>NZ_CP162670.1:0-4763888 GCF_020406815.2 Dickeya oryzae
GTGTCACTTTCGCTTTGGCAGCAGTGTCTTGCCCGTTTGCAGGATGAGTTACCTGCCACAGAATTCAGTATGTGGATACGCCCGTTGCAGGCGGAACTGAGTGACAACACTCTGGCGCTTTACGCCCCGAATCGCTTTGTGCTGGATTGGGTGCGCGATAAATACATCAATAATATCAATGGACTGTTGAATGATTTCTGCGGCATGGATGCGCCGTTGCTACGTTTTGAAGTCGGCAGTAAGCCTGCCGCGCCGGTTGTCGTCCCCGTCGGCAATCATAATGCTACCGTAGCCGCTCCTCAGGTGCGTACGGCGTCACCGGTGCGCCCGAGTTGGGAAACCCCGTCGGCACAGGCTGAACACACCTATCGTTCCAACGTGAACCCCAAGCATACCTTCGATAATTTCGTGGAAGGTAAATCCAACCAGTTGGCCCGCGCGGCGGCGCGCCAGGTGGCGGATAACCCTGGTGGCGCGTATAACCCACTGTTTCTGTATGGCGGTACTGGTCTGGGTAAAACCCATCTACTGCACGCGGTGGGTAATGGCATCATGGCGCGTAAGCCGAATGCCAAGGTGGTGTATATGCATTCCGAGCGTTTTGTGCAGGATATGGTGAAGGCACTGCAGAACAACGCGATTGAAGAGTTCAAACGCTACTACCGTTCTGTGGACGCGCTGCTGATCGATGACATTCAGTTTTTTGCCAATAAAGAGCGCTCGCAGGAAGAGTTTTTCCACACATTTAATGCGTTGCTGGAAGGCAATCAACAGATCATCCTGACGTCGGATCGTTACCCCAAAGAGATCAATGGGGTGGAAGATCGCCTCAAGTCCCGCTTTGGCTGGGGGTTGACCGTGGCTATCGAACCGCCTGAGTTGGAAACCCGTGTGGCGATCCTGATGAAGAAAGCGGACGAGAATGATATCCGTCTGCCCGGTGAAGTGGCGTTTTTTATCGCCAAACGCCTGCGTTCCAATGTACGTGAGCTGGAAGGCGCACTGAACCGTGTCATCGCCAACGCCAATTTTACCGGCCGCTCGATCACCATCGATTTTGTACGCGAGGCGCTGCGCGACCTGCTGGCGTTACAGGAAAAACTGGTCACCATCGACAATATTCAGAAGACGGTGGCGGAGTACTATAAGATTAAAGTGGCCGACCTGTTGTCTAAACGGCGTTCACGTTCGGTGGCCCGTCCGCGTCAGATGGCGATGGCGTTGGCCAAGGAACTGACCAACCATAGCCTGCCGGAGATCGGCGACGCGTTCGGTGGCCGTGACCATACCACTGTGCTGCATGCCTGCCGCAAAATAGAGCAGCTGCGCGAAGAAAGTCACGACATCAAAGAAGATTTTTCCAATTTAATCCGAACCTTATCGTCATAACATCATGAAATTTATCGTTGAGCGTGAGCATCTGTTAAAACCGTTGCAACAGGTCAGCAGCCCGCTGGGCGGGCGACCGACGTTGCCGATTCTGGGCAACCTGTTGTTGCAGGTCAGCGAAGGCCGGTTATCGTTGACCGGTACCGATCTGGAAATGGAGATGGTGGCGCATCTGGCGCTGACGCAGCCCCATGAACCGGGCGCTACCACCGTACCGGCGCGCAAGTTATTCGATATTTGCCGTGGCCTGCCGGATGGGGCGGAGATTTCCGTTACGCTGGAAGGCGATCGGATGCTGGTGCGTTCCGGGCGTAGCCGTTTCTCCCTGTCCACACTGCCAGCGGCGGATTTCCCCAACCTGGACGACTGGCAGAGCGAGGTGGAATTTACCTTGCCGCAGGCGACGCTAAAACGCCTGATTGAAGCCACCCAGTTCTCGATGGCGCATCAGGATGTCCGTTACTACCTCAACGGTATGTTGTTTGAAACCGGCGGCGAGGAGTTGCGTACTATCGCTACCGACGGTCACCGTCTGGCGGTTTGCGCCATGCCGGTTGGTCAGTCTCTGCCGTCACATTCGGTCATCGTGCCACGTAAAGGTGTGATGGAACTGGTGCGTCTGCTGGATGGCGGCGACACGCCGTTACAGCTGCAGATTGGCAGCAATAACATTCGCGCTCATGTCGGCGATTTTATCTTTACCTCCAAGCTGGTGGATGGCCGCTTCCCGGATTATCGCCGCGTGTTGCCGAAAAACCCGGACAAAACGCTGGAAGCCAGTTGCGATCTACTGCGTCAGGCGTTTTCCCGTGCGGCCATTCTGTCGAACGAGAAATTCCGTGGTGTACGCTTGTACCTCAATCAGAACCAGTTGCGTATTACCGCCAATAACCCGGAACAGGAAGAGGCGGAAGAAATTCTGGATGTGGAATACGGTGGTACGGAGATGGAAATCGGCTTTAACGTCAGCTACGTGCTGGATGTGCTCAATGCGCTGAAGTGCGAAGAGGTGCGCATGTTGCTGACGGATTCGGTATCCAGCGTCCAGCTTGAGGATGCTGCCAGTCAGGCGGCGGCTTACGTGGTCATGCCGATGCGTCTGTAAATCCTCTGTGCGCCTGCCTGCTGTTACACGCCGCGCCATTGGGTGCGGCGTGTTGTTATCGGCGGTGTGGTGGGTTTTGTTATCGGTAAGGGCGCGACACGGTCTGGTATGGGCAACAAATCTGGCAAAATGGTTGTGATATGGCGCTGACCCGTCTTCTTATCCGTGATTTCCGTAATATCGAATCGGCCGACCTGGCACTGATTCCCGGCTTTAATTTTCTGGTGGGGGCGAATGGCAGCGGCAAGACCAGTGTGCTGGAAGCCATTTACACGCTAGGGCATGGCCGGGCGTTTCGCAGCATTCAGGCCGCGAGGGTCATTCGTCATGAGCAGACAGAGTTCATTCTGCATGGCCGTATCGAAGGGCAGGAGCGTGAGCGCGCTGTCGGGTTGAGTAAAAACCGCGACGGCGATAGCACGGTGCGTATCGACGGCAGCGACGGCCACAAAGTGGCTGAGCTGGCGCAACTGCTGCCTATCCAACTTATCACCCCGGAAGGTTTCACTCTACTGAACGGCGGCCCTAAATACCGCCGTGCTTTTCTGGACTGGGGCTGTTTTCACAACGAACCCGGTTTTTTCAGCGCCTGGAGTAATCTGAAAAGGCTGTTGCGTCAGCGTAACGCGGCGTTGCGCCAGGTCAGTCACTACGGGCAACTGCGCGCCTGGGATCGCGAGCTGGTGCCGCTGGCCGAGGGCATCAGCCAATGGCGTGCTGAGTATAGCGCTGCTATCGCTGCGGATATCGCGTCCACTTGCGCTCAGTTTCTGCCTGAGTTTTCCTTAAGTTTCTCTTTCCAGCGTGGCTGGGATAAAGAGAGCGACTACGCTGAACTGCTGGAGCGCCATTTCGAGCGCGACAGGCAGTTAGGTTACACCGCGCTGGGGCCGCACAAGGCCGATTTTCGTATCCGCGCAGGCGGCGTGGCGGTGGAGGATATGCTATCGCGCGGTCAGCTCAAGCTGCTGATGTGCGCGCTTCGGCTGGCTCAGGGCGAGTTCCTGACCCGGCAAAACGGACTGAAGTGTCTGTACCTGATCGACGACTTCGCCTCCGAGCTGGACAGCACCCGCCGTCGCCTGTTGGCCGAACGGTTGAAGGCAACACAGGCGCAGGTGTTCGTCAGCGCCATCACCGCTGAGCAGATTAGCGACATGGTGGGCGAAAATGGCAAGATGTTCCGCGTGGAACAGGGTAAAATAACCGTTCAATCACAGGACTAAATGAGCGAGAAACGTTGATGTCGAATTCTTATGACTCCTCAAGTATCAAGGTATTAAAAGGGCTGGATGCGGTCCGTAAACGCCCGGGGATGTATATCGGTGATACGGATGACGGAACCGGTCTGCATCACATGGTATTCGAGGTGGTGGACAACGCTATCGACGAAGCGCTCGCAGGCTATTGTAAAGATATTGTCGTTACTATTCATGCGGATAACTCGGTATCGGTGCAGGATGACGGCCGTGGTATTCCGACGGGCATCCATGAAGAAGAGGGTGTGTCCGCCGCTGAAGTGATCATGACCGTGCTGCATGCGGGGGGTAAGTTCGACGATAACTCCTATAAAGTATCCGGCGGTTTGCACGGGGTAGGGGTATCAGTGGTGAACGCCCTGTCCGAGAAGCTGGAGCTGGTTATCCGCCGTGAAGGCAAAATTCATCGTCAGGAATACCGTCATGGCGAACCGCAGGCACCGCTGAGCGTAACCGGTGATGCAGACACCACCGGCACCACGGTGCGTTTCTGGCCGAGTCTGGAAACCTTCACCAATATGGTCGAGTTTGAATATGACATTCTGGCTAAGCGCCTGCGTGAATTGTCGTTCCTCAACTCTGGCGTGTCTATCCGCCTGCGCGATGAGCGCGAAGCGAACAAAGCCGACCATTTCCACTATGAAGGCGGCATCAAGGCGTTTGTGGAGTACCTGAACCGTAACAAGACGCCGATTCACCCGCAGGTGTTCTATTTCAGCGCTGAAAAAGACAGTATCGGCGTGGAAATCGCGATGCAGTGGAACGACGGTTTCCAGGAAAATATTTACTGCTTTACCAACAACATTCCGCAGCGTGACGGCGGTACCCATCTGGCGGGCTTCCGTGCTGCCATGACCCGTACGCTGAATAACTACATGGACAAGGAAGGCTACAGCAAGAAAGCCAAAGTCAGCGCCACTGGCGATGACGCGCGCGAAGGGCTGATTGCGGTGGTATCGGTGAAGGTGCCGGATCCGAAATTCTCTTCCCAGACCAAAGATAAGCTGGTGTCTTCAGAGGTGAAATCAGCGGTGGAATCGCTGATGAACGACCGTCTGGTGGACTACCTGATGGAAAACCCCAGCGACGCCAAAATCGTGGTTGGCAAAATCATCGACGCCGCCCGCGCTCGTGAAGCCGCACGTAAAGCCCGTGAGATGACCCGTCGTAAAGGTGCGCTGGATCTGGCTGGTCTGCCGGGCAAACTGGCGGACTGTCAGGAGCGTGACCCGGCGTTGTCTGAACTGTATCTGGTGGAGGGTGACTCCGCAGGCGGTTCCGCCAAGCAGGGTCGTAACCGTAAGAATCAGGCCATTCTGCCGTTGAAAGGTAAGATTCTGAACGTGGAAAAAGCGCGTTTCGATAAGATGCTGTCTTCTCAGGAAGTGGCAACGCTTATCACCGCACTGGGTTGCGGCATTGGTCGCGACGAGTACAACCCGGACAAACTGCGCTACCACAACATCATCATCATGACCGATGCGGACGTCGACGGTTCTCATATTCGTACGCTGCTGCTGACCTTCTTCTATCGTCAGATGCCGGAAATCATCGAGCGTGGCCATGTGTTTATCGCCCAGCCACCGCTGTACAAGGTGAAGAAAGGCAAGCAGGAACAGTACATCAAAGACGACGACGCGATGGACCAGTACCAGATTATGCTGGCGCTGGATGGTGCCGCGTTGCACACCAACGCCCATGCTCCGGCAATGGCGGGTGAGCCGCTGGAAAAACTGGTGGCGGAGCACTACAGCGTGCAGAAGCTGATCGGTCGTATGGAGCGTCGTTACCCCCGTGCGCTGCTTAATGCGTTGATTTATCAACCGTCGCTGACGGAAGCCATGTTGAGTTCGCAGGCCGATGCTCAGTCATGGATGGAAGCGTTGATCCAGTTCCTCAATGAAAAAGAGCAGCACGGCAGCACGTACAGCTTCATTCTGCGTCATGCCAACGAGCGCCATGAACCGGTGTTGCGTGTGCGTACCCACGGCGTTGATTCTGATTACGCGCTGGACCTGGCGTTTGTGCAGGGCAATGAGTATCGCAAAATCAATGGACTGGGTGAGAAACTGCGTGGTCTTATCGAAGAAGATGCGTTTGTTGAGCGTGGCGAGCGTAAACAGCCGGTTGCCAGCTTCGAGCAGGCGTTGGACTGGCTGGTGAAAGAATCGCGCCGTGGCCTGGCTATCCAGCGTTATAAAGGTCTGGGTGAGATGAACCCGGAACAGTTGTGGGAAACCACCATGGACCCGGAAAGCCGCCGTATGCTGCGTGTGACGGTAAAAGACGCCATCACCGCCGACGAGCTGTTCACCACCCTGATGGGTGACGCCGTTGAACCGCGCCGTGCCTTTATCGAAGAAAACGCCCTGAAAGCAGCGAATATTGATATTTGATGAATAAAGAAAAAAGGGGCTTTCAGATAAAGCCCCTTTTAACGTATTATCCTCTCTGTCTTCGTCTTGGCGTTTCAACTGGAGCTGCTGGTTCATAAGATTTTAAACCTTCATCTCCTGTCAGGATTTCTACCTGATACCCCATACTGGCATAATATTCTGCAACATCTTTGATAGTGGTATCGCCCAATGAAAGTTTTTGATTAGCCAACTCAGGCCACGCATCCGCTAACGTAATTAGTTTCTCAGGAGACCATAGAGTTGATTGTTCTGAAAATGCAGCCCAAGGGGTTTTTTGATTTGCGCTATCTTTCATAATCTCTGCCAGTAATAATGCTCTTTCTCGACGACTATGAGCAGCCTGCGCAATATGATTTCCCGTTTCTATAATGGTAGCCAAAGGTAATACAAATGTTGTGCTATTCTTTTTCTCTGATTCAATTTTTGCATCAATTCTATCTTTATTCCATTTATCACTATCTCTTCCGCAATCTAACATTCCAGGTATTTCCAGCCAGACACATAGAATTGAAGTGTCAATAATCAGCACTTTTCTCATTGTTTTTCTCCTTGCTTAAGCGCTGCTTCAATTCTTCCTTCAGAAGAGAGTCTACCTAATGAGCCAGAAGCCATTAACTTGGGTAATTGTTGTATATCATCAAGTTGTGTCAGTAGGCTCTCTCCGCTTATATCATCTCTGTGTGTGACGCTGATAAACGGGATCATTTTGGGGCCAGCAGCATCTAATAAAGCTGGGTTATGTGTAGTGACAATGACGTCTATGCCGCGTTGTTGTCCTAATGTTCTCAACATATTGATCAGGACATGCGCTCTGGATGGGTGTAGTCCATTATCCACTTCCTCAATAACTAACAGGCCACCAGATTGACGAGTCAGCATTGCTGTTACGATAGCCAGATAACGGAGAGTTCCATCTGACATACCACGTGCGTCAATAGTATCAGACGCTGTTCCAGGCCATCCCTCTTCGCAATAAAGCATCGCATCAGTCTGGAATTTACCTACCGGTTCTGTCCAGATTCGTTTTATATCTTTTTCTGGTAATCCTTGAAGATAGGTGGTAATAATCCCTTCAACTTCATCTTTACGTGTTTTATCTAAAGCAGCTAAGACCCCTGCAATATTTGAGCCATCTGCCTGTAATTTTTCTGAAAAAGGTGTGTATCCACGCATATGGCTGGGGATAGGATCAAAAACAAATATCTGCTGTAGTTTTAATAATATATTTTTTATTCCATCTTGTACTTCTTTTCTGAGGTTTAATGTATCTGCCTGGGTCAGTATAAGGTGAGAGCGATTGAGATCTATTTTTTTTCCTCGACCTTGCGTCCCAGTAGAGAAATAAGCTGAGATAACAGGGTTGCGTTCTTCTGGCAACTGAGTGTTGAACAATCTACTTATTTTTTGAGTTTCGCTACGCTTTCCATATTTCAGGATTGCCAATTCTTCACTGTAAATTTCCGCTTTGGCTCCATTTATTTGAATTTTTAATTCATAGCGGTAATCTTGATTTTTTTTATCTCCATCAAGGAGTAGTGTAATTCCAAAAAATTTTTCTGGCTTATGGCAAACCCATTCCATACCACCGCGAATAGACGGGAGATTTATATCACCATTGATTGCTTGAAATATCCCAACGCCAGATGAAACTCTTTGCAAGAATAAGAGTGCATCCAACATGTTTGACTTTCCACTGGCATTAGTACCAATAATAATAGTTAAAGGGTCAATGTAAAGAGTCGCCTCTTTAAAACTCTTCCAGTTATGAAGTGTTAGTTCTTTTAACATGTAAACCCCTTTAATTATCTGCACATCTAGTATGCAAGTATCACAGGAAATATTTCCCATGATAATAGCATCAACTGCGAGTTATGTACTGTGTCACAACGATTGCGCTGGTACTCGTCGTTTAGCGTTGCGCAGTTCCTGCGCCAGCGCCATCACGGCGGTAATCACCATAAAGATAACGGCTGACCAGAAAATGGCGGACGGATGGCCTTGATCCAAAAACCAGCCGAAGACCACCGGGCCACCGGCACCACCGATATTAAAGCCGGTGGTGACTACACCGAAGACCCGGCCTTCGGCACCAGCTGGTGATGCCGCGCGCACCAGCATATCCCGCGATGGGGCGATCATGCCGGAGAGAAAGCCTGCCACACCCAGAATCAGCGTGGTCACCAGCGACGGCAGGGTAGATGCCGCGACGATGGCGACCAGCACCGCCGTGACCACCAGTGAGCCGGTGGCGACCAGCCCGTGATGCCGGGTTTTATCCGCCAGTGAGCCGCCTGCCAATACGCCAAACGCGCTGGTAAACAAAAACGCCGTCAGCGCCAGGTTGGCTTCGGTCAGCGGCATGCCGTAACCGTTCACCAGTGCGGTCACCGAGAAGTTTTGAATCGAGTTGGTGCTCAGGTTGAGCAGCATAAACAGTACCAGCAGCGACAAGATGGGCAGGGTAAATACCGCGACCTTTGGCGCAGAGGTCTTTTTGTCGTGCGCGGTGGCGGCAGGCAATGCCTCTTGTTCGCCGAGCAACATCGGTACGGTCAGCAGCCCGAGCAGGCCGGATAAGATCAGCGCGAACTCGATACGGGTGAGGGCGGCAACGGTCAGCAAAATGGCTGGCGCGACGGCTGTGCCGAGAAAACCGGAAAAAGTATGCACCGAGAAGGCACGACCCATGCGGTTTTCGGCAATGCCGCGTGAGAGCAAGGCGTAATCCGAGGGGTGATATACCGCATTGGCCAGCCCAGCCAGCGCCATGGCGATGAGCATCCAGCTGTAGCTGGTAAAGACACCGAGCGACAAGAAACACAGGCTGCCGAGCGTCAGCCCGGCTATCAGTGTGCGACGCGGGCCGATACGGTCAACCGCAAAGCCAATCGGCGTTTGCACCAGTGCGGAAACAACGTTGAAGACGCCGAGTGCCACCCCGATTTCCACGTAACTGATGCCACGCTGTGCGGAAATCAGCGGCATCAGCGCCGGTAACACCATCATGTGGAAATGACTTACCCAGTGAGCGGCGGAGACTTGTGCCAGTAGTGGTAGCTTTTTTATTGTCATGATTATTTTTATCGATTGGTTACGCAGGTGCGCAAGGCAGATTCAGCAATAAGGTTAACATATCGCCACAACAGTTAGTCGTCTATCTTTATGCCGACAACGTGGCCGAGTGTACTGGGCGTGAGGAGAGGAAAAGCCAGACAAAAGTCACAGAAAGACAGCAAAAGGTCGCTGACTGCAGCTGTTCGTATCCGCAGTCAGTACGCAAGATTTACTGGGTGATGGGCAGGTAAAAATCGAACCGGTGGCTTTTAGTTTCCAGCGCTGACTGGGCCGGTACTGCTGCCAGCGGTGGCGCGTAATCCGGGCGTTTGACCACGACCCGCTTTTTTGCCAGGCGGCGGGCCGGTTCCAGCAAGGCGTCGGCGTCATTGTCAGCACCCACCAGCGACTGAAACACCCGCATCTCCTTTTTCACCAGCGCGCTTTTCTGGCGGTGGGGAAACATCGGGTCAAGATAGACCACGTCCGGGGGTGGGGTAATAGCAGACAACGCGTCAATGCTGGAGGCATGTAGCAGCGTCAGGCGCTGTTGCAGCCAGCCACCAATCTCCGGGTCCTGATAACCGCGTTGCAGGCCATCATCGAGCAACGCTGCCACCACCGGGTGGCGCTCCACCATGCGTACACGGCAACCGAGAGCCGCCAGCACAAAGGCATCACGCCCCAGGCCCGCGGTCGCGTCCACCACGTCGGGTAAATAGTCTTTTTTGATGCCGACGGCTTTGGCGACAGCCTCTCCACGCCCGCCGCCAAAGCGGCGGCGATGCGCCATCGCGCCAGAAACGAAATCCACACAGATGGCTCCGAGCTTCGGTTCATCGTATTTGCGCAGTTCCAGTCGCTCGGGGGTGAGCACCAACGCCAGCATGGCGTCGGTGTCATTTTCCAGACCCCAGCGTTGTGCCAGGGTAGCCAGTGCCTCGGGGTCGGCACCGGCTTCGGTCAGTAACGCAATCTTCATCCCTGAATGCCGTAGTGTTTCAGCATCGCATCCAGTTGCGGCTCACGGCCACGGAAGCGTTTGAACAGTTCCATCGGCGCTTCGGAGCCGCCGCGAGACAAGATGTTTTCCAGGAATGACAGGCCGGTGTCGCGGTTGAAGATGCCTTCTTCTTCAAAACGGGAGAACGCGTCTGCCGCCAGCACATCGGCCCACAGGTAGCTGTAGTACCCGGCGGCGTAGCCACCAGCGAAGATGTGGCTGAATGAGTGCGGGAAGCGATTCCATTCCGGGCTTTTCACCACGGAAACCTGCGCTTTCACCTCCGCCAGCGTTTCCAGCACACGTGCGCCAGTGGCTGGGTTGTAACCGGCGTGCAGACGGAAGTCGAACAGGCCGAACTCCAACTGACGCAGGATGAACAGCGCTGCCTGATAGTTTTTCGCTGCCAGCATTTTGTCCAGCATGTCCTGCGGCAGCGGTTCGCCGGTCTCGTAATGACCGGAGATAAACGCCAGCGCATCCGGCTCCCAGCACCAGTTTTCCATAAACTGACTTGGCAGTTCGACGGCATCCCACGGCACACCGTTGATGCCGGAGACGCCAGCGGTATCGATACGGGTCAACATATGGTGCAGCCCGTGGCCGAATTCATGGAACAGCGTGGTGACTTCGTCGTGGGTAAACAGCGCGGGTTTGCCGTCGATCGGACGGTTAAAGTTACAGGTCAGATACGCCACCGGCTTTTGTAGCTCGCCGTTGGCTCTGCGCAGACGGCCGACGCAATCGTCCATCCAGGCACCGCCGCGTTTGTGTTCGCGGGCATACAGATCGAGGTAGAAGCTCCCCAGCAATTCACCGTCTTCGGCAAACAGGTCGAAGAAGCGCACTTCCGGATGCCAGACGTCGACGTCCTGACGCTCTTTGGCGGTGATGCCATAAATACGTTTCACAACTTCGAACAACCCTTCCAGTACGCGCGGTTCAGGGAAGTACGGGCGTAGCTGTTCGTCGCTGATGGAATACAGGTGTTGTTTTTGCTGTTCGGCATAATAGCTGATGTCCCACGGGTTCAGCTCATCAACGCCAAACTGTGCTTTGGCGAACGCGCGCAGTTGTGCCAGCTCCTGTTCCCCTTGCGGGCGGGCGCGTTTAGCCAAATCGGTCAGGAAATCCAGCACCTGCTGTGGGTTTTCTGCCATTTTGGTGGCCAGTGATTTGTCGGCAAAGCTGGCAAAGCCCAGCAGTTGCGCCAGTTCGTGACGTAGCGCCAGCGTTTCGGCCATCACCTCGCTGTTATCCCACTTACCGGCGTTCGGGCCTTGTTCTGACGCACGGGTCACATAGGCGCGGTACATCTCTTCGCGCAGTGCCTGATTGGTGCAGTAGGTCATGACCGGCAGGTAGCTTGGGATATCCAGCGTCAGCAGCCAGCCCTGTTGTTCTTTCGCTTGTGCCAGCGCTTTGGCCGCGGCCAGCGCGCTTTCCGGCAGACCTTCCAGTTCACTGACATCGGTTATCAGCTTGGTCCAGCCCATGGTGGCGTCCAGCACGTTGTTGCTGAACTGCGACCCCAGTTCGGACAAGCGAGAGGCGATGTCGCCGTAGCGTTTTTGCTGTTCCGGCGGCAGGGCAATCCCAGACAATTCGAAGTCACGCAGGGCGTTATCCACCGCTTTTTTCTGCGCGATGCTCAGGCTGGCGTAATGTTCGCCGTCACGCAGCTCACGGTAGGCACGGTACAACCCGGCATGCTGGCCCACCCAGGTGCCGTATTCAGACAGCAGCGGCAGGCATTGTTCATAGGCGCTACGCAATTCCGGGCTGTTTTTCACTGAATTCAGGTGGCTGACCGGGGAGAAAATGCGCCCCAGTCTGTCATCACTTTCCGCCAGCGGCTGACACAGGTTATCCCAGGTGAACGGCCCCGGCTGCGCCACCACGCGCTCGACTGTCTGGCGACAATCGTTTAGTGCGGCTTGTACGGCGGGGAGGATGTGTTCAATCTGGATCTGGGAGAACGGCGGCAGGATAAAGGAGGAAAGTAATGGATTGGTCATGGCACAGTCCTGAAATCTATTGATGATGACTTAACATGAGGGGTAATGAGGGGAAAATCAATGGCAGGGCGCACAACAGGCCAAGGCCGACGGTAAAAAGCGACGGTTAGCGGTGATGCCGATGCTCAGGCGGGGTGATCGTAACCGGCGTAAAACCAGGCTATCAGCGACGGGTTGCTGACATCGGTAAAAAACTCCGCCACGATATCGCGTAGCAGCCCGTAACGGCGGCACAACTGCCCGGCTTCAAACGCGGCTTGTTGTCGGCCTCGCAGTGACGCACGCTGGTGTGCGTAACCGCAGACGTAGCCACGGCGATAATCATCGCAATGGTGGCGGATATCATTCATCGATTGCGGTGTACTGGCATGTAGCCCTGCCAGAATACCGTCGCCAAAGTGGTTTTTCATAAGCGTCGTATCCAGAATATACGATATATAAAATATTATATAACGAAAAAGGCGGGTTGAAAAAGGTGAGTTATTGAACTCCCCCGAGATGGATAGCGGTGATTGTGGGGTATTTTGTGGCGCTAACCGTTTATACTATGGCGATTAGCGGCAAACGCGCCCTCATTGACCGGAAATCCATACGTTATGCTGAGTTATCGCCACAGTTTTCATGCCGGCAATCATGCCGATGTGCTGAAGCACACTGTCCAGAGCCTGATCATTAATGCGCTGAAAGAGAAGGACAAACCGTTCCTGTATCTGGATACGCATTCCGGCGCGGGCCGTTATCAGTTACAGAGCGAACATGCCGAGCGCACTGGCGAATACCTCGACGGCATTGGTCGTATCTGGCAGCGGGATGATATTCCGGCGGAACTGGAGCCGTACATGCAGGTGGTCCGTTCCTACAATTCCGGCGACAAGCTGCGTTACTACCCCGGTTCGCCGCTGATTGCCCGTCAGTTGCTGCGCGAGTACGACAAAATTCATCTTACTGAGCTGCATCCAACCGACTTTCCATTGCTGCGACAGGAGTTTCTGCGTGATGACCGGGCGCGTGTGGTGCGTGAAGACGGCTACCAGCAACTGAAAGCCCAGTTACCGCCGCTGTCGCGTCGTGGGTTGATTCTGATCGACCCGCCTTACGAACTGAAAACCGATTATCAGGCGGTGGTGAAAGGGATTCAGGAAGGCTATCGCCGCTTTGCCACCGGCGTGTATGCGCTGTGGTATCCGGTGGTGTTGCGTCAACACATCAAACGTTTGCTCAAAGATCTGGAAGACACCGGTATTCGCCGTATCCTGCAAATCGAACTGGCCGT
This sequence comes from Dickeya oryzae, assembly GCF_020406815.2. Taxonomy (NCBI): domain Bacteria; kingdom Pseudomonadati; phylum Pseudomonadota; class Gammaproteobacteria; order Enterobacterales; family Pectobacteriaceae; genus Dickeya; species Dickeya oryzae. The sequence goes on from NZ_CP162670.1 coordinate 13,519, forward strand.
GTTGCCGGATAGCGATCGCCACGGTATGACCGCCTCCGGCATGATTGTCATTAATCCGCCGTGGAAACTGGAATCCCAGATGAAAAGCGTGCTGCCGTGGCTGCATCAGGCGTTGGTGCCTGCCGGTACCGGCCACACGCTCGTTGAGTGGGTGGTGCCGGAGTAAGCGCTCTATCTACCGGCTTACCCCTTGCCGCTGCTACTCCCTGCCGCGGCTACCTGTGTTGTACCGGGTTACACCTCAAATGTCGCCAGGTCAGTGGCGACTTCAGTGGCCGCAAACAGCGTCTGGCATTCCTGACGTAACCGTTCCAGATCTGCCTGACCATAGCGGGCGCTGAAATGGGTGATGATCAACCGCTTCGCGCCAGCGTCTCGCGCCGTGGCGGCGGTTTGCAGGGTGGTGGAGTGACCGCGTTCGTTAGCGCGCTCCGCCATTGATCCTTCCACTGTGGCTTCGTGCACCATGACATCGACCCCTGCAGCCAGCTTGAGTGCTTCCGGCGTTGGGCGGGTATCGCCGAAAATCGCCAGCGATTTACCCGGCAAACTGGGGCCGAGGTAATCCCAGCCGTTCAGTACCTGCCCGTCATCGAGAGTGACCGTTTCCCCGCGTTTTAACTGCTGGAAATAAGCACCGGGTTTGATGCCCTGTGCCGCCAGTTTTTCCACATCCAGCACGCCTGGTTTCGGGCGCTCCTCAATGCGGTATCCGAGGCAATACAGCGTGTGCGACAGTTCATGTGCCGTCACGCGTAACTGCGCGTCTTCGAATACCATACCGGGAACCACTTCCACCACCTCCAGCGGATACGTCAGCCAGGAACCGCTCAGCGTCAGCGCGGTTTCGATGAAGGTTTTCAACCCAGCCGGGCCGTAGAGCGTCAGTGGCGTGTCGATACCCGCCATGGAGCGAGAGCACAGCAAACCGGGCAACCCGAACAGGTGGTCGCCGTGCAGATGGGTGATAAAAATTTTCTCCAGCTTGCCGGGTTTGATTGGGGTGTGCAAAATCTGGTGCTGAGTACCTTCACCGCAGTCAAATAGCCAGAACGCCGGACGAATACCGTGCAAGTCGAGCGCGATACTGGTGACGTTGCGCTCTTTAGTCGGCACGCCTGCGTTGGTGCCGAGAAAAATCAGTTTCATGCGAATTCCTTTATATCGAGTCGGCGTTTTTCACATCATCCCAGCTCAGTCCAAAGCGGGCCAGGTACTTGCGTAGCCTGTCGGCATCATTGGGCTGTTTTTTCTGGCGGCGTGAAATCGCAAACAGTGTACGCCCGGCTTCTGACAGGCAGTGGGCTTGCTGACAGACCTCTAACACGCACTCAAGCTGGCATTGCTCGAAGATATCCAGCTCGCCGATGTGGGCTGGCAAGGTTGTCGTGGCAGCAGGGCCTCGCCATTGCTGTTTAAGACGTTGAATTTCTTCATCTACCAACGCGGTATTAATGCGTCCCTGTTCGGCGAGTGTGGCCATTCGGTGTACGCTGGCGCCAAGCTCGCGAAAGTTGCCCCGCCAGCTGGCGTGCTCCGAACAGGCAAAGGCCAGAAAACGCTGGCGTGCTTCTTTATCAAACCGTACCTGGACTTGTTGTTGTTGGGCGAAGCGGTGTAATTCAAAGTCCAGGTTAGGCTCGATATCTTCACACCGTTGCGCCAGGCCTGGCAGCGGAAAAGTCCACATATTGATGCGTGCGTACAGATCTTCACGAAAATGCCCTTCCTCCACCCAGTGCGGCATATCCCGGTGAGTGCCGGCAATCAACTGAAAATTACTGCTGACTTCTTTATCGGAACCAAACGGCAGGAAGCGTTTTTCTTCTATCGCTTTCAACAGCATCGCCTGTTCATCCTGGCCTAACTCGCCGATCTCATCGAGAAATAAAACGCCACCGTCGGCTTCCCGTAGCAGCCCCGCGCGTGATTGCTGTGCGCCGGTAAAAGCGCCACGAACATGACCAAACAACGTGGACATCGCGTTATCGCCGCGCAGTGTGGCGCAATTGACGGCGACAAATTTGCCGTTGACCTGATGGCGTGATGCCTTGAGCTGATAAATACGGTTGGCCAGAAAGGATTTGCCTGCGCCGGTGGGGCCGGTTAACAAAATCGGGGCTGAAGAGCGCAGGGCGACCCGCTCAATCTGATCGATGATGCGATTAAATGTCGCGTTACGGGTGGCGATACCCGCTTTCAGAAATGAAACCGATGCTTGTTGTTCCCGCAGGAAGCGGCTGGTAATAGCGGTGTAACGGCTGAGATCGAGGTCGATAACCGTGTACTGCCCGATAGGGGAAGGCGCTTCGTCGTTATGGTCAGACGGGCCGGTTTGCAGCAGCCGGGCTGGCAGGTAGCGTGCTTCCGTTAGCAGAAACCAGCAAATCTGCACCACATGCGTGCCGGTGGTGATGTGCACCAGATATTCTTCGTGTTCTGTATCAAAGGGATAATGGGCCGCAAAGTCGAGAAACGTGGTGTATACCTCTTCGAAGTCCCAGGGGTCGGCGAGTTCAACCTCATGCAGGTTCACGGTGGTGGTGGGGGATATCTGGCCGATATCTTCCCGAACCTGTTGCGCCAGCCCGAGACTACGTGGCTGATAGAGCAGTTCCAGTCGATCAATCGGTAAATCAGGTTGCTGGCAGGCGGCGATGGTCGGTCTCCATCTATTCCAGCGGTTTTGTCGTTTCCCTCGTTTATCCAGCGCCGTACCCAGCACGCCGATCATGACTCTTCGCTTCATGCTTTATCCTTTTTTATAAATCCTTATCTAAAAAAATATTACTTTATCGGTTTAATAATTAACAGAGTAAGTAATGTGTAAATAAATTCATTTAAAATCATTAAGTTGAATTTATTTTGGTGAATCAGGAAGGACTGGCACGGTTTTAGCAAAAACATAAGCACTACACACAGGAAGGGAAGCATACCCGCTTACGGTTGGGGGAGCCGGTGATGTTATTCCCGGGCGTTTTATTAAAGGGATTAGAAAATAAAAGTGTTTAAGAAAATAACAATAAAAAAAGGGCAACTGGGTTTGCTCAGCCAAAACGGCAACGTGCGGCAGGTATTGGAAACCGGTTCTCATCTCCTGTTTGGTCGGGCCCGAAGGTTGTCAGTGGTCATCGTCGAACGGGATGGCTCTGAGATTGACACGACGCTTGCCGAACATCTACGTCAGTTTCATCCAGAGTGGGTAGCGCGTTACTGCCTGTCAGCGGATATGGCGGATGATGAGATTGGCTTGCGTTATGACCGTGGGCAACTGCGGGAAATTTTGCCGCCAGGTACCCGGCGTTGGTACTGGCGGCGAGATGAACAGCAGGTGATTGAGCGCGTTTCTGCCCATCAGGCTCAGGTACCTGCGCGATTGCTGCCGATATTACTGCAACCAGAGTTACGTGAGCAGGCGGTCACCGGCAGTACCGGCGTGTTGGTCGCTGCTATTCCGACATGGCATGTCGGGATTTTGCATATTAACGGGCAACCCTCGTCACTGTTGCCACCCGGTAATCATGGTTACTGGCGCTTTAATCGAAGCGTGAGTGTGGAGATGGTGGACACACGGTTACAGGCGCTGGATGTTGAGGATATCGAAGTACTGACCGCCGATCGGATCAGCGTACGCCTGACGCTGCTGGCGAACTGGCGCTACAGCGATGTGCTGGCTGCATTTGCACGTCTGGCGAACCCTAAAGCACATCTGTGTCGGGCTTTACAGGTTGTGCTGCGCGATGTGGTGGGAATGCATCGGTTTGCTGAATTGCTGACCAGCAAACACACCGTTGGAGAACAGGTGAGTGAACAACTCGAGCAGCAATTGACGTGCTACGGGATAGACCTGGTCTCGCTGGCCGTGATGGACACCGAAGGCTATAGCGCCGCCTGGTAACCAGGGTGACGTCAACGGTGAGTAAAAGATAACGCATGGGATTAAATAATAAATCAAAGGATGTTTTACATGATGCATAACGATTATCAGGTACTGGATACGGCACAAGGCGTGCCGGTAAAAATGTGGACGCACGGTGTTCCGGTCGAGCCTGAAGCCCGCGAACAGTTACTGAATACGGCGAAGATGCCGTTTATTTTCAGCCATCTGGCAGTGATGCCGGATGTCCATCTCGGCAAAGGGTCTACGATCGGCAGTGTGATACCCACTCGCGGTGCCATTATTCCGGCCGCCGTCGGCGTAGATATCGGCTGCGGCATGATGGCGGTGCGAACCTCGCTGATTGCCGCTGATTTACCGGACACGCTGTTGGGTATTCGCAACGCCATTGAGCAGGCTGTTCCTCATGGGCGTAGCGTGAATCGTGGTGGCCGGGATAAAGGTGCATGGTATCAACCTCCACCGCGTGTGGATGCCCATTGGCAGCAACTGGAGGCCGGATTCAAACGTATTACCGAACACTATCCGTCGTTGCTGAAAACCAACAATTACCACCATCTGGGCACGCTCGGGACCGGTAACCATTTTATCGAATTGTGTCTCGATGAAATGGATCGGATGTGGGTGATGCTGCACAGCGGTTCCCGTGGTGTCGGCAATGCTATCGGCAATCTGTTCATCACGCTGGCGCAGCAAGACATGCGACAGCATATTGCGAATCTACCGGACCGTAATTTGGCGTATTTCGCCGAAGGTAGCCGTCATTTCGATGACTACATGCATGCGGTTGGCTGGGCACAGGGTTATGCGCGCCATAACCGCGAGGTGATGATGGAACAGGTGCTGCAGGCATTGGCACAGGCGATCCCCAGGCCGTTTACCCCCCGGCAGGAGGCGGTGGATTGCCACCACAACTATGTACAACAGGAAACGCATTTTGGCGAGCCGGTGCTGATAACGCGCAAGGGCGCGGTATCGGCCCACCGTGGGCAGATGGGGATTATTCCCGGTTCGATGGGTGCGAAGAGTTTCATTGTTCGTGGTTTGGGTAATCAGGAGAGCTTTTGTTCCTGTAGCCATGGTGCCGGGCGCACCATGAGTCGAACGGCGGCAAAAAAGCAGTTTACGGTTGACGACCACGTGCGGGCGACGGCCCACGTCGAATGCCGTAAAGACCATGACGTGATTGATGAGATTCCCATGGCGTACAAAGACATTGATGCGGTGATGGCGGCGCAAGCATCGCTGGTCGAGATTGTTCACACGCTGCGGCAGGTGGTGTGTGTAAAAGGATAATAAGCATAACGAGGGAAAATATGGAACATGAATCTGACGTGAGTACTGTCATGCGCGAGCGTGTCCGTGGTGTTCTGGCGATTGAGGGGTAAAACCGGTGAAAGTCGGTTTTACCTATTGCACCGATTTCCAAAACCGTTGCGAACCGTTGTGCATTTCTTCATACAATCCCGCTTTCTGTCTTTGCCGGATACCGATTGCTGGCGTTACACTTCCCGTTGGTGTTACCTCTTTCGCTGGCGTGACCTTGTTGGCGTCAGCATGACATTGTGAGTGGTATCGCGCCCTGGGTGCCAGAACCGATGTGGCGGCGGGATACGGTCTATTTACTTTTATCGAAAGCAAGCGTGTGGAGCCCTGATGACCAGACATTATGACTATCTCGCCATTGGTGGCGGCAGCGGCGGTATTGCCTCCATCAACCGTGCGGCCATGTACGGAAAGAAATGTGCGCTGATTGAAGCCAAACATCTGGGCGGTACCTGCGTCAACGTCGGGTGCGTGCCGAAGAAAATCATGTGGCATGCGGCGCAGATTGCCGAAGCCATTCACCACTACGGGCCGGACTATGGCTTTGATGTCACCGTCAATCAGTTCAACTGGGATACGTTGCTGAAAAATCGTAGCGCCTACATCGACCGTATCCACCAGTCCTACAACAATGTATTGGGGAAAAACCAGGTCGACGTGATTCAGGGGTTTGCCCGTTTTGTGGATGCGAAAACGGTGGAAGTGAACGGCGAGCGTATCACCGCTGATCATATCCTGATCGCCACCGGCGGTCGCCCGACGCGCCCGAACATTCCCGGGGCGGAATACGGCATTGATTCCGATGGTTTCTTTGAGTTAAACGCACTGCCGCAGCGGGTGGCGGTGGTGGGAGCCGGGTACATCGCGGTGGAAATCGCGGGCGTACTGAACGCACTTGGTTCTGACGTGCACTTGTTTGTGCGCAAACACGCGCCGCTGCGCCAGTTCGACCCGCTGATAGTGGAAACACTGGTCGAGGTGATGAACACCGAAGGCCCGGCGCTGCACACTGAATCCATCCCCAAAGCGGTGGTGAAAAACGCCGACGGTAGCCTGACACTGCAACTGGAAAGCGGGCACGAGCAAACCGTGGATTGCCTGATTTGGGCGATCGGCCGCGAACCGGCGAACGATAAGGTAAACCTGGAAGCGGCAGGTGTCGCGCTCAACAGCAAAGGCTACATTGTGGTGGATAAATTCCAGAACACCAACGTGCCGGGCATTTACGCGGTGGGTGACAATACTGGCGCTGTTGAGCTGACGCCAGTGGCAGTGGCGGCGGGGCGTCGTTTGTCTGAGCGCTTGTTTAACAACAAGCCGGACGAGCATCTGGATTACAGCAATATCCCAACCGTGGTATTCAGCCACCCACCTATCGGCACCGTCGGGCTGACCGAGCCGCAGGCGCGCGAGCAGTACGGCGATGAACAGGTGAAAGTCTACAAATCGGCTTTTACCGCCATGTACACTGCGGTGACGCAGCATAGCCAGCCATGCCGGATGAAACTGGTGTGCGTGGGGCCGGAAGAGAAAATCGTCGGCGTGCACGGCATCGGCTTCGGGATGGATGAAATCCTGCAAGGCTTCGCGGTGGCGGTGAAGATGGGCGCGACCAAACAAGACTTCGACAACACCGTGGCAATTCACCCAACGGCGGCGGAAGAGTTTGTGACTATGCGTTAGTGTAGAAACCCCACCTACACACGTTCGTATTGTAGAAAAACTGAGAGGCCAGAGCATCGTTCTCTGGCCTTTATTTATTGTCAGCTTTAAACCACCTCCTCGGGAGGTGGTGATTGTTCCTGTGAGGCTCTAGCCTGAAGAAAGCCCATGCGTAAATGTTTCACCTTACACTTGGATGATTCAGATAGACTGTGAGGTTTTTTTCCTCGTAATGCATTCGAGAAGAAGGCTAAAGAGTGGCGAATAAAGATGTTCTGCCCTCTTTCAGGAGGCTACATCAAAGCCGCCTTCTTTGAACTGACTCTGTTGACTAATCGATACACTGCCTTTTCTACAACGTTTGTGCCCAAAACATTTTAAACAACCGCACTTGAAATAAGTCGATATTAAGTTCATATTAAGTTCGAATTAATGTCGATATATTTTAAGGGGGATTATTATGGGGAAGATTTCTGTTGCAGAATTTGAGGCTAAAGTATTGGAAAAAGAAGAAGTAGTGGTTAAGGTTCGTGCCCCTCGTGGTACCCTGGTGGAAGATTATGCCTTCGAACGTAAAGCAGCGGGAAACAGTTCGATTACTGATTTCATTGAGAATCGCATCGCACCTTGTATTGATAATTTGGAAGTTGAGATCATCGACGGCGAATACAGCAAGCCGCACGGCCGTACTAAGATGAGCACATTACGCAGCGGGTACGACCGCTAAAAGAGGTCATAATGAAGCTCAAACAGAATTCGCAACCGACATCAAAAGAGGGGTTGGAACAATACGTCAAGGATTCGTTCATGATCCTGCTTGAGAACCGCCCTGTTGACAAAGCTCTTCCCTCAATATCGCCGAAGAAATTCACCTCAGCGATGCGTAAAGTCACAGGTTTGGATGTTAAATCTTCATCATTGCTGGAGCTAAAGCAAACTCTGGTGAAACTTATAGGCGGCCATGACAAGTTACCGAGCATCTTGAACCAACGTCAGGGCGGATTTATCGCAACAAAATACAAGTTGAGATCAGTGCTTGGCGTGCCTCTACGAGCAAGATCATGGGCGGAACTTCAGCAGCGGGTTTCTCTATTGGTTACATTGTGTAGTGTGTACGTTGATCTTGCAGAGAAGCGCTTCAATCAAGCCAAAATAAGCAGCTTTATAGGCTCGTCTTCTCTCGAAGGCATCGACCTTTCTGAAACACAAGAACGAAAAGAACAGCATCTTAAGATGCTGTTAAAATATGGAATAAAAAAGCATGGATAAATACCTAACCGAAAGTGGCGATCCCTACTGCTATCCAGAAACAGACGTATTGATCAACAAGTATAACATACGCGATCCTCTTGAACTCGAGATGCTAGAAGCTGCTGTTACTGAAGCCAATTCAAGAACACTGCGGTTAGTACACCCTCCATACTCGTTGGCAACTATGCAGGGAATCCATAAGCACTTGTTTGATGACCTTTATGATTGGGCAGGGCAAATACGGACAATTATGATTATGAAGGGAAAGACTCCTTTTTGTTATCCGAGCATGATCGATAGTAACGCTAGCTAGTTATTCGCAGATCTTGAGTCAGACAATTGGTTGAGGGGGTTGGATAAGGATTGTTTTTGCAATGGCATGGCTAAGCACTACGCAGAGTTCAATATGTTGCACCCGTTTCGGGAAGGCAATGGTCGAACTCAACGGGTACTATTCGATTATCTTGCTGCTATTAATGGATATTACATCGCGTGGGGCAATATATCCCCATCGGACTGGATAGAAGCAAATGTGTATGGCGTAATACAGGACTACACGTACCTATATAGAATCTTTTCTGCTATTACCTACGAGCACGCCTAAATTGTATGAGTCGCGACCAGAGCTGACACATGGCCTTGAAAGGTTGATAGTTACCGGTTTTGATATGGGGGCCTAATACTTATACAAAACAATCGGTAACTCGCATGCTTCATGCTAACAATCCTGTCATTAAACACAAAGTCAGTTTACTCAATCTGGCTAAAAAACTCAGTAACGTGTCGAAAGCTTGCAAAATCATGGGCGCTCCACGGGATACGTTTTATCGCTATCGTGAACTGGCTGATGAGGGCGGTGTGGATGCGCTGATAAATCGTAGTCGCCGCGCACCTAATCTTAAGAACCGTACCGATGCCTGCTACCAGGCAGGCTGTTGTTTATGCTGCGGTATTTTCGTTTAACGGTCAACACCAGACCAGTAACGAGTTACGTAAACAAGGCGTTTTTATCTTAGGAAGCGGCGTCCGTTCAATCTGGTTGCGTCATAACCTTGAGAATTGAATTTCAAAAAAACGCCTGAAAGTGCTGGAAGAAAAAGTAGCCTGCGCCGTTGAAAGCCATTTCGGTGATCTGCTCTTTGACACCGAGCTTGCGTGCTTCGTAGGTATAAGTGAGCAGAAACACGCTGTGGTAGTCACGGCAGCGATCTTTAGGTTCTGACCATGGCGATAAACCTGAGCAGACTGACAATGGGGCAATGAACATTAACGCTGACCATGAGAAAACCTTAAAAGCGAGCGTTATATAAACAATCAACTAATTGGTGCACTACTCTTTGCGCCTGCCGTGAAATACGCGGGGAGCAGGCTGGGGATGTTGTGTTTACCCACCCTGATAACGCCCTGGTTTATGCCAGTTCATCAGCATGGCGTTCATTGCCAGTGCGCTGAGCGCCGACCACAGCAGCAAAGAAACGGGCATGGTGAACAGGGAGATGGTGAATACCAGCATGTCCAGCAACATCTGGCTTTTACCGGCATTGATATTGAAGCGTTTATAGAGCCAGAGCGTGACCACGCCGGTACCACCGACCGAGGCGTTGTGGCGAGCCAGCGACAGAATCCCCATACCGAGGAAAGTACCACCCACCAGCGCGGAAAACAGCGGATGCACATAGTTGATGGTCAACAGACTGGGGACCGCCTGGGTGGCGAGACTCAGGGCAATGTTGACGATCAGGGTTTTCAGCGTAAACGCGCGCCCCATACTGAAGTAGCAGAAAATCATGAACGGGATATTGGTCAGGATAAACAGCACGCCGATCGACAGCGGGACAACGTAGGAGAGCAGCAGGGCGATACCGGCAATCCCTCCGGTGATCATGCCTGACAGTTTCAGCAGATTCAGCCCGATCGCAATAAACATCACCCCCAGAACCAGGCCGTACACATCGTCTTTCAGGGTATGGGCCAGCCCCGACACCTGTCCGGTATCCGCTGTCTTGGGTAGCGCAACAGAGTCTTTCAGCACGGTATCACCCTCATCAACATCTGGTCGTCCTGTTTAGCCATAAGAAATGCATATATCTGCGTATTTCATGACTGAAAATTCAGTATTGGCGCTCAAATTAGCATTGATCGTGGAGTGACTTTTAACTAAAAGAAAAGCCATTTATCGATTATATTAGGGATTATAACTCATAAGCACGACATAAATAGAGATTATCACTCATGAAGATCGACCGTATCGACGCGCAGATATTGAATGAGCTACAACAGGATGCTCGGCTAAAAACCACAGAGCTGGCCGAACGGGTGTGCCTGTCGGCCACACCTTGCACCCGGCGGCTTAAACAGTTGGAAGAGGCCGGGATGATTGACCGGTATGTCACGCTGTTGGATCAGGAAAAAGCTGGGTTTCCGGTGAATGCGTACATTTCATTGACGCTGGAGCCCAAAGCGGAAGCGACCTTTCGCAAGTTTGAGCAGCAGATCGCCACCTTTGATGAGGTGATGGAGTGCCATTTGATGTCCGGCAGTCATGATTTTATGCTGCGGGTAGTGGCCGCCAGCTTGTCAGATTTTGAGAAATTCCTGCAAAAGAAACTGATCAAAATCGAAGGACTGCGTGATGTGCAGTCCTCGTTTTCGTTGCGGCGGTTGATTCACAAAACCGCGTTGCCGGTTAAAGCAACGGTATGATATCAGGCAGCGAATTCGCCGCTGGCAACCAGAAAATCGATCAGCGCGGTCAGCGTTTTCAGGTCGTCAAAGGCGATGTTGTGGAATAACGCGATGCGTAACTGGTTGCGCCCCAGCGCCCGATAACCTTCGATACCGTGCGCCAGCCCTTGCTCGTCCAGATAACGGGTCAGCTTGTCTGCTGAAATCGTATCGGCCAGGTCGATGGTCGCAACAGTGGTGGAGCGGGCTGCCGGGTCGGCCACATAGGCGGACAGATAATCCCGTTCGGCGGCCCACTGATACAGCAGTTCGGCTTTCTCCGCCGCCTGACGCTCTACTTCGGCGAAACCCAGCGTATTCATGCGCTTCACCTGTTCAGCGAACAGGAATAAGGTCACCACCGCAGGCGTGTTGTAAGTCTGCTGCTGCTCGCTGTTGCTCAGCGCCAGCCGCCAGTCGGCGAATGCCGGGATATAACGGCTGGGATCAGCGGCTACCTCGGCGATCCGCTTTTTGGCTTTCGGCGACAGAATTGCCACGAATAGCCCGCCTTCACTGGCGAATACTTTTTGCGGCGAGAAGAAAAAGACATCCACACGGGAGAGATCACAGGCGATTTGCCCGGCACCACTGGTCGCGTCTATCGCCAGCAGACAGTCTTCCCCTACCTCGGGTAACAGGGTATTCATCACCCCGGTGGAGGTTTCATTCAGCGTACAGGCCACCACGTCAGCGCCTTGTGTCACGAAGGTGGAATTCGCCTGACCGTATGCCACCGCGACGTTGTCTGCCTCAATCCACGGGATGCGGCGCGAGGCTTTAAACCACTTCTCCGAGAACTCACCGCAGGTGTGGTGGACGATGCGCTTTCTGACCAGCCCGAGGCCCACCATATCGAATAGCGCGGTGGCCCCACCGTTACCCAGTACGATGCTGTAGTCGTCCGGTACCGACAGGTAATCCCGCAGGCCTTGCTGAATCTCGCGGCACAGTGCGCGCACCGGTTCTTTGCGATGGCTGGTGCCCAGCAAATGTGGCCCTTTATCTTTCAGGCGTGTCAGGTCATCAAGCTGGATCAGTGATGGGCCGCAGCCAAAACGGGGGTCCACCGGAATCAGGGTTTCAGGAAGGGTTATCGCCACGCGTTTCTCCTCAGGTGTTATCAGGTTCTCATGATGCTGTTTTCATCAGAATACGCGGGATGGGGAGAAAAGCGGTATGACTATTTTAGCCCGATAGCGCTCTTGTGCTGCCGCCACGCCAGCGGCGAAAACCGTGGCGATAGGGAAAAATGATATTAAAATGTTAATTAACGGTTTGCAAAAAACGCATTTTGTTATAAGAATAATAACAATAGGATTATTTCAGAGAAAGTGTCGCGATGATGGTGTTTATCACCCGTCATGGCATGGTTTTTTTTTTTAAAACCGCCCAAAAGAATAAATTATTTCAAAATGAATTAATTCCAGATGATGATTTTCGTAAGGTGGTGACGCCTCTGTGTGTGCATTTATCTCTGGAAAGGTGTTTTTTATTTATTACTGCCTGTAACGTCAGGTGTTTTCTTCGGTAACGAGTGCAACAGGGAACAGGGATATCAAGGTGATTTGTCATCTGTCTGATACCATTATTTCTTTTTAGAGAAGCGCTTTTTATCTTTTCACGTTAGTCGTTTGCTTATTGAGTGCTGACGTGATGCGGTTATTTATCGGTTGCTCTTCTTTGTGATGGAAATAATGGTTCGCAGCCTGATGTGGTGTTGTATCTCTATAAATACGGTGAAACACGGAGGCAATATGGATATATCGGTAACCGAACTGGCGTTATTCCCGGCAGAAGGGCGTTCCGGGTGGACAGACTGGCGTTGGCAGCAGAAAAATGCCATTCGTGATGAACCAGCATTACGGGCAGCCTGTGGCGGCTGGAGTGATGAAATCGCGCAGCGAATTACCCATAATCTTGCCAGTCGTAAGATGCAGATCACGCCGTATTATGCCAACCTGATAAAAGAAGCCGGGTATAAGAATATTGTCGACAACCCGTTGTGGCGCCAGGTGGTGCCGTTCTGGCTCGATGATGGCGCGACCGGTTACGACGGTGAATCAGAAAACTGGGAGCTGTCGCATGAAATGAAAACGCCGATTTGTCAGCATAAATATGACAATCGGGTCATTCTGCGGATGGTGAATACCTGTAATTCCTACTGCCAGTTCTGCTTTGAAGCACTGCGGACGTTAAAGGTCGATTCGGAAAAAGAAAATGCCGGAAGAAAAGCCTTTCAGGATTCACTGAATTATATCCGCGATACGCCAGGTGTAGAGGAGGTTATTCTCAGTGGCGGCGATCCGATGATGCTGACGGACGCGAAACTGGATGAATGTCTGGGGGCAATCCGTAATATCCGTGATTCCCTGTTAATCCGTATTCATTCCCGCTCATTGACCTTTAACCCTTATCGTATTACCGACACGTTACTGGATATTCTGCGTCGTCATCGCGTCAATGCCTTTGGGGTGCATGTGTGCCATCCGCTGGAATTAAGCGATGCCTTTCGTGATGCGGTAAAACGTATTCAGCAGGTCGTGCCGATTGTGTTTTCCAATATGCCGCTGCTGCGTGGTGTCAATGACAATGAAGACACGCTCAGGCAGTTGTTTATTGAATTATATCGTATGGGGGTGAAGCCCTATTATTTATATCATTTCATGCCTTTTTCTCCGGGTGCCTCGGAATATAAAGCATCGATCCGCGATGCGATTGCCATCATGAACCGGTTGAAACGTCGGGTATCCAATATTGCCTTGCCGGAATATGTGCTGCCCCATGCGAAAGGGAAGTTCACCGTCCCATTGCTGAGCAGTGCGCAAGACATGCCGCAGTTTGAAGACATCGATGGCGAGCGCTTTTACCGTTTCACCAACTGGCAGGGCGATGTTTGTCGCTGGCAGGACAGTTAAACGGCACACGTGGCGACACAAGGAGAAAAAGGTATGAAACCCGAAGCCATCTTATTTGTGGATGTGAATGATACCGCGGTGCCGGTCTATACCTACCGTGAGCCGCACTTTGCGGCAGCGCGCCGTCGGGGGCTGTTGTGCCTGACGGCGGCATGGACCGGTCACCGGCAGCGACAGCGGCTGGAAGCAGACAGCGATGACGTGTTCTGGCTGCCGACGCTGTCGGTGGCTTCGCTGGATGCGCTGCTGCAACAACTGGCGGAGCGTTATCAGGTGCGGGCAGTCTTGTGCCATGCCGGGCACGCCTCGCCGCTTGGGCAGATGGGGTGTCTGGTGGCGGAGCTGTGCCAGCGTCATGGCCTGGTTTACAGCACGGCACAAGCGGTGGAGCAGTGTAATAACAAGTTCCTGATGCGACAGGCGCTGGAGCGGGCCGGTGTGCGGTCGGTGGCGTACGCGCTGTGCCACGATGAAGCGCAATTACAGCGCGAAGCCGAGCGGGTAGGCTACCCGCTGATTGCGAAACCGCCCTACGGGGCGGCTTCCGCGTTTATTCGTAAATGCGTCGACTGGCCGCAGTTGCAGGCGTATTACCACCAGTTTATCGAACAGTATGATCGGGCTTCAGTAGCCAGTTTTTACGGTGAATCATGCCGTTTTACCGATCTTGACGGATATTCACACCACTATGTGCCAGGCCGTTCCGTACTGCTGGAATCCTATATTGACGGCATTGAAGGGAGTGTGGAGTGCGTGGCGACATCGCAGACGGTTTTCCCGGTTCTGATTAACGAAAAACTGTTGCTGACCACGCAGGGCACGACCGTGCTGGAAAATCTGCTGATTACACCGCCGGTGGCTTTCTCTGCGCGTCAGCAACAGCTTATTCAGGACTATGCCGTTGCCTGTTTGCAGGCGTTGGGGCTGACCTACGCAGTGGCACACGTCGAATTCCGGATGACGGCGTCAGGGCCGGTGGTTATCGAGGTCAATCCGCGTCTGGGTGGGTTGTATGTGAACGCGGCGTTTCAGGATATCGCCGGGCTGGACCCGTACGATCTGTACCTGTCTTTATTACTGGCGGATAACGGGGTCGAGACATCGCTACAGATGGCCTGTGAGCGGGTTTCCAGCAACACTCAGCACTATGCCATGTTTGCAATTTATCCTCCCACCAGTGGCTATTTCAACGGTTTTCACGGCCTGTCGTGGGTGGAGCGCCACCCGGCTGTGCTGGCGTTTGGCCATTATCCGGTGGGGCATTACGTGGATGCGGATATCGAAGAACACTACCTGTTCAAAGGATGGGCTCGGGTTGCATCCGCACAGGATGCGCAGGCGTTGTATGAGACGTTGCAACACCATCTTCGCCCGATGATAGGTCCAACACCGAGTGACATCGACAGCGGCGTGTCGCCCGCTACCGCCGTCGTGCGCTAAATCAGGAAACCCACCATGCATATCAACAGGCCGAATATAAACAGCATGAATGCAAACAACATGAATGCAAACAGGTTCAATGTCGGCAGTATGGCCGACGGCATTACCGAACAACTCAGGCAACAGGGGTATTGTCATCTTCATGCCAGCCAGGAATGGATTGCCGTAGAGCCTGAGGAAGAACAGAGCTTCAAAGCCTACTGGGATAATTTGGTCGAGGATGAAAATTTTAAAAATTATACCCGCCGCGAACGGCGGATCCTGCGGTTTTTCTGCCATCCTGACCGCTCGCTGCAACTGAACACGGATGCGGATTATTGCTCTACGGTTACCTACAACATTGATTACAAAGCGGGGCCAAACCGCCTGCAGTATGCCGAAGCGGGGTTTATCCACCATCCGTTACTACAACGCATCGTAGCAACCGATATGGCGATGATACGCCCGTGGATGGCCGCCGATCAGTCGTATGCTATCGACATCCATCAGTTCCGGGTCAGGGCGGAAAAAGGTAACAGCAGCCCGACCACGTCTGGCATCCATCAGGATGGGATGGCGTGGATCTGCATGCACTTTATCCAGAGTAAGGGGACGCAGCCGGTGGTGTCCGAAATTTTCACCACCGCCGAGGAACATGATCCGCCATTGCTGGCAACGGCAATGAACCGGTTTCTGGAGACCCTGATTGTGGATGATAAAGCGTTATATCACCGTGCCGGACCGGTTTGCCCGGTCGCAGAGGCGACGTCAGCTTACCGGGATTTATTGTTGGTGACGTTCCGGCCGATGCAGGAGCGCTAGCAGACGAGACAACAGACAAAACAGCAGGTAATACAGTCGGTAATACAGCAGACACTCACTACAACAGGGAACATCACAGGGAAAACAAAGGGTAATCCGTCATGGCTGAGCATCATGAGAGTGACATCGGGCAATCCCGGCGTAACGCCGGGTTGATTATCGCGGCGCGTTTTATTTCCGATTTTGGCGCCTTTCTGAACATGGTGGCCTTGTCCACCTACGTTTATCTGCTGAGCAACAGTGTGGTAAACGTCAGTATTTTTCTGGCTTGTCGGGTGGCGGGCGGGTTGCTGGCAAGTCTTGTGGGTACACCGTTTTTTCGACGTTTTCAGGGACGTTCGTCGTTGGTGGGGTTTGACCTGCTGCGGGCAGCGTTGCTTTCGCTATTACTGGTGTTGCCGCCTGCGTGGCAACTGCCGTTATTACCGGTGATTGCGCTCGGGGTCGGGGTGGGGAATGCCATGTTTGCGATTGGGCTTAACAGCCAGTTGCCTTACTGGGTGGAGAATAGCCTGCGGCTGACCACCAATGCCTGGCTGACCTCGGTGGCAGCCAGTGGCGCGGTATTAGGCAGTCTGGTGTCGGGCCTGTTGGTCGCCGGTTTCGGCTACCCGGTGGTCTTTATGCTAAATGTCGCCACTTATCTGGCCGCCGCGCTGTTGATTCTGCCGTTACGCATGGTTGAAACACCGCAGCCCCGGGCGAGCCAGCGCGATCGGTTCAGCGAATGGCGGCAACTGCGGGAAGGGTTGCGTGGCGCACCGATGCTGGCAGGCATGCTGATCGTCAGTATGGCGGATACGCTTGGCAGTGCGGCGCATAACGTGGGCTTTCCGGTCTTGTCCGCATTGATCTCGCCCGACAGCGCCAGTAAGACCATGGGCCTGATGCTGGCGTTATGGGCGGTGGGTAAATTCGCAGGGGCGCGGGGGAGCGGCGTTTTGCTCCGGCAAGGGCAGCAGCGGACAATGGAACGGGCCTTTTTTATCGGGGTGGCGTTGATGTCCACCGGTTTTATTCTGACCTTCCAGCAAACCGGGCTGGCGTGGCTGTTGGTGTTTGTGGTGTGGGCGGGTATTGGCGATGGTGTGGCGGAAGTGAGCCTGATTTCCCGTGCGCAAAGCGAGCCGGAATCCCTACGGTTACCTATTTTTAGCCTGCTGACGCTGATGCAGATGACCGGGTTCGGTATCGGCATGCTGCTGGTGGCACCATTCTATGTCTGGTGGACGCCTGCGGCGGTGATTGTGCTGTTCCACGGTTTGCCGCTGACCATGTTGCTGGTGGTGCAAGTCTGGGTCTACCGTTATGGTCAGCGTTGTGCAGCAAGGCGCTCTGGTGAGATGATGAATTCTCATCACGGCCAGAAGGAGTAAGCAGTGTCAGCACAATGGGAACAAGAGAACTATCAGGTTTCGACGGATCCGCGGCGGCTTGACCTGGACATCATTCATGGTTACCTCACCACCTCCAGTTGGGCCGCGGGTATCGACCGGGAAACGGTCGCGCTGTCTGTCGCCAACAGTTTGTGTTTTGGGTTGTACCATCAGGCTCGTCAGATTGGTTTTGCCCGTATGGTGACGGATTTCGCCACATTCGGTTATCTGTGTGATGTCTTTGTTTTACCTGCACATCAGGGGGCTGGGTTAGGGCGTTTTCTGGTGGAGTGCACCATCCGGCACCCGCGGCTGCAACGCCTGCGCCGTCAGTTGCTGCTGACCTCCACTGCGCCGTGGCTGTACCAGAAAATCGGATACGAGCCTATCAATCGTCAGGACTATGCCTGGACGTTTGTTCGCAAGGATATCTACCAGCCGGGTGCGCAAAGTACGGATACCCTGCATACCGGGGCGTGACGGGGCGTCAGTCAGGTATTAGTCCAAAGTCAGGTAACTAGTCCGGCGCGACCAGATTTGCCTTCATTTTCTGCAATACCCGTGCGAACTGGCGGCGTTCTTCCGCTGTTACGTCGACAAAGGCACGCTGCAGTAGATCAGTGCGCGCCTGCGCAAAAAGACGGTGGGTGTCTTCACCTTTTGTCGTGAGTGATACCACCTGTGCCCGGCGGTCAATGGGTGAAGGCGCACGGGTGATCAATCCCAGCGTTTCCAGCTCTTTCAGCAGGCGGGCAATCTGCGCCTTATCCCGACCCATGTACTGCGCCAGAAAATGCTGGCTTTGACCTGGGTGACGGGCAATCAATCCTAATGTACGCGCCTGAAACGGGGCGAGTCCCGTTTGCGTGAGTGCGTCGCTCTCCTGTAGCCGCTGTTTAACTCCGTGGATCACTTCGCCCAGCAACTCAAACGTCTGGGTATCAAGAGTGTCATGCATTAATTTGTTGACCTTATCAACTATTCGGTTATATGGTTGATATTATCAACCATGTGGCGGAGATCACCGCCCATCTCATCACATCATGTAGCCGCAAGGATAAAACCATGCCTTATCACTATCGTATCACGCTGGAAAATCTCACCGATAATCGCGACGATAAGCCACAAAATCGTTCACTGACGTTTGACGCCACCAACCATGACGATATTCTGGAAATTATTGAGAAAGTTCGGTCAAAAGGGATCTTACCGGACTCGGACGTCGCCGCGTTTTGCACAGGTCTAAAGCTATTTAGCGAAGTGATGATGGTCCACCGCAAAGAGGCGCTGTTTCGTGACCTGATCCCCGCTTTTCGGGATTTTATGCTGCGGCTGAAACGGGGGGAAACGGCCTGATTTATCGCGTTACGTTTCCCCCGATGACATGGATGACCAGTGAAGATGAGCGAGATTCGGTGTGCTGGCTATTCGCGTAGCCTTGCTATTCGCGTAGCGGCGCACAGCTTTCTCTGTGTGCCCAGGCACGCATGGTGACATTTCAATGGGAGAACGTAATTTATGCATCAGTATGCGCTGGTAGGTGATGTCGGCGGCACCAACGCCCGTCTCGCCTTGTGTGAACTGGCGAATGGGCATCTGTCGCACAGCAAACAATACGCGGTTCAGGAACACGACAGTCTGGAAGAGGCGATTCGTTTGTTTTTGACAGAACACGCGGATCTCACCATCAAAGCGGCCTGTATCGCTATCGCCTGCCCGGTGACCGGCGACTGGGTGTCGATGACCAATCACCATTGGGCGTTTTCCATTTCGGCGATGCAGCAGAATCTGGGATTTGATCGTCTGGCCGTGATCAACGATTTCACCGCCGTCAGCATGGCGGTGCCGGTATTGACGCCAGAAGACGTGATTCAACTCGGGGGCGAAGCGCCCGTGGCAGGCAAGCCGGTAGCGGTATACGGTGCCGGGACCGGGCTGGGTGTGGCGCATCTGTTACCGGTTGACGGGAAATGGCTGAGCCTGCCGGGTGAAGGCGGCCACGTCGATTTCGCGCCAAATAGCGAAGAAGAGGACATCCTTTTGCAGGTGTTGCGTCAGGAATTAGGGCATGTTTCCGCTGAGCGTGTGCTGTCCGGGCCGGGTCTGATGAATATTTACCGCGCGATCGTTAAAGCAGATGATCGGGTGCCGGAAGCGCTGACACCGCAGATAGTGTCTGAACGCGCACTGGCGCACAGCGATGTCGACTGTTTGCGGGCGTTGTCGTTATTTTGCGTGCTGATGGGGCGTTTTGGCGGCAATCTGGCGCTGAATCTTGGCACGTTTGGCGGCGTCTATATCGCAGGCGGGATTGTGCCGCGTTTTCTTGAGTTCTTCCGTAACTCCGGTTTTCGCAGCGCTTTTGAAGACAAAGGCCGTTTTCGCGATTATCTGGCCGATATTCCGGTGTTTATGATAACACACCCGCAGCCGGGGCTACTGGGTGCCGGGGCGTACCTGCGTCAGGCACTGGGGCAGACGTTGTAACCCGCGTTATCCAGCCGCCACCTTCCGTCTGGTGGTCACGCCGTCAGGTAACCCACAGGTTGCCTGACGGCAGGTATTCCCCAGAATGGGATTAGCGTTATTGCAGCGGTGAGGCGGGTAAAGCAACGAGTTGCGTTTCCTCTACATTTTCGATCATCGCCATCTCAAATCCCGCCATATCGGCATGAAATGCATCACTGGACATGTAAGCGAGCGTCGTTGCCTGAATGTCCACGCCGTCAGCATAACTCACCAGCGCCACCACCTGGCGGTCATTCTCCTGCGGGCGAAAAACACCGTGCGTTGCGATGTGGAACAGTTTCAGGCTCTCAATGTGACGATACCAGATTTCAGCGTACTGGCTGGCCGCTGCCGCCGTTTTCAATGTGTAGGTTCTTAACTGAAAGACAGACATCATGACATCTCCTGAGTGTGTGGTGAGTACGGAGTATTGATGATCTGATGTGCGGGGAATGACGCCATTTGTGCGGGCGAGATGAGCCGAAAGTGAAAAACGCACGCAATGCACCTTGTTTGCTCCTTCATTGATATGTTTTGAGGTGAAAAGCGATAGCTATACCCGTCATACTTCACGTTGCAAGTGTATTGGATGCGTTAGTCGACCTATCCTTGCGTCTCTCCCTTTCAGGGCCGCAGCAAGCTGTGTTCCCGCAACCCGAATTATGCAGGATATATTGGTAATCAATATGATTAGGTAGGCATATACTGTGAATTTAATCATTCTAATTTACATTAAATCAGTATATTTCCGACTATGTGTTGATTGCTTTTATATTTATTTAAAATGATTACATGATGTTATTTCTTTATTTTTATTTAATTTGATTTTTGTTTTTTTTAATTAAATTTTAATGTGATCTACGTCACAAATAAATTTTGTTTTTGTTGAGTGAATGTTGGTTTTTTTTTAGTTTTTGTTTGCTGTTTCATTAAAGGAGATAAAGGTCAATATGAAAAACATCATCGAAGTTGTGAAGTCCATGAAGAAATCTATTAAGCCAAAGCAAAATGTTAATGGTAAGTCACTTTATATTGGTGGTTCCACTACTGGAAATAGTGGTCATTGCCAAGGTGGCGGCGGCTGGTAATAAAAAATGGCTATTGCCTTCCTTTTGATTGTTAGTAATAAACCACCTCCTCTGGAGGTGGTGACTATTTAAGGTTTTTTATGCTTGATGATATATTAAAAACACTACCACATAGTATGTGTTCTCCTAATGTTACTAATGAGCCGACACTAGAAAGTGCTGTTCAATACATTGATGAAATGGATTTTAGTAATATCAGGATGAAACTAACTAACTATGACCCCTTAGTATGTCGAGTCTGGAGTGATGATGAGTTTTCTATGGTTGAACAATATTATAAGAACTTTATTTATCTTAATAAAAAATATGGAAAGGAAATAAAGATAATTGTTCCTACTGTTGAGGTTGATGAGTTTTGGCATCATCATATTCTTGATACCAGAAGCTATATTAAAGATAGTATGAATATATTTGGCTATTATTTCCATCACTATCCTTATTTCGGTATGAGAGGTGATGATGACTATCTGAATCTCCAGAGGGCATTTGAAGTCACCCAATTTATCTATGAGGAGGAATTTGGTGAAAAAATGCTTAATATTTGGCAACAATAATGATTATATTTTAAATTTCTATAAAAAGATATTTCCATTTTGTGTAAGTCGGTTTGCACCCTATATTGGATTTATGATAATAACCATTGTTATGGCTAGATATAACAGGGAAGAGTTGGCTATTTTTAGTTATTTTACCGCTATGTTTGCACTTCCTATTACAATCCTCTCAATGCCTTTAGCTATGATTGGTAATCTGGTTACAAGTGGGCAGAGAGATGGAAAATCGGGTGGCGCTATATTCCTGTCTGGTATGCCACTGGCGATTATACTTTCAATATCTGGTTTTTTTATATCGTGGGGAATTGGTAAATTTTTTCTGGATTTGTATGATAAAGAGTCTTATCTGGTATATATCTGTTGTGTTCCATTTTTGATATTTAATAATTATCTTTTTTTCTTTATTGAGAGTTTTATAAGTAGTGGATTTATTGCTAAAGTAAAGTTATTTCTTTCTTTACTTTCCTCCTTATTAATCTCATTAATCTCTTTTTATTTGAATGATATGAAGGCAGTTTATGTTTTCTGGTCTTTTTTATTTATAGAAGTCTCATTTTTCTTTTTTTATGGTGGGGTTCTTCTTTATAAGAAAATAGGTTTTAAATTGAAAGATCTTAATTATAAGAGAACAACTAGTCAACTGATTAATTTTGGCTCACCCATAGCTATTGGTCTGGCTGGACAGAAGTTAGTCTATTTTCTTTTAACTCAAAGACTAATGGGGATTAATCCTTTATATGTTTCTGACCTTTCAGTGATAATGAGTGTTATAGGGTTGATTAGTATTCCTGTTGGAGCCTTTTCTCAGATACATAGCTTATTTGTTAGTGAGAGGAAGCTTCCGGAGCAATATGGTTTTTTCAAGATTGGATTATTTTTAATACTTTTAATTTGCTTGTTTATTATGTTGCTTCTCTCATTTTTTATGAAAGAAGTTATGATGTTATATGGAAATGGTGCATTACTTAACAATACATCTGTATATATATCTATATTCTTGCTTTTTATTACATCATCTTATATGCAGCTTGGTATGTCACATTTGAGGGCAATAAATGATACGCTTATTCCCCAGGGAGTTGCTAACATTGTTCTGATTATTCTTTTCTTACCTATTATATGGATGCCATCTTTTAGCAGTATGAATGTGCCCAGTTTCATTATTGTTCAGGCTGCTTGTCTTTTTATTATATGTCTATTTTTATTCCTTAGGGTAAAGAGTAAGACATTATCTCAGGGTGGCTGTCACAATGGGTCTTTTGGGGGGCGAAGTATAGGTGGGGAGAGTTAAAAGATAAGTGAAGGTCGGATTAGTCCTACAGTATATGTAGGTTACGATAATTGTCATCAGTTTTTCATTATTGGGATAAAAATTAAGGGGGATAAATGAAGGAGATAGAACTTAATGGAAAAGAATTAGATAGATATTTATTAAGGAAAGAAACTAAAAATATGACAAAGCCATGTGTTTTCAGAAACATGAATATTTGTCAAGATTTGGAGAGCATTTCTGTAGTTAATATCCTTGAATTAAATAATAAAAAATTTGAATCCTCTTTTCATTCAGGTGCTTATTGGTCAGAAAAGCCGCTCATTTCTGAAGTTAAAGGGCGTGCCGTTCTTCTTGACCTGGAGAAAATGTTTGAAAAAGATCAAGGTGGATATTATGTTACTTATTTTCAAAGAGATGAAAAAGAAAGGTATGGATGGCAGACCTATAGAACTTGTGGAAACAATGAGTTTGATGACTTTTTAGCCGAAAGAACCATTTTCAAAGACTACATGATAGGTAGTTATCTGCATAATCACTGGGTTTCAAATGGAGGTACAGAGAGTTTATTACATGCTGATCCAGTTGATACCTTTTTTGTTCAAGTTAAAGGGTGGAAGCATTTCACCATTATCCCTGAGTCCCTTAATGTTTTTAAATTGTTAGATTTCAGTCAACCTCATAAATTGAAGAGGAAATTAAATGAAATTAATGAATTTAATGTTGAGAAGTATGAATTCGATTTAGGGCCGGGTGATGCTATCTTTATGCCGGCTTGGTGTTTTCATGAAATAAAAAGCAGGGAAAAAGAATTAAATATTTCATTGACTTCACATTATAAAAGAGAACGATGCTTTTATAATATCTCATTAATACATATTGTGAATAGGTTTAGACGATTCATCTATCCTAAATTGGTCGGGAAGCGTCGTATCCAGTTTCAATTAGAAAATCTTGATGAGTCTTCTGAACCTTTTTTTCCATGGTTTTCATCCTTTGTAAGGAATGAGATCTATCGTATAGATACATCTTATCAATATGAATACTTACTAATAAATAGAAATAACGGTAGGATATTTCCAGTTAAAAATAAAACTTTGGTTGATATATTCCCATTTTTTGATGGTTTTAATTCAATAGCATCTATTGCCAGAAAAACCAATTTTGACGTTGAAGCCATTATTAGTATATGTGCTCAATTGATAGAGGACGAATTTATTCAAATTATTTTTGAGGGGGATGATAGATACAATTATTTTTATCAAACAATCGAAGCAAGGCGGTGAGCTAAGTTTTAGAAATAAATAACACCAATATCTTTAGTCGATATATTTCTCTCATCTTGGTTATCCAGGCGTGTTCTTTTCCTTGTTGTTTGGATTACAGACAGTGAACAAAATTCTCACATACTGAAGTATGCTTCGGTTTATTCACTGTCTTTTTCTATTGTATCGAGTAATAGATTTTTCCGTTCAACGTATATGGCATACAGCCTGTATGCTGTTTGTGTCTGAATGGGCTGTAACAATGACGTTTATTGGGATCAGTTCTAAATCTGATTTACCGCCCCGGCCAGAACGGCTCGCCCAGCGTCAGCATCAACCGGTTGGCCCAGGCAAAAAACGCGGTGGACTGAATCAGGTCGAGAATCTCCAGCGTGTCCAGCCCTTGTTTATGCAGGCGCGCCAGATCCTGTGCGTTGGCCTGCGATGGCGTGGTGGAGAGCCGGGCGGCGAAGGTGATGATCGCCTGCCAGCGTGGGTGCTGTCCGGCGGCAAGATCTTCCCCCGGTGGTACGTCAAGCAGGCGTTGTACGGCGTCATGCTGCTTCGACAGTTGGCTGGCTTTGCGGGCGTGTACCGAGGCGCAATAAATACAGCCGTTTACCTTGCTGACGACGGCGGCAGCCAGTTCCCGGTCCTGACGCGGTAGTCCACCGGACGTATAGAAGATGCCCTTGTCGGTGAGGGTGCGTTGCTCCAGCACCGGCAGATTGCGGCCCAGCAAGCGGAAGTAGTCGGAATCGGTATGACCGAAACGCGCCAGAATGGCTTGCTCATCCGGGGTAAATTCCGCCAGCGGTTTGGCCGGGAGCCACGGTTCCCAGCCGAGTTCACCCTGTGTAAACGCATTCGGAGCGGTTTTGCCGCTGTTGGTCAGCGCCTGGGTATGCCAGAGACCAGCGACAGCGGCGGGTGCAACGGGTGCCCGTTCTTCGGCGTGACCAGCCAGTAGTCGATAACCGTACAGCAAGCGGCTTTGAAAACTGACAAACGCGACCAGTTGCGACAGGGTGACGATGTCGTCTACTGCCCAACCCGCTTGTTGCAGTGCCTGTAACGACTCCGGTTGTGCGGTGATGGGCTGTAATGCCAGACGTTCGGCATGTTCCAGCGTCAGGTCCAGCGCTACGCCGGGCGTCGGGGCCGGAAAATCCGCCAGCCGTTGGGCATAAAAGTGCTGTAACCGGGCGTTCTGATGCCAGCCGCTGACCTTTTCGGCGATGAAAAAGCGCAATGCCAGCGGTAACGTGTCGCTTGTCGTCTGGCTGAACAGCGCGTCGTAGCTGCCTTGCGTATGCCGGGTGGCGGCATCACGCGTCGCTCTGGCCTGCGCCAGCGGCGAATCCGGTGCAATTTCCGAAAGCGTATCCACTATATCGAATGTTGACTGTATATCGAATGTTGACTGTGTCATGCGACCTCCTGCCCGACCGGGCGGGTGTGTTTGTCTGTTACCGGCGACCAGCCCAGTGCGGGGGCAACTCGGGTGGCAATCAACTCCAGCGAGCGCAGAATATGGGCGTGTGGCGGGTCGATAGAATGCACCTGAAACGCCAGATCAGTGGTCCGCGCCAGCGAGCTGTCCGCCTGTAGTGAGGCAATGACGTCTTCCGGTGTGCCAACGTGGCTGTCGAATGAGGCGATCAGCTCCTCTACCGAGCCGTTACGTGCCGGACGGCCCAACTGGGCCAGCCGGGCGGCGGAACGTTGCAGCCCGGTTTGCGCCAGTTGCAGCGCCAGCGCCCGGTCATCGGCGACGAACACACTGCGCGAACCCATGATGCGCGGTGTGACGCCGGACGGCAGCGCCTCCAGATAGGCGTCGATCATCGGATTTTGCAAGTCGGCCAGCGTGGCATCCGGGAAAGCCTCCGGGCGCGGCTGGGTACGGGACAGCATCAGCCCATCGCCGACCCGACCGGCACGGATAGCGCCTTCCACGGAAAACGTGGCCTGCCATACACGGCGATTGAGATGCGCAGCGGCTGGATAAAGTTGGTTGCCATCAGCGCTCAGCGGTTCGCCCGCCCAGGCGGCGCGTACCTGTGCCAGATAGCGGCCCAGAATCTCGCCACGCTGTTCGCTGTTATGGCCGAACGCCGCGAACGATGACGGCGTGCCGCCGGAGCCGATGCCGACTTCCAACCGGCCGTGACTGAGCAGGTCAAGTACGGCGGTATCTTCCGCCACCCGCAACGGGTGTTCCATCGGCAGGGTAATCACCCCGGTACCAAGCCGAATACGTTGGGTTTGCGCGGCGACTTGCGCCAGAAACACCAACGGTGACGGCAGGCCGCCTTCGTCGGCGTGAAAGTGATGCTGTGCCACCCAGGCACTATCGAAGCCCAGTTGTTCAGCTTTGATGATTTGTTCAGCGGCTAAGCGGTAACGTTGCCCGGCGGGTACGTCATCCAGCAAGCGGGTGAAAAACCCCAGACGTTTTTGAGTCATGATTAAATCCTTGGTGTAGTGTGTCCCTTAAGAGGCGTGGTGCTGACCGGGAATCGCCTCGATCAGTTCCTGGGTATAACGTTCAGCCGGTTGGGCAAAAATGCGATCTACTGGCCCGGACTCCACCTGTTTGCCGTGGTACAGCACGGAAACGGTATCGGCTATCTGCCGTACCACGGCGAGGTCGTGGGAAATAAACAGGTAGGTCAGCCCCAGCGAGGCTTGTAACTCGTCCAACAGGCGCAGGATTTGCGCTTGTACGGTGACATCCAGCGCGGAGACCGCTTCGTCCAGCACCAGCACTTTCGGCTCCAGCACCAGCGCGCGAGCGATGGCGACCCGCTGACGCTGGCCACCGGACAGTTCTGCCGGACGACGTTGCAGTAGCGAGGCAGGCAGCGCCACCCGCTCGAACATCTCATGAACCCGGCTCGCCCGTTCTGTGCGAGAGTGGCGGTTAAAGTTGCGCAGCGGTTCCTCCACGATATCGAATAACCGCTGCGACGGGTCGAGTGAGCTAAACGGATTTTGATAAACCAACTGAATGGTCTGACGGAATTGACGTAGCGCTTCGCCGCGCAGTTGCGTCATGTCGGTGCCGTCGATCAGAATGCGGCCGGCCGTTGGGCGCTGGAAGCCAAGAATCAGGCGCGCGGTAGTGGTCTTGCCGGAGCCGGACTCGCCGACAATGGCGTGCGTGGTGCCAGGGGTTACGCTAAACGACACCGTATCCACCGCCCTAAATCGCTGCTTATGGTCGCCCGCCAGTGGGAATTCCTGTACTAACTGTTCCACCTGTACCATCGGCTGACCGGCGGCAGGCCGGTTCACCGACACACGTGATGGACGGTGAGTCAGCGAGGGGATGTTGGCCAGCAGGGTGCGGGCGTACTGGCTTTGCGGCGCACTCAGCACCTGTCGGGCTGGCCCCTGCTCCTGAATATAACCTTTCTGGAACACCAGCAGGCGGTCGGCACGCTCGGCCGCCACCCGGAGGTCGTGGGTGACGAATAAAATGGCGGTGTTGTTCTCCCGGCGCAGTTCGTCCAGCAGGTCGAGAATGCGTTTTTGCACCGTGACATCCAGCGCGCTGGTGGGTTCGTCGGCGATGATCAATGCCGGTTTCAAGGCGATGGCGATAGCGATCAGCACCCGCTGTTTCATGCCACCGGATAGCTCGTGCGGGTACTGGCTGGCGCGCAGCTCCGGCCTGGTCAGCCCGACGCGTGTTAACAGCGTCAGCGTTTGCTGACGCAGGCTATGGCGATCGCTTTTTTGGTGTAGCCGCAACATCTCATCGACCTGATCGCCGATGGTTTTCACCGGGTTGAGCGAACTGCCGGGGTCTTGCGGCACCAGGCTGACCACCCGGCCACGAATGCTGTCCAGTCGTGACGACGACCACCGGCTAATCTCGGTGCCGTTAAGGCGAATGGCTCCACGAGTCAGGCGACCGTTGTGTGCCAGCAGGCCGATCACCGCTTGCGCGGTGGTGGTTTTGCCGGAACCGGACTCTCCTACCAGCGCCACCACTTCGCCGGGCTGAATGACGAAGGACACCCCTTCTACGACCGTGCGTTCACCGTCGTCATCGCGGTAGGCGATAGCGACGTCTTCCAGCTCCAGCACCGGTGTGGCCGGGCTGTGTTGTAAACTCAGCGGCAGGCTCATCGCGTTGGCCTCCGAATAGACTGGCTGATGCGATTGGTCGCCAGCACCACCGCGACCACCAGCAGGCCGGGGAAGGTGGTCAGCCACCAGGCGGTGGCCAGATAATTACGGCCTTCGGCGATGAGCAATCCCCATTCCGGCGTTGGCGGTGGTGCGCCGTAGCCGAGAAAACTCAGCGTGGCGAGTGCCAGAATCGCGCTGCCGAATTGCAATGCGGCGAATGCCAGTACGCTGGTGAGCGAGTTAGGCAGAATGTGGCGCCACAGCACGCCAAAGAAGGTGCCGCCGCTGCCAAACGCCGCTTCAACATAATCGCTGCGGCGCACGCGCAGCACTTCCGTACGTACCAGCCGGGTAAAATTCGCCACCGACGTCACGCCCACCGCGATAGCCGCATTCAGATTGCCGAACCCCAGCAGGATGATGACGCTCAGCGCCAGCAGCAAACCGGGAATAGCCAGTAGCACATCGACGCTGCGCATCACCACGGTATCCAGCTTTCCACCTACCGCGCCTGCCAGCAGCCCCAGCAGGCTGCCGAGTACCAAACCCAGCGATACGGCTACTACCGCGCCGGAGAGTGAGTGCGCCGCCCCATAGACGATGCGGGTGTAGAGGTCTCGCCCCAGTTGGTCGGTACCTAGCAGGTACGCCCCACCCGGTGCCAGCCGTTGTGCACCCGGCACACCCTCAATCGGTGATGCATGGGTAAACAGGCCGGGGAACAGTGCCCACAGTGCCACGGCCAGTAGCACCAGCCAGGCGAGTACCAGACCGGGCTGCGTGGCATAACGGCGCAGACGCGGTGTTTTGCGCAGCAGCGGAAAGGTGATTTTTTCCAGTTGAATGCTCGCCATATCACACCTCCAATGCGGTTTTCAGCCGCGGATCAAGCAACGGGTAGAGCAGGTCGACCAGCAGGTTGACGACCACAAAGGCGGTGGCGGAAATCAGCACGATGGCCTGCAACACACTGGCGTCCTGCGTGTTGACCGCTTCCTGCGTTAACTGCCCCAGCCCGCTGCGGCCAAATACGGTTTCAGTGATGAGTGCACCAGCGATTAATTCGCCCAGTAGCAGACCTGCCAGCGTCAGCGCAGGCAGCACGGCGTTGCGCGCCACATGACGCCATAACACACTCTGGCGGCTCAGGCCTTTGGCGCGCGCCACCGCCACGAACGGTTGTGCCAGTACCTGATCGATGCTGCGCATCAATACTTGAGCAATCGGAGCGGCAATCGGTACGGAGAGTGTCAGGACTGGCAAAACCAGTCCTTCCCATTCGCCGGGGTTGATCACCGAAATCCAGCCCAGCCGGAAGGAAAACACCTGAATCAATACGATGCCGAGCCAAAACGTGGGGATAGATATCAACAGCGACGGTACGGACTGAAAGAGCTGGCGCAGCCAGGCGAATGGGGCCAGCGCCGAGAGAAACGCCAGCGTGATCGCCAGCAGCAACGCCACGCCGAACCCCAGCACCGCCAGCAGCAAGGTGGGGGGCAGGTTGGTTGCCAGTAAGTCGCTGACGGGCAACCCAGCCTGCAGTGACAGCCCAAAGTCGCCATGCAGCAGGCGTGACAGTGACGCTGCATACTGGGTCAGCAACGGCACATCGGCACCGTAGGCCAGCCGCAATTGCGCGATTTGGCTGGCGCTGAGCCCCAGCTCCGGGTTCATGAATTTGATCAGCACCGCATCACCCGGCAGTGCCTGTAGCAGCATGAACGACAAGGTAAATGCTGCCCACAGCACCAGCAGTGCATGTCCGAGGCGTGTTGCCAGATACGCTATGCGCATATTTTGCCCTCCGTCGCCGATGCCCGGTTACTTATCCAGCCAGGTGTTGTAGAAACTGGGGCGGCCCACCGCCTCAAAGCCTATGCCTTTCGTGCTGGCGCGACCGGCGAACACCTGCGGCTCTTCAAAAATCGGAATCACGTATGCCTTATCGATCAGGTAGTTCTGTACTTCGCCGACCAGCTCCAGCCGTTTGTTGCGGTCGGTCGCGGAGGCGATGCCATCCAACAGGGTATTAAGGTGGGTGTCTTCAAAGGTTTGTACCTTGTCGCTGGCTCCGCCCTTTTGCAGCAGCACATTGCGCAAGGTAGGGTAATACTGGCTTTTCAGCACATCCGGGTCCGCCCGGCCCACCATGCCCGGCGATACACCGGTTTTCAGTGGGTCGAGGCTGTCGACGGTTTTAGTGCCCGCATCGCCTGCCAGTACGTTCAATTTCACGCCCACTTTGGCCCACTGCTGCGCTACCAGTTGCAACATCTCTTTGTTCTGCGGCTGTGGCGGCGATTCGTAGGCGGTCAACACCAGCGATTGGCCGTCTTTCTGTCGAACGCCCTGCGCACCGATTTTCCAGCCCGCGTCGTCCAGCAGACGGGCGGCGGCGGCTGGGTCGAACGTCAGCTTCTCGGACAGGTTGATGTAACCGGCGGCGGTTTTCGCCAGTACCGACGTGGCTTGTGGGTAGTTATTGGAATACAGCGTCTGGATGATTTCTTTCGGGTTGGTGGCGTCACTCAGTGCCTGACGCACGCGGATATCCGCCACCAGCGGGTTATCCGGGCGGAAGTTGATACTGTTATTCACCCCGCGGGTCGGGGCGGCATAGATCCGAATACCCTCACTCTGCACCCGTTGTTCGTCATAGGCCTGAATTTGACGGATAAAATCCGCCTGACCGGAGACCAGTGCACCAATGCGCACACTGTCTTCCGGCGTCACCAGGTAGGTGATGCCATCCAGATAAGGGCGGCCCTGATGTGCAAAATTCACTGGTGCCCAGTGGTAATCCTTACGGGCCACCAGTTTCAGTTCGCGCCCCGGTTTTTCGCTGCTGACCACAAACGGGCCGGAGCCGATGATGTGGGTCGCATCGCCTAACTGGTTGAAATTGCGGGCCAGCGTACTCAGCGACACCAGACCGGAGCCGATAGCGGAGGTGCCTTGCAGGAAACCGGGCGACGGTTTTTTGAAGTAGAACTTCACCGTCAGCGGGTCGATCACTTCGCTGCGCTGGTAGTTGTTGATGACTTCGGAAATCGGCTGGTTGAGTTCTTTGTTGCCCAGCCCGTAGGTGTCGAAATTTTTAGCGACGGCGTTGGCATCCAGCGGTGTGCCGTCAGAGAAGGTGACGCCGGGGCGTAACCGGAATGTGTATTCGGTGCTGTAGGCGTTAATGGTCCAGGATTCTGCAATCCAGGGTTCGATGTCCAACGTTTCCGGGTTCTGATACGTCAGCTTATCGGTAATTTGGTTGAGGATACCGCCATTAGGATAAAAACCACCTGCGGGCGGATACAAATTGGTGTGCGGTTGTTGTTCCAGATAGATCAAGGTGCCGCCGGTTTTTGGTGCAACGTCGGCGGCCACCGCCTGTGCGCCATTTCCCAGTAGTGCGAATGAAACAAGCAGACCCATTCCCCGCTTCTGTTGAGCGTTCAAGAAACCAGACATGGTTTTTTCCTTTTAGTTATCAGAGTGATACCAGCCGCTATGCAGGTGACGTCAGGGCTGGAAAAAGGCTGTCATATGAAAGGGATACTTCCACAGGCATGGCAAAACCACAAAGTACAAAACCGGCAATGAATATCTGCTTTTGGGGTAAGTCAAGGCGGGCAGGCGAAGAGCGAATGCGATGCTTTTTTATTTCATAAAATTTGAATGATATCTACAAATAAACCCGTTTTTAACGAGCTGATAACAGGTCTATTATCACTTTCATCGAAGGCGATAACGCCTCCAGTAAAGAACACTAACCGAATACACTGTGAAGGATATCAACCATGAACGCTATCAAAAATATTGCTGTAGTTATCGCACTGGCTACCGTTTCTTTCGGCTCGTTCGCCGCGACTGAAGTGCAGCAGTCTGCCAGCCAGTCTGTCGGTTCTGTCAGCGCTACGGCGAATACGCTGGATGGCCTGCAGGCTAAGCTGTCTGAAAAAGCGGATGCTGCCGGTGCCAAATCGTTCCGTATCATCTCTGCGACCAGCAGCGATAACCAGTTGCAAGGCGTCGCTGAGCTGTACAACTGATAACGAGGGATATCACATCGATATCACGCGTAACGAGAACCGCCTTTGTGAACTGCACCCCAAAAGTTGGATACCCAACTCAGTAAGGTGCGGTTTTTTTGCGTGCGTGATACCGCTTCGCGTGCAGTCATACGCCAGGTAGAGGGTATGGCTGCACGCATAGCACGTCTGTTTTTCGGGGATCAGATTTTTGGCGTGTCAGACGCAGCCTTCTTGCCGCGCCCGCTCCACCTCTTCGGCCAGAATAGCGACACCTTGCTCGATTTTTTCCGGCTCCGGCACGTAGTTCATGCGCAGGCACTGGTGAGCGTGCGGCCATTCCTGTTCCAGACCGGGGAAGAAGTAATGACCCGGTACCATCAGTACGCCGCGTTGCTTCAACCGCTGGTACAGCACCTCGGTGGTGATGGGCAAGTCTTTGAACCACAGCCACAGGAAAATCGCGCCTTCCGGTTTGTGAATCAGACACACTTCTGGCGGCAGATAACGACGAATAATGGCGATAGTCTGCTCCACCCGTTGGCGGTAGAACGGCCTGACCACATCGTTGGACAGCCGCAGCAGATCACCACGCTGGATCATCTCATGTGCCAGCGCCGGGCCAATAGAACCGGGTGCCAGGCTGACGATACCGTTCATGTTGCCGAGCGCTTCGATCACCTGCTCAGAACCGATCACGATACCGCAGCGGGAACCGGGCAAGCCCAGCTTGGACAGGCTCATACACAGAATAATGTTCGGATTCCACAGCGGTGTGGCATCGCTGAAGATGATACCGGGGAACGGCACGCCGTAAGCGTTGTCGATCACCAGCGGAATCTGGTGTTCACGGGCCAGCGCATCCAGATGCTGCACTTCGTCGTCGGTGAGTACATTGCCGGTCGGGTTGGTCGGCCGGGAAACGCAAATCATGCCGATATCATCGGTGATGTGTAGTTGCTCGAAGTCAACGTGGTATTTGAATTGCCCTTCCGCTAACAGCTCAATCTGCGGGCGAACAGAGACAAACATGTCCTCATCCAGCCCGGAATCAGCATAACCGATGTACTCCGGTGCCAGCGGAAACAGCACCCGGCGATGTTGCCCCTCATCAGTACGACCAGCAAACAGATTGAACAGGTAGAAAAATGCGCTCTGGCTGCCATTAGTCAGCGCAATATTCTGTGGTCCAATCTCCCAGCCAAACTGTTCACGCAGCAGACTGGAGAGCGAATGCAGCAACACATCTTTGCCCTGTGGGCCATCGTAGTTGCACAGCGCATCGGTCAATTTTCCTTGATCCAACAGATCACGACACAATTGCTGAAAATAGTCGTCCATTGCTGGAATATGGGCCGGGTTGCCGCCACCGAGCATGATGGCACCTGGGGTGCGTAACCCGTCGTTCAGGTCATCCATCAGTTGGGTAATACCAGCATGACGGGTAAATTTGTTGCCAAAACGGGAAAAGTTCATAATTTGTCAATAAAGGGTGAAGCACAGGTAAACCGACACCTTAGCGCGTGCCTCGGGGTGGTGCAATCATGGTGGAAATATCATCACCCTGTTTTTATCCATATATTTTTGTTATGGCAGAGTATTCATCTGCTGAACGCGTTTTCTGCTTCAGCATGTTCACGCCTGTTAGACACTAAATGCTGAACGTGCGTCAGCTTTTAGCTGATCATGATCGCGTTTTTCATGCAATATCATTAGATATTCTTAATTAAAGTGTGATTTATTTTGCAAATATGTTGTGAAAAACGGGCAGTTAGTCATCTGGTGATAGCAATCACATTCTCCTGTCAGCTGGATTTGTAGTCTTTTAGCTCCACGGGCTTAATCAATTCAGCTAAAAGGATGTATGGAATGAAAAATGTACTGGCAATGAGTATCGCTTTGGCGCTGGTTTCCTGGCAGGCATCGGCTCAAACCTTTGTGCTGACAGACGTTGAAAGCAGCACCGAAAAGGGAAACTGGCAGATCAGCAGCGATGCGCTGAAGATTAAGGATCAGCACTTCAGCATCGAGCAAAAGGTACTGCACGGCGGACGTCAGGAAGGCAGCAAGATTCTGACTATCACCAGTCCCAACGGGCTGCAAATTACCCTGAGTCCGACCCGCGGCATGGATTTACTGCATGTCACGGGTAAAAACATCCGGCTGGGCTGGGATTCTCCGGTGGATGAGGTGGTCAACCCGAATACGATTACCCTGGAAAGCCGCAATGGACTGGGCTGGCTGGAAGGTTTCAATGAGATGATGGTGCGCTGCGGCTATGAGTGGACCGGACATCCGGTCACCAGCGACGGCATGATCTATACCCTGCACGGCCGTGCCGGTAATACACCTGCGTCGAAAGTGCTGGTAGATGTCAGCGACAAAGCGCCTTACACCATCACGGTGCGTGGCTTGCTCAAGGAAAACAGCTTTAAGAAATCCAACCTCGAAACCTGGACTGAACTGCGCTACGTGCCGGGGAGCGAGTCGTTTACCATTCATGACGTGCTGACCAATAAGTCAGATTACGCGCGTGATTACCAGATTATCTATCACAGCAATTTCGGTACCCCGATTCTGGAAGAAGGGGCACGTTTCCTGGCACCCGTGAAAGAGATTTCACCGTTTAATGACTACGCCAGGGCCGGTCTGAAAAGCTGGCAGACGTATAAAGGCCCGACTAAAGGCTTCGATGAAATGGTGTTCAACATGACGCCTTACGCGGATAAAGAGGGCAAAACACTGGCCGCACTGGTCAATCGTGCAGGTGATAAAGGGGTGTCCATCGCGTTTGATACCCATCAGTTGCCGTTGCTGACGATGTGGAAAAACACCGACACCCTGAAACAAGGCTATGTCACCGGTATTGAGCCCGGCACCAGCTATGCATATCCGGTCACTATTGAACGCCAGCAAGGGCGGGTGAAGAAACTGCAACCCGGCCAAAGCACCACGTTCGAGCTGACTTACAGCTTGTTGAGCAGCCCGGCGGCAGTACAACAAACCGAACAGAAAGTGAAAGCGATTCAGGGTGATCGCACCACCACGCTGACCGAAAAACCGATCGCGGTGGAATAATCGCTCTTCGCGTGAGAATCCTCCTTCCTGACGTCGGGAAGGAGGGATCCTCAATTAGCGTGCTGAACTACTTCAGCACGTCCGGATTGACGCAGTTTTCTTTAACGTCGCCACTGAGCGCGGCTATCAGGTTATCTACCGCGCAGGCCGCCATGTTGTAGCGGGTTTCATGGGTGGCGGAGCCGATGTGCGGCAGTGCAACCACATTGGGCAGCTTCAGCAGTGGTGAATCTACCGATAGCGGTTCTTTCTCGAACACATCCAGACCAGCGGCGTGCAGGGTGCCGTCGGTCAATGCCTCAATCAGCGCCTGCTCATCCACCACCGGGCCGCGGCCAATGTTGATCAGAATGGCGCTGGATTTCATTTTCGCCAGCTGTGCCTTGCCAATCAGATGGTGGGTTTCCGGCGTCAGCGGCAGGGTAATACACAGAAAATCGGATTCCGCCAGCAGGGTGTCGAGGTCGCAGTGACGGGCGTTGAAGCGGGTTTCTGCCGCGTCATGACGGCGACGGGCGTTGTAGAGCACCGGCATGCTAAAACCGAAGTGCGCCCGTTGAGCCACCGCCAGACCGATACGCCCCATGCCCAGAATACCAATGGTTTTGTGGTGAACATCAATACCGTACCAATCTTCACCGATGTTGCGCGTCCATTCACCGGCTTTCACGCGCTCGGCGGATTTCAACGCCTGGCGAGCCGTCATCAGCATCAAGGTCATGACGGTATCCGCCACCGTTTCTGTCAGGACAGTCGGCGTATGCATCAGCAACGCTTTTTTGTCATTTAACGCAGCAACGTCAATGTTGTCGTAACCCACCGACACGGTAGACACCGCCCGTAGTTTTGGCAGGTGGGACAGGTATTCCCGGCTGACGGTGTGTCCGGCCCCAATCAACCCTTCAGCACGCGCCAGTAACGGGTGGTCGATGGGAGGCAGGCCATCAAAAACCGAAACACTAGCGTGTTGCTCCAGTTTTTGGCGTAAATCGTCAGGGATCTTTTTGTAGAGGATGACTTCAGGTTTCATCAGTTCACTCCGGCTGATTGAGGCGATTGTCTGACTAAAACGACAGTTACTTTTGAACGCAGGTCAGCCTGTTAGCTTCGCATATCAAGGGCAGGCCTTTGCCGTAATAATGCCTAAAAACGTTTGGGCGATTTAATGAAATATCATGATAAACAATCGGATGGTACTTGTTATTTCTTCCCGGAGGTACACGACCTGCTGCAGGCATGATGGAGGACAGGGTGGGAGACTGCAAGTCAGGCGGCGCGCCCTCTGATAAGCCAGAAGGCGCGCTCCCGCTAAAACCCTGGTATTGGCTGAAATCAGCAGCATAGCAATTCAATTGCATTGCAAACAAAGATGAAAGGATTGGCAGTCACCCATGCTTGCGGCATGAATGATACGTTATAAAGTATCATTTTGTGGGGGTAATGCAACTGTACAATAATGCAGCGACA
Source organism: Dickeya oryzae (assembly GCF_020406815.2). NCBI lineage: Bacteria > Pseudomonadati > Pseudomonadota > Gammaproteobacteria > Enterobacterales > Pectobacteriaceae > Dickeya > Dickeya oryzae. The sequence goes on from NZ_CP162670.1 coordinate 50,316, forward strand.
ACGAATGCCGCTATAGCGGGTGTGTTTCTGTAGGGGCGGTTTCCCGGCGGCCTGAAACGTGGTCAGGGTGTAACGGCGGCGAGCAACGCCTGATCCTGCCAGTGCATAACCAGCAAGTGTGACTGGGTTTCATGCTGATAACTTTCCTGCACGGTCGTAAACCCTTGTTTGCGATAAAAGGCGCAGGCGCGGTGGTTCTGCTGATACACCTCCAGACTGAGCACCGGGAAGCGATGCTGAATATGCTGCATCAGCGCCGCGCCCACGCCCTGACCATACAGGCTGTGGTGAACAAACAGCGCGCCGACAAAGCGCTGATCCATCACGCTGATAAAACCACCGATGCCCTGAGCATGCTCATAAATCCAGGTTTGTGAGTGGGGGATATAATGCCCGCGAACCAGTTCTTCACTTTCCTGCCAATAGTGCGCCGAGATAAAGGGGTGCGCCAGCGTGGTACTTTCCCGCCATAGTGCGACCAGCGCGTCCAGGTCTTGTGGCCGATAAGGTCGAATCACAACGCCCCCGGATGACAGCAACAGTCGGTGGTATGGTCGTTTACCAGCCCGGCAGCCTGCATAAAGGCGTAGCAGATGGTGGAGCCGATGAATGTGAAGCCGCGTTTTTTCAACGCTTTCGACATGGCATCCGACACGGCGGTTTTTGCCGGTACATCAGCCAGCGATGTCGGGTTATTGATGACCGGCTGATGGTTAACGAAGGACCAGATAAACGTGGCAAAGTCGTCCCCTTGCTGCTGCATTGCCAGCCAGGCGCGGGCATTGCGGATAATGGCTTCAATTTTTCCGCGATGGCGGATGATGCCCGGGTCCAGTACCAGCCGGTTCACATCGTCATCAGTCATGGCCGCTACCCGGTGCGGATCGAATCCATGGAAACAACGGCGGTAGTGCTCGCGTTTTTTGAGCACGGTTATCCACGACAACCCGGCTTGCTGGCCTTCCAGACACAGCAGTTCAAACAGCGCGCGACTATCGGTGCAGGGGGTTCCCCATTCGTTATCGTGATAATCCTGATACAGCGTATCCTGCGTGACCCAGCCACAGCGTGCCATCCTCTTCTCCTTACTCCCAGTGGTTATTTGCCGATGAGTGTTATTTAGCAACATTGTTAGCGGCATTGTTATTCACCCGCGTTGTTGGTATTGATGATGGTCGATTTTGGCGCACCAACCGCGTGGTGTGGCGATCATCAGCCTAAGAGTGATGTGATGCAACCCTGACCTGACAGGGCAATGTGTGACGTGGCGCTGGAATCACACCAAAAAACGACAAGCGCAAAACGATAATCAATAAGCGACAAGGGGCGATAATGGGGATTGAGTGGATACTGGCCTATCTGGCGCTGGGAGCCGTGGTGGGATTTATGGCTGGATTACTGGGAATAGGCGGTGGCGGCATCATGGTGCCGGTGCTGACCGCGTTGTTCGCCGCACAAGGTGTGGAGAAAACGCATTTGGTGCATCTGGCATTGGGGACCTCGATGGCGGCGATTGTGATCACCGCTATTTCCAGCCTGCGCACCCACCATCAACATCAGGCGGTGATGTGGCCAGTGGTATGGCGCATCACACCAGCGATTTTACTGGGAACCTTCGCCGCTACCTGGCTGGCGGCGTTATTGCCAACCCGTGCGCTGGCAATCTTCTTTTCCTGTTTTATGGCGTATGTCTCGCTGCAAATGGTGTTGAACATCAAGCCAAAGCCTCACCGCCAGTTACCGGGCGTGACAGGCATGTCGCTGGCCGGGCTGACTATCGGTGGTATTTCCGCACTGGTCGCCATTGGCGGTGGGTCGCTCACGGTGCCGTTTCTGACCTGGTGTAATGTACGCATCCAGCAGGCCATCGGCACCTCGGCCGCGGTAGGGTTGCCGATCGCGCTCTCCGGCGCGCTGGGCTACATGATTAACGGCTGGTCTGCGACCGGCTTGCCCACGTTCAGCGTCGGTTATGTTTCGTTACCAGCGGTAGCGCTCATCTCGGCGGTCAGTTTCTTCACCGCGCCGGTGGGGGCGCGTTTAGCACATCGCTTGCCGGTCGCGACGCTAAAGAAAGCGTTTGCCGGGCTGTTGCTGTTGTTGAGCCTGAAAATGCTACATACCGTATTTGCCGGTTGATCGTTACCCGAAACGGGAAGAAAAAGGCGGCGATAATGCTATGTCACTGAAAATGTCGCTGTCACTGAAGTTGTTGCCGCATTCTGGCTGTATATCTTGCACTCAGAGGGTATACTGGCGGCTTCATTGTAAAAACCACTTGTATCGCGTGCGAATCCAACATGCAAAAGTTTGATACCAAGACCTTTCAGGGCCTGATCCTGACATTACAGGATTACTGGTCGCGTCAGGGCTGCACCATTGTCCAACCGTTGGACATGGAAGTCGGTGCCGGCACTTCTCACCCTATGACCTGCCTGCGTGCGCTTGGCCCGGAGCCTATCGCCGCCGCTTATGTGCAGCCGTCCCGCCGACCGACCGACGGTCGCTACGGTGAGAACCCCAACCGTCTGCAACACTACTACCAGTTTCAGGTGATCATTAAGCCGTCGCCGGACAACATTCAGGAACTGTACCTCGGCTCATTAAAAGAACTGGGCATGGACCCGACCATCCACGACATCCGTTTCGTGGAAGATAACTGGGAAAACCCGACGCTGGGTGCCTGGGGTCTGGGCTGGGAAGTGTGGCTGAACGGGATGGAAGTCACCCAGTTCACCTATTTCCAGCAGGTGGGTGGTCTGGAATGCAAACCGGTAACTGGCGAGATAACCTACGGTCTGGAACGTCTGGCGATGTACATTCAGGGCGTGGACAGCGTCTACGACCTGGTATGGAGCGATGGCCCGCTGGGTAAAACCACCTACGGCGACGTGTTCCATCAAAACGAAGTGGAGCAATCGACTTATAACTTCGAATACGCCGATGTGGATTTCCTGTTTACCTGCTTCGAGCAGTATGAAAAAGAAGCCCAGCAGTTGCTGGCGTTGGAAAAACCGCTGCCGCTGCCTGCTTACGAGCGCATTTTGAAAGCCGCCCACAGCTTCAACCTGCTGGACGCGCGCAAAGCCATTTCCGTGACCGAGCGTCAGCGTTACATCCTGCGGATCCGTACCCTGACCAAAGCGGTGGCGGAAGCCTATTATGCCTCTCGTGAGGCACTGGGCTTCCCGATGTGCAATCGTAAACAGAGCTGAGAGGCAGCGATGACAGATAAGACATTTTTGGTGGAAATCGGCACCGAAGAGCTGCCACCGAAGGCTTTGCGTACTCTGGCGGAATCTTTTGCCGCCAATTTTACCGCTGAACTGGATGCCGCCGGACTGGGTTATCAGTCGGTCAATTGGTTCGCGGCCCCGCGCCGTCTGGCACTGAAAGTGGCCGGTTTAAGCGCGTCCCAGCAGGACAGGGAAGTAGAAAAACGCGGACCGGCTATCGCGCAGGCGTTTGATGCTGCTGGCAACCCGACCAAAGCCGCAGAAGGCTGGGCACGCGGTTGCGGCATCACCGTCTCCCAGGCCGAGCGCCTGACCACCGACAAAGGCGAGTGGCTGCTATTCCGTGCACACGTGAAGGGCGAAGCGGCACAAACGCTGCTGCCGGGCATGGTCAGCACCGCGCTGGCGAAGTTGCCGATCCCGAAACTGATGCGCTGGGGCGATAACGACACCCAGTTTGTGCGTCCGGTGCATACCGCGACCCTGTTGCTGGGTGATGAACTGATCCCCGGTACCGTGCTGGGTATTGATTCCGGGCGTACCCTTCGCGGTCACCGCTTTATGGGTGAGCCGGAATTCACGATTGATAACGCCGACCAGTACCCGCAGATTTTGCAGGAACGTGGCAAGGTCATCGCCGATTACGACGTGCGTAAAGCCAAAATCAAGGCCGATGCCGAAGAGGCAGCGCGCAAGATTGGCGGCAATGCTGATCTGAGCGACAGCCTGCTGGAAGAAGTCACTTCGCTGGTGGAATGGCCAGTGGTCCTGACAGCGAAGTTTGAAGAGAAATTCCTGGCGGTACCGGCGGAAGCGCTGGTGTACACCATGAAAGGCGACCAGAAATACTTCCCGGTTTACGACAACAGCGGCAAGCTGCTGCCGAATTTCATTTTCGTCGCCAACATTGAATCGAAAGACCCGCAGCAGATCATCGCCGGTAACGAGAAGGTGGTACGCCCGCGTCTGGCTGACGCCGAGTTCTTCTTCAATACCGACCGTAAAAAACGTCTGGAAGATCATCTGCCGCGTCTGGAAACCGTGTTGTTCCAGCAACAGTTGGGGACGTTGCGTGATAAGACCGACCGTATCGCCGCACTAACCGGCTGGGTGGCTGAGCAGATCGGCGCTGATGTCAATCACGCCAAACGTGCGGGCCTGCTGTCCAAGTGCGACCTGATGACCAACATGGTGTTTGAATTCACCGATACTCAGGGTGTGATGGGGATGCACTATGCCCGTCACGATGGTGAGGCTGAAGATGTGGCCGTCGCGCTAAACGAGCAGTACCAGCCGCGTTTTGCTGGCGATGAACTGCCGTCCTCACTGGTCGCTTGCGCGCTGGCGATTGCCGATAAAATGGATACCCTGGCGGGTATTTTCGGCATCGGTCAGCACCCGAAAGGCGATAAAGACCCGTTCGCACTGCGCCGTGCGGCGTTGGGTGTGTTGCGCATCATCGTGGAAAAACGCCTGCCGCTGGACTTGCAAACCCTGACGGAAGAAGCGGTACGCCTGTACGGTGACAAGCTGACTAACGCCAATGTGGTCGACGATGTGATTGAATTTATGCTGGGTCGCTTCCGTGCCTGGTATCAGGAAGAAGGTCACAGTGTCGACACCATTCAGGCGGTGCTGGCGCGTCGTCCGACTCGCCCGGCAGATTTCGATGCTCGCGTGAAAGCGGTGAGTCATTTCCGCACACTGGAGCAGGCCGAAGCACTGGCCGCTGCCAACAAGCGTGTCTCCAACATTTTGGCGAAGTCTACCGAAACGCTGAACGACAGCGTGCAGGCCGCGTTGCTCAAAGAGAAGGAAGAAATTCAGCTGGCGACGTATGTTACCGCGCTGACCAGCAAACTGGCACCGTGGTTTGCCGAAGGGCGTTATCAGGAAGCGCTGGCGGAACTGGCACAGTTGCGTGAGTCAGTCGATAACTTCTTCGATAAGGTGATGGTCAACGCTGATGACGCGCAGGTGCGTATCAACCGCCTGACGCTGCTCAACGAACTGCGTAATCTGTTCCTGAAAGTAGCGGATATTTCAGTGTTGCAGTAATCCTCGGGTTAGCCGGGCGGTATTGAGCCGCCCGGTGCTGATGACTTGTGATGTTAAGCATCACCACTGACGGGGCTACGGCCCCGTTTTTCATGCAAGCTGGCGCAACCACAGCACTACTGCCGCATACACCCCGATAGCGACAATACTCAGGCACGTGCCGCAGGCAATCAGGCTGGTGGAGCGGCCACTTTTTAAGTAATGCGTTTCCAGCACGATAATATTCGCCGCCGGTGGCAATAAGCACAGCAAATAGAGCGTCGGTTTATTCTCCGTCACAAGGCTGATGCCAAGAGGCTCGCAGAGCGCAATCAAGGCGCTAACCAGAATGAAAAATACACCCGCTCGGCAGGCGAAAGGCCACAGTGCCTGACGAAAATCGGTGGCACGAATTGTGGTGGTGGATAGCCAGATGCCCAAAATCGCCATACCGAGAAAGCTCATCAAAAACTTCAGCACGTCATAGGCTGACTTGCCGTACACCTCAAGCTGGGGGGCCAGCGGCATCGTCGCTAACCCGACGGCCAGCGCCCACACAGGTGGAGCCTGAAGTGTCTGGCGCAGGCGGGTTTGCCAGCACTGGCCTTGCGCCATCAACCCCACGCCAATGGAGTTACCAAACAACGAGCTACCGACATACGCGGCAATAATAACCATCGCCGCGCCGTCGCCAAACAGTGACCCGGCTACCGGCAAGCCCAGCCAGCCAATATTCAGGTAACAGAAGCATAAGTTTTGCACCGGGTCGCGCGTCTGGAGACGGCTGACCAGCAACATCACTCCCATCATGACTATCATGCCCAGCATAATCACAAACACCCCGGCGCGATGGGTGGCTATATTAAAAATGATCACCAACGGAATGACGAATTTTGTCAGCAATGCAGATGCACGTCCTTTAATTTCAAGTGGTGTATGTCCTGCAATAAAACCCATCAGTAGGTAAAGCAACGGAGATAAAATGGATATCGACATGGGGAGGCTCCATGGGGCGTACCGCCGCCCGTGACTGGTGGTGTAATCCTAGTGGTGTGATGTTGTTGGTATAATAACAGCGTGGCGTCAGGTTGCCGCCTTCAGCCAGCCTGTCAGCACGCTCTTTTCTTTTAAAAACAGGCTCAAATCCAGGTGGTTGCGCATGTGTTCATGGTGCGGTTGTTGGGCATGGCATTCAATGCAGAGGGCTTGCAGGTTGCTGTGCTGATTCTCGTTTTTTTGCCCATTACGGTGGTGGACATGCAAAAAACGCCGCCGCCGTTCTGCACTGAGATCGGTATTACAGGCTTCACAGCGCCAGTTTTTGGCGGAGCGGTAATTAATTGATATTTCATCGAAATTTTCAGGGTAATCATTGGTTGTTATTTCATTATCTGTTTTCTCTGGTCTGTATGTAGTTGCTGAAGTTGGATATTTCTCAAAGAAAGCCTCTAGATCAAATTCATCTACTGACATATTTTTTTCTGTATATGTTTTTGATTTATAGTCATCCCAGTTTATTAATTCTAGACAAAGCTTACATACTTTAAGCCTGACAATATTTCTTTCTATTTCTCCTGTGTCACTATTCTTGTTGTTTATAACGAATAAACCGTCAGAACGGGATGTTCTGATGTAATTTTTACTTCTATTTGCTGTCCACATTTCTTTTAGTGTGGAGCAATTAGCTATATGATATTTAGGGAGTGTGTACTGACCATGATGATATGATGGCTCTCTTTTGTAGATAATAACTCTTTCACCATTTTCTCCAACGAAGAATTTTCCTTCTACTTTGGGTTTTGATTTGTGCCCGGGGGGATCTTGGATGGGGTTTAATATTTCCTCTATTTTATTTGTTGGCAAAGGCGGCACCAGCTCTGCCTGCATGGCAGAACGCAATTGATTAAAATTATCCACCAGCAAAAAATCGGTCAGGCTGGAAATCAGAAACTGGCTCATCGTTATTTTCCACCTTTTTCCACGATATTAGCAACCTGACGCTCAACATTGGTTCTGACCCGAAATTCCACCCGCTGGGAACGGGCCTGATCTTCCGTTTGGTCGGGTGAGATAATAACTTTACCATCGGCATCCACCGGGCGAGCTGAAGAAAACCCGATGGCGCGTACATGGGTTTTAAACCAGCTAAAAGAAGGCTTCGACTGGGAAACAACCGGCATATCCATAATATATTCCAGCGTTGAACGGGTACGCGACTGGGATAGTTCCATATTATGAAAATACGCATCTTTATCGTTGATGCCGGTACGCCATACGGTTGAGGTGTGGCCTTCAATACGAATTTCTTCAATATTCTCGATGTATTTCGGGTCGGTCATTATTTTCAGGTAACGGGGAATAAACTCATCAAGAATGGTTTTGAATTCAGGCTTCAGTTCCGCCGAGCTGGTGGTAAACAGAATATTCGGCTCCTGAAATCGTACCGTCAGATCCTGATCGATAGTGGCGTGCCATCGTTTTAAATCATCTTTAAACTCATGCTGCAAGGCTTGCCCTAACCCCTGTAGCGTATTTTTATACACCGAAGGGATTTTTACCATTTCCTGAACTTTTATCATGTATATCAGTGAAATGAGTAAGAAAATCATCATCAGTGAAGTCATTAAATCGCTGAGGCTTATCCAGAAATCTTCTTTGGCATGTTTCGGTCGTGCTAACAGGGGATTGGCCATCGTTTTATGCCCTCAGCGCTTCAGATAACCGCACCACCTCTTTTAACCGCTCGGTGAGTGGCGTGTAATCCTGCGTGAACTTACTGGAGAGCGAGGCCAATTGTTGCCCTAACGAATCAAGCGATTTTTTCAGCGCATCGGATAATGCCGCATCCAGTGCCGTGACTTGCTGCGCGGTTTTGTCGCTCATCTGGCTGATGTTCTCGGTAATCAATCCATTATGGCGTTGAATATATTGTGTCATCTCCTGTGACATGCTGGTCATTAATTGATGTAATTCGGAACCAGCTTTTTGTATTATTTCGCTGGTTTTTGCATTCTGCTCGCTGGCGCTTCGTGCCATATTGTCTGCGCTGAGAGTCATCTGCGCGGTGAAATGGCCGACCGATGATTGCAATGTTTGTGTGGTACTCAGTAAATGCTCAGTTATCAGATTCGCAGAGGTCTGGGCGCCATGCTGAATATGGGTAATCATATCTGCTACCCGGCGTTCAATTTCAGGAATACCGCTTTTGGTCACATCGATAACGTGTGCCAGCTCGCTGAGGTTCGCTTCCAATGCTTGCTCAAGCACAGAGAATGCGCCAATAGTGCGTTCAATATTTGTTGCTGTCTGACTGAATGACTCCGAATGCTCAACAACTTGTGAGAAGCTTTCGCTCGCCTTCTGCATATTGGCTGCCGTCTGGGTTTGTTGTGCAATCATCTCCTGCATTTGCTGGCGATATTGCTCTTGCCAGTCATTAATTTTCCCCACGGCGGCGTTGAGTTGTTTAAAATTTTCACCAAACTGGTCGCTGATTTTTTCATTGAAATCACGAATCACTACTTTTAGTGCATCGATCAGTGTATTAGAGTTATTTTCTGCCTGCGTTTTTGCAAATTCGACAAACGCTTTATGCAAATGGCCTAATTGGTCATTTTGGTCGCTACGAATTAATTTGAGTTGGGTTAACAGTGAGGCTTCTTCATTACCGACCAGCGAGTAATGTAGTTTATCCAGCGCTTTGCCAGAGAGTTGCAGTTGCCTGATGATATCGTCAATGGTGGCATCCTGCACCGGTGCATCGGCCGCATGGGCTTTAGCCCCCCAAAAGGTATAGCGGAATTTTATCGTCAACGCGAAGAAAACGCCGGTGACTGATGCCCAGAACGCAGTTTTTATGCCATTTATTAAATCAGGTAAACTTTTTTCAACATCATTAATATCAAATGCTAGTAAACCCATGGTTATGCCAAAGAATGTTGCACATATACCAATTGTTATCAAAATTCCTGGCGCTTCATTAGCGTTTTTATCTGTGAATTTGATGTGAAAAAAAATAGTAGAAATAATGATAAGTCCGATAAAAAATACAGTATCGTAAGGATGTATAGTAGTCATGACAATCAGCATTGTTGTGTTAGTTGCAGCATGGATAATTATTTAAAGCCATGTCATAAATTTTCATGGCTGATAGATATACCCAAATGGGGTTATCAATAATACTTATTGCAACGTAATTGAGTTACATAAATGATAACGTGATTGCTAGAAATATGAAAGTGTTTCTAAAATAGATTATTACCTTGTTAATGATTTTAATTTTAATAAATGAAGTGAATTTTTTAACAACATCACTGCTATTCCTGGTGGTGATGTTGTTAAGAGTTTATATTAAATTTATTTATAACTATTTTTTCATAATCTCAAAAATTACATTTTTTACCCAAGCAGATAGCGTGTACTGATGATAGATAGGTTCCGGTACGGGTTGGTAAGGGGTATGGATAAAACCTTGTGGAAGGTATCCATCCTGATCCAGCACACATACATTCTGTGGGTTATAAAAATCGTAGCTGGTGATGTGTGGATTCGTCGTAATCAACTTACGCTGATAAGCCATCGATTCATAGGCACGAAACGATAGCCCTGTCTGTTGGCCCTGAAGAATATCTAAAATTGCCCGCGAGTTGCTAATTTCATGGGCTAATTCAGCACCCAACAATAATTTATATGAGGTTTTTATTCTGTTATCTTTTATATATTTTGGTTTCCTGTAGTCCCCAAAATAGAAAATAATATTGGATTTGAGGTCAGGGTTTTTATCAAGGAAATGGGTGACTTGCTGGTATCTCTCCGGCGTGAAACTCATAATGGAGAAAATATCGTACTCACATGCTTGATAAGGAATCGTGCTTTTCCATTCAGAATCAATGTAATTGGTGATTTTGGTGAAGTGGAATTTTTCGCAATCTTCACTATCGAAACTGAGCACGTGATCGAATCGATGCAGGTACAAACCATTTTCTGGGGCTTTTTTCAAACCATCCCACAATGTGGCGACGAGCTTTCTCGCGTGTTGGCGTAATATTGCCAGGTGCTGTTCATTAAACAGCTTAGGTTCTGTCATAATAATGGCATCAAATGGTTCTCTGCCAATAAAGAAATTATGCAAACCTAATTTTATTTGGTTATCAAGAGCAAGGCGTTTGTAGTTTTTCCCGGTTAGCGTTTTATAGATCTTCGAAACGATTCGGTGAGGTGAGTCAAAGTAGCTAAACGTTGACAGATCACAATGATCGATATGGGTAACGTCGTGGCCCTGGCGTTTCATCTCCATCACGATAGGTGTAGCCAAATTAGCCCAATCCGGGCAAATAAATAACAATCGCATTATGCGTTAACCTCGGAATCGTTTTTATTATTCGTTCTGATGCAGTTGGCGTGGCCCTATTCTGCATAAGATTAATACTAAATTCATAAACTCTATGAAAATATAGCACTAAATGTCACGACGAATCTACCAGCCTTATTGGCTGCCGCCGCTTTCCCCTGATATGACTTCCCGCAAACCGTTGCCCTGTTGCGCCAGTCTGAATCCCATCGCCGGACGTCGTTAACGTCATTGCGCGTAAAAATACCCGGCTGACATGGGCCAGCCAGGTGAAGGACAAAATAACGATATCAGGCGTCAGCCGGTTCGATCACCATCAGTAACTGCCCGGCTTGCACCTGATGTCCTGCCTGACGGTGCAACGTATGAATGACACCGGCGACCGGTGCGGTAATGGGGATTTCCATTTTCATCGATTCCAGAATACCGACGATTTGCCCGGCGCTGACGCTGTCACCGGGGGCGGCAAGCCATTGCCACACACTCCCTGCCACCTGACTTTCCACCGCGTAACCGTTAGCCGGAATCACCTCATCGTCGCTGGCCGTCTCTTGCAGGCTGCTGTCGAAGGTGAACTGGCCGTCGGCGCGCCAGCGTGCCAGCTCTTCGTCGAAGGCCTGTTGGCGCTGTTGCTGGAAGGTATCGATAGAGGGTTGCTGTTCAACCAGCATGTGCTGGTAGTCGGCGAGGCGAAACTCCCCCTCTTCAATGCGCAACGGATAATCTCCCCACGGGAAGCGCTCGCGGATAGCCAGCAATTCCTGGGCGCTGACCGGATAAAAGCGAATCTGATCGAAAAAGCGCAGCAGCCATGGCTGGCGAAAGACATCGGTTTGCCGATCGCGATTCCACATCTGTAACGTGCGGCCCACAAACTGATAGCCGCCGGGGCCTTCCATACCGTATACACACAGATACGCGCCGCCGATGCCGACCGAGTTTTCCGCCGTCCAGGTGCGGGCCGGGTTGTACTTGGTGGTGACCAGCCGGTGGCGTGGGTCGAGTGGGGTGGCGACGGGTGCGCCGAGGTAGACATCGCCCAACCCCATCACCAGATAATGGGCGCTGAAGACAGTCTCTTTGACCTGCTCTACCGACGCCAGCCCGTTGATACGGCGAATGAATTCGATGTTGCTGGGGCACCAGGGCGCACCGGGTCTGACCGATTGGGTATAGCGGGTGATGGCTTCGCGGCAGGCGTCGTCATCCCAACTGAGTGGCAGCCAGACGGTACGGGAGGGCACGGCGGCGTGCTGCTGCAGGTCGCCGAGGGCGTCGTCCGCCTGTTGCAGGTGCCTCAGCAGCGCGTTGCGCGGGCAGCGCAGGCTGTCGAAATGGATTTGCAGCGAACGAATGCCCGGTGTCAGTTCCTGCACACCCGGTAACGGGTGCTGTTCCAGCCACTGCATCAGCGCGTGTACGCGAAAACGCAACGCGATATCCAGCCGGTGCTCGCCGTATTCCAGCAACAGGAAACGATCGCCTGCGGCGAGGCAGGTCACCGAAGGTCGCTCGTCCCGTGCCGCTCGGTGGTACAGCACCGGCGACGGGCAACAGGGGACGGGAGCGGGCTCTGCGGCAGGGAGACCGGCGGCGATGGCGCATTCCGCTGCGCGTGCCAGCTCGTCCGCCTGTTCCAGCGTGACCGGAATAAAATGAATGCTGTCGCCTGCTTTGAGCTGGCCCAGTTTCCACAAGTCAGCGTGGATCACCGTAGCCGGGCAGACGAAGCCGCCCAGTGACGGCCCATCCGGCCCCAGAATCACCGGCATATCGCCGGTAAAGTCGACGGTGCCGAAGGCATAGGCATTGTCGTGAATATTGGACGGGTGCATACCGGCTTCGCCGCCGTCGGTTCTCGCCCATTCGGGTTTGGGGCCAATCAGTCGGATACCGGTGCGGCTGGAATTGTAATGCACCTGCCAGTCAGCGGCGAAAAAGGTGTCGATGTCTTGCGCGGTAAAATAGTCCGGTGCGCCGTGGGGGCCATAAATCACTCGCAGCGACCAGTGGGTATTCCAGTCAGGCGCAGGCAATACGGCGTCTGACATGGGGAGCGCCGGCGCGGCCAGATGCAGTACGTCACCTGCGCGCAAGGCCCGTCCGGCATGGCCGCCGAACTTGCCGAGCGTGAAGGTGCTGCGGCTGCCCAGGTAGGTCGGGCAGGCCAGGCCGCCAGCCAGCAACAGGTAGCTGCGGCAACCGGCACCCTGAATATCACCGAGTGTGAGCGTTTGTCCGGCGCGGGCGTGATGAACGCGTCCGCCGTCGAGGGAGGCATTATCCAGCCGGATGTCGATGACAGCACCGGTCACCACGAACGCGCAGTCATGGTTGAAACGCAGGGTTGGCCCACGCAGGGTGATCTCCAGTCCGGCGGCATCGGGTGCGTTGCCCAGCAACTGATTGCCGAGCCGGAATGAGTGGGTATCGAAGGGGCCGGAAGGCGGTACACCGACGTGCCAATAGCCGATGCGGCCGGGGGCATCCTGCACGGTCGTCAGTGTGCCGCCGCTGAGCACATCCAGCGTCGCAGGCTGCCAGACCACGTCGCCCAGAGTCGCGGTGATGATTTCTCCGCGTCTGACCGCAGGCAGGGTCAGCAGGTGGCGTAGCCAGCCGAGGTTGGTTTCGATGCCGTACAGCGATGTGGCTGCCAGCGCCTGCGCCATACCGTCGAGGGCGGCATCCCGGTTGTCGCCGTGTACGAGGATTTTTGCCAGCATCGGGTCATAGAATGGCGATACTTCGCTGCCGCTGTCCAGCCAGTGGTCGATGCGCAGGGTAAGCCCGGGCAAGGCGTTTGGAAAATCGACATGACTGAGCAAGCCAGCACAGGGTTGGAACTGTTTGGCCGGGTCTTCGGCGTATAACCGCACCTGAATGGCGTGACCGCGAGGTGTGGTGATGAGCGTATCAAGCGGCGGCAGGCAACCTGCGCCCAGTTCTACCATCCACTGCACGATGTCGACGCCGTACACCAGTTCGGTGACGCCGTGCTCGACCTGCAGGCGGGTGTTGACTTCCAGAAACCAGAACTGCTTGCTGCCTTCGTCATACACATACTCGACCGTGCCTGCACTGCGGTAATTGACCGCCTGGCACAGCCGAATGGCGGTAGCCTGCAGTTCAGCGCGCACGCTGTCACTTAGATGGGGGGCCGGGGTTTCTTCAATCACTTTCTGGTTGCGGCGCTGGGCGGAGCAGTCGCGCTCGCCAAGGGCTATCACGTTGCCCTGACCGTCGCCGAAGACCTGCACTTCGATGTGGCGGGCCTGAGCGATGAATTTTTCCAGAAATACGCCGTCGTCGGCGAAATTGTTACCCGCCAGTCGCTTGACGCGGGTAAACGCATCAACCAGTTGGGCGTGGTCATTGCAGCGCTGCATGCCGATGCCGCCGCCGCCCGCGGTGCTCTTTAACATCACCGGATAACCGATGCGCTGTGCCTGTTCGCAGGCGCTGTCCAGCGAGGTGAGCAGGCCGCTGCCGGGCAGCAGGGGGACGTCGTTCTGTTGTGCCAGTGCCCGGGCCTGATGCTTGAGGCCGAACGCGGTCATCTGTGCCACGGTCGGGCCGAGGAACACCAGGCCTGCTTGTTCGCAGCGGGTCACAAAACCGGCGTTTTCACTCAGAAAACCATAACCGGGGTGGATCGCCTGCGCGCCACATTGGGCGGCGATATGCAGTAATTTGTCCTGATTCAGGTAGGTATCGCGCACCGGGCCGTCGCCCAGCGACCAGGCTTCATCAGCCTGACGCACATGCTGTGAATGGCGGTCCGCTTCGGCGTAAACCGCGATGGCTTTTACGCCCATTTTTTTCAGGGTGCGGATGATACGCACCGCAATAGCGCCACGGTTGGCAATCAATACACGCTCAAACATGACCGAGTCTCTTACGGGCAGGTCGTCCTGCGCTGTTCTGGACGCGTGTTGCGGGTCGTCCCGCGCGTCACTGTTCCCGATGTGTGCCGTGTCGCTCTGTTTACCAGATAGCGATATCGACAGGTGTGGGGTTGTAGCCATTGCAGGGGTTGTTCAACTGCGGACAATTGGAGATCAGCACCAGTACGTTCATTTTCGCTACCATTTCCACGTATTTTCCCGGTGCGGAGATACCGTCGGCAAAGGTCAGCCCACCGTCCGGTGTGACCGGCACGTTCATAAAGAAATTGATGTTGTGGGTGATGTCGCGTTTGGTCAGCTGGTACTCCGGGTGTTGCGCTACCGCCAGCATCCAGCTGTCGCGGCAGGCATGCATGTGGCGTTTTTCCAGATCGTAGCGCACTGTGTTGCTCTCGGTGGCGCACGCGCCACCGAGCGTGTCATGACGGCCGCAGGTATCCGCCACGATTTCCAGCATCGGGCGGTCTTCATTGGAACGCAGCACGCTGCCGGTAGTGAGGAAGACATTACCCTGGCCGCGCAGGGTGTCGCTCATGCTGTAGCGTTCAGCGGTATCGTCAGCATTGTAGAACAGGGTATCGGCGGCCTGATTGCCTTCGAGGTCGGTAATGCGCAGCGTCTGACCGGCTTCGAGGCGGTGTAACCAGTAGTCGCCAGCCTGAACGGTGGCGCGGTAAACCGCCGAGGCGGGGTCGCGTTGACTGGTCTTTATCATGTTCAGACTCCTTGTGGCTGTTCAGCCAGATAATAAAGTGTGTTGTTGCGAAGGCCACGCTGGTTTTCCGGGCGCTCCAGACAGATAGCCGGTAGCGGCGCGCGCTGATAATCCAGTGTCAGACGCACCGGGTGACGTGGATAATCGGTGGCGGTACTGAGCGGGTGCGGGCAGGTGTGCAGAATCACCAGCGTGTCCATGGCGAAGCGCAGCGTGACGCTGGCACCGGCTTTACCCTGTTGCTCAAGCCGCAGGTTTCCGTTGTCATCGCTGCCGACATGGGCGAAAAAGTTGACGCACGCTGCCATGTCGCGCTTGCCGAGACCGTATTTGGCCAGTTCCACCAGAAAACTGTCGTAGCCGTTTTGGTGACGTTCATTGCGGGCTTGCTGGTAGTTCAGCTCGCCAAACTGACGCGCCACCTGCTGGGCATTGGCGGTGCCGCACACGGTGTCATGCCAGCCGAAACCATCGGCTTCGATACCGCAGAAAATGCGGCCCATATCCGAATACAGGCAGTGCCCGGTCGTCAGGCGAAACGTGTGCTGGCATTTGAGCGTATCCGGGGCGTTGTAGCGCTCCAGCGTGTTTTCCGGGTTGTAGAACAGCATACCGACGTTGGCACCGCCTTCGATGTCGGTCAGACGCAGCGCGGTACCGCGGCGCATCAGCAGCGACCAGTGCGACCCGGCGGGCAGCTCAGTGAGATAATGTTCATTCATGGTGTTCATGGTGTTCATGGTGTTCATGGTGTTCATGGTGTTCATGGTGTTGTGCATAGTGTGATTCCTCCTGGTCAGGCGACATGCCGCTGCCTGTCAATCAGTTCTCCCACTGAAGCCCGCACACCGGCTGGTGCGCGCTCCAATGGCAGGTCATAGGTGATGCTGGCACCAAAGGCGTCTGGTGCTTGTGGGTCCTGACGGAGCTTGTCGAACACCCACAGGCGTGACCCGAGTGAGAATCCCTCTTTAAGGTCATGGGTGATCATGAAAATGGTCAGGCGGTGTTCCTGCCATAACTGGCTGATCAACTGGTGCATTTCGGCACGGATGCCGGGGTCGAGCGCACCGAACGGTTCATCCAACAGCAAAATGCGTGGGCGCTTAATCAACGCCTGCGCCAGCGCCAGCCGTTGTTGCATGCCACCGGATAACTGATGCGGATACTTCTGGGCGGATTGCTCCAGCCCGACCTGACGCAGCATTGCCATCGCCTGATCACGAAGCGCCTGGCGGCGCTTGCCCCATACCCGGCCGAGCCAACGCGCTTCGGCAAACTCCGCGCCAATCATCACGTTTTCTACCACCCGCAGATGAGGGAACACCGAGTAGCGCTGGAATACCACACCGCGATGTTCATCTGGCTCTTGCGGCATTGGCTCGCCGTCGAGTAGCAACTGACCGCTACTGGGGCTTTCGGTGCCGAGCAGCATCTTGAGAAACGTGGTTTTGCCGCAGCCGGAGGCACCGACAATAGAAACGAATTCACCCTCCTCAACGGAGATGTTGAGCCGTTCCAGCACCACCTGACCGTCGTACTCTTTTTTGAGGTTTTTTAGCGTTAATAACGACATAGGTTCTCCTGCATTCTGGCTGGTGGCTTATTTCGCGTAATACCAGGGCCAGCTGCGACGGCTGATGACCCGCAACAGCACATCAAGCAAAAACGCCAGCACGGTTATCCAGGCGACGTAGGGCAAAATGACGTCCATCGCCAGATAGCGGCGCATCAGGAAGATGCGGTAACCCAGCCCTTCGGTGGCGGCGATAGCTTCGGCGGCGATCAGAAACAGCCAGGCGGAGCTGAGCGACAGGCGCACCGCGTCCAGTAAGCGTGGCATCAGCTGTGGCAGGATCACCCGCCACAGGATTTGTCCGCTGTGGCCACCGAGGGTTTGCGCTTTTACCAGTTGTTCCTGCGGCAGGCTCTGGATATAGAGTTGCAGGTCCCGCACGATGAATGGCGTGATGCCCACCATGATCAGCACCACCTTGGATACCTCGCCCAGCCCGAAAACGATGAACAGGATCGGTAGCACCGCCAACGGTGGGATCAGCGCAAACAGGGTGATCAGCGGCGACAGGGTGGCGCGCACCGCCGGGAGTGCGCCACATAGCAGCCCGAAGACCAGCGCCAGCACGGCGCTTAAGCCCACGCCGGTCAACAACCGCAGCAGGCTGGCGGCGGTGTCGACCCATAGCAGGTATTCGCCGGTGCGCTCGTTGGGTTCAAACGCCATACGGTGCATGGCTTGCGCCATCGCTCCCAGGCCTGGCAGCAGTTTGTCAGCGGCGTTCACCGCCAGCCGGGCGTCGGACGCCATCAGGTAGACGAGCAACAGCGCCAGTAGCGGCAGAAACCCCATCATCCCGCGTGTCAGCGGCAACGGCTGGTAGTTAATCAATTTGCGCATCCGGCGTTCTCCTGTATTACAGCTTGTTGTCGACGGCCAGTTTCAGGAACTCGTCGCTAAAACGCAGTTTGACGTTGTTGGTATTACCCCACAGACCAGCCGGAGTTGAGACACCGACCACGTCTGCGCTGGGGGCGCTGTCACCCAGCAGGCCATGACGGAAGGAGAACTCCGCGACTGACTGCATGGTGGTTTTCAACTGCGGCTTCTGAACGAACTCCAGCGTCTGTTTCGGGGTAGCGAACAGGTGGGTAGCGGCCAGTTGGGCGTCAAACCCGGCCAGATCGGTACCGGCGGCTTGCCCCATGGCGGTGCGGGCTTCACGGGCGGTAGCGCTATCGCCTGACATGGTTTGCAGGGTTTCATACCATGCACCAGTCAGCGCTTTGCCTAACTCCGGGTGTTTTTTCAGCGTCGCGGTGTTGACCACCAGCAGATCGAGGATTTCGCCGGGGATTTGCGCGGAAGAAAACGCCAACTGGCTACCCGGCTGTTTTTTGGCTTCCGCCAGCAGTGGGTTCCAGGTGACGATGGCCTGTACGTCAGGCGTACCAAAGGCGGCGACGAGATCAGCATCGGCGGTGTTCACCACCTTGATGTCTTTCTCGCTCATACCGTTCTTTTCCAGCGCTCGTGCCAGCAGGTAGTGAGAGACCGACAGTTGCACCAGATTAATCGGTTTGCCTTTGAGCGACGCCAGGCTGTTGGTCCCTTTGATCAGAATGCCGTCGTTGCCGTTTGAGTAGTCGCCGACGATAAGTGCGGTGCTGTCCACGCCGCCTGCGGCAGGAATAGTCAGCGCGTCCATGTTGGTCATGGCGCAGCCGTCAAAACCACCAGAGGTGTATTGGTTAACGGATTCAATGTAATCGTTGACCTGTACAAACTGGATATCAATGCCGTACTTGTCGGCCCATTTTTTGATAATGCCGTGCTGTTGGGCGTAATCCCAAGGCATCCAGCCGGCATAAATAGACCAGCAGAGTTTAAACGCGGGTTTGTCCGCGGCCTGTACGCCGAGGCTGCACAGTGCCAGTGCGCAAACAAGGAGTAATCGTTGAATCGTTTTCATGGTGAATGTCCTCTGACGTTGGGCGCAATCATTAAAGAAAGAAAAAAGCAGGAGGGCGGCGAGCATGCATCTCGCTGTATCCTCCCGGGCTTTTTTCCCGCCGTGTAACCGCCAGAGGGCGGTCGGTAACTCTCGGACCTGCGCAGTAAAGCCGGAACCCTAGTCACCCATTTCCAAATTGTCTGGCGACACCGGTTGCCCGCTATCGCTCCTGCTGTCGATGATATAAAGCAAAATGCTTGCCAGCTTGTGTGGCAACCTGCGTACCTTTGAAGGGCAATAACCGTGTTTTGATTTATCTATCAAGCTATTAATGGGTGATGTCATCGGGCCAGATGGCAAGCCGGTAAGGGGAGGGATGAGCGATAATGGTTAGCGCGCCTTGTCGGGTTGCACTGTTTATGTGCAAGATGGCACGGTGTTGGTGTGAAAGAGACCAGTGGTGTGCAAGTTCATGCGTACACTGCCCGTTGCGGGAGCGTGCCTGGGTAACAGAACAGACAATTCTGCAGGTGGCATGGCATTTTTCCGGCGTAGAATAGCGATTCTTAACGGCTGAACTGGCGGTTGGGTGAAAAAAACAGGCGTGGTATGTGCCATGCGGCGGCTGGTTCGGTTACGCTTAGGGCGATATGACTGTCGGGTGACGGCTCGTTGGTGAGCCAACAAGGTCGCCGGGTCACGGTAGTGAAAATAAACAGGAGTAGTAATGATGTTGGCGGATTACCGTTCGCGCTGGCTGCTGCCAGTGGTTATGTTGGTTGTGGCATTGCAACTGTCGGCCTGCGGCGACAAGGATAAGGATGCTCGTCAGGCGTTCATCACTTTCCTGCAGGGAATTTCACAACAGGAAGGGCGTCAGTTGCCAGCGTTGACCGAACAGCAGAAACAGAGCTTCGGGCGCTTTACCCAGGATTACGCGGTGATGACCGATTTCAACCAGCAGTTGGATCAGGCATTAGCGGGCAGCCTGACACCGGTGCTGGATGTGATATCCCACATTCGTGTACCGCAGGATTACATGACGCAACGCGATAACCTACGTCAGACGCTTGGTGGCCTGAATATGCTAAGCCCACAGGTGCAGAATGCCAAAACACTGGCGGATAACGCCCGCCGGGCGCTCAAGCAGACGGAAGAATTGCAGTCGGTGTATGACAAGGTCTACAACCGCGCGGTTTCTTTGCCTGCAAACGCGATGGTGACCGTGGTGCCAGCCAGCACGTCATTTGCGCAGAGCGTTGTGCAGGTAGGGGAGTATCTCCAGGCACAGGGCAACCAGGTGGTATTTGGTAACAACGGCGTACAGTTCCACACCCAGCAGCAGGTGGATCAGTACAACAGCCTGATGACGGACATTGCTAACCAACAGCAAAAACTGTTCACCACCCTCAAGTCTCAGAATTTCCTGCCCCACTAAGGTGGTTCGCGATATGGGCCGGTTTTCGCGAAAAGGCCGGCCCACGGCGAAATTTATTGTGATTTAAATCACATTTTACATACAAAACCGATATGCAAAATTGTGATGCAAATCACTATTTTTTGCGGCCAGATTGTTTTTTTTCTAACCATTTCCCCATTTTTATTATTTTTTTGTGAATTATGTCACTCATTTGTGGCTTATTTTCGGGTGTTGTATGTGATTTTGATCACGTTTTTGTCGTGAGTTGCGGTCTGAAAACCACGTGCTAGAGTCCGCTGTGATAACGGAGTTTTTTGGGGCCACGCTATTGCGATTTTTCACCGTCACGCGGCGTCGTCATGGTGAAGCGCTGTAAGCGGCAATAGCAGTATGCACACGGTGCGGTACGCGACCTCATGATACCGACGGAAGTCATCACGCTGTCTAACAATCAATAATTACCGCGCACGCTTTCCGCCGCGCGTTTCAAAGGGGTGTATCTCTATGCTCTCACCAGATACCAAGGTCAAAGTGCAGAATTTTGGCCGTTTCCTGAGCAATATGGTGATGCCGAATATCGGCGCCTTTATTGCCTGGGGGATTATCACAGCACTGTTTATTCCTACCGGATGGATCCCTAACGCGACGCTGGCCAAACTGGTCGGCCCGATGATCACCTACCTGCTGCCGCTGCTGATTGGTTTTACCGGCGGACGTCTGGTCGGGGGAGAGCGTGGCGGCGTGGTCGGCGCGATTACCACCATGGGTGTGGTGGTCGGCTCCGATATTCCCATGTTCCTCGGTGCCATGATTGCCGGTCCGCTGGGTGGCTGGGCTATCAAACACTTTGACGCTGCCGTTGACGGCAAAATCAAAAGCGGCTTTGAGATGCTGGTTAACAACTTCTCCGCCGGTATCATCGGCATGCTGCTGGCGATTCTGTCTTTCCTGGCGATTGGTCCGCTGGTTGAGGCGTTGTCGCACGTTCTGGCTGCCGGTGTGCACCTGATGGTGCAAAACAATCTGTTGCCGCTGGCGTCGATTTTCGTTGAACCGGCGAAGATCCTGTTCCTGAATAACGCCATTAACCACGGTATCTTCTCGCCGCTGGGCATCCAGCAGGCGACAGAAGCCGGGAAATCTATCTTCTTCCTGATTGAAGCCAACCCTGGGCCGGGTATGGGTGTGCTGGTGGCCTACATGCTGTTTGGACGTGGCAACGCCAAACAGTCTGCACCGGGCGCGGCTATTATCCACTTCCTCGGCGGGATCCATGAAATCTACTTCCCGTATGTACTGATGAACCCGCGTTTGATCCTCGCTGTGATTCTCGGCGGGATGACCGGTGTGTTCACGCTGGGCGTGCTGAACGGCGGCCTGGTTTCTCCGGCATCACCGGGCTCTATCCTGGCAGTGCTGGCGATGACGCCGAAAGGCGCGTACTTCGCCAATATTACGGCGATCGCCGCCGCGTTTGCGGTCTCGTTTGTGGTGTCGTCTATCCTGCTGAAAAGCAGCAAGGTGAAGGATGATGAAGAACTGGAGCAGGCTACCCGTCGCATGCAGGAGATGAAATCGGCGTCCAAAGGTCAGGCTGTCGGCGGTGTGAGCGGCGATCTGAGCACTGTGCGTAAAATCATCGTCGCCTGTGACGCCGGTATGGGGTCCAGTGCTATGGGTGCCGGGGTGCTGCGCAAGAAAGTACAGGATGCGGGTTTGCAGACGATTTCTGTGACCAACTGCGCTATCAATAACTTGCCGGATGATGTGGATCTGGTGATTACGCACCGTGATCTGACCGAGCGCGCCATGCGTCACGCACCGCAGGCTCAGCATATTTCACTGACCAACTTCCTGGATAGCCATCTGTACAGCGACCTGGTCGCTCGTTTACAGGCAGCACAAGCGGGCAATGTTAAGCCGGTTCAGGCGGCTCCTGCTGCTGTGCAGGCGGCAGCCCCGCAGACACTGTTTCAACTGACGGAGAAAAACGTCTTTCTGAACCTGCAGGCGGCAGATAAAGAACAGGCTATCCGTTTTGCTGGTGAACAACTGGTAAAAGGGGGTTACGTTGAGCCTGCGTATGTCGATGCGATGCAGGAACGTGAGAAACTGACCTCGACGTATTTGGGTGAGTCTATCGCCGTACCGCACGGGACGATTGAAGCCAAAGACCGGGTACTGAAAACCGGCGTGGTGTTCTGCCAGTACCCGCAAGGGGTGCGTTTTGGCGACGATGAAGACGATGTGGCCCGTCTGGTGATTGGTATTGCCGCCCGTAATAACGAACATGTGCAGGTCATCACTAACCTCACCAGTGCGTTGGATGACGAGTCGGTGATAGAACGGCTGGCTCAAACGCAGAATGTGCAGGATGTCCTCGACCTGCTCGGTGGCAAGTCCCCTGCCTGACAGATAAAAAAGTAAGTGCCGCCTTCGGGCGGCGCTTTCTTTCACAGACAGTTTTTCACAGATAGTTTTTCACAGATTGTTAAATCTCAGTAGTAAGGTCATGCATGATGAAAGCATTACATTTTGGGGCCGGTAACATTGGCCGTGGTTTTATCGGCAAGCTGCTGGCGGATGCAGGCGTTGGCCTGACGTTTGCGGATGTGAACCAGCCGTTGCTGGATGCCATCAATCAGCACGGTAGTTATCCGGTGCGGATTGTCGGTGAACAGCAGCGTGTGGAAACGGTCAGCCAGGTTAGCGCGGTACACAGCGGTGGGACGCAGGCGGTCACGCTGATTGCCGAGGTGGATTTGGTGACAACGGCGGTGGGGCCGCAGATCCTGGCGAAGATTGCCGGTACTATTGCTCAGGGGTTGATAAAGCGTCAGGAAAACGGCAATACCGCGCCGCTGAATATCATCGCCTGTGAGAACATGGTGCGTGGTACCAGCCAGCTCAAACAGCATGTGCT
Source organism: Dickeya oryzae (assembly GCF_020406815.2). Lineage (NCBI taxonomy): Bacteria > Pseudomonadati > Pseudomonadota > Gammaproteobacteria > Enterobacterales > Pectobacteriaceae > Dickeya > Dickeya oryzae. The sequence continues at coordinate 73,375 of NZ_CP162670.1, forward strand.
GGCGCAACTGCCGGAAGAGACGCAGGCGTGGGTGGCACAGCACGTCGGCTTTGTGGATTCGGCGGTAGACCGTATTGTACCTCCTGCCGATGCGGGCGAATCCAACCCGCTGGCGGTGACGGTGGAAACCTTCAGTGAATGGATCGTGGATAAAACCCAGTTCAACGGTGAGCCACCGGCGATAACCGGTATGGAACTGACCGATAACCTGATGGCTTTTGTTGAGCGTAAGCTGTTCACCCTGAATACCGGCCATGCGATTACCGCCTATCTTGGTCAGCGTGCCGGGCACGGTACCATTCGTGACGCCATTCTGGACCCGGCCATCCGCCGTGTGGTGCAAGGGGCGATGGAAGAGAGCGGTGCCGTATTGATTCGCCGCTATGGTTTTGATGCCGAGAAACATCAGGCTTATATCCGCAAAATTCTTACCCGGTTCGAAAACCCGTGGTTGCACGATGAAGTCGAGCGTGTTGGCCGTCAGCCGCTGCGTAAACTCAGCGCAGGTGATCGCCTGATCAAGCCGTTGCTGGGTACGCTGGAATATGGCTTGCCCCATGACAACCTGATTCAGGGGATTGCCGCTGCGATGCATTACCGTAGCGAGCAGGACTCGCAGGCGCAGGAACTGGCGACGTTGATAGCCACACAAGGGCCACAGGTTGCGCTGGCGCAGATTTCTGGTCTGGATGCTGATAGCGAGGTTGTCGGAAAAGCGGTGAGTGTGTATAACGCCATGCAGTAATCGGCGCGTCTCGGCACAGGTCAGGCTGTGTCCCTGCTTTTCAATCGAGTGCGTTGGATAGGACGGGAGCGTTGACGATGAGAAGCCATGCTCCCGTGGAGTCAGCCGCTCCACCGCGCAGGGGCAGTACTGTGCGCAGAATTAATGTACGAGAAGCGACGATGGACGATACGCAGGCATTTGAAAACCGGGTACTGGAATCCCTGAATGCATCGAAAACGGTCAGAAGTTTTATGCTGATGGCCGTCGAGTTATTGTCGGAAGCGGTCAGCCTGTTGATGTTGCAGGTATTCCGCAAGGACGACTATGCCGTAAAGTACGCCGTCGAACCCTTGTTATCCGGTAGTGGGCCGCTGGGTGAGTTGTCCGTACGGCTGAAGCTGATTTACGGGCTGGGCATGATTAGCCGTAAAGAGTATGAAGACACCGAACTGTTGATGGCGTTGGGTGAGGAATTGACTCACGATGAGCATGAGTACCGGTTTACGGATGATGAAATCCTGGGGCCGGTTAGTGAATTGCACTGCGTGAGCAGCTTACCCCAGCCGATGCCGTCGCCGGGTGTTGAACCCGATGATGCATTACTGGCGGCGATGCAGCAGCAGCGTTACCAACAGATGGTGCGCTCCACACTGGTGCTATCGCTGACGGAACTTATCGCGGGCATCAGCCTGAAAAAAGCCTTCTGATTTCAGTGTGCGGTTGGCGTCTGCCATTACCATCCACCATAAACACCCGCCATAAAAAAGGGCAACCCAGCCGGGTAATGCCAGTCACTTAAGGTGACTGGCATTGTTTTTAAAAGGGTATTTGGGCTTTTTTTGCCTCACTTCTCTTTCATACTCCCGCTCCCGTCTCGGCGGCAGTTTCAGCATCGCGGCATTGCTGTAGAAGTGTTTCAGGTGTCCCGGTACTGCTCCCGGTGAGGACCATGGCAGCCCGATTAACAGCCGCATTATTTCTGCCACCGAACCGCTGAAGCTCAGCTGATACGGCAGATAATCTCCTTTCAGGCTGAACGCCATTTTCACCATCTGATACCGCACCAGGTTGTATGTCAGCAGTATCCCCCACAGCTCCTGTCTCACCATCTCCGGTAATTTACTTCTCAGCGTCCAGCGGTTGCCGCACAGGAACTGCTTCGCCTCACGATACCCCAGTTCGATTTCCCACCGGTGTTTGTAGAGTTCTGCTATGTCTGCCGCCGGGTAACGCATCGCGTCCGTCATCGATGTGACAACCTGACGTTCCACACCGTTAACCTTCCTGCTGATTAACCGGACAGTGAGCTCATCCGGCAGACCTTCCCACTGTTTTCTTGCCTGTGGCGAGGTCTTCAGCGTTATCAGTTCATCCTGCCTGCCCAGTCTGCGTATCACCTCATACTGCGTGCCCTTTTTCAGCGGCAACAACCAGTGGCGGTTCTCTCCTGCCCTGTGCCAGTCATGCAGCAGGCCTGTTGACCAGAAGCCCCTGTCAAACAACGTCACGCTATTATCCGGTGCCTGCTTTGCCAGTCCTGCCGCCAGCCGCATCTCATTAACGTCATACCGGCCCATCACGCTGGCGCGCAGCAGGTGACTGCTCAGTTCCATCAGACACACCATGCGGACCTGCGGGAAGCCTTTTTCACCGTACTGATTTTCCGCTTTCGCGAAGGCAGCGGCATTTTCCGGTGTGTCGGGCGTTCGCCAGACCACGCCATCAACGGCGTTCAGCGTCAGCCCGTTCCAGAGCGGATGCCGGGATTCCTCATGCCAGTGCTGTTGTGTCAGTTCGAACAGAACTCTAATGGCATCCTCACCCAGCGTTTTGCGGCGGGCAATGACGGAGCTGGGTGCGGTAAAAGGTCTGCCAGTCCGGTCAGCGATGTCCATCAGATTGACGATATGGGACACAGGCTTGTTGTTGAAAATAGCCATACCTATAACCAGCCAGACCATGGATTCGAGGGGAAGCTTACGCTTACGTAGCGTCACGGTATCCGTGAGGGTAAAGGCCTGCTGAATAAGGTCGGGGGAAAGGAGGTCGGCAAGACTCTGAACTTCATCGGGAGCAGTAAGATTGATAATGCCGAGGGCCTGTGAAAGTTCCATTAAAAAGGGTCCATGTGAAGACATGAACCCTTTTTACATCAGCCACCGGATCGGTCAACCGATCCTTAAACGATCGGCATTAACCCAGCCGGGTTGCCCTTTTCTGTGCTGCTTTATCGCTTCCCCTTTTTACCGGTTTTGCTGTGGTAAAAAGGGGCGGTCGTTTGATGACGGATTAACGCTTATAAGACAGCTGTTGTTGGTGACTGGCGAATGGCAAACCGTGACTCGCGGGTGCCAGCTCATGCGTGGATGAGAGGCGGAAAACCGATACGGCGTTGGAGAGCACCATAGCCTGTTCTTCCAGCGAGCTGGCGGCAGCGGACGACTGCTGCACCAGTGCGGCGTTTTGCTGGGTGGTGCTGTCCATCTCGACAATTGCCTGGTTCACCTGCGCGATGCCGCGACTTTGCTCATCGGACGCGACGGTAATTTCCCCCATGATGTCGTGTACATGCGTCACTGCTGTCACGATCTCCTGCATGGTTTTACCCGCCGAGTGGACCAGATGCGCCCCTTTCGATACCTGCTCGACCGAGGTGGAAATCAAGCCTTCAATCTCTTTGGCTGCCTGCGAACTGCGCTGTGCCAGGTTACGCACTTCATTGGCGACCACGGCGAAACCGCGACCCTGCTCACCTGCACGGGCCGCCTCTACCGCAGCGTTAAGCGCCAGAATATTCGTCTGGAACGCAATGCCGTTGATAACAGAGGTGATTTCCGCGATGCGTTTGGAACTGCCTTCGATATCGGACATGGTTTGCACCACATCGGCGACCAGTTTGCCGCCTTCCTGCGCGGTGTGCGTGGCGTCCAGCACCAGTTTGTTGGCCTGATGGGCGTTAGCGGCGTTCTGTTTCACAGTAGCGGTGAGCTGTTCCATGCTGGCGGCGGTTTCTTCTACCGATGCCGCCTGAGATTCGGTGCGGGCGGCCAGATCGTTATTGCCGGTGACGATTTCGCTGGCGGCAGTGGTTATCTGAGTGACCCCCATCCGAATATCATCGATCATGTTATGCAGGTTGGCCTTCATTTTTGCCATTGCACCAAACAGCATACCCAGCTCGTCATGGCGTGTGGTTTCAATCGCGACAGTCAGATCGCCAGTGGCGATACTTTCAGCAATAGCCACTGTACTGTTTAATGGACGGGTAATCAGGTGCGAGATATACCAGGCAATCAGCGCGCCGAGTATCAGGGTAATCAGCGAGGTAATGGCAATCTGCCATTCGGCACTGGTGATATCGCTCTGGGTAGCGGCGGTTTCCTCTGCGACCATCTTATCGACCGTGTCGAGCAATTGATTGGCGGTTTCGCCCAGCAGTTTGGCCTGTTCCATCTCTACCGTATAAGCCGGAAGGTAAGCCAGAATCTGTGTTTTATAGGTCGACAGCGTAGAGACAACCGGTGCCATGATCTCTTGCTGTTCCGGCGTCAGCGCCTGAATAAATTGGTTGAGCCCTTTTTGTGCATCGTCCAGAGCGGTAATCAGCGGTTTTTCCGCCTCGCTATTTAATGACAACAGCAAGCCACGCACCAGGTAGCGCACGTTCACCAGCTTTTGGTGCAATAAGGTGAGTTGTAACTGCAGTGGTATGTTGCCAGCGACCTGTTGTTCTATTTGTTTGAGCGGCTTTTCAGAGTCGGACAGGTTCCAGCTTTTTCTGACGGCATCTTTTTTGGCTACGGCGTCCGTGTAATTCTTCTGACGCTCTTTATATTGGGCAATCAGCTTGCTGATATTATCCAGACGCTCATTATAATCGCCACGCCAGGGTTTATCCTGAATAGAAGAAATTAATTTAACAATATTATCAATATGTTTACTATTCTCTTTGATACTATCTGGGCTATAGCTGGCACTATACAGTGCGCGATAATAACGGGCTTCAGTCACTTCATCATTGATTTGGTTGCTGAAGATAACTTTTTCAAAACGCCCTTTCAGTGTTTCAATATAGCGGACACTCACGGCCGCAATAACGACAGTCAGTAATAGGATCAAGGAGAAGCCTAATCCTAACTTCTTGCCTACTTTGATATTTTCGAATTTTATAGCCATTGGTTTTCTTCCATCATTAATAGGCTCTTAATCACCGGGGATTTAGCTGTTCACTATCAGGTTACCCTGCATCACCTGGCTTTTTCCGATGCGGGGAGCAGGGGTATTGCCCCTCGTGGTTGCGTACCCCATCTGATATCAGGAACGCTGCCTGGTTGTTGCTTTTCTTGCTGTGCCTTTAAATCTATTGGGTAATTGTGTGAATATAAAATTGCCATGCTGGCGGCCATATACCGACTATGACGAGAGCACGCTGAGTCTATCGGCGTACCCTACTAAAACTTTATACCCACCATACTTCAAGTTGCCGGTGTGTGAGGCTTTCCTGCAACCCCAATGATTTAAGGTATACACTGTTTTTCCTGTTCATGATTCGAAAAACACAATAAAAAAAACCCGGTATAACGAAAGTTATTCCGGGTTTGTGGGTTTAATTTCCTGTTCGGAAATTAATTGTTACTTTCTGTATTATTTCTTCGCTTCGGCAAAACGCTTAGCGGCTTCGTCCCAGTTTACAACGCTCCAGAAGGCTTTGATGTAATCCGGGCGACGGTTCTGATATTTCAGGTAGTAGGCGTGTTCCCACACGTCCAGCGCGATGAGCGGGTAGCCGGAGGCACCGGAAATCGCTTCACCCATCAGCGGGCTGTCCTGGTTGGCGGTGGAAACCACAGCCAGCTTGCCGTCATCTTTCAGTACCAGCCACGCCCAGCCTGAACCGAAACGGGTTGCGGCAGCCTGCTCGAATTTTGCTTTGAACTCGTCAACGCTGCCGAAATCACGCTCAATCGCAGCTTTCAGTTCACCTTCCAGCGTGGTGCCCAGTTTCAGCCCTTTCCAGAACAGGCTGTGGTTGGCATGGCCACCGGCGTTATTACGCAGCGGGCCTTTCTTGTCAGCAGGCAGTTGATCCAGCTTGGTGATCAACTCTTCGGCAGACAGGCTGGCAAATTCAGGCAGGGACTCCAGCGCTGCGTTAGCGTTATTGACGTAGGCCTGGTGGTGTTTGGAGTGATGGATTTCCATCGTCTGCGCGTCGAAATGCGGCTCCAGTGCGTCATAAGCATAAGGCAGGGATGGCAGTGAATAACTCATGTTTAGCATCTCCATTGTTGTGGTGCGCAAATTCTTGTCATGTACAAATCGTTATCATGCACAAGGCGTTTGTGTAACCGGTCTGTGCGGCACCGTCGTTTGTTAGCACCGCGTAAGCATTAAGTTCATTATAGTTAATTAAATGATCTTGAAAACGATTATTCGCGGTGAAAGCCAGATTAATGTGGGGTTTTATCCTATTATTACAATTGGTTATGCCGTAATTAGACTAGCTAACAACAAATCGATCTAAGCTATACCCGGCGCAGCCGTTATGGCCGCAACCGTTGCGGATGGGTATAGATGGTGGCGCGCCCGGGGCGGCAAAAGCCAACCAGCGTGAGATTGCAACGCTCAGCGACCTCTACGGCCAGTGAGGTGGCGGCAGAAACCGCAAACAGGATTTCCACACCACACATCGCGGATTTCTGCACCATTTCATAGCTGGCGCGACTGGAGACCAGCGCGGCACCTTGTTGCCAGGGCTGGCGTGCCCGTGTTCCCAATAGTTTATCCAGCGCTACGTGGCGACCGACGTCTTCACAACCGCCCAGTAACTCGCCTTGCGGCGATAGCCAGGCCGCCGCATGGGTCGCACCGGTCAGCGCGCCGGCCTGTTGCACGTTTTTTAGTGCCTGTAATGCGCCTTCCAGACAAGACAACGAGAAGTGCTGTGTAAATGGCAGTGGCGCTACCGGTTTACCAATTTCCGCCAGTTGCTCCACACCACACACACCACAGCCAGTGCGCCCATCCATCGCCCGCCGACGTGCTTTTAGCCCGGCAAAACGGCGGCTGGACAGTTCTATTTGTACTTCGATACCGTTACATACCGGCACAACATCCATGCCGTAAATATCCTGCGCTGACGCAATGATGCCTTCTGATAAAGAAAAGCCGAGCGCAAACGGTTCGAGATCTTTTGGCGATGCCATCATCACGACGTGTGAAATACCGTTGTAAACCAGCGCCACCGGCACTTCTTCCGCCAGCCAGTCCTGCTGCGGTAAATCCAGCGCACCCTGACGCCAGACATGACGCTGGCAGGCGCCAGAACGCGCTGCAACGTCCTGAGAATCATCACTGTTCACTGTGTTGTGCCTGTTGTTGGTGAATCTATTCCGACATTATTTCACCGCCGTGGCGACGATGCGAATTTTTATCCTGCCACAGTGCGGCTATCCCATTGAGTGTAAAAGCACTGGCATCAATGCGGGGATAACAAACTGTGCGCTGTGTCGAAGAGTGATATTTTTTACTGCTACAGGGCTTTTACAACCCGGCAACACTGTATACGATTTAATCATTACTTTCTGTGAGGACTAATCAGCCAGATAGGGTCTATCCTTGCCGACGTTTGCGCCGACGAGGTCTGGCTGCCGCACGCAGGGGCACCGGCATGAGGCCGCGTATCTTCCTGCAATGACACGTTGTGTTACCAAAGGAGAAAGGAATGGACATCGATAACGCAAGCCGGGTGAAACCTGGTGAATACGGCCCTGCCCTTACGCTGAAAAAGCGTTATGACAACTTTATCGGCGGCGCGTGGGTCCCGCCCTCCGGTGGAGAATATTATGTCAACCTGACGCCGGTGACCGGACAACCCCTGTGCGAAGTCGCCAGCTCCAGCAGCCGTGATGTTGATCATGCGCTGGATGCCGCTCACAAGGCCAGCGCGGAGTGGGGTGCCCTCTCTACCCGCGAGCGTGCGCAAATCCTCAACCGGATAGCCGATCGTATGGAGGCGAATCTGGAACTGTTAGCCAGCGCGGAAACCTGGGATAACGGAAAGCCGATCCGTGAAACCATGAATGCCGATGTGCCGTTGGGCATCGATCATTTCCGTTATTTTGCCGCCTGTATCCGCGCGCAGGAAGGGTCGATCAGCGAAATCGATCATGACACTGTCGCCTACCATTTCCATGAACCGCTGGGCGTTGTCGGGCAAATTATCCCCTGGAACTTCCCGCTGCTGATGGCGTGCTGGAAGCTGGCACCGGCGCTGGCTGCCGGTAACTGCATCGTACTGAAACCGGCCAAACTGACCCCGCTGTCGGTGCTGCTGCTGATGGAATTGATTCAGGATATTCTGCCGCCGGGCGTACTGAACGTGGTGAACGGGGCGGGCGGGCAGATTGGTGAATATCTGGCGACATCGCCGCGCATCGCCAAAGTCGCCTTTACCGGCTCGACCGAAGTGGGCCAGCAGATCATGGGGTATGCGGCGAAGAACGTTATCCCGGTTACGCTGGAACTGGGCGGCAAATCGCCGAACATTTTCTTTGCCGACGTAATGGACCAGGAAGACAGTTTCTTTGACAAAGTGCTCGAAGGGTTCGCGCTGTTTGCCTTCAACCAGGGCGAAGTCTGTACCTGCCCGAGCCGGGCATTGATTCAGGAGTCTATCTACGAGCGGTTTATGGAACGTGCCATCAAACGCGTCGAGTCTATTCGGGTCGGTAACCCGCTCGATAGCCAGACCATGATGGGTGCGCAGGTCTCAGCCGGTCAGTTGGATACCATCCTCAACTACATTGATATCGGTAAGAAAGAAGGGGCGGAAGTTCTGACGGGTGGGCACCGTAAAGTGCTGCCGGGAGAACTGGCGCAAGGCTACTATCTGGAACCGACTATCCTGTTCGGCCAGAATAGCATGCGCGTGTTCCAGGAAGAGATCTTTGGACCGGTACTGGCGGTCACCACCTTCAAAACACCGGAAGAAGCGCTGGCGATTGCCAACGATACGCCTTACGGTCTGGGGGCGGGTGTGTGGAGCCGCAATACTAACATTGCGTACCGTATGGGGCGCGGCATTCAGGCAGGCCGTGTCTGGACCAACTGTTACCATGCTTACCCGGCCCATGCCGCGTTCGGTGGTTATAAACAGTCCGGTATCGGGCGTGAAACCCACAAGATGATGCTGGAACATTACCAGCAGACCAAATGCTTGCTGGTGAGCTACTCCGAAAAACCGCTCGGTTTGTTCTAACCCGACAACCGTGCGTTATCACCTGACAGACGATACAGGGGCTGCATCTGCAGCCCCTTTCTTCTACTTTCTTCATAACGGCATAACGGCATAACGGCATAACGGCATGTCATGCCCGTAACCGGGTGAATGCAATTCAGGTCATCAGGGACGCTGGCGTAGCTGGGCCCGTCGAAGCTGACGACTGGAGGAGAAGCCAGCCATCAGCGCAGCTTTCTCTACCCCCAGGCCTTGCTGAAGACGTTGTTGCGCGACAGTAACGCGTAACTGCTCATGGAACTCGCGTACGCTGATACCCGCCTGCTCGCGAAACAGGCGGCTGAGGTGGCGACTGCTGACGTGAACGCGTTCGGCCAGTGCGGCTAATGACCAGTTTGCTTCCGGCTCCGCTGACATTAAATCCTGTGCCCGATGGACAACCGGGTGGATATGGTTGCGGTATTGCAGCCAGGGTGACAACTGCGGGTCACTCCCTGTTCGTCGGAAATACACCACCATCTCTCGCGCTACCTGTAATGAACAAGCGGTATCTAGCAGACGGGCGATGAGGTGCAGGGCCAGATCGATACCGGCGGTAATACCCGCACTGGTGTAAATTCCCCGGTCTTCTACAAAGATGTGGTTTTCTTTGACCTGCGCCAGCGGTGCCTGCTGTGTCAGCTGGTCGAGCACATCATGGTGTGTGGTGCACTGATAACCATCGAGTAGCCCGGCCTGTGCCGCCAGCAGACTACCGGAGCAGATGCAGGCCAGCGTTAATTGCTGTGCTCGCAACGCCGGTTGTAATCGGGACAACCAACGCCGAGCCTGTTGGGCAAGAGAGGTGGCAAACCCCTGCTGTGAATTCACCACGCCCGGAATAATCAGGAGGCTGCCTTGCGGCAGGTTCTCCGGCAAGGTCTCCAGGTGGCTTAAGCTCATGCCGGTTGAACAGGGCACCTCGGTCTGGGGGCTGATGTAATGCAGTGAAAACTGGCCGCTCAGACGCAAGGCTTCTGCCGGGCCTGCGACATCAAGCAACAATACGCCGGGAAGCATTAAGAAATAGGCTGACTGGCTCATGATTGTCGCACTCCTGGGCGGCAGGTAACTGTCAGGCGTCAGGTTAGGTGTTCCGGGCGACCCACACGCGATTATTGCGCCTCTGAGGCGGCGTTTCTGAGTTCTGCCAGACAGTCCTCGACACTTCGGATCGCCGCAAAACGATGAGTAAGCACGGTTTCCGTCCGATGTTTTAATTCGGCGCTGCTTAGTGTGATCCCGTTGTGTGTCATGGGGAACGTCAGGGTCGCTTCTGTAACAAACGTTACCTGATAGCCAAGATCGCTGGCAACCCGCGCGGTGGTTTCACAGCACTGTTCGGTGCGAATGCCCGAAATAATCAGGTGATCAATCCCTTGCTGCTGTAGCCAGTCCTGCAAGCCGGATTCCGTTAACGCATTGTGTACGTGCTTGACGAACTGAATGTCCGGCTGATGCGTCAGGAATGCCTGACGAGTGACATAACCGGACTCCAATGAGAATGCCCCTTGGGAGACATGAAAAATATCCACAATCGCGACGCCCTGTTGCCGACAGCCTTCAATCAACTGTAAGAGGGCACATTGAAAGGCTGGCACATCCGTTTCCTGCCAGAAAGGACGGTGCAAAAAAGAGTTTTGTACATCGATAACTAACAGGGCTGTTTTTGTCATGGCGGACTCCGATAAGTGGGCGTGACACCATCATGAAACAGCGTTCAGTGCCAATGAAGGCCAAATCGGGACATGATAGGGCGATATCTGGACGAGTTGCATTAACACCTCGTCCAGAGGGAAAGAGAAAAGATTAGGACATCAGCGGCAACAGAGACTGGTAAAGCTGGCGGAATACGGTGCGTTGTTGTGCGTACTGCGCATGGCGCGTGGCATCAGGCTGGTGAACCTGCTCCAGTGGTAAGGCGGGCAGTAACTGCGCCAGTGGTATGGTCGGATTTAGCGCGATTTGTGCCAGCCTTGCTGCACCCAGTGCTGGGCCCACATCGCCGCCGGTGCGGTATTCCAGCGTCTTGCCGCTGATATCGGCCAGCATTTGCCGCCAGTAAGCGCTGCGCGCACCGCCGCCAATCAGCGTGATCCGCTGAGGTTCCAGCCCGGTTGCGTGCAGGGCGTCCATACCGTCCGCCAGGGCAAATCCCACCCCTTCCAGCACCGCGCGTGCCAGCGCGGCACGCCCGTGCGAGTGCGTCAGCCCCCAGAAAGCGCCTTTGGCCTGTGGGTTGTTGTGCGGCGTGCGTTCACCAGACAGATAAGGTAGGAACCACACGGGCGTCGTGGTTTCTTCGGTGCTGGCCTGCTCAGCTTCGTTTAGCAGCGCCGCTACGCTGTCGGCATGGGTCAGTCGGGCGGCCCAGTCGAGGCAGGATGCCGCGCTCAGCATCACGGACATCAGATGCCAACTGTTAGGCAACGCATGGCAAAAGCTGTGAACCGCGCGTTGAGGATTGCTAAGAAAGCCGTTGCTAACCGCGAAATAGACCCCGGATGTACCGAGCGACAACATGGCCTGACCCGCCTGATAAAGACCGACGCCGATGGCACCGGCAGCGTTGTCGCCGCCACCCGCCACGACCGGCACTGATGTCATGCCCCAGCGCTCGGCGAGGTCGGCACGCAACTGCCCGGTAATCTGGTTACCTTCGAACAGTGCAGGCATCTGGTCGCGGTTAAGCCCGCAGGCCGCGAGCAAAGGATCGTTCCAGTCGCGCCGGGCGACATCCATCCACAGTGTACCGGCGGCATCGGACATGTCGCTGGCAAAATCCCCCGTCAGCCGCCAGCGCAGATAGTCTTTTGGCAACAACACCTTGTCGATACGTTGAAAAATATCCGGTTCGTATTGCTGTACCCATTTCAGCTTCGGTGCGGTAAAACCGGGCATCATCAGATTACCGGTGATGCGGCGGGCATCCGGCACTTGTTGTTCCAATTGCTGGCATTGTGCAGCGCTGCGCCCGTCATTCCACAAAATGGCTGGTCGCAGTACCCGTTGCTGTGCATCCAGTAGCGTTGCGCCGTGCATCTGGCCGGTGAGCCCAATGGCGCGAACCGTTTTTAGCGTCTGCTGTGCTGCCAGAGCACTTAAGGCAGCGTCGGTAGCCTGCCACCACATTTCTGGGGCCTGTTCTGACCAGAGCGGATGGGGGCGAGAGACACTCAACGGTGCGCTATGACTGGCGGCGACCTCGCCGTTTTCCCGCAATAAAATGGCTTTCACGCCGGATGTGCCAAGATCGATGCCGATGTACATAATGCCTCACTGTGACTCATGTGCGGTTATCAGGTTGCACCCTGATGCGGTGTACCCTGTGGTGATATCCGTACTGCTGGCGCAGAACCCAAAAACCGTGTGGGGTGATGGGGTGTGCGCCAGCTTACATCAATTCAACCGAGCAGATAGCGATTCAACCGAACAGATAACGATTCACCAGATTTTCCAGCCGTTCCTGTTGCCCGCTGTGGTGCTGCGGATTCAACTGGTGGCGGGTGGCGTAGCTTGCCAGCATGTCCAGCGAAGCGTTGCCTTGCAGGATTTGCTGGCCCAGCTCGCTATTCCAGCCTGCGTAGCGGTTGGCGACATGCTGATTGAGTTCGCCGTCTTCCACCATGCGGGCCGCCACTTTGAGCGACAGCGCCATCGTATCCATCGCGCCGATGTGGGCGTGGAACAGGTCGTAGCGATCGGTGCTTTGGCGGCGGACTTTGGCATCGAAATTGAGGCCACCGGTGGTGAAACCGCCTGCTTTGAGGATTTCATAAAGCACCAGCGCGTTTTCCTCTACGCTGTTGGGGAACTGGTCGGTATCCCAGCCGAGTTGTGCATCGCCACGGTTGGTGTCCACCGAGCCAAAGATACCGAGGGCAATCGCGGTGGCTATTTCATGATGGAAGGTATGCCCAGCCAGTGTGGCGTGATTGGCTTCGATATTGACCTTAATTTCCTTCTCCAGCCCAAATTGTTTGAGGAAGCCATAAACCGTGGCGACATCATAGTCGTACTGATGTTTGGTCGGCTCCTGGGGTTTGGGTTCGATCAGCAATGTACCGTTGAAGCCAATTTTGTGTTTGTGCTCCACCACCATTTGCATGAAGCGGCCAATTTGTTCGCGTTCCTGACGCAAGTCGGTGTTCAACAGGGTTTCATAACCTTCACGGCCACCCCATAACACGTAGTTTTCACCGCCCAGCGTTTTGGTGGCATTCATCGCGCTAAACACTTGTGTCGCCGCCCAGGCGAACACGTCCGGGTCGGGGTTGGTGGCGGCACCGGCGGCATAACGCGGGTTGGTAAAGCAGTTGGCGGTACCCCAGAGTAACTTCACCCCGGTTTCTTGCTGTTTGGCGGCCAGAATCTCGGTCATGGCGGCAAAATTGTTCAGATACTCCTGAAGAGAACCCCCTTCCGGTGCGACATCGATATCATGGAAGCAGTAGTAGGGTGCCCCCAGTTTGTGCAGGAATTCAAAGGCGATATCGGCTTTACGTTTTGCCAGCGCCAGTGCGTCGCCGGACTGCTGCCAGGGACGGGCAAAGGCACCCGCACCAAACATATCGGAACCGTTCCAGCAGAAGGTATGCCAATAGCAGACCGCAAAACGCAAGTGGTCAGCCATACGTTTGCCGAGGACGAGCTCGTCAGGGTTGTAATGGCGGAAGGCAAACGGATTGCGGCTGCCCTGACCTTCAAAGCGAACTTTTTCTATCTGATCAAAATAAGCGTGCATTGTTATCTCCTTGCAAACCACCGAAATAGCGGTATTCAGCCCTGTTTCAATATTCCGTTCGCCTTGCGATTTCCTCAATTACGTTATTTCACACTGAAATTCAGATAATTATTAAATGTGCGTTTGATCGCAAAAAATAACCGGAATAATCTGCAAAACCGCTCGCATGCTGATGTGTTAAGAAAAGGATTAACAAGATGAAAATATGACCGCTATCATAAAATAACAATTAAACCAAAAAACGTAAGTCAGAGATAAAAATCAGCAATTGCTGAGCCTGACTTTTCTTGTCAACAATTCCATGCAACGTAGCCGTAAGTGAAGTGACGTTTTTATCCCGCCTTCCTATAACAAAGGTACTCTACGATGAAAATGAAACACGTATTACTGTCAGTCTGTGCTGCACTGGCCATGCTAGGCCAGCCGGGGTTTGCCAAAGAAGTGAAAATCGGTATGGCTATCGATGACTTACGCCTTGAACGCTGGCAGAAAGACAGGGATATTTTTGTGAAAAATGCCGAAGAAAAAGGGGCGAAAGTGTTTGTGCAGTCCGCCAACGGCAATGAAGAAACACAGATTTCCCAGATAGAAAATATGATTAATCGCGGTGTCGATGTGCTGGTGATTATCCCTTATAACGGTCAGGTTTTAAGTAACGTGATTGCTGAAGCAAAACGAGAGGGAATAAAGGTACTGGCCTATGACCGTATGATTAATAATGCAGATATTGATTTTTACATTTCTTTTGATAATGAAAAGGTCGGAGAGCTTCAGGCACAATATCTGATAAATAAGGTGCCACAAGGAAATTATTTTTTGATGGGTGGTTCACCGGTTGATAATAATGCCAAGTTGTTCCGTCAGGGGCAGATGAAAGTGTTAAAACCCTTGATTGATAGCGGCAAAATTAAGGTTGTCGGTGACCAGTGGGTGGATGCCTGGTTACCGGAAAATGCGCTGAAAATCATGGAGAACGCGCTGACCGCCAACAACAACAAAATTGATGCGGTAGTGGCCTCGAACGATGCCACGGCCGGTGGTGCGATTCAGGCGCTTTCCGCTCAGGGGCTGGCGGGTAAGGTCGCTATCTCCGGTCAGGATGCCGACCTGGCGGCCATCAAACGGATTGTGGCTGGGACCCAGACCATGACCGTTTACAAACCTATCAGCAAACTGGCGCAAGAGGCGGCGACTATCGCGGTATCGCTGGGACAGGGGAAAAAACCGCAGTCCAACGCCACGCTCAATAACGGCAAGAAAGACGTTCCTGCCTTCCTGCTGACGCCGATTCCGGTCGACAAGATGAACATCGACAGTACGGTCGTCGCCGACGGGTTCCACAAGAAAGCGGATATCTATTGATTGACGCGTTCGCCTGCCGTCCGGCCGCCGCCACTGCGGTCGTGCCGGGCGAGCGGCATCGGCCAGGTGGAGGGGGTATGCCGTATCTGTTGGAAATGAAAAACATCACCAAGGCGTTTGGGGCGGTGAAGGCCGTGGACAATGTCAGTCTGCAACTGGAGGCAGGGCAGGTGTTGTCGCTGTGCGGTGAGAACGGCTCCGGCAAGTCGACGTTGATGAAAGTGCTGTGTGCGGTTTATCCGTACGGCAGTTATGAGGGCAGCATCAGCTTTGCGGGCGATGAGCTGCGGGCCGGACATATCCGCGACACCGAGCAAAAAGGGATCGCCATCATTCATCAGGAGCTGGCGCTGGTCAAAAACATGACGGTGCTGGAAAACATCTTTCTTGGCAATGAGTGGACGCGCGGTGGCGTCATGGATTACGACGCCATGTACCTGCGCTGTCAGACCATGCTGGAGCAGGTACGTTTGAGTATTGACCCGCATACCCGCGTCGGTGAACTGGGGTTAGGCCAACAGCAACTGGTGGAGATAGCCAAGGCACTGAACAAGCAGGTCAGGCTGCTGATTCTCGATGAGCCGACGGCATCGCTGACAGAAAAAGAAACCGCGGTATTACTGGATATCGTGCGTGACCTGCGTCATCACGGTATCGCTTGTATCTACATCTCCCACAAGCTCAACGAGGTCAAAGCGATTTCTGATGTGATCTGTGTTATCCGCGACGGCAGGCACATTGGCACCTGCCCGGCGGACTCGCTCAGCGAAGATCAGATTATCGCCATGATGGTGGGGCGCGAACTGACGGAGCTGTATCCAAACGAACCACATGAGATAGGCGAAGAGGTACTACGGGTCGAGCACCTGACCGCCTGGCATCCGGTTAATCGCCATATTCGTCGGGTGGATGATGTCTCGTTCAGCCTACGCCGGGGGGAAGTATTGGGGATTGCCGGGCTGGTGGGGGCGGGTCGTACCGAGACGGTTCAATGCTTGTTCGGTGCCTATCCGGGGCGCTGGCAAGGGGATATCCAGGTGGAAGGCAAACCAGTGACTATCCGCCATTGTCGACAGGCGATGGCGCTAGGGATCGCCATGGTGCCGGAAGACCGTAAAAAAGACGGCATTATTCCGGTGATGAGCGTAGCCCAGAACATCACACTGGCAGCGCTCGATCAGTTCACTGGCGCATTGTCAGTCCTGCGGGATGCCGACGAGCAGCACAGCCTGCGGGAGTCGATAGCTCATCTGAAAGTCAAAACCGCCTCGCCGGAACTGGCGATTGCCCGTCTTAGCGGCGGCAACCAGCAAAAGGCCATTCTAGCGAAGTGCCTGTTGTTGCGCCCGAAAATCCTGATTCTGGATGAACCGACTCGTGGGATAGATATCGGTGCAAAATACGAAATCTATAAATTGATCAATCAGTTGGTGAAGCAACAGATCGCCGTCATCGTGATTTCCTCTGAACTGCCTGAGGTTTTGGGCTTGAGTGACCGGGTGCTGGTGATGCATCAGGGGCGGCTCAAGGCGGATTTACCCAACCGTGGGCTAACGCAGGAGCAGGTGATGGAAGCTGCATTAAGGAGTGAGCATCATGCTGAAAACCTGGCTGTCTGACCGTGCGCCTGTACAGGCGGCGTCTTCCGGTGACGCCACGCGTCGCCGTTCTTTCAACTTACAGGTGTTGGTGATGATCGCGGCGATCATCGCGATCATGCTGTTTTTCACCGTTATGACCGAGGGGGCCTATCTTAGCGCCCGTAACATTTCCAACCTGCTGCGCCAGACCGCGATTACCGGCATTCTGGCGGTGGGCATGGTGTTTGTGATTATTTCCGCTGAAATTGACCTGTCGGTGGGGTCCATGATGGGGCTACTGGGCGGCGTGGCGGCGATTCTGGATGTCTGGTACGGCTGGCCGTTACCCCTGACGGTGGCGGTGACCTTGTTATTGGGGTTACTGCTCGGGGCCTGGAATGGCTGGTGGGTGGCGTATCGCCGTGTGCCGTCGTTCATTGTTACGTTGGCGGGCATGCTGGCGTTTCGCGGTGTACTGATTGGTATCACCAACGGTACCACGGTATCGCCTACCAGCCCGGCGATGTCGCAGATTGGTCAGAGTTATTTGCCGGACGGGGTGGGATTCTTATTCGGCGTTATTGGGTTGATGCTGTTTGTGGCGTGGCGCTGGCGTCAGCGGTGGCGTCGTCAGCATCTGGGATTGCCGGTGGCGTCGGCGTCAGGCGATGTGACTCGCCAGTCGCTCATGGCCGTCCTGGTGTTGGGTGCTATCTATCTGCTCAATGACTATCGCGGCGTGCCGACACCGGTGCTGTTGCTAACGCTCATCATGCTGGGCGGCATGTTTATGGCATTGCGCACCGCCTTTGGCCGACGTATCTACGCGGTAGGCGGTAATATCGACGCCGCCCGGCTGTCAGGGGTGAATGTCGAACGCACCAAACTGGTGGTGTTTGCCATCAACGGCCTGATGGTGGCGGTGGCAGGGCTGGTACTGAGCTCCCGACTGGGGGCCGGGTCGCCGTCTGCGGGGAATATCGCGGAACTGGATGCTATCGCCGCCTGTGTTATTGGCGGTACCAGTCTGGCCGGTGGTGTCGGTAGTGTGGCCGGTGCGGTGATGGGGGCGTTTATTATGGCATCGCTGGATAACGGTATGAGCATGCTCGATGTGCCGACCTTCTGGCAGTACATCGTCAAGGGCGGCATTTTGCTGCTGGCGGTGTGGATGGATACCGCCACTAAACACAAAGCCTGAAAAACGTACGCTCTGAAAAATATAAGCTCTGAACACTGTGGATAGCCGGGATGACGGCGCATCTTTGCAAAATGAGCGAGACAGTTCGCAAAGTCAGTAAACGGGTTTGGGGTTGTCGGCCGACCGTGCTATGTAGGCGGAAGGTCGGCTTTCCGCGCCGGATGTTGTCCAGAAAGCCATGATGCTGCCGCCGCACGTATCCGAAGAGAACATATCGCCATGTTTGAGAAACGCTACCGTATTACGTTGCTGTTTAATGCCAACAAAGTATACGACCGGCAGGTGGTTGAAGGCGTCGGAGAATACCTGCAGGCCTCTCAGTGTGACTGGGATATTTTCATCGAAGAGGATTTCCGTTGCCGTATCGATAATATTCGCGACTGGTTGGGGGATGGGGTTATCGCGGATTTTGATGACCCGGCGATTATCGCCTTGCTGGCCGGGGTGCGGGTGCCGTTGGTGGGGGTCGGTGGCTCTTATCACAATCCACAGGATTACCCGCCGGTGCACTACATTGCCACCGATAATTACGCACTGGTGGAAAGTGCGTTTTTGCATCTGAAGAACAAGGGGTTAAACCGGTTTGCGTTTTACGGCCTGCCGACATCGGTGGGCAAAGGGTGGGCGCAGGAGCGGGAGTACGCTTTTCGCCAACTGGTGGCGGCCGAGCAGTATCAGGGCGTGGTGTATCAGGGCATGGAGACATCACCGGACAACTGGCAGTATGCCCAGAATCGGCTGGCGGACTGGATTCAGACGCTGCCGCCCCAAACCGGCATTATCGCGGTGACGGATGCCCGCGCCCGTCATTTGTTGCAGGTTTGCGAGCACCTCAACATCGCGGTACCGGAAAAGCTGTGTGTGATTGGTATCGACAATGAAGAACTGACCCGTTATCTGTCACGTGTCGCGTTATCATCGGTGGCGCAGGGCACACGACAAATGGGGTATCGGGCCGCCAAACTGTTGCATCAGTTGTTGTTGACGCCCAATGCGCTGCCGTTGCAGCGTATTTTGGTGCCGCCGCTTCGGGTCGTGGAACGCAGCTCGACGGATTACCGTTCAGTGCGCGACCCGGCGGTGATTCAGGCAATGCATTTTATTCGCCATCACGCCTGCAAAGGCATCAAGGTTGAGCAGGTACTGGATGCGGTGGGGCTGTCACGTTCCAACCTTGAAAAGCGCTTCAAGGATGAAACCGGGCAGACGATTCATGGCATGATCCATGCCGAGAAGCTGGAGCGGGCAAGAAATCTGCTGGTCTCTACATCGTTGTCGATTAACGAGATTTCATCCATGTGCGGCTATCCCTCGTTACCGTATTTTTATTCGGTGTTTCGCAAGGATTATAATCTGACGCCGCGTGAGTATCGCGAGCGCTATGGCGAAGGGGGTTACGACGGTAATCGTTACGACAATCATCTCTGTGACAATCACCTTTACGACCATCATCAGGCGGTATTTTGTCGCTACCGATGACGGCACTGGTGCGCCGTCATCGTCGTCATGATGTGACTCAGGCAGGTACGCGCCAGTAGTCGTAATAGATATGCTCGACCTGGAAATTTACATCGTCTTTGTCGTCGCTCAGTTGATTGGCAAGGGTGAAGGCGAAGTCAAATGCGACGCCCAGCCCTTTGCCACTGATAAGGTTACCGTCCACCACGACTTTTTGGTCGACATACACACCGTCGGTAACATCCTTCCAGAGGTCGCCGGAGCAGACGTAATGGCGTCCTTTGAGCAAATGGTTACCGCCCAGCACTCTGGCTGCCGCTGAGCATAACGGGCAAATTAGCTTACCGGCGTCATCATGGCGGCGAATAAATTCTGTCACCATCGGGTTGGCGGCCAGATTCACCGTGCCTTGCGGCCCGCCTGGGATCACCACGGCGTCAAACAGCCGGTCCATATTTCTTTCCAGCAGGGCATCGGCAAACATGCGGATATTGTGGTAGCTATGCAGCTCCAGCCGGTCGTGACAGGAAAGCAGGGTGACGTTGATTTTTGTACGATGTAGCACATCGATCACCATAATTGCTTCCGCTTCTTCGAATCCGGGAGCCAACAGAATGGCGACGTTCTTCATGGTATCTCCAGCAGTCATCAAGGGGAGTAACATCTGTGCCGCCGAGAATAGCAAAGAAATGGATTTCAATTGAAACGTCGTTTTAATATTGAGCGGTGGGTCGCGTAATCGATGTTTACTCATCCGTGCAGGTGGTAATTAGCGTTATACTCGCTCCCTTCACGCTGTGATCACCACCCGACAAGGCAGGAATGTGATTCAGTGACGACGTTGCTTTATGCAACCGATTTTCGCGCCTGTTTTCCTTGGCGCGACTTCATCATACTGTTACTTCATATAGGAGCGAATCACCGTCACGATCGCTTCCAAATCGGTGGCGCGTTCTGCCGGGTCTGCGTCTTCATTCATCAGGTGGTCACGGATGTGGCCTTCCAGCACTTCGCCCATCAGCCCGTTCACCGCACCCCGAATGGCGGCAATTTGCTGCAGAATTTCCAGACATGAACGTCCTCCACCATCCAGGGCTTTTTCCAGTGCTTCTGCCTGACCTTTGATGCGTCTGACGCGAGTCAGCAGTTTCTTTTTTTCATGAATAGTATGCGGCATGGCGACTCCCGTCTTGTCTGACTCTATACTGGGGTATAGTATGATTATATCATTTTACCTTCAGGCTTACCCCTCGATCGCCTGATTCGGATGCTAACTATGACGGATTTTTCCTTACTTTTGCAGCAGGGCGTAACCAACGCCTGGTTGTTTATCCCTAGCGCCGTATTGTTAGGCGCGTTGCATGGCCTGGAGCCGGGGCATTCCAAGACGATGATGGCGGCATTTATCGTCGCGATCCGGGGAACGGTGAAGCAGGCTGTCATGCTGGGGATTGCTGCTACCTTGTCTCATACCGTTGTAGTCTGGTTGATTGCATTAGGGGGGATGTATTTGAGCCAGCAGTTTACCGCTGACTCCGCCGAACCCTGGTTGCAGTTTGTTTCCGGTGTGATCATCCTTGGGACGGCGAGCTGGATGTTTTGGCGCACCTGGCGTGATGAACGGGCGTGGAAACACCATCAGCATCACCATGATCACACGCATCACGACCATCATCATGACCATGATGAGCATGCCCATCATCACCATCATAGCCATCCCCACCACAGTCATCATGGCGTTGCTCATGAGGTTACTGAGTCTGGCCATTCGCATGACCCGCTACAGGAACAGGGTGAATATCAGGATGCGCATGAACGGGCGCATGCTAACGAGATACGTCAGCGTTTCGCCAACCGGGAAGCAACCAATGGACAGATCCTGCTGTTTGGGTTGACCGGCGGGTTGATTCCCTGTCCTGCCGCGATTACGGTATTACTACTGTGTATTCAGGTAAAAGCGTTTACGCTGGGTGCCGCACTGGTGGTGTGTTTCAGTAGCGGGCTTGCGTTAACGCTGGTGGCAGTGGGCGTGGGGGCCGCGTTGAGCGTGCAGCATGCCAGTCGTCGCTGGCCAGGGTTTGCGGCGCTGGCGCGTCGGGCTCCTTATTTTTCCAGCCTGCTGATCGCGGTGGTGGGGGGATATATGCTGCTGCATGGCTGGGTACGTTTGCCGCTATAACCGTATTCATACCGAAATTCATACCGACAGGATGCGCGGGTGGGGGTGAAAAATGGTGATTTTCTGGTCTTGTCTTGAGTCCGGCGGTTGCCGTAGTGAATTTTTTTCCTGAAAACCCGCCTCTTCTCTTCCGGTCTGCTGGAAAAGATGTTTAAATTATCAATCATAAATTTTGCATAAATATGCATTGATGCGCGGTGATTTAAGGGCATCGATTCTGAGGGTACCGCGTCGTGCGCGTTTCAATGCATAACCAGATATTGCGTAACCCGGCGGCAGGGCTGCTAAGCTTAACGCCATCGAAATCAAGCAGGGACTAATAGTTATGACGACGATTTTGAAACATCTTCCGGTGGGCCAGCGGATTGGGATTGCTTTCTCCGGTGGTCTGGATACCAGCGCCGCCTTATTGTGGATGCGTCAGAAAGGCGCGGTACCGTATGCCTATACCGCGAATCTGGGGCAGCCGGATGAAGACGACTACGACGCCATTCCGCGTCGCGCCAAAGAGTATGGTGCAGAAAATGCTCGTCTGATCGATTGCCGTAAGCAGCTGGTGGCAGAAGGGATTGCCGCGATTCAGTGCGGAGCGTTCCACAACACGACTGGCGGTATGACCTATTTCAATACGACCCCGCTGGGTCGTGCGGTGACCGGTACGATGCTGGTTGCAGCAATGAAAGAAGATGGCGTGAATATCTGGGGCGATGGCAGCACGTACAAAGGTAACGACATCGAGCGTTTCTATCGCTACGGTCTGCTGACCAATGCCGAATTGAAAATCTACAAACCCTGGCTGGATACCGATTTTATCGACGAACTGGGCGGCCGTCAGGAGATGTCCGAGTTTATGACGAAGTCGGGCTTTGACTACAAAATGTCGGCGGAAAAAGCTTACTCTACCGACTCCAACATGCTCGGTGCCACGCACGAAGCGAAGGACCTGGAGTTCCTGAATTCCAGCGTGAAAATCGTCAATCCGATCATGGGCGTGAAGTTTTGGGACGAAAACGTCCGCATTCCGGCAGAAGAAGTGACCGTGCGCTTTGAGCGCGGCCACCCGGTAGCGTTAAATGGCCAGACATTCTCTGATGACGTGGAACTGATGCTGGAAGCCAACCGCATTGGCGGTCGTCACGGTCTGGGCATGAGCGACCAGATCGAAAACCGTATCATTGAAGCGAAAAGTCGCGGTATTTATGAAGCACCGGGGATGGCGCTGTTGCATATCGCCTACGAGCGTCTGGTCACCGGTATTCATAACGAAGATACCATCGAGCAGTACCATGCTCATGGTCGCCAACTGGGACGTCTGTTGTATCAAGGCCGTTGGTTTGACCCGCAGGCACTGATGCTGCGTGATGCGTTGCAGCGTTGGGTTGCCAGCGAAATCACCGGTGAGGTGACGCTTGAACTGCGTCGCGGCAACGATTACTCGATTCTGAATACTGTTTCGAACAACCTGACATATAAACCGGAACGTCTGACGATGGAAAAAGGCGAATCCGTGTTCTCGCCGGATGATCGTATCGGTCAGTTGACGATGCGTAATCTGGATATTACCGATACCCGTGAGAAGCTGTTCAACTACGTTGAAAGTGGCCTGATTTCTTCCGGCAATGCCGGGCTGCCGCAAGTCGCGCCTCAGTCTCTGCCGGATAAGTCCGCGAAATAAGCGCGTCCTGAAGGCCATGTAATCTTTACAGCAATCATCTCTACAACATAACTTCTGCAACAACAAGGGCATCCTGTCGGATGCCCTTTTTTGTGTGTGTTATTTTTCGCTACTTATTCGTAATTGCATGTTCGTGCTTGCATCAGCGCATTAGCGGTTGTTCACTAAGTGTTTTTCAACGCGCCCGAGTAACGTACGCAGCTGATTTTTTTCTTCTTCGCTGAATGGAGAGAGGATGTCGCGTTCATTCTCCACGTGTTCTTCCACCACCCGATTGATGAGCGCGAGACCTTCGTCGGTCAGTTGGATGTTGACTGAACGGCGATCGCCTTCAATCGGCATCCGTCGCAACCAGCCCGCTTGTTCCAGCCTGTCCAGGCGGCTGGTCAGGGTGCTGTTGTTGATCATCAGTGCGCTGACAATTTGGGATGGGCTGATGGCATAGGGGGCACCGCGTCTACGCAGTGTCGCCAGAATGTCGAATTCGCGGGCGCTGAGTTTGTACTTACCAAAAACCTTATCCAACGCGCGGTCAATCAACAGACTGGCACGAGAAAGGGTGCCAATGACCAACATCGGCTCAACGTCGAGGTCGGGGCGTTCGTTGCGCCATTGCTGAACAATATCTGAGACTTCCAGGTAGCGTGCCATAGAGTAAATATCCTTAATTAATATAAAACCTATTCCTTTATTGAAGCGTAGGCCAATACCGTTACGCGATCAACACTACTGTAATATTCCTTAAGGAAATGTTCAATCACATATGTTGTTGACACGTTATTTACGGTTATGTATATTACGAAATCGTAATATACAGTGTTACTTATCAATATCACAGGATGTGATGTGTCAGGATACAGGAAGATCGCCAGTAAGTAAGTCAGGAGAACTGCACATGGATGTGCGCCTTCTGTACGGCCAGGGAGGCGGTACATGCCTCAGGCTGAGCCGGTTCAAACCGAATCGTGCTTTTTGACAGGAACAGTTTGAGGAAGGTCCATTCCGTGAAATTAAAAGATTTCGCCTTTTATGCTCCCTGTGTCTGGGGAACCACCTATTTTGTCACCACCCAGTTTCTTCCTGCCGACAAACCGTTGTTGGCTGCATTGATTCGTGCGTTACCTGCCGGTCTTATTCTTATTTTTGGTAAAAAACTGCCGCCAGTCAGTTGGTTATGGCGCTTGTTCGTGTTGGGCGCGCTCAATATCGGTGTGTTTTTTGTGATGTTGTTTTTCGCGGCCTATCGTCTGCCCGGCGGCGTTGTCGCTCTGGTGGGGTCGCTTCAGCCGCTGATCGTCATCCTGCTGTCTTTCCTGCTACTGATGCAGCCGGTGCTGAAGAAACAAATGGTGGCCGCCATTATCGGCGGCATTGGCATTGTGTTGCTGATTTCCTTACCGCAAGAACCGTTGGATCCGGCCGGGTTGGTGGCATCGGTAGTGGCGACGATAAGTATGGCGTCTGGTCTGGTGCTGACCAAGAAATGGGGTCGCCCGGCAGGGATGGCGATGCTGACATTTACCGGCTGGCAGCTGTTTTGCGGCGGGTTAGTGATTCTGCCGGTACAGATGTTTCTGGAGCCGCTGCCGCATGCCTTCACTTTGACCAATCTCGCTGGCTATTTCTATCTGGCGATCCCCGGTTCCCTGCTGGCCTATTTCATGTGGTTCTCTGGTCTTGAGGCCAATTCCCCGGTGATCATGTCCATGCTGGGTTTCCTCAGCCCAATGGTTGCTCTGTTACTGGGTTTTTTATTCCTTCATCAGGGGCTGTCCAGCCCACAATTAATTGGCGTGATATTAATTTTCTCAGCAATTATTATCGTGCAGGATATTTCATTCTTTGGCAGAAGAAAAAAATCGACACAATTAAAACAATCCAAACTGATTTCTAAATGACATAATGTCATCAGCAGGTAAAAGTAATTTGTGTTCATGACAATATGGCTGATGTGTTGAAAACGCAACACATCAGCCTTTTATAGCGTCTGCAACCTGCATAATGGAAAAATAGTGAGTTCATACATTTGAGTAATTGGATTAATCGTTTATATCTGGCAGACAAGAAAACATTTTTTTAATTTAATAAGTAGGTAATACGCCAATGGTTGAGCTTAACCACTGGTGATTAATATGAATCGATAGTAACTCAGGATGTATTATTATCGAAAATGCCATGTAACTAATGATTGCTATGTCATTGATGCCAGACGTGAGTCATACCTGCGTCTGCGGGAAAGACATCGTCCGGATATAACCTGACATAATCACCCCCAGGATGAGAGAATATTATGTCTAAAACGGATTTTGAGCATGAATTGCTGCGGTTTAGCGACGAAGTAAAAGACGCGCTGCATACCGGGAAACCGGTCGTAGCGTTGGAGTCGACCGTGATTGCTCACGGTCTGCCTTACCCTGACAATGTTGCTACCGCCAGAAATATTGAAGCGGCTGTTCGCGCTGAAGGGGCGATTCCTGCGACGATTGGCATCGAAAACGGTCGGTTTTTAATTGGCATGTCGGATGCCGACCTCGAGCGTTTTGGGGCGACGAAAGGAATTGTGAAAACCAGTAGCCGTGATATCCCGGTGATCCTGGCGCAAGGCGGCAAAGGTGCGACCACCGTGGCGTCATCGCTGGTGGCAGCGGACCTGGCGGGGATTCCTTTCTTCGCGTCGGCAGGGATTGGCGGTGTGCACCGGGGGGCGGAAAAGTCGATGGATATCTCCGCTGACTTGATCCAGTTCACCCGCTCCCGGGTGGCGGTGGTCTGCGCCGGTGCCAAGAGTATTCTCGACCTGGGTCTGACGCTCGAGTATCTGGAAACCCAGTGCGTACCTATCATTTCCTATCAATCTGACGATTTCCCTGCGTTTTACTGCCGCTCCAGCGGCTTCCCCAGCCCTCACCGGCTGGATGATCCGCACGTTGTTGCCCGCGCCATTGACATGCACTGGAAGCTGGGTAACCGCAGTTCGGTGTTGATTACCCACCCGATTCATGACAGCGACGCCATTGATAAGGACGAGGTCGAGTCGATTATCCGTGAGGCGGCAATTCAGGCAGAGCATGAAGGTATTCGCGGGCCGGGTGCCACGCCGTATCTGATGCGAGCCGTCGCCAAAGCGACGCAAGGACGAACAGTGAAAGCGAACATGTCGGTGTTGATCAGTACTGCGGTGCTGGCGGGCCGTCTGGCCTGCGCTCATACCGACTACCTGCGGCAGCAAAATCAGGCATAAGGATATGTCTCATGAAGCCTCTTATTATTTTTGATCTGGACGGTACGCTGGTTGATACACCGAGCGGCATTGTCAGTGCGTTTGTAACGGCATTACGTGACTTAGGTATGCCCGTTGAGGACCGCAGCGCCATTCGCGCCACTATTGGTTTGCCGCTGGAAAAGGCATTTAGTCAACTCTTGTCGCTACCGGTTGAGGATGAACGGATAGCGCAGGCCATCAGGCAATATCAGGCGGTTTTCCGTGAGCAGGTGTTGCCGCAGGCTCCGGGGCTGGTCTTTCCCGGCGTAGTGGATGGCCTGTCTTTGCTCAAGCGTCAGGGGTATATGCTGGCGGTCGCTACCAGCAAGGTGTTTGCCAGCGCCAGCGCGTTGCTGGATGCGGCAGGGCTGGCACCGTTCTTCGATCTGGTGCTGGGTGCTGACATGGTGACGCATCCTAAACCCCATCCTGAAATGGGGCTGCTGGCGATGTCGCGTCTGGGGGCTGAGGCTGCTACCACCGCGATGGTTGGGGATACCACCCATGATTTGTTAATGGCAAAACAGGCGGGCATTGCCGCCATCGCGGTCACCTGGGGTATTCACCATGCCGGTCAGCTTAAATCGGCGGAGCCACAGGTCATTGTCGATACATTTGGCGAGGTAGTCGGGGCTGCCCACGCGTTATTAAAGTCGTCTTCTTCCCCGGTGTCTTATTGTTGATATTGTCTGATTTTTTTAGTCGTTAATGTGTTCCGAACATGCACTTGGCCTGAGAACAGGAATCTGGGCCAGGTGCTTCGTACGGCGTCTCACCCCTGCAATAAAACCGCTCAATATATTTTTACTGATTCATAAATGAGGATTGTAATGGATAACATCTCGAATCACGCGCTCAATTATCCGGTGTTAGTATTAAATAAAGGATTATTACCGAATTATGACGATGTTTCTTTAGCTCGTTACCTCTTTTCTGCCATGACGCTGGCAATATCACGTATTAGCAGAAATGAAGAAATGGTAGTGGGTTTTCATTTGCATCCACAAGAAATAGCGGACTGGGAAAATGACCCACGTATTTGTAAAAATATTATTGCATTAAATATTCAACTTAATAGTGCGACGCCGATTGCCGGTTTTATTCAGAATATGATGGAGTGGATAAGACCGGATGCGATTCAGCAAGAAAATAACCGTGGTGTCAGAGTGCTTACGCTGGGGGCACAACAAACGCTCCATGATGTCTTTGACCTGGAATTAACGTGGCAGCCGCCAACCGATAATGAGCCGGTGCGGTCGCTGGTCTGCCATGTCGACAACCGGGACGAGACGGTGATGTTGACGCTGCGATTTAACCCGGACCGTTTCAGCGCCGCCTTGGTTCAAAAGCTCCCTGCGGTATGGCGTCAGATAACAGATTATGCCGGGAGTGATGGTGCTGAGACGCTGCGGGATATCGGTCTGCTTGATGAGGCCGAGAGCGAGCACGTATTGCATGTTTTTAACCAGACCGAACATGTCTGGTCGGGAGAGAAAAATGTCGTTGAGCGGCTGAAAAGCCAGGTGCTGAGTCAGCCGGAGCAGACTGCGGTAGTGTTTCGTGATCAGCGCTTGAGTTATCGGCAGCTCTACCATCAGGCAAGTACACTGGCGCATTACCTGAATGCGCAGAGTACGGAGCATGAGCGTTGTGTGGGGGTGTTTGTCGAGCCATCGTTAACGCTGATGGTAGGAGTGTGGGGGATTTTGCTGTCTGGCAATGCCTACCTGCCGTTATCGCCGGAGTACCCGGAAGATCGGCTGGCTTATATGCTGGAAAATAGCCAGACACGTATCGTGGTTACCCAACCTCATTTGCGTGAGCGGCTGCTGGCGCTGGCACCACCAGGCATACACGTGGTCACGCCGGATGACGTTGAGGCGTTTGTGCGCCAACACCCCTCGGCGCAGTCTGACGCGCCTGCCATCCATATCGCGCCGCATCACCTGGCTTATGTCATTTATACCTCCGGCAGCACCGGCAAGCCGAAAGGCGTGATGATAGAACATCATAGCGTGCTAAATCAGATGAACTGGCTGGCGCACACGTTCGCATTAAATAACGAAACGGTGATTTTGCAGAAAACGCCGATGAGCTTTGATGCGGCGCAGTGGGAGATTCTATCGCCCGCTTGTGGTTGCCAGGTCGTGATGGGCGAGCCGGGGGTGTATCGCAATCCGGAGCAACTGGTGGACATGCTGGCGGAATACCAGGTGACCACGTTGCAGTGCGTACCGACATTATTGCAGGCGTTGCTGGATACCGAGCGTCTGAGCGCGTGTCCGGCGCTGCGGCACGTGTTCAGCGGCGGCGAAGCGTTGCAAAAGCATCTGGCGCTGGAATGTCTGGAGACACTGCCTGATTGTGAGCTCGTCAATTTGTATGGCCCGACCGAGTGCACGATCAACAGCTCCGCGTTTCGTGTCGACTCAGCGGTGACCCGACAAGGGCCGGATACGCTGTCCATCGGCTCTCCTGTGGCGAATACCCGCTATTACATTCTGGATAACTGCCTGACGCCGGTGGCGGTGGGTGAAATTGGGGAGCTGTACATTGGTGGTGATGGGGTGGCGCGAGGGTACCTGAATCGCGATGACCTGACCGCTGAGCGTTTTATTGCCGATCCGTTCGCGCCAGCCGACGCGGGCCGACGTTTGTATAAAACCGGCGATATCGCCAGTTGGAATCCCGATGGTACGGTCCAGTATGTCGGCCGTGCTGACAATCAGGTGAAATTACGTGGTTACCGTGTTGAGCTGGATGAGATTCGTTCGGCTATCGAAACCCATGAATGGGTGAAAGCGGCGGCGGTGATCGTCAAGCATGATCCTTTCACCGGTTATCAGAACCTGATTTCGTTTATCGAACTGAATGCCCGCGAAGCGGCGCTGATGGATCAGGGTAACCACGGTTCGCATCATCAGTCCAAAGCCAATAAAGCGCAGGTGATGTTGCAGCTGGCCAACAAAGGGTGCCGGGAATTTCCGGAAGATAGCCCCCCCTATACCCTTGACCTGCCGGGCAAAGACGCCGATGAAAAACAGCGACGTACTGCGTTTTCCCGCAAAACCTACCGGTTTTACGACGGGGGGGCCGTCGGGCGCGACGATGTGTTGTCGCTGTTGCGCGAGCCGTTATTGACGGCCGCTTCCCGGCAGCCAGGCGACCTGACGCTGGACGAACTGGGGCACGGATTGCGTTATCTCGGCCAGTTCACCAGTGAAGAGCGGTTGTTGCCCAAATACACCTATGCTTCACCGGGGGCGCTGTACGCAACCCAGGTGTTTCTAGAGTTGAACGGCATAGCCGGATTAGCCGCGGGGTACTACTACTATCAGCCAGTTCACCACCAGTTGATCCGGGTCAGTGAGCTGACGTCGCTGCCGTCGGGTGGTTTGCGACTGCACTTTGTCGGCAAGCAAAGCGCGATCGAACCGATTTACAAGAACAATATCCGGGAAGTGCTGCAAATCGAAATGGGGCACATTATCGGTATGCTGGATAACGTCCTGCCGGATTATGGCTTGGGTGTGGCGTTGTGTGACGCCGCCGTGCCGGACCCAACACCACTGGCGATTGACCCGGATGATGATTATCTGGGGGCGTGCGATGTGCTGTGCGGGCCCCGTTTGCCTGCGGACGATGGTCTGGAGATTTACGTGCAGACCGCCGGGACGCGTATTGCCAATCTGCCCGTCGGGACCTACCGCTATATCCGTGGCGACCTGGAGCATATTGCCGATGAGGTGATCGATAAGAAACATGTTATCGCCATCAATCAGGCCGTTTATGAGCGTTCATCGTTTGGCATCAGTATCGCCAGCCTGACTGAAGGCTGGGAAGGGTATGTGCATGTGGGGCGCAAACTGCAGCATTTGCAAATGAACGACATGAACATTGGGCTGATGTCTTCCGGCTATAGCTCGGAAACCGGCCATGACCTGCCAGCCGCTCGTCGTTTCTGGCAGATACTCGGTCGCCGAACCGGGCCGTACTATTTCTTCATCGGTGGACGCATCAGCGATGAGCAGAAATACAGCGAAGGCATGAAAGAAGACGCGGTACACATGAAAGGGCCGGCGGAGATGATTCGTGATGATCTGGCGGCGTTCATGCCGGACTACATGATGCCGAACAAGGTGTTGATTCTGGATGCGTTACCGTTGACGGTAAACGGCAAAATCGACATGAAAGCGCTGGCGAACGTCGATGTTGAATTAAAGCATAAGACGATCGTGGCCCCCCGCACCCCGCTGGAGCAGCAAATTCTGGCTATCTGGCAGGCAAAGCTCAAGCGTGAGGAGATGTCGGTCGATGACAATTTCTTTGAATCGGGCGGCAATTCGCTGATCGCGGTCAGCCTGATTAATGAGTTGAACACCTCGCTAAATGCCAGCCTGCCGCTTCAGGTGCTGTTTCAGGCACCCACCGTTGAAAAGCTGGCGGCGTGGCTGAGCCGTGCGCGTCAGGAGCCGGTGTCCCGCCTTGTGCCGTTACAACCCAAAGGGCGTCAGGCCCCCATCTACTGCTGGCCTGGGCTGGGTGGCTACTGTATGAACCTGCGTTTACTGGCGCGCCAAATGGGGACGGCGCGACCGTTCTTTGGCATTCAGGCGCACGGCATCAATCCAGGTGAGGAACCTTACGCCACCATCAGCGAGATGGCCGCTAAAGATATTGAACTGATTCGTCAGCATCAGCCGCACGGTCCTTATACGCTGTGGGGATATTCTTTCGGCGCTCGTGTCGCGTTCGAAACGGCCTGGCAACTGGAGCAGGCGGGCGAGGTGGTGGAATGTCTGTATTTGCTGGCTCCCGGGTCGCCGAAATTACGCGATGAACGGGTCGTTGCCATGCACCGGACAGCAGATTTTGATAACCCCGGTTACCTGACCATTCTGTTTTCGGTATTTATCGGCAGCATTACCGACCCAGCGCTGACGCGTTGTCTGGAAACGGTACGCGACGAAGAGGGGTTTGTGGCGTTTATTACGGCGCTTAATCCGGCATTGGATGACGGTCTGGTCAGGCGGATTACCCGCATTGTGTCGCAGACCTTCGAGTTCAGCTACACCTTTAGCGAGTTACAACAGCGGCAACTGAAGGCACCTGTCACCATCATCAAGGCTCAGGGGGATGATTATTCGTTCATTGAGGACCACGGTGGGTTCTCTGCCCTGCCGCCGACCGTGATGGAACTGATGGCAGATCACTACAGCATGCTGAAAGCGGCGGGGATAGCCGAGCTGGCAAGCGTTATCCAGTATCAACAAGTGCCTTCCAGCCAGGTGGGGTGAGGCGACGACAGGCATAACACGCGCGGGAGCTTC
The DNA here is from genome assembly GCF_020406815.2 of Dickeya oryzae. NCBI lineage: Bacteria > Pseudomonadati > Pseudomonadota > Gammaproteobacteria > Enterobacterales > Pectobacteriaceae > Dickeya > Dickeya oryzae. The sequence goes on from NZ_CP162670.1 coordinate 105,171, forward strand.
CCGCGCGTTTTTTCCAGCCTTGTCCCGCTATTGAACCGACTTTTTCGCTATTTTGCGATGAAAATCCCATATTTTGGCGTGTAAATCCCATTTTTGAGACGAAAAGTGTGCTGAAACGTGGGGGGTGGCAACTGCGGACAAAAACAAAATTTGTTTGTTGGCAAAGTGTTCCATGCTGACTGCGATTGCAAGCAAGTCATGAGCGGTGCTGCTGGGACACAGCTTCACTCTGTGCATCTGTCTATGACGGGTCTGTACTTGAGCCTCGGTACGATAAGGGGACGATAGCCGTGCGAGCGTCATCAGAAACCGACATGTTTTGCCTGAATGCCATCCATCATGAGGCACCGGAGCGCATTCGACGTTTTCCTCTGGCGGAACTGGGCGACTCGCACCAGCTGCGGGAAGGGCAGCGTCGCATGATGGAAAAGCTATACCAGTTAAGGTCGGTACCGATGCGCCCGGACAGCCATCAGGCGATGCTGGAGTCTGTGGTGGCTGGCGTGGTTGATGACTGGCCGACATTGTCCTCGCGCGAGGGGCTGTTGATTTATGCCAAGACGCAGACGCATAACACCTTCTTTGATAGCCACTGGCTGGATGACATTCTGCAGCACCAGCGACTGGGGCACTGGGATGTCGCGACACTGAGTCTGAATCACTGCGCCAGCGCGTTATCGGCTTTACACCTGGTGCGCCGTAGTGCGGTCCGTGACAACAGACCGGTGTTGCTGTTGACGGGAGAAAAAGCGTTTCACCCCGAAATCAACCGTTTTACGGTCGGTGTACAAGGCGAGTTACCGGTAGCCGCGCTCTTTAATGCCGCGAGTAGCCCGTGGCAGGTGACATTTACGGCCGTCCGGCACCTGAGCCGTTTTTATAACAACCCAGATAATATGACCCGGCAGGAAAAAGCGGCGCTTAATGGCTGCCTGCTGGATGAGTTATGCCGTTTCATTGTTGATGCCGTGAGGGATAGCGGCATGAGCATGGACGATATGGACTATTTTGTTCCCTGCAACCTGAATGTTCCGTTATTACGTCAGATGGCGCAGTGCCTGAATATGGGCGAGCGCTTATTTAGCCAACAGGTTTCTGATTATGGGCATCTGTATTGTTCGGACGTGTTATTTAATTTTTCTTCACTCATGAAAACTACAACCGGCCGCGCGAAAAATTATTTTTGTTTTTCAATGGGAATGGGCGTCACCCTTTCCTGCGCGCTGATACAGCAAATTGATATGTAAAGGAGACAGACATGTCTGCGCTATTAATCACTATTCAACAGGCGTTACGTGAAGTCATGGAGAATGACGACATCGAGATTAATGAAAAAACGGACTTTGATAACGATCTCGATCTGGACTCAGTGATGTTTGTGCAATTTTTGTTGACGCTTGAAGATAGCATCGACGGACTGCTGTTCGATCCTGACCAAATCAATATGGATGCCTTCACCACGGTAGGAAGCCTGATAGGCTGGCTGAATGCCAATGTGTTGTCGGAGGTGCGACATGTCAGTTGAACGCATAAAACAGGTCTGGGAGGCCTTTCGCGAGCAACCGTTATCCGATGCGCTGACGGTGTTGTTGCAGCCGCCGTCAGAAGAGGCGCAATACGTTCATCCAATCCGATATCAGATTCAGGACATCAGCAGCCTGCCTGACGAGAGCCAGTCTCAGCGCCTGTTTGATCGGGTGCTGACCCATCTCGGTCTGGACGCGGTGCGTGGTACGCAGACCATCGTGCTGCCAGCCAGTTTTCCGATACTGGTCTGCGCCGCCCGCCTGGGGGTGCTGGCTCGCATACAAACCATGAGCTGGCAGCATTTATCCGGCCGTTACAGCTTTGGCGCTAAAACGACCCGCCATCAATTGATCAAAGCCAGTTTTGCCGATGTGGCGGGAAAGGCGTCGCTGTTGTTGGAGCAGCAGTATCAACGCATGCGGGATGGTGACGTCGTTGGGCTGGAGGATGACCACTACCAGATTACCCAGCTTAATAATGAAGCGGAAAAGATGATGGGTGGACACGGTTTCCTGTTAGGCAATACCCATAGTCTGTCCTATTTCTCCATGATGCTTTACAGCATTTATGGCAAGGCGAGCAGCCTGGCAGCGGCCTAAGACGATACGAGGGTGGGGAACCATGAGCCTGATCTCGCGTGTGATGTCCAGAGCTGCCCCGGCTGCGAGCGGGGATATACGGCAGATAGTGGCGTTAGCATGGCCGATGATGGTGACAGCGGTGGTGGTGTCGTTGTCTCAGAATATGCAGATTGCGATTTTGGGCAATGGCGCGGAAAGCCAGACGTTGCTGACGCTCTCTTTTTTACAGCCGTTCAACTTTCTGTTTATCGCTATTCTGGAATGTCTGGCTATCACTAATCAGGTGTTCAGTGCCCGCTCACGCCATGACTGGCCGCGACAGCGCATCTGGCATAGTACGTTGCTGTTAGGTGCGCTTGGCGTAGTGGTGACGGCACTGGCGGCGCTGGTATGCCGTGTGTTGGCGTTGCCCTTGTCTGACTGGATGAATAGCCCGGATATGGCGTTGATGCGAACCGCCGCACCGGCGTATCTGCTATCCATGATGCCATTTCTGGCGCTGGAGATGTGTAACGCCGCGTTGCGTGGGCAGGGGCGCACCGTGTCGGCCATGACGCTGATGTGCAGCTATGTGCTGCTGAGCGCGGCGGGATGCTATCTGGGATTTCATGTCTACCAGCTTGGTTTCGAGTCGGTATTACTGGCCAATAGCCTGCCGGCACTGGTGTTGCTGCCAGCGGCACTGTGGTCGTTGCGTCAGGCGGCGACACCGGTACCGGATGATCGGCCGCGGGCGTTTGCACCGCGTTTATTGGCGTTGCTGGCGAATGCGGGGCTGCCGGTCGGGTTTTCCATGCTGGTGGTATTCTTTAGCTCAATGGTTATCTTTCCGCTGGTGGCGGCACTGGGGGCGGGTTTTCTGCCAGCCTTCCTGATCGTGATAAAACTGCGGGCTTTTTTCATCATTCCTGCGGTGGCGACTGGATCCGCGATTGCGATTTTGCTCAATCAGCGCCGCCACACCCACCCGGCATCACAGTTGGTAGCGTTGCTGAATAATGGTGTCTGGCTGATTGTTTTGGCCTATCTGGCGCTGACCCTCGGTGTATGCTGGGCGCGCAACGGCATTCTGGCCGGTTTTTCCAACGACGAGGCCATTCGGCAATCCAGTCAAATACTGTTGTGGTTGCTATTGCCGACGTTTTTTCTCACCTCACTGGTGGCGGCATTACAGACGCTGTTGGAGCAGGTGGATAGGGGACGACGGGTATTGCTGTTCACGCTGGTGCTGGAGTTGCTGATGGTGGCGGTGGCGTTGGGTGCTCACCGTTATTTTAGCGATATACAGGCGATTGCCGGTTTGATCGTCGCGTTTAGCCTGGTGTATGCGGTGGTGTTCCTGCGTGAGTATCGGTTGCTGGCTTGCGCGCTGGGAGAACAGGATGCTGCTGTATAACCTGTGCTACCCGCTGATGTGGCTGGCGACGTTGGTGCAATACAATTATTACCGCGTGCTGGTGAGGCTAAAGCGCCGCCCGTCTCTGCTGCTTAAAGTGCACATCAAGCCGGAAACCCATTATGTCCGCCTGTGTCGTGCATTGCGTCTGGCGGATTTATGGCTGCTGGAGCGCTTGTCGTTGCACCTGGCGGCGCGCTATCTGTTGTGCTTGTTTGAGACGACGCGTTATATCGCCTACAAACAGGTCGATCATGAGTATCTGGCCGGTTTTCTGCAGGAAAAAATCGGTTTCCGGCACCAGACGGTGTATGTGTTTCGCTGGGTACCGCCCCCGATGGAGACGCCGACAAAAACCGTGCTGCTGGTGCACGGCTGGGAAGGGCGCGGCATCATGTTCCGACCGCTGTGCGAGGCGCTAAAAGCACAGGGATACGCGGTGATCATGCCGGATCTGCTGGCGCATGGGTTGTCTGACGGAAAGCGGGTGTCCAATTATGAGCTGGCCAGTCTGATCATTGAGATGGAGCGGCGTTATGGGCCGTTTTATGCGGTGGTTGGGCATTCCAGCGGTGGTTTGGTGTGTAGCCTGGCACTGGCACAAGGGCTGGCGGCGCAGCGCCTGGTGCTGCTGGCCAGTCCGGACAATTTTGGCAGCATGATCGACAGGTTTCTGGCGGGGGCATCGGTATCGGCATCGCTGGCCGCCCCCATGAAAGCCATTTATGCGCAGCGTTTTGGCTTTCATCCCGACTGGGTGGGTGACGCGTTGTACCGCACGCTGGATTGCCCGACGCTGATTTGTCATGACTGGCAGGACGCACGGGTTCGCCCTGATGTGGCTGATGCTATTCATCAGGCACTTGCCTACAGCGAACTTTTCTACACCCGCGGGCTGGGGCATTTGGGCATTTTACGCAGCCCGCTGGTACACCAGCGTATTCTGGCATTTTTCGCGGAAGCGAATGCTGGAACCGACACGCAGGTAAAGCCACTTATTGATCGCGTCGCGTCATAATGCGGTAACGCGCGGCATTGATGGTATCGAAGCCCGTGCTTTGCCGGTGTGAAAACGCGGGCCCGCCATGCGTCATCTCATGGCGGGCTTCGGGTTAATTACAGAGATTATGAATGTTGTCCAGCAGCACATGGCGAGAAAACAGATGACGCTGTTTGCCGAAAATGATGTCGAAGCTCATGTTTTGCAGGGTGCGCGGTGAATCGTTTTCCCGCTCCAGCGACACGGTTTTACGGTATTTCAGCGGTGCAATGTTGTACGTCTTGGTAAAGCAACGCGAGAAGTGTGGCAGCGAGGAAAATCCGCATGCATAACAAATATCGGTGAGCGACCAATTAGGCGAAATGTGAATAATCTCTTTGGCCAGTGTCAGCCTGACACGCCAAATCCAGCGCATCGGCGTAATGTTATACACCTGGTTGAAGAGACGACAGATATCGAATTTTGATTTACCGCTGACCGCTTCAAGATCTTCCAGCGTAATATTGTTGCCGATATTGTCGATGATATAGTCAATAATTCCCGCCAGGCTGGTCGCTTTATTGTTCGCTGCGAGTGTTTTGCGCAGGTTAGGGTGACGACGATACATGTCCTGAATCAGGTTATTGTTAAAAATATCGTTATCTACGGTATGGGCAAAGGTGTTCTGTAAGCTCATGGTGTCATCCCAAAAAAATAGATTCCCCGTGTCTGGTCCAGCTAAATCCAAAAATCCTTACAGCGGCGAATTCAGTGGTTGATTATTGTCCCTTGGTCAGACGTACGATCTGTCTAAGGCAAATTGTGTGCCATGTTGTTATTGCTTGTTTTTAAAGGGAAATGCTTACGCCTACCTATAATTGATCCCATTAATGGGACGATGACGTATCGAACATGGGATTTTTCGTCTCGCAATTGGTCTATAGGCAACGCGAGCCCGTGGTGTAGCGGGTGTATGGGTGTGGCAACGGCGAGAGAGTGGCTCCGGTAGCCGTGGATAGATATCCGTGGTTCGCCTGCCTGCCGGGATAAAGCGGGATAGAAATGGCGTTCGGGAACGGTGCCTGGGGAATAGTTGGTATGATTTGTGCTGCTAAATTCAGAAAAGGTGAAGTCAGTTTTGCGGATAACCTGTGTATTTTGGACGCATTTTTAAAACCAGAGATAAAAGTGAGTGGTCGACAGCCTGTAAGATACCCTCGGTCTCAGGAAGGCTGACTCTATTTATACACTGAGGATTTCCCATGACGGTGCTGGTTCAACTTGATAATGTGCATAAAATTTTTCTTACCGATGAAATTGAAACGCATGCCCTTAGCAAGATAAACCTTTCTATTCACTCGGGAGAGTACGTCTCCATCGCGGGGCCGTCCGGCTGCGGGAAATCGACACTGCTGTCCATCATGGGATTGTTGGATACGCCCACAGAGGGGCAGTACCGGTTGAATGGGACTGATGTTGAACGCATCAGCCGCCGGGAAATGGCCCGACTGCGCAATCGTGAAATTGGCTTCATTTTTCAGTCATTTAATCTGATAAGCGATTTGACCATCGCGGAAAACGTCGCGTTGCCGCTCACTTACCGTAATGACTTGTCGCGTGCGGAACAGAAAGCGCGGGTGATTCAGGCACTGGAGAAAGTCAACATGTCGCATCGGGTGCGGCATTATCCCTCGCAACTCTCCGGTGGTCAGCAACAGCGGGTTGCCGTAGCGCGGGCGATTGTTGGCAAACCGTCACTGCTGCTGGCGGATGAGCCCACCGGCAACCTGGATTCCGCCAATGCCGAGGCGGTGATGAATATTCTGGATGAATTGCATCGGGACGGCGCGACCATCTGCATTGTCACCCATGACCCCCGTTCAGCCATGCGCGCTCAGCGTACCATTGTCCTGTCTGACGGCCAGGTCGTGGCAGATGGTGAGAATGGACAATTGCGTCAGGCGGTATAGTACGATGAATTTCTGGTTTGATATCCGTTACGCCTTGCGCCTGCTGCTTAAAAGCCCGGGATTTAGTGTGCTGACCATTACCGTTATGGCTTGCGGGTTGGGGCTGGCGCTTTATATGTATTCCGTCATCAATACCATCATGTACAAGACGCTGCCGTACCCTAGAGGGGAAGGTATGGTGATGGTGACGCCGAACGTTGGTGGGGTCAGTCTGGATGACTCCGGCTTGAATTTTCTCGACTATACCGAGCTCTCCCATCAGTTAACCAAGATAAATGATATCGGCTATTTTTACGCCGAGTATTTAGATCTCAATGATGGAAAAAACTCTGCCCGTTATATAGGGATTCTTAGCACACCTCAGATGTTCAGTTATACGGGTGTGTCACCCTTGATGGGGCGTATTTTTAATGAAAACGATATGTTATCCGGTGCATTACCGGTAACGGTGATTAGCTATGATCTGTGGCAGAATTATTTTAACGGTAGGAATGATATTCTTAGCCAGTCAGTACAGATAAACGGTATACGCACTCATATTGTTGGCGTTATGCCTAAAGGCTTCGAGTTTCCATTTTTCCACGATCTCTGGCTGCCATCAAAAATAGAGCAACAATCATTTTCCCTGAGAAGTCAGGCACCTGAAGTTTATGTGTATGCACATGTAAACCCTCGCTATTCCCTGGATGAAGCCAATCAAGAAATTGCATCCGTCATGAAGCGGCTGGCTGATAAATATCCAGAGAGCAATAAAGGCGTATCGGCGATAGCCCTGTCTTTTCAGGTTAGCTTCATGGGAGATGATACCGCGCAGGTATTCTTAATAACCCTATCCGCCGTGGCTTTTGTCCTATTGTTAGCGTGTTGTAATGTGGGAAATCTGCTTTTAGCGCGCTCTCACCAGCGTACAAGAGAGATCGCTGTTCGTGTTGCGTTAGGCTCACCCATGATGCGTTTGATTATGCAGATGTTATGGGAAAGCCTGATCATCTGTATCCTGGCAGGGATTGTTGGGGTATTACTGGCTGCCTGGGGATTAGATCTGACAAATACCATCTTCCCCCGATTTGTTCCTAATCGTGTTCCATCCTGGTGGCATTTGTCACTTGATGCCAATATGATTTTTAATGCGAGTGTTCTGGTTGTCGTGACGGCATTTATTACGGGGGCGTTGCCTGCATGGAAGATTGCCAATGGGCAATTTTTTCAGGCATTGAGAGATGGCGCTCGCGGTATTCCCGGCTATCGAACCAGTAAGGCTGGGCGTTCGCTCGTCATTATAGAAGTAGCCCTTTCTTTCTCAATATTATGCATCAGCATTCTATTATTGATTTTAGTGACCAAGGCGAAAAATGCAGACTACGGGGTTGCCACTGATGGCTATCAGATATCCCGTCTTAATCTTAATAAAGATGTGTATCCCACGCCGCAAAGCAGACGTGATTTTTACCTGAGCTTATCCAGGCAATTACAGGCTATTCCAGATGTTACCGCCGAATCTATTACTACCAGTGCGCCGGGGGAGTTTACCGCTGCTCATCAGCTCATTATTGAAAACAGAGAGGACGGGAAGAATAGCGATGAATCTGATCCGATGGTGAATGATGTGCAGGTTATGCCCGGCAGTCTGGTTGGAATGGGCGCGACAATGATTTATGGCCGGGAATTTTCAGCGGCAGATAATGAAAAGTCCACCCCTGTTGCGGTAATCAGCGAGTCGCTGGCTAAAAAGTATTGGTCGGATGAAAAAAGTGCGATAGGGAAGCGCATCCGCTTCAGAAATGAGGAGGAATCAGGTTGGTATACCATTATTGGTGTGACCACGCATATTGTGCATGGCCGGCCGTTTAGTGCGTTTAAAAACCGTGCAACCGTGTATCGCTCGTTATTACAACGACCCACACCGATCATGACGATTATGCTCAAGTCTGGCAGGCCTTCTATGCTGCCTGAGCGGCTTAAACTCGCACTCTATAACGTCGACAGCATGATGCCGGTGGCACCCCCTCAAACACTAAATAACATGCTTGAAAAGAATACCCTCGGCGTCAGATTCGTTGCCAACCTGTTCATGTTGTTTGGGGTTATTGCGATTGTACTGTCATCTAGCGGCATTTATGCCGTGACGCAAAATGCAATCAGTCAGCGAACTCAGGAAATAGGCATTCGCCAGGTACTGGGGGCGACACCTAACCATTTACTTAGAATGCTGATGTTACAAGGGGCAAACCAACTCATTCTGGGTTTGATTCTGGGGTTGCCCTTGGCTTTATTAGCCGCACCCGGAATTAACCGCGCTTTAGGTGATGGCCGAGGCAATTTTGTTTTGCTATTCGTTTGTGTCGCGTTGTTTATCATGACCATTGTCGCACTTGCCACCTGGATCCCATCCCGACGTGTCATCATGATGAAACCGGGTGATGCGATACGCTATGAATAAACTGGGCAGGCGGTATGCTGCCTGTAGCACCGGCATGTGCGCTCGTGGCAGGATACCGGCTGGCACTCCAGTTTCCCGCAACAGAGCCGTTAATAGTTACCACAGATCGATTATGCTGTAAGGGCATCGCCGCAGGGGTTGCCTGCGGTGGTGACTGTCAGTGTAAATTTCAGTATGAACCAGAGTGATAAGGACCCGTATGGCGGATAAGCAACATATCCTCATTGTTGATGACGACGCACATATTCTGGCCAGCTTGCAGATGTTACTGTCCATGGAAGGGTATCAGGTCACACTGTGTTCTGCCGTTGAGCAGGTGCCTGTTCAGCTATCCCAGCATGATTTCGATTTGATCCTGATGGATATGAACTATCAGCGTGATACCACTTCCGGGCAGGAAGGGCTGGTATTGCTCGAAGAGATCAAGCGGTATGACGAGTATCTGCCGGTTGTCGCGATGACGGGCTGGGGAAGTGTCGATATTGCCGTCAGCGCCATGCGGGCGGGTGCGGTCGATTTCATCCAGAAACCCTGGGACAACGAGCGGCTGTTGAATGTTATTCGCCAGCAAATCTCTTTTAGCCTCAGCCAGCGTTCTGGTAAACGGCTGAAAGAAGAAAACAAACTGCTCAAGCTGGAGCTGGAAGACAATTTCAATGGCGAGTGGGTTGTGGAATCCGCGCCAATGAAGCAGTTAATGCGGGTGGTGGAGCAGGTGGCCGCAACCGAGACCAACATCCTGATTCTGGGCGAAAACGGTACAGGCAAAAGCCTGCTGGCTCGGGTGATTCATCAGCTGTCTTCACGCCGTGACGAGAACATGGTGTCGGTGAACATGGGGTGTATCAACGAGAACCTGTTCGAAAGCGAGATGTTCGGCCATGTGAAAGGCGCGTTTACCGATGCGCGGGAAAGTCGTGTCGGGCGCTTTGAGTTGGCGGACAAAGGAACACTGTTTCTGGATGAGGTAGGTAACCTGCCGCTGACCCAGCAAAGCAAGTTGTTACGTATTCTTGAGGAACGGTGCTTTGAACGGGTTGGGTCATCCCGCACACTGAAGACCAACTGCCGGATCATTGCCGCGACTAACGCCGACCTCGGTGCCAGAGTGGTTGAAGGAACGTTCCGACAGGATCTGTATTACCGTCTCAATACCATTGAGCTACGTGTGCCGTCACTGGCGGAACGGCAGCAAGACATCATGCCACTGGCGTTGAACTTCATTGACCGATATGCCAGAAAATACAATAAATCGGCGCCGGGACTCAGTTCGTCCGGACAGGCGGCGTTATATGGATACCACTGGCCGGGAAATATCCGTGAACTGAGTCATTTGCTGGAACGGGCGGTACTGCTGTGCGGATCGTCACGGCTAAACAGTGACGATATTTTTCCGTCACTCCCCACTGCGCCGCAAAAAATGGTGACAGCGGAGCCGGAGTTCTCTTCCGATGCGACGCTGGCCGATATTGAAGAACGTCTGCTATGTCAGCGTATGGCGAAATTTGACGGCAATGCCATCAAGGCGGCCCGCTCGCTGGGGCTGAGTCGCAGTGCGTTCTACCGACGACTGGAAAAGTACAAAATTAACCATGAGTAAACTCGACTCCTCTTTTGAGCCTCCTCACCTGTTGTCATTCAATGTCGCAGCGATTGCGGGTTTGCTGGGGTATTTTCTGCTATGGGTGTTCCCCGATCAGTCGGTATATCTTAAAGTACTGACGGTATTTATTATTTTTCTTTGCCTGATCTACAGCAGCTTTACGTTTTCCGAACGTCTGAATGGCAAAATTCATGTTGTGTCTAACCTGCTGGAAGCGCTGGAGCAGGAGAATTTCAGCCTGCGCGGTGTGACCAAGGGGAACGGAGGGTTTGATAATCTGATCCGCCAGATTAACCAGCTCTCTGGTGCAATGGCGCGCAGCCGTCAGCAGCAAAAAGAAACCTACTATGTGCTGCATAAGGTGATCTCCAATATCAACATCAGCGTCTTTGCGCTGGATGCCGAGCGCCGCATCATCTGGTGCAACGACGCGGCGGCGGCGTTGATCAACAAACCGTTGTCGTTATTGGTTGGGCAACCTGCGGCGGAGTTCGGTCTGGAGGGGTTGTTGCAGCAACCATCCGATGCCGAGCCTGTTGACTGGCGTTTTCCTGGTACTCGCGGCATGTTCCAGATTCGCCACGATTCCTTTATTGAGGATGGCCGACAAAACCACCTGCTATTTATCAGTGACGTGAGCAAACTGCTGCGTAACGAAGAGCAGAAAACCTGGCAGAACCTGTTGCGGGTGATTAGCCATGAGATTAATAACTCGCTGACGCCGATCGCCTCCATCAGTCAGACGTTGTTACAGGTATTCCGTAAGGATAACTCGCACCCGTCAGCGCCGGATCTGGTCAATGGGATGGAGATCATCAACAATCGTGCCCGCGAATTGATCACGTTTGTTGGCAGTTATCGTCAGTTAAATCGCCTGCCACCGGCGAACAAGCAGCCGTGTGATATCGCCGGGTTAATGATGCAAATGACGATGCTGTTCCCCCAGCGTAAGCTGGTTTTTGCCGGTGAAGCACCGCAGCAGGTGATGGTTGATGCCAACCAAATGCAGCAGATGTTCATCAACCTGTTAAAAAATGCCGATGAGGCGATGCCGCCGGGGCAGGGAGAAATTGTACTGCGCTGGAAAGCGGTCGCCCGACAGTTGCACATCGAGATTATCGATCAGGGCAAAGGGGTGGCGAATATCGAAAACCTGTTCGTACCGTTTTATACCACCAAGACGCATGGCAGCGGCATTGGTCTGATTTTGTGTCGGCAGATTGTTGAAGGGCATGACGGACACCTGACGTTGGAGAACCGTAAGGATGCAGAAGGCTGTGTCGTCAATATCTTCCTGCCATTGGGATGACCTGACGGCAAGAACATGGCCGTACCCCCATTGTGTGGTGGTATCGCGTGCGCGAGAACCGAACCCGATGATCGTGATGCAAGCGCGTCAGGCCTGCGGTCTCGCGACTGATGCGCCGTTAACATCGCGTCAACTGGCAGAAGGCATACTGCGTCTTTTGCTGGCGCCATTATGCCAGCAGGATGCTTCTGCACTGTGTTTTGCGCGCAACCAGTATGGCAAACCGTTCTTACCACAGTACCCGGCTATTCAGTTCAATCTATCCCATACCCATAGCGCCTTTGCGTTTGCTTTTGCGCGTTACAGTCAGGTCGGGGTGGATGTCGAACGTTGTCAGGGACAGGTGGACCGCAAACGGGCAGTCGCGAAACGCTTTTTTCACCCCGATGAAATCCGCTGGCTGGAGTCGCTTGATGACATGCAATTTTTGTCGGCGTTTACCCGTTTGTGGAGCCGTAAAGAAGCCTATATCAAAGCGCTGGGGATGGGGTTACACAAGTCGCTGGAATCATTTAGCTGCCTGACTGACCATCAGGGCGCACTCCAGGTGGTCGATTCCGGAAGTGTGGTCACGTGCCGATTGAGTGAGGAATGGGTCGAAGGGGAACCGGCGGTTGCGCTAAGCTGTTGCCTGTTACCCAACGCATCGACCGACGCAGATACGTGGCGCTTATTGCTCTTACAGGATGAAACAGTACAGGATGAAACACCACAAGATGAAGCGACCACAAGATAGCAGGGCTACAAGGTGAACTGAGCACTGGATGCGTGCAGGCACAGTCACAGGCACAGTGAGATGCTGTCGGTTACCTCAGTAGCTAGCAACCATCATGCTCGACCAGACCCGCGATACCGTTGTTGGTCTGAACCCGTGTGTCTGGCGCGACCCGGACTCTGGCTCCTGTCGTGATAGTGCCGCTTAACTGCCGTACGTGGCATAACCGAGCATCAACACCCATCGCGATATTCACGACAGCTTCCTGGGCTGAAAATGCCTTTTCATGGGATGCTTTTTCATGAGCGTTAAACGAGGCTCCCATCGCCAGCGACAGGTCGAGCCGACGCGTTGTCCCCGCAACGTTGACCGCTGTTCCCATACTCCCGTTGACCGCGAAGGCATCGGGTGAAACCGCACAGGCGGGAATGGACATCGTGACACCAGCCTGCGCTTTAACAACCGTGATCGGCGCGCTGACCGTTATCCTGACGGTCGCGTCATGATCACGCAGAATGCTGTCATCGCTGGCGTGGTTTTCTATGACTAAACTCTGACCCTGGGGGCGGATGACCAGCTTTTCCAGAACATCCTGTCTGGCGCTGGTCTCCACGCGGTATCCATTACCGCAAACCAGTGTGACATTCAGGCCACGGCTGACATCCAATGTCGTAAAGGAGGGCACATCCACATTTTGCTGATTCGTTGGTGAACAGGCCACCGTCAATGGCAGCAGTACCAACGCGGAACAAAGCAGCGCTTTCATTCCTCTCTCCTTTTCCGTCGCTATCCTTATCTGCCAGCCTGATATCCTTATCAGGAGGGAACCCGCGGCCAGCCAATCCTTGTCTGGCCAATCCGCCCGATGATGCATCCCTGGTACCGGGCGGTGCGGGGCAGTTACGTCCTTGTCTCTTATCGTTGGCAAGCCAACGAAAGCTTTCCCTGATTGCTATTATGCATAGCAGAATTATCCATTGTTGTCTGAGATTGAGAGTTTCCCTAATAAATAGGATTAAATGTTGTTCTAAGCCATCCGGCTAAAACCCGGCTAATAGCACCGGGCTAAATCGCAAGGCATTAAACCGGCGCGCTGGTATAGATTATCCGACAACTGCCGATCCAGGCTCCCAGACCGACGGATAGCATGACATGCGGTTTACCGCAACGGATGGCGGGCAGCGCCGCATCCAATAACAACAGCGGGTCGGTGGTGTAGCAATGGCCGATATCCGGCATGAGGCCCAGTGCGATATTTTCCAGCGGGTGGTGGTGACGACGGGAATAATTGAGCCAGCTTAATCGATTGATGTTGTGGGGGAGCAGATGAAAAGGCTCCGAACTACCGGAAGTGATTGGTTGTAGTGCGTCGAGAACCAGTTCATCGTGAGCCTGGAAAAACGCTTTTCTGGCCTGTTCACTGCCGTGGATCCCTTCATGAAACTCTGGTCGTTGCCCAAGATAAACTGGACCGATTTGAAGACCCGATGGCTGATTTTCCAGTAGCAAGGCTGCAAAGGCATCGCCTGCGAGCGTACAGCCGGGAAAGTAGCGCTCCTCAGTGGCTAATGCTGATAGGGTATCGCCAGCAATAATCACCACCCGCTCTGCTCGTTGTTGCGATAACAGCCGTTGTGCCAGATCCAGTGCCCAGAATAGCGTCGCGCAGTTTTGCTGGTCCAGTTCGTAGCAAGGCGCATGTGCATGAATAAACGGGTGTTCACGACCAAGCTGCGCCAGCCAGTGGGATTGTTCTGGCGACTGAACCGGCATGCCGTGCGCGTAAATCAGCACATCAGCCGGGCGTTCGGGGTGTGCAGACTGGTGTTGTAATTCACTGATCAGCCGATGGAATACCGACGCCAGCGGTATGTCATTATCGAGAGCGGCGACGTGTCGGAAGCCGAACAACTGCGAGAAGACCCGGGCTTCCGATGCGCTGGCACCCGCTGCCTGGATGATGTCGCTGGCACTGAGCCGACGCTCTGGTATCCAGGTAACAAAATGGGTCAGACGCACTATTCCAATCCTTGCAGAGCGACAGCGCTGAGCATGTTCTGATAGTGAACCAACAGCAGATAATCGCAGCCTGGCTGGTAATTTTCCGCCAACGCGACAAACGGTGCCGCACAGACCAAATGCGGATTGGTGGCGATGCCGTTCATGGATGGCGGTAAGGTCGCCAGCAATAGCGGCTCTGCCACCACGCATAAGCGGTTGCGCTGTAGATCAAAACGCTGGCATAAGGCCGTGACGGTTTGCGGTAATGTTTGCGCTGTGGGCTGGGGGTGACGACAGAAGCCCCGATAATGCAGCGCGCGCTCATGACAACAGACGGAAAACAGGCAGGCGTTATTTTCCGGGGCGATCGAGTCGAGCAAATCAGAATGGTATGGCAGGCTGCTTTGGTCGGCTACCAACAACAGCGAGTCGTGGTTATCTTCACGCTGACAGTTGGCAATGCTGGAGAGTGCAAACAGCGCCGCATCCGGTCCGCGATCGCTGATAGTCAGTGCCAGACAAGCCGGTAATCCTAGCGACTCAATAACATAGTTAATCACCGAACTGCCAAGGTGCAGGTCCGGCGTCCAGTGTGCCATCAGCACGCTATCAATATGCGATAGATCGTTTCTGGCCCGGTAAACCGGCAGCAACTGGTTGATCATACTGATAAACGCGGTCATGTCGCTGGTCTGGCTACGGTGTTGCAAATTGACCAGCCGTTCATGCCAGTCAAGGCCGTTGCTGGCGAAAAACCGGGAGGCATAGCTGTGCCAATAGTACTCCTGCGCCGGGCTTATCGCCTGTCGCGGCATACTGATGGGTGCCGTAAAGCTGCGGTGCAGTATTGACCGTGGGTCAAGATACGTGGGCACAGACGCCTCCCCTGGCGGTATAGCAGCGGAAACTGTTCATCAGGTGAATATTGGCGGTGCCTTCCATGTATTCAAATGCCAAGGCATCACGACAACGACGGCGTAACGGCGTGTCTTCCAGCCAGGCTTGTTCGCTCAACAGGTGTGGCATACGGTGTGCAACCGTTTCCACGAACAGCGTGCAGTGTCGTTTGAGCTGGCTGGTGGTGTGATAGTGCGACTGACCTGACTGGTAGCGCACGGCAATGTCCGACAATTGCCGACGCAGCAGGTGGTAAGTCCGCCACTGCTGGGCGTGCCAGCGCTGTTGGTCGGCCGTTAAAGGGGTGTTATCCAGCACCTGCAGCAATCCATAGGCGGTGCCGAGTGCCATTGCGCTGACCATCGGGCGGTGGCGTTCAAACACTTGTCCGAGTGCGGCCAACCCTTGATTGAGCCCTTTGCGGTCGTGACCCAGAATGCGGTCCGGCGTCACGGCGAGTC
The DNA here is from genome assembly GCF_020406815.2 of Dickeya oryzae. Taxonomy (NCBI): domain Bacteria; kingdom Pseudomonadati; phylum Pseudomonadota; class Gammaproteobacteria; order Enterobacterales; family Pectobacteriaceae; genus Dickeya; species Dickeya oryzae. The sequence goes on from NZ_CP162670.1 coordinate 121,050, forward strand.
CGTTAATCTCGAGTTCTGTCAGATTGGAGCCCTGTAATCCGAACTGTTGCAGCGGCGTGATGGTCATATGGGGCGCAGCCTGTTCCGGCTCGACCATGACCAGCAGTTGGCGGTTATCTTCACGGGCGAAAACCAGCCCGACGGACGCCAGCTGCGCACCACCGATAAATTTCTTACGGGCATTCAGTAGATAACCGTTTTCTGTCGGCGTCAGTTGCGAGGCGATCGATTGTGTATCGGAGCCGACATCTGGCTCGGTAACGGCAAAAAACGCCCAGCAGGGCGGTTTATTAAAGCGGGAAAAGAAGAACGCCTGTTGCTCCGGCGTACCGAGAGTCGTCACCGCTCGCGCTGACAATGAAGCCCCAGGCAACATCATCAAACCGCTGGCATCAAAGCGGCTCAGGTATTCCAGCATATCGATGTGATCGCTGTAGTGGCAGGCCTGATAGTCCCACTGTCGAAAGGGAATAAACTCGGATGGGATGCCGATATAGGCGATGGTATAAAGCAGTTCATCCTCAAGACAGGACAGTGCCTGCTGACGATCGGATTCTACCTGACTGGCGGCGTGCCGTAATTTTTCGCCCAGTGCATCCAATTCTTTTAATACATTATTGAACGTAAGCGCTTTCATGAGCTGTCCTGTTAGTCGAGTCGCAAAACATACCATTCGCACGATAACTCTGTACCTTATCGGGAATAACGGCGTTGTATTGTCCGGTATTGCAATTAGGTCAAATTTCAATCAGTAGCGAGGAGTAGGTGGCACCCAACCCGACGCTGACCAGCAATACGGCATCGCCTTTGTGCAGACGTTGCTGTTGCTGCAACTGGTGCAAATTAATAAACGGATCCGCGCCAAAGCAGTGACCATATCGCGGGACATTTTCCAGAAAGATTTTTTCCCGTGGAAAATGCATTAATTGCGCCAGACGATGCCATGACGCCAGGTTGACGTTATGTGGCGCTATCCAGTCGACACGGTCCATGGTGATCCCAGCCTTGTCGAGTGCCGCCTGCAGGTGCTGGCGGGTAAAATCGACATAATGTTGCCCAAAGTCTGATGTTTCATGTTCATCAGCGCCTTGCTGGATACTGAAGCGGCCATCCTGCCCAGTGTAGCGGCTGAGGATGGCTGGTCCGTTACCGTTACGGGTCAGTAATACTGCACAGGCGGCTTCACCCATCAGCGTCGTGTCTTTGATCAGTTTGACCCTGGGGTGAAACGCTTTCTCGCCGATCAGCATCAAACCAAACGCACCAGGCGAGAGCTGTTTGAGTAACCATTCTGCCGCCGTTAGTGGGGTCGCGCAGTGGCCCATGGTCAGGCTGGCAAACTCGGTCTGGCGTGGGAAGCGCTTCAGCCATGAAGGGGTCAGGCTGGCGGTGTCGAACACCCGTACACAGGGAACGGTATGACAGTGCACAACATGGCTGATGGCGGCGAACGCCTGCGGTTGGTTATGTTGTATCTGGTCGACAACCGGTGTGAGCAGATCGTCCAGCGTGCCGGGGCCACCATGAAAACGGCGCAGTCCGTAAAAGCGGTCAAACATGCGGATATCAAGCCGACTCAGGCCGACTTCCTGTGCGACATCGTCCAGCGACTGAATGTCGGGGGGGAATGCGATTTCTATCGCTTCAATGTGTCCCAACACAAGTGCGCTCCTGACAGTGGGCAAGGAAGAGAAACGTGATCAGCGAGTCTGGTGTCGTGGTAACGGGAATTATCATGATAGCGGCTGATAACGTTAGTGCGGGTAAAACCGGCAGTAGCGATAGGTGACCGGTTGCGCGTCAGCGCATGGGCTGACACGACGCAACGGATCGCTCAGGTAGAGTACGGTGCCATCATGATCCAGCAATGTGCAGGCGAGGTCACGCTCGGCCAGTGTCCGCCCCTGAGCTTTGATCCCCAGACTGCGATGAAAGCCCGGTGCTGCATAAAGCAGGCTTTGCAACAGTGGTGTGCGAAACTGGGGCGGCACGCCATGATACTCATAGAGCAGGACGCTGTTGGCATGGTGGGCACAAAAATGGCGGCAGAGTGCGATCACCTCGGCGGCGTGCAGGCCGGATTCATCACGGTGAACCGGCTCATGCAGAAACCAGGGCATGTCAGGGTTGGCGTCATTCAGGGCAAACCAGGGTAACAACAAGGCATGTTGTTCAGCGCTAAGCGGTGTGGCGCGCGTCTCCACCGTCAGACTTCCGGCTTCCTGTGCTATCGCGTGGTTGATGGGGGAGATAACGGGAGACTCCACACTATGCCCCCCGATAACCGTGATTAATCAGGTGGATGAACGTGGTACCTTCGGTATATTCAAAGGCTTTCACATCGCGCCAGGCTTTTGCCAGACGAGGATACTCGCCCAGCGCGGCTGGTGGCGCATGATGAATCGCGGCCATCACCACGTGCTCGGCCACCCGGGTGGCGGTAATTTTGGCAAGCCCGGCGTCGCGCCCACAGTTTTCGCCTTGCTCAAAACGCTCACAGACCATGCGTACCTGCGCCATCGCGGCCTGCAACTGACGCCGGGCTTTCAGTAACCAGGCAGCACGTGGCGTAGACCAACGCTGTTGCAAGGTGAGATCAAGTACGGAACGGGCGACACCCAGCGCAATAGCACCGACACAAGGGCGTAATGAGTCGAACGTTACCATCGCGGAACGGGCAAAACGCTCGGTCGGTTTCAGGTGTTGTCCCAGCAATGCACTGTCCGGTACGAACACATCACGAAGCCTCAGATGCGATACGTTGCAGCCGGGTATACCGTTGATGGGGATGCGTTCGGCGAACACGCCATCCTGATGACGTGGTGAAAACGTGAAGACATTAATGCCAAGCGGACCGGATGCGGTACGGGCGAACAATACGCCGGTATCGGCGATGACACCGTTACCAATCAGATACTTCTCGCCGTTTATCAGCCAGCCGCCATCCACCTTGACGGCGCTGGTCTGGATTTGTTGTGCGTCGCTGCCAACTTCCGGTTCGGTCATGGCAAAACAGCTCCAGGTCAGTTCGCGATTAAACTGGGAGAAGAACGCATCTCGCTGCGCCTGGTCGCCCATATTATCGACGACCAACGCCGCCATACCGGGGCCAGGTGCTGCGAATAGCAGGTTAGGGTCGATATAACCGAACGACTCATAGGCCTCGCAGCGCAAAGGTAACGGCAATACCCGCAGGGCGTCGCCCTGTTCCTCTAGCCAGCTCGTTGGCTGGTAATCCGCGGGGACACCCAGTGTATTGAGCATGGGAGCCAGTGAGTACTGCGCCGTCAGGCGCGCTTTCTCTGGGGCAACGTCGATTTGCCCGCCAAGGTGGCGTCCTTCAGACACGGTGTCTTCAATCAGACGCTTTAAGGGCAAAAGGAAGCGAGCGTAATCATTCACGCGGTTTCTCCTTGCGCGATCAGGCTGGTACTGCCGGACATGATCTCCATGATGCCTGCCTCCGGTTTGTACAGATGACTGGCCAGCGGTCCTTGTGGGTAGGCATGGAATGGACGCGTCAGCGCCAGCCAGCCATCTGCACGTAACTGCTGGTATTTCTGGTTGAAGTCATCGACTTCAAAGCAAATATGGTACGGCAGGCAATCTTTGCGTTCTTTGTCCAGCATGCCGCTTAACAGCCGGTTTTCCGGCAGCGGTTCCACCAGTTCTATCTGCATATCCTGACGGGTGGTATTCATGAAGGTAACGTAAATCTGCTGGGCGCTGACTTTCTTGCGATACACCGTGATCTGGGGGAAAAAAGTTGCCATCGCAGCGATAGTCGCATCACTATCTTTGACGATATATCCAAGATGGCTGAATTTCATGACTTTTCTCCCATCAATGCCGTTTGTAACAGACTACCGGCAACAGCGGTTTTTTTTTATGCCTGCTTGCAGGTCGTACCGCTATTTTGGTGGGCTATAGAGCGTTGTGCTATTGCCCCGCTCTGGTAGCACATCGGTTTCGCATTGCTGCATCAATGCCTGACGGTCGGTCTTGCCATGTAGCGTCAGGGGAAACGGGCCGGTGAAGCGGATGATGCGCGGCATCATGTAAGCGGGGAGCCGTTGTGCCAGAGAGCGCCGAAAGCTATCGCGGTAGGCGGCGGTATCGAGACCGAGATGGACGCATAACACCAGTTCAGTCACAACATTGTTGCTTTTCTTGATAAGTACAACGGATTGTTTTACCTGCTCGCACTGACTGGCGGCCTTTTCAATTTCAGCCAGATCAATACGATTACCATGCCATTTTATTTGGCTATCGGTACGTCCCTGAATAAACAAGTGCCCTTGCTCATCCTGGTAACCAATATCGCCGGTACGGTAATAGCGTTCGTTGCCATCCCGAGTGCCAAATGCCCGGTTAGCCGGTAGATCATGTGGTAAGTAACCCGCACCAACCTGTGGTCCCAGAATGACGATTTCACCGTAATGGCCAGCCGGCAGCGGTTTTCCCTCCTCATCCCAAATCTCAATGTCGTTTGCACCATGCGGGCGTCCCAATGGTAAGGCGCCTGCCTTTTTGGCATCCACAGGGGGTAAACATAACGCATGGGTCACACAGGTAGTTTCGGTAGGGCCGTAGGCATGCCTTATTTCTGTTTGTGGGAAGCGGGTTTGGAGCGTTTGTACCAATAATGCAGACACCGGCTCTCCGCCGACGAAAAGCACGCGCAGCGCAGGCAGGTTCTTCGCGTTGAACTGACGGTCGATGCACATAATGTCCAAAAAGCTGGGTGTGGAAAACCAACTGCTGGCTTTTACAGCGGACTCGGTGAGTAACTGTAGGTTCTTACGGGGTCGGATATTATTAACGTGATTGAGCATCAACACCGGTTTACCTGCCGCCAGTGAAGGGAATAGATCCATGACGCCCATATCGAAAGACAAGCACGCGTGATTCACGTGGCCACCGGGAAATTCCTCCGCCTGAAGGCTGGGAATGTACCAGTCAGAAAAGGCCGCGAAATTCCCATAACTGATTTTGACCCCTTTCGGTTCGCCGGTGCTGCCGGAGGTGGTCAAAATATAAAATATCTGCTCAGGTGCCGCCCTGACCGGCACGGTGTGCGATGGGGTATCCGGCAGCGAGGCGGTAGTACAGAGCGGGATGGATAGCGACGGTAACGCGGTGCGTGGCGGGCAGGCCAGCAATAGCAAGTCCGCCTGTGTCACCGCGACAATATGTGCGATACGGGCAGACGGATTGGCGATATCGACAAAGGTGAACGTGATGGCCTCAAACGCGCAGGCCAGCATGGCGGCGGCGGCGTCCAGTTGCTTGTGGCCGTAAATCATCACGCAACGCGGTTGGTGCTGCTGTAGCGCCTGACGTATGGCTCCCACCCGCACGCCTAGCTGCGCAAAGGTATAGCTACCTTCATCGTTGACGATAGCGAGATGCTGTGGGGTTTCCCGTATCCGGGCCTGAATCGGATTAAGAACTGACGAAAACATAGCGTTTACCCTTATCAAGCGCCTGTTGCGCGATACGCTGGCGGTCTAGCTTGCTGTTGTGGTTGAGCGCGGCCTGGTCTACCGGATACCAGAATTTGGGCACCATATAGAGCGGAAAGTAGCGGCGTAAATAGTCCGCCAGCGCTGGCAAAATATCCGGCTGACTGGACAGGATAAACGCCTGTAGCCCCTGAGGGGTGTTGTGTAAGAGCCACGGGGTGACAATCACATCCTGCACGTGCGGGTGCTCCCGCAGTGCATTTTCGATGTCATCGAGGGCGATGCGGTAGCCCTGTATTTTTAACTCGCTGTCTTCCCGACCGTGAAAATAGAGCAGGTTATGGCGTAGTGAGCCCAGGTCGCCGGTGCGGTAGTGACGCGTACCGTCGGGATGAACAACAAAGCGTGATGCCTGAATCGGCGATGCGTTCAGGTAGCCTTCGCTCACTGCCGGGCCGCTGATAACGATCTCTCCACGTTCGCTGTCCGCCGGGGCATCAATGTGCACAATGACGCCCGGGCGGACATAGCCCAGCGGCAGCGGTGTATCGTCATTGAGCATATCGGGGGTGATGTCGCAGGCGGTAATGGCGACCGTGCACTCTGTCGGGCCGTAGGTATTGACGATGCGGCAACCGGGAAAGGTGTGCCACAGCGAGCTGACGACCTCTTTCGTCAGCACTTCGCCGCAAAAGATAAAGGTTTTCAGGTGCGGCAGATTGTCCTGACAAAATGCCCGATCCCGCAGATAGTTGCGGGTGAGCGACGGTGTGCTTACCCAGGTCTGGATACCTGCATCGGCATGGCGGGCGATCATTTTGCGGGTATTGATGAAATCGCGGTAATCCAGCACTGAAATTGGCTGGCGATAATGCCACGCCAGCCACAGCTCGTACTGGGCGACGTCAAAGCAGTAACGAATATTGCCGCTGATTGCGCCGGATAGGTGAAAGGCCTCGACTGCCCAGCGAACGAAGTGCGCCAGATTAGCGTAACTCACCTGAATGCCTTTGGGGGCGCCGGTGGTACCGGAAGAAAACATAATGTAGGCGATGCCGCTGACCGCGTGTTGGCCGAACGCCTGCCCCATCTGATGGCAAAAATCAGCCAGTTGGGCGGCGGGCTGACGGGGTGCGGCGTCTGTGGCGTCATCGCCTGCTGTCAGTGACACCGTCAGCGTCGGGATACCACTCTGCGGCGCGGCCTGACTGGTGGCGTTAAGTATCAGCCCGGCCTGAATACTGTTGGCGATAAAACGCAGGCGCTCGTCGGTGTTATCGGTTTCGACCGGGACCACCGGGTGGCCGGTTAACAGGCAGGCCCACCAGGCTACCAGACAGGCCGGGTGCTTGTGCCCGTAGAGGATAACCGGTGCCGGTTGCGGGCGGCCACTGGCGGCATGATGTGTGCGCAGGTGTTCCGCCAGCGCCAGCGCGCCGTGGTACAACTGGTGGTAGGTCAGCTCACCGTCAATGTGATGGCAGGCCGGGGTGTGGACACCATCGAAGCGCGCCAGCAGGGAAGTCAGGTATTGCCACGATGCGATCATACACAAGAGACGCCATGCTCCCGTTGTGAGTGAATGAAGCGGCTGAGCGAATCGATGGTGCTGAGCTGCTGGCTATCCAGTGTTACCGGGTCTATCGATAGCCCTTCGATCATCTCTTCCAGATACATCATCAGTTCGATGAAAATACCGCTCTCAAACCCTAAATCTCGCTCCAGATCGGTGTGCGGATGCAATTCCGACAGGTCATCGGTTTCCAGCACCATACCGATCGCCGTGACGATCTTCTGGTAATAAAAATCCGGGTTGTAGTCGGTGGTGGCGGGGCAATCAGTATCATGTGACATCGCGGTTACTCCATCAAACCGGGTTGTGGGCAGGCGGCTAGCGTTGTCCCTGCCATCAGTTGTTCCTGCAGCAACGTACGGTTGACCTTACCATTCTGATTCAGCGGTAATTGCGGCATTAGCAGGAAACGGTGCGGCACCATATACGATTCCATCTGGGTTTTGCTCCAGCGCGACAAGGCCTTTTCGTTCAGATCGCCACGGGTAACGACACAGGCGATGATTTCATCGCCGTAAATCGCATGCGGTATACCGACAACGGCTACCTGCACTACTTGCGGATGACGGTTGAGCACAGTTTCCACTTCTTTGGGCGCGACTTTCTCACCGCAGCTTTTCAGCATTTCGTCCCGACGGCCGATGAAATAGAGCAGGCCCTGATCATCCAGCCGACAGATATCGCCGGTGTAGAGGACGTTTTCGCCCGGCAACAGGCCGGGGCGCAGTTTCTCGGCGCTCTTCTCGTCATTGCGCCAGTAGCCACACATCACCGTCGCGCCGCGGATCACCAGTTCGCCGGTGGCATTGCGGGTATGGCGCTGACCATTGTCGTCCACCACCCACAGTTCGGTATTCGGAATCGCGATGCCGACGCTTTGCGGATGGGTGGCAAGGTACTCTGGTGGCAGATAGGTGCAGCGGTGGCACTCGGTCAGCCCGTACATCGAGTAGATGCGTGCGTGTGGAAAGATATGGCGTAATTGGTCGATATCGCCGGTATGCAGTGCGGCGGCGGTGTTGGTGACGGTACGAATCGAAGCGAAGTTGTAGCGCGAGGCCAACGGTGCTATCAGACGCAGCATGGTCGGCACGATAGGCAGCACTGTCGCGCGCAGGGTGACCATACGTTGCAGCGCTAACAGGGGCCGACGGAAATCCGGCTCCACGATTAACGTACACTGCGCCAGCGCAGACATAATGACCTGATATAACCCGTAGTCGAAGCTCATCGGAATGAACGACATGATGCGGTCATCGTCGCGCAGTTGCAGGTAACCGGCTACTGAGCTGGCGGCGGTAATCATATTGCGGCGGCTGAGCATCACCCCCTTGGGGTGACCGGTAGAACCGGACGTGTAGATAATGCACGCCAGATCAAGGTCAATACCTGTAGCGAGCCGCTCGCACTCAACGGAGATGCGGTACGGTTCGTTCGCCAGGGCCGCAGCCACCTCGTGGCTAAAACAGACCCGGGTGTGGCGATTAAACTGCTGCCAGTGCTCACTGACCTGAGCGATGGTGATTTCATCGTTAAGGGCTGGGTCGGCTATCAGCAGGCGACATCCGGCGTTATCTACCAGCCAGCTGAGTTTACCGGCCTTGGTTTCCGGGTTCAGCGGAATGAAGATCGCGCCCAGATATTGCAACGCCCAGAAATAGAGCACGAACGTCAGTGAGTTTGGCATGTAGACGATCACCCGGTCACCTTTCTCCACCCCTTTTTCCCGCAAATAATCCGCCAGTTGTCGGGCTTGCAGGCGCAACATAAACCAGCTGATTTCGCGATCGGTATCGATGACGGCGGTTTTATTGGCCGCTTCTTTGGCGGCCCGGTCAAGCCAGTGAGTCAGATGGGTAATGTTCGTCATGGAGCATCCTTAATGGGGACAGGAAGAGCGGGTGAACATTCCGGTGTGGTGCGGCTGATAACGCAACACACAGGTGGTGAGATGACGTGCTTCTGGCACCGCCAGCAAGTAACGGTGACCCGGTTGTGCCTGTTGTTTCAGGTAGACAAAGGGGGCTGCACACAGTAATGACTCTGGCACGCTTACCCGTTGGCAGTGAGGAACGCCGCCTTGCAGCGCCTCAATCAGCGCCGGGCTACCCAGTAGCGTCAGCGGTAGCGTCTCTTGCATCGGCAAGCGTGCGAGCAGGTGGCGCAGGGTCACCGTCAGGTCGCCGTTATCGGCGTAAGGCTGGCGATAGTAGCCTTCAAATACCAGTCCGCTGGCTTGCCCGGCTGGCCGTTTTTCTATCCGCATCAGGCAGCAGTTTTTCTGGGGTCGCAACTGTGCCAGTCGTTCGCTGGGATAAGGCGCGATCTCCTGATCGGCAATCATCAACAAGGCTTCATGCCGGTCATCTTCGCAGGCCAGATAATCATCGATGGCGTGCAGGGCGAACAACGGAGCCGCCAGGCCGCGATCCGAAATCGAAAACCCGAACGCATGGTGAGCCTCGCACGCGTTGATCAGGGCATTAGAAACGGCGCAGCCGAGGTCGCTATCCGGGGTCCAGTGGGCGAATACCACCACATCAAGCGGCTGTAATGTATGACGCGCCTGCAATTCAGGTAACAGCGCTTGCATCATCGCGGTAAAGGAGTGGCTGCTATTCAGCCAGCGGTTCAGCACCGCGCTGTCCGGCTCGGCTGTTTCGCCGTGAGAGCGAAAAAAAGCCCGCAGGTAATCCGCCATCAGTGCCTGACTCGGGTGCGGCACCCGTGATGCGTCATCACATTCAGGTGCGCTTGCCGATGAGAACGTACGCCAGACCAGGTCATCCGGCTGGATACACAACGTCATGATGCCTCTCCGTGCCAGAGCTCAACCGGCTGTTGGCGAGCCAGTAACTGTGCCGTGGTCTCCGGCTGGCGAATCTGAATCAGCCGGTGTCCATCCACCATCACTTCCGCCGGGTAACCGAAGCTCAGGAACAAACCGGGTGAGGCGGTTAACCCATAAGCGCCGGAATGAGTGATACCGATCAGGTCGTCGACCGCCAGCGTCGGCAGCAGCACGTTGTCGCCCAGCAGGTCGGTAGGGGTGCAAAGCGGTCCGCTGACCTGATAAGGCTGCACCGGCCGGGAGTGATTATCACCCAGTCGTAACAGCGGAAAGTTTTTACGCAACATGCTGTTCAACCCTGCCGCCGCACTGTGGCAATTGGCTCCGCCATCGCAAATGGCGAATGTCTTTCCACCCGCGGTTTTCAGGGTGTTGACTCGGGTGACGAACAGACCCGCTTCCGCTACCAGATAACGCCCCAGCTCAATGATGATTTGCGTATCGGCGGCCTGGCGGCGGAAATCCGCCACAATGGGGGCGATCGCATCACCCAGTGCCGGTAAATCCAGCGCTGTTTCTTTGGGGAAATAAGGAACGCCAAAACCACCACCGATATCGACAAAATCCAGCGTTAGCTGGTGTTGATCGCGCAGGTTTAGTGCCAGTTGCAGGATATTTTGAGTATTGTTGGCGATAGCCTGGGCGTTGAGGATTCGCGTTCCCAGATAGACATGAAAACCGCGCACGGCAAGCGAAGGCCAGCGGGACAGACAAGCCAGCACGGTTTGCAACGTATCCAGCGTCATCCCGAACTGGGTAGGTTTTCCGCTCATCACCAGTCTGGCGTGTTCACTGCTAAAATTCGGGTTGATGCGTAGCGCCACCGTCTGTACGGTGCCAGCCTGTGCCGCCAACTGGTTGATATTATCCAGCTCGGTGACGGATTCCACCACAATCGCCCGGATACCACAATTCATGGCGTGCGCCAGCGCCGGTAGCGACTTGCCCGGCCCGACATACAGAATATTTTGCGGTAAGACACCGGCTGCCAGCGCGGTATCCAGTTCCGCGGGTGAACACACCTCGCACCCCGTCCCTTGCTCCACCAGCGTTTTCACTACCGACAGGTTCGGGTTCGCCTTCAGAGAATAGTACACCGCTGTTCCGGCTGGCAGTTGCTGATAGAGCTGCTGAAGCTGGCGACGTAGCTGGCGGGCGCTGTAGACATAAAAAGGCGTGCCGACATGCCGGGCGATCGTCGCAACCGGTATCTCTTCTACATAGCCGTTGGCAAACAGACCATCGTTAGCAAACAGCGCGTCAGGCTGGGTGGCGGGGTGAGCAGGGTCAGCCATGATGAAGCCGCTCACGCAGGAACGTTGTCAGACTGGTCAGATTCTGGAAGGCATCGAACACGCGGTCGTCTGTCAGATCAAACAGGTCACCGGTCAGATGATAAGCCGCTTCGCAGTGATCGCTGAGTACGGCAATCAGGCTGACGATATTGATGGAATCCAGCAGCCCTTCGGCACCGAACAGCGCAGCGCCTTGAAAGATCTCGGTGATACGACCGTTATCGATGCCGATCGCGGTGAGTTTATCACGCAGAAGGGCATGCAATGTGTCATCATCGTGATGAGTCACTACCGTATAATCCATTCTACTCCCCCTTATCGTTGTTTTTTGGGAGTATAACCAGCGTTGTCTTCGGGCGTTTTGTTTGAGATTGCATGCCCGTTGATGTACCGGTAGGCATATCGTCAGTTAGGAGGCAAAAGGCCCATAATGTATTCGGATGGCGGTATTTCGCGGCGTTTACGGGTGATTTATGTCAGAAGCCTGCGGTGGGAAGAGAGTGGAATTGGCGTGATGGCATCATGGTGGCGGATAAAATGACCTTTCCCCCTCCTGCGAACGGTAACAGGAGGGAGAAGGGTTAAGAATAAAATAGCACTACTGACCCGCTATACTTCAGGTAACCAGCAAGATTGGCGACCACAATCATCACTCATTACTGGCTTAACGCCCGCTGTTGGCGATGAATCTGGCTGCGATCTTGCGGCAACTCGAATTATTTTGGGTATAATTAATAGACTAATAAATATTTCCCTGGTGTGCGCCAAATTGGCTTTCCGATCGCTAATAGTGATCAGAGTTTTTTATTTTCATATTTGATGTTATTTTTTGAAAATTCTAAGGATTTTGAACCGGGAAAGATAGTTAGACTTAGGTATAGGTTGATACTATACTTTCGTGCCGTCATGATCAGATTGCACTGTCGTACACGATTTTGGGAGAGTTAGATGTCTATATCATTCTCTAACGTTGACTTCATTAATAGCACAATACAAAACTATCTTAACCGAAAGTTAAAGAGCTATGGCGACCTGAAATACGCCTATTTGATCATGAATAAGAAAAAGCCGACGGATGTGGTCATTATTTCTAATTATCCATCGGAATGGGTTGAGATTTATCGAAGTAATAATTATCAACACATTGACCCGGTTATTCTGACGGCGATTAATAAAATCTCTCCCTTCTCCTGGGATGATGATCTGGTTATCAGCTCAAAATTAAAATTCTCCAGAATATTCAATCTCTCCAAAGAATACGACATTGTTAACGGTTATACCTTTGTGTTACATGATCCGGGCAATAATCTGGCTACATTGTCTTTCATGTTTGAAGAAAATCGCAGCGGAGAACTGGAAGAGATTGTTCAGAATAATAAAGAAAAACTGCAAATGCTGTTGATTTCCGCTCACGAAAAGCTCACCTCCCTTTACCGGGAGATGAGCAAAAACAAAAACAACAGCAAGTCGCAGGAACCTAATCTTTTCTCACAACGAGAAAATGAAATTCTCTACTGGGCAAGTATGGGAAAAACGTATCAGGAAATTGCACTTATTCTTGGTATTACCACCAGCACCGTTAAATTTCATATTGGCAATGTTGTCAAAAAGCTGGGTGTACTGAATGCTAAACACGCCATCCGGCTTGGGGTTGAAATGAACCTGATCAAGCCAGTGGAACCAGTAAAGGCAAGGTCTTAAGCTGCTCGGACTCGGCCTGTGTCATTTGGGTAATGCGCTCAATCAGCGCGTGTCGGCTGCCGTCATCTGTGGGTAGATGTAGCAAATAAATGCGCTCCTGTTTTTCCGAGAGCCCTTGCTGGATGATGGAAATGCGCCAGCCTGAACGTTTTAACAAGGTCAACATCGGGTGGCTGACAATCGTGAGGATACCGTCGTAATGGTATTTTCTGGCGTAATTAATCATAGCGAGGAATAACGTCAGACATGCCGGATTGCGGGTGCCAATTAAATTTCTTACCCGATCACGGTCAACAAAAAAACGGCTGGATTCAATATAGTTCCCTTCGGGGATCTTGAGGTTATCGAAATAAGAGTAAAACGTGCCGGTAATCATATTGGGGTATTTTATTTCTATAAACCGGACGCTACAAATCACCTTCCCCTCTTTGACGCCTAAAAGGTAGGTGGTGTGCTCATTATCATACTCGTCGAACTCCATCCCATTAATACAGTTGACGGCCCAGTCAAGACGGTCCTTAAATGTATCTTTGCGTAGTGTAAACACCTCATCCAGCTTGTTATTTGACATTAAGCTAAAACTCACATCAAATATTTCTAACATATTTCCCCCTGTCCTTAACTTCATGTCTTTTTTGCGCAGGAACTTACCTGGTGGGGAGATATTTTAACGTTTTTATTGCTTGATTTTCCAGCGTGATTATTTGAGGTCATTTAAGGAAAACTGATTTTAATTAGTTGACATATTATTTCCATATCCACGTTCATGGCGTACGCCAGAAGTGAGATAACTCCCGGTTAGCAGTGTGATAATACCCACAAATGAAATAATTATTATTTGGAATAATATGCAGGAGTATTTAACAACGCATGTACTTGCCTCTACAGAATGCGCTTGATGAATGGCGCAGAATAACGCCGTGAACTCGTCGTGAGAGAGGCTCGTACCCGGTGCCTGAGTCCCCATTCTGTATACCTGGCAGATTTTCTTTATTTCCCGACCGCTCAAAAAAACATCCGATCAGTTCTGGCAGTAATCGACTGAATACACGGTGGTTTCATATTTCTGACATAGGATTGTGATATGGATCGCACTTTTTGTGAAGTTGGGTATAGTTACCATAGTGATAATTGACTTGTCATTTACGAATACCCTTAACAACGAAGACGCAAAAAAGGAAACCATCATGAACATGAAAACTGTCTTTACTGCCATCGCATTGAGCACTCTGTCCGTCGGCGCTTTTGCTGCAACTGAAATCCAGTACCCACAAGGCCAGGAAGTCGGCAGCATCTCCGCCAGCGCCAACACGCTCGATGGTCTGCAGGCTAAACTTGCTGCCAAAGCGGATGCCGCTGGCGCTAAATCATTCCAGATCACGTCCGTTCAGGGTGACGACACGCTGCACGGCAACGCGGTTCTGTATAAATAATGTGATTGACGAGGTGGGAAGGGCTCGCTCTCCCCATCCTCACCTGTTGTGATAACCCCCTCCCCTCTTCTGTGTTTATTTTTTAGGTTTTTATTAACCGGGCTCTGCCCGGTTTTTTTATGGCTGATGGGGTGGGGTATAGGTTGTTTGACATACCCGTCGGCTGTTACAAGCGTTGTTTGCCAATAAATATCTGGCTCAAACACGTTATATATCAGTGGGGGATACTGTGGGGAAGATGAAGGACTCGGTAAGGATTGACATCGGCACCGCTCTGCACAAGCAGGAACCTCGATGGCGATTTCTATTGGTCTGCTTGGCAGGTTCGGCTAAGGCGGTAACTGTGAGTTCGGGTTTGTGCACCTGTGAACAGTTAACCAGGCTATTCCCATCGCGACAAACGGCGGTGTTTAGCGAGTTGGGATAAGGTTATCTACTAAATCTCGCAAAGACTGTGCTAACTGGTCAACGGTTTTCTCGCCTGTCGCTGCTTCTACCGTTAAGTTTTCCAGCGTATTGTCGGTATCACGAATGCGGATGCCGTTGCGGTAGAGAAACGTTATAGCTACAAAGAACGCCGTGCGTTTATTGCCATCATTAAAAATGTGCCCACGAGCAATAGCAACCCAGTAGGTAGAGGCGAGCTCAAAAATATCTGTAACGCCTTCGTCGTGCGTGCGGTTTTGTACCCGATAGATGAGTGCTTCGGCTCTATCCGGGTCGGGCATGCCAGCAACGCCGGGAAGTCGTTGTAAAATACGGGCATGGAAAGCGATAACTTCCTGTGCGCTGACCCATATCATCGGTTTGTCAGTGCCTCTACGGTATGCCCATGACGCTGCATAATCACATCAAACTCGGCATCGAGTTTAGCGTTTTGGTATGCCTCGAAGTCAGCCTTGCTGATAACCACCGCTGAACTGCCATCTCTACGAGTGATTTCAACCGGTTCACCTTGAGTAGCGGCATCCAATACTGCTGAGATATTGGCACGGGCTTGAGTTGAGGTGAATGTACGCATAATGTGTCTCCTGAAATGTACACTTAGATCGTACGTGTAATCTCATTTTGATTCAATCCCCAAAAAACAATATTAATTAGGTTGTTATGATCTCTTTCCTTTGCTCATTGTCGTAATAAAGCAGCGTTTTCGGTTCTTCTTTTCCTTACAAAACCATCCGGCATGAAAAATGTGGCGTTATAAAGAAGAGTAAACCGCTTGTGCCCTGAGGCAAGCGAAACGGAACACGGTGGAGTAAGTTTGCAGAAAAATTGAGGTTTCTGAGATCACCTTTATAACTATGTACACGGTAAATATGTGCTGTATTGGGATCGTTAGAGATTCTATGGCATCAAAAAGCCCGTTATTACACGGGCTTGGTAGTATGTATGAGATGTTGCCAGATTTGATGAGTTAGATTTGGACTTTACTCAATATTCTGAATCTGTTCCCGCATCTGCTCAATCAGCACTTTCAGTTCGATGGCGGAGGCGGTGACGTCGGCGTTGATGGATTTGGAACCCAGCGTGTTCGATTCGCGGTTGAATTCCTGCATCATAAAGTCCAGACGGCGGCCGACGGCTTCCTGCTTGTTGAGGATTTTGTAGGTTTCCCGCACGTGGGCTTCCAGCCGGTCGAGTTCTTCGGCCACGTCGATGCGTTGCGCCATCAGCACCAGCTCTTGTTCCAGCCGGTTGCCGTCGAGCTGCACCTGCGCTTCTTCCAGCTTGCTTTGCAGCTTTTCCCGTTGCCACTGCAGAATGTTCGGCATGTGGGCGCGGACTTTGGCGACTTCGGCGCTGACGCCGACCAGGCGCTGTTCAATCAACGCTTTAAGCGCGTTGCCTTCGCTTTCGCGGGCGAGGATAAAGTCGTCCAGCGCGGTTTCCAGCGCCTGCATTAGCTCTGTGCTGATGGCGTCCAGATCCTGCTCCTGTGCCGACATCACTCCCGGCCAGCGCAGCACGTCGAGTGGGTTGACCTCGCCTTCGTCGCTTTGCATTTTCACCCAATTCGCCGCCGCGACCAGTTGTTTGGCCAGTGGCTCATTGAGGATCAGTTGCCCCTGTGAGCGCGGGTCCAGATCAAAACGCAGGCCACACTCGATTTTGCCTCGGGTCAGACGGTTGCGGATGCGTTCGCGGATTACCGGCTCCAGGCTTCGGAATTGTTCGGGTAAACGGATGTAGGTTTCCAGATAACGCTGGTTTACGGAGCGCAGCTCCCAGGCGGCGCTGCCCCATTCACCCTTGATTTCTCGCCGGGCGTAAGCGGTCATGCTACGAATCATCGGTGCATACCTGTTAAGAAGTGATGAGGTAATTATAACGGGCGCTTTGCCAAAAGCGACAGCGGTAACGGGCTGACAAATCACGGCTTCCGGCCGGGCAGTGCCGTGGCCGGAAACGTAAGAAGGGAATCAGGCGGCGTCCAGCAGCGGCTGGCACTGGCTGGCGAGTTCACGGCACTTACTTTTCAGCACCTGTTTGAGTTGCAGGATCTCGCGGGATTGCGGGATATCGCGGCGGCTTATCAGCATCACTTCGAACGGCAGTGGCTGGCTGATGGGCACGATTTTGAGCTGGTCAGCGTAACGACGGGCGGTGAACAGGTCGACAATACCGGTGCCACCACCGGCCAGCACCATGTCGGCTATCACCGAATAGGTTTTGATGTATAGCGACGCGGCGGGTTTAAGGCGGCGATCATGCAGTGCGCGGTGTACCACCTGGCCCAGCGGGTCTTGCTGTTGCATCATCAACAGGTTGTTGTGGCACAGCCATTCCAGCGATACCGGCCCTTGTTGCGGGCTGTCTTTCGGCAGGATCGCCACCATCCGTGACTGGCACAGCGGTTCGGCCAGTAAATCCGGCGGCACCTGCTGGCCGAATACCAGTGCCAGGTCGAGCTGGTGCTGCTGGATGTTCTGGCACAGGGTGCTGAAGTGCTCGGTGACCAGTTCGATGTTCATGAGCGGCACCTGCTGCTGGAACTCGACCATCGCCGGGGCGACAATCATCTGGCCGAAGGCGTGAGCCGCACCCAGCCGCATGGTTTCACACTGGCCTTTGCGAATGTTCTCGGTCAGGCGGGAAATCGCCTGCAACTGGCTGTAAAGCTGTTCTATCTCCGGCATCAGCCGTTGCCCTTCCACCGTGGGGACCAGGCCTTGTGAACGCCGTTCGAACAGCGCGAATCCCAATTGCTGTTCGGCGTGATTCAGCACCCGGCTGACGTTGGGTTGGGAAACGTTGAGTAGCCGCGCTGCACCGCTGATGGTGCCGGCCTGAACGATCGCCTGAAAGACTTCGATGTGGCGTAAACGCATAACCTGAGTCCTGTATATGGTGTGTTCCCGACCGGCCCGATGGAGCACGATCCAACGTATAAACATGCAAAATTCACGCCAGATAATTGAAAAACGCGGTGCAACCGCCGCAGGCCGCGCCCGCTGGCTATTCGCCCCAGGTGGCTTCCAGCACGCGCAACCAGTTGCCGTAACAGATTTTCTCCAGAAGAGTGCGTGAGTAGCCCCGCCCGGCCAGTGCCTGCACCAAAATGGGGAAACCGGCCACGTCCTTCATGTCTCCGGGGATGGTGGTACCATCCAGATCGGAACCGAAGCCGACGCCATTTTCTCCCAGTTTTTCCAGCAGATACTCCACATGACGGACGATCTCCTGCACCGTGGCAGCCGGGTCTTTACGGCCGTCGGCACGCAGGAAGGAGGTACCAAAATTGACGCCGACAAACCCGTCGCGTTCGCGAATCGCCGCCAGTTGGCTGTCCGTCAGGTTGCGCGACTGGGCGCACAAGGCGTGGGCATTGGAGTGGCTGGCTACCAGTGGTGCATCGGAAACCGCTGCCGTTTGCCAGAAGCCTTTTTCATCCATGTGGGAGAGGTCCACCAGAATGCGTTTGGCGTTGCAGGCGCGTACCAGTCGCAGCCCGGCATCGGTCAGGCCGTCGCCGGTGTCCGGAGAGGAAGGAAAGCGAAAGGGGACCCCCTGACCGAAGATATTCGGCCTGCTCCACAACGGCCCCAGGCTGCGCAGCCCAGAGGCGTAGAGAATATCCAGCAGATCCAGGTCGGCATCCAGCATCTCGGCACCTTCAATGTGCATCACGGCGGCCACCACACCTTCTGCCATGCAGCGGCGGATATCCGCCACGCTGCGGCAGACTCGCAGTTGCCCGTTAGACGCCGCTTCAAGACGTAACAGGGTGGAGAGCATCCAGAAGCTGATGTCACGCGCTTGCGCCATCGACGGGGTCGTTAATGAAACGTTACCACCTGGTATGGATGTTGCATCACCGTTGGCAGAGGGAACGTAGGTGGCGAACAGGCCGCCAGCGAATCCACCCTGCCGGATCCGGGGCAGGTCAATGTGACCTTGCGACGGCCCGTTCAGAAAGGCATCGGTCGGATTATCGCGATGAAGCCGCCACAGACGTGATAACACGTCGTTGTGACCATCAAAGACAGGGAGTGCGGCGTGCTGTTCAAGCGGCTTGTCTGACACAGGCGAATCTGGCATGGATGAAGTACCGATACTGGATTGAAGGAAAATGATTTTCTGAGATGGAACCTGATGTGCACCTTCCTGGTGCAGGTCATTCAGGCGGAGAAATTTTGTTCGCCGCGTCACCATTTAAGCCAGCGCCCGTGATGTCTGTCAAGCCGCAAAAAGAAAAAATATCTTTTTTTATATTTTAAAATCAGACACTTGGGGGATTAATGGTTACCAGAAGACGTTTTCTTGCCGGTTGCGCTACCGTACCTTTCCTGTCCTGGCTTAATGTGAACACCGCGTTTGCCGATACGCCGCCCTCAATACTGGTGATGGCAATGCAGCTTGATAACATGACCAGTCTCGACCCGCAGGAAGGGTTCGAGGCAGTGGGAACGGAAATTATCGGCAATCTCTATCAGCGTTTGGTGATGCCGAACCCGGCCAATCCGCAAGAGGTGATTGGCGATCTGGCCGTCAGCTGGGAAGTGGCCAACGACAGTAAAACGTTCACTTTTCACCTCAACCCGAAAGCCCAATTCGCCGATGGCTCGCCGGTGACCGCCACCGATGCGGCCTTCTCGCTGCAACGTGCGGTGAAGCTGGATAAAAGCCCGGCGTTCATCATCAACCAGTTCGGCTTTACCAAAGACAATGTCGAGCAGCACATTACCGCACCAGATGACAGCACGCTGGTGATAAACCTCGACAAACCAGCGGCGGAAACCTTCCTGTTGTATTGCCTGTCAGCCCCGGTGGGCAGCATCGTGCAGAAAAAAGCCGCACTGGCGAATCAGCAAAACGACGATTTGGGCAACCAGTGGCTGAAGCAGAACAGCGCCGGTTCCGGCCCGTTCTCACTGGTGAGCTGGAAGGCCAGCGAAAGCATCATTTTGCAGAAGAACGATCACTTCCCGGCGAACAATGCCTTCAAACGTGTGCTGATTAAACACATTGTTGACCCGTCCGCCCAGTTGCTGATGCTGCAAAAAGGGGACGTGGATATCGCCCGCAACCTGACCACCGAGCAGATCCGTCCGCTGGTGAACGACAGCAACTACCATTTGGTGCGCCAGAGCATCGCCAGCGTGATGTTGCTGTCTTGCAATACCGCCAACGAGTTCCTGAAAAAGCCGCAGGTATGGCAGGCTATCAAGTGGGCGCTGGACTATGACAGCATCCAGAAAAACATTCTGCCGCTCACGCACAAAGTTCATCAGAGCTTCCTGCCGGGCGGCTTCCCGGCGGCGCTGGACGATAACCCGTTCCACCTGGATGTCGCTAAAGCCAAAGCGTTGCTGAAAGACGCCGGTTATCCCGATGGTTTTGACATTACCCTGGATCACTACTCCGCGCAGCCGTACCCGGATATCGCGCAGGCGATCCAGACCCAGTTGGGTGCTATCGGCATCCGCGTGAAACTGATCGCGGCGGAAAACCGTCAGGTGTTGACCAAAATGCGCGCCCGCCAGCAGCAACTGGCGCTGACCGCGTGGGGGGCCGACTATTTTGACCCGAACTCCAACGCCGAAGCGTTTTGCATCAACACCGACAACAGCGATGGGGCGCGCAACCGCACGCTGGCGTGGCGTTGCAACTGGTCGGATGAAAAATTCAATCAGTTGACCGAGCAGGCGCTGCATGAGCAGGACCCAGCCAAACGCATCGCGCTGTACGAAACCCTGCAACGTAACCACCGTGAGCAGAGCCCGTTCACACTGATGATGCAGGATGAAAAAACGCTGGCCTGTCGCAAGAATCTCAGCGACGTCACCATGACGGTCTTAAGCAAGGTGCCTTACCAGCAGGTGAAGAAAGCCTGATGCAGATACTGATTCGTTTTTGCAGTACGCTCGGCAGCCTGCTGTTGACCCTGTTGGGGCTTTCGGTACTGACCTTTTTCATCGGTCGGATTATGCCGACCGACCCGGTGCTGGCCGCCGTTGGGGACAACGCCCCGCAGGCGGTGGTGGAGCGTGTGCGTCAGGAAATGGGGCTGGATCAGCCCCTGTGGGTGCAATACGGTCACTACCTGAACCAACTGCTGCACGGCGATTTAGGTCGATCGGTCCTGACCTCTAACCCGGTCACCACCGATATTGCTCGCTATTTCCCTGCCACGCTGGAGCTGGCGACGGCGGCGATCATCGTCGCGGCGCTGGTCGGCATTCCGCTTGGGGTGTGGGCGGCAGTGCGCCAGGGGCGCTGGGTCGATCAGGTGATTCGCGTCATCTGTCTCGCGGGTCATTCACTGCCGGTGTTTGTGCTGGCGTTACTCAGCCTGCTGGTGTTCTATGCGGTGCTGGGCATTGCGCCGGGGCCGGGGCGGCAGGACATCCTCTTTCAGGACATGGTGCCGCATGTGACCGGGTTGCTGACGGTGGATTCGCTACTGGCGGGGGACTATGACGCACTGCGTGACGCGCTGGCGCACATGGTGCAGCCGGTGCTGATTCTGGCGTATTTCAGCATGGCGTATATCACCCGTATGACCCGCACCTTCATGCTTAATGCACTCAGCGGCGAGTTTGTGATCACCGCCCGCGCCAAAGGGTTATCGTCCCGTCGGGTGGTCTGGCGGCACGCGTTCCCCACGGTAGCGGTACAGTTGGTCACCGTACTGGCGTTGACCTACGCCGGGCTGCTCGAAGGCGCGGTGGTGACAGAAAACGTCTTCTCCTGGCCGGGGTTGGGCCAATACCTCACCACCGCGTTGCTCAACGCAGACATGAACCCCGTGGTGGGTGCCACGTTGCTGGTAGGCGCGGCCTATGTGCTGCTGAACCTGCTGGCTGACATTCTCTATCGACTTTTGGATCCCCGCGTAACATGAGTTTTTTGGTCTCACGAGCCTGGTTGCTCGACGAAGCGCCTGCCACACGCCGTCAGGCGGTGTGGGGGCAGCGTTACCGCCTGTGGCTGGGGTTTCGCACCAATCCGCTGGCGGTGATAGGGTTGATCATCATCGCGGTGGTGATGCTGCTGGCACTGGTGGCCCCCTGGCTGGCCCCTTACGACCCCGGTTTTCAGAATCTGTCTAACCGGCTGGCCGCGCCGTCTGCGGCGCACTGGTTCGGTACCGATGAGCTGGGGCGTGATGTGTTCAGCCGTATTGTCTACGGCGGGCGTACCACGTTGGGTATGGTGCTCGCGGTGGTGGCGCTAACCGCGCCCATCGGTCTGCTGGTTGGCTGTATCGCCGGTTATGCCGGTGGGTGGTTGGATAAAATCCTGATGCGGCTGACCGATATCTTTCTGGCCTTTCCTCGGCTGGTGCTGGCGCTGGCGTTTGTCGCGGCACTGAAACCGGGAGTGGAAAGCGCCATTCTGGCGATTGCGCTGACTGCCTGGCCGCCGTATGCCCGGCTGGCACGCGCGGAAACGCTGCAATTCCGTCATACCGATTTTATCGCCGCCAGCCGCCTGACCGGTGCCGCGCCGCTGCGCATCATTCTGCGCCACATTATGCCGTTGTGTGTACCGAGCCTGATTGTGCGGGTGACGTTGGACATGAGCTCCATCATCATCACCGCCGCCAGTCTGGGCTTTCTTGGTATGGGGGCACAGCCGCCGTCACCGGAGTGGGGCACGATGATCGCCACTGCGCGGCGTTTCCTGTTCAACGCCTGGTGGGTGCCGCTGGTGCCTTGCGTCGCCATTTTCCTGACCTCGCTGGCCTTCAACTTTTTGGGTGATGGCCTGCGTGATGTGCTGGACCCGAAGGAGCGCTAAATGCTGGTGGAAATTGAGAATCTCCGTATCGCGTTTGCCAATCGGACGGAAACGTTTGAGGCGGTACGTGGCGTTAGCTTCAGCGTTGGTAAGGAAAAATTCGCTATCGTCGGTGAAAGCGGTTCCGGTAAGTCGCTGACGGCCCGTAGCCTGATGCAACTGCTGCCCGGCAGCGCCCGTGTTCAGGCCGACAAACTGAGCTTTGACGGTATCGACCTGCGCGGTGCCAGTGAAAAAACGCTACGCCAGATTCGCGGTAAGCGGGTCGGTTTTATCCTGCAAGACCCGAAGTATTCGCTAAACCCGGTGATGACTATCGGCCAGCAGGTGGCGGAAGCCTGGCGCGAGCACAAGGGCGGCAGTCGCCGTGCGGCAATGGAGGCGGCTATCGACCTGTTGGATCAGGTGCGCATTCGCGACCCACAGCGGGTAGCAGGGCGTTATCCGCATGAGGTGTCGGGCGGTATGGGGCAACGGGTGATGATCGCCATGATGCTGGCACCGGACCCGGAATTACTGATTGCCGATGAACCGACCTCTGCGCTGGATGCTACCGTGCAGGCGGAGATCCTCTGCCTGATTAACGATCTGGTTTCGCAACGTGGCATGGGGCTTATCCTGATCAGTCACGATCTGCCGCTGGTGTCGCACTTTTGCGATCGCGTCGCGGTGATGTACGCCGGGCGGATCGTCGAACTGCTGCGGGCCAGCGAGCTGTTACAGGCGCAGCATCCCTATACGCAGGGGTTGCTGGCTTGCCTGCCGTCGTTGAAACACCCGCGCGCCCGGCTACCGGTGCTGCAACGCGACCCGGCCTGGAGGGACGCGTGATGGGGGAAAATGCATGATTAACGTAGAAAACCTGCGCATTGCCTTCGGTAACCTCGAGGTGGTGAAAGGGGTGTCCTTCGCACTGGAGAGTGGTGACAGTTTCGGTATGGTGGGCGAAAGCGGTTCCGGCAAATCCACCATTTTACGTGCGCTGGCCGGGCTCAATACCCACTGGCAAGGGCGCATCGAGTTTGGCGGCATGGCGCAATTAGCCCGACGGGATCGCAGCTTTTTTCGGCAGGTGCAGATGGTGTTTCAGGATCCCTACGGATCACTGCATCCACGCCAGACTATCGATCGTATTTTGCATGAGCCGCTGCTGGTGCACCGCTTCGATCGTGCTGAGCAGCGTATCACCCGGGCGCTGGATGAAGTCGGCCTGCCTGCCGCGGCGCGTTTTCGTTTTCCCCATCAGCTTTCCGGCGGCCAGCGCCAGCGGGTGGCGATTGCCCGCGCACTGATCGCCGAGCCGGAAGTGCTGCTGCTGGATGAACCGACCTCGGCGCTGGATGTCTCGGTGCAGGCGGAAATCCTCAACCTGCTGACAGACCTGCGTCAGGCGCGCAGGCTGACCTATATCATGGTCAGCCACAATCTGGCGGTGGTGTCGCATCTGTGCCAGCGCGTCGGTGTGATGCAGCATGGCGAAATGGTGGAACAGCTCAGTGTGGAAGACTTGCGGGCGCGTAACCTGTATCACCCCCACACGGCGGAACTGTACGATTTAAGCATGACGCTGGAGGAACCGGCATGACATTACACTGGCAGCGCGCCATTGATGAAGCGCGGGCGATTACGCAATCCTGGCATCAACCCGGTGAGCCGGGCGGTGCTATCACGTTATTCGATGGCGAACAGATCCGGGCTGCCTGTTGCGGTGGGCTGGCGGATTTGGCGCAGAACACCCCGTTTACCACCCAGAGCGTGGTACGTTTCGCCTCAGTCACCAAGCACCTGTTTGCTTCACTGGTGACGGGAGCGGCCAGTCAGACACTGGCGCTGACGGACAGTCTTGAGAGGCATCTGCCGCAACTGACTGGCGAAAACGGTCAGGTGACGGTCGGGCAGGCGCTGGATATGACATCCGGCCTGCCGGATGTGCGCGAAAGCCTGTCGCTGCTGGGGTTATCGGTGTACAACGCCACCTCGGCTGACAGCTTGCTGGCGTTTCTGGCGGAGAACGGCGAGCTGAATTACCCGGCGGGCAGCGAGATCTCCTATACCAACACCGGCTACCGGCTGGTGGAAGAAGCGTTGAAAGCCAAGGGCATTTATTTTGCCGACCTGCTGCGCCAGCACATTAGTCAGCCGCTGGGGATTGCTCTCAGCGCGCCGGAAACCTGGTTTGATATCGTGCCGGGGTTGGTGCCGGGCTACTGGCGAGCGCCGCAGGGCTGGCAGTTATCCTGCGCCGGGCTGCATCTGTCTACCTCGGGTTGTGTCACCGGCAGCGTGCACGACCTGACCGTCTGGCTGCAAGCGTTGCTAATGAATCAGGGGCCGGGTGAGGGCGTGCTGGCACGGTTGTCCCTGCCGCGCTACCTGCGTGATGGCCGCGTGACTGGCTACGGGCTCGGTGTGGCGCACAGCCGCATTGGGTCGGCACAACTGGTAGGGCACGGCGGCTCTCACGCCGGTTACAAGAGTTACTTCCTGCTCGACCCGGTATCACAGGCGGGGGTAGCGCTGGTCGCTAACCGCGAAGATGTCGCCACCTACGACAGTGTGCTGCGGGTGATGTCGGCGCTGCTGGGCCAGCCACTGCCCACGCGCGGCCACGACCTGACGCCGGGGCTGTATGTTGCAGAGCAGGGCGGGCACTGGCTCGACGTACAAGGCCCGGGTGCCTGCTGGCTGGGGGCGACGGAAACGCTGTACCGTGGCGAAGAGCCCGGCGTGGCGGTGTCATTATCCAGCCATCTGCCGATGAGATTACGGCAGGATGGCATGGCGATAGCCGGAGAAATCGGCCACGCACCGTGTCGTTTCTGGCCGGTGGAAGCCGACGATAGCGTGGCGCGGCTGCAAGGCCGATGGTACTGGCCGGATACCCGCAGCGAACTGGTGATCGACGGTGATCGTATCGTGATGGGGCTCGGCCCGGCGGAGATAGCCGGTTCTCTGCAATCGCTTGGCAACGGCCGTGCACTGGCGACTGTGCAAGACGGGCCGTGGGAAAAACGGTTCTCGTTGTTGATACAAGACGGCTACCTGACGCTGTTACTGAATCGCAGCCGGGTGGTGCGGTATCAGCGTGGGTGATCGTCGTCACGCCACCCATCGTTATCATTAGCGGAATCGCTAACTCATAAATAATTTTAAAGTTTCCAGTGTTCTGGCCGTTAACCTCTTCAGTGTTTTATTGCTGATGACGTAGAGCCTATCCCAGTAGGCGTTATTGGCGTAGCCAGTTTGGACACGGACAGCGCGGAGAACCCGCAGCGTACACGGAGTACGTGAGGCGTTCGAGCACTGCCCAGGGCCCAAATGGCAAGTGAAATAGCCCTAATGGGATAGGCTCTTAAAGGGACTTTGCGTGAGCTGAGGTGTTCTTCACGGAAGACAAGGGCTGCAAAGTGACCGGGAGAGGATTTACAGCATCTGCTGTAGACCGGACAGAGCAGGCGTGAGTGCCGCTCTGTGACAGAAATAATGTCAACACATGGAAACTATTAATATGTTAAGCAAAAAAAATATCCTGGGTGCCGCAATGACGGCGGTAATGATGTCTGCGGCTGGGGCTGCGTATGCTGGGCCAGCAGTAACTATTACGTTTAAGAATTTGGGCAATGAAACTGCAACTTACAAGCCGATCACCAACAACGAGATCAGCACCAATGCTATTGCCAGCCCAAAACCAGCTCTTCAGGTTGAAGCACTAGCTACCAGTTCTTATCGTGTACAAAATCTTATTAGCCCTGATGCTAATGCCGCTGTTGCGCGTTACACCATCGGTGGAAAGACCTGCGTATTTAGCACCACCTTTATCAACACCATCGTGCCGGGCAGTGCGTTAACCGGCAAAATTCTGAAGTCACCGAAGTGGACCAAAAATGCCGAGGCGAGTGGTGGGGCGGTGTGTAACGCTACCATTACTTCTCAGAATTTCTCCACTTATGCGTGGAGCGTCGAATTCACGATGAAGTAATCCCCAACTGGCGTTGCCTTTCTCCCCTGATGCGTGTAGCGGAGAGGGGCAACCCTATCCTGCCGATAATACCAAGCCAGGGGAGCCTGATGAAACGACACCTTGCGTTATTAACCGGAGCAGATTATGGCCAATATTAACACCCTGAATTCTTCCTCTGCCTATAGTGAAGCGTCGTCGCTAACGCGTTCATCAACAGCGGCACAGCCTGTGACAACCAGCACCGTGACTGACGCCGCGCAGGCAACCGGTAGCGGTGGTGTGCAACTCTCCGGCATGGCGCGATTACTGAGTGAGGCGGCGACACGTGCTGCGGCTCGCGATGCCAGCACGGACCGTAGTGGGCTAAAGGCGATAGCCGATGCGACTATCGAAAAACTGCTGGGGCCCAGTTATAACCAGAACAAGGCCGCCTACGATGCCGAAGTGCCGGACTCAACGGACCCGCAGCGACTGGCGCAGGCTACACAGGCGACTGATTTTTTGAACGGTAAAGGGACGAACCCGTTCAAGGGGATGTCACGCGATCAACTGGCGCTGATCACCTACGACGATAGCGGCGCATTTACCGTCAATGAGCGTCGAGCGGCCTGGAAAGAAGCGTATGATCAGGAAGAAACCTGGAAGCGAGCAGTGATTGCTAAAATGAATGAAGAAGACGCGCGCAAAGGCCGGGTATCGTCCAGCACCTATCAGTCGATTCTGGATCACTACCAGTCGCTGCCAGCGATAGAAGAAGCGCAGTTGCCGGATGGTTACGCGTCGCAGCTGATGACACTGATCCAGCAAGGCGGCAGTGATGATGCCCTGACCCGCCAGCAGGAGGCGCTGCGCCCGTTGCTGAATGCCCTGACACTGCGTGCCGGGCAGGCGCAGGCAGTCCAGTCCTGACAGGTGATAAGCACAACGATGGCGAACATCAATACCCTGAATTCTTCCTCTGCCTATAGTGAGGCAGCGTCGCTGACGCGTTCATCAACAGCGGCACAGCCTGCTACCACCAGCACCGTGACCGACACCGCGCAGGCAACCGATAGCGGTGGTGTGCAACTCTCCGGCATGGCGCGGTTACTGAGTGAGGCGGCGACACGTGCTGTGGCTCGCGATGCCAGCACGGACCGGCGCGGGCTGGCCGCTATAGCTAGTTCTGTTGCTGAAGAATTGTTTGGCCCCGGTTATAACCAAAACAAGGCGGCGTATGATGCCGAAGTGCCGGACTCAACAGACCCGCAGCGGCTGGCACAAGCCACACAGGCGACTGATTTTTTGAACGGTAAAGGGACGAACCCGTTCAAGGGGATGTCACGCGACCAACTGGCGCTGATCACCTACGACGACAGCGGCGCATTTACCGTCAATGAGCGTCGAGCGGCCTGGAAAGAAGCGTATGATCAGGAAGAGGCCTGGAGTGAAGCAATGGTTGCAAAAATGAATGAGGAAGACGCACGTAAAGGCCGGGTATCGTCCAGCACCTATCAGTCGATTCTGGATCACTACCAGTCGCTGCCAGCGATAGAAGAAGCGCAGTTGCCGGATGGTTACGGATCGCAACTGATGACGCAGATCCAGCAAGGCGGCAGTGATGATGCCCTGACCCGCCAGCAGGAGGCGCTGCGCCCGTTGCTGAATGCCCTGACGCTGCGGGCAGAGCAGGCGCAGGCGACATCCTGATGATAAGGGCTGAGGATAGCGCTGAATGCGTCGTCTATCTAATGGATATAGTGCAGAGCCACCCACGATAAAAACAGAAGGATAAAGGACAGGATGCCTGAGGCTGGCATAACGGATGCGCTTTGTTTAGAACACATTACTTATGCCTATGCGGCACAAACATCAGCGGTGCGACCAGTACTGCATGATGTCTCATTGTCTATCCCCAAAGGGCAATCCTGCGCGATTGTCGGTGCATCGGGGTCGGGTAAAAGCACCTTATTGAACATCGCTGGTTTGCTGGATAGACCCACTTCCGGCCGCCTGTGGCTGGCAGGTTATGAAATGACGCAGGCGAGCGCCGACGAGCGGGCTGTGATGCGTAATCAGGCCATCGGCTTTGTGTTTCAGAGCTTCAACCTGCTGCCTCGACTGAATATTCTGGACAATGTGGCATTGCCGCTGTGTTACCGGGGCATACCCTCCCATTCAGCCAGACAAAGAGCCAGGCACCAACTGGTGCGTGTCGGGTTGGCTGACCATCTTCATCATCGCCCTGCCAGTCTGTCAGGTGGGCAACGTCAGCGAGTTGCTATTGCCCGCGCGCTAGTGGGGGAACCGGCCCTGCTGTTGGCGGATGAACCTACTGGTAATCTCGATAGCGAAACCGCACGCGACATTATCGATTTGCTACTTACCCTGAATCGTGATCAGGCGGTGACACTGGTAATCGTGACACACGATAGGGCGATTGCCGGGTGCATGCAGCGGTGCATTCAGGTTCAGGATGGCCGGGTATGGGAGCGGTCTCATGCGTGAGATGATGCCTGTGGCTTACGGGCCTTCACTGCGCCAGCGATTAATAGAACCGCTTGAGAGCCTGCGGATGCTGGGACGCCGTGCGGTGCTGGCGTTGTTAGGGATTGCTATGGGTTGTGGAGCCGTGGTGGCGTTGATCAATGTTGGCTATAACGCCGAGGCACAGGCGATGTCGGTATTCAGGAATATGGGCAGCGATCTGCTAGTGGCGAATATCCAGCTACCTGCCGGTAATCAGACACGACGCTACACACCGGAAATACTGGACATCGCCGCGTTGTATCAGGTGATACCCGATATTCTGGGGGCCTCTGCGCTGACGATGACATCGGTTGAAGCCCGCGTGCAGGGGCGATCGTTCAATACGGTGGTGGTCGGGGTAAATCCTGCCCTGGCACGGGTGTTGGACTTACAAACGGCGCAAGGTCGTTTTCTGAGTCAGTATGATGCTCGCAGTACTTACGCCGTGTTTGGTGCTCATATCGCGGCTGAACTGCTCGCGAAAGGCATTTCCGTCACGCCCGGTGAGAGAGTGCAATTGGGCGATTATCTGTTTCAGGTGGTGGGGATCCTGCAACCCCGGGAGCAGAATCCGATGGTGGTGGTGTCGGTTGATGACAGCATTTTAGTGCCGGGAGAGAGTATGCGTCGTCTGGTTCCCTCGCCGCAAATCAATATGTTACTGGCCCGTAGCCATAGTAGCGATACGCTGGAACGCATCGCACCGCAACTACACGACTGGCTGCTGAGCGCACTGCCGGGTCGTCAGATAGAGGTACAAATACCCCAACAATTATTGTCGGGCATTGCGCAACAGTCGCGCATGTTTTCCTGGTTGCTGGCAGGCCTGGGGGGGATTTCTCTGCTGGCAGGCGGCGTTGGCGTGATGAACGTGATGCTGATGAATGTCTCGGAGCGTCGGCGTGAGATTGGTGTGCGTGTCGCGCTGGGGGCGCGTTCCCGTGATATTGCCAGCCTGTTTCTGCTGGAGGCCATCGCACTGGCGGTGGTGGGCGCGTTGGTGGGGGCTGTCGGTGGCATTGGTGCAGCCTGGTTATTTGTGATGGTTTCCGACTGGGCGAGCTTTGCCCTTTCTCCCCTCTCATTGCCATTGGGAATAGGCAGTTCGGTGCTCACCGGCCTGTTTTTTGGTCTGAATCCGGCGTTGTCAGCGGCGCGCCTTCAACCGGTACAGGCATTACGCGATGAATAAGGTGCTGTTCTGCTTGTGGTTACTCGTGTTGTTCGGTGCCTGCGCCAGGGCGGATACACAACTGACTCCCTCTCAGCCGACACGTTCCGGCGCGTCTTCACCGGCCACCGCCCGTGTGTCGCTCAATGAACAGACCATTGATCTGACGCTCAGCGATGCCATCTATCTGGGATTACGCGATAACCGGGCTATCCGCAGTGCTTATCTGTACCGGGTGGCTCAAAAGTTCGATCTGCGTGTGGCTGAAGATCGCTTTACACCCAAGTTGGTGCTCAGCAGTAGCTATTTGTCGACCCGAAACCAGTCGGATCGTTATCGCCAGGGTAACCTGACGCCGACGTCAACCTTGCTCACACCTTATGGTACGCGTGTGAGTCTGGGGTGGGCGTACCGGCGTACTGACGCGAATGTGGCAGGCGTGTCGCGTAATGACGGGGTAAATCTTTCAGTTATCCAGCCACTGCTGCGCGGTGCAGGAAAAGATGTCGCCACTGCACCGGTACGGCAGGCCCGTCTGGCTGAACAGATGAACCGGCTCAGCCTGAAATCTACGGTTTCACAGACCATTACCCAGATAATCACCGCCTATCGTGAGTTACTGCGTGCGCAGGAGCAGGTACAGATTGCGCGGGACGCGCTGGCGCGGGCCAGACAATTGGTTGAGGTTAACCGCGCCATGATAGCCGCTGGTCGTATGGCGGAGTTCGAGATAGTACAAACCGAGGCTGAAGTCGCCAATCAGGAACTGGGTTACGAAGATGCCCGTAATCAATTGGATACAACACGTCTGGCGCTGCTGCAATTACTGGCTTTGAATCTGGATACGCCGATTGTAGCGACAGAGGCCATGCAGGCATCGCGCGTTGACGTGAATGCTGCGCAGGCGTTGAGTCAGGCCGAGTCATTGCAACCGGCTTATCTGAGCCATCTGATTGCCAGCGAGCAGGCGCAAATCAATCTGACGGTCGCGCGTAATGACCAGTTGTGGGACGTATCGCTGGTCGGTGGGACTAACCAGGTTAATGACCGCAATACACAGAGCGGTAATGCGCGTACCTGGGAAAACTATGTTGGCGTCCAGGTGGATATTCCAATCGGCGATCTGAGCCGTCGGCAAGCCGAAGTGCAGGCGCAAGTCGGGGTGCGTGATCAGGCGCTGCAACTGGCTGAAGCCCGCCAGCAGCTTGAGCGTGATGTGACCAATGCGGTTCGGGATATTGGTGTGCGATGGCGGCAGTTTGAAATAGCGCAGCGTGCCCGTGACTTATCGCGTCGTAAGCTGGACATTGAGCGGGAAAAACTCGCGGTCGGCCGTTCCAGTAACTTTCAGGTGCTGAGTTTTGAAAACGATCTGCGCAATGCGGAAAATGCGCGGCTTAATGCCCTGATAGGTTACATGAATGCTCAGGCGGTACTGGATGAAGCACTGGGGACGACGCTGGAAAGTTGGGATATCGCGCTGAATGATTAATATCAAGACACGAAAACAACGTTTACTGGCGCTGGGCACGGTCGTATTGGTTCTGCTGGTCGCCGGGCTGTCTTTTCGTCATGCCGATACCGGGGCTGCCGATAGCGTACCAGCGCAATGGGTGCGTGTTGAACCGCAGCGTCTGGAAAACCAACTAGGTCTGGTCGGGCAAATTCAGGCGGCAACCAGGATAACGCTGGCGGCCCCCTTTGAAGGTGTTGTCCGTGATGTGCGGGTACGAGAAGGTCAGTCGGTTGTCAGGGATCAAATCCTGCTTTCCCTCGATCCTGCCTTGCTTGAAATCCAGATGCGTCAGGCTCAGGCCGATGTCCTCAAGGCTCAGCGTGAGGTACAGCAATACCGTCAATGGGAAAAAGGGGCTGAGGTTTCTCGTGCACGGCGCGCTGTAGCGAATGCCAGACAGGAGTTGAGCAATACCGAAGCCAGTTTACGCGATACGCAAACGCTGTTTGCGCGCGGTATTGTGGCGCGAATGGAAGTGGATGCGCTCACGCAACAAGTACGCACGCAGCGTCAGGAACTGCTCGCGGCACAGGAAGAACTTGCCACGGTGTTAGCGCGTGGGCAGGGCGAGGAGCGTAAGATTGCCGAGATGGAGCTGCTCAATGCACAGGCGCGTTATCAGGCGCTGGAAGTGATGTACGCGCACCGGGATATCACCGCACCGGTCGCGGGTTTTATTGTCCGTCCCACCACACCGGAAAACAGCCGACCGATAATGGTGCAGACCGGTGTTCAGGTGGCGCAGGGAACGCCGCTACTGACGCTGATTGGACAGGATCGTTTCCAGGTACTCGCGCGCGTGGAGGAAACCGACTTGCACTTATTGCAGGAAGGCATGCTGGTACAAATCACCGGAGACGGCTTTGCTGGTCAGGAACTGGTCGGGCACATTGCGTCTATCGCCGTTCAGGGTAGCGAAACGGATGTGCAGAGCACTGGCGCGCGCTACGACATTGTGGTCTCGGTCGATAGCGCGTTGTCGGACTTTACTCCCCCCATTCGCCTCGGGATGAGTGCGCGGCTGGCGGTTATCTTGTATCGCACTGAGCAGGGCATGGCCGTTGCGCCAGAGGCGATACAGACTGATGAACACGGCCAGCCCTACGTGTTTTATCGCCCGGCACCGGATGCACCGGTTTCCAGAGTGCCTGTCACGCCCGGTCGGTCTGTGGTGCAGGGGGTGGAGGTGCAAGGTCTGCAAGCCGGTTACGTTCAGGTGTTTTCCCGATAAATCCCCACCACGGCGTCCTCGCCGACGTAACCGTAGCCGCGGTACATGCCTTCGCTGTTGAACGGCAGTGCGATATTGCCCTGGTAGTCAACGGCGATAAGCCCGCCGCTACCGCCCAGCGCCAGCACTTTTTCCATCACGACTTTATCGGCGGCTTGCGACAGCGGCAGATTGGCGTATTCCATCAGCGCGGAGACATCATAGGCGGCGACGGTACGCATGAATACCTCGCCGGTGCCAGTGCAGGAGACCGCGACGGTGCGGTTGTTGGCGTAGCAGCCAGCGCCAATGATGGGTGAGTCGCCGACACGTCCGGCACGCTTGTTGGTCATGCCGCCGGTGGACGTGGCGGCCGCCAGATTTCCGGCAGCATCCAGCGCAACGGCACCCACCGTACCGAATTTGCGATCCGGATCGAGCGGATCAGCGCCCTGCGTTTGGCGTTCGCCGTCGTGATCCAGCAGGATCTTGTCATGACCTGCCTGCGCTTTTAGCAACTGCTGATAGCGTTCGTCGGTGGAGAAAAAATCTGGCTCGACCATCTCCAGCCCTTGCTCACGGGCGAAGGTTTCTGCGCCTTCTGCCGTGAACATCACGTGCGGGCTGCGTTCCAGCACGGTGCGAGCAGCCAGAATCGGGTTGCGGATATGGTTTACCCCGGCAATGGCACCGGCGTCCAGCGAGCGGCCATCCATAATACTGGCGTCCAGTTCGTGGGTGCCACGGTGGGTAAACACGGCACCTTTGCCAGCATTGAACAACGGGCACTCTTCCAGCAGACGTACGGCTTCGGTGACCGCATCCAGCGCGCTGCCGTTGGCAGCCAGAATTTCCTGCCCACGGGTGACAATCGCCTGCAACGCGGCGCGATAGCGCTGTTCTTTTTCACTGTCCATCGCCGTGCGGCTCAGCGCGCCTGCGCCGCCATGAATCACAATGACCGGTTTCATCTTGGATGTGCTTCCTTATGTTCAGGGCATTAATTCTGCGTGGTTGCCAGATAGGAAAAGGCACCCAGCAAGCTGACGATCGGCGCGATGGTGGGTGACTGGTAACCCACGGTGATGGCATCTTTGCGAACAACGCCTGGGATCAGGCAGAACAGGTCTGCCAGTACCGGTTTGGCGACCATCAGTTCCAGCTCATACGGTGGCTGCAAACGGGTGGTGGTTTCTTTATGCGCTTTTTGCACCGCCTGGGTTGCTGCCAGCCGGATAGCGTTGCGGGCGGCCTCCGGGCTGAGCGATTCTGCCGCGGTCTGGGAAATAGCGCGTTTCACGCAGGCATAATCGGCCGCCGGGTAGTAACGCGTGATCCAGCTTTGCAGCGTGTCGTCGCCGCTGACCAGCCACAACGGGGTGTTCAGTTCAGCACCTGCCGCCGCGTAGATGTCACTTTCGCCCATCACTTCGCCGTTGATTCGCACCCGATAAAACGCCCGGCCGTTAATGGTGTGCGCCAGTACGCCGTGCTCACCGGCAGCGCTGTGGTAACCGATGAACATCAAACCATCGAATTGCTGCTGTTGCAGCCCTTCCACCATCGACAAACCGCGTGGTTTGCCCTGCACCAGACGGGCGCGCGGGTCGATGTTTTCAGCGCGCAGGTTGGTCATGGCGGCATGACTGTCGGCCACCACCACCTCGCTGGCACCACCGGCGAACGCGCCTTCGATGGCGGCGTTCACTTCCTGTTCCATCAACCCGCGTGCTATCTGGTGTTCTGGTGTGCCGGGGCTGCACTGTTCCGGTCGCATCACACCCGCGATGCCTTCGATATCCGCAGAAATAAATACTTTCATGTCAGCGTCCTTATCGCCTGTTCTCAGGCGGTTATGCGAAATCTTGTGCCAGACGGTCCAGTACCTGAGTCAGGGCCGGGCGATGGTGGCCGCGAAAACCGGTGACGGCCTCGGCCTGTAACAACGCATCCAGCACCGCGTGTTCGGTGGCGTCGGCCGCGGCATTCAGTAGCGGCTCCAGTTGCGCGTCTTCCGGTGGCTGCGGTGTGGGTTGGGTGGAAAAGGCCACCGCGATATCGCCGGAACCGTGACCCCAATAGCTGCCGAGCCGACCGAGCCCGGCACCCGCGCGGCGGGCGATGCGGGTCAACTGACGGGCATCAAGCGCGGCGTCAGTCGCCATAATAATGATGATGGAACCGGCATCCTGCTGCGGTGTCAGTTCCGGCAGCAGAGGCGCAATGGCGTCGCCAACCTGCACGCCGTCCAGCGTCAGGGCGGGCAGTGTGCCGAAATTGGCCAGCACCAGTACCCCGAGGGTGGCGTCCAGTTCCGCAATCTGCCGCGAAGCGGTGCCGATGCCGCCTTTGAGCGCGAAGCAGCTCATGCCGCGCCCGGCACCCACGCTGCCACGAGCGAAATCCGCCGTGGCGCTATCCAACGCGGTGCGCGCCATCGCTTCGGTGACGGCCAGCGCCTGAATATCATTGAGCCAGCCGTCGTTGCACTCCAGCGCCAGCGGATTGACGGTCGGCAAACGGCGGCCCAGTTCGGGATTGCGACCAATCGCGTCGCGTACCAACGTGGTGAAGAGTGTGCCGACTGACAGGGTGTTGCCGAGCAGGATGGGAGTTTGTAATTGTCCCAGTTCTTCAATCTGCACCAGCCCTACCGGTTTGGCGAAACCGTTGAGCACCGCCGCACCGCAGGGCAGCGGTTGTATAAACAGGTTATCGCTGTTTGGCACAATGGCGGTCACGCCGGTCTGAATCTCGCCTTCGGCCAGCGTAGCATGGCCGACCCGCACGCCGGGTACGTCGCTCAGGCGATTATGCGGGCCGCAGGGCAGGCGCGGTGTGCCGAGTTGTCGCTCTGTCCGCCAGCGTTGCAGCAGCGGTACCAGTTGCGCCTGTTGATAAGGTGTCATGATCGGTTCGCTCAGCTTTTCAGTTTCGGGTCCAGCGTATCGCGCAGCGCATCGCCCAGCAGGTTAAAGGCCAGCACGGTGCAGAAAATCGCTAAACCGGGGAAGACGCTGACGTGCCACTGGCCTGCCATCATCATGCTACGGCTCATCGCCAGAATGTTGCCCCATTCCGGCACATCCGGTTCCGGCCCCAGGCCGATGAAACTCAGCCCGGCAGCGGTCAGAATACTGGTACCGATACGCATGGTGAAATACACAATCACGTTCGGCAAGGTACCCGGCAGGATATGGCGCAACAGAATGACCCGGTCCGGCGCACCGGCGCAGCGGACGGCTTCAACGTAGGCCGCCTGTTTGAGTGAGAGCGTGGAGGCGCGCACAATGCGGGCGAACACCGGCACGCTGAATACCGCTACCGCGATAATCACGTTATTCAGGCTGGGGCCGAGGATTGCCACCACGGCAATCGCCAGCAACATGCCGGGGAACGCGAACAGCACGTCGCAGCCGCGCATGATCAGCATGTCGATAGTGCGTCCATAGTAGCCCGCCAGCAAGCCGAGGGCGATGCCCGCCACCATACCCAGTGTGACGGAGACAATACCGATGTACAGCGAAATGCGTGCGCCGTAAATGATGCGGCTCATCACATCGCGGCCCAGATCGTCGGTGCCCATCCAGTGGCTGGCGGAAGGCGACGCGCCGAGCGCCATCCAGTCTGGCTCCATCGGGTTCCAGGGAGCCAGCCAGGGGGCGAACACCGCCACCAGCACCAGCAGTAACACAAAACCGCCGGAGGCCAGCGCCATCGGGTTGCGGATGAACGCATGCAGAAAATCGCGCCACGGTGAACGAATCGTACTGTCGTTCAGGGCGGAGGAGGGTGCCACGATCGGCTCTTGAGAGGTGTTCATCGCAGCTCCTAACGCAGACGAATGGCCGGGTTCACCACTGCGTACAGCAGGTCGACCAGCAGGTTGATCAGGATAAATTCAAATACGAACAGCATCACCAGTGCCTGAATCACCGGCTGATCCTGGCTCTTGATGGATTCAATCAACAGCCAGCCGAGCCCCGGCCAGTTGAACACGCTTTCCACCACAATCGAACCACCCAGCAGAAAGCCGAACTGCAACCCGAGCATGGTGATAACCGGGATCAGCGCGTTGCGCATCACGTGTTTCCAGACAATCAGCCGCTGGCGCAGCCCTTTGGCACGGGCGGTGCGCACGTAGTCTTCCTGCATCACTTCCAGAAACGCCGAGCGGGTGAAGCGCGCCATCACCGCCGCGACCGAAGCGCCCAACGTTAGCGCGGGCAGAATAATGTCGGCCGGTTTGTTGAAACCGCTGACTGAGAAAAGGCCGAACGGCATGGCGACAAACTGAATTAGCAACAGGCCGAGCCAGAACGGCGGCATCGAAATGCCGCCTACCGCCAGACTCATCAAAGACCAGTCCTGCCATTTGCCCCGTTTAAGCGCGGCAAACACGCCGATCAGCAGGCCGAGGATCACCGACCAGACGAAACCGGCCAGCGCCAGCCACAGCGTTGGCAGAAAACTTTTTTTGATGACGCTCAGCACCGGCTGTTGAGTACGGTAGGTGACGCCAAGGTCACCGTGAACCAACCCGGTCAGCCAGTGGAGGTACTGCTGCGGCAGTGGATCGTTCAACCCTAAATGCGCACGGGCGGCTTCCACTGCCTCAATGGGAGCGTCGGGGCCGGCATAGATCCGTGCCGGGTCACCCGGTAACAGTTTGATAAAACCGAACACCAACAGGGAGATCACCAGCAGGACCGGGATCATTTCCAGCAAACGTCGGACGATATAAGCAAACATGGTGATCCCCTGTGCGATTACTTGAACTCAGCCTGATCGAAGATCAGAGAACCGTCTGCCAGCATGTAAACGCCAGACAGATTTTTCACTTTACCGACCAGGTTGTCCGGTACACCCAGGAACACCACCGGCGCGTCTTTCCAGATCAGTTTCTGGGCATCGGCATACGCGGCAGCACGTTTGCTGTTATCTGAGGTAGCCAGACCCGCGACGATAGCTTTGTCCACATCCGGGTTGCTGTAGTAAGAGACGTTGTAGGCTTTCGGCACCCAGGATTCTGTCGCGAACAGCGGACGCAGTGCCCAGTCGGCATCGCCGGTAGACGGTGACCAGCCACCGTAGTACAAGTCGAATTCAGCCTGTTTCGGGTCTTTCACGCCGAACAGTTTTTCGTTGCGGGTACCGGAGTCCATCGGGGTCACGGTGACTTTGATGCCGACCTGCTCAAGCTGCTGTTTGAAGAACTGCGCACTGCGCACAGCGGAGGTGGCGTTGCTGACCCACAGTTTCAGTTCCAGCCCTTTTTCGTAACCGGCTTCTTTCAACAGATCCTTCGCTTTCGCAGGGCTGTAGGTATAGTTCGGCTCGCTCTGGCTGGAGAAGAACTGCACGCGCGGTGCCATGGCGGAGGCGGCAGGCAGACCCATACCGGCGAAACCCACTCTCAGCCACATAGTCCGGTTGATGGCAAAGTTCAGCGCCTGGCGTACCCGCACGTCACTCAGCGGGCCGTGCTGGGTGTTGATAGCCATGTAGTACAGATAGATGCTGGGGTCACGCTGGACAGCCAGCTTGGTGTCATCTTCAACGGTTTTCACCAGGTCGGACGGCAGCGGGTAGATAGCGTCAGACTGGCCGGATTTCAAGGCGGCGACGCGGGTGGCGTCTTCCGGCGACGGGTAGAAGGTCACGTTATCAACTTTCGGCCAGCCTTTCTGCCAGTAGTTGTCGTATTTAGTCAGTTTGACGTCTTTACCCTGCTGCCATTCGACAAACTTGAACGGACCGGTACCGACCGGGTGTACGCGCAACTGGGTTTCATCCGGGTACTGTTGCAACGCAGCCGGGCTGTGCATCACCGCAGACGGATGCGCCAGGGTGTTGATAAACGCACCGAAGGATTTATTCAGCTCGATTTTGACCTGTGTCGGCGATACGACCGTCACATTCTTGATCATATTAAACAGGCTGTTGCGCTTGAGCCCTTTGCTCTGGTCGGCCAGACGGTCAAGGTTGGCTTTGACTGCATCAGCGTTGAACGGTGTACCGTCCTGAAAGGTCACGCCCTCGCGCAGCGTGATGGTGTATTCGGTCGCATCGGCGTTGCCGGTGTAACCGGTTGCCAGTTGCGGCACCAGCTTCATCTGGTCATCGAACTGGAACAGACGCTCGAAG
Organism: Dickeya oryzae; assembly: GCF_020406815.2. Lineage (NCBI taxonomy): Bacteria > Pseudomonadati > Pseudomonadota > Gammaproteobacteria > Enterobacterales > Pectobacteriaceae > Dickeya > Dickeya oryzae. The sequence continues at coordinate 160,125 of NZ_CP162670.1, forward strand.
ATCCCGCTCTGGATGGAGTAACTCAGGGTATCCGAGGTGTCATGCGGATCCAGCCCGGTGATGTCAGCGTACATGGAAATGCGCAGATCCTGAGCCTGGGCGGCAGCGGCGGCTAAACACAATGACAGCCCAAGTGCGACAGCGGAACGACGTGAAGTTACTGCGGGTAGTAACGATTTCATGGTGTCTCCTGTAAATGGTTTGTGTTGCTGGTTGTTGTGCTGCTTTCTATTATTGTTTGTTTTTATTACTGTTTAATTTTCACCGTGGTCAGTACGTTGCCGACGTGGTGACTGCTCTCAGGCAGTTAGGGTGTCCCTGGTGTTGGACGGTGCTACGGTTTACTACTGACGAGCAATAATGTCTTACGGTCAATAACGTCTTACGATCAATAACGTCAGGCCCCTGTTGATGGCGACCCGAACCCGGCTTCGCTGACCCAATGGTGCGGGGCGACTTCGCGGTAGCGGGCTTTTTCCACCACCTCGTTCGCCTTACGCAACGGTGAGGGGATTTCGCTGTCGTCCAGTTCACGGGTATAGCGACGCTCAGGGTCGGCGATCGGTACCGAGGCCAGCAGACGCCGGGTGTACGGATGCTGCGGGTTGTTGAACACCGACTGACGCGGGCCGATTTCCACTATTTGACCGAGGTACATCACGGCCACGCGGTTGGCGATGCGTTCCACCACCGCCATGTCATGGGAGATGAAAATCCATGACACGCCGGTCTTCTGTTGTAAGTCCATCATCAGGTTGACCACCTGTGCCTGAATCGACACATCGAGCGCCGACACAGCCTCGTCAGCAATGATCACCTGAGGGTGCAGCGCCATCGCACGGGCAATGGCGATACGTTGACGCTGGCCGCCGGAAAATTCGTGCGGATAGCGCTGTGCGTGTTCCGGTTGCAGGCCGACGCTTTTCAGTAGCGCCTGCACCTGCGGGGTGGCCTCTTCCAGCGACTTCACCAGCCCGTGCAGCAGCAACGGCTCGGCAATGGTGAAACCTACCGTCAGACGGGGGTTGAGCGAGGCGTAAGGGTCCTGAAACACCATCTGCATTTTGCGGCGCAACGGCTGGAAGTCGCGGTCATGTAAACCGGCAATCTCCTGACCGTCGAACAACAGGCTATCCGTCTGGCTTTCCACCAGACGCAGCAGCGCCCGCCCGGTGGTGGATTTGCCACAGCCGGATTCGCCGACGATCGCCAGCGTTTCCCCCGGCCAGACGGCGAAATCAATTTGCTCTACCGCATGTACCCGGTGGGTGACGGAAGAGAAAATGCCGCTGCGGATGGGGTAGTAGACTTTCAGGCCACGAATATCGAGCAACGGCGGGGCGTCATAACGCGCGGTCATGTGATCCGGTTCCGTCGTCGCGTTTTGCTGCCCTAGCAGCGGGAAGCGCCTGGGCCAGGCGCTGTCGCGCATATCGCCCAGTCGCGGTACTGCCGCCAGCAGTGCCTTGGTGTAGTCGTGCTGCGGGCGGTTGAAAATATCCTCGACCCGACCTTGTTCCACCACCTCACCGCGATACATGACCACCACACGGTCCGCGATTTCCGCCACCACGCCCATATCATGGGTAATGAACAACACTGACATGTTGCTCTGGCGTTGCAGGTTGCGCAGGATTTGCAGGATGCGTGCCTGTACCGTCACGTCCAGCGCGGTGGTGGGTTCGTCGGCGATCAGTAACTGCGGGTCGCAAACCAGCGCCTGGGCTATCATCACCCGCTGGCGCATCCCGCCGGACAGCGAATGCGGATAGCTGTTCATCACCCGGTCAATATCCGCGATCCGCACTTTGCGCAGCAGTTCGCGCGCTTTGCTATCGGCGCTGGCCGCGTCGCACATGTGGTGGTCGAGCAAGGCCTCGGTGAGTTGATCACCCACTTTCAGCACCGGGTTGAGGGAAGTCATCGGCTCCTGAAAGATCATCGCCATATCGCGACCGCGCAGGCGGCGACGGGCATCGTCCTTCAGGCTCAGCAGGTCATGGCGGCGACCGGTGCTATCGGTAAAGCGAATGCCGCCACGTTCAATTCGGGCGGATGCGGCCAGCAGCCCCATGACCGTCAGCGACGTGACGGATTTGCCGGAGCCGCTCTCGCCGACCACGGCGACCACTTCCCCTTTGTTGAGGCTGAAGGATACGCCCTTGAGCGCCAGATGGGTGCCGGAGCGACCGCTGAAGCTAACGCTCAGGTCGTCTATCTCCAGCACCGGCTGCGGTGTTGGGGCAGAGGCCGTCGCAGCAGGGATTGCGGTTAGGGTGGTATCCGTCATCGTCACTCCGGTAGGTTCTGTCACAGCCAGATGCGGCCAAGGTTATACGTCAGGTAAGGCGAGCTGTCGGCGGCCAGCCAAATCGGGCCATCCAGATCAACGTGTTCGGCCGCCAGCGCCACCGGCAGAGCGGCTTCCATCGCCAGCGAGGAGCCGAGCATGCAGCCAACCATGATGCGCAGGTCGTGCTGACGTGCCTGCGCCACCATCGCCAGTGCTTCGGTCAGTCCGCCGCATTTGTCCAGCTTGATGTTGATCATCTCGTAGCGGTCGCACAACGCGGCGATGTCGCCCCGGTGGTGGCAGCTTTCATCGGCGCATACTGCGATCGCGTGTTCAAACGTCGCCAGCGCGCTGTCCTGTCCGGCAGGTAACGGCTGCTCGACCATCGCGATGCGATGAGCGGCTAACTGGCGCAGCAACGATTCCAGATCCAACCCGCTCCAGGCCTCATTGGCATCGACAATCAACGTGACATTAGGAGCCGCCTGGCGGATTGCCGCCACTTTTTCCAGAATCTGATCCCGGTCGAGCTTGATCTTCAATAACAACGCGCCGCGCGACACCGCATCTTTGGCGGCGTTCGCCATGTTTTCCAGCGTGTCGAGGCTCAGGGTCTCGGCGGTAATGATCGACTGCGGTGGTGCGATGGCGAGGTGCTGCCACAGCGTTTGTCGGGCAAGCGCGGCATTCAGTCGCCACAAGGCGCAGTCCAGGGCGTTGCGTGCCGATCCCGGCGGCAACGACTGTTGCAGTGCTTCCAGACTGATACCGTTTTCCACTGCCTGACGCACGGTTTCCAACTGGCGGGTGACGCTGTCGGCCGTTTCCTGATAGTGCGCGGTGGGCGTGCATTCCCCACGGCCGATAAAACCGCGCTCTTCCAGTGTAACCCGCACCACGGTGACGGCGGTACGGGTGCCGCGGGATATAGCGAACGGACGGGCCAGCGGCAGCTCTACGGTTTCAATTTGCATCTGTCGCATCGGGTTATCCCTGGGTTTTCAGCAGCGTCGCAATGTCATCAATACCGAAGCGGATCGGGTCGGTGGCAGGAACACCGAAGCGTTCGCTCAGGCCACGGCAGTACTCACGCGCTTCCTGTTCGCCATAGTTGGAGGTGTTGATGGCGAAACCCGCCAACTGCACCTCCGGGTTGGTCACACGAGCAGCGCGCAGGCAGGCATCCACACACTCATCCAGTTCCACCATCGGTTGATGCGGCAGGTGGCGCATGTGCGGGCGACCCATTTCATGGCACATCACCAGCCAGTGCGGCTGAGCACCGTGGATAAGACCGGTGGTGACCCCAGCGTAGGACGGATGAAACAGCGACCCCTGACCTTCAACGATATCCCAGTGGTCATCGTCATTGGCAGGAGACAACGCTTCTGCCGCACCAGCGATAAAATCGGCGATCACGGCGTCAATGGCGATGCCGTCGCCGGCTACCAGCACCCCGGTTTGACCGGTGGCACGGAAATCCGCCTTCATCCCCTGTGCACGCATGGTGGCTTCCAGCGCCAGCGAGGTGTACATTTTGCCAACCGAGCAGTCGGTACCGACGGTCAGTACGCGTTTACCGCTGCGTTTCTTACCACTGCCGACGGTTAATTCCGGGCGCATGTGACGAATATCGAACAGCTCCACCTGATGCTGCTCTGCCAGCGCCTGTAAACCGGGGACATCAATCAGCCGCTGGTGCAGGCCATTGGCAATGTTCATACCGGCTTCGATGGCGGCACGCACGGTGTCCAGCCAGTGCGGCGGCAGAAAGCCACCGGCGTTGGCGGTACCCAGTACCAGCGTTTTAGCGCCACGTGCCACCGCGGTGGGGATATCCAGATCATCGAGCCCCAGCGACACCGTGCTGCCCGGCAGGCGTAACTGGCCTACACACTGTTCGGGGCGCCAGGTGTGAATGCCGCGTGCTGTTTTCACCGCCAGCGGGTCGGTCACATCGCCAAGAAAAAGCAGGTAAGGTTGTGGAATCAGCATGATGTCTTATCCGTGGTTGCATAGTGATGACATGAGAGAAGATGTCTATGACTATTCCACGATGCTTTTTTTCTGACGAATGCTTGTTTATGGGTAGGGTATAACCTGATGTTATGGGGTTGTTTTTAATTAGTTATTTGTTATTTAATGATTTTTTCTTTCAAATACCCGTAAGGTATACCGGCGGGTTATGCCAATACAGGCAGATCAAAATCTTTTGTATTGACGGAAAACCCGTAGAGGGATGGTGTCTAGCCGATCATAAACCCCACCAACAGGCTCAATGCCGTGACTACCACCATCAGCATCAGCGATTGCATCATCCGTATGGATTGCCGGGTACAAGGGTGACCATGGCGCTGCAGAGCGCGCAATCGCAGACGCGACCAGATATACGTGACCAGCGCCATCACCAGCAGGAACAACCCGGTGGCCAGCATCAGCGGCTCTGTGGTGATCGAACCAGCTTTGAGCAGTAAAAGGCTGTTGATCAGCAGCACAAAGGCGGTACGCGACCAGGCAAGCCGCGTGCGCTCCGGTTGCAGGCCAGGGTCGCGCGACGGGGTATCGGCAGGTGCGGTCATGGCGGTTACATCAGCAGGATAATCAGCGCCAGTGCCACTGACGTCAGGCTCACGACGCTGGCGACGGCGACGAGCAGACGGGTATACGGCAGCGCTTGCCCGGCACGCATCGCCCGCTCGTTATCGGCCCAGCGTTGGTAAGCCATCCACGCCAGCAGCGCCGCTGCCAGCGCCAGAAAGGCTGAAATACCGGCCCGGATGGTGGGTGACCCCAGCGTGGGGGCAAACTGGTCAATGGCGATGGCACCGGCCAGAAACGCCAGCGCGGTACGAATCCAGGCCAGAAAGGTGCGCTCGTTAGCCAGCGAAAAGCGATAATCCGGCGTTGTTCCCTGTTGCTGCCAGGGAATTTTCTTGCCTGACGGCGTGGGTGAAGGTGGTGAAGAGACGGAATCACTCATGAACATCAGCAGCCTGCGGATAAATAATGCCGGTATTCTACATGGCTGACTGACGGCTCTCCAGCCGATGGCACGGATGGCACCGGAAAAATTGATGAAATTTTAATCGTGACTGGCGGTAGGCAGGGCAGGGGGAAGACCGTATAATGCGCGCCAGTTTAATGAACCTGCCCGGAGACGAGCCATGCGCCCAACAGGCCGAAGTGCCCAGCAAATTCGCCCTCTCACATTAACCCGTCATTACACCAAACATGCTGAAGGATCGGTATTGGTGGAGTTTGGCGATACCAAAGTGCTGTGCAATGCCACGGTAGAAGAAGGGGTTCCGCGTTTCCTGAAAGGTCAGGGACAAGGCTGGATTACCGCTGAATACGGTATGCTGCCGCGAGCCACCCATAGCCGTAACGCCCGTGAAGCGGCAAAAGGCAAACAAGGTGGCCGCACGCTGGAAATTCAGCGTCTGATCGCACGCTCGCTGCGTGCCGCCGTAGACCTGAACAAATTGGGTGAATTCACCATTACGCTGGATTGCGACGTGTTGCAGGCTGATGGCGGCACCCGTACTGCCTCCATCACCGGTGCCTGTGTGGCGCTGGCGGATGCGCTAAATGGTATGGTGGCCAGCGGTAAGCTGAAAGCCAGTCCGTTGAAAGGCATGGTAGCGGCGGTATCGGTCGGGATTGTTAACGGCGAAGCGGTGTGCGACCTGGAATACGTGGAAGATTCCGCCGCAGAAACCGATATGAACGTCGTGATGACCGAAGATGGCCGCATGATAGAAGTGCAGGGCACCGCGGAAGGTGAGCCGTTCAGCCACGACGAATTGTTGTCGTTACTGGCGCTGGCGCGTCAGGGCATCGAAGATATTGTCAGAGCGCAGAAGGCCGCATTGGCCGATTGATTGTTAAAGCGACCCAGGTGGTCGCTTTTTTATGCCATCCATTTTTATGCTATGCAGTGGACGGTGGGAGCCCCACCGTCGTTACAGGAGAGGGAGTCATGAAAGCCTATCAGCGTCAGTTTATCGAATTCGCACTGAGCAAGCAGGTTCTGAAGTTCGGCGAATTTACCCTGAAATCCGGGCGCATCAGCCCCTATTTCTTTAATGCCGGGTTATTTAATACCGGGCGTGACCTGGCGTTGCTGGGGCGCTTTTACGCCGAGGCGCTGGTGGATGCCAATGTGGAGTTTGACGTGCTGTTCGGCCCGGCTTACAAGGGGATTCCGATTGCTACCACGACGGCGGTGGCGCTGGCGGAACACCATGACCGTGATGTGCCCTACTGCTTTAACCGTAAAGAAGCCAAGGATCATGGCGAAGGCGGCAATCTGGTCGGTAGCCCGCTGAAAGGCCGCATCATGCTGGTGGACGATGTGATTACCGCCGGTACGGCTATCCGCGAATCGATGGATATCATCGCCGCACAAGGGGCAACGCTGGCAGGGGTGCTGATTGCGCTCGACCGGCAGGAACGTGGTCGTGGCGAACTGTCCGCGATTCAGGAAGTGGAGCGCGACTATCAGTGCAACGTGACGTCCATCATCACGCTGGGCGACCTGATTAGCTGGCTGGCGGAAAAACCGGAAATGGCTGCGCATCTGGACGCGGTGAATGCTTACCGTGCGCAATTTGGCGTATAACTCAGCAGGTATGAAATAAGCGGCGTGGCGATGCGCCACGCGGTGCGTTTACTGAAGCTGGGCGGCCAGCAAGGGCCAGCGGGTTTCGAAATCCTGCGTGGGCAGGGTACGGAACTCGGAGCGGGTAAAGCGGGAGAGCATCCCTTCGCAGAACGCCAGTAACTGGCTTGCCAGCAACGTTTCGTCATGGCGAAACGCTTCCCCGCCGCGTAGTTTGTGTTCGCGCAGTACCTGACGCAATTGCGATTCAATGCGGTCAAACAGTTGGTTGATGCGGCCCTGCAACCGGTCCTGTTCGAACATCAGCGCATGACCGGTGAGAATGCGCGTCAGACCGGGGTTTTTCTCGGCAAAGCCGAGGATCAGCAACAAAATGAGCCGTAGCCGATTAAAGGTGTCTTTTTCATCCTGCAGGATCAGGTTGATACGGGTGGTCAGGCTGTCTTCAATAAATTCGATCAGGCTGTCAAACATGCGTGTTTTGCTGGGAAAATGCCGATAAAGAGCGGCTTCTGAAACACCAACGGTGGCGGCCAGCTTAGCGGTGGTGATGCGTTGACTGCCATCGCTGGATTCCAGCATCTGCGCCAGTGCCTGCAGAATTTCCTCGCGACGGTTCCTTTTCGTATTTTCTTTCTCTGCCATGTCAGAAAAGACCCTTGATAAAAATGTGACGGACAAACACCAGATAGCGCCACAGTCGCATCAACGCTGTGGCTTTATAATTTTCCTGGGAGGCAGGGATAACGCGTATCAGTGGCGACCGGAATGGCCGAAACCACCTTCTCCCCGCTCGCTGTCGACGAAATCGTTAACCAGATTGAATTCGGCCTGCACTACCGGTACGAACACCATCTGGGCGATGCGCTCGCCGGGTTCAATGGTGAAAGACTGACTGCCACGGTTCCATACCGACACCATCAACTGCCCCTGATAGTCGGAATCGATAAGCCCCACCAGATTACCCAGCACCACACCGTGTTTGTGACCGAGGCCGGAGCGAGGCAGAATCACCGCCGCCAATGCCGGGTCGGCGATATGGATAGCCAAACCGGTCGGTACCAGTGTGGTTTCGCCAGCGGCCAGCACGATGGCGCTGTCCAGACAGGCGCGTAAATCCAGCCCGGCAGAGCCTGGGGTCGCATAAGTTGGCAGCGGGAACTGTTGCCCGATACGCGCATCAAGAATTTTTACGTCGATTTTTTTCATCATAACGGCTGACAATCTCGTCAATTAACTGTTGGCCCAACAGGTGTTTGCTGCTGTGCGGCAGGCGTTTGTCCCCGCCCGGCCAGAAAAGGTGTAATGCATTATTTTCCGAGTTAAACCCTTGATCGGAAAGGGATACATCATTCGCGCAAATCAGATCCAGCTGTTTGCGGGCCAGCTTCTGGCGCGCATATTCTTCCACATTACTGGTTTCGGCAGCAAACCCGATGACGTAAGGCCTGTTTTCGCTCATTGCCGCCACATCCGCGATAATATCCGGATTTTTGACCAGAGTGACACTGATTTCATCACCCTGCTTTTTGATCTTTTCGTCAGCGACGGTGTGTGCCCGGTAATCCGCCACGGCGGCACACCCGATAACGATATGCTGCTGAGCGGCGCGTGACATCACTGCCTGATGCATATCCTGAGCGCTGATAACATCGATACGGGTGACATGGTCTGGTGTCGGTAAATTGACCGGGCCCGCTATCAGCGTGACCTGCGCCCCACGTGCGGCAGCAGCGGCGGCGATGGCAAAACCCATCTTCCCTGAGCTGTGATTGCTGATGAACCGTACCGGGTCCAGTGCTTCGCGCGTCGGCCCTGCCGTGATCATAACATTCAGGTGTTGCAGATCATTGACACGAGAAAAGTGTGCGTCGGCGTATGCCACAATGGTTAGCGGGTCAATCATGCGGCCCGGGCCGACATCACCGCACGCCTGGCTGCCGCTATCCGGACCCCAGATCAGCATGCCACGTGCTGCCAGCACACCCAGATTGTGCTGTGTGGCCGCAGCGCGGAACATCTGCTGATTCATGGCGGGCGCGATGGCGATGGGCGCGGCGGTCGCCAGACAGACGGTACTGAGCAGATCATTTGCCATACCCGCCGCCAGCCGGGCGATCAAATCCGCCGATGCCGGTGCCAGAATCACCAGGTCTGCCCATTTCCCCAGCTCAATGTGGCCCATCGCCGCCTCGGCAGCGGGATCCAGCAGATCGTCCGACACCGGGTGGCCGGAGACCGCCTGCAGCGTCAGTGGCGTGATAAACGCGCCAGCAGCGGGTGTCATCACCACTCGCACTTCAGCGCCCCTCTCACGCAGACGCCGCACCAGTTCCGGGCCTTTGTAGGCAGCAATGCCGCCGCTGATGCCCAGTACGATATGTTTTCCCGCAAGCGATGCGCCGGAAAGCCCGTGCAGACTGGAAGAATCTGTCATCGTTATATCCGTTTTTCAGCCCAAAAGAGCCAGCATTTTATCATAGTGTTGGCAATCCATCGTGGTGATGATGGTATGCCCGTCGGCACGGTTTTCGTGAGGCGATATTACCGCCACGCTCACAAAGAGGGGCGTGGCACAGACGAACAGGCATTATTGGCACTGTTTAAACGCGGGCAGGTGATTCTGTTGGGAAGCATCGCGCAGCCGCTGGAAAACTAACGTGATGTCCTGATGAGAACTGACGGCAGGCAGTAGTGTTTTGTCATATAACGCCTGATTAGCGATTTCTGCATCAACCCCCATTTTGCAGGCTTCCTTCAACGTCGCCGGCAGCGTGTTCTTCATTTCCGTACTGCCGGATAATGTGTTGGGCGGCACGGACATACCATGATTTTGCATCAGCTGCGCTAACGCATGGGCGTGATTCTGCTCAGCCCGCATGATGTTATTAAAAGGGGCAACCTGACCAAATTTCTCGATGGCCGCGGCATAGAGCGCTTCGGTGTGATATTCATGGTACAGCGCCGTCTGGAGGGCGTTTTTAGCCGCGTTATCCAACGGCTGCTGTGCATAAAGTGGGGTGATGGATAAGGTGACGAGTAATAGACAGGCTTTGCTAAGCAATTGGCTCTTCATCAAAAAAGATACTCCTGTGTGAGGTGTCACGATGATGCGTCAGTCACTTTTATCACTGCCGTGTGACGCAATAGCGTGAGCGGTATCTGGTTTATGAGCTTTTCTTCTGCTTGCAGAAATCATTGCGAGCGTTACCGCACTGGCGCAATACGGCTATCGAGCGCCGATTCCCCGCGTGGGATGATGGGGCCATTCTGAAAAGGAGTAGCTATGACATGGAATGACGGCGGCGCACCACGTGAGAAATTGATGTCCCTTGGCGTAGAGGCGCTCAGTGATGCTGAACTGCTGGCGATTTTTTTGCGCACGGGCGTGGAAGGGATACACGTGATGGAACTGGCGCAGAATCTGTTAGCGCAGTTTGGTTCGTTGTATCGGTTGATGACGGCTGACTGGGCCGCGTTTAATGCGGTGCGAGGGGTCGGCATTTCCAAATATGCCCAATTGCAGGCGGTGGCGGAACTGGCTCGTCGGTTGTTTTCTTCACATCTGGCGCGGGAGGATGCCATGCTGAATCCTGACGTCACGCAGCAATATCTGCAATTGCTGCTGGCTCATCAGGAGCGGGAAGTTTTTTTGGTCATGTTTCTGGATAATCAGCATCGGGTGATTTGTCACCAGGAGATGTTCGCGGGCACGATAAGCCGTGTGGAAGTGCATCCGCGAGAGATCGTGCGCGAAGCGCTCAAAGTCAATGCTGCCGCGCTGATTCTGGCGCACAATCACCCCTCTGGGCAGGCGGAGCCCAGTCAGGCCGATCGTTCCATTACCGAAAAAATCGTACAAGCCTGCCAGTTAATGGAGATTCGGGTGCTTGATCACCTGGTAATCGGGCGTGGCGAGTACGTTTCTTTTGCCGAGCGCGGGTGGCTTTAAGAGATATTTCCGCGATCCTGGGGGATCTTTAGTTGTTCGGGACTTGAGCGCATACGCTTCAGAGCGTATACTACGCCACCTTTGAGAATCTTGGGTGTGGCGTTAAGAGCCTATCTCAGCAGGTTTACCCTGATGACAGAGTCTTTTCAGTGAAGTTGCTGAGATGGGCTCTAGAGCCTGACGAGGCGGCCAACACCCTCTACGAAGCTCGAGCTGATTTGATTTTTGGAGAATAGACATGTCCCGAGTCTGCCAAGTTACTGGCAAGCGTCCGGTGACCGGTAATAACCGTTCCCACGCAATGAATGCGACTAAACGCCGTTTTCTGCCAAACCTGCATTCCCATCGTTTTTGGGTTGAAGGTGAGAAGCGTTTTGTAACGCTGCGCGTATCTGCTAAAGGTATGCGTGTTATCGATAAAAAGGGTATCGAAGCGGTTCTGGCCGATCTGCGTGCCCGTGGTGAAAAGTATTAAGGAACTGAATCATGGCTAAAGGTGTTCGCGAGAAGATCAAGCTGGTTTCTTCTGCTGGTACTGGTCACTACTATACCACTACGAAGAACAAGCGTACTAAGCCGGAAAAACTGGAACTGAAAAAATTCGATCCAGTTGTCCGTCAGCACGTTCTCTACAAAGAAGCTAAAATCAAGTAATTTTAGTGGATCTGAAAAACCCGGCTTTGGCCGGGTTTTTTTTCGCTTGAGCAAAACAGGGCTGGAGTAGCATCTTAGTTCCCTCTGTCATTTCTTATCGTTTACGCCATTTCCCGTCAGTCATTTCGCAGGAGGACGCATGCCTGAATTACCCGAGGTGGAAACCAGTCGTCGGGGCATTTCGCCCTGGCTGGTCGGCCGCACCATTTTGTATGCTGAGGTGCGCAACGAACGTCTGCGCTGGCCGGTCTCTCCTGAAATTCTGTCGCTGAGTGATACGCCGGTGTTGAGTGTGCAGCGCCGCGCCAAATATCTGCTGCTTGAGTTACCGACGGGCTGGATCATTATCCATTTGGGCATGTCCGGTAGTCTACGCGTGCTGCCCGAATACAGTGAACCGGATAAGCATGACCATGTCGATTTGGTGATGGATAGCGGCAAAGTGCTGCGTTATACCGATCCACGCCGTTTCGGTGCCTGGTTATGGTGTGACGATCTGGCAAACAGTTCCGTGCTGGCGCATTTGGGGCCGGAACCATTGAGCGATGACTTTTCAGGTGATTATCTGTTTAGCCGCTGCCATGGCCGTAAAACGCCAATCAAGCTGTGGATTATGGATAACAAACTGGTGGTGGGGGTTGGCAACATCTATGCCAGTGAGTCACTGTTTAATGCCGGTATTCTGCCGGAGCGGCCTGCCGGTTCCCTGTCGCAGCAAGAAGCGCATCAGTTGGTGCAGTCCATCAAGCAGGTATTGCAGCGCTCCATTGAACAGGGCGGGACCACGCTGCGTGATTTCCTGCAGTCTGATGGGAAACCGGGTTACTTCGCGCAGGAGTTGCAGGTCTATGGCCGCCATGGCAAGCCTTGTCATCACTGCGGCACATTGATCGACAGTATTAAGCAGGGACAGCGTAGCACCTTCTTTTGCAAGCGGTGCCAGCGTTAGGATCCGACTTCTAACAGTTGATGCCGACGTAACAGTTAATGTCGGCGGCTTTCTGCAGCCAGGATGTATTATCCCTTTAGGCTAATTTTTCCTGCAGAGCGGCAGCGATAGGGGGCGGTAAAAAGTGGGATACATCGCCGCCGTGACGGGCGACTTCTTTAACCAGCGATGATGAAATGAAAGACCACTGCTCTGATGGCATCAGGAATACGCTTTCCAGGGTCGGCATCAGGTGGTGGTTCATTTTGGCTAATTGCAGCTCGTATTCAAAATCAGAAACGGCGCGCAGTCCCCTCACCAGAATGGTCGCTTTCCGCTGCCGGGCGAATGTGGCCATCAGGTCGGTAAACCCCTCGACTTCCACATTCGGCAGATGTTGCGTGGCTTCTTTCGCCAGCGCGACGCGTTCTTCCAGTGTAAACAGCGTGTTTTTGCTGGGACTGGCGGCAATTGCCAGAATCAGGTGATCAAACATGCTGGTCGCACGCGTCAGCAGATCCAGATGGCCGTTGGTCATCGGGTCAAATGTACCGGGGTAGATAGCTCTAGTCTTCATGGTGCAGGTGCTCCTGGCGAGTCTCCCGCCGGTTATTTAAAGCCCATAATCCAGTATATTTGTTAAACGTGTACTGCGCATTCACGATAGCCAGTAGCCACCCTTGTTTTCCATCGAGGAAACCGGCGCGCAATAGCCAGGTTTTGATGAAAGCGCCAAGGGTGTGCAATACGATCGCGGTGAAACTGCAGCGCTTGCCCTGAAGGAAACGCTCGTTGGCCCAGCTTTCTGCATAAGCGAGCTGCTTTTTCTGAAAGCTGAACAAGTCGCGGCAGGTCAGGTGTTTCAGATCACCGTCCAGAGAGACCACCCGGGCTGAGCCATGATCAAGGGATTCATGCACGGCATTATTGTTGTAGTGGTAACGCTTGGGGTAGAGACGAATGACCTCATCGGGATACCAGCCGCTGTGACGCATGAAACGCCCCAGAAACAGATTTCGACGGGCACAACGGTAGACGACATCGCTCTCTGGGGATTCGAGCACCGCTTCGATGGCGTGCCGTAGCGCTGGTGTGACCCGCTCGTCGGTATCAATCATGAAGATATAATCGCCGCTGGCATACTGCTGCGCCAGCTGGCGCTGCTTGCCAAAGCCAGGCCAGTCGGTGTTCTGATAGACCTGCGCGCCATGGCGACGGGCGATATCCAGCGTGTCGTCACTGCTGCCGGAGTCCAGCACAATAATTTCATCAGCCCAGGCCACCGACGCCAGACAGTCAGGCAGCAATTCCGCTGCGTTATGGCTGATAAGAACGACGGACAGACGTTTTCGGCTCATTACTGGCTCCGTGGCGGCAGGTAAGGCTCCAGCAGGGTCAACAGGCTTTGCAGTGCGCCCTGATTTTTATGTAGTACGTCCACCGCATGGTGACCGTGGTAACGGCGATAGTCGTCATCCGACAGCAACGTGGTGACCTGTTCCACCAGTGAAGCAGTATCCCGCACGGTGATCAACCCATCGGATTGCTGTAAGCGGGCGCAGATATCTTTGAAGTTGAACGTATGTGGCCCCATCAACACCGGTATGGCGTGTGCGGCAGGTTCCAGCGGGTTATGTCCGCCTCGTTCAATCAGGCTGCCGCCGACAAATGCCAGATCAGCGATGCCGTACAGCAGCATCAATTCGCCCATGGTATCGCCAATCACCACGTGTGATGAGGCGGGGGGAACCGTGCCGGCGCTACGCAGGGTATATTCCAGTCCGGCTTTACGGACGATGGCTTTGGCATCGTCAAAGCGATCAGGATGACGCGGCACCAGGATCAGCAATAGTGTGGGAAACGCTTTCAGCAATTCGGTGTGGGCATCGACGATAATTTTTTCTTCGCCTTCGTGAGTACTGGCGGCAATCCACACCGGGCGCTGGGGCGCCCATTGACGACGCAACGTGACGGCGCGGGCGGCCAGTTCCGGCGTAACAGAAATATCGAATTTCAGGCTGCCGGTCACATTGAGCTGCGAGCGTTTCAGTCCCAGATGGATAAAGCGCTCACCGTCTTCCTCATTTTGCACCGCGATGAGGGTAATACGGCGCAGCAGAGTGCGCATAAAGCGGCCGAGTTTGCGATAACCGTTAGCGGAGCGTTCGGACAGACGGGCGTTGGCGATAATAAGCGGGATCTCGCGCTGGTGCAGCGCCGTTATCAGGTTCGGCCACAGCTCGGTTTCCATGATGATGACCAGACGGGGTTTGACATGATCAAGAAAACGCGACATCGCACCGGGCAGATCGTAAGGCAGATAAACGTGGTAAACATCTTTGCCGAATGCGGATAACGCACGCTCGGAACCTGTCGGCGTCATGGTGGTGACAGTAATCGGTAATGACGGGTAGCGATGGCGTAAGGCGCGGACCAACGGTACCGCTGCTAACGTTTCTCCGACAGAAACGGAGTGCAGCAGTATGCCTTCGGGTTTTACCTGGCTCTGGTAGAAGCCGTAGCGTTCCCCCCAGCGTTTGCGGTAAGCGGGGATTTTGCGACCCCGGAGCCATAGACGCAGCCAGATAAGCGGCTGGATCATGTAAAACAAAAAGGTGTACAGCGTTTGTAACATAATCATCGGTATTAGAGTCGGCGATAGCGAATTCTATATATTTATAGCGGCTAAATCTATCATTTTAACCGGGTATGGCCGGTGTACTCCTCTGTACCAGAAAATCAGAAATTGGTGTTGGAAATGGTATCGTCACGTGTTGGGTTAATGCTTGATGATAAAAAGATTATTCATCAGGTTGGGAATTTAACGCAGAATAAATACGGTGAAAAATAAAATATAAAAGCGGAATGAATAAATATTATGTCTGTTTTTTTATCCTGCTTTTTAATGTATTTTTGCGTTGCTTTTGCTGCGTAGAGAATAATGTTTTTATTGTGATGATTTATTTCCATGTGTGTGTTTTTAGCATGGACAGACGAAGCGCCGTCACCGAAAAATAGCAGGAAGTTGAACAGCCTGGCGACATTTCGTTTTGTGGTTTCTATCTTAAATAAATCCTCTCTATACGGTATAAAGAACGCATTTTGTACAGGATTCTTCGCTAACCTTCATGTATTATAGGCGGTTTATGATTTAAGTCTTATCTGATATAGGTATAAAAGATGTTAGACACATCTTTAAATATATTACATACCGAGTCCTCTTGTGGCTGGGGCGGACAGGAAATTCGTATTCTTACGGAATCTCAGGGAATGATGAAGCGTGGCCACAAGGTCACCATCCTGTGTTGCCCTCACTCGACTATTTATCGCGAAGCGCAAGCGCGCGGCATTGCGGTTGTCGGGTTACCGATTGAGAAAAAACGGTTGTCGTCGTTGACGGCGCTGGTGGGCTGGTTGCGTCAGTATGGTGGCGCGTTTGATATTATCAATACCCACAGTTCCACCGATGCCTGGCTGGTGGCGGTTGCAGGCGTGATACTGGGAAAACGGGTGCCGCCGATGGTGCGTACCCGCCATGTTTCTACCGATATCAACCGCTCGCTGACCACCCGCTGGTTGTATATGACGGCTACCCGCCATATCGCCACCACCGGTGAGCGGCTGCGTCAGCAACTGCACCGGGATAACCGTTACCCGCTGTCGCATATGACGTCGGTACCGACCGGCATTGACCTGAATTTTTATCGTCAATCTGACCGGCAGACTGCCCGTCAAACTATCGCCGTGCCGGACAGGCCGACGCTGGGAATTCTGGCGACCATGCGTTCCTGGAAAGGGCATACCTATCTGCTGGAAGCCTGGCAGACGTTGACGAAGGATTTCCCCCACTGGCAATTGCTGATGGTGGGCGATGGGCCGCAGCGTCAGGCTCTGGAACAGCAGGTCATGGCGATGGGGTTGGCTGACAACGTTATTTTCCTGGGCAACCGTGACGATGTACCGGATTGTCTGAACAGTATGGATCTGTTTGTGCTGCCTTCTTACGGTAATGAAGGTGTACCACAGAGTATCATGCAGGCGATGGCGTGTGGTTTGCCGGTGGTTTCGACCAACGTTGGTGCGATTGACGAAGCGGTGGTGAATGAGCAGACCGGGTACCTGATCGAGCCGAAAAACACCGCGCTGCTGGAGCAAAAACTGCGGCAACTGATGGGTGACGATGTATTGCGTGCCCGGTTTAGCGAAGCGGCGCTCAAGCGCGCATCCGAGCAGTTCGGTGCAGACATTATGCTCGACAAAATGACGACGATTTTTCGCAATAGTTTGCGCTCGGCACGTCCATGAGTAAATTCTCTGCCCGGTTGCGGATTTTTCCGCGTGCCTTGTTGGCGTTGTTGAAAAAGCCCTGGCGGCGGCCACCGTCGACGGTGACGCGTATCCTGATCGCCCATAATCTGCTTCTGGGCGACACGGTGATGCTGACGCCGTTGCTGGCCAAACTACGTCGTCATTACCCACAGGCAGAGATTGTGCTGTTGTGCAAACCGGCGTTTGTCGAGGTTTATCGCCTGAACCCCTATGGTGTGGTGCCCATGCCATATCAACCAGCGTCAGCAGCCTCGGTTGCTGCGATTGTTAACAGCGGGCCTTATGATCTGGCGTTGATCCCAGGTGATAACCGCTACAGCTGGTTAGCTCTGGCAGCGGGGAGTCGTTGGATAGTTGCTCATCGTCCCGCACTGCATAACGCCAAGAGCTGGCCCGTCAATGAATACCGTGACTATCCAGACGAACCGATGGCGTGGGGTGATGCGGTGGCGACGCTGACGGATGGCGAGTTGCCACCTCCCGAGCGTTGGGTCGCTCCCGCCTATGATTTCCCGCCACCTGCCTCGCCGTTTGTTGTATTGCATGTCGGGGCCAGTAATCCGGTGCGCTTCTGGTCACCGGAACAGTGGCTGGCGCTGGCTGACTGGCTGGCGACGCAAGGCTATACCCCGGTATGGAGCGGTGGGGGTAACGAGCGACATATCGTTGATTCGATTGACCCAACCCGGCGTTATCGTAGTTTTGCCGGCGAGTTATCGCTGTCGCAATTGCTGACGTTGCTGGCAGGGGCGAAAGCGCTTATCTGTGCTGATACCGGTGTGGCACATCTGGCGAAATGGGTCGATACCCCGACGATGACCCTCTATGGCCCAGGCAATCCACTTGCGTTTGGCCCCGGCCATTTCTGGCGCAATAACCCGATTATCAACGTCGGTTTTCACCCCATTGCCTGTCGTGATCAACACACCCTGTTTGGTCGCGAATTACGCTGGCTTGAACGGTGTAATAGGAATGAAACGCGCTGCCAGCAGTTCTGCAATGGACAGTCAGCGTGCATGCAACACATTACCCTTTCTGAAATTCAGACGGCTTTTATCCATTTGTTGAGAAAGATTCAATGACAACTCAGTTATCGTTTAGCCCCCGACGTACCGATAATCAAGGCCTGTATTTTCTCAGCGCACTGGCTATCTTTGTTAACCCGTTGGCTGAAGCGCCCAAGAATATTGCCATGGCGTTGTTGTTGCTGTGGGTCATTGTCCAGGCGGTGATGAAAAAGCAAACTCGCTCGTGGTCAGGGTGGGATCTGTTTTTTGCTCTCTACATGCTCTCGTTCCTGGTGGGGCTACCTTTTGCTGCCTATCACACCGAGGTCGGTTCACTGACTGATGTTGCCCGTTACAGTTTGTTTGGCTGGGTGATTTATCGCGCCAGTTTTAACGAGAAACAGAAAATCGGTCTGGTGTTCTGGGCCGTGATGGGCACGTTTGTGGGGTTGATTTATGGGGCGTGGGCGCACTTTTACACTGGCAGTGAGCAGTACTGGACGCTCAACTCAGTCGGCCACGTTAACCATGCCGCTATCTATAACGCCATTATTTGTGGGATGGCACTGGCATTTTTGTTCAGCTACTGGTCAACCCTGAGTGTGGGTAAGCGGCTGATGTGGATTGTGATGCTGGCATTGTCTCTGGTTTATGTGGCATTCGGTGAGAGCCGCGCTACGTTCGGTGCGGTTCTGGTCGTGGTACTGATATTGGGTATGGGGTTTGCCAAAAAAAGTAAAAAGTTCCTGCTGTTGCCTGCGGTGTTTATTGCCGGGCTAATTGCCGTGGCCGTTCTCAGTAACGCCCGCGTGGTGGTAAAACAGGAACAAAATGAGGCAGAGGATAACGTACTGAGTTATCGCGACGTTATCTGGAGTTCCGCGTTTGATGTCATCAAACAGCACCCTTTGTTTGGCATCGGGAAGGAAAACTTCAAGAAAATCGACATCGACAAATGGCCGGATAAGCCGCTGTTCACGCACGTTTCTCACGCCCATAACATCTTTATCAACGTACTGACAGAGAATGGTATCTGGGGGGCTTTCTGGATCTTTGGTCTGTTTGGTGCGATGGGGGTGACGCTGGTGCGCTATATACCGAAGAGACATGCGTCGCCGGTCTCCTGGTTGACATGGGGTACGGCGTGTTCCGCGTTGGTGGTCACGCTGGTGGTAGGGTTGGTGAATACCACGTTCCACCATGAACATGCCAACCTGAGTATGTTCTGTTTTGCGTTATGGCTTAGCCAGTATCGTTACGATAATCAGCGTTTTGTCTGAAACTGACAACGCATGGCAGGCGCATCACGGATGCGCCTGCCTACTGCGACTAAATCAACTGTTCATAAAGACTGAGCATGTTGTCGCTCAGAAAGCCCAGATCATAGCGTTCCACTTTCGCTCTGGCCTGCTTGCCGAAATCCTCAAATCCCGTCTCACACGCCAGCCGTACCGACTGACGCAACCCATCGTAATCCAGCGAATCACAGACGAACCCATTCACACCCGACTGGATAAACTCTTTTCCACCACACTGTTGTGATGTAATCACACCCAGCCCGCTGGCCATGGCTTCCAGCACCACGTTGGGAAATGGGTCATACAGTGTGGGCAACAGCAACATGTCCGCTGCGCCATAATAGGGGCGAGTATCCGGCTGCATGCCGACGAAATGCACCTGCCCGGCGACGCCTAGCCGTTGCGCCAGTTTCTGGTAACGGCGACTGTGCTTGTCTTTCCCCACCACAATCAGGTGCGGCTGTTGGGGAACCCCGCTTATCGCATGGATAGCACCCGCCAGCCCTTTGCGCTCGAAGCCAGAGCCGACAAACAACATGACTGGCGCATCGTTTTCCACACCCAGCTGCTGGCGCAGAGTCTGTCGGTAGGTGCTGCGCAGGTCGGGAGTAAACGTGCTGGTGTTCACCCCGTTATAAATTAGATGAATTTTGTCGGCAGGCACACCGAAGTGGTGGCGAATCTCATCAGCAACCATCTGCGAGTTGCAGATCACGGCCTTGAGCGAGGGATGCTGATACATCGCCTGTTCTTGCGCCATCACGTAACGATGAAAACCAGACCACCATAACAGCCGTCGTTGCAACGGGTTGAGCACCCGTGAACGCTGTGCCAGCCAGACTTGATGGACGCCATCACCAGCACGATAAATATGGCAACCTGGGATCCGTTCGTGGCTCTGCACCAGATCGAACCCGGCGAAATGTTGTTGGGCTGCCTGTGCAAAGGCCCTTTCGCGCTGAATCCGGCCGGTAATACGTGGGTTACAGATGATGACATTGCGGTTGGCCTGCTCAGCACCTTCCCAGCTACGGGTAATCACGCTGACATCCAGCGATCGATGATTGCTGAGTGCATCGAGTGCTCTGGAAACGAAGCGTTCTGCTCCACCGTCAGGGCGGTATTTCTGCCGTACGATGGCCAGTTTCATGCTTGTGCCTCCAGTAGTGCAGAATCAACCGCCAGTAGCACCTGTTGGACACTGATCTGTTGCAGACAGTCGCTCACCTTGCTGCCACCGCACCCATCTTTACCACAAGGGCGGCAAGGGTGGCGGTCAGACACGATCACCCGGTTGATGGTCATCCAGGGGGCCCATTCGGTTTCGCCACTGGGGCCAAACAGCGCCACCACGGGGGTTTGCATCGCAGACGCGATATGCATCGGTACGGAGTCTACACCCAGCAACAGTTGCGCTTTGCCGATAAGGCTCGACAGTTGTTTGAGCGTCAACTGACCGGCGAGGTCCAGTACCGGGTGGGTCAGTTGCGACTTGATATCGGCAATCATCGCCATCTCACTTTCCGCCGGTGAGGCGCTGAGAACGATGGTGTGCCCGCGTTCACTCAGGGTGTTGATGGCCTGCGCCATCGCGCTGCTTTTCCAGCATTTGAACAGCCAGCGGGATGTCGGGTGCACCACGATAAACGGCTGTCCCTGCCACTGCTGAGCTCGCAGTTTCTGGTCTACCGCCTGATCAGCTTCATCACCGGCAACCAGTTGTAACCGACGTTCTTCCAGCTCAGGCTGAATCCCCAGTACCCGTAGCGTGTCCAGATGGGATTCGACAGTGTGGCGGCGTGAGATACGCGGTACGCGGTGCTGGAAGGTCTTTTTCCAAAATGACAGTTTATCGCGTGAGCTGTTGCGGAAGGTCACACCGAGTGGAATACCCGCGAAACGGGCTATCCATAAACCACGCATGCTTTCGGTCAGGTGGATGATGATGTCATAACGTTGCGCCCGCAGTGTTTTTAGCAAGGCCCACTCTTTTGCCAGATGGCCGAACACCCCCAGTTTTTTCCATTTCTTGTCGACGGTATAAAGATGGTCGATGGCCGGATGCAACGACAGCATTTCCGCCGTATCGGCAAACACCAGCGCGTCGATTTGGGCGTCCGGGTAGCGCTGGCGCAGAATGGAAAATAGCGGTGATGTCAGCAGAACATCGCCATGATGGCGGAATTTGGTAATCAGGATTCGCCGGAGTTCAACCTTGCGCGGTGAGGTCACAGTAAAACCGCCTTATTCAGTCAATAAAGAAGCACAGTGTTGCCACACATCGACCGCCTGGAGATCGGCCAGATTGCGGCTATTCGCCGGACGGCAGACATGCTGGTTTTGGCCGTAGCCGCCAATCAATCCCGGATCGGTCGGGCCATAGAGCGTGATGTTGGGCCTGTCCAGCGCCGCGGCAAGATGGCTGAGCCCGGTATCGACCGAGACAATGGCTTTCGCACCTGCCAGCACGCCTGCGACTTGCTCCAGGCTCAGCCGCGGCAGTACCTCGACGTGAGAAAATCCTGCTGCCAGTCGCTGTGCTCGCTGGTGTTCGTGTTCAGCCCCCCAGGGCAGTTTAATGCGTAACCCACGTGTTTCTGCGAGTGCTATCAGTTCGCGCCAGTGCGCCTCAGGCCAGTGTTTTTCGTCTCGCGTCGTGGCGTGCAGAAAAACCAGGTACGGTTGGCTGTCGGCAGGCTGTGCCGACAAGAAGCGTGCGGCAATCGCATAGTCGCCTTGTTCTGTGGGCTTGCGGTAGTTCAGGCTGAAGGAAAACAGCTCCCTTATACGCTCTACCGCATGTTGCTGTTTGGCAATCGGGTGCCGATATTGATAAAACCAACTGGCCAGCGGCTCGCGGGCGCTTTTCCAGTCCAGACCGTGCTTGTTGCCGTAAGCCAGACGGGTCACCAGCACGGCGCTTTTCAGTAATCCCTGCGCATCGATAACCGCGTCGTAGCGTTTGTCTCGTAGCTGTGTTTTGAACGCTGCGCGCTCTGCACGGGTTTCCCGGCTGAACCAGCTTTTGCGCCAGCGGCGAAGCGCCACCGGAATGACGCGATCAACCGCCGGATGCCAACTGGGGATTTGAGCAAACCCTTCTTCGACTACCCAGTCGAACTGGATGCCATGAATGACCTGCATGGCATCAGTCAGAGCAGGTAGTGTGTGTAGCACATCCCCCATCGACGATGTTTTGACGATCAAGACCCTCATGCGAGCTCCCCTTTAACGGGCAGATAGCGTGACAGGGCATCCAGTACCTGTTGTGGCTGAATATCGATGAGACTCTGGTGATACCCTTGTTCGGCATCGCCTTTGCGTACCCGGTGATAACCGGTGATGAGCCGAATAACATTAGCCTGATGAGACAACGGCGGGGTAAAGTCCGGGCTGCTGGGGCCGTAGATCGCGACCAGTGGCCGGTTAAGTGCTGCCGCCACATGCATCAGACCCGAGTCGTTACTGACAACCGCCTGACAGGCGGCGATCAGCACCACGGCTTGATCTAACGTGGTCTGTCCGGCCAGATTAAGGCAGTGTTCCTTTGCGTCATCGCTGAGTGTTTGCCGGATATCGTCACCAGCCTGATGGTCGTTTTTCGAGCCGAACAACACCACCTGGCAGCCCTGGTCAATAAGCGATTGCGCCAGTGAACCGTAATGGTAATGCGGCCAGCGTTTGGCCGGGCCGAACTCGGCACCCGGGCAGAAACCGATAATCGGCCGGGTATCGGTAAGATTAAACGCAGCGGCGATATCGGCGATTTCCGCGTCGTCCACCGTAAGCTGGGGCCATAATAAAGGCTGTGGTAAATCAGCCGCGCTGTGGATACGTTGGCGATCATAAGCCAGCGCGACATAACGTTGCACCATCAAGGGGTACGCTGCTTTGTCCAGCACCCGCAGGTCGTTAAGCAAACCGTAACGCATTTCCCCACGCCAGCCAGTGCGGTGTGGGATAGCGGCAAAAAAAGGCACCAAGGCTGATTTGAAGGAGTTGGGCAGCACATAAGCGCGATCGTATTGCTGCTCACGCAGTGAAACACCCAGTCGCCGCCGCTCGCCGAGCGCCAGCATGCCGTGGCCAAGCGGCATGGACAATGCCTGACGTACTTCAGGCATGCGTGCCAGCAACGGACGACACCAGGCCGGTGCCATCACGTCAATGATAGCGTCCGGGTGTTCGGCCTTCAGGGTACGGTAAAGGCTGTGCGACATCATCATATCGCCCACCCATGAAGGACCGATAACCAGAATTTTCATACCGTTCGTGTTTCCTTACGGCAAAGTGAGTCAGGCTTTACGGTTCAGCCAGGCCATATAGTCGGCGACCCCTTCAGCGACCGTTTTGAACGGTTTGTCGTAACCCGCCGCGCGCAGGTTGGTCAGGTCTGCTTGCGTGTAGGCCTGATAACGACCTTTCAGTTTTTCCGGGAAGGGGATGTATTCCACCTGGTCTTTGTTGTGCCAGGCCAACACGGCGTCTGCTACCGCCTGGAAGGATTCGGCGTTGCCGGTACCGCAGTTGAAAATGCCGGAAACGTTGTGCTGCCAGAACCACAGATTGACGGCGGCGACGTCACCGACATAGATAAAGTCACGTTTGAAGTTTTCGCTGCCAGCGAACAATTTCGGGTTTTCGCCCTGATTGATTTGGTTGTTCAGGTGGAACGCGACGCTTGCCATGCTACCTTTGTGGCTTTCGCGTGGCCCGTAGACGTTAAAGTAGCGGAAGCCGCAAATCTGCGAATCAGCCTGCGGCAGAATATCACGCACATACTGATCGAACAGGAACTTGGAGTAACCGTAGACGTTGAGCGGTTGCTCGTACTGGCGGTCTTCCACAAAATTGTCGGTGCGACCACCGTAGGTGGCAGCGGAAGAGGCGTACAGGAACGGGATACCGCGTTCCAGACAGTAGTGCAGCACTTCTTTGGAGTACTGATAGTTGTTATCCATCATGTACTTGCCGTCCCACTCGGTGGTGGATGAGCAGGCTCCTTCATGGAAGATGGCGTCGATATCACCCAAGTCGTCACCGGCGACGATACTGGCAATGAAATCTTCTTTATCCATGTAGTCGGCGATGTCCAGATCGACCAGATTGACGAACTTGGTGCCATCCTTCAGGTTGTCGACCACCAGGATATCCCGGTGTCCGTTATCATTCAGCGCTTTTACGATGTTGCTGCCGATGAAACCGGCACCGCCAGTTACGATAATCATGGGAGTTACCTTGCTAAACGTGCTGGTGGGGCACCGTGCCCCACACCTGTTGAGCGCTATCATAACATTTCGGCGCACGACAGACATCCCACGCTGCTTTTCCCACCGTTTTCTTGCCAACCGCTTTGCATTTCCGGCGTGACCGCGGTGGCATTTTGTGGTCAACCCGCCAACCCGGTCCACGTTTCTCCACTACCTTTACCTTCATGAGTGTTGCCCCATTCAACCTGCCGTTATCCGGTGGGAATGCCCGTGATGGACAAAAAGGAGAGCCGTGCCATGCCTGACGCATTTTATCAACAACTGACCACTCAGCTTGCGGCGCTACGCGACGATGGGCTGTTTAAGGACGAACGGCTGATCACCTCGGCGCAACAGGCGCTGGTGACGGTGGCGGATGACGGCGAGCTGATTAATTTCTGCGCGAACAACTATCTGGGGCTCGCCAACCATCCGGCGTTGATAGACGCGGCGAAGGCCGGTCTGGATAGCCACGGCTTTGGTATGGCCTCGGTGCGTTTTATCTGTGGCACGCAGGATATCCACCAGACGCTGGAGCGGCAGTTGGCCGCGTTTCTCGGCATGGAGGACGCCATACTGTACTCCTCCTGCTTTGATGCTAACGGCGGGCTGTTTGAAACCCTGATGGGCGAGGAGGACGCGATTGTGTCGGACGCACTCAACCATGCGTCGATTATCGATGGTATTCGCCTGTCAAAAGCACGCCGTTATCGCTATGCCAACAACGATGTGTCTCAGCTGGAGGCGCAGCTCAAACTGGCGCGGGCAGAAGGGGCGCGCAATCTGATGGTCGCTACCGACGGCGTATTTTCGATGGATGGCGTGATTGCCAATCTGAGAGGGATTTGCGATCTGGCCGAGCGCTACGACGCGCTGGTGATGGTGGATGACTCTCATGCCGTGGGGTTTGTCGGTGAGAATGGGCGCGGTACCCATGAGTACTGTCAGGTGATGGGACGGGTCGACATTATTACAGGCACGCTGGGTAAGGCGCTGGGCGGTGCGTCCGGTGGTTATACCGCCGCGCGGCGTGATGTGGTGGCCTGGCTGCGCCAGCGATCCCGGCCCTATCTGTTTTCCAATTCGTTAGCGCCGTCCATTGTCAGCGCGTCGATCCGTGTGCTGGACTTGCTGCGTGACGGTCAGGCGCTACGTCGGCGATTGTGGCAGAACGCCAGCCTGTTTCGCCAGAGAATGACCGAAGCCGGTTTTACGCTCGCCGGTGCGGATCACGCCATTATTCCGGTGATGCTGGGCGATGCCCGACTGGCACAGACCTTTGCTGCCGAGTTACGGCAGGAAGGGATTTACGTCACCGGCTTTTGCTATCCGGTGGTGCCACACGGGCAGGCGCGCATTCGTACCCAGATGTCGGCAGCGCACACGATAGCGCAGATTGAACAGGCCGTGACGGCGTTTGTCCGGGTGGGACGTCGTCTGAACGTGGTGAAGTGAGGACACGACGATGAAAGCACTGGCGAAACTACGCCCGGAGCCGGGCATCTGGCTGACGGATGTTCCGGTACCGGAACCGGGCCACAACGATGTGATGATTAAAATTCGCAAAACCGCGATTTGCGGCACCGACGTGCATATTTACAACTGGGATGCGTGGTCGCAAAAAACCATTCCGGTGCCGATGGTGGTGGGTCATGAGTATGTCGGTGAAATTGTCGCGATTGGTCAGGAAGTCGAAGGATTCAGGATCGGTGATCGGGTCTCGGGAGAGGGGCATATTACCTGCGGTTACTGCCGTAACTGCCGGGCCGGGCGTCGCCATTTGTGTCGCAATACGTCGGGGGTCGGCGTGAACCGGCCGGGGGCATTCGCTGAGTATCTGGTGATCCCGGCGTATAACGCCTTTCGTCTTCCGGCGGCGATCCCGGATGAGATAGCCGCTATTTTCGATCCGTTCGGCAATGCCGTGCATACCGCGCTGGCGTTTGATTTGGTGGGGGAAGATGTCCTGGTGAGCGGTGCCGGGCCGATTGGTGTGATGGCAGCGGCGGTGTGCCGCCATGTCGGTGCTCGCCACGTGGTGATTACCGATGTTAACGATTACCGGCTGGCGCTGGCGAAACAGATGGGGGTGACCCGCACGGTGAATGTATCGCGGGAGTCGCTGACGGATGTAATGCGGGAATTGGGGATGACCGAAGGGTTTGACGTGGCACTGGAAATGTCCGGTTCACCCGCTGCTTTTCGCACCTTGTTATCGGTAATGAACCATGGCGGGCGTATTGCCATGCTGGGGATCCAACCGGAAGTGGTCGCGGTAGACTGGAGCGATATTATTTTTAAAGGGTTGGTCATCAAGGGGATTTATGGCCGGGAGATGTTCGAAACCTGGTACAAAATGGCGGCCCTGATCCAGTCAGGGCTGGATCTGTCACCCATGATTACCCACCGCTACGCGATTGATGACTTTCAGCAAGGTTTTGATGTGATGCGCTCCGGTCAATCCGGCAAAGTGGTATTGAGCTGGGAGGCGTAGTCATGCGCCGTTCGTTCATGGGGGAGAACGGCGCGTCTTGTTATCCCAGCCAGGTTTGCCAGTGTTGCTTCAGATAGCTGATGGCCGGGCTGGTCACGATATTGTGTCCAAGTTGCCGCCACAGTTCATGCTGAGAAATAGCCGGTAAAGGACGTTTGACGGCGCAGACCTGAATCGGGCGCAGGCGTTTTGGTGCCGGGGCGGTTGGCTGTGATGCGAGGTACGTCGGTACCGGCGCATAGCGTGGCTCCGGTTCGTTCAGCAACTGACTGGGACGGACCAGTACGATATCGGCAGGCAATGTCGGCAGCATCTGCTGCAATACCTGAATCGTGGTGGGATGTGGATGACCGATGGCGATGGCGTAACCGCTGCGTTGCGCTATCTCTACGGCACGGCTGAACTGGCGTCGAATATCGGCGACGTTCTGGGTGTCATCCAGAAACACCTTACGTTTGAGCACCTTGATACCGGTACCTGCCGCCGCCTGGCTGGCCTGACTGCTGCCGATGGTCATACTGTCGAGAAAGTAGAGGTGGTAGGCGCTCATCGCCTGCATCACCTTTTGCATGCCGGGCAGGCTGGCGGTCATAGCGCTGCCCATATGGTTGTTGAGCCCAACGGCATAAGGCACTTTGTTGACCGCATCACGCAGAATGCGCGCGATTTCCTCACTGCTCATGTCAGGGCGTAACGTATCCCGTTCCAGTGGCTGTTTGCTCATGGGAGCCATCGGCAGGTGAATCAACACTTCCCGGCCCTGGGCATGGGCTTTTGTGGCCATTTCCCGGGCGTATGGCGCATTTGGCAACACCGCCACGGAAATAGCTGTCGGCATCGCCAGCACCTGGTTTTCATTATGCGGACGGTAACCGAAATCATCGATCACCAACGCCAGTTTGCCTGCCCACACGGGCAGCGCCAGCAATACGCCAGTGAGAGTCAACAGACGAGGGAGTAATGGACGCACACCTACCTTCCTAGCCAGGGTAAGGGGTTGACCGCCTGTCCCTGACGCCGAATTTCAAAATAGAGAGCAGGCTGATTCTGCCCGCCGCTGGTGCCGACTAACGCTATCGGCTGACCGGCTTTCACCTGTGCACCCACCGACACCAGCGCGCTCTGGTTATAGCCATAAAGACTCATATCGCCTTTGCCGTGCTCCAGCACGACAACCTGACCGTACCCCTGTAGCCAGTCGGCCATCAGCACGGTACCGTCGGCGATGGCGTGTACTTCGGTGCCTTCGGCGGCACCGATGACCAGCCCCTTCCAATGCAGCTCGCCCTGCAACGTCTCGCCAAACCGGTGTAACGTACGACCACGTACCGGCCAGACATATTGACCGGCTGGCTGACCCAGGCCACCCGTCCGCGCCATTAATGAGCGCTCCTGTTCGCTGGGTTTATAACTCGATCCGCTGCGTTTGGCCTGTTCTTCTTTTTCACGCAACCGGGCGGCTTCTCGGGCTTCGCGTTCGGCCCGGGCTTTGGCTTCGCGTTCTGCACGAGCAATCTGATCGCGCAGATGGGTTTCGTTCTGGCGTAGCTCCGTCAGCTGTTGCTGGTCTTTTTCCAGCGCGTTTTCCAGCGCGCCCAGGGTTTTGTGGCGCTCGCTTTGGGCCTGCTCCAGTGTGTTTTGCTGCTGCTGCTGGTCACCGAGCAGACGTTTTTGTTGCGTCTGCTTTTGTTCCAGTTGCTGTTTCTGGGTAGCAAGCTGGGTGCGGGTTTGCTGAAGCTCGGTGATGGATTTTTCGCGGGCTTTATTCAGGTAGTTAAAGTAGGCGAGGATGCGTTCACGACGCTGGCTTTCTTCACCGCTGAGGATCAATTGCAACGCACCGTGCTGGCCCTGACGGAAGGCCGCATCAAGTTGCTGCGCCAACAGGGTTTCCTGTTTTTTCTGCCGGGTTTGCAGTGTCGCGATCGAGCTGTTCAGACCGCTGATATCCTGATTTAGCCGTTCAAGCGTTGCGCGGGTTTCACGTAACTGGCGGGTCGACTGGGCGATTGACTGCTCCTGCTTTTTCAGTTGCTCAAGCAGGGTACTGCGGCGTTGCTGCTGCTCCCGAACACTTTTTTCTTTCTCGGCGATGTCTTGTTGCAGCGATTTCAACTGCTGTTGGCTGTCGTCGCTCCAGGCGGAGCATGGCAATAGCAGCACGCCAACACAAAGCACACTGGCGCACCGGATTAACAGTTTGTCACGACCCGTTCGCAACGGTACAGAGAACGCTTTTCTGCTCATGGCGAAAGATTATTCCACGATGAACAGCGCCTTACCAGTTGTATGGTCAGGGATTTCTATTTCTATCCATGACAACCGCGCACGCACCCGCACCGCCGGATCACGCGGATAAATGCAAGCCGTCGCGCAGAATCATGATGCGATGTTGGCTTACAGGCTGTAATTGCAGTATCGCACAGGTATACTCAGACACCCTGTATTTGAATTGCTTAACTGATTTCGGAGTCGTTACACCCCATGCAAGAGATTATGCCATTCATCAGCCGACACCCGATTCTGAGCCTGGCCTGGATTGCCCTGCTGGTCGCGGTCATTGTGCTTACGGTGAAGAGTAAACTGTCCAAAGTAAAAGAAGTGGCTCGTGGTGAAGCGATCCAACTGATTAATAAAGAAGATGCGGTGGTGGTCGACACCCGTAATCGTGATGATTATCGTCGTGGCCATATCGCTGGCGCCATAAATTTGTTGCCGAACGACATCAAGAACGGCAGCGTGGGCGAGCTGGAAAAACATAAAGCACAGCCGGTGATCGTTGTGTGCGCTAACGGTATGTCGGCGCGCGAGTCAGCCGAACACCTGTTCAAAGCAGGGTTTGAGCGCGTTATGGTGCTGAAAGACGGGCTGGCTGGCTGGAGCGGTGAAAATCTCCCGCTGGTGCGCGGTAAGTAATGTGGCATCCCTGATAAGGGGTGCTAGTGTGTTTTATGGCGTGTCCTTCCTGGCGAAAGGAAGCGCGCAAGGAAATCTAACGAAAGGGTATTATTCACATGTCTGAACAAAACAACGTCGAACTGACTTTCCAGATCCAGCGTATTTACACCAAGGATATCTCTTTTGAAGCGCCGAATGCGCCTCAGGTGTTTCAGCAGGAATGGAACCCGGAAGTGAAACTGGATCTGGATACCGCCTCCACCCAGTTGGCTGATGATGTGTACGAAGTGGTGCTGCGTGTAACCGTGACATCCACCCTGGGCGAAGAAACGGCGTTCCTGTGCGAAGTACAGCAGGCAGGTATCTTTACGGTCGCAGGCATTGAAGGGACCCAGTTGGCTCACTGCCTGGGCGCTTACTGCCCGAACGTGCTGTTCCCGTATGCGCGTGAGTGCATCACCAGCCTGGTTTCTCGTGGTACCTTCCCGCAGTTGAACCTGGCTCCGGTTAACTTTGACGCGCTGTTCATGAATTATCTGGAACAGCAGGCTGGTCAGGACGGCGCCGCAGCACAGACGCTGAATGCCTGATGAGCCAGTCTGACGCTGCAATGACGGTGATCGGTGCCGGTTCTTACGGTACCGCACTGGCGATCACGGTGGCCCGCAACGGCCACCGCGTAGTGCTCTGGGGGCATGACCCAGTGCATATTCAGGCGTTACAGGTGGCACGTTGCAATCAGGCGTTTTTGCCTGATGTGCCGTTCCCGGATACGTTGCAACTGGAAGCCGACCTGTCTCAGGCACTGGCGGCCAGCCGCAACATTCTGGTGGTGGTGCCAAGCCATGTGTTTGGCGATGTACTGCGCCAGCTTAAGCCTTACCTGCGTTCAGATGCGCGTCTGGTGTGGGCGACCAAAGGGCTGGAAGCGGAGACCGGGCGTCTGTTACAGGATGTCGCCCGCGAAGCGTTGGGTGATAGCATCCCGCTGGCGGTACTTTCCGGGCCGACGTTTGCCAAAGAGCTGGCGGCTGGGTTACCTACCGCGATTGCGCTGGCCTCCACCGAACCGTCGTTTTCCGACGATTTGCAACATCTGCTGCATTGCGGCAAAAGTTTTCGCGTCTACAGCAACCCCGATTTTATCGGCGTACAGCTGGGTGGCGCAGTAAAAAACGTGATTGCCATCGGTGCCGGTATGTCTGACGGTATGGGGTTTGGTGCCAACGCGCGTACTGCGCTGATAACCCGTGGTCTGGCGGAAATGACGCGGCTGGGTGTCGCACTCGGTGCGGATCCCACCACATTTATGGGCATGGCAGGTCTGGGCGACCTGGTGCTGACGTGTACCGACAACCAGTCACGTAACCGCCGTTTTGGCATGATGCTGGGGCAAGGGATGGATGTGGTCAGCGCCCAGAATCAAATAGGTCAGGTGGTTGAAGGATATCGGAATACCAAGGAAGTGATGGCGCTGGCGCAGCGTTACGGTGTCGAGATGCCCATCACCGAGCAACTCTGGCAGGTGTTGTATTGCGCGAAAGACGCACGCGAGGCGGCGTTAAGCTTGCTTGGTCGTGCACGTAAAGACGAAAGCACCAGCCTGTGACGGTGAGTGATTGTTCGGGCCTTCCCACGGGAGGCCCGTTGTTGTTTTATTCTGATAGTGCATGGTGAAAGTAGTCGGTAATAGTCAGCATTAACGCGGTAGATTGACGGTTTTTCAAAGAGGTGTCGCGATGTCGAATGATGAGCTGGAGCTGGTTTGGAAACACATTAAGGAAGAAGCGCGCAGTCTGGCGGAGTGTGAACCGATGTTGGCCAGCTTCTTTCACGCGACGCTGCTAAAACATGAAAATCTGGGCAGCGCGTTGAGCTATATGCTGGCGAATAAACTGGCCAATGCCATTATGCCGGCCATTGCTATTCGTGAAGTGGTGGAAGAGGCTTACCGTGCTGAGCCTCAGATGATTGCGTCTGCGGCACGCGACATTATGGCGGTGCGACTGCGTGACCCGGCGGTGGATAAATATTCGACACCACTGCTTTACCTGAAAGGGTTTCATGCGTTGCAGGCTTATCGCATCGGACACTGGCTATGGCGTCAGGACCGTCAGGCACTGGCTATCTATCTGCAAAATCAGATTTCCGTGTCGTTTGGGGTCGATATTCACCCGGCGGCGCGCATCGGTTGTGGCATCATGCTCGACCATGCCACCGGCATCGTGATCGGTGAAACGGCGGTGGTAGAAAATGACGTGTCGATTTTGCAGTCGGTGACCCTGGGGGGAACCGGTAAAACCAATGGCGATCGTCACCCTAAAATCCGTGAGGGGGTGATGATAGGCGCAGGTGCCAAGATTCTGGGTAACATCGAAGTGGGCTGTGGTGCCAAGATTGGCGCAGGCTCGGTAGTATTGCAGCCAGTACCGCCGCACACCACTGCGGCAGGCGTACCGGCGCGGATTGTTGGCCGCCCGGAAACTGATAAACCCTCACTGGATATGGACCAGTATTTCAACGGCTCGCTGCGTGGTTTTGAGGACGGCGACGGTATTTAATATTTTTCGGTTTGCCGCACGGCAAGCCGAACCCCCACCCATAAACATCATCGTTTCCCTGCCGTTTACTCTCTGTTTTCGCTAAGAAACTTCTCAAAAACCCTGTATTAACCCGGCATTTCCGTTTTAGGGGTATTTAACCCGGTAAGAATCATTGTATATCAGTGTCTGGCCCATGGCGTGCGGTGGAAAACCCGCGGCAGACAACCCGAGCGGGTTGTGGGCGCTTGACTTTTGGGAATGTTGTTTATGCGATTAATACTGATATCACACAGCCGCCTCTTAGCGTTGTCTGCTCTGTTCTTGATTCCGACGTTTGACGCTCTGTCCGCTGAAAATACCCTGACCGATAGCACTACGCTTCTCGATCGTACTACTCGGAATGATAGTACTACCCAGAGTGACAGTACTACCCGGCGTGATCCGGCCCCGAGCTTCTGGCAACGCGCCAGTAATAACCTGTCGGAGACCTGGCAACACCCGCAGTCTCAGGACTTGTATGTGCCAGCGATTACCTGGCACAACCGCTGGACTTACGATAGGGCGAAGACCGATAAGTACAACGAGCGCCCCTGGGGAGCGGGGTACGGCGTATCGCGGTTGGATAGCGATGGCGACTGGCATGCCTTGTATGTCATGGCGTTTAAAGACTCGTTTAATAAGTGGGAACCGATTGGCGGTTATGGATATGAAAAACGCTGGCGGCCGCTGGAAGATCAGGATGTCCAGTTCGGGCTGGGGTTTACCGCAGGTGTCACCATGCGTGATAACTGGCACTATATTCCAATCCCGGTGCTCTTGCCGCTGGCATCGGTCAGCTATCAACGGCTGTCTTTTCAGGCTACCTATATTCCCGGCACCTATAACAACGGCAACGTATTTTTCGCCTGGCTACGCTGGCAATTCTGAGTAGTTGAGTGGCTATATTTTGTTCTTATGTAAACCATATTGAGGAAAATTCAGTCGCCTGACTCGACTACAATGCTTCATCTGTTTCGTGTTATAGAGCGAGTCACGCCGTGCCGTTATTAATCATTACCACCATTATCTGGTCGTTTTCGTTCAGCCTGATAGGCGAATACCTGGCCGGTCAGGTTGATAGCTGGTTTTCCGCCATGTTCCGACTGGTGCTGGCGGCGTTAGTCTTCCTGCCTTTCCTGCGCTGGCGCGGTTATTCCGCTAAAGCCCTGGGGTTGTATTTGCTGGTGGGGGTTTTCCAGCTTGGCGTCATGTACCTGTTCCTGTTCCGTAGTTACCTTTACCTGAATGTACCGACGATTCTGCTGTTTTCAGTCATGACGCCGCTGTATGTCACGCTGATTTACGACTTGCTGAGCGGGCACCGCTTGCGTTGGGGGTATGCATTCAGCGCATTGCTGGCGGTACTGGGCGCGGCGGTGATCCACTACCACGGCGTCAGCGATCATTTTTGGTGGGGATTGTTGCTGGTTCAGGCGGCAAATATCTGTTTTGCGTTGGGGCAAGTAGGGTATAAGCGGCTGATGGAAGTGTATCCGATGCCGCAGCACAGCGCCTTTTCCTGGTTCTATCTTGGTGCGGCGTTGGTGACCCTGGTGGCCTGGGCGCTGTTTGGTAATGTGACCAAACTGCCCACCGCGCCGGTACAGTGGGGGGTATTGGTGTTTCTCGGCGTGGTGGTTTCGGGCCTGGGCTATTTTATGTGGAACTATGGCGCAACGCAGGTGGATGCCGGTACGTTGAGTATTATGAATAACTTTCACGTCCCGGCCGGGTTGCTGGTCAATTTCGCGTTCTGGCAGAAAACGCCGAACTGGACCAGCTTTGCTATCGGGTCAGCGATTATTGCGCTGGCCTTGTGGGTGCACCAGCGTTGGGTCGTGAAGCGTCCCGCACAAACGGCAGATGTTCGCAGGCATGCTGACGCGCAGAACGAATAAATGCCTCGATAACCGGCTGACGCTGCTCACCATCGCGGACGGCGGCATAGAGTCGGCTCCATAAGCCGTCCCCCAGGGTTTTGGTGACCACCAGACCCTGGCGTTCAAAACTCTCCACCACCCAGTGCGGCAACGCGGCGATACCCATGCGTGCCGCCACCATTTGGATCAACAGCAGCGTATTGTCGACACTTTTTAGTGACGGGCTGACCCCAGCAGGTTGCAGGAAGTGACGCCATACATCCAGTCGTTGGCGTTGAACCGGGTAGATCATGAGCGTTTCCTGCGCCAAATCATCAGGCACGATGACAGCCTTGGCAGCCAGCGGATGATCCGGCGATAGCACCAGTCGTACCTCAAAATCAAACATCGGCGAATAGTGCAGACCGCTACGCGGCAGAATGTCAGAGGTCATCACCAAATCCAGCTCGCCTTGCTGCAAGGCGGGTTGTGGGTCAAAGGTGACGCCGGATTTGAAGTCCATGGCCACTTGCGGCCAGCTCTGGTGAAATTGTTCCAGCGCCGGTGTTAGCCACTGGATACAACTGTGGCATTCGATAGCCAGTCGCAGGGTAGTTTGATGCGGTTCGTTGCAGGCCTGAAGGGCTTGTTGAATCTGCGGCAGGATCTGCTCAGCCAGCTGCAGCAGAATTTCCCCCTGCGGCGTAAAGCGTAGCGGCTGGCTCTTACGGACGAACAAACGGAACCCCAACCGTTGTTCCAGATCGCTGAATTGATGCGACAAGGCCGATTGCGTCTGATGGAGCTGTGCAGCGGCGGCGGCTAACGAGCCCGTGGTGCGCAGTGCCTGTAGTGTCCGTAAGTGTTTGAGTTCGATCATGAGAGTCCTTCACAGTGACGGTGAATAAATTGCGCTTGTACTGACTACACTACCTGCGGATTATGGATGTGTAAACATCTGGACGGCTAAATGGGGATTCAAGCATGGCAATTCTAAATCACACTCTCGGTTTTCCGCGTGTCGGGCTGCGTCGTGAACTGAAAAAAGCGCAGGAAAGCTATTGGGCAGGGAACAGCACGCAGGAAGAACTGCTGAATGTGGGCCGTGAGTTGCGTGCCCGTCACTGGCAACAACAGAAAGACGCTGGCGTTGAATTGCTGCCAGTGGGCGATTTTGCCTGGTACGACCATGTGCTGACCACCAGCCTGTTGCTGGGGAACGTGCCAGCCCGTCACCAGAATGCGGATGGTTCCGTGAATCTGGATACCCTGTTCCGCATCGGCCGTGGCCGTGCGCCGACCGGTAATCCGGCAGCGGCGGCCGAAATGACCAAATGGTTTAACACCAACTATCACTATATGGTGCCGGAATTTACCAAAGGTCAGCAGTTCAAACTGACCTGGACCCAACTGCTGGATGAAGTCGATGAGGCATTAGCGTTGGGCCACAAGGTGAAACCCGTGCTGCTGGGCCCGGTAACCTATCTGTGGCTGGGGAAAGTCAAAGGGGAAGCCTTCGATCGTCTTGAGCTGTTGAGCGCGGTCTTGCCGGTGTATCAGCAGGTACTGGCTGAGCTGGCTAAACGCGACATCGAATGGGTGCAGATTGATGAGCCGGTGTTGGCGCTGGAACTGGATGCTGAATGGAAAGCGGCGTTTAAACCGGCTTACGCAGCGCTGCAAGGTCAGGTGAAGTTACTGCTGACCACCTATTTTGACAGCATCGGCCAGAATCTGGACGTGATCAAGGCACTGCCGGTGCAGGGGCTGCATGTCGATCTGGTTCACGGCAAAGACGATGCTGCCGCACTCAATGCACAGTTACCTGCCGACTGGGTGCTGTCGCTGGGGGTCATCAACGGTCGTAATGTGTGGCGAGCCGATCTGGCGAGCTGGTTCGAGCGTCTGCAACCGTTGCTGGGCAAGCGTACATTGTGGCTGGGTAGTTCCTGCTCTTTGTTGCACAGCCCGATTGATCTCAGCGTTGAAACTCGTCTGGACGAGGAAGTGAAGAGCTGGTTCGCCTTTGCGATACAGAAGTGCCAGGAGCTGGCGTTGCTGACCCGCGCGCTTAATAGCGGCAATGGCGACGAACTGGTGGCATACAGCGCACCGATCCGTGCCCGCCAGACATCGACCCGTGTGAATAACCCAGAAGTGGCGAAGCGTCTGGCCGCGATCACGGCACAAGACAGCCAGCGTCAGAATCCGTATCCGGTTCGTGCACAAGCGCAACGTGCACGTTTCCAGCTACCAGACTGGCCGACCACCACCATCGGTTCGTTCCCGCAAACCACCGAAATCCGTGGCTTGCGTCTGGATTTCAAACAAGGTCGCCTGGATGGACAGAACTACCGCATCGGCATTGCCGAGCACATCAAACAGGCGATTGTGGAACAGGAACGTCTGGAACTGGATGTACTGGTGCACGGCGAAGCTGAACGTAACGACATGGTGGAGTACTTCGGCGAGCATCTGGATGGCTTCGTGTTCACGCAAAACGGCTGGGTGCAAAGTTACGGTTCCCGTTGCGT
This sequence comes from Dickeya oryzae, assembly GCF_020406815.2. Lineage (NCBI taxonomy): Bacteria > Pseudomonadati > Pseudomonadota > Gammaproteobacteria > Enterobacterales > Pectobacteriaceae > Dickeya > Dickeya oryzae. The sequence goes on from NZ_CP162670.1 coordinate 196,823, forward strand.
TAAACCGCCGGTGGTGATTGGCGACATCAGCCGTCCTGAGCCGATCACGGTTGAGTGGGCGAAGTACGCTCAATCGCTCACCAGCAAGCCGGTAAAAGGCATGCTGACCGGTCCGGTTACGATTCTGTGCTGGTCCTTCCCGCGTGAAGACGTCAGCCGTGAAACTATCGCTAAGCAGATTGCGCTGGCGTTGCGCGACGAGGTGGCGGATCTGGAACAGGCTGGTATCGGCATCATCCAGATTGATGAACCGGCGCTGCGTGAAGGTTTGCCGTTGCATCGCTCCGACTGGGCGGCGTATCTGGAGTGGGCCGTCGATGCGTTCCGCCTGAATGCGGCGGTCGCGAAAGACGATACCCAGATTCATACCCACATGTGCTACTGCGAATTCAACGACATTATGGACTCTATCGCGGCACTGGATGCGGACGTGATCACCATCGAAACCTCGCGTTCTGATATGGAACTGCTGGAATCGTTCGAAGAGTTCGAGTACCCGAATGAAATTGGCCCAGGCGTGTACGACATTCATTCACCGAACGTACCGAGCGTCGAATGGATTGAAGCCCTGCTGCGTAAAGCGGCTCAGCGTATTCCGGCAGAACGCCTGTGGGTGAACCCGGACTGCGGCCTGAAAACGCGTGGCTGGCCGGAAACCCGTCAGTCACTGGCGAACATGGTGCAGGCAGCTAAGCGCCTGCGCGAAACAGCGGAATAAGTCAGCCGAAAATGGTGATGGGGAATGGCACAAAGGATGAAAGGACACGCGTGAACCACAGGATGTGACGCCCAGGCTGGGGCGTTGCGCATCACCGCCTGAAATAACAAGGGAGACGATAGTGTCTCCCTTTTTACATTCGTTGCGCCTGTTAAATGATGGCTTCCTGTTTTAGGCATCGGCGAAAACTCACCGTAGGGTAAGCTGCCTCAACGCGAAAGCGGGTTGGCCTAAGCGGCAAAGTGGATCAGCACGCCGGAAAACGTATGGCTTACTGCACCAGTGATGTCGTTGTCGGTAACCGTCGCGGTGCCGCTGCTGCCGTTGGCTGGGTCATAGGCATACAGGCCGCTGGCATCACGTACTATGGCGATCCAGTGGTTGCCTTCATCGACCAGAGCAAGGTAATAACCGTTGCTTCCCAGCAGATCCTGCAATTTATACGTTTCCTTCTCCTGTACGCTGGCCGTAGTACCGATAAGCGTGATCTCTGCTGGAATCAGCGGCGCTAGCGCTGCTGGAACGGCCGACGTATGTGTTACCTGAGCACAGGCAAATCCCCTGGCAATCCCCAGCGCGACAAGGGTTGACGGTAGAGATCGCGGGTCGCTTCCCTTAAATAGTGGGGGGTAGCCTACCGGTAGACTACTTTGTTTATGAATGACCTCACTGTAAATATTGCTTCCTGTCGGACTATTCAGTGGGCCAGCATTTCTTGCATTGATTAATGCCGCCAGTGAGAAAGCACCACAGGATTCGCTGCCAAACGGCTGTTTCTCTGTGTACTGGGCAAATACGTTAGGCATAGGGACTCCTCATGTTCTTGTGAGTCATGGCGCACCGGTGTGGTACGACATGTAGGGTGATGATGCAGACGCAAGCAGCAGATTGCTGTTGTCTCAATGAGGAGAGTAAAAATATGGCGGCTGTAGTGCGCGGGTGGAAAAACGATATCGCCTGTTTAAATACGGCTCTGTGTTAGTGAATAAATACAAAGATTAAGAAATGCAAAATGCCGGGAATCAACTGTGATACGCGCCATGCTCATTGCGTATTATGAGAGCGGATGAAAGCGAAATACTGAATTCCACTTTCATCCGAGAAGCTGATTACACCACGCCGTAGCGGGCGAACCACGCCAGCATACGTTGCCAGCCGTCTTTGGCTGAGGCTTCATGGTATGTCGCACGGTAGTCGGCATGGAAGGCGTGATCGGCATCGGGATAAACCACGATTTCCGCATCTGCATTGACCGCACGTAGTGCCTGACGCATGGTTTCCACCTGTGTTAGCGGAATACCTTTATCCTGCCCGCCGTATAGCCCAAGCACCGGGGCGCTCAGCTCTTTGGCGACATCTACCGGATGTTGGGGCGAGGTCAGTGTTTTTTCGGCGACCAGCTTGCCGTACCAGGCAACCGCGGCTTTTAACTGTGGGTTATGTGCGGCGTACAACCAACTGATGCGTCCACCCCAGCAGAAACCGGTAATTGCCAGACGTTTGGCATCCCCACCCTGGCGTACCGCCCAGTGTGCGGTGTGGTCAAGGTCAGATAAGATCTGATTGTCTGGCACCTTGCTGACCAGTTCACTCAGTAATGTGGGGATATCGCTGTATTGCTGCGGGTCGCCCTGCCGGAAATAGAGTTCCGGTGCGATGGCCAGATAGCCCTGTTTAGCCAGCCGCCGACAGACATCACGAATATGCTCATGTACACCGAAGATTTCCTGCACGACCAGTACAATCGGTAAGGGGCCGTCGGCCTGTTCGGGTTTGGCAAGATAGGCCGGCAGATTATCACCCTGTGAAGGTATCGTGGTTTCACCGGCCACCAGCCCGACGGCATCGGTGGTAATGGCGGAAGAAGCCAGCGGCATGACAGCTGGCGAAAATGCCCGTGTGGTCTCTCTGAGTGTCAGTAGCTCATCGGTTTTCATTGCCTTTCCTTTATCAAGACTGGAATCTGCCAGCGGGACATGTCGCACCCGCGTTAAGCAAGTGTAGGAACTTTGTAGTGTATTGCGAATTTCGGCAACCAGATAGGGCAATCGGTGCCACACGCTGTGCCACATTGTGTGGCGCAATAACGGGTGATTACAGTCTAAAATGTGATTAAAATCACATTATTAATGTAAATAGATGTTCGTTACTTTCCAATGAGCGACGTGCTTCACTTAACGGCGACAATCTGTGCGCTAAGATGGTGCTGTACCTGACGGCTTGCCTGGGAGGCGTTTATGTCCGATGTATTTCATCTCGGTTTAACAAAACAGGATTTACAAGGAGCCACGCTGGCGATAGTGCCCGGCGACCCGGCTCGCGTGGAAAAGATTGCTCGCTTGATGGAGAACCCGGTCTTTCTGGCGTCGCACCGGGAGTTCACCTCCTGGCGTGCGGAACTGGCGGGCAAACCGGTAATTGTCTGCTCCACCGGTATTGGCGGCCCCTCTACCTCGATTGCGGTAGAAGAACTGGCGCAATTGGGTGTGCGTACCTTCCTGCGTGTCGGCACGACCGGTGCTATCCAGCCGCATATCGCGGTGGGCGATGTGCTGGTCACCACCGCCGCGGTACGTCTGGACGGTGCCAGCCTGCATTTTGCACCGCTGGAGTTCCCGGCGGCGGCGGATTTTGCCTGTACCTGTGCACTGGCAGAATCGGCGCGTGAAGCAGGGGCGACGCTGCATGTCGGCATTACCGCCTCTTCAGATACCTTCTATCCGGGCCAGGAACGCTACGATACCTTTTCTGGTCGGGTCGTGCGGCGTTTTCAGGGGTCGATGGCGGAATGGCAGAGCATGGGTGTGCTGAACTATGAAATGGAATCCGCTACGCTGCTGACGATGTGTGCCAGTCAGGGGCTGCGTGCTGGTATGGTCGCGGGTGTGATCGTCAACCGCACCCAGCAGGAAATCCCCGATACCGCTACGATGCAAAAAGCGGAACACGCGTCCGTCAATGTGGTGTTGTCGGCGGCTCGCAAATTGCTGAGCGCCTGAGCGTTGTGAAACCATCAAGAGTTGTGATGTCACCAATAGTTATGATGTTATTACCGGGTCGCTAGCCCGGCAGGGCGGTACGAGCGTGTTCGTACCGCCTTTTGTCTTTCTGTACATCGACCCCACGAGCTGTTCATCGGTTTGTCTGCCTTCATGCTAATTTAATTGTCAGGCCGGATAATACCCGTCAGTAGCCGTCGTTCGACGATGGTGTAACCGTAATCATTCAGTACAGATAACGGATCCTTGATAGCTAACCCTTGATAATTCATTTTTGATAACGACAGGGAAAGGTATGACTTCATCCTCATTGTTACATCCCTCGTTGCTGCCGCTTGATGGCGGCGTCAATTTTCGTGATTTGGGCGGTATCCGCGTGGCGGATGGGCGGCAGATCAGGCGTGGCAAGCTGTTTCGTTCAGGTGCGCTGGATATGCTGAGCGAGCGGGATATCGACCATCTCGCCAGCGTGCCGGTGGCCCATGTGGTGGATTACCGTGATCAGGACGAAGCGGCGTTGCGACCCGATCGTCTGTGGTCTGGTGCGCGTTACCATCCGGTACCGGCTAATCCGTTGCGTCATGAGGTCACCGCCAGCCTGGAAACGCTAGGCTCGGAAAAACTCGAGGCATTCGACTCCCGTGCGTTCATGATGGAGCTGTATCGCCGTTTACCGTTTGGCAATCCGGCGTATCAGCATCTGGTGGCGTTGTTGCGTCAGCCGGATGACGGTGCCTTGGTGCAACATTGTGCGGTAGGCAAAGATCGTACCGGTATTGGTTCGGCGCTGGTGCTGTTCGCACTGGGGGCGGATGAGCAAACGGTGATGGAAGATTATCTGGTCACCGAATCCACGCTGATTCCGTTTCGCCGCCAGTTGTTGGAAGACCTGGCGTCCAGCCTGAGCGAGAAAGCGCTCAAGCGGTTTGATTTTGTGCTTTCGGCCCGTGAAGAATTTCTGGTGACGGCGCTGCACACCATCCGTGAGAAGCATGGGTCGGTGGATAACTGGCTGGCGCAGGATTACGGTCTGGATGCCTCATCGCGTGATGCGCTACGGGATAAATATCTGGCGTGAAGGTGTTAGCGATTAGCGCAAAACCGGGAGCTATCGCTCCCGGTTTGTGTTGATGGGTGGCTAGCCGGTATTGCGCATCCCGGCCGCGACGCCCGCGATGGTGACCATCAGCGCTTGTTCTACCTGTGGGTCCGTCGTGTCTTGCTGACGTGAGCGGTGCAGCAATTCCGCCTGCAATACGTTGAGTGGGTCGGTATAGACGTTACGCAACGCGATGGATTCGGCAATCCACGGCAGGTCGGCCATCAGATGGTCGTCGTTAGAGATAGTCAGCACCGCCTGGATGTCTTTTTCCAACTGTTCACGCAACTGTTTGCCAAGCGACCACAGTTTTTCGTCCACCAGCCGCTGGTCGTAGTATTCCGCCAGCCACAGGTCGGCCTTGGCAAATACCATCTCCAGCATGCCGATACGGGTGGAGAAGAACGGCCAGTCGCGGCACATGGTTTCCAACTGGCTCTGATGCCCTTTGTCGATCACGTCTTGCAACGCCGCACCAGCACCCAGCCAGGCAGGCAGCATTAAACGGTTCTGGGTCCAGGCGAAAATCCACGGAATAGCGCGCAGGCTTTCCACACCGCCGTTCGGCCGACGTTTGGCCGGGCGTGACCCCAGCGGCAGTTTGCCCAGTTCCAGTTCCGGCGTGGCGGCGCGGAAGTAGGGCACGAAGTCCGGATTTTCCCGCACGTAACCACGGTACATGTCGCAGGAGATACGCGACAACTCATCCATGATGTGATGCCACTCCGGCTTCGGTTCCGGTGGCGGCAGCAGGTTGGCTTCCAGAATGGCAGACGTGTAAAGCGACAGACTGCTGATGGTGACTTCCGGCAGACCGAACTTGAAGCGGATCATCTCGCCTTGCTCGGTTACACGCAGGCCACCTTTCAGGCTGCCCGGCGGTTGGGAGAGCAGTGCGGCGTGAGCTGGCGCACCGCCACGACCAATTGAACCGCCGCGACCGTGGAACAAGGTCAGTGCGATACCGTATTTTTCGCAGGTTTTAATCAGTGCGTCCTGTGCACGGTACTGTGCCCAGGAGGCCGCCATCACCCCGGCGTCTTTGGCTGAATCGGAATAGCCAATCATCACCATCTGTTTGCCCTGAATGAAGCCGCGATACCAGTCGATATTGAGCAACTGGATCATCACGCTGTCGGCGTTATTCAGGTCGTCCAGGGTTTCGAACAACGGGGCGACGGGCAGCGCGTACGGGCAACCGGCTTCTTTTAGCAACAGATGTACCGCCAGCACGTCGGACGGGGTACGCGCCATCGAGATAACATACGCGGCAATGGAGTCGCGTGGGGTTTCGGCAATCACCCGGCAGGTTTCCAGTACTTCTTGTGTGTCAGCACTCGGTTCCCACTGCCGCGGCAGCAACGGACGCTTGGAGTTCAGCTCGCGGATCAGGAACGCCTGCTTGTCGGATTCAGACCAGCTTTCATAATCCCCCAGCCCCAGATAGCGGGTGATTTCCGCCAGCGCGTCGGTGTGACGGGTACTTTCCTGACGCACGTCGATGCGCACCAGCGGTACACCAAAGCAGCGTACCCGGCGCAGCGTATCCAGCAATTGACCATCGGCGATGATCCCCATACCGCAGGCATGCAGTGACTGGTAACAGGCGTAAAGCGGTTCCCATAGCTGGTCGTTGGTGACCAGCAGATCGTTGGGCGGCACCCGCTGTTCGCCCTTCAGGCGCGCGTCCAGATAGTCCAGCGTGGTGGTTAACTGCGCACGCAAGTTTTTCATCAATTCGCGATAAGGTTCCTGCACCTCATCGCCGCCAGCCAGTTGCTGTAGTTTGGGCGTGCACGTCGTCATCGACAGTTCAGATACCAGCACCTGCACATCCCGCAGGAACAGGTCGGCGGCTTTCCAGCGGCTTAACAACAGCACACGACGGGTGATTTCAGAGGTCACGTTCGGGTTGCCATCGCGGTCGCCACCCATCCAGGACGTAAAGCGCACCGGCACTGAATCCACCGGCAGGCGGTAGCCCAGTTCCTTGTCCATCTGCTCGTCGAGTTCACGCAGGAACGCAGGCACCCCTTCCCACAGGCTGTTTTCCACCACCGCAAAGCCCCACTTGGCCTCGTCTACCGGCGTCGGGCGAATTTTACGGATTTCATCGGTATGCCAGTACTGGGCAATCAGCTGGCGCAGACGACGCATGATCTGATGGCGTTCGTAGTCGGCCAGGTCGTTGTGATCGAGCTGCTTGAGACAGGTATTGACCTCTACCAGCTTGTGAATCAGCGTGCGGCGGGTAATTTCCGTTGGGTGTGCGGTCAGTACCAGCTCGATAGACAGCGATTCCACCGCATTGCGGATGTCTTTGTCGCTCAGGTTGTCGCGGCTTTTCAGGTTGCGAAACACCGTCGCCAGCGCTTCCGGGTTACTGGCCGCTTCGCCGTGCGGAGAAATACTGTGGTACTGCTCGGCGGTGTTGGTCAGGTTAAGGAACTGGCTGAACGCACGGGCGACCGGCAGCAGTTCTTCGTTGGACAGGTTTTGCAGCGTGGTCAACAGTTCCTGACGGTGTGTTTCACTCCCCGCCCGCGACGCTTTAGATAGCTTGCGGATGGTTTCAACCCGCTCAAGGATATTGGCACCCAGCGCATCCTTGATGGTATCGCCGAGCAATTTACCCAGCATGCTGACATTGCTCCGCATGGCGGAATATTGTTCATTCATAGTTACCCTGACCCACCTCATGATTTTGTAAATTTATTACACATAATAATTGTGTGGTTACTGTCTTTTATCTAGCCATGTTCGCCATTGTTCGTCAATGAACGTCTTTTAATCACTACAGTTGTACCCGTTTAACCGGTACAAAGGCAATTTGTGAAATTTAATTACAAAAGCTTGCTGATAAGTGACACTTATCTTATGGCGCTGGAGAAAGCAAGCAGGCGGCGAGTCATTGGACGATAAAACGGCAATAAAAAGGCAGAAACGACGAGGGACGGCAGTGTTGAGACTAACGGTTCGGCTGTCAGGAGATTGCCCGGCAATCAATGCCGGGCAAATGATGAAAACACGCAGTACGTGAAATCGGCTGGCGAAATCAGTGCTGGCAGAAGTGGTGCACTAACTGGGTAATCAGGGTGCGCGTGGGTTTGATGAACGACATATCGATAAATTCATCTGGCTGATGCGCCTGATTGATAGAGCCGGGGCCGAGTACCAGTGTCGGGCACAACTCCTGAATGAATGGCGCTTCGGTACAGTAGTTCACCACATCGGTCGGTTGCCCCACCAGTTTTTCCACCACCTGTGCCAGTTGATGGTCCGCCGGGCATTCATAGCCGGGAATCGGCGGGTGCAGTTCGCTGATGGTCAGTCGGCCCGGCCAGCGCTCACTGACCGGTGCCAGCGCTTCGCTCAACAAGCCGTTGAGATCGCTGAGCGTCATGCCGGGCAGTGGGCGGATATCCATGTGCAGGTCGCAGCAGGCGCAAATGCGGTTAGCGGCGTCACCGCCATGAATATGGCCGAAATTCATGGTCGGGTAAGGAATGTGGAATGCCGGGTTGTGATAGCGCTCTTTGAGCGTGTTGCGCAGCCCCATCAGTTCAGAGATGGCCTCGTGCATCAGTTCGATGGCGTTAACACCGCGTGACGGGTCGCTGGAATGACCGGACTGGCCCTGAATACGAACGACATTCGACATGTGGCCTTTGTGGGCGCGTACCGGTTGTAGCGAGGTGGGTTCGCCGATAATAGCGCAATCCGGGCGGATACCAGTCGATTCGGAGAAGTATTTGGCACCCGCCATCGTCGTTTCTTCATCTGCGGTGGCCAGAATGTACAGCGGCTTGGTCAGCTTACTGGCATCCACATCACGCAGCGCATCAAGAATAAAGGCGAAAAAGCCTTTCATGTCGGCGGTACCGAGCCCGTAGAGCTTATTGTCATGCTCGGTGAGGGTAAAAGGGTCGCGCGTCCAGCGTCCGTCGTCGAACGGCACGGTATCGGTGTGACCGGCCAGCAGCAGCCCGCCGTTACCTTCACCCAGACGGGCCAACAAATTGAATTTATTAAACGTACCGGGAACCGGCTGTACATCGACATGAAAACCCAGATCGCTAAACCATCCCGCCAACAGATTGATTAAGGTCTCATTGCTTTGATCCAGTGCGCGCTCGGTGGCGCTGATGGACGGAGTGGCGATCAATGCCCGGTAGAGCTCCATAAAAGGGGGTAAATTCATCTTCACTGTTGACAGCCTCTGGGTTAGGATAGTATCAATATTCATGCATTTATTGTGAATAAAAATACAATAATGCCAGGCGAAATGAAATCACAAGCTGTGCGGCGCGGCGAGATTGTCGCATAATCGTTTCTTCTGGCTGTTGTGGGTGAACGGCGTGGCCACGCTGATGAGCCTGCTTACTGTTCCACCTATCTGGCAATAAAGGTATACCGAACTCATGCTGAACACGTTGATCGTTGGTGCAAGTGGCTATACTGGCGCTGAACTGGCCTTGTACCTGAACCGTCACCCACAGATGAACATAACCGCTTTAGCGGTCTCTGCGCAAAGCGTTGATGCGGGAAAACGCATTTCTGACCTGCACCCTCAGCTTAAAGGCATTATCGACTTACCGGTGCAGCCACTGATCGATGTGGCCGAGGCCGCAAAGGGTGTGGATGTGGTGTTTCTGGCCACTGACCACAAGGTGAGCCACGATCTTGCACCGCAATTCTTGAACGCCGGTTGTACCGTGTTCGACCTGTCTGGCGCATTCCGCGTGCAGGATCCTGAATTTTATACCCGTTACTACGGCTTCGAACACCAGCATACCGACTGGCTGGCGCAGGCGGTGTATGGCCTGGCGGAATGGCAGGCAGAGTCTATCAAGCAAGCGCGGCTTATCGCTGTGCCGGGGTGTTACCCCACCGCGTCTCAACTGGCACTGAAACCGCTGGTGGAAGGCGGTTTGCTGAACCCGAACCAGTGGCCGGTGATTGATGCCACCAGCGGCGTCAGCGGTGCGGGTCGTAAGGCGAGCATGACCAACAGTTTCTGTGAAGTCAGCCTGCAGCCGTATGGCATTTTCAATCATCGCCATCACCCGGAAATCGCCACCCATCTCGGTATTCCGGTGATTTTCACCCCGCATCTGGGCAATTTCCCGCGTGGTATTCTGGCGACGATTACCTGTCGTTTGCAGCCGGGCGTCACCGCGCAGGACGTGGCGGAAGCCTACCACAACGCTTATCACGACAAACCGCTGGTGCGGTTGTATGAAAAAGGCGTACCGGCACTGAAATCGGTAGTCGGACTGCCGTTCTGCGATATCGGCTTTGTGGTGCAAGACGAGCACCTGATCGTGGTCGCTACCGAAGATAACCTGCTCAAAGGTGCGGCGGCGCAGGCGGTACAGTGCATGAACATTCGCTTCGGTTTCCCTGAAACCCAATCCTTACTCTGATGACACCCTGAGGCGCAAAGACCGATGAATCCGTTAATTATCAAATTAGGTGGCGTATTACTGGATAGCGAAGAGGCGCTGGAGCGCCTGTTCACCGCGCTGGTCGCTTACCGTCAACAGCATCAGCGCCCGCTGGTGATCGTTCATGGCGGCGGCTGTCTGGTCGATGACCTGATGAAGAAACTGTCGCTGCCGGTGGTCAAGAAAAACGGCCTGCGTGTGACGCCAGCCGATCAAATCGACATTATTACCGGCGCGCTGGCCGGTTCTGCCAATAAAACCCTGCTGGCCTGGGCGATTCGTCACGGCATCAACGCTGTGGGCCTGAGTCTGGCAGATGGCGGCAGTACCGTGGTAACACAACTGAATGATGAACTGGGCCATGTGGGCAAAGCGGAAGCGGGTTCCCCGGCACTGCTCAACACCCTGCTGAGCGCCGGTTATCTGCCGGTCATCAGCTCCATCGGTATTACCGTTGGCGGTGAACTGATGAACGTTAACGCCGATCAGGCTGCCACCGCGCTGGCACAGACGCTGGGCGCGGATTTGATTCTGTTGTCCGATGTGAGCGGCATTCTGGACGGTAAAGGTCAGCGCATTGCGGAAATGACCGCTGGTAAAGCGCAAGAGCTGATCGCTCAGGGTATTATTACCGACGGTATGATCGTTAAAGTGAATGCGGCACTGGACGCGGCGCATGCGCTGGGTCGTCCGGTCGATATCGCCAGCTGGCGCCATGCCGAGCAGTTACCCATGCTGTTCAACGGCGTGTCTATCGGTACCCGCATTCTGGCGTAATCCGTCAGCATGTCGTACGTGTTCTTCCCGCGTTAGTCGCCGGAAGAACACGGCAGTTCAATCACGGGCTGAACGGGAGTCGGCCCGCTTTTATCAGAGAGACCGGGAGTGTAGTTATGGCTTTGTGGGGCGGACGGTTCACGCAGGCGGCAGATACGCGTTTTAAACAATTCAACGATTCACTGCGGTTTGATTACCGTCTGGCGGAGCAGGACATTATCGGGTCTATCGGCTGGTCTAAAGCCCTGGTGACGGTAAATGTACTGAGCGCTCAGGAGCAGCAGCAACTGGAGCAGGCACTCAATGCGTTGCTAACCGAGGTGCAGGCAGACCCGGAAGCTATCCTGCAAAGCGATGCGGAAGACATCCACAGCTGGGTAGAGCAGAAACTGATCGAGAAAGTCGGCGATCTGGGCAAAAAACTGCACACCGGGCGCAGCCGTAACGACCAGGTGGCGACGGACCTGAAACTGTGGTGCAAGGCGCAGGTGAGCGAGCTGGCGCAGGCGATTCGTCATCTGCGTGCGGCCTTGGTCGCTACCGCCGAAGCGAATCAGGATGCGGTGATGCCGGGCTATACCCACTTGCAACGCGCACAGCCGGTGACTTTCGCTCACTGGTGTCTGGCTTACCATGAAATGCTCGCACGTGATGAGAGCCGTCTTGAGGATACGCTCAAGCGTCTGGACGTCAGCCCACTGGGCTGCGGCGCGCTGGCGGGCACCGCTTATCCTATCGACCGCGAGCAGTTGGCTGGCTGGTTGGGCTTTGCCTCTGCTACCCGCAACAGTCTGGATACGGTCTCTGACCGTGATCACGTACTGGAACTGCTGTCCGATGCGTCTATCGGTATGGTGCATTTGTCGCGCTTTGCCGAAGATTTGATTTTCTTCAACAGCGGTGAAGCGGCATTTGTCGAATTGTCTGACCGCGTGACTTCCGGTTCTTCCCTGATGCCGCAGAAGAAAAACCCGGATGCACTGGAGCTTATCCGCGGAAAATGCGGCCGTGTTCAGGGCGCGCTGGCTGGTATGCTGGTTACGCTGAAAGGGCTGCCGCTGGCCTATAACAAAGATATGCAGGAAGACAAGGAAGGGCTGTTCGATGCGCTGGATACCTGGCACGACTGCCTGTTGATGGCGTCACTGGTGCTGGAAGGCATTCAGGTGAAACGTCCGCGCTGCCAGGAAGCGGCACAGCAGGGCTATGCCAACGCGACCGAACTGGCTGATTATCTGGTTGCCAAAGGTGTGCCGTTCCGCGAAGCGCACCACATCGTTGGTGAAGCGGTGGTGGAGGCGATTCGTCAGGGTAAAGCGCTGGAAGCGCTGTCACTGGTGGACCTCAAACAGTTCAGCGCAGTTATCGAAGACGATGTCTATCCGGTGCTGTCGTTGCAGTCCTGTCTGGATAAGCGCGCTGCACAGGGCGGGGTGTCGCCGCAGCAAGTCGCACGCGCGATTGCCGACGCGAAGCAACGTCTGGCGTAATCTCGGTTATCGTGATCAGAACCGGCCTGCGGGCCGGTTTTGTTTTTTCTATCTTCCTTCTCCTTTTCTGCCTTCGACCTTCTGCTTTCTGATGTCAGCTCGCATTTTCTCGCCGTTCGAGCGCTTTTCCGGCCGATTTCGCACAGAACCTCTGGACAGATATACAGCCTCACTTTACCTTGGCGTGCAGTGGTACTGATAACCTGGAGGCGGTGTGGATATCTCCTTGTTTTATGGCATCGGCGGTGGCGTCGTTGGTCTGTTGTTGGGCTGGCTGGCGGCCAGCTTGCTGCAACAGCAGCGTCAGGCGCGGCATGATACCGAGTTTCGGTTACAGCAGCAGGCGCTGGAGCAGACGCGCCAGCAACTGAGCGAAAACCAGCAAGCGCGGCAGCAAGACCAGCAGCGGTTGGATCAACAGGCGCAGGCGTTACATTCGCTACACGCACAACTGGCGGCGGGTGAGGAAAAACTGCGGCAACTGGCAGAGTTGCGTGAAGAGTGCGCCCAGCTCAATCAGGAACTGCGTGCATTGCGTGAGGCCAACGGTGCGCAGGAAGCAGAACTGCGTGAAGTCACCATTCGCCTTGAAGAAACCCGGCTGGCGGCGGAAGAGAAGCAGCGGTTGCTGATGAATAGCGAACAGCGTTTGTCTACTCAGTTTGAAAACCTCGCCAATCGTATCTTTGAGCAGACCGGGCATAAGGTGGACCAGCAAAACCAGCAGAGCATGGAGAGGTTGTTGACGCCGTTACGGGAGCAACTGGATGGTTTTCGCCGTCAGGTGCAAGAGAGCTTCGGGGCGGAATCGCGTGAGCGACATACGCTGGCGCATGAAATCCGCAATCTGCAACAACTCAACGCCCAGATGGCGCAGGAGGCTATCAACCTCACCAATGCGTTAAAAGGCGACAACAAAACCCAGGGTAACTGGGGGGAAGTGGTACTGAGCCGGGTACTGGAAAGTTCCGGGCTGCGTGAAGGGCATGAGTATGACACTCAGGTCAGCGTTCAGACCGCTAGCAATAGCCGCCTGCAACCGGATGTGATTGTGCGACTGCCGCATGGCAAAGATGTGGTTATCGACGCCAAAATGTCGCTGGTGGCTTATGAGCGCTATTTCAACAGCGATAATGAAGCTGAACGAGCGGCGGCCCTGAATGAACATCTGTTGTCTATCCGTAATCACATTCGGTTGCTGGGCAGCAAGGATTACCAACAACTACCGGGATTGCGTTCTCTCGACTATGTATTGATGTTTATTCCCGTCGAACCGGCGTTTCTGGTGGCTATCGATCGTCAGCCTGATCTGATCACCGAGGCATTACGCCACAATATTATGCTGGTCAGCCCCACGACTTTACTGGTAGCGTTACGGACGATTAACAATCTCTGGCGTTATGAGCAGCAAAGCCGCAATGCGCAGTTAATCGCCGAGCGCGCGTCACGGTTGTACGACAAACTGCGTTTGTTCGTTGATGATATGGCGTCGCTGGGGCAAGGGCTGGATAAAGCGCAGGCAGGTTACCGTCAGGCGATGAAGAAGCTGGCGTCCGGGCGTGGCAATTTGATAGGTCAGGCCGAAGGGTTCAGAGCATTGGGAGTGGCGATTAAGCGGCCAGTCAATGTACCGATGATGCAGGATGAACCTTTGGCACCTGATGCGTTGTTCGCATTGTCACAAAACGCGCATGATGATGAGACTGAACACAGTGTAGATGGCATGGATGATGTGCCGAATGGCACAGCGGTATGACGTTGATCAGGTTCAGCGCACAGGGTGGAAAGAAGGGCGGTCGCTTTTGAGCGGGGTCTGGTACACTCTCTATCCATTAATGCTACCCATTAATGGGTAATGCGATCCTGAAGTTGAAGAAGCAGGTGGATAACATGGTAGACGATTCGGATAAGACGACACATTTTGGTTTTCGCACGGTAGCGAAAGATGATAAGGAAGCCATGGTGGCGGATGTTTTTCATTCTGTGGCTGCCAAATATGACCTGATGAATGATCTGATGTCATTTGGCATTCACCGTATTTGGAAACGGTTTACCATTGAGTGCAGCGGTGTACGCCGTGGCCAGCGCGTGCTGGACCTGGCGGGTGGTACCGGCGATCTTACCGCCAAATTCTCCCGTCTGGTGGGGGATGAAGGTGAAGTGGTATTGGCGGATATCAATGCGTCAATGCTGAAAGTAGGACGCGAGAAGCTGCGTAATAACGGTGTGGTGGGCAATGTCAGTTATGTCCAGGCCAATGCGGAAGCGCTGCCGTTTCCAGAGAATTTTTTCGACTGCATCACCATTTCGTTCGGACTGCGTAACGTCACCGAAAAAGAGCGAGCACTGCGCTCTATGTACCGGGTGCTGAAACCCGGTGGTCGTTTGCTGGTGCTTGAGTTCTCGAAACCTACCGTGAAGGCGTTGAGCAAAGTCTACGACGTCTATTCTTTCCACGTGTTGCCCCGTATTGGCGAAATGGTTGCCAGTGATGCTGGTAGTTACCGCTATCTGGCGGAATCCATTCGTATGCATCCCGACCAGGAGACATTGAAAGGGATGATGGTCGATGCCGGTTTTGACAGTGTGGATTACTTCAATCTGACCAGCGGTATCGTGGCGCTGCATCGCGGATTTAAATTCTGAGTTGGATACTCCCATGTTGATAATGCCTGTGTTGACGGCGGCACTGGAAACAGCGCTCAACCAGCTTTTGTTCCGTGACCGGAGTCTGAAAGCCGCCCGTCAGCGTTTGCACGGAAAAACGTTGCGAGTGGATGTGGCGGAACTGGGTACGCCGTTGGTATTGGTTTTTTCCGAATATCGCCTTGATGTGGTGAGTCAGTGGGCAGAGCAGCCAGACTGTTGGTTGCAAACCCGCTTACCGGCATTGATGAAATTGCGTGACCGGCAGCAATTGTCTGCGCTGATGCGCAGTGGTGAATTGGTGCTGGAAGGGGATATACAGGTGGCGCAGCAGTTTGTCACCTTGCTGGATCTGGCGGAGTTTGACCCGGCAGAATGGCTGTCGCCCTGGCTGGGTGATGTGGTGGCCGAAGGGCTGAGTCAGGCGGCGGGTAAGGTTGCGGGGACGTTGATGCGTTCAGCATGCCGCCAGCAGCAAGCGCTGTCGGAAACCGTAACCGAGGAGTGGCGTCTGGCACCCGGCAAGCTGGAAGGGCTCTGGTTTGCTGACGAAGTAGAGGCGTTGGCGCAATCGGTGGAGGCACTGTCCGTCAGGCTGGCAAAACTGGAGGGAGCGCCATGACACCGGGAGAATTGTTGCGGTTATACCGGATTATCCGGGTATTGCTGAGCTACGGGCTGGATGAGTTGATCCCGCGTATTCCTCTCACCATGCCGCTACGCCTTTGGCGTTGTTTACTGTTCTGGTTACCGAATCGTCACAAAGGTCAGCCACTGGGCGAGCGTCTGCGACTGGCGTTACAGGAGCTTGGTCCTGTGTGGATCAAGTTTGGTCAGATGATGTCCACACGCCGTGATCTCTTTCCTCCGGCCATTGCCGATCAACTGGCGATGCTGCAAGACCAGGTTGAGCCGTTTGATGGCGAACTGGCCCGTTACCAGATTGAAACGTCGATGGGCGGCAAGCTGGAAACCTGGTTTGATGATTTTGACGCTAAGCCGCTGGCATCGGCGTCGATTGCTCAGGTGCATACCGCCAGACTGAAAACAACGGGTAAAGATATCGTCATCAAAGTCATTCGCCCGGATATATTGCCGGTCATCAAGGCGGACATGCGCCTGATGAATCGGCTGGCTGGCTGGTTACCGCTATTGCTGCCGGATGGCCGTCGCTTGCGGCCGCGTGAAGTGGTACGCGATTACGAAAAAACGCTATTGGATGAGCTGAACCTGCTGCGTGAAGCGGCTAACGCCATCCAGTTGCGGCGAAACTTTGAAAACAGCCCGATGTTGTATGTTCCGGAGGTGTACTCCGATTACTGCAACGAACAAGTGCTGGTCATGGAGCGTATCTACGGTATTCCGGTATCGGACATCGATGCGTTGAAGCGGCATGGTGTCAACATGCCGTTGCTGGCCGAGCGTGGCGTTCAGGTCTTTTTTACTCAGGTATTCCGCGACAGCTTTTTCCATGCCGATATGCACCCCGGCAATATCTTCATCAGTTATGAACATCCGGAAGATCCGCAGTATATCGGGATTGACTGCGGCATTGTCGGCTCTCTGAATAAAGAAGATAAGCGCTATCTGGCAGAGAACTTTATTGCTTTTTTCAACCGTGACTACCGTCGCGTCGCTGAATTGCACGTAGATTCTGGTTGGGTACCGGCTGATACCAACGTAGAAGAGTTCGAATTTGCTATCCGTACCGTTTGTGAGCCCATTTTTGAAAAGCCGTTAGCAGAAATTTCTTTCGGTCATGTATTATTGAACCTCTTTAATACGGCGCGTCGCTTCAATATGGAAGTGCAACCCCAGTTGGTGTTGCTCCAGAAGACGTTACTGTACATTGAGGGAGTCGGGCGTCAGCTCTACCCTCAGCTGGATTTGTGGAAGACGGCGAAGCCCTTTTTGGAGACCTGGCTGAAGGATCAAGTCGGCTTGCCTGCCATGTTGCGGGCATTTAAAGAGAAAGCGCCGTTTTGGGCAGAAAAGCTGCCCGAGATTCCCGAATTGTTCTACGACAGCTTACGTCAGCATAAAATGTTGAAGCAGAACATGGAGTTATTGACCGGCGAGTTGCGTTCGCAACGTACCCGTCATGGTCAGGCTCGCTACCTGCTGGGCGTGGGAGCGACGTTGCTGCTGAGCGGGACGATACTGCTGGTGAGTCAGGTCGAAGCGGATATTGTACCGGCTGGCCTGTTCGCTGCCGGTTTTGTGGCCTGGATTATCGGCTGGCGCAGTACTCGCTGAACCGTTGTAACCGTTGAATGAACGCCTCTTCAGTATCCCGATATAGACTGATGAGCGTGTTACATGAATTCCTTTGAGTAAAGAGGTAAGCACAGTATGGGCGGTATTAGTCTTCCTAGTTTGCTACTGATAGCGGTAATTGTCGTGTTGCTATTTGGTACGGGTAAACTCAAGTCACTTGGATCTGATCTTGGTGCGTCAATCAAAGGCTTCAAGAAAGCAATGAGTGACGATAAGCCTGCTGCCAACGATGACAAGCAACAAGACGCTGACTTTGCGACTAAATCCATTTCGGAGCACAAGCCGCAGACAAGTCAGGAAGAGAAAAGCCACCATAAAGAGCAGGTGTAACCGGTGTTTGATATCGGGTTTAGTGAACTGCTGTTGGTGATGGTGATAGGCCTGGTGGTGCTGGGACCTGAACGCTTGCCGATAGCGGTAAAAACGGTGGCTGGGTGGATACGGGCGCTGCGCTCGTTGGCATCGACGGTTCAAAATGAACTGGCGCAGGAGATGAAACTGCAGGAATTGCAGGAAAGCCTGAAGAAAGTGGAACAGGCCAGCCAGTTGCAAAATTTGTCGCCGGAGCTGAAAGCGTCGATGGATGAGCTGAAAGAGGCCGCCGAAGCGATGAAGCGTCCGCACAGTATCAAGCTGGATAACAGTGATGCGCCAGGGCATGTGCCGCTTGCCGATCCAGAAGCTGCGCATGATGGCGTGCTGGAAGTTGAGCTGAAAGCGCAAAGCCATGCGGAGCAGAATGTGAAGCCTGATGCGGCCTCCCCATCCCCTGTTGTGGCTGTTCCGGCTACTGAGCCGACTGCGCAGGCAGAAATACAGGCAGAGACAACGGTGCCGAACGTACCTGTATCGGCGGTGCCGGTATCGGAAAACGTCAGCCATAGCCATACTGCCAGCCATACTGAAAGCAAGGCCAAACCTGAGCCGGTGCCGCCCGCTTCTTCCTCTCAACCTTCTGGTGATCGTTAACCTATGGCTGTTGATCAAACTCAACCGCTGATAAGCCATCTGATCGAACTGCGTAAGCGGTTGTTAAATAGCATTATCAGCGTACTGGTCGTGTTTCTGGCACTGGTTTACTTTGCCAATGACATCTATCAGTTTGTCTCTGCGCCGCTCATTAAACAACTACCGGCTGGGGCTAGCATGATTGCGACCGATGTGGCCTCGCCGTTTTTCACCCCGATAAAGCTGACGCTGATCGTGTCGGTGTTTTTATCTGCGCCACTGGTGTTGTATCAGGTGTGGGCGTTTGTGGCTCCCGCCTTGTACAAGCACGAACGTCGTTTGATGATGCCGTTGCTGGTGTCCAGCAGCCTGTTGTTTTACATGGGAATGGCGTTTGCTTATTTCATCGTCTTTCCGTTAGCGTTCAGTTTCTTTGCCCAGACCGCGCCGAAGGGGGTATTGATTGCGACCGATATCAATAACTACCTTGATTTCGTCATGGCGTTGTTTATGGCATTCGGTGTGTCGTTCGAAGTGCCGGTAGCCATTGTGTTGCTGTGCTGGAGTGGGGTCGTTACGCCGGAAAGTCTGAAGCAGAAACGGCCTTATGTGCTGGTGGGTGCCTTTGTGGTGGGGATGCTGTTGACGCCACCGGATGTGTTCTCCCAGACGCTGTTGGCTATTCCGATGTATTTGCTGTTTGAAATCGGCGTGTTTTTCGCCCGGTTCTACGTTGGTAAACGGCGTCGGCCAGAGGAAGAAGAAGACGTTGATGAATCTGCGCCGTCTTCCTGAGTGGCGTTCGCCGTTAAACGGCGGCCTTCTTACTGTGACACCTCTTTCGGGAGGTGTTGTTTTTTGGGGGTGTCCACGGTGGTCACCATAACGGATTTTGGGATATCAGCGCATGTTCGATATTGGCGTTAATCTGACCAGCTCACAGTTTCGTTCAGACCAAGAGCAGGTGGTGAGCAGGGCGCGTCAGGCGGGGGTGACGGGTTTGTTATTAACCGGAACCAATGCAAGAGAGAGTGAGCAGGCATACCTGCTCGCCACGCAATATCCCGATTACTGTTGGTCAACCGCCGGTGTGCATCCACATGATGCGAGTAGCTGGAGTGATGACACGGCGGCGTTGATTCATCAACTGGCAGGACGTGAGCAGGTGCTGGCGATTGGCGAGTGCGGGTTAGATTTTAACCGTAACTTTTCCACTCCTGAAGAACAGGAACAGGCATTCAGCGCACAACTGGCGATTGCTGCTGAGCATGGAATGCCGGTTTTTTTGCACTGCCGCGATGCGCATGGGCGTTTTATGGCGCTGCTGACGCCATGGCTCGATAAACTGCCTGCGGTGGTGTTGCACTGCTTTACCGGCTCAGGCGACGAGCTGGATGAGTGCCTGCGTGCCGGATTGATGATCGGCATTACCGGCTGGGTGTGTGATGAACGTCGTGGGTTGGCGCTACGCGAGCTACTCCCCCGGATTCCGGACGATCGGTTGTTGCTGGAAACCGATGCGCCCTATCTGTTACCCCGGGATTTACATCCTAAGCCTGCATCCCGCCGTAACGAACCCTGTTTTCTGCCACATATCGTCCATCAGGTTGCGCTCTGGCGCAGCCAGGATGCGCAATGGCTTGGCAGAAATGTGGATGAAAACGCCCGTCGGATTTTCCGCCCGGGCCAGAAAGGAGAATAATGATGAGTAATGTTTTTCCCGGTGCGTTTCCAGGACGTCGCCTGCGCCGTCTGCGTCGCCATGATTTCAGCCGCCGTCTGGTGGCAGAACATCAGGTTACGGTTAACGACCTCATCTATCCGGTGTTTGTCATGGAAGGCAAGCAGGGACGTCAGGAAGTACCCTCCATGCCGGGCGTGTATCGCCTGACCATTGATGAGCTGGTAAGAGAAGCGGAAGTGATTGCTAAACTGGGTATCCCAGTGCTGTCGCTGTTCCCGGTGATCGAAGCGGATAAAAAGTCGTTGCTGGCTGAAGAGGCTTACAATCCGGATGGGTTGGTGCAGCGTGCGGTGCGTGCGCTGAAAGATGCCGTACCGGAGTTGGGGCTGCTGACCGATGTGGCGCTGGATCCTTACACGACTCACGGTCAGGATGGTGTCATTGATGAAGACGGCTATGTGGTCAACGACATTACCAAAGAGATTCTGGTGCGTCAGGCGCTGTCTCATGCGCAAGCCGGTGCAGAGATCGTGGCCCCCAGCGACATGATGGATGGCCGAATCGGTGCGATTCGCGAACAGCTGGAAGAGCAAGGGCTGGTGAATACCCAGATCATGGCGTATTCCGCCAAGTACGCGTCTTGTTACTACGGGCCGTTCCGCGATGCATTGGGCTCATCGGGCAACCTGAAAGGCGGCAACAAGAAAACCTACCAGATGGATCCGGCCAACACGAATGAGGCGTTGCAGGAGATCGCACAGGATCTGCAAGAAGGCGCTGATATGGTGATGGTGAAACCGGGTATGCCGTATCTGGACGTGGTCCGGCGGGTGAAGGACACCTTCGGCGTGCCGACCTTTGCTTATCAGGTGTCTGGCGAGTATGCAATGCAGATGGCGGCAATCCAGAATGGCTGGCTGCAAGAACAGCCGCTGGTGATGGAATCGCTGCTGTGCTTCAAGCGTGCCGGTGCGGATGGGGTGCTGACCTATTTCGCCAAACGCGTGGCCGAATGGTTGCGTGATGACGCGTTACGCCGCTGATGACCTCGCTGTCATCACTGTACTGTAATTACTGTCGATGACAGCATGCCGTCAGGGCCAGGCCCTGACGGTTCAGACTTTTCGAAACTGACGATTGTCGATACTCTGCCGCACCTGCTTATTCAGCAAATTGAGCAGTAGCATGGAGCGTGCCTCGCCATCCGGTTCGGTATAGATAGCCTCTAAGCCACTGAATACCCCTTCGGTGATGGTGACCTGATCGCCGGGTTGTGGTGTTTCCGGGTCGACATGGGTGGTGCACTGATGGTGTTGCAAATCCTCAATCACCTGCTGAGGGACCAACGCCGGCAGGTTGCCGAAACGGACAAAATGACTCACGCCACGTGTTGAACTGATGGTAGTGGTGTGTATGTGCTCCGGGTCGAATTCAACGAACAGATAATTGGGGAACAGCGGTTCGCTGACCTCGGTTCGTTTTCCTCGTACGATTTTCTCCAGCGCGATCATCGGGCTCAGGCAGACCACGTCCTGACGCTCCAGATGTTCTTTGGCCCGCAACAATTGGCCGCGCTTGCAATAAAGTAGGTACCAGGCTCGCATAGTTTCACTTTTTTCTGTGGCTTTTATCGCGGGAGAGGATAGCAAAAGCGTTATGCCTTGCGGGATAAAATTGTTGGGGGAAATTCCTAAATATAGGCAGTGTTGATTATCCGTATCAGCGAGGCTGGTGCCAGAAATAGCATGGTCGGTAAGCGACAGCATGACCAAGAGCCTTTATAATACCTCCACCACTGACCTTTCTGATGATCAGCATGAAATACCGTGACTTACGTGAATTTCTCGCACAGCTTGAAGTGAGAGGCGAGCTCAAACGCATCCATCAGCCGATAGATCCTTACCTGGAAATGACGGAAATTGCCGATCGCACCTTGCGTGCTGGTGGCCCGGCTTTGCTGTTTGAAAATCCCAAAGGTTACGCTATGCCGGTGCTGTGCAACCTGTTCGGTACGCCGAAACGCGTGGCGTTAGGCATGGGGCAGGAAGAGGTTAGCGCGTTGCGGGATGTTGGCCGTTTGCTGGCGTTTTTGAAAGAGCCTGAGCCGCCACGTGGTTTTCGCGATTTGGTGGATAAGCTGCCCAAGTTTCGCCAGGTGCTGAATATGCCAACTAAGCGCCTTTCGAACGCGCCCTGTCAGGAACAGGTGTGGGAAGGCGATGAGGTGGATCTGGGGCGGATTCCGATTATGCATTGCTGGCCGGGCGATGTCGCTCCGTTGGTCACCTGGGGACTGACGGTGACGCGCGGGCCTTTCAAAGAGCGCCAGAATCTGGGGATTTACCGCCAGCAGCTGATTGGTCGTAACAAACTGATTATGCGCTGGTTGTCACACCGTGGCGGTGCGTTGGATTTCCAGGAGTGGTGCCAGCAGCACCCGGGCGAGCGCTTCCCGGTGGCGGTGGCGTTGGGCGCTGATCCGGCGACGATCCTCGGGGCGGTAACGCCGGTGCCGGATACGCTGTCTGAATATGCTTTTGCCGGGTTATTGCGTGGTCACAAGACGGAAGTGGTCAAATGTGTGTCCTGCGATTTGGAAGTACCGGCCAGTGCTGAAATCGTGCTGGAGGGCTATATCGACGCGGATGAAATCGCGCCGGAAGGACCTTATGGCGATCATACTGGCTATTACAACGAAGTGGATCATTTTCCTGTCTTTACTGTCACTCATGTTACCCAGCGCCGTGATGCTATTTATCATTCGACTTATACTGGTCGTCCGCCTGATGAACCAGCAGTGCTGGGCGTGGCGCTGAACGAAGTGTTCGTGCCGCTGTTGCAAAAGCAGTTTCCGGAAATTGTCGACTTCTATTTGCCGCCGGAGGGCTGTTCTTACCGTCTGGCGGTCGTTACTATGAAAAAACAGTATGCCGGGCACGCTAAACGGGTAATGATGGGCGTCTGGTCTTTTTTACGCCAGTTCATGTATACCAAGTTTGTTATCGTCTGCGATGATGATATTAATGCTCGCGACTGGAAAGATGTGATCTGGGCTATCACCACGCGTATGGATCCGGCGCGTGATACGCTGCTGGTGGAGAATACGCCAATCGACTACCTGGATTTTGCTTCACCGGTTTCTGGACTCGGCTCCAAGATGGGTCTGGATGCAACCAATAAATGGCCGGGAGAAACACAGCGTGAATGGGGTCATCCTATTACCAAAGATCCGTCGGTTGTCGCCCGTGTGGATGCCATATGGGACGAGTTAGCCATATTGAATGACAGTGGTAAGCCGCGCTGACGTCGCTTATCCTGTTCCCCGTTTTGTTTTGACCCTACAGAGGGATCGCATGACAACGTTGAGCTGTACAGTAACGTCGGTGGACGCTATCACCGATACGGTTTACCGGGTGCGCTTATTGCCATCGGCACCTTTTTCCTTCCGTGCCGGGCAATACCTGATGGTAGTAATGGACGAACGTGACAAGCGCCCGTTCTCTATGGCTTCAACGCCTATTGAGCAAGAGTCTATTGAATTGCATATCGGCGCTTCCGAGATGAACCTGTATGCAATGGCGGTGATGGACCGCATCCTGAAGGAGAAGTCGCTGGTGGTT
Organism: Dickeya oryzae; assembly: GCF_020406815.2. Classification (NCBI taxonomy): domain Bacteria; kingdom Pseudomonadati; phylum Pseudomonadota; class Gammaproteobacteria; order Enterobacterales; family Pectobacteriaceae; genus Dickeya; species Dickeya oryzae. The sequence continues at coordinate 220,528 of NZ_CP162670.1, forward strand.
GATATTCCCCATGGCGACGCCTGGCTGCGCGAAGACAGCGACCGGCCGTTGATTTTGATCGCGGGTGGGACAGGTTTTTCTTACGTGCGTTCTATTTTACTGACGGTGCTGGCACGTCAGCCAGAGCGTCAGGTTTCCGTCTATTGGGGCGGACGTGAACTGCGTCATTTATACGATTTGGGCGAGTTGCAGTCGTTGGCGCAGGCGCATTCCAACCTGAACGTGATCCCGGTCGTTGAACAGCCGGACGAACAGTGGCATGGCCGTTCTGGTACCGTGTTAAGCGCTGTGCTCCAGGATTTCGGCACACTGGCCTCGCACGACATTTACATCGCAGGGCGTTTTGAAATGGCAAAAATCGCCCGTGAGCGTTTTTGTAATGAACGTGGCGCACAGCCTGCACATATGTACAGCGACGCGTTTTCTTTCATCTGATCTTGCCAGTTTGCTTGCTGTTCTGTCGTGGCCGGGTTGTTATCCCGGCCACGTTGTTTTGGCACCTACACATTGTTTTGGCACCTATAGGATGCCGGTGCGGGTGGCTTACTGCGCTATCTGTGTTCGCCCCCGCCGACGTAATAACGCCGACGGGGGGATGATAGCGATGAAGCGTAGCCAATGGGTAGCTGGTGGACATCAATACGGGCGGGTTATACCCGCTCCAGCACCGTGGCAATACCCTGACCTAACCCGATACACATGGTTGCCACACCGAATTCTACGTCTCGCTGCTCCATCAAATTGATGAGTGTGGTGATAATACGTGCACCGGAGCACCCCAACGGATGGCCCAACGCAATCGCCCCGCCATTCAGGTTGACCTTATCATCCAGGTTATCCATCAATCCTAATGCTTTGATACAAGGCAGCGTTTGGGCGGCAAACGCCTCATTGAGTTCAAACAGACCAATATCGCTCACAGCGAGTCCCGCCCGTTGTAGCGCTTTTTGGGTCGCGGGTACCGGACCGAATCCCATCACGGAAGGGTCACAGCCAACGACCGCCATCGCCCGCACACGTACCCGTGGCGTTAACCCCAACGCCAGCGCACGGGATTCGCTCATCACCAGTAGCGCGGCGGCACCATCTGACAATGCTGATGAGCTACCGGCTGTGACCGTACCGTTCACCGGGTCAAATGCCGGGCGCAGAGCTGCCAGAGCGTCGAGGCTGGTATCAGCCCTGACGACTTCATCGTAGTCAAAAGGATGTAGCGCGCCGTCGGCGTTATGACCGGTGGTGGGGATAATTTCATGGCGAAATGCCCCGGACTGGGTCGCAGCCCAGGCGCGCTGGTGTGAGCGGGCGGCGAAAGCGTCCTGCATTTCACGACTGATGTGGTGCTGGCGTGCCAGTAGCTCTGCCGTCAGCCCCATCATCGCCGCGGCTTTCGCGATGTTTTTGCCAAGGCCGGGGTGAAAATCAACACCGTGGCTCATCGGCACATGCCCCATATGCTCGACACCACCGACCAGACACACCTCGGCATCACCCGTCATGATGTTTCGTGCTGCGTCGTGCAACGCCTGCATGGATGAACCGCACAGACGGTTGACGGTGACGGCGGGTACCGAGTGGGGAATTTCAGCCAGCAATGCGGCATTACGCCCCACATTGAAGCCTTGCTCTAGCGTCTGTTGCACGCATCCCCAGTAGATGTCGTCGATTTTATCCGCTTCCAGCGCTGGGGTACGACTCAGCAGGCTGCGCATCAAGTGCGCGGACAGGGTTTCAGCCCGAACCTGACGAAACGCACCACCTTTGGATCGACCCATCGGGGTACGCACTGCATCAACAATCACTGCATTTTCCATCGTCGTGCGTCCTTATGCCGGTTGGTGAAGAGAAAGGTCTGCGAGCGGCTCAACCGCCGGGTAATAGCGCTGCTGGAACTTAGCCATCCGCAACAGGCTTTCCGGTATGGTGTAAAGCGGCCCCAGCGACGCCAGCGATTGGGCAATGTCCACGTAGTGCTGGCTACCCAGTGTGTCCAGATAACGGCAGGCACCGCCATGGAACGGTGGGAAACCCAGTCCGTAAAGCAGTGCCATATCGGCTTCCGCCGGTGTGGCGACGATCCCCTCTTCCAGACAACGTGCGACTTCGTTGAGCATCGGTACCATCAGGCGATGCGTGATCTCTTGTGCGCTGAAGGTCCGCTTCGGCCCGCAGGCGGCATCCAGCAGAATATCGGTCTGGTCGTCTTGTTCCCGGCGTGGTTTGCCTTTCGCATCCGGACTGTAATGGTAGAAGCCAGCACCGCTTTTCTGACCCAAACGCTGGTGTTCCACCAGGACATCGACCGCGTCGCGGTAGGTTTTTGCCATGCGCTGCGGAAAACCTGCCGACATTACCGCCTGAGCATGGTGGGCGGTATCCAGCCCGACCACGTCCAGCAGGTAAGCCGGTCCCATCGGCCAGCCGAACTGTTTTTCCATCACGGCATCAACATCGCGGAAATCCGCACCGTCACGCAATAGCAGACAGAACGCGGCGATATAAGGGAACAGCACACGGTTAACGAAAAATCCGGGGCAGTCATTCACTACAATCGGGGTTTTCCCTATTTTGGTGGCGTAAGCGACTACGCGAGCCAGCGTTTTCTCATCGGTCTGGGGGCCGCGAATCACTTCTACCAACGGCATCCGGTGTACCGGGTTGAAAAAATGCATGCCGCAGAAATTTTGTGGTCGTTGCAAGGCGGTGGCCAACTGCCCGATAGGAATGGTCGAGGTATTGGAAACGAGCAACGTCTGCTCACTGACGCAAGCCTCGACATCGGCCAGTACTCTGGCCTTTATTTGTGGGTTTTCCACCACCGCTTCGATAACCAGGTCCGCTTGCTCCAGCCCATTGTTATTCAATGTCGGGTGGATACGAGCCAGTATGCCCATCATGCTCAGGGCATCCAGCTTGCCGCGCTGTAGCTGTGCATTCAGTAGTTTGGCGGCCTCTTCCATCCCCAGCGTCAGCGCTTTCTCGTTGATATCTTTCATCCATACCGGCACGCCTTTACGTGCCGACTGACAGGCAATACCGCCACCCATGATCCCGGCACCGAGTACCGCAACGCGTGCTGGTGACGACGCGTCGCCAGCCCATTTTTTAGCCGTGCTTTTTACCGCTTGTTCGTTCAGGAAGACACCGACCAACGCGTACGCCGCTGTGGTTTGCGTCAGCGTAACGAAATTGTCGGTTTCCAGTTTCAGCGCGGCGTCACGATCTAATCTGGCGGCAGCTTCAATGGTTTTGAGCGCTGTCATTGGCGCAGGGTAGTGAGGACCGGCTGCTTGCTGCACCAGTGCGCTGGCGGTAGCAAAACTCATGGTTGCCTCGATGCGGTTAAGCCGTAGCGGCGTTTGTTTCTGGCGGCGACGGGCTCGCCAGTCAAGTTTATCCTCCGCCGCCAGACGCAACATATGCAACGCTGACGACAGCAGCTTATCGTTGCTGGTCACCGCATCGATCAACCCAACTTTCAGGGCCTCGTCGGCAGGGAGGTCTTTACCGGCGGTAATGATTTCCAGCGCGCTGTCGGCACCCAGCAGTCGCGGTAACCTAACTGTGCCGCCAAACCCTGGCATGATCCCCAGTTTCACTTCTGGCAGGCCAATGCGAACATCGGGTGTCGCCAGGCGGAAATCGGTCGCCAGCACACATTCGCATCCTCCGCCCAGCGCATAACCGTTGATGGCGGAGAGTGTCGGCACCGGCAAGTCTTCCAGTTGGCTGAAAATGGCGTTGGCGTCGGTCAGCCACTGATGAAGGGTTTCCGGCGGTGCAGCGAACAACGATAAAAATTCGGTGATGTCCGCTCCGGCAATAAACGCGGGTTTGTCCGAACGCAGTAGCAGGGCGCGGAGCGAAGGGTGTTCTTTCAGGTGATTCAGGGCTTCGCCAAGACTGGCCACCGTACGGGTGTCCAGTTTATTGACGCTGCCAGGCGCGGCAAAAACCAGTTCGGCAATGCCGTCTTCCAGCCAGTTGAGGTACAGCGTGTCGCCTTGATAGATCATGGTGTTCTCCACTGTTATCCGTTATCTGGTACGACCAGATAGTGAAGAAAATTGTGGGTTTGATGTTAATGAAATGCAAACAATGCGTGAGGGATTTGCCGGGAAGATCACAGGCTGAGCAACGCTGCCGTCATCGGGGGGCTGTGTTACACTGGAAAACAGGTGGTTATCAATGGGGATTATGATGGAAACGCTGGCTTCTTTGTATCATCAACATGTGGCGACCCTGCAGCAACGCACGCAGGCAGTTCTGGCTCGGCATAACCTGGATGCCTTATTAATACACTCCGGTGAGTTGATGATGGCGTTTTTGGATGACCATGCCTATCCGTTCAAGGTTAACCCGCAGTTTAAAGCCTGGCTGCCGGTGACACAGGTGCCGAATTGCTGGTTGTGGGTGGATGGGGTCAATACGCCGAAGCTGTGGTTCTATTCCCCCGTTGATTACTGGCATAACGTTGCGCCAGTGCCGGACAGTTTTTGGACGACGTCGTTGGATATCCAGGTGCTGCGCAAGGCCGATGATATTGCAGCGCAACTGCCTGCCCAGCGGCAGCGGGTTGCCTATATCGGTTCCGCTTCGCAGCGCGCGCTAAGTCTGGAGATTACGCCGGAGCACATCAACCCGAAAGGCGTACTGGATTATCTGCATTACCATCGTGCCTACAAAACGGATTATGAACTGGCTTGTATGCGCGAAGCGCAGAAAACAGCGGTAGTTGGTCATCGTGCTGCTTACGAAGCGTTCCAGTCCGGCATGAGCGAGTTTGATATTAATCTGGCGTACCTGACTGCCACGGGGCACCGTGATACCGATGTGCCTTATGACAATATTGTTGCCCTTAACGAGCATGCGGCGGTGCTGCACTACACCCAACTGGAACAGCGTGTGCCGACGGAAATGCGCAGTTTCCTGCTGGATGCCGGTGCGGAATATAACGGTTATGCGGCAGATATTACCCGCACTTATGCCGCGCAGCATGACAGTGAGTATGCGGCGCTGGTGAGGGACCTGAATCACGAGCAACTGGCGCTGATCGATACGATGAAAGCTGGTGTGCGTTATACCGATTACCATTTGCAGATGCATCACCGTGTTGCGTCGCTGCTTAAACGCCATCAGATCGTGACTGGGCTGAGTGAAGAAGCGATGGTAGAGCAGGGGGTAACCTCGCCGTTCCTGCCGCATGGCCTGGGCCATCCGCTTGGCTTGCAGGTACACGATGTCGGCGGGTTTATGCAGGATGACACTGGCACCACCTTGCCAGCGCCGTCTGCCTATCCCTATTTGCGCTGTACCCGTATTTTGGAACCGCGCATGGTGCTGACAATCGAACCGGGTATCTATTTCATCGATTCTCTGCTCGAACCCTGGCGTCAGGGTGAGTTGCGCCAGCATTTCAACTGGCAGAAGCTGGATGCGTTACGTCCGTTTGGTGGTATCCGTATTGAAGACAATATCGTGGTCCATGACAAACGCATCGAAAACTTAACGCGTGCGCTCGATCTGGCCTGATGCAGTCATATCCGGTGCCCGCGGCACCTGTCAGCGTCGATGAAGACATTAAAAAGAGTCGTTTTATTACCCTGCTCGCACCTGCCTGTGGGGTGGAAGCGGCTCGATACGTGATTCAGCAGGCTCGTGAGCAGCATCCCTCGGCGGCCCATCATTGCTGGGCCTATGTCGCAGGCTCCCCCGTCGATTCTCAACAGCTCGGCTTTTCTGATGACGGAGAACCTTCGGGAACCGCCGGTAAACCGATGCTGGCTCAATTGATGGGGAGTGGCATCGGTGAAATCGTGGCGGTAGTGATACGGTATTATGGTGGCATCAGGTTGGGCACCGGCGGGCTGGTCAAAGCCTATGGCGGTGGCGTCCAGCACGCGTTGAAACAACTGTCAGTACACCAGAAAGTGATGTATCAGAACTATCGATTGCAATGCGACTATGCGTTGTTGCCGCAGGTGGAGAGCGTGGTACTGGCATTACAGGGGAACATCGTCTCAACGGAATACGCGGGTGATGTTGCCCTCCAACTGGCGTTTCCTATAACGGCAGTGGAAGAAGCAGCGCGGCGACTACGCGATATTAGTCGTGGTGCGTTGCATTTGCAGTCAATTTCACAATAATCCAGCGCGTAATCTTGAACCATTAAAGGAAGGCTCCCTGATGCACCTGCGTGCCATAACCCGCATTGTCGGACTGCTGGTCATTCTGTTTTCCGGCACCATGTTCATTCCTGGCATGGTGGCGTTGATCTACCGTGACGGTGCCGGTCGTGCATTTATTCAGACATTTATTGTCGCGTTGGTGATGGGGTTGCTACTGTGGCTGCCCAACCGTAAGCACCGGCATGAGTTAAAAGCCCGCGAAGGGTTTTTAATCGTCGTGTTGTTCTGGACGGTGCTGGGCAGCGTTGGGGCGTTGCCTTTTTTGTTTGCTGAACGTCCTAATCTCTCGGTAACAGATGCGTTTTTTGAATCCTTTTCCGGCCTGACAACCACCGGTGCTACTACCCTGGTCGGGCTGGATGCTCTACCGAAGGCGATTCTGTTCTACCGACAGATGCTGCAATGGATGGGCGGTATGGGGATCATTGTGCTGGCGGTGGCGATTCTGCCGATTCTGGGCGTCGGGGGGATGCAGCTTTATCGTGCCGAAATGCCAGGGCCGCTGAAGGACAATAAAATGCGTCCCCGCATCGCAGAAACCGCCAAAACCCTCTGGCTGATTTATGTGTTGCTAACGGTGGTATGCGCCTTCTCTTTGTGGCTGGCGGGCATGTCGGTATTCGATGCGATTAGCCACAGTTTTTCAACTATCGCCATAGGTGGATTTTCCACCCATGACGCCAGCATTGGCTATTTCAACAGTCCGACCATCAATACCATTGTTGCGGTATTTCTGCTGATTTCCGGCTGTAATTTTGGTTTGCACTTTGCGGTGTTAAGCGGTCGCAGCTTACGGGTGTACTGGCGTGACCCCGAGTTTCGCATGTTTATCTTTGTGCAGATGTCGCTGGTTGTGATTTGTACCCTCGTTTTGTGGGTGCATGGTGTGTACAAAACGGGTATGGAAACGCTGAACCAGGCGTTTTTTCAGGTGGTGTCGATGGCAACGACAGCAGGCTTCACTACCGATAGCATTGCCTCCTGGCCGTTGTTCTTGCCGGTATTGCTGCTTTGCTCCGCGTTTATCGGTGGTTGTGCTGGTTCAACCGGTGGCGGTCTGAAAGTCATTCGTATCCTGTTACTGTTCTTACAGGGATCGCGTGAACTGAAGCGACTGGTTCACCCGAATGCGGTCTATACCATTAAACTCGGCCAGCGCGCGTTGCCGGAACGAATTCTGGAAGCGGTGTGGGGGTTTTTCTCAGCGTATGCGCTGGTGTTTATCATCAGTATGCTGGCAGTGATTGCGACAGGGGTCGACAATTTCTCTGCTTTTGCTGCTGTCGCTGCCACCCTCAACAATCTTGGCCCTGGGCTTGGGACAGTAGCCGACAATTTCACGTCCATGAATGACGCCGCCAAATGGATTCTGATTGTCACCATGTTATTTGGTCGCCTGGAAGTGTTCACCATGCTGGTGCTATTTACTCCCACTTTTTGGCGGGAATAACGGATAAAGGAAACGTGCTATGAAAGCATTGATATTGTTTTCCAGTCGGGATGGTCAAACACGGGCGATAGCGTCTTACATCGCCAATAACCTGAAAGGGACGCTGGAGTGTGATGTTGTCAATATTCTGAGCGCCCATGAAGTCGATCTCGATAAGTACGACAAGGTGATGATTGGTGCATCAGTGCGCTACGGACATTTTCACCCAGCGCTGGAAAAATTCATCCGTCAGCACCTTGCATTATTACAGCAAAAACCCAATGCGTTCTTTTCTGTCAATCTGACGGCCCGTAAACCTGAAAAGCGCTCGCTGCAAACCAACGCGTATACCCGCAAGTTTCTGCTGCGTTCTCCCTGGCAGCCCGATTTGGGGGCTGTGTTTGCTGGCGCGTTGCGCTATCCCCGTTATCGTTGGTTCGACCGCGTCATGATTCAACTGATTATGCGCATGACGGGCGGTGAAACTGACAGTACCAAAGAGATTGAGTATACCGATTGGGAGCAGGTGGCGCGTTTTGCCCAGTCGTTTGGTCAACTCAGCCAGAAAAAGGCGGTTTGACGGGGTGAAATCGACGTAGTGGTGAAAAAAGAGGCGTTCAGTAATTTTTTTGAAATTAGTGCTTGTCAGGCCGGAATAACTCCCTATAATGCGCCTCCACTGACACGGCAACGGCGAAACGCCAGCGCAGTTTCAGTAAGAAATCAGGCGCATATCGCTTGACTTCTTGTCGGGAAAGCATAATATATGCGACCCGCGGCCACGGTAAGTGGCGCTGCTCTTTAACAATCAATCAGACAATCTGTGTGGGCACTCGCAGGACACTTCACTAAAAAATTAGTGAAAGTCTTGAAGAGTGACAACAGTTAATTCATTACGAATAAACAGTAAATTCTTTGAGCACCGTTTTCTTCGGAAAACACATCAAACTTTAAATTGAAGAGTTTGATCATGGCTCAGATTGAACGCTGGCGGCAGGCCTAACACATGCAAGTCGGGCGGTAGCACAAAGGAGCTTGCTCCTTGGGTGACGAGCGGCGGACGGGTGAGTAATGTCTGGGAAACTGCCTGATGGAGGGGGATAACTACTGGAAACGGTAGCTAATACCGCATAACGTCGCAAGACCAAAGAGGGGGACCTTAGGGCCTCTTGCCATCGGATGTGCCCAGATGGGATTAGCTAGTAGGTGAGGTAAAGGCTCACCTAGGCGACGATCCCTAGCTGGTCTGAGAGGATGACCAGCCACACTGGAACTGAGACACGGTCCAGACTCCTACGGGAGGCAGCAGTGGGGAATATTGCACAATGGGCGCAAGCCTGATGCAGCCATGCCGCGTGTGTGAAGAAGGCCTTCGGGTTGTAAAGCACTTTCAGCGGGGAGGAAGGGAGCAGACTTAATACGTCTGTTCATTGACGTTACCCGCAGAAGAAGCACCGGCTAACTCCGTGCCAGCAGCCGCGGTAATACGGAGGGTGCAAGCGTTAATCGGAATGACTGGGCGTAAAGCGCACGCAGGCGGTCTGTTAAGTTGGATGTGAAATCCCCGGGCTTAACCTGGGAACTGCATTCAAAACTGACAGGCTAGAGTCTCGTAGAGGGGGGTAGAATTCCAGGTGTAGCGGTGAAATGCGTAGAGATCTGGAGGAATACCGGTGGCGAAGGCGGCCCCCTGGACGAAGACTGACGCTCAGGTGCGAAAGCGTGGGGAGCAAACAGGATTAGATACCCTGGTAGTCCACGCTGTAAACGATGTCGATTTGGAGGTTGTGGTCTTGAACCGTGGCTTCCGGAGCTAACGCGTTAAATCGACCGCCTGGGGAGTACGGCCGCAAGGTTAAAACTCAAATGAATTGACGGGGGCCCGCACAAGCGGTGGAGCATGTGGTTTAATTCGATGCAACGCGAAGAACCTTACCTACTCTTGACATCCAGCGAACCTTGTAGAGATACGAGGGTGCCTTCGGGAGCGCTGAGACAGGTGCTGCATGGCTGTCGTCAGCTCGTGTTGTGAAATGTTGGGTTAAGTCCCGCAACGAGCGCAACCCTTATCCTTTGTTGCCAGCACTTCGGGTGGGAACTCAAGGGAGACTGCCGGTGATAAACCGGAGGAAGGTGGGGATGACGTCAAGTCATCATGGCCCTTACGAGTAGGGCTACACACGTGCTACAATGGCGTATACAAAGAGAAGCGACCTCGCGAGAGCAAGCGGACCTCATAAAGTACGTCGTAGTCCGGATTGGAGTCTGCAACTCGACTCCATGAAGTCGGAATCGCTAGTAATCGTAGATCAGAATGCTACGGTGAATACGTTCCCGGGCCTTGTACACACCGCCCGTCACACCATGGGAGTGGGTTGCAAAAGAAGTAGGTAGCTTAACCTTCGGGAGGGCGCTTACCACTTTGTGATTCATGACTGGGGTGAAGTCGTAACAAGGTAACCGTAGGGGAACCTGCGGTTGGATCACCTCCTTACCGAGTAGAAGTGCCTGCGTGGTGTCCACACAGATTGTCTGATGATAAGAAAGAGTCAAAAGCGTCTTGCGAAGCTGACAAGTGATGTCCCCTTCGTCTAGAGGCCCAGGACACCGCCCTTTCACGGCGGTAACAGGGGTTCGAATCCCCTAGGGGACGCCAGTATGACTGACAGTGGGTGAAAGGCACGGTCAACGCTAACCTAAAACTGATTAGAGATAGTCAGGTTTATGTTATCTGCTCTTTAACAATCCGGAACAAGCTGAAAAATTGAAACGACAGCATGTGAGTGAGAATTCATGTGTTGTTCGAGTCTCTCAAAATACTCATATCCCGAGACACTTTCGGGTTGTGAGGTTAAGCGACTAAGCGTACACGGTGGATGCCTAGGCAGTCAGAGGCGATGAAGGGCGTGCTAATCTGCGAAAAGCGTCGGCAAGGTGATATGAACCGTTATACCCGACGATACCCGAATGGGGAAACCCAGTGTGACTCGTCACACTATCATTAACTGAATCCATAGGTTAATGAGGCGAACCGGGGGAACTGAAACATCTCAGTACCCCGAGGAAAAGAAATCAACCGAGATTCCCCCAGTAGCGGCGAGCGAACGGGGAGGAGCCCAGAACCTGAATCGGCTTGTGTGTCAGTGGAAGCGTCTGGAAAGGCGCACGATACAGGGTGACAGTCCCGTACACGAAGATGCACAGGTTGTGAGTTCGATGAGTAGGGCGGGACACGTGGTATCCTGTCTGAACATGGGGGGACCATCCTCCAAGGCTAAATACTCCTGACTGACCGATAGTGAACCAGTACCGTGAGGGAAAGGCGAAAAGAACCCCGGCGAGGGGAGTGAAATAGAACCTGAAACCGTGTACGTACAAGCAGTGGGAGCACCTTTAGGGTGTGACTGCGTACCTTTTGTATAATGGGTCAGCGACTTATATTCTGTAGCAAGGTTAACCGAATAGGGGAGCCGCAGGGAAACCGAGTCTTAACTGGGCGTCTAGTTGCAGGGTATAGACCCGAAACCCGGTGATCTAGCCATGGGCAGGTTGAAGGTTGGGTAACACTAACTGGAGGACCGAACCGACTAATGTTGAAAAATTAGCGGATGACTTGTGGCTGGGGGTGAAAGGCCAATCAAACCGGGAGATAGCTGGTTCTCCCCGAAAGCTATTTAGGTAGCGCCTCGTGAATTCATCTTCGGGGGTAGAGCACTGTTTCGGCTAGGGGGCCATCCCGGCTTACCAACCCGATGCAAACTGCGAATACCGAAGAATGTTATCACGGGAGACACACGGCGGGTGCTAACGTCCGTCGTGAAGAGGGAAACAACCCAGACCGCCAGCTAAGGTCCCAAAGTCATGGTTAAGTGGGAAACGATGTGGGAAGGCCCAGACAGCCAGGATGTTGGCTTAGAAGCAGCCATCATTTAAAGAAAGCGTAATAGCTCACTGGTCGAGTCGGCCTGCGCGGAAGATGTAACGGGGCTAAAACCATGCACCGAAGCTGCGGCAGCGACACTTAGGTGTTGTTGGGTAGGGGAGCGTTCTGTAAGCCTGTGAAGGTGGCCTGTGAGGGCTGCTGGAGGTATCAGAAGTGCGAATGCTGACATAAGTAACGATAATGCGGGTGAAAAACCCGCACGCCGGAAGACCAAGGGTTCCTGTCCAACGTTAATCGGGGCAGGGTGAGTCGACCCCTAAGGCGAGGCTGAAAAGCGTAGTCGATGGGAAACAGGTTAATATTCCTGTACTTGGTGTTACTGCGAAGGGGGGACGGAGAAGGCTATGTCATCCGGGCGACGGTTGTCCCGGTTTAAGCGTGCAGGTGGGTGGACCAGGTAAATCCGGTCTGCTGTTAACACTGAGGCGTGATGACGAGGCACTACGGTGCTGAAGTGACAGATGCCCGGCTTCCAGGAAAAGCCTCTAAGCATCAGGTAACATTGAATCGTACCCCAAACCGACACAGGTGGTCAGGTAGAGAATACTCAGGCGCTTGAGAGAACTCGGGTGAAGGAACTAGGCAAAATGGTGCCGTAACTTCGGGAGAAGGCACGCTCCTGTTGGTGAAGTCCCTTGCGGATGGAGCTGAGGGGAGTCGCAGATACCAGCTGGCTGCAACTGTTTAATAAAAACACAGCACTGTGCAAACACGAAAGTGGACGTATACGGTGTGACGCCTGCCCGGTGCCGGAAGGTTAATTGATGGGGTTATCCGTAAGGAGAAGCTCTTGATCGAAGCCCCGGTAAACGGCGGCCGTAACTATAACGGTCCTAAGGTAGCGAAATTCCTTGTCGGGTAAGTTCCGACCTGCACGAATGGCGTAATGATGGCCAGGCTGTCTCCACCCGAGACTCAGTGAAATTGAACTCGCTGTGAAGATGCAGTGTACCCGCGGCAAGACGGAAAGACCCCGTGAACCTTTACTATAGCTTGACACTGAACCTTGAGCCTTGATGTGTAGGATAGGTGGGAGGCTTTGAAGTGTGGACGCCAGTCTGCATGGAGCCAACCTTGAAATACCACCCTTTAATGTTTGATGTTCTAACCTGGGCCCGTAATCCGGGCTGGGGACAGTGTCTGGTGGGTAGTTTGACTGGGGCGGTCTCCTCCCAAAGAGTAACGGAGGAGCACGAAGGTTAGCTAATCCTGGTCGGACATCAGGAGGTTAGTGCAAAGGCATAAGCTAGCTTGACTGCGAGAGTGACGGCTCGAGCAGGTGCGAAAGCAGGTCTTAGTGATCCGGTGGTTCTGAATGGAAGGGCCATCGCTCAACGGATAAAAGGTACTCCGGGGATAACAGGCTGATACCGCCCAAGAGTTCATATCGACGGCGGTGTTTGGCACCTCGATGTCGGCTCATCACATCCTGGGGCTGAAGTAGGTCCCAAGGGTATGGCTGTTCGCCATTTAAAGTGGTACGCGAGCTGGGTTTAGAACGTCGTGAGACAGTTCGGTCCCTATCTGCCGTGGGCGTTGGAAGATTGAGGGGGGTTGCTCCTAGTACGAGAGGACCGGAGTGAACGCACCGCTGGTGTTCGGGTTGTCATGCCAATGGCACTGCCCGGTAGCTACGTGCGGAAGAGATAACCGCTGAAAGCATCTAAGCGGGAAACTTGCCCCGAGATGAGTCTTCCCTGGGAACTAGATTCCCCTGAAGGGACGTTCGAGACGAGGACGTTGATAGGCTGGGTGTGTAAGCGTAGCGATACGTTGAGCTAACCAGTACTAATGACCCGAGAGGCTTAACCTTACAACACCGAAGGTGTTTTGGTGAGAGAGACAGAGACGAGATTTTAGCTTGTTCGAGGATTGGATGGCGTGGTGTAGCGATACACGGCGACATGAAGAATCAGGACGTTGAACAGACGTCGAAAGAATTTGCCTGGCGGCGAGAGCGCGGTGGTCCCACCTGACCCCATGCCGAACTCAGAAGTGAAACGCCGTAGCGCCGATGGTAGTGTGGGGTCTCCCCATGCGAGAGTAGGGAACTGCCAGGCATCAAACAAAGCGAAGGGCCCGGTCGAAAGACTGGGCCTTTTGTTGTCTATAGAAAACCCCCAGCTAGGCTGGGGGTTCCGTAAAGCTTCCAGCTTTGGGGCGGATATAAAAACCCCTTTTGATTTGTTAAAACACCTTGCGGTCTGGCAACTGCAATGGTCAAACAAGAAATCAAAAGGGGGTCCCAATGGGGGACGAAAAGAGCTTAGCGCACACTCGCTGGAACTGTAAATATCACATAGTTTTCGCACCCAAATACCGAAGACAGGTCTTCTACGGTGAGAAACGGCGTGTAGTAGGGAGTATCTTAAGAAAGCTGTGTGAATGGAAAAATGTGCAGATTCTGGAAGCAGAGTGCTGTGCTGATCACATACATATGCTTGTGGAGATCCCGCCGAAGATGAGTGTATCGAGCTTCATGGGGTATCTGAAAGGCAAAAGTAGCCTGATGCTCTATGAACAATTTGGTGATCTGAAATTCAAATATAGGAACAGGGAGTTTTGGTGCCGAGGGTATTATGTAGATACGGTGGGTAAAAATACATCGAAGATCCGGGACTACATAAAGCACCAACTGGAGCAGGATAAACTGGGCGAGCAGTTATCAATCCCATATCCAGGTAGCCCGTTTACGGGCCGTAAGTAACGGATTTGGATGCAAATGTCAGATTGCGATGCGCCTGTTAGGGCGCGGCTGGTAACAGAGCCTTATAGGCGCATATGAAAAACCTCCGGCTATGCCGGAGGATATTTATTTCTGTCTGTTCTGCCAGTCTTGCCTGCTTTCAATCCTGTGGCGCTAATGTGGGCAGAGCGCATCATGTTTTGTTACGTGAACGTGCAGGAACTTTCTGAAAAATTTGGTAAATTAGCCCCGGTTGGCATAATTCGCAGTAGTATCATCAGGCACTGATAAGCGTGAATGAATCATGATGAGTGCTCAATTAGTCGCCGTATTCCTGTGCTCTTTCTTCTCCCTGCTGCTGGCGCGTCATGTAGCGAGAAAAACCGGTCTGGTCGACAGACCAAACCACCGTAAGCGCCATCGTGGCGCGGTGCCACTGGTTGGCGGAATTTCTGTCTACGCCGGTGTTTGCCTGTTGCCGTTCTTCATTCCCGAGTTGATTCCCCATTTCCTGATTTACCTGCTGTGTGCGGGGTTGCTGGTGCTGGTTGGCGCACTGGACGATCGCTTTGACATCAGCATTGCTATCCGGGCTACGGCACAGGCGGTTGTCGCCATAATAATGATGGCGCTGGCCGGGCTGATGTTGCTGCGTCTGGGGTATATTCTGGGGCCGAACTGGGATATCGGACTGGGGGTGATGCGGTATCCCATGACGCTATTGGTGGTGTGGACGGCTATCAATGCTTTTAACATGGTGGATGGCATCGATGGTTTACTGGGCGGGTTGTCTGGCGTGCTGTTTGTCGGCTTGGGCGTTTTATTCTATCTCCACGGCAGCAACGCGCTGGCGTTTTGGAGTTTTGCCATGATTGCTGCCATCTTGCCGTATAGTCTGTTGAACCTTGAATGCCTCGGCCGACGTTATAAGGTTTTCATGGGCGATGCGGGTAGTACCCTGATGGGGTTTACCGCCATCTGGCTACTGCTGCAAGGCTCTCAGGGGCCGGAGAGTGCTATCCGGCCGGTAACGGCATTGTGGGTTATTGCCATTCCACGGATGGATATGGTGGCGATTGTCTATCGCCGGTTGCGCAAAGGCTCAAATCTGTTTTCGCCGGATCGCCAGCATATCCATCATCTGCTGATGCGTGCCGGATTGACTTCCCGTCAGGCGTGTCTGTTGATTACACTGGCCGCCGCGTTACTGGCGGGCATGGGGATTGCCGGTGAATGGTTAGCGATTCCCGAGTACATGATGTTTGTGCTGTTTTTGCTGGTATTTGGTGGTTATGGCTACTGCATTAAGAGAGCGTGGCGAGTGGCGCGCGTTGTCCGGCGTATTCAGCGTTACTGGCGCAATCATCGCTATTGTTGATAAATCAAGTGTTGATAAATCAAGTGTTGATAAATCGAATCGGGAAACACAATGAAACCGGAAAGCTCACCCCAGGCGGTGTCGTTGGATAATGAACTGGATATTCGCCAGCTCTGCCGGGTGTTATGGCAGGGTAAGGGCTGGATTGTTGGCTCAGCAGCGTTACTGGCACTGCTGGCGCTGGTGTATTCCTGGTTGGCTCAACCGGTGTGGCGCGCGATGGCAGTAACGGATAAACCGGCGGTTGCGATGCTATCGACGTTTTTTGAACAGCAGCAGTGGCTGCGCTCGCTGGATGCATCGTCAACGGTGGTGCCGGATGGCAGTACTATCGTGGCGGATGCCTATACCGAGTTTACTCTGCAGGCCGCCGCCTACGACACCCGGCGCGAGTTTTGGCTACAGTCGCCGTATTACCGTGAGCGTCGAAAAGACGACAACAAGGCAGATGCCGTCCTGCTGGATACGCTTATCAACGATATCCAGTTTATACCGCACGATGAGGCTAAAAAAACCAACGATACCCTTAAGCTGGCGGCTGACAATCCGCAAGACGCCAGTAACCTGTTGCGACAATATATACAGTTTGCCAACCAGCGTGCCGTCAATCATCTGAATCAAAACCTGGCGGGAAACTGGGAAGCACGTATTCGGTTTGAGCGTAGCTGGCTGCAACGCGAGGACGCGGTTGCCCGTGTGGCGTATGACCAGGAGCTACGGCGCGTGACGCAGGCACTGGCTATCGCCCGCCAGCAGGGCATCACGCAGCCGAAGCATGATGCGCCCTCCGATTCGGTATTATTTCTACAAGGCTCGGCCTGGTTACAGGCACGTCTGGAGATGCTGAAGGTCAATGGCCCGGCATTCGATGCGGATTACGCACCGCGTCAGGCCGTACTGGCGATGCTGGAAAGCGGTCCGGCGCTGGCGGACAGGTTTCATACTTACCGCTATCTGCATACGCCGCAAGAGCCTGTGCATCGCGACAGTCCACGCCGTAATCTTCTGCTACTGATGTGGGGCAGCATCGGGCTGGTGATGGGTGCCGGACTGGCGCTGGCGCGGCGTCGGCGTGATTAAATGTTCAGCGTGTTGATAGCGCGGTGGGCCAGTCACCCCTGTTTTACCGTGGCGGCAGACCGTAACTCAGGCCGGAATAAAGAGAGTCATCAGTGAAAGTTTTGACGGTCTTTGGCACTCGCCCTGAAGCGATAAAGATGGCACCGATAATACGAGCGATGGCTCAGGATGCCTGCTTTGAATCTTACGTCTGCGTGACGGCGCAGCATCGTGACATGCTGGATCAGGTACTGCGTCTGTTTGAGATTACGCCTGACTATGATCTCAATATTATGCAGCCGGATCAGGGGCTGGTGGAGATTTCCTCTCGTATTCTTGCAGGATTAGGGCCGGTATTGACCCAACTTCAGCCCGACCTGATGCTGGTGCACGGTGATACCACCACAACGCTGATGGCAAGCCTGGCAGGGTTTTATCACCGTATCCCGGTCGCTCATGTCGAGGCCGGGCTGCGTACCGGCACATTGTCTGCTCCATGGCCTGAAGAAGCGAATCGCCTGCTGACGGGTAGCCTGGCGACCTACCACTTTGCGCCGACGGCTAACGCACGGCAGAACCTGCGACGTGAACACGTGCCGTCTTCACGCATCTGGGTGACAGGGAATTCTGTGATTGATGCATTATTCTGGGTACGGGATCGCATCCTCCATGATGCGGCATTGTGTGCTCAGTTGCAGGAGAAGTACGCTTTTCTCACGCCGGAGCGAAAAATAGTGCTGGTCACCAGCCATCGGCGCGAGAGCTTTGGTGAGGGGATGGAGCGGATTTGTCATGCGCTGGCGACGCTTGCCCACCATCATTCGAATATTCAGATTGTGTATCCGGTGCACCGTAACCCACATGTGCGGGAGCCGGTCCAGCGTATTCTGGGCGATATCGATAATGTGCATCTGATAACGCCGCAGGACTATTTGCCTTTCGTTTATTTGATGCACCGTGCCTGGCTGATCCTGACCGATTCAGGCGGGATCCAGGAAGAAGCCCCTTCGCTCGGAAAACCGGTACTGGTGATGCGGGAAACCACTGAGAGACCGGAAGCGTTGGCGGCGGGTACGGTACGGCTGGTGGGCACCGATACCGCGACGATTGTTCGTGAAGTTTCCCGACTGCTGACGGATACGTCTGCGTATCAGGCGATGAGCTATGCCCATAACCCTTACGGCGATGGGTTAGCCAGTCAGCGCATTCTTTCTGTTTTGAAACAACACCGGGTGACTGCATGAGTTTTAACCGTATCTGTGTGCTGGGGCTGGGATACATCGGCCTGCCGACTGCCGCCGTGTTGGCGGCGCGACAACAGTCTGTTTTTGGCGTGGATGTGAACCCGCACGTGGTGGAGACGGTCAGGCAAGGCCATACTCATATTGCGGAGCCGGGGCTGGCGCAGACGCTGCAACAGGCGGTAGCGCAAGGCTATCTACAGGTTGGCAGTCGTCCGGTACCGGCGCAGGTGTTTATCATCGCGGTGCCGACACCGCTAAAGGCTGACCATCAACCCGATGTGTCGCTGGTGCAAGCCGCTGCGTTATCGTTGGCACCGGTATTGAAGCCGGGGGATGTGGTGATTCTGGAGTCCACCTCGCCGGTCGGCACCACGGAGCACATGGCGGAGTGGCTGGCGCAGGCACGCCCGGACCTGAGCTTTCCTCAACAGGCTGGTGTTGCGTCGGACATCCGTATTGCTTATTGCCCTGAGCGGGTATTGCCCGGCCGCATTATGGAGGAGTTGCTCAGCCACGAGCGGGTGATTGGTGGTATGACGCCGCGTTGCTCGGCACGAGCCAGCGAGCTGTATCGCCTTTTCCTCAAGGGGGAGTGTGTGATGACGGACTCACGTACCGCAGAGATGTGCAAACTGACGGAAAACAGCTTTCGTGATGTGAATATTGCCTTTGCCAATGAGTTATCGCGGATTTGTGCTGAGCAACAGATCAATGTCTGGGAGCTGATCCGACTGGCCAACCGTCACCCGCGGGTCACTATTTTGCAGCCGGGGCCGGGGGTTGGCGGCCACTGTATCGCGGTTGACCCTTGGTTTATCGTGGCGCAGCACCCACAGCAGGCACGCCTGATTCGTACCGCGCGTGAAGTGAATGACGACAAACCGCGTTGGGTGGTGGATCAGGTCAAAATCAGGGTGGCGGATGCGCTGGTTCAGGGAGGGAAATCGGCCCGAGATCTGTGCATCGCCTGTCTGGGGCTGGCATTTAAGCCGGATGTGGAGGACCTTCGCGAGAGCCCTGCACTGGCGATTGCGGAGCAGATTGCACAATGGCATGTCGGCCCAACCTGGGTGGTTGAGCCTT
This sequence comes from Dickeya oryzae, assembly GCF_020406815.2. Lineage (NCBI taxonomy): Bacteria > Pseudomonadati > Pseudomonadota > Gammaproteobacteria > Enterobacterales > Pectobacteriaceae > Dickeya > Dickeya oryzae. The sequence goes on from NZ_CP162670.1 coordinate 239,538, forward strand.
ATATCCGGCAGTTACCACCGGGTTTACTGGGAAAAGCGGCGCTGGTGGATAGCGATCGCGCGCTAAAGGAAGCGGATATGCTGGTGTTACTGGTTGATCACCGGCAGTTCAGGGCGATTGCCCCTGAGCAGGTAGCGCAACGTTGGGTGGTGGACACCAAAGGCGTCTGGCGGTAAAGCGGCGTTGGTGGCCTCTGTTGATTCTGCGTTAACCGGAGTGGCCTATGCCTGTTTGTGCTGAAATTGAACCGCTGGTTTGGGAAAGTGAGTTTTTCCAACGTATCTGTGGGCGCTTAAGTTTCACCGACATCGCGCCGCCGTTAGTGCCCGCTGATCTCGATCGCTATGAGCTATGCCAGGCGAAACTGGCGGCAGGTGATTTGCCGACGGCCGATGCCCTGTCAGAACTGGGATTTCGGCTGGCAGAAGGTGAAGTAGATTTCAGTATGCCGGTCGTCCCTGCCGCCCGCGCGGTGTTTGCCGTGGGCGTGCGCGATGCCGACGTCGGCGATATCCCAGCGTTGCGGGCGGCGGCGGCAAAAAGTTTTGTGCTGAGCCGTTTTCGCTCGCCGTGGTATCGACCGGATGACTGCGGGCGTTTTTACGCCCGTTGGGTGGAAAAGGCAGTCTACGGTACCTTTGATGATGCTTGTCTGGTACTGGGGGCGCAAGGCGGGCCGTTACAAGGTTTTGTGACGTTACGCCAGACATCACCCACTGCGGCGCGCATTGGCGTGTTATCCGCCTGGCCAGGCATGACCGGGCAAGGGATTGGCCAGCGATTGATGCAGGTCGCGCGGGTCTGGTGCCAGCAGCGCGGGATTCGTCGGCTGACGGTGGCGACCCAGACCAGCAACCTGGCGGCATTACGGCTCTATCTGCGCAGTGGCGCACGGGTGGAGAGCACCGCCTACTGGTTTTATCGATGAAGGTTCGACGGATGAAGACCCTGCGGGTGACGAGATGATTCCTTTTAACGCCCCCCCAGTAGTGGGATCGGAGCTGGAGTATATGCAGGCGGCGATGCGCAGCGGCAAGCTCAGTGGCGACGGCGCGTTTACCCACCGTTGTCAGCAGTGGCTGGAGGACTACTCCGGCAGTGACAAGGTTCTGTTGACGCCTTCTTGTACCGCGTCGCTGGAAATGGCGGCGTTATTGCTGAATATCCAGCCCGGCGATGAAGTCATCATGCCGAGCTATACCTTCGTTTCCACCGCCAATGCGTTTGTGTTGCGTGGTGCGACCATTGTGTTTGTCGATATCCGACCGGATACCCTCAATCTGGATGAAAACGGCCTTGAAGCGGCGATCACCGCGAAGACACGCGCTATCGTTGTGGTGCATTACGCGGGGGTCGGTTGCGATATGAACGCTATCATGGCGCTGGCGCAGCGGTATGGATTGTTTGTGGTGGAGGATGCCGCGCAGGGGATGATGTCGCACTATCAGGACCGGCCACTGGGCGCTATCGGCCATATCGGTTGCTTTAGTTTCCATGAAACCAAGAATTACACCGCCGGTGGTGAAGGCGGGGCGACGCTGATTAATGATCCTGAACTGTCGGCACGTGCCGAGATTATCCGTGAGAAAGGCACCAACCGCAGCCAATTCTTTCGTGGTCAGGCAGATAAGTACACCTGGCGCGATATCGGCTCCAGCTATCTGATGGCGGAGATTCAGGCGGCGTACCTGTGGGGGCAGTTGGAGGCAGCACAGCGCATCCATGAACGGCGTGTGTTGTTATGGCAGCGCTATGCCCATGCGTTCGCGCCGCTGGCGGCATCAGGCCGTGTGACATTGCCGGTGATCCCGCCAGCGTGCCGCCACAACGGCCATCTGTTTTTCCTGCGTTTGCGGGATGAAGCGGAGCGCTCGGCATTTATCAGCCATATGAAAGCCGCGGACATACTGGCGGTCTTCCATTACATTCCGTTGCACTCCAGCCCTGCAGGGCGTCAGTTTGGCCGCTTTGTCGGTGACGATCGGCATACAACGCGAGAAAGCGAACGGCTGGTGCGTTTGCCGCTGTTCTACAACTTGTCTGATGCTGATCAGCGCACCGTCATCCATGCCGCGCTGAGTTTCTTTTCCTGATGTCACTGGCGCGAGCATCGCTGTGGACGGCAGCTTCCACGCTGGTCAAAATCGGCACAGGGCTGGTGATTATCAAACTGCTGGCGGTGGCATTTGGCACGGAAGGTGTCGGGCTTGCTGGTAACTATCGGCAGTTGATTACCGTGCTGGGGGTGATGGCGGGCGCGGGGATTGTCAACGGCGTTACCCGTGCGGTGGCTGCCGCGCCGCCTGATTCTGACCGCGCCAGCCCGCTGCTGGGAACGGCGGTATCGCTGTCGATGGGTTTCTCATTGTTGCTGGCGTTGTCGCTATGGTTGCTGTCTGCGCCGCTATCGCGCTTGTTGTTTGGCGATGACACCTATCAGCCGGTCATTCGTGCACTGGCTTGTCTGCAACTGGGGATCGCGCTGGCCAGCCTGCTGCTGGCGATACTGAAAGGGTATCAGGATGCGCCAGGCAACGCGCTGGCGGTGATAGCGGGTAGCCTGCTGGGTGTGGTCGCCTACGGTATAAGTTTCTGGCTGGGGGCCTATACCGGGGCGTTGGTCGGACTGGCGTTGGTACCGGCATTAGCCTGTTTACCCGCATTGCTGTTGTTACTTCGGCGCACGCCATTACGTTTGCGAGCACTTACTCCATGCTGGTCGTGGCCGCTGGCTGGTCAGTTAACCCGGTTTAGCTTAATGACGTTGATAACCGCGGTGACGATGCCGGTAGGCTATGTGATGATGCGAAACCTGCTGGCCGCTCATTACACCTGGCAGGAGGTCGGGCTATGGCAGGGGATGACGACCATTTCCGATGCCTGGCTGCAGTTTATTACCGCATCCTTTAGCGTTTATCTGTTGCCGACGCTGGCGCGTTTGCAGGATAAACACGCCGTCCGGCATGAGATTTTTAGTACCTTGCGATTTGTACTGCCGGTCGCGGTATTCGTGGCTTTGGTTATCTGGTTGATGCGTGATGTGGCGATTCACATCCTGTTCTCGGGGGCATTTTCGACCATGCGTAGCCTGTTTGCATGGCAACTGGCGGGCGATGTTTTGAAAGTGGGCGCTTACGTCTTTGGGTATCTGGTGGTGGCCAGAGCGTCGCTGCGGTTTTATGTGCTGGCTGAACTTAGTCAGTTTTTGTTGTTGACCGGATTTGCCCGCTGGCTGATTCCATTGCATGGCGCGTTGGGTGCCGCACAGGCGTATCTGGCAACCTATGCGCTCTATTTTTTGTTGTGTTGCGGCGTTTTCATGCTGTATTGCAGGCGTGCATGACCACACTTATTCATGTCCTGGGGGCGGATATTCCCCACCATAACCACACGGTGCTGCGTTTCTTTAATGATACGCTCGCGCCGTCGTTGCCATTGCACCAGTCCCACCGGTTTATGGTGGTGTCGACGAAGGCGCTCTCTGAGTCTGATTACCCCATGTTGTATATCACTCGGTTTTCCAGCCAGAGAGCGCTGGCGCGAGCAGTGGTCGCGCAGGCGCGGGCAGAGAGCTCCGTCCGTTTCTTTTTTCACGGCCAGTTTAACCCGTGGGTGTGGCTGGCGTTGCTGTTCGGCGCTATCCGCCCGGCGCAAGCCTACTGGCATATCTGGGGGGCGGATATGTATGAAGAGGCCCAGGGCTGGCGTTATCGCTGGTTTTACCGCCTGCGGCGGCTGGCGCAACGGCGGGTCGCCCGGGTGTTCGCCACACGCGGCGATATCGACTATTTTCGGCAGCGTTATCCGGCTGCGGCGACGTCACTGCTCTATTTCCCCACCCGGATGGGTCAACAGGTTGCGCTGGCACATGAGAACGTGCCGGGTACGCCGCTGACCATTCTGGTCGGTAATTCTGGTGACCGCAGTAACCGTCATCTGGCGGCGCTTGATGCTATTCATCGCCAGTTTGGCTCGCAGGTGCGAGTGATCGTACCGATGGGGTATCCGGCCGGAAATCATCGCTGGATTGAGCAGGTCGAACAGCATGGGGTGGCGCTGTTCGGTGCAGACCGTTGCCGGGTGCTGCGTGAATCACTGGCGTTTGATGAGTATCTGGCGCTACTGAAAACCTGCAGTCTGGGCTACTTTCTGTTTCATCGTCAGCAGGGGATTGGCACCCTGTGTTTGCTCATCCAACTGGGGGTGCCGTTTGTTATCAGCCGCCACAATCCATTTCGGCAGGATTTGGCGGAGCAGCATCTGCCGGTATTGCTGGATGATGAACCACTGAGCGAAGCCCGCGTGCGCGAGGCGCGCGAACAGCTAAAACGGGTGGATACCCGGCAGATTGCATTTTTCAGTCCTGGCTATGAACAGGGGTGGCGACAGGCGCTGGCGTTAGCCGCGGGGGACAGCCATGACTGAGTGGGCGTTTTTCGGGTTGTGGCTGGTCTGGCTGGGAGGCGGTGGCATGGTGCTCTGGCTCTGTGGGCGAGAGTTCCGCCGCTGGCGCTTTAACTTCAATGTGTTGTTTTCGCTGCTGTACTTACTGACGTTCTATTTTGGCTTTCCGTTGACGGCCGTGTTGGCGTTTCGCTTCGGTGTGGAAACGGCGTCACCGCTGAATTTATTGCAGGCGCAACTGTCCGCGACAGCGTTTTATGCCATTTATTATGTCAGTTATAAAACCCGGCTGTGGCCTGCTTCGCCGGTATCTCGTCCTTCGCCGTTAACCATGACACGTCTGGAGGTGGGGTTGACCAGTGGGCTGCTGGCGCTGGTCGCGCTATCAACCGCTGCCGTGTTCTTTGCCAACAACGGCCTGCTGCTGTTCAAACTCAGTTCGTATAGCCAGATTTTCTCGCGCGATGTTATCGGCGTCGCCCTGAAACGCTTCTTCTATTTTTTTATTCCCGCCATGCTGATGTGGTATTTCCTGCACCAGACCCGACGCGCCTGGCTGATTTTTCTGTTGGCGACGGTGACATTTGGTGGGCTGACGTACCTGCTGGTGGGCGGGACTCGCGCCAATATCATTATTGCCTTCGCCCTGTTTTTGTTTATCGGCCTGCAACGTGGCTGGATTACGGTGTGGATGCTGATAGCCGCAGGCGGTAGCGGGATAGTGGCGATGTTTTGGCTGGCACTGAAACGCTACGGGCTGGATGTGCACGGTGACGAGGCGTTTTACACCTTCTTGTATCTGACGCGTGACACCTTCTCCCCCTGGGAAAATCTGGCCACATTGTGGCAGCACCTCGACGAGATTACCTTGCAGGGGCTGGCACCCATCGTGCGGGATTTTTATGTTTTTATTCCCACCTGGTTGTGGCCGGAGCGACCGGCACTGGTGTTGAACAGTGCCAACTATTTCACCTGGGAAGTGCTGAATTACCACGCCGGTCTGGCGATATCGCCGACGCTGCTCGGCTCCTTGTTGATCATGGGAGGGCCGCTGCTGATCCCGCCAGGTGCCGTCGCCATCGGGCTGCTCATCAAGGGATTTGACCGTCTTTACCATTACGGCAGACAGGCCGAAAATCGCTATCTGTCCGCCGTATCGCAGGCATTTTGTTTTGGCGCGGTGTTTAATCTGATTGTGCTGGTGCGTGAGGGGGTTGATGCCTTTGTCTCACGGGTGGTGTTTTTCTGCCTGATTTTTGCCGCCAGCCTGTTTGTTGCCAAGTTGCTGTATTGGCTGCTGCTGCGTGCTGGTGCGGTGGTGAGTCGCCCCCTGTTTGAAGGAGACGTGGAATGAATGATGTGCCGCACTATGTTATTCGCGGCATCCCGGTGCATGGGTTTCGGGATAAGGCGCAGTGTGTCTCGATACTGTTTGCGGGTGGTTCACCGCAAGCAGGCACGCTGATTGCCATTAATGCCGAGAAGGTACTGGCGGCGGATCGCGAGGCGACATTGCGTGAGCTGATGTTGCAGGAAGGGCATTGTAACTATGCCGATGGTATCAGCGTGGTGCGTTCTATTCGCCGCAAGTATCCGCTTGCGCAAGTGGAACGTATCGCCGGTGCCGATCTCTGGGAGGCACTGATGCAGCGTGCCGGTGAGTTGGGTACACCGGTGTTTTTGCTGGGAGGAAAGCCGTCGGTGCTGGCTGCAACCGAGCGCAAGTTGCGAGAGCAGTGGCAAGTTAACATCGTGGGTACGCAGGATGGCTATTTTGCGCCGCAGCAGCGACAGGCAGTACTGGAACGTGTGCGTGATAGTGGCGCCCAACTGGTGACGGTAGCACTGGGGTCTCCCCGCCAGGAATTATTGATACGCGATTGCCGCCAGTTATACCCCACAGCCCTCTATATGGGCGTCGGCGGCACTTATGATGTGTTTACCGGTCTGGTCAAACGAGCCCCGCTGGTGTGGCAACGCCATGGGGTGGAGTGGTTGTATCGTTTATTGACGCAACCCAGCCGCTTTCGCCGTCAGCTCAAGCTGTTGCGCTATCTGGCCTGGCATATCAGCGGTAGACTGTAGACGCGGCTTATCGCGGTATCAGTCTGGCGTTTTCTGTGAGTCATCCCACTTTTTTCCCAGCTTTATCGTTGCGATCAAGGTCTGGCCGCGCTGTTTATTTCATCATGTCTGGGTACAGGAAAGGTAGGAATCCGGTTTGCATTGCGGTATCTTCTCGGCCGTTTTTCCGGTCGGGAGACTGTCGTGCCTTGCCGGGAGCGTGTCGGTATCCCCTTTAAAGCATGGCGGGTATAAAACAATAACGCTTTTGATACCGGCGTAAAAAGGATCTATTGAAGACAGAGGTTATATGGCAAATACAGAAAAACAGGACAAGCTCCACCGTGGGCTGGAAGCGCGACATATCGAGCTTATCGCGCTGGGTGGCACCATCGGTGTGGGGTTGTTCATGGGGGCGGCAAGCGCCCTGAAATGGGCTGGGCCGTCCGTGCTGTTGGCCTATATCGTGGCGGGCGTGTTTGTATTCTTCATCATGCGCTCAATGGGCGAGATGTTGTTTCTGGAACCGGTAACCGGTTCGTTTGCGGTTTATGCGCATAATTACCTGCATCCGTTCTTTGGCTATCTCACGGCCTGGGGATACTGGTTTATGTGGATGGCGGTGGGGATTTCAGAAATTACCGCCGTCGGCGTCTACGTGCAGTACTGGTTCCCGACGTTGCCGCAGTGGATACCGGCGATCGGCGCGGTGGCGCTGGTGGCAGCCGCGAATCTGGCGGCGGTGCGGCTGTATGGTGAGCTTGAGTTCTGGTTCTCGATGATCAAGATAACTACCATTGTGGTGATGATAGTGGTGGGTGTCGGGATTATTTTCTTTGGGATTGGCAACCACGGCCAGTCTATCGGATTGACTAATCTGACCGAACACGGCGGCTTCCTGGCTGGCGGCTGGAAAGGCGTGTTGTTTGCGCTCTGTCTGGTGGTGGCATCCTATCAGGGGGTTGAGCTGGTCGGGATTACCGCTGGCGAAGCGCGTAATCCGCAGGTGACGCTGAAACGGGCTATCAATAACATCCTGTGGCGTATCCTGATTTTCTATGTCGGTGCCATTTTCGTGATCGTCACGATTTTCCCGTGGAATGAAATCGGCACATCCGGTAGCCCGTTTGTGCTGACCTTCTCCAAGATCGGCATTACCGCTGCCGCGGGTATTATCAACTTTGTGGTGCTGACCGCGGCGTTGTCTGGTTGCAACAGCGGTATGTATAGCTGTGGGCGTATGCTGTATTCGCTGTCTAACAACCGTCAGTTACCGGCGGCGTTAGGGCGGGTAACCGCAGGTGGTGTGCCTGCTGTTGGGGTGCTGGTGTCGATTCTGTGTCTGGTGGCGGGGTCTGCGCTGAATTACATTATCCCTAACCCGGAAAAAGTGTTCGTGTATGTCTATAGCGCCAGCGTACTGCCGGGTATGATCCCCTGGTTTGTGGTGCTGATTAGCCAGTTACGTTTCCGTCAGCAGCATCAGGCGGCGATCGCTGGTCACCCGTTTAAGTCTATTTTGTTCCCGTGGGTGAATTACCTGACGATGGCATTCCTTCTCTGTGTGCTGGTTGGGATGTACATTAACGAAGACACGCGGATGTCGCTGGTGGTCGGTGGTATTTTCCTGGCGGCGGTCAGTGTGCTTTACGTTGTGTTGGGGCTGGGTAAAAAACAGCCGCAAATGCAGGCACAAGCGGAGTAATCGCAGCGAACAGCGGGTGGTGACGGTGGATGAACCGGGTTTTGACCGTAAATGAGCAAAGCATAAGCAAACGCATCATTTCTGTGAAAAAAGCACTGGACAGCCCCCTATTAAATCCGTACTATCCCCACCCGCAACGGCGCTACGCGCCCGTAGCTCAGCTGGATAGAGCGCTGCCCTCCGGAGGCAGAGGTCTCAGGTTCGAATCCTGTCGGGCGCGCCATTAGATTGGGCGCGGGAGCTGCGGAGGTACTTATTACCCCGTAAATCGAGTACCGGAATACGTAGTAAAGCAGTGGTATATGGTGGCTATAGCTCAGTTGGTAGAGCCCTGGATTGTGATTCCAGTTGTCGTGGGTTCGAGTCCCATTAGCCACCCCAAATTTTAAGTTTGTGACGCGCGAAGGTGGCGGAATTGGTAGACGCGCTAGCTTCAGGTGTTAGTGTCCTCAGGACGTGAGGGTTCAAGTCCCTCTCTTCGCACCACACAAACGAAAATAGCAGTACCGTGTTAGACCATGATCGGCGAGTAGCGCAGCTTGGTAGCGCAACTGGTTTGGGACCAGTGGGTCGGAGGTTCGAATCCTCTCTCGCCGACCATCCTATTCTAAAGAAGCGGCAGTCCAGACGGACTGCCGTTTTTTTTGCTTTTAACACTGAGAATGCTATAAAAAACGTCGTGGTCGGGGTGACAAGTCACTTATTCCGCTTTACTGCTTTCCAGCACCTTATCGCTGCCGAAATATTTCTCTGCCAACGCTTTTAGCTGACCGTTCTGACGCAGTTCCTGCAGCTGTTGGTTAAATTCCGCCAGTAATTTATTACCCTCCGGAGTCTTGGCAAACGGGAAGGAGACTTGTTCGTTGGAGATGGGGTTACCGACCAGTTTTAGCGGCAAGTGACGTTTGTTAATTTCTGCCAGCAGGATAGGGCGTGAGTTGACGTAGCCCTGGACACGGTTATTGATAACATCACTCATCGCACCATCGCGAGTTTCGTAGGTGCGAATGGTGACGTCATTATTGGGGAACGCGTTGCGCAGATTGGTGACATGGGTAGACCCCAGCACGCCAGACACCGTTTTACCTTTTAGGTCGTCCAGAGATTGAATGTCTTTGTTGTTAATGCTGGTGACGATTTGCGATGCGTAGTTGAGATACGTGTTGGTGAAGTCGTACTTTTTCTGGCGCTCGGTTGTTTTCACAAAATTATTGGCGACCGTATCCAGTTTTCCTGCTTCCAACTGGCCCAGCAATCCGCTGAAATCAGCGGTGGTCCAGGCTATCTGATAACCCAGTTTGTGAGCGATGGTTTCTGCTACTTCCACATCATAACCCACTAACGTGCCGTTCTCTTTATAAGAACCCGGGTAACTTTGCCCCGTGGTACCCACGCGTAGCACGTTGTTCTGTGTCTGTGTGCTCGTGTTGTTATCACAGCCGTTCAACAGCACGGCTGCAAGGGCAGGGAATAGCGCGGCGCTGAGGTAGCGAGTCAGTCGGGTTCTCATTATGAATTCCTGTATGAATATTCCTGGTTTGGATCAGGTCTGATAGCGGTATATGTCGCAACGTACTCATCAACTCTGGGGGGGTATGACAGACGAAAAAAGCGGGATAAGGAGTAACAGCGGTGATGAATCGTTGGTTGCGGGGAATACTATATCATTCAAAATAAAGGGAAATTTATACCATCACGTTATATCTTATCATTATTTGAACGGTTACACCGTACAGGCAGCATTTTACTATTATGTTCTGCAAGCTGTGCTTATGGGTTGGTACAGCATAGGGACATCAAGGAATTACCGTGTTTGCCATAAAATCTCCCGGGGTCTATCACCATCAGTCAGGTTTACTGTCACGCATTGGTGAGCTCATTGCGCCGTTTTCGCATCGCATCGCTGTATTAACCAGCCCGCGAGCCTGGGACGCCGTGCGAAGCTCGCTGTCCGAGAGTTTGGCGAAGGCTGACGTACAATGTGTTGTGCATCTGTTGGAAGGTGAATGCACGCGCGATGCTATCGCATACCATCGGCATCAAATTGCTCAACAGGGTGTTCATTTTGTGTTGGGTGTTGGTGGTGGCCGAGTAATGGACTGCGCCAAAGCGGTTGCTGATGGGTTAGACAATGGTCAGGTTGCGACGTTGCCGACGATTGCTGCCACCTGTGCTGCCTGGTCTCCTATCAGTATTTTGTATGATGAGCAGGGCAGGCATCAGGGAACACTGGTATTACAGCGTATACCCGAGATGGTGCTGGTGGACAGCGATGTGATTGCCCGTAGCGATGTGCGCTACCTGAAAGCTGGGATCGTGGATGCCCTTGCCAAATGGTACGAATTTCAACCCTATCTGGCGAAAAACAGCGATAATCTGGCGTTGAACCTTAAAATACAGGCAGCGGCGCTGGCGAAGGACACCTTTGAACAATGGGGAGAACAGGCTTTGTATGACAATGCAGAGCAGCGTGTCACGCGAGCCTTACAAAAGGTGATCGATGCCAATATTGCCTTGGCAGGTCTGGCTAACAGTATGCGTGATGATTCACCATCACCTGGCGTAGCCCACGCGATTCATAATCGCATGACACACGTTCCTGAGCTGCATGACTGGCTACACGGCGAGAAAGTAGGATTCGGATTACGTGTACAGTCCCTGTTGGCGCGTGGTGACGGCTCGGTTGAACCCGATTTGCTGGCACACTTACAGCGTTATGATGCTCCTGCGCATTTGCCGGTAGCGGAGGCACGCTATGCCGAACTGGCAGAGACGTTGTCTGAAACATTTAAATTCCCCAAAGACAGTGCCGTGTTACTGCCATTTTCGCTCGCACCAGAGGCGATTCGGCACGCTGTGCTTGCGACGCAGTACCGCGTCTGATTTGCTTTTTATACCTGACTGCTGTATCTCTTTGTGTGAATTTTTATTCATTAAATTTGCATTTAAATGGAGTTAAGCATGTCAATTGTCGAACCGGTCGAAAAACAGTTTGCCGCTTATAACGCCCATGATTTAGCCGCCTTTTCTGCCTGTTTCCATGCGCATTTCCGGGCGTACCGTATGCCATCGGAAAGCCCGTCCATGGTAGGGAAAGCGGCATTGGAGGCGTTTTATCGCGACCACCGTTTTAATAACCCCGCGCTGCGTGCTGAACTGGTTTCTCGTACTGTACTGGGTAATCAAGTTTTTGATCATGAAAAGATTTACGGCCTGGGTCCTGATGCGCTCGAAAGTATCGCCGTGTTTGAAGTTAGCGATGGTTTGATTACGACCGCATGGTTCTATTTCGCGTCGTAGCCGTTTTTGTTGTTGTTTTTGTCACCATCCCCGCAGAACCACGCCTCTCGGTGTGTTTATGCGGGTGTCATGCTCCGCTCTGGTGAGCCAATGAATGACGATCGCGAACACATCGTTATGTCACAACGCGCGCCCGCCCTGCTCTCCACCCATCTGATTTGTTCTTAAGACGATTTATTTGCAAGACAAATAATCACCAAAGAAATCATAAAACAATAAAGAATATGTTAGATCGATCGCGTATATAGGCACGAATATTGCCAGTGATATAGTTTTCGACAAATGACAGCGTCGTCTCGACCCGCCTCTCTTTCCCCCATTATTACAATGTAAACGAGTGAGTTATGGCATCACATCTGATTGATTTTCTTCTTATTGGAAATAACTTTGGCACACCAGAAATGCGCGCCGTATGGTCAGAGCAAAACCGGCTGACCCGCCAGGTTGACGTGGAAATTGCGTTAGCACTGGCAGAGGGCGAGCTGGGTGTCATTCCGCAGGATGCAGCCGACACCATTGCTGCCCACGCTGACGCCAGCGCCCTGAATATTGAAGAAATAGCTCAGGATGCGGTGCGTATGAAACACTCTCTGATGCCGACGATCACGGCTATCCAAAAGCAGTGCGGCGAGGCGGGCGAGTACATTCATTACGGCGTGACCACGCAGGACATCGTAGATACCGCCACGGTGCTGCAATTGCGTCAGGCATTCGACATTGTGGTGCGCGATACCCGTCTGGTCGCTATCGAATTGAAACGGCTGGCGAAGAAGCACCAGCATACGTTGATGACCGGCCGTACCCACGGCATGCAGGCCATGCCAACCACTTTCGGCTTCAAGCTGGCGGTATGGCTGGACGAATTCGTCCGTCACCTGCAGCGCCTGAATGAGATTCGTGAGCGCGTGCTGGTCGGCAACATTAACGGTGCTATCGGTACCTACGCCTCTTTTGGCGAGTTGGGGCCGGAAATCGAGCACCATACCCTTGCCCGTCTGGGCCTGAATACCCCCAATATTGGCTGGCAGTCTGCCCGCGACCGTTTCTCGGAATACGCGTCGGTGGCGGTACTGATCAGCGGTACGCTCGGTAAAATCGGCAACGAGCTATATAACCTGATGCGTACCGAAATCAACGAAATCGAAGAGCCTTTCTCCGAAGGGAAGATCGGTTCTACCACCATGCCGCACAAACGTAATCCGGCCGCGCTGGAAGGACTGGCCAGCCTGACGGCACCACTGTTCAAGAGTGCCGCGCTGATCCACGAGTCAATGAAGGTTGAACACGAGCGTGACGCCATGAGCTGGCGTGCGGAGTGGATAGCCCTGCCGGAAATCAACATCTATCTGTCGGCACAACTGCAAAACGCGCTCGGTATCCTGCGCGGTATGTCGGTGAATGAAAAACAGATGCGTGCCAATCTGGATTTGCAAAATGGCCTGCTGCTCTCGGAAAAGGTGATGTTTGAAATCGGCAAACTGCTCGGTAAGCAAACGGCTCATCATCTGGTGTACGAGTGCTCTATGGCGGCATTTGAGCAGAACCGTGAATTTAAAGCGTTACTGCTGGAACACCCGGTACTGTCGCAGCACCTGACGGCCGGGACGATTGATACCTGGCTGGACCCGGCGAATTACGTGGGCAGCGCCCCGCAGAAAGTGGATGAGGTGATCCAGTACGCCGATAACACCGGCTTGCTGGCCGAATGACGGGAGGTGCCATGAGTACCGTATTTCGTCAGGCGACGCTTGCCGATGATGACGAGTTTCTGGCGTTGGCGTTGGCCGCTTACGCGCCGGTGCGTGAGCTGGGCATCAAGTTTGACGCCGCCTATGCGGACATTGACATGGTGCGCCGCCATCTACGTAGCAACGGCGTGTATGTGATGGAAAAAGACGGTCGTCTGGCGGCGTCCGTCACCCTTCGTTATCCGTGGGGGCCGAATCCCGGTCCTTATGGTTTACCGCATATCGGCTGGTTAGCGACCCACCCTGACTTCAAACAGCAAGGGCTGGGTAAACAGATGCTGGACTGGCTGGAACAGGCGGTGTTGAAAGATCAGTTAAAAGCGCCTGCTGTAACGCTGGGTACCGCTAAGCAACATCCCTGGTTGCTGGATATGTACCGGAAGTATGGCTTTCAGGAAGTCGGCCAGGCAGACTTAGGGAAAGGACACCTCACGATTTATATGCGAAAAGTCCTGGATCAGGACCTTTATCACCACTGGGAAAAGAAACACTCCTAAGAGGCGTTATCCAATGACAATGAAAAAAATTATCCTCCCTGTTTTAGCCTTGTCGGCCGCTATTCTGGTCGCTGGCTGCGATTCTCAGAACAGTAACGAAAAAGTGTTGCGTATCGGTGCCACCGGGCAGAGTTACCCGAGCTCCTTCAAACAGGACAACAAGCTGGTGGGGTTTGACGTAGAAGTCGCGGAAACCATCGCGAAAGATCTGAACTACAAAGTAGAGTGGGTGACGGCGGATTTCAGCGGCCTGATGGGGCAACTGGAAGCCAATAAGCTGGACACGATTGCTAACGTAGTGGCGATTACCCCGGCACGTCAGGATAAATACAACTTCTCCACGCCTTATAGCTATTACGGCAGCCAGATTGTCACGCACAAAGACAATACCAACATCAATACGCTGGATGATCTGAAAGGGAAAACCGTGGCGGGCGTGCTGGGTTCCAACCATGTCAACAACCTGAAAAAGGCCTTTGCCGACGGCAGCGTGACGATTCGCACCTATGAAACTCGCGATGGCGCGATGAGTGATGCGCTGGCCAAGCGTGTTGAAGGTTACATCAACTCCCGTCCCATCCTGCTGGCGGAAATCAACAAACGCAACCTGCCGTTCAAGATGGTCGGTGAGCCGCTGGTGGTCGAGCAGGTCGGCTTCCCGTTCCATAAAGATCAGAAGGGTGACGAACTGCGCAAGAAGTTCGATGACGAGCTGACCAAAATGCGTAACGACGGCCGTCTGAAAGCCCTGTCGGTTAAATACTTCGGTGAGGACATTACGGCGGGCAAATAACCTCGTCGGCTCACTCAACTTCTGCGACGCCAGCTCGATTGCGGGCTGGCGTTCGCTGTAATGGTATGGCTCATGAATATCGATCTTTCCTACCTGTTGAAGGTTTTTCCCCAGGTACTGATGTACTTGCCCACCACGCTGCTGCTGGCGGTGGTGTCGATGCTGGTTGCCATCGTTTTAGGCTTGATGCTGGCACTGGTTCGTGAGAGCCGCTTTATGGTGGTCTCAAAACTGGTGGAACTCTATATTTCGCTGTTTCGCGGCATCCCGTCGCTGGTTCAGTTGTTCATTATCTATTTCGGCCTGCCCCAGCTGTTTCCATCATTGAATGGTTTATCAGCCATGACAGCGGCCATTATCGGATTCAGCCTGAAGAACTCGGCGTACATGGCGGAAATTTTCCGTGCGGCGCTGGCGTCGGTGGATTTCGGTCAAACCGAAGCCGGTCTGTCGGTGGGAATGAACAAAGTACAGATTTACCGCCGTATTGTGCTGCCGCAGGCGATGCTCAATGCACTGCCGGCGACCGGCAACACCTTTATTTCACTGATTAAAGACACCTCGGTGGCCTTTGCGCTTGGTGTGTCGGAGCTGTTTGCCGAAGGCAAGATGATCGCCGCCGAGTCGCTGCGTTTCTTCGAAACCTTCCTGGTGGTGGGGCTGATTTACTGGATGCTCATCGTGGTCTACTCCTGGCTGCAATCTCAGTTGGAGAAAAAGCTCAGCCACTCACGGCAGCGTTAAGGAGCCGATATGATTAGCGTAAAAAACCTGACTAAACGTTTTGGTGACCAGGTCGTGCTGGACAATATCAGTCTGGATATCGCCGAGGGCGAAGTGGTTGCGATCATCGGGCCTTCCGGTTCAGGGAAATCCACCCTGCTGCGGTGCCTGAATTTGCTGGAAAAGCCCGAGTCCGGTGTGATTACTATTGGCGAACAATCGCTGGATACCCGCCGCTATAGCAGCAAGGACGCGTATGCGCTCCGACGCCAGACGGCGATGGTATTCCAGAACTACAACCTGTTCAAAAACAAGACCGCGCTGGAGAACATCACCGAAGCGCTAATTGTGGTGAAGAAGATAGCGAAAAAGCAGGCGGACGAGATAGGGCTGTCACTGCTGGAAATGGTCGGGCTGTTGCCACAAGCGCATCAATACCCGGTGACGCTCTCTGGAGGTCAGCAGCAGCGTGTTAGTATCGCCCGTGCGTTGGCGGTAGACCCGAAGGCGATTCTGTTTGACGAGCCGACCTCGGCGCTTGACCCGGAACGGGTACATGAGGTGCTACAGGTTATCCAGAAACTGGCAGGGCAGAACACCACTATGGTGATCGTGACCCATGAGATGCAGTTCGCTAAAGACGTGGCGGACCGGGTGATCTTTATGGCTGACGGGCACATCGTTGAACAAGGCCCGGCGGAGAAGGTGATCAGCTTCTCCGATAATCCGCAGACCCGTCGCTTCCTGCGGCAACTCACTACGATTCAGGAACCTTCAGAGTTCGACATCTGATCGATAACCTATTCACCTGCGGGCACGCTCCGTGATGACGGGGCAGAAGAAGAGGAGTCACCCAACATGAAAGAACATGCGCAGCATGCGCCGTTGGCGCAGTTTATTCAGGCGTTTCGGCATGAACTGCATCAGCATCCGGAACTGTCCAATCAAGAGTTTGAAACGACGAAAAAAATCCGTGCTGTACTGGAAAAAGAAGGCATTCGCATCCTTGAGTTGCCGTTGAAAACCGGTCTGGTAGCGGAAGTGGGTGGCCTGCAAGAGGGGCCACTGGTCGTTGTGCGTTCCGATATTGATGCCCTGCCGATTGAAGAAGAGTCCGGCGTTGAGTTCAGCTCAAAAAATGCCGGGGTGATGCACGCCTGTGGACACGATTTTCACTCATCGGCAGCGCTGGGGGCTGCTGTCCTGCTCAAGCGTATTGAGCCGGAGCTGAAGGGTACCGTGCGTATTCTGTTTCAGGCTGCGGAAGAAACCGGATTGGGTGCGCCGGAAGTGATTGCTGTTGGCGCGCTTGACGGTGCCAGTGCCATTTTTGGCATTCATAACGACCCAACGTTACCGGTTGGCGTGATTGGTGGTAAAGACGGTGCACTGACTGCCGGGGTTGACCGTTTCGAAATCAAGATTGCTGCCAAGGGCTGCCATGCCGCCAAACCGCACGAAGGTAATGATCCGATCATTATTCTGGGACAGTTGATTTCCGCGGTGCAAACTATCATCAGTCGTACCGTACCGTCAGACAACAATGCGGTGGTGTCGATTACCCAGGTACACAGCGGCAGCACCTGGAACGTTATCCCTGATACCGCCTATGTGGAAGGTACTGTGCGTACGTTCAGTCAAGCGGCCCGTGACTTGATAGAACAGCGTTTCCGTCAGATTGTCGCCGGTATCGCCAGCACCTTCGGTGCCGAAATCGAATTTATCTGGCACGCGGGGCCACCATCGGTGGTGAACACACCGCACTGGGTAGATTTTGCGTTGCAGGTGGCGGATGCCGAAGGGTTTGAGGCTCGTCGTGTTGATGCCAGCCCGATCGGTGAGGATTTTGCGTTCTACCAGCAGAAACTGCCGGGCACCTTCATGATGGTTGGGTCGGGCGGCCCTTACGCGCTGCACCACCCGAAATTCAGGGTGGATGACCGGGCGCTGTTTCCTACCGCACACTATCTGTATCAACTGGCGAAGCAGAGTCTGGAACAGTTGTCGCAGACAGCCTGATTCCGTCGTTATTCCCGTCTTATCCTTATTAATGACAGCGGCCACGGTTACCGTGGCCGTTTTGTTGTCAGTGTTAAACCACCTCCTCGGGAGGGGGTGATTGTTTTTGTGCTATCCCTGCCCGGTATCGGTTGTGGTTTTTTAGCGACAGAATGGGGGTTGCGGTGTCGCCAATGAGAGACATGTAAACATTTGAATTTTAAAGAGTATAAAAGTCAGTGCTTGTGGTGTCTCTGTTTAACGACAGTTCTGACCCAGAATGCTTGATTTTTCAGCACGTTAATCATTTTGGTGTTTGGTGGCTCACTACTTTTAATGTTTTATTTATCAATGAGTAATGATTTTTATCCGGTGAGGTTTGAAAAGTTGGCATCATTCATGCTTAATTAGAGACGTAGATGCTCATTCCACCTTCTATGCTTGCTTCGGCTTCATAAACCTGGGAATGACGCAGAGCCATTTACGGTGCCTGACGTCCGGTTATTGATGAAGTGCTGTTTCATCGCGGTTGGACGTAATGTTGAGTGGGGCACCTTAAAGTTGTCTTTCAGACCTGATTTTTATTGCACGCTTGTCGCTGGTCGGCAAGCGTTTTTTTTCGCCGTTATTTTTCTAAATCAGGTGGTTATCAGAAAGGTGGGGAAGAAAACCGAGTGGAAGAAAACAAGCGAAACAAAACCGGCGCGGGGTCGCGCCGGTGTGGGCTTCAGGCGTCGTGAGATGTCTGTAACGTCAGCAGCAGGCCGTCGCGCCGCATGCGGGCGGCGTCTTCAGGGCGTTTGAGTCGGTCAAAGGCATCAGCACACCAGGCGTAGTCATAAGCGTCTGGTCGCAGTGCCAGCGCGGCGGAGAAAGCATCGCTGGCCTGTTGCCATTCGCCATGCTTCATCAGCAATTGCCCCAGCGTGCTGTGTAACAGTGCATCGTTATTGTGCTGTTTCAGCCGCTGACGCAGTAGTTTCTCCAGTGGCTCCGGTTGACCACTATTGAGACGGGGGATCAACTGCACCAGTCGGTAGTCAAACTGCTGCTTCAGCCCGTCAATAATGATGTCTTGTGCGGTCACCGGGTCATCACACACGATCAGGCGTTCAGCCATTGCCACCTGCATCGCCAGTGACTGGCGGGCTTTACGCGGCTGGTTTTTCCACCACTGTTTCAATCCTTCGCTGCCGCCTTCCGACATTGCCTGATCCATCAGACCGATGGTGGCGCGCTGCTGCAATTCATCCAGTGAGGGTTCATCATGCAGCCGGGTTTTACGCATGGCAGGCAGAATATCCAACAAGGCGCTGTAGGCGTGGGTACGCAAAAACGCCTGTTCCGCCAGACGCAACACTTCCGGGTGGCGTGGTGCCACTTCCAGCAGACGATCGACGCCATGACGAGCGGCGTGGTCTTCGTTACGCGCCAGTTGAATGCGAACGCGGGTGATATCGACCGGCAACTGGTCGCCGTCAGCGATTTCCGCCGCCCGCTCAAGATACTGACGGGTACGGAATTCATCGCCGCGTTGCTGGGCGGCTTCTGCCGCCAGCAGGTAATTCACTACCGGTTGCTCGGCGTGATCGGCGTTACGGGTGAGCAGTTTTTCTACCTGCAGATAGTCGCCTTCGGTCAGTTTCAGCAACGCGGCTTTAGTTTGCTGGCGCGCCCGGGTGCGTTTGCGTCCGATGAACCAGCCGCGTGTGCGCGCCCCGGTGCGGAATACTCGCCGCAGTAGCCATTCCACCGCCAGAAAGGCCAGCAGAAACAGGACCAGCATAATCACCAACCCGGTGACGCTGGTTTCAACGTTGTAATTGTCGGTTTGGATCAGTACGTAACCCTGATGACCAGCCAGCATGGGCCCGACCACGATGCCTGCCAGCAGCACCACAAATAGCAGCAGTACCTTCAGCATAATCAGCCCTCCTGTGGGGTGGCGGACGGCTGCGCCAGCAGGTTGCGAACCCGGGTTTGCATCAGTTTATCCAGCAGTGGCTGGCTTTGCAGTTCGTTCGGCACGTCCATCGCCACCGACTGTTGGCTTAGCGCATCCAACTGGTCGAGAAACGCTTTGGTGGTCGGATCGTTTTCGTCAAAGTAGGCGCGCACCCAGGTCGCGGCGGTTTCGAGCGACTGACGGTAGGTTTCATTCTGATGGCGCGGCACCGCTTGTGCGGCGATTAACAGGCGAGAACGGATATTTTCACGCAGATAGACATCCTGATTCGGTGCCAGCAGCGGTTCAGCGCTGTCGTCACGACGGCGGATGGTGATGAAATCCGACAGGAAATTGTGCCAGCTCTTGCTCAGGTTTTGCCGCCATTCACTCACCGAGGCCGACAAGGTGGAGTCGTTTTCTTCCATCGGCGCTTCATCGGTATCGGTATCCGCCAGACGCAGGTTGTCTACCTGATCGGCCAGTTGATTCACTTTCAGGATGATGCCGTCGAAATCCACCTGACTGACGCCCGCCAACATGCTGATGTCGTGGGTAATGGCGCGTCGTACTTCCAGCAAACTCGGATCGTTCATGTCGGCCAGGCTGGCATCCGCGCTTTTCAGTAATGCACCGGCGGTGGTGACATCTTTATCGCTCCACAGTTTACGGCCTGCCTGTTTTACCAGGAAATCAGCCTGCGCCAGCAACCAGGTTTTCGAGTCGCTGTTATCGAGTGTCGCCAGTTTTTCCTGCATTTCGCTGGCTTGTCGCGTCAGCGTCGCCAGCCGTTGCTCATCGGCACTTAGGGTTTTCGCCTGTTGGTCCAGCGTCTGCTGCCATTGTTGCTGCGCTTGTGATTGTTGTTTTTGCAGCGCCGCAATCTGGCCTTGCAGTTGGCTGAGCATGGCATTCTGGCGGACCATCTGCTGGTGGGTGTAATAGTACACACCGCCGCTTAGCGCCAGCGATACCACGATGGCGATAGCACCCAGTACCAGACCGTGGCGTAGTGCGCCGGGCGTTTGCGGCGAGGAGGGTTCAGCCCGTTCGACCACCTCTTCGGAGGACGTTGAGGAGGTAATGTGTTCCGTCATATGAGTACATCCTATGATCAGGGTAATGGTAAGTGTCCGGGTTCTTCTTTCGCCGCGTGACGACCGCAGCGTAACAGTCTATTTGGTATCACTAGCTATTCGGTATCACTGTAGCGCGCGCATCAATGCATCGTTATCTGCGTTATCGGCGATCCGAATGTCGTGCCAGCCCAACTCATGGGCCACGCCAGCCAGGCGTTCGCTAACCACCACGACCCGACAATCAAGCAGCCAGGTCGTTCGATAATAGTCAGGTATCAGGGTATAGAACTGCTGCAACATTTCTCCACTGGTGATCACCAGTGTGTTGATGCCCAGGCGTTGCCAGCGCTGGCACTGTTCCGCGCCGTCGTAGACCACCGGGTTACGTTGATAACATTCGCAGTAGCGTACGTGCGCCCCGCGTTGCTGCAATGTGTCGCCCAACAATTCTCGTCCGCCGTTGCCGCGCAGTAACAACGCCTGCTTACCCGTGACGTGCTGTAACGCCGGGGACTGCAACAGGGTTTCGCTGGTCGCGCGTTCCGGCGGGTAGTGCACCGCTAAGCCGCTGACGGTATGCAGCGCCAGTCCGGTGGAGCGCCCTACGGCGAAGTAGGTAAGTGACTCAGGCCAGCCCATTCCGGCACGGGATAGCGCCGGATCGGCGTATTCCACTACCTGCTGCGACAGGGCGAACACCAAATCGCCGGGGCGCAGCGCCTGTAGCAGGGTGGGCAATTGTGATAATTCGCTACCCGGAGAAAATTCAATTAACGGGCTATGGTAGGCTTGCAAGCCAGCCATTCTTAAACGGGCTACCAGCTGCTCACCCGCAGGAGAGGGACGGGTAACCAGAATCGTCATGACGAGGCTCCTCCATAAACCGATTGCAGAATGTCGCGCGCGCCGCGTTCGAGCAGCTCATCTGCCAGGTCGATACCCAGCGCTTCGGCATCCTGACGCGGGCCACGGCGTTCAGCGTAAATAATGCGGCTACCGTCTGGAGCCCCCACCAACGCCCGCAGATACAGCGTGTCGTCCTGCAGTTCGGCATAGCTGCCGATGGGGACCTGACATCCGCCTTCCAGCCGGGTGTTCATGGCGCGCTCGGCCAGCACCCGTGTGGCGGTATCATCATGGTTAAGCGGTGCCAGCAGCGCGCGGGTACGTGCGTCGTCCAGTCGGCATTCCACACCCACCGCACCCTGACCGACCGCCGGTAACGACTGCTCCGGGCTGAGGGCGGTACGGATACGGTTTTCCAGACCAAGGCGTTTAAGCCCTGCGACGGCCAGAATGATCGCATCGTAGTCACCGTTATCCAGCTTGGATAACCGGGTGCCGACGTTGCCACGCAGGTCGCGGACCACCAGATCCGGGCGATGGGCGCGTAACTGGCACTGACGACGCAGGCTGGAGGTACCGACGCAGGCGCCTTCAGGTAGCTCATCCAGCGTGGCATAGTGGTTGGAGACAAAGGCGTCGCGCGGGTCGTCACGCTCGCAAATGGTCACCAGACCTAACCCTTCAGGAAACTCGACGGGGACATCCTTCATCGAATGTACCGCGATATCAGCACGGTTTTCCAGCAACGCCAGTTCCAGTTCCTTGACGAATAATCCCTTGCCCCCCACTTTGGCCAGTGGTGTATCCAGCAGGACATCGCCGCGGGTGACCATCGGAACCAGTTCTACCCGTAAACCGGGATGACAGGCTTCCAGCCGTTGCTGCACAAAGTGGGCCTGCCATAGTGCCAGCGGGCTCTGTCGGGTGGCGATCCTGAGAATAGTGTCTACCATGCTTAATACCGTATTGATCCTTTTTTTCCATCGTACCATTGAAGGCAAGCCGGTGTCAGTTGCCCGGCCGTCGCAATGACGAGCGAGAAGCGATCGAAAACCCTTACCGGAGATAGCCGCACATGGCAAAAGCGGCGATAATATGTGCAATGCTGAAGCATCAATAAACAAATCCGACTTTCTTTAGTTTCTTTACGCCCTTTCAGCAAGGTGTTAAATTGATCACGTTTCCAGCAATATTCTGCCCACCATTCTTCCAATATCTATCCAGGGCAGTCTGGAAAACAACGGCTTCTTTATAGGCACTGGGATAAGCAGGCGAAACGTCTTGTACTTCTACATCGAGACACTGAAGCAAAGACTGGATGCGATCAACCAACTGCGTGTGGATCGTGCTCTGGAAGCAATGAAACCGGCTTTTAAGCAGGTTTACAGTCTTTTGCCAGTTTTATTACATCATCATCATCCGTTGATGCCTGGCTATCTGGAAGGCAAGGTTCCGCACGGCATTTGTCTTTTTTTCCCCGATGAAAAACAGCAACACTACCTCGATAGCGTGGAGTTACGCTGGGGTGAGTTGTCCGCGCCGGATCGCAAAGGCGAATTGCCGATCACCGGTGTCTATTCGATGGGCAGCACCTCGTCCATCGGGCAGAGTTGCAGTTCCGATCTCGATATTTGGGTGTGCCACCAATCCTGGCTGGATAGCGAAGAGCGCCAGCGGTTACAGCAAAAATGCCTGTTGTTGGAAAAATGGGCGGCAGGCCAGGGGGTGGATGTCAGTTTCTTCCTGATGGATGAAAACCGTTTCCGCCACAACGAGAGCGGTAGCCTGGGTGGCGAAGACTGCGGTTCTACCCAACACATTTTGTTGTTGGATGAGTTTTATCGCACGGCGGTGCGCATGGCGGGCAAGCGCATCCTGTGGAACATGGTGCCGGTAGAAGAAGAGGAGCACTACGATGAGTATGTGCTGTCTTTGTATGCCCGTGGCGCGCTGGCACCAAACGAATGGCTGGATCTTGGCGGCCTGAGCGCACTGTCGGCGGAAGAATACTTTGGTGCCAGCTTGTGGCAGTTGTATAAGAGCATTGATTCGCCTTACAAAGCGGTGCTGAAAACGCTGCTGCTGGAAGCCTACTCCTGGGAATATCCCAATACCCGTTTGCTGTCGAGCGAGATCAAATCGCGTTTGCATAACGGCGAGATCGTGTCTTTCGGGCTGGATCCGTATTGCATGATGCTGGAGCGTGTGACCCAGTATCTGACGGCGATTGATGATCAGACCCGGCTGGACCTGGTGCGTCGCTGTTTCTATCTTAAAGTGTGCGAAAAGCTCTCCCGTGAGCGCGCGTGTACCGCCTGGCGTCGCCAGATCCTGACACAACTGGTGCAGGCATGGGGATGGAGCGATGAGCGGCTGGTGATGTTAGACAACCGGGCGAACTGGAAAATTGGGCAGGTGCGCGAAGCGCACAACGAATTGCTCGATGCCATGATGCAAAGCTATCGCAACCTGATCCGTTTCGCCCGCCGCAACAACCTGAGTGTCAGCGCCAGTCCGCAGGATATCGGCGTACTGACCCGTAAGTTGTACGCGGCGTTTGAAGCCTTGCCGGGTAAGGTGACGCTGGTGAACCCACAGATTTCGCCTGACCTGTCGGAACCGAATCTGACCTTTATTTATGTGCCTGCCGGGCGTGCCAATCGCTCTGGCTGGTATCTGTACAATCAGGCACCGTCGATGGACGCCATCATCAGCCATCAGCCGCTGGAATATAACCGCTATCTCAACAAGCTGGTGGCCTGGGCGTACTTTAACGGCCTGCTGACATCGTCTACGCGTCTGCACATTAAAGGCCATGAACTGTGCGACATCGCCCGGCTGCAGGAACTGGTATCGGATGTGTCCAGTCACTTCCCGTTGCGGGTGGCGGCACCCACGCCGAAAGCGCTGTATAGCCCGTGTGAAATTCGCCATCTGGCGATTATCGTCAACCTGGAACATGACCCGACGGCGACATTCCGCAATCAGGTGGTGCATTTCGATTTCCGCCAGTTGGATGTCTTTAGCTTCGGTCAGCAGCAGCAATGTCTGGTCGGCAGCATTGACTTGCTGTACCGCAATTCCTGGAATGAAGTGCGAACCCTGCACTTCAGCGGTGAGCAGGCGATGCTGGAAGCGCTGAAAACCATTCTTGGCAAAATGCATCAGGACGCTGCGCTGCCGGAGTCGCTGGAAGTCTTCTGTTATAGCCAGCATTTACGCGGGCTTATCCGTACCCGTGTGCAGCAACTGGTGTCAGAGTGCATTGAACTGCGCTTATCCAGCACGCGTCAGGAACCGGGCCGTTTCAAGGCAGTCAAAGTCGCCGGCGAAACCTGGGGGTTGTTCTTCGAGCGTCTGAGCGTGTCAGCGCAGAAACTGGAAAATGCGGTGGAGTTTTACGGCGCGATTTCCAACAACAAGCTACAAGGGCTGCCTGTTCAGGTCGAAACCAACCATATTCATCTGCCACCGGTGGTGGATGGTGTCGCCAGTGAAGGTATTATCCAATTCTTCTTTGAAGATCAGTCTGATAATCAGGGTTTCAATATCTATATTTTGGATGAGTCGAACCGGGTGGAAGTCTATCATCACTGTGAAGGCAGCAAAGAGGAGTTGGTGCGTGATGTCAGTCGCTTCTATTCCTCATCGCATGATCGCTTTACCTACGGCTCCAGCTTCATCAATTTCAACTTGCCGCAGTTCTACCAGATTGTTCAGCTGGATGGCCGCACACAGGTGATCCCGTTCCGTAGCAGCGCCTTGTCGCATTTGTGCGTGACGCCGTCATCTGAGGAAAAGAAGAATCTGGTGTTGAACCAGCGCTTGCAGATGCTGTAGTACCACGCGGGCAGTGTCGCGTAGGGCATTCGGGGTGAACTGACAGAGCGAGTAAAATGGGGTGCGAATGCGCCCCATTTTAGTGTCGGTGACTACCTGCCCGGGGTTAGTCGAAATCAATCGCTTCGCCGCTCTGTTCTGAGCACGCCTGCGCCAGCAACGTCATGAAATCGCTGCCACTGCGGTCGCAAATCCAACGGTTGTTCTGATAATCGAAGTGGTAGCCGCCGCCTTTGGTCGCCAGCCAGAGCTGATGCATCGGCTCTTGCCGGTTAATCACAATCTTGCTGCCGTTTTCAAAACTCAGGGTCATCACGCCACCATTGGTTTCGTAATCGATATCCGCATCGCCATCAAACTGATCCAGCGTTTCTTCTACTTTCAGCATCAGCGCGTCGGCCAATTGATGAAACTCGCTATCGTTCATATTCGATTCCTATTGATTTTCATGATCCACCTGCGATTATAGAGAGCATAGGTATCCGAATGACAGGTTTTAACGAAATGAAAACTTTTTTTCGTCAGGGCGCACTGGCATTGCTGGTGTTGTCGCTGGCGGGTTGTGGTTTAAAAGGCCCGCTTTATTTTCCGCCGGAGCAGCCAGCACCGGTTAAAAAAACGCAGCAACAAAACACCCAGGCTCCGCAAGCATCATCCGCCCGGCAGCAATAGCCGCCGTAATACGTAGGGTGATTGAGGGTAATCTCACGGGTTGCGACAGTATGGCTGCCGCGCCCGTTTAACGCAGCGGGGTCAGGAAATGCAGTTCTCCAAAATGCACGGTCTGGGCAATGATTTCATGGTTGTCGATGCCGTGACGCAGAATGTCTACTTTTCACCGGATCTGATCCGTCGTTTATCGGATCGGCATTGCGGAGTGGGGTTCGATCAACTATTGATCGTCGAACCGCCTTACGATCCTGAGCTGGATTTTCACTATCGCATCTTCAACGCCGATGGCAGTGAAGTGGCGCAGTGCGGTAATGGCGCGCGCTGTTTTGCGCGTTTTGTCCGCCTGAAAGGGTTGACCAGTAAACGTGAGATCAACGTCAGTACGCATAACGGTCGCATGGTACTGTCGGTGACGGAAGATGAACTGGTGCGGGTCAATATGGGCGAACCCAACTTTGAACCCCAACAGGTGCCGTTTCGGGCGACCAAGCCGGAAAAAACCTATATTTTGCGCGCCGCTGAACACACGGTGTTGTGCGGTGTGGTGTCGATGGGTAACCCGCATTGCGTACTTCAGGTGGATAATGTGGATACCGCGCCGGTAGAGGAACAAGGCCCGTTGCTGGAAAACCATGAGCGTTTTCCTGAGCGCGCTAATGTCGGCTTTATGCAGGTGGTCAATCCCCATCTTATCCGGTTGCGTGTCTTTGAGCGCGGTGCGGGGGAAACGCAAGCCTGCGGTAGCGGTGCCTGCGCCGCCGTGGCGGTCGGCATTCAACAGGGGCTGCTGGCAGCGGATGTCAAAGTCCAGCTGCCTGGCGGTGAACTGGACATTCACTGGGACGGCCCCGGTCATCCGTTGTTTATGACCGGCCCGGCAACCCATGTTTATGATGGATTTATTCATCTATGAAAAATGTGGAAGAGCAGGCTGAACGTCAGGCGTTGACTGACGAACTGGTGTTACAGCATCTGCACCAGCACCCTGACTTTTTCATTCGTCATGCCCACCAGGTTGAGAGCCTGCGCATTCCACACCCGGTACGGGGCAGCGTATCGCTGGTTGAGTGGCAACTGGCCCGTCAGCGTAACCGCATCCAGTTCCTGGAAGAGGAGATCGCCTTGCTGATGGAGCAGGCGACCCGCAACGAGGCACTGTTCAGTCAGCTGTTAGCGTTGCAGATGGCACTGTCGACCGCCGATTCTTTGCAGGACTTGCTCGACCGGCTGCACCGTTGGGCGCGCCAATTAGGGTTAGCGGGGGCGGCTATCCGGCTGTTTACCGATCGCTGGCGTATCGGCGCGCCTTCCGATTTTACCCATCTGGCCCTTAACCGGACACTGTTTGAGCCTTTGCGCATCCAGCGGTTGGGCGAACGACATCACTACCTTGGTACCCTCAACGGCCCCGAACTGCTGCTCCTGTTACCGCAGGCGCGCCATGTCGGTTCGGTCGCGCTGTCGCTGATGGGAAAACAGGGCGACCTGGGGCTGTTGATTTTCAGCAGCCGTGACAGCCACCATTATCAGGACGGCATGGGTACCGAGCTGCTGCAACATCTGGCGACGATCGTGCCAGTGTTGCTGGAGCGATGGATTGAACGCCTATGAACCCCGATTCCCCTTTGTCAGCCCCGGCAGACGCCTTTCTGCGTTACCTGCGGGTTGAACGACAACTGAGTCCGCTGACACAACGCAGCTACGCCCATCAGTTACAGGTAATTATCGAGATGCTGTCGGCATCTGGCGTGACGGACTGGTCATCGCTGGATGCGGCGGGAGTCCGTGCCGTGGTTGCCCGCAGCAAGCGTGATGGCCTGAATGCGGCCAGTCTGGCACAACGGTTGTCTGCGTTACGCAGCTTTCTTGACTGGCTGGTGGGCCGTGGCGAGCTCAAGGCCAACCCTGCCCGCGGTGTGCCCGCACCGAAAGCCGGGCGGCATCTGCCCAAAAACATGGATGTGGATGAAATGGACCGCCTGCTGGATATCGATCTCAATGATCCGCTGGCGGTGCGTGACCGTGCCATGCTGGAAGTGATGTATGGTGCCGGGCTGCGTCTGGCGGAGCTGGTTGGGCTGGATTGCGGACACGTCAATCTGGAGAGCGGCGAAGTATGGGTGATGGGAAAAGGCAGCAAAGAGCGTAAATTGCCTATCGGCGCGACGGCGGTAACCTGGTTGACGCACTGGCTGGCTATCCGCGAGATTTATGCGCCAGAGGATGACGCGGTGTTTGTCTCCAGTCTGGGTAAGCGTATTTCGATGCGCAACGTGCAGAAACGTTTTGCCGAATGGGGCGTCAAACAGGGGGTGAACAGCCATGTTCATCCGCATAAACTGCGACATTCATTTGCTACCCATATGCTGGAATCCAGTGGTGACCTGCGCGCTGTGCAGGAATTGTTGGGCCATGCTAACCTCTCCACCACCCAGATCTATACCCATCTGGACTTTCAGCATCTGGCATCGGTGTACGATGCCGCGCACCCACGCGCTAAACGAGGTAAATCCTGATGTATTTTTATCGCCCGCTCGATCGGATTGATGCCATGACATTCGATTTGGACGATACCCTGTACGATAACCATGATGTTATCCGGCGTACGGAACAGGAGTCGTTGCGGTTTTTGCAGAACTACCACCCCGGGTTACAGGCGTTCACCAGCGAAGGGTTGCGGCAGTTGCGCCAGGAACTGCTGGCGCAAGAGCCAGAGATTTATCACGATGTGACCCACTGGCGCTGGCGCTCCGTACACCTGGCAATGACCCGGGTGGGCATGTCGCCAAACGAGGCTAAAACCGGTGCGGATGCGGTCATGGCGGAGTTTGCCCGCTGGCGCAGTGACATCACGGTGCCGCAGGAAACCCACGACACACTACGTGCGTTGGGGCAGCGTTGGCCACTGGTGGCGATCACCAACGGCAATGCGGATCCCCATGCCTGCGGCCTTGGCGACTATTTTCAGTTTATTCTGCGTGCCGGCCCGGATGGCCGTTCCAAACCGTCTCATGATATGTATCAGCTCGCCGCCGGGCGGCTGAATTTACCGTTGCACAACCTGCTACATGTGGGGGATGATCTGACCACCGACGTAGCAGGAGCGATCCGCAGCGGCGTGCAATCCTGCTGGATTAACCTGCGTGACGGCAACCTGATGCAGATTCACGATTCCCGACTGTTGCCGCATGTGGAAATTTTCAGTTTGGCATCGCTGACCACGTTGCTATAATTCTGCTATTTTTACTGTATATATAATCAGTGGAATTTGTCTCCGATCCGGAGGCCGGGTTCCCTTTTGACGGATAACCGACGCCTATGGACGTTTCTGACCTGCTCGACAGTCTGAATGATAAACAGCGTGACGCCGTGGCGGCGCCGCGCAGCAATATGCTGGTACTGGCTGGCGCAGGCAGTGGCAAAACCCGCGTACTGGTGCACCGTATCGCCTGGTTGCTGACGGTGGAAAACTGCTCGCCGTATTCGATCATGGCGGTGACCTTTACCAACAAGGCGGCGGCGGAAATGCGCCACCGTATCGATCAACTGCTCGGCACCAGCCAGGGGGGAATGTGGATCGGTACTTTCCACGGTCTGGCACATCGCTTACTGCGTGCGCACCATCTGGATGCCGGGTTACCGCAGGATTTCCAGATTCTGGACAGCGAAGATCAACTGCGGTTGCTCAAACGACTGATTAAAGCGTTGAATCTGGACGAGAAACAATGGCCGCCCCGTCAGGCGATGTGGTACATCAACGGCAAAAAAGACGAAGGCCTGCGGCCACAGCATATCGATAGCTACGGCAATCCGGTGGAGCAGACCTGGTTGCGCATCTATCAGGCTTATCAGGAAGCCTGTGATCGCGCAGGGTTGGTGGATTTTGCCGAACTGCTGTTGCGTGCCCATGAGTTGTGGCTCAACAAACCGCATATTCTTCAGCATTATCGCGATCGCTTTAACAACATTCTGGTGGATGAGTTTCAGGATACCAACCGCATCCAGTATGCCTGGATCCGCCTGTTGGCTGGCGATAGCGCCAAAGTGATGATTGTCGGCGACGACGACCAGTCAATCTACGGCTGGCGTGGGGCGCAGGTGGAGAACATCCAGCATTTCCTGCGTGACTTCAACGACGTGGCGACTATCCGTCTGGAGCAGAATTACCGTTCCACCGCCAATATTCTTAACGCTGCCAACGCGTTGATTGCCCACAACGGCGATCGACTGGGTAAAAACCTGTGGACTGACGGTATTGAAGGCGAGCCGATTTCGCTCTACTGCGCCTTTAACGAACTGGATGAAGCACGGTTTGTGGTCAGCCGCATCAAGGTGTGGCAGGAAGCGGGCGGTGCGCTCAGCGAATGCGCTATTTTGTATCGCAGCAACGCCCAATCCCGTGTACTGGAGGAGGCGTTGTTGCAGCAAAGCCTGCCGTACCGGATTTATGGCGGTATGCGCTTCTTCGAACGACAGGAAATCAAAGACGCGTTGTCTTATTTGCGCTTGATGACCAATCGCAACGATGACGCCGCTTTTGAGCGTGTGGTCAACACCCCGACGCGCGGTATCGGCGATCGCACCCTGGATGTGGTGCGACAGACCGCCCGCGACCGTCAGTTGACACTGTGGCAGGCCACGCGTGCGTTGCTACAGGAAAAGGTGCTAGCCGGGCGTGCGGCGGCAGCATTACAGCGTTTTCTGGAACTGGTGGATGCGCTTGCCAGCGATACCGCTGACTTACCCTTGCATGTGCAGACCGACCGGGTGATTCGCGATTCCGGCTTGTGGAGCATGTACGAGCAGGAGAAAGGCGAAAAAGGCCAGGCGAGGGTAGAGAACCTGGAAGAACTGGTGACGGCGACCCGGCAATTCAGCTATCAGGATGAAGATCAGGATTTGCTGCCACTACAGGCGTTTTTGTCTCACGCGGCGCTGGAAGCTGGCGAGGGGCAGGCGGATGCCTATCAGGACGCGGTGCAATTGATGACACTGCACTCCGCCAAAGGGCTGGAGTTCCCGCAGGTGTTTGTCGTCGGTATGGAAGAGGGGATGTTCCCCAGCCAGATGTCGCTGGACGAAGGCGGTCGTCTGGAAGAAGAGCGTCGGCTGGCGTATGTCGGCGTGACGCGGGCCATGCAGAAACTGACGCTGACTTACGCCGAAAGCCGCCGGTTATACGGTAAGGAGACCTACCACCGTCCGTCACGCTTTATTGGCGAGTTGCCGCCTGAATGTGTGGAAGAGGTACGGCTGCGCGCCAGTGTCTCGCGTCCGGTCAATCATCAGCGCCTGGGGACGCCAATCAGCCAGAGCGACACCGGCTATAAGCTGGGGCAGCGCGTGCGCCACGCCAAGTTCGGCGAAGGCACCATTGTTAACGTAGAAGGCAGCGGTGAGCATTGTCGTATCCAGGTCGCTTTTGTGGGTCAGGGTATCAAGTGGCTGGTGGCTGCTTATGCCCGTCTGGAGGCGGTATAGCGTCGTCGAGGGATGAGGGCGTATGGTGTTCAGTCTGTGCTCATCGGATGTGACGGGTGGACACAGACTAATCATCTGATTGTCTGTTGACAGTCTTTTTCATCTCAGCGTAACATGCGCCCATCATTATTCCCGGAGGACCCACGCCTTGGACACACCCAGTCGATACTGGCTCAATAACCTACTGATTAGGTATAACTTCTAAGGCTATCTTCCCTGTGCTGATAGCCTTTAAGGTTATCAGCGACACCGTTTGTCGCATCGAGTCAGCACCGTCTCACGGCCTGAAACCTGATGGTGACGTTTCCCACCCAGTTTCTGTGTTTCAATCGCGTTTTGTCCCTCTTTGTTACATTTTGGGAGCATGGCTTATGCTGAGCGCATTTAAACTCGATAACTGCCGTTTAACTCGCCTGGAACTGGATGAAAGTGACGACCTGACTACCTCGTTATGGGTGGATTTGGTCGAGCCGGATGCCGAAGAGCGAGAGTGCGTGCAGAGTCAGCTGGGACAAAGCCTGGCGACCCGACCGGAACTGGAAGACATCGAAGCATCAGCCCGTTTTTTCGAAGATGAGGATGGGCTGCATATTCACTCCTTTTTCTTTTTTGAAGACACGGACGATCACGCCGGTAACTCCACGGTGGCGTTTACTATTCGTGATGGCCGCCTGTATACGTTGCGTGAGCGCGAGTTGCCTGCTTTCCGTCTTTACCGCATGCGCGCCCGCGCGCAAACACTGGTCGATGGCAATGCGTACGAACTGCTGCTCGACCTGTTTGAAACCAAGATAGAACAGCTGGCGGATGAAATTGAAAATATCTACAGCGACCTGGAATCTCTGAGCCGGGTGATCATGGATGGCCGCCAGGGTGATGAATATGACGACGCGCTGTCGACGCTGGCGGAGCTGGAGGATGTGGGCTGGAAAGTGCGCCTGTGTCTGATGGATACCCAGCGGGCGCTGAACTTTTTGGTGCGTCGTGCCCGCCTGCCAAGTGGTCAATTAGAGCAGGCGCGCGAAATTCTGCGAGATATCGAGTCGCTGTTGCCGCATAACGAATCGCTGTTTCAGAAGGTCAACTTCCTGATGCAGGCCGCGATGGGGTTTATCAACATCGAACAAAACCGCATCATCAAAATCTTCTCGGTGGTATCGGTGGTGTTCCTGCCGCCAACACTGGTGGCATCCAGCTATGGGATGAACTTCGAATTCATGCCGGAACTGAAGTGGGCCTACGGCTATCCCGGCGCACTGGTGCTGATGCTGCTGGCCGGTCTGGCTCCTTACCTGTACTTCAAACGCCGTAACTGGCTCTAACGCCTCCCCCCTTTTCTCCCGACAGATGACTCGTTGACCGCAAGGCTGACGAGTCTCTGCTACGCTTATCATTGATAATTATTGATAACGGACAGATTTAGCACCGATAGATGCCCGTCAATTGGGCTGGCAGGGTAAAATAACCGCTCTTGTTTTGATGCTGTAACAGGTACTGTGCATGGAGAAGTTTTCCGCATCGACACAATGGTTCATGCTGCTGGCAGTATCGTTGGTGTTGGGATTTGGTTTACAGTTTTATCATGTTCCGGCGGCACTGTTGCTCGGGCCGATGCTGGTCGGTGTGGTCATGGGCCTGAACGGTGCGGCCATTCGTATTCCCCGTACGTTCTTTTATGCCAGTAATGCCGTGCTGGGCTGTCTGGTCGCGCAAAGTCTCTCCCTGTCTATCCTGACGCCACTGATGAAAGAGTGGCCGTTGGTGGTCTTCATTCTGTTATCGACACTGATTGCCAGCGGCTTGTCCGGTTGGCTGTTGATGCGTTACAGCGAACTGCCGGGAACGACCGGCACCTGGGGGGCATCACCGGGTGGTGCATCAGCCATGGTGGCTATGGCGAGTGATTTTGGCGCGGATGTTCGTCTGGTGGCGTTCATGCAGTACCTGCGGGTATTGATGGTGACTGCGTCGGCGGCGTTTGTGGCGCGAGCCAGTCTCGGGCCGGGTGCCGAAGCCAATAATGCGTTACTGGTTTGGTTCCCCACGCTGGACTGGCGCTTCCCCGGTACGCTGGCGATGGCGTTTAGTTGTGCCTGGGTGGGTCGATTGTTGCGTATTCCTTCCGGCCAACTGTTGGTGCCCATGATCGTCGGGTCACTATTACATTCTTCCGGCATCATGACATTGCAAACACCGGAATGGTTACTGGCGGTGGCTTATGCCTTGATTGGCTGGAGTGTTGGGCTGTCATTTACCCGGCCGGTGTTTTTGCTGGCGCTGCGTACGCTGCCAAAAATGATGCTTTCGATTATTACGCTCATGCTGCTGTGTGGTGGGATGGCGTTGATGCTGATGCATCTGCTATCGGTGGATATGCTGACCGCCTATCTGGCAACCAGCCCCGGCGGGCTGGATTCTATCGCCATTATTGCCGCCGGTAGCCGGGTGGATATCGCATTTGTGATGGCGCTGCAGACGATGCGCCTGTTCACTACCCTGATTTTCAGCCCGATCTTATCGCGTTACATCTCGCGTCACGCGGTGGCTGGTGCGGCGTAACCGCCGCTGCGTATAGAGCGCATCGAGCGTAAACACGCCGAGTGCCAGCCAGATGAACGAAAAGGTGACCAGCCTGTCTGGTGTGATGGTTTCACCGTAGACCAGTATCGCCAGCAGGAAGGTCAGCGTCGGTGCCAGATACTGAAAAAAGCCCAGTGTAGACAACCGCAAGCGTACGGCGGCGGCGGTAAACAGCAGCAGCGGCACCGTAGTCACCACGCCTGACGCCATCAACAGCAGATTGAGCGATAACGGGTTTTGACTGAATTGGCTGGTGGGTGAATCGGCCAGCCATTCCAGATAAACCAGTGCCGCAGGCAACAGCCACAGCGTTTCAAACAGCATCCCGGTCTGGCCGTCGATGGCGATCTTTTTACGCAACAAGCCGTAAACGCCGAAGCTGAAGGCCAGGGTGAGCGCAATCACCGGCAGTGAGCCGAGCACCCACAACTGTACCAGTACGCCACACACCGCCAGCAGCATCGCCAGCCATTGTGTCGGACGAAAGCGCTCGCCAAGAAATAGCATTCCCAGTAGCACGCTGACCAACGGGTTGATGAAATAGCCCAAACTCGCTTCCAGCATGTGGTTATGGTTGACTGCCCAGATATACGTCAGCCAGTTACAGGCGACCAGTATGGCGGTAATCGCCAGCAGCAATAGCTGGCGCGGCTGACGGCAGGCATTACGCACCGCCCCCCAGTTACGGCACAGGGTCAGCAGCAACAGCATGAAAAAGAATGACCAGATAATCCGGTGGCCCAGAATTTCATTAGCCGGTACTTGCCTGATTTGTTTGAAATAAATTGGGGCAATCCCCCAGAGGATATAGGCACCAAGGGCGAACAGAACCCCCTGGCGGTGTTGTGGCATGCTCATTGATAAGAAACCAGTCACCCGCGAATGAAAAATCCAGTGTACCGGAGCACAACGCGGGTGTCTTGTTACCGATCGCTGATAAGTCCTCTGCCACGGTGCGTGTTAGCCAACGATATAGGTGGCGATGGCACTGGCGATATGCGAGTGTTTTTCATTGTGCAGCTCGGCCCGCGCGACGGCGATTTTATTTCCGCCACGTAGCAAATGACTGGTCAGGGTAAAGTGTTCGCCGCGACCAGGCCGCAGGTAATCCACCCGCAGGTCGATGGTGCCCATGCGTGAGAGCCGATGCTGTAACTCCTGTTCGCTCAGGGTGTCGTGGCGCAATAACGCGCTGCCCACGCACACCAACCCTGCCGCCACATCCAGACCGGCGGCGATCACGCCACCGTGCAGGATCTGCTGCAACGCGTTACCCACCAGCTTGTTCTGATGGTTAAAACGCAGTGTTACCGAGTCCGGTGAAAAGGCATCCAGCGTGAGGCCCAGTTCCTGATTGAACGGCATCTGATAGATAAAAATATCGCTGACACGCTGACGTATCCTATCCTGAGTGAGCGGTGTAGTAGGCATGTGCGAGTCCTTAATAATAATAACGCCGGTAGGGTAGTTAATTTTTATGTTTTTATTGGTTAATGAGTTGTTATTTTAGGCGGCGTTATAGTTTCTTGCTACTGGTGGTAGTGATAAGAACAGGATAACTGCGTAAACCGGATGCGCTGTGTACACTATCCGCCGCGACTTCAGTTCGTTATTGGGGCCACTTATCTATCACGATCCTTTGGGAGATGACGTACATGTATAAATCAGGCGGGGTAGCGATTGCGCTGATGCTGGCGGCGACGGCGCAGGCGCAAGAGGCTCACGTTCAGGAAATTCATGATGCACCAGCCGTACCGGGCAGTATTATCGCTGGTCTGCTGCAACAGCATGATACGCCGTTTATTCTCTACCCGTATGAAAGCAACTACCTGCTTTATACCTACACCAGCGATATCAATAAGCAGGCGATTGAGAGTTACAGCTGGGCTGATCATGCCCGCAAAGATGAAGTGAACTTTCAGATAAGCCTGGGTTTTCCGCTGTGGCGCGGCATCGCCGGTGATAACTCACTGTTGGGCGCATCCTATACCCAGCGTTCCTGGTGGCAGATGTCCAATAAAAGTGAGTCTTCTCCGTTTCGTGAAACCAACTACGAACCGCAATTGTTTCTTGGCTGGGCGACCGATTATCGCTTTGCCGGCTGGACGCTGCGCGATGTGGAATGGGGATTTAATCATCAGTCGAATGGACGTGCCGACCCGACCTCGCGGAGCTGGAACCGGGTCTATGCCCGCCTGATGGCGCAAAACGGCAACTGGCAGGTTGACGTGAAACCCTGGATTCGCTTGCACGACAGTGAAGATGATAACCCGGACATTATCCGCTACATGGGCCATTACCGGGTGCGTGTCGGTTATCGTTGGGGTGATAGCGTTTTTAGTGCCGAAGGGCGTTATAACTGGAACAGCGGTTACGGCAGCGGCGAGATAGGCTGGAGTTATCCGATCACCGACCATGTGCGTTTTTATACCAAGGTATTCAGTGGTTACGGCGAGTCGCTGATCGATTACAACCACCGCCAGACCCGCTACGGCATTGGTGTGACGCTCAATGACATGCTGTAGTCATTGCGTTCTGCTTACGGGTATCGCTGCGGGCCGTTACAGAAAACCCGGCAACAAACATTGCAGTTTTAGCGGGTGGCGCTGAAAATAGCGGCGGTTTGTTTTTCCCGGCTTGTTTTCCAGCCTGTGTTTTTCCCAAAGCAGTGACTAACTTTTTTCAAGGCAGTGAATAACGGTGAAGGCGTGTCTACGGCAGACGTATTGAATGCGGACGTATTGAGTAAAGAAATGCTGG
This sequence comes from Dickeya oryzae, assembly GCF_020406815.2. Lineage (NCBI taxonomy): Bacteria > Pseudomonadati > Pseudomonadota > Gammaproteobacteria > Enterobacterales > Pectobacteriaceae > Dickeya > Dickeya oryzae. The sequence continues at coordinate 275,973 of NZ_CP162670.1, forward strand.
TGATGCAGGTACTGCGCGAAACCTTCGGCTACCAGCAATTCCGGCCGGGCCAGCAGGACATTATCAATGCCGCCATCAACGGGCGCGATTGCCTGGTGATCATGCCGACCGGCGGTGGGAAATCCCTGTGTTATCAGATCCCGGCGCTGGTGCTGGATGGGCTGACGCTGGTGGTATCGCCGTTGATTTCCCTGATGAAAGATCAGGTCGATCAATTGCAGGCCTACGGTGTGGCGGCGGCGTGCCTCAATTCGACCCAGAGTCGTGAACAGCAACAGGCGGTGTTTAACGCCTGTCGTTGTGGTGAGCTGAAGCTGTTGTACATTGCGCCGGAACGCCTCTCGACCGACGGTTTTCTGGAGCAACTGGCGCACTGGAATACGTCGCTTATCGCCATTGACGAAGCGCACTGTATTTCCCAGTGGGGGCACGATTTCCGCCCCGAATACCGCGCACTGGGGCAGATTAAGCAGCAGTGTCCTACTCTGCCGATTGTGGCGCTGACCGCGACTGCTGACGACACCACCCGTCAGGATATCGCGCGGTTGCTGGATTTACGCGACCCGCTGGTCAATATCAGCAGTTTTGACCGCCCCAATATCCGTTACACGCTGGTGGAAAAATTCAAACCGCTCGATCAACTGTGGCTATTTATACATGGGCAGCGTGGTAAGAGCGGCATCGTGTATTGCAACAGTCGGGCGAAAGTCGAAGACCTGTGCGCCCGGTTGCAAAACCGTGGGCTGAGTGTTGGAGCCTACCACGCCGGGCTGGAGAACGAGCGCCGCGCACAAGTGCAGGAGGCGTTTTTGCGCGACGACCTGCAGGTGGTGGTGGCGACCGTTGCGTTCGGGATGGGGATCAATAAACCGAACGTCCGTTTTGTGGTGCATTTTGATATCCCACGTAATATCGAATCCTATTATCAGGAAACCGGCCGTGCGGGGCGCGATGGGTTGCCCGCCGAAGCGGCGCTGTTTTATGATCCGGCGGATATGGCCTGGTTGCGTCGTTGTCTGGAAGAGAAACCGGCGGGGATGCAACTGGATATTGAACGGCACAAGCTGAATGCGATGGGCGCGTTTGCCGAAGCGCAAACCTGCCGTCGTCTGGTGCTGCTCAATTACTTTGGCGAAAACCGCCAGCAGCCGTGCGGTAACTGCGATATTTGCCTTGATCCGCCACGGCGTTATGACGGACTGGTGGACGCGCAGAAAGCCTTGTCCTGTGTTTACCGCGTGGGGCAACGGTTTGGGATTGGCTACATCGCTGAAGTGCTGCGTGGTGCCAATAATCAGCGCATCCGCGAATTCGGTCACGACAAATTGCCGGTGTACGGCCTGGGTAAGGACAAAACTCAGGAGCAGTGGGTCAGTATTTTGCGTCAGTTGATTCATCTGGGCCTGCTGGCGCAAAACATTGCCCATCATTCCGCACTGCAACTGACCGAGTCGGCGCGGCCGGTACTGCGCGGCGAAGTGCCGTTGCAACTGGCGGTACCGCGTGTGGCCAGTTTGAGTAAGCCGCGTGCCAGTCAGAAGAGCTACGGCGGCAATTACGACCGTAAGCTGTTCGCCAAGCTGCGTAAATTGCGTAAATCCATTGCGGACGAAGACAATATTCCGCCATACGTGGTGTTTAGTGATGCCACGCTGTTGGAAATGGCTGAACTGTTGCCGGTGACCGCCAGTGAGTTGCTGGCGGTCAATGGCGTCGGTCAGCGGAAACTGGAGCGATTTGGCGTCCCCTTTATGACGTTGATTCGTGATCATCTCGATAGCGGCGACGACTGAAGCGTGCTTAGTCTGTTAGTCGGGGCCATAGCCCTTTCTGACTCGTAAAAAAAGGAATAAATATGTTGATACTGTTTCTTACCGTGGCGTTGGTGCATTTGATTGCACTGATGAGCCCAGGGCCGGATTTCTTTTTTGTTTCCCAGACGGCGATTAGTCGTTCTCGTCGCGAAGCGCTGATGGGGGTGTTGGGGATTACACTGGGCGTACTGGTGTGGGCCGCTATCGCCTTGCTGGGGTTGCACCTGTTACTCGAGCGCATGGCGTGGCTGCACCGCATTGTCACCGTCGGCGGCGGTTTGTATCTGTGCTGGATGGGCTGGCAACTGCTGCGCTCGGCGTTGCGTAAGCGTGCTCATCAGGAGGATGGCTCTGTTGAGGTGGTATTGCCGCAGCGGGGTAAGACCTTTATGCGCGGGCTGTTAACCAACTTGTCTAACCCTAAAGCGCTGATTTATTTCGGTAGTGTGTTTTCGCTGTTTGTCGGTGATGACGTGGGGGCGGCGGCACGCTGGGGCCTGTTCACGCTCATCTCACTGGAAACCTTGCTGTGGTTTAGCGTGGTAGCGCTGGTGTTTGCCTTGCCAGTCATGCGTCGTGGTTATCAGCGGCTGGCGAAATGGGTGGATGGTCTGGCGGGCGCGCTGTTTACCGGCTTTGGTATCCATCTGATTATTTCGCGTTGATGCACACTTACGGGGAGACACTCGCCGCAGCATGCGCGGCGAGTCGGTAATACGGGATTCAGGCTTTACGCGCTGTAGCCAGCAGCGCGCCGACCAGAATGAACAGTGAGCCAAAGGTGCGGTTGAGCTGCTTGAGCTGGCGCGGGCCTTTCAGCCACCGTGCGATGCGTCGCGCCAGTGTGGCATAACCAATCATCACGACCACATCCACGACCACGGTGGTGACGCCCAGCACCAGATACTGCATCGCCTGGGGCTGGTGCGGAATAATAAACTGGGGGAACAGTGCTGCCAGAAACACGATGCTTTTCGGGTTGGTCAGGTTGACCAGGATCGCCCGTTTAAACAGTCGGCGGCGCGGCATACTGTTCGCCAGCGTCTGCAAATCCAGTGACCCGGCGCTACGCCATTGTTGAATACCCAGCCAGATCAGGTAAGCGGCACCGAGCCATTTCAGGGCATCAAATGCCAGTACCGACTGCGATAACAGCGCCCCAAGACCAATCCCCACCAGCACGATGTGAATAGTCAGACCCAGTTGCAGCCCGGCGATAGAGGCAACCGCGCCCCGGTAGCCGTGGCTGATGCTGGTGCTCATGGTGTTGATAGCGCCGGAACCGGGCGACAGACTTAAAATAAGCGTGGTGAGAAGGTAGGTTAGCCACCAGTCTTGGGTCATGGGTGAATGCTCCCTGATTGCGGTTTTTTATGCCACAATACGCTAACGCCTGTCTTTGTGCTACCGCTCACAAAAATCACACTGCTCGGCATGATTGACCTCGGGAGAGCCTGATGAATCCGTATCCGGAATGCCTGCTGACCAGAGAGTGGCAGTACGCCGCATTTGTTACTGGTCCCTTGCTGGATTTCTGGCGACAGCGTCAGGAGGGTATGTTCATCGGGGTGGATGACGTGCCTGTACGTTTCGTGCGTTTTACCTCATCGTTGCATCGCCATTTGGTGGTGGTATTGCCCGGCCGTACCGACAGCTATGTAAAATACGCCGAGGTGGCCTATGACCTGTTCCAGTGCGGCTATGACGTTCTGATGATGGACCACCGTGGTCAGGGGCGTTCCGGTCGGTTGCTAAGAGACGGCCATCGTGGGCATGTTAACCGCTTTAGCGATTATGTGGACGACGTAGCGACGCTGTGGCAGCAACAGGTCGCGCCGGGGCCGTATACCCGGCGGTTTGCGCTGGCCCATTCAATGGGTGGCGCGATTCTGGCGCAGTTTCTGGCGCGTCAGCCACAGGCGTTTGATGCGGCGGCGTTGTGCGCGCCGATGTGCGGCATCCTGTTGCCGATGCCGCGCTGGCTTGCCTGGCGCATTCTGGAGTGGGCTGAACGTCGCCCGGGGATCAGGGACTACTATGCGATTGGTACCCGTCCGTGGCGGCCGTTGCCGTTTATGGCCAACGAGCTAACGCACAGCCGTGAGCGCTACCGCCGTCATGTCCGTTTTTATGCCGATGACCCGGATTTACGCATCGGCGGCCCGACCTATCATTGGGTACGGGAAGCGTTACTGGTAGAAGAACAGTTACTGCAACAAGCACCCGCCATCACCACACCGTTACTGCTGTTGCAGGCGCAAGAGGAGCAGGTGGTGGATAACCGCAGCCAGGACGCCTTTTGTCAGGCACTGGCGGCAGCCGGTCACCCGTGTGTGGGAGGCCGTCCTTACGTCGTTCGCGGTGCCCGTCACGACATTCTGTCAGAAAAGGATGCGATGCGGGCCGATGCCTTCGGGCAGATTCTGCAACATTTCAGCGATTATGATTAATACGTCTGTGCGGCCCGGCCGCCCGGCACCAGCGGAGGTTGAATTTCAACGTATGTACCCGATTGTTGCTTCCGATCTGGATGGCACACTGCTGTCACCCGATCACACCCTGTCACCCTATGCCAAGGAAACCCTGCGTCTGATGACGGAACAGGGGATTCATTTTGTGTTTGCCACCGGTCGCCACCATATGGATGTGGCGCAGCTTCGCGATAATCTGGCGATTAGCGCTTACATGATTACGTCGAATGGCGCTCGGGTACATAACACCGACGGTGAGCTGATTTTCAGCCATAATCTGGACCGCGACATCGCCCAGGAGCTGTATGGCATGGTGTATCACCACCCGGAAATCATGACGCATGTTTATCGCGATGATGAGTGGTTCCTGTGCCGCTCTCGTCCTGAGGAAGAGCGCTTTTTTACCGAGACGGTGTTCCGCTACAAACTGTTCGACCCGGATACACTGGGTACGGACGGTGTCGGCAAGGTGTTCTTCACCTGTGAGGATCACGACAAACTGCTGCCGCTGGAAGAAGCGCTTAACGCTCGCTGGGGTGATCGGGTGAATGTCAGTTTCTCCACCCTGAGCTGTCTGGAAGTGATGGCGGGCGGCGTTTCCAAAGGCCATGCGCTGGAACAGGTCGCTAAAATTCTCGGTCACACCATCAAGGACTGTATCGCCTTCGGTGATGGCATGAACGATTATGAAATGTTGTCGATGGCGGGCAAGGGCTGCATCATGAACAATGCCCACCAGCGACTAAAAGACATGCTGCCGGATAACGAAGTGATCGGCACCAACATCGAACAGGCGGTGCCTCGGTATCTGCGTCGTCTTTATCTCGGTGATGGGGCCTGAATCACCGGTTGCTCGTTATGCAAGAACGCGACGGCCTTGTCCGGGAAGTCGGTGAACAGGCCGTCGACATCGGCTTGCCGGTAAAGCAGGGCGTAGAGTGCGTTGACGTCGCTTGCGTATTTCGGCAGCCGGTCGGCGCGCACGGTGTAAGGATGTACCACCATGCCGCTGGCGTGCGCCTCTTTTACCAGCGGGCTGATAGCGACCTTGCCTGTGTCGCCGCTTAGCAACATGTGATAGTCGGGACCAACGCCATCGGCATAACGAGCGATTTTTTGCATGGCACCCGGCTTGAGCATCCAGTCGTAGTCATAGTTGACCCAGCGCCCGTCCGGTTGTTGCTGTTGGGTTTCCTGCCAGCGGGTTTCGGCGATCAGTTGCACCAGCTTCAGGTTCATCCCCAGCGCGGGCTCCAGTTCCGTTTTGATGCGCTGTAGCTCGTTGGCGTCAAAGCATTGCAGATAAACCCGATCGCTTTTTTGGGTGTAGCCGTACTGCTTCAGCACCTCCAGCACTGCGCGTGAAATATCCTTCCCTTCCTGACGGTGAAACCACGGTGCTTTGATCTCTGGATAAATCCCGATGTTTTTGCCGGTCGAGTGATTCAGCCCCTGAATAAACTCGATTTCGTCCTGAAAGGTGTGAACACGAAAATCCGATTTACCCATTGGGAAGCGGTTGGGGTAGCTCTGCACCGGTTTGCCGTCTTTCAGGTCAAACCCTTCGGTGAATTTAAGTGAGCGTATTTCTGCCAGCGTAAAATCGATGGCGTAGTAGCGGCCGTCGGCGCGAGCCCGGTCGGGGAAGCGACTGGCTACGTCGGTCACCCGGTCAAGGTAGTGATCGTGCAACACCACCAGCGCATTATCTTTGGTCATCACCAGATCCTGCTCCAGATAGTCCGCACCTTGTGCATACGCCATCGCTTTGGCGGGCAAGGTGTGTTCCGGCAGGTAACCGCTGGCCCCCCGGTGAGCAATCACGATTTTATCGCCGGTTTGCGCCAGTGCGCCGAGGGATATCGCCAGCGCGACACCGGCCAATAACGGTTTGAACAGAGGAATCATGTCAGCGTCCTTTTTCAGTGGAAGAAAGATAGGCTGTGTGTATTGCTGCGTTTCACATGAGCAGGTTGTTTCATATGAATGCGTGTTGATAACCCCCCACCGGGCCAGTTCGACCCGGTGGGGGGAAGGCTCATGGTTTCACCGTCAATGAGGTTTCAGTGAGTAAACCATGGCGTGATGACAGAATCAGGCGCGTTTCGCCAGTTCTGCTTTGTGTTTGGTCTCGTTGATCATAGTCAGCACCAGCAGCAATACCGCCAGCACACTACCGCCGATCATGACCAGGAAGCCGCCGTTCCAGCCGAAGAAATCGACGGTGTAGCCGACGATGGCGCTGGCAGCGACCGAACCGCCCAGATAACCGAACAGGCCGGTGAAGCCCGCAGCGGTACCGGCGGCTTTCTTCGGTGCCAGTTCCAGCGCGTGCAGGCCAATCAGCATAACCGGGCCGTAAATCAGGAAGCCGATGACGATCATGCAGATCATATCCACGTTGGGGTTGCCGGCCGGGTTCAGCCAGTACACCACGGTGGCGATGGTCACCAGTGTCATGAAGAACACCCCGGTCGCGCCACGGTTACCTTTGAACACTTTGTCGGACATCCAGCCGCACAACAAGGTGCCTGGAATACCGGCGTATTCGTACAGGAAGTAAGCGATGGACGATTTATCCAGCGCGAAGTGCTTCACTTCTTTAAGGTAGGTTGGCGACCAATCGAGAATGCCGTAACGCAGCAGGTAGACGAACACGTTGGCGAAAGCGATGTACCACAACAGTTTGTTGGGGAACACATACTGCATGAAGATTTCTTTCGCGGTCAGTTCCTGTTCATCTTTCTCACTGTAATCTACCGGGTAATCGTTTTTGTATTCTTCGATCGGCGGCAGACCGCAGGATTGCGGGGTGTCACGCATCATGGCGAAAGCGAACAGCGCGACCAGAATGGCGGCGAAGGCCGGCATATAGAGTGCGGCTTTCCAGTCGTTGAACCAGGCCATCCCCAGCAGGAACAGTAACGGTGGAATGCCGCCACCCACGTTATGGGCGCAGTTCCAGATAGACACGATGCCGCCACGCTCTTTCTGTGACCACCAGTGCACCATAGTACGGCCACACGGCGGCCAGCCCATGCCCTGGAACCACCCACAGACGAACAACAGCACAAACATCACCATGATGCTGGATGTCGCCCACGGCACGAAGCCCATAAACAGCATGACTGCGGCAGCCAGAATCAAACCGGCAGGTAGAAAGACTCGCGGATTGGAGCGGTCTGATACCGACCCCATGATAAATTTGGAAAACCCGTAGGCGATGGAAATACCGGACAAGGCAAACCCGAGATCACCTTTGGAAAAACCCTGTTCGACCAGATAGGGCATCGCCAGCGCGAAGTTCTTTCTGACCAGATAGTAGGCGGCGTAGCCAAAAAAGATCCCCAGAAAAATCTGCCAGCGTAACCGGCGGTAGAGTGGGTCTACCTGATGTTCCGCCACGCGCGGGCGATGTGCCGCAGGCTTGAAAATACTCAGCATAAATAAACGATCCCCGATAGTTATTTTCTATAACGCTCGTCAGCGTAGCGAATGCGCGCCATCGTCAATGTGAGTCAGTACGCAATTGTTACACTTTTATGACGTCGGGCGCTATTTTGAGCTTTAAGTAACACAAATGAAATAATGATTTTCCATTTTCGGGTGATTTGAATCACATATCTGCCGTTTTCTCTAGATTTTATTTTCGTTTTTTGAGTGTTTTTGTTCTTTATCAATCATTGTGGCGTTGATTTATGTCCCACTACAGACAGGCATGATCCGGACTGAGGTAAAACGGCAATGGCAAACAACGGTTTGCGGCGAGAAACGGATGTAGTGATTATCGGCGGCGGCGCCACGGGGGCGGGAACAGCCCGCGACTGCGCGTTGCGCGGGTTGCGCTGCCTGTTGCTGGAACGGCATGACATCGCTACCGGTGCCACTGGTCGCAATCATGGATTGCTACACAGCGGTGCGCGCTATGCAGTTACCGATGCGGAGTCTGCCCGTGAATGTATTGAGGAAAACCAGATTCTGCGGCGCATCGCCCGTCACTGTATCGAGCCGACCGATGGGCTGTTTCTGACCTTGCCGCAGGATGATATCGACTATCAAACCCGGTTTATCGCCGCTTGTCAGCGCGCGGGTATCAGGGCGCAGGCCATCGACCCGCAGGAAGCTTTGCGGCTGGAGCCCGCTGCGAATCCGGCGTTGATCGGAGCTGTGCGCGTGCCGGACGGTACAGTTGATCCCTTCCGGTTAACCGCCGCCAATATGATCGATGCCTGTGAACACGGTGCGGAAGTGCTGACTTACCACGAGGTCATTGGGTTACTCCGTCAGGGCGAACGTGTCGTTGGCGTGCGCGTTTTCGACCATAAACGTCAGGTGGCCAGTGAAATTTATGCACAAGTGGTGGTGAATGCGGGCGGCATCTGGGGGCAACGTATCGCCGAATATGCCGACCTGAATGTGCGTATGTTCCCCGCCAAAGGCGCGTTGCTGATTTTGGGGCACCGCATCAATAACCGGGTGATTAACCGCTGCCGCCCACCGGCTGACGCCGACATTCTGGTACCTGGCGATACTATCTCGCTGATTGGTACCACCTCGACCCGCATCGACTACGACCAGATTGACCACATGACGGTGACGCCGGAGGAAGTGGATACGCTAATTCGCGAAGGCAGCATGCTGGCACCGCAATTGGCTCAGACCCGTATTTTACGTGCTTACGCTGGGGTGCGACCGCTGGTGGCGAGTGATAACGACCCCTCCGGGCGTAGTGTCAGTCGCGGCATCGTGTTGCTGGACCATGCCAGCCGTGACGGACTGGAAGGCTTTGTGACCATTACTGGCGGCAAGCTGATGACCTACCGGCTGATGGCGGAATGGGTAACCAACAAAGTCTGCGAAAAGCTTGGTCACCGCGCCGAATGTACGACGGCGTCTCGCCCGTTGCCGGGGTCGGAAACCACGGAACCTGACAGACCGCAGGCAGCTTCGTCGCTTTCAGCACCGCTGCGTGGTTCGGCGATTTACCGTCACGGGCATCGTGCCGCGCCGCTGGTTTCCGGTCACCGGGTGGACAGCAGTCTGGTGTGTGAATGTGAAGCCGTGACGGCAGGCGAGGTGCGTTACGCGGTTGAGTCGCTGCAGGTGAACAACCTTACTGACCTGCGCCGACGTACCCGTGTCGGCATGGGGACCTGTCAGGGGGAATTATGCGCCTGCCGCGCCGCAGGCCTGTTGTGCCGATTGGGGCAATCCACACCGCAACAGGCGGTGTCGCAATTGAGCCAGTTCCTTAACGAGCGCTGGAAAGGCATGCGGCCCATCGCCTGGGGAAACACGTTGCGGGAAAGCGAATTTACCAGTTGGATTTATCAGGGCTTGTGCGGACTGACCGAACGCCCGGAGCAGGAGAACGGCGATGCATTATGACGTAGTGATCATTGGCGGTGGGCTGGCGGGGTTAACCTGCGGCATTCGCCTGCAAGAGCAGGGTAAACGCTGCGCTGTGGTCAGCGTCGGGCAGAGTGCGTTGACCTTCGCCTCCGGCGCACTGGATCTGCTGGCGACATTGCCGGACGGCACTGCGGTCGAGCAGCCGCTGACCGCGCTGGATGAACTGGCCGCGCAGGCACCCTACCACCCTTATACCCTGATGGGCAAAGCACGAGTCAGCCAGCTGGCGGTGGATGCCGAAGCCTTGCTGGCGCGCTGTGGTTTGTGGTTGCGCGGCGATAGTGGCAGCAACCACCAGCGCCTGACCCCGTTGGGCAAATGGCACCCCTGCTGGTTAAGCCCGTCAGATAGCGTTACGCGTGGCTTGTCGGGGTCACCCGCGTGGCGGCAGCCGTTGGTTGCTGGCATTGAAGGGTTTATGGATTTTCAGTCCCGACTGGTCGCCGGAGAATTGCAGGCACAGGGGATTGCGGCACGCGCCGATGATCTGCGCTTACCGCTGCTGGATGCGCAGCGGCAGAACGCCAGTGAGTTCCGTTCACTGGCTATCGCTCGTGTGCTGGATACCCCGGCTGGTATCGCGGCGTTGGCGGAAGAGCTGATGACGCGGGCGAGCGGCAATGATGCCGTTATATTGCCTGCCTGTCTGGGGCTGGAAGCCCAGGGGCAATTGAATGCTGCATTGGGTAAACCGGTCGGGCTGCTGGCGACGTTGCCTCCTTCGTTGCCGGGCATGCGCTTGCATCAGGCGCTGCTGGGGCGTTTTCGCCAGACCGGCGGGACGCTGATGCCGGGAGATAAAGTGTTGTCAGCGCAAGCGCGCGAAGCGGGGGTCGCCTTGTATACCCGCAGCCACGGCGAAGTGCCGCTGCGTGCCGAGCACGTGGTACTGGCAAGCGGGAGTTTTTTCAGCAACGGTCTGGTGGCGGAACGCGATCGGGTGGTGGAGCCGGTGTTTGGCCTGGATGTCGATTTCCTGCCGACCCACGAGGACTGGAGTCAGTCCAACCTGTTTGCTGCTCAGCCTTATCTGCAATTTGGGGTCATCGCGGACGAGCAGTTACACCCGTCTATCGACGGCCACACCCAACACCGCTTGTATGCGATTGGCTCGGTATTGCGGGGGTATGACCCGTTACGGCAGGGGTGTGGCGGCGGGGTTTCACTGCTGAGCGCGCTATACGCCGCTGAGATGATCATAAGGGGGAACCGATGATGAGCCGGTCTGACACCAGTTTTGAGAATTGCATCAAATGTACCGTTTGTACTACTGCCTGCCCGGTCGCACGCGTCAATCCGTTCTACCCAGGGCCAAAACAAGCTGGGCCAGATGGTGAGCGGTTACGGCGTAAAGACCCGGCATTATTTGACGAGGCGTTGAAGTATTGCACCAACTGCAAACGCTGCGAGGTGGCGTGCCCATCGGATGTCAAAATTGGCGACATCATCCAGCGTGCCAAAGCCAGCCATAGCCAGCATCGTCCGACATTGCGTGACGCTATCCTCAGCCACACGGATTTGATGGGGTCTGTCGCGACGCCGTTTGCGCCACTGGTGAATACGCTGACCGGGCTGAAACCCATGCGTCAGTTGCTGGATAAAGCACTGAAAATTGACCATCGCCGCCAGTTGCCGCGCTATTCCCACGGTACTTTCCGCAGTTGGTACCGTCGGCAGGCGGCACAGCAGTTGCAGTTTGCCGATCAAGTGGCTTATTTCCACGGGTGCTACGTTAACTACAATCATCCACAACTGGGCCGTGACCTGATCCGTGTGTTTAACGCGATGGGCGTCGGGGTTCAGTTGCTCACCAAAGAGAAGTGCTGCGGTGTGGCGCTTATCGCCAACCGTTTTCTCGATAAAGCCCGCAAGCAGGCGAACTTCAATCTGGCTTCGCTGGATGAGGCTATCAACAATCGCGGTCTGCCGGTTATTGCAACATCGTCCAGTTGTACCTTTACGCTACGCGATGAATACCCCCATCTGTTGGGGCTGGACAACCACCACGTGCGTGATGGCATAGAGCTGGCGACTCGCCACCTTTATCGCTTGCTGGATCAAGGTCGAACATTGCCGTTGCAACCGTTGCCGCTACGGGTGGTGTATCACACGCCCTGTCATCTGGAACGAATGGGGTGGACGGCGTATACCCTGGAATTACTGCGACGCATTCCGGGTCTGGAGTTGCAGGTACTGGATTCTCAGTGCTGCGGTATCGCCGGAACTTACGGTTTTAAAAAGGAAAACTATGACACCGCGCAGGGGATTGGCGCGCCGTTGTTCCGACAGATCGAAGCCAGTGGTGCTGATCTGGTAATTACCGATTGTGAGACCTGCAAATGGCAGATTGAAATGTCGACCAGTAAAGCCTGCGAACACCCCTTCAGCTTGCTGGCCAGAGCGCTGCCCGCGTAAAGCCCTGCTCACGTAAAGCCCCCATGTTGAACCTCGCCTTCCCGGTTATTTGCTCCGGGAGGGCACACCGCGCTATTTCCCTTCCTTTTTCAATGGTTAGACATCAACCACTTGATTCTGAAAAATAATTTTTTGGGATACTGGCAGGAATAACGGGCACGTCAGCCGGAACAGGCTGCCCGGCGAACATTTTCTTTAGATTGAACAAAAAATCGCTTTACAGATGCAAATGATAATGATTATTATTGTCATGCGTTCCGGGAAAGCCTAATGAATCCATCTCTGTGACTCATCGCGGTTTTGCTGTGAAGGCACGACATTGCTCACATTGCTTCCAGTATTACTTAGCCAGCTCGGGTGCTGGCTTTTTTTTATCCTGAATTTTTTGGAATCTAATTTCCAAATATTGTTCCTGTTAACGCTGTTGCTGCTATCCCTGGCCGCCATCCTATGGGCTATCGCATTGCGATATCAAAAATTTCTCCCGGAAATTTTTTGAATAGAGCGGTGAGTTTTTTAGGCTTTCTTATTCCCGGCTGGTCGCTAGACTGAAAAAAACATTCGAGGAGCGCAACATGATTTATTTACGCAAAGCACAAGATCGCGGCCATGCTAACCACGGCTGGCTGGATAGCTGGCACACGTTTTCGTTTGCCGATTACTACGATCCGGATTTTATGGGGTTTTCCGCACTGCGGGTGATCAATGAAGACTATATCGAAGGTGGGCAGGGTTTTGGAACCCACCCGCACCGGGATATGGAAATTCTCACCTATGTGCTGGAAGGCACCGTGGAACATCAGGACAGTATGGGCAATAAGGAACAGATCCCGGCAGGAGAGTTCCAAATAATGAGCGCTGGCACCGGGATCCGCCACTCCGAGTACAACGCCAGCCAGGACAAACTGCTGCATTTGTACCAGATTTGGGTGATCCCGGAAAAAACCGGCCTGACGCCGCGTTATGAGCAGCGCCGTTTCGATGCGCCGCAAGGCCGCCAACTGGTGTTGTCACCGGATGCCCGCGACGGATCGCTAAAAGTATTTCAGGACATGACGTTGTGGCGCTGGGCGCTGAAGGCGCAGGAAGCGTCGTCCTATCAGACTCAACAGGGCCGTGTGTTATGGATTCAGGTGGTGCGAGGCACGATTGAGATCAACGGTCAGCAGGCGGTCACCAGCGATGCGCTGGCTATCTGGGATGAAGACGCCATCACGGTGCGTGCCAGCGAAGACAGCGAAATCCTGTTGTTTGATTTGCCGCCGGTAAAGTGACCGGCGCATGTCGGTAAAGGCGAGCCCAGTGAGCTCGCCTTTATTTTTGATGACAAGACTTACGATGGCTGCGTTGTCGGAGTATCCGCTTCGCTGCTGGTTGTCACCGGCGTCGACTGGATGGTAATACCATCGCTGGAGGTGCCCGGCGTATAAACGACGCGACCCGCCGTGGTAGTGACGGGGTTATCGGTACTGGTTGCTTTTTTTAACAGGTCGCCGTAGGTCACCAACGTGATGGGCCCGTCTTCTGAAATGGTCACGTGGGAAGACTGAGGCGGCTCAATACCTGCTTTTTTTGCGTCGAAATAAGCCATAGCTTTACGCAGGGCTTCCTCGCTGGCTGGTTGGTTATTCGTGATGTCTGGTTTTGAATCTATATTGACATGGTACCCACCCGTTTCTTCAGATTTGGTGATCGTGATTTTCGGGCTTGATCTTACGATTGAGGGGGTGGCGGCGTACGCTCCAGTTTGAGAAATGCTAGTCATATTATTGTCTCCAGAGTGTTATTAATGCTGCCAGTGGCAGCCAGATTTATCAGCATCGATACCCGTCATACTTCACGTTATAGGTGTGTTGACGTTATAGCAGTGTTGGCCGTATTACTTGCCCTGCAAGGACGCAACACATTGCGCGGTGCAACACGTGAGTGTGTTGTCCTACTGAGGGTATCTATTCAGGTTTATTCGCTTTCACTGAGAGAAAGCCAGGTTTCTGTATCCCGACATTTTTTATGGCATGTGATGATGGGCGCCATTCCGGCAAGAATACAATAGTAGTACGTGAAACGACTTATAATAAAAAATCATTTATGACCGTGTTACTTCATTAAAAACTAATTAATTTATTTTCGCTTTTAGTTTGTTCATTAATAAAATTAATAGTCATAAAATAATGTGAGTGGGTAAATGTCAGTATTCTGTTTTGTTGTTTCTATAGTACTGTTTCAGAGAGGGATACACCATGCTGCTTATGGTGCTTCCCGATTTGATGTCAAAGAGGTGCCGGTCTGACTAGCCTGAAACCGATATCCGAGGTCGGGAAATTTGGTGTATGAACATCGCACTCCGACAGGTTGCTGATGCGCATCAGGTAACTACCGCCACAGAAGTAGTGCATGTTATTAATGCCTGTCATATGAAAATCGTCATCGATCCACTCCCACACATTACCGGTCATATCGTATAAACCAAGTGCATTGGGTCGCTGGTGTGCGACAGGTTGGGTACTAAAGGTTGTACTGTTGTCTTTAGGCATATTGGCGATGTTAGCCGGGTTATTGCTACCGGAATAAATTTGGCCATATGTACCTAGGCGTAAAGCGGCTTCGCCGCCGCGTGCGGCGACTTGCCACTCATTTAATGAAGGTAGACGATATCCTGTTGCGGCGGGGTTCCTGACTACCTTGAAGGCCGGGTCTTGAGGTACTGATGTGATAGGTCGTCCATCGGTGGTCAGATAATACGGCGTCAGCTGTTGTGAAGCACTTAACGCATTGGCGAAGATCACTGTGTCCCACCAGGAAATGGTCGTGACGGGGTGCTGGCCATTATCCCGCTCTGTGGGCAGGCAATCATCGAAGTGACCGCCGTTACAGCCATTTTCAAAAAGATAGCCGTGATTGTCTGCCCATTGAAACATATGCTGATATTGAGAATAGGTGATTTCCGTTCGCATGATATAAAAGGATTTGAGGATGACATTAGTGTGGCTGGTGTAGTCTTTGTCGCCAAAAATATTACCGACATAAAATGCGCCGCCTTTGATGGCGATTTCCTCAGGCATTAATTTTGGCTGTGCCGCGTGCGCGAGCTGACCAAGCAGTAATACTCCATAAAGAATAGCATTGTGTTTCATAACGTTTTTCAATAATCCAGATTTAAGGGTTCAGGGGGTGACTGTATTTTTGGCGCACCGCCGATGGCTGTGCGAATCGTAACTTGATATTGGGTATGCTGAATACCTCTCAGCCAGTTGTCCAGTTCGGAGAAGGCGTAACGAATATCTTTATTTTTTGCCCAGTCAGGCAGCCCTTCAATACGGTAGGTGTAATTTATCAGTACCAGTTCGGGTGATATGGATTCATAGTGTGTGACTTGGTGCAGTTTGATTCTGCCATAACAGAAATCGCCATAAGGCATAAAGTGACGTTTCCCTGACTGGGTTAATGACCAGGTAGTGTCATTATCCTGACTGTTTTTTTTTACTAATCCAGCTGATACCAGAGCATTTAACCGCCCGGATAACCATGATACCTCCGTACGGGATGTTCGTACCGGCCATTTTTTTTCTCCCAGACAAGGTGTATACCAGCTATCGATAAACGCCTGTGTCAGGCGTGTGTAATAACGCAGGCGTTCGGGTTGCTGTGCACCGGCATACTTGGGGAGTAGTAAACTACATAACAGAGCAGAGATAACGATAGTCGTCCAGGACTTCATAAGCAGAACCATATTTTCCTGTTGTGGTTAACGTCTTTTCAATAACCCAGCTATAAGGGGGAACACCTGGGTCATTGTGGCTTTCTACCAGTGTGTAAACTGTTAGTTTAATGGGTTGCGGGGCTGTCAGGTCATCGCCTTTTTTTTCAACACTGATCAGCTTTTTCTCATTGTTATGACGATAAAGCCGATAATCGAAAATATTGATACGAGAAGCCGACAGACTATAGTCAAACCAAACGAACACATCGCTATTAGGAACCGGGACTATGCTATAGTCGCTACCATTTTTGATATAAAAGCTCAGCCCCCGATTAGGGTGGGAGGTATTATTATCAAAAAAAGATAGAATGGCTAAATCTTTCTTATCGTGACTAATGAGGGAAAGGTAATTTACTCCCTGCTTTATTTTCTCCTCTTGCATACAGTTCGCGTAACTGTTTTTAATAACACAAATGGCTAATATGGTTACAGCTACTCTAATAGTGCAGGAAAACATTAGCGTCCTTTTATTAAGTCTGGTAAGTAAATCTACTGGACTTCTATCTCAATATTGCTTAAAGGTTGTGTACAGCAAGGCAGAATATAGCCACTTTTTATGTCATCCCGGGATATCCCTCCGGTGTGCTGCATATCCGCTTCTCCCTGAATCAGTTTGACTTTACAAATACCACAATGCCCAGCATTGCAATGATACTTGAGTGGTATTTCTGCCTGATATGAGGACACAAGTATAGTCTCTTCTTCTATGAGAGGGAATATTTGACCGGTGTTTTTTATTTTGCAGGTGAAGTCTTTTTTCATAACACAATCCTCTTTATTCGGCGATGAAGTTCTTTTCTGATAAGCTTTCTTTCTGTGGAAAATGTGGTTGAGGAGATAGCATTTTCCTCAATTCGTCTTAGCAGATAGGGTAATGACTTTTTTAATGGCCCGAATGGCACATACTTACATACGGAAAAACCCTCATGATTAAGCGCCCAGGTAATATGGTCCCCCATACCATATAGCTGACCAAACCAGATGTTTTCCTTTAATGTCGGACTTTGTCGGATCAACGCTAGGCTATGCTCATTGTGCGTGGCGAAAAAAGGAGAGATACGGTCAATGTGATCGGCAACAAACTGAATAGCACTGTTATAATTATTATCCGTTTCGGATTTTTCAGTAAAACAGTGATCGTGACTGATGCGATTCTCCTCTTCAAGGTAAGCGCCTCGCACCAGTTTTATACCTAGATAGAAATGATGTTCACATGCCTGTTGGTAATACTCTTTCAGTCGTCCGAGTTTATCTCTACAGTAAAATTGTAGTGTCAATGTCAACAGAGGATAGTTTTGATTATATTTCCTCATCATATTTACAATGAAGTTGTCTACAGCCGGTTGTATCCATGATTGCTCAGCATCGACCATGATCCTGACTTTTTTATCGCTAGCGGCGTCAAAGATTTGGATATACCGTTCGGTCACAATTTCCCATTCTTGCCGCTGTTCTGGCGTCAGGTTTTGGTTAAGGGTGATGGCGCGGTATAACTCGATGCTGCCAAGGGATGAGGGTTTAATGACCACGAAGGGGATGTTTTTATTTTCAGCCGCGATGTCGATGAGAGAAAAAGTCTTACTCATAACATCATTATAGATCGACTCTGTATTCTCACCTTCAATAGCATAATCAATAATGCTATTGATGTTTTCTCTCCCTAACTCTGATGTGGTATGGGTCACCTGGCTTAATGTCTCGCCGCCAAAATAAATACCATTAACCAGTTTTAATACTGTGCCTCGGCTAATATGTAACGCTTTCTTTAAGGCGTAAATTGATACGGTTCGTGTCTTATTATTACCCAGTAATGCTGAGGATAACAGTTTGAATGTCAGCGTTCGGGTACGATATCGCGCGAATACCGACTCGATATTAATATTTTCCATTAAAGCCTCTACTTTTAAAACTGGCCGTAGTTTTAAAAAATAAAACCCATCATGCCAGCATGATGATGCCAGGCCAGTTAATAATAATAATCTTAATTATCTGTGGGGTTATACTTCGACGGTTTGACCACGATACAAGCGACGAATGATATTGTCATCATTAAACTCTTCGCGTTCATGGATTACTCGCCTGTTATCCATAATTAAAAGGTCTGCATCTTCCCAGTAATGTTTGTAGAAGTAGCGGGGCTGTTTCATGAACGTCCCTAATTCGCCGAAGAACGCTTTTGTTTCATATTCGCTAAATCCGACGATGCGAGGTTCCCAGCTTGCTGGTTGGCCTTCATCAAATGGGAAGTAAATCAACATTTTCCTTACCCATCCCAAGTCTGTGAACACCGGGACTTTAAACCAACCGGCTGGAGAAACGTCGACGTAATACCCATGTTCTAAAACTCGGACTTCAAATGTTTCTTCTTCTAAAACCCTACGGAGATGAGTTGGCATTTCCTGACAGGCTAACACATGGTCACAGATTGTTGTCGCACCTCTGAATTTCAGATTTTTAATTTCAGCTGAATAAAGGAATACTTGGTCGACCTGTGAAAGCAATAATCCACCATCTGCATGGAATGGTAATTGTCCACGTCCGGTGACAATTTTCCCTTTTTCACCGTCCAGTTTTAAGGTGTCTTTATAGCCGAAACCAACACCAATTTTCTCATCGGCATACTCGACGATTTTGCCATATGCTGAGTATGTATCTCTGAATTGATTGGCGTCCATGGCAATGTTTTTTACCAGTAGGAAACCTTGACGCATGAGTAGGTTTTTTATCTCGTCTGGTTTGGCTTCCATGAAATCACTGCTACTCATTTTTGCGCCAAAACCTGAATCCATGAGTGAGGTATAGTTTAATAACATGTTACTTAGCTTTCCTTTTTTAGTACTTTTTTCCGAGGATATGATGAAAATGCTTTTGTGCATCTCGTGCACCAAAAGCGGCTTTATGAACCTCTTTAGATTCAACTCTTGTTTTCTCAAGGAGTTCGAGAAAATTCCGGTTAGTGGATTGTTTGGTTTTTGACAATGCTGCATACGGGTACGCTGCCAGTTCTTTTGCCAGCGAGAACGCACGTTCCAGTAGCAGATGCGATTCTACCTTTTCGTTCACAATGTGATGTGAAAGACAAAAGTCTTCATCCAACTCCTGACATTTAAAGATGATATCCTTCATCAGGTTATATCCATGGGTAAACGTCAGGATGGCTGCGCCAACAGAACATCCGATACCATGCTTGAGCTCAGGCATTACAAAACGCGCTCCGTTCGCCATAATTCGGTAGTCGAACATCAAGGCAAACTGAAATCCCATACCGATGGCATAGCCATCTACAGCAGCAATCGTTGGTTTATTAATGTGAAGTACGGCTTCGTAAAGGTCGATGACACGATCGATCCAGCGCTCAACATCAGCGCCGCCGGAAAGATTTTTTACTTCATTAAAGTCACCGCCTGCGGAAAATGAGCATCCTTTGCCCCCATAAACAACAATAGCGTTAACCGTCGGGTCGTCATTTGCATCTTTTAACGCAGCTTTAACCGCATTTTCCAGGTCCTGATTAAAAGGATTATGCTTATTAGGGTGGTTAAGTGTAATTACTCTCACATTATCACGAGTTTCTTTAAGTATCATTTTTTAATCCGTTATCAGTTTGCGTAGATGATCACTGGTAGCATTTTCTAGCGAGAGAGTATTTTCCAGGAAAGATTTATAAACTCGATAAGTAAAGCGGGTTTTATGACTATAGTTATCAACATGAAGGCCAAGTATATTAGCAAATGATTTGTTAACCGATGAACCCTCATGAATTCCGATTTTCTTTCGCCAGACAATTTCTTTGGGGAGTAAGTTTAATTTCTCGGTATACTCTCTGAGTATGTTTTTTACTTCATTATCTTTGATTTTATAATCAGGGTTAAGATTCCTACAAAGAGAAATTAAGTCATTGTTCCAGAATGGATGATTAAGCTGTAGTCCATAATGAGCGGCACCATGTGAAACAAACTCTCCCGTCCAGCGAGTCCGATAAACCTGCTCACAAAGTATTTTATTAGGCGATGAATATTTTTCACCAGGTTTTAATATGCCACCAAATAATAGGTCTGAACCATAGCCTGTCATCATGACGCTTACATGATTCTGTGCCATTCGGTAGACATTAAACAATCCTGACTGTATCTCTGCGGAGAGACCATCAAAAATTTCATTATGATAGATAGCCTCGATAACACCATTGATAACATCAGATTCTGTCAGTATCTTGACATGATGCTCAGTACCAATTGCATCTGCGACCATTTGGGAGTATTCAAACTCGTTGCTGAGCTCTGTACCTATGGACCAGGTTTTGATGTGCTGAAAAAACTGGCTGGCCAGTGCGGTTATCAGGCTTGAATCCAGACCACCAGATAATGGAATACCGACGGTCTGATGCGTATGTACCAGAGATCGAAAGGGGGCTTTTAGATAACTGTCAATCAGTTCAAACAGGGTGTCTTTAGCTATATTCAACTGTCTTTCGGTATTGGAAGGATAAATACTATCATTACTCAGATATTCATAACCCTGCATATCTTTCTTTATCTGATTGATAGAGCCAGGTTTGAGTCTGGTGGCATTTTTTATCGGTGTAAACGTATCTGAATGTAGCGCATTTTGTATGACTTCATCTTCATGCATGAAATCAAAAATGCTTTTTTGAACGATGCGGCCAACAAATTTTAGCCGATCTGTTATCCAGAGCGATGTTTGATCATGAATAACATGTACAGGCATAAATCCATTAGGGTCAGTAAGTAAGGTTAATTCGCCTTTCTTATTTTCTTTAAAAAAGAAAAAACTTCCTTCTGCCAGTGATAGAGCTTGTGTTCCAAGGTATAAAAAAAGCGTATGTAGTAATTCAATATCACTTAAGCTCCAGGCTGAAGCATCATAGCGTCCGGCAAGGCCTTCAAGTAATCGTCTATTACTTATTGTTCCAATCAGGTAGAGCGTTTCGTTATCCATCTCCATTTTGTTAAATGGAGATTTATCTCCAATAAATAGGTATCCATTTTGCAGGTTTTCTATTTTTAATGGTAGGCCTGTAATGTCTTTTTTAATATTAAAACATACATCGCCCTTGGCAATGCAAAAGCCACTTTTCATTTCATTTCCTTGTTTTTTACAACTGATCTAATTCGGAAACAAAAATACAACAAATTGTGTTTTTTTGAAATAAGAATTAAATATAAAAAGATAATAAAAAATTATCTATTATCTTTTTATTTCATTAATAAAAAAATTAAATTCATTGCTGATATATACTTATATTATTCTTATATTATTTATTAAATAATATTATTGATAATGGGGTGGTAATGAAATAAATAATAATATTATTAATTCTATATCCAATCATGTCCATTGTAATAACCTGTATTCAGGTTCATATCCTGCTAACCATTTCTTTAGTACAATCGGCGTTTTGAGTCGCGGGGATGTCAACGGATGATAAAGAAAAAAAGACCGGTATTGCAGGATGTCGCCGACCGGGTTGGGGTGACCAAAATGACGGTCAGCCGCTATTTGCGTAACCCGGAACAAGTCTCTGAAGCGTTGCGAGGCAAAATCGCCGCTGTGCTGGATGAATTGGGTTACATTCCCAACCGAACGCCGCATATTCTCGCTAATTCTACCAGCCGGGCCATCGGCGTGTTGCTACCATCGCTCACCAACCAGGTATTTGCCGAGGTGTTGCGTGGCATTGAAAAAGTGGCGGAATCGCAAGGCTATCAAACCATGCTGGCGCACTACGGCTACCAGCCGGAAGTGGAAGAACGGCGTCTGATGTCGCTGCTGGCTTATAACATCGACGGGTTGATTCTTGCTGAGCGCAACCATACGGCGCGTACCCGTCAGATGATTGCAGTGGCCGGGATCCCGGTTGTGGAGCTGATGGACTCGGTATCTCCCTGCCTCGATATGGCTGTGGGGTTTGATAATGTGGATGCCGCACGCCAGATGACGCGTTATATGATTGCGCGCGGTCGCCGCCGCGTGGTGTACCTCGGCGCACGTCAGGATGAACGCACGTTATTAAAGCAACGGGGTTATGAACAAGCGATGGCGGAGGCCGGGCTTGCCAGCTACAGCGTGATGAGTGAAAGCCCCTCGTCTTATACGTTGGGCGGCGAGCTGTTGCGTCGTGCACAGGCGGAATACCCACAGCTCGATAGCCTGTTTTGTACCAATGATGACCTGGCGATTGGTGCCATGTTCGAATGCCAGCGGCAGGGGTTACGCGTTCCCGAACAGATGGGGATTGCCGGTTTCCACGGCCATGATATCGGACAAACCACGGTGCCACGGCTCACCAGCATACTGACACCGCGTAAGCGCATTGGCGAGATCGGTGCGGCACAGTTGCTGGCGCGCCTGCACGGCGAAACCTTGCCGACGACCCGTGTGGACGTCGGCTTTACCGTACAAGTGGGAGAAAGCGTCTAGGGCCGGGGTCAGCGTGGCAGGCGAGCGCGCAATGCCTCGACACACCGCGCTACCACCTGGTCCATCGGGCCGTTGATATCCACGGTGATGACATCGGCTTCGGTTTCGTCCGGCTCTTCCAGTGCATCAAATTGGCTTTGCAGCAGACCCGTCGGCATAAAATGGCCGGCGCGTGCCTGATGGCGCTGCAAAATGACGTCAAAACTGCCTTTCAGGTAGAGAAAAACTATGCCGTCGTTGCCGTCCCGTAGCCGATCGCGGTAGCGCTTTTTCAAGGCGGAGCAGACGATAATGCCGGTTTCATTTTTATGCAGCAGACTGTAGGCGGCATCGTTCAGGCGCTCCAGCCAGGGGGCGCGGTCATCGTCATTGAGCGGCTGGCCGCTGGCCATTTTCTGGATATTGGCCTTGGGATGCAGATCGTCGCCATCAATAAACTTGGCGTGAATGGCTTGTGCCAACTGGGCTCCCACGCTGGATTTCCCGCTGCCGGAAACCCCCATCAGAATAATACTTTGTCCTGACATAATTTGATCTCTATCCCAAACTGTAAATTAAATGCGTCGCGCAGGTTTCGTATTTTAACATGTTACCGGTATCATGATACCGGTAACATCGTGCAGTGTGATAGTTGTCACGCGATAGTCACCGCATGACAGCCATCACATTGGGTGGATGCGCTCCCGACGGGATGCAACGACGCATGCCTGTCACGACGCAGGTACGCCACTACTGTAGCGAAGGTGCTGATGCCACACCGGGAGCCTTCGCAAAACATAAGAAAATCCCCTGTCGTTGCCCGGCTCGCGCAGGCAGGGGTTGCCGGAGAGAGTTATGCCACTCGTGATTGTCGCTGTGGGTGTCGCACTGCTGTTGGTGCTGATGATCCGCTTTAAACTGAATGGTTTTATCGCACTGATTCTGGTTGCACTGGCTGTGGGCGTCATGCAGGGAATGCCGGTGCAAAAAGTGATGACCTCCATCAAAAACGGGGTGGGCGGTACGCTGGGTAGCCTGGCGCTGATCATGGGATTTGGCGCTATGCTGGGGAAATTGCTGGCGGACTGCGGCGGTGCACAGAGGATTGCCACCACGCTGATTCAGCGCTTTGGTCGTAAACATATCCAGTGGGCGATTGTGCTAACCGGGTTTACCGTTGGTTTCGCGCTGTTCTATGAAGTGGGGTTTGTGCTGCTGTTGCCGCTGGTGTTCAGCATTGTGGCCTCCGCCCGTATCCCATTACTGTACGCCGGTGTGCCAATGGCGGCGGCATTGTCCGTCACCCACGGTTTTCTGCCGCCGCATCCAGGGCCAACAGCGATTGCCTCGCTATTCCATGCCGATATGGGCAAAACCCTGCTCTACGGTACGTTGCTGGGGATCCCGACAGTGATTCTGGCGGGGCCGGTTTACGCCCGCTTCCTCAAGAAAATTGATAAGCCGATTCCGGAAGGGCTGTATAACCCGAAGCAGTTCACCGAAGAGGAAATGCCGGGCTTTACCGTTAGTGTAATGACCGCTCTGGTGCCGGTTATCCTGATGGCGCTGCGCGCCGTGGCGGAAATGATATTACCGAAGGGACACGCATTGTTGCCGTATGCCGAGTTCTTCGGCGACCCGGTGATGGCGACCCTGATTGCGGTGCTGATCGCGATTTTTACCTTCGGCCTGAACCGTGGTCGCAGCATGGATGAGGTGATGGGCACCATTACCGACTCGATTAAAATCATCGCCATGATGTTGCTGATCCTCGGCGGTGGCGGCGCGTTTAAACAGGTGCTGGTAGACAGCGGTGTAGACAAGTACATCGCCGGGATGATGCACGGTAGTAGCGTGTCGCCGTTGCTGCTGGGTTGGCTTATCGCCGCCGTGCTACGTCTGGCATTAGGGTCTGCCACCGTGGCCGCGCTGACCGCGGGGGGGATTGTGGCGCCGATTATCGCCACCAGCGGCGTCAGCCCGGAATTGATGGTGATTGCCGTGGGCTCTGGCAGCGTGATTTTTTCTCACGTCAACGACCCCGGTTTCTGGCTGTTCAAGGAGTATTTCAACCTGAGCATTCCGGAAACGCTGAAGTCATGGTCAGCGCTGGAAACCATTATCGCGGTGTGTGGTCTAGTCGGCACCCTGCTGCTGAGCTACGTGGTGTGATTGAATGTGATTAAGATGAGTCGGGGATAACCCCTCTTTCTCAGTCTCCGCCTGGTGTGGGAGACTGAGAGAACGGCCTGAGGCAACCGCGCCCAGATGCTAGAGTTTCAGGTAGGCCCGAATACCGTCCAGGAACATCTGGGTGGAGAGCATGACCAGTACCAGCCCCATCAGCCGTTCCAGCGCATTGACGCCTTTGTCGCCCAACAATCGCAGGAACAGGTTCGATAACAGCAGCACGACCACCGTAATGGCCCAGGCAATAAGCAGCGCCAGTGTCAGATGCGGCAATTGATTCGGGTACTGGTGGGAGAGCAGCATCAGTGCAGCCAGAATCGATGGCCCGGCCACCATCGGAATAGCCAACGGCACCAGAAACGGCTCATCACCGGCGGGCAAGCCGCTGGTAAAGCCTTCCTGCGTTGGGAAAATCATGCGGATGGCAATCAAAAACAACACGATACCGCCGGAAATCGACACGGTTTCTGTACGCAGATTCAGTATGGCCAGAATCTTCTCGCCCGCGAACAGGAACACCAGCATCACCCCCAGAGCGATGATCATCTCCCGAATCAGCACCACACGTCGCCGTTTGGGATCCAGGTGTTTCAGAACAGACATAAACACCGGCAGGTTGCCGAGTGGATCCATAATTAACAGCAACAGGACGGTTGCCGAGATCATTTCAGTCATGGTGGCGGTAAGCTCCTTTCATCACCCGTCTTCTGGCAGGCACATTAGGCCTGCTGCTGAAAACGCCTGAGTCATCGAATAAATTCACTTGCGACTTCTGATACATTTTGTAAGGTTGACAGACATCATTTTAAACTATGCTCCCTGCCTGAAATGGCAGTCGGATTGCTTTTTGTCACCCCCAGGCAGGACGGTTACCATGAAAAATGTTGGTTTTGTTGGCTGGCGCGGAATGGTCGGTTCGGTACTCATGCAGCGCATGGTGGAAGAACGCGATTTTGATTTAATCCGCCCGGTATTCTTTTCTACGTCGCAGCACGGTCAGCCAGCACCGGCGTTGGGCGGCCAGCAGGGTGTCCTGCAGGATGCCTACAATCTCGACGCGCTGCGCGCGCTGGATATTATCATCACCTGTCAGGGCGGCGATTATACCAATGAAATCTACCCAAAGCTGCGTGAAAGTGGCTGGCAAGGGTACTGGATCGACGCCGCATCCTCTCTGCGAATGAAAGATGACGCGATTATTATTCTGGACCCGGTTAACCACGGCGTTATCCAGTCCGGTCTGGATAAAGGCATCAAAACGTTTGTCGGTGGTAACTGTACCGTCAGCCTGATGCTGATGTCGCTGGGCGGCCTGTTCGCCAACGATCTGGTGGAGTGGGCATCTGTTGCCACCTATCAGGCGGCGTCCGGCGCGGGCGCGCGCAATATGCGTGAACTGTTGATTCAGATGGGCCAGTTGAACGCCGAAGTCGCCGCTGAACTGAGCGACCCGGCTTCCGCCATTCTGGATATCGAGCGCAAAGTGACAGCATTGTCACGCGGCGGTCTGGATGTGGAAAACTTCGGTGTGCCGTTGGCGGGTAGCCTGATCCCGTGGATCGACAAACAGCTGGAAAACGGCCAGAGCCGTGAAGAGTGGAAAGGCCAGGCGGAAACCAACAAGATTCTGAATACCGCCAGCACCATTCCGGTGGATGGTTTGTGTGTGCGTATCGGCGCGCTGCGCTGCCACAGCCAGGCGTTCACGCTGAAGCTGAAAAAAGATGTGTCGATTGCGGAAATCGAGCACATGCTGGCGACCCACAATGATTGGGTGAAAGTGGTGCCGAACGACCGCGAAATCACCATGCGTGAACTGACCCCGGCTGCGGTGACCGGTACGTTGTCTACCCCGGTGGGCCGTCTGCGTAAACTGAACATGGGGCCACAGTACTTGTCCGCTTTCACCGTTGGCGACCAGCTGCTGTGGGGCGCGGCTGAACCGCTGCGCCGCATGCTGCGCATCCTGTTGTAATCCTGTTCCCGCTAAAACGCGCCTGTTGGGCGCGTTTTACTGTTCTCCCTATCCCCATACACTCTCCTCGGGAGGCGGTGATCTTTTTCTGGCAATGGTTCGCGGTATTGTCCATTCTTATTTGTCCGTCAGGGATTTGAGCGCCGTTTTGCGCTGAATCACGATCATCATGATGAACCCCGGCATAATGGGATGACTGACCTGCGTGGCACCACGCCGGAGGATTTTTTGCGCTTTTTTGTGAGGCTGAGATGCAACGATTGACGATTTCTCTGGATGACCCGCTGGCTGAGGCGTTGGATGCGCTGATGCTGCGAAAAGGCTATGCCAACCGGTCGGAAGCGTTTCGCGACATGTTGCGGCGTGAATTGGGCGAAATGACGGTAGCACAGGATAAAAATGCCGAGTGTGTGGCGGTGCTGAGCTATGTGTATGACCATCACGAGCGTCAGCTGTCGAGCCGACTGGCCGGTATGCAACATGAACACCATCACCTGACCGTGTCCACCATGCACACCCACCTCAGCCATGACGAATGTGTGGAAACCGTGATTTTGCGTGGCCCTACCGAGCGAGTAGAGCAGTTTGCCGCGTCGGTCATCGCTCAGACCGGCGTGCGTCATGGGCAGCTGAATCTGATCCCGATGGAGCAGGCCGCTAAGGCATAGAGGCAGCAATACCGGTATTACTGTCAGCCGGTTTGCGGGTCAGGCTGGCGCCAGCGACGGTTGTGGTCGTGGCGAGAACGTACCGGGGCCAACCCATTAACTGTATGAATTATAAAAAATATAAAATATTTTCCTGCCGCAACAATACATAATGCTTGCTTTCATGCCTGATGAATGCGTTAATAGCGGCACGGTTTGTTAGTCAGACCTATTTATGTCAGGCATTTTACTAAAGTAGTCCTCAGTCCAAGCGTTATCCCTAGATATCACTTCCCCTGAATCTCTTTTTTTCTTGCTCATAAGTATTTCCTGCATTGCAGACCCCTGTTGCCCTTAAACGGGCTGGAAAAAAATTACGAGGTAATATGATGTCTAATAAAATGACTGGTTCAGTAAAATGGTTTAACGAATCTAAAGGTTTTGGCTTTATCAGCCCGGCTGATGGCAGCAAAGACGTATTCGTGCATTTCTCTGCAATTCAGAGCGACAGCTTCAAAACGCTGTACGAAGGCCAGAAAGTAGAATTCGTTATCGGCAACGGTCCGAAAGGTCCTTCTGCTGAGAACGTAGTAGGGCTGTAATTTCCCGGGTCATCCTCACCGACAATAGCGAAGATGGCGTTAGCCGGAGCAGTGACGTGATGTGATGCCGAGATCAGCCTAAGAACGGCTTCCCCCAGGGGAAGCCGTTTTTTATTTCAGGTATGCGTTTTATTTCAGGTATGCGTTTTATTTCGGGTATGAGTATGACTGCACCCGCCTGACACGCTCTTATCCCACCCTCAGCGGCACCCGTACCTGAACGCGGGTAAAGTGTTCCGGTTCACTGGTAACCGTGATGCCGTAATGATGGCCGTAGCGCGCCTTGATGCGCCGGTCTACCAGATTCATCCCCAGCCCGTCGCTACCGTTGCGGGGGTAATAAGTTCCGGCGTTATCCTCTATCGTGAGCTCCAGCATATTGGCGTGAGTACGGGCATCAATGCGCAGATAGCCGTTATCCAGCATGTGGGCGATGCCGTGCTTGATGGCGTTTTCCACCAGCGGTTGCAGGGAAAATGCGGGTAATCTGGCGGCCCTGAGCGATGTTGGCACGGCGATTTCCACTGTCAGCAGATTGGCGAAACGGGCCTTTTCAATATCAAGATAGGCGTTGATGTGCTCCAGCTCATCACTGAGCGCGACTTCATCACCGCTGCGTTTGAGGTTTTTACGAAAAAAGGTTGAGAGCGATAACACCAACTGACGGGCCTGATCCGGATTGCGGCGGATAATCGACGATAATGTATTGAGGGTGTTAAACAGGAAATGGGGGTTCACCTGCGCATGCAGGAGCTTGATTTCGGATTGTGCCAGTAACTGCTTTTGCTGCTCGAAACGACCCGCGAAGATTTGAGCCGACAGCAAATGGCCGATACCTTCCCCCAGCGTGCGGTTTATGCTGGAGAATAACTTGTTTTTCGGTTCATACAGCTTGATGGTGCCGATAACCCGCTGCTCTTCGCCACGCAGTGGGATAACCAGCGTAGACCCCAACTTACAGTGTGAAGACAGCGGGCAGCAAAACGGTACTTCGTTACCGTCAGCATACACCACCTGATTGCTGTCGATAGCCTGATGGGTATAGGACGACGTAATCAGCGAACCGGCGGTGTGGTGGTCGTCGCCTGCGCCGACAAAAGCCAGCAGCTTTTCCCGATCGGTGATGGCGACAGCGCCAACACCCAGTTCTTCATACAAGATACGCGCTACCCGCAGGCTGGTATCCGGATTAAATCCTTCCCGTAATACCCCTTCCGCCCTTGCCGCAATCTGCAAAGCACGCGCAGAAAACGCCGACGTGTATTTCTCAAACATAGCCCGGCGGTCCAGCAGGATCCGCATGAACATGGCTGCCCCGATACTGTTGGTGATGATCATCGGTAAGGCGATGTTTTTAACCAGTGTCAGTGCCTCGCCAAACGGGCGCGACAACAGCAAGATGATGCTCATCTGCAGTATTTCCACCAGCAGAGTGACAGCCGCGATAACCAACGGCTGAAACAACAGGTCGATACGGTGGCGGCGTAGCATATAACGATGTAGCAGGCCACCGGCCAATCCTTCCATGATGGTGGACACCATGCACGCCAGTGCGGTCATGCCGCCCAATGAATAGCGGTGCAGGCCGCCGGTCAGCCCCACCAGTACGCCGACCGTCGGCCCTCCCAACACACCGCCCAACAGCGCGCCGATGGCGCGGGTATTCGCGATGGAATCGTCAATATGCAGGCCGAAATAGGTGCCGAGGATGCAAAACATGGAAAACGTCAGGTAGCAGATCAGTTTATGCGGCAGATGAAGGGTGACCTGCGTCAGCGGAATGAATAGCGGTGTTTTGCTCAGCAAATACGCGATAACCAGATAGACGCACGTTTGTTGTAGCAATGACAGAATCAAATCGACCTGGCTGACCATCTCCACACACCTCCTTGTTGGATCAAGCAATTCTACGTGTTGTACACCAAGGTAACCCGAACAAGATCAATATTCGCTAACGCTATGATTAATTATTTTTTCTTATGGTTGTTGGAAGTAAAAATTTATCCAATATCTCAAATATTTTCTCTTTTCTTGACTAAGCTGAATCTTAGGCTTACCTGAAGAATACTTCGCAGCATCAACTATTACGGTGTTGTTGCACCTTTTCAGGTCGGCTCTCTTTTTATGGGGGTCAGGCTGGTTCCTTTTCTGTTATTGACTCAGGGCATTCGCATACCAATAAGAGTGCTGAAGAAGTGACCTGTCTCTTTAACATCTTTACTTTATTCAGATGGTTAATTCAGAGGACGGATGCCATGTCAGGATTTTCCGATCGGAACATCATTAATCTCCTTTTTTCCGGCCATTACGCCGATCCTTTTGCAGTATTGGGTATGCACGTCACATCGTCAGGGCTGGAAGTTCGCGCACTGCTTCCAGACGCCAGTGAGGTTCACGTGGTGGATGCACACAACGGACGCAAAGTGGCGCACTTAGCGTGTCAGGACGCACGCGGTTTTTTCGCTTCAGTGATCCCTCGTCGCAAAAAGCCATTCAGCTATCGGCTGGCGGTCACCTGGCAGCAGGATACCTATGTCATTGATGACCCTTATCGGTTTGGCCCGTTATTGCAGGAGTTGGATATCTGGTTGCTGGCGGAGGGACGCCATTTACGACCGTTTGAAACACTGGGTGCACATCCGTCCACGTTGGATGGCGTTGAGGGCACCTGTTTTGCCGTCTGGGCACCGAACGCTCAGCGGGTCTCGGTGGTGGGAGATTTCAATTTTTGGGATGGGCGTCGCCATCCGATGCGGTTGCGGCGTGAGAACGGCGTGTGGGAGCTGTTTGTCCCGGGCGTTGGGATCGGGCAGTTGTACAAATTCGAAATTATCGATTGCTACGGCAATGTGCTGGTGAAATCCGACCCGTATGCTTTTGCCTCACAGATGCGCCCGGATACCGCCTCGGTGGTGAGTGGGCTGCCGCCTGCGCTGCCGGTGGATGAGGCGCGGCAATCCGCCAACGATTTGCAGTCGCCGATTTCCATCTACGAGGTGCATCTGGGGTCATGGCGGCGGCATACCGACAACAATTTCTGGCTCAGCTACCGCGAACTGGCGGACCAACTGGTGCCTTACGTGAAAGAAATGGGTTTTACCCATGTTGAGCTGATGCCGGTGCATGAACATCCGTTTGATGCCAGTTGGGGCTATCAGCCATTGGGGCTGTATGCGCCGACCCGCCGTTTCGGCTCACCGGAGGATTTCCGTTATCTGGTCAATGCGTTTCATGAGGCGGGCATCAATGTGCTGCTGGATTGGGTATCTGGCCATTTCCCGACCGACAGCTACGGTCTGGCGCGGTTTGACGGTACCGCCTTGTACGAATATGCCGACCCGAAGGAGGGTTTCCACCAGGACTGGAACACGCTGATTTATAACTTTGACCGCCACGAAGTGCGTAACTATCTGGCGGGTAATGCGTTGTACTGGACTGAACGGTTTGGCGTCGACGGGCTGCGGGTGGACGCGGTGGCGTCGATGATTTACCGGGACTACAGCCGCCGCGACGGCGAATGGGTGCCGAATCACTACGGTGGTAAAGAGAACCTGGAGGCGATCGGTTTTCTGCGTTACACCAACCAGATGCTGGGCCAGCACCGTGCCGGTGCGGTCACCATCGCCGAAGAATCCACCGATTACGCTGGGGTGACATTGCCGCCGGAACATAGCGGCTTGGGGTTTCACTATAAGTGGAACATGGGCTGGATGCATGACTCGCTGGCCTACATGCAACAAGATCCGGTACATCGCAAATACCACCATGACCTGCTGACCTTCGGCATGTTGTATGCCTACAGCGAGAACTTCGTCCTGCCGCTGTCGCACGATGAAGTGGTGCACGGCAAGCGCTCTTTACTGGATAGGATGCCGGGTGATGCCTGGCAGAAATTTGCCAACCTGCGCGCCTATTACGGTTTTATGTGGGCCTACCCTGGCAAGAAATTGCTGTTTATGGGCTGCGAGTTTGCGCAAGGACGAGAATGGAACCACGACACCAGTCTGGACTGGCATCTACTGGATGAGCCTGAAGGCTGGCATCTCGGCGTGCAAAAACTGGTGCGCGACCTCAACCATTGCTATCGCCAGCACCCGCCGCTTTATCAATGCGACTACCTGCATCAGGGATTCGAATGGGTGGTGGTAGACGATCGTGAGAACTCGGTATTCGCCTTTATCCGACGCGATGCCGACGGCAATGAAATGCTGGTTATCAGCAACTTTACGCCAGTGCCCAGGGAAGGATATCGCGTCGGTATCAATCAGCCGGGGTACTGGCGCGAAGTGCTGAATACCGACTCCATGCATTATCACGGCAGCAATAGTGGCAATCAGGGACTGGTACGCAGCGAAGCGGTCGGCAGCCATTCCCGGCCACAATCGCTGGTATTAACACTGCCACCGCTCTCCACCCTGTATTTGGTGAGGGAGGCGTAATGGTTGAACTGCTGGCGGGTCGTCCCCGACCGTTAGGCTCTTACTTCGATGGCGAAGGGGTGAACTTTGCGTTGTTCTCTTGCGGAGCCTCGAAGGTGGAATTGTGTATTTTTGACGGCCTGCGGGAACAACGCCTGCCGCTGAAGGCCCGTACCGGTGATATCTGGCATGGCTATTTGCCGGATGCCCAGCCGGGCTTGTGTTACGGCTACCGCGTCGATGGTGTGTTCGACCCGAAACGTGGCCTGCGTTTCAATGCCAGGAAACTGTTGCTTGACCCCTGCGCTCGCCAGATGGATGGCTGGGTGGTGGATGACGAGCGGTTGCACGGCGGTTACGACTACCCCGATGCCGAGGACAGCGCGGAAGTGATGCCACGCAGCGTGGTGGTGGATGAACGCTACGACTGGCAGGGTGATGCCTTTCCGCGCACGCCCTGGCATCACACCGTGTTGTACGAAGCGCATGTACGCGGCTTGACCCGACGCCACCCGCGCATTCCGGCATCGATACGCGGTACCTACGCTGCGCTGGCGCATCCTGTGATGCTGGAGTACCTGACGCAATTGGGTGTGACCACACTGGAGTTGATGCCTGTCCAGCAGCATGCCGACGAGCCCCGTTTGCAGTCGATGGGATTGCGCAATTACTGGGGGTACAACACGCTGCTGCCGTTCGCGGTGGACAGCAGCCTGGCGGCGGGGGATGACCCGCTCAATGAGTTCCGTGACGCGGTGCGGGCGCTGCATAAAGCGGGCATCGAGGTGATTTTGGATGTGGTGTTCAATCACAGCGCAGAGCTGGATGTAGACGGCCCTACGCTGTCGCTGCGCGGCATCGATAACACCAGTTACTACTGGCTGACCGGGGAGGGCGATTATTACAACTGGGCGGGATGCGGCAACGTGTTGCGGCTGGATAACCCGGCGGTGTTGCAGTGGGTGATTGAGTGCCTGAAGTTCTGGCATGAAACCTGCCATGTGGATGGCTTCCGTTTTGATCTGGCGACAATTTTGGGGCGCACGCCAGACTTTTCCTCTTCAGCTCCGTTCTTTACCGCGCTGCGTAACCACCGCACGTTGCGCGACTGCAAGTTGATCGCTGAGCCGTGGGATATTGGCCCTGGCGGCTACCAACTGGGCCAGTTTCCGGCACCGTTTGTCGAGTGGAACGACCGTTTCCGCGACGACATACGCCGTTTCTGGTTACTCCGCGATCTGCCCGTTGGGGTATTTGCCCGCCGTTTCGCCGCCTCCAGCGAGGTGTTTGAGCGTAACGGTCGTTTGCCCTGGGCGTCGGTCAACATGTTGACCTCCCATGACGGTTTTACCCTGCGGGATTTGGTGTGTTTTAACCACAAGCATAACCAGGCCAACGGGGAACAAAACCGTGATGGCACCAACAGCAATTTCAGCTTCAACCACGGGACGGAAGGGCTGGAGGCGGATGAGGCCACACAGGCGCGGCGACGCGCCAGCCAACAGGCGTTGCTGACGACACTGCTGTTGTCGCAGGGCACGCCGATGCTGCTGGCTGGCGATGAATTTGGTAACAGCCAGCAGGGTAACAATAACGCGTATTGCCAGGATAACGCGCTGGCCTGGTTGCACTGGGATGAGATGGATACCGATTTGCTCGCGTTTACCGCAGGCCTGATCCGTCTGCGCCGTGCTATTCCCGCGTTACGCAAAGCCGCGTGGTGGCGTGACGACGGAAACGATGTTCGGTGGCTGAATGCGCAAGGAGAGCCGCTGACGCCATATGAATGGGAGCAGGGGGCACATCAGTTACAAATCCAGCTTTCCGAACGCTGGTTGCTATTGCTCAACGCCACGACGCAGACGAGTGAGTTTTCGCTTCCCGCAGGGGAGTGGCGGGTTTCGCCCCCCTTTAGCGCGGCTGACCATCCGCTCAACGGACGGGTTTGGCATGGGCAGGCGAATGCGGTGTGCGTACTGGTAAAACAATAAAAAAGGAGTCTGACATGGTGAGTACTGACAAACATGATCCCCTGATGCTGGCCAGACAATTGCCCTTGAAATCTGTCGCACTGATTTTGGCGGGCGGGCGTGGAACCCGGCTGAAAGACTTAACGGCGTACCGTGCCAAACCCGCGGTGCACTTTGGCGGTAAATACCGAATTATCGATTTTGCTCTGTCTAATTGCCTGAATTCCGGCATCCGTCGTATTGGCGTGATTACCCAGTATCAGTCGCACACACTGGTGCAGCATATCCAGCGCGGCTGGTCATTCCTGAATATTGAGATGAATGAATTTGTCGATTTGCTGCCAGCCCAGCAACGGCATGATGAAAACGATCACTGGTATCGCGGTACTGCCGATGCCGTATGCCACAACCTGGATATCATCCGGCGCTACGGGGCGGAATACGTCGTGATTCTGGCCGGTGACCATATCTATAAAATGGACTATTCCCGCATGCTGCTGGACCACGTGGAGAATGGCGCGGAGTGTTCGGTCGCGTGTATTCCGGTGCCTATCAAAGAAGCACACGCCTTTGGCGTGATGAGCGTGGATAAAGACAACCGCATTATCAGTTTCGACGAGAAGCCCGCTAACCCGGCACCGATGCCGGATAACCCCGATATGGCGCTGGCCAGTATGGGGATCTACGTCTTCAACGCCAAATACCTGTACCGGCGGTTGGAGGAGGATGTGTGCACCTCGGATTCCAGCCATGATTTCGGCAAGGACTTGATCCCAAAAATCGTGGCGGAAGGGAATGCCTGGGCGCATCCCTTCACTCTCTCCTGCGTGACGTCTTCGGACAACGCGCCGCCGTACTGGCGCGATGTGGGCACGCTGGAAGCCTACTGGCGCGCCAACCTCGACCTGGCCTCGGTGATGCCGGAACTGGACATGTACGACCATAACTGGCCGATTCGCTCGGCGATGGCGGCGTTACCACCTGCCAAGTTCGTCCAGGACCGCTCCGGCAGTCATGGCCTAACCATGAATTCGCTGGTATCCGGCGGATGTATTGTGTCCGGCTCAGTGGTCACGCATTCGGTGCTGTTCCCTCGGGTACGTATCAACTCCTTTTGCAGCATCGATTCATCGGTGTTGTTGCCGGATGTCAACGTCGGACGCTCATGCCGCTTGCATCGTTGCATCGTCGATCGCGCCTGCGACATTCCAGAAGGCATGGTGATTGGCGAGAACGCTGAGGATGACAGCCGTCGTTTTTATCGTTCCGAAGAGGGCATTGTGCTGGTGACGCGGGCCATGTTGGCGAAGCTCACGTCCTGACCTGATTGTGTACCCGGCCGTAATGGGTCGGCGGATTGATGCTGCCCACGTGTGGGGCGTGGGTGGTGGAATGGGAGACAAGATGCGGGTATTACACGTGTGTTCAGAGCTATTCCCTTTGCTGAAAACCGGGGGACTGGCGGATGTGGTGGGCGCGTTGCCCGGTGCGCAGATAGCGGCGGGGATGGATGTACGAGTGCTGTTGCCGGCATTTCCCGACCTGAAAAAAGGTATCCCGGACGCGCAGGTCGTGAGGGAGCTGGATACGTTTGGCGGTCATGTCACGCTGCGTTATGGCCATTACAACGGGGTGGGCATCTATCTGATCGATGTCCCGCACCTGTATGAGCGGGCGGGCAGCCCGTATCACGATACGTCGTTATTCGCCTATACGGATAACGTATTGCGCTTTGGTTTGCTGGGCTGGATGGGGGCGGAAATGGCCAACGGCGTGGATCCGTTCTGGCGGCCAGACATCGTTCATGCCCATGACTGGCATGCCGGTCTTGCCTGTGCGTATCTGGCGGCGAAAGGTCGACCGGCAAAATCGGTATTTACCGTCCATAATCTGGCTTATCAGGGATTATTTGATGCCCGTCACATGTCGGAGTTGCGCTTGCCGCCGGAGTACTTCCACATGTACGGGCTGGAGTTTTACGGCCAAATCTCGTACCTCAAGGCCGGGCTGTATTATGCGGATCATGTCACCACCGTCAGCCCGACCTATGCCCATGAGATTACTCAGGCTGAGTATGGGTATGGGCTGGAGGGGCTGCTCAAGTCGCGTGAAGAGCAGGGGCGTTTGTCTGGCATCCTCAACGGGGTGGATGATGAGATCTGGAACCCGTCACACGATGCCTTGCTGACCGCTACCTATAGCCGTGATGAGCTGGCGCGCAAAGCGGAAAACAAGCGGCATTTGCAAACGGCGATGGGACTTAAGGTGGATGACCGTGTGCCGGTGTTCGCCATCGTCAGTCGCCTGACCAGCCAAAAAGGGCTGGATATCGCCTTGCAGGCCGTGCCGGATTTGCTGGAACAAGGTGGACAACTGGTGGTGTTGGGAGCAGGCGATGCCACCTTGCAGGAAGGTTTTCTGGCGGCGGCGGCGGAGTATCACGGCCGCGTCGGCGTACAGATTGGTTATCACGAAGCGTTTTCGCACCGCATCATTGGCGGGGCGGATGTGATTATGGTTCCTAGTCGGTTCGAACCCTGCGGGTTGACCCAGTTGTACGGCCTGAAATACGGCACGTTACCGCTGGTCAGACGCACCGGTGGACTGGCGGATACCGTGGCAGATTGCTCGCTGGAAAATCTGGCTGATGGCCTGGCGAGCGGTTTTGTGTTCAGCGATTGTAATACCGCGTCGCTGTCGCGGGCGATTCGTCGGGTCTTTGTGTTGTGGTCGCGCCCTTCGCTTTGGCGTTATGTACAACGTCAGGCAATGGCAATGGATTTTAGTTGGCAGGTCGCTGCCCAGGCCTATCGTGCGCTTTATCAACGTCTTTGGTAGTACGCATCAGTGGGAATGACATTATGAACTCTCCATTTATCTACAACTCACCTACGCTCAGCGTAGACGCGTTGAAACACTCCATCGCTTATAAGCTGATGTTTACCGTCGGCAAGGATCCCAGCATCGCCAGCAAACATGACTGGCTGAATGCCGCGGTACTGGCGGTGCGGGACCGTATGGTCGAGCGCTGGCTGCGTTCTAATCGTGCACAGTTATCACAGGATGTCCGACAGGTTTATTACCTGTCGATGGAATTCCTGCTGGGGCGCACACTGTCCAACGCGTTGCTGGCGATGGGTATGTTTGATGACCTGCGTGATGCGCTGGAAGCGATGGGGCTTGACCTGAACGAACTGCTGGAAGAAGAAGACGACCCGGCATTGGGCAACGGCGGGCTTGGTCGTCTGGCCGCCTGTTTCCTCGACTCGCTCGCCACCATGGCGCTGCCGGGACGGGGTTATGGTATTCGTTATGAATACGGTATGTTCCGGCAAAATATCGTCGATGGAAAGCAGGCGGAGTCGCCGGATTACTGGCTGGAATACGGTAACCCGTGGGAATTTGTGCGTCACAGCACCCGCTATAAGGTGCGGTTTGGCGGCCGTATCCAGCAGGAAGGGAGCAAAACCCGCTGGCTGGAAACGGAAGAAATCATCGCCTGCGCCTATGACCAGATAATCCCCGGCTTTGATACCGACGCCACCAACACCTTGCGGCTGTGGGCGGCGCAGGCCAGTAACGAAATCAATCTCGGTAAATTTAATCAGGGCGACTATTTCGCGGCGGTAGAAGATAAAAACCACTCCGAAAACGTGTCACGTGTGCTCTACCCTGATGACTCCACCTATTCCGGCCGCGAACTGCGTTTACGGCAGGAATACTTTTTGGTGTCTGCCACGGTACAGGACATCCTCAGCCGTCACTGGACGATGCATAAAACCTACGCCAATCTGGCGGAGAAATTTGCCATCCACCTTAACGATACCCATCCGGTATTGGCGATCCCTGAGTTAATGCGGCTGTTGATCGATGAGCACAAGTTCAAGTGGGATGTCGCCTGGGATGTGGTCACCAAGGTGTTCTCCTACACCAACCACACTCTGATGGGGGAAGCGCTGGAAACCTGGCCGGTCGACATGATGGGCAAAATCCTGCCGCGCCATCTGCAACTGATTTTCGAAATCAATGACCGTTTCCTGGACGAGGTGCAAGAGCGTTTCCCCAATGATGTCGACCTGCTCAAGCGGGTATCGATCATTGATGAAGAGCACGGGCGTAAGGTGCGCATGGCATGGCTGGCGGTGATCTGTAGCCACAAGGTGAACGGGGTGTCCCAGTTGCACACCGACCTGATGGTGCAATCGCTGTTCGCTGATTTCGCCCGG
Organism: Dickeya oryzae; assembly: GCF_020406815.2. NCBI lineage: Bacteria > Pseudomonadati > Pseudomonadota > Gammaproteobacteria > Enterobacterales > Pectobacteriaceae > Dickeya > Dickeya oryzae. The sequence goes on from NZ_CP162670.1 coordinate 314,293, forward strand.
GTTTATCCGGAGCGCTTTTGCAACAAAACCAACGGCGTGACGCCACGGCGCTGGCTGGCGCTGGCAAACCGCCCACTGTCGAAAGTGCTGGATGAAACCATCGGTAAGACCTGGCGTACCGATTTGAGCCAACTGGCCGACCTGAAACCGCACATCGATTACCCGGCTTTCCTGCAGAAAGTGCGTAAAGCCAAGCAGGAAAATAAATTACGGCTGGCGGTCTACATTGCCCAGCATCTGGATATTGTGGTTGACCCTAACGCGCTGTTTGATGTGCAGATCAAGCGCATTCATGAGTATAAACGCCAGCTACTCAACGTGTTGCACCTGATAACGCTCTATAACCGCATCAAGGATGACCCGGATTTGGACCGCGTACCGCGCGTCGCCATTTTCGCCGGTAAGGCCGCCTCCGCGTACTACATGGCTAAACACATTATTCATTTGATCAATGATGTGGCCAGCGTGGTCAACAACGATCCGGCGGTAAAAGACAAACTGAAGATTGTGTTCATCCCTAATTACGGCGTTAGCCTGGCGCAAATCATTATTCCGGCGGCAGACCTGTCGGAGCAGATTTCGCTGGCCGGTACCGAGGCCTCTGGCACCAGTAACATGAAGTTTGCGCTCAACGGTGCACTGACCATCGGTACGCTGGATGGTGCCAACGTCGAAATGCGTGAGCGGGTTGGGGAAGAGAATATCTTTATCTTCGGTAATACGACGGAGCAGGTAGAGGAATTACGTCGCAACGGTTACAACCCACGCGAGTTCTACAATCAGGATGAGGAGTTGCACCGGGTCCTGACGCAGATAGCGACGGGGGTATTCAGTCCAGACGAGCCGCGCCGTTATGCTGACCTGTTCGACTCGCTGGTCAATTTCGGCGATCACTATCAGTTGCTGGCGGATTACCGCAGTTATGTGGACAGCCAGGATAAAGTGGACGAGATATATTGCGATGAAGATGAATGGACGCGTCGCACATTGCACAACATCGCCAATATGGGCTATTTCTCTTCCGATCGTACGATTCAGGAGTACGCCGACGAGATTTGGCACATCAAGCCAATACGGTTGTAGACAAACAGCGCTGTCGTTTTGTTATTGGCGATTTATGTTGGAGTAGCATGAGGTTTCGTGCTTGATGACATCCGTTATCCCTTTGCGGCATCATCGCATGCACGACAAGGAGAGGCTCAAACGCCGCCTCTCCTTGACCTCTGGCTGAGTGCTAAACCGTGCCGCTAACGCGGTTCCTTCGGCATTCGCCTTCGCTGTTCGGGCCGCCTGTGACGCGCTCCCGGCGCGGCACAGGCTTTCGCAGCATCCATGCCGCTCACCCGGCGAAGTCGCCTGCCTCAGCACGGTTTTTGACGCCGAATCCCCTTCGTTTGGATTGAGTGGGACCACAGCTACGACTTCCATGAGGAAGCCGTTTTTCTTTAGTATTAACCCGCTTTGGCTAACTGGCTGCGGTAGCTGACCAGCCAGTCGGCGACGCGCTGGCGTTGTGCGTCGTCCAGCCACATGCCGAGCTTGGTACGACGCCAGATAGCGTCTTCCAGCGTGACAACCCACTCATGTTCCACCAGATAACGTAACTCGGCTTCGTACAGGTTATGGCCAAAATGTTCGCCCAGGTCGCTTAAGGATTGGGCGTTGCCGAGGATTTTCTCGCTCTGGCTACCGTAAGTGCGGCTGTAACGACGTGCCAACGCTTCCGGCAGATTGTAACGGCGGCGCAATGTCGCGGCGTAATCTTCGCGGCTGCCGCTGATATCACCACCGGGCAGAATGGCGTTACGAGTCCACGCTTGTCCGGCTTGCGGGTAGTATTTCACCAGTTTTTCCAGTGCGTGTTCCGCTAACTTACGGTAGGTGGTCAGCTTGCCGCCAAATACGGACAGCAGCGGTGCCTTACCGTTTTCATCGGCAACCGACAAGGTGTAGTCGCGGGTGATAGCCTGCGGCGAATCGGATTCGTCGTCGCACAACGGGCGTACACCCGAATACGTCCAGACGATATCGTCACGTGTCAGCTGCTTTTTGAAATGGTCGTTATACACATCCAGCAGGTAACGAATTTCGTTGTCGTCGATCTTCACCTGATGCGGATCGCCGTGGTATTCCACATCGGTAGTACCGATGATGGAGAATTCATCCTGCCACGGAATCACAAACACAATGCGGTTGTCTTTATTTTGCAGAATGTAGGCCTGCTCTTCCTGATGGACGCGCGGCACAACGATATGACTGCCTTTAATCAGACGAATGCCATATGGTGATGGCAGCGCCAGACCGTCATCGAAGAACTGGCGTACCCACGGACCGGTTGCGTTAACCAGGCCTTTCGCCTGCCAGCGGTGGGTTTCACCACTGAGAGTATCTTCGGCTTCGACGATCCACAGGCCGTTTTCGCGATGCGCGCGGGTGACCTTCATGCGGGTTTTCACCTCACCGCCACGGCGCACCACTTCCTGCGCGTTCAGCACCACCAGACGGGCATCGTCCACCCAGCAATCGGAATATTCGAAACCGCGCGTTAGCTCGGGTTTTAACACCGATTCACGGCCGAATCGCAGCCCGTGGCTGGACGGCAGGCTGACACGTTTGCCCAGATGGTCATACATGAACAGACCGGCGCGGATCATCCAGGCTGGGCGCAAATGCGGCTGGTGCGGCAGGCGAAAACGCATCGGGAAAATGATGTGTGGTGCCATTTTCAGCAACACTTCGCGTTCAGACAGCGCTTCCCCCACCAGCCGGAACTCATAGTGCTCCAGATAGCGCAGGCCGCCGTGAATCAGCTTGGAACTGGCGGAAGAAGTCGCACAGGCCAGATCCTGCGCTTCCAGCAGCAGGACGGACAGCCCGCGCCCGGCGGCATCAGCTGCGATGCCCGTGCCGTTAATGCCTCCGCCGATCACGATCAGATCTTGGGTTTCCACGTTTTCTCCTCCGCTACGTCAAACGCCGCCATGGTCGGCCGTTGAAAGTTAAAATGTTCGTTTTCGCTCACGATATTAATCGAAAACAAACATGTTAGCCAAGCGTTAACCAATTAAAAACATTTGCGCGTGATACAGCTAACAGTTTCGCGCCTGATTTCATTGAGAATAGTCCTTCTGCGTCGGCTTATGCCGTCACGATACCTGCGTGAGCGCGCGATATCCCTGTGTTTTGTCCGGTCTATCCGTGCGGTGGGTGGGTTACAATGCCGACAATGTCAGGCAAAGCCGTTGATAACCCTTTTTTAACCACGAGTTTTCACCACGAACGATGAGGCAGGCAATGGAGCAGTTTGAGGCAATCGATATTGAGCAGGCGTATCAGCGCTGGCAGCAAGGCCAGTCGTTGGTTGATATTCGTGACCCGCAGAGTTTCGGTGCAGCGCATGTACCGGGGTCAACCCACCTGACCAATGAAACCTTGTCAGATTTTGTGCGCGGTGCGGATTTTGAACAGCCGGTGATGGTGATGTGTTATCACGGCATCAGTAGCCGTAATGCGGCGAATTACCTGATAAGCCTGGGTTTTGAGGCGGTATACAGCGTGGATGGTGGTTTCGATGCCTGGCAAAAACGCTTCCCGCAGGATGTCGCGGCAGGGTAATGCTGTGAACCGGTATGGTGCCTGATGCGCCATACCGGTTGTTGTCATCTGTTTATAAAACCGTGTGTTTATAAACCTATCTGTCTATAAAACCTTAAAATTTCACACTGTTATTGGTTTCTTCACGAACAAGCCGTAGCTCAACGCACCCAGCATCAGCAAGCCTGCACCCAGGAAGAAAACATTGGTGAACACCCCTGTGGCATCCAAAATCACGCCGGTGATGATGGGAGCACTGGCCGCACCGAGAAAACCGCCGAAGTTCTGAATTGCCCCGAGTGATGCCACCTGCTCTTTAGGCGCGATGTCGGTCGCCAGTGTCCAGATAACGCCGGAAGGCAACTGCGAGCAGAAATACCCCAATGACAGCAGCAGGATAGACAGCGAGGTGTTGCTGACAAACGGGATCGGTGCAACAAAGCAGGCCGCCAGTGCCGCCCCCATGACGATCGGAATTTTACGGGCGGTAATGGTGTTGACGCCGCGACGAATCAGACGATCAGAGATAGCCCCACCGCACAGCACACCGAGAATACCGGCGAGGAACGGAATCGAGGCGATCCAACCGGTTTGTTTCAGTGTAAAGCCAAGGGATTTTTCCAGATAACCCGGTAGCCAGGTCAGGTAAACCCAAATGGTGAACATGATGGAGAAATTACCCAGAATCATGAACCAGGTGGTTTTATGGCGGAACAGGGCACCCCAGCCTTGCTGGTTTTTTGCTGCTTCATGGCTGGATGCGGCTGTCGCTGCGGTGTCGGCGTGGATGTCGCGCTCTTCGGCCGCGGTCGGTTCGCGATAAAACTTAAGCCAGACCAACAGTAACGGAATGCCAGCCAGACCAATGGCGATAAACATGCCGCGCCAGCCCAGTGTCAGCAGCAGTACAGTCAAGATCGGTGGTGCAACGGCGTTGGCAATTTGCGAGCCGGTATTGATGATGGCGGTCGGCAGGCCGCGTTCGCGGGCGGAAAACCAGCGATGGGTGATTTTAATGCCTGAGGTAAAAAAGGGCGACTCGGCTATCCCCAGCAACATGCGCAGTCCATAAAACATGGAATAGCCGTTGATGAACCCGGCCAGCACGGTAAAGGTTGACCATAACCCTACCGCGCCGGAGAACATCTTTTTCGGCCCCAGTTTATCCACCAGCCAGCCGGCCGGCAGGTTAGCCAGTGCGTAAGGCCACAGGAAGGCAGACAGCAGCATCCCCATCTGGGTGGCGCTAAAACCGAATTCTTTGGCGATGGTGGTATTGGCAATACTTAAGTTGGCGCGGTCGAGGTAATTGATAACCGCTGCCATCAACAGAATGAAAATGATCCCCCAGCGTAAGCGGGTAATCGGCGAGGTAGGGATAACCCTATTGTCTTGTAAGGCAGAAGTGGTATTTTTCATAATAATCAGCAATCCGTAAATAAACTGATGTGAATTTTAATAACTGCTTTTCGAATAAAAGAGGGGCCATTGCTTTGGCAACATGGCCGATGTAGATCTTCTGGAAAGAAAATGGCAAACATGCCGGGTGTTAGTGAAATAAAACTTTCGTTTTGAGTATCACGATAAAAAACAATATCGTGCTGCTCGCGTTTATTTTCAATCACGCTATTACGACGGCTACCTCGCGCAACGCCGATAGTTTCTTCTCCCTGTAATAAATATTGAATATCGACATACTGGAAATGCGATTCTGCCAGCCTGTCCGCGGCTGGTTCGGTGGTGAACTCCTGTAATAGACAGAACATCTTTCCGGGGATAATGTCATATTTACCGGTCGCCATAACGGCGAAATCGGTGGTAGAGATATAATCGATGGCCTGGTGAATAATCGGATGTAACGCGTATTTTTCCAGAGCCCAGTCTTGTTGATCGCAAATAATCATAGTGGGTTATTCCTGGTGAGCGACAAGGTTGTGTCATTAAACCGGCAGGGGGATATTTCCACCTGCCGGACAATACGCCGGTAAAAAAAAGTGACGTTATCGTTATTGGATTTTTTGTTGGTAATGCTCTGTTCCCTGACGGATCTGATCGAGGATCACCGACAAGGCCCAGAATTTTTCCAGCACATTATCGCTGGTGACCCGGCAGTTATCGTGCTCGAAAGTCCCCAGGCGCTGGTGGTAAATCTTGGCGTTTTTGGGGTAGCCCAACGTTTCGGTCACTGCCGCCAGTGACAGGAAGGTCGCCAGTTCCTGCGCCAGTTCTGGTTGCTGCTGGCTTTGGGAATAAAGCCACTGATAGAGCTCTGGGTGGAAATTGGTGAACACACCGCTAAAGCCCTTGGAACCGGCGCGCATTGCCGGAAACGCGATGGCGGCGTTGGCGTTGATGATGTTCAGCGGTGTGCCAGCCGTGAGTTTCACTCGGCGTTCTACCGTTGGCAGGTCGCAGCTCACGTCTTTGAGTACCACAAAACGGCCGCTGTTGGCGCAGTGCATCAACTCGTCATCGGTTAACAGGCGGCGATACGGTGCCGGGCACTCGTACAGGCCGAGCGGCAACGTCGCAGGCAGGGATGCCAGCAAGGTCTCCAGCGTCTCAAAGAACGTCTCTGAGCCCTGGTTTTTCGGGTCCAGATGGTTGGTGACCAACACCAGTGCGTCGATGCCGGTGTCCGCCATCGCCTGCAATTCGGCTATCTGATCATTGATGTCGTCGCTGATGTGACCGGATGCGATAACCGGTATGCGCCCTGCAACCTGTTCTACCACAAAACGCGCCAGATTCACGCGCTCCTCCAGGCTGAGAAACAGCATTTCGCTGGACTGACAGACGGCGAACAGTGCGTCCACGCCTTTATCCAGATACCAGTCGATAAGCGTTGCCAGACCGGGGTAGTCTATTTCGTTTCTGGTGTTAAACGGGGTCAGCATGACGGGAACGATGCCTTCGATGCTTTTCATTCTCTTTCTCCTTGCCCGAAAACCGCTTCGGGGTGTTTAAAATAGGGTGTGGGGATTAGCGTTGTGCCAGCCGGTTCGTCACTTGCTGATGCGTTGGCATATTGGCCGCCCCTTCCCGTTCGACCGCCAGAGAGGCAAACGCATTTGCGTACGTGGCGGCCTGCGCCACGCTTTGCCCGGCGGCGACGGCAGCCGCGAAGGCGCCGTTGAACGCATCGCCAGCGCCGGTGGTATCCACGCTGACAGCAGGAAAGGCCGGGATATGCTGAAATTGCTGGCCGTCAAATAGCAGGGCGCCATTGGCACCCATGGTGATTATCACCCTCGCCGCACCAAGCGCATGGATTTTTTGCACGGCTTGTCTGGCGCTCTCAAGGTTACTGATTTCAATACCGGATAAGAGCGACGCTTCCGTTTCATTTGGGGTGATGATATCCACATAATCGAGACAGGAGACGACGTCATCGGAATAGGGGGCCGGATTCAGGATAATTCGGGTGTCGAGCGCTTTAGCTAATTTCATGGCGCTCAAGGTCGCCGGGAAGTTATTTTCCATTTGCAGCAATAATACATCTGCGTCTTCCAGGTCGGGCATAATCTCAGCGATTTCTTCATCGGTCAGTGTTTTATTCGCCCCGGAGTAAATGGCAATCATATTTTCGCCGTTTTGTTGCGAGACATAAATAATCGCATTACCGGTGGGCTCTGTTTCTGACTGGTATAATTTAAAGGAATGAATAGGGGATTTTGACAAATGCTCATAGGCGAAATGACTGAATTGGTCTTTTCCCACTTTAGATACGAAATGTACTTTTGCTCCGGCCATGCTGGCCGCCATCGCCTGATTTGCGCCTTTTCCTCCCGGCCCCAATGCACTGCCTTGCGCCAGCAATGATTCTCCACCTTTAGGAAAACGGGCGACCCTGGCAACAATATCCACATTAAACGAACCAAGAATACAGACTTTACCTTTCATGGTTTTATCCTTTTTTCGGGTACTTCTATTTCTGACCTGATTCTTTATTTTTTTTAACAGGACTTCGAAGTCTTTCCCGGTTTCGGTAATCAGCTGAGATTGCAGACTACGCCGAATCATAATGGCGCCACCGTGACAGCGTTGAACTAATCGCTGTCGGGCCAGCGCATTCAGATCACTGCGGATGGTTTCTCTGGTGACAGAAAAAACCTCGGCCAGATACTCCACGCTGACGCGATCATGTTGATCCAGATAGTCCAGAATCTTGTTTCTGCGTTCTTCAAGAAACATACCGTTAACACCTCTTGAATGAGAGTAATGGAGCCGCCCTGGTTGAAAAGTGACCGTGATCATAGGATGTCGGATAAAACGGAAGTAAACAAAAATCCCCACTACATCTACCGGGCCGCACTGGAGGCTGTCAGTACGCAGGGGGGCAAGATGTGAAAGCCGTCACACTGATATTGAAATAGGCAAGATAATCAGCGGTTATTACGCTGCGTTCCGGGTTGCAAATGTTTTAGAATCGAAAACATAAATTCATTGGCGGGAAGCGTTGGGCTATTGTCATGATTCGAATTGTTGCGCTATCCAATCCGCGTCTGGCGCAGGCGTTTGTCGACTATATGCACACGCAGCAGATCCGGCTGGTGGCCCGTATTAACGGGAACGAAGTGGATATCTGGCTGCCGGACGAAAGCCAGCAGGTGCGGGTAAAGCAGGAGCTGGAACGCTTTCTGCAAGAGCCGTGGCATGAGCGTTATCAGGCCGCCAGCTGGCAGAGCGGCACCACCAACAGTGGGCTGCGTTACCCGTCGTATTCCTATCTGCAAACCTTACGTCAGCGTGCCGGGCCACTGACACTGGGCATGCTGGTGGTCGCCATTGCGGTTTACCTGTTGATGCAGGTGTATGGTGTTAATCGCATGATGACGCTGCTGGCCTTCCCGGACAGCAGCCAGACCCTGCAACTCTGGCGCTGGTTCAGTCATGCGTTGTTGCATTTTTCGCTGTTGCACCTGCTGTTTAATCTGATGTGGTGGTGGTATCTCGGCGGTCCGGTGGAACGTGTCTTGGGTACCCGGCGATTGTGTGTGATTTTACTGCTGTCATCCGCGATTAGCGGGTGGGTGCAGTCCTGGTTTAGCGGCGTCTATTTCGGCGGTTTGTCCGGCGTGGTATACGCCCTGATGGGGTATGTCTGGTTACGTGGCGAGCGTGAGCCGGGCGGGCCGCTTCACCTTCAACGCGGCCTGATGGCGTTCGCGCTGGTGTGGCTGGTGGCCGGGTATTTCGATATTTTGGGCATGTCTATCGCGAATGCAGCGCATGTCTCGGGGTTAGTCATTGGTGTGTTGATGGCATGGTGGGATACGCGCCAGCACCGCCGTTAACGCTATCATACCGTTATCGCAGCCTGATACGTGGTGTAGAGCCGCGTGGCTACTGCCGTGTGCATTTTACAATGAGCGCGGTTTCTTAGTTGGCCGACATGAGGTCATGTCGGCGTTTGAGGGGATTAATGTGAAGCAAACACAGCGGCACGACGCCATTATCGATCTGGTGCGTCGGCAGGGATACGTCAGTACCGAAGAGCTGGTGGAACATTTTGCAGTCAGCCCGCAGACCATTCGCCGTGATCTGAACGATCTGGCGGAACAAAACAAGATCCATCGTCACCACGGTGGCGCAGCATTGCCCTCCAGTTCAGTGAATACGGCTTACCATGATCGAAAAATGATGTGGTCTGATGAAAAAGCCAGGATTGCGAGGCAGGTCGCCAGTCAAATTCCGGATGGTGCTACGCTTTTTATAGATATCGGTACGACACCGGAAGCGGTGGCTCATGCGCTGATGAATCATAAGGATTTACGCGTGGTCACCAATAACCTGAATGTGGCAACGTTACTGACCGCCAAAGAAGACTTCCGCCTGATACTGGCGGGAGGCGAGGTGCGCAGCCGCGATGGCGGCATCATTGGCGAGGCCACGCTGGATTTTATTTCTCAGTTCAGGCTCGATTTCGGCATTTTGGGCATCAGTGGCATTGATATGGATGGCTCGTTGCTGGAGTTTGACTACCACGAGGTTCGCACCAAGCGTGCAATCATCGAAAACTCCCGTTGCGTGATGTTGGTGACGGACCATTCTAAGTTTGGCCGTAATGCGATGGTCAATTTGGGCAACATGGATTTGATCGACTATCTTTTTACCGATCAGTTACCGCCACCCAGTGTGCTGAAAATCATCGAACAACATAAGGTACAGTTGGAGTTGTGCTGATCCCGACGTGCCTTTTTCCATCACCCGCAAAGGAGAGAGGCACGATGTCACCCTTATTCAATCCTTCCCAGTTTACTGTGGCGTTGCAACGCCAGTTGCAGGCTCTCGCTCAGCCGTCGTTACAGGCACTGTCGTTACGCCAGTGCTGGCAAGTGGTGAGTGCGGCGCTGACAGAGCAACTGGATGTGTTGATAGCTGCCGAGTCGTCTCCACCTGATGACGCCACGTCGGTATCGCGGCATGTGAACTACCTGTCGATGGAGTTCCTGCCGGGTCGCCTGACTGGCAACAATCTGCTCAATCTGGGGTGGTATGACGCGGTGGCGGAGGCGCTGGCTGAGCACGGACTGGTGCTGAGTGATGTGCTGGAGCAGGAAACGGACCCGGCGCTGGGTAATGGTGGGTTGGGGCGATTGGCCTCTTGTTATCTGGACGCGATGGCGACAGTGGGACAACCAGCGATAGGCTACGGCCTGCATTACCAATATGGCTTGTTCCGCCAGCATTTTGACGCCGGTTTCCAGCGCGAAACCCCGGATGACTGGTTGCGCGACGTTTACCCTTGGGCGCGTCCCCGCCCGGAGCTGGCGGTAGAAGTCGGTTTCGGTGGTGAGTTGGTCACCCAGCCGGATGGCCGCGAGCGTTGGATTCCGGATCAGGTTGTCATCGGCGAAGCCACCGATATCCCGGTTATCGGTTATCTCAATGGTCGTGTACAGCCGTTGCGGCTATGGCAGGCTACCCACAGCGAGCCATTTGATCTTGAACAGTTTAATGCGGGCCATTATCTGAAAGCCGAGCAGCAGGGTATCGCTGCCGCCAGCCTGACCAAAGTGCTTTACCCGAACGACAATCATGCGGCAGGTAAAAGACTGCGCCTGATGCAGCAATATTTCCAATGTGCCTGCGCGGTCGCGGATATCTTCCGGCGGCATGAACGTGCTGGACGGCCGCTGGCGACATTACCTGATTATGAGGTGGTGCAGCTAAACGATACCCACCCGACGCTGGCGATTCCCGAAACCCTGCGCCTGTTACTGGATGAATACGACTTATCGTGGGAGCAGGCCTGGCAACTGACCGGGCGCTTATTTGCCTACACCAACCATACTCTGATGCCGGAAGCGCTGGAGTGCTGGGATGAACGGCTGTTCGGTCGGTTATTACCGCGCCATCTGTCGATAATCAAAACCATTAATGCGCATCTGCGCCAGCAGGTGGATGCTCGCTGGCCGGGTGATAAGGGTGTCTGGGCGCGGCTGGCGGTGGTGTATCGCCGTCAGGTGAGAATGGCGAACCTGTGCGTGGTGGCGTGTTTTGCGGTGAACGGCGTCGCCCAGATGCACTCGGACCTGGTGGTACGCGACTTGTTCCCGGAATATCACCAGTTGTGGCCGACGAAATTTCATAACGTCACCAACGGCATTACGCCGCGCCGTTGGCTCAGGCAGTGCAATCCGGCGCTGTCTTCATTGATAGATGACACCCTGCGTACCGAATGGGGTAACCGGCTCACGTTATTGGAAGGGCTGGCTCCCTACGCGCAGGATAGTGGGTTTCAGGCGCGCTATCGCCGCATCAAGCAGGACAATAAAACGCAACTGGCACAATTTTTACGGCGCGATTACGGCATCCATATCGATCCGAGCGCATTGTTTGATGTGCAAATCAAACGGTTGCATGAATATAAGCGGCAACATCTGAATTTACTGCATATTTTATCGTTATATAAGCGATTGCTTACCGAACCTGGATTGGATATCGTGCCGCGCCTTTTCCTGTTTGGTGCCAAGGCGGCACCGGGCTATGTTCTGGCCAAAAATATTATTTACGCCATCAACTGTGTGGCGGAACACATCAACCGGGACAAACGGGTCAACGATCGCCTGAAAGTAGTTTTTTTACCGGATTACCGCGTCTCGCTGGCGGAGCGGATTATTCCGGCAGCCGACGTATCAGAGCAGATTTCCACCGCAGGCAAGGAAGCGTCTGGGACGGGGAATATGAAACTGGCGTTGAATGGCGCCTTGACGGTGGGGACGCTGGATGGCGCCAATGTGGAGATGGCGCAGGAAGTCGGTGCGGAGAATCTGTTCATCTTCGGTCATACCGTCGAGCAGGTAAAAGCGTTGATTGCCGACGGCTATAAACCCACCCGTTACATTGCCGAGAATCCACTATTAAAGGAAATCCTGACTGAACTGGGAAAAGGAAAGTTCAGCCATGGAGATAAAACGGCGTTCGCCCCTTTGCTCGATAGCCTGCTAAAACTGGGGGATCCTTATCTGGTGTTGGCTGATTTCGCCCCTTACTGCCAGGCTCAACAGCGTGTGGATGAACTGTATCGTGAACCTGATGAATGGACGCGTCGCTGCATTCTGAACACGGCTCATATGGGCATGTTCAGTGCTGATCGGGCAATTCATGATTATCAGAAACGCATCTGGACGATGCGTGATTAAGGAATCAATACCATGGCGTTGAAAGCAAAAAAATCTGTACCCCACCATCAGGGGATCGCTGATACCTATAAAGATGCTTACGGTAATGAACAGGCAATCGATAGCGACACCCGTAAAGCGTTGCTGCAATTGCTGGATGTGGCGGAACCGGCTGCAGCTCCCTTGCCTTCAGTCTATGTGTTTCGTCAGGGGCAGCAGCACAGGCTGCCGTTACATGGCGAGGGCGACTATATCTGGACGCTCATGTTTGAAAAAGGCGGCGTTATCGAAGGCCGTTCAGGTGGTCAGGCAACGTTGGTGTTGCCTGACAATCTGCCGCTCGGCTACCACCAGTTAATGCTCACGCAGGGTGAGCAACAGTGGTCTTGCCGGGTGATTGTCGCGCCGACACGTTGCTACGAACCGGACCCGCTGACACAGGGGAAGCGTTGGTGGGGCGTCATGGTACAACTGTATACCCTGCGCTCGTCGGATAACTGGGGGGTTGGCGACTTTGGCGATCTGAAGACGCTGGTGGAACAGGTGGCGCGTCGTGGGGGCGCTTTTGTCGGCCTTAACCCGCTGCATGCGTTGTATCCGGCAGAGCCGGAAGCGGCCAGCCCGTATAGCCCTTCTTCACGTAACTGGCTGAATATTATCTATATCGATGTGAATCAGGTGGATGATTTTCATCAGAGTCAGGCGGCTCAGGCCTGGTGGATGCAAGACGACATCCAACGGCAACTGACGGCGGCCCGCGCCAGCCGATGGGTGGATTACACCGCAGTGACCCACCTGAAACTGACGGCATTGCGCCTGGCATTTGGTCACTTCACTGGTCGTAGCGCGCTGGACCCGCGCAAAACTGCTTTTCTACAGTTCCTGAAAACCCACGATGAAAGTCTGCTACAGCAGGCCACCTATGATGCGTTGCAGGCGTGGATGAAGCTACAAGGCAAACCGGCTGCTGACTGGTTGCAGTGGCCGCAGGAATATCACGATGCCCACAGCGATGCGACGCTGCGCTTTCGGCAGGAACACGCCGATGATGTGCAGTTCTATTGCTGGTTGCAGTGGCTGGCACATGAACAACTGGCCGCTTGTTTTTCCCATAGTAAACAACTGGGGATGCCGATAGGCCTCTATCGTGATTTGGCGGTGGGCGTCGCGCAGGGTGGCGTTGATACCTGGGGCGACCAGCAGTTGCATTGCCTGTCGGTAACCATTGGTGCACCGCCTGATCCGCTGGGGCCCGGCGGGCAAAACTGGAACCTGACGCCGATGCACCCGGCACGGCTGCGCCAGCGTGGGTATCAGCCGTTTATCGATTTGCTGCGCAGCAATATGGCGCACAGTGGCGCATTGCGTATCGACCACGTCATGGGGTTGCTGCGTTTGTGGTGGATCCTCAATGGCGGCACGGCGAGCCGTGGTGCCTACGTGCTTTATCCGGTGGATGACTTGCTGGGGATCCTGGCGTTGGAAAGCCATCGCCACCGCTGTCTGGTGATCGGTGAGGATCTGGGCACGGTACCGGAGGAGATCGTCAACAAGTTGCCTGACAACAGTATCTACTCTTATAAGGTCCTGTTTTTTGAAAAGGATCAGCACGATCGTTTTCGCACCCCAGATGAGTACCCGGCCCGTTCGATGGCAACCATCACCACACACGACCTGGCGACGCTACGCGGCTACTGGCAGGGGGTCGATCTGACGCTGGGCAAAGATCTTGGATTGTACCCGTCAGAGGCGCTGTTGAAGCAGCAGTACGATGTACGTGAACGCGCCAAGCAAGGGCTGCTGGATGCGCTGCATGAACAGGGGCTGCTGCCCCAACGCGTCGGGCGTAATGCGTCGCTGACCACCATGAGCGCTCAGCTTAACCGGGGGGTGCAGCGTTATCTGGCAGACAGCGCCAGCGCGTTGTTGGGCTTGCAGCTTGAAGACTGGCTGGACATGGCAACGCCGGTGAATGTGCCGGGTACTGACCAGGAATACCCCAACTGGCGACGTAAGCTGAGTCGTCCGCTGGATTCTATTTTTACTGACCGCTATCTGGAACGGCTGATTCGGGATATTGATTTGCGCCGTGGTGGCCCAGTGCCCTCTCGAACCAAAAAGGCGACCAAAGCAGCGGATCAACCGGCGGATAATGCAAAGCAGGGAAAGCCGAAAGAGGCAAAAAAGCCTGAGTGACGCGAGTTCGTGTCGACGGGATAACCAGAAACAGCGAGCGGCCAGCTGACTGACCGCTCGTGACATTCAAAACGGCATTCGCGTAAACGGTATTCGTGTCAATGACACCCGCTTAATAATAGGAGTGCTCGCCGCGCTGATGCTCGGTCAGGTCGCGAACCCCTTTCAGTTCCGGGAATTTTTCCAGCAACTCTTTCTCGATGCCTTCTTTCAGCGTGTAATCCACCATCGAACAGCCGTTGCAACCGCCACCGAACTGCAAAATGGCGTAGCCTTCTTCGGTGATTTCCATCAGTGATACGCGGCCGCCGTGTCCTGCCAACTGTGGGTTAATCTGAGACTGCAACACATATTCCACCCGTTCCATCAGCGAAGCATCATCACCGACTTTGCGCATCTTGGCGTTCGGCGCTTTTAAGGTCAGCTGCGAACCCAACTGATCGGTCACAAAGTCGATCTCGGCGTCTTCCAGATACGGCGCACTGAGTTCATCCACATACGCGGACAATTTCTCAAACTTCAGCACGGTATCGTTCGGCTCGACGGCATCGGGCGGGCAGTAAGACACCCCACACTCGGCATTAGGTGTACCGGGATTGATAACGAAGACACGAATCTGGGTGCCTTCCTCCTGTTTTGCCAGCAGTTTGGCAAAATGCTCCTGAGCAGCGTCGGTAATACGAATCATAATGTTAACTCAATAGTTGACTACGCTAGTTGGTTATAATACGCCCATCCCGGCGGTTACGACAAGGTGCGACATACACACCATACCTGAACGTGTTGCGCCCCGGCACGCAATAGCGTGCGGCTGACCTCTGCTACCGTGCTGCCGGTGGTCACCACATCGTCCAGTAACACTAACCGTTTGCCTGCGACGCGCTGGCTGATGACATCCTGTCGGCATCGAAACGCGCCGCGTAGGTTGCGACGCCGTGAACGGGCTCCCAGCGATTGCTGGGGAACGGTATAGCGCACGCGAATCAAGGTATCAGGGTCATAGGCGCACCCCAGCCAGTGTGCCAGCCAGCGCGCGATCAGGTCGGTTTGGTTGAACCCTCGACGCCAGTGACGCCGTCGGTGTAGCGGAACGGTGACGATAGCGTCAGGGCGGGGGTAAGCGTCGGGAAGGCGCAAAGCCGTGGCCCGGCGACATCCCTGCCAGTGCAGCAGTAGCAGCCGCGCCAGCGTTGGAGCCAGCTCAATACGTCCCTGAAATTTGAACCGTGTAATCAGGCGGCTGAGCGGTGGCTGGTAGTCGCTGACAAACAGGAGCGACTGCCATGGTGGCGGCTGTTGCAGACAACGTCCACACGGCAGGATATCTGAGGCCGAAGGCAATCCGCAGCGTGGACAACAGACAAGTGGTTGGGGCAGATGACAGCGGCAGTGACTGCAAATTCCGTGATGACTATGATAGAGCGGCTGCTGGCAAAGCCAGCACTGTGCCATGATCGTCAACATTGTCTCGTTCCCTGAGTTATCAGGCCGCGGGCAGCATGGCCTGAACTATTCAACTTCTACTCTACTTCTGACGGAGGACACAATAACTCATGGAATCATTGCACTGGTACACGCAAGGAGAAGGCGCATGCGAACTTGTGATGCTGCATGGCTGGGGAATGAATTCGAAAGTGTGGAACAACATCGTTGTGCGGCTGGCTCCGCATTTTCGCCTGCATTGTGTGGATTTACCGGGTTATGGTCAGAGTCAGGGGTTCCCCGCTATGTCGCTGGAGGAGATGACCGAGACGGTACTGGCAGGCGCACCCGCGAGAGCTGTCTGGCTGGGGTGGTCGCTGGGCGGACTGGTCGCAAGTCTGGCGGCGATCCGCGTGCCAGAACGGGTAAGCGCGTTGATTACCGTGGCCTCTTCACCCCGTTTTGAGGCCGCAGATGAATGGCCCGGAATCAAACCGCTGGTGTTGTCCGGTTTCCAGCAACTACTGAACGAGGATTTTTCCGGCACTATCGAGCGGTTTCTGGCGTTGCAAACGCTGGGTACCGAAAGCGCCAGAAAAGACGCGCGTCTATTGAAGGCGGTCGTCACGACGCAACCGTCACCCACCGTGGAAGTGCTGGATGGCGGGTTGGAGATTCTACGTCGGGTGGATTTACGCCAGGAACTGGCCGGGCTGACGACGCCATTCCTGCGCGTGTATGGTGCACTCGATGGGCTGGTGCCGCGTAAAGTTGCCGCGCTGATGGACGAACAGTACCCGCACTCTACTTCGGTCGTGATACCGAAAGCCTCCCACGCCCCGTTTATTTCCCATCCGGAGGCGTTTGTGGAGCATGTGGTGGGGTTTGTGCAGGATAGCGTGTTGAAGTAAAGGTGAAGTAAGGACGCTAATGTGAAGCACTGACTACGTCAATCGCTGCTTCTACGTGCACAGGGTGGGTGCACAGGGTTCAGGCCCGATAGCCTGAACCCTGACAAGCGCTATCACCGTTTCTTAAACGCCGCCGCCAGTGCGTCGCTCATGGCGCTGTTACCGGCTGGGGTGCTGCTGGTCTGGCGTGGGCGTGCCTTGTTGCCCGCCTGCGGCGATGGGCGGGCGGCATTCGCGTTGTCACGTTCGCGTCCGCTGCCACGACGGCTATTGCCTTCGCCCGGTTGTTCGTCCAGCCGCATGGTCAGCGCGATGCGCTTGCGTTGCAGGTCGACCTCCAGCACTTTCACCTTAACGATGTCACCGGCTTTCACCACCTGATGCGGGTCTTCCACGAAGCGATCCGACAGTGAAGAGATGTGCACCAACCCATCCTGATGTACGCCGATATCCACAAACGCACCAAAGTTGGTGACGTTGGTGACAGCACCTTCCAGAATCATGCCCGGCGTCAGGTCGTTGAGGGTTTCCACCCCGTCGGCGAAGCTGGCGGTTTTGAATTCCGGGCGCGGGTCGCGACCCGGTTTTTCCAGCTCTTTGATGATGTCGCTCACCGTCGGCACACCGAAGCGATCGTCGGTGAAGCTGGCCGGTTTCAGGTTACGCAGCGCGCTGGCGTTGCCCATCAAATCCTGCAATTTCTGCTCGGTTGCCGCCAGAATACGCTCCACCACCGGGTAGGCTTCCGGATGGACGGTGGAGGCATCGAGCGGGTTATCACCGTGGTTAATACGCAGGAAGCCAGCGCACTGCTCGAAGGCTTTCGGGCCGAGGCGGCTGACTTTCAGCAACTGCGCACGGTTGTTGAAACGGCCGTTTTCATCACGCCAATTGACGATGTTTTGCGCCATCATCCGGGTGAGGCCCGCCACACGGGTCAACAGCGGCACCGAGGCGGTGTTCAGATCGACGCCGACGGCGTTCACGCAGTCTTCCACCACCGCATCGAGTTTTTTCGCCAGTTGAGTCTGGCTGACGTCATGCTGGTACTGGCCGACACCGATGGATTTGGGGTCGATCTTGACCAGTTCGGACAGCGGGTCTTGCAGGCGGCGAGCGATAGATACCGCGCCGCGCAGCGATACGTCCAGACCCGGGAACTCCAGCGCCGCCAGTTCCGAGGCCGAATAGACTGAAGCCCCCGCTTCGCTGACGATTACCTTCTGTGCTTTCACTTCTGGGAACTGCTTCTGGGTATCAAGGAAGAAGCGTTCGGTTTCACGCGATGCGGTGCCATTGCCGATAGCGACCAGCTCGACCTGATGCTTAATGCATAACGCGGCGACGATGGCGGCGGCTTTGGCTGCCTGACCGGTGTGCGGATAGATAGTGTCGGTGGCTACCAGTTTACCGGTCGCATCTACCACAGCCACTTTCACACCGGTGCGAAGACCGGGGTCCAGCCCCATAGTGGCGCGCATACCGGCAGGTGCGGCCATCAGCAGGTCGTGCAGGTTGCGGGCGAAGACGTTAATGGCTTCGTCTTCGGCTTTCTCACGCACGCTGCCCATCAATTCGGTTTCCAGATGCAGCAGTACCTTGATGCGCCAGGTCCAGTTCACCACGGCACGTCGCCAACTGTCTGCCGGTGCATTACCAAGGCGTAGACCCAGGTGGTCGATGATGATCTGCTCGCAGTAGCTCTCTTTGGGCGGTTCATCAAACTGCGGATCGGCATTCAATGCGAGTTGCAACACACCCTCGTTGCGGCCACGGAACATCGCCAGCGCACGGTGCGACGGCACTTGCGACAGCGGCTCATGGTGGTCGAAATAGTCGCGGAATTTGGCACCGTCTTCCTCTTTGCCTTCCACCACACGAGACACCAGATGGGCGTTTTTCCACAAATAATCACGCACCTTGGCCAGCAGCGCAGCGTCCTCGGCAAAGCGTTCCATCAGAATGTAACGTGCGCCGTCGAGTGCCGCTTTGACGTCGGCTACCCCGTTTTCGGCGTTGATGTAAGCCTCTGCCGCCTGTTCCGGTGTTTGCGTTGGGTCGTTCCACAGGCTGTCTGCCAGCGGCTCCAGCCCGGCCTCAATGGCGATTTGTCCACGGGTACGGCGTTTCGGTTTGTAAGGCAGGTAGAGGTCTTCCAGCTCGGTTTTGCTCAGCGTACCGTTGATGGAGGCGGCCAGCGCATCGGTCAGCTTGCCCTGTTCTTCAATCGATTTGAGGATAGTCTGGCGGCGTTCTTCCAGCTCGCGCAAGTAGGACAGGCGACTTTCCAACTGACGCAGTTGGGTGTCATCCAGTCCGCCGGTCACTTCTTTACGGTAGCGGGCGATAAACGGGACTGTGTTGCCCTCGTCCAGCAGTTGAATGGCCGCGCTCACCTGCTCGGTACGCGCCTGCAATTCGCTGGCAATAATCTGGCTTAATGCATTCGTCATAGTGTTATCAACAAAATAGTGTTATCAACAAGATAGTGTAATTAGCGAGATAATGAATGTTGTAAGGATAGACAACTGGGGGACAGTTATACGGATTGACGGCATAAAATGCCAGTCAGACAAATGGAGGGTTTGCGGCGGGTCGACGCAAGCCGACCCGCAAACGGGTTACGCGTTGTCGCGAAACGGTGCGATATAGCGCTGATAGCGTGAAGGTTTCAGTTGCTGTAAGTCTACCAATACCAGGCCATCGACACAGTTGTTGAAATCGGGATCGACGCCAAAGTCGATAAACTGTACGCCGCCTGGCTCGCACACTTCCGAATACTGTTTGTACAGGGTAGGAATGGAGCATCCCATGTTGCTGAGCATACTTTTGAGCCGGGTCAGATCCTGCTGGTAGTCGTCCCCTTCGAACTGTCGCAATACGTCCGGCAACGATGCCGGGTAAGGCCGACGCGAACGGGCCAGCATCTGACTGGGCGCGAAATGCAGGCGGTAGAAGGCAATCAGCAGGTCGCGCGCGGTAGACGGCAAGGTGTTGGACAAGGAAACCGGGCCAAACAGATAACGGTATTCCGGGTAGCGGGCCAGATAGGCGCCAATGCCCAGCCACAGGTAGTCCAGACCGCGTTTTCCCCAGTACTTGGGTTGGATAAAGCTGCGACCCAGTTCGATACCACTGGCTAACACCGGGGCCATCTCTTCGCCATAGTGGAACAGGCTGTGACTGTACAGGCTGCCGATGTCTTTTTCCGCCAGCAGACGTGCGGTTGGCGTGAACCGGTAAGCGCCAACGATTTCCAGCTCACGCTCATCCCATAGCACCAGATGCAGGTAGTCGTCATCGAAGCTATCGAGATCACGGCGTTTGCCGGTGCCTTCACCCACGGCGCGAAAGGCGATTTCCCGCAGGCGTCCCAGCTCACGCAAGATAGGCACATAATCTTCACTGCCGCGACGGTAGAGATAAATTTTCTTGCCGTCCGGCGTGGTGCCGAGTGTTTCGCAGCTTTCTAACGCGCGTTTAAGCAGCGAGCGCTCTTCGGGAAGCGCAATCGGTTTTTCACCAGAGAAACAGCCGGGCTTACCGTGGCCCAGGCGGTAGACATGACGACGGAAACGGGCGGCCAGGTCATTGGGCTGCCACTCGCCCTGACTCCAGGTCGAGTAGGGGATCTGCGCACCAATACGAAAACGCAGTCGGTTGCCGTGCTGGCGGAACATTTCCCGCACCAGCAACAGGGTGGATAACGGGCGGTAAATCAGCGAGGAGAGATAGAACAGGTTGCTGTTACGGCCGCTGATGTGAATCGGGACTATCGGCGCACGCGCTTTGGCTGCCATGCGAATAAAGCCACTATGCCAGTGACCATCGCGGATGCCTTTCAGGCTCATGCGGGAGACTTCACCGGCCGGGAACATAATGATCGCACCCTCGGCGGCCAGATGTTCCTGAATGGCGGCGAGCTGGTGGCGTCGGGTTCGGTTGCTGAAGTTATCTACCGAGAAAAACAGGTTTTTCAGTGGCCCGATATAGGACAGTAATTGACTGGCGACGACACGGACATCAGGGCGTACGCTGGCAACGGTACGCAGTAAGGCGAGTCCATCCAGCGAACCGATTGGGTGGTTAGCCACCAGTACCACCGGCCCCTGGCTGGGGATGTTTTCCAGGTCGCCCTCTACCATTTCGCAGTTAAGGCTGAAGTGATCCAGGATCTGCTCTACCAGATCCAACCCTTTCAGGTGTGGGTAGCGCTGGGCAAAATCCTGTATTTCGGTTTCGAATAACATCGTGCGCAGAATGGAACGCTGCCACTGCGGCGTGGGACGATGCGGTGCAAGATCTTGCAGAATGGTATCCAGGCTGAACATAGATTGGCCTCCGTAATCACCGTTGTCACGGTAAGGGAGGGAAATGACATCTTTATTTCAGCCTTAGAATAAATTTTTCTTAATGTAATTGAGGTAAAGCAAAAGCAAGTGAGCGTAACGATGCCTGTGGGGGCAGGCATCGTAAGTGGTTACTTCTCGGTGAAGCCCTGCTCACGGGCGTTAATCTGCCAATGCAGCAAGGCGGGGAAGGCCGCAATTCGCTGTTGTTGCTCGGTGCTGATGGGGTGAGCGGTTGTCTGGGTGAGCATCGGGTTGGTGGCATCCCAGGAATAACGTCCGGTACTGCCGACAGGAGTCACGCCTTGTTCATCAATCCACAACACCTGGTTGTAACCAAACGCACGCGAGGTATCGTCCTGTTCCGCCAGCATATTGCGCCCGCCGAGTGCGTAATAGGGGGTATCGGCGAGGCTGTAAGCGTAGAGCGTTGGGAAGATATCCTTGTGCGAGCCGGGGCGTGATGGGTCAAAACGCCAGGCGGTGTTCGCCAGAATGGTTTTTGGCACATACAGATAAAAAGGGACAGCCCGATCCAGGAACTGCTCATGCGGATACTGTGCCTTCAGACGGCGCATCTGGTGGTCGCCGGTTGCCGCAATCAGGGTGGATTCTCCCACCGGGGAGGATTTCACCGCAGCGATAAATTCTCCCAGCGCGTTGGTGGCGTACTGGTAGGTGGCCGCGATGGATTCTTGTTCCTGTTGACTTACTTCGGCGTGCGCCATCATTTCCGGCCCGGCATGCACCGGTTGTGGGTGATAGCTGGCAGGAACCTTATAAGGAGGATGGTTGGTGACGGTCAGAATACTGATGAAGAGCGGCTGCTGCGCTTCTGTCAGCAAACGTTGCGCCAGGCGGAACGCAAACTCATCCGGTACGCCCCAGTCGGTCAGCATAGCGCGTGATTCGGGGTAGCGTTCCATCAGGGAGCTTTGGTCGTAAATCTCATCCACACCAAGTCGGGGCAAATAGTTGCCGAAGTTACGCCACATCCGGCTTCCTGAAGTGATGAATATCACTTTGTAGCCTGCTTTTTTGTACGTGGCATAAGGTGTGTCATCCAGCGATTTATATTGTGCGGATGAATGGCTGAGGTTCTGGATAGGGCTTTGGAAAAACAGGGCAGCGAACGACGGTGCAGTACCATTGCCTTCTGATACGAAGCGACGGAAAACGAAATCCGAGGCGAAATGAGGCCGCAGCGCGCCCAGCATGTCGTTATCGGGCAGGTGGTCATACACCAGCATGTTACTCCCCATGCTTTCCATCAGCGCCATCACTACGTTGGGGCGATGCTGGGCCAGCCAGGAGTTAGCGGGGGTGCGGCTTTCCAGTGTGGCCAGCCCACTTTGGGTTCGCAACTGCTCTCCCGCTGCACGAGTTACCGGCTCGAAGTGGATATCGTCATCCCTGTCACCCATCGCCCAGGCCGATGCCATTAAACCATTGGGGGTCAGCTTATTGAGGATGGTGACGGAGGAAATTTGCGAGTCGTTACGCCGTAGCGGGAAGGTACTCAGGCTGCCGCGGATCATAGCGAAAAACACCAGCAGGCTAATCAGCAGGTACACCACAAAGACCGGGTTGGGCAGCAAACGTGACCGCCTTATTTGTGCAAACCCAGTCTGCTGAGGCTGCGAAAAGAGAACTTTCCTGCCCAGTCGGTTGCTCAGCCAAACAAACAACGCTACCAGCAGCAGTGATCTGACAATCGGGTAGTCCTGCCAGATGGTGGTCATGACGGCGCGCGGGCCATCGTCAATGAGCCCGAACGCGAAGATATCGATGTAGGTGTGGTAGGTCTGGTAATAAAAATAGTTGATGATGGCGATGATGCTGACCAGAAACGCGCATCCCCCCAGATACCAGGGCGCGATACGTTGCACCCAGCGCCAACCGGTGCGATGCAGACTCATCACCAGGCCGATGACCAGCAGCGGCGCCAGCAGGATGGACACTGCACGTAAATCGTAACGTAGCCCGGTGAGCCACATCAGCCTCACGGCAGCGTCGTAATGTTGTAATTGCTGGGTGTCGGCAAACACGGCAAACATGGTCAGACGGGCGCCGGACAACAACAGACTTAATAATAAAATTTGGCACCACAGGGTTTTTAACAGGGTGCGGGCATGCTGCTGGTAGTTATCCATTTTTATTCTTGGGGGTGTTATCAGTAGGGGGAAATGCTACGGGGTTATTGCAAAAAAATCTCAGTTACATGTCAGGAAGATGAAAGAAAATATGAATGGCAGATCGGGGTCTGCCGTTGTGTTCAGTGTTGCCTGTTTCACCGTCAGTCAATCGGGTACTGATAGTCGATTTTATTGACGTACCAGACCCTGGGACCGGTAGGTGTCGTGACCACCGCTTCTTCGTCCACCGCTTTTTTTAGCAGGGCGCGGGCCATTGGCGCGTCAATCGAGATGTAATCCTTACGACCATAGATTTCATCCGGCCCGACGATACGAAAGCGTTTCACCTCGCCTTCTTCGTTTTCCACCTCGACCCAGGCACCAAAAAAGACCTTACCGTCCTGCTGAGGGGAGTAATCCACCACCCGCACCACCTGCAGGCGTTTGCGCAAATAACGTACCCGGCGGTCGATTTCACGCAGCAGGCGTTTGTTGTAGAGGTAATCGGCGTTTTCGCTGCGATCGCCCAAACTGGCCGCCCAGGCCACCTTCTCAGTGATTTCCGGACGACGCTCTTTCCACAGATAGTTCAGTTCCTGATGCAGGGCTTCATAGCCTTCGCGAGTGATCAGATCGGTTTTCATACGCTTTTCTGAAATGTGAAGATCATAAAATCGTTATAATCGACGACTGTGAGATAACATAGCGGATAAATCGTCATTTGTAGCGTGGCTTACGGCAAATTATGGCGGGAACGGCTTGATTACAACGTATTTTTATATCCTTTGTAACAATTTTGCCTAGAATGTATACCAGAAACGGCTGTCAGTTCGTTGCGGGTTTCTGAACAATACTAGATTGTGTTTCGTGATGGAACCAAGCGCTGGCGGCTATCATGTCTTTGGAGAAGAGAGATGCAAGAGAATTATAAAATTCTGGTTGTGGATGACGATATGCGCCTGCGAGCGTTATTGGAACGCTATCTGACCGAACAGGGTTTTCAGGTACGCAGTGTTGCCAATGCCGAACAGATGGATCGCCTGCTGACGCGCGAATCTTTCCATCTGATGGTGTTGGATTTGATGTTGCCGGGCGAGGATGGGTTGTCCATCTGCCGTCGTCTGCGTAGTCAAAGCAACCCGATGCCGATCATCATGGTGACGGCGAAAGGCGAAGAAGTGGACAGGATCGTAGGGCTGGAAATCGGTGCCGACGATTATATTCCCAAACCGTTTAACCCACGCGAACTGCTGGCACGTATTCGTGCGGTACTGCGCCGTCAGGCGAATGAATTACCCGGTGCGCCGTCACAGGAAGAAGCTGTCATCGCGTTCGGCAAATTTAAACTGAATCTGGGTACACGCGAGATGTTCCGTGACGATGAGCCCATGCCGCTGACCAGTGGCGAGTTCGCGGTACTCAAGGCGCTGGTGAGCCACCCGCGTGAGCCGCTGTCCCGTGACAAACTGATGAATCTGGCTCGCGGCCGTGAGTACAGTGCCATGGAACGTTCCATTGACGTGCAGATTTCCCGCTTGCGCCGCATGGTTGAGGAAGACCCGGCTCATCCGCGTTATATCCAGACCGTGTGGGGACTGGGTTACGTTTTTGTGCCGGACGGCAGTAAAGCATGATTCGATGGCGCTTCTCACCACGCAGCGCCTTCGCCCGCACGCTGTTGCTGATTGTTACTCTGCTATTCGTTAGCCTTGTCACCACCTATCTGGTGGTGCTTAACTTCGCGATTCTGCCCAGTCTGCAACAGTTCAACAAAGTTCTGGCCTATGAGGTCAGAATGTTGATGACGGACAAGCTGCAACTGGAAGATGGTTCCACGCTGGACGTCCCCCCGGCGTTCCGGCGTGAGATTTATCGCGAACTGGGTATTTCGCTCTATACCAACGCCGCAGCCGAAGAGAGCGGTCTGCGCTGGGCGCAGCACTACAAGTTTCTGAGCCAACAGATGGCGCAGCAACTGGGTGGGCCGACCGAAGTGCGGGTTGAGGTAAGCAAGAATACGCCGGTGGTATGGCTGAAAACCTGGTTATCGCCAGATATCTGGGTACGGGTGCCGCTAACGGAAATCCATCAGGGCGACTTCTCGCCACTGTTTCGCTATACCCTGGCTATCATGTTGCTGGTGATAGGCGGCGCCTGGTTATTTATTCGGGTACAGAATCGACCCTTGGTGGAACTGGAGCATGCCGCCATTCAGGTGGGGAAAGGCATTATTCCGCCACCGTTACGTGAATATGGTGCCTCGGAGGTGCGTTCGGTGACGCGAGCCTTCAACCAGATGGCATCCGGGGTCAAGCTACTGGCGGACGACCGAACGTTGCTGATGGCTGGCGTCAGCCATGATTTGCGCACGCCGTTGACCCGCATTCGCCTGGCAACCGAGATGATGGGCCAGGAAGACGAATATCTGGCGGAATCTATCAATAAAGACATTGAAGAGTGTAACGCCATCATCGAGCAGTTCATCGACTACCTGCGTACTGGTCAGGAAATGCAGATGGAGGTCGCTGACCTCAATGCGATTCTGGGTGAAGTGGTTGCCTCTGAAAGCGGTTATGAGCGGGAAATCGACAGTGAACTGACTCTGGGCGAACTGCCCATGAAGGTTAGCCCCTTGTCGATTAAACGGGCGGTAGCGAATCTGGTCGTGAACGCCGCGCGTTATGGTAATGGCTGGATTCGTGTCAGTAGCGGCCGGGAATTACAGCGTGCCTGGTTCCAGGTGGAAGATGATGGCCCGGGTATCGATCCATCGCAGTTGGCGCACCTGTTTCAGCCGTTTGTTCGCGGTGATAGCGCTCGCAGCACCAGCGGTACCGGGTTAGGCCTGGCGATCGTGCAGCGTATCATTGACGCACACAACGGATCGTTGGATGTGGGGCGCAGTGAACGCGGTGGACTGCGCGTGCGGGCTTATTTGCCACTGGCGTTCCCGAACCCATCCGGCACAGCTTCAGTCCGTGCGCGTGAGGGCCATCGACGAGGTTCGACACAGACAGGTCGCACCCGGCAAGACAAAGAATAATGTCGACCCACCGAGGTGAAACCGGTGAAAGCGGTAAAAATAGCAAAGAAAAGGCGCGGTTATCGCGCCTTTTTGCTGTAGGGAAAACAGCTATTGAGAAAACTGCTGTCAGGACAACGCCGCCGGGTGAGCGGCGGCGGTTGTTTGGTTAGCGTTTCGGCCCGGCGGATACCAGTGCCGCACCGGCTGGGGTGTCGGTGTATTTATCGAAGTTGGTGATAAAACGCTGTGCCAGATCGTGCGCTTTCTCTTCCCACTGCTCGACAGAGGCGTAGGTATCGCGAGGATCCAGAATTGCCGCATCGACACCCGGCAGAGCCGTCGGGATCGCCAGATCGAAAATCGGCAACGTCTGGGTTTCAGCGTCATCGATGCTGCCATTGAGGATCGCGTCGATAATGCCGCGTGTGTCCTTAATGGAGATACGTTTGCCGGTGCCGTTCCAGCCAGTGTTGACCAGATAGGCTTTTGCACCTGCTGCCTGCATGCGTTTCACCAGAACTTCAGCGTACTGCGTCGGGTGCAGCGTCAGGAACGCTGCGCCAAAGCAGGCGGAGAAGGTTGGCGTGGGTTCGGTGACACCGCGCTCGGTTCCTGCCAGCTTGGCGGTAAAACCGGACAGGAAGTGGTACTGGGTCTGGTCCGCTGTCAGGCGGGAGACCGGCGGCAGCACGCCGAAAGCATCCGCGGTCAGGAATATCACCTTGGTGGCGTGCCCGGCTTTGGAGACCGGCTTCACGATATTATCGATGTGATAGATAGGGTAAGACACACGGGTGTTTTCGGTTTTAGAACCGTCGCTGAAATCAACGCTGCCATCTGCCCGCACCGTCACGTTTTCCAGCAGCGCATCGCGCCGGATAGCGTGGTAAATGTCCGGTTCGGCTTCGGCGGAGAGGTTGATGGTTTTCGCATAGCAACCACCCTCGAAGTTGAACACGCCGTCATCATCCCAGCCGTGCTCGTCATCGCCGATCAACTGGCGTTTCGGGTCGGTGGACAGCGTGGTTTTGCCGGTACCGGACAGGCCGAAGAACACCGCGACATCGCCTTTCTCGCCAACGTTGGCCGAGCAATGCATGGACGCGATACCTTTGAGTGGCAGCAGGTAGTTCATGATGGAGAACAACCCTTTCTTCATCTCGCCACCGTACCAGGTACCGCCGATGAGCTGGATGCGCTCCGTCAGGTTGAATGCCACGAAGTTCTCTGAGTTCAGCCCCTGTTCCTGCCACTGTGGGTTCGTGCATTTTGCACCGTTCATCACGATGAAATCAGGCTCGAAACCCTGCAACTCTTCCTCGCTGGGGCGAATAAACATGTTTTTCACGAAGTGAGCCTGCCAGGCCACCTCGGTGATAAAACGGACCTTCAGGCGAGTATCGGCATTAGCACCACAGAAAGCATCAACGACAAACACGCGTTTGCCTGACAACTGGTTAGTGACCAGCTGTTTCAGGTGTTGCCAGGTTTCCTGGCTAAGCGGATGGTTGTCGTTTTTGCCTTTGCCTTGATCTGACCACCAGACGGTATTACGGGTCACATCATCGCGAACGATATACTTATCCTTCGGCGAACGGCCAGTGAAAATGCCAGTATCCACAGCAACGGCACCCAGTTGGGTTTCGATACCGCGCTCATAGCCTTGCAGGGTAGGGGATGTCTCTTCAGTAAACAGTAAATCGTAGCTTGGGTTGTAGACAATTTCGCGGACATCATGAATACCATAAGCCGTCAGTGCCTCTGGCGTAATGCCTTTCATCTGCATGTTGCTACTCCTAGATCGTTATAGTTGTACTACATAGTAAGTCTAGAAGGTGAGCTTATTTTAACCGCGATACCAATCAAAAAATTAAATAAATTCATTAATAACTTTGCTTATTCATGTGAACGAAAAGTAAGCAAACGGTTGGTATGTAAGCAGAATCGTGCGATAAAAACACCAGCGGCCTATTTATGTACTGACCTATTTATGTACTAAATTAGTCTGAAAAGCGCAGATAGCCCGCAAGCGGGCTACCTGTAATGGATTGACACGCCGTGAGATGGCGCGCAAATAATTAGCGTGATTAATGTAAGGTTGGGTTGGCGCTGGACTGGCGAATGTTATCGATGTCCTGAGCATTAAACAGATAATGGCTGCCACAATAGTCGCAGTGCATATCGATTTGCCCGTCTTGCGCCAGAATATCGCTAACCTCATCCGCTGGCAGCGTCATCAGCGCGTCAGCACAACGTTCCCGTGAACAGTGGCATTTGAACACGACCGGCTGTGGCTCATACAGCGTGACGTTTTCCTGATGGTACAACCGGTACAACACATCGTTGGCCGGCAGACCAAACAGTTCCTCCGCTTTCACCGTGGCGGTTAACTGTGTGAGATGGTCAAAGTCTTCGCGGTTGCCATGCTGTGCGGGTAGCACCTGTAGCAGCATACCGGCAGCGCACTGGCGACCATCATGCTCACCGGTGCGAATGAACAGACGCGTCGGTAACTGCTCGGATTGCTGGAAGTAATTTTCCAGACAGGCAGCCACGTCGTCGCCATCCAGCCCCACTACGCCCTGATAGCGTTCCCCTTCAGTCGGGGTTATGGTTATCACCAGATAACCGTTGCCGACCATGTCGCGCAGTGAACTGTCGGCGGCAATGTCGCCCTGCAAACGTGCTACGCCGCGCATTTGCTGCTGATGGTTGCCGTTAATTACCGCCAGTTTCAGTGGGCCGTCGCCCTGTAACTGAACCGTGATATCGCCGCTGAATTTCAGCGTCGCGGTCAACAGGCTGGTCGCTACCAGCATCTCGCCCAGCAGGTTTTTTACCGGCACCGGGTAGTCGTGATTTGCCAGCATGTGCTGGAAAGTGTCGCTTACCGTGACCAGTTCGCCGCGAACAGCGTGATTCTCGAACAGGTAACGATGCAATTGGTCATGATTGGCCATAATGTTCTCTCGTGGTGACGACGGCTTATTCCGCGTCACTATATTTGAATTTGATTAAATCCCGACGCTCTTTTTTATCCGGTCGCCGGTCCGGATGCGGCATCGACAGGGCATTCAGCTTTCTGGCTTGGGCCAGTTTTTCGCGTTTTTCAATGCTCTGCGGCGTTTCTTCATATAATGCCTGCGCTTGTGCAGCCGGGCGGCGCTGATCGCTGATGGTGCGAACCATCACTGTGCGCGTATCGTTGCCCTGGCGCAGCGTAATTTCGGCATCTACTTCCACCAGTTTGCCCGGTTTGCTGCGCTGGCCGTTATAGTGCACTTTGCCGCCGTCGATCATCTCACGTGCCATGGCTCGGGTTTTGTAAAAACGCGCAGCCCATAGCCACTTATCTAACCGGACGGCGTTGTCGTCATCGTGTTGACGGTCTTTACTCATGAACACTCCTGATTGCCGACGCGAATCGACTGATGAATGTCCGGCAGAAAGGCCAGATAGTCGTTCATCGATGGGTGTTGCCGGAAGCAGTTTTCCTGCTGGCTGGTCGAGTCAGGATTGCGGACACCCAGACAGTAGCGGATACCGAAGGTTCTGGCGGCATCCAGTATTGGCTCGCTGTCATCCACAAACAGGGTTCGTTCCGGGTTAAACCCGATGTCTTCCTGCACCGCCTGCCATAATCGCTGATCTTCCTTGGGATACCCATAAGTATGGGTGGAAAGCAATAAATCAAGGTGTCTATCCAGCCCGGTATGGGCCACCTTAACTGACAGACTATGCGGGTGGGCGTTGGTCAGCAAAACCGACCGGCGACCGCTTTTACGCAGTGCGTGCAGAAATGGCGTGGTGTCATCCCGCAAGCGGGCGCGGTAACCGATGTCACTGGTCATCTGGTAAATATCCAGCCCCAGTCGTTCACTCCAGTAATCGAAGCAGTACCAGTTCAGGGTATGACGCACCGCCTGGTATTCCACCGCGATCAACTGCTGTGCCTGATCCAGGCTGATATCACGCTGACGACTCAAGGATTCCGGTACCAATTGCAGCCAGAAATAACTATCGAACGCAAGGTCGAGCAGCGTACCGTCCATATCCAGCAGGACGGTATCGATCTCATTCCAGTTCAGTTCGGGATTCATACATACTCCAGGGACAATGCCCTGTTTCCGGTTCAACCGGAAACAGGGTAGTCGATATTATCCGCGTAGCATAACCGCTAAACGCGGCTGATAGCACGTATCGATTGAGGAGGGTTAGGAGTGAACCGCATTGCCGTACAGGGGACTGGCGGTCGGCGCTTCCGGCACCAGATGGCGCGCATAGTACTGCTGAATATTAGCGATACGCTGCTGGCTCCGGCGGCGTTTGACCAGCAGCAGCACCAGATTCAGCACCAGAATGACGCTAAAGGTCAGCAACAGCAGGCAGGCACCCAGTGAGCGCCACATGGTAACGGCATCTGGCTCGCTATGCAGCGAAATATGGCGGGTACCATTGGCGTCGATACTGATCTGGGTTATCACGCCGCTGGCTTCAAACGGCGTATGCAGCAACAGCGAGGACAGGCGTTCAAGTTCCTGCCATTGCTCCTGCGGCGGGAGATCGCGTAGCGGTGCGACCGGTGCCTGATGATTAACGAATTGCCGACCTTCGTCACTGCGAATCAGAAAACCGCCCGGTGGCGGGCTATTCAGTGAATTGGAGGCGGTAATGATTTCGCGGCTGTAGAACTCGTCGGTGGCGTTTTTCACCAATCCATCCAGTGATTCAGCACTGACCGGACGTAATACCACGCTCATGCCTTTTAGCGCCCCGGAGCGTGCCCGTTTAACCAACAGATCCCAGTTTTTGGCATTGCCCAAATTGATCAGCGCATTTTTGAGCCGGATACAATCTTCTTCTTTCTCACATAAGGCATCGGTTTTCAGCACGATATCGGAGAAGTTATTTAACAGAATCATGCCGGATTTCTGAATAGCATCTGCCAACTGGGAACTGACCTGATTGTCGCTGGCGGCGGGGTGCAACTGTTCGTTCACCGTTTTTTGCAAGGCTGCGGTTTTCTCGATGGTGTCTGATTCAGGTAATGGCAGCGGTGCCGCTTTATTCCAGTAAATGGCGGTGCAATCAAACGGGGCGAAAGGCGAGGCTTTGGATGCCGTTGGGTTGAGACTAATCGGCGGCACGTAACACATCCCGCTGCTGCGAACCTGTAGTTTATCGCCAATGTGCAGTGGCATGCGCTCCAGATCTTCGACCTGGGTCACCTTGATGCTGCTGGCACCCTGAACCCAGGCCAGACTGAGTTTTAAGGGGAGATCAAGCGGCACTGACGTCAACAGTAGGATCAGGCTGAGCAGAGCACCGACAGCCAGTACGGCGTTTTTGCCCCATTGCTGTAGCGGGAAGAATTTGACTTCGTTATGTAAGGACAGATAGTTGCCCTGGCGCACGACCTGGCGGGTCAGATAAATATCCACATCGGTTTTTTTGCCGAGGTCGTAGCCAATATAAGGCTGCCAGTGGGGGGGATAAATAAGGTCGATATTGCCAAGCGAGACATTGCTGATCTGGCTTTGTGTGGTGTCGCTGAATAAGCCCATGCATTGTGGTGTGCCGTGCAGACAATGCACTTCGCGCAGCTCTTTTTGCGACGGAGGTCGAAACAACTGCCAGCATCCCCAGGCAGCCATCAGGCAGGCGGCACCGGCCAGCCAGGGCAACATCGTCAGCGGGCTGGTCAGGCTAAACACCAGCAGCAGAAACGCCAGACTCAGTACTCCGGTTTCACGCAGGCCGCGTGAACGGTGTACGGCATGTTCTTCCGGCGTTTCCTTGCGGATAGCGACCAGTTCGGTGTGTTCATGGCTTTCCGGGCGAATGTATGCCTGTTCGCCAGGGATGTCTGAACCGGCGAACGAATCCATTTCGGTAACCACTTCCGTCAATGAATGGCCATTCAACGAAATCACCAGAGGGATCGAACGGGTTTTGATCAGTTCGATTTCATTGTTCTGAGTAATGTACTGCTCCCAGCGTGCGGGCAGGTGGATTTCCTGAGTATCGATGTAATAGCGCCATTTATTGGGCGCGTCAGTACTCAGCCCATAGCGGGTAATGCTATGGGTTATGGGATACACCCGATTGCCCGGTAGCAGACGGGTCAAGGTGGCCGGAACAGACGCAGAAACCGGACTGTCTATATGGGCCATAGCCAGATAGCGTTCGATAGCATTGCGTTCCGACGCTGTCAGCTGGCGATGTCCCGATGGTGTAACCGGCAAACGTTTGGCGAATAGAAGACGACGATACATGAGATAGCCAATGATCCCCCCCACGACAATTAGACAGGCAAACAATACAGCCAATATGATGAGTATTGTGCGCATATTATCTCCAGCCAACAGCGTAAGGTTCCCCCTGTTATTCCCGGATAGTAACAAAACTACACGAACAATGTTAACCCACGTCGTACAGTTAATAACTGAATTAACCGACTATTACTTGTTTAACGGTGCATGGTAGCAAGCGATCACAAGCGCGAAAATGAGGAAAATCTGAATTTTTTCTGGTGGGATTAGGGTGGAGAGACATCTTCATACGGTCGTTTTTTGTATAAAAAAAACTAATGTGTGAATGTTGTTGCGAATATGTAAATTCACCATGATAGAGTTGCAGCGACTGTTAATGTTAACGCACAATATGACTTACTGAATATTCTGCAGGAAATCGCGGCTCTACCAGTTTGTGTTCCGTGCCGACACTGGCCTGAACGGGGAAAGCCGGTTGCGGTTTCCTCATCGAGGCCACGATGGATAATAACCTGCAAAAACCTAAAATCCTCAAGGTTGAGACCGTAGCACGTTCACATTTGTTCAATGTGGAGGCCGTTGATCTGGAGTTTAGCAACGGTGAGCGCCGCATCTATGAACGTATGCGTCCGTCAGGCCGTGAAGCAGTGATGATAGTACCGGTCATCGGCGATGAACTGTTGCTGATTCGTGAATATGCGGTGGGGATTGAGCAGTATGAATTGGGGTTCCCCAAAGGGCTGATTGATCCGGGTGAGACCGTGTTTGAAGCGGCTAACCGTGAACTGATGGAAGAGGTCGGGTTTGGCGCGGAGCGGTTTGAGTTGTTATCTACCCTGACGATGGCACCGTCGTATTTTTCCAGCAGCATGAATATCGTGGTGGCTAGCGGTCTCTATCCGAAACGCTTACAAGGCGACGAGCCAGAACCATTGCAGTTGGTGCGCTGGCCGCTGGCAAACATGATGTCGCTACTGAAAGAGCCGGATTTTCGCGAGGCGCGTAACGTGAGTGCGTTGTTCTTAGCGCAACAGTTTTTAGCGCAGCAGGGCTAATTATCAAAACACGACTTGTCAAAACAATCGCTTTATCACAGCCCAGATAAAGCAGTCGATCCAGATAAAGAAAAAGGCGCGAATATCGCGCCTTTTTGCTGCGTTGTTATCGCAGTCGCGGTGCAACCCCAATCAGCGCTGCACCGCGTATTCGCATCAGAATAACTCTTCTGCCTGACCGCTACTGGTGTTGTACAGCGTGGTACCGGCGTCATGTACTGCCCGCTCGGTGGGTTGCGTACCGTCGATGAAATACTCCTGACGACTATTCCCGCCGCCATCCGACAGTTTGCCGGTGCTGCGATCGATAGTAACCGTCACGACGCCCTGCGGCGGCGTCTTCGGTTGTTCTGGTACGCCTGCCAGCGCCACCTTCATATAGTCATCCCAGGCAGGTTCAGCACTTTTCGCTCCGCCTTCATAACCGGAAATCTGGTCGCGAATGACACCGGATGCCGACGTACGGCCAAGATCACGGCGGTGATCGTCAAAACCAATCCACACCGAAGCAACAATATTCGCGCCATAACCGGAGAACCAGGCATCTTTCGAGTTGTTGGTAGTACCGGTTTTGCCACCAATATCATGGCGTTGCAGTACTTTACCCGCACGCCAGCCGGTACCCATCCAGCCCGGTTCGCCAAACACGTTACTGTTGAGCGCGTCTTTGATCAGGAAGGCCAATGGTGTGCTGATAACATGCGGGGCGTACGGTTGAGCGGCGGCCTGTTTAGCGACTTCCGACGGTGTAATCGGATCAACCTGCGGGGCAGCCTGCACCGGATTTTCCTGCGACGTCGCCACGTTTTCCATGCTGTCATCCGACAAGACGGCGGAACGTTGAGTATCGCCGTAAATGACCGGCAGATTGCAGGTATCGCACACGATTTTCGGTGTAGCACTGAAAACGGTGTGACCGGCGGCATTGTCGATTTTGGTGATGAAGTAAGGATCGACCAGATAGCCGCCGTTAGCCATTACCGAGTAACCACGCACCACCTGCAACGGCGTAAACGATGCTGCACCCAATGCCAGCGATTCGGTATGTACGATGTTCTGTTCCGGGAAGCCGAAGCGTTCCAGATAATTAGCGGCGTAATCCACACCCATCGCACGCATTGCCCGCACCATCACCACGTTTTTCGACTGCCCCAGACCCTGACGTAAACGGATTGGGCCGTCGTACACCGGCGGTGAGTTTTTCGGGCTCCAGTCGGAACCCGCACCGGGATCCCAGCGTGTAATCGGGGCGTCGTTGAGGATAGTCGCTAGCGTCAGACCTTTATCCATCGCGGCGGTGTACAGGAATGGCTTGATATTTGACCCTACCTGCCGCAGCGCCTGCGTAGCACGGTTGAACTTGCTCTGATTGAAATCGAACCCGCCAACCAGCGCCAGTATCGCGCCGTCTTGCGGATTGAGGGATACCAGCGCCGAGTTGACGTCAGGGACCTGAGCCAGCCACCAGTCGTTGTCGACTTTGCGTACCCAAATTTGTTGACCGGCAGCCAGTACATCGGTGACGCGTTTTGGCGTGGGGCCTTGCTGGTCATCTGAACGATAGGCGCGCGCCCAGCGTACACCCAGCATTGGCAGTTCTATCTTATCGCCGTTAGCCATCACGGCATGGGCTTTATCGGCGCTGGCATCGGTAACAACCGCCGGGAACAACGGCCCGTAAACCGGTAGTTTTTTCAGTGCCTCGACAATCTTGTCCTGCGTCAACGCTGGGGTGCCGACTTTCCACAACACCTGGTCCGGGCCGCGGTAGCCGTGGCGCATATCATAGGCGATGACGTTGTTGTGTACCGCGTCTTCCGCTGCCAACTGCAGTTTGCGGGTGATAGTGGTGTAGACCTGATAACCATCGCTATACGCATCTTCACCATAGCGTTTCACCATTTCCTGGCGAACCATTTCAGCCATATAAGGGGCGGAGAAGGCGATTTCCGGTGCGTGATAGTCCGCCACCAGCTTTTCGTTACGGGCCTGATCGTACTGCGCCTGCGTGATGTAGTTCTCGTCCAGCATGCGCGACAGCACCACGTTACGACGTGCCACGGCGCGATCGTAAGAGTAAAGCGGGTTAAAGGTGGACGGCGCTTTCGGCAGGCCAGCAATCATTGCCATTTGCGCCAGCGTCAACTGGTCGACCGGTTGTCCGAAATAGACCTGAGCGGCGGCACCCACGCCGTAAGCACGGTACCCCAGGTAGATCTTGTTCAGATACAGTTCCAGGATTTCGTCTTTGGTCAGCGTTTGTTCGATGCGGATAGCCAGAAACACTTCCTTAATCTTACGCAACAGCGTGCGCTCAGGACTCAGGAAGAAATTACGCGCCAGCTGCTGGGTGATGGTACTGGCCCCTTGCGATGCATGACCCGATGTCAGGGCAATGACCGCCGCGCGGACGATCCCCTGCGGGTCAACACCGTGGTGTTCAAAGAAGCGGCTGTCTTCCGTGGCGATAAACGCGTTAACCAGCATCGGCGGGATCTGGTCCAGCTTCAGCGGGATACGACGCTTCTCGCCAAACTGGGCGATCAATTCGCCGTCAGCACTGTAAACCTGCATCGGAGTTTGCAGGCGGACGTCTTTCAGCGTAGCGACATCGGGTAACTGTGGCTCGATATAGCGATAGAGGCCATAGAGCGAAGCGACTCCCAGCAGAATGCAACTCACTGCAAGGATGAATAGATACTTTACGAACTTCACCGGAGATTTTCCATTCAGTAGCAATTGAATAGTTTATAAACAGACGGGCGCTAGTATAAAGGGAAGCCAGCAAGGTGGATATACCCGTCGTCTTTCAGGTTACAGGCGCATGGCGACCCGCTGTACCCGGCTTTTTTATGGTCCTCTTCCCTTGCGGGGCGCTGTAAACCGGGTATGACTCTATGACCGCCTTACCTGCACCGCGATGTCCATCGGGTATCTGTTCTGTATGAAACGATAAGGAGATCGAACATTCATGGCTTATCCCATCTGGCAGGTTGGGTTGGACATTCAGAACGGCGTGATGCGCGCTCTGGCCGTACAACGTCGCCGACATAGCTGGCAATTACGCCATTGGTGGCAATTGCCGTTACCAGACGACATATTACGCGGCGGTAGTCTACATCATCCCGCTGCACTTTGTACGGTTCTTCGTCAATGGCGGCATGAATTGCCACGATTTGTTTCGCTACGGTTGGGGTTCCCCGCCCCGCGCGTACTGCAACAACGGCTGTCGATGCCAGACTATCGTCTGCGTGAACCGCAACGTGGCGAATATATTCGTAAAATGGCGGCCAAAGTGCTGCCAGTGAGTGGCGACGATTTGGCGCTGGATTATCGTCCTGATCCGCAGACCCCCAATAAGTTGCTGGTTACCGCGGCGCGTCAGACGGAACTGGATGTCTGGCTGCATTGCCTGCGTGATGCTGGCCTGCAACCCGATGTGGTGGATATTACCCCTTGCGCATTGCGGTGTATGGCGGCACGGGCCGGGTTGGCTGGCGATCGTCTGCTGTTGCATCGGTTTGATGATCACTGGCTGTGGGTGTCACCGCTGGACGCGCCTTTGGCATTCGGTACGTTTCATCCGGATGAGATAGCAGACGACCTGACGGGTACAGGAGCCGAGCACGAACTATTAAAGTACGTGAGCACTTGCTATCAAAAAGAGATCCCTCCTGCTGCCTATCTCAGTGCATCTGTTCCTGTGACGTTGCAGCAAACGTCTGCCGGGCTGATTTCCTGGTCGCCTCTGACAGCATTTGCTCAACAACAACCGCCATTACCGGGGTTTCCGGCCGCTTTTGCTATTGCGGGTGGGCTGGCGATCCGTCCGGAGGATTCACCATGCTGACGGTGAATCTTCTGGCATGGCGACCTCGTCTGTTGCACCGGCGTATACGGTTAAGCCTGTTGCTGACCAGTATCGTCATGGTGGTTGTCGGTTATGCGGCAGTCATCACCTGCGTGAACTACCGTCAACAACGGGTGTGGTGGCAGTTGCAGGTTGGACTGGCACAGTCGCAACAGGCGAGCTATGCGCAGCGCTACCATCAGACGTTCGCTGCCTGGCAGCGACGTGAAACCCAATTGGCACAACTGGCGGCACAAGAGCAGAGCCAGCGACAGAACCAGCGTTATCAGACCTTACTGGCACAACTACCGACCCTGATGCCCGACGCACTCTGGCTGACAGAAATTGGCGACAACGGTGTGCGTTTATCACTGTCCGGAGTGAGTAATCACTATTCGGCTATCGTCACGTTGGCGAAGGCGATGTCGGCGTTACCACAAATAGCCCACGCCAGCGTGCAACAGGCCGATCGCGATCCTAAGAATAGCGCCCGGCTGAGTTTTTCGTTACGTCTGCACTGGCAGGCTGTAGACGGCGTGGGAGCGAAAGGATGATGCACTGGTTTTATCCCCGGGTCGCACATTGGCTGACCGCGCCGCTATGGTTGTGGCTGCTGGCACCGCCAATGCTGGTCATGTTGGTGGCGGTTGTCATCGGCGGAATATGGATGCAGGCGCAGCAACGGCAATTAGCGCAGCTCGAACAGCAAGTCCGTGACAGTGAACAGGTCATCAGACAATGGCGAGAGAAAATTACCGCGCTACCGGCGTTACACGTCTTACAACGCTGGCTTGCTGAGCAGCCTTCTCTGGCAGAAGACAGGTCGGTAAATCGCATCGCGTCGTTACTGGATGAGCCATTACGTGACAGTGGTGTTCAACTTGAAAGCTGGCATCCATTGCCGGCGGAGGACGCGAATGGTGAGCCGTCTGCCTGGTTACTGGTTTTTAATGCGCAGTACGGTGCGACCCTGAATTTCCTGTCGCGTTTTCAATCGCTGCCAGTGGTGCTGCGCATCGACCATATTACTATCCGAAAGGCGTCTGCCGGGCTGCGTACCGAACTGCGACTCTCGCTGCCGCAAGCACCATCAGTGAAGGTGGGGCAATGAATTACTGGCAAGGCTGTGCACTGTGTGTCGGGGGGCTTCTTGGCCTGGTGAGTACAGCGGCACGATGTGATTCAGTAATACGCGATCCAGTAATACGTGACTCAGTCATACGCGAGTCCGTTATGCGCGACCCGTTCCAGCCCCTGTCGGAGATGTCGTGTAATAGCGGGCAGGATCAGCAGAAATGGCAACTCAAGGGAATGGTGGGGTCATCGTCGCGGTGGATTGCCTGGCTGGTGCAGCCGCAAATCGGCTGGCTACGTGTTCGTGATGGCGATGTTATTCCACCCGGTGACTGGCAGATTACCCAGCTTGACCGTGGCGGCGCAACGTTGCGTCAAACGGGTGGGAAAGTGAGCTGTGGAGTGGCGGAAATACGTCTTGGGCCGCCTTTTCATCACAACAAGGAATGAAGGATGAAGACAGGATGTTTTCCCGGTAGACGGTTTTACCGGTACGGCTGGTTGATGATGTTATGTGGCAGCATGCTGGCCAAAGCAGGTAGCGGCGAGCCGGTTTCACTGGTCTTTGACGATGTGCCCGTGCAGCGAGTTTTGCAGGCGCTGGCAGACCACCAGCAACTTAATCTGGTGGTGGCACCGGGGGTAGCCGGTAACATTAGCCTGAATTTACAGCAGGTTCCCTGGCAGCAGGCGCTGGATATTATTCTGCGAATGGGGCAATTGACGGTTGAACAGCAAAATAGCGTCATGATGGTTTACCCCGATACCTATGTGAAAGACCGCCAGCAGAAACAGGAAGAACAAGCGGCTAAGCAGCGTTTGCAACTGCCGTTGCAAAATCTGTCCGTCACCTTGCAGTACGCGGAAGCGACTGAGGTGGTGGCGAATCTGCAAAGCCAGCGCGGTACGTTGCTGACAGAACGCGGTAACGTCACCGTCGATAAACGCACCAACACGCTGCTGATTCGGGATGTCGCTTCCGCGCTGGAACAAATTCGGCCTTGGATTGACGCGTTGGATAAGCCATTGTCTCAGGTGCAACTGGCAGCGCACATCGTCACCATCAGCAGCGAGCATTTGAAAGCGTTGGGCGTCAACTGGGGGCTGGGGGACGCTTCTATTGCAGGGCAGGCGATGCAGATGAATAACTTCACGGTTAGCCTCCCGGTTGAATCGCCCGCTGTTAACGCTGGGTTTCATCTGGCAAAGCTCAATGGACGATTGCTTGACCTGGAACTGATGGCGCTGGAGCAGGAAAACGAGGTGGAGATTATCGCCAGTCCGCGCCTGTTTACTGCGCATCAACAAACAGCCAGCATCAAGCAAGGCACGGAAATCCCGTATCAGGTCTCCAGCGGTGCCAGTGGTTCGACATCGATCGAGTTCAAGGAAGCGGTGTTGGGCATGGAAGTCACCCCCAGGATTCTGCATGGCGGACAGATTACGCTCAACCTGCTGATTAGCCAGAATATGCCGGGGCGGGCTATCAAGCAGGGGGAAGGGGGCGAAATCCTGGCGATCGATAAACAGGAGATCCAGACTCAGGTCACCGTGCAGGATGGCGAAACCATTGTGCTGGGTGGGATTTTCCAACAACAAAAAAATCAAGGGGAGCGTCAGGTGCCGGGCTTGGGGTCGTTACCGGGCATTGGTCAGTGGTTTCGCGCCACAAGTCAGCAGCATACGCGCCGCGAGCTGGTCATCTTTATCACGCCTACGCTGATTCAGGCGGCCAAACGCGCACCAGCAGCCTGATTATCTTAAAACAGTGGGCAGTGCGATGCGTCTGCCCGCTTTATACACTCGCTTTGTGAAATAGTGCCCTTCATTGTTTGACGATACCGTCGTTTTAGCATACAAGGATAGCGGCTTGAGCACGGAAGTGGTGTTACATCAGCAGTGTAGATAAAACGCACGGTTTATGACGACCTGGTTTGTGTGGCGTTTTATTCGGTTGCCAAACCACCCTGAGTATTGAGATAATTTTTTGTCTGATTCTCGCACTATCGCTCATGAGGTTTCAGTTTAGGTTCCGCCGCAGGTTACATGGCGGGGCGGGTTATCATTAACGAATTTCTTAGTAATACCAAAAAAATGGCAGAGAAACGCAATATCTTTCTGGTTGGGCCTATGGGTGCCGGCAAAAGCACTATTGGCCGTCAGTTAGCTCAGCAGCTCAATATGGAATTCTTCGACTCCGATCAAGAAATTGAGCGTCGTACCGGGGCTGATGTGGGCTGGGTATTTGATGTGGAAGGCGAGGAAGGCTTCCGCGAGCGCGAAGAGAAAGTCATTAATGAATTGACGGAAAAGCAGGGCATTGTGCTGGCAACCGGTGGTGGTTCGGTAAAATCACGCGAAACTCGCAATCGCCTGTCAGCACGTGGCGTGGTGGTGTATCTGGAAACCACGATTGAAAAACAGTTGGCCCGTACTCAACGAGATAAAAAACGTCCGTTGCTTCAGGTTGAAGCCCCACCACGCGAAGTGCTGGAGGCATTGGCGAGAGAACGTAATCCGCTGTATGAAGAGATCGCCGATGTTACGATTCGCACCGATGAACAAAGCGCCAAAGTCGTTGCTAACCAGATTATCAGCATGCTGGAAAACAACTGATTTTGTGTAATCTCCTGTATACCGCAGGTCTCTGACAGATCAATGGAACGAGCATGGAAAGAGTCACCGTAACTCTCGGGGAACGCAGTTACCCCATTACGATCGCCGCCGGTCTTTTCAACGACGCGGCTTCTTTTATGCCGCTGAAGGCTGGCGATCAGGCCATGCTGGTGACCAATGAAACGTTGGCTCCGCTGTATCTGGACAGGGTACGTAGCCTGCTGGAGAACAGCGGTGTACGGGTGGATCAGGTTATTTTGCCTGATGGCGAGCAGTTCAAGTCGTTAGCGGTGCTGGAGCAGGTCTTTTCCGCATTACTGGCTAAACCGCATGGTCGTGATACCACGCTGGTAGCGTTGGGCGGCGGCGTCATCGGTGATTTGACCGGCTTTGCTGCCGCCTGTTATCAACGCGGTGTTCGCTTCATTCAGGTTCCCACCACGCTGTTGTCACAGGTTGACTCCTCTGTCGGTGGTAAAACGGCAGTCAATCATCCGCTTGGCAAAAACATGATTGGCGCGTTTTATCAGCCCGCCTCGGTGGTTGTCGATTTGGATTGCCTACAAACATTGCCTGCACGCGAGCTCTCCTCCGGGCTTGCCGAAGTGATCAAGTATGGCATTATCCTCGATCGCGTCTTTTTTGAATGGCTGGAAGCGCATATCGACGAGATTCGTCGACTGGAGGGTGCGCCGCTGGCCTACTGTATCCGTCGTTGTTGTGAGCTTAAGGCAGAGGTAGTGGCCGCGGATGAACGTGAGTCCGGGCTGCGCGCCTTGCTGAATTTAGGCCACACTTATGGACATGCCATTGAGGCGGAAATGGGATACGGCAACTGGCTGCATGGCGAAGCCGTAGCGGCTGGAATGGTGATGGCGGCTCATGCGGCTCGTCGTCTCGGGCAGTTGAGCGCTGACGATGTTGAGCGTATCAAGGCGCTGTTGCTGCGGGCTGGTTTGCCTGTTACCGGACCGCGCGAAATGGTCCCGCAAGCGTATTTACCGCACATGATGAGGGATAAGAAGGTTCTGGCCGGAGAGTTGCGTCTGGTTCTGCCTACGGCAATTGGTCAGTCTGAAGTCCGGTCGGGTGTATCGCACGAACTGGTGCTGGCATCCATCGCCGACTGCCTTCCCTAAACCCTTCACTGAGCTGGCTGAATAGCCAGCAGGTGGAATCGCGGTGGTTTACGTTTAAAATACAATGCCTTATGATTTAGACTTTCGCAGCGTCGGATGTGTGCGAAAGCTAGCCTTTCAGTGGGAGGGTAAAATGGATGAGTTCAACCCGGAAGAAGAGTTGAAACCGGATACCAGTGATCGACGCCCCGTGCGTCAGCAGAGAAGAGGCAAAAGTTTATCTGCTCCGAGTGTTTCGCTATCCAGACAACACACCATGATTGGTATCGGTATTGTGGTATTGGTGCTGCTGATCATTGGTATCGGCTCTGCCTTGCAGTCACCCAGCCAGAATACGCCTTCAGCGTCGTCACCCGCAGCAGGTTCTGGTAAGAATATCGATCTGTCATCGTCGATGTCTTCCAGCCAGACCCAGAGTGCATCACCGGCGGTATCTCAGCCTTCTTCCCCTGTACCGGTAAGCAATAACCCGAATGCAGGCAGTAGTGCTCCGCAGGCGTTAAGCGGCCAGCCGGTTTCCGGTACCCCTACGCAGGCAGCCTTGCCCGCACAGAATAACAACCAGCAGCGCATTGAGCTGCCGGGCAATATCACCGATGCCTTGTCTCAGCCTCAGCAGCAAGACAGGGTAAATGCCTTGTCGGCGGGATTGCCGACCGAACCGGCTACTGTATTCTCGCCGGCGGCCAAAGGTGGGCGCACGCAGCCTGTGGAGAAGGCGCCTTCGCGTGTGCAGGCTGAAAAGCAGCCTTCTACTGTGCCATTCCATGAAACTACGCCATCCCATAAAACGGTCGCAGAAGCTAAAGAAGCGGCGAAACCTGCTACGAATACACATCGTGCCCCTACGACCGCTGTGATGCCCGCACCATCGAGCAGACCAGTTGCAGTAGGTAAACCTGCGGCGTCAGCCGCAAGCCAGAGCAGTACAGCTATCCAGAGTGCGCCTGCCAGCCACTTTACCTTGCAGCTCAGCAGTGCGTC
The DNA here is from genome assembly GCF_020406815.2 of Dickeya oryzae. Classification (NCBI taxonomy): domain Bacteria; kingdom Pseudomonadati; phylum Pseudomonadota; class Gammaproteobacteria; order Enterobacterales; family Pectobacteriaceae; genus Dickeya; species Dickeya oryzae. The sequence goes on from NZ_CP162670.1 coordinate 357,542, forward strand.
CCGCGAAGATTCTCTCAAGGCTTATGCTCGGGAACAGCGACTGGCGAACTACTGGGTGTATGAAACGAAACGTGACGGGCGGCCCTGGTATGTGCTGGTGAATGGTGTTTACGCCACACCGGAAGATGCCAAGCGTGCTATTGCGTCCCTGCCTGCTGATGTTCAGGCGAAAAAACCATGGGTCAGGCCGATCCGTCAGGTGAAGCAGGACTTGACCAAGTAAGACCAAATTGGCCCTGATGTGCTGTCTTAACAGAGTACAATCCGTGGCTCTGAACTGTGTGAGTAACTAACGACGGCATGAAGAAAAACCGCGCGTTCTTAAAATGGGCCGGTGGGAAATATCCGCTGGTGGAGGAGATTCGCCGATATCTGCCAGCGGGAGAGCGATTAATCGAGCCTTTCGTGGGTGCGGGTTCCGTGTTTCTCAATACCGACTACGACAGCTATATTCTGGCGGATATTAACAGCGATCTCATTAATCTTTATAAAATTGTCAAAACTGAAACCGATACGTTCATTAGCGATGCCCGCGAGTTGTTTGTTGATGAGGTGAATACCTCGGATGTTTTTTATCAGTTGAGAACGGAATTTAACCTCTGCACCGATGACTATCGCCGTGCGTTGCTGTTTCTGTATCTGAACCGGCATTGTTATAACGGTTTGTGCCGCTATAACATGCGAGGTGAATTCAATGTGCCGTTCGGGCGTTATAAAAAGCCCTATTTTCCGGAAGAAGAACTTTACTGGTTTGCGGAAAAGGCGCGAAACGCCACGTTCGTTTGCGAGCATTATCAGCAGACGTTGACCAATGCGACCTCAGGCTCGGTGGTGTATTGCGATCCGCCTTATGCGCCGCTGTCGGCTACGGCCAATTTCACGGCGTACCACACCAACAACTTTAACCATCAGGATCAGCAAAATCTGGCGCAGTTGGCGCAGCAGTTGTCATCGCAAAACCAGATCCCGGTGCTGATTTCCAACCATGATACGGTACTGACTCGCGAGTGGTATCGTGATGCGTCATCGTTGTATGTGGTCAAGGCGCGTCGCACCATCAGCCGCAATATTTCGGGCCGCAGTAAGGTCAATGAACTGCTGGCGTTGTACTGCCGGGCGTCTTGAGTGTGACGAGAGGCGATGGGCAGGGGGAATAACGGTGAGAAAAGCCTCACCCTTGTTCCCCTAACAGAGTGGCTGCGAAGGTGTGTCATCAGTGGGCGTACCCGGCAGCGGAATGCAGACTTGATGGTTTGGAGAAACGCATGAAACCGTTTTTAATCGCCCCGTCTATTTTGTCGGCTGATTTTGCCCGTCTTGGCGAGGATACCGCGCGCGCTCTGGCTGCCGGAGCCGATGTCGTCCACTTTGACGTGATGGATAACCACTATGTCCCCAATTTGACGATTGGCCCGCTGGTGTTGAAATCCTTGCGCAACTACGGCATTACCGCACCGGTCGATGTGCATCTGATGGTAAAACCGGTGGACAGACTGATACCTGATTTTGCCGAGGCGGGTGCCAGCTTCATTACGTTTCATCCCGAGGCATCCGAACATGTCGACCGGACGCTGCAACTGATCAAGAGTCATGGTTGTAAGGCGGGTCTGGTGTTTAACCCTGCCACCTCACTGAGTTATCTTGATTATGTGATGGATAAGCTGGATATCATTTTGCTGATGTCCGTGAATCCAGGTTTCGGCGGTCAGTCATTCATTCCTTCTACGCTGGATAAATTACGCCAGGTGCGTCAGCGGATTGATGAAAGCGGCTATGATATCCGTCTTGAGGTCGATGGTGGCGTCAAAGTCGATAACATCGCGCAGATTGCGGCAGCCGGTGCGGATATGTTTGTCGCCGGTTCGGCGATTTTTGGCCAGCCGGATTACCGTGCGGTGATTGATAAGATGCGCCAGGAGTTGGAGACAGTACGTCATGACTGATTTTGCTGCGATTCGCGGGCTGGCGTTTGATCTGGATGGTACGCTGGTTAACAGCGCGCCAGGGTTGGCCGAAGCGGTGGATATGGCATTAGGTGCATTGTCGCTGCCGCGTGCGGGTGAAGAGCGAGTATCCACCTGGATTGGTAACGGTGCCGATGTATTGATGGAGCGGGCGTTACGCTGGGCGGGGGTAGAGCCAACGAGCCGGCAGATTCAGGATACCCGTTCGCTGTTTGATAAGTACTATGCCCGCACGGTAGATAGCGGCAGCCTGCTGTTTCCCGAGGTGAAAGAGACGCTGGCTGCGCTTGCCGCACGTGGCTTTCGTATGGCTGTTGTCACCAATAAACCGACACCTTTCGTCGCGCCGCTGCTGGATGTGCTGGGGATAGGACACTATTTCTCGCTGATTTTAGGCGGCGATGACGTTACCGAGAAAAAGCCACATCCGGCACCGTTGTACATGGTGTTGGGTAAACTGGGGTTACGGGTAAACGAATTGCTGTTTGTCGGCGATTCTCGTAATGATATTCAGGCTGCCCGAGCCGCCGGATGTCCGTGCGTCGGCATGACGTATGGTTATAACTATGGCGAGGCGATCGCGTTAAGTCACCCTGACGTGGTGCTGGATCGCTTTGCGGATTTAGTGACCCTTGCCGGGTTACCCCTTTTACACGATCAGGAAGCATGACATGAGTAAGCCCATTGTATTTAGCGGCGCACAGCCGTCAGGCGAGTTGACCATTGGTAACTACATGGGTGCGTTACGTCAGTGGGTCAACATGCAGGATGATTTTGACTGCATTTATTGCATCGTGGATCAACATGCGATCACCGTGCGTCAGGATCCGCAGCAACTGCGCAAGGCGACGCTGGATACGCTGGCGCTCTATCTGGCCTGCGGTATCGACCCGCAAAAAAGCACGATTTTTGTCCAGTCACACGTGCCGGAACACGCACAACTGGGTTGGTTGCTGAACTGCTATACCTATTTCGGCGAACTGAGCCGCATGACCCAGTTCAAAGACAAATCTGCCCGCTATGAAGAAAACATCAATGCCGGATTGTTTGACTACCCGGTGTTAATGGCGGCTGACATTCTGCTCTACCAGACCAACCAGGTACCGGTAGGCGAAGACCAGAAACAGCATTTGGAACTGAGCCGGGATATCGCCCAGCGCTTCAACGCGATTTACGGTGAGGTGTTCCGTGTTCCTGAGCCGTTTATTCCGAAATCCGGCGCGCGGGTGATGTCTTTGCTGGAGCCGACCAAGAAGATGTCTAAGTCGGATGACAACCGCAATAACGTCATTGGCCTGTTGGAAGACCCGAAATCGGTGGTGAAGAAGATCAAACGCGCAGTCACTGACTCCGACGAGCCACCAGTGGTGCGTTACGATCTGCAAAACAAGGCCGGGGTGTCCAATTTGCTGGATATCCTCTCCGGGGTGACGGGGAAAACCATCCCTGATCTGGAGAAAGAGTTTGAAGGGCAGATGTATGGTCACCTGAAAGGCGCAGTGGCCGATGCCGTTTCCGGCATGTTGAGCGAACTGCAGGCGCGTTATCACCGTTTCCGTGATGACGAAGCCTTCTTGCAGCAGGTGATGCGTGATGGGGCACAAAAAGCCAGCGCCCGTGCGCAGGAAACACTGCGCAAAGCCTATGACGTGGTGGGGTTTGTCGCTCGCCCGTAATCTGATCTTTCGTTATCTGGTCGTGGTTATTTTTATTCAGACAGCGCTGCTTCTTATCGGAAGCGGCGTTTTTTATTGATGTTAGTCTGAGCGATGGATAAGGAAAATAAAGATAATAAAAATGGAGATTGTAAATAGGGCAATTGCATAATCATCGGGCGGATAATTTTCACAAATGTTATAAATTGCCTAATGACCTCGCGGTAAACTTCCTCAATAATCGATATAAATAAAACGCAATTTTATTAAATCAGCACTGTGTTTTTATTTTCACCAATTCATAAAAACCGATGCTGGCGGGCGCTTCACCTTCAGGCAGGTAATCAACGTGAAAATTGAATCCATTGACGTCACCGTCTTCACTTATCCCACTCGCCGCGTTTCTGACAGCGCAGGACATTCCCACCCAGGCGATGAGCATCAGGCTAGCATGGCGCTGCTGACCATCAGTACAGAGGATGGGCACAAAGGGTATGCGTTTGCACCGCCGGAAGTCATTCGGCCCTATGTGGTGAACAGTTTTTTCCGCAAGGTACTGATTGGGCAGGATCCGTTTGATCGTGAGCGTTTATGGCAGGATCTGGTGCACTGGCAGCGCGGTAGTGCTAACCAGTTAACTGACCGGGCGCTGGCTATCGTCGAGCAAGCCTTGTGGGACTTGGCTGGGCGGGCACTGAACACGCCGGTCTATAAACTGCTGGGCGGTTACCGTGACAAAGTACTGGCATACGGTAGCACCATGTGTGGCGATGAACTCAAAGGTGGCCTGTCGACGCCGGATGAGTACGGTCAGTTCGCCGAAAAGCTGGTCGCGCGCGGTTACAAGGCCATTAAACTGCATACCTGGATGCCGCCGGTATCATTCGCACCCAGCCCGCAAATGGATGTGAAAGCCTGTGCGGCGGTGCGTGAAGCGGTCGGGCCGGATATCAACCTGATGCTGGATGGCTACCATTGGTACAGCCGTAGCGAGGCACTGTATATCGGTCGTGAGCTGCAAAAACTGAACTTCACCTGGTTCGAAGAGCCGATGGAGGAGCAGAGCATGGCATCCTACAGTTGGCTGAACAAAAATCTGGATATCGATGTCATCGGGCCGGAAAGTCTGGGCGGGAAATATTTCAGCCGTGCCGACTGGGTGAAGGAGGGGGCCTGTGACATCCTGCGTGCCGGGGTGCAGGGTGTAGGTGGTATTTCACCGTGCCTCAAAGTGGCACATCTGGCGGAAGCCTTCGGCATGGATTGCGAAATTCATGGCAACGGCGCACCCAATCTGGCTGTCGTGGGAGCGATTAAAAACTGTCGCTGGTATGAACGTGGTCTGCTGCATCCATTCATGAACTACGACGAACCCGCCGCTTACCTCAATTCGCTGGTGGACCCGATGGACGAAGACGGTTTCGTTCACCTGCCGCAACGTCCTGGCCTGGGTGAAGATATCAACTTTGACTGGATCGAGGCGCACACGCTGAGCCAGCATTAATCGCCAGGTAGCACATCATTCTTTTGACCCTTTCTCTCCCCCGGTTATGATGTTTCGACTCCGGGGGAGCGGTGGCGGCTGTCATGATGTTGAGTCGGCGGGTGGGAGAGCAAATAGTGCTCTTTTTTTCGCCAATGGGTGGCCGTGATCGCGTAAAAAAAGGTAAATGGGTGGCGCAGAAAGGTACGGCTATTTAAAATCGGTACGCTTTCTGTCGTTGATCCTCAAAAGGAATGCTTCATGTCAAAACGTATACTGGCAGCGGTAGTGACTGTATTTGCTCTGACCGCCTTTTCACCGGCTTTTGCCGCTACCACGTCCACTCACGTGTTGCTGACAACCACCGCAGGTAACATTGAACTGGCGCTGGATGATCAAAAAGCGCCGATTTCCGTGAAAAACTTTGTCGATTATGTCAACAGCGGTTTTTACAATGGCACTATTTTTCACCGGGTTATCCCAGGGTTCATGGTTCAGGCTGGCGGTTTTAGCAGTGATATGAAACAGAAAGCCACCAATCCGCCTATCAAGAATGAAGCGGATAATGGTCTGCGTAATCTGCGCGGCACTATCGCTATGGCGCGCACCAGTGAGAAAGATAGCGCCACCAGTCAGTTCTTTATCAATGTGGCGGACAACGCTTTTCTGGATCACGGCCAGCGTGATTTTGGTTATGCGGTGTTTGGTAAAGTGGTCAAGGGCATGGAGGTCGCGGACAAGATTTCTCAAGTCCAGACAGATAATGTCGGGCCATACCAGAATGTACCGACGAAGCCTATTATCATTCAGTCAGCAAAAGTGATTAAGAAGTAATCGCCTGTTGGTTTGACATGTCTTCTGCATTATTTCCCCATTCCCGCAGCAGGATGCTGTGGTGTGGGGAAACAGCCTCATTTATTTTTTAGACAGCGCCAGCTGTTTGTCATCAATCAGCATGTGCTGGGTGATCACTTCGTACACCACATAGTGAAACAGTTCCGACATGCCTATCTGTTGCTGCTCAAACCGCTGTAGTAGCTCGCTTGCCCGATAGAGCAGGTGGCTGTGTAGGCGGGCATGATAACCGGCATCCGGGTGCTGCTTTTCGCGCAGCATTTGCTCTTCATGCTGCATGTGTTCGTGCAGTAAATCGATAAGCTGGCTGACCTGCTGTGAGAACTCTTCCCGTGTTCCGCTACGCAGTATTATCTGTAACAGCGCATTAGCCTGACGAAACAGGTGCTGGTGCTCTCGGTCGACATCCGGATGACCGGTGGCGTAGCTGTAGTGCCAGGTCAGATGAACCAGATTGGTATCCGGTAACACCATCAGCGAATTATCGACAATCAGTGCTTCTGTCTCGATACGGTTACGGCCCGCCGCTTTAGCGCGATAGAGCGCGGAGTCGGCCCGGCTTAGCCAGCTTTCCCAATGATCGCTGGACTGACAAACAGCGATGCCAATGCTGGTTGTCACCTGCAGGCCGTTGGAAAAACGTTGTGATTCGAGTGCCTGCCTGATGCGTTCTGCGGTCAGTATCGCACCGCCGATGCCGGTAGACGGCAGGATCGCGACAAACTCTTCGCCTCCCCACCGCCCGAGTACGTCGGTGGAGCGCAACGTGGTGCGGGCAATGTGGGCGAATGCTTTGAGCACTTCATCTCCCGTTGCGTGGCCGTAATCGTCGTTTACTTTCTTAAAATGATCCAGGTCGAACATCAGCAACGACACGGGATAGCCATATCGCTCCAGCCGGTCCATTTCCTGACGAGCTATTTCTTGTACCCGGATGCGGTTCCAGCAACCTGTCAGGTTGTCCTGACGCAACATCAGGTTGTTGAGATGGTCTGAACGATCTTTCGCCATCATGATCAGTCCGTTAGCAATGAAAAGCAGTGTGGCGAGACTTGCCACATTGATAATCGTCAGTGCCGGGGAGCTGGAGAGTAATGAAGTAGGATAATTGCCGCTGGATAGTAACAAGAAGAGTCGATGGATAAGGCTGAGGATATTCACGCTTAACCCTAACACCATCAGATTACGCCCCCGAACGGGCTGATCGGTTGCCTGTGTCAACAAATACCCAATCACCACACTGGCTTGCAGCATACACAGAATGCTGCTGACCAGCGTACGGGCTTTCTGGTTATCCAGCATGATGCTAAAGAACACGGCGGCAAATACCGCTGGCATCCACAGCAACCAGTGCGGGACACGCCGTTGCTGGAACGTGGTGACGGAAAGAAGCAGTAATGAGTAGGCCAGAGCAATCAGGATGTTCGAAGGGACGATGGAGAGTGTGTCAGGAATTTTGCCGCGTAATGCATACAATGTGTAGGCGATTCCGTGAAAGAGTAATGCCCAGGTACAAATAATCAGTTCTCGATCCCGGTGGCTATGCGCCGCCCAGCGCACACACAGGGCCAGGGCAAAACTTGAGACGATGATCATCATAAACATTGTGGGGACATCGACTCGCATGTATCACCTCAAAATAAAAAAAGCAAAAAGTGTGACTGTCACTGGCATTCGTTGTTATTCGTGCGTGCTCAGCGGAATAGCAGTTGGGTTTTATTCTCTTTCCTTGCGTCACTGCCATCGATTTTATTGATGCTGACACAGTAGCCAATACAAATATATTGAATTTGCCGTACAAGAGCATGACAAGGCAGGCACACGATATAAAAAGCGTGTCTGAAAGTCTGTACTCGTTGCAGGCTTGTTTATTGCCGTCCGATGGCAGGATACCGCGTAGCGTGGCGGAATAATGCCTGACCAGGGTGAGAATCAGGAGGGCCGAATAGGTGTCGTTCGGCAACACAATGGCATTGTCATCCTGATGATGACCTGTCCGGCCTATTTTGCTGTGTGTCTGTTTTCGCGATGTCGGTCTTTTTCGCTGTTTTGATAGTATTGATATACGGTTTAGCGATGGTTGTTGTCAATATACTCGTCATACTGCCAGAAAAAAGGGAACCTATAATCGGTTCCCTGCTATTTTTTAACGCGTTGGTGATGAATCTTGGGGGGATTATTCCAGGTCTTTCGCCATCTGTTGCAGCCAGCTGTCAACACCGCTGGATGGCACCGTCAATGTACGTTTGGTCGCGCTCGCGGTGGGATAACCGCCCACTTCACTCTGGCTGTTGACGAAGGTACCGCTACGTTTCTGGAAATCGCTAACGATGCGTTTATCCACCGCGTCGCGGTCTTTCGGACGGGCACCGGCGTGCTGCGTCACCTGATTGGCTACCGATGAGGAACTGAGCGCTGTCAACCCGGTGGGCCAGACGGGGGCGGATTTTAGCAAGTTAATGCCGGTACCGGAGGTCTGCGCGACGGCTTTGCCGGTTTTATCGAAGGCCAGGTTATCGCTCATCCAGACATCGCCGCCAGTGGTATTGCTGCCGACCAGTGCGAGATCGGACTTGGTGTTGGCACCGTAATACATCACGTTACCGGCGATCGCGACTTTAGCGTTAACCGGCAAAGTGCGGCCTTCCCACTCACTTTGTATCGCCCCGATACGGATACCCCAAATCCCCGGGTTGTAGATCAGGTTATTGACCACAACGCCGGTGGTTGCACCTTTAAACCATGGGTTGCGTTCATTGTTATGGGCATACAGGTTGCCGATGATCGCCGCGTTGGTCACGTTATCGTGCACCAGCGTTCCCATCGAGTGGATGCCTTTGGAGTGGCTGGAGTCGTACAGACCTTCCGCAATAATGTTATTTGAGAAGGTAACGTTATGGGCGGTGCCGGACTGGCCGTCGTAACGTGGGCCTGAAACCGACAGGTTTTCATCGGTGCCCCAGGCAAAGCTACAGTGATCCACGACGACGTTGTAGGCGTTCGGTCCATACAACGATACGTCTTTCTCAAAACCACTCTTCTTGGCGTGGCCGTTATCGCCAATGCGAAAGCGGATATGCTGCATCAGGACATCATGAGTGGTGATCATCATGCCGCCCTTGACGAGGGTAATACCTGGTGATGGCGCGGTTTGCCCGGCAATGGTCACGTAAGGCTCAGCGAGCCGAATGTCCTGCTCGTTGAGGTCAATAATACCGCCCACTTCGAACACGATAACTCGCGGGCCTTTGGTAGCAAGTGCTTCGCGTAGCGAACCGGCGCCGCTGGAAGCCAGCGTGGTGACGCGGATAACTTTGCCGCCGCTGCCGGCTACCGTCTCGGTGCCGAAGCCTTTCAGGTCCGGGGCGGCCGTGCTGGCGGCCTGAGCGGTCAGGACGCAGGTACTGAATAGCAATGTAAATAACAGGGTGTGTCTCATGATGGCTTGATCCCTATGCCGGGGCGTGTTCTGCCTGATAGTGAGGCGTTTCAAACGAAAGGCGGGTGAGTAATGATGCCCTCCCGCCCAGAATCAATCCGGCATCCTCCGCCCGGTTTTGTCGGACGGAGGATGCTCCTGACATCAGTCAGGCTGTCGGGAACGTATTACTTACAGGCTGCACTGGTCAGTGTTGCCAGGTTTTTGCCTACCCCGGCGTAGTTAGCCAGTTTGTCTTTCACGCACTGGGCGCTAACCGGGCTGTAGCTGTAAGGCACCGTCGGGTAGGTACCGGTGGATGTCCAACTGTCGGCGTTAACGTAAGCCTTGGTGTCGGCTGTCCAGGTAATGTTGTAAGTCGCAAAATCGGCCGGTTTGGTGATGTTGTTATTCTTCAGTACCCAGGTACCGAAATTGCTGCCGTCATAGCGTGACGTTACCGGGCTTACCGCATTTTCGAACCAGTTGTTTTCGATCAGCGCCTTACCATTCTGACGGACGTTCAGGCCAGAGCTGGTGATATTGGTGTACAGGTTGTTGTATGCATGAACATTCCCCCCGCGTTGCAACGGCAGACGGGCGTTGACATCGTTGTAAATGTTGTGGTGGTAAGTGATGTTGCGTTCAGCGCTGTCAGAAGAACTGAAGCCCGCCAGACCGACCTTCTTCACTCCGTGGATGTAGTTGTAGGAGATGGTGACGTAAGTAGCGCCTTTTTTGATATCGAAGGCGGATTCAAAGGTGGTGTCGCCGTCTTTGGTACCGTCACATTCGTGGTTCGCAGCGAACAGTTCGTTATGATCCAGCCAGACATTTGGTGAGTTGTCGATACGGAACATGTCGCCATCCTGAGCACCGCCCGGCAGGTAGCCGATACGCATGTTGCGTACCACGACGTCGGAGGAATTGACTATCCAGATACCGAAGTTCGCGGAAGAACCATTGGCACCAATGATAGTGATACCTTTGGTGAAATCTTTAATTTCCACGCCACGGGCATCTTTGCTCCACTGACCGCAAATGTTGGCGGCTGCCGCGTTGATCAGACTGTCTTCGTTACCGGTATAGGTGATGATCAGCGGGTAGGCACCGCCTTTCACTTTCTTACCGTTGGAGTCGAGTTTGGCGGCATCGATGATATTCACAATGTCCTGCATGGACGTCGCCGTTTTGCTGACCGCACCCGTGACGTTACCACCGTCCGTTTTGGTATAACCGCCGGTATCTGCGGCCAGGCTGGATTGACTGAATGCCAGCAGCAGACCGGCGGCAATGGGAGTAATGAATGATTTCATGAGTCGTGTTCCTGTTTTTAAAAAATGTGAAATGGGCATTTATCGTTCCACATGCCCTTATTGGTGGTTGATGCAGCCGCGATATTCCCGTCATGCTTCATGTTGCAAGGGCATTAACTGCCGTTCAGTCACACAACTCATGCAGGGTACACATAAGTAAAACCGAATCGCATGAATCAACCTGTGCTCAGTTTTAGCTCAAAAAGACGACATTTCAATAGGTGAAACGGCAGTTCATTATTAGTAACGGTTATGTTTTTTCAAATTTTGACAGGCATCACTCTTTGTGGACGGAGTTCTGACCTGCTGGTTATAACCTTTAATAATTAAAAACCTGCCGATTATTAAATTCATTCGCCAGATGAGTGGCAGGCTGATCCATACCGGTAATCGAGCAGGCGATTGCCTGCTCGATTACCGCGTTATTGATTGCCGGGTTACTGACAGGCTGCGCTGGTCAGCGTGGCCAGGTTTTTACCTACACCGGCGTAATTAGCCAGTTTGTCCTTCACACACTGCGCGCTAACCGGGCTGTAGCTATAGCTCACCGCCGGGAAGGTACCGGTGGAGGTCCAGCTATCCGCATTCACGTAAGGTTTGGTGTCTGCCGTCCAGGTGATGCCGTAGGTCGAGAAGTCTGCCGGTTTGGCGATATTGTTGTTTTTCAGCACCCAGGTGCCGAAATTCTTGCCGTCATAACGGGATGTCACCGGATTCACCGCGTTTTCGAACCAGTTGTTTTCGATCAAGGCCTGGCCGTTCTGACGCACGTTGAGACCGGAACTGGTGACATTGGTGTACAGGTTGTTGTAAGCATGCACCAGACCACCGCGTTGTAACGGCAGGCGGGCGTTCACGTCGTTATAGCGGTTATGGTGATAGGTGATGTTGCGACCGGTGTCGCTGCTGCTGGAACCGTCCAGCCCCACTTTTTTCACACCGTGGATGTAGTTGTAGGAAACGGTGACGTAATCTGACGCCCCTTTGATATCTACCGCGGATTCAAAGGTGGTGTCGCCGTCTGGCGTACCGTCGCACTCATGGTTGGCGGCGAACAATTCGTTATGGTCAACCCAGACGTTCGGCGAATCATCTACGCGGATCATGTCGCCATCTTTAGCCCCGCCCGGCAAATAACCGATACGCATGTTTTGTACCACCACGTCAGAGGATTTCTTAATCCAGATACCGAAGTTAGCGGAAGAGCCGTTAGCACCGATGATGGTGATCCCTTTGGTGAACTCCTTGATTTCCACGCCGCGGGGGTCTTTGCTCCACTGGCCACAGATATTGGCGGCAGCGGCGTTGATCAGCGAGTCTTCATTACCGGTATAGGTGATGACCAGTGGGTACGCGCCACCCTTCACCTTTTTGCCGTTAGCATCCAGACGGGCCGCCGCGATGATATCGACGATATCTTGCATCGATGCAGCCGTCTTGCTGACTGCACCTGTCACGTTGCCCCCGGCAGTTGCGGCGTAACCGCCGGTATTGGTGGCAGCCAGCACGGGTTGGCTGAGTGCCAGTAACAGTCCAGCGGTAATCGGGGTAATGAGTGATTTCATAGCCTGTATTCCTTTTCTCTAAACCATCAATAAGTTTGTGGGCATGAGTTTTTCCCTGCGCCCGTAGTGGACGTTGGCCGGTATGCCGGTAGATGAAAGCTGTCCATGCATGCCGGTCACCAGACTCAGTTTTAGTGTAAAAATCGAACACTTCAACAATCGAAATGCCATTTCACTATCTGGATCGAATAGATTTTTTAATAGTTTTGAGCAGGGTCACGCTAACGGGTTTCGGTTACAGGGTTGGCAACAACTATTCAGTAAATCTTCATAGTTTTGGTTTGGAATGAATTGTGAAGTCGTTCACAGGCACGGTGGCCGATCCGTTCGCTGACCCGGTTGTGCCACCCGATGGCTTCTCTCCCGCGTTTCGCCGTATTTCCACGTTGAACAGCCGCGCTCGTGAAGCGGGCGATTTCTTACTCTGCTCTTATCGCTGACATGAGCAAAGGGTGGGGGATATGCAACCAATTGATGAACTGACGATTTTGGCCGATGGGCTACATGATGTGGTACGAAGGCGAATTTTGCGCACTGGTGCTTTTGTGCCGGTTACGGAGGTGTGATTATGCGAACGCTATGGGTATGCATTGCAGCGGGGTGTCTGTTTTGGGGGGGGACGGTGTGGGCGGCGGAGGTAGATAATGCGCCGGATACCCAACCAGTCGATGTGAGCGTGAGTATTTTTATCAATAAAATTTACGGCGTAAACACCCTCGACCAAACCTACAAGGTGGATGGTGATCTGGTCGCGCAATGGACCGACAAACCACGCAAAACACCCGGTGACAAGCCATTGATTGTTGAGAATAGCCAGGTCGAGTGGTGGATTAAGAATGGCTTGTGGGTACCGGCGCTGGAATTTATCAACGTGGTGGGCAGCCCGGATACCGGTAATAAATGCCTGATACTATTTCCCGATGGGCGGGTTATCTATAACGCCCGCTTTTTGGGGGCGTTCAGTAATGACATGGATTTCCGCCAGTTCCCGTTTGATCACCAACAGTTCGTGCTGGAACTGGAACCTTTTTCCTATAACAATCAGCAATTACGCTTCAGCAGCATCAAGGTTTATACCGAACACATCGATGACGAAGAGATAGATGAGTGGGAGATTAGGGGAAAAGTCGCCACCTATATCAGCGATATTCGTTATAACCATTTGAGCAGTGTACAGCCCAATCAGAACGATTTTTCCCGTATTACAGTACAGATAGATGCGGTTCGCAACCCGTCCCACTATCTGTGGAGTTTTATCCTGCCGCTGGGGTTGATTATCGCCGCTTCCTGGAGCGTGTTCTGGCTCGAATCGTTTTCCGAGCGTTTGCAGACCTCGTTCACGCTGATGCTGACCGTGGTGGCCTATGCGTTTTACACCAGCAATATTCTGCCGCATCTGCCTTACACCACAATCATCGATCAGATGATCATCGCCGGGTATGGCAGCATTTTCGCGGCGATTCTGCTGATCATCTTCGCCCATCATCGTCAGGTGAACGGCGTGGAAGATGAGCGATTGATACGCCGCTGTCGTCTGGTTTTTCCGCTCAGCTTTCTGGCGATAGGCGGGATGCTGGTTATTCGGGGGATCACGCTATGAACGTTTCACCTGCACGGGCTGCTCTGGTTGAAGCGTTGTTCGCCAGCCTGATTTTTATCGGCTTGTTGTTGAACGTGCGATCGGCTGCATCCACCCTGTCTGGCGATGAACACCAGTGCATCACCGCGCGTACCGAGCGTGATGAGCCGCTTTACCAGCAACTTGCGATGCAACTGGAGCGTATTCGTCAGGCGGTCGCAGGATGTGCGTTACATCTATACCATGATCCTGGATTAGGACAAGGTGCGCTTTGTCTGCCGTCATGCCCGCGCTATTCTGGTTTCCGCGCTGGTGGTCGGCTGCGCGTTCCTCTGTTATCTGGTGTGGGAATTGGTTGAGCACCAAACGCCGTTTCAATAAATACCGCTTCTTGATGCCTGGTCTCGTCGCAGGCACAGGAATACTGCCGTTTTGCTTCGTTGCCCCGGTTGATGACCGGGGCGCAGGCTCATGATGTCCTGATTTCCTCCGATTTTGCTGCATGTTCCCCTGCTTTTTACCGAGATTTCCCCAAGAGAGGGAGGCGTCTTCCTCTGCAAACTGACTGCGTCAAGCCATTGAGGAGGAAACCGAATGACTCTTGAAATTAGTCAGGAAAAGTTAAAAAAGGTAATGACGGCCGCGGGTGCTGACGATCTCGCGCAATTCCAGCCGGCGTTACAGCAGGAATGCAACGCGGCGCAGATCGACACCCCTTTGCGTTTTGCGCATTTTATTGCCCAGATTGCGCATGAGAGCAATGAATTGCGCGCCCGGGTGGAGAACCTGAATTACAGCGCGAAAGGGCTGCGCTCGGTGTTCGGGCGTTATTTCACCACGGATGAGATGGCCGCACAGTGTGAACGCAACCCCGAAGCTATCGCCAATATTGTTTATGCCAACCGACTGGGTAATGGCGCGACGCAAACCGGTGATGGCTGGAAGTATCGCGGCCGTGGGCTGATTCAATTGACGGGACGGGATAACTATCGTGCCTGTGGCAGTGCCATTGGACAGGATTTGGTGACCAATCCTGACTTGATTAGCCAGAATCCGGATGTTTCGGTGGCGGCGGCAATTTGGTTTTGGAAAAAGAACGGTCTCAACGAGTTGGCCGATCAGGATGATATCAACGGGATCACCCGTAGGATTAATGGCGGCTTGAATGGCCTGGTTGATCGTAAAAACTATCTGGCGAAGGCTAAACGCGTTTTTAACTGATAAACGTGTTTTTAACTGATAAACGTATTTTTAACTGATAAATAGCATGGCATGCGGATAATACCGGTGCCAGAGGCCAGGTCGGCAATGAAATGTGGCGCCGGTTTATCTGGAACCGATATTCTCCGTAACGATGTTAACGCCGCGTCTTTTTAAAACGGGGTGTGTTGTTCAATAAGATTTCAGTATTTTATTGGACGATTATGGGTAACCTATTGAGTTACCTTAAGCTGATAAAACTGATACTAAAGTGATACCAAAATATTCTTTAAGTAAGGCTAGTATGAATTTATTCGTTCAGGATAAATAAATGACACATCGCAGGTTGTTTAAATCATCAGTGACGATGATATTTATTGCGATAGTCTAGTGCGATAGTCGTGTTTGCTGTGTGAAAGTACTGCGCCAGTTTCAGAGTGAAAGAAAATATAACCGGACAGCATGGTTATCATTCATGTGATAGTCGTGGTTGTTATTCTCTTACGACTAAACATGGTCTGAAAACACCGGGGATTTTACATCCACATTCAGGAAAGAGAATGATGATGCACTCGTCTAACACTCGTGATGTATTCGTTGATAATCCGTTGTCGGGATTGCAGCAATTAGGGATAAATGGAGAGGGAGTGAAAATCGGTATTATTGATGGTGCCATTGATAGCCATCACCCGATATTAAACCATTTAACCATTGAACACCTGGCTGCACAGCAAAATAAAACGACCTCACACGGAACGGCAGTCAGCAGTATTATTGGCGGAAAAGGTGTAGGTATTGCTCCGGCCGTCACTATTTTGAGTATCCCTGTATTTCATGAGGATGAACGGGGGAATATTCATGGCTGTTCTGAACGCACCCTGGCAAAAGCGATTCGTGATGCCCGTTTACATGGCTGTCATATTATTAACGTGAGTGGTGCATCATTATCGATAAATGGCCAGGGAACGGATGAATTACGTAAAGCCATTGACGATTGTGAAAAAGAAGGCGTGTTGATTGTTGCCGCTGTCGGTAATGAAGGCCGTAATAGTGAATCCTTGCCGGCATCAATGGATTTTGTTCTGGCTGTTGGTGCCTGTGATAAAGAAGGGTTGCCCGCTCCATTTAATAACTATGGGTTGAAACTGAGAAAGAAAATGTTGCTGGCATCTGGTGTATCCATTCCTGTTGCTACGCCGAATTATGATCTGTCTGTTGTATCTGGCAGCAGTTTTTCTGCCCCGGTGGTGTCGGCAATATCGGCGTTAATCATGAGGGCAATAAATGTGGCGGGGCATTGCCGTGCGCCACAAATTATTCGGGAGCTGTTGTTTACTACAGCGACCCCACTGGTGTTGTCAACGGCAGCTAATCGGGAGTCAGTGATATACCGATTAAATATTCAGAAAGTATTCCGGCAAATAGCACAGGAATTCTCTCACCAACCACCCAAAAGGATCATGACCATGTCAACTGAAGAAAAAAATATTGAGCCTGCCGCTGTGGAGCTGCTGGTTCCCTCGATTATCGACACCCATCAGGAGAGTCAGGATGTGGCGTTGGGCGATGATGCTGTACTGGCGCCTTCCAGCCTGAGTGCCGACGTGAGTGCGCCATCGCGTGACGCTGGCCTGGCGTTACCCAAAATCAGCGACCCGGCGGCCAACCATTATGTGCATGCGCCCGCCCGGCGGATTATGCCGCAGTCTTCTGCGCTGGATGCGCGCACAGTGCGTGATCAGGAAAAGATTTTTGTTATCGGCCAGGTTGGCTATGACTTCGGTACCGAAGCACGGTTGGATTACTTCACCCAGGTTATGGGCAATAAAAGCGGCTATCCGTTTGATCCGGTGCAAATGGCCGAACATTTGAATACCGGCGATAACGCGGAGCAATCCAACGCGTTGATCTGGACATTAAAAATCGACGGTATTCCGGTGTACGCCATTAAACCGGATGCACAGTTCGCGGTGCTGGAATACGCCCGTCTGGTGGAGTTCCTGTACGAGCAGGAAACCAAAGGCGTAGAACGTGTTTCCATCGCCGGGATTATCAGCGGTGAAACGCGGCTGTTCAACGGCCAGGTGATTCCGACCATCAGCCCGGTATTACGCGGCATGTTCAACTGGGAATCCCAGGATATTTCGAAAATGCTGATGGGCGAAAGCGCCGTCGGTACGCCGAAATCCAAAGAGCTGATTAACTTCATCAACCGTATTTACTACGAGCTGCGTAACCGTGGTTACGAGTCGAATGAGCGCGCGATTAACTATGCGGCCACCAACGCGTATCAGATGAAAGAAATCTTCGATGACGCCTTCGCTGAAGGGTTATTCCTGAACAAAATCAGCGCAGAGCGCAGCCCGGTCAGCCGCCCGGAATCCGATTGCTGGGACGTGGTACTGGAGTTCTTCAACCCGAAAGAACGCCTTACTGCCGCCCGCAAACTGTATCGCTACACCATTGACGTCAGCGATGTCATGCCGGTCACCATCGGCACGCTGCGTAGCTGGCATGCCTATTAATACCGGCTTGCCGTTTGTTCTCGGTTTTAAGATTTGCCGCCAGTTGGGGGCATTAACCTGGGGATATCCCCAAAATACGATGTAAATACACTCAAGGAGAAATACCATGAAACTTCCAACCCAAGCACAGAATGTGAACCGCGCTAACCGTGTTGCTGAAGCCAAAGCCTCTGGCGTTAACCCGGCTTTCTGGGGTGAAGCACTGAATCTGCTGAAAAAAGCAGGCCAGGGCGCGCTGAGCGGCGTACTGAGCTAATCGACAATGGTGCATGGCCATATGGCCATGCACCATTTCTTCATAATAAGAAAAAATACAGTGATGTAATACGGTAATAATTATATTGTCAAAATCAGGGGATATGACGTTCGGTGAATGTACATCATAACGAATTAATAGGTTCGATTGTGGCTCTGCATGATTCATGTGCATGAATATCAACCCACAGTAAATGAGGGTTGATGTTTAAAGTGTGTGATGAAAATAGTGCCATAAAAAGAGCGTATTAATTTTTATTGCAGAGGGGAATGTATGTCTAACAATGGATTTTTCTTGAACACCGCAGTGATCAAAGACCTGAGGCTAAAAAAAAATTAAGTCAGGAGGAATTGTCGGAGCAGAGTCTTGAGTCGAAGTGTTATATCTCTATCTCTACAGTAAAAAGAGCCGAGTTGGGCAAGCCTATTTCCAGGCAAACGTTGTGTAAATTTGCGAAATTCTTTGATGTCACGGTAGACAATCTCATTTTACCCCCACATGAGCGGGTTTCTCGTGACGTGACTCACGATGAGTGTAAATGTATCGCGTTTATTTTTGCCGGGATATATAACATGTTGGTTATGAATGAGGCGAATAAGACCTGATTGTAGACATAGAAAATAATATTTTAATGAAGGCCATATTAACCCTCGAATGATTGTTGTGAGGGTGGGTGATTATCGATAAGCTCAGGCATGAACTGTAGCGGTCACATCACCAATGTTGGCGTTGTGAATTGAATTTGAGTGCCAGCAGGGAAAGCATTTTATTTCTATCCCATGTTTGCGGTGATAATGAATAAAAACAGTAAAGGGATTTACTTTATTTTGCCAGGGTGTAGTCAGGACGGTTTTTTTACAGGGTATATCGCTATCACATTTCAGGTTGCCGGTGTGTGTATTGATGGGTTTTCCCCAGCCATTCACCTGCGTCAGCACCTGGGTTATTGCTGCATTGCTGTTTTTGGGTAATCCGAATTATTGGGATAGGGATAGGTGTTTTTATGGTTGGAGTAGCGGTTGAAATAAGACGGTAGAGTTGTATAAGCCATACCCGTTCTTATGAAGGAGTACATTGTTGTGAAATGTACGCTGGCAGGAGTTGAATAAAGGATTTTCCCGTGAAAACAGAAAATATACTACCTGGTAAATTAAGAAATATTCCTGCTGAAAAGATCCCTCTGGCGGGTTATTCGGTAGGAAGGCATATTCCTGAATTCATCTTTTTACCCTCTGCGCTGCGTGGGCAAATCGATCGGTTATTGCTGTCCGGCAGGCCGATTCTGCTGTATGGCGAACCGGGTGCCGATCTGTCTGATATCACCAGCTATATTCGTGCCAGACTGCTGGCATCACAAGGGCGTTATGTCGAGCTCAGCGGCGAGGGTGACCCAACGAAACAGGTGAGGGATATGTTGGCCTCACTGCCTGACGGTCATCGGTTGACGCTGTGCATACCGGGCTTTGACGCCCTGACCGAGCAACAACAACAGACGTTGCTGACACAATTGCAGGATGAGCATACCGGTCGCAATGCGCTGCGGCTGGTATTCGGATTGATAGCCACGCCGACAGAGCGCGGTGCGTTGCCGACACAACCCGGCGCACAACTGATGTCGACATTTGGGTGCCAGCTATTGTCTGTGTCGGCCCTGAAAGGCAAAACGCCGGAGATAGTCGAATTGGTGCACGCGGCCTGGCAGGCGTACCGTCAATCGGTCCGGCAGACGCTGCATCCTGACGTACTGTTTTATCTGCACCATTACGAATGGCCCGGCAATGTCAGGCAGTTGTGGCACAGCGTCGCCCGGCTATTAATGCTCAGTGAGGATGCTGAGATTAGCCTGGCTCAGGCCAGCCGTATTCTGCCGCATATTATCCCCCCAACGGAGCTGGCGCAGAGAGGGGAAGGACGGCGGATTAACCGCTCATTGTGTGACGCGGTACTCAGCCGTGATCAGGACGCGTTGCAGCAGTTTCACCCCTCGGTGATCAAAGCGCTGTTGTATCTGGGTGAGCATTTTCAACGTGAAGTGACGCTGATTGAACTGGCGGAGAATTCGCATATCAGTCCGTCGCATCTTTCTTATCTGCTCAAGCACAGTCTTGGCTTATCGTTTAAACAGATTCTGAACCAGACCCGCATTTTCTATGCCTGCCAGCGGCTGGAGTGCCACCCCATGAGTCGCATTACCAACCTCTATCTGGATTGCGGCTATGGCGACCTGAGCCATTTTGAAAAGATGTTTAAGCGCTACACCGGTGCCACTCCTATCGAGTTTCGCAAACAGTTCAATCCGATGCTGCTGCGTAATGAAACCGGGTGAGAGCCAGGTTGTCACGAAACGCCCCGGTCGTGACTGGCCGGGGTTTTCCCGTGAGGTCGTCAGGTTTTTATCCCCGCTTTCTGCACCACATTTACGTTCTGTACCGATTGTTTCCACCTCGTATCTGGACATCCGCCTCTCAACTCTTCAGACTCGGCACATTCATTCGACATCATGCGCGGTCAGCATGATATCGACGACGCATCTGGCGTCATTTATCTGCTGATCAATAAAGATATGCTGCTACTTATCGATAACTACGACTCCTTTACCTACAACCTGTACCAGTATTTTTGCGAACTGGGCTCAGCGGTGCTGGTCAGGCGTAATGATGCGCTGACGCTGGCAGACATCGAGCGGTTATCGCCGCAACGACTGGTGATTTCTCCCGGCCCCTGTACACCGGATGACGCAGGGATCTCGCTGGCAGCGATTCGCCATTTTGCCGGTCAACTGCCGATTCTGGGGGTATGTCTGGGGCATCAGGCGTTGGGACAGGTCTTCGGCGCGCAGGTGGTGCGCGCCCGTCAGGTGATGCATGGCAAAACCTCGCCAGTGCGGCATACCGGGCGTGGTGTGTTCGCCGGGCTGGCAAATCCGCTCACTGTCACGCGTTACCATTCGCTGGTGCTGGAAAAAAATACGCTGCCTGACTGTTTTGAGGTCACAGCCTGGACTGAGCTTGACGGTGATATCGACGAGATCATGGGAATACGTCATCGTTCGTTGCCGCTGGAAGGTGTGCAGTTTCATCCAGAAAGCATCCTCAGCCAGCAAGGGCACCAGTTATTGAAAAATTTCCTTGATTTATAGTCGGATAGCGCAGGTCAGGCCGGGCGTATCGGATTAGTGATTGCCTATTTTTGATTTTTTATGCATATTTATTGATTATATTTTCACTTAAGATCTTCACTCCACACTACGGGATATGACAACGGGGCAGCAAATGGCGACAGAGAAAGCAGCAGTAACACGGGATACTTACGATAAGGTAATTCTTCCGGTTTATGCACCCGCGCAGTTTGTGCCGGTAAAAGGCAAAGGGAGCCGTGTCTGGGATCAGCAGGGCAAAGAATATATCGATTTTTCTGGTGGCATCGCGGTAACCGCACTGGGACATTGCCATCCTGCGTTGGTGGCGGCGTTGAAAGAGCAGGGTGAAACCCTGTGGCACACCAGCAACGTATTCACCAACGAACCAGCACTGCGTCTGGCGACCAAACTGATCAACGCCACGTTTGCCGATCGTGTGTTTTTCGCCAACTCCGGTGCAGAAGCCAATGAAGCGGCGTTTAAACTGGCACGGCATTACGCCATTACCCGTCATAGCCCGTACAAAACCAAGATAATCTCGTTTTACCAGTCGTTTCATGGCCGTACCTTGTTTACCGTGTCGGTCGGTGGTCAGCCGAAATATGCCGATGGCTTTGGCCCGAAACCGGCGGATATCGTGCATGTGCCGTTCAACGATTTGGACGCGGTCAAAGCCGTGATGGATGACCACACCTGTGCCGTGGTGCTGGAGCCGATTCAGGGCGAAGGCGGCATTACCCCAGCAACACCGGCGTTCCTCAAGGGGGTGCGTGAGCTGTGCGATCAGTATCAGGCGCTGCTGGTGTTTGATGAAGTGCAGTGTGGTATGGGCCGCAGCGGTAAACTGTTCTCTTATATGCACTACGGTATCACGCCGGATATTCTGACCACCGCGAAAGCGCTGGGCGGTGGTTTCCCGATCAGCGCCATGCTGACCACGGAAGAGATTGCGTCGGTGATGGCGGTCGGGACGCACGGCACCACCTATGGCGGCAACCCGCTGGCGTGCGCGGTGGCGGAAGCGGCGCTGGATGTGATCAATACACCGGAAGTGCTGTCCGGCGTGGTCGATCGCCATGCACGTTTTGTGTCTGCGCTCGAGCGCATCAACGCCCAGTACGGCATTTTTGATGAAATTCGTGGCATGGGTTTACTGCTGGGCGCACAACTGAAACCGGCCTGGCATGGTCGCGCCCGTGATTTTCTGGCGGCATCGGCAGATCTGGGGTTGATGATTTTGGTGGCGGGGCCGGATGTGATCCGTTTTGTGCCGTCGCTGGTGATCACCCCGGAAGAGATAGACCAGGGGATGGCGCTGTTTGAAAAAGCCGTGGCACAGGTGGTGAAGGGCGCGTAAGCCGCGCTTTTACGCATCACGGCAACACGTTTCTGCGAAGAGCGTAAAGTACATGAAAAGCAAGAGGGTGACCAATGGTCACCCTCTTTGTTGTCTATAGAAAACCCCCAGCTAGGCTGGGGGTTCCGTAAAGCTTCCAGCTTTGGGGCGGATATAAAAACCCCTTTTGATTTGTTAAAACACCTTGCGGTCTGGCAACTGCAATGGTCAAACAAGAAATCAAAAGGGGGTCCCAATGGGGGACGAAAAGAGCTTAGCGCACACTCGCTGGAACTGTAAATATCACATAGTTTTCGCACCCAAATACCGAAGACAGGTCTTCTACGGTGAGAAACGGCGTGTAGTAGGGAGTATCTTAAGAAAGCTGTGTGAATGGAAAAATGTGCAGATTCTGGAAGCAGAGTGCTGTGCTGATCACATACATATGCTTGTGGAGATCCCGCCGAAGATGAGTGTATCGAGCTTCATGGGGTATCTGAAAGGCAAAAGTAGCCTGATGCTCTATGAACAATTTGGTGATCTGAAATTCAAATATAGGAACAGGGAGTTTTGGTGCCGAGGGTATTATGTAGATACGGTGGGTAAAAATACATCGAAGATCCGGGACTACATAAAGCACCAACTGGAGCAGGATAAACTGGGCGAGCAGTTATCAATCCCGTATCCAGGTAGCCCGTTTACGGGCCGTAAGTAACGGATTTGGATGCAAATGTCAGATTGCGATGCGCCTGTTAGGGCGCGGCTGGTAACAGAGCCTTATAGGCGCATATGAAAAACCTCCGGCTATGCCGGAGGATATTTATTTTCGTGCTATCCCATGTCCCAGACTACCCGCACGGGAGTGATGTATCAGTAAATCCTTGCATGGTGTGAAGGGCCGGTCACACCAACATGACGCTGACCCCTTTGTCTTGCAGTTGGGCGATCACCTGTTGGTCGGCGTCTTTGCCTGTGATCAGAATATCGATCCGATCCGCTGCGCAGAACAACATACCGGCACGCTGTCCCACTTTGCTGCTGTCGGCCAGCACCACCAGTTTGCCGATGTGGTTAAGCATTTTTTGCTCGGCCATGGCCGTTAGCATATCCATTTTGTAGAGGCCGTCTGCGGTAATCCCCTTACCACTGGTGAACATCCAGTGCCCGGCATAAAGCGAGGAGATTTCGTCCTGTGGGGCCAACGTAATGGATTGCGATTTATTGTACTGCCCGCCAATGATCACCACGCCGTCATGGTCATGTTCAATCAGGTAATTCGCCAGCGGGAAATAATTGGTGATGACCTGAACATCCTGCCCACAGATTTCCTGACCCAGCACAAAGGCGGTTGAGCCGCAGTTGATCACGGCGCTTTCACCCGGTTTTATCAAGGCTGCCGCCGCTTGCGCGATACGCATTTTCTCACTGTGATGAGAGAATTCGCCACGACTGACAGGTTCATGACTGTTGAGCGGCGACCAGTGGGTTTTGGTTTGCGTGAGTGCTTCTGCACCGTTGCGCACCTTACGCAGCTTACCGGAGTCGTTGAGTTTGTTGATGTCGCGTCGGGCGGTGGCGGGAGAAATATCAAAGGCCTGCATGATACCCGTAACCGACAGATGGCGTTTTTGATTGAGCAATTCCAGGATGGCGCTGTGGCGCTGGGCTTCCGTCATATCGTGCCTGATAGTGATTGAATCTGATTTTTTTATGATTATATCCCGCATGCGCGTGAATGACAGCCGTTCCTCGGATTCTTTTGACGACATCGGTTTAGGCCAGTGCCAAACCGGCCTGACGGCCTATTTCGGCCAGACGTGCGCGGGCCAGTTTCAGGTTAGCCGCCCATTGTTCGTCTTTGGCCCACATCTCCAGTACCAGCGGGCCGTTGTAACCCATTTCGGCCAGGGTGCGGAAGATGGCGGCAAAATCCACCTCACCTTCACCAATCACCAGATCGCGGAATTGCCCCTGACTGTGCGCGGAAACCTTGCGTGTGTCTTTGAGGTGGATTTGTACGATGTGATCGCAACTGAGCTTTAGCTCGGTGCAGGTATCGTAGTTCCAGCCGGTGATGTTGCCCACATCCGGGTACGCCATAAAGTAAGGGGAAGGGATGGCTTTTTTCAGCACCTCAAATTTGCTCAGCGAATTGAGGTACGGCGTATCCATGATTTCGACCCCCAGCATGACACCGGCCCGTTCAGCCATCCGGGTAGCGGCTTTCATGCCCTCAATAAACCGCTGGTGAGTTTCGGCCGAGGGTGACTCGTAGTAGACGTCGTAGCCCGCCAACTGAATACAACGAATGCCCAGCTTGTAAGCCAGGTTAATCGCTTTTTCCATGATCTCATGGGCTTTTTCCCGGATAGCCGGGTCATGTGAGCCGAAGGGAAAGCGGCGGTGTGCGCTCAGGCACATGGACTGTAACGGGAAGTTGTTTTTCTCGCACAGATGCCGCAACTGGTAGGTTTCGCTGTCGCTCCACTCAAGTCGTTGCAATTTTTCGTCCGATTCATCGACGGATATCTCAATGAAATCAAACCCCAGCTCTTTAGCGACCAGAATCTTCTCTTCCCACGTGAACGCAGCGGGTAGCGCCTTTTCGTAAAGCCCAAGGCGAAAGGGCTTGTCAAAGTTGTGCATGTTGCTCCCTCTGTTGCGGTTCTGCCTTGCTGTGCGTGGTCAAGGCCATGAATGCCCGCAGGACGGTTCATGGCCCGCGCCTGTGCGTTACAGGAAGGATTTGTAAGGCAACTCCGGTTCGTCAATGAAGATGTCGTCAAAGCCGCGTGGATGCTGGTAATGCAGCGTGTTTTTATCGGTTGGGAAGGTGTATTTCCCGCCCACCTGCCAGAAGAACGGGCGGAAGCGGTAACCAAGCCGGTCTTTCTTCATGTTCCACAGCACTTCAATTTCACGTGGGTCACTCTGGAAGTTGGCCCAGATATCGTGATGGAACGGGATAACCACCTGAGCGTTGAGCGACTCGCCAGCGCGCAGAATGTCTGACGAGGTCATTTTGTCGGTGACACCGCGCGGGTTCTCGCCATAGGAGAGCAGGGCGACGTCAATCTGGTAGTCGTTGCCGTGTTTGGCGTAGTAGTTGGAGTAGTGCGAGTCACCCGAGTGGTAGAGGTTGCCGCCCGATGTCTTGACCAGATAGTTGACGGCCCGGTCGTCCATGCTATCCAGAATGCTCTTGTCTTTTGACGATACCCCGGCAGGCAGCGTCACCAGCGCGGTGCGGTCAAACGCATCCAGCACCTGGATAACGATGTCGCCGACCGGAATTTCATCGCCGACACGGGCGATGATGCAACGATCTTCCGGCACTCCCCAGCGCAGCCAAAGATCCACACAGGCTTTGGGGCCGATGAATTTCACGTGGTCACCGACGTTTTTCAGTACTGCCGCCGCTACATTCACATCGATGTGATCGGCATGGTCGTGAGTCGCCAGTACCGCGTCGATCTGTTTGATGCCGAAGGGATCAAGCACGAACGGCGAGGTTCTCAGGTTGGGTTGTAGCTTGCGAACCCCGCCCATACGCATCATCTGGTGCTGCTTGTTCATATAAGGGTTGGCGTGGGTTTTCTTGCCGGTACCGCACCAGAAATCGATAGAGATATTGGTATTGCCCGCTGATTTCAACCAGATGCCGGTGCACCCCAACCACCACATGGCAAAGGTATCCGGTTTCACGTTTTCCTGCTCAATCTCTTCGTTTAACCACGTGCCCCATTCAGGGAAGGTGCTCAGTATCCAGGATTCACGGGTGATCTCATCAATCTTGCTCATCGGACGTACCTTTCTGGTTTGGATGCCGCACTGCAATAGCGAACCCGGCAGCGGGTCATCGGACAATGACATGACGCACATGGCTGCGCGTCTATGATTGGTTGTGATTTTTCGTGACTATAACAATGGTTTTTTTGATTATCAATGATTGTGATGATTATTTTGTGATATGGACGAATCTTTTATGATCGGCCCCATGCGCGCATGAGCTTATTTATCTGTTTTTTATTTTATTTTTATGTTTTCCCACTGCGTAACCCATGACGGAGTCGCTGGATGACAGGAAAAATCATTCGCAAATGCTACCTGATATCGCTGACATTTCGGATTTAATGAGATTTTATCGGCAAGACATTCATCACAAAAAATCATTTCATGATGAAATATGATTGTTTGTGAGTTTACCAGGGCGACGGCCTATGCTGTCCTCCGCCCACAGAATGTAAGCAACCCATACCTGGACGGGTGGTGATCGAGTCCACTACTCCAATAGCAATCCAATAGCAGTGTCAGTGTCCTTATGTCGGACGGAGCAACGTTATGGAAACCCTCTACAGCATTTTTTATATTTTTTATAGCCAGGTGATGACCAAGGCCCCGTTGTTGTTGGGGCTGGTAACCTGTATCGGTTATCTGCTGCTTAGACGTGACGGCACCACCGTGGTGAAAGGCACGGTGAAAACCATTGTTGGTTTCATGCTGGTGCAGGTCGGATCAACGACTCTGGTGTCTGGCTTTAAGCCGGTGATAGACAAAATCTCTGAGTACCACCACCTGACCGGTTCGGTCATCGACCCTTACACCACCATGATGGCGACCATGGAAACCATGGGGAGCCGTTACTCCTGGGTAGGGTATGCGGTGTTGCTGGCGCTCGGTCTGAATATCCTGCTGGTGGTGTTCCGCCGTGTGACCGGCATTCGCACTATCATGCTCACCGGCCACATCATGTTTCAGCAGGTCGGGCTGGTGGCGGTGTTCTATGTGGTGATGGGGGCTTCCATGTGGGAAACCATCCTGTATACCGCGGTGATCATGGCGCTCTATTGGGGGATTTCCTCCAACATTATGTTTAAGCCGACCCAGGCCGTAACCGGTGGGGCGGGGTTTTCTATCGGCCATCAGCAGCAGGTCGCTTCCTGGATAGCCACCCGGCTGGCGCCTAAACTGGGCGACAAGGAAGACAGCGTTGATCAGCTCAAGCTGCCGAAATGGCTGCATATTTTCCACGACAGTATTACCGCTACCGCCATCGTAATGACGGTCTTCTTCGGCATTATCCTGCTGTCGTTCGGCCTGGATAACCTGCAAAAAATGGCCGGGTCGACCCACTGGACCATTTATATTCTGGAAACTGGCCTTCGCTTCGCGGTGGCGATTCAGGTGATTGTGGCTGGTGTGCGTATGTTCGTGGCTGAACTGTCCGAAGCGTTTAAAGGGATTTCCGAGCGCGTTATCCCCAATGCCGTGCTGGCGATTGATTGCGCCGCTATCTATGCCTATTCCCCTAATGCGATGGTGTTTGGTTTTATCTGGGGAACGCTGGGGCAGTTCCTGGCGGTGCTCGGTCTGCTGTTGCTCAACTCCTCTATCATGATCATCCCCGGTTTTATCCCGATGTTCTTCTCTAACGCCACTATCGGGGTGTTTGCCAACCACTTTGGCGGTTGGCGCGCGGTGATGAAAATCTGCTTCGTCATGGGGATCATCGAGGTACTGGGGTCGGCCTGGGCGATTCACCTGTTTGCCCATAACGGTACCAGCTTCAACGGCTGGATGGGGATGGCGGACTGGGCGCTGGTGTTCCCGCCTATTATGCAAGCGCTGTCGTTCTCATCCCTGTTCTTCTTTGTGCTGCTGGCGGGGGCTGGTGTCTACATGTATTTCGCGTCACGTACCCTGCGTCAGGAAGAAGACAGTGCGCAGTCGGTCACCGACCAGACCGACATCGACCCTGTCGAGCCGCAAGCAGCGATGCCGACTGAGGGACGTGCAGTGCGTATTCTGGCGGTGTGCGGCAACGGGCAGGGTTCTTCCATGATGATGAAGATGAAGATCGGCAAGTTTCTTGAACAACGGGGAGTGCCGCACATCATGGACTCCTGCGCCGTGGCAGATTACAAGTCCAAACTCCCGACAACCGACATTATTGTCTCGTCCAAGCATCTGGCTGGGGAAATGAGTCCCGGTGACGGCAAATTTGTGTTGGGAGTGCAAAACATGCTTAACCCACACTCTTTCGGTGACGAGTTGCTGGGGCTTATCAGGAAAAACTTTGCCGGTTAATCAATCACGCCTTCCCCTCTGCGAGGGGACGGGCAAGGAGACGCAGATGAAATTCAAACAATCGTTAATCGACAATGACTCCGTGCTGCTTCACGCCAGTGCGGCGGACTGGCGCGAGGCTATCAAACTCGGTACCGATATGTTGATTGCCTCCGGTGCTGTCGAGCCTCGCTACCATGAGGCGATTATCAGCAGTATTGAAAAGATGGGGCCTTACATCGTGATTGCGCCGCAGTTTGCTATGCCCCATGCCCGCCCGGAGAACGGTGTGAATCGCACCGCGTTTGCGCTGGTGACGCTCACCACACCGGTCAAATTTGAGGGAGAAGACGAACCGGTGGATGTGCTAATCACCCTGGCAGGGAGTACCTCCGACGAGCATATGGAAGGGTTGATGGAGGTGACCCAGATACTGGAAGACGAGCACAGCGACACCGGAATCAACCTCGACAAACTGCGGGTTTGCACCAGCTGTGAAGATGTGTTCCGTGTGATTGATAAGGCACTGGCGCAAACCGCCTGAGCGGCAACAAGGCGCTCCGGCAGGAGCGCAGGAGAAACAACGATGTATCAGCAATTGAAGGCTATCGTACTGGAAGCCAACCTGTTGCTCCCCCGTCATGGTTTAGTGACGCTGACTTGGGGTAATGTCTCCCAGATTGATCGCGAGCAGGGTGTTATCGCGATTAAACCCTCCGGGGTCTCTTATGAGCAGATGACTATCGACGATATCGTCGTCGTCGACATGGAAGGGCGGGTGGTCGAAGGGCGACTTAATCCTTCCAGTGATACCGAGACCCACGTGGTGCTGTACCGTGCCTTCGAGCACATCGGCGGTATTGTGCATACCCATTCACGCCACGGCACGGTCTGGGCGCAGGCCGGTCAGGATATTCCCGCGCTCGGCACCACCCATGCCGACTATTTCTATGGTGACATTCCCTGTACCCGCTCGTTGCGCGAAGACGAAATCACTCAGGATTATGAAAAAAATACCGGTCTGGTGATTGTGGAGGAGTTTCATCGCCGCCATCTCGACCCACTCGCGGTGCCGGGGGCGGTGATTACCGGTCATGCTCCCTTCTGCTGGGGAAAAAATGCACTGGATGCGGTGCATAATGCGCTGGTGCTTGAAGAGGTGGCCGCCATGGCGTTCTCGACCCGATTGCTTAATCCAGACATTCATATCGCGCAGGCGCTGTCTGATAAACACTATTTCAGAAAACACGGTGCGAATGCCTATTACGGCCAGCGTTGAACGGCCGCACACGTAACACGATGACAAGGTCATAATGGCTTGAAATAAACAGTGGCAATAGGCCACGGGCTGCGCTCGCCCTCAAGTCAGAGATCCCGATATTTTAACGATTGGAAAGGAAATCGCATGATGACTAAACCTATACTGCAAATTGCCCTTGATTCGACTGATCTGGCCACGGCTGTGGAGGTGGCTGACCGGGTCAGCGGCTTTGTTGACGTGATTGAGGTGGGAACCATTCTGGCCTTTGCCGAAGGGATGGCGGCGGTACGCACACTACGTGAACGCCACCCGAACCATATTATCGTTTGTGATATGAAAACCACGGATGGCGGTGCGATTCTGGCGCGAATGGCGTTTTCCGCTGGTGCTAACTGGATTACGGTGTCTGCCGCCGCGCATGTGGCGACGATCGAGGCTTGTAAGAAAGTGGCTGATGAGTTTGGCGGCGAAATCCAGATTGAGCTGTACGGTAACTGGAACCTGGATGATGCCAGAGCGTGGCGTGATAGGGGGATTACTCAGGCTATCTATCACCGTTCCCGCGATGCGGAACTGGCTGGGGTTAACTGGACTGCTGCTGATCTCGGCAAAATGCGGGCGCTGTCTGAACTGGGGCTTGAGCTGTCTATCACCGGCGGTATCGTGCCGGAGGATATCCACCTGTTCGACGGCATTCGCGCGAAAGTGTTTATCGCCGGTCGTGCCCTGGCGTCAGAGAGCGGTCGCGCGACAGCAGAAGCCCTGCGCACTGAGATCGACAAGTACTGGTAATACAGATTGCCGTCAGGCACCAGTGTTTGAGCCGGGTGACGGTGTGAGACCATGTGAGATTATGTGAGACAAAAAGGGCGGCCAGATGGCCGCCCTGTCCGATAGCGGGGTCGCTGATGGGGATCAGCGAGTACCGTATACCACGATGGTTTTACCGTGGGCGGAGATCAGGTTCTGATCTTCCAGCATCTTCAGAATACGACCGACAGTTTCGCGGGAACAGCCGACGATCTGGCCGATTTCCTGACGGGTGATCTTAATCTGCATCCCATCCGGGTGGGTCATGGCGTCCGGCTGTTTCGCCAGGTTAAGCAAGGTCTGCGCGATGCGGCCCGTCACGTCGAGGAACGCCAGGTTGCCGACCTTTTGCGAGGTAACCTGCAGGCGTCGCGCCATCTGTGAGGACAAGCGCATCAGAATATCCGGGTTGACCTGGATGAGCTGGCGGAATTTTTTATAGGAGATTTCAGCAACTTCACAAGCTGTTTTCGCCCGC
The DNA here is from genome assembly GCF_020406815.2 of Dickeya oryzae. NCBI lineage: Bacteria > Pseudomonadati > Pseudomonadota > Gammaproteobacteria > Enterobacterales > Pectobacteriaceae > Dickeya > Dickeya oryzae. Next base: position 388,448 of record NZ_CP162670.1, read on the forward strand.
ACCCACGCACTGCGTTCTTGCCCGTCTTCAAACAAGCCAAGTTCGCCAATAAAATCGCCCTGATTCAGGTAAGACAGAATCATTTCCTTGCCTTCTTCATCCTTGATCAGCACGGCAACCGAGCCTTTCACGATGTAGTAAAGCGTTTCTGCTTTTTCACCCTGGTGGATTAGGGTGCTCTTCGATGGGTACTTGTGAATGTGGCAATGAGAAAGGAACCATTCGAGAGTCGGGTCTGTTTGCGGTTTGCCGAGAACCATTCGCTGTTATCCTCTGTTGTTAATTCACTGCGCAAATCACAGGGCTCAGAGTTCCCTGTACGGCGTGATAACATAGTTATAATTCAATTCCGTCCTGGCGGAATGACGTCAGGGAATATACTGAGGCTGTCTATCAGATGACGCCAGTAAGCCGGAGGTGGGTCAGGCATCGACGCAACAACACATGCCGGTTTACGCTTTTGTTTGTAACACAGGTTGAGTGTAGTGTCTTGTGTTGTCTCGCTTCAGCATGATTAAGCTCTGATTATCAGGCTTTTTTGTACATAAGCGATGTAAAATTTCAAAAATAATTGATTGAGGACAAAATTATGCAGGCGCGGGTGAAATGGGTTGAAGGGTTAACATTTCTTGGTGAATCCGCTTCCGGACATCAACTGTTGATGGACGGCAACGCAGGCGATAAAGCGCCCAGCCCGATGGAAATGGTACTGATGGCCGCAGGCGGATGCAGCGCCATCGATGTGGTGTCTATCCTGCAAAAAGGCCGTCATGACGTGGTGGATTGTGAAGTCCGCCTGACGTCTGAACGCCGCGAGGAAGCACCGCGTCTGTTCACCGCCATCAACCTGCATTTTATCGTCACCGGCAAGGGCTTGGGCGATAAAGCCGTGGAGCGTGCGGTGTCGCTGTCAGCCGAAAAATACTGCTCTGTGGCGTTGATGCTCGGAAAAGCCGTGAACATCACCCATAGCCATGAAGTGATAGCACTGGATTAAGCGCCTGCTCGCGGCGGCGTGCTGTCGTGGCCGCCGCGTCGTTAAGCGCCGGTTCACCGGCGCTTATCATTGGTGCTTATCATCGGTTTTATCGCCGATGTCAGTCGATTTTATTGCCTTCCATCAACCGCTGTACCAGCGGCATCATGATCAACTCCATCGCCAGCCCCATTTTGCCACCCGGCACCACCAGCGTATTGATGTGGGAAATGAATGACCCCTGCAACATGGCCAGCAGATAGGGGTAATCGATGCGGTCCAGCCCCTGAAAGTGGATCACCACGAAACTTTCGTCCATTGAGGGAATGGCTTTGGCGGCGAACGGGTTAGAGGTATCGACCGTCGGTACGCGCTGAAAGTTGATGTGGGTGCGGGAAAACTGCGGCGTGATATGGGTGATGTAGTCTTCCATCGAGCGCACGACAGAATCCATCACCGCTTCGCGGGAGTGGCCGCGTTCGTTGACATCACGCACCAGCTTCTGAATCCATTCCAGGTTGACTATCGGCACCACGCCGACCAACAGGTCGACATGCCGGGCAACATCATGCTGCTCGGTGACCACGCCGCCGTGTAATCCCTCATAGAACAGCAGGTCGGTCGGCTCTGGCATCGGCTCCCAGGGCGTGAAAGTCCCCGGCACCTGATTGTAGGGGATGGCCTCATCATAGGTGTGCAGGTATTTGCGGGTCTGCCCGGTACCGCTACGGCCGTATTCGATAAAGGTGTTTTCCAGTTGGCAGAAGTCATTGGCTTCCGGTCCGAAATAGCTGATGTGACGCCCCAGGTCCCGAGCCTTGCGGATCGCCATATCCATTTCCGGTCGGGTATAGCGGTGATAACTGTCGCCATCCACCAGTGCGGCGCGCAGATTCAGTTGCTGGAAGATCTTGCGAAACGCCAGGCTAGTGGTCGTGGTCCCCGCGCCGCTGGAGCCGGTGACCGCGATAATCGGGTGCTGGTGCGACATGGTGTGTAACCTCCGATGTGTAGGGCAATCTTCGGTGAAGTCATCATTCGATGCGTAAGGGCAATGCCATGCAGAGCCATCAGGCCATGGTGTATCTGAGCCATGTAATATCTGATCATTGTTAGCATGTTTATCGCACACTGACACGGCAATTTACGTTTTTAAGCGATTGATTCAGGGCTAATACCGTTCATTATTGCTGAGCTGGCGGCGGGGCATGATATTGACGGTTTCGTGTAATTCCGACCACACCAGGACGACCTCGCCATTTGCCAGTTGCTGACGTATCTCCGCCACTTTTTCTTCCAGTGTGCGCTCCTGCTCGCCGTAGTCGGTGCCTTCACGCAGGACGAATGATTCAATCAGATTTTGCAGTGTTTCCGGTGCCAATTCTTGCCAGGGAATGATCATGCGTGCTGCTCCAGATAAGGGGTAAACCACTCGGGAATACGGTGCTCCAGCCACAATTCAGGCCGTCGCCAGGATCCGCCAACAAAACCGACATGACCGCCATGCTCCGTCAACTGATAGTCGATATTGGCAGGGAGTTGCGAGACATCAGCGATAACCTCCGGCGTCATAAACGGGTCGTCTTTGGCGTGGATGACCAGCAATGGCTGGCGGATACGCGGCAGTAACGGCAGAGCGCTGCTGCGCCGGTAATAATCGGTTGCGTCGGTGAAACCGTGCAGAGGCGATGTGACCAGCTCGTCAAACTCCCGCAGGTGATGCACCCGACGTAACCGACTGGCGGACACCGGCAGGCAATCGGGGTACATCGCCAACTTGTGCAAGGCGTTGCGACGCAGTGAATTCAGCAGATAGAACTGGTAAATGCGTGAAAAACCCTGCTCCAGACGAGTGCTACACGGCTCGAGCATCAACGGTGCGGAAACCACCGCCGCGGCATCCAACGGGCAGGCGGCACCTTGTTGCGCCAGCAGGCAAGCCAGCATATTCCCGCCCAGAGAAAACCCCGCCGCGACGGTAGGGGCCTCACCCAGCGTCTGACGCAGCCAGTGCAGGAAGTAGCGCGCATCTTCGGTTTCGCTGGCGTGATACGCCCGTGGCAGGCGGTTCGGTTGTCCGCTGCAACCACGAAAGTGCATCACCACCGCCAGCCAGCCGCGCTGTTGGCAGGCCGCCATCAGTCCGTGAGCGTAAGGGCTGTGAAAACTGCCTTCCAGCCCATGAAACAGTACCACACGGGGTTTATGTGCCGCCTGATGTGGCGCTTCGCTCCAGGCCAGGTCGATAAAATCACCGTCTGGCAAGGTCAGACGTTGCCAGATGGGTTTCAGGGTTGCACGACGGCGAAGCAGGCGCGGCAACAGTGTCTGAATATGCGGGTTGCGCCCACCCGGCAGGGGCTGAAAGCACGCACTACGGTAAGAAGAATTATTCATAAAAAGAGAGCCATGATGAAAAGAGGCATGGGAGCCCGTCGCGGCATGGCGAAGCACTTGTCTGCATCCTGCTGCGCTGCTAGGTTTAACGTCCCTTATGTTAAAGGATCGTCGTTTCATGGAGCACGTCAGCCTGTTTCTTTCAATGCTCGGTTTCTTGTGGGTCGCTGCCATTACACCAGGGCCCAATAATATGCTACTTACTGCCTCCGCAGCCAACTTTGGCGTATTACGTTCCATGTCGTTGATGCTGGGTATCATGATCGGTATGCAAAGCATACTGCTGTTGGTGGCACTGGGGTTGGGTAGTCTTATCCTGATTTATCCCTCGCTGCATCTGGCGCTGAAGGTGCTGGGCAGTGCCTATCTGCTGTGGTTATCGTGGAAGATTGCCACAGCGGCTTACGAAAAGCTGGATACCGAAACGGCACCACCGCGGCCGATTCCGTTGTATCAGGGTGGATTGTTGCAGTTCCTCAACCCCAAAGCCTGGCTGATGTCGCTGGGCGCGGTCGCAGGGTTTAGCCTGTCTGGTGACGGCTATGTCGGGTCGGTGGTGGCCATCAGCGTGGCGATGGTGTGCGTTAATTTCGTGGCCGGGGTTATCTGGCTGGGATTTGGTGCGATGATCGGCCGCCTGCTGCAAAGTCCGCGTGCCTGGAAGGTGTTCAACCTTGCGATGGGGTTACTGACGGCGACCTGCGTGCTGATGATTTGGCATTAATCATCGTCAAGAGAGTCTGAACGGCGGGCCACCGTATTGCGCCCACCGTTCACTCAGGATGGTGCTTAACTGTATTAGCTTAACCCTGCGTCTCTGCGTCGCGCAGCAACTGTTCGAGTTGTTCCTGCGCATCCAGCCAGGCCATTTCGGTGTTCTCCAGTTCGGCCTTCGTCGCGCTTTGTTTTTGCAAGCAGTCGGTCAATTCGCTTTTGCGGCTGACGTCATATAACCCGCTGTCGGCAAGGCGCTCTTCTACCGCACTCAGCGTTGCCTGCAACTTCTCCATCTGTTGTTCCAGTTGGGTTATCTGCTTACGCAGCGGTTGAGTCAGTGTGCGCAGTTCGGCGTCACGCCGTTTTTGATCCTTCCTCGACTGCGCGCTGTTGGCGGCGTTGTCTTTGGGGGCGGATTCCGTCGCGTTATCCTGCTTCTGGGCATCCAATAGCCACTGCTGGTAATCTTCCAGATCGCCGTCAAACGGCTCGACCTTACCGTCGTGCACCAGATAGAGATCGTCGGTGGTGGATCGGATCAGGTGACGATCGTGCGATACCACCACCAGCGCGCCGTCGAAGTCGATCAACGCTTCGGTTAGCGCCTGACGCATGTCGAGATCCAAATGGTTGGTCGGTTCATCGAGCAGCAACAGGTTCGGGCGCTGCCAGACAATCAGCGCCAGCACCAGTCGTGCCTTTTCGCCGCCGGAAAAACGCTCGGTGCATTCGGTGACCTTGTCGCCCCGAAAGCCGAAACCGCCGAGATAATCACGCAGTTGCTGCTCTGTCTCGCGCTCTGCCAGTCGGGTCAGGTGCTGTAACGGTGACTCGTCGGGGCGCAGAAACTCCAACTGGTGCTGAGCGAAATACCCCAGCCGTATGCCTTTGGCCAGGCCGATATCGCCACTAAACGGCTGCAGTTCGCCTGCCAGCAGTTTGATGAGCGTCGATTTACCGGCACCATTGTGGCCCAGTAACCCGATGCGTGAGCCGGGCACCAGATTGAGTTTGATAGAATCAAGGATCAACCGGTCGCCGTAGCCCGCGCTGACTTTTTCCATCCGCAACAGCGGGTTGGGCAGCGCTTGCGGTTCACGAAAGCTGAAGCGGAACGGGTTGTCGACATGCGCCGGGGCGATAAGCTCCATGCGTTCGAGCATCTTGATACGGCTTTGGGCCTGTTTGGCTTTACTGGCTTTGGCGCGAAAACGGTCGATATAGTGCTGCAGATGCGCGACCCGCTCCTGCTGGTGCTGGTACATCGCCTGTTGCTGGGCCAGACGGGTGGCGCGTTGTTGCTCGAACGAGGTGTAGTTGCCGGTGTACTCGAACAGGGTTTCCTGCTCGATGTGCAGGATGCGGTTGGCGATCGGGTCAAGAAAGTCCCGGTCGTGGGAGATGAGCACCAGCGTACCCGGGTAATTTTTCAGCCATTTCTCCAGCCAGATCACCGCATCCAGATCCAGGTGGTTGGTCGGTTCATCAAGCAGCAGTAAATCGGAGCGGCAAATCAGCGCTTGCGCCAGATTCAGACGCATACGCCAGCCACCGGAGAAATCACTGACAGAGTGTTGCAACTGGTCTTGTTGAAAACCCAGCCCGTTGAGCAGGCTGGCGGCGCGGGCTTGGATCGACCAGGCCTGAATCGCGTCCAGTTTGCCGTGCAGAGTGGCGATAGCGTTGCCGTCGTTACGGGCGTTGGCTGCGTCGAGGTCGGCTTCCAACTGGCGATACTCACGGTCGCCGTCTATCACATAATCAAGCGCCGAGCGTGCCAGCGCCGGGGTTTCCTGATTCACCCATGCCAGTGCCCAGTTTTGCGGAAAGGTGACGCTGCCGCCGTCGGCGCTGATTTCCCCTTTCAGTAATGACAACAGGGTTGATTTGCCACAGCCGTTTTTACCCACCAGACCGACTTTCTGACCTGGGTTGATGGTGGCGGTGGCGTTGTCCAGCAGTACCCGTGTACCGCGTCGAATTTGCAAAGAGGAGAAAACAATCATAACGCGCCAAATGTTCAAATATGTTAAATTACCGATCGGGTATCAGGACTGCCGTGTCCTGTTGTATTGCACTACGCATGGTAGCCGAAAATACCTGCAATGACGACGCCCTGGAGGGGAATGATGTCGCAGCCACCAAAGATTTTGCTGCTGTTTGCCCATCCGGAATCTCAGGATTCGGTCGCGAATAAGCTGCTACTGCACTATACCCAGCAACTTGGGCATGTCACGGTGCACGACCTGTATGCACACTATCCTGATTTTTTTATCGACATTCATCATGAGCAGCAGTTGCTGCGTGATCACCAACTGATTGTGTTCCAGCACCCGCTTTATACCTACAGTTGTCCGGCATTGCTGAAAGAGTGGCTGGACAGGGTACTGACGCGTGGCTTTGCCAACGGGGTCGGCGGTAATGCGCTGGCCGGAAAATATTGGCGCTCGGTGGTCACGACCGGTGAGCCGCAAGACGCCTACCGTGCGTCGGGCGTGAACCGCTACTCGATGGATGACGTCTTGCGGCCGTTTGAGATGACGGCGGCCATGTGCCACATGAATTGGCTATCGCCGCTGGTGATTTACTGGGCCCGGCGTTTGCCGCCTGATGTATTACGGGAACACGCTAAAGCCTACAGCGATTGGCTGGCGTCACCGTTTCCCCATGGGGATTACTAAACATGGAAACGTCTTCGTTATTGAACGCCGGGGTGTTGTTCCTGTTTGTCGCCGTGTTGATGGTGCCGATTGCCGCACGGCTGGGGATTGGCGCGGTGCTGGGCTACTTGCTGGCCGGTATCGCCATTGGCCCGTGGGGGCTGGGATTCATCCGTGATGTGGAAGCCATCCTGCATTTTTCCGAGCTGGGTGTGGTCTTCCTGATGTTTATCATTGGTCTGGAACTGGATCCGGCCAAATTGTGGCGGCTGCGGCGATCTATCTTCGGCACCGGTGCGGCGCAGGTCTTGCTGAGCGCGACGCTATTGGGTGGCGCGTTGTATCTGAGTCAGTTTTCCTGGCAGTCGGCGATGATCGGCGGCATTGGGTTGGCGATGTCTTCTACGGCTATCGCGTTACAACTGATGCGGGAAAAAAGCATGCACCGTAACGAGGCCGGTCAGCTCGGCTTTTCCGTGCTGCTGTTTCAGGATCTGGCGGTTATCCCGGCGTTAGCGCTGATCCCGGTACTGGCGGGGGTACAAGGCGAACTGGATGACTGGCGACAGGTGGTGCTGAAGGTAGTGGCATTTGGTGGCATGCTGATTGGCGGCCGCTATCTGGTGCGTCCGCTATTTCGGTTTATCGCTGCCTCCGGCGTGCGGGAGGTGTTCACCGCTGCTGCGCTGTTGCTGGTGCTGGGTTCGGCGCTGTTTATGGATGCGCTCGGCCTGTCGATGGCGCTCGGCACGTTTATCGCTGGTGTGCTGCTGGCGGAGAGCGAATACCGCCATGAACTGGAAATCGCCATCGAGCCGTTCAAAGGGTTGCTGTTGGGGCTGTTTTTCATCTCGGTCGGCATGTCGCTCAACCTCGGGATACTGTACGCCAATATCCTGATGGTGTTGACGGGTGTGGCGATTCTGGTGGTGGTGAAAGGGATTATTTTGTACCTGCTGGCATGGATGTACGGGCTGCGTTCCTCTGAACGACTGCAGTTTGCTGGTGTGCTCAGTCAGGGCGGTGAATTTGCTTTCGTGCTGTTTTCTTCTGCGGCGACCTACCGGGTACTGAAAGGGTCGCAACTGCCGTTGTTACTGGTGACGGTCACCCTGTCGATGATGCTGACGCCGCTGCTGATGACGTTGATCGACAAACTGTTATCGCGCCGCTTCAACCATCAGGAAGAGGTAGATGAAAAGCATTATGTGGAGAATGACCGGCCTCAGGTGATCGTGGTGGGGTTCGGGCGTTTTGGGCAGGTTGTCGCGCGTTTATTAATGGCCAACAAAATGCGCATCACGGTATTGGATCGTGATATCAGCGCGGTGCGACTGATGCGCTCCTATGGCTATAAAGTGTATTACGGTGACGCGACTCAGCTCGAATTACTGCGTGCCGCCGGGGCGGATCAGGCGCAATCTATCGTGATTACCTGTGTGAACCCTGAGCACGCCATGACAATTGTGCACTTGTGTCAGCAGCATTTCCCCCATCTGGAGATTCTGGCGCGTGCCCGCGGGCGTGTGGAAGCGCATGAGCTGCTGCAGGCCGGTGTCACTCTGTTCACCCGTGAAACGTTTTCGAGTGCGCTGGAATTGGGGCGCAAAACGCTGATTACACTCGGCATGCATCCCCATCAGGCGTACCGGGCACAACAGCATTTTCGTCGGCTGGATATGCGTATGCTGCGTGAACTGATGCCGCAGCATAAAAGCGATGTGGCGCAGATTTCCCGCGTCAAAGAGGCCCGCCGCGAGCTTGAGGAGATCTTTGAGCGAGAAATGCAGCGTGAACGGCGTCGGCCGGATGACTGGGATGAGCACGACGACCATTAAGCAGGGACACGGTGTACAAGTTGTCTGTCGTAAGTGAATGCAGACCTGATTAACCAGGAGCTGGAGAACAACTATGCGTAAACGCTTTATTGCCGGAGCGGTGTGTCCAAAGTGTCATTCACAGGATACGCTGGCGGTAGGACGTGAAGGCGATGACGAGGTCGTGGTGTGTGTGCACTGCGGGTATCAGCAAAGCCAGTCGGAAGTGCCACCCAAGGCGGCCACGCCGCCCGCCGGTGAAATCATCGGCCTGTTTCGACCGGAATAGCCAGGCTGAAAGCCGCTGTAATGGCGGTGGGCGATGCACGGTACGCCGGTGGAACAGGTCTTCCAGACAGTTTTTTATCCCAGGCAATACATGGGGATGTTTTTCCGCTACAATTTGCGCAAATTGATTTCCAACGCTAGGAGATATCATGAAAGTAGCAAAAGACCTGGTGGTCAGCCTGGCTTATCAGGTTCGTACAGAAGATGGTGTATTAGTTGATGAGTCTCCGGTGAGCGCACCGCTGGACTATCTGCATGGTCACGGTTCGCTGATTTCCGGTTTGGAAAAAGCGCTGGAAGGCCGCGATGTGGGCGAGCGTTTTGACGTTAGCGTCGGTGCTAACGATGCCTACGGCGAATACGACGACAATCTGGTTCAGCGCGTACCGAAAGACGTATTTGTCGGTGTGGATGAGCTGCAGGTTGGTATGCGCTTTCTGGCTGATACCGATCAGGGTCCGGTACCGGTAGAAATCACCGAGGTGCAGGATGACCACGTTGTGGTTGACGGTAACCACATGCTGGCAGGCCAGAACCTGAAATTCAATGTGGAAGTGGTTGCTATCCGTGAAGCTACGGAAGAAGAACTGGCCCACGGCCATGTGCACGGCGCGCACGACCATGATCACGAAGGCTGCTGCGGTGGTCACGACCATGATCACGACGGTTGCTGCGGTGGCCACGGCCATGATCACGATCATGACCATGAAAAGGGTAAAGGCGGTTGCGGCGGCCATGGCGGTTGCGGTTGCCAGCACTGATATTTCGCTGTTTCAGAGAAAGCCGCGTGTGAACGCGGCTTTTTTTTGCTATTTCCCCTCCTCCCACGAGGGGGATTTTTCCCTGCCGCCGTCTGGCGGTTGTGGTGGCGCTGTCGAATGCGTTAGCGTTTGGTGCCCGTCTTTGTTGCCGGGTAGTCCGGAACAATCGGTGTTTTGCTTTTTTGTAATGACTGCATGAAGGCGTTGTTCAGGTGCAGATGCTGTTCCACCAGAGCCGGTGGTGTCAGTGCCAGCCATTGATTGAGCGAGATATCCGCATAGTGGTCGCTCTTAAACAACTCCAGAAAACGCAGTGGCGTCGTGCCGGTATTTTCCACGTAATGCCCCATCGCGAAGGGGACGTAGCCGACATCACCTGCACGAAAATCGAAGGTGCGCGCCTGCCCGGATGAGGCAAACACTCCCATCCGCCCTTCTCCTTCAAGATAGTATTGCCACTCGTCATTATTCGGATGCCAGTGCAGTTCCCGCATGGCACCGGGCTCCAGTTCTACCAGTGCTGCCGCGATAGTTTTGGATACCTTGAACACCGATGAGTCGGTAATACGCACGGTACCGCCCTTGGTCTTGATGGGGGTCTGCGCCAGCATACGGTGGCTGAATGGGTTGACTACCTGACCTGCGCCGCCAAACGCGCCCTTGTCGATGTTACCCGGTACCGGCGCGGCAAAAATGTACTCGTCAGATGGGCTGGGCAGGTGGCTGAAGGTCTCCACCGGTACGCCGAAATTCTTCGCCAGTACCTCCGGCGGTATATGTTTAAACCAGTCACTCAGCAAAAAGGTACTGTCTTCATCGAAGTTACCGCTGTCAAAGGCTAACAGGAACTCACAGCCATCAGGCCCCAGGCCCTGAATCGAGTGTGGTACACCAGGTGGAAAATACCACAGATCGCCGACACCCAGATCATCAACAAACCAACGGCCTTCAGCGTCGATGGCGGTAATTCGGGCGTTACCGTACAGCATGTAGGCCCATTCACCTTCTTTATGCCAGTGCAGCTCACGGATACTACCTGCGTTGAGGCGCATATCCACGCCAGCGATGGTGGTGGAGATACCCAGCTCGCGTTGCGTCACCTGACGTGTCCAGCCGCCACTGCCTTTGCGTATATGGGCGTCGCTAAAAGAAAAGCGCAGATTGGGTAAGGTCCCGTTATCGGTTAATGGTGGGTTGACCAGATCGGGGTTCTGCATTTGCCGCTGTCGGTTTTGCGGGCCGGGGTCGTTCCCTCCCAGGCCGTTCCCAGTCCATGGAATGGCGTTATCTTGTGCGTGCAGTTTCCCGGCGGCCAGTGCCACGGTTCCGCCAACAGTAAACGCCATAAAGTTTCGACGTGTTAATGCATTCATGAGCGACTCCTTGCTAAGTTAAATGTGATGTCATCATGACGGCGAATACCATTCGCAATGGCCTGCTCGTGATGCAGGCTGATGCTGTGCTATCTCGTCGCAGTCAGACATCCTGTATTTTTATAACAGCAGCTCACTTTCTCTGCGGGTGACTTGTAAGGAGTTATTGGTAATAAATATAAATATTATTTATGTATTACCGGTGGGAAAGGGTGAGGAAATGGCCATGTTTGCTATTTGTTTCGACAATGTTTCGTTTTTGTTTCGCTTAATGCGTGTTTTGGCAAAAAAATAGCGAGGGTAGGGAAGCGGTATGGCTGTGCCGGACGGCGGATATGCTGTAATGCTTGTTTACAGGTTGAGTTGTTGTCACCTCACCGTTCAACGCCTCCCGAGGGAGGCGTTGAATAATATAGTGTTGAATAATATGGTGTTGAATCATTCCGGTGAGAAAGACAGATTACTCCTTCCCTACCAGCATGGCGTCTTGAGGGGCATTGTCTCGCTGGGCGCGGGTCATCAGGAAATAGCTGTAACCCATCAGCATCAGCACAATAAACAGGCCGCCAATGACCGGGTTGAACCACAGCATCGCTAGCAGGCACACCACCGACAGTACTAGTGCGATAGCTGGGATTATCGGATAACCCGGTGCCAGGAACGTACGATGCAGCTCCGGTTCGCTACGGCGTAAACGAAACAGGCTCAGCATACTCATCATGTACATCACGTTGGCCCCGAACACCGCCATCGTGATCATCGCGGCGGTCAACGTCATTCCCTGCAGGTTGATCCAGCTATCGCTAAAGATGGTGGCGATGCCAATTACGCCGCCAGTCAGAATAGCGCGGTGCGGTGTCTGGAACCGGGATAGCTTCGCCAGTCCGGCGGGTAAATAACCGGCCCGGGCCAGCGCGAAGAATTGACGTGAATAACCGAGGATAATGCCGTGGAAGCTGGCGATTAACCCGAACAGACCGATCCACACCAGCATGTGCATCCAGCCTGAGTTTGAGCCCACCACGGCTTTCATCGCCTGCGGCAGCGGGTCGTTGATGTTAGACAGCGTACGCCAGTCACCCACACCGCCCGCCATCACCATGACGCCGAGCGCCAGCACCACCAGCGTGATAATGCCGCTGATGTAGGCTTTAGGAATGGTGCGTTGTGGGTCTTTGGCTTCTTCGGCAGCCATCGCGGCACCTTCAATCGCCAGAAAGAACCAGATAGCAAAGGGAATGGCGGCGAAGATGCCCGAAATGGCCGTGCTACCGAAATCAGTACTACCGGCCCAGCCGTTGGCGACGAAGTGGCTGATGCTAAAACCGGGCGCGACCACCCCCATGAACACCAGCAATTCGATGACCGCCAACACGGTGACGAACAGTTCAAACATCGCCGCCAGTTTCACGCCCAAAATATTCAGTGTCATAAAGACAAGGTAAGCGCCGGTGGCGGCGTAGCGCGGATCCAACGACGGGTACTGCACATTGAGATAAGCGCCGATAGCCATCGCGATCGACGGTGGCGCGAACACAAATTCGATCAGGGTCGCCATACCGGCAATCAGGCCGCCGGTTTCGCCAAAGGCGCGGCGGCTATAGGCGAAGGGGCCACCAGCATGAGGAATGGCGGTGGTCAGTTCGGTGAAGCTAAAAATAAAGCAGGTGTACATGGCGGCGATAATCAGGGTGGTGACGAGAAAGCCTAGCGTTCCCGCCACACCCCAGCCGTAACTCCAGCCAAAGTACTCGCCGGAAATCACCAGGCCGACGGCAATCCCCCACAGATGAAGCGTACCCAGGGTGGGTTTTAACTGCGTGGGTTTTAGCTGCATTGTCATGACGGTCTCCCCTACAAGTCGTGGGATGAAAATAGCGGCTTTTCATCACCTCTGTGTATAAAAATCATGTGTTTATAAAAATGACCGCGTCAGAAAACGGTACGGTTGCGTGCTGTGCCAGGTCTGTCCGACAGGGTGGTACGCTTTCGATAATGCCGCCTGGGGTTCGTCGGCGACTTGACATCTGCCCGTAGATTTTTGCGCTCTACGGTCAAACCGGGAGGATTCGCTGGGGCGGTGTCGTGCAAGGTCAATTTGCGGCACTGTGACGTCAAGCATCATCGCGGGAGTGATCTCATTCTGATAGTCAGGCGGTGCCCTGTCCGCTGGACACCACCCGGTTTGGCCCTCTTTGGATGAGATAACACCTATGGCAGAGCAGGATATGGCAGAACAGTACGATACCCTTGATAACACCACGCTGGACCAGTTGGCCGCACTGGCTATGCAACGTTACCCATCGGCGCAGCAGGGGCAACTCAGCCTGTTGTGTCGTTCGGAAAATGCCACCTATCGGTTGATCGCCGGTGGTAAACGCTACGCGATGCGTATTCACCGTCCCGGCTATCATCAGCGTGAGGATATCGCCGGTGAACTGGCCTGGCTGGACGCGTTGCGCGAAGAAGGTATTACCGTGCCGCAGGCCCTGAACGGGTTGGATGGCGAAGCCGTGCAAACCGTGACGATGCGTGATGGCACGGTACGCAATGTGGTGCTGTTCCACTGGATTGACGGTGAGATGCCGACCACCGAGGTCGACGCCGCTGCTTTTGAACAACTGGGGATGATTACTGCCCGTTTGCATCAACACAGCCGTCGTTGGGAGCGCCCCAACGGTTTTCGTCGGCTGGTCTGGGATCATGACACCATGGTCGGGCCGCAAGGGCATTGGGGGCGTTGGCAGGATGCACCCAACCTGAAGGCAACGGATCACAGCGTCATCGAAGAAACGCTGACACAGGTGCATCAGGCGCTGACCCATTACGGCAAGGATCGCCAGCGTTATGGGTTGATCCACGCGGATTTACGGCTGACCAACCTGTTGCTGCAAAACGGCGAAACCCGGGTGATCGACTTTGATGATTGCGGCTTTAGCTGGTATTTGCACGATCTGGCGGCAGCCATCAGCTTTGTGGAGCATCACCCCAGCGCGCCGTCATGGGTGGAGGGCTGGTTAGACGGTTACCAGAAAATTTGCCCACTGGACGAGGAGGACCGGGCGGTGATCCCCTCATTGCTGATCCAGCGGCGCATTCAGTTAATGGCCTGGGCGGGATCCCATAGCCAGACTGAGCAGGCCATCAGCCTGGGAACCGACTGGAGCGATCACACCGTGCGGTTATGTCGACGTTATCTGGAGAACGCCGCACTGCCGGTGGGTGCCTGACTCTGCCGTAGCGAACCGTGCACCATGATAGCGCACCACGGGATCGTCGTGGTGCCACTTTGCCTTTCGACGCGATAGAAATCAGTGACTTGTGAATGGTATGGAATTTGCAGGTTTACGATATTGAATCGGTTGTGTGAGGCAGGAATCATGGAAACCACGTCTTTTCGGTTACCGCCGGTGGCCGAGCTATCCGGGCATCGGGGGGTTCTGGCGGCGGCGGCATCAGGTCTGACCGATTTTATCGGTGAAAAAGGCGGCGATGCGGATCGCATTCTCGGTATCAGTGGTATCAACCCGGAAATGCTGGCCTGCCCGACGCTTAGCGTCGGACTGGTCAATTATTGCCGGGTACTGGAGGAGGCGGCCCGCTATTCGGACTGTGATAATTTCGGGCTGCATTACGGCCGACAGTTCAAACCGCAGGCGTTGGGGTTGATAGGCTATGTTGGGTTATGCAGTGCCACTCTGGAGCAGGCATTGCATAACGTAGTCAATGCCTTCCCGTTCCATCAACACGACACCTTGATTCGTCTGGTCGATAAAGGCGACTGCTGGCGCTTTGACTATCAGGTGCGTCACGGCGCTATCCTGCATTGTCGGCAGGATGCCGAGCTGACATTGGGGATGATATTAAACCTGATTCGTCATGCGGCAGGCAAAAACTGGGCACCGCGGGAGGTCCATTTTGAACATCCTCGTCCCGAGCAGTGGCATGAGCATTGTAAAGTGTTTGACGCGCCAGTGTATTTCGACCAGCCGTTCAACTCGTTGTTGATCCCCAAACGTGACGTGACGCGGTCTATGCCGGACAATGACCCGCTGTTGCTGCTGGTGGTACAGGACGCGTTGCGTCGGCTTAACAACGATGCTCCCCAGCAGAGCGTAGTGGAGCTGGCGCGCGCCCGGCTACGTCAGGTGTTGTCGCAGGGGGAACCATCGCTGGACGAGGTAGCGGAGAGCATCGGGTTATCGAGCTGGTCGCTACAACGTCGGCTGAAAGACGAAGGTATCACCTTCACCCAACTGGTGGAAAAGGTGCGCTGCGAGATGGCCACCCACTATTTACAGCAACGCCAGCTGTCGATTTCCGAGATGGCATTCCTGCTGGGGTACTCCGAGGTGAGCGCGTTTTCCCGCGCCTTCCGCCGCTGGTTTGGCATCAGCCCACGGCAGTGGCGCAAGGCATAACACGCTGGTGGTTATCGGGCTTGCCGGTATTTAATAATGCGGCGGCGGTGTTTCTTCTGACTGCGAGGCAATCATGGAAGGGGACGTCGCCCGCAGTTTGTCGGTCAGCAGCCGTAATTGTTCGCGCAACCGGGCCATTTCCAGTTCATGGTGCACGACGGTCTGGTTCAATTCCTCAATCGTTACCTCCTGAAAAGCCAGTCGGCTTTCCAGCAATTCGAGCCGTTGTTCCAGTGGTGACAGTGACATCATTTTTCCTCCCGTGCAGTGAGTGCAAAGTGTGTCAGAAAGCGGAAAGTTCTGGTAGTAAAACCCTACGCCATCGGGCGTAAATCCTGGTATTCAGAATTTTTCGCTATCTGGTGCGGCGTGTCGTTGTATTGTCTTTGCACGCAACGTTATAGTAGCTGGCGAAATGTTAATGTTGCCGGGGCATGGTGCTCCGAATGTTGGAGAGATGGATGAAATCACTGTTTAAAGTCACACTGCTGACGGCGGCCATGGGACTGGCGCTGAGTACGGGTGTTATGGCAGCGGATGCGGCCAAGACCACTGATGCAGCAGCTACCGCTCCTGCGGCAGCGGACGCAGCGAAAGCAGCGGCAGGTCAATTTAAGAGCGATGAAGAAGCCGCCGCGTATGCGCTGGGCGCCTCTTTGGGTCGCTACATGGACAACTCCCTGAAAGAGCAGGAAAAACTGGGTATCAAACTGGATAAACAACAGTTGATCCAGGGGGTTCAGGATGCGTTTGCTGACAAGAGCAAATTGTCTGACGAAGAAATCGAGAAAACCCTGCAGTCGTTTGAAGGCCGCGTGAAAGAAGCGGCTCAGGCAAAAATGCAGCAGGACGCTAAAGACAATGCGGATAAAGGCACCAAATTCCGTGATGCCTTCGCCAAAGAAAAAGGCGTGAAGAAAACTGAATCCGGCCTGCTTTATCAGGTAGAGAAGGAAGGGACCGGTGCGGCACCTAAAGACAGCGATACCGTAGTGGTGAACTACAAGGGTACGCTGGTTGATGGCACCGAGTTCGATAACTCCTACAAACGCGGTGAGCCGCTGTCTTTCCGTCTGGATGGCGTTATCCCGGGCTGGACTGAAGGCCTCAAGCACGTGAAGAAAGGCGGTAAGATCAAGCTGGTTATCCCACCGGCATTGGCTTACGGCGAAGCGGGTGTTCCGGGGATCCCGGCTAACTCTACGCTGGTGTTCGACGTCGAACTGCTGGATATCAAGTCGGATGCTGACGCGAAAGGCGCTGCTGCACCGAAAGCAGAAAAACCGGCTGACGACAAAGCGAAGAAAGCCGCTCAGTAATGCCTTGGCCTTGTACGCCGCCAGTTCGGGGCGTGTAAACCGGTCTCGATACCGCCCGTGCGTTTGCACAGGCGGTATTTTTTTGCGCCAGACCACACCTGTGGTATCACCGCCTCCGCGTTATCGAGTATCCGTTATCGAGAATCTGCGGCCCCCTGCACGGCTGCAATCAGTACACCGCGATACTGGAGTCGGCACGCGGCTCTGTCCCGCCGCACAGCACGCCGCTGGTGGGATGACGCACGATAATCTGCCCACGGCCGTAGTCGACAGAATCACAGTCGATTTGTACCTGATGACCGGCTTGCAGCAGACCCAACGCCAGAGCGTGCGGGGCGCTTTGCTCAATGCCGACTTTCATGCCACCCAGCCATTGCCAGCGTGGCGCATCCAGCGCTGCCTGTGGATTCAGATTGAAATCAATCAGGTTCATCGCCATTTGTACATGCCCTTGTGGTTGCATGTAACCCCCCATCACGCCGAATGGCCCCACCGCCTGACCATCCTTACTGATAAAGCCGGGAATGATGGTATGGAAGGTCTTCTTACCGGGCTGGAGGCAGTTGACATGATGAGGGTCGAGGCTGAATTCGGAGCCGCGATTTTGCAGTCCAATGCCGCTATCGGGCAGCACCACGCCAGAGCCGAAACCGTGGTAGGCGCTCTGGATGAACGACACCATGTTGCCGTCGGCATCGGCGGTCGCAAGGTAGACGGTGCCGCTGGCGTGTGGGTCACCGTGGCGTGGTGGTTGCGCCTGCTCGGTGATTTCCACCCGACGCTGTGCCGCGTAACGTGGCGACAATAACGCGGCGGTGCTGGTTCGCATCTGTTCCGGGTCGGTGATGTAGTGCAGGCCATCGGCGTACGCCATTTTTAATGCTTCTAACTGACGGTGCCAGGTCTGGTGGCTGTCGCGCTGATCGAAGCTGAAGCCTTGTAGAATATTGAGCGTCATCAGCGCAATCAGCCCCTGGCCGCTGGGCGGAATTTCCCAAATATCATAGCCACGGTAGTTGAGGCGAATCGGGTCTACCCAGCCTGGTTGATAGCGGTTCAAATCCGCCAGCGTCAGGTAACCGCCGGTGGACTGGGCGAAGTCTGTCAGCCGTTGCGCCAGAGCGCCCCGGTAGAAACTCTCGCACTGGGTTTCGGCCAGTTCCTGTAACGTCTTCGCCTGTGCGGGATTACGAAACAGTTCGCCGGCAACCGGGGCCTGACCGTAATTAAGGTAGGTGTCGAACCAGGCATCAAAAATCGGCAGGCGGTGGCGTTGATAAAGCCGGTGTGCTTCCTGCCATTGATAGGCCACCATCGGCGATACCGGAAAGCCATCCCGGGCGAGCTGAATGGCCGGTTGCAGCAAATCGGCAAACGGCAGTGTGCCAAACCGGCGTGACAGTTCCGCCCAGGCTGCCGGGCAACCGGGAACCGTCACCGGCTCCCAGCCGTACAACGGCATGGCGGTGTGGCCGCGTGAGGTGACCGCGTCAATACTGAGTGCGGCAGGGGCGTAGCCGCTGGCGTCCAGCCCGTGTAGGGTGCCTTTCACCCACACCAGCGCGAAAGCATCGCCGCCGATGGCGCAGCCGGTGGGTTCCACCACGGTCAGCGCCGCGGCGGTGGCGATGGCGGCATCGATGGCATTGCCGCCCCGACGAATCATCTCGATACCGGCCTCGGCCGCCAGTGGCTGCGAGGTGGCGACCATTCCCCGTTTCGCAAAGACGCACTGGCGCTGTGACGCGTAAGGGTAGTGGTGGGTGGAAAAGTTCAGCATAGGATTTCCTTAACGAGATTTCCTTAATGAGATTTTCTTAATGAGATTGTCTTAACAACAGCGTCAGCGTACCCGGCTGAGAAATTCACCGGTACGCGGATGTAAGGGATGACTGAACACCTGCTCTGGTGAGCCCTGTTCGATAAGCTCACCCTGATGGAGCACGACCACCTGGTCCGCCACTTCACGGGCAAATCCCATTTCATGCGTGACGATAACCATGGTCATGCCGTCCTGAGCCAGCTCTTTCATGACGGCCAGCACTTCGCCCACCATTTCCGGGTCGAGTGCGCTGGTGGGTTCGTCAAACAACATCGCCTGTGGTTTCATCGCCAGCGAGCGCGCGATAGCGACCCGTTGCTGTTGCCCGCCCGATAACTGGGAGGGGTAGAAATCCACTTTTTCCTGCAAACCGACGCGTGCCAGCAGGTTGTAGGCGTCGGCTACCGCCGTTTCGCGCGACACGCCCAGTACTTGCGTCGGTGCTTCAATGATGTTTTCCAGCACGGTCATGTGTGGGAAGAGGTTGAAGCGCTGAAACACCATGCCGACATCGCGACGGCGGCGGGCAATATTGGTTTCCGTATCGCGTGTCAGGCTACCGTCCGGGCGCTGTCGAAAGCCTATCAGCTCACCATTGATGCGAATGGTGCCTGACTGAATATCTTCAAGGCAGTTGATGCAGCGAATGAAGGTGGTTTTGCCAGAGCCTGAAGAGCCAATCAGCACGACCACTTCCCCCCGGTGGACATCCAGCGACACGCCTTTGAGGATCGGTTGGTCGCCAAAAGACTTGTGGATGTCCCGGGCGGAAATAACGATATCTTTTTCGTGATAGGACATATCAGCGCCCCCTCAACGTTTTCATCGCCTGACGACCAAACAGGCTCATCGTTTGACGGCCAAACAGTCGGCTTGATGCGCTGACACGCACGTGAGGCTGATTGAAGCGTTTTTCCAGCCAGTACTGAAACAGTCCCCACAGTGACGTAAGCACCAGAAAATAGATGGCTACTACGGTGTACAGCTCAAATACCCGAAACGTAGCAGAGGTAATCATCTGGGTGCTTAACAGCAATTCCTGTACACCGATAACGCTCACCAGCGTGGTGTTTTTCAGCATCACATTAAATTCATTGCCAATGGACGGGATGATGACCCGGAACGCCTGCGGCAGAATAATGCGGCGCATCAGCCTGGGAAATGTCATACCGAGGGATTTGGCCGCCTCATACTGGCCTTTATCCACCGCCCCCAACCCTGAGCGGATGATTTCGGCCATATAAGCGCCTTCGTTCAGCCCGAGCGCTACAACAGCCGCCTGAATATTACCCGGGATCACCAGCGAACCGAGGGTGATATCCTGAAAGTGGAACAGGCCACCCGCCGCCAGTGCGGTATACAAAAACACGATCTGCACCAGTAATGGCGTGCCGCGCATCAGCCAGATATAGAACCCCACCGGGTAGCGCAACAGTGGGCTGGCGGACAGCCGCAGTAACGCGGCCATCAGCCCCAACATGCTGCCAAGCAGCATGGCGGAAACGGCAATAATGCAGGTCAGCCATAGCCCATAGAGATAGACATCGCTAGGCTTGAGCAGATACTGCCAGAACACCTCCCAACTGAAATTCATGATGATTGGCCGGCATCCAGCCGGTCACCCGCGATGTGCCATTTTTCCAGCAGCTTAAGGTAACTGCCATCCGCCTGCATATCCTTGATAATCTGTTCCACCGCGCCGCTGAAGGCGTTGTCGCCTTTACGAAAACCGAACCCGGTGAGGATGCGGGCAAACGCGAGTACGCCGGTTTCAAACAGATTGGGGGCGAGAGATTGGTAATAACCGGCAGTTTCCACCGTGGTACCGTAGGCATCGCTTTGCTGGATGCGCAACGACTGAAACGCATCGGTATCGGTGTTGAATACCACAATAGTCATCGGTGCTTTTCCCGCAGCCACCAGGTTTTTATTCTGGTCTTCCAGCAGGGAGCGGATGGTTGAGCCGTTTAACACCGCGACTTTCTTACCTGACAGGTCATCCAGCGTATGAATCCCTTTCGGGTTACCCTTCGCTACTACCACCGACTGGCTGGAATACATGTAGTCGACCATGTCGATCACTTCCCGACGAGCCGGTTTATCAAAGAGCTGGTCGGCCAGCATATCGCACTGACTGGCTACCAGTGCCGGAATCAGCCCGGAAAACGGGATGACTTTCCACTCCACTTTCTTGCCGCCCAAACGTTTGGCGATTTCATTACCAAAATCCACGACTACGCCTTGTAGCTTTTGGTTACTGTCATAAAAGCCGATGGGGGGGAATCCATGCCGCCGCACAGGGTGATTTTATCCACGGACTTCAGGCGAGCGGGGATCTCCGTAGCGGCATGAGCCAGGCCGACGGAGAGAGCCAGCGCCGAAGCACAGAGAAGAGCACCAGGTTTTAACATTGTTCACCTCGTTAAGTGGGGGAGCGATTGTCAGTGGAGCGATGTGCCGGGATGGCACTATTGGTTTTCTGTTCTATTGGTTATCTGTTCTATCGGTTAATTGGCACTATCGGGTATTACGGCAACATGTTGGTCAGCAACGGAATGGTGCCTTCCACATGGTGGCGAATCATCTGTTCCGCCAGTGTGGGATCACCGGTGCGTAGTGCATCGATTATCTGCCGGTGATCTTCCCGGTCGTTTTGCGGTTGATTGACCCGCTGACGCCACAGGTGCATGTACGGGGAGATCGACGAATTCAACAGGCTTATCTGGCGCAGCAGGCGTGGCCGTTCGCTCAGGCTGCACAGGTACTCATGAAAGACACGGTGATGGAGCACCCATTCGTAGGGTTCATTGTGGGTGTCATCCATGCTATCCAGCAGTCTCGTCAGATGGATGAGGTGTTTCTCTGTCAGTTTCGATACCGCGATGCGGATAGCAAGCCCTTCCAGTACGCTTCGCATTTCAAACACTTCGCACATCTGCTCGCGATTCAAGCCACTGACTACCGCACCACGGTTCGGCCGCAACGTCAGCAGGCTTTCTGCTGCGAGTCGTTTGAACGCGCCGCGTACTGGCATCCGGCTCATTTGCAGTTCGGCCGCAACCTCTTCTGCCACCAGATGGGTGCCCTGTGGGTGGCGTCCACGGCAAATACTGTCCAGCAGGTACTGGTAAGCCTGATCTTCCGCTGTACCGTTATGGTCGTTGCCGTCACCGCTGGCGGCGTACACCACGTTTTCGCCGTTGGTAAAAAGTCGCATGTCGTAAACCCTTCACTTTGGATCCAAAGATACAAAGTGACTAAAGCAATAAGTGGGCCAGTGTGTGAAGGGCTGATGCAACCTAGGCCAGGCGTGAGTGAATGAAAAGAAGGGGGAAAATAAAGCGAAAAACCGCACCAGTTCAGTGCGGTTTGGTCATTTTTGTCGCAGAAGAACAAATTATGACATCATCGGGTCAGTGCGATGTGGCGAGCAGCCTGAATACGATTAGTGGATATCGCTTTCATAGCAGATGATACCGTTGCTGTTTCGCTTGAACACCACACGAGCCTGGGTACCCGTGCGATCGCGCCGGTTTTCCAGAAAGAATTCACCGTGATGTAACTGCACGATGCGGGTGACGATACTCAGGCCAAGGCCGATGCCGCCATAGCGGGTATCCATTCGCACAAACGCTTTGGTGAGTTCTCCTACCTGAGATTCATTAATCCCCGGCCCCTCGTCAGACACGCTCAGTTCGTAACCACCGTCGGGATGATCGGCCAGTCTGATACGAATCATGCTGTGTTCAGGGCTATAACGGTAGGCGTTTTCCACCAGATTACGCAGCAATAACTGCAACAGTGTCGCGTTTCCCGGCACGATGGCATTTTGCGTTTCTAACTGCCAGTCGAGCTGTTGATGCCGTGCTGTCACCATTTCTTCAAGTTCTTGCTGGTTCGGCGTGATGACATCATCCGCTAACGACACCGATTTATAGTGGCCGGTCGCCAGCTCATTACTGGTACGTGCGAGTAACAGCAACTGTTCGATGGTTTTGGTCAGGTGGTCGACGCGCTTAATTAATGGCTGGCAATCGATATGGTGGAGTTGTTCATGCAATTCCAGGCTTAACCGGATACCGGCCAGTGGGGTGCGTAACTCATGCGCGACATTCGAGGCGAAAAGCCTGTCGCGGTATAACGACTCACTAAAACGCGCCAGCAATTGATTCATGCTGGTGATGACGGCCGCAATTTCGGTGACATCACTGCGTTGTTGTAGTGGGTCGAGATTTTCCGCCGTACGGTTGTGCAATTCTTCTTGCAGTGTTAGTAGTGGGCGAGTGATACGGTTGATAGCATGAGAGCACATTACCAGAGAGGCAATGATCATCACCAGACTGGGCAGGCTCAATGAGGCTATGGCCTCATTAATCTCGAATTGGATGTCACTGCTGAGCGATTTGGCTGTCAGCGTTTGTTCTACCAATAGTTCTATATGCTCTCTGCTCTCATGCCACAGCCAGACAACGCTTATCAATTGGCATGCCAGCAAAATACACCCCAGTGTCAGAATCAACCGGGTTCTGATGCTGGCAGTCTTCTCCAGCGGCGAGGGGTGAGGGAGCAGTTTCATGGCTGATCATCCTTGGTCAGTAGATAGCCGAAACCACGTAGCGTCTTGATGCGATTTTTGCCGATCTTTTGCCGCAGATTATGAATGTGGACTTCCAGCGAATTCGACGAGGGGTCGTCGTCCCAACTGTACAAGTCCTGATGCAGTACTTCGCGGTGTACCTGCGAACCAGCCTTGAGGATCAGTCGGGAGAGAATGGCGAATTCCTTCGGCGTCAGCACGATAGGTTTTTCATCCAGCATAACCTGTTGATTGTTGAGATCGAGCGTGATGTTGTCTACCCGAATCCAGCTGTCGCTGGATCCCTGATGGCGACGAATTAGCGCGCGAACCCGTGCCTGAAACTCACTCAATGCAAAGGGCTTTATCATGTAATCGTCTGCACCGACATCCAGCCCGGTGACGCGGTCATCCACGGTATCCCGGGCGGTGAGAATAAGCACCGGTTGCTGGTAATTTTTCCGGCGCCAGCGGCCTAGCAGGGTGAGGCCGTCTTCGTCTGGTAAGCCCAGATCCAGCACCACCAGACTGTAGTGGGCGCTATCGATGAGGGCATCCGCTTCTTTGGCCGTGGAAGCACAATCGCAGACATACCCTTCATTGCGCATCGCCTGCAATAACCCTTCCTGTAACAACGTATCATCTTCAACAATCAAGAGTTTCATGAAGTGCCCCGACACGGTTGAAGAATATCAAGCGGTGCCTGATATTCTTTTGTCGCAATGTTAAACATGCCCAGAACGGTGTGGAAAAGATTGTCCTGAGAAAAACGCTGTTGGTCGGCTTGCTTGCGCATACAACTGTCGTTGATGGCAAACTGCTGCTGGTAGCCGCCGGAAAACCACATCAACATCGGGATATGGGTTTGCTGTGTGGGCGCAACGGCATACGGCATGCTGTGCAGGTACATTCCGTCTTCGCCCAATGACTCGCCGTGGTCGGAAAGATAAACCAAAGCGGTATTAAATTTATCCTGATGCCCTTTCAAGACATTAATTGCCTTATCAACAATATAGTCTACGTAGAGAATCGTATTATCGTAAGTATTGATTAATGATTCTCGCGAGCACGTCTGAATTTGATTGGTATCACAGGTTGGCGTGAATTGTCTAAATGATTCAGGGTAACGCTGATAATAGGCTGGCCCGTGGCTACCCATGGTATGTAGCACGATAATACCGTCATTATTCAACTGATTAATGTAGTCGTCCACGCCATGGAACAGGGCTTCATCGTGACATTCGCCGTCAATACATTGTCCGGGAAGATTCAACTCGGTGATGTCACGCGTCGGCACGCGATCACAGGCACCTTTGCAACCACCGTCGTTTTCTTGCCAGAGAACACTGACCCCCGCGTGCTGCAGAATATCGAGTAACCCTTCCTGATGGGAGGCTAACTGCTCGTCGTAGCCAGTACGCGGCATGCCGGAAAACATGCAGGGAACGGACACCCCGGTAGAGGTTCCGCAGGAAGCGGTCTGTCCAAAATAAACCACATTATCGTTGGCCAGCCGGGGATTGGTGAGTTTTCCGTAGCCGCCAAGTGAAAAGTTCTCGGCACGTGAGGTTTCTCCCACCACCAGAATCACCAGATTCTTTTTGACATCCCCCGCAGGCGGCGGGTTTTTGTGTGCATCCAGTCCGATTTGCACCAACGGTAAATTGGCTTGTGCGTGATGACGGTAATAGGAAATATTCGCGAGAATAATATTGCTGGGGGTTAATGATTTCACCAGCTCTTTATTATTACGCATCAGCGAGGCGTAATCTTTATAGAAAAACGTGGCCACCAACAGAATGGCGACAATCGACACCATGATGCTGAAAATACGCGAACCAATGGCTATCCAGCTTAATGGTGTGGGCCGAATCTTCACCCACAATGCACCGAGCGCCGGAACAATACCGGACAAGGTCAACCACAGTACATATTGAGGCGTCACCAGCGCCATCGATTCCGCCATGTTGGTTTCGAACACGTTCTGCATCATGGTCCGGTCAATGATGATGCCGTAATTAATCATGAAATACTGTACCGCCGCGCCGCCGATCAAGAGCAACGCGACGATACCCTGACGCAACCAGGGGATAACCAGTAACGTGAACAGGATATTGAGTACCGCAAAGATAACGATAGGCATGGTGGCGATAAACACGCCATCCAGCCAGGAGTTGACCGTGACCAGGTGTGAGACCTGACGGTAGTAGGCGATATTCTGTATCAGGGTGATAAATGCCGCGAAGACAGAATTATAAGTAAAACTGCTCCATACCGGGCGAGAAATGCGTGAAATTCTGAACATTGCAGATAGGCCATCCATGCAGGAAAATATGATGTGTCGCACTCTAAAGCGCATAAATTAACTCAACCTTAAGAAGGAAAACGCACGACCGCTCTCGAAATACAAAGGACGACGCAAGGGTTATTTGGTAAACTCACTATTCTGTCAATACGATGATAAATGACGTTGAGGGTGGTGCCTGTCATGTCTACTTCGCTTGTTACTGGCGAATCCAGCGACCTTGATTTGCTTGACCAGCGTCCGTTCACGCAGACGGATTATGAAATCCTGAAATCGTATGAGGCTGTGGTTGACGGCCTGGCGATGCTGATCGGCGATCATTGCGAGATAGTCTTGCACTCGCTGGACGACCTGAAGTGCTCGGCGGTTCGTATCGCGAATGGCGAGCACACCGGACGTAAAATCGGCTCGCCCATTACTGATCTGGCGCTGCGTATGTTACATGACATGGCGGGCGAAGACAGCAGTGTTTCAAGAGCGTATTTTACCCGCGCCAAAAGTGGCGTATTGATGAAGTCGGTCACCATCGCCATCCGTAATCGCGAACAGCGTGTCATCGGGCTGTTGTGCATCAACATGAACCTCGACGTTCCTTTCTCGCAGATCATGCAAACCTTCCTGCCACCGGAGATCAAGGAAGTGGCGTCTTCCGTCAACTTTGCCTCTTCGGTGGATGAACTGGTGGCGCAGACGTTGGAGTTCACGATTGAAGAAGTGAATGCCGATCGTAACGTTTCCAACAATGCCAAGAACCGCCAGATTGTGTTGAACCTTTATGAGAAAGGTATTTTCGATATCAAGGATGCTATCAATCAGGTCGCTGATCGGCTGAACATTTCCAAGCACACCGTCTATCTGTACATCCGCCAATTCAAAAGCGGCGATTTCAGCGGGCACGATCGGTAATGTTGAGCTATTGCCTGCTGGTGACCGGGCCTGCTTATGGCACGCAGCAAGCCAGTAGCGCGTTTCAGTTCGCACAGGCTTTACTGGCGCAAGGGCACCGGTTACAAAGCGTTTTCTTCTACCGCGAAGGGGTGCTGAACGCCAACCAGTTCACGGCACCCGCGAATGATGAGTTTGATTTAGTTCGTGCCTGGCAGCAACTGGCGTCGTCTCATGAGGTGGAACTGAACGTTTGTGTCGCGGCGGCGCTGCGGCGCGGTGTGACCGATGCAACGCAGTCGGCGCAGTTGCAACTGTCAGGCGCTAATCTTCAGCCAGGGTTTACCCTGAGCGGTTTAGGCGAACTGTCGCAGTCGGTTCTGCGTTGCGATCGTGTCGTCCAGTTTTAGTCCGTGGGAAAAGAAGATGAAGCGCGTTGCCTTTGTATTTACCCAGCCGCCTCATGGTTCGGCCTCTGGCCGGGAAGGGTTGGATGCATTGCTGGCAATGTCGGCATTGACCGAAGATATCGGGGTTTTCTTTATCGCTGACGGCGTATTCCAGCTTCTCCCCAACCAACAACCAGAGCGGATTCTGATGCGCAATTATATTGCGACTTTCGGTGTGCTGCCGTTGTATGACATAGAGCGTTGTTACGTCTGCGAGGCATCGATTCTTCAGCGAGGCTTGTCTGTGGACACCCGCTGGGTGTTAGAAGTCGAGCCGCTGGCGGCAGATGTGCTACGTAACATGCTCAATACTTACGATACTGTACTGACCTTTTGAGCGGTGAACCCATGCTGCATACTCTGGCGCATTCTCCCTACCATACCGATCTGGATGCGTTGCTGCGTAACGTTGGCGCGGATGATGCTATTTTGCTGCTGCAAGATGGTGTGATTGCGGCGTTAAGCGGCGTGCCCTTTAGCAAACGTCTGCAGTCCTCTGGCGCTACGGTGTATGCCTTGCAAGACGATGTGGCAGCGCGTGGGCTTTCTGCGCAAATTTCCACCACAATTGTACTGATTGACTATACTCAATTCGTGCAATTAACAGTCCTGCACTCCCGGCAACTGGCTTGGTAGTTTCGCCTTTTTGTATATTTCTTGACTCCTTACCCAGCCAGCCCTAAAATTCTGCGTCCTCATACTTTGCCTCTGCTCTGTATGGGGTGATTTATTACGTGTTTACGAAGCAAAAACCAGGAGCTTTTTGAATGGCAACAATTAACCAGCTGGTACGCAAACCGCGCTCCCTGAAGGTTGCTAAGAGCAACGTTCCGGCGCTGGAAGCCTGCCCGCAGAAACGTGGCGTATGTACCCGTGTATATACCACCACCCCGAAAAAACCGAACTCAGCACTGCGTAAAGTTTGCCGTGTTCGCTTAACCAACGGTTTTGAAGTTACCTCCTATATCGGCGGTGAAGGTCATAACCTGCAGGAACACTCCGTGATCCTGATCCGTGGCGGTCGTGTTAAAGACCTGCCAGGTGTGCGTTACCACACCGTTCGTGGCGCGCTGGACTGCTCTGGTGTTAAAGACCGTAAGCAATCCCGCTCCAAATACGGCGTGAAGAAGCCCAAGGCTTAATGGTTCTCCGTTAAGTAAGGCCAAACGTTTTAACTTTAATGTCAAACTAAACTCGTAGAGTTTTGGACAATCCTGAATTAACAACGGAGTATTTCCATGCCACGTCGTCGCGTCATTGGTCAGCGTAAAATTCTGCCGGATCCGAAGTTCGGATCAGAACTGCTGGCTAAATTTGTCAATATCCTGATGGTAGATGGTAAAAAATCTACTGCAGAAGCAATCGTCTATACCGCGCTGGAGACCCTGGCTCAGCGTTCTGGTAAAAGCGAACTGGAAGCTTTCGAAGTCGCTCTGGACAACGTTCGTCCGACTGTCGAAGTTAAGTCCCGCCGCGTAGGTGGTTCAACTTATCAGGTTCCGGTTGAAGTCCGTCCGGTTCGTCGCAATGCTCTGGCTATGCGTTGGATCGTTGAAGCTGCTCGTAAACGCGGTGATAAATCCATGGCTTTGCGCCTGGCGAACGAACTTTCTGATGCAGCAGACAACAAAGGTACTGCTGTTAAGAAACGTGAAGACGTTCACCGTATGGCTGAAGCCAACAAGGCGTTCGCTCACTACCGCTGGTAATCCCTGCGTAGACGTTAATACCCTGGCGGGCGCTCAACGGCTGACCCGCCCGGGTTTACTACTTTGAACGCCCTAGGAATAGAGGAAACAAATGGCTCGTACAACACCCATTGCGCGCTATCGTAATATCGGTATCAGCGCACACATCGACGCCGGTAAGACCACCACTACTGAACGTATTCTGTTCTACACCGGTGTGAACCACAAAATCGGTGAAGTTCATGATGGCGCCGCCACTATGGACTGGATGGAGCAGGAACAAGAGCGTGGTATCACCATTACCTCCGCTGCGACCACTGCCTTCTGGTCTGGTATGGCTAAGCAGTATGAACCGCACCGTATCAACATCATCGACACCCCGGGGCACGTTGACTTCACTATCGAAGTAGAACGTTCTATGCGTGTTCTGGATGGCGCAGTCATGGTTTACTGTGCGGTAGGTGGTGTTCAGCCGCAGTCTGAAACCGTATGGCGCCAGGCGAACAAATATAAAGTTCCGCGTATCGCGTTCGTTAACAAAATGGACCGTATGGGCGCGAACTTCCTGAAAGTTGTTGACCAGATTAAAGTGCGTCTGGGTGCGAACCCGGTTCCGTTGCAGCTGGCCATCGGCGCAGAAGAACACTTCACCGGTGTTGTTGACCTGGTGAAAATGAAAGCCATCAACTGGAATGAAGCAGACCAGGGCGTTACCTTCACTTATGAAGATATCCCGGCTGACATGCAGGATCTGGCCGATGAATGGCACCAGAATCTGATCGAGTCTGCGGCAGAAGCCTCTGAAGAGCTGATGGAAAAATACCTGGGCGGCGAAGAGCTGACCGAGGAAGAAATCAAAAAAGCACTGCGTCAGCGCGTACTGAACAACGAAATCATTCTGGTTACCTGTGGTTCTGCGTTCAAGAACAAGGGTGTGCAGGCAATGCTGGACGCCGTTGTCGACTATCTGCCGGCACCGACTGACGTTCCTGCGATCAACGGTATTCTGGATGACGGTAAAGATACGCCGGCTGAGCGTCACGCTAGCGATGATGAGCCGTTCTCTGCACTGGCGTTCAAAATCGCAACCGACCCGTTCGTGGGTAACCTGACGTTCTTCCGCGTGTACTCCGGTGTGGTTAACTCCGGTGACACCGTACTGAACTCAGTGAAATCCGAACGTGAACGTTTTGGCCGTATCGTTCAGATGCACGCCAACAAACGTGAAGAGATTAAAGAAGTTCGTGCAGGCGACATCGCCGCTGCGATCGGTCTGAAAGACGTTATCACCGGTGATACTCTGTGTGACCCGGAAAACCCGATCATTCTGGAGCGTATGGAATTCCCGGAACCGGTTATCTCCATCGCTGTAGAACCGAAAACCAAAGCTGACCAGGAAAAAATGGGTCTGGCTCTGGGCCGTCTGGCGAAAGAAGACCCGTCTTTCCGTGTATGGACTGACGAAGAATCTAACCAGACTATCATCGCTGGTATGGGTGAGTTGCACCTGGATATCATCGTTGACCGTATGAAGCGTGAATTCAACGTGGAAGCAAACGTGGGTAAACCGCAGGTTGCTTACCGTGAAGCGATTCGCGCTAAAGTTACTGATGTTGAAGGTAAACACGCTAAGCAGTCTGGTGGTCGTGGTCAGTATGGTCATGTTGTTATCGACATGTACCCGCTGGAGCCGGGCTCAAATCCGAAAGGTTACGAGTTCATCAACGACATTAAAGGTGGTGTGATTCCTGGCGAATACATCCCGGCCGTTGATAAAGGCATCCAGGAACAGCTGAAAGCGGGTCCGCTGGCAGGCTTCCCGGTAGTTGATCTCGGCGTGCGTTTGCACTTCGGTTCTTACCATGACGTTGACTCCTCCGAGCTGGCGTTTAAACTGGCCGCTTCTATCGCCTTTAAAGCTGCGTTCAGTAAAGCGAAACCTGTTCTGCTTGAGCCGATCATGAAGGTTGAAGTAGAAACGCCGGAAGAGAACACTGGTGATGTCATCGGTGACCTGAGCCGCCGTCGTGGTATGCTGCGTGGTCAAGAATCCAACGTGACTGGCGTTGTGATTCACGCTGAAGTTCCGTTGTCTGAAATGTTCGGATATGCAACTCAGCTGCGTTCTCTGACCAAAGGTCGTGCTTCTTACTCCATGGAGTTCCTGAAGTACGATGATGCGCCGAACAACGTTGCCCAGGCCGTTATCGAAGCCCGTGGTAAGTAATTCGGGTTTAACAACACATTGATCCCGTGCTCTCTCCATAAGGGGAGAGCATTTGAGTAAGGAATATAGCCGTGTCTAAAGAAAAATTTGAACGTACAAAACCGCACGTTAACGTCGGTACTATCGGCCACGTTGACCATGGTAAAACAACGCTGACCGCTGCCATCACTACCGTTCTGGCAAAAACCTACGGTGGCCAGGCTCGTGCATTCGACCAGATCGACAACGCGCCGGAAGAAAAAGCGCGTGGTATCACCATCAACACCTCTCACGTTGAATACGATACCCCGACTCGTCACTACGCGCACGTTGACTGCCCGGGACACGCCGACTACGTGAAAAACATGATCACCGGTGCTGCCCAGATGGACGGCGCGATCCTGGTAGTTGCTGCGACTGACGGCCCGATGCCGCAGACTCGTGAGCACATCCTGCTGGGTCGTCAGGTAGGCGTTCCGTACATCATCGTGTTCCTGAACAAATGTGACATGGTTGATGACGAAGAGCTGCTGGAACTGGTTGAGATGGAAGTGCGTGAGCTGCTGTCTCAGTACGACTTCCCGGGCGACGACACGCCGGTAATCCGCGGTTCTGCGCTGAAAGCGCTGGAAGGCGATGCCGAGTGGGAAGCGAAAATCATCGAACTGGCTGAAGCGCTGGACAGCTACATTCCGGAACCTGAGCGTGCGATTGACAAGCCGTTCCTGCTGCCGATCGAAGACGTATTCTCTATCTCCGGCCGTGGTACTGTAGTGACCGGTCGTGTAGAGCGCGGCATCATCAAAGTGGGTGAAGAAGTGGAAATCGTGGGTATCAAAGACACCACGAAAACCACCTGTACCGGCGTTGAAATGTTCCGTAAACTGCTGGACGAAGGCCGTGCGGGCGAGAACGTAGGTGTTCTGCTGCGTGGTACCAAACGTGATGAAGTTGAGCGTGGTCAGGTACTGGCTAAACCGGGCTCAATCAAGCCGCACACTCAGTTCGAATCTGAAGTGTACATCCTGAGCAAAGACGAAGGTGGCCGTCACACGCCGTTCTTCAAAGGCTACCGTCCGCAGTTCTACTTCCGTACCACTGACGTGACTGGCACCATCGAACTGCCGGAAGGCGTGGAAATGGTTATGCCTGGCGACAACATCAAGATGGTCGTAAACCTGATTGCTCCGATCGCGATGGACGACGGTCTGCGTTTCGCTATCCGTGAAGGTGGCCGTACTGTAGGCGCCGGCGTGGTTGCCAAAGTTATCGCTTAATATCGATAACTGACATGAAAAGTGAAAAGGGTACTTCGGTACCCTTTTTTTATTCTCCCAATCATGAATTGAAATAAAAACCATTCTTATTTACAATGCGGTTAGTTGATTAAAAAATGAGTTACCCGCGTATGTATGTCTGCCTATGCAATGCTGTCTCCGATAAAGTCATCCGGCAAGTTGTTCGCCAGCACCAACCGCAGTCGCTGAAACAGCTGAAGCAATTTGTGCCGATCGGAACGTCATGCGGCAAATGTATCCGCCAGGCCAGGCTGATTCTGGAAGAAGAAACAGCAAAAGATGCGCAATTGCATAAAGTCGCCTGAGTCGTAAGGGCATTTTTTTGACTCTGCGTAGACCGCTTCTACACTTTTTAATACTGAAGCGGAGGAGCTAAGTCATGAAAGGCGATAAAAATGTCATTACACATCTGAATAAACTGTTGGGCAATGAGCTGGTGGCTATCAACCAGTACTTCCTACACGCCCGCATGTTTAAGAACTGGGGACTTAAGCGTCTTAACGACCATGAGTATCATGAGTCGATTGACGAAATGAAACATGCAGATCGGTATATTGAACGCATACTGTTTCTGGAAGGGGTCCCTAATCTACAGGATCTCGGCAAACTGAATATCGGTGAAGATGTTGAAGAGATGCTACGCTCTGATCTCGCGCTAGAGCTTGAGGGCGCGAAGAACTTACGTGAGGCCATCGCCTATGCTGATTCCGTGAGAGATTATGTCAGCCGTGATTTGATGATTGAGGTGCTCACTGATGAAGAAGAGCACATCGATTGGCTGGAAACCGAACTGGAACTGATCGCGCGTCTGGGTATGCAGAACTACCTGCAAACGCAGTTGAAAGAAGAGTGATTTTCTCCCCTCTGCTATATGCGTCAGTATGACCACGACGTAACCCTAATCAGGTTAATAAAGCATCATTTCTAACTTTCGATTGCTTCCTGAGCGAATTTACGTATAATGCGCGGGCTTACCTGAAATGGTAGGCCCGATTCGTATGAATCTGAAGGCAGGTACCCGATACCCGCCGAACAATACTCCCGATATGGGGGTTATGTACCGAACGATTACACTCTCCCATCAATCGTAATGGGTGCGAGTAGTAATTATTTTCGTTTATAAAATAATTGGAGCTCTGGTCTCATGCAGAACCAAAGAATCCGTATCCGCCTGAAAGCGTTTGATCATCGTCTGATCGATCAATCAACCGCGGAAATCGTCGAGACTGCCAAGCGCACTGGTGCGCAGGTCCGTGGTCCGATCCCGCTGCCGACCCGCAAAGAGCGCTTTACCGTTCTGATCTCCCCGCACGTCAACAAAGATGCGCGTGATCAGTACGAGATTCGCACTCACAAGCGTCTGGTTGACATCGTTGAGCCAACCGAGAAAACCGTTGATGCTCTGATGCGTCTGGATCTGGCTGCCGGTGTAGACGTGCAGATCAGCCTGGGTTAATCAGGTCATTGAGCGATTGAGAGGTTGAAACAATGATTGGTTTAGTCGGTAAAAAAGTGGGTATGACCCGCATCTTCACTGAAGAAGGCGTTTCTATCCCCGTAACCGTAATCGAAATTGAAGCAAACCGCGTGACTCAGGTTAAAACCCTGGAGAACGACGGATACCGTGCTGTCCAGGTCACTACCGGCGCTAAAAAAGCTAACCGTGTAACCAAGCCTGAAGCAGGTCATTTTGCCAAGGCTGGCGTTGAGGCTGGTCGTACTCTGCGTGAATTCCGTCTGGCTGACAGCGAAGAATTCGCTGTAGGACAGGACATTAGCGTTGAAGTTTTCGCTGACGTTAAGAAAGTAGACGTTACCGGTACTTCTAAAGGTAAAGGCTTTGCCGGTACCGTTAAGCGCTGGAACTTCCGCACTCAGGACGCTACCCACGGTAACTCCTTGTCTCACCGTGTTCCGGGTTCTATCGGTCAGAACCAGACTCCGGGCAAAGTGTTCAAAGGCAAGAAAATGGCAGGCCAGCTGGGTAACGAACGTGTAACCGTTCAGAGCCTGGACGTAGTACGTGTTGACGCTGAGCGCAACCTGCTGCTGGTTAAAGGTGCAGTCCCGGGCGCAACCGGTAGCGACCTGATCGTTAAACCGGCTGTGAAGGCGTGAGGAGATAGCAATGGAATTAGTATTGAAAGACGCGCAAAGCGCGCTGACTGTTTCCGAAACTACCTTCGGTCGTGATTTCAACGAAGCGCTGGTTCACCAGGTTGTTGTTGCTTATGCAGCAGGTGCCCGTCAAGGTACTCGCGCTCAGAAGACCCGTGCTGAAGTAACTGGTTCCGGTAAAAAACCGTGGCGTCAGAAAGGCACCGGCCGTGCGCGTTCTGGTTCTATCAAGAGCCCGATCTGGCGTTCTGGTGGCGTGACTTTCGCAGCCAAGCCGCAGGATCACAGCCAGAAAGTAAACAAAAAGATGTACCGCGGCGCGCTGAAAAGCATCCTGTCCGAACTGGTACGTCAGGACCGTCTGATCGTTGTCGAGAAGTTCTCTGTTGAAGCACCGAAAACCAAGCTGCTGGCTCAGAAACTGAAAGAACTGGCGCTGGATGACGTGCTGATCATCACTGGTGAACTGGATGAGAACCTGTTCCTGGCCGCTCGCAACCTGTACAAGGTTGACGTACGCGACGTAGCAGGCATCGATCCGGTAAGCCTGATCGCCTTCGACAAAGTGGTTATGACTGCTGATGCTGTTAAGCAAGTTGAGGAGATGCTGGCATGATTCGTGAAGAACGTCTGCTGAAAGTATTGCGCGCGCCGCACGTTTCTGAAAAAGCGTCTACTGCGATGGAAAAAAACAACACCATCGTACTCAAAGTTGCTAAAGACGCGACTAAAGCAGAAATCAAAGCTGCTGTACAGAAACTGTTTGAAGTCGAAGTCAATGACGTCCGCACCCTGGTTGTTAAAGGGAAAGTAAAACGTCACGGACAGCGTATCGGTCGTCGTAGCGACTGGAAAAAAGCTTACGTCACCCTGAAAGAAGGCCAGAATCTGGACTTCATCGGCGGCGCAGAGTAAGTCGGAGGAGTAAGAACAATGGCAGTTGTTAAGTGTAAACCGACATCTCCGGGTCGTCGCCACGTTGTTAAAGTGGTTAACCCTGAGCTGCACAAGGGCAAACCGTATGCCCCGTTGCTGGAAAAAAACAGCAAAAGCGGTGGCCGTAACAACAATGGTCGCATCACCACTCGTCACATCGGTGGTGGTCACAAACAGCAGTACCGTATTGTTGACTTCAAACGCAACAAAGATGGTATCCCGGCTGTAGTTGAGCGTCTGGAGTACGATCCGAACCGTTCCGCGAACATCGCGCTGGTTCTGTACAAAGACGGCGAACGCCGTTACATCCTGGCGCCGAAAGGCCTGAAAGCAGGTGACCAGATTCAGTCTGGTGTTGATGCTGCAATCAAAGCTGGTAACACCCTGCCGATGCGTAACATCCCGGTCGGTTCAACGGTTCACAACGTAGAAATGAAACCAGGTAAAGGCGGCCAGCTGGCTCGCTCTGCTGGTGCTTACGTTCAGATCGTTGCTCGTGAAGGTGCTTACGTTACCCTGCGTCTGCGTTCTGGCGAAATGCGTAAAGTCGAATCCGACTGCCGCGCAACGCTGGGCGAAGTTGGCAATGCTGAGCATATGCTGCGCGTTCTGGGTAAAGCAGGTGCTGCACGCTGGCGTGGTGTTCGTCCGACCGTTCGCGGTACGGCAATGAACCCGGTTGACCACCCGCACGGTGGTGGTGAAGGTCGTAACTTTGGTAAGCACCCGGTTACTCCGTGGGGCGTTCAGACCAAAGGTAAGAAGACCCGCAGCAACAAGCGTACTGATAAATTCATCGTACGTCGCCGTACTAAATAATTTTAGAGGATAAACCATGCCACG
Organism: Dickeya oryzae; assembly: GCF_020406815.2. Classification (NCBI taxonomy): domain Bacteria; kingdom Pseudomonadati; phylum Pseudomonadota; class Gammaproteobacteria; order Enterobacterales; family Pectobacteriaceae; genus Dickeya; species Dickeya oryzae. Next base: position 424,303 of record NZ_CP162670.1, read on the forward strand.
TTCTCTCAAGAAAGGTCCATTTATTGACCTGCACTTGCTGAAGAAGGTAGAGAAAGCGGTGGAAAGCGGTGACAAGAAGCCCCTGCGCACCTGGTCCCGTCGCTCAACGATCTTTCCAAACATGATCGGTTTGACCATCGCTGTCCATAATGGTCGTCAGCACGTTCCGGTATTCATCTCTGATGAGATGGTCGGACACAAGCTGGGTGAATTCGCGCCGACTCGTACTTATCGCGGCCACGCGGCTGATAAAAAAGCCAAGAAGAAATAAGGTAGGAGGAAGAGATGGAAACTATCGCTAAACATCGCCATGCTCGTTCTTCTGCCCAGAAGGTTCGCCTGGTGGCTGACCTGATTCGCGGTAAGAAAGTGTCGCAAGCTCTGGATATTTTGACCTATACCAACAAGAAAGCTGCTGGTCTGGTTAAGAAAGTACTGGAGTCTGCCATTGCTAACGCAGAACACAACGATGGCGCTGACATTGACGATCTGAAAGTTGCGAAAATCTTCGTAGACGAAGGCCCGAGCATGAAACGCATTATGCCGCGTGCTAAAGGTCGTGCGGATCGCATCCTGAAGCGTACCAGCCACATCACTGTGGTTGTGTCCGATCGCTGAGACTCTGGAGACTAGCAATGGGTCAGAAAGTACATCCTAATGGTATTCGCCTGGGTATTGTCAAAACTTGGAACTCTACCTGGTATGCGAATACCAAAGAATTCGCTGACAACCTGGACAGCGATTTTAAAGTTCGTCAGTACCTGAACAAGGAACTGGAGAAAGCCTCCGTTTCTCGCATCGTTATCGAGCGTCCGGCTAAAAGCATTCGTGTGACCATTCACACTGCTCGCCCGGGTATCGTTATCGGCAAGAAAGGTGAAGACGTTGAAAAACTGCGTAAGGGCGTAGCGGATATCGCTGGCGTACCGGCGCAGATCAACATCGCTGAAGTTCGTAAGCCTGAACTGGACGCAAAACTGGTTGCTGACAGCATCACTTCTCAGCTGGAACGTCGTGTTATGTTCCGTCGCGCGATGAAACGTGCTGTTCAGAACGCCATGCGTCTGGGCGCTAAAGGTATCAAAGTTGAAGTTAGCGGTCGTCTGGGCGGCGCCGAAATCGCACGTACCGAATGGTACCGCGAAGGTCGTGTTCCGTTGCACACACTGCGTGCTGACATCGACTACAACACCTCCGAAGCGCACACCACTTACGGTGTCATCGGTGTGAAAGTGTGGATCTTCAAAGGTGAGATCCTGGGTGGTATGGCTGCCGTTGAACAACCGGAAAAACCGGCTGCTCAACCGAAAAAGCAGCAGCGTAAAGGCCGCAAGTAAGGAGAGTCGCTGAATGTTACAACCAAAGCGTACAAAATTCCGTAAAGTGCACAAAGGCCGCAACCGTGGTCTGGCTGCAGGTACGGATGTTAGCTTCGGCACTTTCGGTCTGAAAGCTGTTGGCCGCGGTCGCCTGACTGCTCGTCAAATCGAAGCTGCTCGTCGTGCTATGACCCGTGCTGTTAAGCGTCAGGGTAAGATCTGGATCCGTGTATTCCCGGACAAACCGATCACTGAGAAACCGCTTGAAGTGCGTATGGGTAAAGGTAAAGGTAACGTGGAGTATTGGGTTGCCTTGATTCAGCCAGGTAAAGTCCTGTACGAAATGGACGGGGTGCCGGAAGAGTTAGCCCGTGAGGCATTCGAACTGGCAGCAGCGAAACTGCCGATCAAAACCACCTTTGTAACTAAGACGGTGATGTAATGAAAGCAAAAGAGCTGCGTGAAAAGAGCGTTGAAGAGCTGAATACCGAACTGCTCGGACTGCTGCGTGAACAGTTCAATCTGCGCATGCAGGCTGCCAGCGGTCAGCTGCAACAAACTCACCTGTTGAAGCAAGTGCGTCGTAATGTCGCACGCGTTAAGACTTTACTGACTGAGAAGGCGGGTGCGTAATGACCGATAAAATCCGTACTCTGCAAGGTCGTGTCGTTAGTGACAAAATGCAGAAATCTGCTGTTGTTGCTATTGAGCGTTTCGTGAAACACCCGATCTACGGTAAATTCATCAAACGCACGACCAAGCTGCACGTGCATGACGAGAACAACGAATGTGGAATTGGCGACGTGGTTGAAATCCGCGAATGCCGTCCGCTGTCCAAGACCAAATCCTGGACCTTGGTTCGCGTTGTAGAGAAAGCGATTCTGTAATACAGTATTGCACTTCTCTTGATAATAAACGGCTCTGTAAAGGGCCGTTTATTTTTTCTACCCACAGTCGATAAGTGGTGTTATAATGCTGCGCCCTCGATTCTGGGGTATTAATGACCCGCAAGGGTTCGAAAAGTAGTAGTTGACATTAGCGGAGCACTAAACATGATCCAAGAACAGACTATGCTGAATGTGGCCGATAACTCCGGTGCACGTCGCGTAATGTGTATCAAGGTTCTGGGTGGCTCGCACCGTCGCTACGCAGGCGTCGGCGACATCATCAAAATTACCATTAAGGAAGCAATTCCCCGCGGTAAGGTGAAAAAAGGCGATGTACTGAAGGCGGTAGTGGTGCGCACCAAGAAGGGTGTTCGTCGCCCTGACGGTTCTGTCGTTCGCTTCGATGGTAATGCATGCGTTATTCTGAACAATAACAGCGAGCAACCTATCGGTACGCGTATTTTTGGGCCGGTAACTCGTGAACTGCGTACTGAAAAGTTCATGAAAATTATCTCTCTGGCACCAGAAGTACTCTAAGGAGCGAATCATGGCAGCGAAAATCCGTCGTGATGACGAAGTTATCGTGCTGACCGGCAAAGATAAAGGTAAGCGCGGTAAAGTTAAGAACGTCCTGACTTCTGGTAAGGTCGTTGTTGAAGGTATCAACCTGGTTAAAAAACATCAGAAGCCGGTTCCGGCGCTGAATCAACCAGGCGGCATCGTTGAAAAAGAAGCTGCTATCCAGGTTTCTAACGTTGCAATCTTCAATGCGGCCACCGGCAAGGCGGATCGTGTAGGCTTTAGATTCGAAGACGGCAAAAAAGTCCGTTTCTTCAAGTCTAACAGCGAAACTATCAAGTAATTTGGAGTAGTACGATGGCGAAACTGCATGATTACTACAAAGACGAAGTGGTTAGCAAACTGATGACTCAGTTCAGCTACAATTCTGTCATGCAAGTCCCTCGGGTCGAGAAGATCACCCTGAACATGGGTGTTGGTGAAGCGATCGCTGACAAAAAGCTGCTGGATAACGCCGCAGCTGATCTGGCAGCTATCTCCGGTCAAAAACCGTTGATCACCAAAGCACGCAAATCTGTTGCAGGCTTCAAAATCCGCCAGGGCTATCCGATCGGCTGTAAAGTAACTCTGCGTGGCGAACGCATGTGGGAGTTCTTTGAGCGTCTGATTACCATTGCTGTACCGCGTATCCGCGACTTCCGCGGTCTGTCTTCGAAATCATTCGATGGACGTGGTAACTACAGCATGGGCGTGCGTGAGCAGATCATCTTCCCGGAAATCGACTATGACAAGGTCGATCGCGTTCGTGGTTTGGACATTACCATTACCACCACTGCGAAATCCGATGATGAAGGCCGTGCGCTGTTGGCCGCCTTTAACTTCCCGTTCCGCAAGTAAGGTAGGGTTACTAATGGCTAAGCAATCCATGAAAGCACGCGAAGTTAAACGCGTGAAATTAGCTGATAAATTCTTCGCCAAGCGCGTTGAGCTGAAAGCTATCATCTCCAATGTGAACTCATCCGACGAAGATCGTTGGGATGCTGTTCTCAAGCTGCAGACTCTGCCGCGTGATTCCAGCCCGTCCCGTCAGCGTAACCGCTGCCGCCAGACAGGTCGTCCGCACGCTTTCCTGCGGAAGTTCGGGTTGAGCCGTATCAAGGTCCGTGAAGCCGCCATGCGCGGTGAAATTCCGGGTCTGAAAAAGGCTAGCTGGTAATTGTCACCAATTGAATCACGGGAGTAAAGACAGATGAGCATGCAAGATCCGATCGCGGATATGCTGACCCGTATCCGTAACGGTCAGGCCGCGAACAAAGTTGCGGTCACCATGCCTTCCTCCAAGCTGAAAGTGGCAATTGCCAACGTGCTGAAGGAAGAAGGTTTTATTGAAGATTTTAAAGTTGAAGGCGACACCAAGCCTGAACTGGAACTGACTCTTAAGTATTTCCAGGGCAAGGCTGTTGTAGAAAGCATTCAGCGTATCAGCCGTCCTGGTCTGCGCATCTATAAACGCAAAGATGAGCTGCCGAAAGTTATGGCCGGTTTAGGTATCGCAGTTGTTTCTACCTCTAAAGGTGTGATGACTGATCGTGCAGCTCGCCAGGCTGGTCTTGGTGGCGAGATTATCTGCTACGTAGCGTAATCGGGAGGGAAGAATGTCTCGTGTTGCAAAAGCACCCGTCGTCATTCCTGCCGGCGTAGAGGTAAAACTCAACGGTCAGGATGTTTCGATCAAGGGTAAAAACGGCGAGTTGGTTCGTGAGATCAATGCCGCTGTCGAAGTTAAACAAGCTGATAACGTGCTGACTTTCGCCCCGCGCGAAGGTTTTGCCGATGGCTGGGCTCAGGCCGGTACTACCCGCGCTCTGTTGAACAGCATGGTTATCGGTGTTACCGAAGGCTTCACCAAAAAGCTGCAATTGGTAGGTGTAGGTTATCGTGCAGCCGTGAAAGGTAATGTGGTGAATTTGGCCCTGGGCTTCTCTCACCCGATCGATCACGAACTGCCTGCAGGCATTACTGCTGAATGTCCGTCTCAGACTGAAATCGTACTGAAAGGTGCGGATAAACAGCTGATCGGCCAGGTAGCTGCTGACCTGCGTGCTTACCGTCGTCCTGAGCCTTACAAAGGCAAAGGTGTCCGTTACGCCGATGAAGTCGTGCGTACCAAAGAGGCTAAGAAGAAGTAAGGTAACACTATGGATAAGAAATCAGCTCGTATCCGTCGTGCAACCCGCGCACGTCGCAAAATCCGTGAATTGGGTGCGACTCGTCTGGTGGTACATCGTACCCCCCGCCATATTTATGCGCAGGTTATCGCACCGAACGGTTCTGAAGTCCTGGTAGCCGCTTCTACTGTAGAAAAAGCTATCGCTGAGCAACTGAAGTATACCGGTAACAAAGACGCTGCTGCAGCTGTCGGTAAAGCAGTTGCTGAACGCGCTCTGGAAAAAGGCATCAAGGGTGTGGCCTTTGACCGTTCCGGGTTCCAATATCATGGTCGAGTCCAGGCACTGGCAGATGCTGCCCGTGAAGCTGGCCTTCAGTTCTAAGGTAGAGGTGTAAGATGGCTCACATCGAAAAACAAGCTGGCGAACTGCAGGAAAAGCTGATCGCGGTAAATCGCGTATCTAAAACCGTTAAGGGTGGTCGTATTTTCTCCTTCACAGCACTGACTGTGGTAGGTGATGGTAACGGTCGCGTCGGTTTTGGTTACGGTAAAGCTCGCGAAGTTCCGGCAGCGATCCAGAAAGCGATGGAAAAAGCCCGTCGCAATATGATGAATGTCGCGCTGAACAACGGCACTCTGCAGCACCCGGTTAAAGGTGCACACACAGGTTCTCGTGTGTTCATGCAGCCAGCTTCCGAAGGTACCGGTATCATCGCCGGTGGTGCAATGCGCGCCGTTCTGGAAGTTGCAGGGGTTCACAACGTATTGGCTAAAGCCTATGGTTCCACAAACCCGATTAACGTGGTTCGTGCAACTATCGATGGCTTGGCTAACATGAAGTCCCCGGAAATGGTCGCTGCCAAGCGTGGTAAATCCGTTGAAGACATTCTGGGGTAATTGACCATGGCAAAGACTATTAAAATTACTCAAACCCGTAGTGCAATCGGTCGTCTGCCTAAACACAAGGCAACGCTGCTTGGCCTGGGTCTGCGTCGTATTGGTCACACCGTTGAGCGCGAGGATACTCCTGCTGTTCGCGGTATGGTCAACGCGGTTTCCTACATGGTTAAAGTGGAGGAGTAACAGATGCGTTTGAATACTCTGTCTCCGGCCGAAGGCTCTAAACACGCGCCGAAGCGCTTAGGTCGCGGTATTGGTTCCGGCCTCGGTAAGACTGGTGGTCGCGGCGTCAAAGGTCAGAACTCTCGTTCTGGCGGTGGTGTACGCCGTGGTTTCGAAGGCGGTCAGATGCCTTTGTATCGTCGTCTGCCGAAGTTCGGCTTCACTTCTCGCAAGGCTATGATTACAGCGGAAATCCGTCTGTCTGATCTGGCTCGTGTAGAAGGCGATGTTGTTGATCTGAATACGCTGAAAGCTGCTAACGTCATCGGCGTTCAGATTGAATTCGCGAAAGTGATTCTGTCTGGCGAAGTTGCACGTCCGGTAACGATTCGTGGTCTGCGCGTCACCAAAGGCGCTCGTGCTGCTATCGAAGCTGCTGGCGGCAAAATTGAGGAATAAGTAGCAGATGGCTAAACAACCAGGATTAGATTTTCAAAGTGCTAAAGGCGGAGTTGGCGAACTGAAACGCAGACTTTTGTTTGTTATCGGTGCGTTGATTGTTTTCCGTATTGGCTCTTTTATTCCCATTCCTGGTATTGATGCCACTGTGCTTGCCAAATTGCTCGAACAACAGCGTGGCACCATCATTGAAATGTTTAACATGTTCTCTGGTGGTGCTTTAAGCCGCGCTTCAATTTTCGCACTGGGAATTATGCCGTATATCTCGGCATCCATCATCATTCAGTTGTTGACGGTGGTTCATCCCGCACTGGCGGAAATTAAGAAGGAAGGGGAAGCTGGCCGACGTAAAATCAGCCAGTATACTCGCTACGGCACTCTGGTGTTGGCAATATTTCAGTCAATCGGTATTGCTACCGGTTTGCCGAATATGCCTGGAATGCAAGGTCTGGTAATTAATCCAGGCTTTGCGTTTTATTTCACCGCTGTTGTCAGTCTGGTCACTGGGACTATGTTCCTGATGTGGCTGGGCGAGCAGATTACTGAACGCGGTATCGGTAACGGTATCTCAATCATAATCTTTGCAGGTATTGTTGCGGGTCTACCGCCGGCTATTGGCCATACCATCGAGCAAGCGCGGCAAGGCGATCTGCACTTCCTCCTGTTGCTGTTGGTTGCAGTGCTGGTATTCGCAGTAACGTTCTTTGTAGTGTTTATTGAGCGCGGTCAACGTCGTATCGTTGTTAACTACGCCAAACGCCAGCAAGGACGTCGCGTATATGCAGCACAGAGTACGCATTTACCACTGAAGGTGAATATGGCCGGTGTTATTCCAGCTATCTTTGCTTCCAGTATTATTCTGTTCCCGGCGACGATAGCATCGTGGTTTGGGGGCGGTACCGGTTGGAACTGGCTGACGACTATTTCGCTGTATCTGCAGCCTGGGCAACCGCTTTATGTGTTACTCTATGCATCTGCAATCATCTTCTTCTGTTTCTTCTATACCGCGTTGGTGTTTAACCCGCGGGAAACAGCAGATAACCTGAAGAAGTCCGGTGCATTCGTGCCAGGAATTCGTCCGGGAGAGCAAACGGCGAAGTATATTGATAAAGTAATGACCCGCCTGACATTAGTTGGTGCGATGTATATTACCTTTATCTGCCTCATCCCGGAGTTCATGCGTGACGCAATGAAAGTGCCGTTCTATTTCGGTGGGACGTCATTATTGATCGTTGTTGTCGTGATCATGGATTTTATGGCTCAAGTGCAAACGCTGCTGATGTCAAGTCAGTATGAGTCTGCATTGAAGAAGGCAAACCTGAAAGGCTATAGCCGCTGATTAGGTTGGCTTGAGAAGTTACGGAGAGTAAAAATGAAAGTTCGTGCTTCCGTCAAGAAATTATGTCGTAACTGTAAGATTGTTAAGCGTAACGGCATCGTTCGCGTTATCTGCAGTGCCGAGCCGAAGCATAAACAGCGCCAAGGCTGATTATCTCGCATATTTTTCTTGCAAAGTTGGATTGAGCTGGCTAGATTAGCCAGCCAATCTTTTGTATGTAACTGCAATGTCATTTGAGTATCCTGAAAACGGGCTTTTCAGAATGGTATTGCTTTATAAAATTGTAGGAGTGCATAGTGGCCCGTATAGCAGGCATTAACATTCCTGATCATAAACATACCGTAATTGCATTAACTGCTATTTACGGCATTGGTAAAACCCGTTCCAAATCTATCTGTGCTGCAACGGGTATTGCTGAAGATGTTAAGATCAGTGAGCTGTCTGAAGAGCAAATCGATAAGCTGCGTGACGAAGTTGCCAAGTTTGTTGTAGAAGGCGATCTGCGTCGTGAAATCACCCTGAGCATCAAGCGCCTTATGGACCTTGGTACTTATCGTGGTTTGCGTCACCGTCGTGGTCTGCCGGTTCGCGGTCAGCGTACCAAGACTAACGCCCGTACCCGTAAGGGTCCGCGCAAACCGATCAAGAAATAATCGGGGTGATTGAATAATGGCAAAGGCACCTATTCGTGCACGTAAGCGTGTAAGAAAGCAAGTCTCTGACGGTGTGGCTCATATCCATGCTTCTTTCAACAACACCATCGTTACCATTACCGATCGTCAGGGTAATGCGTTGGGTTGGGCAACTGCCGGTGGTTCCGGTTTCCGTGGTTCTCGTAAATCCACTCCGTTCGCCGCTCAGGTAGCAGCAGAGCGCTGCGCTGAAGCTGTGAAAGAGTACGGTATCAAGAATCTGGAAGTTATGGTTAAAGGACCTGGTCCGGGCCGTGAGTCTACTATCCGCGCTCTGAACGCGGCTGGTTTCCGCATCACTAATATTACTGATGTGACTCCGATCCCTCATAACGGTTGTCGTCCGCCGAAAAAGCGTCGCGTGTAACGCCGCTTTTAGGATTGCTGGAGAAAGAAAATGGCAAGATATTTGGGTCCTAAGCTCAAGCTGAGCCGTCGTGAAGGCACCGACCTGTTTCTAAAGTCTGGTGTTCGTGCGATCGATTCCAAGTGTAAAATTGAACAAGCTCCTGGCCAGCACGGCGCACGTAAACCGCGTCTGTCTGACTATGGTGTACAGTTGCGTGAGAAGCAGAAAGTTCGCCGTATCTACGGTGTTCTGGAGCGTCAATTCCGTAACTACTACAAAGAAGCCGCTCGCCTGAAAGGCAATACAGGTGCCAACCTGTTGCAGTTGCTGGAAGGTCGTCTGGACAACGTTGTTTACCGTATGGGATTCGGCGCTACCCGCGCAGAAGCTCGTCAGCTGGTAAGTCACAAAGCTGTTATGGTAAATGGTCGCGTTGTTAACATCGCTTCTTATCAGGTATCTCCGAATGACGTAGTCAGCATCCGCGAGAAGGCGAAAAAGCAGTCTCGTGTTAAGGCCGCTCTGGAGCTGGCTGAACAGCGTGAAAAGCCAACTTGGCTGGAAGTTGATGCTGCCAAGATGGAAGGTGTGTTCAAACGTATTCCTGAACGTACCGATCTGTCTGCGGACATTAATGAACACCTGATCGTCGAGCTTTACTCCAAGTAAAGCTTAGTACCAAAGAGAGGACACAATGCAGGGTTCTGTGACAGAGTTTCTAAAACCGCGCCTGGTAGATATCGAGCAAGTTAGTTCGACGCACGCCAAGGTGACCCTTGAGCCGTTAGAGCGGGGCTTCGGCCATACTCTTGGTAACGCACTGCGCCGTATTCTGCTTTCATCCATGCCTGGTTGCGCGGTGACCGAGGTTGAGATTGATGGTGTACTGCACGAGTACAGCACCAAAGAAGGCGTACAGGAAGATATCCTGGAAATCCTGCTCAACCTGAAAGGGCTGGCGGTGAGAGTTCAAGGCAAAGATGAAGTTATTCTTACCCTGAATAAATCTGGCATTGGCCCTGTGACTGCAGCCGACATCACCCATGATGGTGATGTCGAAATCGTCAAGCCACAGCATGTGATCTGCCATCTGACCGATGAGAATGCATCTATCAATATGCGTATCAAAGTTCAGCGTGGTCGTGGTTATGTGCCGGCGTCTGCCCGTATTCATACGGAAGAAGATGAGCGCCCGATCGGTCGTCTGTTAGTCGACGCTTGCTACAGCCCTGTTGAGCGTATCGCTTACAATGTTGAAGCAGCGCGTGTTGAACAGCGTACTGACCTGGACAAGCTGGTTATCGAAATGGAAACCAATGGTACGATCGATCCTGAAGAGGCGATCCGCCGTGCGGCAACCATTCTGGCTGAACAATTGGAAGCTTTCGTTGACTTACGTGATGTACGTCAGCCGGAAGTGAAAGAAGAGAAACCAGAATTCGATCCGATCCTGCTGCGCCCTGTTGACGATCTTGAATTGACTGTCCGCTCTGCTAACTGCCTTAAGGCAGAAGCTATCCACTACATCGGTGATCTGGTACAGCGTACCGAGGTTGAATTGCTTAAAACGCCTAACCTGGGTAAAAAATCTCTTACTGAGATCAAAGACGTGCTGGCTTCTCGTGGTCTGTCACTGGGCATGCGCCTGGAAAACTGGCCACCGGCAAGCATTGCTGATGAGTAACCGGATCACAGGTTAAGGTTTTACTGAGAAGGATAAGGTCATGCGCCATCGTAAGAGTGGTCGTCAACTGAACCGTAACAGCAGCCATCGCCAGGCTATGTTCCGTAACATGGCTGGTTCTTTGGTTCGTCATGAGATTATCAAGACGACCCTGCCGAAAGCGAAAGAGCTGCGTCGTGTTGTTGAACCGCTGATTACTCTTGCCAAGACCGACAGCGTTGCTAATCGTCGTCTGGCATTTGCCCGTACTCGTGATAACGAGATCGTGGCTAAACTGTTTAACGAACTGGGCCCGCGTTTCGCGAGCCGTGCTGGTGGTTACACTCGTATTCTGAAGTGTGGCTTCCGTGCTGGTGACAATGCGCCGATGGCATACATCGAGCTCGTTGATCGCGCAGTTTCTCAGACAGAAGAAGTTGCTGCTGCAGAGTAATTTGCACTAGCGTGAAAAAGCCGGGGAAACCCGGTTTTTTTACGTCCTTATTTTAGTCCTCCCCGCCGCTGTTCGAGTGCTTTTCAATCCACTATCATATGAACAAAATCTCGCGTGTGGGGTTATGTTATGTTTCCTATTGATGAATGGGCTGAGCGTCATATACTCGAAGCACAAAAGCGCGGAGAATTGGAGAACTTATCGGGAAGCGGTAAGCCGCTGCAATTGGATGATAATAGTGCTGTCCCTGCTGAGCTGCGCAGCGCATACCACTTGATGAAGAATTCGGGTTTTTTACCACCTGAGTTATCAGCTCGTAAGGACGCGTTGACGCTGGCAGATTTACTGCTCGTTACTGACCCTGCATCAAAGGAGTATGTTGAGTTATCCCGGCAGCTCAGAGCGCTTGAATTGCGTTTACAGCTTTCAGGCGTCAATACGGATTTTTTAAAAATGCCTTATCGGCATCAGTTGATGAGCCGGTTTGAGAAGAGGTTGCACTCTGATAAAGACGACTGACCTGTCGTTATATACGGTGTTCTTGCCAATGTTATGTCATATCAAATGAGGTAATTTATGTCTAACTATCGTCATACTAAAGGTCGAATAACTGATAATGCACTTGAAGCATTGCTGCATGATCCCTTGTTTCGCCAGCGTGTCGAGCAAAATGCCAAAGGTAAAGGAAGCTATCGACGCAAAGAGAAACACCAGAAAGCACAGAGTAAAAATTGGGAGGCCAGTGGTAAGAGAAATAACACTTTTACCACTGGCCTTCTGATTTGCTGTTTCAGTTATTAAGGTCAGTTATGAATTTTTAGACTGGCTATCGATCTGCTGTTTGAGTAGATCTCTTATTTCTGTCAGGAGTTTTTCTTCTGCGGTAACTTTCGGCGGGGTATTCGGTTGTTCCTGCTGAGTACGGCGTAATTTGTTCATCAGTTTAATGGCCATAAAAATGGCGAAGGCCACGATAACAAAATCAAAAATATTCTGAATGAATGTGCCGTAGTTGATGCTGACGGCAGCAAGGTTGCCCTGCGCTTCTCGTAACACCCAATGGAACTGCTTGAAATCAACACCACCTATCAGTAACCCCAATGGCGGCATAATAATGTCCGACACCAGCGACGATACGATTTTCCCGAATGCAGCACCAATAATGACCCCTACAGCCAGGTCAACAACATTGCCGCGCATGGCGAATTCACGAAACTCTTTTATCAGGCTCATTGCATTATCTCCTGTTAAACCTTTTTTAATTCTAACAAGCGATAAAGAAATTACCAAAATGGTATATGAGATAGGGCGTGGGTTAACACGCCCTGAGGAACAGTTATCAGAGGAAGAATGGGCTAGGTTGGAATAAACGCTCAACGTCAGAGATATATTTCTTATCAGTCAGAAACATGATGACGTGGTCACCCTGCTCAATCTGCAAATTATTATTAGCAATGATCACATCGTCGCCACGGACAATGGCGCCAATAATTGTTCCTGGTGGCAATTTGATATCAGCAATCATGCGACCGACGACTTTCGATGTGCCCTCATCGCCATGTGCAATGGCCTCAATGGCTTCTGCCACTCCACGTCGTAGAGATGAAACACTGACGATATCCGCTTTACGGACATGTCCCAACAGAGCTGAAATCGTTGCCTGCTGCGGTGAGATCGCCACATCAATGACACTTCCCTGAACCAGGTCGACATAGGCCCGGCGTTGGATCAAGACCATTGCTTTCTTCGCACCCATTCGCTTAGCTAACATCGCTGACATGATATTGGCTTCATCATCGTTGGTGATGGCGATAAATACATCGATTTGCTCGATATGTTCCTGGGCCAGTAATTCCTGGTCAGAGGCGTCACCATGGAAAACAATGGTATTTTGTAAACGTTCAGCCAATTCCGAAGCTCTAAGCGCATCGCGTTCTATCAGTTTAACGCTGTAGTCTTTCTCGAGTTTACGGGCAAGGCCGGCCCCTACATTTCCTCCACCAACAATCATGATGCGTTTATAGGGCTTCTCAAGACGCTGCATTTCACTCATTACTGCCCGGATATGTTGTGAAGCAGCAATAAAGAATACTTCATCTCCCGCTTCAATAACGGTTGAGCCTTGTGGACGAATAGGGCGGTCATGGCGAAAAATTGCAGCAACTCGGGTTTCAATATGCGGCATATGATCACGCATTGTGGCGATGGCATTCCCTACCAGAGGTCCACCATAGTATGCGTTTACCGCAGCAATACTGACTTTACCCTCGGCGAAATTGACGACCTGTAATGCTCCCGGATATTCGATCAATTTGTAGATATTATCGATGACCAGCTGTTCCGGTGAAATGAGATGGTCGATGGGTACCGCTTCAGACTGGAATAACTGCTCTGACTCGCGGATATACTCTGATGCACGGATTCGGGCAATGCGGTTAGGGGTATTAAACAGCGAATAAGCGACCTGACAAGCGATCATGTTGGTTTCATCGGAATTGGTTACGGCTATCAACATATCCGCGTCTTCCGCTCCAGCTTCGCGCAACACGCGTGGATGAGAGGCATAGCCTGTAACCACGCGCAGATCGAATTTGTCCTGAAGCTGGCGTAGCCGAGTGGTGTTGGTGTCTACAACCGTAATATCGTTGTTTTCACCTGACAAATTTTCTGCCAGCGTTCCGCCAACCTGACCTGCACCAAGAATAATTATCTTCATCGTCATTTCTGCCGTGTCTGTTCCCGTTGGGGGACCTGTGGACTATTGCCCGCTTTTTATCAGCTTCGCATAAAAGAAACCATCGCCATCTTCCGCCGCAGGCAACATTTGTATCCCTGGCGAGGTCGGTGTTCCGGTATCGACCAACATAGCGTCAGCGTGTCGTTGCAGAAAATCCGCTATTTGTTGGCAATTCTCTTCCGGTAATACCGAACAAGTGGCATAAACCAGCGTGCCACCGTTTTTCAGTCGTGGCCAGACGGCATCCAGAATCGTTTTTTGTAGCGATGCCAGTTCGGCGATATCGCTATCCCGACGTAGCCATTTGATATCTGGGTGGCGACGAATGACACCGGTAGCAGAGCAGGGTGCGTCGAGTAAAATGCGGTCAAAACACTTATCACCGCACCACTGTGCAGGTGTTCTGCCATCACCACATTTGACTTCGGCATGCAGATTAAGCCGCTGCAAATTTTCTCTGACTCGTTTCAAACGTTGTTCATCAACATCAACGGCCAGTACGTTGGCATGAGGTGCAGCTTCAAGTATATGTGTTGTTTTGCCGCCGGGTGCGGCACAGAGGTCAAGAATATCCTCGTGGTCTTGTGGTGATAGCCAGTGGATACAGCCCTGTGCTGAAGCATCTTGTACGGTCACAAACCCTTGTTCAAAGCCCGGCAATAAACTGACAGCACAAGGCGTGCTCAGCCTGATGGCATCTGGATAGTGTGCGTGAGGATGAGCCTCAATCCCTTTTTCCTGTAATAACGCCAGATAAGCTTCACGGGTATGATGACGGCGATTGACCCTTAACCACATCGGAGGATGTTGATTGTTGGCGTCGATAATCCGTTCCCACTGACTGGGGTAGGCTTTTTTCAGTCGTTGTAGCAGCCAGTCGGGGTGTGAATAACGTGCTGGGTTGTTCTGTAACCGCTGCTGCAGCGCCTCCTGCTCGCGCTGGAATTGGCGTAATACGCCATTAATCAGTCCTTTTAATTGCGGGCGTTTCAGGGCTACTGCGCCATTCACCGTTTCTGCCAGAGCGGCATGAGGGGGAATGCGGGTATGGATGAGCTGGTAAAGGCCAACCATTAGCAGATAATGCAGAACTTTCTGTTTGCCGGTAAGCGGCTTTGCCATCAGTTGACGAAGATACCAGTCCAACTGCGGTAATACGCGCAATACACCAAAGCAGATCTCTTGCAGCAGGCCGCGATCTCTTTCACTGATGTCACGTTGGAGCGCAGGCAGTAATTGACTAAGTGATTGCCCTTGTTCTACAACCTGTACAAGGGTGGTGGCGGCAATACTGCGAAGATTGTATGTGCTTTTCATCGGCTCAGAAGAATAGGGGAATAATGATGGTACCGACAAGTCTGTCGGCACCGTAGTACCAGGCTAATAGCATCAGCTTAAGGCATCAGGCTAATGTGTTGCCTGGGATGAACCATTCACGACGCGAGTTCAGCAAGTCCTGTGCCGACATGGCTTTTTTGCCTGATGGCTGAAGAATTTGAATATTTAATATGCCGTTAGCGGTGGCGACTCTGATGCCTTCTTTATCGGCTGCAAGCACAGTTCCTGGCTGTTGTTGGTGCTGAGTATCTAGCGCCTGTGCTTTCCAGACTTTCACTGGTTGTTCCTCAACCAGAAAATAGCTGACGGGCCAGGGGTTGAAAGCACGAATACAACGTTCCAGTTGCTCTGCAGACAATTGCCAGTCTAATCGCGCCTCTTCTTTGCTTAGCTTTTCTGCGTAGGTTGCCAGACTGTCATCCTGCACTTGTGCTGTAGCCTGAGATGAAGACAACTGTGCCAGAGTTTCCATCAGCCCTTGTGGGCCAAGCTTCGCCAGTTTGTCGTAGAGTGTGGCGCTGGTGTCATCCGGCAAAATAGGACATTCGATTTTATGAAGCATGGCTCCAGTATCTAATCCGGCATCCATTTGCATAATCGTGACGCCAGTCAGGTCGTCACCAGCCCAAAGCGCACGTTGTATCGGTGCGGCTCCGCGCCAGCGTGGCAATAGTGACCCATGAACGTTGATGCATCCCAAACGAGGCATATCCAGAACGGCTTGTGGCAGGATAAGACCATAGGCAACCACGATCATCACGTCAGCGTTGAGTCCTGCCACGATTTGCTGGTTTTCGCCAGGGCGTAATGACTTGGGTTGAAATACCGGGATACCATGCTGCTCGGCCAACAACTTGACCGGACTGGGGGTCAGTTTATTACCGCGCCCTGCCGGGCGGTCAGGCTGGGTAAAGACGCCGACAATCTCATGCTCCGAGGATAACAACACCGCAAGGTGCTGCGCGGCGAAATCGGGCGTTCCTGCGAAAATAATGCGTAATGACACGTAGTTTCCTGTCTGGATATAGGGTTACGATACTGTTTTATGCCTTGCTGTTTTGCCGGGCTAATTTCTCCAGCTTTTGGCGAATGCGCTGGCGCTTCAGCGGCGACAAATAGTCGACAAACAGCTTACCAACCAAATGATCCATTTCATGTTGGATACAAATTGCCAGCAATCCATCAGCATCAAGTTCAAAAGGTTTTCCTTCACGGTCTAGCGCCCGCACTTTGACGTGCTCAGCCCGAGGAACCAGTGCACGGGTTTCTGGAATCGACAAACAACCCTCTTCTATTCCGGTGTCACCGGATTTTTCCAGCAGTTCCGGGTTGATCAGCACAAGTCGTTGATCCCGTTCTTCGGAGACATCGATAACAATGATGCGCTGATGGATATCAACTTGTGTTGCGGCAAGACCAATACCTTCTTCCTCGTACATGGTGTCGAACATATCGTCCACGATACGCTGAATTTCTGCATTAACTTCTTTTACCGGCTTTGCCTGAGTGCGAAGCCGCTCATCGGGAAAATGTAATACTTGCAAGACTGACATATAGGTTTAGATCTGTATTCAGGTGGTTAGAATGCTCCAGTCTTTATTGTAGACATTTCCGAGGGTGATTGACAGCATCACGGCCACAGTAGAGCAGGGTGTGGAGTGGGGTATGACGGATATGGAAATCTGGTTGCGTCTGGCGTCGGTTAAGGGGCTTGGCGCCAAACGCTGCGCGCTAGTGTTCAGCCAATTGCAGGCCGAGAATTCGTATTCGGCCGAACATCTGAAAGCGTTAGGTTTGACGCAAAATCAGACTGAGCAATTTTTCGGCCTGAGTGATTTGGATATACAGAATTCCATAAGCTGGTTGGAAACATCGGCCCATCATCTGGTGACATTCGGCAGCGACGATTATCCTGCACTGCTCAGTAACATTGCGTCTCCCCCGGCATGTCTGTATGTCATTGGAGAGCCAACCCTCCTGTCATCTCCGCAAATCGCGGTGGTGGGTAGCCGTAACAATAGTGCTTATGGCGAACAGTGGGGACATTTCTTTAGCGAACAACTCAGCCAGAATCGTTTGACAGTAACCAGTGGGCTGGCCGTCGGTATTGATGGAATTGCCCATCGTGCCGCGTTACAGGCAGAAGGGAAAACCCTTGCCGTCTTAGGAAGTGGATTACGTCGACTTTACCCCCGCCGACATTTGGCGTTAGCGGATGCCATCGTGGCGCAGGGCGGTGCTCTGGTGTCGGAATTCCCTCTAAATACACCGCCGCTGCCGGTAAATTTTCCTCGCCGTAATCGCATCATTAGTGGATTAAGTTTGGGGGTTCTGGTCGTAGAGGCGTCACTGCGTAGTGGATCGCTGGTGACGGCGCGTTATGCATTGGAACAGAATCGTGAGGTTTTTGCCTTGCCCGGTCCGATTGGCAATCCGATGACGGAGGGTAACCACTGGCTGATACAACAAGGCGCAAGCCTGGTTACTCAGCCTCAGGACATTTTTGAACAACTCCATAATGGGCTGCGTTGGTTTGCCGATATTCCCAATGAGGGCGTTCCGGAAATTATTTGTGCGACGGAAGGTGAACTGGAATTGCCATTTGCTGATGTGTTGGCTACCGTAGGAGATGAGGTTACACCTGTTGACGTTGTCGCTGAACGTGCCGGCCAACCTGTGCCAGAGGTGGTGACTAAGTTACTGGATCTGGAGTTAGCAGGGTGGATCGCAGCTGTACCCGGCGGCTATGTCCGTATAAGGAGGGCAGGCCATGTTCGACGTACTCATGTACTTGTTTGAAACTTACATCCACAATGAAACTGAAATGCGTGTCGATCAGGATACGTTGACTGATGACCTCACCCGCGCGGGATTTGATCGTGATGATATCTACAGCGCGTTGGACTGGCTGGAAAAACTGGCTGATCTGCAGGAAGGGCAAACTCCGCCTTTAGCATTGGCCAGTGATCCCCTGGCGTTACGCATCTACACGGCTGAAGAAGAGCAGCGTCTGGATGCAGATTGCCGTGGTTTTCTGCTGTTTCTTGAGCAGATTAAAGTCCTTAATCTGGAAACCCGAGAAATGGTTATTGATCGGGTCATGGCACTTGAGACACAGGATTTTGACCTTGAGGATTTGAAATGGGTCATTTTGATGGTGCTGTTCAATGTGCCTGGCTGTGAAAATGCTTATCAGCAAATGGAAGATTTACTCTTTGAGGCTAATGAAGGGTATTTGCAGTAGTCGGGAATCAGAGTAAATCATGAACAAAGCCGTTATTGCTGACAAGCATCAACAGGTATGTCCTGAATGCGGGGCTGTGCTGATTATCCGTTCCGGGCAGCACGGCCCGTTTCTTGGCTGTTCAAATTATCCTGAGTGTCGTTATATCCGGCCGCTTAAAGCCAATGCCGATGGGCATGTGGTGAAAGTGCTGGATGGTCAATCTTGCCCTCGCTGCCAGTCGACACTGGTGTTACGTCAAGGGCGCTATGGTATGTTCATTGGCTGTAGCAACTATCCTGAATGCGATCATACAGAAGCGATTGATCGCCCGGATGAAACTGCCTTGATATGCCCCCAATGCCATGAAGGTCGATTGCTTCAGCGGAAATCTCGCTACGGCAAGACGTTTTACGCGTGTGAGCGTTACCCCTCTTGTCAATTTTCGCTGAATCATAAGCCGCTCGCAGGGGAGTGTGAGTATTGTCATTATCCATTATTACTCGAGAAGAAAACCGCGCACGGAGTAAGACGCTTTTGCGCCAGTAAATTATGTGGAAAGCCGGTAGAAGAATGTCATAGTGATGAGTAACGTAAATTCTGAAGATTTAGCACTGTTGTTACAGCAATTGCGGGAAGAGCGAGTGATCGCCTACCCAACGGAGGCTGTATTTGGACTCGGATGTGATCCTGACAGTAAGGTGGCGGTAGAGCGCTTGTTGGCACTAAAACAACGCCCGCGTGAAAAGGGTCTGATTCTGATTGCAGCGAATTTTCAGCAACTGGAATCTTATATTGAGTTCTCTGTCTTGTCTGATGCGCAACGTCAGACGATTTTCGCTACCTGGCCTGGTCCGGTGACCTGGGTGATTCCAGCCAGAGCGGAAACACCGGACTGGTTGACTGGACGTTTTAGTTCGCTGGCGGTGCGAGTGAGTGATCACCCGTTGGTGAAGCAATTGTGTCTGGCATTTGGCAAGCCGCTGGTTTCAACCAGCGCTAACTTGAGCGGTCAGCCGCCTTGTCGTACCGCCAGAGAAGTTACTGCGCAGTTTGGCGAGCGTTTTCCTGTCCTCAATGGGGAAGTTGGCGGTCGTCTGAATCCGTCTGAAATTCGTGATGCTTTGACGGGTGAAATGCTGCGTCAAGGGTAGTAACTACTGGAGAATAAGGTGTCCGCGAGTCAATCTTTTGCTGTTTTTGGCCATCCTATTGCGCATAGCAAATCGCCGCGTATTCATGCGTTGTTTGCAGAGCAAACCGGGATTTCGCTGACATATGAGCGTATTCTCGCCCCATTGGATGGTTTTGAAGATAGCCTGAAGGCATTTTTTCAGAATGGTGCATGCGGCGCGAATGTGACTGCCCCATTCAAGGAACGTGCATGTGCTGCGGTGGATGAGTTGAGTGAGCGAGCCCGTTCTGCTGGTGCCGTTAACACGGTTCAAAAGAAAGGTGATGGTTCGCTGTATGGTGATAATACGGATGGTATAGGCCTGTTGAGTGATTTGCAGCAGCATGAGTTTATCCAGCCGCGTAATCGTGTGTTGCTCGTGGGAGCAGGGGGCGCAGCGCGTGGCGTTATTCAGCCTTTGCTTGCATACGGATGCGAGGTAATCATCGTTAACCGTACATTTGCCAGAGCGGCAGCACTGGCTGAGCATTTCAACTGCTATGGTCAGGTAAGTGCACTACCGCTAGAAACACTAGATAGTCAGCGTGTTGATGTAATTATTAATGCCACCTCATCAGGTATAGCGGGTGAGGTGCCTGATTTACCTGCGGCTCTGATATCTCCCGATGTGTGCTGTTATGACATGTTTTATCAGTCGGAACCGACGCCTTTTTTGAAATGGTGCATCCAGCAAGGGGCGCAACGGTATGTTGACGGTATAGGTATGCTGGTCTGGCAGGCGGCACATGCGTTCAATTTGTGGCACGGTGTCATGCCTGACGTTGTGCCGGTGATCCGTAAAATGAAGCAGGAACTGGGGGCATGAATCAGGCGATCCAATTCCCCGACCGGGAGCGGTGGAGTGATCTTGATGAGGCGATCATTTTTCCGGTACTGGTCGGTGGGTTCCAGCGTGAGTGCATCATTGGACGAGATGTTTTGCTTGCCCGCTACGGTGAAGCACAGCCGGAACAGTGGCTGTCACTGTTTCGTGAACATCGTTGGGATTGGGAAGATGAGTTTGAGCGTTTGATCCGTAATGATGAGTATGATGAAAAGGGCGCTTTCTGTTTGGGGAATGAATCCATTAATTAATGAAAAGCGCCCATGCTTTATTTACTGGGATGGCTGGTTTAGGTATTCGTCTTTCCAACGCACATAATTGTTGGCTGAATAGTGTAAACCTTCCCGTTCTTGCTCAGTGAGTGGGCGGATCTTTTTAGCTGGACTACCCAGATAAAGGTAGCCTGTCTCCAGTGTCTTCCCAGGTGAAACCAGACTACCTGCTCCGATGATGACGTCATTCTCAACTGTGACGCCATCAAGAATGATTGATCCCATTCCTACCAGCACACGATTGCCGATGGTGCAGCCATGCAGCATGACCTTGTGCCCGACAGTGACATCTTCACCGATGATGAGTGGATTTCCATGTTCGTTCTTTTCTGAACGATGGGTGACATGTAAAACACAACCATCCTGAATGTTGGTTCGAGCGCCAATCTGGATAAAGTTAACATCCCCCCGGATGACGACGAGTGGCCAGATGCTCACATCATCTGCCAGTGTGACTTCCCCGATAACAACACTGGAAGGATCCACCATGACATTTTTACCGATAACAGGGCGCGTTCCTTTAAACGGGCGTAATGTCTCGGACATATGCCGTATTCTCCTAACGTTAGTGTAATGGATCCCAGATCTGCGATTGATCCGGCGTTATTGCTCAGAAAATAGCGTTGCCTGCACAATAACTCAACGTAAGGGTGGAAAAATGCGCGAACGGAAAAAAAGATTGAAAAAGTGGTTGTGTAACCCGTTCGGATCCCTATAATGCGCTTCCACTGACACGGCAACGGCGAAACGCCAGCGCAGTTTCAGTAAGAAATCAGGCGCATATCGCTTGACTTCTTGTCGGGAAAGCATAATATATGCGACCCGCGGCCACGGTAAGTGGCGCTGCTCTTTAACAATCAATCAGACAATCTGTGTGGGCACTCGCAGGACACTTCACTAAAAAATTAGTGAAAGTCTTGAAGAGTGACAACAGTTAATTCATTACGAATAAACAGTAAATTCTTTGAGCACCGTTTTCTTCGGAAAACACATCAAACTTTAAATTGAAGAGTTTGATCATGGCTCAGATTGAACGCTGGCGGCAGGCCTAACACATGCAAGTCGGGCGGTAGCACAAAGGAGCTTGCTCCTTGGGTGACGAGCGGCGGACGGGTGAGTAATGTCTGGGAAACTGCCTGATGGAGGGGGATAACTACTGGAAACGGTAGCTAATACCGCATAACGTCGCAAGACCAAAGAGGGGGACCTTAGGGCCTCTTGCCATCGGATGTGCCCAGATGGGATTAGCTAGTAGGTGAGGTAAAGGCTCACCTAGGCGACGATCCCTAGCTGGTCTGAGAGGATGACCAGCCACACTGGAACTGAGACACGGTCCAGACTCCTACGGGAGGCAGCAGTGGGGAATATTGCACAATGGGCGCAAGCCTGATGCAGCCATGCCGCGTGTGTGAAGAAGGCCTTCGGGTTGTAAAGCACTTTCAGCGGGGAGGAAGGGAGCAGACTTAATACGTCTGTTCATTGACGTTACCCGCAGAAGAAGCACCGGCTAACTCCGTGCCAGCAGCCGCGGTAATACGGAGGGTGCAAGCGTTAATCGGAATGACTGGGCGTAAAGCGCACGCAGGCGGTCTGTTAAGTTGGATGTGAAATCCCCGGGCTTAACCTGGGAACTGCATTCAAAACTGACAGGCTAGAGTCTCGTAGAGGGGGGTAGAATTCCAGGTGTAGCGGTGAAATGCGTAGAGATCTGGAGGAATACCGGTGGCGAAGGCGGCCCCCTGGACGAAGACTGACGCTCAGGTGCGAAAGCGTGGGGAGCAAACAGGATTAGATACCCTGGTAGTCCACGCTGTAAACGATGTCGATTTGGAGGTTGTGGTCTTGAACCGTGGCTTCCGGAGCTAACGCGTTAAATCGACCGCCTGGGGAGTACGGCCGCAAGGTTAAAACTCAAATGAATTGACGGGGGCCCGCACAAGCGGTGGAGCATGTGGTTTAATTCGATGCAACGCGAAGAACCTTACCTACTCTTGACATCCAGCGAACCTTGTAGAGATACGAGGGTGCCTTCGGGAGCGCTGAGACAGGTGCTGCATGGCTGTCGTCAGCTCGTGTTGTGAAATGTTGGGTTAAGTCCCGCAACGAGCGCAACCCTTATCCTTTGTTGCCAGCACTTCGGGTGGGAACTCAAGGGAGACTGCCGGTGATAAACCGGAGGAAGGTGGGGATGACGTCAAGTCATCATGGCCCTTACGAGTAGGGCTACACACGTGCTACAATGGCGTATACAAAGAGAAGCGACCTCGCGAGAGCAAGCGGACCTCATAAAGTACGTCGTAGTCCGGATTGGAGTCTGCAACTCGACTCCATGAAGTCGGAATCGCTAGTAATCGTAGATCAGAATGCTACGGTGAATACGTTCCCGGGCCTTGTACACACCGCCCGTCACACCATGGGAGTGGGTTGCAAAAGAAGTAGGTAGCTTAACCTTCGGGAGGGCGCTTACCACTTTGTGATTCATGACTGGGGTGAAGTCGTAACAAGGTAACCGTAGGGGAACCTGCGGTTGGATCACCTCCTTACCGAGTAGAAGTGCCTGCGTGGTGTCCACACAGATTGTCTGATGATAAGAAAGAGTCAAAAGCGTCTTGCGAAGCTGACAAGTGATGTCCCCTTCGTCTAGAGGCCCAGGACACCGCCCTTTCACGGCGGTAACAGGGGTTCGAATCCCCTAGGGGACGCCAGTATGACTGACAGTGGGTGAAAGGCACGGTCAACGCTAACCTAAAACTGATTAGAGATAGTCAGGTTTATGTTATCTGCTCTTTAACAATCCGGAACAAGCTGAAAAATTGAAACGACAGCATGTGAGTGAGAATTCATGTGTTGTTCGAGTCTCTCAAAATACTCATATCCCGAGACACTTTCGGGTTGTGAGGTTAAGCGACTAAGCGTACACGGTGGATGCCTAGGCAGTCAGAGGCGATGAAGGGCGTGCTAATCTGCGAAAAGCGTCGGCAAGGTGATATGAACCGTTATACCCGACGATACCCGAATGGGGAAACCCAGTGTGACTCGTCACACTATCATTAACTGAATCCATAGGTTAATGAGGCGAACCGGGGGAACTGAAACATCTCAGTACCCCGAGGAAAAGAAATCAACCGAGATTCCCCCAGTAGCGGCGAGCGAACGGGGAGGAGCCCAGAACCTGAATCGGCTTGTGTGTCAGTGGAAGCGTCTGGAAAGGCGCACGATACAGGGTGACAGTCCCGTACACGAAGATGCACAGGTTGTGAGTTCGATGAGTAGGGCGGGACACGTGGTATCCTGTCTGAACATGGGGGGACCATCCTCCAAGGCTAAATACTCCTGACTGACCGATAGTGAACCAGTACCGTGAGGGAAAGGCGAAAAGAACCCCGGCGAGGGGAGTGAAATAGAACCTG
Organism: Dickeya oryzae; assembly: GCF_020406815.2. Classification (NCBI taxonomy): domain Bacteria; kingdom Pseudomonadati; phylum Pseudomonadota; class Gammaproteobacteria; order Enterobacterales; family Pectobacteriaceae; genus Dickeya; species Dickeya oryzae. Next base: position 448,214 of record NZ_CP162670.1, read on the forward strand.
AAACCGTGTACGTACAAGCAGTGGGAGCACCTTTAGGGTGTGACTGCGTACCTTTTGTATAATGGGTCAGCGACTTATATTCTGTAGCAAGGTTAACCGAATAGGGGAGCCGCAGGGAAACCGAGTCTTAACTGGGCGTCTAGTTGCAGGGTATAGACCCGAAACCCGGTGATCTAGCCATGGGCAGGTTGAAGGTTGGGTAACACTAACTGGAGGACCGAACCGACTAATGTTGAAAAATTAGCGGATGACTTGTGGCTGGGGGTGAAAGGCCAATCAAACCGGGAGATAGCTGGTTCTCCCCGAAAGCTATTTAGGTAGCGCCTCGTGAATTCATCTTCGGGGGTAGAGCACTGTTTCGGCTAGGGGGCCATCCCGGCTTACCAACCCGATGCAAACTGCGAATACCGAAGAATGTTATCACGGGAGACACACGGCGGGTGCTAACGTCCGTCGTGAAGAGGGAAACAACCCAGACCGCCAGCTAAGGTCCCAAAGTCATGGTTAAGTGGGAAACGATGTGGGAAGGCCCAGACAGCCAGGATGTTGGCTTAGAAGCAGCCATCATTTAAAGAAAGCGTAATAGCTCACTGGTCGAGTCGGCCTGCGCGGAAGATGTAACGGGGCTAAAACCATGCACCGAAGCTGCGGCAGCGACACTTAGGTGTTGTTGGGTAGGGGAGCGTTCTGTAAGCCTGTGAAGGTGGCCTGTGAGGGCTGCTGGAGGTATCAGAAGTGCGAATGCTGACATAAGTAACGATAATGCGGGTGAAAAACCCGCACGCCGGAAGACCAAGGGTTCCTGTCCAACGTTAATCGGGGCAGGGTGAGTCGACCCCTAAGGCGAGGCTGAAAAGCGTAGTCGATGGGAAACAGGTTAATATTCCTGTACTTGGTGTTACTGCGAAGGGGGGACGGAGAAGGCTATGTCATCCGGGCGACGGTTGTCCCGGTTTAAGCGTGCAGGTGGGTGGACCAGGTAAATCCGGTCTGCTGTTAACACTGAGGCGTGATGACGAGGCACTACGGTGCTGAAGTGACAGATGCCCGGCTTCCAGGAAAAGCCTCTAAGCATCAGGTAACATTGAATCGTACCCCAAACCGACACAGGTGGTCAGGTAGAGAATACTCAGGCGCTTGAGAGAACTCGGGTGAAGGAACTAGGCAAAATGGTGCCGTAACTTCGGGAGAAGGCACGCTCCTGTTGGTGAAGTCCCTTGCGGATGGAGCTGAGGGGAGTCGCAGATACCAGCTGGCTGCAACTGTTTAATAAAAACACAGCACTGTGCAAACACGAAAGTGGACGTATACGGTGTGACGCCTGCCCGGTGCCGGAAGGTTAATTGATGGGGTTATCCGTAAGGAGAAGCTCTTGATCGAAGCCCCGGTAAACGGCGGCCGTAACTATAACGGTCCTAAGGTAGCGAAATTCCTTGTCGGGTAAGTTCCGACCTGCACGAATGGCGTAATGATGGCCAGGCTGTCTCCACCCGAGACTCAGTGAAATTGAACTCGCTGTGAAGATGCAGTGTACCCGCGGCAAGACGGAAAGACCCCGTGAACCTTTACTATAGCTTGACACTGAACCTTGAGCCTTGATGTGTAGGATAGGTGGGAGGCTTTGAAGTGTGGACGCCAGTCTGCATGGAGCCAACCTTGAAATACCACCCTTTAATGTTTGATGTTCTAACCTGGGCCCGTAATCCGGGCTGGGGACAGTGTCTGGTGGGTAGTTTGACTGGGGCGGTCTCCTCCCAAAGAGTAACGGAGGAGCACGAAGGTTAGCTAATCCTGGTCGGACATCAGGAGGTTAGTGCAAAGGCATAAGCTAGCTTGACTGCGAGAGTGACGGCTCGAGCAGGTGCGAAAGCAGGTCTTAGTGATCCGGTGGTTCTGAATGGAAGGGCCATCGCTCAACGGATAAAAGGTACTCCGGGGATAACAGGCTGATACCGCCCAAGAGTTCATATCGACGGCGGTGTTTGGCACCTCGATGTCGGCTCATCACATCCTGGGGCTGAAGTAGGTCCCAAGGGTATGGCTGTTCGCCATTTAAAGTGGTACGCGAGCTGGGTTTAGAACGTCGTGAGACAGTTCGGTCCCTATCTGCCGTGGGCGTTGGAAGATTGAGGGGGGTTGCTCCTAGTACGAGAGGACCGGAGTGAACGCACCGCTGGTGTTCGGGTTGTCATGCCAATGGCACTGCCCGGTAGCTACGTGCGGAAGAGATAACCGCTGAAAGCATCTAAGCGGGAAACTTGCCCCGAGATGAGTCTTCCCTGGGAACTAGATTCCCCTGAAGGGACGTTCGAGACGAGGACGTTGATAGGCTGGGTGTGTAAGCGTAGCGATACGTTGAGCTAACCAGTACTAATGACCCGAGAGGCTTAACCTTACAACACCGAAGGTGTTTTGGTGAGAGAGACAGAGACGAGATTTTAGCTTGTTCGAGGATTGGATGGCGTGGTGTAGCGATACACGGCGACATGAAGAATCAGGACGTTGAACAGACGTCGAAAGAATTTGCCTGGCGGCGAGAGCGCGGTGGTCCCACCTGACCCCATGCCGAACTCAGAAGTGAAACGCCGTAGCGCCGATGGTAGTGTGGGGTCTCCCCATGCGAGAGTAGGGAACTGCCAGGCATCAAACAAAGCGAAGGGCCCGGTCGAAAGACCGGGCCTTTTGTTTTTTTGGTTTGCGGGTGAATGACCGGGCGGGTAATGACCGGTTGAGCCGGGTCAATGCGCCCAGCGCGCACTGGTTAGCACCGGGGTTTTACTGGATATCGTCCGGGCGGCAGCCTGAGACAGCGGGTCAGTCACTTCTGATAGGGTGCCTTGATTGCGCTGATTTATATGTATTAGCTCAGACCTGATCTGACAGTTACCGGTTATTTATACAGGTGTCTGTCAGATTACATCTGGCTTAAATTTTTATCAGCCCAGATGCGTTTTCCATCAAGTAATGTTTCCATTGGCGTCCGCCCACAGCACATTTTTCCCTGATGGGTTCGCTCATTATTATAGTGAGTCAGCCATTCATCAAGGTCCGCTTGTAATGTGTCGAGATCGCCATATAACTTTTTACGGAACGTCACCTGATAAAACTCGTTTAGTATCGTTTTATGGAACCGCTCACAGATACCGTTGGTTTGTGGCGACATCGCTTTGGTTTTCGTGTGGTCGATGTCATTTATCGCCAGATACAGCTGGTAATCATGTTGCTCCACTTTGCCACAGTACTCTGTGCCTCTGTCGGTCAGTATCCTCAGCATCGGCAGGCCATGAGACTCATAAAACGGCAGTACACGATCATTCAGTAAATCAGCTGCTGTAATCGGCGTTTTAGTCACGTAGAGCTTGCAGTGAGCTACTTTCGAATACGTATCGACGAACGTCTGCTGGTAAATCCGCCCGACGCCTTTCAGATTGCCCACATAGAACGTGTCCTGCGAGCCCAGATAGCCCGGATGAGCGGTTTCGATTTCGCCACAGGCTTCGTTATCACTGGCTTTACGTTCCAGCGCGGCAATTTGGGTATCAGTAAGTTCGATACCTTCACGAGACACTTTTTCTTCCAGCGCTTTCAGACGTTTTTTGAAGTTCTCAAGGTCGTGACGCAGCCAGACTGAACGAACGCCGCTTCCGGAGATAAAAACACCTTGTTTACGCAGCTCGTTGCTGGTCCGGTGCTGGCCGTGAGCCGGGAATGCGACAGCATAATCAACAACAGCCTGCTCAGTGGCATCATCGGTACGATTTTTAAGGTTAGGAGCGCGACGACTACGGTTTATCAGTGCATCCACGCCGCCTTCATCAGCCAGTTCGCGATAACGATAAAACGTATCCCGTGAAACGCCCATGATTTTGCAGGCTTTGGATACGTTGCTGAGCTCTTCAGCGAGGTTGAGCAAACCAGCTTTGTGTTTGATAACGGGATTGGTAGTATGAAACATGAGAGTTACCTTGTGTTTTGTATAAGGCTTCGACACCCCTATCAAAACCGGTAACTCTCAACCTTTCAAGGCCATGTGTCAGATCAAGTCGCGACTAATACAATTTATACGCTGAAGCCGCTTTGATACCGCTTCATTAGGGCATCGGCTCCACCATCGGACTCATCTCTCATCTCTCATCTCTCATCCGTTCTCCTCTATATCCTTGTTGTTTTTCCCCATTCCCGAGGCTTCACTCAACTCCACTCTGCCTTGCTCTTCGCTCTTATGCTAAATATGGATATACAAATCGAATTTCTTATGAAAGATTTTCAACCAGAGGGTTATGCGCTCGACATTGCCGCTGAAAATCGCTATCTTTAGCTGCCTAGAAGTCTAAACGTATAAACGTATAAACGTGTGCAGTGAGGTGTAGGCTATGCCAATCCGGGTTCCTGATGAGTTGCCAGCAGTCAGCTTTTTGCGTAATGAAAACGTCTTTGTGATGGCGTCTTCCCGAGCAAAGACACAGGAAATTCGTCCTTTGAAGGTGTTGGTGCTTAACCTGATGCCAAAAAAGATCGAAACGGAAAATCAGTTTCTGAGGTTGCTGTCGAACTCACCACTGCAGATAGACATTCAATTGTTGCGTATCGATAGCCGAGAGTCGAAGAATACGCCGGTAGAGCACCTCAACAATTTCTACTGCGATTTTGAAGATATCGAGCACGAGAACTTTGACGGCCTGATTGTGACCGGCGCACCGTTGGGATTGGTCGATTTTTGTGATGTGGTGTATTGGCCGCAGATCGAGCGGATTGTTAAGTGGGCTAAGGAACATGTTACTTCCACCCTGTTTGTGTGCTGGGCGGTTCAGGCAGCACTGAATGTCCTGTACGGGATTCCCAAACTGACCCGCGAGGTGAAGTTATCTGGTGTATATTCGCATCTTACGCTGCAGCCTCATGCCTTACTGACGCGTGGCTTTGATGAAACTTTTCTGGCTCCGCACTCCCGTTATGCCGATTTTCCTTCCAGTGTTATCCGCGAGCATACCGATTTGGATATTCTGGTGGAGTCTGATGAAGCAGGAGCCTATTTGTTTGCCAGCAAGGACAAGCGGCTGGCGTTTGTTACCGGCCATCCTGAGTATGATGCGTTGACCCTGTCGGGTGAGTATTTCCGTGACTGTGAAGCCGGTCTGGAGCCGGTGATCCCGGTAAATTACTTTCCAGACGATAATCCTGAGAAAACCCCAAGGGCGACCTGGCGTAGCCACGGGCATCTGCTGTTTTCCAATTGGCTGAATTACTACGTTTACCAGATCACGCCGTTCGACTTGCGTCATATGAACCCTACACTGGACTGATTCTCCTTACCTCCATTTTTCCTGTCAGGCGCCTAACGGCGCCTTTTCTTTTTCCTGTTGGTATACGACAGGCTTCTCCTTGTACCTGTTTTTATGATGTATGAAATAGGTTTCTCTATTGCATAAAAATTTAACTTTTTATTAATCAAATAGTTGTTTGTCATTTATTTATAAAATGGAAATAGTTTTTGATTTTTAATTTTATTGGATTAGGCTTAGTTCTGTTGGCTGAAAAACGTTCGAGTTAAGTTCGCAGATTGAGCAGCCAATAAGGCGAAGATGGCGGAGCAAAAAGGAACGACGACATGACACAACAGACGATAAGCAGGGAACTGGTATTCACCGCAGCGTTAGGTGACGCGGAACGGCAGATTCTGACGACGGAGGCGGTTGATTTTCTCACTGCGCTGGTAAGCCGGTTTACATCGCAGCGCAATCACCTGCTGGCCGAACGTCAGGTAATACAGGCGCGGATTGATAGTGGTGAATTACCGGGTTTTATTTCGGAAATGGATTCCATAAAAAATTCTGACTGGAAAATTCGTGGTATTCCGAATGACTTGTTGGATCGCCGGGTAGAGATTACTGGTCCGGTGGAACGCAAAATGGTGATTAACGCCCTGAACGCCAATGTGAAAGTTTTCATGGCAGACTTTGAAGACTCACTGGCACCCAGTTGGTCAAAAGTGATCGAGGGGCAAATCAACCTGCGTGACGCTGTGCGTGGCTCCATCGCCTACACCAACGAGGCGGGAAAGATTTATCAGCTCAAGCCCAATCCCGCGGTGTTGATTTGTCGGGTTCGTGGGTTACACCTGCCGGAAAAACATGTGTTGTGGAATGATGAGCCTATCCCCGGCAGCCTGTTTGATTTCGCGCTCTATTTTTTCCACAACTACCGCCAACTGTTGGCAAAAGGCAGCGGCCCGTATTTCTATTTGCCGAAAACTCAATCCTGGCAGGAAGCAGCCTGGTGGAGTGAGGTGTTCAGTTATACCGAAGACCAGTTCGGTTTAGCGCGCGGCACTATTAAAGCGACGGTATTGATTGAAACCTTGCCTGCTGTGTTCCAGATGGACGAGATCCTGTATCACCTGCGTGACCATATCGTCGGGCTGAACTGCGGTCGTTGGGACTATATCTTCAGTTACATCAAAACGTTGAAGAATCACCCGGACCGCGTATTACCAGACCGTCAGTCGGTGACGATGGACAAACCGTTCCTGAGCGCTTACTCGCGTTTGCTGATCAAAACCTGTCACCGGCGCGGTGCATTTGCTATGGGGGGGATGGCTGCGTTCATACCCAGCAAAGAGGCGGAGCGTAACGCGTGGGTGCAAGAGAAGGTCAGGCAGGACAAAGAGCTGGAAGCGCGCAATGGTCATGACGGCACCTGGATTGCCCACCCCGGTTTGGCTGACACCGTGATGCCGGTGTTTGACCGCTTGCTGGGGGATCGCCCCAATCAGTTGGATGTGCTGCGTGAAGATGATACCCCGGTAACCGCTGATGAACTGCTGGCCCCTTGCCCAGGCGAGCGTACCGAAGCGGGTATGCGTGCCAATATCCGCGTAGCCGTGCAATACATCGAAGCCTGGATTTCCGGCAACGGTTGCGTACCGATTTACGGTCTGATGGAGGACGCGGCTACCGCAGAGATCTCCCGCACCTCCATCTGGCAGTGGATTCATCATGGCAAAACCCTCAGTGATGGCCGCGTGGTGACTAAAGCCTTGTTCCGCCAGATGCTGGCTGAAGAGATGCAGGTTATCCGTAGTGAGCTGGGTGACACCCGCTTCGATAGCGGCCGTTTCGAGGAAGCAGGCCGACTGATGGAGCGTATCACCACGCAAGACGCGCTAATCGATTTTCTTACCTTACCCGGTTACGACTTACTTGATTAATCCTGTTTAAAAAAGGAATCGCTATGAGCACCTCTCGTACCCAACAAATCGAGCAACTGGAAAAAGAGTGGAATACCCCGCGCTGGGAAGGCATCACCCGCCCGTATCGCGCTGAGGACGTGGTGAATTTGCGTGGTTCAGTGAACCCTGCCTGCACACTGGCGCAACTGGGGGCGGAAAAACTGTGGAAGTTATTGAACGGTAAGTCACGTAAAGGCTACGTCAACTGCCTTGGCGCGCTCACCGGCGGGCAGGCATTGCAGCAGGCGAAAGCCGGGCTGGAAGCGGTGTATCTGTCCGGCTGGCAGGTGGCGGCAGATGCCAACCTGGCCGCCAGTATGTACCCGGATCAGTCGTTGTATCCGTCTAACTCGGTGCCTGCAGTAGTGCAGCGCATTAACAATACCTTCCGCCGTGCGGATCAAATCCAGTGGGCTAACGGTATCGGGCAGGATGACCCGCGTTACACCGATTACTTCTTACCGATCGTAGCTGATGCGGAGGCCGGTTTTGGTGGGGTGTTGAATGCGTTTGAGTTAATGAAATCGATGATTGAAGCCGGTGCGGCCGCCGTGCATTTTGAAGACCAACTGGCGTCGGTGAAGAAATGCGGTCATATGGGTGGCAAAGTGCTGGTACCGACGCAGGAAGCGGTACAGAAGCTGGTTGCGGCTCGTCTGGCGGCCGATGTGTTGGGCGTGCCGACATTGCTGGTAGCGCGAACTGATGCGGATGCGGCTGATCTGCTGACTTCGGATTGTGATGACTACGACCGGGACTTTATCACCGGTGAACGTACGGTGGAGGGTTTTTACCGCACCCGCGCCGGTGTAGAGCAGGCCATCAGTCGCGGACTGGCTTATGCCCCTTACGCCGATTTGGTGTGGTGTGAAACCTCTAAGCCGGATCTGGAACAGGCGCGGCGTTTTGCCGAGGCGATTCATGCCCGTTTCCCCGGTAAGCTGCTGGCGTATAACTGCTCGCCGTCATTCAACTGGAAGAAGAATCTGGACGATCGCACCATCGCTCATTTTCAGGATGAGTTGTCGGCGATGGGCTACAAATACCAGTTCATTACGCTGGCGGGTATTCACAGCATGTGGTTCAACATGTTCGATCTGGCGCATGCCTATGCGCAAGGCGAAGGGATGAAACACTATGTGGAGAAAGTACAGCAGCCGGAATTTGCGGCCATTCAACAAGGTTACACCTTCTCTTCTCACCAGCAGGAGGTGGGGACCGGTTACTTTGACAAAGTGACCACGCTGATTCAGGGAGGTGTGTCGTCGGTGACGGCGCTGACCGGATCGACAGAAGAACAACAGTTCTGACGCGGGTTATCCGCCCTATCGCGGCCAGCCTGATGCTGGCCGCGTGTCGTTATGTCGATGGCCAAAGAGGAGAGTTGGATGAGTCGGGGACGGGAAAAACTGGTGGCACAGACCATTCTGCAAGGATTCGATGCGCAGTATGGTCGGTTTCTGGAAATCACCGCCGGGGCGCAGCAGCGCTTCGAACAAGCAGACTGGCATGCGGTACAGCAGGCGATGAAGCAGCGTATCCAGCTCTACGATCACCATGTTGGGCTGGTCGTCGAACAACTGGGTTGTATCACTGACCGGCAATGTTATGACGCCACCTTCGTCGCCCGGGTTAAACAGATTTACACCGCCTTGCTGCCGGATTATCCCCGCTTCGAAATTGCCGAGAGCTTCTTCAACTCCGTGTATTGTCGGTTGTTTCATCACCGGGAGCTGACGCCGGACAAGCTGTTTGTGTTCAGCTCGCAGCCCGCGAGACGCTTTCAGGAGATTCCACGACCACTGGCCCGAACTTATACGCCTGACAATGGGTGGGCGGCCATGCTGGAAGCGGTGTTGACGGCACTGCCATTGCGGTTGCCGTGGGAAGACCTGGCACGGGATATCGGCTATGTGGAGCGATCGCTGCGGGAGGCATTTCCGACGGCATCGCTGGCTAAAGCCTCGCTGCAGGTAGCCAACGAGCTTTTCTATCGTAATAAAGCAGCCTGGCTGGTGGGGAAACTGCGTTTACCGGGGGGCGTATTTCCCTTTTTACTGCCGATTCACCATAACGAACGCGGTGCGTTGTTTCTGGATACCTGCCTGACTCGTCACTCGGACGCCAGTATTGTATTTGGTTTCGCCCGTTCCTACTTCATGATCTACGCGCCGTTGCCGTCGGCACTGGTGGCCTGGCTGCGGGACATTTTACCGGGTAAAACAACGGCCGAATTGTATCTGGCTATTGGGTGTCAGAAGCACAGCAAGACCGAGTACTACCGGGAGTACCTCGATTTTATCGCCAGCACTCAGGAGCCGTTTATTATCGCGCCGGGCGTGAAAGGGATGGTGATGCTGGTGTTTACACTGCCGACGTTCGATCGGGTGTTCAAGGTGATTAAAGACAAGTTTGCGCCGCAAAAAGAGGTCAGCGAGACACGGGTACGCGAGTGCTATCGGCTGGTGAAGGAGCATGACCGCGTCGGACGCATGGCCGATACGCAGGAGTATGAAAACTTCGTGCTGGAGAAAGCGCGCATCAGCCCTGAACTGCTGGCGGAGCTGTGGAGGGAAGTGCCAGACAAGCTGGAAGACCTGGGCGACCGGCTGGTCATCCGCCATCTGTATATGGAGCGGCGAATGACACCGCTGAATCTTTATCTGGAGCAGGCTAGCGGGCAGGCGCTGCGCGATGTGATTGAGGAGTACGGCAATGCCATCCGGCAACTGGCGGCCGCCAATATTTTTCCCGGCGATATGCTGTTCAAGAACTTCGGCGTGACCCGTCACGGCAGGGTAGTGTTTTATGACTACGATGAAATCTGTTACATGACCGAAGTGAATTTCCGCGATATACCTCCACCGCGCGATCCGGCGGACGAACTGGCAGCAGAGCCCTGGTATAGCGTTGGGCCGAATGATGTCTTTCCCGAGGAGTTCCGCCAGTTTTTGTGTAGCGACCGCCGTTTGCTGCCGCTGTTCGAAGAACTGCACGCCGACCTGTTTCGGGCTGAGTACTGGCGGGCGTTACAGCAGCGGATCCGCAGCGGTCATATCGAGGATGTCTACGCCTATCGGCGCAGAAAGCGCTTTAGCTTGCGCTATGCCGACCCGGTGACGTCAGACAGCGCGCTGACGTCATGATGTGCTGATGTCGTGATGCAGTTTAACGCGCGCCGCCGTATTGGTAGCTAATCTCTTTTGCCGCCTTAATCACCAGCGCACCCAGTTCGGTAATGCGGTTGTCGGTGATGCGGGACACTGGCCCGGAGATAGAGATAGCGGCAAAGGCTTCGTGGTGTTCATCGAGAATGCAGGCGGCAACACACCGTAAGCCTAACGCATGTTCTTCATCGTCCAGCGAGTAACCCTGGCGGCGAATCGCCGTCAGATTCTCTTTCAACGTCTGGGCGCTTAGGGTGTGTGGGGTATAGCTGTGTAACCCTTTGCGGTGCAGTAACTGGGTGACTTTGTCATCCGGCAACATAGCGAGAAACGCTTTTCCGGCACCGGAGGCGTGCATCGGCAGCTTGCCACCGATCGGTGCTGACATACGCATCAGCGCGGTACACTGCACCTGATCGATGATGATTGCCTGATAATCGGTTTGGTCCAGCACAGCCAGATTCACCGTTTCACCGGAGCTTTCCATCAACTGACGCAGCATCGGGTGCACCAGGCTGAGCAGATTTCTGCTTTGCAGAAAGCTACTGCCGACGATAAACGCATGGGTACCGATGGTCCATAATCCTAAATCACCGACCTGGCGAACAAAGCCTTGCTGTTGCATGGTGGTCAGCAATCGGTGTGTGGTGGAGTTGGGCAGGCCTGCTTGTTGGGCCAGATCGGTCAGCGCGATGCTGCCGTTGGCCTTGGCGATATATTCCAGCAGTGTCAGGCCACGGGTCAGCGATTGTACCTGACCGGCGGGCTGCGCTGTGCTGGCCGTGGTAGCGCGGGGTTTTTTACCGCGTTTGGCGGGTTCGGGTGGCGTCATCATCGGTTTCCTTTTTCATATCATGGAATCGATTTTCGTTTTTTTAGCGCAGAATGCAACCGTCTTATCAGATGGGGTTATCAACGGTGCGCAGCGCTGGCACGACGCACTCTTGTGCTAGGATAAGTATTCGCACAGACGAGGGTAATAACGAGAATAAGATGATGGCAAATCGGTTACAGGCATTACAGCAGCAACTGGCGCAGCGCATTATGATTCTGGATGGCGGCATGGGCACCATGATCCAGAGTTACCGCCTGCAGGAGGAAGATTATCGCGGTGAACGTTTTGCCGACTGGCACTGCGACCTGAAAGGGAATAACGACCTGCTGGTGCTGAGTAAGCCGGAAGTCATCACCGCCATTCATCATGATTATCTGGCCGCGGGCGCGGATATTCTGGAAACCAACACCTTCAACGCCACCCGTATCGCCATGGCCGACTACCAGATGGAAGCGCTATCGGCGGAAATCAACACGGTCGCCGCCCGGCTGGCGCGAGCCTGCGCCGATGAGTGGACGGCTCGTACGCCAGAGCGTCCACGCTATGTGGCCGGGGTATTGGGGCCGACTAACCGCACCGCGTCAATCTCACCGGATGTAAACGACCCGGCGTATCGTAATGTCAGTTTTGACCAACTGGTGGCTGCCTACCGGGAATCGACCCGCGCGCTGATTGACGGTGGCGTTGATATCATCCTGATTGAAACGATTTTTGACACGCTGAACGCGAAGGCCGCTATTTTTGCGGTAGAAACCGAATTCGAGGCGCTGGGTGTCACGCTGCCAGTGATGATTTCCGGCACCATTACCGACGCTTCCGGCCGTACCCTGTCCGGGCAGACCACCGAAGCGTTTTATAACTCGCTGCGCCATGCCCGGCCGCTGTCGTTTGGTTTGAACTGCGCACTGGGGCCGGATGAGCTGCGCCAGTATGTGGCGGAGTTATCGCGCATTGCTGAATGTTATGTCACCGCGCACCCCAACGCTGGGCTGCCGAACGCCTTTGGTGAATACGATCTGGATGCGGATGAAATGGCGCGCCAGATTGGCGAATGGGCGCAGTCTGGTTTCCTGAATATCATCGGCGGGTGCTGCGGTACTACGCCAGAACACATTGCTGCAATGGTGAAAGCCGTTGAGGGTGTCGCGCCGCGCGCGCTGCCGACGCTGCCAGTTGCCTGCCGCCTGTCCGGGCTGGAGCCACTGAATATTGGTGATGACACGCTGTTCGTTAACGTTGGCGAGCGTACCAACGTTACCGGCTCTGCCAAATTCAAGCGGCTGATCAAAGAAGAGAAGTACAACGAGGCGCTGGATGTGGCGCGCCAACAGGTGGAAAGCGGCGCGCAAATCATCGACATCAACATGGACGAAGGGATGCTTAACGCCGAAGCGGCGATGGTGCGTTTCCTGAATCTTATCGCTGGTGAACCGGATATCGCCCGTGTGCCTATCATGATCGACTCCTCCAAGTGGGACGTGGTAGAGGCGGGGCTGAAGTGCATTCAGGGTAAAGGCATCGTCAACTCGATTTCGATGAAAGAAGGCGTGGAAGCCTTTGTTCATCACGCCCGGCTGGTGCGCCGTTACGGTGCTGCCGTGGTGGTGATGGCGTTTGATGAAGTGGGGCAGGCGGATACCCGCGCGCGCAAAATTGAAATTTGTCGCCGTGCTTACCAGATCCTGACTGAAGAGGTCGGTTTCCCGCCAGAAGACATCATTTTCGACCCGAACATTTTTGCTGTTGCCACCGGTATTGAAGAGCACAACAACTATGCGGTGGATTTCATTGAGGCTTGCGCCGATATCAAAGCCCAGTTGCCGCACGCGCTGATTTCCGGCGGTGTGTCTAACGTGTCGTTCTCGTTTCGTGGTAACGAGCCGGTACGTGAGGCGATTCACGCTGTGTTCCTGTATTACGCCATCCGTAATGGCATGGACATGGGGATCGTCAACGCCGGTCAGTTGGCTATTTACGACGATCTGCCCGCCGAACTGCGTGACGCTGTCGAAGACGTCATTCTCAACCGGCGCGACGACGGCACCGAGCGGCTGCTGGAGATTGCTGAGAAATACCGGGGCAGCAAATCCGATGACGATAGCAACAAAGGCGAAGCGGAATGGCGCGGCTGGCCGGTGAAAAAACGGCTGGAATACGCGCTGGTTAAAGGTATCACCGAGTTTATCGAGCAGGATACCGAAGAGGCGCGAGCGGAGTCGGCACGTCCCATCGAAGTGATCGAAGGGCCGTTGATGGACGGCATGAATGTGGTCGGCGACCTGTTCGGTGCCGGTAAGATGTTCCTGCCGCAGGTGGTGAAGTCGGCGCGGGTCATGAAACAGGCGGTGGCGTACCTGGAGCCGTTTATCCAGGCGAGCAAAGAGCAAGGGTCCAGCGCGGGTAAAATTCTGTTGGCGACGGTGAAAGGCGACGTACACGACATCGGCAAAAACATCGTTGGCGTGGTATTGCAGTGCAACAACTACGAAATCATCGATTTGGGCGTGATGGTGCCGACCGATAAAATTCTCAAGACGGCGCGTGAAGAGAATGTCGATATCATCGGCCTGTCAGGGTTGATTACCCCCTCGCTGGATGAAATGGTCAACGTCGCCAAAGAGATGGAACGCCAGGGCTTTACGTTGCCGTTGTTGATTGGCGGCGCGACCACCTCCAAAGCGCATACTGCGGTGAAGATCGAGCAGAATTACAGCGGCCCGACGGTATACGTGCAGAATGCGTCGCGCTCGGTGGGCGTGGTGTCGGCGCTGCTCTCAGATACGCAGCGCGATGACTTTGTGGCGCGTATCCGCAAAGAATACGAAACGGTGCGCATCCAGCACGGCCGTAAAAAACCGCGCACACCGCCGGTGTCGCTGGCGGTGGCGCGCGATAACGCGATGCCGATCGACTGGGAAAGTTATACACCACCAGTAGCACATCGCCTTGGGGTACAACCGGTTACCGCCAGTATCGAGACCTTGCGCAACTATATCGACTGGACGCCGTTCTTTATGACCTGGTCGCTGGCGGGCAAATACCCCAACATTCTGGAAGACGAGGTGGTGGGGGAGGAAGCCAAGCGGCTGTTTGCGGACGCGAATGCCATGCTGGATACCCTGTCCGCCAACGGTACGCTGAATCCGCGTGGCGTAGTGGGGCTGTTTCCGGCTAACCGGGTAGGTGATGACGTTGAAATCTATACCGATGAGCGCCGCACTGAGGTGCTGACCGTCAGCCATCACCTGCGTCAGCAAACCGAAAAGACGGATTTCCCGAACTACTGCCTGGCGGATGTGGTGGCACCGAAAACCAGTGGAAAGCCGGATTACCTTGGTGCGTTCGCGGTGACCGGCGGTCTGGAAGAAGACGCGCTGGCGGCACAATGGGAAGCACAGCATGACGACTATAACAAGATCATGCTCAAGGCGCTGGCAGACCGGCTGGCGGAAGCATTCGCCGAGTACCTGCACGAGCGGGTGCGCAAGGTCTACTGGGGCTATGCGCCGAACGAGAACCTCGGTAACGACGAGTTGATCCGCGAAAATTATCAGGGCATTCGCCCGGCACCGGGGTACCCGGCTTGCCCGGATCACACCGAGAAAGCCGTCATCTGGCAATTGCTGGACGTGGACAACACCGTTGGCATGAAACTTACCGAGTCTTACGCCATGTGGCCGGGCGCGTCGGTGTCTGGCTGGTACTTCAGTCATCCGGACAGCAAGTATTTCGCCGTGGCGCAAATCCAGCGTGACCAGGTGGAAGACTATGCGGTTCGCAAGCAGATGCCGATAGAGGACATTGAGCGTTGGCTGGCACCGAATCTGGGGTATGACGCAGACTGATTAACCAACAGCGTCGATAAGAAAAAACAGGCCGGGGTAACCCGGCCTGTGCTTTTTGTCTATAGAAAACCCCCAGCTAGGCTGGGGGTTCCGTAAAGCTTCCAGCTTTGGGGCGGATATAAAAACCCCTTTTGATTTGTTAAAACACCTTGCGGTCTGGCAACTGCAATGGTCAAACAAGAAATCAAAAGGGGGTCCCAATGGGGGACGAAAAGAGCTTAGCGCACACTCGCTGGAACTGTAAATATCACATAGTTTTCGCACCCAAATACCGAAGACAGGTCTTCTACGGTGAGAAACGGCGTGTAGTAGGGAGTATCTTAAGAAAGCTGTGTGAATGGAAAAATGTGCAGATTCTGGAAGCAGAGTGCTGTGCTGATCACATACATATGCTTGTGGAGATCCCGCCGAAGATGAGTGTATCGAGCTTCATGGGGTATCTGAAAGGCAAAAGTAGCCTGATGCTCTATGAACAATTTGGTGATCTGAAATTCAAATATAGGAACAGGGAGTTTTGGTGCCGAGGGTATTATGTAGATACGGTGGGTAAAAATACATCGAAGATCCGGGACTACATAAAGCACCAACTGGAGCAGGATAAACTGGGCGAGCAGTTATCAATCCCGTATCCAGGTAGCCCGTTTACGGGCCGTAAGTAACGGATTTGGATGCAAATGTCAGATTGCGATGCGCCTGTTAGGGCGCGGCTGGTAACAGAGCCTTATAGGCGCATATGAAAAACCTCCGGCTATGCCGGAGGATATTTATTTTGATGTCTGACAGGCTTAGTAAAGGCCGATGGTTTTCCACCATAACAGGCCAACAGTCATGAATATCGCCTGATTAATCAGGCTGATGATAAAGCCGGTACGCCACCAGACGGCGGTGGGAACGTAACCTGCGCCGAACAGAATCGGGCCACGGGCGTGGGTGTATTGGGTCAGCGAACAGTACAGGCTGCTGGTGAACGCCAGCATCAGGGCCATCGGTGCCGCCGGGATGTGCAGATTAATGCCGACGCCGAGAAACACCGCGTACAGTGCCGCAATTTGCGCGTTGCCGCTGGCGAAAAAGTAGTGGGTGTAGAAATAGGCGGCATTGAGCAACAACAGCACTAGCACCCAACTGGTGCCCTGCATCAGGTGACCAATATTATTGCCGATCAGGTCGCCAAACCAGGTGGTGAAGCCCAGCTTCTTCAACTGGTTGGCCATCATCAGCAACGCGGCGAACCAAATCAGCGTATCCCACGCGCCTTTTTCGCTCTTGATGTCTTCCCAATTGAGTACGCCGGTCAGCAGTAAGAAAGACAGGCCGACAAAGGAGGCAGTGGTGGCGTCCACTCCCAGCATGTCACCGAAAATCCACAAGACCAGCAGGATCACCACGGTAACGGCCATCAGCCATTCACCGCGCGACATGCGCCCCATTTTTTCCAGTTCGGTAATTGCCAGTTTCGGTGCATCCGGTGTGTGGCGGATTTCCGGCTTCGCCAGCACATACACACACAGTGGCACCAGCAACAGCGAAATCACACAAGGTACTACCGCAGCGACAAACCAACTGCCCCAGGTGATGGTGACACCGGCGTTGGCTGCCAGTTTCACCGCCAGCAGGTTGCCGGTGTACCCGGTCATAAACAAGGCGGCGGTGACATCATTCACGTTGCCGATACAGGTAATCAGGAAGGTGCCGATCTTACTGCGGGAGGCGTCTTCCGGTTTGGAGTCGAAGCTGCGAGCTAACGAGTCGGCGATAGGGTAAATGACCCCGCCACAGCGTGCGGTGTTACTGGGCATCGCGGGGGACAGCACCAGGTCGGCGAAGGCTAATCCATAAGCCAGCCCGAGCGTGCGTTTTCCCAACAGGCGGATCATTTGCAAAGCGATACGGCGACCCAGGCCGGTTTTGATAAAACCGCGGGCGATCATGAATGCCACCACGATCAACCAGATAAGCGAACTGTTGAGATCGCTCAATGCGGTTTGAATCGAGGCGCTGGCATTGGTGTCGCCAGCGGCATAGGTCAGGGCGAACAAGGTAATGCTGATGAGGCCAATAGCGCCAATAGGCAAGACATTCGCCACAATGCTGATGATAGTAGCGACAAACAATACGGCGGAGTGCCAGGCGGCGGGTTTCAGTCCGGTAGGTGGCGTCAGTTGCCAGAAGAAGGCGCTCACAATCACAATAATGAGCAATGCCAGCCAGTTCAGGCCATATGCGGTTTTAGTCTTCATCCATATTTCCTTTGCTCAAGGCTGAAACGTTACCGTCGCCGGTATTGACTGCAACGGCTGATGAAAAAAGCATAACGCCAGAAATAGGCGGCGTGGGGGAAAAACACCTTGTTTTTGATTTAGACCGTGTTTTTAAAAAATTACGTGTATTTACCCCCGTTGGCTCACGTAAGAATAGATAAGATATCAGTAAGATGGCAGTCTCAAGAACGGATACAGGCAGGAGGCGCCTGGTTTAGGGAGGGATACCTGTGTTAATCACCACGGTTTTAACTGAAGGAGGCCGGGCTCTGTGCTGACGTTGTTGAACTTGTTGTCTGCCATCGCGTTGTTGGTATGGGGGACGCATATTGTTCGTACCGGAATTATGCGGGTATACGGCGCACGTTTGCGTCGCACCATCAGCGATAGCGTGAGCCGTAAGCCGCTGGCGTTTCTCGCAGGGATAGGCGTGACGGCATTGGTACAGAGCAGTAACGCGACCGCGCTGCTGACCATTTCTTTTGTCTCGCAGGGGTTGATCGCGCTGGCTCCGGCGCTGGTCATCATTCTGGGGGCCGATGTCGGTACCGCCTTGATGGTTCGTGTGCTGACGTTTGATCTCTCCTGGCTGTCACCCTTGTTGATATTCCTTGGCGTGGTGTTCTTTCTCGGCCGGAAACAGACCCGGGCCGGTCAACTGGGGCGTGTTGCTATCGGGCTGGGGTTGATTCTGCTGGCGCTGGAATTGATTGTGCAGTCGGCGACACCGATTACCCAAACCACGGGTGTTCAGGTGCTGTTTTCGTCCCTGACCGGGGATGTGATGCTGGATGCGCTGGTCGGCGCGGTGTTTGCTGTGGTGAGTTATTCCAGTCTGGCGGCGGTATTGCTGACGGCGACATTGACCGCCAGCCATGTGATTTCCCTTGATGCGGCGCTGTGTCTGGTCATCGGTGCTAATCTGGGCAGCGGCATTGTGGCGCTGGCGAATGCCAGTGCACAGGGGGCGTTGGCACGGCAGGTGGCATTGGGCAGTATGTTCTTCAAACTGATCGGTTGCCTGCCAGCGTTGCCTGCTATCGGCTATCTGGCTGGCCTGATGGAGGCGTTGCCATTACCGGATGCGGAGCGGGTGATTTACTTCCATCTGTTGTACAACCTGGTGCGCTGCCTGCTGTTGTTGCCGTTTGCCGGACGTATGGCGGAGTTGTGCAGTAATCTGGTGCGGATTGAGCCCGATCTCGACCCACGACTGCGCCCCCGTCATCTCGATGTCAGCGCGCTGGATACCCCGACGCTGGCGCTGGCTAACGCCGCGCGGGAAACGCTGCGTATTGGCGATGTGATTGAACAGATGTTGAAGATGTTTCAGGACGCACTGCAGGGCAATCGCCCGCCGGTGCGCGAGATCCGTAAGCTGGATGATGATGTGGACGTGCTCTATAACGCCATCAAGCTCTATCTGGCGCAGATTGAAAAAGCCGGCCTGCATAAGCGTGATTCCCAACGCTGGGCGGAAGTGATTGAAATGGCGCTCAGTCTGGAACAGGCTGGCGATATCATCGAACGGGTGGTTTGCGATTTAGACGCCCACACGCCTGACGGGTTGCGCGGGTTCTCAACGGCAGGTCAGGATGAGCTGAACACGCTGTATGAGCAGTTGATGAACAACCTGCGTCTGGGGATGTCGGTATTCCTGTCGTCGGATATGACCAGCGCCAGACGCCTGCGCCGGGCCAAACACCGTTTCCGTATTCTGAACCGGCGTTATTCCCATGCGCATGTTGACAGGCTGCATCAGCAAAATGTGCAAAGTCTGGAAACCAGTTCGCTGCATCTTGGGTTACTGGGCGATATGAACCGGCTGAATTCACTGTTCTGCGCGGTGGCCTATAACGTGTTGATGATGACGGAAGACGAGGATGACGGGCGGGAAGAGTCCTCTGCGTCGGCGTAACCCCAGTAATATCAGTGACAGTAAAAAAAACCGAAACCCTATGGATTTCGGTTTTTTTGTTGCGGCAGTACGGAAGGCTTATTCGAACAGGTTGTGGTGCAGAGTCTGTACCACCTGCTCGGCATCGCTGGAGGGCACCAGGAAGCACAGGTTATGGCTGCTGGCACCATAGCAGATAAGGCGAATATTGAACGGCTCCAGTACACCGAACACTTCTTTGCCGACACCGCAGGCTTGCGACAGCTTGTTACCGATCAGCGCTACCAGCGACATGTTCTCTTCCACTTCCACCCGACACAGCGAGGAGAGTTCAGTCAAAAGCGCACTGGACAGCAGGCTGTCGCCGGTGGAGGTTGAGCCAGTTGTATCCAGCGTCAGCGCGACATTGACCTCAGACGTGGTGATCAAATCTACCGAGATGTTGTGGCGAGCCAGAATGCTGAACACCTCGGCCAGAAAGCCGCGCGCGTGCAGCATGTTGAGGCTATGCAGGGTCAGTAGCGTCTGTTTACGGCGCAATGCCAGCGCACGGAACAACGGTGGGTTTTCGGTGTTGTTGCACACCAGCGTGCCGCCCGCCGCCGGGTCTTTGCTGGAGCCGACAAATACTGGAATATCGCTGCGCACGGCGGGTAACAGCGTCGCCGGGTGCAGCACTTTGGCACCGAAGGTCGCCATTTCGGCGGCTTCTTCAAAGGTAATCTGGTCGATGCGGTGAGCTGATGGCACTACGCGCGGGTCGGTCGTATAGATACCGGGTACGTCAGTCCAGATATCGATGCGGCTAACGTTTAACGCTTCACCCAGCAAGGCGGCGGTGTAATCGCTGCCGCCGCGGCCCAGTGTGGTGGTGCGGCCTTTGGCTTCGCTGCCGATAAAGCCCTGGGTAATGATCAGACCTTGTGCCAGACGCGGTGCCAACTGGCTACGGGTTAACTCGCCGAGCGTGTCGCAGTCTGGTTCGGCGCGGCCGAAGCGGTCATTGGTGCGCATGATTTTACGCACGTCGAACCATTCTGCGGCGACATTACGCTCACGCAGGATTTCCACAAACAGCAGGGTGGACATCAGTTCGCCGTGGCTGACCAGCTCGTCGGTCAGGGCATTGGAGGTAGCCAGCGACGCCGCTTCCGACAGGCGGGCTACGTTTTCCAGCATGCGTTCAATTTCTTCGCGGATAACGGCAGGCTGGTTGAGACGGTTGATAATGGCGTATTGAATCTGGCGTAGTTTTTCCAGCTGCGCCGCCCGTTCCTCCGGCGGCAAACCTTCAGCCAGCGCAACCAGCAGGTTGGTGACGCCAGCAGAGGCAGACAGCACCACCACGCGTACCTGAGCGTCAGACAGCACGATATCGGCGCTGCGGTTCATGGCGTCGAAATCGGCGACGCTGGTGCCGCCGAATTTGGCAATAATCAGTGAGTTATTCGTATTAACAGACATTCAAAAAACCTCGTGTCAGGGGCGTCATCGTCGTTATCGACAACAGCATTCCATCGTTAAACCTTGGCACAAGGGAAGAGCGGTAAGCAGGGGGCAGGCGTAGGAACTGGCTACGGCACACCCAGAAGCGCTCCACCTTGCTGATCGTTTCGCGTTGCGAAGCGATGCGGGTGACAACCCAGGGGATTCAGCCCCTGCAGTCGACAGCGTAAACACCGTAGGTTACGTCCGTCTCGGCGCTGCTCCCCCTCTGGTATCGTCATCGGATACGGTTCCTCCGATACCTTGCCTGGGCGGCGCTCCTCTTCTGGCTTGCGCAACACGTGCGCAAGTAGTCTTTTACAAATAGCGGGTAACGCGTCGGCTGTCAATCAACATTGGATGGGGGCGGGGCATTTCGCAAGAAAAGGGCTTCCCAGCACGGCGTTAAGGGATACAATCGGGGTAAATGCGGGTGGGGTTTCCCGCCTGTCGACCGATTTATTATTAAACCGACTTGTTCTCAAACCGAAGAGTAGTGTGATGAAAAATATCAACCCGACGCAGACTGCCGCCTGGCAGGCATTGCAGCAGCATTTTGCCGCGATGGAAGAGGTTCAGATTAGCGATCTTTTTGCCCAGGATCCTGATCGTTTCTCGCATTTTTCCGCCACATTCGGCGATTTGATGCTGGTGGATTATTCCAAAAACCGCATCACCGCTGAAACGCTGGAAAAACTGCAGGCGCTGGCGCGAGAAACCGAACTGTCCACGGCCATTAAATCCATGTTCTCCGGCGAGAAGATCAACCGTACTGAAGATCGCGCCGTGCTGCATGTCGCGTTGCGCAACCGCAGCAATACGCCGATCGTGGTTGATGGTAAGGATGTGATGCCGGAAGTGAACGCCGTGCTGCAAAAGATGAAGCAGTTCAGCGAGCGCGTCATTGGCGGGGAATGGAAAGGGTATACCGGTAAGGCGATTACCGATGTGGTGAACATCGGTATCGGTGGGTCCGACCTGGGGCCGTTCATGGTGACAGAGGCGCTGCGCCCTTACAAAAATCACCTGACCATGCATTTTGTTTCCAACGTTGACGGCACCCACATTGCTGAAGTGCTCAAAGGCGTCAACCCGGAAACCACCCTGTTCCTGGTAGCCTCCAAGACCTTTACCACCCAGGAAACAATGACCAACGCCCACAGTGCGCGTGACTGGTTCCTCAAGGCTGCCGGTGATGAAAAACATGTCGCTAAGCACTTTGCCGCGCTGTCTACCAACGCGAAAGCGGTTGGCGAATTCGGCATTGATACCGACAACATGTTTGAGTTCTGGGACTGGGTCGGTGGTCGCTACTCACTGTGGTCCGCTATTGGTCTGTCGATTGTTCTTTCCGTCGGCTTCGATAACTTCGAGCAATTGCTGAGTGGCGCACATGCCATGGACCAGCATTTCGCCACCACCCCGGCTGAGAAAAACCTGCCGGTACTGCTGGCGTTGATCGGCATCTGGTACAACAACTTTTTTGGCGCGGAAACTGAAGCGATTCTGCCGTACGATCAGTACATGCATCGTTTCGCGGCTTACTTCCAACAGGGCAACATGGAATCCAACGGTAAGTACGTTGACCGCAACGGCAATGCCGTAGATTACCAGACTGGTCCTATCATTTGGGGTGAGCCGGGTACCAATGGTCAGCATGCGTTCTACCAGTTGATTCATCAGGGGACCAAGTTGGTGCCGTGTGATTTCATTGCGCCTGCGACGACCCACAACCCGTTGAGCGACCATCACAGCAAGTTGCTGTCGAACTTCTTCGCGCAGACTGAGGCGCTGGCGTTCGGTAAATCCCGCGAGGTGGTGGAGGCTGAGTTTGCTGCAGCGGGCAAATCCGCTGCTGATGTGGCGCACGTGGCACCGTTCAAGGTGTTTGAAGGCAACCGCCCGACCAACTCCATCCTGTTGCGGGAAATCACGCCGTACAGCCTGGGGGCGTTGATCGCGCTTTACGAGCACAAGATCTTCACGCAGGGCGCTATCCTGAACATCTTCACCTTCGATCAGTGGGGTGTTGAGTTGGGCAAACAGCTGGCTAACCGTATCCTGCCTGAACTGCAGGATGACGCGGTGGTCAGCAGTCATGACAGCTCCACCAACGGGCTTATCAACCGCTTCAAACAGTGGCGTGCGTAATGACCGCGGCGCAGCGGCGTCTTGAGCGCTGCGCCATCGCTGTCACGTCATGACGATAAGTCATAAAACAGGCCCCGATTTCGGGGCCTGTGAGTTTGTAGGGGACGTGATCGCCGTCATGGTGACAGAAATAGTTGCTCCATGAACAATGACTGCCATGCTGATGGTGGTAACATGGGATTGTTTCGGCATAAGTTTTCGGTTGTCGGGTCGGGTTAGCCCGGCTTCGGCCAGTGTATCGATCATCACGGAGAGAAGCATGCGGACTCGAATACTGATGGGATTGGCTGCCATCACGCTGTTGGCAGGGTGCAGTACGAATAACGATCTCAGTGCTGCCGGTCAGGCGGTGCGTTTTACTGACACCAAACCGGCAGCGCAATGCCAGTTATTGGGTAGCGTTACTGGCACACAGTCTAACTGGTTGTCGGGCAGTGGTAATGAAGGCAGCTCCATGCGTGGTGCGGCGAACGATCTGCGCAATAAGGCGGCGGCCATGGGCGGTAACGTGATTTATGGCGTGAGCACGCCGAGTCAGACGTTCCTGTCCAGCTTCGCGCCGCTGGACAGCAAAATGCAAGGCCAGGTT
Organism: Dickeya oryzae; assembly: GCF_020406815.2. Classification (NCBI taxonomy): domain Bacteria; kingdom Pseudomonadati; phylum Pseudomonadota; class Gammaproteobacteria; order Enterobacterales; family Pectobacteriaceae; genus Dickeya; species Dickeya oryzae. Next base: position 471,672 of record NZ_CP162670.1, read on the forward strand.
TATAAGTGCCCTTGATATTCAAGACCGTCAGCGCCATGGGCAAATACCCGTGGCGCTGACAGCGTTTCAGCCCTGATTTTCCTGGCGCATACCAATATCCAGCAGTGTTTTGCTGGCCTCACCGCCGATTTCCCGCGTCAGGTTCGGCACCAAATAGCCCGAAACCTGCGTCATCAGCCCCCGAACCAACGTACGAGCTTCATCATCCGGTACCAGAAAGTGCGCGGCACCTTGAACCTTATCCAGCACATGCAGGTAGTAGGGCAGAATACCGGCGTCAAATAAGGCATTGCTGAGTGCCACCAACGCGTCAACACGATCGTTAATGCCACGTAGCAAGACACTCTGGTTGAGCAATGTCACCCCGGCACGACGCAGACGCGCCATGCTGTCGGTGAGCTCTGCGTCGATTTCATTGGCGTGGTTGATGTGGGTGACCAGCACCACCTGCAGCGGGGATTGCGCCAACCGCTGGCAAAGCTCCGCCGTGATACGTGCGGGGATCACCACCGGCAGGCGGGTATGGATGCGTAAGCGCTTGAGATGCGGAATCTGTTCCAGTTCGGTTAGCAGCCAGTCAAGTTCGTGATCCTTGGCCATCAACGGGTCGCCGCCGGAGAAGATGATTTCGTCCAACTGCGGGTGTTGGCGGATATAATCCAGCGCCTGACGCCAGTTAGCTTTGTTGCCCTGATTATCCTGATAAGGGAAATGGCGGCGGAAACAGTATCGACAGTTGACCGCGCATCCACCTTTCACCAGCAGCAGGGCACGGTTGTGGTATTTATGCAGTAACCCTGGAACGACACTCTGCTGTTCGTCCAGTGGGTCCTGGCTAAAGCCCGGTGCGACAATAAACTCGTCCTGGGCGGTCAGTACCTGTAGCAACAGCGGGTCGTGGGCGTCGCCGGGTCGCATGCGAGCAGCAAAGGCACGCGGTACCCGCAACGGAAATAGCGTGCGAGCTTCGCGTCCGGCGGCCAGTTGCGGATGCTTATCCAGTGCCAGAAGTCTCAGCAATTCATCGGGATCGGTAATAACGTCGGCGAGTTGCTGCAACCAATCTTCTCGGGAGGGTATATTTAGGGTTACAATGTGTGCCATTTTTTTGGCTAAGTACCAGTATCAATGTAGAGGGCCATTATGGCGACTTATTTTAGCAACGATTTCCGTTCCGGTCTTAAAATCATGTTCGAGGGCGAGCCGTATGCTATCGAATCCAGTGAGTTTGTGAAGCCGGGTAAAGGCCAGGCTTTTGCTCGTGTCAAAATGCGTCGTCTGTTGACGGGCTCCCGCGTTGAGAAAACCTTCAAGTCTACTGACTCGGCAGAAGGCGCTGACGTAATGGATACCAATATGAACTACCTGTATAACGACGGGGAGTTCTTCCATTTCATGCACCCTGAAACCTTTGAACAGCATCAGGTTGAAGCGAAAACCGTGGGTGATTCTGCCAAGTGGTTGCAGGACAACGCTGAATGTATCGTTACCCTGTGGGATGGTCGTCCGATCGCCGTTCAGCCGCCGAACTTTATCGAAGCTGAAATCACCGATACCGATCCGGGCCTGAAAGGGGATACCGCAGGTACAGGTGGCAAACCGGCAACGCTGTCTACCGGCGCTGTGGTGAAAGTACCGTTGTTCGTACAGATCGGCGAAGTTATCAAGGTTGACACCCGTTCTGGCGAATACGTTTCCCGCGTGAAGTAAGCCTTCCTGGCGCGTAAACTGTCCATCGGGCGGTTTACGCGTTGTCATTCCTCTGATTCCCGTCTGAAAAACTCTTTCACACAACCAGAATGTTCCCTGATGGTATTTTATTCCGGCTAACGTAATAATGCCGCGTCTTGGTTAAGGAGAGAGCAGAGCTATGTCCCCACTTATTATCACAGTATTCATGCTGACCCTCAGCAATGTGTTTATGACTTTTGCCTGGTACGGGCACCTTCGCTATTTCAGTGGACGTACCTGGATGGTGGCCGCGCTGGTCAGTTGGGGGATTGCACTGTTTGAATATTTGTTGCAGGTGCCTGCGAACCGTATTGGCTATCAGGTCGCCTCCGCTGGGCAACTGAAAATCTTGCAGGAAGTGATCAGTCTGTCGGTGTTTATTCCTTTCTCGATAGTGATTCTCAAAGAACCCTTCCGTACCGACTATATTTGGGCCGGGCTGTGCCTGTTAGGTGCGGTATTCTTTATGTTCCGCGACAAAATTATGGGCTGATCGGCCGTCACGTTATTCGATAAAACAGCCGGTATAACAACCGGCTGAAAATACGGCGATGAGCGGCGTTATCATGGTGTGAAATAATAATATCAAAACGATGTTTTATTTATTTTCTCTTTCTGTTGGTTCCCGCTGTTTATTTCCCCGTACTGGCTTTTGTGTTTACCCAAATTAATTTATCCGTCTGAAAGCCATTACGCTGCGCGCTTGCCAGCAGTGCTTGCTTTACAAGTGGGGAAATCTCAGGGGTACGGGAGAGAATCCACAGATACTCGCGGTTTGGCCCGCAAACCAGTGCATAACGGTAGTCGCTGTCCAGTGCTATCACATTGTAGCCGCCATAGAATGGCCCGAAGAAAGACACTTTCAGCGCAGCGCGTTGTGGTGAGCCGGTGAAGTACCCCTTGCCGATGCTTTCGCGCCAGACGCGTTTCACCGGGTCGAAACCACGGTTAACCACGGTGATACCGCCATCGTCCCGTGGGCTGTAGGTCGCGGTAACCTGCTCCAGACCACGCTCGAAACGGTTATCCAACCGGGCGATTTCATACCAGGTTCCCATATAACGGGCAGGTTCGAAATTATCCACGACCTGAACACCTTGGGGTGGTGTGGTGCTGCAGGCTGTCGTGAATAAGGTGATCAATGAGGTCAGCAATACGCGCCAACTTTTCATTTGCGGCTTCCTGTGTTGGTTTATCTCGGGGTTAAAGGTAGGAAGTGGAATGCAAAGATGCAATAAAAAAGGCCCGCGTAGTGCGGGCCATGACGTATAACCATGAGGCGCTGTTACAGCGTTGCGACACCAATGATGGTGACGACGGAGAGGATGGCTGCCAGGCCGTAGAACACCCATTTACCGGCCGGAACATGAATCTTCAGGTCATGCATGGCGTGATGGATACGGTGCAGACCACACCACAGCGGCAGTACAATCATCAGCAGCAGAAATGCACGGCCAATCAGGCTGTGGCTGAACGCGGCGATACGATCGTAGGTCAGCGCCTGTGGGAACAGGCCAAGCGGCAACAAAATCCCGATAAGCAGGATGATAACCGGCGCGAACATTGCGCTCCACATGCCGCCTGCGCCGAACAGGCCCCAGAACGGTGGTTCGTCGGAACGTTTGGGTTGTTGATTACTCACGAGATTCCTCCTGTTCAGAACAGCAAGGCGATGGCCAGCACCGCCAGCGTGATGACCACAGTGGCCGCCCACAGTCCTTTAACGACCGGCTCCGGCCCCATTTTTTCATCTTTCACGATGATGATGGAGGCCTTCGGTGCCAGATCAAACCAGGTCTTGGTGTGCAATACCGCCGCCAGCAGGGCGACAATGTTGAGTAGCAGCACCAGCGGGTTTTGCAGGAAGCCGATAAACTGGTTCCAGCCTTCCGGACCGGCTTTGAGCGAAAACACGCCATGTAGCAGGACGATGCTGAACCAGACCGCAGGCACCGCAGTACCTTCGCGCAGCATATAGAAACGGTAGAAACCGAGCTTCTGCCACCAGGTGGGCGTCATGCCACGGACATACGCTTTACGTTTGGTGATCATTTGTTGCCTCCCTTATTGTGGTCTCAGCATGGCGATCATGAAGTCTTTGGCGCTTTCCACTTTGCTTTGCTGGATAGCTGCCGCCGGATCGACGTGCTTCGGACACACTTCAGAGCAGTAACCGACGAAGGTACAAGACCAGACGCCGTTGTCGCTGTTCAGTTGCGGCATACGCTCTTTCTTACCGTGGTCGCGATTGTCCAGATTGTAACGGTGTGCCAGCGTAATCGCGGCAGGACCGATGAACTCCGGATTCAGGCCGAACTGCGGGCAGGCGGCGTAGCACAGCCCACAGTTGATGCAACCGGAGAACTGATGGTATTTCGCCATCTGTGCCGGTGTCTGTGTGTTCGGGCCCTGATCCGGCGTGCGGTTGTTGCCGATGATATAAGGCTTGATAGCTTCCAGACTTTCGATGAAGTGGGTCATATCCACCACCAGATCGCGTTCAATCGGGAAGTTGCCCAGCGCTTCAACCTTCATGCCGCTGCTGGCATAGTCACGCAGGAAGGTTTTACAGGCCAGCTTCGGCACGTTATTGACCATCATGCCGCAAGAGCCGCAAATCGCCATACGGCAGGACCAGCGGTAAGACAGGTCCGGTGCCAGGTTGTCCTTGATGTAGCCGAGCGCATCCAGCAGCGAGGTTTCGCGGGTATATGGCACGTCGTAGGTATCGAAGTGCGGGGCGTTATCCTGCTCTGGGTTATAGCGCATGACTTCCATTTTCAGGGTTTTCATATCAGCCATTCGCTTGCTCCTTCTTGTTTTTCTCCTGAGCTTCTGCTTCGGCACCGTAAACGCGTTTTGCCGGCGGCAGCTTGGTGATTTTCACATCGCTGTATTCCAGACGTGGTGCGCCTTCCGGGTTGTAGAACGCCAGCGTATGCTTCAGGAAATTGACGTCATCACGCTCGGTGCAGCCTTCATCCAGACGCTGGTGTGCACCACGTGATTCTTTACGGTTGATGGCGGAATGCGCCATACACTCGGCGACGTCCAGGCTGTGGCCCAGTTCGATGGTGTAGAGCAGATCGGTATTGAACACGCTGGAACGGTCGGTGATTTTCACGCGTTTGAAGCGTTCTTTCAGCTCGGCCATCTTGTCGACGGTTTTCTGCATCAGCTCGGTGGTACGGTAAATACCGCAGCCTTCTTCCATCGACATACCCATTTCGTCGCGGATTTTAGACCAGCTTTCGGTACCTTCCTGCTTGAGCAACGCGTGCAGGCGCTGTTCCACGTCTTTCGCCTGAGCATCCAGTGCACTGGCGTTAGCCGGTGCTGCTGACTGCGAACGTTCTACGGCTTTTTCACCGGCTACGCGGCCGAACACCACCAGTTCTGCCAGTGAGTTGGAGCCAAGGCGGTTGGCACCGTGCAGACCAACGGATGAACACTCGCCAACGGCGAACAAGCCCTGAATGCGGGTTTCACACTGCTGGTCGGTTTCGATACCGCCCATGGTGTAGTGCGCAGTCGGACGAATTGGAATCGGCTCTTTGACCGGATCGACACCGACGTAGGCTTTTGCCAGTTCGCAAATAAACGGCAGACGCTCTTTCAGTTTTTTCTCGCCCAGATGACGCAGGTCGAGGTAGACCACATCGCCCAGCGGGGTCGATACGGTGCGTCCGGCGCGCCATTCGTGCCAGAAGGCTTGCGATACTTTATCGCGCGGCCCCAGTTCCATGTATTTGTTTTTCGGCTCGCCCAGCGGCGTTTCCGGCCCGAGGCCGTAGTCTTGCAGATAGCGGTAGCCGTCTTTGTTGACCATGATACCGCCTTCGCCACGGCAGCCTTCGGTCATCAGAATACCGGAACCCGGCAGGCCAGTAGGGTGGTACTGAACGAACTCCATGTCACGCAACGGTACGCCGTGACGGAACGCCATACCCATACCGTCACCGGTGACGATGCCACCGTTGGTATTGTAGCGATAGACGCGACCCGCACCGCCTGTTGCCATCACGATGGCGTTGGCTCGAATCTGAATCAGCGACCCTTCCATCATGTTGATGGCAACGACCCCACGGGCATGTCCGTCATCCACCAGGATGTCCAGCACGAAATGCTCGTCGAAACGCTGAATCTGTGGGTATTTCAGAGAGGTCTGGAACAAGGTGTGCAGCATGTGGAAACCGGTTTTATCCGCAGCAAACCAGGTCCGTTCGATCTTCATCCCGCCGAAACGACGTACGTTAACCGAACCATCCGGTTTACGGCTCCACGGGCAACCCCACTGCTCAAGCTGGGTCATTTCATGCGGGCAATTCTGCACGAAGTGGTCCACCACGTCCTGTTCACATAACCAGTCTCCCCCTGCCACAGTGTCGTGGAAATGGAAGTCGAAGCTATCATGATCCTGTGTGACCGCCGCCGAACCACCTTCTGCCGCCACAGTGTGGCTACGCATTGGGTAGACTTTGGAAATCAGCGCAATCTTGAGTTGGGGATTTGCTTGCGCCGCAGCAATCGCGGCCCGTAAACCTGCTCCCCCGGCCCCGATAATGGCCAAATCGGCATTAAAGGTTTGCACTGCATGCCTCCAGTTACTTAAGTTAAATAAATTAAATTAAGAAAATAATATGCAATCCAACGTCGTCACTTATTTTCCGTTTTAATTTCAAGACCGTAAATCGAGTGAAAAAATATCTGATCTACCTATAAAGAGAGATTCAATCACTCTTTTTTTGTATGGAAGTGATTATAGCGATTTGAAGATGTCTGAAATTTGATGTGATCCAGTATTTTGCTGTTTTTTAATATCCGCACGGACATATTCTGGAAAACGTGACGGGAAATGTGATTTATTCATAAATATCACTTTTATTTCTTTAATAATCTCGACAAATCAAATTGAAGAAAGCCTTCCGCTGGATAAATTTGTCTGGTTGGGGGGATACGGGTAGACTGCATCTCCAGTTTGAGTGTGGAGTGGAAATCATGAGCGAAACGGCCAGTTGGCAACCTAGTGCCCCTGTCGCCAATCTGTTGAAGCGGGCGTCGATAATGAAAGAAATCCGGCGTTTCTTCTCAGACCGGGGAGTGCTGGAAGTGGAGACGCCGGCCATGAGTCAGGCGACGGTGACGGATGTGCATCTGTTCCCGTTTCAGACCCACTTTGTCGGCCCCGGTGCGGCTGATGGTATGGCGTTATATCTGATGACCAGTCCGGAATACCACATGAAGCGCTTGCTGGCGGCGGGGAGTGGACCGATTTACCAATTGTGTCGCAGCTTTCGCAACGAAGAGTCCGGCCGCTACCACAATCCTGAATTCACCATGCTGGAGTGGTATCGCCCCCACTACGATATGTATCGCCTGATGAATGAAATGGATGACCTGCTGCAACAGGTGCTGGAATGCGACAGCGCCGAAATGCTGTCTTACCAGCAGGCGTTCCAGCGTCATCTTGAAGTAGACCCGTTGTCGGCCGATAAAGCACAGCTGCGTGAAGTGGCGGAGAAAATCGGTGTCGGTGATGTGGCGAACCGGGAAGAAGATCGCGATACCCTGTTGCAGTTGCTGTTCGCATTTGGCGTCGAGCCGCAGATTGGCCGTGATAAACCGGCGTTCGTCTACCATTTCCCGGCCACGCAGGCTGCGCTGGCGGAAATCAGCACCGAGGATCACCGCGTGGCGGAGCGGTTTGAGGTGTATTACAAAGGTATCGAGCTGGCCAACGGTTTTTGCGAGCTAACGGACAGTAAAGAGCAGCGTCAACGCTTCGAGCAGGACAACCGCAAGCGCGCCGCGCGTGGTTTGCCGGTACAACCGATTGACGAAAACCTGCTGGCGGCCTTGGCCGCGGGTATCCCGCCGTGTTCCGGCGTGGCGCTGGGCGTCGATCGCCTGGTGATGCTGGCGCTGAACGCCGAGTCTATCGGCGAGGTGATGGCATTTACGGTGGATCGCGCCTGATACCGTTTTCTCTTCTTAAGAATCGAGTTTGACAGAAACCACGGAAGCTATTGCTTACCGTGGTTTTCTTTATTCAGCGAAATAACAGCATTCAGTGAAATGACCACGTAAGCGCCATTACAACCCCCCCGTAGTACGGGTGGCGGTCGTGGCGTTGCGCCCGGCGATTTGTACTGAGTTCATCTGCACCTGGAACGGTGGGAACGGCATCACCAGATTGTGCTCGCGGTAGCTTTCCAGAATCAGCTGGTGCAGTTCGTGGCGCAACGGCATACGGTGACCCATCTCGGCGGCGAAAATACGCAGTTCAAAAATTTGGATGCCCTGACGCAGGTCGACCAAAAACACTTCCGGTGGGGGATTATCCAGCACCAGCGAACAGCGTTTCACCGCATCCAGCAGTAGTGTGGTCACTTCCTGCGTGCTGGCATCGGCGGGGGCGGGAATAGTCAGTACCACACGGGTGACCGAGTCAGACAGCGACCAGTTGATGAACTGTTCGGTGATAAAGGCTTTGTTGGGCACGATGATCTCTTTGCGATCCCAGTCGGAGATCGTGGTGGCGCGGGTATTAATGCGCATCACACTGCCAGTCAGATCGCGAATGGTCACGGTATCGCCAATACGGATCGGCTTTTCGAACAAAATGATCAACCCGGAAATAAAGTTGGCGAAGATCTCCTGTAAACCAAAACCCAGCCCTACACCGAGTGCGGCTACCAGCCACTGCAATTTCGACCACTCGATACCGATCAGTGAGAATCCCGTCAGCCCGCCAACCAGCATCATCAGGTACTTGCTGATGGTAATAATGGCGTAGCCGGTACCGGGCGACAGTTCAATATGCTGCAATACCGCCAGTTCCAGCAACGCAGGCAGATTTCGTACCAATTGCGCCGTGATAATAAATACCAGCAGTGCTATCAGTACCGAGCCCAGCGTAATCGGTTGTACGCTCTCTACACCTTTCACCGTGCTGGTGACGTCCCACAGGCTGATATTTTCCATAAACGCAAAAGCGGAATGGATTTCCGACCACAGCGCGATGACCGATACCAGGGCGACCAATGTCAGGATAGACCGCACCAGTTTCAGTGAGCGGGCGCTGATGGCATCCAGATCCACCACCGGTTCTTCCACCACATCCCCGCTGGCCTCGTGCGACGACAGCGTCGTATTGTCGTCTTCACCCCGGGCGCGTTGCGCCAGCATGTCCGCCCGGCGTTGTCTGGCGCGGTCAAACGCGATGCGGCGGCGTTGAATCAGCATCCAACGGCGGATGATGTGATAAATCACCAGCAGGAAGAACCAGATGGCGACGGAGGTTTCCAGTCGTGCCAGCAGCGCCTGCGACGTGGTGAGATAGCCCAGACAGGATGCCAGTGCGGCAATCAGCGGAATGCAGATCATCAGATTCCACATCGCACGGTTTACCGGGTTTTCGCCGGATCCTTCTTTATCCAGATACAACGGGATCCCAGCGCGTTTCAGGCTGGTAGTTACCAGACTGAGCGCCATGCACAGCAGGATAAAGCACAACCGTCCCAGCGTACTGGAAAACTCCCGATCGTTGAGGTTATCGAAGGTGATCAATGCCATCACTAGTGGAACGATAAAGGCGATAGAAAGACGGTAGTAACGCATGGCGCGCGCCACCTGCTTCGGCGACCAGCCGAAATGCACGATGAACAACCCCTGACGGTGAGAAAACGCGGCACCAATCATCACCACCCACATCAGCGGCACGGTAGCGGTCACACTGTCGCCGATGGCAACGGCGACCGGGTAAGGCCAGGCGTTTTGCAACCCGTAGCCGAGCGCCGCCCACAGCACCGGCAACGGCATCGCTACCATCACCGACCAGAATACCGTGCGTAGCGTCAGCATGAAGTAATCGAGCGTCACCTTGCCAACCCGGCTACTGGCACGGTCCAGAAAGGCGTGGTAATGGCGGCGTGAGCTGATGCTAAGGCCGACCAGCAGTAATGCGCCCAGCAGCGGCAACAGGGTTCCCTGACTGGTGACCATCATCAGCATGGCGCCACTGAGTTGGGTGAGGGTATCGAGCGATAACAGGCGAGATAGATCGCGTAACAGGTTCAGCGGGTAGGCAAAACCAATCGGGTCGACATCCGCCACCCAGAACAGGTAGCGGTGTGCCGCGTCGCGGATCTCGATCAGGGCATCTTCCAGTTGGTTACTGGCGACCTTTAACTTGGTCAGCTCCAGAATCTGCGTGTCGCAACCGGAAATCAACGACGTGAGCAGATCGCGCTGGGTGCGTTGCTGATCGTTGACGATCTTTTGCTGAGCGGCAGTCAGAGGGGTACCGTTATCCTGCCGGGTCGGTTCGCCGCTTGCCGACAGCTTGTTGAGTTGGTCTTCATAATGCAGGCGCTGGGCGCGCAGTTGCGCCATGTCGCCATCCAGTTGCTGGGGTTTGGGCATTTCCGGCAGCCTGGCGACCTGAGCACGCAACGTTTCTCCCAGCGCGGGTGAGGAACCGAGCCATTGCGCCTGTTCGCGCAGTGTACTCAGTGCCTGACGCACCTGTAGCGTTTGGGCGGCGGTCTGGCGCTGGCGTGCTGCTATTTGATCCATGCGCTGCGCCTGCTGGTTCAACGCCATGGAAAGCTCACGGTTGGCTTGCAGCAGACTGGCGACGGCGGTAGGTAACTGGCCTTCCTGCTCTGCCAGTTGCTCCGTTCTTTCCAATGCCTGCTCCGCCTCACGCTGGCGCAAAGTATTCAGCGTGCTGCGCAATAATTGGAGCTGATTATCCAGCCGGTCACGCCGCTTTTTGTAGACCTCAGCTTGCAGACGCGAGAGCTCCTGACGGTTACTGGCGGAAAGCTGCGCCAGTTCCAGCTCTTCCAGACGACTTTTACGCAACGCGGCTTCAGCCTGTAACGCGGCCAGTTGCGCCTGACCGAGAGGTGTCGTGGGAGTACCCAGCGCCTGTACGCGCCGTTCGACGTCGCTCAGTGCGCGGTTGGCTTCGGTTTGCTGTTGTGGCAACTGGGCCAGCGAGTCGCTGATTTCACGCTGGTGGTCCTGCTCTTGTTGTAACTGGCGGGTTTGCTCCAGCAACTGGCTGCTGATCTGGACAATTTGTTGTTCCAGGTCGTTAACCGATGTGGTTTTGGGTGGTGCTGCTGGTTTAGCGTCTTCCGCGTCAGACTGCTGGCGCAGTTCACGGGTCAGTTTGGGGAAGTCATCAATTGCACGCTGGTACTGGTCGGCCCGTTGGCGGGTCTCCCGGCGCTCATCCAGCAGCCGCAACGCCGATTGCAGCTCTTTGACGATGTCGGCTTGCGCCGGGGCGTTCTTGTTGGTTTCGGCTTGCTGGAGATCCTGTTTCAGTTGCGTTTCGTCAGGCAACTGGGCGGCCAGCGACGTGGTTGATAACAGGCATCCCATCAGGAAAATCAGAATCAGACGCACGGCTGGCCTCCTCAGGTTATTGATGGGGTCAGGGGGTGGTGTCGGTCGTGTCGCTGTCGTTGGCCGCACTCATGCGTGCCCGTACACTCTCATCCAACGCTTCGGCCATGGCTTCACCCATACGGGTGACACTCTGGCTGGCCAGTCCAGGCATTAACTCTATACGACCTTTCGCAAACAGGTTAATGACCGTAGAGCCGAGTTTGAAACGACCCATTTCGTCGCCTTTTTCCAGAATGACTGCGTCTTCGCCTTCCAGCGGATAAGCCCAGCGTTTGATGATGCCTTCACGCGGCGGCGTAACCACACCCGCCCACACCGTTTCGATACTGCCGACGATGGTCGCGCCTACCAGTATCTGCACCATGGGGCCGAATGGCGTATCGAACAGGCAGATCACTCGCTCGTTGCGGGCAAACAGGTTCGGCACGTTGGCAGCGGTCAGTGGGTTAACGGAAAACAGGTCGCCCGGCACGTAGATCATGTCGCGCAAAATACCGTCACACGGCATATGCACGCGGTGGTAATCGCGCGGCGAGAGATAAGTCGTGACGAATACACCGTCGCGAAACAGGTCAGCGAGAATGACGTTACCGGCCAACAGCGCTTCCAGTGAATAGTTGTGCTGTTTGGCTTGTAAGACCTGAAGATCGTCAATGGTGCCCAACTGAGAGATAGCGCCATCGGCAGGGAACACTAACCGGTTCGCCAGTGGATCAACCGGACGGATCCCCGGTTTTAGCGGGCGCACAAAAAAGTCGTTGAACGTACGGTAGGATGCGGCGTTGGGTTGCTGCGCTTCCTGCATATTGACCTTGTAGATGCGCGCAAACAGTTCAATCACCAGTCTGGTAAGCAGGCCAGCCTGGCGGTTGGCTCCCCAACCGGCCAGCTGCGTCAGCCAGACCTTCGGGAGCAGATGTTGTAGAGCAATCTTGATTCTGTCCAGCACAGTGAGCCTCGTCGTTTTCTAAGGGTACGCCGTAAAAAGGGGCGCATTGTAGCGGTGGATACGATAAATGTCAGTTATCCGAAGCAGAAAAGGATTTACGCGTTTTTACCTGCGCCATGCTCTCCAGTATGCGGTGGTAGTTATCAAAACGCTCAGCGGCTATCTCACCTCGCTCCAGCGCGGCGCGGATGGCGCAGCCTGGGTCGGTATCGTGTTTGCAGTCACGGAATTTACAACTGCCCAGATAGTCGCGAAACTCGATAAAACCCCGTGTGACCTGCTCAGGCTCCAGATGCCACAGGCCGAATTCGCGTACGCCCGGTGAATCGATAACGTCGCCGCCGTGGGGGAAGTGGTACAACCGTGCGGCGGTGGTGGTGTGCTGGCCAAGCCCAGAAGCATCGGACACGTCGTTGACCAGAATTTTGGCGTCATCAGGGTAGAGCAACGCATTGAGCAGGCTCGACTTGCCGACGCCGGACTGCCCGGCAAAGATACTGACACGGCCGGTCAATGCGGCTTCCAGTTCGGCGATGCCTTGTTGGGTGTGGCTGGACAGCATCAGTACCCGGTAGTGCAGGTTGCGATAGATATCCATCACGTCTTCTACGAACTCACGGCCTTCGTCATCCAGCAAGTCGGTTTTGTTGAGCACGATCAACGGCTCGATTTCCAGCGTTTCACAGGCCACCAGATAACGGTCGATAATATTGAGCGACAGCTCCGGCAATATGGCGGAGACAATCACAATCTGGTCGATGTTAGCGGCGATCGGTTTGATACCGTCATAGTAATCCGGCCGGGTCAACACCGACTGACGTGGGTGTACCGCTTCGACGATACCGCTGATGCCGGCCTGCGTTTCATTACCGGCACGCCAGACGACCCGGTCACCGGTGACCAGCGAGGGGATAGTACGGCGAAGATTACAGCGGTGCAGTTCGCCATCCGGCGCTTCCACATCGGCATGCATGCCGAAGCGGCTGATAATGATGCCTTCCTGCGGTTCGCCCAATTGGTTGTCATCCCACTCGACTTTGCTGTCGGCATGCTTCAGGCGGCGCTGATGGTTGGCGCTAACCCGCCGTTGCTGACCTTTTGACAGTTTCTTTTTACTCACGCAGTCTCTCTTGGTTCGGCGCTTATCGCCGGTGGCGATGGAAGCGACTATAATACACGCTATTTTATTTTAATTAACCGCCGCCGGGCCTGTCAGCCTGCTGGCGGCGAAACTTTCAATAGCAAGGGCGACACGGGAACGCGACGATGGTAAATGAAAACAACCTGATCTGGATCGATTTGGAAATGACGGGGCTGGATCCTGAACGGGATCGGATCATCGAGATCGCAACACTGGTGACCGACGCTAACCTGAATGTGCTGGCAGAAGGCCCGACGCTGGCGGTGCATCAGCCTGACAGCCAGCTGGCGCTGATGGATGACTGGAACGTGCGTACCCATACCGCCAGCGGGTTGGTAGAGAGAGTGAAAGCCAGTCGCGTTGACGAAGACGCGGCGCAGCGGGAAACTATTACCTTCCTGCAACAGTGGGTACCAGCGGGCAAATCGCCGATTTGCGGCAACAGCATCGGGCAGGATCGTCGTTTCCTGTTCCGCTACATGCCGGAACTGGAAGCCTACTTCCATTACCGCTATCTGGACGTCAGTACGCTCAAGGAACTGGCGCGCCGCTGGAAACCCGAGATTCTGGCGGGCTTTAAAAAGCACAATACTCACCAGGCGCTGGACGATATCCGCGAATCGGTCGCAGAGCTGGCGTACTACCGCGAGCACTTTATTCAGTTGTAACGGTTGGCTATTGCGGGAATTTTCGGCGTATTGTTGATTTTGTCGGCACTTGAACACAATTTTTTGTCAAGGGGGTTGCGGGGGAGAAAGTTTCTCGTATAATGCGCTCCCCGTAACGACAGTAAATTACGTTACGTCACACCCCTGCGGGAATAGCTCAGTTGGTAGAGCACGACCTTGCCAAGGTCGGGGTCGCGAGTTCGAGTCTCGTTTCCCGCTCCAAATTATACTCTACAGAGTTCTATCGAAGTCTGTAGATACTTGAAAATAGGACCTTAGGGTCCTTTTTTCGTTCCAGCGAAGTCCACAGAAATCCAGCTACATCCGGGGCTTTTTAGTCCATTTTTTAGTCCATAAAGACGGGTGTATGAGATTTCGCATTGTTGCTGGGTCGGGGCGAGCCACGAGACGAGGATCTAGTCCTAACTTTTCATGTTAGGGGTTGGAACTATGGCACTATCAGAGATGGCCGTTCGCCAAGGCAAAGCCTATACACTTGGCGACATTGATGGCCTCTCTCTCGCAGTCGCTGGTCAGGGCGGTCGCTCCTGGCACTTTCGCTACTATCCTGTCCAGTACCCGAACGACGCGTTGTGCCGGGATATTCAGGTCGATTTCTATCGCCAGTACTTCACGATTAAAATCATCCACCACGTTGAACGTACGAAAACGCCTGCCGCAGACCAGCGCGTCATGCATAAAATCCACTGACCAGCTCTGATTCAGGTGTTCTGGCGTCACCAGCGGTGTGGGATTACGCACCGGCAGGCGCTGTTTTCCCTTACGGCGAAAATTCAATTTTAACAGGCGATAAATTCGATGAACGCGTTTATGGTTCCATGTATGTCCCTGCCTGCGTAGCATCTGAAACAGCTTCTTAAAACCATATCGTGGGTAGCGCTCCGCCATCCCGGTCAACGCCTGAATCACCGGCTCATCACGTTGGATGTCGGGTTGGTAAAAATAGACCGTCCTGCTCAGCGATGACATCTTTGAGTGCCCGGCACTCCAGACTGAGGTCGGCAAACATCTGTTTCAGACGCCGGTTTTCGTCCTCCAGATCTTTCATCTTTTTGATATCAGAGGCTTCCATACCGCCAAACTTCGCTTTCCAGTTGTAATAGCGGGCTTCAGAACGGCAATGATCTGGTGTTCGGTGAATCGGGCTTTACGCATGGCGATCTCCGCAAGGGACATAATCAGTATGTCGGAAGATCTCTAAAAGTGAATGGTTCGGTTTACCGGGATACTTACATCTCCTCCTTGTGTCGACGTGTTTTTTCCCATATAAGAGTATGAGCTGATGCTAACAGCAGGCCGATTGTTTAAAGGAACTTGCGGGGAGCTGTTAATGGCATCCATGCATCGATTCACGGATTTGAATTATCAGACTCCAGTTTGCGAAAGGTTGATTTCGATATACCTGATAACCTGGAATGCTCATTAAGCGCAATATTTCTTGTTATACCTGTCATACCTTCAGGTTACAGGTGTGTTGGTTGTACTTGCTCACTCAGTCACTTATTTTATTTCTTCTGAATTTAATAAATGTTATTTATTATTTTAATAAGTATTCTTATTTTTTATCGTGACCTTGGGAAGCGTTCATCAGCAAACTGAATTAGTTACCATAACAAGGTGACCTGTTTGGCTGAACCAGACTGATCCAGATGGAAAGGCGGCGGTTTTGTTTTAGGGAGCAGACTATACCCAAAATAATTCGAGTTGCAGGACAACACGCTCGCGTGTTGAACAACGCAACGCGTTGGCCCGTTAGGGCAAGGCTCATTGAGCCTTGTAACGCGGCAATCGAGCGAATCCCCAGGAGCTTACACAAGTAAGTGACTGGGGTGAGTGAGGGCAGCCAACACACCTGCAGCTTGAAGCATGACGGGTATATATTGGATTGCTGATCTCGGAACAACACCAGACCACAGGTTATTAGTTTAGTAAAGGGAATACCAAAATGATTCATGGAAGTGAATATATAAAGATTACATTATACATCGCGTTATTTCTGATCATACCAGGGCCAACCAATACATTGCTTCTTTGCTCTGGTTATACCCAAGGTTTTGTTAAAAGTATAAAACTGACTTTATCAGAATGGCTCGGGTATCTCTTGGCTGTCACTGCATGGGGGCTACTATTTAACTATTTAGCACAACATGGAAACCCGGTGCTGAGCGTTATTAAATTTTTGTCGGCATTTTACGTCGTCTATTTGGCAATAAAAGTGTGGAAGTTTTCGCTGCATCAAACTAGCGGTAAGATCACTTTCAGTACTGTCTTTATCACGACCTTACTCAACCCAAAGGCCTTTGTGTTCGCTGATTCCATCATTCCTCCGTCAGCTTTCATATATCAACACAGCTATATCCAGGCGATGCTCTGTTTGTTGTTGGTATTGCTGCCAATGTCTTTTATATGGATTTACTTCGGTACGTTGATGAATATCAGCGGCGCCTCAAGCCAGCACAGACTAAAACCGAAGTTGTTTTATCGCGGCGCTTCGCTCGTCATCTCGCTTTTTGCTGCTTCAATGTTCTATAAATCGGTGTCAATTATGTTTTAGTGAAAAGATTGCTTGTGGCCGTAAGCTTGAGATTGCGGTTTCCAGAAAACTGTCGACCTATGGCGCCTAATTTAAGCATGCTCAGGCCGTTTCTGGTTGTTTTAAGCCCCTTCTGGGTGAGGGGGCGCTGTATTCACTTAGTTGCCGAATAGGTTGGAGATATTTTGTCTGACTTCCTGCTGAAAAAAGGTCTTCTCATGCATGATGACTTCCTGTGCTGTGTACTCGGGTAATCTGGCCCGAAGATGTTGAGTCAGGTGATCTTTTAACGTGATAAGTGACGTTCGTGGCTTTTTGACCAGATCCCTGGCTCTGGACAAGGCTGCTTGTGCAACGTGTTCCCTTGGGTAAACCGGGAAGGGGATTCCTCGTTGTTTCAGCTCCTCACCCCGATAGTTATTACCCAGCATCAACATCTCTTGTCCCAGAGCCAGCCCCAGTTTTTCGGGTACAATAAGTGTTCCCCCCATACCGGGAGTGAAGCCGTATTTCATGAAATTGGCTGTATAAATGCTTTCCTGACTCATAATGACAAAGTCGGCAAATAGCCCCATTACCAGACCACCTCCGATGGCGTGTCCCTGCATGGCCGAAATGACCGGAATTGGGCACTCCAGAGGTAAGCTGTAAATGTTGGTATCGGTGAATTTTCCTTTTCCTTCCTGTAAGGCAAAGAGATCTTCCTGAGTGCCTCCTGTAGCAAAATAGCTGTCGTAACCTGTTAGAATGACTGCCTTATATTGCTCTGATGTTTCGATGTGTTTGAATACCTGGATCAACTCGTAGATCAATGCACGGGAGAACGTGTTTTTGTGGGCTCTGTCCTGCATTTTTATGTGAACAATTCCCGGCTCTATTTCCTGAAAATCAACGACATTTGTGGACATTCTCTTTACGCCTCCCAAGGGTATTTTCCCGTTTGGATGTAACGGGATATTTTGCTGAGGTTTTCCTGATCGGAAAAAATTTCTACGTTCAGAGCCAGGGCGGCAGATTTCTGGTCACGGGGGAGAGTATCCAGCTCA
Source organism: Dickeya oryzae (assembly GCF_020406815.2). Lineage (NCBI taxonomy): Bacteria > Pseudomonadati > Pseudomonadota > Gammaproteobacteria > Enterobacterales > Pectobacteriaceae > Dickeya > Dickeya oryzae. The sequence goes on from NZ_CP162670.1 coordinate 489,184, forward strand.
CTCATGTATGATTTGTAGCGAGCAATGGCGCGTTTTGATAAGCAGTTGAGCCGTTGTATGTGCTTTTTGAGGATCAAGTCACTGTTGCCGCCGTAGTCGTCGACTAAACCCCAGTGGTGAGCCTGTTCTGCTGACACGGGTTTTGTCATTAACGTCATATAGTGCGCTTTTTGTTTTCCTATCTTGTGTACCAGAAAGGGAAGTACGCAGGCAGGCAACAAACCGAACAACATTTCAGACAGGCTGAACATGGCTCCAGTGTCTGCAATGACGATATCACTGGCAGCAACGAAACCGATTCCTCCCGCGTTGGCTTTGCCTCTTACATGAGCGATGCTAATGTAAGGTCCGCTCATCATATCTTGCCAGACTTCATAAAGGATCTCTGGATCCTGCGGACGACCACCACTGCCGTTGCCGGCAATGTTGCCTTGCTCTATCGCCTGCAGATCGGCACCAAAGCAAAAGACCTCCGGTAATCCTTCAACAACTAATATACTGATTTTATCCCGGTATTGTCGGATAACCTCCCGGCACTCTATCGCAAAGTTTTCATTGATGGTGTTATTGGCTTCAGGTCGGTATATCTGCAAGTACAACACCGCGCCTTCCTGCCGTAACCGGATGGTTTGATAAGATGGCATTGTCAGACCCACTCATATTCACGGTGAAATTCGTTGATTCGGCTCAGTACGAGATGATGAGCTTCCCGGGTAGTGGAATGGATCTGGGGGAAATGACTCAGGTCCAGAGTGGCATTTTTGGTACCGAAGCGGACCCCATGGTTATCGTAAAGCAGAGCATCATATTCACGCATTGTGAGTTCGCGGCGCCTGTCAAGATGAGCTCCGATTTCCATCTGCCTGACACGTTGGCAACCTTCAGGGGTAACGACACCACTGAAAAACTCGGAACAGCATCCAGAACCGTAAGAAAAGCACCCAATCCGCTGCGGTGACTGAATATCCGCATTTGACAAGGTGCTGAGCAGGGAAAGTGCTAATGTTGCCCCCATGATATTACCGACACGCTGACAATAATTCAGCCCAGGAGCCACGCGACGATTAAAGTCGGCTTCTGTATCTTGGGGGGTGGCGCGAACCAGTTTACGCATCATGTTACGGTGGGCACCTTTGACCATGCCACCAAAAGGCGTATGGAATGCCAGATAACCAAAAGTGTTGACATAATCAATGCCAGCAACACGTTTTTCGTACTCCAGGTAGGCCTTTTCACAACATTCCAGATAAGCCAGCAATGACAGATCCGAATCACCGGTTTCTCTATCCGGGACAGGCCTGCATGTATCCATGACTTCATAGCCGTAATAGCCGTTTGCCCCCACATCGATCTGAAAAACGTGTGGGGTGTCGCTGACCAGCATGGCAACAGCGCCAGAGCCACCGCTTGGCTCGGCAAAAGACCAGTCCTGGCTAGTATGATCGCCGTTGTCTTCTTCCAGAATAAAGCGAGTCATGTCTGTGGCAATAACTAACGCTTTGCTGCCGGGAGATGTCTGGGAAAGGATTGTATTGACAGCCATTTGCAAACCGGCAACACCGGAATAACAGGCAGTTTTCAGTTCGAACAAGCGACAGTTTCGCTTTAACCCCAGATAGTGGTGAACATAGGTACTGACTGATTTGCCAAAGTCGATTCCCGATTCTGTACAGGTGATCAACAGTTCAATGCTGTTTTTTTCTTGCTCACTTAACGCATCCAGAATCGGCTTGGCTGCGTTGACGGCAAAGCTGACAGGATCTTCACAAGGCAGACTCACCGTTTTCTGTTTCATTAAGAGATTGTCAAAACGAGATATATCTAGCTGACGGTGCTGCGCCAACTCTCTGACATTAATGTAGCTGGTGCCACAAAAGGCGTTTATCGCTTCAATTCCAACAGAAATCATAAGGTCCCTCTTATGCTAAATTAGGTGAATGCTAGTGGCTGACATGCTCCAACACCACACAGGTATTAATGCCGCCGAAGCCGAAGGCGTTATTCAAAGCGACGTTGATTTCCTGATGTTGAGCGTATTGTCCGACAAAACGGCATTCATTGTTGATAGGCGTTTTCAGGTTCAAGTTTGGATGAAGAAAGCGTTCTTTCATTTGTATCAATGTGGCTACCGTTTCTACGGCAGCGGCGGCATACAGGCAGTGCCCCGTGAGGCTTTTGGTTGAATTGAGCCAAATCTGTTGATGGTAAGGGCCAAAAACACGCTTGATGGCAGCGATTTCAGTTTCATCCCCCATTAGTGAACTGGTGCCATGCGTATTGATGTAGTTGACCGAGTCATAGGGACAACGGGCAGTCAACAGCGCCTGTTGCATCACCTGAGACTCGCCTTCACAACTTGGATTACTGCCTCGATTGGCATCCAGACAGATACTACCACCAAGAATTCGTCCCCAAATCGGTGCACGGCGTTCACGGGCGCTTTGCTCGTTTTCCAGCAACAGACAGGCACACCCTTGGCCATAAACAAACCCTTTTCGATCTTGATCAAAGGGGCGACAAAGCTGCGTGGGATCACTCGTGTCGCTTTGGGTCAGCAGGGCACCGCTGTTTTTGAACGCCTGTATCTCTGGCGGTGATAAATCTGCCATTGCTCCGACGACCAAACAAGATTGGGTGATTCCTGATGCGACTTGCCGGTATGCCTGGATAATGCCGGCGTTTCCGCTGGCTGAAGCGCCGCCAACAGAACAGCCTTCTCCACGGATAGTTAAAAGCTCGCTGAGCAGACCTAACTGATTTGTGTCCATAAAGTACAACGCATAACTGGCGGGAACAAATTCGGGTTGGTCGATGAAGGATTGTCGGATCTGATATTGATATTGTTGCTCGACGTTATGTCCGGCAATGATGATTCCTCTTTTTTCTGGAGGGTAAGGACATCCGTCGGCAAAGGCATCATGCCAGGCTTCAAGTGCTGTGGCGAGTGATACCCTGCTACTCAACGGCACTCTGGCCCCCAATCGCAAAGCATTTTTTAGCTCTTCCTGCGCGAGAGATAAAGACTCTAGTGCGGCTTTATAGTTGTAATCAGCCAGGCTGGCTTTGATTTCTGGAAATTCGTTGATATGCCTGTTGATTCCACTGACACCTGTTTTCAGTGATTGGGTAAACGCGGGTATTCCGATTCCATTTGCAGCGGTTACGCCTAAGCCGGTCACAACGACATTGTTCTTCATACGCATCCTGCTTTGGTTCACTGAAAGGCCAGATTCGCCAGAAAATCAGCATAGTGTGGATGGCTACTGTGCTTTAGCGTACAGAAAATCCACTAATTCTCCGATATTTTTGAGGTCTCCGGCTTCATGGAGAGGGAATATGATATCGAGGGTTTCCATGCTGGCGAGCAGAACATCAGCCCGGTCAATTGAATTGGCCCCTACGTCTTTCATGCTCTGTTCCGGCGTAATGGTACTGGTATCCAGATAGGGGAGGATTTCCAGTAAGTTATGCACGATAATATTGAAAATATCTTCCTTGCTCTTGCTGCTCATACAATGCTCCTTACTTGTGCATGACTGACTTAAAAAATGTTTACAGGCAGAGAAAATTATCTAGATATAAAATAAAACTACAAAACTCATTATCGACTGAAAATGAAACACAAGAATCTAACCAGTCATCTAACCAGTTTTAGGATTCGCTGCATTGCTGTATTTCTTCAATTTGAATTTTTTTTGATGTAAATGTTTCTCTTGGGATAAATGAAGGTGATTTTATCTCTTTAACGTATGGTTAACTTATAGACGACTCTATATCAGCGAAGAAAGACGTGTCAATCAATGTTCTTATCAATAAAAGCTGAACACCCGCCTTTTATAATTTTTATCCTTAACCGGTCCTACTCCTATGCTCTTTCCGGGAAACGTGCTGAGGGTTGTCATAAAGTGCTGAACCTTATTCAGCCATCCAGGTTTATCGTTACAAGTCACTGTGGATCCGCCCGGCAACACCGCTGACGCAGTTGTTCCGAGCAGTATTAACACCGCTATGAGCCAGCATACGCGGTTCCTGTCGCGTGTTTTATCGTGATGGGCTAAATAGCTCAACGTAGTCTGTTCTCCCTCAATGGATGCCACTATGTAGAGCAGTCATTTAACTGTTTTTATTGTAGAAAAATGATCATCCATAATAATTGAAATAATTTGCAATAATTTTTTCATTGAGGGAAATACATATCTATAACAGGCTGGTAATACGTGTAGGTTCTCAATGAATTAGGTATGCGGCTCGTTGCATACCTGGATTTTTCTTTCTATACCCGGAGTTTACTTTTGGTTTCCAATATTTACCTCAAGCGATATGTTGGGGTTTGAGATTTTGTTTAAATTTTTATTATTTTTTTGATGTTATCAATACCGACACCTTCAAGGACGAAGGTTTCGGTATTTAAACAAAATTTTTTAAACATATTGGTGACAAGGAGGTCGTGATGTCAGAATATATACTAAATGATAGCAGTGTTATTATTTCCGGGCACATAGTATCGAATGAACCAATCTTGCCGGCAATGGGATATATTCATTTTGTCGCGGCCTCCCTCCTGGATAAAAAGCAGCGTGACCATCAGACTTCCCTCTACCCTTTTGAGGTAAAAGATGCCGTGTGGTTTGCGCCACTTGCTATTACGGAGGGCGCTTGCCGGGTCAATATTCATCTGGATACTGATGGGGATGACACTACCTATTGGATTACATCCAAGGTGCCGGGAAAAGCGATAAAACGTCATGCGACGGGGGTTGTTTTCTCGGGTTTAAACAATCCGTCTGGTTTGAATAAAAAATCGTCTACGAACAAGGCTGAAGCACCTGCCTTTCCGCTTCCTGATACTGCATCCCACACGTTTACTCACCGACTGAACCGCGATGAAATTTACCGCTTGTTTCTGGCTGGCGGAATCGACTACCGGGAACAGTTTCAGTGTCTGGACGAGCTTCACTGCAGTCAGGATCTTTTTTGGGGGCGGATCGTGGCTGATGAAGCGAGTCTGACCAGCCTTCCTTCCCCTTACATACTCGATGCCGCAATTCAAACGGTTTTACTTGGTGCCAGAGAAACACGGGGGCGTGATTATCAACATCAGGTTTATGTCCCCTTCTCGTTGGAAAACATCGTGATTCACACACCGTTGACGCCAACGTGTGATGTGTTTGTCGTACCCAGACAGGCCGTTGCAGACACGCCCGAAAAGGGCATTTTTGATGTGTTTTTAGCTAATAAGTCGGGAGAGATACTGGTGGAAATGAAAGGATTGCATATTCGCTCATATCAAAGAGCCGAACAACGTGAGCAGGCGACGGAAAGAGAACCCCTGACAGACACCTCATTAGGGCTTGGTCAGCAAAATCAAGCAGGGAGTGTTGCTGGTCAATCATGGGCGATTGCGGCGACTTTCACCGCAGAGCCGATCGCTGAACCGTTGCAAGTATGGTTCTCCCGCCTGAACTGGAACGATCAAATTACATTTGCGCCATACAACCAGGTCTATCAGGAACTTCTGGATCAACAACGTTTACTGGCTACGAATACCGAAGGGGTAAACACGATTATCTGTCGGTTAGAAGATCTGGTTGCCAATGGCCCAGGCATGACGTCCTCAATGAGCATGTCCCCGATAACGACGACCTCAGGAAAAAGTGGGGTACCTCAGGTTTCTTCGGCGCAAATTGATCATCATTTGACGGATTGTGAACGCGTTGTGCTGCCGAACGGTATGGAAGTGGCACATCTGAAATCCTATGAAACCAGCTATCTCTATGAAGAGATTTTCGTAGAGAAAACATACGTGAAACACGGCATTTCTTTTCAGCCTGGCGACGTGATAGTTGATATTGGCGGCAACATCGGCATGTTCTCTCTGTTTGCTACAACCCAATGTCCTGATTTACGTATTTTTTCTTGCGAACCTTCACCGATTTCTTACGCCATTCTTCGAAAAAACCTCGCATTGTATGCGCCTCAGGCGAAAGCGTTGCAAGTGGGTATTGCCGACAAGGACGGGGAAGCCGAATTTGTTTTTTACCCGAATTCATCGGTCTGGTCAGGGTTTCATACCGATGAAACGGAAGATGCCGAAGCGCTGAAAAAATCAATGGAAAATGAAATGACCAAGCGTTTCGCTGAAACGGATAGTGAAGCTATTCGGGAACACTTGGATACCATGATCAGTGAACGTCTGCAAAAACAAACCTATCAGGTTCAGATGCGTTCGTTAGCCAGTATTATGCAAGAGCATCATATTGAGGCTATCGATCTGCTGAAAGTGGATGCTGAAAAATGTGAATGGGACATTTTAAGTAGTATTGCTGATGAAATATGGCCGAATATTCGTCAAGTTGTCGTTGAGGTTCATGATAAAGAAGGTACAACCGCGGACAACATAGCCCAGTTACTGCGAGATAAAGGCTTTGAACTGGCGATAGTTGAAGAAGAGATGTTGAAGTCTTCAGGTTTATCCAATTTTTATGCCAGACGTCCTGTTGCTCAGGCTGACAATCAACATCGCCTCACTCCATTTGAGCAGGGGATCCACGATAACTTTAAGGAACTGCTGACTCTGGTCAGGGAGACACAAGGTAGCCGTCGGGGGCCGACGCTCTTTGTGCTTTGTCCACCATCGCCAGAAATGCGGGAACGATTTTCTACCGATCTGCTTGAGAACATGCCCCAGATGATGCAACAGATTCTGGGGGATAAGACGGAGATTATCAGCCTTGATCTGAACCGTGAGTTGGCGGCTTATGGTATCACCGACTATCACGATGCCGTTCGTGATGAGATGGGACATATTCCTTATACACCCGAGTTTTTTGAGGCCATCGCATCGGTTCTTGTGCGTCATATCCATGCCTTCCGGCGTCCCCCTTATAAAGTGATCGCCCTTGATTGCGATAACACACTATGGTCTGGCGTGGTGGGTGAACAAGGCGCTGAAGGCATCAAAATCGATTCGAATTATCGTGCGTTGCAACAGTTCATGTTACGCCAAAAAGAGCAAGGCATGCTGTTATGTCTGGTGAGCAAGAATAGTCATGAGGATGTTAAGCGGGTATTCGACACTCGTGACGACATGATTTTGCAATGGCATGATTTTGTTGACACAAAAATCAACTGGAATGCCAAGTCCGATAATCTCCAACGTCTGGCCAAAACCCTAAATCTGGGCCTGGATAGCTTTATTTTTCTGGATGATAGTCCGATTGAATGCGCCGAAGTTTCGGCTAGCTGCCCACAGGTATTAAGTTTGCGTTTGCCCGAGCAGAGTGACGATATTCCAGGATTTCTTACTCATGTATGGGCCTTTGATCAGGTGCGTCACCAAACGAATGAAGACGCAAAACGTACCCATCTGTATCAGGAGCAGGTTCAGCGTGAAGCGTTCCGCCAGAGTGCATTTAGCATGGAAGCGTTCATTCGAGGACTGGATCTTGACATTACCATTCAGCCTGCGACGCAAGACCAGGCTGAGAGGTTGTCTCAACTGACACATCGCACCAATCAGTTTAATTTTGTCAAAGCGCCATACTCCGTTGCCGATATTCTTGCCAGAATTCAAAGCCCAGAGCAGGGTTGTCTGAGCATCAGCGTCGCTGATCGATTCGGTGATTATGGTATTTGCGGTGTGTGCTTTTTCTCCGAGCGGGAAAATGTGTTATCCGTCGATGGGGGATTGCTCAGTTGTCGCGTGCTGGGGCGTGGTGTTGAATATCAGATGCTGAATGCTCTAGGTCGGAAAGCGCTGGAACGGAAGAAAGAGGGCGTTGAAATCCGATTTGTGACCAGTGATAAAAACAAACCGGCGGAAAATTTCCTGCGTAGTATCGACGCCATCCAGTCTGTACCAGAATCTTCCGGCGTGTGGACTTACACGATACCCGCCACGGTGTTGGCCGAACTGGTTTTCACTCCCTCATCACAGACGATCGCGTCGAGTAATGAAAGCGCACAATCTGAGTCTGTAACCGCTTCGCAGCAAAGGTTGCCGTCGACAGATACACTCCTGATGCAACAGATCGGTGATCAGCGTAGTCGATTACCCACTCTCCGGTCGGAATCGACATACGAACAGGCTGAGTGTCAACAGACAGAACAAGAGACAGTGCCGCAATCCGGCGACTTCGATGAAGACGCCATCCTGAACTATATCAACGCAACGATCGTGAAGAACGTGCTTGCGTGTCTGAAGAAAACGGTTGATATCGACGAGGCGAAAGCCTTTTCCGAGTATGGCGTTGATTCCTTTGCGGCAATTAATCTGGTGGTAAAACTAAACGGTGCCTTTGCGATAAAACTCCCCAGTACGGTGCTCTTCGATTATGGCTGTGTGAATGATTTACGCCGCTATCTGATGGAAAACTATCAGAATGCTATTGTCGCGCGTATGCAGTTGGAGCAGCAGCACAGCGATACTCAGGATGAGGTGACACCACGCAGCGAGGCCTGCCAGACAACACAAAGCCTGCAAAAAGCGGATGATACCCGCAAGGCGTCCCGGCCTGTCCATGATGATGATATCGCCGTGATTGGTATGTCCGCACGCTTCCCCGGCGTGGCGAATGTGGATGCATTCTGGTCCTTGCTACTGGAAGGTGGCAACTGTATTTCTGACGTTCCGGCAGAACGCTGGGATATTGCTGCCTATTTTGATGAAGACCGTACCAAGCCAAATAAAACGTATGGCCGATGGGGCGGGTTTATTGAAGATATTGATAAGTTTGATGCTTCTTTTTTTGGTATTTCCGGCAAAGAAGCCAAACAAATGGACCCTCAGCAGCGCTTGTTTTTACAGGAAAGTTGGCACGCGCTGGAAGATGCTGGATATGCCAACCGTGAAATAAAAGACAAAAAATGGGCGGTTTATGCCGGTGCCGATGCCGGAGACTATCAGGTTAACTTGCGCCAGCATGATATTCCACTCGATGCCTCTTCATTTATGGGGAACGATGCATCGATTCTGGCTGCCCGGATTGCCTATTTTATGGATATGAAAGGCCCGGCGATGGCGATCGATACCGCTTCTTCATCGTCGCTGGCTGCGGTTCACCTGGCGTGTGAAAGTCTGAAAAACGGCGCTGTCGATATGGCAATCGCCGGTGGTGTTTCCATCCATACCACTGCCAACTTCCACATTTTGTGTGCCAAAGCAGGGATGTTGTCGGCTGATGGGCGTTGTAAGCCTTTTGATCACCGGGCTGATGGTTTTGTGCCGGGCGAAGCGGTGGGGGTCGTGATCCTTAAGCGCTTGCAGGATGCGATCGACGATAAAGACCACATTTATAGTGTGATCAAAGGCTCGGCCATGAACCAGGATGGCAAGACGAACGGGATTACCGCACCAAGTAGCCGCTCGCAGACCGAGTTGATTTGCCAGGTATACGATGCGCTGAACCTCAGTGCCGACGATGTGACCTATATTGAAGCCCACGGCACCGGAACGAAGCTAGGTGATCCTATCGAGATCACCGCCCTGACGGATGCCTTCCACAGGCAGACCCAGCGTACCGGTTTTTGTGCAATTGGATCGGTAAAAAGTAACATCGGCCATTGTGTCCATGCTTCTGGGGTCAGTGCGCTGATCAAACTGCTGCTGTCTTTCAAGCATCGTAAGTTGGTTCCCAGCGTGAACTATGAAAAGCCGAATCCACTGATTCCCTTTGAGGACACGCCTTTTGTCGTCAATACCCAGGTTCAGGATTGGCAACCGAATTCTCAGGGGAAACGGATCGCCGCCGTGAGTTCTTTCGGTTTTAGCGGGACGAATGTTCATATGGTGCTTGAGGAATTCCGACCGTCGGACGTATCGGCAGTAAGCCGGTTCCCAGAATCGGATCCTGAGCCTGCGCTATTACTGCTTTCTGCCAGAAGTGAAGCGCAATTGCATGTCCTGGCACGGCAACTAAAAGCGTATATTCAGCAGCATCCGCATCTGACAGCCAATCGGTTGAAAGATATTGCTTATACGTTACAACTGGGACGTGAATCTTTAGGCCATCGTCTGGCTATTGCTGGGAAAAGTAATGCTGAGATCCTCACCGGGCTGGAAGATTATCTAAACCGGAATACATTTTCTCAAAGCTATCTTACCGGCATGGTTGCGCAGGGAGAGAAAAACAAGGGTAACAGCAGGCAGCAACAGGCAGACATCGATACATCTATTCAGCGGCGTGATTTACGTGGGTTGGCCGGACAATGGCTCGAAGGCCGACAAATCGACTGGGCTGCATGGTATCAGACCCCGTGCCAACGTGTGGCAGGCTTGCCGCTTTATCCTTTTGAGCAACAACGGTATTGGTTGCCAGAGGACGATCACGACTCGACACCGAATACCCTGAATAGCCAGGCAGCACGATCCTCCGCGGTCATGTCGGCAGACACTGAGCTGTCTGTATTGGCTGTGGCTGACCATCAAAACGCCGGTGAACGCGCGCAAGGCAAGCGGGTGCTGACTTCTTTGCAAACATTTCAGGTGGCCGCGCCATTTCAGGTTTCGAACCTAAACGCTGAAAACTCTCTGTTTCGTTTGACGGATGAAGGCCAGGGGATATTTTGCCTTCGGCTTCATGACGCGGATGGTCGCTCGCCAGGTGCGGGTTCTCCAGGAATGTCCCTGCTCAGAGATCTCCAGCGTCTATTCAATGAAATAAAAAATCGGACGGACATCAGCGTTCTGCTGATAAGCGGCGATGAACACCGCTTTCTCCCTGCTCTCGAAGAGGATGCCGACCTGTTTTTGCAAGAGGCGTTGTATCGGAGCGTTCTGGCGTTGCCGTTCCCCGTCATTGCTTCTGTTCCGGGCGATTGCCAGGGGTATGCGTGGCTGCTTGTCTGCCTGTGCGATTTTGCTGTTTTGAGTACCACAGGCCGTTATCAGTATCTCAGCCGGAAACAGCAGGTATCGCAGCAGTTGTATCATCTTCTTAGCGAGCGTTTTACACCCTCTGCGGCTCAGGTATTGCTGACCGATGGGCGGGGAATTGACGGGCTTTATCTGAAAGAACTGGGCTTGCTGATGCCGGTTTTCCCTTCGGCGGAGGTTGCCGCAGAAAGTCTGAAGCTGGCGCAGGAACTGGCGAGCGCGCCCAGAGAGGCACTCATTCAACTGAAGCAGCATTTGGCCGCCAATCTTATCCGTCAGTCTGTTGCATTGACAGAGAAGCCGGTCGCTTTTGACGCCGAGCGCGCGATCTCTGAATCTCATGAATCCGCTTTACTGACGAAAAACGAGTTACAGGCATTTGAGGCGGGTCAACTGGGATTACCTCCGGGTAAGCCGCGCAAGGTGGTGCTCAATTCGCCGGTTATCGAAGCAGAAGTCTATGACAATGGTGTTCTGCTGGTCCGGTTGTGTGAGCGGGAAAGCCGCAATAAATTCTCGAAAGCCTTTGTTGCCGGCTTTGAAGAAATCTTTGCGCATATTCACCAGAATCAGGCCTATAAAGTGGTGGTGCTTACCGGGTATGACCACTATTTTGCCAGCGGCGGTACGATGGAAACGTTGCAGGCGATCCAGAAGGGAAACGCGAAGTTTACCGATGAGAAGATCTTTGCCTTACCGCTGGAGTGCGATATCCCGGTCATTGCAGCCATGCAAGGGCATGGTATTGGTCCTGGCTGGGCGGTGGGCATGTTCTGTGACGAGGCGATTTTCAGTCAGGAAAGCGTCTATTATAGTCCTTATATGCGCTACGGATTCACGCCGGGAGCCGGGTCAACCCTCATCCTGCCCTGCCGTCTGGGTCTGGATCTTGCCAGAGAAATTCTGTTCACCGCCAGAGAGTATAAAGGTTTTGAACTTCGGACCCGTGGGCTCAAAAATCCGGTACTTGAACGTGCTCACGTGCTGCCATTTGCGCTGGCGGCTGCCAATGCTCTGGCACGAATGTCCCGAGATGAGCTGGTTGCCTGGAAGACACAGCGTTCGCGGCGCATCAGAAACCAAGTCGAAGCAAATTATGCGCTGGAACTTCGGATGCATGAGCAGACTTTTGTCGGCAATCAGGAAGTGCTGACTCGCATCCAACAGCATTTTAACCAAGGGCTGTTCAGCCAGCAGACGCCCCCCCGTGACCAGGCGCAGGCCAGTCATCAACGCGTTTTGGACGTTGAGGGGGTGAAAACGCCGGATTCAACGCGTGTCGTGCAGAAAGTACAAGACAGTAACGCTGTGTTTGAACAGGTTTATACCCTGTTACGCCGGATGCTGGCGGAAGAGTTGCAAATCAGAACCGAACATATTGAAAGTGAACAACCCTTTGTTGATCTCGGTCTGGACTCGATTACCGGCGTCACCTGGATTAGAAAAATCAACGCGGAATATGGGCTGACTCTCAATGCTGCCGAGGTGTACAGCTATCCCAATCTGAAGGTATTCACCGGGCTGGTGATCAAAGAAGCGGGGCTAAATACAGCAACGGGTGAACACCGGGAAACACACTGGGAAAGAGAGGCAAAGACGACTCCCGGCTCGGTACCGGCAGGGTTATCCGACGTCACCGTTGGCAGCGGCAAGGGTCGGGAAAACGCGGTTGATTCCCAAACACGCGCGAATACGCCCCCGGCAAGCATGCTGGCGTTTTTAAGCCAAACGCTGTCTCAAGAGCTACAAATCAACCCTCAGGCGATCGACCCCCATGTTGCGTTTATCGATTTGGGTCTGGATTCGATTACCGGTGTTACCTGGATCAGAAAGATCAACCAGCACTACGGGCTGAACCTGAATGCGGCTGACGTATACAGCTATCCAACATTACAAGAGTTCGCCGTGCTGGTTCAGCGTTGTTCCGGGTCTGGTCAATCTTCGTTGTCTGATGCTGACGTTTTTAGTGAAACAACCGTGCCCCTGCCGACAGCTTGCGATACCGCGGCTGAGTTTACGGCAGGTCGGTATCAGTCCTCGATACCGAGTGTCACAACGATGCGGCTGGCGACAGAACGTGCTGAGCCGCAGGGGGGAGCGACTCCCTGCGCTGAATACACTGAATCGGCTACAAGCCCAGCTCCTGCAGGGCACCCGGTGATCGCTATCATAGGTATGTCTGGTCAGTTCCCGAAAGCGAAGAATGTGCAACAGTTCTGGGAGAATTTGAGCAAAGGGGAAGATTGTATTTCAGAAATTCCGGCGGATCGCTGGGCGATTGACGACTTTTTCGATCGTAATCGCCAGACACCCGGCAAAACCTATTCCAAATGGATGGGCGTGCTGGAAGATGCAGATAAGTTTGATCCGCTGTTTTTTAATATTTCTCCCCGGGAAGCCGAGATGATGGATCCGCAGCAGCGGGTATTTCTTGAGGCATGCTGGGGGTGTATTGAAGATGCCGGGTACAATCCTGCTGATTTATCTGGTCGTCGGTGCGGTGTCTTCGTCGGTTGCGGGGAGGGGGACTACGACGCGCGCTTTGGAATGGAACTCAATGCACAAACCTTTATGGGCAATGCGATTTCCATTTTAGCGGCAAGAATTGCCTACCATCTGGATTTACAGGGGCCGAGTCTGGCTATTGATACGGCATGTTCGTCATCGCTGGTGGCGATTGCCTCTGCCTGTGACAGCCTGGTGCTGGGAAATAGCGATCTGGCCTTGGCCGGAGGGGTCTCGGTGTTGGCTGGCCCAAGTATGCACATTATGACCAGCAAGGCCGGAATGCTGTCGGAAGATGGCCGCTGCTTTACTTTTGATCAGCGAGCCAATGGTTTCGTCCCCGGAGAAGGTGTTGGTGTCGTGCTGTTAAAACGCCTGGAAGACGCGATTGCAGATCAGGATGTTATTCATGGCGTGATCAAGGGCTGGGGGGTGAATCAGGATGGTAAGAGTAATGGCATTACGGCCCCGAACGGCAATGCTCAGTCCCGTCTGGAACAGGCGGTATACACCGGCTTTGGTATCGATCCTGAGCAAATCCAGTATGTAGAGACGCACGGAACAGGAACCAAACTGGGGGATCCTGTGGAAGTCGTCGGTCTGAAACAGACTTTCGCTCAATTTACCCGCAAAGAGCACTACTGCGCACTGGGGTCGGTGAAGAGCAACATCGGCCACACGCTGAGAGCCGCCGGGGTCGCTTCGGTACTCAAGGTGTTGCTGGCAATGAAGAACCAACAGATTCCTCCAACGCTGCATCATCAGGAACTCAATGAGCACATTACGTTGGATGGCACACCGTTCTATGTCAACCGGGAACTCAGAGACTGGACAGTGGAGTCCGGTCAGCGGCGTCAGGCTGCTGTGAGTTCTTTCGGATTTAGCGGAACCAATGCCCATTTAGTCATTGAGCAATTCCCGACTGAGGGACTATCTGCGATAGAACCGTCTGCCAGAGAAATTTCAGCAGGAGAATATGTATCCCGCGATCCAGCGCTGATTCTGTTGTCGGCGAAAAATGATACGCAACTCAAACAGATGGCCGCCAATCTGCTGGCTCATGTGAGCGAATATGCTGATCGGATAGCGGAGAAAGGGGATAGCGCAGGGCATACAAACAGTGCAGAGCAGGCGCAAGCCTATCGCCACTCACTGGCTTATACCCTGCAAACCGGACGTGAAGCGATGAATGAGCGTTTGGGATTGGTTGCCCACACCCTTGATGAGTTGCAACGTAAGCTTGCAGCCGTTCTTGCCGGTGAGCAGCAGACGGTCGATTTACTCTATCAGGGAAAAAGTAAATCGCATCGTGATGCCTTGTCCGTCTTCGATGTTGATGAAGATATGCATGATCTGATTCAGGCATGGGCCAGTAAGGGGAAATTTGCCAAACTGCTGGAGATATGGGTGAAAGGCATGAATATCGACTGGGAGATCCTCTATTCCCGTGTGACGCCATCACACAGACCCAGACGGGTTTCTCTGCCAACGTATCCTTTTGCTCGTGAACGTTATTGGGTCGACATGCCGACCATGACGACAGAACGCTCTCGGAAAGCCTCAGAGGAGGCGGCTTTGTCTTCGGATGCAACGCTCGCGCCTGGCTCAACGGTTTCCGCTTCCGTTGTCAGTCATCCCGCATTTTCGCACAGCTCGGCCATAGTGGCCGAAGAGACGGCCAGCGTGTTTCAACAGGCTGGGCCGGTTCCGGCGTTACTTAACATTCCGGGGGATTTTTCTGCCTATGGGGACATGATGGCCGCCGGCGTGATTGCCGCTCAGACCCAGCTTCCCGGGCTACTTTTACTGGAGTTGGTGCGAAGTGCCTGGGAGCTTTCAACCCAGGGAAATACTGCAAGTCAGGAAAATACTGCAAGTCAGGAAAATATTGCCGAACTGAATTACATCCTGTGGGGGCCGCCAGCCCGTATGCAGGATGCCCTCAATGGTCATATTCAGACTTATATTTCCCGGGAGGATGATGGTTTCTATTTCCAGTGTGTGACTGAGCGTACGGGTGAATCCGTAACGCATAGTTTTGGGCAAATTGCCCTGAATGCTGCAGTTGGCGGCAGGGGCGACGCGTTGGATATCCGGGCGCTGGAAACGCAGTTGGACGCGCCCCATAACCATCAGATAACCCATCAAATCAGACAGATATTCGATGAAGACGGTCTGAAGAATCAGGCTTTGATTGAGAAAGTCGGTTTTGATGGCAAGCAGTTGCTGGTGACATTCAATTCCCTTGCGGAACTGCCTCGGCAGTTGAATGTGCCGACGTTCCGGCCAGTCTTGTTGACGACCTGCTGGCAGTTACTCTGCGCATTAAACCACTATTGTCATCCCCAGACGACATGGCGTACCCCATGGTATCCGTTCTCTCTGGATTCGATCGTCGCCTTTAAGCCGATAACAGAACGAGTGACGGTTTATCTCTCTCCTACGCCTGTAGGGCAAGAGTCTTTAATTATTACCGGCGATCTTCCCGGGTACGACCTGAGGTTATACGACGAGTCAGGTGTGCTGTGTCTGTGGCTCAGGAATTTAAAAATGGTGAAAGAAGAGGCATTGCTCACGCTCGAGCCGTCTGAGGTGTGATCGAAAAGGTGTTACTGACGAACAAACAGTACGGATAGCCAGCACGTTAAAAGGATCTCATGAATGAATAGACAAGGAAAACGAGTATGTATTATCGGTGGTGGCCCTTACGGTGTCAGTCTCGGTAAGGAGCTGAACCAGGCCGGTATCGATTACGATCTGTATGAAGCTGAGTCGGACTTTGGCGGAGTATGGAATGCTGGCAGCCGCTGTGGCCGTACCTATCCGTCACTGCATCTGATCTCGCCGAAGGTTAATACCCAGTATCCCGATTTTCCCATGCCGGAGGACTATCCTCATTATCCCAGCCATAAACTGATGCATCAGTATGTCTGTGATTATGCGAAAACGTTTGGGGTGTATGAGAAGGCGCATTTCAATGTTGCGGTGACCCGTATCGAGCCGCAGGAGGATGGCTGGCAGGTTGAATTATCGACGGGAGAGCGAAAGTTCTATTCTTTTGTGCTGGTCAGTAACGGTATGCAGCGGGAAGCCCGTTACCCTGAACCGGCCTATCCCGGTCACTTCTCCGGTGACATCATGCATTCTATCGATTACCGGACACCGGAGCGCATCAAGGGCAAGCGGGTCTTGATTATCGGTGCCGGTAATTCCGGCTGCGATATTGCCGTTGATGCGGTTCATCATTGCTCGGCGGTTTATCACAGTACACGCCGTGGTTATTACTATCAGCCGAAATTCATCAATGGCATGCCGACGCCGAGATGGATGGAAGGGCTGGGCAATAAATTTAACACCCGCGAAGAAACGCTGGCTTATATACAGCAGGTTTTTAAACTTGCCGGTTATGACGGTACCGATTACGGCTTGAAAAAGCCGGATTATCCGTTGGATGCTTCCCATCCCATTATGAACTCGCAACTTTTGTATTTTATTGGTCACGGCGATATCCAACCCAAAGGGGATGTGAGCGCTTTTCAGGGCCGTACGGTGACCTTTGACGACGGTTCACAAATTGAAGTCGATACCCTGATTTATGCGACAGGATATAACCGCCATTTTCCGTTTCTGGATAATAAATATCTGGAAATGAAGCAGGGTATTCCCGATTGCTTCTTACATATTGTCCCCAAAAACTTCGACAACCTGTTATTTATCGGCTACATCAACTCCGCCACCGGACTCGGTGTTTCCGCCCGCTCTCATGGTCTGTTTGTTGTGGACTATCTCAAGGCTTATTTCTCACAAGCCAAAGGGCTGCACGATTTCAGCCGGATGAAAAAAGAACAGGATCCTGACTTGGGGCAGAACTATTACATCGGATCTTTCCGACATCAGTGGGAAGTTGATCTGTGGAAGTTCCTTAAGTTATTGGCGCAGTACCGTGAAGTACTCAATGGAAGGTAGATAACGATGACAGGCAAAGAGAACAGAACCCGAGACTTACACGAGTCAGCCTGGAAAATTCTGGAGGCTGAGCTGATGCAGTCTGCCATGGAACATTCACGGGTGGTTTCCGATGCTGCCGGAGCCGTCCTGGATAGTCCGCTTTCTGAGGTTAAAGGTAGAGATTACCGCGAGAGATTGCTGCAAGACATACTGGGTATTTTTTCTGTGATATTAAAGTTGCCGACGGCAAAAATTGACAGAGAAGAAAAAATGTCAACCTATGGTGTTGATTCGATTGTCATCACAGAAATCATGGGACGTATTGCAGACTCGCTGGGTGTGTCTCTTTCTGCCGCTATTTTCTTTGAGGCCAGAAACATTGGCGAACTGACAGATATCATCATCAAGCGCTTCGGTCTGGAGGTCGCGCAACGTTATGATGGCCAGCCCATCAACGATGATCATCAGCCTGCCAGGTATGTACCCCGCAAAGACGTTCGGCAGACGGCAGTTGTCGGAGCGTCCGCGTCGTCTTTACCGTCGGGTGCAACATCAGCCAGACAGATTCGGGAGCTTATGGCCAGAAGCTACCGGCTCAATCAAAAACGCGAACAGTTCCATTCGACGAACGATAAATGCCAGCAGCCCAATAAAACCGAGGCAAATCAGTTCGGCGGCAATTATGAACCTATTGCGATTATCGGGATGGATGGCATGTTTGCCCAGTCATCCACGGTTGAAGAGTTGCAACGCCATCTTTATCAGGGACAGGACTGTATCAGTGAAATTCCCCGGGAACGCTGGGACTGGAGGGCAATCCACGGTAATCCTAAAGACGGTGAGTTTACCAACGTTAAGTATGCCGGTTTTATTCAGGATGTGGATAAGTTCGATCCTGCCTTTTTTGGCATTTCTCCCCGTGAAGCTCAGACCATGGATCCCCAGCACCGACTGTTTCTGGAGTCGAGCTGGCGGCTCATCGAGTCATCCGGCTACGCTCCCTCATCATTAGCCGGTAAAAAGGTTGGGGTATTTGCCGGTATCAATTTACAGGATTATGCGGAGACCGTACTGAACGTCCAACCCCGCGATATTGTGGAGCTAACGGCAATTCCTCATATGTTTTGTCCGAACCGCCTCTCTTATCTGCTAGATGTTCATGGCCCCAGTGAAATTATCGATACCGCGTGTTCAAGCTCTTTAGTCGCGATTCATCGCGCGGTGATGAGCATTCAGCACGGCGATTGTGATATGGCGATTGCCGGTGGTGCCAACCTGATCCTGAGTCCGAAAATGCATATTCTGTACAGTAAGGCAGAGATGATTTGCGAGGATGGACGGTGTAAGACGTTCTCTGAAGATGCCAATGGTTACGCCCGCGGGGAAGGGGTCGGCGTTGTACTGCTGAAGAGACTGAAAGAGGCACAGGCTGATAAAGACCATATTCTCGGCGTGATTATCGGCTCGGCGGAAAATCACGGTGGGGCGGCAACGTCGCTGATGGCTCCCAACCCGAATGCTCAGGCTCAGCTTGTCCGCGATGCGCATATGAAGTCCGGGGTTGATCCTCGCAGTATTACCTATATTGAGTGCCACGGAACCGGGACGCCGCTAGGCGATCCTATTGAAATCAATGGACTGAAGATCGCGTTTAACGATCTTTATCAGAAGCATGGACTGAATGCTGCGGTCAATCCAGGGAAAGCGGTCGTTAAACACTGTGCTTTAGGCTCGGTGAAATCGAACATTGGGCATACGGAAACCGCCGCCGGAGTGGCCGGTGTCATAAAAGTTCTGCTGGCGATGCGGGATGAATATTTGCCCAAATCGCTGCACTGCCAGACGCTGAACCCGTTACTTGAACTGGAGGATAGCCCGTTTTATGTGCTCCAGGAGGGGCAGACATGGCAACGTCCGACGATCGGACATGCTGAACAGCCTTTACGTGCTGGCGTGAGTTCTTTCGGTGCTGGCGGATCGAATGTTCATCTGGTCATTGAAGAATACCGCCAGGAACCTGACGAGGTTGTGTCGCTTGAGCATGAGCCGGAGATTATCGTGCTATCGGCAAAAAACAGTGAAAGGTTGCGGGTCTATGCGCAGCATCTGATGCAGTACGTCACTGAAAATTCAGCTCATGTCGCAAGCCACTTCAAACAATTTGCCTACACGTTGCAAACCGGGCGGGATGCGATGGATGCCAGAGTCGCCTTCGTTGCCGAAGATGTGGCATCGCTTTTGCGCCAACTGTCCGTGATTTCCAGGGATCCGCAGGCCGCAGCCAGTGAGGGGACTATTTTTGTCAATTGTGATGAATCAGGTCGTTTACCTGGCATCGATATGCTGGATATTGAGCGCTGGTGGCAGACCCGACAGTGGACGAAAATTGCCCAGGTATGGGTTGAGACGAGATCGGTTGACTGGTTGCAATTATACGCAGGTCAGCGTCACTCACGTTTGGTGCTGCCAACCTATCCGTTTGACCGCAAGCGTTACTGGGTTACAGAGACCCAGCATAAACCGGCGCTGAAAGTGGTTGCGGAATCGACAGGGGGTGTTGCGTCGCCAACGCCCGATTCTGCCCCTGTTAATCATTCTGGAAAGGTGATGTTGCAGCCGCTGGAGCAGAAGAAGGGGGCCAGCCCCTCTGCTGTGCACAGTGGGGAGCCGGTATCAGCGGTGGGACGGTTGAACGGTAAGGCGGTTGATATTCACCGCGATCATGGCATAAATGGCAGCGTGGTGGATACCCAGTACACCAGTAGCGCCAGAGGAATAAACGGCGTCAAGGCAACAAACGGGAATGGTGCCCTTCACCCGGAACAACAGCATGGCGGCGTTTCTCTGGCGAGTGTTATTGACAAATTACGGGTGAGCCTGGCCAGGGCGTTGTGTTCTCCAGAATCGGATATTCACGTTGATCGCTCGTTCGCCGAGATGGGGCTGGACTCGATTGTCGGCGCTGAGTGGGTTCATGAAATCAACCGGGAACTGGGAAGCGCGTTGTCTGCCACGCGTTTATACGATTATTCCAGTATTCGCCAGTTGGCGCAGTTTATTGTTCTTAATGGCGGGCCACGCGGCGCGACGGATGAGCACGCACCGCAAGCACACCCTGCTGGGGCGGTGTATCCGCATGAAGATAAGACGATAGCTGCTGAACAGAACCGCGCTACTGTCCATTTGTCAGAGGTTAGCCATTCGCCACAGGCCATCCATTCGTCAAAAGCTATCCATACTTCACCAGCTACCCACAGAGCAGCAGACCAGAATGAGCAGGTAGCAGAGATAATCCAGCTACTGAAAACCAGCCTGGCCGATGCATTGTACATTACGCCAGAAGCAATCCGACACAATCAAACATTCGCAGAGTTGGGGCTGGATTCAATTATTGGCGCTGAGTGGATCAATGAGATTAACAAGCGACTGGGCACCCGCCTTTCTGCCACCCGTTTGTACGATTATCCGAATGTTCAGGTTTTGGCTGACTATATTGCGACCCAGCCTCATGGAGTAACGCTGTCCCCAAAGCCGGTCGCGGCCACTTCAACGCGTGTTCCGGATCATGAGGATTTATCTCGGGATACGCTAAAGTCGGCCGCCCCGGTATCTGCGGCGATACCAGACGATGACCGCGTTATGAGTCGGCAGGCTGAGAAAATTGCCATCATCGGCATGTCGGGACGCTATCCCGACGCGGAAAACCTGGAGCAATACTGGGACAACTTAGTTGATGGTCGTAACGCGGTTCGTGAAGTCCCTAAGTCACGTTGGGACGTTGACCAATATTTCGATGCTGACCGTAGCAAAGAGGGCAAGATATATTGCAAGTGGCTGGGGGCATTAAGCGATATCGATAGTTTTGACCCGCTATTTTTCTCGATTTCTCCCGCGGAGGCCGAGGGGATGGATCCTCAGCATCGTCTATTCCTGCAGGAAGGGTATAAAGCGTTTGAAGATGCCGGTTATAGCCCTGAAGAACTGAGTCATAAGAAATGCGGCGTCTATATGGGGATTATGAGTTATGAATATGCTCATATGATGCTCAATTCCGCCAGTCCCCTGTCCGGTACCGGTAACAGTTTTGCGATTGGTGCGGCGCGAATTCCATATTTTCTGAACCTTAAAGGGCCTGCCATTCCCGTCGATACGGCGTGTTCATCGTCTCTGGTTACGACCCATCTGGCTGTTCAGGCACTACAAAGTGGTGAAATCGATCTGGCTTTGGTCGGCGGTGTTAGCCTGTATCTCATGCCGGAGACGTATATCGGAATGTGCTCTGCCGGTATGTTGTCTCCCGAAGGTCAGTGTAAAGCGTTTGATAACACGGCTGATGGATTTGTACCCGGCGAAGGGGTTGGGTGTCTGGTATTGAAACGCCTGTCTCAGGCTGAAATTGATGGCGACCCTATTTACGGCGTCATCATTGGTTCGGGCATTAATCAAGATGGCAAAACCAATGGTATCACGGCACCGAGCGTGAACAGTCAGAGAGAACTGGAAAGAGAGGTTTACCGGAAACATCAGATTAACCCGGATTCGATAAGTTACATTGAAACGCACGGAACCGGGACCAAACTGGGCGATCCTATTGAGCTTGAGGCCCTGGAGTCTGTGTTCAGAGAATGGACTCCTCGCAAAAATTTTTGTGGCCTGGGATCGGTGAAAAGCAATATTGGCCATACGTCGGCAGCATCTGGAATGGCGAGTGTACAGAAAGTGTTGTTGTCAATGAAACACCGGCAACTCGTGCCCTCTCTGCACTTTCGCAACCCTAATCAACACTTTGGTTTCGATGACTCGCCTTTCTATGTCAATACCCAGCTTAAGCCGTGGCAACATGATGAAAGACAACCGCGAAGAGCGGCGGTGAGCTCCTTCGGTTACAGCGGCACCAATGCCCATTTGGTGATTGAGGAGTATCTGCCGCCAGCGGTCGAAACGGCCCCCGTTGCCAAACCGGTTTTGATCGTCTTGTCGGCAATGCGGGCCGATCGTTTGCCGCTTATGGCGGAAAATCTGCTGGCCTGGCTACAGCGGGAACAGGCCGAGGGACGCACTGTTGATTTAAGGCGACTGGCTTATACCTTACAGCGGGGACGCCGGGCCATGGAGGAGCGTCTCGCTTTTGTTGCGGGCTCAGTCAGTGAGCTGCAAGAAAAGCTCACCCAATTCATTGTCGGTGATATCTCAGCTCCGCTGCTATTTAGAGGTAGGGTGAATGACAATGCGCCATCTTATAAGGCGTTTGTCGACACACCTGAATTCAGTACTGTGATCGAACAATGGACCCGTCAGCAAAACCTGAGTCAGCTTGCAGGGCTATGGGTGACAGGTCTGGATATCCCATGGGATTTACTCTATTCCGCGCCTGAGCAGGCGGGGCAATCCACAGCGCATCGTTCCCCCAGCAGAATAAACTTACCTACTTATCCGTTTTTCCGACAATCCTGCTGGTTTGCAGAAAAAGCACCGCCAACATCGGTTACAACCGTGGATGTCCGGTCTGTTTTATCAGGAGACGCTGGAACAGTCAGGACATCAGAAGCCACTGAAACCGGCACCCATGCACAACCGATAGTAAGGGAAACCCAGTGGATCCGAGCGACAGAAACGTGGATTGAAGTGAAGGCAAGTGAAGACAGCCAATGGGTTGAACGCATTAAGGCCAGTAGCGATCGGCAAATTCTGGTGCTCAGTCATACGGCTTCGGATTACCGTGACATTGAGCAGGTTTGCCAGCAGGTTCAACAGATAGCCGATATGCCACAACCGATTTGGGATGTGCGGCATATTACGTTACCGGTCGGTGCGCTACAGGATCAGACAGGTATCAATGCCCTGAAAGTCGGACTAGCGGCGGCGATCCCCGATTCAGAAAAACCGCTGGCGGTTTTTCTGATCTTACCTCATGGAACCGAGGTGCAAACCGAGCTTGCCTATCGTTGTGTTCAGGCCGTACAGACGGTTGCCCGCCTGAACCCGGTACAATTCTATTGTTGTCACCGGGCGGATTATGAACAAGGCCTGACCGTTACCGATGTACACCATGAAGCGCTCAGCGGGCTGTTCCGTTCTGCGATTCTGGAAACCGTAGGCCACCGCTATCGGAGCCTCATCGTTGACCCCCGTTCGACGGGTCAGGAGGTGGCTCTGCAATTGATGCAAACCTGGCTGTGCGATGACATGCCAGCACATGAACCGGGGAAAAATGCTCAGGCAGTCAGGACCCCGACGATCCGTTTCAGTGGTGGTCGCCGATACGAGTTACGTGTTAGCGAAACGGATGGGCATGAGGTGCCGGGGGCACTGTTTCGTACCGGGGCGACCTATTTAATGGTCGGTGCCCTGGGAGAGACAGGGGAACAGGTTTGTCAGGTTTTAGGTCATCACTATCAGGCGCAGTTGGTTATTTTCTCTCGCCGCCCAGAACATCAAGTCGCCCCGATTTTGGCGCGCATCAGGGCGTCCGGGGCCCAGGTGATTTACCGTGCCGTCGATATCCTCGATCTTGAGCGTGTTAATCAGGCCGTGCAGTCCCTGAAATCCGAAGGAATCACCCTTAATGGAGTCTTACATATGGCCCGGCAGGTGAGTGATGGTTCTATTCTGAATAAGTCCTGGGATGCGTTCCGGCACATGATGGCGGCGAAAGTCTCAGGAACCCTGAATATTGATGCGGTAACTGCCGATGAACCACTGGAATTTTTCCTGATGTTTTCTTCCGTCGCCGCTTTTGGCATTCAGGGGTCGCCTGATTATGCCTATTCCGCCGCGTTCCAGAATGCTTTTGCTCGATATCGGCAACGGCTGGTCTCTCTCAAACAAAGACAGGGGCTGGTTTCCTCCGTTTGTTGGGGGCAATGGGAGGTTGACGGTGCCGTTGACCACACACGGCTGGCTGGCCGGTTAACGTCGTTAGCGCAACAAGGCATGGGAAGTATTCATGCAGTGGCGGCGGTGCAGCAGATGCAAACGGGGGTTACCGACGGTGTCACAGCGTTGGTTGCTGTCACGGATAAACATAAAGCCAGAATGCTATTGGGGCTTGGTGATAATCAGATGGCGTCAGCGGCTGCCCGCACCGAGCATCACATCGTAGACGCGGTTCGCCAAAAAATTAGCCATTTCAGGCAAGGGCAGTTATCGCCGACAGAATTTGCCGATTACCTCTCTTCCCTGTCATTGGCGGATCTACCCGCCTATCTGCAACAAGAGGTCGGAACCGTGATTACGGCGATCCAGTCTGTTCCTCCGACTCAGACCCCGAATGCCCCGCAGTCTGGCCTCCAAACAGGCAGACCAGAAACGTCAGGAGATATCGATGAGATAAAACTGGCTGACGACGACAGCGAGCTACGTAGCAGCCTGGCTTTCGGGATCGAAAAAGTCATGAAACTAGGCAGCAGTCTTGACTGGGACAAACCCCTGCAGGACTACGGGATGGACTCGATTATTGCTATGCAACTGAGTACCACGCTGGAAAGGCAGTTGAAATTTCCAGTACAGCCGAATTGGCTGATCGAACACCCAACCCCCAATCTACTGATGAAAAAATTGCGTAAACAGGTTGGAACAGGAGGGATCCGGCTATGACGACGGTAAATCAAAGACTGGACGCTTTTTTTTCTGGAGGTCGCACCCTGGATGCTGAGGTTAAGACGGGTAAGCCTGGGGCGGATGTTTCTTTTAGTTATCTGTTTTTTTCGGATGTCCGTAAAGATGTCTCAGACCGGGATAAATATCGTTTTGCCCGTGAGCTGGTCGAGTTTGCTGATCAGGCTGGTTTTGAATCGGTTTGCTTTCCTGAACGCCATTTTTATGAATTTGGCTCTATTTACGCCAATAACAGCATTGCTGCGGCTTACTTTGCACCGCTAACCAAAAACGTGCGCCTGCGTTCTGCCGCCGTGACCAACACGCTGCACCATCCGGTCGAAATCGTCGAAAACTGGGCGATGGTGGATATCCTCTCCGATGGTCGGGTTGACCTGGGGGTCGGAAGTGGCTGGAACAAAGCGGACTTTATCCTGTCACCCGATACCTATGAGGATCGTGCAAAGATACGCGATCAGCGTATTCCGGTGATACAAAAACTATGGCGGGGGGAAACGGTGGATTTTCCCGGCCCGGGTGGGGAGATGTTCCCGACGGTGGTTTATCCGCGCCCGATTCAGAAAGAAATAAACATCTGGTATTTCAGCATTTCTGAACAGGGCTTTCGACATGCGGGCCTGCATGGTTATAACGTCTTCGGCATGCTGCATGGGATCGATCTTCACGAATTCAGAAAATACGTGGACGTCTACCGCGCAGCCCGCGCTGAGGCAGGGCTGGAACCTCAGAGCGGTCGGGTCACACTGATGATGCACACCTTCGTTCACCCAGATATGGCGTGGGTACAGCAGGTGGTTCGCGAGCCGTTTAAGGCCTATATCCGCAGTAGCATTATTCCGCAGATGAAAGCCAGAGATCATCATTTCGATAATAGTCAGATTGATCAAATTCTCGATTATGCCTATGCCCGTTATTTCAAAACCGGAGGAATATTTGGCCCGCCAGAGGAATGTCAGCGACAGATTGATTTGGCCGTCGCGTCTGGGGTCAATGAAATTGCATTCCTTCAGGATTTTGGCATGGACTACGCCGCAGTCAGCAATGCGTTTGGTTATTTACAGCAATTAGTTGAATTCAATCTCAAGGGGGAGAAGGTTGCTTATGAATAATCAATCAGCACCGCTGTCTTTCATTGAGCAGTGGATTCAAAACCATAAAACCACGACGTCATCAGATTCAGTCTTGAATATGTCGGCGACGCACGGAAAGACCGAACCGCTGGCGATTACGGGGCTGGCCGGATATTTCCCTCAGTGTATGAGTGTTGCCGAATTATGGCGGCATCTGGATGCTGACGATGCCTTAATCACCGAGCTACCGCAGCAACGCAAAATGTGGTACCAGCAGGGGAAGACAGGCGGAGAAGCGTCGTGGGCGGTACTTTCAGGGGGATTCATTCCCGATATTGCCTCTTTTGACCCGGCGAAGTTCGGTATTTTACCGATAGAGGCTGAAGAGATGGATCCCAGACAGCGTCTATTGCTGATGTCAACCTACCACATGCTGGAAGATGCTGGTATCTCCCCTGAATCGCTGCGAAAAACGCATACAGGCGTCTTCATCGGCTGTGAGTCCAACGAGTACGCGGCCCTGATGACCCGCCACGGTTATCGGCCTGAATTCGGTCTGGCACAGGCCGACAGCATGATTGCGAACCGAATTTCGTACCAGTTTGATTTGGCGGGACCCAGTGAGTTAATCAATGCGACGTGCGCCGGTTTTGCTGTGGCGCTGCACAGAGCGACCCTGGCATTGAGAGCCGGTGTGATTGACCGGGCAATCATCGGTGCCGCGAATGTGATTCTGGTACCGGACGTGACCAACCGATTGAACGATTCGAAGCAATTGACTCACGGCAAAACGGTACATTCTTTCGGTAAACATGGTGATGGATTCATTCGTTCAGAAGGGGTTGGTACCATTCTTCTGGAGCGCCAGGCTGATGCTGAGCAGGCTGGACGCCGGGTCTACGCCATCATCAAACACACCCAGGTTAACTTCAATGGTCAGGGTGGTGTCTCAATGGCTTCTCCGAATACGGATGCGCATTGTGAACTGATCAAAGACTGTTATCGCGAAGCGGGGATCGATCCGCGTCGGGTTTCTTATATTGAGGCTCAGGGAATGGGGCTGCCCGTTGCGGATATTGCTGAATGGACGGCAATGAATCGGGCGCTGAGCCAGTTATGTGAGGAACAAGGGGTGGCGTTCGAGGCGGGTTACTGCCGGGTGAGTAGCCTAAAACCGCTGTTAGGACACATGCACTCTGCGTCTTCTCTGGGGGCGTTATTAAAAGTCATCCGCAGTCTTCAGACCGATAAAATTCATAAAATTCTGGGCTTTGAACACGCCAACGACTATTGCGATACGCAAGGTACGCCTTGCTGTTTTGCGACAGAAACGCAGGCGTGGCCGACCGGCGAACATCCCAGGCTGGCGGCGATTCACAGCTATGGTTCAGGCGGCAATAACGCCCATATATTGGTTGAAGAATATCAGGGTGTTAACGTTGCAGGGGCCGATTTTCCGTCGGCGTCAGCCCGCTATGCCTTCGCCCGTGAGTATTACTGGTTTCAGTTTTCCCCTTCTCAAAAACAGCCTGATGATGAGCCGCTCGTTCATGACAAAAGAGAGGCCACACATTCGGTTGCTGCTGAACAGGATGTACTGGCGACGATAGGCCGTCTGCTGGGGCTGAACGGCTCGGATAACGAAATATATCATCAGGCATTTACCGAGCTTGGCCTGGACTCTGTCTCGGTGTCGGCTTTCGTCAGTCGGCTGGAGGCGGCATATCCGGTTAAATTACGGCGGTCGGATTTATTCAGTTACACCACGCCGATGGCGTTAGCCCGCATGATAGCCGAACGCATGCAGGCCAGCGGTTCGGGAGCCGAACGCCGTCACGGCGAGGCTTCGCCGCAACCGGCACGACGCGGTAATGATGATAATCGCACTGACGATATTGCCATTATTGGTATCGATATTAACGTTGCCGGTGCCGATAACCCGGCAGAATTCTGGCAACTGCTGCGGGAAGGCCGGTGTAGTATCGGCCCGGTTCCTGACAGCCGGCGGCTACGGGATGATCTGCAGATGAAAACCCTCCGGGGGGGGTTTATGACGCATATCGACCACTTTGATCCCCTGTTTTTTAAGATTTCTCCCCGGGAAGCACGCAACATGGATCCCCATCATCGCTTGTTATTGCAGTCTGCATGGCGGGCGATTGAAGATGCTGGCTATGACCCGTATGGGTGGTACGGGCAAAAGCACGGCATTTTTGTCGGCATGGAAGAATCGGATTATCCACTGACCGAAAATTCAGCGATTACCTCCGTACATACCGGAACAGCACCGGCCCGCATTGGCTATTTTCTTGATACCAAAGGCCCGTTGCTGGCTATAGGAACCGCCTGTTCCTCATCGTTGGTTGCCGTACACTACGCATGTCAGAGTATTTTAAACGGAGAAAGCGAATTAGCGCTTGCGGGCGGTTGTAATCTGATTTGCCAGCCTGAGCGGATG
The DNA here is from genome assembly GCF_020406815.2 of Dickeya oryzae. Classification (NCBI taxonomy): domain Bacteria; kingdom Pseudomonadati; phylum Pseudomonadota; class Gammaproteobacteria; order Enterobacterales; family Pectobacteriaceae; genus Dickeya; species Dickeya oryzae. Next base: position 517,655 of record NZ_CP162670.1, read on the forward strand.
CTACATGCCTTGTCCCGGATGGGCGATATGCTCTCGCCAGACGGCACCTGCTACGCCTTTGATTATCGGGCTAACGGTATGGTTGTCGGTGAAGGCTGTGCGACGGTTGTGTTAAAGCGCCACGCTGACGCACTGCGCGATGGCGATGATATTTATGCCATCATCAAGGGCAGCGGAATTAACTATGATGGTAAAACCAATGGCCTGACCGCTCCCAATGGTGCCCGGCAAAGCGAGCTTTACGCGCAGGTTTACCGGCAAAGCGGTGTTTCTCCCGAACAGATAGGTTATGTCGTCAGCCACGGTACCGGCACCATGTTAGGGGATCCCATTGAATGTAATGCATTGATTGATGCGTTTCATGACGCTGGTGCAGATAAAAAGCAGTACTGTGCCTTGACCTCGCCGAAGACCAATATTGGTCATACTCAAGCCGCGTCCGGCATCGTGAATGTCATTACGGCGGCGCTGGCGCTGAAACATCAGGAAATCCCGCCATCGCTCAATTATGCCCAGCCGAATGAAGATATCGATTTTGCTGATAGCCCTTTCTATGTGAATACCACGCTCAAACACTGGGAACAGGCGTCACGTTTTGCGGCCGTCAGCGCTTTCGGACATTCGGGAACCAATGTGCATCTGGTGTTGCAGAACGCGGAGGCTAAAGCGCGATGTCAGGGAGCGTCAGGTGAGGATGATTCGTACCTGATCGTGCTATCCGCCAAAAGTGAACCGCAGTTAAAGCAGATAGCCACAAATCTGATCGCCGGTCATGCGCCGGAAAGCATGCGGGATCTTGCTTATACTCTGCAATTCGGACGCACGGCGATGCCTCATCGTCTGGCGTTGATTGCCGACGGCTGGCACACCTTGCAGGAGAAAGTGCGCCGGTACCTGACTGCTGAAGAGGGGGCGAGTTCAGATCTCGGTCTGTATTATGCCGATGTGTCGGGAACGGCCCGTTCCCGTGCCACCGAGGCATTACTTTGCGCAGAGGGAAGCGCAGATTCTGCACCCGGCGTCCGGGATGACGACATCTCGCCTCTTGTTTCCAAACAGTTGGCATGTTGGCTGCGGGGCGAACCCGCAGATTGGGGGGCGTTATACCACGGGCCGACACCGCGCAGGATGCACCTGCCGACGTATCCGTTTGAACAGGAAAGCTATTGGATTGCTACGGTGGATAGCCCGGCAATGGCCTGCTCTGTTGCAACGCCATCCGCACCGACTCCGCAGAGCCAGAAGGCTGAACCCGGCTTACGGCATGTTCTGATTGAACCTGATGAAGCCATGACATCAGAGCAGGATGACGCTGTTCTGGTTTATCGTGAGCGATGGCAAGAGCAATCGCTGCCTGACGTGCCGGGCCCCGCCGAGCGCCAGATACAGCGCTTGCTTTGCGTCACCCCGGCAGCAGCTCAGACGGCGATTCGCCTCGGTATCAATCACATTGCCACGAATGTATCGACGGAATTTTTCGCGCCTGATGACCTGGCGGCCACAGAAGCAAGTACCTATCACCGCTATTTTTCTGCGTTAAAGCGCGCTGCCCAAACGGAAACGGTAGCGGCTTTGCTGTGTGTTGTTGAACCTGAATCGGCGATGAATCAATTGGTGCCGCTGTTTCAGGGGCTGTTGTCCAGCGGACTGGATGTTGGTCGTATTGTCGTGGCCAGTGCGTTTACCAGCGTACTGGAGCGTTGTTACGCCGATGCATTGGTGGCGTTTGGCGCATCTTTACGCGTTGTTTTACCGAAAACACGCGTCACGTTTGCCGGGTTTGAACTGACCGACGCTGCCGATACGGATCAATGGCAGTCGCTCGCGGAGCATATTCCCGACATCTGGGCTGAATTGCAGACCGAACCTGCGCAAAGCGTGCTGTATATCCAGGGTAAGCGTCATGTGTTGACCTTCGAACCGACGCGGCTGGAAAACGCTGACAGCGCTTTAAAAACAGACAGTTATTTAAAAATCGGTGGATGTTACCTGATTACCGGGGGGCTTGGGGGATTAGGGACGGTATTTGCACGTTACCTGTGCGAGAACGTGATGGCGAAAGTTCTTCTGGTTGGCCGCTCTCCCCTTGATGTGGAAAAACAGGCGGATTTACGGGCAATTGAACAACATGGCGGTCAGGTCACTTATCTGCAGGCAGATGTGAGTGAACTGTCTCAGATGCAGTCTCTGTTCGCTGATTGCCAGCGTAAAGGCATTAAAATCAACGGTATATTACATACCGCTGGCGTTCAAACGACACAGATGCTGGCAGAAAAAGATCTTGCTGGCGTTCGTCAGGTACTGGCACCGAAAATTCAGGGGACGCTGGTGCTTGATACAGCCTGGCAAACCGTGTTCGGTGCTGAAGACCCACTCGATTTTATCGTTTATTTCTCGTCCAGTGCCGCAGTATTGGGTGATTTCGGTGCCGGTGATTATGCCGTCGCAAACCGTTTTCAACTGGCCTATGCCAACAACCGCAATCAGCCGACTGCTCCCGAAGGAAAGACGCCATCTCTGATAGGAAAGACTATCGCAATCAGTTGGCCTGTCTGGCAGGACGGGGGAATGACACAACGCTCGGTTGAGCGAGCGCAGGCCACGTCCCTTTATTTGAAAACCAGCGGACAACGTGCATTGCGCAGCGAAGAAGGATTGAGGGTGTTTGAACAGTTGCTGGCCGGTGAAGCGGGTTCGTCGCTGGTGATGGTCGGACAGCCTGACAAGATTCAACGCGTGTTAGGGGATCGGTTACAGCATGAGTCCGGCACTCGTCAGGAGCGACTGCCACGCCAGCCAGTGACGACGACTATCGCCCGTCGCCCGGAAATGAAGGGGCTGACGGTTGAGCAATGTGTACTGTGGGAATTGCAGCAGGCGGTGAGCGATATTTTAAGTATTGAACGGCACCGTTTGCATCATGACGTGAATCTGGCCGATTTTGGTTTTGATTCGATAAGCCTTGCTGAGTTTGCCACCTGCCTCAGCCGGAAGTGGAGCATCGTGGTTTCGCCAGCCCTGTTTTTCGGGAATGCTACCCTGTCGCAGCTCTGTCAGTATTTTATGCTGACACACGGTGCGTTGATGCAGACGTATTACGGTGGGTCGGCAGGGCATAGCGAGGTCTCTGATCACCGTGTCGAATCGGTACATTCAGGTGCCCCTCTTAACATTCCACCCGTGAATAGGTCGGCTATCGGTGAAGAGCATCGCCACGATGTTTCTCCTTTTGACGCAGAAGAGCCGATCGCCATTATCGGTATGAGCGGTCGTTTTCCCGGTGCCCGTGATATTGATGAAATGTGGCGGTATCTGGCAGAGGGAAAATCGGCGGTGAGCCGCGTGAGTGCGGAATACCTGCATAGTCGGGACGAGTCTTACCGTGATAGCCGTATTGCGGCGTCAGACGCGGACTTGTGGTGTGGGGTCGTTCCCGGTGCCGCTGAATTTGACCCGCTGTTTTTTGAAATCTCTCCCCGGGAAGCGCAGAACATGGATCCAGGCCAGCGCCTGCTTTTACAGGAAGCATGGAGCTCGCTGGAACATGCCGGTTATGGCGCACAACGGTTGCGGCAGCATAACATCGGTACGTTTGTCGGTGTGGAAGAGGGCGCGTACGGACGTTTCTCAAGTACGGAACACATTGAGATTACTGCCAATCACAATGGTATTTTGGCCTCGCGGCTGGCCTATTTTCTCGACCTGCATGGACCGGTGCTGGCGATCAATACGGCCTGCTCATCCGGTTTAGTGGCTGCGCATCTGGCATGCACGAGTCTGCGTAACCGGGAATGCGATACCGCACTGGCAGCAGGCGTGAGTCTGCAACTCTCGACGGAAGGCTTCGATATCATGAAGCGTTCCGGCATGATTTCGGCAGATGGGATCTGCTACACCTTTGATCAGCGCGCTAATGGCATGGTGCCAGGTGAAGCGGTCGTGGTGCTGGTGCTCAAACGCCTGTCGCAGGCTGAAGCCGATGGTGATCTGATCCATGGTCTGATTCGGGCCAGCGGCATCAATTATGACGGTAAAACCAACGGGATCACCGCACCGAACGGCGTGGCGCAGGCCGACTTGCTCAAAACCGTGTATCAGCGCGCTCACATTGATCCCGCGCAGATCGACTATATCGTGACGCACGGAACGGGTACCCGGCTTGGCGACCCGGTCGAGATTAATGCGCTGAATGAGGCGTTCAAAGCGTACACCGATAAACAGGCGTTTTGCGCCCTGACGTCGACGAAAACGAATTTCGGTCATACCTTTGCCGCTTCCGGGCTCCTGAGTGCCGTGAGCCTGCTTCAGTCGATGAATCAGCAAACCATTCCTGCAAGCCTGCACTGTCAACAGGAGAATGACTACATCACCTGGGCAGAGAGTCCTTTTTATGTGAATAAAACGACCAGGGCCTGGCCGGTACAGCAGGGAAGGCTGAGAATGGGGGCGGTGAGTGCTTTCGGCATGAGCGGAACCAACGCCCATCTGGTGATGCAGGAATACCCTCAGCCGGTTTCGTCCCCAGAGCCACAGCGCAGCCACTATCTTCTCTGTTTGTCGGCCAAGACCGAGGAGGCGTTATACCGTAAGGTCGAGGATCTGATTTTGCATTTGCAAAAGCCGCAAACCAGCACTCAGGGACTGGCAGCGATCGGCTATACCTTGCTGCAGGGGCGGAGTCATTTCCAATACCGTCTGGCGGTGGTGGCCGAAGATCGAGACGGCGTCATCATCAGTCTGCGGCAAGCAGAGCATGCGCAACGACCCAATCTGTTTCGCGGTAAAGTCCCGCTGGGCTTTGTCGGGCAAAAGATCATTCGCCAGCAGGTCGACGTTTTATTACAGCAGTCGCAACAGTGTGAGGGGCAGGAATATCAGGAAATCCTGTCCGCCCTGGCGGACTATTATTGCCAGGGATACGAACTGGACGGGGCGGTGCTGTCGCCGGAGGTGTCCCGATGCGTTGTCTTACCGACTTATCCCTTTGCCAGAGAGCATCACTGGCTGGAGACCCGCGCGTTATCGCCATCGTCAGACTACATCGCCGGGGCCAGACAGTCATTACATCCACTGTTGACGGAGAATGCTTCAACGCTGGCTGAGCTGCGCTTTCGCGCTGAGTTCAGCGGCGAGGAGTTTTTTCTCGTGGATCACCAGATTCATGGTCAGAAAGTGCTGCCGGGCGTCAGCTATCTGGAAATGGCCCGGGCGGCTTATACCTATGCCGCCGCTTCCGTTATTCCAGCATCACAACGGCTGCCTTTCAGCGTGAAGCAGGTACTCTGGCTTCAGCCAATCGTCGCCACGCAACCGACAACCACCATCTATCTGGGTCTCTACGCACAGGAAAGCGGTCTTATTGACTACCAGATTTACTCAGAAAACGACATCCAACAGCGCACGATTCATGGTCAGGGGATCATTGATCCCCATCTGAATGACACTACCTCGGGGAATAACGCCTTAGAAAGGAACACGCTGGATCTGCACCAACTGAAGAAACAGATGACTGGCCCTGAATACCCGGCGGCGCACTGTTATCAGCGCTTTCGTGAGATGGGGCTGAATTATGGCGAGACATTTCAGGGCATTGAACGGCTACTGACCGCAGAGCGTCAGGTGTTGGCTCAGATTGTGTTGCCGGATGCGGCTACATCCTCCGCGTTCGGTCTGCATCCGAGCCTGATGGATGCGGCCTTGCAAACCAGTCTGGGGTTACATCACTCGGACCTGCCGTCTGACGCTGCTTACGTTCCTTTTGCGCTGGAGCAACTGGATGTATTCGGCGAAATGGACACTCGTCTGTGGGTCTGGCTACGGCTGGTCTCAACAGAGAACCCGGCGAACGAGCAGGTACAGAAAATGGATATCGACCTCTGCAATGATCAAGGTCGTATCTGTGTAAGTATGCGTGGGTTCTCGACCCGGATTTTGCCGGTATCGCATAGTGCTGAGGAACCTGTTTTTCCAGGAATAGTGACATCTGTAGAGACGGCGGCTAGCGCCGGAGTGACCGTTAACATCAAGCACAAAGCGTTAAGTGGCACAGAATATTTTTTGCAGGATCACGGTGGTTTGCTGCCCGGCATGCTGTCTCTGGAATGGATGAGAGAATTGGCCGTATCGCACGTTCCAGCGGGGGATTCCGAGGTCGTCGTGGGACTTAGGGATGTTGTCTGGCACAAGCCTTTAATGGTAGGGGAGCAGGGTACCGACATCGATCTGGCCCTGAATCGGGACGAACAAGGCTATCACTGTGTTATCAGCAGGCAGGGACAGGTTCACGCGCAAGGGCGTGTGATGACCGGGCTTGTCGGCAACGCGGAACACCCGCCTCTGCCGCTTGCAGACATCGAACATCGATGCCGACAGCATCGAACCCATCATGCCTGCGCTGAATTTTTCGGCGCAGGTATCGGGCCCCGATTACTGGGGATCACCCAGTATGCGCAGGGGAATAATGAAGCGCTGGTGACGCTGGACATTCATCAGGACCTTGTTGGTGCGGCAGAGGAGCCGGTGTTGCATCCGGCCCTGATGAATGGGGCGGTTTTGGCTAGCATTATTCTGGCCGTCGGCGGTGAACGGCAAGGCGCTGCTCCACTAATGCCCTTTAGCCTGGATGCATTACGGATCTACCAGCCGTTGCCAGCACGCGTTCTGGCTTATATTCGCCAAACGCGGTCTGACGCGGGTTCAGAACATCGTATCGTGAGTTGTGATATCTGGTTTACCGATCATCACGGTCATATTTTGGTTGAGATTAACGGTCTGAGCATGATCAGTGCTCAGGCTTCGCCTGCAGGGTCGCTGGTTGTTGCCCGGCCTCAGTGGGTTGTACAGGATATCGTACCTGCTCAGGTAGCTGGCGATGCGCCCGATGCGCTGCCGCCCTGTTTTATTCTGGCGGATGAGAATGCGGCGTTGCAAACCGCGTTACAAAATACCTGGCCCGACTGCCAGGTTGTGAACCTGTCTGTGGGTCACGACTCCCACCCGCAACAATTTACCTCTTGCCTGCAACAGTTATTCGCCCAGATAAAAACAAGGACGCTGGCTTGCCGGGAGCTGGCTCAGCGGCAGACGGTATTTATACTGGCATCAGAACCGGCGAATGAGTTGTGGTTATCCGCCAGCGCAGGGCTACTCAAAACGGCCCGGCAAGAGCAATCCGGCTTTAATGGCAACGTGATCCGATACCCTGCGTCACCGGCAGCTATCCCCCTGCTGCTCACTCAGTTACAGTCTGAACTGCATGGTGCCAAGGGTGCCACAGAGATTCGTTACGATGAAACCGGAAGCCGGAGGGTGAAGGCGTGGCAGCGGATTGCTCAGGCCGACATGACGGATGCCCTGCCGGTTTCTTCTGGTTGTGTCATCTGGATAACCGGCGGTTTGGGGGGGATTGGCTATCAGATTGCCCGTGAACTGGGGACTCAATATCAGGCACGGTTGGTACTCAGTGGTCGTTCTGCCCTGAATGAACGTAGCGAGCAACGCCTTTTGGATTTGCAGCGTCAAGGGATTCAGGCGACTTACCTGCAAGGGGATGTGACTGACTCGGCACAAACCCGGCATCTGGTACAGCAGATTCTGCAAGATGAAGGTCAACTGAACGGCATCATCCATAGTGCCGGTATCATTCGTGATGCTTTCATCGCCAATAAAACGCAAGCGGAACTGCTCGACGTTCTGGCACCGAAAGTTGCAGGAACCCTGGCGCTGGACCACGCGACCCAGGATTGCAACCTGGATTTTATGGTGCTGTTCTCTTCATTGAGCAGTGCGTTTGGTAATGCTGGTCAGGCTGATTATGCCTGTGCCAATGGGTTTATGGATGGATTTGCCCTCTGGCGTAACCAGCAGGTTGCCAATGGCCTGCGCCGGGGAAAAACCCTGGCGGTCAACTGGCCGCTATGGCGTGATGGTGGTATGGGGATTTCCGCCCCTGATGCTGAACTGCTCAGACAGCAGACCGGTTTGATTCCGATGCCCACCGAGGTGGGTATTCAGGCATTGATGCTGGGGCTACAAAGTCAGGAATCTCAGCTTGCCGTCATCTATGGCGAGGCAGAAAAAATTCAGGCCAGACTCGCTGAGGATGGGCAAACGCCACCCCAGCCGTCGTCCGTGCATCAATCGGGTATAAACGATGCGGCAGGTTTGGCCAAAGAGGTAACCAGCCCGGTTCGGGTCGGGCAGGTGTGTGCCTTGCTGGTCAGTATGGTCGCGCAACTGCAAAAGCTTGATGAGAAGAAGATAGAGCTGGATATGGAACTGTCCAGGTATGGCTTCAATTCTATCGATTTCACCGAGTTTGCCAGCCGTCTTAATAAAGCCTACGGATTAGCACTGATGCCGACGGTTTTCTTTGAGCACTCGACCCTGAGGAGGATGGGGAACTATCTGGCTGACGCGTACCCCGAGGCTTTTGCTGATAAAACGGCGGTGGCATCTGGCGGCGCTGGACCTCGCGCAGGAATGGCGACAACCAGCCGCCAGCTGCAGAGTCTGGTCACCAGAACCGCAAACACCGGGGAAGGAAGAAAAGCATTTTCCTGGCGAGCTTCACCGCCAATCCTGTCACAGCCAACACCAGCGGTTGCGCCATTAGAGGCCGCCGTTTGCGCTATTTCAAACGCAACTGTGGCGGAGGAGGGCATGCCGTTAACCCCCAACACACCACAAGTACCAGAAGCGATAGCGATTATCGGGATGAGTGGCCGATTTCCGCAGTCCCGCAACCTGGATGCGTTCTGGCAACAGTTGGAAGCGAATCGTGATTTGATTGATCAGGTTCCGGCAGATCGCTGGAACTGGCAGGAATATTATGGCGATCCACATGAAACCCCTGGGAAAACTAAAGTGACTTGTGGGGGATTCATGCAGGACGTCGATTGTTTCGACCCACTGTTTTTCGGGATCTCTCCCCGTGAAGCTCAATCGCTAGACCCGCAATTCAGGGTTTTTCTGGAAACGGTCTGGGCCACGATTGAAGATGCCGGTTATTGCGCCAGTGATTTATCAGGTAGCAATACCGGGGTTTTTGTCGGGGTGTCGACCTCAGAGTATAAAGACGCCTGGCTCAAGTATTCCCACGATAAATTCGGTATTGGCGATCCCCCCTGGCTTTCTCATTTTGCGTTGGCAAACCGCGTTTCTTATATATTGAATCTGCATGGCCCCAGCGAGCCTATCGATACCGCCTGTTCTAGTTCACTTGTTGCTATTCACCGGGCGATAGAGGCGATTCGCTCCGGTAGTTGTGACGTGGCGATTGTCGGTGGCGTCAACGTTATCGTCAATCCGGGGATCACTATTACCGCCGGGGAAGCCGGTATTCTTAGTGAAGACGGTCGTTGCAAAACATTTGATATCAGTGCTGATGGTTATGGTCGTGGTGAAGGTGTTGGCGCCATTATGCTCAAACCCCTCAGCCAGGCGAAAGCCGATGGCGATCGCATTCACGGCTTGATCCGTGGCAGTGCCGAGAATCATGGCGGTAAAGCCACCTCTCCGACAGCGCCGAATCCGGTGGCGCAGCAAGAACTGCTGGTTCAGGCCTATCGCCGTAGTGGCATTGATCCCGAGACGGTGGGCTATATCGAAACCCACGGTACAGGAACTAAACTGGGAGACCCAATTGAAATCAATGGGTTGAATAAGGCGTTTGCCACCCTGTACCGGGAACAGAATAAAGCGATGACCCGAAAGGCTTATTGTGGATTAGGGTCGGTGAAAACCAATATCGGACATCTGGAAGCCGCCGCCGGTATTTCCGGTGTGCTGAAAATTTTGCTGATGTTCCGTCACCGGAAAATTCCGGGCAACGTGCATCTTAAGACGGCGAACCCTTATCTGGATTTAGCCGATAGCCCGTTCTATCTGGCCCGGGAGACACAAGCGTGGCCGGCAATGGAAGATGCCGACGGTCAGCCAATGCCGAGAAGGGCCGGTGTCAGTAGCTTCGGTATCGGTGGGGCTAATGCGCATATTGTGCTTGAAGAGTATGCGTCGGCAGCACAAACCGCGGAGGCTTCATCTTCTTCTGCCGAGCCGGTGGCCATAGTACTGTCGGCCAAAAAGGCCGAGCGCTTAGGGGCCGTGGTGCAAGGCCTGGCGGCATTTCTGGATTCTGCCGAGTGTGCCGCCCAGCAGCCCAGCCTGACTGAGATCGCCTATACCCTGCAAGTGGGACGTGAAGCGATGGACGAACGCCTGGCTTTTGTAACCCATTCCGTGCAGGCACTGAAACAGACATTGGCTGCGTACCTCTCTGAGGCAGAAACACCTGAAGGCGTTTACCGCGGTAATGTTAAAGCCGGTAAAGCATCGTTGTCGATGCTGGCGGATGACGACGCGTGGCAAACGATGGTCGGAACATGGCTGCAAACGGGCAACTACAACAAACTGCTCGACGTCTGGGTGAAGGGCGGTCAGGTTGACTGGCAGCAACGGTACCCGGCGGCAGTAAAGCCTCGTCGAATCGGTTTGCCGACCTATCCGTTCGCACGGGATCGTTTCTGGTTGAAGGTGACGGGATCAGCGAGTGAAAGCCATGGGTCAGAGGCGACGGAGTCCCCTGTAAAAATACGTCCGTATCGTTTGCACCCTCTGGTGCACCGCAATACCTCTGATATTACCGCGCTCAGTTTTACCTCCTGGTTTGATGGCCGCGAGTTTTTCCTCGCTGACCATCGGGTGATGGAACAAAAGCTGTTACCTGGCGTGGCCTATCTGGAAATGGCCCGCGCCGCGGCTGAGCAGGTTGTTGGTGCTGGACGCCATTTGCAATTGACGCAGATTGTGTGGGTTCGCCCCTTCGTTGCTGAGCACTCGCAAGCTTCCGCACCCTCTGCCGGGATCCACCCGCTAACGGTAAAACTGCTGCCGCAGTCGGCTCAGGTGATTCGGTTCGACATCGGTTCTGTGCTGCCGGACGGTCAAATGCAGACGCATTGTCAGGGCAACGTGCTCGTCGTGGACCCCTGTACAGATGGTAGAGACAGACTCGATCTGTCTGTCGCTATGGCCGAACATCAGGACGGAACCATTGATAAGGCCGCGTGTTACCAGGCTTTTCGTCAGCTTGGGATCGTCTACGGCCCCGGACATCAGGGAGTTGAGACGCTGTATCTGGCGAAGGGACGTGTACTGGCACGGTTGAGTTTGCCTGAAACACTCCGTGAAACGCTCAATGATTATGTCTTACATCCCAGCCTGATGGATTCGGCATTACAGGCGACGCTGGGGTTGTCCCGAGAGCATCGGCTGGGTTTACCTTTTGATATGGCATCGATGGATATTCTGCATCGATGCACAGCTACGATGTGGGCTTGTGTTACCTACGACCACGGAACCGAGCCCCATCCTCAGGCAAAGGTCCAGAAACTGACCATCAAGTTATATGACGACGCGGGGCAGCTTTGCGTTGCTCTGCATGGCTTTAGCGCCCGCACGCCCGAGTCGGCCACAACGCAGCGAAACGGTACGCTGCTGCTTGTGCCGCAGTGGCAACGTAAAAATGCGCCGGTCAATACCGCCGCGCCGCCGACATACACGAGTCGGCAGGTCTTATTTTGTGTAGACCGTTCTATCGGCAACGATATTGGCCTGACGGACGACGTCGTTTTACCGGTGCAGGACACGGGCGATATCGCGCTGAACTTTCATCAGCATGCGCTGGCACTGTTTGCACAGGTGCAAGCGATGTTAGCCAGCAAGCCCAAACAGCCGGTGTTACTGCAATTGGTGGTGGTCGGCGATTTCCCGACCCGGCTATTAACCGCTCTGAATGGCTTGTTAAAAACGGCACGTTTAGAGAACGCCAACGTTATCGGTCAACTGATTGAGTTGGATGTGGCGGCCAGTGCCGAGGATGTGGATGAGAAACTGCGGAAAAGTAGCCTGATGCCGGAAGATATCCACATTCGCTATGGCCGGGAAGGACGTCAGGTGCTGTCCTGGCGGGAAGTGTGCGCGATGACTGGCGGGCGGGCTGTTTCCCCTTCATCAGCGTTGCCTCCGTTCACCCGCATGCCGTGGAAGGAACAGGGCGTTTATCTCATTACGGGCGGAGCCGGTGGCCTGGGGCTGATTTTCGCAACAGAAATCGCCCGTCAGACCCGCAAAGCCAGGTTGATTTTAACCGGGCGCTCTGCCATGACCCCTCGGATTCAGACCTCGGTCAGCCAGTTGGAGGCGCTGGGAGCACAGGTCGATTATCGAACGCTTGACGTTTGCGATAGGCCAGGTGTTGAGGCGCTGATCACTGCCGTGACGGCACAGTACGGAACGATCAACGGTGTTCTGCACTGTGCCGGTGTACTGCGTGACAGCTACATTCTGAAAAAGTCTGCGGCGGACTTTCAGGCGGTGCTGGCCCCCAAAGTTCAGGGGGTAGTGAATCTGGATCAGGCTTTAGCACAGCATCCACTGGATTTCTTTATTCTGTTTTCTTCAACCGCGGCGGGCTTAGGGAATCCGGGACAGGCCGATTATGTTACCGCCAATAGTTTCATGGATGCCTACGCCCACTATCGCCAGCAACAGGTGGCTACTCAGTCGCGGATGGGAAGAACCCTGGCGATCAATTGGCCGCTCTGGAAAGAAGGCGGGATGAAAGTCGATGATGCCTTCGAGACCATGATGTACCAAAGCACCGGCATGATTGCGATGTCGACGCAGGCCGGTCTTCAGGCTTTCTATCAGGCGATTGCACGGGACGAAAACCAGGTGTTGGTGATTGCGGGCGACATTGAAATGTTGCGCCAGACGCTCAGCGCACGTTCATCGATAACGGTACTTCAGCCGGAAAAAGCAGATGAAACGCGCCGCGAGGATCCGGTATTAGCCCATCAGGCTCAAGGGGCTGGTCATCTGGCAGCAATACGGATTGATCGGCCCGGTCTGGAGAGCGCGGTTCAGCAACTGTTGATCCGCGAGATATCCGCATTACTTGATGTGGACAAGGCAGAGATCGATGTGGATCTTGAACTGACCGAGCTGGGCTTTGATTCAATTCTGACCACGGGGTTTGCCAACAAGCTGAATCGCCAGTACGAGCTTGATCTGCTCCCGACCGTCTTTTTTGAGTATCCGACCATTTCGGCGTTGAGCGGCTATCTGACGGAAACCTATCAGGCGGTATTTGCAGCAAAATTTACAGATTTTTCGCATAAAGAGGGCACCCATGACACGTTTGCCCGTCATGAAACGGTCAGTCCGTCTCTGGCGGAACATTCAGATCAGGCTGCCGCTGATTTCTGGCAACCTGCACCAGCCGGGGAACAGACTGTCTCCCGTCATACCGCATTGGATATTCAGGCATTGCGTGAGGCGATTCAGTCGCTTCTGTTGCAGGAAGTCTCGACGCTGTTACAAGTAAACGTTGCAGACATTGATACCGATATTGAGCTGAATGAGCTGGGTTTTGACTCCATTCTGACGACCGGTTTTGCGAATAAGCTGAACCGGCAATATACGTTGGATCTGCTCCCGACCGTGTTTTTTGAATATCCGACTATCGCCGGATTAACCGCGTATCTGGCCGAGAATTATCAGGAGAGCTTCAGCCATCTCTTTGCGGCCAAAGTGATGGTGCAGCCGTCAGCGCAGGGCCGCATTCAGCCAGCGAATGCGGCGGATGACGTACACCCGGTAGGGACGCCATCATCACCAGCGTCAGTCAGCAAGCGTGATGAACAGGAAGCGATTGCGATTGTGGGAATGAGCGGTAGCTTCCCGATGGCCCCAGATCTGGACGCCTATTGGGACAATCTGCTTCAGGGCAAAGACTGTATCAGTGAGGTTCCGCCCATCCGTTGGAATTGGCGGGATTACTTGCAAGAGGTGGAGGGCGCTGAAAACAAGGACAGCATTCGCTGGGGCGGGTTTATCCAGGATATGGCGGAATTCGATCCGCTGTTTTTCGGCATCTCTCCCCGTGAAGCTGAATTAATGGACCCGCAACAACGTTTGTTGATGACCCATGTCTGGAAAGTGATTGAAGATGCCGGTTATTCGGCCAGTTCTCTGTCCGGCAGCGCGCTGGGCATCTATGTGGGAACGGGGAACACCGGTTATTCCGGCCTGATTGTTGATGCGAAGCTGCCGGCCGAGGGCTTCACCGCAACGGGAATTGTTCCTTCTATCGGGCCGAATCGGATGAGTTATTTTCTCAATGTTCACGGTCCGAGCGAGCCGATTGAAACGGCGTGTTCATCCTCTTTGATTGCTATCCATCGTGGCGTATCGGCCTTGCGCCATGAAGGCTGCGATATGGTGATTGTCGGCGGGATCAATACGCTGGTGACGCCGGATACGTTTGTCAGCTTCTGCAAAGCCGGCATGCTGGCCTCCGACGGTCGTTGTAAAACCTTTTCCAGCAAGGCTGACGGTTATGTTCGGGGAGAAGGCGTTGGGATGTTACTGCTCAAACGCTTATCGGCCGCAGAAGCGGACGGTGATCATATTTATGGCGTGATCCGCGGCAGTGCGCAGAATCACGGCGGGCGGGCCAGCTCTCTGACGGCACCGAATCCAAAGGCTCAGGTTGCATTGCTGGAAAGTGCCTACCGGAATGCCGGTATTGATCCCAGGAGTATCAGCTACATCGAGGCCCATGGTACGGGGACGAAACTGGGCGATCCGATTGAAATCAACAGCCTGAAAACAGCCTTTAACACCATGAAGGCCGATTATTCTGGTGAGGAATATAGCGATACCGCGTGCGGCATCGGGTCGGTGAAAACCAATATCGGGCATCTGGAGATGGCGGCAGGGATTGCTGGCGTCATCAAAGTGCTGCTGCAAATGAAGCATCAAACTCTGGTGAAGAGCCTGCATTATGAAGAACCGAATCCCTATATCGATTTCACGGGAACACCTTTTTATATCGTTAGCGAGACTCGTCCCTGGCATGCGTTGAAAAACGCCCGTGGAGAAACCTTGCCGCGGCGGGCTGGCGTCAGCTCTTTTGGTTTTGGCGGGGCCAATGCGCATGTGGTGATAGAGGAATATCGGGATACCCGCCCGGCACGCCAGGCCGTACAGGACCGTTATGTGGTGCTGTTGTCTGCCAAAGACGATGTGCGTTTACGGCGGGTCGCTCAGAATCTCAGGCAGTATCTGGCGCAGCATCGTGAAGACCCTGATCTGACGTTGGGTCATCTGGCCTATACGCTGCAAGTCGGGCGTGATGCGATGGAGGCACGGCTGGGATGGATCGTGACGTCATTCGATGAACTGTTGGCAAAAATGGACGGTTTTCTGAACGATACCGGGAACCCCGACGACACATACCGGGGCCACCGCGGCAGTCATAAAGGTCTGCTGGCTCAGTTTTCTGCTGATGAAGAGTTGAGTGAAGCCATTGCAAAATGGGCTGAGCGTGGGAAATACGCCAGGTTGCTGAACCTGTGGTGCCAGGGACTGGAGTTTGACTGGTCTGGTCTGTACCAAGGGCAGCGTCCGCGTCGTCTCAGCCTGCCGACCTACCCATTCGACTGTCAGCGGTTCTGGCTTCCGGAAGGTCAGGGGCAACGCCGTGTCGTTGCGCGTTTATCTGATGACAATGGCGCTCACCTGGTACCGGAACAATCAGCCCGCGTACCGTCGTCGTTATCGGAGGATGTTGCGCCAGAGGGCGTCAATCCTCCCTTTAATCTGGATACCTATCTGATACAGCTGATCAGTCGGCAACTCAAAGTCTCCGAAGAGGTCATGAGCCCGGATCGTGCTCTGGAAGAGCTGGGGATGGATTCGGTGGTGTCCGTCGACCTGTTAAACAAGCTCAGGAAAACATTCCCTGATGTGTCTCGCTCGCTGTTTATGGAGTACCGCACCATCGGGGAAATTCAGCACTACCTGCGCAGTCATTTTGGCGAGCAGTTGGCAACGCTTGGTAGCCAGGCCTTGCCTACAGAACCGTGGGATGCGCAAAAGCAAGCGGACCCTCAAAAGCGCGTAGATGAAAAGATAGCGGTAACCGGAGAAGGGCCGGTGCAGAATATCAGTATTATCGGTATGGCAGGCATTTTCCCTCAGGCGGAGAATATCTCTGAATTCTGGGAAAACCTGAGTGCGAGCCGTACAACGCTTTCTGTTTTAAGCGACAAGCGCAGATACCTGATGGCGCTGGATGAGCAGGATAGCGGTAGCCGTCGTATCGGCGGTTATCTCGACGGCGTCGAGTATTTCGATCGCAAACTGTTCAAAGTCCCCCACAAGGAAGCCCAAAAGCTCGATCCCCAGATGCGGAAATTGCTCGAAGTTATCTGGCAAGCCGTGGCGGATGCTGGATATACCCTGAGTCAGTTCCGTGAAAAACGAACCGGACTCTTCGTGGCGACGCGTGGTCATTCCGGCTATCAGGATATTCCTGCCAGGCAGGATCCGGCACAGATGGCACAGTGGCGTTTTCAGGCGGAACAGATATCAGCGTATGCCAATCGTATCTCAAATATTCTGAACCTATCCGGGTTGAGTGAAATTGTTGAAACCGGGTGTGCCAGCTTTCTGGTGGCGATTAGGCATGCCATGAGCGCTATTAAGGAAGGGCGTTGCGAGCAGGCGATTGTTGCCACGGCGGAGCTGGGGCTTTCTCCCTTCATTCAAAACCGCACTGACGATCAGGCTCTGTATAGCTCTCATCCCGTGACGAAAAGCTTTGCCCATGACTCTGATGGCTATGTGAAAAGTGAAGTCGTCGGAGCCATTATCCTGAAGGCAGAGGCGGAAGCGTTGGTGCAGGGGGATGCTATCTATGCCAATGTAAAAGGCGTCGGCATCAGTCATGGTGGCAAAGCCCCTCTGAAGTGGTATAGCCCGAATATTGAAGGGCAAAAATCAGCCATCGTCGCCGCTTTCAGCGAGGCTGGTATTGACCCGGCGACCGTCTCTTATATTGAACCGGAAGCCAACGGTTCCCAGTTGGGGGATGCTTCTGAATTGGTTGCGATTCAGGCGGTATATGGCCCTTATCTGCAGGAGAGCAACGCACAGAAGAACCCTATCCAGGCCAGCAATATCCCAGCAGAAAGTCGTGCGTCTTCCATTGCCATTGGTTCTCTCAAGCCGTTGACTGGTCATGCTGAAACGGCATCGACTTTTCCGGTATTGGTGAAAATGGTGTTGTCGATGTACCACCGTCGTCTGGCAAAAATCGAGGGGCTGGGCGAACTGAACGAAGGGATCACCCTGACCGATGGCTTTGAGCTACTCAGAGAAGAGCGGGCCTGGGAGAAACATGACCATGTACCCCGGCGCGGTGCTATCCACTCCATGAGTATTGGGGGGGTAAATGCACACCTGCTGCTTGAGGAATATGAAGCAGAGCAACGAGTCGAGTTATTCAAGCCTTCCAGCAGGCAGACACCCCAGCCTTTTATTTTCCTGTTTTCTGAAGCGGATGAAGCCAGATTAAACACGTTGGTGAGTGATTACCTGGATTTTTTGCCGCGTGCTCAGGCAGATATCGCTGAGGGCAAGTTTATTTCGGGGGCACCGACGGCGGAAAAGCAGCCTGCTACGGAGTCGGTCTATCTGGAGCAACTCGCATATACCCTGCAACAGGGCAGGGAACATCGGGCCGTACGGTTGGCTGTCAGCGCGGCAAGTATTGCGCAGTTGCAAGAACGTTTGCAGCGCTGGCGATCCCGTGCGGGTAATCAAACTGACATTTATGACAGCCGTCACATGTCAGCGGATATCGCGGCGGGCCTGTCCCATTTCAGCGATGACATGCGGCACGTGGTGATGGATTGGCTGGCGGGCCACGCTGTGGATTGGACGCCGTTACGCCAGGCGCAAGGGCAGGGGGAAGGGATACAAAAACTCCATCTCCCGGTCAATCCGTTGCAGAAGGTCTTTTGCTGGCACGACGGTTTCGACGATATCCCGGCAAATAATGAAAATGGTTCAGTTTCGACAGGCGCGGAACCGCGTTCTGTTGTGGAGTAAACACGGAGTTAGTGTTGTGATTTCTGGATGAAATAGAGGTGAATAATGGGTGAGTTAGACGAAGCGTTGTCAGGTTATCTTGTTGCACTTGCAGCAAAAATACTGAAATGTGAACAAGCGAGTATCGAGTGGGAAAGCGACATTGATGAATATGGATTTGAGTCGATGGAGGTTAATCAATATTGCGCGGATCTGAACAAATTTTTCTCTATCAAGCTGACTCCGGTTGTTTTTCTGGAAGTCAACTCGCTTCAGGGGTTGAGTGAGTATTTGAAAAAGCATCATTTCAATAACCTTGAAACTGCTCTTCTCTGAGCCTGAACCCAAAGGGAATATATTTATGGAAAAATATGATATTCAAAGCGAAACGCAGCGGAAAGTATTTGAAATGATGCCTTCTTTCTTTCTGGATCAGGAAGAACAGGCCAATTTTCACTTTATGATGCATATGCGACTGGTGCTGAAATCTCCCGATTTTATGGAAACGTTTGAACGTGATTTATTTGAGAAAAAATTAGCAGATTTGCAAGCTGCGTATCCTGATTTCTACGCGACGGACTGTGCTGACACCTTCATTAAAATGAAGTCCTACGACTTTTCAGATATGGATCGGACGACGTTTCAGAAGATGATCAATGACGCCAGCAACCCGCCGATCATTGCCAAAGGTTTTCTTAATGACACGAAGGCCGTTCAGGAATGGACCCACGATTATCTGATTGAGCACTATAAAGATACAGAGATTATCGCCGTCGGCTATGATGAGAAGGGAAACAGTTTGAAGAAACTCAAACTGGAAACAATACTCCGTTCTCAATTAGATAAAGATTCCAAGGTGAGTTACTACATTAATAACTCTGCGGAAATTTTTAATGACTACCCTGATTTGATCGATGAAGTCGGTGCCGGGAAAATTCTCGATCTTTTCCATGGCCATTCAGCAAATAGTTTCAGCCAGCTATTTGTCGGTAATCTTCGTACCTGGGGAACGAACTGGCATCAAGGGAATGATATTTCCTGCGCGTTGATGATCAGCGGGGTAAAACGTTGGTACTTTGTCGATCCCCGCTTGGGATATATTTTGCGCCCATTCCTTGATGGGGCAAATGGGATGTCAGCGAAGATGGATGCTCGTTTGGATATCAATTTCCATAAAATTCACAATCCACTTTACGCTTATGCACCCAAGTTCTATGTCGATTTGGAACCGGGCGATGTCCTCTTTTTCACCAAATACTGGCCTCACGCTGTCATCAATACTACGCCATTGCAGATCATGGCTAATATGCGAATGACGGAAGTGGATCTGGAGACCATGACAAAAGGAAAAGATGTCCCGACACTGATGCCGGTATATGACAATATCCTGAATTCAGACCCATCTTTTATCAAATTCAAATTCGATATTTTCAACAGTTTAGGTAAGAAATCCAAAGCTATCGGAGATGAGAATTATTTTTCTGCCTACAACACCACCGGCGATGTCCTGAGTAAGGGAGATAAATGATGAAGGAATATCTGGTAAATTCCGGCCTGTTCAACATGATTATTCGTCCGACGGATAAAGCGTATTACATTCTGAATGATGATCAGGCATCAGCAGATACGCTCCAGGAGTTTCTGGCGGGCGATAACGTGCAATATAGTCGGCTTAAGCCTCTTTGGTTTCGGTATCGGGCCGATGAATCATGGCAGGATTTCGATAAAAAAGATTATCGTCTGGGCAAAGAGCTTTCTGAGGCGGAATTGATCGACCGTTTTGTATTGAAGAAGTTTAACTTCGGCAGTCTGGTGGCGGTCAGGGACACCCAGACCGGTACCGTCAAGGTATTTAAGCGGGACAAGTTACAACTGTCAGCGAGTGAGTAAGCCATTCGTCTAAAGAAAAAAAGGAATGCACGCCCTCTTTTAATTTCCGGTTGCTGCACTAAGCACAAACGTGCGCGTGCGGCAACCGGATAACGGTGGCAGATAAGGCAATGGGAGGCTTTAAGGTGACGAAGCAACATAACGACAATAAAGATGCCACGGTATTAACGGATATACAGGGCGATGTAGGTAGCAACATTTCCTGGCCTGATTGTCTTTCTTCGATGCATAAAAAAGAGGCCGTCGCCATTATCGGCGTGGGGGGCTTTTTCCCGGGGTCGGATTCTATCGAAGATTTTTGCCAGAAACTTGATCAACAGGAGTCTTTGTTTTCTCTCGTGCCGGGGAATCATTTTCCCGGGCCGGAGATGCAAAACAGGTATGGGGCATTTCTGAATGATATCGCCGGATTCGATGCTGATCTGTTCAATATAGGTCCGATGGAAGCCGAGTATATGGACCCCAGAACCCGCCTGCTTTTGATGTCCGCCTGGCACACGCTGGAGGATGCGTGTTATCTGCCTCAGCAGTTACGAGAGGCGAAAGTCGATGTGTATATTGCCTCGGAAGGTGCGGCTTATACGCCTTTTCTCGCCAAAGCTGCGCTGACGAGTTATTCCATATTGGGCATGATGTCCTGGTCTTTGCCAAATTACCTCTCCCATGCTTTTCGCTTCAACGGTAAAAGCCTCTATATCGATACCGCCTGTTCCGGTGCCAGCGTTGCGTTGCATCAGGCGAAAGAAGCGCTGTTGCGTGGAGAGGCCGATTATGCGCTGGTTGGTGCCGCCAATCTTTTATTCGGCGATGCTCTGGCCGGATCGTATCTGGGGCAGGAGTCGTTAGGCATTCTCGGAGGCGCAACGGTCTGTTCCCCTTTTCAGGCCGATGCTAAAGGTTTCTTGCCTGCGGAGGCGACGGTAACGGTGTTGCTCAAGCGTCTATCGCAGGCTATTGCCGATCGGGACAACATTCATGGCGTGATTTTAGGCTCGGATGTAAACCATACCGGGGGCTATGGCAGCCTGACGATGCCTTCGGCGGAATCACAGGCGAGTGTAATTGTTAATGCCTACCGCCAGGCTGGCATTGATGCAGACACTGTTACCTATGTGGAAGCTCACGGCGCGTCATCGCTTCTGGCCGATGCCGAAGAAATTAAAGGGTTCAAACGTGCCGATGCGCAGCTAAACGCGGGTGTGGCAGCGTCAACGGGCAGCCCGTGTAAAATCAGTACGCTCAAGCCTAACATGGGCCATGCCAATTCGGCCTCCGGGATGGTTTCGCTGGTTCGCGTGTTGCATGCGTTTAAAACGCGGAAAAAGCCAGGAATCAAAGATTTTTCAGCCTGTAGCGGCAAAATCAGCCTCGAAGGTTCACGCTTTTATATCAATGACATGACAGAAGCGTGGCCGCCTCTGCTGGATGATAGCGGCAGAGAAATTCCCCGCAGGGCCGCGATGAATAACTTTGGCGCCGGTGGTGTTAACGCCCATCTGCTGCTGGAAGAATATCCTGGTCCCGCCGATCTCCCAGCGCACAGCGACGTTGTCAGTGATGAGACGCCGTCGCAGGGTGATGTGTATTTTCTGGCGCTGTCAACGATGCATGAAGGGCAGTGGCTTCACTATGCGGAATCTATTCTGGCCTTTTTGCAGCAATCCCATGAAATTCATCCTGGAGCATTGGAATATTTCTATCTGACGGCAAGAAACAAGTTTGATCAGCGGGTGGTCTTCCGTTACACCAGTATCGACAATTTACAGGAGAAGCTAACCCAGTTTATTGCCGCCAATGGGCAGAAATCTTACTACCTGAAAACCGGACAACACGATGAAAATAAGGCGCTTGATATATTTACCCGCCATGACCGGTTGTCTGACTTGCTGAAAACGTTGGACTGGGAGAATGACAAACGTTTTCTGATGGAGCTTTGGGTCAGAGGCGTTGATTTCCCACTGACCCAGATCTTCGGTACCTCTGGTTTTAGTAAGACCTCTTTGCCTCGGTATCCTTTCCATCTTGAACACTACTGGAGTCAGGCCGAGACCGCCGCGATATCGCCCCCGGACTCTCGTGGATATCGGATGCTGCGAGAAATACACCCTCTTGTGCAGCAAAATACGTCAGATTTCTCTACCCAGCGTTACAGCAGTTTTTTTACCGGGCACGAATTTTTTCTGGCTGATCATGTTGTTAAAGGACAGAAGGTTCTGCCAGGGGTTGCTTATCTGGAATTAGCAAGAGCTGCAATCACTGATGCCGCAGGCCATGCCAGCCAGATAATGCTGAAAAATATCAGTTGGGTGAGGCCGATGAGCGTTCAGGCGGCGGGCTTGAACGTGTCTATCGAGCTGTATCCTGAAGATAACGACCACATCAGTTTTGAGATCTACAGCGAGGATTCTGCTGTTGTCGGGGCCGGCAGAACCACACATTGTCGGGGGCAGGCCTACGTGACATCGTTGCCCGATGACGGGGAGCCGCTTCCTACTCCGGTAACGCCATCACCGGTCGACATCCGCGCTTTGCAGGCCCAGTGTACCGCCCGAACGCTGGACAGTACGGCATGTTATCGCGCCTACACGGCGATGGGCATCCTTCACGGCCCGGCTTATCAGGGCGTGGTATCGATTGAAGAAGGCGATATTCAAGCCATTGCCAGAATTGAATTACCCGCGAGTGTGGCGGATACCCGCAGTCAGTATTTTCTGCACCCGAGCCTGTTGGATTCGGCATTACAGATAGCGGCCGGTTTGCTGGTGGACGTTGATCATCCTGAATTTGCCTTGCCGTTTGCGTTGGAAAGCCTGGAAATGTTCCCCCGTGATACCGCCGCTGCGTTACCTGCGATCCTTTGGGTCTGGGCGCGGTTTAAGGCTGGGTCATCTAAAGCCGACAGAGTCAGAAAAATGAATTATGACTTGTGTGATGAGGCAGGCAATGTCTGGGTCAGACTCAGTGGTTTTTCGTCCAGAGTGGTGGACGATGCGTCTGCTGGAGCCATGAAGTCGGCTGTTTCAGTCAGACCGATGGCTGAAACCGAGGGGGAAACGGAGGGGAAAACTATGCTAGCTGCCCCCGAAACGCATGAACCTGCCGCCAACACTGATAACCCAATGGCGACGTCGGTTCCGACGGCAAGTACAGCAAAAGAGAGACTGCGGGAAAAGCTGATCCCTCTGATGCAAAAATCACTGGCAAGGTTACGCAAGCTGGGGCCAGGGCAGATCGATCTGAATACTGAACTGTCTCAGTTTGGCTTGGATTCTATTCTGCTGACTGAGTTTAGCAACCAGTTAAATCGCCAATACCACTTGTCACTGACGCCGACGGTGTTTTTTGAATATCCAACGCTCGGCGAGTTTGTTGATTATCTGGCAGAAACACATTCGGCAGCGTTCTCAGACTCGTTTCCTGAGCAGGAATCATCCGTGCCGTCGGCGTTACCCGAGTCTGCGGAGTCAGCCGTGGCCGGAGAGCCGCAAACACAAGCAGCGATAAGCGACGTCCCCTTAAGCGATGCACCGCCCCAGCACCACACGCTCCGATCAGCGGGGCGTTTGAATCAGGCCGTTTCCCGGCAACCCTCTGATAAAAAACCCCTGGCGATAGAGTCAACGCCTCATGAGAGTGAGCCGATTGCGATCGTGGGAATGAGCGGCCGCTTCCCGATGGCCCGGGATCTGGACGCCTTTTGGGACAATCTGGTCAGCGGAAAAGATTGTATTCAGGAGATCCCGAAACAACGCTGGGACTGGCAGGCGCTGTATGGCGATCCGGTTCGTGAAGTGAATAAATCCAATGTGAAATGGGGAGGGTTCATTGAAGGTATTGATGAATTTGATCCCCTGTTTTTTGGTATTTCGCCGAAAGAAGCGGAGTTGATGGACCCCCAGCAACGATTATTGATGACTTACATCTGGAGCGCCATTGAAGATGCGGGTTACAGCGCCGGTGAGATAGCCGGTACTGACACGGCGATTTTCGTGGGAACTGGCATGAGTGGCTACGGTAGCCTTATCTCAGAAGCCCGGCGTCCGATAGAAGGGTATTCGCTGACAGGGATCGTTCCCTCGGTTGGGCCGAACCGGATGAGCTTTTTCCTGAATATTCACGGCCCCAGTGAACCGGTAGAAACGGCCTGCTCTTCATCACTGATTGCGATTCATCGTGCCGTGCAGTCTATCGGCGCGGGTGAATGTGAACAAGCCATTGTCGGCGGCGTGAGCACGCTGGTGACCCCCGATGGCTATATCAGCTTCAGTAAAGCGGGAATGCTGTGTCAGGATGGCCGTTGCAAGACGTTCTCCAGTGCGGCCAACGGTTATGTGCGGGGAGAAGGGGTCGGTATGCTCTTTCTGCGTAAGCTCAGTGTTGCTGAAGCGGCGGGAGATCATATTTATGGTGTGATTCGGGCCAGCGCTGAAAATCACGGTGGCCGGGCCAACTCATTAACGGCACCGAATCCGAAAGCGCAAACGGCATTGCTAAAGCGCGCTTACACCAAAGCAGGGATCGACCCGCGCAGTGTCGGGTACATTGAGGCTCACGGTACGGGGACGCCGCTTGGTGACCCGATAGAAATTGATGGGCTGAAAAGCGCCTTTCAGGCGCTCTATCGCCAGACGCCAGCCACAACCGATCTGGGAAACAAGTCACAACACTGCGGTCTGGGTTCGGTGAAGACGAATATCGGTCACCTGGAAATGTCTGCCGGTGTTGCCGGCGTGATCAAGGTGTTATTGCAATTTCAGCATAAAACCTTGGTGAAAAGTTTACACGCTGAACAGCTTAATCCTTATATCAAGCTGGACGATTCTCCTTTTTATGTGGTGCAGGAGAACAGGCCCTGGGTGGCACCGGTGGATGTGCAGGGACAGGTGTTGCCTCGCCGGGCTGGGGTCAGTTCTTTCGGTTTTGGTGGGGTCAACGCGCATATCGTGCTGGAAGAGTATACCGGGGGGAATGCGCGGTCCGATGCCGGTCTGAGGACAGGCAAGCCGGAACCCGCCATGGTCATACTCTCGGCAAAAAGCACCGAGCGCCTCACGGCGGCAGCGCGGAATCTTCTCACCCGGATTACGGCAGAAAACAAACCACAGCCGGAACTGGGCGAGCTGGCCTATACCCTACAAGTTGGGCGGGACGCGATGGAACAGCGCTTGGGGATCCTTGCCTCTTCTATTGATGAACTGGCTGAAAAACTGAGAGCGTTCGTGGCCGGAGAAGATGCCATTGACGATGTGTATCTCGGCAATGTCAGGCAGAATAAAGAGATGCTGGCCATGTTCGCCACAGATGAAGACATGGTGGCCACGTTTGAGCTTTGGTTCCAGAAGCGTAAGTACGCCAGGCTCCTGGAGCTATGGGTCAGGGGGATGCCGGTCGACTGGTACCGGTTATATCCACAGCAGCGCCCTAAACGGATAAGCTTACCGACGTATCCATTCGCCACTGACCGATACTGGATCGACAACGTTCGTCATGCGGCGATGGCGTGTCATGTGGCAATGGGTGTGCCGCCGCATCCCTCTGCCTTGCCGACAGATGCAACGCGCACCCCGCCGATACACTCGGCGGAGCGACATCTCCCGGCAGTTAGGGAGAAAACCAGGCCAGATGATTATTTCAGCTATGCCGCGCTATGGGAGCCTGATGAAAATCCTCCTGCCAGCCGCAGTGCAACGCGAATGGCGGATACGGTTCTGGTTGTTGGGAGCTTGCAGGAAACGGAATTGGAAAAGGCGTTAGTCGGTAAACTGACCGCTCAGGTCAACCGTCTGCTGCGTTTTTCACTGGGAAGCGATGCCGGGCGGAAAACGCACTCGATCGGGCCGAATCACTGGGCGTGTGATATTCAGGATGAAAACGCGATCGGCTACTGTCTGAATGAGATCGGTGCCATACAGCAGGTGTTTTTTATTGCGGGTAGCGATGCCACCCAGGAGCTGGTCGATGCAGAGGCGATCACGGCCAGTCTGAAACAAAACGAACTGCAACTGCTGCGTCTGGTGAAATCGCTACAACAAGGAGTAGCGAAAGATGCAACGATCGATCTGACCGTGATCACGCAGGATAACCACCCATTGTCTGCACGGGAGATTCGTTATCACGGTGCGGGGGTAAGTGGCCTGGCTTATTCCATTGCCCAAGGGGATCACCGTTTCAGGGTCAGAAATCTGGATGTATCCCGACGCGATCTGCACACGCCAGCGCGGCGGGAAAAACTGTTGCAGCAGATCGTCAACGAAGTGGTCCGCGAACGGGGCGAACAGATTCGGCTGCTTTCTGGACGCCGCTACCGACAAACCTTCTTCCGTGTGGATCCCCGCAGTTTCAGTGATGAGAGTGGCATCAAGCATGGGGGTGTCTACCTGATTTTGGGAGGCAGCGGAACGGTGGGGAGTGTGGTAACCCGGCAGTTGCTGCAACATTATCAGGCAAACGTGATTTGGCTGGGACGCCAGCCTGAGTCCAGTCCCGCGGTTCAGAACCAACTGGACGCGATGGAAGCCATCGGTATCCGGCCTGATTATCTTCAGGCGGATGCGACGGATCTGGCCTCTCTGCAGGCGGCGGTAGTCCAGATCAAGCAGAAGTATTCCCGCATCAATGGCGCGATATTCGCCGGTCTGGTCTTTGATACCGAGAACACCATTAGCCAGACCACGGAAGAGATATTCTGGCAGATACTTCAGGTCAAAGCATCAGGAAGTCTCAATTTCTACCAGGCACTCCGGCACGAAGCGCTGGATTTTCTGGTCTATTTCTCTTCCTGCCAGGCTTTCTCTTTCTCCGGTGCGGCGACGCTGTCAGCTTATGCCGCCGGGATTACGTTCTCCGACACCTTGGTGCGTGCTTTACAGCATCGTGCCGATTTTCCCGTCGGGATTATCAACTGGGGATTCTGGCAGGCATCTCTTGCCGGGTTACCCGCCAGCCAGAGTATTTTTGCCCTGAGCGATGCGGATGGTTTTGCCTGTTTTGAACGTTTTGCCACGCTGTTGCAGCAGGGACGCCTGGCGCAGTTGGTGTGCCTGAATGCGTCTGTTCCGGTACAGCAATTGATGAACCTGCATCCGCATGAGTCCGTTCTGTTGAGTCATCAACGTCAACTGTCACCCACTCACTCTTCATCTGATAAACACAGCAGGAGGCTGATCAATGAATAATATCGCTGACAATCAATGGGATGAAGAGGCTGACGCGTTGCTGCAATCCCATCACCCTCATGCAATTAATCAATGGTTAATTCAACTGCTGTATGTCCAGCTTGACGGGCTTGGTGTTTTTTCATCGCCGTCGAATCCTCTCGATTTTTCTACGCTTGCCGCCCGTTTGGGGCTTGATCCTCAGTTCCAGCCCTGGTGGCAGGAGTCGATGACGCTGTTACTTGAGGCTGGATGGGTAACCCAGCAGGGAGACTCGCTGGTTCGTCGGCAGCCGTTAGCGCAGCCGCCGGAAGCAATATGGCAGGCATGGGATGATTATCGTGATGGTTATCGCCATGATCATGCCCGCATGACCCAGATGAATCTTGTCGATACCTGCTTGCGCGATCTGCCCCACATTCTGACCGGACAGGTGCAGGCGACGGAAGTGTTGTTCCCCAATGCGTCGATGGAGAAAGTGGAAGGGATTTATAAAAACAATCCGGTCTCTGATTTCTTTAATCGGGTATTGACGAAAACCGTGGGCGACTACGTGAATGAGGTGCTGCGGTTTGATCACGACGCGCAGTTGCGTCTGGTGGAAATCGGTGCCGGTACCGGTGGCACAACGGCCATGGTTTTGCCCGCGTTGATGCAATACCGCCACAATATTCAGGCATACCTGTATACGGATCTCTCTCAGGTATTTTTGATGCATGCCCGCAGGCACTATGGGCCGGATTGCCCGTTTCTCGACTATGCATTGTGGGATATTGAACAACCTCTGGCGACACAGCCTATTTCTCTGGGCTGTTTTGACGTGGCGATTGCGACCAATGTATTGCACGCCACCAAGGATATCCGGGCCACGCTGCGGCATTGCAAAGCTGCCTTGCGCCGCGGGGGAATGGTGGTGATTAATGAGCTTAGCGATAAGTCTGTGTTTACCCATTTGACGTTCGGGTTGCTCAAAGGGTGGTGGTTACATCAGGATACGGCGTTGCGCATTGCGGGCAGCCCGGCAATCGCGCCTGAAACGTGGCAGGAGATACTGGAAGAAGAAGGGTTCTTTGCGGTTGAGTTTCCGGCTCAAAGAGCCCATGCGCTAGGACAAACCATTATTGTCGCCCTTAGTGACGGGATGATTCGCCAGCAACGGCAACCTGCGGATCAATCGCTGATGGCTGATAAGTCGCAATATTCTCCGGCAGAAGTAAAACAACAGGCCATCTCCGACTCCGCCAAACGTTCATCAGGTACGGCGGCCACACCCGAAGTGCCGTTAGACGTGCCGATAACAGAAGCGCAGATTGCCGAGCGGGTTCACGATGCCGTTGTGTCTGCGTTGGCACAAGCGGTTAATCTTTCAACCGCGCAGATCGATGCGGACATCGCTTTTTCCGAATACGGGATTGATTCTATTTTAAGTGTTAATTTTATAAATAAAATCAATGAATTGATTGGTATTCGCTTGAATCCCGCAGTGCTTTATGACTACAGCACCGTCGCCTCGCTGAGCGGCCATATTGTTCGGACCGCAGGACATCATGTTCTGGC
Source organism: Dickeya oryzae (assembly GCF_020406815.2). Lineage (NCBI taxonomy): Bacteria > Pseudomonadati > Pseudomonadota > Gammaproteobacteria > Enterobacterales > Pectobacteriaceae > Dickeya > Dickeya oryzae. The sequence continues at coordinate 546,196 of NZ_CP162670.1, forward strand.
TGAGCGCGCGCCGGATTCGCTTTCTTCCGGTACGAAAACCCCCTCTGGACGCGGCGAAATAACGCAGGAATATATAACAACCTGTGTGATCAATGGGCTAGCCAGGACGGTCAATATGCTGCCTGAGCAAATCGATGAACAGGTGGCGTTTTCTCATTTTGGTATTGATTCGATTCTCAGTGTTAACTTCGTCAATCAGGTCAATCAAGCGCTGGGGATCAATGTCAATCCAGCGTTGCTCTATGATTATACGACGGTCGAAACGCTGAGTGCGCATATTGCCCTGACTTGCGCCGATCAGATCGGTATTCCTCAGGCTCCATCCTCATCACCACAGCCCTCTCAACCGCGGCCCTCTCAACGACTGTCGCAATCGCCACCGCGGTTGGAAGCCGCACCGCAGCCAGCGGCGGTGTCGTCGTCTGCCGCACTGTCGGCGTCCATCACTGATCCGGGAACGACACCCGAAGAGAGGCAAACCGAACCGGCTGCCATTGCGGTGATCGGGATGGCAGGGCAATTTCCTGATGCTGAGGATACCCAGCATTTTTGGGAGAACCTCGTTGCACATCGTTCAGGGATTGAAGAATTACCCAGGCATTATCTGGATCAAGCCAGATATTTTGTCGATACAAATAGCGTTGATACGGACAAGGAAGAAACCACGCCGAGCGGAAAGACCTATTGCAAATGGGGGGGGATCGTTAAAAACAGAGACTGCTTCGATGCGAAATTTTTCCGGATTACCGATCAGGATGCGTTGTCGATGAGTCCGCATCAGCGGCTGGTATTGCAAGAAAGCTGGAAAGCGCTGGAAGATGCAGGTTATAACCCCAAGGCTCTGGCTGGTAGCAATACCGGGGTGTTTATTGGTGCAGAGCCGTCGAATTACCATCAGGGCTCTTTTGTTGGCTCATCTGAAGCGATTATTGCATCACGCGTGTCTTATTTTCTGGATATGAAAGGCCCGGCGCTGGTGGTGAATACTGGCTGTTCATCTTCTGCGGTGGCGATACATCTGGCCTGTGAAAGTCTGCGCCGCCGGGAGACAGATCTGGCGCTGGCCGGTGGTGTCTTCGCGGCTTTGGATGCCGGTGCGTTGGCAAGTCTGTCTGGTATCGGCATGTTGTCCCACGGCGCTGAGTGCCCCATTTTTGAGCAGTCGGCTGACGGCATGCTGTTATCTGAAGGGATTGGGATCGTTGCACTGAAACGTCTTGATCAGGCTATCGCCGATGGCGATCCCATCTACGGGGTGATTCGTGCCTCTGGAATTAATCAGGATGGCGCGAGCAACGGTATTACGGCACCGAGTGGAACGGCTCAGCAACAATTACTGGAACAGGTCTACCAGAGCTACCACATCAATCCTGAAGAGATGAGTTACATTGAGGCTCATGCCACCGGCGGTAAATTGGGGGATACCATTGAGGTCAATGCCCTGGCGCGAACATTTAAGGCATTAACCGATAAGCAGCATTATTGTGCTCTGGGCAGTGTGAAGTCTCATATCGGCCATACTTCGGCCGCTTCCGGGGTGATTGGGCTTATCAAAATCTTGTTGTCGATGCGTCATCGTCAGCTACCGGGTTTAAGGCATTATCAGCAGATAAATCCGTTATTTGAGTTGCAAGATTCCGCTTTTTATATTCAAAACACCACGTCCGTGTGGAAAACCGACGCGGGCAGGCCGCGACTGGCCGCCCTGAACTCTTTCGGTCACAGCGGGACCAACGCACATTTGGTCATTGAAGAGTATTTGCCGGGTCGGGTACACGCCGCTGAACCGGCTACCGCGGGCTGGATTATTCCGTTATCGGCAAAAACGACATCAAGTCTGCAAGCACAGATTCAGGCACTGTGCGCCTATCTTGAAGATACGGATGGGCAACAGCGTGAGTCAGGCGATGATGCTTTGTCCTTTATGCAATCAATGGCCTATACGTTGCAGGTTGGACGGGAAGCGATGCCGGAACGTTTCTTCCTGATTGTGAAAGATCGCCACGACTGTCTGCAACAGTTACAGTCATGCTGCCGTCAGACGATAGCGACGGATCATTTTTTCGGGCATGCCTCGATGGTGGGAAGAAAACAACACGCTCTGGCCGCCGATGCCTATCAACACCGCTGTCTACACCAGTTGTCCCGTTCCGAACTGGAGGCGATTGGGCAAGCCTGGCTACAAGGGAAACCGGTTGACTGGAACAGTTTCTATCGGCAACCGCCAGTGCGTATGCATTTACCCGGCTATGTGTTTGCGAAAGACGTCTTTCGTGCTCCGGTGCCGACCTCGAAAGTCGGCATGGTTGAAAAAGGCGTTGGCGACGGTGATCGGATTGGCGAAGGCCATTATCCCATCGGCCGTGCGGGGTTATTCACGGAAAATCACCCATGGAGTCAACCTTTTAACCACCATCATCGCATTTTGCATAACCATCAGGCGTTTGGACAATCGCTGCTGCCCGGGCTGGCATACATCGATCTGCTCTTTCAGTTTTTCCATCGACAAGGTATGGATTACCGACAACTGGAAATGCGCAACCTAACGATTCATTACCCCTTTACTATCGGTGATGACTATGGGGTGGATGCACAAATCAGTTGTCAAAAGCAGGCGCAAGGGTACTGGCGTCTGAAAGTGGAAGGCAGTGAAGTGTCGGATGATCACTCACGGTCGGGACTGAAGCTGTATATGAGTGCGGAAATGCACCCGGTTGCGGCGTCGATATTTAATGAAACACTGGATGTGGAGGCGTTGAAAAAGACCGCCACCAGTCAGATGAGGTTACAGGACGCGTATGCGGAATTTGGTGGGGACGATATCCGTCACCGCGGACCGATGGTCGGCGACGGCGTGATTTATCACCTGCCTTCGGCAAATCTGATTGATATTGCCGTTCCCGATGAGCCACTCGCCGGCGCAGAACACTATCTGTTTCACCCGGTGCTGATTGACGGTAGCGCTATCGGGTCTGGGGATCTGTTTCTGGAGCAAAACCAACAGCAAGACATCTTTTTACCGCTTTATTATGAGTCCTTCCGCGCTTCAGAACCGTTGTCAGGGCGCTGTATTACCCGTGTCAGTCGTGCCTCGCTGAAACAAACCGAGCAACTCTCTTACCTGACGATGGAGTTTTTTAAGCCTGACGGTGAAAAGATTGGTGAATTGAAAAATTTCACCTGTAAGCGTGTACGTGATCCTGCGGCGATCAACGCATCAAGAACCCCGGCAGCGGTGCCGATCCTGGCTGATGAGGCCGTCACGCCGCCAGTCAAACCGGTGGTGTCGATGGAAAAGGCACCTCAGTCTGTGGCGTCAGCGGCTTCGACCAGCCTGACGGGTGAGAATGCGTCGGCATTGGACCGTGTTGAACATGCGGTGAAAAAGATACTGGCCGCTACGTTGGCGAAAAGCACCGCAGAGATTGAGAGCGATGTCGGTTATTACGAATTGGGGTTGGATTCGGCGGGGCTGCTGCAAATGGTGCAGTCACTGGAGCAGTCGCTCAAGGTAAAGCTGAATCCGACGTTGCTGTTTGAATATGCCACTGTTGGTACACTGGCCGAGTATCTGCTGGAACGGTACCCGGAGTCGTTCCGCCCATTTGCCGATATGGCACCTGATGTCGCGACTGTCACCGAGCGGGACAACGCGCCTCAGGCATCGGGTACGTTGCCGGATTTGGGCAATTTAGCCGGTATCAATCGGGCCGATGCTGAGCCGATAAACGCCGGGCAGGCCGCTTCCCATTCATCATCAACCATACAGGCATCATCAACCAGACCGACATCATCAATCCCACCGAATGCCTCGGAAAGCGAAGATATCGCGGTGATCGGGATGGCTGGGCGCTATCCCGGAGCGAAACAGATGACGGAGTTTTGGGAGAACCTCAAAGCCGGTAAGGACTGTGTAACCGAAATTCCTGAATCGAGATGGCAGAAACGCGTGTTGGATGGCATTACGTCGCCTTCTGGCCGACCGATTCCTCAATGGGGGGGATTTATCGAGGATGTCGACTGCTTTGACGCACAGTTTTTCCGGGTTTCGCCCAGAGAAGCGCAGTGGCTAGATCCTCAGGAACGATTATTTCTGGAAACATGCTGGGCGGCAATCGAAGATGCGGGCTACACCCCAGAGACATTGGTTGCAGAACAGGGGCCGAACAAGCGCCGTGATGTCGGTGTTTTTGTTGGGGTCATGCACAACGATTACGCCTTGATCGCCGCTGAGATAGTCAATCGTGGTCAGGTCGTGCCGCTATCGATGAATTATGCCCCGATTGCTAACCGGGTCTCTTATTTCTGCGGTTTCCACGGCCCTTCTTTTGCCGTCGATACGGTGTGCTCTTCCTCTCTGACCGCGCTACATCTGGCTTTGGAAAGTGTGCGCCGGGGAGAAAGTAAAGTCGCATTAGCCGGCGGGGTGAACCTGTCGTTGCATCCTTATAAGTATATGACTTATGGGTTGGCCGACATGTATTCCACCGATGGCCGCTGCCGCACGTTCGGTGACGGCGGCAATGGCTTTGTCTCTGGCGAAGGTGTGGGGGCCGTGTTGCTCAAACCGCTGTCGCAGGCGATTAAGGATCGGGACAATATTTATGCGGTGATCAAGGGCAGCACCATCAACCACGTCGGGCAAGTGAGCGGAATTACGGTTCCCAGCCCGGTTGCACAGGCTGATTTGATGCTGCGTTGTTATGAAAAAACCGGGATTGATCCCCGCACCATCAGTTATATCGAAGCGCACGGGACAGGCACGGCGCTGGGCGATCCGATCGAGGTTCAGGGGTTGGTGAAAGCCTTCCGGCAGTACACGAAAGACAAACAGTTTTGCGCGATCGGTTCGGTGAAATCGAACATCGGTCATGCGGAGTCGGCGGCCGGCATCAGTGGCTTAAGTAAAGTTATCCTCCAGTTGCACCATAAGACACGGGTACCGTCACTGTTGCATTCAGAGCAGGTTAACCCTTATCTGGAACTGGATAATTCACCTTTCTATATTCAGCGTGAAACCCAGCACTGGGAGCAACCGACGGTGGGAGAAGACGGCGAAAAGGTCAATGTCCCACGGCGGGCGGGGATCAGTTCGTTTGGCGCTACCGGATCGAACGCACATGTGATCGTTGAAGAATATCTGCCGCCAGACGTCAGGACATTGGGGAATCGCCAGCAACAGGAGATGCCACTGATTGTTCCGTTATCGGCGAAAACGCAAGAGCGGCTTCAGGTGATGGCCCGAAATCTGGCCGAGTTCCTGGCGACTCACCCGGATATCGATAGCGTTCATCCTGCGGATCTGGCCTTCACGCTGCAAGTCGGACGGCGGGTTCTGGAAGAGCGGGTGGTTTTTGTCGTACAGGATCTCCAGGAGTTACAGAAAAAACTGGTCGCCTTTGCCGAGGATGACGCCTTACCTGAGCGTTGTTGGCGAGGGGTCGGTATCGGTGCGAAGGACAGTGGCCGGGATACCGGGTTTATGTCGGCTGAGGACAGCCGCGTACTGCTTCAGCGCTGGGTAGAACAAAACGCCGTTCACAAGATTGCCCGGTTCTGGGCGGAAGGCTTTCATGTGGACTGGTATCAGCTCTATTTGATAGTAACGCCTCGTCGTATCAGTCTGCCGGGGTATCCGTTCGCCCGGGAGCGGCATTGGATCGAGGCACCGGATGATTTGGGCCGGATCGGCCAGGGTGCATCATCAGGCGAGGCACCGCCCCGAGCGGTATCGACGCAGGAAGAGCATGATGCGCTGATGCTGTTTACCGAGTCCTGGCAGAAGGTGCCTCATCTGGCGGCGTCCCAGCAAGACCCTAGGTTTGAGACCGTGATCTGCTTTTTGTCGGAACCGGAAAGCCAGCGTTTACTGCAATCCCAGATGACGGTGCTGGCACCACAGACAGCGGTTGTGTTTGTATCCCGCCACCCGTTGGAAGAGGGGATAAACGGTTTTCATCTGCCGCAAAAAAATACCACGCGGGACAATGTCGAAAGTTATCAGCACTGCTTTGCACAACTGAGGTCGGCTCAGATACAACCCGAACACAGTGCGATTTTATATCTATGGCCGCTGGAGGAACGTGGTCAGATACAAGACTTCGCCGCGCTGCATGATCTGTTGTCTTCTATGGTTGCCGCAGGCATGGCACCAGCACGCTTACTGCTGGCCGGTGCCAGCCACCATTCGCTGGAGCGCGCTTATCTGGAGTCATGGATTGGTATTGAACGTTCTCTGACATCCGTCTTACCTAACACCCAGTGCGCGGTGGCCGTTAGTGTTGCCGCGGGGGCCGGTCTGGTTGGAGACATACCGGTCTTTACTCAACCGTATATATCCATGCTTTATCAGACATTGACGGGGCAAAATTTTGAAAGCGTCTGCTATGAAGGCGCAGAGCGATACGTCCTGAATGTTCAGCCCAGTCCGGTTGTGCTGAGCGGCACTGCGGTGGCAGAGGCGGGGATTAAACAAGGTGGAACCTACCTGATCACCGGGGGATTCGGTGGGCTGGGATTCATTTTTGCCCGATATCTGGCACAGCACTATTCCGCCAGACTGATACTGACCGGGCGTTCAGCCATGAATGCAGACCGTAAAGCGATGGCCGATGAGCTGACCCAATTGGGGGGACAGGTACACTATATCCAGGCCGATGTTTGTGATGTCGGCACCATGCGTTTCAATCTGGTACAGGCCAGACAGTTGATGGGGCCGATCCTCGGGGTTATCCACGCCGCCGGGTTGGAGGCCAGTGAGCCTGTATTTGAGAAGTCCCGTCAGGCGTTCAACGATATTCTTCGGCCAAAAGTGGAAGGGACACAATTATTAGACGAACTGCTGGCGCAGGATCCGTTGGATTTTGTCTGTTATTTTTCCTCCAGCGCCGCGTTCTTAGGCGATTTTGGCTCTTGTGATTACGCTATGGGGAACCGTTTCCAGATGGGGTATGGCAAACACCGGATGGCGCAGGTTCAACAGGGCAAACTTCGCGGTAAGACGCTGATTATTAACTGGCCTTTCTGGAAAGAAGGGAAAATGGGGGCCAAGGACAGGGAGAGCGCCGAATTTTATCTCCGCTCCAGTGGTCAACGCGCCCTTGAAAGCGAAGAAGGGGTGCGGGTCTTTGAGCAACTGCTGCGGCAAAGCGAAGGCCAGCATTTGGTGATGGTCGGAAAACCCAGTCGTGTTGCTCGGTTTCTGAGGCTGAAAGAACAACCGGTAGCTGGATGGAGCGAACATCATCCAGTCAGTGGCCACGGTGATGCCAGCAATCAAGAAACGACCCGTGGTGCGGCACAAACACACCGTCACGTGACGGCGTTGCGTGCCGGAGGCGATATGGCGCGGTTGTCCGGGGATGTGACAGACATGCGCACTACGGTGAGTGATGTGCTGAAAACGCAGATTAGCCGGTTGCTGGGTACGCCGATTGACCGAATCGGGTTGAACAGCAGTTTTGCTGATTTTGGTTTTGACTCGATCACGCTGGCATCCTTTTCCCGCGAGTTGAGTCAGTATTTTGATGTTGACATCACGCCCGCTGTGCTCTTCGGTCACTCATCGGTTAAACGGTTGACGGAATATTTTTGTCGTGAGCATGCTCAGGCTTTACAGGCCCTATTTTCGCGTCAGGCGTCGCCGGAAACGGACGCCGTCAACATGTCTCCGCTAGCTGATAGCGTTCATCTGACCGTCGAGCGGGAAGACGTAAATCCAACGTCGGGCCACGAACCCCAGCAGATGAAGACAACCACGGAGAATCATCAGTCGGCTCTTGCTGCGGCAACCAACACGACGGCTTCTGACGTCATGGATGAGTCGATTGCCGTGATTGGGATGAGCGGGCGTTTTCCGCAGGCGGATACTATTGATGCGTTCTGGGAAAAGCTGATCCAGGGAGAGAGTTGTATTGGTGAGATGTCAGGGCCGCGCTGGGACTGGCAGTCTGTCGCCAATAACCTGCCATCTGGATCGTCAGAAGGTCGGGATAAGCATGAAGCGCTTCCGCAATGGGGCGCTTTCATGACGGATATCATGCAGTTTGACGCCGCCTTTTTTGATATTGCGCCAAAAGAAGCGATGGATATGGACCCCAGGCAGCGGATCTTCCTGCAGGAAGCCTGGCACACCTTTGAGGATGCCGGTTATATGGGGCAACGCATCCGGGGAATGTCCTGTGGTGTATATGTCGGCGCGGAAGAGAGCGATTATGGGGCTATTGTCGGCGATCAGGGGTCGATAAACGGTAATCAAAATGCAACCCTGGCTGCGCGTATTTCTTATGCGCTGGATCTGAAAGGCCCGAATATGGCGCTCACAGCCGCTTGTGCATCAGGGTTGGTGGCTGTTCATCAGGCGTGCCTGGCGCTGCGGCAGGGGGACTGCGAGATGGCACTGGCCGGGGGCATCAATCTGTTGATGACGCCGTGGGTGTATCAGAGTATGAGCCGGACGGGAATGCTTTCCCCCGACGGCAATGCCAGCGTGTTTGATCAACGGGCAAACGGGCTGGTTCCAGGGGAAGCCGTCGCTGTAGTCTTACTCAAACCGTTGTCAAAAGCCAAAGCCGATGGCGATCGAATCTATGGCTGCATTAAAGCCAGCGGGGTGAACTACGACGGAAAGACCAACGGTATCACAGCACCGAACCCTGTTCGTCAGGCGGAACTGCTGAAAAACGTCTATGACCGATACCGAATTAACCCGGGAGATATTCAATATGTGATCTCTCACAGCACCGGCTCTCAGTTGGGTGACCCGATTGAGGTTCAGGCGCTCACCGATGCCTTTGCCGGGCGATGCAGCGATGCGCATCGCTGTGTGTTAGGCTCGATTAAACCCGTAATCGGGCATACGTTTGCCGCTTCCGGCGTCGTGAGTCTTGTGGCCATGCTCAAGGCGATGGCTCAACAGACGATTCCGGCGACTCATGGATTTGATACCTGTAACCGCTACATTAAATTAGAGCAGACTCCCTTTACGATTCACCAGCAGAATCACCCTTGGTTGCGGCGAGGCACGCAGCCCAGGCTTGGTGCAGTCAGCGCGACGGGGATCAGCGGCACCAACGCTCATGTGGTGATTGAAGAATATATTGCCGACGACTCCGACGCGTTGAAGGGCGCAGATATTCATGCGCTACAAGGGCGCGTTTTGCGTCCGTCGGGCATCGCCACCCGCCCGGCGATCGTTCCTATTTCGGCGAAAACTACCGCCGCGCTGCAAGCCTATGCTCAGGCCTTTGTGCAGTTCCTGCAACGTCACCCGGCAACGCGGCTTGATCAACTGGCCTATAGCCTGCAAACCGGGCGAGACGCGATGACAAAACGCGTCGCTTTTGTGGTGTCTGATATTACGGAATTGCGTGAACAATTAGCGTGGTTTGTTCGCGGCGAGATTGCGCCCGGCGCTTATTATCATCATGGCGGACAACACCATGATGAGGGTACCGGGTGGGCAACAGAGCATGAATGGGATGATGGGAACTCTCCGGCACAGCTTGCCCAGATTCAGGGATGGATAGCTACAGGACAATGGCAGGAACTGGCGGATGCATGGGTTAATGGCGTCAATGTGGAGTGGTTTGATTTATACCGTGAGATATTCTCGCTGCAACAGACAGTACCGCAACGGATAAGTTTGCCGGTCTACCCGTTTCAGGGCAAACGCTACTGGGCCCATCTTCCCCCTGCCGAGGTCACCACGCAGACCCAGTCTACGGGTAGCGGTGAGAAACAGGTGATGATACCGGGCGATGCCGCGATGAATACAGGCGGCACATCGCCGCTTGATGCTATCACCCGTCAGGTTCGCGCTTTACTGGTGCAAACGCTCTATTTTGAAGAGAGCGAAATCGAGAACCATCAACTGTTTACCGAGTTGGGGCTCAATTCAATCAATGCGGTTGGCTTTATTGAAGCGGTGAACCAGGCGTTTGCGGCTGGGTTGACGATCAAAGCCATTTTTGACTACCCAAGCATTGATGCGCTGTCTTTATATCTTGGCAACCTGATGCCGCCCCCGCCGCACGACCAGCAGGCAAACGCAGTGGCGGTGATCGCCCACGACGCGGTCGAGAAACAAGGGGCTGATTGTCCGCAGAAGACGTCCGATAAAAAAACAGCCGGACTAAGTGCGTGGTTGAGACGGTATCCAGAGTGTATTCCTCTTAGCAAATCGCTACGGGACAGGCACATCAACGAGGTGTCCGCGCCCGAATGTTCACGGTTCTGGATTCATCCGCTCACCGGCTCGACGGGGGTGTATCTGAAGATTGCCGAAAATCTGGCAGACGACTACGCCATCTGGGGCATTCAGTCGCGCGGATTTCTTACCCGGTTCCCGCCGCTCGACAGCATCGAAAGCATGGCGCGTTACTATATTGACATCATGCGAGCCAGTAATGCGACCGGGCCATACGAACTGGCGGGGTATTCAATGGGTGGCATCATCGCCTATGAAATGGCCCGGCAGTTGCAACTGGCAGGGCTCAGGGTGTCGAGTCTGATTCTGCTGGAACCGCCGTTTCCGCAGCCGGATAACCATCACGTGTCATCACCGTTTTATTATCGAGATGCATTACTGATGAGTGCGAACTTCTTTTTGCACTACAGCATGAGTGACGTGCTGGCATCAGGTCAGATAGCGTTTGAAACGATCGCCTACACCGAACAGGAATTAAGGCGCGTTGATGCAGATAAACAGGTGACATGGCTGGCTGAAGGGTGCCTGAAAAAAGGCGTGAAGCAGCCGTTGTCGGTTGTGAAGGAAAAAATTGAGAATATGGCTCAAATCCTTAAACACAACCGCGACGCGATGGCGGCCTATTCGGTGAAGGCGTTACCGAATGCCCTGGATATTGATCTGCACTACATGACGATTACACCGTCATACGGTGACCGGCCAGAGAACCACAATACGTTGTCGGCGCTGGCTGAAAATAATCGCCATGTGCTGGGTGAAGAGTTGACGCACGATGAAAGCCATTGTCAGCGATGGCTACACTATTTACCGGGGGTTCAGGTACTTCGCACCCACGCCAGGGATCATTTTTATCTCTTATCGGAACGCGAGAGTGTTGACATGATTTCGGCACGCTGTCGGGCGGTGTATCGGGGCCGATCCGTTGGGAAAACCACACCGAATGAAAGCGGAAAACGGGCCGTGAAGCCGTGTGGGGAAGGCCGGGGTCCTATCGCGATTATCGGCATGTCCGGGCAGTTTCCCGGGGCGAAAAATCCCGATGACTTCTGGCATCTGCTCGAACAAGGTCAATCGGCGTTTACGCCGCCGCCGGATAGCCGCGGCTGGTCGATTAGCCCGGAAAGTGAGGGTGAGTATGCCGGCTATGGCGGTTTTCTCTCGGATGTCGAACACTTCGACCCGCTGTTTTTTCAGATATCGCCGCACGAAGCATCAATGTTAGATCCCTGTGAGCGTCTGTTTTTACAGGAAAGCTGGAAAGCCATTGAAGATGCAGGGATGATTCCAGAGACGTTGTCCGGCAAACGTTGGGGGGTTTTCTGTGGGAGCGGGGGAGACTATTCGCTGCGTTTTGCTCAGGGAGAACATTTTGCGCCGAATATTACCTTGTCTCAGGTACCCGGGCGAGTCTCCTACAGCCTGAACCTGAAAGGACCTTGTCTGACGGTAGAGGCGGGGTGTGCTTCTTCGCTGTTGGCCGTCGCTCAGGCTTGTGATCACCTGGTGTTGGGTCAGTGTGAGGTGGCGATTGCCGGTGGTGCCCTGATTTATTCCACGCCGAATATGTTGCTCAGTTCTTCCCGTCTTGGGCTGTTGTCTTCAGCTGACCGTGGTTGTGCATTTTCAGCACAGGCTACGGGCATGATGCCCGGAGAATCTGTTGGCGTTGTGATTCTCAAACCGTTGCAGCAGGCACTGGAAGATGGCGACAGAATTCATGGGGTGATTGAAGCCTGGGGCAGCAATCACAACGGGAAAACCAATGGGATTATGGCACCGAGCACCAGTGCGCAGGAAGCGCTATTATCTGATATATATCAACGGTTTGATGTTGATCCGGCGCGTATCACTCTGGTTGAGGCTCATGCGGCCGGGATGCCTGCGGCAGACGCCGCAGAAATTGGCGCGTTGACCAACGTCTTTCGGCAGCATGGCGGGGAGGTTCCATCTGACGGGCAGTCATACTGTGCACTGGGGAGTGTTGAGAACAACATCGGCCATGCTTTCCACAGCGCGGGGATGAATCATCTCTTCAAAGTGCTGTTAGCGCTCAGGCATCGGGCCATTCCCGGAACGCCGAATACGCAAGACCGGGACGCTTTGCTACCGCTGGAACACAGTCCATTTTATATCAATGCGGAAACGGTGCCCTGGACGGTGGACCCCGGACAGGTGCGGCGTGCTGCGATTAGCTCGTTAGGGGCGACGGGGATCAATGTTCACCTTGTTGTCGCTGAACCTCACCCAAACGGGGAAGGGCGGGAATGGTCGCCAGACAATCTCTCTGCGAGCCCATTATCGCTACAAGGAGCATCACCGGCGCACGGCGGTAAACAGCCGGTGTGTATTGTGCTGTCTGGAAAGAGTGACAACGCTTTGCTGCAACGCTGCCGGGATCTGCAAGATGTTGTGCGGGCTCAGCAAGGGGTGGATCTGAAACAACTGTCAGCAAACCTATTGTTGCGCCGTAGTCATTTCTCATATCGGTGTGCCTGCGTGGTTTCTGACGTCAGGGCATTGTACGATTTTCTGGATCGGGTAATAACCGGGGCGGCATTGACTCCGGCGGACAACGGCTATCGGGGCAAAGTCAGTTCAGGCCATCAGTCATTAGCCGGGAATGAAGCATCGTCTGCGGTTGCCCACGTGCGTCAGGCGGTTCACGCGCCGACAGACCGTGACAATCTGTTGGCTCTGGCCCGGTTATATGTCAATGGTGTCGACTTCCTCTCTCCTGACTTCAACGCGGAAATCCGTATGGAGCAGGCTTATTCTGCGGCGGAAAAATTCCCGTTATCGCTGCCGGGATATCCTTTTGACAAACGTTTGTGCTGGGCCGGAGCTATCCGGGAGGAACCTGTCGGGGCGTTACGCCGAGAGGCAACCGACCTTCAAACGACGCAACAGACAGAATCACAACAGACAGCACCACAACACATCGCGCAACAACTGACCGGTATGCTGGCGGAACTGGCCGGTTTGTCTGTCGCTGAAATTGATCTGGATGAACCGGTAACCCGCTACGGTATCGACTCATTGTTGGGACTCCGTCTGTTAAACCGGATCAATGCCACTTTTGCGACTGAGTTTGATGCCTATTTGTTGACGAAGGCATCGCTTCGGTTGATTGCCGGGGAAATTGCCCATCGTCCACGCAATTCCGCTCACGATCCCTCGCGCTCTACGTATTATCCGTCTGCCTCCGCGTCGGCGCGCGTTTCCCTCAAGGATAGGTCGGATAATTGCCCGACATTTATTCAGTCGGTCTCACTGGCCTTATCTTTGGCGGCAGAGCCTGTAGCCGATATGACGTTGGGCCGTACTGAATTAAGCCTGCTGTTAGCGCAGGGAATCGGTGTCTGGAAAGACGCGACAGGTCTTCGTTTTGAGTTCTACCGAAACGCTCCGCGTGCCGGGGATAGGCTTGATCGTGTGAACCGTCCTGATTGCTTATGGTCGTGTTTAGAGACCGGGGTTCGCTACTATCCGGTCAGCCACATTCAGGCATTTATTCTGCATGAGAGTGAGGTGAAAAAGCGCTCTACCTTTAATATCGGTCAGGGTTTTTGGATAGATATGCCGGTTGACCTGTCATTGCTGAATCAGGCGTTGAACGATATGGTCCGCCATCACGCCATTCTAAGAACCGGTGCTGAACGTGTGGGGCAACAATGGGCACAGGTTGTTCACGATGCCTTAACGCTGGAATGCAGGGAAGTCTGTTGGCCTTATATTTCTGATAGAGAAACGTTTGAACAGACATTCGCCGGCTTCCAGAAATCGGTCAATACGACGTTGTTCCAGGCGGATCGGATGCCGATGTTTGAGCTGTATCTTGCCCATAATGGTGCCGATCTGGGCGCGGTTTACTTTGTTACGCACCATTTCCATGCTGATGGTTTTACCTTGTTCATGTTCCTGCAAGAGCTCTGTCATCGCTATGATGCACTGCGCAGCGGCATCGATTTTTATTGCCCCAAACCGTTGGCTGAATATGCACATTTTGCGTTGAGTCAGTTCGGGGAACATAAGGAGACCGCGACCCGGTATTGGTTGAGCAAGTTACATGGCAAACGGGCGTCTTTTACGCTGCAGGATAAACACATCGCACGGAGCAGCAGCCCGGATGAACATCACGGGAAGCCGGAAAAAGCGGGTACCTATTCTCTGGATATCTCCGATGAGAGGCTTGAACGGTTGCAGTCATCAAATCGTCGCCAAAATACCACGCTCACACAACTCGTCACCTGTGCTCTGGCGACGTTAATGTATCGGATCACCGGAGAAAATATGCCGATCCAGATGGCGTATAACCTCAGGGATCGATATGAATTTGAATCGGTTTACGGTGACTTCTCTTCGTCGGTTCCGCTGGTGTTAACGCTGCAACCTCATTTCAGCCTGCGGCACGTGTGGCGTGTGTATGACGAAGCACTGTTGCAAGTGCAGCAATATAAGCACTTTGATTTTGTTGCACTGCATCAACAACTCGCCCCTGAAGGGGGGGATGCCCACGACCACACCCTGTTGGGCAGCCTTGCTGTTGATAGCAATGACCGGGATACCTTTGTCGACGTGACGACTTTTGCTCAAAGATTGCTGCCTATGTCTCTGGACGAAAGGGAACCCGTCGCACCACTGTGGGTAGGTTTGCTGAAAACCCACGGAAAGCTGAGCTTGCCGTTTATCTATGACCGTCGTCATTTTTCACCGGATCTGATCTCACGGCTTGTCGACCACGTGCTGGTCTTACTGGATATGATGGTGGAACAGCCAGAGTTGAAAGTGGAGGATATTCCTGTCCCGATAATGCTGGCGGAACGGTTGTTGCCAGAAGATATATCGGCCTTGACGGTCTTATACCCAAAATAATTCGAGTTGCAGGAAGGCGGCAATCGAGCGAATCCCCAGGAGCTTACACAAGTAAGTGACTGGGGGGAGTGAGGGCAGCCAACGCACCTGCAACTCGAAGTATGAAGGGTATAGAGGTTTAACGTTCGAGAGTCTTGAGGAACTAAAAGACTATTTATAACTAATCAGCTAGTTATGACTTAAAAGCAAAAAGGAGCTTACCTATGATGTTACATACATTTAAACGCAAGACCGCTGCCATCGTTGTTTTCTCTCTGGCGCTGATGGCATCCAATACATATGCCGCCGACTTTTTACCTAAGCCGATGGGGTTTAAGCAGGTACTGGTTTTTATGGGAACCGGTGCTCTCGATATTACGAAGACTGAGCCATTTCCCGGCGTATCGGGATGCCAGGGAACGTTATGCACCAGTGATTATTTCTACACCCATATTATGGGGCTGAGTGACAGCGAAGTTGCGCAAAAAAGAGAAGAGGCGATTCGCTATTTTAATCGCGAATTCGGCATCGATGTTAACGCGTTGATCGCACAGAACCGGATTGAGTTGAAGCCTTATACCGGTAACCCGGATGGCCATTACCGGCTGTATTCGCTGGCCGGGATGGTTCTGCCCTCCGAAGGGTGGGTGGTCCGTGATGGGGGGTTCTACATTACGGTTCTCGATAGTAGTGGCATCCCACTGGCCGGTAACCATCGTGGCGAAACGGCGACACCGCTGAACCAGATGTACTACGGGAGCTACAACATTCTGGCAACCAGTGATTCCCAGAAAACGAGAGAAATCATTGTCAACTATGAGTCGAACGCGCTGGCGGCGATCTCGCCAGACCGCTTGCGGACGACGTTTAATACCAGAACTTACAGTAAACTCTGGGGCGAAGGACAAAGTTACGTCAGTTATGAGTTCGAACTGAGTGGCGGTCAGACAGTGTTGACCAATGGTCGGGAGGTGATGACGTTTAGTAAATATCCTTCGACAAGGGATTTCCCTGCCTATCCCTCCTTTGATACGAAAGGCGATGCTGCTTTCTAGTGGCGAGGCTTTCCGGTCTGACTGAATGGAGGCGAGGGAGAGGATGACACATTTTGAACAAACGGTACTGGCTGAACGTGGTGTAAGTCTCCCCCGTCAAGGGGGCGACAGCCAGCAAGGGCGGCGTGTTCAGGCCGAACAGTTGGGAAGCACCGCGTTTCGTCAGGATTATGGGATTAAATACGCCTATGTCAGCGGAGCCATGTATCAGGGGATTGCGTCCCGTAAGCTGGTTGTGGCGATGGCGCGGGCCGGAATGATGAGCTTTTTTGGCTCAGGAGGCTTGAGTCTTCGTGTTCTGGAAGACGCGATTCTAGGGATTCAATCTGATCTGAGCGGTGAGTCTTTCGGCATGAATCTGCTGGCAGATTATGATTTCCCTGAAAAGGAAATGCAGCGGGTCGAGCTGTTTCTGACCCACGGCATTCGTTTTATTGAAGCGGCCGCCTATATTGCGCTGACTCCGGCGTTGGTTCGTTACCGGTTATGTGGCGTTCATCAGGGGGAAGATCAGCAGATTGTGATCCCCAATACGCTGATGGCGAAAGTGTCACGCCCCGAAGTCGCTGAAATTTTTGCCCACCCCGCACCGCCTGAGCTGGTTGCCCGGTTATGTCAGCAAGGGTTGATTACCGAGCAGGAGGCTGAGTTGGCTCCGTTGGTGCCGATGGCTCAGGATATCTGTGTCGAATCGGATTCGGCAGGCCATACCGATCAGGGGAATGCTTATGTATTGTTCCCGGCTATTTCCCGGCTTTGCCGGGATATTTCGGCTCGGCAGCGATACCAAAAGCCGATCAGGATCGGTGCCGCAGGGGGGATAGGTACGCCGGAAGCGGTGATGGCTGCTTTTATGCTTGGTGCTGATTTTATTGTCACCGGTTCCGTGAATCAGTGTTCGGTAGAAGCGGCGACCAGCGATGAAGTGAAGGATTTACTGCAAAGCATCAACATTCAGGATACCGACTATGCACCGGCCGGAGATATGTTTGAACAGGGTGCCAAAGTTCAGGTGCTCCGGCGCGGTGTGTTTTTCCCATCACGGGCTAACAAACTTTATCAGCTCTATCAGCAATATGACTCGCTGGAAGCCATACCGCAGGTCATTACCAGGCAGCTCGAAGACAAGTACTTCAAACGTCCGCTATCCGATGTCTGGCAAGACGTTAGGCAATACTATCAGGCGAGCCGTCCCCAGATGTTGGCGAAAATAGAAGAACATCCCAAACGTAAAATGGCCGCGGTATTCCGCTGGTATTTTGCCTATAGCTCACGCCTGGCGCTGGCTGGCGATCGGGAAAATAAAGTCGATTATCAGGTGCATTGTGGGCCGGCTCTGGGCGCGTTCAATCAGTGGGTGAAAGGCTCTGCCTATGAAAGCTGGCGTGCTCGCCATGTCGATGAAATCGGGGAAATGTTGATGCAGGAAGCCGCATCGATGTTGTCACGGCAAATCGGTTTGATGGCAAGCCATTCTTTATCTTCTTAGTGACACTCTGAGTAGACGTATCCGCTCGTGCAGCGTGCAGATGGCGGACAACGGTGATCTGCTGACAGAACGATGGTCTGGCCGAGATGGCCTGATGGCAGCGATGACAGAATAGTAAAGCGGGGAAATTTATGAAGACAGTCTATACCTTTCCTGGGCAGGGCTCGCAATATCGTACAATGGGTTATGACCTATTCGAACACTACCCAGAGCTGGTTGCTCAGGCCAATCAGGTTCTCGGGTATGACATTGTCAACCTTTGCGTGAAAGATCCTCAGCGAGTTCTCAACCAGACTCAGTATACCCAACCGGCATTGTATACCGTGAATGCGCTGACCTATCTAGAGCACAAGGCCCGTGGAGCGGTACCGCCGGATTTTCTGGCCGGACACAGTCTGGGTGAGTACAACGCGTTGTTTGCTGCCGGCGCTTTTGACTTTATTACCGGGCTTCAGCTGGTACAAAAACGCGGTCAACTGATGAGTCAGGCTCCGAAGGGGGCAATGGCTGCATTGCTGGAAATTAATCTGGATGAGGTTGAACGTATTTTGGCCGACAGCGGCTTTCAGCATGTGGATATAGCCAATATCAACTCCCGCCAGCAGTGCATTATCTCGGGGGATTATGACGAAGTGCTGGCACCGGAGCTGGAACAGCGTTTTCTCGATGCCGGCGCACGCTTTGTCCAATTGAATGTCAGCGCAGCGTTCCATTCCCGCTGCATGATGGACATTGAGCGGGAATTTGCCGATTTCCTGACTGAGTTTACTTTTCATCCCTTGTCTGTTCCCGTGATGTCTAATGTCACGGCCAGGGCTTATCCCTCCACGGGGTACCAGACACTGTTGACCCGGCAAATTTCCAGCCCGGTTCGTTGGTATGAATCGATCTCCTGGCTGCTGGCTCAAGGCTATGATGATTTCATGGAAATCGGCCCCGGCGATGTGCTAACGAAACTCCACCAACGTATTGCCGCCGATCCGATGCCGAGTGGTGAAGCGCATTCTGCAATGTTATTTTCTCCTGAGTCCACAATGGGTCAGGAGGTCAGGCCGATGCAGAATCAGTCAACTGGACCGATCGCGGCAACGCCACACCCGTGTGTGTTCATGTATGCCGGTCAGGGGAGTCAGTACTATCAGATGGGACGGGTTTTTTACCATAGTGATGGGCATTTCCGACAGACGATGGACAGCCTTTGTCACAAAGTCCATATGCTCAGTGGCGTGAATCTGCTGGAAAAACTCTATGGTGAAAACGATTCTGGGGATAAGTTTGATGATATTCGCTATACCCATCCGGCGCTATTTTGTTTGGGATACAGCCTGACGCAGATGTTGATTGCCCGTGGCATCCAGCCTGCTGCTGTTGTCGGCCACAGTTTGGGTGAGTACATTGCTGCCGCTGTTGCCGGTATGCTCCGGCTGGACGATGCGCTTCGATTGGTCGTTGAGCAGGCGCGTTTGCTGGTTCAGTCTGCCCCTGAAGGTGGTTTGGTCGTGGTGCTGGCCTCACCGGAAATTTTCTATCGCTACGCGGATGTTTTTTCCCGTTGCACGCTAGCTGGAGTGAATTTCGACAATAATTTCTTCATTTCCGGTGAGCATGCCGCCATAACGGACGTTAAACAGAGGCTGGCTGATAAAGGCATTCTGTCGGTCGCAATGCCGGTTCGCTACGGCTTTCATTCACAGGCGATCGAAGCGATAAAGCCCGCCTATCAGAAATTGCTGCACCACACACCGGTCTTTACTCCAGCCATTCCGATATATTCGTCTGCATTGGGGCGGCCTGTCGGTTCATTACAACCAGCCGATGCTCATGCGTATTTATGGCAGGTTGTCAGAGACAAAGTTGACTTTTCTGCCCTTGCCCACTCGACGTTTACGGCAATGAAGGACCACTTTTTTATTGATGTATCGGCGACAGGCAGTTTGTCTAACTTTCTGAAGTATTCGAAAGGGATTGATTGCCAGCATGGCTATATATTGAACCAGTTCGGTGACGGGATGAGATCGCTTGAATACCTGTTGTCACAGTTGAAAGCGTGAGAGCGTTCTGTTGAACAGGCGGTTAAGCAGAACAGCCTAATAGACCAAATTCAAAGGAGTGAGCAGTCATGTCAATTCACGTTTATATGTTTCCAGGACAAGGCTCCCAGCAACGCGGAATGGGAGAGGGGTTGTTTGAGCAGTTTGCTGATTTGATCCGTATCGCCGATGAGATTCTGGGTTACTCAATTGAGAAACTCTGTCTTGAGGATCCAGACGGAAATCTTAACCGGACACAATATACCCAACCTGCAATTTATGTCGTCAATGCGCTGTCTTATTTCAGGAAATTGAAAGAAACCGGTACCCGTCCGGATTTTGTTTTAGGCCATAGTCTAGGGGAATTTAACGCTTTGCTGGCCGCAGAATGTTTTGATTTTGCCACCGGTCTCAAGCTGGTGAAAAAACGCGGTGAATTGATGGGGCAGGCCGACGGCGGTGGCATGGCGGCGGTACTGGGAGCGAGCGAAGCCCAGGTGCGGGAATTATTGAAAACCCAAGGGCTGGATCATATTGATTTAGCTAACTTTAATACGCCATCACAAATTGTGATTTCGGGGCCTCACAGCGATATCATAAATGCCTCCGATGCCTTCGAACAGTGCAACATCAGATGTGTCCTTTTAAATACCAGCGGTGCTTTTCACTCCAGACTAATGCGCGGCTCAATGGAGGAGTTTGGAAAATACCTGCAAGGCTTTCAGTTCTCGGCGTTGAAAATTCCGGTGATTGCCAATACCACGGCCCAGCCATACCAGGATGAAACGCTGCTTGCCTGTCTGGCTCAACAAATTGCCAGCCCGGTTCGCTGGGCCGAAAGTATTCAGTATCTAATGAGTTTGGGAACGGTTGAATTTACGGAATTGGGTCATGGTCAAGTCGTGCGTGGTCTGGTCGAGAAAATAAGGGCGGAGACGACAGAAGCCGAACTACAGGCCATGCGATTACTGCATGACGCCGATGGAGCGAATACGGCGGAGTCTACCGACCTGTCGATGCATAACAGAACGCTAGCGGCAGCCCAGAAGGTTGCCCAATGGAACAGCCAGTTCCCGATCGGGCAAAAGGTTCGTTCCAGCATTTTGAATGCTGAAGTAGAAACCCGCACCGAAGCTGTTTTGTTGTTTCAGCATCGTGCGGCGATCTATCTGAAAGGTTATAACGGCTATTTCGAACTGGATGAGCTAAAACCGGTATAAGGCGAATAGGTTGTGTGATGAGGCCGGGACAGCGGCCAAAAGGGGTTGAACGATGTTTTTTCAGGAGAATCAGTCCGTTGATTGGTTTGAGACTGACTTCGAACTTTATTATTGTATTTTTGCAAGAGAACACTATCACGATAGCTTGTTCCAGTTGTATCAGATAGATAGCGCCGGGTATTTGAATCGCGCGGTGGTCAAAAGGCGTGCTGAGTATTTAGCTGGCCGTTTCTGTGCCGCGCAGGCATTAAAAAAATGGGGGATTCATGGTCAGCATATCGGTCGGGGCGAACATGGTGAGCCGCTCTGGCCGGAGGGGATGATCGGCTCAATCAGCCATTGTCACAACCGGGCGGTGGCATTGGTTGGCTATGCTACGGGGAAAATCGGTGTCGGCATTGATGTTGAAGACGAAATCAGTCATGAGGTGATTAGCAGTGTACTGACACAAACGCTTGATGAGCATGAAATTGCGTTGATTTCGGCTGACTCTGCGCGGTTTCAGGCATGTTTTACCTTATGCTTTTCCCTCAAGGAAAGCTTTTTCAAAGCGGCTTACGGCAATGTTGGTCGCTATTTTGGTTTTGAAGCGATCTCAATATTCAGGATTGATTTTGTTAACCAGAGTATGGATTTTGTCTTAAAAGAGACACTGAGTCCGCAGCTTGTCAAAGGTAAAACCGTACGTGGCTATTTTAGAGTATTGCCGGAGCGGCAGTATGTCACCATTGTGGATTTAACGGCTTGCTCCGCTACCTTTACAGAATGATCGGGCGTTCCGCTCATCGAATATGAGCAATGATTTACTTATTCAGCGAAATGGAGTTCGCATAATATTACCGTAGAAAGGCATCAAATTTGGCGGACGGAACGATAAGGGCTACGCTGACAGGTGGCTGAGGTCGGCGTTTTCGCCGCTGTTGATCCTCACAATACATTCATCACCGGGTTCTTACCTCTGAGCGTCTTTCCATTTCTGCTGATTGACTATACTTGCCTAAATAACTATGGCTAATCGGTGAAAATTCAGGGGCTTGTTCTTGATGCCTTCCGAATGTTGCAGATATCTTTGCGAAACCAAGGCAGATTAGTGTGAATAATTTCAATCATTCCTTTTTCCGTCATGCTCTGGAGCTGATGGCGGTTTGTGCTCTGGCTTATCATGTGCAGGCGCAGGCTGACGACCCATTATTGATTAATCCGGCTCATCCTACTCAGGTAACAGCATCGTCAGATAATCAGGCGCGCGGGATGCTGGTGGCGGTGGATCAGGCGACCATTTCCAGTGACCTGGCCGGGCGCATTGTGGAAATGCCGTTCAGGGAAGGGGAGTCGTTTAAAAAAGGCGACCTGCTGGCGCGTTTTGATTGTGCTATCTATCAGGCGCAATTATCGGCATCGCAGGCGGCGATGCGGGCGGCGGAAGCCGAACTGAGTCAGAATCAGCAACTGGCGGAACTCAAATCGGTGGGCCGGCATGCGGTATCTTTATCTGCCGCACGTCTGGCGCAGGCGCAGGCAGAAAGCCAGGTCTACCAGATTCAGGTCAACCGTTGCCGCATTCTGGCACCGTTCGACGGCCAGGTAGTCAGACGTCGTGCGCAGGCGTATGAAAGCGTGGCACCGGGGGCACCGGTGCTGGATATCGTCAACAATCGCCATCTGGAAATTAACCTGCTGGTGCCATCTCGTTGGTTGCCCATACTTAAGTCCGGTCTGGTCTTCACGTTTACGCCGGATGAAACCGGCACACCGTTACAAGCACGTGTTGCCCGACTAGGCGCACGCATTGATGAAAGTAGCCAGACACTCAGCCTGACGGGGGTGATTGAAACCAAAGACGCCGCGCTGATGGCTGGGATGAGCGGCACGGCACATTTCCCGGAGAAACCGTGAGTACTACACCCCCCGTTTCCGGCGAACGTATCTTCGCCCGTTTCCTCGATATCGAATGTCAGGCGCGTTCGGCTGACACAGCTGAAGCACTGGCGTACTGCATCGTCAATGACAGCCAGGCGCTGTTCGGTTTTCGTCATGCCGCGTTGGTGATCAACGGTACGGTGCGGGCGGTGACTGGCGTGACCCAGCCTGCGCCCCATGCGCCTTTTGTGGCGTTTGTTGAGCGTGCCTGCGTGCAACTGCAGCGAGATCCGCAATACGTGCAGTGTGCGGTGGTAGAAGCAGCATCGCTGGATGATCAAAGCCGCAGCGACTGGCTGGCGTTATCGGCACCCGAAGTGCTGTGGACACCGCTGAAAGACAGGCAAGGACGTTTGTTTGGTGGCATCTGGTATGCCCGTGAACAGCCCTGGCAGCAAGCCGAGCAATTGCTGGTGGAACAACTGGCCCATGCGTTCAGCCATGCCTGGCTGGCGCTGGAGCCGCAACCAGTCTGGCGACGCACGCGCTGGCGCTGGAAACTGGCTATCCCGATTCTGGTTGTGGTGGGGTGCTTGTTTATTCCGGTGCGCCAGTCGGTACTGGCACCGGCCGAAGTGATTCCGCTTAACGGGCGTGTGGTCGCCGCGCCACTGGATGGGGTGATTCAGGCATTTGCCGTTCAGCCGAATCAGAGTGTGCGAAAAGGCGATGTGCTGGTGCGTATCGACGATACCACACTGAAAGCGCAGGCGGATGTGGCTGAAAGGTCGTTGAACGTGGCGGAAGCGGAGTTCCGTGCCAGCTCGCAACGTGCTTTTCAGGATGCTGATTCCAAGGCCCGGCTGGATTTTCTTGCCGCGCAGGTGGCGCAGAAGCGTGCTGAGCGCGATTATGCCAACGCCTTGCTGAGCCGTACCGAGATTCGGGCAGAGCGGGACGGTATTGCGGTATTTGCCGATGCCGAACGTTGGACCGGAAAACCGGTCCGCACCGGCGAGCGGCTGATGGATTTGGCCGACCCGGCTTCCGTCTCACTGCGTATTGAGCTGGATGTCGGCGATGCGATTCGGCTGGAGCCGGATGCACCGATCACCTTGTTTCTCGATAGCGATCCGCTAACGCCGCATGGCGCGCTGCTGGATCGTATCGCTTATGAATCGGAACAGACCCCGTCGGGTAATCTGGCCTACCGACTGGATGCCCGTTTTACCAGTGCCCCCCCCCGCATTGGGCTGCGTGGTACGGCGAAAATCTCTGGTGAATACGTGCCGCTGGCGGTGTATCTGTTCCGACGACCACTTGCCGTGTTACGTCAGTCGGTTGGATTATGACCCGTGGCGGAACGGGGCACTTTTTGCCCGCACTGAGAACGGATCTGCAACTGGTGGAGTCGGCGACCGGTCTCGATGGTGCACCACAATGGGTACTGGCCGACCCGGTCACCGGACGTTATTTCACGCTGACACCCTCGGCAATACGCCTGTTGCGGCACTGGTCGCTGCGTCATCCGCAATGGGTGCTGGAGGCGGCTAACCGTGAGCCGGGTCTGCCGTTGCAGGGCCGTGAACTGGAGCAGTTGGTACGGTTTCTGCGTAACTACGATTTGATCGCCGCCAGCGACCCGGCGCAACGACAAGGGTATGCCATCAAGGCAGCGGCATTGCGTGTCAGTCTGTGGAAAACCCTGTTGCACCAGTATCTGTTTTTTCGCATTCCGCTATGGCGCCCGGATCCATTGCTCAACCGTTGCTGGCCCTGGCTGCAACGCTACGGTCTGCTGTTACTGCGGGTTGCGTTACCGTTAATACTGTTGCTGGGTGGCTTTCTGGTCAGCCGGGACTGGGTGCGTTATACCCATTCGTTTCCTCACCTGTTCAGCCTGCAAGGCATGGCGGCTTTCGGCATCGCGTTGGTCTTCGCCAAATTTATCCACGAGCTGGGACATGCGTTTATGGCCAAACGCGCCGGTTGCCGGGTGCAGACCATGGGTGTTGCGTTTATCGTGCTGTTCCCGTTGTTTTATACCGATGTCAGTGATGCCTGGAAACTGAAGGATCAGCGTTCCCGGTTATTGATCAGCGCTGGCGGTATTCTGGCGGAACTGATGCTGGCTTGTGTGGCACTGCTGGCCTGGACGCTGTTACCGGATGGCCCATTGCGTACTGCCGCCTTCATGCTCTCCAGCGCTACCTGGATAACAACGCTGGTGGTTAACCTCAACCCGCTGATGCGTTTTGACGGGTACTTTTTGCTGAGCGATTTCTGGCGGGTGGAAAACCTGCAGGAGCGCGCCTATGCCCTGTGCCGGTGGCGGCTGCGCGAGGCGTTGTTTGGTTATGGTCATCCGGCACCGCATACCTGGTCGCCGTCGATGCAGCGCAAACTGTTGATATGGGGTTATGCCTCGTGGGTATGGCGCTTTTTCCTGTTTTTCGGCATCGCGCTGATGGTGTACCACTTTTTCATTAAGGTGGTTGGTATTGTGTTGATGTCGGTAGAAATTGGCTGGTTTATCGCGCTTCCGGTGGTGAAGGAGGCCCGTATTTGGTGGTCCATGCGTAAGAATGCTCATCCCGTTAACCTGTTGCGTTCAGGGTTGATTGTGGCGGCGGTATTGGTACTGCTGCTGTTTCCCTGGCGCGGCAGCATCCGTATTCCCGCTGTGCTGGAAGCAGAAAACGTCAGCGCGTTGTATGCCCCTATCCCTGCGCAGGTCAAAGCGCTGTACGTCACTGACGGCCAGCAGGTAAAAGCCGGTGAGAAACTGCTGGATCTCACCTCGTCCGATTTGGACTACCGCATCAATATCGAACGCCAGCAAATTGCCATTTTGCAACAGCAGCGGCAGCGGGGGGCCGGGCGTCAGGAAACCGCCAGTGAAACCCAGGTGCTTGACCGCCAACTGGCGGAATCATTGGCCCGCTATCGGGGGCTGGATGCGCAACGCCAGCGTTTGTCTCTCACCGCGCCGCAGGCAGGCCAGGTGAGGGATGTGGCGCGAGATATGACGGAAGGCCGTTGGCTGACTTCCGATATGCCATTGCTGCGCGTGGTCGGGCAGGGTGCCGGAAAAGTGCAAGGGTATTTACCCGACGATACGCTAAAACGCGCAAAAGTAGGCATGACGGGCTATTTTATCGCCGATGACCCGGCTTATCCCCGTCTTGCCGTACAACTGACAGACATTGCACCTACCGGAACCGCCTGGTTACAGCAGGAAATGTTGGCGTCCGATCGTCACGGCCCGATCGCCGTGCGTCGCGACAGGGATCATAACCCTCAGCCTGTGCAGGCGCAGTACCGTGTGCGTTTCGCGGTGCAGGAGGGGCCGTTCTCACTACCGCAACAGCCGTTACGGGGCAGCGTGATGCTGGAAGGGGAAACGGAATCCATGCTTGGCGCGGTATGGCGTCGGGTTGCTGCGTTGGGTATCCGGGAAAGTGGATTTTGATGTGGCTAAAGTGGTTTTTTGATGACGATAAAACGCATCATATAGTTAATTTTACTGAACTGTTTTTTTTTGTGATGGTTCGGGAAATAAATTTATTTGCTAGCGGACAATCTCTCCCTCTTCAGCTATGTTTTTATTGTGATTGATAAAATACATTTTGTTTCAATTTGAAACTATTTTTTATTCTATGTATTTCTCCAGCATTTTTGGGGTCATACCAACAATCATCCAATAAATCACATAGATAAGTACTTTTACGATGGCGAGGAGAGATATCCATGATGCATGCTAAGAAGGTTTTTACCCAAGCAGCAATAACTGTAGCCATGGTTGGCGGTATTGTGTGGCCTCAGATTGCTTCAGCCTGTGGTTCGGAAGAATACATTGGTTCTGTCTGTTATACCGCGGCGCAATTCTGTCCTGCCGGTTTTGTGCCAGCGGACGGGCGTTCACTGAATATTCAGCAGAATGCCGCACTTTATTCCTTAGTCAGCACCGTCTACGGTGGCGATGGCAAAACAACGTTTAATGTACCTGATTTACGTGGCCGTGTGACTGTAGGACAGGGGTCTACGACGGAGCCAGATTTCAGCAGGATTGGGACAAAAGCAGGCAATACCCGAGTGATGCTGACATCCTCTCAGATAACACCGCATACCCACCAGGCAACCTTTATACCCAGTACGACGCCAACAACCGATGTGACTGTTCCGGCACAGACGGGAAATCTAGGGGTGACGGCGTTGCTGCCACTCGTGACGACAGCGAGTGGCAGTGCAACGGCGACTCCCGCACCGACGGGGACGAACAATTTTCTCGGTGCTTTAACCGGTAAGGCAATTAATGGTTTATCGAGTTATAACGTCAACTTTACCGGGGTGTTCTCACAAACGAGACCCAGCCCGGTGACGGCTTCCGCGCCGGTTGATACCACTGTGACAGGTACGGCCTCAACGCCCTCATTCACCTTCAAGGTGCCAACCGGCGGAACGGTGGCGGTTGCGGCGAATATTCCGGTAGGAACACAAGCCCCTGTTGATGTTCGGCAGCCTTCGCTGACGTTGTTGCCGTGTATTGCGGTCGATGGTTTGTATCCACCAAGAGATTGAGTCTTATGTCTCTGGCAAGGTTGCCTGGCTTCCTTGCCAGATTACTAGAACCGGTAAAGGTAATCACGTGTGAACCGGTTAATCCGGTTGAATGTATCTGTCGTTAATTACCGATAAACATCGGAGTTTTTTATGCTGTGGCGTCAATTTTTTAAAAAGCAGGCTAGCCAACCAACCGCTATCTCTGAAACGGCTGTACAACCTTTTGTCTGCGGTTATGTGCTGGAAGCCCGTATGCTGTTTGATGGCGCAATTGCAGCCACAGTCGAGCAGACGACAGATACACACACTACCGAGACCCAAACGGCCAGCACGACTGCGCACACGACGTCGGCTGAGACGGCATCTCAGTCTGATAGCAGTAGTCATGCGGGCCAGGATTCCGGCAATCAGAGTGCAGCCACCAAGAGTACCTCAACTAACAGTACCTCAGCTGACAGTAATTCGACTGACAGTCACTCAACGACGAGTACCGCTACAGATAGCAGTGATGTTGCGGCAGTCGCGGGGGCAACCGTACACAAAGAAGTGGTGTTTATCGATACCTCGGTGTCTGGTTATCAGACGCTGGTTGCCAACGTTCCAGCCGGGATGGAAGTCGTATTGCTGGACGGCAGCAAAGATGGTTTGACACAGATGGCTGTATGGGCGCAAACGCACAGCGGCTACGATGCCATTCATGTACTCAGCCATGGTAGTGAGGGAACAGCACAACTCGGTACCCTGACACTGAACAGTGAGGTCGCTCTTGCCCGGGCCAATGATCTGGCGACGCTCGGTGCGGCATTGAATGACGATGGCGATCTCCTGCTGTATGGCTGTGATGTGGCGCAGGCATCCGGGCAACAGTTTGCTTCTCTGCTGGCGCAGTTGACCTCGGCAGATGTGGCGGCGTCAACCAACCCAACAGGGGCATCGGTGCTCGGTGGTGATTGGGTCACAGAATTTCATACCGGAGAGATTGGCGTACAGGATTTGGTTATCAGCAGTTATACCAATCTGTTGTCGGTGAATAGCACCTCGGTCACAGTGACCGCGTCCAATGATCCGAGTACGGAGTACTATGCCTTGACGTCGGTAGGTAGCGGTGTTGAATTTGATAACAATGGCAATCCTATTGATATCGACCCGACGAATAACACGATTACGATTACTTACAGCAGTGGTGCATCGCTGGATACCGGGTTTGACCTGGTGTTTCAGGGCGGCAGTCTCGACCATTTTACCGGTATTAGCAAGACCTCCAGTTCCGGGCAAAACCCCAACGATGTGACCGCCACCGTTTCCGGCAAAACCATCCATATTGATGTAGGGAACGGCGGGTTTACTAATGGGACGATAGTCTTCACGTTTACATCGGTCAATGTATCGACGGATACCGCGCCCACGGTTACCGGTAGCGCGACCAATCCTACCTACACGGAAAATGGCTCTGGCGTTAGCCTGTTTTCTGGCGTGACGGCCTCCACCAATGACAGCGGGCAGACGTTTAGCGGTGCGGTGTTTACCATCAGCAATGTGGCCGACAGTACGGAATACCTGACCATTAACGGGGTGGATGTTGCACTCACCAACGGTAATAGCCTTTCTCTGGGCAGTGGTTACGGTACCGCCAGCGTCAGCAAGAGTGGCAACACGGCAACGGTGACCTTATCTGGCGCGATCATGAGTGGCGCCAGTATGAGCACGTTATTATCGAGTATGACTTACCGCAATAGCAGTGAAAACCCTTCCGTCACATCGCGCACGGTGACGCTCAGCCAGCTAACCGATAGCGGTAGCACCAATAATACGGCTTCGCCCAGTCTCAGTAGTCAAGTGACCGTTCATGCCGTCAATGATGCTCCAACGGATATCTCGCTCACGTCAAATAGCATAGGGCAGTCATTGGGCAGCAATGGCACGGTCGGCACGCTCAGTGCAACGGATGTCGATTCCAATTCCTTTACCTATACGCTGGTATCGGGTACCGGCAGTACCGACAACAGCTTGTTTTCGATTACCGGCAGCACGCTGAAAGTGAACAACGCTGCCACGATGACACCCGGAACCTATTCTGTGCGGATACAGGTGAGTGACGGTACCGACACCTATCAAAAAGTCTTTTCAGTTACGGTAAGCGATGATGTCAGGCCGACATTTGACGTTGCGCCTGCGGCGACCAACATCAGCGCGAGCGGTTTTGACCTGTCGGCCAGCCTGGATGAGGCGGGAACGATTTATTACGTGATTGTTGCTGACGGTGCTTCAGCCCCCAGCGTGAGTCAGATTATCGCCGGTCAGAATGCCTCGGGGGCGACAGCAATCGGTTCCGGTAGCCATGTCGTTAGTAGCGCGCCGTATACCTATTCCTTTGGCATCACGGGATTAAATGGCGCAAGTAGCTACGACGTCTATGTAGTGGCAAAAGATAGCGCGAACAACCAGATACTCAGTGCAACCAAGGTCGATGTCACCACATCGTCCAACACTGCGCCGGTATTCAGCAACCTCAACGGCGGAGCCACCTATACCGAAAATGGCAGCGCGGTAGTGATAGACAACGATGTCACGGTCTCCGATACCGAGCTGAATGCGCTTAACAGTGGACAGGGAAACTATAACGGTGCATCGCTCACGATCGCTCGCAATGGTGGGGCCAGCAGTAACGATCTCTTCGGCAATAGCGGGTTGTTAGGCGCGCTGACGCAAGGACAAAACTTCACCTACAACGGTACGACGGTGGGCAGTGTCACAACCAATTCCGCTGGCACGCTGACGCTGACGTTCAATAGCAGTGCGACCTCAGCGATGGTAGACGCCGTGCTGCAATCCCTGACCTATGCCAACAGCTCTGACGACCCACCGGCTAGTGTGACGCTCAACTGGACCTTTAATGACGGTTCGCTCAATAGCACGGGTACTAATCAGGCTGTGCTGAGTATCACGCCGGTCAACGACGCGCCAGTCATCAGTAACACGTCGGTCAGCAAAACTTTCAATGAAGATAGCGCCCAGAGCTTTAGCGCCGCCGATTTTGGTTTCAGTGATGTGGACAGCAGCGACACGCTGCAATCCATTACCATCGTCACGGCACCGACCGCCGGTGAGTTGTTTATTGATGCCAACAGTGACGGTGTTCGCGATAGCGGTGATACGTTACTTGGCGATGGTGCGGTGGTCAGTGCGGCCAACATTGGCAAACTGACCTTCCGTCCGACAGCGAATGCCAACGGTGCGGGTTATGCCTCCTTTACCTGGAAGGTTAGCGATGGCACGGTGTTGTCCGGCAATACCGGGACGATGACCCTTAACGTCACGCCGGTTAACGACGCGCCGGTCATCAGCAATACGTCGGTCAGCAAAACCTTCAATGAGGATAACGCCCAGACCTTTAGCGCCGCGGATTTTGGTTTTAGCGACGTGGACAGCGGCGACACCCTGCAATCCATTACCATCGTCACCGGGCCGAGCGCCGGTGAGTTGTTTATTGACGCCAACAACGACGGTGTACGTGGCGGCGGCGATACCTTACTGGGCAATGGATCGGTGGTCAGCGCGGCTGATATCGGCAAACTGACCTTCCGCCCGACGGCGAATGCCAACGGTACGGGTTATGCCTCCTTTACCTGGAAGGTCAGCGATGGCACGGCGTTGTCCGCTAATATGGGAACGATGACCCTCAACGTAACGCCGGTTAACGATGCGCCAACGCTATCCGGCGGTGCGACCGTTACTCTGACATCCACGACGGAGGATGCGACCTCGTCTTCTACCACGGTGTCGTCGTTGCTCAGCAACGCGGGCTATGGGGATGTTGACAGCGGTGCCGCCAGCGGTATCGCCATTACCTCGACGGCAGGGAATGGTGGCTGGCAGTATTCCACCGATAGCGGGGCTAACTGGTTCAATATCGGGACGGTATCCGGCTCATCGGCACTGCTGCTCGGGTCGACGGCGCAGTTGCGTTATGTGCCGGACAGCGCCAATGGTGAAACTGCAACCCTGAGTTTCAGGGCGTGGGATCAAACCAGTGGTAGTGCGACGGCAGGTAGCAGCAAAGGTCTGGCAGACACCTCGACCACTGGCGGCAGCAGTGCGTTCTCCACCAATAGCGCGCAGGCATCGCTGGTGGTAACCAGCGTGAATGATGCACCTACCGTGGGAAGCACGGTCAGTACCCAAAGCGCCACCAAAGACACTGCGTTCAGTTTCACCGTACCTGGCGGTACCTTTGTCGATGTGGATAGCGGCGATACCTTGACGCTGACTGCGACACAGTCAGACGGCTCGGCACTGCCGACCTGGCTGAGCTTTAACCCATCCACCCGTACCTTCTCCGGCACCCCGGGTCACAGCGATGTAGGTAACCTGACGATTCGGGTCACCGCGACGGACAGCAGTAATGCCTCGGTCAGCACCACCTTTGGCTTGACGGTCAATAACAGTAATCTCCCGCCGGTGGTGTCCAACCCGGTAATCGATCAGTCCATCGCACAAAACGGCGGTTTCAGCTTCACTGTTCCGGCCGGGACCTTTACCGACCCGGATACCGGCGACACGCTGACGCTGAGCGCGACACGGGCGGACGGCTCGGCATTGCCGGGCTGGCTGAGCTTTAACCCGGCCACCCGTACCTTCTCCGGTACGCCGGGCAATGGCGATGTCGGTAATCTGACCATTCGCGTGACGGCAACCGACAGCAGCAACGCGTCGGTCAGTACCACCTTCGGGCTGGTCGTCACCAACGTGAATGATGCGCCGGTAGTTTCCGGCACGTTGGGTACCCAAACAGCGACACAAAGCGGCGGTTTCAGCTTCACCGTCCCGGCAGGGGTCTTCACCGACCCGGATAGCGGCGACACGCTGACGCTGAGCGCGACGCAGGCGGATGGCTCGGCACTGCCGGGCTGGCTGAGCTTTAACCCGGCTACCCGCACCTTCTCCGGTACACCGGGCAATAGCGATGTGGCCAATTTGACCATTCGGGTGACGGCAACTGATGGCAGCAACGCGTCGGTCAGCACGACCTTTGGGTTGGTCGTCACTGGCAGCAGTGTGGATAACGGCGATCCGGAATTTAGGATCAATGGCGGCACGACGGCGCAACCTGCCGCGACGCCCGTGCCCGTGGTGACGTTGGCACCTGCCGCACCAGTCACGTTAGGCGCGTTGTTCGCCCCGACATCGCTTGGTGCGCTGAATGCGACCAGCACGGCGGATAACGCTACTGCGGCATCAACCATCTTTCAGGCGGCTCAACGCGCGCCACAAGTCAGTAACGCACCGGTCGGCCAGATAGCCAGTGCGTTTGTTCAGGGGGCCGTTTCCAGCAGTGCCAGTCTGTTTGAAAGTTCGCTGGGGTCATTCCCCAGTTTCAATTCCGGTGGCGCGCTGGGGGGGAGTTCTTCGCTGGCGGGTGTGTTCTCTGGCATGAGTTTGCCTTCTCTGTCGCCGATGGCGGTGTTCACTGGCGGTAGCTGGCGCGACATCAATACCAGCAGTACCAATACCGCTCGGGTGACGACCCCGGTGGGCGGTGTAGCGATGCAGTTTGCCCCCGGTCTGGAACGGCAGTTACAACACATTGGGAACGATACGCAGCAGCGGCTGGCGGCGATTGAGCAGGCATTGCTCGATATCGGCCAGATCACCTACGAACAACAACAAGGGTAATGGTGACCTCGGGGTAAGGTGTTTATGACAATAACAACAAGGGTCAGGAGTGGAATCGTGGTAAAGGGTCGGAAACTTTTCAGTCTTAGCCTCATCGTGGTGGCAATGAGCGGCTGTGCCGTCACCAGTCAGCCCATTTCGAAGGAGCAAGGCGAGCAGCGTATTCGGCAGGATAAGGTCGCGATGTTCAGTAAACAGGAGCCGGTGACGGCACCGATCACACTGTACGATGCGATGGCCAGAGCGCTTAAATATAACCTGGAAGCCCGGCTGAAAGTGATGGAGCAGGCGTTATCGCAACAGCAACTGGAGCTGGCCCGCTATGACATGTTGCCGCAGATGGCGATGTCGGCAGGGTATGTCGGGCGCAGCAACACCAGTGCATCCAGTAGTCGTAGTATTCAAACCGGGCGGCAATCACTGGAGCCTTCCACCTCGCTTGACCAAAACCGTGATGTCGCCGACCTGACGATGGTCTGGAACGTGCTGGATTTCGGTGTCAGTTATGTCAACGCCAAACAGAGAGCCGACCAACGCTGGATTGCTGATGAACGCAAACGCAAGGTCGTCCACACCATCATTCAGGATGTGCGTTCCGCGTACTGGCGTGCGGTAGCCGCTGAGCGGCTGTTGGGCCGTATCGACAGCCTGATCGATAGGGTAAATCAGGCGCGCGAAGCCAGCGAACACATGAGTACGCAGCAAGTGGGTGACCCGGTGGAGGCGCTCAGTTATCGCCGTGCGTTGATTGATGCTGTGCGCCAACTGGAAGAGCAACGCCGGGCGTTGTCATTGGCGAAGACCGAACTGGCGACATTGATGAACCTGCCGCTGGATACCCCGTATACGCTGGCACTGCCGGATAATCGCGAGATGCCGGTGCCGCAACTGAATGTCGACTTCACTACCCTGGAGCAGACGGCGCTGCTGAGCCGCCCGGAACTGAAAGAGCAGGATTATCAGGTGCGCATTCATGCCGCAGAAACCCGCAAGTCGTTGCTGCGTATGCTGCCGGGGCTGGAGGTGAGCGCCGGTGGTCACTACGACAGCAACTCTTTTATGGTGAACCAAAGCTGGGCGGATGTGGGCGTGAAGGTGACCTGGAACCTGTTTAATCTGCTATCAGGTCCTGCGGCGTATAAAACGGCACAGGCGAATGAAAGCGTGTCGGAAGTGCAGCGTCAGGCCATGTCGCTGGCTATCATGGCGCAGTTGTACATTGCACGGGCCAACTTCAATGAAGCGGTGCGTCAGTATAAAACCAGTGTTGAACTGCGCGATCTCGATGGTCAGATTGCCGAGCAACTCAGAAACCGTTACAAGGCGAACAGTATCGGCGAGCTGCAACTGATTCAAGGGGAGCTTAATGCCCTGAACGCCAACCTGCGTCAGGATCTGGCTTATGCGGAATTGCGTAACAGCTATGGCCAAATCCTCTCAACCGTTGGGCTGGATTTGCTGCCAAAAACGCTGCCATCCGATCGGCTGGCGGATATCAGTCAGGCGTTACGCCAGTCTGAGACCAACTGGCAGCAGGGTAAGATAAGCGCATTACAGTCATTCTAATCCATCCTATGCAAGCAGCATGCTGATGGTCTTCTGATAACGCTGGTGCCTGTGATGCAGGCACCAGGCACCAGATATATCAGCCTCCTGAATGCTGACAGTTGCTATGCTCAGTCCCTGACCGTGCTCTTCGGCTTTTACTCACTCTACCGTGATGCTATTCCCATCCTGATGTGTTATTCGAAGTGTTGTCCCCGTAATAGCCATCTGCACCGCCTGACGGATAGTCAGGGTGCCGACCACCGGATGAGGCTGAATTGCGCCGGTTTTGCTGGTATCGGTAATCACAACGCAGCCGGTGGCGTGGGCAAGCTGCTGCGCGGTTTCGTCGAATCGGTTGAAATACAGGTGATAAGTCCCGACCTTATCGCACTTGCCATCGGGCACTGAACGATAGGGCGATGATGTGGTGTCAGGCTCCGTTGTCGTGTCGGGTTCCATTGTGGTGTGGGAGCACCCTGCCAGCAGCAACACACCGGACAAACACAGGCAGGAGAACCATGCACGCGTTGACAGCAAGACGGCGAAAACGGGGTTGGATAGCATCATAATACCTCCGAAGACAGGTCAGCCCGTCTGCGTCAATAACGCGGGGCGGTGTCGCATAGGGTTGCGGGAACCTTCATCGTATTGCTGCGGGATGTAAAAGATCGCTGGTCGGGTGTAACAAGCGTGCTGATTGCGGTGAGCATCCGTTTCCGGTCGCCTCGTGTGGCGGAAAATCAGCCCGCCGTCGGTGGCGGGCTGGGAAAAGCGTTGCGTTGAAGGGTGAAAGTGCGCCTTAACGTGGCGCGGCGAGCGCCATCGGCATCGGGTTGTTATCGTCCAGATTGAAGAAGGTCATGGTGTCATCCAGATGTCTGGCCTGTTCGTGTAGCGAAGAGCTGGCGGAGGCGGATTCTTCAACCAGCGCCGCGTTTTGCTGGGAGGCTTGCTCAAGCTGCGTGATAGCGGCGTTAACCTGTTCGATACCTTTAGCCTGCTCTGACGACGCGATAGAGATATCCGACATAAATTCGTTTACACGTTTAATCTCATCCATCAGTCGCGCCATATCTTGTGTGGAGAGTGACGCCACTTTTTCTCCCTGAGCAATTTCATCGGCGGTTTTTTCGATCAACTCTTTGATTTCTCGTGCCGAACCGGCGCTGCGTTGTGCCAGACTGCGCACTTCCGAAGCGACCACCGCGAAACCTTTACCTGCTTCACCTGCACGGGCGGCTTCCACCGCCGCGTTCAGCGCCAGAATGTTGGTCTGGAAAGCGATGCCATCCATGATGCTGATGATATCGTTGATTTTGTTCGAACTATCAGAAATATACTGAATCCGTTCGATCATCTGGCTAAAGTTGCTGGCGTTCTTTTCCGCCAGTGCTGCGACAGAATTGGTCAGCGCCATGGCTTTACTGGTGTTGGCGGTATTTTCCTGCACGGACGCGGTGATTTGTTCCATGCTGGCAGCTGTTTGCTCAACGGAGGATGCCTGCGCTTCGGTTCGGGCGGCGAAATCCCGGTTGGCGGCAGAAATCTGTTCTGCGCCTGCGGCGACAGAACTGGCCGACTCTCTGACATCCAACACGATTTTGCGAAATGCCTGCTGCATGTCTTTCAGTGACAGCATCAGGCTCCCCATCTCGGTATTATGCTGTGGCGGAATATCCAGTGTCAGTACACCGTGTTCCATCATGCCGAAATAGGTTCTGACCTTCTGCATCGGGTGCAGCACTACGTTACGGATGAACTTCAGGGTAATCAGACTTAAGATCAGCGCAACTATCAGCGTAGCGATAAGGATAGTTAATGTGCGTTGATAGAAGTTATCCGCCTGCGTGATCTCCTCATTACCAACCCCTTTGGCTAACGTCACAAACTGCTCCAGCTTTTTACGGAACACTGCGCCTTTTTCCAGTGCGCTGGGTGCCAGTTTGGAATAGAAGTTATCGAGATTTCGTTCTCGCAGTACCGTGAGCATGGGGGCGACGGTGTTGTTCATATAATCATTGAAGGTGTCATCAAGATCATTGCGAAGCGCCTGGCCTTGCGGTGTTTGTGCCGGAATACGACGCAGTTCCGCCATGGTGCTGTTGGCGGAGGCGATGTAACTGTTCAGTCGCTCCAGACCGGTCCGAATCGTCGCGTCATCTTTTTTGTCTTCAATCGCCAGCGCGATGTTGAAACCGGCCAGTCTGGCATTGAGCATTTCTGAATAGGCCAAATAAAGGGGAACAAGCTGCTCGCCCTCAATCCCGTTGACGTTGCGGATAGACTTGTTGCTTTGTATGGAGGAATACAAACTAAAAGTACAAATAGACAGTAGCAATAGTGCGAATACAGCGAGTACGCAGTAAAGCCCATTTCTGATTTTGATTTTTTCTAACATCCCCATCTCCTTTGAAGTACTGATTTTCCCTACCTGCCGCTATTGATGCCACCAGTCTTGCAGACATCAGCCAATATCAGTAAGGCAACGAGTATACCCGTCATACTTCACGTTGCAGGTTGTTGCCCTGAAACCCGAATATTGAGGGTATATGCTGTGTTTATCATCAGACGGTACACCGGCCCGATTGCGGGAACAGACTAATAGTTTTATCGCGAATGGTTGTTGATGTAGGTCAGGCTGAGTCTCGCAATGATTCACACTCAGCAAGCTGATAACTCAACCCTTTGTCTGTCGTGGCGCGACTCTCGCATCGATCTCCTTTATCGATCAATTTCTCCTTGTTGATGTGCGTGTTGCGTTTCAGGGATGATATCAATAAACGCGGTGGAGTGATGTGTCTTAAGTAATGTTTATGTAATATTGTCAGTACTCAGGCCGTGGTTTCATCAAAAAAATGGGTAACGTGTTGTCGTTCGGCCGCTCAGGCACGATGATGTGACAAACGATCTGCACCCTGTCATACATTCTTTCCGTTCTCTTATGTCTTTGCGCGGTCTAATCCGGGAAAAAGTCATTTTATCGCGTTAATCAACGTGGAAATGGTTGGTAAAAAGCATCGTCTTTCATCACAAAATCGAGTAATTAATGGGAGAGTTATCCTGAGAAAATATCATTTTCCTCACAAAAAATACGCTCTGTGTTTTTATTTTTAATCAATTCATAACCTGTTTTTTCGCATCATGAATTATTCAACGAAATGCTTGAGAGATATTTTGAATTCCATAATAACCAGGGTGTGATAATCTAATATCGTATTGTTCTTTATTGTCATGCCTTTTTTGTTTTTTTAATATAATTTTTTATTATCTTAATGCAGTTGAGTAAAGAAAAAGAATGTTAAGCCGATATAGGTTTCATGCTGTACATTATTCCTGCCGTATCCCCGATGAGTGTTAGGTTTCAGGTGAGTTCTCTACTTATTTCATGAGCCATCATGTGATAAGCGAAGTTGTGTTGTTCAAATTAACAGCATGTTTTCTGCGGCCCGGGTTATTTCAGGGATGACAGGGTATTGCCCAAATAATTCGGGGCTCAGTGCTGAAGGGCTGTGTCATGCAGCCAGTACATCTATAGCCAAGTATGAAGGTTATAAAAAAGTATGTTAGCTATACCCTAAATAATTCAAGTTGCAGGAAGGCGGCAAGTGAGTGAGTCCCGATGAACTTACTCAGGTAAGTGATTCGGGTGAGCGAGCGCAGCCAACACACCTGCAGCTTGAAGTATGACAGGTATAAACGGGTACTATTTAATACAAGCCCATAAGAGAAAGTGAAATGCATTTTTATTTTAGAGGTGTTAAATGAGTCTAATTCGTAACATCAGGATTAAAATTATGATGTTGGCCATTCTGGCCATATTTACCTTGTTGTGGGGCGGGGTGGGCATTTTCTCCCTCTACTCGTTAAATAATCTGACAGATGAGATTAGCCTGACGAATGTACAGCAAACGAATGGCGATATTATCAATGGTGCCAGTGATCGTTACTATAAAGTTAAATTATCGATGGATGAAGCGATAGCGGCAGGAAATAGCAGCGATCGTGGACGAAATTTACTGAATGACGCTACCGCAGATGTGGAATTCCTGAAAAATGGCCTGGCGCAGTTCAAGGTAACGGATCATGCCAATATCAGCAGCACATCTATTGATGATATTTACAATAGTTCCTATCAGCTGTTTAGCGAAGCGGTTGTGCCGATGTTGGACGCCGCCAGACAAGGTAATCATGATGCTTATGTGAAACTCGTTACGGAGAAATACAACCCGTTGCGGATGAAATTCACCACAGCCATCAGCCACTACAACCAGATTATTAACAATCTGAAAACCGAAGCGCAGGCGCGCATTGCTGCCTGGGTGTACTGGAGCAAAGTGGCGCTGATCGCCGCCATGATTATTGGGTTAGGCGTGGTGGTATTTACCGATCGTTATCTTGCCATTCAGATGGGGCGCCCGCTGGAGCAAGTGAAAGCGCATTTGCAAATCTTGTCGAATGGGCAACTCGATACCACGATTGACGACATGGGGCGTAACGAGGTGGGGCAACTCATCCCGTTCGTCAATACCATGCAGCAGAGCTGGATAAAAACGGTGGCGGATATTCGCCGTAGCGCCAGCGAAATTTATCACGGCAGCAGCGAAATCGCCGCCGGTAACAGCGACCTGTCTTCACGGACTGAAGAACAGGCAGCGGTACTGAGTGAAACGGCTGCCAGCATGGAGCAACTGAGCGCTGTGGTGAAACAGAACGCCGATAACGCCCAACAGGCCAGTCTGCTTGCCAGAGAGGCGTCAACCGCTGCCAACAATGGTGGCGAGGTGGTGCAGTCGGTCAGTCACAGTATGCAAAGTATTACCCATAGCTCGCAGAAAATCGCCGATATTATCAACGTGATCGACGGTATTGCCTTCCAAACCAATATTCTGGCGCTGAACGCGGCGGTGGAAGCGGCGCGTGCCGGTGAAGCCGGGCGGGGATTCGCGGTGGTGGCGAGTGAGGTCAGAAATCTGGCTCAGCGCAGTGCGCAGGCGGCGAAAGAAATCAAAACCCTGATTGACGAGTCGGTCGATAATGTCAAAAACGGTTACGAGCAGGTGTCGCAGGCTAGCAAGTCGATGGACGATATTCTGAAGTCGGTCACCAACGTGACGGATATCATGGGTGAAATCGCGTCAGCCTCCAGCGAGCAGAGCAAAGGGATTTCCCAGGTGGGTACCGCCATCACGCAAATGGATAGCGTAACGCAGCAGAATGCGGCGTTGGTTGAGCAGTCTTCGGCGACGTCCTCGTCACTGGAAGAGCAGGCACACCACCTGAACGAAATTGTCGCGGTGTTCAAACTGCCCGGTGTGGCGGATGCATCGACGGCACGTCGGAAACAACAGCCCGCCGGGAAAATGACGGCACTGGCGAACCCGAACTCCGCTTCACGGCAGGAAAAAACCAACGACGATTGGACCTCATTCTGACCCTGATGTCTCAGGGTTACGCGAGTCAATAACTCGCGTTGACAGGCGCGGTAACGAGCAGGTTACCGCGCTTTTTTTATCTCAGTGAGTCGTATTCGGTCGGAGGCTGTCCCTGTTGGCATCCGGAGGCGGGCGGACTCATCCATCCACCCATCCATCCGCATTACTGGCAATACAGCCGAAAGAGTTTGGCGAGTTTGGCGAGTTGGGCGCACATCGGCGAGAGCATGGTGTCTTTACGTTGGATCAGGTAGAAGGTGGCCTTGGGCAGTGGCTGCTCCAGTTCCTGAATGGATTTTGTTGTTTGTTATATCAATAGATTAACTTTTTCTTTTTCACTCTCGTCAATGTTTAATCTAAATCGCTTGCTATTTAATTTTGAGCGATATAGAGTAGCAAACATGAACAGAAACGATAGCGATACCAAACCGATGCTGAGTGATGACGCCTTCCGGCTGGATGGCCAACTTTGTTTCGCGCTCTACTCGGCGAATCTGGCGATGAACAAGTTATATCGTCGTTTGCTGACCGAGCTTAACCTCACGTACCCACAGTATCTGGTGATGCTGGTGTTGTGGGAACGCGATGGGGTAACGGTTTCTGAACTGGGTGAGCGACTGTTTCTGGATTCTGCCACGCTGACGCCGCTGCTTAAGCGTCTGCAAACCGCGGGGTTGGTGACGCGCCGCCGTGGCACGCAAGACGAACGCCAGGTGCTGATTGAGCTCACCGACGACGGGCGTGCATTGCAGACCAAAGCGAAGGCCGTACCAGAAGGGGTGTTCTGCGCGTCAGAATGCAATATCGAGCAGTTGCGTGCTATCAAGCATGATTTGGAAACGCTGCGAGCCAGCCTCATCAGGCATATTTGATGAGTCGATATGATGTAACGCGTGCTGATTGGCCGCGTTTTTTTACCACCTACTAAGTAGTGTGCGATTTAATATCTAACGATTTAAATCGCGAATATAATCCACTCAAAGGAGTCACATGATGTCTATTGAAAAAGTTCTCTACGTTGCACATGCGCAAGCGACCGGCGGTCGTGATGGTCGTGCGGTTTCTTCTGACCAGCAGTTGGATGTCAAATTGACCACGCCGCGTGAACTGGGTGGTGCAGGTGGTGAAGGGACCAACCCGGAACAGCTGTTTGCTGCGGGTTACTCCGCCTGTTTCCTGGGGGCACTGAAGTTCGTCGGCGCACGTGACAAAGTCTCGATTCCGGCGGGGACGACCATTAATGGCAGCGTGGGCATCGGTGCCATCCCGAACGGCTTTGGCATTGAAGTTGAACTGAAAATCACCCTGCCGGGTGTAGACCGTGCGGTAGCGGAAGACCTGGTACAGAAAGCACACATCGTCTGCCCGTACTCCAACGCAACGCGTGGCAACATTGATGTGAAACTGACAGTGATTTGAGTCAGATAGAAATAAGAAAAAAATAACTCATTAAAAAGTAAATGTTTTCACTTAACACCAGGGTAATCCATCATGAGAAAAAGTCTTGTCGCAGCCTTACTGGTTGCTACAGCGGGGAATGCCGCAGCGGTGGACAACAAGGCACCGTATGCTGAACGTCATGTGCAGGCATTTCTGGATAAACTGAATGCGGGTGGCGGGAAGCCGCTCGAACAGCTGTCACCAGCAGATGCGCGCAACGTGCTGGTTGCTGCACAAGCGGGGGCGAGCCTGCCTGCGGCTGACGTCACCCAGAAAACCATTACCGTTGATGGTCAGAACATCCCATTGACCATCGTTAAACCGGCTGGTAGCACCGGGGTTCTGCCGGTGTTCATGTTCTTCCATGGCGGTGGCTGGATTCTGGGAGATTACCCAACGCACGAACGCTTCGTGCGCGATCTGGTCGTACAGTCCGGTGCGGCGGCAGTCTTTGTCAATTATTCGCCGTCGCCGGAAGCGCATTATCCAGTGGCGATTCACCAGGCGTATGCGGCGACCCGCTGGGTAGCGGAGCACGGTAACGAGATCGGCGTAGATGGTTCACGGCTGGCACTGGCGGGTAACAGTGTGGGCGGCAACATGGTGGCAGCGGTAGCGCAACAGGCTAAACAGGCGGGGACGCCGCACATTCGCTATCAGGTGATGTTCTGGCCAGTGACTGATGCCGATTTTAATACTGCCTCTTACCAGCAGTTTCAGAAGGGGTATTTCCTGAGCCGCAACATGATGAAATGGTTCTGGGATGCTTACACCACGGACAGTGCGCAACGTCGGGATATTTTGGCTTCTCCTTTGCGGGCCACCCGTGAACAATTGAAAGGGTTACCACCGGCGTTGATTCAAACCGCTGAGCTGGATGTACTACGTGATGAAGGCGAAGCCTATGGTCGTAAGCTGGATGAGGCCGGGGTAGATGTCACCGTCACGCGCTACAACGGCATGATCCACGACTTCGGTCTGCTCAATGCGTTAAGCAATGTACCGGCCACTCGCGCCGCGCTGTTGCAGGCGTCAACTGAACTGCGTGAACGATTGAAGTAACACTTTCATTCCCCGCACGGTGTCGGGGAATGAAAACATCGCTTAGAGCACCTTATTCAAAAAACTGGCGGTGCGTGGATGGGCAGGATGATTCAGCACCTGATACGCATCGCCGCTTTCCACGATTCTGCCGTCCACCATGAACACCACCCGATCTGCCACTTCGCGCGCAAAGCCAATCTCATGGGTAACGATCACCATAGTGACGCCCGATCGTGCCAGATCCTTGATGACGTCCAGTACTTCGCCCACCAGTTCCGGGTCTAACGCCGAGGTTGGTTCGTCAAACAGCATCACCTTGGGGTTGAGCGCCAACGCACGGGCAATGGCGATACGTTGTTGCTGCCCGCCGGACAGGTGGCGCGGATAAGCATTCGCTTTGTGGCGTAACCCGACCCGGTCCAGCAGCGCCAGTGCCACGCTCTGTGCCTGGGCGCGGTGGTATACCGGTGTACTCGTGGCGCTTCAATAATGTTCTCCAGTACCGTCAGGTGTGGAAACAGGTTGAAGTTCTGGAATACATAGCCAACGCCGATGCGCTGGCGCAGAATCTCCCGTTCTTTTAGCTCGTACAGTGCGTCACCTTCACGGCGATAGCCAATGTAGTCGCCGTCGATACGGATGGTGCCCTCGTCCACCCGCTCCAGGTGGTTGATGGTTCGCAGTAGCGTAGATTTGCCTGAGCCTGACGGCCCAATTATCACCGTCACTGATCCGGGCGGCAGCGTCAGGTTAATATTATCCAGCGCCCGATGCGCACCGAACCATTTGCCTACCCCCTGAATATCGATCCGACCTTTTTCAGCTACGGTGCCTGATACGGTATGTGGGATTGAATAAAGATCAATAGCTTCAGACATGGTATTTCCCTCTGAATATCAGTGCGGTCAGGTGCCGGAAAAGACGTCGTAACGGATGTGTCGGTATTTCCCGTACTGCGCCGCGGGCGACGTAGCGTTCTACAAAATATTGCAGTACCGACAGTACGCTGGTGATCACCAGATACCAGACGGTCGCGACCATCAACAGTGGAATGACTTGCTGAGTGCGGTTGTAAATCACCTGCACGGTGTAAAACAGTTCCGGCAGTGCCAGCACGTACACCACCGAGGTGCCCTTGGCCAGGCTAATGATTTCGTTGAAGCCGGTAGGCAGAATGGAACGCAATGCCTGCGGCAGAATAATTCGCCAG
This sequence comes from Dickeya oryzae, assembly GCF_020406815.2. Taxonomy (NCBI): domain Bacteria; kingdom Pseudomonadati; phylum Pseudomonadota; class Gammaproteobacteria; order Enterobacterales; family Pectobacteriaceae; genus Dickeya; species Dickeya oryzae. The sequence goes on from NZ_CP162670.1 coordinate 589,818, forward strand.
GTACGGCGATAACCCGGTAAGCCGAGCGCGGCGGCAGCTTCGAATTGTCCGGCGTCAACACCAAGGATACCGCCACGGATAATTTCGGCGGTGTAGGCCGATTGCACCAGTGTGAGTCCCAGCACGGCGACAGAGAAGGGGCTGAGTACATCAATGGTGGGGTAGCGGAAAAACTCCACTGCCGTGAAAGGGATACCCAATGCCAATGTGTCGTACAGGTACGAAAAATTGTAGAGGATTATCAGCACCAGAATCAGCGGCAGTGATCGAAATAACCAGATATACAGCCAGGACAGCGTACTGAGTAAGGTCGACGATGACAGCCGTGCCAACGCCAGCCCGGTACCGACGATCACGCTGAACAAGGTGCCAAGCAGCGTCAGCAACAGGGTACGCCCTAGTCCTTCCAGAATGACGGGATTAAAAAAATAGCTGGCGAACACGGACCATTCCCAGCGGCTGTTGAGTGCCACCGACTCGGCAATACCGGCGAAAATAAATAGCGAAAACACGGTGCCAGCGATACGTAGTGGGTAACGCGCCGGTACCACGCGTAAGGTTGTCGCAGGGGCATCCGTTGGATGCAGTGCGGGGGGGATTGAGTGTGTCATCAGTGTGTCCTTATTACCCGATAGCCCGTTCCTGTTGAGTCACCCGTTCAGACAATGGCCCATACAGCGGTTTACGAAACGGTAACCGACCATCGTGCGGCGGCAGGCTGTAATATTCCGGGTCGAGTTGAGTATCGAACTGTGGTTGATAACCTTCGCTCAGGTATAACCCTACGGCTTCCGGCTGGCGAAAACCGGTTGTCAGAAACAGATCCCGATAGCCCAGCCGACGGGCATGGCGCTCCAGTTCGAGCAGTACTCGTTTGGCGAGTCCCTGACGTCGCAGGGTTCTGTCAGTCCAGATGCGTTTAAGCTCGGCGGTGGTGGCGTTGTAGCGTTTGAACGCGCCAGTGGCGATGGGGCGCTCATCGCGCATCAACACGATAAAAATACCGTCCGGCGGTAGGTAGAGCCCCTGTGGTTCCGGATCCTGATGAGCGAAGTAGTCGCCGTAACGCTGACGGTATTCAGCAAATAAACCGTCCAGCACCGGCGCAATGCGTTCGTCTTCCGGGTAGGTGACAATGAAATGTTCCTCAGACATAGCGTTCTCCCTGTGCAACTGGATGCGGATTACAACGGCGTGTCGCCCAGACCCAGCGGGTTGATCTCTGAGCGGTTGATTCGCTCCACACCTTCTCCCCAGCGGTTCAGTACCTGGTCGTATTCGCCGCCCTGAATCACGCCATTGAGCGCGGTATTGAGTGCGACCACCAGTCCGTTACCTTTGCGGGTGGTGACCGCGATGTGTGCCACCTGAGGCCAACCGCCGTTGACGGTTCCCACCAGGCGAGTCTGCCCATTCAGTGCTGCTTTATAGGCACCGGTGACATTCGGGTCGAATGTGGCGTCGGCGCGACCAGACTGAATACTCAGGTTTGCCGCGGCCGCATCGGTAACATAGACCGGCTGAAATGGCGGCAAGCCGACTGCACGGTTTTGCTTGTCCCAGTCAAGCAGGATGGCTTCCTGATTGGTGCCGGAACCGACGATAATCCGCAGCCCGGCAATATCTTTGGCATTGTGGATAGCGGTTATCTTGCTGCTGGATTTCACGTAGAAGCCCAGTGTATCGGCACGGTAGGTGGCAAAGTCAAAACGTTCTTTACGCGCTTTGGTGACGGTCACGTTGGTGATGGCGACATCGTACTTACCGGAGGATACGCCCAGCGGCCAGTCTTCCCATGAGGTTGATACCAGATTCAATTCCAACCCGAGGCTATCGGCTACCAGCCGGGCGATGTCCGGTTCGCTGCCGATGAGGGTTTTGTTGTCGTCGGCCAGAAAGGCCAGCGGCGGCGAGGAGCCTAATGCCGCAACGGCGACGGTCAGTTTTCCTGGCTCGACAAACCGGAATCCCGCCGGGATCTGCGCGATGGCTTGCGGGTTTTTGGGCGCGTGGATCGGCTGTTGGTTAGCGTTGAGGTCAATGCCGGCAGCTTGTGCGCTGCCGAGTAATAACCAGCCGCCAAATAGCGTCGCGGCCAGGTGATAAAATGGACGAACGGCGAGAGTCTGCATAGCGTATTCCTTGAAGATAAATTTATCAGCGGGGAGGACGAGTTGAGTTATTCGTCCAATCCGCGTGGATTGACGTCGGAGCGTGTGACTTTTTCGTCATTCTCACCCCAACGATCCAGCACCTGCGCGTATTGCCCGCCAGCGATGACGCCATTGAGCGCGGTACTAATCGGTTGTGCCAGTCCGTTACCCTTGCGGGTGGTCACGGCAACCGGTGCCACGGTAGGGCCAATACCCACCATCTTTGTCTGTCCTGTTAGTGCTGCCTTATACGCCCCGATGGAGTGCGGGCCGAAAAAGACATCCACCCGGCCGGACTGGATGCTCAGGTTGGCCGCCGCGTCGTCGGTAACGTAAATCGGCTGTACCGGCGCTAAGCCCTGAGCACGATTCTGGCGATCCCAGCCCAGCAGGATGTTTTCCTGATTGGTGCCAGAACCGACGATCACCTTGAGCCCTGCGACATCTGCCGCTCCCCGAATTGCCTGAATACGGCTGGTGGATTTGACGTAAAAACCCAGCGTATCGACCCGATAGGTGGCGAAATCGAATTTCTCCTTACGTGCTTTGGTGACCGCGATATTGAGGATGGCGGCGTCATAGCGACCAGAAGCGATGCCTGGCGGCCAGTCTTCCCAGGCGGTCGGTACCAGTTTGAGCTTTAACCCCAGTGCGTCGGCAAGCAAACGGGCGATGTCCGGGTCGCTGCCGATGGGTGTTTTATTGTCGTCCGCCAGCAGTGCCAGCGGGGGCGAGCTGTGACTGGCGATCGCCACGGTGAGTGTGCCGGGTTCGGCAAAACTAAACCCGGCAGGGATTGCAGCGATCGCTTGTGGGTTAGCGGGTGCATGTACCGGTAATTGGTTGGCTTTCAGGTCGATCCGACCGATGCTCACTGATTCGGCATGCCCACCCGCGCTGAGCAGTAGTGTGGTCAGCAGCAGTGTGGCGTAGTCGCGTGCGTTCATGGTGTCGTTTCCTCGGTGAGGTGACGGGCGGCGGTGTAACGGTTAGCAGGAAACGCCAGCGCCAGGCTTTCCCGCAGCGTGTAGCCGGGGTACTCCTGGCGGAATAAGCCGCGCTGTTGCAGCAATGGCACCACCTGATCGACAAATCGGGTGAAGTTGTCCGGTGTGGCACTCTGGATGATAAAACCGTCGGCGGCATACTGTTCGAACCACGACTGTAACCCATCTGCCACCTGTTGCGGCGTACCGCTGAATAGCGGGCGGGGCGTCGTGGCTTCCAACGCCACCTGACGCAGGGTTAATCCGCGTTCGCGGGCATTGCGTTTGATTTCGTCGGTGGTGCTGCGAAAACTGTTTTGGCCGAGCGTGCCGATATCCGGGAAGGGGGCATCCAACGGGTGTTGTGAGAAGTCGTAGTGTTCAAAGTAACGGCCGAGGTAATTGAGCGCGTCTTCGATGGTGACCAGTGCGGCAGTGGTTTGATATTGGCGCTCCACATCTTCCGCGCTATCGCCCACCAGCACGCTAACACCCTGAAAGATGTGCAACTGGTTTTCGTGTCGCCCTTGTTCCACCAACTGTTGTTTGACGTCGCGGTAAAACGCCTGCGCCTCCTCCAGTGTGTGCTGGTGGGTGAAAATGGCATCGGCGTGACTGGCAGCCAGTTTCTTGCCGTCATCTGACGCACCGGCCTGGAAGATAATCGGACGACCCTGTGGTGTGCGTCCGATATTCAGTGGCCCGGAAACCGAAAAAAACTCGCCCTGATGGTTCAGCGTATGCAGTTTTTCCGGGTCGAAGAAGCGGCCGCTGGCTTTGTCGCGGATAAACGCATCGTCTTCCCAGGAATCCCATAACCCTTTCACCACCTGCAAAAATTCATCGGCAATGCGGTAGCGCAGGGCGTGTTCTGGGTGTGAGGCGCGGGAAAAATTCTTCGCTGACCCTTCCAGTGGCGAGGTCACTACGTTCCAGCCCGCACGGCCGTTGCTCAGGTGATCGAGGCTGGCGAACTGCCGAGCGGTGGTAAACGGCTCGCTGTAAGAGGTGGACAGCGTACCGACTAAACCGATGTGACGGGTGGAGGCAGCCAGCGCTGAGAGCAGTGTCAGCGGTTCAAAGCGGTTAAGAAAATGGGGGATAGATTTTTCGTTGATATATAAACCATCCGCCACAAAAGCGAAGTCGAATTTCCCTTGCTCGGCTTTTTTCACCGTGTCCAGCACGAAACCAAAATTGATGCTGGCATCCGGTACCACGTTGTTGTGTCGCCAGGCTGACATATTGCCGGCTGCGCCTTGCAATATGACCCCCAGTCTCAACTGACGTTGTGCAGGGCTTGAAGGGTGTTCAGAAGTCGTTTTTTTACTCATTGGCATGCTCCCTACGGTAAATGTTGGTTAAAAACCCCCGCTTCCTGGCTGGGATGAAGTACAGGAAAACGCGTTATGAAAGGGGAATAGAGGGTCAGGGACGTCTGGAAAATACTATTGATGAGAGGATTCGGGATGTAAAACAACAAAATTGACTATGCCAAAGCAAAAAAATATCTCAGGGGGTTTTGTGATTTATTTATTCAGGAAATGAAATAAGTGCCACGGAAAAATAAGCATGCCTTTCGAAGAGTTTCATAGTGAAAAAGTAGCCATGTGGAAATAGCATCCCTATAAAAATAGTATCCTTGTAAAAATAGATAGTTCATTACGCTGATTATTGTGATTCTCATTTACTGATAGTGAGAATTTGTACTATTTAAACGCTGTTTTGTTATTTATGAATTTTTTCTGGCTATGAAAATATGCAGAAAATTCAGGCCAGATCAGAAAAAGGAAATACATGAGCTATCGTATTGGTTTATTAGATCAAAGTCCGATTGCACAAGGGATGACCGCTGCTGACGCATTGGCACAGACGACAGCGTTGGCCAGCTTCGCCGATACATTGGGGTACTCTCGCTTCTGGGTATCAGAACACCACAATTCTGATTCACTGGCAGGCTCATCGCCGGAAGTGCTGATTGCCTGGTTGCTGGCGCATACTCGCCACATCCGCATTGGTTCTGGCGGGGTGATGTTACAGCATTACAGCCCTTATAAAGTGGCAGAGAATTTCCATGTGCTGTCATCGCTGGCACCAGAGCGCGTTGACCTGGGCGTTGGTAAGGCACCGGGCGGATTCCCGCTTGCCACTCGTGCGCTGCAACAGGAGATTGACCCGGCCCGCCAGGTGGCATTTGACGATAAACTGCGGCAACTGCATACATTACTGGAGCCAACGTCGGCACAATCGAACTCCGGGTTGTTCGCCACACCGCTGCCACCGGCGTCGCCATCACGTTTTTTGCTGGGAGCCAGTCCGGCAAGTGCGCGTCTGGCGGCCTCGCTGGGCTGGAATTTTGTCTTTGCCGGGTTCATTCAGCCTAGTGAAAGCCTGCTGACGGAGGCGTTCCTCACCTGGCGCGAGTACCAGCCCGAACATGCACAGGCGCTGTTATCGCTGTCGGTTATCGTAGCGGAAAGTCATGATGAGGCGAAAATGCTGGCGGGCGAGCGGTATAACTACAAGGTCTATATTGACGACCGTGCACCGCTCAACGTGCTGACTCAGGAGCAGGCTGACCTGCTGGTGCAACAGGCTGGCAGTACACAGTTCCGTATCGAAAAACAGGCGCAGAACATTTTGTATGGTACCTCGCTGGAGGTCCATCGCCAGTTGCAGCATTACCATCAGCGTTTCGGTGTCAGCGAGTTCATTATCCATACGCCAGTTAACGACCCGGCTGCACGTCTGACGTCGATACGTGCGCTGGCTGCCGGGATCAAGGGATAGGGTTCTCTGTGGGGGAGAGGATTTCGCGTCTGGCTGCGCCCTGCCTGATGGCAAGCAACATTTCCAACAGGCTGGGGTAATCAAACAAGGCTGAAAAATCCAACGGGTGTGCTCTGTCGCCACTGGGCAGAATGTGACATTGCAATTGCCGTTCGTAGTGGCGCGGGTATTGGGCTTTTTCAATCGCGGGCAATGAACGGTAATTTTTCAATACAGCGGTGAAAAACTGTATTTGCCAGTGTGGGTGGCAATAGTTGAGGCAGGCCTGCGTGACAATATGCTGACGCCAGGCTTGATCCTGCGTGTAGGCTTCGCTCCAGGCCGCCCGGCGTTCATTCAACGTAAACTCGCCGCTGTCATCGTAGATAATCAACGATAATTGATGGTAAGTCAGACCGCTGAATGGGTTTGTTCCTGTGCCGCTGACAAAGGCACTAGCCTGACGGGCACGAGCCAGACGTTCACGAATATCGCCTGCCGGTAACGTTGATCGGCCCTGCTGCGCCCGCTCATCGTCTTCGATGCCGGTGAGCTGATCGAGCAGTGCTCGGGCTTTTTGATGTAATTGCTGTCGGCTCATGGTGGCTTCCCGGATACGGGAACGCTCGGCAGCGTCATGTAATTGCCGTTCGAGCAAAGAAGATAAAAATATATTAATATCTGGCATAAGCGTTCTCTCCAGAAATGAGCCAGCAACCTGCTTTTTAAAACGGCTTTTTAAAAGCCTGAGTAAAAAGAATGAAAATGAAATAGTGGTTGTGGTGTTGTCGAGTAATATACCCGCCAGATATCCGGCTCTCGTTGCCCGGTACAAACACATTGCACCTGGCTTTGCAAACTGAATATTGGGGTATAACGCTATTTGAAACTGGCATTATTATTTTTAGTGTGATGTGCCAGCCGTGGACGTTTTTATTCCGTGTCGGCTTAATTTGCCAGAATGAGAGAGCACACTCAATCAGATTTTATATCTAAAGCCACCAATTTATTTCATTAACGTAATATATGCGCGTTGTTCATCGTTCCCTGTTGGTTTGAGCGTCTCTATGATGGCATGATGTGCAGTTGGCGATATTATAAGCAAACAAAGCAGGGGCGTGAAAAAAGGCTTGCCAGCGCGTGATAACCGGTCCATAATAAGCGCCATTCCAAACGCCTTAAAGTGTTAAAGCCTTTATAATCAGTAGATTACAAAGAATTAGGTGCTTCAAGGCGCTTTGAATAATCCTCCTACGCGGGAATAGCTCAGTTGGTAGAGCACGACCTTGCCAAGGTCGGGGTCGCGAGTTCGAGTCTCGTTTCCCGCTCCAAAATTTCTTTTCTGTCTCAGTCAGTACACTGTTTTCTCAATATTCCAGTTTTGCCCCATCGACCCATAATTCACTGCTATTTGGCGCGATTACGATTTCCTATATCATCGACGTCATGATTGTTCACTGGTGACAACGATGACATCCATTTTGCTGTTGGATTCCCGCGCAGATGAGCTGCGAGACGTTCTGTATGGTAACGCGCCTGAACTGACGCTGGTTATCGGTTCCGGCGAGCCTGATCAGGCAGCGGCGTGCGATATTTGGATCGGCGAGCCGGATAAAGCTGCCCGCCTGCTGTCACAGGGTGTGAAACCTCGCTGGCTGCAATCAACCTGGGCGGGCTATAAGCCGTTGCTGGCCGTGGGGTTACCGCGTGATTATCGGTTAAGCCGAGCTGTCGGTGTGTTTGGTCAGCCGATCGCCGAATATGTCATCGCGTATCTGCTACAGCATGAGCTGCATTTGTCGCAACGCTATCAGAGCCAGCGCGACGGCGAATGGAAGAAGATTTTGCCGGGGTCACTATTCGGACGTCGGGTGCTGATTGTCGGCGCGGGGGATATCGGTCGGGAAGTCGCGACTTTTCTGCAACCCTTTGGTGTGGTGTTGCAGGGTATTGCGCATTCACCACGCGAGATGCCGATGTTTGAACGTGTGGACTCGCTGTCCTCGCTTGAACAGGTGGTGAGCTCAGCCGATTACGTCATCAATATCCTACCGGATACACCCGCGACGACAGATATCTACCATTCCGGGGTGTTTGCCGCGATGAAGCCTTCCGCATTATTCATCAATGTAGGGCGTGGCACCGCGGTAGTGGATGCGGATTTGTGTGCGGCGCTGCGTCAACAACGCATTGCCGGAGCCGTGTTGGATGTCTTCAGGCAGGAACCATTGCCACAGACGCACCCGTTTTGGCAGACGCCGAATCTCACGGTCACCACGCATGTTGCGGGTCCACTGGTGCCTGCCCGGTTGGGGCAGTTGTTTTTAGCTAACCTGCAGCGCTTTCGGCAGGGGGCGTCGATGGCGGGTGAAGTGGATTTCTCGCAGCCTTACTGACGATAACCTATTGGTTTCAAAGGGGAGTGATAAAATTATTTCTTCCCCTCTTGTCAGACGCGGCGGATTGGTTCATAATGCTGCCCTCTTTGCGATACAGCTTTTAAAACGCAATTAAATCAATAAGTTAATTGTGATGTCATAAAAGCAGTGCAAAATATGTCTACGCTGGTTTGCGTTTATCGAAAAAACGTCAATACTTAAGCGTCGCGTGTGCGGGAATAGCTCAGTTGGTAGAGCACGACCTTGCCAAGGTCGGGGTCGCGAGTTCGAGTCTCGTTTCCCGCTCCAGTTTTTGTTCCTCAGTTTCTTCTTGTTTATATCGTTTTCTGCATACATTCATACTTTTCTGAACAGACTTATCCACAGCCTGTAAATGGCTCATGCGCATCCCGAGAAAAGCATCATAGAAAAGAGATTATTTCAATTCATTGAAATAAAAAGAAAAATTTATGATAAAAAACGCTATCCAGATCACTTGTACTTTTTGTGATGCTTGATTGACAACGCTTTTTTAAAATTATCCACAGGCGAAAGGTTCAGAATCATCAACCATTGCAATGAGAAATATCACGCATCGCGTGGCAATCCTTTCTCTATCGCACGAACGAGCCGTCTCTTTTGTGGCATCTGAACGTCAAGGGCGTGTTGCTCACGCCGAATCAGCTGTTGGTTGATGGCCCAGTGAATGTGTTCATCCAGCAAGGCACTTTCTCCCAGTCGGTTTTGCAGCGCCAGCACAATGTTATCTTCATAAGGCGCGTTGCCCAGTGCGACAGCGATATTGCGTAGCCAACGTTCATGACCGATGCGTCGAATGGCGGAGCCTTCCGTCACTCGCAGGAAGCGAGCCTCATCCCAGCCAAACAATTCCAGTAACTCTGGTGCGTGCAACGCGGCGCGTGGGCTGAAATCGGGTTCATCGGTAAGCTGCGAGAAGCGGTTCCAGGGGCAAATCAACTGACAATCGTCACAGCCATAGATCCGATTTCCCATTAACGGTCGCAAGTCTTCAGGAATAGCGCCTTCCAGTTCAATCGTCAGGTAGGAAATGCAGCGCCGGGCATCAACGGTATAAGGCTCTACAATGGCACCTGTCGGGCATGTCGTCATGCACGCGACGCATTTGCCACACTGTTCTTCAACCGGCTGATCTACCGGTAAAGGCAGGTCAATCAGTAACTCCCCCAGAAAGAACCACGAGCCCGCTTCCCGGTTCAATATCAGTGAGTGCTTGCCAACCCAACCAAGCCCAGCTTTAGCAGCCAGCGGTCGTTCCATGATAGGTGCTGAATCGACAAAGGGACGAAACTGTAATTCGCCGCAGTGTGCCTGAATCTGATCACCCAGCTTTTTTAGCCGTTGACGCAATAACTTATGATAATCACGCCCCAGTGCGTAACGGCTGACATATCCAAGGTGTGGATTTTTCAATGTGCTGGCAAACGCGGCTTTGGCTGGCAGGTAATTCATACGCACGCTGATGACACGTAACGTACCGGGCAGCAGTTCATGTGGGCGGGCTCGCATCATGCCATGACGCGCCATCCATTCCATTTCACCGTGATACTGCTTATCGAGCCACGCCTGAAGTCGGGGTTCTTCATCAGACAAATCGGTATCGCAAATCCCTACATGTTGGAAACCCAATTCCTGCCCCCAGAGTTTAATGCGCTGTGCGAGTTCGTTGAGGTCGTAGGGGTATGTCATGCGTAACCATTGGGGGAAAAAACCGGGAAGCCATTTTATCACATTCTCCTCACGTCGTTGGTAGTGAGCAGAGGTTATCGTGTAATAAATAGAAATATTTATTAATACTTTTGCATGACGTGTCGATAACTTGAGCAAACTGGCCATTATTCTAATGACTCCTGGGAGGAACGACGTGGAGACACTAACGCTTTCGGCTTACCGGTTGGTGAATCAGGATGTGAATGTGCGTATTAATCCTGCTCAACCACAGGAAACGACCTTACAATATGCAGCGTCCACGGAAAACGCGTCTGTTGAATACGTTTATATCAGTGACGAGGGGCGGCAACTGGCGCAGGGCGATGTTGTGGACTCACCCGCGCGGTACTATTTCTCTTCTCAGATTGAGAATGGATTGTCAGCGGCGCTGGCTGATCAGCCGGAACAGGTTTCGCAGGCGATATATCGCCTGATTGACGACAAGATAGTGAATGCGGCTGAGTCGAACGACGAGCAACGACAACTGGCGCTGGAACTGGGTTTGTCGCAGGCCAGCTACTTTGCCGAGCAGTATTTAAGCGGCGATAAGAAAGCCGCATTTATGGAAAGTATCAATCTGTTGGCCTCTGTGGTGAAAACACGCCAGGTGGGTGACGATGGTTCAGTTTCTTACCTTTCCCTGCCGGAGCGGGTTCCCGGTACGAATGAATATAAGGTGGATGTTTCCGCGTTCATGAAGGAAAAAGATCCTGAACGTTATCAGGCCTATTTGAGCGCACTGGAAAGTGGGGGCGACTGGTCCACGCCTTACCTCGATTTCGTCAAGCAATTCCCCCAGCACCCTGACTGGATCAGTGAATATCAGACCAACGCGGACCGCGTGTTCCAGTCGATTGCCGACGAGCCGGTAACGACACGTTTTGCTCAGGCGGATATGTCTTCGTCAGTCGCCTGGATAAATGATGTCCGTGAAACGTTACGGATGAGCAGTGACGAACACACCGTGCAGACGCATATTCAGGCATTAAAGCAGTTTGTCGACGTGCTGGAAGGGGCGTCGCGCTAAATGAAATTAAGGCCGGTTGTTATCGTTTTCGGTCTTCCTGCATATGGCGCTTCCCGGCAGACCTTGCTAAGTTGAGGCCCACAATTCTGCTACCGACGGAGGGATGACATGCATCAGAACCAACGCGTGTATCAGCCCGGCGGATCATTACCCGACCTGCCTCATACTGTCTTTTTACCTGAGTGGGTGCGCCGCGAGGAGTCGCATGCGGCGCAGTCAGTCGGCGTTTCATTGTATACGCTCATGCAGCGGGCCGGGGCGGCGGCCTTTCACATCGCCCGGCAACATTATCCTGCCGCCCGACACTGGTTGATTCTGTGCGGGCATGGCAACAATGGTGGCGACGCCTATGTGGTAGCCACGCTGGCACGTGCTGCAGGCATAACGGTAACGGTAGTGGCGGTAAGCGGTGATCGGCCTCTACCGTCGGAGGCACATCTGGCGTGTCAGGCGTGGCATGATGCTGGTGGCAGTGAACAGCATAGCGAGGCACCGTGGCCTGATGATGTGGATTTGATTGTCGATGGCTTGTTGGGAACCGGTCTGGCGTCAGCTCCCCGTGCGCCCTATGACGGCTTGATTGTTCAGGCTAATCGCCATCCGGCACCGATTATCGCGCTGGATATTCCTTCCGGGTTGAGCGCACACACCGGCACTTATGCTGGCGCGGTGATTCATGCTGCGCATACGGTAACTTTTATCGCGCTGAAACCCGGCTTACTAACCGGTCAGGCGAGAGATGTCGTCGGGCAACTTCATCACCATGATTTGGGGCTAGGCGACTGGCTGGCTGAACAGACAGCGCCAGTGAGGCGCTTGACGGCAGACTCGCTCACGCAATGGCTAAAGCCGCGGCGTCCGGGCGCGCACAAAGGGGAAAATGGCCGCTTATTGATTATCGGTGGCGATGAAGGTACCGGTGGTGCGGTTTTTATGGCCGGAGAAGCCGCGCTACGCAGTGGCGCTGGCCTGGTGCGAGTACTTACTCACAAAAACTATCTGGCTGCTTTGCTGGTGGCCCGTCCGGAATTGATGGTGCAGGAACTGACGACAGATTCGGTCAAGGCAGGCATTGAGTGGGCGGATGTGGTGGTTATCGGGCCAGGGTTAGGGCAGCGAGAGTGGGGAAAAAACGCACTGCGAATCGTGGAAAATTGTAACAAATCCATGTTATGGGATGCTGATGCACTCAACCTGCTGGCAATCAGTCCGCATAAACGTCAGAATCGCGTTTTGACGCCTCACCCCGGCGAGGCGGCCCGCCTGTTGAACTGCCGGATTGCCGATATCGAAAGTGATCGCTTACTTGCCGCACAACGTTTGGTGAAACGTTATGGCGGCGTGGTGGTGCTGAAAGGTGCTGGTACGGTGCTGGCCAGTGAGCAGGGCGATGTCGCGATTGCTGATGTCGGGAATCCCGGCATGGCGACCGGTGGCATGGGCGATGTGCTGGCGGGGATGATTGGGGCGATGCTGGCGCAAGGGCTGTCGTTGTACGACGCAACTTGCGCGGGCTGTGTGGCCCACGGTGCGGCAGCAGACTGGCTGGCGCAGCGTCAGGGCACACGCGGGATGTTGGCAACCGATTTGATGGCGGTATTGCCGCAATATGTAAATCCTGAGCGGATATCCTTAGAAAACACAGAATGAAGACGCTTTTGTTACCTTTGCCGGATGAGGCAGCCACGATTGCGCTGGGGGCGGCGTTAGCCAAAGCCTGCGAGCGCGCTACCATTATTTATCTACTGGGTGACCTGGGGGCAGGAAAAACCACACTGAGTCGTGGGTTCCTGCAGGCGCTGGGTCATCAGGGCAATGTGAAAAGCCCAACCTATACGCTGGTGGAGCCTTATGCGCTGTTGCCGCGCCCGGTATATCACTTCGACCTTTATCGACTGGCCGACCCGGAAGAACTGGAGTTCATGGGTATCCGTGATTATTTGTCGCAGGACGCACTCTGTCTGATTGAGTGGCCACAGCAAGGCGCGGGTATTCTGCCGCAGGCGGATATTGAGTTGCTGCTGGACTATCAGGGTGAGGGGCGTCAGGCGAAGATCAACGCGGGAACCCCTGAGGGTGAACGAATTGTGGCGATACTGGCTGCGCAGTCGGAGCAGGAAACGCCATGACGGTGCGGTTGATGAAGGCCCTGTCAGGGCTATTGCTGATGCTATCCTGGCCGCTGTGGGCAAGCAACCTGACTGATATTCGGGTAAATAATGCCGCCAGTGAGGCAGTCGTGACCCTGAGTTTCAGTGGTCAGCCGGTGTACGAGTATTTCTCGCTGGATAACCCGAGCCGGGTGGTTATCGATATTAGTCAGTCAGGGGTGATGAAAGGGTTGCCGCTGACATTTAACGGCCAGAATCTGATCGCGCGTATTCGTTCCAGTAACGCCAGGGACCCGAAAAGTCTGCGTTTGGTGCTGGACCTGACCCAGAAGGTACAGATTAAGGCGGCGAAGGAGGGCAATGGTGCTGTCTTTACGCTGACTGGCGAACGTAAAACGGTGACCCGCAAGACGGTAACGCCGTCGGCGCAACCATCAACGCCGGTTGTTGGACGCAACCCGCTGATGTCCCCGTCGCCGTCGGTTGCCGCCACCCCGACTCGCGTATCGGGAAGGGTAGGAAATGGCGAGAAAATTATTGTCGCGATTGACGCAGGCCACGGTGGTCAGGACCCAGGGGCGACCGGGCCGGGCGGATTGCATGAGAAAAACGTCACTATCTCGATAGCCCGTAAGTTACGCGCCATTATGAGCGCTGACCCGGAGTTCAAACCGGTATTGACCCGCGATGGCGACTACTTTATTTCGGTCATGGGGCGCTCTGACGTGGCGCGTAAGCAAGGAGCTAACCTGCTGGTGTCGATTCACGCGGATGCCGCGCCCAACCGTGGCGCGACCGGTGCATCCGTTTGGGTGTTGTCTAACCGGCGCGCCAACAGTGAAATGGCGAACTGGCTGGAACAGCATGAAAAGCAGTCCGAGTTATTAGGCGGTGCGGGCGATTTGCTGGCTAACAGCGCTGCGGACCCTTACCTGAGCCAGGCGGTGCTGGATTTGCAGTTCGGGCACTCTCAGCGGGTGGGTTACGATGTGGCGGTAAAAGTACTGCATGAATTGCAGCGGGTCGGTCACTTGCATAAGCGTCGACCGGAGCACGCCAGTCTGGGTGTCCTGCGTTCACCGGATATTCCATCATTACTGGTGGAAACTGGGTTTATTTCTAATCCGAGCGAGGAACGGCTGCTAGGCAGCAACGAGTATCAGGAAAAAATCGCTAACGCTATCTACCTTGGGTTGCGTAGCTATTTCCAGACTCATCCGTTACAAAACGTCCCAAAGCAGGAAAACCGTCCGCTCGCCCCACAGACGCAGACGGTGAAAAAAACACAAGTCGCTGAGCCTGTTCAGACAGCGAGCGGGGCAACGGTACGCCATACGGTGGCGACGGGAGAAACCTTATCGGGGATCGCTGCACATTATGGCGTTAGTATGGACGCTATTCGGGACATCAACCGCCTGAAAAAAGACGTAGTCTGGGTAGGGCAGCGGCTGAAGATACCGTCCAGCGCCTCATCGGCGACCAGAACCGCGTCTGCGGCGACGAGCAAGCCTGTTGTGGCTTCATCAGCGCCACGTGTGAAGAAAACCGCAACCGTGATAAAGCACAAGGTGGTGCGGGGCGATACACTGAGTGATATCGCGGCACACTATGGCGTCAGTATGAAAGCTATTCAGCAGGCGAACAACATGTCTTCCGGAACGGTGCAGTTGGGGCAAACGCTGATCATCCCCTCTGCCTGATTCAGGGGAAACGAGGAGAATCCATGTCGATTCAGGTACTGCCCCCCCAGTTGGCGAACCAGATCGCCGCTGGCGAGGTAGTGGAGCGACCCGCTTCTGTCGTCAAAGAACTGGTGGAAAACAGTCTGGATGCCGGTGCGACGCGAATTGATATTGAAATCGAACGCGGCGGCGCGAAGCTGATTCGTATTCGGGATAACGGCTGTGGTATCAGTAAGGCGGATCTGGCGCTGGCGTTAGCTCGTCATGCCACCAGTAAGATCGCTACGCTTGATGATTTAGAGGCGATTGTCAGCCTGGGATTTCGCGGTGAAGCACTGGCCAGTATCAGTTCGGTTTCACGCCTGACGCTGACTTCCCGCACCGACGCGCAGACAGAAGCGTGGCAAGCCTACGCCGAGGGGCGCGAGATGGCGGTGACCGTCAAGCCAGCGGCGCACCCGGTGGGGACGACGCTGGAAGTGCTGGACTTGTTCTACAATACCCCGGCCAGGCGTAAGTTTCTGCGTACCGAAAAGACTGAGTTCATGCACATCGATGAGGTAGTGCGGCGCATTGCGCTGGCGCGTTTCGATGTGGCAATAACGTTGCACCATAATGGTAAATTGATTCGGCAATATCGCGCCGTATCGGAGTCGGCACAGCGTGAACGGCGGCTGGGTAGTATTTGCGGCGCGGCATTTCTACAGCATGCGTTAGCGGTTTCCTGGCAGCATGGTGATCTGAATATTCATGGCTGGGTGGCCGATCCGGCTGGTTCACGCCAGTTACCTGAAATGCAGTACTGCTACGTCAATCAGCGCATGATGCGCGATCGTTTGATTAATCATGCGATTCGTCAGGCGTATCAGGATCAGTTACGTGATGAACAGCAACCGGCTTACGTCCTGTATCTGGAGGTCGACCCCCATCAGGTGGATGTGAATGTGCATCCGGCGAAGCATGAAGTACGCTTTCATCAGGCCCGGTTGGTGCATGACTTTATCTATCAGGCGGTGATGACCGTATTGCAGCAGGCGGCGTCACCGGGCCTGAACGGGGTGGGTGATACGCAGACGGCGTCAACGGTGTGGCAGCCGGAAAACCGTACTGCCGCCGGGGAAAACCATTTTGCCCGACCGGCAGCGCCGACACTGACGTCGGAGCCGCGCTCCTCTGCCTTTACCGCTCGTGAATCCGGTGAGGTGGGGCGTCAAGCGCGTGAGTTGCAGCCAGCCAGAATCCAGACGGCGGGTTACGACAAGAAACAGGGCGAGCTGTACCAGCGCTTGTTGCATAACGAATCGTCACGCCCGCAGACGGTTGCCCGCGAGGCACCGCCAGCGCGGGAGCCAGTGGAGATGCTGCGTGAGGTGGCGGAGAAAACGGCGGTGGCCGATGACCTGCCGCTGGCGAGCCACGCGCTGGGGTTAGGACGAGTGTTGACTGTCTATCCTCCAGCTTATGCATTGGTGGAGTACCGTCAGGGGCTGGCGCTCTTGTCGTTAGTTGTCGCGGAGCGTTATCTGCGTCAGGCGCAATTGACACCGCCAGATAATGGCGAGGGATTGCGCCCGCAGCCACTATTAATTCCGCAGCGGCTGACGCTAAATGCATCCGAACTGGCGGTTGTCCAGCAGCAACAGCCGTTGCTGGCCCTGATGGGCATAGAGGTTGAAGTATCGCCGCCGCGCGCTACGCTGCGGGCGGTACCTTTACCATTGAGACAACAAAATTTACAAAACTTGATTTCTGACCTGCTAGGCTATCTCGCTGATTCTCATGACGTGACGCCTGATGCAGTAGCGGTGTGGATGGCAGGGCAGCTCAGCAGCGAGCGTGAAAGCTGGACGTTGCCACAGGCCGTACAGTTGCTGTCCGATGTCGAGCGTCTGTGCCCTGTGCAAGTGAAAACGCCGCCGTCAGAATTGTTATATGTGATGGATATTGAATCTGCCATCAAGGCGTTGAAGCATGAATGAGTTTGATACGGCGCAATACCCGCCAGCCATTTTTATTATGGGGCCGACGGCTTCCGGGAAAACCGCGCTGGCGATGGCACTGCGCGAGCACCTTCCCGTTGAGTTGATTAGCGTGGATTCGGCGCTGATTTATCGTGGTATGGATATCGGCACAGCAAAGCCCAGTCAGGAAGAGCTGGCGCGGGCTCCACACCGTTTGCTGGATATCCTGGATCCGGCGCAGGCCTATTCAGCCGCCGATTTTCGACGTGATGCGTTGCAGGCGATGGCGGAGGTAACCGCTGCCGGGCGTATTCCGTTGCTGGTAGGCGGCACCATGCTGTATTTCAAAGCACTGCTGGAAGGGTTGTCGCCGTTACCATCGGCAGATGCCAGCATACGGCAAGAGATTGAAGAACGTGCACGTACCGAGGGGTGGGAAGCGTTACATCGCCAGCTCAGTGCCATCGATCCGGTGGCGGCGGCTCGGATTCATCCAAATGATCCGCAGAGACTGTCTCGGGCACTGGAAGTTTTTTTCGTTTCAGGTAACACTTTAACTGAGTTGACAAAGACATCCGGTGAAGCGTTGCCCTATCGTGTTCATCAGTTTGCGATTGCTCCGGCGACACGTGAGTTGTTGCATGAGCGGATAGCGTTACGTTTTCGGCAGATGTTGGAATCAGGTTTTGAAACAGAGGCCCGGGCATTGTTTGCCCGACCAGACCTGAACCCTGCGTTGCCGTCAATTCGTTGTGTCGGATACCGCCAGATGTGGTCATATTTGTCGGGCGAGATCGATTACGATGAGATGGTGTATCGTGGCATCTGCGCTACCCGGCAACTGGCAAAACGCCAGATGACCTGGTTGCGTGGCTGGGAAAGGGTGCGCTGGCTTGACAGCGATCAGCCCGCAGAAGCGTTACGCACGGTGATTCAGGTTGTTAGTGCATAGGTTAGACGATTGTGTACATTAGACGATTGTGTACAATTGCCTGTGTCTACAATTGACTGATTCTCGGCACAAATTTTTATAACGTTATTTTAGGGCCGCAGGGTTCTTTGTTACAAACAACAAGCAAATAAGGAAAATATAGAATGGCTAAGGGGCAATCTTTGCAAGATCCGTTCTTGAACGCTTTGCGTCGTGAACGTGTTCCGGTTTCAATTTATTTGGTTAACGGCATCAAACTGCAAGGCCAGATTGAGTCTTTCGATCAGTTTGTGATTCTGCTGAAAAACACGGTTAGTCAGATGGTGTACAAACACGCCATTTCAACGGTAGTTCCTTCTCGCCCGGTATCGCATCACAGTAATAATCCTGGCTCAAATAACTACCATGCCAACAATCAGGCGGCGCAGCAACAGCCGCAACAGGAAAGTGATGACGCTGAATAACGCGTCCTTACCAGTTTACCACGGCGGGAAAAGTGCTGATTTCAGCGGCTTTCACTGCCGTGGTCGCTTTTTTCTGAGAGGGTGCCCGGTTGTTTGACCGTTATGAAGCCGGTGAACAGGCCATACTAGTTCATATTTATTTTTCGCAAGAGAAAGATACTGAGGACCTGCTGGAGTTCGAGTCTCTGGTGTCTTCAGCCGGAATAGACGCGTTGCAGGTGGTTACCGGCAGCCGTAAAGCGCCGCACTCCAAATATTTTGTCGGCGAAGGCAAGGCGGAGGAAATCGCGCAGGCGGTTAAAGCGACCGGTGCCTTTGTCGTGTTGTTTAATCATGCATTGACGCCAGCGCAAGAGCGTAATCTGGAGCGGCTGTGCGAGTGCCGGGTGATTGACCGTACCGGGTTGATTCTGGATATCTTTGCCCAACGCGCCCGTACCCATGAAGGGAAATTACAGGTTGAGCTGGCGCAATTACGCCATCTGGCGACGCGTCTGGTTCGTGGCTGGACGCACCTTGAGCGCCAGAAAGGCGGTATCGGTCTGCGTGGGCCGGGTGAAACCCAGTTGGAAACCGACCGTCGTTTGTTACGCAACCGCATCAGTCAGATTTTGTCTCGTCTTGAGCGGGTGGAAAAACAGCGCGAGCAGGGACGGCGGGCACGTACGCGTGCTGAAGTGCCGACTGTTTCGTTGGTGGGATACACCAACGCAGGTAAATCAACCCTGTTCAATCGTATGACTGCTGCAGATGTCTATGCCGCAGACCAGTTGTTTGCCACACTGGATCCGACATTGCGCCGTATTGAGGTCGATGATGTTGGTGATACTGTGCTGGCAGATACAGTCGGGTTTATCCGTGATTTGCCGCACGACCTGGTGGCGGCATTCAAGGCGACGTTGCAGGAAACCCGGGAAGCCACCTTATTACTGCACGTGGTCGATGCCTCCGATGCCCGTGTCGATGAAAATATCGATGCTGTCAACGAGGTGTTAGCTGAGATAGAAGCGGATGATATTCCTTTTTTACTGGTCATGAACAAAATTGACCGGCTGGAGAATATTGCACCGCGTATCGACCGTGATGAGGAAAACCGCCCAGTCAGGGTATGGCTTTCTGCTCAAACCGGGGAAGGAATCCCATTATTATTTCAGGCGTTGACCGAACGACTGTCCGGAGAGATTGCACATTATTCGTTGCATCTTCCGGCAGAGGCCGGTCGCCTGAAAAGTCGTTTTTATCAGCTTCAGGCAATAGAAAAAGAGTGGATTGAGGAAGACGGCAGCGTAGGGTTGGTGGTCAGAATGCCCATTATCGACTGGCGGCGCCTGTGTAAACAGGAGCAGAAATTGCAAGATTATATTGTCTCATCGACACAGACAGTCTCGTAACTCTGGGACATTGACCCCAAAAAATACCTATCATAATGAATGGAGCTAAACATGGCGTGGAATCAGCCCGGTAACAACGGACAGGACCGCGACCCGTGGGGGAGCAGCAATAATAATAGCGGCAACTCTGGCGGAAACAATAAAGGTGGACGGGATCAGGGGCCACCTGACCTCGATGATATATTCCGTAAGCTGAGTAAAAAACTCGGCGATCTGGGCGGTAAATCATCAGGTTCCGGTTCTGGTTCTCAGGGCGGCAGCACAAACAGCGGCCGTATTCTGGGCCTGGTCGTGGCGGCAGTCGTGGTGGTATGGGGTGTCAGTGGTTTCTATACCATCAAAGAAGCCGAACGTGGTGTGGTTACCCGCTTTGGCAAATTCAGCCACCTGGTGGGGCCCGGCCTCAACTGGAAACCGACCTTTGTTGATGCAGTCCGTGCCGTCAACGTGGAGTCTGTCCGCGAACTGGCGACATCCGGCGTTATGCTGACATCCGACGAAAATGTGGTGCGGGTGGAAATGAACGTTCAGTACCGCGTCACTCAGCCGGAAAAATACCTGTTTAGCGTCACTAATGCTGACGACAGCTTGCGTCAGGCCACCGATAGCGCGCTGCGTGGCGTTATTGGCAAGTACACGATGGATAAAATCCTGACTGAAGGGCGTACCATTGTGCGTACGGACACCCAGCGAGTGCTGGAAGAGACTATACGCCCATACAATATGGGCATTACCTTGCTGGATGTGAACTTCCAGACTGCCCGTCCGCCTGAAGAAGTCAAAGCCGCATTTGACGATGCGATTGCCGCCCGTGAAAACGAGCAGCAGTACATCCGTGAAGCGGAAGCCTACGCTAATGAAGTCCAGCCGCGTGCCAATGGTCAGGCACAGCGTATTCTGGAAGAATCCCGCGCCTATAAAGACCGTACCGTACTGGAAGCGCAAGGTGAGGTCTCTCGTTTCTCTCGTCTGTTGCCGGAATATAAGGCCGCCCCAGAAATTACCCGTGAGCGTCTCTATATTGAAACCATGGAACGTGTGCTGAGCCACACCAACAAGGTGCTGGTGAGTGACAAGAGCAACAACCTGATGGTGCTGCCGCTCGATCAATTGATGCGAGGTCAGGGGAGTTTCCCGGCAACCGCACCTGCCAACGGCAATGCAGCGAATCCTGCGCCGTTGCGTCTGCCATCGACATCCGGCGGTAGCGGTACCAGCTATGCGCCGCGTTCTTCCAACAACGGTAATA
This sequence comes from Dickeya oryzae, assembly GCF_020406815.2. Classification (NCBI taxonomy): domain Bacteria; kingdom Pseudomonadati; phylum Pseudomonadota; class Gammaproteobacteria; order Enterobacterales; family Pectobacteriaceae; genus Dickeya; species Dickeya oryzae. The sequence goes on from NZ_CP162670.1 coordinate 610,669, forward strand.
TTATGGATCAGCGCCGCGCCAACGCGCAGCGTGACGAGATCAATCGCGTAGGGAGAGAATAATTATGCGTAAGTCAGTCCTCTTTATTCTTGCCCTGTTACTGGTGGTGGTCTATGCCTCGCTGTTTGTGGTGCAGGAAGGCCAGCGCGGCATCGTCATGCGCTTTGGTAAGGTATTGCGCGATAGTGAAAATAAGCCGCAAGTGTATCTGCCCGGTCTGCATGTGAAGATCCCCTTCCTGGAGTCGGTAAAAATGCTGGATGCTCGCATCCAGACGATGGAAAACCAGGCTGATCGCTTCATTACCAAAGAACAGAAAGACCTGATAGTCGACTCGTATATCAAATGGCGTATCAGCGATTTCAGTCGTTACTATCTGGCGACCGGCGGTGGTGATGTCTCTCAGGCGGAAGTGCTGCTCAAGCGTAAATTCAGTGACCGTCTGCGTTCTGAAGTCGGTCGTCTGGATGTTAAAGGTATCGTCACCGATTCCCGCGGTCAGCTGATGTCTGATGTGCGCGAAGCGCTGAATAACGGTACGGGTGAAACCACCGAAGCGGATAACGCGATTGCTTCTGCTGCTGCGCGTGTCGCTCGTGAAACTACTGGCGACATGCCGCGGGTTAACCCGAATAGTATGGCAGCACTCGGGATTGAAGTGATTGATGTGCGTATCAAGCAGATCAACCTGCCGACCGAAGTCTCGGATGCTATCTACCAGCGTATGCGTGCTGAGCGTGAAGCGGTTGCCCGCCGTCACCGTTCTCAAGGCCAGGAGCAGGCAGAGAAGATCAAGGCAACTGCTGATTATGAAGTGACCCGTACACTGGCAGAAGCGGAACGCCAGGGGCGCATCATGCGCGGTGAAGGCGACGCCGAAGCGGCAAAACTGTTTGCGGCTGCATTCAGTCAGGACCCGGAATTCTATGGTTTTATTCGTAGTCTGCGAGCGTATGAGCATAGCTTCAACAGTTCCAATCAGGATGTACTGGTGTTGAGCCCTGACAGCGATTTCTTCCGCTATATGAAATCGCCTGAAAAGAGCCTCCCGGCGCGTTAAGGTTGTCTGTCGCTACACTATCAAGCCCGTGTTTACGGGCTTTTTTCTGTCTGGAGTTTTTTATGAATGTGAGCATCTGGCTGGCGCTGGGGTTAGTGCTGATTATGGAAGGGTTGGGGCCCTTGCTGTTTCCCCGTATCTGGCGTCGGATGATCCTGACGATGGCGCAGCTACCCGATAATATTTTGCGTCGGTTTGGTGGTGGTATTGTGGTTGCTGGGTGTGTGATCTACTACATGTTGCGTAGTCGAACTGGCGGCTGAAATTTCCACTAAAAATGTGCGCAATCGTGTGCTAAAACTACTGAAAGCCGAAAGATGAGATGCTAGAATCCTTTTTTAACCAATCTGGTGATTCTTGAGATGGGTAAGAACGTTGTCGTACTGGGCACCCAATGGGGTGACGAAGGTAAAGGCAAGGTCGTAGACCTGCTGACTGAACGGGCCAAATATGTTGTGCGCTACCAGGGTGGCCACAATGCTGGTCACACGCTAGTTATCAACGGTGAAAAAACCGTTCTCCATTTAATTCCCTCCGGTATTCTGCGTGAGAATGTCATCAGCATCATCGGTAACGGTGTTGTGTTGGCACCGGATGCGCTTCTGAAGGAAATGACCGCACTCGAAGCACGTGGCGTGCCGGTGCGTGAACGTCTGTTGCTTTCCGAAGCCTGCCCGCTGATTCTGCCGTACCATGTTGCGCTGGATAATGCCCGCGAAAAAGCGCGTGGCGCGAAAGCTATCGGTACGACTGGCCGTGGTATCGGTCCGGCGTATGAAGACAAGGTTGCACGTCGTGGTTTGCGCGTTGGCGATCTGTTCGATCAGGAAAGTTTTGCCATCAAACTGAAAGAAATTATGGAATACCATAACTTCCAGTTGGTGCATTACTACAAAGCCGAACCGGTGGATTTCCAGAAAACGCTGGATGATGTGTTGGCAGTCGCTGACATTCTGACTGGCATGGTCGTAGACGTATCCGATTTGTTGTTCAAAGCGCATCAGCGTGGCGATTTCGTCATGTTCGAAGGGGCGCAGGGTACCTTGCTGGATATCGACCACGGTACCTATCCGTATGTGACCTCCTCCAATACCACCGCAGGTGGTGTAGCGACCGGTTCTGGTCTGGGGCCGCGTTACGTGGATTATGTCTTGGGTATCGTTAAAGCTTACTCCACACGTGTTGGTGCAGGTCCATTCCCGACTGAGCTGTTCGATGATGTTGGCGAACACCTGTCGCAGAAAGGTAATGAGTTCGGTGCAACTACCGGTCGTCGCCGTCGTACTGGCTGGCTGGATGCGGTTGCTGTACGCCGTGCGGTGCAGATTAACTCCCTGTCCGGTTTCTGCCTGACCAAACTGGATGTGCTGGATGGTCTGAGTGAAGTGAAAATCTGCGTCGGTTACCGCATGCCTGATGGCAGCAACGTGGATGTCACTCCGTTGGCTGCAGACGGCTGGGAAGGTATCGAGCCGATTTATGAATCATTGCCGGGTTGGTCTGAAAGCACCTTTGGTGTGAAAGAGCGCAGCAAATTGCCGCAGGCAGCGCTGAACTACATTAAGCGCATCGAAGAAGTAACGGGTGTACCGGTGGATATCATTTCCACGGGGCCAGACCGCGAAGAAACCATGATTCTGCGCGATCCTTTCGACGCATAATTTCAGTGGTTGCTGCATGAAAAAGGACGGGCTTAGCCCGTCCTTTTTGCTTGTCTATAGAAAACCCCCAGCTAGGCTGGGGGTTCCGTAAAGCTTCCAGCTTTGGGGCGGATATAAAAACCCCTTTTGATTTGTTAAAACACCTTGCGGTCTGGCAACTGCAATGGTCAAACAAGAAATCAAAAGGGGGTCCCAATGGGGGACGAAAAGAGCTTAGCGCACACTCGCTGGAACTGTAAATATCACATAGTTTTCGCACCCAAATACCGAAGACAGGTCTTCTACGGTGAGAAACGGCGTGTAGTAGGGAGTATCTTAAGAAAGCTGTGTGAATGGAAAAATGTGCAGATTCTGGAAGCAGAGTGCTGTGCTGATCACATACATATGCTTGTGGAGATCCCGCCGAAGATGAGTGTATCGAGCTTCATGGGGTATCTGAAAGGCAAAAGTAGCCTGATGCTCTATGAACAATTTGGTGATCTGAAATTCAAATATAGGAACAGGGAGTTTTGGTGCCGAGGGTATTATGTAGATACGGTGGGTAAAAATACATCGAAGATCCGGGACTACATAAAGCACCAACTGGAGCAGGATAAACTGGGCGAGCAGTTATCAATCCCGTATCCAGGTAGCCCGTTTACGGGCCGTAAGTAACGGATTTGGATGCAAATGTCAGATTGCGATGCGCCTGTTAGGGCGCGGCTGGTAACAGAGCCTTATAGGCGCATATGAAAAACCTCCGGCTATGCCGGAGGATATTTATTTTTGCCTTTTAATATCTGCCTTTACCTTTCCACTCTTGTCTGCTCGCCGACAAGCGGGTTGTCGGCGACAGGCATCGTATCGTGGCAGTCTCAGTCAATCTTCGTTGTGCGTCGCCTGAGCTTTGGTATTCAGGGCATCCAGCAGTTTGTTGTGAATATTGCCGAAACCACCGTTGCTCATCACCAGAATATGATCGCCCGGCTGCGCGACTTTGCAGACCATCTCCACCAACGTATCGATATCGGCACTCCAGTAGGCGGGCTGAACACAGGCGTCAGCCACTTCAGAGACCTGCCAGGGGATATGTTGGGGCTGGAACAGGAATACGCCATCAGCACGCCCCAGAGAAGGAGCTAACTCGTTTTTGCAATGACCCATCTTCATGGTGTTGGAGCGGGGTTCCAGCACGGCGAGAATGCGTGCGGTCCCACCCACTTTGCTGCGTAACGCAGCCAGTGTTGCCAGAATGGCTGTCGGATGGTGAGCAAAATCGTCATACACCGACACGCCGTGCGCGGTACCGCGTAGTTCCAGTCGACGGCGGGCATTAATGAAACCGCCCAGCGCCCGGCAGGCTTCTGCTGGTGTGACACCGACATGACGCGCTGCCGCGATAGCCATCAGGCCGTTATGCATGTTGTGTTCACCCACCAGATTCCAGGTGACTTCCCCAACCAGTTGATCATCGAGGTATACCTGAAACACGCTGGCGTCGGTGGTGACTTTTTTCGCCTTCCAGATCCCTTCTTCACCCACCAGTTCTTGTTCGCTCCAGCATCCCATGCTCATCACCTGCTTCAGGTGCAGGTCGTGCGATGGAACGATGATACGACCTTTGCCCGGCACCAGACGTACCAGATGGTGGAACTGCTTCTGAATGGCTTTGAGGTCATCAAAGATATCGGCGTGGTCAAATTCCAGATTATTCAGAATGAGTGTCCGCGGGCTGTAGTGAACGAACTTGGAACGCTTGTCGAAGAAGGCACAGTCGTATTCGTCGGCTTCTACCACGAAAAATGGGCTGTCGCCCAGACGGGCGGAAACGGTGAAGTTGCCCGGTACGCCGCCGATGACGAACCCCGGTTGGTAGCCGCAATCCTCCAGAATCCAGGTTACCATACCGGCAGTGGTGGTTTTGCCGTGGGTCCCGGCAACAGCGATGACCCAGCGCTCGCGCAGAACATGGTCATGAAGCCATTGCGGGCCGGACATATACGGGATATTTTGTTCCAGTACCGCCTCAACGCAGGGGTTGCCACGGGTCATGGCATTGCCAATGATGACCAGATCCGGTGCCGGATCCAACTGTGCGGGGTCGTAACCCTGGATAAGGGTAATCCCTTGCTCTTCCAGTAAGGTACTCATTGGCGGATAGACGTTAGCATCCGAACCGGTTACCTGATGTCCTTGTGATCGGGCCAGCAACGCCAGTCCTCCCATGAAGGTGCCACAGATTCCTAAAATATGAATACGCATACATTTTCCATCTATATTCAGAGAGTCTGCCGTCCATTCTAACGCCTGGAATACGTCATAAGAAATGGATTTGCTAGGTACTCGCTTTCTCTTTGGGCTACACTGCAGACGCAAACGCTGGCGGTACAAAAATAAAACCGCTTTTCATTCGTAGATTCTGGAATAGTGTTATGAAAACGTTAGGCGAATTTATCGTCGAAAAACAGCACGATTTCTCTCACGCCACTGGTGAGCTGACGGCTCTGCTTTCTGCCATCAAACTGGGTGCGAAGATTATTCACCGTGACATTAACAAAGCCGGTCTGGTGGATATTCTGGGCACCAGCGGCGTGTCCAACGTTCAGGGCGAAGTGCAGATGAAACTCGATCTGTACGCCAATGAAAAGCTGAAAGCGGCGCTAAAAGCCCGTGGCGAGGTGGCAGGGATTGCTTCCGAAGAAGAAGACGAAATCGTTATCTTCGACGGTGAGCGCGCTGAAAATGCCAAATACGTGGTATTGATGGACCCGTTGGACGGTTCTTCCAATATTGACGTGAATGTCTCTGTCGGTACCATTTTTTCGATTTATCGCCGTATCACTCCGCTGGGAATGCCGGTGCGCGAGGAGGATTTCCTCCAGCCTGGTCACAAGCAGGTTGCCGCGGGTTATATCGTTTACGGGTCTTCGACCATGCTGGTATATACCACCGGTCATGGCGTGCATGCCTTCACGTATGACCCATCGCTGGGGGTGTTCTGCCTGTCTCACGAACGCGTGCGTTTCCCGGAGAAAGGCAATATGTACTCCATCAACGAAGGGAACTACATCAAATTCCCGCAGGGTGTGAAGAAGTACATTAAGTACTGTCAGGAACAGGATGAAGCGACACAGCGTCCGTATACCACCCGTTATATCGGTTCACTGGTGGCGGATTTCCACCGTAACTTGTTGAAGGGCGGCATTTACCTCTATCCAAGTACTGCCAGCTATCCAGAAGGGAAACTGCGCTTGCTGTACGAATGTAATCCGATGGCGTTTTTGGCTGAGCAGGCGGGCGGTAAAGCCAGTGATGGTAAAAACCGCATTCTGGATCTTGTCCCGCAGAAATTGCATCAGCGTGCGCCGTTCTTTGTCGGTAACACCTCAATGGTGGAAGACCTGGAAGGGTTCCTGCGCGACTACCCAGACGAGTAATCCCCGTCAGTTGTTGTGCACGACATATTTCACTCAGGCTCGCTTTGGCGGGCCTGAATTGTTTATATCAGTAAGAAAAATCTTGATAACAAAGGTAAGGACGACATGGCCTGCCGGGGCCGATTTACTGCGGCTGGGTAAATTGCTGCTCGAACCAACTTTCCAGAATAATTACCGCGGAGGTCGCGTCGACGCTGCCTTTATCCAGCGCCCGGAATCCACCTCGTTCGAACAAATCTGCGCGTGCTTCCACGGTACTGAGCCGCTCATCATGCAACTCAACGGTGACGCCGAAACGGCCATGCAGGCGCTGGGCAAATTTACGAGCCCGCGCGGTCAGCGGTTGTTCGGTACCATCCATATTCAGCGGAAGGCCGACGATGATTAACGCGGGCTGCCACTCGTTGAGCAGTTTCTCTACTTTCTGCCAGTCAGGTATGCCATCCTGCGCTTTCAGCGATGTCAACGGGCGGGCCGTCCCGGTGATTTCCTGACCGATAGCAACGCCAATACTGCGGGTGCCAAAGTCGAAGGCCAGTAATGTTCGGTTTCCCATCAGGCATGCCCCGCTTCGGCTGCGATATTATGAATGTCCACACCCAGTTTTTTGGCAGCCGCACGCCAGCGCTCAGCAATCGGTGTATGGAATAACAGATGGTGGTCCGCCGGTACGGTCAGCCAGGCGTTCTCCAACAGTTCGCTCTCTAATTGGCCCCCTTGCCAGGCTGAATAACCCAACGCGACCAATGTATTGCGCGGCTGCTCCGGCGTCCCCAACGTTTCCAGCACATCTTTTGACGTGGTGATCATGGTTTCGTCGGAAATACTGATGCTGGAGGCAAAACCCTCACAAGGGGTATGCAGGATAAAGCCGCGATCGTCTGCCAGCGGGCCACCGGAAAACACCGGCTTGTCGAGACGGATAGTCGTATCCCGACGATCAGGCGTAATCTTCAGCTTTTTGAGGATATTCTCGACGGTGAACTGTTCCATTGGTTTGTTGATGATAAGACCCATGGCGCCGTCTTCATTGTGTTCGCAGATATAAATCACCGTCCGCCTGAACACCGAGTCCTGCAGAGAGGGCATCGCAATCAGAAAATGGTGCTGTAAATTCATCGTCTTTATTATCGCTTCTCTGTCGGAGTGAATGTTTCCGGTTCGCCGCCGGGCAGCGAACCGGGTGGGGCTCTACATCACCGACCGGGATACGGTCCGTGTATCGTTAACGCTGAGCCAGCCTGCGGTCAATCGCGTCCATCAGCATGCCAGTAATAGAGACATCCGGATAGGCGGCTTCGATTTCACGCACACAGGTAGGACTGGTGACGTTAATTTCGGTCAGGCGATCGCCAATGATGTCCAGCCCGACGAAGATCAAGCCTTTCTGTTTCAGTACCGGTGCGACGGTACGGGCAATCTGCCAGTCGCTTTCGCTGAGCGGGCGTGCTTCGCCCCGACCACCAGCAGCCAGATTCCCACGGGTTTCACCGCTTTTCGGAATGCGTGCCAGGCAGTAAGGCACGGGTTCGCCATCGACCACCAGTACGCGTTTATCGCCGTCTTTAATGGCAGGCAGGTAGTTTTGCGCCATGCAGTAACGGCTACCGTGTTCGGTCAGCGTTTCGATAATGACCGATACGTTAGCATCCTCTGGCTTCAGGCGGAAAATCGACGCGCCGCCCATGCCATCGAGTGGTTTTAAGATGACGTCGCTGTGGTGCTGATGGAACGCCCGCAGCCGATCGGCATTGCGGGTGACCAGCGTATCTGGCGTTAACTGCGGGAACCAGGCAGTGAACAGTTTCTCGTTACAATCGCGCAGGCTTTGCGGTTTGTTAACGATGAGCGTCCCTTTCTCTTCCGCCCGCTCCAGAATATAGGTGGCGTAGATGAATTCGGTGTCAAACGGCGGGTCTTTGCGCATCAACACCACATCTAATTCATGCAGGGCGATGTCCTGCGTCGCACCGAAGTCATACCAATGGTTGTAATCGTATTGAACGCTCAGCGTGCGGGTGGTGGCCCGGGCTTCACCGGCGTGCAGGTAGAGGTCGCCCATTTCCATATAGTGCAGTTCCCAGCCACGACGCTGGGCTTCCTGCAACATCGCAAAGCTGGTGTCTTTCTTGATATTGATGGACGAAATCGGGTCCATCACGATACCGAGTTTTCTCATTATTCTCTCCTTTACCCCAAATCGCCGAATCGCACCTGAAGCGCGGTGATTGCGGTGAGCGCGGTGGTTTCTGTACGCAGAACGCGAGGCCCCAGCAGGATATCAGTAAATCCCTGGGTTGCGGTCATGGCGATTTCGTCTGCTGATAATCCGCCTTCCGGGCCAATCAACAACCGGATGCGTGATACCGGCAACGGCAATGTATTGATGTGTTGCGATGCCCGCGGATGCAGGTTCAGTTTTAACCCATTGTCCGATTCCGCGCACCAGCTTTCCAACGTCTGGACTGGACGAATATCCGGTATCCGGTTTCTGCCGCACTGTTCGCAGGCCGCAATGGCGATTTTTTGCCACTGCGCGATTTTCTTCTCCAGCCGTTCACCATCCAGTTTTACGCCGCAACGTTCGGATAGCAGCGGAGTGATGATATTAACACCCAGCTCGATGGATTTTTGGATAGTGAATTCCATTTTTTCGCCACGTGACATCACCTGGCCCAAATGCAGGTGCAAGGGCGATTCCCGGTCTTCCGTTTGACCGGCGGCATAACGGACCCGCACGTTTTTTTTCCCGGCCTGCACAATCTCGGCCTCGAAAACCTGATTACTGCCGTCAAACAGTTGCAGCGCCTGCCCGGCGCTCATGCGAAGTACCCGGCCCACATGGTTGGCGGCGTCTTCGCTCAGATCGGTTTCTCCCCCTTGTGGGGCAAGCGTATCGGGATGAAAAATGCGCGGTATTCGCATGAATAATCTGGCCTTAGGTGGTAGTTAATCGAAGGGGCAAAGCCTGACAGACCCCGGCCACCGTTATAGCAACGGTGGCGACGGCGGCGCTTATTATAAGAGACAAGCTGTTATAGTAGGGAGCAGCATCAGGGCTGGCAAGCCTCTTGCACATAGGGGTTAGGGTTGCCTTGTATCGCTGCGATGCGTTTTTCACGGGTACATTCCCACGCGGTGACCGGGTATTGTTTGCTCCAGACATCAAACAGTTGGGTCTGCTGGCGGGACAGGTTCAGATGGTAGCGATCACGCATATAGAAGTAGGTGCGGGCGATAGCACCGCGTGCTCGTTCGGGCGGTTCTGCCAGTTGGTTTTTAAAATCAATCTTCATCTCGCACTGGCCATATTGACGCTCGCCACCATTCCACTGGCTGTACATGAAGTTGCCGCGATCGCCGTTCACTTCACCAATTGACGGTTGCAGGTTGTGCAGATCGGTTTCCATCTGGCGGTAAACATCGTCTTTGGTGCAGTTCTTGCGGCCACCGTCTTGCCAGCACTGGCGCTGATTACCAAATTGCCATGCAGGCACGACGTGTTCCCACTCAATACGATGAGCGCGGTTGGCGTCTTTGCGAACCTGATAGCCGCAGGAGGCCAGGTCCGGCGTCCCTTTTTTACCCTGCCAGTTAATGGTACAGCCGCAGTAGAAGGTACCGGGGGCATCCTGATGGATTTTCACGGCGGCGGCTTTGGCTTGCGTGAAATTATTGATGTTCTGACCGGCTACGGCCAGCGTTGTCAGGCCTGTGCCCAACACCACGAAAATGACAGCATTGCGAAGCATATTCCAACGTCACCTGCAGGGTTAAAAACGGGCAGCGTACCTGAGGAAGACCGTACAGGCAAACTCAAAAAATACAGTATTAAATGCCGGCTATTTTTGTTTAAACAGGTTTTGTTACAAGAGCGCGTAACCGTTCGCCGCAAGAGCGACAACGGTATTCTGATTCGCCCTTTATCACCCGGTTATGCCGACGCAGTGTGAGTTCATGGCGGCGACAGGCGCATTCATAAGGGACGGTTTTCCCCTGGACTGATGCTGTCGCAAACTGATGGGTACGACGGGCGGGGACGTTCAACACGCTTTCCATCATCCAACGCCATTGCTGACCGTGTGGCGCGGTTTTACCAAAACGGGCGTAGACCAGCAGGTGCGCCAGTTCGTGCGGCACGACTTCGTCAATGAACGGCTGCTGGTTTTCCAGTAATAACACCGGGTTGAGGCGGATTTCCCACTCTTTGAGCCAGGCGCTGCCTGCTGTGGAACCGCGTTGCTGGTAGTTGATGATCGGTTCAGGATAATCGCTGCCTAATACGGTATTGGCCTGCTGAAGTTTTTCTCGCAGACAACGCATGACCGCTTGTTGCAGGGCGATAGGAAGGCGTGGTGTGTTCATGCTGGCAGCTTACGGGCTGGGCGAGCCGGATGCAATCATGGCTGCAGACATAATCATGCCCACAGGCTTCGGCAATAAAAAACGGCGAAGCGCTGCTTCGCCGTTGGCATGTCAGAAAAGCGGATTATTTCAGGCCTGCGGCATCGCGCAGTTTTTCTGCCACGTCGGTTTTTTCCCACGGGAATTCTTCACGGCCAAAGTGACCGTAAGCTGCGGTTTTCTGGTAGATCGGATGCAGCAAGTCCAGCATCTGAATCAAACCGTAAGGGCGCAGATCGAAGAACTGACGAACCAGATCAACCAGGCGATCGCTGGAGACTTTCTCCGTACCGAAGGTTTCCACCATGATGGAGGTCGGTTCTGCAACGCCGATAGCGTAAGACACCTGGATCTCACAACGATCTGCCAGACCGGCGGCCACGATGTTTTTCGCGACATAACGGGCGGCGTAGGCAGCGGAGCGGTCCACTTTGGACGGATCCTTACCAGAGAATGCACCACCACCGTGGCGTGCGGCACCGCCGTAAGTATCAACGATGATTTTACGACCCGTCAGACCGCAGTCACCCATTGGGCCACCGATAACGAAACGGCCAGTCGGGTTGATGAAGTATTTGGTATTGGCAGAGAGCCATTCAGACGGCAGAACCGGCTTGATGATCTCTTCCATCACCGCTTCCTGCAGGTCTTTCTGCCCGATGGATTCTGAATGCTGGGTAGACAATACAACGGCGTCGATACCGACGATTTTGCCGTTGTCGTAAGCAAAGGTCACCTGGCTCTTGGCATCGGGACGCAGCCACGGCAGGGTGCCGTTTTTGCGCACTTCAGACTGACGTTGCACCAGACGGTGTGCATAGGTGATCGGTGCTGGCATCAGCACGTCGGTTTCGTTGGTGGCATAGCCGAACATCAGACCCTGGTCGCCTGCGCCTTGCTCCAGCGGGTCTTTACGGTCAACGCCCTGGTTGATGTCCGGAGACTGCTTGCCGATGGCGCTCAGTACTGCACAAGAATTGGCGTCAAAACCCATTTCTGAGTTGACGTAGCCAATTTCGCGGACGGTGCGACGTGTGATTTCTTCGATATCCACCCAGGCGCTGGTAGTGATTTCACCACCAACTAACACCATACCGGTTTTTACGTAAGTTTCGCAGGCAACCCGCGCTTTGGGGTCCTGCTCCAGAATCGCGTCAAGGACGGCGTCGGAAATCTGGTCAGCGATTTTATCAGGATGTCCTTCGGAGACCGACTCGGACGTAAAAAGGTGTTTAGCCATGAGTTTCTTTACCTTATAAGCTAAAGCCATTAATCAATAATTCAGTTAATCAGTAGTATAGATGGATTAACATCTGGATGGCTATTCTAGGCCACACGATAGCCCCATGCCAGCAGTTTTTGTACCGCGTCGATGGATTGAATATGTTCATCGGCCATTTTTGCCAATGATAGGTTTTTTTACCATTTTCATTTTGCTTTTCCGGGGACGGATAGGTATAAACGGCGGGCGGTTTTGTTGTCCGTCATTCGGGGCCTCAAAATGTGGCGCGACGCTTGTTCTAAGAGAGCAATTCTGAGAGACCAGCGAGTGCTGCGACAAGACGCTTGCCGATACTGTTTGACCGTTTTCCTGATGGTTGTCGTGATAGCCTGACCGCATCATCTGCGGCGAGCGTGGAGGTGATAGGATTAATGATCCGTTGTTTATTGAGTGAGTTGCGCCTGCCGCGCTTTTCTTCTGACGCCACTGCGTCACTGACTCAATCCTTTCCGCCATTTGCCCGAAGTTGCCTGTCCCGCAGCGCAACGCAGGACTCCCGAGCTGGCTAACCTGCTTTTTTCTCCGCGCCAGTGAATGCATGTGCGTTCTTCCTGGCGGTGTTTTCCCTGGTTTTCACCGACCCGAATCTCGGAGTCTGACATCGTGTTTTACACTAATAAGAGTCATAAAACGACGGCATACTACTGCCCGTCGGTTTTTTCACTGCCAGCGATGCACGCTTTTGCTATGTCGCCGGTATTTGTTGCGGGAAAAAATGTGATTATTCATCTAGAAGTGGAAGAAGGGGATCGCCATGTCTGACGATATGATTCAACCGTACTCGTCAGCGGCGGGTAAACACGATCATCTGCGCTCCATGCAGGAGGTAGCCATGAATGACCGCGACGCCAGCGAGATGCTGAGAACTTATAATATTGCCTGGTGGGGCAATAATTACTACGACGTCAACGAACTGGGCCACATCAGCGTGTGCCCGGATCCGGACGTGCCAGAGGCGCGTGTCGACCTGGCCAAACTGGTAAAAAACCGCCAGCAGGATAATCAGCGTCTGCCTGCGCTGTTCTGCTTCCCGCAGATTTTGCAACACCGCCTGCGTTCCATTAATGCCGCGTTCAAACGCGCGCGTGAGTCTTTCGGTTATGAAGGCGGCTATTTTCTGGTTTATCCCATCAAAGTTAACCAGCATCGCCGCGTCATTGAATCCCTGATCAATTCTGGTGAGCCGTTGGGGTTGGAAGCGGGCTCCAAAGCGGAATTGATGGCGGTATTGGGCCACGCGGGTATGACCCGTACCGTTATCGTCTGTAACGGTTATAAAGACCGTGAATATATCCGACTGGCCTTGATCGGCGAAAAGCTGGGTCACAAGGTCTATCTGGTCATTGAAAAGATGTCGGAAATCAAGTTGGTGCTGGAAGAGGCCGAGCGTCTGAACGTGGTACCGCGTTTGGGCGTGCGTGCGCGCCTGGCATCGCAGGGTTCCGGCAAGTGGCAGTCGAGCGGTGGTGAAAAGTCCAAATTCGGCCTGGCCGCGACACAGGTACTGCAACTGGTGGAACTGCTGCGTAACGCCAACCGTCTCGATAGCCTGCAACTGCTGCATTTCCACTTAGGTTCACAACTGGCGAACATTCGTGATATCGCCACCGGCGTACGTGAATCGGCGCGTTTTTACGTTGAACTGCATAAGCTGGGCGTCAATATTCAGTGTTTTGACGTAGGCGGTGGATTGGGCGTTGATTACGAAGGCACTCGTTCGCAGTCTGATTGTTCGGTCAATTACGGCCTGAACGAATACGCCAATAACGTTATCTGGGGGATTGGCGACGCCTGTAACGAACACGGCTTGCCGCATCCGATGGTGATAACCGAGTCCGGGCGTGCGGTGACCGCGCATCACACCGTGCTGGTATCCAATATCATCGGGGTAGAGCGTAACGAATTCAGCGAGCCGACGGCACCGGATGAAGACGCACCGCGTGCGCTGGAAAGCTTGTGGAGCACCTGGCAGGAAATTCAGGAACCGGGCAACCGCCGTTCGCTGCGTGAATGGCTGCACGACAGCCAGATGGACCTGAATGATGTCCACACCCAGTACACCCACGGTATGCTGGATTTGACCCAGCGGGCACAGGCGGAACAGCTTTATCTGAATATCTGCCAGCGCCTTCAGCAGCAGCTTGACCCGAGTAACCGCGCGCACCGGCCGATTATTGATGAACTGCAGGAACGTATGGCGGATAAGCTGTATGTCAACTTCTCGCTGTTCCAGTCGATGCCAGATGCCTGGGGGATCGATCAGTTATTCCCGGTGTTACCGCTCGAAGGGCTGGACAAGCCGCCGCAGCGTCGTGCGGTTCTGCTGGATATCACCTGCGATTCTGACGGTACTATTGATCACTATGTGGATGGCGATGGCGTTGCCACAACGATGCCGATGCCGCCTTACGACCCGGAAAATCCACCGTTGCTGGGATTTTTCATGGTGGGAGCGTATCAGGAAATCCTCGGCAATATGCACAACCTGTTTGGCGACACCTCGACCGTGGACGTGTTCGTATTCCAGGATGGGACGGTTGAGCTGGAAGAGTCGGATGAAGGCAACACCGTGGCCGATATGCTGGAATATGTGCAGCTTGACCCGGATGTGTTGATGTCTCGCTTCCGCGATCAGGTGAAGGGAGCCAATCTGGCACCGGAACTGCAGGCACAGTTCCTTGATGAGTTTGAAACCGGGTTATACGGTTACACTTATCTGGAAGACGAATAATCTCTCGTCAGAAAAGGTTGAGTGCTGATAAGGCACTCAACCTTTTTCTTTTTCGGGCGTGGCAGCCATACTGACTGCTGTACGGTATGTCTGCGTTTATTACACTGTACGTCAGTTTTTTATTAAATAGCACGTCTGGTTGTGTGTAGTACGGCGTGTAGTAAGGCGGATTAACGCTTTCCGGTTAGCATGCCGTTTTGTGTGTGCGGCCTGGCAATACTTTGATGACAACGTTGTGGCGCAACGTCGATACCAGAATCGGGTATCGCCTGCGCTTTTCCTATTTGATGACAGGAAGGATATATGTCTGATCTCAATCGTCAGCGGTTATTTTTTACCAGCTGCTTTTCTTATGCGCTGACCGGTGCGCTGGTTATCGTCACGGGCATGGTCATGGGCGATATTGCCCAGTACTTCAATGTCCCGATAGCCAATATGAGTAATACCTTTACGTTTCTGAATGCCGGTATTTTGCTGTCCATTTTCCTGAATGTCTGGCTGATGGATATTTTCCCGCTGAAGAAACAGCTGGTCTTCGGTTTTATACTGATTGTCCTGTCGGTTGTCGGGTTGTTCGTGGGTAAATCGCTGGCGGTGTTTTCTGCCTGTATGTTTACGCTGGGCGTGGTCAGCGGCATCACCATGTCGATCGGTACCTTTCTGATTACCCAGCTCTACTCCGGGCGTCAGCGTGGTGCCCGCTTGCTGTTTACCGATTCCTTTTTCAGTATGGCCGGTATGATTTTCCCGATTGTGGCGGCGGCGTTGTTGTCCCGTCATTTCGGCTGGTACTGGATTTACGCTTGCATCGGGCTGTTGTACGTGGCGATTCTGGTTCTGACACTGCTGTCTGATTTTCCCGCTATCGGCACGGAAAAAGCCAACCCCCAGAGCGCGCCTGCCGAGGCGGAAAAATGGGGCATGGGCGTGGTATTCCTGTCTATCGCGGCGCTGTGCTATATCCTGGGGCAACTGGCGTTTATTCAGTGGGTGCCGGAATACGTGACCAAATCCTTTGGTATGAGCATTGGCGATGCTGGGGAACTGGTCAGTAGCTTCTGGACGTCGTACATGATTGGTATGTGGGTGTTCAGCGTTGTGCTCAAGTTCTTTGACTTGCAGCGCGTAGTGACTGTGCTGGCTGTGCTGGCTACCGGGGCGATGTACCTGTTTGTCAGCAGCGATCAGCCTCATCTGCTGAAATACTTCATTTTTGGTTTGGGCTTCATTTCCAGCGCTATCTATACCACGCTGATTACTCTGGGCTCCCAGCAGACCAAGGTGCCGTCGCCGAAGCTGGTAAACTTCATTCTGACCTGCGGAACGGTGGGGACCATGCTGACCTTTATCGTCACAGGGCCGATCGTGCAGCACTTCGGCGTACATGCTGCGCTGGTGACCGCGAACGGGCTCTATTTTGTGGTATTCGTCATGTGCTTCCTGTTAGGGATGGTGACCCGTCACCGTTTGCATGGGCATGAGGCTGCCGCGCATTAATCGGCACTGACTTACCGTCGTGGATCTTTTCGCTAATGAGCCACGTTACAAAGGCATCCTGACCGGATGCCTTTTTTATCGGTGCCTCTTCAAAGAAGGCCGTGCAGATGGCATCTCGATGGTGTTATGGTGGCGAAAACGGGCGGGCGTAAACAGGTAAAGCTGCTACATCGTGTGAGCTAAGGCAGATAAAACCGCCCCGATGAAAAGGAAAGCCTGCTATACGGTCTGCATGTCAGCAGATTCGTGCGTCTTTTCCGCTTGCTGTTCCATGTGCAATCGGCTGGGTTTTCATGTACATTTGTGAATATCTTTTCTTTGCCTTTTTGAGATAATACATTGATTCATATGTGTTATGTTCGACAGGCAACTGTTCAATCCGATCTGGAGTAAAGCATGTCCTCTCGTAAAGAACTTGCCAATGCTATCCGTGCGTTGAGTATGGATGGCGTGCAGAAGGCCAAATCAGGTCATCCCGGCGCACCAATGGGTATGGCTGATATCGCTGAAGTCTTGTGGCGTGACCATCTGAACCATAACCCGGCCAACCCGCACTGGGCTAACCGCGATCGCTTCGTGCTGTCCAACGGTCATGCCTCCATGCTGATCTACAGCCTGTTGCATCTGACGGGTTATGATTTGCCGATTGAAGAACTGAAAAACTTCCGCCAGTTGCATTCCAGAACGCCGGGTCACCCGGAAGTGGGTTATACACCGGGCGTGGAAACCACCACTGGGCCGTTAGGGCAGGGTATCGCTAACGCAGTCGGTATGGCGATTGCCGAGCGTACACTGGCTGCGCAGTTCAACCGTCCGGGACATGACATCGTTGACCATCACACCTATGTCTTCCTGGGTGATGGTTGCATGATGGAAGGGATCTCTCATGAGGTCTGTTCACTGGCGGGTACCCTGAAGCTGGGTAAACTGGTTGCGTTTTACGATGACAACGGTATTTCCATCGACGGCCACATCGAAGGCTGGTTCACGGATGATACTGCTGCCCGTTTTGAATCCTATGGCTGGCACGTGATTCGTGGCATCGATGGTCATGATGCTGATGCCATCCAGCGCGCTATCAAAGAAGCGCAGAGCGTCACTGACAAACCGTCGCTGCTGCTGTGCAAAACCGTGATTGGTTTCGGTTCTCCGAACAAAGCCGGTACCCATGATTCCCACGGCGCACCGTTGGGTGATGCCGAAGTCGCTGCGACCCGCGAGCAATTGGGCTGGAAATACGGTCCGTTTGAAATCCCGGCTGATATCTATGCCGCCTGGGATGCTCGCAAAGCTGGTGAAAGCAAAGAAGCTGCCTGGCAACAGGCGTTCAATGCCTATGCCAGCGCCTATCCGGAACTGGCTGCTGAATTCACTCGTCGCGTAAACGGCGAACTGCCGGCTAACTGGCAGGCCGAGTCGACTAAAGTTGTCGAACAACTGCAGGCTAACCCGGCCAAGATTGCCAGCCGTAAAGCCTCGCAGAATGCGCTGGAAGCCTATGGCAAGCTGCTGCCGGAATTCCTGGGCGGTTCTGCCGACCTGGCACCGAGCAACCTGACGATTTGGTCTGGTTCTAAAGCGCTGAATGAAGACCCGGCTGGTAACTACATCCACTACGGGGTGCGTGAATTTGGCATGACTGCCATTGCCAACGGTATTTCGCTGCACGGCGGTTTTGTACCGTACACCGCAACGTTCCTGATGTTTGTGGAATACGCCCGTAATGCGGTGCGTATGGCAGCACTGATGAAAGTGCGCAGCATCTATGTCTACACCCATGACTCCATCGGTCTGGGCGAAGATGGCCCGACCCATCAGCCGGTAGAGCAACTGGCCAGCCTGCGTGTGACGCCAAACATGAGTACCTGGCGCCCGGCGGATCAGGTTGAAACCGCGGTAGCCTGGAAATACGCCATTGAGCGTAAAGACGGCCCGACAGCGTTGATTCTGTCTCGTCAGAATCTGGCGCAGCAGGAACGTACCGCTCAGCAGTTGGCTGATGTCGCTAAAGGGGCTTACGTGCTGAAAGACAGCGGCGGCCAGCCGCAGCTGATTCTTATCGCTACCGGTTCTGAAGTCGAACTGGCCGTTGCTGCCTGGCAGAAACTGAGCGAAGAAGGCGTCAAAGCGCGCGTGGTGTCCATGCCGTCTACCGATGCATTCGACAAACAGGATGCGGCCTATCGTGAAGCGGTGCTGCCGTCAGCTGTGAGCGCCCGTGTGGCGATCGAAGCGGGTATTGCTGACTACTGGTATAAGTATGTTGGCCTCAATGGCGCGATTGTTGGTATGGAAAGCTTTGGCGAATCCGCACCGGCAGAAAAACTGTTCGACGTATTTGGCTTCACTACCGATAACGTGGTGGCGAAGGCGAAAGCGCTGCTGAAATAACGCTGTTCTGCAGTTAGCAGTTCTTGTAAGGCCGGGATGGTTTCCCGGCCTTTTTTGTCTATAGAAAACCCCCAGCTAGGCTGGGGGTTCCGTAAAGCTTCCAGCTTTGGGGCGGATATAAAAACCCCTTTTGATTTGTTAAAACACCTTGCGGTCTGGCAACTGCAATGGTCAAACAAGAAATCAAAAGGGGGTCCCAATGGGGGACGAAAAGAGCTTAGCGCACACTCGCTGGAACTGTAAATATCACATAGTTTTCGCACCCAAATACCGAAGACAGGTCTTCTACGGTGAGAAACGGCGTGTAGTAGGGAGTATCTTAAGAAAGCTGTGTGAATGGAAAAATGTGCAGATTCTGGAAGCAGAGTGCTGTGCTGATCACATACATATGCTTGTGGAGATCCCGCCGAAGATGAGTGTATCGAGCTTCATGGGGTATCTGAAAGGCAAAAGTAGCCTGATGCTCTATGAACAATTTGGTGATCTGAAATTCAAATATAGGAACAGGGAGTTTTGGTGCCGAGGGTATTATGTAGATACGGTGGGTAAAAATACATCGAAGATCCGGGACTACATAAAGCACCAACTGGAGCAGGATAAACTGGGCGAGCAGTTATCAATCCCATATCCAGGTAGCCCGTTTACGGGCCGTAAGTAACGGATTTGGATGCAAATGTCAGATTGCGATGCGCCTGTTAGGGCGCGGCTGGTAACAGAGCCTTATAGGCGCATATGAAAAACCTCCGGCTATGCCGGAGGATATTTATTGATCCCGCTAGTCTGGGGTTAACACCTGGGTTGAACAAACTGTGCGGTAATTATTTGATGCGGATCACTCTTCTGGCATCCTCCCTGCCGCCATATTTCTTTTGCCAGGCAATTCGTTTATGCTAGCTGAAGCGTTTCAGTTGTTGGTGTGACAGCGTTTGGCAACAACGTTATCAGCAGGCTTTACGTGGTGACACGTCCTGTGCAACGAGCGGTTTATACCCCAATAATTCGAGTTGCAGGAAGGCGGCAAGAGAGTGAATCCCGATGAGCTTACTGAGGTAAGTGATTCGGGTAAACGAACGCCGCCAACACACCTGCAACTTGAAGTATGGCGGGTATATTTCTGGTGGCGTACTGATTATCCTATAACGCGCAATGCTTTTATCACTACACAGGGAATTTCATGACAATCCGTATTGCGATAAATGGCTTTGGTCGTATAGGTCGCAGTGTTCTGCGTGCGTTGTATGAATCCGGGCGGCGAGCCGAAATCACGGTGGTGGCGATTAATGAGCTGGCCAATGCCGAAGGGATTGCCCATCTGCTCAAGTACGATAGCAGCCATGGCCGTTTTTCGTGGGATGTCCGTCAGGAGTGCGATCGCTTATTGGTAGGGGATGACACTATTCGCCTGTTGCATGAGCCGGATCTCCGCTCCCTGCCGTGGGGCGAGCTGGGTGTTGATATCGTGCTGGATTGCAGCGGTGCGTACGGTAGCCGTGCCGATGGTGAAGCCCATCTGGCGGCAGGCGCGAAAAAAGTGCTGTTCTCCCACCCCGGTGCGCCAGATCTTGATGCCACCATTGTGTATGGCGTTAATCATCAGGATCTACTCTCGGCTCACCGTCTGGTATCCAACGCCTCCTGCACCACCAACTGTATTATTCCGATTATTAAACTGCTGGACGATGCATATGGCATCGAGAGCGGTACCGTGACGACGATCCATGCGTCGATGAACGACCAACCGGTGATCGATGCGTATCACCATGACCTGCGGCGTACCCGTGCTGCCAGTCAATCGATCATCCCGGTGGACACCAAGCTGGCGGTGGGTATTACCCGCTTCTTTCCGAAATTCGAAGACCGTTTTGAGGCGATTTCGGTGCGGGTGCCGACTATCAATGTCACGGCCATTGATCTTAGCGTCAGCGTGAAAAACGCGGTAAACGTAAGTGAAATCAATACGCTGTTTCGCCAGTCAGCGCAGAATACATTTCGTGGTATAGTTGATTATACCGATTTGCCGTTGGTCTCAGTGGACTTCAACCACGACCCGCACAGCGCGATAGTGGATGGGACGCAAACCCGGGTCAGCGGGGGGCATCTGATCAAGACGCTGGTCTGGTGCGATAACGAATGGGGCTTTGCCAATCGGATGTTGGATACAACATGGGCGATGGCGGCCTGCGGTTTCTGATAGGCGGTGCCGGGAAACCGACACCTCACTCAAGCAACTTTAAAGAGAATCAACAAGAGGATTCACCATGGCTGTAATTAAGATGACCGACCTGGATTTGGCTGGCAAACGCGTGCTGATCCGTGCGGATCTGAACGTGCCGGTTAAAGATGGCAAAGTGACGTCTGACGCCCGCATCCGCGCATCCCTACCGACCATTGAAATCGCCCTGAAGCAGGGTGCCCGCGTGATGGTGACATCCCATCTGGGCCGCCCGACCGAAGGCGAGTACAACGAAGAATTCTCCCTGCTGCCGGTAGTGAACTACCTGAAAGACCATCTGTCTGCGCCGGTGCGTCTGGCGAAAGATTACCTGGACGGCGTTGATGTGGCCGAAGGTGAGCTGGTCGTACTGGAAAACGTCCGCTTTAACAAGGGCGAGAAGAAAGACGACGAAGTGCTGTCCAAAAAATATGCCGCACTGTGCGATGTGTTTGTCATGGATGCGTTCGGTACTGCACACCGCGCGCAGGCTTCAACCCACGGTGTCGGCAAATTCGCCCCGATCGCCTGTGCCGGTCCGCTGCTGTCTGATGAACTGGAAGCACTGGGTAAAGCATTGAGTAACCCGGCTCGTCCGATGGTGGCTATCGTCGGTGGTTCCAAAGTGTCTACCAAGCTGACGGTGCTGGATTCACTGTCTAAAATTGCTGACCAGCTGATCGTCGGTGGTGGTATCGCCAATACCTTCGTTGCTGCCCAAGGCCATAACGTCGGTAAATCGCTGTACGAAGCGGAACTGATTCCAGAAGCGAAGAAACTGCTGGAAACCTGCGATATTCCGGTACCGAGCGATGTACGTGTTGCAACAGAATTCTCCGAAACTGCCAGCGCGACGTTGAAATCCGTGGCCGCCATTAAAGATGATGAACAGATTCTGGACCTGGGCGACGTTTCTGCCGAGCGTTTGGCTGACATCCTGAAAAACGCCAAGACGATTCTGTGGAACGGCCCGGTTGGTGTATTCGAATTCCCGAACTTCCGTAAAGGGACGGAGATTGTGGCGAATGCTATCGCCAACAGCGATGCTTTCTCCATCGCAGGTGGCGGTGATACGCTGGCGGCAATCGATCTGTTCGGCATTGCCGATAAGATCTCCTATATTTCTACCGGCGGCGGCGCTTTCCTTGAGTTTGTGGAAGGCAAAAAACTGCCGGCAGTGGTGATGCTGGAAGAACGCGCTCGTCAGTAAGCGTTTTTCGTCAGTCATTTGAGGTGGGAGAATATCTCGCCTCCTGGTAACCCGGTGAACGCCGGGCTACCGGTAGCAATACCAGCAGCAACAAATGGTAGTCGTGTCGGCAGTCACGGTATTGCCGACGATAATGCAGTAACAGACAAATCTCTAACCCTCCACGGCCAACGAAACAGGACACGTGACATGTCTAAAATCTTTGATTTCGTAAAACCTGGTGTCATCACTGGTGATGACGTTCAGAAAGTATTCGCCATTGCCAAAGAAAATAACTTTGCACTGCCGGCGGTTAACTGTGTCGGTACCGACTCCATTAACGCCGTTCTTGAAGCCGCAGCCAAAGTGCGCGCGCCGGTAATCGTTCAGTTCTCCAACGGCGGTGCTGCATTTACTGCCGGTAAAGGCCTGAAAGCTGAAGGTCAGCAGGCGGCAATTCTGGGTGCGATTTCTGGCGCTCATCATGTACACCAGATGGCAGAACACTATGGTATTCCGGTGATTTTGCACACCGACCATTGCGCGAAGAAACTGCTGCCATGGCTTGACGGTCTGCTGGATGCCGGTGAGAAACACTACGCCGCGACCGGTAAACCGCTGTTCTCTTCCCACATGATCGACCTGTCGGAAGAGTCGCTGGAAGAAAACATCGAGATTTGCAGCAAGTATCTGGCGCGTATGGCCAAACTGGACATGACGCTTGAAATCGAACTGGGCTGCACCGGTGGTGAAGAAGACGGCGTGGACAATAGCCATCTGGACAACTCTGCGCTGTATACCCAGCCAGAAGATGTGGCGTATGCCTACGAAAAACTGAACGCTATCAGCCCTCGTTTCACCATCGCGGCCTCTTTCGGTAACGTACACGGCGTGTATAAGCCGGGTAACGTGCAACTGACGCCGAAAATCCTGCGTAACTCTCAGGAATATGTCTCCAAGAAATTCAACCTGCCGCACAACAGCCTGGACTTCGTGTTCCACGGCGGTTCCGGTTCTTCCGCAGCAGAAATCGCCGAAGCAGTCAGCTACGGTGTGGTGAAGATGAATATCGATACCGACACCCAGTGGGCGACCTGGGAAGGCATCCTGAATTACTACAAGAAAAACGAAGGCTATCTGCAGGGCCAACTGGGTAACCCGGAAGGCGACGACAAGCCGAACAAGAAATACTATGACCCGCGTGCCTGGCTGCGTGCTGGTCAGGTGACCATGGTGGCGCGTCTGGAACAAGCGTTTAAAGAACTGAACGCGGTTAACGTGCTGTAATTATCAAACCGGTTGTTATGATTGAACCGGTTGTAATTATCGACGTAATAATTTGACTAAGGCTCCTACGGGAGCCTTAATTTTATCTGCATACCGATAATGCACATGATGCTA
Source organism: Dickeya oryzae (assembly GCF_020406815.2). Taxonomy (NCBI): domain Bacteria; kingdom Pseudomonadati; phylum Pseudomonadota; class Gammaproteobacteria; order Enterobacterales; family Pectobacteriaceae; genus Dickeya; species Dickeya oryzae. The sequence continues at coordinate 633,913 of NZ_CP162670.1, forward strand.
ACAGGAGCGAACAAATGGAAGAACTCAACGTAGCTGAAAGCATGGGACGCCTGCAGAGCTGGCTGGTGAATAATCAACATATTCTGTTGCAGTATGCGGTGAATGTCGTCGCCTCCCTGGTGATTTTGTGTGTTGGGATGCTGATTGCTCGCATGATGTCGAACACGCTAAACCGGCTGATGGTCACTCGTGGTATTGACGTCACGGTGGCGGATTTTTTGTCTGCGCTGGTGCGCTACGGCATTATCGCTTTCACTCTGATAGCGGCGCTAAGTCGGGTGGGGGTACAAACCACATCGGTCATTGCGGTGTTGGGTGCCGCCGGTCTGGCGGTTGGTCTGGCTTTACAAGGTTCGCTATCGAATTTTGCTGCCGGGGTACTGCTGGTGATGTTCCGGCCTTTTCGCACCGGGGAGTCGGTGGATTTGGGCGGCATTGCGGGCACGGTGACTCAGGTACAAATTTTTTCCACCACGCTGCTGACAGCAGATGGCAAAGTCATCGTGGTGCCAAATGGCAAAATTATCGCAGGGAATATTATCAACAGTTCCCGTGAGCCGAATCGTCGTACTGAAATTATTGTCGGCGTGGCCTATGACGCGGATATCGATGTGGTGAAAAATGTGCTGGGCGCTATCGTCGCGGCGGATAACCGTATCCTGCATGATAATGGCGTCACTATTCGGCTCAATGAACTGGGGCCGTCTTCGCTTAACTTTGTGGTGCGGGTGTGGACCAATAATGGCGATGCGGCGGCGGTGTATTGGGACCTGCTGGAGAACTTCAAACGGGCGTTGGATGAGCACCGTATCGGTATTCCGTATCCACAGATGGATGTGCATTTGCACCATACGCCGTCAGTCCAGACGGGGTCGCAGGGCGCGCCGACACTGTAGTTTTTCATGCGAATTTATGCCTGCGGCTGTTGTCTGTAGCGGAGTGTGAGCTATTTCCTCTATTGCATCGCATAACATGCTGTTTCATGATGGTCTTTGTCCCGGCAGAGGTGGATGTCCTGGCGGGCGTAATGAGAGGAAGATCAGACGTGATAAATGAACATAGCATTGATGACGAGGGGAAGGCGGAAAAGCCGCTGGGAAGTCAAAGCCTGTTTCGCGGTTTACAGTTGATCGAAATACTTAGCGACTATCCTAACGGGTGCCCGTTGGCGCGGATTGCTGAGTTGTCCGGCATGAATAAAAGCACCGTCCATCGCTTGTTGCAAGGGCTGGCTGGGTGCGGTTACGTGGTGCCTGCACGTCAGCCAGGTAGTTACCGACTGACCACCAAGTTTATCGCTATCGGCCAGAAGGCGCTCTCGTCGTTAAATGTGTTGCACGTAGCGGCACCGCACCTTGAGGCGTTGAACCTGACGGTAGGTGAGACAGTTAACTTCTCAACGCGTGAAGATGACCACGCGATTCTGATTTATAAGCTGGAACCGACTACCGGCATGATGCGTACCCGCGCTTACATCGGCCAGCATATGCCTTTGCACAGTTCGGCGATGGGGAAGATTTTCATGGCCTACGGCGCGGAGGATTACCCTGCAGAATACTGGCGGACCCATCAGAACAGTATTTATCCTCTGACTGATAACACCATTGTTGAGCTTCCCACCATGCAACAGGAACTGGCGGAAATTCGCCGCCAGGGGTTGGCGATGGACCGGGAAGAGAATGAATTGGGGGTTTCCTGTATTTCTGCGCCGGTGTTTGATATTCAGCACCGGGTGGCCTATGCCGTTTCCATTTCGCTGTCGATGGCGCGTTTGCAACAGATGGGGATTGATACGCTGGTTGACCCCTTACGGGAAACCGCCCGCACTATTTCCCTTGAGTTAGGATTTACACCGCCTGCGGCGTAAGCGGGCGTTTGGCATTGTGTTTCTCGATGCTTAGTCGGTATTCGCGCATTCATCTATCCAGATATTCACCTATTCAGACATTCGCCTATAGTGAATAAAGCCTGCCCCGGGTAGGCTTCGTCACTCACTCACGCGCAAAGGAGATACTGTGAAGCTGAACGTTCTGGTTTTGACTATGCTGCTCGGTTTGTCGTCACTGACGGCACAGGCCGGTAATGAGTTGCCCAGTGGGCCGCACATTGTGACTTCCGGTACGGCGAGTGTGGATGCAACGCCGGATATCGCCCGGCTGGCGATAGAAGTTAGCGTGTCCTCCAAAGATGTGTCCGACGCCAAAAAGCAGGTGGATGATCGTGTCGCGCAATACTTTGCTTTTCTGGATAAAAACGGTATCGACAAAAAAGATATCAACGCGGCCAATTTGCGTACCCAACCGGAGTACGATTTCCTGAAGAACGGCGGCTCGGTCCTGAAAGGGTACCGTGCGGTGCGGCAGGTGGAAGTCACGCTGCGTCAGTTGGATAAGCTCAATGAATTGCTGGATGGCGCGCTCAAATCGGGTCTTAACGAGATCCGGGCGGTGGAATTGGGGGTGTCTAACCCGGATACCTACCGTGAGCAGGCGCGTAAAAAAGCGATAGAGCAGGCGACACTACAGGCGCAGTCGTTAGCCTCTGGGTTTAACGCTACGCTGGGGCCGGTTTACAGTATTCGTTACCACGTTGCCAACTACCAGCCGATACCGGCTGCGCGTATGTTCAAAACCACCAATATGGCGGCGCAAAGCGAGGTGGCGCAAACCTACGAACAGCAGACTATTCACTTTGATGATCAGGTGGATGTGGTGTTTGAATTACAGCGAGCGCCCTGAGGGCGCCGCGTAAGCGAGTCGGTCTGACGAATTCAGGATTGACGTAGAACCTGGCGTCCGTGCGTGAGCAGGGCGTCGGTCACCTGCCGCATCATTCTGCTTTCCGGCGCGAAACGATGCCAGTACAGCATACGACGCTGGCATAGCCCCGGTGTCAGGTCGATAAGCTCGCCATTCGCCAGTTCGCGTTCTATCTGCAAATGGGGGATCATACAGCAGGTGGTGCCCTGGCGGGCGAGCTGCACGAACGCTTCAGATGAGTTAACGATGTGGCAGGGTACGCTACCCGGCGGCAGGTCGAAATTTTGCTGCAAAAATGCCTGATGCATATCATCCAAATGGTCGAACGCCACCACTGGCGCACGCAGCAGCGCCGAACGTGTTACCCCGTTAGGAAAGTAGCGATTGGCGAAGCCTGGCGAGGCGACGAACAGATAATCCAGCGCGCCCAGTTTATCTACCAGACAGCTTGGCAGCGGCTGCGGCTGAATACTTACGGCCCCTACCACTTCACCCCGGCGCAGGCGCTCCTGGGTTCGGGTTTCATCTTCCACCTGCAAATTCAACCTGATGGGGGAGTCCACCAGTACAGGTTGCAGGGCGGGTAACAGCCAGGTCGCCAGGCTGTCGGCGTTGACCGCCAGAGACAGCAAGAGTGGGGTTTCATTGCTGTTTTCATTGCCCAGCCACTCTTCTTCCAGCAATTCCACCTGATGCAGCAAGGCCAGCAATTTTTGCCCTTGTTCGGTCGGACGCGGCGGAATCGTTCTTACCAGTAGCGGCTGGCCGAACAGGTTCTCCAACTGTTTGATGCGTTGCGAGACGGCGGACTGCGTAATACAGAGTTTTTGTGCGGCGCGCTCAAAGCCACGCTCACGGATCACGGCGTCCAGCGCCTGAAGCGTGCGATAGTCCGGGCGTTTCATGAAGGTGAAGATTCCTTTGCGTAAAAACTATATTTGGCAATATGCCACATTTTTGTGAGGTATCGCCGAAAAAAATCGCCCGGCCTGCCGCTGTGAGACTGAAATATTACCGTACCTGACAGGCAAGGCTCTCCTTTTGACGATGGCATGCCCTATAATACGCACACGTTTTCGTAGCTACAGGCATAAGCACATCATGACGCAGGATGAACTGAAAAAAGCCGTTGGTTGGGCCGCACTCGACTATGTTCGCCCCGGTACTATCGTTGGCGTGGGAACCGGCTCTACCGCCGCTCACTTTATTGACGCACTGGGGTCTATCAAGCATCAAATTGAAGGCGCGGTTTCAAGCTCTGACGCTTCTACCGCCAAGCTCAAAAGTCTGGGGATTCCGGTTTTTGACTGTAATGACGTGGATGTGCTTGATGTCTACGTCGACGGCGCTGATGAAATCAACCCACACATGCAGATGATCAAAGGTGGCGGTGCCGCATTGACCCGCGAAAAAATCGTGGCGGCGATCGCGCGTCAGTTCGTGTGTATCGTCGATGCGTCCAAACAGGTTGATGTGCTGGGGCGTTTCCCATTGCCGGTGGAAGTTATCCCGATGGCGCGCGCCTATGTGGCCCGTGAGCTGGTCAAACTGGGTGGTCAGCCGGTGTATCGTGATGGGGTTATCACTGATAACGGCAACATTATTCTGGATGTGCACAATATGGATCTGTCGGATGCGGTGGCGATGGAAAACCGCATCAATAGTCTGGCTGGCGTGGTAACGGTGGGGTTGTTTGCTAACCGCGGTGCGGATGTCGCGCTGGTGGGGACCGCCGATGGGGTGAAAACCGTTCGCCTGAAATAAGTCATTCCTGACGCAACCTATTCTGGCCACAGCAGTGTCGAAACCATAGTGTTGAAACCATCCCACTGAAAGCGTGCCATGAATAGAGTGCCATTGTTGTTATCTCTCGCAGAGGTCCGGCCACGCTAACAGCGGCCGGATTTTTTTATCTAAAAAATCCCACTTTCTCTAACGGCTCATTTTTGGTACTTAATATCAGTTTTTCTTATTTCGCATCATCCCTGTCTGGTCTTGCTGAGGGTTGGCAGTATTTTTTGCCATGAAATCACTGACGGGTGGAGGTAAGAAAAAACGCGAAGGCAATCGTTTGTATTGCCGCCTGCGTATTTTTTGTTATGTTTGCACAGACCGGTTTGCAAACCGTCATATCTGAAGTCTGAAAATAAGGTCGGGAAATGGCAAAGGTATCACTGGAAAAAGACAAGATTAAGTTCCTGCTGCTGGAGGGGGTACACCCGAATGCGCTGGAGAATCTGCGTGCCGCAGGTTACACCAATATTGAATACCATAAAGGGGCGCTTGACCCGGAAGCGCTGAAAGCGTCGATTCGTGACGCGCACTTTGTGGGGATTCGATCGCGTACGCATCTGACGGAAGACATTTTCGCAGCCGCTGAAAAATTGGTGGCAGTGGGTTGCTTTTGTATCGGCACGAATCAGGTTGAATTGTCGGCTGCAACCAAACGTGGCATCCCGGTCTTCAACGCACCTTTTTCCAATACCCGCTCCGTAGCCGAAATGGTTATCGGTGAACTGCTGCTGTTGTTGCGCGGCATTCCGACTGCTAACGCTAAAGCGCATCGTGGTATCTGGCACAAACAGGCGGTTGGCTGCTTTGAGGCTCGCGGTAAGAAGCTCGGTATCATTGGTTATGGTCACATCGGTACCCAACTTGGGATCCTGGCTGAAAGCCTGGGGATGCACGTCTATTTCTACGATATCGAAAGCAAATTGCCGTTGGGGAATGCCCAGCAGGTTCGTCATTTGTCTGAACTGCTGAATATGAGCGATGTAGTCAGTCTGCATGTGCCGGAAACCGACAGTACCCAGAATATGATCGGTGCCAACGAACTGGCGTTGATGAAACCAGGTTCGATTTTGATCAACGCATCACGCGGTACCGTGGTCGATATTCCGGCATTGAGCGACGCTCTTGCCAACAAGCACCTCTCTGGTGCGGCTATCGACGTGTTCCCGCAGGAACCGGCCACCAACAGTGACCCGTTCCTGTCGCCGCTGTGCGAATTCGATAACGTGATCCTGACACCGCATATTGGTGGTTCGACGGAAGAAGCGCAGGAGAATATTGGTATCGAGGTTGCCGGGAAACTGGTGAAATACTCTGATAACGGTTCTACCTTGTCTGCTGTCAACTTCCCGGAAGTATCGTTGCCGACGCACAGCGATCGTGCCAGCCGTCTGTTGCACATCCATGAAAACCGTCCTGGCATCATGACGCAGATTAACAACATCTTTGCTGAGCAGGGCATCAACATTGCAGCACAGTATCTGCAGACCAGCCCGACCATCGGTTATGTGGTTATCGATGTGGAAACTGACGGTGCTGACACCGCGCTGCAACTGATGAAAGCTATCCCCGGCACTATTCGTGCCCGTTTGTTGTACTAAGCAGCGAATAGCAAGTCGGTGGTAGCCGATATTGCGTGGATGAAAAGCCAGCTCGACGGGCTGGCTTTTTTTATGCTGACGCTGTCACGGGGACTTGCACTCACAGAGTGATGACGAGCTTACCGCGCATATGACCATTCAGTATGGCTTCGTGGGCCTGTTTTAGCGTTTCAGGCGTTAATCCGTTCAGGGTCTGGCTAAGGGTGCCCTGCAAGAGACCGTTATCCACCTGTTGCGCCACCTCACGCAGAATTTCTCCCTGACGAGCGATGTCCGGTGTGGTAAACATGCTGCGGGTAAACATGAATTCCCAGTGCAGCGCTGCGCTTTTTAACTTCAGCGCGTTTTGATCTAAGGGACGGGTGTTTTCCACGATGGTACAGATATGTCCCAGCGGGGCGATTAACTGACTGATGGCATCCCAGTGGCCGTCAGTGTCATTCAGGCAGAAAATGTAATCGACGTGCTCAATATTCTGCTTTTTCAGGTCATCAACCAGATGGCGATAATCCACCACCAGATGAGCGCCACGGTCGCGACACCATTGTGCGGAGTCGGGACGAGACGCCGTCGCGATGACGGTCACCTCGCTACGTTGTGCCGCCAGTGAAATCGCCAGTGAACCAACGCCGCCAGCACCACCGATAATCAACAGTGTTTTGCCTTTAGCTGCGGTCTGAATGTTCAAATGTTCAAATAGCCCTTCCCAGGCGGTCAGCGCTGTCAACGGCAAGGCGGCTGCTTCAGCCCAGTTCAGTGACGCGGGCTTGTGTGCGGCGATGCGGGCATCGACTAACTGATGGGTGCTGTTGCTGCCCGGGCGCGTGATATCACCGGCGTACCAGACTTCATCTCCGACGTTGAAGTTGCTGACACCTGAGCCGGTTTTTATCACGACGCCACTGGCATCCCACCCAAGAATACGCGGGTGTTGCAGACCGTTTCGACGTAATCCTGCGTGTACTTTGGTATCCACCGGATTAACCGACACCGCTTTTACGGCTACCAACAGGTCATGCTCACCGGGCTGTGGTAATTCGGCCGTAATTTCTACGAAATTATCAGGAGAACTGGGGTCAACGGCGATTGCTTTTACTGTCATGATCAATGTTTCCATCGTTGCGTGTTGGATGTAACAACAGTGTAGAACCTGTCGATAGTACTGATAAGATGGACAATCACTAACGACGTGTTCGACTGAGAAGAACAATCATGTTCAGACAATTGCAGGATATGGCGCTGTTCGCCCTTGTGGCGGAATGCGGCAGTTTTACCGAGGCGGCCAGACAGGCTGGTATGGCTAAGTCGAGTCTCAGTTTACGCGTCAGTCAATTAGAGCAATCGTTGGGGTTACGGTTGTTCAATCGAACGACTCGCAAGCTGAACCTCACCTTTGCAGGTGAACGCTATCTGGTGCATTGCCAGGAAATGCGCCAGGCCAGCGAGCGCGCTGAGATGGCGATGCAACACTTACGCGATAAACCCAGTGGGCGCTTGCGAATAACCAGTCCTGCTGGATTAGGGGCAACCTTGTTGGCGCGTTTGACCGCCGAGTTTCAGTCCCGCTTTCCGGCGGTATCGTTGGAGATTGTGGTGGCTGATCGGGTTATTGATCTGGTGGCAGAAGGGTTCGATGCCGCGTTGCGTACCGGTAAACCGCAGGATTCTTCCCTGATTGGTCGTTCTTTGGGGCAAGTGCCGCATTATCTGGTGTCTTCCGACGCCTATCTAGCGGCATTTCCGCCGATTACGCACCCGCGTGAATTGCAAGCGCACCGGTGTATTGCTCACCGTGCCTGGCCGGAATGGGGATTTCGCCGGGAAGCAGAGTATTTTCTCTGGCGGTTGCCGCAATCACACATCACTGACAATCTGCTGTATGCGCGTGCTTGTGTACTGGCGGATGGCGGTATTACGTTGTTACCGGCATTTTTGTGCCGTGAGCAGATAGATAGTGGTGAGTTGGTTTGTCTTTTGTCGGAATGGCAGGCTGATACTAATGATCTCTATTTGATTTATCCTGGGCGCAAGTTGAACTCTCCTGCTCTGAATAGCTTTATTGATTTTGCACTGAGCTTTGACGCGTTGTGCGATTATTCTTCACGGTAAACCATGCCGTTTTCCCAGGAAGTACAGTAGGGCGACGTACCCTGCGAAGGCTTTTTCTGCCCGTCAGTTATCGTCAGGCTATCAGCGTACGGGCTGCAACCTTCCTTTGCCATCTTTTGTATTTTCCCCTGCAAAGACTAATTTTCGGTTGATATCCCCGCCTGATATATGATGACTTCATCATAAAAAAGGAACCTGAGCGCTTCTGGTTACCACTTATCAACAGAGCATGCTACAGTCGTCACGGTTTTTCTTTTTTAAAGAAACAACAATACAATTAAAATAAAATGTCGTTTTGTTTTGCGCTTGGGAGTGACGTTTGTTGCCTTACCGGACGCTGATGTGGCAGCAGCCGGTGTATGCCTGGGAGTACTAAAATGGCGCAAAGCTATACGTGCTTCTGCTGTTGAGACAGCGGAAGTGTTCAGCATCTTGTAGTGAAAGTGAGAAATCGGAATGGCAGAACAAAAAGGAAATATTTCTTCGATAAATAACATTCGTCTTGTGACGCTGTTTATTACCCTGTTAACCATTATTTTGGTTCTGTTTGCTCTCTCAATAGGTACTGCCAGTTATTTTCTCAAACAGAGTAATGCCTCTCTGGAGCGGGCTAATCTGGTTTCCGATATCCGGGCTGGGGTCAGCAGCAGTATGGACCAACTGCGTGTTTCCCGTCAGTTGCTGGTTCAAGCCGTGGCATCGTCGCGTATCGGTGATACTGAGGCTTACAAACAGGCCTTTACCGAAGGTCTGGATCGCATCAAAAGCTCACAGAAGCGCTTTGATGAGTATATGGCGCGAACTGACAAATCCGCACAAGAGACATCCCTGGATTCTGAGTTGAGCGCCAACTACACCGCCTATCGTGACAAGATAATGTTGCCGATGGTGGAGTTTGTGCGTAACGGTGAATTCGAAAATACCATTGAACTGGAAACGACACTGGCTCGCCAGTTGGATACGAATTACGCCCTTCAGGTGCGTAAGGAAGTGAAGTACCTGACAGATCACGCAAACAGCATTAATGCGCAGGCCTCTGCTAACGCTCGTCTGGGGAATATCCTGATGGGAGCGTCGTTTATTTTAGCGATTCTGCTGGCCGCGCTGACGTATCTGGTCATCCGTCGGGCGATTTTGGTACCGGTTAACGTGCTGATTGCCCGTATCCAGAAAATTGCTCAGGGTGATCTTACCCAACCGGCTGAAAATCTGGGACGCAACGAAATCGGTATTCTGGGGCAAAACCTACAGCACATGCAGGAGTCTTTGACCAATACCGTGACGGTCGTTCGCGAAGGTGCCGATTCTATCTATCAGGGGGCGTCAGAAATTAGCGCGGGCAACGTCGACCTTTCTTCCCGTACGGAGCAACAGGCGGCGGCGCTGGAGCAGACGGCAGCCAGCATGGAAGAGCTGACCTCCACCGTGAAGCAGAACTCCGATAATGCCAACCATGCCAGCCAACTGGCACGTAATGCCTCCAGTAAGGCGGAGCAGGGTGGTTCTATTGTTCAGGACGTGGTGAGAACCATGGGCGATATTTCCTCCAGTTCGAGAAAAATATCGGAGATCACCAGTGTGATTAATAGCATCGCTTTCCAGACCAATATTCTGGCGCTGAATGCGGCGGTAGAGGCCGCCCGTGCTGGTGAACAGGGTCGGGGATTTGCGGTGGTGGCGGGTGAAGTGCGCAACCTGGCACAACGCAGCGCGCAGGCAGCGAAAGAGATTGAATCACTGATTGGTGAATCCGGCAAGTTAGTGGACGCTGGCTCCGTTCTGGTGGCAAAAGCGGGTGATACGATGGATGAGATCGTAAAAGCGGTTGTCAGCGTGACGGATATCATGGGTGAAATTGCCTCTGCATCTGATGAGCAAAGCCGTGGCATTGGTCAGGTGAATCAGGCTGTGCTGGAAATGGAAGGCACAACACAGCAAAACGCCGCACTGGTGCAGGAGGCTTCCGCCGCTGCGTCTTCACTGGAATCGCAGGCTGAGCGGTTGACCCAGGCGGTAGCAGTCTTCAAGGTGAGTCATCGCCGGGACCACGAGCCTGCTCGTGCCTCGTTACCATCCCGCCCAACTTTACAGGCAGTTCCCGCCGTGGCCGCTATTGGCGCGGGTAAAAGTAGCCGCAGCGAGCAGAATTGGGAAACGTTCTGACGGTTATCCGGGTGTGGCTTAATTCGCCACACATGATGATTACTTATTGTATTCAAATGAAAAGCCCGCCAATCGGCGGGCTTTATTGTCACAGGAACCGGCTGTGACAGCATAGAGCAGAATAGAAAGGGCGTAGTGTTACGCCATTTTCTTATACTTGATGCGATGTGGTTCCAGCGCCTCTGCACCCAGCGTACGTTTTTTGTACTCTTCGTATTCCGTGAAGTTACCTTCAAAGAATTCCACCTTACCTTCATCCTGATAGTCGATGATGTGGGTGGCGATACGGTCCAGGAACCAGCGGTCATGGGAGATGACCATGGCGCAACCTGGGAACTCCAGCAGGGCGTTTTCCAGCGCTCGCAGCGTTTCGATGTCCAGGTCGTTGGTTGGTTCGTCAAGCAGCAGCATGTTGCCGCCAACCTGCAGCAGCTTGGCCAGATGTACACGGCCGCGTTCACCACCGGAGAGCTCTCCAATCCGTTTACCCTGATCGACGCCTTTAAAGTTGAAGCGACCGACGTAGGCACGGCTTGGGATTTCGAAATTACCGATGCGCATAATATCCTGACCACCGGAAACCTCTTCCCATACGGTCTTACTGCCGTCCATTTTGTCACGGAACTGATCGACTGACGCCAGTTGAACGGTATCACCCAGTGAAATCGAGCCGGAATCCGGTTGTTCCTGAGCGGACAACATGCGGAACAGCGTTGATTTACCGGCACCGTTAGGGCCGATAATCCCAACGATGGCACCTTTAGGAATGGAGAACGACAAGTTGTCGATCAACACCCGGTCGCCATAGGACTTGGTAAGGTTCTGAACATCCAGCACCTTGTCGCCAAGGCGAGGGCCGGGCGGAATAAACAGTTCGCTGGTTTCATTACGCTTCTGGTATTCCACGCTGTTAAGTTCATCGAAGCGGGCCAGACGCGCCTTACCTTTGGCCTGACGGCCTTTCGGATTTTGACGTACCCACTCCAGCTCTTTCTCAATGGATTTACGCCGTGCGGCTTCGGTTGCTGCTTCTTGTGCCAGACGCTGATCTTTTTGTTCCAGCCAGGAAGAATAGTTGCCTTCCCATGGGATCCCTTCACCACGGTCCAGTTCCAGAATCCAGCCCGCAACGTTATCAAGGAAGTAACGGTCATGGGTGATGGCGACGACGGTGCCTTCATAGTCATGCAAGAAGCGTTCCAGCCAGGCGACGGACTCAGCATCCAGATGGTTGGTCGGTTCGTCGAGCAGCAGCATGTCGGGTTTTTCCAACAGCAGGCGACAGATAGCGACACGACGGCGTTCACCACCGGATAAATTGGCGATTTTGGCATCCCACGGCGGCAGACGCAGCGCATCAGCGGCTCGCTCTAGCTGATTATCAAGATTATGGCCATCGTGCGCCTGAATAATCGCTTCCAATTCACCTTGTTCTTTCGCCAGTTTATCGAAGTCAGCTTCCGGGTCGGCATAGGCGGCGTAAACCTCGTCCAGACGGGTCAGCGCGTGTTTCACTTCGCCGACTGCCTCTTCAATGGCTTCACGAACGGTGTGTTCCAGATTCAGTTGGGGTTCCTGAGGCAAATAACCGATCTTAATTCCCGGTTGCGGGCGTGCTTCGCCTTCGATGTCTTTATCAATCCCCGCCATGATGCGCAGCAGAGTGGATTTACCCGCACCGTTTAGCCCCAGCACGCCGATTTTGGCGCCGGGAAAGAAACTAAGGGAGATATTTTTCAGGATATGGCGCTTCGGCGGAACAACCTTACCGACGCGGTGCATAGTGTAAACGTATTGAGCCACGTTGCTCTGAGCCTCTTTCTGTCCAGTTTAGCGTTATGCCATTAAAAGCATGGCGCCTGTAGGGGCATGATACCGGAAGCGCACAAGTGCTCCACCGGCAAAAGGAATTTACTGTTGACGGAGTTTAGCTGTTTTCGCCTCATGATCCCAGCCATCCTGTCATCGTGTTGCTGACTCTGCGAGGCGGCTTCCATCCGTGATGATGTAATCGACACTGATATCCGCTAAAACTGCGAGTGTTATTGATACAACGGGGAAAACACGATGAATTTCGTTCTGTTTTAGCGCGCTTTCGGCGTATCGTTGCCGGGCTGGATATGCCACACTGATTTGGTTTGAAAAAGCCAGACGTTGCCAGTGTTAATGTGGTCGTTGTGGGTCTGGAACGGCATGGCTGAGCGCTTGAATTGATAACGCATTGATAACACATTGATAGTATGTTGATAGGGTATGAAGGCGGTATCTGGCGCAATAGCAGAATCGATAACGAGTGAGGTCAGGGCAGTATGTTCAAAATAGGGTATTGGCGATCTGTGGCCGCCGTGCTGTGTCTCGTTGGGGTTTCGTACCAGGTGCTGGCTGATTCGCTCGATGAGCAGCGGCAGCGCTATCAGCAAGTAAAGTCCGCCTGGGATAATAATCAGATGGACGTTGTTTCCCAATTGATGCCGACGCTGCGTGATTACCCGCTTTATCCCTATCTGGAATATCGCGCTCTGACTCAGGATCTCTCGACGGTTAGCACCGTGCAGGTCAGGCAGTTTATGACGTCACACCCAACACTGCCCGCGGTACGGACGTTGAATAACAGTTTTATCAATGAGCTCGCCCGTCGTCAGGACTGGAGCGGCTTGTTGGCATTCAGCCCTCAACCGCCTAAACCCGTCGCTTCGCTCTGCAACTATTTGTATGCCAAGGTGATGACGGGGCAGGCACAGGGTGTCTGGGAGCAGACACAAGAGATCTGGCTGACCGGCCGTTCTCTGCCACCGACCTGTGACAAGCTGTTTTCCGTCTGGCAGCAACAAGGCGGTTTAACTTCAATGATGGTGCTTGAGCGGATGCGGTTGGCCATGGATGCGGGCAGCGCCGGGTTGGTCAACCATCTTGCCCGGCAACTACCGGCAGATTACAAAACCATCACCGATGCGTTGCTGAAGTTACAAAGCAACACGAAATCGATTGAACGATTCGCCCGCTCTGTAGGCCCAACGGATTTTACTCGCAGGGCGGTGTTGTCGACATTTAGCCGTATTGCCCGTCAGGATCCCAATGAGGCACTGGCCCTATTACCGCAGTTAGTACGGCTGCAAAAAATGCGTCCGCAGGAACGCCAGAGCATGGAAGATGACGTGGCCTGGCGGCTGATGAGCAGTGATGCTACCGACGAACAGGCACGCTGGCGTGATGCGGTGATTTTGCGTAGTGCCTCGGCTCCCTTGCTGGAGCGACGTGTCCGTATGGCGTTGGGGCAAGGTGATCGTGTCGGTCTGGCACAGTGGATGGCGCGTTTGCCAGCTGAGGTGCAGCAAAAAGACGAGTGGCGTTACTGGCGAGCAGTACTGTTGCTTGAACAAGGGCAAAAGCAAGAGGGGGAGAATCAACTGCGCGAGCTGATGAAGACCCGAGGTTTTTACCCGATGGCTGCTGCACAGAAACTGAATGTTAACTATCCGCTGACGATCATGATTGCCGCCAAACCGGAGCGCTCGATTGGACAGTCACCGGAGGTGGCAAGAGTACGTGAGCTGATGTTCTGGGGACTGGAAAGTCTGGCCCGTTCAGAGTGGGCCGGTCTGGTCGCCAGCCGGGAGAGACCTCAGCAGGAGGCGCTGGCACGTTTTGCATTAGAACAACGTTGGTATGATTTGAGTGTGCAGGCCACGATAGTGGCGAAACTGTGGGATAACCTGGAAGAGCGTTTCCCTCTGGCATGGAGTGACGATTTCCGTCAGGCTATACAAGGTAAAGGAATTAGCCAGAGTTATGCCATGGCTATCGCTCGTCAGGAAAGCGCCTGGAATCCACAGGCTCGTTCTGCTGTAGGTGCAGCGGGGTTGATGCAACTGATGCCAGCTACCGCACAGCACACCGCCGAGATGTTTAACATTGCCAGTTATAGCAATAGCAGTCAGTTGCTCGATCCGCAGATGAATATTCAGCTTGGTACCAGTTATCTGGACTATGTCTATCAGTCGTTTGGTCAGAACCGTATTCTGGCGTCGGCGGCTTATAATGCGGGGCCGTCGCGGGTCAATAACTGGTTGAAAGACACAAATGGCCGTATTGATGCGATCGCGTTCGTGGAAAGCATTCCGTTTTCAGAAACCCGTGGGTACGTTAAAAACGTGCTGGCGTATGACGTTTTTTATCGCAGTTTGATGCAACAACGCCAGACGGCTTTGTTGATGAATAATGAGTGGCAGCGACGTTACTGATAAATCAACCTGTGACCGATTATCACCAAACTGCATGCGGATTTAGCACCTAACCGTCAGCAACGCGTGATTATCTCAATGCCCACCTCGTTGGGGCGGGTGTTTATCCTTTTTCCTGAACTTTTTTTTGAAGGGAATCGTATGCTATGCTGCTGTACTAGTTAAATAGTATGGTGGCCGTTATGACATTACCTTCACTTCACGATCCGAGTTTTTCCGAGTCAGATGATGAAAACTGGCACGCTTTTGTCAGCCTGTTTCAGCAGGCAATGGCAGAAGGATTGGAACAGCCGCTACTGCAATTGTTGTTAACACCGGATGAGAGGGCCTCTCTCGGTACTCGTGTGCGCATTATTCAGGAATTGATGCGGGGCGAAATGAGTCAGCGTGAATTGAAAAATGAGCTGGGTGCCGGTATTGCTACCATCACCCGTGGCTCTAATAGTCTCAAGTCTGCTCCAGTCAGGCTGAAAATCTGGCTGGAGGAGCAGTTGTTACCAGAGAAGAAAACATAACGCTTGGGGCTTCAGGCTGATGCCGCATGAATGGATTGCTGATAAACCGGGTTATGAAACGGCACCAGTGCCAGTAGCAGCGCCTGATAATACACGCTGGTTCTGGAGAGCTTGCCATCGGTAAATACGCCGATCGCACCACCCTGACGTTTGATGTCCTGAATGCCGGTAATGCGGGCCATTTCGTCCCCCAGCTCACGGCCTTGACCGATTCCCTGCAGAATGCTTTGCGGTAATACCAGACTGGCCGAGCGAGATTCACCCCGAATGGTGGCGTTTTCAATGACCATCCAGGCGAAGGTCATGCTTTCTTCGATACCTGCCTCGACTCCCACCCAGAAATCTGCTTCCGGGCGAACCTGACGAGCCCTCATCACGCGGTTCCTTGCGCCTGTTCGGGTTTCAACGGAGCCAAGTGGTTGACTGGGGACGCCACTGTCCACATCAACCCCTTCAATACGGCAATTATCTGCACCAAATACGTCGGCAAATGCTAAAGTTATGGCACTAATCTTGGCCGGGTTGGTCGTAGATGCGACAACATGGTACATAATGTTTCCCTACCTTGTAGTTAGTTTGACGCAGTATAACGGAAAAAAATCATGTTACAGGTATATCTTGTTCGCCACGGTGAAACAGAGTGGAATGTGGCGCGACGTATCCAGGGGCAGTCGGACAGTCCGTTAACCCCAGGTGGTGAACATCAAGCTCGTTTGGTCGCCGACAGGGTAAAAAAATTGGGGATCACCCATATTCTTACCAGTGATCTGGGGCGTACCCGACATACCGCCGATATTATCTCGCAGGCTTGTGGTGGCTGTCAGGTCATCATCGAACCAGACCTGAGAGAACTGAACATGGGAGTGTTGGAAGAAAGGCTGATTGATTCGCTAAGCCATGAAGAAGAAAGCTGGCGTAAACAATTGGTGGATGGCACCCGTGATGGCCGTATTCCCGGCGGAGAGTCCATGTCGGAGTTGGCTGTGCGTATGCACCGTGTGCTGGAAAAATGCCAGGCGTTAGAGCAAGGGAGTCGCCCATTGCTGGTCAGCCACGGTATTGCGCTGGGGTGTTTGCTAAGTACGTTGCTGGGCCTGCCCGCCTGGGCAGAGCGTCGTCTGCGTCTTCGCAACTGCTCGCTATCTCGTGTGGATTACCAGCAAAGCCCCTGGCTTGCTCCGGGCTGGATAGTGGAAACGGCCGGAGATGTTTCTCATCTTGATGCTCCGGCGTTGGATGAATTGCAGCGTTAACGCTGGATGGGAATCAGATATTCACAGCGTATGATTTTCGGGGGGTCAGCGTCATGGTCCCCTTTGGGATGAAAACGTTCGGCATCGAACCCTTTGCGCCGGGTCAGTTTATAGGTCGGCAGGCAGGTGTCGTATAGCGTGATGATGAAATCTTGCAAATCATCCGCCGGGCCTTCGTAGATAAACAACGCGTAATCGCCAGCCGGGAGTGTGACGGGCTCACCAGGGTGCACGCCTTCCGGTACATGATGAGGCTCCAGTGCGGTGGTATACAGCACTTCATGTTCATCATCTTTCTCTTTACTTGGGCGAGAATGATGCAACCCGTATAACACGGGTGGAACCTGCTTTACTTCACCCAGGTACTGACGCCAGAAGTGGATGCGTATTTCGGTGCGAAAACAGCTGATCTGTTCCAGATTACAGTTGTAGCTCTGAGTCAGGCCTACCAGCTGCGTTTCCGGCATGACGATAAATTGCGGTTGCGGCATGGTGAACGCACCCAGCCGAATCGGTGGATGGATACCAAAGGTGTTCCAGTCATCCGCCCGGCGATAGGAGGCTGGTGTCTGCGCAAACTGCTTTTTGAAGGCGCGGGTGAAGGTCTGTTGCGAATCGAAACGGTATTGTAAGGCGATATCCAGAATAGGGCGACTGGTCAGACAGAGTGCGACAGCCGCTTTGGTGAGCCGACGGGCGCGAATATAGGAGCCGATAGCATGACCTGTTACGTCCTTGAACATTCTCTGCAAATGCCACTTGGAATAGCCGGCCTTGGCTGCAACATTATCCAGCGATAAAGGCTGGTCCAGATGACCCTCCAGCCAGTTGAGCAGGTCACGTATGATACTGGCTTGATCCATAGATCGTCCTCATAGAACACACCGAGAGCTAAGCGTATAAGCTCGGCATAATAGCAACTTTTTCCCTGGCGCACTTACCAAGATTTTTGTGCCTTATGAATAAAGAATTTGATTAACATAGGTCACCAGAGAAATCTATCTGACAAACGGTCTGTAGACCACAGAAACTACGCTATGGTGGCAACGAGCGAAAGAACGGCAATTGTGAGAGAGTGGCAATGATGATGAAAAGACACGTTATATTGACGGTTGCAGCCCTGTTTTTCGGTATCACCTCAGCCAGGGCAGAAGAGATAGGTTCAGTGGATACAGCGTTTAAACTGTTAGGCCCAGACCATAAAATCGTGGTGGAAGCGTTTGATGATCCTGATGTGGCAAATGTCACTTGCTATTTGAGCAGAGCGAAAACCGGTGGCATCAAAGGCGGGCTTGGTCTGGCGGAAGATACATCGGATGCCGCTATCTCTTGTCAGCAGGTAGGGCCTATCACCCTGAGTGACAAGATAACCAGTAGTAAAGGCAAGGGGAATGTGGTGTTTCAGCAGCGTACTTCACTGATCTTCAAGAAATTGCAGGTAGTGCGTTTTTACGATGCGAAACGTAATGCGCTGGTGTATCTGACCTATTCTGATCGCCTGGTGGATGGTTCGCCGAAGAATGCGCTCAGTGCAGTACCGATTCTGCCTTGGGTGAAGTAACGACCACTGTCGCGAGAATGACTGTTCGTGAATAAAAAAGCCGAGAGCAATCCCGGCTTTTTCGTGGTATTTGAATAGCGGTACCTGATGTGCTGGGTGATCAGTCTTCCAGATCACCGCAGAAGCGATAGCCTTCACCGTGAATCGTCGCGATGATTTCCGGCGTATCGGCGGTGGATTCAAAATGTTTGCGGATACGGCGGATAGTCACATCGACCGTGCGGTCATGCGGCTTCAGCTCGCGACCGGTCATTTTCTTCAACAACTCGGCACGTGACTGGATTTTGCCCGGGTTCTCGCAGAAATGCAGCATGGCGCGGAATTCGCTACGCGGCAGTTTATACTGTTCGCCGTTGGGGCTGACCAGTGAGCGGCTGTTAATATCCAGCTCCCAGCCGTTGAAACGGTAACTTTCAACCAGACGACGTTCTTCCGTGCCGCCGCCCAAATTCATGGTGCGGGACAGCAGGTTACGCGCGCGAATAGTCAGTTCACGGGGGTTAAACGGTTTGGTGATATAGTCATCCGCACCGATTTCCAGGCCCAGAATTTTGTCGACTTCGTTGTCGCGACCCGTCAGGAACATCAGCGCTACGCTTGCCTGTTCACGCAGTTCACGTGCCAGTAATAAGCCATTTTTGCCCGGCAGATTAATATCCATAATGACCAGATTGATATCATGCTCGGACAGTATGTTATGCATCTCGGCGCCGTCTGTGGCCTCGTGAACAACGTATCCCTCAGCCTCAAAAATACTTTTGAGGGTGTTGCGAGTTACCAACTCGTCTTCGACAATAAGAATGTGGGGGGTCTGCATGTTTGCTACCTAAAATTGCCAACTAATATAGAGATTCGAAAGTACAGAAGTCCTGGTTCTCTCGGGCGCTTTGGGAAATCGTGTTCACCGTTTTTCGCCGACCGACTCAAGTACGCAAATACGTGTTGATGCACTTGTTTCCACCTGACGCACGGCCTGATAACAGGTAGCGATGAGGTTTTTCAACAGGGCCTATTGTGGCGCATAGTTTAACCTTATTAACAGCAACATAACAGTGAGCTCTGATTTCACCGACTGGCAAATCTACGGTTCCATTGACATATATCAAATTCCATTGTAGCACGTTAGCGCTTTGTGGAAAACGCGCTACGAATGCTGCTATCTATCACAATTTAACATTTTTATACTGACCACGGCATAATAAATGCTAATGGCTGAAGCGTTTCCATTTTCATGGAGTCGTCCCATTCAGGTCGGTGTGTCAAGGTTGACGTTTCTGTCCGCCTGTCTGATATACCCAACCCTGGTAGAGGGCCGGTCAAATCGTCGTTATATCTGAATCGTCAGCGCACCTGCCAGGTGTCGTTTGGGAGGTTATGTGCAGTTTTATATCATTTTAGTGGCACCAGCCAGGCCCGAGAACGTGGGGGCGGCAGCGCGAGCCATGAAAACGATGGGGTTTGGTCGTTTGCGGATTGTAGATAGTCGCGCGCATCTTGAACCCGCGGCGCGCTGGGTGGCGCATGGCTCCGGCGATATTCTGGATGGTGTCGATGTTTTTCCGACGCTTGCTGATGCGCTGGCGGATATTGATTTTACGGTGGCGACAACTGCCCGCAGTCGTGCGCGTTTTCATTACTACTGTGAACCGGCCCAACTGCTGGGGGTGTTGCAGGAAAAGCAGCAATGGGTGGGTTCTGCCGCGCTGGTATTTGGCCGGGAAGACGCCGGGCTGACGAATGAAGAGCTGGCGCTGGCAGACATCCTGACCGGTGTACCGATGGCGGCAGATTATCCATCACTGAATTTGGGGCAGGCTGTAATGGTGTATTGCTATCAGTTGGCGTCGTTGATGCAGGTGGCGGTAGCGGAGCCGATGCCTGCGGAGTCAGGGCAACTGGGAGCGCTGCGTGAGCGATTTTCGCGCTTGTTGGTTCGGGTTGGCGCGCGGCAGGATGAAAAGTTGTGTGACTGGCTCCAGCAGCGTCTTGGATTATTGGAACAGCGAGATAATGCCATGCTGCACAGACTGTTGCATGATGTAGAAAAAGCCTTGTTGGCAGAAGATAAGGGGAAATGAAGGTAATGCGGCGAAACATATCGGCAAGCCGTATTTACTGAACAATTGTCTGGCTTTTTTGTTTTTCTGTAGAGGCTTTCCCCATTGCGGTCATCGAGGGGCAAACAGCGAAATGAAGAAATCCGTTGACTTAGCAAGGAGATTGCCCTAACTAATAGGGCAGATAATTTTTTTGAATCACGAGAACGCTACGCGATGCATTACACCAGCCAGGTTACCACCACCATTATTATTACCACCGGTACTACCAGTAACGGTGCGGGCTGACGCGTACAGATGAATCCAGAAAAAGCCCGCACTTCAGAGTGCGGGCTTTTTTTTTACAGTTATTGCGGGCTTGTTTCTGCCCGTCAAGGATACAAGGCTGTTGCAAGCGGTTTTCAAAGGCGCTTTGGCGTTTTTGGCCAGAAAAAATTCAGGAGAACAGACAAGATGCGAGTGTTGAAATTTGGCGGGACCTCGGTAGCCAACGCGGAGCGGTTTGCGCGTGTTGCCGATATCATCGAAAGTAATGCACGACAGGGACAGGTCGCGACGGTGCTGTCAGCACCGGCGAAAATCACCAACCATTTGGTCGCCATGATTGAAAAAACGGTGGCGAAACAGGACATCCAGCCAAATATCATCGAAGCAGAAGTCATTTTTGCCGATTTATTGCAGGGACTGGCCCAATCCCAGCCTGGTTTTGCTTATGACCGACTGAAAGCGCGGGTAGACGAAGAGTTCGCCCAGCTCAAACAAGTATTACACGGTATCGCGTTGCTGGGGCAGTGCCCGGATAGCGTCAACGCAGGCATTATCTGCCGGGGCGAAAAACTCTCTATCGCGATTATGGAAGCGGTATTTCAGGCGCGTGGCTATCAGGTGTCGGTCATTGATCCGGTTCGCAGTCTGTTGGCGCAGGGGCACTATCTGGAGTCCACGGTTGATATCGCTGAATCGACCCGCCGTATTAGTGACCTGGTGATCCCGGCGAACCATGTGATCCTGATGGCAGGCTTTACCGCCGGTAATGATAAAGGCGAACTGGTGGTGCTGGGCCGCAATGGTTCTGACTACTCGGCGGCGGTGCTGGCCGCCTGTCTGCGTGCCGATTGCTGTGAGATCTGGACGGATGTTGACGGCGTGTACACCTGTGACCCGCGTCAGGTACCTGACGCGCGATTGTTGAAGTCGATGTCCTATCAGGAAGCGATGGAATTATCGTACTTCGGCGCCAAAGTTCTCCACCCCCGCACCATCGCTCCTATCGCCCAGTTCCAAATCCCCTGCCTTATCAAGAATACTGAAAACCCTCAGGCCCCGGGTACACTCATCGGGCTGGAAAGCGACGATATCCGCTATCCGGTCAAGGGCATCACCAACCTCAATAACATGGCGATGATCAACGTTTCCGGCCCCGGCATGAAAGGGATGGTCGGGATGGCTGCACGTGTGTTTGCCGTGATGTCACGTGCCGGTATTTCGGTGGTACTGATTACCCAGTCCTCTTCTGAATACAGCATCAGCTTCTGTGTATCCCAAAATGAGCTGTCGCGTGCGCGCAAAACGCTGGAAGACGAATTCTATCTGGAACTGAAAGAGGGTGTGCTGGAGCCGCTGGATGTGGTGCAGCGACTGGCGATTATTTCCGTGGTGGGTGACGGCATGCGTACGCTGCGCGGCTTGTCGGCGCGTTTGTTTACCGCGCTGGCGAGCGCCAATATCAACATCGTGGCAATCGCACAGGGGTCGTCCGAACGTTCAATCTCGGTTGTCGTGAACAACGACGTGGCGACCACAGGTGTGCGGGTGGCGCATCAGATGCTGTTTAATACCAATCAGACGCTGGACGTCTTTGTGATTGGTGTGGGCGGTGTAGGCGGCGCGCTGCTGGAGCAAATTCAGCGCCAGCAGTCATGGCTCAAACAAAAACACATTGATGTGCGGGTGTGCGGCATCGCCAATTCCAAAGCAATGCTCACCAACGTGCACGGTATTCCGATGGACCGCTGGCGTGACGAACTGGCGCGTGCGCGTGAGCCATTCAGCCCGGCCGCGCTCAGCCGTCTGGTGAAAGAGTATCACCTGCTCAACCCGGTGATCATCGATTGTACTTCCAGTCAGGTCGTGGCCGATCAATATGCCGATTTTCTGGCAGACGGTTTCCATGTCGTTACGCCGAATAAGAAAGCCAACACCGGTTCACTGCGTTACTACCACCAGTTGCGGCAGGTTGCGGCGAAATCACGTCGCAAATTCCTGTATGACACCAACGTTGGTGCAGGTCTGCCGGTTATCGAAAACCTGCAAAATCTGCTGAATGCCGGTGATGAGCTCATCCGCTTCAACGGTATTTTGTCGGGTTCCTTATCCTTTATTTTCGGCAAGCTGGATGAAGGCATGCCGTTGTCCGCCGCAACGCTGCTGGCGAAAGAAAAAGGCTTTACCGAGCCGGACCCGCGTGACGATCTGTCTGGTATGGATGTGGCGCGTAAGCTGTTGATCCTGGCGCGTGAGGCGGGGTATGAGCTGGAGCTGGAAGATATCCAGGTTGATTCTGTGCTGCCAGCGGAATACACGCAGGGCGATGTAGCCAGTTTTCTGGAACGTTTGCCGCAGTTGGATGCCGAATTTGCCCACCGGGTTGAAGCCGCGCGTGCAGAAGGTAAAGTGTTACGCTACGTCGGTAAGATCGAAGACGGCAAATGTCAGGTGACGATCAGTGCCGTTGGCGGTAACGATCCGTTGTTCAAAGTGAAGGACGGTGAGAATGCGCTGGCGTTTTACAGCCGCTACTATCAGCCGCTGCCGCTGGTGTTGCGAGGATACGGGGCAGGTAATGATGTGACGGCGGCCGGGGTATTTGCAGACCTGCTGCGTACGCTGTCGTGGAAGGTGGGAGTGTGAGAATGGTGAAGATTTATGCCCCGGCATCCATTGGGAATGTGAGCGTGGGGTTTGATGTGTTGGGCGCGGCGGTATCACCGGTGGATGGTACCCTGTTGGGCGATTGCGTTAGCGTGCGCGAAGCGGATCTGTTCAGCCTGCACAATGAAGGGCGTTTTGTCAGTAAGCTGCCGGATAACCCGAAAGATAACATCGTTTATCAGTGCTGGGAGCGGTTCTGTCAGGAGATTGGCAAGACCGTGCCGGTTGCCATGACGCTGGAAAAAAACATGCCGATTGGATCAGGTTTAGGCTCCAGCGCCTGTTCGGTGGTCGCCGGATTGATGGCGATGAACGAATTCTGTGGTAAGCCGTTGGATGATACCCGACTGCTGGCACTGATGGGTGAGCTGGAAGGCCGTATTTCCGGCAGCGTACATTACGACAATGTTGCGCCGTGCTTTCTGGGCGGCGTGCAACTGATGATTGAAGAGCAGGGCATCATCAGCCAGCCGGTACCGGGATTTGACGACTGGTTATGGGTGATGGCGTATCCGGGCATCAAGGTGTCCACGGCTGAAGCGCGGGCAATCTTACCCGCGCAGTATCGCCGTCAGGATTGTATTAGCCACGGTCGCTATCTGGCGGGTTTCATTCACGCCTGCCATACCGGTCAGGCGGAACTGGCGGCCACACTGATGAAAGACGTGATCGCCGAGCCGTATCGTACGCGCCTGCTGCCGGGATTCGCCGAGGCACGTCAGGCTGCCAACGAACTAGGGGCGCTGGCCTGTGGCATTTCCGGTTCCGGGCCGACGCTGTTTTCCGTGTGCAACGATATGGACGTTGCACAGCGTCTGGCAAACTGGCTGCGGGAAAACTATCTGCAGAACGACGAAGGTTTTGTTCATATTTGCCGTCTGGATACCGCAGGCGCGCGACAACTGGGATAACGCATGAAACTGTACAATCTGAAAGATCACAATGAACAGGTGAATTTCGCCGAGGCGATCCGTAAAGGACTGGGAAGCAATCAGGGCCTGTTTTTCCCGTTGGAGCTGCCTGAATTCGACCGCACTACCGTTGATGAACTGCTGGAGCTGGATTTTGTCACCCGCAGTAGTCGTATCCTATCGGCGTTCATTGGTGATGAAATGTCCGATGAAACCGTCTACCAGCGCGTGAAAGCGGCGTTCCGCTTCCCTGCACCGGTCGTGCCGGTGAGTGAGGATATTGCCGCGCTGGAGCTGTTCCACGGCCCGACGCTGGCGTTCAAAGACTTCGGTGGCCGTCTGATGGCGCAGATGCTGGCGGAGGTGGCGGGCGATCAACCGATCACGATTCTGACCGCGACGTCTGGTGATACCGGGGCGGCGGTTGCTCACGCGTTCTACGGCCTGAAAAATGTGCGGGTGGTGATTCTGTACCCGAACGGCAAGATCAGTCCGTTGCAGGAAAAACTGTTTTGTACCCTGGGTGGCAACATTCACACCATCGCTATCGACAGCGATTTCGACGCCTGTCAGGCGCTGGTGAAGCAGGCGTTTGATGATGAAGAACTCAAGCGTGCTATCGGGCTGAACTCTGCCAACTCTATCAACATCAGTCGTCTGCTGGCGCAGATCAGTTACTATTTTGAAGCGGTAGCGCAGTTGCCACAGGAAGCACGCAACCAACTGGTGGTATCGGTGCCAAGTGGTAACTTCGGCGACCTGACTGCCGGTCTGCTGGCGAAATCGCTGGGCCTGCCGGTGAAACGTTTTATCGCCGCGACCAATGCTAACGATACCGTGCCTCGCTTTTTGCAAAGTGGTGCCTGGCAGCCAAACCCGACAGTGGCGACGCTTTCCAATGCGATGGATGTGAGCCAGCCGAACAACTGGCCGCGCGTGGAGGAATTGTTCCGCCGTAAAAACTGGCAACTGAAGGATCTGGCGTTCGGTGCAGTGAGTGACGAAACCACCAAAGCCACCATGCTGGAACTGGAAGCGCTGGGTTATACCTCAGAGCCGCACGCGGCGATCGCTTACCGTTTGTTACGTGACCAACTGCAACCGGGTGAGTACGGCCTGTTCCTGGGTACTGCCCATCCGGCGAAGTTTAAAGAGAGTGTGGAAGCGATTCTGGGTAAAGCCTTGCCGTTACCGCAGGCGCTGGCCGATCGTGCAGATCTGGCATTGCTGTCGCACCACTTCGCCCCGGATTTTGCGCTGCTGCGTAAGTTCCTGATGGAGCTGCCGTACTAATCTACTCTGGGTCGTGAGGCAGACTGGCCTCACGACGACCTTGCCAAACGACCGGAAAATAGGGAACCATCTTCCGGTCGTTTTTGTTGTCAGCTTTAAACCACCTCCTTGGGAGGTGGTGATTGTTTTAAAGCACGCTAAACGTTGTGCTCATGTTTTCAGGCATCGCGCTCGCGACGTCGGAAGACGAGTTCGTCCGCCGAGGAGTCGGCAGGGTCGAAGTAATAGCCATCGCTGTTAAAATCTTTTAGCTGTTCCGGTTGTGTCAGACGATTTTGAATGATGAAGCGACTCATCAGGCCACGAGCCTTTTTGGCATAAAAACTGATCACCTTGAACTTGCCGTTCTTTTCATCCAAAAAGACGGGTTTGATAATCCGTGCCTTTAGTCTGGCGGGCTTGACGGATTTGAAGTACTCATCTGAGGCCAGATTGATCAGGATATCGTCGTTTTGTTCGGCCAGTGCCTGATTAAGCGTTTCCGTAATGGTATCACCCCAAAACTGATACAGGTCGTTGCCGGTGCCGTTTTTCAAGCGAATGCCCATTTCCAGACGATAAGGCCGCATCAGGTCCAACGGACGCAATACGCCATACAAGCCGGACAGTATGCGCAAATGCTGCTGCGCAAAATCAAAATCTGCCTCGCTGAAATCTTCCGCGGCCAGACCGGTATAGACATCACCTTTGAAGGCCAGCAGTGCCTGACGTGCGTTATCCAGCGAAAATTCCGGGCCCCATTCCTGAAAACGAGCGGCATTCAGGTCTGCCAGCTTGTCGCTGATGCTCATCAGCGAGGCGATATCCGCCGGGGTCAATTGCTTGCAATGCTGTATCAGTTGCTGGGAGTACGCCAGCAGCGCAGGCTGCGTATAGCGTTGAGTCGGCAGAGGGCTGGTGTAATCCAGCGTTTTAGCCGGTGAAAGGGTGATGAGCATAAGCATATCCCGTTGGTGTATTGGCAGGCCTTACTGTAGCAAAAGTCAGTAAAAAAGGGGCGATAGCTGCGACAGGCATGATAAATCGGTGTTATGTGGCGTAGCGCGCGATTTTTGGTTAAAAACAGGAATAAATAAAAATGGATGTTAGTTATTTCTTTGATTTTTAATCTTAATTTTCCAATTTTTCTTTTGGCTGGTTTTTTGCTGGTCCGCTTGCGCGGTCTTTGGCGCGTGTTATTATCAGGCTCTGGCGACAGTTCCTGCCACCAGTTCATGCACAAACAATGAGAAAGGCCAACATGACGGATAAACTGACTTCCCTACGCCAATTCACCACCGTAGTGGCAGATACCGGCGATATCGCGGCAATGAAGCTTTACCAGCCGCAGGACGCCACTACCAACCCTTCCCTGATTTTAAATGCTGCGCAGATTCCGGAATACCGTACGCTGATTGATGACGCCGTAGTCTGGGCCCGCGCACAGAGCAGCAAACGCGAGCAGCAGCTTGTTGATGCGACTGACAAACTGGCCGTCAATATCGGTCTGGAAATTCTTAAGCTGATTCCGGGCCGTATCTCTACCGAAGTTGACGCCCGTCTTTCTTACGATACCGAAGCCAGCGTTGCCAAGGCAAAACGTCTGATCAAACTGTATAACGACGCCGGTATCAGCAACGACCGTATTCTGATCAAACTGGCTTCTACCTGGCAGGGTATCCGCGCTGCTGAGCAGTTGGAAAAAGAAGGTATCAACTGCAACCTGACCCTGCTGTTCTCGTTTGCCCAGGCACGTGCCTGCGCAGAAGCCGGTGTGTTCCTGATTTCTCCGTTCGTAGGCCGCATTCTGGACTGGTACAAAGCCAACAGCGACAAGAAAGAGTTTGCTGCACACGAAGACCCGGGTGTTATCTCCGTGACCGATATCTATGAGTACTATAAGTCGCATGGTTATGAAACCGTGGTCATGGGTGCCAGCTTCCGTAATGCGGGCGAGATTCTGGAACTGGCGGGTTGTGATCGTCTGACGATTGCCCCGGCATTGCTCAAAGAACTGGCGGAAAGCCAGGGTGAGGTGGTGCGTAAGCTGTCTTATCAGGGCGAGGTGAAAGCACGTCCGGCTAAGCTGACTGAGTCTGAGTTTTACTGGCAGCACAATCAGGATCCGATGGCGGTGGATAAACTGGCCGACGGTATCCGTAAATTTGCGGTAGACCAGGAAAAACTGGAAAAAATGATCGCCGACCTGCTGTAAGACGTTATCTGTTATAACGACTTGCTTGCAGTAAGGTTTACACCGGTAGGATTGAATACCGTGTGTCTGTCGAAAACGGTCAGCTGGCGCTGGCCGTTGTTGTTTCTGTCATGTTCTGTTGGGCCGATGCGGGCAGCGTGGCGATAGTGCAGTTCCGTGATCGTTTGGCCTGATAGAGATTAACGTCGGCACGACGGATAATTTCATCCAGCCTCTCATCGGGCAGTTCTGCGGCCACCAACCCAATGCTGACGGTAATCCCCGGTGCTACCGAGGCGGCGTTGTACCCGAATTCATGGATCCCTTCTCTGACCCGTTCTGCCACACGCATGGCGTTTTCCAGCGTGATGCCGGGGAGTACGACGGCAAATTCATCACCACCCAGACGACAAATGATGTCACGGTTACGAAACGAGTGCCGAATAATGTCGGCAATGGTTTTGAGCGTTTTATCGCCAGCGGCATGCCCCCATGTGTCGTTCACCTGCTTGAAATGGTCGATATCGATCAACATCGCGCAGAGTGGCTTATCTTCCTGATAGGCGACTTTTAATGCTCGGTTGGCCAACTGGTAAAAGGCGTCCCGGCGCAAAACACCAGTCAGATCGTCGTAACGAGCTGTGGTAGGCAGTTCTATCAGGTACTTCTTCGCAAACAGCGACAACAGGCTACCCATAATGGCAATCAGCAGGCTGATGCAAACCAGCGTGACGACTTCTGCAGAAGAGGTAAGAATGCTGATAAATCCGGGCACATTACTCAAGGTGGTGATGCGCACGCGCGCGCCGATCAGCTTGTCGGTGGGCGAGAGGATGGGCATTACGGTAATAAACTGATCTTTTTCCGGTGAATTACCGGCTGAGGCCAGCATATTCTGGCAGACCCGGATAATCGCCATATCATTAAGCGGCAGGTTGAGTTCAGACAGACGGTTGATGCATTCGTGGCGGGTGTCATGGGTGTTGAACGCCATAATGCGCACCCGGGAGAACATGGAATTGCCGACTTTGTAGAACTGATCACTTTCAGTGACGTCGCCACCCATGTTATTGGCGTCGTACAAACGAATAATATTATCAAAACTGCGTTTTTCTTCCTGCCAGTCTTTTTGACGGGAATTCAGTAACAACAGGCTGGTCAGCGCAACGGAGAACAAGCCGAACAAGACAAAAGCGGAAAATGGATTGGCAAACAACCTTACCAGGTGACTTTTAATAACATTCATTCACTTTTCCTGAACTGCACGGTGGTACGCTATTGTCCGGCCCTGATGTTACTTGCAAAATCAGCCTCGTTGAGGCGCTACGCGGGTTTCCGGAGCCCGGAATTAGTGTAGCCGTTATTCACGTGATGATTTACGCGTACTCTCCCTGTGCAATCTGACTGCGATAATCATGCAAGCTGGGGTAGACTCTTAATTATTATTATGGTCAAAAATATTAATCGATAGTTGAGCATTAACTCGTTGAATCGTTAGATATTGTGCATGGTCATGGCGCGGTTGTTGACGACATCGCGCAGATCTCAGGCATTGTCTCATTAGTGAGCTGATTTTTGAATGGGTTTAATGCATTGGATGATTAATCTGGCTGATAGAACTAATTTTTGGATAAACAAGAGGTGCTTATGAACAGTCTATGTGTTGGTTTGGTATCCATTTCTGATCGCGCGTCCAGCGGGGTTTATCAGGATGAAGGCATTCCGGCTCTGCAGTCATGGCTGAGCGAAGCACTGAGCACCCCTTTTGATGTGCAAACCCGTCTGGTGCCGGATGAACAACCACTAATCGAGCAAACGCTGTGTGAGCTGGTGGACGAATGTGGTTGTCATCTGGTACTGACGACGGGCGGTACCGGGCCAGCTCGTCGTGATGTCACGCCTGATGCCACGCTGGCGGTTGCCGATCGGGAAATGCCGGGGTTCGGCGAACAGATGCGCCAGATTAGCCTGCGTTTTGTGCCTACCGCGATTTTGTCACGTCAGGTTGGTGTCATTCGCAAGCAGGCATTGATTCTCAATTTGCCGGGGCAACCGAAATCTATTCGTGAAACCTTGTCTGGCCTGAAGGATGCAACGGGGCAGGTTATCGTGCCGGGTATTTTTGCCAGTGTCCCCTACTGCATCCAACTGCTGGAGGGGCCTTATATCGAAACCAATCCTGACGTGGTAGTCGCTTTTCGCCCTAAGAGTGCGATACGCGATATAAAAAGCTGAAGTTGACGTATTGAATCAATAATTACCGCTCGATGCTGGTGTGCCAAAAATTTGCCGCTATAGTAATTTTTTATTTACACGATAATATAAAATTATTTTCTTATCATACTGGCATTGCGCGGTGATTTATGGCTAGTGAGCAGCATCGTCGATTGAATCGACACGATTATCAAACCCTCTCGTTGGCGGCATTGGGCGGCGCGCTGGAGTTTTACGACTTCATCATCTTCGTCTTTTTTGCCGCTGTTATTGGTGATCTGTTTTTCCCGTCTGATATTCCCGAATGGTTACGGCAGGTACAGACCTTCGGTATCTTTGCTGCTGGCTATCTGGCGCGTCCGCTAGGCGGTATCGTGATGGCACACTTTGGCGATCGTGTCGGTCGCAAGAAAATGTTCAGCCTGAGTATCCTGCTGATGGCATTGCCGACGTTGGGTATGGGGATGCTGCCAACATACGCCTCCATCGGTATCGCGGCTCCGCTACTGTTATTGTTGATGCGGGTGCTGCAAGGGGCGGCGATTGGCGGTGAAGTGCCGGGCGCGTGGGTGTTTGTGGCGGAACATGTCCCCCGTTCCCGTATCGGTATTGCCTGCGGTACGCTGACTGCTGGACTGACGCTCGGCATTCTGTTTGGTTCGATGGTCGCCACTGTGCTCAATACCTTACTGCAGCCTGGGCAGATTGTTGCCGGTGGCTGGCGTATCCCGTTCTTTATCGGTGGTATTTTTGGGTTGATTGCCTTGTACCTGCGCCGCTGGTTACAAGAAACGCCGATTTTCCGCGAGATGCGGGCGCATAAGGCGCTGGCGGATGAACTGCCGCTCAAAACCGTCGTCTTTCGCCACAAGAAGGCGATAGTAGTCAGTATGTTGCTAACCTGGCTGTTATCCGCGGGCATTGTGGTGGTGATACTGATGGCACCGGTGTACTTGCAGAAATTGCACGGTATTCCGGCAGCGTTAACATTGCAGGCCAATAGTGTGGCTACCATCATGCTGATGGTGGGGTGCATTATTGCCGGGCTGGCATCGGACAGGATTGGCGTTGGCCGCACCTTTATTATCGGTAGCCTGCTGTTTGCCGTATGCAGTTGGTTCTTTTATTCCCATGCCGCCATGAGCCATGGTGTGTTGTTCATCAGCTATGCGCTGGCGGGGTTGAGCGTGGGCGTCGTGGGTGCAGTGCCGTACGTGATGGTGCGTGCATTCCCGGCTGCGGTACGCTTTTCCGGCATTTCTTTTTCCTATAACGTGGCGTACGCCATTTTTGGCGGCATGACACCTATTTTTGTCACGTTGTTGATGAAATGGACACCGCTGGCACCGGCTTTTTATGTGCTGGCGTTGTGTGCACTGGGGTTGGTACTGGGGGTTTATCTCCAGAGTCAAACCCATCGTGAAGTGGAATCGAAAGCCGAGCAGGTGACGTCGCCTGCCAGCGTATAATCGCAGTGGGTAAAAAAGTGAACGAAAAAAGAGAGGCGCAACATGCGCCTCTCTTTTTTACCTGATAGCGAGCGTCACGCGGCTCTATCAGTGTGCGCCACGAGCACCAATCGGCAGTACGGTACGGCCATACTGCTCGTTGAGCACTTCGGCCATCGCCAGGTAGATGGCGCTGGCACCACAGATAATGCCTTCGTAACCGGCGAAGGTCAGCAGTGCGTGGTTGCCGGTGATGTTACCCATCGCCAGCAAGGCGAACAGTACGGTCAGGCTGGCGAACACGAATTGCAGCGCGCGGTTGGCACCCAGTGTGCCGAAGAACATAAACAGGGTGAAGATGCCCCACAGTGCCAGGAATACGCCCAGGAACTGTGCATCGGCGGCTTCCGCCAGGCCCATTTTGGGCAGCATGATGATAGCAACCAGCGTCAACCAGAATGCGCCGTAGGAGGTAAAGGCAGTGACGCCAAAGGTGTTGCCTTTTTTATATTCCAGCAGGCCAGCCAGGATCTGGGCGATACCGCCGTAGAAGATGCCCATGCTCAGAATAATAGAAGTCAGTGGGAAAAAGCCTGCGTTGTGCAGGTTTAACAAAATGGTGGTCATCCCGAAGCCCATCAGTCCCAATGGGCCCGGATTCGCCAACGTTTTCTCGTGCATACATCCTCAGCAATAACAAAATGGTCAATGTGGTGTTGTGTCTCAAAGTTTGCCCGGCGGGCACGCCTTCGAGATGAACGGCCTGCCGCCGTTACCCGCTGTCAGGCCGGGTTAATCCCTTTTCTGCGGCGAGCGCGGCATCATAGCGGGCGGCAATAGGCGATACAACCAGATAGGTTGCGAATAATTTGATCAAAAACGGGGAAGATGCAGTTTTTTTTGGTGACTCCCCCTTGATGCCGGAATTGTCGTCCCCATCTTAGAGTCATCGAAGCGGTTTGACTGAAAAGATAATGACGATTTTGGGGTGTTGAAAAGTAGTATTTCGCCCGCATAGTAGGTTAAACCACCACACCGAATATGACTTTTAAGTGGAGATGTTTAGATGGGTAAGATTATTGGTATCGACTTGGGTACAACCAACTCTTGTGTAGCGATTATGGACGGTACGCAGGTCAAAGTACTGGAAAACAGCGAAGGTGATCGCACCACGCCTTCCATTATTGCTTATACGCAAGATGGTGAAACTCTGGTTGGCCAACCGGCTAAACGTCAGGCGGTGACTAACCCGAAAAATACGCTGTTTGCTATCAAACGCTTGATTGGTCGTCGTTTCCAGGATGAAGAAGTTCAGCGCGACACCAACATCATGCCGTACAGAATTATTCCGGCTGACAACGGCGACGCGTGGGTAGAAGTCAAAGACCAGAAACTGGCTCCGCCGCAGATTTCCGCTGAAGTGCTGAAAAAAATGAAAAAGACGGCGGAAGATTATCTGGGTGAAACCATCACCGAAGCCGTCATTACCGTTCCGGCTTATTTTAACGATGCTCAGCGTCAGGCGACCAAAGATGCCGGCCGTATCGCGGGCCTCGAAGTAAAACGTATCATCAACGAACCGACCGCCGCTGCGCTGGCATACGGTCTGGACAAAGGTGTTGGCAACCGCACTATCGCCGTGTATGACCTGGGTGGTGGTACGTTCGATATATCCATCATCGAAATCGATGACGTGGACGGCGAAAAAACCTTTGAAGTACTGGCGACCAACGGTGATACCCACCTGGGTGGCGAAGACTTCGATAGCCGTATGATCAACTATCTGGTTGACGAGTTTAAAAAAGAGCAGGGCTTTGACCTGCGTAACGACCCGCTGGCGATGCAGCGTCTGAAAGAAGCGGCAGAAAAAGCGAAGATTGAGCTGTCTTCTGCTCAGCAGACTGACGTTAACCTGCCGTATATCACGGCGGACGCAACCGGTCCGAAACACCTGAACATCAAGGTGACTCGCGCCAAACTGGAATCGCTGGTTGAAGACCTGGTAACCCGTTCACTGGAACCGCTGAAAGTGGCGTTGCAGGATGCTGGCCTGTCCGTATCCGAAATCCACGACGTGATCCTGGTCGGTGGTCAGACACGTATGCCGCTGGTACAGAAGAAAGTGGCCGATTTCTTCGGAAAAGAGCCGCGTAAAGACGTTAACCCGGATGAAGCCGTGGCGATCGGTGCTGCGGTGCAGGGTGGCGTGCTGGCCGGTGACGTAAAAGACGTACTGCTGCTGGACGTGACTCCGCTGTCTCTGGGTATCGAAACCATGGGCGGTGTGATGACCCCGCTGATTACCAAGAACACCACGATCCCGACCAAGCACAGTCAGGTGTTCTCAACGGCGGAAGACAACCAGTCTGCGGTGACCATCCATGTACTGCAGGGTGAGCGTAAGCGCGCTCACGATAACAAGTCGCTGGGCCAGTTCAACCTGGACGGTATCCAGCCGGCACCGCGCGGTATGCCGCAGATTGAAGTGACGTTCGACATCGATGCCGACGGTATCCTGCATGTATCGGCTAAAGACAAGAACAGTGGCCGTGAGCAGAACATCACCATCAAAGCCTCTTCGGGCCTGAATGAGGATGAAATTCAGAAAATGGTACGTGACGCTGAAGCTAACGCCGAAGCGGACCGTAAGTTTGAAGAACTGGTACAGGCGCGTAACCAGGGTGACCACCTGCTGCACAGCACCCGTAAGCAACTGGAAGAAACCGGTGACAAACTGGCTGCCGCTGACAAGACCGCTATTGAAGAAGCACTGAAAGCTCTGGAAACTGCGCTGAAAGGTGAAGATAAAGCGGATATCGACGCGAAAATCCAGAAACTGGCCGAAGCATCGACCAAACTGCTGGAAGCCGCTCAGCAGCAACAGGCTCAGGCCGGTGCGGCGGGCGCTGACAATGCCGCCCGTCAGGATGACGATGTGGTTGACGCCGAGTTCGAAGAAGTCAAAGACAAGAAATAATCGCCCTTAAGCGGGCGCAGTAGCGGTAGCTCATACTGTTGCTGGCAACCAGCACGGGCGTCGGGGAAACTCTGCGCCCGTGCACGCATGTTGAGGGCAGGAAAAAAGAATGGCGAAGCAAGACTACTACGAAATTCTGGGTGTTGCGAAAGGCGCGGACGAACGCGACATCAAAAAGGCTTATAAACGGCTGGCGATGAAATATCATCCAGACCGCAATCCGGGCGATAAAGAAGCTGAAGCCAAGTTCAAGGAAGTCAAAGAAGCCTATGAGATTTTGACCGATGCTCAGAAACGCGCCGCCTACGATCAGTATGGACATGCCGCGTTTGAGCAAGGTGGCATGGGAGGCGGTGGTGCCGGTGGTTTCGGCGGCGCTGATTTCGGCGACATTTTTGGTGATGTATTCGGCGATATCTTTGGCGGCGGACGCCGTCAGCGTGCAAGTCGCGGCTCTGATTTACGTTACACCATGGAGCTGACGCTGGAAGAAGCGGTACGCGGCGTCACAAAAGAGATCCGCATCCCGACGTTGCAAGAGTGTGATGTTTGCCATGGTAGCGGCGCTAAACCGGGCAGCAATGCGGTCACGTGCCCGACGTGCCACGGCAACGGACAGGTGCAAATGCGTCAGGGCTTCTTTACGGTGCAGCAGACGTGTCCGCACTGTCATGGGCGCGGGAAAATCATCAAAGACCCTTGCACGAAGTGCCACGGTCACGGTCGTGTCGAGAAGAGCAAAACGCTATCGGTCAAGATCCCGGCAGGGGTCGATACTGGCGACCGCATCCGCCTGGCAGGTGAAGGGGAAGCGGGAGAATTTGGCGCGCCAGCAGGCGATTTGTATGTTCAGGTGCAAGTACGTGAACACCCGATCTTCCAGCGTGAAGACAATAACCTCTATTGCGAAGTACCGATTAACTTCGCGATGGCGGCGCTGGGAGGGGAAATCGAAGTGCCGACGCTCGATGGCCGGGTGATGCTGAAAGTCCCCGCGGAAACGCAAACCGGTAAACTGTTCCGTATGCGCGGTAAAGGTGTGAAATCGGTTCGTGGTGGCGTTCAGGGCGACCTGCTGTGCCGGGTGGTGGTAGAAACCCCGGTCAACTTGAGCGATCGTCAAAAACAACTGTTGCAGGAATTGCAGGAAAGTTTCGGTGGGCCGACTGGCGAAAGCAACAGCCCACGTTCCAAAAGTTTCTTCGACGGTGTGAAAAAATTCTTTGATGATTTGACGCGCTAAGTCGATTCTCCGCCCGTCTTAATAAAAGCCAGCCAGGGTAACCCGGCTGGCTTTTTTACCGATATCGTCTGATTGCTCGATTTATTCGAGCAATAATCCAGTTTAAAACTGCTTTTAACGATGAGTACTGTGGCTTAACCTTGCATCTCATTATCGGGCCGTGATGCCCGTCGATGGGGTAAGGGAGACAAAAATGATAAAGCTATTTCGCTATTTAACCGGCCTGGAAGCGGCTGCCGGTATGATTTTGATTATCGCCACGCTGTTGGCGTTACTGGTTGCCAATATCCCCGCCACACTATCGTGGTATCACGCCTTTCTGGAGATACCGGTTGTACTGGGGATTGGCGCACTGGATATCAACAAACCGCTGCTGTTGTGGATCAATGACGGTTTGATGGCGCTGTTTTTCCTGCAGGTAGGGCTGGAGGTGAAGCGCGAATTGGTCGTCGGTGCGCTGGCGAGTCGACGTCAGGCCATACTGCCGGTGGTGGCGGCGTTTGGTGGGATGCTGGTGCCCGCGCTGTTTTTCCTGCTGTTCAACGCTACCGAAGTAGAAACTCGCTCCGGCTGGGCGATTCCGACAGCGACGGATATCGCTTTCGCGGTCGGTATCCTGGTGCTGTTGGGTAAACGAGTGCCAACCGGGTTAAAGGTGTTTCTGCTGGCACTGGCGATCATTGATGACCTGGGGGCTATCGTCATCATTGCCTTGTTCTATACACAGCAGTTGCATTGGCTGGCGCTGTCAGGCGCACTGGCCGCGATCGCGGTACTGGCGTACATGAATCACCAGCAGGTGATGAAAACCTCAGCCTATCTGTTGGTTGGTATCGTGCTGTGGGTGTGTATTCTGAAATCTGGCGTGCATGCTACGCTTGCTGGGGTGATTGTAGGGTTCTTTATTCCTCTGCGCGTTCCGACTGGTCATACTTCGCCTGCCAGTACGTTGGAGCACGGGCTGGCGAGTTGGATTGCCTTTTTGGTGATTCCGCTGTTTGCTTTCGCTAATGCCGGTATTTCGTTGCAGGGTGTTGAGTTCCGGCACTTGCTGTCGCCATTAACGTTGGGTATCGCCAGCGGATTACTGGTGGGCAAGCCGATTGGTGTGTCGTTATTTAGCTGGCTGGTGATCCGCCTTGGGCTTGGCCGGTTACCGGCTGGCGTGGATTTTCGTCAGGTGATGGCGGTATCGGTGTTGTGCGGTATTGGGTTTACCATGTCTATCTTCATTACGCTGCTGGCGTTTGGCGATGTGTCGGCACAGGATATTCTGTATGCCAAGCTGGCCATTTTGCTGACGTCGTTGACCACGGCGGTGTTAGGCTACCTGACGTTGCGTGCGGTGTTGCCTGCGGCACGCTGAACGGTGCATACATGAACTATGCATACATGAACGATGCTCGCATAAACCATGCGGAACATGAATGAAGGGACGCGGGCCTATGGCGCATATTAACTTCAATCATCTCTACTATTTCTGGCAAGTGTGTAAGACCGGTTCGGTGGCTGCCGCCGCCGAACGGCTATTTTTGACGCCACAAACGATTACCGGGCAAATAAAACTGCTGGAAGAGCGGCTACAGGGAAAACTGTTCAAGCGTAAAGGCCGTGGGCTGGAGCCAACAGAGCTGGGGCAACTGGTATTTCGCTATGCGGACAAGATGTTTGCCTTGAGTCAGGAGATGCTGGATATCGTGAATTACCGCAAGGAATCCAGCCTGCTGTTTGATGTCGGTGTGGCGGATGCCTTGTCTAAACGGCTGGTAAGCCGGGTGTTGGAAACGGTGGTGAATGAACAAATGCCGATTCACCTGCGCTGCTTCGAATCCACCCATGAGCTGCTGATTGAACAGTTAAGCCAGCACAAGCTGGATATGATTTTGTCTGATTGCCCGGTAGATTCCGGCCAGCAGGCAGGACTATTTTCCCGCAAACTGGGTGAGTGCGGGGTAAGCTTTTACAGCCGCCGTCCGGGGCCGAATGTGCCTTTCCCCGCTTGTCTGTCGCAAAGTAAGCTATTAATTCCTGCCCGCCGTACCATGCTGGGGCGCAAACTGCTCAATTGGTTTAGTGAGCAGAATCTGTTAGTGGATATTATGGGCGAGTTCGATGATGCGGCATTGATGACCGCTTTCGGAATGAGTCACGATGCGATTTTTGTCGCGCCATCGCTGCATGCCGATGAAATGGTGGCTCAGGGCGAGATTGTAGAGATTGGCCGCATCGACAACATTCAGGATGAGTATTACGTTATCTTTGCCGAACGCATGATTCAACACCCGGCGGTGCAACGCGTCTGCAACGAAGATTTCTCTTCCCTGTTTTGTGAATAACGGTGTTTTTGCTGTTTAGCAGGCACAAAAAAACCGGCCTGAGCCGGTTTCTTTTAGCGATTTATCACGTAAACGTGATTACTGCATCGCGTTGATCTGCGCAGTCAGATTGGATTTATGACGAGCAGCTTTGTTTTTGTGGATCAGACCTTTGCTGGCCTGACGGTCCACGATCGGTTGCATGTCATTAAATGCTTTCTGCGCAGCTTCTTTATCGCCAGTGGCGATGGCCGCATACACTTTCTTGATGAAAGTACGCATCATGGAGCGACGGCTTGCATTGTGCTTGCGGCGCTTCTCAGACTGTACGGCGCGTTTCTTAGCTGATTTGATATTAGCCAAGGTCCAACTCCCAAATATATTCTATCGAGGACAATTCAAAGGCCGAGGAATATGCCCTTTTAGCCTTCTTTTGTCAATGGATTTGTGCAAATAAGCGCCGTTTGTACGCCAGCGCTTGTTACGTTGTGATGGCGCGGGATTTTAGCAGCTTAAGCGTCGGGAATACAGCCTTTCGCGTCATAAATTCGCCCTTTGCCGCCTTTGTCGCGTCAAGCGTTTGATTACGGGTTAAAAGCCGTGCGCCCGTCGATGCG
Source organism: Dickeya oryzae (assembly GCF_020406815.2). Taxonomy (NCBI): domain Bacteria; kingdom Pseudomonadati; phylum Pseudomonadota; class Gammaproteobacteria; order Enterobacterales; family Pectobacteriaceae; genus Dickeya; species Dickeya oryzae. The sequence goes on from NZ_CP162670.1 coordinate 672,085, forward strand.
CCTGCTAGCGGCCAGGTGAAAAATTCTCATTGAGGTGGGAAGGCGAAATACGCTGACATGGCAACAAAAGGCATGAATCGCGGGTTAACCTTGTTCGCTGTACAAGGTATAATCCGCCGATTTCCACTGTTTTGAGCCAGTTATGCAGCTAATACGCGGTATACACAATCTCCAGGCCTGCCACTACGGCTGTGTGCTAACTATTGGTAACTTTGACGGTGTCCACCGCGGGCATCAGGCATTGCTTGAGCGCCTGAAGCAGGAAGGTCAGGCCCGTGGGTTACCGGTCATGGTGATGATTTTTGAGCCTCAGCCGCTGGAACTGTTTGCCTCGGAGAAAGCACCAGCACGGTTGACCCGGCTGCGCGATAAGGTGAAGTATCTGGCGCAGGCCGGTGTGGATTATCTTTTGTGCGTGACCTTTGACGCCCACTTTGCCGCGAACCATGCCAGTACCTTTATTTCCAGCCTGTTGGTGGAAAAGCTGGGGGTGAAATTTCTGGTGGTGGGGGATGACTTCCGCTTCGGGGCTGGCCGCGAAGGGGATTTCCTGTTATTACAGAAAGCGGGCGTCGAACAGAATTTCGACGTGATCAGCACGCAGACCTTTTGCAGCAGTGGCAAACGGGTGAGCAGCACCGCCGTACGTGAAGCGTTGGCGCAGGACAACCTGACGCTGGCGCAGGAACTGTTAGGGCACCCGTTCAGTATCTCTGGTCGGGTGGTGCACGGCAACGAGCTGGGGCGCACCATCGGTTTTCCAACGGCCAACCTGCCTTTGAAACGTCAGGTTTCTCCGGTAAGCGGTGTCTATGCCGTCCAGGTGTACGGACTGGGTGATGCGCCGTTGCCCGGTGTTGCCAATATCGGTACCCGTCCGACCATAACGGGCGATAAACGCCAGCAACTGGAAGTGCATTTGTTGGATGTCACACTGGATCTGTATGGGCGACATATAGATGTGGTGATGTGTAAAAAATTACGTAGTGAGCAGCGGTTTGCTTCGCTGGATGCGCTGAAGCAGCAAATCGCCAACGATGTGGTGGCCGCCCGTGAGTTCTTCGGGTTGAAGGCACCGGTTTAATTTTTCTCTAGCCGAAAACGAAATCGAGAAGCGAATGAGTGACTATAAAACTACCCTGAATTTGCCGGAAACAGGGTTCCCGATGCGTGGCGATTTAGCCAAGCGCGAACCTGACATGCTGAAACGTTGGTATGAGCAGGATTTGTACGGGATTATTCGTGGCGCCAAGAAGGGTAAAAAAACCTTTATCCTTCATGATGGCCCGCCGTATGCGAACGGCAACATTCATATTGGTCACTCGGTTAACAAGATTCTCAAAGACATTATTATCAAGGCCAAAGGTTTATCCGGTTATGACTCGCCGTATGTGCCGGGCTGGGACTGCCACGGTCTGCCAATCGAACTGAAAGTAGAACAATTGGTGGGCAAACCGGGTGAGAAAGTCAGCGCCGCACAGTTCCGTGAAGAGTGCCGGAAATACGCAGCCGAGCAGGTAGCCGGGCAGAAAAAAGATTTCATCCGTCTGGGTGTGCTGGGTGACTGGGATCGCCCCTACCTGACCATGGATTTTAAAACCGAAGCCAATATTATTCGCGCACTGGGTCGTATCATCGAAAACGGCCACCTGCACAAGGGTGCCAAGCCGGTGCACTGGTGTGCCGACTGCGGTTCCGCGTTGGCGGAAGCGGAAGTGGAGTATTACGACAAAACCTCCCCGGCGATTGATGTCGCGTTCAACGCGGTTGACCGTGCTGCCGTGCTGGCGAAGTTCGGGTTGGCGGCCGATGCGGTAAACGGCGATGTCGCGCTGGTTATCTGGACCACGACACCCTGGACGTTGCCGGCTAACCGTGCGATTGCCCTGAATGCAGACATTGATTATGTGCTGGTGCAGGTTGCCGACAAGGCAATCATCGTGGCGCAAGGGCTGGCCGACGCGGTGACTAAACGCGTTGCTGGCAGTGATACCAGCAGCTGTTTGGGCCATGCGGTCAAGGGTAGCGAGCTGGAATTGCTGCGTTTTCGTCATCCCTTCCTGGATTTCGATGTTCCGGCTATTTTGGGCGATCACGTCACGCTGGATGCCGGTACCGGTGCGGTACACACCGCCGGTGGTCACGGCCCGGACGACTATGTCATCAGCCAGAAATACCAGTTGGAAATCGCTAACCCTGTCGGACCCAACGGCTGCTACCTGCCGGGTACCTTCCCGGGGCTGGATGGTCTGTTTGTGTTTAAAGCCAACGACAAGATCGTTGAATTGCTGCGTGAGCGCGGCGCGTTGTTGCACCATGAAAAGCTGCAACACAGCTACCCGTGCTGCTGGCGTCACAAGTCGCCGATCCTGTTCCGTGCTACGCCGCAGTGGTTCGTGAGCATGGATCAGAATGGCTTGCGTCAACAGTCGCTGTCCGAAATCAAAGGCGTGCAGTGGATCCCGGATTGGGGTCAGGCGCGCATTGAGTCGATGGTCGCGAACCGTCCTGACTGGTGTATTTCCCGCCAGCGTACCTGGGGCGTGCCGATGTCGTTGTTCGTGCATAAAGAAACGCAGGAACTGCATCCTCGTACCGCAGAGCTGATTGAAGCGGTAGCCAAACGTGTTGAACAGGATGGCATTCAGGCATGGTGGGATCTTAACCCGGCAGACCTGATGGGCGCGGAAGCGGCCGATTATGAAAAAGTACCGGATACGCTGGATGTGTGGTTCGACTCCGGGTCGACGCATGCTTCTGTGGTGGATGTTCGCCCGGAATTTGGCGGCCACGCAGCAGATATGTATCTGGAAGGCTCTGACCAGCATCGTGGCTGGTTCATGTCTTCACTGATGATTTCTACCGCGATTAAAGGCAAAGCGCCTTACCGTCAAGTGCTGACACACGGTTTCACTGTGGACGGTCAGGGTCGCAAGATGTCGAAATCCATCGGCAACACCGTCAGCCCGCAGGATGTGATGGATAAATTGGGGGCTGATATTCTGCGGTTATGGATCGGCTCTACCGACTACTCTGGCGAGATTGCGGTATCTGATGAAATCCTCAAACGTTCTGCCGATGCATACCGCCGTATCCGTAACACCGCACGTTTCCTGCTGGCTAACCTGAATGGTTTCGATCCGGCGCTGCACAGTGTGAAGCCGGAAGACATGGTGGTGCTGGATCGTTGGGCGGTAGGCTGTGCCAAAGCGGCGCAGGATGAGATTGTCGAGGCTTACGAGAGCTACGATTTCCACCGTGTGGTGCAGCGTCTGATGCAGTTCTGTTCTATTGAGATGGGGTCGTTCTATCTCGATATCATCAAGGACCGTCAGTACACCGCGAAACACGACAGCGTGGCGCGTCGTAGCTGCCAGACTGCACTGTTCCATATCGCCGAAGCGTTGGTTCGTTGGATGGCCCCGATTATGTCGTTTACCGCCGATGAAATCTGGGGGTATCTGCCGGGTAAACGTGCGCAGTTTGTCTTTACCGAAGAGTGGTATGACGGTTTATTCGGGCTGGCCGACAGCGAGCCGATGAACGATGCGTTCTGGACTGACATGCTGAATGTGCGCAGTGAAGTCAACAAGGTGATCGAGCAGGCACGTAACGACAAACGCATTGGCGGTTCACTGGAAGCAGCCGTGACGTTGTATGCGGATGAGCGGTTGTTTGCACAGCTCAACAGCCTGCAAGGTGAGTTGCACTTTGCCTTGTTAACCTCCAAAGCGCGGTTGGAACGTGGTGAGAATGCACCGGCTGACGCGCAGCAAAGTGAATTACCGGGACTGAAAGTTGTCCTTACTAAAGCCGACGGGGAGAAATGCCCGCGTTGTTGGCACTATGAAACGGATATCGGCAGTGATGCCGCGCATCCGGATGTATGCGGTCGCTGTGCGACCAATGTTGGCGGTAATGGCGAAGAGCGTAAGTTTGTCTGATGAGTAAATCTACTGGAGCAACGGGTCTGCGCTGGCTGTGGCTGGCTGCACTGGTACTGGTGGTCGATCTCGGCAGCAAGCAGTGGGTAATGACCCACTTCCAACTGGGCGAGTCGGTATCGCTGGTGCCGTTCTTCAATTTTACCTACGCCCATAACTATGGTGCGGCGTTTAGCTTTCTGGCAGACAAAGGCGGCTGGCAACGCTGGCTGTTTGCGGTGATAGCACTGGTCATTATTGTGGCGTTGCTGGCGATGATGCTTCGCTCCAGTGCCAGCCAGAAGCTGAACAACATTGCTTATGCGATGATCATTGGTGGCGCTATTGGCAACCTGGCCGATCGATTGGTACATGGTTATGTGATCGATTTTCTGGATTTTTACGTCAATAACTGGCATTACCCGACGTTTAATCTGGCGGATAGCGCCATTGTCGTGGGAGCGTTGCTGATTGTGCTGGAGGGGTTTTGGGCTTCTCCGCAAAAAAAGCAGGCGGAAGGTAAATAACGCATGACGGAATTCGTGACAAACGGCAGCGAAGTGCTGGTGCATTTTACGCTGATGCTGGAAGACGGTTCCGTGGCGGAAGCCACCCGCGACGGCGGTAAACCGGCGATGTTTCGGCTGGGAGATGGTAGCCTGTCGGCGGCGCTGGAGGCTCAATTGCTGGGTTTACAGGTCGGCGATAAGCGTACATTCAGCCTGCCGCCGGAGTCTGCTTTTGGTCCGTCGAATCCCGACTTGATCCAATTCTTCCTGCGCCGTGATTTTGCGCAGACCGGGGTGCCCGAAGTGGGCACCATCATGCTGTTTAGCGGTATGGCGGGCAATGACATGCCGGGTATTATCCGTGAGGTGGCAGAAGAGTCGGTAACGGTGGACTTCAACCATCCATTGGCCGGACATACCATCACGTTTGACGTAGAAGTACTGGAGATTCATCCCCCTTCTGACGGAGGCAACGCATGAAAATCCTGCTGGCTAATCCCCGTGGATTCTGCGCTGGTGTTGATCGTGCTATCAGTATTGTCGAGCGGGCGCTGGAAGTGTACGGCGCACCGATTTACGTCCGTCATGAAGTGGTACATAACCGCTATGTGGTGGAAGGGTTACGCGATCGCGGCGCTGTCTTTATCGAACAAATCGAAGACGTACCGGATGGCGCGATTCTGATCTTCTCCGCGCACGGTGTATCGCAGGCGGTGAGAGCGGAAGCCAAAAGCCGTGAATTAACCGTTTTTGATGCGACCTGTCCGCTGGTAACAAAAGTGCATATGGAAGTGGCGCGTGCCAGCCGTAAGGGGACGGAAGCTATCCTGATAGGCCACGCCGGGCACCCGGAAGTGGAAGGCACGATGGGGCAGTACAATAATCCGGCTGGGGGCATGTACCTGGTGGAAGGGCCGGAGGACGTCTGGTCGCTGCAGGTAAAGGATGAAACCAATCTCTGTTTCATGACCCAGACGACCTTGTCGGTGGATGATACCTCGGCAGTCATCGATGCGCTGCGGGCGCGTTTCCCGCAGATTATCGGGCCGCGCAAAGATGATATCTGCTACGCCACCACCAACCGTCAGGAAGCAGTACGTAACCTGGCGGCGCAGGCAAATGTGGTGCTGGTGGTCGGTTCGAAAAACTCCTCTAATTCCAATCGTCTGGCCGAGTTGTCACAGCGTGTGGGCAAACCGTCTTACCTGATTGATTCTGCGGATGATATTCAGGAAGAGTGGCTAAAGGGTGTTGCTTGTGTGGGGGTGACCGCCGGGGCTTCTGCGCCGGACGTGCTGGTTCAGCAAGTCATTAAACGCCTGCAAAGCATGGGGGGAGAAGTGGCCATGGAGATGGAAGGTCGCGCAGAGAACATCGTGTTTGAAGTGCCGAAAGAATTGCGTATGGACGTTCGTGAAGTGGAGTAAGTCCTTCGCCTCATCAGTAAAAATGATGCCAGACGATGAAAATCGCCTGGCATTTTTTTGGGAGAACGCGCATGAACCAAATCCCCATTATTCTGGATACTGACCCAGGCATCGACGATGCTGTTGCCATCGCAGCGGCGTTGTTTGCCCCTGAACTGGATCTGAAGCTCATTACGACAGTGGCAGGCAATGTGGACGTGGAAAAAACCACGCGCAATGCGCTGCAACTCCTGCATTTTTGGGACGCAGTCGTGCCAGTGGCGCGAGGGGCGGCGACACCGTTGGTACGTCCGCTGCGTGACGCTGGCTATGTTCATGGTGAGTCTGGCATGGAAGGCTATGACTTTGTGGCGCATGAACGCACGGCGCTGGAAACGTCTGCCGTCCAGGCCATGTATGACTGCCTTAACCGTAGCCCTGAGCCTGTCACGCTGGTGACCATCGGGCCGCTGACCAATGTCGCCTTACTGCTGACGCTTTACCCGCAGTGTAAAAAACAGATTAAACGTCTGGTGATGATGGGGGGATCGTCAGGGCGTGGTAATTTCACGCCGAATGCGGAATTTAATATGGCGATCGACCCGGAGGCGGCGGCGCGTGTCTTCGACAGTGGTATCGATATCGTGATGTGTGGGCTGGATGTGACCAATGAGGCGGTGCTGACGCCGGATTATCTGGCGACACTGCCGGGCCTTAACCGTACCGGCGCGATGTTGCATGCGCTGTTCAGCCATTATCGCAGCGGCAGTATGGCGACTGGTTTGCGTATGCATGACCTGTGCGCTATTGCTTATCTGGTGAAACCCAGCCTGTTTACCCTGCAACACTGTTTTGTCGCGGTGGAAACGCTGGGAGAATATACCGCGGGTACCACGGTGGTGGATCTCCAGCATCGGTTGCATCGCCCGGCTAATGCACAGGTGGCACTAGCGTTGGATGTTACTGGGTTTCGCGCGTGGGTGGCGCAGGTGTTGGCGTTAGCGCCTTAATGTTTTGGTTAAGCCTGCCTGCTCAGGGGGATGGACATAATCTGACTCATAACGCGCGCTTGCTAAACAATAGCTTTTACTGATATCCCCGCGGGTTTGTCATAAATTTCTAATTACGGGGGTTTTCGGCTGGCAGCGCCCGGCTGGGCTGGTTAACCTGAGAGCCTTTTCTCACTTATCAACAAATGAAGAGTACGAATATGCGTGATGCACAAATCCGCGTCGCCATCGCAGGAGCGGGTGGCCGCATGGGGCGGCAGTTGATTCAGGCTGCGTTACAGATGGAAGGCGTTGTACTGGGTGCGGCGCTGGAACGTGAAGGTTCATCTTTGCTGGGGAGTGACGCGGGAGAGTTGGCCGGGGCAGGGAAAACGGATGTTACCGTACAGAGCAGTCTTGAGGCGGTGGTGAACGATTTCGACGTGTTTATCGATTTTACCCGTCCGGAAGGTACGCTCAGTCACCTCGCGTTTTGTCGCCAGCACGGCAAAGGGATGGTGATCGGCACCACCGGTTTTGACGACGCCGGTAAAGCAGCGATTCAGCAGGCCGCCGCCGACATTGGGATTGTGTTTGCCGCTAACTTTAGTGTTGGCGTGAATGTGTTGCTCAAGCTGCTGGAAAAAGCGGCCAAAGTCATGGGTGATTACACGGACATTGAGATCATTGAGGCGCACCACCGTCATAAAGTGGACGCGCCATCAGGCACGGCATTAGCGATGGGCGAAGCGATCGCCGGGGCGTTGGGTCGTGACCTGAAAGAGTGTGCGGTTTATGCACGTGAAGGGTATACCGGTGAGCGTGAGCCAAAAAGCATCGGTTTTGCCACCATTCGGGCTGGAGATATCGTGGGAGAGCATACGGCGATGTTTGCAGACATCGGCGAACGCATCGAGATAACACACAAGGCTTCCAGCCGTATGACATTCGCAAATGGCGCTGTCAGGTCTGCATTGTGGGTAAGCTCTCATAATCATGGTCTTTTTGACATGAGGGATGTGTTGGGGCTTGATGATTTGTAAGGTGTGGCTCTCTGATTTTTTATTAATGTATTGATTTTAATGGCGCTAAAAACAGCGCCATTGTTTTGTGTGATAAATGATGGTTTGGTTTTTATATCGGTATATATTCGATATTTTTCATGGTTATCTGTATTTTTGTTCGTCGTCTGTCGGCCGTTTATGATTCAGGGTACCAATTTTGGCGTGATTTTAATCATTCTTTCATTCATTGCTGCTGGCAACCGTTTACTTTTCCCAGTTGATGTGTGTTTTTACCGATATGGCGATGTATTACTTCCTGAAGCCATAAAATAGTGAAAAAAAATCCGGTTTGGCTAGACAATGGTCAGGGGCATCATTAAAATGCGCGCAATTTGCCAAAAATTTGCCTTACAGGTGGTTTTTGCATTGATTTAGTCCATCAAATCTGAATTAATATGCAAATAACGTGATTTTTTATTCCTTGGAGGGTGTTTTGATTAAGTCAGCGCTATTGGTTCTGGAAGACGGAACCCAATTCCACGGTCGGGCCATTGGGGCAGAGGGAACGGCAGTGGGGGAAGTCGTTTTCAATACGTCAATGACCGGTTATCAAGAAATCCTCACTGATCCTTCCTATTCCCGCCAGATTGTCACTCTTACTTATCCCCATATCGGAAATGTCGGCACCAACAAAGCCGATGAAGAATCTCCCGCCGTTCATGCTCAGGGTTTGGTTATCCGTGATTTACCCCTGATTGCCAGCAACTACCGCAACGAAGAAAGCCTGTCTGATTACCTCAAACGCAACAATATTGTGGCGATTGCGGATATCGACACTCGCAAACTGACGCGGTTGTTGCGTGAAAAAGGCGCGCAGAATGGCTGCATCATCGCAGGTGACGCACCGGATGCGGCGCTGGCGCTGGAAAAGGCTAAAGCGTTCCCCGGCCTGAAAGGGATGGATCTGGCGAAAGAAGTGACCACCCACTCCAGCTATAGCTGGTTGCAGGGTAGCTGGACGCTGGAAGGCGACTTGCCAGCGGCAAAAACCGAGAACGAACTGCCGTATCATGTGGTGGCGTATGACTACGGTGTGAAGCGCAATATCCTGCGTATGCTGGTGGATCGCGGCTGCCGTCTGACGGTCGTACCTGCGCAAACCCCGGCCGAGGATGTGCTGAAACTCAATCCGGACGGTATTTTCCTCTCTAACGGTCCTGGCGATCCGGAGCCGTGCGATTACGCCATCAAGGCGATTAAAGCCTTCCTGGAAACCGATATTCCGGTGTTCGGCATTTGTCTGGGCCACCAGTTGCTGGCGCTGGCCAGTGGCGCGAAAACCGTCAAGATGAAGTTCGGTCACCACGGCGGCAATCACCCGGTGAAAGATCTGGACGGTAATCGTGTGATGATCACCGCGCAAAACCACGGCTTTGCGGTAGACGAAACGTCGCTGCCCGCCACACTGCGTGCAACGCACAAATCGCTGTTTGATGGTTCGCTGCAGGGCATTCATCGCACCGATAAAGCGGCATTCAGTTTTCAGGGGCATCCTGAAGCCAGCCCCGGCCCACATGACGCCGCGCCGCTGTTTGATCACTTCATCGAGCTGATTGAGTCTTACCGTAGCCATACCAAATAATCAGAATCCGTTTAGTCACGCGGCGATAAAAGAACAGGGCGAAAGTGCCAGCGCGGCGGTGAGTAAACGGGTTCGCAGGAGCGAAAAATGCCAAAACGTACAGACATAAAAAGTATCCTGATTCTCGGTGCCGGTCCGATCGTGATCGGTCAGGCGTGCGAGTTTGACTACTCCGGCGCTCAGGCGTGTAAGGCGCTGCGTGAAGAAGGCTACCGCGTGATTCTGGTGAACTCCAACCCGGCCACGATTATGACCGACCCGGAGATGGCCGACGCCACCTATATTGAACCGATCCACTGGGAAGTGGTGCGCAAAATCATCGAAAAAGAACGTCCGGATGCCGTATTGCCGACGATGGGCGGTCAGACGGCGCTGAACTGCGCGCTGGAACTGGAACGTCAGGGCGTGCTGGCAGAGTTCGGCGTGACCATGATTGGTGCGACCGCTGATGCCATCGATAAGGCGGAAGATCGTCGCCGTTTCGATATCGCGATGAAGAAAATCGGCCTTGAAACCGCACGTTCCGGCATTGCCCACAATATGGACGAAGCGCTGGCGGTCGCGGCGGATGTGGGGTATCCCTGCATCATTCGCCCGTCTTTCACCATGGGTGGCACGGGCGGCGGTATTGCTTATAACCGTGAAGAGTTCGAAGAAATTTGTACCCGTGGTCTGGATTTGTCACCGACCAAGGAACTGTTGATCGACGAATCGTTGATCGGCTGGAAAGAGTATGAAATGGAAGTGGTGCGGGATAAAAACGATAACTGCATCATCGTCTGCTCTATCGAAAACCTCGATGCGATGGGGATCCACACCGGTGACTCCATCACTGTCGCACCGGCACAAACCCTGACCGACAAGGAATACCAAATCATGCGTAACGCCTCGATGGCGGTACTGCGTGAAATCGGGGTAGAAACCGGCGGCTCCAACGTGCAGTTTGCGGTCAATCCGAAAACCGGGCGTCTGATCGTTATCGAAATGAACCCGCGTGTATCCCGTTCCTCGGCGCTGGCTTCCAAAGCGACCGGTTTCCCGATCGCCAAGATCGCGGCCAAACTGGCGGTGGGTTATACGCTTGATGAACTGATGAACGACATTACCGGCGGGCGTACCCCGGCATCGTTCGAACCGTCCATCGATTATGTGGTTACCAAGATCCCGCGCTTTAACTTCGAAAAATTCGCTGGCGCTAACGATCGTCTGACGACGCAGATGAAATCGGTGGGTGAAGTGATGGCGATCGGCCGTACCCAGCAGGAATCGCTGCAGAAAGCGCTGCGTGGTCTGGAAGTCGGGGCGACCGGTTTCGATCCTAAAGTGAGTCTGGACGATCCGGAAGCGCTGACTAAAATCCGCCGCGAATTGAAAGACGCCGGTGCCGATCGTATCTGGTATCTGGCGGACGCATTCCGCGCGGGTATGTCGGTTGACGGCGTATTCAACCTGACCAACATTGACCGCTGGTTCCTGGTGCAAATCGAAGAACTGGTGCGTCTGGAAGAGCAGGTGGCAGAACAAGGCGCTAACGGCCTGACGAAAGAATTCCTGCGCTTGCTCAAACGCAAAGGCTTTGCCGATGCACGTCTGGCAAAACTGGCTGGCGTGTCTGAAGGTGAAATCCGCAAGCTGCGTTACAAATATGATCTGCACCCGGTCTACAAGCGTGTAGATACCTGTGCCGCCGAGTTCGCCACCGATACCGCCTACATGTACTCCACGTATGACGAGGAGTGCGAGGCCAACCCGAATCAGGATCGTGACAAGGTAATGGTACTGGGCGGTGGCCCGAACCGTATCGGTCAGGGGATTGAGTTCGACTATTGCTGTGTACATGCGGCGCTGGCGCTGCGTGAAGACGGCTATGAAACCATCATGGTCAACTGCAACCCGGAAACCGTCTCTACTGACTACGATACTTCCGATCGCCTCTACTTCGAGCCGGTCACGCTGGAAGACGTGCTGGAGATCGTGCGTATTGAGCAGCCTAAGGGCGTTATCGTGCAGTACGGCGGACAGACGCCGCTTAAACTGGCGCGTCAGCTTGAGGCCGCGGGTGTGCCGGTGATCGGCACCAGCCCGGATGCTATCGACCGTGCGGAAGACCGTGAGCGCTTCCAGCAGGCGGTTAATCGCCTTGGCCTGAAGCAACCGGCCAACGCCACGGTCAGCACCATCGACCAGGCGGTGGAAAAAGCCGTTAACATCGGTTATCCGCTGGTGGTGCGCCCGTCTTACGTGCTGGGCGGCCGGGCGATGGAAATCGTGTATGACGAAATCGATTTGCGCCGCTATTTCCAGACGGCGGTCAGCGTTTCCAACGATGCGCCGGTGCTGCTGGACCGTTTCCTGGATGACGCGGTGGAAGTGGATGTGGACGCTATCTGCGACGGTGAGCGCGTCTTGATTGGCGGCATCATGGAACATATCGAACAGGCGGGTGTGCACTCCGGTGACTCGGCCTGTTCGCTGCCAGCTTATACCCTGAGCAAAGAGATTCAGGATGTGATGCGCCAGCAGGTGGAAAAACTGGCGTTTGAGCTTGCGGTGCGTGGCCTGATGAATGTGCAGTTCGCGGTGAAAAACAACGAAGTGTACCTGATTGAGGTGAACCCGCGTGCGGCGCGTACCGTGCCGTTTGTTTCCAAAGCCACAGGGGTTCCGCTGGCGAAAGTGGCGGCGCGTGTGATGGTTGGGCAAACGCTGGCGCAGCAGGGCGTCACCAAAGAGGTGATCCCGCCGTACTATTCCGTTAAGGAAGTGGTGCTGCCGTTTAATAAATTCCCCGGTGTGGACCCGATCCTCGGGCCGGAAATGCGTTCTACCGGCGAAGTGATGGGGGTAGGGCGTACCTTTGCTGAAGCCTTCGCCAAGGCGATGCTGGGCAGTAACTCACCGATGAAGAAAACTGGCCGCGCATTGCTGTCGGTACGTGAGGGTGACAAGGCCCGCGTGGTGGATTTGGCGGCCAAGCTGCTCAAACACGGTTTTGAACTGGATGCGACTCACGGCACCGCGGTGGTATTGGGCGAAGCCGGTATCAATCCGCGTCTGGTGAACAAGGTGCATGAAGGCCGTCCACATATTCAGGACCGCATCAAGAATGGCGAGTACACCTACATCGTTAATACCACGGCAGGTCGTCAGGCGATCGAAGATTCCAAACTGATTCGCCGCAGTGCGCTGCAGTATAAAGTGCATTACGACACCACCATGAATGGCGGTTTTGCTACAGCGATGTCGCTGAATGCTGACCCAACCGAGCAGGTCATTTCCGTTCAGGAAATGCATGCCCGTATTCAGGGATAATGGCTAAAAACGCGTCTGGATTCAGGCGCGTTGTCGTGAAATCGTGAAAGGTCAATCACGAAAGATAAAACCGGCCTGGTGCGTGGCATCAGGCCGGTTTTTTTCGTCTGTTATCAGGGTGGCGGTTTAGCTTAATGCCACCTTGATTCCCAGTGTAATCAACACACCGCCAAGCAGTTTGTCGATCAGTTTTTGCGCTTTGGTCAGGCCGCGACGTACCGGTTCGCTCTGAATCAGAATAACCAGCAGTGGCCACCAGATAAGCGTCAGCCCCAGGATTATCCCGGCGTACCACAACTTTTCCCCCATGCTGGAGTTCAGCCCCAACACCTGGGTGAAGACCGCCAGAAAAAACAGTGTCGCTTTCGGGTTCAGCAGGTTGCAGAGATAGCCCTGAAGAAAGGCTTTCCACAATCCGACGCGCTGCGGCGTCAGGCCGGACAAATCCAGTTTACTGCCGCCGCGCGAGCACAGTGCCTGAATGCCCAGCCAGATCAGGTAAGCGGCACCGACGTATTTCAGCAAGCTGAATAGCCAGGGCGTGGTGGTGATGACGACCGCCAGACCCGCGACACAATACGCCATATGGGTGGCAACACCGGCAATCACACCGACAGTGGTCATCATGGCGGCCAGCCGTGGGTAACGTACCGCATTTTTGATCACCAGAAAAAAGTCCGGGCCGGGAGATATCATCCCCAGTGCAGCGATGGTCGCCACAAATAAAGAGGTTTCAAGCATGATGGATCACGTATGACAATCAAGGATTCGACGAAAAAAGGTGGGCATAATACCGTCAGTGGCATTTTTTCGCACTATCAATCATCGATTTGAAATGTTAATAAACTTATAAAAACCACGCTTATAGTGGTTGTACTCAGGACAGGGGACGAAGTGTAAGATGGTAAATGAAACCACACAGCAGCGTGATATTACCCGATTGTGTATTCAGTGTGCACTGCTGCTATTGCAGCATGGTGCGGAAAGTATGTTGGTCGAGCAACTTTCGTCACGACTTGGCGTGGCATTAGGAATGGACGCGGTAGAAAGCTCTATTTCGGCTAACGCGATAGTGCTGACCACCATTATGCAAGGGCATTGCCTGACATCCACCCGTAAAAACGTGGATCGCGGCATCAACATGCATGTGGTGACGGAAGTGCAGCGTGTGGTGATCATGGCAGAACATAAACTGCTGGATGTGGCGGGCGTGGCAAAGCGCTTTAGCCATATCAAACCGTTGCGTTACCCGCGTTGGCTGATGGTGACCATTGTAGCGTTGTCGTGCGGCTGTTTTAGCCGTTTAAACGGCGGCGGTTGGGATGCGTTTCTGGTGACACTGATTGCCAGCGGTATGGCGATGTATGTTCGTCAGGTTCTGACCACCCGGCACCTTAACCCATTGATCAATTTCTGTATTACCGCTTTTGTGGCGACATCGGCATCCGGGTTGTTGATGCGGGTGCCCGCTCTTGAGCACAGTTCCTCCGTGGCAATGGCGGCCAGCGTATTATTGCTGGTACCCGGCTTTCCGCTGATTAATGCGGTCGCCGATATGTTTAAAGGCCATGTGAACACTGGGCTGGCACGCTGGACGATGGCCAGCCTGCTGACGCTGGCGACCTGTATTGGTGTGGTAACGGCAATGGTGGTATGGGGGCTGCACGGATGGTGATTGAACTGGTTTGGGCGTTGATTCAGGACATGGTGCTGGCCGCGGTGCCGGCGGTCGGTTTTGCTATGGTATTTAACGTACCGATGCGGGCGTTGCCGTATTGCGCATTACTTGGCGCATTGGGGCATAGTATGCGCTTTTTGATGATTCGCTTCGGTATCCCTATCGAGCTGGCGACTTTTGTGGCATCGATCATGGTGGGGATCATCGGTATTCGCTGGTCCCGCTGGTTCCTGGCTCACCCTAAAGTCTTTACCGTTGCAGCGGTGATCCCGATGTTCCCCGGTATTTCAGCTTATACGGCGATGATTTCGGTGGTGCAGCTTTCCCAGCATGGATACAGCGAAGCATTGATGCAAACGCTGATCACCAACTTCCTGAAAGCCAGTTTTATCGTTGGGGCACTGTCTATCGGGCTGTCGCTGCCGGGGGTCTGGATTTATCGTAAGCGTCCAGGGGTGTAGCGCTTCGTCTTTCTCTTGAAAGATTCGGTGCTCTTTTAAGGCATTCAGTGTTCTCTTAAATAGTGGGTGGCGACCCGGTAAGCATATCGACGCATGGGCAGGCTTTCCGTATAGTGGCACCAATTTTGTAGCCTGTAGGGTTTTACCATGGTGATTAGTTTGATTGCCGCACTGGCAGTGGATCGTGTGATCGGAATGGAGAACGCCATGCCGTGGCACCTGCCAGCTGATTTGGCGTGGTTTAAGCGCAATACACTCAACAAACCCGTGATTATGGGGCGTAATACGTTCCGCTCCATCGGGCGGCCGCTGCCGGGACGACTGAACATTGTGGTGAGCAGTCAACCGGGCGACGATGAACGGGTAACCTGGGTGACGTCGCTGGACGCGGCGCTGGCGGCGGCTGGCGACGTGGAAGAAGTGATGGTGATCGGTGGAGGCAGCATTTATCAGCAGATGCTGCCGCAAGCCGGTCGCCTTTATCTGACCCATATTGACGCTGAGGTGGAAGGCGATACCCATTTCCCGGATTATGAACCGGATGAGTGGGTATCGACGTTCAGTGAATTCCATGATGCTGATGAGCAAAACTCTCACAGTTATTGCTTCGAAATCCTCGACCGTCGCTAAGTGCGCTTGTCTGCGATAACGCTCTGTCGCTCATACGATAGCCAGCCAGCTAAACCCGTCTTATGACGGGTTTTTTCGTTTTCTGTGCTTACAGCGAAAGGCTTTTCATGCCTATCAACCCGTAAGACACATTTTCGTCATCTGCCATCGTTAGTATAAAGATGAGTAACAGCTTTCGTTGTTAAATCAACGATGTCAGTGATCCGTTGTGTTTGATAAGCAGGAGACCGTACGCATGACAAATAGACACAGCAACCTGAATACTGACCGTTTGAGCGATCCACGTCGCCGTGAATTGCCCTCAGGTGATCTGGAAGTCGTTGGTCTGGCCGGATTTCTGGGCGGCGGCATCTGGTCGATTCCCGTCAGGGCGTCAGCCGAGCCGTCGTCCCAAAAGGTTCAGTCTGGGACGACTTTTTCGTTGCTATGACATGATTAGCATGGCTTTGGATAATAGGGGCGCTGTTACTTATCCGTTTAGCGCGATATCGCCAGAAAACTCGGTATTGGATGAGAGTGACGGTTGCGTGAAATAGCGCTTATCGTCCCAACGCAGACAAGTGAGTGAGCCACCCCAGCAGCAGCCGGTATCCAGCGCGTAGATACCTTCCGGTGTGCCTTTTCCTTCCAACGATGCCCAGTGACCAAACGCAATAGCGTATTCGGTTGGAACCGGGCCCGGTAGAGCAAACCAGGGCTTAAGTAGCGATGGTGCCTGTGAGGGCGCCTCTTTACACAGCATATCGAGCTGACCGCCTGAAAAGCAGTAGCGCATGCGGGTAAACACGTTGGTACTAAAGCGCAAACGCGCCAGCCCACTCAATTCCGGGCTCCAATGATTCGGCATATCGCCGTACATCGCATCCAGAAACAGCGGGTAGCTGTCACTGCTGAGGATCGCTTCGACTTCCCGAGCGCACATTTTGGCGGTGTCCAGATCCCATTGCGGCGTGATACCGGCGTGGGTCATCACCAGCTTACGTTCTTCGTCTACCTGCAATAGTGGCTGGCGTCGCAGCCAGTTGATCAGATCGTCCGCGTCCGGTGCTGACAGCAGTGGATCCAGGCGATCTTTGGGCTTATTGCGGCTGATACCCGCGTATACCGCCAGGAGATGGAGGTCGTGGTTGCCGAGCACCATACGCACTGAATCGCCCAGTGAGCGCACATAACGCAACACATCCAGCGAATCGGGGCCACGCGCGACCAGATCGCCGGTCAGCCATAGCGTGTCACTTTCGGGGTTAAACGCAACTTGCGCCAGCAACGCTTTGAGCTCGACGGCACAGCCGTGAACATCGCCAATAAGATAGGTAGCCATAGTCTTTCAATGTATCAATGAGGGAATGGCCAGGCGGAATACCGTAATGGGAACCTGAAATGTTTCACCCTGATGATCAATCATCTGGTAATGACCTTCCATGGTGCCCATCGGCGTTTCCAGAATGGTGCCGCTGGTATACTGGAATTCGCTGCCTGGCTGAATGACTGGTTGCAGGCCGATCACGCCCTCACCCTGTACTTCAGTTTGTTTGCCGTTGCCGTTGGTAATCATCCAGTAACGGTTAAGCAGTTTGACGTCATGACGACCGAGATTGCGGATGGTGATGGTATACGCGAAGACGAAACGGCCTTCTTCTGGCTGAGATTGCGCTTCTACATAGAAGCTCTGAACCTGTATACACACTCGGGGCGCATTCATCATGACGACAACTCCAGCTTATTCCTGCGATGTGGGGTGCGCGGTCAGCCACTCGGCCAGACGGCAATATTGCGCAATAGTGACGTTTTCAGCCCGGGTGTTAGGGTCTACTTCCAGTGCAGTCAATTGCTCTGGCGTGAACAGGTTACCCAGACTGTTACGCAACGTTTTACGTCGCTGATTAAAGGCTTCCGTGGTAATCCGGCTCAGGATACGGGTATCCACAGCCGGATAAGGCGACGTCGTGTGCGGTACCAGCCGCACTACCGCAGAATCCACTTTAGGGGCCGGTTTGAAGGCGGTCGGCGGCACTTCAAGCACCGGAATAACCTGACAATAGTACTGCGCCATCACACTCAGACGACCATAAGCTTTGCTGTTTGGCCCTGCCACCAGCCGGTTGACCACTTCTTTTTGCAACATGAAGTGCATGTCGTGAATAGCCTGAGTATAGCTGAACAGGTGGAACATCAGCGGTGTCGAAATATTATACGGCAGGTTACCAAAAACCCGCAGTGGTTGTCCCGCCTGTTGTGACAGGGCGGCAAAGTCCACGGTCATCGCGTCCTGCTGGATGATGGTCAGCTTGTCCTTGAGCGTCGGATGTACCTCCAGCCGAGCGGCCAGATCGCGGTCCAGTTCGACGACAGTAAAGCGGTCGATACGTTCGCCGACAGGAATAGTTAACGCCCCCAGACCGGGGCCGATTTCTACCATGGCCTGACCCGGTAGCGGGTGGATGGCGGAAACAATACTGTCGATCACAAACTGATCGTTGAGAAAATTCTGGCCAAAACGCTTACGCGCGAAGTGACCTTGATGGACGCGATTATTCATTATGGTTAGCAATCATATGTAGAGCGAGATTCAATGCAGTGCCAAAGCTGCCCGGATCGGCCTGACCGCGACCGGCAAGTTCCAGCGCGGTGCCGTGATCGACGGACGTGCGGATAAACGGTAGCCCCAGCGTGATGTTGACGGCTCGACCAAAGCCCTGATATTTCAGTACCGGCAAGCCCTGGTCGTGATACATCGCCAGCACAGCGTCGGCGTGTTCGAGGTACTTGGGTTGGAATAAGGTGTCGGCAGGCAGCGGGCCAACCAGTTGAATACCAGACTGACGCAGTTCATCCAGCGCGGGAATAATGACATCCAGTTCTTCACGCCCCATATGGCCGCCTTCGCCAGCGTGTGGGTTCAAACCACAGACGTAGATGACCGGTTGGGCGATGCCAAATTTGCGCTGCAAATCCTGATGCAGAATGGTAATCACTTCGTGCAGGCTATCGCGGGTGATGGCATCCGATACGGCCTTTAATGGCAGATGCGTGGTCGCCAGCGCAACCCGTAACTCCTCGGTCGCTAGCATCATCACCACACGTGAGCAGTGACTGCGTTCGGCAAAGAATTCTGTATGGCCGGAAAACGCAATACCTGACTCGTTGATAATGCCTTTGTGTACCGGCCCGGTGATCAGCGCGGCAAAATCGCCTTTCAGACAGCCATCACAGGCGCGGGCCAGCGTATCGAGCACATAGCGGCTGTTCAACACGTTCAACTGCCCTGGTACCACCGTAGCGTCGGTGGCAACCGGCAGCAGTGTCAACGTACCTGCCGCTTGCGGTTGCGCCGCCAGATGCGGTTGATATTCACGCAAGGTTAGCGGGAGTTTCAGCGCCAGCGCACGGCTTAACAGTAGCTCGGCATCGGCACATACCACCAGTTCCACCGGCCAGCTTTGCTGGGCCAGTGCAACCACCACATCGGGACCAATCCCGGCGGGTTCGCCGGGGGTAATCACGACTCGCTGTACCTGCGTTTCAATGGACATCAGTTCTGAGCATCCAGGATTTTCACGTATGCCGCCGCGCGTTTTTCCTGCATCCAGGTTTGGGCTTCTTCGGCAAATTTACGGTTAAACAGCATGCGATAGGCACGATCCTTCTGTGCTACGTCAGTCTTGTCCACCTGACGGGTATCCAGCAGTTGGATCAGGTGCCAGCCAAAGGAGGAGTGCACTGGTGCGCTGATTTCGCCTTTTTTCAGGTCCATCAACGCGTCGCGGAATGCCGGGTCATACATCTCGGGTGATGCCCACCCCAGGTCACCGCCCTGATTGGCTGATCCCGGATCCTGAGATAACTGTTTGGCGGCGGTGGCAAAGCTCAGCTTGCCACTCCTGATTTGGCTTGCCACCTCTTCGAGTTTAGCTTTGGCTTGCGCGTCGTTCATGACGACCGAGGTCGTCAGCAGAATGTGGCGGGCATGTACTTCGGTGACCGACACGGCCTGAGAACCACCGCGGGTATCGTTAACACGCAGAATATGGAAGCCGACACCAGAACGGATTGGCCCAATGATCTGGCCTTTCTGCGGGTTAGCCAGACGTTCGGCAAACAGCGATGGCAGTTCTTGCGGACGACCCCAACCCATCTGCCCGCCTTTCAGTGCTTGCGGGTCGGCAGAGTAGGTAATCGCCAGTTTGCCGAAGTCAGCACCCTGCGAGGCTTCTTTCACCAGACGATTGGCCAGATTTTCTGCTTTATCAACCTGATCTTGCGTCGGGTTTTCCGGCAGCGGGATCAAAATTTGGCTCAGGTTAACTTCGGGACCGTTTGCCCCCTGACTGGCAAGCTGCTGAGCCAGCGAGTCCACTTCCTGCGGTAGCACGGTGACACGACGGCGCACTTCACTGTTACGCACATCCGCGATCATCATGTCTTTGCGGATCTGGCTACGGTAAGTATCGAAACTTATGCCTTCGGCGGCCAGGCGGCTGCGCAACTGGTCAAGGCTCATGTGGTTTTGCGCCGCAATATTGGCGATAGAGCGATCCAGTTGGTCATCGGTGACCTGAACACCCATTTTTTGCGCCATTTGCAGGATGATGTTATCCATGATCAAACGCTCCAGAATCTGGTGACGGAGCGTGGCGTCGTCCGGCAACTGCTGACCGGCTTCTTGCGCGTTCAGTTTGACGGACTGCAGCAGGCTATTGATATCACTTTCCAGAACCACACTGTTGTCGACGATGGCGGCTATCTTGTTGACCTCTTGTGGGGCCGCAAACGCCATATTGGCACTCAGTGCCAGTCCCAGGACAAGCGCTCTCCAGTTCTTCATACCTTTCCCGTTAATTTGATCCGCCAGGGCGGGTTACATGTTTAATCGCTACCGGTTATTAGACGTTTATTGTTGCCAGAGTTCCCGGCGTTACCTCATCAGAACGCGCGCTGGTAAGGCAATATACCGTTTCTCAGCATTTTGTCCGTACCCAGATTGTAATTGCTGCTCAGGCCACGCAATTCGAAGCTGAAGCCAATCTTGCTGTCGTAGACGCTCTGATTGGTCGTGCTATTCCATTTGGTTATCTTACGTTCGTAGCCCACGTTGACCGCCCAACAGCAGGTGTTGTACTGCAGGCCCACTAACTGGTCGGCGGGTTGATTGGCCTTGGTATCATAGTAATAAGCACCCACGATAGCCCAGCGATCGGACAACGGCCAACTGGCAGTGGCGCCGACTTGGGAAATACCTTGCTGGAAGCCGGGGTTTGTGATGTTTGGCAGCATTGCCTGAATATATTCCGAGCTGGCGAAACGGTAATTCAACTGGAACATACGTTCACCGCCGCCACGGTATTCGAGAATAGCGTCGCCAAGGGTGACGCTTTTAAGGCGTTCATCGTACTGTGCGCCGCCACGCAGACCCCAGTTGTCGGCAAATTTCCAGTAGGCGTCACCCGCCCAGTTCAGGCTGCCGCGTTCATCATTCTGGTCGAGACTGGAGTTGGTGCCAGTGCGCGGGCGATCAAAATAATAAATTTGCCCCAGTGACGCATTGAAACGCTCTTCCAGCGCACTGTCATACAACCGCGTTGTCACCCCGCTCGATACCTGATTCGCGGAAGCGATGCGATCCAGACCACTGAAGGTTCGGTCACGGAATAACCCGGCGTAGTCTGCCTGCAACAGGGTGGAGTCATAGGCGCGGATATCAGACTGATCACGGTATGGCACATATAAATACTGCACTCGCGGTTCGAGTGTCTGGGTATAGCCTTTCGCCCAGTCCATATCGCGTTCAAACACCATCTTGCCGTCGGTTTTGAACTGCGGCATCACACGGTTGACGCTACTTTTTAATGGTGAGTCCGGGTTACTGGCGTTATAAGCATCCAGATTTTCCTGCTGATAGTGGGTTGCCATCAGCTTAGCTTCAGTATTCAGGCTGGCCCACTGATTGGAGATCGGCATGGAAATCGTCGGCTCGAAATGCAGACGGGTCGCATCAGGCAGGCTGGGGTTAATATTGGTAAATTTTACCGCCTGACCGTAAAGGTGCAGATCGAAGGGGCCGATATCATTCTGATAGTAATTCATATCGAGCTGCGGCAGAGCTCGATAGATATCACGTGAAGCCAGATTGCTGAATATTTGGTATTGACGTGTTGAGACGGTGGCATCCCAGTTTTGGTTGGCGTAGCCCAGGCTGAATTTCTGGCTGGCGTAACCGTCGGTGGTGTTACCGTAAACCGAATCCAGATCGGTGAAATAATTCGGGTCACTGACCTTGGTATAGTCAGCGCTAAAACGCCACACCTGGTCCATCACGCCGAAATGCTGCCAGTGGAACAGCCAACGGGTGTAATTATCATCAGGCGCATAACCTGATTTACCAGACAGAACATCGCTTTTGTACTGCCTGTCGTCCGGTAACCAGTCGAATTCGACCAGGCCCAAGCCCGCGCGCGATAGATAACGGAATTCGTTCTGCCACTGCATACCACGATTGGTCTGCACATGTGGCGTGATGGTGGCGTCGTAGTTGGGCGCGATATTCCAGTAATAAGGCGTCACCAGCTCAAACCCATTATTCCTGCCGTATTTCGCGTTAGGAATAAGGAAGCCGGAACGACGCTTATTACCAATCGGGAGTTGCATGTAAGGGCTATAGAATACCGGGACACCCGCGATGCGAAAACGGGCGTTCCATATTTCAGCGACTTCCTCCTGCCGGTCCTGAATCACTTCCGAACCGACGACGCTCCAGCTATCATCACCTGGCAGGCAGGATGTAAATGAACCATGATCTAAGATGGTATAGCGGTTGTTTTCGCGCTGCTTCATCTTGTCGGCATCGCCGCGACCCTGACGTCCGACCATCTGGTAGTCGCCGTCTTCGACATCGGTATCCTTGGTGTTAAGGTTGGACCAGGCGCGCGGGCCTTTCAGGATGACCTGATTATCATCGTAATGCACATTACCGATAGCCGTGACAGTGCGAACAGGGTCAGTCTGGCCCGCCTGTTGTTTCTGATGTAGCTGCACCTGATCTGCGGTCAGTACGCGATTACCCTGCTCGACGTTAACATTGCCGGTAAATAAGGCGCTGTCGGGGTAGTTGGCCTGTGACTGATCCGCGCTGATGTGAACCGGCAACTGACTGGTGTCCCCGGTTACCAGCGGGCGATTGTATACAGGAACGCCCGACATACACTGAGAGGCGAGATCGGCCAGCGCATGCTGACTGTACAGCGCCGACCCAATTAACGAGGCCAGCAGGGTTGGAAAACTTTTTTTCATACGCGGTATCTGGTGTTCCGTCATCAAGGGCGTCATGCCGACAAACGGTCAGAGACTATATTAGCCACCGGCGTAGCGCCAGTGCAAAATCCCCGCCATTTTCTATGCGTTGCCGTTAGGAGCAAAGATAAATGACGGGTATGATAAAGCAATTTTTGGCCGACGGCATGGGGATTTGAGGAGTATATGCGGTATTGGGGAAAGTTGCTGGGACTGGCGTTGGGGATTGTATCCAGCGCTGGTGTCGGTGGGTTGATAATCGGGCTGCTGTTGGGTCATTTGCTTGACAGAGCTCGGGCATCCCGTCGTCGCGACTTTTTTTCCGCGCAAGCCACCCGCCAGGCGCTGTTTTGTCTGACGACCTTTCAGGCAATGGGGCATCTGGCCAAATCAAAAGGGCGGGTGACGGAGTCTGATATCCGTATCGCAACCACCATGATGGACCGGCTGGAACTGCATGGCGAGGCGCGTAATGCCGCGCAACAGGCGTTCCGTGAAGGGAAAGCCAGTCAGTTTCCGGTGCGTAATAAGCTGCGTAAGTTACGCGACGCCTGCATTGGCCGTTTTGATTTAATCAGAATGTTTCTGGAGATTCAGTTACAAGCTGCGTTTGTAGACGGCGCATTACACCCGAATGAACGGCGGCTGCTGTATGTGTTTGCTGATGAGCTGGGTGTAACCCGTGAACAGTTTGAGCTGTTCATGCGCAATATGGAGCGTGGTGCCCATCAGTCGTCAAAACAGAGCAGCAGTGGTTACCAGTCACGACAAGGCAATACCTACCAGTCGCGGCAGGGGAGCACCCATCAGTCACGGCAGAATAGTCAGCAACAATCATCAAGACAGGGCAATAAGTCTTATCAGCGGCGTAATCAGTCTTATGGTGGGCAGTCCTATGGTCAGCGGCCGCCGGTATACTCGCGCGGGCCGACTATCGAAAGCGCCTGTCGGACATTAGGGGTGCGTAGCACGGATGATGCTGCGACGGTGAAACGTGCTTATCGCAAGCTGATGAGCGAACACCATCCAGATAAAATGATGGGCAAAGGCCTGTCGCCGCGCATGATTGAGATAGCCAAGCGTAAAGCGCAGGATATCCAGGCTGCCTATGAGTTTCTGAAAATCAACAAGTTTTCTCGCTAATTCTTCTTCTCTTTTTGCTTTTCCCATTGTCGTGCGCCTTTCCATGCTTGCCTGCTTTCATACATAACGGTCGTTTCTAAAGCAGCACGGTTTTCAGCATCAGAACCGGGGGCTTGAACACCACGACTAGAAGTCGGCTTCGCAACGAAAGTGCATTGGTGTCGTAAAAACCGGATGGGTAATGGCCAGTTCCTGTGCATGCAGTAGCAGGCGGGGTGCCAGTGCTTTCGCTTCTGGGTGGGCGTAAAACCCGTCACCCAGAATGGGGTGACCCAATGCCAGCATGTGGACACGTAACTGATGTGATCGACCGGTGATCGGCATCAGTTTTACGCGGGTGGTGCCATCGCTGTCCCGTGATAAGACGATGTAGTCGGTCTGGGCGGGTTTACCTTGCTCAAAGCAAACTTTTTGTTTCGGACGGTTAGGCCAGTCGCAAATGAGCGGCAGGTCGACCAGCCCTTCATCCTGCGCCAGATGGCCCCAGACGCGGGCAACGTAAGACTTCTTCGGTTCCCGCTCGCGGAACTGGCGCTTTAGCTCCCGTTCAGCCGCTTTGGTCAGGGCGACCACCATCACACCGCTGGTGGCCATGTCCAGACGATGGACGGACTCGGCGGTGGGAAAGTCAGCCTGAATACGGGTCATGATGCTGTCTTTATGTTCTTCGGCGCGACCGGGAACGGAGAGCAGTCCGCTAGGCTTGTTCACTACCATGATGTGCTGATCCTGATACAGGATGTGCAGCCAGGGCTCGCGAGGGGGGTTATAGGGTTCCATGAAGGCTCCGGCATCGCGGCAAGGCAGGCCTCGCCGCGAAGTAGGTAGATAACGGATGAGGTTTACTGGTGCGCCACCATCACCAGACGGATGGCATCCAGACGCCAGTTGGCCTGTTGCAGATTCAGCAGCACCTGTTCACGCTGTTCTTCCAACGCTTCGAGCTCATCGTCACGGATGTTCGGGTTGACGGCTTTGAGCGCTTCCAGTCGTTCCTGCTCGCGGCGTAACTGCGTTTCGGCGTTACGCTGCGCCTCGGCGATCAGCGCCTGCGCCTGTGCTTCTACCAATGGCTGAGCCTTCTGTAACATATCGTGCACCTCGTCTTGCACCGCATTGACCAGCTTGCTGGAAGTGTGGCGATTGACGGCGCTCAGTTGACGGTTGAAGCTCTCGAACTCCACCTGTGCTGCCAGATTGGTGCCTTTGCGGTCGAGCAGGACGCGAATCGGCGTCGGTGGCAGGAAGCGGGTCAGTTGCAGTTTCTTCGGTGCCTGTGCTTCCACGACATAGACCAGCTCTGCCAGCAGGGTGCCGACCGGCAAGGCTTTGTTTTTCAGCAGAGAGACGGCGCAACTGCCGGTGTCGCCAGACAGGATCAGATCCAGACCATTGCGGATCAGCGGATGCTCCCAACTCACGAATTGCGCATCTTCGCGAGACAGCGCCTGATCGCGATCGAACGTGATGGTACAGCCATCCTGCGGCAAGCCGGGGAAGTCCGGCACCAGCATATGATCAGACGGTGTCAGCACGATCAAGTTATCGCTACGGTCATCCTGATGAATACCGATAATGTCGAACAGGTTGAGCGCGAAATTGACCAGATTGACGTCGTTATCCTGCTCGGCAATGGCCTGGGCTAGTGACTGTGCCCGCTCGCCGCCGTTGGAATGCATCTCCAGCAGGCGGTCACGTCCTTGCTCCAGTTGCGTTTTCAACGTGTCATGTTGCTGACGGCAGGTATGGATAAATTCATCCAGTCCGGTTTGTTCAGACGGCTTCGCCAGCAGGTTGATCAGCTGCTCGTAGTGGCTATCATAAATTGCGCGACCCGTCGGGCAGGTATGTTCGAACGCATCCAGCCCTTCGTGATACCAGCGTACCAGCAATGCCTGAGCGGTATTTTCCAGATAAGGCACCAGAATCTGAATGTCGCGGCTCTGACCGATACGATCCAGACGACCGATACGTTGTTCCAGCAGATCCGGATTAAACGGCAGATCAAACATGATCAGATGGCTGGCAAACTGGAAGTTGCGACCTTCGGATCCGATCTCCGAACAGATCAATACCTGAGCGCCTTCTTCTTCCGAGGCGAAATACGCGGCAGCACGGTCACGTTCGAGTATAGAGAGCCCTTCGTGGAAGACGGCAGCACGGATAGCTTCACGGGTACGCAGCACTTGTTCGAGTTGCAACGCGGTGGCGGCCTTAGCGCAGATCACCAGTACTTTTTCATCGCGATGGCTGGTCAGAAACTCCAGCATCCATTCGACGCGTGGATCGAAGCTCCACCAGGTGGCGTTATCGTCTTCGAACTGCTGATAAATTTGCTCTGGGTAGAGCATGTCACGTGCGCAGTCTTCAGCGGATTTACGGGCATTCATAATGCCGGATACGCGAATCGCTGTTTGATACTGCGCGGGTAACGGCAGTCTGATTTGGTGCAGCTCGCGTTTCGGGAACCCTTTCACGCCCTGGCGGGTATTGCGGAACAGCACACGGCTGGTGCCGTGGCGGTCCATCAACATAGTGATCAGTTCCTGACGTGCGGCGGCGCTGTCTTCACTGTCGCTGGCGATGGATTTCAGCAGCGGTTCGATATCCTGTTCACCCAGCATCTCGCTCAGGGCGTTGCGTTCGCTATCGCTGATACTGTTGCCGCTCAGCAGCAGGGTGACCGCATCGGCGACCGGGCGGTATTGTTGCTGTTCAGCAATAAATTCGTGGTAGTCGTGGAAACGGTCCGGGTCGAGCAGGCGCAGGCGGGCGAAGTGGCTTTCCTGACCTAATTGCTCTGGCGTTGCCGTCAGCAGCAGGACGGCCGGGATAGCGCGTGCCAGTTGCTCAATCGCTTTATAGCCAGCGCTCGGTGCGGCTTCGCTCCAGGCCAGATGATGGGCTTCGTCCACCACCAGCAGATCCCAGTCGGCATCCAGCAACTGTTCGAAACGGGAAGGGTTACGACGTACAAAATCCAGCGAACAGATGATCAATTGTTCGGTTTCAAACGGGTTGTCGCTGTCAAGACGCGCTTCGGCGTAGCGTTCGTCATCAAACAACGAAAACAGCAGGTTGAAGCGACGCAACATTTCCACCAGCCATTGATGCTGCAGGGTTTCCGGCACCACGATCAGTACGCGCTCGGCACGACCTGCCAGCAATTGCTGGTGGATAATCATGCCCGCTTCGATGGTCTTACCCAAACCGACTTCATCGGCCAGCAACACGCGTGGTGCATGGCGTTGGCCTACTTCGCGGGCGATGTGTAACTGGTGTGGGATCAGGCTGGCGCGCATACCGCGCAATCCACCCCAGGGTTGCAGCGCCTGCTCATGCTGGTGCAGACGGGCACGGTAACGCAGGGCGAAGCGATCCATCCGGTCAATCTGCCCGGCGAACAACCGGTCTTGCGGTTTATTGAAGGTCAGTTTGCTGTCGAGGAAGACTTCCCGCAGTTCAGCGGGCTCATGGGTATCCAGGCGCTGACCTATGTAGGTGCGCAGGCCGTTCTCATCGCGAACGTCTTCCACCTCTAGCTGCCAGCCTTCGTGACTGGTGACGGTATCGCCAGGATTGAACATGACACGGGTGATGGGCGCGTCATTTCTGGAATAGAGGCGGTTTTCGCCGCTAGCCGGAAATAGCACAGTAATCATGCGGGCATCCATCGCCACTACCGTACCCAATCCTAAATCGCTTTCTGTATCGCTGATCCAGCGTTGACCAAGTGTAAAAGGCATAAATTCTAAGCTCGATACTCGTCGTTGTCGGAGAATGTCTGAACAGGAGGCTGCCGACCCCTGCGTACGGCAATACCTTACCCGCCCTGCGCGAGAGTGATGCTATCGCGCACAGCCTGTGATGCGGGTATGGGGGATGCGCCCCGGATGTTATTGACCGTTGTCTAAACTGACAGACGTGGACCCACGCCTGATATTTTTGAAAGGGCGCTATGGTACTGGATGGCGGCCTGTTCGTCACCTGTCAGGCACCATCGGATTGTCAAAATAACCCCATCTGTCCGGTAATCAGTGTAGCAAAATCATCGTGAATGAAAGGCAGAATGGCATCGGCCACCGGTTGCAGTTGTTTTTCCACATAGTGATTATAATCCAGCATCGAGTGACGATTCTCCAGCGGTTCCGGGCCATTGACCGTGATAACGTAGCTTATCCAGCCGCCGCTTTGGTACTGCAAAGGACGGTCATGCTGACGGTTGTACTCGTCGGCCATTCTGGCGGCGCGTACTTGTGGCGGCACATTGCGTTGATAGTCGCTCAGTTTATGGCGCAGTCGTTTGCGGTAGACCAGCAGGTCGTCATGTTCGCCTTCCAGCGTTTTAGCCACGTATTCCCGCACCCATTCCTGATACGGCTCACGGTGGAAAATACGCTGGTAAAGCTGTTGCTGGAATTGCTGTGCCAGGGGGGTCCAGTCCGAACGTACTGTTTCCAGGCCTTTGAACACCATCTGCTCACCCTGTGGCGTCATGGTAATACCGGCGTAGCGTTTTTTGCTGCCCAGTTCGGCACCACGGATAGTGGGCATCAAAAAACGGTGAAAATGGGTTTCGTATTCCATCTCCAGCGCGCTGTTCAGCCCATGTTGCTGATGCAGGTGCTGTTGCCACCAGTCGTTGATATAAGTGACCAATTCACGACCGATGGCGTCTGCTTCGTCCGCGCGATGGGGGCGTTTAAGCCACACGAAGGTCGAATCCGTATCGCCATAAATCACCTGATAACCTTTGGCTTCAATCAGAGAACGGGTTTGGCGCATGATCTCATGGCCGCGCAGGGTGATAGACGACGCCAGCCGCGGATCGAAAAATCGGCAACTGCTCGACCCCAGTACGCCATAAAATGCATTCATGATGATCTTCAGCGCCTGCGACAGCGGTTTATTGTTCTCCTGCTTGGCAAGATCACGCCCGTGCCACACCTCTTCCACGATAGCGGGCAGGCAGTGCTGGCGGCGGGAAAACCAGGCACCGCGAAAACCTTCGATGGCGTGCTGTTCATCAGGCTGCTGCAAGCCAGTGATAAGCCCGACCGGGTCAATCAGAAAGGTGCGAATGATGGAGGGATAAAGGCTTTTATAGTCCAGTACCAGCACCGAATCATACAGACCGGGGCGGGAGTCCATCACGTAGCCGCCGGGGCTGGCTTCCGGCGGGATCTCACCCAGGTTGGGGGCGACAAACCCGGCCCGATGCATACGTGGCAGGTAGAGATGAGTAAATGCCGCCACCGAACCGCCGCTGCGGTCTGCCGCCAGCCCGGTGACGCTCGCCCGCTCCAGTAAAAAGGCGATTAAATGGGTTTTCTCGAAGATGCGCGTCACCAGCTCGCAGTCTTTCAGGTTGTAGCGTGCCAGTGCCGGTTTGTCTTGCTGAAAACGCTGCTCGATCTCTTCCAGCCGCTGATAAGGATTGTCGCTGGCTTTCCCTTCGCCAAGCAGCGACTGGGCGACAAATTCCAGGCTGAACGAGGCAAAATTCCAGGTGGCGGATTTCAGTGCTTCGATACCATCGACGATCAACCGGCCCGGCGCGCTGGCGAAAAAATGCCCCTGTCGATAGCCATGCTCGCGCCACTCCAGCTCCTGAGCGTCGCGTCCGAATCGTAGTGGTATGCGGTAACGCTCGGCGTGCTGTTGCAGCACCCGCAGGTCAAACTGCACCAGATTCCAGCCGATAATCACATCCGGATCGTAGGTGTGCAGCCACTGATTGAGTTTTTCCAGCAGCTGTGGACGACTGGCGACGTATTCCAGCGTCAGGTCGCCAGCATCCTCTCTGTTGCCATTTTCTGGCCCCAGCATAAATACCTGGCGCTGGCCGCACCCTTCCAGACCGATGCAGTAAAGCTCGCCGTGGCGGCTGGTTTCGATATCCAGCGACACGGTTTTGAGTGACGGGCGGTAGTCAGGGGCCGGTTTGAGTTTGACGTTATCAATCAGCCCGTCAGTGGTTTCTTCGCCGCTAAACCAGACTGGCGCGGTGATAAAACGCTCCATCAGAAACCGCTCCGGCGGGCGGATATCCGCTTCGTACACCGGAATTCCCGCCTCCTGTAGCTTCTTTTCCAGTCGCAACAGCTGGCGATATTGCAGGCAGTAGAGCCCCAGTTGAGGCTCGTGGTGGAAGTCTTTCAGTGCCAGCGGCCGCAGTTGCCAATGCTTTTCCCCACTGAGTAACTGGCTGATACGTGCCTGATGACGCATCGGGACAAACGCTACCGCCTGTTGCGGTGACAACCTGACCCGACAGGGGCCAGTGTCCGTCGCCAGCCAGCATTGAACCCTGATCCCGGCCGGGGTGTCTTGCCAGTGGCGGGTCAGTACAAATCCCTGACGTGGTGGGGAAAGGGTCATGGCGTATTGTCAGAGGGTCAGTGGAGTAATGGCATAAATTATGTATATGCATACAGCTTTTGTCCAGTTGCCGTACCCACACGTTGGAGCGGTCTACTTGTCGGTTAAGCATTAAATTATTATAGTGACCTCGCTACTTTTTCATATCATTCATAATATGGAATTAAAGGGAATTTAATGGCCAATATCATTTATCTGAAAATAGAAGGTAAGAATCAGGGGCTGATTTCTTCTGGGTGTGGATCGTATGATTCAATGGGAAATAAATGGCAACAAGGTCATGAAAATGAAATTTTTGTTTATGAGTTGAATAATTCAGCTGAACGTATTGATAATGTGGCATATCAGCCGGTTGAAATTAGAAAGCCCATTGATAAATCAACGCCATTATTACTCAGCGCATTAAATGAGAATGAATATTTGACCTGCACTTTCATTTTCTATCGAACCTCTGAGAATGGTGGGATGGAGCAATATTTCTCAATCAAACTGTCTGATGCAAAAGTAAAAAATATCAGAATGCACTACCCGAGTTCGATAACACATAACGAGTATCAGCCGGAAGAATTTATCTCTTTCACTTACAAGAATATGTTATGTGAGCATGTTAAGGCGGGAACCAGTGCATACTGCATTTGGGAAAGCCAGCTGTTTTAACTGGTAGTCATGTTGTTAGCCTGTCAGGCACCTAATTTTAATTCAGGTGCCTGACAATTGAATGACGTTAATCGGGTATGGAACTCTGGTTTTCTTTGAGGTATTTTCTGAGGTCTATAATACTTTTCTTCTCAGAGTAAAGCTGTAGTTTCTCAATTGTATTGCTTACGTCTATTATTGCTTTCCTTTCTTTGTCTAACTCAAGCAAAAAATAGTTCTGTGCTGTTCTGTCACGTAATGCTACGGTATAAACAAAGCCAATAAATGTTCTTCCTTTAACTTCAATTTTCCCCACAGCATCAAGGCTTAGGCAAGTCACTGTTTCGAAAAATCCCCGACCGATAGAAATTTTTATATCTGAAACGTCTTTCCTGTCGGACGACCAACCGATAAAACAGAGTGGCTCAATATCGTTGTAATACCCTTCTGCAGGCAAAATAGTACCCAGATATCTTCCATCTTCGCTAATGTCAAAAATCTGATTTTTTTGTATTTTTACATCAGTGATTTCTGATGACTGGCTTCTTGTTATCAATTTGCTTAATATGTCGCTGTCATGAGATTTTGTAAGCGTAACAGTCGAATACGAGCTAAATGGCATTGCCAACATAATTACTATAAAAATAATTTTCACTCTTTATTTTTCCATTTCTTTTTTAAGATGTTTTCTGATTGCAGTAATGCTCTTTATTTCATCGGTATTTTGCAGAGCATCTACAATATTACTTTTATCTGTAATGGTTTTTTTATTCTTATCAATCTCTAATAGGAAGTAGTTTTTTTCTGTTCTGTCATCAGGTAAACCGACAGAGTAAACAAAACCAATGAATGTTTTTCCTGCAGACTCTATCTTTCCTACTGCATCAAGGTTTTCGCATTGTGAAAATTCAAAGTCGCCATTTCCCATTGACAATACAATGTTGGAAATGGTCTTCTTGTCTGTAGACCAACTAATAAAACAAACTGGATAGTAATTTTTATAAAATCCTTTCCCAGGTATTATTGTTCCTATGTTGTTATTGTTTTCATTAACATCAAACGCTTGCTCTTCTTGTATTTTTATATCAACAATTCCTCTTTTGTTTGCATCTTCAATGGTTGTTTTCATTAATGACGCATCGTTGTTTTTCACCAGGCTAATTGCGGCGTGAGATTGTAATGAAACAGTTAGCATGATTAGGAGTAATGTTTTTTTCATAAAATTATCTACTGTCTGCTTGTTAGTGAATGATAGTTATTTGCCATTTTTATATGATAGTTTCTTTCGGCATATTTTTTTCCGTTGTAGAGCTTTGCAAATGTTGTCCAATCTTTATTTTGTAATGCTGTACGCAAGGTCGGCGTATTTTTTATATGGTTAATAAAAGCAAATACCTGACCGTTAGTGTTTTTCATTGCAGAAACAAAGTCTTCAAGCTCATTAAATCCTGCACTTCTATAATTTGCTCCCATAATCTGGAACGCTCCCCAGGAGACAGACATTAGTGCGGCTTGTCTATCCAATGCCATGGCTTTTTCGAGCCTTTCATATTGAAGTTCATGTGAGCCATACTGCTTGTAACGCTCACCAGATATCTCTGGGTACGAATGGTCATATCTACCTTGTGTTAGTCGTCGAAAGTAGTGTCGTTCATAAAGTATTTTTGGTTTCCCTGGGCTGATAAAGGCACTACGTAGCGCCGTTTCCGTCATCACCACCGCTTTGATTGCCGCCACTTCGCAGTTTAATTCTCTGGCGGCATTCAGATAGAGTTCTTCGGAAACGCTGTCACCAGAATCGCTGGAAAACGAGGGTTGAGAGGTTGCCGGGCGTCGGATATGAAGATGATTTAATTTCCTCAGTGTGGGGCCATTCGGGGAAACGATGCCGTCAGGCGAATGCATTCCTACGATCTGGCGTTGAAAGTGGGTGATGGCGGTTTGTGTTCTGATACCGACAATACCATCAACGCTCAGCGTTCCATTTGAGCGGCTATTCAGTAACTGTTGAACGGTTTTGACATCTTCAACCCTGTTGACTTGCCCTTTGCCAACAGGAAAAGCAATCCTGGCTTCTTCCATCGGTAAATCCATTCACGTCTTTAAAGTGTTGCTTTTATAACAACAAAATAGCGCTGCTTCAAGGAAGCGAGGTGTCGGTGATGATGAGTACCGTGCCAGAGGCACTTTTACTCCTTCCTGCCATACGCCAGCGGTTTCCTGCTATCATCCCGTTATCTTTGTTTATAAAAAAGCAGAAATGTAGAGAATTATGGAAGCCTGGCTGGAGCATCTGATCACTCAATCGTTGGCGTATTCGCTGACGGCGGTACTGCTGGTGGCGTTTCTGGAATCGCTGGCGTTGGTAGGGCTGCTGTTACCCGGCACAATCATGATGGCGTCACTGGGCACCTTGATTGGCAGCGGTAATATGGGGCTATATCCCGCCTGGGGGATGGGCATCATTGGCTGTCTGCTGGGGGACTGGATTTCCTATTTCATCGGCTGGCACTTTAACGAGAAACTGCATAACTGGTCGTTCCTGCAAAAGCACCGGGCATACCTGTATCGCACAGAGAAAATGCTGCACCAGCACAGTATGGCGACGATTCTGATTGGCCGGTTTTTTGGCCCGACCCGGCCGCTGATCCCGATGGTAGCGGGGATGTTGCAGCTATCGCCCCGGCGTTTTGCACTGCCGAATATCATCGGTTGTCTTACCTGGCCTCCGGTGTATCTGCTGCCCGGTATTCTGGCCGGTGTGGCGATTGATATTCCCAAACAGGCGGACAGCGGTAGCTTTAA
This sequence comes from Dickeya oryzae, assembly GCF_020406815.2. NCBI lineage: Bacteria > Pseudomonadati > Pseudomonadota > Gammaproteobacteria > Enterobacterales > Pectobacteriaceae > Dickeya > Dickeya oryzae. The sequence goes on from NZ_CP162670.1 coordinate 705,891, forward strand.
GTGGCTGCTGCTGGTGACGGCTGTCCTGCTGTGGTGTGCGGGCTGGTTGGTATGGCGGTGGTGGCGTGCTCCCCGTGGGAATACGGCGGAACCAACCGGTTGGCTGACACTGGCGCGCCTGCGCTGGCTGGCACCATTGACGGCCGTTATCGCGGTCATCAGTCTGTGGCAGTTGTGGCAGCACCCGTTGATGCCGGTTTACCGACACCTGCTGTGGCAAATTCTCAATGGGTAAGTTTTTAAACCGCTAAATGAGTGGAGGCGATACCAGACAGAGCGGTATCGCCTTCTGAGGGCTAGCGGTAAAACTCCGCTACCTGATCAAAGATTTTCATCTCTTCGCCGTGGCGGGTCACCTGTAATACGTCTTCGAGTTTTTCTACCTGGCTTATCATCTGCGGTAAGCGGTGGTCATCTTTCACCAATAGCCAGATACGGCTTTGTTCATTGCCGGGTAGCGGCATACACATGATGCCTTCCACGTTGAACGCGCGGCGGGCGAACAGCCCGCATACATGGGACATCACGCCTGGGTGGTTGCGTACTGAGAGTTCCAGTGTGACCTGTGCAGTCGTCGATGAAGTCTGCATAATTTAATCTCCAATCATCTCAATATTGGCGGCACCCGGCGGTACCATCGGGAACACTTTTTCGTTGATATCAATCGCGGCGTGAATCAATGTCGGGCCGGGGCGTTGCAGTGCGTCGCGCAAGGCGGCTTGCGGGTCTTTCGCAGCGTTCAGATCGCAGGTGGCGAAACCGAATCCTGCGGCGATCGCCAGAAAGTTGGTTTGGTAACGGTAGTCTGATGCGACGAAGTTCTGCTTATAGAACAGCTCCTGTTGTTGGTGCACCAACCCCAGTGACTGGTTGTTCATCAGGACGATTTTGACGTTCAGGTTCTCTTCCGCCGCAGTAGCCATTTCCTGAATGTTCATCATCAGGCTGCCGTCACCGGAAAAGCACACCACTGTGCGTTGCGGTTCTGCCAGCGCCGCGCCGATAGCCGCCGGTACGCCAAAGCCCATGGTGCCGAAACCGCCGGAGGTGAGCCATTGACGTGAACGTCGCAGTGGATACGCCTGCGCGACCCACATCTGATGCTGGCCTACGTCCGTGGTGATGATGGCCTGGTCGTCCAGTTGCGCCGCCACCGCGCGGATCAACCCATAATGGCTGAGCGGGTCGTCGGCATTTGGCATATTGAACGGAAAATCACGTTGCAGGGCACGCACCTGTTCGAGCCACTCGGTGCGGGGCTTGTGTTCGACCAATGGCAGTAACTGCTCCAGTGCTTGCGCGACATCGGCGTGAAGCGCAACGTGCGGCTGGCGGATCTTACCGAGTTCAGCGGGATCGATATCGATGTGGATAACACGGGCATCCGGGCAGAATTCTTCCGCTTTACCGATAGCGCGATCGTCAAACCGGGCACCCAGTACGATCAGCAGGTCAGACTGTTGCAGGATCATGTTGGTATAGCGGGCGGCATGCATACCCAGCATCCCGAGCGACAGCGGGTGATCCACTGGCATCGCGCCCAGCGCCATCAGCGTCATGGTGGTGGGTAACCCAGCGCGCTCAGCCAGTTCGATGGCGTGTTGATGCGCATCTGCACTAATGATCCCTCCACCCAGATACAGGATCGGTCGTTTGGCCTGATTGATCATCGCGGCGGCCGCGTTCAGGGCATGGGTATCGACAGCCGGAGCCGGGGACAGCGTGGCCGGTGCAGGCAGTTCCGTCAGTTCGATGGTCGCGGTTTGCACGTCTTTAGGGATGTCCACCCAGACCGGGCCGGGACGGCCGGATTGTGCCAGCCGAAAGGCGTCGTTAATCACCTGCGGCAGTTCGCTGATATCGCGCACCAGATAGTTGTGCTTGGTCACCGGGATCGAGATGCCATAGGTGTCGACTTCCTGAAACGCGTCGGTGCCGATCATGCCGGAAGGCACCTGACCGGTGATGCACACCAGTGGAATAGAATCGAGCTTGGCATCGGCGATGGCAGTCAGCAGGTTGGTGGCTCCGGGTCCGCTGGAAGCCATACACACCGCCGCTTTACCACTGGCGCGAGCCATCCCCTGAGCGATGAATCCGGCACCCTGTTCATGGCGGGCGAGTACATGGCGAATAGTGCGGCTTTTTCCCAACGCATCGTACAACGGCAGCGCCGCGCCGCCCGGAATACCGCTTACTGTGGTGATGCCTTGCTGCTCCAGCAGACGGATAATCAGCTCAGCTCCTGTATAACGCATAGTCATATCCTTTATCAGAGCCGGTCAGGAGGAGCGGGGAGGGTGGACATAAAGAAACCCCGCTCGGCTTGCGCCGGCGGGGTTTGGGAATCTAGGTTTGATTCGGAACCCGTTACGGCGCGCTGCCGACCACGACCACCACGCGCACGACGACGACCGCGTCAAGCAGCGCGGCGTTGTTTAGTAGTGCGAAAGTAGAGGTGGTGTGTTTCACGGGTAACCTTAATGTTCGTTTTGGTTAATTTGCGCTCCCATATAACCATGAGCGCGGAAAAATAGACAAGGCTTCAACACAGCAAAACCACAAAAATGTGCTTAATGTCACATTTTAAATGGGGTGTTTGTCATCCCAGCCCCAGTATTTTCGCGGCCTGTGCATGCTGCGCCAGTTCGCGGGTCGGGCCATCGTGATAGATTCGGCCGTCTACCACCAGCACGCTGCGTGGCGCAATGCGTATGGCGTCTTCCAACTGGTGTGACACCATTAAGAGTGTCAGGTGCCGTTCGCGGCAAATCTCATCCACCAGTGACAGCATTTCCTGACGTAGCGCCGGATCGAGTGCGGAAAACGGCTCATCCAGCAGCAGGATTGGTTGCTGGCGAATCAGGCAGCGCGCCAGTGCCGCCCGCTGGCGTTGCCCGCCAGACACCTGCGACGGCAGGCGTTCCAGCAGTGGTGAAAGCCCCATGCGGCCCGCGATATCACGTAGTGTTTGCTGCTGATCGGCACTTAATTTCAGACCGGGATGCAGACCAAGGGCGATATTCTGCGCCAGCGTCAGATGGGGGAACAGGTTGTTTTCCTGAAACAGGATCGACACCGGGCGTTTCGCCGGTGGCGTGGCATCATGATCCTGCCCGTTAAGCTGTAACTGGCCGCTATCGGCTGACAGAAAACCCGCTATCAGGCTCAGCAGGGTACTTTTCCCCGCGCCACTCGGGCCCAGAATGGCAAGGCGCTCGCCGGGTTGCACCTGTAAATCGAAGCGCATCGGCAGGTGTTGGTAGAGGTAGGTCAACTTATGGAGCGCTATCATGTAAGCCTGCCAGTTTCTCAATCAGGGTAAACAGCGTAAAGCACAATACCAACAGTAGCAGCGCCGTTACCGCGCCATCGGCACTGCGATACGCGCCGATTTGTTGATAAAGGTAAAACGGCAGGGTGCGAAACTGCTCGTTGCCAAATAGCGCGATGATGCCGAAATCACCCACCGATAATACACAAGCAAAGGCCAGCGCCTGTGCAATAGGCGCGCGTAGCGCCTTCAGTTCCACCACCCTGAGTCGATTCCAGCCACGAATATCCAGTGACTGACACAACAAGCTGTAACGTGCGGCGGCGTCCGTCATCGGGTTTTCCAGCACCTTCATCGCATAGGGAATAGCCAGCAGCGCATTGGTCAGCACCACCAGTCCGTAAGGGGAGGAGGGTAGCCCGATAGTCCGATTGAATAGCAGGAAAAACCCTGACGCCAGCACAATGCCCGGCATCGCCAGAATCAGCATACCACTCAGGTCCAGCCACTGGGCGGCTAACCGTTGCTGACGCAGTTTCAGCTCACGGCTGCTCCACAATAACATCAGGGTTAACGCGACGCTGAGCACACCGGCCGCCAGCGCGATACGCAACGAGGTCCAGAGCGTTTGCCACAATGCCGGCTGGCGCAATACGTCTGGCAACGAGCGATTTAGCCCATCGGCGAAGACGGCCAGGAGCGGTGGCAACAACAATAACAGCGCTGCTGTAATCAGTAGCGTATCGGTGACCCGGCTAAACAGGCTGTCCTGTGGGTCGCGCCAGCGCTGGCGGTTGCTGACACCGACCGCCAGTAACCGGCTCAGCCGTTGGCTGAGTAACACCAGCCCCAGACAACAGACCATCTGCAACAGCGCCAGCAGCGCGGCCCGCGCAGGGTCATAATCAAAGTTCAGCGCCTGATAGATAGCCAGTTCGATGGTCGTCGCCTGCGGGCCACCCCCCAGCGCCAGCACGGTAGCAAAGCTGGCAAAGCACAGCATGAAGATCAGTGCTCCGGCGGGTAAGAGCTGGCGGCGTAGCCACGGCCACTCCACCAGACGGAAGAAGTACCAGCCGCGCAGGCCGAGTTGGGCCGCCAACTGGCGTTGTTCGGTCGCAATGCCTTCCAGCGCCTGCAAGAACAGTCGCGTTGCCAGCGGCAGATTAAAAAAGACATGAGCCAGCAGGATGCCCTGCAAGCCGTAAGGCGAAAACCGGTATTCGATGCCCACCTGCATCAGCAAACGTGCCAGCCAGCCTTCCCGGCCATAGACGCTGAGTATACCGAACACGGCCACCAGCACCGGCAGTACCAGCGTCATCGCGCACAACCGCAGCAGCAGGCGATGGCCGGGAAAACGGCGACGATACAACGCCCGCGCCAGAAATAGCGCGGGCAAGGTGGAAAGCAGTGCCGATAACAACGCCTGCCAAAAGCTGAAGCGAATGACATGCCACAGATAGCTGTCATTCCACAGCGACAGCCAGGGGGTAGGGGGGGCGTCCAGCCACAGTGCGCCGAACGCCAGTGCCGCAGTTGCGATCAACAGAACCGCGGCCAGCAGCCCTGGCCACAGCCAGCCTGGGATCAGCGGCTGACGGCGCGCTGCCATGCCTGAACCCAATTCGCCCGCTGTTCTGCGACTTGCTGTGCGGAAAACTCCAGCGTGCTGGCTGGCAGCGTCAGGGTGTTGTAGCCCGCAGGCAGCTCGGTTTTGATCACCGGGTACATCCAGTTGGTGGTCGGAATGAGCTGTTGAACGGTGGGGCTTATCATAAATTGCAGGAAGCGTGCCGCCAGCTGCGGGTTTTTACTGCCAGCCAGTGAGGCGGCGACTTCGACCTGCATATAGTGGCCTTCGCTGAAGTTGGCGGCGGCATAGCTGTCTTTTTTCTCGGCGATGAGATGGTAGGCCGGTGAGGTGGTGTAGCTCAGTACCAAATCGGCTTCACCTTTCAGGAACAGGCCGTAGGCTTCACTCCAGCCTTTGGTGACGGTGACGGTTTTCGCCGCCAGTTTCTGCCAGGCTTGTGGTGCTTTATCGCCATACACTTTTTGCATCCACAACAGTAACCCTAGCCCCGGTGTGCTGGTGCGCGGATCTTCGTAGATCACTTTCCACGGCTGGTCGCTTTCCACCAGTTCATGCAAGCTTTTTGGCGGGTTTTTCAGTTTGTCTTTGTTATAGACGAAGGCGAAATAACCGTAGTCGAACGGCAGGAAGGTCTCGTTGTGCCAGCCACCGGGCACTGTCAGCGTGCTGGTGTTCACGCCATGCGGGGCGAACAGGCCGGTCTGTGCTGCGGCCTGTACCAGATTGTTATCCAGCCCCAGCACCACATCCGCCGACGTATTTTTACCTTCCATTCGCAGGCGGTTGAGCAGGGCGACGCCATCTTCCAGCGCCACGAATTTCAGCTCACAGTCGCACTCTTTTTCAAACGCGGTTTTGACCGCCGGGCCGGGGCCCCACTCCGAGGCGAACGAGTCGTAGGTGTAGACCGTCAGAATGGGTTTGGCAAACACAGGGGCGGACAGCAATAACAGGCAGGACAATAATTTCTTTAACACTTTGCGCTCCAAATTGTTGAAGGCGGCAAAGGTCTTTGAGCAAGCAGAATGCAGTCTCAAATCCCTTCGCCGGTATTAACCGGATCAGGTTCGACGGGTATTTTCTCAGCGGCGCAAACGTACATGGTTGTTCGTGCATGACTCTTCGTACATGACGACGGGTACATGAATGTTGGGGCCGCACCCCGTTGAGAACGGCACCATTGTAAAGTGTTTGTCACATCAGGAAAAGCGCCATGACGGGGAGCGGAGGGTCAGGTGGTGGGGGCGGGCGGCGCGAACCAGGCTGACTTGAAATCGAACCAACCCAGTGTGTTCATGTGCAGCCCTCGCATGTTGGCCTGCCCTTGCAAGCGCAACCAGTGATGGAATAGCGGGTGAAGTTGCTGGTTACTGACCAGCGACTGGCTCCACTCCGCCAGCGACAGGTCACCCTGACGCCACCGACGTGCGGTGTTATCCAGCTCATCCTCCCCTAAACAGTGTCGCAGCAACGGCAGCTCATACAGCATCGCGAACAGAGAAAACTCCAGCGGCAGATAAACATTGGCGCTACCGAGCCAGATATCGCCGACATCGGTGCCCTGGCACCAGGCGTCGAATTCCAGGCTGCGTAGTGTCAGTGTGACGCCGTGTGATGCCAGCAAGCGGCTCATGATGTCGCTTATCACCGCGTACTCAGGGTGGTCACGGTAGTAAGTGAGCGTGAGGTGGGTCAGCCCGGCCGGTTTTTCGCGTACCGCGCGCGGTGGACTGTGATGCCAACGCGGGAGCAAGCCATAGGCAGGAGACCAGTCACTCTGGTATGGGCTGTCAGCCAGGGCAAGCATGGCTACCGGGCTTAATACCTGACACAGCCAGTGGCGGATCTCCGGGTCTGTCATTGGCGCAGAACGGCGGTCAAACAGCAGGAAATAACAGCCTTCTTCGAGCCGATTCTCCAATTCATTGTCGATGGTGTCATCGCCTTGTAGCGTGACGGTACAGGCAGGGATCGTCGGGGCGTCCGGCAGTACCCAGATACTGACCTCATCAATCAGCGCCCGGTAGCCGAAGTAATCGTCAAACGCGGCAATTTTTAACTGATTTGGGGAATTGCGCACCACCTTATAGGGCCCGGTGCCCACGGGTTGACGCATAAAGTCCGGCAGCGTTGGCCATTCTTGCGGCAGGATCATCGCCGGTACGCTGCCGAGCAACCACGGTAGCCAGTCGTCCGGCATGCTGAGCCGGATATCCAGCACGAACGGCGTCGGTGACGAGATGTCTGTTAAATGGGAAAACAGCGGCAGCGACGTTAACCGGGATAACGAAGCGATCACGTCTTCCATCGTCAGCTCCCGGCCGTGGTGGAAACGAATTGCCGGGCGCAAGTAGAAACGCCAGTGCAAGGGGGACAACGCCTGCCAGTGGTGCGCGATATCTGGCAACAGTTCCCCATTTTCCTCATTTAGGCTGGTCAGCCCGCTGAAAATCTGGCGGGCGATGTGGGTTTCCGAGCGGCGTAACGCACTGCCGGGCAGCAGATTATGCATCGGTCGATAGTAGAGGATTCTCAGCAGGTGGCGGCCCTGGCGCACGCTGCGGCCAAGGTGTGACATCAGCATCTGGCGTACGGTTTCCTTGTCACCCACCAGTTGTACCAACTGGTCGATGCGGTCCTGCTCCAGCAAGTCTTCGGCCCGCTGCTGTTGCAGGGTTAATCCCGTGTAGAGAAAGCTGAGACGCGAGCGTTTACCACGCCCGGCTTCTGCCTGCCAGGTGAGCCAGCCTTGTTGTTGCATGGCGTTGAGTAGCGAGCGGACATGGCGACGGGAGCAACTGAGCAACCCGGCCAGTTCCTGCAGCGTAGTGTCAGTATCCTGACCTTGCAGGCATTGCCATAACCGAACGAATTGTTGTTGCAGGCGTGGGGAGGACATAAAAGGGGAACTCCACGACTCAAGGTCATCAATATATTTTTCCCTATATTACGCGGATACTGAATAGCAGTGAATGGTTCTGTACGCGAACCGTCGTGAAGGGGAGGCTATATGTGCCGGTTATTCCGCTTTTATCGTCGCTGGCTTTGCCGAGGCTGTCGTCGGGGATGGGGTGTACTCACCGCTCCACAGCGAATGGCATTGCTGTTACAGGTTACGCAGTGGCAGATCCAGGATATGGACGAGGAAGACTATCGCCGCTGGCTGTAATGCTGGTGGTCATCGAATGAGAGTGAGAACGGCGGCGGGAAACCGCCTCAGTGTTCTGAGTAATGGTGCTGTTCACCAGCCAGCGGAGTGTTCCGCTGGCTTTTTTATGGCAGGTTTTATGGTGGCGCGTTATTCCACCGGTTTCAGCCGGGCGACAAAGTGGCGCAATACCGGCGGCTCATAGGTGAACGTCAGACCTTTGATGCTGCTGGCCCTTTCTTTCAGTGCAATCAGCGAGTCGGCGATATAGTCCATGTGATCGTTGGTATATACCCGACGCGGAATGGTCAGACGCAGCAGTTCCAGCGGCGACGGTTTCTGTTCGCCGGTGTCCGGGTCACGCCCCAGCAGCAATGAACCGATTTCCACACTGCGGATACCCGCTTCCAGATACAGCTCGTTATTCAGCGCTTGTGCCGGGAACTGCTCCGCCGGGATATGCGGCAGCAGCTTTTTCGCATCGACAAACACCGCATGCCCACCTACCGGGTATTGAATCGGAATCCCACCGGCACGCAGGCGCTCGCCGAGGTAGGTCACCTGGCCGATACGATAGGTCAGGTAGTCTTCGTTCATACCTTCTTCCAGACCAATAGCCAGCGCTTCCATGTCGCGCCCGGCCAGCCCACCGTAGGTCACAAACCCTTCCATTGGTACACAGCGGATGCGTACCTCGTTGAACAGATCTTCGTCGCTGCGAAAACAGCACAGTCCGCCGATGTTCACCATCGGATCCTTCTTCGCTGACATGGTAAGCATGTCGCCGTACTGGTACATCTCATGGACGATCGCTTTGATCGAGCGGTTCTCATAACCGGCTTCTCGTTGTTTGATAAACCAGGCGTTTTCGCAAAACCGGGCAGAGTCGATCACCACCGGAATGCCGTGCTGCTGCGCGATGCGATACACCTCACGCATGTTGCCCATTGAAATCGGCTGGCCGCCGGAGCTGTTGCAGGTGACTGTAGTGATGATCGCCACCACGTTGTCAGCACCATGTTGCTCGATGGTGGTCTGTAACAGGTCAAGGTCGAAGTCGCCTTTCCAGTCGTAATAGGTGGTGGTGTCGAAGGCTTTGGGGGTCACCACATTGATGGCGCGTGCACCGTTCAGCTCTACATGGGCCGCGGTGGTGTCAAAATGGAAGTTGGAAATGAACACCGGTTTTTTGCCGCCACCAGCGCGTTGCTTCTTGGCAATCAGACACGGGAACAGAATCTGTTCCGCGCCACGGCCCTGATGGGTTGGAATCGTGAACGGATAACCCAGCAGCGCTTTCACCTGATCGCACAGATGGTAGTAGTTGCGCGACCCGGCATAGGCTTCGTCGCCCATCATCAGCCCGGCCCACTGGCGGTCGCTCATGGCGCCGGTACCGGAGTCGGTCAGCAGGTCGATGTAGACATCCTCACTGCGTAACAAAAACGGGTTGTAGCCTGCTTCCTGCAAGGCGCGTTCCCGTTCGTCGCGGGTGGTCATACGGATGTTTTCTACCATTTTGATACGAAAAGGCTCAGGGATGCGTTTCATGCACTTTCTCCATAACGCCAGTCAGCAGGCCGGTTTGCCGCTGTATGACGTCAAAAAACAATAAATTGAAATAAAAGGAAAAAATCAGCGAGATGCTGAATCAGGCATGAAACGAGCGTGGGAAATCGTCGGTAAGGCGGTGGTCGATGTTGAACCAGGGGCGACAGTCGCCGGAGAGGCTCAGGCGATAACACCGGATGATGCGTGTCATGAGGTCTCCTTATCTCGTGAATAACGAACAATCAGAATAGGGCAAAAGTACCGGATAAAACCGTGATCACGCGGGCAATCCCGCACTGACAGTACTGGCCTTATATGAGAATTAAAATTGATTCAATAATGGTTCTCATTAGCATTTTTTAATGTTAAAACAGTCGACGTTTGGCATCGGAACCAGTTGCTGGGGCGTGTTGCCGTGGAGTCACTAACAAAGAGGTAAAGACAGGTTATGGCTGGGGTAAAGGAATATAAAGTGTTTGATGTGACGTTGGCCCATAAGACATTGCTTACCCCCTCGCTAATGCGCTGTGTCTTTCGTGGTGAGTCGGTGAAAAAGATGAAAATCTGCGCGCCGGATCAACGCATTAAAGTGCTGTTGCCTGCTGAAGACGGCACGCCGCCATGCCTGCCGGATGTGGGGGAGTGGTATAAGCTGGTACAGGCTATGCCGAAGCCACAGCGCCCCATCCCGCGCACTTATACGTTGCGCAGTCTGGATACCGAAGTCGGCGAAATGGTGGTGGAGTTTGTGGTGCATGGCACGGAAGGCCCAGCGTCAGCGTGGGTGCTGAGTGCGCAACCGGGTGCGACATTGCAGGTAGTGGCACCACGTGGTGACTTTGCTGGCGATAACGGCGGTTATGAGTGGGTACTGTCAGCCAACACCCGTCAGGTGTTGTTGATGGGTGATGAAACCGCGTTGCCAGCCATCAAAGGCATTCTGGAACAGTTGGCGCAGCAGGATAACCCACCGGAAGTGCAGGCATTTATCGAAGTACCGTTACAGGCCGATTGCACTGACGATTATCGCAATTTGCCGTTCGCCGAGGTGGTCTGGTTGCCGCGTGAAGGCACGGGCGCGACCTATGGTGAGCGCTTGCTGGAGGCGGCGCGCCATTGGTCATGCCCGGTAGCGCAGGTAGCAGCACAGCCAGTGATGGTGGCAGATATCGCAGAGGGCGAGAAGGTCTGGGAACCGGCCAGCACGCAGCAGGGGCAGTTCTTCGGGTGGGTGGCCACTGAATCCTCAGCGGTGAAGGCGCTGCGCCGGTATCTGCTGGCAGAAAAAGGCCTGGCGCAAGAATCTATCACCTTTATGGCCTACTGGAGCCGTGGTCCGCGTCCTTATTGAGGTTGTCGACAAACAACCGCGTTGTTTTTGTTGCTGACGAGTTTATGCAAGACCGGTGGGAGGTTTCGTGCGCGATAACGTCGATTCTCCCTTTGCAGCACCGCCGCACGCACGACAAGGAGAGGCTCAGACGCCGCCTCTCCTTGACCACTGGCTGAAGGCTAAACTGTGCCGCTTAGCGGTCCCTTCGGCGTTCGCCTTCGCTCTTCGGGCCGCCCGTGACGCGTTCCAGACGCGGCACGGGCTTTCGCGGCATCCATGCCGCTTACCCGGCGAAGTCGCCCACCTCAGCACAGTTTTTGACGCCAGAAACCCTTCATCTGCACTTAAGTGGTTTAAAAGCCTACAAGGCAAAACTAGCGCAGAAACGCCGGTTGTTGCTGCTCGTAGCGGGCGATGGATGCGTCGTGCTGCAGCGTCAGGCCGATGCTGTCCAGACCGTTTATCATGCAGTGACGGCGGAAGCTGTCTATTTCAAACGAATAGGTCTTCTCGCCTGCTTTAACCTGCTGCGCTTCCAGATCCACGGTGAAGGTAATGCCTTCATGGCTGGCTACCAGTTTGAACAGGTCGTCGATATCGGCATCGCTCAGTTTGACTGGCAGCAGCTGGTTGTTAAACGAGTTACCGTAGAAAATATCGGCGAAGCTCGGGGCGATAACGACCTTAAAGCCGTAGTCGGTCAATGCCCACGGTGCGTGTTCGCGGGAAGAGCCACAGCCGAAGTTTTCGCGTGCCAGCAGAATGCTCGCACCTTTATAGCGCGGCTGGTTCAGCACGAAATCCGGGTTAGGCTGCTGACCGGCATCGTCCAGAAAACGCCAGTCGTGAAACAGATGCTGACCGAAACCGGTACGGGTCACCTTTTGCAGAAACTGCTTCGGGATAATCGCGTCGGTATCGACATTGGCAGCATCCAGCGGCACCACCAAACCAGTGTGTTGGGTAAATTTAGCCATGGTTGCCTCTCTTAATTCAGTTCACGGATGTCTGCAAAACGACCGGTAATCGCTGCCGCCGCCGCCATGGCGGGGCTGACCAGATGGGTGCGGCCACCACGGCCCTGACGCCCTTCAAAGTTACGGTTACTGGTCGAGGCGCAACGCTCGCCCGGATTCAGACGGTCGTTATTCATTGCCAGACACATAGAGCAGCCGGGCAGACGCCATTCGAAACCGGCATCCAGGAAGATTTTGTCCAGACCTTCGGCTTCCGCCTGCGCTTTGACCGGGCCGGAACCGGGGACAACATAGGCTTGTACACCGTCGGCCACTTTGCGCCCTTTGGCGATAGCAGCGGCGGCACGCAAGTCTTCAATACGGGAGTTGGTGCAGGAACCGATAAACACTTTGTCGATTGCCACCTCCGTCAATTTCACGCCCGGCTGCAAGCCCATATACGCCAGCGCTTTTTCTGCCGAAGCGCGCTCTACCGGATCATGGAAGGATTCCGGCGTCGGGATGATTTGATCAACCGCGATCACCTGACCGGGGTTGGTGCCCCAGGTCACTTGCGGCGCGATGTCGGCGGCATTCAGTGTGACGATGGTGTCGTAGTGCGCATCAGCATCGGAACGCAGGGTGTTCCAGTACTCCACGGCGGCATCCCAATCGCTACCAGTCGGCGCGAACTGACGACCTTTCAGGTAAGCAAAGGTGGTGTCGTCCGGCGCGACCAGACCGGCTTTGGCCCCCATTTCGATTGCCATGTTGCACAAGGTCATGCGGCCTTCCATGCTCAGCGCTTCGATAGCGCTGCCAGTGAATTCCACAACATGGCCGGTACCGCCAGCACTGCCCGTTTTACCGATGATAGCCAGCACGATGTCTTTGGCGGTGATACCCGGGGCCGCGTCACCCACGACCTCGATCTTCATGGTTTTGGCGCGGCCTTGTTTCAGCGTCTGCGTCGCCAGTACATGTTCTACCTCAGAGGTACCGATACCGAATGCCAGTGCGCCGAACGCGCCGTGGGTGGCGGTGTGGGAGTCACCACAAACGATGGTCATCCCCGGCAGCGTCATACCTTGTTCTGGCCCGATAACGTGTACGATGCCCTGAAACGGGTGGTTCAGGTCATACAGTTGCACGCCAAACTCGGCGCAGTTTTTGATCAACTCCTGCATCTGGATGCGGGCCATTTCGCCGCTGGCGTTGATGTCACGTGTCTGAGTCGAGACGTTGTGGTCCATGGTGGCGAAGGTTTTGCCCGGCTGGCGGACTTTACGGCCCATGGCGCGCAAACCGTCGAAAGCCTGCGGTGAGGTCACTTCGTGTACCAGGTGTCTGTCGATATACAGCAGCGGGGTTTCATTCGGTACTTCGTGTACCACATGTGCATCGAACAATTTCTGATATAAGGTCTTAGCCATGATTACGCCCCTTCTGCTACAAATCGGGCAATCGCATCGCCCATTTCATCGGTGGTGATGGCGTTGCCGCCGCTGGCCAGATCGCCGGTGCGGTAACCTTCCGCCAGCGCCTGGTTGACCGCCTGCTCAATGGCGGTGGCAGCATCATCTGCACCCAGGCTGTAGCGCAGCAACAGTGCAGCGGACAGGATTTGGGCGATCGGGTTGGCAATGTTCTTGCCAGCGATATCCGGTGCGGAACCCCCCGCGGGTTCGTACAGACCAAAGCCCTGCTCGTTGAGGCTGGCTGACGGTAACATCCCCATTGAGCCGGTGATCATCGCGCATTCGTCGGACAAGATGTCGCCGAACAGGTTAGAACACAGCAGCACGTCAAACTGGGACGGATCTTTAATCAACTGCATGGTGGCGTTGTCGATATACAGATGATTCAGGCGAACATCCGGGTAATCGCGGGCGATTTCGTTGACGATTTCGCGCCACAAAATGGAGCTTTGCAACACGTTGGCTTTATCGATAGAGGTGACGATGCTGCGGCGCTTGCGTGCGGATTCAAAGGCGATACGGGCAATGCGCTCGATTTCGAAACGGTGATACACCTCGGTATCGAAGGCACGTTCGTACATGCCGCTGCCTTCACGGCCTTTCGGCTGGCCGAAGTAGATACCACCAGTCAGTTCACGCACGCACAGAATGTCGAAACCGTTGGCGGCGATGTCGCTACGCAGCGGGCAGAAGGCTTCCAGCCCCTGATACAGGCGCGCCGGGCGCAGGTTGCTGAACAGGCGGAAGTGTTTGCGCAGGGGTAACAGCGCGCCACGTTCTGGTTGCTCTGCCGGTGGCAGATGTTCCCATTTCGGGCCGCCAACCGAGCCGAACAGAATAGCGTCGGCCTGCTCACAGCCCTCAATCGTCCCCTGTGGCAGCGGCGTACCCTGCCGGTCGATGGCGATGCCACCGACGTCGTATTCGCTGGTGGTGATGCGCAAACCAAAACGCTGGCGAACCGCATCCACTACTTTATACGCCTGAGCCATCACTTCCGGGCCGATGCCGTCACCGGGTAAGACGGCAATATGGTAACTCTTGCTCATCACACTGTTTCCTGACTGTTGTGTTTGTTGTGTTGCTGCAAACGCTGCACTTCTTTTTCAACCAGTTGCGCACGTTTGATGTTGTTTAATACGTTAACCATCGCATTGGCGGAGGATTCGACGATGTCCGTCGCCAGACCGACGCCGTGGAAACGACGGCCCTGGTATTCCACTACAATGTCCACCTGGCCGAGTGCTTCCTTACCTTGTCCTTTGGCGGACAACTGGTATTTGACCAGATTGATCGGGTAACCGGTAATGCGGTTAATGGCCTGATACACGGCGTCAACCGGGCCGTTACCGGTAGCGGCTTCGGACAGTGTCTCGTCGCCACATGACAATTTGACGGACGCTGTAGCCATAACACTAGAACCAGATTGCACGCTGAAGTAGTCCAGACGATAGAATTCGGAGCTTTCCTGCTGGTTGTTGATAAATGCCAGCGCTTCCAGGTCATAGTCGAATACCTGACCTTTCTTGTCGGCCAGTTTGAGGAAATCGGCGTACAGTGTATCCAGATTGTAGTCGCCTTCTTTATAGCCCATTTCTTCCATGCGGTGTTTAACGGCAGCACGACCAGAGCGGGAAGTCAGGTTCAACTGCACTTCTTTCAGGCCGATGGATTCCGGCGTCATGATTTCGTAGTTTTCGCGGTTTTTCAGCACGCCGTCCTGATGGATGCCGGAAGAGTGAGCAAACGCATTGGCGCCGACTACCGCTTTGTTGGCCGGGATCGGCATGTTGCAGATCTGGCTGACTATCTGGCTGGTACGGTAGATTTCCTGATGGTTGATGCTGGTGTGCAGGTTCATCAACTGGCTGCGTACCTTGATGGCCATGATCACTTCTTCCAGTGAACAGTTGCCAGCGCGTTCGCCGATGCCGTTGAGTGTGCCTTCTACCTGACGGGCACCCGCGTGCACCGCTGCCATGGCATTGCCCACCGCCAGACCGAGGTCGTCATGGGTATGCACGGAAATGATCGCTTTATCGATGTTCGGCACACGCTGATACAACGAAGCGATGATGTTGCCGAATTCGTGGGGCAGGGTATAACCCACGGTATCCGGGATATTGATGGTACGGGCACCAGCATTAATGGCGGCTTCCACTACCCGGCTCAGGTCTTCGATCGGGGTACGGCCAGCGTCTTCACAGGAGAATTCCACATCGTCGGTGTAGTTGCGGGCGCGTTTAATCATATACGTGGCCCGCTCAATGACTTCATCCAGCGTGCTGCGCAGTTTGGTCGCGATATGCATCGGCGAGGTGGCGATAAACGTATGGATACGGAACGCCTCGGCAACGCGCAAGGATTCGGCCGCCACATCAATGTCTTTTTCAACGCAACGTGCCAGGGCACAAACACGGCTGTTTTTGATGTTACGGGCGATAGTTTGTACCGATTCGAAATCGCCGGGAGAGGAGACGGGAAAACCGACTTCCATCACATTGACGCCCATCCTTTCCAGCGCCAGGGCAATCTGGAGCTTTTCTTTCACACTCAGGCTGGCCTGCAACGCTTGCTCACCGTCACGCAACGTCGTATCGAAAATAATCACTTGTTGGTTCATCGGTCTGGTTCCTTTGTTCTGTTTCTGGGCGCCCGGCGAGTAAAAAAAAACCCGCGCAACGGCGCGGGTTTTTTATGGGGGTGACCTGAAATCAGCTCTGAATTTCGCCCACCGGCATACCGCGCAAATAAGATGCGTTTAGTAGTAGGCCTGGTAGCTGAGCGACGTTAAACATGCTGTTTCAGTATCCAAAATGAGTTGAAAACGAATTTCTGCTTTTATTGGTACTTGATTCCCGCAGTGATGTCAACATCGGGATCATCACCGGTGGTGATATTCGGGGTGTTTTGCCCGTCACATTCCTGGTGGAAAAGCGGCGTAAAGGGCTTTGACGCTACTGATGGGCGCGGTAGACTGCCTGCCCGGTTTTTACGCCTATTTTTGAGATTGTCAGACTTTTACGCGCATGAAGACGAATTTACTCCCACAATACCATCTGGTTCACCGCATTCAACAACAAATAGCCCAACGTCCTGACGCGCTGGCGTTTCGTGAATGGGAACCCGGTCAGGAACAGCAACTTGACTGGCATCAGGTGGGCGAGCGTATTCGCCGCATCGCCTGCGGCCTGCTGGGTGTGGGCGTTGATGTTCAGGAGCGGGTGGCCATCTTCTCTGATAATTCGATCAACTGGTCGCTGGCAGACTTGGCATTGTTGCACTTGCGCGCGATTACCGTGCCGCTTTATGCCACCAGTGCAGCGCAACAGGCGGCCTTTATTCTCAATGAGGCGGATATCCGAACCGTTTTTGTGGGCGGTCAGGCACAGTTTGATTTGCTGATGTCGCTACGCAGTACCTGTCCACAACTGCGCACCATTATTTTGCTTGATGAGCAGACACGTCGCCGGGGTTGCGATATTGCCGTCTCACTGCAGGAGTTTGAAGCGCAGGCCGAGTTATCCGTGTGGGAGTCTGTCCTGCGCCAGCGTGTGGCAGAGCGGGACCTGCACGATCTGTTCACGCTCATCTATACCTCCGGTACTACCGGTGAGCCGAAAGGCGTCATGCTGGATTACGCCAACATGGCAACCCAACTGATGTTGCATGATGAGCGGTTGCAGATAAGCGAACAGGACGTGTCGCTATGCTTTTTGCCGTTATCGCATGTATTCGAACGTGCCTGGAGCTTCCTTATCATGCACCGCGGCGCACAGAATGTGTATCTGCGTGATACCAATCAGGTACGTGCGGCGATGACAGCGGTGAGCCCGACGGTGATGTGCGCCGTACCTCGCTTTTACGAGAAGGTATTTAGCGCTATCCATGAAAAAGTGGCGCAGGCACCGTGGCATCGACGTGCGCTGTTTCATTGGGGAATCGCCCAGGGCACGAAGCGGTTTTTACGCCAACAAGCCGGAAAACGCGCAGGTGTGTGGAATGCGCTGACCTGCCAGCTTGCTGATCGACTGGTATTGTCACGTCTGCGTCAGTTGCTGGGAGGAAAGGTGCGTTTTCTGCCAGCGGCAGGTGCGCGTCTGGATGACAATATCATCGCTTTCTTTCAGGCGATGGGGGTGCGTATCGTTTATGGCTACGGCCTGACGGAAACCTGCGCCACGGTGTCCTGCTGGGAAGCGAATCAGTACCTGCTCGGATCGGTGGGGACGCCATTGCCGGGTATTGAGGTGCGTATTGGTGAGCAAAATGAAATCCAGGTACGTGGTGCGACTGTGATGCGTGGCTACTACCAGCGTCCACAAGACACCGAGGCGGCGTTCACACCAGACGGCTGGTTTAAAACCGGCGATGTGGGTGACGTAGACGGGAACGGTAACCTGTTCATCACCGAACGCCTCAAAGATCTGATGAAAACCTCAGGCGGCAAATACATCGCGCCGCAGCATTTGGAAGGGGCGCTGGGGCAGGATCGTTTCATTGAGCAGGTCGCGGTGATAGCGGATGCCCGCAAATATGTCTCTGCGCTGATTGTGCCGTGTTTTGAAGCGCTGGAAGAGTATGCCCATTCAATTAACCTGCGGTATCAGGACCGGCTGGAGCTATTGCGCCATAGCCATATTGTGTCGCTGTTCGAACAGCGGCTGCGTGAGGTGCAAAAAGAGTTTGCCCGCTTTGAGCAGGTGAAGAAATTCACCTTGTTGCCGACGCCGTTTAGTCAGGAGGAAGGCGAACTGACTCCAACATTAAAACTCCGTCGTAAGGTCATTCATCAGCGTTATCAGCTGGAAATTGAGGCAATGTACACCGAGTAGCAGACATTTCGACGGCGATGACGCACGTTGAGTCGCATTTTTATCGTCAATATTTCACTCTGTAATGCCTGACCACGGCGGGATATTTTTTAATGCCGTGGTCACTCCCCAGCGTTTTATCTGTTTCGTTCCTCTTTTAACAGTTGATTTACCATTATCTCACCGTTGCCAGCCCGGCAGCAGCGTTTGCCTGCTTCATAATCTGGCGTTATGTTAATAAGTTATATGTAAAAACCCGGGCGATATACTGTGAAAGCGCAGGCGTGTGGCGAAAGCTCGCACGCTGTTGTTTCATTCACCGCGTATCGTCTAATGAGCGCGGGGGGTTCCCCTGTCAATGCAGAAGCAACTCGCTATCTGAACAATAAGAGGCAAACCCATGGAGATGTTGTCAGGCGCCGAGATGGTGATTCGATCGTTGATCGATCAGGGCGTAAAACATGTGTTCGGCTATCCGGGCGGTGCGGTGCTGGATATTTACGATGCGCTGCACACCGTTGGTGGTATAGAACACATTCTGGTGCGCCACGAGCAGGGCGCAGTACATATGGCAGACGGCTACGCCAGAGCGACGGGTGAAGTCGGCGTCGTGCTCGTGACCTCGGGGCCGGGCGCAACCAATGCCATTACCGGTATTGCCACCGCGTACATGGATTCCATTCCGCTGGTGGTGATTTCCGGCCAGGTGGCGACGTCACTTATCGGGTATGACGCCTTTCAGGAATGCGACATGGTGGGGATTTCCCGCCCGGTGGTGAAGCACAGTTATCTGGTTAAACAGACCGAAGACATTCCTACCGTGCTGAAAAAAGCCTTCTATCTGGCGTCGACGGGGCGTCCAGGACCGGTGGTGGTGGATTTGCCAAAAGATATTCTTAATCCGGCGAAAAAGCTGCCGTATGCCTATCCTGATCAAGTGAGCCTGCGCTCTTATAACCCGACGGTGCAGGGGCACAAAGGCCAAATCAAACGCGCGTTGCAAACATTGCTTGCCGCTGAACGCCCGGTCATTTACAGCGGTGGCGGCGTTGTCAACGCCAATTGCCATCAGGAACTGCGCGAACTGGCGGAAAAACTCAACCTGCCAGTGGCAAGCTCGTTGATGGGGTTGGGCGGTTTTCCGGGTACCCATCGCCAGAGTCTCGGTATGCTTGGCATGCACGGTACCTACGAAGCCAACATGGCGATGCATAACGCTGATGTTATCTTCGCTGTTGGGGTTCGTTTTGACGACAGAACCACCAATAACCTTGCGAAGTACTGCCCGAACGCCACCATTTTGCACATCGATATCGACCCGGCGTCCATCTCTAAAACGGTGGCGGCGGATATTCCGATCGTCGGCGATGCACGTCAGGTGTTAAGCCTGATGCTAGAGCTGCTGACGCAAGGTGGCGAGGTTCAGCAGAAATTCGACGCGATGCGTGACTGGTGGCTGCGTATCGAGCAGTGGCGTTCTCGTCAGTGCCTGAAATACAACACCGATGGTGATGCCATCAAACCGCAGGCGGTTATCGAAACGCTGCATCGCCTGACACAAGGCAAGGCTTACGTGGCATCCGATGTGGGACAGCATCAAATGTTCGCTGCGCTGTATTATCCGTTTGACCAGCCGCGTCGTTGGGTCAATTCCGGCGGCCTGGGGACAATGGGCTTCGGTTTGCCTGCCGCGCTGGGTATCAAGCTGGCATTGCCAGAAGAAACAGTTATCTGCGTGACCGGTGACGGCAGTATCCAGATGAATATTCAGGAGCTGTCTACCGCACTGCAATATGACCTGCCGATTGTGGTGGTGAGCTTGAATAACCGCTTCCTTGGTATGGTGAAACAGTGGCAGGACATGATCTACTCCGGCCGTCACTCCAGTTCTTACATGGAATCCCTGCCTGATTTCGTCAAGCTGGCGGAAGCCTATGGCCATGTCGGCATGACCATCGATACTCCGGATGAGCTGGAGCCGAAGTTGAAAGCGGCGCTGGAACAGAAAAATCGGCTGGTGTTTGTGGATGTGCGAGTAGACAGCAGCGAGCATGTCTATCCGATGCAGATCCGCGGCGGCGGGATGGATGAGATGTGGCTAAGCAAAACGGAGAGGACCTGATCATGCGTCGTATTTTGTCGGTATTGCTGGAGAACGAATCGGGTGCTCTGTCGCGCGTGATTGGCCTGTTTTCTCAACGCGGTTACAACATTGAAAGCCTGACCGTCGCCCCGACGGACGACCCTACCTTGTCGCGCATGACCATCCAGACCGTGGGTGACGAGAAAGTGCTGGAGCAGATTGAAAAGCAACTGCATAAACTGGTGGACGTGCTGCGGGTTAGCGAACTGGGTCAGGGCGCGTACGTTGAACGTGAACTGATGCTGGTGAAATTGCAGGCCACTGGTTATGGCCGCGAAGAGGTCAAACGCAGTGCGGAAATCTTCCGCGGTCAGATAGTCGATGTCACTGCATCGCTGTATACCGTGCAACTGGCGGGGACCAGCGAGAAGCTGGATGCGTTTCTTAACAGCGTGCGCGAAGTGGCTGAAATTGTTGAAGTGGCGCGTTCCGGCATTGTAGGCGTATCGCGCGGAGAGCGCGTTATGCGCTGACGCTGTGCTGAAATGTCGTCGATTGTTTGACGATTTGCTGATTTTCATACAGCAATACCTGCTTTTCTGATGGTATTATTGAGCCCGGCCATGAAGCCGGGCTTTTTTGATCCTGATTGCTGTAAATAATAAAAGCGGTTGCCCGTCAGTGTTTTCTGCGTTTAGATCGGTATCATATCCACGGTTAATGCATGGTTATCTTTCCATTCTTTGTTTTTTGTCCGGCTTATTAAGGGGTTGCCAGTGAAACTGGATGAAATCGCGCGTCTTGCTGGGGTTTCGCGTACGACGGCCAGTTATGTGATTAACGGTAAAGCGAAACAATATCGTGTCAGCGATAAGACCGTTGAGAAAGTGATGGCGGTGGTCAGGGAGCACAACTACCATCCGAACGCCGTCGCAGCTGGTTTGCGCGCCGGGCGTACCCGTTCTATCGGGCTGGTCATTCCCGATCTGGAAAACACCAGCTACACCCGTATCGCCAATTATCTGGAGCGTCAGGCCCGGCAGCGTGGTTATCAGTTGCTGATCGCCTGTTCCGAGGATCAACCCGATAATGAGATGCGTTGCATTGAACATCTGTTGCAACGTCAGGTGGATGCCATCATCGTGTCGACGGCGCTGCCGCCGGAGCACCCGTTTTATCAGCGCTGGGCCAACGATCCTCTGCCGGTCATAGCCCTCGATCGCGCACTGGACCGTGAGCATTTCACCAGTGTGGTCGGCGCAGACATGGAAGATGCTGAGATGCTGGCGCAAGAGCTGCGCAAGGTGCCTGCTGAATCGGTTATGTACCTGGGGGCACTGCCGGAACTGTCGGTGAGTTTTTTGCGTGAGCAAGGATTCAGACGTGCCTTCGCAGAGGATCCGCGCCAGGTGAATTATGTCTATGCCAACAGCTATGAGCGTAGTGCAGCGGCGGCAGTGTTTGAAGAATACCTGAAGACCCACCCCATGCCGCAGGCGCTGTTTACCACCTCGTTTCCGTTATTGCAGGGCGTGATGGACATAACGCTCAGGCAGAGTGGCCGTTTGCCGAACAATCTGGCTATCGCCACATTCGGTGATAATGAATTGCTGGATTTCCTTGAGTGCCAGGTGCTGGCGGTGGCGCAGCGTCATCGTGAAGTGGCTGAACGCGTACTGGAACTGGTACTGGCCAGTCTGGATGAACCGCGGAAGCCGAAGCCGGGTTTATACCGTATTCGCCGGAATCTCTACCGTCGTGGTTTTTTGAGCCGTCATTGATCGACATCATGCGGAGCGGGAGTCATTTTTCACTCCGCACCGCATGAGATAATTCTTATTTTTATCTTTATGCCCAAAATAATTCGAGCATTCAGGAATGCCGCCAAAACACCTGTAACGTGAAGTATGACAGGTATATTGATATGGCTGTTTATTGTTCAGAATTAATGGCCAGCAATTTGCGCACGAGAAGAAACATCAACCCGAAACAGGCGACGACAATATTCCAGAAAATAACCGTACGCCACCCCCATCACCATCGAGATTACCGCATTGCTGGCGACAGCTTTCAGAATTTGCGATGGTTCTGCACCAATCGTTAACAGAATAGCGACATAAACTGGCGACTGAAAACTGACGTAGGCAAACAGGTCCGCCATATTTTTCCCCCAACGTGAATTGGCGTTCAGACGTAGTGCCAGTGCAACAATCCAGTCCCGATAAAGCCCATAAGGCCAGGCAATCACGATATTGACCGGAATCGACAGTAATCGGGAGGAGAGTGACTGCTCGAAGGTCATTCCTGACAATACGATTTCGATTGCCATACCAGTCAGGAAGCAATACACCACCATGGCCACCGTATCGGCGATGATGCCACGCATGCGGGAAATGAAGGAAAACATATCGTAGGGCTCCTTGGTGAAGGATAATAACGTTGCTTATGGTGTGTTTTATTGGTGTTTCATTTTGCTTTATTGGTTTTTTTGTAGTTTATATAACTATTTATTATTTTTTAACTAGCTTAAAAAACTTATTTTTGGTCATTTTTTGTTCAGGGGCGCAACTTTATGGTTGCAAATCGTCTTTTTCATTCGTTTATCGTGACTAATATGATTAATTTAATATAAAACAAATGGTTATAAATATTGGTGGTGGTGGGGAAACCAATGAGTCGAAAGAGAGAAAGATTGCAACGGAAACGTTGCTGAACAGTAAAGTGCAAGTGAATGTGAATGGTACTGGAAATAAAGCCAGTTATTCTGTCTGGTAAAGGTAGGACAGCGGGTTAATGTTTCAGGCATGAATAGATAACCTGAGTTGAAGTGGCCGACAGTGTGGTTCAGGTCAAAAAAATGCGATCCCAGAGGCGATAATTTCATTTTTCGAGCCATGATTTTTGCTGGCGGGAATAATTATTTCCAAAAATGCTTAAAAATCAGCCTGTAAAAATATTTCGACATCGTTAGAATATTTAAGAAATAGGTATCGAACGGTAATAGTCAAAATAATATTGCACCGAAAGAAAAATCCTATATCTTTAGCCCCCTCGCTGAAAGCCATTAATTTTCCTTAAATAATCACAGCGTTAATCCGCATTATTTTTTCGTGGTGGTTTTTGAACTGTTTTTTCACTCTCTGACCTGGCAGGAAATAATGCCCGGGCGCATCCGTGCTGGCTTGACAAGGTTTTCATCCCCTCCGTAAACTCTCAATAGTGGGGATTTGTGGGGCAAAGTGGTAAAAAGGGTCATGAAGGACTAAATACTGTCATGTTTCGTGGGGCGACGCTGGTCAATCTCGACAGTAAAGGGCGGCTTGCCGTTCCTACCCGTTACCGGGACTTACTGAACGAGGAAGCTCAAGGTCAAATGGTATGTACCATCGACCTGCATCAGCCCTGCCTGCTGCTTTACCTGCTACCTGAATGGGAAATTATCGAACAGAAACTTTCTCGCCTGTCGAGTATGAACCCCGCTGAGCGTCGTGTTCAGCGCCTGCTACTCGGGCATGCCAGCGAATGCCAGATGGACAATGCCGGAAGGATATTAATTGCCTCGACGCTACGTCAGCATGCGGGTCTTACGAAAGAAGTGATGCTGGTTGGACAGTTCAACAAGTTTGAACTGTGGGATGAACAGACCTGGTATCGACAAGTCAAGGAAGATATTGACGCAGAGCAGTCAACTCAGGAACCCTTGTCTGAGCGGCTGCGGGACTTATCACTATAGTCATGGCAGAAACGTTTAAGCACACCACCGTGTTGCTGGATGAGGCCGTCAACGGCCTGAACATTCGCAGCAACGGTATCTACATCGACGGTACGTTTGGCCGGGGTGGCCATTCCCGTCTTATTCTGTCCCACCTTGGGCCGGAAGGTCGTTTGTTAGCTATCGATCGCGATCCTCAGGCGGTTGCTGTTGCTAATACCATTGATGACACTCGCTTTTCTATTATCCACGGACCTTTTTCCGAACTGGCCGATTACGTCGATGAACGTGGGCTGACCGGCAAAATCGACGGTATTTTGCTGGATTTGGGCGTGTCTTCCCCTCAGCTTGATGACCCGGAGCGAGGATTCTCGTTTATGCGTGACGGGCCGCTGGATATGCGTATGGACCCCACGCGAGGCCTGTCCGCCGCCGAATGGCTGATGAAGGCGGAGGCGGATGATATCGCCTGGGTACTGAAAACGTTCGGCGAAGAGCGTTTTGCCAAGCGTATCGCCCGCGCGATTGTGGAGCGTAACCGCATCGACCCATTGACCCGTACCAAAGCGTTGGCGGAGTTGATTGCCGCTGCCAGTCCGATTCGGGAAAAGCACAAACATCCGGCGACCCGGTCATTTCAGGCTATTCGCATTTATATCAACAGTGAGCTGGAAGAGATCGAGCGGGCGCTGGACGGGGCATTGAAAGTACTGGCTCCCGAAGGGCGTTTGTCGGTGATCAGCTTCCATTCGCTGGAAGACCGTATTGTGAAACGTTTTATCCGTCAGCATAGCCGGGGGCCGCAGGTGCCAGCCGGTTTGCCGTTGACGGAAGAACAACTGCGTAGTCAAGGCGGCCAGACGCTCAAGTCAATCGGCAAAATGATGCCGCCTGATGACGAAGTGGCGGAAAATCCGCGTGCGCGCAGCTCGGTATTGCGCTTTGCCGAGAGGCTGCCGTCGTGATCGGGAATGAGCGCCATTCGCTGGGCGGCGTTATCGGTGATGACCTGTTGCGCCATGGCAAGTTGCCGCTGTTATTGCTGATAGCGGTCTTGGTGTCCGCCGTCATGGTGGTCACCACCGCACATCGTACACGTCTGTTGACGGCAGAGCGTGAGCGGTTGTTGCTGGAGCGCGATGCGCTGGATATCGAGTGGCGCAACCTGATTTTGGAAGAGAATGCCCTGGGCGATCACAGCCGTGTCGAGCAGATCGCTACTGAGAAACTGCATATGGTGCACGTTGATCCTTCACAGGAAAATATTGTGGTTAAACAACAATGAATTAGCAGGTATCGCCTAAATTATGAGAGCAGCGCGACCAGGAAAAGTGAAACGTCAGGAAGAACATGCCAGCTTTGTCAGCTGGCGTTTTGCGTTGCTTTGCGGCGGTATTTTGTTGTGCATGTTGGGGTTGATGTTGCGCGCGGCATACTTGCAGGTGATCGCGCCTGATAAGTTGGTGCGTGAAGGGGATATGCGTTCCCTGCGCGTACAAGAGATTCCCACCGCTCGCGGTATGATCAGCGATCGTGCAGGCCGTCCGCTGGCGGTGAGCGTACCGGTCAATGCGGTCTGGGCCGATCCGAAAGACGTGAATGATCATGGCGGTATCTCGCTGGATACGCGCTGGAAGGCACTGGCGGATGCGCTGGAAATCCCGCTCGATCAGATAGCCACTAAAGTGAACGCCAACCCGAACGGCCGTTTTGTTTATCTTGCTCGTCAGGTAAACCCGGCGATCGGCGAGTATATCCACAAGCTAAAATTGCCAGGCATCAACCTGCGTCAGGAGTCTCGCCGTTATTACCCTTCCGGACAGGTGACGTCGCACCTGATCGGTTTTACCAATATCGACGGTCAGGGTATTGAAGGGATTGAGAAAAGTTTTGATCGCTGGCTGACCGGCCTCCCCGGTGAGCGGACCGTGCGCAAAGACCGCTTTGGGCGGGTCATTGAAGATATTTCTTCAGTGGACAGTCAGGCGGCACACAACCTGATGCTCAGTATCGATGAGCGCCTGCAGGCACTGGTATACCGCGAACTGAATAACGCCGTGGCGTTCAATAAAGCTGAGTCAGGCACTGCCGTACTGGTGGATGTGAACACCGGTGAAGTACTGGCTATGGCCAACAGCCCTTCTTACAACCCGAACAACCTGAGCGGCACGCCAACCGACGTCATCCGTAACCGCGCCATCACCGACATTTTTGAACCTGGCTCCACCGTAAAACCTATGGTGGTGATGACGGCGCTACAGCGTAATGTGGTCAAGGAAAACGCAGTACTCAACACGATGCCGTATTACATCAACGGCCATGAAATCAAGGACGTGGCGCGTTACAGCGAACTGACGCTGACTGGGGTGTTGCAGAAATCCAGTAACGTTGGCGTCTCACACCTGGCATTGGCGATGCCAGCTTCCGCGTTAGTGGATACTTACTCTCGCTTTGGATTGGGTAAAGCCACCAATCTAGGGCTGGTGGGCGAAAGTCTGGGGCTGTACCCGAATCGTCAGCGCTGGTCGGATATTGAACGCGCCACCTTCTCGTTTGGCTATGGCCTGATGGTCACGCCGCTGCAACTGGCGCGTGTCTACGCGACCATCGGCAGTTTCGGTATCTACCGCCCGCTTTCCATTACCAAGGTTGACCCGCCGGTACCCGGAGAGCGTGTGTTCTCTGAACAGATTGTCCGTACCGTGGTGCACATGATGGAAAGTGTCGCGCTGCCCGGTGGCGGTGGTACTAAGGCCGCGGTGAAAGGCTACCGCATCGCGATTAAAACCGGTACGGCGAAAAAGGTCGGCCCGGACGGCAAGTACATCAACAAATACATCGCCTATACCGCTGGGGTGGCACCAGCCAGTAATCCGCGCTTTGCGCTGGTGGTGGTGATTAACGACCCTCAGGCGGGGAAATACTACGGTGGTGCGGTGTCGGCACCGGTATTTGGCGCGATCATGGGCGGCGTGCTGCGCACCATGAATATCGAGCCGGATGCGTTGGCGACCGGTGAGAAAAGTGAGTTTGTAATCAACAGAAAAGAGGGTTCAGGTGACAGATCGTAACTTGCGCGATGTCCTGACTCCGTGGGTGAAAGACGCCCCGGAGCGCGCGCTGCGGGAAATGACATTAGACAGCCGCGTGGCGGCTGCCGGGGATCTGTTTGTGGCAGTGGTCGGCCACAAGACGGATGGGCGGCACTATATTCCGCAGGCCATTGCGCAGGGCGTCGCGGCGGTTGTCGCGCAGGCGGATGACGCTACGCCCGATGGCACCCTGACTGAAATGCACGGCGTACCGGTGATTTATCTGGCGCACCTCAACCAGCGGTTGTCGGCGCTGGCGGGGCGCTTCTACCGCCAGCCATCGACCGCGTTGCAACTGATTGGCGTCACCGGGACTAACGGTAAAACGACGACGACCCAGTTGCTGGCGCAATGGAGCCAGGCATTGGGCAAAACCAGTGCGGTCATGGGCACGGTGGGTAATGGGTTGCTGGGGCATGTAGTGCCATCAGAAAACACCACCGGTTCGGCGGTGGATGTACAGCAGATTCTGAGCCAACTGGTGGATCAAGGGGCAGATTTTGCTGCCATGGAAGTGTCTTCGCATGGGCTGGTGCAGCATCGGGTTGAAGCCTTGTCGTTTGCGGCCGCTGTCTTTACCAACCTGAGCCGCGATCACCTCGATTACCACGGCGACATGGCGAATTATGAGGCCGCAAAGTGGCGGTTGTTTGCTGAGCATCAGGTCGGTCAGAAAATCATTAACGCTGACGATGAAGTCGGGCATCGTTGGTTAAGCCGCCTGCCAGACGCGGTGGCGGTGAGTGTCGCGGGCAGCGTCGATAGCGCCCGTGCACATTGGCTGAAAGCCACCCACATCGATTATCACGACAGCGGTTTTACGGTGCAGTTTGATTCCAGTTGGGGCGCAGGTTCCATCAATAGCCGTCTGATGGGGGAGTTCAACGTTAGTAACCTGTTGCTGGCCCTGGCGACGCTGCTGTCGTTAGGGTATCCGCTAGAGCAACTGGTGGAGGCCGGTTCTGCGTTGCAGCCTGTTTGCGGTAGAATGGAAGTTTTTCTTGCCAGTGGACGTCCGACGGTCGTGGTGGATTATGCCCATACCCCGGATGCGTTGGAGAAAGCACTGGCAGCGGCACGTTTGCACTGCCGGGGAACGTTATGGTGCGTCTTCGGATGTGGCGGCGATCGTGATAGAGGTAAGCGCCCACTAATGGGGGCGATTGCAGAACAACTGGCAGATCGGGTGATTGTGACTGATGACAACCCGCGTAGCGAAGACCCGCAGGCGATCGTGACGGATATTTTGAGTGGGCTGCTGGATGCAGGTCGGGTGCAGGTGATTGCCGGGCGAGCGGAAGCTGTCACCAGTGCGGTGATGCAGGCGGCGGCCGATGATGTGGTACTGGTCGCCGGTAAAGGGCATGAAGATTACCAACTGGTAGGAAATGAGCGGTTGGATTATTCGGATCGCATTACGGTCGCACGTTTGCTGGGGGTTATCGTATGATCAGCGTTTCGTTGCAACAGCTGGCTGACGTACTGGGTGCCCGTCTGGTGGGTGAAAACCTGACTATCAGCGACGTTTCCACCGATACCCGCAAACTTAGCGCTGGGTGTTTATTCATCGCGTTACGTGGCGAGAAATTTGATGCTCATGATTACGCGGCGGATGCCGTTAATAATGGGGCAGCAGCATTATTGGTGAGTAAGCACTTACCAATCGATGTGCCGCAATTGGTGGTAGAGGATACGCGTTTGGCGCTGGGCGTGATGGCCGGTTGGGTGCGCCAGCAAAGTCGTGCACGCGTCGTGGCGCTGACAGGGTCATCGGGAAAAACGTCTGTTAAGGAAATGGCCGCATCGATTCTGCGTCAGTGCGGCAATGTGCTCTATACCGCCGGTAACTTCAACAACGACATTGGTGTGCCGTTGACGCTGTTTCGCCTGACGCCAGAGCATGACTACGCGGTGATTGAACTGGGTGCTAACCATATCGGTGAAATTGCCTACACCACGGCGATGGTACGACCGGAGGCGGCATTGGTGAATAACCTGGCTGCTGCGCATCTGGAAGGCTTTGGTTCGCTGGAAGGGGTGGCTCAGGCCAAAGGTGAAATTTTTGGCGGTTTGCCTTCGCAGGGCGTGGCGATCGTCAATGCGGACAGTCACGACGAAGCCCGCTGGCAGAATGTGCTGACAGGGAAAACACTGTGGCGCTTTTCCCCACAGGGACGCGCTGGGGTTGATTTTTACGCCAGTGATATCCGTGTCAGCGAACGGGGTACGGATGTCGTATTGCACACGCCGATGGGCTATATCGCTGTGACGCTACCGTTACCGGGGCGCCACAATATCGCCAACGCGCTGGCTGCAACGGCGCTGGCGTTGGCGGTCGGGGCATCGCTTGCGGCGGTGAAAGCGGGTCTTGAGCAGTTACAGGCGGTGTCTGGGCGCTTGTTCCCCATTGCTCTGGCCCCCGGGAAGTTGCTGCTGGACGACAGCTACAACGCCAATGTCGGTTCAATGACGGCCGCCGCGCAGGTGCTGGCGGAGATGCCCGGCTATCGGGTGCTGGTGGTCGGCGATATGGCGGAGTTGGGTCAGGACGCCCAGGCATGTCATCGCCAGGTAGGTGAAGCGGCCCGCAACGCGAATATTGATAAGGTGCTGAGTGTGGGAACGCTGAGTGCGTTGATTGGCGAAGCGAGCGGCACTGGCGAGCATTTTGATAATAAAGCGGCGTTGATTGACCGTTTGCGTGCGCTGGTAACACAACATAATACCATTACCGTCTTAATTAAAGGTTCACGCAGTGCTGCGATGGAACAGGTAGTACACGCATTACAGGAGAATGCTTCATGTTAGTTTGGCTGGCCGAATATCTGGTCAAGTTTTATTCCGGCTTCAACGTCTTTTCGTATCTGACGTTTCGGGCCATTGTCAGCCTGCTGACGGCATTAATTATTTCCCTGTGGATGGGGCCGCACCTGATTGCCTGGCTGCAACGCCTGCAAATCGGTCAGGTAGTGCGTAACGAAGGGCCGGAATCTCATTTTAGCAAGCGGGGTACCCCGACCATGGGCGGCGTGATGATCCTCGCATCGATCATTATTTCGGTGTTGTTGTGGGTCAATTTGGCTAACCCCTATGTCTGGTGCGTACTGCTGGTGCTGGTGGGATACGGCATCGTCGGGTTTGTAGATGACTATCGCAAAGTGGTGCGTAAAGACACCCGTGGGCTGATTGCCCGCTGGAAGTATTTCTGGCAATCGGTGCTGGCGTTGGCCGTCGCGTTTTCCATGTATGCGATTGGTAAAGATACCCCGGCAACACAACTGGTGGTGCCGTTCTTCAAAGACGTAATGCCACAGCTTGGCCTGATGTATATCGTGCTGGCTTATTTCGTGATTGTCGGCACCAGCAACGCGGTTAACCTCACTGACGGTCTGGATGGGCTGGCTATCATGCCGACGGTGTTTGTGGCGGTGGGTTTTGCGTTGGTGGCCTGGGCGACCGGTAACATGAATTTCGCCAGCTATCTGCACATTCCGTATATCCGGCATGCCAGTGAACTGGTGGTGGTCTGTACCGCGATTGTCGGCGCGGGTCTCGGGTTTTTGTGGTTTAACACTTACCCTGCGCAAGTCTTCATGGGTGATGTTGGTTCACTGGCGTTGGGCGGCGCATTGGGCACTATCGCCGTGCTGCTGCGTCAGGAGTTTTTGCTGGTGATTATGGGCGGGGTTTTCGTGGTGGAAACGCTGTCCGTTATTTTGCAGGTCGGTTCTTTCAAACTGCGCGGCCAGCGGATTTTCCGCATGGCACCTATCCACCACCACTATGAACTGAAAGGGTGGCCGGAGCCGCGAGTCATCGTGCGGTTCTGGATTATTTCGCTGATGTTGATGCTCATCGGACTGGTAACGCTCAAGGTACGGTAAAAATGGACTATCAGGGTAGAAAGGTTGTCATTATCGGGTTAGGGCTGACAGGGCTCTCCTGTGTTGATTTTTTCCTTGCACGCGGGGTTGTGCCGCGCGTGATGGATACCCGTACCAGTCCGCCGGGTTTGGATAAACTGCCCGCTTCCGTCGAGCGTCATCTTGGCGGCCTTAATGATGAATGGTTGCTGTCTGCTGACTTGATTGTCGCCAGCCCCGGTATCGCGTTGGCGACGCCGGTGCTGTGCGATGCGGCGACGGCCGGTATTGAGATTATCGGCGATATCGAATTGTTCTGCCGTGAGGCTCAGGCGCCGATTGTCGCGATTACCGGCTCTAACGGCAAAAGCACTGTCACCACACTGGTGGGCCAAATGGCGCAGGCGGCCGGTTGGGCTGTCGGTGTGGGCGGTAACATCGGTGTTCCGGCACTGGAGTTGCTCAAGCAAGAAAGCCAGCTGTATGTGCTGGAGTTGTCGAGCTTTCAACTGGAAACCACCCACAGCCTGCATGCGGCTGCCGCGACGATCCTCAACGTCACGGAAGATCACACCAACCGTTACCCGCTTGGGTTGCAGCAGTACCGTGCCGCCAAGTTGCGCATTTATGAGAATGCCAAAGTCTGCATCGTGAATGCCGATGACGCTCTGACGATGCCGGTACGCGGCGCTGATGCGCGTTGTCTGAGCTTCGGGGTGGATGTGGGCGATTATCATCTGAACCGGCAACAGGGTGAAACCTGGCTGCGGGTGAAGGGTGAGCGGGTGTTGAATACCCGAGAAATCAAACTGGTCGGGCAGCATAACTACACCAATGCGCTGGCAGCGCTGGCGCTGGCGGATGCGGTGGGTATCCCACGCTCGTCGGCATTGACCGCGCTGACCACCTTTACCGGCCTGCCGCACCGTTTCCAGTTGTCGCTGGAGAGTAACGGTGTGCGTTGGGTGAATGACTCTAAAGCCACCAATGTAGGTAGCACCGAAGCGGCATTGAGTGGGCTACATGTCGACGGAACGTTGCATTTGCTGCTGGGTGGAGATGGAAAGTCGGCTGATTTCTCTCCGTTGCTGCGTTACCTGCAAGGTGATCGTATTCGGCTGTACTGCTTTGGACGTGACGGCGGGCAACTGGCGGCGTTACGCCCCGAGATTGCCCAGCAGACTGACACCATGGAGCAGGCGATGCGCCTGATAGCCAGCGTCGCCCAACCGGGGGATATGGTGTTGCTGTCACCGGCCTGCGCCAGTCTCGATCAGTTCCGTAGCTTTGAACAGCGTGGCGATGAGTTCGCTCGTCTGGCGGAGGAACTGGGATAATGCGCCTTATCGGGGCCGGCATGTTCGAGCGTCTCAAGAGCTGGGTGATGGGGACGCGTGAAAGCGACAACCTCAGCACGGTGCTGTATGACCGGACGTTGCTGTGGTTGACCCTGGGGCTGGCGGTTATTGGTTTTGTGATGGTGACGTCGGCGTCGATGCCCGTCGGACAACGTCTGGCCAGCGATCCTTTCCTGTTCGCCAAACGCGATGCGCTGTATCTCGGGTTGGCGTTCGGTTTATCGCTGGTCACCATGCGGGTACCGATGGAGGTCTGGCAGCGTTACAGCGTGGTATTGCTGCTGGTATCGATGGTGATGTTGTTGATAGTGCTGGTGGTCGGGAGCTCGGTGAACGGGGCGTCCCGCTGGATTTCTCTGGGGCCGTTGCGTATCCAGCCTGCGGAATTATCGAAGTTGTCGTTGTTTTGCTACCTCTCCAGCTACATGGTGCGCAAAGTCGATGAGGTGCGGAACAACTTCTGGGGGTTTTGTAAGCCGATGGGCGTGATGGTGGTGCTGGCAGTATTGCTGCTGGCCCAGCCGGACCTCGGTACGGTGGTGGTGCTGTTTATTACGACGTTGGCGATGTTGTTTCTTGCAGGGGCGAAGCTGTGGCAGTTCCTGGCAATCATCGGCTGTGGCATCTTCGCCGTCGCACTGTTGATTATCGCTGAGCCGTATCGTGTGCGTCGTGTCACCTCGTTCTGGAACCCGTGGGACGACCCGTTCGGTAGTGGCTACCAGTTAACACAGTCGCTGATGGCGTTTGGGCGCGGTGAGTTGTGGGGGCAGGGGCTCGGTAATTCGATACAGAAGTTGGAGTATCTGCCGGAGGCGCACACTGACTTTATTTTCTCCATCCTGGGGGAAGAGCTGGGCTATATCGGTGTGGTTTTGGCGTTGTTAATGATATTCTTCGTCGCTTTTCGAGCGATGTCGATAGGACGTCGCGCACTGGAAATCGACCAGCGTTTTTCGGGTTTTCTGGCGTGCTCCATCGGTATCTGGTTCAGCTTTCAGACGCTGGTGAACGTTGGTGCCGCCGCCGGTATGTTGCCGACCAAGGGGCTGACATTACCGCTTATCAGCTACGGTGGCTCCAGTTTGCTGATTATGTCGACAGCCATTGTGTTGTTGTTGCGAATTGATTATGAAACGCGCCTGACCAAAGCGCAGGCGTTTACGAGAGGTGCCCGATGAGTGGCGAAGGCAAGCGTTTGATGGTGATGGCTGGCGGGACGGGGGGACATGTGTTTCCCGGTTTGGCCGTAGCGCATCACTTGATGGCGCAAGGCTGGCAGGTCCGCTGGCTGGGCACAGCTGACCGGATGGAAGCGGACCTGGTGCCGAAGCACGGTATCGACATCGATTTTATCCGCATTTCCGGTCTGCGTGGCAAGGGGCTGAAAGCCTTGTTGCTGGCACCGGTGCGTATTTTCCGGGCGGTGCGGCAAGCGCAGGCGATTATGCGTCGCTATCAGCCAGATGTGGTGTTGGGTATGGGCGGTTATGTCTCGGGGCCTGGCGGTCTGGCAGCCTGGCTGTGTGGTATCCCGGTGGTGTTGCATGAGCAAAACGGCATTGCCGGATTGACTAACCGCTGGCTGTCCCGCATCGCCAAAAAAGTCTTACAGGCGTTTCCGGGGGCATTTCCGAATGCGGATGTAGTCGGGAATCCGGTGCGTACTGACGTACTGGCGCTACCATCCCCGACAGAACGGTTAGCCGAGCGCAGTGGCCCGGTGCGCGTCCTGGTTGTTGGCGGTAGTCAGGGGGCCAGGGTATTGAATCAAACCCTGCCCGGCGTGGCGGCGCGATTACATGATGCAGTTACCATCTGGCATCAAACCGGCAAAGGGGCACAGGCGGAAGTACAGGCAGCCTATGCAAAAGCGGGTGAGTCTCAACACCGGATTACCGAGTTTATCGACGACATGGCGGCGGCGTATGCGTGGGCAGATGTCGTTGTGTGCCGTTCTGGTGCCCTGACGGTTAGCGAGATTGCCGCCGCCGGGTTGCCAGCGTTGTTTGTGCCGTTCCAGCATAAGGATCGGCAGCAGTACTGGAATGCACTGCCGCTGGAGCAAGCGGGGGCGGCAAAGATTATCGAGCAGGCTCAACTGAGCGTGGACGCGATAAGCGACGTGTTGTCCTCTTGGGATCGTACCACCTTGCGTGATATGGCGCAGAAAGCCAGAACCGTTGCGATCCCTGATGCGACGGAGCGGGTAGCGGCTGAAGTGGCGGCAGCGGCGATGCAGCGGACAGCTCAGGCTGTCCGGAATTAATTGATGATGGCCGACAGTCGTCGGCGTTGATGTAGGTTGCGATAAAAGATAGTGAATACTCAAGAACTGGCGAAACTGCGTTCAATCGTGCCCGAGATGCACCGTGTCCGGCACATCCACTTTGTCGGCATCGGCGGTGCTGGCATGGGCGGTATCGCCGAAGTACTGGCTAATGAAGGGTATGAGATCAGCGGTTCCGATCTGGCACCTAATGCGGTAACGCAACAACTGACCGATCTGGGCGCCCGGATCTATTTCCACCATCGTCCGGAAAACGTGAACGAGGCGAGCGTTGTGGTCGTGTCCAGCGCGATTTCGGCTGATAACCCGGAGATTATCGCGGCACATGAGGCCCGTATTCCGGTGATTCGTCGGGCAGAGATGCTGGCAGAATTGATGCGCTTTCGCCACGGCATCGCCATTGCCGGGACGCACGGCAAGACAACCACTACCGCGATGGTCACCAGTATCTACGCGGAAGCCGGTCTGGACCCAACGTTCGTGAATGGTGGTTTGGTTAAAGCGGCGGGAACGCACGCCCGTTTAGGGTCGAGCCGTTACCTGATTGCGGAAGCCGATGAAAGTGATGCGTCGTTCCTGCATTTGCAGCCGATGGTCGCGATTGTGACGAACATCGAAGCCGACCACATGGACACTTACCAGGGAGATTTTGAGAACCTCAAGCAGACGTTCATCAACTTCCTGCACAACCTGCCGTTTTACGGCCATGCGGTGATGTGTCTTGATGATGCGGTGATTCGTGAATTGTTGCCAAAAGTGGGGCGTCACATCACCACCTACGGCTTTAGCGAAGACGCGGATGTGCGGGTCGCTGATTACCGGCAGGTAGGGGCTCAGGGGCTGTTTACCCTGGCGCGTCAGGGCAAACCGTTGCTCAACGTGACCCTGAACGCACCGGGTCGTCACAATGCGTTGAACGCGGCAGCAGCGGTGGCGGTAGCGACAGAAGAAGGGATTGATGACGAGGCTATCCTGAGGGCATTGGTGCGTTTTCAGGGAACGGGCCGCCGGTTCGATTTCCTGGGCGAGTTTCCGCTACAGCCGGTCAACGGCAAAAGCGGCAGCGCCATGCTGGTGGATGATTACGGGCATCACCCTACGGAAGTGGACGCCACGATTAAAGCGGCGCGAGCAGGCTGGCCGGATAAGCGTCTGGTGATGATTTTCCAGCCGCATCGATATACCCGTACGCGCGATCTGTACGATGACTTTGCACATGTGTTATCGCAAGTGGATGTGCTGCTGATGCTGGATGTGTATTCGGCCGGTGAAGCACCGATTCCGGGAGCGGATAGCCGATCGCTGTGCCGCACGATCCGTGGTCGCGGTAAAATTGACCCGATCATGGTGCCCGATGTCGAGACGCTGCCTGAGTTGTTAGCGCAAGCGTTGCAAGGCGATGATCTGGTGCTGGTTCAGGGTGCCGGCAATATTGGCAAACTGGCGCGTCGGCTGGCGGAAAACCGCCTGCAGGCGAAGTCTACAGACTGAGAACAGGATGACTGAGCTTGTGATGGTAGTGATGAAACACGCCAACGCTGACTACGATGAAACCCGCCAACGGCAGGGTGAGGTGTGTTGCATCGATATGTCGCGCCCAGTCATGACAAACAACGGTTACCGCCGCGTACCTGTTGTGGAGTTAGCGGATTAGTATGTCGCAGGCGGCGCTGAATACACGCGGACGTGAGCAGGAAAAAGGCGCACGGCGTAGCAATGGTGGTCAACTGGCAGGAATTATTTTTCTGTTGATGGTGGCCGGTACCATCCTGTGGGGAAGTTGGATGGTGTTGGGCTGGATGAAGGATGCCAGCCGTTTGCCATTATCCAGACTGGTGGTGACAGGTGAGAGGCACTACACCACCAATGACGATATTCGTCAGGCGATTTTGTCGCTGGGGCCGCCCGGCACATTCATGACCCAGGACGTGAATGTCATTCAGCAGCAGATAGAACGTCTGCCCTGGATTAAGCAGGCCAGTGTGCGCAAGCAGTGGCCGGACGAATTAAAGATTCATCTGGTTGAATTCGTTCCGTTTGCGCGGTGGAATGACCAGCTTATGGTTGACAGCGAAGGTAATGCCTTCAGCGTGCCAGCAGAACGTATCGGCAATAAAAAAATGCCGATGCTATATGGCCCGGAAGGTGGAGAGGAGGATGTGCTGGAGGGATACCGCGAGATAAGCCAGACACTCGCGGCAGGCAAATTTACGGTAAAGATGGTGGCAATGACCGCGCGTCATTCATGGCAGGTTGGGCTGGACGATGATATTCGCCTTGAACTGGGACGTGATGACAGAAGCCGCCGTCTGGCGCGTTTTCTGGAGCTTTATCCGTTGCTGCAGCGGCAGGCTCAAAATGAAAACAAGCGGATTGGTTATGTGGATTTACGGTATGACACCGGCGCTGCAGTAGGTTGGAGCCCGGCATTTATTGATCAGCAAAAAGACATTGATCAGCAAAAGAACGGTAATCAGCAACAGAATCAGGCACAGGCTAAACAGCAATGATCAAGTCGACGGACAGAAAACTGGTAGTTGGGCTGGAAATCGGTACAGCAAAAGTCGCTGCACTGGTCGGTGAAGTTCTGCCTGATGGCATGATCAATATCATCGGTGTGGGAAGCTGCCCGTCACGGGGCATGGATAAAGGCGGCGTCAACGATCTGGAGTCGGTGGTCAAATGCGTGCAGCGTGCCATCGATCAGGCGGAGCTGATGGCCGATTGTCAGATCTCTTCAGTGTATCTGGCGTTGTCTGGCAAGCATATCAGCTGCCAGAACGAGATTGGTATGGTGCCTATCTCTGAAGAAGAAGTCACGCAGGATGATGTAGAAAGCGTGGTGCATACGGCCAAGTCTGTCCGGGTACGTGATGAGCACCGAATTCTGCATGTTATCCCGCAGGAATACGCTATTGATTATCAGGAAGGGATTAAGAACCCGGTCGGTCTGTCTGGTGTGCGGATGCAGGCCAAAGTGCATCTGATCACCTGTCATAACGACATGGCGAAGAACATTGTGAAAGCGGTGGAACGCTGCGGTCTTAAAGTTGACCAGCTGATTTTCGCCGGTCTGGCATCGAGTTATGCCGTATTGACGGAAGACGAACGCGAGCTGGGTGTGTGTGTGGTGGATATCGGTGGTGGCACCATGGATATGGCGGTGTATACCGGCGGCGCGCTGCGTCACACAAAAGTGATTCCTTATGCTGGTAACGTAGTCACCAGCGATATAGCCTATGCGTTTGGTACGCCGCCGACAGATGCAGAAGCAATTAAAGTGCGTTACGGTTGCGCGCTCGGTTCCATCGTCAGTAAGGATGAAACCGTGGAAGTACCGAGTGTTGGCGGGCGTCCACCACGTAGTCTGCAGCGGCAGACGCTGGCGGAGGTGATTGAGCCTCGCTATACCGAGTTATTGAATCTGGTGAATGACGAGCTGTTGCAGTTGCAAGAACAACTGCGCCAGCAAGGTGTGAAGCATCATCTGGCAGCGGGTATCGTGCTGACCGGCGGTGCGGCGCAAATTGATGGTCTGGCAGCCTGCGCACAGCGTGTGTTCCATACACAGGTGCGTATTGGTCAGCCGCTGAACATCACTGGATTGACGGACTATGCGCAGGAGCCCTATTACTCGACAGCAGTGGGGCTGCTGCATTACGGCAAAGAGTCTCATCTGAGTGGTGAACACGAAGTTGAGAAACGGACTTCGGTCAGCAACTGGTTTAAACGCCTGAATAGCTGGCTGAGAAAAGAATTTTGACGGTTATCAAAAGAGATCATTAGCACGACTTTTTTGATCTTGAAGCAATACAGGCACAAGACGGAGAGAAACTATGTTTGAACCAATGGAGTTAACCAACGACGCGGTGATTAAAGTCATCGGCGTCGGTGGTGGCGGCGGTAACGCTGTCGAACACATGGTGCGTGAACGCATCGAAGGTGTTGAATTCTTTGCGGTTAACACCGATGCTCAGGCGCTGCGTAAAACAGCTGTCGGCCAGACCATCCAGATCGGTAGCGGTATTACCAAAGGTCTGGGGGCGGGTGCTAACCCGGAAGTCGGCCGTAATTCTGCCGAAGAAGATCGCGAAGCGCTGCGTTCTGCTCTCGAAGGGGCGGACATGGTGTTTATCGCCGCAGGTATGGGTGGCGGCACCGGTACTGGCGCTGCACCCGTCGTGGCTGAAGTCGCTAAGGATCTGGGTATCCTGACCGTGGCGGTTGTGACCAAGCCATTTAATTTTGAAGGCAAAAAACGCATGGCGTTTGCCGAGCAGGGGATCGCGGAGCTGTCTAAGCACGTTGATTCACTGATTACCATCCCCAATGACAAGCTGTTGAAAGTGTTGGGTCGTGGTATTTCTCTGCTGGATGCGTTTGGCGCGGCTAACGACGTGCTCAAAGGCGCAGTACAGGGTATCGCTGAGCTTATCACTCGTCCGGGTCTGATGAACGTCGACTTCGCTGACGTGCGTACCGTCATGTCCGAAATGGGCTATGCCATGATGGGTTCTGGTGTGGCTCGCGGTGAAGATCGTGCCGAGGAAGCGGCTGAAATGGCGATTTCCAGTCCATTGCTGGAGGATATCGACCTGTCTGGTGCGCGTGGCGTGCTGGTCAACATTACTGCCGGTTTCGATCTGCGTCTGGATGAATTTGAGACTGTTGGTAATACCATTCGCGCGTTTGCATCCGATAATGCAACCGTCGTAATTGGTACATCGCTCGATCCGGATATGAATGATGAACTGCGGGTGACCGTGGTGGCGACCGGTATCGGCATGGATAAACGTCCTGAAATTACGCTGGTTACTAACAAACAGAGCAGCCAGCCGGTTATGGATCACCGCTATCAGCAGCATGGCATGGCGCCGCTGACGCAGGAAAAACCTGCGGCCAAAGTGGTGAATGACCAGAGCGTACAGACCAATAAAGAGCCGGATTATCTTGATATTCCTGCTTTCCTGCGTAAGCAGGCAGACTAAGGTTTGGTTGGAATCTCCGCTCTTTGTGCTAAACTGTGCCACCGGCCTTAGTATAAGCTAAGGCTGTAGGTTCAGATGAATGCGAGATAATACGATGATCAAACAACGTACATTAAAACGTATCGTACAGGCGACAGGGGTCGGTCTTCATACCGGCAAGAAAGTCACCCTGACTATGCGTCCTGCACCGGCTAATACCGGGGTCATCTATCGTCGTACTGACTTGAATCCACCGGTTGATTTTCCGGCTGATGCCAAATCCGTGCGTGATACCATGCTCTGTACTTGCCTGGTTAATGAGCATGACGTGCGTATTTCAACGGTGGAGCATCTGAATGCGGCTCTGGCGGGATTGGGCATCGACAATATCGTTGTTGAAGTGGATGCGCCTGAAATTCCGATCATGGATGGTAGCGCTAGTCCATTTGTCTACCTGCTGCTGGATGCTGGTATCGAAGAACTGAACTGTGCCAAGAAGTTTGTTCGAATCAAACAGCCTGTACGCGTAGAAGACGGTGACAAATGGGCAGAACTGAAGCCTTTCAACGGATTCAGTCTGGATTTCACTATCGATTTCAATCACCCGGTGATTGATTCTGGTTCACAACGCTTCAAGCTGGATTTCTCCGCTGATGCATTCGTGCGCCAAATCAGCCGCGCGCGTACCTTTGGTTTTATGCGTGATATCGAGTATCTGCAGTCCCGTGGTTTGTGCCTGGGCGGCAGTTTCGATTGTGCGATCGTGGTGGATGACTATCGTGTGCTGAACGAAGACGGTTTGCGCTTTGATGATGAATTTGTTCGCCACAAGATGCTGGACGCGATTGGCGACCTGTTCATGTGTGGTCACAACATCATTGGTGCGTTCACGGCATTCAAATCTGGTCATGCGCTCAACAACAAGCTGTTGCAGGCGGTGTTGGCCAAACAGGAAGCATGGGAATACGTGACCTTTGAAGACGAAGCGGAAATGCCGCTGGCTTTCAAAGCGCCGTCTACCGTTCTGGCCTGAGTCTGTTCTGATATGACATTATGACGACTGGTTTTTGCTGGTATTCTCTCCGGCCAGCGAAGCCAGTCGTTTTAATATTTTCTGTAGCCGTTCCGGGCTTTGCTCCGCTAATTCTTTCAATATCTCCGCACTCTGTGCGCTGAGTATTCTTGTGGTCGTCGTGGTTGTGGCATCTGTTGACGTAACGTCAGGTGTTTTCTCGTTTTCATGTATTTTTGCGGCCAGTACTGGATTAATCCTGATGTCGATCGCCGCCAATGATGGTAGTATTTGTGCGCGCAGAGCGGAAAGTAGGGCGGGTTGTTCATAACGTAACCGCATCAGCCAGTTGGCGCTGGCGGTTTCCAGCACCAGCAGTCCGTGACGATAGTTTGCTACCCGACAATACGGACGCAGCGCGGTCGGCAGCAGCGCATGCACAGCCCGATTGAGCTTTAATAGTGCGAGCGCGCGTTGCTGAATGTCATGCAATGGGCCTGACCCGGTTTGCGATGCGCCATCGAAAAATGACTCCAGTGATTGTGGACGGTTATCACGCATAACGCAGGCTCCGACGGAAAGAAACTTGTGATTGGTATTTTAAATCGTTGGCGACAATTTGGCAGACGTTATTTCTGGCCTCACCTGCTGTTGGGGATGGTCGCGGCAACGCTTGGCCTGCCTGCTAACTTCGCCGAGTCTCGTGATACTGCTACCGAGCCTAATTCCGCTTCGGCGTTTAGTCGTCCCAATGTATCTTATTTCAACCTCACGCATCTGGCGGCATTAAAAGACTCACGTCGTCGCTCGCCATTCAGTAATGATTTCTGGCATCAGCATGCCATCCGCACGGTAATCCGTCACCTGTCATTTGCGTTTACGCCACCCGCTACCATTATTGAAGCGGCTGAGGCTTCCCGGTTGCACCATCACCAGGTGCTATTGGAAACGCTGAATGCGTTGCTGACTCGCGAAGCCGCACCACAACGTACTGCCAGTACAGAACTGGCACCGACGTATTTTTCTCCTTCCCATCACACCGGTCTATGGCTGGCGCAGGTTCAGGGTATTCGCGCCGGGCCGATGTTCTCCTGATTGTCATCGTATTTTGTTTATATCAGGCCTGTGGCCGTAGACTCTTTTTTCTGATGTCGTGCCAGCATCGATAAACTGGCATTGTTGAGATTAAAATTACTATGTTAATCAAGTTATTGACGAAAGTTTTCGGTAGCCGTAATGACCGTGCGTTGCGCCGTATGCGCAAAATTGTGGAAGTGATCAATCGCCTCGAACCAGACATGGAGAAGCTCTCCGATGAAGAGCTG
The DNA here is from genome assembly GCF_020406815.2 of Dickeya oryzae. NCBI lineage: Bacteria > Pseudomonadati > Pseudomonadota > Gammaproteobacteria > Enterobacterales > Pectobacteriaceae > Dickeya > Dickeya oryzae. The sequence goes on from NZ_CP162670.1 coordinate 747,744, forward strand.
AAGGCACAAACCCAGGTATTTCGTGACCGTATCAAGAAAGGTGAAGCTCTGGAGTCGCTGCTGCCAGAGGCGTTTGCCGTGGTGCGTGAAGCCAGTAAGCGTGTGTTTGGTATGCGTCACTTCGATGTGCAGCTGATTGGCGGTATGGTGCTGAATGAGCGTTGCATCGCGGAAATGCGTACCGGTGAAGGTAAAACGCTGACTGCGACCTTGCCAGCCTACCTTAATGCGCTGACGGGGCGTGGTGTGCACGTAGTGACCGTCAACGACTATCTGGCACAGCGTGATGCCGAGAACAACCGCCCGTTGTTTGAATTCTTAGGTCTGACGGTTGGCATCAACTTGCCGGGGATGCCGGCACCAGCCAAACGTGCTGCGTATGCTGCCGATATCACTTACGGCACCAACAACGAATACGGTTTCGATTACCTGCGCGACAACATGGCGTTCAGCCCGGAAGAGCGTGTACAGCGTGAACTGTATTATGCACTGGTGGACGAAGTGGACTCCATCCTGATTGACGAAGCGCGTACCCCGTTGATTATCTCGGGTCCGGCGGAGGACAGCTCTGAGCTGTATATGCGGGTGAACAAAATCATCCCGCATTTGATCCGTCAGGAGAAAGAAGACTCGGATACTTTCCACGGTGAAGGTCACTTCTCGGTGGATGAGAAAGCCCGCCAGGTTAACCTGACTGAACGCGGTCTGGTTAAAATTGAAGAGTTGCTGGTGCAAGGCGGCATTATGGAAGAGGGCGAATCGCTGTATTCACCTGCCAACATTATGCTGATGCATCATGTGACGGCGGCGCTGCGTGCGCATGTGCTGTTTACCCGTGATGTTGACTACATCGTGAAAGATGACGAAGTCATCATCGTTGATGAACATACCGGCCGTACTATGCAAGGTCGCCGTTGGTCTGATGGCTTACACCAGGCGGTGGAAGCCAAAGAAAACGTCAAGATCAACAACGAAAACCAGACACTGGCGTCGATCACCTTCCAGAACTACTTCCGTATTTACGAAAAACTGGCCGGGATGACCGGTACGGCAGATACCGAGGCATTTGAGTTCAGCTCGATTTATAAGCTGGACACCATTGTGGTGCCGACTAACCGCCCAATGATCCGTAAAGACCTGCCAGATCTGGTGTACATGACCGAGCAGGAAAAAATCAATGCGATCATTGAAGATATCAAAGATCGCGCGACTAAAGGGCAACCGGTATTGGTGGGGACCATTTCCATCGAAAAATCCGAAGTGGTGTCGCATGCGTTGACCAAAGCGGGTATCAAGCACAACGTGCTGAACGCCAAATTCCATGCGATGGAAGCGGATATCGTGGCTCAGGCCGGCCGTTCAGGCGCGGTGACTATTGCTACCAACATGGCCGGTCGTGGTACGGATATCGTATTGGGCGGTAGCTGGCAGGCTGAAGTGGCAGAACTGGAAAGCCCGGATGATGCGCAAATTGTCGCTATCAAGGCAGAATGGCAAAAACGTCATGACGACGTCCTGGCGGCGGGTGGTTTGCACATTATTGGTACCGAGCGCCATGAGTCTCGCCGTATCGATAACCAGTTGCGTGGTCGTTCCGGTCGTCAGGGGGACCCAGGTTCTTCCCGTTTCTACCTGTCGATGGAAGATGCGCTGATGCGTATTTTCGCGTCGGACCGTGTTTCCAACATGATGCGTAAACTGGGTATGAAAGAAGGCGAAGCGATTGAACACCCTTGGGTTACCAAGGCTATCGCCAATGCTCAGCGCAAGGTAGAAAACCGTAACTTCGATATTCGTAAGCAATTGCTGGAATACGATGATGTGGCTAACGATCAACGTCGTGCTATCTACACCCAGCGTAATGAACTGCTGAATGCCTCTGATATCAGCGAAACCATCAACAGCATTCGTGAAGACGTGTTCAAGGCTACCCTTGATGCTCACATCCCGCCTCAGTCTCTGGAAGAAATGTGGGATATTCCGGGGCTGGAACAGCGCCTGAAAAGTGACTTTGATCTTGAATTGCCGATCGCAGAATGGCTGGACAAAGAGCCGGAACTGCATGAGGAAACGCTGCGTGAGCGTATCTATGAGCAGGCTGTAGACGTGTATCGTCGCAAGGAAGAAGTCGTCGGCAGTGATGTCATGCGTAACTTCGAGAAAGGTGTGATGCTGCAAACGCTGGACTCGTTGTGGAAAGAGCATCTGGCTGCGATGGACTATCTGCGCCAGGGGATCCATTTACGCGGTTATGCGCAAAAAGATCCGAAACAGGAATACAAGCGTGAGTCGTTTGCGATGTTTGCCGCGATGCTGGAAGGCCTCAAATACGAAGTCATCAGTACCCTGAGTAAAGTTCAGGTACGTATGCCGGAAGAGGTTGAAGCGATGGAGCAGCAGCGTCGTGAAGAAGCGGAGCGTCTGGCTCGTCAACAACAGTTGAGCCATCAGGATGAAGCGGCTGGCAGTTCGCCGTATGCTGATCGTAAAATCGGTCGTAACGATCCTTGCCCGTGTGGTTCGGGCAAAAAGTACAAGCAGTGCCACGGCCGCCTTCAAAAGTAAGGCGGATAACGTAGTGACATCTCCCAAAGGCGGTCGTTGACCGCCTTTTTACTGGTTGAAAAGAGAATGACGCAAAAAACTTTATCTGTGGCGGTGGGGATTATCCGCAATCCGCAGCGTGAGTTCTTCATCGCTTGCCGTCCAGCAGGTGTACACATGGCTGGAAAATGGGAATTCCCGGGTGGCAAGGTGGAAGTGGGTGAGACGCCGGAGCAGGCGCTGGCGCGTGAGCTGCATGAAGAAGCCGGGATTGAGGTGATCAATCCAAGCCCGCTGGGCAGCAAAACGTTTTCTGCCGGAGAACGTCTGATTACGTTGCATTTCTTTTTAGTTGAGCAGTGGCGTGGCGAGCCGTATGGCCGCGAAGGCCAGCCATCGCGTTGGTTAACGGCTGAAGAACTGGACGAACACGAGTTTCCACCGGCCAACGCTGAGATGATTCAACAACTGAAAGCCGGTCGCGTATAAACGTAAGCTGGGCATGTTGTCTGGGTCGTGGCTGCATTCTTTGCAGCGATTCATGCCCGCAGGCATGAATCGTGAAGGGCGATAAAAAGGCGATGGATAAATAGCGTGTCGCTATCGTTGGGTTTGTAAGGGTTCAGTGCGGCGTTTCGCCCCAAACGTCGCTGTCTGAAACGTCTTCCGCGCTGGGTATCCGTTTTTCTTCGTCTGCCCATTCGCCTAAATCAATCAACTGACAGCGCTTGCTACAGAAGGGTCGATAAGGGCTATTCTCGCTCCACTCTACCGGTTTGGTGCAGATGGGGCATTTTACAACGGTCATCTCGTTATCCACGTTTCATTCTTCTCCAGAAACTTGCTGTCGCCAGCAAGTCCACTCTATCTAGCAACATGCCAACTCGAATTCCAACCGTGCGGGGGTTTGCCCGTCGCTGTCTAATGGCAGAAAGCGGATGGCATAGCGGGTTTTATGCCCCGATATTTGAGGATAAAGCTGATGAGCGAGGCCAATCCGCAGACGTAACAGATCAGCATCGGTTGCGTTATCCTGATAAAACCCGTTAAGGCTGGTTTGCTCTTTGAAGGCTCCCGCATGACGAATCAACTCCAGTATGCTGTCGAGTGAACGTTTAAGCGGCGATACGCTCTCCAGCCAAATGTTGATGTGTCGTTGTTTTTGCTCAGGCAACTGGTGCAGCCAGATATGCAAGGTCGGCAGGTCAAAGCTGCAACATCCACCCGGCAGGCTCAGACGTTGGCGTACCATAGCGATTAATTTGTCTTCACGCAGCCCTTGTCCCATGCGCGGAGCAGCAATCAGTTCGCTGGACAGGTTGCGTAATTTTTGACGTAACGTGTTAATACGCAAAATATCCGCTTCTGGTAGTTCACCCCATTGCGCCAGTTTCTGTTGCTGGCGTTCCAGCTCTTTTAGCAGGTCTGGGCGGGCATCTCCCCGTTCGAGAATATCCAATAATTCGGAGACGGCACGGAAAAACGTCAGGGCAACGCCGATGTCTTTCAGGTCGTGGTTATCGAACATCTGTTGCAGTAAAAATTCCAGGCGTAACCAGGTACGCATTTTTTCATTCAGCGGATATTCAAAAAGAACTGTTGAGGAAACGTCACTCATTATGGGTCGTCCTGTCGGTTGCGGATGCGGCCAGCTCAAGGTAATGCTGATGTAGAGCGGCAATCCGCGGAGCCAGTAAGCTCGGATTGCTGTTGTTATCGATAATATCATCAGCGCAGGCCAGTCGTTGTTCGCGGCTAGCTTGCGATGCCAAAATATTTTCCGCCTGAGCGCGGGAAACACCATCCCTGCTCATGGTTCGTTGTAATTGTGTTTCCAAGGAGACATCCACCACCAAAATACGGTGTGCTTTCCCTTGTAGTTGATTCTCCACCAGCAAAGGCACCACCCATAACGCATAAGGGGTGGTAGCGGCAGCGAGCTGGCGTCGGGTTTCTTTCTGAATCAGCGGATGCAGCAAGGCATTGAGCCAGCGCTTATCTTCCGGGTTAGAAAAAATGCGCTCACGCAGGGCGCTTCGGTTTAATGCACCGTCTGGTTGTAATATTTCCGGGCCAAAGTATTCCACAATAGTTGCCAGAGCGGGTTGCCCGGGGGATACGACCTCTCGGGCTATTACATCCGCATCAACGATAGTGGCTCCCAGCGCTGCAAACCCCTGAGCAACCGTGCTTTTCCCGCTTCCTATGCCGCCTGTGAGCGCGACGATATATGCCATGATAATCAACTAGAAATGGCCAGGTAAATTTATCGGATTTTAGCCCAAATTGAGAAAAAATCGCAGTCTTGTCGCAGGATTATTCGAGCGTATGATCACAATGAATTGGCGCATTATCGCCTCTTCTTCCCTGAATCATTCTCCTCACTTCATCAGGTCGTACATCATGCGTATTGAAGAAGATATTAAACTGGGTTTCAAAGATGTGCTTATTCGTCCTAAACGCTCCACGTTGAAAAGTCGTGCAGACGTTGAACTGACACGTGAATTCAGCTTTTTGCATGCAGGTTGCGGCTGGTCGGGTGTCCCCGTCATTGCGGCCAATATGGATACAGTGGGGACGTTTCAGATGGCGCGTGTCCTGGCGTCATTTGAGTTGCTGACTGCGGTGCATAAGCACTATTCCGTGGCTGAATGGCAACAGTTTATAGAGAGTACGCCGGCTGCGGTCTTACGCCATGTCATGGTGTCGAGTGGCACATCGGACAGTGATTTTGAGAAGATGATACAGATTCTGGCGTTATCCCCAGATTTGAAATTTATCTGCATTGATGTTGCTAACGGATATTCGGAACATTTCGTCAATTTTGTGCAGAAAGCACGCGACGTTTTCCCTGATAAGGTCATCTGTGCCGGTAATGTGGTCACCGGTGAGATGGTGGAAGAACTGCTGTTATCAGGGGCTGATATCGTCAAGGTGGGGATTGGTCCCGGTTCTGTTTGTACGACGCGGGTTAAAACCGGCGTCGGCTACCCGCAATTGTCAGCGGTGATTGAATGTGCTGATGCCGCCCATGGGCTGGGTGGGCAGATTGTCAGTGACGGTGGCTGTACTGTACCGGGTGATGTAGCTAAAGCCTTTGGTGGCGGTGCTGACTTCGTGATGTTAGGGGGACTGCTGGCCGCGCATGACGAGTGTGGCGGCGATATCGTTGAGGAAGATGGCCGTAAGATGATGCTGTTTTACGGCATGAGCTCCGCCTCTGCAATGGAGCGGCATGTCGGCGGCGTTGCTGAATACCGTGCAGCGGAAGGTAAGACAGTAAGTCTGCCGCTGCGTGGCCCGGTCGAGCATACCGTACGGGATGTTCTTGGTGGGCTGCGCTCTGCCTGCACCTATGTGGGGGCGGCACGCCTGAAAGAACTGACCAAGCGCACTACCTTCATTCGCGTTGCCGAGCAGGAAAATCCGGTGTTTAACGGCTAAGCCCCGTTGTTATGTGCTGGCGGGGTCAGGCACCTGCCAGTACATTCCCCAACTGGAAAATCGGCAGATACATGGCGATGACCAGTGTTCCCACCAGACCACCAACGACGACCAGCAGCAGCGGTTCCAGTGTCTGTGTTAGCGTGTCCGCGAATTGTCGGGTGTGATTCTCATACCAACCTGCCAGTCGGGCAAATAACTGATCCAGCGCTCCGGTTTCCTCGCCGACGCTAATGAGCTGGTGGCAGGGGGCAGGGTAGAGCAAGGGATAGTCATGAATGGCTTGCCCGAGCGGAATGCCCTGCTCAAGCTGGCGCTGTATCTCTGCAAGTGATTGTCGGTACACCGGGTTGTTCAACGTGGCAGCCGCATTGAGGCCTGACAAGAGAGTTAATCCCGCCTGTTGCGTCATGGCCAGAGTGTGAAAAATTTGTCCCAGGCAATGACTTTGTATCAGTGTGGATAGCAGCGGTAGTTTCAGCAATAGCCGTTGTTCCCGTTGTTGCCACTGTGCGTTTTGTCTGCGTAACCGCTGATAACCCAGCCATATTCCAGCAGACAGGAGAAAGAGGAGCATGCCGTGATGGCTGACCCCATCCGATAACGCCAGCATCATGCGTGTCAGCCAGGGAAGCGGAGCGCCAAAAGAGGCGTACAGCTCTGCGAATTCCGGTAATACCAGTGTGAGCATCAGTAGTGTGACCATTACTCCTACCGACACCACAAACAAGGGGTAGCGTAAGGCCCTCATCACTTTTCCCGTCAACTGACGTTGCGTTTCCTGATAATCCGCCAGCCGGGCACAGCATTCGTCCAGTTTTCCTGTCAGCTCACCCACCGCAACCAACGAACTGCACATAACCGGGAAGATGGTTGGATACTCTGAGAGTACCTCTGACAGTGGGCGTCCCTGGCTGACCTGCAGGCGAATGTCCTGTAACAGACAGCGCCAGCCTGCTTTTTCGTGCTGACGTCCTAGTAGCTCCAATGCATCCAGCAAGGGTAGTCCTGCCTGCAACAAGGTCGACAGTTGCCGGATGATGATGGATAGCTGTGGGCCTTGCCAGTAACGTGGTGTCAGATACGCACCGGTTTTCAGTCGTAAAGGTTGATAGCCGAGCTCCAGCAGGTACTGATAAATTTCACCCCGTTCAAAACCGATACGTTCACCAGCGCAAGGTTCGCCATCCTGACGTAGTGCCTGCCAGTAGTAGAGTTTTTGTACTGCCATGCGCGGCCTCTATTCAATGTGATCGCCTATCACGCGATAGACTTCTTCCAAAGACGTGACGCCTTCGTGAACCAGTGCCAGTCCTGCGGATAGCAAGCGGGTTTCCCGTTGCAATGGGAGTGCCAGGTTGTGGTCAGCTAATGATGTGGCACCAGACAATGCCTGCTGAAGTGCCGGTGTGACCGGCAGTAGATCATAAATCGCGGCCCGGCCGTAGTAGCCAGAAAAACAGTGTTCACACCCGGTGGCTTGCCATTGCCGTAACGGGCCTTGCCATAGCGAGTTGGGTAAGGTTGTCGTGTCTTCTCTCAGTTGGCGGCAGTGCGGACATAATCGTCTCACCAGTCTTTGGGCAATCACCAGTTTGAGCGCCGCGGCGACCAGATAACCGGGGATGCCTAAATGTCCCAGTCGGATCAGTGTATCCAGCGCCGAATTAGTATGCAGGGTGGACAGCACCAGATGACCGGTTTGTGCGGCTTTGACAGCAATCTCCGCCGTTTCAGCATCACGGATTTCACCAATCATGACAACATCGGGATCCTGGCGTAATAGCGCGCGTAATACCCGGGCGAAATCCAACTGACTTTGTGCGTGGATAGCGGTTTGATTGATACCGGGCAAGGGTATTTCCACGGGATCTTCTACGCTGCAAATGTTACGGCTGGTGTCATTTAACCAGCGGATAGCGCTGTACAGCGTGAACGTCTTGCCACTACCGGTTGGCCCGGTAACCAAAATCAGGCCTTGTGGCAGGCTGAGAGTGTGCTTGAATTGTTGCAGCGCGTAGTCGGGCAGGCCTAACGCACTCAGTTCCAGAGCGTGTTGCTGTGTTTGTAATACTCTCAATACGACTTTCTCACCGCCCTGAACGGGTAACGTGGCGATGCGTAGCGAATAGGTGTGCTGTTCCAGACGGAGGCTGAATTGCCCGTCTTGTGGCAAACGGCGTTCAGCAATATTCAGTTTCCCCATAATCTTAAGGCGGGCAACCATACGGTTTGCGGGTAAATCCGGGTTGGTCGGTATTTCATGTAATACCCCGTCGATACGCAGCCTAACGCGATAACCTGCTGATAAGGGTTCCAGATGGATATCAGAGGCCCGGCGCTGGATAGCCAATTTCAGGGTTTGGTTAATGAACTGGACCACTGGCGCATCATCGGGTTCTTCGGGGGATGCGGCATCAGCCTGATAAGAGGCGTTAGCCTCTTGAGCTTGCGGTGAAGTGAGTTGTTGCTCCAGCCGTGCGGCAGGCCACTGTTCCACCAGAACGCGTCTGTGACTGGCGAAACGCAGCGCGGCGATCAGATCTTCTGCTACCGATCCTGCCACGGCAACAGAGATCGTCTGTTCGTCTATATCCAATAGCAGAGCGTGATAACGACGACAAAGCAATTGTAATTCATGGTGTTGTGTCTGATGTGTCATGGCTGTCACCCTGCTGCCGAGTCAAAACGAAAGACGTCTTCGCATGCCTGACGCAGACTGTCGGCTCCGGCGCTGGTGCGGCAAGCCCTTGTCCAGCGGGATACACCGTTTTGCGCATCCAGTGTGGGTGTCATCACCACACTTAGCCCTTGCAAGGTCGACTGCCCGGTCAGGGTAATGACACCCTGATTGATCGTGACGGCACTGACATACCGTGATGCCGAAGGTGTCGGGATCCCCTGGCTACCGGCGTTACATCCTTCCAGCCCGGCATTGCTAAGGCTGCAAAGATCGACTGCGGTTTTATAGGCGCTCATGGTTTGCAGCATGTCAGTCATGGCGGCTTTTTGCAGATACCCTTGATACGCTGGGATCCCCAGCGCGCTCAGAATAGCGATGATGACAATAACCACCATCAATTCAATCAGTGAAAATCCTTGTTGTGTCATGTTATTGGTTCCCTGGTGTGGCTGGTGATGGCAGGGTAGAGACAGAGAGTGATGCTGGCTATCCCGATGTTTTTAATCAGGAACCTGTTGTGCAAACTGTGGAGGATTGCTGCAAGGTGTTACAAAAAACAGGCGAGCTGGCTCGCAAAACGGGGAGGTAAACCGAAGGAAAGGTTGGCGAGAGAGCCAATAGTGCTACAGCATCGCCATCAACCCGGCGCACCGGGCTGATGGAGGAGCACCACAATGCAACGACAGGCGTTAACGAAAACGCATCGACAGGTCGAGCGCCCGTACATGTTTGGTCAGCGCGCCAACCGAGATATAGTCGACGCCGGTGGCAGCGTAATCCGGCAATGTTTGCAGCGTCACGTTGCCAGAGACTTCCAGCAACGCGCGGCCATTGGTCAGTGTGACGGCTTCGCGGATAGCATCCAGCGTGAAGTTGTCCAGCATAATAATGTCTGCCCCGGCACTCAGTGCTTGTTGCAGTTCCTCGAGGGTTTCTACCTCGACTTCTACCGGCACATCACGACGCAATTGGAAGGCTTTTTCAACCGCCTGCCTGATGGAGCCCGCGGCAATAATGTGGTTTTCTTTGATCAGGAATGCATCGGCCAGACCGAGGCGATGATTGCTCCCACCACCGCACAGTACCGCGTATTTCAGCGCAGTGCGCAAGCCGGGCAGCGTTTTTCGCGTGTCCAGCAACTGGGTATGCGTGCCGGCCAGTTGTGCGACATAACGACTCACTTCAGTTGCCACACCACAGAGCGTTTGCAGGAAATTCAGCGCGGTGCGTTCACCGGTAAGCAGTATGCGGGAAGACCCCTGCAACTGGCACAGCGGTTGATTTTCCGTCAGTACATCACCGTCGTGAACCAGCCAGTCGATGGTAATGACGTTGCCCAACTGACGGAACACCTCGTCTACCCAGCGCTGACCGCAGAATACACCGGCTTCGCGGGTAATGATGACCGCGCTGGCGACGGTGTCATTGGGTAACAACTGTGCAGTGAGGTCATGCTCAGGGTTGGCTTCTCCCCCGAGGTCTTCGCGTAATGCCTGCTGTACGCTGGCGGGGATATCGTGCTCAATACGGCTGAGCAGTTCCGCCTGGCGCTGCTCCTGACTATAACGGCGTGTTGTCATGATGCTACTCCGATGGAATCCGGAATGTATGCTATCCCGTTAATGGGTGATTTTAAAAATTATTTTAATTCAATGTGTTATTTGCTTTTTGCGCAACCCGCCAGGCCTGACATGGTGAGTAACAACCTATCCAGGCGGGGTTTTCGTATCCCGGCGATGGCCGGGATACATCATAGCAAAGATCAGAAGTTGTAACCGGCTACCAGATAATAGCCCCACCCTGTAGAGCGGACGTTGAACGGGCCACGACCGAAATCCAGTTCGGTGCCATCAGCCCACTGTCCACCGTTATGGAAGTAACGGGCAACGACGGAGTAGTGCCAGTGGTCATAGTTCAGCGCCAGAATATGGCTGGAGGCAATGGCGTTACTGGTACGAGACGGGCCAGCGGCGTCAGCCAGGTCGGATCCGAAGTCGAAGTTGGTAAAGCCGATATAGGTCAGCTTGCCTCCCCACAACGATGTAATCGGATAAAAGTATTTGATTTTAAAACGGTAGCCGTCCCAGCGATCTTCATTCGGCGCGCTGTAGTTCTGTCCCTGATATTTGGCGTAGATATTGGCGGACAACGACAGATCCGTACCGGTATTGATATCGGTTCCCAGACCGACATACCAGGTGCTCTGGCGCGAATCATTATTACGACCCTGATCGTAGATAATGTTGTTGGCGACATACCACTCTTTGAACGGGCCGAACCCCAACTGTGTGTTGGTCAGTTTATCAATAGAGAAACGAGGTTCGATTTCCATGAACAGCGGAGAGCCTTTATTCCAGATACCACGGTCTGGTGTATTACCCGCACCGAAGGTCTTTGGCACATCAACATAGCCATAGAAATCAAACCAGTCTTTACGAGCGAACGCTTCATATTCCAGATACACATCATTGTTTAACTGGGGTCCGAAACGAGTGTGATAGCTGCCAACCACATTGATACTCTGGTGCCACCAGTCCGAGAGGTATTGCGGGGCGTTAGTGTCCGCAACGGTAGGTAAACTGTATGACAATGTGCTGATTGCACAGGCGGCAAGGATTTTTTTCATGACGATTCTCTGTGTTACCCGATAGCGCGTCAGCGGCCTGGTTGGCCGGGGCGGCGCAGAGTGATTCGGGCGGTAATAACAAAATAACTGCTGAAAAACCTCCCGGTGATGGGCAGAAGACGAAAACGTTTGCTTATTATGGCGTACGTGTCGACTGCTTGCCGGAAAGAGGGGGCGCAGCATACCAGAAGAAGGGCAGAACATCATGGTTTGTGTGCAGGCGTTGAAAGAACAATTGCGAATAAACCGGAATGGTTTTTTAACAGGTCAGGAACATGGCAGATGCGGTAAGATGTTTGCATGATGAGTGCGATCAGTCGGTTAACGCTTGTGGTGCGATACCTGATGGTTGCCGGGCAAACCGGTGTTCCGATGACGATCGTGTTTTGACGGGTAGGAAGAATAAAAGGAGCGCTGATGAGAGTGGAGCATGGCTGGTTGACAGAGGCCAGACGCGTTTTGTCGCCACATCAGGATGATCGTCCGCAAGGCGAGTCGCCTTCTTTGCTGGTGATTCACAACATCAGTTTGCCTCCAGGCGAATTCGGCGGGCCGTACATCGACCAGCTCTTTACCGGTACGCTGGATGGAACGGTGCATCCCTATTTTGCGTCCATATGCCATCTGAGGGTGTCGGCGCATTGTCTGATTCGCCGCAACGGTGACATCGTGCAGTATGTGGCATTTGATCAACGGGCCTGGCATGCCGGTGTGTCGCAGTTTGATGGGCGAGAGCGTTGTAATGACTTTTCGATTGGTATCGAGCTGGAAGGCACTGATACGCTGCCATTTACCACAGAACAATACGCCCGGCTGGCAGATGTCACCCGCCTGCTGAGTGAAATGTATGGCATTACGCCTGAACGTATTACCGGACATAGTGATATTGCACCGGGACGTAAGACTGACCCCGGCCCGGCGTTCGACTGGGCGCGATATCAACGGTTATGGCAGACACCACCAGAACAAGGGGAGTAATCACAGATGACGTTGTTTAGCCTATTGTTGGTCCTGGGATGGGAGCGGTTGTTTAAACGTGGCGACCACTGGCAACTGGATCACCATGTAGAACGGGTGTTTCGTCATCTTTCTGCCCCATCGCTGGTGCAAACATTGCTGTTATCTATTATGGGTATGGCGGTTGTGTTGGCGGCGCAGTGGGTGCTCAGCGGGTGGCTATTTGGCTTGCCGCTGCTGCTGCTGTGGATTGCCGTCGGCTTGATGTGCATCGGTGCGGGCGAAATACGCCAGCATTACCACCGCTATATTCAGAGCGCTCAGCGTGGTGAGGCGGATGCCTGCCGGGAAATGGCTGAGGAGCTGGCGCTGATTCATGGCCTGCCGCTCGATGGCAGCGAACGTGAACGTTTAAAGGAATTACAAAACGCGTTGCTGTGGCTGAATTTCCGCTTTTATCTGGCACCATTGTTCTGGTTTGTCGCGGCGGGGCCTTATGGTCCGGTGGCATTGGTGGGGTACACCGTGTTGCGCGCCCGGCAGTGCTGTCTGGCGCGTCATCATACCCCGCTGGAACGAGCGAACTCGGGTGTTGATACCTTACTGCATTGGCTGGACTGGATTCCGGTACGGTTGGCCGGTGCCGCTTATGCGTTGCTGGGGCACGGTGAGAAGGCATTGCCCGCCTGGTTTGCCGCGATGATGGACGTACACTCTTCTCAGTACTGGGTACTAACAAAACTGGCGCAGTTTTCACTGGAACGTGAACCACATGGCGACCCGATTTCTACTCCGAGAGCGGCAGTGTCGCTGGCGAAAAAAGTGACGCTGGTGTTGGTTGTCGTCGTGGCTTTACTCACCATCTACGGTACGCTGGTCTAACGTATCGTGAGAGTCACGTTGATCGTAAAGACGGGAACATCATGAAAGCAGGAACATCATGAAAACAGTATGGCCGCTGCGGCGGCCATACTGAGAAAGGATGGTGTTATTCTAAGAAAGGAAAGTGTTATTGGCGCTTTTTGAAACGGTAGCCGATACCTAACACGATCAACCAGACCGGAATCAACAAGACCGAAATCTGGATACCGGGCGTCAGGGACATGATGACCAGAATACCCACCATAAATGCCAGACACAGGTAGTTGCCGAACGGGAACCACAACGCTTTAAATCGGGTCTGCACGCCTTCACGGTCTTTGGTCGCACGGAATTTCAGATGTGCCAGACTGATCATCGCCCAGTTGATCACCAGAGCAGACACCACCAACGCCATCAACAGCTCAAACGCTTTACCCGGCAACACATAGTTGATCAGTACGCACAGGGCGGTAGCCAGCGCGGATACGCCGATAGCGACCACCGGCACACCGCGACGGTCTACTTTCAGCAGCGATTGTGGGCCGTTACCCTGCTTAGCCAGGCCGTACAGCATACGGCTGTTACAGTAGACGCAACTGTTGTATACCGACAGCGCTGCAGTCAGCACCACAATATTCAGGATATTAGCCACCAGCTCACTGTTCAGTGCGTGGAAAATCATGACGAACGGACTGCCGCCTTCGACCACTTTGCCCCACGGATAGAGCGACAGCAGCACCGTCAATGAACCGACGTAGAAAATCAGGATACGGTAAATGACCTGATTGGTCGCACGTGGAATGCTCTCTTCCGGTTTATCTGCTTCTGCTGCTGTAATGCCCACCAGTTCCAGACCACCGAAAGAAAACATGATAACCGCCATCGCCATCACCAGACCGCTGATGCCGTTGGGGAAGAAACCGCCCTGCGCCCAGAGATTGGTAATGGACGCGTCCGGCCCGCCGTGGCCACTGAGCAGCAGCCAGCCGCCGAACAGGATCATGCCGACAATCGCCACCACCTTGATGATCGCAAACCAGAATTCCAGCTCGCCGTACATCTTCACGTTGGCCAGGTTAATGGCGTTGATCACGACAAAGAACACCGCAGCGGACACCCAGGTAGGAATATCTGGCCACCAGTATTGTACATAGATACCAACGGCGCTTAGCTCTGCCATCGCCACCAGCACATACAGCACCCAGTAGTTCCAGCCGGAAGCGAAACCGGCGAAGTTGCCCCAGTATTTATAGGCAAAGTGGCTAAATGAACCAGCAACCGGCTCTTCCACCACCATTTCGCCTAACTGGCGCATGATGAAAAACGCAATCAGACCGCCGATTGCATAGCCCAGCAGAACGGATGGCCCGGCCATCTTGATCGTTTGTGCGATACCGAGGAACAATCCGGTTCCAACCGCGCCCCCCAGAGCAATCAACTGTATGTGACGGTTTTTCAGTCCGCGTTGTAGCGTACCGTCTTGTTGATCTTGCATGCTTTTACCCTCTGCCGATGAAAAGACAAACCGTTCACCGACGGTGTGGCGCGGGCTGGCACGTTTGTCTTTTTACGTGTGTGTAATTTTATATTTACGACGCTGACAAACCTAAATCGCCGCCAGTGCTATCGCGCGTCAGAGAATAGTGATATGCGCAGAGAATTGCACTGATTTCTTGCGAGGCATGACATAAAAGTGTGATGTCATGATCACCGTCATCTGTACGGTACGGCTTTGCGCTTTTACCGTGGTTTACAGGGGGAAAAACGTCGTTGCCTTTTCCATGTCATACACGCGCGATATGTTCGGGAGGGCCAAAATAAGGTCATGGTCTGTGAATCGGGCTTGTTGGTTTTTTTATTCATTTATTGTGATTTTAAATTCATTAAATGGCAGGTTGAACGGTTCAGCTTTGCCTGATTTGAGTTTCAAAAAAGTTAAAACTAGCGAGCTTTACTAAATGGTAATACCACTGAACGATTCGTGCTTTTGCTACAAGATTCTGGGCATTTGTTAAAAACTAAGGTGATTGGTAATTTCGCTCATCGTCTGTATGGACAGAAGGTGAATACTTTGTTACTTTGTGCGTCATGTTTTTAAAATTGGTATTACCAATTGACTCCGCGCTTTTTCGCCGGGAAGAATTCACATGGCCTACAGCAAGATCCGTCAACCTAAACTGTCAGATGTGATTGAACAGCAACTGGAGTTTCTGATCCTTGAGGGAACCTTGCGCCCTGGAGAGAAGCTGCCACCGGAACGCGAACTGGCAAAACAGTTCGATGTTTCCCGCCCCTCGCTACGCGAGGCTATCCAACGGTTGGAAGCCAAAGGGTTACTGTTGCGCCGTCAGGGTGGCGGTACCTTTGTTCAGAATAACCTGTGGCAGAGCGTTAGCGACCCACTGGCGGAGCTGTTAATTAACCATCCGGAATCCCAGTTCGACCTCCTCGAAACTCGTCATGCCCTTGAAGGGATCGCCGCTTACTATGCCGCCTTGCGTGGCACGGAAGAGGATTTGCAGCGTATCCGTGATTGTCATGCTCTGATTGAAACGGCGCGCGAAGCCGGTGATCTGGAAGGGGAGTCTGAAGCCGTCATGCATTATCAGGTCGCAGTGACGGAAGCCGCGCACAACGTGGTGTTGTTGCACCTGTTACGCTGCATGGGACCGATGCTTGAGCAAAACGTCAGGCAGAATTTTGAATTGCTTTATCTGAGTCGTGAAGTTCTGACGCAGGTGAGTAGCCATCGTGCCAGGATTTTTGAAGCGATTGTCGCTCGTGAGCCGGAAAAAGCCCGCGAGGCATCACATCGCCATCTGGCCTTTATTGAGGAAGTATTGCTGGAACTTAACCGGGAACATAGTCGGCGGGAACGCTCGTTGCGTCGGCTCCAGCAGCGCAAGGATTAGGCCGTCGACTGACGGTCGTTTGCGGCAACAAGACGAAGGGCCTGTCTTCCTGTGCTTTCTCCAACAGGAACAGAGTACAAGAAGACAGGCTCCAGACAAATCAACTGATTAGAAACAGATAAGGAATACACCATGTCAGAACGTTTGAACAATGACGTGGATCCGATCGAAACGCGTGACTGGCTGCAGGCGATCGAATCGGTTATCCGTGAAGAAGGTGTTGAGCGCGCTCAGTTCCTGATTGATCAGGTATTGACTGAAGCACGTAAAGGTGGGGTGAAAGTGGCTGCGGGCAGTGCTGGCAGTAACTACATCAACACCATCGCGGCAGAAGATGAACCCGCGTATCCGGGGAACCTTGATCTGGAGCGTCGTATCCGTTCCGCAATCCGCTGGAATGCGGTGATGACGGTACTGCGCGCATCTAAGAAAGATCTGGAGCTGGGCGGTCATATGGCGTCTTTCCAGTCTTCCGCTACCTTCTATGAAGTGTGCTTCAACCACTTCTTCCGTGCTCGTAACGCACAAGACGGCGGTGACCTGGTGTTCTTCCAGGGGCATATCTCCCCAGGGGTTTATGCGCGCGCCTTCCTGGAAGGTCGTTTGACTGAAGATCAGATGAACAACTTCCGTCAGGAAGTTCACGGTAATGGCCTGTCTTCCTACCCGCATCCGAAACTGATGCCGGAATTCTGGCAGTTCCCGACCGTGTCAATGGGCCTGGGCCCGATTAACGCTATCTATCAGGCCAAGTTCCTGAAGTATCTTAACAATCGTGGTCTGAAAGACACCACGAAGCAGACCGTATACGCCTTCCTGGGCGACGGTGAAATGGATGAGCCGGAATCTAAAGGTGCGATTACTATCGCGACCCGTGAGAAGCTGGACAACCTGGTGTTTGTCATCAACTGTAACCTGCAGCGTCTGGACGGCCCGGTCACCGGTAACGGCAAGATCATCAACGAGCTGGAAGGCATCTTCGGTGGTGCTGGCTGGGAAGTGATCAAGGTTATCTGGGGCGGTCGTTGGGACGAACTGCTGCGTAAAGACACCAGCGGTAAGCTGATTCAACTGATGAACGAAACCGTTGACGGCGATTACCAGACCTTCAAATCCAAAAACGGTGCCTACGTGCGTGAGCACTTCTTCGGTAAATACCCGGAAACCGCTGCGCTGGTCAAAGACTGGAGCGATGACGATATCTGGGCACTTAACCGAGGTGGTCACGATCCGAAGAAAGTTTACGCTGCACTGAAAAAAGCACAGGAAACCAAAGGCAAGCCGGTGGTTATTCTGGCTCATACCATCAAAGGTTATGGTATGGGTGATGCGGCTGAAGGCAAGAACATTGCTCACCAGGTCAAGAAAATCAACATGGACGGCGTGCGTTATTTCCGCGACCGTTTCAATGTGCCGGTTGCTGACGCTGATGTGGAAAAACTGCCGTTCATTACCTTCGACCAAAACTCCGAAGAGTACAAATACCTGCACGAACGTCGTCAGGCGCTGGAAGGCTACCTGCCGTCCCGTCAGCCGAGATTTGATGAGAAGCTGGACCTGCCGACGCTGGAAGACTTCAGCTCTCTGCTGGAAGAGCAGACCAAAGAAATCTCCACCACCATCGCCTTTGTGCGTGCACTGAACGTGATGCTGAAGAACAAGTCTATCAAAGACAGACTGGTTCCGATCATCGCCGACGAAGCGCGTACCTTCGGTATGGAAGGTCTGTTCCGTCAGATCGGTATCTACAGCCCGAATGGTCAGCAGTACACCCCGCAGGACCGCGAACTGGTCGCTTACTATAAAGAAGACCAGAAAGGTCAGATCCTGCAGGAAGGGATCAACGAACTGGGTGCAGGCTCCTCCTGGCTGGCGGCGGCAACGTCTTACAGCACCAATAACCTGCCGATGATCCCGTTCTATATTTACTACTCCATGTTCGGGTTCCAGCGTATCGGTGACCTGTGCTGGGCAGCTGGTGACCAACAGGCACGTGGCTTCCTGATCGGCGGTACATCCGGTCGTACCACACTGAACGGCGAAGGTTTGCAGCATGAAGATGGTCACAGCCACATCCAGGCACTGACCATTCCGAACTGTATTTCCTACGACCCGGCGTTCGCGTACGAAGTGGCGGTCATCATGCATGACGGTCTGGTTCGTATGTATGGCGACGCACAGGAAAACATTTACTACTACATCACCACACTGAACGAAAACTACCACATGCCGGCGATGCCGCAGGGCGCCGAAGAAGGCATCCGCAAAGGTATCTACAAGCTGGAAACCGTGGCGGGCAGCAAAGGCAAAGTTCAGTTGCTGGGTTCTGGTTCTATCCTGCGTCATGTGCGCGAAGCCGCACAGATTCTGGCCAACGATTACGGCATCGGTTCTGATGTGTACAGCGTTACCTCCTTCACCGAACTGGCCCGTGACGGTCAGGACTGCGAACGTTGGAACATGCTGCACCCGACCGAAGCGCCGCGCGTACCGTACATTGCTCAGGTGATGAACGACGCACCGGCCGTCGCGTCTACCGACTACATGAAACTGTTTGCCGAGCAGGTACGTACCTACGTTCCGGCCAGCGATTATCGCGTACTGGGCACCGATGGTTTCGGCCGTTCCGACAGCCGTGAAAACCTGCGTCACCACTTTGAAGTGGACGCGTCCTACGTGGTCGTTGCTGCACTGGGCGAACTGGCTAAACGCGGTGAAGTTGAAAAATCTGTCGTGGCTGAAGCCATCAAGAAATTCGACATCAACCCTGAAAAAGTTAACCCGCGCGTAGCATAAGAGGGAAAGAGTAATGGCTATCGAAATCAAGGTACCGGATATCGGTGCAGATGAAGTTGAAGTCACCGAAGTGCTGGTCAAAGTGGGTGACAAAGTGGAAGCCGAGCAGTCGCTGATCACCGTTGAAGGTGACAAGGCTTCGATGGAAGTCCCCTCTCCGCAGGCGGGTGTGGTTAAAGAGATTAAAGTGGCGGTAGGCGACAAAGTCGAGACCGGCAAACTGATCATGGTCTTCGAAGCAGAAGGTGCGGTGGCTGCCGCACCGGCTCCGGCCGCTGCTGCGCCGGCACCGGCTGCGGCACCTGCCGCTGCCAGCGCGGTGAAAGAAGTTGAAGTGCCGGATATCGGCGGCGACGAAGTCGAAGTGACCGAAGTGATGGTTAACATCGGCGACACCGTAGCGGCAGAGCAGTCGCTGATTACGGTGGAAGGCGACAAAGCCTCTATGGAAGTGCCGGCACCGTTCGCGGGTACGGTAAAAGAAATTCGCATCAAGACCGGTGACAAGGTGAAAACTGGCTCACTGATCATGGTGTTTGAGGTTGCGGGTGCCGCGGCTCCTGCCGCGAGTGCACCTGCTGCCGCGCCAGCGGTGAGCGGCGGTGCTAAAGACGTCAACGTGCCGGATATCGGTGGCGATGAAGTCGAAGTGACGGAAGTATTGGTCAAAGTCGGTGATAAAGTGGCGGCAGAACAGTCGCTGATCACCGTGGAAGGCGACAAAGCGTCAATGGAAGTGCCGGCACCGTTCGCCGGTACCGTGAAGGAAATCAAGGTTAGCACCGGCAGCAAGGTGAAAACCGGGTCGCTTATCATGGTATTCGAAGTGGAAGGCGCCGCACCGGCAGCGGCTCCTGTAGCGGCAGCACCGGCTCCGGCCGCAAGTGCACCAGCACCGGCGGCAGCGACACCAGCTGCAGCGAAAGCCGATAGCAAAGGTGAGTTTGCTGAAAACGACGCCTACATCCATGCCACACCGGTCATTCGTCGTCTGGCGCGTGAGTTCGGCGTCAACCTGGCGAAAGTAAAAGGTACTGGCCGTAAAGGTCGTATCCTGCGCGAAGACGTACAGGCTTACGTGAAAGAAGCCGTGAAACGCGCTGAGTCTGCTCCGGCAGCGGGTGCGACTGGCGGTTCTCTGCCGGGTCTGTTGCCGTGGCCGAAAGTTGATTTCAGCAAGTTTGGTGAAATTGAAGAAGTGGAGCTGGGTCGTATCCAGAAAATCTCTGGTGCTAACCTGAGCCGTAACTGGGTGATGATCCCGCATGTTACGCACTTCGATAAAACCGATATCACCGACCTGGAAGCGTTCCGCAAACAGCAGAACGTGGAAGCTGAGAAGCGTAAACTGGATGTGAAGATCACGCCGGTCGTGTTCATCATGAAAGCGGTTGCCGCTGCGCTTGAGCAGATGCCTCGCTTCAACAGTTCGCTGTCTGAAGACGGTCAACGCCTGACGCTGAAGAAATACATCAACATCGGTGTTGCGGTAGATACGCCGAATGGTCTGGTCGTTCCGGTGTTCAAAGATGTGAATAAGAAAGGCATCATTGAGCTGTCTCGTGAACTGATGACCATCTCTAAGAAAGCCCGTGACGGTAAGCTGACCGCAGGCGAAATGCAGGGTGGGTGCTTTACCATCTCCAGCATCGGTGGTCTCGGTACGACGCATTTCGCGCCGATCGTCAACGCGCCGGAAGTGGCTATTCTGGGTGTGTCTAAGTCCGCCATGGAACCGGTCTGGAATGGTAAAGAGTTTGTTCCGCGTCTGATGATGCCGATCTCTCTGTCCTTCGACCACCGTGTCATTGACGGTGCTGATGGTGCACGCTTCATTACCATCATCAACAACACCTTGTCCGACATTCGCCGTCTGGTGATGTAATCAAAAAAGCCGGCCTGACGGCCGGCTTTTTTCTGATAAGCTGTTATTGGTTACAGCTATCAGTGATTAAGGACAAATCGTTAGTCGCTCGTTGTTTCAAAATTGTTAATGATTTTGTAAACTAGCGCGGCAAAGACACGTCCCGGTGGAAGAGGGCGTTAAGACTCAACAATAATGACGTCACAGACCCGCCGGAAATTCATTAAGAGGTCATGATGAGTACTGAAATTAAAGCTCAGGTGGTGGTACTTGGCGCGGGCCCTGCTGGTTATTCCGCAGCGTTCCGTTGTGCAGATTTGGGTCTGGACACCGTGCTGGTCGAGCGCTATTCCACGCTGGGCGGCGTATGTCTGAATGTAGGCTGTATCCCTTCCAAAGCACTGCTGCATGTAGCGAAAGTTATCGAAGAAGCCAAAGCGCTGGCTGAGCACGGTATCGTGTTTGGCGAACCGCAGACGGATATCAATAAAATTCGCACCTGGAAAGAAAAGGTTATCACTCAACTGACTGGCGGTCTGGCTGGTATGGCGAAAGGCCGTAAAGTCAAAGTCGTCAACGGTTTTGGTAAGTTTACCGGCCCGAACACCCTGGTGGTTGAAGGGGAAGGCGGCAGCACCACGGTAAATTTCGACAACGCGATTATCGCGGCCGGTTCCCGTCCGATTCAGTTGCCATTCATTCCGCATGAAGACCCGCGTGTATGGGACTCTACTGATGCGCTGGAACTGAAAACCGTTCCCGGCCGTCTGCTGGTCATGGGCGGCGGTATCATCGGTCTGGAAATGGGTACCGTGTACCACGCGCTGGGTTCACAGATCGACGTCGTGGAAATGTTCGATCAGGTGATCCCTGCTGCGGACAAAGACGTCGTTAAAGTCTTCACCAAACGTATCAGCAAGAAATTCAACCTGATGCTGGAAACCAAGGTGACGGCGGTAGAAGCCAAAGAAGACGGTATCTACGTGTCGATGGAAGGCAAGAACGGCCCGGCAGAACCGCAGCGTTATGACGCGGTGCTGGTGGCTATCGGACGTGTACCGAACGGCAAACTGCTGGATGCTGGTCAGGCTGGTGTTGAAGTTGACGACCGTGGTTTCATCCGCGTTGACAAACAAATGCGTACCAACGTACCGCACATCTACGCTATCGGCGATATCGTCGGTCAGCCGATGCTGGCGCACAAAGGCGTGCATGAAGGTCACGTCGCGGCTGAAGTCATCTCCGGTAAGAAACACTACTTCGATCCGAAAGTGATCCCGTCTATCGCCTACACTGAGCCGGAAGTGGCATGGGTTGGCCTGACTGAGAAAGAAGCGAAAGAAAAAGGCATCAGCTACGAAACCGCCGTGTTCCCGTGGGCCGCATCGGGTCGTGCGATTGCCTCTGACTGCGCTGACGGTATGACCAAACTGATTTTCGACAAAGAAACACACCGTGTGATCGGTGGTGCGATTGTCGGTACCAACGGTGGTGAACTGCTGGGTGAAATCGGTCTGGCTATCGAGATGGGATGTGATGCAGAAGATATCGCACTGACCATCCACGCTCACCCGACGCTGCATGAATCCGTAGGTCTGGCGGCTGAAGTCTTTGAAGGTAGCATCACCGACCTGCCGAACCCGAAAGCCAAGAAGAAATAATTCGTTTCCCCGCAACCGTGGTTGTGGGGAACAAACGTCTTGTCTGTTCAATGCGAATCCGGCACCTGTTGCCGGATTTTTTTTACCTTCCTCCCAGAATTCTGATCTGCTCCTGTCAGCGGTATCTGCTTCATTTACAATCAACTCCACCGAAAAGAAACGATGTTTTATTTTTGGAGGATAACAATGAAAATAGGCAGATTACGGCGTACCCTCGGTATTTTGATGTGCTGTCTGGCGAGTACCCCGCTTATGGCAAACGATCATTCCTATACAACGACGTCAGTAACGGATGACGCCTTGCCCACGTTCTACCCGCAGCTCAAGCAGCAACTGACCTACCCGGATTCCTGGCTGGCCGGGCATGAGGCGCATTTCAATCAATGGCGAGAGCATGCCCGGCAACTGGTACGATCACTGCTGCTCACGCCTGATTCCCACCGCGCTTTCGAGCCACAGGTGGTGGACCGTCAGGACCGCGATACCTATGTGGCCGAGAAAGTGGCGTTTAATCTCACCGATGAAAGCCGGGTGGCGGGATTGTTACTGACGCCAAAAACTCCGGGGCCGCATCCAGCGGTGCTGTTGCTGCATGATCACGGTGCAAAATTCGATATTGGTAAGGAGAAAATGATCCGCCCGTGGGGGGATGACGCGCGTATCGCTTCTGCAAAGGCGTGGGCTGATCGTTACTTTACCGGCCGCTTTGTCGGTGACGAACTGGCAAAACGGGGTTATGTGGTGCTGGCGGTAGATGCGCTGGGGTGGGGGGACCGTGGGCCGTTGAAATATGAACAACAGCAGGCGCTGGCCAGTAATTTTTTTAATCTGGGGAGATCGCTGGCAGGTGATATGGCCTACGAAGATACCCGGTCGCTGGATTTTCTGGCGTCGTTGCGCTCGGTTGACCCGAAACGGGTGGGTGTCGTCGGGTTTTCCATGGGGGCTTACCGTGCCTGGCAACTGGCCGCCTTGTCGGATAAAGCGGCGGCGACAGCGGCTGTTGCCTGGATGGGAACGTATGACGGTTTAATGGTGCCGGGCAACAATGTGCTACGCGGCCAGTCTTCTTTCTATATGTTGCATCCGGGGTTACCTGCTCATCTTGATTTCCCTGATGTTGCCAGTATCGCAGCACCGCGTCCGATGCTGTTTTTCAACGGCGGCAAAGATAACTTGTTCCCACAGCAGGCGGTGCAAGCGGCGTATGAGCGCATGCATCAGGTGTGGCAGTCGCAACACGCTGATGACAGGCTGGAAACCCGCATCTGGCCTGAGTTAGGGCACGTGTTCTATCAGGAACAACAGGAGGCCGTGTTCCAATGGCTGGATCGCTGGCTGGCACCTGCGCCGGAGCGGCGTTAAGTACCGCGAACCAGCCCGGCTGAATGTCAGGTCAACACAGCGGGAAAGCATCCCGCTGTCGGTTATGACAGGAGACGAATCAGCTCAGCCAGTGCGTCGGGGGTGCGTAACTGGCTGTGGCTGAGTACCTCGTCAGCCGTCAGCCACGGCAGCAGGGTGAGTGTCTGGCGAAGCTTGGCGGTGACATCCGTTTTTACCGCAGCGGTTTGCTGCCAGGTGACTCTGGCATGAAAACATGACCCATCGTTCATCAGCATACTGACGTCATGGAAGCGGGCATCGGGGTTCTGTTCATCCGGCGGTGCGCTCAGGTCTGCCTGACGTGATACTTTGCTTGCCAGTGCGGCAATGCGCGGGTCGACCGGGCCTTCGGTAAAACGTTCCAGTCGCAACTGACCTTCCAGCAGTGCGGCGGCAATCACGTACTCAAGGCTAAAGCGGCCTTCGACGCCGGTGGTGGCCTGCCGGATAAACGGTGCCGCGTCGCCACCCGGTGGGAACCGCACCGTAATACGTTGAATGGCGTCGGGCAGGTCGTCGGGGGCGTGCCCATCCTGCGTGACCCACTGTTCCCGCAGGATAAATGCCGCTTCCGCCGCACTGTGGGTACCGCCACAGGTGGGGTAACGCTTAAAGGTCAGCCCGGGTGACACCAGTCGCCAGGGGGCTCCCCAGTGCGCGATCAACGCTTCATCGTGGTGCTGGCCGTCGCCGTGGGCTGCAAGAAACGCCTCCAGCACGGTATCAGGGTTGCCGTGGAATCCCGCCAGTGCCAGTTGCATGGCACTTAACCCGGCGCGCGCGGCCAGCCCCGCATGCAGTGGCTTCATAGCGGAGCCGAACTGCGCACGCAGCCCGGCGGCTTGTGATGCTGCCAGTCCCAGCGCGTTAGCGGTTTGATCCGGTGTCGCGCCCATCAGTCGGCAGCTTGCCGCCGCTGCCGCAATGGCACCCAGCGTCGCCGTATTATGGTAGCCCTGACTGTAGTGGCGTGGCCCTGCCGCCAGCCCCAACCGCCCGGCTGTTTCCACGCCGATAGCGTAGGCGGTAAGGAAATGCGTCTGCGTGAATGTCGGGTGTTCACCCACCAGAGCCAGCAAGGCAGGCAGAATAACCGTGCTGGGATGACCACGAAACCCGGAGTGAAAATCGTCAAAATCCAGCGCATGACCGGCATAACCCAGCAGCAGGCTTCGGCTCTGGCTATCGTTGCCGGGGTAGACCGATTTTAACGGCGCAAGCCCGCTGTCTGCTACCGCACCCTGCCAAACCGGCAGTGCGCAGGCGAGAAAATCCATGACGCCTTCGCGGGCGAGATCGATAACGGTAGTATCCGGTTGAGTGGTGACGATCAGGTGCGCCAACCGGGCGGTAATACGGGAATGGGCTGACATGGCGATATCTGTGCTGTGACGTAAATGTGAAGAAAGACAATGCCGCGAATGACGCGCGAAGCATAGCAATTTTTTCTGCTGTTAACGGCGATTATCCGTTATATCGGGGCGGTAACAGTGGGTTTGGCATTCGGCGGCAGTGGCGAATATTCTTTTTATTATCCTTATCGTTTCTATGGGCTAAGCGGTGGTTGATTTTGCCGCCAACTGCTATGCTGGCCTCAAGGGAGGAGGCTTGGCTTATGTCGTTTAACGCCCCCATCCTTGAGAAAGCAGTACCGGTATAAAAAGCAGTACAGGTATAAATGTTGCCTTAATGTAAACGAATTAACAAACGGTTCAAACTCTGATATGTTGAACGGGCTGGACCGGGCACTCTGACCTTACCTATCCATACGCTGACAATCAGCCTAAAGCTGGAACTGAGCGCCAGGCATAATTAGACAATGAGAGCGAGGAGAACGTCGTGCTAGAAGATTATCGCAAGCACGTAGCCGAGCGGGCTGCACAAGGGATCGTCCCCAAGCCGCTAGAGGCTTCGCAAATGGCGGCACTGGTGGAATTGCTGAAAAACCCCCCCGCCGGAGAAGAAGAATTTTTAGTCGACCTGTTAGTCAATCGTGTTCCGCCGGGTGTTGATGAGGCGGCCTACGTCAAAGCCGGTTTCCTGGCTGCCATCACCAAAGGTGAGACGGTTTCTCCCCTGGTCACCCCGGAAAAAGCGACTGAGCTGCTGGGTACCATGCAAGGCGGCTACAATATTCATCCGTTGATCGATGCGCTGGATAACCCCGCCCTGGCACCGGTTGCCGCCAAAGCCTTATCCCACACCCTGCTGATGTTCGATAATTTCTACGACGTGGAAGAAAAAGCCAAAGCTGGCAATGCCCACGCGCAGCAGGTTGTCAAATCCTGGGCTGAGGCCGAGTGGTTCCTGTCCCGTCCGCAACTGGCGGAAAAAATTACCGTGACGGTATTCAAGGTCACTGGTGAAACCAATACCGATGATTTGTCTCCGGCGCAAGACGCCTGGTCACGCCCGGATATCCCGCTGCATGCGCTGGCCATGTTGAAAAACGCCCGTGATGGCATCGAGCCGGATCAACCGGGTGCGGTTGGCCCTATTAAGCAGATCGACGCGCTGAACAAGAAAGGTTTCCCGTTGGCGTATGTCGGCGACGTTGTCGGTACTGGTTCTTCCCGTAAATCTGCCACCAACTCGGTGTTGTGGTTCATGGGGGACGATATCCCGAACGTGCCGAACAAGCGTAGCGGTGGCGTGGTGCTGGGTGGCAAGATTGCACCGATTTTCTTCAACACCATGGAAGACGCGGGTGCGCTGCCGATTGAGGTCGACGTCACCAAGCTGAACATGGGTGATGTGATTGATGTTTATCCGTACAAGGGTGAAATCCGTCATCACGATAGCAATGAGCTGCTGGCCAGCTTTGAACTGAAAACGGATGTGCTGCTGGACGAAGTTCGTGCGGGTGGTCGTATTCCGCTGATCATTGGTCGCGGTCTGACCAGCAAGGCGCGTGAATCGCTTGGTTTGCCGCACAGTGACGTATTCCGTCATGCTAAAGATGTGGCGGCGAGCAGCCGTGGCTTCTCGCTGGCGCAGAAGATGGTTGGCCGTGCCTGCGGTGTAGCCGGTATTCGTCCGGGCGCTTACTGCGAACCGAAGATGACCTCGGTGGGCTCTCAGGATACGACCGGGCCGATGACTCGTGACGAGCTGAAAGACCTGGCTTGTCTGGGCTTCTCGGCTGATCTGGTGATGCAGTCGTTCTGTCATACTGCGGCCTATCCGAAGCCGGTTGACGTGAATACTCACCACACCCTGCCGGACTTCATCATGAACCGTGGCGGCGTGTCGCTGCGCCCGGGTGATGGTGTTATCCACTCCTGGTTAAACCGCATGCTGTTGCCGGATACCGTCGGTACCGGCGGTGACTCTCATACCCGTTTCCCGATTGGTATCTCCTTCCCGGCAGGCTCTGGTCTGGTGGCGTTTGCTGCTGCGACCGGTGTGATGCCGCTGGATATGCCGGAATCAGTGCTGGTGCGTTTCAAAGGTCAGATGCAGCCGGGTATTACCCTGCGTGATCTGGTCCATGCGATCCCGTATTACGCTATCCAGCAGGGTCTGCTGACCGTTGAGAAGAAAGGTAAGAAAAACATCTTCTCCGGCCGCATTCTGGAAATCGAAGGGTTGCCGGACCTGAAAGTCGAGCAGGCATTCGAACTGACTGATGCCTCGGCAGAGCGCTCGGCAGCGGGCTGTACCATTAAGCTCAACAAAGAGCCGATCATCGAGTACCTGAACTCCAACATCGTTCTGCTCAAGTGGATGATTGCCGAAGGTTATGGTGATCGCCGTACGCTGGAGCGTCGTATTCAGGGCATGGAAAAATGGCTGGCGGATCCGCAGTTGCTGGAAGGCGATGCTGATGCAGAATATGCCGCGGTTATCGACATCGATCTGAACGAGATCAAAGAGCCGATCCTGTGTGCGCCGAACGATCCGGATGATGCGCGTCTGCTGTCCACCGTGCAGGGCGACAAAATCGATGAAGTGTTCATCGGTTCTTGTATGACCAACATCGGCCACTTCCGTGCTGCCGGTAAACTGTTGGATCAAAATAAAGGGTCATTGCCGACCCGTCTGTGGGTGGCACCGCCGACCCGTATGGACGCTGCACAGTTGACCGAAGAAGGCTATTACAGCGTCTTTGGTAAGAGTGGCGCACGTGTCGAAATCCCGGGCTGTTCACTGTGCATGGGTAACCAGGCGCGTGTGGCAGACGGTTCGACGGTGGTATCGACCTCTACCCGTAACTTCCCGAACCGTCTGGGCACGGGGGCCAATGTCTATCTGGCCTCCGCAGAGCTGGCGGCGATAGCGGCGCTGCTGGGGCGTATTCCGACGCCGGATGAGTACCAGCAGTATATGGCGCAGGTGGACAAAACCGCAGACGACACTTACCGTTATCTGAATTTTGACCAGTTGCAGCAGTACACCAACAAAGCGGATAAGGTGATCTTCCAGACCGCTGTATAAACCGCTATAGTTTATTGTAATAACAGGAAGGGAGGCCGAAAGGTCTCCCTTTTTTTACTGTTGTGGCACGCGATAGCGAATCAGGCAGAGGAGAACGATCATGGATTATGAGTTTTTGCGTGATGTCACCGGGCAGGTGGTGGTTCGGATGTCGATGGGCCATGAAGCAGTCGGGCACTGGCTAAATGAAGAGGTTAAAGGTCAGCAGGCCGTATTGGATGAAGTGGAGGCGGCGGTGCGTGAACTGTCCGGCAGCGAACGCCAGTGGGAACGTGCCGGTCATGAATACACGCTGCTGCTGGACAGCGAAGAGGTGATGGTGCGCGCTAACCAACTGGCGTTTGAAACCGACGAGCTGGAAGAAGGCATGAGTTATTACGACGAAGAAAGCCTGTCGCTCTGCGGTCTGGAGGACTTTCTGGAACTGCTGGAAAAATACCGGGCGTTCGTCGATAAATCCTGACCTGGGGAATTCAGGTCAGGTAAACGGTATCGCAGTCGCAGGAGTTGGCGTATCGTCTCGGAGCAGTAAAATAGCTTCACTGCGAATACCCTTTCTTATGGTTGATTATTTGTATTAGTCGCGACTTGATCTGACACATGGCCTTGAAAGGTTGAGAGTTACCGGTTTTGATAGGGGTGTCGAAGCCTTATACAAAACACAAGGTAACTCTCATGTTTCATACTACCAATCCCGTTATCAAACACAAAGCTGGTTTGCTCAACCTCGCTGAAGAGCTCAGCAACGTATCCAAAGCCTGCAAAATCATGGGCGTTTCACGGGATACGTTTTATCGTTATCGCGAACTGGCTGATGAAGGCGGCGTGGATGCACTGATAAACCGTAGTCGTCGCGCTCCTAACCTTAAAAATCGTACCGATGATGCCACTGAGCAGGCTGTTGTTGATTATGCTGTCGCATTCCCGGCTCACGGCCAGCACCGGACCAGCAACGAGCTGCGTAAACAAGGTGTTTTTATCTCCGGAAGCGGCGTTCGTTCAGTCTGGCTGCGTCACGACCTTGAGAACTTCAAAAAACGTCTGAAAGCGCTGGAAGAAAAAGTGTCTCGTGAAGGTATCGAACTTACTGATACCCAAATTGCCGCGCTGGAACGTAAAGCCAGTGATAACGAAGCCTGTGGCGAAATCGAAACCGCTCATCCGGGCTATCTGGGCTCGCAGGACACGTTCTATGTGGGCAATCTGAAAGGCGTCGGGCGGATTTACCAGCAGACGTTCGTCGATACGTATTCGAAAGTAGCTCACTGCAAGCTCTACGTGACTAAAACGCCGATTACAGCAGCTGATTTACTGAATGATCGTGTACTGCCGTTTTATGAGTCTCATGGCCTGCCGATGCTGAGGATACTGACCGACAGAGGCACAGAGTACTGTGGCAAAGTGGAGCAACATGATTACCAGCTGTATCTGGCGATAAATGACATCGACCACACGAAAACCAAAGCGATGTCGCCACAAACCAACGGTATCTGTGAGCGGTTCCATAAAACGATACTAAACGAGTTTTATCAGGTGACGTTCCGTAAAAAGTTATATGGCGATCTCGACACATTACAAGCGGACCTTGATGAATGGCTGACTCACTATAATAATGAGCGAACCCATCAGGGAAAAATGTGCTGTGGGCGGACGCCAATGGAAACATTACTTGATGGAAAACGCATCTGGGCTGATAAAAATTTAAGCCAGATGTAATCTGACAGACACCTGTATAAATAACCGGTAACTGTCAGATCAGGTCTGAGCTAATACAGATTATTATTTGTCGCCAGTCAGAATGTCAGGGCGGAATCTTTCCAGCCACTGCTGTGCAAAATTCGCGTACAGCAGATTATCTGCACCCTTATCCGATAGCTTTTCAAAGACCTTTCGTTGATCTTCAATGCAGCGATGCTGGCCCAGTTTGAGTTTGCCGCGCATTTCCGTGATATCAATACGCACCCCTATGATGCTTTGCATCAGCTTCTCTCTGAATTCATCGGGTAGTGTTATCTTGTCTTCCACAAGGTCGTGCTGGAAGTGCGATAACATCTGGTTCAGCGAATCGCTGAGCTGTTTTGGGGACATAAGCGATGCCTTTCCCTTGATACTAACTGAAGCATAATTCCAGGTAGGAACCGCTGGTTTGGTTATGTAGTTTGTTGTTGCGATAAAGGCATGTGGACCCAGAATGCTGAGCAGGCAAGGCTGATTATCCAACGAGGCTACCTGGTGGTTGCCTGACGCCAGATGTGTCTCAATGGTGTCCTCATCTGGCATGATAAAAGGAACATGGCTAAGTGCTAAGTCTGAGGTAATCAGTGTGCCAAAGGAATATCGGCTAAGAAAATACCGGCATTCCTCCATGCTCATCGTTGTCTCTTTTGGGTTAAACATTGGTGACTCCGGTATATTTTTTCAGCATACGAAAATTATACAGCTCAAGAAAGGACGGATTTTCACGCTTAGGTAAGGGAATACCCACCAGGGAATAGAGATGTGACCATGTTTTTCGGTCTACGGACGTCAGGACAGTGATACTTTTTTTGAGAAACGTCGTGAACTTCTCCCGTGTATATTCGTCCAGTTCAGTATATGCAACGGCGATGAGATCCATAAAAAGGGAAGAGTGTGACGCTTCGTCTTGCCGGTGCATGTCGGCAATAAAACGGAAAGCGGGCTGTACATTACTTACACCTGGCAGGACAGATAGGTATTTACTGATAGTAGCTTCGCAGACAGTTGTCAGTGCCAGCCAGGCAAGTTCTCTGTCAGCCGCGGTGAGCAACTGGCATGAGTTGATGTAATTTGCCAGATCGGTATCTGGAAAAATCGATAACCCATGGGTTCTGAGGCGCTCGCAAAGGTCTATACCTTTGTACGACATGAGTGTGTGATAGGTTTCATCCACCTGAACCTGAGAAAGCCGGTGGATAAAATACCGGGTAAATGCAAAGGATGAGCATCCGGAAAGAACCGTTTTGCAGTATTCTGTGAGCGCTGATTGTTCAATGATGATTGTCTTCAGGTTATACATAAACCAACCGAAGGAGAGGAGCTGCTTATGTTGCTCATCTGTCAGTTCTGCCCAAGATTCCGCAGTATAAAAAGGCAGGTACTCTTTGACAAAATCATCGTATGTGGGATCGTAGTGCATCCCACTGAGTGTGTTAAGTATTTCTTGATGTTCGGTTACTGCTGCTGTTTTTGCCCACGAATCAATGTAGCGATTCTGACGCTCCAATATTTGGTGAATATTCATTTCTTGGCTATCCCCACACCTTCGGTTGATTCGAAATGAGTGAATGAGCGGAAATTCTGGTTCAGGAAGGGGATGAACTTGGAAAACATTTTTGTATTCCAGTCAATCTTCTCCTGAATATAGGGAGAGTCGGTCGTATTTTCCAAGAGGATATTGTGAGCAATCATCAGTCCCCCCTCGTTAAGAGATGTATAGCCCTGACGGATCATTGGATAATAAATCGCCTTATCAATAAGGTCTTCATCATCTGGCCCGGTTTTGGGGCCTTCCGCATCCAGTACAATCCAGTCGAGGTCGGTAATGTTGGTAATGGATGCTATTGCATCCTGACTTTCATGATAGATGTTTACTTGTTTTCCCAGGCCAAGGCTGGTGATATTCTCGCGGGCCAGTACCTGGCATGTTTCATCGATATCCATGAGCCAGATGGAGGAGCCATTTGGTAATACAGGTAGGGTCCAAATGGCCCAGAAGGCATAGTATGATCCCATAAAGGCAATTCTTTTAGGCTTGAGGATATCGGCCAGCGCGAAAATCAGTCTCGACTCTTCTGGAAAGATAAATGTTTTACGGTCGCGATGAAGGAAGTTTTCGGCAATTATTTTCTCGGTATTGCTGTAAAGATTTTTATCATAGATTGTGTTGGGGATAATATCCATTTTATAAAGTTCATTGAGAAGTTCATCAACAAACGCGTCAGGATCGGATGGCATTCTGGCAGAGAGATTAAGCATGTCTTCATTGAACTCACGCCCCAATAGTGAATCTTTTTTTTCAACGATATTCTTGAAATATTCTTTCCTGCTTATTTGATTTTCTCTGAATGAATGAAATTCAGGGTTGTTATTCAGTGCATTACAAATAATCTGATAGGCTGTTCCCGGCATAGTTATTTTCTCCTGAAATGTTTTTGATATATCTTTAAAGATTGATACTGACCTTGCTTGAATGCTACTTCAACCATTTCACCACGTGGGGTATAACCCAAATGCTCACAAATTTTCCGCATCGGTGTATTGTTAGAGTTGAAAAGCGCTAGCACTGTATTAAGCCCTGAGTGCTCAGCATAATCATTGACATGCCGACACATCTCCGTACCCAATGATTGACCATGATATTCTGGATTTACATAGCAGGTTAACTCTGAAAGCCCAGCATAAGCCTTTCTTCTGGAGAAAGGATAGAGTCCTGCAAATCCAGTAACAATACCATTATCTATAGCGACGCAGAGATAATGGAAAAACTCTGAGTTATTTATGAACTCCATAAAATATTCAGGGCTTTTTTCCTCCGTATCAAAAGTTGCAGCAGTATTTACAATGGCATAATTGTAAATACTACATACGGCGTTAAGATCTTCTGAGGTTGCTTTTCGTATAATCATTCTTTCCCTTGAATGAAATTCAGTGATTGATTGAGATCAGTGGACTCAAAAATAATATACCCTGATCGGTTTACAACATTCTTAACACTACTTTCTGGTGTGCTGATATATCTCTGTGCCAGATCACTCTCTATAACTGTGATTGTGGCAGGAATAGTCGGTTCCTCTCCGAAAAGAAAACGTATACCAATCAAGTTACTTGAGGAAGTATTGTCGGTGAGAATATATTTATCCAGATTATTCTGGCCAGATCGCGCCTGTAGATAAAAGGCTTCAAGAGAATATCCATGCTTGATTCTGACAAGGTTGGAAATGAGGTCACCAGCAATACGGGACGCGACTTCAATGAGGTATAGCTTGTTATCCCTGGTTTGACGGAATTCTATGTGAAGTACGCCGTTGACCACATCCATCGCTGTGATGACTTCTTTTACCAGATCTTCGCATCCGGCTGGATAATCGCAGGCAGAGAGGGATATATGGCCTATTTCATCAAAATATGGTTCATCGGAAAGCACTTTTCTGGTGATGAAAAACCTCTCACACTGGCCTGAATATACCATGACTTCCGCACTATATTCGGTTCCGTCTATAAACTCTTCGAGAATAGCTTGTCCCTGAAAGCGTACGCCGGTAGCCTTTGACATTTTATGTGCGATGATCTTATTTATCGAATCAGGTAATTCGTCCAGACAGTTGATCTTTTTTACAAAAAAGCTGGCAGCACCATCGACGGGTTTAACAATCAACGGGTACGACAGGTTGGGGAGCAGTGCGGTTAACTGCTCACTGGAATCAATCACCCCATATTGCGTCGGTTGCGATATTTTTCCCTGTGACAGCCAGCGGCGCATCGTTACCTTGTTACGAAAACGGTTGCTATCGCCAGGATTAAAAGGCAGATCCAGTTGCTCGCAGAGACTCTCTGCTAATGGCACTGCGAGTTCTCCTCCTGGTACGACAGAAAATATATGTTCTGTGATAGCGCTGATGAGATGCATTGTCTTATCGATCATATCCACACCCAACCCATCGGCTTTAATATAGTTGTCAGAGGTGAGTAAAATTGAACTGGGAATATGATCTTTATGAAAAAGAAAAAATGGCTCTTTGCCTATTTTTTTAGCCGCATCATAAAATTGTTTTACGCTATAACTACTGATCGCACCAATAACCAGTACCTTATTTTTCATGAGGATTTTCTCCAAGCTTTTTAGAAGCTATAACAACGATTGTCGAACTTACAATAAGGAAAGCGACTAATGCGGCTTCGCCACCCTGATATATCAATCCTGCCATTGGTGAGGATAGTGTTGCACTGAGACTGACGCTTATCAGGGTAATATCTCTGATTATCATTTCTTTTTCTGCACTCTCTCTTGAGGCTACCAGGGATACGACGAAAGGCAGAAACATAATTTCAGATATTGCCATTAATGATGAAGAAAAAATGACTCTGTAAATGTTTCCATTATAACCGTAAAAAATAAAAATAGAGAGTAATGAAAGTAATGATGATAAAATGATTATCGTTTTTTTATCAGGCGAAAGCTTCTCTATAATATTCATTATCGGAAATGAGAAAAAAGCGACAACCAGAGAGTTAATAGTGAAATAAAACGCGATATATTTCTGTCCAACGTCAGGTATGTCGGTTAGTCTCAACGGTATGTAGGAGTAAATAAAGGCAAAAATGACCGAGTTGATCAGGGTTATAAGATAAAGTGGCATATGTTTTAGAAAACGCCTTGCCGTATTTCCCGGCGACGGTTTACCTGATACTACAATATTTGTCAATGTTGCCTGACGACCGAAAAGTAATAATCCTAGTGTTGCGCAGCAGAGCGAAAAGAATACTGCCATATTAACCAATGCACTGGCACCCCACTTTTGCAAAATAAAAACAGCGGCAAGGGGAACAGTACAGGATATAATATTGGATACCACATTCGCGGCGGATAGAGCCTGCCTGATGCCACGCTCGGTATTCGTCTGCATATGGGCCTGACGGTTAAAATCGCTGTAGTTAACCAGCGCAATACGCATCATGGCGACACCGACAATCAGTACCCAGGGAAGATAGCTTTTTATACCGACCAGTATCAGGCTCGTACCGACGATCATGAGCGCCATTATTGCTGCCAGTAGCCAACCAGCCCTGCGAAATGAAGGACGAATATAGAGAGTGAGCGCTGCTACCCCGTTACATATTCCTAAACCCCATGTCATTCCATTAACAGAGATACCCACACCTGGCGCAAGCGTAGATATTAGGTAGGGCATAACCATGAATGATGACATTAGAGAAAAGGCGAGTAAAACGATACAAGAGCAGCTTGTTTTGCTCATCGATCATGATCCTTATGATACCAGGGCGCGGATTTTAATTTCTTCCAATGACTAATTAAGCAATTTACTCGTTTTCAAATGAATATATAGTCATTTTTGATTTTTTTGTTGTAATTAATGGTAACTATTGTTGATTTTATATTTCATCCATATAATGCAGACGTGAAGGGCTCTGTATGGTCGACGCTGAGGTTGGCTACCAAGGTCGGTTATCTGGGATGGATATTTCTAGCGTAGGTGTGTGGATTAACGATGAACATGGGTCACCGTTAATCCACAATAGCATTAGCCGCACGGCTATAACGAGGCTCCGCCGCATATAACCAGTTGTTGTCCGGTGATGGCAGCGGCGGAAGGGGACAACAGGTACGCGACCAGATCGGCCACTTCCTGCGGTTGAATAAACCGGCCAATGGGCGGCAGTTTCGGCGGTGAACTTTGTCTTCCCGGCTGGTTGAGCATCGGTGTTTCGGTCGCTCCCGGTGCTACAATATTTACCGTGATACCGCGTGGGGCCAGTTCGGCCGCCCAGCTTCGCACCATACCAATCATCGCCGATTTGGTGGCGACGTACTGGCTACGTCCGGCTGCACCACTGGAGGTCCGGCTACCCAGCAGGATGATGCGCCCGCCTTGCGGCAGTTTGTTCACCAGTCTGTCGGCTAGCACTTCCGCCACCTGAATATGCAGCTTCCACAACTGCTCGCTATCGGCGTAGGACAAGGTGCCCAGTGTCGCCGCTTTCATCACCCCGGCGGCGTGGATCACCGCGTCGACGGCGGGCAGGCTGTCCAGCAAGGCACAGAGCGCAGGCGTATCAGTGATATCCAGCGGACAATGCCTGAAATTCGGGTGCTGATGTGCGCCCGGTTGACGTGACAGCCCGATGACCTTCCAGCCCGCCGCCAGCAAGGTGGCGGTAATGGCGGCACCGATGCCGGAGCTGCTGCCGGTAATCACCGCCTGTTTCTGTGCTGACATACGCTTTACCCCTGAGTGTTCAGTTGTTCAACCGGTATCTTAAACACCGCTTTTTTCACCGGGGCTGGCTGGTCGTTGATGGCGCACAGCGCCTGATGGGGTTCACCCGGATAGAAGGTGACGAAATCCCCGGCGGCCAGTCGAATGGCGTGCGGTACCTGCGACTGTTCCAGAATAAACAGGTCCGGTTTGCGTTCGGTAGCGGTGCGATCACTGGCGTCGTTCAGGTCGTAGCCGATGATCTCTTCCCCTGCCAGAATCAGTTGAATATCGAGAAAACGGCGATGGAATTCGGTATGACGTTCGGCTTTCGGTGCGGTGGATACCGTGCCGATAGAATAGAACCAGTCCACGTTATCCGGCTGGTATTTCCCTTCCGGCAGCGCGTTTAGCTGCGCAAGCGTGAAGCCGGAAAGAATGCGCCACAGCGGTTCGGGCAAGGTGGCCAGTGACAGATGATTCAGATTACCTGCGATCATAAGTGGTTCCTTAGCAAGTCGTGAGCAAATAGACGGGAAGTGGCGAAAGCCCCTCCCTGCAAGAGGGAGGGGAGACCGGGTTAACCTTTGACCCACTCTTCGCTGACGCAGACGTATTTAATCGCCTGACGGAAGTAAGTAAACGCGATGTGCAGTTTGCCGTCCGGCCCCTGTTTGATGCTGGGGTAGGAGAATTCGCGGTTACGCTTCTCGGTTGAGTTGTTGGTCATGCAGTAACCGTCACCTACTTCCAGATTGCGCTGCCACGGCCAGGTTTTCCCACCGTCTTCAGAAATTGCCAGCGTCATCGGCGCACGTGGCGCGCCCCAGAAGGCGCTGCGTCCGGTGGCGATTTCCGGCATTTTGGCATCGCTCTCTTCTTCGTCTTCGATTTCGTCATACAACGACAGGCGGCGTTCGGTCGCGCCGTCGGCATT
Organism: Dickeya oryzae; assembly: GCF_020406815.2. NCBI lineage: Bacteria > Pseudomonadati > Pseudomonadota > Gammaproteobacteria > Enterobacterales > Pectobacteriaceae > Dickeya > Dickeya oryzae. Next base: position 784,807 of record NZ_CP162670.1, read on the forward strand.
CATGGCGTTAAACACCAGTGCCAGATGGCCGTTATCCAGCGTGGTCACCTGAATCGACGAGTTGTTGTTCGGAAGACTTGTCGCCTCTGGCTCAGACCAGGTTTCGCCACCGTCAGTCGAGTGACTGCGGTAGATGAAATCGGCCCAGCGGCTGCGGAACAGCGCCAGCAGAGTGCCGTCTTTGAGTAGGGTGATGTTCATGTGTACGCAACCCGTGCTGTTTGGCACCACCGACTCACGCCAGGTTTGGCCGCGATCGCTTGAAATCTTCACCGCGCTGATGTCATCGTTGCCGACCCATTTCTCACCCGGCTGGACGCGGCAGTAGAACACCGGCAGCAGCCAGTCGCCGTTGGGCAGCACGGTAATCGGCTGGCGGATAAAGGTGCCGGGTTGTTCCAGCAGTACGCCAATTTCACCCCAGGTGTAGCCCTGATCCTGTGACTGGCGGTAACGCACGATGGCGGTATCCTGATTGCCGGATTTCTGCGCGGTGTACAGTAACCACAGTACGCCGTCCGGTGCCAGAAACAGCACCGGGTTTTGCTCTGAACGGGTCGGGTCGTCGGAGAGTTTGACAGCAGGCGTCCATTGCCCACTCTCGTTCACCAGCCGCGACAGATAAATTGAGATGTCCGACACCCCTTCCTGGGTGCCGCCGAACCAGACGCACAGCACATCGCCATTGGGCAGATGCAGCAGGTTAGACGCATGGTTCTGCGGGCATTCTGACGGAATGTACGCGTCAAGACGTTGGTTGTCAGCGTCAGCCGGGCGGACCAGGCCGTCGCGTTCGATGGTAATGGTTTCGGTCGTTTCGGTCGTCATGACTACTTAGGCTCCAGAATGAGGTACGGATGGTTCAGCTTTCTGTCCGGCTTTGGCGGCTTTGTTGGGGATCAGGCGGTCAAGCGCCATCACCACTGCCGGTGTTGCCAGTGCAATGTACATGTTGTCGATGCCGAACGGGTTACCCATGATGTACCAGACGGAGGTGACGACACAGGACAGAATCAGACCCGCGTTGACGCCACGCGAACTGCTAAAGAACGGCAGGTAGAAGGCGACCATCGCCACCACGGAAATCGACAGACGAATGGCACGGGTAAAGAACGACAGTTTCAGCACTTCTGGCACCAGCAGCACGAACACCAGCGGCAGGAAGCCGATGATCAGCGAGAACACGCGGGTCATCTTGAATTCTTTTTCCGGCGTGGGTTTGCAGTACGGCACGTAGAAATCTTTCACGATCAGCGAGGCAATCGCCAGTGCAACCGTACTCACGCTGATGAAGATGGAGGCGACCAGCGAGGTGGTGACAAGACCTGCCAGCCATGGATTCATGTCCTGCAGGAAGATAGGCAACGCGTACAGGCTCTTGATTTCCGGGTGTACGAATTTGGCGGCGACACCGATGATGGCAATCGCAATGGCGATCGGCATACAGAACAGGAATGCAATCCAGGTCGCCCGTTTGGCAGATTTCTCATCTTTGGTGGAGGCGATAGCCTGAATCACAAACTGGGTACAGAAAATGGAACCGATGGTACCGATAAGCCATGCACCGATAGTGCTGGCACCGATACTGCCATCCCAGGTCCAGTAGAATTCCGGCATTTTCTCGACCATCGGCGTGATGCCGCCGGTCATTTTCAGCGCCACGTACAAAATGATCATCACCCCAACGTATTTCAGACCGCTGTGGATCAGTGTGACGTAGGCTACGCCTTTGATGCCGCCGAAGTAGAAATAGAAGGTACTGACGATAGCGGTAATGAGTGCCGCCACCGGCAGACTGACTTTCAGCACAGTGGAGATGGCCGCGGCGCCGCTGACGTAGTTACCTACGTTAACCAGCAACAGCGCGTAGATCATGATAATGGAGATGATGTTCTTGGTGGTGTTGCCATAACGCTCGGCAATAGCCCCGGAAATGGTGATTTTCCCGGTGTTATAGATCTTCTTCACCAGAATCATACCAAACAGCAGGAAGCCGATGGCGGCGCCAATCACCGACCAGGAGGCCGCGATACCACTCTCAAAGGCGGCCTGTGACGTACCGACGGTTGATTTGGCACCGATAAATTCGGTCATCAGCAGGATACCGACGATAAAGGCTGGCAGTGCGCGTGAACCTTCCATGAACTCCGCGTTGGAGTTACTGCGCAGGCGCAGGGTCAGCCAGGAGGTAAGGGCGATGTAGACGACAATTATCCCGACGATGATAAGTGTGTCTGTCAGATCAAAATGGTTCATGGTTTTCGATCCTGTAGGAGTAAGGGTAGGTTCTCATTCACTGTGAGAACGGTTTAATAATGGTGCGAATGGTCTCTTCGTCTTGTGCTGAGAACGCAATCGGGTAGCGGCTGACGCCCACGTCCTGCCCCATCAGTACCAGCGCCTTTTTCACCACAGCAGGAGAGAACGCTACCGCGTACAGCGTCTTACGCAGTTCACTCACCTGTTCCTGCGCCTGACGGGAACCGTCAATATCGCCAGCATGGAAGCGGTGCCAGATTTCGCTGATGGCCTGTGGCGCAACGTTGGCAAGTCCAGAAATACAGGCGGAACAACCGTCGACAAACCCCTGATGAATCAGCGAATCCGGGCCATTGAGCACGTCGCAGTTCGGCATATCTTTCACGGCTTGCAGGAAACCGCTCAGGCTTTCGTAACTACCGGCGCTGTCCTTGATGCCAATAATGTTCGGGTGCTCGGCCAGCACGCGCACCGTTTCCGGTTGCAGCGTATTGCCGGTACGGGCCGGAATGTTGTACATGAACACCGGTACCGGCAGCGCGTCCGCCACAGCACGGTAGTGGTCTATCAGTTCACTTTGTTTGAGCGGCACGAAATACGGCGTGATGACGGAAACGGCATCCACGCCCAGCGCGGCGATGCGTTTACCGAGCCTGATAGTTTCACGGGTAGAGATTTCACCGATATGTGCCACGACTGGCACTTTCCCGGCGGCTTCGTCCACGCAGGTTTCGGTGACGGCCACTTTCTCATCGGTGTGCAGCACAAAGAACTCACCGTTGGTGCCGTTACAGAAAATGCCGTTGCCATAGCGCATCTGGCGTTGAACCTGCTGGCGCATGGCGGTGGGGCTAAATTCCCCCTGATGGTCAAAAGGCGTGACGATCGCCGTCAGTACGCCTGTAATCGCTTTAGTCATCGTTATTGTTCCTCGGTCTTTTTCATTATCCAGAGCGACGTTTTTAGAACGGATGTCGTTAAATACGGATGTGGTTAAAACAGCGTTGAATAAATGGCGTGGACATCCTGCGCCGTCACGGTAGTCGGGACATTTTTCATCAGTCGCTGTACCTGCAAGGCGGATTCCACCAGATACGGCAGGTGATCCGGGCTAATGCCCAACTGTTGCAGCGACGATGGCAGATTCAGTCGTTTCACCAGCGCGGTGAAGTAATCCACCAGTGCGGCGGCTTTCTGTTCAGTGGAGAGCGACAGGTCGGCATCCGGCAGCAGGTCATAGGCCTGCGCGAATTTTTCCGCCGCGGCGTGCTGAACGAAGCGCATGCACGGTGCCAGCAGAATGGCGTTCGCTACCCCATGAGGAATGTGGTACTTGCCGCCCAGCGGGTAAGACATGGCGTGGACCAGATGGGTACCGGAGTGGGCGATAGACGCGCCGCCATAATAGGACGCCCACAGCATGTTCAGGCGCGCTTCCAGATTAGAAGGTTCGTTCACCGCGGTTTCGATGTTGGCGAACAGTTTCTTCATGCCGATTAAGGCATAGTTGTCGGCCACCGGGTTGGCGATGGTGGCGGTAAAGCATTCGATCAGGTGACAGAGCGCATCAATGCCGGTTGAGGCGGCGATGTGCGCTGGCATGCTGGTGGTCAGTTCAGGTATCAGCGCCACATAATCCGGCAGCATTACCGGGGTGATAATCCCGACTTTGGTTTCTTTTTCCGGAATAGCCAGAATGGCGTTTGGCGTGGCTTCAGAACCGGTGCCCGCTGTTGTTGGGATCAGCAACGAGGTGGTGCGCCGCGTTGGTTTGCGACCTTCCAGCAGGCTATCAAGCGTGATGCCTTCTTCACCGGCGCACAGCAGCGACAGCAGTTTGGCGACGTCCAGTACGCTACCGCCCCCGACGCCAATCACCAAGTCAGGTTGGGTGGTGGGCAACTGTTGCAATACTGCAGCCACATCGTGCTGGCTGGGTTCGGCTGGCACGTTATCAATCAGGGAAAGGTGCGGCACGCTGTCCTTCAGTTGTGCGATCAGCGCCTGAACCCCGGCCAGTCCCACGATGTTCTTGTCCGTCACCAACAGTACGTGTTGCCTGTCGCGCAGGAGGTAGCCCAGATCCTGGAGTGCCTGATAACCGCTGATGAGGGTGCTGTTGATATTCATACTGGTACCTTGTCTTTTTGCTGTGACTTCAGCTGGATAGGTCTGATTTTTTTCAATCATATTTCTGTGCTGTGATGGAAAAAAATCGTTTTGCTCGCATTGTGTGGGGTAATTTATAGGTGAAATTGGTTTTGAATAATTTGATGTTGCTCACATATAATCAATCATGATTCAATATAATCATTTTCAGGTAATCGGAATGATGGAGAATGGGTATGCCGGACGGGCGTGAACTCACCCCAATCATGGTGGTGGCAGATGACTTCACGGGTGCGAACGATGCGGGCGTCGGTCTGGCGCTGCAGGGGGCGCGGGTGAATGTGATGTTTGACGTCACGGCTATCCATACCGGACAGACGGATGATGCACTCGTGGTGAACACCGACAGCCGTGCTGTCACGGCTTCCGTGGCGGCGGAACGTACCGCACAGGCGGTGGCGTTGTGGCGTAAAACCGGCGCGCGCGGTTGGATCGTTAAAAAGGTGGATTCGACCCTGCGGGGTAACCCCGGTGCGGAAATAGAAGCGGCACTGAATGCGGCGGATCTGTCGCTGGCATTGATTGCGCCTGCTGCTCCAACGCTGGGGCGCATGACCCGTGACGGGCAGGTATGGGTACATGGCGTGTTGCTGACAGATACCGAATTCGCCAGCGACCCGAAAACGCCGGTACGTTCCGCATCCATCGGTAAACGACTGGCGGAACAAACCCAACTGGCTCAGGCAGCGTTGCCGCTGGGCGACGTGCGTAGCGGCAATCTGGCGGCTCGACTGCAACAGCTCAGTGATAGCGGTGTGCGGCTGGTGGTGCTGGATGCCGAGAGTCAACAGGATCTCGACCATATTGTTGCGGCTGCCGCCCAATTAGCAGAAAAACCGCTGCTGGTCGGGTCTGCCGGGCTGAGTGAGGCGCTGGCGCAGCATCTGTCGTTTCCGGCACCGTGCCGGTCGTTGCTGGCGGTGATTGGTTCAATGAGTGAAATTGCTCAATTGCAGATTAATGCCGCCGGTCAACGTCCCGACGTGCGGTTAATCGATGTCGATATCGTCGGGTTACTGACGGCGGATGACGGTCTGCTGGTGCAGATCAGTCAGCAGGCGGCAGCGGTGTTAGCCACCGGGCAGCACTGCGTGCTACGCACCTGCCGTGACGATAATCAGCGTTTTGAGGTGGACAGTCTGTGCCAGCGCTACGGCATGAGCCGTCAGCAACTGGGGGAGACCATCAGTCGCCAGTTGGGTGAACTGACGCGGCGTATCGTGCAGCGTCAGCGACCGGGCGGGCTCTATTTATCCGGCGGGGATATCGCCATTGCGGCCGCGACTGCGTTACAGGCCAGCGGATTTCATATCAAAGGACAGATTGCTTCCTGCGTCCCCTGGGGACGTTTGCTCGATAGTCTGGTAGGCGATATTCCCGTCATGACGAAAGCGGGCGGGTTTGGCGATGAGGCCACCCTGCTGAATGTATTGCGTTTTATTGAGGAGAGCGTGTGTGAGTAAAATTATTGCGGTAACTATGGGTGACCCGGCGGGCATCGGCCCGGAAATCATCATCAAGTCGTTGGCCGAAGGCGAACTGTCCGGCGCACCGGCGGTGGTGGTGGGCTGCGTACAGACGCTGCGCCGTATTCTGGCGTTAGGCGTTGTGCCGCAGGTCGAGCTCAACGAAATCGAAAGGCCTGCCGACGCACGTTTCGCTCCCGGCGTTATCAACGTGATCAACGAGCCGCTGGCTGACCCACAGGGCCTCAAGCAAGGCGTGGTGCAGGCGCAGGCGGGCGATCTGGCCTACCGTTGCGTGAAACGCGCCACCGAGCTGGCGATGGCGGGCGAAGTCCATGCGATTGCTACCGCGCCGCTCAACAAAGAGGCGCTGCACTCTGCCGGTCACCTCTATCCGGGGCACACCGAGTTGCTGGCGAAGCTGACCCACAGCCGTGACTACGCGATGGTGCTGTATACCGACAAACTGAAAGTGATTCATGTCACAACCCATATTGCCTTGCGCAAATTCCTGGATACGCTTAACCGTGATCGGGTCGAAACCGTGATTGCGATGGCGGATACTTTCCTCAAACGTGTCGGCTATCAGGCACCGCGCATTGCGGTTGCCGGGGTGAACCCGCATGCCGGTGAAAACGGCTTGTTTGGTGATGAAGAGATTACTATTGTTGGTCCGTCCATCGAGGCGATGAAAGCCAAAGGTATCGACGCCTACGGCCCGTGCCCGCCGGATACGGTGTACCTGCAGGCATATGAAGGGCAATATGACATGGTGGTGGCGATGTACCACGATCAGGGGCATATTCCACTTAAGCTGCTGGGCTTTTATGATGGTGTGAATATCACCGCCGGATTACCGTTTATCCGCACCTCGGCGGACCACGGTACCGCGTTTGATATCGCCTGGACAGGTAAAGCGAAGTCTGACAGCATGGCGATCTCCATCAAACTGGCGATGCAACTGGCCTGATATAATCGCGGATATGGAGCCTGTTGAAGATGTCGTGGGGTGCAACATTGACTGATACGTTACGCGTAAATGGAGAACGAGTGAGAGGACAAAGCCGTCTTGATCAGATTCTGGATTATCTGAAAAGCCATAATCTGGTGACGGTGGATGAACTTGTGACGGTCATTGATGCGTCCCCGGCGACCATTCGCCGCGATTTGATCAAGCTCGACGAGCAGGGCGTCATCAGCCGTAGTCACGGCGGGGTGACGCTCAACCGTTTTATCCCTTCTCAGCCGACCACCAATGAAAAGCTGCAGCGCAGCCTGGCGGAAAAGCAGGCCATCGCCCGGCGGGCGGCGACACTGGTGCAACCAGGAAATGCGGTGGTGTTGGATGCTGGTACCACCATGCTGGAACTGGCACGCAACCTGACGCATTTGCCGCTGCGGGTGATCACCGCCGATTTGCAGATAGCGCTGTTTCTCTCTGAATTCAAGCAGATAGAAGTGACGATCATCGGTGGACGTATCGACGATAGCAGCCAGTCCTGCATCGGCGAGCACGGCCGCCGTTTGTTACGCAGCGTCTATCCGGATATTGCCTTTATCAGCTGTAACTCGTGGAGCCTGGAGAAAGGCATTACCACCCCCACGGAAGAAAAAGCGGGTATCAAACAGGATCTGGGCATGAACGCCAGCCGTCGGGTGTTGCTGGCCGACAGCAGCAAATACGGCGCTTACTCGCTGTTTTGCGTATCTGCGTTGAATGAACTGACCGATATCATCACGGACAGCGGCCTGTCGCCAGACGTGGAGCGTCAGTTACGAGGTCAACCCTTTATGCTGCAACTGGTGAGTGTAGAAAGCCGCTGAACGGCGGCTTTCCTGTCGCTCTTTTTTCTTCATACTTTTTTTCTTCATACCTTTTTCTTTACGCTTTTTTCTTGCGTATGCCTTCGCGTTTCGATGCTTTTCAGCTCATGCGTCCGGCGACTTTGGTTGCCGGAAATCGGCATATGTCCCGTCGTCATCGTGTGTCAGGATAGGTGTTTATACCAGCAGGCAACTAAGGAGATGACGATGGGGATTACCCGCCTGAATCACGCGGTGCTGTATGTGTCCGACGTGGAGAAAAGCACCGCATTCTACCGTGATACGTTAGGGTTTCGCCCCAAGCCGGGCGGCAGTCAGGCCGTATTTACCCAGGCGGCGGAATCGGATAACGATCATGACCTGGCACTGTTCGCCAAAAATCTCGGTCAGCAGCGGGCTGGCGTGTTTCGCGCTCGCGGCGAGCAACCTGGCGAACATGAGCCACCGGCGGGCTTGTACCATTTGGCCTGGGAGGTGGATACGTTGCATGAACTCAAGCGGATTCGTGACCGGCTGGCGCAGGACGGACGGCTGGGGCTGGAGGAAGACCACGGCGTGCACAAAAGCGTATACGGCCACGATCCGGATGGCCTGCTGTTTGAGGTCACCTGGTTTATTCCTGCGGAGCAACTGACGCCTGCGGATCGTAACGCCCGAGGCATTCAGCCGTTGGATTTCGACAAAGAACTGGCGCGTTTTGGCTAACCGGGTATGACGGGCATAGGCTGAGGCATCTCAGCCTATTCAGCGGATGTGCCGCTTATTGATCCCATTTGGCTTTAGGCGGCTGATAAGACAGCGCTTTATCCAACACCGCTTCGGGGCTGTCTGAGACGATCAGCATGTCGAGGTAGGCCTGCTTCATGAAGCCATCGCGCACGGTGCGGGCGATAAAGTCGATAAAGCCGTCATAGTAGCCGTTAACGTTGAACAGGATGCAGGCTTTGTGATGCAAGCCCAACTGCGCCCAGGTCCATTGTTCGATGATCTCTTCCAGCGTACCGGCACCGCCCGGCAACGCGATGAAAACATCCGCCAGTTCAGCCATTTTCGCTTTGCGCTCATGCATGTCTTCGGTGATAACCAGTTCAGTGAGCGTCGGGTGCGCCAGCTCCTTGTTCACCAGATGCTTAGGGATAACCCCGGTTACCTGACCACCACAGGCCAGTGCCGTATCCGCCACCAGTCCCATCAGGCCCACTTTGCCACCACCGTAGACAATGCCAGCGTTTTGGCTGACCAGATAGCGGATGAGGGATTGCGTCTGTTGCTGATAAATCGCGTTGTTACCGGGAGCGGAACCGCAAAATACGCCGAACTTCAACATAGTATTCCTTCTGTGGCCTGAGTTGATCGATGCTGTCTGTCAGATGACGGCGGGAGCGAGTGTGCTATGCCTTCGCACGATGAACCGGAGCGTTGTCGCGCTATCAGCATAATCGAAACCGGTATGAGGGGCTATCGGACGATAATCAGAACGTGAGGCGTTGGGACGTGGTGCGATGAAGAAATAGGTGAGCCTGACGGGTTGCCCGGCGATACCGGGCAACCTGATGACGACTTACTTCCTTACTTACTCGCTTACTTCATGCCAGCCGCGATGGTATCGACATTGTGTTTGAACGCTGCCGTGTAGGTGGCGGCGGGGCCGTTGCTGTCGGTCAGCGCTTCCGGGTAAAGCTCGCCACCCGGCTGTGCGCCGCTGGCATCGGCGATTTGTTTCACCAGACGTGGGTCGGTCTGGTTCTCGATAAAGTACAGTTTCACGTGTTCTTTCTTGATCTGATTGATCAGTTTAGCCACGGTTTTACTGCTGGCTTCCGACTCGGTGGAGTAGCCCACCGGAGACAGGAAACGCACCCCGTAGGCAGCAGCGAAATAGCCAAACGCATCATGGCTGGTCAGTACTTTACGTTTCTCTTTCGGGATGGCGGCAAACGTCTGGGTGGCGTAATTATCCAGTTGCTGCAACTGCTGGATGTAGCTGTCGCCCTGTTTACGATAATCGTCGGCGTGCTCCGGGTCTGCTTTGACCAGGGCATTGACAATGTTATGGGCATAGACGATGCCGTTTTTCATGCTGTTCCAGGCGTGCGGATCGGTGATGGTTTTCCCATCTTCTTCCATTTTCAGTGTTTTGATGCCGTTAGACGCGGTAATCACCTCACCTTTGTAGCCTGAGGCTTTCACCAGACGGTCCAGCCAGCCTTCCAGCCCCAGCCCGCTGACAAAGACGACGTCCGCCTGTGACAGGGTTTTGCTGTCTTTCGGCGACGGTTCAAATTCATGCGGGTCACCATTCGGTTGCACCAGGTCGGTGACGTGAACGTATTGGCCGCCAATCTGGCCGACCATATCGCCCAGTACCGAGAAACTTGCCACCACATTCAACTCTTTTGCCATTGCCAGTGGACTCAGTAACAGGCTGGACAGTGTCATAACCAAAATGGAACGTTTCATCTTTTCCCCTTCATCTCGTTGCCATGCAAAACCATTACGTGTCAGCGACGTGTGCGTAACATGCCGCCATTAGAGCCAAACAGTACCGAAAAGCAGAAAAATAGCGTGGTGGTGAGAATGACCGCCGGACCTGCGGGCAAATCCGCGTAATAAGACCAGGTCAGCCCCACCAGGCTGGCGCAGGCACCGATACCCACTGCCGTTAGCAGCATGATGGGCAGACGTTGACTCCAGAAACGAGCGCAGGCGGCCGGTAGCATCATCATGCCGACGGCCATCAGCGTGCCGAGTAACTGGAAGCCCGCCACCAGATTCAACACCACCAGCGACAAAAACAGGCCGTGGATCAGCGCCCGCGAGCGGCGCGACAGAATTTTCAGAAAGGTGACGTCAAACGACTCGATCACCAGCGCCCGGTAGATCAAGGCCAGTACCAGCACCGAACAGGAACTGATGGTGCCAATGGTGATAAGCGCACTGGCGTCGATAGCCAGAATAGAACCGAACAGCACGTGCAACAGGTCGACACTGGAGCCGCGCAGCGATACCAGCGTGACGCCCAGCGCCAGCGAGCCGAGGTAAAACCCGGCGAAACTGGCGTCTTCTTTCAGTTCGGTATGGCGGCTAACCACGCCAGACAACATGGCCACCGCCAGCCCGGCGATGAAACCACCGACCCCCATAGCGACCAGCGACATGCCCGATATCAGGTAGCCGATTGCCACTCCCGGTAACACCGCGTGCGACAGTGCATCGCCGATCAGGCTCATCCGGCGCAGCAGTAAGAAACAGCCGAGCGGTGCGGCGCTCAGGGTCAGCGCCAGGCAACCCACCAGCGCCCGACGCATAAAACCGAAATCGCCAAATGGCTCGGTCAACAGATGCAGTAACATCATGGCACCAGCCTCAGTTGCGGCGGCGTGACTACGGCCGTGGGGGCATGCAACACATCAGGACTTTCACCCCAACGATGGCCTTCTGTACTGAGCATCAGTACGCGGGGAAAGTGGGCTTTCACCTGTTCCAGGTCATGCAGCACCGCCAGAATGGTGCGTCCTTCCTGATGCAACTGCCGGATAACGGCCAGCAGGGTGCGGGTAGTCTGGGCATCGATACCGGTAAAGGGTTCATCCAGCAGAATAACCGGCGACTGCATCACCAGCAGTCGGGCAAACAGTACGCGCTGTAACTGGCCGCCGGAAAGCGTGCCGATGTGCGCCGGTGCGAATTCCGTCATGCCGACGGTATCCAGCGCTTCGGTGGTTTTTTTTCGCCACGCACCGGAAATACGGCCGAACATCCCGCAGTGCGGGACGCACCCCATCAACACCAGGTCGTTAACGCTCAGTGGAAACTGGCGATCAAATTCGGTCAGTTGGGGCAGGTAACCTAACTGGCGTCGTGCCTGCGGTGCCATACAGAAATGACCGCCCAGTGGTGGCAACAGACCGGCCAGCGTTTTAAGCAAGGTGGATTTGCCTGCGCCGTTCGCGCCGATAATGGCGGTCAGCGAACCGCTGTCAAAGCATCCGTCCAGCGTACCCAGCGGGGGCTGGCCCGAATAACCAAATGTCAGTGAATGTAATGCGATCATGCCAGTGCCACCGCCCAGGAAATCAAACCCCATAACAGCACCAGCAACACACCGGCGATACCCAGCCGGGCCACAGCGGAAAAAGCGTAAAGACTGGTCACAGTATCCTCCATCAGAATCGTTATAATATAACATAACGATTTTATGCCAGTCGATGAGAGGTAAGAAAATGTGTCAGGGCCTCTGCGGCGACAGGTGATGAGGCGAGCAGGCTGGCAGAGGGCGTCAGGTTAGCGTTTGAGGCGAGGGAGGTTGCTGCTCACCCCTTTTTGGCCTGCCGCGACAAGGTGGGTGAGTGACTCTGCGGGATTACATATTTTGTCGCATTTTATTTTTTCACTTTGCCACATGCAGGAGGATTCTCGTTGTGCGTTTTTTTATATAGCGAATGGAGTGAGTGTGAGCAAGCGGATAACGTACCCGTGTGTCTGATATTGGGATGTTGGGCAAACCAGTGTCAGGCATCACGAACGCATCAGGGATAGAGCGCGTAACCGTGCAGCGCAATCAGCCGTGCGCCGTCCAGTGCATCACCATCAGGTGGTGACAGCCGTTGCTGCCAGCTTTCTGTCAGCCAGGGGCGAATATGCAACCCAATGCTACCCATCAGCGACAGGCGTGGCAGGTCATGGGCCGCTACGGCGGCCAGCAACCCTTCCACCTCGCGGGCGGTCTGTTGCAGCAGGCTGATTGACAGCGCATCGCCCTGACGGGCGCAGTCAAACACCGGCCGGGCAAAACGAGCGTAGTCACCCGGCCTGGCTTGATTCAGCCAGGTCGCTGCGTCCGCGTCGTTATCAAACGGCAGCGTCTGTTGCTGACTTAACGCCGATGGCGTCGCCCACCCTTGTCTGACGCCCCACAAGTGTTGCAGGGCCGCAAGCCCGAGACGCGCGCCGCTACCCTGATCGGAAATCGGAAATTCATGGCCGCCGTAGGCGGTGATGGTGCGTTGATGCCAGGCCAAACCGCAAGAGCCGGTGCCAGCGATCACGACCCCGGCGTCGTTCCCCCGGTTCACCGCCAGACAGGCACCCAGCGCATCGGTATTGAGCACCTGTGCGGCATCAGGAGAAGGCAGTGCCAGAAATGCCTGATAAGCGCGGCGATGTTCGGCACCGGCCAGCGCCAGGCCGACGTGTAAACGCGCGCGATCCTGCGACGGTAGCCCGCTGTGCTCCAGCGCCTGCAACAACGCGTCATCCACCGCGTGACGTACCGTTTCCACGCCCAGTAACAGATTGGCGCGACCACCCACACCCTGTCCGAGCGGCGTGCCGTCAGCCCGATAAATGCGCGCCCGACACCCGGTGCCGCCGCCGTCAACACCGGCATAAAGTACTTCCCCGGTATAAAGTGTGGCGGTCATGAACGGGCCTCCTGGCTCAGGTAAGGCAGACACGCCGAGGCCAGCGCACCGCTAAAGCAGACTTGCTCCGGCGCGTGTTCTGCGATGTCTGGCAAGCGCAACAGCAGCGCCAGCTCGTGGGCGCAGCGTTGTAATAGCGATACGGCCAGCGGGTCAGCAGGGTGGGCGAGGATATCGGCCGCCAGCGTGGCGTAGTCACTGGCCTCGGCCTGCTTTGACCACTCGACGACTTGATCAATCTGGTGATTGAAACGGGCAAACAAGGTACTGACCAGCGGGGTGAGCGGCGTCATGCCCTCGACGGCTTGCAGCATGGCTTGTACGCCCCACAGCCCAAGCCGCGCCTGACTGGCCGGGTCGCCCACGGGAAACAGGTTGCCGCCATAGTGCTGCAACCGACCCTGCCGCCAGCATAGCAGCCGGGTGAAGGTGCCGGTGACAACCAGAAAGCGGTCTTCATCCGGCCACCGTTGCTGGCAGAACGTGTATTCCGTCTGCCAGTCAAACGGGACGTCACCATTGAGCGGCAACGGAACCAGTGGATGTGTCATACCGTTACTGCGCTTTCTGTTGCTGCCGGTTGGCGGCAATCGTCTGGTTAAGCCGTTTCACGTCGTTTTCCGTCAGGCGCAGATACTCGTCGTAGGAAACCTGATTGTTCAGGTATTGCGTAAAGCGGGTCAGGATAATCGGGTACAGTTCATTGCCGCCCAGACTCTCCATTTTTTCCCAGTCGAAGACATACGCCGGGATTTTGGCGATTTCGGCACGTGCGGTATTCAAGCCGTCGATCACGTGCTGATCCTTGGTCTGATAGTGCAGATCGGGAATATCGGCACCGACGATAATATTAAAGCGCTCGGCGATTTCACGCTGAATAGCATCGCTGCCCAGCCACTCCATGAATTCCGCCACTTCTTTCGGATGCTTGCTGGTTTTGAACGGCATAATAAAGGTGGCACCGCCCATTGAAATGCATTTTTCCTTGCAGGGGGCAGGGAGCATTTTCCAGTCGAAGCCATTGCCGATTTGCTTGCTGAACTGGTTTAACTGCCAGTTGCCGGAGAAATAGGTGACGATGTTGCCGTTCACAAAGTCGTCTGCCATGCTCTTGTATTGTCCACCGCCTGCCGCTCCCCACATTTCACGCGGGAAAATCCCTTCGTCTGACCATCGTTTCAGGTCTTTGATCCACGCCTGTGCGGCCGCGTCGGGGAAATTAATCAGGCCATCTTTGTCGTAACGGGTACCGTAGGAATACGCCGGGCCGGAGAACCGAAAGCCACTGCGGTCAATGGTAAAAGGAATGGCGACACCGGTTTTGGCTGCGACCTGTTTTGAGGCCTGCATCAGTTGTTCCATGGTGTAACCCGGTTGCGGCAGTGGCACACCGGCTTGCTGGAACAGCGTCACGTTAACGAACGGTAAGTCGGCCGTCCAGGAGGCGACAAAACCCGGCAGGGCGTTGTCTTTGTGCACCCCTTTGATACGCATGATTTTTTCAATACCAGCACCGTAGCGTTTTTCAAATCCGGCCGGGTCAGCCAGATAAGGACGCAGGTCGAGGGTGTAGGAGAGCAGGCCCATCTGGGTGGTTTTGGCGATATCCGGCCCCAGACCGGCGGCCAGTTGCATCGGCAACTGGGTTTGCAGCGCGTTATAGCCGGTGCTGACAAAATTCACGTCAATATGATCGTTATGTTGTGAAAACGTCTTCACCTTCTGTTCCATGAAATGGACCAGTTCCGGGTCGTCGTCGCTGTATAAAAAAGTAATCTGTGTTTTTTCAGCGAAGGCATGGCTGCTGGCAAGGGCACCCAGCGTCATGAAGGAAAATAACAGTGCGTGCTGATAGCGATTCATCATTCTCTCCCACCCATTATAAATAGCTGACCCATCATGGGTCAGGTTGCAGGTGCATTGGCATTATTGACCGATGATTCCAGGTATATATCGACGACCCTAAAGTGCGAATGCAAATTTGCATGAATAAGCCATTCAGCGGCTTATCATGAACAAAAATGATGTTCTTTTCTGTGAGGCATATTAAATATATTTCGATAGTACGCTGAGTCAACGTCTTTTTGTGATAAGAATCGCATATTGTTCACGCGATAATTTACTCTATAATGCAAAAATACGATGTTAAGTGCAAATTGCCTAATTATGCAAATTTGCATTAATTGCGTGCTTATACTGAGCCGGGTAGTGAAAAAGCGTCGTAAACTGGCAGTGGAAAATAGCATTGCGCCAAATAACGGCAGAGGGGTGCACAGTAATAGTGCAAATAACCGAAACAGTGCAAATAAATACCTTCAGGTATTTCTGGGTTATTAGTTTTTTCTTATTGAATAATACATTTTTGCTATTTCATTTATACCTTTGTGCGGTAACAAGGAATCGCCATGAATATCGGTTGGGTGTTAAAGAAAAATAGTGTGATTAACCGGTTTATGATTACCGAGCTGGAGGAGAATGATTATCCTGCAGAACCGGATACGTTACCGGATAATGTTAACTATCGTTTTATTAATGGCTTTGTCGATGTCGGCGTATTGCCTTGTCGGGTGCGTTTTCTGCGGGAAACGGCACCCCGTGCGATTAGCCTGCCGGAATCATTGCGTTTTCACACGCTGTGGAGCGGTGGCGATGACAGCCAGTCCGTCAATTTCAGCGATTTCTGGCCGTGCCCCGCCCATGTGCAACGCTTCGCCCGTTGCTATGTGCATAGCGACAGCCTGCAAGCGGCCCCTTTCCTGCTGTCTACCTGCGGTGGCGTAACCGTATGGCTCAATGGCAAGCAGATTTGCCGTTTCACGCCGTTTAGTCGCAATACCGAGCAGCAATGCGAACTGACACTGCCCTTGCAATTAGGGCTGAATACGCTGGTGGTGCATGCTGAAGAACTGTGTGAGCGTGATACCGATTACCTGTTCAGCCTGCGCTATGTCGGTGAAAGGTCGCTGCGCTGGCAGGTTGCGCCGGATGCGGCCTGTAGTGAGCGCATGTGGGCGTTGGATCGCTGGCTCAACAGTGTGTCGCTGGTCGATAACCTGACCGACGGTGATGTGCTGACTCTGCGTGCTGATACACCGCTGCCGGACACGGTGGAACTGCACCACCATCTGCTGTGCAACGTCAACGAATCGGTGCCTCCCTGGCAGCAGCAGTCAACACTGGCGGCAGGGAATACTGGCTGGCAGGTGACACTGCCGGATGGGTTGGTGGGGTATTACGATGTGGTATGCCGTGTCGTGTGCCACGGCATCACCCTGACGCGCAGCCTGAGCTTCGGCCGTTTGCCGACGCAAACGATGTCGATGCACACCACGCCCGCACTGTCGACGCTGGCGGCCAGACGCGATTACCTGTTACGCCACATCGCTTTGCACGGTTTCGAGCGCATCGGTCGGGTGCTGGCCGCTTTTGCCACGGGCGAAGGGACAGACCGCATCATGCCTGCGCTCAACAAGGCGCTGCATAAAATCAGTCGCCGGGAAGATTGCGCCGATTTTCAACTTGTGCCGCTTATCTGGCTGTGGCAACGCTATCAGGGCCAGCGACTGGCGGCCCATGACTGGCGGCGCGTGCGCAGCGCGATTCTGGGCTTTCGTTACTGGATAGACGAACCGGGCAACGACACCATGTGGTTTTGGAGCGAAAACCACTGTCTCTGTTTCCATGTCGCGCAATATCTGGCCGGGCAAAACTTTCCTGATGAGGTGTTCGTGTGCAGTGGCCGTCGGGGGCGCGAACAGCAGGCTATCGCCCGTCAGCGACTGGACAACTGGTTTGACGCCATTCTGGAACACGGGCTGGTGGAGTGGAACTCCGCGGCGTATTACCCCATTGATCTGATTGGGCTGGTGGCATTAGCCGAACTGGCCAGTGATGACAGCCTGCGCACCCGCGCCCGTACGGTGATTGACCGTATTATGCTGATGACCGCCTGGGTACACCAAAACGGTGTGGCGGTTGGCACCATGGGGCGGGCTTACGATAAAGAGCTGCGCTCCGGCATGTTGACCGAGTTGTCCGGGTTGTGTGCGCTGGTCTGGGGCGAAGGGTGGCTGATTCCGCATTGTGCCGCGCTGCCGCTGTTGTGCCTGAGCCAGTACCAACCGCCCGATGAAACGTACGCTATCGCCCAGTGGCAGTCACCGCAGGGCGCGCAGGCGCGCTGGGTGCAGGGGCTGAACCGCAGTGCCCGCGTCATCGCCTGGAAACAGCCGGATGTCGCGTTTTCTTCCGTGTTCGATCACCACCCCGGTCAGCCGGGGCATCAGCAGCATGTGCTGGATATTCGTCTGGGTCGTCATTACGCCGCCCGACTGTGGGTTAACCATCCCGGTGAAGATCGCCCCGATGGTGTCCACCGCCCGTCGTACTGGGCGGGGAATGGCCGCCTGCCGCATGTGATGCAGCATCGCAATCGCGCCTGGATGATTTTCGACTTACAGCAGGATCTCCGCCACTGGACCCACCTTTACCTGCCGCGCACCGCACTGGACGACGTGGTGGTGGAGCCGAACTGGTGCTTTGTGCGTGGTGGTAACGGCTACGCGGCGCTGCATAACCCGGCGGGGCTACAGACCCATACACCGGACGGCGGGCAGCCGGATAGTGAATTGCGCGCTATAGGGGAGCGCAACGTCTGGTACATCGCGGTGGACAGCGGCCAGGGTGCGGCGGATTTTCAGGCGTTTATCGCGCGTTTCCGCCACCGTCAGGCGCAATGGGCGGATGACGGCGGCGTCGCGTTTGACGACCCGGATTACGGCCTGATGCACTGGCATCCCGCACAGGGTTTTACGGTTAATCATCATCCTTTCATCTTTCCCGACACGGTGTCGGTAATGCCTGAGCGTACCGAGGAGGATCGGTAACATGACAACACAATCAATAAACAGATCCGCTGACAGTCAGCCGATCGATGCGCTGCTGGACAAGGTCGCACTGGCGTTTTGTCGCCTGAAGGCTATCAACAGCGTGACCGATGGCGCACCTACCCACGAGACGCTGACCATCCAGTTCGAAGAATGGGACTGGGAGGTGGGCGTCGGGCTGTATGGCTTTTGGAAACTGGCGCGCCAGCGGCAGGATAGCGCCATGCTGGCGGCGCTTGAGCAATGGTATGAGCAAAAATTACAGGCCGGGTTGCCACCACGGCAAATCAACTCCACGGCACCGATGCTGGTGCTGGCGTTGTTGTGTCGTGATAACCCCAAACCGCACTGGCTGGCAGCGGTGGAAGAGTGGGCCGACTGGCTGCTGCATTCCTTGCCGAAAACCGAAGACGGTGGTTTCCAGCATACGGTGAAAGAACGCCCCAACACCGGCCAACTGTGGGACGACACGTTATTCATGGCCGGGCTGTTTCTGGTGGTCAGCGCCGGGGTGCTCAAACGTCGTGAACTGCTGGAAGAAGCGGAATACCAACTGCTGACCCACGCCCGCTATCTGGCCGATGCCACCACCGGGTTGTGGTACCACGGCTGGACGTTTTTGGGTCGCCATCATTACGCCGGGGCATTCTGGGGGCGTGGCAACGCCTGGGTCACGCTAGTGCTGCCGGAGATGTGCTGGCTGACGGATTCGCCATTGTCGGCACCGGTCCGCCGCACGCTGGAGGCGATCCTCACCCAGCAGACCCGTGCGCTGGCGCTCTGTCAGCACGAGTCCGGGTTGTGGCACACGCTGCTCAACGATCCAGACTCACCGCTGGAAACCTCTGCCAGCGCCGGTTTCATCGCCGGGATCCTGACGGCGCGTCAGCTTGGCATGCTGATGGACTTCCCGCAGGAGGTGCTGGATAAAGGGCTGACGGCGGTGATGGCGCAAATCGATGAACAGGGTGTGGTGCAAGGGGTGTCAGACGGCACCGCGATGGGCCACGACCTGCAGTTTTATCGTGATATCCCCAATGTCGCGGTGCCTTACGGGCAGGCGCTGGTCATGCTGATGCTGCTGGCGCAGCGACATTCTGTTTGAAAAACAGAGCTGGGTTTGAAAACAGAAACAGGTTGAGGAAACGGTGATGGCGAGTCTGGAACTGAAGAACGTCCATAAAAGCTATGGATCAATACAGATTATCAAAGGCGTGGATCTGACGATCCGCGACGGGGAATTCATGGTATTCGTCGGGCCGTCCGGTTGCGGCAAATCCACGCTATTACGGATGATCGCCGGTCTGGAGCCCATCACCGACGGCGATCTGTGGATTGGCGATCGCAGGGTTAACGATCTCAGCCCGGCGGAGCGGAAAATCGCGATGGTATTCCAGTCTTACGCGCTGTATCCGCATCTGTCGGTGCGCAAGAACCTGGCGTTCGGGCTGGAAAACCTGCATTTCCCGAAAGATGAAATCGAGCGGCGCATTGAAGAGGCCGCCCGCATGCTTGGGCTGGAGCCGTATCTGGACCGCAAACCACGGGCGCTGTCCGGCGGGCAACAGCAGCGTGTCGCTATCGGCCGCGCCATCGTGCGTGACCCGGACCTGTTCCTGTTTGACGAACCCTTGTCCAACCTTGACGCCAAACTGCGGGTGCAAACCCGTGGCGAACTGACCCGACTGCACCAGAAGCTGCGCACCACCATGATTTATGTCACCCATGATCAGGTTGAGGCGATGACCATGGCGCAGCGCATCGTGGTGCTCAATGGCGGACGTATCGAACAGGTGGGGACGCCGCTGGAGCTGTTCAATCGCCCGAGAAACAAGTTTGTGGCGGGTTTTATCGGTTCGCCGCGCATGAATATGTTCCGCGCCACCATCAGCAGCGCCTCGGATGATGGCGTGGAAGTTCGCTGTCCCTCCGGCACGCTGTTGCGCCTGCCGTTTCGTGGCGAGGAGGGGAAAACGGTGGATCTGGGCATTCGGCCATCCCATTGTCAACTGGTGAGCGAGCATGACGACGGAGTGTCGTTGTGCATCGACCGCTGCGAAATGATGGGGCATGAAACCTTCATCTATGGCCGCTGTGCCGGTATTGAAGATGAGATCATCGTGCACCTGCCGGGGCATCACGAATTCCGTACTGCGGAACTGGTGTTTGTCCGCTTCCCGGAGGCCTATTGCCATCTGTTTGACGCCGAGAGCGGCCAGACACTGCCGCGTCTGACCGAACAACTCGCCTGACTGCAGGAGACAACCATGAACCGAAAATCGCTGATTCAGCCCGGCTCATCGCTGGTGGATACCCTGGTCACACCGGTGGAAAAGTCCGTCAACCTGCTGCAAAAATTCGGTGGCCGCCGGGTGATGCCGTGGTTTTTTATCGCACCGAACATGCTGCTGTTCGCCGTGTTCGTGTTTATTCCGATCCTGCTGGCGGTGTGCTACGCCTTCACCGGTGGTACCAATATCCTGCTGTGGGACCGGCCCTACGTCGGGTTGCAGAACTTTTCCACCCTGTTGAGCTGTGAGCAATATACGGTGCCGTCGACCTGCGAGCAGGATCTGTTCTGGACCGGCATTTACAACACGGTGTCGTTCACCTTTTTTAACGTGACCTGCACGCTCGGTGTGGCGCTGGTCACCGCGCTTATCCTCAATCGCAAGATCATCGCCCGTGGCTTTTTCCGTGCCATCTTCTTCTATCCGGTGTTGCTGTCACCGGTGGTGGTGGGGCTGGTGTGGCAGTGGTTTTTGAACCGTAACGGGTTGCTGAATCTGGTGTTGTCGTCGCTGGGCGGCCAGCCGGTCACCTTTTTGCTGGATCCATCGCTGGCGCGGTTTTGGGTGGTGTTCGTGTCGGTGTGGTTTCACGTTGGCTTTTATACCCTGATTCTGCTGGCCGGGTTGCAGGCGATCCCTCGGGATATCTATGAAGCGGCGGCGGTGGACGGCACCTCACGCTGGCGCGGTTTCTATATTCTGACGTTACCGTTGCTGGCACCCAACATTCTGGTGGTGGTGATCCTGCTGACCATCAACAGCGTGCAGATTTTCGATGAGGCCTGGGTGCTGACCAACGGCGGCGGGCCAGGGACTGCCAACAACTTTATTGTGCAGTACATCTATCAGACCGCGTTTTCGTCTAATGCGTCACTGTATGGGCTGGCATCGGCGGCTTCGGTGTTGATGGGGCTGGTGCTGATGATCCTGACGGCGTTGCAGTTTCTGCTCACCCGCCGTCTGGAAGGCAAAAAATAACCGGGAGTCAGCGGCATGAAGATCATCACGTTTCTTACCCGTACCCGTTATCCGGGGCGGATTCACATCACCGACATCATGAGCTGGGTGTGGTTGGTGGTCGGTACCTTGTTGGTGTTGATTCCGGTGATGTGGGCGGCGATGTCATCGCTGAAAACACCGGCGGAAATCAACCGCTTCCCGCCCAGTTTTCTGCCGGAGGCTGCCAGTACCGTTACGCTGCCAGACTACCCGAAACCACTGGAGCTGTGGCAGGCGAAGCAGGACGACGGCAGCAGCAAAACGCTGGCGATGGTGCGGCGGATCGGTTTGCTGGCACAAATGGTGGACCCGAAAGCGCCGCAAGAGGTGGTGCGGGTACCGGTGCAGAACCTGACACCGCAGAAAACCCTGCATCTGGAAACCGATAACTACACCACGCCGTTGTCGAAATTCCACTTCGCCACCTACCTGAAAAACACCGTGTTCGTGACGGTGATGGCGACGCTGCTGACGCTGCTGCTCAGTTCAATGGCGGCCTTCGCGCTGGCGAAATACGAATTCCGTGGGCGCGGCACGGTATTAACGCTCTTTTTGTCCACCATGATGATCCCGCTGTCGGTGGTGATGGTGCCGACCTTTCTGGTGGTGATCGGCCTGCGGATGGGCGATAACCTGTGGGGGGTGATCATCCCGACGATCGCGACACCCACCGGGGTGTTCCTGCTGCGTCAGTACATGCTGACTATCCCGGATGAGTTGATCGAAGCGGCGCGTATCGATGCCGCCAGTGAATTTCGCATCTACTGGAAGATCATTTTGCCGCTGACCGCACCGGCGCTGGCGGTGCTGGCGATCTTCTCGGTTATCTGGCGCTGGAACGACTTCCTGTGGCCGCTGATTGTGCTGTCCAGCCAGGACAATTTTACGCTGCAAATCGGTTTGAATGCGTTTCAGGGGCAGTTCTCGGTGCAGTGGCACTATATTCTGGCGATGACGATGCTCTCGCTGTTGCCGGTGACGGCTGTGTTTGTGTTCCTGCAGAAATACATCACCACCGGTATTGCCAACACAGGAATGAAATAAATGACGACGCTCAAGGATATTGCCGAGCGCGCGGGTGTGTCGATCAGTACGGTGTCACGGGTGCTGAACGGGACCGCGCCCATTAGCGCCAGCGTGCGCCAGCAGATTATGGCGATTGCCATCGAACAAGGGTATCCGCTGCATAAGACGGGCAAAACGATCGAGGCTCCAGACCCGCTACGCCATATTATGCTGGCCACACCGCGTAATCTGATGCTGGAAAGCGATATCAATCTGGTGTCGCTGACGTTGATCAACCGGCTAAAAACCCTGTGCCAGCAGCGCAACATCCAACTGAGTCCGTTTGTCGGCGAACCGGACAGCATCAACGAGCAACAACTGTTGCAGGCGCTGCGGGCCGGCAAAGCTAACGCTATCCTGATCGTCAATGACGATCACCCCACATTGCTGAACGCGGTGGCGGAAAGCGGCGTACCGGCGGTACTGATCAACGGTGAAGACCCGACCATGCGGCTTAACACCGTGATGCCCGCGAACTACTATGCGGCGACGCAGGCGGTGCGCTATCTGATAGCTCAAGGACATCGCCGCATCCTGCACCTGACCTGGCCTTCGCGCCAGACTATCCGCGAGCGCGAGCGTGGTTATCGCAGTGCGCTGGCGCAGGCTGACATTGCGCTGGATGAGCGCCTGATTCTGTCGCTGCCGGATTTTCAACCACTGACCGCCCGTGACGCTCTGCTCGACTGGCTGGTGCGCCACCCAGACAGACTGGGCGTTACGGCTATCTTCTGCGCTGCCGACAATCAGGCCATCGGGGTGACCGACGCGCTCAGCCAGCACGGCCTGCGGGTACCGGAGGATATCTCGGTGATGGGGATGGACGACATTCTGCCGCTCGACATGCTGCCGCTGTCGCTCACCACGGTACACCTGCCATTTGAAGAGATGGCGCGTGCGGCGCTGCACCTGCTGACCCAACAACTGCTGCCCACACAGGACCTTGGTATCGCCCAGCGCATCGAACTGGCCGGTCACCTGGTTATCAGGGAATCGGTGCGAGGGCTGACGGCGTAGGTCATGTCGTTATGTCGGTGTGGCTGTTTCTCTTTGGCGCGGGGAGGTTGACATCACGGATTTCGCTCCCGCCGGTTTTTTCGCACGCGTTGCAGCATGGCGATGGCGACCACCACGGCGGCGAACAGCAGCAGGATCAAGGTTTGGTATTGCTGCCAGTATGGATCTGCGACCAGCGCCAGCATTAGCGTTGCGGCAAACAGCACCACAAACCCCGCAAACCACAGTGATTCGGTCACCCTGCGCACCGGGAACAGCCACAGGCTGACAAGCCCGGTGATGACAATGCCCCAAAAGGTGATCAGCAGAATCAGGCGCAGTACCCAACGGTTAGGGCAGATGACGTCGATAACGGCATTGGCGACGGCCGCTATCTGCGCCAGCGGTGCGGGCAGGATCGTGCTGGGGTAATAGGTGTGGCTGATGAGCTGTTGGCTGGTGTCGTTAAGCGGCAGCGGCCAGTAAGCCGCACTGAGGAAGTTCCAGCTACTGTAATGCACCAGTTCGGTCAGCTCCGTCGTTTGCTGGCGGTTGGCGTCACTAATCAGGATAGGCACCATCTTGCGGTACAGGGTAGCAATACCGTCCTGTGGCTGCTGGCTTAATGCGTAGCGCAGGTCGTTCAGTTGGTCGCGTGCCCGGCGTGGTTCGCCAACCCCATCGGGTGGATCCGATTGCAGGATAAACCGATCAACATACGGCAGCAGTTCGCGCAGGTTATCCAGCGTATAAAATCCCTGTCGCTTCAACAGCAACTCCACCGGCACGATCAGGTTGATGGCGTAGTGGGGCGGTGGGTTGAAGCGGTGTCCGGTGGGCGTAAGCGCGTTGCGCAGCGCCTGTACAAAGCGAATAAAAGCCTGTTGACCGGCGCGGGTGGTCAGCCGGGTCAGGTCGATGTCCAGCGTGACGCCATCCGCCATGGTGTAAATCGTCCCCAGACCCAGCGTCAGCCAGGGTTTCGCTCCATTAATCCAGTCCTCCAGCGGTGTTTGCACACTGGCGCTCAGGCGGGCAATCACCGAGGGGGTGAACAGGCTGACCAGCGTTGCCGATGGCAGTTTTCGTGGCGTGGAGACCACCAGGTCAACATTCGTGCGATAACGATGCGCCAGTCGGATAAAGTTGGAATACGGTTTGTTTTTCCGCCAGTTGGGCGGCAACACCAGTTGTGGTTCGCGTCCCCCCGGCAGGAGGGCGGCAGAGAAATACCCGATGCGGTCCAACTGGCGGAAATTCAGGCTTTGCCCTTCCGCCAGCGGTTGCCAGTAAGGATAAAAGCCGTAGAACGTGGCGTCATCGCCGTTAATGTTCGGGGCGCTGTCTTCACATCCGCAATCGTCCGATGCCCGCCACACCATCGGCGGCAGGGTGGCTGACGGCGCGCCGTCTTTGCGGGCTATCTCAATAATGCGTTGCCAGCTCTGGCGATTGAGGCGGCCAAGCCCGGCCAGCTTCAGCGCGACCGTCAGTTGGTAACGGTCGGCAAACGGTATGTTTTTCAGTGTTGCCAGTTGCGTCAGGGCATCCTTATCGACCGAGACCAGATTGAGATCGAGATAAGCCAGCTCCAGTGCATTCTGGTTGAGCGAGTAAGCCATCACCGTGTTGGCATCGCTGGGTTGTGGCGTATCTGACGGGAGAGCTGGCGGGGTATCCGCGCTGTCGTCGCTGACCTGCGCGTCAGGTGGCGTACCTTCGTGTGGTGTACCTTCGGGTGGTGTGGCAACGGCGGTGGCCTGCGGGGCATGACGCACGCCGCTGCTGACCGGTACGGCGTCGACAATTTGCCGCAAAATCTGCTCTTCATTACCGTGCAACTGACGGATTAACGGGCGTACCGCGTTGTTCAATTCTACCGGGCTGGTGAACTGGTGGCCTGTCAGTGCGTCCAGTTGGCTCTGAATGGCGTTGCGTTCTGAAAGTTTGCTCAGGTCGTCCTCTGTCAGTGCGTAGTACTCCACGGGGGCGACCTCCGTAGACGGTGTGCTCATTGCCTCCACCTGCGCGCTAAGAAACTCGATGGTTTTCTGTGTCGGCCACTGCAACAGTTCCGGTGCGCTCATCCGGCTACGCCAGTAAGGAAACAGTTGATCCAGCTCGGACACTTTAGCCAGCGACACCAGCAACGCTTCGACGAAGGTGTTGCGATTAGGCGCAGGCGTGATGTCGAATTCGCCACAAAACGTCGCCAGCCATTTGCGGGTTTTGGGGCCGAACACCCCATCGGCAAGGTAGTCCCCCGGCTGATGATAATCACGCTGATAGTCGTCATTATCGTGGTAGATAATCGCCAGTTTATCCTGCGTGATGTGGGTAAACCGTCGGCTGTCCATCCGTTCCAGCACCTGAAGGCATTGTGCATAGGTGGGCGTGGCAGTGGGCGTGTCCGCTGGCAGAGAAGACACCGCCTCCGGCTGTGCAGCAGAGGCCATCGGCGTGAGCGGTAATGCCAGTAAAAACAGGCAGGCCACTAACCCCAGCAAGACACACTGCGGTACGGGTATGGCACGGCACACGATAAAACGGTGAATCCTCATGACGGTGGTTTACTCCCTTAACAGGTGTCGATAGCAGGTGCTGACAGGACGGGGCGGCTCAACGCCAGACCACGTGCAGCGGCCTGTCCATCCAGGGGTATTTGATGGTCGAATATCCCCACGGCAGTCGGTCGAGAAGCATGTCGAATGGGCCAGGGTCCACTTCCAGTTTCCAGCTATCTGCCTGTCGCCACAGCGTGCCTTCGCGTTGCAAAAAGGTCTGGCGCAGGCCCTCTACCGAGGTGTGGCCTAACGCGTTCCAGTGTTGCAGGATGGCAGCCAATAACGTGTCCAGCGTGTCGCAGGTGGCAGTGTCCGGTGTTATCGCCCGTGGTAGCGGCGCGTTGAGCGGCACACCACACAGCAACTTGTTCAGCGTTAACTGGTATTCGGCATAGTCGAGCTGCGGGCTGACCAGATATTGCAGGCAGTAAATGGCCTGATAGCGGGCATCCGGTGCGGTAAATTCCCCGTTTTGCACCCACCCCAGCCGTGCCAGCAGGCGAGGTAAGTAGGGCGAGGCCAGCACCAGCCCGGCGTTGGCGACAGACAGCGGTTCGTCGGTGCGCAGTGCGTCATCACCCTGCCAGTCACTGATAACCGGCGTGCGTGTGGGCGATGCCAGTGCAGGCCGCGGTGTATCGCCTGCATCGGAGGGGGCAGAGCAAGGCTCCTCTGCGCTGTGGTGTTCCGCGAGGTGCCCGGTATCGGCGATATCGGCAGGTGCCGCGGGTGGGGTGTCCTGATGCAGACCGGCGGTAGTGATGAGCTGTTGCAAACGCTCGACCAGTAGGCGGGTTGCCGGTAAGCACTCGGCCTGTGCCTGTTCCAGTAGAAAACGGTAGAACGCTGCCAGTGACGCCTGATGGCTGCGCGTTTGCCAGTCAGCCGCCAACTGATCAAGAAAATAGCGGATAAACGCGGCGATAGCCATCGGTGAGTCGGTGGCGAACAACGCGTGGTACAGCGCCCGCCTGAACAGGTTCTCCAGTACCGACGACGCCCTGTCGTTCGCCGGATCATAGTTCGCAGGATCATAGTTCGCCTGATCATAGTATGCCAGATGGCGATAGCAGAGGTTGGTAACCAACCTGCCGTATGGGTACAGCGCCAGGAAATCGTGACGGCGCAACAGTAGCAGTAACGCGGTGTGCAGCGTGTCGGGGAGCCTGTCAGCCAGTTGTTCGCCAAGAGCCGATGAGCGCAGCGCCGGTAGCAGTAAACGGCGGATGGCCTCGGGCTGTGCGGGCAGCAGGCGCGCCAGTGCTGCCGGGAGTGCGCTCAGGTCGCTTTCGGTGACGGCGGCCGAGCCGTGATCCGCTATCCGTTGTAATAACGCCAGTGCGCTGGCTTCATCGATAGTGCGTGGCGTCTGGGCGACGGTGGGGGGAGCCGGTTGCCGGGGTGTTGTCTCGCGGGTGGCTGGGTCAGCCTGGCTTACCGCATCACGGATTGCCATCCAATCCGGTGTGCGGTTGGCCGCCAGTGTGTCGATCATCTGCCCGTAGAAGGCCTGCCGTTGGGCAAGGCTCAGGCGGCGGGTGGCGGTGTCGAGTGTCGCCGACAGGTGGCGCAGATTGGCAGATGGTTGGCGCAGCATGATCAACAGCGCCAGTAACCGGGCGGCGTGTGACGGGCGCAGTGCGGCGCACAGCCGCAACCAACTGGCGGGATGGTGTGTGGAAACCGCCAACCAGCGTTGGATCAATAACGGGTGGTGGCGCTGTAACTGTTGCAGGCAGTACAGCAGGTCGGCACCGGCAGGGGACGAGGCCGCATAACGGGTATCCGGTACTGCTTGCGTCGGTGTAAAACGACGCGCCGGTGAGCCGTCGATCAACACATCGTGCAGGTATTGGTAACAAGCGGCATCAAGCAGCGGGTCGGCCGGGGGCGGAAAATCAGCCTCGATCGGGAATGTCTGCCCGGCGGATGGCTGAGGCTGTTTTGATGGTGACGGTGACGGTGACGGTAACGATGACGGCGATGGTGATGGTGGCAGTGACGGTGCGCCCGGCTCACTGTCTTGCCAGCGGCTGAGCAGGGCCAGCAGCGACCGGCGTACCTCGCTGTCAGCGGTGGTATGGCGCAGGTGCTGCAACAATGCCTCAACCAGCGTCTGGCGTGACAGGTTATGGTGTGCCGCCAGTTGCCGCAGCAACGCCTCCAGATAGCTGTGGCGGTTGAACTCGCTGCCGCGCTCGACCAGCAGATAGCTGAAGGTAAGGCTCCACAGGCTGTGTGTCAGCAGTGGTTCGCCCGGCGCGTGTGCAGCGTGGGCGTTGATAGCCGACTGGCTGGCGCTGACCTCAGCCATCAGGTCACGAATAAAAGGGGCCTCAGTCGGTTCCAGCAACGTTAGCAGGCGATAGCGCGCAGTAGCGGAAAAACGCACCGCCCAGCGCTGGCGCACCTGACTTTGCTGACCGCAGTGGATCAACAGTGGGCGTAACATCAGCAGCACAGCCGGTGCGCTGTGTCGCCATAGCCGATGGAACGCTGCTTCATCGGCCTGTTGTAGGGCATCCAGCCAGTGCTGTCGCCATTCGGGGGTGAAGGTCTCTGCGGTGGTCGGCCTTTGTGGGCCGCGCTCGTGGGTTGTCGCACGGTACTGTACCGGCTGAACGCCTGATAGGGGAACGGACAACAGTGGCAGTGACCGGGCAGGTGCTGCCATTTCTTCCCAGAGTGTGGTCAGTAACGACAACAGCGGCTGCTTCAGCGCTCGGTCGCCCGGCCAGGCGGCCAGATGCAGGTACAGTGATTGCAGTACCTCGGTGCGCTCCTTATTGTGATGCGCCGCCAGACGGCCAATCAACCCGGCCATGTAGCGCTGTTTATTGAACTGACCGCCGCGCTGTACCAGCAGGTAATGCAGGGTGAACTCCCGTAGCAGATGGGGTGGTTCCGCCGGGGGGATGACGTCGTCAGGCTGGCGGAGCCACACCGGGTGGTTCAGTACCTGCTGGATGAACGGCTGTGCCTGCGGTGCCAGCAGGATCAGCAGGTCATTGAAGGTGCTGTCATCCAACGCCTGTGCCATTGCGCGCACCACATCAGCGTGTTGCCCGCAGGCGTACAGCGCCAGCAAAAAGCGGGGGCGCTGCTCGCCGAGTAGTGTTGACCAGACGGGGAGTAATTCCTGGCGCAGACGGTGCTGCTGCAACGCCTGATGGATGCGTTGGTGCCAGTGGCGATGCAGCTGCCCCCGCAACGCGGCGGGCATGTCCCGCTGCGGCGGCCGTTCTGCCAGACAGCGCAGCGCCATGTCCTGATGGGCCGGGGAGAGTTGTTCCAGCCAGCCATTGAGCGCGCTCAGCGGCAGTTGCGAAACCAGCCGGGCGATCAGGCTTGCCGCGTGGGGGCTGGCGTTTAGTAACTGGTTGAGCTGTGTAGCGTGCAGACGTACCGCCTCGGTCAGCCAGTGACGGCGGTGGTTATCCACCCGCCACCAGCCTTGTCGGCTGGGGTAATGCCAGGGCATCACGCCGTGTTGCAGGTAAAACGCCAACTGACGCCATTGGGCGGCGGGGCCATCCAGTACTTCTTGTCGTACTTCATCTTGCCGTACTGCTTGTGGCACGGCTTGTCTGGCCGAAGCTTCTGCCTCGTGTCCGTCATCAGGTATGTTCACGTCCCGTCGTTGCGCGCGCAGCGCTTGTGTGAGCTGTTGTGTGAGTTGTTGTTGCAGTGCGGCCAGCAATGCAGAGGCCAGATCCGATGCAGGCAGCACGCCCAAATCACAGTTCAGGTGGTCGATAACCCACAGTTGATGCGGCGGCGAATACTGGTCAAACAGCGTGTCAATCAATGGCAACAGCTGGTGCTGCACCAGATGTGGGGCCTCGCGTTCAAACCGCTCCGCCTCGGACGGATGGCAAAA
The DNA here is from genome assembly GCF_020406815.2 of Dickeya oryzae. Classification (NCBI taxonomy): domain Bacteria; kingdom Pseudomonadati; phylum Pseudomonadota; class Gammaproteobacteria; order Enterobacterales; family Pectobacteriaceae; genus Dickeya; species Dickeya oryzae. The sequence continues at coordinate 814,629 of NZ_CP162670.1, forward strand.
GTCGAGCGTCAGGCTGGCGGTGTGGATCCGGTGTGGCTGCGTCATGCGTCCTGTCCTTCTGGTTGAGAAAACGGGGATGGGGTGTGCCAGTCGTGCAACAGCGCCGTCAATCGGGCGCTGGCCTCGTCGTACAAGGGCTGACCGGGGGCGTGGCGTCGTGCATCAAGCCAGGTGAGCCAGGCGGTTTCGAAGCTGTGCATGGCATCGAGATCGAGCCAGTGGCAGCGCGGCAGCAGGTGTGCCGGGCACTGGCGGGCGATTAACGCTTCGGCCTGCCCTCGAAACAGCGGGTTGCCGCCCCGGGCGGTGTAGCCGGGCAGGATCAGGCTGAGCTGGCCGCTAAACGGGTCGGGGCGGTCATCGGCACAGCGGTGCGGCGGTGCCGGGTGCAGCAGCAGGTGCTCTAGTACATACACCCCTTCGCACTGTTGATTGAGTTGAATCAACCGACGACGCAGCTGATTAACGAGGTGCACCAGTTGCGCCGGTCGGCGGCTGTCGCCCAGATAGAGCCACAGTGCGCTGTGTGGCGGCGTTGTCGCTGACGATAACCGGAACAGCGCCTGATAACGGCTACTGCTGCGTGGCGGCAAAATACGGTAATGCGCCAGCGTGACACCGTGCTGCAACAGCGAGACCGGCAAGGGATGGTCGCAGAGTGCCCGTATGTCGCGTGCCGTCGCGGCTTCCTCCGCGCTCCCCGGCTCTGGCGCTTCCCGTAGTGGCACATCCAGCAAACTGTCGAGCGAGCGTTGATCCAACCATTGCAGGCGGGACTGCTCCTGCGCGCAGTGCAGCAGGGCGTCATTGGTGATGAACCGCCATCCCTGCCGGACCAGTGTCTGGCTATAGGGCCAGTCGGCGGCGTCGTCCATGCCGAGCAGTAGCGCCACACGGTGCGCGAATCCTCCCCGGTTTTCCTGGTGGGTCATCGGCTGGCACAGGTTGAAACCCGCGCCCCGATCGCGCGTCAGGCGGCCGATGGCCTGAATAAACCGGCGTGGATATTCCAGTGACAAGGGGCGTTGCGCGCTGTCATCCAGCGCTTCGCCCGGCTGACGCCATAAACGGGTATCCAGCGTTTCGCCGTATAACGCCAACAGATAGTCGAATAGCCGACCTTTGCGTTCCGGGTAGTGATCGATACCGGCCAACAGGTGCTGAAAGCGGATTGCGGCGTCGTCAGGATAGAGGTCATCCACCCCACGAAACTGGCTGTCATTGAGCAAGCCAAAGGCGTAACTGCGCCCGGTGTCGATAGACGGGGAAAACAGGTCGCGCAGGTTAGCCAGATTGGCGCAGAAGTTCGCCATCAGTTGTTCAAACAGCAGCAGATAGCCGCGAAATTGTTGTACCTGCAGGTGCGCCTGCGGGTTCATCGCGGCCGGGAAACGCGGTGCGTCCAGTTGGTAGACGCGGGGGAACAGCGACTGGAGAGAATGATACTCCGACAGCGCGCGCCAGGTGCCGTGTGGCACCGGGATCAGGGTGTCGGTCTGGCGGCGGATTTGCTCGCCCAGCGAGCCAGCTTGCGCCTGCCGTCGCACCAGCCGGATACTCATGGCGCTGAAGTCAATCGGCACGGGATAGCCCTGATGGGTAAACCTGAGGTGAATGTCATCGTGCTTTTTCGGCAGCAGGAGCCAGTCGCCGGGGCTGAAGTGTTCGGGGCTGGCGTTGTCAGATCGGCGGTGATCAGAACGCGCGTCGGAGGCACCCTCCCGTTCAGGCGGCGGGATCAGGCGCAACTGCTGGATATGGCTAATCCCATCGAGGCTAATGAGCCGGGTATAGAGTGACGAGAGGGCGCGGGTCGGGGCTATGGGGTCATCATCTGGCATGTCGTCGGCGCGGGTGTCGTCGCCGCGCAGCCACTGTTCGGCCTGAAAGTAAATGTCCGCCGCCAGCGCGTCGGCGTTATCGTGGCGTTGCAGCTCAATATCGGCGTACAGCCGCAGCCCGCGGCTGTCGATGATGCGTACCCCGGCGAGGTCTTCACACAGGTTGCGGTTGCGGTGGTAAACCTCGGTAACCGCCGTGATGATGGCGTCGCGCAGCGCCGGATGGTGTTCACAACGCTGACGTGCCGACTCGGTGAGTAGCAGGTCGATGTGATAGTACTGCGGGCATTGGGCGTCCAGTGTCACCCAGACGCGCTCGACGTCATCAACGTTGTCTTGTATCGCACGCTGGTAATCCTCTCGGGTGCAGGGGCGTGCCGGGAAAATCTGCTCCGGCAGCATCAGCCCCTGTGCGGCGTAATCCAACTGGCCGTCAGGCGTTGTCAGATAATCGGCAACGTCGAAATCGGTGCGATAGATAAGGTCCGTCAGCGCGAAACACAGCAGTTCCAACAGGGTGACGCCGGGGTCGTGCAGGTTGTAGTCGGTCCAGCGGTTGCCGCTGAGTGTCTGCACCAGTTTCAGCCCGTCGCGCAGCAGGCTGGCAACGTTGTCCGGGTCATCCGTTTGTCTTGGGATAAACGACGACGGTGCCATGCTCACTCCTCCTGCGCCGGTAACAGGCAGTCGTGCATGTAGGCGTCATGCCACAGTTGGGTGAGGTGGTAGCGAATGACGATGCCGTCGCCGTAACTGGTGTGGGTGCGAATCTGTAACCGGTAGGGGCGGATACCGTCATGACCGTGCGTGGGGGTATCGTCGCGCAGCCAGCGCAATGTCAGCTTGTCAGCCCGCGAATGGTAATAAGCATGGTGCGCGTTGATGCGGTTTTTGTGGCCGAAAAAGTTGAACAGAAAACCGCTGGGCGCGCAGGTATTCAGGGCGATAGCGTGGAGCAACGCGTAACGCCCTGAATGGCGGATACCCACACCGGCCATGACTTCAAACGCCTGGCACCCTTCCAGTCTGGGGGTGATGTCGTGCCACTGACCATCAGCCGGTAGTGTCTCTGCCCATTGCGCGCCGGCGCGACCTTGCGCGCCGATCACCCCGTTGACCTCAAGCGCATGGCGCGGCGCGGTCGTATTCACGCCCATTCGCCCTTCCGGGGTGAGTGTCAGCAAGGGGGCTGCGGCGTCCATTACCTCCTGCCCGTCGCTGAGGTGGCGGTCTATCTGTAAGCGATCGCTGTCCGGTTGCAGGCCGACTGACCACAACTCACGGCTGGGGTCACTGTCGCGGTAAAACGTCATCAGTCTGGCGTGGGCGTCCAGTGCGGCGACCTTCAGCCCGTGTTCCGGTGTTTTATCGAACCCCTCCTCGATTTTGTTGACTGACGAGTCGATCAAATCGGAAAAGTGCTCGGCGGACGGCATGGCGCCCTGACGGAAATAGTTTTTCAACGTGCCGCGATTTCGTTTTGCCACTGACCTACTCCTTTTGTCGCTGTCTCCCGTCGGGTGGGCCGCCATACGGGTTAGCGGACGGTGATAAAACTGTCGCCGATGACCAGATCGCCAATACCGATTTTTTCCGGCGCAAGCGGGCGCAGATCGGTACTGAGCCGCAACGCGTGTTGCTCAACCGGCAGGATAATATTCCAGGGATAGCGCGGACTTAGCCCGGTCAGATTCGGGGTGTTTGCGGCGGGATCGCGGGTGTTATCGTGCGACGGCGCAGCACTGTCAGATAACCACCAGCCCGTCGTCGGGTCATCACACTCATCGCGGGTGTCCTGACGCAGGATGACCAGTGAAAAGGCGGTCACGAAACGCACGTAATCGAGGTGGGCGATGAATGACTCGATTTGGTGCAGCGCCACGTGGGAACCGAAGCCCTGACTGACGCTGTCTTCGCGCCACGGGCAGAGGTAGGCACAGATATCCCGGTTCAACGTCCGCAATGCCTGCCCCGGGTGTTGTCCCGGCTGAAACGCGACGCTACAGCGTACCTGAACCCTGTCGTACACCGGTGAACGCACCGCGATGTTGGCCCCCGGCGGCGCGATGGTTTGCAACCAGCTTTGTATCCGGTGCAGCAGCGCGGCGCTGGTGTGCCGCGCGTCACAGGGATGATGCTGACAGGCTGGGTGGCGCTGGCGCACAAGCAGCAGAACATGCCCCGGATGATGACCCGGCACGCCGAAACGGGTATGTGGAAAACAACGCACCTGTTCGATATCCGCAAACTGTTGCAACACCAGCCGCTCATAATCCCAGCCGGTCAATGCCCGTCCTTTGTGACGCAACTGTTCGCTGACGCGCTGGTGGAACTGGCGCAGGGACTCGTGCGGCGCTTCACCCTGCACCGGCAGCATCAGGCTGACGCCGCCAAGCCCCGGCGGTGGCGACAATACCTGCCAGCCAGCACCAGAACCGGCAGTGGGCGGCTGCGGGGCGTTATGGTCTTCCTGTTCTGGCGTCCATTGCCGACGTGCCTGCACTACGTGGGTGGCGACATGCAGGCAGTTGGCGTACTCGCCGATGCCCTGGCGGGTGCTGACCTGCAACCAGTAGAGCTTATCCGGCATAACGGTGTGCCGATCGTTAATCTCTGTTGGGATCTCCAGCGTGATGATGCCGGAGGTGATAAAGCCGCAGGTGGTATCAGCAATGACCTGATGCGGCGGCAGAATGCGCCAGTCGTTATCCACCAGATAACGCCACTGAAACGCCTGTCGATGGCGAATGGCGGTAGGGGTGGCCTGATCGTCGAGATGGAAAAACAGGTTCAGCATGCCACCCGGTGATGAGGCCTGTAAGCCGATGAACAGGTTGCCGTCATCCTCGTAGCGGGGGAAAAAGGTGACGCTACGGGTGGCCTCGTCGGTGTTACGCATCGGGGACCGCACGTTATCGTCGGACAATTCTTCATAGCCGAATAGCACTTCATAGCCGAAAGGATGTAAATGCAGCAGATGGCTGTCCGGCAACGGCGTGTGACCGGGTGTGCCGGGGGTAAGCCGGGAGCAGGCGCGGTAGCCGAGCGTCAGCCGGTTGACAGCCGGGGTATACGGCGGGTTGGGCAGCGGTAGTGGCGTACGGTGTTTGGCATTGTGTATCAGCGTCTGGCTCAGCAGTGACGCGTATTGCTGGTGGCCAAACGCGTGCTCCGGTTCGCACAACGACAGGCGAATCAGGCCGTTGCGGCTGGTGCTATCGAAGCGAAAGGTATCCGCGTCGACGGCGTGGCGGCTCGGTTGAAACGCCTGCTTCAGCGAGGCATGAATCTGCCTGTCAGGGCGTAACCGATCGCTGCCTGCTTCGCAGTCAAACAGCGCGATATCGTGACTGACGACGTTCCATTCACCTTCACGCAGTACGGATAACTGCGCGTTAAAACGCGTGGTGGCGTAATCGCCGGGGTAAGCCTGATAGTGCTGGCGAAAGCCGTCGCTGCCGCCCGGCAGGTTGGCCCAGTCGATGGTCAGCGTGATGTCCTGTACCTGCTTTTGGGCGAGTTCATAGCAGGCGATCGTCAGCGAGGACTGGCTGACGGGTTGTGCCCCAAAAGGGTAAAACACCTTGCTGGCGTCGGCCTGGCCTTCCGGCGTGTAGACCTGAATTGCCTGAACGCCGGAGACCTCGGTGTTGAGGATTAACGGGCCGAGCACGAAATGGCGAAACACCGAATAAGGGAAAAAGGGCGTTTCTGGCTTCATGGTCACCTGCAACGCCGGGGCGTGGTAACACCACCTCTCACCGTGGATAGCCGGGTCGCAGGGGATGACGGCCCCAAACCCCGGCGGCAGGGTAAAGGTCAGCCGAAAACCGTAGGAGCCATCGTCGCCAGCACGCAGCGGATGGATGCGGTACGTGGCGATGGGCTGCCAGCCACTGTCGGTGCTGATGCGTAGCGAGAATAATTCGCTGCATAGGCGGTAGAAGGTGGCTTGCCGGTTGCCGTTGAGCAACGCTGCCAGCGACAACTGGCTGTCCGTGGGCAGTAACTGGCGACTGCGGGCCACAATCCATTGCCGGTCATCGTCATTCAGCCAGTCGGTCAGGCTCAGGCACTGGCGGCTAAACAGATGCCCCAGTGCCCGACGATAACAGGCCGGGTCGTCGGTCTGGCGCAATACGCCCAGTAACAGGTATTGGTACAGACGGCTGATGATGTGGTCGTCGCTGCCTTGTTGCAGTGCCTGTAGCTGGCGGGAAGATAATGCCTCTACCAGCGAGTGGATCGTGGCGGGGGCGCTGTCGTCAGGCAGCAGCGGTGTCATCGCACGTGCCAGCGAGAGCAATAGCGTGGTCAGCCGATTTCGCAACAGGGCCGGATAAGGGGTATCGCGCAGCAGGTAAAGTTGCTGCGCCAGTAGCGAATGTTGCGCTTCGTGAAGCGTGATGGTGAGGCTGACCCGACGCCGCCCTTCAGGCAGGTAGAGTACCGGGTCGATAATGGCGATGCCCGGCGCACAGGGCGACGGGTGGCGTTGTAACGCCGGTGTTTCGCCAAATAGCGTCAGCAGGGTGCGGGAGCGCGGCTGGTCATCGTGCCACGGCCACAGGCTGTCGCTGTGAATGGCGGTCACGAAATCCAGCTCCCGTTCTGGTGACATCAAGGGGTCACGCCTTAGCAGCAGCGAGTGAACCTGTTTGACTTCAGCGTCGGTCACCAACACCGGGTGTTCACTGTGGTAGAGCAGGTCGCGCAGTCGGTCATCCTGCCCGTGGCTAAAGGCGGTGCCGCGCGCCAGTGATACGGCAGGCGTTGCGGGATGTTCCAGCGTCAGTTTTAAAAAGACGGCGTCAGCGTTGAGCGGTTGTGGCTGCTGGCGGAGCACCTGCCGGTAGTAAAAATCGAGGTGTCGGGCGGTGAACCGGTTAAGCCGGGCTTGCGCTCTGGCGAATAAGCGCAGAAACGCCAGATACAGGGCGACTTCCGGGGCGTGATCGGCATGAGACAACGCCTGTTGCAGATGGCGGCGGCACTCGGCCTGCAACTGGCTGACAGCATTGATGGCGGCGGAAAAACACAACTGCAACTGCTCTTCCAGGATCGCAATGCCCGGTAATTGCTGCTGGAGCAACGGGTGCTGCTCGCTGGCGACAAACCGGCCGTTGTCGTAGCCAATCCCCCACAACGGGTCGAGGGCGGTCAGGCTGTCGTTTGCCAGCAGCGACTGGCGATAGTCCTCCAGTGCCTGTGCCAGGATCACCACGTACTGAAAGGGGCGCACCAACTGTGTTTTCAGCACCGTTTGGATCGTCAGCTTGATGTGGTCGGCACTGAGGGTCTGGACGGGAATAAAAGCCCGGTACCAGCGATCCAGATTGCCGTAGAGGGCGATCAAATACGCCAGTGTCTGATCCAGACCGCGTGACTGTGCCTGACGAAAACGGTTCTGTTCCAGCGTGGTGTCGAACGACAGCATGATAGCCATACCGGTGACTTCGCTTTTGGCAAACAGCGCCTGCCAGTTACCCGGCGGCGAGCCTTCACCGGCATCGAACGATAGCTGGGCGGCGATATCACTGGCCAGTACCAGCAAGGTTTCAAACGACATCTCATCTGCCAGAAACGCGCCGTCCTCCAGTGCTGGCGGCAGGCGCTGGTGTTGTGACGTGCCAGCGGGCGGCAAGGGGGGGCTCCAGTGTGTAGTCATGATTCAGCGACCTTGGTTAATGGGTGTCCGTCAGGGGCAGAGGTGAGCGGCGGCCGGAGCCGGTTAGGGGGTTGCGGTCAACGTGCCTTCCCGTAAATAGAACGGATACACCATGTTGCTGCGGGTATTGGTGGCAATCAGCGTGTAGTCGAGGTTAATCAGCAAGGTACCGTCGGGAGCATGGCTACTGTCGATAGTGATCGCCTGTAGCTGAATCCGTGGCTCAAAAAACAAGATGGCCTGCTCAATCCGGGTTTTCATGTCGGTCAGGGTGGAGAGCGTGAGGTCTTCAAACACCATGCCCTGAATATCGCAACCGTACTTAGGGGCCATAATGCGCTCGCCGGGGCGGGTGGAGAGCAACAGCGCCAGGCTTTGCCGGATATCTTCATCGCCGCTGACCATGCCAATACTGTGGGTTGTGGTATCAAACTGCGGCGGAAACCCCCAGCCGGTACCGAGAAACGCGTTGTCGTTATTCACGGTTATCCTCCTATCAACACAGTAAAATCGCCCAGCGCGATATTGCCGCCGTGGGCGGTGGTATCACCAAGGCGGGCTGCCGGTTTCCCGCCGATCAGCACCGTGGCGGAGCCTTTTACGATGGCGTCCGGTGGCCCGACACAGACGCAGTTATCCCCCAGCACCGCCGCTGGCAGTTTGCCAATCAGCACCGTCGGTACGCCGGGGCCGATAACCGGCCCGCCGACATGGGGAATCGGCGGCAACCCCGGCGTTACCATCGGGCAAGCGTGTAAGTCAGTCAGGCGAGCAGCAGGTGGCATAAATCTCCTTTAATTTTTTGTTGATAACCAACAACGTTGTCTCGTTGTGTGCTGTACCCGTCTGGCGTTAAAACTGTGCTGAGGTGTGCGCCACCGCCGGGTGAGCCGCATGGACGCGGCGAAAGCCCTTGCCGCGCCGGGAGCGCGTCAAGGGCGGCCCGAACAGCGGGGGCGAACGCCGAAGGCACCGCGCAGCGGCACAGTTTAGCCACCAGCCAGTGGTCAAGGAGAGGCGGCGTTTGAGCCTCTCCTTGTCGTGCGTGCGATGATGTTGCAAAGATAAAATGAGGCTTATCGCGCACGAAATGCTACTCAGTGTTTTCAGACATTCGATAACCACTGCCCTACTGCCCTACTACCCTCAATCAGTCAACGTTAATTGATCATCACGATGCCGCCTTTCACGGTGGTTTGGCCGGAGGCCGACAGTTCGGCGGTGGCGTTGCCTTTGGCGGTCAGGCCGGTTTTGGCCGACAGGTTGACGTTCATCCCCTCGGCGGTGACGTCGGCTTTGGCGCTGATATCGACGGTGCGCCCGGCGCTGAGTTCGATTTTCCCTTTGGCGCTGAGGGTGATGTTCTTCGGGCTGTCGAGCGTGATGCCAGACGCATCCAGCGTGACGCTGTTGCCGTTCAGGTCCTGTAACGTCACCGTTTTGCCTTTGTCGCTCAACATCACCTGATTGCCGCCGGGGGTCGTCAGGGTGATGGACTTGTCTTCTTCGTTGAACTGCAACGTTAACTGGCTGCGGGTCATCAGCGTTTTGAGGGTGTTTTTGGCTTCGGGTGTGACCGGTGGTGGGTTCTTGCTGCTGTACAGGCTGCCGAGGATCACCGGGTCGGACGGGTTATTGTTGAAGTAACCCAGTATCACCTCGTCACCCACCTCCGGCATAAACTGTGCCCCGATGCCGGATGAGGCGTAATAACTGGCCAGACGCGCCCACAGGCCGTCGTTTTCCGCCTGCGTCACCGGTAGCGATACCTGAACGCGATGCTGCTGTTGTGGGTCGCCGTCGAGCTTTTTGACGATGCCTATCTGCAAGCCATCCACGCCCGGCAGCAGACCAGCGGCAGGCGGCGGCGTGAGGTCCCGGTGTTCGGCCGACCAGGCCGGCGGCATACCGAAATCGATGTGGGTCAGCCACTGCCCATCCTGAATATGGTGGCGAACGCCGCTGACATAGAGGTGGCCGTTAAAACGCGCGCCGACGCCAGCCAGCTCAATCAGCGTGTTGATGCGTGCGCGGGCGCAGCCCTGACAGGTTAGGGTGCCGCGCAGGCGGGAGAGGGCGGATTTTACCTGTTGACCGCTTGCCCAGTCCCGCAGGGCGCTGGCTGGCAGCGGCGTGGCGCTTTGCAGCCGGAACGCGGGCAGCCCCAGTACGCGGGCCAGCTCATCGGCGCTGAGGTTGCCTTGCTGGCTGACGGACTGCGCGGCAGCGTTTTCCTGTATCGGCTGCTGGTTTTTGATATCCCAGCCAACGCCGGTGACCGAGGTGAACTGGTAACGGGCGTCGATGTCGGCGGTCAGTGACATCAGGTCGTCACCGTAGGTGAGGGTCAACACCGGTGACGCGCTCAGACAGGGCGCGGTGACCGCTACCGTATTATCGTCGTTGCAGACCACCAGCCCGTTGGCTTCCGCTCGGGTCAGCAAAAAATCCCAGTCGGTGCAGTTGAACTGCACCAGCTCGTCGTGCTGGGTGGTTGTGGTGTCGACACGGGCGGTAAGCCCGGCGCAGCCGCCGATCAACTGTCGTAAGATGTCGCTGTCTTTCTTCTTGAGGTAGTTGTTGTTGCGGCGCGCGACTGTCATGCCGATAGCGCTGTCCCGGCATTCGATGATCAGCCGTGAATGACCCGCACCACCGAGGCGGATGCCGTGGCGAATGATGATCCCCTCGAACAACACCTGTTCCTGACTGGCGTAACCGGCGGCGATAGTCAGTGCGTTGCCCGGTTTGAACAGCGAGCCGCTACTGAGCGGAAAACGGTTTTGCGGCATGTCGCCATCCTCAATCACCAGCTCGGCGCGGGCGATATGATTCACCCGTTTACAGACATGGAGGGATAACACCTGAATAGCGTTACCGATCTCGGTGCCGTTGCTCTTGATGGTGTAGGTCACCACGCCGTCATGGTGTGTTGCCGGGGAGTCCGCCATATCGTGATTCCGTCAGGCCAGTGGGGGAAAATACAGGCGTGTGCCCGGTGCAATGTGCATCACGCTATTCAGGTTGTTGTAACGGGCGACCGCCACGTAATAGGCACTGTCCTGATAAATGTCATGGCAGAGTTGCGCCAGGGTATCGCCTTGTTTCACCACCACACTGTGGGTGAGGTCCGGCGAGGAGCGATTGGCCCGCAATGCCTGCTCGCTGCTGTCCAGATAGTTGTCGAAGCGCAACCCGAGGGTGGCGCGCAGTGGCGCACCGGCGGCGTCGAATAACGAGTAGCGAATATCAAGACGGGTCAGGCGTCCTTTGAACGACAGGGTGCCCCAGGTCAGTACCACCACGCTGGGTTCGTGCTTCTCGCCGACATAGCGATACACCACGTTTTTCAACTGGGTAACCTGACTGGCGACATCGGGCTTTTGCGGCTGCTCGACCACGCCGGTGCCGTCAATCATCAACTCGAAACTGAGGCTCTCGCTCTGGTAGCTGGCAAAATCAAGCCGCGGTGCCAGGCTGCCGAGTGTCCGGTTGCCCGCCACCGCCCGGTTGGTGTAGTTAATGCCGTGCTCGTGACGGAGGCTGGCAGGGTTGAGCATCACGTCAAACTGCTGCTTTTTATCGAGGGTGCGGATAGTCAGCTTCTGCATGATAGCGCCTCCGGTTAGCGTTCCCGCGGCCCGCTGTTCAGGTGATGCAGTACCTGCGTGCCTGCTGGCGCGCTGTGTGAGGCATCCTGCCCACGGTTGTCCGCCGCGTTGTCTGTGTCGCTGTCGAGGCTGCCCGTGTCCTGCCGCGGAGCATCCGGGTCATTCGGCTGGATAACCCGTGAGTAAATCGTCAGTTGTCGCACTTCTATCGCCATGATGGTGTCTCCTTCTGCGGTTACTGCTTGCGTGTCGAACGACTAAAACACAGCACAATCTCTTCAATCGCCACCTCATTACCGGTGGCGTGGAAACGATCGACCCGCCAACTGATGGGGTAGGCGTTATAAAACAGCCATACCCGCAACGGGTCGCCCTGTTCGTTCAGCAGGCTGACGCTGACCTCTTTGGTTTCCAGCGGGCCATTCAATTGCCCTTCAAAGCAACGCTTACACCAGCGCACCAGCGGCGAACTGGCTGAACCGAGGCCCCGGCGCAGCGTGAGCGGCCCGTGTTTCACCGCCACTGGCAGGTGATACAGGTTGTTATTGCCGCCCTCGCGGAAGGGTTCGGTTTCAATACGTGTCTCAATACCGGACACTTCCTGAAACGCCTGATCGTCGCCGCTGTTGTCGATATTCACGCTGAAATAAAACGCGGGTAGCGGCCATTCACTGCTGGATGATGGTTTTTGCATCAGCATTACCGGGTCTGGTTAGTGGCTACGCCAGATGAGCCTGATGACCGGGTTAATGCAGCGCTAATCTGCTGCATTAACCGTTCTCACGCCGTGAACCGGCGATTACACCGAGACTTCCAGCCCTTCGTGCGCCAGTTCGATGGTTTCAACCGCCACTTCATTGCCGTCTGATTTCAAATCCGTCCCGCTGATTTTGGTCGGCCAGGCGTTTTTGAGCTTCCACGTCATGGCCGGGCTGCCGCTTTCATCGAGCAGGTTGATGGTGACGGCGGTGCGGGCAATGGTGTTCATCTTGATTTTCGAGAACCAGTCGTAAAAGTTGTTATCTTTGACGAAAATGCCTTTTTTCAGCGTCACATTGCCGGACTTGATAATTCCGGGCATTTTGATGGTGGAAAATACCGGGCTGTTGCCCGCGCGGTATTCAATAATCTGGGCTTCGATATCCAGGCCGGTAATTTCCTGAAACGACGCCACCATGCTGGCGCCCGCGCCGCCGTCCCATTTCACTTCAAAGTGAAATTTGGGCATCGGCCATACGGTGCTTGACTGAGCGGAACCGTCATCTGCCATGGGTGTTCTCCTTGAAGAGGGTGATAAAACCTGTGTTCGTCAAAAACCTAAGGTCGCTAAAACGTCATACCGTCAGCATCAGGATTTCTGCATCTGCTGCTGGAAGGTGATTTCGATAAACTCGGCCGGACGGCTGATGGCTACCAGCACGGTGATACGCAGGATCCCTTCCAAAATGTCCTGCGGCGTCATGGTCTTGCCAAGACCGACATCCACGCTGTAGGCGTCTTCCGGTGAGGCTCCCGCCAGCCCGCCGCGCTTCCAGATGCCGAACAGAAAGTTTTCGATCATGCTTTCCATCGAAACCCAGGTATTGGCGGTGTTAGGTTCGAACACGTAGGCTTTGGCCGCCTGTTTGATAGACTCCTCGAGCATGATCATGGTCCGGCGCACATTGACGTAGCGCCAGTCGAGGCTGTTGCCGTCCAGCGTGCGCGCGCCCCACACCAGCGTGCCTTCGCCGGTGAAGGTACGCAGCGCGTTGATCGATTTCCCCTGGGTGGTGACGTTCAGGTCTTCCTGCTCGTCGGCGCTGATATTCACGCTGGGTGACACCACCGCGTTCAGGCTGACGTTGGCCGGGGCTTTCCACACGCCACGGGCGTTATCCACCATGGTGTAGATCCCCGCCATCGATGCGGCGGGTGGCAGCAGGTTTTGCTGACGCCGGATGTTTTCCAGCACACTTTTGTAAATGGGGCTGATAGAGAACAGGATTTTGTGCAGCAAGGTTTTCTCTGCCTCGCTTTGTTCCACCGTCAGTTTGGCGACTTCGTCCAGCATCTGTTGCTTTTTGGCCGCTTTGAGCTTGTTGCCACCGCTGTTTAACTGCTCAGGACTCAGTGCGTCCAGTTCTTTGAACGCGGAGGCGATTTCCGCGTTCAACACGGTAATCAGAATGTCCGGGTTGTTGACGTTGGCGAAACTGATGTCGCTGTCCTGAATGATTGAGGTGTTCAGCCACGGGTAGTACGCGGTGGCGTAATCCAGGTAGTTGATGCCCAGTTTGGAACGGAAGTTGGCGATACAGTCGCCGCTCGGGTCCTGTCGGTCTTTATACCCTTCCCAGACATCAAGAATGGCGATGCGGTTTTTCATGGTACCGCCGCAGTGGGCCAGCACGGCCTGCTGCACGTTGATGCAGTCGTCTTCTTTCAGGCATACCGCTTCCGGGGTCAGCACCATGGTGGGTTCCGGCTCTTTGAGCAGTGGTGTAATGCCGTTTTTCAGTGCATCAGCATCAATGGCGTCTTGATAGCTCCCCACCGAGATGATGTAGCAGGGGCCGCCGCCATTCTGGAAAAAGAACAGCATGCTGTAGTACAGCAGGTAGCGGGTATTCGCCAGGGTCAGGGTATAGGCTTTACCGGCCTGACTGAAAGCGGCATCGCCCGGTACTTGATCGGTTTTTTCGACGATATCGAATTTATGCAGCGGCGCGCCGCCAAAATAATGGCGAAAATCCGACATCGAGGTAATTCGCCACGCTTTATTACGCAGTGATACGCCGCCATTTTCCGCCTTTTCGGTATAACCAATAAAGGCCGGTACCGCCGTGGCGACTTCAACAACGGAATTGGGGAAGGCGTTTTTTTCAACAATATAAACGCCTGGGGTTTTCATCACGCCCATAGTGTGATTCCTTCTGATTGAGAGAGATAACCACCCCGCGCCCTTTCGATGCCGAGAATAAAAGGTACCTGCGCCGGTATGGCGGTATCGCTATTTTTTATTGCGCTATTTTTTTATTGCCCTGTCTTTATCGTTATGTCAGTTAACAATGATTTCCGAGACAACATCGAATGACTTATCCGTTTGAAATCGACATTGATGCTGTGGCATGGCGACCGGTAATCGTTCAATCAATACGGTGTTGTCCTGATAAAGTTGAAAATAATAGTCTGACTTTTTTTGTATTCTTAATGGTTCACAGGAAATAAACGCCTGTGCCCGTTGGCCATTAGCCAGTATTTCCTCCCCCAGATAATCAAACTGATTATTCTGGCAGTTATCCCGAATACATGTATTCGTATTAACATACGGCGCGGTGAACAGATATTTCCAGCGCCGCCGTTGGCAGCGAAACGGCATAATAAAGACCGGTTCTGTTCGCCGGTTGAGAAATGCCGTTATTGCTGTTGCATTAATCTCAATATCAACCAGCCAGAGCCACCCTTTCGTTGAGGGTCGCAGACGGTGCGATGCCTCAGTGAGCCTGTCGCTGCTTGTTTCCAGACGCACCTCGCCGGGTTCTGCGCCGTTCAGTGTGTAACGGAAGTGCGGAGTCTTCGGTTCCAGCAGCCCGCTGGCGTCGGTCACACTGGTGTCGGTGTAGCTGAAAAAATTCGGCTCCCGGCTGCTAAACCACCACCGCAGCGTTACGTGTTCCACCGCCTGAAGGGCGGGATGGGTTCTATCCGCCAGCACCAGTACCCCGTCAGCCTGTGGTTTGGTCAACAGCCCGATGCTTGTCGCCGCCTGTTGGCTACCTGGCAGCCATTCGCCATAAAACGGCAGGCTGGTACAGCCGGTAAAAAATTCATGTTCGATACGCAATTGAAATAACACGTCGTAATCGCTCATGACGTTGTGCCCTTAGTCACGGTGGCAGGCAATTGTCTGACACTTTCGGTCTGCGACTGAATCGCCTGGCTATCAGCAATTTTTACCCGCACACGGTATACCGCAGACGGTAAATAACGAGTGCCTAACATCGTCCACATCGTGCTGAGTTCGTGACGCGGCAGGCTGTCCATTTCCAGTAATAGTTGCTCAATTGCCTCATCCATATCTGGGGCGTTATAACGGTTAAGCAGGGCATTTTTATGAAAGAACGCCATCGCATGGGCGATCATTTGTAATCCTTCCGCGTATTGCGCACCGCTAAAATTTGCCGCCACCACCAGCGAAATGCGTACAAATAACGGCGGCGTACTAACAGCAAAACGATTCCCAGGATTAGCGGCATTATTCCGATACGTCACGGTTTCTTTTTCAATATTCGATAAAAACACCACCAGTTTATTTTTTGTGAGTGGAAACATCTTACCGTCGTCATCAGCCGGGTTCGCAATAACCACAACGTCATCATGCAGGTTCAGGATATTTTTTAGGTATTGATTTAATTGCCGGGTCAGGTAATGGATAGAGGCGTGGATCATGGGGGTTCCTTTATTAATTATCCTCTTTAGATCTTGCTATAAATGAGGTGGCTGTAAGTCGTACAGCAAGTATTGCTGATGAAATTTGTGCCGAAAAGAGCATTCGGATTTCTGACTGAATTAACCATGGTTTTTACTGGTTTTTGAAATAATTTATTCATTTCTATTTTTTCTTTTTTTATATGACGTTTTTTACTTGCTTTTGTTAAATCTACTCTGGCGCTTTTTTGTGATTGATTCTTATGATATTGTTATAAAATTATTGGGTCTGACCCTGCCGATTGACAGGTCTTAAACCCTATGTTTGAGGTTTTTCTCGTCTTTCTTATTGATGATTTTATTATCTTTCTATTAGCTATTCGGAGGCTATACATGACCTTGGGGCGTTCTATCAGTCTACTTTTACCCCTTATTTTCCTTTCTTCACACGCTATTGGAGCGGCGAAGTCATTCGATGGTATAACCTGTAAGAGTGATATTCCCTCGGCATTAATCGGGCGCCATATGCCAAATGAGAGTACTGTAGCCACCGAAGAGCGTTACAAGAGTATTGATCTCAAAGATCTGGGGACTTACGGCATGGAAAGTGATGGTGATCCCTGGTCGCTTGAGTCATGGCAAATATGCGGTCGGGAGTATTTCTTACTCGATCGTCGTGAAATCGTCAAAGATGTCCTCTCGTCACCTTCACCGAAAGAAAACCCTAAAACACAAATCGTTTCGTGTGTAGTTGATGGTTCGAATTCCCACGATACGTTTGTTACGTTTATCTCATCGGAGGAAAAACCATGGCCAAGGACGGTTGAACACGCCTGGCGCATCAATGACAAGACAGTCAAATTTTCGAAGGTTGAAGGCAAGGAAATTGTTTGCAACCCATAGTCATTAGTATTTGGGGTAACCAGCGGATGGTTGAACGGATCGGTACAAAACACCGTGCGGTCTGTTCATCTGTATTATGTTGAACTTAAATCAGGTTGGTATCTTATTTGTGCAATCTGGGTTATGCCCTTTAGTGAGTTCTGCCATGTTGCGATGCTGTTTCATGCCACTATTCCATACGGAGATAAATAGAAATGAAACTACTACTTGTCGGCGCAACCGGGTTGGTCGGCCATCAGGTGCTATTAAAGGCACTGGCAGAGTCGCGTATTACGCAGGTGACGGCACCGGTACGGCGTGAATTACCCGCTCACGACAAACTGTTGGCACCGCAGGTGAGCTTTGAACACTTGCCGCAAGATGCCGACTGGTGGCAGGCCGATGCCGTGATCTGCACGCTGGGCACCACCATTAAAACGGCAGGGAGTCAGGCGGCATTCTACCGGGTTGATCATGACTACCCATTGGCGGTTGCACGTCTGGCTAGGCACCACGGTACGCCGACCTACGTGCTGAATTCAGCCAGAGGGGCGAGCGTTACGTCGCGGTTTTTCTACAACCGGGTGAAAGGTGACGTGGAGCGCGATCTGGCCGGGGTGGGTTTTGCCTCACTGACGCTGGTGCGTCCAGGGCTGATTGGCGGCGATCGACACGAACGGCGGCCCGGTGAATGGGCGGCACAACAGGTATTGCGTGTATTGCATCCTGTGCTGCCACGGGCTTTGCACATTAACCCTGCACAGCGGATTGCCGATGCGTTACTGGAAGCCGCGTTGAACCCCGTTGCGGGTGTGCGAACCATTAGCTCTGAACATTTGGTGTAAGTGTCAGGACACTATGTATGCCAGGAGTATGCCAGAACACTATGTATAACGCAGGAGTTAAACATGAATAGCGCAATTTCACCGGTTGAGCTGGCAAAAGCCTATCGGCTGGTTAACCACGGGCCGACGGTGTTGGTGTCGGCCAGTCATAACGGGGTTGAGGATGTGATGGCGGCGGCCTGGTGCTGTGGGCTGGATTTTGCACCACCTAAGCTGACTGTCGTGCTGGATAAAGCGACCAAAACACGCGAGCTGCTGGAAAACAGCGGCTATTTCGCTATTCAGGTGCCGACAGTGGCACAACTACAATTAACCAACCAGGTCGGGAATATCAGCCTGCGGGATAACCCGGACAAACTGGCGCACTGCCAGGTGGAACTGTTTCGCACCAGCGAATCGGATGTGCCTTTGGTGGCCGGTTGTGCAGCGTGGTTGTTGTGCAAGCTGATCCCTGAAGCCCACAATCAGCAAACTTACGACCTTTTTATCGGTGAGGTTATCGCTGCCTGGGCGGATTCACGGGTCTTTAGTGACGGTCACTGGCATTTTGAGAAGGCCGACCCGACATGGCGTAGCCTGCATCACGTGGCGGGTGGGCATTATTACGCTATCGGCGATGCGCTGAATGCAGGGGAATAGCGATATAAACGAACGCCCTGCAAGGGCAGGGCGTTGTAAGGGGATAATACCGGAACCTGTGTCGGCCCCGGCATTGATGACGCTTATCAGAACGGAATGTCGTCGTCAAAATCCATCGGCGGTTCGTTGCCCGGCATCGGTGCGCTTTGCTGAGGACGGGATTGACCGCCACCGCTGAACTGGTTGGCTTGCTGCGGCTGTTGCGGCTGACCCCAACCACCTTGTGGCGCGTTGCCACCCGCATTGCCGCCCATGTTGCCACCAGCAGCAGGTGCGCCGCCGCCGGTGCGGCCGCCCAGCATTTGCATGCTGCCGGAGATATCGACCACCACTTCAGTGGTGTAGCGATCCTGGCCGCCCTGATCCTGCCATTTGCGGGTACGCAACTGACCTTCGATATACACCTGAGAGCCTTTGCGCAGGTACTCACCGGCGATTTCCGCCAGCTTGCCGTAGAGGGCGACGCGGTGCCACTCTGTACGCTCTTTCTGCTCGCCGGTCTGCTTGTCGCGCCAGCTGTCCGACGTGGCCAGAGTCAGGTTAGCGACTGCGCCGCCATTCGGCATGTAACGGACTTCCGGGTCCTGACCCAGATTCCCGATAAGAATCACTTTGTTAACGCCTCTGCTGGCCATGTTGGTGTCTCCTGAACAATCACTTCTATAAATTTTAAACGAAAAACTATATCACGCCATTGAGTCAGATAATACCCGCGAGGCGAACCGCATTCTTTTTTCCGCCGTTGCAGAAATTGCCATCAGATACTGGATATCCATTCAGTTTTGTTTGTGCCATAATCGGCCGTTTCTACTGGTTTCCTTTCTTAGCTAAAGGATAAAAAGAACAGCGTCTACTGCGGGAAAAGTGTGCATGGATAAGATCGAGATTCGTGGTGCCCGTACCCATAACCTGAAGAACATCAACCTGATTATTCCGCGTGATAAGCTTATCGTCGTGACGGGGTTATCCGGTTCGGGCAAATCCTCGCTGGCGTTCGATACGCTGTATGCCGAAGGGCAACGTCGTTATGTGGAGTCGCTATCGGCTTACGCGCGCCAGTTCCTGTCATTGATGGAAAAGCCGGATGTGGACCACATCGAAGGGCTGTCGCCCGCCATTTCCATCGAACAGAAATCTACGTCCCATAACCCGCGTTCTACCGTCGGCACCATCACTGAAATCCACGATTACCTGCGTTTGTTGTTCGCCCGCGTTGGTGAGCCACGCTGCCCGGAACACGATATTCCGCTGGATGCCCAGACCGTCAGCCAGATGGTGGACAACGTCTTGTCCCAGCCGGAAGGCAAGCGGTTGATGCTGTTGGCACCTATCGTGAAAGAACGTAAAGGCGAGCACACCAAGACGCTGGAGAACCTGGCGACGCAGGGCTACATCCGCGCGCGTATCGACGGTGAAGTGTGCGACCTGTCAGACCCGCCGAAACTGGAACTCCAGAAAAAGCACACCATTGAAGTGGTGGTAGACCGCTTTAAAGTACGCAGCGATTTGGCACAGCGTTTGGCGGAGTCGTTCGAAACCGCGCTGGAGTTGTCCGGCGGCACCGCTGTGGTGGCGGATATGGACGATCCGAATGCGCCAGAGCTGCTCTTTTCCGCTAACTTTGCCTGCCCGGTGTGTGGTTACAGCATGCATGAGCTGGAGCCGCGGCTGTTTTCGTTCAATAACCCGGCGGGTGCCTGCCCAACGTGTGACGGGCTGGGCGTACAGCAGTTTTTTGACCCGGCGCGTGTGGTGCAAAACGGCGAATTATCGCTGGCAGGCGGCGCGATCCGCGGCTGGGATCGCCGTAATTTCTACTATTTCCAGATGCTGCGTTCACTGGCGGAGCACTATGAGTTCGATGTGGAAGCGCCGTTCGATAGCCTCAGCCCGGCGATTCACAAGGTAATTCTGTACGGTTCCGGCAAAGAGAATATCGAGTTCAAATATATCAACGATCGCGGCGATACCTCGGTGCGCCGTCATCCGTTCGAAGGGGTGCTCAACAATATGGAGCGCCGCTACAAAGAGACGGAATCGACTGCTGTACGCGAAGAACTGGCGAAATTCATCAGTAACCGGCCGTGCGCCAGCTGTAATGGCACCCGCTTGCGTGAAGAGGCGCGCCACGTTTACGTGGAGCAGACCACGCTGCCACAGATTGCTGACATGAGCATCGGCCATGCGATGGAGTTTTTCCATAACATCAAGCTGAGCGGCCAACGGGCGAAAATCGCCGAAAAAGTGCTGAAAGAAATCGGCGATCGGCTGCGTTTTCTGGTTAACGTGGGTCTGAATTACCTGTCGCTGTCGCGCTCGGCGGAAACCTTGTCGGGCGGCGAAGCGCAGCGTATTCGTCTGGCGAGCCAAATCGGTGCCGGTCTGGTTGGTGTGATGTATGTGCTGGACGAACCGTCTATCGGCCTGCATCAGCGTGATAACGAGCGCCTGCTGGAAACATTGATCCACCTGCGTAACCTCGGTAACACGGTGATTGTGGTGGAACACGATGAAGACGCCATCCGTGCCGCTGACCACATTATCGATATCGGCCCCGGTGCTGGCGTACACGGCGGTCAGGTGATTGCCGAAGGCACGGCTACGCAGATCATGGCGGTGCCGGAATCATTGACTGGGCAGTTCCTGAGTGGGGCGCGCAAAATCGAGATCCCGGAGCAGCGTGTGCAGGCGGATCCGTCTAAAGTGCTTAAGCTGATTGGTGCGCGCGGCAATAACCTCAAAGACGTGACCCTGACGCTGCCAGTCGGGCTGTTCACCTGCATTACCGGGGTGTCTGGTTCTGGTAAATCGACGCTGATCAACGATACGCTGTTCCCGATTGCCCAGCGCCAGCTTAACGGTGGTGAACTGAACGAACCGGCACCGTACCGCGAGATCCAGGGGCTGGAGCAATTCGATAAGGTGATCGACATCGATCAAAGCCCGATCGGTCGTACCCCTCGCTCGAACCCGGCCACCTACACCGGCGTTTTTACGCCGATCCGCGAGTTATTCGCCGGTGTACCCGAAGCGCGCAGCCGCGGCTATAACCCCGGTCGGTTTAGTTTTAACGTGCGCGGCGGGCGTTGCGAAGCCTGTCAGGGCGATGGTGTTATCAAGGTGGAAATGCACTTCTTGCCGGATATTTATGTGCCCTGTGACCAGTGCAAAGGCAAACGCTATAACCGCGAAACGCTGGAGATTAAATACAAGGGCAAGAGCATCCATGAAGTGCTGGAGATGACCATCGAAGACGCCCGCGAGTTCTTTGATGCCATTCCGGCGCTGGCGCGTAAGCTGCAAACCCTGATCGATGTCGGTTTGTCTTACATCCGTTTGGGACAGTCGGCCACCACGTTGTCCGGCGGGGAGGCGCAGCGCGTGAAGCTGGCGCGTGAGCTGTCGAAGCGTGGCACCGGTCAGACGCTGTATATTCTGGACGAGCCGACGACTGGCCTGCATTTTGCCGATATTCAGCAGTTGCTGGCGGTTTTGCACCAGTTGCGCGATCAGGGCAACACCATTGTGGTGATCGAGCACAATCTGGATGTGATCAAAACCGCCGACTGGATAGTCGATCTGGGCCCGGAAGGGGGCAGTGGCGGCGGTGAGATTCTGGTGTCCGGCACGCCGGAAACGGTAGCCCAGTGCGCGCAATCCCACACCGCCCGGTTCCTGAAACCGATTCTGGATCGGGGTTAATCCCGCCAGCAAGGTGAGGTTTGTTAAGCGCGGCGTGCCGCGCTTTTTTATGGCATCCTCTGGCGATGGTTACCACCACAGGAGAGATGAAATGTGGAAACAATACGATATTCGGCTTAAACCCCGGTCCCGTGGTTTTCATTTGATCACCGATGAAGTGCTGGGGCAGGTGACGGATTTACGTCAGGTGAAGGTCGGGTTGCTGCATGTGTTTATCTGCCACACGTCCGCATCGCTGACGGTCAATGAAAATGCCGACCCCACCGTGCGCCAGGACTTCGAGAGCTTCTTTAATCAGTTGGTGCCGGAAGACGAACCCTATTACCGCCATACCTATGAAGGCAGCGACGACATGCCTGCGCACCTGAAGAGCAGCCTGTTGGGCAGTAGCCTGATGCTACCGGTACGCAACGGTCGGCTGCATGTTGGCACCTGGCAGGGGATTTACCTGTGTGAACACCGTAACCACGGAGGCAGCCGCTCGCTGGTGGTGACGTTGCAGGGGGAATAACCGGTAACGGTGTGTTGCTGGTTACCGGCCCGGTAGGGCGGGCCGCTTAGTGTTGCACCAGTGACATGTCGTCAGAGAGGTATTCCACCACCACCTGATTCCGCCCGCCGTTTTTCGCTTTGTACAGCGCGTTATCTGCCGTTTTAATGGCGATATCCAGCGCGGATTTTTGCGGGTTAAAGGTGGTCACGCCGATGGAAATGGTAACCTGATGGTGGTGCGCACCCGGCACATAGACCGTGTTGGCGACATTATTACATAACCGTTCGGCTATCACCGTCGCGACATGGATATCGGCACCGGGCAGCAAAATAAGAAACTCTTCGCCACCAATTCGGCAGACCAGGTCGGTTTTGCGGAAGTTTTTACGGATTTGCTGGCTCAGTTTACAAATCACCGTATCCCCCACGTCATGCCCAAAAGAGTCATTGATCGATTTGAAATGATCGATATCGATGGCGATGACCGAGACTTTTTTATATTCCCCCCGGATCTCTTCCATGCTTTCCAGCATACCTCGCCGGTTCAACATGCCGGAAAGTGGGTCGGTGTGCGCTTCTGAACTGAGGCGGCCAATACGCTTATGCAACAGCACTGTTCCCATCAGTAGCACCCGCTTGAGCTGTTCTATCTCCTGATACCAGGCTTTGACCGCCCGGATTTTACTAATCACGCCGGGCTGCTCCATACAACTGGCTGATTTGGCTAACTGACGTAGCGGTTTGGCGATGTAATAGGCCAGAATGCTGAGCATCAGCAGGGTGACGAGGCCCAACGGCGTGCCTTGTTCCAGCACATTCAGCATGACACCATTCAGTTCCTCTTCAATGGAGTGGAATGACTGTTGGGTAATAATAATCCAGCCTGATTTTTGTGTTCGGATAAAGGAAGCCGGTGAGGGGATCCCCTGTTCATCTGGCATCATAAAGCTGCCTTTATCCTGGCCGTTAATCGATGATAAGAGGGTGGGATCAGTAAATTTAGTACCGACTTGCGCAATATCGTGGTGATAAATAATGGTGCCGTCGTTATCAATGACGTAAGTATTAAAGCTGTCATTGCTAAATTGTGTATTCATGAATTCATTCAGAATACGTCGGTTATTAAGGTAAAGGGAACCACCGACATAGCCGAGGTAATGCCCTGCATTATCCAGAATAGGTTGGGAAATAAAAATAATATAGTTTCCACTTAGGGAGATATAGGGTGTGCTGATAAAAAAACGTTTCTCCTTCTTTGCGGTAAAATGCTGGCGAGAGTTTACTGTGAGGCCTGTCAAATTTAATGACGTTGGTGAGGCGGCGATGATTTGCCCCTTTTCTGTCAACACCAGCATTGAATTAAAGACATGGCTTAACCGGTGAATGCGTTGCAGTTCGTTTTGCAGCGCCTGCATATTGCCGGATTGGACATGTGTAACGAGCAACCTGGCACCGTACGACAATTGCTCTTCTGAAATAGAGAAAAAATTATCTACCGTAGCGGATAATTTGGATGAATAGCCTGAGTTGATTTTAGTGGCTTGTTCGATAAGTAATTTTTTCTGAACATGATAAAAAGTGAAATAGCTGTTCAGTAGAGTAATAAACATACTGGCAAGAGAAATGAATAGCATTAAATGCAAAAGGTTTAGTCGAAGCAGGTTTTTCATTCGCATTTAGTTATCGTTACCGCATTTATTACCATTTATGGTGGCACAAGATGTGCAATTCATTTGTTTTTTCGTTAAGGGAAGACACACGTCTGACCCTAATAATTAAGTAGTAGTCAAAGATTAAAATAGTGTCAACCGGCGTGGTGGCGAAATTTTTAGACAAAATTGAAAATAAAAAAGAAACTGTGTTTTAATTAAAATAATGGATATAAATACTAATAAGAGTATGCCGTAAGATCCTACCACCACAGGTAGGTATTTAATTAACTTGCTATTAATTAATGTAGTTAATATCAGTCTGGGTTGCAGTGGTTATCAGCAACAACTCTGGTCGTAATGACAGCATCAGCATGATTTATTTACCGCGATTGATGCATCTGGCCATTGTCGGCAATCGGCTATTTTTACAGAGGAAGGCGTCTCTTCCCCTCTTTTTCTGACCGGATGCTTACCGTTGCGCACACCACTTCTCCGACACGCTTCTTCCGCTTTATCCTTAACATTTTTGTTACTTTTTTGTTGCTATTTCCGATCAATAAATAAAATTCAATAGTTATAATCTATTTATAGTCATTATTTGAATGTTTTTATCGATCAAACTGTAAAGGTTGATAGAATGAAAAAACCGATAGCGGGTCAGGGTGCCGACCAGAGCGTATTCAATGGCGACAGGTAGTGATGATCTCGAATCCGTGTTCCTGGAATGCTTTTAAATCTCTTTTTTTATGTTTGTGTTTTACTCACTGTGGAAAAGAAATGCTTTTTATCGCCGGAAAAGGGGATGAGAAATATTTCATCGTGATGACTGGCTGAGATATTCGCCTGGTTGTTGCTTTTCTCTTATCACGATTAATGACAGTAACGGATGAGATACCTATTTTAGCCGCAGTTCTGTGTTTGCCTCTGAAAAAGTCATGGTTATGACATTGTGTTCTTAATAAAGGAATGAGGAGCGGAATATGCGTTTATCTGATTGGCGAATCGGGTATCGGCTCGGTGCCGGTTTTGCTGTCCTGGCAGTCATGCTGGTGTTTGTGGGCATGCTATCGATGGCGAAGCTGTCAACGTTTCATGATGATGCACGTGACATTGTACAAGAGATTTATCCCCAAACCGTTGATGCCAACGCCCTGATCGAAAATGTGAATGAAGGGGTGCGAATTTTCCAGCAATTACTGCTGGTTTCGGGCGATGACCGTATCAAAGCGGTATCCGAGCAGATTGCGCCGGTATCAAAGGAAATTACCCGGTTGATGAATGCGTTGGAAAAAGAAGCCAGTGAATCCAATAACGCGAAAATTCAGCAACTGATTGATGATATCCGGCGTATCCGGGCACAGTTTCTGGAGTCGGGACAAAAAATGGTGGCGCTGGTGAAAGCCAATAACCGTGAAGAAGCGTTGGATGAATTTAACCAGCACCTGAATCCGGCACAGCAGGAATACCGTAATGCGGTACGCCAACTGGTGGATTATCAGGACAATGCCATGATGAGTACCGTGGATGCCATGTCCGCCACGTATCATGATATCCGCCTGGTGTTGCTGACGATTCTGGCGGCGGGCGTGCTGCTGAGCATCTGGGTGGCGATGGCGATAACCCGCAGCGTGACCCAGCCGATTCAGCAGGCACTGCTGATGGCAGACCGCGTCTCGCAAGGCGACCTCACCGCACAGATTTCTTCCAGCCGTAAAGATGAAACCGGGTTACTGTTGCAGGC
Source organism: Dickeya oryzae (assembly GCF_020406815.2). Taxonomy (NCBI): domain Bacteria; kingdom Pseudomonadati; phylum Pseudomonadota; class Gammaproteobacteria; order Enterobacterales; family Pectobacteriaceae; genus Dickeya; species Dickeya oryzae. The sequence continues at coordinate 840,112 of NZ_CP162670.1, forward strand.
ACTGGATCACATGAATGCCAGCCTGCGCCAGATTGTCGGCCAGGTGCGTGACGGTGCGGAAGCCATCTCCACCGCCGCCTCGCAAATCGCTGCCGGTAATCAGGATCTCTCTTCGCGCACCGAAGAGCAGGCCAGTTCGCTGGAACAAACGGCGGCCTCAATGGAAGAGCTGGTCTCCACCATCAAAAACACCGCCGATAACACACATCAGGCCACCTCGATAGCCAATCTGGCATCCTCCGCCGCGCACCGCAGTGGCGAAGTGATGTTGTCCGTCACCCATAAAATGCGCGGGATTCGTGAATCCTCGATGCGCATGGCGGAGATCATCGGCGTTATCGACGGCATTGCATTCCAGACCAACATTCTGGCGTTGAACGCGGCGGTGGAAGCCGCGCGTGCTGGCGAACAAGGGCGTGGGTTTGCTGTGGTCGCGGGTGAAGTGCGTTCTCTGGCGCAACGCAGTGCTACCGCCGCCAAAGAGATCAAAGAGCTGATTGATGATTCGGTCGACAAAGTGCAGGAAGGGATGGAGCTGGTGGATAACGCCGAATCCACCCTGACTGACCTGACCAGCCACGTCAATGATGTGAACAGCATCATCAACGAGATCTCGCAGGCGAGCCATGAGCAGAGCGACGGCATGAGCCAAATCAACATCGCCGTCGGGCAGATTGACACCACCACCCAGCAGAATGCCGCGTTGGTGGAAGAGTCGGCCTCTGCCGCGCTGTCGTTGCAGTCTCAGGCCTCCTTGCTGGCTGAAGCCGTCAGCGCGTTTCGCCTGACGACGCAGGGCAACAGCGGCACAACGCCGCCAGCCCGTCAGCCAGCGGTGCTATCTCCGGCGTTGCCGGAAAAGCGGGCCACGGCGGCGGCGGGTAGCAATAGTGATTGGGCGTCGTTTTGACTGAATATCCCTGAAGCGGGGAAAGCGCTGTTGGATTAAGGGCGTAGTGTATAGGGTAGTGTGGTGGAGGGTTTCGTGCGGGATAAACCGCATCACGCCGACACCGAAGGCGTGCCTGAAAGCGTGAAGGGTTTCGTGCGGGATAGACCGTGTCGCTTCTTTGCCACATCATCGCACGCACGACAAGGAGAGGTGCAAGCGCCACCTCTCCTTGACCTCTGGCTTGATGGCTAAACTACGCCGCTAACGCGGTGCCTTCGGCGTTCGCCTTCGCTGTTCGGACCGCCTGTGACGCTCTCCCGGAGCGGCACAGGCTTTCGCGGCGTCCTGCCGCTCATCCGGCGAAGTCGCCCACCTCAGCGTAGTTTTAACGCCAGTAAACCCCGTCGACCACCGCTTGTACGGCAGTGAAAATCTAATTTAATCCCCTTAATCGCCAGAACTGTTTTCTAAGCTGCCTACTCGGCAGTGAACAAATAGGAGTGGCTGATCACCTTTTGCAAAAATTTCTAAGCTGCCTACTCGGCAGTGAACGCTTCCGGCATTACGACAGGCATTGCTGCCGATTTCTAAGCTGCCTACTCGGCAGTGAACTCTGATCGCGCTGGGTGAGGGTGAATTTTATGGTTTCTAAGCTGCCTACTCGGCAGTGAACGGGCTGGGCTGGGTGCAGCGCGACCAGAAGCTTTTCTAAGCTGCCTATCCGGCAGTGAACGCGCTCTTCGCGGCCATCATAGCGCTGTTCTTTTTCTAAGCTGCCTATCCGGCAGTGAACAGAAGCGGCTTATAGCCGTTCTTCTGCTTGTTTTTCTAAGCTGCCTATCCGGCAGTGAACTTGGCGGCACGACTGATTTTCTTAATTACCCTTTTCTAAGCTGCCTACTCGGCAGTGAACAAAAGAGACAGTTGATGTTGGCGCATGTCGCGTTTCTAAGCTGCCTATCCGGCAGTGAACAACGGCACGCAAGCTGTTCGTGGTTCAGTTGGTTTCTAAGCTGCCTATCCGGCAGTGAACCATAGGCATTATCATCCGCGCGACACTGAGAGTTTCTAAGCTGCCTATCCGGCAGTGAACGTTGCCGACCCACATCCCCTTTTCTGTGTTGATTTCTAAGCTGCCTATCCGGCAGTGAACGCAAACGCAATGCACAGGTTGGCGTGCAGCACTTTCTAAGCTGCCTATCCGGCAGTGAACGAAAGTGCCAGTAGTGATGCCGCCAACTCTCCTTTCTAAGCTGCCTATCCGGCAGTGAACATCAAGTGGTCGCTTTGTATTCAGTGGTAAATTTTCTAAGCTGCCTATCCGGCAGTGAACCGATAGCATCCGCCAGCCGTTCTTGCTGCACATTTCTAAGCTGCCTATCCGGCAGTGAACTGTAGCCTGTTGACTCTAACTCGTTGTATTTCAGCCTGCAATTGTCGATTTTCGCTGTCAGACCCTTTTTTTCGGCTGTCGGTAACTTATTGATTTTTCAATATCGAAAAAGACGTCTGAAAAAAAGGGTATTAAAGCGGGAAAAGTGTTTCTGGCGTCATTCATTTTCTGGTTTGGGTTGTGCTAGGCTGATTCTCGTTACTTTCCAGTGTATTACGTGTTTTTCAATGAATTATTAGTCTGCGTTTTATTACGCGGATGGGGTCGTTTTATCACCACCACAGAGAAACGGTTTTATGGATAACGTATTCAGCCCGTCGGATTTAAAAACTATTCTGCATTCCAAACGCGCCAATATTTATTACCTCCAACATTGCCGTATTTTGGTGAATGGCGGGCGGGTGGAATATGTCACCGAAGAAGGGAATCAGTCGTTGTACTGGAATATCCCGATTGCTAATACCAGCGTGGTGATGCTTGGCACCGGTACTTCGGTCACGCAGGCGGCGATGCGGGAATTTGCCCGTGCCGGGGTGATGGTCGGGTTCTGTGGTGGCGGGGGAACGCCGCTGTTCGCTGCCAATGAGGCCGAAGTGGCGGTGTCATGGCTGTCGCCGCAAAGTGAATATCGCCCTACTGAGTATTTGCAGGATTGGGTCAGCTTCTGGTTTAACGAAGAACAACGGCTGGCGGCGGCGATTGCCTTTCAGCAGGTGCGCATCGGCCAGATTCGCCAGCACTGGCTGGGCGGGCGGCTGGCGCGTGAGCCGCGTTTTGCTATCAAACCCGAGCATGTGGAAGCGCTGCTTAACCGCTATCAGCAGGGGCTGACGGCGTGTCGCACCAGTAACGACGTATTGGTGCAGGAAGCGATGATGACCAAAGCGCTGTACCGGCTGGCGGCCAACGCGGTGAGTTACGGTGATTTTACCCGCGCTAAACGTGGCGGCGGCACTGATCTGGCGAACCGTTTTCTCGACCACGGCAATTATCTGGCTTATGGGTTAGCGGCGGTGGCGTTGTGGGTACTGGGCCTGCCGCACGGGCTGGCGGTGCTGCACGGCAAAACCCGGCGCGGCGGGCTGGTGTTCGATGTGGCGGACCTGATTAAAGACGCACTGATTCTGCCGCAGGCGTTTATCGCTGCCATGGAAGGGGAAGACGAGCAGGAATTCCGTCAGCGTTGCCTGACGTCGTTTCGTCAGGCCGACGCGCTGGATGTGATGATCGACAGCCTGCAACAGGTGGCGCAGCAATTAAGCCAGGTGGCGAAAAGCGGGAGTCAGGGGGCGCAATGAACATCCTGCTGATTTCCGAATGCAACAAGCGGGCGCTGGTGGAAACCCGCCGGGTGCTGGACCAGTTCGCCGAGCGCAAAGGGGAGCGCACCTGGCAGACCGCCATCACCGAAGAGGGGTTAAAAACGCTGCGCCAGTTGCTGCGTAAAACCGCGCGGCGCAACACCGCCGTGGCCTGCCACTGGATTCGTAGCGCCAATCACACCGAGCTGTTGTGGATTGTCGGCAACCTGCGGCGTTTCAACCCACAAGGCAGCGTGCCGACCAACCGTACCGAGCGTGATATTCTGCGTAGCCACGACGAAAACCCGTGGCACAGTGCCGAAGCCTTCAGCCTGCTGGCGGCGATTGCCGGGCTGTTTCACGACATCGGCAAAGCCAATGCGCTGTTTCAGGCCGGGTTGCGGGGCAAGGGGCCGCGCAGCCAGCCGCTTCGCCACGAGTGGGTGTCGCTGCGGCTGTTTCAGGCGTTTGTCGGCGAGCGGGACGATACCAACTGGTTGACGGCGCTGGCCGCTATCCGCCCGGAGGAGGAAGCGGCGTTGCTGGCACGCTTGCAACAGGATACGAAAATACTCAAGCCTTCGCCGTTTAACAGCCTGCCGCCGCTGGCGCAGGTGGTGGGCTGGCTGATTGTTTCTCACCACCGTTTGCCGATGTTCTGGGATGACAAGAGCAGCAATCCCAGCCCTGATTTCACCTATATTGATGAATGGCTGACCGGGCAGGTGTCACCTTGCTGGAATGCCATTAATCACCTGCGTCCGGATATTAGCGCGCAGGAATGGCAACAGGTGTGGCAGTTCCCGCATGGCACGCCGCTGCAAAGCCGCGTCTGGTGTGAAAAGGCGCACAAGTTCGCCACCCGTGCGCTGAAGTTACCCTCGTTGATGACCTTCGGCCAACTGGACCAGCGGTTGACTGTGCATCTGGCGCGGCTGTCGCTGATGCTGGCAGACCACCATTACTCCTCTTCCGATGCCACCTCCGGCTGGCAAGACCCTGGTTATACCGTGTGGGCCAATACCGACAGAAAGACTGGCAAACTCAAACAGCAACTGGATGAACACTGCGTCGGCGTGGCGCAGAATGCGCTGCTGCTTGGGCGTAGCCTGCCGCACCTGCGCGATACGCTGCCAGCTATCACCCGCCACAAAGGCTTTCGCCAGCGCAGCACTGATGCGCGCTTCCGCTGGCAGGATAAAGCATTTGATCAGGTTTGTGCGATACGTGAGCAGGCGGCCCGCCACGGTTTCTTTGGCGTCAACATGGCCTCTACCGGGCGCGGCAAGACGCTGGCGAATGCCCGCATTATGTACGCGCTGGCAGACGAATCCGTCGGGTGCCGTTTTTCGGTAGCACTTGGCCTGCGTACCCTGACGCTGCAAACCGGTGATGCCCTGCGCCAGCGCCTGACGTTGGATGAAGACGACCTGGCGGTGTTGATAGGCTCGCAAGCGGTGCAGGAACTGCATGAGCTACGCCAGCAGGAGCAGGAAACGCGTGTGGTACAAACCGGCAGCGAATCGGCTGAGTCGCTGTTTAGCGAGCATCAGTACGTCAGTTACGACGGCTCGCTGGATGACGGGCGGCTGAAAACCTGGCTGGAAAAATCGCCGACGCTGCATCAACTGCTGAGTGCGCCGGTGCTGGTTACCACCATCGACCACCTGATGCCCGCGACCGAAAGCCTGCGCGGCGGCCACCAGATTGCGCCGATGCTGAGGCTACTCACCTCTGATCTGGTGCTGGACGAGCCGGACGATTTTGGGCTGGAAGACCTGCCCGCGTTGTGTCGGCTGGTGAACTGGGCGGGGATGCTTGGCTCACGGGTATTGCTATCCTCCGCCACGCTGCCACCGGCGTTGATTCGCGCGCTGTTCGAAGCCTACCTGAAAGGGCGCGAAGCCTGGCTGCAGGCTTACGGCGAACCGGGTACGCCGTTGAGTATTTGCTGTGGTTGGTTTGATGAATTCGACAGCCAGTGCCAGACGATAGCTGATACCCGCGCTTTTGCCGAACAGCATAAGGCGTTTGTCACCGGGCGTATCGACAAGCTGCAACAGCAGGAACAGCGGCTGCGCTGGGCGGAGATTGAACCGGTGGCAAGCCCGACGCAAGAGGCGAGTGCGGTGTGCCAGGCGGTGGCGCACACCCTGCACCAACGGTTGTTTGCGCTGCATCAGCACCATCACCAGACGCATTCCGGCGGCAAAACCGTGTCGCTGGGGTTGATTCGCATGGCGAACATCAACCCGCTGGTGGCAGTAGCGCGTGCGCTGATGGAGATGCCTTCCCCGCTGGATTACTGCGTGCATTATTGCGTCTATCACAGTCAGCACCCGCTGGCGATGCGCTCCCACATCGAAGCGCGGCTGGATGCGGCACTGATGCGCAAAGATCCAGCGGCACTGTGGCAGGTGGCGGAAATTCGTGACGCCATCGAACAGCAGCCGCAGCAGCATCACCTGTTTGTGGTGCTGGCCACCTCGGTGGCGGAAGTCGGCCGGGACCACGATTATGACTGGGCCATCGCTGAACCCAGCTCGATGCGTTCATTTATCCAGTTAGCCGGGCGTATTCTGCGCCACCGCCAGCGTGACGAGTATGTGCCGACCTCTCCTAACTTTTATCTGCTAAGCCATAACGTGCGGGCGCTGAAAGGCGAAAAAATGGTGTTCCTTCGCCCCGGTTTTGAATCGAAGGACGGCTTCACGCTCGCCAGCCACGACCTGCGGGAACTGCTGAAACCGGAGGACTACCAGTACATCAGCGCTGCGCCACGTATTACCGAGCCACCGTTAGATCTCAAAAAACTGACGCTAATCAGCCTCGAACACGCAGCATTAAGGTTAATGCTGTTGGGGAGGACGAAACCGAGGCCGACAGATAAACCCGCAGCGGTGTTGTGGTGGAAGGTTTCGTTGCACTGGAACGGCGAACTACAGCGGCACACGCCGTTTCGCCGTTCAGAGCCACAGCAGCGCTACTGGCTGCGGTTGGAAGACGAAAGCGAAAAAACGCGTTTTATGTTGCAGGACGACGGCCCGAGCGGCTGGAAAGAAATCGATGTGATTCGCTCAGTGGAACAGGCCATGGCCGACGGCGTCAGCCTTTGGGTAGAGATGGATTACACCGCGCTTTACCTGCAACTGGCCGAGGAAAAACAGTGGGAGTTAGCCAGAGTCAGCGACCGTTTTGGTGAAATCAGCATCAGCACCCGCGACAGCCGGGAGTGGTGCTGGCACCCGTGGCTCGGGGTGTTTGGCGCACTCAAGTGAGTGCGCCGCTGCCTATGCGGCAGTTAATAATAAGCATGCTAATAAATAGCAGTTCTTATTTCTAAGCTGTCTGGTTCGACAGTGCTCGTATCATATATGTGGGAATCAGATTGTACAAATTTTTATTATAGCAGTTCTTAGGTGTTGATCGTTTTGCGGCCATTGTGTAGCATGGCATCACTGTCTTGATTGATTAGTGAGCCTAATGAAATGAATCGCCATAACTCAACATTGTTCTGTGTCGCGGTACTTTGTATTGTTGCCGGTCTGCTGATGAGACCGGTATCTATGACTGTTAACAATCCACCGGACACGTCAGTAAAGGCCCAGTTGTTCTCGATTTTTTCTATAAACATTAACAGTAATTAATCGCAATTGATGACACGCTCAAGGAATCGACTATGAGTAGTGAGGGTTTGCAAGCGTTTATTCTGTCGTATATCGAAACCCGAAAGCAGGCCAAGCTGGATGCCTTCGATAAAGCCGCCGACAAGCAACGGACGGCGTTAAGCGGTGAGGCGCTGGCCGCAGCGGAAGTGGCGCTTTTGCAGCAGCGGCGTGAGATTGAGCAGGCTTATGAGGTGCGCACCTGGCTGACGGATGCCGCCAGCCGCGCCGGGCAGATTAGCCTGGTGACCCACGCGCTGAAATTCACCCACAGTGACGCCAAAGGCAGCAGTGTGTTCAGCACTGAGCCTGCAACGGCTACGGATGTGCTCTCCACCGCAGCACTGGCGCAACCAGCGATTGATGCCGTCGGCAACGCCGCAGCGCTGGATGTGGCCAAACTGCTGCAAACCGAGCATCAGGGTGATTCGCTGGTGGCGGCGCTACAACGGGGCGACCACCGCGCACTGGAAGCGCTGGCGGAAAACCCAGAGCAGCTTACACAGTGGCTGGCCGGGTTCGGGCAGGTGTTAAGTGATAAGCAACCCAGTTCCCATAAGCTGGCAAAGCAGATCTACTTCCCGGTGGGGGACGGCGAATACCACTTACTCAGTCCGCTTTATTCCTCTTCGCTGTCGCAGGCGCTGGACCAACGCCTGAACGCAGTGCGCTTTGGCGAGCAGGCTAAAGCCATCCGCGAGGCCCGGTATGAGAAGCGCTGGCACGATGGGGTTGATGTCAGCTACCCCGGTATTGCGGTGCAGAACATGGGCGGCACCAAGCCGCAAAATATCTCTGCGCTTAATTCCGCCCGCAGCGGTCGCTCCTATCTGCTCAGCAGCGCGCCGCCACAGTGGCTCAGCCAAATCAAGCTGCCGCTTGAGCATGACACCATCTTCCGTGTTCGGGGGGAGGTGGATGCACTGACTTACACTGCGCGCCGGGAGATGCAGCAATTCCTGCTCAGCGTCAAAGAGGTGGAAAACAACCGCGATATTCGCAATCAGCGCCGACGTTACCTCGACCGGTTGATCAACACCCTATTCGACTATGTCGCCACGGTACAAAACCTGGGCAAGGCGGGCTGGAGCACGTATTCCCAACTGAATTTCCCTCTGCAACTGTGGCTTGACCCAAGGCGTTGTCAGCAGGATGACGCGTTCCGCTATGCACGCGACGGCGGGGACTGGAAGGAACAGGTCGCCCATGAATTTGGTCAGTGGCTAAATGAACGATTGCACCACGATAAACTGATTTTCGGCGAGGTGGAGCGCCGCGAGTGGTCAACCGCCGCACTGTTTAAGCAGCGGCTGCGGGAAAACGAGCGATGGCTTAAGGAGGAACTGGCATGAGCAAGCTGATGATTCTGCGACGCCTTGTAGTGGAAAACGCCAACGCCATTGCCGGACACACCTACGGCTTCCCTGCCATCAGCCATTTTCTCGGCTTTACCCATGCGCTGTCGCGCCAGTTGCAGGTATCTCACGGTTTGCGGCTGGAAGGCTGCGGTGTGGTGTGCCATCAGCATCAGGTTCATGCTTACGGCAACGGCTGGAACCGCAGCTTTGCGCTGACGCGTAACCCGCTGACCAAAGAGGAAAAAACCGCCGCTTTTAACGAAGAGGGGCGAATGCACCTCACCGTGTCGCTGCTTATTGAATGCCACGGCATGTTGCCCGGTGAAGACGGGCGCGAAGCGCTTCGCCAGCAGGTGCTGCAACAGGTACAACAGCAGCGACTGGCGGGCGGGTTGATTGTGGATATCGAACAGGTGAGCTTCCATGACATGCCTGCAGACGAGAGTACGACCCGCGGCCTGATGCGTCGTTTACTGCCGGGCTTTGTGTTGCTGGACCGCACGGCGCTGTTATCGTCGCATCTTGAAACCCTGCAACAGGCTGACGCGCAGGCGGACATGCTGGATGCCTGGCTCGATTTCGCTGCCCTGAAATATCAGGCGGTACGATCTTTTGATGATGCGGTGAGCTGGCAGCCGCTGCCGAAACCGCAAGGCGGCTATCTGGTGCCGCTGATGACCGGCTACCGCGCCATTTCGCCGTTGTATGCCCCCGGAGAGGTGGAGAAAACCCGTGACCCGTCCACCCACTTCTGTTTTGCCGAGGCGATTTACGGCGTTGGCGAGTGGCGGGGCGCACACCGTATTGACGACATCAACCGTATTTTCTGGCGTTACCACTATCAACACGACGTTCAACACCACACCTACCGCTGCCTGCAAACCGGGCAAGGTACAGACAGCGCCGCAGATGATTGCGATGAATTCGAACTGAACGACTTTGAATAAGGATGAAGACCATGGCAAAAGCAGCAACCACCTTGAAAACTGCATCGGTACTGGCGTTTGAGCGCAAACTGGCGAATTCCGATGCGCTGATGCTGGCGGGCAACTGGCAGCAGGAGAACTGGCAGCCGGTGGTGATTCAGGAAAAATCGGTACGCGGCACCATCTCCAACCGGTTAAAAAACGCCATTAGCAGTGACCCGGCTAAACTGGATGCCGAAATTCAAAAACCCAACCTGCAAACGGTGGATGTGGCAGCGCTACCGTTTGACGCCGACACGCTGAAAGTGGCCTTCACCCTGCGGGTGCTGGGTAACCTGGCGTTGCCGTCGGTCTGTAACGATCAGGATTACCAGCAGGCGCTGACGGAACTGATTAACGGCTACGCCCGCGAGCAGGGCTTTGGCGTACTGGCGGCGCGTTACGCTGAGAACATTGCCAGTGGTCGTTTTTTGTGGCGCAACCGCATCGGCGCAGAAGCGGTGCAGGTGGTGGTGACGCAACCGCACAACGATAAGCGCTGGGTATTCAATGGCGAAGACTACTCGCTGCGCCAGTTTAGCCAACCTTCAGGCGCACTGGCCGAACTGGCCCACGCCATTGAGCAGGCGCTGGCGGGCAGCGGTTCGGCGTTTTTCCGTGTGGAAGCGCAGGTGAAACTGGGCAACGGGCAGGAAGTATTCCCTTCGCAGGAACTGGTGCTGGATGAGCGCGCCCGCAACGGCAAGAGCAAAATTCTGTATCAGGTTAACGGTGTGGCGGCGATGCACTCCCAGAAAATCGGCAATGCGCTGCGCACGGTGGATGACTGGCACCCGGAAGCGGCAGAAACCGGGCCGATTGCGGTTGAACCCTATGGTTCTGTCACCAGCCGTGGCCGTGCGTATCGCCAGCCGAAAGATAAGATGGATTTTTACACCCTGCTGGATAACTGGGTGATCAAGGGCAACGTGCCAGACGTGGCGCAGCAGCACTACGTGATCGCCACACTGATTCGCGGCGGGGTGTTTGGCGAAAAAGGCGAGTAACCCTATGGATCACTATATCGAGATTCGGGTGTTGCCCGACCTAGAGTTCAGCGCGGTGCAGTTGCTAAGCGCGCTGTTCGCCAAGCTGCACCGGGCGCTGGGGCTGCAAGCGACGGGTGCCATTGGTGTGAGCTTTCCGGATGTGGGCAAAACGCTGGGGGAGCGGCTGCGGTTGCACGGCAGCGAGCAGGTACTGACGGCACTGGAACAAACCGGCTGGCGCACAGGGCTACGCGACTATAGCACCATCACCGATGTATTAACGGTGCCAACTGGTGCGCAGTACCGCACCGTGCGCCGGGTGCAGGTGAAAAGCAGCGCTGAGCGCCTGCGCCGCCGGGCGGTGAGCAAAGGTTGGCTGACCGCGGATGAAGCCGCCGCCCGCATTCCCTATGCGGTGGAAAAACGCACCTCGCTGCCGTATCTACCGCTGCGCAGCCTTTCCAGCGGACAAACGTTTTTGCTGTTTGTCGAGCACGGCCCGCTACAGGATAAACCGGTCGCCGGTACCTTCTCCAGCTACGGCTTAAGCGCGACCGCCACCATCCCGTGGTTTTGACCCTTTTTTTGCGGCCAGTTGTAACGTATTGATTTTCAATACCGCAATCTGGCCGCCAGAAAAAAAGGTTTTCCCGGGAAAACGGCAATTTTTCTTTAACAATCAGGCGATAAGCGATTGTTCGCTACAGTTCACTGCCGTGTAGGCAGCTTAGAAAGTTTGCGGGTGGGCGACCTGGCAAGGTCTTCAGTTCACTGCCGCATAGGCAGCTTAGAAATGATGACGCGAAAGGGTTAAGTAGCCAGCCGTGTTCACTGCCGCATAGGCAGCTTAGAAAGCCACATGCAACGAGCGTCCGTGAGGATCACTTGTTCACTGCCGCATAGGCAGCTTAGAAAATGCATAAAAAGTGGATGCCGGGCTCACACCTGTTCACTGCCGCATAGGCAGCTTAGAAAAGCAATCACCCGGCATGCATCCTGATACTGTTCGTTCACTGCCGCATAGGCAGCTTAGAAAGAGATCATTATGGCCGGTGACGGTCAGCCTGTGTTCACTGCCGCATAGGCAGCTTAGAAAGTTGCCAAAGACTAATGCCTGGGCTTTATGGGGTTCACTGCCGCATAGGCAGCTTAGAAAATTGCCAAACAGTTTCGCCGCTGGGTTCTTGAGTTCACTGCCGCATAGGCAGCTTAGAAATTGATGACTCGTTGCTGCGTTGTGTTGGAATGGTTCACTGCCGCATAGGCAGCTTAGAAAAATAAGCGCTCGGTCAACGCTGAACTGGTCGCGTTCACTGCCGCATAGGCAGCTTAGAAACACCAGTGCGGCGACCATGGCCACAATACCGGGTTCACTGCCGCATAGGCAGCTTAGAAAGGTTAATGGGCTTGCGCCCATGGTTTTTATCTTGTTCACTGCCGCATAGGCAGCTTAGAAAGCGCTACTGTGGCCGCTGTGCCAACTGCCGCAGTTCACTGCCGCATAGGCAGCTTAGAAAACGCGTTAATCACTCATCTTTGATGTCGATGAGTTCACTGCCGCATAGGCAGCTTAGAAAGTGCGGCCTTCCGCTCAAGCTGACGCTGTTCAGTTCACTGCCGCATAGGCAGCTTAGAAAGTTGGTGCTGCCAACCCGCCCGGGGCAGGCGAGTTCACTGCCGCATAGGCAGCTTAGAAAAAGCGGTGCGGGCTGTGACAGCGCAAACCGCAGTTCACTGCCGCATAGGCAGCTTAGAAAAGAAGAAATTCAAGGATGATGGGAAAGACGGCGTTCACTGCCGCATAGGCAGCTTAGAAAATAAAACGGATGAAGTGGTGCCTGAGTCCTATGTTCACTGCCGCATAGGCAGCTTAGAAAGCGAGTAACTCCAGATTTGGTTTTAGCGTCCAGTTCACTGCCGCATAGGCAGCTTAGAAACACATGAATGCGATGTTTTTGCGTCGCGAAAAGTTCACTGCCGCATAGGCAGCTTAGAAATATTACAGCGACCCGATGGGGTATGACCGGATGTTCACTACCGTGTAGGCAGCTTAGAAAATATCCGGGTTTTCGTCGTTGAACTTGTCGATGTTCACTACCGTGTAGGCAGCTTAGAAATGCAGGGATGGTAAGCACGCCCTCAGCGAATTGTTCACTACCGTGTAGGCAGCTTAGAAACGTGCATTGTCTATTATTGCCAAGTGGAGCAGGTTCACTGCCGTGTAGGCAGCTTAGAAATCAGGGCCAGAAAAACGAGCATCATGTCTTCGTGTTCACTGCCGCATAGGCAGCTTAGAAAGGTGACGGATTTCCATACGTTGCTCAGCGCGCGTTCACTGCCGCATAGGCAGCTTAGAAACCTTCGGCTCCCCGGCGTTGCCGGGTCGTCAAGTTCACTGCCGAGTAGGCAGCTTAGAAATGGTGATATCTGCTCTCAAAGGTGGGCAGATTGTTCACTGCCGCACAGGCAGCTTAGAAAGAGCACTAATAAAAACTGGTTTGCAAGGCTGCGTTCACTGCCGTACAGGCAGTGGTTGACGGGTTTACTGGCGTTAAAACTACGCTGAGGTGGGCGACTTCGCCGGATGCACGGCATGGATGCCGTGCAAGCCCATTCCGCGTAAGGAACGCGTAATGGGCGGTCCGAACAGCGAAGGCGAACGCCGAAGGCACCGCGTCAGCGGCGTAGTTTAGCCACTCAGCCAGAGGTCAAGGAGAGGTGGCGCTTGCACCTCTCCTTGTCGTGCGTGCGATGATGTGGCAAAGAAGCGACACGGTTTATCCCGCACGAAACCACCCACCGCCCCCACATACATTCGACAAACACATTCGCCAGCAGCACCTCGGCTGTTGCCAACAGCCCATCCCCGGCGGGCATAGCCGTTTCCTGCAAGGAAAAAAATCCCCCAACCGTTACCGGCTGGGGGAAAGGGCGTAAAAAAGTGAAAGGAATAACTTACTGTACGGCGGCGAAGGCAGCAGCGACGCGCTGTACGTTGTGATGGTTTAACCCGGCGATGCAAACACGGCCGCTGGCGATGAGATACACACCGAACTCTTCGCGCAGGCGGTCTACCTGTGCGGCGCTAAAGCCGGTGTAGCTGAACATGCCGCGTTGGGTCAGCAGGTAGTCAAAGTCACGCTCCGGTAGCGCTTTTTTCAGTTCGTTCACCAGCGTCTGGCGCATTTCCTGAATACGCAGGCGCATCGCTTCCACTTCTGCGTGCCAGCTGGCGTTGAGCGTGCTGTCGTTCAGTACGCGTGATACCACCTGTGCGCCGAAGTTCGGCGGGCTGGAGTAGTTGCGGCGCACGGTGGCTTTCAACTGGCCCAATACGCGGCTGGCGGCGTCCTGGTCTTCACACACGACGGACAAGCCGCCGACGCGCTCGCCATACAGCGAGAAGATTTTAGAAAACGAGTTGCTGACCAGCGCAGGCAGGCCCGCACTGGCGATGGCGCGAATGGCGTAGGCATCGTCGTCCATGCCACCGCCAAAGCCCTGATAAGCGATATCCAGAAACGGCACCAGCTCGCCTTTGATCAGCACTTCGATGACGCGGTCCCACTCGGCGTGGGTCAGGTCTGAGCCGGTCGGGTTGTGGCAGCAGGGGTGCAGCAGCACGATGCTGCGCGGCGGCAGTTGTTTCAGCGCGCTGATCATCCCTTCTACGTTGACGCCCAGCGTATCGGCATCAAAGTACGGGTAGGTATGTACCTGAAAACCGGCACCGGAGAAAATCGCGATGTGGTTTTCCCAGGTCGGGTCGCTGACCCAGACTTCGGAGTCCGGGAAATAACGTTTGAGGAAATCGGCCCCCACTTTCAGCGCGCCGGAGCCGCCCAGGGTCTGGATGGTGGCGACACGCTGGGCGGTCAGCGCCGGGTGGTGCTCGCCGAACAGCAGCGTTTGTACCGCGCTGCGGTAAGCGGCCAGACCTTCCATCGGCAGGTAAACTGAGGCGTGTTGCGGCTCTGCCTGCAACTGGGTTTCTGCGGCGTTGACCGCCTGCAACTGAGGAATGACGCCTTGCCCGTCGTAATACAACCCGATACTGAGGTTGACTTTATCAGTACGGGGATCCTGCTTGAATTTTTCCATCAGGGACAGGATAGGGTCGCCAGCATAGGCGTCGACATTCTGGAACACGTTGGTCACTCTCCTCAGGTATAAAAAGTCAGGCTGTTCGCTAGGCGATATAACGGCCGGGGCGATGATTCATGGCAATAATCAGATTCAGCGCCGCCGCCCCGCATACCGATGCGATCAGCATGGGTATGCTTACCACGAACAGGGAAGCCAGCACAATGGTCACGTCTACCGCCATCTGGAATTTTCCGGCGCGGATTCCACTTTTATCCTGTAAATAGAGCGCCAGAATATTCACTCCACCCAGACTGGCGCGATGGCGAAACAGTACGATAAACCCCAGCCCCATGATCAGGTTGCCAAACAGCGTGGCGTAAACCGGTTGCAGGTGGTCAAAGTGGATGAAGAGCGGGTGCAGGTCGGAAAACAGCGAGACCATCGCCACCGCGCAGAAGGTTTTAACGGTAAATGCCCAGCCCATGCGCCGAATAGCGAGGTAATAAAACGGCAGATTCAGCAGGAAGAACGCGGTGCCGAACGAGATATGGGTCGCGTAGTGCAACAGAAACGCCATGCCAGCGGTGCCGCCGGTGAGCGCGCCCGCCTGACGCAGCAGAATCACCCCGAAAGACACCATCAGGGTGCCGATAAGTAGCGCCAGAATGTCTTCCAGCAGCGTGTGTGAAGCGGGTTGTGGTGTAATGACGTTATCCATGGAAACGTGCCTGATAAAAGAAGGAATACCTGTCTTTTCAAGCAAAAAGCACACCAGATGGCGTGGTGCATGTAGCCCAGGGTTGTTTTTTTACGCTGTAATCACGTTAACGTATTGAAAGCATTAAACGAAAATTTTTACACGTATCGTGCGTGATTGGCGTTTTTTGTGTAGATATCGTGCATTTTGTGGTGGGGTGATGCAGGGGGTATGCCGTCCTGCACCATAATGAAGCACGGTGTGCACTGAATCAGAGCGCCGAGACGGCCGGAGCCATTAACCCATTCTCTTTCAGGCGGTTGAGCACCACGGAGGTTTTCAGGTGCGCCACGCTTTTATTGCGCGCCAGAATTTCGCTGATGAGCGCGCTCAGGCCGTGTAAATCCGCGACCGCCACTTTGAGCATGTAATCGGCGTCACCGGTGGTTTTGTAGGCATCGATAATGGCGTCTACTTCGCCGAGCATCTGATGGAAGCTCTCGACACATTCCTGCGTGTGATTGATGAGCCGCACTTCAATCAGGCTCATGACTTCCAGCCCAACCGCATCGGGAGCCAGCCGGGCGTGATAGCCGAGAATCAGTTGCGCCTGTTCGAGGGCGATACGACGACGGGAGCACTGTGAGGCAGACAACCCAACCAGATCGCTGAGCTCCTGATTAGTCAGGCGTCCGTTTGCCTGCAGCAATGTGAGGATCTTCAAATCAAAATCATCAATGTTGTACATAGCCCTGCCTTGCCAGAAGCATAAAGCCTACAGACTATCAGCTTTTTTCCCTTCCGGAAGTTCGTTGTTTGACATCTTATGCCGCCAGCACATTTTTCCGGCTAAGCGTTTGCACCATTCTGGTTCGTTGTTGTGTATGAATGCCCGGTATTTCGTTGGTTGCATGCGAGTTTTGCCTGTTTTTTGCGCCAAACAAACGCAATGGCCGTTTTGTTGCGAGGAATGTGAATAAGCGATTTTTTCCAAATTGATTCAGTTTGTTAAGTACCTTAAACACGCCTTGCGGGTAAACGGTGTGGGGGTTGGCCTGATAATTGCTCCTTGTGTGACGACAGCGATAACAATTAACCCACTTTCTGGGAGACAGGGTGATGAACACACAACAAGACAGCCAACTGAAACGCGGGCTGAAGAACCGTCATATCCAGCTGATTGCGCTGGGTGGGGCGGTCGGGACCGGCTTGTTTCTTGGCATTGCACAGACGATTCGTATGGCGGGGCCGTCGGTGCTGCTGGGGTACGCCATTGCGGGCGTGATTGCTTTTTTTATTATGCGTCAGTTGGGGGAAATGGTGGTGGAAGAGCCGGTAGCCGGTTCGTTTAGCCATTTCGCTAACCACTACTGGGGGCATTTTGCCGGGTTTATGTCCGGCTGGAATTACTGGGTGCTGTATGTGCTGGTAAGCATGGCGGAACTGAGCGCCGTGGGTATCTATATTCAGTATTGGTGGCCGGGTGTGCCGACCTGGGTGTCGGCGGCGGTGTTTTTTGTCGCGATTAATGCCATCAACCTGAGCACGGTGAAGGTCTACGGCGAGCTGGAGTTTTGGTTTTCCATCATCAAAGTGGCAGCGATTATCGGCATGATCGTGTTTGGTGGCTATCTGCTGTTGAGCGGTACGGGCGGGCCGGATGCCAGTGTCGCCAACCTGTGGCAGCACGGTGGCTTCTTCCCGAACGGTGTCAGCGGCATGGTGATGGCGATGGCAGTGATCATGTTTTCCTTCGGCGGGCTGGAGCTGGTGGGGATCACCGCCGCCGAAGCGGACGACCCGCAACGCAGTATTCCACGTGCCACCAATCAGGTGATTTACCGCATCCTGCTGTTTTATGTGGGGGCGCTGGCGGTACTGCTGTCGCTGTATCCGTGGCAGAAAGTGGTGGAAGGCGGCAGCCCGTTCGTGCTGATTTTCCACGCGCTGGATAGCAATCTGGTGGCAAATGTGCTGAATCTGGTGGTGCTCTCCGCCGCGTTGTCGGTGTACAACAGCTGTGTGTACTGCAATAGCCGGATGCTGTTCGGGCTGGCGCAGCAGGGTAACGCGCCGCGTGTTCTGCTTTCGGTCAACCGCCGTGGTATTCCGTTGGTGTCATTGGGGGTATCGGCACTGGCAACCGCGTTGTGCGTGCTGCTCAACTACCTGATGCCGGGTAAAGCGTTTGAACTGCTGATGGCGCTGGTGGTGTCTGCACTGGTGATCAACTGGGCGATGATCAGCATTACCCATTTGAAATTCCGCCAGGCGAAACAGCGTGCGCATCAGGAAACCCGCTTCAAAAGCCTGGGCTACCCGCTGACCAACATTCTGTGCCTGCTGTTTCTTGCCGGGATTCTGGTGATCATGGCAATGACGCCGGGCATTCAGATTTCCGTGTGGCTGATTCCGTTCTGGCTGCTGGCGCTGGGGGCAGGTTATGCCATCAAACAGCGTAAAAAGGCGGTAGCGGTGTTGACGGTGGAGTAGTGTTTTTGGGCTGTTGGTAAACAGCCGGGGTGCTGCTGGCGAATGTGTTTGTCGAATGTATGTTGGGGCGGTGGGTGGTTTCGTGCGGGATAGACCGTGTCGCCTCTTTGCCACATCATCGCACGCACGACAAGGAGAGGTGCAAGCGCCACCTCTCCTTGACCTCTGGCTTAGTGGCTAAACTACGCCGCTAACGCGGTGCCTTCGGCGTTCGCCTTCGCTGTTCGGACCGCCCATTACGCGTTCCTTACGCGGAATGGGCTTGCACGGCATCCATGCCGTGCATCCGGCGAAGTCGCCCACCTCAGCGTAGTTTTAACGCCAGTAACCCCACCACCGCTGCCTGTACGGCAGTTCACAAGGCGTTGATTGATGAATGCCTGTCAGACTGTTTCTAAGCTGCCTACGCGGCAGTTCACCAAACCGACATACCTCACCCTGCCAGACGGCATTTCTAAGCTGCCTACACGGCAGTGAACCTAGCTTGTATACCTTGAAAGCACAGTCTCAATTTCTAAGCTGCCTATGCGGCAGTTCACCCTCGTCGTCGAGTTGAAACGCAATGCCGCGATTTCTAAGCTGCCTATGCGGCAGTTCACCTCCGTCTCGATTGGCGCACTGTCCATCGTCATTTCTAAGCTGCCTATGCGGCAGTTCACCCAAAGTACTGGGTTACCCGCTGGCTGCGAGTTTTCTAAGCTGCCTATGCGGCAGTTCACGCGCGCTCGTCTTTCCCTTTACTGGTCAGCGCTTTCTAAGCTGCCTATGCGGCAGTTCACCGGTCAACCGGCGTACAAACCCGCCTTGCGCGTTTCTAAGCTGCCTATGCGGCAGTTCACATCAGGCACTTTACCGAGTCGTTTTTAGCTGCTTTCTAAGCTGCCTATGCGGCAGTTCACATTGAGTCCTGCATTTCGCTAAACGTTACGGTTTTCTAAGCTGCCTATGCGGCAGTTCACCGAGCAACACCGGGGAACCTTCCACGAGTAGATTTCTAAGCTGCCTATGCGGCAGTTCACATTGGTTCCCCATCTTTCGTCGGGTCTCCCGCTTTCTAAGCTGCCTATGCGGCAGTTCACGAGATACCAGGCTTTCGGATCAGCAGCGTCGATTTCTAAGCTGCCTATGCGGCAGTTCACTGTAGCAATTTATCGCTTATGGCTTGATGTTGAAAGGGAAAGTCGTGTTTTGGGTCGTGAAACCCTTTTTTAAAACCCACCTTTGTCATCATTGAAAATCAACGAGTTATAACGGGGCGAAAAAAAAGGGTCAACGTCGATATTGGTGAATATGGCGTGCTACAGTGACGTTTTTGCCAGACAGGCGTGACGTGCAGGGAAATTTCATGAAAAAACGGTTCTCATTGATGTTGTTATTGGGGCTGGCCGGTAGTGCCAGCGCGGCTTCTCATCTTGATCAGGTTCAGGAACGTGGGGTGCTGAAGGTCTGTACCACCGGGGACTATAAGCCGTATACCTCGCTGCGGGCGGATGGCAGTTACGAAGGTATCGATATTGCGATGGCGCAGTCGCTGGCGAAAAGCCTGGGCGTGAAGGTGGAGTGGGTGAAAACCAGCTGGAAAACCCTGATGCCAGATTTTCAGTCCGACCAGTGCGATATCGCTATGGGCGGGATTTCTGTCACGCTGGAGCGCCAGAAGAAGGCCTTTTTCTCGAATACGCTGGATGTGGATGGCAAGATCCCGCTGGTGCGCTGTGACGACAAGGACAAATACCAGACGGTAGCGCAGATTAATCAGCCCTCGGTGCGGGTTATCGAACCGGCGGGGGGCACCAACGAGGCGTTTGTACATGCCCATTTGCCGAATGCCCATCTGGCGTTGCACGACAATGTGACCATCTTCCAGCAACTGGTGGATAAGCAGGCAGATGTGATGATTACCGATGCGTCCGAAGCGTTGTACCAGCAAAAGCGTTATCCGCAACTGTGTGCGGTTAATCCCGCCTCACCGATGCAGTATGGCGAGAAAGCCTACATGCTGCCGCGTGACGACATGAGCTGGAAGTTATACGTGGACCAATGGCTGCATTTGTCTAAATCAACGGGCGAATATCGGAATATCATTTCTGAATGGTTGGGTAAGGCAGAATAAAAGTTTGTATATTCTGTGTAATGTAACGTAAAGCTATATTGTTTATCGTATTTTTCGGGATAATAACCCGCCATTGCGCACCAAAAGATCGTTTTTGCTTATCTTTTGGTGCCTTTTTTTATTCAATTTATTTGATTGATATCGGCAAATTAACCCGGTTTTAACAGACTGCTAACGGCGCTATCCTGCTTCACATCGAAGGCGAACGAGCCTTCCCGACCCGAATAATGTGAAGAGGCTTATCATGAAATCAATCAAAACTGTTGTTGCAGCTGCTGTTCTGGCGACTATCTCTTTCGGTTCTATGGCAGCGACTGAAGTTCAGTCAGCGCAGAGCCGTGACATCGGGACCGTGTCTGTTACCGGTCGTACCCTGGATGATGTACAGCATCAGTTGTCAGTAAAAGCAGATGCCGCCGGTGCCAAATCTTTCCGCATCATCTCTGCGACCGGTGATGACCAGATGCGCGCAGTTGCCGAGCTGTATAACTAATCACTTGCTTGTGCGTGGCTGATGTTCCGCGGCTGACGCGTCATGAGTAAACGGTTCAGTATGATGTGAGAAAGCCCGAACCCAGGTTCATCCAGGGTTCGGGCTTTTTGCATAGCAGCGGATTAGTGCTGATCGACGATAGTGCTGATCGGGAAGGGCGATGAGCCGATGTACTAACCGATGTACTCCAGTTGAGTACGTGCGGTCAGACGGGTGATCAGCTCATAGGCGCTGATGCCGTTGTAGGCCGCGACCTGTTCTACCGGCAGCGGACCGCCCCATAAAATCACTTCATCACCCACCTTGTCTTTCGCATCCGGCCCCAGGTCGACGGTGAGCATATCCATCGAAACCCGACCAGAGAGCGGGACTTCACGGCCATTTACCCACACCGGTGTACCGTTTTTGGCATCACGCGGATAGCCGTCGCCGTAGCCGATGGCGACCACCCCAAGGCGGGTGTCACGCGGGCTGACCCAGTTGCTACCGTATCCCACCGGTTCACCGGCGTGGTGTTCGCGTACTGCAATCAGCTGTGAGGTCAATGTCATCGCGGGTTTAAGCTGCCACTGACTGGCATCGCCTTGCGCCAGCGGTGAAATACCGTACTGGATAATGCCGGGGCGGATTTGATCCCGGTGCGCCTGTGGCCACAGCAGGATACCGCCGGAGGCGGCGATGGACTGACGGCCCGGCTTGCCTTGTACAAAGGCATCAAAGCAGTCGAGCTGGCGTTGGGTGGTATCGACCTGAGGTTCATCGGCGCGGCAAAAGTGACTCATGATGTTCACCGGCTGCACCACGTTAGTGCAGGCGCACAGTCGGGTATAAAACGCGTCGGCGTGTTCCGGTAATACGCCAAGACGGTGCATGCCGGTGTCGAGCTTCATCCAGACCGTCAGCGGGTGCGGCAAGCGCGCCTGTTCCAGCGCCGCTAACTGCTCTTCACTGTGTACCGCGGTTTCCAACTGGTGTTCGGCCAGCAACGGTAACTCGTCAGCGTCAAAGAAACCTTCCAGTAGCAGGATAGGTTTGGTGATACCGGCGGCGCGCAGTACCAGCGCTTCGCTAAGGCGGGAAACGCCGTAACCGTCAGCGTCGGAAAAGGCGCGGGCGGCTTCCAGTGCGCCGTGCCCGTAGGCGTTGGCTTTGACGATGGCGATCAATCGGCTTTGTGGTGCCATCTGTCGGATACGTTGCAGATTATGGCGCAAAGCCTGACGATCAATGACGGCAGTTGCCGTTTTCATGCTAAGTCCTTAGTGCGTTTATTCGTCATCATATTTATTCATCATCGTATTGTGGTCCGGCGTAATTGTCGAAACGTGACCACTGCCCGTTAAAGGTCAGGCGAACGCTACCGATCGGCCCGTTACGCTGCTTACCTATAATAATTTCCGCGATGCCTTTCAAATCGCTGTTTTCGTGATAGACCTCGTCACGATAGATAAACATGATCAGGTCAGCGTCCTGCTCGATGGAGCCGGATTCACGTAAGTCGGAGTTAACCGGGCGTTTATCTGCCCGCTGCTCCAGACTACGGTTGAGCTGCGACAGCGCGATGACCGGTACTTGCAATTCTTTTGCCAACGCTTTGAGTGAACGGGAAATTTCGGCAATCTCCAGCGTTCGGTTGTCCGACAAGGAAGGAACCCGCATCAATTGTAGGTAGTCGATCATGATAAGGCTCAGGCCATCGTGCTCGCGGAATACCCGGCGGGCGCGGGAGCGTACTTCGGTAGGGGTCAGGCCAGATGAATCATCGATGTACATGTTGCGTTTTTCCAGCAGCAACCCCATGGTACTGGAAATGCGCGCCCAGTCCTCGTCGTCGAGCTGACCGGTACGAATGCGGGTTTGGTCGACGCGCGACAGCGAGGCCAGCATACGCATCATGATCTGTTCGCCGGGCATCTCCAGACTGAAGATCAGCACCGGCTTTTCCTGTGTCATGGCGGCGTTTTCGCACAGGTTCATGGCGAAGGTGGTTTTCCCCATGGAAGGACGTGCTGCCACGATAATCAGGTCTGATTTCTGCAAACCGGCGGTTTTTTTGTCCAGGTCCTGATAGCCGCTGGAAACACCGGTAACGCCGTCGTGCGGGCGCTGATAAAGCTGCTCGATGCGCGACACGGTATCTTCCAGAATGCGGTCGATACTTTTGGGGCCTTCATCTTTACTGGCGCGGTTTTCCGCGATTTGAAACACGCGTGATTCGGCCAGATCAAGCAGTTCTTCGCTGCTGCGGCCTTGCGGATCATAGCCCGCGTCGGCGATTTCGTTGGCGACGGCGATCATTTCTCGCACTACCGCACGTTCACGTACGATGTCGGCATAAGCGCCGATATTCGCCGCGCTGGGGGTGTTTTTCGCCATTTCCGCCAGGTAGGCGAACCCGCCTGCGGATTCCAGCTCGCCTTTTTGCTCCAGTGACTCTGACAGGGTGATCAGGTCAATGGGCTTGCTCATCTCCAGCAGGCGCTGCATCTCGTTGAAGATGAGCCGATGGGCACGGTTGAAAAAGTCGTTGGTACTGACGCGCTCGGCAACGTTGTCCCAACGCTCGTTATCGAGCATCAACCCCCCTAGCACCGACTGTTCCGCTTCGATGGAATGGGGCGGAAGTTTGAGCCCTTCTACCTGACGGTCGCGGGATTCTGCCGGTTTAGTTGGTTTTTTTTCTGCCATGAAACGCGTTCTTTACGGGTTGATTTAGCTTAAGGTGTGGGAGCATTGTATATCCTAAATACAGAATGACATATCGTCCGATGATATCTGCGGGCACTCACGAGTAGAGCGAGGAGATTCACCATGGCTAAACGTATTCAGTTCAGCGACCACGGCGGGCCGGGGGTGCTGGAGTATGTGGATTACACACCGCGCGAGCCGGGTCTTAACGAGGTTCAGGTGGAAAACCACGCCATCGGCATCAACTTCATTGATACCTACTTTCGTGCCGGGTTGTACTCACCGCCGTCGTTCCCCTCGGGATTGGGAACAGAAGCGGCTGGCGTGGTGGTGAAAGCCGGGGCGAGCGTCACACACCTGAAGGTGGGCGATCGTGTGGTGTATGCCCAGTCGGCATTGGGGGCGTATAGCGAGCGGCATAACGTACCGGCGGACAAAGTCGCGTTGTTGCCGGATAACATCAGCTTCGAGCAGGCGGCGGCGTCATTCCTGAAAGGATTGACCGTGCATTACCTGCTGCGTCAGACCTATGAAGTGAAGCCGGGCGAGGTGTTTTTATTCCACGCGGCGGCGGGCGGCGTTGGGCTTATCGCCTGTCAGTGGGCGAAAGCCCTGGGCGCGAAATTAATCGGTACCGTCGGTTCTGACCAGAAGGCGGAACTGGCAAAACAGGCAGGGGCCTGGGCCACCATCAATTATCGCCGGGAAGATATCGTCCAGCGGGTGCTGGAATTAACGCACGAAGAGAAAGTGTCGGTGGTGTATGACTCGGTCGGTAAGGACACCTGGGAGGCTTCGCTGAACTGTCTGAAACGGCGCGGGTTAATGGTGAGCTTCGGCAACGCGTCCGGCCCAGTGACCGGGGTCAATCTCGGTATCCTCAACCAGAAAGGGTCGCTGTATGTCACCCGTCCGTCGCTGTTTAGCTATATCACCAACCGCGAGGAACTGGAGCTCGCCAGCCGTGAGCTGTTTGGGCTGATTGCCAGCGGTGCCATCAATGTGACGGTGCCGGAGAGCCAGAAATTCGCGCTGGAAGATGCGCAGTCCGCACACCGTGCGCTGGAAAGTCGCACTACGCAAGGCTCATGCCTGCTGATTCCGGGCTACAGCGCGTAATCAGCGTGCTGTGGCAGGTCGCGGTACTTCCCCTGGCGTGTGAGGGCATAGACGTTGGAGCGTGTCAGGGGGATTGATCCGGTATTGCGATTCAGGCAGGACAAACACCGGCCCGGTAAGAGCCGGTGTTTGTGCACAGACAGTAAACGCCATAAGGCTAATTTCATCAGCTGTATGTAGGGTACAGCGCGGTGATCGTCACGAAAGTGCCACTGAGCGGCTATTATTTTCCTGACGGCGATGAAATCGTGTCGCTGGCTTTTCCCTGAGTTATCGGGAAGACGCAGACAATACTCAGTATGCTAGCAGTTGCGGTGAGGAAAAAATATTTGCTGGCGCACAGTTTTGTATTCCCTGCGTTTTTATCTGCAAAACGTCTATTCTGATGTCTCTTTCTGTGTGTCGTTACCAGTCACCGCCGCCTCTGCGATAGCGAGAGTCATATTTTTTCCGATAGCGGTCATAGGGCGTACTGGCGGTATCTGACCCTTGATATCGACGCCACAGCCATACCACCACGATGGCCAGCAGCAGCCACGGCAGGACTTTTATCGCCATCGTAAACAGCCCGGCAATCAGCATCACAATGGCAGCGGCAATCAGCGCCACCATGACGCCCAGTAGTGACACGCCGGTGATCACCAGCATGATAAAAAACCCCATAACGAAGAAAATCTCTAACATGGTGTGCTCCTTGGCCATTGAATCACGTCGTGCGCAGGAACCGCCGCATTCTGCGTGTGATGACGTATACAGCCAGAGTATTACAAGAAGCATGCCAGAATGGGTTTCTGGTAACGCATTGATTTATAATGAGGTGGTAAGAAGAGGGAAATAGGCTGTTGGTCAAAAAGACCAACAGTTGGTTTTTTTTAGGCGATATTGACCAGTGATAACGCGTGTTCCACTACCGATGCATCCGCACCCGGTTTATGGGCATTTTCACTCAGATAACGCCGCCACTGGCGTGCGCCGGGTATACCCTGAAACAGACCGAGCATGTGCCGGGTGATATGGCCCAGTGCAGCCCCGTCAGAGAGTTCACGTTCGATATA
Source organism: Dickeya oryzae (assembly GCF_020406815.2). Lineage (NCBI taxonomy): Bacteria > Pseudomonadati > Pseudomonadota > Gammaproteobacteria > Enterobacterales > Pectobacteriaceae > Dickeya > Dickeya oryzae. The sequence continues at coordinate 865,419 of NZ_CP162670.1, forward strand.
CGGGTACATCGCCTGCACCACGGCCGCCTGATTTGGCACCACACTGGTGGCGTCAAACAGATCGCGGTCAACCTGCGCCAGCATTCCGGGGTTTTGGTAGGCTTCCCGGCCCACCATCACGCCATCCACGTGTTCCAGGTGCTGTTTTGCCTCCGCCAGCGTTTTGATGCCGCCGTTAATCGCCAGTGTCAGCGAGGGGAAATCGCGCTTGAGTTGGTAGACGCGCGGGTAATCCAGCGGCGGGATTTCGCGGTTTTCCTTCGGGCTTAAGCCAGAAAGCCAGGCTTTACGGGCATGCACGATAAAGGTGTCGCAGCCACCCTGTTCGGACACGGTGCTGATGAAATCGCATAAAAATTCGTAGCTGTCCTGATCGTCGATACCGATACGGGTTTTCACCGTAACCGGAATGCTGACGCGCTCGCGCATCGCTGTTACGCAGTCCGCCACGAGCTGTGCTTCCGCCATCAGGCAGGCACCGAAACGGCCATTTTGCACCCTATCGGACGGGCAGCCGACATTGAGGTTGATTTCGTCATAGCCGCGTTGTTCCGCCAGTACCGCGCACTGTGCCAGCGCTGTCGGGTCGCTGCCGCCGAGCTGCAACGCCAACGGATGTTCTTCGTCGCTATAGGCCAGATAATCGCCCTTGCCGTGCAAAATCGCACCGGTGGTCACCATCTCGGTGTACAGCAACGCGTTATGGCTCAGTAACCGGTGAAAGTAGCGGCAATGGCGGTCAGTCCAGTCGAGCATCGGGGCGACGCTAAAGCGGCCACGCCAGACAGTCTGGGACATGCCAGAAACGGGAGCGGTTGGGGCTGGACTACTCATGACGATACAAACTCACTGCCTGACAGAAAACGAAGGGGCGTCATAGTAGCGTGATTTTCCGACTTTGGGGAGGGCGGTGGAGCAAGGCGCGCGAATTTATGCCCGTGTTCGTGTTACTGATGCTGCCACCTGTCGGTTCAACCCCGAGCACCCACAAGCGTCGCAGGTACTGTCTACCTTGCAGGTGGTGCCGTTTCATTGTGATTCACGCCTCCACATCAATATACAGCGCATCGTAACGCCAGTACTCGCAGTCACAGTCGATAATGCGGTCATGCTGATCCCGGTTGATCCGGGTGATAAACAGCGACGGGCTGCCGGGGGCGAGTTTTAATACTGGTGCGGCCACCGGTGGTAGCGGCGAGGGCAGCATGATGAAGCGCACCCGGCCGTAGCGAATATCGTACTGTGACTGGTAAAGCTGGGTGAGCGAACGCCTCAGGTCGCTATTGAGAAGACCCGGAAACCAGACCGGATTCAGGTAGTGTTCCACGTACAACACCGCACGGCCATCAAGGCGACGCAAACGGCGGATGCGGTAGATCTCCGCGCCTTCCTCCAACTCCAGATGACGGGCGATAGTCGCATTCGCTGCGACAACCGCGGCATCCAGCACTTCGGTCGCGGCTTTACGCCCCTGTTTTTCCGCCATTTCATGAAAGTGACTTCTGTGCAGCGGATTATAGCTAAGCCGCGGCGGTGAGATGAACCAGCCGCGCCGCAGTTCCCGGTAAATGATGCCTTGCGATTCCAGCAGTGTGAGGGCTTCGCGCAGGGTGATGCGGGTAGTGGAGAACTGCTCGCTGAGCGCCCGTTCGGATGGCAGTCGGCCACTCGTGAACTCGCCACGGTGCAGGCGTTCTCGTAGCGCATCAGCAATCTGGATAACGGTGGTCGGTTGTATTTTCGTCATCGTAAAAAGCCTTGATATTGTGCAGCCTGCACCATAGCAGGGATTGTTGACTATCAGGTTGCATGCCTGTTGGGGTGATGCAAATAGCGCGCCGACAGGCACCCGATGCCGTCCACACGCCTTTACAGACCGGCGTTGAAACCTTCTCGTCATCTTGCCGACATGAAAACGTCATCGCCGTGTGCTGAATTGGCGTACTTATTGCTGGACTAGACCAGCAGAGTGTCAGACCAACAGCGTATCACTCCCCTTGCTATGGAGCATCATGATGAAAAAATTGTTGTCTTCTGTGTTAATCAGCAGCGCGTTGTTTTCGAGTGCCGTTATGGCGCAGGATTTGGCGGCGCTGGAGAAAGCCGCTCGTGCTGAAGGCGAAGTTAACAGCGTCGGCATGCCGGACAGCTGGGCCAACTGGAAAGATACCTGGAACGATTTAAGCACCAAATACGGCCTGAAACACAGTGATACCGATATGTCCTCCGCGCAGGAGATTGCCAAATTCGCCGCAGAGAAAGAGAACGCCAGTGCGGATATCGGTGACGTGGGTGTGGCCTTCGGCCCGGTCGCGGTGCAAAAAGGCGTGAGTCAGCCGTACAAGCCGACCACCTGGGACCAGGTGCCAGCCTGGGCGAAAGACAAGGACGGCCACTGGGCGATGGCCTACACCGGCACCATTGCGTTTATCGTCGATAAGCAGCAGGTGAAAGACATTCCGCATAGCTGGGCCGATCTGCAAAAAGGCAAGTATGTGGTGACTATTGGTGACGTTGGTACCGCGTCTCAGGCGTCAAGCGGGGTGCTGGCGGCCAGCTTCGCGCTGGGCGGTAACGAGAAAAACCTGAAACCGGCGCTGGATTTCTTTGCCAAACTCGCCAAAGAAGGCCGCCTCGGCCTGACTAACCCGGCTATCGCCAATATCGAGAAAGGCGAAGTGCAGGTGGGCGTAGTGTGGGATTTCAACGGCCTGAACTACCGCGACAAGATCAACAAGGATCGCTTCGAGGTGCTGATCCCGTCTGACGGTTCGGTGATCTCCGGCTATACCACCATCATCAACAAATACGCCAAACACCCGAACGCCGCCAAACTGGCGCGTGAATACATCTTCTCTGATGCCGGTCAGATCAATCTGGCACGTGGCTATGCCCGCCCGATCCGTGCGCAATACATTACCCTGCCGGATGACGTAAAGGCCAAGTTGCTGCCGCAGGAACAGTATAAAAATGCACATCCGATCGCGGATGCTGACGCCTGGGACAAGAGCGTGAAAGCGCTGCCGCGTCTGTGGCAGGAAAACGTCATCATCAACATGAAGCAGTAAGCACGCTTTCGGGAGTTCGGGATGAAAACGATTCTGGTGATACTGGACGGGCTGAGCTTTCAGGTGGGTCGTGAGGCCATGGGCTACCTGCAGGCGGAGTGTGCCGCCGGGCGCGGTTGCCTCTATCAGATGGAGTGCGAGTTGCCCTCGCTGTCGCGCCCCTTGTATGAGTGCATTCTCACGGGGGTGACGCCGGTGAGAAGCGGCATTATCCACAACGGTGTCGACCGGCTAAGCCGCGAGCGCAGTATTTTCCACTACGCTCGCGAGGCGGGCTTAACGACAGCGGCGGCGGCGTATCACTGGGTCAGCGAGTTGTATAACCGCACGCCGTTTGAGGCGGCGCGCGACCGTCATACCGTCGAGCCGTCGCTGCCGATTCAATACGGCCACTTCTACCATGATGACGGTTATCCCGACTCCCATCTGTTTGAAGACGCGGAAAGTCTGCGCCTGCGTTACCAGCCGGACTTTCTGCTGATTCACCCGATGAATATTGACGACGCCGGGCATCGCCACGGTTTATCCACCCCGCAGTACCGTAACCGGGCGCGTATGGCGGACGGTTACCTGTCGCACTGGATGCCGCGCTGGCTGGACGAGGGTTACCAGGTGCTGGTGACCGCTGATCACGGCATGAATGACGACCGTAGCCACGGCGGCGTCTTGCCGGAAGAACGTCAGGTGCCGTTGTACGTGTTCGGCGACGCATTCTCGTTGCGACCGGATGCCGCACCACAACAAACCGAGTTATGCGGCACGGTGTGCCAGTTACTGGGTGTGCCACATGACAAGCCGGTGAGTCGCGATGTGCTGGTGAAATGCGGTGTGGGGGAGCGAGTGTGAAGAGGCGATGGCTGGCAGCGCTGGTATTGCTGCCGTTTTTGGTGGTGTTTATCGCCTTTCAGATAGCCCCACTGGTATGGATGGCAGTCAACAGCTTCTACAGTGATACGGAAAGCGCCTGGGGGCTGGCTAACTATCAGGATTTACTGACCTCGCCGTTTTATTTGCAGGCGATGCGTTTTTCACTGGATATTTCATTCTGGTCAAGCCTGTACGGGCTGATTATCGCGCTGGTTGGCGGTTATTCGCTGCAACAGCTGGGAGAAGGGCGGTTGCGGCGTTTTGTGATGTCGTTTGCCAACATGACCAGTAATTTCGCCGGTGTACCGCTGGCGTTCGCTTTCGTGATCATGCTGGGGCTGAACGGTTTTATTACCCTGTTGCTGCGGCAAAACGGGTTGCTTGGCGACTTTACGCTGTATTCCCGCGACGGATTGATCCTGATTTATACCTATTTTCAGATACCGCTTGGCATTTTACTGCTCTATCCGGCGTTTGACGGGTTGCGCAGCGAATGGCAAGAGTCGGCCGCGCTGTTGGGTGCCAGCCGCTGGCGTTACTGGTTGCATATCGGCATTCCGGTGCTGACGCCGGCATTGCTCGGCACCTTCGTCATCCTGCTGGCTAACGCGCTGGGGGCCTACGCCACCTTGTACGCGCTCACCACCGGCAATTTCAACGTGGTGCCGGTGCGCATTGCGGCGCTGGTGTCCGGTGATATCTCGCTGGACCCTAATCTGGGCAGTGCGCTTTCCATGCTGCTGGTCGTGTTGATGGCGCTGATTACCGCGATTCACCAATGGCTGCTACGCCGGAGTTACCTCCATGCTGCTCGCTAATTCTGTCACCGGAGGCTGCCATGTCCCAGGCTGAACGCCGTTACCATCTGCTGGTGGTATGGCTGATATTACTGGTTCTGATGTTACCGCTGCTCGCCACGCTGGGTTACGCGCTGGCGACCGAGTGGGGGGCGACCATTTTACCCAATGGGTTGACCCTGAAATGGTTTATCGAATTGTGGCGCGATGGCCGCTTTCTGGTCGCGCTGGGCCATTCACTGCTTATCTGTTTTGGGGCGTTGTTATTTTCACTGCTGTTGGTGCTGCCTGCCATGTTTGTCATCGCCTGGGCCTTTCCGAAGCTCGACGGGCTGATGAACGTGCTGATTCTGCTGCCGTTTGCGGTACCGCCAGTGGTGTCGTCAGTCGGGTTATTACAGCTCTATTCCGCACCGCCGCTGGCGCTGACCGGTACACCGTGGATCCTGATCGGCTGTTATTTCACGATTGCCCTGCCGTTTATTTACCGCGCCATCGCCAACAATATACAGGCCATAAATTTGCAGGAACTGCTGGATGCGGCGCATTTGCTGGGGGCCAGCACCTGGCAGGCGGCGCTGTGGGTGGTGCTGCCTAACCTGCGCAAAGGGGTGATGATCGCGGTACTGCTGTCGTTTTCATTCCTGATTGGCGAGTTTGTGTTCGCTAATTTACTGGCAGGCACCAACTACGAAACCTTGCAGGTCTACCTCTATAACAAGCGCAACGACAGCGGGCATTTCACCAGCGCATTGGTGATCTCCTATTTTCTGGTGGTGCTGTTGGTGACCTGGCTGGCGAATGCGCTCAATCGCCATTCATGAATGACGCACATTTAATGTTGCAAATTCAATTTCGCACATTCAATTTCGCAATGAGTAAAACGGGACACGCTGAACATGGCCTACCTTGATGTCATCAATCTGAATAAACACTACGGGCCGACCAGAGTGTTTCAGGATATCCATTTTTCGGCCGATGAGGGCGAGTTCGTCACTTTGCTGGGGCCAAGTGGTTGCGGTAAATCGACGTTATTACGTTGTCTGGCCGGATTGACCTCGGTGGATAACGGTCAGATTCTGCTACAGGGCCGTGATATCGTGCCGCTGTCGCCACAACAGCGTGATATCGGCATGGTATTCCAGAACTATGCGCTGTTTCCCAATATGACTGTTGAAGGCAATGTGGCCTTCGGCCTGAAGATGCAGAAGCTGCCTGCTGCTGAGATTCACAGCCGGGTCGAGGAGGTATTGGCGCTGGTGGAACTGGGCGATTACGCCCGTCGCTACCCGCATCAGTTGTCTGGCGGGCAGTGCCAGCGTGTGGCGCTGGCGCGTTCACTGGTGACCCGTCCCCGTCTGCTATTGCTGGACGAGCCGTTATCCGCACTGGATGCGCGCATTCGTCGCCACCTGCGTGAACAGATCCGACGCATCCAGCAGGAACTGACGCTGACGACGATTTTCGTCACCCACGATCAGGAAGAGGCGCTGACCTTGTCTGACCGAATCGTGCTGATGAATAAAGGTGAAATCGTACAAAATGGCGACGCGGAGTCGCTCTATACCCAGCCTGCCAGTCTGTTTGCCGCCGGGTTTATCGGCAGCTATAACCTGCTGAGCGCCGACGAGGCAATGCGCCTGACCGGTGGGCAGTTTGCCGGTCAGGTGGCGCTGCGCCCGGAGTCGGTGCGCTTGTGCGCGCCGGAACACGGGCTGGCCGGGGACATTATCGGGCATAGCCTGTTGGGTAACGTGGTGCGTTATCGGATACGCGTCAGCGAGGTGGAACTCTCGGTGGACGTGCTCAATCGCTCGGTCGAGGATTTGCACGCCACCGGCAGCCGCGTCGGCGTGCAGATTGACCTGGGCGCGCTGCGTGAGGTGGCGTAACGGGGATGGCGTTTAGAGCGGGTTAGCCGCCAGCACGCGCTGTAACCGGGCGGGGAAGCGCTCGGCGAAGGCGAGCAACTGCTCGGTGAATTGCGCCACCAGCGTCGACGCCGGGCGGTGCAGCGGGCGAATCAGGCTGACGGTAAACGGCACATCGATGCTGAAGCGGCGCACCACGACCGCGCCGCTGCTGGCGTAATCCACGGCGGTAAGCGGATTGACTATCGATAATCCTACCCCGGCGCGTACCATCGCGCATACCGAGGCGGCGCTGTGGGTATCCAACACCAGCCGCCGTGTGACGTTTGCCTGCTCAAACTGCTGGTCCAGCAATTGCCGATAACTGTCGGTGCTGGACAGGCTGACGAACGGCTGGTCGCGGAAATCCTCTGGTGTCAGTACCGCCTTGTGTGACAGTGGGTGACCACTGGGCAGCACACAGACTTCGTTCAGCTCCATCAGGGTGTGCCGTTCGGTGCCTGCGGGTGTATTCAGGTTTTCCGTTAGCCCCAGGTCGTGGCGCTGTGCGGAGAGCCACTCTTCCAATAACGGCGATTCCTGTGGGATGACATGCAGGTTGAGTTCAGGGTAACGCGCCAGCAACGGCTGGCACACCTCGGGCAGTAATGACTGAGAGAACACCGGTAAACAGGCAACCGAGAGCGGGGCCTGACGAAACTGGCGGATATCCTGCGCCGCGTTGATGATGCGATCCAACCCATAATAGGAATGCTGCACCTCCTCGAATAACTGCAACCCTTGCGCGGTAGGGTGTAACCGCCCGCGAATGCGCTCGAACAGTGGCATCTGCACCAGGTGCTCAAAGCGCGCCAGCTCACGGCTCACGGTGGGCTGTGAGGTGTTGAGCAGCGCGGCCGCTTCCGTCAGGTTGCCGGTGGTCATGACCGCGTGAAAAATCTCAATATGGCGCAGGGATATCTCAGCCATGTGTCCCTCTTTGTTGTTTAGGATGTTAACAGCGTTGTTGTTTTGCTTATGCCGGAGCAGTGAGAGGTTTCGTGCTTGATGGCATTGGTTGTCTCTTTGCAGCATCACTGCACGCACGACAAGGAGAGGCTCAAACGCCGCCTCTCCTTGACCTCGGGCTAGAGGCTAAACTGCGCCGCTTCGCGGTCCCTTCAGCGTTCGCATTCGCTGCTCGGACCGCTCGTGACACAGTTACTCGCCCCATCCCTGGGGCTCGCCCTTCGGGCCAGCGTAAACGCTGTTCAAAAACGCTCCCGATGTTTTTGTCCTGACGCGGCACGAGCTTGCGCGGCTTCCCTGCCGCGCATCCGGCGAAGTCGCCCGCCTCAGCACAGTTTTGACGCCAGAAAACACATCTATTTCGCACTTGACGGGATTGTCATCAGGTTGTTCTTTATACTCAATTTAACCATATCAAAAATGAATAGAGTCTTTGAAAAAGGATATTGGAATTATAGCTTGTGGACCAGCACAATTCAGACATCTGATAACGTTTCGGTACTCTATTCATGCCACACGATCTGAATGACCTGTCTTATGCGTTGAACGCGCAGAGCCTGCGTGCGCTGCCTGCCCAATTTGGTTGCCCGTTGTGGGCCTATGACGCCGCTACCATCGTTGAGCGCATTGGTCAGTTGCGCCAGTTCGATACCATCCGTTTTGCGCAGAAAGCCTGTTCCAACCTGCATATTTTGGCGTTGATGCGCCAGCAGGGCGTGAAGGTGGATTCGGTTTCGTTGGGTGAAATCGAACGGGCATTGGCCGCCGGTTTTGAGCCGGGTACTGACGCGCATGAGATTGTGTTTACCGCCGATGTGCTCGATGACGCCACACTGCAACGGGTGCATGAGCTGGCTATTCCGGTGAACGCCGGTTCCATCGACATGCTGCATCAATTGGGCGAGCGTTCGCCGGGTCACCCGGTGTGGCTGCGTATTAACCCCGGTTTTGGACATGGTCACAGCCAGAAGACCAACACCGGCGGCGAAAACAGTAAACACGGCATCTGGTATGCCGATTTACCACAGGCGCTGGAGGCCCTGAGTCGTTATCGCCTGAAACTGGTCGGTATCCATATGCATATCGGCTCCGGCGTGGATTACCGGCATCTGGAGCAGGTCTGCGAGGCGATGGTGCAGCAGGTACTGGCGGTGGGGCAGGATCTGGAGGCGATTTCTGCGGGCGGCGGGTTGTCTATTCCGTATCACCACGGCGGCGAGCGCATTGATACCCAGCACTATTATGGCCTGTGGAATCGGGCGCGGGAGCAAATTGCCGCACACCTGGGGCATCCGGTGACGTTGGAAATTGAGCCGGGGCGTTTTCTGGTGGCAGAGTCCGGCGTACTGGTGGCGCAGGTGCGCGCGGTGAAGGACATGGGCAGCCGTCATTTTGTGCTGGTGGATGCCGGATTCAGCGACCTGATGCGTCCGGCGATGTACGGCAGTTACCACCATATTACCCTGTTGCCGGGCGACGGGCGTGACCTGAGCCAGTCACCGCGGCGTGATACTGTGGTGGCAGGCCCGCTGTGTGAATCTGGCGATGTGTTTACCCAGCAGGCCGGCGGCGGCGTGGAGACGATGGCGTTGCCATCCGCGCAGGTGGGCGACTATCTGGTGTTCCATGATACCGGTGCGTACGGTGCGTCGATGTCTTCCAACTACAACAGCCGCCCGCTGATAGCGGAAGTGCTGTTCGAACAAGGGCAGCCGCGACTGATTCGCCGCCGTCAGACGCTGGACGAATTGCTGGCGCTGGAGCGGGTGTAATCGTTTGCGCGGACTCAGTGCGCGTAGGGGCCTTTGACGACCGATGCGCGCAGTTTCAGCTCGCCGGTAAACGGCGCGATGGCAGTGACAGGAGAACCGTCGCTCAGCTTCAGCGCCTGTGAGATAGCGGCGCTAATCATCTCTTCAATCGGTAAATAGACGGTAGATAACGCGGGCGTCAGATAAGGGGCGCTGGGGATATCGTCAAAACCGAACAGCGACACGTCCTGTGGCAGGCGTTTACCGGCCTCGAGCAGCGCTTTCATCGCACCGATGCACATATCGTCGTTACTGGCGAACAGTGCGGAAAAACCAGCGTCATGCGCCAGTAATTCGCGTGCGGCCTGATAACCGCCGGGGACCAGGCTATCACCGTTGACCACCCGCAGCGGGTCGTAAGCAATGTGATGATGCTCCAGCGCCTGCCGGTAACCGGCCAGACGGGCGCGTGCAGTCGGCGTGTTGATGGGGCCGGTGATGCAGGCAATGTCGCGGTGCCCTTGCTGTACCAGATAATCGACCAGTTGGAACACTGCCTGTTGTTGTTCAAACCAGACGCAGTACTCAGGTGCCATCGGCAGATGACGATTGATGACCACGATAGGCACCCGGGATTGATCCAGCAATGCCATCAGGGCGGCGTCAGACATGTGACGGGTATAGAGTACGATGGCATCACAGCGGCGATCGATCAGGAGCTGTACCGCCTGTTGCTCGTCTTCCGGCGTATCGTGACCGTCGGTCACGATCAGGTGCTTGCCGCTGGTTTCGGTGCGCTCGGCGGCACGGCGCAGCAGGCGACCAAAATAGGGGCCGTCGAAGTTGGAGACCACCAACCCGAGGCTGTTTGAACTGCGTTGTGCCAGCGAGCGCGCCAGAAAATTAGGGCGATAGCCCAGCTCTTCCATCGCCTTGAAGACGGCGTCACGCGTACTTTGTTTTACCTGACCTGTACCGTTTAACACCCGTGATACCGTTGCTTTGGATACACCGGCGTGCTTTGCCACGTCAAGCATGGTCATCATCGTTTGCACCTTCCCTGTTTTATCGAAGTCAGTCACAGCGTTGTTATCAATATTAGTCACATACTAGCACACTGGAACGACGTCAGTGGGTGAAGTGCGCCCTGTTGCGCGGTCGGTGCCATCAGGCGTGGGGGCCACCAAACAGTTCTTTGCGCAGTTGTACCATTTCGTCGGCCAGATCCCGGCAGAGCATGGCGGTCATCAGGTGATCCTGAGCGTGCACCATGATCAGATTAACCGGCACTTTGCCTTCGCCTTCATCCAGCCCGATCAACCGAGTCTGGATCTGGTGGGCTGCTTTTGCCGCCTCTTGAGAGGCCAGCAGTTGCGCGTCGGCTTCCACCCAGTCCTTCGCTCGGGCGGCCTGAATCGCCATCATGGCGCAGGAACGCGCTTCACCAGCGTTGATCAGCAATTCCATTACGGTCTGTTCCATATCGAATTCCATCACGGTGCCCTCTTGGTATGCCAAATTAGCTGTTAAACATGTTATTGGAATTCCAATATTGACTTGTGAGAACAGTGTCACAGAAAAATTATTCGTTTGTTTTATTTTTTGGTATGCCAAACGCGAGAGCGCTGAACCTGCTGTCCATTCTCTTCCGCGCGTAACGGCCACTACAGGGGCGATAGCCTCTGATAACAACAACCCCTGAAAACACAGGTAAATCAAAGAGGTGGAGTTATGTCATTCAAGGATAAGGCTATCGATTCATTAGGATCGTTCGCCAACCAGTTCAACAGCCTGAGATACATCATGGCGATCAAAGCCTCGTTCATTACGTTGATGCCGGTGATCATCGTCGGGGCGTTCTCTGTGCTGATCTCCAACATGGTGCTGGATCCGAAGAACGGGCTGGCGAGTTTCGCTCTGTTTTCATTTCTGGCACCGTTAAAACCCATCATGAGTGGCATTAACTATGCCACGCTCAATTTCCTCACCATCGGCGCGGTGTTCCTGATAGGCATCGAACTTGGGAAAATCAACGGCTCTCGTAGCCTGTTTCCCGGTTTGCTGGCGGTGATCTGCTTTATTTCCATTACCCCGACCACCATCGATATGGTGATCAACGGTCAGACATTACCGGTGAAAGATGTGCTGGCGCGGCAATTCTCCGACACCAAAAGCCTGTTCCTCGGCATGTTTATCGCCATTCTGTCAGTAGAAATCTATTCGAAGCTGGAGTCGGTAGAAGGGTTGCGCATCAAGATGCCAGACAGCGTGCCGCCGAATGTGTCCGCGTCGTTTTCGGCGTTGATCCCGGCGATCATCACCGTCACGCTGGTCGCGACCTTCGGATTTACCTTCCAGAAAGTGACCGGCATGTACCTGTATGACGCTATCTACAAGGTGGTGCAACAGCCGCTGGAGTCGGTCGTGCAGAGCCTGCCGGGGCTGTTGATTCTGATGTTCGTGGCACAGCTGTTCTGGGTTATCGGTATTCACGGCAACCAGATGATCAAACCTATTCGCGAACCGCTGTTGCTGGGGGCGATTGCGGTGAACATGACCGCGTTTGAGCAGGGGCATGAGGTGCCGAACATCATCACCATGCCATTCTGGGACGTGTACATGAGCATCGGTGGGTCTGGGTTAACCATCGGGTTGCTGCTGGCGGTGATGATCGCCTCTAAGCGCCGCGAAATGAAAGAGATCGCCAAGATTTCCTTCGGCCCTTGCATCTTCAACATCAATGAACCGGTGATTTTCGGCATGCCTATCATGCTCAACCCGATTCTGGCTATCCCGTTCATCATCACGCCGCTGGTGACCGGCACCATCGGTTACTTCGCCACCAGCATGGGTTTTGCCGGTAAAGCGGTGGTGATGGTGCCCTGGACCACGCCGCCGTTGATTAACGCCTGGCTGTCTACCGCCGGTTCGATGGGGGCGGTCGCGACACAGGTGGTGTGCATCATCGTCGCTACCCTGATTTACCTGCCGTTCGTCAAAGTGGCGTCTCGTCGTGCTGATCTGGCGCAGCGTGAGGCGGAGTTAGAGGCCGCGACACAAGCCAATGCATTGAAATAATGAATGTATTGCAATACTGAATCTAAGGGAGACCGGTAATGAGCAAGGTATCAATGACCCTGCCTGAGGGCTTTATTCTGGGGGCGGCGGCGTCCGCCTGGCAGACCGAGGGGTGGTCAGGCAAGAAAAGCGGGCAGGACTCGTATCTGGACCTGTGGTACAAGCGGGATCGTCAGGTATGGCACAACGGCTACGGCCCGGCGATCGCCACCGATTTCTATAACCGCTACCGCGAAGACGTGGCATTGATGAAGCAGACCGGGCTGACGCACTTTCGTACCTCGATTAACTGGTCGCGCTTCATGCTGGATTATGAAAACGGCGTGGTGGATGAAGAGTACGCCGCTTACATCGATAACCTGATCGACGAAATGCAGCGTGAAGGCATCGAACCCATGCTGTGTTTAGAGCACTATGAGCTCCCGGCGGTGCTGTTAGAGAAATATCAGGGCTGGTCGTCGAAGCAGGTGGTGGAGTGGTTCGTGCAGTACGCCGACGCGGTATTTGCCCGCTACGCCGGTAAGGTCAAACGCTGGTTTACCTTTAATGAGCCGATTGTGGTACAGACCCGCGTGTATCTGGATGCGGTGCGCTACCCTTATCAGCAGGATACCGGCATCTGGATGCAGTGGAACCACCATAAAAACCTGGCAACCGCCAAAGTAGTGCAACGGTTTCGCGACAAAGGTTACCACCTGCAGGGGGGCAGCATCGGGGTGATCCTGAACCCGGAAGTCACCTATCCGCGCTCCAGTACAGCGCATGATGTTGAGGCGGCACGCCTGTATGACCTGTTCTATAACCGGGTATTTCTCGACCCGGCGCTGAAAGGCGAATACCCGGCGGAATTACTGGCGCTATTGGAAAAGCATCAGGTGAAGTGGGATTACGACGCGCAGGAGCTGGCTATCATCCGCGCGAACACCGTGGATGAGGTGGGCATTAATCTCTACTACCCCCATCGGGTCAAATCCCCCAGCCGGGCCTGGAACAGCAACACACCGTTCCACCCAGCCTGGTACTACGAGCATTTCGAATTGCCTGGCCGCCGAATGAATAAGTCGCGCGGTTGGGAGATCAACCCCCGCATTATTTACGACATGGCGATGCGTCTGAAAGAGGAGTACGGCAACGTGCCCTGGTTTGTGTCGGAAAACGGTATGGGGATTGAAAACGAAGGCCAGTTCAAAGACAGCCACGGCGTGATACAGGACGACTACCGTATTGCGTTTATCGCCGAGCATCTTTACTGGACGCTAAAAGCACGCGAAGACGGGGCCAACTGTCAGGGATATATGCTGTGGGCGTTTACCGACAACGTGTCGCCGATGAATGCCTTTAAAAACCGTTACGGCCTGATTGAGATAGACCTGGAGCACGACCGGCAGCGCAGAGCGAAGAAATCAGCCAGTTGGTTCCGACAGGTTCGGGACAGTGGTGTGCTGACGTTCGAACTGGACGATGAAGAGAAATAGGGGGAAAGATGAAACGGATCGTACTGGCCTGCTCGGCAGGCATGTCTACCTCGCTGGTGGTGACCAAAATGGAAAAAGAAGCCGCGGCGCGGGGCATGGAATATCAGATTTACGCTATCCCGGAACAGAACCTGCGTGATGAGTTGCAGACTTACGGCAATGACATTATCGCTGTGCTGCTGGGGCCGCAGGTGCGGTTTAAGCTGACGGAAAACAAAAAACTGACCGACGAGTATCACATTCCTATCGCCGTTATCGACTCGGTGGCCTACGGCACCCTGAACGGTGCAAAGGTACTCGATCAGGCGCTGAGTTTGGTAAACTGAGTCTGATTGCTGTAAACGCGAGCCGGTGTAGGATGACGCACCGGTTCGTGTTTAGGCTGTGGACCTGACGAACGCGGTGTGAAGCCGCAGTAACGATGACGAAAGGAAGCAGCCTGGTATCCGGCCCCGTGTCGGGGCGGCAGCGGTGTTCAATTCTCGGCCGTTCAGGGTGGCATTGTGACGAAGGTTGTGGTTCTACAAGACAGAAAGCAATACCAGGAAATAGGGGGTGACCTGCGGGAGAAAATCCAGCAGGGGGAGTACCCGGTCGGGGCGCGTCTTCCGCCAGAGCGGAATATTGCGGAGACCTATGGCGTAAGCCGTACCATCGTACGTGAAGCCTTGCTGATGCTGGAACTGGAAGGAACGGTGGATATCCGCCAGGGGTCCGGGGTGTACGTGTTACGTGTGCCGTCGGCGGAAGAACCGTCCCCGAACGCGCAAAACCGTATCGGCGCGTTTGAAATGTTGCAGGCGCGCCAACTGCTGGAAAGCAACATTGCCGCGTTTGCCGCTCGCATGGCGACCCGCAATGATATTGATAATTTGCGGCGCACGCTGGAGCAGGAACAGGCGGCTATCGCCGCCAACGATTACCGCAGCGATTTCGATAAAATCTTTCACTTGCAGGTAGCAGGGGCGACCCAAAACCAGATGCTGTTGGAAACCGTCAGCAATATCTGGTCTTGCCGGGACGAAAGCCCTATCTGGCAACAGCTTTACAGCCATGTGGGCAACCACGGTTACCGGCTGAAATGGCTGGCGGATCACCAGACGATACTGGCGGCGCTGCGTCGTCGCGACGTCAGCGGGTCGTATCAGGCGATGTGGCAGCATCTGGAAAACGTCAAAACCACACTGATGGAAATTTCTGACGCCGAAGCGCCGGAGTTTGACGGCTACCTGTTTGATTCGGTGCCGATTTTTCAGGGAAAACTGGTCTGACGTATGACGATGATGGAAATTAAGCCAACCATTGGCTATCTGGCGGATTATCCGCATTGTGAGACGCAGGTGGTCGACTGGCTGTGGCAGGCGTTTGGCGACGGGCTGAGTCGGGATTTTTTTGCCAGCGTGGTGCACCACAGCATGGATAAGCGCGCGTTGCCGCTGACGTTCGTGGCGCTGGCGGGCGACCAACTGGTCGGTACGGTCGGGCTGTGGCGTTGTGATTTGATAAGCCGTCAGGATTTAACCCCGTGGCTGGCGGCGCTGTATGTGGACGAACGCTACCGCGATCGCGGTCTGGGGGCCGACCTTCAGCGTTTTGTCATCGAATGCAGCCGCGAACGCGGTTTTGACGATCTCTACCTGTACGCCAGTTTTAGCGGTTACTACGAGCGCCACGGCTGGCGTTACATCGGCGACGCACCCGAGTACCCCGATAAACAGGTCCGGCTGTACCACCGCTCGTTAAGGTAATCTGCGCTGTTTGCAAACAGCCTATTGCTTCGTGGATAGTGATTTTTATCCGGTCGGTGAATGGTTTCGTGCTGGATAACCAGTGTCATTTCTCTGCTATTTCATCGCACGCACGACAAGGAGAGGCTCAAACGCCGCCTCTCCTTGACCACTGGCTAGGGGCTAAACTGTGCCGCTAACGCGGTTCCTTCGGCATTCGTCTTCGCTGTTCGGGCCGCCCGTGACGCGTTCCAGACGCGGCACGGGCTTTCGCCGCGTCCGTGCGGCTCACCCGGCGAAGTCGCCTGCCTCAGCACAGTTTTTGACGCCGTAAAACCATCACCTCCAGCTGAGTGTCTGCTGCGTCTTAATGCCTTACTAGTTTAGTGCCCATTATTCAAACTGGTGACGGAGTGTCGGCGAATCAGCGTCGGGTGGAACAGGTTGATGGCGTTGGGGAGCGGTGTGTTGTTTGCCAGCGCCAGCGCAATTTGTGCCGCCTGTGTCGCCATCGCGGTGATCGGATAGCGGATAGTGGTCAGGCGCGGGCGCAGGTAACGCGACAGCAGCACATCGTCGAAGCCGATAAGCGACATGTCTCGCGGCACGTCGATGCCGTTATCACTCAACACCGCCAACGCACCAGCGGCCATCGGGTCGTTGTAGCAGGTCAGCGCCGTCACCGGGCGGCCGCGCTCCAGCAGCGTGGTCATCGCGGCTTCGCCGCCGCTTTCATCCGGTTCGCCGTAGGCGATCAACTGCTCATCCAGTGCAATATCGTGTTCGGCCAGCGCGTCCCGGTAGCCCGCCAGGCGGTCATCGGCATCGGAAATCGCATGGTTGGAACACAAAATACCAATCTGGCGATGCCCTTGCAGAATCAGATGTCGGGTAGCCAGCCAGGCACCATAACGGTTATCCAGCGCCACGCAGCGCGCCTCGTACCCCGGCAGAATACGGTTGATCAACACCATGCCTGGGATCTGTTCCATCAGTTGCGCCAGCTCTTCATCCGGCAGCATCTTGGCATGCACCACCAGTGCTGCGCAGCGATGACGAATCAACTGTTCAATGGCCTGCCGCTCTTTGTGCGCGATGTGGTAGCCGTTGCCGATCAGCAGAAAATTACCAGTACGGTAGGCTTCCTGCTCCACGGCTTTGACCATGGTGCCGAAAAACGGGTCGGACACGTCAGAGACCACCAGCCCCAGCGTTTCGGTAGACTGCTGGGCCAGCGCACGGGCGTTGGCGTTCGGATGGTACTGCAACTGTTGCATGGCCTGCAGAACGGCGCTGCGTGCGTGCTCACTGGCTTTGGGCGAATCGTTGATCACACGTGATACGGTGGCGACCGACACGCCTGCCAGCCTGGCGACATCCTTTATGGTGGCCATGAAGGTTTCCTATTGCTCTTAGAGCCTATCCCATTAGGGCTATTTCACTGGCCATTTTGGCCCTGGGCAGTGCTCGAACTCCTCACGTACTCCGTGTACGCTGCGGGTTCTCCGCGGCTTCCCGAGTCCAAACTGGCTGCGCCAATAACGCCTGATGGGATAGGCTCTTAATGTAAAAATGAGTCGTCGAATCAAGTAACTGCCTGAGTGTCACGGAATTAGGCCGTGGCCGCAAGAGGCGGTGATCGCAACTTTCACCGCTTTTATCTGCCTCGCTCATCGCTTTTACCGTTTGTACGCCATCGACAATTTCCTTTCAGCAGCAATATTCGTGAAACGTAAGCGAATTGTTTGACATATGTTGTGCCAATGTTTTTTCAACGTGCTCTCTCTTGCGCTGGGTATGGTACTCAGTCATGGCGATAACCCTCTGTCTCAGGGAAGGAAGTCTCGGTATGAAATATATTATTCTGCTGGTGTTTATTCTGGCGGTGGCCTACGTCCATTTCCGTGGTCGTAGGCGATATCCATTTTGGCGACAATTGTCGGATCACTCGACCTTTACCGCACCGCTCAACGTCTTTATGTACCTGTTTTCCCGTGTCCCGGTGACACCGTATCTCAAACCTGAACATTTTCCCGAACTGGCGGCGCTACAGCAGAATTGGCAGACGATCCGTGAGGAAGGCGAAAGGTTACTGGCAATGCAGGAAATTAAAGCCTCGGATCGGTATAACGATGCCGGGTTCAACTCGTTTTTCAAGACCGGCTGGAAGCGCTTTTACCTGAAATGGTATGAGGAATCTCACCCTTCGGCGGATGCATTGTGCCCCAATACCACCGCGTTGCTGCGCTCGGTGCCGTCGATAAAGGCCGCCATGTTCGCCACCTTGCCGGATGGTAGCCGACTGCCGCGCCACCGTGACCCGTATGCCGGTTCGCTGCGCTACCACCTGGGGCTGTCGACACCTAACGATGACCGTTGTTTTATCGAGGTCGATGGCGAGCGTTATAGCTGGCGTGATGGTGAAGGTGTGCTGTTTGACGAAACCTATATCCATTATGCGGAAAACCACAGTGGGCAGAACCGCTTGATCCTGTTTTGCGACATTGAGCGACCGATGCGTTATCGCTGGGCGCAAGCGGTGAATTACTGGCTGGGGCGTCATTTGATGAGTGCGGCGGCCGCGCCGAATAGCGATGGAGATCGCACTGGCGGCATCAATCGAATTTTCAAATATCTCTATGCGGTACGCAAAGTGGGGAAACGGCTGAAAAGCTGGAATAAGCCGGTTTACTATCTGGTGAAATGGGCGTTGTTCGGCGGGATCGCAGCAGGGATTTGGTGGGCGCTGTAAGTCTGGATCCGGGCGTGTCAGTGGCGATGTTGCTGCGTTTTCACGCCTTTATTACAGCTCACCTGAGAATTTTACAGTTAGTTGCACTTCGAACGGTTATCTTTCGATTCAACGCTAGTGATTCAGGGGGACTGTCTTTAGAGTAACAAGTCCCAGAGGTATTGATGGGTGACAATCGATGTGTTCTCCACATTGAACCATTCAAATTTCACCAACCTACGCGGATGCGTAGGTTTTTTTTTGCCTGCGATCTGCATTTGCCCTGTTTACCTGGTCTTTCTGCCCCTTCTGCCCCTTCTGAGCATCGCTAATCTTGCTACGGTTTATGGTATGGTGAACCCTTTGGCTGGCCGCCATGAACAATCCGTGGCATGTGGGGTCCAAACCGGGCAGCGTGACGGTTTACCTCAAGGTGACTATTACGTCAGAGTTACTGTTTAGACATAGGGAGGTGGGATGATTTATACCTTTTTACGCTGGGCGCTCAAGCACCTGTATCGCATTCAGATCTCGGGTGATGAAAGCGGTTTCCGGCAATCGAAGATATTGATTACCCCCAATCACGTTTCCTTTCTCGATGGCGTGCTGATGGCGCTGTTCTTGCCGGTACAAACCAAACCGGTATTTGCCGTCTATTCCCGCATTGCCGATAGCTGGTTTATGCGCTGGCTAAAGCCCTATATCGATTTTCTGCCGTTGGACCCTACCAAGCCGTTGGCTATTAAGCAGTTAATCCGTCTGGTGGAGCAGGGGCGTCCGGTGGTGGTGTTCCCCGAAGGGCGCATTACCGTGACTGGCTCACTGATGAAAATCTACAGCGGTGCGGCGTTTGTGGCGGCTCGCTCAGGCGCGGCGGTGGTGCCGGTTCGTATTGAAGGGCCGGAGTTTACGCACTTCGGCCGTTTGGGCGGGGTGCTGCGTCGTCGTCTGTTCCCACAAATTTCACTGCATTTCCTGCCGCCGACAACGCTACCGATGCCCGTCGCCCCTTCGGCGCGTGAACGCCGCGAACTGGCGGGCGAAGCGCTGCATCGCATCATGATGGAGGCGCGTATGGCGGTACGTCCGCGTCATACGCTGTATCAGGCGTTTCTGGCCGCCTGTGATCGGTACGGTTACCACTCTGGCTGTATCGAAGACGTTAATCTGAAAGAGGACAGTTATCACGGCCTGCTGAAGAAATCACTCGGGGTGGCGCGCATTATGCAACGTTTTACCAGCGAGCGTGAGCATGTCGGGTTGTTGTTACCCAACGCGACGGTGACGGCGGCGACAGTGCTTGGCGCGTCGCTCAGCAGCCGGGTACCGGCGATGCTGAACTACACTGCTGGGGCGAAAGGCATTCAGAGCGCGATGAGCGCCGCGCGCATCAAAACCATCGTCACGTCGCGACAGTTTCTGGAAAAAGGCAAGCTGACGCATCTGCTGCCGCAGGTGAAAGAAGCCAATTGGGTCTATCTGGAAGACTTGAAAGACACGGTGACATGGTCGGATAAGCTGTGGATCCTGTGCCATCTGCTGTTCCCGATGCGTGCGATGTGCCCGCAGCAGCCGGATGACGCGGCGGTCATTCTGTTTACGTCCGGCTCGGAAGGCAACCCGAAAGGGGTGGTGCATTCTCATAATAGCCTGATGGCTAACGTAGAGCAGATCCGCACCGTGGCCGATTTCACCCCGCGCGATCGTTTTATGTCGGCCTTGCCGCTGTTCCACGCGTTTGGGTTGACGGTCGGGTTGTTGACGCCGTTGATGACCGGTGCGCGCGTCTTCCTCTATCCCAGCCCGCTGCATTACCGCATCGTGCCGGAGCTGGTGTATGACCGTAACTGCACCGTATTGTTCGGCACCTCGACCTTCCTCGGGCATTATGCCCGCTTTGCCCACCCCTATGACTTCGCTCGCCTGCGTTATGTGGTGGCCGGGGCGGAAAAACTCTCCGAACGGGTGCGGACGCAGTGGCAGGACAAATTCGGCATTCGTATTCTGGAAGGCTACGGCGTGACGGAATGCGCGCCGGTGGTGGCTATCAATGTACCGATGGCCTGCAAGCTGCATTCCGTTGGTCGCTTGTTGCCGGGGATGGAATCGAGGTTGATCCCGGTTGCGGGTATCCATCGCGGCGGTCGTCTGCAACTGCGTGGGCCAAATGTGATGAAGGGGTACCTGCGGGTGGAAAACCCCGGCGAGCTGGAATCGCCAGCAGCGGAAAATGAGCACGGGCAGCGTGAG
This sequence comes from Dickeya oryzae, assembly GCF_020406815.2. Taxonomy (NCBI): domain Bacteria; kingdom Pseudomonadati; phylum Pseudomonadota; class Gammaproteobacteria; order Enterobacterales; family Pectobacteriaceae; genus Dickeya; species Dickeya oryzae. Next base: position 886,042 of record NZ_CP162670.1, read on the forward strand.
GCGAACTGGTACGATACCGGCGATATCGTTGACTTAGATGAACTGGGCTTTTGTACCATCGTGGGTCGTGTAAAACGTTTTGCCAAGCTGGCCGGAGAAATGGTGTCGCTGGAGAGCGTGGAGCGACTGGCCAATCAGGTGTCGCCACACGCCCAACATGCCGCCAGCGCCCGCAGCGACAGCAGTAAAGGGGAGGCGCTGGTGCTGTTTACCACCGATGCCATGCTGACCCGCGATAGCCTGCTGACACAAGCTCGGGCAAGCGGCGTGCCGGAACTGGCGGTGCCGCGCGATATTCGTTACCTGAAAGAGTTGCCGCTATTGGGCAGCGGCAAACCGGATTTCGTCACGCTGCGGCAATGGGCGGAACAACCCGCCGTGGCCGCGGAAGATGCCACGCCTATCCCCTCGGAGCATGATGCATGAGTCACACGACTTCCCCTACGTCGTCACTGTTTTCCCGCGGTATGAATGCGGTGATGGTGGCGCAGTTTTTCTCTGCTTTCGGCGATAACGCGCTGCTGTTCGCTACGTTGGCACTGGTGAAATCGCTGGCGTATCCCGACTGGAGCCAGCCCTTCCTGCAAATGGGGTTCGTCGCCGCCTATATCGTGCTGGCACCGTTTGTCGGGCAGTTTGCTGACAGTTTCGCCAAAGGGCGGGTGATGATGTTTGCCAACGCCCTGAAACTGGCTGGCGCGTTATGGATTTGTCTGGGTGGGAACCCGTTTCTGGGGTATACGCTGGTGGGACTGGGGGCGGCGGCCTATTCCCCGGCCAAATACGGCATTCTGGGGGAAATCACCCGTGGCGATCAGTTAGTGAAAGCCAACGGGTTGATGGAAGCTTCCACCATCGCCGCTATTCTTACTGGATCGGTGGTCGGCGGCGTGCTGGCGGACTGGCATATCTACGGCGCGCTGGCGGTGTGTGCGCTGGCTTACGGTATCGCACTGGCCGCTAACCTGTTAATTCCGAAACTCGCTGCCGCACGTCCCGGCGCATCCTGGCGTCCGGCGCGCATGACGCGCTCGTTTTTCGATGCCTGCCAGATACTGTGGCGCAACGGTGAAACCCGCTTTTCGCTGGTGGGCACCGGCATGTTCTGGGGCGCTGGCGTGACGCTACGTTTCCTGCTGGTGCTGTGGGTTCCGCTGGCATTGGGCATTAATGACAATTCAACGCCGACGTTACTCAACGCCATGGTGGCGGTGGGGATTGTGGTCGGTGCGGCGGCGGCTGGCAAGCTGGTGACGTTGAAAACTGTGCGACGCTGCCTGCCCGCTGGGGTATTAATCGGCGTGATGGTGGTGGTCTTTACCCTGCAACATAGCCTGATGAATGCCTATGCCTGCCTGTTGGTGCTGGGGGCGTTGGGCGGCTTTTTTATCGTGCCGCTCAATGCACTGTTGCAAGAACGTGGCCGGGAAAGCGTTGGGGCTGGTAACGCCATTGCTGTGCAGAATCTGGGTGAAAACGGCGCGATGTTGCTGATGCTGGCGCTGTACTCGCTGGCGGTGAAGGTCGGCGTACCGGTACTGGCGATCGGTATCGGTTTCGGCACGCTGTTTGCGCTGGCGATTGCCGGGTTGTGGTGCTGGGTACAGGTAACCCAGTGGCGGCGTCGGCTAACGCCTGCGGTCGCACCAACGTCTGATGAGCAGGAATAACGGGAGAGGCAATGAGTCTGATTTGGCATGACTGGGGGGTGAAAGACCTGAACCCGTATGCGTTGTATGACATTTTGCGCCTGCGTAGCCAGGTTTTTGTGGTGGAACAGCAATGCGCTTATCAGGACCTGGACGGTCTGGATCTGGTCGATGGTAACCGGCATGTCACCGCCTGGCAAAACGGCAGGTTGATCGCCTGCGCGCGCTTACTGGCACCGCATGACCGGCAAGAGGTGGTCACGATTGGCCGGGTCGTGGTCGCCCCCGAAGCGCGAGGCCAGCGGCTGGGGCATCAGTTGCTGATGCATGCTCAGGCCGTTTGTGCCCGTCACTGGCCGGGACGAGCGCAATACCTCTCTGCTCAGGCGCATTTGCAGCATTTTTATCAGCAATTTGGCTTTGTGGTTTGTGGTGAAGGTTACGATGAGGACGGTATTCCTCACGTGCCGATGCGAACCGCGGGGTAAGAGCCTATCCCATTAGGGCTATTTCACTTGCCATTTTGGCCCTGGGCAGTGCTCGAAATCCTCACGTACTACGTGTACGCTCCGGTTTACTCGCTGCGCTCGCCCGTTGGGCCGGACAAAGCACTTTGTCCGTTCAACAGGCAACGCATGTTGTCTGCGCGGCTTCCCGTGTCCAAACTGGCTACGCCAATAACGCCTGATGGGATAGGCTCTAAGTGTTGCGCTAAGGCGTAACAGCGCCGCCCTGCACTCGGGCAGGGCGCTGGTGTGGTTTGACGCCGGGTTAACTGGCGGAATGGGAAATGGTACTGCCGAGCTTCTGAACGTCCTGACCAAATCCGCGAGCGGTGTTGCATCCGCTCAATGTGGTCGCCATCACGAGTGTGGCAACCAGCAGGGCGATAGTTTTCATAGTGATTTACCTTTATGTACCCGTCATACTTCATATTGCAGGTGTGTTGGTGTTATTACCCAGCCTGTTAGCGCGGCAAAACGCAGCGTACCAGTGTGCTTTTTGTCGCGTGGCCGCTCACTCCGGTTGCTGGCCCGGATAAGCGCCGGGCGTTCTTTTCGCGGCACGGTTCAATGCGCCTGCCAGTTTTTCTGCAACGTGAATTATTTCGGGGATCGCAGCGCAAATCCAGACTGAGGTCATTTCTGCTTTCACTTTGTCATACTATCACGCAAGGATCCAACGTGATGTCAGCCAGTTAGCAGAGAATTAGTCAGTGTAGCGCTGGGTGCTTTGCCATAGTCTGGCTGACAGGGGAAGGTCAATCGCCAGTTCGGTTTATTCAGTTACAGGGTGGGTCATGTCTGGTCTGTTTCACTGGTTAAAAATGTGCTGGTCGACAATTTTTTGGAAAAAGATAGCGTTTCGGCAAAAGACAGCGTCTGCGGTGAGTGACGCACAGATTATGGCTGCCTGTAGTTCATTATTGATGAACGCATCCACGCAGGCGGCGATCATCGCCACCGATTCAGCCAATCACATCACCTTGTTCAACTCGGGAGCCGAACGGTTGTTTGGCTTTCGCGCTTGTGAAGTTATCGGTCGCGATGCCACCACGGTAGTGCTGCGTCAGGGGGAGATGGGGCAGTTATCGCCACAGGCGCTGTTACGCCATTATCAGCCGTTTTCAGTCTGGTGCTATCGGAAAAAAGATGGCGGTATCTTTTGGGGCGAGTTGAGTTTTCACGAGGTTCGCCTGCCGGACGAGCGCTTGCTGGGCTACCTCAGTGTGATTACGGATATCACTGCACGTGAACGGTTGCAGGAACAATTGCATCAACAGCAACAGATGATGGATATGCTGTTACAGCGTGCACCGGCGGTGCTTTATACGTTTGTTGTTCATAGCAATACCGTTCATAGTGATGCAGTTCATAGCGATACCGCTGGTGGTGATACGGATCGTGGTAATGAATATCGGTTTGTTTACTGTAGCCCGGTCTCGACACGGGTATTGGGCCTGACACCGCAGGCGATGACCGCTGTGCCGTTCGGCCCGGGTCACCCATTACGAGAGCGCATCCTGCCAGAAGATCGTGAACGTATCGCACATTATTATGCCCACGGTGATTTTCATCGTCATAGCTGGCGCAGCGATTTTCGTATCTACGCTGAAAATGGGGATGTACGCTGGATCCATGCCGAAGCGATGGCGTCTTACCCCGAGGACGGCAGCATCGTGTTTTACGGTTCGATGCTCGATATTACTGACCTCAAGCAGTCAGAAACCTTGTTGCAGGTGTTAGCACAGACCGACTCGCTGACCGGTATTGCCAATCGTCGCTATTTTGATGAGCGTTATCAACAACTGTGGCATCAGCACGAATCCACACAGATGCCGTTGTCGCTGCTGATGATCGATATCGATTATTTCAAACGCTTTAACGATAGCTACGGGCATAGCAAAGGGGACGCCTGCATAAAATCAGTCGTGGAAACGCTGGCAGGGCAACTGCCATCGTCAGAATGCTTGCTGGGGCGCTACGGTGGTGAGGAGTTTACGGTGGTGTTGCCACAAACCGACTACCAACACGCGCTGGTATGGGCCGAATGTTGTCGGCAGGCGGTTGAGTCGATGGAGATCCCCCATACCAAGTCGCCACAGGGGGTGGTGACGGTGAGTATTGGTGTGGCGGTCGCCAGACCGGGCGATGCCGGGAGCAGCATGACACAGTTGAGTAATGATGCCGATGATGCGCTGTACCGCGCTAAACATCTGGGCCGCAATCGGGTAGAAGCGAGTCCTGACCAGAATGCGGCTCCCGCCTGACATCGCCTGTCGGTGGTGTCGTGTCGGTATCTTGTTCACCACTATTCACCGCGTTCGCCGCACATTCTCACTCTTCCGTCAGAAAGCGCTCCAGCAACGAATTAAGAAACAGCTTACCGTGCTCGGTGACCTGCCAGTGCTGTTCGGTTTCCGTCAGGTAGCCTTGCGTCAGTGCGGCGTCCAGTTGTTCCCTGATGACGCTTTCCGGCAGGCCGGTATACGCGGTGAAATCAGCGCGGGGTGCCGGTTCCAGCAACCGAAAGCGGTTCATAAAAAACTCGAATGGACGGTCAGCCAGCGCGACTTCGCTGCGTTGTTGCAGGTAATTTCCCTGCATATAGCCGCGCGGGTGGCGGGTTTTCACCGTGCGCACGATCTCGCCATCGGTGAAGGTGATTTTGCCGTGTGCGCCGCAGCCGATACCGAGATAATCACCAAAGCGCCAGTAGTTGAGGTTGTGCTGACACTGGTAACCCGGTTTGGCGTAGGCCGAGGTTTCATACTGCTGGTACCCGGCGTCGCTCAGCAAACGGTGCCCCTGCTCGAAAATATCCCACAGCGCATCGTCGTCTGGCAGCACCGGCGGGCGTGAGCCAAATAGGGTATTGGGTTCGATGGTCAGCTGATACCAGGACAGGTGCGGAGGGTTGAGCGCTATCGCCTGACGTAAATCATCCAGCGCTTCATCCAGCGACTGCTCCGGTAGCCCGTGCATCAAATCCAGATTGAAACTGCGCAGCCCCAGACCGGCGGCGAGAACCGCGGCGCGTTTGGCCTCTTGCGGGCCGTGGATGCGGCCCAGGCGCGTCAGTTTATCCGGGCTGAAACTCTGCACGCCGATGGAAATACGGTTAACCCCTGCGCGCTGGTAACCGCTGAACCTGTCGGCTTCTACGGTTCCGGGGTTGGCTTCCATGGTGATTTCCGCGTCCGGCACCAGTGACAACCGGGCCCGCACGCCATCGAGCAACTGTTGCATTGCCTCGGCGCTGAGCAGGCTCGGTGTGCCGCCGCCGATAAAAATGCTGTGCAGCGGGCGAGCGCTCACCATCGGCAGGTCGGCATCCAGATCCGCCAGCAGGTGCGCCACATAATCGTCGTGTGGAACCTCGCCTTTGAGCGCATGGGAGTTGAAGTCGCAATAAGGGCACTTCTGCACGCACCAGGGGATGTGGATGTACAGGCTCAGCGGCGGCAAATTAAGCATGTCGCAGCGCATCCAGCAATTGACGCAGCGCCTGTCCCCGATGGGAGTGGGCGTTTTTCTCTTCGCGGCTGAGTTCGGCGGCGGTTTTGCCGAGTTGCGGCACGAAGAAGATGGGATCGTAGCCAAAACCGCCCGCACCGACAGGCGCGCGAGTGATGACGCCTTGCCAACTGCCGTGGCACACCAGTGGCGTCGGGTCATCAGCGTGACGCAAATACACCAGCACACAGTGGAAGCTGGCCTGACGCTGTTCGTCCGGCACGTTGTCGAGTACCGCCAGCAGTTTGTCCAGATTCTGCTGGTCGCTGGCGTCTTCTCCGGCGTAGCGGGCGGAATAAATGCCCGGCGCGCCGCCCAGCGCGTTGACTGCCAGCCCCGAATCATCGGCAATGGCGGGCAGGCCGGTCGCGCGTGCGGCGTGACGCGCTTTCAGAATGGCGTTTTCGATAAAGGTCAAACCGGTTTCTTCGGCGGAATCGACGCCCAGCGTGGTTTGTGCCACCACGTCGAGACCAAAATCCGCCAGCAGACCGGCGAGTTCACGCACTTTACCGGCGTTGCCGGTGGCTAAAACCACGTTTTGCATCTGTTGTTCCTGCAATCTGTCTGGGATGTTTTATTCAGGGAATCGGCTCAGGAAATGAGGCCCGCGACATCGGCCGGGATGGTTTGCGGGTTGACGATCCTAATCTGTTTGTGACGTCCAAGCTCCCCTTTTTCGATGGTGACCATGCCTTTGGCGACCCGGAATTGTTTGGCGAGAAATTTGATCAGGTGGGCATTGGCCTGACCGTCTACCGGTGGTGCGGTAATGGCGACTTTAAGCTCGTCGCCATGCAGCCCGACAATTTGATCCCGGCTGGCTTTCGGCTGAATATACAGCCGAATCACCAGCCCGTCTTCACAGCGACTGACGGCACTCACAACAAGAACCACAGCCCCGGGAAGAAATCCATGCCGAGGTAATTCAACACGTACAGCACCAAAATCACGATCATCGGCGAAAAATCCAGACCGCCTGCCGAGGGCAGAATGCGGCGTACCGGGCCCATCAACGGTTCAGTCAGTTGGTGCAGCATGTAATCGACCGGGCTGCGGCCCTGGCTAATCCAGCTCATCAGCGAGCGAATGATCACAATCCAGAACACCAGATAACCGGCGGATTTGATCAGTGCCAGCAGCCCCACCAGCAAGTTGATCGGGCTTAGCGAGAGCGAGCCGACCTGAATCAGCAACAGCAACGGGTACTTCAGCGTGGTGAGCAGAAACGCCAACAGCAACGAGGCGCTGTCGATAGGCCCCAGCGAAGGGATAATGCGACGCAGCGGGCCGATGATCGGCTGAGTGAGCTTCACCACGAACTGCGCCAGCGGGTTGTAAAAATCACTGCGTGCCCATTGCATCCAGATACGCAGCAGCAACACCATCACGTACAGGTCAATCAGGGTTTTGACCAGAAAAGTCAGGGTCAGCATCAGAGGGTCATTCCTTCATTCAAAGTCATCTTTCAGGTGGTAATCAGAACAGCGATTCCATTTCCTTTGCCCGGTGTACAGCGGCCTGCATAGCATCAGCGACCGTCTGGCTCAACTGACGCTCGTTGAATACGCGTAGTGCCTCAGCGGTGGTGCCGCCTTTGGAGGTCACATTTTCCCGCAGGGTAGATAACGGGGTATGCGGGCTGGCTTCCACCAGTGCCGCTGCACCGCTCGCCGCCTGCTGTACCAGCAATCGGGCGGTGTCGGCGTCGAACCCCTGACGCATGGCCTCCTGCTGCATCGCTTCCATAAACAGGAAGAAGTAGGCAGGCGCGCTACCGGCAGCGGCAATCACGCCGTTAATGTGCGACTCGTCGGCGACCCAGCACAGTTTACCGACGCTTTGCATCAGGTCACCGGCAAAGGCGCGATCGGCCTCGTTAACCCCGGCCGGTGCGTATAATCCGCTCATGCCCTGACCTACCAGCGAGGGGGTATTTGGCATGATACGCACCATGTTGACCGATGCGCCCAGTAACTGGCGGAAACGGGCGACGTTAACACCGGCGGCGATCGATAATACCAGCTTGCCGTTGAAATCCACCTGTTTTGCCAGTTCCCCGCAAACGTTGGCCATCAGTTGCGGTTTAACCGCCAGCACCACCACATCGGCGTCACGCGCACAGGCGGCATTGTCGCTCAGGCTGGCAATGCCATAGCGGGCGGCCAGTTGATCCCGGTGGGTGGCGGACGGTGCGCTAACGCTGACCTGGTGGGCCGGATAACCGCCTGCCATCAAACCGGCGATGATCGCCTGTGCCATATTGCCCGCGCCGATAAAGGCTATTTTACGGTGTTCCATCAGATTCTCGCTGTTTTCGTCTGTCCGTTAGGTTAACTGGTCGGCGAACTATAATCACGTGCGCCAAAAATTGCGGTACCGATGCGTACCATCGTGCTGCCAGCTTCAATGGCGGCAGCCATGTCGTCGGTCATCCCCATCGACAAGGTATCCAAGGTGCCATAATCCACTTTCAGTTGCAGAAAAAGTTCAGTCATGTGACGAAATACCGCCAGTTGCTGGGCATGATCCGTTTGCGGCGCGGGGATCGCCATCAGTCCGCGCAGTCGCAGATTCGGTAGTGTCGCCACGCTGGCGGCCAGTGCGGGTAGTTCGCTGACCAGAATGCCGGATTTGCTCGCTTCCTGACTGATGTTGACCTGCAACAGCACATTGAGCGGTGGCTGGTGCGCCGGGCGTTGCTCACTCAGGCGCTGGGCGATACGCAGCCTATCGATGGTGTGGCACCAGTCGAAATGTTCTGCCACCAGACGACTTTTATTCGACTGTAACGGCCCGATAAAGTGCCATTCCAGCGCGATATCAGGCAGGGCGGTCTGAAAATGACGAACCTTATCCACCCCTTCCTGTACATAGTTTTCGCCAAATGCCCGTTGCCCAGCCGCGATGGCTTCTTCGAGCGCGCTCACAGGTTTGGTTTTGCTGACGGCAAGCAGCGTAATCTCTTCTGGCGCACGCCCGCAGCGTTGCGCTGCCGCCGAGATTTTCTGCCGGACGTCCTGTAGGTTTTGCTGAACTGTCGATATCGGTGTCATCGTCATAGTGATTCAGGAGGCCAATCAATGGATGTGAGTGAATGGGTGAACGCTAGTGTAAAACAGAATGTATCCGATCTGCACCTGTGCAGCGGTCATCCCCCGGTGCGGCGTATCGACGGCCAACTGGTGGCGGATGCTACCCAGCAGCCGTTACAGCACACCGAGCTGGAACAATGGTGCCAGAGCTGGCTGGACCCGGAGTGCGCGCAGCAGTTGCACCGGTGTGGGCAGACCGACTGTGCGTTGACGCTGGCGGGAGGACAGCGGTTGCGGGCCAATCTGTTTATGCAGCGCCACGGTTTATCGGCAGCGCTACGCCTGATCCCACACGGCCAGCCGGATTTGCAGGCACTGCGGGCACCTGCGGTGGTCGCGGCATTGGCTGAACGTACGGATGGGCTGATTCTGGTGACCGGGGCGACCGGCAGCGGGAAATCGACCACTCTGGCGGCGATGATCGCCGCACTGAATCAACGCTGTGCCCGCCATATTATTACGCTGGAAGACCCGATTGAATTCCTGCATACCAGTCAACGTAGCCTGATCCAGCAGCGGGAAATCGGCCGACACAGTGAGGGGTTCGCCAGCGCTTTGCGGGCTGCGTTGCGTGAGGACCCGGATGTGTTGTTGTTGGGGGAGTTGCGTGACAGCGAGACCATCCGGCTGGCGCTGACGGCGGCGGAGACCGGCCATCTGGTACTGGCGACGTTGCATACCCGGCGGGCGGTGCAGGCGGTGGATCGATTGGTGGACGTGTTCCCGGCCGAAGAGAAAGCCTTTGTGCGCACACAACTGGCGGCGAGTTTGCAGGCGGTAGTGGCACAGAAGCTCTTGCCGGGCGTGCAGGGGGGGCGTGTGGCGCTATTTGAGGTACTGCTTGCCACACCGGCGGTGAGTAACCTGATCCGCGAAGGTAAAACCCACCAGTTGCCGAGTTTGTTGCAAACCGGCAGCCAGGTGGGGATGCAGACCTTTGAGCAGAGCTACCAACAGCGGTGTCAGGAAGGCCTATTAGCGGACGGCTGCGCTGGCGATAGCTGGCTTTGACATATCGCGCGGCTGTGAATGGCTATCGCCGTGAAGAGCTACCGTCGTGAAGAGTCGTTGTGACGAAACCATGCGCCATAGCATGGCTATCGTCATCAATGCCTTCGGTTTACGCCGATTTTGTTTCAGTCGTATCGGTGGCGGCTTGCAGCAGCATCGTCAACTCTGTGGCTGGAACGGGGCGTGAGAACAAAAAGCCCTGCGCATAGTCGCACCCGAGTCGGGTAAGAGTGTCGCACTGGTGCTGCGTTTCAACCCCTTCGGCTACCACATTGAGGCCAAGGCTGTGGGCCATCGCGATAATCGCCACGCACAGTTCAAGCCCGATGCCATCGAGATCCTCGATGAAGGAGCGATCTATCTTCAGGCAATCGATATTGAATCTTCTGAGGTAGGCCAGTGACGAATACCCGGTACCGAAATCATCAATGGCGATTTGTATTCCAGCATTCCGAAGCAGATGCAGATTGTTATTCACCCGTAGTTCGGCATTCAACAGCAGCCCTTCGGTGATTTCGATGATCACAGCGCTGCCGTCTAACCCATGTCGTGCCAGTTCCTGCACCCAGGTCATTTCAGTGAAATCTTTGCTGCGCAGTTGAATCGGAGACTGGTTGATGGCTATCTGAAAGTGTGGGTGAAGGGTGTTACGCCATTGCGCCAACTGAATGATGGCCTGCTGTGCGACCCAATCGCCGAGTGGAACAATCAGGCCGGTATCTTCCGCAAGTGGAATGAATTCCGCCGGGCTGACCATACCGCGTACGGGATGATGCCAGCGCACCAGCGCCTCAGCCTTGGTTATCCTGTTAGTAGCCAGTTCGATGATCGGCTGGTAGTAAACCTCGAATTGAGCGCACTCAAGCGCCTGGCGCAGATCGTTGGTCAGGCGTAAGCGTGCGCGTGCAGCCTGCTGCAAGGCAGGCGTGAAATAATGAAAGCCGTTGCGCCCTGCGTTCTTGGCCGCATACATCGCCTGATCGGCATGTTTGAACAGTTCTTCTAGCGTGTCGCTGTCATTGGGAAATAACGCGATACCGATACTCGCGGAAACCATCATGTTTTCGCCATCGATATTGAACGGTTGTGCCAAACGCTGCAGCAAGGTGTTAGCCAGGCGCTCACAGTCGTCGGTTCGCTGCAGGTCAGACAGGATAATGGCAAATTCATCGCCACCGATACGCGCAATGGTATCGGCACCCTGAATACAGTCGGTAATGCGGGTCGATACCGCAAAGAGTAGCGCATCGCCAGCGCGATGTCCCAGGCTGTCATTAACCGATTTGAAGTGGTCCAGGTCTATCAGCATCAACGCCATGGGGCGGCCGGTTTGCCTGGCTCGCTCAACCGCACGCTCGAGTTTATCCTGAAATCTGTGCCGGTTTGGCAGCGCGGTAACCGCGTCGTAGTTGGCTTGCCGCCAGATTAACTCCTCTTGTTTCTTGCGCTGGGTAACGTCAGAAAATACACCGACATAGTTGATGGGGGTGCCTGCCGCGTCTTTGACCACATTGATGGTCAGTTCTCTGAGATAGTCGCTGCCGTCTTTTTTACGATCCCACATTTCACCAATCCACAGCCCATCCTCATTCACTTTGCGCCAGATGGCATCATAAAAAGCAATATCATGGCGATCGGAGCGGAATATGTACGACGGTTGTCCCACGATATCGGCTTCGCTATATCCGGTCAGGCGGGTAAAAGCCGGGTTGATGGAGATAATTTTTCGATGGGTATCGATGACGATGATGGCTTCCTGGGTACTTTCGTAGACCGTAGCGGCAATCTTCATCTGTTCACGTGCTTTTTGGCGCTCGGTAATATCGAGTACGTACACCAGTCGGTCGGCTTTATGGCCGTGCTGTGCGAAGGGAACCGATTCTGACCAGACCGTCAGGACTACGCCGTCATGACGCACGACCGTCCATTCCCCACCCAGCTTGCCGCCTTCATCGAGAAACGACTGATGACGGGCCAGAACGGATGCGCGGGTAGACTCAGGAAAAACCATGGTAAAGGGATGATTAATCATCTCTTCCTGGGTGTAACCATAAATAGCGCTATAGGCAGGATTCACGGTGACATACTTTCCGTCGTAATTGATAACGGCAATGCCCACCGGGCAGCGGTCGAGGATGCCCTGAAACAGACTTTCTGAATTCCATGCAGAACCGGTCATCATTCACCTCATCATCGATACTGTTCTTCTTATGACAATCCGTGTTGATACGCGGTTAACGGCAGGCCGTTTTCGATGCAGGCGTTCGTCCGATTACTTCCTTTTAGTTCATTTTTGGGAAATTTTCCTGACAAAGAAATTATCGACCATCAGCCGCGATTTCTGAGGTGTTGACCGGAAGTTTGATGAAAAAGGGTGACGGCGGTATCACCCTTGCGTTTATTGTGGCTATGTATTAACCGTGAACGCGGATTCATAACGAGTCCGGTGACGTTGTCAGACAGTTACGTTGTCGGATAAATCACGTGTTCGGGTGCACGTTGCATGATGATGCGCCCGTGGCGGATAGATAACCGTGCCTTTGCCTGCCGCTGGAGTGCGTCGTAGTCGTTTTGTGCATCCATAATCACCAGATTGGCCGGGCGACCGACAGCGATACCGTAATGATCGCCCAAATGTAGGGCTTTAGCACTATTGTCGGTGACGAAATCGAGGCAACGTTGCAGATCCTGATACCCCATCATGTGGCAAATATGTAGTCCGGCATCGAGAACACGCAGAATATTGCCGTTGCCGAGTGGATACCACGGGTCTCTGATGGAGTCCTGCCCGAAGCAGACGTTCATACCCGCCCGGTCCAGTTCGGCAACGCGGGTCACGCCACGACGTTTAGGAAAGGTATCGAACCGTCCTTGCAGGTGGATGCTTTCCGTCGGACAGGAGACGAAGCTGATGCCTGAGCGGCGTAACAGACGAAACAGCTTCGAGCAGTACGCGTTGTCATACGATCCCATCGCCACCGTATGGCTGGCGGTGACCCGCGCGCCCATGTCTCGCACCCGTGCTTCTTCCGCCAGTACCTCCAGAAAGCGTGAATGCGGGTCATCGGTTTCATCGCAATGCACGTCAACCAGACACCCGGTACGCTCTGCCAGATCCATCAAAAACTTCACGGAACTGACGCCCTGTTCACGGGTATTTTCAAAGTGGGGGATGCCACCAACTACATCTGCACCCAGCGCAATGGCGCGTTCCATCAACTGGCGACCATCCGGATACGATTCGATACCTTCTTGTGGAAAGGCGACGATTTGCAGGTCTATCAGGTCGCGCACCTCGTTTTTGAGTTCGAGCATGGCTTCCAGCGCCGCCAGCGAGGGATCGGTGACATCAACATGGGTACGGACATGCTGGATGCCGTGATCGCGCAACATGCTGATGGCGGTATACGCCCGGTGCCGGGTATCGTCATGGGTGATCGTCGCTTTGCGCTGGCTCCAGCGTTCGATGCCTTCAAACAACGTGCCACTCATATTCCACTGCGGCTCACCCGCCGTCAGAACGGCATCAAGATGAATGTGCGGTTCTACCAGTGGTGGAATCACCAGTTGCCCTGCGGCGTCGATGTCGTCGGGTGCGGCAGGGTGCGGACCGGATTGGGCGTCGATGGCCGCAATCAGGCCATTTTGCAGTTGCACGGTGTAAAGCCCGGGCTGATGGCGTAACACGGCGTTGATAATCTTCATAATCACTCCTGTGACGGGGCGTTGAATGGTGACACGGTGCTTGCTGACGTTGGAAAGCCAGAAAGACGCCCGATCATGAGCGCGACGGCGGCGCTAAGGCGAAACAGTGGGTCGTTCAGGGTGCCACCCGATAATTGTTCAATGCGTTGCAGGCGTTGATGTAGCGTATTGCGATGAATAGCCAGCCGCTCGGCGGCTTTAATCAGATTACTGTTTTCCTGCAATACTGCATCCAGCGTCTCAATCAACAAATAAGGCGACTTACGGTTATGCTCCACCAGATTGCCCAGCACATTGTGCATAAACCGGGTCAGCAGCGTTGGGTCGCTGACGGCCCCCAGCAATTGCAGTATCCCTAATTCAGTGTAATCACACAGCCCTTTTTCTGGTTGCAGGCTGGCGACGGCGTCAAGTGCCTGTTGGGCTTCGCTAAGCCCCTGCCGGTATTGTGCTGCTGAGCTGACCGGGCTGGATAGCCCAACGTACAGCGTCAATGGGGCGATATCGGCGTGGATGGACTGGCGTAACGCCACCAGCCGCTGATGCCCCGGTGGTTGCAGTAATGGGCTGTCTGTTGGCAACACCATCAGGAACAGCGAGCCCAGCGTGACCACCGGTGGGGGAGAGCGTGACGCGGATGGCGGGGGGGATGCTAACAGCGACGCCTGTAGCCGTTGTTGCAGCAGGAGGCGTGAATGCTGCAGTTGCGCCTCTGGGGCGCGGTAATCCGCTGAGGCGAACAGGCTTGCCTCGTTACCTATACGCCATGCCACCACCCGGTGTGGCACGTCCAGCGGCCATTGCAGGCGGTCGGCACGTTGATGAATCAGCGCCAGATCCAGCGCGTCTGTGGTGAGTAGCGTCAGCAGAAAGTCGCTACGCCATCTGTCCCACTGCTCTTCAGTATGGTGCGCTTCAGTATGGCTATGGACACTGTCGCGATAAGACAGGCTGCGTTGATGCGATGCCGACATGATGATCCCTCCGGTTTTCCCTTCTCTTCCCATTCAGGGGAAACGACAATGTCAGTGATATTCAGTGTAGTGTGCGCCACCGCGTATGCAGCAAAGAGCGTGCCGGTTTTACTGCCGGTAACGCGTTAACGGGGAATCTGGGACGCTCGCCAGAGCATTGTGAATACATTACCTGTGCAGGTTGCATGGTTTGGCGCTAAAACATGGCGTAATGCGCCCGTTTATTGTGCAGGGTGCTGTGTAGTGCACTGAAAGCGTGAGCCAGCAGCAATAGAGCCACAAGGACGAGTCAGTGAAAACGCAGTGGCCGTGAGGCCACTGCCAAAGACAGAATCAGCGCGCTTGCAGCAGCGGCGTGTGGTCTTCGATACGGAACATGGCCATGGCCTGTACCAGTTGGCGGGATTGCTCTTCCAGCGACTGGGTGGTATCGGTGGAGGCCTTGACCAGAGACGCGTTTTGCTGTGCGACTTTATCTATCTGGGTAAAGGCGATGTTCACCTGTTCAATACCGCGATGTTGTTCCTGAGACGCGTAAGAAATCTCTTTCATCAGCGTGGTGATACGGTTGATCTCGTCTGCGACGTTATCCATGGTTTCACCTGCCTTGGCTGCCAAATCGAGCCCTTCTGAGACATGGGACTGAGAGTCGAGGATCAGTGTGCGGATCTCTTTGGCGGCCTGAGCGCTATGCTGCGCCAGATTACGCACTTCACCGGCGACCACCGCAAACCCTTTCCCTTGTTCACCCGCACGGGCGGCTTCCACCGCGGCGTTCAGCGCCAGAATGTTGGTCTGGAAGGCGATACCGTCAATCACACCGAGAATATCGCTGATGCGTTTGGCGCTGGCGGCGATTTCGCGCATTTTTTCCACCACGTAGTTGACGGATTCATTGCCGCGATCGGTGGTATCGGAAACCTGATTGGTCAACTGATGGGCCA
Organism: Dickeya oryzae; assembly: GCF_020406815.2. NCBI lineage: Bacteria > Pseudomonadati > Pseudomonadota > Gammaproteobacteria > Enterobacterales > Pectobacteriaceae > Dickeya > Dickeya oryzae. Next base: position 901,436 of record NZ_CP162670.1, read on the forward strand.
GTTCGGCGTTATCGGCGTTGCGTTTAACGGTGGCGCTCAGTTCTTCCAGGCTGGCGGCGGTTTGCTCCAGCGCGGCGACCGATTCCTCGGTACGTTCCGCCAGATGGCGGTTGCCGCTAAACAGTTCACGACTGCCCTGATCGATTTGATGACTGGCGTCACGCACCTGACCAACGGAATCCAGCAGCGCCATTTGCATACGCAAAATGGCGTCGTTCAGGCGACCCAGTTCATTGTCTCCGCCGGTGGTAATGCGGTGGGTCAAATCGCCGGAGGCAACGTGTTCCAGTTGCTCGATGGCGTGATCCAGCGGTTTGAGCAGCATGTGGCGTAACGCCAGCCAGCCCAGCAAGACCAGTAACAGGGATAACAGACAAGCAAAGCCTATCAGCATCAGCATCAGTCGTTCGTTGCTGTTTGCCTGTTGGATGTGTTGTTCGGAGAGTTGCTGGGAGTAACTGCGGAAATTCTGGATGGATTTATCAAATGCGTCGCTCAGGGGCGTCAGGTTATTTTCCAGCAAGGTGTAGTATTCGTCGGTGTACTGCTTTCTCAGGGACTCTAACATCGGTTTTAATCCCTGATTCAGGTAGTCCTGATAGGTTTTTAACACTTGCTGTGCCAGTTTTTGCTCCTGCTCACTGGTGGTGCCGACGCTACTGAACTGGCGAATCTCTTTGTCGGACTGCTGGATATAACTATCCAGTTTATCCGTTTCTTTAGCTCCCACGTCCAGCAAACCAATTTCTATCTTGCGTACCGCCAGTGTCGCGGACGCTCTGGCCCGTAGCGTCAGGTTATAACCGTTCATCAACGCGCCCAACTGCTCCCCCTGAATCTGGTTGAGCTGCGTCAGGGAGTCCCGGCTTTTATTGATGGCCTGAATCCCCATACCGCTGACCAGCAGCAATAGCAGGGTGATAACAGCCAGCAAGGTTAACAGGCCGGTACGGATGGAGAGATTTTTCAAACGCATGGTCCATTTCCTAGTGTGTGCAGAATAAAAAACACTGGCAAAGCCTATCTCTGGCTTGCCATACGTTAACGTACATGTAGGGCTATTTTTGTTCAGAACATAACAGATGAAACAGCATGTTAGATAGCAAGATTCTCTTATGTTTTGTTAACAGAAATGCGTCAACTCGGCGAATTTTCCTTTAAGAAAGATCTCTGAGTACTAAATAAATTCGCCCGGCGCGGAGCACTGGTTTATCATCTGCTGATAAAAAATGAACATGATGTGTCTGGTGTCAGGACAACGAGCGCCATCCTGGTTCCGGTTCACGTTTTTGGGGCAGTCAGGTGGCTGTTCGGCAACGTACTCGATTGGAAAAGTACCCGAGGTTTCTGTGCAGTTAACAAGTTTTACGGATTATGGTTTGCGCGCGCTGATTTACATGGCGTCATTGCCGGAGGGCAAAATGACCAGCATTTCAGAAGTGACTGAAGTGTATGGCGTTTCACGCAATCATATGGTGAAGATTATCAATCAGCTGAGTCGCGCCGGGTTGGTTATGGCAGTGCGTGGTAAGCATGGCGGCATTCGGTTGGGCCGCGATCCGTCCACCATTCGCATCGGCGATGTGGTACGGGAACTGGAGCCGCTCTCTCTGGTTAACTGCAGCAAGGAGTTTTGTCATATTACCCCCGCCTGCCGACTCAAACAGGTATTGCAACAGGCCGTACAGAATTTCCTGAAAGAATTGGATAATTATACGCTCGCCGATATGGTGGAAGAAAACCCGCCCCTCTATAAATTACTTCTGGTTGAATAAGCCTGCTCAGCTGCCTGCTGATGACAACGGAGGAACCGCAATGTCACAAGATCCGTTTCTGGAACGTGAAGCAGAAAAATACGAATTCCCCATCCCCAGCCGTGAATACATTCTGGAGCATCTGGCAAAACGGGATACCCCTATCAGCCGTGAAGAACTGGCAAGCGATCTGCAACTGACCAGCGATGAGCAACTGGAAGGGCTGCGCCGCCGGTTACGCGCGATGGAGCGCGACGGGCAACTGGTGTTTACCCGTCGTCAGTGTTACGCCCTGCCGGAAAAGCTGGATTTACTGCGTGGCACGGTGATCGGCCATCGTGATGGTTATGGCTTTCTGCGGGTGGAAGGACGTAAAGACGATCTTTACCTGTCCGCTGAACAAATGAAAACGGTGATCCACGGTGATGTGGTGCTGGCCCAGCCGTTGGGTGAAGACCGCCGGGGACGTCGTGAAGGGCGCATTGTGCGTGTGCTGGAGCCGCGTACCAGTCAGATAGTCGGGCGTTATTTCACCGAAGCCGGTACCGGTTTTGTGGTGCCGGACGATAGCCGTCTGAGCTTTGATATCCTGATCCCACCGGAATGTATCGCCGGGGCTTGCATGGGCACGGTGGTGGTGGTGGAACTGACCCAACGCGGGACCCGTCGCACCAAGGCGATCGGTAAGATCGTGGAGATCCTCGGCGACAACATGGGGACCGGGCTGGCGGTGGATATCGCGCTGCGCACCCATGAAATCCCGCACAGCTGGCCACCTAAAGTGGAAGAGCAGGTGAGCGACCTGGCTGAAGAGGTGCCGGAAAGCGCCAAGAAAGGCCGGGTGGATTTGCGTTCCCTGCCGCTGGTGACCATTGACGGCGAAGACGCTCGTGATTTTGACGATGCGGTGTACTGTGAGAAAAAACGCGGTGGCGGCTGGCGGCTGTGGGTGGCGATAGCGGATGTCAGCTATTATGTGCGCCCCGGTACGGCGCTGGACCATGAGGCCCGCGCGCGTGGCACCTCGGTCTATTTCCCATCGCAAGTGGTGCCGATGCTGCCGGAAGTGCTGTCTAACGGGCTGTGTTCACTGAACCCGCAGGTAGATCGCCTGTGTATGGTGTGTGAGATGACCGTCTCCTCGCAGGGTAAATTGTCCAGCTACAAGTTCTATGAAGCGGTGATGAGTTCACATGCCCGCCTCACCTACACCAAGGTGTGGAGCATTTTGCAGGGCGATGAAGCGTTGCGCGAACACTACCAGTCACTGGTGGAGCCGCTGGAAGAGCTGCACCGGATGTACAAGGTGCTGGAGCATGCGCGTGAGGTGCGTGGAGGTATCGCGTTTGAAACCGAAGAAGCCAAGTTTATCTTCAACGCAGAACGCCGTATTGAACGGGTGGAAGCCGTCGTGCGTAACGATGCGCACAAGCTTATCGAAGAGTGCATGATTCTGGCCAACATCTCGGCGGCGAAGTTTGTCGAGAAGAGTGAAGAACCGGCATTGTTCCGCGTGCATGACCAGCCCAGTGAAGATCACGTGCTGGCGCTGCGTAGCGTGCTGGGCGAGTTGGGGCTGACGCTCAAAGGCGGCATGAAGCCACAGCCGAAAGACTATGCTGAGTTGATGGATTCCATCGCCGATCGGCCAGATCATGAGATGCTGCAAACCATGCTGTTGCGATCCATGAAGCAGGCTATCTATGACCCGGAAAACCGCGGTCACTTTGGGCTGGCGTTGACCTCGTATGCACATTTTACGTCACCGATCCGGCGTTATCCAGACTTGTCGTTGCACCGTGGTATCAAGTATTTGCTGAGCGACCGTAAAAACCGCTGGACGCAAAGCGGTGGCTGGCATGCGGATTTCAACGAAATGTTGCAACTGGGCGAACACTGCTCGATGACTGAGCGCCGTGCCGATGAAGCCACACGCGATGTGGCTGACTGGCTGAAGTGCGATTTCATGCAGGACCATGTGGGGGAAACCTTTACCGGGATTATATCCAGCGTCACCGGTTTCGGTTTCTTCGTGCGGCTTAACGACCTGTTTATCGATGGTCTGGTGCATGTCTCCACGCTGGATAATGACTACTATCGTTATGACAATGTTGGCCAGCGCTTGATCGGCGAATCTCGCGGTCAGACTTACCGACTGGGCGATGAGGTAGAAATTCGCGTTGAAGCGGTACACATGGATGAGCGTAAGATTGATTTTGCGCTGATCTCGTCTACCCGTAAGGTGCGTGGCGAAGGTAAAACCTCGCGCGACCGGGCGAAGAGGGGGAGCGATACCGGTGCGAAGCCGCCGCGTCGTCGCCGTACCGGCCAGCGTGCCAACTTTGAGCCGGATAGCGCATTCCGCCCTGAGGGAGACGGTAAAAAACGCCAGTCTGCCAGCAAGGATAACGGTAAGGCGAAAACCGGCGGTAAAAAGAAGGCAGCAAAATCGCAAAAGAACGCTGAAAAAACACGTAAAATTGCGGCAGCCACGCGAGCTAAACGCGCCAGCAAAAAGAATAAAACGGCAGAGTGACGAACCGCGTCTGACCGTGACATCGGTATTCTGGGCAGCCGACCGGCTGCCCTGTTAACCCGTCTCAAGCGTATTATTGAAGAGTAGTAATGAGCGAAATTATTTACGGCATCCATGCGGTGAAAGCACTGCTGGAACAAGACCCTCAACGTTTTCTGGAAGTGTTCACCCTGAAAGGGCGTGAAGACCGTCGCCTGCAACCGCTGATAGCCGAGCTGGAAGCCAGCGGCATTGCGGTGCAGGTCGCCAGTCGTCAGTGGCTGGATGACAAGGTGGAAGGTGCGGTCCATCAGGGGATCATCGCCCGGGTAAAAGAAGGGCGTCAGTATCAGGAAAACGACTTGCCGGGGTTGCTGGCATCACACGCGACGCCGTTCCTGTTGGTGCTGGATGGCGTGACTGACCCTCATAACCTGGGCGCGTGCCTGCGTAGCGCTGATGCCGCTGGCGTCCATGCGGTGATTGTGCCGCGAGATCGCTCCGCTCAACTGAATGCGACCGCGAAGAAAGTGGCCTGTGGCGCGGCGGAAACCGTTCCGTTGATCCGCGTGACCAATCTGGCACGCACGTTGCGTTTCCTGCAGGAGCAGAATATCTGGATCGTCGGTACGGCGGGCGAAGCGGATCACACCTTGTACCAAAGTAAACTGACCGGCCCGCTGGCGCTGGTGATGGGCGCAGAAGGGGAAGGCATGCGTCGCCTGACGCGCGAACACTGCGACGAGCTGATCAGTATTCCGATGGCAGGAAGCGTGTCATCGCTGAATGTTTCCGTGGCGACCGGTATTTGTCTGTTTGAAGCGGTACGCCAGCGCGCTATGTGAGCCATCGCGCAAGGTAGCGTGATGTCGTGTGACCGGGTGTGTGCTAACACGCTGCAGTACGGTCACACGAAACGGTTACACGAAAATAAAAAATGCCGTCATATGATAAAAACGATGTGTTCCCGGCTGACGGCATCTAACGATGGGATAGCTGGCTTGCCGGGAGATGATGCGTTATTTCTTCAGGCTGGCGATTTTCTGTTCTACCGCCGCGCACCACAATACCGAATTGCGTGACGGCCAGGAGGTGGCAGGTAATCGGCTTTCCACTGCCTGCTGCCAAACCTGTGAGCCTACATCGACATCACCCAGCACGGCGCGCGTATTGACTATCGACTCTATCCACTCATTCCATTCCGTGCTGCGGCATGGGTATTCTGAAGCCAGCGCGGTGCCACTCAGGCCGCTTGTCAGTAGTAACAGGGCGATGGCGGCAATCTTTGTTTTCATCCTTCATCCTCTTAACGTTCTTTAGGGTACTTAGAGCCTATCCCAGTAGGCGTTATTGGCGTAGCCAGTTTGGACACGGACAGCGCGCAGACAACATGCGTTGCATGTTGAACGGACAAAGCACTTTGTCCGGCCCAACGGGCGAGCGCAGCGAGTAACCCGGAGCGTACACGTAGTACGTGAGGATTTCGAGCACTGCCCAGGGCCAAAATGGCCAGTGAAACCAGTGAAACCAGTGAAACCAGTGAAATAGCCCTAATGGGATAGGCTCTTATTGTGCCTGAATGACTATGGGCGAGCGGTAGGCAAGGGACGATAGAATACCGCATAGCCGTGCCAGTTGTCCTGTCGCACATGCTCGTCTTGCGTCAGGTTGACCACACGGTAGTAAGGCATACCGCGTGCGTTGGCCTCACGGGCGATTTCTTCTACTGCATCATCGAGAGTCCCGCGGACATTCACCGAGACAGAACCGGTTTTTTCCAACAGGTAGCTTTGCTCTCTGGACACTTCTACCGCCTGCTGCGTCGGTGGTGGCGGTGGAACCGGCTTACCAGCCAGCATCGCACAACTACTTAGCAGCATCGACAGCGCCGCGCCCAACCACACTCTGTGTAGCGGCGTCAGTCTGAATAACCATGACAGGCAAGCCATAACGCGGTGCTCCATTCAGTCCGATACGCGATAAATTCATCCGGCACACGTTAATAACGCGCTGAATCAGCGTTCTGTACCGGGCGAGAATAGTGTAACGCCTTGAAGCAAACAGGGATACCGTTGAGGTGTGTTGACGTGTAAACGGGGCCGGGGGTGACGCGACCTTCGCCGGTCAGAGGCGAAGGTCATGACAGCATCAGTGATGAATGCGGAATACGCTGACCACATCGCTCAAGTGGTGGCCTTTCTCACGTAGCCCTTGAGCCGTGCTTTCCGAGTTTTGTACCAACGAGGCGTTCTGGTGGATAGCCTGCCCGATCTGATTGATAGCCATATTGACCTGCTCGATGCCCAGAGCCTGCTCATGTGAGGCGATATCAATATCGTTAATGATGGTGCTGACCTGCTGAATACGTTGCAGTAAGTCATCCATCGCTGCACGGGTTTTTTCCGAGAAGTGGTAACCGGTTTCGACCTGATGCAGTGATTCGGCAATCAGTGCTTCGATTTCTTTTACCGCTGAAGAGCTACGCTGGGCCAGCGAGCGTACTTCGGCGGCGACCACCGCGAAGCCTTTACCGTGTTCGCCTGCGCGTGAGGCTTCGACGGCGGCGTTGAGCGCCAGAATGTTGGTCTGAAAGGCGATCGACTGGATGGTGGTGGTGATATCGGCAATTTTCTGCGATGAGCGTTTGATTTCGCTCATCGTTTCCACAGAGTCGGTGACCGTTTTGCTGCCATTTTGGGCGGCGCTGGCGCTTTGTGCCGCCAGACCTTTGACGGTAGAAACGTTGTCGGCATTCTGTTTTACCGTCGATGCCAGTTGTTCCATGGTGGCGGAGGTTTCTTCCACACTGCTGGCCTGACGGGAAATTTGCTCGCTGATGTTGCCGCTGTCTTCGGCCAGCACGTCCGTACCGACGACGATCTCTTCGGCGGCGTCGCGTACCTGAGATACCAGCCGGGTCAGGCCATGTCCCATGCCGTTGATGGCATCGACCAGCCGACCCACTTCATCCTGGCTCCGAGTCGTGAGCGTGGCTTGCAGATTCCCGGCCGCGAACTGTTCTGCCACTTTGACCACCTCGTCCAGTGGTCGGCTTAACCAGCGACGGGTAAGGTAGACGAAGAACACGGCAAACAGCACTACCAGTGCAATACCACCGCCCAGAAACATATTGCGGATGGTATTGATTTCGGCCAACAGACTGGCTTTGCTAATGGTGCCGACGACAACCCATTTCCATTGCGGTACATTGTGATACACCATCACCTGGGTACGATCATCGCCGCTCAGGTTGCTGTCTTCGTATTCCAGCCTGCCGCTGTCATTTTTCAGCACTTGTTGCAGCGTGTCGCCAGACCAGCCCGGCTTTTGTCCACGAAGCGTTGGATGAACCAGATAGTTGCCTGCCGTCGCACCCGCTGTGCTGAGCGCAATAAAATGGCCGCTATCGCCGATGCGTTTATCCAGGATGCGTTTTTGCATCAGGGCAAATTCTTTGCTGATATCAATCCCCACGAACAGAATGGCGATGACGTTACCGGTGGCGTCGGTGACCGGCTTGTATTGGGTGATATATTGTTTGCCGAAGAGCACCGCCAGTCCGCTGAACGATTTGTTGCTGGAAACGGGCGCGAATGCCGGGCTGGCGCGGTCCAGTTTAGTGCCGATGGCACGTGAGCCGTCTTCCTTTTTTAACGAGGTGGTGATACGCATGAAGTCGTCGCCATCGCGTACGAAAATGGTAGAAATCGCACCAGTTCGACTGAGAAAGTCGTCGGTAATGGCGGTGTTCATGTTGAGAACGGTATCGCCGGATTTCAGTGTCGGGGCAGTTGTACTACCGACAGGCAGGCGGGCCTGATTATCAACGGTAAAACGAGAAGGCAGAAAGCTGGCAAACAGATTGGTATAGCTGTCGACACCCGACTGCAGGCTGGCGTCGTACAGGGCTATCATATCGGTAATACCCACAACCTGACTGTCCATGTCATGCATTGTCAATGATTCCAGTTTCTCACCGGCTGAGCGCGTCAGGCTGAGGCTGAATGCAATAAACAGCACAGCCACACTCAGGGAGGCAATGACTGAAAGTTTGACACCAAGGCTCCAGCGTCTAAAAGCAAGCTGCATGATTATTCTCTTTAGTATGGTATGAGACGTGATTGGGGATTGATTACTGCCGTTAACGGCAAAAAAGCGCCAGATTTTACACCAATCGATACTTTTGTAACTAAATTGATCAAGATCATTGCGAACTGTCTTTATATGTCCCCAGAGACTGCCAGTGGTTAAATGGCATACAAAACAATTGTAGGCGTTCCTGACGGTTTTACCTGTTAATCAATGAAGAAAAGGAGATGATAATGGTAGAAATGGGAATCGAGGATGTTTCAGGCATCGACGTGCTGCATGCCTTTCCTTCTGGCGGCAGGACGCGGCCTTTACCCACCATTTTCTTCTTTCATGGCTACACCTCCTCCAAAGAAGTTTACTCGTATTTCGCCTACGCGTTGGCAAAGGCCGGCTTTCGGGTTATCGCGCCGGATGCGCTGATGCATGGTGGGCGCTTTGACGGCGATGAGGCGCGGCGCTGGCGTTGTTTCTGGGACATATTACTGACTAATGTGCAGGAATTGCCCCGCTATCTGGCCTGGTGTCGAGAACAGGCGTTGATTGATGGCGACAGAGTCGGGATTTGTGGTGCGTCGATGGGCGGCATGACGGCGCTGGCGGCGATGACGCAATACCCCTGGCTGAAATCAGCGGCCTGCTTTATGGGCGCTGGCTATTTTTCGTCGTTATCGCAGACGCTGTTTCCACCGGTGACACCAGGTGAACCGGGAGCGCAGGCGCAGTTACAGGCGCTGGCGGAACGTGTGGCACCGTATGATGTGGGTCATCAGTTGGATAAGGTATCCGACCGGCCACTCCTGCTTTGGCATGGCCTGGCTGATGAACTGGTTCCGGCCTCGCAGAGCGAACGTTTGTACCGGGAACTGACCGCTCGCAACACCAGTCAGCATGTGACCTACCTGACGGAGATCGGCATCGGCCACAAGATTACCCCGACCGCCTTGCAGGCCGGGGCGGATTTCTTCGCGCGTTCGCTTTGATTTTCCCCTTTGGCTGCGCTGTTTTTCTCTTTGTGAGGCTGACTGGCAATATCGCTTGTTTTCCCATGAGGGCGTCATTATAATTACGCGTCATTTTTTCAGCCGTACACACAACACGTTCCTTGCTTCCATGGGCCGCGGCTGACCCTGACAGGAGGCTGAATAATCCGTAAGGAGCAATTCGATGCGTCATTACGAAATCGTTTTTATGGTTCATCCTGACCAGAGCGAACAGGTTCCGGGCATGATCGAGCGTTACACCGGTGCTATCACAGCAGCGGAAGGCAAGATCCACCGTCTGGAAGACTGGGGCCGCCGTCAGCTGGCTTACCCGATCAACAAACTGCACAAAGCTCACTACGTTCTGATGAACGTTGAAGCACCGCAGGAAGTGATCGATGAGCTGGAAACTAACTTCCGCTTCAACGACGCCGTTATCCGCAGCATGGTTATGCGCGTTAAGCACGCGGTAACTGAAGCATCTCCGATGGTGAAAGCGAAAGACGAACGCCGTGAGCGTCGTGACGAATACGCTGAAGCTGATGATGATGCTGAAGTTGGGGATTCTGAAGAGTAATTGTTGTGGTGACGGTTAATCGGCTGGTGTTGTCGGGCACGGTGTGCAAGACACCCATTCGAAAAGTCAGTCCGTCAGGCATTCCTCACTGCCAGTTTGTGCTTGAGCACCGCTCAGTGCAGGAAGAAGCCGGACTCAGCCGACAAGCATGGTGCCGTATGCCCGTGATTGTCAGTGGACATCCGTCACAGGCATTTACCCACAGTATAACGGTCGGTATGCAACTCAGAGTTCAGGGGTTCATTAGTTGCCACCAAGGGCGCAATGGCCTCAGTAAGTTGGTGCTGCATGCCGAGCAGATTGAATTGATTGATTCTGGAGACTAGCCAAATGGCACGTTATTTCCGTCGTCGCAAGTTCTGCCGTTTCACCGCGGAAGGCGTTCAAGAGATTGACTATAAAGACATCGCAACGCTGAAAAACTACATCACTGAAAGTGGTAAAATTGTACCGAGCCGTATCACCGGCACCCGTGCAAAATACCAGCGTCAGCTGGCCCGCGCTATCAAGCGTGCGCGCTACCTGTCTTTGTTGCCGTACACTGATCGTCATCAGTAATCGGCCACTGTCCATTAACGAGACTTTGAGAGGATAAGGTAATGCAAGTTATTCTGCTTGATAAAGTAGCAAACCTGGGCAGCCTGGGTGATCAGGTTAACGTTAAAGCGGGCTACGCTCGTAACTTCCTGGTTCCGCAGGGCAAAGCTGTGCCGGCAACCAAGAAAAACGTTGAGTTCTTCGAAGCCCGTCGCGCTGAACTGGAAGCTAAACTGGCTGACGTTCTGGCTGCTGCTGAAGCTCGCGCTGAGAAAGTCAACGCACTGGCTTCCGTAACCATCGCTTCTAAAGCGGGTGACGAAGGTAAACTGTTCGGTTCTATCGGTACTCGCGACATCGCTGATGCGGTGACCGCTGCCGGTGTTGAAGTAGCGAAAAGCGAAGTTCGTCTGCCGAACGGCGTTCTGCGCACACTGGGCGAGCACGAAGTGAGCTTCCAGCTGCACAGCGACGTATTCGCTAAGCTGAACGTTGTGGTTGTTGCTGAGTAATTTTTACTCCGCTTCATCGCAACACGTAAAACGCTGGCCTTGTGCCAGCGTTTTGCATTTCAGGCGCTCCATTTTATAGCGTGATCCTGCGAGAGGTGATCCTATCGCTTTGGATCCTGTAGCAGACGCCTTCTCCAGCAGCCAGGCATCAGCGACCGCTACCTGTACTGTGGGTATGCGGTGATTTTTATCCATTTGATAATTAATGAATTATTCCCTCTTTTTCTTCAGTGTCTCTGAATTAATAAACTTTCTGTGATGCAATTCGCATATATGCCTTCTGCCCGAGATCCTGCGATCGAATAAGTATCAGGCATAGAGAGTCGTCACACTCCCTGTCGAAATTTTCATCGTTTTCTTGACACCCATAATCTCTTCATTAGAAAAATATGCAAACGTTCCTGCAAACGTTTTACATAATTTATTAAAAGTACCCTACATCGAGAAAAGAGGACGCTATGAAAAAAATCACGATAACGGCGGGGCAGCGCTACCGCAGTCCGTCTACGGGAAAGAGCGGTGATATTGATGGGGCGCGTTATGTATTACGCGTTAACGCACTGTGCGGCAGAGCACAAGGGGGAATGCGGTGTGTGGGCGGGCATACGTTGCTGCAACGGGGAGTGCAACAGGTAACACCGGCGGTTATCGGGCGGTGAAATAGCCTCTGTGACTGTTACTGCGTGCTGAACATACCGGTAGGCGGGAAGACGAAGAAAACCCCCTGACTGGTCAAGCAACAGCACATCCTCACTAGCCTTTCTGGAGAAAAACGTATGTCAACGCATGACATGAGTGTCGGCACCATGAGTGGTGTCATCAGCACTGTCGTTACTAGTGGTACCACACAGGCTGAATTGGTGGCCCGCCTTGAACGGATGCCGATCACCCGCCAGTTAATGACGATCCGTGTAGTCGTAGGGCTTTCCACATTCTTTGATGCTTATACCGTACTGGCAATCGCGTTCGCCATGCCGCAACTGGCCGCGGAATGGGGGCTCAACGCGACGGATATCGGAATGATTATTGCGGCCAGTTATGTCGGGCAACTGTTCGGTGCTGTATTTTTTGGCTCTCTGGCAGAAAAAATTGGCCGTCTTGGCGTATTAAAAATCACGATTATTCTGTTTGTTATTATGGATGCATCCTGCCTATTCGCCTGGAGCGGTACATCCATGATGGTATTTCGTTTCCTGCAAGGTGTGGGCATTGGGGCTGAAGTTCCGGTCGCCAGTTCTTATATCAACGAATTCGTCGGAGCGAAAAAACGTGGACGTTTCTTTCTGTTATATGAAGTGATCTTTCCGATAGGCATGATGTTTGCCGGGATAGCTGGGTACTTTCTGGTGCCGATTTATGGCTGGAAGGCCATGTTTATCGTGGGGTTGATTCCTTCCATCATTACGGTGCCTTTACGCTGGTTTATGCCCGAGTCACCACGCTGGCTGGCCTCAAAAGGGCGCTTGTCTGAAGCCGATGTGGTGGTGAAAAAACTGGAGGACGAGGTGATTCGCCACGGTGGCTCGCTAGCAGAACCTGTCATTCGCCAGACTGCGGATAAAACCGCAGCCTCACAAGGGTGGCGTGAGCTGTTCTCGGGTATTTACTGCAAGCGAACATTGACTATCTGGGCGTTATGGGTGTGTGGCTATACCATCAATAATGGTTTGGTGACCTGGTTGCCTACGCTGTATAAAAAGGTCTTTGGACTGCCTATCGAAACAGCGCTGGCTTACGGCTGGATAACATCGGCATTTGGTGTGCTGGCTTCGATTATCTGTGCGTTGTTTATTGATAAAGTCGGACGCAGGCGCTGGTATGCTGCTGCTTTTTTATTGGCAATTATTCCGCTGACTACATTGACTGTATTAGGAGCGACCAGCCCAATACAGATTTTGATCTGTGCCACGGTGGGGTACGGCATATTGCAAACCATTACTTTTTCTCTCTACCTCTATTCTTCCGAGCTTTATCCAACCCGGCTACGTGCTATCGGCACCGGATTGGGCAGTGCCTGGCTGCGTGCGGGTTCCGCCGTTGGCCCTATTTTGGTAGGCGTTATTGTCAGTGATTTTGGCATTCGCTACGTGTTTGTCGCATTCGCCTTAATCGCCCTGATTGGAGGTGTGGTAACGCTGCGATATGCTATTGAAACAAAAGGCAAGGTTCTGGAGGAGCTATCACCATAGCGGTGACTGTCTATGGCTGGCTTGCCCTGCGAATGTGGGGCAAGTATTAACTAATCACAGGCAGTGATTTTCCAAGTGGTGCTTGCCTGCGCTGAGAAAATAATATGAAGCATAATTATTTTAGATTTTAAATAATACGCGTGGCGAGTTGAACCATGTCACATACTGGCGCGTTAAGCCTGAAACGATGAAATGATTGAATCATATAACCCATACACGTATGACGTGAGGATAGACCAGGGGAATAGAGAAACCCACCGATTTTATGCATCACGTTGTCAGTTTTTATTTCGGCTAGGATGAAACGGATTTTTACTTAATCATGTGTGTGGATTATTTGTTTTTAAGCGATTAATCTCGATGTTGTCAGTAATATTGTTTTATCAGGAGGTTATGGCGGTGTGATGTTCGACCGAAACAGATTGATTTATAATTATAAGTGGTAACTTGTTTGTGGTGTGTATCACATTTTAACGTTTGCTGGCGTTAAAGTTATCAATTTTTCGTGTGTCAGACAAAATAATGACATCATCGTTAATGTCTCGCAATCCGTACCGATACTGTAACAATGTGGTGTGGTTTTTCTTTCCGTCAAGGGTGGGGAACAATATGGGGTTGGCTAATAGAATAATGAATAAAATGAAGGTGTCTCACAAGCTATACGGCGGTTTCTCGATAGTGCTTATTTTAGTGATTATCGCCTCAGGGTTTGCGGCGACGCGATTTTTCACTATTCGAGACCTTTATATCAAGACATCGATCATGAATGATATGAATCATTACCTTGATCAGTCTAAGATAGCGAGAATCAAATATTTCTTTTCTTTTGATGACACGAATCTCAATAATCTGGTGAATTATAATAATCAGATTGTCGAGAGTATTAATAAAACCAAGTCACTGTCGTGGGGAGATGAATATTCTGGCTATCTGAGCAGTCTGGATCAGGATATGAAACAGTACTGGCAGGATCTGGATACCGAGAAAGCCGCATTAAATAAAGTGAAAGAGACCAATAATGCTATTGATGCGCTCGGTAGCGGAAATCAGCTAGCTCAGGCTCTGGGTAGCATAACGCTGAAGCCTGATGAAACTGCGTTGCTGGCAAAGCGTGACGCCATGTTGCTGGCCATTGTTAAGCTGACTAACAGTACGCAGATACTGCAACGGACAGGCAGTGCGGAGGTATTGAAAACACAGCAGCGTTATTACGATGAGGCGACAAAAGCGTATACCGATTTTGCCAGCGCACTGGATAGTGAACGAAAAGCCCGGCTGACGGATACCGCTGCCTATGTCGACAATTATGGCCGTGCGGGCAAACAGTATTTTGATAACCTGACCAACCTGAAGACTGTTGATGCGAAATTCCGTGCTACGGGGGATAAGCTCACTGCGGATATTGCCAGCATCGTCGGGAGTATTGACGCAAAAAATAGCGCCATCATCAACAGCTCAGTCTTGCAGATGACAACCCTTGGGGGGATTGCGGTACTGTTCGGCTTGCTGATTTCCTGGGCGATAACCCGCCAGATAACCCAGCCTATTATGTCGAATCTGAAACTGGCGGAAGCCATCGCGGATGGTGATTTATCCATGTCGGTGAAGATTGAGCGCAATGACGAGTTGGGGATGCTGACGCATGCCATGATGGATATGACAGTGCGGCTGCGCAAGCTGGTGGCGGATATTCTTCACAGCGTTAATCGCGTTGCCGGGGCATCGAATGCAATCAGCGCCGGTAATAACGACCTGTCGGCAAGGACGGAGCAGCAGTCCAGCATGATTGTGGAAACGGCCGCCAGTATGGAGCAGTTGACCTCAACGGTGAAAAATAATACCGATAACGCCCGCCATGCCAGTCAGATTACCGGTAAGGCGTCAGATATTGCTAATCAGGGGGGCGATATTATCCGGCGAGTAGTCAGCACCATGTCCGAGATTTCCGGTAGTTCTAAAAAGATTTCTGATATCACATCGGTCATCAACAGTATCGCGTTTCAGACCAATATTCTGGCGTTGAACGCCGCGGTGGAAGCTGCCCGAGCCGGGGAACAAGGCCGCGGGTTTGCGGTCGTCGCCAGCGAAGTGCGTAGCCTGGCGCAACGTAGTTCCCAGGCGGCCAAAGAGATCGAAGCGCTGATTTCCGAGTCGGTTTCCCGTGTGGATGTCGGGGCGAGTCTGGTGACGAAAGCCGGCACGACGATGGATGAAATCGTGGGGTCGGTCAACTCGGTCAACAACCTGATGGGTGAAATTGCGGTGGCCTCTGATGAACAGAGCCGTGGTATTTCGCAGATCGGCAGTGCGGTAACAGAAATGGATTCGACCATCCAGCAAAACGCCTCCATGGTCAGTGAATCTGCTTCTGCGGCTCATGCACTGGAAGAGCAAGTATCGCGTCTGGCTGAATTGGTCGCGGTCTTCCGTTTGCCTGAAGGTGCTGGTGCGTTTGAGGAGAACGGCTACGGCCGCCCGTCAGCGCTGGTATCACCACACCGGCTGTTATCCTAAATACGGTGAGAGCAGGCCGCTCTGATGAACAGAGCGGCCATTGCGCATTGCTCAGCGTTTGAATGGCGCGCTGGAGCTGCGTGGAATCAGACTTGGGATAACCCGACTGATGGTGTTAGCGCCTTGTGGAGGAGAAAGCAAAAGGTCGACGGCCAGTGAGGCGACATGATCCAGCGGCACGTGGACTGATGAGAGCGGCACCGGCAGGCGCGCTACCAGCGGAATATCGTTATACCCTACCAGCGACAGGTCTTGACCAATTGTCAGGCCGACACGGTGCGCTGCCGCCATCACGCCTATCGCCAGATCATCATTGATCGCAAAAATGGCGCTGGGACGATGTGGAAGAGTGAGCAGTTCCAGCCCTTGTTGTTCCCCGGACTCAATCCCAAAACCAGACTCGCGGATCCATTCGGGCCGTATTGGTAACCCGGCTTCCTGCATCGCCCGTTGAAATCCCAGACGGCGATCACGCGCCCCCGAGGTGAAATTAGGGCCTGCAATCAGGCCGATATCCCGATGTCCTAAATCGATGAGATGACGAGTGGCCAGATAACCCCCTTGCTCATCGTTGCCTGTAGCAGAAGGGCTAATGCCATCGGTACGCAACACCAGTGTATGGGGAATCTGCTGCTGGCGTAATTCCGCAGGTAGCTGGTCATCCAGTCGGCTGGTGGCGAGAATTAAACCATCAACCCGGCGGTCAAGCAGCGATTCTGCCGCCTGCTTTTCCTGTACCGGGTCATCACCACACGTGGCGACGATAGTGAAGTAACCGTGTCGTTCTGCGGCGCGGAAAATGGCTTCGTATAAAAGCGCCATGACCATATCGCTTAAACGCGGTACCAGGACGCCGATAGTACCGGTGCCGCCACGACGCAGGCTGGATGCCATAATATCGCGTCGGTACCCCAGCTCCTGTGCGACCTCTCTGACCCGTTGGGCGGCTTTACTGCGTGATGGAGGCAGACGCTCGTCCAGTACGCGCGACACAGTAGAGACGCTGACGCCAGCCGCGGTTGCCACGTCCTGTAGGGTGACCGGTTTATTGCTCAGCTTCCGGTTGGTGCCAGGTGGCGAAAATGCGTTTGAGTCCATGTCATCCTTAGTCGTAGTCAGTAGGGGAGCCTCCCCGATAAAACTCCGGTATTTGAGGCTATCCACGCTGTCCGGATGCCCTTAGCCGTCTGGAGTGTGTCTGTTTTATTGCTTGTTTTGCACGCTGTTATTATGTAGTGGCACCGGTGAATTAGCTATATTTTTGGTAATACACCGCAGATAGCGCTATGACGTGAATCAAGGCGCGGTGCCGACAGGGTATGGCGGTCGGTACGCGAGCAAATGTGGTGAAGGGAAGCGCAAGGCCATGCAAACAGGGCGCGTCAGGTCAGAATGGCAGGGTGCCCGTACCCTGTTCAAGCGGGCACCCTGATAGTTGAGCTGATAATTGAGCTGATAGTAGAGATGAGCGTCGAACGCATCAGCCAACGCGAGGAAGCTCCGCCATGCGGACTGCCGTCATGATTTCGTCTGCAGCCCCTGCCTCCAACGGCATTAACGGGGAACGCACTGTCGCATGATCCAGGATCCCTCTTGCGACCAGCGCATGCTTCAATGCCACTGTGCCTTCCATGTGAGAACCACGGTGGTACACGCTTTTCGTCACCGGCAGCAGGCGATCGTGGATGGCGCGTGCAGCAGCATAATCTTTCGCCTTACCCGCTTTAATCATTTCAACCAGCAGTTCGGGAGCAATGTTGCCATAACCGACCAGGAAGCCATCCACATCGAATACGGTTGATAGCAGGTATTCATCGTGGCAACTCAGGATCTGCAAGTCAGGGCGTTCGCGGCGGATGACAGGAATTTCAGTGTCCCAGCGGCGCATGTTTCTCACCCCATTTTTCATGGCGAATACGCCGGGTTGTGCCGCGATATCCAGCATCGTTTCCAGGTTGTAAGTACATTTGGTCGCATCGGGATACTGGAACAGAATGAGCGGCAGACCACTTTCTTCATACACATGGCGGTATTTATCCTGCGGTGCGCCTTTCTGATAACCGAAACGCAGCCAACCGTGGGACGGGTACAGCAACCCTGCCGATGCACCGGCTTTGATGGCGCGTTTGGCTTCTTCTGCCGCGACAGCGGTCCCTTCCAGCGTGATGCCAGCGATAATCGGAATCGCGCCGTTTACTGATTCGGCAAAGGCTTCAATCACTTTCATTTGCTCGTCTTGCGACAGGAAGGTGCCTTCCCCGGCATGCCCTAACACGGTGAGGCTTTTCACACCGTCGATGCTAGCCAGCCAACTGCCTAGTTTTTTACAAGCCGCATAGTCGACGGCCCCTTCACGGGTGAACGGGGTGATTGGCGCTGGGTTAAGACCACGTAAATCGATATTGATGTTTTTCATAACGTCCTCTTTTTTTCTATAGGGTACTGTCGAGTGTAATTTATTAAAAAAACGTTTGCGGGAACGTTTGCAGTTTTTATCAAAGCGACCGATCCTGTCAAGAGAGATTTGCGAGAAATTGGATCTATTCAGCAGAGGATCATCCGTTAATGGTGGATAGGCACGACGTGACGCCACCCCGCGAGTATGATCAACGGGCGGATAAATTCAGTCAGAAGGAGGGGGATATGGCCTTGATACACCTGATGCGCGTCTATGACGTACATCAGCCGATGGAACCGGCGGCATTTCTGGTGGATAGGCTATGGCCGCGCGGTGTGGCGAAAATTCGTCTGGCTGGCGTTGTCTGGCTTAAAGATGTGGCACCCAGTCATGAATTGCGCCGCTGGTATCATGCCAACCCGGTCGAGTGGGATGCTTTCGTTGGGCTGTACCGCGCGGAACTCCGTCAGCATAGCGCGTGGCAACCGTTGATCACGCGGTTACGTCAAAACGGGCCGATAACACTGCTGTATGGCAGCCGGGATACGCAGCGAAATCATGCCATGGTTTTGCGTGATTTTCTGGTTGAGCAAGTGGACGCTTAGCGAACGCGGATAAAAGAGCCGTCTTGCTGCCGGGTGAACTGGATTTGCTGACCATCCGGGGTGTCGATTTCAAGCTGGCTTACCATCCCCTGCGTATTGAGTTGCAGGCGAATATTCTGCCCGGCCCGTAAGTTGCTGAGTGGCTTGTTCTGGCCCTCTACTTGCGCCATAGCAAACACATCGTTGACGGGCAGGTTATTGTCACGAAATAGCTGAGCCAGTGTCTGACCGGAGGCGATTTGGTAGGACTGCCAGTGGGCACCAGATGTCGCCGGGCGCGACGTCTGGTTGGTGGTGGCAGTGGCGTTAGCGTTAGGGTCCACCAGTTGCGCCTGTATCGGCGCACTCTGCGAGCTGAGTGGCACCTCCACCTGACGGAACGGCGCGGGTGCTGAGGGCGGGGTCGGCCACAGCAGTACCAGTAACAGCAAGCACAACAGAATCAGAATACAACGGCGGTGAAAATAGGGCAGCGGTTCCATCCAGCTGAAATCATCCGGCAGGTGCCACACTGTCCGCAGCCAGGATGAACGTCTGCGATGCGGGTGGCGTGGAGCAGGATCCGGGGAAACCTCGGGTGCTTCCTCTGCACGTTCTTCCGGTTCATCTGGCATCGCCTTGTGTTGACGTTGTTGGGCCAGCCAGTTCAGGCAGGACTGCCATAACGTCAGGGGATTCCAGGTTGATTGCTCTTTCCGGGATTGATCTCTCCTGGATTGTTTTCTCCTGGGCGCGATTCTGCCCATGGTGACCTCTCTTAGAACCGTATAAAGGTAAAAACAGCCTAATTATATCGGTAATTGGTGACAGATAACCAGTTAAGGCCGCCGTCATTGGAAACTGATGCCGTAAACATGAACGGTTTGACGCAAGGTCGAGCGACGGCGAAACAAGATAACGACAGAACGTTTTACCCTCAATCGACTCACTGCTATGCTGCACTTTCATATTTTTTAGATTAAAGGAACATTCATGACAACGCCTTCTTATGACAGCGTCGAAGCGCAGGCAAGCTACGGCATTGGCCTGCAGATTGGTCAACAACTGCAGGAATCCGGTCTGGAGGGGTTGATCCCCGATGCGCTGCTGGCAGGGCTGTGCGATGCGCTGGAAGGTAAAGCGCCTGCGGTGCCGGTTGATGTGGTACATCGCGCGTTGCGTGAAGTGCATGAGCGGGCAGATGCGGTGCGTCGTGAACGTCAGCGTGAACTGGCGGCTGAAGGCCAGCGTTTTCTGG
This sequence comes from Dickeya oryzae, assembly GCF_020406815.2. Taxonomy (NCBI): domain Bacteria; kingdom Pseudomonadati; phylum Pseudomonadota; class Gammaproteobacteria; order Enterobacterales; family Pectobacteriaceae; genus Dickeya; species Dickeya oryzae. Next base: position 921,346 of record NZ_CP162670.1, read on the forward strand.
ATGCCAACGCCGCTAAAGAAGGGGTGAGCAGCACCGAATCCGGTTTGCAGTTCCGTGTCCTGACTCAAGGCGACGGCGCGATTCCGGCCCGTCAGGATCGCGTGCGGGTGCACTACACCGGTCGCCTGGTTGACGGCACCGTGTTCGACAGCTCGGTACAGCGCGGTCAGCCAGCTGAATTCCCGGTTAGCGGCGTGATCCCAGGTTGGATCGAAGCGCTGACATTGATGCCGGTTGGTTCTAAGTGGGAACTCTATATCCCTCAGAATCTGGCGTATGGCGAACGTGGCGCGGGTGCGTCCATTCCTCCGTTCAGTACCCTGATTTTTGAAGTGGAACTGCTGGAAATCCTGTAAGTGTTTTCTCTGCCGGGGACGTCGTGACCCGGCAGAACTCCTCTCGCAAGCGTTCGCTGTGAATGACGCCACCTCAGCGCTTTTTAGCCACCCATGACTCATGCCGGTATGCCAATACCCTATGGTGTAACTGATAGATACACCTGGTAAAGGTGGGCTGACGATTCTTTTTTTATACTGGTCTGCAGTCAACGGTGCCAGACCTGAATTGCTTTCCTGAAGTTATTATTATTTAGCCATTTTCTGATAGCGACTGAAGGTAGCGCGCCGTATAAGTGACTCATCCGCCGCGTTGCGGTGAATCAGAGGTTAACAATATGATTAAGCCACTTTTACTGGGTGCCATCGTGACAGGCTTATTGCTGTCGGCAATGCCTGCCGCACAGGCTGACAGCTTGAGTCTGTCGCTGCCGGGTGTGTCTTTGCACATCGGCGATCGTGATACTCGTGGCTATTACTGGGACGGTAATCGGTGGTGTGACCCGGATAGCTGGTACGCCCGTCGCCACCACCATGCCCGCCAGGTTTATTACGAATATTACGACTATGCACCGCCCCCGCCGCCACGCCGAGTTGTGGTGGTCGAAGCACCGCCTCCGCCGCCGGTTTATGTCGTTCCTGCCGGGCCGCGTGGTCCAGGATGGGGATGGGGCCCCGGCCCTCATCACGGTGGCCCGCGCTGGTAAACCGTGATTGATAGCGACCCTAAAATAAAAAACCGTGCTCTGACAGAGCACGGTTTTTTTAGCGGCACCATGGCGGGTAACGGCGGTTATTCGCCCTTCAGCGCCCGTGGAAACAACTGATTGTTTTCCAAATGGATATGTTCCATCAGGTCGTCGATAAATTCATTGATACCGGTGTATAGCGCACGCCAGGTAGTACAAGCGCCGACCGGCGGGGTCACGTTGTTGGTGAGGGTTTTGACCACTTCCAGCTGTTGACCGGCGTCGTCGTGCTCATGTTCCATGACGGAAATCGGCCCAGTGGCCTGGGCACCCATACCGGACTGGATCATCGGGAACAGGATCCGCTCTTCTTTCATCATATGCTGTGCCAGATCGTCGTGAATCAGCGTCAGTTGAGCCGTCAGCCCAATCGGGCAACCTGGCTTGTCGTGGTGTACGCGTTCGACTTTCTCTGCCATCCGAATCAGTTCCGGCAACTGCGCACGGTGACGATCGTGGAAACGGCTGATGATGTGCACAATCATTTCGCCAAGAGAGGCCTGTTGCCAGTCTTTTTCCGTGGATGGCTGTGTTGACAGGTCGGCCAGACGCGATTCGAGCATATCGATATCCAGCGCCCGCTTGGTGGCAGCACGCAGCAGCGTTTGTTTGCCGCCGCAACAAAAATCGAGATTGAATTCACGGAACAGTGCGGTAGCGCGAGGGATGGTAATGGCCAGCTCGCCTAATGATTGATCGCGGTAGTGCATGGTGGGTACCCTCAGAACGGTGTTATTTATAAAATGTATTTTAAATGCATCTTTAAAAATTAGCTATCCCTAAAAAGGATTACCGGGAGAAAGAGGGCGATGAAAACACCGCGCCTGTCGGCGCGGCGCGGTGTGGTGACGGGTTAGTGTTGTAAATCCAGACGGTACACGGCGAAGCCGATATCATCATTGCCCACCAGCGTGAGTGGGTATTGCGATTTTTCCTTAATGAATGCAGCGGCTTTTGGCGATGGAGAGGTTTCCACCCGGATATCCAGCGGTGTATCGCTGACAATCTTCGCCAGACGCCAGTTGTTGTCCGCTGATGGTTTCACCTCTCCGGATTTTTTCGTTTCAGTGCTGATGTAGGCAGCCAGTACTGCACGGTTTTCATCCGGTGACGCGAACGCGACTTGTTTTTCACCAGTACCGGCGAATTTTTCGCCATACGCGCGGTAGTTATTGGTGGCGACAAGGAACGTGGCCTGTGGGTCGATAGGTTTGCCGTTAAAGGTCAGATCCTTGATGCGGTGCGCATTACCGTTGATCAATTGGCACTCGCCGTCGTAACGGGCGGGTTGGGTGACATCTATCTGGTAGCTGACACCGTCAATCACGTCAAAATTGTAGGTGCGGAACCCTTCCCAGTTGATCAGCGATTGCGGTTCGCGTTTATGCACATCAATCTGGTTGAACTGACCGGCGGAGCATTCCAGCCATTCCCGTACCTGCTCGCCTTTGACTTTCACCACCACCAGCGTGTTGGGGTAGAGGTAAAGATCGGCGGCGTTACGGAAGGTCAACTGGCCTTTTTCGACTTCCACATAGCTGGCCGGGTCGTTTTTGCGACCGCCAGCCTTAAAGGGCGCGGCGGCAGAGAGCACCGGCAGGTCCGCCAGATCCGGGTCACCCTGAATAAAATGTTCGACGTAGGCTTTCTGCGCGTTGTTGACTATCTGTACGGTTGGGTCGTCCTGAATCAACGACAGGTAGCTGTACATGTTGTCCGAAGAGTGGCCGATAGGCTGGCTGACAAATTCACGGGTTTTTTGGTGGGCGTCCGCCAGTACGTTAACCAGTTGCGCATCCTCCGCCGCCAGTGATTTCTTCTGGGCTTTGTCGAAGATCGGGCGGGCTTCCGCTTTGCCTTCGGTCACTTTCCACTGACCACTGTCATTGTTCAAGACCAAATCGACCACCCCAAGGTGATCGCCCCACTGGCCGGGCATAACAGCAGGAACCCCATTCAGCGTGCCTTTGGTGATATCGGCACCGTGGATGCCAGCAAAATCTTTGCTCGGGAATACGGCGTGAGCGTGACCAAACATAATGGCGTCAATACCGGGAATCTGGCTTAAGTAGTAGACCGAGTTTTCCGCCATCGCTTTGTACGGCTCAGCCGACAGGCCGGAATGCGGGATGGCAATCACCACATCCGCCCCTTTTTTACGCAGCTCTGGTATCCATTTTTTCGCGGTTTCGGTGATATCCGCCACCGTGACTTTACCGCTCAGGTTGGCTTTGTCCCACACCATGATTTGTGGCGGGACAAAACCGATGTAACCAATGCGCAGTTCATGGGGGTTACCGTCACGGTCTTTCACCGTTTTCTTTTCGATCAGGTAAGGTGTAAACAGTGGTTTGCCGGTACTGGCATCCAGTACGTTGGCGTTGATATAAGGGAAGTGGGCGCCAGACAAGGCCTTGTGCAGATAGTCCAGCCCGTAGTTGAATTCGTGGTTGCCGATATTGCCGACCGCGTAATCCAGCGTATTCATCGCCAGATAGACCGGGTGCACATCGCCTTTTTGTAATCCTTTGGCCGCAATGTAGTCACCCAGGGGGCTGCCTTGAATAATATCGCCGTTGTCCACCAGCACGCTGTTGATGGCCTGCTGGCGAGCAGCCTGAATTAAACTGGCGGTGCGGACCAGTCCGAATTTATCCGTTGGACTGTCTTTATAGTAGTCATAGTCCATCATATTGCTGTGAAGATCGGTGGTTTCCAGCACCCGTAAATCGACGGTCGCCGCCTGGGTAGCGGTAGCGATAGCCATCGCAAGCAGGCTCAGCACCAGCTTATGCTTCATAAAGGTCGCTCCTGTGACGAGGTATGAATAGGGCAACGCCGCTGGTCATTTGTCCGACGTCCTGGCGGCGAAGCCTGAATCTATATCGCAGATTTTGATGAATATAGTGTTAAATATCAGTCTGAAGTGTGAAGCATGACATATACCCGCCGTCCTGCAACGCGATTTATTAAAGGATAGAATGCCGGGGACAGACATAATAATGGCCTGTACAGATAACGAGGTGAAACGATGCTAGAACCGATCTGCCAACTGGCGCGTGAGGCGGGAGAGGCCATCATGCAGGTATATAACGGCCATCAGCCGCTCAATGTAGCGCATAAAAAAGATGATTCGCCGGTGACGGCGGCTGACCTGGCGGCGCATAAGGTGATTGCGCGTGGGCTGGCGGAACTGCACCCCACTATCCCGATGCTCTCGGAAGAGGACCCGCAGGCGTGGTCCGAACGCCAGCACTGGCAGCGTTATTGGCTGGTGGACCCGTTGGATGGGACCAAGGAGTTTCTTAACCGCAACGGTGAGTTTACCGTCAATATTGCGTTGATTGATAACGGTAAACCAGTGCTGGGGGTGGTGTATGTGCCGGTGACGGGCGTGATGTATGCCGCCGCACAGGGCAATGCCTGGAAAGAGGAACAGGGTGCGCGCCGTCCGATTCGAGTGAAAGACGCCCGGCCGCCGCTGGTGGTGGTGAGCCGTTCCCATGCCGACGCAGAGCTGGATGATTATCTGCGCCAGTTAGGTGAACACCAGACCGTTTCTATCGGTTCGTCGCTGAAGTTCTGTCTGGTCGCCGAAGGCAAAGCGCAACTGTATCCGCGGTTTGGACCGACGAATATCTGGGATACCGCCGCCGGGCATGCGGTGGCGCTGGCTGCCGGAGCACAAGTGCATGACTGGCAGGGGCGTGAGCTTTCCTATGTGCCGCGTGAGTCCTTCCTGAACCCCGGATTCCGCGTATCGCTGTTCTGAGGCATATTTTCTACTGGTCGTGATATGCCAGCCTGATCCTTCCCGCTGATATCGCAGCAGCCAACGCGCCTGCTGCGATACCTTTCTTTACGTTTTCATCTTTAACATGACGCACGACGTACTGTCGTTTTTTGGTCATATTTTCCCGGTAGATTGGCGGCCGTTAACGCGAGTGCGGTGGTATGCCCGAGTTTGCGGCATACCGCACACACGGTAATACCTTGAAGGTTTATACTGATTTAAAATTTATGGCATTAATCTATTCGGTAAAATTATGTAAATGCCATAAATAATGCTGCGGTTGCGGGAACTAACCACAGAATAGAGACACTAATCAGTAGTACATGATTGCCACGCAGGACATCTCCGGCCTGAATCAGGAACGGGGGGCGTGGTGAATAAAAACGGGAGGAGAGGAAGACGATGAGGATCTTCGAGCGTTACAATCCCCTGAAGGTCGCCAAGTATGTGAAAATCCTGTTTCGCGGAAGGCTCTACATTAACGGGATTGGCGCTTTTGAATTTGATCAGGGGCGCATCCTGCTGCCCAAGACGCAGGATAAACAGCATCTGGTGGTCATGTCTGAAGTTAACCGTCAGGTACTGAAATTGCAGGCTGAACTGGGTTGACGAACCCTCTTCTGCAACAGGAAAACGGCCCTTTGACGGGCCGTTGTTATTGGTGGCGACTGAACGGTGAAGGCTGACTTAGGCCGGGGGCGTTTCGGGGTTCACCGTCACCCTTTCTTCCAGCCGGGTGACCAGCAACTGATCAATCTTGTAGCTGTCGATATCCACCACTTCGAATTTATACCCAGAGTAACGAACAAAATCGGTACGTTTGGGGATTTTGCGTAGCGTGTACATCATGAACCCGCCGATGGTTTCGTAATTATCGGAGTGAGGGAACTCATCAATACTCAGCGCGCGCATTACGTCTTCTATCGGTGTGCCCCCCTCGATAAGCCAGGAGTTCTCGTCACGGGCGACAATTTGCTCTTCCATCCCTTGTCCAACCAGGTCGCCCATCAGCGTTGTCATCACATCGTTGAGGGTGATAATCCCTACCACTAACGCGTACTCGTTGAGGATAACGGCAAAATCTTCTCCTGCCGTTTTAAAACTTTCCAGTGCTTCTGACAGCGTCAGGGTATCCGGTACGATCAGCGCCGGACGAATCTGAACGCCGCTGGTCAGCTCCAGACTCTGGTTCCCCAACACCCGGTTCAGCAAATCTTTGGAATCCACATAACCGACAATTTGGTCGATGGTGCCGTCGCATACCAGAAACTTGGAGTGCGGCTGGTGGGCGATTTTCTCTTTGATTTGCGTTTCATCTTCGTGCAAGTCGAAATACACCACACTTTCGCGCGAGGTCATGGAGGACGGTACGGTACGGGACTCCAGTTCGAACACGTTTTCGATCAACTCATGTTCCTGTTTGCGCAGCACACCGGCCAGTGCTCCGGCTTCCACCACCGCATAGATATCATCCGGGGTGATGTCTTCTTTACGCACCATTGGCAATTTGAACAGCCGGAAAATCAGGTTTGCCAGACCGTTGAACAGCCACACCAGTGGGCGGAATACCAACAGACAGAAGCGCATGGGGTTGATGATCCGAACGGCAATCGCTTCCGGGGCAATCATACCAATGCGCTTCGGCGTCAGGTCGCCAAACAGGATGAACAGGCTGGTCACCAGCACAAACGAGCAGACAAAACTGGCGCGGGCGACCATGTCTTGCGGCAGAACGCGGGTAAACAGCATTTCGAAATACGGGGAGAACGCCGCGTCGCCGATGATACCGGCGAGGATAGCAACCGCATTGAGGCCTATCTGAATCACGGTGAAGAAGATACCCGGCGTTTCCTGGAATTTCAGTACCAGCACGGCATTAAGGTCTCCTTCGTCGGCCATCAGCTTCAGTTTGATTTTGCGCGAAGCGGCCAGCGATATTTCCGATAGGGAAAAAAACGCACTAATGGCGATAAGACATAAAATAATTAACAGACTGTTTAACATAGTTTTTTCGCACAGTCGTCGCGGACGGCGAACCTCTGAAAGGGAATCACATTATGGGTGCTGTGGCACCGCAAAAAGGACCGGAAACCGGTCCTGTGGATGCACAGTATAACAGGTGCGATGAAATCGTCGCCAGCCTTAGCCTTGCGGCGGTAAACACACGCCAATGCCGCCCAGTCCGCAGTAGCCGTGCGGATTTTTGTGCAGGTATTGCTGGTGCTCATCTTCAGCGTAGTAAAACGGCCCGGCAGGTTGAATTTCGGTGGTAATGGCACGGTTGTCGCCTGCCTCGCGCATGGCTTGCTGAAAGCGCTGGTAACTGGCTTTGGCGGCGGCGTCCTGCTCTGGCGTTAACGTATAGATAGCGGAACGGTATTGCGTGCCGATGTCGTTGCCCTGACGCATCCCTTGCGCGGGATTGTGGTTTTCCCAAAACAGCTGCAACAACTGGGTGTAACTCACCTCTGCCGGGTCAAACACTACCCGTACCGCTTCGGCATGGCCCGTTTTACCGGTGCACACTTCCCGATACGTCGGGTTGGGGGTATAACCGCCGCAATACCCTGACGCGGTGCTGTAAACCCCCGGCTGTTGCCAGAACAGGCGCTCTACGCCCCAGAAACAGCCCATCGCGAAAATCGCCACCTCCATGTGGTCCGGAACGTGGGTCATGGAGTGCTGGTTGACCACGTTCAGGCGGGCGACCGGCATCGGCGTCGTGCGGCCTGGCAGGGCATCTGACTTGTCGATCAACTGGGTCTTGTCAAAATTCACTATCACGTTTGGCTCCTGATTATCACCCTGTATTTCGTCATTTTCAGAGCATAACCGAGTTAATGCGCTCTGTCTTTATGGCGAAATAGCATAGGTATACCCGTCATACTTCAAGTTGCAGGTGTGTTGGCTGCGTTACTCGGCCCACTTCATGGGCCTCGCCCTTCGGGCCGCTGCAAGCAGCGTTCAAATCGGCGTATGCCGATTTGTCGTTCACCCGAATCACTTACCTGAGTAAGCTCATCGGGATGAAATGAGAGACATCCTGTCTCTCACCAGAGGCCAGCCGTTGGCTGGTCAAATTCGTTCCCGACGAATTTGTCACTCACTTGCCGCGTTACAAGGCTCTAACGAGCCTTGCCCTAAAGGGCCAACGCATCGCGTTGTTCAACACGCGAGCGTGTTGTCCTGCAACTCGAATTATTTGGGGTATATATGACAACGGTGCGGGTATCGACAGCGAGTATGTCGTTGAGGCGGTGGCCTCTGACCTGAAGTGTACGCATTGTCGGGCTATCGTGCCGGGTGTGGGCGACTTTCAGGTTCATGGCGTTGTCGGCATGGCGACGACTATCTATAGTTAACCATGGTAACTAATCCTATCGTTACCGATATACCTGTTTGTTGTTGTTAAGAAAATACGTCGATTCTACCGACGCTACTGGGAAGTGATGTGACAATTTTTATCAGGACAAAAAATAGATTTTGCCGCCGTAGCGCCGTGTTCTGCCGGGTGTTAAGCATAGTTTGCCTGCTGCTGATGGCGATGTCGGCATGGGCTGCATCGAATGTACGTCTTCAACTTACCGGGCTGGACGGGGAGTTGCAGAAGAATGTGCGGGCACGCCTTTCTACCATCACCCCGGATGAAGTTAATGCTGATGGGCGTTTCCGTGCCCGGGTTGATGAAGCTATCCGCAAGGGCCTTCGTGCTTTGGGGTACTACGACCCGGATATCCGCTTTGAATTTATTCCGGCGCAGGGGCGTGGCCGCCCGGTGTTGAAGGTCACGGTGACACCGGGAGAGCCGGTCAACATCGCCGGTTCCAGCATCGCTATTCGCGGTGGTGCACAACAGGATGAGGATTATCAAAAACTGGTGCAGCAACGTCGGCCAGCGGTTGGTAGTCCGCTCAATCACGGTAATTACGATGCGTTTAAAGACGAACTCAATACGTTGTCGATGCGTAAGGGCTATTTCGACGGTCATTTCACTAAAAGCCAGTTAAGGGTGATGCCCTCTACCCATCAGGCCTGGTGGGACATCGATTATGACAGCGGCCCCCGTTATCGCTTTGGTAAGGTGAACTTTCGTGGCTCTCAGATTCAGCAGGCGTATTTGCACAATCTGGTGCCCTTTCGTGAGGGCGATGCTTACTCGGTGGAGCAACTGGGGGAGTTTAACCGGCGCTTGTCTGCCACCGGTTGGTTTAACTCTGCGGTAGTGTCACCAGATTTTGAACACGGTCGCCAGAGTAAAGTCCTGCCGCTAGAAGCGGTGGTGACGCCGCGTACCCGTAATAATGTGGAAACCGGGGTAGGGTATGCCACCGATGTCGGGCCACGGCTGAAAACAACCTGGAAAAGACCCTGGGTTAACGATTACGGTCACAGTCTGGAAAGCAGTCTGAGCGTATCTGCGCCGGAACAGCAACTGGATTTCAGCTACAAGATGCCCCTGCTGAAAAGCCCGCTGGAGCAGTACTATTTGGCGCAGGGGGGCTTCAAGCGCGAAGATCTCAACGATACCCAGTCTGACTCGACGACATTCAATCTGGCGCGTTACTGGGAGCTATCCAGCGGCTGGCAGCGTGCCGTGAATATGCGCTGGACGTTGGATCACTTTACTCAGGCCAACGTCACCAATACCACCATGCTGCTTTACCCCGGCGTCAGTTTCAACCGTACCCGACAGCGAGGTGGGCTTATGCCCGACTGGGGGGATACCCAGCGTTACTCGGTGGATGTCTCCAACACCTTGTGGGGGTCGGATATTGATTTTGCGGTATTTCAGGCACAGAACGTCTGGATCCGAACGCTGGCGGAAAAACACCGTTTTGTGACCCGCGCCAATCTGGGCTGGATCGAAACCGGGAGCTTCTCGCGTGTTCCCCCTTCGTTGCGCTTCTTTGCGGGTGGCGATCGCAGCATTCGCGGTTATAAGTACAAATCCATTTCTCCGCGCGACAGTGACGGCAAGCTCACCGGTGCCTCGAAGTTGGCAACAGGATCACTGGAGTACCAGTACAACGTCACGGGAAAATGGTGGGGAGCCGTTTTCATAGACAGTGGCGAAGCCGTCAACGATCTGACTCGCACCAACCTTAAAACAGGCGCAGGTATTGGTGTGCGCTGGGCTTCGCCGGTCGGGCCAGTCAAGCTGGATATCGCCCGGCCGATTGGCGACAACGATAAACGTGGATTGCAGTTTTATATCGGGCTGGGACCGGAATTATGAGCAGGATGAAAAAAGCCGGAATTGGCCTGACGGTGGGTGTGCTGGCGTTATTGCTGGTGGTGATACTGCTGGTGACCACCACGCCAGGGTTACATATGTTGCTTGGCGCGGCTACGCGTTGGGTGCCGGGGCTGGAAATGGGGACTGTCGAGGGCGGGTGGCGGAATTTGACGCTCAATGGCATACGCTACCAGTCACCCGGTGTCAGCGTGCAGGCGGAGCGACTGCATGTGTCGTTAACACCGGGATGCCTGTGGCGCAGTCAACTGTGTCTGGATGACCTGTCGTTGCGGGGGCTGACGGTCGCTATCGATACTCAGGCATTGCCCCCAGTCGACGCTGAGCCACCAGCACACGCCGCACCGGTAACCGAAATACGTGCGCCGGTTTCGATGGCACTGAATCACATCAGCCTGACCGATAGTCGCATTCTGGTTGATGGTACCGATGTGTCACTGAACTCGTTGCAAACGGCGCTGAACTGGCAGGGGCGTTCACTGACGTTGTTGCCGACACAGGTATCAGGCCTCATTGTCTCGCTGCCTGCCACCGCGAAAGCGCCGTCTACACCGCCAGTGACGGCGGTTAAGCCGCCGCCGTTGGGCGAAACGCTGCATGCATTGTTTGCCGCACCGCTACTGCCTGCGATGCCTGAGTTTACCTTGCCGTTAGATCTCACCATTGCCGATTTGCAGGGGGAGTCATGGCAGCTTGTAGGGAGCCAGCCGGTAGCTATTTCACGCGTCCAACTGCAGGCGGCTACCCGACAGCAGACGCTGACGTTGCAGCAACTCACGGTGCAATCGCCGCAGGGCGCACTGTACGCGCATGGTAATGCGACCTTATCGGGCGACTGGCCGGTCACGCTCAACCTCAACGGTATACTCAATAGCGACCTGCTCAAAGGGGAACGCATACGGCTGACTGCTGACGGTAGCCTGCGCCAGCAGTTGCGGCTGGCGATAAACCTGTCTGGTCCGCAGCGGGCGCAGGTCGATATTCAGACTGCGTTGGCTGAACCCGGCCTGCCGCTGAATCTGAGCGTGCGTACACCGCAACTGCGTTGGCCGATAACCGGTGATGCGCTTTACCAGTTCAATCAGGTACAAGTGAATGTCAGCGGAAAAGTGACGGATTATTCATTGTCGCTACGCGGGGATATCCGTGGCAGTGGACTGCCGCCCGGTACCCTGACGCTCGACGGTCAGGGCAGTGAACAACGGTTCTCGCTGGCACGACTACGGCTGGCGGCGTTGCAGGGAACGGCGGACATAACCGGTCAACTGGACTGGCGTGATGCGATAACCTGGAACGGTAATCTGGCGCTCACAGGCATCAATACCGCGCAGCAATGGCCAGAGTGGCCAGCACGGCTGGACGGTGTATTCACCATTAATGGCAGTCTGGCGGGGGAGTCATGGCGGTTTGATGTACCGCAGTTGGCGCTGGATGGGCAAATCAGGCAGAACAAACTGAGTGCCAAAGGGGCATTGAGTGGTAATGCCGACGGTCAGTGGTCGATTCCGGGGGTGACGCTCTCGCTGGGGCGTAACCAACTGACGTTCCAGGGGGAATTGAACGACCAGTGGCGATTGAACGGTGACATTAATGCGCCGTCACTCAATGGAATACTGCCCGGTTTGGGCGGGCAGATAACCGGGAAGCTGCGGCTGGAGGGCAAACGTGAGGCACCACAGTTGCAGACAGATATTTCCGCCACCGCGTTGCGCTGGCAGGAACTGAGCCTCGGTAAACTAACACTCAAGGGTGACGTGCAATCGGATAAACAGGTACAGGGCACACTGACGTTACAGGTGCAGCAACTGACGCAGGGGGATGTGCGGCTGGCGTCGCTGAATGTCCGGGCGACCGGTGATGAGAATCAGCACCAGCTACGCGTCACCCTGAACGGCGAGCCGGTAGGCGGCCAGCTGTTATTGAGCGGCCACTTCGACCGTGCACAGCAGCGCTGGCAGGGAGAACTGAGTGATACACGGTTTGATACCCCGGTTGGTGAATGGCGGCTGGCACCGTCGATGTCTCTGGTCTATCAGGTTGCGGCGCAGACCGTCACGATAGGAACGCATTGCTGGCGTAACCCTAATGCTGAATTGTGTGTACCTCAGCCGATTGAAGCGGGAGCCAGCGGCAAGGCAAGCGTGACGCTTAACCGGTTTAATCTGGCGATGCTGGCACCTTTTATCGGCCAGCAGACGGCGGTGAGTGGTACGGTGAACGGCAATGCGCAAGTCAGTTGGCAGGCCAACGGTGGTTTGCCACAAGCCCGTGTCACGCTGGTGGGCCAGGGTGTCACCGTCCGCCAGCAGGTTGAAGGCGGTACGCTGCCGATAGCGTTTGACACGCTGACCCTAGATGCCGGATTAGAGCACGGGCAGGCGCGACTGGCATGGCTGATGGGCATTCAGGGCAACGGGCGTTTTCGAGGGGAGGTGACTATTACGGATCCACAGCATCGCCGTAATCTGAGTGGTACGGTGACGCTGAATGCGTTGTCACTTGACCTGCTGCGACCAATGCTACGCCAAAATGAGAAAGCCGCCGGTGTCGTCAATGCGAATCTGCGCTTGGGGGGTGACCTGCAACGTCCACAGGTGTTCGGGCAACTCACGCTGGATAACCTTGATGTGGACGGTAACTGGATGCCCGTTGATTTAACCAGCGGGCGGTTAGCGTTGGTGTTCAACGGTATGTCCTCGACATTGCAAGGAGTGTTTCGTACCACAAAGGGGCAAATAACCCTGGCGGGGAATGCCGACTGGTCGGTATTCGATGCCTGGCGAGCGCGGATTGCCGTGAACGGTGATCGTATGCGGGTGACGGTGCCACCGATGGCGCGGCTGGATGTGTCGCCGGATATCGTGTTCGAGGCGACGCCACAGCTACTGTCGCTAAACGGTACGGTGACGATCCCCTGGGCGCGAATTGTGGTGCACGATATGCCCGCCAGTGCGGTGGATGTCTCGTCGGATGAAGTGATTCTGGATGCGCGACGTCAGCCGGTCACCACCGTGGCCCGCGGGATTCCGATCGCCAGCAACCTGATTGTACGGGTGGGCGATGATGTCTGGCTGGATGCTTATGGGTTACGAGCCCGTCTTCATGGTGATTTGAAAGTCTCGCAGGATGAACAAGGGTTGGGGCTGAACGGGCAGATTTCGATGCAGGAAGGGCGCTTCAAGGCCTATGGGCAGGATTTGCAAGTGCGTAAAGGGCTATTGCTGTTTTCCGGGCCGCCGACGCTGCCGGTGTTAAATATCGAGGCTATTCGCAACCCGGATAATACCGCAGACAGCGTGACGGTCGGCGTTCGGGTCACCGGTACCGCCAGTGCACCTAAGTTGGATGTGTTTTCGGAACCGACATTATCGCAGGAGGAAGCGTTGTCTTATCTGCTGCGCGGTCAGGGTTTGAACAGTAGTGGCGCGGATAGTTCGATGATGACATCAGCCCTTATTGGTTTAGGGGTTGCACAAAGTGGTCAAGTTGTGGGTAAAATCGGCGAGGCCTTTGGCGTAAGCAATTTAGCTCTGGATACACAGGGAGTTGGCGACAAATCGCAGGTTGTTGTCAGCGGTTACGTCCTTCCGGGCCTGCAGGTCAAATATGGTGTCGGCCTGTTCGATTCATTGGCAACGTTAACCTTACGTTACCGTTTAATGCCAAAACTATATCTGGAAGCGGTGTCTGGTGTGAATCAGGCACTCGATGTGCTCTATCAGTTTGAGTTTTAGCAATGCGAATTATTGTCTACGGCAGTTTACGGCGCAAACAGGGAAACAGTCATTGGATGACCAACGCTCAGTGGTTAGGGGATCACCAGCTCGAAGGGTATGAGTTATACGATCTGGGACACTATCCGGCGGCGGTTGCAGGCGAAGGAGAGATTTACTGCGAAGTGTACCGCATCAGTTCGTCTATTCTGACCGAACTGGATGAACTGAAGCGGGGAGGCGGAGCTTACCAGCGTGAGTTGATTGCCACGCCTTATGGCAGCGCCTGGATTTACCTGTATCAGCGCCCGGTTACTGGCTTACGTCGTATCGTCAGCGGCGACTGGTTGAAGCGTAACGAAGAGCCATAACCTACCATCACGTCATACTCTGCATAATCCCGGTAGCGAATAACGTTAACCGGGATTATTTATTTCTATCAATAGTCACTTGCTCTTATTTATTCTTCTTTATTTGTTGTTTTGGTTTATTAATACTTTCTTTGTAAAGAAATCTTGTTGATATTTTTTAATTCTATTCTCTATTTTTGAGTGAAATTTTTGTTGTTCTTGTGATGTTATTTTGTTTTTTTATGACGCTTGACAGTGTGGCGATTTTGATTCAATAATAAAAATCATTAACACTAATTCACCCTTATTTGCCGTTTTGGTTAGTCGTTATTTATTTTTGTTATGTTGTTTATTGGTGGGGAAAGAAAATCTTTCGCCTTGGGATGCTATTGTTATTTATATTGAGTGATTTCTTCTGCTCGTCATATTTATTTTCTATTGCAGTGGAAGGGTTAATATGGATAAGAATAAAAGGAAAGGCATTGCACACCATTTGTAATTCACTAATACAAGGACGAAAATGGAAAAGTCACTGGTCAGGGATGTGATTAATAGTATGAAGCCTGCCTTCAGTTTTTCTTCCCGTTCAGAAGAGCGAGGCATGGTTAACCTGCGAGATAACGAAAACCCGTTTGGTGGTCAGCAAAATCGTTACCCTGCGAATGTCTATCCAACACTCGCCAGCCATTATCTTAACGCACTGGCAGAGATAGAGGGATATCAAGGTAGTCAGGAATGGCATTCGGATTGGGTGCTCATGACCCGTGGTGCCTCTGATGGTCTGGATTTAGTCTTTCGAACGTTCTTTGAACCGCGACAAGACAGTGTGATTGTCACCCCACCTAATTTCCGTTTGTTTGATGAACTGGCTACGGCCTATTCTGTTCATATTGAGCCTATCCCGCTTTTAGGTGACGAGTTTAATCACCTTGATTTGGATAGAATAAAGGAAAGTCAGGCGAAAGGTATTTTGCTATGTGACCCGAATAACCCCATCGGCAGTGGCTTGATGATGGATGAGGTTATTCACGTGCTGGAGAATTTCTCAGGGTTGGTTGTTATCGATGAAGCCTATGTAGAATATGCTGCCCGGCGTTCATTTCGTCATCTGATTCATGACTATCCGCAACTGATTGTGGTGCGCTCCTTGTCTAAAGGCATGGCGCTGGCTGGGTTGCGCCTGGGCGCGGTACTGGCCCGGCCTGAACTGATTCACGCTATGATGAAGGTTCGTCTCCCTTTTGCCCTTCCTCAGCCGGTCATTGAGCAGGCGCAAGCGGCATTATCAAATATCGCTCAATTAAAACAACAAATTTTGCTTTTCATTCAGGAGCGGGAACGGGTTGCGCTACGGTTGAAACGTATTCCTGCCATTGAAAAAGTATTTGCTCATGCTGGTTTTATTACTATCAAAGCGCCTGAATCGATGGCGGCCCAACTACTGAATGCCGGATTTGATGTATTACCCAATCCAATGGGGCTTATCGGTTATATCCGTATTTCACTGGCTGCACCTGAGATAATGGATAATCTGCTGGCTGTATTGGAGTAACCGTGAAGGTTTGAATCTATTTTACGAAATAATCTGCACTGACACTTTTTATGAAAATTTCATGATCATGAATGAAAGGCCGCATGGCTAATCTTTGTGATTTTATCGTTGTTGTCAATAAAGCGAAATATAATAACTGTCATTACAAGGAGTCGTTGGAAATGAATAAGGAACAACATGCTGTTGTAAATGTTATTGCGCGTGAGCAAATTCGTGCGATCACACATGTAGACGTTAATGGTGAAAAGCATTTGTTGGGGCAGCACCGTGATTTTCGACGCAATGACAATCTGGCTCATTTTATCCCCGAGTCAGGTCGCTTGTCATTTGCCTGGGTGCGTTTAACCGATGGTGAGACACTGGATGTCCATCAACACCCGACAAAATCCATGATTATTGTATGTAGTGGTTCTGTGCAATTAACGGGAGATGAGCCTCGTCAATTATATGAGGGGGATATTGTTTGTGTAGAACCCTTTCGCAACCACGGCTTTACCACCCGTGAGGGTGAAACCTTCCATGGTTTGTCGATTCAATTTGAAGGTAAGGGATTATATGAGGATGAACAACAGGCAAGGGTAACATTCAGCGATGCACTAAATAACCTTTATCAGGTGAACGAAACGCTGGTGGGGCGTCACCAGACCAATGCCTTGTTTCAGCTATTCTCTTCCGGCCGGTTACAGAAAGACGCGCAATTACGTCAACGTTTTGTATCAGCCTTATATGTCTGGTCACGTTATTTTCAGAAAATGGTGCTGGCTCGCCAGGCACTGTGCATCACCCCGGCTTTGCAGGAGGAGTATCAGCGTCATTTCATGGAAGAAGTGGGGCATGATGAGTTATTGCGCGTGCGTTATGAGATTAATGACGAGGTTTACGACCCAATTTTGGAAGCGGCCGGTAACTGGTTTGTCTCTCAGATGTACCAACAGGATGAAGCAGGGAAAGTGGTGGTGGTGCATCTGGTCGTCGAGTCGAGTGGTCACGTATTTGGCCTCGCCACCTCTGAAATATTCCATAAGCCCGAGGTTGAAGGCGATTATTTTGATGTGCATGCCGAAGCGGATGATGACCATCGGTCTATCGGTCAGGCTTACCTCCACAGCCTGCCAGCTGAAAAAATACAATCACTGCTGCCGTTGTGCCGTCAGGCCTGGGACATGATGGATTTGGTACATGAGCGTATCGCCGCCTGGACATTGCAGGGCGCTTCATCATGACATCCTGTAGCCAACCTCCGCGAGGTTCATTGCATCCGCTGACGTTGCTCAGGCAACAGATCGCCGGTTTTTTTCAGGCGCGTGGCTATACCCCGATGGATGGACCAGAAATTGAAGCCGAATGGTTCAATTTCGATGTGCTGAATATGGCTGACGATCATTTTGCCCGTACCCCAGACAATACTTTTTATCTGATCCAGTCAGCCGCAGAGCGGTACGGCGAGTTAACGACATCGGAACAACAGCCAGAACCACATCGGCCACGTTCCGGGTTGGTGCTGCGTGCGCATACGTCGCCAGTACAGGCGCGTACCTTGCTGACGCAATCGCCGCCGTTATATCGCTTTCATATTGGCCGTACCTATCGGCCTGATGCGCTTGATGCCACGCACAGCCCGGTCTTCAATCAACTGGAGGGGTTAGCGGTAGACCGCCATCTGACGATGGATAACCTCAAGCAATTGCTGGATGAACTGGCGCATTCGCTGTTTGGGCAAGGGGTGGTGACGCGGTTACGGCCTTATGAGTTTGCCTACGCGCAACCGGCAGCCGAAATCGACATTCAATGCAATCAGTGCCATGGGCAGTCGGCAACGTGTCCGACTTGTCAGGGTGAAGGGTGGATTGAATGGGGAGGCTGCGGCATGGTGCATCGGGATGTGCTTATCAATTGCGGTGTCGACCCTGATGTGTTCAGCGCTTTTTCATTCGGCATTGGGGTGGAACGCACGCTGATGCTCAGGGACGGTTTGCAAGATTTGCAGCCGATCGTGAATGGCGACCTGACCTATGCCAGCAGCAGGGCGATGGACCTGGTCACGGCAGAGGCGGAAAAATCAGGCCCCAATGACATTGATAGCCAGACCGACTGGACGATGGCGACCGAGGGATGGGTACAGGTCTCGACCTTTCCGTTTACCTCTGTGCAGGCGTTGGCTTGCGTACAACCCGCTACCTTACCGGACTCGCTAGCCAATTACTGGCAACTGCGTGACCCGATAGAGGGCATTGAGCCGGTGATGCAGCCGCTCTTGTTGCCGGGGTTACTGACCCTGTGGCAGCAGCAAGGCAGCGCATTGCCGCTGCATTACGGCGGTATTTTTGAACGTGCGCGCGTGTTTTTACCTGGCCGCTTGCCTCTTGCTCCGAGTGTGGCGACCGGGCGTGTGCCGTCTGGCGAACAACTGGCACTGTTGCGCTCGGCTATCCCCCAGCAGCCATTCCATCTGGCAGCGCTGGGGCGCAGCAAAGAACAATTGTTGACGGCGATGCTGGCTGCACTGGCTGTGCGCGGCCTTGTTGTTCACTGCCGTGAAGATGACCAGGTTGCCTGGGCAACATCGCAGGCAACCACACTGGTGACCGACGCGGGCGATATTGTCGGCCACGTCGGTCAACTGGCAACGCATGTACTGACTGCATGGCAGCTCTCCGAGCCGTTGGCAGCCGGTGAAATTACGA
Organism: Dickeya oryzae; assembly: GCF_020406815.2. Taxonomy (NCBI): domain Bacteria; kingdom Pseudomonadati; phylum Pseudomonadota; class Gammaproteobacteria; order Enterobacterales; family Pectobacteriaceae; genus Dickeya; species Dickeya oryzae. The sequence continues at coordinate 939,776 of NZ_CP162670.1, forward strand.
TGGATATTACGCTTCAGGAGGAAAAACAATGACACCGGATCAGATTGCTAAAACGTACCTTGACTCGCTGGAGAAGAGCGATCTTCGCGCCATTCTCGATCTATATACCCCGGATGGGGTGGTCTTTTCACCGTTGTATGGCCCGAGAAAAGCCGTTGATTTCTATACCGCGTTATTCAAAGACACCGGACGTGCGAAAATCAATCTGAAGGGGGTGACGAAAGGGTCGCAGGTGGACGGTCGGCCGCTCATTACCATCTGGTTCAAATTCAAATGGACATTGCCTTCCGGTGAGCCAGCACATTTTGAGTGTGTCGATGTGTTGGAAATGAACAGTGAAGGGTTGATTGAAAAACTGCACATCATTTACGACACCGTCACGGCCCGGCCAGCGTATGAAGCGGAGTTCGGCGTTGGCAGCTCCTGGCGGCCTGCGTTTGACGAAGAGTAATACCGGTGATGAAGGACATTATCGCTGAGGTATAAACAACAACACCGCCATCGGCGGTGTTGTGATTCAGGCGTTGCTGACTTTCTGTTTCTGACTGCCCGTCATGTGACTGTCGCAGTCAAAACACGAAAGACGTCATCACGGCGCCTTATTTGTTTTTAGCACGCTCGAAAGAAGACAGGATTTCGGCTTTCGCGGCGGCGGCATCAGCCCAGCCTTCCACTTTGACCCACTTGCCTTTTTCCAGGTCTTTGTAGTGCTCGAAGAAATGACCGATCTGGGCACGCAGCAGTTCCGGCAGGTCGTTCACGTCTTTAATGTGGTCGTACTCTTTGCTCAGCTTGGTGTGCGGTACGGCAACCACTTTGGCATCTTCGCCAGACTCGTCGGTCATTTTCAGTACGCCAACCGGACGGCAGCGGATAACCGAACCCGGCTGCAGCGGATACGGCGTCGGCACCAGCACGTCAACCGGGTCACCGTCCAGTGACAGGGTGTGGTTGATGTAGCCGTAGTTGCACGGATAGAACATGGCGGTAGACATGAAACGGTCTACGAACAGGGCGCCGGTTTCTTTGTCCACTTCGTACTTGATCGGATCGGAGTTGGCCGGGATTTCGATCACTACATAAATATCTTCCGGAAGGTCTTTACCCGCCGGTACGCTATTCAAACTCATGTCGGTTTCCTTCTTCTTCAAACCAGAATGGAGTGGCGCTCATTATAGCCAACTGATGGCGAAAGTCGTGGTTTTTTAGGGTGAGCGCACGCGGTGTATGGTGTGCCTGTCAAAATGGATTCCATATGGTGCTAATTAATGGAAATTAAATAATTAATCTAATTAAAGAACAATTAGCCGTATTCCGATAAACGTCAGTCCTGAATCGTGTCACCAGACAGGCGCTGTGGCGCATCGTCAGGTGCGCCGGGCAACGAGGCGGGATCGCTATTTCATTCTTGGTTGTTTTTTATGATGTTGAATTACAGGAGAGAGTACGGATGCTAAAGAGCATTACGGTCAGGCATGGTCTGCTGGCAGTGGGGAGTATTATGCTGGTATTGCTGGCGATCGTTGTTGGTATTGGCACCAGTGCGATTAGTCAGGGGAACCGGTCATTAGTGTCTATCGACAAAATTCAGGGCAAGGAACTCAGTGCGCTGTCGTCGAGTTATACCGCCGCGTTGCGGGCCAGAACGGCGGCGTCACAGGCCGCCAGACTCTATGAGATTGGGTTGATTGACCAGGCGCGGGATACCCTTCGGCGTGTTGAAGATTATGTCAATCAGTCGCGTCGGGAGATGGCGCGCTTTCTGGCGTATGGCACGGTGACCAAACGCGGTGCGGAACTGGCTGAACAGATCAAAGTAGCTTATGACGCGTATGACCGTCAGGGCATGACACCGTTGGTCGCCGCGTTAAAGAGCGACAATCTGGATAACTACTACTCCCTGATGCAGGATACGCTGCCAGCGCTGAGTATCAACATGGATTCAGCCATCACCGATTTCCGTAATTTTGCCTTGCAGGTGGGGGAAACCCTGTTGCTGCAGGCAGACGAGCTGGCTTATAGCCGACTGTGGACGATGGGGGTAGTCTTTGCCGTCGCGTTGTTGCTGGCTGGTGTAGCCTGGTGGGCCATCCGGCAGATTGTGTTACGTCCGCTGGACGGTGCTGTGCAGCAGCTTGAGGTTATTGCGCAGGGCGATCTGTCACACACAATTGAAGATGGCGGTAACAATGAAATCGGCCGATTGATTCGGGCGATGAAATCCATGCAGCAGTCGCTGGCTATTGCGGTGGGGCGAGTGCGTGACGCAGGTAGCCAGATTGATCTTGGCACCAGTGAACTGGCCTCTGGCAACAACCATTTAGCGGAGCGCACCGAAGAGTCGGCTGCCTCGCTAGAGGAGACGGCCGCCAGTATGGAACAGTTAGCGTCTACCGTGAAGTTGAATGCCGATAGCGCCGATCAGGCTTACCTGTTGGCACAGCAGGTCTCGGATATTGCAGGTAAAGGGCGTGAAGCCGCTGACCAGATGCTGGATAAAATGCAGATGATTTCCGCCACGGCGGCACGCGTGGCCGACATTCTGGCGATGATCGACGGTATCGCTTTTCAGACCAATATTCTGGCACTGAATGCGGCGGTAGAAGCGGCACGAGCCGGAGAGCAGGGCCGTGGTTTTGCGGTGGTGGCTGGCGAGGTACGCAATCTGGCACAACGCAGCGCCCAGTCAGCCAAAGAAATTAAAGTGCTGATGCAGGATTCGCAAGTTCAGGTCAACGAAGGGACGGATATCGCCCGTATTGCCGGGGAAACCATGAGTGAGGTGGCGTTGTCCGTATCCCAGGTGACAACGCTGATGCGTGAAATCTCTACGGCGACCCGCGAGCAAAGCAACGGTATCGAACAAGTAAACCAGGCCGTATCGCAGATGGATTCCGTTGCACAGCAGAATGCATCGCTGGTGGAAGAGTCGGCGGCAGCGACCCGATCGCTGGAAGAACAGGCGCGTGAACTGGCGGCCAGCATGGCCCAGTTCCGGCTGGAGCCACAGCCGATGGCCGCATTAGGGCGTTACTAAGCCACCGTTCATAATCCTGACAGGATCATAGTCATGACAGAAAAAGCGGCCGACTGGCCGCTTTTTTTAGATTCAGTTTTACGTTCAGGAAACCGTCAGGAGACGTCGTGCTCATCAGGTGTATCGTCCGCCGAATGGCGATTACGACGGAGCTTTTTCCAGATTTTGCCTTCCTGTCCACGCCACAGGCGCTGGATATTATCGTGATGGCGCATCAGGATAAGGCAAGAGAGCATGGCCACCGGGAAGGTAAATTGCGGCTTGAACCACCAGACATAAAACGGGGCTATCAGTGCGCTGACAATCGCACCCAACGAGGAGTAGCCGCTTAACAGCACCGTCAGTAACCAGGTACCGGTCATCAACCCCGTCAGATCCCAGCCGATAGGCGCGATGGCACCAAATGCGGTCGCGACCCCTTTGCCCCCACGAAAGTGAAAAAACACCGGGTAGATATGCCCAAGGCAGGCTGCAATCGCCGTCAGACCGAGATACAGCGGTGAACTGCCCAGCGCGTAAGCGCCCCATACCGGCAGCATCCCTTTGAGAATGTCGAAAACCAATACCGCGGCAGCAGCAGCCTTACCACCGATGCGCAGTACGTTGGTGGCACCGGGATTGCCTGAGCCGTGTTCGCGCGGATCGGGCAACCCGGCAATACGACAAATCAGGATCGCACTGGAGATCGAGCCACACAGATACGCGACGAGAATCATTCCGGGCGCGATAACACTCATAAACGGCTTCCGTCCAATAAAGGTCGTTTTAACTTCAGCATCTGTGGATAATACGCACTTTCTGCCGGAAGTGGTATCCGGCGGCGCTAAAAACAGGGGATGACGTGATGGACATCGTGTTTATTGAAGAACTCAGCGTAATCACCACGATCGGTGCGTATGACTGGGAACAGACCATCCAGCAGAAATTGGTGTTCGATATCGAAATGGCCTGGGACAACCGGCCTCCGGCCGCCAGCGATGAGGTAACGGATTGCCTGAATTATGCCGAGGTGAGCGAGTCCGTGATTGAGTGGGTGGCTGGTGGACGTTTTGCGCTGGTGGAACGTGTCGCAGAAGAGGTAGCTACAGGGTTGATGCAACGTTTTGGTATTCCCTGGTTACGGCTGAAAGTCAGTAAGCCCGGTGCGGTGGCGCAAGCACGCAGCGTCGGTGTGGTCATTGAACGTGGCGTTCGGCCGTCGGCGTGATCGGTTGGTGATTATTTCGGCATAAACACAGACCGTTCTTAAGGTAATTAAAAGATAATATCTTTACTTTAAGTTGTGTCCTTAAGGGGACATCATTCGATGTGCGTTATACGTTGCGGCTTGCTGGTAGCAAGGCCGCTTTTTTATGTGGCAGGTAGGGAGTTAACGGTCGATGGCGGATCTGCATTCGTTGCTGGTGGCGTTCATTCTTGGGGTGGTGGAAGGGCTCACCGAGTTTCTACCGGTGTCATCCACCGGGCATATGATTATTGTTGGTCATTGGCTGGGGTTTGAGGGCGACACCGCCAAGACGTTTGAAGTCATTATTCAGTTAGGGTCGATTCTGGCTGTCGTGGTGGTGTTTTGGCGGCGGATGTTCGGCTTGATTGGCATTCATTTTGGTCAGCCGCCACAGCATGAAGGGCGTGGCAAAGGCCATCTGACGCTGGCGCACATTATACTGGCGATGATCCCTGCTGTTGTGTTGGGGCTGGTATTGCATGACGCCATCAAGTCACTGTTTAATCCGGTGACGGTGACTTACGCGCTGGTGGCTGGCGGCGTATTACTGCTGTTTGCGGAGTGGCGCAAACCGAACAAACCCACAGCGGAAGGGTTGGACGACATCAGCTATCTTCAGGCATTCCTGATAGGCTGCTTTCAGTGTCTGGCGCTGTGGCCGGGTTTTTCTCGCTCTGGCGCGACCATTTCCGGTGGGATGCTGGTCGGTGTTAACCGTTATGCGGCGTCCGAGTTCTCCTTTATCCTCGCGGTGCCGATCATGCTGGGGGCGAGCGGGTTGGATTTGTACAAAAGCTGGCATTTCCTGTCGTTGTCTGACCTGCCGATGTTTGTAACCGGTTTTGTGACTGCGTTTGTAGTGGCGATGATCGCTATCAAAACCTTCCTGCAGTTAATTAAACGCGTGTCTTTTGTGCCGTTTGCGATTTACCGCTTTATTGTGGCCGCGGTGGTGTGGCTGGTACTGATGTAATGTTCATGTCGCCGGGGTAATCCATGCTCCCCGGCGACGACAGCAATACGATCGACTACAACAATACGATCGACGATAGCAATGCAATCGCGATGACACCAATCATCGTGGTGTTATGTGTGTGGCCCGGTCGTGCTTTCTGCACGTTGGGCCTTCCATTCCTCCAGCGCGTGATGTCGACGGTGCTGTAACTCCTCTCTGATCGCCGCATGCTGAAACCCGTCGGCCACCACTTCTGCGCTGGTTATCTGACTGGCGACGGCAAAGGCGTCACGCAGATAGTCGCCTTGCGGATAGGGCTGTTGCTCAAGCCCGGCGCGTCCGCGTGCATCCGCTTCGCTGGCGAGGATCAATTGCTCCAGCCGCTGGGGTTTACGCCAGACGTCAATCGCGTCAAATAACTTAAGCAGTGTTTTGGGTTGCAGCATCTGCACGGTGTGGATCAGGTCATGGTACTCGGTTACCAGACAGGCCAGGTCGCGCAAGGCATTTGGCACCCGCAAGCGCTGGCATAACGCCTCGACCAGCGGTACACCTGCGACACCGTGGCCGTGATGGCGTGGCCAGAGTTCAGGCGGTGTCAGTCCTTTGCCAAGGTCATGACACAGTGTGGCGAAGCGGACATCGATCGCTGGACTAAGGCGAGCGGCCATAGCCAGACTCATCATTACGTGGATACCGGTGTCGATTTCCGGATGCCAGGTCGCGGGAGCGGGTACCCCATAGAGCTTATCGATTTCGGGAAACAAGACAGCCAGTGCGCCACAGTCGCGTAGTACCTGAAAATAGACCTGAGGGTCCTGCGTGCCGAGAGCTTTTTCCGTTTCTTTCCAGACTCGCTCCGGCGTCAGGAAATCCAGCTCGCCGTTACGGGTCATGGTCTGCATCAGGATCAGAGTTTCTTCGGCAATCTGAAAACCGAGGTGAGCATAGCGGGCAGCAAAACGCGCGACCCGCAGCACCCGCAGCGGGTCTTCACTAAACGCTGGCGAGACATGGCGCAGGAGCCGGTTTTGCAGATCGCGCTGACCGCCATACGGGTCGATGAGCTGTCCGTTTTCCGCTTGCGCGATGGCATTAATGGTCAGGTCACGCCGTAGCAGATCGTCTTCCAGAGTAATGTTCGGCGTTGCCTGACAAATAAACCCGGTATAGCCATTGCCGGATTTGCGTTCAGTACGCGCCAGTGCGTACTCCTCTTTTGTCTCTGGGTGCAGGAATACCGGAAAATCACGGCCAACCTGCTGATAACCTTGCTCTAACAGCATTTCTGGCGTGGCACCGACCACGACCCAATCGCGCTCGGTGACCGGCCTGCCCAACAGACCATCACGCACTGCACCCCCTACAAGGTAAATCTTCAAACCCGGCTCCCGATGTTTATGCTGTGTCGATAAGTTTAGGCTGTGTCGATAAATGGAACACACGTTAGCGGTAGCCGACAGGGTCGCTAACGGTCACAGTGGTTATTGTTGATTAACTGCTTCCTGAACACAACGGCACATCGGTATATACCCTTCATACTTCAAGTTACAGGTGCGTTGGCTGCCCTCACTCACCCCAGTCACTTACTTGTGTAAGCTCCTGGGGATTCGCTCGATTGCCGCCTGCCTGTAACTCGAATTATTTTAGGTATAACTGGCGATCCCGTGTTCAGGTCTTACCCCATCCAGCGGTCGTTTTTTTTGCGCCGGGGCAACAGATGTGGCAGCAGCAATCCCAGCAACAGACCGCCACCGGCCACGCCACCACCATACATGAACCACTGCATGATCAGCGTGCGCTGCTTATCGTCCAGTTGCAGGTTGGCGACCTCAAGTTTTTTCTGCGCGACATTCAGTTGCGTTTTCAGCGTTTGGTTTTCCTGCTGTAGCGAGGCGAGGGTACTGTCGCTGCTCGCGACCTTCTGGCGCAGATCGGTGGTGCGCTGGTTCCAGTCCTGGTCAACGCTATTGAGCTTATCTGTCAGGCTTTTTACCCGGTTTTCCAGTTCCGGCACCCGAGTTTTCAGGCTAGGGGTCTGGCTGAGTTGGTCGAGAGGAATCCAACTGGTGCGGTCTTTGTCATCGCGAATCTCGGCGTAATTCGCACTGTCGTTGACGCTAACCAGCGTGACGGCTTCACCGGCATTCAAGGTACCGATGATACGGTATTGATTGCCCGGCCCGCTGCGGGTGTAGGTCACCAGTTCGTCGGAGATATAGCGCTTTTCTTCCGCATGCAGGCTCAACGTGGTGGACAGACCCAGCAGGGCGGCGAGGAAAAAGGATAATTTATTCATCATATTCAATATATTAAGTTCGCAGGGATTATTTCGCAGGGAGTATAAAGTTAGCGGGCCCAGTCTGACGATGACGTTGCCAAACCTGAATGGGAACTGTCTTAGAACCTATCCTGATGGGCACTGAATCAGGAGGCGTTATCCAGCCATTGTCGGTGACAACCGGCTATGAATGCACAGCGGTTACACCGGCTTTGCGAGCGCCTTCGCAGGGTATGTGCGCCGCCATGCCGTAAAAGTGGCAACCTGCGATAAAATGTTATTTACTGGCGATATTTCCGTAACACCCGGGCAGTGCGAGACGATGAGCGAAGAGATTGAATTAAAGTTTATTATTCACCCTGATGCCGCAGCGGCGATCAGACAAGGGCTGAAAAGCTGGCAGAGCGATGTGGGGCACAGCAACCATCTGCATACGCATCAACTGGCCAATAGCTATTACGAAACGGCGGATGGCTATCTGCGTCAGCATGGTATCGGGCTGCGTATTCGGGGTGAAAATGGCCGTTATGAGATGACGGTGAAAACTGCGGGAAAAGTGGTGGGGGGGTTACACCAGCACCCGGAATACAACGTGAGCCTGCCGGGACCTCACTTGGATATTCGCCTGTTGCCGCCAGAAATTTGGCCTGAAGGCTGTGACATTGATGAACTTTCCCAGGCATTGCAACCGCTGTTCAGTACGGATTTTCAGCGTGAAGCCTGGGTGGTGTCTCATCACCAGAGCCTGATCGAAATTGCCGTCGATCAGGGCGAGATCCGCGCCGGTGAGTGTAGCGAACCGTTGTGTGAACTGGAGCTGGAGTTGAAAAACGGTCGTGTTGCGGACTTGCTGGCGTTTGCCAACGAATTGGCTGATATCGGCGGCTTGCGACAAGGCAGCCTGAGTAAAGCGGCGCGTGGTTATCATCTGGCGAAAGGCAATCCGGTCCGGCCCTGCCGCGAACTGACGTTTCTGCCGGTAGCGCCAAAAATGACGCTTGATCAGGGCATCGCTGCCGGACTGGAGCATGCTTTCAGCCACTGGCAATACCATGAGGAGCTATGGGCGCGTGGTGATGCCACTGCTCGCCCGGCGTTGCTGGAAGCCGGTGCCATGATGCGTGAATTGCTGGTACTGATAGGCGGTGTGGTGCCGCGTAAAGTGACCGCGGAGTTCCGTGCTGCGTTGGGCTATCTTGAAGAGGCGATCGAACGCACGGAAACGGCGGATACGCTCTGCTATAGCGTCGATTACCTGAAGGATAAGCTGATCCTGACCTCATGGCTGGTCAAGCAAGGGTGGCGCAACTATATGGACAACCGTGAACTGATGCGCCTGCAGAGTTCCTGGAAGCGCTTTGCCGACATCATGATGAGTCGGGGGCTGGCTGAACTGAAAGCGGTATTCAGTCACTCACTGGATGCGTTGCATTACACCCAGCAACTGTCGCGTCTACAGCGCGGTGTGTATACCTTTTTGCTACTGGGCGGAAGCTATCCACAAGAGGAGGCGACGCGCTATTTGCAGCCGTGGCGTGAGCTGATGCAACTGATTGAGTCGCTGTCCGTTGGTCAGGTGGTGCCTGGAATGCTGGAAAACAGCCGCAAGCAGGCCCTCGCCCAGCCGCCGTTTTGGCTGCATAGCGGCCAATAGTCCAGACTATCGCCATTCGGGGCGCGCTGGTTCTGGAGCCACTGCCCCGGTTTACCCCGTATTGAGGCTGCCTGACGGGGCAGCTGTGCAAGGATATCGCCATGACCTGTCGTCCCGCATCACTATTTCCGCTCTCTGCATCCTTGACTGAACAGGCTCGCCACGAGGTGGAGCGTGCGTTGAGTGCCGCTCCCACGCTGATAGCCGACGACAGTGCGGCGGCAGTGCTGGCCTGTAGCGAGTTTGTCAGTGAGTCGCTGGCACGTTACCCGGACTGGCGAGAGGAGATAACCCGGCAACCCCCGCAAGCGCAGGAGTGGCAGCAGTATGCGCAGTGGTTGTCGCAAGCGCTGGACGATGTCACGGACGAGGCGACGTTAATGAAGGCGCTGCGTCTGTTCAGGCGTCGTATGTTGACGCGCATTGCCTGGGGGCAATGGCTACAACTCAGTACCACGGACGAGACATTGCAACAATTGAGTGTACTGGCAGAGGCATTGATCGTTGCAGCCCGACAGTGGCTGTATGACGCTTGTTGTCGTGAGTGGGGGACGCCATGCAATGCGGCGGGCGAACCGCAACCGTTGTTGATTTTAGGGATGGGTAAACTGGGGGGCGGTGAGCTTAACTTTTCTTCGGATATCGACCTGATTTTCGCGTATCCCGAAAATGGCCAGACTCAGGGCGGGCGTCGTGAACTGGATAACGCCCAGTTTTTTACCCGTCTTGGACAGCGGTTGATTAAAGCGCTGGACCAGCCGACGGTAGACGGGTTTGTGTATCGGGTCGATATGCGTCTGCGGCCGTTTGGCGATAGCGGCCCGCTGGTGATGAGCTTTGCCGCGCTGGAAGATTACTATCAGGAACAAGGGCGTGACTGGGAACGTTATGCGATGGTCAAAGCCCGGCTGATGGGCGGCGATGATGACCATTACAGCCAGGAATTGATCCGTCTGTTACGGCCGTTTGTGTTCCGCCGTTATATCGATTTCAGTGTGATCCAGTCGCTACGCAACATGAAGAGCATGATCGCCCGCGAAGTGCGCCGACGTGATTTGCGTAACAACATCAAGCTGGGGGCGGGCGGCATCCGTGAAGTGGAATTCATCACCCAGGTATTCCAGTTGATTCGGGGTGGCCGTGAACCTACTTTGCAAGGGCGCTCTCTGTTACCGACGCTGGAGCAAGTGGGCGCGCTAGGGTTATTGACCCCGGAGCAGGCGGCCCAGTTGCGCGAGGCTTATCTGTTTTTAAGGCGGCTGGAGAATTTGCTGCAATCGATCGCCGATGAGCAAACACAAACCTTGCCGGAAGACGCGCTGAATCAGGCACGGCTGGCATGGGGGATGCGTTGTGACAACTGGCAGCAACTGAGTGAACGCTTACATCAGCAGATGCAGGCGGTACGTGCGGTGTTCCATGAATTGATTGGTGATGACGCGCCTGACGGCAGCGAAACCCCGGAACACAGCCATTACAGCAGTTTGTGGCAGGATGGTCTGGAGAGTGCAGAACTGTCGGTGTTGTCACCGCAGCTGACTGCCGAAGTGGGTGAGCGTTTACTGACTCGAGTGGCGGATTTTCGCGCCGATTTATCTCGCCGTACGATCGGGCCCCGCGGTCGGGACGTGTTGGATCAACTGATGCCTGCTTTGTTGGCGCAGGCCTGTGGTCATGCCAACGCTGATGTTATCGTGGCGCGCCTGACGCCGTTATTGCTGGGGATTGTCACCCGTACGACCTATCTGGAGCTGTTGCTGGAATCACGTGCGGCATTAACGCAGTTGATCCGGCTGTGTGCCGTATCGCCGATGATAGCAAGCCAACTGGCACGCTATCCGTTGCTGCTGGATGAACTGCTCGACCCCGCCAGTCTGTATCAACCCATCGCCCTGGATGCTTACGCCGATGAACTGCGTCAATACCTGATGCGCGTACCGACAGACGATGAAGAGCAGCAACTGGAAGCCCTGCGTCAGTTTAAACAAGCACAGCATTTGCGTATTGCTGCTGCCGATATTGTCGGCGCATTGCCGGTCATGAAAGTGAGTGATCACTTAACCTATCTGGCGGAGGCCATCATCGCGGCGGTCGTGCAGCAGGCGTGGAGCCAGATGACAACGCGTTACGGCCAGCCGACCCATTTGCATGCTGAATCCGGGCGAGGCTTCGCGGTTGTGGGGTATGGCAAGTTGGGGGGCTGGGAACTGGGCTACAGTTCGGATCTGGACCTGGTGTTTCTGATCGATTGCCCTGATAACGTGATGACCGACGGTGAGCGCAGTATTGATGGCCGCCAGTTCTACCTGCGCCTGGCACAGCGCGTAATGCATCTCTTTAGTACCCGTACCTCGTCCGGCATTTTGTACGAGGTGGATGCGCGTTTAAGGCCTTCGGGGGCAGCGGGCATGCTGGTGAGTACCGTGGCGGCGTTTGAAGACTATCAGTGTAACGAAGCCTGGACCTGGGAGCATCAGGCACTGGTCCGCGCTCGGGTTGTGTATGGCGAGCCCGCCATACAGCAGCAGTTCGAACAGATCCGCCAGCGTATTTTATGTCGTGAGCGTGACGGCGACGCTTTGCGCACCGAAGTACGGGAAATGCGCGAAAAGATGCGTCAGCATCACGCCAGTAAGGACATGGGGTTCGATATTAAAGCAGACGCTGGCGGGATTACCGATATCGAATTTATCGCGCAGTATCTGGTGCTGCGCTATGCAGCACAGGAGCCGCGATTAACGCGTTGGTCTGATAACGTGCGCATTCTGGAACTGCTGGCTCGCCACGGCGTGATGGAAGAGGCCGAAGCTGAGGCGCTGCGGCTGGCTTACATCACCCTGCGTGATGAAATCCATCATCTGGCGTTGCAGGAGTTACCCAGTCGGGTCGGACAGGATAGCTTCATCGCCGAGCGTCAGCAGGTGTTGCAGAGCTGGAAAACGTGGCTGGAGTAAGGCGCGTGCAAAACGCCCGTCAGGGCGGTGGCTACCCGGTGAGTGTGATAGCTGAGTGTGGTAGTATAGCGCGCGTTAAAATGAACCTGTTTTTGGAGCCAGGGAATGAAAGTAACGCTACCTGATTTTCGCCACGCCGGTGTTCTGGTCGTGGGTGACGTAATGCTGGACCGCTACTGGTACGGCCCAACCAGCCGTATTTCGCCGGAAGCGCCGGTACCGGTGGTTAAGGTGGATACCATCGAAGAACGTCCCGGCGGCGCGGCTAACGTGGCGATGAATATCGCTGCGCTGGGCGCAGGGTCGCGTTTGGTGGGGTTAACCGGTATCGATGATGCCGCCCGCGCCCTGAGCGCCAAATTGAACGAAGTCAACGTCAAATGCGACTTCGTTTCTGTTCCCACGCATCCGACTATCACCAAATTGCGCGTACTGTCGCGTAACCAGCAGTTGATCCGCCTCGATTTTGAAGAGGGGTTCGACAGTGTCGATCCGCAACCGATGATCGACCGTATCCAACAGGCATTGCCAAAAATTGGCGCGTTGGTGTTGTCCGATTACGCCAAAGGGGCGTTGGTGCATGTACAAACCATGATCCAAACCGCCAGAGCTGCGGGTGTACCGGTGTTGATCGACCCGAAAGGGACCGATTTCAATCGTTACCGCGGAGCGACGTTACTGACGCCGAACCTGTCGGAGTTCGAGGCAGTAGCCGGGCGCTGTAAAGATGAAAATGATCTGGTGGAACGTGGTGCGAAGCTGCTGGCGGAACTGGACCTGTCCGCGTTGCTGGTGACCCGCTCTGAGCAGGGCATGACGTTACTGCAACCGGGTAAAGCGCCGTTGCATCTGCCGACGCAGGCGCAGGAAGTGTATGACGTGACCGGTGCGGGCGATACCGTGATTGGCGTACTGGCGGCGGCGTTGGCGGCGGGTAAACCGCTGGAGGAAGCCTGCTTCCTGGCTAATGCGGCGGCGGGTGTCGTCGTGGGTAAACTCGGCACCTCTACGGTTACGCCGATCGAACTGGAAAATGCCATCCGTGGTCGTGCCGATACTGGTTTTGGCGTGATGACCGAAGCGCAGTTGAAAGATGCGGTATCGCTGGCGCGCCAGCGTGGCGAAACGGTGGTCATGACCAACGGGTGTTTTGATATTTTGCACGCCGGGCATGTTTCCTACCTGGCTAACGCGCGCCGCCTGGGCGACCGCCTGATCGTGGCGGTAAACAGTGATGATTCCACCAAACGCCTGAAAGGGCCGACTCGCCCGGTTAACCCGTTGACGCAACGGATGATCGTGCTGGGTGCGTTGGAGGCGGTGGACTGGGTGGTCCCGTTTGAAGAAGACACCCCACAGCGTCTGATTAGCGAAGTATTACCGGATATTTTGGTGAAGGGCGGCGATTACAAACCGGAAGATATTGCCGGGAGCAAAGAAGTCTGGGCCAATGGCGGTGAAGTACGGGTACTGAACTTTGAGGATGGTTGCTCGACCACCAATATCATCAACACCATCAAAGCCAGAGACTAACGGGCGCACTTATGCTGGAAAAAGAGTCGAAGACGGCCGACGATATCGCGGCGGTTGCCGCACAGGTTGAGGCGCTGCGCGCCCAACTGCGCTATCACGAATACAAATACCATGTCGAAGATGCGCCGGAGATTCCCGACGCAGAATACGACACGTTGATGAATACGCTGAAAGCGCTGGAGCAGGCGCACCCTGAGCTGGTCACGCCGGATTCGCCGACTCAGCGTGTGGGTGCCGCGCCGCTGGATGCGTTTGACACCGTTGCGCATGACGTGCCCATGTTGTCGTTGGATAACGTCTTTGACGAGGCCAGCTTTCTGGCGTTTTGCAAACGCATCAACGACCGCTTGAAAAATGAGACTGAGCTGGCGTTCTGCTGTGAATTGAAACTCGATGGGCTGGCCGTCAGCCTGTTGTATGAGCAGGGTGTGCTGGTGCGCGCCGCGACACGTGGCGATGGCACAACGGGTGAAAATATCACCGCGAATATCCGGACCATTGGCGCGATCCCGTTGCGTTTGCATGGCGACAACATCCCGGCCCGGCTGGAAGTGCGCGGCGAAGTATTCATGAAACACAAAGGGTTTGAAGCCCTGAATGAAGACGCGCGCCGTACTGGCGGTAAAGTGTTCGCCAACCCGCGCAATGCAGCAGCAGGGTCGTTGCGTCAGTTAGATCCTCGTATTACCGCCACGCGTCCGTTGACCTTCCTGTGTTATGGCGTTGGGCTGGTTGAAGGCGGCACCCTACCGGATACCCACTGGCAGCGGTTGATGCAGTTTCGCGACTGGGGTTTGCCGGTCAGTGATCGCATCCGTCTGTGTACTGGCAGTGAGGCGGTGTTGGAGTTCTATCGCCAGGTGGAGCACGAGCGCGAAACGCTGGGGTTTGATATCGATGGTGTGGTGATCAAAGTTAACGAGCTGGCCTTGCAGGAGCGGCTGGGCTTTGTGGCGCGGGCACCACGCTGGGCGGTGGCCTTCAAGTTCCCGGCACAGGAGCAATTGACCTGGTTGCGTGATGTGGAGTTTCAGGTCGGGCGTACTGGTGCGATAACACCGGTTGCGCGCCTCGAACCGGTGGCGGTGGCTGGTGTGGTAGTGAGTAACGCCACACTGCACAACGCCGATGAAATCGAACGTCTGGGGATTCAGATTGGCGATCGGGTCGCGGTGCGCCGTGCCGGTGATGTCATTCCGCAGGTAGTTAGCGTGGTGTTGTCAGAACGCCCATCAGATGCTCGGCCCATCGTCTTTCCTGATCACTGCCCGGTATGTGGTTCTGAGCTGGAGCGAGTAGAGGGGGAAGCGGTGACCCGCTGTACCGGCGGTTTATTCTGCGCCGCGCAGCGTAAAGAGGCACTGAAGCACTTTGTTTCCCGCCGTGCGCTGGATGTGGAAGGGATGGGCGATAAAATTATCGACCAACTGGTCGAGAAAGAGTACGTCAAAACACCTGCAGATCTGTTTCGGCTGGATATCGGCATCCTTACCCGGTTGGATCGCATGGGCCAGAAGTCAGCACAGAATCTGGTGAATGCGCTGGATAAAGCGAAATCGACCACGTTTGCCCGTTTTCTGTATGCGCTAGGCATTCGCGATGTGGGCGAGGCGACGGCGGCGAATCTGGCATCGCACTTTGGTACGTTAGAGGCGTTGCAGGCGGCCGATCTGGACGCATTGCAGCAGGTGCAAGATGTCGGTATCGTCGTGGCGACGCATGTGCGTCACTTTCTTGATGAAGCGCATAACCAGCAGGTCATCCAGGCACTGATCAGCGATGAGGTCGGTATTCACTGGCCGACTCCGGTGAGAGTGAATGTTGAGGCATCAACGAGCCCGTTTGCCGGGAAAACGGTAGTATTGACCGGCTCATTAAGCCAGCTGTCTCGTGATGAAGCCAAAGATCGTCTCACGGCGTTGGGTGCCAAAGTCAGTGGGAGTGTGTCGAAGAAAACCGATCTGGTGATTGCTGGTGAGGCGGCAGGGTCTAAACTTGCCAAAGCCCAAGAGCTGGGTATTGCTGTCATCGATGAAGCGGAGATGATGCGTCTGCTGGGGTAAGTTCATATGGAAAAAGAGGATCTGCTGGCGATTGCCACTACACCGATGCCGTTTGGCAAATATAAAGGACGTATGCTGGTCGATTTACCAGAAGAATACCTCTTATGGTTCGCCCGCAAGGGCGAATTCCCAGCCGGGCGTCTGGGGGAATTGATGCAGATTACCCTTGCTATCAAGATAGAAGGATTGCAAGGGCTGATTAAGCCTTTGCGCCGCCCTTCACCCTGATATCAGTAACCTGACAGGTATTGATGGCGCTGGTAACTCGCCGGTGCCGACACCCTTTTAGCAAATAAAAAAGCATCATGAATCATCAGGATACATGATGCTTTTACTCATACCAGACAATATTCAGACAGCGAAAAGATTAGATGTAAATATTAACGCTGTTTTCATCCGTCGGCATGTTAACGCCTTCTTTGGGTGTCGCCGACTGAATTGCAGAGGCGGCTGACTGCTGAGCCTGCTGTGTTTTCTGCTGCTGCAACTGCTGGATTTGTGCCTGAATTTGTTGGATTTGCGCCTGAATCATCTTTTGCTGTTGCTCAAGCTGCTGGCGCTCTTCATCCGTCTTTGCTTCTGTCGCCTGCTGAGTCAGCTGGGTCGCTTGCTTAGTCAGCGATTGAATTTGCTTGTTTAACTGGGAAATCTGCTGATCAATACTGGCGCTACTGCTGCTGCCTGATGATGCAGAAACGGCTGATGTTGCTGAGCCGATAGAACTTGCCATAAATTCCTCCTGAAAATAGCCATGATGGCTATACCGTTATCGGCATCGCACTGCGATAGCCTTATCGGATTTTCGATTTCCTGACGAAGTATATACAAATATACCGGCACAAGAACGGTTGTTATTGCGCACCTTCAGTGAAATGCGCTACCACAGGTCAACGATTGCTCGTACGTCAATGATTGCCATACATCAACGACGTCTTTCTATCGAATCTGGTGAAAACCGCGCTGACCACGGTGTTGCCGCTGTATCCCCGGCCTTAAAACGCAAAAGCCCGCTGGGTGGCAGCGGGCTGGGGTAGGCAGTATGTCTGACAGACCGAATCAGATATAGATATCGATAGCGTGTTCGGCAGAAGGGCGGTTAACCCCTTCAACCGGCCGCACCATCGGTTTGCTTTCCTGCGGCTGTTGAACCTGCTGGTTTTGCAACTGTGCAATCTGCCCCTGCATCACAACGATCTGGGCCTGCATCGACTGTTGTTGCCCGTTAATCGTGGTTTCCTGCTGCTTCTTGGTGCTTTCACCTGATGTCTCAGCAGCTTTCAGGCTTTGCAAGTTGCGATCGGAAACCTTTTGTTCCGTATTGGTTTCGACGCTGGTGGATGCTGGCACCGGCATCACTGCAAACGCAGAGCTGGTAATTGGACTCAGCATACATCCTCCTGATTGGGTCGTCTTGGCAGGGGACTGTCCCTGCTATTTCTATTATCGGCACCTGGTGCGATCTTATGAGTGATTATTAACCAAAACGTGACACCTGGCTACTCTTTGAGCGTGATGATAGGTAAAGAATTGTATCTGTATACCTGACATTATTTCCCGTAGACGTTAATGGCATCGGTTAATCGCAGCGCCTGTTTGCTGAGGTTGGCGGAGAATTCAGCGGATTGATCGACCATGCCGGTATTGCCGACAGTCATCTGTTCAATCTGGGCGATAGAGCCGTTGATAAGCGACAACGCCTCGGTTTGCTCCCGGGTGGCATTGCTGATTTCGCTAATCATCGCGGCAACCTGCTGCACGTCATGAATGATATCGTGAATATGTTGACCGGCGTTATCCACCAGGGCGCTGCCGGTTTCAACACTCGCCATATTAGCGTCGATCAACGTCTTGATTTCGCGGGCAGCGGAAGCGGAATGTTGTGCCAGATTGCGCACTTCCGCGGCTACAACGGCAAAACCGCGCCCTTCTACGCCTGCCCGTGCCGCTTCTACTGCCGCATTCAGCGCCAGAATATTCGTCTGAAACGCGATGCTGTCGATGACGCCGATAATATCGACAATCTTGCGGCTGGCGTTGGAAATCGACTCCATCATGCTGACGGTTTCCGCCATGATGTCGCCACCTTTGCGGGCAGAGTGACTGGCGTTTTGCGCCATCTGCGTCGCTTGTGTGGCGGTATCTGCGCTTTGCTGCACCGCTACCGTAATTTGCTCGATAGCAGCGGCGGTCTGTTGCAGATTCGCGGCGGTCTCTTCGGTGCGTACGCTCAGGTTGCTGTTGCTGTCGGCCAGTTGTTGGCTGATGTCGTTAATGCCAGAAACCTGCGTGCTGACATCGTTGACCAGCGAATGCAGGTTCAACCCAAACTGGTTGACGACCCGCAGCAATAGCCCGATCTCGTCTACCCGGTTGAGATGGATGCTATCCGCCCGGCGGCCAGACACCACCTGCTGTGCCTGACGCAGGATCAAACGCAGTGGGCGAGCGATTTGTTGTTGCAAAAAGTAGTCCAGCACCACCATGAGCAGGAGTGTCGCGGCAATAGACACGCCCGCGCCGACGCCCAGTAGGGTGAGAGCCAGTGGTATCAAGCCGCTGAATAATACTGCCAGCCGTAACCGCCCACGTACCGATAAGCGCTGGAATAATGACAATACAGAGAATAGTCCGGTACGGACTACCAGTCCTTTATAAAAACGAAGGTGGCGGGCTTGCTTATTTTGTACCGCTTCATACAACGGTTCTGCCGCCTGAATTTCTGCCGCTTTGGGAGTATTGCGAACCGAAATATAGCCCGTCAGGTGGTTGTTATGATAAACCGGTGTGACATTAGCTCGTACCCAGTAATGATCGCCGTTTTTGCGACGGTTTTTTACCAGCCCGGTCCAACTATCACCCTGTTGCAGGGTGTACCACATGTCCGCAAAGGCTTCGACGGGCATATCAGGATGACGAACAATATTGTGCGGCGCCCCCATGAGTTCATCTTCATCAAATCCGCTTATACGTATAAATGCGGAATTGGCGTAAGTGATGTGGCTTTTAACATCCGTGGTCGACATTAATGTTGTGTCGTCATCCAACAGGTGTTCCTGTTGTGTAATAGGTGTATTAACCCTCATTGGAAACCCCGATGCTGTGTGTCAGTAATATGTCATGAGAATAAAGGGCCAACGTGTGAGTGTGGCCTGATTAATCACACCGGTTGAAAACCTGCCTTTCGGGCCTTTTGGTGCAGTCAGCGTGTTGTCTGGCTGCAACTGGGCACCTGTCAGGAGAGATCATTAACGGTGTGTAAGATCATCATTTTTGTTTTTGATCATGGTTAGAGGGTACGAAAAAAAGGGCGCTTTAAACGAGAAAGCATCCCTAAGTAAAATTATTCCTTTTTTTGTAGGGAGGAATTTATGCTTTGGGTCTTTGTGTTGTCAATGAAATCATTTTTTGAACAGCACTTTTTTTATCTTCTTTGTGTTTATTAAATGTTGATCGATTTTTTCTTAAAGACGACATCACAATAAAAACGTTTTATTAACATGAGTCACGAAAATAGTCCTCCTGAAATGGAGTGAGATTGCATTACTTATTTAGGGGTATTGATGGTGGGCCAGGGGAAACTATGTGGCGTTATTTTCTTTCGAGAATAATTCACGTAATTGACACATTAAATTAATTTCAGGGTGCTGCTCACTGCCGGTGTGTTGAAAACATTCCCCCTGGATGAGGCACCGGGGGGAATGGGCATTAATGGTATGACGGCGCGTATCAGGTAACCGGTGCCGGGTTAAACACTGACAGGGCGTTATGCAGGCCCCATTGATCAGACCAGGTTTTTTTCCTGCCGCTGGCAATATCCAAAATAAAGTGGAACAACTGCCAGCCCACATCCTCGATGGTAGCCTCGCCGGTCGCGATGGTACCGGCGTTGATATCCATCAGGTCATGCCAGCGCTCTGCCAGCGCTGAGCGGGTCGCCATCTTGATAACCGGCACGGCTTTGAGCCCGTAAGGCGTGCCACGCCCGGTAGTAAAGACCTGCACTGTGATACCGGAAGCGAGTTGCTGCGTACCACAGACGAAGTCGCTGGCGGGTGTGGCGGCGTAAATCAGGCCGCGTTTAGTCGGGCGTTGGCCTGGTGACAGCACTTCTACAATCGCACTGGTGCCGGATTTAGCGATAGATCCCAGCGCTTTTTCCACCACATTGGCCAGACCGCCTTTCTTGTTGCCGGGGGAGGGGTTGGCGCTGCGGTCGGTTTTACCGCTATCGAGGTAATCGTCATACCAGGCCATTTCTTCCAGCAGTCGTTTACCCACTTCTTCGTTGATGGCGCGTGGCGTAAGCAGATGGATAGCATCGCGGACTTCGGTGACTTCGGAAAACATGACCGTAGCACCGCAGCGCACCAGCAGGTCAGAGGCGAACCCTACCGCCGGATTGGCGGTCACACCGGAAAACGCATCGCTACCGCCGCACTGCATACCGACGACCAGCTCCGAGGCTGGCACCGTCTCACGCTGACGGCGGTTGAGTTGTTGCAGGTGCTTATCCGCCATGGACAGGATATCGTCCACCATCGATTTGAAACCGACATGGTGTTCATCCTGCAATCGCACAATACTGGTCTCATCGAGCGAAATGGCCTGCACATCTGGCGTGCCTTGCAGCAGTCGTTCCGGCTGTAGTTTTTCGCAGCCCAGCCCAACCACCAGCACTTCGCCGCCGAAATTCGGGTTTAACGCCAGATTATGGATAGTGCGAATGGGGACCACTGCTGCCGGAGCATTGATCGCCACACCGCAGCCGTACAGATGGTTCAACGCCACGACGCCGTCGACGTTAGGGTAGCGGGGCAGCAAATCGCGTTCTATCAGATTGACGACATAATCCACCACACCGGCGACGCAGTGAACACTGGTGGTAATCCCAAGCAGGTTCTTGGTACCGACGCTACCGTCCGGGTTACGGTAGCCCTGGAAGGTAAAACCCTCCAGTGGTGGTAACGCAGGGGGAACCCGGGTTGCCAGCGGTAGTGTTTCCAGTGCGGGGGCATTGGGCAATTCCACCAGCGATTCGTCTATCCAACTGCCACGGGCGATATCCCTGAGGGCATAACCGATAATTTCGCCGTAACGAACGATCGGTGCGCCTTGGGCGATGTCGCTTAACGCAACCTTGTGACCTTGCGGTATATGCTCTTTCAGTTCCAGACCACAGCTGAATCGGGTGCCCGCTTTCAGGCCGTTATTGTTAACGACAATGGCGACATTGTCAGACTCATGGACCTTGATATAAAGCGGCCGATCATCGGCCACACCCGTTGTTGTATTCTCTGACATGGCGTTAACCTTCATGAGTTATAACGCTGGTTAAAGTTATAACGCGCGGTTTATTTTCACTGTTGATGCTAATAATAACTTTGCTCGGCATCAGTATAGGTGAGCTTTCCGCCATCATGCATTATGCAATTGACTGACATCCCGGCGCGTTGTGCTTAATTTCTCGGGCGAAGAAACAATAGGCAGTGAGACCTGTCACATTATTCCGTCCATTGATTTAGCGCCTATCCCATTAGGGCTATTTCACTGGCCATTTTGGCCCTGGGCAGTGCTCGAGCTCCTCACGTACTCCGTGTACGCTGCGGGTTCTCCGCGGCTTCCCGAGTCCACACTGGCGGCGTCAATAACGCCTACTGGGATAGGCTCTGATTCCCTCCTTATTCTGACCGTCTTGTTTTGTGACTGCGATGGCAAAAAACGGTGTTTTCGTGAAATGACTCCCAATCGGTTGGGCGATTGCCATAATCCATGTTGGATGTGGTGGTGATTGTTGTGCGCCTGTCCAGTGAGGTGACAGAAGCTGCCCTTTATAATCGTTTCCAGAAGTCTAAGAGGTCCGTGGTTTATTTTTGCTGTTCTGTTTTTTCTTTGCTCAGGTTTCAAACCATTACCGACTCTTGATTTCATTCTGGTAACTCAACCTTACATTGTGTTGTTATTCGGAATGAATGAGCTAACCGCTATCTGAAAGTAGGAGTTCATCATGAATACCGTCAGCACAGCAGCAGGCGTATTACAAAAGAAAACCAACGCCCGTTACTGGATTGTCGTGATGCTGTTCATTGTCACGTCATTCAACTATGGCGACCGAGCCACGATTTCTATCGCGGGTTCCGCCATGTCCAAAGAGATTGGTCTTGATGCCGTCGGCATGGGCTATATCTTCTCTGCGTTCTCCTGGGCTTATGTTATAGGCCAAATCCCTGGCGGCTGGCTGCTGGACCGTTTTGGTTCCAAGCGCGTGTACTTCTGGAGTATTTTCACCTGGTCGTTGTTTACCCTGCTGCAAGGGTTTGTAGACCTCTTCCACGGCTCGGCCATTGTGATTTCGCTGTTTATGCTGCGCTTCATGGTGGGGCTGTGTGAATCCCCGTCTTTCCCCGGTAACAGCCGTATCGTGGCGGCCTGGTTCCCGGCACAGGAACGTGGTACCGCTGTCGCCATCTTCAACTCCGCGCAGTATTTCGCCACCGTTATCTTCGCCCCCATCATGGGCTGGCTGACGCATGAAGTGGGTTGGGCGCACGTGTTCTGGTTCATGGGCGGCCTGGGTATGGTTATCAGCTTCCTGTGGCTGAAAGTGATTCATGACCCGAAAGATCACCCCGGCGTGAACAAAGCTGAGCTGGAATACATCGAAGCCGGCGGCGCACTGGTCAACATGGATGCCTCGGCGGCGAAAAAAGAGGTCGCTCGCGGTGAGAAGTGGCACCAGATTAAACAATTACTGACTTCCCGCATGATGATGGGCGTCTATCTTGGCCAATACTGCATCAATGCGCTGACCTACTTCTTTATTACCTGGTTCCCGGTGTATCTGGTTCAGGCCCGTGGCATGTCGATTTTAAAAGCCGGGTTTGTGGCATCGATTCCAGCCATCTGCGGGTTTGTCGGCGGCGTGCTGGGGGGCGTGATTTCCGATTATCTGATGCGTCGTACCCAGTCGCTCACCATTGCCCGTAAAACGCCGATTGTGCTGGGGATGTTGCTCTCCATGTCGATGGTGATTTGTAACTACGTCACCACGGAATGGATGGTCATCGCAGTGATGGCGGCAGCGTTCTTCGGTAAAGGTATCGGCGCGTTGGGCTGGGCGGTGATGGCGGATACGGCACCGAAAGAAATCAGTGGCCTGAGCGGTGGTCTGTTCAACATGTTCGGCAATATCTCCGGCATCGTCACGCCGATTGCCATCGGTTATATCGTCGGTGTGACCGGTTCCTTTAATGGTGGGTTGGTGTATGTGGGTGTCCATGCGTTCGTCGCCATTTTGAGCTTCCTGTTCATTGTGCAGGACATCAAACGTATCGAACTGAAACCTTATAAACCCCAGTGATGTCGGGTAAGGACGAGAAAATGAGCAGTACGCAAGATACCCCTGTTATTACTGAGATGACCGTCATCCCCGTCGCCGGCTATGACAGCATGTTGCTCAATATCGGCGGTGCTCACGGGGCCTATTTCACGCGCAATATCGTGATTCTCAAAGACAACGCCGGTCACACCGGCGTCGGTGAAGCCCCTGGCGGCGAGGTGATTTACAACACGCTGATGGCGATGACGTCACAGGTCGTAGGGTCGCAGGTCGCGCGTATGAACCACCTGGTGCATCAGGTTCACAAAGGCAACCAGTCTTCGGATTTCGATTCGTTCGGCAAAGGCGCCTGGACGTTCGAATTGCGGGTCAACGCTGTCGCCGCACTGGAAGCCGCCCTGCTGGACCTGTTGGGGCAGCATCTGAATGTGCCTGTCGCCGAATTGCTGGGGCCGGGTAAACAGCGTGATGAAGTCACGGTACTGGGCTACCTGTTCTATATCGGCGATCGCACTCAAACCGATTTGCCTTATCTGGAAGGCGAACAGGGTAAACACCCGTGGTATCACCTGCGCCATCAGCAGGCGATGAACAGTGAGTCGGTGGTCCGGCTGGCGGAAGCCGCGGCTGATCGCTACGGCTTTAAAGACTTCAAGCTCAAAGGTGGCGTACTGCCGGGTGAGCTGGAAATCGACACCGTGAAAGCGTTGAAAAAGCGCTTCCCCGATGCCCGTATCACGGTGGACCCGAACGGTGCCTGGCTGCTCGATGAGGCTATCCGCTTGTGCAAAGGCCTGAACGGCGTGTTGACTTACGCGGAAGACCCTTGCGGCGCGGAACAAGGTTTCTCTGGCCGTGAAGTGATGGCGGAATTCCGTCGCGCTACCGGGTTGCCGGTCGCGACCAACATGATTGCCACCAACTGGCGCGAGATGAACCACGCGGTGATGTTGCAGGCGGTGGATATCCCGCTGGCAGACCCACACTTCTGGACCATGCACGGTGCGGTACGGGTTGCACAACTGTGTGACGACTGGGGGCTGACCTGGGGTTGTCACTCTAATAACCACTTCGATATTTCGTTGGCGATGTTTACCCATGTGGGGGCCGCGGTGCCGGGTAAACCGACCGCTATCGACACCCACTGGATCTGGCAGGAAGGTCAGCACCTGACCAAAGAGCCGCTGCAAATCGTTAACGGCAAAATCAAGGTGCCG
This sequence comes from Dickeya oryzae, assembly GCF_020406815.2. Classification (NCBI taxonomy): domain Bacteria; kingdom Pseudomonadati; phylum Pseudomonadota; class Gammaproteobacteria; order Enterobacterales; family Pectobacteriaceae; genus Dickeya; species Dickeya oryzae. The sequence goes on from NZ_CP162670.1 coordinate 964,034, forward strand.
GAGCGGCCGGGGCTGGGCATTGAGCTGGATATGGCGCAGGTAATGAAAGCCCATGAGCTGCATAAAAAACTGCCGAGTGGTGCGCGTAATGACGCGGCGGCAATGCAGTACCTGATCCCCGGCTGGACATTTGATCGCAAACGCCCGGTATTCGGACGCGAGTTACCTAAGAATTCTACGTTTTAACAGAAGGAAATTACCATGACGTCGCAAAGTTCTACCCCGGTTATTACCAGTATGCAGGTGATTCCTGTTGCCGGGCACGACAGCATGTTGCTGAACCTCAGCGGGGCGCACGCACCGTACTTCACCCGTAACATCGTGATCATTAACGACAACGCGGGCCATACCGGCGTGGGGGAAATCCCGGGCGGTGAGAAGATCCGCCAAACGCTGGAAGATGCTGCGGCGCTGGTGGTGGGTAAAACGTTAGGCGAATACAAAAACGTGATGACTGCGGTACGCAACCAGTTTGCCGATCGCGATGCCTCCGGCCGTGGTCTGCAAACCTTCGACCTGCGTACCACCATTCACGTGGTCACCGGTATCGAAGCCGCCATGCTGGACCTGCTGGGGCAGTTCCTGAACGTACCAGTGGCAGCGTTGCTGGGCGATGGTCAACAGCGTGACGCGGTAGAAATGCTCGGTTACCTGTTCTATATCGGTGATCGCAACAAAACCGACCTGCCGTACCAGAGCCAGCCGAATGACAAATGCGACTGGTATCGTCTGCGCCACGAAGAAGCATTGACGCCGGAAACGGTGGTGCGTCTGGCTGAAGCAGCGTACGAGAAATACGGCTTCAACGATTTCAAACTCAAAGGCGGCGTGCTGGCCGGTAGCGAAGAGGCCGAAGCGGTAACCGCGCTGGCTAAACGCTTCCCGCAGGCACGTATTACGCTCGACCCGAACGGTGCCTGGTCACTGGACGAGGCGATTCGCCTGGGTAAACAGCTGCGCGGTGTGCTGGCTTACGCTGAGGACCCGTGTGGTGCCGAGCAGGGCTTCTCTGGGCGTGAAGTGATGGCAGAGTTCCGTCGCGCTACCGGTTTGCCTACCGCCACCAACATGATAGCTACCGACTGGCGGCAGATGGGGCACACCATTTCCCTGCAATCTGTCGATATTCCGCTGGCGGATCCGCACTTCTGGACCATGCAAGGATCCGTGCGTGTGGCGCAGATGTGCCATGAATGGGGCCTGACCTGGGGTTCTCACTCCAATAACCACTTTGATATTTCACTGGCGATGTTCACCCACGTGGCAGCGGCAGCGCCGGGCCGTATTACGGCTATTGATACTCACTGGATTTGGCAGGAGGGCAACCAGCGCTTGACCAAAGAGCCGTTACAGATTGTCGGCGGCATGGTGGAAGTACCGAAGAAACCGGGTCTGGGTGTCGAGCTGGATATGGAACAGGTCATGAAAGCACATGAGCTGTATAAAAACATGGGGTTAGGCGCACGTAACGACGCCGTAGGCATGCAGTACCTGATCCCTAACTGGACGTTTGATAACAAACGTCCTTGCCTGGTCCGTTAATCCATCACGGTTCGTTAATTATCGTAGGTTGTTAATGAAGAGCGCCGCTTCATCCGGGGCGGCGCGGTAAAGAGTAAGGACAAAACATGAAGACGCCACTGTTGCCTAACCAATTTCGCCAGGATTTACGTCAGGGCAATACCCTGATCGGTTGCTGGTGTGCGCTGGCTAATCCGATTTCCACCGAGGTATTGGGGCTGGCAGGGTTCGACTGGCTGGTACTGGACGGCGAGCACGCGCCGAACGACATCAACACCTTTATTCCGCAACTGATGGCGCTCAAAGGCAGCCACAGCGCGCCGGTGGTGCGTCCGCCCTGTAATGAGCCGGTGATTATCAAGCGGCTGCTGGATATCGGTTTCTATAACTTCCTGATCCCCTTTGTGGAAACCGAAGAAGAAGCCATTCGTGCCGTCGCATCAACCCGTTACCCGCCAGCGGGGATTCGTGGTGTATCGGTCGGCCATCGCAGCAATGCTTACGGCACTGAGCCGGACTATTTTGCCACCATTAACGACAACATTACCGTGCTGGTGCAGATAGAAACACAGGAAGGGGTGGACAACCTGGACGCGATTGCCGCGGTCGATGGCGTGGACGGTATTTTCGTCGGCCCCGGCGACCTGTCGGCAGCACTCGGGTATCTGGGCCAGCCGAATCACCCGGAAGTGCAGAAAGTCATTCGCCACATTTTTGAACGTGCGGCAGCTCACGGTAAACCGAGCGGTATTCTCGCGCCGGTGGAAGCGGATGCACGTCGTTATCTGGAGTGGGGTGCCCGTTTTGTTGCCGTTGGCAGCGACCTGGGGGTGTTCCGTGGTGCCACTCAGGCGCTGTGCGACAAATTCAAAAAGTAATTCGGATTAATCAGGGCCGCATCGGCCGTCAACATATCTGACCATGTCTCTGAATGGACAACGAGGTTATCGCAATGAAAATTGGTTTTATTGGACTGGGTATCATGGGCAAACCGATGAGCAAAAACCTGATTAAAGCGGGTTATTCATTGGTGGTGCTGGACAGAAATAGTGAAGCCGTTGCCGAAGTCATCGCAGCGGGTGCCAGCGCGGCGGCAACGCCGAAAGCTATCGCCGAGCAGAGCGATATCATCGTTACTATGCTGCCCAACTCTCCTCACGTGAAAGAGGTGGTGCTGGGCGAAAACGGTGTGATTGAAGGCGCACGCAAAGGTGCTGTCGTTATCGATATGAGTTCTATCGCGCCGTTGGCCAGCCGTGAAATTGCCACAGCCCTGGCGGAAAAAGGCGTCGATATGCTGGACGCACCGGTCAGCGGCGGTGAGCCGAAAGCGATCGACGGTACGCTGTCCGTCATGGTGGGCGGTGATAAAGCGGTGTTTGATCGTTGCTACGACGTGATGAAGGCGATGGCCGGTTCAGTGGTGCATACCGGTGATATCGGTGCCGGTAACGTCACCAAGTTGGCGAATCAGGTCATTGTGGCACTGAATATCGCGGCCATGTCTGAAGCACTGGTGCTGGCAACCAAAGCAGGTGTTAATCCAGACCTGGTGTATCAGGCGATTCGTGGTGGTCTGGCGGGCAGTACCGTGCTGGATGCCAAAGCGCCGATGGTGATGGATCGCAACTTCAAACCCGGTTTCCGCATCGATCTGCATATCAAGGATTTGGCGAACGCGCTGGATACCTCTCACGGCGTTGGAGCGCAACTGCCGCTGACCGCTGCCGTAATGGAAATGATGCAGGCGCTGAAAGCCGATGATCTGGGCGGTGCCGATCACAGTGCGCTGGCTCGTTATTATGAGAAGCTGGCGAAAGTGGAAGTCACTCGGTAGTCGACAAGGCGGCGTCGGCATAACGCACGCCGCCTGGTTGACGGAACATTTTGATTAGCGCCGGTTCTGCAGCGCGGGTAGTTGATGACGCGAGTCGTTTATGAAAATAGTTATCGCACCGGATTCTTACAAAGAGAGCTTATCCGCCCAGGAAGTGGCGACGCAGATTGAGGCCGGTTTTCGGGAGGTGTTCCCCGAAGCCTGCTATGTGAAACTGCCGGTCGCCGATGGGGGAGAGGGAACCGTGGAGGCCATGGTGGCGGCAACCCGCGGTAAAATCATCAAAGTGAACGTCACCGGTCCGCTGGGCGATGATATCGAAGCCTTTTTCGGGCTGTCTGGGGATGAAAAAACGGCGTTCATCGAGATGGCGGCCGCCAGTGGACTGGAACGGGTGCCGCCGCATCTGCGCAATCCGCTGTTGACCACCAGCTATGGCACTGGCGAGTTGATTCGCAGCGCGCTGGATCACGGTGTGCGTCACTGCATTATTGGTATCGGCGGCAGCGCCACCAATGATGGCGGCGCGGGGATGGTGCAGGCGTTGGGCGCGCAGTTGCTCGATGACGCGAAGCAGCCGATAGGTTTTGGCGGCGCGGAGCTGGCCCGGCTGGCGTACATTGATACCCACTCGCTTGACCCGCGTATTCAGCAGTGCCGTTTCGAAGTGGCGTGTGATGTCACCAATCCATTGACTGGCAAGCAAGGGGCTTCGGCGGTGTTTGGGCCGCAAAAAGGTGCCAGCGAAGCGATGGTAGAACAGCTGGATAAGGCATTGCAGCATTATGCTGGCGTTATCCGCCATGACCTGGATATCGATGTCGAGCAGGTGCCGGGAGCCGGTGCTGCCGGTGGGATGGGCGCGGCGTTACTGGCGTTCTGCGGCGCGGAGTTGCGCCGAGGTATTGAGATTGTTACCGAAGCGCTGGGGCTGGATGAACTGGTCAAAGATGCATCGTTGGTGATAACCGGTGAAGGCCGTATCGACAGCCAGACCATTCACGGAAAAGTGCCGATTGGCGTGGCGTCTGTCGCCAAACGCTACCATAAACCGGTGATCGGGATTGCCGGTAGCCTGACGGCCGATGTGGGTGTGGTACACGATCATGGTCTCGATGCCGTATTCAGCGTGCTGTACACCATTTGCTCGCTGGAGGAGGCGTTGGACAACGCTGCCAACAATGTGCGTATGACGGCGCGCAATATCGCCGCCACCATCAAACTGGCACAGACCATCGCCTGAGCCACTAACTCATTACGGGCCGTCAGTCGGGCGGCTTATCAACCGGCAGGCGCTGCCTTTGTCTGCGACGCCTGCCTGATGGGAAGTCGGGGCGTCGAGCCTGATAACGCTTCCCGGTGAACGTATTCAGGCCGAGATCTCAAGTCGTTTCCGTGCGGCTTTTTCCACGTTGGTCATCTCATCCATCAATTCCAGCCATTCCGGCTCCAGTTCATCAACGGGCAGGCCTTTGCGTAGCGACTGTTCAAGGTAGTGGCAAATCTGTTTGAGCCGTGGCACACCGCTATAACTGCAACTGCCGTGCAGTTTATGAATAATATCGACGAGATTATCCGGTGGATTGCCAGCCAGCACCGCGTCTATCTGCTCACGTACTTCGGGGAGAAAGTCGAGCAACATCGCCAGCAGGTCACGCGCCAGATCCGGCTTACTGGCGGCCTGTCGTAACGCCAGGTCCCAGTCCAGTGACAAAGGCAATGGTGTGGCCACCGTTGGCGGTAACACGGTCACTTCAGGTTCGGGCTTGCTGGTATGGTGCAGCAGTGTCTGGCGCAGCATCTGTTCATCAATCGGTTTGGACAGGTAATCATCCATACCGGCCTGTAACAGCACTTCGCGCTCACCGCTCATGGTATGTGCGGTGACCGCCACAATCGGGGTTTGTGCGTGTTGCGGCAACCGCCGGATATGCTCGCTGGCCTGTAACCCGTCCATACCCGGCATCTGAATGTCCATCAGGATGATATCGAGGCGGTTTTCCTGGGCGCGAGCGATCGCATCAGCGCCGCTTTCACACAAAATGATCTTTTCTACCTGTTCTTCCAGCAATGCACCAATCAACTTCAGGTTAGCGGGGTTGTCGTCGACCGCCATCACGCTGAGCGGTAACCGCTGGAGTACTGTGGCTGGGGGCGGCAGGGCCTGTACCTCTTCGCGAGGTTCCTGGCTAAACAGATTAGTGTCCTGCAACAGCGATAAGAGCCGTGGAGCGGTAATTGGTTTGCTCAAACTGGCATGGACGCCGAATGCCTTCAGTTGCTCGGCTTCCATTTCCGCCAGGCTGGGCAGAGCCAGGATGACGCGTGATGCCAGGCGGCAGAAGTCGCGAATCAGTGGCGTAAAATCCAGCAGCGTATTGCGATAGTGGATCGGCACGCCTATCAACAGGATATCGAAGGTGCGTTCCGGCAATTGCTCCAGCGTCGGGCTGTAGCTGACGGTGAGCGGTGTATGCACCAGAATGTCCAGCGTGGCCTGAGCCGCTGCCGGGTTGGTTTCCACATAGGCCAGGTGTTTACCCTGCAACGGCGCAAAGTGATAATCCGGTTCCAGCATATGTGGATTCAATGTCAGGTTGACGGTGCACCAGAAGGTGGTGCCCTGATTGAGCTTACTGTGGAAGCTGATATCGCCACCCATCTCCCGAACCAGTCGCTGGGTGATCACCAGCCCCAGACCGGTGCCGCCATGCTGGCGTGAAATGCTGGTGTCCGCCTGACGGAACGCCTGAAATAACTGGGTCTGCTGCGCTTCGGCGATACCGATGCCGGTATCTTTAATCTGGATTTCCAGTAATACCTGCAGGTTTTCCTGTTTGCGTTTCTCGATGCGAATATCAATGTTGCCCTGCTCGGTAAACTTGATGGCGTTACCCAGTAAATTGGTAATGATTTGCTGCAAACGCAGCGGATCGCCGACAAATTGCTCCGGTACATCGTGCTGAATATTGAGTGTCAGCTCTAGCCCTTTCTCATGGGCGGTGTGCGCTAACAGCATAATCACTTCATCAAGCGTGTTGTGCAGCGAAAACGGGATATTCTCCAGCACCAGTTTCCCGGCTTCCAGCTTGGAGAAATCCAATACGTCGTTGATGATGTTGAGCAGGTTATTGGCCGAACGCTCAATGGTTTGCAGATAGTCCTTCTGGGTTGTCGTGAGCTGGGTTTTCAGCGTCTGCCGGGTAAAACCGATAACACCGTTGAGCGGTGTGCGCAGTTCGTGAGACATGTTAGCCAGAAATTCGGATTTAATGCGTGCGGCTTCCTGTGCCCGCTTTTTGGCCAAATCCAACTCGACGTTTTGAATTTCCATCTGTTCCAGCGTTTCGCGCAGGTCATACGTTGCCTGGTCGATGTTTTGCTGCATTTCCTCATGATAGGCGGTCAGTGACATCGCCATCGAGTTGATGCCGTTTTTCAGCATGTCCAACTCGCCCAGCATGTGGCCTTCTACCCGGCTGTCCAACTGACCGCGACGGATACGGTCTACGGTTTCCACCATGTTGCGGATGGGCGCGGTCACGTCACGCATCAGGCGGTAGGCCAGCAGCATGGCCACGCCCATGCAGAACAGTAACAGCATCGCGGCCATGAACATCTCGCGGTATTGCTGTAACCGTATCGTGTTTAAATCCAGTTCGACCGCCACATACCCCATGGGCGTTTGTCGGCTGACCAGCGTATTGGTCGCAAGCGGGCCTTCGTTTTCGATAGGCATCTGCAATACCAGACTTTCGCCTTCGTCTTGTAGTTGCAGCGTGGTCGGCATCGGGCTGCCTGACGGCACCTGCAACATCAAGGCGTGTGGGTTGTTCGGATTACTGGTGACGATTAACTGGTTACGGGCGTCAAATACGCTGATGGCACGCACAATGCCGGAATGATGGCGGTGCAGCATGTTGACCAGTTGCCGCAGCGATTCAGGCTGTCGTTGGGTCAAGGCATAGGCGCTGTTGGCTGCCAACGGTTTAATGATGCTGGCACCCGCGTCGGCCAACTGTTCCTGCAACTGGTTATAACGGTGGATGACGAAAAAGCTACTGAGCAACAGCCCGATCAGCATCGTTGGGGCCAGAATCAGTATCATCATTCGTGCGCGCAGACTGTATTTGGTCATGGGGTTCCAATGTGGGACAATTAAGGTCGACTATTCCATTAAATCAATGACAGCACACTTATGGCGCAATTCTACTCTCCAAACCGGCGCGTGACGACCCGGCAAACCCTTACCGTGACGGTGACCGATCTCGATCCATTCGGACAGGGAGTAGCCCGTCATCAGGGAAAAACGGTGTTCATTCCCGGCGTCTTACCGGGAGAGCAGGCCGAGGTGCAGCTAACGCAAGACAAACGCCAGTTTGCCCACGCCAAATTACGACGTTTACTGACCACCAGCGAAGAACGCGTCGCGCCGCGTTGCCCACATTTTTCCGTGTGTGGCGGCTGCCAGCAGCAGCATGCCAGCCAGCCGTTACAGCATCGCAGTAAATCGGCCGCACTGAAACACCTGATGCAACGGGAAACCGGTGAAACCGTGCCAGAGCCGGAGGTTATCGGTGCAGCGGCCTATGGTTACCGCCGCCGCGCACGCCTTGCATTATACTATCAGGCGAAAACACGCCAGTTGCAGATGGGCTATCGGCAGGCGGGGTCGCACGACCTGGTGGATATCCGCGCCTGTCCTATCCTGCATCCGGCGCTGGAAGCCTTACTGGTGCCGTTACGCGACTGTCTGGGGCAGTTGCAGGCGCAGCGGCGGCTTGGACATGTGGAGCTGGTGTTGGCGGAGCAAGGGCCGCTGGTCATTTTGCGTCATCTGGATCCGTTGTGTGACGCCGACCGGCACGTATTGACGGCGTTTGCGCAGACGCACGGTGCGTCGCTGTTTGCTGCGCCGCAAGCGGGCACGCTGGAGTGCCTGCATGGCGACATGCCGTCTTATCGTATCGCCGGATTATCGCTGGCGTTCAGTCCGCGTGATTTTATTCAGGTGAATGATGACATTAACCAACGCATGGTGGCGCAGGCGTTAGCGTGGCTGGAACTGCAACCGCAGGACAGCGTGCTTGACCTGTTTTGTGGCATGGGCAATTTCACCTTACCGATGGCGCAGCACGCGGGTCGGGTGGTGGGGGTTGAGGGTGTCGCGGCGCTGGTGGAGAAAGGGCAGGAAAATGCCCAGCGCAATGGGCTGACCCAGGTCACATTTTATCATCATAATCTGGAAGAAGACGTTACCCGACAACCGTGGGCGTCAATGGGGTTTGATAAAGTATTGCTTGATCCGGCTCGCGCCGGTGCGCCGGGTGTGATGCCGCAGATTGTGAAACTGGCTCCCCAGCGGGTGGTGTATATATCCTGTAACCCCACCACGCTGGCGAGAGATAGCAAGGTACTGATGGCGGCCGGTTATCGTTTGGCCCGGTTGGCCATGTTGGATATGTTTCCACATACCGGACATCTTGAGTCAATGGCACTGTTTTTGCTTGGTTCCGAAGGTTCGGTAAAGTAGGGAGAAATTATGGTTGCGGTAAGAAGTGCGCATTTGAATACCGAAGGCAAGTTCGTGCCGGACGCGTGGATTGCCTCCCTGGGTATCGCCAGTAAAACATCGTGCGAACGTCTCGCCGAGACCTGGCGTTACTGCGAAGAAAAAACGCAAGGCCACCCGGATGCGATGTTGCTGTTGTGGCGCGGCATCGAAATGGTGGAAATCCTCTCTACCCTGAGTATGGATAACGACAGCATGCGCGCGGCGATGCTGTTCCCGTTGGCCGACGCCAACGTGGTGGAAGAAGACACGCTGAAGGAAACCTTCGGCAAGAATATTGTCAATCTGGTGCATGGCGTGCGCGATATGGATGCGATACGCCAGCTTAAAGCCACCCAGCACGATTCGATGGCGTCTGAACAGGTGGATAATATCCGCCGTATGCTGCTGGCGATGGTGGAAGATTTCCGCTGCGTGGTGATAAAGCTCGCTGAGCGTATCGCTCACCTGCGAGAAGTGAAAGACGCACCCGAAGAAGAACGCGTACTGGCGGCTAAAGAGTGTACCAATATCTATGCGCCGCTGGCGAACCGGCTGGGTATCGGGCAGCTCAAGTGGGAGCTTGAGGATTTCTGCTTCCGCTATCTGCGCCCGGATGAGTACAAGCGCATCGCTAAACTGCTGCACGAACGGCGTATCGACCGTGAGCAGTACATTGACGACTTCGTTAAAAACCTGCGCGCCTCGATGGCAACCGAAGGGCTGAAAGCCGAGGTTTATGGCCGTCCCAAGCATATCTACAGCATCTGGCGCAAGATGCAGAAGAAATCGCTGTCGTTTGATGAGCTGTTTGATGTGCGGGCGGTGCGTATCGTGGTCGAGCGCTTGCAGGATTGCTATGCCGCGCTCGGGATTGTGCATACCCATTATCGCCACCTGCCTGATGAATTCGACGACTACGTCGCTAACCCTAAACCTAACGGTTATCAGTCGATCCACACCGTGGTGTTAGGGCCGGGCGGTAAAACGCTGGAAATTCAGATTCGTACCCGGCAGATGCACGAGGATGCCGAGCTGGGGGTTGCTGCGCACTGGAAATACAAAGAAGGTGCCTCCACCAGCGGGCGCTCCGGCTATGAAGAACGCATCGCCTGGCTGCGTAAACTGCTGGCCTGGCAGGAAGAAATGTCTGACTCGGACGAAATGCTCGACGAGGTGCGCAGCCAGGTGTTCGACGACCGCGTGTATGTGTTTACGCCCAAAGGCGATGTGGTGGATTTACCCGCTGGCTCCACGCCGCTGGATTTTGCCTATCACATCCACAGCGATATCGGTCACCGCTGCATCGGTGCCAAAGTGGGCGGGCGTATCGTGCCGTTCACCTATCAGTTGCAAATGGGTGACCAAATCGAGGTCATTACCCAGAAGCAGCCGAACCCAAGCCGTGACTGGCTGAACCCCAATCTGGGGTATATCACCACCAGCCGCGGGCGCTCCAAAATTCACAACTGGTTCCGCAAGCAGGACAGGGACAAGAATATTCTCGCGGGTAAACAGATCCTGGATGATGAACTGGCGCATCTCGGTGTGAGCCTGAAGATGGCCGAAAAACTGCTGTTGCCGCGTTACAACATCAATTCGATGGATGAATTGCTGGCTGGCATCGGTGGTGGCGATATTCGCCTGAATCAGTTGGTGAACTTCCTGCAATCGAAGGTGAACCAGCCGAGTGCGGAAGAGCAGGATCGTGAAGCGCTGCGCCAGTTGACGCAGAAATCCCATCAACCGGCTCAGCGTGTCAGTACCAAGGACAATGGCCGGGTGGTGGTAGAAGGCGTCGGCAATCTGATGCACCACATCGCGCGTTGCTGCCAGCCGATTCCGGGGGATGACATCATCGGTTTCATCACCCGCGGGCGCGGTATTTCTATTCACCGTGCCGATTGCGAACAGCTCGATGACCTGCGCAGCCATGCGCCGGAGCGTATTGTCGAGGCCGTATGGGGGGAAAGCTACTCCAGCGGCTACTCGCTGGTCGTCAGGGTGACCGCCAACGACCGCAGCGGCTTGTTGCGAGATATCACCACGATTCTGGCCAACGAGAAGGTCAACGTGTTGGGGGTATCCAGCCGTAGCGACGTGAAACAGCAACTCGCGACTATCGACATGGATATCGAAATCTACAATCTGCAGGTGTTGGGCCGGGTACTGGCTAAGCTCAATCAACTGCCGGATGTGATTGACGCTCGGCGCTTGCAGGGCAATTAATTGATACCGTTGTTACTACCTTAAGGCGGGCTGGTCCCGCCTTTATCATGTCATTATCAGGATTATTATGAATTCATCTGCCATCGAGCGCTTGCTGCGCATCATGCAGCAACTGCGTGACCCGGAAAACGGTTGTCCCTGGGATCGCGAACAAACCTTTGACACCATCGCCCCGTATACGCTGGAAGAAACCTACGAAGTGCTTGATGCCATCAGCCGTAAGGATTTTGACGACCTGCGCAGTGAACTGGGCGATCTGCTGTTTCAGGTGGTGTTTTACGCACGCATGGCGCAAGAGCAAGGGCTGTTTGATTTCTCGGATGTGTGTGATGCCATCAGCGATAAGCTGGAGCGCCGTCATCCACATATTTTTGGTGACGCCACCCTGTCGAGCAGTGAAGCGGTGCTGGCTAACTGGGAGCAGACCAAAGCGCAAGAGCGGGCAGAAAAAGATCGCCATTCGCAACTCGATGACATTCCCCAGGCGCTGCCCGCGCTGATGCAGGCGCATAAAATCCAGCAGCGCTGCGCCGCCGTCGGTTTCGACTGGACGACGCTTGGGCCGGTGGTCGATAAGCTGTATGAAGAGATAGATGAGGTGATGGCTGAGGCACAGCAGGCGGTGATCGACCCGGAAAAACTGGGTGAGGAGATAGGCGACATGCTGTTTGCGGCGGTCAATTTGTCCCGCCATCTCGGTCATAAAGCGGAAACGGCGTTGCAACAGGCTAATCGCAAGTTCACTCGCCGTTTCCAGCAGGTAGAACAGCGCATTGCTGCCCAAGGCAAAACCTTGTCTGACGCGACGTTAGACGAAATGGAAATGGCCTGGCAGCAGGTAAAAGCATCAGAAAGAAAAGATTGAGTTTATTTTCTGAGTGAAAGGCGCGTTTTATGCGCTTTTTCGTGCTATCCGGCTGATTGTAAAACCGAACATTGTCTCCTGTACGCTCGGGAAATACCTTACCAGCCGGAGCCTGTCAACGTCACAAAGGGTAAAACGATCATTTGTGGCGTCTACCAGGTTCGGGTATACTACTTTCCCGTCCTGGTCTTTCCATCGTCCTTAAACCTAAACTTTCAGGTTCAGCATGACAACTAATTATATTTTTGTGACCGGCGGGGTCGTATCCTCTCTGGGTAAAGGCATTGCCGCAGCCTCCCTCGCGGCTATTCTCGAAGCCCGTGGCCTCAACGTGACCATCATGAAACTGGACCCGTATATCAATGTGGATCCGGGCACGATGAGCCCGACGCAACACGGCGAAGTGTTTGTCACCGAAGATGGCGCTGAAACCGATCTCGACTTGGGTCACTACGAGCGTTTTATTCGTACAAAGATGACGCGCCGCAATAACTTCACCACCGGACGCATTTATTCTGACGTTCTGCGTAAGGAGCGTCGGGGTGACTATCTGGGGGCGACCATTCAGGTCATTCCGCACATCACCAACGCCATTAAAGAACGTATTATCGAAGGCGGCGAAGGCCATGACGTGGTGCTGGTAGAAATCGGCGGTACGGTTGGCGATATCGAGTCTCTGCCGTTTCTTGAAGCGATTCGGCAGATGGCGGTGGAAGTGGGGCGTGAACACACCCTGTTTATGCACCTGACGCTGGTGCCGTACATGGCCGCGGCGGGTGAGGTGAAAACCAAGCCGACTCAGCATTCAGTGAAAGAATTGCTGTCTATCGGTATCCAGCCTGACGTGTTGATTTGCCGTTCCGACCGCACTGTGCCGGCTAACGAGCGCGCAAAAATTGCGCTGTTCTGTAACGTGCCAGAGAAAGCAGTTATCTCGCTGAAGGACATTGATTCCATTTATAAAATTCCAGCGCTATTGAAATCTCAGGGTCTGGACGATTATATTTGTAAACGATTCAGCTTGAACTGTCCGGAAGCAAACCTGTCAGAATGGGAGCAGGTGATTTACGAAGAAGCCAATCCGGTCGGTGAAGTGACCATCGGTATGGTCGGCAAGTATGTAGAACTGCCGGATGCGTACAAGTCCGTCGTTGAAGCGTTGAAACATGGCGGTTTAAAGAACCGTCTGACGGTGAATATCAAGTTCATTGATTCGCAGGATGTTGAAACCCGCGGTGTCGATGTACTGAAAGGTTTAGATGCGATTCTGGTGCCGGGCGGGTTTGGTTACCGCGGGGTGGAAGGGAAAATCATGGCGGCAGGTTATGCCCGTGAGAACAACATCCCTTACCTCGGCATCTGTCTGGGCATGCAGGTGGCGCTGATCGAGTTCGCTCGTCATGTCGCGGGTATGGACGGCGCCAACTCCACCGAGTTTGTGCCAGACTGTAAGTACCCGGTGGTAGCGCTGATTACCGAATGGCGTGATGCGGATGGTAATCTTGAAGTGCGTACTGAAGATGGCGACCTTGGCGGCACGATGCGTGTCGGTGGGCAGCAGTGTCATCTGACAGAAGGCAGCCTGGTGCGTCAGATGTACGGTGAGCCGACGATCATTGAACGTCACCGCCACCGTTATGAAGTCAACAATATGTTGTTAAAACAGATTGAGGCGGCGGGATTACGTGTTGCTGGTGTCTCCGCTGACCGCAAGCTGGTTGAGATTGTCGAAATTCCTGATCATCCGTGGTTTGTGGCGTGTCAGTTCCATCCGGAATTCACCTCCACACCGCGTGACGGGCACCCGCTGTTTGCCGGCTTTGTCAAAGCCGCCGGGGCGTACCAGAAGCGTCAGGTGAAGTAAGGTTTTACCGGTGAAATGAGTTTTGCAGCAACGCGCGGTCTTCTGATCGCGCGTTGCCGTCTGAGGTTTTAGTTTAACTTGTACTGAGGAAAATCTGATGTCCAAAATCGTTAAAGTCATTGGCCGTGAAATCATCGACTCACGCGGAAACCCGACTGTTGAAGCGGAAGTACACCTGGAAGGTGGTTTCGTTGGTCTGGCTGCTGCACCGTCAGGCGCTTCTACGGGTTCCCGCGAAGCGCTGGAACTGCGTGACGGCGACAAATCCCGTTTCCTGGGCAAAGGCGTCACTAAAGCTGTTGCTGCGGTAAACGGTCCGATTGCACAGGCTGTTCTGGGCAAAGACGCTAAGGATCAGGCTGCTATCGACAAGATCATGATCGATCTGGACGGTACCGAGAATAAATCCAACTTCGGCGCTAACGCCATTCTGGCTGTTTCTCTGGCTAACGCCAAAGCCGCTGCCGCGTCAAAAGGCCTGCCGCTGTATGCTCACATCGCTGAACTGAACGGCACCCCGGGCAAATACTCCATGCCGCTGCCGATGATGAACATCATCAACGGTGGTGAGCACGCCGACAACAACGTCGACATTCAGGAATTCATGATTCAGCCGGTTGGCGCGAAAACGGTTAAAGAAGCCATCCGTATGGGTTCTGAAGTGTTCCACAACCTGGCAAAAGTACTGAAGTCCAAAGGCATGAACACCGCTGTAGGTGACGAAGGTGGCTATGCACCGAACCTGGGCTCTAACGCAGAAGCGCTGGCCGTTATCGCTGAAGCGGTAAAAGCAGCCGGTTACGTGCTGGGCAAAGACATCACCCTGGCGATGGACTGTGCAGCGTCTGAGTTCTACAAAGACGGTAAATACGTTCTGGCTGGCGAAGGCAACAAAGCGTTCACCTCTGAAGAATTCACTCACTTCCTGGAAGACCTGACCAAACAGTACCCGATCGTTTCTATCGAAGACGGTCTGGACGAATCTGACTGGGACGGTTTTGCTTACCAGACCAAAGTGCTGGGTGACAAAATCCAGTTGGTGGGTGACGACCTGTTCGTAACCAACACCAAGATCCTGAAAGAAGGTATCGAGAAAGGCATCGCTAACTCCATCCTGATCAAATTCAACCAGATCGGTTCTCTGACTGAAACGCTGGCTGCTATCAAGATGGCGAAAGATGCAGGCTACACTGCCGTTATTTCTCACCGTTCCGGTGAAACCGAAGACGCTACTATCGCTGACCTGGCGGTAGGTACGGCGGCTGGCCAGATCAAAACCGGTTCTATGAGCCGTTCTGACCGTGTTGCTAAGTACAACCAGCTGATTCGTATCGAAGAAGCACTGGGCGACGCTGCACCGTTCAACGGCCTGAAAGAAGTGAAAGGTCAGGCTTAATCGCCTGCCATCCGGTGAGTTAACTCGCCGGAAATCACCTCTGCAATCCGGAAGCGTTTTCGCTTCCGGATTTTTTTGCCTGTCGTTCATGGTCTGCTGCCAGCGCGATACGGTCTGGTGTGGTCGATAGCGTTACCCTGTCTTTTGACCTGCCATGAGGAGGGCGACGTTGTTGATGTATGAGCACGCTTCCTGACTCTTTTTAGAGTCCTGAACCTTGCACTAACAAATAATGAACCCGATCCCAAATCTCTTCTTCGCCGCATGCGGCCTGCCTCACGACCCGGTAGAGTGATTTCAAACTACAGGTTCTTCTGATTCAAAATCCTATTTCGATAAGAAGTTTGAAGCCGATCGGCTGGTTCTTCCCGCAGATGCCAATAGCGATGAGGGGGTGGCAAACGCACAAAGGTTTTTGCCTTGCTGCCTCGTTACCTTAACGCTACGGCGGCAGCGATGTTTTTTAGGGCCGCTGCAACACCTTCATAAATACAATCAATGAGGAAGGATGGCGATGAAAACACGTAAGATTGGGCTGGCGAATTATCTGGCCTACGGTTCCGGCGATTTTCTCGGGGCCGGTACCACGGCGCTCACCGCTGGTTGGTTGCTCTATTTTTACACCACGTTTTGCGGTCTGACGCCGATTGAGGCGACCTTTATTTTTGCTATGGCCAGGGTGCTGGATGCTGTCGTCAGCCCATTGATGGGCTTCCTGACCGATAACTTCGGTTCGACCTGGTTGGGTAAGCGCTTTGGGCGTCGCAAGTTCTTTATTCTGCTTGGTATTCCTTGTGTCTTCAGCTACAGCCTGATGTGGGTCGGCCACATGGATTACTGGTATTACCTGCTAACCTACCTGCTGTTTGACGTTATTTACACCATGGTTCTGGTGCCGTATGAAACGCTGGTGCCGGAAATGACGGATGACTTTAAACAAAAAACCAAGTTTTCCGGCGCGCGTATCGCGCTGGCACAGTTGTCGGCCATTCTGGCCGCGTTTTTGCCGGGCATTCTGCTGGGGCATTTCGGCAAAGATAACGCGGTGTCTTTTTTCTACGCCAGTCTGGTGTTCTCAGTCATTTGCGCGTGTGTGCTGACATTGGTGTATCTGTTTACCTGGGAGCGGTCACGCGACCAGATGTCTGAAGCTTCATTACGGGCGGAAAAAGAACGTCAGTCACTGACGCTCGGACAGAGCCTCAAGCGCCTCAATATTGAACTGCTGTCGACGCTGCGTATTCGCATCTTCCGCCAGCATTTAGGGATGTATCTGGGCGGTTACATCGCGCAGGACGTATTTAATGCTGTGTTCACGTATTACGTAGTGTTCGTGTTGATGCAAAGCCCGACGGTGGCGTCAAACCTGATGGGGACGATGGCTATCCTGCAATTTATCGCGGTGATCGCGATGATCCCGTTGTGCATCAAGTTTGGTCCGGCACCGTCTTACCGCATGGTGGTATGCCTGTTTGGTGTGAGCGCACTCTCGTATGGCTTCCTGTATTACAGCGGGATGCATTCGGCATTTTCGCTGTTGTTGCTGGTATCTGGCCTGGCCGGTCTGGGACGTGGCGGCATCAACTATGTTCCATGGAATACCTATACCTACATTGCGGATGTGGACGAGGTGATCACCGCACAACGTCGTGAAGGGATCTTCGCCGGGATTATGACCTTGACCCGTAAAGCCTCTCAGGCGGGTGCGGTGATGCTGGTGGGGATCGTTTTACAGCTATCCGGCTTTGTTTCTGGCCAGAGCGTGCAGGCACCGGGCGTCAGCCACACCATTCTGACGGTGCTGTGCTTTGGGACTGTCGCCGTACTGGCATTGGGTTTTCTGGTGTCCTTGCGCTTTAAACTGAATCTGCAAACCCATGAAGTCTTGCGGCAGGAAACAGCGAAAATGCGCGAAGCTGGCCGTATCGTACCGGAAAAAATCACGCCCGAAGCGCGTGAGACAGTGGAGATGCTGGCGGGTATGCCTTATGAGTCGCTGTGGGGGAACAACAACATTGGTTACCTCAATCGCCATAAAGCGCCAGCCCGGTCGATAGCCCGCGGAACGCCTCACCACGGCGTCCACTGAGCCTGCCGTTAACGCTGACGCGCTATTGGCGCGATGTGATTGACTGTTAAGCCATCGATTGATGGGTAATAAAACTGGAACTGGATATCTGTTATGACCATTTTTCCTGTAAAGCATAGTGCGCTGTTGCGCCAGCCCGAATACGTTATCTCACGGGACGAGTTAAAGGCATTGATTTGTCGGGTGACCGACAATCTTGTCAATATCGAAGATAAAACCGGTGAATTCCTGCTACGTCTGGATGACGGCCGGGTCATCGACACCAAAGGGTGGGCTGGTTGGGAATGGACACACGGCATCGGGCTGTATGGCATCTACCAGTATTATCGCCAGACCGGCGATGAGCGGATGCGCGCTATCATCGATGACTGGTTTACCGCTCGACTGGAAGAGGGGACGCCGACCAAAAACGTCAACACGGTATGCCCGTTTTTGACGCTGGCCTATCGCTATGAAGAAACCGGCGACAGTCGTTGGGTGCCGTATCTTGAACGCTGGGCAGAATGGGTGATGTACGATATGCCGCGTACCCACAAGAACGGGTTGCAACATATCGTCTATAACAGCGAAAACACCGATCAACTGTGGGACGATACCTTGATGATGAGCGTGTTGCCGCTGGCGAAGATTGGCAAGCTGCTTAATCGTCCTGAATTTGTGGAGGAAGCGACCTACCAGTTCCTGCTGCATGTGCAGTACCTGATGGATCGTCAAAGCGGCTTGTGGTTCCACGGTTGGACGTTTGACGGCAACCACAGTTTTGCCCAGGCGCGTTGGGCTCGCGGCAACAGTTGGCTGACCATCGTGATTCCGGAGTTTATCGAACTGCTGGATTTACCCGAAGGTAACGCCACCCGCCGTTTTCTGATTCAGGTGCTGGAGAGTCAGGTCGATGCTCTGGCGAAGTATCAGGATGATAGCGGTCTGTGGCATACCCTGCTCGATGACCCTAATTCTTATCTGGAAAGCTCCGCAACCGCCGGGTTTGCCTATGGCATCTTGAAAGCGGTACGCAAACGCTACATTGACCGTCGCTACGCCGAGGTGGCGGAAAAGGCGATGCGTGGCGTACTGGCGAATATCAGCGAGAGCGGCGAGCTGCTCAACGTCTCCTTCGGGACGGCGATGGGGAAAGATCTGGATTACTATCGCCAGATTCCGCTGACCTCTATGCCATACGGTCAGGCGATGGCGATTTTGTGTCTGTCAGAGTACTTGCGTGTTTATCTGTAAAACGGCAGGAGATGAGAGGAAGAATGGGAAGCCCACCAGATTGTTTATAAATCCTTCTGGTTACTGGTTATGGGGTTTTACAGTGTCAAAAACTGTGCTGAGGTGTGGGACTTCGCCGGATGCGCGGCAGGGAAGCCGCGCAAGCCCGTGCCGTGTTGGACAAAAACGTCGGGAACGTTTTTGAACAGCGTTTACGCTGGCCCGAAGGGTGAGCCCCAGGGATGGGGCGAGTAATCGCGTCACGGGCGGTCCGAACAGCGAAGGCTAACGCCGAAGGGACCGCGCAGCGGCACAGTTTAGCCACCAGCCAGTGGTCAAGGAGAGGCGGCGTTTGAGCCTCTCATTGTCGTGCGTGCGATGACGCGGTAAATATATGACATCGTTTATCCCGCACGAAATCATTCACTGTTCTGACATAAATTCTCCAATAACAGCACAACAGGGCTTATATGACTCACAATCCCGACAGGCTGTAATTTACCGGTAACCAGCGATAACCGTTGGTTTTACCGCTGGCGTCATGCTGTGCTGCGACGTGACCAATACCGGGGAATGGCAGGTGTGCGCCAGCCACCCAATAGCCCTGTTTCACCGTCTCTTTCAGTAATGCATCGCGGGTGCGAACCGCCTGATCGCTATCGGAGTCAAAGGTGATAGCGGTATCCGGTAGTGGCATTTGCACCGCTTCGGCATGGACGATATCTCCCCACAGCAGGATTTTCTGCCCGTCGCTGTTGACCAAAAATGCAGTATGGCCGGGGGTATGGCCTGGTGTCGGTACGGCAATGATATTGGCTGGCAGCGACTGGTGATCGGTAAATGTTCTGAGTTTGCCAGCCTCACGGATATGGCGGAACACTTCCTGCACGCGTTCAAATCCGGCTTTTTTATCTTTGGGCGCTTTTTTCAGATTATCCTGACTCAACCAGAAATCCGTGTCTTTCTGGTTCACATAAATGACGGCGTTGGGATAAACCAGCTTGCCGTCGCTAACCAGCCCGCCGAAGTGATCGGCGTGCAGGTGGGTGACCAGCACGGTATCAACCTGCTCCGGTTTATAACCTGCTGCTTTCAGGTTGGTCAGGGTTTTACCGGTGGTTTTACCCCCCAGAGCCCCGGTGCCACTGTCGACCAGAATCAGGTTTTTGCCGGTGTTGATGAGAAAGGCATTGATGGAGGTTTCCACCTGTGGCTTCAGGTAACTGGCGTCCAGCAGGCTGACAATTTTCTCCCGTGGGGTGCGGGTGAGTAGCTTGTCCATGGGCATGGTATTGGTGCCATCAGACAAAGCAGTAATTTCATATTGCCCGACCATGATACGGTAATAACCGGGTTGGGTTTTGACTTGCGCGACGGCTTCTGCATGGGCGAATGTCGACACCAGAGAAAGTGATAAACAGAAAACAGCCAGAGGCTTTAATAACGTCATCTTGCATTTCCTTATTTGAAGAAGTTCGGCCGATATATGCTGCCTGTTGATTATTAACCGGGAAGCGGGAAGGTACAAATTTCCGACAATCGTCTTTTCTCTGTAACTGCCTTTTTCTGACAACCGTTTTCAGGTAACCGTATGCAGGTCACCGTTTCATTCAGCCGTTCGGTTGGGAAGCGCACCCGGCGGTTTGGCATGACATCCACTATCGGCGATAATAGTGGTTTAGCCAGAAGGAATACTCAAACACGATGCGTTACCCGATTAACGAAATGTTCCAGACCCTGCAGGGCGAAGGTTTTTTTACCGGCGTCCCGGCGGTGTTTATCCGTCTGCAAGGGTGCCCGGTAGGGTGCAGTTGGTGTGATACCAAACACACCTGGGACACACTGCCAGAGCGGCAGATCTCACTGGCGGAGGTTCTGGTTAAGCGCGGTGAAAGTGATGCCTGGAGCAGTTCCAGTGTCGAGGAGCTGTTGCAACAGATAACGCAGCAGGGGTACAGCGCCAGACATGTGGTGATTACCGGCGGCGAGCCTTGTATTCATGACTTAACGCCGTTGACGCAGGCGCTGGAACAGCAGGGATTCAGTACCCAGATTGAAACCAGCGGCACCCATGAGGTGCGTTGCTCATCAGCTTGTTGGGTGACGGTGTCTCCCAAAGTGAATATGCGTGGCGGTCTGGCTGTGTTGGATCAGGCGTTGCAACGGGCGGATGAAATCAAACACCCGGTGGCGCGTGAGCGGGATATCGAGGCATTGGAAGGGTTACTGGCGCGACTGGATGACGATAAGGCGCGGGTTGTGGCCTTACAACCCGTCAGCCAGAAAGAGGATGCCACCCGGCTGTGTATTGAAACCTGCATCGCCCGCAACTGGCGTTTATCGATGCAGACTCACAAATACCTGAATATCGCCTGACGAGCTGGAAAATAGCGCGCGGCGTTGGGTGTGGGGTTAGTCCTCTTCGCCGCGGTAGATGCACCCGGCGGTGCAGGTTTCCTTGACGGTCACGGCGCTGAGTAACGGCAGTGTCGGTTTAAGCTGCTGCCAAATCCAACGGGCCAGCACCTCGCTGGTTGGGTTTTCAAGCCCTGGGATCTCGTTGAGGTAGTGGTGATCCAACCGCTCCCAGGTCGGCTTGAACGCCGCCTTCAATTCGGCGAAATCCATCACCCAGCCGGTATAAGGATCGACCTCACCGGTAATTTCCAGACGAACCATGAACGAATGACCATGCAGGCGGCCGCATTTATGGCCGTCCGGCACATGGGGAAGCCGGTGTGCGGCTTCAAACTGGAAGTCTTTAAACAGTGTGGTTGGCATGGTGATGCTCTCGTGTCATTCAAAAAACCGTCGCATACTACCGGAAAGTACGGTGTGAAGCACGTTTCCTGACAACCCGACTATACCTTGTGTGAGGTCTATGCCTTGTGTAAGGTCGCTATCCCTTGTGCAGTCACTGTCGCTTGTGTCTGTTGCGCCAGTCCGAAGGGAACGGCGCAATCAGGCGGTCAGGTTACGTGGTCAGTTCAATCATTACGCTGTCAGCCTAAGAGCTACTCTGCCAGTTCAATAATCGCATCGTGGTTCCAGCCGACAGGCAACGGGGAGGGGCGTTGTAGCGTCATGTTGTGCAATGTCAGCCCGTTAATGCCGCGAGCAAACAGCGCGGGCATTCCCCCCGGATAAGCCTCCACGCCATAAGCGCGCCCGGTATCGGGATTAACCAGATACGCGTTATCCAGTCCCATGCCGGTGGGGCGAGCCGGGTTACAGGGCGGGCGAACGTCGTACAGACCTTGTTCCGTACTATCGCCTGGTTGTTGTGTCAGCGTTATGTCCTCGAAATGAATATCGCGGACATAACCTGCTGGCGTACTGTGCAGATTGATAGCCCCTTCACTGACACCGGTTATCCGCACAAAGCGAACCTGCTCAATAACCCCCGGTTCGATGGTTGGATCGCGGTAGCGCACCGAGATGAATATCGGGTCTGCTTTCCCCCAATGGCACGGCGGCGCAGTGACGCATTCGACCGTGATATCACTAAAACAAATTCGACGAAACGCGCCGCCATCGCGTGAAATAAGGCCGATCCCCCGGTTGGAGTCGTAGAGAGTGCAGTGGCTGACGTTCAGGTCTTCGATATCGGCAAAGGTTTCGGTACCAATTTTTAGTGCACAGCTGCGTGAGCGTAACCGGCAGTGGCTGACGCTCATACGCTGTGCTTTATATTGCATGGCAGGGGGCTTGGCCGTGGTTTTGATGCACAAGGCGTCATCGGCAGCGCTCAAATGGCAATCGTGGACGATGACATCCTGGCAGCTGTCGAGATTGAGCGCATCGGTGTTGGCCATCGTCATGTCGTTATCCACTGTCAGGCGTTCAACGTTGACCTGACGGCAACTCACCAGATGGACGGTCCACATCGGCGCGTGTTCGATAGTGATATCCTGTATCGTAATCTGCTCACAGTCCTCCAGCACCACAATACGCGGCCGATGCTGTGCGGGTAACCGATAGCCTTGCTCATCGGGCTGTGCCGAAAAATAGGCATCGGCGCTGCCGGTGATTTTTCCTTTTCCACACAAGGTGATGTTGCGCTGCTGGCGTGCATACAAAAATGCACGATCGGAAAGCTCTGCCACGCTGAGCGTCGTAGTGTGGGCAAAATCGTCATAACAGGCGCTGGCGATAAGCTCCGCGCCTTCATCCAGTTGCAGGCAACAGTTCGAAGGAAGCCGCAGGCCCCCTAGCAAATAACGTCCCGACTCGACCACCAGCGTGCCGCCGCCCTGTGCGTCCAGGTCGTCGAGTGCTTGCTGGAGGCGTGCGGTATCCGGGGTAATGCCATCGGCGGCGGGCTGATAGGTACGAAAAGATAGCGTCATGGTGGTGATCCTGTATCGGGCAGATGATGGGCTATTCCAGCACGGCTGTTTCTCGTCAGCAGCCGTAGCGCGACGGGAAATCATTGAAGGTTAGAGCGCCTTCACAGCCTGTCTGACGCCATCAGCCGGAATGTGATCGTGATAACGTCATACCCGCCACCGCCCGAGCGTAATGTGTGTTTCATCACACTTTAATCCCTTCCGATGTCGGGCTACCGCATCAGTAACAGCGTGTGTTTTATTTTTGTTAAATAAGTGTGAAGCAGATCGCGCAAGATGTTTACTGCAGGCGATGGGCTGTGAAGTAGCAGAAGTGCCGAGCGATGAAGAGGGCACCCATGTCCATGAAATGAATGTTGTCAGGGCTGACGGTACACATTTTTTCAGCCTGCCCCGCATAACGCGTATCAGAGGCTCCCCCGGCACTGGTGAAGACAACAGCAATCTGCCTATCTTGTTTGCCAGCGGGAGGTGCTCTGTACCTGCCTGATTACCCTTCCGCCCTAAAATAACAACACCAAGAGGATCGGGGACATGATGAGATTACTGACAGGATTACTGACAGGATTACTGCTGTTGGCATTGACCTTGCTGGGCCAGGTTCAGGCTGCGGAACAGGTGACGTTACGCATGGCCTGGTGGGGAGGAAACAGCCGTCATCAGGCTACGCTGGCAGCGATTGACGCATTCCAGAAGAAATACCCGGGAATTACTGTTAAAGCAGAATATACCGGTTGGGACGGCTATCTTTCACGCCTGACAACGCAAATCGCCAGTGGTCAGGAGCCGGACGTTATGCAGATCAACTGGAACTGGATCCCGATTTTTTCCCGCACCGGTACTGGCTTTTATGACCTCAATACACTGAAAGATACCCTGAAATTGCAGGATTTCCCCGCCGATGCGCTAACGACGGTAGATGGCAAGGTGAACGCTATCTCGACCTCACTGAACGGGCTGGTGATGTACTACAACGTCGATACCTGGAAAAAAGCCGGTCTGGCGTATCCCACCACCTGGGAAGAACTATTTCAGGCTGGCAAAGTGTTTAAAGAAAAGCTCGGTGATAACTACTTCCCATTAGCGTCCCCGGCGCAAGACAGCGGGGAAGGGCTGCTGGAACTGCTCAACACCTATATGACGCAGAAATTCAATATCGGCATGATTGACGAGCAGAACAAGCGCTTTAATTACACCGAAGCACAGTGGCTGGAAGCGTTCCGTTTCTATAAACGGTTGGTGGATGAGCATGTTATTCCATCGACGAAGTACTACAACGCCTTTGGCAAGGCGGGAGTATTTGAAACCCGTCCGTGGATTAATGGTGAGTACGGCGGGGCACAATTGTGGGCCTCGGTGGTGAAAAAATATGCCGAACCGTTAGCACCGCCAGCCAAACTGGAACTGGGGCCGTACATCATGACGCCTGGCTCGGATAACCCGGGGCAGTTCTTCAAGCCCTCCATGCTGTTTGCCATCAGCAAAAACAGCGCGCACCCGAAAGAGGCGGCACTGTTGCTCAATTTCCTGATGAATGAACCGGAAGGCAGCCTCCTGATGGGGACCGAGCGCGGCGTACCGCTTAGCCGGGTGGCACGACAGACGCTACAGGATAACCAGAAGCTGGACACGCAGGATCTGGCGGTGAAAGGGTTGATGCAGGCGCTGGAAAAACCGATGCAAACCCCGGTGTCTTCGTATATTGAAGACCCGCAACTGTCCAGCCTGATTCTGCAAACGGTCGAGCAACTGGATTACGGCAACAAGACCGTGGAAGTCTCCGCCAGAACGTTTAGCGAGGCCGGTAATCGCATTCTCAAGCGCGTGATCCGCTAATTGTCGGCCCGATAGCGCTACGCTTCATGGCGTGGTGCTGTCGGGTGGTGACCAGCAATATCTTGCGTGAGCGCAGTCAGCTGCTGTTGCAGACTGTCTGCCAGCGAGCGTGGGCGATCAGCATCAAACATGACATGCATGCTGACCGGGTAATCCCGGTGTTGCAGGCTGAAATCATCCATTTCATGGGCTACGCCATAAAGCGCCTGAATATTGGTTTTGGCTATCTCACGTAGCGTCCAGTTATTTTCCACACGCTGGCAATAGTGCAACGTGAAAAAAGCTTTCTGTGCATGGACGAAAGCCCGGCAATAGAGCGCAAGCCCTCGCCATTCTTGCAGCCAGCGTTGACGTAGCGGCTCCGGCAACGGGTGGTCACGGGCAAACTGCATGGCTGCCTGTTGGCTTTGCTCGGCTAACTGCCAGGCGGTGTCTTTCTCCCGCACGATTTGGTACAGATTGTGAGAGGCCAGTTCCGGTTCCTGACGTTCAAAGGTGATATCGCGTCCGGAACCGGGGAGCCAGTGATTGCGGTTAAGCTGACCGTACAGGCTCCACACCGCCTGACCATAACTGGACGGTAACAGGCTATGGCGATGGAACACGTGGTGGCGTGCGTACAGTGATAACGACAGCGCCTGTTGTGCCTGTTCCAGCAAGGTTCGCATGGTGTGACAAACCTCATCATCCGGTTGCCATTGCCAGCATTCCGCCAGCCAGCGGCGAAAAAGGTCGCTTTCGTTCATCGGTGGCGCGTTGTCATTTAGCAGGTGCGCGCAAGCAAACAGGGTGAATTCGCTCAGCGAGCCTAATACGCTGTGGTTATCGACGCCGTCCCAACTGATGCGACAAGCTGCGCTGACGATGGCCGGATTTTTCTCCCGACACCATAACAACCGCCCTTGTACTTCGGTGTAGCGCAAAAATGGCAAATTGCCCCAGCCGACTTCTTCGCCAGCCAGATCTAACTCCACCCAGACTTCCCGATCCCCCAGTTCCAGCAGTGCCGGATTATTGGGAAATTCCGGCCAGAAGCGTTCCGGCGTCATTTTGATAGCAGCGGATACGCTAGTCGGCAGGCTGCGGATAGCGTCCAGTACACGGGACATATCCTGATGATTAGCCGGAAAGGCGCGTAATACCAGGTGGCGCTGGTGGGCGTGGATAACGCGGGCAACGGCCGCGAACAATTGCCGGTAGACCGGTTCGCTGTCTGTGGCTGGGGGGACTGTGCCGCCGCGTTGTATCTCTTCGCCGGGTGGTGGAGCGAAACGTATCAGGCTGTCGCTGTTGGAGATAGCCAGCATCAGTCCATGTAATCGCGGAATTTGCTGCATCAGTTGTTCGACTTTGGCAGCCAGATAATCACACCAGAAGTGGGTATCAATGCGGAACTGACGTGCATCGTCCAGTAAATGGGGATACTGCAATAGCAAGTCGGTGGGGAACGTCAGTTCTTTGCATTGCAGGTATAACGCTAACCCTTGCTCGCGACAATAAGCGGCAACCTGATTGAGGTAGACGCAGCGCGATCGCTGTTGACTGCTGATACGATCGTCAAAGCGGGTTGACTGATAAGCCACGGGCGTCACCAGCTTGTCCAGCAAGTCCGCCTGACCTAGCACCAGCGTATTGAAACCGTAACGACGGGCATATTCCACCAACGTGATGACCCGCTGCCAGTGCCAGATATCCTGGGTATTGAGTTCCAGTGCGCGACGCTGCCACATTATCGGTATGCTCCCTGGGTCACGAAATAGGGTTCTGCCCCCGAATTATTTAGGGTTTCACGTCTGCGCGATAGCGGAAAATAAACATCCCAATAATCAATGCAATAAATTGTGATCAATAACACTTAAAGCAATAAGTGTTATCAAAAAAACTATTTAGTCATTTTGGTTATTAAATATTGCCATCCTGTCTTTAATTGTTCAGGTAGGGATGGTTACCTTATATCCTATCTGACTTTCTATTTCATGATATTGGCTATGGCGGCAACCCGGCATTCGCGCCCGCAGCCAGAACAAGGATACCGACACCATAATGAGCATTCCGGCTTCTCCGACTCCGCAGCTCCCGTTGAGCGCGGAGCAACTTTCGCGTCTTCAGGCGGCGACCGGTGATCTTTCACCGGCGCAACTGGCCTGGCTGGCTGGCTATTTCTGGGGCGTGATTCAGCAGCAACCCGGTGCGCTCGCCGCACCGACCAGCGCGCTAGCCTCGTCAAACGCGGTACCACCTGCCGCCATTACGCTGATTTCAGCCTCCCAGACTGGCAACGCGCGCCGTGTGGCGGAGCAGGTTCGCGACGAGCTGCTCGCGGCCAACCTGCCCGTGACGCTGGTGAATGCCGGTGATTACAAGTTCAAGCAGATAGCACAGGAAAAACTGTTGCTGATAGTCACCTCGACGCAGGGCGAGGGCGAGCCACCAGAAGAAGCGGTGGCACTACACAAGTTCCTGTTCTCGAAAAAAGCGCCATCGCTGGCGGGGCTGACATTCGCGGTATTTGGTCTGGGTGATACCTCTTACGAATTCTTCAGCAAGGCCGGTAAAGATTTTGACAGCCGTCTGGCAGAATTGGGCGCTGAGCGCCTCTTGGATCGTGTCGATGCTGATGTGGAGTTCCAGCCGTTGGCGGAGCAGTGGCGACATCAGGTGGCTGAGGCATTGAAAGCGCGTTTCGCCAGCCAGACGGCAGCGGCGGTACAAACCGCTGTCACTGGTCAGGTTAACGCTGTGACCACCAGCCCGTACCACAAGGAAGCGCCTTATACCGCTTCGTTGGTAACTAATCAGAAGATTACCGGCCGTCACTCAGAGAAAGATGTCCGCCATATCGAAATCGACTTAGGGGATTCCGGCCTGCGTTATCAGCCCGGTGATGCGTTAGGGGTGTGGTATGAAAACTCCCCAGCGCTGGTGCAGGAACTACTGGGTCTGTTGTGGTTAAAAGGTGATGAACCGGTCAATGTTGGCGGCAACACCCTGCCGCTGGCCGAAGCACTACAACGCCATTTTGAGCTGACGCAGAATACCGCTCCGATCGTTGCCAGCTATGCGGCGTTGTCCCGCAACGACACCTTGTTGGGATTGGTGGCGGATAAGTCTGCCCTGCAGCAGTACGCGCAACGTACTCCGCTGGTGGATATGGTGCGCGAAGCACCGGTGGAACTGACGCCGGAACAGCTTATCGGGTTGCTGCGTCCGTTGACGCCGCGTCTCTACTCGATTGCATCGTCACAGGAAGATGTGGGCAGTGAAGTGCACATCACCGTCGGTGTCGTGCGCTATGAATATGAAGGTCGTGCGCGTAGTGGCGGCGCGTCAGGTTATCTGGCTGACCAGTTGGACGAAGAGGGCGACGTTCGTGTGTTCATTGAACACAATGATAATTTCCGTCTGCCTGCCAACCCAGACACGCCGGTTATCATGATTGGGCCCGGCACTGGCATTGCTCCGTTCCGCGCGTTTATGCAACAGCGTGAGGCCGAGGGAGCAGGCGGCAAAAACTGGCTGTTTTTCGGCAACCCCCACTTCACTGAAGATTTCCTTTATCAGGTGGAATGGCAGCGTTACGTCAAAGAGGGGCTGCTGACCCACATTGATCTGGCCTGGTCACGCGATCAAGCCCACAAAGTTTATGTGCAGGACAAGATTCGTGAAAAAGGCGCGCAGGTGTGGCGCTGGATTCAGGATGGTGCCCATATTTATGTGTGCGGCGATGCCAATCGCATGGCAAAAGATGTGGAGCACGCGCTGCTGGACGTGGTGGCTGAGCAAGGTGGGATGGACGCCGAACAGGCGGATGAGTTTTTAAGCGAGCTGCGTCTTGAGCGGCGTTATCAGAGAGATGTGTACTAATGAGCGAAAGATATTCTGGTCCGCTGGTGGTCGAGGGTACGCTGGCTGACGCCGAACGTATGAAGCGGGAAAGCAATTACCTGCGCGGTACGATTACACAAGATTTAAACGACGGTCTGACTGGTGGTTTTAACGGCGATAATTTTCTGCTGATCCGCTTTCACGGCATGTACCAGCAAGACGATCGCGATATTCGTGCTGAACGCGCCGAGCAGAAACTGGAGCCGCGTCATGCCATGATGTTGCGCTGCCGTCTGCCGGGTGGGGTGATGACGCCGCAGCAGTGGCTCGCTATCGACAAGTTTGCGGGTGAAAAAACGCTGTACGGCAGTATCCGTATCACGAACCGTCAAACCTTCCAGTTTCACGGTATTTTGAAAAATGATCTGAAATCCGCTCATCAGTTGCTGCATGACGTTGGGCTGGATTCGCTGGCAACCGCCAATGACGTCAACCGTAACGTGCTCTGTACCTCCAATCCGGTCGAGTCGGTGCTGCATCAGCAGGCCTACGAGTGGGCGAAGAAAATTTCCGAACATCTGCTGCCGCGTACTCGCGCTTACGCCGAAGTGTGGCTGGATAAGGAAAAGGTCGCCACCACCGATGAAGAGCCGATTCTGGGGCCGACCTATCTGCCGCGTAAATTCAAGACCACGGTGGTGATCCCGCCGCAGAATGATGTGGATCTGCACGCCAATGATCTGAACTTTGTCGCTATTTCAGATAACGGCCAACTGGTGGGCTTTAACGTGCTGGTCGGCGGCGGCCTGTCTATCGCTCATGGCGACAAGACCACTTATCCGCGTACGGCCAGTGAGTTGGGGTACATTCCGTTGGCGCAGACACTGGCGATAGCCGAAGCCGTGGTCACCACCCAACGTGACTGGGGCAACCGTACCAACCGTAAAAATGCCAAGACTAAATATACGCTGGAGCGAGTAGGCGTCGACACCTTTAAACAGGAAGTCGAACGTCGTGCCGGTATTGCGTTTGAAGCGGTTCGGCCGTACGAGTTTACCGGTCGTGGCGATCGCATCGGTTGGGTGAAGGGGATAGATAATCACTGGCACCTGACCCTGTTCATTGAAAATGGCCGTATTCTGGATTATCCGGGGCGTCCGTTAAAAACCGGCATGGCGGAAATCGCCAAAATCCACAAAGGCGATTTCCGACTGACCGCGAATCAGAACCTGATCGTGGCGGGGGTGGCGGCTAAGGATAAAGCGAAAATTGAGGCGCTGGCACGCCAGCATGGCCTGATCGACGATAGCCTCACCGAGCAACGGCAGAACTCGATGGCCTGTGTTTCGCTGCCAACCTGCCCGCTGGCGATGGCGGAAGCAGAGCGCTTCCTGCCGGAGTTTGTCACGCAGGTAGAAGGCATTATGCAGAAACACGGCGTGGGTGATGACCATATCGTGTTGCGCGTAACGGGTTGCCCTAACGGCTGTGGCCGCGCCATGCTGGCGGAAATCGGCCTGGTGGGGAAAGCTATCGGTCGTTACAACCTGCATATCGGTGGTAATCGCGAAGGTACGCGCATTCCGCGTATGTACCGGGAGAACATCACCGAAAAAGAGATCCTGACGGAGATTGACCAACTGGTCGCGCGTTGGGCCAGCGAACGCGAAAGCGGCGAAGGGTTTGGCGATTTTGCCATCCGTGTCGGCATCATTAAACCGGTGCTGGATCCCGCTGTTGATTTTTACGACTGACAGGAGAACCTGATGTCCAGTCTGAATCTGGAGGCGCTGCGCGCCTTGTCTCAAACGGAGCAGACCGCCGCTTTGGCGGATGTCAATCAATTGCTGGAAGGGTTGTCTGCTGAAGCCCGTGTGGGCTGGGCACTGGAAAACCTGCCGGGTGAGTTCGCGCTGTCTTCCAGTTTCGGCATTCAGGCCGCGGTGAGTTTGCATCTGGTGACCCGGCAACGGCCGGATATCCCGGTTGTGCTCACCGATACCGGTTATTTGTTCCCGGAAACCTATCAATTCATCGATCAATTAACCGAACAGTTGAACCTTAACCTGCACGTTTACCGTGCGGCGCAGTCTCCTGCCTGGCAGGAGGCTCGCTACGGCAAATTGTGGGAGCAGGGGCTGGAAGGGCTTGAACAGTACAACCAGATCAATAAAATCGAACCGATGAACCGGGCGCTGCAGGAGTTACAGGTCGGCACCTGGTTTGCTGGCTTGCGTCGTGAACAGTCAGGGAGTCGTGAAGGCTTGCCGGTATTGGCTATCCGGCGTGGGGTATTCAAGTTTTTGCCGATCATCGATTGGGATAACCGCACGGTGTATCAGTACCTGAAAGCCAATGGGCTGAGTTACCATCCGCTCTGGGAGCAAGGGTATCTGTCCGTCGGCGATACCCACACCACCCGTAAATGGGAGCCGGGCATGAGTGAGGAAGAAACCCGTTTCTTCGGCCTGAAACGCGAATGCGGGCTGCATGAGGGGTGATTCTTCCTACTGGTTCAAATGGTTTGTCACTCCTCTTCTTGTCCATGAGCGTTGTCACCAGTGGCTATTCCGGCGGCAGGTGCACAACGCTATCGCATCATCTCCGTGCTGATGTTCTCGCCTGCTTTTAGCAGGCTCAGGTGAACGTGAAGTGTAAAAATAGTCATGAAAAACCGTTATTAAGCGTTTTTATTCTTTCACGCATAGTTTGTTATTCCATTACGGAACTAATCATACTAATTCGGCATTTCATAACCCTTCTCTTCACGTTTTATAGTCGCTTTATAGAATTTTTAGCTTAGTAAAGGCATCTGTGAACTATCTCCCTATATTCGCCGATCTCCGGCAACGCCCCGTGTTGGTGGTGGGGGGCGGTGAGGTGGCAACCCGCAAAATTGACTTGTTGCAACGTGCCGGGGCGGATGTCCGGGTCGTGGCGCGGTCATTGTGTGAGCCGCTTCAGGCTTTGCATCAGGCGGGACAACTGGCCTGGGTCGCGCAGGATTTTTCCCCTGCGCTGCTGGATAATGTGTTTCTGGTGATTGCCGCTACGGATGACGGGGCGCTCAATGCCACGGTGTTTGAGCAGGCCAATCAACGCCAGCTACTGGTTAACGTGGTAGACGATCAACCCAAATGCTCGTTCATTTTCCCGTCGCTGATTGACCGCTCACCATTGGTGGTGGCGATTTCATCCGGCGGTCAGGCACCGGTGCTGGCTCGGTTATTGCGAGAGAAGCTCGAGGCGCTATTGCCAGCTCGTCTGGGACAGATGGCGGAACTGGCCGGAAAATGGCGGGGTCGCATCAAGCAGCAGTTGGCATCAATAACGGAACGCCGTCGGTTTTGGGAGCGTGTGTTTACCGGCCGTTTTTCCAGTCTGGTAGCGGCCGGTCAACTGGCTCAGGCCGAGCAGGAACTGGAACAGCAACTGTCGCAGCCTGGGGGGCAACAGGGCGAAGTCGCGTTGGTGGGGGCAGGTCCCGGCGATGCCGGTTTGCTGACACTGCGCGGCTTGCAGGTCATCCAGCAGGCGGATGTGGTGCTTTACGATCATCTGGTCAGTAACGACGTGCTGGACCTGGTGCGCCGTGATGCCGAGCGAATTTGTGTCGGTAAACGCGCCAGCGCGCACCTGCTACCACAAGAAGAGATTAATGCGCTGTTGGTGAAACTGGCGCAAGAAGGGAAACGGGTCGTGCGGCTCAAAGGCGGTGATCCCTTTATTTTTGGCCGTGGTGGCGAAGAACTGCAACAGGTGGCGCAGGCAGGCATTCCGTTTCAGGTGGTGCCGGGAATTACGGCGGCAGCGGGGGCTACAGCCTACGCTGGCATTCCGTTGACACACCGGGATTACGCGCAGAGCGTGACATTCATCACCGGACATTGTCGACCGGATGGTGATGCGCTGGACTGGTCGACGCTGGCGCGTGGCAGGCAGACATTGGCTATCTATATGGGCACGGTCAAATCGGCGGAAATCAGCCAGCAACTGATGGCGCATGGCCGGGCTGCGCAGACGCCGGTGGCGGTCATCGGCCGTGGTACCCGGCAGGATCAGGTCGTGCTGACGGGAACACTGGCGGAATTAGAAACGCTGGCGCAACAGGCTCCGACGCCTGCATTGCTGGTTATCGGCGAAGTGGTGGATTTGCATCAACACATCGCCTGGTTTGGTGAACAAGCGCGGATGACGCCCACTGATGGGCGCACGGCCGTGGTGAATCTGGCTTAAGGTTAAGGTTATGGACGAGAAAAGACTCACGCATTTAAAACAGCTTGAAGCAGAAAGTATTCATATCATTCGTGAGGTGGCGGCCGAATTCAGCAATCCGGTGATGCTGTACTCCATCGGCAAGGACTCCTCCGTGATGCTGCATCTGGCTCGCAAGGCGTTCTTTCCGGGCACGTTGCCGTTTCCGCTCTTGCATGTGGATACTGGCTGGAAATTTCGCGAAATGTACACGTTTCGCGATCGTACCGCCAAAGCCTACGGCTGTGAGTTGCTGGTGCATCGTAACCCGGAAGGGGTGGCAATGGGGATCAATCCCTTTGTGCACGGTAGCGCCAAGCACACCGACATCATGAAAACCGAAGGGTTAAAACAGGCATTGGATAAGTACGGTTTTGATGCCGCATTTGGTGGCGCTCGCCGTGACGAGGAAAAGTCCCGTGCTAAAGAGCGTATCTACTCTTTCCGTGATCGTGCCCACCGTTGGGATCCTAAAAATCAGCGGCCGGAATTGTGGAACAACTACAACGGCCAGATTAACAAAGGTGAAAGCATCCGCGTATTCCCACTTTCCAACTGGACTGAACTGGACATCTGGCAATACATCTATCTGGAAAATATCGATATTGTGCCGCTGTATCTGGCTGCGGAACGTCCAGTGCTGGAGCGCGATGGCATGCTGTTGATGGTGGATGATGACCGTATCGATCTGCAGCCGGGTGAGGTTGTCGCTAAACGTATGGTGCGCTTTCGCACACTGGGTTGCTGGCCACTGACCGGCGCGGTGGAGTCACAGGCGCAGACGTTACCGGAAATCATTGAAGAGATGTTGGTGTCCACCACCAGTGAACGTCAGGGACGGGTCATTGACCGCGATCAGGCTGGCTCGATGGAGCTTAAAAAGCGTCAAGGGTACTTCTGAGGAATCGTCAAATGAATCATAGCATTGCAAAACAGATTGCCGAGCAGGGCGGGGTTGAGGCTTACCTTCATGCACAGCAGAACAAAAGTCTGCTGCGTTTTTTGACCTGCGGCAGCGTTGACGATGGCAAAAGTACCCTGATTGGCCGATTGCTGCACGATACGCGTCAGATTTATGAAGATCAGCTCTCTACGTTGCACAATGACAGCAAACGTCTTGGTACACAGGGTGAAAAGCTGGATCTGGCGTTGCTGGTGGATGGCTTACAAGCTGAACGCGAACAGGGCATCACCATTGATGTGGCCTACCGCTATTTTTCTACTGAAAAGCGCAAATTTATTATTGCCGATACGCCGGGGCATGAGCAGTACACCCGCAATATGGCGACTGGCGCGTCTACCTGCGAACTGGCGATTTTGTTGATTGATGCGCGTAAAGGCGTACTGGATCAGACCCGGCGTCACAGCTTCATCGCTACGCTATTGGGGATTCGCCATCTGGTGGTGGCGGTTAACAAGATGGATTTGGTGGATTATCAGCAGGCGGTCTTTGAGCAGTTCAAACGCGATTATCTGGATTTCGCTGGTCAGTTACCGGCGGATTTGGATATCACCTTTGTGCCGATTTCCGCGCTGGATGGCGATAATGTGGCAACGCCCAGTTCGTCTATGAGCTGGTATCACGGCCCGACGCTGCTGGACGTGCTGGAAACCGTTAATGTTTCTGCCCGTAGCCTGAGTCAACCGATGCGTTTCCCGGTGCAGTATGTCAACCGCCCGAATCTTGATTTCCGTGGTTATGCCGGTACGGTCGCCTCAGGCACAGTGCGGGTTGGGCAGCGGGTGAAAGTCTTGCCCTCTGGTGTGGAGTCCAGCATCAGCCGAATCGTGACTTTCGATGGTGACCTACAGCAGGCGCAGGCGGGTGAAGCGGTGACGCTGGTGCTAGCCAGTGAAGTTGATATCAGCCGGGGCGATTTGCTGGTCAGCAGCGAAGAAACACTGCAGGCGGTTCGCAGTGCCAATGTGGATGTGGTGTGGATGGCTGAGCAACCCTTGGTACCGGGCCAAAGCTACGATATCAAAATTGCCGGTAAGAAAACCCGCGCACGGGTGGAAAAGATTCACTATCAGGTGGACATCAACACCTTGACGCAGCGGGTTACCGAATCGCTGCCGCTTAACGGTATTGGTCTGGTGGAGCTCACCTTTGATGAACCGTTGGTGCTGGATAAGTACCAGCACAATCCGGTTACCGGCGGCATGATTTTTATCGATCGTCTAAGTAATGTGACGGTCGGTGCCGGGTTGGTGCGTGAGCCGGTGGCACAGACTGTCATGCAGACTGGTGATTACAGCGCGTTTGAGCTGGAGTTGAACGCCTTGATTCGCCGCCACTTCCCGCACTGGGGTGCGCGTGATCTGCTGGGAGGAAAATAAGGTGGCGCAAACGCATTCCAGGCCGGTTGACGATAATAGACCGGTTGATGCCAATGTGGTGTGGCATGACCATGCAGTGGCACGTGAGGACCGGGAACGGCAACATGGTCACCGTGGTGTTGTGGTGTGGTTTACCGGGTTGTCCGGTTCCGGTAAGTCGACGTTAGCCGGGGCGCTGGAGCAGTCGCTGTTTGCCCGTGGCGTCAGTACTTATTTACTTGATGGCGATAATGTTCGGCATGGCCTCTGCCGGGATCTGGGATTCAGCGACGATGACCGGCGGGAGAATATCCGCCGGGTGGGCGAGGTCGCCCGGTTGATGGTTGATGCGGGGCTGGTTGTATTAACCGCGTTTATCTCTCCGCATCGTGCTGAACGACAGATGGTACGCGAACTGCTTGAGCAGGGGCAGTTTCTTGAAGTGTTCGTGGATACACCGCTGGCGATTTGTGAAGCCCGTGACCCCAAAGGTCTGTACAAGAAAGCCCGCGCCGGTGAACTGCGTAATTTCACCGGTATTGATGCCATTTATGAGGCACCGGAGCAGCCTGAATTGCATCTGGATGGCCAACAATTGGTAACAAATTTAGTCGACGAATTATTAGATATGCTGCATGGTCGAGCTATCATCTAAGCCTCAGATGGCCCTTCACGAGGCTGTTCACCGCCGTGGCGTAGGTGTGTTTACGTTGTTGCGCTACGGGGTGTGCGAGTGAAGGGGCAGTCTTCAGGCCAACGGTTACCCGGTGATGGGGTAAGCAGGAACGATGATGCAGAGTGTGACGCCATTACCTGATAGCAGTACGCAAACCTGTAGTAGTGCGCAAACCTATGGTAGTTCGCAAAGCTATAGCAGCACGCAGATCTTTCAAGGCGATGAGGATGTGCCTCTTGGGGCGTCCTACAGTCCGCTGATGGGCGCACTGGCCGGTTTTTGTTTCTACTGGCTGGCTTTTTCCCTGCCATTCGTGTTCTATGGCCTGAATTCCACGCTGCTGTTGATGCTGTATACCTGGCCTTTCTTCCTGGCGTTGATGCCCCTGTCGGTTCTGATCGGTATGTTGTTCCGCGTATTGTTGCCGAATCATGTGGGGTGGATGATGCTCTGCTGTGCGGTCAGCATCCCGGGTGTATTCTGGCTGGTGTTCGTATTAATCACCGGATGGTAGCCCTTCAGGCGTTATTCCCGCCACGAGACCGATTTCAGACTATTTATTTCTTTGTTAAAACTATGTCCATGAGTGAGTAACTTTATCCGTCACCGACCGGTTACGCCTGACTTTTCCCTGCCAGAAACGAATGCTGCTGGCGGAGGTGGAGTCCTGACAAAAGTTATGGGATGATTAGGCGGCTTTTCAGGGGGCTGGATGGGAAAACTTTCGCTATTATTGTTGATTCTTCTCGGTTGGTTGCAATATTCGCTCTGGCTGGGGAAAAACGGTGTTCATGATTATGTGCGGGTGAAGGATGACGTGGCGGTGCAGCAGGCCAACAACGTTAAACTGAAATCCCGTAACGAACAGCTGTTCGCCGAAATCGACGACCTCAACGGCGGTCAGGAGGCCATTGAGGAGCGTGCGCGCAACGAGCTGGGCATGACTAAACCGGGTGAAAGTTTTTATCGTTTAGTAGCAGACCAGGCTGATCGCCGTGCTGGCGGCAGCGCGTCACCTGCGCCATCCTCCCCGACGTCTTCCACTTCATCATCGATGTCTCGCTAGGTATGTCTACTCCGAATCACGCTGTGGCTGAGGTGGTCGCTGTTTTACCAGCGGCTGGTAACGGCAGCCGGATGCACAGTGATCGCCCCAAGCAGTATCTCTCCATCGGCACGAAAACCATTCTTGAACACACTGTCGCGGCGTTGTTACGCCAGCCGCGAATTCAACGGATAATTATCGCTATTAGCGCCGATGACCCTTATTTTTCTGCGCTGCCACTGGCTTCGGATCCCCGCATTCAGGTGGTGAACGGTGGTCGCCAGCGTGCCGACTCGGTGCTGGCTGGGCTGCAACAGGTACAGCAAGCCGATTGGGTGCTGGTGCATGATGCCGCTCGCCCTTGTTTGCATCAGGATGATTTATCAAGACTATTGCTCCTGACCGGGCAGAGTGAAGTCGGTGGCATTTTGGCGGCCCCGGTACGTGATACCATGAAGCGCAGCCGCGATGGACGCATTGACCACACGGTAGAGCGCGAAGCACTGTGGCATGCACTTACACCGCAACTGTTCCCGCTGGCGCTGCTGCGCTCGTGTCTGGAGCGAGCGTTGCGCGAAGGGGCAACCATAACCGATGAAGCCTCGGCGCTGGAATATTGCGGTTATCAGCCACAGATAGTTCCGGGGCGCGCAGACAATATCAAAGTCACACGCCCGGAGGATCTGGCTCTGGCGGAGTTTTATTTGACGCGCAGTCTGGATAATGATTAACACGATAATAAAGGAGCCTGAGTAATGCGTATCGGTCACGGTTTTGATGTGCATAAATTTGGCGGGGAAGGTCCGTTGGTGATCGGTGGGGTGCGTATTCCCTATGAGCGCGGTTTACTGGCGCATTCCGATGGTGATGTTGTGTTGCATGCCGTTACCGACGCATTGCTGGGCGCGGCGGCAATGGGGGATATCGGCAAATTGTTTCCCGATACCGACCCAGCGTATCGCGGTATCGACAGCCGTGAATTATTGCGTGAGGCCTGGCGTCGTATTACTGATAAAGGTTACGAGTTGGGTAACCTGGATGTCACTATCATTGCACAGGCCCCGAAAATGGCGCCGCACATCCCGCAAATGCGTGTCAATATTGCCGAAGATCTGCAATCGCATATGGATGACGTCAATGTGAAGGCTACCACCACGGAGCAACTGGGTTTTACCGGGCGTGGCGAAGGGATTGCCTGTGAAGCGGTCGTATTACTGGTCAGAAGCGATGCGGCGGGAGTCGTGGCATGGTGATGGTTCGTGAATCACTGTTTTGGCTGCATGGTGAACCTGTCGCAACAGGGGCACTCAAGGCGTCGCCAGATGATTTCTTCGTTGCCGAGGATTTGGGGTTTAGCGCAGATGGTGATGGCGAACATGTGCTGGTACGCCTTCGTAAACGAGAGTGTAATACCATTTTTGTGGCGGAAGCGCTGGCCAGATTTGCAGGTATCCCGGCGCGTTCTGTCAGCTATGCGGGACTAAAAGATCGTCATGCGGTAACCGAACAGTGGTTCTGTCTTCATTTGCCGGGCAAAGAGGACCCAGAGTGGTCCGCATTTGCGCTCGATGGGTGTGAAATTCTTGAAGCACATCGCCATCGCCGTAAACTACGTATTGGCGCGCTGCGTGGCAATGCGTTCCGATTAGTGCTGCGTGAAATTAGCGACCGTGCCGAGGTTGAGACCCGTTTGCAACAGATCGCCGCTGGGGGTGTCCCTAATTATTTCGGCAGTCAGCGGTTTGGCCGCGATGGCAATAATCTTGAGCAGGCTCGCCGTTGGGCGAATGACGAGATTCGGGTCAAGGATCGCAGCAAGCGTAGCTTCTACCTGTCGGCGGTTCGCAGTGAATTATTTAATCAGATTGCCAGCGTGCGGTTGGCGACGTATGGCCCAACACAAGTCTTGGTGGGTGATGCGCTGCAACTGAC
This sequence comes from Dickeya oryzae, assembly GCF_020406815.2. Classification (NCBI taxonomy): domain Bacteria; kingdom Pseudomonadati; phylum Pseudomonadota; class Gammaproteobacteria; order Enterobacterales; family Pectobacteriaceae; genus Dickeya; species Dickeya oryzae. The sequence continues at coordinate 1,002,834 of NZ_CP162670.1, forward strand.
CGGTCGCGGTAGCTGGTTTGTGGTGAAGCCGGAAGAGTTGGACGACGCGCAGTCACGAGTGAATGTTGGCGACGTACAAATTACTGCGGCCTTACCGGGACAAGGCGACCCTGGCGTTCAAGCGCTGGCGCTGTCGTTTGAGCAGCAATGTTTGCAGGAGCATACTCAGCTCCTATCATTGTTGACGCGTGAACGGGTGGAGAGTGCTCGTCGCGCTATCATGTTGTATCCGCAAGAGATGCGCTGGTCGTGGCAAGATGATGCCACGCTGGAGTTACACTTTTGGTTGTCTGCGGGGTGCTTTGCCACCAGCGTGGTGCGGGAACTGCTGCTTCCTGTGCAACAGGAACAACAGGAACAACAGGAAAATAGGTAATCGGTCTGATCCGCGGTGGATTTTTCGGTCGCAGATGCCTGTGCTATGCCGGGACGGGCAGTCGGTTTCTTTGCTATCGGGAGACGGAGCGAGTTGATGAGGTGGGCTAACGCTGGAGCGGGCTGGGAATGGTGAACAAACGCGTGCAGACGCTGCTGGAACAGCTTTGCCAGCAGGGAATTCAGGATGAACGCCTGTTGCAGGCGATGGCTTCGGTTCCCCGTGAGCGCTTTGTTGACGAGGCGTTCGAGCATAAAGCCTATGATAATGTCGCCCTGCCGATAGGCTCCGGACAAACCATTTCTCAGCCATACACCGTCGCCAGAATGACGGAGTTGTTACGGCTGACGCCGGTATCTCGTGTGCTGGAAATTGGCACGGGTTCCGGTTATCAAACGGCTATCCTGGCACACCTGGTGCAACATGTATTCTCAGTTGAGCGTATTAAAGGCCTGCAGTGGCAGGCGAAAAGGCGTCTGAAGCAACTGGATTTGCATAATATTTCCACCCGCCATAGTGATGGCTGGCAAGGCTGGGCTTCTAAAGGGCCATTCGATGCCATTATTGTCACGGCGGCACCGCCAGAAATTCCCTCGGCGTTGATGGAACAACTCGATGAAGGCGGCATTATGGTGTTGCCGGTAGGGGAGCAACAGCAAACGTTGCAGGTGGTTGTGCACCGTCATGGTGAATTTATCGTCCAGACGGTGGAAACAGTTCGGTTTGTTCCGCTGGTCAAAGGGGAACTGGCTTGATACCGTGGCACCCGCGGTCATCATCTTCAATGAGATCGTCTTGATCGGCAAACCAGTACTGACTGGTAAATAATATCTATTGGTAAACAGTATCTATTGGTAAACAGTATTCATCGGTAAAACATCCGTATTTAAAATTTCAATACAACTGTCTTATGGTGATAACGGATTGATATTGATAGGCTGTGTGCCGTCGTTGTCCGTGTCTTAGCCCTGTTGGTACGGTATGACTGTCAGGCAGCACTGTGTGGTTATTGCCTGTTTGTATCGACGAAGACGATGAATGGTGGCTGCGGTTTGCGTTGCTTGGCATGCTCACTACCTTTCATCAGGGTACCCCGGACAGGAGTAAACGCCGGGGCCGGGCAGATTTCGTCATTTTTGGTTATAGGGGGAGTTTGGCGCATGGGAAGCCAAATTGTTAGCTGGCGTCAGATCGCTGTGTGTTCGATTATTACTCTGGGATTGGCTGGTTGTGCAAATGACAATAATCAGGCGGCCCCGATCAGCAGCGTAGGAGGTAACGACGCAGGAAGCCGTTCGGGCAACACGACCACCTATTCACCACCGCCGCGTATTTCGAGCGTCGGCAGCAGCATGAGCAATAATTCGCAGCCTCTTCCTTCCGCGAGTATCAGCCGTCCTTCTTCTGGCGAGGCATCGTCGGCATCCGTCACCACGCGGGAAGGGAAGATTGTCTATAACCGTAGCTATAACAGTATTCCGAAAGGCAGCTATACCGGCAATAACTACACCGTCAAACGTGGGGATACCCTGTTTTATATTGCCTGGATCACCGGTAATGATTACCGCGAGCTGGCCCAGCGCAACAATATTCAGGAACCTTATAGTCTGAATGTCGGCCAGACGCTGAGTCTTGGCAGTAACATGAATGCTTCTGGCGGTTCTCAGGGTATGGCGGTTGCTGGTTTACCTACCATGACAACGACCCCAGCACCTGTCGCCAGCAGCCCGTCTGACAGCGGCCATATGTTGCCAGAGAATGCGGCTAAAGCTTCTGGCGGTAGTCGTATGTTGTCGGGAAATAATACCGCCAACAGCAGCGGTCATATGCTGCCAGCGAACGCTGCTGCGGCCTCGCCATCGTCAACACAAATGCAAACTGCACAGGTTGATTCTCAACCAACTAATGCGTATTCTGAGGGTTCGGGTAAACAGAATGCGGGCGGTAAGATGCTGCCTGCGGCAGGGGCTGCAGCTACGTTGCCTGCTACCGAACCGACGCAAACAAACACGGCAATTGCCAGTTGGCGTTGGCCTACAGATGGGAAAGTCATAGATAATTTCTCAGCCTCAGAGGGGGGAAATAAAGGGATTGATATCGCCGGCTCACGTGGGCAATCCGTTGTCGCTACCGCTTCAGGGCGCGTAGTGTATGCGGGTAACGCGTTACGCGGTTACGGTAATCTGATAATCATCAAACATAATGATGACTACCTGAGCGCCTATGCCCATAACGAAACCATGCTGGTCCGGGAACAACAAGAGGTAAAGGCGGGTCAACAAATTGCTACCATGGGTAGCACCGGAACCAGTTCAGTACGCTTGCACTTTGAAATTCGTTACAAGGGGAAATCCGTAAACCCGCTGCGTTTTCTTCCGCAGCGATAAATCGGGCAGGGTATGTTGGTATCCTGCCATGGGATCACGGGTAGGAGCCACTTATGAGCCAAAATACGCTGAAAGTTAACGAGTTGCATGAAGATGCTGAATTTGATGAGAACGGAGTCGATGTTTTTGACGACAAAGCGCTTGCGGAGGAAGAAACCAGCGATAGCGATCTACTCGATGAGGAATTGCTCTCGCAAGGAACTGCACAGCGCGTGCTGGACGCAACTCAGCTCTATCTGGGAGAAATCGGCTACTCACCTCTTCTGACGGCTGAGGAAGAAGTTTACTTTGCCCGTCGGGCATTACGCGGCGATGTTTCTTCTCGCCGCCGTATGATCGAGAGTAACCTGCGGCTGGTGGTGAAAATCGCCCGCCGCTACAACAATCGGGGCCTGGCATTGCTGGACCTGATTGAAGAAGGAAACCTCGGTCTTATCCGCGCTGTTGAGAAATTTGACCCTGAACGCGGGTTCCGTTTTTCAACTTACGCCACCTGGTGGATCCGTCAAACGATTGAACGGGCCATCATGAATCAAACCCGAACTATCCGTTTACCTATCCATATCGTCAAAGAACTCAACGTTTATCTGCGTACTGCTCGTGAGCTTTCCCACAAGTTGGATCATGAGCCGAGTGCAGAAGAGATTGCTGAACGCCTGGATAAGCCTGTGGACGACGTAAACCGCATGCTGCGCCTCAATGAGCGCATCACGTCGGTTGATACCCCATTGGGCGGGGATTCGGAAAAAGCGCTGCTGGATATTCTGGCCGATGAGAAAGATAACGGTCCGGAAGATACCACTCAGGATAACGATATGAAGCAGAATATCGTTAAGTGGTTGTTTGAACTGAACGCAAAACAGCGTGAGGTACTGGCTCGTCGTTTCGGTCTGCTGGGATACGAAGCTGCTACACTGGAGGATGTCGGTCGTGAAATCGGTCTGACACGTGAACGGGTTCGTCAGATTCAGGTAGAAGGGTTGCGCCGTCTGCGTGAAATCCTGCAGGTGCAGGGCCTGGACATCGAAGAGTTGTTCCGCGAATAACTTCCACAATAATTAACATGGCACAAAAAATGGTGGGTTTCCCCACCATTTTTTATGTCCGACAGAGGTTTGATGTCTGAGAGATGACTTGCCTTATCGGGCACACTGAGACAACAAAAACTCAACGATATCGCCAGCTTTGATCATCTCTTTCTCGCCTTTACGACGGTGCTTATATTCGATCTCATCATTGTCGAGGTTACGATCACCAATCACGATAGTATGCGGAATCCCGATCAATTCCATATCGGCAAACATAACACCAGGACGCTCTTTACGGTCATCCAGCAGCACATCAATACCGTTTGCACGTAACTGCTGATAGATGCCTTCGGCCACTTCCTGCACACGGAAGGATTTATGCATGTTCATCGGCAGAATAGCGACCTGGAACGGCGCGATAGCGTCAGGCCAGATAATACCGCGATCGTCGTGGTTCTGTTCAATGGCGGCGGCGATCACACGAGTAACACCAATGCCGTAGCATCCCATGGTCAGCGTCTGGTTACGACCGTCTTCACCTTGTACCGTGGCTTTCAACGCTTCGGAATATTTTTTACCCAACTGGAAGATGTGGCCTACTTCGATACCACGCTTGATAAGCAGCGTGCCTTTACCGTCCGGGCTGCGATCACCTTCGACTACATTGCGGATATCAGCAACCTGCGGCAGCGCGACATCGCGTTCCCAGTTGATACCGAAGTAATGCTTACCATCAATGTTGGCACCCGCACTGAAGTCGCTCATGACGGCGACAGTCCGGTCAACGACAACCGGTACCGGCATATTGACTGGCCCCAGAGAACCTGGGCCTGCTTTTACAATCGCACGGATTTCATCTTCGGTAGCAAATGTCAGCGGGCTGGCAACCAGTTCCAGTTTTTCTGCTTTGACTTCGTTCAGTTCGTGATCGCCACGAACCAGCAGGGCAACCAGTTTATGGCCGCTTTCTTCCGTCGCTTTCACCAGCAGGGTCTTAACGGTTTTCTCTATTGGCAGAGTAAACTGTTCGACCAGCTCGGCGATGGTTTTAGCGTTCGGCGTATCTACCAGCGTCATCGGTTGAGTCGGCGCGTCCAGACCATGTTCCGGTGCAACGGCTTCTGCCAGTTCAATATTGGCGGCGTAATCCGATTCTGTAGAGAAGACGATATCGTCTTCACCGCTGCTGGCCAGCACCTGGAATTCATGGGATGCATTGCCGCCGATAGAACCGGTGTCAGCCTGTACCGGGCGGAAATCGAGGTCCATGCGACTGAAAATCTTGCTGTAGGCGGCATACATGGCGTCGTAAGTAACCTGCAAGGATTCCTGGGTGGTATGGAACGAATACGCATCCTTCATCAGGAATTCACGTGCACGCATGACGCCAAAACGCGGACGGACTTCATCACGGAATTTGGTCTGGATCTGGTAGAAGTTCAGCGGCAACTGCTTGTAGGAGCTGATTTCGTTACGGATCAAATCCGTAATCACTTCTTCATGCGTTGGGCCGAGTACAAACGGGCGGTCGCCGCGGTCAACGAAGCGCAACAGTTCTGGGCCATACTGCTCCCAACGGCCACTTTCCTGCCACAAGTCGGCGGGTTGAACCACTGGCATTGAAATCTCGATGGCACCGGCGTTATTCATTTCTTCACGCACGATGTTTTCGACTTTTTTCAGCACCCGCAAACCGGTCGGCAACCAGGTGTAAAGGCCGGATGCCAGTTTACGAATCATCCCGGCACGCAGCATTAACTGATGGCTGATGACTTCGGCATCGGCAGGCGTCTCCTTCAGCGTGGAGAGCATGTATTGACTTGTACGCATGATGTTTGAGTTCCGTCAGAACAAATAAATAGCATTAACCACAGTGTGGTTCAGGCAGAAAAAGTGGTTTAGTTTACCAGTGCAGGCGGTTCCCCAAAAGTCGCCGCCGCGTTTTTTAACTGGCATCAAGGCTGATAACTTCCGTTTGGCCGTCAACAACCTGCCATTTGACATTAAATTCCAACAACTGAGCGGCATACACTTTGGTGTCATCTTCCCCTTTGCGATACGCCGGGCGAGGGTCTTGTGCCAGCACCTGGGTAATGAAACGCCGCAAATTGGGATGAGCGTGTTGTCGCGTAATCAGTTGCTGTTCCGCCTGGGCGGAAAAGCGAACGGGCATATCGGCGTCGGGTGCCAATTGTGCAAAACCGGCACGCGCCTGAGGCTGGCTTTCGGCGAAGGGCAAATACGGTTTGATATCGACAATGGGCGTGCCATCAACCAGATCCAGACTGCCCAGCTCCAGTATGACGCCATCCCGACCTGTGCGAATGGCTTTTAGCTCAACCAGTGACATGCCGATTGGGTTAGGACGAAAGGTTGAACGGGTAGCGAATACGCCCATACGGGCATTGCCGCCCAGACGTGGGGGCCTGACCGTCGGGCGCCAGCCAGCGGAGGCTGTCTGGTGGAAAATAAACAGTAGCCACAGATGACTGAAATCTTCGAGCCCGCGAACGGCCTCGGGTTGATCATAAGGCGACAGGAGATGTAACTCCCCACCGCCATCCTTAATCAGACCGGGTTGCCGGGGTACGGCGAATTTTTCTTTGTAAGGAGAGCGGATAACGCCGATCTGATTAAAGCAAAATTGGTTCATTGCGCGGAAACTTTCATTGCGCGGAAACTTTCAATGCGGTGCCTTGGCAAACGGCCTGACGGTAGCATCCTGCGACATTGCTGATTATCTGGCAGTCATGCAGCAATACCGCGTTAGCTTTCATGGCGGTAGCGCGGTTTTGCATCTTTCTGCGGGCAGAGGGAATGCTAGGAGGCGTATCTTGCGCACTTGACTGGCAGGACGAACCCGATACTTCGCCCATATCACGGAATGGTTTACCTACCAATTCTTCGGCACTTTTATACAGCACGGCAGGTGCAGTATGTACGACCGGCTTCGGCTTCGGCGGCGGTTCTACTGCCGCAGGGGGCTGAGGTTGTGGCGTAGGCGCAGCGGGTTTGTGCAGCAGGGAACACCCTGTTAGCGAAAGTGCCAACAACAGAACAGGTACAGCACGCATAAATTTTCCTCTGGCTTGGATAAAGTGCGGTTATTGAAGCAAGCTATACAGAAAATAACAAGACGGGCTGGCGCCCGTCTTTCATCTCTTTTATGCAAGAAAGTAAGTATTAACTTACCAGCCTTTCACTGCACCACCATTAAAGACTTTCAACGCCGCCTGATTCACTTCCTCAGACTGATAGGCTTTGACAAATTTTTTCACGTTTTCTGCGTCTTTGTTGTCTTCACGAGCAACCAGCAGGTTAACGTATGGTGAGTTTTTGTCTTCTACAAACAGGCCATCTTTAGCTGGGGTCAGATTGATTTGGCTGGCATAGGTGGTGTTGATGATAGCCAGCGCAATCTGGTCGTCATCCAAAGAACGCGGCAATTGCGGCGCTTCCAGCTCAACCAGTTTCAGGTTTTTCGGGTTTTCAACCACATCCAGCGCGGTCGGTAACAAACCTACATTATCTTTGAGTTTGATTAAACCGACTTTCTGCAGCAGCAACAACGAACGACCCAGATTTGTCGGGTCGTTAGGCAGTGCTATCTGAGCGCCATTTTGCAGTTCACTCAGCGATTTAATTTTTTTGGAATAACCTGCGATCGGGTACACAAAGGTGTTGCCGACGGAAACCAGCTTGTAACCGCGGTCTTTAATTTGCTGGTCGAGGTACGGTTTGTGCTGGAAGGCGTTCAGGTCGATATCGCCTTTGCTCAGCGCTTCGTTCGGCAGCACGTAATCATTAAAGGTCACCAGCTCAACGTCCAGGCCGTATTTTTCTTTGGCGACTTTCTGTGCCACTTCCGCTACCTGCTGCTCTGCACCGACGATAACGCCCACTTTAATGTGGTTCGGGTTCTTCTGCTCCTGACCGCATCCGGCCAGCGCCAGTGCACCAATCAACGCACCCACTGCGGCGATAGATTTCAATTTAATTGCCATTTTTTACCCCTATGTAATGTTTTTAACCTGCACTGAAGAAGATAAACGCGATGCTAAAACTCAATTATTTATGAGTAACCGCGCGAACTGTTCTTTCACCAAAAAACTGAATGAGATAAACCAGCACCACCAGTAGAACCAGTACGGTATTCATCACGGTGGCGTTATAACCGACATAGCCATACTGATAGCCAATTTGCCCCAGCCCCCCCGCGCCGACTGCGCCGCCCATCGCTGAGTAGCCTACCAAGGTAATCAGGGTAATCGTCGCCGCGTTGATCAACCCAGGGAGCGCTTCAGGGAGCAAAATTTTACGGATAATCTGCATCGGCGTTGCGCCCATAGCACGTGCCGCTTCAATCAACCCGGTTGGGATTTCCAGCAAGGCATTTTCCACCATGCGGGCGATAAACGGTGCGGCACCTACCGTCAACGGCACGATAGCCGCCTGTAAGCCAATCGCGGTTCCGACAATGATTCGGGTAAATGGGATCATCCACACCAATAAAATAATGAAGGGAATTGAGCGGAAGATGTTTACCAGCGCGGAAATACTGCTGTAGAGCTTGGGATTGGCGATAATTTGCCCCGGCCGGGTGATATACAGCAGCACACCGATAGGCAAACCCAGTACAAAGCCGAAGAAACCGGACACAAATGTCATTACCACGGTTTCCCATACACCGCGGGCAAGCAACCAGATCATGGCTTCAGACATAACCCAATACCTCAATATTTACATGGTGTTGCTGCAGAAATGCGATAGCTGCCTGAGTATCAGTATCTTGTCCGTGCATTTCTGCCAGCATGATGCCGAATTTAACGCCACCGGCGTAATCCATCTGCGCACTGATAATGTTGTTGTTGACGTTGAACGTGCGAGCCACTTCGGACAGCAACGGCGCATCAACCGACTGACCAGTAAATTCCATTCTCAGCAGCGGTACGCTTCCCTGGCGAGGTGTTAGTGACAGTCGTTGCTGGTAATCATCCGGAATATCCAGATGAAGGGTAGACTGAATAAATTTCTGTGCCAGCGGCGTTTTCGGGTGTGAGAACACCTCGCTGACCGTGTCCTGCTCAATCAGTTTGCCGTCACTGATCACCGCCACCTGATCACAAATACGTTTAACGACATCCATTTCATGCGTAATTAGCAGAATGGTCAGACCCAGCCGACGATTAATGTCTTTTAGCAATTCAAGAATAGAGCGGGTAGTGGCAGGGTCCAGTGCGCTGGTGGCTTCATCACACAGCAGTACTTTGGGATTACTTGCCAACGCACGGGCGATGGCTACACGCTGCTTTTGACCGCCAGACAGGTTAGCCGGATAAGCATCATGTTTGTCCGACAGGCCGACCAAATCCAGAAGTTGATGTACCCGTTGCTTGATATCGGATGAGGGAGAGTTGTCCAGTTCTAACGGTAACGCCACGTTGCCAAATACGGTACGTGAGGACAGCAAATTGAAGTGCTGGAAAATCATGCCGATTTGACGGCGGGTGCGTGTCAGTTGGCTTTCCGACAGGCTCATCAAATCTTTCCCGTCGATCAGCACTTTCCCTTGAGTCGGTCTTTCCAACAGATTCACGCAACGAATCAGTGTGCTTTTACCCGCACCCGATGCGCCGATTACGCCATAAATCTGGCCAGCGGGTACGCGTAATGTGACGTCGTCAAGTGCAGTGACGGCGCGCCCCTTTTGCTGAAAAATCTTTGTAATATTAATTAGTTCAATCATAAGTTTTATCAAAGATGCCGATAGCTGGATTAGAAATCATGATAATCCGGCCCAATGTGGAAGGGATGTTAAGGCGTCTAGACGTCCAAGTCAATCGAGATCCTATTGGGGAGGTACTCTCTCTGATAATGAAAACATGCGATACTACGCGCAATTTACGCCATCAGGAGCAAAGGTAAGTGGCAAATAGCGTTCCAGCAATTTTTCTCGACCGTGACGGTACTATTAATGTTGATCATGGTTATGTCCATGAAATCGATCAGTTTCAATTTATCGATGGGGTCATCGAGGCCTTGCATGAACTCAAAAAAATGGGGTTTGCCTTGGTGTTGGTGACCAATCAGTCGGGGATTGCCAGAGGCAAGTTTACTGAAGACCAGTTCATGCAGCTTACCGAATGGATGGACTGGTCACTGGCCGATCGCGGTGTTGACTTGGATGGTATCTATTATTGTCCGCATCACCCTGATGCCGGTGAAGGAGAGTACCGCCAACAATGTGATTGTCGTAAGCCTCAGCCTGGCATGTTCCTCTCCGCGCAGCGTCATCTGCATATTGATATGGCTGCTTCCTATATGGTGGGTGACAAAATGGAAGATATGCAGGCGGCACAGGCGGCAGGAGTGGGAACCAAAGTCCTGGTGAAAACGGGTAAGCCGCTCACTGAAGAGGGCGAAAAATTGGCTAATTGGGTAATTAATAGTCTGGCAGACCTGCCTAAAACGATAAAACAGCATGGAAAATAGCCGTAAGGGTGGAAAAATGCGCGAACGGAAAAAAAGATTGAAAAAGTGGTTGTGTAACCCGTTCGGATCCCTATAATGCGCTTCCACTGACACGGCAACAGCGGCAACGCAGCGCGGTGTCAGGAAGTGGAAACGAAAATAATCGTTGACACTTCATGAGGAAAGCGTAGTATACGCCACCTCGCGACAGCAGGCTCAGGCCGGTCGCACTGCTCTTTAACAATCAATCAGACAATCTGTGTGGGCACTCGCAGGACACTTCACTAAAAAATTAGTGAAAGTCTTGAAGAGTGACAACAGTTAATTCATTACGAATAAACAGTAAATTCTTTGAGCACCGTTTTCTTCGGAAAACACATCAAACTTTAAATTGAAGAGTTTGATCATGGCTCAGATTGAACGCTGGCGGCAGGCCTAACACATGCAAGTCGGGCGGTAGCACAAAGGAGCTTGCTCCTTGGGTGACGAGCGGCGGACGGGTGAGTAATGTCTGGGAAACTGCCTGATGGAGGGGGATAACTACTGGAAACGGTAGCTAATACCGCATAACGTCGCAAGACCAAAGAGGGGGACCTTAGGGCCTCTTGCCATCGGATGTGCCCAGATGGGATTAGCTAGTAGGTGAGGTAAAGGCTCACCTAGGCGACGATCCCTAGCTGGTCTGAGAGGATGACCAGCCACACTGGAACTGAGACACGGTCCAGACTCCTACGGGAGGCAGCAGTGGGGAATATTGCACAATGGGCGCAAGCCTGATGCAGCCATGCCGCGTGTGTGAAGAAGGCCTTCGGGTTGTAAAGCACTTTCAGCGGGGAGGAAGGGAGCAGACTTAATACGTCTGTTCATTGACGTTACCCGCAGAAGAAGCACCGGCTAACTCCGTGCCAGCAGCCGCGGTAATACGGAGGGTGCAAGCGTTAATCGGAATGACTGGGCGTAAAGCGCACGCAGGCGGTCTGTTAAGTTGGATGTGAAATCCCCGGGCTTAACCTGGGAACTGCATTCAAAACTGACAGGCTAGAGTCTCGTAGAGGGGGGTAGAATTCCAGGTGTAGCGGTGAAATGCGTAGAGATCTGGAGGAATACCGGTGGCGAAGGCGGCCCCCTGGACGAAGACTGACGCTCAGGTGCGAAAGCGTGGGGAGCAAACAGGATTAGATACCCTGGTAGTCCACGCTGTAAACGATGTCGATTTGGAGGTTGTGGTCTTGAACCGTGGCTTCCGGAGCTAACGCGTTAAATCGACCGCCTGGGGAGTACGGCCGCAAGGTTAAAACTCAAATGAATTGACGGGGGCCCGCACAAGCGGTGGAGCATGTGGTTTAATTCGATGCAACGCGAAGAACCTTACCTACTCTTGACATCCAGCGAACCTTGTAGAGATACGAGGGTGCCTTCGGGAGCGCTGAGACAGGTGCTGCATGGCTGTCGTCAGCTCGTGTTGTGAAATGTTGGGTTAAGTCCCGCAACGAGCGCAACCCTTATCCTTTGTTGCCAGCACTTCGGGTGGGAACTCAAGGGAGACTGCCGGTGATAAACCGGAGGAAGGTGGGGATGACGTCAAGTCATCATGGCCCTTACGAGTAGGGCTACACACGTGCTACAATGGCGTATACAAAGAGAAGCGACCTCGCGAGAGCAAGCGGACCTCATAAAGTACGTCGTAGTCCGGATTGGAGTCTGCAACTCGACTCCATGAAGTCGGAATCGCTAGTAATCGTAGATCAGAATGCTACGGTGAATACGTTCCCGGGCCTTGTACACACCGCCCGTCACACCATGGGAGTGGGTTGCAAAAGAAGTAGGTAGCTTAACCTTCGGGAGGGCGCTTACCACTTTGTGATTCATGACTGGGGTGAAGTCGTAACAAGGTAACCGTAGGGGAACCTGCGGTTGGATCACCTCCTTACCGAGTAGAAGTGCCTGCGTGGTGTCCACACAGATTGTCTGATGAAGAAGATGAGCAGTAAAACCTTATAGGCTTGTAGCTCAGGTGGTTAGAGCGCACCCCTGATAAGGGTGAGGTCGGTGGTTCAAGTCCACTCAGGCCTACCAACTCTACTTGTCCTTGAAACGTTCACGAACTGCGTTGGCGATGTGCTTTTGCACGGAGCACGACAGGGTATGGAGTGTTTCTGTGGCTAAGCGGGTTGAAAAGGTTGATGCATCTATGGGGCTATAGCTCAGCTGGGAGAGCGCCTGCTTTGCACGCAGGAGGTCTGCGGTTCGATCCCGCATAGCTCCACCATTTACGAATGACTTCAGAGTGTACTGGCAACAGTATGCTGCGAAGTATTCTGCTCTTTAACAATCCGGAACAAGCTGAAAAATTGAAACGACAGCATGTGAGTGAGAATTCATGTGTTGTTCGAGTCTCTCAAAATACTCATATCCCGAGACACTTTCGGGTTGTGAGGTTAAGCGACTAAGCGTACACGGTGGATGCCTAGGCAGTCAGAGGCGATGAAGGGCGTGCTAATCTGCGAAAAGCGTCGGCAAGGTGATATGAACCGTTATACCCGACGATACCCGAATGGGGAAACCCAGTGTGACTCGTCACACTATCATTAACTGAATCCATAGGTTAATGAGGCGAACCGGGGGAACTGAAACATCTCAGTACCCCGAGGAAAAGAAATCAACCGAGATTCCCCCAGTAGCGGCGAGCGAACGGGGAGGAGCCCAGAACCTGAATCGGCTTGTGTGTCAGTGGAAGCGTCTGGAAAGGCGCACGATACAGGGTGACAGTCCCGTACACGAAGATGCACAGGTTGTGAGTTCGATGAGTAGGGCGGGACACGTGGTATCCTGTCTGAACATGGGGGGACCATCCTCCAAGGCTAAATACTCCTGACTGACCGATAGTGAACCAGTACCGTGAGGGAAAGGCGAAAAGAACCCCGGCGAGGGGAGTGAAATAGAACCTGAAACCGTGTACGTACAAGCAGTGGGAGCACCTTTAGGGTGTGACTGCGTACCTTTTGTATAATGGGTCAGCGACTTATATTCTGTAGCAAGGTTAACCGAATAGGGGAGCCGCAGGGAAACCGAGTCTTAACTGGGCGTCTAGTTGCAGGGTATAGACCCGAAACCCGGTGATCTAGCCATGGGCAGGTTGAAGGTTGGGTAACACTAACTGGAGGACCGAACCGACTAATGTTGAAAAATTAGCGGATGACTTGTGGCTGGGGGTGAAAGGCCAATCAAACCGGGAGATAGCTGGTTCTCCCCGAAAGCTATTTAGGTAGCGCCTCGTGAATTCATCTTCGGGGGTAGAGCACTGTTTCGGCTAGGGGGCCATCCCGGCTTACCAACCCGATGCAAACTGCGAATACCGAAGAATGTTATCACGGGAGACACACGGCGGGTGCTAACGTCCGTCGTGAAGAGGGAAACAACCCAGACCGCCAGCTAAGGTCCCAAAGTCATGGTTAAGTGGGAAACGATGTGGGAAGGCCCAGACAGCCAGGATGTTGGCTTAGAAGCAGCCATCATTTAAAGAAAGCGTAATAGCTCACTGGTCGAGTCGGCCTGCGCGGAAGATGTAACGGGGCTAAAACCATGCACCGAAGCTGCGGCAGCGACACTTAGGTGTTGTTGGGTAGGGGAGCGTTCTGTAAGCCTGTGAAGGTGGCCTGTGAGGGCTGCTGGAGGTATCAGAAGTGCGAATGCTGACATAAGTAACGATAATGCGGGTGAAAAACCCGCACGCCGGAAGACCAAGGGTTCCTGTCCAACGTTAATCGGGGCAGGGTGAGTCGACCCCTAAGGCGAGGCTGAAAAGCGTAGTCGATGGGAAACAGGTTAATATTCCTGTACTTGGTGTTACTGCGAAGGGGGGACGGAGAAGGCTATGTCATCCGGGCGACGGTTGTCCCGGTTTAAGCGTGCAGGTGGGTGGACCAGGTAAATCCGGTCTGCTGTTAACACTGAGGCGTGATGACGAGGCACTACGGTGCTGAAGTGACAGATGCCCGGCTTCCAGGAAAAGCCTCTAAGCATCAGGTAACATTGAATCGTACCCCAAACCGACACAGGTGGTCAGGTAGAGAATACTCAGGCGCTTGAGAGAACTCGGGTGAAGGAACTAGGCAAAATGGTGCCGTAACTTCGGGAGAAGGCACGCTCCTGTTGGTGAAGTCCCTTGCGGATGGAGCTGAGGGGAGTCGCAGATACCAGCTGGCTGCAACTGTTTAATAAAAACACAGCACTGTGCAAACACGAAAGTGGACGTATACGGTGTGACGCCTGCCCGGTGCCGGAAGGTTAATTGATGGGGTTATCCGTAAGGAGAAGCTCTTGATCGAAGCCCCGGTAAACGGCGGCCGTAACTATAACGGTCCTAAGGTAGCGAAATTCCTTGTCGGGTAAGTTCCGACCTGCACGAATGGCGTAATGATGGCCAGGCTGTCTCCACCCGAGACTCAGTGAAATTGAACTCGCTGTGAAGATGCAGTGTACCCGCGGCAAGACGGAAAGACCCCGTGAACCTTTACTATAGCTTGACACTGAACCTTGAGCCTTGATGTGTAGGATAGGTGGGAGGCTTTGAAGTGTGGACGCCAGTCTGCATGGAGCCAACCTTGAAATACCACCCTTTAATGTTTGATGTTCTAACCTGGGCCCGTAATCCGGGCTGGGGACAGTGTCTGGTGGGTAGTTTGACTGGGGCGGTCTCCTCCCAAAGAGTAACGGAGGAGCACGAAGGTTAGCTAATCCTGGTCGGACATCAGGAGGTTAGTGCAAAGGCATAAGCTAGCTTGACTGCGAGAGTGACGGCTCGAGCAGGTGCGAAAGCAGGTCTTAGTGATCCGGTGGTTCTGAATGGAAGGGCCATCGCTCAACGGATAAAAGGTACTCCGGGGATAACAGGCTGATACCGCCCAAGAGTTCATATCGACGGCGGTGTTTGGCACCTCGATGTCGGCTCATCACATCCTGGGGCTGAAGTAGGTCCCAAGGGTATGGCTGTTCGCCATTTAAAGTGGTACGCGAGCTGGGTTTAGAACGTCGTGAGACAGTTCGGTCCCTATCTGCCGTGGGCGTTGGAAGATTGAGGGGGGTTGCTCCTAGTACGAGAGGACCGGAGTGAACGCACCGCTGGTGTTCGGGTTGTCATGCCAATGGCACTGCCCGGTAGCTACGTGCGGAAGAGATAACCGCTGAAAGCATCTAAGCGGGAAACTTGCCCCGAGATGAGTCTTCCCTGGGAACTAGATTCCCCTGAAGGGACGTTCGAGACGAGGACGTTGATAGGCTGGGTGTGTAAGCGTAGCGATACGTTGAGCTAACCAGTACTAATGACCCGAGAGGCTTAACCTTACAACACCGAAGGTGTTTTGGTGAGAGAGACAGAGACGAGATTTTAGCTTGTTCGAGGATTGGATGGCGTGGTGTAGCGATACACGGCGACATGAAGAATCAGGACGTTGAACAGACGTCAAAAGAATTTGCCTGGCGGCGAGAGCGCGGTGGTCCCACCTGACCCCATGCCGAACTCAGAAGTGAAACGCCGTAGCGCCGATGGTAGTGTGGGGTCTCCCCATGCGAGAGTAGGGAACTGCCAGGCATCAAATTTTGTGTGCTGATATGGCTCAGTTGGTAGAGCGCACCCTTGGTAAGGGTGAGGTCCCCAGTTCGACTCTGGGTATCAGCACCAGTTGTTTTAAGTGATGTTCGGCAAACTGAATAAAAGAATTTGTCTGGCGGCGAGAGCGCGGTGGTCCCACCTGACCCCATGCCGAACTCAGAAGTGAAACGCCGTAGCGCCGATGGTAGTGTGGGGTCTCCCCATGCGAGAGTAGGGAACTGCCAGGCATCAAACAAAGCAAAAGGCCCGTTCGAAAGAGCGGGCCTTCTGCTTTATTCGTTATTTGTCGTCTGTTGTTTGTCGACTTTCGTTCCCGAAAGCAAGACCCATGGATCGGTATTTTGTGGATCCTTTTCGTTTACTCTCTATGTGTCACGTATTTAGCCTGCTTCAGCCATTTAGTTTTACTTCTATTGGATATAACGATCACTCCTGTTTCCGGCTTAAATAATTACATGAGCTGATTAGTCTTTGCCTGAATCCTCAAGCCTGTTTTATTGTGTCTGCTATATATAAAAGAATAATGAAATAACAGACAGAAAGGGTGAATCATACATGGTGAATACAATAAAGCCACAGGATGGAATAATGGTCAGTAGCACGCGTCAACGCATTTGGGCAATTGTCGGCGCATCCTCGGGTAATTTGGTTGAGTGGTTTGATTTTTACGTCTATTCGTTTTGCTCTCTTTATTTTGCCCATATCTTCTTTCCAACCGGTAATACGACTACGCAACTGTTACAAACGGCCGGTGTCTTTGCTGCCGGATTTCTGATGCGCCCCATCGGCGGTTGGTTGTTTGGCTACATCGCTGATAAATACGGTCGCAAAAAATCGATGCTGATATCAGTGTGCATGATGTGTCTGGGATCGTTGGTGATTGCCTGCTTACCCGGTTATGCCACGATTGGGGTGTGGGCACCATTATTACTGCTGATAGCGCGTTTATTTCAAGGGCTATCCGTGGGGGGCGAATACGGGACCAGCGCGACTTACATGAGTGAAGTGGCGCTGGAAGGGCGTAAGGGATTTTATGCATCTTTCCAGTATGTCACGCTGATTGGTGGCCAATTGCTGGCGTTACTGGTGGTGGTTATCCTGCAACATCTGCTTTCTGATGTGGAGTTGCGCGCATGGGGATGGCGTATCCCCTTTGCTCTGGGAGCGGCGTTGGCGGTGGTGGCACTGTTTTTGCGTCGTTCACTCAATGAAACATCAAATAGCGAAACCCGAGCACGTAAAGATGCCGGATCGCTGCGTGGGCTGTGGCACAACCGCAAGGCGTTTATCATGGTGCTGGGGTTTACTGCGGGCGGTTCGCTGAGCTTTTATACCTACACGACTTACATGCAGAAATATCTGGTGAATACCGCTGGAATGAATGCCAAGTCGGCCAGCGGATTGATGACTCTGGCACTGTTTGTCTTCATGTTACTGCAACCGTTGTTTGGTGCTCTGTCTGACAAAATTGGTCGCCGTAGTTCCATGCTGTTTTTTGGGTCGCTATCGGCATTGTTGACGGTACCGATTCTGTCTACTTTGCAGGGGGTGACCAACCCGGTTATCGCCTTCTCTCTGGTTATGCTGGCGTTGGTGATAGTGAGCTTTTATACCTCTATCAGTGGTATTTTGAAGGCGGAAATGTTTCCTCCGGAGGTCAGGGCGCTGGGTGTCGGGTTATCTTACGCTGTAGCGAATGCCCTGTTTGGCGGTTCTGCTGAGTATGTCGCTTTGTCGTTGAAGTCGCTGGGGACGGAGGAGTCCTTCTTTTGGTATGTATCATTAATGGGAGCATTGGCGTTTCTGGTATCGCTGGGGTTACACCATAAAGGGAAAGGCGAAAAGCTCTCATGATGTGCCAGCATCTACTATAGACAGTAGCCGACTGCAGTGGCGGCTACGCTCCAGCAGCAATATTTCCTGCCTCTAGTGAGTCTCAGTCAGACGAGGGTGAATTAAACAGATACATGCAGCGCCATTCCGGAGTGGTGAACGCCCCGGAATGGCGCGAAGGGCTACAGAATTCGACTAATCAGGCGGTCAATACGGATTCGGCGCAAGCGACGGATAAGTTTGCGCACTTTTACCGGATATTGTGCAATGCTCTGCAACTGCTGATAGTGTGTGATGACCTGGGTATGCGCGCGAATGCATTCCAGCTCCTGCTGACGCTGTGATTGCAACACCTGTTCCGGGTCATGAATCAGGATGGCGTTTTCCAGATCCAACCGCCAGGCACGAGGATTGAGGTTATTGCCCGTCAGTAATTGCCAATGATCATCTACCCACATGCCTTTAAGGTGGAAACTGTTGTCTCCATCCTTCCACAGGCGAACCACTAACTGGTTGCTGTCGATATATTTCTGCAGGCGGCTCAGGAAGCGACGCAGGTTGATTTCATACAGGTAAGGTAGCGCACCGATAATCCGAAATGGTTGATCTTCCGGGATGAAAAAGTCGTTTGCCGTTTTATCGCCAATAATAATCTCAATCTTTTTGCCGTCACGTAGCAGGCGAATAATGTTGCGCACCAGCAAGGCGGGTAGATTGAAATACGGCGTACACATCACCAGATGCTGATCGGTGCAGTACATCAAATGGTGGATGGTCTGATTCAGTGGACTCTGTTTACCCAGCCCAACCAGCGGCGTGACCGTCAACCGATTGTTGTTGTCGCCGACACCTGGTAGCAGATACGTTGCTGAACGCAGCGACTGACGGAACTGACGGATATCATTTTTAATGTCGATGGTTTTGGGACGAGAAGAGGTGTCCAGCCGTTGTACGGCAGATGACACCAGCAGGTCTTGTACATAACGCGCCATGACATCAGCCAGCACCGGGTTATGAATTAACTGATAGCGGTCATACCGGTACTTTTCATGCTGATGGAGATAGACATCATTCAGACTGGCACCGCTATAGAGTACGGTGTCATCGATAATAAACCCTTTCAGGTGCAAGACACCCAATGCCTCACGGGTATTGACCGGAATGCCATAAATCGGGAATGCGGCGTCATCGAATCGCTGCGCCATCTCGTAGTACCAGTCGGCGTTTGTGCTATCTGCCGCGACGCCGATACGACCGCGTTGAGCACGATGCCAGTCGACCAGTACATTGATCTCAAGTTCCGGGCATTGACGTTTGGCTTGATAGAGTGCGGACAAAATACCTTCGCCGCCATCATCGTGTTCCAGATACAAGGCCACCAGATAGATGCGTTTCCTGGCCTGCAGAATCAGCTCTGTCAGCGTGGTACGGAAATGCGCTGGGCTGTGAAGCGTCTGGACGTCATCGGCAGACTGAGGAATTTTAGGCAATTGTGCAAGGTGTTGTTGATATTTAGTCCGCTTTAATTTTGACAACATCACAGTGCGATTCTTCTCTCATCGTGGGATGACCACATGGTCATGAAATACATGTTAAGGCATAGCCGAATCGGGCGATGATACCACTACTTGGCAGGCGTGTGAGCAAGTTTTACTGCCGGTAGCGAGATCTCAGCCACATCTACGCACGGGGTTATGGCTGCACAGGCGTACCCAACGGCAGTTCCAGTGTGACAATGCCGTCTTCCAGTTGTACGTCAACGTTAAAGCCCAGTTTCTTCGCCAGCGAGACCATTCCCTGATTATTCGGCATCGTAATCCCGCTAAGGCGATTGAGTCCGTGGAGGCTGGCGTAGTGGATCAATTTCTCCAGCAGCTTTCTGCCTAACCCCAGTCCTTTCAGATCAGAACGCACCAGTACCGCGAATTCTGCGCTGATGTTGTCAGGGTCGGCAATCGCGCGTGTGACCCCGATAATTTCCGGCTCACCGGTGATATCAGCCCGGACAGCAATAAACGCCATTTCACGATCGTAGTCAATCTGGGTCATATTGGCTAAATCTTCATGGGTAAATTCACTGATTTCACTGAAATAGCGGTAGTACAGATCTTCACGCGTCACTTTGCCGATAAAATGAGCCAGCAGCGGTTCGTCTTCAGGCAGAATAGGGCGGAACAGGCAGGATGAGCCATCCTTGAGCAAAACGGTCTCTTCCAGTTCCTGCGGATACGGACGAATCGATAAGCGTGATTGTGGGTCGCCGCTGAAGGGGGCCAAATGTAAGGTCACATCCAGCAACGTAAACTCCTCGCCGGAAGCCAGCAGTGGGTGAATATCCAGACGCACAATCTCTGGGCAATCCAGAATCAGGTTGGAAACCTGCACCAGTAACCGGCTGAAGGCGGCAATATCTAATGGCTTGAGGGCATTTTGGCTACGGATCTTACCGCTTTTTAATGCCTGAACGATCAGGTAGCGCGCCAGTGCCATGTTGAGCGGCGGCAAGGCTACCGCGGCCTGTGTTTCCCGGTTCCATTCCGTACCGCCTTCTCCCAGCATAATGATCGGGCCGAAGATAGCATCCTGCTCGACGGCGATGCGTAGCTCCTGCGCACCGGTACGGTTGGCCATGCCCTGCACCAACAAACCGTGAACGCGTGCCTGTGGGTTGGTATGCCTGACCCGTTCCAGCATCGCTTCTGCCGCCAGTTGTACCTCTTGGGCATTTTGCAGATACAGCATAACGCCCTGAATTTCCGACTTGTGGGGAATATCTGGCGAGCGCAGTTTAAGTGCCACGGGATAGCCAATTTTTTCCGCGATGTACACCGCCTCAGTGCTATCGCTGGCAATCCAGGTCGGCAGCGTATTCAGGCCGTAGGCCTGCAGAATCGGCTGCACTTCATGGGTATCGAGCCGGGTGGCACCTTCCTGCAGCGCTTGGCTGATCAACTGGTGTGCCTGTGCGGTATTGGCGGTGAGGTCGGAAGGCAGAGCTGGGGTTTCTTTTAGCTGCTTCTGGTTGCGGCGGTATTCAACGATATGCATGAATGCCGTGACCGAACCTTCCGGCGTTCGATAGGTTGGGATACCTGCCTCGTTGAACAGACGACGCGCTTCTTGCGAGGAGAACTCGCCGCACCAGTTGGTCAGCAATGTAATACGCTTGCCGCGTGGGTGTTGCTGCAACAACTGAATCAGGCTTTCCGCGCTTTCCGTCCCCGGAGCGGCGGCACTGGGGGCGTGAATGATCAGCAGCGCATCATAATCGTCGCTATCGAGTAGTGCCGACAGCGTGGCCTGATAGCGTTGCGGGGTCGCGTCATCGCGCAAATCGAGCGGATTACCGATAGTGACATCGTCAGGCAATACGGCGCGTAACGCCTGTTGCGTTGCTTCACTTAATTTTGCCAGTTTACCCTGGCGTGCAATCAACTGGTCCAGCGCCTGGGCGGCAGGGGAGGCGCCATTGCTGACAATCAGCAAGCGCTCACCACGCAACGGGCGCAAGTGACTGAGGGTTTCCACTGCCGAAAACAGTTCGTGGGTGTCTTGCACCCGTAGCAGCCCGGCACGCTGGATAGCGGCGTCATAGGCGGCATCCAGCCCATGCTGACCGTCATACAGCAGTTGCTGCGCCTGTTGGCTGCGACCACTTTTGATAACCAGAATCGGTTTATTACGGGAAGCACTGCGTGCGGCAGAAAGAAAACGTCGGGCGTCGCTGATGTGCTCCAGATGCAGCAAAATGGCGCTGGTTTTACCGTCTCGCGCCAGAAAATCCAGCAGGTCATCAACGTCAATATCCAGGCTGTCACCCAGCGCGATAAAGTAAGAGAAGCCAATGCCGCGTTGTTGCGCCCAGTCCAGGATGGTATTGGAGACCGCCGCCGACTGGGAAATAAACGCCAGTTTGCCTTTTAAAATCGGTACTGGTGAAAAGCTGGCGTTAAGCCCCTGCCAGGGGGCTAACAGCCCGAGGCTATTCGGGCCTAACAGGCGCATCGCGTAGCGGGCGGCACAGCTTTTCAACTCGGTGAATTGCGATGGCGGAGCGGAAAGCACGATGACGGTTTTACAGCCTCGTTGTCCCAGCGCCTCCAGCAGCGATAGATTACGATCAGCACGTGTGCAGATAACCGCAAGGTCAGGCGTCATTGGCAGGCTGGCGACGTCGCGGTACGCCAGAACACCACACACTGCCTTGTATTTAGGCGTGACCGGCAGCACCGGCCCGTTGAATCCGCCGTCAAGCAGATTGCGCATCATCAGAAAACCCGCCCGTCCCGGTTTTTCCGATGCCCCGAGCACCGCGATTGAACGCGGTCGCAGCAGTGCTTCTAATCCACGCTGGCTCATCAGTTACTCCTGTTGGAATACACCTGATTGATCTTAAACGTCAGTTGCCGATTTTGCTGTGACAGTAGATGAAATTTTCTTTTTCGCATGATGGGCTTTGCCTGCCAGATAGTGGCGGCGAAAACGATCAAAATGCGCGCCCAGCGCGTTGGCGGCATCGTGGTCACCAGCCTGACGCAACAAGGCGATGGCGATTTCCGCTGTGCAGTGCTGTCCGGCGCTACTGGCTTCCCGCAGTTGATAACAGGATAACGCGTCCACACTGAGCGACAGGATCGGTAATGAATCGAGGTACGGGCTTTTGCGGAACATCTTGCGCGCTTCCGGCCAGGTGCCGTCGAGCATCACAAACAATGGCGGTTTGCCACTGTCGGGTAACTGATGACAAACCTGACGCCCTTCTTCGTCGGCGTCAGCCAGAAATACCAGCCAGGGTTGATAGTCTGGGGTTTGCAACGCATCAAGCAAGGCCGGGTCAGGTTCGGTACGAGACCACAAAAAGGCATCTGTTTGCGGCAGAATGTCGGCAATCAGACGACCGGTATTACTGGGTTTTAGCGGTTCAGTATCGAACATGACCAGACAGAAACGACTGCGAGCGGTGCTGGGTGAGAGGGTATCGCACAGACAGTGAATTTCCGGCAGCAGACAGCGCTGGCAGCGCGTCACGCGGCAACCGCGGGCGCGAAATGGGCGCGTGGAGAGAGCAAGGCGTTGCTGGCGCAGACGCAGAACAGCGTTACCGGTCATGATTTTCCGTTAAAAGCGTCATTCTAAACGACCGGGCTGCTGACCTAAAGCCCCGTGTGGCGAACGGGGCCGATTGTTGGTGATGATGCGGGTCTCGGCGTACTTAGAGCGATTCGTTGAGCCAGCTCTCAAAAGGGGCTTTAGGCATCGCGCCGTTAAGCATATCGACCATTTTCCCTTGCTTGAAGAGCATGATAGTCGGGATACTGCGGATACAAAAACGGGCACTCAGAGCCGGTTCTGCCTCAGTGTTCACTTTCACAAAGCGGATCTTGTCGGCATTTTCGTCGGCGACGCTTTCAAATACGGGTGCAAAGTTGACGCACGGGCCGCACCAAGGGGCCCAGAAGTCCACCACCACCGGCAGATCGTCCAGTAGTAATTTATCCAGCGTCTTTTCCGTGGCGTTAATCACCTCCCCATTAAACAGGGGATGACCGCAACGACCGCATTTGGCGCTCTGGTTTTCATTAATACGTTCTTCTGGCAGTCGATTCGTGGCGTTGCAGAATGCACATACCGTATTCATAAACGGGCCTCTGATAGAAAAAGGGCTGTAATCAAGTGTATTGTTGATGAAGATGCGTCCATCTGGTGCAAAAGGATCAACAACTGTGATGCGAAAACAGGATAAGTATGGATAGCCTGTGGAACACCAACAAGGCGTTTTACCCAATAGTTACAATAGTTAGTGACTTTTATGATCGGGCTGGTGGCTAACCCGGTGTACATAGGGTAATCTTCGCGCCCAGCGCGTAGGTGGAGAAGATCATGAGCGATACATTGAGTGGAAAGGGCGGCAAAGTCCGTGTCATGTACGTCCGTAGCGAGGATGGCGACGAGAAAAGCAAGTCAAAACGGACATCGGATAAGCGTCGTGGTGACGGAGATAGCCATCGTAGCGACAGCAACCGTGGTGCTCGTAAAGGGCGTGATGGTGCGCCGCGTAGCGGACGCGATCGGGATAATAAAGACAGCGCCGGGCGTGGCGGAAAATGGCGTGGTGAGTCAGCAGGACGTGAGCGTCCGGTGCGAAGTGAATCGCCGGAATATGCTGATTCTCCCTGGAAAACGGTGTCGCGTGCGCCAGGAGAAACGCCGGATCACGGCGGAATTAGCGGCAAGAGCCAGGTCGACCCAGAGCAGATCCGCCGTCAGCGTGCGGAAGAAACCCGGGTTTACGGAGAAAATGCCTGTCAGGCTCTGTTCTTAAGCCGTCCGGAAGCCATTGTGCGTGGCTGGTTTTTGCAGGAAGTCACACCGCGCTTTCGTGATGCATTGCGCTGGATGGCGGCTAACCGCAAGGCTTATCACGTGGTGGAAGACGAAGAGCTTGTTCGTGCATCCGGTACGGAACATCACGGCGGCGTGTGTTTTCTGATCAAGAAACGCCGTGGTCTGGATGTTACGGCTTACCTGCGTGAGGCGGGGGACACTGACTGTGTGCTGGCGCTGGAAGATGTGGGTAATCCACATAATCTGGGCGGGATCATGCGTAGTTGCGCGCACTTTGGTGTGAAAGGCGTTCTGGTCAATGATGCATCGCAGTTGGAGTCTGGTGCTGCGGTGCGTACTGCAGAAGGCGGTGCTGAGCACGTGAAAGCAATCAGTGCCGAGGGTCTGGTTGATGCGCTGGCGCAGTTCCGTGCTGCGGGTTACACCATCGTGACGACGTCCAGTCATAAGGGCACAACCTTATCGAAAGTCTCGCTACCCGCGAAGACGGTGATCGTGCTGGGTCAGGAAGGCGATGGCTTGTCAGACAGTGCCTGGCAGCAGGGCGATGTCAAAGTGTCGATTAATGGCACCGGCAATGTGGAAAGCCTGAATATCTCGGTGGCTACCGGGATCCTGCTGGCAGAATGGTGGCGGCAGCATCACGGTTAAGTGATGTTCGGTTCGCCGATTGAGTGAATAAAAAAAGGTGGCCTGGCCACCTTTTTTTATTCCGGTTTTTATTCCGTTTTTGATTCAGTGTCGTGTGGCATGCGATCAGTGCGCGCCACCTGCCGAGTGGCTGCCAAATGGAGGTTTGGTAAACCAGACCAGCACGATTAGCGCGACAAACACTCCCGCCGACAGCCAGAAGATTTCGTTGGCGCTAATAATCAGTCCCTGTGCGGTAATTTGCTGGGCCAGATAGCTGGACACCTGCTGTTGGCTCATCCCCATCGCTTCCAGCTGTTGGTAGGTTTGCTGTGCCAGCGGATTGTAGGGGTTGATCGCTTCCGTCAACTGTGCGTGATGCAATGCTTCCCGACGTTCCCACAATGTGGTGGTGATCGACGTGCCGATAGAACCCGCCAGTGTACGGGCGAAGTTCGACAGGCTGGATGCCGCCGCCATACGTTCCGGCGGCAGGCCGGAGAGCGTGATGGTGGTTAACGGCATAAAGAAGCAGGCGACGGCAAATCCTTGTACGAACTGCGGCCAGGCGGAAGCACCGAAATCCATGGCGGGTTCGAAAGTGTAAGCTCGCCAGTAGAAACAGATCGCATACATGATGAAGCTGAACGTCACCAGACGACGCATATCCAGCTTATGCATGAATTTGCCGATGATCGGCGAAAGGATGACTGGCATCAGCCCCACGGGGGCGGAAGCAAGACCGGCCCAGGTGGCGGTATAGCCAAACACCTCTTGTAATAACTGCGGTAACAGTACAATGGCACCGAAATAGAGCATGAATGCCAGACTGGTACACAGGCACCCGAGAGTGAAGTTCCGCATTTTAAACAACGACAGGTCAACCACCGGATGCTCGTCGGTAAGCTCCCACACGACCAGTATCGTTAGCGATACGACGGCAACGACCGTCAGCGTCACGATTTCTGTCGAGTTAAACCAGTCCAGTTCTTTTCCGCGGTCCAGCATCATCTGCAGGCTGCCGATACCGGCTGCCAGTAAAACCAACCCGACCGTATCAATCGGGCGGATCTCGGTTTGGGTCTCTCGCCCGCGCAAAATCTGCAGGGTAATCAACACGACGATAATACCCAGCGGTACGTTGATAAAGAAGATCCACCCCCAGTGGTAGTTATCACTGATCCAGCCGCCAAGGATCGGGCCGAAGATCGGAGCAACAACCACTGTCATTGACCACATGGCCAGTGCGATACCCCGTTTGGCCTGCGGGTAGTTGTTCAGCAACAGGCTTTGGGACAATGGAATAATTGGACCTGCGACCAGCCCCTGAAGCATACGACAGACGATCAACATTTCGAGGCTGGTGGATATGCCACACAGCCAGGAGGCTAAGGTAAACAGGGCGGTGGCCCAGACGAACAAGCGCACCTCGCCGAATCGTTTTGCCAGCCAACCGGTGATCGGAATGGAAATGGCGTTGGCGACCCCGAAAGACGTGATGACCCAGGTACCCTGTGAGTTAGACGCCCCCAAATTCCCGGCGATAGTCGGGATAGCGACGTTGGCAATGGTTGAATCCAGCACCTGCATGAACGTTGCCAGCGACAGGGCGAACGTCATCAGAGCCAGCGTCATGCCCTCAAGCGGTTTTCTTGTCACGCTGCTCTCCTTCTGAGGTTAGCTCGCGTTAGCGCTGATGATCTGATCGATCATCTGGTTTACTGGCGTCAGGTCGAGATCCAGTGCGTCACTCTGGTAGGCCGGTGTTGTACGGCTCGCGTCGGAAAGCACTCTACCATCGGTATTCGCGGTATCCACACTCACCAACGTCGACAAACCAATGCGTAGCGGGTTATCAGCCAGCTGTTTCGGGTCTAACTCGATCCGGACCGGCAAACGCTGTACGACCTTGATCCAGTTACCGGTGGCATTCTGGGCAGGCAGCAGCGAGAACGCACTACCGGTTCCCATATCCAGACCGACCACCTTGCCTTTGTACACCACGCTATCACCGTAAAGGTCACTGGTGACGGTTGCAGGCTGGCCGATGCGCATATTGGCTAACTGGGTTTCCTTAAAGTTAGCGTCAACCCACAGTGGTGCTGCCGGTACGACTGCCATCAGGGCCGATGACGGGGTAATGCGGGCACCCAACTGCACGCTGCGACGAGACACGTAGCCATCAACAGGACTGACGATATGTGTGCGTTTCAGCGCCAGCCAGGCGTTACGCAAGTCGGTCGCAGCTTGTGCGATAGCCGGTTGCTGCTCCAACGACGTGTTAAGTACCAGCGCCTGGGCGGCGGCATATTGCTGTTTAGTGGCTTCCAGCGAGGCTTTGGCGCTGGCGACCTGATCGCGGGCATGTTGCAAATCTTCCCGTCCGATAGCATTCGCCCGCCCCAGCACTTCACGGCGGTTCAAGTCACTGATGGCTTGATCCAGCGTAATCTGTTGCAACTCGATATTGGCTTTATACTGACGAACGTTGATCATCTGCTGATGAACCTGACGCACGCTGTTCGCCAGCGTAGTCTGAGCACGCTCAAAGGCTTGCTCGGAATCGGTTGGGTCAAGTTCAATCAGCACATCACCTTTTTTAACGAAGTCAGTGTTGTCGACGTTGACTCGAGTGACGCTGCCGTTGACCTGCGACATAATTTGAACCTGGTTGCCGGCGACATAGGCGTCATCGGTTTCCTGATGGTGCCGTAATACCAGATACCAATAAGCGAACCACACACAACCAATAAAGAAAAACAGGATCATCAGCAGGGTGAGAATTCCTTTACGCGTCTTTCCGGGCTCTGATGGCACTGTAGGTGGACTCTGCTTTTCCACGTTGGCACTCATAATTCTCTCCTAGTTAAATTTCTTTTTTTCGGCCTTTCATGGCCTTTGATTGCCGTTCATGGCGGTATTATTGCGATGGCGATTTTTTTGAAACGTACGACACCATCTGCAAACCCTGGGGTTTGCATAGCAACGAAGATGATGGTCTCTGTCAGGAATAGCGACGGAGGTTAGAAACCGTCCTGCTCCATTTCGTCAAGACGCAGTAACAACTTACGCATCAGCACTTCCAACTGATCTCTCTCACTGTCTTCAAGGGCAGAGCAGAGCGTATGCAGGTTGCGGTGCTGAGGCGGCAGCAATTCGTCCAGAAAGGTTTTGCCTTTCTCGGTCATGTACAGGTACAGACACCGGCGATCACTGTCGCTTTCGCGGCGCTCGATCCAGCCACGTTTTTCCAGTTCATCCGCGATGCGGGTGGCGTTGGTGCGCGAAGATCCTAGCGCAGCACTCAACTCAGAAGGCTGGATACAGTAGTTTTCCTGTGATTCCAGCGTAATCAGCGCCATGAACAGGGTCTCGTTGATGTCCTGCTCTTTCAGCATGTGATTGCGGTGTTCCAGTATTTTAGTTTGCATATGCATAAATAAACGCAGCAGCAAGACCTCCCGGTAAGGGAAATCCGGGCGGCGTGATGCCCGCATACGCAGCATGTCTTCGATTGGAGCAAACGAACTTTCCATAGATGTAAACCTCATTAATCACGACCTGCATAGTAACTAATGTTACTAATTAGGTAAATGCGAGAAACTTGTCGATTAGTGCTTATTTTATCACTGCTCGAACGGTGTGCAGGTGAGGCGGTCTGCCGCCGCCTGATTTTTGCTGATAAAGGGCACGATATGAGCCGGTGATACTCAGGCTATTGTCTGAACCCATTTAAATACGACGCCATAGCATAGCGCACCCAGCAGTGTCGACAGCACGATACTGCGGGTTTTGTAAAAACAAAGTGTTAGCAGGGCAAACCCCACCAGTGTCGGTAACTGTCTTTCCGGGTACTGCATGATGTCCGGCAGGGTAGAAACCACCAGCAGCGCGCAAATGGAGGCAATACCGATACTGTCGAGCAACAGGGCGGTTTTGCCCCGCCGTAAATGACCTGGAGCCCGGCCAGCTCCCAGTCGTAACGGCAGGTACCGGAATAGGAAATTAACGGTTCCCACCAGCAGACCAATCAATAATACTGATGTATTCATGGCGTCTCTTCTTTTAATCGTGCGGGTTGGTACAGTGATGCCAGGCATCCGCCGACAATACCGACCAGAATGGCGGCAGGAATAGACGATACCAGTAACCCCAGGCTGGCACCGCCTAGCGCGGTGGCGACCACCAGGCTCTGACGACGCTTGAACGACGCAAGCAGGAAGCTCAAAAACAGGGCCGGTAGCATGAAGGATAACGCTGCCTCAACCGCAGGGTATTCGTTTAGCGGGCCGTTGCCGAAGAGGGCACCGAGTATTGTCCCGGTGACCCACGACAACCAGGCGCTTATCGCCACGCCCAGCATCCATGACTCACTCCAGCGCCGGTTATCCCGTGACAACCGCACTGTGGCGGCGGCAAACACTTCGTCGGTGAGTCCAAAGGCCCACCAGACGGTCTTGCCGGTGGGGAGCCGTTGCCGGATGCGGTGACGTAATGACGGGCCGTATAAGACATGGCGCACGTCCATCGCCATGACAGTCAGTGCTGCCACCCAGATAGATGCCCCTGCACTCAGTAGCGCTGTGATGACAAACTGGCTGGCGCCAGCGTAGATAACGCAGGAAAGAAAAATGGCTTCCAGCGGCGTGAAACCCAGTTTGACCGCGTTCAGACCAAACGCAAATGCGACCGGCACGTAGCCGATGACAATCGGCAGGCTGTCGAACAGGCCTCTGACAAACGAGGCCTCGGTGGCGGTGTGTTCAGGCGTGCGCTCATCAGTCACGGTATTCACAGTATTGAGGTTATCCACGTGTTGAAAGCATAGACTCATTGAAAAATAACATCATTGACGTAAAGCAGCGCCAGCAATGGTTCTGGCTGAGCGGTATCTAGCCTGCTTCGGGTAACGATGATTCGTGATGATGGCTGCGCCACCACACCAGTAATCCTAGCAAGCTCAGTAGCCCTCCGGCGCTCGATACACCCAACCAGCCGAAATGCTGGTAAGCGTAGGCAGAGATCAGCGAACCGAGTGCGCCGCCGATAAAATAGCTGGTCATGTACCCGGCGGTGAGACGGTTACGTGCTTCTGGGTGTA
The DNA here is from genome assembly GCF_020406815.2 of Dickeya oryzae. Lineage (NCBI taxonomy): Bacteria > Pseudomonadati > Pseudomonadota > Gammaproteobacteria > Enterobacterales > Pectobacteriaceae > Dickeya > Dickeya oryzae. The sequence goes on from NZ_CP162670.1 coordinate 1,032,616, forward strand.
TACGGTAAATCACACTCTGATTGGTGACATGGGTGCCCTGAGCCGCCATATCCAGCACCACGATGCCGATGAGCAATGGCACTACGGCGGTGACGCCTGCGGCAATCGGCAACCATGACAGCACCAGCATCAACCAGCCGACGGTGGTGGTGAGCTTGGCTTTGCCTTTATCAACCAGTCGGCCTGCCCGACTGGCGGACAGTGCACCCGCGGCACCTGCCAGACCAAAAAGGCCGATAACGCCTTCGCTATAGTGATAAGGGCTGGCGGCCAGCAGAAACGCCATGGACGTCCACATGATGCTGAAGTTGGAAAATGAAATCGCACCCAGTATCGCTCGGGTACGTAGTACACGAGAGCGACGGAAGAGCTGGAAGATGGATGCCAGCAGTTGCAGGTAATTCAGATCGGTGGAGGAGTGATACTGTGGCAGTAACCGCCACATCAGTAGCGCCATCCCGGTCATTAACGCGCTGGCGACCCAATACACTGTACGCCAGTCTCCCAGTGAAGCCAGTGCGCCTGCCAGTGTTCTTGCCAGCAGGATCCCCAGCAACAGGCCGCTCATGATAGTCCCAACGACCTTCCCCCGGTTTTCCGGTGAGGCCAGTGTTGCTGCCAGCGGCACCAGAATTTGTGCGACCACCGAAAACAGTCCGGTAATAGCGGTACCTGCCACCATCAGCCATAGCGAGGGTGCAGACGCTGTGATCAGCATGCCGCCTGCGGCCAGCAGTGTCATGATGACAATTAAGCTGCGGCGTTCGAACCGGTCGCCCAACGGCACCAGAAACATCAGGCCGCAGGCATAGCCCAACTGGGCGGCGGTCACAATAAAACCGGCCTGATTGACCGATAAACGAAATGCATGGGCGATAGCGTCCAGCAAAGGTTGGGCATAATAGTTGCTGGCGACCGCCAGGCCGGTGGCGGCGGACATTAATAACGTCATTGCCGGACTCAGGCCGACGGGCTTGGTAGAAGATACAGACATGAGGCGTGTTAACTTGATGTTGCATTAAGTGATGGTTCAGTATTGAACAGTCACACCTGAGAATCCAGCAATTTGTCTTATAAATTTCCCTGAGAATAATAAGGTGTTTTATCAGCCTTTCTTGAAAGGTTCGATGATGTTTGGCTACCGGGGAAACGAAAGGTGGCAGGATGGCGAGTGAGGAAAGTGGCGCATATTTGGATGTGGTGGTGAAAGAACAGAGGATACCGGTGCGGGTATCCTCTGGGCACTAAATCCTCTGGGCGCTAAACGGGGTGACTTACTGCGCGGCAGCGCGGGCCGAATTAATCCAACCGTCAAACTGTGCCTGATGCGCTTTAATCCAGCCGTTGACGTGGCGCTCGATATCTTCCTGAGAGGCTTCACCCTGATGCATCCGCAGGTTTTGGGCGTTAATGTCGGCCAGTGGTAACGTCATGATGGCGAACAGTTTTGCCGCTGCCGGGTTTTTCTGCGCCCACGACTTATTGGCGACAATGCGCATATTATTGACGGGGAAGCCATAATTCGCGCCGTTAGGCAGTTTGGTATCGGTATCTTTTTGTTTGCCCGGCAACGATGAGAACGGGACCTGCAACCAGACAACGTCGCGCCCTGGCACCAGTACGTCGCTCACCCAGTACGGGGTCCAGGTAAAATACAGAATCGGTTTCCCCTGTTTGTAGCGGGCGATGGTGTCAGCGATCAGCGCCGCGTAGTTGCCCTGATTGTGGCTAACGGTTCCACTCAGTCCATAGGCCTGAATCTGGTGATTAATCACGCTTTCGCAGCCCCAACCGGGGTTACAGCCAGTCAGGTCCGCTTTGCCGTCGCCATTGGTGTCGAACAGTTTGGCCAGTTTCGGATCTTTTAGCTGATCAATACGGGTAATGTGGTACTGGTCGGCGGTTTTTTTATCGATCAGATACCCTTGCGCAGCACCTGAAACATAGGTTCCCTGACGGTAGAAGGCGGTGTCACCTCCGGCGGCTTGATACATGTCGTCGTGCAGCGGTTGCCAGTTGACGGCGGTAAAGGTGGCGTCGCCGTTGGCGATTGAGGTGTAACCGACGTTGTAATCGACTTCACTGGGTTTATCGACGGTATAGCCCAGTTTTTCCAGTGCTTTACTGACTAACAGTGTCTGGAAGGTCTCTTCAGAGAGTGTGCTTTGCACCGGTTTAACGGTGATGCCTTTGCCGGGAAGGTTATCGGCGGCAAACAGGCTGGTACTGAGTACCGTCGTCACGGCAAGCGTTGCCATACCGGTGACGAAGCGACGTGTACGCATACGGATGGTCCTCATGTGGATAGTCTTCATGTGGATAGTCCTCATGTTGTCATTCAATACATGGTCTGGTGCGCGCGGGCGCTGATAGCCGTGTGTGCGGCGGGCCGATGCCAGCCGCAATGTCAGGCGCTATCGTCCGAGTGGAGTCAGGCCCGAGGGGCGATGAAGGGGCGAAGCAATAGCCCCAGCGGCCCACGGTGGGACCAGTGGTGGTTGCCGCGACTGCGGGCATCCTGCCCCAGTGACTGGGTCAGCCGGTCCAGTATGATAGCCAGTATCACGATGCCGACCCCGCCGATGGACGCCAGCCCCATGTCGAGACGGCCAATACCGCGCAGTACCATTTGTCCGAGCCCACCGACGGCGATCATCGATGCGATCACCACCATGGAGAGCGCCAGCATCAGTGTCTGGTTGATACCCGCCATGATGGTGGGCATCGCCAGCGGCAACTGGACCTTAAATAGCATTTGGCGCGGGCTGGCGCCGAAGGATTGCGCCGCCTCGACCAAATCAGCCGGTACCTGACGGATACCGAGCAGGGTCAGACGGACAATCGGTGGCAGGGCGAAAATAATGGTGACCACAACGCCCGGCACATTACCAATGCCAAACAGCATCACTATCGGTACCAGATAAACGAACGCGGGTGTGGTCTGCATCGCATCCAGCAGGGGGCGCACAACACGGGCTGCCCTGTCGCTGTGCGCCAGCCAGATACCCAGTGGTAACCCGATGATGACGCAGAAGAACAAGGCGGTCAGTACCAGTGCCAGCGTCACCATCGCCTGCGACCAGGCTCCAATAGCGCCGATGGCGATGAGCGACAGCAGTGTCGCTACCCCCATGCCGAAGCTGGCGATCTGCCAGGCCAGCAGTGAGAACACCAGAATAGCGATGGGCGCGGGCACACTGATCAGCAGTTGCTGGAAACCGGTCAGGATCACATCCACCGGTACCCGAATCCCCTGAAACAGCGGGCGAAAATGCAGTACCAGCCAGTTGATACCTTCTGTCACCCAGCGATCGAGCGGGATCCAGGTATGCTGGAACGGGTCCATCAGGTTAATGTGTTCCTGCGCCGGTGCTGGGGTGTTCAGCCAGTCGCTGGCATTCTGATGTACATCACTGGCAGCAGGCGGCGGTGCCGTATTCCAGGGATCGGCGCTGGTGTCCGGTGCAGGGGAGTTACCCGCTGATGAAGCGTCTGCTGGCGAGGATGCCGCCGCCCAAGGGTCGGTAGAGGCCGGGTGGCTCGATGTATGTGGTGTGGACGTATTGGCCACCGTATCGGGTTTTTGGGGTTCTTCCAGTGAATCGAGTGTGGTATCAGCCATTGAGCGTGTTCTCCTTATCCAGTGCCTGCAGCAACATCCCTTTAGAGATAATGCCGAGGTATTCATGGTGTTCACCGACAACCGGTACGGCGCAGGGGGCTTGTGCCACCTGAGATATCAGCTCGTTAAGTGGCATATCCGCCGGAACCGGTACTGGCGCCGACAGCAAGGCCTGCTCCAGTGACAACTGCTCACGCAGTGCCTGTTTGAGTGAATCAATGGAGACTACGCCGATAAATTGGCGGCCCCGCTCCAGCACATAGCCATACTCACGATCCTCCTCTTGCAGGATCTTCAACGCTGATCGCGGGCCGACGCCCGGCGTCTTACGGATGATCGTCACCGGACGACGACGGGCGATGTCTTTGGCGCTGAATACCTGACTGATATCCACGCCTCGAAAGAAGGTGCGTACATAGTCATTCGCCGGGTTATTGAGAATTTCATCCGGGGTGCCAACCTGGATCACTTCGCCGCTGTGCATGATGGCGATGCGATCGCCGATGCGCATCGCCTCATCCAAATCGTGTGAGATGAACACGATAGTACGTTGCTGACGGGCCTGTAGCTTAATCAGCTCATCTTGCATCTCGGTACGGATCAACGGGTCGAGAGCGGAAAACGCTTCGTCCATCAGCAGGATATCGGGATCATTTGCCAACGCTCGGGCCAGGCCGACACGCTGACGCATCCCGCCGGAGAGTTCGTCCGGATAGGCATTGGCGTAAGCCTCCAGACCAACCTGTTGCAGGGCGTTGTGCGCTTTTTGCTCGCGCTCCTCACGCGGAACCCCGGCGAGATCCAGGCCGAATGCGGTGTTGTCGAGAATATTCAGATGTGGCATCAGTGCGAAAGACTGAAACACCATGCTGAGTTTCTTGCGACGTACCGCACGCAATGCGCTGTCCGGCAGGCAGGAAATATCCTCGCCATCGATCAGCACCTGGCCACGAGTGGGTTCAATCAGGCGATTGAGAAGGCGTACCAGAGTGGATTTACCGGAACCGGATAATCCCATGATCACAAAAATCTCGCCTTCTTCAATGGCCAGACTGGCGTCTTTTACGCCAACCGTCAGACCGGTTTTCTCAAATATCTGGTCTTTGTTCATCCCTTGATCCAGCAGTTTGAATGCCCGGCTGGGATGCTCGCCAAATATTTTATACAGATGTCTTATTTCAATTTTAATTGCCATGTAATTAAGGGTTTCCTGTATGGTTTGATTTTCTTATTTCTGCCTCATGGTGAACGAACCTTTTTTATACCCTAACCAGAAATGAATGGTATGACAACCCTTTGGTTATACAGTGTGTGATGCCATGGTTCATGATTTCGCTATTTTATTGTTAATGTCTTACTGATTTTTTAGGTTTTATTGTTTCGCATAACTGTCTTTTTGGTGATTTAATTATCGTTAAATTCAATGTCTTGATTATATTTATTGTTTGTTTTTACTGGTGTTTTTGTAAGGTGGGGTTTTATGTTTATAACAATGGTTTCTGTGAGGTTTTTAAGGCGATGAAATGTGTTGATTTAATCATGTTTTCATATTTATGTGAGTGGTGATAATTGCAGTGAATAGATTGTGTCTGTAGCCGGTTACCCGCTGATAGTAGAGGGATTCAGGCGGGGAAGCTATCAGGACTTTGATTGCCATTAATGCGGAATAATAGTAAATGGCGAAGCGGAATAGATGAGGGAAATAATCGGACGATTCTGATTATTTATGAAAGAAATAAGTCATGGGTGGTGGGGGAATTATCAATGCAATCGTACTCATCAAATAGCGTCTACTGCCGGGCATTACCCGGCAGTAGACACTCTCTATATAGATATCAAAAGAGGTATCAAATCACCGTCTGATCTCTGGCCTGTTGTAGCAGATGCAACGTAATGTTGCGCACCTCCGCTTTGCTATCAGCAATATGCTGCGTAAGGCGCTGACAGGCCTGCTCTGTATCCTGAATGAAGATAGCTTGCAGGATGGCGCTATGCTCCTGATACGTTGCCTGAATACGGTCCTGACGGGTGAAATCCAGCCGACGGATAATGCGGATTTTCTCCGTAACATCGCGGTGGACGCGCGCCATTTCACGGTTGCCGACGGCAGCGACCAATGCCAGGTGAAAGGCTTCATCCTGCTGTGAAACCTGCTTGCCGTCTTCCTGTTGCGGTTCGTCTATCCAGTACTGGCGCAGAGGCTGAAGCAGCGTGGTACACGCCTCTGACGGCAGCGCGCACAACCGTTGTACTGCTTCGCGCTCCAGTACGATGCGCAGGTCATATAACTCTTCGAAGTACGCGAAGTCGAACGGCTTAACCTGCCAGCCACTGCGGTAGTAAACACGCACAAACCCTTCGGTTTCCAGCCGAAACAGTGCCTGACGGATCGGTGTACGGCTGACTGACAGGCGTTCAACCAATTCGTGTTCCGTAAAGCGATCTCCCGGCAGTAACCGGAAATCGAAGATATCCTGTTTCAGCTGTAAATAAACCTGCTCTGCCAATACCAATGGCTTACTTTGGCGACGCGTTGTCGGTGTGTCAGGCGCGGCGAATTGCATGGGGTTTCCTCCCAGAGTCAGTTCGATGAACGCTGAGCGATAAAGGCACGCCAGCCGCCGAATGCGGTAATGTCCTCGGCACCGTCCAGCGCCGCGGGTTCACAGATGAACCCCTTGACCTGGCGTCCGTCTGCCAGTGTCAGCGTGCCGATGCCGAGCGGCGGCGGGATCTCGGCAACGAATTCACCGAAACGCGCCAGCGGAATATCCCACAGTTCTACCGCAATGGGTTGCCCTTGCCCGGTGTTGACCAGCCCCGGTTTGGGGGGATGGGTATTTGCCAGTGCGTACAGACGGTAGTCGGCGCTGGTGACGGTCTCTTCCACTTTGACGGCATCGCGGGTAGTCAATTGAAAATTAAGCGGCATCCCTGTTAAGTGAGCGCCCACTACAGCCAGCCGTACATGGTGGGGCGACGACACCTGTGGTGCAGACATTGGCGGCAGAGGGTGACCGGTGGCACCCAACGGCAGCGCCGTGGCAGATTGCCAGCGTTGACCAAACGCCGCCAACGCCGTGTCATGCCAGGCCGGTGCAATCAGCGTAATACCAGCGGGCAGGCCGTCTTCACGAAACGGTGCCGGTAATGCCAGCCCACACAAATCCGCCAGATTGGTGAAGTTGGTGTAGAAACCGAATTGTGAGTTGTAGAGCACGGGTTGCTGTTTCATCTCTTCTTGCGTGCGAATGGTGGGCGTGGTGGGGACCACCAGTGCATCAAACCCGTTCAGCGTGGCCGCAATGTGTCGGGCCAGTTCCGCACGCAGGTATTCTGCGGCAAACACCTCACCCGCACTGTAGTCGGAACCTTTAGCGATAATACCGCGTACCACTGGATCCATGGCTTCTGGCTGCTCATGCAGTAACGCGCCAACGGCCACGGTACGTTCTGCCACCCATGGCCCTTCATAGAGCTGGCGTGCCAGTTGTGTGAACGGGGTGAAGTCCACCGGCTCCAGCGTCGCGCCCATCGCCTGCAAACCGGATAGTGCTTGCTGGAATGCGTGCTCTGCGTGCTTGTCGCCAAAAAACTCCAGTGGATGCGGTACCGCCAGTCGTAACCGGGCGGAGACATTCGCTGGCGTGGTGCGTGGGTGGTGGCGCGAATACGCGTCATCCTCGTCATAACCGCCCGCCAGTGTGGCGACCAGCCAGGCATCCTGTACGGATAATGCAAACACTGACACACAATCGTTCAGGCGGCAGGCAGGGACGACCCCACGCGTTGACTGCCAGCCTTTGGTGGGTTTCAGCCCGACGATATTATTGAAACCAGCGGGAACGCGGCCGGAACCTGCGGTGTCGGTACCCAGCGCGAACGGTACCAGCCCGCGAGCGACCACCGAGGCGGAACCGGAACTGGAGCCACCGCTGACATACTCAGGCTTGATGCTGTTAGGCACCGCGCCAAACGGTGAGCGGGTGCCCACCAACCCGGTAGCGAACTGGTCAAGGTTGGTTTTGCCAACCACGATAGCACCGGCGGCTTTCAGGCGTGCCACCACGGTAGCGTCTTGTGTCGCGGTGTAGGTAAACGCCGTGCAGGCCGCGCTGGTGGGCCAGCCTGCAACATCGATATTGTCTTTGACCGCAAACGGAACGCCATACAGCGGCAGGTGTTTCGCGTCGGGTCGGCTGAGTAGGTCGGTGATTTGTTCGCGGACGCCGGCTTCGTCTGGCAGATAAATCCACGCCGGGTCTTCGGCGCGCAGTGAGCGCCAGACAGTCAGCAGCGTTTCAGTCACCTCGTCAGAAGCGTGCTGGTAGTGATGTTGCCACTGGGGGAGTGTCAGGCCGATATAAGGGGTGTGTGATGTCATCAATGCATTCCAGTTTGTATACAAGATGGCGTACAACATTCAAACCTTATGCCAGTTTTTTAACTGTCTGTTTCTTTGAGGTTTATGGCTAAAGGAAGAGGGGCTGTCTGTATGACACGCACCGTCGTGGCACAACCGAATGCAAGACGAGGGCGAAAGTGGGGCAAGCGGCAGGATAAAACGCCGGATCGCGATGACGCGTTGCGATCCGGCGCGGTGACTTATTCTTTACCCAGCACTAAGCCTGACAGGCTGGCCGCGGCTGGCGTACGGGCTTTTTCCCGGCGAGCCAGATAACGGTAGCTGCCTGCACCTAAGCCAACGCCGATGAACCAACTGAAATTGGCAACCTCATGCCAGGCGGGCACAAAACTGATCACCAGCCCGATCGCGACCGATGGCAGCAGCGCCAGCACCGCATTGGGGTTAATACCGTTACGGTACCAGTAGCGGCCGTTCGGGGTATCGTTGAACAGCGCGTCGACATCGATCTTGCCGCCTTTGATCAGATAAAAGTCAGCCAGCAGAATGCCGAACAATGGGCCGATAAATGCCCCCAGTACGTCGAGTGTGTAGTGGATCAGTTCCGGTGAATTGAACAGGTTCCACGGCGTCAGCAGCACTGAGCCGACGGCGGCAATCATCCCACCGGTGCGGAAACTGATGCGTTGCGGCGCACAGTTGGAGAAGTCGAACGCCGGGGAAACGAAGTTGGCGACAATATTGATGCCGATGGTCGCGACAATCATAGTCAGCAGGCCCAACGCGACCGCCACACTGTTGCCGACGCGGCTGACGGTTTCAATCGGGTCAGTAATCATTTGACCGAACAGGGACTGGGTGCCGGAGACAATCACCACGGTGACGATGGAGAACAGCAGGAAGTTGAACGGCAGCCCCCAGCGGTTACCACGGTGGATTTCCTGCATGCTTTTAGCGTAGCGGGAAAAGTCGCCAAAGTTCAGCAAGGGGCCAGAGAAATAGGACACCACCAACGCGGTCGCGGTGATCATCTGCCAGATCTGCTCGCCGCCGCTAAGCGATTTGCTGCTCAGGGTGAAAGAGATATTCTCCAGTCCGGTTTTGTATACAATCCACCCGGCCAGTGCCAGCATGACCACGTAAACCGCCGGACCGGCGACATCGATAAAGCGCTTGATGGCGCTCATGCCGTGCCAGAACACCATGGCCTGCAACAGCCACATCACGCCAAAGCACAGCCAGCCCAGCGTCGACAAGCCCAGCCAGTGACTGGTGGTCAGCGAGGTAAGAGAAGGGGCGAATTTCAGCAACACCAGCATCAACGCATTGGCTGCCAGATACGTCTGGATGCCGTACCAGGCGAAGGCGATCAATCCACGGATGACCGCTGGAATGTTGGCACCGAACACCCCGAAGGACTGACGACAAATCACCGCATAGGGCACGCCACTGAGCTGGCTGGGTTTAGCCACTAAATTGGCACACAACTGCACGATGCAAATACCGGCCAGCAAACACAGCAGCACCTGCCAACTGGCCAGGCCCAGTGTAAAGAAGCTGGCTGCTACCACGTAGCCGCCCATACTGTGAACATCCGACATCCAGAAGGAAAAGATGTTGTACCAGGACCAGTTCTGCTCGCGTGTCGGCGCCAGGTCTTCGTTGCACAGTCTCGGGCTGTAGTGTGCCGGAGCGCTTCCGGCGGGCGTCATATTTTCTGGCATGGAATCTGCTCCTTTTTTGATGACGATGAAAAATAGAGGTGAATAACCTGTCCTGTGAGGTGTTGCAGGATTTGGGCCAGATCGGTGAATTTTGTATACAATAATTTTATTTTTTGTGTACGATCTGGTGGTGACGTGATGACGGAAGAAGCCAATGAACGATATTTATGGTCTCGGACAAGAGACATTTTTCGAGCAAAAAGATGACGTTATCTATCAGGCGCTGCTAAACGCGATTGTTGAGCATCAATTATTGCCTGGGGCTCGTCTGCCGGAAGAAGCGTTGGCAGACGCGTTTGGGGTGAGCCGGACCGGGATCCGAAAGGTGTTACAGCGTCTGGCAACGGTGCAAATGATCACACTGTTGCCCAAACGTGGTGCACAGGTAGCGACACCGACGGTAGAAGAAGCGCGTGAGATCTTTCAAACCCGTAGCCTGATGGAGTGCGCTAACCTGCCTGCCGTGCTGGCTCACTGCCAGCCACCGCACCTGGCGGCGCTGGAGAAACTGATGGAGGCAGAAGAAAAAGCCCATCAGGATCGTAATGGGCCGGAGGCGATCCGCCTGTCGGCCGCTTTTCATATACAGTTGCAGGCGATTTCCGGTAACACAGTACTGACCGGCATGGTGTCGCAATTAACGCTCCGATCGTCGCTGGTGATCGCCGCGTATGGTGCGCCCTGGCAGCAAGGCTGCCGTTGTCATGATCATCAGGATTTACTGGCTCTGCTGCGTAAGGGTGACCTGCAAGCGCTGACTGCCGCCATGCAACAGCATTTCGACGACATCGTCGCCAGCCTGCGCTTTGGCGGCGACAGTGTGACCACACCGGATTTTTCACGGCTGTTTAGCCATTTCAAAGCGTCCGAACACCCTAACAAGGAGCAGGCCGAATGAGCCGATGCGTGATTCAGGTAATCAACCCTAATACCAGCCTGGCGATGACGGAAACCATCGGTGAGGCGGCACGGCGAGTTGCCTCGGCCGGTACTGAGATTCTGGCGGTGTGCCCGTCGCAGGGCGTGCCATCAATTGAAGGGCATTTTGATGAAGCGGTGGCGACGCTGGGTGTGCTGGAGCAGGTTCGGCTGGGGCGTGAGCAAGGGGTCAGCGGTCATGTCATCGCCTGTTTCGGCGATCCCGGTCTGCTGGCGGCACGAGAGCTGGCAAGCGCGCCGGTGGTGGGAATAGCGGAGGCGGCGATGCATCTGGCAACGCTGGTGGCAACGCGTTTTTCCATTGTCACCACGCTGCCGCGCACGCTCATCATCGCCCGTCATCTGTTACAGCGTTACGGTTTCGAGCACCACTGCGCCGCGCTGCACGCGATCGATTTGCCGGTGCTGGCACTGGAGGACGGGCAAGGTCTGGCACAACATAAAGTGCGGGAAATGTGTATACAAGCGAAACGGCAGGATGGATCCGGTGCGATAGTGCTGGGTTGTGGCGGCATGGCCGATCTGGCACAGGCGCTGACGCAGGAGTTGGGGATCCCGGTGATCGATGGCGTTGGTGCGGCGGTGAAAATGGTGGAGTCGCTGGTTGGGCTGGGACTGACCACCAGTAAACACGGCGATCTCGACTACCCACTCGACAAGCCGTTAACCGGCGCATGTGCACCGTTGCGCTAAGCATTGATCATGATAAGCAATGATCGCGCTAAGTAATGAGCGCGCCGTTGCCGTCATCCTTATAAGGAAAGAGACCATGACACTTTCTCAGCTCTGGGGTACAGACCCGGACTACCCGCGCGATTTGATTGGTTATGCCGGAAAACCGCCGCATGCCCGCTGGCCCGGGCAGGCACGTATCGCAGTGCAATTTGTTCTGAATTATGAAGAAGGGTCCGAAAATCACGTGCTGCACGGTGATGCCGGTTCCGAGCAATTTCTGTCCGATATTATCGGGGCAGCCAGTTACCCGGCGCGGCATATGTCGATGGATTCGCTCTATGAATACGGTTCTCGTACCGGTTTCTGGCGTATTTATCAGGAGTTTCAACGCCGTGGCTTGCCGATGACGGTGTTTGGCGTGGCGATGGCGCTGGCGCGAAACCCGGCGGTGGTCGAGGCTATCAAAGCGGCGGACTACGACGTGGTCAGCCACGGCTGGCGCTGGATCCACTACCAGAATATGGATATCGATACCGAACGGGCGCATTTACAACAGGCCATCGCCGTGCACACCGATTTATTCGGTCAGCCGCCGTTAGGCTGGTATACCGGCCGCGACAGCCCCCACACCCGACAGCTGGTGCTGGAGCAGGGCGGCTTCCTGTACGACAGCGACTATTATGGTGATGACCTGCCGTTTTGGTTGCCAGTGCGGCGTGTCGACGGCGAGGTGAAACCGCATCTGATTGTTCCCTACACGCTGGATGCTAACGACATGCGCTTTGCCTCACCACAGGGTTTTAACAGTGGCGAGCAGTTTTTCAATTACCTGAAGGACAGTTTTGACGTGCTGTATGCCGAAGGGGATGACGCGCCAAAAATGCTGTCGATTGGTATGCACTGTCGTTTGCTGGGGCGACCGGGACGCTTCCGGGCGTTACAACGCTTCCTCGATTATATCCAACAGCATGAGCGGGTATGGGTCTGTCGCCGTCAGGATATCGCCGAGCATTGGTATCGGGTCCACCCTTATCAGGGCTGATGCGATAAGGCATTCATCGTACCGGCGGCGTTACCCGTATGAGCCAGGCAATGTGACCTGTAGGTTTCATTGCCTGGTTTTTTGTCTGTGATAGCGCCTGGCTGTGTCACGACTGGGCTTGCTGGGGGCTGTGTTTCGGCTCCCACCTCTGCAGGGAAGTCGGATAGCCGGTAACCGCTACCGTCGCTATCCGACACGGATGCGCAGGGGTTACACCATCAGGCTCACATGGGCTGCTACGATGCGCCAGCCTTGGTTGGTACGCCGCCAGGTTTGCATCTGACGGCCGATTTTCTCGCTGCCTTCACGACGAAATTCGGTACTGGCGACCGCCGTATCACGGCCGTAGGTGGTGATCACAGTGTTTTGCAACTGCCTGTCCAACCCGGCGGAGGGGCGCGCTGCTCGAAATTCGCGGATCTGCTCGATGCCGTACAGATTTTCAGACGCGCCGTAACGCACTGTGCGCTCATCGTGCCAGAACAACTGGTCCAGCACGTCAACATCGTTGCCGGTCAGTGCCTTTTCGTAACGGTAAAAGGCGTCGGTGACCTCAGCCAGTACCTCGGGAATATTAATGTCAGACGGTGTGTTCTCGGATGTCATGCGGAAAGTCCTTGTGGGTAAAACGTCATCGGTGGCAGCGCCTGTGCGATGCCCTGTTGTTCAAGATGCCAGGCGGCGCGTAGCGCCACGTCTTCCCGCCAGGGGGCGGCGATCAACTGCACACCGATCGGCAGCCCGCTGGCGGTTGCTAGCGGCACGGTGACGACCGGCAGGCCGACGAACGAAATAGGCTGGGTTAACATGCCCATGCTGGCGCGGATCGGTAAATCGGTGTGATTGATGCGCATGGTTTCCTGACCGATCGGGGTGGCCGGGCACGGGGTCGCTGGCGCAATCAGCAGATCGGTGTCGTTGAATAACGCCAGCACTTCACGGCGGAAATGATCGCGAAAGCGCTGAGCCTGTACATACCAGGCCGCCGGGATCATCGCGCCAGCCAACAGCCGTTCACGGGAAAGTGGCTCAAATTGCTCCGGTGTGGCCTGCAGCGCTGGCAGGTATTGATTACCGCCTTCGCTGGCGGAAAGAATAAATGCCGCAGTACGCGCCAGCGCGGCGTTATCCAGTGTCACATCGCTGTCGGCGTTCAAGGCGTCTGCGACTTGTCGCACAGCGGCGGCGGCCTGCTCATCGCACCATTGCGCGAAGTAGCCCCCCAATACCCGACTGCGTAGCGGGGCGGTGTCAGACAATGACGGCACTGTGGATCGCAGCGGTTGATCTGCCTGAAAACGATCAGCCGGATCGCGGCCTTGCAGCACGTCATAGACCAGCGCCAGATCGTCTACGCTGCGTGCCAGCGGACCGATGTGATCGAGGCTGCCGACAAACGGCTGCGTTCCCTGACGTGATAACCGTCCGAATGTCGGCTTCAGCCCGAAAATACCGCACAACGAGGCCGGAACCCGGATCGAACCGTTGGTATCACTACCCAGAGAAAAATTCACCAGACCGGCGGCGACTGCGGCGGCGGAACCACCGGATGATCCCCCCGCGATACGGGTCAGGTCGTGCGGGTTGCAGGTCGCCCCATAGTGCGTGTTTTCGGTGGTAAAGCCGTAAGCGTAGGCATCCATATTCAGCAGGCCGGACAGCAGCGCGCCTTGTGCCTGTAGCTGGCGCACCGCGAACGCATCCTGAGTGGCAGGAGCACGCTGGCTAAATAATCTGGCCCCGGCCAGGGTGGTTTCACCGGCGACATCAAACAGATTCTTCACCGCATAGGGCACCCCGGCCAGTGCAGGCAGCGGCTCGCCTAAGCGGCGTTTCAGGTCCACACCGTTGGCTTCTGTCAGCATACGCTGTGCTGTGACGGCGGTGTACGCGTTGACAGCCGGGTTATGTTGCTCGATGCGCGCCAGCGTGTCGCGGGCAATGTCGGTGGCGGACAGGTGGCCTGCCACCAGTTCAGCCTGCAATGTGCGAATAGACAGTTGAGCAGGATTCATGGCTGATAGACTCCCGCCACTTCCTGACGCTCATCCAACGTAAACGCCATCAGCGGTTGCGCCATGGCGGCGATGCGGCTGAACTGGACGTGCAATTCCTGACGGCGAGTCTCGTCCAGCTCCAGCCCCATCAGGGTTTCCATTTGTTGCAGGTACGCGGCCAGCGTGTCCTGATCGATATCCCTGTTTTTCATAATCAGCACCTTCATCGGGTTGAAAGATTAATAACCGGCTGCGCTGCCGTTGCTGCGCGGGTCGCTGGCACCTTCCAGCATGCCGTTGACGTGGCGGACAATCGCACCGGCGTGACCGACGGTTTCGCTAAATCCGGTAAGCAGTTCCACATCGTGACCGAGGGTACGCAGCGCATCAATGGTAGCGGGCATGAACCGATCCTCCAGCTTGAGCGTATCGGTCGACTGCCCCCAGGTGCGCCCCAGCAACCAGCGCGGTGCCGTAATCGCCTGTTGCAACGGCACTCCTTGCATCACATGACGAATAAACAACGCGGCTTGTGTCTGCGGCTGGCCGTCACCGCCCATCGAACCATAAACCATCGTGCGCCCGTCAGACAGGCGCGCCGCCGCCGGGTTCAGTGTGTGAAAGGGTTGTTTACCCGGTTCCAGCGCCAGTAAGTGGTTCGGGTCCAGGCTGAAAGATGCCCCACGGTTTTGCCACAACACGCCAGTACCCGGCAGCACCATGCCGCTGCCGAATTCGTGATAAACGCTCTGAATGAACGAGACCGATACTCCGTGGCGATCGCACACGCCCATCCAGACGGTATCGCCCGGCCCTTTGCCTTCGCCCCAGGGCGCGGCGGCGCGGGTGTTGACGGTTTCCGCAAGCGCTTTCAGGTGGCTATCGGACAGCAATGCCTGAATATCCTGGGTGATCAGTGTCGGATCGGTGATGTAGGTATCGCGTAGCCCAAACGCCAGTTTGGTGGCTTCCACCACCCGGTGAATGGTCTGGCTGTCGCTGAGATCGGCCATCCCCAGCCTGTCGGTAATGCCGAGAATCGCCAGCGAGACCAACCCTTGTGTTGGCGGTGCGAGGTTGAAGACCTCGCCGTGGCTGTGTTTCAACACCAATGGCACGGTACGGCGGGCACGGTAATTCGCCAGATCTTCCTGCGTGACCGGCATGCCCAGCGCGGCCATCTGTTTTGTCATGCGTGCGGCCAGCGCACCACGATAAAAGCTGTCCAGCCCATCTTGTGCCAGTTGTTGCAGCGTATCGGCCAGATCCGGCTGGGTGAAACGGCTGCCGGTACGGGGGATCGCACCCTGTGGCATAAAGACCCGGCAGAATTCGGAGAAATCGCGCAGTTCGTGCTGGCGACTGGTGAGAGCATCTTCCTGTGACTGGGTAACCGGGATACCGTGGCGCGCATAGTGTATGGCATCGTCCAGTAACTGTGTCAGTGGCAGGGGAGCACCCAGATCCAGTTCTGCCGCGTAATTCAGTGCTTCCTGCCAGCCGCCTACCGTCCCGGCGACGGTCAGCGCGGCGTTGGGACCACGGTGCGGAATGCGGCTTTCACCGGCGTAGCGTGCGCGGGTCGCCAGCGAACCGGCGGCACCACTGGCGTCAATGGCGATAGGCTGGCCTTGCGGTGGCACTATCAGCCAGAAACCATCGCCGCCTAAGCTGTTCATATGGGGATACACCACGGCAATAGCCGCCGCCGCGGCGACCATCGCTTCGATGGCATTACCTCCGGCGCGTAACACACGTTGTGCGCTGGCGCTGGCAAGATGATGCGGTGTGACCGCCATGCCCGACGGGGCGATATTACTTTGCATCATGAGGGTAAGACTCTTGGTGGACAGTAGGGTGGTCGATGCTAAGCAAAAGCCGTTCCATCTTTTCTGCTTGCTGCCGACCGACGGTTGTATGCTATGTTCATCATAGCGTCGAAAAGATGAAACAAAAGTTACAGCGCTCAAACTTACCGCGCTCAAACTTAATGTGCTCAAACCCGACGCGCTCAAACTTATAGCGTTTAGATGTTAGATAATGACAAGGGCAGGCATGAAGCAGATTGATGAACGGTTGCGCAGCCAGTACAGCGAACTGTCGCCGCAAGAGCAGCGTGTGGCGGAGTTTATCTTTGACCACCTGGATGACCTCATCAGCTATAACAGCGCTGAACTGGCGCGGCTGAGTGGCGTTTCCAAAGCGACGGTCAGCCGCCTGTTCCGCCGCCTCGGCTACCCCAGTTACCGCGAGATGCGCGATGAACTGCGCACCTTGCGCCAGAGCGGGATGCCGTTGACCGATAACCGTGACGCGGTGCAGGGCAATACGCTGCTGGCGCGCCATTACAAGCAGGAGATGGCTAACCTGACGCAATGGGTCAACCAGATAGACCCGCAGCAGTTCGGTGCAGTGATCGGCGCGTTGCAGCAGGCCCGGCGCGTCTGCATTCTTGGGCTACGCAACAGCTACCCGGTGGCGTTACACCTGCGTCAGCAACTGCTGCAAATCCGTCCGCAGGTACCGTTACTGGCGCAGCCCGGCCAGACGCTGGCGGAGGAACTGGCGGATCTCGACGAGCAGGATGTGGTGATTGTGGTGGCGTTCCGTCGCCGTCCACGCCTGATTCAGCCTTTGCTGCAACAATTGCATACCCGACAGATTCCGGTGTTGCTGCTGTGTGAGCCGCAAGTCCATGCGTTGCCGCCGTTGGCTTCCTGGGTGTTGAGCGCACCGCTGGATAGCGTGTCGGCGTTTGACAGCTATGCTGGGGCCATGAGCCTGGTTAACCTCATCAGCAACGCGTTGCTGCACCATATGCTGGCGGAAGGGCGTCAACGTATCCACGATATTGCCGATCTTTACCTGCAACTGGACGAGCTGGAACAGCGGTAGTTGCGCGCTTCACTGGTGCAAATGTTCTGTTTTGGTGCAATTAATTCCCGTTTTAATGCCCTGTCATTGTGCGCTTCAGGTTGAAAGCCGGGCGCGTTTCCTGACGATGAAACTTGCCGTTATTCCCTGAGTCTGCCTGTACTGCTCTCTTCATATCGCCGTGTCATGCCGGTTGATTATCTGGCATGCATTTTGCTTTTTAATCTGCAACAAAGGTTTCAATATTTTTATTGAAGAATCTTTGGTTTCAAATTAACTTAACCGGGGGCACAGCAATGAAGATCGGAAAACGTGTTTTGGCAGTAGTCGGTGCAGCGCTGTTGATGGTTCAGGCTGGACAAGCGATGGCGGATCAACTGCAGGATATCCAGAAGCGCGGCGTATTGCGTGTCGCGGTGCCGCAGGATTTCCCGCCGTTTGGCTCGGTCGGTACCGATTTGCAGCCGCAGGGTTACGACATCGACATGGCCCGTTATCTGGCCAGCGAGATGAAACTAAAGTTGCAGCTGGTGCCGGTAAGCAGCGCCAACCGCGTGCCGTATTTGCAAACCGACAAGGTGGATCTGGTGATTTCCAGCCTGGGTAAAAATGCGGAACGTGAAAAAGTGATCGACTTTAGCAGCGCTTACGCACCGTTCTTCCTGGGCGTGTTTGGTCCGAAAGACACGACGGTCACGGCGCCTGACGCCTTGCAAGGTAAAACCGTCGGGGTAACCCGTGGTGCGGTGGAAGACATGGTGCTGACCGATATCGCGCCTAAAACCGCTGATATCAAGCGCTACGAAGACAACAACACCACGCTGTCGGCTTATATGTCCGGTCAGGTGCAGTATATCGCTACCGGTAACCTGGTAGTGGCGGCGATTGCCGAGAAGAACCCGGAGAAAGCGCCTGTCGCCAAATTCATGTTGAAAGACTCGCCCTGCTATATCGGTCTGAAAAAGGACGAGCCTGCGCTGAAGGCGAAAGTCAACGAACTGATTGAAAAAGCGCTCAAGGACAACACGCTTAACGGCCTGTCCGAAAAATGGCTGAAAGCGCCGCTGCCAGCCAATCTGGGTGCCTAAGGATACGCCATGACTTATCAGCTTCATTTCGCGGCGCTGTGGCCATACTGGCCGGAGTTACTGGCCGGTTTATGGGTCACCGTGCAATTGACGGTGATGGCAACACTGGGCGGGATTGCCATCGGCATTTGCGGTGCGGCATTACGCAGCGGTAAGCCAACCTTCGTCAGCCGCCTGTGGGGCCTGTACGTCGAAGTGATCCGCAACACGCCATTTGTGGTGCAACTGTTTTTCATCGTGTTCGGTCTGCCGGGGTTGGGGCTCAAACTCACCGCCGGGCAGGCCGCCCTACTGGCGATGCTGGTGAACCTGGGCGCTTACAGCACGGAGATTATTCGTGCGGGTATCCAGGTGACACCGAAGGGCCAGTGGGAAGCCGCGAGGGTACTGGGATTATCACGTACCCAGACCTTTACGCGGGTGATTTTGCCGCCCGCGCTGCAACGGATTTATCCGGCGCTGGTCAGTCAGTGCATCATCGTGATGCTCGGTTCCTCCGTGGTATCGCAGGTGTCGTACGAGGAACTGACCTTTGCCGCTAACTTAATTCAGTCACGGACGTTCCTCAGTTTTGAGGTGTATCTGGTGACCACGCTCTGCTATCTGGTGCTGTCGATGCTGATGCGTCAACTGCTGTTGCTGGTCGGGCGACGTTTTCTGGGGACAGCGCGCTGATGATGACATTTACTGACTGGGATATTGTGCGCAACCTGCTGCTGGCCGGGCGCTGGACGGTGTTGCTGTCGCTGGTGGCGTTTTTTGGCGGTGCGGTGGTGACGTTACCACTGTTGTTGCTGCGCCTGACGAAACGCCGCTGGCCGATGCGTCTGACCCGGCTGTACGCCGATGTGTTTCAGGGCACACCACTGCTGATGCAACTGTTTCTGGCGTTTTTCGGGCTGGGGTTGTTCGGTATCGATGTCAGCCCATGGACGGCGGCTTCACTGGCACTGACGCTGTTTACCAGCGCGTTCTTGCTGGATATCTGGCACGGCAGCGTACAGGCGTTGCCGAAAGGGCAGTGGGAAGCCTGTCGTTGTCTGGGGTTGACCTTCACACAGACGTTGACCCGGGTGATCGCGCCTCAGGCGATGCGTATCGCCATTGCACCGACGGTGGGGTTTTCGGTACAGGTGATTAAAGGCACCGCACTGGCGTCAATTATTGGTTTTGTTGACCTGACGAAAGCCGGCACCATGCTCAACAACGTCACGTATCAGCCGTTTAAGGTGTTCGGGCTGGTGGCGCTGGGGTATTTCCTGCTGTGTTATCCGTTGTCGTACTACAGCCGTTATCTGGAGAAGAAATTCAATGCCGCTCATCACCATTAATCAGGTTCATAAATATTACGGCCAGAACCACGTGCTGAAAGGGGTGGATCTGGATATTGATGCGGGCGAGGTTATCTCCATCATCGGCCGTAGCGGTTCCGGCAAAAGTACCCTGCTGCGTTGTATCAACGGGCTGGAAGGCTATCAGGACGGCAGTATCAAGCTGGGCGGAATGACCGTCACCGACCGCGACTCGCAAGCGCGGGAGATCAGCCGTTCTATCGGCATGATTTTCCAGAACTTCAACCTGTTCCCGCATATGACTGCGTTGGAAAACGTGATGCTGGCACCCAAGCTGGTGCTGGGGAAAAGCGCCGCCGAGTGCCGGGAACTGGGGGTGAAGATGCTGGAGAAGGTCGGGCTGGGTGAGCGTATCGATTACTACCCGTCGAATTTGTCCGGCGGCCAACAGCAGCGTGTGGCGATCGCCCGTGCGCTGGCGATGAATCCGAAAGTGCTGCTGTGCGATGAAATTACGTCCGCACTGGACCCGGAACTGGTGGGTGAAGTGCTGAAGGTGCTGGAGCAACTGGCGGCTGAAGGCATGACACTGATTCTGGTCACCCACGAGATGAATTTTGCCCGCGAAGTGGGCGATCGGGTGGTGTTTATGCATCAGGGCACCGTGTGGGAACAAGGGAGCGGCGATGCGCTGTTTGCCAACCCACAGACCGCCGAACTGAAACAGTTTATCGCCTCGGTACGGCTATAGCGCCGTGAGCGGTATCGGCTATTACGATTTTCATGTTACCAAGGACATCAGGAGTTCATCACATGCCTAACGACCTGTTTGCGCAGATCAATCCGCCCCATCGTTTGCTCATGGGACCTGGCCCGATCAATGCCGACCCGCGTGTATTGCGCGCGATGGCCAGCCAACTGGTCGGGCAGTATGACCCGGCGATGACCGGGTACATGAATCAGGTGATGGCGCTGTACCGCCAACTGTTCCGTACCGACAACCGCTGGACCATGCTGGTAGACGGTACCTCCCGTGCGGGCATTGAGGCTATTCTGGTCTCGGCGATCCGCCCCGGTGACCGGGTGCTGGTGCCGGTGTTTGGCCGTTTCGGCCACTTGCTGTGCGAGATTGCCCGCCGTTGCCGCGCCGATGTTCACACCATCGAGGTGCCGTGGGGTGAAGTATTCACGCCCGATCAGATAGAAGACGCCATCAAGCGGGTAAAACCGCGCCTGCTGCTTACCGTACAAGGCGATACCTCCACGACGATGCTGCAACCGCTGGCGGAACTCGGGGAGATCTGCCGTCGTCATGACGTCCTGTTTTACTCCGATGCCACCGCCTCGTTCGGCGGTAATCCGTTGGAAACCGATGCCTGGGGGCTGGATGCGGTCTCTGCCGGGTTGCAGAAATGCCTGGGTGGCCCGTCCGGCAGCTCGCCGGTGACGCTCAGTTCACGTATGGAAGCGGTGATCCGCCAGCGTAAATGCGTAGAGCAGGGGATCCGTACCACCGACCATCAGGACGGTGACGACGAGATGATTTATTCCAACTATTTCGACCTCGGCATGATCATGGATTACTGGGGGCCGGAGCGGTTGAACCACCACACGGAAGCTACCAGCATGCTGTTCGCCGCCCGTGAATGCGCCCGCATTATTCTGGAAGAGGGGTTGGATGCCTGTATCGCCCGTCACCAACTGCACGGTAAGGCGCTGCTGGCTGGTATTGAAGGCATGGGGTTACAGCCCTACGGTGACATCGCCAACAAAATGAGTAACGTACTGGGCGTGGTTATTCCGTCGGGTATTCACGGTGAGCAGGTGCGTAAGCTGCTGCTGGAAGATTTCGCCATCGAAATCGGCACCTCGTTCGGGCCGTTGCAGGGCAAAATCTGGCGTATCGGCACCATGGGCTACAACGCACGCAAAGACTGTGTGATGCAAACGCTGACCGCGCTGGAAGCGGTATTGAACCGTCTTGGTTTCCGTTCTGTGCAAGGGGCGGCGTTGCAGGCGGCCTGGAATGTGTACGACGCCACGCAGGCGTCGACATGAGCGAGGTGCTGATGGAAGGCATGATGACGGATTTTGATGCGCAGGCGGCCGCCCGACGGGTAATGACGCGCTGCGATCAACTGGCGGCCATCAGTGAAACCCCTGACCAGCTCACCCGCGTTTATCTGTCGGCGCAGCATATGCAGGCCAACCAGCAAACCGGCGAGTGGATGCGTGACGCCGGGATGCAGGTGTGGCAGGACAGTGTGGGTAACATCTGCGGTCGCTATGAAGGCAGTACGCCGGGCGCACCGGCGCTGCTGATGGGTTCACACCTGGACACCGTGCGTAACGCCGGGCGTTACGACGGTATGCTGGGGGTGCTGGCGGCGATTGAAACGGTGTCATTCCTGCATCAGCACGGTATTCGACTGCCGGTGGCGCTGGAGGTGGTAGGCTTTGGCGACGAAGAAGGCACCCGTTTTGATGTCACGCTGCTGGGCAGTCGTGGGTTAACCGGCACCTGGCCTGATGGCTGGCTGTCACGCCCGGATGCCAACGGCGTTACCGTGGCGCAGGCGCTGACACAGGTTGGGCTGGGCCCGGACGCTATCGCTCAGGCGGCACGACCGGTGACGGACATTCTGGCCTATCTGGAATTGCATATCGAACAAGGTCCGTGTCTGGAACAGGCTGGACTGGCGCTGGGCGTGGTCACGGCTATTAACGGTGCACGGCGGCTGAACTGCACGTTTACCGGTCACGCCGGTCATGCGGGAACCGTGCCGATGTCGCAACGCCAGGATGCCCTGGCCGCTGCGGCGAGCTGGATGACGCAGGCAGAGCAGGTGACACGCGAGAGCGACCCTTATTTGGTGGCGACCTTTGGTACATTGCAGTGCCTGCCCGGTGCCGCCAATGTGATTCCCGGTGAGGTACGCCTGACGCTGGACATTCGCGGGCCGGACGATACGCCGCTGGATGCGCTACTGCAACGGCTGCTGACACTGGCGCAGGATATCGCCATGCAACGCGGGTGTACCTTTGATGCGCAAGAGTACTACCGCATTGCTGCCACCCGCTGCGATGAGACGCTGCAACAGCGGTTGTCGGCGTCGGTGATGCAGGTACAAGGTGAGAACCTGCTGCTGCCAAGCGGTGCCGGACATGATGCCATCGCCATCGCCGAACGTTGGCCGGTGGGTATGCTGTTTATGCGTTGCAAGGGCGGTATCAGCCATCATCCTGACGAGGCAGTGTTGACCGAGGATGTGGCGCAGGCGTTGCAGGCGCTGCTACAAACGGTATGGGGATACCGCTGAGAAGTCGGTAGTACCGGAATAACCACGAGCGCTACAGCGGGCGCATTCAGTAGGGCGGGTTCATCCCGCCTTGTTTCACTCGTTATCATGCAGTCTGACATCACACCATTTTGTTCGTCGCTCGTATGGTTGCACGTCTTTTTCGAATTTATCGTCCGGGTACTATTCCATCGCTTGGGGACTATTCCATCGCTTGAGGGCTATGTATCTAAATGCATTAATTCGTATCTCATTTCATCGATATTCTTTTTTTTATTTCCCCGTTTTTAAATAAGTGTTCCTTTTCTACTTTTATAAGACTAATGCTATTGATTTTTATTTTTTTAATAAATCTGCCTCAATAGGATCATTTGATTATTATTTTCGTGACATGAATCTGTTGCCTGTTGGCCAATAAGATTGGCTGGCGTGAACAGCTATGAGTGCTGTTCATGATTTTTGTCAGTTGTTTAAATAAACGATTTTTATTTTTAGATTATGGGATGGCTTGGTTAAAGAGAGCTAACACGGTTTCTTCTTGAGGAAATACACTATGCGTTCTATTCAGTCCGTGTTTTTTGTTATCGTCACCAGTCTGTTATTTTTGTCCGGTCATGTACAGGCGGCCGAGAACTGGAACCCCGCACATATTCTGGAAGCCTTTCAATATCCTTATGCCAACGGACAAACCACTGTGGGTGTTATTGCGCACCGTGGTGTGGTTTCTGATGGCTGCCCTGAAAATTCGCAATGTTCGATTGATGCCACGGTGAATAATAATATTGAAGCCATTGAGCTGGATGTAAAACAGTCGTCTCAGGGGACGCCGTGGCTGTTTCATGATCAGAATGCCGGGAGAATGATTTACCATCTTCCTCTCTTTGATATCTTTCAGGATAGAACCCCACCGGTAGGATGGGACCCGGATTTTCGCACCATGACAGATAATCAACTCGCACACAGTTATCTGCGTGACCGGAATTTCAGTGGTACTCGTTTTCATCCCCTGAGCGTACTGGAAGCATTACGCTATATAAAAGTAAAAGCGCCACAGTTATTGGTGGTACTTGATATAAAAACAGCTGAGGCGGTTTCGCGTTGTGCTTCAATAGTCAAAGACCTGGGTATGGAAAATCAGGTGGTATTGAAAGCCAGTTCTTCTTTATATTCCAGCTATCCGCCACGATCTGGGGGGGCGCTGGCAGGCGTTCATTTTGTGCCGACAGTGTATGCAGGCAACCTTGACGATATCGCAGTGAATTTCACCAATGTTTATTGTGACATTAGTGTCGAAGTACACCATTGCCGGGTGGAGGAGTGGCTAAAGGTGGCATATGACAATCCTGATATTCCCTGGGTCGAAATTGGCAACAAAAGCCCTGATTATCCTGACCCGACTTCCAGCTTTGTGGCGCAGGCAAAACGTTATAAACATGCCATCGGCGCATTCGTGCCGGTGCCGGAATATAATTTGTCGCGGGGTAATGGTGCGTATTATGTGCGCTCCAATGCGACCTGTTGCGCCAGGCTGTCGGATTATCTGACCAAAACCCGTTATTTCGGTAATGAAACGGTGGATCGACGGGAATCGCTCGATTTACAGTTAACGAGTGGTTTTACCAATATCATTACCGACAATCCACAGCAGGCTATCAGGCTGACGTCAGATCGGGGAATGCGACACACGGAACGTTATGAATAACGTGATGAATAATAAGGTGTAGCGGGTAGTCACGTTGAAATGAGATTGCAACGATAGTGAGGCTGTTTTACCTATCCCGCCCTACGCATAAGGCTGTCGGGCGGGATAGTGAGTTACACACTGAATTTATCGGCATCAAGCCAGGCAGGGAAGGCTTCACGGTAGCTTTGCAACGCTTCCAGCGACAGCTCGGCGTCAAGACGCGCGGGTTGGTGTTCAGGCGCTGAGGCCAGAATCGCGCCTTGTGCGTCGATAATCAGGCTATCGCCCTGATAATTGTGGTCGTTGCCGTCGGTGCCGACGCGGTTGCAACCTGCGACATACGCCTGATTTTCAATTGCTCGGGCCGCCAGCAGGGTTTTCCAGTGCAGCGCGCGCGGGGCTGGCCAGTTGGCGACGTACAGCGCCAGGTCGTAATCCTGACGATTGCGGGACCACACTGGAAAGCGTAGGTCATAGCAGATCAGCGGCAGAATGCGCCAGCCGCGCCATTCCACGACTTCTCGCGTCTGACCAGACTGGTAATATTCATGCTCGCCCGCCATGCGGAACAGATGGCGTTTATCGTACTGGTATACCCGGCCCTGCGGGTCAGCCAATAGAAAACGGTTAACCGCGCCTTTGCCGGTTTGTACCGCCACGCTGCCGCCGACCAGTGCATTGCTGCGCTGTGCCCACTGTTTCAGCCAGTCTTCTACCACCGCTTGCTCCAGACTGCTTTTAGCGGCTTCCATCGCAAAGCCGGTGGTGAACATTTCCGGCAGTACAATCAGGTCACGGTCGGTAATGTCGCCTAACAGGCTGTCAAAATGGCTGAGGTTAGCGGGGCCATCCATCCAGACCAGCGGTTGTTGTAGCAGGGTTATCTTTAAAGTTGACATAAACGCTCCGCAGCAGCATCCAGGGTTGATTCCTGTTTGGCAAAGCATAACCGAATCAGCGTGTGAGGGAAGGGGGCGTCACAGAAAACGGACAGCGGGATCGCCGCCACGCCGACATGCTCGGTGAGCCAGCGACAGAAACTGACGTCATCCTGACTGGAAATGGCACGGTAGTCCGCCAGCAGGAAATAGGTGCCTTCGCAGGGCAGAATCTCCAGCCGACTGGCTGCCAGCGCGTTAACAAACCGGTCGCGTTTGGCGCGGTAAAAATCGGGCAGTTCGCGCCAGTGCTGCGGTTGGTGTTGCAGCATATCGGCCAACGCCAGTTGCGCTGGCGTGTTGACGGAAAACGTCAGGTACTGATGCACTTTACGCAATTCGGCGCTGATCGGTGCCGGGGCAACGCAATAGCCGACCTTCCAGCCGGTCATGTGGTAGGTTTTACCAAACGAGGACACCGCGATAGCCCGCTGCCGCAGCTCCGGGTGCGCCAGCACACTGGCGTGGCCGTCAGCGGCAAAGCAGATATGCTCGTACACTTCATCGCTCAGCACGTAAATAGCGCGACTGGCGATGGCCTGCCAGAGCTGGCGGAAGTCCTCCTGCTGCCAGACCGTGGCGGACGGATTATGCGGCGTGTTGACGATCACCAACCGGGTGCGCTCGTTCAGTAAGTCGCCAAACGCTGCCCAGTCGATGCGAAACGCCGGTGGTTGCAGCGCCATGCGCTTCAGCGTCCCGCCTGCCAACTGCACCGCCGGTGCGTAGCTGTCATAGCTGGGATCAAAGCAGATAACTTCATCGCCCGGGCGCACCAGCGCGCTGATGGCGGCAAACAACGCTTCAGTGGCACCAGCGGTGACGGTCACTTCACTGTCGGCGTCCGGCTGCCAGCCGTAGATCGCGGCGGTTTTTTCCGCAATCGCCTGACGCAACGGCGCCACGCCGGTCATCGGTGCGTATTGGTTCGCCCCCTGACTGACATGATAGGCCAGACGCTGTTTCAGGTAGTCGGGGCCGTCAAAATCCGGGAAGCCTTGCGACAGGTTAATCGCCTGATGTTGCTGCGCCAGGGCGCTCATCTGGGTAAAAATGGTGGTACCGAGAGAGGGGAGTTTACTGTCTGGGATCAGTGCGGCGCTCATGGCTGAAAAAGGACTCCTGCAAGGCTGTTATTGCTGCCACTATATACAGGATGCTAGTATTTGGCAATCAAGACGCTTGGACGTTTAAACGGCTAAATTCCGTAATTTGATAAGCTAGAACTAAATATAATAAGCAGGCTCATTACCCGGTTTTATCCCTGGAAATCACCGGGTGGCGCCTTCACCTGTACAGGATGAGTTATGAGTGAGATTCCACAACTGGCCGCACTGGTGGCGGCCTGCCACTGGATCGGCGAGAAAGGCTGGTGCCCGGCGACGGGCGGCAATATGTCCGTGCGTCTGGATGAACAGCAATGCCTGATTACCGAATCCGGTAAAGACAAAGGCAGCCTGAGCACGGAAGACTTCCTGTTGGTCGATATCGCCACCAACCATGTCCCGAGCGGTCGCACACCGTCGGCGGAAACCGGGTTGCATACGTTGCTTTATCGCCTGTTTCCGACGGTAGGGGCGGTGCTGCATACCCATTCGGTCAACGCGACGGTGTTGTCGCGGGTGGAGAAAAGTGAAGCGCTGGTGTTGCAGGGGTACGAAATGCAGAAGTCGCTGAGCGGCCAGCGTACTCATCTGGATGCGGTCGCCATTCCAATTTTCGATAACTCTCAGGATATTCCGGCGCTGGCGGAGCAGGTTGCCGCCCACCATGCGAACTCGTCATTGCATTACGGTTTTCTGGTGCGTGGGCACGGTCTGTACTGCTGGGGACATGATGTCAAAGACGCTCGCCGTCATCTGGAAGGGTTAGAGTTCCTGTTCCAGTGTGAATTACAACGACGTTTATTGGAGGCCAAGTGATCAAGGCGATTGTCACGGATATTGAAGGCACGACCAGCGATATTCGCTTTGTGCACAACGTGTTGTTCCCGTATGCCCGCGCGCGTCTGGCCGAAGCGGTGGCACAGGCCGGGCATGACCCGGAGATCGCTGCCGCGCTGACGCTGGCGCGTCAGGAACTGGGGCAACCGGAAGCCTCGCCCGTGCAACTGCTGGGCGCATTCAATCAGTTTATGGATGAGGACCGCAAATCACCGGCGCTGAAGCTGTTGCAGGGCATTATCTGGCGCAGTGGTTACCACAACGGTGATTTTCGCGGCCATGTTTATGAGGATGTCGCCCCGCAATTACAGGCCTGGCGTGAGCAGGGCATCGCGCTGTACGTCTATTCATCCGGGTCGGTGGAAGCGCAGCGTCTGTTGTTTGGACATAGCGACGCGGGGGATTTGACCACACTGTTTTCCGGCTATTTCGATACCGGCGTCGGTGCCAAGCGAGAGGTCGCGTCCTACCAGACTATTGCCGCTTCAATCGGCCTGACCGCGGACAAGGTGCTGTTTCTGTCCGATATTCGTCAGGAACTGGATGCGGCTGCACAAGCGGGCTGGCACACCTGCCAGTTGATCCGCGATGACGCCGATGTTGAAAGTCAGCATCGGCAGGTAAACCGTTTTGATCAGGTAGACCTGAATGCCTGTCAGAGCAACCAAACAGGAGAACCGTCATGAGTGCCTTAACTATCTTCAGTGATACGGATGCCCATCAGCCCGTCTGGCAAAGTCGCGACGCCGAGGCTATCGCCCGACAGCTGAGCGCTATCAATGTGCGGTTTGAACGCTGGCAGGCGGACAGGGATTTGGGGGCCACCCCTTCCTCTGAAGACGTGCTGGCGGCGTATCAGCATGAGATTGATAAACTGGTGGCGGAGAAGGGCTACCAGAGCTGGGATGTGGTCAGCATCCGCGCTGACAACCCACAGAAAGAGGCGATGCGCAGCAAATTCCTGTCGGAGCATACCCACGGTGAAGATGAAGTGCGTTTCTTTGTGGAAGGCGCCGGGTTGTTCTGCCTGCACGTAAACGGCCAGATTTTCCAGATACTGTGCGAAAAGAACGACTTACTGTCGGTGCCTGCCGGGGTGCCGCATTGGTTTGATATGGGCTCTGAGCCGCATTTCACCGCCATTCGCCTGTTTAATAACCCGGATGGCTGGATTGCGCAGTTCACTGGCGATGCCATCGCCGACGCCTACCCGAAACTGGCGTAATGCTGTTACAGGCCGTGGCGGAATATACCCGCGCACGGCCTGTTCTCGGTGCTGCGTTTATTACCCGCGCCCTGTCTCGCCTTATCCCGCCAGCGGTTGCTGAAAAATACCGGCGTTAACCTGCTCAGGGGTGACAACACCACTATCCAGTACCCAACCGCTGATAAGCGCAGCCGGGGTGACATCGAACGCCGGGTTGTACACCGGGGCGTTGTGCGGTGCCCACTGGCACTGGCCGAAGCTACCGGCTACCCCAGTGACTTCGCTGGCGGCACGCTGCTCGATGGGAATCGCGCTGCCATCCGGGCAGTGAGGGTCGTGGGTGGTGTGGGGTGCGGCGACGTAAAACGGAATACCGTGATAGTGTGCCAGCACCGCCAGGCTGTAGGTGCCGATTTTATTGGCGACATCGCCGTTAGCGGCGATGCGATCCGCACCGACCCAGATAGCATCAACCTGGCCTTGTGCCATCAGCGACGCAGCCATCGAGTCGCAAATCAGGTGATAGGGGATACCCAGCTCACCCAGTTCCCAGGCGGTCAAACGCCCGCCCTGCAACAACGGACGGGTTTCATCCACCCAGACGTTCTCCACCTTGCCTTGCTGGTGAGCGCGCAGGATGACGCCGATCGCCGTACCCACGCCCGCCGTCGCCAGCCCGCCGGTATTGCAGTGGGTCAGCAGACGGCTGCCCGGTTTTACCAGCCCGGCTCCGTTATCCGCGATGCGTTCGCACAGCGCTTTATCTTCTTCTATCAGTCGCAACGCTTCCTGCGCCATGGTGTTGACGAAATCGTCACTCGCCAGTGCCTGCTTCATACGGTCCAGATTGTTCATCAGGTTAACGGCGGTCGGGCGGGATGCGCGTAACGTTTCCAGCGCCTGTGCCAACTGCGGCCGCGACAAACCTTGCTCTGCCAGTAACGCCAGCAACAGGCTGGCGGACAGCCCGATTAACGGTGCGCCACGTACCCGCAGAGCGCGAATGTGCTCGACCAGTGCGTCGACATCCGGGCAGGGGCACCAGATTTTTTCCTGCGGCAGTGCCTGCTGGTCAAGGATCCACAACTGATTATCAACGAGGTTGAGGCTGGTGGTGTTAACAGTCTGCATGGGTGGTTAAATCCGTGTTGCGTTATTGCATCAGAATTCTTATTCTGCCAATATGCTTTACAGAAGTATAGACGTCCAAACGCTTTTATGTCTATACCCGCCATACTTCAAAAGATATGGCGCTGATAACACAACAAGAAATAGCAAACACATTCATCACACTAGGTAGATAAACGAGGTTGGCCATGTCACTTTACCGTACTTTTAACGCGGACGATGCCGTGCAGTACGCCCGTCAGTATGGCGGGGTTGCGGATCCGCAGTCGTTGATAACAGCCGATGAGATAGGCGACGGTAACCTGAATCTGGTGTTCAAGATCCGTGATACACAAGGCGTCAGCCGGGTGATCGTCAAGCAGGCGTTGCCCTACGTTCGCTGTGTCGGTGAGTCCTGGCCGTTAACGCTGGATCGCGCCCGTATTGAAGCGGAAACGCTGCTGGCACACGCACAGCACTGCCCGCAGCACACGGTTGCGGTGTTGCATCATGACCCGGTACTGGCGGTGATGGTGCAAGAAGACTTGTCTGATCACGAGATCTGGCGGCGTGAACTGGTGAAAGGGCAGGATTATCCGCAGGCGGCGGCACAACTGGGTGAGTACCTGGCGCAGGCGTTGTTCCACCATAGCGATTTCTACCAGTCTCCCCACGAGAAAAAGGCGGCGGTCAGTCGCTTCACCAACCCGGAGTTATGCCAGATAACCGAAGATCTGTTCTTCACCGACCCGTACAGGGAACATGAACGTAATCAGTTTGACCCGGCGCTGCTGGCCGATGTGCTGGCATTACGGGATGATCGCCCGCTGCTGTGCGCCGTTGCGGCGCTTAAGCATGCTTTCCTCAGTAAGGCGGAAGCCTTGTTGCACGGCGATATTCACAGCGGTTCTATTTTCGTGGCGGAAAACCGCCTGAAGGTGATCGATGCGGAGTTCGGTTTTTACGGCCCGATAGGGTTTGATGTTGGTACGGTGCTGGGTAACCTGCTGCTGAATTACTGCGGGCTGCCGGGATTGCTGCCGCCACGTGAAGCTGTCGATGCACGGGAACGCCGTCTGGCGGATATCGTGACGGTATGGCAGACCTTCGCTACGCGTTTTACGGCGTTGGCTCATGAAAAGAGCCGTGACCCGGCGCTGGCGGTGGATGGCTACGTTGAACAGTTTTTGCGACAGGTATGGCAGGACACGGTCGGTTATTGCGGCACCGAGTTGATTCGCCGTACCATCGGGCTGGCGCATGTCGCTGATCTCGATACCATTGCTGATGAGGCCGCCCGTCAGGCCTGCCAGCGCCATGCGATTCAGCTTGGCAAGACGCTGGTTTTGGCCGCCGCGCATATCGATGGCCCTGAAGCCTTGCTGGCGCGCGTGCGTCAGAGTGGTGCCTGAGTAGCGCACATCAATCCAGCGCCTTTTCCCGATATTTCAGTCAGAAAAGGCGCCAGACTTGTCAGGCGACGGTATCAGCATCAACCGGTAATCGTTGCCTGCTCTCTACCTTGTGTGCGCTTAGCGCGTCCGGGGCAAAGTCATCGACGTTGATAGAACGCAGCCGACTGGCTTCTGCCTGCATCAAGAGGTTGGCTTCTTCCGGCGTAATCACCCCTTCCGCCAGCCCGTGTTCCGCCAGTTTATCCAATTGCATAAACGGCAGGGGCGACGGTGCGGACTGCGAGAGCCGCTGATGAATCGGCTCGGCCGCCAGAATATCTCGCAGTGCGTGTTCCAGTTGTGCTGCCGGGTGACTGGCTCCGGTATGCAGATACAGGCCACGGCCCAACCGGCTGCGGGTCGCTGACGGCACCTGCAACAGTCGAGCCAGTTGATGGTCTAACTGGTCGCTCGGGGCCTTGCTGACCGCTCCTAGCGGGAAAATCATCACACGCAGTAACCGTGCCACCAGTTGGTTGGGGAAATTGCGCAGCAGGTCGACGATGGCGTGTTCAGCCTGATGCAGACAATCCTGCACGCCCCAATGCACCAACGGTAAGTCAGCTTGTTGGCGACCTTCCTCGTCATAACGCTTGAGCGTGGCAGACGCCAGATAGAGCTGGCTTAACACATCGCCCAGCCGGGCAGAAAGGCGTTCGCGTCGTTTCAGACTGCCCCCCAGAACTCCCATCGACACATCGGCCAGTAGTGCCAGATTGGCGCTCAGCCGGTTCAGGCGCTGGTAATAGCGACGGGTGACGTCGCTAACCGGGGCGCGACTGGTTCGCCCGTTGGTCAGGCCCAGCCACAGGCTACGCATGGCGTTGCTGGCGATGTGGCCCAGATGGCCGAACAGCGCCTGATCGAAGGCTTTCAGGTCATTGCTCTGCGCCGCGTTCATCTCTTTGAGGATGTAGGGATGGCAGCGAATCGCGCCCTGCCCAAAGATGATCATGCTGCGGGTGAGAATATTGGCACCTTCGACGGTAATGGCGATCGGTGCCCCCTGATAGTGACGGGCGACAAAATTAGACGGGCCCAGGCAAATACCCTTACCACCGGTGATATCCATCGCATCGATGATGCCGCGCTGGCCGCGATGGGTACAGTGGTACTTGACGATAGCAGACAGCACCGATGGCCGTGCGCCTTGCATGATGCCGCTGGTAATGAGGGTCGCGGCGGCATCCATCACGTAGGCATTACCCGCTATGCGGGCCAGCGGTTCTTCAATCCCTTCCATTTTGCCGATCGGCAATTTGAACTGACGGCGGATACGGGCGTAAGCCCCGGTCGCCAGCGCCACGCTTTTCATGCTGCCGGTCGAGTTGGATGGCAGGGTGATGCCTCGGCCAACGGACAGGCACTCCATCAGCATCCGCCAGCCCTGGCCTGCCATGCCCGGTCCGCCAATGATGTAATCCAGCGGAACAAAAATGTTTTCGCCCTGTGTCGGCCCATTCTGGAATGGGATGTTAATGGGGAAGTGACGACGCCCGATTTTGACGCCGTCGGTCTGCGTGGGGATCAACGCGCAGGTAATGCCGACATCGTCCTGGGAGCCCAGCAGGTGATCCGGATCGTACAGCCGGAACGCCAGCCCCAGCACGGTAGCGACCGGTGCCAGCGTGATATAACGTTTGTTCCAGGTCAGCCGCATCCCCAGCACCTGTTGCCCCTGCCAGTGGCCGTAGCACACCACGCCCAGGTCAGGGATAGCACCGGCATCGGACCCGGCTTCCGGGCTGGTCAGTGCGAAACAAGGGATTTCATCGCCACGCGCCAGTCGTGGAAGGTAGTGGTTTTTCTGCTCGTCGGTGCCGTAGTGTTGCAGCAACTCTCCGGGGCCGAGCGAGTTGGGAACGCCGACTGTAATCGCCAGAATGCCGGAGACACTCGCCAGTTTTTGCAGCACCATTGCCTGCGCGTAAGCGGAAAATTCCAGCCCGCCGTACTCTTTTTTGATGATCAGTGCGAAGAAACGATGTTGTTTCAGGAGCGCCCACAATTCTGGCGGTAAATCGGCGCGCTCATGGGTGATTTCAAAGTCGTTTGCCATGCGGCAGGCTTCTTCTACCGGCCCGTCCAGAAACGCCTGTTCTTCTGGCGTGAGCACCGGTCGGGGGTAGGCATGCAGGGTGCGCCAGTCTGGCGTGCCGCGAAACAATTCGCCTTCCCACCAGGTGGTACCGGCATCAATCGCCTCTTTTTCCGTTTTCGACATCGGCGGCATAACGCGGCGGAACGCCGCCAGCGCCGGTGCGGCTAACCATCGCCGCCGCCACGGCGTTGCCAGCAACGGCACGAGTACAAGAGCAAGCGGGAGCAGCAACCAGGCTGACCACACATGCAACGACGCCATGACGACAACCCAGAGTACAAGCGCCGCACTGCTCAGCCACAGTGAAACCCGGTGGTAGAGCAGAGCGCCGATAAGCAGCAAGACGATCAGGACACTGACTGCAACCATGATTTATTCTCCAGTCCGTTTAATCCGTTTACGTTTGTGGTCTGACCTGTTGGTATAGTGTGGTTTTAGTTCAGTGCGCTGTTTTTATCAATTCATTTACAACGCAATTACAACTTAACTCACAAACTCGCTGCCGGATGGAACCTCTGGTGCGCGATGTCGGCGTTTGGCAATTGTCTGCTTCTCGTCGTTTGGGCGATCCGCTACACTGCACGGCAACACAGGTTGCGTCTCTTTATGGCGTGGAATGGCGGGCATCGCCCGGTAACAGGGTTCATCATGGCCCGATGTTTCACCCCATGCCTCACCAGAGGCTCCGCCTACATATCATGATGTCATTGAATGAGAGGATTCCATGTACCAGGACTTAATCCGTAATGAGCTGAAAGAAGCGGCATCCACACTGAATACGTTTTTAAGTGATGATGCCAACATTCAGGCGATTCAGGATGCGGCGGTTTTGCTGGCGGATGCCTTCAAGGCAGGCGGAAAGGTGCTCTCCTGCGGTAACGGCGGTTCTCATTGTGACGCTATGCATTTCGCTGAAGAACTCACCGGCCGCTACCGTGAAAACCGCCCTGGTTACCCGGCTATCGCCATTTCTGACCCCAGCCATCTGTCCTGTGTCAGTAACGATTTTGGCTATGATTTCGTGTTCTCCCGTTATGTCGAATCGCTGGGACGTGAAGGGGATGTCCTGCTGGGGATTTCCACTTCCGGTAATTCCGGCAACATCATCAAAGCTATCAGCGCGGCCCGTGCCAAGCGTATGAAGGTGATTACACTGACCGGCAAGGACGGCGGCAAAATGGCCGGTACCGCCGATGTGGAAATTCGCGTACCGCATTTCGGTTACGCCGACCGGATTCAGGAAGTGCACATCAAGGCTATCCACATTCTGATCCAGTTGATTGAAAAGGAAATGGCGGGCAACTGATTGCCTGCCATGAGGCGCCGTCATCATACGCGCAGCAGTAACAGCAGTAGTAGTAAGTAGTAAAAGGAATCAGACATGTGTGAACTGCTTGGGATGAGTGCCAACGTCCCAACGGATATCTGTTTCAGTTTTACCGGCCTGATGCAGCGGGGCGGCCGTACCGGGCCGCACCGTGATGGCTGGGGGATTACGTTCTACGAAGGAAACGGCTGCCGTACCTTTAAAGATCCACTACCCAGCTTTACCTCGCCGATTGCCGAATTGGTGCAGAATTATCCCATTAAATCCTGCGCGGTGGTTTCTCACATCCGTCAGGCCAACCGTGGCGCGGTCGCGCTGGAAAATACCCACCCGTTTACCCGCGAGTTGTGGGGCCGGAACTGGACGTTCGCCCATAATGGTCAGCTTAAGGGGTATCGGCGTTTGAAGACCGGCCATTTTCGTCCGGTTGGGGAAACGGATAGCGAGTACGCGTTTTGCTGGCTGTTGTACCAGTTGTCGCAACGCTACCCGCGTACGCCGTCTAACTGGCCTGCCGTGTTTCGCTACATCGCCACACTGGCCGAGCAGCTACGCAAAAAAGGCGTGTTTAACATGTTGCTGTCGGACGGGCAGTTCGTGATGGGATTTTGCTCGACGCACTTGCATTGGATCACCCGGCGAGCACCGTTTGGCAAAGCGACCTTACTGGATGACGATGTCGAGATAGACTTTCAGCAGCAGACCACACCTAACGATGTGGTCACTGTGCTGGCGACGCAACCGCTGACCGGCAACGAAACCTGGCATCGGATTCTGCCAGGCGAGTTCGTGTTATTTTGTTTTGGCGAGCGCGTAATGTGATTCTGGCTGACCAACGGGCGCGGACTGGTTAACCACGTACTGCCCGTTGAGCACCGACACCGCTGGTGGCTGATGCATGCGGTTGAAGTAAGCGTAGCCCGGCTGCAACTGACTCCAGAATTTATAGTAGTTGGAGCGGCTGTGGCGCTTCATATTCTGCTCGGTCATGCGGAACGGATAAATCGCCAGCTCGACTTTCTGCTGCCCGTTGCGCAGTGCTTTCTCCACGTAAGTGTAAATCTCTTCGATGTATTTGTTGGTCATGGCGTAGCAGCCGATAGACACACACTCACCGTGAATCATCAGGTAACGACCGGAATAACCGTGCGCGCGGTCGTACTCGTTCGGAAAGCCGACATTAATGGCGCGATAATAGTGGCTGTCCGGTTTAAGCTGTTTTAAATCAACCTGATAAAACCCTTCCGGGCTTTTGAAGTCGCCTTCGGTCATTTTAGGACCCAGACCGCCGGAGTATTTACAAATCGGGTAACTCTGTACCAGTTTGTATTCGCCGCCAATCATGGCATAAAGCTCCAGCACCCGTTCTTCCTTGAAGATCTGAATATAAACCGGTGACCCGGCGACCTGCTGTTTGGTTTCTGTCGCCGCCGGAGCGACTTGATTGGCATAGCTATTGCTGATGGCGACGGAAGGTAAAAGAAACAACATCGCAAGCGAAAACGCGACTTTGTGCATTGTTAATCCTGATTATTGGCACTGTGATTCTGTCTGATACGGTGTGTGGCGGTGATGCCCCCGTATTCCCTTATCTGTCAGGCTTGGTCCTGCCATTAGGCTATGCCCCATAGCGAGGGATAGCCTGATGTCAAGTCGCGCCACCACATTATCACCGTATCTGTTTTATTCAGGAAGGAAAAAAGAATAAAAAATCGGACTATTCCGGCTGATAGCGTCAGGCTAATCGCGTTGCCGCGTTGACTGGGTGGCATCAAGTCAAACGAAGAGATTGCCTGCCCCTCCGATTAACTGTATATTTATCCAGTTAATCGGAGGGGCGATGCGAAAAATCATTCATGTCGATATGGATTGCTTTTACGCCGCAATAGAGATGCGGGATAACCCGCGCCTGCGTGATATCCCGCTGGCGATTGGCGGCAGTGCCGATCGTCGCGGTGTGATTTGCACCGCCAATTACCCAGCGCGCCGTTATGGCGTCCGCAGTGCGATGGCGACGGCTACCGCGTTGAGACTGTGCCCGCATCTGACCTTGTTGCCCGGCCGTATGGAGGTTTACAAAGCCACCTCCCTGCAGATTCGCACGATATTTTCCCGCTATACCTCGCTGATTGAACCGCTGTCGCTGGATGAAGCCTATCTTGATGTGACGGATAGCCCGCACTGCGGTGGCTCCGCCACCCTGATGGCACAAGAAATTCGCCAGACGATTTTTGATGAACTGCATCTGACGGCATCGGCAGGTGTTGCACCCATCAAATTTCTCGCCAAGGTTGCCTCTGAACAGAACAAACCCAATGGGCAGTGTGTCATTGCCCCCACGCAGATGGAGGCGTTTCTGCTGGCGTTGCCGCTGGAAAAAATTCCCGGTGTCGGCAACGTGACCGCCCGACGGCTGGCTGAGTGCGGTTTGCATACCTGTGCGGATGTCCGTCGTTACCCTCTGAGCGAATTGTTGCGGGAATTCGGTAAATTCGGTCGGGTGCTATGGGAGCGCTGCCACGGTATTGATGAGCGCCAGATCTCGCCGGATCGCCTGCGAAAATCCGTTGGCGTTGAAAAGACCCTGGCACGGGATATTCACGATTGGACTGCCTGCGAAGCGCTGATTGAACGATTGTACGACGAACTGGAGCTACGTCTGCGACGTGTTCGCCCGGATCTGCATATCGCCCGTCAGGGGGTCAAACTGAAATTTGATGATTTTCGTCAGACCACGCAGGAGCATGTCTGGCCGGTACTCAATAAGCCGGATTTACTGAGGCTGGCGCGTGAAAGTTGGGAGCAGCGGCGTGATGCACGGGGCGTGCGGCTGGTGGGGTTGCATGTGTCGTTGATGGACCCACAACTTGAGCGGCAACTGGTCTTACCGTGGGATTGACGTTTGGCTGTAAACGAACGCGTTTTGGTCTCTGGCGGTGATGCCCGCATTAGCAGGCATCACCGGCGCAGATTAGGCGCGTTCCGGAATGGCTTTCAGCAATGCTGTCAGCAGCGTCCAGTATTGACCGACGCTGGCGATATGAACCCGCTCATCCGGTGAATGTGGGCCGGTGATGGTTGGCCCAATAGAAACCATATCCATATCCGGATACGGTTTCTTGAACAAACCACACTCCAGACCGGCATGGATCACCATGATGTTGGGGGTTTTACCGAACAGCTTCTGGTACGTTTCGCGAACCAGATGCATCACAGGTGACTGCGCATCTGGCTGCCAGCCAGGGTAGCCGCCTTTGGCCTCGGTATCTGCACCCGCCAGTTCGCCCAGTGAAGTCAGCATGCTGACCACGTAGTCTTTGCCGCTATCGACCAGCGATCGTATCAGGCAGTGAATGTCTGCCTGCGTCTCAGTCATGCTGACGACGCCTACGTTCAGCGACGTTTCCACCACACCTTTGATGTCGTCACTCATACGGATAACGCCATTGGGTGTGCTGTTCAACAGCGCGATGAAACGATCCCGGCTGGCGGTAGTCAGCGCTGCCGTGGCGCTGTCTGAGGTTTCCAGCAACAAGGTGATATTTTTTTCTACGGCAGCGAGCTCGTGTTTGAGGACCGCCAGATAGGCTTGCGCGGCCTCTTTCAGGGCATCGACGTGATGAGCGGATACCGCCAGGGTCACCGCACCTTCACGTGGGATCGCGTTGCGCAGTGTGCCGCCGTGCAGGTCGATAACCCGCAGATCCAGCTCGGTGGCGTAGTGCGCCAGAAAACGCGCCAGCAGTTTATTGACGTTGCCAAGCCCCAGGTGAATGTCGCAACCGGAGTGGCCGCCTTTCAGCCCTTTGATGACCAGTTTCAGCGTCTGGTAACCAGCTGGAACGGCTTCGCGCTGTAATGGCAGACGGGTCATAAAATCGATACCACCCGCACACCCCATGTAAACTTCGCCTTCTTCTTCCGAATCGGTATTGATCAGAATATCGCCCTGAAGCCAGTTGGGTTGCAGGCCGAACGCACCGTCCATACCGGCTTCTTCCGTCATGGTCAGCAGCACTTCCAGCGGCCCGTGCTCTACGCTGTCGTCAGACAACACCGCCAGCGCCGAAGCCATGCCGATACCGTTATCTGCGCCAAGCGTCGTACCGCGCGCTTTGATCCACTCGCCATCGACATAAGGCTGGATGGGGTCGGTGGTGAAATCGTGTACCGTGTCGTTGTTTTTCTGCGGCACCATGTCCAGATGTGCCTGGATCACTACCGGTTTACGATTTTCCATGCCGGGTGTCGCCGGTTTACGCAGCAGAATATTGCCAACCTGATCGCGTTCCGTGTGAAGGCCGCGCTCCTTTGCCCATGACAGAATATACGCAGCCAGTGCTTCTTCATGGTAAGACGGATGTGGAATAGAGCAGATTTTGGCAAAAATATCCCACAGCGGCTGTGGGGAGAGTTGAGACAAAGCAGACACTATTGAACCTCTCCAGTTAGGCATTCACGCGACAAACGGCGTGTGATGCCAGAGCAACATGGTTATTGATCGCCTGAAGACGCAGGCACGTCAGTACAGAATACCACTTTCCCACGGCGGGAGAGAATGTCCACGGTATAAGGATTATGCATGGCTGACGGGGAAGAAGGCGGAATACGTGGGCGCGAATTCAGAGAATACAATTCCGGTAAGAAAGTCCCGATAAGAAAGTCCCGGGAAAAGAGTTGGCTCTTTTCCCGGTCTGCGTGATTAGTCGGTGTGGCGTGGCGAATCGGACGTAGCGTCATGCCGATGTATTACAATCGGGGTTAAGGCTGGTTGGCGTTGGCGCAACAGGCGTAAGCTGATGCTCAGTTCGAAGCAAATCACCATCAGTATGGTGATAACAAAGAAAGGGGCGAACACATCCAGTTGTGCAAGGAGGAAACTGTCAAACATCGTCATGGCTATTCTCCTGGCTATTTTCTGTTCTCCTTGTTTGTAACGCATCTGTAACATCACGTCTAATAACTTTTTCACATTACGAACGGTTAATTAATTACGGTGAGTTACCAATTGCCAGCGTGTGCATAAATACTGGTTTTTGTCTTCTCAGCTATCTATAATCTCGCGCAACCTTTTTTCCCCTTCTGACTCTGATTAAGCCGACCTCATCGTTGGCTGGGATATGTTTTATGAGTGAAAAGTACATCGTCACCTGGGATATGTTGCAAATCCATGCCCGTAAACTGGCTCAGCGCTTGCTGCCGGCCGAACAATGGAAAGGCATTATTGCCGTGAGCCGTGGCGGTCTGGTCCCGGGGGCGTTACTGGCCCGCGAACTGGGTATTCGCAATGTCGATACCGTGTGTATCTCCAGCTACGATCATGACAACCAGCGTGAGCTGAAAGTGCTTAAACGCGCTGAAGGTGACGGTGAGGGTTACATCGTAATCGATGATTTGGTGGACACTGGCGGTACTGCCAAGGCGATCCGCGACATGTACCCGAAAGCTCACTTCATCACTATTTTCGCCAAACCGGCTGGTAAACCGCTGGTAGACGATTATGAAGTTGATATCCCTCAGGATACCTGGATTGAACAGCCGTGGGACATGGGCGTGGTATTCGTACCGCCTTTGGTTGGCCGTTAATTCCATACCGCTGTTATCGTCGACGCGCCCGGTTATGCCGGGCGTGTTTGTTTTTGTAGGTTGATGGTTTTTGCTGGTTGACTGTTTTTGCCGGTTGATAGATTTTGTCGGCAAGATAATTTTTGTCGGCTGAATAGCGCGGTACTGCTATAGCCCGGTGCACGTTTGTTCGGTACACTTTTCCCACACCCTCATCGTTCTGTCGTTGATTCGTCCATGGAGGCAGCTGTGGTTCAGGCCAACCTGTCCGAAACGCTATTTAAACCATCGGTAAGACATCAGGAAACCTCTACGCTTATTCAGCGCTCCCGCAATACGCCCGGCTCGGCCGAGATGCAGTCGGCGCTGGAAGGTGAAACCACCAACAACTGGTATCGGATGCTTAACCGGTTATTGTGGATCTGGCGCGGTGTGCACCCGTGGGAAATTGAAGAGGTGCTGTCACGCATTGCCGCCAGCCAGGCGAAACGCAGCGATGAGCAGCGACTGGATACGGTGATTGGCTATCGTGGCGGTAACTGGATCTACGAGTGGGTATCACAGGGGATGCGCTGGCAACAACAGGCCAGCCAGCATTCGCAGAGCGAACAGGCCGGGCAATGCTGGCTGAACGCCGCCAACCTGTACAGTATCGCCGCCTATCCCCATCTTAAAGGGGATGAACTGGCCGAGCAGGCGCAGACGCTGGCGAATCGGGCTTATGAAGAAGCCGCTATTCATCTCTCCTACGAACTGAAAACCCTGACCTTTCCGGTAGAAGGCGGCGGGCAGTTGACCGCCTTTTTGCACCTGCCCGCGCAGGGGAAGGCACCGTTTCCCACCGTACTGATCTGCGGCAGTCTGGACATGCTGCAATGTGATTATCACCGCCTGTTTCAGGATTATCTCGCCCCGGCGGGGTTCGCGATGCTGACGGTGGATATGCCGTCGGTCGGGTTCTCTTCACGCTGGAAACTGGATCAGGATTCCAGTTTTCTCCACCAACAGGTGCTGCGGGCGTTACCGGATGTGCCGTGGATTGATCACACCCGCGTCGGTGCCTTTGGTTTTCGCTTTGGGGCTAATATCGCGGTGCGACTGGCGTATCTGGAAGCCAACCGGCTACGGGCGGTCGCCTGTTTGGGGCCGATTGTGCATCACCTGCTATCTGATGCTCAGCGTCAGCGGCAGGTGCCTGACATGTTTATGGATGTGCTCGCCAGTCGCCTTGGCATGACCTATTCCTCCGATGCGGCGTTGCTGGTGGAGATGGGGCGTTACTCCCTCAAAATGCAGGGGTTGCTGGGACGACGCTGCCCGACGCCAATGCTTTCTGGCTACTGGAAAGATGACCTGATTAGCCCGCCGGAAGAGTCGATGCTGATAGTCAATTCATCGCAACAGGGGAAATTGCTGGCACTGAATTTCTCGCCGGTGTACCAGACGTTCCATCTGGCGCTACAACAGATGACCGACTGGCTACAGCGCCAGTTGCGCTAAGCTCTCGCATCTGTAGTGCTGTCACCCCGTGGCTGGGTGTAAAGGGCGACGGGGTGCGGCGATGAATAAAAAACAACTGCAATTGATTAATTTTTCTTATAAATGTAGTCTGCATTTACCCGTATAGTGGGTGTTGGTGTGACACGGCTCGCGCCCTGAAACGACGGACGCAAAAAAACTTGAACCCGTGTCAGCAGTTCTGGCAGGTTGATTGACTCCGTCGCTGTGAATGCTTGGAAGTCTTCTGATTTAAAGGAGGGTGTCATGGCAGTGAAAAGCAGGCTCATCAAGAAATTTGCCTCATTGGGGCCGTATTTGCGTGAAGATCAGTGCGAAGAAAAGCATTTTTTCTTTGATTGCCTGGCGGTTTGTGTCAATGTAAAACCTGCGCCGGAAAAGCGAGAGTTTTGGGGTTGGTGGCTTAATCTGGAATGGCAGGAGCAAACCCTGTTTTATACCTACCGTATCGGTCTGTTTGATAAGGCAGGCGACTGGCGCGAAGAAACCATCAAAGATACTGAGGTACATGAGAAAGTGCTGGCTACCCGTGAAAATTTCCACACCCGCCTGCAGGCGCTGGTAGAACAACTCGACCCACCTTTTTCCCTCTCCGCACGACCATGATGCTCTCCGGCATCACGCCGGAGTCAGGGGTTTTCGCGTTGTGCTGGTTGGCATAGCGCGGTTCTCCTGTTACAACGTTTTTTTCATCCTTTTATTGTTTATTGTTCAACGCAACGGCAGAAAAATTATGAGTGGCAGCCAGACTTTGGTTGTAAAACTGGGTACCAGCGTGCTGACTGGCGGTTCACGCCGTCTCAACCGCGCCCATATCGTCGAACTGGTGCGCCAGTGCGCCCAGCAGCATGCCGCAGGGCATCGCATTGTGATTGTGACTTCCGGGGCGATTGCCGCCGGCCGCGAGCATCTGGGATACCCGGAACTGCCACCGACCATCGCGACCAAGCAGTTGCTGGCAGCCGTAGGGCAAAGCCGGTTGATTCAACTGTGGGAACAACTGTTTTCCATTTATGGCATCCATGTGGGGCAGATGCTGCTGACACGTGCCGATCTGGAAGACCGGGAACGCTTCCTTAATGCCCGCGATACCATGCGTGCGCTGCTGGATAACCGTATCGTACCGGTGATTAACGAGAACGATGCGGTGGCGACAGCGGAAATCAAAGTCGGGGATAACGACAATCTGTCGGCGTTGGCCGCCATGCTGGCGGATGCCGATAAGCTGCTGCTGCTGACCGACCAGACGGGGCTGTTTACCGCCGACCCGCGCACTAACCCGGACGCCGAGCTTATCCGTGAAGTGCAGGGCGTGACCGACGAACTGCGCCAGATTGCCGGTGGCAGCGTTTCCGGCCTGGGGACGGGCGGTATGTCCACCAAATTGCAGGCCGCCGACGTGGCGTGCCGTTCCGGTATCGAGGTGGTGATTGCCGCAGGCAATCGTGCTGGCGTTATCGGTGATGTGATTAACGATGTCTCGGTCGGCACCCGTTTCCACGCCATGGAAACCCCGCTGGAAAGCCGCAAACGCTGGATCTTCGGCGCTCCGCCTGCCGGTGAAATTACCGTGGATGACGGTGCGCTGGCCGCCATGCTGGAACGCGGCAGTTCTCTGTTGCCCAAAGGCATTCGCGAGGTGGCGGGTAATTTCTCCCGTGGCGAGGTCATTCGCATCCGCAGCCTGAACGGCCGTGACCTGGCCCATGCCGTTACCCGTTACAACAGTGACGCTCTGCGCATGATAGCCGGGCATCACTCCCAGGAGATTGCGGAAATCCTGGGGTACGAATACGGCCCGGTTGCTGTCCACCGCGATGACATGATCATTATTTAAGGAGCAGGCGATGCTTGAGCAAATGGGTAAAGCGGCTAAAAAAGCCTCTTATCAGCTGGCGGCGCTGAGCACCAGCCAGAAAAACAAGGCGTTGATGACGATAGCAGATCTGCTGGAAGCCCAGCATGACGCTATTCTGACCGCCAACGAGCAGGACCTGGCGCAGGCCAGAGAAAACGGCATGAGCGAAGCATTGCTGGATCGCTTGCAACTGACCCCGGCGCGCCTGAAAGCGATTGCCGACGATGTGCGCCAGGTGTGCCGCCTGAATGACCCGGTCGGTGAAATCATCGACGGTCGTATTCTGGACAATGGCCTGAAACTGGAACGTCGCCGGGTGCCGCTCGGTGTCGTCGGGGTGATTTATGAAGCCCGTCCGAACGTGACGGTGGATGTCGCCAGCCTGTGCCTGAAAACCGGCAACGCGGTGATATTGCGTGGCGGTAAAGAGACCTATCGCACCAACGCCGCCACGGTAAAGGTTATCCAGCAGGCGCTCACCGAATGCGGTTTACCTGCCGCCGCGATTCAGGCGATTGAAAGCCCGGATCGTGAGCTGGTC
Organism: Dickeya oryzae; assembly: GCF_020406815.2. Taxonomy (NCBI): domain Bacteria; kingdom Pseudomonadati; phylum Pseudomonadota; class Gammaproteobacteria; order Enterobacterales; family Pectobacteriaceae; genus Dickeya; species Dickeya oryzae. Next base: position 1,076,777 of record NZ_CP162670.1, read on the forward strand.
AACCAACTGCTGAAGCTCGATCGCTACGTGGATATGCTGATCCCGCGCGGTGGTGCCGGGTTGCACAAACTGTGCCGCGAGCAGTCCACCATTCCGGTGATCACCGGTGGTATCGGGGTGTGCCATATTTACGTTGATGAGTCGATGGAGTTTGAACCGGCGCTGAACGTGATCGTTAACGCGAAAACCCAACGCCCCAGCACCTGTAACACGGTGGAAACCCTGCTGGTGCATCAGGGTATAGCGGCGACGTTCCTGCCTGCGCTGAGCGAGCGTATGAAACAGGCAGGCGTCAGCCTGCATGCCTGCCCGGCGTCGCTGCCGTTGCTAAGCGGTGGCCCGGCCAACGTCACGGCGGTAGAGGCCGCGAACTATGACGACGAGTGGCTTTCGCTGGACCTGAACGTCAAGCTGGTGACCGATATCGATGATGCTATCGACCACATCCGTGAGCATGGCACCCAACACTCCGACGCCATCCTGACCCGTTCATTAAGCCGTGCTGAACAGTTCGTGCGCGAAGTGGATTCCTCAGCGGTGTACGTCAACGCAACCACCCGCTTTACCGACGGCGGCCAGTTTGGTCTTGGCGCAGAAGTGGCGGTCAGCACCCAGAAACTGCACGCCCGTGGCCCCATGGGGCTGGAAGCGCTCACCACCTACAAATGGATTGGTTATGGCGACGATCTGGTTCGTGCGTGATTTCCTTCCATGCCCGACAGCCGCGAGAGCGTGCCTGTCGGGCAAGACGCTTAGAAAACCATCAGACGATACGTGTAAGTATTGACTTGCCGTAATGATTTGACTAGTTTGTCACCCCGTAGTTCACGTCACGCACTCGCGGGACGATCTCAGGGCCGATATAGCTCAGTTGGTAGAGCAGCGCATTCGTAATGCGAAGGTCGTAGGTTCGACTCCTATTATCGGCACCATCATTTCATCCAATACCATCCTTAATTATCCATTTTCCCTTAAATTTCTATGGGTTGGCGTTTTTGTTCATCCAGTGCTATCCGCTTTTAGCCGTTGCAATCCAAATTTAAAACGGGTACATAGTCGGGTATCTGAGTTTGAGGCGGGTGCCGCTGGCGTCAGGCTCAAGGTCGATTTCATCCGGCAGATAAACCTGTGTACCGGTTCGCGCGATCGGCACGTCTTTGCACAGCAAGGAGCCATCAGCCTGGAGAAACCGCGTCTCACCCAGGCGGGTAGTGAAAAAATATTGCATGGGGTTACCTGCTAAATTGCGGGCCTTTTTCAGACAGTGAATCCACGTCGCCTTAACTCATCAAGAATTGAGTCAATGGCATCATGAACGATGTCGGTGTTGTAATACTGAGAATTGCCTGACTGGCATATCTCATCAAGTAATTTTCGGTTATGCCTTAAGCTGTCGATAAGGCGTTCGTTTGTTAGTGCCATAATTGGCCTCCTTTGTTTGAGTACGAGCGTTCTCGCTCACTCTTATTTATCAATCAGCAGAGGCTAAATTGCTCATTTGTTGTTTTTTTAACCAAATTTTTTGACGAAAAGTGCTATTTAGCTTACCGTCTCGGCTCAGGTATATGAACCTCTGGCCAGCAGTCACAATTAGGTAGGCATCCGGTGTGCCCGGTCATGCCATCAAGCGTTGGCGGAGCATCCCATCAAACGAATTTATCTTTCATCTTCTCGTGTGATGAGCGCGCGCCAGCACCATTACCATGCAGTGCGGTAACTTCAGGATGGGGGTCATTCCTGATTTTCTATTTAAAATCAATGGTGAAACGGTAACATCCCAAAAAATCAAGATACTTGGGGGGATAGCACTGGAATGAATATCGACATGATCCTTGTTCCAACCAGGAATGGCAGAAACTACGGTTTCCAGTACATCAACCAACCCGGTAGCGACTCGCGCTTTTTGAAGGTTGAGCTTCTGCAGGCTAGCATGGACGCTCCGCGCATCATAGGGTCGTTTCCGTGTAAGAAGTTAGAAAACTAATTCAGTAACCCCAGAACTCGTATGGTGTTCAGAAGATGAAATCATGTATATTTCGGATGATTCTCATCTTTAACTCTGGGGTAACTGTAAATGGAAGCGCTGTATCCAATATTCATCATTGCAGGTATAGGGGCCGCAATTGGCTTTTACATTACATATAGATATTTAAGCAATAAGCACAAAAAAATTATTGAGTATCTTGAACTGAGAAATCAAAGTTCTCTTGAGGCTGAGATTAACGAAAAGAAAGAGGTAATTGAAAAATACAAAAATAGGGATATTGCTCGTGAGGTGGAACACAATAATCTGAAAAATGAGCTTAGACAAGTTATTGAGTTAAATAGATTAAAAAGTAAAGAGATTCTCGGTAAAGCTGTTGATTTTGCTTTTGATTTTGAGCATATATTCCGTGAGCAGCACCATTCTGCACAGGAAGAAATACAGCGAGTTTTAGACGATACTTATCGCTATAAACGTAAAACCTTGCTGGCATCTGTGACATTAAAAAACTTTGAGAAAAAACTCGAAGATATCAGAAGAGAAAAGGCGATTTATCAGACGTTGATTACAAAATATGATTTCTTTGAACTCCGCGATCATTCTGACTGGAAGTCTGTAGAAAAAGAGTTTAGAAATAAGGTGCTGGAGCTTCAGGCCGCTCAGGATGAGCGGGATGCTCAAAACGAAATCAAACGACAGATGCGAGAAGAACGTCAGAGGGCAGAGGAGCTTGAAAGGCAGCAACAGGAAGCAGAAGCAAGAGAACAGGAACTTGAGGCTCGTCGTAAAGCTGTCGAAGAAGCTTTACTGGCCGCCGACGAAGAGCACCGGCAAGAGCTTGAGGAAACTCGCCGTCAGTTAGAACAAGAAATTGAAGATGTTCATAAGCAGTATGAGCGAGCAAAATCGATGGCTCAAATGACTAAGCAAGGGCATGTATATGTCATTTCTAATATCGGATCTTTTGGCGAAAATGTTTATAAGATTGGTATGACTCGCCGCCTTGAGCCGCTAGACCGCGTTAGTGAATTAAGCGGTGCAAGTGTACCCTTTGAGTTTGATGTACATGCAATGATTAGTTGTGATGATGCTCCTGCTCTTGAATACGCATTACATAATAAGCTGAATAGTGAGCGCATGAATAAGGTCAACCTGCGCAAAGAGTTTTTTAAAACCGATTTGAGAAAAATAATCCAATGCGTAGAGGAGCATCACGGCAAGATCGAATATGTTGCAAACCCTGCAGCACTGCAATATTACCGCTCACTAGAGCTAGCTGAAGAAACTCAAAAAAATAAAGAATCCTTAGTGGTATCTTGATTTCCCCTCATGACATAGACCCGCCTAACGCGCTGAGGAATCCCCAGTAATGGGCGGGTGAAAAAGACAGGCATAGAGTTTTGTGATCTACTGATTGTGCGACCAATTCAGCGAGATCACCTCTATGCCTGCCTATCAAGTATGTCAGAAGTTTTTCCGAAGCGCTTTAGCTAGACTGTAATTAAAATTGTGTAATTGCCTGTTTTTGATATGTTCATTCCAACACCGGAGACAGGCAAACGATGGACGAAAAGAAACTCAAAGCACTGGCTGCTGAATTGGCTAAAGGCTTTAAAACCGAAGCCGACCTCAATGCGTTTTCCCGCATGCTGACGAAGTTAACCGTCGAAACCGCGCTCAATGCAGAACTGACCGAGCATCTCGGACACGAGAAAAATGCCCCGAAATCAGGCTCTAATACCCGAAACGGTTACTCGTCTAAAACCGTGTTATGCGACGACGGTGAGATTGAACTGAGCACGCCACGTGACCGCGAAAACACCTTCGAGCCGCAACTGATAAAGAAAAATCAGACGCGTATCACGCAGATGGACAGCCAGATTTTGACCCTGTACGCCAAAGGTATGACGACCTGTGAAATCGTTTCTACATTCAAAGAGATGTACGATGCTGATGTGTCTCCCACGCTGATATCCAAAGTGACCGATGCGGTTAAAGAGCAGGTGACAGAATGGCAAAATCGTCCACTAAATTCGCTGTATCCCATTGTTTATCTTGATTGTATCGTAGTGAAAGTCCGTCATAGCGGCAGTGTCATCAACAAAGCGGTGTTCCTTGCTCTGGGTATTAACACCGAAGGCCAGAAAGAGCTGCTGGGCATGTGGCTGGCCGAAAACGAAGGCGCGAAGTTCTGGCTCAATGTGCTGACGGAGCTTAAAAACCGGGGGCTTCAGGATATCCTGATTGCCTGCGTGGACGGTCTGAAGGGCTTCCCTGATGCCATCAACAGCGTCTATCCGCAGACACATATCCAGCTGTGCATCATCCACATGGTGCGAAACAGCCTGAAATACGTCTCGTGGAAGGATTACAAGGGCGTCACCAGCCGGCTGAAAGCGGTGTATCAGGCCCCAACCGAGGAGGCGGCGTTGATGCGCTGGACAAGTTCTCCGACATCTGGGATGAGAAATACCCCCAAATCAGCAAAAGCTGGCGTGCGCACTGGGAAAATCTCAACACGTTCTTTGGCTACCCGCCGGATATCCGCAAGGCTATCTACACCACCAATGCCATCGAGTCGCTGAACAGTGTGATCCGCCAGACGATAAAGAAACGCAAAGTATTCCCAACGGATGACTCAGTTCGGAAAGTGATTTATCTGGCGATGAGCCGTTTCATTATCGAATTCGGTGACCGCCTGAGCGATCACTTTTAATACTGTATCATTTACACCGAGTTATTTATAGATCGCCGCGACAATACAATTCGGTATTAAACTGACTCATTTTGCATTCTTTTAAGTGTGTAATATTTTGTATTGATGTTTATTATATTAACATTCTAAGATGAAATTTAACTTATTGTTTTTATTGATTTTCTTTGCTCCGAGATTATTTTATTCTCTGCCTTGCCGTGGAATGTCGACATGCCCACCATTGTATTACCATCATTATAAACAGTAAATACATAGGTTCCGGTATCAAAACCAATTCCTCGTGCATCTTCGAAAATCAACGTTATCTGATTGCCACTGATTGAACCGTGGTAATTGAATTTTCTATCTGATTCTTTACCATCACGAGTTTTTGTTCTGGTACTTGTACCGTTTAGACGGCATCCTTGCTGTTTTAGGTTGAGCCGACCTACTGTTACACTATCGCCATTACGTTCTTCTATTACATCCCATGCTCCTTCAACACGAATACCCCTGTACAGGCACCTATCACTAAGGTTTGGCCAGACCCACTTGGTAATAAGGGTTATCACTGCTGCTGCGATAATGCTCCCGAGAATCCCTACAAAAAGACTCATTATATCCATCTGACATTCCTGTTATGAAGTATATAAACCCAAAATTGTAGCTTTCAAAACATCGTGTGCTTTGTCATTATATTATCAGTTTGTATCTGCTATCAAAAATACAATGAAGCCAACACGTTCTTATTTTGAGGTTTGATTGCTTTTCAACGAAAAATGCATTCATGACAATAAATGTAGTTTCTTCTTCCTGAGTTTTTGTAAGAGTGAATAGTCAAGTGTTCACTAATGGTGGGTAAGATCAATTCACTATAACAGACATTTTTTAGGTGATTTATGGAACACATTCTTGCTTAAAAATATATCAAAATCAACTAGTTAATAGAAAGCGATGAAGTATTTTATTGATGAACCTGTCGCTGTGCTGTCGAATAATCGTCCTGCTGGCTATATGATCAGGGCTAGGATGCATACCGCTGCGCGTTTTCGCCCAACCGCTGAACGGTTAAACGGGATTGCGCAGAGCGGGCAGACACTGCTGCAAAATGCTTCTGACAAGGATCTGTCCGAGTTCTCTGAATGAGTATTAGGATTTTTCCAGTCAGTACGTATTCATAGATCGTGCTGATGGCCGAAGCATTCAGAATGAAATATTGAAATAAGCACCAAGTGACTTAACACCCCCAAATAATGGCGATGAGCGAAGAGCGCGTAAAGCAAAGCGCCATTTCCACCCCATCCCAAAACACGCAGCCTACGCATACACAGCACCTCGCCGAACACATCATCCAATACAACCACAGCCTCTGCCTAATGTTACCGTTGTGTATTATACAACTGACTTGAAAGCCGATTACTTTCATTTCTCGAGGGCGGTGAGTGATGCCTGTTCTCATTATCCAGCGGGGCTTACCCCAGTGACAGGTTGGGGTGGTGCGTTTTCGGCTATGGCACAGGCCTCCCATCTCAGGCAGGCTGAACCATGATGGTTAGCAACGTAAAAAGGGTTCCGATGCCTTTACGATCACTTCAGGCGCTGTGTTTAGTGAGTTTTTTCATGGCCGATGTCAGAGATGGCCTTGGCCCTTTTTTGGGGATTTTTCTCACCGAGCATCACTGGAAAGCCGATGACATCGGCTGGATCATGACCGTCGGTGGTTTGGCGGGCCTGGTTGCCACTATGCCTTGCGGGCTGGCCGCAGATGCGTCGCGCAACAAACGGGCGGTGCTCGTTGCCTGCTGTGTGCTCATCACCGCCGCGACCTTGTTGCTTTGGTTTTTCCCGAATCGGTATGTTGTGGGGTTCTCTCAGGTGATAACTGGGGTATCCGCTACCTTTATTGCGCCCTTGTTGACCGGGATTACGCTGGGGCTGACGGGCCCGTCTGGCTTTAACCATCAGATGGGAAGGAACGAGGCGTTTAATCACGGCGGGAACATGAGCGCGGCGATGCTAGCGGGCGCGCTGGTGATCTACTGGGGAACCGATGTCGTCTTTATCCTGATGACCGGTATGGCGATATGCGCCACGCTGGCGGTTTTGGCTATCCGACATGGTGATATCGATAACCGTGTGGCCCGAGGGTTAAGCGGCGCTGACGATGCTGCCTCGGCTCCCAGGCTTTCTGTCATTATCACGCACCCGGCAGTGGTGACGACCGGGGCAACACTGATGCTCTTTCACCTCGCCAACGCCGCCTTGCTGCCGATGCTCAGCATGCGGGTGGCCGCGATGCATGATGGCGAAATGAGTGCGGCGTGTATGCGGCCGCGACCGTCATTATTTCCCAGTTGGTGATGATCCCGGTGGCGTTATTTGCCGCCGCCAAAGCAGGTAAATACGGTTACGCGGCGCTGATTACGTTGGCGTTAATCGTGTTGCCGCTGCGTGCCGCGCTGGCATCGGTATCCGCCGGGCCATTTTTTATGATACCGGTTCAGGTATTAGATGGTGTGGCGGCGGGGCTTCTGGGGGTGGCGGTCCCCGGTTATATCGTCAGGTTGCTGGAAGGCAGCGGGCATACCAATGCCGGGCTGAGTGTTGTCATGTTACTGCAAGGCATCGGGGCATCATTCAGCCCCGCGCTTGCAGGGAATATTGCTGCGGCCTACTCCTACCGCACCGCGTTTGCGGTACTTGGTGGCATCGCCATACTGGCACTGCTCCTCTGGTGGCTTCGGCGTCTGTTGGCCTGGGACCGACAACGGCAGTACGATTAACGCCGCTGCGCTGGCTACTCATACCTTTCATACCTTGCGGATTCCCAGGCGTGTATCGCGTGTTTTCGGGTTTCTCCCCAGTGGTAGCCGCCGATTTTTCCACTCTGTTGGATGACGCGGTGGCAGGGGATCAGGAAGGCGACCGGATTGGCACCGACCGCCAGTCCCACCGCTCTTGCCGCGTTGTGATGGCCGATGGCATCGGCCACCTGAGAATAGCTGACGACAGCGGCCGGGGGGATCTGTAACAGCGCTTTCCAGACGCTAATCTGAAAGTTGGTGCCGGTCACATGCAATGAAATCGGGCGATCCGCTGGTGTTTTCATGGCAAACAGGGTGTCTATCACCGTTTGTGTCCGTTGCGGATTGTTATGCATCACGGCATGTGGCCAGGTGTGATGCAATGCTGCCAGTGGTTCTCCGGCATCGTTGTTGTCCAGAAAGGAAAGGCTGCAAATGCCTCGGGGTGTCACGGCAATAAAGGCGTTACCGAACGGCGTAGCGTGAACGGCGTATTCGATGATAAGGCCCGCACCTTGTTGTTTGTATTCCCCCGGCGTTACCGCTTCGAGATGAACGAAATGGTCGTACAACCGCGAGCTACTGCTTAACCCCACGGCGTCGGCCACATCAAGCAGCGGTCTTGACTCGCGCAGTAGCGTTTTGGCCCGTTCGAGGGTCAGCACCTGTAAGAATCGTTTCGGTGTAACGCCAGCCCAGCGGCTAAACAGCCGCTGAAAGTGGAAAGGGCTCAGGTGAACGTGCGCGGCAATCTCATCGAGTGTGGGCTGGCTGTTCACACGGTTAGCGATGAACGTGATGGCATCGGCGATGCGCGCATAGTCTGAATGTGCAGCGTCTGAATGTGCGTCTTCTGAATGTGTGTGGTCTGGCATCGTCATCTTCCATCCCCGTAGTGGTCGTTATTCAGGTGCGGCAGATGGAGGCACCGCCGTCAGCCAGAAGTGCAATGCCGGTGGTGAAACTGGCGGCATCAGATGCAAGATAAAGGGCTGATGCGGCAATCTCTTCCGGCTGCGCCAGACGTTTTAAGGCATGAAGGCCCTGAACAAACGCCAGTGACTCCGGGTCGCGGGTAAAGGCCTGCCCCATCGGTGTGTCCGTTCCGCCCGGTAGCAGTGCGTTTACCCGAATCCCCTGAGCGCCAAACTCTGCTGCAAGCACCCGCGTCAGGCCGATTAACCCAGACTTGCTCGCGGCATAAGCCGCCATACCCGGCAAGCCGAGGGTATAACCCACGAAGGTTGACGTAAAAATGACCGATCCGCCACCCCGGCGGAGCATGGCCGGAATTTGGTGTTTAGCGCCAACAAAGGCGCTCGTCAAATTCGTGTGCACGGTGTCTTCCCACTCCGCAAGACTCATGTCCAGTAGGCTGCCGGTTTCTCCGGTGGTTCCGGCATTATTAACGGCGATATCCAGCCCGCCATAGCAATCCATCGCCAGCTCAACCAGCGCTTTTGCAAAACCCTCGCTTTTAACATCACCGGCTAAGGCTACCGCGTGACCGCCAGCCTGGGTTATCTCCTCAACCAGCCTGTTGAGCGCTTGCTGACGTCGGGCACCTACGATAACGCGAGCGCCTTCCTGAGCAAACCGTTTGGCCGTTGCATACCCGATGCCAGAGCTGGCACCGGTGATAATGGCTATTTTGTCAGACAAGTCAGGCATGGTGAAAACCTCCGAATGTGTCATGTTCACGTTGATGGTGTGTGGCAGGTGTAGGCGAAGTATGGGGAGTGCAGCGCCTCCCGGCGACCCGGATCTTGCTGTCTTTACATCAGGCCAGAAGGAGGGGGATGTCTTAGCGTCGACATGGTCGGATTTCGTGCGTTTGTTGATGCAGGATAATTCTGTCAGAGAAGGTGTGCACTTATCATAGGCGCGCAAATTCATCGGCGTGGTGAGGTGGCAGTTACCACAATGAATGTGCGGTGATGTCAGTTCCCGAATGCTGCGGTCGATGCTTTTTTTGCGAAAATGAAAGAGTCGGGATTATAAGGTTTTGGTGGTTATTTTCTGAGATGGTGGCTGTGATGCGTTTATTTTTATTGAAGTTCCTTTTTTATCATGATGTTAGTTAATGTTTTTCTGCGGTTTGACAACGATTCGGTTTATTCAACAATGCCTTTCAGGCCCTGATATTACCGTGCTGAATCAAAAGAAGGTCGTGCAAGTGCGAATGATAATGGTGCCTCTTCTTTCGCGTTTTAGCGTTCATTTCTGTGTGATATCAGTCTTGCCCGTTCAACCGCCTGCACACTGTACATACCGTTACACAGCAACACTCATCATCGAAGATTAGCCTGGTATATAGTGTCGTAAAAAAACAGTAATCGATGTCGTGTGAAGATAAAGAATTAACAAATTTCAAACAAATTGAAGTCATATAGTTTTACTTTTATGAAGAAACTTAAAAATACTATCTGCCTACATCTCCTGATGGCGCTGCTCGCCATTCTGGTTCTTAGCGTTCCCCCGTTGGTGACGAGCTTCGATCCGCCACTGAATTTCCAGCCATTGATTACAAGCCTGGACGGTACGCCCAAAGAACTCAAAGAGAAAATGGCGACTATTTCTCATGCATTACAAGGGAATGCGATTTTCTTTATCGGCGCGTCGGAAGTCTCTACATCCGACGATGAGCATTACGCTGTTTATAATTACTTTAATAATCAGTTGCGCCGTCCGGTAGTCGCCTATGGTGATGCGTATATCGATAATGTTGCGCATTTTCTACTGCTCTCGCGTTTTAAAAACGATCTGAACGCGAACAGTAAGGTGGTGTTGCAACTGGCACCCGATAGTTTTTACGGTGATGGTGTCCCGGGGGCGGTGTTTGCCGATAATTTCCCGCCCTCGATGTTTAATCCCCTGATGGACGATCCCGAACCGCGCCGCTTTTTGGTGAGTTATTTACAGAATCTCAACATCGACGAGGTCAGCCATTTAACCTTCGCTCAGATGCGCGTTTATGGCTGGCATCCGCAAATTATCTGGCAGGAAGTGAGCTATCAGTTTGCGATTTTCTGCGAAATGATAAAAAAAGACTGGCTGGCAAGACTGGGTATTGAGCCTCAACCTGTACGGCCGTGGCCGGTTAAGCCCTCGCCTGAAATGGTTCCCAACTGGGATAATGAATTGGCTCACGCCCATGAACTGAATAAATCTCGCCAGCAAAGTGCGGCGACATTCTGGATGGATAAGTCTGTCTATGATGACGATCCGACACAGGATGTATGGGACGACGCACCACTATTTCCCGCACAAATGGACGCGTTCCAGGCAACAATTAAGCTGCTCAAAGCGCGCCACGTTCAGGTGGTAGTGATTGTGGATGCGATTAATCCGTGGGCGATTAAAAACTCCGAGAAATTCCAGTCGATTGATAAACAAATCAGGTCAATGCTGGATGAGAATCAGGTTCCTTATCTTGATATGTACGCCATGCCTTATCAGAACGGCTGGAACTGGGACCGCCTGCATCCAACAGACCCAGCATGGGTGGTGATGGACCGTTTTATTGCTGAGAGTTTTAAATGATGAAATACGCGATTCGCCTTTTTTTTATTTATCTCTTGCTGGCGGTGACCATCGTGGCGTGGACCTCTGTTGATGACAGCATGAGTTTACAAGTGCATTTTGAATATCAAAAGTTCTGAAGGATGAATGATGTATAGCTCCGGAACATTTTTTTTCTGCCTGTTTGGATTAGCACTGTTGTTTGTGCTGATTAATCGGCTATGGCATTACCGGCTGACCTATTTATCCGCCATTTCTGCACTGGTGTTGTTAGGCTGGGGATATATTTTCCAGGGTGATTATATTGTCCCTGTGGCAGTTTTCCTGAGCTTTTATATTATTGTCACGTTGAAAGAAAAAGGCTGGTTAAAGACCTGGCAGGCGGTAACGTTGACGCTGCTGCCGTTGTTTTTGGTGAAATTACACCTGAACAACCACTGGGGGATGATCGGCTTGTCGTTTATGACATTTCGCGCCGTTGACGTATTACTGTATCGCACCAAAAAAGACGGCCAGAATTTCCTGCACTATTTCGGCTATCTCTTTATGCCGCTGGTTATTTCTGCCGGGCCGATGTATCGCTGGCGCGCCTGGGTAACGGATATTAATAAGCCGTCCTTCGTTATCACTCGCGAGCAGTTTTTACCTGCCATGGAGCAGATTTTCATCGGTATTATCCAGAAATTCCTGTTCGCTACGCTGATTGATAGCCTGGTCATTCAGTCGTGGAGTCATCGTCCGTTTACCTTAAGTGTCGGCGTTGTGATGTCGGTGGCTTACAGCGCGTACCTTTACTTTGATTTTGCCGGTTACAGCAATATGGCTATTGGGGCAGGGCGCTTATTTGGCCTTAACATCCCGGCGAACTTCAATATGCCGATCCTGGCTAAAAATCCGCAAGATTTCTGGCGTCGCTTCCACATTAGCTTGTCCGAATGGCTAAGGGATGTGGTTTTTATGCCGATTTATATGAATCTGATGAAGATCGATTTTTTCCGACAAAATAAAACGCTGGCACAAAACATTGGTATTTTTTGCACCCTGTTTTGTATGGGTGCATGGAACGGGCTTGAACGACACTATATCATCAGCGGCGCGCTGTTTGGCGCCATTTCTGTTGCACACAATATGTTGCAGTGGTCAGCCAAACGTAGTCCAACGCTCAGCAACTGGTTACAACGTCCAGTCATTGCGTTCCTGGGGCGAATTCTGACGCTGGCAAGCGCCGCTGTATCTCTTTACATCTTTAGCGGAATGTCACCTCTATGAACTATCACTCCGAGCTTAAGGAACTGCAAGATTTCTTGCATGCGGTACTACTCAAGCCCGCGAACCCACACCAGTTGGCGATTAGCGGTAGCGATGAGGCAATGACCTGGCAACAGCTCTCGGTCGCCGTTAGCGATTGGCAGCAGCGTTATCAGGATTGCCAGCAGCCTGCTGGTACACCGGTCGTGTTATACGGGCATCAACAGGCAGAATTTGCCGTGGCGATTTATAGCTGCCTGTTGCATAACATTCCCTACGTGCCGGTGGATTGCATCTACCCGCAGGAACGACTGCGGGAAATCTGCCAGCAGGCGAAAGCGCCTTACTACTACGATGTGGCCACGAAGCAGTTCATCGCCACCGGTGAGGAAGGGCAGGTGCTGGCCGAGCCGGACCTTGCCTACATCATGTTCACGTCCGGCAGTACCGGCAAACCGAAAGGTGTGCAGATTGGGCGTGAGAGCCTGTGGCACTTCATGAAATGGGTGCGTCAGGACTTTTCCCTGCCTGACGTGCCGGTATTGATGAACCATGCGGTATTCAGCTTTGATCTCTCGTTGATCCCGTTGCTGGCGAACCTGGCGACCGGCGGGCACATCGTCCTGAATGCGAAAGAGGATATCGCGGCGGAGAACTGGCTGGAACGACTGAAAAACAACGCGGTGTCTGTTTGGGTTTCCACGCCGTCTTTTGCCTATCAACGTTTGCTCTCCCCGCAGTTCAACAGTGACTATTTACCGAGTCTGAACGTTTTTGTGTTTATTGGCGAAGTGTTAAACAAGGCGCTGGTAAAACAGCTACGCCGTCGTTTCCCGCATGCCAAAATTCTCAACTCCTATGGCCCCACCGAAGCGACCATCGCCACCACGGTTATCGAAATTACCGATGAGATCCTGTGCAGTGAAAACGATGTCCTGCCGGTTGGGGCGATGATGCCGGACTCCCACATGGAAATTACCGCCGAAGGTGAGCTGATTATCTGGGGTAAGAACGTGATGCGCGGCTACCTTGGGTTAGCGCAGGAGAACGCGGCGAAATTGTTACATCGGGAGAGCGAGCAGTTCCGCGGTTATCGCACCGGCGATCTGGGCTATGAAGAAAACGGTGTCCTGTATTGCCAGGGCCGTAACGACAGCCAGATCAAGCTGAACGGCTACCGTATCGAAATCAACGAGATTGAAAATCGCCTGCTGGCGATGCCTGATATTAGTGAAGCGGTGGTGCTGCCGTTAATGAAGTCAGGCGGTGGGGTGTTGCGTATTGCCGCGTTCTGCGTCACGAAACTGGCGCCTGATGCGATCAAAACCTCGCTTTCGAAGGTGATTCCACCCTATATGGTGCCTTCCCAGATTATTATTAAAGATGCATTGCCGCTGAATCCTAACGGCAAAATAGATCGTAAACTGCTGGATACTCATGCCCGCACTAATTGATTACACCAGGAAATGATGATGGAACAAGAGATACTCGCCCTGTTTGAAAAGGTCTTATCCCGCAAAGTGGGGTTTAATGATGAACTGATTGAGTCTGATATCCTCGACTCGATTCTGGCCGTCGATCTGGTGTTGGAAGTGCAGGACGTTTACGGCTGCATGATCCCGCCAACCGAAGTCGCCACTGTTCTGAAGACCCCGGCTGATTTGGCTCGTTACATTGAAGAGCATCGCGGTTAAGAAGGACATTGCGGTTAAGCCTGGATAAACGGCGAATACTCGTCTCATTTCAAGACCCCGGATGCTGTCATTCGGGGTCTTTTTTTTTCAGCCAGATCGGGTGTTGCGGTTTTATCGTTTCTTAACATCGCCCATTTGCGGTATTGCACGGGCGTCATCCCCATCAATTGTGAAAACGCGCGTCTGAATGCCGTATCTTCACTGTAACCGCACGCCTGAGCGACCCGCTTGATGTTGGCTGCCGGGTTTTCGAGCAGCAGGCAGGCCGTTTCTATCCGCACGCGCGTAATAAAATTTTTAGGGCTTTCGTTGGTCAGCTCCTTAATCTTTCGGTGCAGCGTCCGGTCGCTGAAATTTAGCGCACGGGCTAGCTCTTCTGCTGTCATGGCCGGGTTTTCGTATCGAACCAGATGTTCAGCGCGCAGCAATAACGGGTCCACCGTATTCATAAATCCCTGTGGTGCATAAATACGTTGTGACAGCGGCTGGCTATCGGCAACGGCAATGTCTGCCGCCATCCTGGCGATGTCGGGGCCTGCCTGATGGCGAATAATATGCAGGGCAAGTTCAACCCAGGATAAGGGGCCACCGGTTGTAATGATGCCATCCTGCTCTTCCAGTGCTTTGCCCCATACCGGTTTTGCCTTCGGGTACTTTTGCTTGAAGGTGTGATAGAGCCACCAGGTGGTGCTGCAAAAGCGCCCATCCAGCAGTCCTGCTTCGCCTAAAATAAAACTGCCTGCACAGGCACCGCCTATCAGGGAACCGTGCAGGTATTGCTGTTTTAGCCAGGCTGCTGATTCTCCAACGGATGTCGCGGCCAGTGGCAGTTTATCCGGGCCGAGCATCATGCCTGTGGCCAGCACAATGTCTGACTTGCCAACCGCCTCAAACGAACTGTCGACATAGATGAGGCGGCCCTGAGCGTCGCGCACGGGGTTGCCATCAGCACTGACAATCGCGGTTTCAAATGTCACGCCAGGGGCACTGGTCGCGGCATTTCCTTGCGGGCGCGAGATCAGCGCCTGATTGACCATCCAGAACATATCGGCCAGCCCTGCGATGGCGGACGACATACTGCCCGGTAACGCCAGAATCGAGATACGCATGGGGGTGTTTTCCTGTCGGAGAAGATTGGCGAATTTTGCATGAACTATGTCAACTTTGCCATCTTACTACAAGCGCCCAGGCTGATTACACTTTAATCATCCCGTATCGCAGGGGTAACCACGCCAGGGAAAGCCCAGCGATCATCATTCATGCATATCTGCCAAAGGAGCGTCTATGACGAATTCCCGCACCGCCTGGCTACGCACACTGGCTATTGGGCTGGGGCTGCTTCTCTTTACCAGTGTTCACTCTATTGCGGAGGCCGCGAAAATTAAAAATATTGTGTTGGTTCATGGCGCATTCGCCGATGGTTCCAGTTGGTCGGCTGTCACGAGCCGGTTGCAAGGCATGGGCTACCATGTCACCGCCGTGCAAAACCCCCTGACCTCGTTGGCCGATGATGTCGGTGCTACCGAGCGTGTGTTGCAAAGGCAACAGGGTGATGTCCTGTTGGTGGGCCACTCGTGGGCAGGCGCTGTCGTTACCCAGGCGGGTAATGCGCCAAATGTGCGAGGGCTGGTCTATTTATCTGCTCTGGTGCCAGACAGTGGAGAATCCGTTGCTGATTTATTGCAGCGTCTGCATGCACCGATGGAAGGGATGTCGGCGGATTCAAACGGGTTAATCTGGCTGGATAATCCTGACCAGTATCAGGCGGTGATGGCGGGGGATGTGCCGTTAAAAAAAGTGCAGGCATTAACCGCGGTTCAACAGCCGATGGCAGCAAAAGCGTTTGGCGATAACGTGCAGCACGCTGCATGGAAAGACAAACCGTCGTGGTATTTATTAACTGAAAATGACAACGCGTTACCGCATGTTGTTCAGGAAAAAATAGCCGGGCAGATTGGCGCAAACGTGCTGTCAATAGCATCCAGCCATATGTCTCTTATTTCACACCCTGATGCTGTCGCAAATTTTATTGATAAGGCAGCCAAAGCCATTAAATGATGATGTCAGTCCTGTATTCAGGGTGATAGACGATAGCTGTCCTAATTCGCCTGTAGTGATGTATGGATACATATTACAGCGCGTAATTCGATTGCCGATGTTCTGATGCCTGAATGATTTAACGTATGAATGATGGTCGCGTTTAAATATAAAGAGAGGTTGTCGTGAATATATTACATATAGATTCCAGTATTCTTGCGGATGGTTCAGTAACACGGCAGCTTTCCGCTGAGGTTATTGAACAACTAACCCTCCGTTATCCGGATGCCGCATTGTCTTACCGTGATGTGGTGGCACAGGAAATACGCCACCTTACTGGCCCGATTGTTGCCGGTTTCCGCCAGGTAGACACCGCAACGTTGCAGGAGCACCAACTGTCTGAACAGCTCGTGTCAGAGTTTCTGGCGAGTGATGTCATCGTTATTGGTGCGCCGATGTATAACTTTTCTGTTTCCAGTCAGCTGAAAGCCTGGCTGGATAGAATTGCGCAGGCAGGAAGGACATTTAAATATACTGAAACCGGGCCTGTCGGATTATCCGCAGGAAGAAAAGTGATTATCGTTTCTGCCCGTGGCGGTTTTTATGGCAAGCCCCCTTTTGCCAGTCTGGATTTTCAGGAACGCTATCTTCAGGCATTTTTCGGGTTTCTCGGTATTCATGATGTGTATTTTATTCGTGCTGAAGGAGCATCAAAAGGCGATGAAATAAAAAATCGTGAAATTGAGAATGCCAGGTCATCCATCCAGTCAGTGATTAATACTCTCGCTGTTTAATCCATTATATACCCAAAATAATTCGAGTTGCAGGAAGGCGGCAATCGAGCGAATCCCCAGGAGCTTACACAAGTAAGTGACTGGGGTGAGTGACAAATTGGCGAAGCCGATTTGAACGCTGCTGGCAGCGGCCCCGAAGGGGCGAGGCCCATAAAATGGGCCGAGTAACGCAGCCAACACACCTGCAACTTGAAGTATGAAGGGGATAGAGGTAACTGCTATGCTATATGCCATTACTCTTGAGTATTCCAGCCCGAAAGACGAACTTGAACAGCATATTGATGCACACAAAAAATGGCTTGTGGATAATATCAAGCTCGGGAATATCATTTTTGCCGGTCCATTAGAGAACGGACTCGGTGGATTTATTCTGGCCTACGGGACGGACTCATCGGCGGTCAATGTCGCGTTGTCAGATGATCCGTTCGTCAAACTGGGGTTGGTACGGGTACTCATCAGCGCCATTGAACCGGCGATTTGCTCTGGTCACTTCCATGCTGGCTGGGCCGGGAACGCGAAAGCGTTGTAATACCCGTGTCGATTGAGGGCGGGACTTCCCATCCTTCTCCCGATGCAGTCGAGTGTGAATCCCCGCCGCTTAACGAAATAAACGGCGGGGATAGTGTGTTGATGGATTCAGATTTCGTCAACTCGTGCGCCAGTATGCAAATCAGTGAAACGCGTCAAGGTAACGCCGCGAGTTTGTGTTAGGGTATGCTCCTCGGGGGATCGTCCGATTCCCGGTTTTTTTGCCCGTCTGAGTTTTTATCATGTATGAGTTCAAACTGGTTTTACTGTTGCTCCAGCAGATGTGCGTCTATCTGGTGATCGCCTATCTGCTCAGTAAAACGCCGCTGTTTATCCCGTTGATGCAGGTAACGGTCCGTTTACCGCATAAGCTGCTGTGTTACGCCATGTTTTCCATGTTCTGCATTATGGGCACCTATTTCGGGCTACATGTGCAGGATTCGATTGCCAATACACGCGCGATTGGCGCGGTGCTCGGCGGGCTGCTGGGTGGCCCCGGTGTTGGCATTCTGGTGGGAATGACCGGTGGGTTGCACCGCTATTCGCTGGGGGGGATGACAGCATTCAGTTGTATGGTCTCGACCATTGTCGAGGGGCTTCTGGGGGGCATGGCGCACCGGTTGCTGATGCGTCGCGGCCGGGTTGACCGGTTGTTTAACCCTTTTACCGTGGCAGGGGTGACGTTTATCGCGGAACTGCTGCAAATGGCGATCATTTTGTTGCTGGCACGGCCGTTTGATGATGCGCTGAAGCTGGTAAAAGATATTGCGGCACCGATGATCGTCACCAACAGTATTGGCGCGGCGATGTTCATGCGTATCCTGCTGGACCGGCGCGCCATGTTTGAACGATATACCTCGGCGTTTTCCGCCCGGGCGTTAAAAATCGCCGCCTGCACCGAAGGTATCCTGCATCAGGGGTTTAATGAAGAAAACAGTATGCGGGTGGCGCAGGTTATCTATCAGGAGATGGATATCGGTGCGGTGGCGATCACCGATCGTGAGAAACTGCTGGCTTTTATCGGCATCGGCGATGACCACCATCTTCCGGGGACGCCTATCGCTTCGGGTCATACCCGGCGCGCTATCGAACATAACGAGGTGGTCTACGCCGACGGTAACGAAACGCCGTACCAATGCTCGCTGCAATCTACCTGTCGGCTAGGGTCGACGCTGGTGATCCCGCTGTGTGGTGAAAATCAGCAGGTGATCGGCACCATCAAATTGTACGAAGCTAAAAACCGTCTGTTCAGTTCCATCAACCGCACGTTTGGCGAGGGGATCGCCAGCCTGCTGGCGGCTCAGATCCTGGCGGGGCAGTATGAGCGCAGCAAGCAGTTGCTGACGCAATCGGAAATCAAACTGCTGCATGCGCAGGTTAATCCACATTTTCTGTTTAACGCCCTCAACACCTTACTGGCGGTGATCCGCCGTGATAGTGAACAGGCTGGCCAATTGGTGCAGTCGTTGTCGACGTTTTTTCGCAAAAATCTCAAACGCTCAGAGGAAGTTGTTACACTGGCCGACGAGATAGAGCATGTGAATGCCTATCTGCAAATTGAAAAAGCGCGCTTTCAGGAGCGTTTGCAGATCCGTTTTGACCTGCCGTCGGCGTTGATGTCGATGCGGCTGCCTGCGTTTTCGTTGCAACCGCTGGTGGAAAACGCGATTAAACACGGTACGGCGCATCTGCTGGGAACCGGGATTGTCACCATCAGCGCCAGTCGGCAGGGGGATCGACTGTTGCTGAGTATTGAAGATAATGCCGGTTTGTACCAGCCACGAACGAACTGCACCGGGCTTGGTATGAATCTGGTGGATAAGCGTATCCGCAGTCGCTACGGCAATGATTATGGCCTGAGCGTGGAATGTGAGCCGGACCGTTACACCCATATCCATCTGACGCTGCCCTGTGAGGAAAGCCAGTCATGCTAAGCGTGCTGATTGTTGATGATGAACCGCTGGCGCGGGATAACCTGCGCTGCCTGCTGGAACAGGATGACGGCCTTGAGCTGGCCGGTGAGTGTGCGAACGCGGTGGAAGCGATTAGCGCTATTCACCGCTTACGCCCCGACGTAGTGTTTCTGGATATTCAGATGCCGCGCATTAGCGGGCTGGAAATGATCGGCATGATCGATCCAGACAACATGCCCTACATCGTGTTCATTACCGCTTACGATGAGTATGCGATTAAAGCGTTTGAAGAGCAGGCGTTTGATTACCTGCTCAAGCCGATAGACCCGCAGCGGCTGGCGAAGACCTTACGCAATCTGCACCGGGAACGCCCGGCGCAGAATATCGACAAACTGTCCGACCATCAGTCACTTCTGGACTACATTCCCTGTACCGGGCACAGCCGTATCTACCTGATGAAAAGTGACGACGTGCAGTTTGCCAGTTCGCGCCAGAGCGGTGTGTATGTCACCGGGCCGCAAGGGGAAGAGTGCTTTACCGAGTTAACCCTGAAAACGCTGGAAAGCCGTACCCCGTTGGTGCGTTGTCACCGTCAGTATCTGGTCAATATGGCGCATCTGCGCGAAATCCGGCTGGAAGAGAGCGGGCACGCGGAGATCCTGCTGAAAAGCGGTCAGGCGTTGCCGGTCAGCCGCCGCTACCTGAAAACCCTCAAGCAACTGCTTGGCCTTAAGGGTTAATGCCGACCCGCATGCGTGCGGGCGGCGTGTTTCCTGTTCCTTTCATCCTGCCTCTTGCGTTGTTGATGACACGGCAACGGCATTATTACTGCGGCTGCAACGTTGGCCGCAGGGCGCATTTTCGTCAATTTAAGTAAACATCTGTCACCGCTTATTCCGGTATGCGACCGGTCATCCGCTTATCCGACCGCTGACCCAAATTCAACTATCACCTGACGAATAGCCTGACTACAGTAACCATACGTGACTACATCATAAGTAATTATACCCGTCATATTTCATGTTGCAGGTGTGTTGGCTGTGCGCGTTCATCCGGCTGGGTAAGCTCACCGGGGTTCACCCGCTTGCCGCTGTCCTGCCACTCGAATGATTGAGGGTATACACAAATAAGAAGAGTGAACGCTATGAAAGATAAACTTCTCAGGCATCTTCCCTGGGCGTTACTGGGGGTCATCGGGGCATGCTGCCTTGGCGTGGTCGCACTGCGTCGCGGCGAGCACGTCAGCGCCATGTGGATCGTGGTAGCGTCGGTGGCGGTCTATCTGGTCGCTTACCGTTACTACAGCTTGTACATCGCTCGCCAGGTGATGCAGCTTGACGCCAACCGCGCGACACCCGCGGTGGTTAACAACGACGGGCTGAATTACGTGCCGACCAACCGCAATGTGCTGTTCGGCCACCATTTTGCCGCTATCGCCGGTGCAGGCCCGCTGGTAGGGCCGGTACTGGCCGCTCAGATGGGCTATCTGCCCGGCACCCTGTGGCTGCTGGCCGGTGTTGTGCTGGCGGGCGCAGTACAGGACTTTATGGTGCTGTTCATGTCGACCCGCCGCAATGGTGTGTCGCTGGGTGAAATGATCAAAGAGGAAATGGGGCCGGTACCCGGCACTATCGCGCTGTTTGGCTGCTTCCTGATTATGATCATCATCCTGGCGGTACTGGCGTTGATCGTGGTGAAAGCACTGGCGGAAAGCCCGTGGGGCGTATTCACCGTATGCTCTACCGTGCCGATCGCGCTGTTCATGGGCATCTATATGCGCTTCCTGCGCCCCGGTCGGGTGGGGGAAGTGTCTGTCATCGGTATCGTGCTGTTGCTGCTGGCTATCTGGTTTGGCGGTGTTATCGCTCATGACCCTTACTGGGGCCCGGCGTTGACGTTCAAAGATACCACCATCACCTTTGCGCTGATCGGTTATGCGTTCATCTCGGCGCTGTTGCCGGTGTGGCTGATTCTGGCTCCGCGCGACTATCTGGCGACGTTCCTGAAAATCGGGGTGATCGTCGGTCTGGCGATCGGCATCGTCATCATCAACCCTGAGCTGAAAATGCCGTCCATGACGCAGTTTATCGACGGTACTGGCCCGGTGTGGAAAGGCGCATTGTTCCCGTTCCTGTTTATTACCATCGCCTGTGGCGCGGTATCCGGCTTCCATGCGCTGATTGCGTCCGGCACCACGCCGAAGCTGCTGGCGAACGAAACCGATGCCCGCTTTATCGGTTACGGTGCGATGTTGATGGAATCGTTTGTCGCCATCATGGCACTGGTTGCGGCGTCGATTATCGAACCGGGTTTGTATTTCGCCATGAACACCCCGCCGGTCGGTCTGGGCGTCACCATGCCGAACCTGCATGAGCTTGGCGGTGCCAATGCACCAGCGATCATGGCGCAGTTGCAGGGGGTTACCGCACAGGCGGCGGCAACGGTCAGTTCCTGGGGCTTTGTGATTTCGCCGGAGCAGATCCTGCAAACCGCGAAAGATATCGGCGAACCGTCGGTACTGAACCGCGCAGGGGGTGCACCGACGCTGGCGGTAGGTATTGCTCATGTGTTCCATCAGATTATCCCAAGCGCCAACATGGGCTTCTGGTACCACTTCGGTATTCTGTTTGAAGCGCTGTTTATTCTGACTGCGCTGGATGCTGGCACGCGTTCTGGTCGCTTTATGCTGCAGGACCTGCTGGGTAACTTCGTCCCGTTCCTGAAGAAAACCGATTCGTTGATTGCGGGTATGGTCGGTACTGCGGGTTGCGTTGGCTTGTGGGGCTACTTGTTGTATCAGGGCGTGGTGGATCCACTGGGTGGCGTCAAGAGCTTGTGGCCACTGTTCGGTATCTCCAACCAGATGTTGGCTGCGGTCGCGCTGGTGCTGGGTACGGTCGTGCTGATCAAGATGAAACGCACCCGTTATATTTGGGTCACGATGTTACCGGCAGTCTGGTTGCTGATCTGTACCACCTGGGCGCTGGGGCTGAAGCTGTTTAGTAATAATCCGCAGATGGAAGGTTTCCTGTATCTGGCTCGTGTTTACAAACAGCGGATTGCTGAAGGCACGGAGTTGAGTGCGCAGCAGATTGCCAACATGCATCACATCGTGGTGAACAATTACACCAATGCCGTGCTGAGCGTTTTGTTCCTGGTGGTGGTGTATAGCATAATCTTCTATGGTATTCGTACAGCATTGCGGGAACGTAACCAGTCAGAACGCTCTGACCGTGAAACCCCGTATGTGCCGGTACCAGAAGGCGGCGTGAAGATCTCCTCCCATCATTAACCGACGGTGAGGACGATACCGCCGACAGGTGCCAGTATGGGCCTGTCGGCGTTCATATCTGTCGGCTCATGCGCCATCGGCGCTGATATCAAGAGAGGGCGATATGTTCGGAAACCTTGGGAAAGCAGGAAAATATCTGGGTCAGGCCGCCAGAATGCTGGTCGGCATCCCGGATTATGATAACTACGTGCAGCACATGCAGACCAACCACCCAGACCAGGACGTGATGAGCTACGAGGAATTTTTCCGCGAACGCCAGCAGGCACGTTATGGCGGTAGTGGTAAAGGGGGCTTTCGGTGCTGTTGAGTCGTCAGCGCGACAAGGAGTTTTTTCGAGTATGACTCATTCATTACCCGCAGAGGAATTACCCGCAGACGTATTACCGACGGATGCATTAACTGACAATGCATTAACCGAGAATGTATTACCCGACAAGGTATTACCCGCGACGATCCTCACCGGTTTTCTGGGGGCGGGGAAAACCACCTTACTGCGGCATTTGCTGTATGCCGATCACGGCGAGAAAATTGCCGTCATTGAAAATGAATTTGGCGCGGTGGCGATTGATGACTCGTTACTGGGCGATCGCGCGACCCGTATCACCACACTGAGTAACGGTTGCATTTGCTGTAGCAGTGCCAATGAATTGTCGGATGCGCTGCATGACTTGCTGGACGGTATTGACCGCGGCGAACTGGCGTTTGACCGGCTGGTGATCGAGTGCACCGGTATGGCCGATCCGGGGCCGGTGATTCAAACCTTTTTTTCTGACGAGCGCCTGAGCCAGCGCTTCCTGCTCGACGGCGTGATTGCGCTGGTTGATGCGGTACATGCCGATGAGCAACTGAGCCGACATACCGTGGCGCAGGCGCAGGTCGGTTATGCCGACCGCATTCTGCTGACCAAAACCGAGCTGGCCGGTGAGACGCAGGCACTCGAAGAGAGACTGGCGCGTATCAACGCCCGTGCCAGCCTGTATCGGGTGGTGAATGGTCAGATAGACCACCGCCAGATCTTCGGCGTCGATGGTTTTATGCTAGACGATCGGCTACAGGTGTCGTTACCGCGTTTTCGACCGCTGATCGAACAGGATAACGCCATCACCTCGCTGGTGGTGCAACTGGCAAGGCCGGTAGACATGGCCGCGGTATCGGCAGTTATGGAGCAACTGTTGGTAGACTGTGCTGATAACCTGTTGCGCTACAAAGGGGTGCTGGCAATCGAAGGTGATGATCGTCGGTTGTTATTCCAGGGGGTACAACGGCTCTACAGTGCTGACTGGGATCGTCCATGGAACGACGATGAACCACGCGAGAGTGTTATGGTGTTTATCGGTATTCGTCTGCCACAAGACGATATCCGCCGCGCGTTTGCTGCGCTGAATGTGTGAGCCAGGCTTGCCGGGTGAAAATCCGGCAATACCTACCTTTCTTGTTTCAGCTTACTGCCGTTTACGTCTCTCCCTGCCAGCGTAGTGATATACAAGAAAAAATACTCGTTGCCATCAGGGACGGTGCCTCTTGCTGCTCTGGCGCTAATCGCTAATCACCAGTATTGCTTACCAATAATGTTTGGTTAAAACGAATCGTTATATCCAGTGATTTGATTTTAAATGGTATTTAGATAATTATCTGATGGCTATTTAATCTTATTCATAAGGATGTTGAATCGTGAAGAACGTGACAAGAATTTTAGTGGCTACGGCCTCGTTATTAGCCTCTTACTCAGTGATGGCGGGCTGGCAGCCGTATAAAACGGTGACACTGGATGGATATAACAATACTGTCCCCGGGGGAAGCGCTTACAATGAAACAACGATTGCATCGGGAGTGTACCGTTTCCGCATTGATCCGACTTCCGATGGTGTTGACTATGCAACAGGGCAGGGCGGCAATACACGTTCAAAATCTGCGGCACTGATGGTGTATGATCGCACGAGTACCGCTGATAAGACGGCAGCAGTCAGCTACTACGGCTTGAATGATGACGGTATGCATGCCGCCGCGATCATTCACGCATTTCCTCAAACCGGGGGCTTCGATTTGTATCTTCAGGACTGGCAACGCTCTGACAATTCGGGCACGGTGAAAGTCATCATTGAAAAATGGAAAGACTAATTACGTGAAATAAAGGGCCGACGCACATCGGCCCATCGTATTCATCAGCCTGATATTCATCACCTCTGCGCATCTGCGTCTCTTTTTTATCCTGCTAATCGAGCTTTGAGTGTCACCGATGGCTTTTCGTTAAACAGCCGTTGGTAATCACTGGCGAACTGGCTCAGATGCCAGAAGCCCCATTGCATGGCAGCATCCTGTACGGTGTTATGATGGGAGTAGGGGCTGACTAACTCACGGCGTACTGCGTTGAGGCGGATCATCTTCAGCCAGGCGTTGGGACCGCATCCCATAACATCACAAAAGGCATTTTGCAGCGTGCGGCGGCTGACATGCAGGCGACGGCACAGGTCAAGCACCGTGACCGGTTCCGACTGCTGACTGAGCACATATTCTCTGGCGCGACCGATCAGGCTACGATAACCGATGCGTTTGCTGGTATGGGATGGGTTGACATCGGCGGGCTGGGCGCTTTCCAGAAACGAAATCACGGTGGTCAGCAAGTTATGTTTCAGTACCTTGGCCGCGTTACTGTGTTGCAAACGTTGCGGTTCGTTGCAGCCATACCACAGCGCTTCACGTACAAACGACCAGAGGATTTCCCGCCTGTGGGGTTCTACCAGCAACGTGGTGCTTTGTGCCAGCAAGCGCGTCAGTTGTTCCGGCTCTTCCAGCACATCGGTGTACTGCAACAGTTCGTCACGTGAGATAGCGACACCCAAGATGGCATAGTCATCTGGCGTATTCAGTTCGAACTCCTTCCCCCCAGGGCTGACCGCGATGGCGTTGTCGCTGATGGGGTGAGAGCCGATAAAGCCAGTCCCGGCATGGCGGGCCGGAATACCAAACCAGAAGGCGTCGGGCCATATCATGCAGGACTGGCGCAATGCCAGATTGGTGTATTCGTGGCAAATCTGGATGCCGTCGAGCAGGATCTCGCGTAATTCCCCTTTGAAATGTCCCGGCGATACCTGATCGTAAATCTGCTGCCAGTCTGTGATGGTGCGGGATTGGGCGTAAACATCCTGTGTCTGGCGCTGGTGCACACTGTCATCCGGCGGCATCAGCGCTGTGGCCGGGAGCCGGTGCTCTGTATCCAGATGATGCAGGTTAACTGGATTGTGTTTCATCGTCAGCTCACCTCCTTGACAATGTCGGGCGGGGTCTGCCAGCGCGTGATGGTCACACCGTATCGAGGGATGAGGTGTAGACAGACCAAAGCATTCCCCGTTATACGGTATTCAGCCGGGGAGGAACAGGCGCTAAAGCACACTTTTCCTTCTCTCTGGTACGACCTAATTTCAGGCTTCTCCCATCGCGGTACGGTTTACGACTTCATCCCCTGACCCCTGTTTCTCTCCTTAAGCGGCCGTTGCGTTGTGGTATTGCCGCTGGTCATCAACCAACGGCAACCGCGCGGCAAACCTGTTTGGGTCATTCGCCATCGTCAGGCAATACGGAACATATCCACCAGCACACAGCGTCGCAGGCGCACAAAGGTGCGAGCAGAGGTGACACCTTCACCGGTCGGCGTCGAAATGGTCATTGATGTCCAACCTTCGCCACCCAGCCCCAACCCGGCGATACAAGGGCCATTTTTGACGAAAATACTGGTGTTGATGGCGTTAGCCATGCGATTTAAGTTCCTGATATTGGTGGAGTGCATCGCGGCGGTGTGGCGGCAGCCATTTTCCAGTTTGAGTGCCAGCGCAATAGCGTCATCCACGTTTTTCACCCGCACCACGGGCAGTACCGGCATCATCAGCTCGGTGACGGCAAACGGGTGGCTGGCGTCGGTTTCAGCCAGCAGTAAGCGCGTATATTCGTTGACCTCAAGCCCGATGGCTTCAGCCAGTTTCGTGGCATCACGGCCGACATAGTCGCGGTTGACGCGACCTTTACCCTGCTCGTCGATGTCGCTGAGCAGTGCTGGCAGCAGTTGTTCGGTTTGTGCCGGCGTGAGCAGCACGGCATGATTGCGTTGCATTTCTGCCAGTAGGGCATCGGCCACACTGTCCACCACGATCAGCACCTTCTCATCGGCACAGATAATGTTGTTGTCGAATGAGGCACCTTTAACAATCGCGCGGGCGGCTTTCGGAATATCCGCCGTTTCATCCACCACCACTGGCGGGTTACCTGCTCCGGCGGCGATCAGCCGTTTGTCGGTATGTTTGCGCGCCGCTTCCACCACCGCTTCGCCGCCGGTGACCACCAACAGCCCGATACCGGGGTAGCGAAACAGACGTTGCGCGGTTTCGATGTTAGGGTCGGAAACGCTGACCAACAGGTTCTCCGGGCCGCCGGTGGCGACGATGGCTTTATTGAGCAGGCTGATGGTACGCAGCGAGACGTTTTTCGCTGACGGATGAGGGGCGAACACCACGCTGTTACCGGCAGCTATCATACTGATAGCGTTATTGATAACGGTCGCCGCCGGGTTGGTTGAGGGGGTAACCGACGCAACGACACCCCAGGGCGCGTTTTCAATCAGCGTCAGCCCATTATCGCCGGTCAGTACTTCCGCCGACAGGCATTCGATCCCTGGTGTATGGCGCGCCTGTGACACGTTTTTGATGTACTTATCGACCACGCGGCCCATGCCGGTTTCGGCCACGGCCATTTCCGCCAGCACCTGTGCATAACGCTCGCCAGCGACCCGAATGGCTTTAATCACCTGTTGACGCAGCTCGACGCTGTTCAACTGTTGTTGCGCATACGTTGCGGCCTGAACGGCGTCGTCAAGCGAGTCGAAAATGCCGCTGGGTGCGTCAAACATTGCAGGCATCGGCATCGGTACAGTCGGTTCGATCACGGAGTGTTCCATAGGGTTTATCCTCTAGTTATGTCACCTGTTTAAACCACGTTGATCACCGTCTTCAATCAGGTGAGCAGGCAGGTTGTGACAAAAAGCCATGTTGTGGTTAAAAGTACGGATGCGAATTCGGTGTCTTGTTCCGGTCGGGCTGGGGTCGGCTCGGTATGCACGAAGGCGACTATCCCAGCATGAGACGCGAGACGGATTGCCTGTGTCGCGTCTGGGGGAAATCTCATCCTTGAGAGAACCCTTCCATTCTTTCATGCCGCGCCTGTTCTGATGGCGGCGGCCCGGTGTTTCCTGTGTTGACTTGTGGTTATTGTGGCAATGGCGGGTCAAAGCGAATAACAAAATTCGGCAACTCGGCATAAAGGTTGAAATCGATCACGAAAAAAGAACCGTTGATTAACAGAAAAGACATGGTCGGGAGGGAGGAGGGAACCTAAACGGAGAAACAGGCCCCGATCGTAGCCGGAGCCCGGTGCGGGTGTTTATTAGCCTTTGTTGTGCAGCGCGGTGGCGATCACGCTGCCCAGCGGGACAGGATTTTTATCGTTGCGGTGACTGACGGCATCGATAGCCCATTTTTCCAACGCGACCCGATCTTTTTGGAAGATCATCATGTGAGTCGAACCGCCGAACTCGAAGTGACCGATTTCGACGCCGCGGGTGATACTGACCGGTTCGGCACTCTCTTCAACGATAAACGTGCTGGGTTCGATCACGCAGCTGGACACTTCCACCATGCCGATGCAGATGAGCGCCACGTAGCCACAGGTCTTGTGCCGGAAGATAAACACCGCGCGCGCGGCCACATGGCCGAGGTAGGGTTGTGACTCGGTGCCTTCCCAGGTGCCCTGATTTTCGCCCTGTCCGGGACGCTGAGCAAAGTAAGTACCCGGTTCAACCCAGGAACGTACCAGAAAACCGTCCAGCGGCGCGTTCCAGCGATGATAGTGCGTCGCAGAAAGGAACCCTTGATAGAGCTGTCCGCCCTCGAACAGCTTGGCCCATTGCCGCTGACCACCGAACAGATCAAGCAGCGAATAGGGGATGTCTTTGACCCAAAACCGGCTTTCCAGTTGCAACTGATTGGCATAGCGCCACGGTGTGGTTTCACAACCGATGTCTATCTGGGTGTTCGGGTCGCCTTTAAAGGGGCGTGCGCCGGGAACGAACTGACGGATAAAGAAATCGTTCCAACTGGCGAAGCCGTAACCCTGCAGGTTGGGGTCGTGCTGCATCTGGTTCCAGACACCGGCCTGATACGCGGCTTTGGAAATCCAGGAGCCGGGTTTTTCCGGTTGTGCGATATCGAGTTTATCGAGTGAGGCGCTGCTTTTCAGGAAACTGTTCCAGGCATCCAGCACCTGACGGAACTGCTGATTGAACGTCGCGTCGTGGAACAGTGCCACGCCCGCTTCTGTTCCCATCGCCACGGCCAAAAACGCATTCATCGGTGTTCCGACTTGTGCGGTGGTGTTGAATGACGGCGAGGTGGTAATGATTTCGTTGAGGATCTCAAAGAAGCTGTCGTAGCTGTCTATCCAGGTCGCGTCGCCATCGTCGCTGATCTCCTTGCGGGTGGATTCAGGCAGCGAAGCCACATAGGCGTTGGATTGTTCGATCATGCTATTGAGCCACATGCGGTAGACACTGTTGTTGGTCACCCAGTTTTTAAAATTCTGGAGCACCGGCTGCATGGGGGCCAGGGTATTGGTCTGCTTCTTGTTGGCGATATGCTCGCGCAGTGGCATCAGGAATTTGGCGGTGGCCCATACCCGGTTGGGCACCCAAAATCCCATTTGGATTGGCCCGGCGTTATCCAGCGTCAGCAGGCTGTGCCCGCTGCTTTCGTAATGTGGCGACTGTTCTGTTTCAGGCGTACTTGCTGTGTGGCTTTTGGTGTGAGTCATAGCATTTCCTCTCGATAGAACGTGTCAATTCAATAGAACGTGTCAATGTCGAACTCGAACAATCAATGTGTCACCACCCGGAAAAACCGTTGCACAGGCTAACTGCCGTGCTGACGGTAGCCTCATCTCGTTATGTGCGAACAACGTGCAACCTGGTGGTGTGGAGAAAGGAAAGCGAAGGGTGGCAAAGGGGAAACGCGCTATGGGTATGCATGTCGGATCGTTGCCCGATGACAACTATGCGCGCCCCCTGTATTCAAACATAGGCGTATTCTGGCCGATGGCAAGTTTGCTTACGACAATGCATCGCGTTCGTTTCAATGGTGCGAGAGGGGGTGTCAGACGAGTAAAAACGTAGGGTGAGCGTTAGAGACCTCTCACACCTACGTTTTGGGCTGTTGTTATCCGTGTGGGGCGACACGTTTAACCGGGGCGTTCTGTCGGTTTTCCCACAGTGCGGTCAGGCCGCGTTGCAAGGCGATGAACACAAACAGCAATATGCCGATGGCTATCTTGGTCCACCAGGAACTTAGCGTACCGTCAAAGTTGATGTAGGTTTGGATCAAGCCTTGGATCGCCACGCCGAACAGGGTACCGAGTACGGTACCGACACCGCCGCTCAATAGCGTACCGCCGATCACCACCGAGGCGATAGCATCCAGCTCGACGCCGACCCCTGCCAGCGCATAACCCGCCGAGGTGTAAATGGAAAATACGATCCCGGCGAGGGTCGCCAGCCCGGTCGACAACATATAAATACGAAGGGTGGTACTGCGGGTTGATATGCCCATCAGGTTAGCGGAGGTACTGTTGCCACCAATCGCATAGACCTGATTACCGAAACGGGTATAGCGTGCCAGCACGATGCCGACAGCAACCACCATCAGCATCAGTAGTCCCATGGCGCTAAGCCGACCGTTACCGGGAATTGTCCATGCCAGGCTGGAGAGCGTTTCATAGATAGGATGGTTGATAGGCAGCGATTCTTTCGACACCAGATAACTGGCACCACGCAGGAAGAACATCCCCGCCAGCGTGATGATAAACGCCGGGATTTTTAGTGCGTCGATGAGCAAGCCCATAAACGCGCCAAAGGCACACCCCATCACTAAAATCAGCGGGAACGCCACCAGGGGGGACAGCCCCCAAACGCCGATAGCTTTAGCGAGAAACACACCGGTAAATGCAATCACCGATCCGACGGACAGGTCGATACCGCCGGAGAGAATCACAAAAGTCATGCCGACGGCGACAATACCCAGAAAGGCGTTATCGGTAAGGATGTTGCAGATGACACGCGTGGAGGCGAAACCTGGAAATTGCGTCAGGCAGTACAGGTATCCGAGCACGAATACCGCCAGGGTGATCATCAGCGGCAAGTTACGCTTTATCATGGCGGCGAACTCCTTTCAGCAAGGTCACAAAACGTGGCGACTGGACTATCAGTACGCACAATACCACGACGGCTTTCACCACCTGATTGAGCTCCGGTGGAAAACCGGACAGCAGAATACCGGTGTTCATGCCCTGAATAATCAGCGCACCTAACACGGAAAGTACCATGTTGAAGCGGCCACCCATCAGCGAACCGCCACCGATCACCACCGCGAGAATGGCGTCCATCTCCAGCCACAAACCGGCATTGTTGGCATCCGCCCCCCGAATATCGGCGGTGACGATGACCCCGGCGATGGCGGCACACAGCCCGCTCAGGATATATGTCATGGTCACCATCGCGCGGGTACTGACCCCGGCGTTTTTCGCCGCCCGGATGTTGATCCCCACTGATTCAATAAATAACCCCAATGCGGTGCGCCGCACCAGCAGCCAGAACAGAATCAACGTGACCAACGCGATGATGATAGGCGTTGGGAAGTAGAACAGCGCACCGCTACCGAGCCAGGCCAGTGGCGGCGAATTGAAGGTGACGATTTGCCCGGCAGTAATCAGCTGCGCGATACCCCGCCCGGCCACCATGAGAATGAGGGTAGCGACAAACGGCTGGATCTTCAGAATCGCAACCAGAATACCGTTCCACAGGCCCGCCAGCATGCCGACACCGAGTGCGGCCAGCAGTACCACCGTCAGGCTGTAGCCCTGCACGGTCAGCGAGGCGGCCACGGCACCGGCAATCGCCATAATGGCCCCGACGGACAGATCGATGCCGCCGGTGGCAATCACCAGCGTCATGCCGATCGCCAGTAAGGCCACCGGTGCGGCACGGTTAAGGATATCGATGGGACTACCGAACAGGCGGCCATCCTGCACCACTATCTGGAAAAAGTGGCTGGATACCAGACTGTCTACCAGCAACACCAGCACCAGCGCGGTTATCTGCGGCATGCCTTGTGAAAATCGCAGCGACGGCCAACGGAATGGGCGCTTATCGGAGCCCGGTTTGCTCAGTGATCGAGGCATCACTATGCCCTCCTTATGCCGCGATGGCATTCATGATGGCGGAAACGGATAGCTGGTCGAGCGGGATTTCCGCCACCTGCTGCCGGTCACGCATAATCAACACCCGGTCGGCGTATCCCACCAGTTCCTCCAGTTCCGACGAGATGACCAGCAACGCCAGCCCGTTGGCGCACAGGCTTTCGATCAAACGGATGATCTCGGCGTGGGCACCGACGTCGATGCCACGTGTGGGTTCATCCAGGATCAGGAATTGTGGTTTGGTCAGTAGCCAGCGAGACAACAGCACTTTCTGTTGATTCCCGCCGGACAGCAATTCGATAGGTTGCTCGGTACTGGGGGTGCGGATACCCAACTGACGGATGAATCGCTCGGCAATCGCCATCTGCTCTTTACGGGGGATCGGGCGCAGCCAGCCGCGTTGGGCCTGCAACGCCAGAATAATATTTTCCCGTACCGAGGCGGCAGAGATAATACCGTCGGTTTTGCGATCTTCCGGGCAAAAGCCGATGCCAAGGCAGGAGGCCTGATGTGGCGAGCGCAGCGTCTGGGATTTACCTTTGATCACCGCTTCGCCGCGATCGGCCGGTTTGATACCAAAAATCACCTCGGCGGTTTCTGTCCGCCCGGAGCCTAACAATCCGGCGAGACCGACGATTTCGCCAGGCCGTACCGCCAGTTCGAATGGCTCAATCACGCCTTTTTTCGCGTACCCTTTGAATTCCACCACCGGCTTGTCGCTCAGTAGCGTACGTCCGGCACGTTGCAGCGCATTCTGCTCCAGCTCGCGGCCCAGCATCATTTTTACCAGTTCTATCTGTGGCAGCGAGGCGGTTTCACAGGTGCCGACGAAAGCGCCGTTGCGCAGAACCGTGATGCGATCGGTCACCTGATAAACCTGGTCGAGAAAGTGGGTCACGAAGATAAGGCTGACGCCCTGATCGCGCAGCTGGCGCATCAGGGTAAAGAGCATTTCCACTTCCTGAGTATCAAGACTGGCGGTCGGCTCATCAAGGATCAACACCTTGGCAGACAGGTCGATGGCGCGACAAATGGCGACGATTTGCTGCATCGCGACGGAAAAGCGGTTCAGTGGTTCGCGCACATCCAGCTCAAAACCGTAGGAAGACATCAACGCCGCCGCACGTTTTTCCATCTCGGTGCGTTGTAATAATCCGAAGCGTCTGGGTTCGCGGCCGATAAACAGGTTATCCGCCACCGATAAATTGGGTAGTAGGTTGACTTCCTGGTACACCGTGCCGATGCCAAGTTGTTGGGCGTGAGCCGTATTTTTAGGCGAGATAGACTGCCCTTCGAGATAAATAGCGCCCTCGTCACGTTGATACACCCCAGTGAGCGTTTTAATCAGCGTGGATTTTCCTGCACCATTTTCTCCCAGCAGCGCCATGATTTCCCCGCGCCTCAGGCTGAAATCGACCTTATCCAGCGCTTTAACCCCGGGAAAAATTTTGCTCAGCCCTTCCGTACGCAAGATTTCCTGGTTGTCGAAATCGTTCATGCGATTCTTCCTTACAAAACAGGTGATGTCCTGCCATGGCAGTGGTAGCTAGCCATGGCAGTGGTAGTGCCATGGCAGGACGTGGGCTGACGACATACCCGTCATACTTCAAGTTGCAGGTGCGTTGGCTGCGTTCATTCACCCGAATCACTTACCTGAGTAAGCTCATCGGGATTCACTCACTTGCCGCCTTCCTGCAACTCGAATTATTTAGGGTATAAACAATCAATATCCCATGTTCTTTTTCTTATCGAGCTCGGCCTGTGCGCTGTCTGGTTTAAACAGGGTGGACGGTGTCAGAATCAGTTTGGCGGGCAGCGTGCCATCCTTTTTATATTTCTCCAGTGCGTCAAACGCAGGACCAGCCATATTTGGCGTCAGTTCAACCGAGACATTCGCCTCGCCTGCCAGCATGGCACGGAAAATATCCGGTACACCGTCAATCGACCCGGTCAGAATATCTTTGCCCGGTTTTAGCCCCGCTTCTTTAATAGCCTGAATCGCGCCGATCACCATGTCATCGTTATGGGCGAAAACCATACAGATATTTTTGCCGTTATTTTCTGACTTGATAAAACTTTCCATAACCTGCTTGCCGCCGCTACGGGTAAAGTCGCCGGACTGGGAACGGATAATTTTAATACTCGGTGTTTTGGCGATAGCGTCTTCAAACCCTTTTTTACGGTCAATTGCAACGCTTGCGCCGACGGTGCCTTCTAACTGAACGACATTACAATTCTTGCCGTTTTCGGTTTTAATCAGCCATTCGCCAATTAATGCCCCTTCCTTAATATTATCAGCGCGTACCGTGGTGAGATACAGTGAGTCATCTTTGACGTCAATGCCGCGGTCTAGCAGAATAACCGGGATCTTGGCTTCTTTGGCTTCCTTCAATACCGGCTCCCAGCCGGTCGCTACCACTGGGGCGATGAAAATAGCGTCCACCCCTTGTGCGATGAAAGAGCGCACCGCTTTGATTTGGTTTTCCTGTTTTTGCTGGGCGTCGGCAATTTTCAGGTTAATACCGCGCGCTTTGGCCTGTTCTTTGGCTACGGTCGTTTCAGCTGCGCGCCAGCCTGATTCCGAGCCGACTTGAGAAAACCCCACCGTTAATGGTGCGGCCAGCGCGACCGATGACAGGGACGCACACACAGCTGAAGCTAAAATGACGCGTTTCCACATAAAAGTGTCCTCTCTGGTAATCATTGGCTATCGGTTTTTCATTTTTAGGGACAATGTTGTTATTCGGTATTCAGTATTGCCCCTGTACTTGGGGTACGGCAGGCGTGATTATTTTTCCTCTTCCGGCGACTCATAACAAAACAGTAGTTTTTGCCGAGGGAAGAGGGTCAGGCCGTATTCGCTGATCTTATGGATAAAATCGCCATCAGCGGGGAATCTGTGACCCCACGCAAATATTGTTTTAGGTCATTTTTTCGGTATGGGTTAGATGAGTGCTGTATTCTGCTAGCGGCGTCATGTTTTTTTTAAATCGTGATATTTACCGGTTCTGGCGAGAGGTGGCGGGTTTGAGTGTCCTGCCAGTGGGCTCGTTTTCTCCTCCGGGTATACCGTCGGGATATGGATATTTAAGGTGCCTTTTAGTGATGTGATACTGCGCTTAATTAAGAAGGATAATTATGAATTAACGCTATACGAATTGTTGGGGTATAACGGTTATTCATCATTAATCAACGTTAGTTTTTACTTTCAGCTCTGTGAACTAATGACATGAAGAATGAATGCCGACTATTTGAAAAGTATTGTCAGTCCATCACTGAAAAAATGACACTCTTTTTCTTCAGCAGGTATCGCTGACAATAAACATAGGTTTTTATTATTATCAATAAGATTCATTACACCAATAATATATATTCACACGTATAATTCTGGACGTGATAAATCAAACGGTGTGTGATGGTAATGCATTAAAAACAATGTGTTAGGGCGGCTTTCTGTACCCGGGCGGCGGCTGGTGGCTTAATCGGGGGCTGGAAAAAGTGAACGAGGCCGTTTTGTTTGAGTGCTTTCGTCCTGATCCGATTTCTTATCTATTAAAGAGACGTTAATGTTTGCTTAACGTTCGGCCGATAGAATAAGTGTGTAGTGAGCAAACTTGCCGTCGAATGGTAAGTTGAATCGTAGTTGAATGAATCTGTAGTGGAACCATGAGGTCGTTTTACATGCTGACGTAGGAGGTTGTTATGTTCGAACAAGTAACTGTCTATTTGGCGATACTGGCCGTTATCGTTGTACCGGGATTTCTGGCCGCGTTTCTGAGCCCCAAATGGGATGACTGAATAATGCTAACCCAGTCTGATATCACACGCCCCGCCTGAAGGTAGTATATTCGTGCGGGGCGTGTCATTTTCGCTGATACGTGTCGATTATTGCCCTTTCACTTCACCCTTGCCTAATGCCTGCACACTGTTGCCCAGTGCATCGGTAGCATTCATATCCGCCCCTTTTTCCTGTAATGCCTTGAGAATTTCTGTGCGCTGAAACAGCGAAGCATACATCGCTGCAGTCTGTCCGGCGTTATTACGGGTATCCGGGCTACATTTTGCGTTCAGCAACACGTGGGCAATTTTCAGTTCACCTTTAAACACCGCTCCCATCAGTGCGGTATTGCCACGACTATCCTGCAAGCAAGGGTCAGCACCGTGGTTGAGCAACAGTGAAACCGTGTCGTAGTGGCCGTGGTAAGCCGCCAGAATGATTGCCGTATAGCCTTTTTCATCACGGGCGTTGAGGTTATAACCCGCGCTGATGAACTCCTTGAGTACGGCATCGTTACCCGTACGGGCTGCATCCCACAGGTACTGATTAAGCTGGTTCTGTACTTGTCTTTCATCAGTTGACTGCACAACAGGCATTGTGGCGACTGAATTCGACTGCTCTGTAATAGACACGGGCGGTTGTGCCTGGGCGGTGGCATGAATGAGTGCCAACAGGCAAATAAAGAGGCGAAATGATTTCATGATGACGATTCCCTGGTCGTTGGCGTCGCCCGTAGAGCAACCGGGCGACGGCATTCCGTTAATCAGCCAGTTTGCTGGCCAGTGACTGTACTTTGCTCAGATCGCCTTTGGCGACACTGGTCAGGCGGGTACCGTAGGTGGCATCAGCTTTATAGAAGTAGGAAAGCATGATGGTTTTACTGTCGGTATCCGCCATCGCCAGCGCAGAGCCCAGACTTTGAACCAGATCATCCTGATCTTTCTTACTGTAAGAGCGATACAGCTCGCCAGTCTGTTTGAAGTTCTGCTCTTTCTGGATTTTACGCTGCTGGGTCGTGCCGCTCAGCGGTGTCTGACTGTAGCGAGCAGAAACCAGCTCTTCACGTGGATACAACCGGCTTGGTTGGTA
Organism: Dickeya oryzae; assembly: GCF_020406815.2. NCBI lineage: Bacteria > Pseudomonadati > Pseudomonadota > Gammaproteobacteria > Enterobacterales > Pectobacteriaceae > Dickeya > Dickeya oryzae. The sequence goes on from NZ_CP162670.1 coordinate 1,113,443, forward strand.
GTTCACCCCGTTGTCTTGCGTGTGGCCGCTATTCAAACTGCCATCCTGATTGATGTTGTTGACCTTTTTCAGTGGAGCATTGATTGGCAGGCTCAGGCCATTCGCACCCAGTCGATACATCTGGGTGTCGGCATACGAGAACAGCCGGCCTTGTAGCAGACGGTCTTCAGACGGCTCGATACCCGGAACCAGATTCGCCGGTGCCATGGCGACCTGCTCGGTTTCCTGGAAGTAGTTATCCGGGTTTTTGTTCAGAACCATCTGGCCAATTTTACGTTCGGGAACGCCAGGCCAGATTTTGGTGGCATCCAGCGGGTCGAAATCAAACTTAGCCAGGTCGCCCGGGGTCAGCACCTGAATGTAAAGATCCCATTTCGGGTAGTCGCCACGGTTGATAGCGGCGACCAGATCGTTAGTCAGGTGGCTGTAATCCTTAGCCTGAACTTCCTCAACCTGTTTGGGGTCGAGATTTTTTATACCCTGTAGTGTCTTCCAGTGGAATTTGACGTAATGCACTTCGCCTTTGGCGTTGACCAACTTATAAGCATGAACGCTGTTGCCGTCCATGTTGCGGTAACTGGCCGGTGTGCCTTCGTTGGAATAGAGCAGGGTCAGCGTGCGGATCGATTCCGGGACGTGAGAAAAGAAGTCAAACCGGCGCCCATCGTTATCCTGGTTGGTACGCGGATCGGGTTTGAACGCATGTACCATGTCCGGGAATTTGATCGCATCGCGGATAAAGAAGGTAGGGAAGTTGTTACCGACCAGATCCCAGTTACCTTGTGTGGTATAGAACTTGGTCGCGAAACCACGCGGATCTCGTAAGGTCTCTGGGGAGTGGTTACCGTGCACAACACTTGAAAAGCGTACAAATACCGGCGTTTGACTGCCTTTTTTGAATACCTCGGCGATAGTCAGGTCCGAAATGTCTTCGGTGGCGGTAAATGTGCCGTGTGCACCGGTACCGCGGGCGTGCACGACGCGTTCTGGAATGCGTTCACGGTCAAAGCGTTGCAATTTCTGCAGTAACTGAACATCCTGCAATAAAACCGGGCCATTGGGGCCTGCTGTCTGCGAGTTTTGGTTATCACCCACTGCCGCGCCATTATCACGGGTCAGTGTGGCTGACAGTGCCGGGTAGGCTATCAACAGTGAAGAGATGATGGCCAGTGGTGTTTTCCAGCCGGGAATACGATGTGTGGCGGTATGATTGCTCATAACTTTCCTCATTTTCCGTATGATTATTATCAACAATAGGTTTTGATTATTGCTGTGATTCCATTGCACTGCTTTAAGCTCTCAGCAGAGAAAGTTCTCCATCAGAGGCACTGATAAGGCTCATGCTCTGTTGGTGATTGCGGCTTATCTGTTTTCCCTGTTCCTGACCTGTCGTCATGACGAGTAAGAAATGGGGTTGTACTTATGGCCGACGGTGTGAATAACCGCCGTTGTTGCCGGGCATGTCAATAACCTGCGGCTACCTGGCTACTTTACCTTTTTTGACAAAACGGATAATGGCAGTTGTTTCTATCGAATTAATAGGTATGCCCTGAGTAGGGATTTGTGAAAAGAGTGAAAGCGACCACAGACAAGAGCAGGAATACAGATAGCGTCAGGGGATAGCGAGAAACGTGTTCTGTACGTTTGGGGCTTGTCTCTGTGGGATAGCGGATATCGGTGATGAGAAGAACACGCCTCGTCGTGTGACGAGGCGTAGTGGCGCTGAGTCAATCAGTTGAAGACCATACCACCATCAATCAACAGCGCCTGACCCGTCATATAGTCAGAATCAGGGCTGGCGAGATAGGCGACGCAGGCGGCCACGTCTTCCGGTTCGGACAAACGACCCAACGTGATGCGTTTGGCGAACTCAGCTGTACCGTAACCGAGTGGCTTACCTGCTGCTTCGGAAATTTGGCGGTCAATCTCTGCCCACATCGGCGTTTTGACGATACCTGGGCAATACGCGTTAACGGTAATGCCGAGCGGTGCTAAATCGCGGGCGGCGGTCTGGGTCAGGCCGCGTACGGCGAATTTACTGGAACTGTAAACCGCTAATTCTGGATTACCGACATGACCTGCCTGAGAGGCGGCATTGATGATTTTGCCTCCCTGTCCCTGGGCTTTGAAGGCTTCTACCGCAGCCTGTATTCCCCAGATAACGCCTTTCACATTGATGTTGTAGACCTTATCAACGATTTCCGGCGTGATGTCTTCAATTAGCGTGGTAGGCGCGATACCGGCGTTATTGACAATAACGTGAAAACCACCCAATTGTTTGTGTGCGGTACGAACCGCATTAAATACCTGGTCACGGTCTGAGACATCCGCGGTGAGTGCGATAGCGTTGCCACCGTGCTGCTTGATTTCATGCGCTACCTGGCCTGCGGTATCGCCGTTGTAATCCACGACCGCTACGGCAAAACCATCTTTTGCCAGACGGATAGCGATGGCCCGGCCGATTCCCTGGCCCGCGCCAGTGACCAATGCGACTTTCTGTTTCATGGGTCTTTTCCTGTGTTGTGAATAAAAATACAGCCATGACAGGCAGGCTAGCGCGTGGTAATTGGAATGAAAACTTATAGTAAATATCGATAACTATCATTTTAATGGATTAACTTTTTTACTTTTACTCTAACCCTATGCGTTTACGTCCTGATTTTTTCTTTTTTCTGATTTTTTATTCTGATGTTTTTGCGTGGGGTGTCGGTGTGGGTTGCCTGTTGGGGGGGTAAAGATTGGTGTGGAGAAGGCGATAAACACAGTGTACTCTGCGAAGAGCATCACCTGGGCCGTGCCCCGCTGATATCTGTCTTGATGACTGTTTAAAAGCCGGTAACCATGAGCTACATCGATACCATCAAACACGAACTGGTTGGTTTCCTGAACGGGCTGCCAATCTACCATCCGCTGGAAGAAGTGGCGGATTCGCCTTGGGGTGAGGATGATTTTTCATGCACACCCGACAATTTGATTATTGGCGGCGGGGCAGGTGAGCATCCGGCGCTGGTTATCCATGAGCTGGGGGCGCTGGTGGCGTCCTACCTATTGTTATGCCTGCAAAAGCACAATGAATTTTTTCCTGAGCAGCCAGACCCGCTACCGATAGTCTCGGTCGATCGCTTGTACGAAATGGCGGAGCGACCTCGCGCGCTGGAGTTTTGTGGCTGGTCGATGAATCACGTCAGAGAGTTTGTCGATTTGGCTCACTCGCCGTTGCACCCTAACCCGTTATCGGAAATGGGGAGTGCTGAAGAATGGATTGAACACTCTATTGGCGAGTTTGTTTACTACTCGTTGCCGGAATTGAATCCGTTCGACACGGCGATGGCGCTGTTGCCCGGTATGGAGGCGTGGTTTCCGGGATATTGGATGTGCAATGTCACCTGTCCGCCGCCAAATTATGTCAAAACACGAAAGCAGTCGTTACTGTCAGGCTCATTTCAGGATCACGGCTTTTTCCGGTGGGATTACCGTTATCCACCGGAGGAGTGATCGTGGCGGCGGTGTACTGGCAGAGCGGAGCGGGCGTTAGGCTGCACTGACGTGGGTTCAAATAGACAGGGGATTTAACTAATCGTTTTATCCGACATTCTGTGCGATTGATTGAGGTGAGTGATGGTGAGTGTGTCCCAATGGTTACCGTTTGCTGCTATTGCGTTAGGGTTGGTGTTAACGCCGGGTCCTAATATGATTTACCTGCTTTCTCGCACTGTGTGTCAGGGGCGTCGGGCTGGGCTGGTGTCGTTATCTGGCGTGGCGCTGGGTTTTTTGTTCTATATGACCGCGGCGGCACTCGGTATTACTGCGATCGTGATGGCGGTGCCATTAGCTTACGATGCGTTGCGAATTGCCGGGGCGCTATATTTGTTATGGCTGGCCTGGCAGGCTATACGGGGTGGCGCATCGCCTTTCCAGTTACGCCAACTTAAACCTGACAGTAATCGTCGCTTGTTCGTGATGGGGCTGGTCACCAACCTGCTTAATCCTAAAGCTGCCGTACTTTATCTCTCCCTTCTGCCGCAGTTTATCCGCCCGGAGCAGGGTAATGTCCTGGGGCAGTCGTTAACGCTTGGTATCACCCAGATATTTATCAGCATGACGGTTAATGCCTCGCTTATCATGGTCGCGGGCTATATCGCTGCTTTTCTGGCTGAGCGCCCGTTGTGGCAACGAGTGCAACGCTGGCTGATGGGAACGGTACTGGCAGGGCTGGCGGTGAGAATGTTGGTAGACAGTCGGCGCTAATGAGTCGCAGGTAGTCAGGCATGCGGCTGGCAAGCGTCAGCCGTTTTTCATGTATCTCATACGTCTCCTGTGCCTTGCTCCGATATACCCGGCAAAATGATGCTATCCCCGCCAAATTCGACTTACATCCTACCAATCAACCTTACTGACCGATGACAGTTCTATACACTGAAGCTGGTAATGTTTGTCTCAACCCTTGTTGATGTTGTGTTATTCATCCCTGTCAGAGAGTAGTAGTTTTTTTCCCGCCTTCCATCAAGGCGGGATTTTTTTGCCCGTAAGATTTTTGGGGTTATCAAAAAGTCTTGCTACAGTGAGCGAAAAACTAATGTTGGCTTAATAGAGTGAAGCTAGGCTATATGCGTCCTATATTCACACACTGATTGTATGCTCAATACAGAGAAGGAATTCCATGAAGACTAAGTATCATTCATCTCAGATTCTGTTGCACTGGCTGGCGTTTCTGTTGGTGGTGGCAACCTATGCAGCGATGGAGCTGCGAGGTTTTGCTCCGCGTGGAAGCAGTGCACGGGCGCTAATGTCGACGATCCATTACAGTTGCGGTGTATCCGTTTGGGTGTTGATGATCCTGCGGGTAGTGCAACGTTTCCGTCATGCTACACCGCCTATTACGCCGCAACCTGATCGCCTGATGATGATTGCTTCCCATGCGGTGCATGGCTTTTTGTATCTGATGTTTCTGGCGCTGCCGGTATTAGGCGTAGTGGGGATGTATTATCGCGGCGATGCCTGGTCAGTCTTTGGTATTGCGATGCCGTTTGCTGCTGACCCGAATGACGACATCAGGCACACACTGCTGAGCATTCATGAACTGATTGCTAACGCAGGGTATTTCCTGGTGGGGCTGCATGCCGTTGCTGCCCTGTATCATCACTATGTGGTGCGTGACAATACACTGCTGAGAATGATGCCCAACAAGAAATAATGTTGTGGGTGTAAAAGACGACGGGCGGCTGAGGATTCCTCGCCGCCCGTTTTTTTATGCATTCTGGTTAGAGGAGGTCGTGGTGCCAGGGTGCTCTGCCATCTGCTTAAAGCGCAGTAAGGTCTTGTGCAGCATTTCTTTAGGTAACAGCTGAAACACCTGACTGAGAGCCCTTCCCAGAAAGCCGCCTGGTGGGTCAAACCGGATGCTGAGTGTGACTTCAGTATTCTCGCTGTTTGGTATAGGGCGAAAGACCAGGCATCCTTCATTAGGAATTTTGGCACCAGGGAGTGAACGCCAGTAGATAAACTGGCCGGGTTGTTCATCCTCAATACGTGCACGCCACTCGATGTACTGGCCGAAGGGGGCCTTCATGCGCCACAGTGAGTCTGTGTGATTAATGATGTCGATATGAGCGACATGGTTCATCAATACCGGAAGTGTTTCGGGGTTGCGCCACAAATCAAACAACACATCAGCCGATTGGCGAATAATCAGCGAACTGCTGAGCTGATCGGCATGGTTGTCCATCATGCCGGGTCTGCGTGGGAATGTTGATGGCATAGTGTCTTCTCCCTTCAATGCCGCCCGAATGCTGCCCAAAACAGGCAATGTCCCGTGATTATTATGTCGACACAGTCATGAACATTGCGGCAAACGCGGGCTGTAGAATACGGTGCAATTATCTCTTTTGGCGAGTGTACGTGATGGCTGGGCAAACCTGCAAATCCGGTAAAATAAAAGCCCGATTTTGCGATGTGGCTGTCCCGATACCATCGGTTATCTCGGGGCTATTGGTTATCGAGGGATTATGGCCGTGATTGGGTACCGGTCACTCAGTTGTGTTGCCTGGGGGCAGGGCATGATGTTTTGCAGTGAGCGCAGAAAATGCGTGTACTCACAAAACACGAAGAATGGTGGTCGATTTTTAGGCAAAGTTGCCGGTATCTGTTACACTTTACTTAGTGTTAATTGACTGCTGTGCCATGTTAGAAAGTAAGAATTTTATTTTCGATGTTCATTCTTATTTAGCCCATCGCCTGATGGGCTTTTTGTTTTCTGATAATAACGGTAAGTATTATTGGCTGCGTGTTCTTCTTTTTCATGTTTACCCCCTTCATACTTCAGGTATTCGGCGTGTTTGTCTGCAGCTGTAATCATCTGGAATAAATGTTGCCATTGTCACAGAAAAAATGGTTTTTATTTTTATTGTTAAGGTTGATTTAATCTCCTCGGTGTAATGTTGTTTTCAGTTAAGAACGTTCTTAGCGCCAAAACACCAGGGTTTTACTCATAATAATATAGCCTCTTTGCCCACCGTCAGGTGGGCTTTCCTTTTTGTTCTCGCCATCCGTCGACATGCGAGTGTGTAGGCTGAATTCATTCTTTTTCTTCCTTTCTATACCTAAGTGGTTTTGGGTGTGCATTTGTTGTGTTGGTTGCCGGGAAATAAGAGAGGTTTTCATTGTGTACATTTTCCTGATTGTTGAGAGGTGTGGGGGAATAATGGAACTGAAAAATGATATCTAAAAAAATCTGTTTTTTTTGTTTTCCTAATGTTGGCTTAATCTTAATCCCATAGGATAGCTTTCAGGCGGAGGAAAACCGCCAACCTGTGTCTTCAGGATGCTTCATGCCAGAGAATAGTGTCATTTGCCCACCCTCGCGGTGGGCTTTTTTTTGGTTCGATAACAGTGAGTTTTATTTTCGATTTTTTATTAATTCTTGATGATTTCAGGATAAAACTAAGGTTATTTTAAGGATGGTCGGGTAGATTCATAAACAGACAGTGGATGGATAGCTGTCGTGCCAGTACTACGAAATCCTTGCTGTTGAAAAACCCAATAGCTTTGCCCACCTTTATGGTGGGCTTTTTTTTATCTATTATCGATGTTTTTTTAAGGTAATATGGTTTAGTAAGGAATAATCATGATGGGAATTAAAAATATTTTTTTGTTGGTGTCATGTTGGCATTTTTTCTTCCGATAAATAAAATAGGTGAGAGAGTAAGTCAGTTTTTTAATACGCACTGCATGTAAAAAAGTGTGAAAAGGGAAAATGGGAGAGTGAATGTATCGCGCTAACTACCCGCCAGGGATGAAAAAACAAGAATAAATAAGGTTTCTATTATTGATTGCCAGCCACGTTGTCGCCCTGTCGCAAGCTCTGTTTCTGGTATAAAGACCATCAGAAATAAACGGGGATAAGCGATGTTCCTGCAACCGGCAGGTAACGGTAATAGCATACGTAGTCTGCTCGCTTGATGCGTTAATCCACCATGTAGCTCACGGTATTGCGTAGCAAGAGTGTTTATACCTTCCGGGATGCCATTCCCACCAGGCCTGTCAGCTGACAGGCCTGCATTATTTTAGCGTCAGAGACCGTGTGGCTTATGTGCTTATACATTCAATTCGGCGCAGACATTGCGGTGCGATGTTCGGCTGTACGTCGGCGATGCCCTGTTATACCAATAAAAAAGCCCCGAGGCGGGGCATGCATGTCATAAAACGCTATCGCCGTTATTATTGTATGTAGAGCATATACCGAGACAGTGACAATACTACGACAGTCTGCCAGACGATGTTGCGCGCTGCTTCGCATTCCTGTTACGTAAAAAGGTTTTCAAAGGAAAAATGCTACCCTGAAAAAGAAGGGGCACCTTACTATTGGGCCGCGATGGATAAAACGGGATACCGTGATGACAGAAAAAGATGTATTGCAACTGAGCGTGCAGCTTGGAGAGCGGCTGAAAGCGCGTCAGGCGAAGATAACCTGTGCTGAGTCCTGTACCGGTGGGTGGTTGGCGAAAGCGATCACGGATGTGGCTGGTAGTTCCGCATGGTTTGATTATGGCTTTGTGACTTACAGCAATCAGGCTAAGCAGTCGCTCATCGGCGTACAGGAAAATACGCTGACACAGTATGGCGCAGTAAGTCATGAAGTCGTGACGGAAATGGCCCGTGGGGCGCTGAGCCGTTCTGGAGCCGATTTTGCGGTATCCATCAGCGGTGTTGCGGGTCCTGATGGTGGAACGCCAGATAAACCGGTAGGGACCGTATGGTTCGGTTTTAGCGATAAAGCGGGCAACATCATCACCCAGCGGATGCAGTTTGACGGCGATCGTCACGATGTTCGCTTGCAGGCCGTGGCTTTTGCTCTGCAAACGTTGCAGGAGAGATTTTTATAAAATAGGCTTGATGCTGTATGAGTATACAGTATAATGCGGCCATCGGTTCGGTGAATCATGAATAAGCAACAGCGTAGAAGCAGCGGCAAGCTGCGCGACAGGAGTAAAAATGGCTATTGATGAGAACAAACAAAAGGCACTGGCGGCAGCGCTGGGTCAGATCGAAAAACAATTCGGTAAAGGTTCTATCATGCGTTTGGGCGAGGATCGCTCAATGGATGTTGAAACGATCTCCACAGGTTCCTTGTCGCTTGATATCGCACTGGGTGTTGGTGGTTTGCCAATGGGCCGTATTGTTGAGATTTACGGTCCGGAATCCTCTGGTAAAACGACGCTGACATTGCAGGTGATTGCTGCCGCACAGCGTGAAGGTAAAACCTGTGCGTTCATTGATGCCGAACACGCGCTGGATCCGATCTACGCTAAAAAGTTGGGTGTTGATATCGATAATCTGCTGTGTTCCCAGCCGGATACCGGCGAGCAGGCACTGGAGATTTGTGATGCGCTGGCACGTTCTGGTGCAGTTGATGTCATTATCGTCGACTCCGTTGCTGCACTGACGCCGAAAGCAGAAATTGAAGGGGAAATCGGCGATTCCCACATGGGGCTTGCGGCTCGTATGATGAGTCAGGCTATGCGTAAGCTGGCCGGTAACCTCAAGCAATCCAATACACTGCTGATCTTTATCAACCAGATCCGTATGAAGATTGGTGTGATGTTCGGTAACCCCGAAACCACGACCGGTGGTAACGCGCTGAAATTCTATGCTTCTGTCCGTCTGGATATTCGCCGTATTGGCTCTATCAAAGAAGGTGACGAAGTTGTCGGGAGTGAAACCCGCGTTAAAGTTGTGAAGAACAAAGTTGCAGCGCCATTCAAGCAAGCTGAATTCCAGATTCTGTATGGCGAGGGGATTAATACCTTCGGTGAGCTGGTTGATCTTGGCGTGAAGTTTAAGCTGATTGAAAAAGCCGGTGCCTGGTACAGCTACAATGGTGACAAAATTGGCCAGGGTAAGGCTAACGCCTGTAATTTCCTGAAAGAAAATCCAGCCATCTCTGCTGAACTCGACAAGAAGCTGCGCGAATTGTTGCTGCATAAAGGTAACGAAGCGGTATCAGGTGGCGTCAGCAGTAGTGAACGTGCCGAGTACAATGAAGAGGCTGCTGGCGAACTGAACGACGACTTTTAATGGACGTCGTTACACAGACAGCATGTTTTCAGAGTAATCGGTATGCCTAACGTACTCCGCTATGCAATAAATGTGCTGGCTGTGCGAGATCACAGTGAAATGGAATTACGCCGCAAGATTGCGGCGTATTTACAATCAAATATTGAATGTGAGAGTACGGAGCGCTGCGCTGTACTTTCTGAATTTGATACCCAGGTCGAACAGGCAGTCATCAGCTGTCGGCAGCAAGGCTGGCTGGATGACGAGCGTTATGCAGAGCGTTATATCAGCAGCCGCAGCCGCAAAGGATACGGTACACAGCGTATCTGCGCCGAGCTCAGTCAGCGGGGCATCGACAAATCAGTCCAGCGTGTGGCTCTGCAGTCCTGCGACATTGACTGGTATTTACAAGCTCAAGCAGTCGCGAACCGTAAATTTGGATCACCATTGCCAACAAGCTGGCAGGAGCGAGCCAAAGTTCAACGCTATTTGCTGTATCGCGGCTTTTCCCACGATGAAATTCAGTCGATATATATGAATTTTTCCGATTGAACGCATACGGGATTTTACTTCCCTCCTAAGAAAATTTATCTTATTCCCACTTTTTGTTCGCGTTTGGCTCGGTCACGTCAGTATGTTGCACCCACCTTGCCCGCGACTGTTCTTTTAGCTTGATTTCAGGACAATTATGAGCAAGAGCACCGCTGAGATCCGTCAAGCGTTTCTCGACTTTTTCCATAGTAAAGGACATCAGATTGTCGCCAGCAGTTCGCTGGTGCCGAACAATGATCCCACACTGTTGTTTACCAATGCCGGGATGAACCAGTTCAAGGATGTTTTCCTTGGGTTGGACAAACGCAACTATGTGCGAGCCACGACGTCTCAGCGTTGTGTCCGTGCTGGTGGTAAACATAACGATTTGGAGAACGTGGGCTATACGGCGCGTCATCACACGTTCTTCGAAATGCTGGGTAACTTTAGCTTCGGTGATTATTTCAAACGCGACGCCATTACTTATGCCTGGGAGTTGTTGACCAGTTCTCAGTGGTTTGGCTTACCCAAGGAAAAACTGTGGGTTACGGTTTACGCCTCCGATGATGAAGCCTATGACATTTGGGCCAACGAGGTAGGTGTCCCGCGTGAGCGTATTATCCGTATCGGTGATAATAAAGGCGCACCGTACGCATCAGATAACTTCTGGCAAATGGGTGATACCGGCCCTTGCGGCCCATGCTCTGAAATTTTCTACGATCACGGCGATCACATCTGGGGGGGACCGCCGGGAAGTCCTGAAGAAGATGGCGATCGTTACATCGAAATTTGGAACCTGGTATTCATGCAGTTCAACCGACAGGCTGACGGTACGATGCTGCCGTTGCCGAAACCATCGGTAGATACCGGCATGGGGCTGGAGCGTATTTCCGCTGTTCTGCAACATGTGAACTCTAACTACGATATCGATTTGTTCAAAACGTTGATCGCCGAGGCGGCCCGTGTGGTGGGAACCGACGATTTGAACAATAAATCGCTGCGCGTTATTGCCGACCATATCCGTTCCTGTGCATTTTTGATTGCCGATGGTGTCATGCCATCGAATGAAAACCGTGGTTATGTGCTGCGCCGTATTATTCGCCGTGCGATCCGCCACGGGAATATGCTGGGAGCGAAAGAAACATTCTTCTACAAGCTGGTCGGTACCCTGATTGAAGTGATGGGGGCAGCAGGTGAAGAGCTTAAACGTCAGCAAAGCCTGGTTGAACAAGCGCTGAAGAATGAAGAAGAACAGTTTGCCCGCACACTGGAACGTGGTCTGCTGCTGCTGGATGAAGAAATTAAGCAGCTTAAAGGCGATACGCTGAGCGGTGAAGCGGCGTTCCGTCTTTATGACACCTACGGTTTCCCTGTTGATTTGACGGCGGATGTGTGCCGTGAACGTAACCTGAAAGTAGACGAAGCTGGGTTTGAACGTGCCATGGAGGCGCAACGCCAACGGGCGCGTGATGCCAGCGGCTTTGGTGCTGACTATAACAGCCTGATCCGTGTGGATGCGTCTACCGCGTTTTGTGGCTATGAACGTACCGAGCAGCAATCGACTGTCGTCGCTATCTACCGTCAGGGTGAATCAGTGCAGGAAATTCAGGCGGGTGACGATGCGGTTGTGATTCTGAGCGAAACGCCATTCTACGGTGAGTCTGGCGGTCAGGTGGGTGATCAGGGTGAGTTGATATCTGCTACTGCCCGTTTCTCCGTTGCCGACGCACAGAAATACGGTCAGGCAATCGGTCACATTGGTTCGTTGGCCCAGGGTGTCTTGCGGGTCAATGACAAGGTGAATGCGGTAGTTGATCAGGTTCGTCGTGACCGCATTCGTCTGAACCATTCCGCGACTCACTTACTGCATGCAGCTTTGCGTCAGGTCTTGGGTGAACATGTCGCGCAGAAAGGTTCGTTGGTCAATGACAGCTACCTGCGCTTTGACTTCTCTCATCCAGAAGCGATGAAACCTGAGCAAATTCGTCAGGTAGAAGATATCGTCAATACCCAGATTCGTCGTAATCTGTTGATTGATACGGATGTGATGGCGTTGGATGCTGCCAGAGCGAAAGGCGCGATGGCGCTGTTTGGCGAGAAATATGATGAGCATGTCCGCGTGCTGTCGATGGGGGATTTTTCCATTGAATTGTGCGGTGGTACACACGCTCGTCGTACTGGTGATATCGGTTTGTTCCGGATTGTATCTGAGTCTGGTACCGCAGCAGGTATCCGCCGCATTGAAGCCGTTACCGGTGAAAATGCAATAGTTGCCCTACATGAGCAGAGTGATGTGTTGCATGAAGTCACGCAGTTGGTGAAGGGGGATAGCAACAATCTGGCTGACAAAGTGCGTTCGTTGCTGGAACGTAACCGCGGGCTGGAAAAAGAGTTGCAGCAGTTGAAGGAACAGCAGGCCGCTCAGGAGAGTTCTTCACTGTCCAGTAAGGCGAAAGAGATCAACGGTGTGAAGTTACTTGTCACGCAATTGAACAACGTTGAGCCTAAGTTGCTACGGACTATGGTAGATGATCTGAAGAATCAACTGGGTTCTGCGGTGATCGTGCTGTCGACAGTCGCGGATGGTAAAGTCAGCCTGATCGCGGGTGTGACCAAAGAATTGACTGACCGTGTCAAAGCGGGTGAGCTGGTTGGCTTTGTGGCAAATCAGGTCGGCGGTAAGGGCGGTGGTCGTCCGGATATGGCCCAGGCAGGTGGTAGTGATGTGGATGCGTTGCCATCAGCGTTGACCAGCGTTGAAGCCTGGGTGGTTGATAAGCTATAAATACTAAATACGTGTTATCCCGGCAAAAACGCCATGACTTTGAGTGGTTTTGGCGTTTTTGGCTTGCGGTAAGGATGGCCGTAAACAAGACTGATAAACAGGTCGTCTGTGGGGTTCCCGAGACGGCCAGTGAGGCCAGTTTTGGTTGTGATAACAAAAAGCGCAAGCTGTCTTATATCGACTAAACTGAACACTAGTAACAAACAATGAGTGCGATGATGAGACATTTTCGTCATCCAGGTTTACGTCTTCCCCAACCATGATGGATAATGACGGGAGAACGGAGAGACCTGACTCTTTATAATCTTTCAAGGAGCAAAGAATGCTTATTTTAACTCGTCGAGTTGGCGAAACCCTCATGATCGGCGATGAGGTTACGGTTACCGTACTAGGAGTAAAGGGCAATCAGGTTCGTATCGGCGTTAATGCGCCGAAAGAAGTGTCTGTACACCGTGAAGAGATCTACCAGCGTATTCAGGCAGAGAAATCTCAGCCTACCTCCTACTGATTTGAATAGCGTCTCGTGTTGACGAGGCGCTGTTGTTGTTCGAATGTTTTTTCGTCTGCTCCCTGTGTTTCCTTATTTCCGTCAATAAATGGTTACCCGGTATTTGCTTTTGTGAATCTGAATAACTGGTTGTTTTATTGGCGATAAAACATGCTTTTTGTTGTTAATCTGTTCTTGTTGGGTGCGAAGTGTTCAAACGGAACTGATATCGGAAAAATTGTTTGACTTATAAGACCGGGAAAGTAATATGTGCGCCACGCAGACAGGTGAGCGCTGAATGAAAACGAAATTCAGCGGTTATGTGTCGGTACGGTGAGGTGGCCGAGAGGCTGAAGGCGCTCCCCTGCTAAGGGAGTATGCGGTCAAAAGCTGCATCGAGGGTTCGAATCCCTCCCTCACCGCCATTAAATTGCATCCGTAGCTCAGCTGGATAGAGTACTCGGCTACGAACCGAGCGGTCGGAGGTTCGAATCCTCCCGGATGCACCATTTAATGGATGCGTTATGACAACAGTGTTGTCGGCAATACAATTTAAGAGAAGTTTTCAGTAATTCTTGAAATGCATCCGTAGCTCAGCTGGATAGAGTACTCGGCTACGAACCGAGCGGTCGGAGGTTCGAATCCTCCCGGATGCACCATTCTCCTGATGCTGTTTCCTCTTGTTGTAAAATGCACAATCTAATTAGTTTCCGAAATGCATCCGTAGCTCAGCTGGATAGAGTACTCGGCTACGAACCGAGCGGTCGGAGGTTCGAATCCTCCCGGATGCACCATCTCTTGATTTACCTCCTTTATTCTTCCTGACATTGCTCCTTTTACATCGCGTATCAAACGTATGTGGCTTTCTGTCCTTAGTCATGGCCATTTCACTGTTTTTAATGGGGTTATTGAGTAAGCGACAATATTTTTACTTTGCGTTAAAGTAGTCCTCTCTTTTCGATAGGTACGGAATCATGATGTACGATCGCTATCAGGGCCTCATATTCGACATGGATGGCACCATCCTTGATACAGAGTCCACCCATAGCCGCGCATGGCAACAGGTGTTGGCGAAGTACGGTATGAGCTATGACGACGATGCGATGACGGCACTGAATGGTGCGCCGACCTGGCGTATTGCTGAGGTTATTCTCCATCATCATCAATCAGACCTTGATCCGCATGTACTGGCGGCTGAGAAGGCGTCAGTGATTGAAACCATGTTGATGGATACGGTGCAACCGTTACCACTCATTGAGGTTGTCAAGGCATATCATGGTCGCCGTCCGATGGCGGTGGGGACCGGCAGTACGCATGGTCTGGCTGAGCGTTTATTACGCCACCTGGGATTGCGCGATTATTTTACTGCGCTGGTAGGTGCTGACGATGTGCAACGACACAAGCCTTTTCCGGATACGTTTTTGCGTTGTGCGGCATTGATTCAGGTTGCTCCTGAGCATTGTGTGGTGTTTGAGGATGCTGACTTTGGCGTACAGGCAGCAATCAGCGCAGGTATGGCTGTTGTTGACGTAAGAACGTTGTGAGTGAGTACTGGGCAGTATTTTCCCTGTTCTGGAGTAGCTTTCTGAGTGCAACGCTGTTGCCGGGCAGCTCAGAAGTCGTATTGATCTCGTTGTTATCGAGCCACAGCGCTAGCCCGTTGTGGCTCATTCTGATTGCTTCTATTGGTAATACGCTCGGTGGCATCACCAATATTGTTATCGGGCGTCTGGCCCCTGAGCTTAAACCGCAAAAAGGGCTGGAGACGGCGCGCCGCTGGCTGCTGCGTTATGGCACGGCAGCACTATTATTTAGCTGGGTACCGATAGTCGGCGATATATTGTGTGTACTGGCAGGTTGGCTGAGGATGCCCTGGGTGGGTTCAGTCATGTGTATTTTTATCGGAAAAACGTTGCGCTACCTGATCATCGCTGGTGTAACGCTGCAATGGACGATGGGGGCAGGGTGAGTTGTAATCATGATTGTTGTCCCCATATACCATCCATTATTCTTATTAACACAACTACATCTTCATAGCGGGAGGTCAATTTGATCCCGGACGTATCAAAAGCGCTGTCCTGGCTGGAAAAACATCCTCAGTCGATAACAGGGATCCAGCGTGGTATTGAGCGTGAAACACTGCGTGTGATGGCAAATGGGCATCTTGCGACGACAGGGCATCCAGAGACTCTCGGGGCGGCGTTGACTCATCCCTGGATTACGACGGATTTTGCTGAGGCGCTGCTGGAGTTCATAACGCCAGTTGACAAGGATATTGATCACCTACTGACCTTTTTGCGTGATATTCATCGGTATGTTGCCCGTCATCTGGATGATGAGCGTATGTGGCCGTTGAGCATGCCTTGCTTTATTGAAGCAGGGCAGGATATTGAACTGGCGCAATATGGATCATCGAATATTGGTCGCTTCAAAACCCTATATCGTGAAGGGCTCAAGAATCGCTATGGCGCGTTGATGCAGACCATTTCCGGTGTGCATTATAATTTTTCGCTGCCGTTAGCATTCTGGCAGGCTCGGGCTGGGATTGCCGATGCCGACAGCGGTAAGGAAGCGATTTCTGCCGGGTATTTCCAACTGATCCGTAATTACTACCGTTTCGGTTGGGTTATCCCTTATCTGTTTGGGGCCTCTCCGGCTATTTGTTCCTCTTTCTTGCAAGGTAAAGAAACCCATCTGCCGTTTGAGCGTTCAAAAGGCATGCTCTATCTGCCCTATGCGACATCATTGCGATTGAGTGACCTGGGGTATACCAATAAGTCACAGAGCAATCTCGGTATTACCTTTAATAGCCTCGAAGGCTATGTGTCGGCACTGAAAAAAACTATCCAAACGCCCTCGCAAGAGTACGCCAGGATTGGTCTTAAGAAAGATGGGCGTTATCTGCAACTGAATACCAATGTGTTGCAGATTGAAAACGAACTGTACGCCCCGATTCGCCCCAAACGCGTCACTCGTCCTGGCGAGTCACCTTCCGACGCATTGCTGCGTGGCGGTATTGAGTATATTGAAGTGCGTTCGTTGGATATCAACCCGTTCTCGGCGACAGGTGTCAGCGAAGAACAGGTACGGTTCCTCGATCTATTCCTGATCTGGTGTGCACTGGCGGATGCGCCGGAAATGAGTGAAGCAGAATTGCTCTGTACACGCAAAAACTGGAATCAGGTCATTCTGGAAGGACGTAAGCCTGGACAAACAATAGGGATGGGATGTGACACAGCCCGTCAGCCTATCGCAGAGGTTGGGCGCGCGTTGTTTGCTGATTTACGTCGTGTGGCGGAACTGTTGGATCAAGATCAGACTACGCCGTACTATCGACAGGTCTGTGACCAACTGGTAGAAGGGTTCGATGATCCCGACAAGACTTTCTCTGCACGCATATTGGCGATGATGCTGGAGCAGGGGAGCGGTGGTGTGGGCCTTCAACTGTCCGCTCAATACCGTGAGCAATTATTGCAAGAACCGTTGGAAATTTTGTCTGAAACCCAGTTTGCCTCAGAGTGTGAGCGTTCGTGGCAGCACCAGCGTCAACTGGAGTCGGAAGATATGCTAAGCTTTGACGCTTATCTGGCCGGTCAGTAAGGTCTATAAAAGAAAACGCCACCCGATTGTCATCGGGTGGCCAAAGAAACATCTCTGATAATAGGGATGATGATAATAAATGCGCGTCTTTCATATGTTATGACCGGTATCGGTAAGAAAAGTTTCCTGGAAACGAGAAATAAATTTTTCATGAGGAGGTGGCAACATGCCATTACTAGATAGTTTTACTGTCGATCATACT
The DNA here is from genome assembly GCF_020406815.2 of Dickeya oryzae. NCBI lineage: Bacteria > Pseudomonadati > Pseudomonadota > Gammaproteobacteria > Enterobacterales > Pectobacteriaceae > Dickeya > Dickeya oryzae. The sequence goes on from NZ_CP162670.1 coordinate 1,130,600, forward strand.
CGTATGGCTGCACCTGCCGTTCGCGTAGCCAAAACCATGACAACCCCTCATGGTGATACGATTACCGTGTTTGATTTGCGTTTCTGTCGCCCGAACTATGAGATCATGCCAGAGCGCGGTATCCATACTCTGGAGCATCTGTTCGCTGGATTTATGCGTGATCATCTGAACGGTGATGGTGTGGAAATTATCGATATCTCTCCAATGGGATGTCGCACCGGTTTCTACATGAGCCTGATTGGTACGCCGCAAGAGCAGCGTGTGGCTGATGCCTGGAAAGCGGCGATGGCGGATGTGCTCACGGTTACGGATCAACGTAAGATCCCTGAGTTGAACGAATACCAATGCGGTACCTATGAGATGCATTCTCTGACCGAGGCACAGGATATTGCGCGTCATATTTTGGATCAGGGGGTTCTTGTCAATAAGAACGACGATCTGGCGCTGCCGAAAGACAAGCTGGCCGAGTTGCATATCTGAGCGATGTGAATCCTTCGCGTTGTAAAAACTCGTGTTGTAAAAAAAAGAGAGCATTGCTCTCTTTTTTTATGCCTCATTACGCCCACCGTTTTCGGCAGGTCACAAGCGTCAGTGCGCCAGAAAGTTCTGGATGACCCGGCTGCCAAAGTAGGAAAGCGTCAGGAGTAATGCGCCAATAAGATTGAACCATACAACCCGGCGTCCGCGCCAACCTTCGTGGTAGTGACCCCAAAGCAGCAGAATATAGACAAACCATGCCAGCAAGGAGAACAGCGCTTTATGCAGGTTCTCTTTATTGCTGAGCAGATCATTCATGTAGATAAGCCCGGTACACAACGTGAGCGTCAGCAGAATGACGCCGATCTGGGTAATGTGGAACATTTTTCGCTCAATACCCAGCAACGGTGGCATATCAGCGGTAAATCCCAGCCTCTTGGTTTTCAGCATATAGTCCAGCAGTGCCAGTTGTAATGCATACAACGCGGCAATCATCAGCGTGGCATACGCAAACAGCGCCAGACCGATATGTACCATCAGGCCTGGTTGTGCTTCGAGATGGGTAATAAATTCACCAGGCATAAAACTGGCAAAGGCCAGATTGATGAAGGCAAAGGTGTAGACGATGGGTAACAAAAACCAGCCGCGATTACGTGACGCTACGATAGTCATCACGGTGCAGATAATCAGGCTTATTAGTGAGCCCATATTGAGCAGGCTCAGGTTTTGCCCAACCTGTACGTTAAAAATACGCTGATACAAGGCCACTGCATGGCAGATCAGGGCGATCGTGGCGGAGACGACGGCCAGACGTCGGTAGGCTCCGTTTTTCCGCACCAGGCTCGGAATAATCAATCCCAGACTGAGGAAATAGGTCGCTAAAGCTACAATGGCGAAGACAGACATAGCAATGGGTTATTCGCTATCAACTAAGTAAAATGAAAGGTCAGTATAGCCGTAGTCGACACCGCCACCAACCAGTTATCCGTGCCGTTGCACGCAGATTGGTCTGGCTTTCGTGTTATACTTATCGCCATTCGCGTCGCGGTAGCGGCCAGTTTCACATTGAGCATGAGATATGTTTGAAAATTTAACCGATCGACTATCGCGCACTCTGCGCAATATCAGCGGCCGTGGGCGGCTGACGGAAGACAATATCAAGGATACGTTGCGTGAAGTCCGTATGGCTTTGCTGGAAGCGGATGTGGCGCTGCCAGTGGTGCGTGATTTCATTAACCGTGTCAAAGAACAAGCGGTGGGCCATGAGGTCAATAAGAGCCTGACGCCGGGTCAAGAGTTCGTCAAAATTGTGCAAAACGAGCTGGTGGCGGCCATGGGCGAAGTCAACCAGGCGCTCAATTTGGCGGCCCAACCACCGGCTGTCGTGTTAATGGCTGGCCTGCAAGGGGCAGGTAAAACCACCAGTGTTGCTAAACTGGGTAAATTCCTGCGTGAAAAGCAGAAAAAGAAAGTTCTGGTTGTCTCGGCGGACGTGTATCGCCCGGCAGCTATCAAACAGTTGGAAACATTGGCACAGACTGTTGGTGTTGATTTCTTTCCTTCTGATGCGAATGAAAAACCCGTTGATATCGTTAATCACGCCCTACAGCATGCCAAACTGAAGTTCTATGATGTGCTGTTAGTGGATACCGCCGGTCGTCTGCATGTTGATGATGCGATGATGGACGAAATCAAGCAGGTGCACGCGTCGATCAACCCGGTAGAAACGCTATTCGTTGTTGACGCGATGACGGGGCAGGATGCTGCGAATACCGCGAAAGCCTTCAATGAAGCGTTGCCGTTGACTGGGGTGATTTTGACCAAGATCGATGGTGATGCTCGCGGCGGTGCGGCACTCTCCATCCGTCATATCACTGGCAAGCCTATCAAGTTCTTAGGTGTGGGCGAGAAGACCGATGCACTGGAGCCTTTTTACCCCGACCGTATCGCCTCTCGCATTCTGGGGATGGGCGACGTACTCTCGTTGATCGAAGAGTTAGAAAGCAAGGTTGATCGCTCTCAGGCAGAAAAGCTGGCCAAGAAACTGAAAAAGGGCGATGGCTTTGACCTGACCGATTTTCTGGATCAACTCAAGCAGATGCGCAACATGGGTGGCATGGCCAGCATGATGAGCAAGTTGCCGGGCATGGGGCAGATTCCAGATAACGTTAAATCGCAGATGGATGACAAAGTGCTGGTGCGTATGGAGGCTATCATCAACTCCATGACGCTACAGGAGCGCGCTAAACCAGAAATCATCAAAGGATCGCGCAAGCGTCGCATTGCAATGGGGTCTGGTATGCAGGTGCAGGACGTTAACCGGTTGCTGAAACAGTTTGACGATATGCAGCGCATGATGAAAAAGATGAAGAACGGCGGTCTGGCCAAGATGATGCGTGGCATGAAAGGAATGATGCCGCCAGGTTTTCCGGGCCGTTAAGACGTAATGTATGACCCCGAAAGAAAAGTCGATGGTGTGAACGCATGGTTTTAGATTGCTTTTTGCACCAAAATGAGTAAAATCTTTGGGCTTTTTATATGACACTGGGCCCCGTTCCTCGATGGGGCCCGGTTGTTTTATTAACTAAAGAGGATGTTATGGTAACAATTCGTTTGGCACGTGGCGGCGCTAAAAAACGCCCGTTCTATCAAGTCGTTGTGACCGATAGCCGCAATGCGCGCGACGGTCGTTTCATTGAGCGTGTAGGTTTCTTCAACCCGATCGCTACCGGTAAAGCAGAAGCTCTGCGTCTGGACCTTGATCGTATCGAGCACTGGGTTGGCCAGGGCGCTACCGTTTCTGATCGCGTTTCCGCGCTGATCAAAGACGCGAAAAAAGCAGCATAATCTGTTGCGGTGGTGGTAATGAGCAAGCAACTCAGCCCGAAAGCCCCGGTCAACCCGGTTGTATTGGGAAAATTGGGGTCGACGTACGGCATTAAAGGTTGGCTCAGAGTGTTTTCATCCACCGAAGACGCCGAAAGCATTTTTGATTATCAACCTTGGTTTATCCGGAACAAAGGGCTGTGGCAACCGATCGAGATCGAGAGCTGGCGGCACCATAATCAGGACCTGGTCATCAAGATTAAAGATATTGACGATCGGGAAGCGGCGAATTTATTGACCAATTGCGAAATTGTCGTGGATTCGGCTCAATTGCCTGACCTGGATGAGGGTGATTATTACTGGAAGGATCTTATTGGTTGCGACGTTGTCACCGTAGGTGGCTACGAACTGGGAAAAGTCATCGATATGATGGAAACCGGTTCTAATGACGTTTTGGTCGTGAGAGCCAACCTGAAAGATGCTTACGGGGTTAAGGAACGGTTGATTCCGTTTCTGACTGAACAGGTTATCAAGCATGTTGACCTGTCTACGCATCGTATTGAAGTAGACTGGGATCCTGGTTTTTGAACTCTATAGAGTCTGCAGTCAATGAGTGGAACGGTACTATGTGGATTGGGGTGATTAGCCTGTTTCCTGAGATGTTCCGCGCCATTACTGATTATGGAGTCACTGGCCGGGCAGTTAAAAATGGCCTGCTGAGCGTACAGTACTGGAGTCCTCGAGACTTCACTTACGATCGACACCGTACTGTGGACGATCGCCCTTATGGCGGCGGCCCCGGTATGTTGATGATGGTGCAACCTTTGCGGGATGCCATTCATGCAGCGAAAGCAGCGGCAGGCGAAGGGGCCCGGGTGATTTATCTGTCACCGCAGGGTCGCAAACTGGATCAGCAAGGCGTACGTCAACTCGCCGCACACCAGAAGATAATCCTGGTTTGTGGAAGGTACGAGGGCATTGATGAGCGAGTCATTCAAACCGAAATTGACGAAGAATGGTCAATCGGTGACTACGTTCTCAGTGGTGGCGAACTGCCAGCAATGACGCTGATTGATTCGGTCGCCAGGTTTATTCCCGGCGTTCTGGGTCATGAGGCATCGGCACAAGAAGATTCTTTCGCCGATGGATTGCTGGATTGTCCCCATTATACCCGTCCTGAAGTGTTGGAAGGTATGGATGTACCGGCGGTGTTGCTGTCGGGCAATCATGCTGAAATACGCCGCTGGCGTTTGAAGCAGTCGCTGGGCCGAACCTGGCTTAGAAGACCTGAACTTCTGAAAAGCCTAGCTCTGACTGACGAGCAAGCAACGTTGTTGACTGAGTTTCAGCAGGAATATCAGTCTGAACAACAATGAGTATTAGGGGGGCGTTGCGGCAGTGCCGGGCGAACCCGAATATCAGTTTACCTAGGGTAAGAGACATATTATGAGCAATATTATCAAGCAGCTTGAACAAGAGCAGATGAAGCAAGACGTACCTGCATTCCGTCCGGGTGACACCGTGGAAGTTAAGGTATGGGTCGTTGAAGGTTCTAAAAAACGTCTGCAGGCATTCGAGGGCGTGGTTATCGCAATTCGTAACCGCGGTCTGCATTCTGCATTCACTGTTCGCAAGATTTCTAACGGCGAAGGTGTAGAGCGCGTATTCCAGACGCACTCTCCGGTAGTGGATAGCATTACCGTTAAACGTCGTGGTGCTGTGCGTAAAGCCAAACTGTACTACCTGCGTGAGCGTGCTGGTAAGTCTGCTCGTATCAAAGAGCGTCTTAACTAAGCATCCGCTTTCGCAACATCCGAAAGCGATAAGGGGTGGCATTTGCCACCCCTTTTTCTTTGATACTTTCTCTGTGCTATGCCGCGCTTTCCGTTTTCCGGGCGATAACGGTAGGGTATATAGACATGCGGTCATCGATAAAGCGTATGTCGTGAAACCCGGCGTTTTCCAACTGGCGTTGTGTCTGACGGTGGGTACGAAATGCCGTCCACTTTGCTTCTAGAATGCGTGAGAACAGCAAATGTTGTAAGGGAAGTAAGCGTTGCTCTTCCTCTGTGACTTTCCAGGTCGATTCTGACGACAACACCGGGGGCGGTGTCAAAAAACTGGTGATCAGTATACCGCCTGGTTTTAGCGCATGATTGAATGCGCGATAAAGATTGGTAACTCGCTCATCATCTTGCTCATACACGTTGAGCCCGTTGCTGGTGAGAATATCTACCGGCTCAGGGAGTTGTAATGACCAGGCATCACTCTGCAACAATGTAATGTGATTATCACAATGTTGTTGTCTCGCTAGCGAATCCGCTGCTTCCAGCGCCTGATAATCCAAATCTACGCCGATTAACCGTACATTCTGATGGTGAGAATAGTCCAGCAACAGTAAATCACCCATCAGCCCACAGGGGACCGAGGCCAGAACCATTCCATCATGTAGCTGTGACTGCAACTGCTGGCGGAAAATGCTAAACCGTTCACGGGTAGCGAGTACGGCCGGTAACCGTTCATATATCAATCGTTCCAGATCACTATGAGAAGGGAGTGTTACGCTGCCGGATGAGTAAGTGACCAGATGATGAGTCCAGTAGGCATTCAATCCCCTGTGCGCCAGTAAGAAGCGACCTAAATCGAATGTCGACAGATCTTCGGCGATCGCAATTTGCTCTTCTACTGTAGCTCCGGGGAGATCCCCTGCCTCTTGTAGCCTGATTTTGACTGAATTAAGCGTTATATCGAGATCATCTTTTTTATGTAATTGATGTGAAAGCAGTTTCCCTTGTCCAGAATATAGCGACGTGTTTTTCATAATCAGATCCTGTTTGCCAGCTTATTGCGTGCATAAATGCGGTGGAGGTTCAGCCAGAGCAATGATGGCAAGACAAGGTAAACGTGTGTTTACTTCCATTTTGTGCAGGTTTTTATTTTTCTTGGTTATTATTTATAAACGTTATTATAAATATGGTTTGTTTTTGTGGGGAGGTGATTTATCTGAAAGCTTGGTGATGTGCTCATCAAACAGGTTGTATATCCAGATCCCCCTCGGTGTAACCTAAGGGGGTTATAATTCCGATGGAATAACTTTTTCTATAACAAGATGTTATGCGAGGTACGCGCGTTAGTGGGCAGAGCCGACGGCGAGTGGAAGACTATCTGCCGCACGCTGCCACACTTTTTTTAACGTTTCAGCGTCATTGGCTCCATCACAACTGGGAGGAAAGGGTTTTCCCGCTCGTCCCCAGGCCTCAATGTTACTGCTATTGCACCATGCACGCTGACCAGCCTGATATCCATCCAGATAAGCGTGGCGATCAACATCTGGGTTACCAAACCATTCTGACAGTGTTTCGTCATCTTTGACGATAAGTCCACTGCTTGCGTCGTTATACCCAGCCTCATACCAGACGCTATGCCCGTTTTTAGTCGGTGACGTTGATGGTGGCGGCTGACAGCCGACAAGAAGCAATAACCCCACGAGTACCATACCGTTTCTCATGATTGAACCTGCACTATTTGCTGCTGGATAGATGAATACCCCTAATATTACGCAATTCCCTGTTTTTCCTTTAATGATTTCAGATAGAGAACGGCTATTCACGGCTTTTGCTGCCAGATTGAACGCCTGAGCTCCCCCTTCAACCGTGATGTTGAAAGCGAGTAGGGGATGTTGATAGCGTAAAGAATGGGTTGTGTATAAAATAATTTACAGTTGTGGTTTGTGTATGCCAACTGGTTTCAAGCAGGAGTCGGTGACAAGATGTCCAATAATCAGGTTGCATTCATTTATCGTTATTGGTGAGAAATGGTGTGTTTGTCCTTTAATGTATTCATATTTATTGGTTTTTTCGTATTTTTTGGCGGGGTTTTGTAAAAAGCACACGGGGTGGGTATGTGACTTCTTTCCTGTTTTGCTGTAGTGGCAACATATTCTTTTAATCCACACAGCCAGCATCTGTGATGCAGGTACGACTTTCTACTAGTAATCTTAACTTTACACTTATGGCTTGTGGTGTTTACGGGTGGTGTGCTAAGGTGTGAACCTGTTACTGATAATGACGACCGCTCCCTTCATACCAAAGGAATAAACAGGATCACCATCATGCAAAAAGACACGCTCAATAATATCCATATCAGCGCCGAACAGATTCTCATCACGCCTGACGAACTGAAAGCCAAATTCCCGCTTAACGAGCCGGAACAGTTGGCGATAGCGCAAGCGCGTAAAACCATTGCTGACATTATTCATGGTAATGATAAGCGTCTGCTGGTGGTGTGTGGTCCCTGTTCTATTCATGATACGGATGCCGCACTGGAGTATGCCCGTCGTCTGCAGTCTTTATCAGCCGAATTGAGCGATCGGTTGTATATCGTTATGCGTGTCTATTTTGAAAAACCTCGTACTACCGTTGGCTGGAAGGGGCTTATCAATGATCCTTACATGGATGGTTCCTTTGATATGGAAGCGGGGTTACATATCGCCCGTGACCTGTTGTTGAAACTGGTCAATATGGGGTTACCACTGGCGACCGAGGCATTGGATCCCAATAGCCCGCAATACCTGGGTGATCTGTTTAGCTGGTCGGCGATTGGTGCCAGAACCACCGAATCCCAGACCCATCGCGAAATGGCTTCCGGGCTGTCTATGCCTGTAGGGTTTAAGAACGGTACAGACGGTAGTCTGGGGACGGCTATCAATGCGATGAAAGCCGCTTCAATGCCTCACCGTTTTGTGGGCATCAACCAGAGTGGGCAGGTGTGTTTGCTGCAAACACACGGGAACCCGGATGGGCATGTAATCCTGCGTGGCGGTAAAACGCCGAATTACAGTGCAGAAGACGTCGCTGAATGTGAAAAACAGATGCGCGATGCGGGACTGAATCCGGCGCTGATGATAGATTGTAGCCACGGTAACTCCAACAAAGACTACCGTCGGCAGCCGTTGGTAGTCGAGTCTGTGATTGAACAGCTCAAATCGGGCAATCGTTCTATCATCGGACTGATGCTGGAAAGTCACATCCATGAAGGTAATCAGTCATCCGAGCAACCGCGAGCGAACATGCGCTATGGTGTGTCGGTGACCGATGCCTGCATCAGTTGGGAAAGCACAGAAACATTGTTGCGCTCGGTTCATAAAGAACTGGGTGCGATAAGCGCCAATCAGTAAGGAGAAGAACAAGATGGTCGCTGAACTGACCGCATTGCGTGATCAGATAGATGAGGTAGATAAAGCATTATTGGCGTTGTTATCGCGCCGGTTGCGCCTGGTGGCGGAAGTCGGCGAGGTGAAAAGTCGTTATGGTTTGCCAATTTATGCGCCTGATCGGGAAGCAGCAATGCTGAGTTCACGACGTAAGGAAGCCGAATCGTTAGGTGTTCCTCCTGATTTGATCGAGGATGTTTTGCGTCGGGTGATGCGGGAGTCCTATGCCAGTGAGAATGACAAAGGGTTTAAAACACTTTCCCCGTCGCTACGACCGATTGTGATCGTCGGTGGACGTGGGCAGATGGGGCGTCTGTTTGACAAGATGCTGACGCTGTCTGGCTATCAGGTTCGTATTCTGGAACAAGAGGATTGGCCACAGGCACAAGCCCTGCTGGCCGATGCTGGCATGGTTATTGTGAGCGTTCCGATCCATGTGACTGAGCAGGTTATTGCTCGTCTTCCCCGACTACCTGATGACTGTATTCTGGTTGATCTGGCTTCGGTTAAAAATGGGCCTCTGCAGGCGATGTTGGCGGCACATCATGGTCCGGTTCTGGGATTGCACCCCATGTTTGGCCCAGATACAGGCAGCCTGGCTAAACAGGTTGTGGTGTATTGCGATGGGCGTCAACCTGAAGCCTATCAATGGTTGCTGGAGCAAATCCAGGTATGGGGAGCCCGCTTACATCGTACCAGTGCAGTGGAGCATGACCAGAACATGGCGTTCATTCAGGCGTTGCGCCATTTCGCGACCTTTGCCTATGGGCTTCATCTGGCAGAAGAAAATGTGCAACTGGAACAATTGCTGGCGCTCTCTTCGCCGATATATCGCCTTGAACTGGCGATGGTGGGGCGCTTGTTTGCACAAGACCCGCAACTCTACGCCGACATCATCATGTCTTCTGGCAATAATCTTGCGTTGATCAAACGCTACTACCAGCGTTTTGGTGAAGCGATTTCGTTGCTGGAAGCGGGGGACAAAGAGGCGTTTGTCCGCAGTTTTGAGAAGGTTGAACACTGGTTCGGCGATTATTCCCGGCGGTTCATGGCGGAAAGTCGCACTCTGTTGCGCCAGGCGAACGATATTCGCCAGTAGTCAGTAATAGGTCTTCATAAAAAACCACCATCCTGAGATGGTGGTTTTTTTGCTGATAAAGTCGCAGTGCATGCCTGGCATCATGCCGGTTATGACGGCTCTACTGGCACTACATTTTCACTGGGGTAGCAGCCCAGAACCTTGAGTGAACGTGTAATCGCCGCCAGTCCCTGTAGGGCCTTACGGGTTGTGTCATTACGCAGATTCGCCTGCACATCAATATAGAACATCTCTTCCCACGGGTTGCCATTTATGGGGCGTGACTCGAGTTTGGTCATCACAATACCATGTTCACGTAGCACCAACAGTGCCTCCACCAGTGCACCGGATTGCTGGCCTGTCGCCATGATCAGGGTGGTTTTAGCCGGAACTTGCTCGGTGACTTCAATAGGCTTGCGAGCCAGAACGATGAATCGGGTGATGTTTTGCGCCTGATTAGCCAGGTTATGCTCTAACACCTGCAATTGATAAAGCATTCCACCTGCCTCGCTGCCCAGCGCCGCGGCATGTGGGGAATTGAGCTCAGCGACTTTTGCCATGGCAGCCGCAGTGCTTTCACAATACTCGATTTTCCAGTGTGGAAACCGGTTAATAAAATGACTGCACTGCTGGAAAGGTTGTGGGTGGCTATAAACAGTCTGGATTTGATCCAACTGCGTATCTACTGCTACTAACACACAATGGTCAATGGGGGTGCTCAGTTCGCCGACGATGGATAATCCGGTATGTTGCAGCAGGTCGTAAACATCGTTGATTGAGCCGGAGCTGGTGTTCTCTATCGGCAGTACAGCGTAATCTGCCTGCCCGGTTTCCACCAGGTTGACGATGTCCTGAAAACGTTGACAGCCACATTCCACGATCTGGTCAAAGTGGCGTGCCGCATACTGGCGCGCAGCTAAATGGGAATAGGAGCCTTTGGGGCCGAGAAAAGCGATGCGGGCAGAGTGAGATTCGCCCGCGTTCAGATGCTGCTGCAGCAGCGCCTGCTGCGTCAGAACGGAGTCCTCGATAATCAACTGGAACAGACGGGTAATATAATGGCCGTCGAGCTGCCGTTTCTTCCCTTCATCAACTAACCGGGACAGTAAATCCCGCTCACGTTCTTTGTCGCGAATGGGACGATGAGAATGCTGTTTGGCCCTCGCCACATCGAGCGCGAGTTCTCGCCGTTGCGCTAACAGGTCGAGTAGTTGTGTATCCAGCGCGGTAATACGTTCGCGCAGCGCCAGTAATGGATTATCGGTCATGGTGTATACCTGTTTGCTGTCCAATAAAAAAGCCTCCTGGGTGAGGAGGCTTTTTTTGTTCGTCTTCGTATTCTTACTCACACGACAAATCTGCCCCCGCATTGGGGAGAGTAAAGAAGAATACGAAGAAAAACAGTTGTGGCGTCATGTGACTATATCCTTATAGGGAATGCTGTTTAAGGTAACTGTTGCCTTTTCATCCTGTCAACACAAAATCACAAGGAGCGATGAACAATGCCGCGTGCCGTTCAGCAGTACCGACGCTGCCAGCATAAAAAACGCGCCTTACGGCGCGTTTCAGACAACGGAGAGAATCTGTTACTTAACACAAGGATACGGTAGTTCCTCCACCCGCTCCTGTTATTCCGCCGAAGCCTGTAAGTTTACATCTTTGATGCCAGCGTCTGCCCTGCGAGCTTCGCCTTTGTGCTGGACTTTGTTTAGCTGCCGCTCCAGTTTGGCGATCAGTTCATTGATAGCAGCATACATATCTTCATGTTTGGCGCTGGCCACCAGTGGGCCATTTGGCGTGCTAATGGTCGCATCAGCCACAAAACCCTGAGGCTCTTTGGACAGGATTATGTGCGGATTGATCAACTGGGCCTGCCACTTATCCAGTTTGGTGAGACGGTCTTCGACATGCTGACGTATTGCGGGGGTAATATCCATCTGTTTGCTGGTAATGTTGATAGTCATAAAAACTTACCTCTCTGCCTTTTCCGTCTTGGTGATTTCAGCATACCCCTAGACGATACAAAGTGGGTGATTTTGATCACTTTTTTTGGTCACTTTTCCGTCATATGAATTGATTTGTGAGCGGCTTTGGGGAATCGGTGCGGCGGGCTTGTCGCTTCATCAGGCGTGTGCCATTATCTATTGGATGTATTGAGTGATTTTTACAGGTAAATTGGCGAAATTCGTCGATACGACGGTAAAAAAACGGCAACCTAAGTTGCCGTGATAATGCAGATTCAGGTGTTCCTTCACGCAGGATTGGCGGCAATAATCCGGGCCACCTTGTCGGCTTCTGCAGTCAGTCGCAATTCCCGATAGGCATTTTCCATCAGCGGTAGCGCAGTGCGCGTCGCCTGCGTGTCTGGATAGTCCTTCAGCATTTGCTCTACACGGTTAACCACCGCAACATAGGCGCCGCGTTTCGTGTAATACTGTGCGACAGAGAGTTCATACTTGGCCAAACGTTCTTTCAGGAATGCCAGGCGTTTACTGGTGTCCGTTGCGTACTGGCTGTTCGGGTACCCCTGGAGTAACTGATTGAACGCCTTAAATGCCGCACGGGCATACTGAGGATCACGGTCTGAACGATCGACGCCAAAGAAACCTTGCAGCGCGCTGTCATCCTGCGCCATGTTGGTCAGCCCACGCATGTAGAGGACATAGTCCACGTTTGGATGCGTTGGGTTAAGGCGAATGAAACGATCAATCGACGCCTGAGCCAACGGCAACTCGGCGGATTTGTAATAGGCGTAAATCAGGTCTAGCTGGACCTGCTGGGAGTAAGGGCCGAATGGATAACGGTTATCCAACGCTTCCAACTGCGTGATGGCTGCTTTAAAGTTGCCGTCCTGCAGTTTTTCCTGGGCGGTGGCATACAGTTCTGAAGGTGGACGGTCGGGAACCGCATCTTTGGAATTGGAGCAACCAGCCAGCGTCAGGCTCAACGTGGCAGCAGCCACCAGGTATTTCATACGCGTCATGACGATTTGATTATCCTCAGAGTGTTTTTCCGGGAAACTGTCCGTTAAGCTCCCGATTAAGACCAGCTACAATGGTACATTATTTTAAACGGCATCGCCGTTAAAACCCAACGTTAATAAGAAGCAGCATACTATGTCCCAACAAGTACAACTCACCGCGACGGTGGCCGAATCTCAACTTGGACAACGTTTAGATCAGGCTTTGGCCGAATTGTTCCCTGATTATTCGCGTTCTCGCATAAAAACATGGATTTTGGAACAGCGGGTACAGATTAACGGCAATATGGTCGATAGACCAAAAGAGAAAGTGCTTGGTGGAGAGTCCGTTGCCATTGATGCCCTTATTGAGGAAGACGCGCGCTGGGAAGCCCAGCCGATTTCGCTGGATATTGTGTACGAAGACGACGATATCCTGGTGATTAATAAACCTCGTGACCTGGTCGTACACCCGGGGGCAGGCAACCCGGATGGTACGGTGCTGAATGCGTTGTTACATCATTATCCGGAGATTGCGGATGTGCCACGTGCCGGTATTGTTCACCGCTTAGACAAAGATACCACCGGGTTGATGGTGGTAGCGAAGACGGTGCCAGCACAGACCAGATTGGTTGAATCGCTGCAGGCGCGTGAAATCACCCGTGAATACGAAGCCGTAGCCATCGGTACGATGACAGCAGGCGGTACAGTCGATGAGCCAATCGCACGCCATTCGACCAAGCGTACCCATATGGCGGTGCACCCGATGGGGAAACCCGCCGTTACTCACTATCGTATTATGGAACATTTCCGTGCGCATACTCGCTTGCGGTTGCGGTTGGAAACAGGAAGAACCCACCAGATCCGTGTCCACATGGCACACATCAATCATCCCTTGGTGGGAGACCCGTTGTATGGCGGTCGTCCGCGTCTGCCTAAAGGCGCGTCCGATGAATTTATCGAGACGCTGCGCAATTTTGATCGTCAGGCGCTGCATGCCACCATGTTGCGGCTTTATCATCCTATCAGCGGTATTCAGATGGAGTGGCATGCGCCGTTGCCCCAGGATATGGTAGATCTGATCGCTGCACTGAAAGCGGATACCGAAGCGTTCAAAGAGCAACTTGACTGGTGATGGCATGTCGTTTGACAGCATGATGTTAATACCGGACTGGCCGGCCTCGGCTCGGGTGCGGGCCTGCAGCACTACACGTTTAGATGGGGTCAGTAGCGCACCCTATGATTCACTCAATCTGGGGAATCATGTGGGAGATTCTCCGCTGCACGTTCAGGACAACCGACAGCGTCTGCTCGCCACTGCTGAATTGCCTGTCATGCCACATTGGTTACAGCAGGTGCATGGCACTCAAGTGATTAATCTTGATCAGGTGTCATCTGATTCACTGACAGGGGATGCCGCTTATACTACCCGTCAGGATCGGGTATGTGCAGTAATGACGGCAGACTGTTTACCGGTTCTGTTTTGTTCAGCTAATGGCGATGAAGTTGCAGTTGCACATGCAGGCTGGCGGGGTTTACAGGCCGGTGTACTCGAAGAGACGCTACGCCATTTTCATGCTCGCCCGGCAGATATTCTGGCGTGGATGGGGCCTGCTATTGGTCCGCAGCAATTTGAAGTCGGGGGGGAGGTTCGTGAGGCTTTTCTGCAAGTTGACCCCATTGCCGATTGCGCTTTCGTTCCCCGCAATGGTAAATTCCTTGCCGATATTTATCAGCTGGCCCGTTTGCGTTTGGCGGCTGCTGGTGTCACCCAGGTGTTTGGTGGCGAGTACTGTACGGTCAGCGATTCGGGTAGATTTTTCTCTTATCGACGCGATGGTATGACCGGACGTATGGCAACTTTGATTTGGCTGATATAACCTATTGAATTAAGACGATCCGGAGGATTAACGTTTTTCCTTCTATTATTACTGGCAAAATAATCTTGAATTTTTGAGGAATGACCTCATTTAATCTCCAGTAGCAATTTTGACCAGTATGTATGGGAGGAGTTATGCGTCTGGATCGTCTTACCAACAAATTCCAGCTTGCCCTCGCTGATGCCCAATCTCTCGCCCTCGGACGAGACCATCAATTCATTGAACCATTGCATTTGATGAGCGCCCTTCTTAATCAGGAAGGGGGGACTGTCGGCCCGTTGCTGACGGCCGCCGGTGCGAACGTCAATCGCCTTAAAAATGAAATCGAGCAGGCAATCAGTCGTTTACCACAGGTGGAAGGCACCGATGGCGATGTTCAACCGTCCAGTGAGCTGGTACGGACGCTCAATATCTGCGACAAGCTGGCGCAGAAAAAGGGCGACACTTTCATTTCTTCAGAATTATTTGTGCTGGCGGTATTTGAATCGCGCGGGACACTTGGCGATCTCTTAAAGAACGCTGGAGCGACACAACAGAACGTGACTCACGCAATCGAGCAGGTTCGTGGTGGGCAGCAAGTCAACGATCAGAGCGCTGAAGATCAACGTCAGGCGCTGAAAAAATTCACGATCGACCTTACCGAACGCGCAGAGCAAGGTAAGTTGGATCCGGTGATTGGCCGTGATGAGGAAATTCGCCGTACCATTCAAGTGCTACAACGCAGAACCAAGAACAACCCGGTTTTAATTGGTGAACCTGGTGTCGGTAAAACGGCGATTGTCGAGGGACTGGCGCAGCGTATCGTCAATGGTGAAGTCCCCGAAGGTTTGAAAAATAAACGAGTGCTGTCACTTGATATGGGCGCACTGGTTGCCGGGGCAAAATACCGTGGTGAGTTTGAAGAACGCCTGAAAGGCGTACTGAATGACCTGTCTAAACAGGAAGGTAGTGTCATTCTCTTCATCGACGAACTGCACACCATGGTCGGTGCTGGTAAGGCTGATGGTGCGATGGATGCAGGTAACATGCTGAAGCCAGCATTAGCGCGTGGCGAACTGCACTGTGTCGGTGCTACCACACTGGATGAGTACCGCCAGTTTATTGAAAAAGATGCTGCACTCGAACGTCGTTTCCAGAAGGTGTTCGTCGCTGAGCCGACGGTTGAAGACACGATCGCCATTCTGCGTGGTCTGAAAGAACGGTATGAGCTGCACCATCACGTGCAAATCACCGACCCCGCGATTGTTGCAGCGGCTATGCTGTCGCATCGGTATATCTCAGATAGAAAATTGCCGGATAAAGCTATCGACCTGATTGATGAGGCCGCTTCCAGTATCCGCATGCAGATTGACTCGAAACCAGAACCGTTGGATCGCCTTGATCGCCGAATTATTCAGTTAAAACTGGAACAACAGGCCTTAAAGAAAGAGTCGGATGAAGCCAGTCTGAAACGTTTGGAGATCCTCAATACCGAACTGGAGCAGAAAGAGCGCGAATACTCGAAACTGGAAGAAGAGTGGAAAGCGGAAAAAGCGTCGCTGACTGGCACACAAAATATTAAAGCAGCACTGGAACAAGCCAAGATTTCTCTGGAGCAGGCAAGACGCCAGGGGGATTTAGGGAGAATGTCAGAACTGCAGTACGGCAAAATCCCTGAACTGGAAAAACAGCTGGCGGCAGCCACGCAGGTTGAAGGTAAAACCATGCATCTGCTGCGCAATCGCGTAACCGATGCCGAGATTGCTGAGGTTCTGGCCCGCTGGACGGGGATTCCGGTTTCACGGATGCTGGAAAGTGAACGAGAAAAACTGCTGCGTATGGAGCAAGAGCTACACCAGCGGGTCATTGGGCAGAATGAAGCGGTAGAGGCTGTCGCTAACTCGATTCGTCGTAGCCGTGCCGGGTTGTCGGATCCCAATCGTCCTATTGGTTCATTTTTATTTCTCGGCCCGACCGGTGTGGGTAAAACCGAGTTATGCAAAACACTGGCGTCATTCTTGTTCGATAGTGATGACGCGATGGTGCGTATTGATATGTCCGAGTTTATGGAAAAACATTCGGTTTCTCGGCTGGTCGGTGCGCCTCCAGGATACGTTGGTTATGAAGAAGGCGGATATCTGACTGAAGCGGTACGTCGTCGGCCTTATTCCGTTATCTTGCTGGATGAAGTGGAAAAAGCGCATCCTGATGTGTTCAACATTCTGCTTCAGGTGCTGGATGATGGCCGCTTGACTGATGGGCAAGGCCGCACGGTGGACTTCCGTAATACGGTGGTGATCATGACGTCTAACCTCGGGTCGGATCTTATTCAGGAACGATTCGGCGAAATGAATTATGGCCAGATGCGTGACATGGTGTTAGGCGTTGTCAGCCATCATTTCCGCCCTGAGTTCATCAACCGCATCGATGAGGTCGTGGTGTTCCATCCATTGGGACAAGCTCATATTACGTCTATTGCTCAGATCCAATTGCAGCGTCTTTATAAACGCATGGAAGAGCGGGGTTATACCGTGTCTATCTCTGATGCTGCGCTGGAATTACTGGGTAAGTCAGGGTTTGACCCTGTCTACGGTGCTCGTCCGCTGAAAAGGGCTATTCAGCAGATGATTGAAAATCCGTTGGCACAGCAAATACTGTCTGGGGCTTTAGTACCAGGGAAAGCAGTGACGTTGGATGTAGAAAACGACACCATTGTTGCCCGACAGTAGTTATTCACGAGTCGTTGATCACGAATAGAAGTGTCGTGTCTTTAAAACCCGAACACCGGTTTACTGCTGGGGTTCGGGTTTTTTATCACCAATGTGTTCAAAAAATATTCTGATAATGGCGTTTTGGGTGAAAAAGTGAGCTGTCAGGTTTTTTTGTGAAAATTACGCTTGTCAGGCCGGAATAACTCCCTATAATGCGCCTCCACTGACACGGCAACAGCGGCAACGCAGCGCGGTGTCAGGAAGTGGAAACGAAAATAATCGTTGACACTTCATGAGGAAAGCGTAGTATACGCCACCTCGCGACAGCAGGCTCAGGCCGGTCGCACTGCTCTTTAACAATCAATCAGACAATCTGTGTGGGCACTCGCAGGACACTTCACTAAAAAATTAGTGAAAGTCTTGAAGAGTGACAACAGTTAATTCATTACGAATAAACAGTAAATTCTTTGAGCACCGTTTTCTTCGGAAAACACATCAAACTTTAAATTGAAGAGTTTGATCATGGCTCAGATTGAACGCTGGCGGCAGGCCTAACACATGCAAGTCGGGCGGTAGCACAAAGGAGCTTGCTCCTTGGGTGACGAGCGGCGGACGGGTGAGTAATGTCTGGGAAACTGCCTGATGGAGGGGGATAACTACTGGAAACGGTAGCTAATACCGCATAACGTCGCAAGACCAAAGAGGGGGACCTTAGGGCCTCTTGCCATCGGATGTGCCCAGATGGGATTAGCTAGTAGGTGAGGTAAAGGCTCACCTAGGCGACGATCCCTAGCTGGTCTGAGAGGATGACCAGCCACACTGGAACTGAGACACGGTCCAGACTCCTACGGGAGGCAGCAGTGGGGAATATTGCACAATGGGCGCAAGCCTGATGCAGCCATGCCGCGTGTGTGAAGAAGGCCTTCGGGTTGTAAAGCACTTTCAGCGGGGAGGAAGGGAGCAGACTTAATACGTCTGTTCATTGACGTTACCCGCAGAAGAAGCACCGGCTAACTCCGTGCCAGCAGCCGCGGTAATACGGAGGGTGCAAGCGTTAATCGGAATGACTGGGCGTAAAGCGCACGCAGGCGGTCTGTTAAGTTGGATGTGAAATCCCCGGGCTTAACCTGGGAACTGCATTCAAAACTGACAGGCTAGAGTCTCGTAGAGGGGGGTAGAATTCCAGGTGTAGCGGTGAAATGCGTAGAGATCTGGAGGAATACCGGTGGCGAAGGCGGCCCCCTGGACGAAGACTGACGCTCAGGTGCGAAAGCGTGGGGAGCAAACAGGATTAGATACCCTGGTAGTCCACGCTGTAAACGATGTCGATTTGGAGGTTGTGGTCTTGAACCGTGGCTTCCGGAGCTAACGCGTTAAATCGACCGCCTGGGGAGTACGGCCGCAAGGTTAAAACTCAAATGAATTGACGGGGGCCCGCAC
Organism: Dickeya oryzae; assembly: GCF_020406815.2. Taxonomy (NCBI): domain Bacteria; kingdom Pseudomonadati; phylum Pseudomonadota; class Gammaproteobacteria; order Enterobacterales; family Pectobacteriaceae; genus Dickeya; species Dickeya oryzae. Next base: position 1,149,162 of record NZ_CP162670.1, read on the forward strand.
AAGCGGTGGAGCATGTGGTTTAATTCGATGCAACGCGAAGAACCTTACCTACTCTTGACATCCAGCGAACCTTGTAGAGATACGAGGGTGCCTTCGGGAGCGCTGAGACAGGTGCTGCATGGCTGTCGTCAGCTCGTGTTGTGAAATGTTGGGTTAAGTCCCGCAACGAGCGCAACCCTTATCCTTTGTTGCCAGCACTTCGGGTGGGAACTCAAGGGAGACTGCCGGTGATAAACCGGAGGAAGGTGGGGATGACGTCAAGTCATCATGGCCCTTACGAGTAGGGCTACACACGTGCTACAATGGCGTATACAAAGAGAAGCGACCTCGCGAGAGCAAGCGGACCTCATAAAGTACGTCGTAGTCCGGATTGGAGTCTGCAACTCGACTCCATGAAGTCGGAATCGCTAGTAATCGTAGATCAGAATGCTACGGTGAATACGTTCCCGGGCCTTGTACACACCGCCCGTCACACCATGGGAGTGGGTTGCAAAAGAAGTAGGTAGCTTAACCTTCGGGAGGGCGCTTACCACTTTGTGATTCATGACTGGGGTGAAGTCGTAACAAGGTAACCGTAGGGGAACCTGCGGTTGGATCACCTCCTTACCGAGTAGAAGTGCCTGCGTGGTGTCCACACAGATTGTCTGATGATAAGAAAGAGTCAAAAGCGTCTTGCGAAGCTGACAAGTGATGTCCCCTTCGTCTAGAGGCCCAGGACACCGCCCTTTCACGGCGGTAACAGGGGTTCGAATCCCCTAGGGGACGCCAGTATGACTGACAGTGGGTGAAAGGCACGGTCAACGCTAACCTAAAACTGATTAGAGATAGTCAGGTTTATGTTATCTGCTCTTTAACAATCCGGAACAAGCTGAAAAATTGAAACGACAGCATGTGAGTGAGAATTCATGTGTTGTTCGAGTCTCTCAAAATACTCATATCCCGAGACACTTTCGGGTTGTGAGGTTAAGCGACTAAGCGTACACGGTGGATGCCTAGGCAGTCAGAGGCGATGAAGGGCGTGCTAATCTGCGAAAAGCGTCGGCAAGGTGATATGAACCGTTATACCCGACGATACCCGAATGGGGAAACCCAGTGTGACTCGTCACACTATCATTAACTGAATCCATAGGTTAATGAGGCGAACCGGGGGAACTGAAACATCTCAGTACCCCGAGGAAAAGAAATCAACCGAGATTCCCCCAGTAGCGGCGAGCGAACGGGGAGGAGCCCAGAACCTGAATCGGCTTGTGTGTCAGTGGAAGCGTCTGGAAAGGCGCACGATACAGGGTGACAGTCCCGTACACGAAGATGCACAGGTTGTGAGTTCGATGAGTAGGGCGGGACACGTGGTATCCTGTCTGAACATGGGGGGACCATCCTCCAAGGCTAAATACTCCTGACTGACCGATAGTGAACCAGTACCGTGAGGGAAAGGCGAAAAGAACCCCGGCGAGGGGAGTGAAATAGAACCTGAAACCGTGTACGTACAAGCAGTGGGAGCACCTTTAGGGTGTGACTGCGTACCTTTTGTATAATGGGTCAGCGACTTATATTCTGTAGCAAGGTTAACCGAATAGGGGAGCCGCAGGGAAACCGAGTCTTAACTGGGCGTCTAGTTGCAGGGTATAGACCCGAAACCCGGTGATCTAGCCATGGGCAGGTTGAAGGTTGGGTAACACTAACTGGAGGACCGAACCGACTAATGTTGAAAAATTAGCGGATGACTTGTGGCTGGGGGTGAAAGGCCAATCAAACCGGGAGATAGCTGGTTCTCCCCGAAAGCTATTTAGGTAGCGCCTCGTGAATTCATCTTCGGGGGTAGAGCACTGTTTCGGCTAGGGGGCCATCCCGGCTTACCAACCCGATGCAAACTGCGAATACCGAAGAATGTTATCACGGGAGACACACGGCGGGTGCTAACGTCCGTCGTGAAGAGGGAAACAACCCAGACCGCCAGCTAAGGTCCCAAAGTCATGGTTAAGTGGGAAACGATGTGGGAAGGCCCAGACAGCCAGGATGTTGGCTTAGAAGCAGCCATCATTTAAAGAAAGCGTAATAGCTCACTGGTCGAGTCGGCCTGCGCGGAAGATGTAACGGGGCTAAAACCATGCACCGAAGCTGCGGCAGCGACACTTAGGTGTTGTTGGGTAGGGGAGCGTTCTGTAAGCCTGTGAAGGTGGCCTGTGAGGGCTGCTGGAGGTATCAGAAGTGCGAATGCTGACATAAGTAACGATAATGCGGGTGAAAAACCCGCACGCCGGAAGACCAAGGGTTCCTGTCCAACGTTAATCGGGGCAGGGTGAGTCGACCCCTAAGGCGAGGCTGAAAAGCGTAGTCGATGGGAAACAGGTTAATATTCCTGTACTTGGTGTTACTGCGAAGGGGGGACGGAGAAGGCTATGTCATCCGGGCGACGGTTGTCCCGGTTTAAGCGTGCAGGTGGGTGGACCAGGTAAATCCGGTCTGCTGTTAACACTGAGGCGTGATGACGAGGCACTACGGTGCTGAAGTGACAGATGCCCGGCTTCCAGGAAAAGCCTCTAAGCATCAGGTAACATTGAATCGTACCCCAAACCGACACAGGTGGTCAGGTAGAGAATACTCAGGCGCTTGAGAGAACTCGGGTGAAGGAACTAGGCAAAATGGTGCCGTAACTTCGGGAGAAGGCACGCTCCTGTTGGTGAAGTCCCTTGCGGATGGAGCTGAGGGGAGTCGCAGATACCAGCTGGCTGCAACTGTTTAATAAAAACACAGCACTGTGCAAACACGAAAGTGGACGTATACGGTGTGACGCCTGCCCGGTGCCGGAAGGTTAATTGATGGGGTTATCCGTAAGGAGAAGCTCTTGATCGAAGCCCCGGTAAACGGCGGCCGTAACTATAACGGTCCTAAGGTAGCGAAATTCCTTGTCGGGTAAGTTCCGACCTGCACGAATGGCGTAATGATGGCCAGGCTGTCTCCACCCGAGACTCAGTGAAATTGAACTCGCTGTGAAGATGCAGTGTACCCGCGGCAAGACGGAAAGACCCCGTGAACCTTTACTATAGCTTGACACTGAACCTTGAGCCTTGATGTGTAGGATAGGTGGGAGGCTTTGAAGTGTGGACGCCAGTCTGCATGGAGCCAACCTTGAAATACCACCCTTTAATGTTTGATGTTCTAACCTGGGCCCGTAATCCGGGCTGGGGACAGTGTCTGGTGGGTAGTTTGACTGGGGCGGTCTCCTCCCAAAGAGTAACGGAGGAGCACGAAGGTTAGCTAATCCTGGTCGGACATCAGGAGGTTAGTGCAAAGGCATAAGCTAGCTTGACTGCGAGAGTGACGGCTCGAGCAGGTGCGAAAGCAGGTCTTAGTGATCCGGTGGTTCTGAATGGAAGGGCCATCGCTCAACGGATAAAAGGTACTCCGGGGATAACAGGCTGATACCGCCCAAGAGTTCATATCGACGGCGGTGTTTGGCACCTCGATGTCGGCTCATCACATCCTGGGGCTGAAGTAGGTCCCAAGGGTATGGCTGTTCGCCATTTAAAGTGGTACGCGAGCTGGGTTTAGAACGTCGTGAGACAGTTCGGTCCCTATCTGCCGTGGGCGTTGGAAGATTGAGGGGGGTTGCTCCTAGTACGAGAGGACCGGAGTGAACGCACCGCTGGTGTTCGGGTTGTCATGCCAATGGCACTGCCCGGTAGCTACGTGCGGAAGAGATAACCGCTGAAAGCATCTAAGCGGGAAACTTGCCCCGAGATGAGTCTTCCCTGGGAACTAGATTCCCCTGAAGGGACGTTCGAGACGAGGACGTTGATAGGCTGGGTGTGTAAGCGTAGCGATACGTTGAGCTAACCAGTACTAATGACCCGAGAGGCTTAACCTTACAACACCGAAGGTGTTTTGGTGAGAGAGACAGAGACGAGATTTTAGCTTGTTCGAGGATTGGATGGCGTGGTGTAGCGATACACGGCGACATGAAGAATCAGGACGTTGAACAGACGTCAAAAGAATTTGCCTGGCGGCGAGAGCGCGGTGGTCCCACCTGACCCCATGCCGAACTCAGAAGTGAAACGCCGTAGCGCCGATGGTAGTGTGGGGTCTCCCCATGCGAGAGTAGGGAACTGCCAGGCATCAAATTGTGGTGTAAGTAAGACACCGGTTATCGGATTGACTCCTCTGATAACATACAGAATCGGTGGTGCGGTAGTTCAGTCGGTTAGAATACCGGCCTGTCACGCCGGGGGTCGCGGGTTCGAGTCCCGTCCGCACCGCCAACTTATAGAAGCCCTAAGCATAAGCTCAGGGCTTTTTACTTTTCTAAGACTCTCTCTTCGACAAAGAGAACGCCGTTCCTTTCCTATTCGCCGTTACTGTGTCGAATTTCTCATCTGACTGCTTATACCCATTGAAACGTGAAGGTAAAAACCCTATAACGATTAACAGTACACGGGTATAGCAGGAATAAAGTGCACAAGAAAACCTATGCGATGAGGTATGTCGCCGGGCAACCGGTAGAGCGTATCTTTCAGCCTTCGGCAATGCATTATTTAAAACAGCAGCCGGCATCCTCGGAACCTCTGATGGTAACGGAGGATCCTCTACGGATAATGGTATGGAATATTTTTAAACAACAACGTACGAATTGGTTGTCTGTTCTAAAGCACTTTGGTCAACGCACACAGCTCATGTTATTGCAGGAAGCACAATCGTCCCCCGAACTGATCCGTTTTGCCACAACGCACTATCTTTCTGCAGAACAGGTACCCGCTTTTGTACTTCCTACCCATCCTTCAGGTGTAATGACGTTATCTTCAGCTCTGCCTATGTATTGTTTTCCTCTGCGTGAACGAGAGCCGCTAATTCGTCTGGCCAAATCAGCATTGATCACCGTGTATTCGTTGAGTGATGGACGGTTGTTAATGGTCATTAATATCCATGCTGTCAATTTCAGCCTGGGAGTAGAGGCCTATACCAATCAGCTTGAGACCATCGGTGAGCAATTGAAACGTCACTCTGGGCCAGTGATTATGGCTGGGGATTTTAATGCATGGAGTCAGCCTAGGGTGAGCGCACTTTATCGGTTTGCCCATCGGATGGGGCTTTGTGAAGTGTCGTTTTCCAATGATCAGCGGCGCAGGGCGTTTGGCAGACCACTGGATTTCGTTTTTTATCGGGAACTGGCGGTAACTGATTCGTCGGTACTGGTTACAGATGCTTCTGATCACAACCCCTTACTGGTCGAGTTTGGTATTGCGTGAGATCTGCTATATCACTACCAATAAAAAAACCGCCTAAGTGGCGGTTTTTTGTATCAGGAGTCGGGTGATTGTCTTCTGGTGACATAAAGTGTCAGTCGATCGCCTGGCTGAAGGTTGGCATCTTTAATGACCGTATTCCAGCGCATGACGTCAGCAATGTTAACGCCATGGCGTTTGGCAATGCTTGCCAGCGAATCACCTTTACGAACCTGATAAATGATCGAGTTCGACTTATTGCTTGCTACTACACCTGCCGTCACGGATGTGGTTGCCTTAGCAACCTGCAATGTCTGACCCACTTTCAGAGCACTACCCTTAAGGTGGTTCCAGTTTTGCAGGTCCTGCGTACGGACATTCATCCGTTTAGCGATACTCGATAACGTATCGCCAGAACGAACTTTATATCCGGCAGAGCGAGTCGCCACAGTCGGCTGCACAGTTTTGGTCGGCTGGATCGCAGCAATATCACCATCAGCTAATGAGTCTTTCAACTGTCCTACATGGGACTTGGGCACCATAATGTAATGCGGACCGTTAGGTGCGGTAACATCACGTGTGTAGCCCGTGTTGTAGCTCTTAAGCTTAGTGACAGACAATCCCGCCAGCTCGGCAGCTTGTGTCAACTCCATCTGCTGGCCTAAATCAACGCGTGCCAATGCACGGTTTTCATTAGGTCTCGGCAGTTCAACTCCGTACTTTTTGCTGTGCTTGAGAATATCGCTCAGCGCCAACATTTTGGGCACATAGGTTGACGTTTCATATGGCAACGCCAGCGCCCAATAATTTGTTGGACGACCTTTCGCTTTATTCGCTTTCACCGCTTGCATGATTCGCCCTTCACCGGCGTTATAGGCGGCTACGGTCAATAACCAATCGCCGTCAAACATACGGTTCAGGCGCTGCATCATGTCCAGCGCAGCAGTCGTAGATGCAACAACATCACGACGTCCATCGTACCACTGGGTATGTTTCAACCCATAATTGCGCCCTGTGCCAGGAACAATTTGCCAAAGCCCTACGGCGTTGGATGATGATCTGGCATTTGGGTCAAAAGCGCTCTCCACTATGGGTAGCAGTACCAGTTCCATCGGCATCTTACGTTCTTTAATCTGCCCGACTATCCAGTACATGTACGGCTCTGCCCGTAATGTTACATCGTGGAGATAGCTCTTATTTTTTAAGTAACGCTGTTTTTGCTCGCGGATCCGGGTATTTTCCGGAACCTCCATCTTCAGCTCGTCGCCAATGAAGTTCCACAGGTCTTGCTGCGCGATGCTTTCATCATCCAGCCATCGCGTACCGGTCTCTCGACCATCTGTGTACTTTCCTGCTTCACCTTGACCTGCCGAAGACAGACTCTGTGCATGCTGTCTGGGTTGAGAGGTGTCATTGGGTGGCACCTGGCAACCTGTCAACACGACTGAGGCGATGAATATCGCTTTAGTCTTCATATCTGTGTCAATAGTTGCTTAAAAGACAGACAATGATACTTTGATTGGCAATTCAGTACAACAAAAACCGTCAGAATTGGTCTTTCAATGCACGTAAATGCGCAAAAATCTGCCAATCACCCTGGGTGTCCGTATTGATGGACAATTTTCTTTTTAAATCAATGTCATGGTAGCGTAAAAAAATATTTATTCTTCGTTCCCGGCCCAGTGTGGAGGGGAGGGATGATTCTCCTTTTTCACGTAATTGCCTGATTTTTACAAGGTAATCATAAATATCTACATCTTCTGGCCAAATCTGGTGGGCAAAGGCCAGATTGGACAATGTGTACTCATGCGCACAACATACTTGGGTTTCATCGGGTAAATCAGCCAACTTGATCAATGATTCGAACATTTGTTGTGCTGTACCTTCAAAAATGCGACCGCACCCAGCAGAAAACAGCGTATCGCCGCAGAACAGATATGGGTGGCTATAGTACGCGATATGTCCTGCGGTGTGTCCAGGCACGAAAAAAATAGAAAATTCCGAACCTGCGACGGTAATCTTGTCTCCCTCTTGTACTGTATGTGTCACACCACAGCGTTTAGTTTCCTGTGGGCCGTAAATGTGTATGTCGGGGTAATGAGTGGCCAGTTGCTGGACACCACCGGTATGGTCATTGTGATGATGGGTCAACAGAATCGCGGCGGGAGATAGCCCATACTGTTCCAGTGCCTGAAGTACGGGTGTGGCATCTCCTGGGTCCACAATCACACAGTGTTTTTCATCATTAGCCAGCAGCCAAATGTAGTTATCTTTGAAAGCCGGTACACTGATAAGATTCATGCTGCATCCTCGTTGTTGATGGTTAGCTTGTGGACGATTCTAAAACATGAAGCCAGCACAAACATCCCAGAAAATCGTGGCGCCTGATAGTTGGGAAGCCATTCCCTGGGGAGAAAACTATCTTCACACTCTGAATACTGCACTGGCCCCTTGGTGGAGTCGGATATTCGGATTTCATCTGCTAAAAATTGGCGGATTGAGCATCGCGATTGACAGCCAGACGTGCACTATCCCACATCAGGTGAATGTCAGTCGCGATCAGCAGGCGCATGTTATGGCTGATCCCTATCAACTTCCATTTATAGAGAAATCCGTGGATGCCTGTCTACTGACCCATGTCCTGGCGTACTCTGCCGATCCTCACCGTATCGTGCGCGAGGTAGACCGGGTTTTGATTAATGATGGATGGGTCATCATCAGTGGTTTCAACCCGGTTAGTCTGGTGGGGATGGGGCGTCTGGTACCAGGAATGCGCCGACGCCAACCCTATTGTAGCCGTATGTTTAGCCAAATGCGGATGATGGATTGGCTGAGCCTGCTGAACTACGAAATTGTGCATCATAATAGTTTGCAGGTACTACCGTGGCGTGAGCCAGGGCAGGGCAAATGGAACAATACGCTACCACTACTGGGGTGCCTGAATCTGATCGTTGCACGCAAACGTACCATCCCACTGACCATGACGCCGAGCAAAAGCTTGTTAAGAAAATCACCGATGCATCGCCCGGTAGGGGCGACGAAAAGCTACCGGTATCGGCATGATTAATCACCTGACAGGCGAGTGATAGTGCAGATTATTCAGGCTGATAGCCGGTGTCATCAAGGGTTGGTGCATTAGCCGCCTGGCGTGCCAACTCATCGCAGCGTTCGTTTTCTGGATGACCGGCATGCCCTTTGACCCACAACCAGCGCAGAGTATGGCGCTGAATTGCAACATCTAACCGTTGCCACAGGTCGATGTTCTTTACCGGCTTTTTCTCAGCGGTCTTCCAGCCGCGTTTTTTCCAGTTGTGGATCCAACTGGTAATCCCCTGGCGGACATATTGGCTATCAGTACTGAGTGTAACATCACAAGGCGAGGTCAGGCTTTCTAGTGCGACGATCGCCGCCATCAGTTCCATCCGGTTGTTAGTGGTTAGCCGGTAGCCTGCGCTCAGTGTTTTTTCGTGCTGCTTGTAGCGCAAAAGCACTCCGTAGCCACCCGGGCCAGGATTGCCGAGACAGGAGCCGTCGGTGAAAATCTCAACCTGTTTTAGCATCTCTGGTAGACTCTTATTCATGGTCAAAAGCATAAGTCTGACATAAACGAAATCGATGAGCACTGCAATTACACGACAAATCGTTCTTGATACGGAAACCACCGGTATGAATAAGCTGGGGGTTCACTATGAAGGGCACAAGATTATTGAGATTGGTGCGGTTGAGGTGGTGAATCGTCGCCTGACCGGGCGTCATTTCCATGTTTATCTTAGGCCGGACCGTCTGATAGACCCGGAAGCCTATAATGTTCATGGCATTAGCGATGAGTTTCTGGCTGATAAGCCGACTTACGCTGAGGTTGCCGATGATTTTATCGATTTTATCCGCGGTGCGGAGCTGGTGATCCATAACGCGTCGTTTGATATCGGCTTTATGGACTATGAGTTCCGGTTGCTGGGACGAGACATCCCCAAAACGGAAACCTTCTGCACTATCACCGATAGCCTGCTGATGGCTCGCCGGTTATTCCCCGGCAAGCGTAATAACCTGGATGCATTGTGCGACCGTTACCAGATAGATAACAGCAAGCGTACGCTGCACGGTGCGTTACTGGATGCCGAGATTCTGGCTGAAGTCTATCTGTCGATGACTGGCGGGCAAACGTCACTGGCTTTTTCGATGGAAGGGGAGAACCAGCAGCAGACAGTGCAAGCCGAAACCATACAGCGTATTTCACGCCCGGCATCGGCGTTGACGGTGTTGTACGCCAGTGATGACGAGTTAGTAGCGCATGAGCAACGGCTGGATTTAATTATGAAGAAAGGCGGCAACTGCCTGTGGCGCAACTGAGGTAGGGTGTCTTGATCACAAAGACACCATTGCGCTGAAAATGTAAGCAAACAGAAGCGGTTAGTGATAAAAAGCGTTGACGCAACCGGTGTCGGACCGTAGTATTCACCTCGCTCACTGAGCATAGCGCGGTGCGGTAGTTCAGTCGGTTAGAATACCGGCCTGTCACGCCGGGGGTCGCGGGTTCGAGTCCCGTCCGCACCGCCAATCATTCCGAAGCCCTGAATCATCTGGTTCAGGGCTTTTTCGTTTCTAAAGCACAAATACAATGCTTTATCTTTGCGCAGTGACGCGTACTTACCTTGTCAGGAATAACGGGCGAAGATTTGCCGGAACCTGAGGGCATATGCCCTCAGGTGGATGATCATACGGTTGCGATGTTTCTGCCGTAATAGATTTCCTGCATCTCACGATACAGCAAGTCCGTGATACGTTTACGCTCTTCGGCGCTCAGCTCTTGAGGGCTGACGTTAAACAGGTAGTGCTTCAGGTCGAAATCCTTCAGCAGCATTTTGGTGTGAAAAATATTTTCCTGGTAAACATTAACATCCATCAGATGATAGAGCGATTTCATGTCGTCAGACATGAAGTTCTGGATTGAGTTGATCTTATGGTCGATAAAATGCTTAACACCATTGATGTCGCGGGTAAAGCCACGCACACGGTAGTCAATGGTTACGATATCCGATTCCAGTTGATGGATCAGATAGTTCAGTGCCTTCAGCGGTGAAATGACACCACAGGTCGATACTTCTATATCCGCGCGGAACGTGCACAGGCCGCCACCAGGATGGCTTTCCGGATAGGTGTGCACACAGATGTGGCTTTTATCAAGGTGTGCGACGACGGAATTCGGCAAGGGGCCGGGATGTTCGGAGGTATCCACATCGCGCGGATCCATCGGCTCTTCGCTGACCAAAATGGTCACACTAGCGCCTTGCGGTTCATAATCCTGGCGAGCAATGTTCAGAATATTGGCGCCAATGATGGAACAGGTTTCACTCAGGATTTCTGTCAGACGGTTTGCGTTGTACTGCTCGTCAATATACGCGATGTAGCCATCGCGATCGGCGGGCGTTTTCGCATAACAGATATCGTAGATACAAAAACTCAGGCTCTTGGTCAGATTGTTAAAGCCATGTAGTTTCAGCTTTTGCAATTTAATTCACCCCCTTATGGATGCCAGTGATCAGCGTGCCGCTGACAGGGCATTCAGTAAATATTGTGGCAGGGCAAAGCTGCCGATATGGATGGCTGGGTTGTAATAGCGGCATTCGATTTCCGCTGCGGCAAACCGTCGTTGCAGGCTCTGTTGGTCGATAGCACGCAACGCCGGGTTATTACTGGCCCAGGCAAAGGTCATGATCCCGCCATAATATGTGGGAATGGCTGTCTGATAAAAACTGACATCACTGAAATAGTGGCTCAGTTTCTGATGGCTGTTAACAGCCTCATCCTGCTGCAGGAAACAGACGCCATTCTGTGCCACGAAGATCCCGCCGTCGTTCAAGCAACGCGCGCACCCCTGATAAAAATCCGAGGTAAACAGACTTTCACCCGGGCCGATGGGGTCGGTACAGTCGGAAATGATGATATCGAACTTTTCCTGGCAGGCATTGACGAAGTTAACACCGTCGTCAATCACCAGACGAAAACGTGGGTCATCGTAAGCGCCCGCGCTGTGGTTGGGCAGGTACTGGCGGCAGAACGACACGACACCCGCGTCGATTTCGACCATCGTTATCTGCTCGATGTGACGGTGACGACAGACTTCGCGCAGCATTCCGCCATCGCCGCCACCGATGATCAACACACGCTTGGCGTTGCCATGGGCGAGCAACGGAACGTGGGTCATCATTTCGTGGTAGATGAACTCGTCGCGTTCGGTGGTCTGCACAACCCCATCTAATGCCATTACCCGGCCTAGCGCCGCGTTTTCGAAGATGATCAGATCCTGATGGTCAGTTTTTTCATGATAGAGCACCTGGTCTATTGAAAAGTACTGACCGAAGTTGGCATGCAGGGTCTCATACCAAATTTCTTTCTGGGACATGTTAGGGCTTCCTCCGCGATAACAGCCATGAAAATTGGCGCGCTATGATAGCTAACTCTCATGGTGCTTGCACGGTCAAATTTCACGCAATGCGGAGGATTTTAAGCTTTACTGTGTAGTGGCGAGTAAACTGAGTGAGTTCCGGGCCAAAGACTGACACTTCTTCGGTGTGGGAATAGCGATACCGCTGAGATCACGGTAGCTGGCTTCGCCAAGCGCAATCATGTCGAACTGGTTGTAATTGCTGAGATCCCAGCGGTTTTGTTGGGCAAAAATAACCAGCGCCCGGCGAATCTGATCGTTGGGAAGGTCTTTATAGCCACAGTTGTTTTTCAGATAAACGAAAATGGCGGTCAGATCGGCGAGGTCTTCTGCCTCGAAATCATTCAATGCCTTACTGGCGGAGGAGAAGCCCAACAATGAGAGCAGGAGCAGCACCAGCGCGGAGTGTTTCATAATTTAACCTGTTTCATCTTTCATTAGATGACGTTATCACAGTTACCGGCCCTGATTTCAAGTTTTATTCAGATCAGCGTGATATCCGGTAATCGGCTGTTGGGCGGGGTCAAACGAGGTGCTGTTTGTTCAATGGGATAATTACCGGCCATTTATCGGCGATTGATACCATGACGCCAGCGCGCGGCTTTGATATTAATAGTGCAGTTTAAATTTATTTTACCGATTTCTCATGACTTCAGGTATCTGGCGCATTAGTAGTGTGCTGTTGGCGGTGATCCTTCTGTTCCCGCTAGTGACTATCGTCGGCATGGCCTTTTTCGCCCCCGGCAACGCGGTATTGGCGTTATGGCAAGCTCTGCCCGTTTATGGGACGAACTCGCTGATGCTGGTGATCGGTTGCGTGCTATTCAGCTTGCTGTTTGCGCTGCCTTTGGCCTGGTTGATGTCACATTACCGTTTTACCGGCCAGGTATGGCTACATCGGGCATTGCTGCTGCCGCTGGCGGTGCCTGGGTACATGTTGGCGGCTGTATATGGCGACCTGTTTGAGTACGAAGGGCCGGTTAAACAGACGCTCTACGCTCTATCATTTACTTCTGCTCGCGTACCCCAGACATTCTGGCATCAAGTCTGGATGGTGGGCTGTGCCAGTCTCTGTCTTGCGCTGGTGTTGTTTCCCTATATCTACCTGTTGGTGCGTACTGCGTTAATGTCACAGTCTGTCAACCTGCGGCAGGCTGCCTTGTTGATGAATCATACCCGTGCTCAGGTTTTCTGGCGTGTGGTGTTTCCCATGGCGCGCCCGGCGATCGCTCTTGGAATGGTACTGATGGCTTCTGAGGCGCTCGGTGATTACGGCATCTCTGCCTATTTCTCATTACGGACGGTGACGACGGCGGGTCTGGATTTGTGGCGTGACAAAGCGCAGCACGGGACGGCCGCGTTATTGATGTCGTTATTGCTGCCGTTGGTATTCCTGATATGGTTTCAGGCGCGCCGCAGTCGTGCACGTCAATTGCGTTATCAACAGTTGGGTAGCGTTTGCCCGAAAGATCTGCCGGTTTTGCGTGGGTGGGCGCGTTTTCTGACGGTACTGCTCGGCTGTGGGCTGGTGGTGATTGCGTTTGTCGTACCCGTTGGTCGCCTGGTGTGCTGGGCCGTGCTGTCTGAAGCACCGATCTGGAGCCTGCCATTCTTGCTGGCATTTACCAGTAGTGTGATGGCGGCTGCCTGCGCAACATTGCTGGTGATTGGACTGGCCGTCGTGTGTACGTTTGATTTCAAGGCAACGGGCAACCCGGCTTACCGTAACCCGCTGCGTTGGGTCAATATTAACCGCTTGTTACCCTCGACGGCGCTAGGTATGGGGCTGTTGGTGCCATTCCTCGGACTGGATGCCTGGCACGCCTCGCCCGGTGGCGTGGTGGATGACCCCTGGGCGGGGTCGGTACTGGTGCTTATCCTGGCTTACTGCATGCGCTTTAGCGGTTTATTGATCGATCGGCTACAAATTCGGATCTCCCGTTTACCGGGCGCGATGAATCATGTCAGTCAGTCGCTGGGGTATACACCTGTACAGCAAGTGTTGTGGGTCTATTTGCCGCAGTTACGCCATTGTCTGGTGGTTGGCGTGTTGTTGGTGTTTACCGAAAGCCTGCGTGAGTTGAATGCATCGCTGCTGTTGCAGCCGTTTGAGGTGGAAACCATGGCGACTTATGTGTTTCGTTTCATCATGGATGAACGGCTGCCGTTGGTCGCTACACCTGCGTTGATGCTGGTCGGTGTGGGGATGATCCCACTATTTGGGATCACCCGATTGATGCGAATGGAAGGATAGGAACGTTATGACGACTCCGGAGATTCTGACGATAACCTCGCTCAGTTGCGGCTACCCATCGGTTTCTGTATTAGAGAATGTGGGTTTTTCGGTGCATGAGGGAGAGATGGTGTGCCTGCTGGGAGCCAGTGGTGATGGTAAAACCACGCTGCTGAAATCGATAGCGGGTCTGCTGTCGCCGGAAAAAGGCCGAATAGCTATTGTCGGTCAGAAGGTCGTTCCTCCTCAAACCCAACGTGGTGAAGCCTCACCAGGCGTAGTCGGGATGGTGTTTCAGGACGATGTGTTGTTTCCTCATCTGACGGTGATGGAAAACATTACTTTTGGGCTACGTGGTAAGTCATCCGAAGAAATCAGTACGCTGGCAATGGATGTGGTGGGGGTGATGCAACTGGAAACGTTCACCCGTTGCTACCCGCATGAACTTTCTCGCGAGCAGTATCAGCGTGCCGCCATTGCCCGGGCGCTGGCGTGTCAGCCTAAACTGTTGTTGCTGGATGAACCTTTTTCCTCCATTGATAGTCAGCTTCGCTACCAATTGATCAGCGAATTGCGGCAAATCCTGCGGCAGCGGCAGATAGCCACGCTATTTGCGACCTCTGACCGGGAGGATGCGTTTGCGTTTGCCGACCATCTGATTCTGATCCATGACGGTGGTATTGTGCAGCAGGGATTTTCCGCCGATCTCTACTACCGGCCGGTTAACCGCTATGTGGCGAGTTTTATGGGTAACACCAACTACCTGCCAGTGAAGATTAGTGGTGACAGGCAATGGCAGAGTTTTCTCGGTGAGCATCAGGCAACACGGGCGTTGAAATTACCTCATGGCGCACAATATGACTGGTTGGTTCGTCCGCAAGAAATCGCACTGGCCCTTGATGAGGATGGGCCGGGGGTGATCGAGGACCGGTTATTCATGGGAAACAGCAATTTTTACCGTATTCGGGTTAATGAACTGGCGCTCCAGGTGCAAAGTGGTAACTGGTTTGAGCCCGGACAGCCGGTTCGACTCAGTATTCGCATTGATCAGCCGGTTCTGTTCCCGCCGCAATCTGCGGTAAGTGCTCAGGAATAGCGGGCCTGAGGCCCGCGCTGCCGCTAGTGTACCGGTATGTGGTTTATCACCGCTTACTACGGTAACAACTGCCATTGCGGCTCCCTTCTATCTGCTCTCCCTGTGCTGTTGCACTGCCGAGTCATTTGGCGGGGGTGGGTGCCACCGGTGCCGGATTCGGCTCTGGTGGCAGCTCTCTTACACTGATGCTGACTTCATACGTTTTACCACTACCTTGGGGCACGTTAGCGACCAGCTTGTTAGCAGCTAATACCGGGTCGGTCGCCTGTAATGACGCCTGATACAGTGCATGAACTGGTGGACGTAACGCAGGCGGTGGGGGCGGGAACCCGGGTGGCGGTGGCAGCATTTCCTGTCTGTCCGGTAACCGTGGATCCACATTTTCTGGATGCGCAGACGCTACAGACAAGCTCGAAAGCAGTGAAATACCGGCAATCCACGCTGCGGTACGGCAGGTTTTCGTGAGTACTGTCATGTTACACCTCGTTTCGGTTGGCCGACGTCCATCAGAAACCTTTCACCGATACCGTGCAATGCGCTTTACTCTGTTTTATGCCGTGATAACGTAATCTTCACATTCTTATACATGCACTGATATTCTCACTGCCATCATCGAGCCTGCCGGGCTTTACGGCTTCAGTGCCAGAAAGTCCTGCGCCAGAATGTGCCAGGCACTGGGGTGTGCCTCAAAGCCGATTTTGGGGTAATAATCCACGGCCTGCGGTGCGGCAATCAGAATCAGGCGACACAGTGGCTTGAGTTGCCGGACCGTGTGCTCGATAAGCTGGCGGCCAATGCCGCCGTGCTGGCAGGCTTCATCCACCGCCAGATCCGACATATAGCAACAATAGTGATAATCCGTCACGCTGCGAGCGACACCCACCAGTTCGTCACCACGCCATGCTGTCACCAGCAGGTCGGCTTGTGTCAGCATGCCCGCGAGGGTCTCGCGCTGTTCCAGTGGACGTCTGGGTCCTAAGGAGGTTCGGTTAAGCAGATGGATAAATTGATCGACAGTGATGGGGTCATTCACTTTGTAAGTGATGAGGCTTGGGGTGGTGATAGTGTTGTCAGACGCTGAAGACGATAACGATGTCATGTTCTCTCCTTGAGTGGGGTAAAGCCGGCTTTCTGTTATACTGCGCGCCGTGATGAATGGCGGCACAGCCTGGCTGCGTGTCTGCCCTGGAGTATGGCCACGGTGGCCGATACTGGATATCTTTTTTTGGTGAGTAGTCAGTATGATGAAACATACGGTGGAAGTCATGATCTCCGAGCTTGAGGTCAAGACGCGGGTGGCTGAGCTTGGACGCCAGATTAGTGAACATTACCGTGATAGCACCAGTGACATGGTGTTGGTGGGGTTACTGCGTGGATCCTTTGTGTTTATGGCCGACCTGTGCCGCGCCATCGACCATTCTCACGAAGTGGATTTCATGACTGCCTCCAGTTATGGCAGTGGCATGAGCTCGACCCGCGATGTGAAAATCCTCAAGGATCTGGATGAGGACATCCGTGGCAAAGATGTGCTGATTGTCGAAGACATTATTGATTCGGGTAATACGCTCAGTAAAGTGCGGGAAATTTTGCAGTTACGCGCCCCTAAATCGCTGGCGATCTGTACGCTGCTGGATAAGCCATCACGTCGCGAAGTCCCGGTTCCGGTAGAGTGGGTTGGTTTTTCCATTCCGGACGAGTTTGTGGTGGGATACGGTATTGATTATGCGCAACATTACCGTCATCTGCCATTTATCGGTAAGGTGATTCCGCAGTAAGCGTGAAATCGCGCCCATACCGCATGGGCGCGATGCGCATGATTACAGCAGCGACGAGACCGCCCGACGATAACGTTGTTCCAACGTCTCGCGGCTGGTGGCGGTGACTTCCAGGTCGCGTAAACGTCCATCCTGAATCCCATAAACCCAGCCATGAATCGTCACTTTCTGACCGCGTTTCCAGGCCGACTGCATGATGGTCGAGTGACCCAGGTTGTACACTTGTTCGACTACATTGATTTCACAAAGTTTGTCAAATCGCTGTTCCGGTGGCAATTCTCCCAGTAATGAGCTGTGCTTATACCACAGGTCTCGAACGTGGAGCAGCCAGTTGTTGATCAACCCGAGTTCCGGGTTTTCAACCGCGGCCTGTACACCACCGCAGCCATAGTGACCACAAATAATGATGTGTTCCACTTCCAGAACCTCAACCGCGTACTGAACGACAGACAGACAGTTAAGATCGGTATGGATAACCAGGTTGGCCACGTTACGGTGCACAAACAGTTCACCCGGTTCGAGACTGGTCAGGCTTTCTGCGGGAACCCGGCTGTCCGAACAGCCGATCCACAGAAAACGGGGACGTTGGGATAGTGCCAACCGCTCAAAATAATCGGGGTCTTCTTTCACGATCGTTTCAGACCATTGCTGGTTATTGGCGATAAGCGTTTCTATTGTTTTCATGAAAGTAAATGACCTGTAACGACAAAAGGGCGGTGCAAGGTAATATAGAGCAATCATAGGGGTTTTGAAATCGAAAACTGGGTCCGACCAGGGCCCGCTTAACTGATAAGAAGGCATGCATTCAGCTATGACATATGCACTTGAATTGTCGAATCTGACGAAGACATACCCTGGCGGCGTTCAGGCGCTGCGAGGTATCGATCTGCGTGTGGAAGCCGGGGATTTCTACGCCTTGCTGGGCCCGAATGGTGCAGGCAAGTCCACGACTATTGGCATCATTAGCTCTTTGGTCAATAAAACAGGTGGCAGGGTGCAGGTATTCGGCCACGACCTGGACCGGGATGTCGTGAATGCCAAACGGCAATTGGGGTTGGTACCGCAGGAGTTCAACTTCAATCCGTTTGAGACCGTGATGCAAATCGTGGTTAATCAGGCTGGTTACTACGGCGTACCGCGGCATGAAGCGGTGCAACGCGCTGAGAAGTACCTCAACCAACTTGATTTATGGGGTAAGCGTAACGAGCGGGCACGCATGCTGTCCGGGGGGATGAAACGTCGTTTGATGATCGCCCGTGCGTTGATGCATGAGCCCAAACTGCTGATTCTGGATGAACCGACCGCCGGGGTGGACATTGAATTGCGCCGCTCAATGTGGGGGTTTCTCAAAGAGCTCAACGGGCAGGGGACGACTATCATCCTGACCACCCATTATCTGGAAGAAGCGGAAATGTTGTGCCGCAATATCGGCATCATCCAGTCTGGGCAATTGGTGGAAAACACCTCGATGAAGGCGTTGCTGGCCAAGTTGCAATCAGAAACCTTCATTTTCGATTTGGCGGCGAAAAGTGCGTTGCCACGGCTGGAGGGGTATCAACACCGTCTGGTGGACACCTCGACGCTGGAAGTGGATGTCAGAAGAGAGCAGGGGCTGAACGGCATTTTCAGCCAGCTTAGCGCCCAGGGGGTTCAGGTCCTTAGCATGCGTAACAAGGCCAATCGCCTGGAAGAACTGTTTGTCGCTCTGCTCAATAACAACGGAGATAAAGCATGATGGGGCTATATTGGGTGGCGTTGCAGAGTATCTGGATCAAAGAGATCAACCGCTTCGCGAGGATCTGGATCCAGACGCTGGTGCCGCCTGTGATCACCATGTCGTTGTATTTTATTATATTCGGTAATCTGATCGGTAACCGCATCGGTGAAATGAACGGCTTTAGCTATATGCAGTTCATTGTGCCGGGGTTGATCATGATGTCGGTGATTACCAATGCGTATGCCAATGTCGCCTCGTCATTTTTCAGCGCCAAATTCCAGCGCAATATCGAAGAGCTGCTGGTCGCGCCGGTACCGACGCATATTATTATCGCCGGTTATGTGGGGGGCGGTATGGCGCGCGGTATCTGCGTCGGTGTGCTGGTGACGGCGGTATCGCTATTCTTTGTGCCGTTACAGGTTCATGCCTGGTGGATGGTGGTGGTGACCTTGCTGCTGACCGCGATGTTATTTTCGCTGGCGGGGCTGATCAACGCCGTGTTTGCCAAAACGTTTGATGACATCAGCCTGATCCCTACCTTCGTGCTGACGCCGCTCACCTATCTGGGGGGCGTATTCTATTCGTTGTCATTGCTGTCGCCATTCTGGCAGGCGGTGTCCAAACTAAACCCGATCGTATACATGATAAGCGGCTTTCGCTTTGGGTTCCTGGGCATTCATGACGTGCCGTTGCCGCTGACGTTGGTAGTACTGCTGGCCTTCATCGTGGTGTTTTATGGCGTGAGCTGGTGGCTGATTGAGCGTGGGCGCGGGCTGCGCAGTTAAGACACGTTTCTGTTGGTTAAGATGAAGCGAGGCGGTGTTTCTGCCTCGCTTTTTTTATCCGCGCTGATGCGCTCAGGCTATCTGTACGGGAATGGCTTTAGCGGTACGCTGCAGTTCGTTATTATCACCAAAATAGGCGACTTTAGGATGATGGGTACGGGCCTGTTCATCCGGCATCTGTACGTAGGAGCAGATAATCAGCTTATCGCCGACGCAGGCGCAGCGTGCCGCCGCGCCATTGACGGAAATGATGCGGGAGCCGCGCTCTGCGGCGATCGCGTAGGTGGAAAAGCGGTGGCCGTTATCCACGTTGTAGATGTCGATCGCTTCGTATTCAAGAATACCGGCGGCATCCATAAAATCCTGATCGATGGCGCAGGACCCTTCATAATGTAAATCTGCCTGGGTTACTTTTACCCGGTGCAGCTTACCTTGCAGCATGGTTCGAATCATCGGTCTGTCACTCTGGTTGGAAAAATCAGGTGGTCAAATCCACCTGTTGGTTATCAATCAGGCGCGCCTTACCCAGCCAGGCAGCCATCAGCACCACGGCAGAAGTACTGTCGATGGTGAGCGGTTGCAGCGTCACTGCGTCGCGGATAAATAGCTCGTCCGGTGTGAATCCGGCATCGCGCAGCGCTTCTGATGCTCTGGCGAGCATATCATCAATTTGTCGGTCGCCGTTGGATAATTGCGCCGTCACCTCGTTCATGATGCGATAGAGTTGCGGTGCTTGCTGGCGCTCTTCGGCGGTCAGGTAGCCATTGCGTGAACTGAGCGCCAGGCCGTCTTTAGCACGCACAATGAGGACGCCGACGATGCTGATATCGTAATCCATATCAGCCACCATCTGACGAATCAGAGCCAGCTGCTGGTAGTCTTTTTCGCCAAAGCAGGCGACGTCCGGCTGCACCAGATTAAACAGCTTGCTGACAACGGTGGCGACGCCACGAAAATGACCTGGGCGACTCGCACCTTCGAGCATCTGGGAGAGTCCCGGTACTTCGACAAACGTCTGTTGCTGCAAGCCGTTAGGGTAGAGGGTCTCGGGCGCTGGGGAAAAGACCAGGTCAACCCCACGACGAGTCAGTTTTTCGCAGTCTTCCTGCAGGGTTCGTGGGTAGCGAGCCAGGTCATCCGCCCGGTCGAACTGCAATGGGTTAACAAAAATGCTGACCACAACGATATCAGCCCGGGCTCGGGCCTCATCCACCAGTGTCAGGTGGCCATCATGCAGGTTACCCATGGTTGGTACCAGCGCGATGCGTTTCCCATCCTGACGCCAGCGGCGGAGTTCACGGCGCAGCAGCACCGGCGTTTCAATAATCAACACACGCTTACTCCTGTGTTAAATAAAACTGTATTTTTCATCAGGAAAGGTTCCCTGTTCGACTTCCTGCACGTACAGACGAATAGCCGCACGGATATCCGCCGCTTCCGCCATAAAGTTGCGGGCGAATTTCGGCGTATGCCCGCCGGTTACGCCAAGCGCGTCGTGCATGACCAGAATCTGGCCATCGGTGACATTGCCTGCACCGATGCCAATAACCGGGATACTCAGCGCCTCGGTGACCCGCTGCGCCAGCGAAACCGGTACACACTCTAGCACCAGCAGTTGAGCACCAGCTTGTTCCAGCGCCAGGGCGTCTTCCAGCAGTTGGCTGGCAGCCGCTTCATCACGACCCTGGACTTTATAACCACCAAAGATATTGACTGACTGTGGCGTCAGCCCCAGATGTCCACACACCGGGACGGCACGTTCAGTCAACATACGCACGGTGGGGGCCAGCCAGCTGCCGCCCTCGATTTTGACCATATTGGCACCGGCACGCATCAGTTCTGCGGCGTGCTGACAGGCGAGCTCTGGCGTGGTGGCACCCATAAAGGGCAGGTCGGATAACAGCAGACAATGTGGCGCGCCGCGTCGGACGCAACGGGTGTGGTACACCATGTCATCAAGGGTAACGGGCAGGGTTGAATCGTGGCCCTGTACGGTCATACCGAGAGAATCTCCCACCAGCATGACGTGGATCCCCTGTTCATAAAACAGTTGGGCAAAGCTGGCGTCGTAAGCCGTCAGGGTGGCGAACTTTTTCTGTTCCTGCTTCCACTGGCGCAGGTGGGAAATCGTCGTCGCTTTCATGGCAACCTTCCTGAGTCAACTCAATGGCAATTCAAGGGGAAATCATTCTAATGGAAGGCAGGCATCAGGAACAGCAGTCTGTTTCTATTTGTAAAACAGACGATTGGCATTCAGTCAATGCCGGACGCGCATCAAGATTGACTCTGGTGAGGGGGAGAAACGGTGAGTTTTAGTGCTCGTCCCACAGGCTTAAGCCATTACGGGGGACGTGTTGCAAACGGGTTGTCAGGGCTTCGCCGTCGGGAAACACCAGCTCTGGTGCCAGTTCTGCTAGCGGGTAGAGCATGAATTCGCGGTTTTTCATGTCATAGTGCGGCACGGTGAGCCGCTCGGTATGCAGCGTCAGGTTACCAAACAACAGGATATCCAGATCGAGGGTGCGCGGGCCCCAGCGATTTTCTTTGCGCACCCGACCTTGCTCCAGCTCAATGCGCTGGGTGTTGTCCAACAGCGCTTCTGGCGATAATCCGGTCTGTAATTCGACGACGGCGTTGAGGTAGTCGGGCTGATCCTGCGGGCCGAGCGGGCGGCTGCGATAAAATGACGAGCAACGCACCAGCCGGGTTTGCGTGATGGCGTCCAGCGCGCGCAGCGCCGCGCGAACCTGCTGCAATGGTTCGGACAGGTTGCTTCCCAACGCCAGGTACACGCAGGTCATCGGTTATTATCCCGGTGAATTGGACGTTTACGCGGACGACGAGAACGGCGATGCGGTGTTGGGCCGTCATCAAGTGTATTGAGCATCACTTGCTGGCGCGGCGGTGCCGCTACCTGAAACTCGCCCCACCACTGTGCCAGACGCTGTAATTCCTGATGGTTTTCAATTTCCGCACGCAGACACAGCAAGTCATACGCTGCGCGGAATTTCGGATGCTCCATCAGTTTAAACGCGCGTTTGCCCTGACGGCGCGACAGGCGCAATTGCAATTGCCAGATATCACGGACAAGCGAGGTAATCCGTTTAGGAATAGCGAGTGAGCGACACTGTTCGTCGAGAACGTCGTTCATGGCTAGCGCAAAGGCTTCGAAGTAAGCGAGTCCGCTTTCCTGCGTCAGCTTCTGGGCATGTTCCACCAGCGGATACCACAACATGGCGGAGAACAGAAATGCCGGGTTAACCCGCATATCGTTCTGGATGCGCTGATCGGTATTCTTCAAGACCTGTACGATCATCCGTTCCATTGTGCTTTCACCATTCGCGGTAAAATAACGGCTGATGAGCGGGAACAGGGGCTGGAACAACTGGTATTCGCACAGTAACTGGTAGGTGGGGTGACCGTGACCCGCCTGCAATAGCTTCAGTGATTCTTCAAATAACCGCGCCGGTGGGATGTCGTGCAGCAACGAGGCCAGACGAGGAATCGGCTCGGCGGTTTCAGAACTGATGCGCATACCGAGTTTGGCGGCAAAGCGTACCGCACGGAGCATACGCACCGGGTCTTCACGGTAGCGGGTTTCCGGGTCGCCAATCAGGCGAATCAGCCCCTGACGCAGATCGTTCAGGCCGTTGGTGTAATCCCGCACGGTGAAGTCAGCAATGCTGTAATAGAGGCTGTTGATGGTGAAGTCGCGCCGTTGGGCGTCTTCTTCAATGGTGCCGAAAATGTTGTCACGCAGCAGCATACCGTTGTGGCCTTGCTGGGCGGCATTCTTGGTTTCCTGCTCCTGATGCTGCTCATGGTGACCGCGGAATGTGGCGACCTCGATCACCTCCGGGCCAAACATCACATGCGCCAGACGGAAACGTCGGCCCACCAGTCGGCAATTACGGAACAATTTGCGAACCTGTTCCGGGGTGGCGTTGGTGGTAATATCGAAGTCTTTGGGCTTTTTGCCCAACAGCAGGTCGCGGACGCCGCCGCCTACCAGATAAGCCTCATAGCCCGCTTTGCTCAGGCGATACAGTACTTTCAGCGCATTCTCACTAATGTCACTGCGTGAAATGGCATGCTGGTCGCGAGGAATGACTGTCATTGCCTGCGGCGGATTGTCCACACTGACGGGCTCATTCTCACGATTCAGTACCTTGCGGCAAAAATTAGCTACCCGGGTAAAGATAATACACCTCGATAATCATTGAAAATTTAGCGGTACAACAAAAAATAGCGGCTAATCATAGCTCACCCTCAGCCCTTTGAGAATGCTGATGTTATTTCCTGCGATGTAAGAGCGGCTTTGACGGGGACCACCGCCAGTGACCAATGTGTTATGGCCCATGCGAGTAAGGCGTCCCTTTTAAGATCACGCCAGTGCGTCGGCAAAGGCTGGTGCAAAAAAGCCAGAGCCTGCACCAGTACCGCCCGAGGGTCGCCATCAGGTAACGCTGGTGCGTGATTCTGCTTAGAGAGCTTATTGCCGTCGGTATTCAGCGCCAGCGGCAGATGCACATAGTCTGGTGCCGGATAATCCAACTGTTGGTACAACGATAGCTGTCGCACCGTCGGTTCAATCAAGTCTGCGCCACGTACGATTTCAGTCACGCCCTGCTCGTGGTCATCCACCACCACTGCCAGATTATAGGCAAACAAGCCATCACGCCGATGGATGATAAAATCTTCTTTCACCAGCATCGGGTCGGCATCAATCCGTCCACGCAGGCGATCGTGAAAGTGCAGGACAGGGTGCGTCTGGCGAAGGCGTAACGCGGCGTTATCCGCAGGTAATCCGCGATCACGGCAGTGACCATCGTAGTAACCGCCGTTTTGCTGGATACGTTGTCGGGTGCAGGTACAGTAATAGCATTTCCCCTGACGCTGCAATTCAGCCAGCACCGCCCGATAACGCTCATGGCGTTGAGACTGATACACCACTTCGCCGTCCCACAGCAGACCATACTGTTCCAGTTGACGCAGAATACGGGAAGCGGCACCGGGTACTTCGCGCGGTGGGTCGATATCCTCGATACGCACCAGCCAGCGCCCCTGGCAGGCACGAGCTTGCAGGTAACTGCCCAAGGCGGCTATCAGGGAACCAAAATGGAGATCGCCAGAAGGTGAGGGCGCAAAGCGGCCGACATAAGGGAGAGATTCAGACATACGGCGATATCGTGCCGGTCAGGATGAAGGGTGACGGGCCATAATCAGTAAAGATCCGGCGGTAGGGCGGTAGGCTTTCCCGCCGGACGATATCATCCAGCCATCTGCTTTTCGCGGATTTCGGCCAGTGTTTTGCAGTCAATGCACAGATCAGCGGTGGGACGTGCTTCCAGACGGCGGATGCCGATTTCCACGCCGCAGGACTCACAATAGCCAAAGTCCTCGTCTTCGATTTTCTGCAGTGTTTTGGCAATCTTCTTGATCAGCTTACGTTCGCGATCACGGTTGCGCAGCTCAAGGCTGAATTCTTCTTCCTGAGCGGCACGGTCTACCGGGTCTGGAAAGTTAGCTGCTTCATCCTGCATGTGCGATACGGTTCTATCGACTTCATCCCTGAGTTGATTGCGCCATGCTTCAAGAATACGCCTGAAGTGAGCCAGCTGAGCGTCGTTCATGTATTCTTCGCCCGGCTTCTCCTGGTACGGCTCCACTCCGGCAATTGCGAGAATGCTCAGAGAGGATGTCTTACGGTTTTGCCCTTCTTGCATGTTGCTTCTCCTACATAACACGACACGCAGTATCGATCCCCCAAGGGGGAAAAACAGGCCGCTATAAATAACAGATGGATGTGTGGTTGGCAATGATTCCCGACACTGGCCTGACAAAGTGTGAGGAACGACATAATCCCATCAGATAATACATAACGCGTGGCAGAATTAGCTCGCTGACGTCACGTTATTGAACGGCAACAGCCCTGTTAGCGTCATGCCATCTGGGCTGATATGGGTACCGTAACACAGAATTTCAACCCCCTGCTGCTGTGAGAGTTGTAATAATTCGGCGTAATGTCGGTCAATGTGTTGCGCCGCTGAAACCTGGCTGATGCCTGAGTGCAGTACAGCGAAACACAATACGGCGCGACAACCCTGTGACGCCATCTGTTGCAGTTCCCGCAAATGCTTCTGTCCCCTGAGGGTCACCGCATCGGGAAAGTAACCACATCCATGTTGCAATAATGTGACTGATTTGACTTCAATATAGCAGTCAGTGCGTCCTTCTGCCTGTAATAACAGATCTATCCTGCTGTTTTCTGAACCATAGCGCACTTCGGTGCGGATAGTGGTGTAACCTGCTAAATCCGAAAGTTTGTTGGCGTGCAGCGCTTCAAGCACCAGTTGATTCGCCCGCAGGGTGTTAACACCAATCCAGTGGCCTTGTGCGGTTTGCGTCAATTCCCAGGTGTGAGGATACTTGCGTTTAGGGTTGTCGGAGGTGGAATACCAGATAGTATCGCCAGGCGCGCCACAGCCTGTCATCGCTCCGGTATTGGGGCAATGTAACGTCAGGGTGGTGCCGTCGGGGGTGACCACATCAGCCAGAAATCGCTTGTAGCGTTTAAGCAGCGTGGCCGGGCGCAGCGGTGGGGAAAATTGCATGCATAGTCTCTTAGGCTGTCAGCAACGGCCAGTGGGCAAGCGGGCGGTAATGAGTACGCCCAGCTTCAGTGGATGATTCATAAAGAAAGAATTGCTCGGCATGTACCGTCCAGTTGAATGTGGCGGCGGGAAGCGACAGCGGGCGGGTAGCGCCGCGCAGCAAGGTAATGTGCGGGTGGAAAGGCTGCGCTGGCTGGTAGCAGCCATTGCGCGCCGCCTGTGAACGCAACATCTCCGCCAGTTGCAATAAGCCTCGTGGTGCCTGGCGGCAGCCCAGCCATACCACGCCGGGGCGTGGCCAGTGTCCCGCATCGTTGAGATTCAGGGTGAACGCTGGCTGGCGGATGCGACCTGCCAGTGTCATTAATGCCTGCATTTTGGCCTCGCTAACTTCACCGAGAAAGGCCAGCGTCAGGTGCAAATTCGCGGCCGCCACCGGGCGTCCGGCGTCGTGAGCAAACTGCGTTGCACGCCAGTGCACGATCTGCTGGCTGACCGCGTCTGGCAGCGAAAGGGCAAAAAACAGGCGGCGGGTTAGCGTCATGGCAATCTCTCTGTTCTGCGGGGTTCCGATGCTACAATGCTTGCCGAATAAAGTTAATGCCCGCCGAATAAAGTTAAGGCGGCGTTTTGCCTCTTATCGTCATGCCCCGATGAGCGGTTGTGTGTTCTTTCTCTTTATTCATTGATGGTGTGTTGAACACTATCGATAACAAATGATGATGATTACGTCAGTGAATGGGACTGTATGGTGACGGAGCGTTATGTGAATCTACCCCCTGTCAGCGCTGTCGTGGATGAGGTTATCCAGGCGTTGCATACCGCACCACAGGTGTTGCTGCATGCGCCGACCGGCGCAGGAAAATCGACCTGGTTACCGTTGCAGTTATTACAGCGGTGTGAGTTTCCCGGCCGCATTATTATGCTCGAACCTCGTCGGCTGGCGGCTAAAAGTGTGGCTTTCCGGCTGGCAGAGTGGCTGGGTGAAACACCTGGGCAGACTGTCGGTTACCGTATGCGTTCAGAAAGCCGGGTGAGCGGCCAAACCCGACTGGAGGTAGTGACAGAGGGTATTCTGACCCGAATGCTGCAACAGGATCCGGCGCTGGAGGGGGTTTCGCTGGTCATGTTGGATGAGTTTCATGAGCGCAGTTTGCAGGCGGATATGGCGCTGGCGTTGCTATTGGATGTCCAGCAAGGGCTGCGTGATGACCTGAAGCTATTGATTATGTCCGCCACGCTCGACAATGCCCGTCTGGCTTCCTTATTACCTCAATCGCTCTGCGTATCGTCGCAAGGGCGTTCATGGCCGGTTACGCGACATTACCAGCCAGTCGGCTCGCAGGAGCGACTGGAAGAGGCCACCGCCCGACTCGTTTATCGTTTGTTGCAGGACGAAGCCGGTTCATTACTGGTATTTTTGCCGGGTGTGGCGGAAATCAAGCGGGTGCAGACACTGCTGGAAAACACACTCTCGGCCGACGTGGTGCCTGACGAAGGGGGTTGTCAGGTCGATGTGTGTCCGCTCTACGGCGCGCTGACGCTGGCGGAGCAACAAAAGGCGATTCTTCCTGCCGCCGTCGGGCGGCGCAAAGTGGTGCTGGCGACCAACATTGCTGAAACCAGTCTTACCATCGAGGGGATTCGGGTGGTCGTGGACTGCGGGCTGGAGCGGGTGGCGTTGTTTGATGTTAAAACCGGTCTGACCCGGCTGACGACACAACGCATCAGTCAGGCATCCATGGTGCAGCGGGCCGGGCGCGCCGGACGACTCGAACCGGGCGTGTGCTGGCATCTGTTCGCCCGCGAGCAGGCAGAACGCGCCGCGGCACAAAGTGAGCCGGAAATCCTGCACAGCGACCTGTCCGGTTTGTGGCTGGATCTGCTGCAATGGGGTTGTCATGATGTTGCTCAGCTCAACTGGCTGGATAGCCCGCCTCAACCGGCGTTGCTGGCGGCTGAACGTTTACTACTGCAACTGGGCGTGTGCGATACGCAACAGCGTCTGACAGTAGATGGGCGTAAGATGGCCGCGCTGGGCTGCGATCCTCGACTGGCGGCGATGCTGCATGCCGCCGCGCAGGACGACGATGCGCTGACGACGGCGGCATTATTGGCGGCGATTATCGAAGAACCGCCACGCACAGGCTCCCCCAATTTATTCGATGCACTGCATCGACCCGCTGGCCACTGGCAACGCCGGGCGCAACAACTGGCGCGCCGTGTGGGCAAGGCGTCAGGTAAGGTGAATGATGGCCTGGCGGCATGGTTACTCTCGATAGGGTTTGCGGATCGCCTCGCCCGACGACGCGGTCAGGATGGACGTTATCAACTGGCGAACGGTACCGGTGCCAGTTTGCCGGTGGATGAGGCGTTGGCGGCCTCAGAATGGTTGTTGGCTCCGGTAATGATGCAAAGTCCGAACAGCGCGGATGCGCGTGTGTTACTGGCATTGCCGGTAGATATCGACGCGTTAGTACGGCAGCGGCCGGAACTGGTGGCTGAACAGAATCTGATGCACTGGGACGAAGAAAAAGGTACCCTGCGCGCCAGCCTGCGCACGCATATTGGCAGCCTGACGTTGTCCTCCCGTCCGTTGGCAAAACCCTCAGACGAGGCATTGCAGCAGGCGATGCTTAACTGGCTGCGCGAACAAGGGCTGTCGGTGTTGAACTGGGAT
This sequence comes from Dickeya oryzae, assembly GCF_020406815.2. Taxonomy (NCBI): domain Bacteria; kingdom Pseudomonadati; phylum Pseudomonadota; class Gammaproteobacteria; order Enterobacterales; family Pectobacteriaceae; genus Dickeya; species Dickeya oryzae. The sequence goes on from NZ_CP162670.1 coordinate 1,177,726, forward strand.
GAACCGGCACAACAGTTGCGCCAGCGTCTGCTGTGCGCCCGGCAGTGGTTGCCGGAGGTGGCATGGCCTGCGGTGGATGACACGGCTTTGCTGGCATCGTTGGAACAGTGGTTGTTGCCATCGTTAAACGGTGTGCGGGATCGCCGTACGCTCAACCAGGTTAACCTGAGTGAGGCACTGTGGCGGCTGCTTGACTGGCCGCAACGTCAGCGGCTGGAGAGTGCGTTGCCCAGTCATTATACCGCGCCTGGTGGCAGCCATTTACCGATCCGCTATGAAGCGGATCAAGCCCCGGTGCTGGCGGTTCGGTTGCAGGAAATGTTTGGTGAGCAGGCCAGCCCGTTACTGGCGGAGGGGCGAGTCGCGCTGGTGCTTGAATTGCTCTCTCCGGCGATGCGGCCCTTGCAGATAACCCGTGATTTAGCGGCGTTTTGGAATGGGGCTTACCGCGAGGTGCAAAAAGAAATGAAAGGGCGCTACCCCAAACATGTCTGGCCGGATGATCCGGCGAATACGGCGCCAACGCGGCGTACCAGAAAATACCAGAACACCTAATTTCAGATGTTTCCCCCTTCCTTGTGTAGCGTGGGAGACACAGAGTAGACGGCCATGGTGAGTAACCCTGAGCCGTCAGTAACCTGATGGAGATGTCACTGTAATGTCTCGGGATGACCGCGAACCTATCGGGCGCAAACGTAGTGCGTCACGACACACTCCCCCTCGCAGGCAAGCGACGCGCCGTCGCAGGGATGATGACTACGACGACGATTATGACGATGAGTATGAAGACGACTATGACGAGGATGACGAGGAAGAGGTCATGAGCAAGCGGCCACGTAAAAAGCGCCGCTGGCTGGGGTGGCTTATCCGGCTGTTCCTGATTTTCGTGGTGGTGATGTCGGTTTACGGCGTGTACCTCGACGGAGAAATCCGCAGTCGTATCGACGGCAAGGTATGGCAACTGCCAGCGGCGGTGTATGGCCGCATGGTTAGCCTTGAGCCTGGCATGCCTTATAGCAAGAAAGACATGACAACGCTGCTGGAAGGCATGCAATACCGTGAAGTGAGCCGGATTACCCGTCCGGGCGAGTTTACGGTGCAGGCCAACAGCATTGAAATTCTGCGTCGTCCGTTCGATTTCCCGGATGGCAAAGAAGGGCAGATCCACGCCAAGATGATCTTCAGCAGCGATCGGCTGTCGCAGATCCAAAACATGGACAATCAGCGTAATTTCGGCTTCTTTCGGCTCGATCCGAAGCTGATTACCATGCTGCAATCGCCAAACGGTGAACAGCGGCTGTTTGTCCAGCGTTCCGGCTTCCCCGACCTGTTGGTGCAAACGCTGATCGCCACCGAAGACCGCCATTTCTACGAGCATGACGGTATCAGCTTCTACTCCATCGGTCGTGCGTTGATAGCCAACCTGACGGCGGGCCGGGCAGTGCAGGGCGGCAGTACGCTGACCCAGCAGTTGGTGAAAAACCTGTTCCTGACCAACGAGCGCTCGTTGTGGCGTAAAGCCAACGAAGCCTACATGGCGTTGATCATGGACTACCGCTACAGCAAGGATCGCATTCTGGAGTTGTATCTGAACGAGGTGTACCTCGGTCAGAGTGGTAACGATCAAATCCGTGGTTTCCCACTGGCTAGCCTCTACTATTTTGGCCGTCCGGTAGACGAACTGAGTCTCGATCAGCAGGCGATGCTGGTGGGAATGGTCAAGGGGGCGTCGTTGTACAACCCATGGCGTAACCCACAGGTCACGCTGGAGCGCCGTAATCTGGTGCTGAAGCTGTTGCAGAACCAGCAGGTTATCGACGAAGACCTATATAACATGCTGAGCGCGCGTCCGTTAGGGGTGCAGCCGAAAGGAGGGGTGATAAGCCCACAACCGGCATTTATGCAGATGGTGCGCCAGGAGTTGCAGCAGCGGCTGGGTGACAAGGCGAACGATCTGTCCGGGGTGAAAATCTTCACCACACTGGATCCGGTGTCGCAGGATGCGGCGGAAAAAGCGGTGGAAGACGGCATCCCTGCACTGCGCGCCGCGCGTGGTGTTAAGGACCTGGAATCGGCGATGGTGATTGTCGATCGCTTCAGCGGCGAGGTTCGGGCGATGGTGGGCGGTTCCGATGCCCAGTTTGCCGGTTTTAACCGTGCCATGCAGGCGCGTCGTTCCGTTGGCTCACTGGCGAAGCCACCGACCTATCTGACCGCGCTCAGTATGCCGGATCGTTACCGTCTGAATACCATCCTGCCGGATGAGCCGATTTCACTTAAACAGCCGAACGGCACCATCTGGGAGCCGAAAAACTACGATCGCGAATTCCGTGGTCGGGTGATGTTGGTGGATGCGCTAGCGAATTCACTCAACGTACCAACGGTCAATCTGGGGATGGCCGTTGGACTGGACCAGATCAGCGATACGTTGCAGAAGCTGGGGATCCCGCAGAACCAGATTCAGACGGTACCGGCGATGCTGCTGGGTGCTATCAGCCTGACGCCGATGGAAGTCGCACAGGAGTACCAGACTATCGCCAGTGGTGGCAGCCGCGCGCCGCTTTCGGCGCTGCGCTCGGTGATTGCTGAAGACGGTAAGGTGCTGTATCAGAGCTTCCCGCAGGCTGAACGGGTGGTGCCGTCACAGGCGGCTTACCTGACCTTGTACGGTATGCAGCAGGTGGTGGAGCGTGGTACTTCGCGTTCGCTGATGGTGAAATTCGGCAATTACCATCTGGCGGGGAAAACCGGTACCACTAACGACTTGCGCGATAGCTGGTTTGCGGGCGTCGATGGCAGAGAGGTAGTGATCACCTGGGTCGGGCGTGATAACAACGGCCCGGCAAAACTCACCGGGGCCAACGGGGCGTTGACCATCTATCGTCGCTATCTGGAAAACCAGACGCCGCTACCGTTGATGCTGACACCGCCGGAAGGCATTACCACCATGACGGTGGATAGCAGCGGCAACTTTATCTGTAATGGTAGCGCCGGCCGGGCATTGCCGGTGTGGACAGATAATCCGCAGGCACTGTGTCAGGCCAGCCAGCAGCAGGTGGTGCAGTCGCCAGCCGCCTCGTCGGGCAGTCAGAGCCAGCCGCAGCCAGGTCAGCCGGGTCAGCCAAATCAACCAAGTCAGCAACAACAAGATGGTGGCAGCGTTCCTGATTGGATCAAACAGATGTTCGGGCAGTAACGACCCGCCGCAGAGAAGTGAGTAATACGCCCGGCTTGCCGGGCGTAGTTTTTTCGGGTGTTTGCTTACAGGGCGGCAAAACAGCGACGAGCGGCCGCTACCGTGTGCTCGATATCCTCTGGGCTGTGTGCCAGCGACATAAAGCCAGCTTCGAACGCCGACGGCGCCAGATAGACGCCCTCATCGAGCATCAGGTGGAAGAAGCGCTTGAATCGCTCTACATCACACTTCAGCGCATCCTGATAGCAAGTCACCTGGGCCGCATCGGTAAAGAAGATACCAAACATGGCTCCGACATGGTTTACCACCAGTGGGATGTGTTGTGCTTTCGCGGCTGCCAGCAAACCTTCTGCCAGTTGCGTTGTCCGCTCGGTCAGTGTCTGGTGAACGCCAGGTTTAGCCACTTCACTCAGGCAGGCGAAACCAGCCGCCATCGCGATCGGGTTGCCGGACAGGGTACCTGCCTGATAAACCGGGCCGGTCGGTGCCAGCGCTTGCATGACATCACGACGCCCGCCGAACGCGCCCACCGGCATCCCGCCGCCAATAATTTTGCCAAGGCAGGTCAGGTCAGGACGTACGCCGTAATGCGCCTGCGCACCGCCTAATGCCACGCGAAAACCGGTCATCACTTCGTCGATGATCAGCAGCGCGCCGAATTCGTCACACAATGCTCTCAGTCCCGGCAGGAACTCTGGCAGTGGTGGAATGCAGTTCATGTTGCCCGCGACTGGCTCGACGATAATCGTGGCGATATCTTGCGGATACTGTTCAAATGCCGCACGCACCGAGCTCAGATCGTTGTAGGTGCAGGTTAGGGTATGGCGGGCAAAATCAGCCGGTACACCGGGAGAGTTGGGTTGCCCCAGCGTCAGCGCGCCGGAACCCGCCTTCACCAGCAGGCAGTCGGCGTGGCCGTGATAGCAGCCTTCAAATTTGATGATTTTGTCGCGACCGGTGAAACCACGTGCCAGACGGATAGCACTCATGGTCGCTTCGGTGCCGGAGTTCACCATGCGCACCATTTCCATGCTTGGTACCAGCGAGGTCACCCGTTGCGCCATTTTCACTTCCATTTCGGTGGGCGCGCCAAAGCTCAGGCCGCGCTCAGCGGCTTCAATCACCGCCTGACGAATGGCCGGGTGGTTGTGGCCCAGAATCATCGGCCCCCAGGATCCCACATAGTCGATATAGGATTTGCCATCCGCGTCGTAGAGTCTTGAGCCTTCCGCCCGTTCAATGAACAAGGGAACGCCTCCAACGCCGTTAAAGGCGCGCACCGGCGAGTTAACCCCACCGGGAATCAGTTGACGGGCGGCGGCGTACAGACTTTCAGATTTATTCATTGCGGCTTCCTGATTGGATTTGCATAGCGAGTGACGCCCATTCTAATCGTCTGTTTCGCGTTGTGAAATCGTCGGACACACTTTAGCTTTACGCCATCAGTATTCCTGCTGGGCAAGTACGTCGTTACATGACTAGAATGAGGCTCTTGTCCGCTATGTTAACGTTGATTTGCTGTCATGCTTTCTTCTTTTTCTTTGCCTGCGGCGGTACGTCGCGCTGCTATCAGACAACTTGTTCGCCGTGATAAAACCCCTGTCTACATCTTGGTGATGGCCGCGTTGACCGGCACGCTGGTTGGACTGGTCGGGGTGGGGTTCAATCAGGCGGTCAATGCCGTACAGCACTGGCGATTGTCCTCGCTGTCGTCTTTGTCTGGCAGTGTCTGGGTGTGGCCGCTGAGTATCCTGATATCCGCTCTGCTGGCAGCGGCGGGTTACGGGCTGGTGCGTCGTTTTGCGCCGGAAGCCGGTGGTTCCGGTATCCCTGAAATCGAGGGGGCGCTAGAAGATTTGCGCCCGGTACGCTGGTGGCGGGTGCTGCCGGTGAAATTCGTCAGCGGGATTGGAACGCTGGGAGCCGGTATGGTGCTGGGGCGTGAAGGGCCGACGGTACAACTGGGCGGAAACATTGGCGGTATGGTGGCGGCGTTGCTCCCGGCGCGTAAAGGGGATGTCCGGCATTCACTGCTGGCGACCGGTGCGGCGGCTGGTTTGTCCGCCGCGTTCAATGCGCCACTGGCTGGGATCTTGTTCATTATTGAAGAGATGCGCCCGCAGTTTCGCTACAACCTGATTTCCATCAAAGCGGTATTTATCGGCGTGATTATGTCCAGCATCGTCTATCGGGTGCTGGAAGGCGATCACGCGGTGATCAATGTGGGTCAACTGCCGTCCGCCCCAGTGGGAACACTGGGGTTATATCTGCTGCTTGGTATTCTGTTTGGTGCTGTCGGGGTGATATTCAATGCGTTGGTGCTGGGGGCGCAGGCGCGTTTTTTACGCTTTCACGACCATTCGCTGCCGCGATTTTTGCTCACCGGTCTGGTGGCGGGGGGAATATCCGGGTTACTGACGCTGGCATTCAGCGATGCGACGGGCGGTGGTTTTACGCTGATCCCGATCGCAGCGGCGGAGCACTATGGGGTAGGGGGGCTGCTGGTGATTTTTCTGGCTCGAGTCGGGATGACCTTGCTCTGCTTTAGTTCCGGCGCGCCGGGGGGGATTTTTGCTCCCATGCTGTCGTTGGGCACGTTGCTGGGAGCCGCGTTTGGTATGGTATGCGCACATATTTTTCCCGACTGGGGACTTGGTGCAGGAACCTTTGCCGTGGCGGGGATGGGGGCGTTGTTCGCGTCATCGGTTCGCGCGCCGCTGACCGGTATCGTGCTGGTTCTGGAGATGACGGACAACTATCAGCTGATTTTGCCGATGATCATTACGTGCCTTGGCGCGACGCTGGTGGCACAGTTCCTTGGTGGTAAGCCGCTTTACTCGAGTATTCTTGCCCGCACACTGGAGCGTCAGGCGCAGCAAGAAGCACTAACGGCCGAAACCGGTGCTGGTATCAAATCTTGAACGTTGTCGGGTGCTGTTGGATAATAAAACGATAATGAGGGCTGTTGAATTCCGCCCGGTATTGATTGGGAGTAAAAAAAATGAGCGATGATGTAGCACTGCCCCTGCAGTTTACCGATGCGGCAGCTAATAAGGTGAAACTCCTGATTGCCGATGAAGAAAATCCGGAACTGAAACTTCGGGTTTACATCACTGGCGGCGGCTGTAGCGGCTTCCAGTATGGTTTCACCTTCGATGATAAGGTTAACGACGGTGATATGACCATTGAGAAACAAGGGGTCTCCCTGGTGGTCGACCCGATGAGTCTGCAATACCTGATCGGCGGCTCAGTGGATTACACCGAAGGGCTGGAAGGTTCGCGTTTTGTGGTAACGAACCCGAACGCCAAAACTACTTGTGGATGCGGTTCCTCTTTCAGTATCTGACAATAGCTCGCCTATACCCTAAGTAATTCGAGTTGTCCTGCAACCTTGAAGTATGACGGGAATATCAGAAAAACCCGTGGCCTGACTGGCACACGGGTTTTTTTATGTCGGTACTCCAGCGGGTGAGATGGTCGTCAGCCTTGCCGGGCGGCGAATTGTTGGCACAGCTGTTCTGCTGCCAACATCAGTCGTGGGCCTGTGCGACTAAACCAGTCCTCATTAACTGCGATGACGTCAGGGCTCAGTTGCGGTTGCCAGAAGGCGTTGACCTGTTCTACCGCACCGGGTGGGCCGCTGATAACGACGACCTGAGGCTGACGTCGAATCACCTGTTCGCGGCTGACCTGTGGCCAGGGTACCGGGCTGTCGGCAAATATATTACTGCCACCACACAGGCTAATAACCTGGCTTTGCAGCGTTGCCTGCGATGACGTAAACAGCGGTTGACTGCCAAACTGCAAAAACACCCGTACCGGCGTACGGTGGCTATACTGCTGTGCCAGTAACTGTTGTTGCTGACGAAACCGCTGGGCGGCTTCATGTGCTTGGTCCGGATGCGGGCTGTATTGCGCCAGCATGTCTAACTGGCGTGGAATGTCATCGAGTGTGGCGGGGTCAAGGTACAGAATGTGGATGCCGAATGACGCCAGTTGTTCAAGGGGGCGCTGGGCATTGCCTTCCCGCCATGCCAGTACCAAGTCCGGCTTTAATGCCAGAATCCGCTCCAGATTGATGCCCTGCCAGTTGGCGACCTGTTCGATGTGTTCAGCCTCTGGCGGATAATTGGACCAGGCGCTGACGCCGACCAGTTGTTCGCCAAGCCCGGCGGCAAACGCCATTTCGGTAGCATGCGGTGCCAGACTAACAACACGCTGCGCTATCGGCTCAGCCCGACAGGGTAACAGCCATAACAGGACCAACAGCCACAGGATGCGAGAATACCGTATGAGAGAATAAAAGGATGTCACGGCTTGGGTCTCGAAGATAAACGAACCGGGGCGTGGGTAGCCCCGGAGGCAGCAATTAATGGCTTTGCGCCAGTGCCTGCAGCATGGTTTCCACCATCTTGGTTGACTGCTGAGCGGCGGTAACCAAAAACTCGTCGAAACTGAGGTGTGATTCCTGATCGGCAACATCGGAAATGGCTCGTACCACCACAAAAGGTACGCCAAACTGATGGCAAACATGGCCGATGGCCGTGGCTTCCATTTCTACCGCGATAGCCTGTGGGAACGTGTGACGGATACGTTCCAGCGGCGCTTTACCGTTGATAAAGGCATCACCGCTGACGACCAGCCCGCGAACGGCGTTCAACTGTAACTGGCTGATGGCTCCCTGTGCCAGCGTGATCAGCTTTTCATCGGCGGTAAACGCGGCCGGGCAACCCGCCATCTGGCCGGGTTCGTAACCAAACGCGGTGACGTCAGCGTCGTGATAACGCACTTCGTCGGAAACCACGATATCCCCCACCTTGAGTGATGACGCCAGACCACCGGCGGAACCGGTATTAATCACCACATCCGGCTGGCAGTGTTCCAGCAACAGCGTGGTGCCCAGCGCGGCGGATACTTTACCGATACCGGATTTCAGCAAGGCCACCTCCACACCGTGTAACTGGCCGCTGTAAATTTCACAGCCCGCGCGCTGGAAGGTCTGGCGGTTTTGGATCTGCTCTCTTAACAGGGTTACTTCTTGTTCCATTGCGCCGATAATGCCAACTTTCATAGGGTTCCCCACCAATTTGTCAAAAGTCACAAAAGTTTAGTCTATCACGACTTAAGGTGGGCAGCGATTGTACACCTGCCCGGGGACGTGCTATCACTGAGGTGATACCCGTACCAACGCACGTCAGTTATACGCTGCGTGTTTGCAGGCCCCTCTGAAAAGGGCATTACATGGAGAACAGTATGTCTGCTATCGATTTCTCAACCAAACTCAGTTTCCAGCGACGCTTTGGCAGGAAAAGAGACAAAAAGGACGAGTATGCCATTGTGCAGGAGTTTGAGAGCGATCGCGGGCGGATCATTAACTCTGCGGCTATTCGTCGGCTCCAGCAAAAAACGCAGGTATTTCCGCTGGAGCGTAACGCTGCGGTGCGTTCCCGGCTGACCCATTCCATGGAGGTGCAGCAGGTCGGGCGCTATATCGCCAAAGAGATTTTCCGGCAGTTGCGTAAAAGCGGGCAACTGGATGCGCTGGGGTTGGAGCCGCTGGAAACGCCGTTCGAGAGTCTGGTGGAAATGGCGTGTCTGATGCATGACATCGGCAATCCACCGTTTGGGCATTTCGGCGAGGCAGCGATCAATAACTGGTTCCGGCAACGCTTATCACCGGGAGAAAAACCGCAAGATTCACAGCCTGATCCCTGTCTGGTGTCTTGCCTGAGATTCGATGAACAAGATAGTGCCGAACTGAACGCACTGCGTGAGCGTATCCGCCATGATCTCAGTAACTTTGAAGGCAATGCCCAAGCGATCCGGCTAGTGCATTCACTGTTGAAGCTCAATCTCACCTATGCCCAGATCGGCTGTATTTTGAAGTACACCAAACCGGCTTACTGGGCGCAGTCAACACCGCCTGCGTACAGCTACCTGATGAAAAAGGTCGGGTTTTACCTGTCGGAAGAGGCGTTCGTGCAGCAGTTACGCAGTGAACTGAATATGGCGGAGTTTCACCGTCACCCGCTGACCTACATCATGGAGGCGGCGGATGATATTTCTTACTGCATTGCCGATCTGGAAGATGCGGTAGAAAAGAAAATCATCACCTATCAGCAGCTTTATCATCGTTTGGAAGAGGCCTGGGGAGAACGGGCGGAGAAAGACGTCTTTAGCCGTACTGTCGATTTAGCCTATGAAGAGCGGCAACACTTGCCGGGGCGTAGCGAGAGTGACCAATTTTTCATGAAGTTGCGGGTCAACACCGTGAATACGATGGTGCGTTATGCCACGCGGCGTTTTATCGACAATCTGCCAGCAATTTATGAGGGGAGTTTCAACCATTCGTTGCTGGAAGAAGAGAAGGACGACTACGGGCGATTATTAAAGATCTTTAAAGATGTCGCCAGAAAGTTCGTGTTTAATCATCACGAGGTCGAGCAACTTGAACTACAGGGCGATCGCATCATCAGCGGCTTGCTGGAGATTTATAGCCCGCTGCTGAACATGCCGTACCGCGATTTTTGCCAGTTAGTCGCGGACGATACTCACAAGCGTTATCCCATCGAAACCCGGTTATACCACAAGCTCTCCAGCAAGCATTGTCATGCCTACCGCGAGGCGACCCGTCCTCTGGCGGCGCTATCCGATAAAGAGCAAGAGGTGTGGGAGTATTACTACCGCGCCCGGCTGATTCTCGATTACATCAGCGGGATGACCGATTTGTACGCTTACGATGAATATCGTCGCTTGATGGCGGTGGATTGACGCAGGTGAAGACGGTCGGAGTTTTGTAAATATGGACAATATTTCCTTACCCTTCACCGTCTTGCACAGAACAGGCGCAGCTGCGCATAGTGGACTCACTGCTCCTGACCGCTGTGAATGGCTGTCAGAGTTCTCTCGTTGACTGAATTGTGAGACATATCGCTATGAAACAAAAATCATTGATGTTGAGCGCGTTAGCGCTGAGTCTGGCGATAGCGGTGGGGACGCTGCCAGCCACTGCTACTGCCGCTGAGTCGGTGTCATCGTCCAGCGCCCAGTTGCCGAGTCTGGCCCCCATGTTGTCGAAAGTGATGCCTTCGGTGGTGAATATCTCTGTGCAAGGGCATACCACGGCCAGCCAGGGTGCCCAGGTGCCGTCGCAAATGCAGCCCTTCTTCGGTGATAATTCGCCTTTCTGTCAGGAGGGATCACCGTTCCAGTCATCGCCGATGTGTCAGGGCAGCGATGATGACGATGACGGTAGCGCAGACAATGCACCACAGCAGCAGGAGTTTCAGGCATTAGGGGCGGGGGTTATTATCAACGCGGCCAAAGGCTATGTCGTCACCAATAACCACGTGGTGGAAAACGCCGATAAAATTCAGGTTCGCCTCAATGACGGTCGTAAATACGACGCGAAAGTGATTGGTAAGGATCCACGCTCAGATGTAGCGCTGATTCAGTTGAAAGATTTCCGCAACCTGACGGAGATTAAGATGGCGGATTCTGATCAACTGCGTGTGGGGGATTATGCGGTTGCTATCGGTAACCCTTATGGTTTGGGGGAAACCGCGACATCCGGGATCATTTCCGCGTTGGGGCGCAGTGGCCTGAATATTGAAAACTATGAAGATTTTATTCAGACCGACGCGGCTATCAACCGGGGTAACTCCGGTGGTGCGCTGGTCAACCTCAATGGGGAGTTGATAGGCCTGAACACGGCTATCCTCGCCCCCGGTGGCGGCAATATCGGTATCGGTTTTGCTATCCCCAGTAATATCGTGAAGAACCTGGTTAGTCAGATCGTCGAATACGGTGAAGTGAAACGTGGCGAACTGGGCATTTTAGGCACCGAACTCAACTCCGATATTGCCAAAGCCATGAAGGTGGATGCGCAACGCGGGGCCTTCGTCAGCCAGGTGCAGCCGAATTCCGCCGCCGCCAAGGCTGGAATTAAAGCCGGGGATGTGGTCGTGTCGATGAACGGGAAGACCATCAGTAGCTTCTCCGCGCTGCGTGCCCAGATTGGTTCACTGCCGGTAGGCAGCAAACTGACGTTGGGACTGATTCGTGACGGGAAGCCGCTCTCGGTAGACGTCACACTGCAGCAGAGCACGCAGTCGCAGGTCGAGTCCGGTAATCTGAACTCCGCGATTGAAGGGGCTGAGTTGAGTAACACGCAGGTGGACGGGCAGAAAGGCGTGAAAGTCGAGAAGGTCAAACCGAATTCCGCCGCAGCGAAGATTGGCCTGAAACCTGATGACGTGATCCTCGGTGTGAACCAGCAACCGGTCGAAAATATCGGTGAATTGCGCAAGATTATCGACAGCAAGCCGCCGGTGCTGGCGCTGAATATTCGCCGCGGTGGCAGTGACCTGTATTTGTTGATTCAATAATCTGTTGATTCATTAATGTTTTAATTCAATAGCCTGACCAGAAACATGACCGGATGATCGCCGCCCGGTCATGTTTTTTTTCGCTTTTTTTGTGAGTTATTCCACAGTTCCTGTGTGATCCCCCGGTTTTTGTTCATTTGCACAATGTCTGACGCCATATCCAGCGTTATGCTGGTGCGGTTGTCTCTATCCCTTGAGGTTGATATGGCGTCATACCACCTGAATGACAAACTGGCACAGGAGATTGTCGCACGAACCATGAAAATCATTGATAGTAATATCAATGTGATGGATGCGCGTGGGCGAATTATTGGCAGTGGTGATCGCGAGCGTATTGGGGAATTGCATGAAGGTGCGCTATTGGTGCTGTCGCAAGGACGGGTGGTGGATATTGATGACGCAGTCGCGCGTCATTTACATGGCGTCCGGCCCGGTATCAACCTGCCGCTAAAAATCGACGGCGAAATCGTCGGTGTAATTGGTCTGACGGGTAACCCCGGGCAGTTACGGCATTACGGCGAACTGGTGTGCATGACGGCCGAGATGATGCTGGAGCAGGCGCGATTGCTGCACATGCTGGCGCAGGACAGCCGCTTACGGGAAGAACTGGTACTGAACCTGATTCGTACGGATGACCTCTCGCCTGCATTGATGGAGTGGGCGCAACGTCTTGGTATCGATCTGAATCAGCCGCGTGTGGCGGCCGTGGTTGAGGTGGATAGCGGTCAGTTAGGGGTGGACAGCGCCATGGCGGAGTTACAGCAATTGCAGACACTGCTGACAACGCCAGAGCGCAACAATCTGATCGCGATAGTCTCACTGACGGAAATGGTGGTGCTGAAGCCAGCGCTCAGCAACCACGGTCGCTGGGATGCTGAAGATCATCGACGTCGCGTCGATACGTTGTTGTCGCGTATGGAAGAAAGCAGCCGGTTACGGGTACGGGTGGCGTTGGGTAACTATTTTACTGGCCCCGGCAGTATTGCCCGTTCTTATCGAACCGCCCGTACCACCATGAGCGTCGGCAAACAAAGGATGCCGACCCAGCGCAGTTACTTCTATCAGGATCTGATGCTGCCAGTGCTACTTGATAGCTTGCGTGGCGGTTGGCAGGCCAACGAACTGGTTCGGCCGTTAGCCAGGCTCAAGGCGATGGACAGTAATGGTTTGCTGCGCCGCACGCTGAACGCCTGGTTTCGCAACAACGTACAGCCGGGGGCAACGGCCAAGGCGTTATTTGTACATCGCAATACGTTGGAGTACCGCCTCAATCGGATATCTGAACTGACCGGGTTGGATTTGGGTAACTTTGACGATCGGCTATTGTTGTATATTGCGCTGCAACTGGATGAAGAGCAGTAAGCTGTACCCTCGCATACCATCACGAGCGATGACAGGAGGCAGGCTACAGGCCTGCCGCTTACCTTAGATTCAAAAGCGCTGTTAAGCCCTCAATAATATAACCCGAGAGCATAAATTATCTCGAAACAGTATTTTTTCCCCTTCGCCTTATCCTCTATTGTCCCTCTCATAGATAACACTGGCCGCTGTGGTGCGGTCTGGCCGTTGTGCCGGTAGCAGGATAACCGTCAACGGGTCTCTGGGCTTTTTTGATCGCTCGCGCAAGCAACGGGCAGACTTTGAGGGGAATCATCATAATGTCAATGCGTCGTTTGGGATGGTCGCTGGCTACTGCCGCGTTGTTATTGTCGGGGGTAGCGTCGGCTGCTACGGAATTGTTGAATGTGTCTTATGACCCGACCCGTGAGTTTTATCAGCAATATAACGCAGCATTTATCAAACACTGGAAAGAGACTACCGGTGAAACGATTACCGTAAAAAATTCCCACGGCGGCTCCGGTAAGCAGGCTCGCTCGGTGATTGATGGCTTGCAGGCGGATGTTGTGACGTTGGCGCTGGCCGGTGACATTGATGCGCTCAATTTGAATCAGCCGTTGATTGACCCGAAATGGCAGGCGCGTTTGCCGGATAACAGCACGCCTTATACCTCGACCATTGTCTTTTTGGTGCGCAAAGGTAACCCGAAACATATCAAAGACTGGGATGACCTGATTAAGCCGGATGTGCAGGTGATCACGCCGAACCCGAAAACCTCTGGTGGTGCTCGCTGGAATTTCTTGGCTGCCTGGGCTTATGCCAAACACTTGCCGGGTGGAACCGATGAAAGCGCGCAAAAATTCGTGACCGAACTCTATAAGCATGCGCCGGTGCTGGATACCGGTGCGCGTGGCGCGACCATCAGTTTTGTGCAGCGTCAGTTGGGCGATGTGCTGATTGCCTGGGAAAACGAGGCGTATTTGTCGCTTAAAGAGCAGGGGGGCGACCAACTGGAAATCGTCACGCCGTCTCTGTCCATTCTGGCGGAGCCGCCGGTGGCGGTAGTCGATAAAGTGGTAGATCGCAAAGGCACGCGCAAACAGGCAGAAGCCTACCTGAACTACCTATACAGCGACGAAGGGCAGCGTATCATCGCGCAGAATTTTTACCGCCCACGCAATGCGAAAATTGCCGAGGAGTTTAAGTCCCAGTTTGCACCCGTGAAGCTGGTGACGATCGACGATGAATTTGGCGGCTGGAAAAATGCGCAGCCCAAGTTCTTCGATGATGGCGGCGTGTTTGACGCTATCTTCAAACAGATTAATAAATAAACGGTATTCTGACCGTCAAAACCGCCTCCATCGGGGCGGTTTTGCCATGTTGGTTGTCTGAGTCGGCAATTCGTGTTTTTTCATTGAAAGGCTTGTTATGTCGCGACGTATTTCACCGGTAATTCCCGGTTTTGGTCTGACTCTGGGCTTTAGCCTTACCTATCTGGGGCTGCTTGTCCTGATCCCGTTGGCCGCCATGTTCTTGTATGCCAGTCAGTTGACGCTTACCCAGTTTTGGGAGCTTATCACCAGCCGTCAGGTTCTTTTTTCTCTGCGCTTATCCTTCGGTTCTGCGCTGATAGCGGCCTTCATCAACGGTATTCTGGGCACGCTGCTGGCCTGGGTGCTGGTGCGTTATACCTTTCCTGGCCGGAAAATTATCGACGCGATGATCGATATGCCGTTTGCCTTACCTACTGCTGTCGCCGGGATTGCACTGACGTCACTGTATGCCCCACATGGTCTTATCGGTTCGCTATTTCCGTTTCGGATTGCTTATACGGGCATTGGTATTACGCTGGCGCTGATCTTCGTCACCTTGCCGTTTGTGGTGCGTACCTTACAGCCGGTACTGGCAGATATCCCCAAAGAGGTGGAAGAAGCCTCTGCCTGCCTGGGGGCAAACCCGTGGCAGACCTTCCGCCATGTTCTGGTACCGGCCATTTTACCTGCCTGGCTGACTGGTTTTGCGCTGGCATTCGCACGGGGTGTGGGGGAGTACGGATCGGTGGTGTTTATTGCCGGGAATATTCCGTTTAAGACAGAAATTCTGCCGTTATTGATCGTCTCTAAACTGGACCAGTACGACTACAAAGGCGCGACCGGTATCGGCGTGTTCATGCTGGTGGTCTCTTTTATCATGCTGTTGCTGATTAACCTGTTGCAGCGGCGCATTCAACCCTCGTTATAGAAGTATAAAGGATGAGCATGGATCACAGTATTTCTGCGCCTGTGGCGGATCGCCCGTCCACCGCTAAGCGTCCGACAACGTTTTATGTGCTGACGACGCTGGCCTGGTTGGTATTTGTTCTGATTCTGGTCTTGCCGCTGGTGATGGTGATTACGCAAGGGCTGCATAACGGCATCAGTGCGTTCTGGAATGCGATTACCGAGCCGGATGCGGTTTCTGCACTTAAGCTGACCCTGCTGGCGACGGTGATTTCGGTACCACTAAACATGGTCTTTGGGTTGGCTATCGCCTGGTGTGTGACGAAGTTTGCGTTCCGGGGGAAAGCGCTGTTGCTGGCGTTGCTGGATTTGCCCTTTTCGGTATCGCCGGTCGTGACTGGCCTGATGTATGTGTTGCTGTTTGGTGCACAGAGCAAGCTATATCCATTCCTGACGGAGCATAATCTGGAAGTTGTGTATGCCGTTCCTGGTATTGTTCTGGCCACGATGTTCGTCACCCTGCCGTATGTGGCGCGTGAATTGATCCCATTGATGGAGCAGCAGGGGAGTCAGGAAGAGGAAGCGGCCAGACTGCTGGGTGCCAATGGCTGGCAGATGTTTTGGCATATCACGTTGCCGAATGTGAAATGGGCGCTGATTTACGGTGTGGTGCTGTGTACTGCCCGAGCCATGGGAGAGTTTGGTGCGGTTTCCGTGGTATCAGGCCATATTCGCGGCCTGACCAACACCTTGCCGTTGCATATCGAGATTCTTTATAACGAGTACAACATTGTTGCTGCATTCAGCGTGGCGATTTTGCTGCTGGCGATGTCGCTGGTGGTGCTGTTGCTGCGTCAGTGGAGTGAAGCGCATTTGTCGAAACAACAAGAGAAACAACAGGAGCTGGCCGGTAATGAGCATTGAGGTTCACAACGTTAACAAGCAGTTCGGTCAGTTCCGGGCCCTTAATCAGATCAACTTGTCGATTCAGAGTGGTGAGCTGGTGGCGTTATTGGGGCCATCGGGCTGCGGTAAAACTACGTTACTGCGTATTATTGCTGGTCTGGAAACGCCGGACAGCGGCAATATTGTGTTCCACGGTGAAGACGTATCGGGGCACGACGTACGTGACCGTAATGTCGGTTTCGTCTTCCAGCATTATGCGCTGTTTCGTCATATGACGGTGTTTGACAATGTGGCGTTTGGTTTGCGCATGAAGCCGAAGGCGATACGTCCATCAAAGCGTGATATCGACACCAAAGTTCGCGAATTGCTCAATATGGTCCAACTCGAGTGGCTGGCGGATCGCTACCCGGAACAGTTATCCGGTGGGCAGCGCCAGCGCATTGCACTGGCCCGGGCGTTGATTGTGGAGCCGCGCATTTTGCTGCTGGATGAACCATTCGGGGCGCTTGATGCAAAAGTACGAAAGGAACTGCGCCGTTGGTTATCGCGCCTGCATGAAGACATCAACCTGACATCGGTATTTGTGACCCATGATCAGGAAGAAGCGATGGAAGTGGCTGACCGTATCGTACTGATGAACAAAGGCGTAATTGAACAGATTGGCACGCCTGATGAGGTGTATAACCGTCCGGCTACCGAATTTGTTTATAATTTCCTCGGGGACAGCAACCGGTTGAAACTCGCAGGTCATGACAAGGTGATTCAGTTCCGTCCGCATGAAGTGGCGTTGTCAAAACAGACGCAGACTGATTTCCAGCCGGTGGTGGTGAAAGATATTCGCCCGCTGGGGGCGTTGACGCGTCTGGTTCTGAAGGTGGATGGCAACAATGAACTGATTGAAGCGGAAGTGGCGCATGATGACGCGGTGTTGACCGATTTACACCGTGGCGATGTCGTACAGTTCAAGCCGAAGCGTTATAACTATGACTGGGAAATTTGAGTATAAAAACCAGCCTTCGGGCTAATGCCGATCGTTTAAGGATCGGTTGACCGATCCGGTGGCTGATGTAAAAAGGGTTCATGTCTTCACATGGACCCTTTTTAATGGAACTTTCACAGGCCCTCGGCATTATCAATCTTACTGCTCCCGATGAAGTTCAGAGTCTTGCCGACCTCCTTTCCCCCGACCTTATTCAGCAGGCCTTTACCCTCACGGATACCGTGACGCTACGTAAGCGTAAGCTTCCCCTCGAATCCATGGTCTGGCTGGTTATAGGTATGGCTATTTTCAACAACAAGCCTGTGTCCCATATCGTCAATCTGATGGACATCGCTGACCGGACTGGCAGACCTTTTACCGCACCCAGCTCCGTCATTGCCCGCCGCAAAACGCTGGGTGAGGATGCCATTAGAGTTCTGTTCGAACTGACACAACAGCACTGGCATGAGGAATCCCGGCATCCGCTCTGGAACGGGCTGACGCTGAACGCCGTTGATGGCGTGGTCTGGCGAACGCCCGACACACCGGAAAATGCCGCTGCCTTCGCGAAAGCGGAAAATCAGTACGGTGAAAAAGGCTTCCCGCAGGTCCGCATGGTGTGTCTGATGGAACTGAGCAGTCACCTGCTGCGCGCCAGCGTGATGGGCCGGTATGACGTTAATGAGATGCGGCTGGCGGCAGGACTGGCAAAGCAGGCACCGGATAATAGCGTGACGTTGTTTGACAGGGGCTTCTGGTCAACAGGCCTGCTGCATGACTGGCACAGGGCAGGAGAGAACCGCCACTGGTTGTTGCCGCTGAAAAAGGGCACGCAGTATGAGGTGATACGCAGACTGGGCAGGCAGGATGAACTGATAACGCTGAAGACCTCGCCACAGGCAAGAAAACAGTGGGAAGGTCTGCCGGATGAGCTCACTGTCCGGTTAATCAGCAGGAAGGTTAACGGTGTGGAACGTCAGGTTGTCACATCGATGACGGACGCGATGCGTTACCCGGCGGCAGACATAGCAGAACTCTACAAACACCGGTGGGAAATCGAACTGGGGTATCGTGAGGCGAAGCAGTTCCTGTGCGGCAACCGCTGGACGCTGAGAAGTAAATTACCGGAGATGGTGAGACAGGAGCTGTGGGGGATACTGCTGACATACAACCTGGTGCGGTATCAGATGGTGAAAATGGCGTTCAGCCTGAAAGGAGATTATCTGCCGTATCAGCTGAGCTTCAGCGGTTCGGTGGCAGAAATAATGCGGCTGTTAATCGGGCTGCCATGGTCCTCACCGGGAGCAGTACCGGGACACCTGAAACACTTCTACAGCAATGCCGCGATGCTGAAACTGCCGCCGAGACGGGAGCGGGAGTATGAAAGAGAAGTGAGGCAAAAAAAGCCCAAATACCCTTTTAAAAACAATGCCAGTCACCTTAAGTGACTGGCATTACCCGTCAGGGCGTTTTTTTCAGAGACGTGAGTCAATTAACGGTAGTCTTCATTGGAAACCACGGAGTAGCGGCCGCTGCCAAGCAGCATGATGACCAGGCTGCACAGGAAATAAAACGCTTCCCCTTCTAATCCCCACGCCCCCACATTGGTGATGGTGAACAATTTACCCAGCGTGACCAGCAGTGTCGCGACCAACAGGTTAAATGCAACCACGGCGGCAGAAAGGCGGGTCAATACGCCGAGAATAATCAGGATAGGAGCCAGTACTTCGCCGATATAGGCACCGTAGGCAATAAAGCCCGGCAGGCCATGCTGTGCCAGCATACCTGAGATCCAACCTACGCCATTTTGGATTTTGGCAACACCGTGGAATAGCAGCAGAATGCCGACGGTCAAACGCAACAACAGTTTGCCGCCGTCCTGATGGTTGGTTAAACCGGTAAAAAATTTATTGGCTTTCGCTATCATCGTCTTACCCTTAATTAGGAATAGGTTTTATTACGCCACCTAGTGTCATCTTTTGGTGGCAGAATAAAAAACCAATACATTTGACGCTCCTTATCAAAAATTTTGCCCGATGATCCGCGCAGGCTTTACCGGGGGGAGCACCTTTGAATGAGTAAAGGGGAATATTGGTTGTGAGGATGATTTTTAGTCGGGAGACAGAGGATGTTGAGCGGTATAGAAGCCGGGAGAAACGCAGGGAGTAAAATCACACAACTTAGCTCGACTCGAACCTGAACTCAGGTTCTCACCTGCACAACATGGTGTGCGTACGTAGCATTAACGTGAATAAGTGGGGGAAGGTGACACATTTAGCGGTGGTGGGTCGTGCAGGATTCGAACCTGCGACCAATTGATTAAAAGTCAACTGCTCTACCGACTGAGCTAACGACCCGCAGAAGTGGTGGGTGATGACGGGATCGAACCGCCGACCCCCTCCTTGTAAGGGAGGTGCTCTCCCAGCTGAGCTAATCACCCACTTCTGTACTTCATCGTAAGAAGACAGCTGGTATGAGATTGGTGGGTGATGACGGGATCGAACCGCCGACCCCCTCCTTGTAAGGGAGGTGCTCTCCCAGCTGAGCTAATCACCCAATCTCAAATCTTCTTACTTTACACAGCGCGGCACTCTAATGAGTGGTGGGTGATGACGGGATCGAACCGCCGACCCCCTCCTTGTAAGGGAGGTGCTCTCCCAGCTGAGCTAATCACCCCCGCCGTGTGGAGTCGCATTATAGGGATAGTTGACTATGAGTCAACGCTTTTTAAAACGAAAATGGTCGTTCGTTGTAAAATTAGTCGATATGCCGTATTTCTGGGCGTTATCGTTGAATCCCTGCGCATTTTAGCGCGAAGAGACTGGCCTCGACGTGGTTATGGCGTTGAGGAATCGAGGGGGAGTGATAGAATATTGCCCACTTTAAGCAGGCTGTGTCTCGCGCTGACAGCGCGCACCCTTGATGGCGGGGCGCAGTCCGGAATCCTGGTTGGTGTTAGCCGACCGTTGCTGTCTAATTAAGGCCGTAATCCCAATGAAAATCAAAACCCGCTTTGCGCCCAGCCCGACTGGTTATCTTCATGTTGGCGGTGCCCGCACCGCACTGTATTCCTGGTTGTTTGCCCGTCATCATGGCGGTGAATTTGTTTTGCGTATTGAAGATACCGATCTGGAGCGTTCGACCAAAGAGGCGATTGACGCCATTATGGATGGCATGAACTGGTTGAATCTGGACTGGGATGAAGGCCCGTACTATCAGACCAAGCGTTTTGATCGCTATAACGCGGTCATCGATCAGATGCTGGAAAACGGTACGGCTTACAAATGCTACTGCTCTAAAGAACGTCTGGAAACGCTGCGTGAACAGCAGATGGCTAACGGTGATAAGCCGCGCTATGACGGCTGCTGTCGTGATTCTCATGAACACCATGCTGATGATGAACCGCATGTGGTGCGTTTTCGCAACCCCCAGGATGGTTCGGTGATCTTCGATGACCGCATTCGCGGGCCGATTGAATTCAGCAACCTTGAGCTCGATGATCTGATCATCCGCCGTACCGACGGTTCACCGACCTATAACTTCTGTGTGGTTATCGACGACTGGGATATGGGGATCACCCACGTTATTCGTGGTGAAGACCATATTAATAACACGCCGCGTCAGATCAATATCCTCAAAGCGCTGGGTGCACCAGTGCCGGAATACGCGCACGTTTCCATGATTTTGGGCGACGACGGTAAGAAGCTGTCCAAGCGCCACGGTGCCGTCGGTGTGATGCAGTACCGTGATGATGGCTATCTGCCGGAAGCATTGCTCAACTATCTGGTGCGTTTGGGATGGGCTCACGGCGATCAGGAAATTTTCTCTATTGATGAGATGAAGCAGTTGTTCTCACTGGATGCTGTCAGCAAATCCGCCAGTGCATTTAATACAGAAAAGCTGCAGTGGCTGAATCACCACTATATTAACCATCTGCCGCCGGAATACGTGGCGACCCATCTGTCGTGGCATATCGAGCAGGCTGGTATTGATACCCGTACTGGTCCTCAGTTAAGCGAACTGGTGACATTGTTGGGCGAGCGCTGCAAGACGCTGAAAGAGATTGCCGAGTCCTGCCGCTACTTCTATGAAGAGTTTGCTGAGTTCGATGCTGATGCCGCGAAGAAACACTTGCGCCCGGTAGCGCGTCAGCCGCTGGAATTGGTTCGCAGCAAGCTGGCTGCCATCACTGACTGGACACCAGAAAATATTCACCATGCTATTCAGGGCACTGCCGACGAATTGCAGCAGGGGATGGGTAAAGTAGGGATGCCGTTGCGTGTGGCGGTAACCGGTGCAGGCCAGTCTCCGGGCGTGGATGTGACGGTGCATGCCATCGGTCAGTCACGTACACTGGCGCGTATCGATCGGGCACTGGCGTTCATCAGTGAGCGCGAAGCTCAACAGTAATCGTCTATCGTCGGGATAGTGATTCATCAAAACCCTGGCTTGCCAGGGTTTTTTTACGTCCAGTATTCACTCTTGCAATCGCCATCATTTTGAAAATGATGGCGATTGATTACCGTGACGTAACCAGAATATCAGGCATTGAGTGCCTGATTCAGGTCATCCAGTAAATCTTCTATTGCTTCGATGCCGACTGACAGGCGAATCATTTCCGGTTTAACGCCGGCCTTAGCCTGTTCTTCTGGTGTCATTTGGCGATGAGTGGTCGATGCCGGGTGGCAGGCTAACGATTTGGCATCACCAATATTGACCAGCCGTTTAAAAATCTTCAGGGCGTCATAGAAGCGTACTCCCGCGTCGTAACCGTCTTTGAGGCCGAACGACAGAATAGCGGACGGGGTACCTTTCATGTATTTCTGTGCCAGAGCGTAATGCGGGTGATCCGGCAGGCCAGCATAGCTGACCCAGGCTACGCTGGGGTGCGACTGCAGGTATTCCGCCACTTTTTTGGCATTTTCCACATGCCGCTCCATGCGCAGCGACAGTGTTTCCAACCCCTGCAGTAATAAGAAGGCATTCATGGGGGCGAGCGCTGAACCGGTGTTGCGCAGTGGAACGGTGCGGGCGCGGGCAATAAAAGCGGCTGGGCCGAATGTCTCGGTATAGACCACGCCATGATAGGCCGGTTCGGGGAGATTCAGACCCGGGTATTTTTCAGGGTATTGCGACCAGGGGAATGTCCCGGCATCCACAATGGCACCACCGAGAGAGTTACCGTGACCACCAACGTATTTCGTGATCGAATGCACGACGATGTCTGCACCGAATGCAATCGGTTTGCACAGTACTGGCGAGGCCACGGTGTTATCCACCACCAGCGGTACACCATGCTGGTGAGCAACTTGTGCCAGCGCTTCAATATCGACAATGTTGCCCGCTGGATTGCCGATACTTTCGCAGTAGACCAACCGGGTTTTCTCATCAATCAGTTCTGCGATAGCTTGCGGCGAGTCATCCGCTGCGAAACGGACCTCTACCCCGAAACTCGGCAGCATGTGAGCAAACAGGGTATAGGTGCCACCGTATAACTGAGGGGTCGACACAATATTGTCACCCTGACGGGTCAGCGTTTGAATCGCATAAGTTATGGCGGCGCTACCGGCAGAAACCACCAGCGCCGCAATACCACCTTCCAATGCCGCCAGACGTTGTTCCAGCACATCATTGGTAGGGTTCATAATCCGCGTATAGATATTGCCTGGGACGGCAAGGTTGAACAGATCTGCGCCGTGCTGTGCATTCTCGAATTCAAAGGCGACATTTTGATAAATCGGCACGGCCACGGCTTTGGTGACGGGATCGGAGGTAAAACCATGGTGTAGAGCGAGTGTGGCATCTTTCATGTCTGGAAAACTCCGGTAGATGAAATAATGACGCATTGTTAAGGTTTTTGTGAAAAGTAAGAAAAACTTTTTTGTCATAAGCTAATAGCAAACGCGCTTGATTTGCAGCGTTTTTTGCCTTTCGGATAAAACGTGTGTTGCTGCATGACACCTGGCGTCCTGCGTTGACGGCTTTTTCAGCGGTTGATCGGAGAAATGGATTTTGGCGTTGACAGGGGTAGGGGCGTTGCATATCATGCGACCCGTTCACACGATACTGTGTCGATACGGGGCTATAGCTCAGCTGGGAGAGCGCTTGCATGGCATGCAAGAGGTCAGCGGTTCGATCCCGCTTAGCTCCACCAAACCTTCATCCCAAAAGGTCTGGTTATCGATAGTATCATCAGGTGTGGGGCTATAGCTCAGCTGGGAGAGCGCTTGCATGGCATGCAAGAGGTCAGCGGTTCGATCCCGCTTAGCTCCACCATATTTCTTCGCAGTGCTTCCCTTATTACTTCCTTTTATTTCCTTACGATTCAATCAATTTTTGCTTTTGTGCTTCTGATGATGTGTCATTGCCTCTGACCAGCAAAGGCAATGACAAACCCGCTATTGGACGTTTTCTGGTAAACGGGGCGTCCAGTCGATGGGCGAATCTCCCTGTTGCTCCAGCAACTGATTGGTTTTCGAGAAATGATGGCATCCTAAAAAACCACGATGCGCGGATAACGGCGACGGATGCGGTGCTTTTAGAACATGGTGCCGTTGTGTATCAATAATGCTGCCTTTCTTCTGCGCATGTGATCCCCACAACAGAAATACGATCCCTTCCCGGTGTGCGTTCAGATTCTCTATCACTTTGTCGGTGAACGTTTCCCAACCCAGATTTGCGTGTGAATGTGCTTTCCCGGCTTCCACCGTCAGTACGGTATTCAGCAGCATCACACCTTGCTGCGCCCAGCTTTGTAAAAAACCGTGGGAGGGAATTTCAAATCCAGAAATATCGTTAGCTAGCTCTTTGTAGATATTGACTAAAGAAGGGGGAGCCGGCACGCCCGGGCGTACTGAAAACGATAACCCATGCGCCTGATTCGGGCCGTGGTACGGATCCTGCCCCAGAATCACGACTTTGACGTCGTGAAACTCAGTAAAGCGGAAGGCGTTAAAGACATCTTTTTGTGGCGGATAGATAACCTTGCCTGCCGCACGTTCCTGATGGACAAACGACAAGGTGTTAACAAAGTAAGGCTGTTCTTTCTCTTGGGCCAGCACATCGTGCCAGGTCAGGGAAGTGGTCATGGCAAGGCTCTTTGCTCAATCGGGTAAATGGCGACAACCTGGGTGCGCAGGTTCAGCCTGATTCATCAGTTCAGGTGACTAAGATTACCGTCAAACACGGCAGAGGGAAAATTATTCGCTGCCTTTTATTGCTGGTAAATGGTGGATTGCGAATTTTTTTTAAAATTTACAAAAATAATTGTATCACGGATTTATGGGTAAATTGATATAAAACAATTAATTATGCGTCAACTCTCAAGTGGTTGGTGGTTAAAATTGACTTACATCAAAGAGTGAGAGGGGAAGGGCTGGTATACAGAGTATCAGATTCGATTGGTTTTGCGCTGGCGTTAACGTTGCTGGCAGTTTGTTATCAATCGTGGATTTTGTATTCGGTTCAATAGACGCCGCTTAACGGAGGCAATAATGGTTACAGGTATTCAAATCACCAAAGCAAATAACAATGCCCTGGTTAACTCTTTCTGGCTGCTGGATGAAGAGAAATCTCAGGCGCGTTGTGTCTGTGCCAAATCGGAGTTTAACGAAGATCAAATTGTGGCTATCAGCGATCTGGGGCAGTTCGAATATCGCGAAGTACCGCTGGAAATCAAACCGGAAGTGCGCGTTGAGGGTGGCCAGCATCTGAACGTGAACGTATTGCGTCGTGAAACACTGGAAGATGCAGTGAAGAACCCGGAAAAATATCCGCAGTTGACCATTCGTGTGTCGGGTTATGCCGTTCGTTTCAACTCGCTGACGCCTGAACAACAGCGTGATGTCATCGCCCGTACCTTTACTGAAAGCTTGTAAGTACGTCGGCAAGACAGAGCGTCAGGCGAAGAACGATAGCTTTACCTGAACATGCGTTATACAAGCTATCGTCATGCAAACATGCCGGTCACATAATGTGTCCGGCATGTTTTTTTATGGCATGGTTTTTATGAGACGGTTTTTATGGCGTGGGATTAGCAGGTATCGATAGCCTGACGCTGATTTCCAGTTGTCCCTAAAAACACAAGGAGCCATTTGGCTCCTTGTGTGGTTTAACGGTCAACACATTTGCTTTAGGTATTATCTGCGGGTTTTTCTTTCGGTTGTTCCGCTGACGCGGTGGCGCTGGGCTGACGACGTTTACCGATATTTTTGCTATCGCGGTGGCGCACCTTGACCTTCGCCTTCTGCTTTTCTTTCTCTTTTTCTTTCTGCTCTTTGCGCTTAGCCAGCACTTTCTTCGATGGCTTACCCGTAGATTTGGGGCTTGGCGCACGGGTACTCGGGCGTAATTCATCAATGACGCGCGCTTTCAATGGCTCGTTCAGATAACGACCAATTTTATCGAGCAGCAGATAGTCATGCGCCTCGACCAGCGAGATAGCGCAGCCTTTACGGCCCGCTCGTCCGGTACGGCCAATGCGATGCAGATAAACGTCAGACGTGCGAGGCAAATCGAAGTTGAACACGTGGCTGACATCCTGAATATCCAGACCGCGTGCGGCGACGTCGGTAGCAACCAGCACTTTCACTCGGCCTTCACTCAACCGTTTGATGGCTTCATTGCGTTTGGCCTGCACCATTTCTCCTTCCAGGTAACAGGATTCGATGCCAGCAGATCGCAACCAGTCTACCAGTTCATGCACTCGCTCACGTTTGCGCACAAATACGATGGAACGCGTGACGTCTGGCTGTTTGAGCAGGTTGCTGAGTAGCGCGGTCTTGTGCTGAATATCGTCGGCACGGTAGTACCATTGCAGGATTTTTTTACGCTCACGCCGCGACGGTTCGGCTTCCACTTCTATAGGGTCATTTAGCAGTCGCTCAGCAAAATCCTGAATAGCATCCCCTTCAAGCGTTGCAGAGAACAACATGGTCTGCTTACGCCAGCGGGTTTCACCGGCAATATGCTCGATGTCCTGCGCAAACCCCATGTCCAGCATGCGGTCTGCTTCATCCAGAATCAGGGTTTCTACTGCCCGACAGTCAAAATTCTCTTCTTTGATGTATTGCAATAAACGACCCGTCGTGGCGACAACCACATCCTGATTTTCACTAAACACCTCGGCGTGGTTCATATAAGCCACCCCGCCGGTGATGGTCGCAATGTCCAGATGAGTATGAGCCGCCAACGCCCGAGCCTGATCGGCCACCTGCATCGCCAGTTCCCGGGTCGGTGTCAGTATCAGGATCCGCGGCGGGCCGGATTTTTTACGTGGAAAATCCAGCAAGTGTTGTAAAACCGGCAGCAGATAGGCTGCGGTTTTGCCGGTTCCGGTCGGCGCGGAGCCTAGTACATCACGCCCTTCCATCGCCGGAGGAATTGCCTCGGCCTGAATGGCGGTCGGACGGCTGAAGCCCATGTCGCGCAAGGCGTCAAGCAGGCTGTCATCAAGATCAAACTCGGAAAAATTGGTCGCAGTCATGGTCTACCTCTGTTCGGGGCGCTGATTATAGACGCATTGGCGGGGTTGTTCATCTGTTTAAGCGGCATTCGCTACTTTTCCCGGGCGGGCGTTTCTCCTATGCTAACCGCGGTTTGACAACAATACGGCATAAATACGGCATAGCAATGACCTTCCAGCAGCATACACCGGCTCCGCGCGCCGGAGGATTTACTTTTAAACAGTTTTTTGTCGCGCATGACCGTTGCGCGATGAAAGTGGGAACCGATGGCGTGTTGCTGGGCGCATGGGCATCACTGCATCAGGAAACGCGGATACTCGATATCGGCTGTGGTTCCGGCCTGCTGGCCTTGATGCTGGCGCAACGCAGTGGCGGGTTGGTACCTATCGACGGTGTAGAGCTGGATGCCGCCGCCAGTGCGCAGGCGGCAGACAATGTGGCATTGTCGCCCTGGGCTGACGCTATACGAATTTATCAGGCCGATATTCTGGCCTACGCTCGGGATACTGCTTCGCGTTACTCGTTGATCGTGAGTAATCCGCCCTATTTTTCCCCCGGTGTGGATTGCGCATCGACCCAGCGTGCACAGGCGCGTTATACCACCACGTTGACGCACGACGCGTTATTGGATTGCGCCAGTCGGCTACTGACGCCTGAGGGACGATTTTGTGTCGTCTTGCCGGTAAGTGGGGCGGAAGATTTCTTAACGCTGGCACAGCAGTTGGCATGGCATGCTGATATCCGCGTCGATGTGGCGGACAGTGCGAGTCGGCCGATCAATCGGGTGCTGCTGTCTCTGCGGCGTGCAGGCGAGTCAGAGATAAGCGCGATAGCGGTGAATCGAACGTCGTTAATCATTCGTGATGACGACCGCCAATATTCGTCGTCTTTTCAGGCCTTGACGCGGGATTTTTATTTGTCGATGTGAAAGGCAATTCAGGAAGGGATGCGCTCTCCTGAGCAGCCCGTTTTTTGCCCAGTAGGTGGAGGGATGCTGCCGGGGGAGACCCGGCAGCGGCACTGAGTTATGCATTAAGGATGAAGTATCGTGGGGTGTGGGTTTGGCGAACGTTCTGGATAATCGAGCGTATAGTGCAACCCCCGACTCTCTTTACGCTCCAGCGCACAGCGCACAATCAATTCCGCGACCTGAACCAGATTGCGTAGCTCCAGCAGATTGTTAGAGAGACGGAAGTGGGCGTAATACTCACTGATTTCCTGCTGTAGCAGCGTGATGCGCCGCAGTGCACGCTCCAGTCTTTTGGTGGTGCGCACAATGCCGACGTAATCCCACATGAATAGCCGTAGTTCGTGCCAGTTATGTTGAATCACGACCCTTTCATCCGAGTTCTCTACCTGGCTTTCATCCCAACGAGGCAGCGATTCCACCAGTGTTTTTTCGGGTAAGTGCTGCAAAATGTCTTCGGCAGCAGACCAGCCATATACCAGACATTCCAGCAGTGAGTTCGATGCCATACGGTTGGCACCATGCAACCCGGTATAGCTGACTTCGCCAATGGCATACAGGCCGTCCAGATCGGTACGCCCTTGCTGGTCAACCACGACACCGCCACAGGTATAATGCGCGGCGGGAACAACAGGAATAGGTTCCCGGGTCAGATCAATGCCCAGTGACAGTAACTTTTCGTAGATAGTTGGGAAGTGCTGCGTGATAAAGTCCGCGGGTTTATGACTGATATCCAGATACATGCAGTCTACGCCCAGACGTTTCATTTCATGATCGATAGCCCGGGCGACAATATCACGTGGTGCCAGTTCCGCTCGTTTGTCAAAATCAGGCATGAAGCGGCTGCCATCTGGCCGGGTTAACCAGGCACCTTCACCTCGCAGCGCTTCGGTCAGCAAAAAATTGCGGGCCTGTGGGTGATACAAACACGTCGGGTGGAACTGGTTAAACTCCATATTGGCTACCCGACAGCCCGCCCGCCAGGCCATAGCGATACCGTCCCCGGAGGAAATATCAGGATTGGTGGTGTACTGGTAAACTTTGGCAGCACCGCCGGTGGCGAGTACCACGGCTTTGGCGCGGCAGGATTCAACGTGCTCTTTTTCGCGGTTCCACAAATAAGCGCCGACAATCCGTTTGTGGCCCGGCAAGCCGAGTTTGCTGGAGGTGATCAAATCCACCGCATTGCAACGTTCCAGCAAGACAATATTGGGGTGTTGTTTCGCCTGGCTCACCAGCGTGGTTTCTACCGCTTTGCCTGTGGCGTCTGCCGCATGCAGGATACGGCGATGACTATGGCCGCCTTCGCGTGTCAGGTGGTAGCGAGCTTCGCCATGCGGTGCGGGTTCGGTGTCGAATAACACGCCTTGATCGATAAGCCACTGCACGCAGTGACGCGCGTTACGGGCAATAAACGAGACCGCTTCCCTGTCGCATAAACCGTCGCCAGCAATCAGGGTATCGTTGATATGGGCGTCAATGCTGTCGGTTTCATCAAAGACGGCGGCTATCCCGCCTTGTGCGTAGAACGTAGCGCTTTCGCTAAGCGGGCCTTTACTCAGCACCATGACACGTGCATGGGGTGCCAGACGTAGCGCCAGTGATAATCCAGCGGCTCCGCTGCCGATAATTAGCACATCACAGTGGTAGTCTGTAACTGAAGACATCATGATCGTTGTTTAATTTATAAAACGGTATTTTTGAATCTAGCACAATATTTATCTTAAATGCACGCGGGTGTTTAGTGTATTAAACATTGTAGGTGTAAAAAGGTGGAACGGGGTGCCAGCAACGGGCTTTTGACGTATGATTTGCCAATTGGTTGGGGAACGTCATGAGAATAAAACCCCACAGAGCAGCACGGTGACACGCAGTAGGTATCCGACAGGATGCAAAAAAAGCGTCGTCTGGTGGAACTTTATGACATTAAAAGACTCCAAGCCGATGCTTGCTCGATTTCAGATATATGGCTGGCAGTACATGACTTAGGCGTGGCGACACGGTTTTGGGGAGACATGATCTCGGATGAGCGAGCAGTTAGCGGATCAGGTGCTGGTTGAGCGGGTCCAGAAAGGCGACAGAAAAGCGTTTAATTTACTGGTCGTTCGTTATCAGCATAAAGTGGCGAGTCTGGTATCGCGTTACGTTCCCTCTGGGGATGTACCCGATGTAGTGCAGGAGTCGTTTATCAAAGCCTATCGCGCGCTGGAGTCGTTTCGTGGCGAGAGTGCCTTTTACACCTGGTTGTACCGCATTGCCGTGAACACGGCGAAGAATTATTTGGTGGCTCAGGGGCGACGTCCTCCCTCCAGCGATGTGGATGCGAACGACGCTGAAAATTACGAAAGTGCCAGCGCGTTGAAAGAAATATCGAACCCTGAGAATTTAATGTTGTCTGAAGAGTTACGACGGATCGTTTTCCATACTATCGAGTCATTGCCCGAAGATTTACGTCTGGCAATTACGTTGCGTGAACTGGATGGGCTGAGTTATGAGGAGATCGCCGACATCATGGATTGCCCGGTCGGTACAGTTCGCTCGCGCATATTCCGCGCACGGGAAGCGATTGATAATAAAGTGCAACCGCTTATTCAGCGTTAGCTTGTTCTTAACGTTACTCATGACGGGTTTGACAAGGTAAGGTGAAGTTATGCAGAAAGAAAAACTTTCCGCTTTAATGGATGGTGAGGCAGTGGATAATGCGCTGCTAGGCGCCTTGTCCAAAGACGATGCATTGCAGCAAAGCTGGCAGCGTTACCATCTGGTACGTGACACGTTACGAGGGGATATCAGTGAAACGCTGATGCAGGTTGATATCGCTTCGCGTGTGGCTGCCGCCCTCGAACAGGAACCGGTTCCGTTTAAAACGAAAGCCGAGCCGGAATCTCAGCCGCATCCTCAGTCCTGGCAGGCGTTGCCGTTCTGGCACAAAGTCCGTCCACTCGCTAGTCATCTGACACAAATTGGTGTGGCCGCGTGCGTTTCGCTGGCAGTGATTGTTGGCGTTCAGCACTACCAGCAAAGCAACGTCGTTAGCGATACTATGGCGGAAAACACGCCGGTATTGAGCACGTTACCGGTGATGGGGGGCTCCGCTTCTCCAGTGAGTCTGAGTGTGCCTGCAGAAAATAGCGTAGCGCATGCCGGACAGCGTCAGATGCAGGCGCAGCATGAGCGTATTAATGCGCTGCTGCAGGATTACGAACTGCAGCGCCGTGTGCATTCTGATCAGCTCCAGTTGCAGCAGCAAGGGAGCCAGCAACAGGCCGCCGTACAGGTGCCTGGTACTCAGTCATTAGGAATTCAACCGCAGTAATGAAGCGCTTCTGGTTTGCCGCATGTGTATTGCTGGGCAGCCTGTCTTATTCCTCCCTCGCCCCGGCAAGTGATTCCGGGGCGTTGTTGCAGCAGATGAGCAGCGCCGGCCGATCATTAAATTACGAAATTTACTACATCAATGTTTCCCGTCAGGGCATTGAGTCATTGCGCTACCGGCATTCGGTACAAAATGGCGAAACGCTGGCTGAACTTATTCATCTGGATGGTCCGAAGCGCGAAGTGATTCAGCGTGGTGGCGATATAAGCTATTTCGAAGCGGATGCCGAACCTTTCACGTTATCTGGCGATCACATCGTCGATTCGTTGCCAGCACTGATTTTTGCCAACATTGAGCGTTTGTCTGCTTATTACGACTTTATTCCTACTGGTCGTATCCGTTTGGCTGATCGCCAGGGCGATGTCGTGAGGATAGTCTCGCGGGATGGCACGCGTTTCAGTTATATCGTCTGCCTTGATGCGGAATCTCGCCTGCCATTGCGGGTCGATCTGCTCGATCAGAATGGCGAGTTGCTAGAGCAGTTCCGGGCGATTTCTGTCACGGTGGATAAAAATGTGCAGCTAGCCATGAAACCGCTCGATAAAGTCAGTCAGCCGCCATCTCTCGGTATTGCTACGACGTCTGTTGCCGATTTTAACTGGACGCCGGAATGGCTGCCGGTTGGTGTTGAAGAAGTGTCGCGCAGCCAGCGTCCTCTGCCGGGCGTGACTGGTCTGACAGAGTCGCGTCTTTATAGCGATGGTTTGTTCAGCTTTTCCGTTAATATCAGCCCTGTAGGGGAAAACCACCCTGACCAGAATGCCTCGTTGGGGCGCAGAACTATCCATACCGAAGTACGGAATAACCGTGAAATCACCGTGATTGGTGAGTTGCCGTTGGCAACCGCCAAACGTATTGCGGATAACGTGCTCTTCAAGGCGCAGCCATGATTAAAGAATGGGCGACGGTGGTATCGTGGCAGGCGGGTATCGCCGTGTTGCATTGCGAACAACGCTCCGGGTGTCAGAGTTGCCAGTCCCGTACATCATGCGGTACTGGCTTATTGAATCAGATGGGTGGTGCGCCAACGCACCAACTGAGCGTTGCGTATCCGCAGCCTTTGTCACCCGGTCAACGGGTGGAAATCGGTCTGGCGGAGTCCAGCCTGCTGCGATCGGCAATGCTGGTTTATCTGCTGCCGTTGCTGGGGCTGATGCTGGGGGCCACGCTGATGCAATACTGGCTGGAGAACGAACCGGCAACAGTCATCGGCGCCTTTGTCGGCGTGGCGGTGAGTTTCGCTCTGGTAAAGCGTTTATCCGCGAAAATTAGCAATAATCAGCGTTATCAGCCGGTGATTCTGCAGGTTTCTTTGCCTGAAAATCTACTGCGAACCGATATGACGCCGGAACGTTGAAACGCAGGCAGCCAGCAG
The DNA here is from genome assembly GCF_020406815.2 of Dickeya oryzae. Taxonomy (NCBI): domain Bacteria; kingdom Pseudomonadati; phylum Pseudomonadota; class Gammaproteobacteria; order Enterobacterales; family Pectobacteriaceae; genus Dickeya; species Dickeya oryzae. The sequence goes on from NZ_CP162670.1 coordinate 1,209,933, forward strand.
GGTAGCAGGCTGGTGGTCGGTTTGCGTTTTTCCCTTTAATGACTTTTTACCTCTGCTTTCATCTTCTCATCCATAACCTTGCCATAATCAAGAAATTGATTCGATGCGCCATGACTAGGTTTTCCTCCGCATGGCATGTAGAATGCTGCGATTCAGGTATATGACAGTAGCTATGGCTGTCATCACATTGCGCATGCCGTTCGGCAAGAATTTCAGAAATACCAAGGTAGAAAAACTTTTATAATGAAGCACATACGAAATTTCTCCATTATTGCTCACATCGACCACGGTAAGTCGACGCTCTCTGATCGCATCATCCAAATTTGTGGTGGCTTGTCCGAACGTGAAATGGAGGCGCAAGTGCTGGACTCCATGGATCTGGAGCGTGAGCGTGGTATTACCATCAAAGCTCAGAGTGTGACGCTGGATTACAAGGCTTCCGACGGCCAGACTTATCAGCTCAACTTTATCGATACCCCCGGACATGTCGACTTCTCCTATGAGGTTTCCCGCTCACTGGCGGCCTGTGAAGGCGCATTGCTGGTCGTGGACGCCGGGCAAGGGGTTGAAGCGCAAACGTTGGCTAACTGCTACACCGCGATCGAAATGGATCTGGAAGTGGTGCCCGTGCTGAACAAGATTGACCTGCCTGCGGCGGATCCTGATCGCGTCAGTCAGGAAATTGAAGATATCGTGGGTATCGATGCGACCGATGCGGTGCGCTGTTCTGCCAAAACTGGCGTCGGTGTGCCGGATGTGCTGGAGCGTCTGGTGCGTGATATTCCGCCGCCGGAAGGCGACCCGGAAGCACCGTTGCAGGCACTGATTATCGATTCCTGGTTTGATAACTATCTGGGCGTGGTATCGCTGATCCGTATTAAAAACGGTACGTTGCGTAAAGGCGATAAAGTCAAAGTCATGAGCACCGGCCAGGTGTATAACGCCGAGCGTTTAGGGATTTTCACCCCTAAACAGGTGGATCGTGATGCCTTGCAGTGCGGCGAAGTTGGCTGGCTGGTCTGCGCCATCAAAGATATTTTGGGTGCCCCGGTGGGTGATACCCTGACGTTGGCGCGTAAGCCTGCAGACAAACCACTGCCGGGCTTTAAAAAGGTCAAACCGCAGGTTTATGCCGGTTTGTTCCCGGTCAGTTCCGACGATTATGAAGCGTTCCGTGATGCATTGGGTAAACTCAGCCTGAATGACGCATCGTTGTTCTACGAGCCGGAAAGCTCTACCGCGCTGGGCTTTGGTTTCCGTTGTGGTTTCCTGGGGCTTTTGCACATGGAAATCATTCAGGAACGTCTGGAGCGTGAATACGATCTTGACCTGATCACCACGGCACCGACGGTGGTGTACGAAGTGAAAACCACCAGCAACGAGGTTATCTATGTCGACAGTCCGTCCAAACTGCCGCCAGTCAATAACATCGAAGAACTGCGTGAGCCGATAGCCGAGTGTCATATGCTGTTGCCGCAGGAATATCTGGGTAATGTGATCACCCTGTGCGTGGAAAAACGCGGCGTGCAGACCAATATGGTCTATCACGGCAATCAGGTGGCACTGACCTATGAAATTCCGATGGCAGAAGTGGTACTCGACTTCTTTGATCGCCTCAAGTCCACCTCACGTGGTTATGCATCGCTGGATTACGGTTTCAAACATTTTCAGGCATCAGACATGGTGCGAGTGGATGTGTTGATCAACGGCGAACGTGTGGATGCGCTGGCGCTGATCACCCACCGTGATAACTCAATGTATCGCGGTCGTGAGCTGGTGGAAAAAATGAAAGATTTGATTCCACGCCAACAGTTCGACATCGCGATTCAGGCGGCGATCGGCAACCATATTATTGCCCGTTCTACCGTCAAACAACTGCGTAAAAACGTTCTGGCGAAATGTTACGGCGGCGACGTCAGCCGTAAGAAGAAACTGCTGCAGAAACAGAAGGAAGGGAAGAAACGCATGAAGCAGGTAGGGAATGTCGAGCTGCCGCAGGAAGCGTTTTTGGCCATTCTGCATGTTGGAAAAGAAAGCAAATAACCCTGAGGAGTTGGCATGGCCAATATGTTTGCCCTGATTTTGGCATTGGCAACGCTGGTGACCGGCGTTGTCTGGTGTCTGGAGCGGTTCAAATGGGCGCCGGCTCGGCGTGCCAAGATTTCTGCGTTGAGCCAGCAGGTGGGTGGTGCTCTCGACGAGAAAGCGCTGGCGAGCAGCATCAAACAGCCGGGATGGGTGGAAACGTTCGCATCAGTCTTTCCTGTGCTGGCGTTGGTGTTTGTCGTGCGTTCATTCATCTTTGAACCGTTTCAGATCCCTTCCGGTTCGATGATGCCAACACTGCTGATCGGGGATTTCATTCTGGTCGAAAAATTTGCTTACGGCCTCAAGGATCCGATAACGCAAACGACGCTGATTGAAACCGGGCATCCGAAGCGTGGCGATATCGCGGTATTTAAATACCCGGAAAATCCGCGTCTGGATTACATCAAACGTGTGGTGGGGTTACCGGGTGATCGTGTGAGTTATGACCCTATCGCCAAGCAGGTTACCATCCAGCCGGGATGTGGCGATAAGTCGAGCTGCACCAGCGCGTTACCGGTGACCTATAGCAACGTTGAACCCAGCGATTTTGTACAGACGTTTAGCGGCAGCGGACGTGAGATGACCAGCGGTTTCTACCAGATTCCGGTGGGCCAGAAAAGCGAAGGCATTCGCATGGCGACCCGTAAGGAAACGCTAGGCGATGTGACGCACAATATTCTTGCTGTACCCGGCGCTCAGGACCAACTGGGAATATACTATCAGCAACCCCGTCAGCCCCTGGGGAGTTGGGTGGTGCCCGCTGGTCATTATTTCATGATGGGGGATAACCGCGATAACAGTGCCGACAGCCGTTATTGGGGATTCGTTCCAGAAAGAAACCTGGTGGGTAAAGCAACGGCTATCTGGATGAGTTTTGAAAAACAGGAAGGTGAATGGCCCACAGGTGTGCGTTTAAGTCGCATCGGTGGTATTCATTAATCGAATGTAAATAAACTCGCAGCATATTTGCGACTTCCGTTGTAGAATATTTCTGAATAATAAATGCTGGCTCCCGGGCGGGAGCCACTGCAAACGAAACAGTTTTGACTTAAGTGTAGTGGCAAGGCAGGGCTGTTCCGTATGCTGTTGTTTAAAAAGGCATTATAGATCTATTGGTAGCACATGAACCCCATCCTGATAAATCGTTTACAAAAAAAGCTGGGCTATACTTTCCAACAATATGACCTTTTATTGCAGGCACTGACGCATCGTAGCGCCAGCAGTAAACATAACGAGCGACTGGAGTTCCTGGGGGATTCCATTCTGAGTTTCGTTATTGCCAATGCGCTGTATCACCGTTTTCCCCGCGTGGATGAAGGTGATATGAGTCGGATGCGTGCAACGCTGGTGCGTGGTAATACGCTGGCGGAAATTGCCCGAGAGTTCGAATTGGGCGAATGCCTGCGTCTTGGTCCTGGTGAATTGAAAAGTGGTGGCTTCCGCCGTGAGTCTATTCTGGCGGATACCGTCGAAGCATTAATCGGCGGTGTATTTCTGGACAGTAATATCCAGACTATCGAGAGGCTTATTCTGTCGTGGTATCAAACCCGTCTGGATGAAATAAGCCCTGGAGACAAACAAAAAGATCCGAAAACCCGCCTGCAAGAGTTCTTGCAGGGACGCCACTTACCGCTGCCGACCTATCTGGTGGTGCAGGTACGTGGCGAGGCGCACGATCAGGAATTTACGATTCATTGCCAGGTCAGCGGGTTTAGCGAGCCGGTAGTGGGTACTGGGTCTAGCCGTCGTAAAGCCGAGCAAGCGGCGGCGGAGCAGGCCCTGAAAAAGCTGGAGCTTGAATGAGCGAAGAACAGACCTACTGCGGCTTTGTCGCGATCGTTGGCCGACCGAATGTCGGTAAATCCACCCTACTGAACCAGTTGTTGGGGCAGAAGGTGTCTATTACCTCGCGTAAGCCGCAGACGACGCGTCACCGTATTATGGGGATCCACACTGAAGGGCCGTATCAGGCTATCTACGTGGATACTCCAGGGCTGCATATCGAAGAAAAACGCGCTATCAACCGCCTGATGAACCGGGCGGCCAGTAGTTCAATCGGTGACGTGGAACTGATCATCTTCGTGGTGGAAGGTACCCACTGGACTGACGATGATGAAATGGTAGTGAACAAGCTGCGCGATCAGAAAACGCCGGTGCTGTTGGCTATCAATAAAGTGGATAACGTCACGGATAAAACGAAGCTGCTGCCGCATATCCAAATGCTGAGTGAAAAGATGAATTTCCTCGATGTGGTCCCGATCTCTGCAGAGAAAGGCACTAATGTCGATACCATCGCCGCGATTGTGCGTAAGCATCTGCCGCAGGCCATTCACCATTTCCCGGAAGACTATATCACCGACCGTTCACAACGTTTCATGGCATCGGAAATCATTCGCGAAAAGCTAATGCGTTTTCTGGGTGAAGAACTGCCGTATTCGGTGACGGTGGAGATTGAGCGTTTTGTCGCCAATGAACGTGGTGGCTACGATATCAATGGCCTGATTCTGGTAGAGCGTGAAGGCCAGAAAAAGATGGTGATTGGCAACAAAGGCACCAAGATTAAAACCATCGGTATCGAAGCGCGTCAGGATATGGAACAGATGTTTGAGGCCAAGGTTCATCTGGAATTGTGGGTGAAGGTTAAATCTGGCTGGGCGGACGATGAGCGTGCGCTGCGTAGCCTGGGTTACATTGACGACCTGTAAGGCATACGCCGATGGAAGGCTGGCAGCGCGCATTTGTCTTGCATGGGCGACCTTACAGTGAAACCAGCCTGTTGCTGGATCTGTTTTCTGAGAATGAAGGCCGTGTTCGGGTGCTGGCAAAAGGTGCCCGGGCGCGGCGTTCCAGCCTTAAAGGGGCGCTTCAACCCTTTACACCGCTGCTGGTACGCTGGGGTGGACGAGGTGAAGTGAAAACGCTTCGTAACGCTGAGCCTGTTTCTCTCGCATTGCCGTTGAGTGGTTCATTGCTCTATAGCGGTTTGTATGTGAACGAGCTACTGACGCGTGTGCTGGAGCTGGAAACCAATTATTCCGCCCTGTTTTTCGATTATCTCCACTGTTTACAACAATTGGCTGCCACCAACGGATCGCCAGAACCGGCATTGCGTCGTTTCGAGTTGGCGTTGCTGGAGCATCTGGGTTATGGCGTCGATTTTCTGCACTGTGCCGGTAGCGGCGAACCCGTTGCCGATACCATGACCTATCGTTACCGTTCGGAGAAAGGCTTTATTGCCAGCCTGGTGGTAGATAATGTCAGCTTTACCGGGCGTGAATTGCAGGCGCTGGCGTCAAGAGAGTTTCCCGACACCGATACATTGCGTGCTGCCAAACGTTTTACTCGTATGGCGCTGAAACCTTATCTTGGCGGCAAACCACTGAAGAGTCGGGAGCTGTTTCGCCAGTTCATGCCGAAACCCTATAAAGCGGTACCGGATGAAAAGATCTAGAACCGGCCGGGTACCGCCAGCGCTGGCCGGGGTGTACACTGCGGCGAAGACTTAATTATTGAAGGATGGATCATGGCTGAGTTGTTGTTGGGCGTAAATATCGATCATATTGCCACCCTGCGTAATGCTCGTGGTACGGCGTATCCCGATCCGATTCAGGCGGCATTTGTTGCAGAACAGGCGGGAGCAGACGGTATCACCGTGCATTTGCGTGAGGATCGCCGCCATATTACCGATCGCGATGTGCGTTTATTACGTCAGACCATCCAGACCCGCATGAATCTGGAGATGGCCGTAACGGATGAAATGCTGGCGATAGCCTGTGAGCTGAAACCGCATTTCTGCTGTCTGGTGCCGGAAAAGCGTCAGGAAGTGACGACGGAAGGCGGGCTGGATGTAGCGGGGCAGCTTGCGCGTATTACATCGGCGGTAGCGCAATTACGTGAAGCGGGGATTCAGGTTTCGTTATTCATCGATGCTGATCGCACACAGATAGATGCCGCCGTTGCCAGTGGGGCACCTTATATTGAAATTCATACCGGCGCTTATGCTGATGCGCAAGACGATGTGGCCCGGCAACAGGAGTTTGAACGCATCCGCGATGCGGCGACCTATGCGGCGTCTCGTGGCATCAAGGTTAATGCCGGTCATGGTCTGACTTATCATAATGTCCTGCCGATTGCGGCGCTGCCGGAAATGCATGAACTGAACATCGGTCACGCGATTATCGGGCGTGCGGTGATGAGCGGGTTGGCACCGGCGGTGGCTGAGATGAAAACACTGATGCGGGAAGCTCGTGGCTAATGGCAATTTTGGGTCTCGGTACGGATATTGTTGAAATCACCCGTATTGAAGCGATCGTCGGTCGTTCCGGCGATCGCCTGGCTCGGCGAGTGCTCAGTCCCCAGGAATGGATACAGTATCAATCCCACTCTCAACCGATTCGCTTTTTGGCTAAGCGCTTTGCGGTTAAAGAAGCCGCCGCAAAAGCGTTAGGCACCGGTATTCGCGACGGTTTGGCCTTTGCCCAGTTTGAAGTGGTAAATGATGCGTTGGGTAAACCCTGTTTGCGGTTTCTGGCGCGTGCCGCTGAACTGGCGCAAGCCTTGGGAGTGCAGCATGTGCATGTGTCGCTGGCGGATGAGCGACACTACGCCTGCGCTACGGTGATTATCGAAGGGTAAAGTTGAATGGCATTATGCTGAGCGGGTATTACAGCTGGTCGGCATGGTGCAACAGGACAAATTTTTCCCACAACTGCTCGTGATTTTCTGGGTGATTCGCGTCTTTGATAATGGTGTTGTCGATAGGGCAGACCTTTTGGCAGGTCGGCGTATCGTAATGCCCGACGCATTCGGTACAGCGTAGTGGGTCAATTTCATAGATCTCATCCCCCATCGAGATGGCTTGATTGGGGCATTCCGGCTCACACATATCGCAGTTAATGCATTTCGCGGTAATCAGTAGCGCCATGTTTTCTTTCCTTTCATCAATCAGCCGCCGATTATACTCTTCTACGGGCCAGTTACACAGCGTGGTTATGGTATAAACAATGCCGCTAGAGAAGGGCTCAAAAAGCGAGTTTATTCGATTGATTGACGGACTATACGACAAAGACATTAATCACTATTATGCGATCGTAGTGCATAATTTCTCATAGCTTTTTGATATAAAAAAACAAAAAAGTCCCATGCAATGTGTCCGTCATATTCGCTTTGTACTGTAACTTGCATTACAGTCAACCCAGATGAAGATTGTCGGGGTGAAGCCGATAAACTCATGCGTGCATGTGGTATACTTGATCTGTAAGCATCTCCTTCAATGGCGGAACACATAGTGCAGCAAAACAGTCACTTTAATCAGCCCGGCTCTGCAGCCTCTATTTCCGGGGAGACACTGCTTACAGATGCTGATTACTGTCACGGCTGCCATCGGCGATACAGATTTCAGCCCATTTATCGCACGTCAGGTCGTTTAATGGGCATTGAGTTACTGACCGCCGTTTTTCATCCATCCATGCCGCAGACGTTTTTATCTCCTGAACAGTATTTTGCCCGCTTGAGTGTTGAAGAGCGCTTGCAAATTGTCATTGAACAGCTTCAGCTACTTAACCAGTGGCACGATCGCTTTGTTCGTGATGGGTTACGCGCCTCTGTCAATATTGATGGTCTGACGCTACTGGCTTTGCAGGAAAGTCGCGAGGCTAAAGCACTGTTGGCGACCATGCCCTGGCTGCGTTTTGAGTTAGTTGAGAGTCTGGCTGTATTGCCCCATGACGTATTGGCATCACTCCCCGAAGCGAACCAGCTCTGGCTGGATGATTTCGGCTGCGGTGTCGCGAATTTTTCCTCGTTGGCGCAAGTAAAATACGATTGCATCAAGATTGCTCGTGAGCTTTTCATTATGTTGCTACAAAGCGAAGAGGGCAGAAAGCTGTTCCCATCGTTGGTTTCTTTGATCGCCACTTACTGTAACGATGTGGTGATTGAAGGGGTTGAAACGCAAGAAGAATGGGAGATAGTCAGGCAATCGAATGCTTCTGCCGCCCAAGGGTATTTCCTGTCTCGACCTCAACCGTTTGAAAATATAGAAGATCTTCGTTTAGAACTGTAATTACGTCTGCTTAATATTACTGAGTCACTACTGCTTATTTGATTAGAGTAAGTCCTCACAACTCCCGCAAACCCTATCTCCGGCTCAATAATCCCTTGAGGGGAAAAGAAAAATTCATCTTCCCAAAATATACCGTATAAAATAAATGATTAGATTGCTAGCCATGGACTTTTCATTTTTTATGCCTTGTTTTTTATATAAAGATAGTGTTTTATGTGGCCGAGGCGCTGTTTTCTGAATAGGCAAACTGTGATGATAGCTGAAAAAAACAGCAATCATAAGAGAAAGAATTGGCTAAATTTTAAAGATATAACCATTTGATTTATAAATACAAAAAAATAAATGTTTGCTACCAACGATCAAAAATCGTCTGGTGATAGTTTTTTTTGATTAAAATGATGTGACTTATCGGTATAATTGATTTGCTTACGAAAAATTGATAGTCAAAATACTGCGCTACGAAATCTGTAAAGAGCTGTATCAAAATATTAGCCAGGCTTATGTCTATAACGATCATTAATATAACTGATTAAGCTAATTCTCTTGATTTTATTATTTAGGTCTGCACACAGCGATATAATGGAGGCTTTATGCTGTCGTTTTTATGGCTATGAACCTGTCCTGCAGAGCTGGATAGTTTTTTCATTCATCCTTTCTACTCTCCGGAAATGTGCCAACCCTGAAAATCCATACGAGGGGAGTTATTACCGGGATTTTTCGTCTTCAGTGATGCGATTTGTTCGTTCAGGACCGCTCCGGGCCTGAGGAGAGTGTTATTGTGTATGAAATTATAATAACCCTATTAATAGTGCTCTTGGGGATTTCTACTGCAAGAAGCCGTAAATTTCAGGAAAAAGCCGACTCAGAACAAAAAAAGCAAGACTTCCTGAATATGGTGTTCTTCGCCGCCGAGTACAGCCCATCATCCATTATGATCGCTAATGAGAGCTGTGAAATCGTGTACGTGAACCGTCAGTTCACCGTGATGTCGGGTTATGAAGCGGAAGAAGTGATCGGTCGTAAAACCAATATATTAAGTTCGGGCATGACCAACGCCAGCGTGTATGAAGAACTGTGGTCTACCCTCAATAAAGGTGAGATTTGGAACGGCGAGTTCGTCAACCGTAAGAAAAACGGGCAGTTATATTGGGAAAAAGCCAGCATCGTCAAAATATATAATAAAGCCAGCGATGCGCTTCAATACGTCAGCATAAAAATGGATATCACTGAGCGCAAGACTCAGGAACACCATGACAACTCCTATAACCGTGCGCTGGAGCTGCTCTCGAGCGGTGCACCGTTGAAAGATATCCTGGACGCGATCATCTTCAGCGTTGAGGAGAAAAACCCTGGGCGGATCGTCTGTTCCGTGCTGTTGGTTGATAAGGAAAAGAAATGCCTGACGTTGGGGTCTGCGCCCAGTTTGCCGGGCTTTTACAAGAATGCGATTCACAACGTGAAAATTGCCGATGGGGCGGCGTCGTTTGGTTCGGCTGCGTACTCTGGTAAACGTGTGATTGCCGAGGATATCTCCACGCATCCGCATTGGGCGTTGTATAAAGGTCTGGCATTGTATGCTGGCCTGCGTTCTTGCTGGTCTGAGCCCATCTTCGGGCAGAACAAAGAGATTCTGGGGGTACTGAGTGTTTATCACCGTAAAGTGTATTCCCCAACGGAGGATGAAATCGCCTCTATTGAGAAATCGGCACAGTTGGTGGCTGTCGCCATCGAGCGTTATCGGGCGATTGATATGCTGCGTCGTAGTGAAGAGCACTACCGGCAGCTGGCTCATTACGATTCGCTGACCTCGCTGGCTAACGGACTGACCTTCGCTGAGCAGATGGAGCAGGCTATCCAGTTATCACGGCAGACGGGCCGGAAGATCGCACTAATGTTCCTCGACCTGGATAAATTTAAGCAAATTAACGACACCTTTGGCCATGCGACCGGGGATTTACTGCTCAAAGAGGCGGCAGCACGTATGCGTGGTGCGGTACGTGAAACGGATACGGTGTACCGCCGTAGCGGTGACGAATTTATTATTCTGCTGCAGGGAATCAAGGAAGTTGAAAATACGTTGTATGTCGCGGACAAGATTCACCATGCCCTGAACGAACCTTTTTATATCGAGGGCAAGAAACTGGATATTTCATGCAGTATTGGGATCGCACTGTATCCTGAACATGGAACGGATTCGCTGACATTAGCCATTAACGCAGATGCGGCAATGTATCAGGCGAAGGCATTAGGACGAAGCCAGACCCAAATCTACCATGATCTGAATACACACCAGTAGCGCCGAGGCGTTATCTCTCCCGCAAGGCTTCCATCCGGGCCTGTCGTATTGGCTTTAGCAGATAGCTGAGCAATGTCTTCCTGCCAGTAATAATATCCACATGCGCTATCATGCCAGGAAGGATCAGTAGTGGTTTGTCGATAGTCCCCAGGTAGTTGCTCTGTGTGCGTAATCGAACCATGTAGAAGCTGTTACCGGTTTGGTCTGTCATTGCATCCTGGCTAATCTGTTCGATATATCCTTTCAGGCTGCCAAATGTGGTGTGATCATAAGCGGCGAAAGTGATTACCGCCTCCTGACCTGGGCGTAAAAACGCCATATCCTTCAACGAGACTCGGGCTTCTATCAGTAGCTTGTCATCCAACGGTGTAATTTCCACCAATGTGCGGCCCGGTAACACTTGCCCATTAGTGGTATCGACCAAAATATGTTTGACCATACCCCGCACGGGCGATACGACCAGTGACAGCTCATCCGGGGCATTTACTGAGGCCTTTTCCTGTTGTGGGCTATGATCCAGCCGCATCAGTGGGTCGCCGATGTTAACGATTTGCCCTTCTCGGATGTATAGCTCATTCAATTCACCCGTAACTGTTGCCTGTACCCGGTATTGTGGTGATTGACTGAGAGTCTTGCCCGTCGCACTGACGACTTCATCCACTTGTGCTATGCCCGCCCAGCCAACCAGAAACATGGTGAAGGCCAGCATAATCCAGATCGATAACCGAATGAGGCGGGGCGTATCTTCCACCAGTGCCTCCCCGATTGCGGGCAGTGCGTGCGAGTCATGCTGGTGATGGTTGGATAAATACGCGTTGAAATAGCGAGTGAATTTAGCGAGACGCATTGATCTGCCCCTTCTTTAATGCATCCAGCACGATAGCTTTGGGACCGTCGGCGATAATACGTCCTTTATCCACGATAATCAGTCTATCCACCAGCGTCAGCATGGATACCCGGTGTGTCACCAGCAACAATGTTTTGTTGGTAAGGATGGCTTGCAGGGCCTGTTTAAAGCGATCTTCACTGCTGTTATCCATCGCACTGGTGGGCTCATCCAGAACCAGGATAGGTGGATTAAGCAGCAGAGCTCGGGCAATGGCTACCGCTTGCTTCTGTCCTCCCGACAGGTTCATTCCACGCTCGCCAACCTGCAGGTTATAGCCATCCGGGTGTAACCGGGCGAAATCATTGACACCCGCGATATCGGCGACCTTCAGCATGGCGTCGTCCTCAACGTAGCGGGCACCACAAATAAGGTTATCCCGCAGCGTACCGCTGAAGAGATGGATATCCTGCGGCACGTAACCGACATGATGGCGGAGATCGGCAACATCGAGCTGGCGTGCATCGACACCGTCAATCAACAGGTTGCCGTGGGTGGGGGGATAGAGGTTGACGATTAACTTTTCCAGCGAGCTCTTGCCCGAGCCGGTCCGGCCTATGATGCCGACTTTTTCACCCGGCTGAATAGACAGGTTAATATCGATCAGAGCACGGCTTTTCTGTTCGGGGTAACTAAACGTGACGTCACGAAATTCGATACCACCCTGGATGTTTTCTCGTTTTAGTGCCGCGTGTTGCTCGCCACGCTCCTGCGGCAGCATCATCAATTCCTGGGTGTCTTCCAGCGTTAGCCTGGCGTGCTGATAGCGGATAACCCACTCGGATAGTGGCCCCAGGGTCAGCAATGCACGACTATTGAGCAGGTAACAGGCAAACAGCGTACCCAGCGTCAATTGGGCGTTTTGCAACTGGTAGACCCCAACGACTATCACGATGACACTGGCGAGGTGTTGGCAGGCTTGTGTCAGATGCAAGGTGCAGGCTGACAACGTTTTCACCCTTAACTCCAGTCGACTAATCTCACCGCTGATGTGTTCCCACCGGTGCTGGCGTTCGCCTTCTGCGTTATTGATTTTAATAGCGTCCAACCCACTCAGTGTCTCGGTCAGCAGCGCCTGGCGTTCATCCGTTAGTTGTCGGGAATGGACTTGTGCTGTCAGTATGGGTTTTTGAAACAGCCAGTTAATCACCAATACCAGTGGTATCGTCAGCAATGGTACCCAAAGCAGTTGGCCACCTAAGATACCGAGTAAGATCAACATCAGCAGTGCGAAGGGAAAGTCTATCAGGCTACTGAGCGATTGCGACGATAACGTATCACGCAAGGCATGAAACTCCCGCACCCGATGCGCTACAGCACCGATTCGTGCCGGGAACGCTGAGCGCATCATGCCGGTCAGCCGTTCGAATAGCGTGGCAGAAAGAATTAAATCGGTTTTTTTACCTGCAATATCCAGGCAGACGCTGCGCAATATGCGCAGAATAAGGTCGAATAGCAGTGCAATACCGAGGCCGGAGGCCAGCACCCATAAGGTGGCTGCAGTTTGATTGGGGATAACCCGATCGTAGACCTGCATAACAAAGAGCGGAATGAATAGCGCGATGATATTGATGAGCAGACTGGCGGCGATGGCATCAAGATAAAGAGGGCGAGACAGTTTCAGTGTGTCACGCAACCAGGCTTTGCTGCGTGCCAGTCGTGTCGCCGTCGGGGCATCGAAACGATGGGCCGGCTGCGCGAACATGACCAATCCCAGATAGTTCTGCTGCAGCGTATTGTGGTCGACCATGATTTCGCCGCCTTCGGTTTCGCCGGTCATCAGCCGGGCATTGCCGTCTTCAGTCCAGCCCAGCAGGATGGCTGCCCGACCTTCACGCAGCAGCAACATCGCTGGCAGCGACATGCTGGGTATCGCGCTTAACGAGCGTTTGAGTATGCGGGCGCGTAAACCGGCACGCGCTGCGGCACGGGGCAGCAGACTGGTGGATAAACGCAGATCTTCCAGGGGTAATCCTGCCGTCAGTGTGGCGCGACTGGTCGGCTTCCCCTGCAATTGGCACAAGGCCAACAGACAATCCAGCAAGGGATCATCATGACGGGCGCGAGGGTCTTGATGTTGTAGAGAATGCGGACATTCTCCGCCGCCTGGTGGCTGCTCATGGTGCGTATTCATGTCGCTGCACATTCCTTAGCTATCGTGACTGCTTGCAGGCAAGGCGATCACAGATAAAAAATAACAATAAACAAAAGTGAGCAATATGGCCTGATTTTGTTGTTTTTTCTGGTTTTGACTGGCAAGCATTATTCATGGCGAACCTTATCAGGCGCAACCTTTCATTTCAGTTGTATCAGGCCGTTTGACGAGGCAGAAAGATGCCAGCCAGTTTCTCTGCTCAGGTCCGAACTCTCTGGTATTGGTCAATATAACTGACATTTTGATGCGATATAATACGTCCATTAATTCTTGTATTGATCACATTTTAGCGGGCTATCGACTCTACTCGATACGTGAATAGCGACGGATAATATTCTGGATAGCTTGCCGGGGGCTGGCGAAAATGCCATTCTGATAGGTGGCCTGACGGTGTAGCGGTAGAAAATCGTAGTCACACCGTCAGGCTTAGTCGCCGGGTATATCGCCCATGCGGCGTGACAAACTCCATCCAGCGGCGGTGCGTTATCCATTGATTCGGCTGCCTTGCTCGGGTGAAGACGATGGATTCTCGTGTCGGTATCCTCTGGCAGACACAGCAGTAATACGGGCTTAGCAAGGTTGCGCCAGTGCGCAGCCCTGTGCACCGTGGGCGTGTGTTTGAAGCCGTTATGTCTATCGGCTTGCAGCGTGGTAATAAAATGAAATCCTAATCAAGAGCGGAGGTTCCTCCTGTCGTGGGATTCTCTTCTATTGCTAATAAAAAAGGGCTTGGTATGTTTTACATTTTGCGTGACAGCAACGGGCATCTTATCAGGGTAGAAAGATCGCCGTTTCCGGAAATGAATGGTGAACTGCCGGATAATTCAGTCGAGGCAGCGGCATGGCTGCATAACCAGCGGGCTATTCTGGCTAAAATCGAGCGCTTGCGCAGCAGCGATCTGGAAATGGTACGCGTACTTGAAGACTTGATTCAGGTGCTGATCACCAAAGGACAGATTAGTATCACGGATTTTCCAGCGGCGGCGCAGCTTAAACTCGTCAACCGGGCACGGGCGCGTGAAGAGCTGGGTAATCTGGAGTCACTGATCCGTGAGGATGAAGATAAAATCTTCTGATGCTGATAAGTACCGACAAAACGGCTTGCCAGTTACCTTGCAAGCCGTTTTTTATTGGTCCGACAAACGGCAGAGTGATGATCACCTGCCGATGACACGGAGCAAACCGCTAATCAAGGTGGCTGATAATGGTAAACGATGAGAAAAGTATCGATTTTGGTACGCTGGTTTCGGAGACACGTCATCCTGCATCCATGAATTTGGATCAGTTGTCCACGCTGGAAATGGTCTCCTTGTTCAATCAGGAAGATCACCGGGTACCGGAAGCGGTGCGCAAAGTCCTTCCCGCTGTTGCTCAGGCAGTGGATGCGGCTGCAGGTTGCCTGAAGGCGGGAGGACGAATGATTTATCAGGGCGCGGGTACCAGCGGTCGCCTTGGGGTGCTGGACGCATCCGAATGTCCACCTACCTTTGGCGTGCCGCATGGAGTGGTGGTGGGATTGATAGCTGGTGGACCCGGCGCGTTGCTAAAGGCGGTGGAAGGGGCGGAAGATAACCCCGCACTCGGTGAAGCGGATTTGGTTGCGCTGACGCTGACTTCTCGCGATATCGTCATCGGCATTGCCGCCTCAGGGCGAACACCCTACGTGATTGGTGGCTTACGTTATGCCCGGACGTTGGGTTGCCGTACCGTTGCCATTTCCTGCAATCCCCATTCACCAATTGCACAAGAGGCGGAGATTGCGATTTCCCCATTGGTGGGGCCTGAAGTGTTAACCGGTTCCACCCGGCTGAAATCCGGTACAGCACAAAAACTGGTATTAAATATGATTTCCACCGGTGCGATGGTGCGACTGGGGAAGGTATATCAGAACCTGATGGTGGATGTGAAAGCCACCAACGTAAAACTGGTCGATCGAGCCTGCCGTATTTTGATGGAGGCCACCGGGGTTGATCGGGAAACAGCACAGCGATGTCTGGCGCAAACCGATTATGACGTCAAACCGGCGATAGTCATGGTGGTGGCCGGATGTGATGCACAACAGGCCAGGCAACGGTTAGTACAGAGCGATGGGTACCTGCGTGATGCGTTATATAAAGAAAATGCGAAAAACCAAGAGGAATAATGAGTAGTCCGATGGATGATGAATTCTGGATGCGCCACGCCTTGTCATTGGCACAACGAGCCTGGGATGAAGGTGAAGTGCCGGTTGGCGCGGTGTTGGTGCAGGGAAATCAGGTGATTGGCGAGGGCTGGAACCGGCCGATTGGTCGCCATGATCCCACTGCCCATGCAGAGATTATGGCGTTGCAGCAAGGGGGACAAGTGCTGCAGAACTATCGCCTGTTAGACACTACCCTGTATATCACGCTGGAGCCATGCGTGATGTGTGCTGGTGCCATGATTCATAGTCGTATCAGTCGGCTGGTGTATGGCGCGGCGGATGCCAAGACAGGTGCCGCTGGCTCGCTGGTGGATATTTTGCGTCATCCAGGAATGAATCATCAAATAGCCATAACCGACGGTGTGTTGGCGGAAGAGTGCTCAGCACTACTGAGTCGTTTTTTCCGTATGCGCCGCCAGCAGCAGCGTGAAGCGCGTGCCGGGCGTGATACTTCCGCCTGAATGGGGCCGCGCAGAATAACAAGGTCCGAATCGTAGCGACCCGAACCGTAGTGAATAGGGTTGCAGGAACCGCTTAGCGGGAGCGTGTGGCAGTCAATTGCTCTGGTGGTACGGCAGGGTAGGCGCTGCCGGCCAGTTGCTGTTGTAACGCCCGGCTTTCTTTCTCTGAAAGATACCCCACCAGACTGACCATGTAGCGTCGGATATTTTCCACATAGTCGTAAGCTTCCTGACCACGTGCATAACCGCTGGTGGTCTGGGTGTAGTAGCGTTTTTGGCTCAACATCGGCAGACGTATTTTAACGTCTGCCCAACTGTCTGGATTTCCCTGCTGTTTTTCTGTCAGTTTACGGGCATCCATCATATGCGCGTACCCCATATTATAGGCCGCCAGCGCAAACCAGATACGCTCGTCCACCGGGATAGTGGCAGGGACTTGCTGCATCATTTGGCTTAAATATCTGGCACCGCCGCGAATGCTTTCCTCCGGATTGAGTCGGTTGACCACATCCAGACTTTCAGCGGTATTGCGCGTCAGCATCATCAAACCACGTACCCCGGTTGGCGAGGTAGCCAGTGGGTTCCAGTGCGATTCCTGATAAGAAATCGCTGCCAGCAGTTTCCAGTCGATTTCCCGGGCGTATTTCTCGAACAGCGGACGTAAACCCGGCAATGTGTTGTCGATAGCGCTGAGGAACGTGGTGGTATCCACATAGTCGAATCCACCGACATGCCCCAGATACTTCTCTTCCAGACGGGCAAGGGTGCCGTCTTCCATCACCTGACTAAAGAAGTCGAGCAGTGCGGCAGAAAGACTGTCATCGCGGTTTTGCCGCATATACCAGGTCACCGGTTCTTCGTCGCTAAGATCGAATGACACCGCTAACTGAGGGTGGATTCTCTGCATCAGACCAATGTTGATTGAGTCAGCGATGGTGTAATCCAGCTTCCCCTCAGCGACCTGTTTTAGCAGATCCAGTTCAGATACATCGGTGGCAACTTCCCAGCTCAGTTGCGGATATTTTTCGGCTTTCAGATCACGCAAGGTAGCCGCATGTGCCGAGCCAGACAGTACGGTCAGTTTACCCTGCAATTTGTCCAACGAGGTGGGACGCGCGCTCCCCATTCGGTAGACCAGTTGCTGCGATACTGAATAATAGGAAGGGCCTGCCTGGAAGCGGTTCAGACGCTCCTGGTTATAGATGAGGCCTGCCGCCAACAGGTCAGCATTGTCGTTATCCAGATCGCTGAATAAATCGTCAACATTTTGACGCGCCGAAACCACCAGCCGCACGCCGAGGTAGTCGGCGAATCGCTTGGCCAGTTCATAATCCAGCCCGGTGGGGGAACCGTTGCTGAGGGTATAGGTCAACGGAGAGGTCACGGTGCTGATGCGTAGCTCGCCACGTGAAAGGATTTGCCTTAACTGGACGTCCTGATGACTGCGCCAGGGAATATTTGGCCACAGTGCCAGCGTCAACAGCAAAGCGATTACCCCGATGAAAACATAATTTATCGTTAAACGCTTCAATGAGTTGTCTCTCGGCGGCCAGTCGGCCTGTCTGTCTGTAACGGCAGTTTCTTATTACGTCTGTCCCAGAGTCGGGGGGCATTTTGCTTAACAAACCGCCAGTGTGCAACTGTTATTCGTTTGTCTATTGTTTGACCATAGAACCTCTGCAATGTTTAACAATCGCTACGCAAACGGTTTCGTCACGCGTCACTATTCTCTATAATAGCCCGCGTTTCCCCCCTGTAGCGCCCTGACGCACTGTCTCCGGTGCCTCGAAGACGAGAGAAATTTAGATGATGGAAATACTGCGTGGTTCACCGGCCTTATCGGCTTTCCGTATCAATAAACTGTTGGCCCGGTGCAAGGAATACCAACTGCCCGTTAGCGACATTTATGCCGAATACGTCCACTTCGCCGATGTGAACGCTCCGCTAAACCATGAAGAACAGTCACGACTGAGCCGCCTGCTGAAATACGGGCCTTCTCTCGCTGAGCATGAGCCTACCGGGCGGCTGATTCTGGTGACCCCGCGTCCGGGCACCATTTCTCCCTGGTCTTCCAAGGCTACCGACATTGCGCACAATTGCGGCCTGCAGAAAATTCGTCGTCTGGAACGTGGCCTGGCGTTTTACATTCATGCACCGACATTAAGTGATGTCCAGTGGAAAGAACTGGCGGCACTGCTCCATGACCGCATGATGGAAAGCGTTTTTGACGACCTGCAACAGGCTAACCTGCTGTTCTCTCAGCACCAGCCGACCGCGCTTAAGCGAGTCGAAATTCTGCTGCAGGGCCGTCCGGCGCTGGAAGAGGCCAACCTGCGTTTGGGACTGGCGCTGGCTGATGACGAAATGGATTATCTGCTGGAAGCCTTTACTAAACTGGGGCGCAATCCAACCGATATCGAACTCTATATGTTTGCTCAGGCGAATTCTGAGCACTGCCGCCATAAAATCTTCAATGCCGATTGGGTCATCAACGGTGAAACACAGCCGAAGTCGCTGTTCAAGATGATCAAAAACACCTTTGAGCATACACCGGACTATGTGTTGTCTGCCTATAAGGACAATGCGGCAGTGATGGAAGGATCGGCTGTAGGCCGTTTCTTCCCTGACCCACAAGGCGCTTATGCCTACCATCAGGAAGACGCACATATCCTGATGAAAGTGGAAACCCATAACCATCCGACAGCTATTTCACCGTGGCCGGGTGCTGCGACTGGCTCCGGCGGTGAAATCCGTGATGAAGGCGCTACTGGGCGAGGCGCGAAACCGAAAGCCGGTCTGGTCGGGTTCTCGGTATCTAACCTGCGTATTCCCGGTTTTGTTCAGCCGTGGGAGCAGGATTTCGGTAAGCCAGACCGTATCGTCAGCGCGCTGGATATCATGACCGATGGCCCACTGGGTGGCGCGGCCTTTAATAATGAATTTGGCCGTCCGGCATTGACCGGCTATTTCCGTACCTATGAAGAAGCGGTAGACAGCCATAACGGCGTTGAAGTACGCGGTTATCACAAACCTATCATGCTGGCAGGTGGGATCGGCAACATCCGTGCGGAGCATGTCAAGAAAGGCGAAATTAGCATTGGCGCCAAGTTGATTGTGCTGGGCGGGCCTGCAATGAATATCGGTCTGGGGGGCGGTGCTGCATCGTCTATGGCATCAGGCCAGTCTGACGCGGATCTGGATTTTGCCTCGGTGCAACGTGATAACCCGGAAATGGAGCGCCGTTGTCAGGAGGTTATCGATCGCTGCTGGCAGCTTGGCGAGCAAAACCCGATCCTGTTTATCCATGACGTTGGTGCCGGTGGCCTGTCCAACGCCATGCCGGAACTGGTCAGCGACGGTGGTCGCGGTGGTCGTTTCGAACTGCGCGATATTCTGAATGATGAACCTGGGATGAGCCCGCTGGAAGTCTGGTGCAACGAATCACAGGAACGTTACGTGCTGGCAGTGGCTCCGGAACAACTGGCGCTGTTCGATGAGATATGCCGTCGTGAACGCGCGCCTTATGCCGTCATTGGTGAAGCGACGCAAGAGCAGCACCTGACACTCAGCGATCGCCACTTCAACAATAAGCCGATCGATATGCCGCTGGACGTACTGCTGGGCAAAACGCCGAAAATGCTGCGTGATGTCGAGCGTAAAGACGTTGAAGGTACCCCACTGAATCGCGAAGGCATTTATCTGGCGGAAGCGGTTGAACGCGTGCTGCACTTGCCTGCGGTGGCTGAGAAAACCTTCCTCATTACCATCGGTGACCGTACGGTGACCGGGATGGTGGCGCGTGACCAAATGGTTGGGCCGTGGCAGGTACCGGTGGCAGATTGCGCCGTGACAACCGCCAGCCTGGATAGCTATTACGGTGAAGCGATGTCAATTGGCGAACGTGCGCCGGTGGCATTGCGTAACTTTGCCGCATCGGCACGTCTGGCGGTAGGTGAAGCGCTGACTAACATCGCCGCGACGCATATTGGCGACCTGAAGCGTGTGAAATTGTCTGCCAACTGGATGGCTGCGGCTGGGCATCCGGGTGAAGACGCTGGTTTGTACGAGGCGGTGAAGGCTGTTGGTGAAGAACTCTGTCCGGCGCTGGGGTTGACGATTCCGGTGGGTAAAGACTCCATGTCGATGAAAACCCGCTGGCAGGAAAATGGCGAAGATAAATCGGTAACTGCGCCGTTATCGCTGGTGATTTCTGCGTTTGCCCGCGTAGAAGATGTACGCCATACCGTTACACCGCAGTTGCGTACCGACAAAGACAACGCACTGCTGATGATCGATCTGGGTGCCGGACATCACGCATTGGGCGCAACAGCGTTGGCTCAGGTTTATCGTCAACTGGGTCGTAAAACGGCGGATGTGCGTAATCCGGCACAGTTGGCTGGCTTCTTCAATGCAATGCAGACATTGGTGGCGAACAAGGCACTGCTGGCATACCACGACCGTTCAGACGGCGGTTTGCTGGTCACGTTGGCTGAAATGGCGTTTGCCGGCCATTGTGGTGTTAAAGCCGACATCAGTTCTATGGGTGAAGATGCGTTGGCCGTGCTGTTTAACGAAGAGCTGGGCGCAGTTATCCAGATAGAGGCTTCTCGCCGTGCCGAAGTTGAACAGGTGTTGGCTGAGCAGGGTCTGGCTGAGTGCGTGCACTATCTGGGACAGGCACAAGCAGGTAACCACTTCATCATCCACAGTGGCAATGAGGTGGTGTATCACGAAAGCCGCACTACGCTGCGTAACTGGTGGGCAGAGACGACCTGGCAAATGCAGCGCCTGCGTGATAACCCACAGTGCGCGGATCAGGAGCACCACGCGAAATCTGATGACAGCGATCCAGGGCTGAATGTCGCACTGACTTTCGACCTGCGCGAAGACATTGCCGCACCATTTATCAGCCGTCAGGCGCGTCCGAAGGTGGCGGTCTTACGTGAGCAAGGTGTCAACTCGCATGTAGAAATGGCGGCGGCGTTCCATCGCGCTGGGTTTGATGCCATTGATATTCATATGAGCGATCTGCTGGCTGGTCGCCGTAATCTGCAAGACTTCCAGGCGCTTGTTGCGTGTGGCGGCTTCTCTTACGGTGATGTGCTGGGGGCAGGTGAAGGCTGGGCGAAATCCATTCTATTCAACGATCGGGTGCGTGATGAATTCGCCGCATTCTTCCTGCGTCCGCAAACGCTGGCGCTGGGGGTCTGTAACGGTTGTCAGATGATGTCCAACCTGCGTGAGTTGATCCCAGGGGCAGAGCACTGGCCGCGTTTTGTTCGTAATAAATCTGACCGGTTTGAAGCACGTTTCAGCCTGGTGGAAGTGACCAGCAGCCCATCACTGTTCCTGCAGGATATGGCGGGTTCCCGTATGCCGATCGCTGTGTCACATGGCGAAGGTCGTGTAGAAGTCCGTGACGACAGCCATTTGTCTGCACTGGAACAGCATCAGTTGGTGGCACTGCGCTACGTGAATAATTATGGCCAGGCAACGGAAGATTACCCGGCTAACCCGAACGGATCGCCGAATGGTATCACGGCGGTGACCAGCGTGAGTGGGCGCGCCACGGTGATGATGCCACACCCGGAACGCGTGTTCCGCACCGTGAGTAACTCATGGCACCCGGAAGAGTGGGGCGAAGATAGCCCGTGGATGCGTATGTTCCGTAATGCTCGCCGCCAGTTGGGGTGATGTGTTCACATACTCTGTTATAAGAAAGGGGCTTTGGCCCCTTTCTTTTTTGTCTATAGAAAACCCCAGTTAGGCTGTGGGTTCTGTTTGTCTCAAATCAGCGACAACAGCATGATAGTCTGTCTCCAAAAGGTGACATTTATTTTATTGATTCTAAAGTGTTATTTTTAATGGGCATTAGGGTGTCTTTTTTTAGCGACAAAAAGGCCTGATTTCACTGAGTAGTGGGAGAATAGCGAGAACAGTTCAGGCCGTATTTTTAATATCTTCGCTGTATTATTTTTATTTTTCCTTTTATTTCAATTAATTGGTAATTTTTGTTGATAACTGGCACGATGAGTGCATAATGGGTGCGCTGCTCATTCAACTGGTTATGATGCCAATCTAACAGACATGCTCATAACACCCGGAATGATGCCAAAAGATAAGGTGCCTATCGTCCACATTATTGATAACTGCCCTTGGGCTTTATCACACATCGGGCGACACGTTGAGTGAGGCACCGCCTATTCAGAGACCCGGTCAGACAGTTACTGTGTGACCGGGTTTTGTTTTTAGGGCGACTTCACCGTGTCACTCCCTGCGCCTATTGCGCGCTCGTTCCTTTCTGGCTACCGCATGTTGCAAGGTTACATGGCATGATTGCGGCCATCTTCCCAAGATATTGATGGTCTGCATTTGAGCTGATACTGATAACGCGTACAATGGCGGGCGAGGTATCAGACGGTGTACTTTCGCAGGTAACGATATGATTTCGTTGAAACGTTGGCGGTTTTTTCCACGCTCTTTGCGGCAATTGGTCATCATGGCATTCCTGCTGGTGTTGTTGCCGTTGCTGGTATTGGCTTATCAGGCCTATGAGAGTTTGGATCACCTCAGTGAACAGGCGGCGGGGATCAATAGCACCACACTGGCAGATGCACGGCGCAGCGAAGCCATGACCAGTACGGCTATCAGCATGGAGCGCAGTTATCGTCAGTTCTGCGTACTGGGCGATCAGACCTTGTCGCAGCTGTATCAAAATCAGCGTAAGCAGTATTCCCAGATGCTGGACGTGCATGCACCGATTTTGCCTGACCCTTCTTATTATCAAAACCTGCGGCAATACCTGACGGAACTGACCGATATCCGTTGTCAGAACAACGGCCCGGCAGCCGCGTCTATTACCGTACTGGATAACTTCTCTCGTACCAATGCTCAGATGGTACAAGCCACACGTGAAGTCATTTTCTCACGGGGGCAGCAGTTGCAGCAGGATATTGCTGAGCGTGGCCGCTTCTTCGGCTGGCAGGCACTGGTGTTGTTTCTGGTCAGTGTGCTGTTGGTGGTGCTGTTTACCCGGATGATCATCGGGCCGGTAAAAGGCGTCGAGAGAATGATTAATCGGCTGGGGGAAGGGCGTCCACTAGGCCAGCTCGTCAATTTTAAGGGGCCGACGGAAATTCGCTCTCTGGCACAGCGGATCATTTGGTTAAGCGAGCGCCTTTCCTGGCTTGAAGCGCAACGTCATGAGTTTTTGCGTCATTTGTCTCATGAGCTAAAAACGCCTCTGGCGAGCCTGCGTGAAGGCGCGGCGTTATTGGCTGATGAAGTGGTAGGCACGCTGACGGACGACCAGAAAGAGGTGGTCGCGATTCTGGATAATAGCAGCCGCCACTTGCAGCAACTGATCGAACAATTGCTCGACTATAACCGTAAACTGGCAGATGCACCGGCTGGACTAGAGCAGGTTGATGTCAACGATATCGTTAATATGGTGGTTGCCGCGCATAGCTTACCGGCTCGCAGCAAGCTGATGCAAACGCATGTTGAATTGAATGCGAAGACGTGTCGGGCGGAAACGACATTGTTGATGCGGGTGATGGATAATCTCTATTCCAATGCGGTGCACTATGGTCAGGAATCCGGTAACATTTGGATCCGCAGCCGTCAGATAGAGAACCGGGTTCAGATTGACGTCGCTAACAGCGGTACTCCCATTCCTGAATCAGACAAAAGTATGATCTTTGAACCTTTTTATCAGGGAGCCCACCAGCGTAAAGGTGCGGTAAAAGGCAGTGGTCTGGGGTTAAGCATTGCACAGGATTGTATCCGCCGTATGCAGGGTGAACTGAATCTGGTGGCGGTGGAGTATGCCGATGTCTGTTTCCGTATTGAATTACCATTAAACACTGAGAATTAACCATGATTGCACGGTTGTTGAGCCTTCTGCCGTTACGAAGCCTGGTGGTGCTGTTACCCGGCCTGGAGGTGATTGCTGTGCTGAAAAAACTGCTGACCGGTTTACCCTTGCTGTTTTTGCTTGCCGGTTGTGCTCAGGACAGTGATAACCCACCTGTTGGTCGGCGAGAGGCTGAAATCGTCAGCCCGCCTAAAGCACAAGTTGCAGACTATCGCACCATGTCATGTGAGCAGGTGTGGCAGCTTCACAACACCGAGGCGATGAATAATGCGCTGTACTGGTTGCGCGTCATGGAATGTGCCTCACGTATGACGCCGATGCAGGCCCGGCAACAGACGCTGCTGGTCGGTGAAAATGACTGGAGTGGGTTATTCCGTCAGGCCATCTTGCTGGACAATGCCGAAACCACCCTGCAAGAACGTCAACAGATTATTGAACAACTGAATCGTCAGCGGTTGAATGTGCCGCTGACGTTATTGCCGCTGTTTCAGGTCTGGCTGGATAAACAGAATTTGATATTGACCCTGGCGGATGAGCGTCAGCGTTTTCAGCGTGCGCAGGAAAACAGCGATAAACAGCTGGAAGCGATGCACGAGCAGCAGACGCAATTACAGTCACAACTGGAAACTACGACACGCAAGCTGGAAAATTTGACCGATATTGAACGCCAACTGTCATCGCGTAAACCGACACAGGGGGATTTGCCTGATGGTGAAAGCCGTCGGGGGAAAAGCGCTGAGAGTGACGCACCGCCGGCTGTGGCGAAAAAAGGAATGAAAAGCGAATGACCACCAGAAAATCCGCCACCCTGCTGTTGGTAGACGATGACCCCAGTCTGCTGAAATTACTGGGGATGCGCCTGACCAGCGAAGGATTTACCGTAATTACGGCAACCAGTGGTCAGGAAGCGCTGCGATTGCTGCTGCGGGAAAAAATTGATCTGGTGATCAGTGACTTGCGCATGGATGAAATGGATGGATTGGCGTTGTTTGCTGAAATTCAGAAGAATCAGCCGGGTATGCCAGTGATCATTTTAACTGCCCACGGGTCTATTCCTGAAGCGGTGGCGGCAACACAGCAAGGGGTGTTCAGCTTTCTGACGAAACCGGTCGATCGTGATGCGCTGTATAAAGCGATTGATGATGCACTCAAGCTTTCACCGCCGACCAGCGACGAAAGCTGGCGCGCCGCGGTGGTGACTCGCAGCCCAATTATGCAACGTCTGCTCGAACAGGCCAAAATGGTGGCACAGTCAGATGTCAGCGTGCTGATTAACGGCCAGAGTGGTACGGGGAAAGAAGTTCTGGCACAGGCGATTCATGCCGCCAGTCCGCGTGCGGGACGGCCATTTATCGCCATCAACTGCGGTGCGTTACCGGAGCCTCTGCTGGAATCTGAATTGTTCGGCCATGCCAGAGGCGCTTTCACCGGTGCTGTCAGCCAGCGCGAAGGGCTATTTCAGGCGGCGGAGGGCGGGACGCTGTTTCTGGATGAAATTGGTGATATGCCGCTGGCACTGCAGGTGAAGCTGCTACGTGTGTTGCAAGAGCGCAAGGTCAGGCCGCTGGGAAGCAACCGGGATCAGGATATCAATGTGCGGATCATCTCCGCTACGCATCGGGATTTGCCCAAGGCGATGGAAAAAGGCGAGTTCCGTGAGGATCTTTACTACCGGCTCAATGTGGTGAATCTCAAGCTTCCGGCATTGAATGAACGTGCAGAAGATATTCCATTGTTGGCGAACCATTTGCTGCGTGAAGCCGCGACCCGGCATAAGCCTTTTGTGCGCAGCTTTTCGACCGATGCCATGAAACGCTTGATGGCGGCCAGTTGGCCTGGCAATGTGCGGCAACTGGTCAATGTCATTGAGCAATGCGTCGCGCTGACCAGTGCGCCGGTCATTGGTGATGCACTGGTAGAACAGGCGCTGGAAGGGGAAAATACGGCGTTACCTACGTTTGCTGAAGCGCGTAACCAATTTGAGCTCAATTATCTGCGAAAATTGCTGCAAATTGCGAAAGGCAACGTCACGCAGGCCGCACGTATGGCCGGGCGTAACCGTACCGAATTTTACAAATTGTTGGCACGGCACGAACTGGACGCCAACGATTTTAAAGAATAGTGTTAAGTTATTGTGAATTGCATGGCCGATCATGATTTCGCCGTGCTGGCTTTTGCCGCTACATAGTGATGATTAGGATTTCACCATGAAAAAAATTGATGCAATTATTAAACCGTTCAAACTGGATGATGTACGCGAGGCGTTGGCTGAAGTTGGCATCACCGGGATGACCGTAACAGAAGTAAAAGGATTCGGGCGCCAGAAAGGCCATACCGAACTGTACCGCGGTGCCGAATACATGGTGGACTTTCTGCCGAAAGTAAAAATCGAGATCGTTGTGTCTGACGATATCGTGGATACCTGTGTGGAAACGATCATGAATACGGCACAGACCGGTAAGATCGGTGATGGCAAGATCTTTGTATTTGATGTCGCTCGCGTGATCCGTATCCGTACCGGTGAAGAGGATGAAACCGCTATCTGACCGGTTACTTTCGGCACATCGAAAGTCAAACAGCCAGCCGTTATCGGCTGGCTGTTTGTTATCAGCAACACGGTAATCGGTCAGGGGAGTGTTGGCGTCCAGTCACCCAGTATTTTGCTTTGGGTGTACTCTGCTGCCTGCGCGTCGGTCAACTGCCGACGAGCTGAGCTTTTTGCCGCACCGGCACCATAAGACTTGTACTCGAAGAAACGGGAGTCTTCCGGATAGAACCAGATGGTATTACCGTCTTTGTCTTTGCCAGACATCTTGTCCCAGCTGTAAATATGGTTATCCATGCTGGTGTTCAGGAATACCGTCTGTCCAATGGCGTTCGGGTCTGCGTAACGTCCATCAGAGAAGGTCGTTGTCGGATGCCAGGGCCGCCCCAGCCCGTAGCTCTGTGCGGGAACCGAGTCGCTTTCTTTAATTACGCGGCTGTTGGTGATCACCAGACCATACTTCTGATTGATGTTGGTGCTGGGTGCGGTCAGGTAGCCAGAAACGCCACTTTTCACATCGGCACGATAGCGTGAAACCAGGTCGCAGTTATTGAACAGAGCCGTGCCGTCGCCAAAGATAAAGTCAACGGTGCCGCTGATTCGACAGTCAGAGAAGAAGCTGCGCCCACCAGACACATACAGCGTGTCCTGATAGCCGACCAGGCTCACATCGTTGAAGTAAGTGCGGTCGCCACTTTTGGTCACGTAAAGCGCAACGGCCTGAGTATCCTTGATTTTAGTGCTGTCACTGTCACTTTTGGCCTGGTTGGCCGGAAAGTCAAAGTCGTTGCGGATAGTCAGTGATTGGGCGCTGAAATCTTTGGCGCTGATGGTCACCGTGCTGCTGCCTGCGGTTCCCCATTTGCTGCCATCCGACTTCAGTGTTCCTGCGGCTATCGCTGCGGCGATAATGGTGCCGTTACGGCTTTCCCCTTTCAGATGCAGGTTATTACGGGTAATGGTCAGGCGCTCGTTATAGACGCCATTTTTGATCAGAATGACAAATGACGAGCTGCCAGCCGGTGCGCTGGCGATAGCATCGGCGATGGTTTTAAACGTTTTGCCGTCGCTGGCGGTTTTCGACACCACGGCATTGTAGGTGGTGGCGGCCTGAGCCTGATGAACGCTGATGGCGACCATCAACGATAGCGCAAGGGTTCCAGAGAGCGTTTTTAACATACACATATTCCTTTAAGTGGTAGGTAACAGAAGTCCAGATGTTTTATGAACAGATAACATCCAATAAAACGTTGCTTTGCCTAAAGCGTGATTTCTCCGTGTTACTGAGTAGTTGCCTGCAGCTTACCGGCCAATTCCCGTAGTGAAGGGGTCGCTTTGATCTGGTCTGCGACTATCGCGGCGACCGCCTGTGCGCCTTTCTGCTGGAAATGGGTGGTATCGGGTTGGGTCAGGCTGCCAGCCTGATTACGGTAATAAGGGTAGCGATCCGGATCGACGGCCAGCCAGTATTGTTGCCACTGCTGTCCATCACCCTGATTCGCCAGCGCCAGTGTTGCGGTTTCGACATCCAATAGCGGTACCTTGTTCTTGCTGGCGGTATCGCGGATGCTCTGGCTGTAATCACCAACAAAGGCATAGCCGCCGGCTTTGTTCTGTTTTGTCAGATGGCTGTGAACCGCCGGTGTTCCATTTTTTCCGTCAGCGTTTTTAACTCGAGCCGTCGGGGTCAACAACACCGGTATCATACGATGCGCCCGGGCGTAACGGATGTAACGTTCCAGCGAAATCTGGAACGACATATCCGGTTTACCCTGTGGGTATTGCGGTTTGCCATCTGCACTGTTGGGATAGGTGCAAAGGTTGGCGACATCGGCAGCTCCGCGAACGGCTTTCTGGCTATCGCAGTTTTGATCGTTATGCCCCATACCGATGAACAGGTAATCACCTGGCCGCATGAATGGCTCCATCTGACGGAACCATCCTTCGTAATAAAAATCGCGCGAACTGCGTCCTGAACGAGCACCGTTGACGACGGCGACATGGCTGTCTGGACGCAGTTGTTGTTCAAACACCTGTCCCCAGCCCATGCGCGGAAAGCGCGCTGTCTCGTAGGTTGCCGCCGTTGAGTCACTCACAATGAAAATACGGGTGCGAGCCTGTTCCAGTGCTTTGCGCTGCTGGCTGGCCCTGGCGAGATCCAAGGGTTCATAACTGCCGGAGGCGTTTAGCCCGACAATCGGGTGGAATCCAATATCGGTCAGCACCGTGTGACCAGCCTCGCCGCTATCATTGTGATAATTACGGGCATGGTTGGTCACCTGGAGGATCTTGGTAAAGGCCGGTGTCAGGGGATTCGGATAGGTTAATGGATCGAACTGGTTAGGGTCGGTAATACCCGCCTGTTTCAGTGCATCATCAAACCCGGTATGGAATTCACGATAAGCGGTTTCCCAGGAGGCGACTGACAAGGGGGGCAGCATGGTGGCATTGAGCAGTTGCTGCGGGCCAATATAGCCGGCTGATGCAGCGATGTCAGATAAAATACGATCGGTCAGCGGATTGATATTGATACGATTTTCATGGCCGTCACGCAACTGAGGTACCAGTGCGCCCAGGCAAACGGCGCGAAGCTGATTACTCGTCAGGCAATTCTGTCCGCCCGCTTCTATAGCGGACAGGCGTAGCGGGGTGACCATTGAAGAAACATCGGCATAAAACCGTCCCTGGATATCGGTTTTCAGGCTGCGCTCTGCGCCACGCTGGTCTTTGATAAGCAAGGTGGCTGGAAAGCGTATGTCACGATGCATCACCTGACCGCTAATCAGCGTGTTGGGGGCAAGCGTCGTGACAGTTAACACCGGCTGCGTGGAAGGAGACGGGGTTTCTGGTGCGGTGGCTGCCGCCAGCACAACAGCAGAGGGCATACAACAAAGCAGCGTGCTGAGAAAAAGCGTCCGTTGCCAGGTAGTGGTAAACATGGTGGTGACCTCTTCTGCCTGCGATTGATGCAGTAAGCGGCCACTAGCTGGAGTGGCCGCTGTTGTTGGCAAGGGAATTACAGTTTGCCGTAGCCTGCGCTGCTGGTGATGCTGCTAGCCAGACTGCTGGTCATGGTCTGAGCCGAATATTTGTACGGCAGAGTCGGTTTGTACGCCGTCAGACCACAAGTATCCAGTTTAGTGGTGGTCGAGCCGTTAACCAGCGAACCTTTATCGGAGAACACCTTGCTGTTGAATTGCTTCACGATGCTACACTCAGGGTTCTTACCGTCAATGCTCTTCAGGTTGGAAAGCGTAAAGGAGTTTGACTCAGACAGGATGCTGCCGCTGGTACCCAGGCCGAAGCTGTACAGGTACGGATAGACGCTGTGCTTCACGTCACCCAGATAAACGTTGTTATAAGCGTGGATGCTACCGAAACGTACGCGTGGAGTACGTTCGGTTACGCGGTCAAACACGTTGTTGTGGAAGGTGACGCGCAGTTTGCCGGAATCCTGAGAGCCGTTACTGTCGCTGTGGCCGATCAGGATGGTTTTGTCGTGCAGTTCGAAGCGGCTGTAAGAAATAGTGACGTAGTCAGACCCTTTCTTGATATCCAGTGCGCCGTCGTGTTGAACGTATTTTTCACCATCTTTGGTGGTGTATTTATCGTCAGTGAAGCTGCCATCGCTGATGGTGACATGGTCAACCCAAACGTTGGTTGAGTTGTCGATAACGGCTGCATCCCACTCGGCGTTCCAGCCATCCCCACTTTCATAATGTGGAGCGACGTCTACCGGCGTTTCGATATACAGGTTACGCAGGATAACGTTGCTTACGCCTTTGATTACCAGCGAACCGTTGGTGAATTTACCATTGCTACCAACACCGATAATGGTGGTATTGGATGGGATACTGATCTGGCTACGGGCCTTCTGGTCGTCAAAGCTGGTGTAGGCTTTGCCACCGCTGATATCAATCGGTCCGGTTACTTTGATGATTTTGGGTGATGAGTCAGTTCCATTCAGGGCTTTTTTAAAGTCGCTAATGTTTTTTACTTCAACTGCTTTTGCTGCCTTCGCTCCACCGGTAGTGCCGCCGTTTTGCGTTGCCCAGCCAGTTGTTGCAGCATCAGTTTCTACTGCCGCATAAGCAGAGGTAGCCATCAGTGCGGCTGTGACAATGGCAGCCAGTAAACTTTTTTTTCCTGCAGAAGACACACGAGAGTTATTCATAGACCGTTTCCTTGCGCTGTAGGCGCTAATCCAAAGTGCATTGTTGAAAATCGAAAAACCGTTTGTGAAAAAATGAAATGCCATTTTGTCCTTCGGCAAGGCGGATTTTTAAGCATTTTTGATTGTATGTTTTGAGATCAAAATCTCGTTTTTTTTATGAGACTTATTAATTTTGTCTAAAGTGTGATCGAGACCGGTAACTTTCACCAATAGATGTTGAATTAATTTTTCTATTAAATTCAGTGATATAATTTGGTGTTTTTGTCTGTGGTAAGGGGGGCGGTTAACAATAGATTCGATTTTTATTAAATATAATTTCATTGATATGAGGGGCTTATGTCAGGCTGAGCCCGCCAACGCTAATGGTGAAAATCGGACCGGCGTGTGCAAAACACCGTTGTTGCAGAACTGAAAAATGTTGGAGTGAGAAAGGGCGATATTCTTACTGAGGCAATGCGATGGGTAGATAGGGAAGCGGGGAAGAAACTGAGAGGCCACTGATGAGTGGTGGCCTCCATGATTGAGCGGAGAATTACAGTTTGCCGTAACCCGCGTTGCTGCTGATGCTGTTTGCCAGACTAGTCGTAATGCTCTGAGCTGAGTATTTGTAGGGGATTTTAGCGGTATAAGCGCTGAAACCAAAACCGCAACCGTTTAGATTGTATGCCGCACCGTTGATGATTGAGCCTTTATCGGAGAAGATCTTGCCGTTAAAGGCTTTGACCACGCTGCATTCTTTATCACGGCCACTGATCTTTTTGAGATTATCAATAGTAAAGGCGTTGGATTCAGACAGCAGGCTACCGCCGGTGCCGATGCCGAAGCTGTACTGATAACGGTAGGCTTTGTGGTTAACGTCGCCGATGTAGACGTTGTTGTAAGCATGCACGCTACCGAAACGTACCCGAGGCGTTCGTTCACCGACGCGGTCAAACACGTTGTTGTGGAAGGTGACGCGCAGTTTGCCGGAATCCTGTGAGCCGTTGCTGTCGCTGTGGCCGATCAGAATGGTTTTGTCATGCAGTTCGAAACGACTGTTGGAAACGGTAACGTAGTCAGAGCCTTTCTTGATATCCAGCGCCCCGTCATGCTGGACATATTTTTCGCCATTTTTAGTGGTGTATTTGTCATCGGTAAAGCTGCCATCGCTGATGGTCACGTGGTCAACCCAAACGTGATCCGAGTTATCGATCACGGCGGCATCCCACTCGGCGTTCCAGCCATCACCGGTTTCATAATGTGGCGCGACGTCCACCGGGGTTTCGATATACAGATTACGCAGGATGACGTTGCTCACGCCTTTGATAACCAGCGAACCGTTGGTGAATTTACCTTTGTTGCCGATACCGATAATGGTGGTATTGGACGGAATGCTGATCTGGCTGCGGGCTTTCTGGTCGTCAAAGCTGGTATAGGCTTTGCCGCCGCTGATATCGATAGCGCCGGTTACCTGAATAATCTTGGGTGACGAATCGCTTCCATTCAACGCAGCTTTAAATTCGCTGATACTTTTCACGGCATAGATTTTAGACGATGACGCTTTAGCGCCGCCGGTTGTACCGCCGCTTTGTGTTGCCCAGCCGGTAGAAGCGGTTTCTGTCGCTTTGGTGGTTTGCAGGCTAGCGGCAGACGCAGTGGATACCATCAGCGCAGTGGCGATGACGGCGGCTAACACGTTTTTCGTGGTGCTGAGGGCAGAACGTCCGGTTATTTTCTGTCTCGAAACAGAAGACATAGATAAGTTGTTCATCACGATTTTCCTTATTCCTTGTTCACGCTGTGACTGTTCCAGGGGTATCGATGGATAACGGTGTCTCAGAAAACGGAATAGCATTTCATCTTTTGGTTTGGCGACTATTCGTGTGTTTTCAGTGCCTATTTTGTGAACTGTTTCACGATGATGGTAATCGCTTTTGTTAACAAAAAATAATCTATTGACTGAATTTGTAACCTTGTGTTACGTACGCGATTTTTATATTTCAAATAATATCAATGAGTTGATTGGGTGATTTTCGCTATTTAGCGTAGGTATGATTAAATAAATTGCGTATTGGTGAGTGGGGGATACAACGCTGTTCTAACCGGCGTGGAAGGACAGGATAAGCGATGAAAAGCAAAAGTGGTGTAAAAACGGCTGCTAATGCAGCCGTTGAAAACACGAATCCGTTGAAAAAACGAAAAGGGAAATTACAGTTTGCCTGAGCCGGCTTTATCCGTAATGGATTGTGCCAGTGCGGCAGTCATTGGCTGAACGGTATAAACGTAAGGAATTGCACTGGTATAGGCGCTGAAACCACAACCGGATAGATCAACCGCGCTGCCGTTTAGTGTGGAACCGCTATCGGAAAAAATGGAGCCGTTGAATTTCTTCACAATCTTACAGGCTTTGCTGGCGCTCAGATTCGCAATAGTGAAGCTGTTGCCTTCCGATAATACGCTGCCGCTGGTACCGATACCAAAGCTGTATAAGTAGCGGTAAACCGGATCTTTTACGTCACCTTTGAAAACGTTATTGAAACTGTGGATGCTGCCGTAACGTACGCGAGGAGCGCGTTCGGTGACGCGGTTGAACACGTTATTAAACAGGGTGACGTGTAGCTTACCTTTGTCCTGAGCGGAGTTAGTGTCGCTATGGCCGATCAACATGGTTTTGTCGTGCTGATCGATAAGGCTGTTGGAGATGGTCACGTAGTCGGAGCCACGTTTGATATCCAGTGCGCCGTCATGCTGCACATAGGTTTCGCCATCTTTGGTGGTGTACATGTCATCAGTGAAGCTGCCGTCAGTGATGGTGACGTGATCAATCCACACGTGGTGCGCACCATTGGTGATATTCATGCCGTCCCACTCGGCATTCCAGCCATCACCTGCTTCATAGTGCGGCTCAACATCAATCGGCGTCTGAATATAGACGTTACGAATGATGACGTTGTTGGTACCGTCGGTGCCATCAATAATCAGCGAACCGTTGAGGAATTTTGCGTCGCTACCAATCCCGATAACGGTGGTATTAGCGGGAATCATAATCTGGCTGCGGGCTTTTTGATCGGCAAAGTCTTTGTAAGGTGTACCGCCGCTGATATCAATCGTCCCTTTTATCTGAATAATCTTTGCAACTG
The DNA here is from genome assembly GCF_020406815.2 of Dickeya oryzae. Lineage (NCBI taxonomy): Bacteria > Pseudomonadati > Pseudomonadota > Gammaproteobacteria > Enterobacterales > Pectobacteriaceae > Dickeya > Dickeya oryzae. The sequence goes on from NZ_CP162670.1 coordinate 1,243,779, forward strand.
TACCAGCGCTCAATGCACTAGTGAATTCGCTGATATTCGTGACGATGTAGATATTGTTGCTGCTTGCGGCCGCCCCGCCAGTGGTCGTGCCGTTTTGCGATGCCCAGCCGACAGAAGGGGCCGATTCCAACGCTTTATTGTTAATCAGCTCAGCGGCGGACACGCCAGAGGTCATCACGCCAGCTATCAGGGTAGCCAGCAGATAGGTTGAAGAGCGGGTAAAAGAACGTCCTGATGATGTGTTCATCATATTTTCCTTAGTTGACGCTTGTTTGAGTATTAAAAATTTCCATATATATCGAAAGGCATTTTTTATTTATTGCCCGCAAAGACATCACGTCATGAATTTCACTATTTATTAACTTTACTGCATTAACAATAATGAATATGTGTTGCTGATGTCGCTGAAGGGCTGCCAATGAATACGATCTATTTATTTATTTTTCAATTGAAACAAATAATGAAACACCGTTTTAAATGTAACATTGTATTTTTTATCTCTGATTGGAATAGATTACTATGGCTTTCTTTTTATTCGGGAATAAAGCAAGAAATGATAACTCGCGTTATTTTTCTGTGTGGCGAGTAGGGAGATGAAAAAGTTCTTAAAAAAGCTGTGATGAGTTTATTTGGAAACACGCTTCCCGTATTTTCTTTTAGAAAATAAAACAGGCCGGATGATCGGCCTGCTGACATTGTAGAGGTAAAAATATCGTCGGTGTGAGCTATATCACTTTGTGTGGACCAAAACATTCGTAATGAATGTGTGACTCGGTCATTCCCGCTTCCAGCAATTGCCGGGCGGCAAATTGCATAAAAGCAACCGGACCGCATAAATAACACTGTAGGTCTGCCACCGGCAGTGATGTGGGAAGGTCCTGCAACGCCATTAAGCCGTGGAAAATTGCAGGGTGTGGTGTCGCTTGTGGTGGCGTTTCCCGATACCAGATATAGGATTGCAGTTGCGGCAATGCCGTACCAAGGTTGGCGACTTCATCCGCGAAAGCGTGTACTTCTGGGTTTTCTGCCGCATGCAGCCAGAAGATGTCACCCTGATGGTGTTGCTGTTTCAGGCTATGCAACATGCTGAGCATCGGCGTCTGGCCGACCCCCGCGGAAATCAGCGCCACCGGTGTTGATGGCGCAACATCCAGAAAGAAATCGCCGTGCGGTGCAGCCAGTTCAATGATGTCACCTTCACGGGCTATCTCATGCAGGTAGCCCGATACACTGCCCATGGCTTCACGTTTGACCGCGATACGGTAGTAGCATCCATTGGGTTCAGTAGTTAGTGAGTACTGACGAATTTCCTGATGCTCAAGGCGCTTATCACGGATATAGACCGCCAGATACTGACCCGGACGGTACGCAGCGATAGGGCCGCCGTCCGCCGGTTCCAGCGTGAAGCTGGTAATCAGGCTGCTCTGAGGCTGTTTTGATACGATACGAAACGGTCGCGTGCCATACCATCCCCCGTGTTGTTCGGCGCTGTGCTGATAAATGCCACTTTCCCGCTGGATAAAGACTTCTGCCAGTACATTGTAGGCTTTGCCCCAGGCATCCAATACCGCCTGACCCGGCTTTAGCATTTCTTCAAGTGTTGCCAGCAGGTGAGTACCTACTATCTGATATTGCTCCGGGCGGATGGTAAAGCTGGCATGTTTCTGGGCGATTCGCTCGACAGCAGGCAGCAGCGCAGGCAGGTTTTCAATGTGTGTCGCATAGGCACAAATCGCATTGAATAACGCTTCGCGCTGATCGCCGTTACGCTGATTGCTCATATTGAAGATATCTTTCAATTCCGGATTATGCTGAAACATCCGTTGGTAAAAGTGCGCGGTTAACGCCGGGCCAGTTTCGGCCAGTAGCGGTATCGTGGATTTAATGGTGGCGATGGTTTGTTGATCCAGCATGGTGAACCCCTTCGTTATTGTCATTAAGTTGCATTTAAAATGCATGTTATTAGAAAGGGCTCTGCCTGTAAATACCTCGGTGCAATGGGGCAAAGGGAAGGGCGACGATGGTGTGAATGAAAAAAATGCAGGTGACGAATGAGAAAAAATCAGCCAGAACGATAAATCCCAGCAGGATGGGAAGCCTTGTGTAGCCTGTAGCTAATCGTTTGCGTAAAAACCTCTGTCAAGCTCTATCATCCCCAGTCCAAAACGGTTTACACTATGCACCCACGGCCCCCTGGGGTGATTTTAATAAAGAAGCAAGTTAGCTGAGTCAGGAGATGCGGATGTTAAAGCGTGAAATGAACATTGCCGATTACGATGCCGAGCTATGGCAAGCAATGCAGCAAGAAGTGGTGCGTCAGGAAGAGCACATTGAACTGATTGCGTCAGAAAACTATACCAGTCCACGCGTCATGCAGGCCCAGGGGTCTCAGCTGACTAACAAATACGCCGAAGGGTATCCGGGCAAACGCTACTACGGCGGTTGCGAATACGTCGACGTGGTTGAACAACTGGCGATCGATCGCGCTAAAGAACTGTTCGGCGCTGATTATGCCAACGTTCAGCCGCACTCAGGTTCTCAGGCTAACTTTGCTGTCTACACCGCATTACTGCAACCGGGCGATACCATTCTGGGTATGAACCTGGCGCACGGTGGCCACCTGACTCACGGCTCCCCGGTTAACCTGTCCGGTAAGCTGTATAACGTCGTGCCTTACGGCATTGATGACAGCGGTAAGATCAACTACGACGAAATGGCTGAGCTGGCACGCACGCACAAGCCGAAGATGATCGTGGGTGGCTTCTCCGCTTACTCCGGTATCGTTGACTGGGCGAAAATGCGTGAAATCGCTGACAGCATCGGCGCTTACCTGTTCGTCGACATGGCGCATGTCGCGGGTCTGGTTGCGGCGGGCGTTTACCCGAACCCGGTTCCGCATGCGCACATCGTGACGACCACGACGCACAAAACCCTGGCGGGCCCGCGTGGTGGCCTGATCCTTGCGAAAGGCGGCGACGAAGACCTGTACAAGAAACTGAACTCTGCCGTGTTCCCGGGCGGACAGGGCGGCCCGCTGATGCATGTTATCGCGGGTAAAGCGGTAGCGCTGAAAGAAGCGATGGAGCCAGAGTTCAAGACCTACCAGCAGCAGGTCGCGAAAAACGCCAAAGCGATGGTGGAAGTGTTCCTGTCTCGCGGCTTCAACGTGGTGTCTGGCGGTACCGACAACCACCTGTTCCTGCTGGATCTGGTCAGCAAGAATCTGACCGGTAAAGAGGCGGATGCTGCACTGGGTCGTGCCAATATCACCGTCAACAAAAACAGCGTGCCGAACGATCCGAAGAGCCCGTTCGTGACCTCCGGTATCCGTATTGGTACACCAGCGGCAACCCGTCGTGGCTTCAAAGAAGCGGAAGTCCGTGAACTGGCTGGCTGGATTTGCGATGTGCTGGACAATATCAATGACGAAGCGGTTATTGAGCGCGTCAAACAGAAAGTGCTGGATATCTGCGGCCGTTTCCCGGTTTACGCCTGATAATCCTGCCTGATCTGCCCGGCCTTGTCGGGTATCTTGCCAACGCCAGCCTTAGGGCTGGCGTTTGTTTTTCTGCTTCCCGTTGCGTCTGTTCCTGCTCTCTGACAGAGTAACCGACCGTAGAGGGGAGACAACATGGTTTTACAATCCACATATTGGCTGGCACTCAGCTATTTCACCTATTTCTTCAGCTATGGCATTTTTTTGCCTTTTTGGGGCGGCTGGCTCAACGGCGAAGGGCTATCTGCTGAGGCGATCGGCATTCTGCTGGGTGCCGGGCTGGTGGCCCGATTTATTGGCAGTCTGTTCATTACCCCGCTGGTAAAAGACCCTGCCCGGTTGATTAGCGTATTGAGATTGTTGGCATTGCTATCGGTGCTGACATTCATTGGGTTCTGGTTGGGCAGTGCCTGGCTCTGGCTCCTGATAGTCATGGCAGGGTTTAACCTGTTTTTCGCGCCCTTGATTCCACTTACGGATGCGCTGGCAGCGACCTGGCAAAAACAGATTCCGCTCGATTATGGCCGGGTGCGCGTCTGGGGCTCCATCGCGTTTGTGATAGGCTCTGCCGTAACCGGGCAACTGGTCGCCGTCTGGGGGCATCAGGCGATTTTAGTCACCCTGGCGGTGGGATTGCTCTCAATGCTGCTGGGGATGATGTTACGACCGCATGTGATGCCTGCTTCGGTAAAACGTCACCAGACACACACTGCCGCTACGCCATGGCGTGTTTTGCTGCGTGAGTCTGCGGTCTGGCGTTTCTTATTGTGTGTGTCTTTGTTGCAGGGGGCGCATGCCGCTTACTACGGCTTTAGTGTGATTTACTGGCAGCAGGCAGGGTATTCGGCGGCGGTTATCGGCTATCTTTGGTCGCTGGGTGTGGTCGCGGAAATCGTGGTTTTTGCATTGAGTAAGCGCCTGTTTGGGCATTGGAGTGCATCTGGGCTGCTGATATTGTCTGCATTGTGCAGCGTGGTACGCTGGAGCCTGATGGGCGCGACGGTGTCGCTACCGTGGTTAATTGTGATGCAGATTTTGCATTGCGGCACCTTTACGGTTTGCCATCTGGCCGCGATGCGGTTTATCTCTTCCCGTCACGATGCTGACGTACTGCGCTTACAGGCGGCGTATTCCGCGCTGGGCACGGGGGGCGCGGTTGCGGTGATGACGGTAGTATCAGGGTTCCTGTTTGAGCATTTGCAAGGTGGAACCTTTTGGATAATGGCAGTGCTGGTGTTACCTGCGTTCATGTTGCGTCCGCAGGTGAGTACTCGCTCTCGCTAAGTGAATGGGCGTCAGTGTCAGGTGAAACGGTCAGGATAAACAATGTTACATTATAACAATTTAGGCTTTTCATTCCGTTGGGTAAGCTGCCTGTTATTGACACTGCTAGCGTTATCCGGCCCGGCATTGGCCCATCCACACAGTTTTATCGATATGAAAACGACGGTGGAAGGGAAAGACGACCTGATAACCGGATTGCGTATGAACTGGACGATGGATCCTATTACTTCCGCCGATTTGCTCTATGATGCCGGTAACGCGGCGAAAGATTCCGACGTGTGGAAAAAACTGGCGGCGGGCGTGATGGCGAATGTGCTGGGGCAGCATTACTTCACCGACGTTTATCGTAACGGAAAGCCAGTGAAATACCTGCCGCTGCCAACGGAATATCATCTCTCCCGTGCGGGTAATAAGGCGGTACTGGAGTTCGTGTTGCCGCTGGCTCACCCGCAGCCGCTGGCCGGCGCACCGCTACTGATTTCCACCTATGATCCTTCCTACTTCGTGGATATGTCGTATAAAGACGATAAAGCGATTCAGATTAGCGCGGCGCTGGCCGCACGCTGTAAAACCACGCTGATGACACCTAAACCCGATGCCTCGCTTCAGTCCTATGCGTTGTCGCTGGATAAAAACGCGCAACCCTCTCAGGACATGGACCTTGGAAAACAATTTGCTCAACAGGTTACATTGCAATGTCAGTAAATCGCTCGCGAGTTTTCCCTAATTATTTGCACTGGTGGCCGCTGGCGTTGTTTGTGCTGCTACTGGGGGTTGCAGCATGGCAGGCGTGGGTCTGGTGGCCATCGCTCTTGTTGCAAAGTGTTGAATGGCAGCGATCTTTACATCAACAGATGTCGGATTTGATGGAGCAGGTGCATGCCAGACCTCAACAGGCTGGCTGGACGCTGGTGATGTTTAGCCTGGTCTACGGTGTGCTGCATGCTATTGGTCCCGGTCATGGCAAAGTGGTGATTGCCACTTATCTGGCGACGCACCCGTCCCGACTGAAAAGCAGCCTGCAACTTACCCTGGCAGCCGCGTTGTTACAGGGGCTGGTGGCGATTATTTTGGTGACCGTCGTGCTGGCGGTATTACAACTTTCCAGCCGGACTTTGCATATCAGCAGTTTCTGGATGGAAAAACTCAGCTTTGTGTTAGTGACAGGGCTTGGGGGATGGCTGTGTCTGCGTGCGCTTCGACGCCTGCTGACGGTGTTGTTCCCCCAGTCTAAACCACGAATTCACGCATTAACGCCGCTGAACGCACCGGTGCCGGGTCGTCGGCTGACACCGCCTGCCACACGCCATCAGCATGACGCGCATTGCGGGTGCGGCCATCAGCATGTGCCGTCGGCAGACACGTTAAACCACAGTGATGGCTGGCGAACCCGCCTGATGGTTGTATTGGCGATGGGAATGCGCCCGTGTTCTGGTGCTATTCTGGTGTTGTTATTCGCCAAAGTGCTGGATGTGTTTGTCTGGGGTGTGATCTCTGCGTTGACCATGGCGTTAGGAACGGCGCTGACAGTTTCCCTGTTAGGCGTGACGGTATTGTTCTGCCGTCGTCAACTGGAGCGTTTAAGCCGTGATGGGACACCTTCCCGTTGGCAACCCTTTCTCTGGTCAGCCTTATCGCTAGCCGGTGGCATGATGCTGACCTTTGCCGGTATTGTGCTTTATCTCACCAGCCAACCCGATGTTATGGGCGGCATTCGACCATTGATAGGGTAAGTACCGTTATCTCCCTTCGCATCGTCATCTGGTCCACAGTTTTCCAAATAGCAGTTCTCTAACGCCCAGTTTCCTAACATTCTATGCGTTAAGCGCACTGCCATTCTGTAAAGCATAAGGGGGGCGTTCATACCGCGCTATGTTGTCTTCCTGTTTGTCCGCATCTTCTGTTCACTTCCTGTCCACATGGCTACTTATCCTGTTCTTTTCCTGTGAAAAATATTGCTCCCAAGCCGAGGCAACTTTATTATTTCCATGAATGATAATCAATCTCATTATCCATTAAGTGATCAGGGAATTGCAGAATGAAAAAGTGGTTGTGTGCTGTTGGCATGGTATTGGGGTTGGCGTCTGCCGTCAGGGCGGCACCGATAATGATTGAAGATGTTAGCGGCAGAACGGTTGAGATCAAATCTGAAGTCAAACGGGTGATTTTGGGGGAAGGGCGGCAGATTTATCTGCTGGCGGCTTTTGATACCGATGCGCCATTCCAGCGCGTGGTCGGCTGGCGGGATGATTTGCCGAAAGCAGACTACGATGGTTATCTGGCTTATGAGAAGAAGTATCCGCAGATTAAGCACTTGCCGACCTTCGGCGGTGCTAAAGACGGTACGTTCAACGTAGAACAAGCCGTGAATCTGAGGCCGGATTTGGTGCTGATGAATCTGGAAGCGAAAGCGGCGACCGATGAGGCTAAGCTGATTGAAAAGCTCGGCGGTTTGGGCATCCCGGTGGTCTTTATCGATTTTCGGGAAAAGCCGTTTGAAAACGCAGAGAAAAGCATTCGCATCATGGGGCAACTGCTGGGTAAACCAGAGCGTGCTGAGGCCATTATCCAATTCCGTCGCCAGCAGATTGATGTTGTGACCGAACGCCTCAAACAGTATCAGGGGCCACGTCCGAAAGTTATGATCGATCGCGCAGGCGGGTATGACGAAGAGTGCTGCATGTCATTCGGCAATGAGAACTTCGGGAAAATGGTGGAAGCCGCCGGTGGCGTGAATATCGCTAAAGGTATTATTCCAGGTACATTCGGTACGCTAAACCCGGAGCAGATCATCAGCGCGCGCCCGGATGTGGTGATCGTCACTGGTGCTAACTGGAAAAACTACAATACCGCCAACGGTTGGGTCGGTGTTGGCCCCGGTGCTGACAAGTCGCAGGCGTTGCAGCGTTTGCAGAAACTGATGGAGCGCCCTGCATTTAAAACCTTGCCAGTTGCCACCAACGGTAAGGCACATGCCATCTGGCATCAGTTTTATGACAGCCCGTATCAGTTTGTCGCGATTCAGGTGATAGCGAAGTGGCTGCATCCGGATTTATTTAAAGATATCGATCCCGATGCGACTTTCCGCACCTTCCATGAGAAATTCCTGCCGCTGCCGTATCAGCCAGGTTATTGGGTGACGCTACCGGCGAAATCCTGACAGACAACTGCCGCCTTCATCGGGCGGCTGACAGCTCAATAAAAAGCCCCGAACCGGTAACTGTTCGGGGCTTTTTCAGTGTTTATTAGACGGGTTAGCGGGTTCGCAGCGGGAATATTACAGCTGTGGTTCAGTGACCAGCCCGTCGATCATCACTTGTGGAATACCGCGCGAGCAGCGTTCAATGCGGCCACGCACGCCATACACCTGAGCCAGACTGTCTTCACTGATCACGTTAGCGGGTTCGCCATCTGCGATCAGTTTGCCATCTTTGAGCATCAACACATGGTCGCCATGACGCAGCGCGATATTAATGTCGTGCACGACGACTACTGTCACAATATTACGCTTACGGGTTTCCTGGCGGACCAGGTCCATGACGTGATACTGGTAATTGAGATCCAATGCGCTGAGTGGTTCATCAAGCAATAGCAGTGAAGGCTGGCGGATCAGCGATTGTGCCAGCCCGACCAGCTGTTTCTGACCACCAGAGAGCTGATCCAGATAGCTCATTGCCAGATGCGAAATACCCAGTTGCCTGAGCAGCGCCAGCACTTCATCTTCGTGACTGCTGTGATGCAGCCCACCGGATGCTCGCTGAGCGACGATAATCGATTCCAGTACATGGAGATGTACGCCTGCGGGCAATGATTGCGGCAGATACACCACTTTTTCCGCCCGTTTGGCGAAAGGTAACTGCATCAGGTTGACGTCATCCAGTAACAGGTCGCCTTGCGCCTGCCCTAAACCGGCCAACGCGCGCAGCAGTGTCGATTTACCGCTACCATTTGGCCCCAACAATACCGTGATCTTACCGCGTGGCAGGAGTGGCACCGACAGGTCGTTAATGATGTTTCGTTTGGTGTAACCTGCAGAAAAACGTGAAATCGACAACCCATTGTGACTCATACGTTCCCCCGGTTACGCAGAATAATACTCAGGAAGAAAGGAACCCCTACCAGCGAGGTGACAATCCCAACCGGAATAATGACGCCGGGCAGCAGGTTTTTGGACGCGACTGACGCTAGCGACAACACCAACGCCCCCGTCAGGGCACTAGCCGGTAGATAAAAACGGTGGTCTTCACCGAAAATCATACGGGCGATGTGCGGGGCGACCAGGCCGATAAAACCAATCGGCCCGACGAACGCGACCGATAGCGCTGACAGTAAACTAATGCGCAGCAACGTCGTCAGACGCAAACGGCGTACGTTGATACCAAAGCTGATGGCGCGATCTTCACCTAAACGCAGTGCGGTCAACTTCCATGAGCTCATCATGGACAGCGGCATCACCACAGCCAGAACGGCTAGCAGAATACCGAGTTTCTCCCAGGAGGAGCGGGCCAGGCTACCCATCGTCCAAAACACCAGCCCTTGCAGCGTATCTTCGTTGGCGACGAACTGCAAAACGGAGACCAGCGCGTTAAACGTGAATACCAGTGCTATACCGAATAACACCACGCCTGAGGTCGCCACCTTCGTCCAGCGGGTAATACCATCCAACAACAGAGCCGCCAGTAGCGCGAACAGGAAGGCGTTCGCCGAAATGAACCATTGCGCTGGCACGCCGGGAATACCAATCCCCAGTACGATTGCCAGCGCCGCGCCAAACGCCGCCGCCGAAGAAACCCCCAGCGTGAATGGGCTGGCTAGCGGGTTATTCAAAATGGTTTGCATTTCTGCACCGGCCAGCCCCAGCGCCAAACCGACCACCACCGCCATTAAGGCGTAGGGCAGACGGATGTCCCAGACGATGACCCGGCTACCAGCATCGGCGTTAGCCGGGTCGGTCAGTGTCTGCCACAGCACATCAAGAGGCAGGCCGGAAGGGCCGAGCATAAAGTCCAGCAGCAGGGAGGCCACAATCGCGACCGCCATCACCGCCATGATCACCAGCCGATGGCGGATGACGGCGTTGTACTGGGCTATCGCGCTGTTTTCAGCCGTGCTGACACGGCTGATGGAGGATTCGGTGGTTACACTCATGGGTTAATTAGCCAGTTTACGGGCAAACACAAAATTGTCGTCAGGCAAGGTGGTGAAATGGCGAACGATGTAATGATAGGTATCGTCCGGGTTCAGATTGCTGAACTGCTTCGGGTATACCGCTTTGGCCAGATATTCCATACCAACGATGTTGTACGGATGGTTATAGAAATGGTGGTAAATCCCATAGATCTGACCTGCTTTAATGGCAGGAACCTGGTCAATACCGGTACGGCTCAGCAGTGCTTTGGCTTTTTCCTGGATATCGCTGTCGCTGGCACCATAGCCAAATGGCAAAATTTTGCTGGTACCGTTACCACGTTTGGAACCGGTCATGATGTAGGTATCCGGTTTTTCACTGATCACTTTTTCCAGTGAGACAAAACCCGATGCTCCCGGCAGCAAACCAGATCCGATGTTCTTCGCGCCGATGGCTTCCAACAGGCCACCCCAGCCATTGTGGGCGTGAGTGAAGCAGCACGCATCAGAGTTGCCAGCGATAGGTTCGATAAAAACGGTGGGTTTGGGGGTGATACCGGCGGTCACTTTTTGAATATCGTTAAAGTGCTGGCGGTAAAAATCAGTATAGGCTTTGGCGTTTTCTTCACGGTTTAACACCTTGCCAAGCAAGTCAACGCTGGGAGCGGTGTTTTGAGCCGGGTTGATTTCATAGTCCACAAACACCAGTGGAATGTGCAGCGCGTTCAGTTTGCTGATGACTCCATTTTCCATCAGCGCCGGTTTAGCGCGCAGTTGGGCAATCATCAGGTCTGGTTTTTTAGCCAGGATACTTTCCAGCTCCACGTCACCTTTGTCGCTGAACCCCATGTCGAGGATGCCCTCAGACTGTGGCCATTTTCCCTTCAACAGATCCCAGGTGGCGGTGTCTTGTTTCTTGGGCAGATTGTTCCAGGCAACCAGTCGGCGGAACGGATTGTCGCGATCTAACAACGCCATCGACATGATGTCGCGCCCGTCCTGCAATACAACGCGCTGCGGTTCCTGGTTGATGGTGACGTGCTGTCCGTCGATATCGGTCACGGTGAGGGGATACTGGGTGGCCAGGCTGGCGAAAGAGGTGGTCAGTGTGGTAGCCAAAAAAAGAGAACGCCATGATTTCTTTAACATAACTTATCCTGTCATTAACCGCTGTGTGTAGGTCAATCCTGAGTCAAGTGAATGAGAAATGAATGAGTTTAATAATTATTATCATATAAGGTTAAACTCTCACTCAATAGGGTTGAGTTGTAAAGAAAAATAACAGAGAAAAATCATAGCGTGGGCATGGCTGATGACATGCCCACAGGAAGGGTTAGCGCTTGAGTGCGTCGCTTAACTGGTCGCGGATGGTGGACAGCAGGGATTTCACTACGCGCGGGTTACCCGCAACAATGTTACCGGAAGCGAGGTAGTTATGACCGCCAACGAAATCGGTCACGATGCCGCCAGCTTCACGCACCAGCAGTTCGCCGCCAGCGAAATCCCAGGGTTTCAGGCCGATCTCAAAAAAGCCATCTACGCGGCCTGCTGCCACATAGGCCAGGTCGAGCGCGGCGGAACCGGTGCGGCGGAAGTCGGCGCACTGGCTGAACAACGCTTCCAGTACACGCAGGTAGCTGGCGCTATGTTGCTTGTGTTTGAACGGGAATCCAGTAGCAAGAATAGTGCCGTCCAGATCGCGGGCGTTACCGCCGCGCAGGCGATAGCCGTTTAACTGTGTGCCCTGACCGCGAGTAGCGGTAAACAGTTCATTACGCATGGGGTCGTAAACAACCGCGACTTCGGTGCGGCCTTTGACGCGAACAGCGATGGAAACAGCAAAATGGGGGAGACGTTTGATGAAGTTGGTCGTGCCATCCAGGGGATCGATAACCCATTGCACGTCCTGATCTTCACCCACCATTTCACCGCACTCTTCACCAATGATGGTGTGCTGCGGGTAGGCTTTACGGATTACCTCGATAATCAGGCGCTCTGCATCGCGATCAACGTTAGTGACAAAATCGTTAGTGCCTTTCTGGCTGGCCTCAACGGCGTCAGGCGTTTCGTAGTTTTTTGCAATCAAGTTGCCGCCTTTGCGCGCTGCGCGCACGGCGATGTTAAGCATCGGATGCATGGTATCGTCCACAAGAATGTTAAAGAACAGAAAACGGCGCGAAGTATAGCAGATTGCAGGAGAAAGAGAAAACAGAGAAGTTTGTGTTAACATACGCCGGTTTTCCGTTTCGTATGACAGAGTCCGCATGTTAGAGAATATACGCATTGTGCTGGTGGAGACGTCGCATACCGGCAATATGGGGTCAACGGCCAGGGCGATGAAAACCATGGGCCTGACTAATCTTTGGCTGGTTAATCCGCTGGTCAAACCCGATTCGCAGGCAATCTCCTTGTCTGCTGGTGCCAGTGATGTCATTGGCAACGCTACTATTGTTGATACTCTCGATCAGGCGCTGGAAGGATGCGGTCTGGTGGTGGGTACCAGCGCCCGTTCCCGCACGTTACCCTGGCCGATGCTGGAGCCACGCGAATGCGGTGTGCGCAGCATTCAGGAAGCGCAGCACGCACCGGTGGCTATCGTGTTCGGTCGCGAACGCGTGGGGCTGACGAATGATGAACTGCAAAAATGCCACTATCATGTGGCGATCCCCGCTAATCCTGAATACAGCTCGCTCAATCTGGCGATGGCTGTACAGATCCTGTCTTATGAGGTGCGTGTCGCCTGGCTGGACCGCCAGCAACAGGGCGAAGTGGCACACGAAGAGAGCCCTTATCCGCTGGTAGATGATCTGGAGCGCTTTTATCAGCATCTGGAAGAAACGCTGTTGCATACCGGTTTCATCCGTCAGTCCCATCAGGGACAGGTGATGAACAAGCTGCGCCGGTTGTTTACCCGTGCTCGTCCTGAAACGCAGGAGCTCAACATTCTGCGCGGCATTCTGAGCGCCATTACTAAAACGACGCCATCGGATCCGTCGCAGAATAATCATTGAATAAGAGCGGCTTGAGAGCGGTTATTGGGAATACGTGCTGTGCCGGAGTAATAGTTGAGTTATTTACTTGGTTAAATAGTTGACTGAAACACTCGGGAATGTCAGACTTATGACTGTGCTATGTATACTTGACTCATAATACTTGTCTTAATAATACATGTTTATCTTACGGATACCACTAACATGAGACTGACATCTAAAGGCCGCTACGCCGTTACCGCCATGCTTGATGTGGCGCTGCATTCAAAGGAAGGCCCGGTTCCGCTGGCGGATATCTCCGAGCGTCAGGGTATTTCGCTTTCTTATCTGGAACAGCTGTTCTCTCGCCTGCGTAAGCATGGGCTGGTTGCCAGCGTGCGTGGTCCAGGTGGTGGTTATCTGTTGGGCAAAGACTCTGCCGAAATCGCTGTCGGCTCGGTTATCTCGGCGGTGGATGAATCTGTGGATGCCACCCGCTGCCAGGGGAAAGAAGGGTGTCAGGGCGGTGATCGCTGTCTGACCCACACGCTGTGGCGTGATTTGAGTGACCGCATCAGCGAGTTTCTCAATAACATCACCCTGGATGAATTGGTCAATAACAAAGAGATTCTGGACGTCGCGGATCGTCAGGATGCTGACGTGCGTCGTACCGCCAACGGACGCATACAAGAAACCATCAACGTCAACTTGCGTGCCTGAAAGAAAAAAGAACGAAACGCCTTGAACGTTTTGAAGTGATGTACGGAGTTTAAGAGCAATGAAGTTACCCATTTATCTGGATTATTCCGCTACCACACCGGTCGACCCGCGCGTAGCCGAAAAAATGATGCAGTTTCTGACGCTGGACGGTACGTTCGGCAACCCAGCCTCACGCTCTCACCGTTTTGGTTGGCAGGCGGAAGAGGCGGTAGATATCGCCCGTAATCAGGTGGCTGAACTGGTTGGTGCGGACCCGCGCGAGATCGTTTTCACTTCTGGCGCTACCGAATCCGACAATCTGGCTATCAAAGGTGCGGCGAATTTCTATCAGAAAAAAGGCAAGCACATCATTACCAGCAAGACAGAACACAAAGCTGTGCTGGATACCTGCCGTCAGCTTGAGCGCGAAGGGTTTGAAGTGACTTACCTGGCACCGCAGCGCAACGGCATCATTGATTTGAAAGAGCTGGAAGCGGCTATGCGTGATGACACTATCGTGGTATCCATCATGCATGTGAATAACGAAATCGGCGTGGTACAGGACATCGCGACCATCGGCGAAATGTGTCGTAGTCGCGGCATTATTTTCCATGTCGATGCTACTCAGAGCGTAGGCAAGCTGCCGATTGATCTCAGCCAACTGAAAGTTGACCTGATGTCTTTCTCCGGTCACAAGATTTACGGTCCGAAAGGGATTGGCGCGCTGTATGTGCGTCGTAAGCCGCGTGTGCGTATTGAAGCGCAGATGCATGGTGGTGGCCACGAACGTGGTATGCGTTCTGGTACCCTGCCGGTCCATCAAATTGTCGGTATGGGTGAAGCCTATCGCATCGCTAAAGAAGAAATGGCTGAAGAGGCTATTCGCCTGCGTACTCTGCGTGATCGCCTGTGGAACGGCATCAACGATATCGAAGAAGTGTACCTGAACGGCGATTTGGAGCAGGGCGCACCGAATATCCTGAACGTCAGCTTCAACTATGTGGAAGGTGAGTCGCTGATCATGGCGCTGAAGGATCTGGCGGTGTCTTCCGGTTCGGCTTGTACTTCTGCCAGCCTGGAGCCTTCTTATGTGCTGCGTGCACTGGGGATGAACGATGAACTGGCGCACAGCTCCATCCGCTTCTCTCTGGGTCGCTTCACGACTGAAGAAGAAATTGACTACACCATCGATCTGGTTCGTAAATCCATCGGCCGTCTGCGTGACCTGTCTCCGTTGTGGGACATGTTCAAGCAAGGCGTGGATATCAACAGCATCGAATGGGCGCACCATTAATTCGCAGGAATCAGGACGTATATTATGGCTTACAGCGAAAAAGTAATTGATCACTATGAAAATCCGCGCAATGTCGGCTCGTTCGATTCGTCTGATCCGAGTATCGGCAGCGGTATGGTGGGCGCACCGGCCTGTGGTGACGTGATGAAACTGCAAATCAAGGTCAACGAGCAGGGGATTATCGAAGATGCCCGCTTTAAAACCTACGGTTGCGGTTCCGCTATCGCTTCCAGCTCGCTGGTCACCGAGTGGGTGAAAGGCAAAAGTCTGACGGAAGCCGAATCGATCAAGAACACCCAAATCGCCGAAGAACTGGAATTGCCGCCGGTGAAAATTCACTGCTCTATTCTGGCTGAAGACGCTATCAAAGCCGCCATCGCCGATTACAAGAGCAAACGTAGCGACAAATAACAGGCAGATGAATTAGAGGTTTGCTATGTCGATTTCCCTGAGCGACAGTGCTGCACAACGTGTTAATGCTTTTATGGCTAACCGCGGCAAAGGTATCGGTTTGCGTCTGGGGGTGAGAACTTCTGGTTGCTCCGGTATGGCGTATGTGCTGGAATTTGTTGATGAATTGAACACCGATGATGTGGTGTTCGAAGACAAGGGCGTGAAGGTCATTATTGACGGTAAAAGCCTGGTCTACCTTGACGGCACCGAGTTGGATTTCGTCAAGGATGGGCTGAACGAAGGTTTCAAATTCAATAACCCTAACGTTTCCAGCGAGTGCGGTTGCGGCGAAAGCTTTAATGTTTAATGTCTGACCGCTGGCCGGTCTGTTGACTGGCTCCCGCCGTGTGGTGTGCTTGTGTATATAGCACGGCGGGCGTGCATGAATTGTCTGCGAACTCAGAGCACACTATGGATTACTTTACTTTATTCGGGCTGCCGATTCGCTATAAGGTGGATGGCAGCCTGCTTGCTTCCCGGTTTCAGGAACTGCAGCGCCAGTTTCATCCTGACCGCTTTGCCGCCAGCCCGGAACGCGACCGTATGATGGCGCTACAACAGGCAGCCACCATCAATAATGCCTATCAGGCGCTAAAGCACCCACTGAAACGCGCCGAGTATATGCTATCTTTGCACGGCTTCGATTTGAGCAGCGAACAGCATACGCTCCATGATACTGCATTCCTGATGGAGCAGATGGAACTGCGCGAAGAGCTCGATGAGATTGAGCGCCGACCGGATGCGGAAAGTGCGCTGGCAGCATTTGCACTGCGTCTGCAAGGGATGACCCGCCAGCGTAGCGAGCAAATGGTGAGCGAGCTGGATGCTGAGTCCTGGTCGGATGCAGCGGATACCGTGCGTAAACTACGCTTTTTTGATCGACTCCAGCAGCAGGTCGAACAACTCGAAGAACAATTGCTGGAACGATAAGTCACATTCAATCCGGTAGGGCAATCATGGCCTGGTGTCATCGTTGCCCGCCCGCCAATTGATGGAAGCTCAATATGGCCTTATTACAAATCAGCGAGCCAGGACTGAGTGCAGCGCCGCATCAGCACCGTTTGGCTGTTGGCATTGATCTGGGAACCACCCACTCTCTGGTTGCCACGGTCCGAAGTGGTGAGGCACAGACGTTGCCTGACCATAACGGGCGTCACCTGTTACCGTCCGTTGTGCATTATGACGCTGACGGGCATACCGTTGGTTGGGAGGCGCGTCAGCAGGCGGCCATTGACCCGGTTAACACCGTCAGCTCCGTCAAGCGCTTAATGGGACGGTCACTGGCTGACATCCAGCAGCGTTATCCTCATCTGCCTTATCAGTTTACTGCCAGCGAAAATGGCCTGCCGGTGTTGCAAACCGCTGGTGGTGCACGCAATCCGATTCAGATCTCGGCCGACATTCTGTCTGCGCTGACCCGCCGTGCTGAAGAAGCACTCAATGGGTTACCTGACGGCGTGGTGATTACTGTGCCGGCTTATTTTGATGACGCCCAGCGTCAGGGCACCAAAGACGCCGCCCGTCTGGCGGGTCTGCATGTGCTGCGCCTGCTCAATGAGCCGACGGCGGCGGCGATAGCCTATGGTCTGGATTCTGGTCAGGAAGGCGTGATTGCCGTATATGATCTGGGCGGTGGTACCTTTGATATCTCTATCCTGCGTCTTAGCCGTGGGGTATTTGAAGTGCTGGCGACCGGCGGTGACTCGGCCTTGGGTGGGGATGATTTTGACCATCTGCTGGTTGAGTGGATCCGCGAACAGGCCGGGATCGTCGTGCGTGATGATCATCAATTGCAACAGGTGCTGCTGAATACCGCCATCCAGACCAAGATTGCCCTGAGTGAGTCGCACTCTGTGCCGGTATCGGTCGCGGGCTGGCAAGGCGAGATGACCCGCGAACAGTTCAACACCCTGATTGCGCCGCTGGTGAAACGCACGCTGTTGTCTTGTCGTCGCTCGCTCAAAGACGCGGGTGTTGAACTGGACGAGGTGAAAGAGGTGGTGATGGTCGGCGGTTCTACCCGTGTCCCGTTGGTGCGTGAGCAGGTCGGCGAATTTTTTGGTCGCACGCCGTTGACCTCCATCGACCCGGATAAGGTGGTGGCTATTGGCGCGGCTATCCAGGCGGACATCCTGGTCGGTAACAAGCCTGACAGTGAAATGCTGTTGCTGGATGTGATCCCGTTGTCACTGGGACTGGAAACCATGGGGGGACTGGTCGAGAAAGTGATTCCGCGTAATACCACGATTCCGGTAGCGCGTGCGCAGGAGTTCACCACCTTCAAGGATGGCCAGACCGCGATGATGATTCACGTGTTGCAGGGTGAACGCGAGCTGGTCCAGGATTGTCGTTCGCTTGGCCGTTTCACGCTGCGTGGCATTCCGCCAATGCCTGCAGGTGGTGCACATATCCGGGTCACGTTCCAGGTGGATGCCGACGGGTTGCTGAGCGTTACCGCGATGGAGAAATCCACCGGGGTGGAAGCCTCAATTCAGGTCAAGCCGTCTTATGGTCTGAGCGATGATGAAATCGCCACCATGATCACCGACTCTATGCAGAACGTGCAGAGTGATATTAGCGCGCGCAGGCTGGCGGAGCAGCGGGTGGAAGCCACTCGCGTGCTCGAAAGCCTCAGCAGCGCGCTGGCGGCTGATGCCGCGTTGCTCACTTCGCAAGAGCGCGCGGCGATAGACGCTGCCAGTTTGCATTTGCAGCAAGTTGCACAGGAAAGCGATGCCTCATTGATTGAGGCCGCGATTAAAAAACTAGATCAACAAACCCAGGAATTCGCTGCCCGCCGGATGGATGAATCTATTCGCCGTGCGCTGGCGGGGCATTCCGTGGACGAGGTATAACATGCCCAAGATTGTTTTTCTGCCGCATCAGGATTTGTGTCCGGAAGGGGCGGTTTTAGAAGCGAACAGTGGTGAAACCATTCTGGACGTGGCATTGCGTAATGGTATTGAGATAGAGCATGCCTGCGAGAAATCCTGCGCTTGTACCACCTGTCATTGCATTGTTCGGGAAGGGTTTGATTCGTTGGCGGAAAGTACTGAAGACGAAGACGACATGCTGGACAAAGCCTGGGGACTGGAACCGGAAAGTCGCCTGGGGTGCCAGGCGCGTGTCACCGATGAAGATCTGGTGGTAGAAATTCCGCGTTATACCATTAACCATGCACGCGAACATTGATGGGGTAACTCATGGGACTAAAATGGACCGATAGCCGCGAAATCGGCGAAGCGCTGTACGACTTGTATCCAGATACCGACCCAAAAACCGTGCGTTTCACCGATCTACACCGCTGGATTTGCAAATTGGATGAGTTTGACGACGAACCTGATGCGTCAAACGAAAAAATTCTGGAAGCCATCCTGCTGGTGTGGCTGGATGAAGCCGAATAACTAAATTAATCGACGGGCTGCCTTGAGGTGGCCCGTTTTCTCTTTTTTCATCATGGCGATAGTGGGCTGACAAGAACAAGGCCCAATTTGGAGTAGATGTATGACAACTGAAGCGATGCTGATTACCCTTTCTCATCAGCCAGCAGACTCACGCTGGGGTGAGAAAGCCTCGTTAACCGCCAATGAGCAGGGATTTACCATTCATCTGTCCGGCAACAAGCCGCAGACCATCATTCAGCGCGCTGCCCGTAAAATCGATGGGCAAGGTATCAAACACGTCAAACTGGCTGGTGATGGCTGGGATCTGGAAAGCAGTTGGGCGTTCTGGCAGGGATACCGTGGGCCGAAAGGCAAACGTACGGTGGAGTGGGCCACGTTACCTGAAGCTCAGCAGCAGGAGCTGGAGCGCCGTCTGAAAATCGTTGACTGGGTGCGTGATACCATCAACCTTCCTGCGGAAGATTTGGGGCCGGAGCAACTGGCTACCCGTGCTATTGATCTGCTGTGCAGCGTGGCAGGCGACGCTATCTCCTATCGCATTACCAAAGGCGAGGATCTGCGCCAGCAGAACTATGCTGGCCTGCATACCGTTGGTCGCGGTTCAGAACGTTCACCGGTACTGCTGGCGTTGGATTACAACCCGACTGGTAACGCAGACGCACCGGTGCTGGCCTGTCTGGTTGGTAAAGGCATCACCTTTGATAGCGGTGGTTACAGCCTGAAAGGCAGTAGCTTCATGGATTCCATGAAGTCGGACATGGGCGGTGCGGCGCTGGTAACCGGTGCACTGGCACTGGCGGCAGCCCGTGGTTTGCAACAGCGTGTGAAACTGTATCTGTGTTGTGCCGATAACATGGTCAGCGGCAACGCGTTCCGTCTGGGTGACATCATTCGTTATCGTAATGGTAAAACCGTCGAAGTCATGAATACTGATGCGGAAGGGCGTCTGGTTCTGGCCGATGGTCTGATTGATGCCTGCGAGCAGAATCCGCAGTGGATTGTGGATTGTGCCACCCTGACCGGTGCGGCTAAAACGGCGTTGGGGAATGACTACCACGCACTGTTTAGCTTCGACGATGCGATGATTGATTCGCTGATGGATAGCGCCCGTCGTGAAGACGAGCCGTTCTGGCGTTTGCCGCTGGAAGAGTTCCATCGCCAGCATTTACCGTCTAACTTCGCTGAACTGAATAATGTGGCGGGTGCAGCCCATACTGCCGGTGCCAGCACTGCGGCGGCGTTTCTATCTCACTTTGTGAAAAACTACCAGCAGGGCTGGTTGCATATCGACTGTTCTGCCACCTACCGTAAGTCGGCGGTGGAACAATGGTCTGCTGGTGCGACCGGTTTAGGTGTGCGTACGCTGGCTGATTTCCTGTTGCATAAAGCGGGTTAACCAGATTCAGGCAACGTGAAGACGACAACAGGGAACCGATGTTCCCTGTTGTCGTTACTGTGCTGACTGCTCATGTTAAGCATTGAGGAGAGTTATGGAGTTTTCACCCCACAATCGGCTGGAAGAGGTGTTAACGCTGGCGGCATCGGAACCGGCGCACCGTCCTGAGTTTTTCAGTGAATTGCTGGAAGCCACGGTGTATGTGCTCGGTCACAGCGAAGAAAACGAAATATCTGGTGACGTTGTCTCGGCAGACAGCGGCCTGGAATTGCAGCATTGGGAGAAGCCCGATGGTGATTCCGCTATCCCGTTTTTTTCTTCACTGGAAGCGTTACAACTGGCGGTGACCGATGAACAGGCATTTCTGGCGTTACCGGCCAGAACGCTGTTCGATATCACCCGTGGTGCCACGCTGTTTCTGAACCCGAAGTTACCGTATGGCAAAGAGTTTCTGCCGCAGGAGATTGAGCACCTGTTGTCCGCTGAGGGTAATGGTCTGGTGGAACAGCATGTTCTGGATGGCGATACCGAACTGAAAATCGGTATTCCGGCAGAGATGCCAACACAGATGATTGAATCGCTGACCCAATTGTTCAGTAAGCACCGTAACGTCAAGCGGGCGTTTCTGGCGCAGATTCAGGAACCCGATGAAGAACAACCGCATTTGCTGATTGGTCTGGATATCTATGGTGATGAGGTGGAGGCGTTGATTCAGGCTACCGGTTCGGTGGCAACGGATACGCAGCCCGATGACCGTCCGATTGATATTTGTCTAGTGAATAATGAAGAACCCGGTATCAGTCATTTCCTGATTCGTCACACTACGCCGTTTTACGAACGCAAATGGGGCAGCTTCCTGCGCGAATTCAAAAATAACGTGCAGGCCTAGCGGGAACGCCGTGATAGCGGATTCGCAGTAAATGTAAATGCAGAGCACATAAAAACGGCACAGGCTGATAGGGCCTGTGCCGTTTTTTTATGCATCGAATGTCTGTATTGAATGTCTGTTTAGCGGGTCATCATCGCTAGCCGGTAACGACCGGCACGTCATCACGTGCGCCCCATTCACTCCAGGAACCGTCATAGAGCGAAATGTGCGGTGCATTGAGTACAAACAATGCCAGTAGCACGACGGATGCCGTCACACCGGAGCCGCAACTGGCGACAATCGGACGCTGAATATCAACACCAGCCTGATGAAAGATGGCCGCCAGTTCATCCGCTGGTTTTAGTGCGCCCTGGTCAACCAACAGGTTCCAGGGAACGTTGAAACTGCCAGGAATATGCCCACGGCGTAACCCCGGCCGGGGTTCATCCACTTCACCGAGAAAGCGCGGCGCAGGGCGAGCATCAACGATTTGTTCATCACCGGTGTGGCAAAGCTTTAGCACGTCATCAAACGAGCGGATGGTGCCAGCGGCTGGCGTTTGGGCGTGGAATACGTTGGCAACCGGCGACACGTTTCCTTGTTCCAGCGCGAAGCCCTGCTGTTTCCAGCCGGCCAGACCGCCACTGAGGATAGAAATGCGTTGAGCGCCCACCAGTCGCAGCATCCACCAGGCCCGTGGTGCGGAAAACAGGTTGCCTTCATCATAAACCACCAGATGCTGTTGCTCGCTCAGCCCCAGCTTGCCCAGCGCGTCAGCAAAGGTCGTGGTATCTGGCATCATGTGCGGCAGAGAGGTGTGGTGGTCAGAAAGGGACTCAATATCGAAAAACACCGCGCCCGGCAGATGTTCTGCACGGTATTCGGCGGTGATATCACGCGTATCGTTGCCCACCGGCAGCATACGAGCGTCAATCAAGGCGATATCGGCATCGTGACGATGCGCATTCAGCCAGGACGCGCTAACAAACAGCCCAGCGGTAGATGTAGACATAAAACCTCCCCGTATGGATCGATTCGACCGATCCTGCATGTGTCAATTGATGGCATTGTCAGTAATATTCCTGCGCTGAGCAAGGTGTCTGATACAGCGGCATGGCTTGGGCCAGATTTGTTATCACCGTGCAGGTAGCGTACCGACAAAGAGGATAATTTTTTTTTACGAAAATGTTATTTTCCTGATGGGAAAGTCATGACAGTGCCTCTATAATCGGCGCCACTTTACACGGGCTGGTATTATAACTTTATCTATACCCGTCATACTTCATGTTGCAGATGCGTTGGCTTTCCTTGCTCACCCCGGTCACTTACTGATGTAAGCTCCCAGGGATTCACTGCGTCGCCGCCTTCCTGCAACCCGAATTATTTAGGGTATGACCAGCTGTTATGACATGTTATTGGATGAGGCCACTATGACGGTAGAACGTACCTTCTCTATTATCAAACCAAACGCAGTTGCCAAAAACGCGGTCGGTGCGATTTATGCCCGTTTCGAAAGCGCGGGTTTCACCATTATTGCTTCTAAAATGCTGCACCTGAGCCGCGAACAGGCAGAAGGGTTCTACGCTGAGCATAAAGGCAAACCGTTCTTTGACGGTCTGGTGGATTTTATGACCTCCGGCCCGATCATGGTGCAGGTGTTGCAGGCGGAAAACGCTGTACAGCGTAACCGCGATATCATGGGCGCTACCAACCCGGCTAACGCGCTGGCGGGTACCCTGCGTGCTGACTATGCTGACAGCTTCACCGCGAATGCGGTACATGGTTCAGATTCTGTGGAATCTGCCGAGCGTGAAATCGCTTATTTCTTCAGCGCTGACGAAATTTTCCCGCGTAGCTAATCGCTATAGTCGGCCAGACACGCGCTTCCCGGTGAAATAATCAGGCTGAGGTAGCGCGGGTGTTATAAAATTTGTACAATGCCGCGCCCTGGGTGAGCACGCGCTTAACCAGGGCGTTTCTTTATCCGTTTCCCTTTCGCGCCATAACGTGTAACAACGAGGCCATGAGTCAATTTATGTCTGAGCAAACCGTATCTTCCGCCGTTGCTGTATCCGACGCTATCGCCGTTGCCGCCAGCAGCAATGAAAAAATCAACCTGTTAGATTTCAATCGCCAGCAAATGCGCGCCTTTTTTGCGCAACTGGGTGAAAAACCGTTCCGTGCCGATCAGGTCATGAAATGGATCTATCATTACTGCTGTGATGATTTTAACCAGATGACCGACATCAATAAGGTACTGCGCGGTAAGCTGCAGGCGATCGCGGAAATTCGGGCACCGGAAGTCGTGGACGAGCAACGCTCTTCTGACGGCACCATCAAGTGGGCGATTCTGGTTGACGGCCAGCGTGTGGAAACGGTGTACATCCCAGAAGATGACCGCGCCACGCTGTGTGTGTCCTCACAGGTGGGGTGTGCGCTGGAGTGCAAATTCTGCTCTACCGCGCAGCAGGGGTTTAACCGCAACCTGCGCGTATCTGAAATTATCGGGCAGGTGTGGCGTGCGGCGAAAATTATCGGTGCCGCTAAAGTGACAGGGCAGCGCCCTATTACCAACGTGGTAATGATGGGGATGGGGGAACCGTTGCTGAACCTGACCAATGTTGTACCGGCGATGGAAATCATGCTGGATGATTTTGGTTTCGGTTTATCTAAACGTCGGGTGACGCTGTCAACGTCTGGGGTTGTCCCTGCACTGGATAAACTGGGCGATATGATTGATGTGGCGCTGGCGATTTCCCTGCATGCGCCAACGGATGAAATCCGTAACGAAATCATGCCGATTAATAAAAAGTATGATATCGAGACTTTCCTGGCGGCGGTACGACGCTATCTGGACAAATCCAACGCGAATCAGGGGCGTGTGACGGTAGAATACGTGATGCTAGATCACATCAACGACGGCACCGAGCATGCGCATCAACTGGCAGAATGCCTGAAAGACACGCCGTGCAAGATAAATCTGATCCCCTGGAACCCGTTCCCCGGCGCGCCTTATGGCCGCAGCTCCAACAGCCGGGTTGACCGTTTTTCCAAAGTATTGATGGAGTATGGTTTTACGACTATCGTGCGTAAAACTCGCGGTGATGATATCGATGCGGCATGCGGTCAGTTAGCGGGAGAAGTGGTGGATCGCACCAAGCGCACGCTGAAGAAAAAGATGGAACGCGACACGATTGCGGTAAAAACCGTCTGAAAATGATGTCAAATCAACCTGCTTTCTGAGGAAAGCAGGTGATAAATACGTTTTCGGGGCTTATCATACGGTGGGGTCATTGAAGGCCCGGCGGCAGCGTTATACCGTTGCTGGTTGATGACAGGCTGTGGTAGGTCATCGATTGCGTTAACATGTCACAGCGGTGACGAGCCAGGATGGCTGTAAGGAGTATCAGGGATGAAACGGATGTTGCCGGGAAAACGTGCGGCGTTGGTCGCAGGTAGTGTATTACTGGCTGGGTGTGTGCACTCGCCGTCGAAGCAGGCTAACCCTGCTGCGGCACAAACGCGGTTGCAACTCGGGCTGGAGTATCTGGCCCGGAATAATCTTGATGCGGCGGGTGATAATCTGCAAAAAGCAGAGCAACTCGCACCGGATGATTACCGCACCCAGTTAGGTATGGCGCTGTACGAACAGCGTATTGGCGAAAACCCGGCGGCGGAAAAACGCTATCGACGTCTGTTGCGACAGGTGCCCGCTAACGGCGGCGTGATGAATAATTACGGTGCGTTTCTCTGTGGTTTAGGGCAGTATGTAGCGGCGCAACAGCAATTTGCCGCTGCCGCGCAACTCCCTGATTACCATCAGGTTGCCGATGCGCTTGAGAATGCGGGATATTGCTTTCTCAAAGCCGGGCAGTCAGATGAGGCAGGCCAGTGGCTCAGTCGTGCACTGAGATACGATCCTGCGAAAGGCAATCGGCTTCTGGCGGAGGCGGAAAATCGTTTCAACGCCGGGCGCTATGATCAGGCGCGATTGCTCCTGAATATGTATCAGTCACAACTTGCGGCAAGCGCCGAAAGTGTGTGGCTACAGATTCGTTTCGCCGCGCTGGCGAATCATCATGACGAAGTAGAACGTTATGGCGGATTGCTGGCGCGAAGTTTTCCACAATCCAAACAGTACCAGCAGTTCTTAGCTAATGAATACTGAAGCCACTCAAGATAATACTGCAGCAACAATAATGACTCCTGGCGAACGTTTGCGTGAGGCGCGTGAGCAACTGGGATTGACGCAACAGGTTGTTGCTGAACGGTTATGCCTGAAACTATCGACCGTTCGTGAAATAGAAGATAACAATACGCCTGCTGGTCTTGCTCCTACTTTTCTTCGCGGTTACATCCGCTCCTATGCCCGACTGGTTCACCTCCCCGAAGATGAATTATTGCCGATGCTGGAAAAGCAGGTTATGCCAAGCCGCGTTTCCAATGTGGCACCGATGCAGAGTCTGGCATTAGGTAAAAGCCGCAAAAAGCGTGATGGCTGGTTGATGTTGTTCACCTGGCTGATTTTGATCGGCGTGTTGGGTCTGACCGTCGCCTGGTGGTGGCAGAATCATCAGGCCCAACAGCAGGAAATCAATTCGATGGTGGATCACGCCACCGCTTCCCAGAACCGTAACGGCGGGCAGGCAAGCGATGTAAATACTGATCCGGAGCCGGTGGATACCGATGACAATACGGCGGTGAATAATACAGCGGTGAATAACGCGACGGCGAATAACGGGCAGCCTATAACACTGAACTCACCGGCCGCAACACCGTCTCAACCGGCTGCGTCGACGCCGGTTGCACCGACAGCGAATAATACGCCTGCAGTGGCGGGGGGCGCGTCTCAGGCTCCTGCGTCGTCTGATCAGCCTTTGTTAAACCAGACCGCTACCGCACCGGCCAGCGCGGCGACCACGTCGGAAGCACCGGGCGCTATCGTGATGCGCTTTAGCGCGGATTGTTGGTTGGAAGTGGTGGATGCCGCCGGTAAAAAGCTGTTCAGCGGCGTACAGCATAACGGCAATGTGTTGAACCTGACCGGCCAGGCGCCGTACCGGTTGAAAATCGGCGCGCCGGGTGCGGTACAAGTCGAGTTTCAGGGCAAACCGGTTGATTTGAGCCGGTTTGTCAAAAGCCATCAGGTGGCTCGTATTACGCTGACGGCAGAGTAATCGTGCCGTCGCACTGGCAATTGTGGAGAAGAAGTGATGCATAATCCCGCACCCATCAACCGCCGCAAATCAACCCGGATTTATGTCGGCAAGGTGCCTGTCGGTGACGGTGCACCGATTGCAGTGCAGTCGATGACCAATACCCGTACTACCGATGTTGACGCGACAGTCAGACAGATTAAGTCGCTCGAGCGGGTCGGTGTGGATATCGTGCGTGTGTCGGTGCCGACGATGGATGCCGCAGAAGCATTTCGTCTGATTAAACAACAGGTGGATGTACCGCTGGTGGCGGATATCCATTTTGACTACCGTATTGCGCTAAAAGTAGCGGAATACGGGGTTGATTGTCTGCGTATTAATCCTGGCAACATCGGTAGCGAAGAGCGTATTCGTTCGGTGGTGGATTGTGCGCGCGACAAAAATATTCCGATTCGCATCGGCGTCAACGCCGGTTCTCTGGAAAAGGACTTGCAGGAAAAGTATGGCGAGCCGACGCCGGAAGCGTTGCTGGAATCCGCCATGCGCCATGTGGATATCCTCGATCGCCTTAATTTCCATTCGTTCAAGGTCAGTGTGAAGGCGTCGGATGTCTTTCTGGCGGTGCAGTCCTATCGCTTGCTGGCGTCCCGTATTGATCAACCGCTGCATTTAGGCATCACAGAAGCGGGTGGGGCGCGTAGCGGAGCGGTGAAGTCAGCGATTGGCCTTGGCTTGCTGCTTTCTGAAGGCATCGGTGACACTCTACGGGTGTCGCTGGCGGCGGATCCGGTGGAAGAGGTCAAAGTCGGTTTTGATATCCTCAAGTCACTGCGTATTCGTTCACGCGGCATTAATTTTATTGCCTGCCCGACCTGCTCACGTCAGGAGTTCGATGTTATCGGCACCGTGAACGCGCTGGAGCAGCGACTGGAAGATATCATCACGCCGATGGATGTTTCCATTATCGGTTGCGTGGTCAACGGCCCAGGTGAAGCGCTGGTCTCGACGCTGGGTGTGACCGGCGGCAATAAGAAGAGCGGTTTTTACGAAGATGGCGTACGCCAGAAAGAGCGCTTTGACAACGACGATATGATCGATCAACTGGAAGCCAGGATCCGCGCCAAGGCGTCTATGCTGGATGAAAAACAGCGTATCGCCGTCAATATGGTGGATAAGTGATCCATCCGGCAAGTCTGGATGCGATCCGGTACGAATTCCTGAACTGAAGCACCCGATGATGGCGGCAGCGACATTGAAGACATTGCGTCGTTGCTTCTATAATCGGGTCTATTTTTTAACAGCGCATTACTTTCTGAAAACGCATAGAGAACTGACGTGGCAAAGAATATTCAAGCCATCCGTGGCATGAACGACTACCTGCCAGCCGAAACGGCACTGTGGCAGCGTATTGAAGATAGCCTGAAACAGGTACTCCGCGGGTACGGCTATAGCGAAATTCGTACCCCGCTCGTCGAGCAGACTTCGTTGTTCAAACGTGCGATCGGCGAAGTGACCGATGTCGTTGAAAAGGAAATGTACACGTTTGAAGACCGCAACGGCGACAGCCTGACATTGCGTCCCGAAGGGACTGCGGGGTGTGTTCGCGCCGGGATTGAACACGGTATTCTGTACAATCAGGAGCAGCGGTTGTGGTATACCGGCCCGATGTTCCGTCATGAGCGTCCGCAGAAAGGGCGCTATCGTCAGTTCCATCAGTTGGGTTGCGAAGTGTTTGGTCTGAAAGGACCGGACGTGGATGCGGAAATGATTCTGATGACCGCCCGCTGGTGGCGTGTATTGGGGATCGATCAGCATGTTAGTCTGGAACTGAACTCCATTGGTTCTTTGGATGCCCGTGCGCGTTACCGTGATGCGCTGATCGCGTTTCTGGAACAGCATAAAGATCTGCTGGATGAAGACTGCCTGCGTCGTATGTATACCAACCCGTTGCGGGTACTGGATTCCAAGAATGCGCAGGTGCAGGCGTTACTGGATAACGCACCGGTACTGACCGACTATCTGGATGATGATTCTCGTGCGCATTTCGATGAATTGTGTGAACTTTTAACGCAGTCAGGTATCACATATAAGATTAATCCACGGCTGGTTCGTGGGCTGGACTATTACAACCGTACTGTTTTCGAATGGGTGACCACCAGTCTGGGATCGCAGGGAACGGTGTGTGGCGGTGGTCGTTATGACGGCATGGTTGAGCAGCTTGGTGGTTCCAGTACCCCGGCGGTAGGTTTTGGCATGGGGCTGGAGCGTCTGGTGCTGTTGGTGCAAGAGGTCAATCCGGCGTTTGCCGCGCCACCTGCCGTTGATGTCTATCTGATTTCATCGGGTGCGGGTACGCAACATGCGGCGATTCGCCTGGCGGAAAACGTGCGTGACGCGCTGCCGCAACTGAAATTGATGACCAACTACGGTGGCGGTAACTTCAAAAAACAGTTTGCCCGTGCGGATAAGAGTGGGGCTCGGGTTGCGTTGGTGCTGGGTGAAACCGAAGTAGCGGCCGGGCAGGTCGTGCTGAAAAACCTGACCAACGGCGAGCAGGAAACTCTGTCTCAAGCGGATGTAGCGGCGCGTCTGGCGGCGTTACTGAATTAAGGAGAAAGGCAGCGTGGAAGTTTATACCACTGAGAACGAACAGGCTGAGGTAATTCGCCGCTTCTTTGCTGAAAACGGCAAGGCGCTGGCTATCGGCGTGGTGCTGGGTGTCGGTGCCCTGGTCGGTTGGCGCTTTTGGCAAAATCATCAGGAAAGTAGCGCGATGGCGGTTTCCGCTGCCTATCAGCAAGTTACCGAATCGCTGTCTGCCGGTACGGCGGAAGGCGTTGCTGGTGCTGAAAAATTTGCTGCCGGTGATCACGGCAATTATGGCGCGCTGACGGCACTGGCGCTGGCGCACCAGTTTGTTGAAAAAAATGATATCGCCAAGGCTGAGCAGCAGCTCCGCCTGGCATTGAGCCAAACCAAAGATGGCGATCTACAGGCGATGATTAACCTGCGTCTGGCTCGCGTATTATTGCAGCAGAAGAAGCCGGATGAGGCGTTGAAGACGCTGGATGCCATCAAGCTGGAAGGTTGGGCGGCGATGGTCGCTGACGTTCGCGGTGATGTGCTGGCGAGCAAAGGCGACAATCAGGGCGCTCGAGATGCTTACAGTAAAGGCATGGCGGCAAAACCTTCTCAGGGGCTGCAATCCCTGTTGCGTATCAAACTGAATAATCTGCCCAGCTAAGAGGGACTTCATGCAACTGCGTAAAACACTTTTGGTCGGACTGGTCTCTATTACCCTGCTGAGCGGCTGTTCGCTGTTTGATCGCGAGGAGGACGTTGTCAAAATGTCTCCTCTGCCGCAGGTGACCGACCAGTTTACCCCCACCAAAGTCTGGAGTCGCTCCGTTGGGGACGGTACGGGGGAGTTCTACTCCAATCTGCATCCGACCTGGCAGGACAGCCGTGTCTATGCCGCTGATCGTCACGGTACGGTAAAAGCGTTGGATCTGAATAGCGGTGAAGAGAAATGGCGCGTCGATCTGGCGGAGAAAACCGGTCTGCTGTCCAGCAATCGTCCGGCATTGCTGTCAGGTGGCGTTTCTGTATCGGGTAACCATGTTTATGTCGGCAGCGAGCGTGCGCAGCTTTTTGCTCTGAATGCTGATGATGGCTCGTTGCAGTGGCAGACCAAAGTAGCGGGTGAAGTATTATCCAGCCCGGTGGTCAGCGATGGTGTGGTCATTATTCACACCAGTAATGGCATGCTGCAGGCGCTTAGCGAATCTGACGGTACCATCAAATGGACGGTAAACCTGGATATGCCGTCACTGTCGTTGCGTGGTGAATCAGCGCCGACAACCGCGTTTGGTGCCGCTATTGTCGGTGGTGACAATGGCCGCGTAAGCGCAGTCATGATTAATCAGGGGCAGTTGATCTGGCAGCAGCGCATCTCTCAACCTGGCGGCGCAACTGAAATCGCTCGCCTGAATGATGTCGACACCACCCCAGTTGTCGTGGGTAACGTCGTGTATGCGCTGGGATATAATGGCAACCTGACGGCACTGGATCTGCGTTCGGGACAGATTACCTGGAAGCGTGAAATTGGGTCGGTAAACGATTTTATTGTTGATGGCGATCGCATTTATCTGGTGGATCAGGATGATCGCATCATCGCGCTGAATACCAATGGTGGTGTGGTGCTCTGGCGCCAGAGCGATCTGTTGCACCGCAATGTAACCGCACCGGCGCTGTATAACGGTTATCTGGTTGTTGGTGATGCCGAAGGCTATATGCACTGGGTGAATACCACCGACGGTCGTTTTGTGGTTCAGCAGAAAGTCGACGGCTCTGGTTTATTGAGCAAGCCAGTAGTGGCCAGCGACAAACTGCTGGTGCAAGCCAAAGGTGGCGAGGTTTACGCTTTTACCCGTTAACCGCTGCGCATGTTCGGGACTGATGGCGACGCCATCGTCCCTGTAACGGCTCCTGATGCTGTCAGGGGCCGTTTCGTCTTTTATCTTCAGCAGCGTTTTCTGCTGTAACGAATTGAACTATAAGCAATAGAGGTTGTAACAATGATACCTGTCGTCGCGCTGGTCGGGCGCCCGAATGTGGGGAAATCCACGCTGTTTAATCGCTTGACGCGTACCCGTGACGCATTGGTGGCGGATTTCCCTGGGCTGACGCGTGACCGCAAGTATGGTCGTGCCGAGGTGGAAGGGAATGAGTTCATCATCATTGATACCGGCGGTATTGACGGTACTGAAGATGGTGTGGAAACGCGCATGGCCGAGCAGTCGCTGCTGGCGATAGAAGAAGCGGATATTGTGCTGTTTCTGGTGGATGCCCGCGACGGCCTGATGCCGGCGGATCACGCCATCGCTCAACACTTGCGCTCGCGTGAAAAAGACACGTTTCTGGTAGCTAACAAAGTTGACGGTATTGATATCGATACCGGCATTGCCGATTTCTATTCGCTTGGTCTGGGTGACGTCTACCCGATTGCCGCATCCCATGGCCGTGGCGTGACCTCGTTGCTGGAAAAAGTACTGTTGCCGTTTGCCACTGAGCCGCTTCAGGAAGCTCGTGAATTAACTGAAGAAGAAGCCAATGCGGCTTACTGGGCGGAACAGCTTGGTGAAGGCGATGATGATGGTCTTGAGGGCGATGATGTCGATGGCGAGGCGCCAAATTTCGAAGGACTGCCGATTAAACTGGCGATCGTGGGGCGTCCAAATGTCGGTAAATCGACACTGACCAACCGTATTCTCGGGGAAGATCGGGTGGTGGTATACGACATGCCCGGCACCACGCGTGACAGTATCTATATCCCGATGGAGCGTGATGGCCGCGACTATGTGTTGATCGATACCGCCGGGGTGCGCAAACGCGGCAAAATTACTGACACTGTAGAAAAGTTCTCGGTGATCAAGACATTGCAGGCAATTGAAGACGCTAATGTCGTGTTGCTGGTGATCGATGCCCGTGAAGGGATTTCTGATCAAGACTTGTCGTTGTTGGGCTTTATCCTCAACTCGGGCCGTTCACTGGTTATTGTGGTGAACAAGTGGGATGGGTTGACACAAGAGGTTAAAGATCAGGTAAAAGAAACCCTCGATCTGCGCCTTGGGTTTATCGATTTTGCCCGTATTCACTTCATTTCAGCATTGCACGGCAGTGGCGTGGGTAACCTGTTCGAATCCGTCAATGAAGCCTATGAGTGCTCCACCCGACGGGTAGGGACGGCAATGTTGACCCGTATCATGCAGATGGCGGCAGACGATCATCAGCCACCATTGGTTCGTGGCCGTCGCGTGAAGCTGAAATATGCACATGCTGGGGGGTACAACCCACCGATCGTGGTGATCCACGGTAATCAGGTCAAAGATTTGCCGGATTCCTACAAGCGCTACTTGATGAATTACTACCGGCGCTCACTGGATGTGATGGGAACCCCCATCCGTATTCAGTTCAAGGAAGGGGAAAACCCGTTTGCCAACAAACGTAACACATTGACGCCAAATCAGCTGCGTAAACGTAAACGCCTGATGCAGCATATCAAAAAAGGCAAATAAGCCGTGATAGCAGGGCCGTGTTAATCCGCCGGGGCAGAAGCAATTTTGCCCCGTTTTTCATACGGGGAACGGGAGGGATACGATGGACGCTTATTGTCCCGATTGTCAGCAACCGATGACATGGCGCGCGAGCGATCAACATCATGGCGCTCAACACAGCCACAACGACCAGTATTATTGCGAGGCGTGCCAGCGTGATTTTCTTCGTCTGACGCTATGCCCGGAATGTGAACAGCCATTACAGGTGCTACGTGCCTGTGGTGCAGAAAACTATCTGTGTGCCAACGGTCACGGCCTGATTTCGCGCTCCCGCGTGGTGAGACGTTATCAGCCGCTGTCGCTGTCAGGGGATTAGCTCGTCATCCAGTCCATTACGCCATAGGGCTTCCAGTTCGGATGACGCATGCTGTTCAGGGAGCAGCACTATCCAGTCTGCCTGGCGGCTATCCTGCGTATTGCAGTAGTGAATATGGATTCGGTAATAGAACTGATCACCACGACCAGGGGAACCAGGTTGACCTGGCTCCTGTGCTGCAGACAACGCGTCATCCAGCACGGCACGGATTTTTTCTTTTTGTGTAGAGGGTACATCTGCCAGCGCGAAGCGCCGCGGGCCAGCCAGTCTGGGAACCCAGGCGAAACCACCTTCGCGTGCCAGCTCAATAATCACATCGTCCGTTAAATCCGGCAGGTTATTCCTGTTCGTGTTCATTGATGATTCCCGTATCAATCCCAACCTGATGCCAGGCTCGCAGCACGGCGTCAGCAACCGCTTCATTGAAGCGCCGCTTCGCGTGCTCTACGGTAAATCTGGCAAAGATGGAGAAATCGGCGTTCTGCGGTAGCTCTTTGTCGCACACGGTGTCATACCAGATTTGACCGGCTTTTTCCCAGGAATAGCCTCCCAGCGCCATTGCGGCGAGGTAGAAGGCACGGCTGGGGATCCCCGAATTCAGATGCACACCGCCGTTATCTTCACGGGTGTTGACGAAGTCACGCATATGGGCGGGTTGTGGGTCGGTACCCAGCAGCAAATCGTCATAGGCGGTGCCGGGTCGGGACAGCGAGCGTAGCCCTTTACCGTCAATACCTTCGGCCAGTAGCCCTTCGCCAATAATCCAGTCTGCCTGCTGTACTTTCTGGTTGCGGTAGTATTGTTTGACCATTGAGCCAAATACGTCGGCGAGCGATTCGTTGAGTGCACCGGATTGGCGGAAGTACAGTAAATTGCATTCGCTTTCTACCACACCGTGCGACAGCTCATGGGCGATGACATCCAGTGCGATAGTGAAACGATTGAAAATCTTACCGTCGCCGTCGCCAAATACCATCTGCTGTCCATTCCAGAAGGCATTTTGGTAATCTTTACCGTAATGAACGCTGCCGGTCAGCGATAACCCTTTATTATCCAGTGAGTTGCGACCAAATATTTTCCAAAAAAAGTCGTAGGTGATACCCAGATAATTGTAGGCTTCATCAGCAGCAACATCCCCGTTTCCTGGTTGACCCTCTGCCCGAATCCGCTTGCCCGGTAACGCCTGCTGGTGCTCGGCATCGTAGATGTCGCGCTGTACCTGACCCGCGGGGCGCTCCTCATGCTCATCAGGATGGACGACCGGAGCCACCATCAGAGATTGCACGTGCATCAGAGTGTGTTGCGCACAACGACGCTCTTCATCTGATCCATTATTAATGATGCGATGCAGAATGTAGGGCGGAATGATGCTACGGGCGGATTGCATACTTCATCTCCTTATGCCTGACAGTATGGTGCAACATATGATTAACACTGATCTACCACAATTACGACACGATAAGTATAGCCTAATCACTGAATATTTTTCGGCTGACGTTTTGCACGTGGTTTAGTAGATTCTTTTTTTATTTCAGTTACCTGACTCTCGACCCAGCCATCCTGTAACCGGGTTTTTAGTTTATCGCCTTTGGTGACCTGAACCGTTTGCTTCATGACCTTGCCGTCCGAAGTGGTGGTGACACTGTAGCCACGGGCCAGCGTCGCCAGCGGGCTGACGGCTTCGAGATGAGAACAGGCTTCACCAAACTGTTGTTTATACTGGCTAAGTTGCTTTTCCAACGCATGATGCAGACGGTAGCGTAGCTGCTGTATCTGCTGTTGGGCGCGATGCAATCGTGACTGTGGCTGGTATTGCTGCAAACGCTGGGCGAGACGTTCCTGACGGCGCGTTTGTTGGCGCAGTTGCAATTGGATTGCGTCATCCAGACGTTGGCGTAGCCGAATCAGTTGGGTTTGCTGCCGTGCCAGACGGAGTTGTGGATGCTGCTGATGTAATCGATGTTGTAACCGGACAAATTGCTGTTGGCGCTGTGCCAGATAATAATCCATCGCCATTTCCAGCCGTTGGCGCTGGGCGTTAATTTGCCGCAGCAGCTCCAACTGGTTACGGCTGACCAGTTCTGCGGCTGCCGAAGGCGTCGGCGCTCGCAGGTCTGCCACAAAGTCGGCAATAGTCACATCGGTTTCGTGGCCGACCGCGCTGACAATCGGGATTCGGCTGGCAAAGATGGCCCGTGCCACCCGTTCGTCGTTGAAACTCCACAGGTCTTCCAGTGAGCCGCCGCCGCGACCGACGATCAGCACATCGCACTCTCCGCGCAGGTTAGCCAGCTCAATAGCCCGCACAATCTGACCCGGTGCATCCACACCTTGTACCGCTGTCGGATAGATGACGACCGGTAGCGACGGGTCACGACGCTGTAGAATGTGTAAAATGTCATGCAATGCCGCACCGCTGGCAGACGTAATCACACCAACCTGACGGGCGGGTTTGGGAAGTGGTTGTTTGTAGTGTTGGTCAAATAGCCCTTCGGCCGACAAACGCTGTTTCAGCTGTTCGAACTGTTGTTGCAGTAACCCATCCCCAGCCGGGTGCATGCTTTCCGCCAGCAACTGGTAGTCGCCACGCGGTTCATATAGTGTGATGGTGGCGCGAATCAGCACCTGTTGTCCGTTTTGCGGCCGAAAGGTCACCCGGCGGTTGCTGGTGCGAAACATGGCGCATCGCACCTGAGCGCGCTCATCTTTGAGCGTGAAATACCAATGTCCTGAGGAGGGTTGGGAAAAATTGGAAATTTCTCCGGACAGCCAAATCTGGCCCATCTCACCTTCCAGCAACTGTTTTACTGTCTGATTAAGGCGGCTGACGGTAAATATGGCGGATGACGGCAATGAAGACATTGTGACCCGGATCAAATAATAAAACAGAGAGTTAATCCATCAATACTACCGGTCAATGGGCCGTTCGCAAGCGTTTTTATAAAAAAATGCTGGAGGCAATCGATTTCGGCCTGTATAATGCCGCGGCAATATTTTATCTAATTCCCATCCTCAATCCCGGTGAGATATTGCCATGCTACGAATCGCTAAAGAAGCACTGACCTTCGATGATGTTCTACTCGTTCCTGCCCATTCCACCGTTCTGCCCAACACGGCTGATCTGAGCACACAACTGACTCAACGTATCCGTTTGAACATTCCTATGCTGTCTGCCGCCATGGACACCGTGACCGAATCTGGTCTGGCAATTGCGCTGGCACAAGAAGGCGGCATTGGTTTCATCCATAAGAACATGTCCATTGAGCGTCAGGCGGAAGAAGTGAGCCGCGTAAAACGCCATGAAAGCGGCGTGGTGGTTGACCCGCAGACGGTAACGCCAGAAACGACACTGCGTGAAGTCAAAGCGCTCACCGAACGTAACGGTTTTGCCGGTTATCCGGTGGTCACGACCGGTAATGAGCTGGTCGGTATCATCACGGGTCGTGACGTTCGCTTCGTTACCGATCTGGACCGCCCGGTCAGCGCGGTAATGACCCCGAAAGAACGTCTGGTGACGGTCAAAGAAGGCGAAGCGCGCGACGTCGTGCTGCAAAAAATGCACGAGCGCCGTATCGAAAAAGCGCTGGTGGTGGATGCGCAGTTCCGTCTGGTTGGGATGATCACAGTAAAAGATTTCCAGAAAGCGGAACGTAAACCGAACGCGTGTAAAGATGAGCACGGCCGTCTGCGTGTTGGTGCGGCAGTCGGTGCGGGTGCGGGTAACGAAGAGCGTATTGACGCGTTGGTTGCCGCTGGCGTGGACGTCTTGCTGATTGACTCCTCACACGGTCATTCTGAAGGGGTGTTGCAGCGTATTCGTGAAACCCGTGCCAAATACCCGGATTTGCAGATCATCGGTGGTAACGTCGCGACGGGTGCCGGTGCGCGTGCGCTGGCCGAAGCCGGTGTCAGTGCCGTGAAAGTCGGGATTGGTCCTGGCTCTATTTGTACTACCCGTATCGTAACCGGTGTGGGCGTACCGCAGATTACGGCGATTGCGGATGCAGTCGACGCACTGGAGGGTACCGGGATTCCAGTGATTGCTGACGGTGGTATCCGTTTCTCTGGCGATATCGCCAAAGCGATCGCCGCGGGTGCCGCCTGCGTGATGGTCGGTTCCATGCTGGCGGGTACGGAAGAATCGCCGGGTGAAATCGAACTGTATCAGGGCCGTGCGTTCAAATCTTACCGCGGCATGGGCTCGCTGGGTGCGATGTCTAAAGGTTCGTCCGACCGTTACTTCCAGTCTGACAATGCGGCTGACAAGCTGGTACCGGAAGGTATCGAAGGTCGTGTGGCTTATAAAGGCCGCCTGAAAGAGATCGTGCATCAGCAGATGGGCGGTTTGCGCTCCTGCATGGGCCTGACCGGTTGTGCGACCATTGATGCGCTGCGTACCAAGGCTGAATTTGTGCGTATCAGTGGTGCCGGTATTCAGGAAAGCCATGTCCACGATGTGACCATTACCAAAGAGTCGCCGAACTATCGTATGGGCTAAGCGCTTACCGGCTGATTTACTGTTACGAACCCGGTAAACTTACCGGGTTCAATTTTTCTTTCGCTCCGTAGTGGAATACGCCTCTCATGACAGAAAACATTCATCAACATCGCATTCTTATTCTGGATTTCGGCTCGCAATACACGCAACTGGTGGCACGTCGCGTACGTGAA
Source organism: Dickeya oryzae (assembly GCF_020406815.2). Taxonomy (NCBI): domain Bacteria; kingdom Pseudomonadati; phylum Pseudomonadota; class Gammaproteobacteria; order Enterobacterales; family Pectobacteriaceae; genus Dickeya; species Dickeya oryzae. The sequence goes on from NZ_CP162670.1 coordinate 1,281,028, forward strand.
CTGGGCGTATACTGCGAACTGTGGGCATGGGATGTCACCGAAGCGCAAATTCGCGAGTTCAACCCGAATGGCATCATCCTTTCCGGCGGCCCGGAAAGTACCACCGAGTTTAATAGCCCGCGTGCGCCGGAGTATGTTTTCCAGGCTGGTGTACCGGTACTGGGCGTCTGTTATGGCATGCAGACCATGGCGATGCAGCTGGGCGGCAAAGTGGAAGGTTCCAGCGAGCGTGAGTTTGGTTATGCTCAGGTTGAAGTCAAATCCAACAGTGCGTTGGTTCGCGACATTCAGGATGCTGTCAGCGCCAGCGGTGCACCATTGTTAGACGTATGGATGAGCCACGGCGATAAAGTGACCGCTATTCCGGCGGATTTCGTCACCGTTGCCAGTACCGATACCTGCCCGTATGCCATCATGGCGAACGAAGAAAAACGCTTCTATGGCGTGCAGTTCCACCCGGAAGTGACCCACACCCGTCAAGGCCAGCGCATGCTGGAGCGGTTTGTCCGTGATATTTGCCAGTGTGAAGCGCTGTGGACACCGGCCAAAATCATCGACGATGCCGTTGAGCGTATCCGTCAGCAGGTTGGTGGAGATAAGGTGATTCTTGGCCTGTCTGGTGGGGTTGACTCGTCGGTGACGGCGTTGTTGCTGCACCGTGCGATTGGTGAGCGCCTGACCTGTGTGTTTGTGGACAACGGTCTGTTGCGTTTGAACGAAGCCGAACAGGTGATGGAAATGTTTGGCGACCAGTTCGGCTTGAACATCGTGCATGTTCCGGCGGAAGAGCGCTTCTTGTCAGCTCTGGCGGGTATTGATGACCCGGAAGCCAAGCGTAAAACCATCGGTCGTGTCTTCGTTGACGTGTTCGATGAAGAAGCCGGTAAGCTGACCGATGTGAAATGGCTGGCGCAAGGCACTATTTATCCGGATGTGATCGAATCCGCCGCTTCCGCTACCGGCAAAGCGCATGTGATTAAATCGCACCATAACGTCGGTGGTTTGCCGGATGATATGGCGCTGGGTCTGGTTGAGCCGCTCAAAGAGCTGTTCAAAGACGAAGTACGCAAGATTGGTCTGGAATTGGGCCTGCCGTATAACATGCTGTACCGTCATCCGTTCCCGGGACCGGGCCTTGGCGTGCGTGTGCTGGGTGAAGTGAAGAAAGAGTATTGCGACCTGTTGCGTCGCGCCGATGCCATCTTCATCGAAGAACTGCACAAAGCGGAACTGTATGACAAAGTCAGCCAGGCGTTCACGGTGTTCCTGCCGGTACGCTCCGTTGGTGTCATGGGTGACGGTCGTAAATATGACTGGGTTGTTTCGCTGCGCGCAGTCGAAACTATCGACTTCATGACCGCGCACTGGGCGCACCTGCCGTATGAATTCCTCGGCCGTGTTTCCAACCGTATTATCAACGAAGTCGACGGTATCTCCCGCGTGGTATACGACGTTTCTGGTAAGCCGCCAGCAACGATTGAGTGGGAATGATTCCACGTCTGGCAACAGCCTGCACGTAAAAGCAGTAAAGTACCTCTAAGTCCGCGTAACTGCGGGCTTTTTTGTTTTTGTATCTGGCACTTTCTGGCAGCGGTTAGCAACGGGAAGCACGGTTTTTTCCATGGAATTTTTGATGGTACTTTCCGCCACGGTAGCGTTGGTGGCGCACGCACTGGTAGCAGCACACTGATAAAAAAAACCGTTTAGGCACGATGCGCAGCAGGGAAATGAAAATGCAGCCCTGCTTAATATCAAAAGGCTGGTTCTGGTTTTCCCACATCGATTGGATGGTGCGTTGCTTCGGGTACTGTTCGGTATTGAAATCCAGTGTTGGAAACACCCCGCGCGGTGCTTCCGGCACCCTCTATACCAGCGTGGGAGCAGAGATATCAATGACGGATCGGAACGATTCTGTCTCTTCGACGAGTACCATTGGGCATGGTCTGTCGCCTCCTCACACACCCACTTTAGTGAAGGAGGCTGCAGGGAACTATTACAGCGCTAGCGCATTGGTTACGGCTTCAGGCATGGACGGACGTCCATTGTTCAGGCAGGTCGCGACAAATGTGGCTTCTGCATACGTGGTGCCATCAACTTTAATGTGTTGAACGAAGTTGACGCGGTTACGCTTCTCATTTTTTTCTAACTGGCAGGTAACCTCTAACCGGTCACCTTTTTGCAGGCTTTTACGAAAACGCAGGGAATACTCAAGCACCATGTAGACTTTTCCTTGTTTAAATTCCTCTTCAATATCAATACCCAACGATTCTTTCATGAACGCGTGGCGCGTCCATTCCATATAGAATGGGTAATAGAGGCCATCGACGACGCCCTGGAAATCGATATGGCTATCTTCAACGTCATAGTATTTTGAAAACATGTCTCGTCTCATCCTGATCTGATGGTTACTTTGGTCGTCCCGTTGATATACCTTACTTCTGCCGTAGAAGAAATGAGAATGTGTATCGAATGACAAAAGCAGGGATGTGATTGGGCCAGTGCTGGCTGAGGCCATCGGTCATCACCACCCGGTCGGGCAGGTAATCGAAGCGGGCGGTCAGGAAACCGTCGGCGCAGGTGGTGTAGACGCAGCGCCCCTGTGCGTCGTATTCGTAGCGCGCCCAGGTCTGGTCGTTATCGTGCCAGCCGGCCAGCCGATGGGCGGTGTCGTACTCGTAATAGAGGTGATAGGCGTGAGCGCGTCGGGCTGGAGCCTTATTTGAACGCATAGGCCAGACCGGCACTGACGCCATAGTCCTCTTTTCGGGTATTACCGCCAAACTGGCTGGAATACTGCAACCAGGTATGCCATTGGGGGGTGATATCGACCGCGATCCCGGCATTGGCCGTGCCCCAGTTTTTCTCTGAAGCCGCACCTGGCATCGTGAAAGCACCGTTCATGGTATTCAGCCCGGCCGTTATCTGTGGGGGATGGGTCATATAATCGTGATTCCAGGCCACGTCTGCAAAAGGGCTGATTCCTAAACCAGACAGGTTCCATAACGCCTGCACTCGCCAGCCAAGACTGGAAACCAGAGATTGGCGATGTTGTGATGAAAACCACATGGCGGAGCTGTCATCACCGCGTTCACTGTAGCCATCGACCTTAACGAATTGACGTTCAAGACGGGCAAAGGGGCCGGTTTTGACGTGGCCCAGATTGAACCACCAGCCACCATTAATACCACCGCCAACATGATACCCGTCTACTGAGCCAGACTCCCGACGATTAGCCGGGCCAATATGCAGGGTGCGATAAGCATTATCGAAGCTGGAACGTCCGGTGTTGGCAAATGCACTCAGCCAGGCGTGGTCCTGATGATAAACTCCGTAAAGTGCGAGGCTGCTGTCATACAGTGTGTAGCCCGCGTCATCTCCGTTCGTGCGTTGGTGAGACTGGGTTACCACTACGCCAGTGTTAAGATTCTCGCCCCATTTCATGTCACCGCCGAGGGAGATAAAGCGATTATTTCCTGTGCTGGACGGTGAGGTACTGCTTGAGCCAGCATGATTGTCATCGCCACTCACAAATACCCGTGTGTCACTGGCATTGGTATCAGCCAGAATTTCATTGTGCAATAAACGGTACTGGGACGCTGTGGCGGCGAGTGGGCCTTTACTCAGTAATGAAATTTTACCGGGTGCGGCAATTTCAGAGAGTACGATGCTGGCCAGCATCTTGTACCCCCCGGTCGTGGGATGGACCGTATCAGCAAAAAGATAGGTATTTTCCGTACCACTGGCGTAATCGCCAGGTTCACAGATAAGGGAGGAGAGAGCATTACACGCGCCACTACTGGTGTTGATAATGCCATAGGCTGACGGGTTGGCCATGATTTCAGCGAGAATGGCATAGGTATTGACCGGGATGATATTGAGCCCCCGCTGGCTTAATGTGGCAAGTCCGGCATTTAATGTCTGATTATATTGATTAACCACTTCACGGTATTTATTTTGCAGATTGTGACTGACACCATCCGGTGTCGCGCCAAGATTGGGAAGGTTATATACCACGACATATCGCCCACCGGCTTCATACAGATTATTCAGCAGTGACAGTTCAGCATTGGCGACCGGGATAATTTCCGACGTGGCCGTTGAGGGAGCTGACTCATAAATGGCATAGATATCATTAGAGCCACCCCACATTTGATAAAGTGTTGATGCGCTGGCTCGATTGTTTTTCAGATAACTGTCAACCTGAGACTGAATGGTTGGTGAGAAAAAAACACCCAACGAATAATTATTGAGAATACCCGCACCACCCCAGGCATAGTTATTTCCACCTGAGGTGGAGTCGGTCGCAGACAGGCCCAGACCATCGGCAACATACATCACTGTATTTTCACCGGGGTTGGTCGTAAATCGGGAAACACCAAGCCCTAACGCCTGCGAGAGGTTCCCCGCGTCACTCAGGCTATCACCAAAAACCACCACACTATTGAACGGTTCTGCTTCTACAGCCAGGGTATAAACCAAGAGTAACGCCAGGAGGGGGATAATCCCGCGACGAATGACAGACCAAGGGTAACCGTGCGCGATGGCATTGGCTACATAATATGTATTGAAGGCTTTTCGATACAGTGACATATACGTGATGGACATATACGTGATGCTCCTGATATTGGCATGAAAATGCTGATCACTATCGTGCTAGTGGAGACCATCGTGTTAATGGATATAACGATTGAAAATAACTCCACTCACTTTTTATAAAATAAAATGCGATAACAGGCGCTACGGGACTTATTCTGTTTTTTTATGTGTATTTTTAATGAGTATCATTGAATGTCATAATGACAGTGATATGTCAGTAGTTATATATGAGATATATCCTATCGTTGTGTTATTCCTCCTATGATGTTGTTTTATCTGTCTGTCTCGTTTTTGTATTTTTTTTATGAAACAATTAAATCGATAATAAAAGAAGGTTTGCTGGCGGGTGCGATTATTTAAAGCGGCTTTTTTCAGTATGAATAATTATATTTCGGTGTTTTTGATTTTGTATTTTTTTATGGATGAATATGAGGAAGAGGACAGCGGGGCGATTCATGCCCTGGGCCGGCAGGCCGCAGGGCAAGTTTACTGACGACCAGAAGGGTTATTCGAAATAAACGTGCGGGTTTTCAGCCAGCGAAACGAATGTCTTGCTGTTTTTATCCAGCGCGCGAATGACCCCGCTCTCAATGTCGTATACCCATCCATGCAGGCGCAGTGCATGGTCACGCAGTCCGACAGCGACGGAAGGGTGGGTTTTGATGTTATTCAACTGTGCGATGACGTTTTCTTCCACCATCGCATTCACTTTATCGATTTCATTATCCCAGGTTTTTTTCTCCACCACTGCTTTCGCGGCGTCCGAGTAACGTAACCAGTGTGCCACGGCGGGCATCGGGTCAAGGCACTGACAGGAGGCGATGGCTTTCATCGCTCCACAGTTGGAATGACCACAGATGACGATATCGGTAACACCCAGCGCGACAACCGCATACTCAATCGTAGCGGAAACCCCGCCGGGTTCCGGACCGAAAGAAGGCACGATGTTACCGGCGTTACGGATAACGAACAGCTGTCCGGGTTCCTGCTGGGTAACCAGTTCTGGTACCAGACGGCTGTCGGAGCAGGAAATGAACAGCGCTTTAGGATTCTGGCTGGACGCCAGACTGCGGAAGAGTTCCTTGCGTTGAGGAAATATATCTTTTTGAAAGCTGAGGAAACCCTCAATGATATGTTGCATAGCACGTTCTCTTTTTTGGCAGTGATCACGACATCATATACTCGTCAGGTTCTAAATTGCAGGTGTTGCGATAGTGTGACCTGACTCGTTTCCTGGCCGCCATGTCTTGACGGCCAGCAACCTTCTGCTTATTGGTAAGTATGTTATTGATAAGTTTGCGATTGATAATCATGCAACCGCTAAACGCAATCCTAAATCTTGCGGGTAGGGGTCGAAATAGTTTTGTGTCAACAGGTAACTGTCAGGGTGTTCCGCCAGATAGTGTTTCAGCAGTGTGATCGGCGCGAGAATGGGCAAGCGTCCTGCCCGATAGCCGATAATCACCTCGCGCAGCTCTGCGCGCTGGCGATTGTTGAGCTGTTTACGGAAATAGCCCTGAATGTGCATCAGCACGTTGGTATGGTTTTTACGCGAAGCGGGTTGTCTTAGGATTGCCATCAGTTTGTAACGGTAGGCAATGAAAAACGCATCAAGGTCGTCCCACTCGTGAAGGCGGGCGACAAAAGGGCCAATCTCGCGGTAACCAGCCTGATGGTGCGCCAGCAACTGGAGTTTGTAGCGGCTGTGGAATGCCAGCAGGTTGTGGCGGGTTAATCCACCGGCACGCAGCTGGTTAAGCTCATGCAGCGCAAACAAACGCTCGACGAAGTTCTCGCGCAATACCGGGTCGTGCAGGCGGCCATCTTCCTCGACAGGAAGCCAGGGGTAGGCTTTCATCAGGGCGGCGGTGAATAACCCAACGCCTGCTTTACGGCCACGGTGGCCTTGCTCATCGTACAGTCTTACCCGTTCCATACCGCAACTGGGGGATTTGGCACAGACGATGAACCCGGCAAGATTCCCGAGCGTGGGCAAATACCGGGCGGTGAAGTCGTGCATTTTTTCCGTCATGTCTTGCTGGGTGTCATGGCTCATGCGCATGCGGATATCACCGCTGGTGGTCTGAATAAGGCGCAGCGCCGGACGAGGAACCGGCAGGTCGATAGACATTTCCGGGCAGACGGGCCTGAACACTATCCACGGCGACAGTTCATCCATCACGAAACGCAGCCGTTTATGCCCGCCGTCAAAGCGTACCGCTGAGCCAGTCAGACAGGCGCTAATACCCAGAACGGGTTTGCTGTCGATGCTGCCTGTCATGGCATGATTCGTGTGATTGTTGATGGCGTGATTGTTTTCTGAGTGATTGTTCATGGCGTTGCCCCTTTACTAAAAAACAGGGTGACGTAACCTGCGGTGAGGCCGAATTTCGTCATTTCTGTTTTATTGAACAGGTGGCTGTCGTCTTGCTGGAACATCCAGTCATCAAAGTTGAGCAGCCAGGTTGCGCCGTCTGCCTTGACGTTCATGCTGTACTGCCAATGAAAGGCATTGCCTGATGCCTGGCCGTAGGCAACCCCTTCAATATCTCCTGCAGTGCCTTCATACCGATCATCGCCCACCCGGCGGATATGCCAGACGCGTTGCTGGCGTTCACCGTCGTCATAGATAAATTGTTCGTTGAGTGTCAGCGTATCGCCCGCGACATCACCACGAATGGCGACGTGAAAGCGGCGTAGTTGTTTACCGTGGCGGTCCTGTACCATTCCCCAGGCTTGCGTCTGGCCCTGAAAATAGTGGAAGAGATCGAAGCGTGGCTGCTGGCTACGGTAGTCGGTGATGTCTGTGCTACAACCGGTGAGCAGCATCGTCATCGTCAATACGAAGAGCAAAAAGCGTTTCATCGTTCACCCCCAAGTAATTGCTGGCGTAATTCGGGATAGTGGGTCTGTGGGCTCAGCCAGATAGACAGAAAACACGCGCTAAACGCGGCGGGCTGAACCGGGCCAAGCGGCATAAACTGGCCCTGCGACGAGGAAGGGCGATACCAGAATTGCCCTTGCCGGTTGCTGGTCACAAAAGCCAGTTGCGACCCGTCATCCACACTGGGCCATAACTGCGCCAGCATGTGCAGCCATTCTTCGCTCTGCGGTTCTCTGTCCAGAATTCCCAGCGCCTGCCACTGTTCACGCGTGGCATCGACCAGTGTTTCACTGTCGATATGCCGCTGATAGGTAATAATCAGCGCCTGATCCTGTTGCAGTCCGCTGTAGCGCCCATCTGGCGTACGCAACTGCGAGCGATAGACCGCAAACGGGCCGAAGCGCAGCGTCGCGTCGCCGACGTTGCGCCAGTGTGTCCAGTCGGCGGCCTGTGCTGAGGTGAGATACAGCGCGGCAACCAGCCAGGCCAGCAAGGGCACACGCGGTTTCATCGTTGCCTCCCTGCTTATCCGTAGCGCCTGCATGTCACACCCGCTCGGCGGTCAATTGCACCACGCTGATGGTGCGCGCGTTAAATCCAGCTTCGCAGTAGCCGAAGTAGTACAACCACATGCGACGAAACCGGGTGTCGAACCCCAGCCGTTCTATTTCCGGCCAGGCCAGCAGGAAGCGCTGTCGCCAGTGTGCCAGTGTTTTGGCGTAGTGCGGGCCCATATCGAACAGGTTACGCAGTACAAAATCGGTATGGCGCGTCATCAGAGAACTGATGGCGGTGACGCTGGGTAAAAAGCCGCCGGGGAAAATGTAGCGCTGAATGAAATCAACGCTCTTGCTGTAATCGTGATAGCGCTGATCCTGAATGGTGATGGCCTGAATCGCCATTTTCCCACCTGGACGCAGGCGTGCCTGACAGGTCTTGAAAAACTGTGGCAGAAACGCTTTGCCGACTGCTTCAATCATTTCGACGGACACCAGTTTGTCGAACTGACCGGTGAGATCGCGGTAGTCGCACAACAGCACCGTCACCCGGTCTTGCAGGCCTGCCTGGGCGATACGTGCTAGCGCATAGTGATACTGCTCCTGAGAGAGTGTGGTGGTCGTGACCCGACAGCCGTAATGACGTGCCGCGAACTCCGCCAGCGCTCCCCAGCCGGTGCCGATTTCAAGCAGGTGATCGTCCGGCGTCAGTGCCAGCTCTTCGCACAAACGCCGCATTTTGGCTTGCTGCGCACTGGCGAGATCCGGCGTGTCGGGGGTGAATAACGCGCTGGAATAGAGCAGTCCTTCATCAAGAAACTGCTGGTAAAACGTATTGCCGAGATCGTAATGGGCGGCGATGTTCTCGCGTGCCTGCTGGCGACGATTGCGACGCGTCCAGTGCCATAGTCGCTGAAAGGGCTGGCCCAGCACACGAAAGCCATTTTCCAACCGACTTAGCACCCCGGCATTCGCAGCCATGATCTGCAGTAGTTCGGTGAGCTGATCGGTTTCCCACTCACCCTCCATCCAGGACTCCGCCGCTGCGATGCTACCGCCGGTCAGCAGGCGTGCGTAAATGCCGGGTGAAAGGATGTTGACCTCGGCACGCAGGGGCGAGGCGGTATCACCAAAATGAACGCTCTGGTTGCCTTCGTGGAGGGTCAGCGACCCTTGCTGTATACCCGCCAACAGGCGGAACAACAGCCAGCGTGCAAAGCGAATCGTTGCTGTGCGCGGTACATCGGACTCAAGCGCAAAAACGGGGTCAGTCATGAGCGTTCACTCCTGCTGGTGGGATGGTTATGAATTGGCACACGCTTGAGCCACAACAACAGCGCCTGCCAGTAAATCGCCACCACGGTCTTCAGTGTCATGACGGGGATGCTAATTTGCATCTGGCGCAAGTGCAGGGGGGTTAATGGCTTACGCGATAGCGTCAGCGTGGCATCGAATACTTTTTCATCCCGCTGGTTTTCATCCACGGTTTGATGATTTTCGATATGCATATGCAGCGTTTTACCGGGGCAGTTGAACCGCCAGTGATAGACCATATCCATCGGGTTGAACGGAGAAACGTGAAACGCTTTGGCGATGGGGCGGGTCTCTTGCGCGTTAACCGCGTAATAGTGACGTTCATTCCACGGGGTGTTGCGCACTTCAGCCAGGATCCAGCGCAGGGTTTCGCTGGCGTCAAAGCAGTAATAAAAGTTCACCGGGTTAAAATGAAAGCCCAGATAGCGCAACTGGGTTAACAGCATCACTTTGCCGTCAGGGTGTTCACCGGTCAGTGCCGCCAGCCGATTCAGGGCGTTTTCTTTGAGCGGCGTACCCAGCGGGTAGTCGCTGTCGTAAAAGGCGACGGTGGCAAATTGATTACGGCGGATGCCTAATGACGGCAGATTATCCAGGTCGTCGAGATCCAGATACGCCAGAAAGACGTCATAACAAAACTGATGTACGCGCGGCTGCCAACGCCGGTGGCGCAACACGCCGGGATAGAGACAGCTATTCATCGTTCCTCCCATCAGCGATGCCCTTAACCACATCCAGCGCGCTGCGTACTCCATCTTCGTGGAATCCGTTGTACCAGTAGGCCCCGCAAAACCAGCTACGTCGCTGGCCGTTAATTTCGGCGCGCCGTGACTGCGCCCGCCAGCTTTTCGGCGTAAACAGTGGGTGCTCATAGACAAAGCGCTGCCACACATCGCGTTCATCAATCGGGGCATCAGGATTGAGGGTGACGCAGAACAAGGGGCTGCCTTCCGGCAACCCTTGTAAAATATTCATGTTATAGGTGACACAGGCGCTGGCCTGATCGTCGTGAGGCAGGCGATAGTTCCAACTGGCCCAGGCGGCGGGCCGCACCGGTAGCCAGCGTTTATCGCTGTGCAGTACCACCTCGTTACGTTGCCAGCCGATATCCCCCAGAATCTCCGTCTCTTCGCGGCTGGGTTCATCAAGCAGGGAGAGTGCCTGCCCGGAGTGGCAGGCGAAAATCACCTGATCGACGGTCATGGTGTTGTCCGCCAGGCAGATATCCACCCCCTGGTCGTGGCGTACGACGCGTTGCACCGGTGAGTTGACGCAAAGCGTGAAGCGGTTTTCCAACTGGTTGAGCAGGGCGCGAACGTATTCCCGTGAGCCGCCGGGTACCACGTACCACTGAGGGCGCTGCGTAATATCCAGCAGCCCGTGGTTTTCAAAAAAGCGCAAAAACAGGGCGAGTGGAAAACGGCGCATTTCCTGCAAGGAAGAGGACCAGATCGCCGCCCCCATCGGCAAAATATAGTGACGGGCGAAAAAGGCGTTAAATTTGTGGCGTGACAAAAAGCTGTGCAGTGTTTCGTCATCACCGACTGGTTGCGTCACCGCCTGTTTCGCCAGACGATTAAACCGGACGATGTCTTTTAACAGCCCCCAAAATCGGGGGTTAACCAGATTGCTGCGCTGCGCAAACAGTGAGCGCAGTGAGTGGCCGTTATACTCAAGCCCACTCGCCGGGTTATGCACCGAAAAACTCATCTCCGTTTTCTGCCCGCTGATACCCAATTCGCTCAATAGCCCCATAAAGCGTGGGTAGGTGCGATCGTTATAGACGATGAAGCCGGTATCGATGGCATAGGTACCCGAGGGCGTGGTGACATCCACCGTGGCGGTGTGACCACCGGGGATGGGGCCTGCTTCCAGCATGATGACGTCATGGTGCCCGGCCAGCCGCCATGCGCAGGTCAACCCGGCGATGCCACTGCCGATAATAGCGATTTTCATGGTCTTACCATCCTGCGCAGCAGTGCGCGTTGAGCGATGCCGGGGAGCCACGACAGCAGACGCAGTAGTGCGCCAAACCCGGCTGGAAAGGCGATATGTGATTTCCCTGCCGTAATGCCGCGTCGTATCGCCGTTACTGCCTGTTCAACGGTGACGAGGCCGGGCATCGAAAAATCGTTCTTACGGGTAAGCGGGGTATCGACAAAGCCTGGCGAAACGACGGTGACGGCGATGCCCTTGGGTTCCCAGTCCAGCCGCAGGCTTTCAGCAAACCAGCTCAGCGCGGCTTTCGACGCGCCGTATGCCTCCGCCCGCGGGAAGGGGAGCCAGTGCGCCATGGAACTGACCAGCACCACACGGCTGCCGGGATCCAGTTGTCTTTGCAAGGCTGACAGGCAATTGATTGGGCCGATGAAATTGGTGTTCATAACCCGTGATACCCGTTCCGGGTCGATAACACCGTTGTCGATATATTCACAGGTACCGGCGCAGAGCACGGCCAGATTGACGCGGCAATCGGCCAGTGCCGCATGGCAAGCCTGACTATTTGTCATATCGAATTGACGAATGGTGATATGCGGACTGTACTGACTCAGTGCGCTCAGGCGTTCGATATCTCTGCCGCAGGCAATAACGGTGTGGCCATCATCAGCAAAGGATTTCGCCAGCGCTTCGCCAATGCCCGAACTGGCACCGGTAATCAGTACGGTTGTCATGATGAACGAACCTTCTTCTTCACGTGGCGAAGCGCCCACCCCAGTACCGGAAGATGTTCGTAGAGCATTTCTCCGGCGTCGTAGTAATCACGCTGATATGTGATACGGGCTTGTTGATGGTGTTGATGGTTGTGTTGGTGTTCTACATCGATGAGGGAGCAGCCGGCCAAAGACAACATGTTTCCACCTGCGATACGCGGGTGTGACCAGTGCATCGTCCAGCTCACGGCGAAGCGCCCGATGTCGAAGAGCGGGGCATCAACGATGAAATAACAGTAGCGGGTGTTTTCCAGCAGATACGAGAAATAGCGCTGGATGGCTGGTAGCCCTTGATGCTGTCCAAATGGATCGGTCAGTACCGCATCCGGGTGATAGAGCGCAGACAGCCTCTCCAGAGGTTGGGTAGCCAGCGAGGCATAAAAGTCAGCAAACTCATCGAATACAGGTTGTAGTGTGCTCATGCGCGTTACCCTTGTCGCGGGCAATCCTGAATCAACATGGTATAGATATAAAACTTACACAAACTTAAATTTTTGTCTAAGTTTTTTCGAAATTAATTTTAATATCAATTTAAAATCAATAAATTAAATTTACACCATAACCGATGATCTTGATGGGTGATGAGAGGTGGCTTGTCGGGGGATACCCTGTCCACGTGAATCGTTAACCGTGAAACGCTGGCGGTAGACGAATGCGGCAGGGTTTTTTAATACGAGGTAAGGCAGCGTTTACGCGGCTGAGGTGGCCTGTAATAAGATAATCTCCAGTGACGCCACGTGTTCACGCCACTTGTCGATTTGCTTTTTTCGCGCCACGGTGAGCTTCCCGCTAGTGACCAGTAACCATTGTCTGTCCGGGAAAATTTCCGGTGCAGGTATGGCAGGAGAGAGCGGCAGGACATGGATGCGGTGACCCTGTCCGGTACGTTTTAGCGCTTCCAGCCAGATTTCGCACGGGTCGGTCAATTGCCAGCCGCCAATCAGGTAATTGTCGCCAGGCGCTTTTCTGTCACCTTCGAGGCAAAACGACGTGTAGGAAATAATCAGGCCATCGAGTATTTCGCGCAGCGTCATCATAGCGGGGGTATTGGCCGATACCTGGCGTCGTAGCGGGCGTAGCACCTCATCGACCATTTCCGGCCTGGGGTATTCGCGGCCCGTGTCGTAGATAAGCTGGCGCAGCGATTCGATGCGGCCTTCTTTAAGGCGCAGGAGCATCGTTTCCTGCAAGGTCGCCCAGTTATTGCTTCGCCGCGCTTGCGGGCGTTCCAGCAATGGTTTGACCTGGCTGACCGGAACCCCTTTTTTTACCCAGTCGAGGATTTTCAGCGCTTGTTGGACATCCGCATCGCTATATAACCGATGCCCACCTTCGGTGCGCAGCGGCTTGAGCAGACCGTAGCGACTCTGCCATGCCCTGAGCGTCGTGGCGTTAATACCGCAAAGTCTGGCAAATTCGCCGATGGAGTAGGACATAGAGGGCATCCGCTGAAACTATATTATTTAATATATTACGAATATTTTCGCATTGAATGAAGCGGGGCAGGCGCGCGCGATAGTCGCAGCGCGTGGCCCTCACTACTCTTATAAGTCCTGATGGCGGATTTGTCTGGACAATTCGGTTAAATAATTTGTCTTAATATGTTGACCACCATTACGTCGCGGTCTTCCCGTTAGGGTTATGGCGCAGGGTTTTTTCTCCCGATGACCGAGGCCAGAAAGGCTGCTATCACCGGCACCAGCGAGCCCCACAGTACAGCATTCCAGCCAAAAAGGTTCAGCAATGCGCCGGAGGAGAATGACCCGACGATCATGACGCCAAAGACGATGAAATCGTTAAACGACTGCACCTGCGTTTTTTCCTCCGGGCGGTGATAGTCGATGATTTTCGCCGACGCGCCGGTAAAACCAAAGTTCCAGCCAATGCCCAGTAAAATCAGCGAAAGCCAGTAATGCATGACATCCGTTCCGGCCAACCCTGCCATGACTGACAACCCGGTGATAACTAAACCCGCTGCGCCAACACGTCTGGCATCGAAGTGATGGATCAGTTTGCCGGTAAAAAAGCCTGGCGCGTACATAGCAATCACATGCCATTGGATACCCAGATTCGAAGCGTGTTGGGAAATGCCGTGCATGTGCATGGAAAGTGGCGCTGCCGTCATCAGAAAATTCATCACCATATAAGAAATGGCACCGCTAAATACCGTGCGGGAAAAACCGGGCTGGCGAACAATATCACGCAGCGGGCGGCCACCGGCTTGGGTATGTGCTACCGGTTCGGGTGAGGTGACGCCAAGCAGCACCAGCGCGGATACGGCAGCAACCAGCGCCTGCGCGATGAAGGTGATGGCAAAGGTATGAGGAGGCCAGAAATTCATTGTGCTGGTAACCAGCATCGGACCGATAACACCAGCCAGCACACCGCCGCCCATGACCAGAGAAAGGGCACGTGCCCGCCGCTCTTTCGCCACGCCGTCCGTCGCGGCAAAACGAAACGAGAGCGCTACTGCGGCATAGGCTCCGCCCATAAATGCGGCCAGACAAAACAGCCAAAAAGAGCCAATGACGACCGCCAACGCGGCCGTCAGCCCCGTTGCGATACCGGCTCCTGTCCCTGCCATAAACACGGCTTTGCGGCCCTGCTTTTTGGCCAGCGCCCCGAACGGCAAAATGCACGCCGCCATCCCCAAAACAAACACCGTTATCGGCAGTGTCGCCAGCGTGCTGTCAGGGGCAATGGCATTACCGACAATCGCGCCCGTGGTGTAAAAGACAACTGAGTTGGCACCCGCCAGCGCCTGAGCGGTGGCAAGGCGCAGAATATTGCTATTTTGCTGGCTGGCGGATAACGCTATCTCAGTATTCATCAATGATTTTTCTCTTGGTTATTGGTGCCTGGCACTCTATGTTACCGCAATGATGGTTATCGCAATGATGGTTATCGCCATGACCATTGCACTCTTGCCCGTGCACTTGCCCGCCTGTTTCTGGAGAAAACCGCATCGATGAATTATCTCAAAGTATTGGGTTTCGTTTTTATCGCCATCGTGGTGTTGTCGTTTGGGCGCAGTCTGGCACAAGTTTCATGGAGCGAAGAGAAGGCGCGTTTCTCCAGTCAAGGGGTTTGGACGGCACGGCGTGATTCTGCCGGTATTGCGCCGGATCCTGTGGCGTTGAGTCATATTGCCATCGTACAGGTCTATACCGCACCTACTTACGGCTGGCGCGGCCTGGTGGCGGTTCACCCCTGGATCATCGTTAAAAAAGCCGGTGAAACCCGTTACCAACGTTATGAAGTGATCGGCTGGGGTGGCGATGATGTCGTGCGTCGTAACGATTCCGTGCCTGACGGGTTTTGGTTCGGTTCAATGCCGCGGCTACTGGTTGAACATCGTGGGGCGGGAGCCGCCGCGATGATCCCGAAAATAGAAGCGGCAATTAGCAGCTATCCCTGGCCGCATACTTATCACGCCTGGCCCGGCCCGAATAGCAATACCTTTATGGCGCATATTGGCCGCGAAGTCCCTGAATTGAAACTGGATCTGCCAGCCAATGCCATCGGTAAGGATTTCCGCGCGTTGACACACCCGGTTGGATTACCGCCGTCAGGAAGGGGGTTGCAGGTATCGTTACTGGGCATATTGGGCCTGACGGTAGGTGCGGAGGAGGGTATCGAAATCAATATATTAAGCGCCAATCTGGGCGTGGATTTCAACCCGCCAGCCTTGCGCTTGCCGTTTATCGGCCGCCTGGGGTACGACAAAGCGACAAAGCATGAGGGGTGAGCACTAACGCCGCCACATCTGCGCAGGTTGCTGTTCTCTGGCAATGGAGCAAGGGGTAGTGGCAGTGATGTCATGGTGGTGATGGATAAATAAAAAATCACTTTTAATGAATAAATAGGCGATCTTTATAGATCTGGATCATCTTTCCTCGCTGTTAACGCGATTATGTTGGTACTTCCGCGTCGTGCAGGATGCGAACGGGAGCGAAAAACCACAGAACTCAATCGCCAGAGGGAGGAAGTATGCTGGATCATTTGAGTATTCCAGTGTCTGATCTACGGCGTAGCCGTCAGTTTTATGAACAGGCGTTAAAGCCACTCGGTTATGAGCAGGTCAAAGACATGAAATTCGCCGTGAGCTTTGGCGTGTTGATGGGATATGGGCAGTCTTCCGATCCGGGTGGTGAATTCTGGATTTTTCAAGGTGAGCTGTCATCACCGCCGACAACACATTTTGCTTTCAGTGCCGAATCACGAGCCGGGGTCGATGCCTTTTTTGCCGCAGCGGTAGCGGCGGGTGGGGTGGATAATGGCCAGCCCGGCGTGCGTGCTCAATATCATCCTGATTATTATGCCGCTTTTGTGCGTGACCCCGATGGCTACAACATCGAAGCGGTCTATCACCATGCCGTGTGAAACGGCGGGGCAGCGTTGTACCCCGCCGGTAGCTGAATCTTGATGATATAGCGATGCCCTCAACAGGCAACGTAACCGATACGGTAGCGCTGTGTGCTGTCATCCGCCGTGGTGGCAGCCGCGGGCAAGGGCAAAAAATCCATCTGCAATTGACGCCAGTGGCTGACATCCCATGCCATTAACATCGCTTGCGTGTCGCCACTCAGCCAGTCCGGCAGGTGGCTATAAGACGGAATCGGTGTGATGACACGCTGAGCGATAGCCCCCGCTTTCACCTCGCTGGGTTGCGGTATTTTGCCCGCCAGCCAGCAATCGATCTGCGGCCAGCCAAAGTCTCGCGTCAGCGCGGCAAAACCGGGACTTTGCAGAAACGCCGCCATCCCCTGACTGTGTTTCCAGACATAAAGCGGTGCGTACAGGTTGGCAACCGAGGGAATATCCGGATCGTGACGTTTTGCGTACAGATAGGCTTTAAACAGTAATCCGGCAAACCCATCCAGCTTCGCCCCATTCCTGGCAATGCGTTGTTCGATGGTTTCCATATCGTAGTCCGCTGGCAGGACAAAACTGTATTGCATGACGATCATCATGCCTCCTGTTGATACATGACGCCACGGCTGAAACTCCAGTCGTCCGGCGTGGTGAACTGGATAACGACCATCACATCATCGGGTGGCAGTGCGAGTTGCGTGTGCAACAACTGTTGCAATCGCTGGTAAAAACCGCGTTTTTGCTCGCGGCTGCGTGGCTTGCCTGCCGTAATGTGAAAGAGCGTGTAACGTTCGGAGCGCGTACCGGCCTGGTAATGCGATGCGTAATGCAACATCCCGGCGGGTTGTTCTTCGATAACCTGGAAGCGGTCATCGGCGGGAACGTCAAATTCTTCTACCAATGCCTGATGAAACAGGTCGGCAATCTGGTGCAATTCATGCGAGGGACGCCCAGCCTGAACGATAATGCGGGTAAACGGCATGTTTTATCCCTCCTGTGACAGGCATTCCAGCGCCGAGACAGCGGCAGGCCAGCCTGCATAAAACGCCAGATGCGTGATGGCTTCCACCAGTTCATCATGGTGCAAGCCATTGCGGCTGGCGAAATCAAGGTGCCAGGACAATTGGTTCGGGCGGTTCAGCGCTATCAGTGCAGCAACGGTAATCAGGCTGCGGTCGCGTGCAGAAAGGTTTGGCCGTTGCCAGATATCGTCAAACAAGACGTCATTGCTGAGTTGTGCCAGTTTCGGGGCGACATGTTGCAGTGTTTCGCGGGTAAGCGGCTGTGACATAGCATTCTCCTGTGGTGTTCTGTTCATGGCGATGAAGGGATTGTGTCTTTGTGCTATGGTTTTTAAAATCGAAATATTCAGCACTAATCATCCTGAAAATCAGGATTAAAAACATGAAAAGACTCGTCACGTTGGATCTGGATGCACTGCGCAGTTTTGTCGCCGGAGTGGAGTTAGGCAGCTTCGCGCTGGCCGCGCAACAGCTTAGCCGTTCAACATCCGCGGTCAGCGCACATCTGAAAAAACTGGAGCAGCAATGTGATGCCACCTTACTGCGTAAGGATGGGCGTCACCTGAAGCTCACGGATAGCGGTGAGATTTTGTTGAATTACGCCCATCGCATTCTGGCGGTCAATGACGAGGCCATGCATGCCGTGCGCGGAGCGCGTGTTGAAGGGGAAGTGCGGTTTGGTATGCAGGAAGATTTTGGTGAAAGTCTGATGCCGGATGTGCTTGGCCGTTTCGCCCGCGCTTATCCGGGAGTGCAGATCAGCGCCCGTATTGCCCGCAACCGCGAGCTGTGTGAGGCGATAAGCCAGCAACAGCTCGATTTGGCGTTAAGCTGGCTTGATGAGGAGAGTATGCCGGGTATTGCCGCACTGGCGCATCTGCCGATGCGCTGGATTCGTCATCCCTCGTTTGAGATAGCGGACTATCTGGAGACCGGACGGCCGCTGCCACTGGTGATGTTTGAAGCGCCATGCCTGATGCGCCGACGAGGAACCGACGCACTGGATAAGGCCGGTATCCCCTGGCGGGTGGTGTTTGTCAGCCGCAGTCTTAGCGGCATCTGGGCGGCGGTGAATGCGGGATTGGGCGTTACGGTACGCTCTGCGATAGGCATGCCGTCATCTCTCACGGCGGCGACCCATAACCGATTGCCGCCATTGCCCGAAATAGGCGTCGCCTTGTTGCAGGCACCCGCCAGTCTGCCTGATGCCACGGCGCGCTTGAAACAACTGCTGGAGGAAGAGCTATCGCACCAGTTGCCTCAGGTATTATCCGTATGAATCGCAAAGCCGCTACCATCCGGCTGAATCTCTGGTTTTAGCGTCAGCGCCGGGATGGTGTAGTCCCCGGCGTTTTGCCGCCGAAAACGAATGGGTGCGTCATGCCACAGGGTGTCGAGACGCTGCTTCAACGCATCGCAGGTGTGTTGGTAGCGGGCTTCATCCATACGGCTGGTGTGGTAGACCACAAAGGGTGGCATCACCTCAAAACCGGGGTAATACAATATGCCGTGCTGGATGGGAAATAGCACATCATCAATAGGCCCGTTGATGCCACGAGGCCCATAGTGTGATTCCCACCCTCCGGTGGTGACCAGCAACATGGCGCGTTTGCCTGCCATCATCCCTTCGCCATAGCGATCTCCCCAATGTGTCTGCGAGTGTTCCCCGACACCGTAGGCAAAGCCATAGGCGTATACCCGGTCTATCCAGCCTTTCATAATCGCGGGCATGGTGAACCACCACAGTGGAAATTGCAGGATAACGGTGTCGGCCCAACGTAATTTATCCTGCTCGGCGGCGATATCCGGCGACTGTGTTCCTTGTGAGAAAGCGCGCTGCGAATCCAGCGATGGATGGAAAGGCGCATCAGTGTGGGGATCGGTGTTGTCATCGGCGTCCAGCGTCGTTTTCCAGCACATGGCGTACAGATCGGACACCTGAACCTGATGCCCGGTATTTTCCAGATGGCTAACGATGATATTTTTCAGTGAGCCGTTGAGTGAACGGGGCTCCGGATGAGCATAAACCAGTAATACTTTCATTATCGATTCTCCTTTATTGGCGCAAGCACAGCATAGGAGGTGGTCTGATATAGTTAAAATGAATGTTCACTATATTGGGTATAGCCATGAATAATATCAGGCGGTTGGATCTGAACCTGCTGCTGACGCTGGATGCACTGTTGGAAGAACACAATGTCACCCGTGCAGCGCGACGACTTAACCTCTCTCAACCGTCGGTGAGTGTACAACTGGCGCGATTGCGCGCTATTTTTGATGATCCGTTACTGTTGCCCGGTGCCAGAGGAATGACACCCACCGCCAGAGCGGATGCATTACGGGAACCACTGCGGCTGGCGCTGGAGTCCCTTGAGCAGGCTATTGCGCCTTCCGCGCCGTTTAATCCGAAGACTGCTGAAAATACCTGGCGGATATCGGCGTTCGACTATGGCGAGTCGACGATTCTGCTGCCGGTCATGAACCAACTGCGTCAGGATGCACCCCATACCCGGCTGGCGATTCTGGAAACACCACCGTCCGCTATGTTGCAGCGAATGGAACAAGGCGATATCGAGCTGGCGTTGCATACCAGTGACATGGTGCACCCGGCGATGCGCAGGCGTGTGCTCTTTCGTGAACACTATGTCTTGGCTGGCAGGGTTGGGCACCCGCAGCTATGTGGCCCATTAACGCTGGAACAGTTCAGTCAGTTAGAGCATGTGATAGTGTCGCCGGATGGCGGTGGTTTTCACGGTACAACTGATGTCGCACTGATGGAGAGAGGGGTAACACGAAAAGTGGTGCTATCAGTGCCGCATTTTCTGTTCATGATGTCAGTACTGACCACTACCGACCTTGTAGCTATGCTGCCATCCCGGTTGCTACGCGGCCAGACCGGTCTACAGGTTGCGACAGCACCCATCGAGCTTCCGGGATTTGAGATGGCGATGTACTGGCATGAACGCTGGCATCGCGATCAGGCACACCAATGGCTGAGGGGATTGATCGCCCAGGCGGCGTTATGAATACCTGTTCAGGTATGAGGTGGTGATGTGAGTGGAGCGGTTTTAGCTCCACGCACTCTTTGCAGTTTACGGGTTGCGATCTCTGACCTTTGTTCGGATCACTGATTTAGCCTGGTGCTGGTATTGGGCGGAGATCATTTATGGTGTCAACCAGCCCATTTCCCGGCAATAAACATGGGCTGGCTAAAGCGTAGCGATATTAGGTGAAGCTATTTAGGGTTTTCCCGCCATTGACAGGTCATCATCCTAATAATTCACTTCCTGTAACTGGAGTTATTTTAGATATAAATGAGGGGGGGAGGGGAATGCCGTAGGAATATTCTAATTATTTATCTCACCCTACCTTATTAATTTTTGGTAAAAAATGATGGTCTATTGTGAATTTAATTCGCCACTTGTAATTATATTGGTTAAATAAACTTCGTTTAAGTGAGTCTTATTTTTAATATAGTCTCTTTTATGATTGTGATCATCGTAATTAGTAGCTTGTTTTTGTAAATAACTCTTGTTGACACCTGTGATTCTGTAAATTATTATTTTTTGAAATTCTTTAATTTGCAGTATTTTTCTATTCAAATTTTTCGTTATTTTACTCAAGATTTCTTGAGCAGGGAAATGTAGCTGTCTTTCAAAAGGGGAATGACAACGGGTTGTATGATACGGAAAGTGAGCAATCTGCGGTGTTAGGGGTGAATTTCTCCTGTATCAATACGACTTAATGTGAAGTGGATTAAAGGAATTTCGCTTGAAAAGTTTTTATGATAGTAAAAATATCCAGTTCTGGAATGAGTTGGCACGTATTCATTCTGTCCAATCAGACTATGATGTTAATAATTATGACCCGTGGCAATATCAACTTAAAGACATTGAGTTATCGGAGTTAGGTGATCTGCGGGGTAAAAGAGTACTGCATTTACAATGCCATATTGGGCTGGATAGCTTTGCTCTTGAGATAATGGGTGCAGAGGTCAGTGCGATTGACTACTCTTCTGACGCTATTGATACTGCTAATTCGATAAAGAATAAGTTTGGTCTTAACACCCAATTTTACTGTGCCAGTGTCTATGATATCTCCACGTTAGCACTCGGTGAGTTCGATATTATCTTTACCTCCTACGGCGTTTTGGTCTGGCTCCAGCATTTGGATTTGTGGGCGAGTACTGTTGCTTCTCATCTGAAATCTGGTGGTGAGTTATTGTTGATTGATGAGCATCCGATTGCGAGAATGTTCAGTAACCCCCTCCAGGATAATTCACCATTTGATAGTAATGCATTATTCAACACCATCCGAACAGATGCACCAGTAAAAGCGAATTATAAATATTCGTATGCCAATGAACATCATCAGATAGAAAATCAGGAGCAATATGTCTGGTTTCATACTCTGTCTGAAATTATTACCAGCCTGACAAATAAAGGCTTGTGTATTACAGCATTTCAGGAATTCGATAAGGGCTTTTATAAAGCATTCTCACAATTATCACTGCATGAAGATGGTTGGTGGCGTTTCAGTAATGGTTTTTCATCAATACCACTGACGTTTTTTCTACGGGCAAGAAAATTTTAGAAAAAAGGATGGTTATGCAAGAGTTAATTTTAGCCGTTAATCTCCCGGTGCTAGCCGACGGAACCGTAACCTACGATGGTAATGTGGTGCTGGCCACCCGAGATAAAGTGATAACAGCAATCGCAGAAGAACGCGTTTCCAGAAAAAAATACGATGGTCATGTCACTTGTGCGGTGAGGGAAATACTGCAGCGTAATAAACTGACATTGAGTGATATTTCCGCTGTCTCGGTGGTGAGTTTTGGACAGTCAATGAATGGCAAGTCTGGGCTTGATGGCACGCTTAAACAAGAGATTGATTCCCTGTTTCCCGGAGTGGAGCACATTCATGCGGTGACATCGCATCATTCAGCTCATGCGTTAAGTGCGGTTAGCCAGACTGATATTCAGCGTGCCCTGGTCATTGTTGCCGATCACACCGGAAATATTATTGGTGAACGAGTGGACGCCGATGTGCTGGAAAATAATGCGGCGGAACAGGTCAGTTATTATTTGTACGAAAATAATGATCTGATACTTCTCGCCCAGGATAATACACAACCTTGTGATCAGGGATATGGCCGGTTTTATGGTGATATTACCTGCTATTTGGGCTTTGATAGTTATCGTGAGTCAGGTAAAACTATGGGGTTGGCCTCTTTCGGTAATCCAACGATTTTTGCAGACTATTCGCCGTTTATTGAAACACCGCAGGGTGAAGTCTCCGCTCTGAAAGATGAGCCTTATTCTGATGATTGCACTAAGGATCTTAAGCGTTGGTTTAAAAAGCAAGGGCTTGATATTCCAGAACGTCGCCGCAAAGGGGATGTGATTCGTCCGTTTGATATGCATTTGGCTGCCTGGGCTCAGGATCAACTACAAAAATCAATCATTCGTCGAGCGAAAGCACTGCTTGAGCAACATCATATCGATGCGTTGTGTGTGGCGGGCGGCGTAGCCATGAATTCGGTGATGAATCGAAAATTGGAAGAAGAATTAGGCATTACGGTATATGTGCCGCCGTCTCCAGGAGATGCCGGGTTGGCGTTAGGTGCTGCCGCGGAGTACTTCTGGAAAAAAGATCATCGGGTACCTAAGTTTGACAGTTCTGCTTATCTGGGGCCGGTTTATACTGAAGATGACATTACCGGCAGCTTACGTGCTTGTGAGAATGAATTCAGTATTCAACGCGTCAGCCAGCCAGAGCAATTAGCTGCCCGCTTTATTGCCGAAGGGAAGATTATCGGTTGGTTCCAGGATCGCAGCGAGTTCGGACCTCGTGCGCTTGGAAACCGTAGTATTCTCGCCTCACCAACCAATAGCTGGACAAAAGAAATCCTCAATAGCCAAATAAAACTGCGTGAATGGTTCCGCCCTTATGCACCCGTGGTGTTGGAGGAGGCTGCTGATAAGTATTTTGATATGCTATCGCCTGTTCCTTATATGATGAAGGTGGCCCCAGTGAAAACGCAGGCTAAAGTGGATATGCCCGCCTGTATTCATGTCGATGGCACAGCCAGATTGCAAACCGTTTCTGTTGCGTCGAATAAAAAATTCTACCAGTTGATTAAGACACTGGGGAGCCTGACCGGCATACCGGTAGTACTCAATACTAGTTTTAATCTCGCGGGAATGCCTATTGTTGAATCACCGGATGATGCGATTGAGTGTTTCAGGAACGCCATCGGTATGGATGCTTTGTTTATCGGTAATTATTTGCTGGAAAAGAAACAGAGCCTTTAACGCAAGGAGGTAAGCGATGACGATGTTGACGAATAATGATGCTGTCAATTTGTTGCTGATCGGATTTGGTCCTCATGCCAAGAGAATTTATTACCCTTTGCTTGAAATATCTTGTGAGGATCCAACATTAAATCTATGTGCTGCAGTGGATTTTATTTCGACCAAACCAGGAATAGAGGCTTATCTTGCAGGAAAAAAATTACAGCCTGAAGTTATTTACTTTAATGATAGTGATAATAGTCAGGCTGAATTGGGCGTCGATGTCATAAAGAAACTCAATGATGTGGTGGACAGATATGCAATCAATGGTGTGATCATCGCCACCGAGCCGCTTGCCCATATGGCTTATGCTCGCTGGGCATTAGCATCAGGTTTGTCTATTTTAATGGATAAACCGATTTCATCTTATGAAGGTATTTCAACCTCAATTGAGAAATCGATACAGATTGCGGAAGATTATTACGCGCTGAATACCTTGTATCAAAAAAAACGGCGTGATAATCCTCGTCAGGTGTTTTCGCTTATGGCCCAACGACGTTATCAGACGTCGTTTAACCTGATTAAACGTTATATTGCCGAGTGCTTTGCACAAACCCATTGCCCGGTCACTAATGTGCAAACCTTCCACTCAGACGGCCAGTGGCGTATGCCGACAGAAATAGTAGAACAGCATTATCACCCTTACCATCAGGGATACGGGAAATGCTCGCATAGTGGTTATCACTATTTCGATATTGTACCTTTTGTCCTCGAATCTGGTTTTGGCGAAGGTAAACAGTTCGATAACATTGATGTCTTTTCGATGGCGATTAGGCCAGATGATGTGCTTAGCCAATTGGCGCTTGATGACTATCGTGCTCTGTTTGGGCGGCGTCGTTTCGACGAAGCTAACCATTATGATGAAAACCAGTTAGGGTTGCTGCTAGGAACATTTGGCGAAGTGGATTGCAGCAGTAATATCTGTTTTAAACGCGGTGATAGAACGCTGACAGCGGTATCGATTAACCTGTGTCATAATGGCTATTCGCAGAGAAATTGGGTAACGGCTGCAGGTAGAGACTTGTATAAAGGTAATGGCCGTGTTTCCCATGAATCACATATATTTCAGCAAGGGCCATTCCAGTCGATTCATTTCCATTCCTATAAGTCGGATGCTTTGCCTGATGAGACTTCAGAGGAAAGACATCACATCGGTACGAAAGAGCATTTGGAAATCTATATTTTCCGCAATGACAAAATGCTTGGCGGGAAACATGTGGAAGTGTTCGATATTGACGACATTATTGCGCTGGAAGGCGGACGCAAAGGATTGAGAGGGAAATCTAAAGCCAAAGCCTTCTATGAATTTATTGCGGGCATGCGGGGCGAGATCGCCGCGGGTGATATGGTATCTGACTTTAGTAAACATGAGGTGGGTGCGGCGCTGACATCGGCGATTTATCAGTCAATCAGCCATCGTTATCACCGGCTTAATCCATTGATTAATCGTTGCCTAAAAAGCCGGGAACCGGCTCTACAGCCAGAGGCATTCATACTTTGATGAAGATTGGAAAGGAGAATCTGGGGCGGATAGCGGGCCTGTTTCCATTGGTGGTCGCGGCTCCGTTAGGGTTGGATATCTGCCTTCCCGGTGTACCGTCGATGTCCCATGAGCTAGGCAGCATGCCGGGGATGACGCAATGGATCATCAGCGGGTTTGTGCTGTGTTTGAGTCTCAGTCAGCTTTTCTTTGGTCCACTGGTCGACCGCTTGGGTGCACAGCGCGTATTGATGGTCGGCTGCGTGATTTACTCACTAAGTGCGCTGAGCGTATACCTGACCAATACCATTTCAGAGGTTATCGTACTACGATTGGTGCAAGGGTGTGGGGCTGGAGCGATGGCCGTTGCCGCATCGGCCAGTGTGCCGCTGCGCTTTCAAGGGGCAACTATCGGGAAAGTGTTCAGCCTGCTTAATGGTGTGATCAGTCTGGTACCGGTATTGGCACCAGTGATAGGGGGAATACTGATTGTTCATTACGGCTGGCGTTCCAGTTTCTATGCGTTAGGTTTCTTCGCCTTACTGTGCGGAATGTTGGTTTTATGGAAACCGCTGCCAGCGGTATGCGCCAGCGCCTCCGAGGGGGCGCATTCTCCGGCTGCACCGGTAAACGTGTTTTCTGGGTATCTCACCGTGTTCCGGCATCCCGAATTTCGGTTGGGGTGTTTTGCCGCCAGTTTTGGCTTCGCGACCCAACTGATTTTCTTTTCCAGTTCGCCCCGAGTATTGATAGAAACGCTGCATATCCCGGTAGATCAGTTTGGCTACTATTTTGCTGTTAACGCCCTGGCCATCACCACGGGTAGTCTGCTGACCGTCCGGTTGCTGGGACGTGTGAAAGAAACGGCGATTTTGTATGGCGGTGCGGTGTTGATATTACTGGCAATGGCCGGTTTTATTCTGACGATGCAGGTGTTGACGGTGTCAGTATGGCCTTATCTGATTTCGGCTACGCTGGGGAGCCTGGGGTTTGCTGTACTGATTGCGACCGGCGCGTCGATAGCCTTGTCTGCGTTCAAGTCGCTTGCCGGGCAGGCTTCCGCTCTTATGGCAGCGATACAGATGTCGTTCTCCTCACTGGTTGCCTGGGCTGTCATGAACCATTGGCGCGACGATTGGTTGCCGATGATCGCCGCCTATTTTCTGTTGGCTGTCGCGTTGTTAGTGCAATTACAGGTTTATCGGCTGACCCGAACCGGACGGTATCAACCCAAGCCTGCGGTGTTTGAAAAACCTTCACCGAATTCTGACTGATCGCTACAGACGTTATCGTCGTTATAGAAATGGCATAGGGACGTACTACATGGCTTGCCGTTTTGATGAGGTTATCGATTTTTCGCATTCCCATTTATTGAAATGGGAGCATCCGTCTCCCTATCTGCCGCACTCCACCTCACAGGCTCCGTTGCCGTTGTGGATTGCAGACATGGATTTTACATGTCCGGATGAAGTGCGTCAGGCATTGCATGATGCTATTAATAAAGGGGTTTTTGGCTACACACGCGCCAGTGACACGCTATTTGATGCGATTATTCAATGGCAGTCAGAGCATCATGGCTGGAAAATCCAGGAGGACTGGATTATGCAAAGCCCTGGTGTAGTGAATAGTCTGAGTATGATTGTGCAAACATTCACTCTGCCGGGGGACAGTGTTCTAATTCAGCCGCCGGTTTATGGGCCGTTTTATCACAGTGTGACAATGAACGATCGCCAGGTGGTGACGGCACCGCTTACTGAAATTGCATCAGGGTATACGTTCGACCCTGACGCGTTTGAACAGGCGATTACGCCGACGACGCGGCTATTTTTTCTCTGTAATCCGCATAATCCGACCGGGCATGTCTGGCGTCGGGACGAATTACTGGCAATGGGCGATATTTGCCAACGTCATGGTGTGATGGTGATTGCTGATGAAATTCACCAGGATTTGATTGTTAATCCAGCGGCACGGCATCAGCCATTTGCCAGTATTAACGATGAATTTGCCGACAATAGCATTACCTGCACCTCGCCGAGTAAAACCTTTAATCTGGCAGGATTGCAGACGTCAAATCTGTTTATTCCCAGCAAGGCAATACGTGACAGGCTTAAACGCACTTATGCGCGTTGCTCGTTACATATACCAAATATGTTAGGGCTTGCGGCTTGTGAAGCGGCTTACCGGCATGGTGGACCGTGGTTAGCAGCATTACTGGATTATTTACGCGCTAACCGGACGTTGTTGCAGGCGAGTCTCACAGCTGATGTCAGCGTTCGACTGTTTGATGCGGATGCGCTCTATCTTGGCTGGCTGGATTTTCGGGGCAGTGGTATTGCACCGGAGGATTTACAGCCAACGTTGCTCAAACAGGCTGGGGTGTGGCTGGATGATGGTGCGAAATTTGGCCCGGCCTACGCCGGGTTCGCCCGGATTAATTTTGCCTGTCGACGAGAGTTGTTGCGTTCTGCGCTGGCAAGAATAACCGATACGTTCAGGGCGCAGTAAAGACTGGCAGTTACAGCCAGAACAACCTGTTGAAGAGGCGCTAACGTTGCTGACGGGCATCCTGCCATTGACCTTTTTACCCAATACTCCCAATAATAGCGTTCGTTGACTCGGGGTGCCCCTTTATGAAAAGCGGGGCTGAGAAATACCCGTATTACCTGAACTGGATAATGCCAGCGTAGGGAAGTCACGGTATCCCACCGGTACCGCCTTCTTTCACGCCGGTTGGGAGGTTTATGAACGCTCGACCTGTACGTTTCCCTGCCGCGTCCGTCGCGGATTCTCTTGATGCTTTCCGTTTACGCGCACCGCTGGTGCATTGCCTTACCAATGAGGTGGTGCAAGGGTTTACCGCCAATGTGTTGCTGGCGTTAGGCGCTTCGCCTGCGATGGTGGTCGATGCCGGTGAAGCCGCGCAGTTTAGTGCGCTGGCCGATGGGTTACTGATTAATCTGGGGACGCTTGAGGCTGACCGTGCGCAGGCGATGCGCGCCGCGGTAACCAGCGCCATCAACGCCGGTACACCCTGGGTGCTGGACCCGGTCGCGGTCGGTGGCCTGCGTTTTCGTACCGAGTTTGCCGTTGAATTACTGGCGATGAAGCCAACGGCTATCCGTGGTAACGCCTCCGAAGTCATGGCGCTGGCGGGCGAACAGTCCGCCGGACGTGGCGTGGACAGCGGCAACGATGTGCTGGCGGCCTTGCCTTGCGCCATAGCACTGGCACAGCGCTGGGCCACCTGCGTGGTGGTCACCGGCGAGGTGGACTATGTGACCGACGGCGATCGGGTGCTGGCGATACCGGGCGGCGACCCGCTGATGACCCGGGTGGTTGGCACCGGGTGTGCGCTGTCGGCGGTGGTCGCGGGCTTCTGTGCGCTGGAAGGTGACCGCCTCGGTCATGTGGCCGCCGCCTGTGCGGTGATGTCTCATTGTGGGCAACTGGCGGTGGCGCAGGCACGGGGGCCGGGGAGTTTTATTCCCGCGTTTCTGGATGCGCTCTATACCCTGAATCGGGAGGCGCTGGTATGAACCGTATCAACGCGCTGACGATCGCCGGTACTGACCCGAGCGGTGGTGCCGGTATTCAGGCTGACCTGAAAACCTTCTCGGCACTGGGGGCGTATGGCACCAGTGTGATTACCGCACTGGTCGCACAAAATACCCGTGGTGTGCAGTCGGTTTACCGCATTGAACCGACGTTTGTCGCAGCCCAACTGGATTCTGTGCTGAGCGATGTCCGCATTGACAGCGCGAAAATCGGCATGCTGGCACAGACGGATATTGTGGAAACGGTGGCAGACCGGCTGTTGCGTTACCCGGTGCCTTATGTGGTGCTGGACACGGTGATGCTGGCCAAAAGCGGTGATCCGCTACTGGCGGCGGAGGCGGTGGAAGCGGTGCGTCAGTTGCTGTTACCGCGGGTATCGTTGATCACGCCTAACCTGCCTGAAGCGGCGGCGTTGCTACAGTGCGCGCCTGCCGACGATGAATACGGGATGCGCCAGCAAGGCGAAGCGCTATTGGCGATGGGGTGTCAGGCGGTGCTGATGAAAGGCGGACACCTGAGTGACCAGGAAAGTCCGGACTGGTTGTTCATGCCACATGCCGAGCCCGTTCGGTTAAGCACGCCGCGCGTAAACACCCGGCATACGCACGGCACCGGTTGTACGCTGTCGGCGGCGCTGGCAGCGTTACGACCGCGTCATGATAACTGGCTCGACACCCTGTCTGCTGCGCGGGCCTACCTGCAAGGCGCACTGGAGCAGGCCGATTCGCTGGAAGTTGGCCACGGCATCGGTCCGGTGCACCATTTTCACCGCTGGTGGTAACGATGGCTGCCTGATCAAAGCGATAAGAAAATCAGATAAGTAGTAAAAAATATTGCATAGACAGCTCGCTGATGACCCGGTAATTTTGTGATCTCCGTCAGGTTATTGCCAGATGGCGACACTGACGTCCCCCAGGTCTTCAGGGGCTGTTTTTTTGGGGCGTACTTTCTCTGAATCTAGCGTTGAGGAGAGGTTTATGGCGGGGTCTGCGCGTGCGATCATGATTGCCAGAGGATTGCAGACGATACTCAATTTCGGCCTGCTGGTGCTGGCGGCGATTCTGGTGGTTTTCCTGGCGAAGGAAACCTGGCATTTGGCGACGGTACTGCTGGTCAGTAATGAAAAAGAGTCGTCGTATATGCTGATCGAAAGCCTGGTGATTTATTTCCTCTACTTTGAGTT
This sequence comes from Dickeya oryzae, assembly GCF_020406815.2. Taxonomy (NCBI): domain Bacteria; kingdom Pseudomonadati; phylum Pseudomonadota; class Gammaproteobacteria; order Enterobacterales; family Pectobacteriaceae; genus Dickeya; species Dickeya oryzae. The sequence goes on from NZ_CP162670.1 coordinate 1,310,997, forward strand.
TCTGGCGCTGATCGTGAAGTATTTTCTCTCCGGTTATCACTTCCCGCTGCGCTATTTCATCTACATCGGTATCACCGCGATTGTACGGCTGATTATCGTCGACCATAAAAATCCGGCGGATACCTTCACCTATGCCGGGGCGATCCTGATTTTGGTGATCACGCTTTATCTGGTGAATAGTCCACGCCTCAAGCGTGAATAGCGCGCAAAGAAAAAGCCAGCTCAAGGGAGATTGAGCTGGCCAAGGAGGTGGTTCCTAGTAGCATTACTACGCTTATTTTTCGTTTTGTATTTTCTCAGCGCTGCAATAATAACCAGTCACCAGTGCCATTGATGTGATCTGATTCTAAAAAATGTCACAATTGGCGCGATTGTGTCACTTTTTTGCTATTTTGCATGCGGGTTACGGGTTGTTGTCCCCGACAGGTTGCGCAGCAGTAACGCGTATGCCAGATCGATATCATCCGGCACAGGCAGATACACGGTGTGGCCGTCACCCGGTGCCACCTCGATAGCCTGGCCTTTTTTATTGATGAGGGTATCAATAGTGAACTGGACGTTGCCGCCCGGCGTCATCATCTCCACGCTGTCGCCGCGAGAGAATTTGTTCTTGACCGCCACTTCCGCCAGACCGTCGCGCCGCTCGCCGGTGAATTCCCCGACAAACTGCTGCTGGTCAGACACCGAGTAACCGTAGTCGTAATTCTGGTAATCCTCATGAACGTGGCGGCGCAGGAAGCCTTCGGTGTAACCACGGTGCGCGAGGCCTTCCAGCGTTTGCAGCAACGTTGGGTCAAACGGCTTACCGGCGACAGCATCGTTAATAGCGCGGCGGTACACCTGTGCGGTACGGGCGCAGTAGTAGAACGACTTGGTGCGGCCTTCGATTTTCAGCGAGGCGACTTGCATGTTGGTCAGGCGTTCTACGTGCTGAATGGCGCGCAGGTCGCGTGAGTTCATGATGTAGGTGCCGTGTTCGTCTTCAAACGCACTCATGTATTCGCCAGGGCGCTGTTTTTCTTCCAGCATGAAGACTTTATCGGTCGGTGCGCCGATACCTAGCGTGGGTTGCGGCTGAGCGCTGTCTATCTGGGTGACCGCAATCGGCTCATGGATATGTACGATGTTACCCACCGCGTCTTCTTTACCTTCCTGCACGTTGTATTCCCAGCGGCAGGCATTGGTACAGGTGCCCTGATTCGGGTCGCGTTTATTGATGTAGCCAGACAGCAGGCAGCGGCCGGAATAGGCCATACACAGTGCGCCGTGAACGAACACTTCCAGCTCCATCTCCGGCACCTGGTGGCGGATTTCCTCAATTTCTTCCAGCGACAGCTCGCGTGACAAAATCACCCGGCTCAGCCCCATCTGCTGCCAGAACTTCACCGTCGCCCAGTTGACCGCGTTGGCCTGTACCGACAGGTGAATCGGCATCTGGGGGAAATTTTCCCGTACCAGCATGATCAACCCTGGATCAGACATGATCAACGCATCCGGGTTCATGTCGACCACCGGTTGCAGGTCACGCAGGAAGGTTTTCAGTTTGGCGTTATGTGGCGCAATGTTAACCACCACATAAAACTTCTTACCCAGCGCATGGGCTTCATTGATGGCTTGCGCCAGCGTCTGGTGGTTGAATTCGTTATTGCGCACACGCAGGCTGTAGCGAGGCTGGCCGGCATAAATTGCATCAGCGCCATAAGCAAAGGCGTAACGCATATTTTTCAGCGTACCGGCCGGAGAGAGTAATTCCGGTTTAAACATGGTGGTTTCTCAAGTCTGATCTCAGGTCAGGCTGTTCCCGGGCGGGAACAGTAAAGGCGGCAGATTCTAACGCCAACGGCGGGAAAAATCAGTAGTCGGCTTACAGAAAGTGCGTCTACTGATGGGCATGATGCTTCACGGCCAGCGTTTTTCTGGCCGTGAATGAAGATTAGAGCGAGCGAATACCGGCTGAGGGGCCAATCAACTCACGCTGGTGCGGGCGTTCGAAGTCCACGTGCGGCCCTTTTGCAATAATACCGGTCGGGTTGAGCCAGCGAATGCTGTAGTAACCGGCTTTGATGTCGTCCAGCCTGACGGTGTCTTTGACGCCCGGCCATTGATACAGCTCGCGCAGATAGCCTGAAAGGTGCGGATAATCCTCCAGCCGACGGATGTTGCACTTGAAGGCACCGTGGTAAGCCGCATCAAAACGCACCAGCGTCACGAACAGCCGCCAGTCCGCTTCGGTCAGGGTGTCGCCCACCAGATAGCGGTGATGTGCCAGGTGTGCTTCCACGGTATCCAGTGCTGCAAACAAGCTCGTTACCGCCTGGTTGTAGTGTGCTTGTGTTTTGGCAAAGCCAGTCTTATACACGCCGTTATTGATGTTGTCGTAAATCAGGCTGTTCCAGTGGTCGATTTCCGCCCGCAGATCCGTTGGGTAAAAATCCAGACGGTTACCGGTCAAATCATTAAAGTCATGGTTAAGCAGGCGGATGATTTCCGACGACTCGTTATTGACGATACGGCCTTCTTTGCGGTCCCACAGTACGGGAACCGAGACTTTCCCGGTGTAATGCGCGTCACTGGCGGTGTAAAGCTGGTGCAGGTAGCGCACCGGCGCGACCTGTTCGCCAGCATCCTGCGGAGTACTGAATTCCCAACCCTGCTCGCCAATACAAGGGTCTGCAACCGATAAGGCAATCACATTGCCGAGATCTTTCAGGTTACGGTAAATCGTTGTGCGGGAGGCCCATGGGCAAAGATACGAGACAAATAACTGATATCGTCCCGCCTCCGGCACCAGCTCGGTGACACGGAATCGGGTTTCCTGGCGATGGAAAGCCCCGCCTTTGATTTCTTCGGCCGCTACATCGCCATCGACCCACTTGCCATTGACTAATCCCGACATGTTTACCCTCATTATCATCATTTTTGTATGTGATTATGCTAGCAGCCACGAGCCAATAGAAAATTGCAAATTTTTAACCGAGTCAGACAGTTTCTTTGACTGCGTACCGCCAATGGGCGAGAGCGTTATATTTCCTGACTGGCGGCGGCTTCCCAGCGGTAACCAATGCCATACACCGTGCGGATGAAAGACGTTTCCTGGTCAAACATTTCCAGTTTGCGGCGCAGATTCTTGATATGGCTGTCGATGGTACGGTCAGTCACCACCCGGTAATCGTCGTACAGATGATCGAGCAACTGCTCGCGTGAAAAGACGCGTCCCGGTTCGGCAGAGAGGGTTTTCAGCAGCCGGAATTCGGCGGGCGTCAGTTCCAGATGACGGCCGAGGTAACTGGCCTGATAACGATTCTGGTCAATCAGCAACGCGGGTAAGACATCATTCGGTAACGGTTCATGCTGCCAGCGACAACGGCGCAACAGGGTTTTCACCCGAGCGACCACTTCACGCGGGCTGTAGGGCTTACAAATGTAATCGTCGGCACCGATTTCCAGCCCCAGCAGCCGGTCAATTTCTTCGGTACGCGCGGTCACCATAATGATTGGCACATTGGAAAAACCGCGAATGGCGCGGCAGAGTGTCAGGCCGTCGCGACCCGGTAGCATCAGGTCTAACAGAATAAGCTGGCAGGGGTGTTCACGCACCCAGGGTTCGACGTCTTCTCCCTGTGTCAGCCAGTGGGTGCGGTAACCTGATGCCTGCAGGTAATCCACCAGTAACTGGGCCAGTTTGGGCTCATCTTCAACGATCAGCACTGGCAGGTTTTCATCACCCACCGTTGCAGAAGAGGATGCGGTCATGTCGGTTCCTGTATCAGGATAGGTGCAATGGAAGCTCGACAGTGATTTGTACGCCGCCGAGCGCTGAATGTTCAGCATACAGGCGTCCATCGTGCGCCTCAACGATATTGGCGCAAATGGCCAACCCCAGCCCGGAGCCACCGCTGGCACGGTTGCGTGAACTTTCCGCACGGTAGAAACGCTCGAAGATCAGCGCCAGTTGTTCGTCGCTGATGCCGGGGGCGCTGTCGCGCCAGTGAATAATCAGCCGCTGCGGACGGAGTTCGGTGTCGACTTCCAGTTGCCCGCCATCGTCCGTGTAACGCAGGCTATTTTCCATCAGGTTGTTGAACAACTGGTTCAGGCGGTCCGGATCGCCAAACACCACCGCTTCGGGATGAAAGTGAGTAGTCAGTTGAATACCTTTGTGTTGAAAACGCTCTCTGAACGCCGCTACCGACACTTGCAGCAGCATGCTGACGTTAATGGCCGATTTACGGTAAGCCAGTGCGCCCAGGTCGGATAACGACAATTGATGAAGATCGTCGACCAGCTTGGTCAGCAGTGCAACTTCCGTCTGCAATGAGCCAAACGCCGCGGTATCGGGCCGCCGAACACCATCCTGTAAGGCTTCCAGTTCGCCACGCAACACCGCCAGTGGTGTGCGTAATTCATGGGAAATATCGGCCATAAACGCCCGGCGTGACTGCTCGTTTTTCTCCAGCGCCGAGGCCAACTGGTTAAAATCTTGCGCCAGCCTGTCCAGCTCGTCGCGCCCGCTGGCGGTAACCCGGGTACTGAAATCGCCGGCGGCCAGTTTATGAATGCCACTGACCAGCCGTTTGACCGGCGACAGCAATCCGCGGGACATCATCCAGGTCACCATGGCTGCCAACAGCGTGGTAAACGCGACGATCAGCCAACTGGTGCGTTGTTGCTGGCGATCGAAATTGATGTCGGCACTACGGGTCAGCCCTTCTACCGGGGCGGCGACCAGCCAGCCAACGATACGCTTTTTCGCCATCAACGGTTGCCAGGTGCTGCCCGCAGGCATCGGGATCGGTGGGCCTATCAGGCGACGACGGTTCTCATCCGTGACCCAAAATCGGGTACGCCAGGCCTGCATGGCCTCGTCGCTATTCTGCTCCATCGCGCGCAGCATCGGGAAAATACCGCGTTCATTGTTGTGCAAAAAATCCCAATTGCCGTACTGCTGGTACTGATCTTCCAGCCAGCCACGAATCTGCACCACCCGTTGTTCATTACCTCGGCGGATGTAGTCGATAAACCCTTTCTCAAAACTGAGTCGGACACCGAAGTGCATGATGATCAGCACCAGCATACAGGTGGAAAAAATGGCCAGAAACAGTCTGGCGGTAATGCCGAATCTCATCATTCACCTCATGAGGGGCGCGTCAGCGTCGCCTGCTGAACAGTATCGGGCGGCACCCGGTTGAAAATCAGCGCCGGGAATGCCATCACCGCCACCATGCACAGATAGGTATAGAGGAAGACGGTATGGGTTTGCGGCGTACCACTCACCAGGTGCTGATTGGCGAAAATGCCGAGCAGCAGACCGGCGATAGTCACCCCCATACTGGTGGAGAGCTGCATCGACATCGACAGCAGGCTGTTGCCGCCGCTGGCCAGGTCATCCGGCAGGTCTTTGAGCGTCAGGGTGTTCATGGTGGAAAAGCGAATGCCGTTGACCATGCCAACCAACAGCAGCACTACCGGCGTCATCCAGTGCCAGTTCATCAGTGCGACCAGCGCGAACAGCAACGTAGCCAGCGCCAGCATCAGTGTCGAGGCGATCAGTACCACACGGTAGCCGAACCGGTTAACTATCAGCACCACGATCCGTTTCATGCCCATGTTGCCCAGTACCAGCGGGATCATCATCATCCCGGCGTGAAACGGTGTATAGCCCAGACCAATTTGTAAAAATACCGGCGTCATAAACGGCAACATGCCGCTGCCGATGCGCGCCAGCCAGCCGCCGAAGAGGCCGATGCTAAAGCTGCGGGTATCAAATAAACGCAGATTGAACAGCGATTGCTCGTTGTCTTTGGCGTGCCACCAGTACCCCAGTAGCGCCAGAACGCCGGTCAGCACCAGCGCGCTCAACGCTAAGGCGGATAACCCCAGGCTTTTTTGGCCGTCTAGCGCCAGTGTCAGGGTGCCCATTGCGATCACCAGACAAACAAAGCCGAGCAGGTCAAAGCGGCGCGGTGGCATGGTGAAATTAGGCATCAGCCACCAGGTGGCGAAGGCACCCACCAGACCTACCGGAATGTTGATCAGGAAAATCCAGTGCCAGCTGGCGTACTGGACGAGGAAACCGCCGAGTGTTGGCCCCATCAGCGGGCCTATCTGCCCCGGCAGGGTAACGAAGGTCATCGCCGCCATGTATTGATCGCGTGGCACCAGCTTCATCACCGTCAGGCGTCCAATCGGCACCATCATGGCACCGCCGATACCCTGAATCACGCGGGAAAACAGTAACTCGTTGAGGGTGGTGGAGCGGGCGCAAAGCAGTGAGCCGAGGCTAAACAACATAATGGCGGAGAAGAAAATATTGCGAACGCCAATCCGGTCTGCCAGCCAACCGCTGGCAGGCAGCAGCATCGCGACGGTCAAAACATAGGCGACGATCACCGCATGCATCCGTAGCGGGCTTTCATTCAGGCTGACCGCCATAGAAGGCAAGGCTGTGTTGACGATGGTGGTATCCAGCGCTTGCATAAAAAAGCCGAAGGCTACAATCCACAATTGCCAGCGAACGGAAGCGGGCTGATGGGTCATGCGTGGTATTACTCCCGGAAATATCCTGTCCCTTGCAGGCGCCGGGGCGAACCCCGGCGACGATTACAGATACGGCAATGGCGACTGACGCGGCATCATGCCGACGGTTCAGTATGCGTAGCGGCGTCAGTGCGTTCACGACGTCGCCAGCGCAGGCTGTCAAAGAACAAGTACACAACTGGCGTGGTGTACAGTGTCAGTAACTGGCTCATCACCAGCCCACCAACGATAGTGATACCCAGCGGCTGACGCAGCTCTGAGCCGTCACCGCTACTGAGCACCAACGGTAATGCGCCGAACAACGCCGCCATGGTGGTCATCATGATCGGGCGGAAACGCAACATGCAGGCGCGGAAAATCGCTTCGCGTGCCGAGAGTTTCCCTTCTCGTTGCGCGACCAACGCAAAGTCCACCATCATGATGGCGTTTTTCTTCACGATGCCTATCAACAGCAGAATGCCAATAAGTGCAATCAGACTGAACGGCTTATTGAACAATTCCAGCGCCAGTAACGCGCCAACCCCGGCGGAGGGTAGGGTAGAGAGAATGGTCAGCGGGTGGACGACATTCTCATACAGCATCCCCAACACGATGTAGACCGTCACAATCGCCGCAATAATCAGCACAACCTGCGAATGCTGCGACTGCTGGAACGCCAGTGCGGTACCGGCGAACTGACCTCGAATAGTGGGCGGTACACCCAGTGAGGTCATGGTGCGTTCAATCGCGGTGGTTGCCTCTGACAAGCTGGCCCCTTCCGGCAGGTTGAACGAGATGGTCGCCGCAGCCGATAACCCCTGATGGTTAACCGCCAGCGGTGCGTTAGCCGGTTGCCAGTGAGTAAAGAACGACAACGGTATCGGCTTGCCGTCGTTGTTGATGATGAACATTTTCTCCAGCGAGGCAGGATCCTGGGTATAGGCCGGGTCAACCTCCATGACGACTTTATACTGGTTCATCGGCTGGTAAATGGTGGAGATCTGGCGCTGCCCAAAGGCGTCGTTCAGTAGCGTGTTGGCGCTGGAAACATTGATACCCAGCCTTGCCATGGCATCACGATCATAGACCAGCCTCAGTTCAGCCCCTTTGTCCTGCTGGTCAGAACTGACATCCGCCAGTTGTGGCAACTTGCTCAGCGCATCGCGAATTTTTGGCTCCCAACTCCTCAGCACCGAGAGGTCGTCCGATAACAGCGAGAACTGATAGCCCGCATTCGCTTCACGGCCACCGATACGCACGTCCTGCACCGCCATCAGATACAGGTTGGCACCGGGCTCTTTCGCCAGTTTTGCGCGTAGCCGGGTGATGACCTGTTGCGCGTTGACGTCACGCTGGGCGAGCGGTTTCAGGCTGATGAACATCGAGCCGCTGTTGGTCCGCATCCCGCCAGTAAAACCGGTGACGTTATCCACCGCCGGGTCGGCACGCACGATGGTCATGAAATCCTGTAATTTGCGTTTCATCGCCTGGAAGGAGATGCTCTGGTCGGCCTGAATGAACCCCATCAGCCGCCCGGTATCCTGCTCCGGGAAGAAGGTTTTGGGGATGGTGATATAAAGCCAGACGCTCAGGCCAATCGTCCCCAGCAACACCATCATGACCCAACGAGAGTGGTTCAGCACCCAGCGTAAACTGCGACCATAACCTTGCTGCAAGCCGAGTAGCAGGCGGTTGAAACCACGCGCACGCGGCTGGCTGCGTGCGGTGTGGGGGCGCAGCAATCGGGCGCACATCATCGGCGTTAAGGTGATGGAGACCAGCAATGAAATCAGTATCGCTACCGACAGCGACACCGAGAACTCGCGGAACAGACGCCCGGGCAGGCCATCCATGAACAGCAGCGGTATAAATACCGCGATCAGCGATAAACTCATCGAGACGACGGTAAAGCCGACTTCCCGTACCCCTTGCAGCGCGGCCTGCAACGGTTTCATGCCGGCCTCAACATGGCGAGAAATGTTTTCCAGCACCACGATGGCGTCATCCACCACAAAACCGGTAGCCACGGTCAAGGCCATCAGCGACAGGTTGTTCAGGCTAAAGCCGCACAGGTACATAGCAGAGAACGTGCCAATCAACGACACCGGTACCGCGATGGCCGGGATAAGCGTGGCGCGACCAGAGCGCAGGAACAGGAACACCACCAGAATCACCAGCGATACCGCGATAGTCAGCGATCGCTCCACGTCACGCAGTGAGGCACGAATGGTGGGCGAGCGGTCCTGTGCGATATTCAGGTTGATTGAGGCGGGCAACATGGCTTGCAATTCGGGCATGGCGGCGCGAATTGCATCAACGGTGGAGATGATGTTGGCATCCGGCGCGCGGCGAATTAACACCAACACCGCCGGTTTGGCGTTGGTCATCCCTGCGTTGAGGACGTTCTGCACCGAGTCTTTTACCGTCGCCACATCGCTCAGACGCACTGGCGCGCCATTGTTGTAGTGGATGATAAGCGAACGGTAAACGTTGGCCGTTTTCAGTTCGTCATTGGTCTGAATCTGGTAGTGAGTGCTGCCACTGTCCACACTACCAAGCGGCTGGCGCACGTTGGCCTGGGCGATAGACTGGCGAACGGTATCCAGCGACACGCCCTGATTGAACAGTGCTTGTGGGTTGAGTGCGACCCGGACTGCCGGTAACGAGCTACCACCGATGGTGACATCGCCAACCCCATCAATTTGTGAAACGCGCTGGGCCACCTGGGTCGAGGCGTAGTCGTACAACTGGCCCGGACCGTAGGTATCCGACGTCAGCGTGATGATCATGATCGGCGCGTCAGACGGGTTGACCTTCCGGTAATAGGGGCGGCTTGGCATATTGCTCGGCAGCAAGCTCTGGGCGGCGTTGATCGCCGCCTGTACGTCACGGGCCGCGCCGTTAATGTCTCTATCCAACGCAAACTGCAGGATGATGCGGGTGTTACCCAGCGAACTCATCGAGGTCATTTCATTGACACCGGCAATACGGCCCAGTGAGCGCTCTAACGGCGTCGCGACCGACGACGCCATGGTTTCCGGTGATGCGCCGGGCATGGTGGCGGTGACCGAAATCACCGGGTAGTCCACCTGTGGCAACGGCGACACCGGCAGCAACTGATAGCCGAGCAGCCCGCACAGCGCTATCGCCAGCGCCAGCAATGTGGTGGCGACTGGCCGATGGATAAACAGCGCGAAGAACTTCACTGTGCTTCCCCTTCCTGCGGCTGGCGGCGGCGCAGGCGATGTGCCAGACGATCAAACAGCAGGTAGATAACGGGTGTCGTAAACAGCGTCAGCACCTGGCTCATCACCAGGCCACCCACCATACAAATCCCCAGCGGTCGGCGTAGTTCCGCACCGACGCCGGTACTGAACATCAGCGGAATGGCGCTGAGTAGCGCTGCCATGGTGGTCATCAGAATGGGGCGAAAACGTAGCAGACAGGCCTGATAAATCGCCTGATACGGCGTCATCCCTTGTTCACGTTCGGCAGCCAGCGCAAAGTCGATCATCATGATGGCGTTCTTCTTCACGATACCGATCAGCAAAATGATACCGATGATGGCGATGATGTTCAGATCGCTGCCTGCGGCCATGAGTGCCAGTAACGCGCCAACGCCCGCGGTCGGTAGCGTAGACAGGATAGTGACCGGGTGGATAAAACTTTCATACAGCACACCCAATACGATATACATCGCCACCACCGCTGCCACCACTAACCAGATAGTGCTGGTTAGCGCTGACTGGAATGCCAGCGTACTGCCCTGGAAGCGGGTGATGATATCGCTGGGTAACTGCATGCTTTGCTGCGTTTGCTGAATGACTTTTACCGCATCACCCAACGCGTAGCCCGGCGCGACGTTAAAGGAAATGGTCGTCGAGGGGAACTGATCGATATGGTTGATGGATAACGGCCCCTTGCGCTCCTCCACGGTCGCAATACTGCTGAGCGGTACCACGCCGCCGCTGGTGTTGATAAGCCGGATATCATCCAACGACCCCAGCCCGTTGTTGTGGTCCTGATGCTGCTCGAGCACCACGCGATACTGGTTGGATTGCGTATAGATAGTGGAGATCAGGCGCTGGCCAAATGCGTTGTACAGGGCGCTGTCCACCTGGGACATGGTGATGCCGAGGCGGCTGGCGCTATCCCGGTTAACCTTCACGTAGGCGACAGCGCCGCCATCCTGCCAGTCACTGCTCACATCCTGCAATTGCGGCAATTTCTGTAGCTCGGCGATCAGTTTTGGCACCCAGGTGCTGAGTTCATCCAGCGACATGGTTTGCAGGGTGAACTGATATTGGGTACGGCTGACTTGTGTATCGATGGTCAGGTCCTGTACCGGCTGCAGATAGAGCTGGACGCCCGGCAGCGCCGATGTGCGTTGCTGTAGCCGTGTAATCACCGCCTGGATACGGTCACTGCGTTCATCCAGCGGTTTGAGGTTGATCTGTAACCTGCCACTGTTAAGCGATGCGTTAGTGCCATCCACGCCGATAAACGAGGTCACGCTTTCCACCGCCGGATCCTGCATGATAAGCGTGGTAGCCTGCTGCTGCTTGTCCACCATACCGGAGAAGGAGATAGTCTGTGACGCCTGCACCGTACCTTGAATAATGCCGTTATCCTGTATCGGGAAAAAGCCTTTGGGGATGACGATATACAGCAAGACCGTGAGCACCAGCGTACTCAGCGCGACGCCAAGGGTAATCCACGGATGACTCAAGACACGTGTTAATCCACGACCATACCAGGCGATCACGGTGTCAAAAAAGCGCTCGCTGGCACGGGTAAAGCGGTTTTGTTGGCTCAATGAGTGGTGGCTTAACAAACGGGCGCACATCATTGGCGTGAGCGTCAACGACACCACGGCAGAGATAAGGATCGACACCGCCAGTGTCACCGCAAACTCACGGAACAGACGACCGATGATATCCCCCATGAACAGCAAGGGGATCAAGACGGCAATCAGCGAGAACGTTAGCGAGATGATGGTAAAGCCGATTTCGCCCGCGCCTTTCAACGCGGCCTGTAGCGGTTTTTCGCCTTGCTCGATATAACGGGCGATGTTCTCGATAACAACGATGGCATCGTCAACCACGAAACCGGTGGCGATGGTGAGCGCCATCAGCGTCAGGTTGTTGACAGAAAAACCGAGAAAATACATGGCGGCAAACGTACCCACCAGCGATAGCGGTACGGCGATGCTGGGAATCAGCGTCGCGACGGCGTTGCGCAGGAACAGGTAAATCACCATCACCACCAGCGCGATAGCCAGAATCAGTTCGAACTGCACATCATCGACCGAGGCTCGGATAGTGGTCGTGCGGTCAGTAAGCAGGGCGACATCCACCGATTTTGGCAGGCTGGCTTTCAGCGACGGCAGCAGACTGCGGATATGGTCAGCGGTGGCTATCACGTTCGCGCCTGGCTGACGCTGAATGTTAAGCACAATAGCCTGATGTTGATTAGCCCAGGCGGCCAGACGGGTATTTTCCGCTGCCTGTTCCACCGTGGCGACATCCTGCAACCGTACCGGTGCATTATTTTTCCAGGAGATGATCAACTGACGATAGTCGTCGAGTGAACGCATCTGATCATTGGCGGAGAGCGTGACCGAACGCGCCGGGCCGTCAAAACTGCCTTTCGGGGTGTTGACGTTGGCGGCGGTAATGGCCGTACGCACGCTTTCGCTGCTCAGGCCATAGGAGGCAAGCGCCCCAGGATTGAGCTTAATGCGCACCGATGGCCGCTGACCACCCGCTAGTGTCACCAGCCCGACGCCTTCCACCTGCGAGATTTTCTGCGCGATGCGCGTTTCAATCATGTCCTGCACCTGCGTCAGTGGCAGGGCAGTGGAGGTTACCGCCAGTGTCATAATCGGCGGGTCCGCCGGGTTCACCTTACTGTAGGTGGGGGGGAAAGGCAGATCGGTGGGCAGCAGGTTGGTGGCGGCGTTAATCGCTGCCTGCACATCCTGTTCTGCCACATCCAGCGATAACGATAACTGGAACTGCAATGTGATCACTGATGAGCCACCGGAGCTTTGGCTCGACATCTGCTTGAGGCCGGACATGCTGCCGAACTGATGCTCCAGCGGTGCGGTGACGGCTGAGGTCATCACATCCGGGCTGGCACCAGGGTAAAGCGTCACGACCTGAATCGTCGGGTAGTCCACTTCCGGTAACGCGGAAACCGGCAACGCTCGATAGCCCACAATCCCGGCCAGCAGAATCGCGATCATCAACAGGGTGGTGGCTATCGGCCGGAGAATAAACAGGCGCGACGGCCCACCACCTGTATTTAGCGTGGCATCCTGTAACGGCGTCGTTTCCTGCATCAGGATTTCTCCGCTTTATGCTGAGATTTGTCATGCTGGGGCTTCTCGGTACCGGCGGTAGATTTGCTGTCTGCGGCAGCGGGGGCCAGCACTTCAACGCGAGCGCCTTCGGTCAGGCGGTCGATCCCGTCGGTCACCACTCGCTCGCCCGCATTCAGCCCGTTGGAAACCACAGTTTGCTGGCCGTATTGAATCCCCGTGGTGATGATGTGCTTGCTCACCTGATCTTTATCGTTCAATACCCAGATAAAGTGCCCTTCGTTACCCATCTGAATCGCGGCTGAAGGGGCGATCACCACATTTTGCAGCGTATCGACTTTCATCTTGATGTTGACGAACTGATTGGGGAACAGCGCATCATCGGTGTTATCGAAGCGGGCTTTCAGTTTGATAGTGCCGGTGGTGGCGTCTATCTGGTTATCCATACTCAGCAGCCGCCCCTGAGAGAGAATGCGCTGACTGCCCCGATCCCAGGCTTCCACCGGTACCGGTTGGCCGGATTTCTGTGCTTTCAGTACGGTGGCGATATCACTTTCCGGTACGGTGAATATCACATCGATCGGGTGGGTTTGCGTTAATACCAACAGGTTGTCAGTACTGGTCACGTAGTTACCGATATCAATCTGACGCAAGCCGACGCGGCCGCTGAACGGCGCGGTGATACGGCTGTAATCCAATTGCAATTGTGCGCTGGCGACAGCGCCCTGATCGGATTTCACCGTCGCTTCATATTGGCGCACCAGCGATTCCTGCGTATCCAGTTGCTGGCCGGACACCAAATTGGTTTTGGATAACTGCTGGTAACGGACTAAATCCTGGCGGGCATTGACCAGCAATGCCTGATCTTTGGCCAACTGCCCTTGTGCTTGTATCAGTGCTACCTGAAACGGGCGCGGGTCTATCTCTGCCAGTAACTCGCCTTCCTTAACTTGCTGCCCTTCCTGAAAGTGGATAGCCATCAACTGGCCGCTGACGCGGCTGTGGACCGTGACGGTATTGGCGGCGGTAACCGTCCCCAGACCAGAGAGGTAATAGGGCACCGAAGAGGATGAGGAGAGTGCAGCCTGCACCGGCGGTGGCGCGGTAGAGCCGCGCCGTCCACTGCCGCTACGATTTTGTCCTTGTCCCTGAGGTGATGCATGCTGTGCGGTTGTTGCCTCGTTGGCAGAATCTGATTGTGAGGGGCGGAAATAACGCCAGGCGAAAAACGCCGCGGCAATGACAACAAGCAGTACCAAGAAACGAAATAAGCGTGCGGCGTTCATAGTTATGGACGGAACCTCCAATCAGCACAGGCTAAGATAAGCCCATGAAACACTGAATATAATAATACTAGTGTAAACAGCTAACGGAGGACAAAAATGGAGGAAATATGGAACATATGTCAGGGTTTGTAGAAAAAGAATCCCCGGCGTCATTTAACGCCGGGGAATGGTGCTGAGTATGTCAGCACGGTGTCACTATCAGGACAAATGCGTTACAGCACCAGTCCGGCGATAGCGGCAGACAGCAGGCTGACCAGAGTAGAACCATAAACCAGTTTCAAACCGAAGCGGGAAACCGTGTTGCCTTGTGCTTCATTCAGGCCTTTGATAGCCCCTGCAACGATACCAATCGATGAGAAGTTGGCAAACGACACCAGGAAGACAGACAGAATACCTACGCTGCGTGGTGACAATTGACCGGCTACTTTTTGCAATTCCATCATGGCGACGAATTCGTTGGATACCAGTTTGGTGGCCATGATACTGCCTACCTGCAGCGCTTCGGCTTTCGGAATACCCATCACCCAGGCTAACGGATAGAACACATAACCCAGAATTTCCTGGAAGCTAAGGCCAAACACCGCGCTGAACAGTGCGTTGATACCGGCGATCAGTGCGATGAAACCAATCAGCATCGCGGCGACGATAACCGCCACCTTGAAACCGGCCAGAATGTATTCACCCAGCATTTCAAAAAAGCTCTGGCCTTCATGCAGATTGCTCAGGTGCAGTTCTTTTTCTTCACTGGTGTCGTAGGGGTTGATGAGCGACAACACGATAAAGGTGCTGAACATGTTGAGCACCAGTGCCGCGACCACGTATTTTGCGTCCAACATCGACATGTAGGCACCGACGATGGACATGGATACCGTCGACATCGCAGTTGCTGCCATGGTGTACATACGTTTTTCAGACATCTGCCCCAGAATGTCTTTGTAAGCGATGAAGTTTTCAGACTGACCAAGAATCAGTGAGCTGACCGCGTTGAACGACTCCAGTTTGCCCATGCCATTAACTTTGGACAGAACGGTACCGATCAGTCGGATAATGAACGGCAGAACTCGGATGTGCTGCAAAATACCGATCAGTGCGGAGATAAACACGATCGGGCACAGCACTTTGAGGAAGAACACAAAGCTGTTGTTACCGATATTGCCAAAGACGAAGGTGGTACCTTCACCTGCGAAGCCGAGCAGTTTGTCAAACAAGCTCGCAAACCCTTTCACAAAACCTAACCCTGCACTGGAGTAGAGGAAAAAATAGGCGAGTAGAATTTCAATGACTAAAAGTTGAACAATATACCTGACGCGAATGCTTTTGCGATCGCGGCACACCAGCAGTGACAGGCCGGCGACAACGATCAGGGCCAGGATAAATTGCAGAATGTTGGACATGTTTGCTCCAAATTATGATAGGGGCCGATTTTTGGTCGTCATTTTATGTAACGATTGCGCCTAAAATGCGACGTAAGACGCAAAACTGGAATTATATCGCGGAAAATAACCTAAACTAAAGCGTGGGTCTCATAGCATTCGCTTCTGTCTGGGAGATATCTCAATATTTCATCATGCCAGACCGAAAAATGCTGTGATGAAAGTTCCCTGCCAGCATGTTGATTGTAGGGAAAATGTAAGCACAAGGAGATGACAATGCCTGCGTCTGATGCGTTACGTGAGTTGGGACAATCGGGAATTCGGGTGCCACTACTGACCTTTGGCGGCAACGTATTTGGCTGGACTATTGATGAGCCAACCTCATTTCGGGTACTGGATGCCTTGCTCGATCAGGGACTCTACTTTATTGATACCGCTGATGTGTATTCCGTCTGGGCTCCCGGTAATAAAGGCGGTGAATCGGAAAGCATAATCGGTAACTGGCTGAAACTGCGTGGAAACCGCGATCGTGTCATTATTGCCACTAAAGTCGGCAAGAATATGGGCGGTGATCGGCACGGATTATCGGCGGCTTATATCCGCCGGGCGGTGGAAGATTCACTGCGACGCCTGCAAACAGACTACATCGACCTCTATCAGTCGCATGAGGATGATAAGCACACCCCGCTGGAGGAAACCTTGTCAGCTTTCGATGCGTTGATTCGCGAGGGCAAGGTGCGTGCTATCGGTGCTTCCAACTATGACGGTGAGCGTCTGGCACAAGCGCTGCAAGTGAGCAGAGATAACCATTTGGCGCGTTATGAAACGCTGCAACCGGAATACAACCTGTATGATCGTCAGCACTATGAAACCACCCTTGAACCGGTAGTAAAGGCGAATGGATTAGGGGTGATTGGTTATTACTCGCTGGCGAGCGGCTTTTTGTCGGGCAAATACCGCTCGGAAAGCGATGCGGTAAAAAGTGCCCGCGGCCAGGGCGTGATTGAACATTATCTCAACCCGCGCGGTCTGGCGATTCTGAACGCATTGGATCAGATTGCCGAGGCTCATCACACCACACCTGCTCAGGTTGCGCTGGCGTGGTTGATAGCGCGTCCTGGTGTGACGTCACCGATAGTGAGTGCGACGTCGGTAGAGCAGGTTGCGGAACTGGCCAGTGCCACCCGACTGGCGCTCACGCCCCATGAGATTGAACAACTCAATAGCGCCAGTGCCTGAAGCCGGATATCCTGAAGCCGGATATGGCTTGATGTGCACTAGCCGCATAGCCATGGGCGATCTGGTCGCAAGCCAGAGCGCCACCATCGTGCTTGTGAACCATATTATTTATCGTAAGGTTAGCGTTGTTTTTAGTCTGCTTACCGGGGTTATGTCACTTCTTGTTTATATTTCTCTCAGTGTTGAAAGAACGCTAATGAAAATCGACTGATGGCTTAGCTTGCAGTGAATGCAATTTTCCTGTGAGCTGATGAGGAATGTAAATATATTACTGCTGTTATTTCCGTTTGTATTTTAATTGAGCATGACCTGCTATTTTTCCATGATATTTATCATCACAGTGATATGAGTGATGAGACCAGTCTGAACAATCCACCTACGTTTTTCACCCTCAGATGGCAAGAGCCAGCAGGGCTCTGCTAGCTATTCCCCTGGCGGCGGTGCTTGTCGTATGTGGTGCGACATCAGTTTATTTATCATTGATGGCATTCTCTGTCGTGCTATTGGCCGCCATCGAATCAGTACACCGACATAACGATAATCTGATTGGTATGATCGGAGAAATTTCGCATAGCTAGTGCAAGGGCTTATGAGGTGGGAGTAATTATATCCAGCAAGGCATTATATTTATGACGGTACGTGTACTCATGAAAACACGTGCACCTATAAAAATAGGTCTACCCAAAATCATCTGGGGGAAGTCATCAGCGGGAATGAAAGATACTGTATTATGCTAATAAAAAAACAGCCTCGCGTAAGCAGAGGCTGTTTTTTTGGCAGGGAAGAGCGGTAACGCAAATCTATAGAATCATCTATAGGGCCACCGCTTTTTCCGCTAACGCATGCTCAGTGGCAATTAAGCCTGAGGCTGAGTCACTACGTCTTTGATGCCTTTAACTTCGATCTCTACGCGACGATCCGGAGCCAGGCAATCGATCAGTGCTGCACGTGCTTTCACGTTAGCACAGGTAGAACCGGTAACCGGGTTGGCTTTACCCATACCACGAGCGGAGATCTTGTTAGACGGGATGCCTTTGTGAACCAGGTAATCAACAACAGTCTGTGCGCGTTTAGCAGACAGAGTCTGGTTGTACTGGTCGGAACCCAGACGGTCGGTGAAGCCCAGAACCACTACGGAACCGTCTTTCGGATCCAGAGTGCTCAGCTGAGTGTACAGCTGGTCCAGAGAACGCTGGCCTTCCGGTTTCAGAGTCGCTTTGTTGAAGTTGAACAGAACGTCAGACTTCAGGGTGAAGCGTTTGGTCTGAACAACCGGAGCCGGAGCCGGGGTCGGAGCCGGTGCAGGAGCAATAACCGGAGCCGGAGCAGCAGTTTCCTGACCGAAACGGTAAGAAACACCCACGCTCAGCAGACCATTGTCAGGACGACCACCAACGGTAGAAGCGTCACCGATGTTGTTCACCCACTGGTAATCCAGACGGGTTGCCCAGTTTTTGGTGATGGCGTATTCAACACCCACAGCAGCCAGCGGAGAAACGCCAGTGTCGTTATCGTTACGACCTGAGTTGTCATGGCTGTCAGCACGCCATACAAAGCCACCCAGACGAGTGTAGACATCCAGATCGTCAACGATCGGGTAGCTCAGTTTAGCAGCCAGTTGGATACCCTGAGCTTTGAAACTACCCTGGTTGCCACCGTTATATTTCATACGGCCCAGCCAGTCATAGCCCATTTCAAAACCCAGATACTGGTTAGCCTGATAGCCACCGAATGCACCTGCACCCAGTTGGCTCTGCGCAGCGTTGGTTACGTCGAAACCATTGCCAGTCAGGTTGGTATCGTGGTACTGGGACCAGCCCAGTTTACCACCTGCGTACCAGGTGTTATCGTTCGGTGCGGCTTGTGCTACGGTAGCAAAGCCAGCCAGTGCCACTGCAATCGCGATAGCTGTTTTTTTCATTTTACGCCTCATTATCATCCAAATCGGCAATCAACTCTGTAAGCTAATTAGCCTTTGGTTAAAATCCTTTCTCGGAGATATTGCCCTTGGTCTAATTACGTGCTGTCAGTGAACTGACATTATGGAAGGGCAACTCCAGCGAGCTAAAGTCTACAACGTGGTGAGAAAGTTACAAGTATGATGTGGCAGACACCATGAAAAAATCAGTCGTTCATACATAATTACTAACAAATAATGGACGATTTTGTCAGATTACCTTGATGTCTTTTAATATTAGTACTTCGCAATAACACGCTCGGCGCTGTGTTTCCGCGGATTACGGATAACTGGCGACATCCCTGTAAGAAAAATCCTAATATTCATTCAATGATACAATCTTGAGTGAATTTTTAGTGTGGAAAAGGGTCTTGTGATTGTTTCTCCCTCTGGACGCATGATAAATCCATAGGTATTTCCGTGCTGTGCCGCTCTTTGCAACCGCATTTTTTGTTCATTATTCAGTTCGTCTGGCAGCCAGCACAGAACGACGCTGTAATTACCCGTCATTAACGCCTTCTCCATCGCATCAACAGTCGATACCGGATTGAGGCGATGAAGCTCGATCATCTTTTCCAGTGGTAATCCTGTCTGTTGTAGCCACAGGCGGCTAAGTTTTTGCTGTGGGGAAAGCCAAAGTAGCCAGCGTGATTGCGTACCCAATTGCTGCAATAACGGTAGCAGTAATGGCGTCAGCATGGGATGGTCGTCACCATAGACGATTTCGCTGATGAAGCCGCTGGAAGCGGTTTGAGGCATCGCGTTATGACCCAAGCGTGACGTATTGCAGACATGACGAGAACGGATGGTTTGAGTACGCATAGTTTCTTTACCTCACAGCTATACTGTATGGGTGTACAGTATCTTTTGTGTGGGCAAAGATCAACCGGAATTTCTGAAAGCGCTTCGCATAATCGTCATGTTATTGCCGGTATGACATGTTTTGTATTTGAAGACCGGGTTTTGCTGTGTTTAATTAATTGTTCCCGTTACGGATGTCTTTGGTAAACAGGGAAAAACATTCAATACAAGGAATAAGTAATGAAAAAGCTATGTGAAAAAAGGATTTTACAGGCGAAAACCGTGTTTTCCTCATTGGGAACTATTTTCTCTCGCTCACAGTTCGGCGGCTACAGCATTGCAGCGGATGGGGTGATTTTCGCGTTGGTATCCGGCGGAGAACTCTATTTGCGGGCGGCTCGTCATAACGAAGCGTTTTTTCTCGAAGAGCAAGCGCCAAAACTCATCTATACCAAACGTGGTTTGCCGGTACCGCTCAATTATTATTTGGTTGCGGAGTCGCTCTGGCAAGATGAGTCGGCGCTGCTGGAGCTGGCGCGATTATCGTTGCAGGGCGCACGTCAGGATAAAGCAGCCAGAAAGCGTTGTATCAGGTTAAAAGACCTGCCAAATATCAATCATGACCTGGAGCGGTTACTCTGGAAGGTCGGCATTAGAAATATCGATGAGCTACACCGACTTGGTGCAAAAACCAGCTACCTTAAACTGCGCACCATCAGTCAGAATCTGAGTGTGAATGTACTGCTGGCATTGGCCGGTGCGATTTGTGGTGTGCACCAGGCTGCGCTGCCGCAAGGCATACGCAGCGAATTGCTTGAATGGTTCGAGAAGGCCAGTCCTCGTACGTTGCGACCGCCCAGACTGAATTAGTGGGCAGAGGTCTGTTGTCGATTCCGATGCATCGGTTCCTGTGGTCGATTTTCTTCAGCAATCATCTGGTTTTTCAGTTGCGTCAGTTCCGGCAGCAGGCCGATTATCAGGTTAATCTGTTGTAATACCAGCTGTTCCTGGCTGTCCTGCTCCGGCGACAGACTCTGGATGCGGTGTTTCAGTGCTTCCAGTTCTTTATCCAACGTAGTCTGGTCACGATTGTCCTTCTGCTCACGACTGTCCTGATGAAGTGCATCATCGACGTAACAAACGGCGTCGTTCAGCAATTGCAAAGTTTCAGTCGACTGAATATGTTCCCGATGCGCGCCCAGCGTGGAGATATATCCCAGCAATGTATGGTTGAGGCACATCAGCCGGAAGGCGCTTTCCAGCGAGCCCGGCCGGGCATGCGGCTCAGCCGACATATTGGACACCACCGAGGCCAGTTCCGCGTCACTATTGTGAGCGTCACGTCGGGCGATTCGGTAAGGCAGTCCGTTATCTTTGCCCTGATGGTATTGCACCATAATGGCATCGAGATAGCGGCAGTTCATATCCATCGCTTTATTGATCACCGCAGGCAGGCCGCGGAACCGCCAGTCTGGCCAGATAAAACTGACCGCTGCCCAGGCAATACCACAGCCCAGCAACGTGTCGACGACTCTGGGGATAGCGACTTCCAGGCCTTCCCCCAGTAGATTGAAACACATCAGCACCAACAAGGTGATAAACAGTGTGGCCTGAGCGTATTGCACTGTACGAAACGCGAAGAACAGCACCCCACTGATAACAATCAGCGCCAGTTGTCCTTCCAGTGACGGCACGATGTACAGCAGCGGCACCCCAATCAGCACCCCGCCCAGCGTTCCGAGGATACGCAACGCCAGACGTCGGCGAGTGGCATTATAGTTAGGCTGGCAGACAAACAGACTGGTCAGCAGGATCCAGTAACCGTGGTGCAAACCGGTAAACTGAATAATCGCATAGCCGACACACAGCACCAGCGACATACGCACCGCATGACGAAACAGTGACGATTGTGGCGTGAGATGGCGGCTGATGCGCAAGCGGATATCGCTCCAGCCAGTAATTTTATCATCCGATAGCCGACTTTCTGCCGACAGGCGATGATTGTGGTGTTCAAGCGTTTGTTCGGACTGAATATTGATGAGCTGGGCGTCAATCGCTTGCAGGTTATTGAGGAGATAGCGTAGCGCTTTGATGTATAAGGTTTCCACCCCCTGAGCAGCCAGCCTGTCGATAGCGGCGTAGAGGTGGGAAAAGGCCCGCTCGATTCGATGATCGTGCTGGTATTTCTGCTGCAATAAAATGGACTGTGATACCTGCTGGCAGGCGCGGGATAACATAAACAGCAGGCGCTGAAACCGGAAAGGCACATCGCTGTAGCGCAGCATATGCCGCAGTTGTTCATACTGGATGTGCACTGAGCTGGCCCGCTCATGAATGTCTTGCGCGACAAAATAGTAATGCAGTGTGCGTCGGGTGCCGCGTTGACCGCGATCGCCGCGCAGCCGGGTGAGTAACGACGCTTTGGCGCGATTGAGCGTATCAACCAACTGGCCATTAGCCATGGCAACATCAATCAGCGGCTGGTCACTGTCATCAAGGTCGGGGTCAAACAGATTGGATTTGATTTCCAGATAGTGAGCCAACTGCTGGTAGCATTGGGCCAGGTTGTCCTGCAACGGGCGAATGGGAAACAGCAGATGACCGAGCAGCGTCAGCAGGTTATACCACAGTGCCCCCAGCAACAGTAAAAACGGCTGCTGATACCAGTCGCTGTACAGTGATATACCCAGCATGGTGTAGATGGCGATCAGCAGTGCGCCAAAGGCAATAGTGGCATAGCGCTGCCCTAACGACCCTAGCAGGATAAAGCTCCAGGTTGAGCCAGCCAGTCCAATGGCGAATAACCAGGGATGTGGATAGAGCAGTTCTATCGATACGGAAGCGACCAGAAAACAGGCGAGTGTAATGATCAGATTGAACAGACGGCCGGACAAACGGTCATCAAGGTCAGTCAATGCCGCGGCCACCACGCCCAGTGTCAGCGGGATGGTACTGGTCGATACCCCAAGCCACCATGGCACAATCGCCACACCGCTGAGTGCTATCAGAATCCGTAGGTTATACAGCCAACTACTGTTATAGATAACCCGCCGCAGATTGGTTGTGACGTTCTGTTGCACGATGATCATCCACCCTGATTACTGGTAACGCCGACGGGCGTTGGTTTCCCTTGCCGCTTGCGCTTCTTCTACCGAGACAACGCGGCGTCCCACCGGCCAAAGTGCAATGGCAGCAATTTTGAAATTGGCGATGCCAACCGGTATGCCGATGATCGTCACACATTGTGCAATACCACTGGCAATATGTGACAGGCATAGCCACCAGCCGAAAACGACCAGCCAGAACACATTAAGCAGCGTGCCGCTGGCATTCAGCAGTGAATTTTTTTGTTCCGGCCGTAGTTCGTCAATGTGAATGGCTTCATTGCCGTATGGCAGTAGCGACAATTTGGTGATTTCCCAGCATGAGCGAGTAAGCGGCAGGGTAAACACCAGTACTATGCTGACGACGGTAGCCAGCAACCAGGCGAGCGTGGTGAAAAAACCGCCCAGCACGAAATTCAGGATATTGAGTACGGCTCGCATGATAGGAATACCCTCGGTCAAACTCTCTGATGAGAAAAGAATTATCACATTATTCGCCGGGTTATTCTAACGCGTTTTTGTTGCTAGAGTGCGGAGTCGGATAGCGGTTACACTACAATTTGTGAACGATAACGTTGAACACGTCTTCTGAAAATGGCACTGGGATCATGGAACTGAAATCGACCGCGTTAGGTAAGCATCTGGCACAGCATCCTTACAACCGTGTGCAATTACTGAATGCCGGTGTCAATGTCAGCGGCGACCGGCATGAATATTTGATTCCATTCAATCAATTGCTGGCGATTCGCTGTAAGAAAGGGCTGATTTGGGGAGAGCTGGAGTTCGAGTTGCCGGAAAGTAAAGTTGTGCGTCTACACGGCACCGAGTGGCAAGAAACCCAACAGTTTTTTCGTCATCTATTTAAAGCCTGGCAAAGCTGGAGCCAGGAAATGAGCGACGTCTCCAGTGCGGTGTTGCAACGACTGGTTGACGAGATTTCAGAACAGGAACACCGGGATGGGTGGTTTAGCCGTCAGGCGTTGATGCGCGTCCAGCAAGAGATTCGAGCCGGGTTTGCTGCACTGCCGTTGCCGTTGGTACGCTTGAATGAATTCGATGCGTGTCGGGATAACTACCAGCAGTGCTTGTGCTGGCTGGAGCAAGGTGAAGCGAAGCGTCAACAGGCTAACCAGCGCTGGACGCAAACAACGCTGGTTGCGCAGCGTGCATTTTTCGATACGGTGGAAAGCTCACCATTAAACCCCAGCCAGTGTCAGGCGGTGGTCAATGGTGAAAATGCCGTGTTGGTGCTGGCTGGTGCGGGGAGTGGCAAAACGTCGGTATTGGTGGCGCGTGCTGCCTGGTTATTGCATCGGGGGGAGGCGTCGCCACAACAGATTCTGTTGCTGGCGTTTGGCCGACAGGCGGCAGAGGAAATGAATAGCCGTATCCGCGAACGGCTAGATACCGACGATGTGCGGGCGATGACCTTTCATGCGCTGGCGTTACACATTATTCAACAGTGCAGCCGCAAAGTACCGGTAATCAGTCGACTGGAAACCGATGGGGTGTACCGGCGGGAGTTTTTGAGCCGACATTGGCAACAGCAGTGTGATGAAAAAAAGACCCAGGCGAAAGGATGGCGGCAGTGGCTGACGGAAGAGCTGGAGTGGACGCTGCCGGAAGGAAACTTTTGGCAGGATAGCGCGCTTGCATCGAGGCTGGCAGGGCGGCTGGAGCGCTGGCTGGGGTTGATGCGGATGCAAGGCGGTACACAGAGTGAAATGTTAGCCTTAGCCGATGATGAAACGCGCCCGCTATTCCAGCAACGGCTACGGTTAATGGCTCCTTTATTGAAAGCCTGGAAAAAAGCCCTGAAAGACGAAGGCGCTGTAGATTTCTCCGGTTTGATTCATCAGGCTGTCAACTATCTGGATAAAGGCCGTTTTGTCAGCCCGTGGCACCATATACTGGTGGATGAATTTCAGGATATTTCACCCCAGCGCGCCCGCTTGCTGGAGGCACTGCGTCGCCAGTCTCCGCAGAGCAGTCTGTTTGCGGTGGGCGATGACTGGCAGGCGATTTACCGCTTTAGCGGTGCTGAGCTGACGCTGACGACGGCGTTTGAGCAGCATTTTGGCGAAGGGGCGCACTGTATTCTGGATACCACCTATCGCTTTAACCACCGCATTGGTGATATTGCTAATCGGTTTATCCAACAAAACCCGGCACAGTTGAAAAAAACGCTCAACAGCCTGCGGGACGGTGATAAAAAATCAGTCGTGTTGCTGGAGCAAGAGCAACTGGACGCGTTACTGGACAAGATGAGCGGTTATGTGACGCCAGAGGCGCGTATTCTGATACTGGCGCGCTATCACCATTTACGCCCAGAGGTGTTGGATAAGGCGCAGACCCGTTGGCCGAATTTACACCTTGATTTCATGACTATTCATGCCAGTAAAGGGCAACAGGCGGATTACGTGATAGTACTAGGGTTGCACGAAGGGCGTGATGGGTTTCCTGCACCCGTGCGTGAATCAGTACTGGAAGCCGTATTACTGCCTCGCCCGGAACCGTACCCGGACGCTGAAGAGCGGCGGTTGCTTTATGTGGCGCTGACCCGCGCGAAACATCAGGTGTGGTTGTTGTACAGCCGTGATGAGCCGTCCGTATTTGTGGACGATTTGCACCAGTTAGGTGTGCCTATGCCGCGTAAACCAGGTTAAGCCTGATTTTATCTGTGACTATTGCAGGAAAAACCGGCCGGTCATCACCGGCCAGTGATGGCGAAAAATACAGGCTTATCTCAGGCGTCCTTGAAGATAACGCTGATAGTCCGGGATGGTGACGGAGACTTGCTGGCGGAACAGCGCGGAATTAATCAGAAAATCGGCTGTGGAGCGATTGGTCGCCACCGGGATATTCCATACCGTTGCCAGACGCAGCAACGCCTTCACGTCCGGGTCATGCGGCACGGCATTGAGCGGATCCCAGAAGAAAATCAGCATGTCGATTTTGCCCTCGGATATTAGCGCGCCTACCTGCTGATCACCGCCCATCGGCCCACTCAGCATGCTTCTGACCGGCAAGCCGGTATGCAGTTGGATCAGGTTGCCTGTTGTGCCGGTAGCATACAAATGGTGTTCCGCCAGTTGGGTTTTGTTAGCGGTAACCCATTCCAGCAGCGATTCTTTACAGTGATCGTGCGCAACCAGTGCAATGTGCTTATGCACCTCGATTGTGCGGGTGGTGTACTCCATGGCGACATCCTTCGAACAGTATAATTTCGAGCAGTATAGTTTTCACAGATTACGGAAACGCCGTTTCAGTGGAAAGTGGCAGACTGAAAAAATGCGAGCATCTTTCCAAAAACAGCCGTTTTTGCCTGTAAAATCAGCATGCTTACTGGGTTTCCCTGTCTTTTGCCCATTCCAGAAAACGCTGGCGCGTATTTTTATCCGCCTGTTGAAACCAGTATTGCATGATGCTGAGTGGATCGAGCGGGTTGGCCGCTGCGTTGGGCATGGTAGATGCCTTTGCAGACGGTAGTGGTGCGAACGTGATGGCCGCCGCTGCTTGGCCTGAACGATTATAGTCAGCCATGCGTTTTTCTATTTCACCCGATAACTCGGTGGCACCAACTGGTAGCACGTCGGTACGAATAGGGATAGGCAGATTTTTGCTGTCTACCAACTGATAGGTGGGGGACTGGCTAAAATTTTGACGCGCTGCTGCATCGTCCAGGTCAGGGAGCCGGATAGCGACTTCACTCAGATTGCGGGCGTCAAATACGGCGATAAGGCCGGGAGAGCGGTAAGTCTGTTTGGTGCCAACTGAAGATCCTACGGATTTCAGTACCTGAAAGACAATCTGATGGTAGCTTTTTTCCAGCTCGAGGCTGTCGGCACCATTGAGCAGCGAACCTGGGACTTTCTTTCCATCCACCATCACCAACTCGAT
Organism: Dickeya oryzae; assembly: GCF_020406815.2. Taxonomy (NCBI): domain Bacteria; kingdom Pseudomonadati; phylum Pseudomonadota; class Gammaproteobacteria; order Enterobacterales; family Pectobacteriaceae; genus Dickeya; species Dickeya oryzae. The sequence goes on from NZ_CP162670.1 coordinate 1,337,495, forward strand.
GTCAGGCCGCAGCTTGAGCGTCGTTGCCATCGCCAGAGAACTGAAGGTGAGCAACCACAGCATGGCGGTGGCGGCGATAGCGGAAATGGTTTTCATACAAACCTCGTTGTGGATCTCATCATCGTATTGTTCAGTAACAGGCAGAATGTGTCAAAATTTTAAAATTGAAATATTTGGTTATCAATAAGTGGCAGGAAAAGGGAGACAGTGCATGGTGTGCCAGCGGGCGGATTGAGCGGACACACACATCACCATGGATATTCTGCGTTACACTGATACCAGACAGTGCCTGATCTCCTTCATGCGTGCGAGGGCGTTTGTCGGGTTAATCGTCACGGAGGCAACCATGCAAGATAACGACATAAAAAAGCTACTCACCGAGGTGAAGACTATCGCGCTGGTTGGCGCCAGCGATAATCCCTCACGACCCAGTTATGGGGTCATGGCCTATCTGCTTGAGCAAGGCTATCGGGTTATTCCTGTTAATCCGGGCCTGGCGGGGGAAACACTACTGGGGCAAAACGTCTACGCGTCGCTGGCTGAGATTCCAGAGCCGGTAGATATGGTGGATGTCTTTCGCCAGTCGAATGCGGCGTTTGAAATCGCTCAGGAGGCGATTGCGATTGGGGCGCGGGTGTTGTGGCTGCAGATTGGCGTCATCAATGAAGCGGCAGCAGTGCTGGCGCATGACGCCGGTTTATCCGTCGTGATGGATCGTTGCCCTAAAATTGAAATTCCCCGTCTGGGGTTGGGAAAATAAGCCTCCCGCCTCCGGTTCCATTCCAGATAACCACCGACGGCACATATCACATCACCTTCATGCTTGATGGAGGTGATGTCAGTGCAGCAGACGTGGTGCGCGGCGTCGGATGGTGGCAGCCAGTTCATCCAGCGACGGGTGATCGGAAGGGTTGGGCCCTTCGTTGATCAGTTGTTCTTCCGCCAGATAGGTGTGAATAGGGCGGCCTCGCTCATCCTCCATCACCACGTGATACCACGGGGCCGTTCGCAAGGTGTCGTTGACTGAAAGTTCTTCCCACTTGGGTTGTTCAAGGGAATACTCAGGATCAATATCAATGACGACGCCTGGGTACCCCAGCAGTTTATGACGAATCTGCTGTCCGATGGTGAATTTACAGTTAATCATATGACCTCCCGAGAAACGTATTACGAACCCTAAATGGGGGGACGGCGTGTGATTTTCAAGTCATCAGGCATGGTGGTGATATTCATCCAGGTAACAAACCAGTCAGTCTTCCTGCTGTATTAATAATAGGCTGAATGCAGGTAAAAAGGCGTTAACCCTGATGCATTTTTACACAACATCGGTGCGATGGATGAGGAGGAAAAATGTCGACAATGTCTGTGATTGTGTGGGTTTACGGGATGGTACAGGGTGTTGGTTTTCGCTACCACACCCAACTCCAGGCCCGACAGTTGGGTGTGTGTGGTTATGTCCGAAATTGTGATGACGGCAGTGTGGAAATCGTCGCCAGTGGTGAAGAGCGTGACGTCGCGCAACTGGTAGCCTGGTTAAAGCAAGGGGGGCCGCGTCATGCTCGGGTGGATAAGGTGCTGACTGAGCCTCACGCGGCACCCAATGAGCGGGATTTCTCCATCCGTTATTGACCCCTGAGCTTGTCTGTTCGATCTGAATGCTCAGATGCATTTCACCGGCTTTGGCAGCCCGGCGATTTTGGTCGCCTGCTTGGCAGGGCCTTTGGGAAACAGACGATAAAGATAACGGCTGTTGCCTTTTTCCTCACCGTATTTCTGGGCCATGGCTTTGACCAGCATACGGATGGCGGGCGATGTATTAAATTCGAGGTAAAACGCCCGGACAAAGCGCACCACTTCCCAGTGTGCCTCGGTGAGCGTGATGCCTTCCTGCTCCGCTAATAGGGGTGCCATGCCCTCCTGCCATTCGCCGCTATCTTTCAGATATCCTTGGGCATCGGTTTCGATGACCTTGCCTTCAAACTCTAACATATTGCCTCGGTATCACGTGAAAACGGGCCTAGTCTAGCAAACTTTGCGACAGAGGCAGAGAAGGTAGATGCATCAAGGACGGAGGGGAAACGGTGTACTTAGAGGTTACCCACGCCGCCATCAACTTGCAGTTCAGTGCCGACGATAAAGCTGGACTCATCGCAAGCCAGGAATACTGCTGCCTTTGCCAATTCCCACGGCATACCCAGACGGCCGATGGGGACGAGATTCTTGATTTGTTCGCGTAAGGCATCCTCTTCCTGTGGTGGAAGCCCCAGCTTGCCTAGTGCCGCCGTCTCAGTCGGGCCAGGGCTTAAGCCATTGACCCGAATGCCTCGTCCTGCAAGTTCACCGGATAATGTTCGGGCCAGCGAGAGCAATCCTGCCTTGCTGGCAGCATAGACGCTGCTTTGCGGCAGGCCTATATGCGCACTGACCGAACCACACAAAATGACGGAAGACGGATTTGCCAGCAAGGGCAGTAAGGACTGAATGAGAAAGAATGGGCCTTTGAGATTGGTATCCATGAGCCGGTCATACGTCGCTTCATCCCACTCCTGTAACGGGCGGTGCGTCACATCACCTGCATTTATGTACAGTACGTCAAGGCGTGGCCAATGTTGAGCAATCTGCTTGGCCAATTTGCTCTGGTCAGCAGTATCACCAGCGTCGCTCTGAAGTAGTAGCACCGTATCACCCAATTCCCTACCGGCTGCCGACAGGCTTTCTTGGTTGCGTCCGGTGATGGCGACCATTGCGCCTTCTTTCAAAAATTGACGTGCTGTTTCCAGGCCGATGCCACTGGTACCCCCCGTGATCAGCGTATATTTATCTTGCAGTCTTGGCATGCTGTTATCCTTCTGATGAGCTGAAAGCGATATTATCTGATTAATGGTATCCTTTGCATAGTAGGCACCTTTTGGATACTAATGGAGAGGCTGGATAGTTATGGCAATACTCAGGCAGGCGTCGGCAGATGTTCAGTCCACGGAACGTTGCCCGATGGTGGACTTCGTGAACCTGATCTCCGGTAAGTGGGCTATTCCCATCCTGTATCGGCTGATCATTATCGACAAACCCATGCGCTTTAGCGATCTACAGCGTGCGGTGGCTCCCATCACTCAGAAAGAGCTAACCCGGCAACTGCGTTTGTTCGAATTACGTGGACTAGTTTGCCGCACGGTCTATGCCGAAGTACCACCACGAGTGGAATATGAAATCACCGCTTTGGGAAAGACGTTGCGCGACACGCTGGATTCTTTGGCTGACTGGATGCGGGCTTATGGGGATAGGTTGATACGTCAGTGAGGAGCCTTCGTCGGAATATCGACAGCACCTCACCATTTTTTGTTTCCCGGATGACCCAAAATGCGACAAGGCACCCGAAGGTGCCTTGTCTGGCTGACTGATGTCGGCCGGGGTTACTCGCTGCGAGACATGCCCAACAGGCTTAGAAGGCTGACAAACAGGTTGTAGATGGAAACATACAGGCTGACGGTCGCACGAATGTAGTTCGTTTCGCCACCGTGAATAATGTTACTGGTCTCCCACAAAATCGCGCCCGCGGAGAACAGGATAAACATTGCACTGATCGCCAGATGTAGTCCCGGCAGATGCAGGAACAGGTTAGCGATGGTGGCCACCAGCAAGACAACGAAACCGGCCATCAGCATACCGGACAGGAAAGACATGTCCTTACGGGTGGTCAGCACGTAGGCGGAGCAACAGAAGAACACCAGAGCCGTCCCACCCAACGCCAGCATAATAATGTCGCCCGCACCTGCGGCAATCATCGCATTCAGTAGTGGGCCGAGGGTATAACCCATAAAGCCGGTCAACGCGAATGTAGCGAGGATCCCCGCCGGGCGGTCAGCCAGACGATAGGTCAGGAACATCAGGCCGTAAAAGCCGATAATCGTCAGCAGAAATCCCGGTGATGGCAGATTCAGTATTGTGCTAAGCGTGGCGGTGACAGCAGAAAAACCCAGCGTTAGCGACAGCAGGAAATAGGTATTACGCAGTACCTTGTGGGTACTGAGCAGCGACTGCTCACGCGTAGAGGAGGCAATGATACGATCCATAATAACGACTCTCTCTGTTAAGGGGGCCATTGTGTCTGTAGAGAGAGTAAGTAGTTGCATTATGTTATTAAAGCCGTTTTACCCTTCTTTACTGACTTGAACCTACTTGACGGTAAAAGTTTGAGTCTGATGGCGATTTTGTATACTTTCAATCAGTTGTTGCCTGTTTTTCAGGCGATTGAGCGCTATGTCACTTTACAATACCCGACACACTGTTTATAGTTCGCGTCGTTGCGGAGGAGTGGCCGAGTGGTTGAAGGCACCGGTCTTGAAAACCGGCGACGCGAAAGCGTTCTAGAGTTCGAATCTCTACTCCTCCGCCAAAATTCTAACGGGCCAGCATGATGCTGGCCCGTTTTCATTTCTGCTGTTGTCCCCGTTTGCTATTCCAGTTCCCCACACTCTGTTTCTTTTCATGCGATGTTTCCCGTCATGAATAATGTCTGCCTGCACGATAGCGCAGTATGATAGCGTTTTGCGCTATGGTTTTCGGGGGTAGACATGCAGGTGTTAATCGTTGTCGATATGCAAAATGGGGTGTTCGCTACGCCGCGCTATCAGCAGGAGAGTGTGACTGAGCGTATCAATCAGTTGATTGACGCCGCGGATCAGACCATTTTTATCCAACATACGGACGCCGACATGCTACCCGGCAGCGAAGCATGGCAGGTGCTGCCTTCACTACATCAGCCTGCCAATGCCATATCGGTGACGAAAACAGCCTGTGATGCGTTTTACCGTACCGAACTGGCGCAGATTCTGGACCGTCTTCAGGTGAAGCACTTTACGCTATGCGGCTGTGCGACGGACTATTGTGTTGATGCCACCATTAAAAATGCCGCCAGCCGTGGTTATGCGCAAACGGTGGCCGGTGATGCCCACACCACGGCGGACAGACGGGCAGTGAGTGCAGCACAACTTATCGACCAGCATAACGATGTCTGGCGCGACTTCATCATCCCCGGTAATACCTTGCTGGTGAAGGACACCGCGGTGATTTTGCAGGCGTGGCAGGCACAACGTTAAGGCGTATGGTGCAGTAGGTCGTTTTCAAGCCAGCGTAGAATGACATCAACAATGTAGCGCTGTTCGTCATCAGTGAGCGGGCGGTGTGGGCTTATCTGATGCCATTTCTCCAGACAGCCCCGGCAGCAGGTCGCGGTGGCGTGCTGAGCAATAAACACCGGATGACCGCGCATTGGGGTCTGTTTACCGTCGTTGGCCGGTTCTGCCGGTGCCAGTCTCCGGGCGATAAAATCGGCGGCATGAGCCGCAATTTGCTCTTTGCCTTTGCTAAAGCAGTAGTCGCGCTCTTTGGCACCCAGATGAAAACGCTGGCGGAAACGAGAGCGTGATAGCCGTAAGAACAGCGCATCAAGAGTTGTCATGCTTGCAGTCTGTGGGTCAGGGGCTGAACTCGGGCAAGACTACTCCCGTTACCGCAGGCAGGCAAGGTTGCCAGATAACCCGTTGTATTCGCTTGTGGTTGTATCAGATTGCCTTATCAGCGCTAAACCTGGCCTCGCTTCACAAATACCTGAAAAACGATGTCGCACCGCGGCAAACGGGGCTACGCTTTGAGTATAGCGATGGCTGACTTAAGGACGTGATGATGTACAAGACCATTTTAGTACCCGTGGATATTGATGAAGAAACGTTGACGCAAAAGGCATTGTCGCACGCGGTGGAACTGGCCAGGCAATCTGGCGCGACCGTTCACTTATTCTATGCGTTGCCTGACGCCTCGGCGTTTATGTCGGCTTATTCGTTTGGCATCAAAGAGTTTGAGAATGAAGCGGTGATCAAAGCGGATGAAAAACTGCATGCGCTGTTGAAAACCATCGACCTGCCCGCGGACAAACTGTCTCACAGCATCAGTTTTGGTATCCCGCGTGATGAAGTGCTGGAGCTGGCTCAGGAGATTGAAGCGGACCTGATTGTGATTGGTTCGCGGCGCCCGAATGTGAAAACCTACCTGCTGGGGTCAAACGCCGCAGCAATCGTTCGCCACGCCCAGACATCGGTGCTGGTCGTGCGGTGAATGGGGAATCATTGGGAATAAGGTTGTAAGGCTTTGGGTGGGGCGTGATGTTAGTCAGGAAGATGTCGTGTCGGCGTCATGCCCGTATTATTTAGCGTAGCTGACTGTCTTTACTGCCCCGCCGGTTATAACCGCTGTTAAGGGCGTGTTTTTTATCTCTCTTTTCCTGACATTGCACGCAGAGGCGAACACCTGGCAGTGCCTGACGACGAGCCTGTGGGATAGCATCACCACATTCTTCACAATAGTGCGCGCTGTCACCCTGATGTAGCAGACTACGGGCATGGGCGATGGCGTCATCTACTGTGGCGTCAATTTGATCCTGAACCGCTCCATCATTAGACCAGCCGCTGGCCATAGTGGTACCTCTTTCTCGTCAGCGTTCTCTCATCAATATTGAGATGTGCATTGAGTATGGACTGAAATGCGCAGACGAAAAGCGTAGACAGGTGCATAAAATGGCACAACCACGTGATGCCACAGCACCAGGCGCAATTTCACGAATAATACATCAGGCATCAACGGCAGCAGTAAGATGCTATTCGCGTTGGGGTGTCACGACTGTTGAGGTGACGGTAGGGGCAACAGGCTGTGTGACACGTTGTTGCTGTATGTTCTGGTGGTGGAAAAAGGCACCGACGGCGGAATAGGCAAAACGACCAAGCAGAATAATAAAACTAATCATAAGTATAGTACGAGCGATGCGCGTACCGGATCGTCGTCGCTGACGAAGGGCAATGCGTCGTTTATGGGTTAGTGTTGTCATTGATTTTCGGTTTCCCTGTTATAGCGAACATTCGCTGTATTTTATTTAGGCACAAGCTGGCGATACGGTCAACGTGAGTGAGATAAAAAGCGCGGTGAAAGGGGTGTCAGATGTGCGATTGGCGGCAATAATGCGAACATTATCACAGAAAAAGCGGATTTGATCATGTCAGGCCGGACAACACAGCGGCTGCCGGCCTGAAAAGCCATTAGACCGGTTCTTCTTCGATGTACAGTTTCCAGCCGCTAACGTCGTCCCAGTACTGTTGTTCTCGTTCCAGATCCAGCTGAACCAGCGTGTTCTGGTTGAAGAACCCCTGTGGGAAGATCAGCGTCCATGCGGTTTCGCTGGCAATAAGGCGCAGCGTTTTCGGCGTGGTGGTCGCCTGACGCTGGTTGTTTAACAACGTAGCCAGACGCAACAGTTGCACCATCGGCAGATAGTGCTTCTTCTTGAACAGATTAAAGCGCGGCAATTCTTCCAGCTTCACTGCCTTGCGATGTAACCGCACCATCAATGCCAGCAGTTGCTGCTGTTCCTGATTGAAACCGGGCAGATTGGTGTTTTGCAAAATATAGGCAGAATGGCGGTGCATACCACTGTGATTGATGCCGAGGCCAACCTCATGCAGCATCGCCGACCATTTCAGCAGTGCTCCCAGTTGCGGGTGTACCAGTGACGGGTTCTGCTGTGCCCATTGCGTATAAAGCTGTTCGGCGGTTTCCCGCACACGCTTCGCCTGTTCCCGGTCAATGTTGTAATGGCTGGCGAGGCTTTGCGCGGTGCGAATACGGATATCCTGATGGCGGAAGCGACCCTCCATTTCATAGAGAACCCCTTCGCGTAAGGCACCGTCTGACAAACGCAATTCCCGGATAGCGAGTGCGTCAAACACACCACACAGAATCGCTAAGCCCGGCACCAGCACGGTTTGGCGATCCTCAGTCAGGCCGGGCAGGCTGAGCGCCCGGAAGTTTTTAAACTGCAGGATGCGTTCACGCAGCATTTCCAGGCGCTCTGGGGTGATAAGACCGTCTTTTTCTCCCATCGCCACCAGAATTTCACAGGTGGCTTTGATGGTGCCGGATGCGCCAAGGGCGTAATCCCAGCCATAGATACGGTATTCCCACGCCAGTGTTTCCAGCTTCTGGGCCGCGGCGAGTCGGGCGCGCTTGAAGTTGGCTTCGCTGATTTCTCCGTTGGGGAAAAATTGTTGGGCGAAACTCACGCACCCCATACGACGGCTTTCCACCAGCATCGGCTCGAAGTCCTCGCCGATGACCAGCTCGGTAGAACCACCGCCGATATCGATAACCAGCTTGCGGCCTTTTTCCGGTTGGGTGTGTTCTACCCCCATGAAGATCAGACGTGCCTCTTCATTACCGGCAATAATTTCAATCGGGTAGGGGATGATTTTGGCAGCGCGCCGCAGAAAATCCTGCGCGTTGGCCGCCTGGCGTAGCGCATGGGTACCGACAATCGACACGTTAGTGGCGGGAAAACCCTGTAGCCGTTCAGCAAACAGCGCCAGACAGCTTAGCCCGCGCTGAATGGACTCCTCGCTAAGCTGGTTTTGACTGTCCAGCCCGTCAGCCAGGTGTACGCGTTGCTTCAGGCGGCTCAATACTTGTAGCGCGCCATTAACGACGCGGGCTATTACCATATGGAAACTGTTGGAGCCCAGGTCGATAGCCGCGAATTCCTGAGGTTGTTCGGTAGTGTGGTTCATTAAAGGCATTGGATCAGGCCTGTTCTCCGGGTTGCTCGAGCGCCTTGATATAGTCATAGATGGCAGTCTGGGCGCGCACTTTGCGCCTGTTACCGCGGGTGACGTAGCGATTGCTCAGCTCCTTGTCTACCACACGGGCTTTTACCGTATCGCTGAACAAGATATCCAGTATGTTCAGCACCCGTTCCTTCAGCCTGTCGTCAAGCACTTCCACCGCGACTTCGATACGGTAATCAATATTACGAGTCATCCAGTCAGCAGATGACAGGAATACCTTGTGGTCGCCACCGTTATGGAATACATAGACGCGATCGTGTTCCAGGTAGCGGTCAAGGAGACTAATAACCCGAATATTATCGCTGATCCCGGGGAGTTCTGGAATCAGTGAGCACATGCCACGAACCAGCAGGTTGATTTTTACGCCAGCGCCAGAGGCGGCATACAGCCTGTCCACCAGCCCTTTATCCACCAGATTATTGACTTTCAACGTGATTTTCGCTTCCAGTCCGGCCTGTGCGTTGGCTATTTCCTGATCGACCATCTGATACAGACGGTCACGGGAATTTTGCGGCGACACCAGCAGATGGTGGAAACTGACCGGGCGGTATGGGTTTTCAATGAAATTGAACACCCGGCGCACTTCGTTGGTGATGCGCTCATCGGCGGTCAGCAACGAATAGTCGGTATACAGGCGAGCAGTTTTCTCGTTGAAGTTACCGGTACCGATATGCGCATAACGCACGATGTTATCCCCTTCTTTACGAGAGATAAGGAACAACTTGGCGTGGATCTTAAGCCCCGGCACGGAGAAAATAACGTGAACGCCCGCTTCTGTCAGCCGTTTGGCCCAGTGAATATTGGCTTCTTCATCAAAGCGTGCCTGCAATTCCACCACCACCGTGACTTTCTTCCCGTTGTGGGCGGCGTGGATCATGGAATTGATGATACGCGAGTCTTTCGCCACACGGTAAATATTGATGCGAATCGAGAGTACGCTTGGGTCGAAAGACGCCTGGCGCAGTAACTCCAGCACATGCTCAAAGGTGTGGTACGGGTAGTAGAGCAGAACATCGCGGTGACGAATGGCATCAAACCCATTGCGGAACTGGCTGAACCAGTGATGGCGCAGACGTGGCAGCGGTTTGTTGACCAGATTGGCGCGGCCGATATTCGGAAAGCCGATAAAATCTTTAAAGTTGTGATAACGCCCGCCAGGGATCACCGAATCGTAAGAGGAGATCCCCAGTTTATGCAGCAGACATTCCACCATCGCATCTGGCATATCACGTTGGTAAACGAACCGTACCGGTTTGGCAGTCAGGCGCTGTTTGAGGCTGGAAGACATCAATTCCAGCAGGCTTGACTCCATTTCCGTGACCAGATCGTATTCGGCGTCACGGGTCATTTTCATGGAGTAGGCGTTTAGCGCGTCGAAATCGAAAAAGCCACGGAAAATATCATCCAGACAGTAACGCAAGATGTTGTCGATGAGAATCATGGTCTTGCGACGATGTGGCGCTTCTGGCGGCAGGTCGACAAAGCGGGGCACCTTGTCAGACGGGATTTCCAGCAGCGCATAGTCGGTTTTTTCGCCGCGAATGATTTCTACCGCCAGATAGGTGTAATCGTCTTTCAGGAATTCGACCAGATTGGTTTCCGGCAGAATCAAAATCGGCGTGATGTGTGGACGCAGGTTCTGGCGGAAATACTCGCGCAGCCAGATTTGCTGATTGGAAGAGACCTGACGCTCGTTAACCAAAAAGATCTGGTTACGGGCCATCTCCAGCAGCAACTCGTTGTACAGATTGTCAAACTGTTGGTCGGTTTTCAGTACCCGGGCCTGGATTTTGCCGAGTAATTGGCGCAGTTCGCCATCGGAGCCTTGCTCTTCATTGATCAGGATGCGGCGCTTCAGGTCAGCAAAACGAACTTTGTAGAACTCGTCCAGATTGCTGGAATAGATACCCAGGAATCGCATCCGTTCAATCAGTGGATTGGTTTTGTCCGAGGCTTCCTGCAACACACGTTCATTAAAGGATAACCAACTCAACTCTTTTTCTATGTAGAGTTTGTCCTGACTCATTGTCGCTCCGTTACACTATTTTTACTTAAGTGCAGCTACTATCCACGTTCATTATGGCGCGCAAATGACGATAAAAGCGAATGCGCGTATCGACTTACCATTGTCATATTACAGGTGTAAAGGCAACATATGTTACCCCGTCTGCGACGGGATATTTCATTTCCTCTTCTCAATGCAAGAAGATGGTCAGATTTTCGACACGGCAGGAACAACGGCGACAGATGGCAGACTCAGGCAATTTAGCGTATCGGGACAGGCAGCGGGCGTTCATCGACCGGCTGACGCGCCGGATTGTGGTGGGCAGCGGATGGCTGGTACTGCTGGCGTTACTGACGATCTTTCTTTATCTGCTATATGTGGTGATCCCGCTGTTTTCGTCTGCGTCAATTCGCCCGTTGGAGCCTGTGGCTGTCGATAGCCATGACCCGACGCTGGCGCTTGGCATTAATGATAGTGGCCGCTGGGCTTTTCGGGTTGATGCGGCGGGAAACGGCGAGTTTATCGATCTTGCGCGTGGGCAGGTCAATACCAGTGTGTCAGTAGCGTCGTCGGTTACCGTGTCGGCGATGAGTACCGGTGAGCGCCCACTACTGGTGCTGGGGCAGGCTGACGGGGCACTGAGAGTGCTTCGTCCTGACTTACCGTTGTCCAGTGCCGGTATACCGCAGTGGCGATACCCGCTGGGTGAGCATTCGCTTCGCCTGGCTGGAGCGACTCAACCGTTGCGGCAACTGGTGATTGCTGAGTCAGACGATATGTTGTTGATGGCGTTGATTGACGCAGAGAACCGTTTGCAGTTTTATGCGCTATCGCTCAATACCCCGCCAGTCGACATGTTGACGCTCGCGGACTTGCAACCGGTGTCGCAGGTTCAACCCGACGAACCTGTGCAACAACTGCTGTTATCGCCGGATGGTCAGCAGATCTATGCCTTGAGTGGCAACCGCCTGACGGTATGGCAACTGCGTGAGCAAGTGCTTACCGCCCGTGAAACGGTCACCTTACCGGGAACGGCACCACTGTCGTTATCGCTGCTGGCTGGCGGACATTCGTTGCTGATCAAATCCGCTGATGGGCGTGTGAGTCAATGGTTCGATACCCCAACGGCAACCGGACCTCATTTGAGTGAAATTCGTATTTTCCCTACCGATGGACGGCAACTGAATCTGATAGTTGAGCCGCGCCGCCGCGTTTTTGCCACTCTTGACCCGCAAGGGCATTTCTCGTTGTTTGCCAGTAAGCAATCCGGCGAACTGATGAGCGCGTTACTGGCACCACAGGCCCGAATCGCGGCGTTTTCCCCGCGTGGGCGAGCACTGTTGCTGGAAACGGACACGGACTGGCGACCGTACCAACTTGATAATCCGTATCCCGATATTGGCTGGCGAGGGCTGTGGCAAAAGCTCTGGTATGAAAACTATCCGGAACCGGATTATGTCTGGCAACCGACCGCCGCCGACGACAGTTATCAGGCTAAATTCAGTCTGGTCCCGTTACTGAGCGGCACGTTCAAGGCGGCGCTTTATGCCATGTTGTTCGCGGCACCACTGGCGCTGGCAGCCGCGATTTATACCGCCTGTTTCATGACGCCGACGCTACGGCGTTGGATCAAACCTGCCATGGAAATCATGGGCGCGTTGCCGACGGTGGTGATTGGGCTGATTGCCGCGTTGTGGCTGGCCCCCCGTATGGCGACGTACCTGACCGCCATCCTGTTGCTGCCGTTGCTATGGGGTGTGGCGGTGTTAGGGAGTGGGTGGTTGCTCGAACAGTTGCCCGCCCGCTGGCGACGCGGCGTATCGGCCGGGTGGGATGCCTTACTGTTGATACCGGCGATGTTGCTGATGCTGGCGCTGGCGTGCGGGTTGGGGCCGTGGCTCGATTCATGTCTACTGGGGCAACCACTGTGGCAATGGATGGGGGATCACTTCAGCCAGCGCAATACGCTGGTCGCAGGTGTCGCGCTGGGGTTTGCCTTGATCCCGCTGATCTTTTCGCTGGCGGAGGATGCGTTGTTCAGCGTACCGGCTCGCCTGAGTCAGGGGTCGCTGGCACTGGGGGCTACCGCGTGGCAAACCTTGTGGCGGGTGGTGCTGCCATCAGCCAGTTCCGGCATTTTTGCTGCCCTGATGCTGAGTTTTGGCCGTGCGGTAGGAGAAACCATGATCGTGCTGATGGCGACCGGCAATACGCCGGTAATGGACAACAGCTTGTTTCAGGGGTTGCGATCGCTGGCGGCGAATATCGCGATTGAAATGCCGGAAGCGGCAATGTCCAGCGCGCACTATCGGGTGCTTTTTTTAGCCGCGTTGGTGCTGTTTCTCTTTACCTTTGTGGTGAATTCGCTGGCAGAGATCATTCGTCAGCGTTTACGTCGCCGCTACCGCGACGAGGGAGAACTGTCATGATGCGTTGGTTTCGCACCGGAACACCCTGGGTATGGCTCACGGCGTCTGCGATAACGTTCAGCCTGATTGCCATCGTTGCGGTGTTCGCGCTGCTGGTCGGGCAGAGCGCGCGCTACCTGTGGCCGCAACCGGTGTGGTCGTTTAGCCTGCACGATGCACAGGGCACTCCACTTCAGTTGATTGGCGAGCGCTATAATGAGCAACCGCTGACTCACCAGCAACTGGTGAATGCCGGGGTCATCAATGCTCCCGCATCAGGTGCTACGCGCTATCTGCTTAAAACCGGGTGGCGAGAGTCTTACGGCCAGAGTTTCCAGACACTGCTGTCCACCTCGGTGACCCATGCCAGCCTGCCCGCTGATGTGCTGGCGGTGCGACGCACCACCAACGGTATGGCGTATGGCTATCTTGATGGTATGACGGAAGACGGGCAGCCATTGGTGTCCGACAACCTGGCATCAACACTGCAGCAGCGGATTGTGCAGGTACACCAATTGATGACGCACGCTCAGACGCTGCGCCTGGGTGAGATGAGCCGGGTGAACCAGCAGTTTGACGCACTACGGTTGCAGGAAGAAAAACTGCGGCGGGAAAACCGCCTGAATGAGCAAGCACAGGCACGCTTGGGTGCTGAGCGAACCGCGCTGGAGCGTCATTTCAGTGCTCTTAATCAACAACTGCTGGCGTTCAATGCCGATATCAACCGCACGGCGGTGTTGCTACGCGATGCGCAGGGGCAAGTGCATACCATCCCGATCAAAATGATTGAGCGGGCGTGGTACCCCAATGCGATGACCTTCAGTGAAAAGGCGCACCAGACGCTGCAGGTAATAGGGAGCCTGTTAACCCGGTTTGAACCTGACGACAGTAGCCCCGGTCAGCTGTTCCCAGCCATTTTCGGCACGGTGTTGTTGGTTATCTTGATGTCGGTAATTGTGATGCCGCTAGGGGTGATTGCGGCGGTTTATCTGCATGAATACGCTGATAACACCAGCCTGACCCGCTGGGTGCGGGTGGCCGTGGCGAATCTGGCCGGGGTGCCATCCATCGTCTACGGTGTGTTTGGACTGGGCTTTTTTGTTTATTTGGTGGGCGGCACGTTGGATCGTCTGTTTTACGCTGAGTCACTGCCGAACCCGACCTTCGGTACTCCGGGGTTGCTGTGGGCATCGCTGACGCTGGCGCTGCTAACGTTGCCGGTGGTGATTGTGTCTACGGAAGAGGGGCTGTCACGCATTCCGTTATCGGTGCGTCATGGCTCGCTGGCGTTGGGGGCGACCCGGGCGGAAACCCTGTGGCGTGTGGTGCTGCCGATGGCGGTACCGGCGATGATGACCGGGTTGATTCTGGCGGTGGCGCGAGCCGCAGGAGAAACCGCGCCGCTGATGCTAGTCGGGGTGGTAAAATCGGTACCGGTACTGCCGGTGGACAGTCTCTTTCCCTATCTGCATCTGGAGCGGAAATTTATGCACCTGGGGTTCCAGATTTATGATCTGGCGTTTCAGAGCCCGGATGTGGAAGCGGCTCGCCCATTAGTGTATACCACCGCGTTACTGCTGGTGTTGATTGTGGTGGCGTTGAATCTGGCGGCAATTGGCATTCGCCATGTGTTGCGTGAAAAATACCGAGCGATGTCACTCTAAGTGGCCGGAGAATAGTGATGGGTATGCCTAAACCACTGGAGCGACTCCCCGTGATGGACGTCCACCGGTTAACCGATGAACAAACCGCGCTGTCGGTCGACGGGCTGAATTTGTATTACGGCGATAAACAAGCGCTGTGTGATATTTCTTTGCGTATTCCGAAAAACCGTGTGACGGCGCTGATTGGGCCGTCAGGTTGCGGCAAATCTACCTTGCTGCGCTGTTTTAACCGCATGAACGATTTAATGGATAACTGCCGTATCGACGGCGACATCCGTCTGCAGGGCATGTGCATCAACGATCCGTCGCTGGATGTCTCGACATTGCGCCGCCGGGTCGGCATGGTCTTTCAGCGGCCCAATCCCTTTCCTAAATCCATCTATGAAAACGTGATTTACGGCCTGCGCTTGCAGGGGGTGAAAGACCGACGTCTGTTGGATGAGTCGGTGGAAAGCGCCTTGCGGGCAGCGGCATTATGGCATGAGGTGAAAGACCGGCTCGGCGACAATGCACTCACGCTGTCCAGTGGTCAGCAACAGCGGCTGGTGATCGCCCGTGCTATCGCCATCGAACCGGAAGTACTATTGCTGGATGAGCCGACATCGGCGCTCGATCCTATCTCGACATTGGTGATCGAAGAACTGATTGGTGCGCTCAAGCGCCGTTTCACGCTGGTGCTGGTGACGCATAACATGCAGCAAGCCGCGAGAGTCTCTGATTACACGGCATTTATTCATCATGGCCGCCTGATCGAGTACAACGAAACCGACTCGCTGTTTACCGCACCGGCCGAGCGCCGTACCGAAGACTATATTACCGGTCGTTTTGGGTAGTCATTTTCATCACACGCGGTGTGGACGCCGCGTGCCCGATATGCGTTGTCGATTCCATCGTTTTTTCTTATGAAAAATTGACCTGTATCGAGAAACTGATGTTTAGTTGTTCGCTCATCGCTGTTATTGCTTCGAGTGATGATAAACTGCGCGCAATTTAGCGTGGGGGCAGATAGCGGCATTATGAGATTCAGTACCATGAGCGAAGGTGACATCATCACCGAGCTGTGTCGACGTATAAAAGACGCACGTATTCAGCAGCGGTTATCCCAGGTGGATCTGGCTGAGCGCGCCGGGCTTGGCATTGCGACCATCAAACGTGCGGAGATGGGGGAATCCATTACCCTGAGCAGCCTGCTGGCGATCCTGCGTGGGTTGAACCGTCTGCATCAACTGGAAGGCGTGCTGTTTGATACCGAAGTGGAGAACTTCAATGCGCGCTTAAATGGCGGGCAGTCTCGTGCGCCGCTGCGTATTCGCAAGAAAAACACTGATACACCCGCCCCTGTCGCTGCAGCGGAGTCCATGCCGAAACCGGTCGCCAGTGCGCTTGACTGGTATGTGTCCGCCGCAGAAAACAACCTGATCTGGTCCTGGCCGGACAACGAGAAAAAACCGTCCTGATAGCATACCGTTACCCGATGTGCATGGTGCTTAACGTGCGCGATGCCCAACATCCGTGATACTCGGCTACATCCGTGACACTCGACTACGCGGTGATTGACAATACCGCGTCACTCAACATATAGCATGACTAAAAATACAGCATGACTAAAAATACACCGGGCTGATGGAGTGGCATCAGCCCGGTGGGTTATTGTTCCCTGGGAGTATCCGCGCGTTATGTTGCGGGAACTGCTGTTGGCGACTGGTGTGAGTAAAGGTTGTTGCTAGTGATGCTGATGATTGCTAGTGAGGCTAATTGTTTATGAGATCAATTGCTTATGAGATCAATTGTTAACGAGGTGCGCGCTCAGGCGCACCACGCGTTTATTCACATTGCACCACTTTAATCGCCAGGCCACCGCGGGATGTCTCGCGGTATTTGGCGTTCATGTCTTTGCCGGTTTCGTACATGGTTTCAATCACTTTATCCAGCGAAACACGGGGCTCGCTGGAGCGACGAATCGCCATACGGGCAGCGTTGATCGCTTTAACGGACGCAATGGCGTTACGCTCGATGCAAGGTACCTGAACCTGGCCAGCAACCGGGTCGCAGGTCAGCCCAAGATTGTGTTCCATACCGATTTCTGCCGCGATGCACACCTGTTCCGGGTTGGCACCCAGCAGTTCAGCCAGACCGGCTGCCGCCATCGAACAGGCAACACCCACCTCGCCCTGACAACCGACTTCCGCGCCGGAAATCGACGCATTCATTTTAAACAGAATGCCGATGGCCCCGGCAGCCAGGAAATAGCGCAGGTACGTGTCCGGTGTTACCGGCTGAATGAAGCGGTCGTAGTAGGCCAACACCGCAGGAATAATGCCGCAAGCACCATTGGTCGGTGCCGTGACTACCCGACCACCTGCGGCGTTCTCTTCCGATACCGCCATTGCGAACATGTTGACCCAATCCATGGCATCCATCGGGTCATTGGAGAAGCGCCCGTTGGTGAACAATAAACGGTGTAACGCCGAGGCACGACGTGGCACGCGCAGTGGGCCAGGAAGTACGCCCTCGGTATTCATACCGCGATGAATGGCGTTTTGCATGGTTTGCCAGACGCTGGCGAAATAGGTTTCCAGCGCATCGCGGCCGTGCATGGCGATTTCGTTTTTCATCACGACCGCTGACAGCGACAGGCAATTGTCGTGACAATGTTGAAGCAGTTGTCGGGCGGAATAGAACGGCCAGGGCGCGCGTTCTTCCTGTGTCATTGGCTGGCCGAAGTGCTCCTGATCGACGACAAAACCGCCGCCGATCGAGTAATAGGTTTTGCTGTACAGCACGTTTTTGCTGGCGTCGAGCGCACGGATTGTCATGCCGTTTTCATGCAGCGGCAGGTTCTCCGGTTGGAAGCGCAGTGCGCTGTCCAACGGGAAGTTGACTTCATAGCGCCCATTGAGCAATGGCAGACGACTGCTGTGCTGTACTTGTTGAATAAAAGCCGGGATCGCGTCGATATCCACGCTGTCTGGCAGATTGCCCGCCAGTCCCATAATGATGGCGATATCGGTGTGGTGGCCCTTGCCGGTCAGAGCCAGCGAGCCATAAACATCAACGATAATGGCGTCAACCGATGAAATCAGAGACAGGTTGACCAGATCGTCGGTGAACATGTTGCCAGCTTTCATCGGGCCAACGGTATGCGAACTGGAAGGGCCGATACCAATTTTGAAAATATCAAATACGCTGACCATAGGGGGTTCCTTTCAGCTGACGCAGGCAGCAGCACGGCCTGCGTCGGGAGGGACAGAGGAATTACTCGAACAGGGTGTAAACAATGGCGGTGATGGCGATCAGGCCCAGCAGGGTGACGAACACATTGCTCAACGCGCCGCTGTACTGACGCATAGCCGGTACTTTGCGGATAGCATACATCGGCATCAGGAACAGCAGGCAGGCGATAACCGGGCCACCCATGGTTTCAATCATACCCAGAATGCTCGGGTTCAGTGTGGCGACCAGCCAGGTGGTGACCAGCATGAACAGTGCAGTGATGCGGTTCAGTTTGGCGGTTGAAACCGTCTTACCGCGGCTGCGCAGCATTTTTGTCATCATGCCGTTCAGGCCTTCGCCTGCACCCAGGTAGTGACCCAGGAACGATTTGGAAATGGCGATAGTGGCGATAACCGGTGCCAGATAGCCCATAACCGGGTTATTAAAGTGGTTAGCCAGATAGGACAGGATCGAAATGTTCTGTGTTTTCGCTTCCATCAGGTCAGATGGAGAGAGTGCCAGTACGCAACTGAATACGAAGAACATTACGGTCAGCACCATCATAATGTGGCTGCAAGCCAGGATACGGGCGCATTTTCTCTCGGCGTTATCACCATATTCACGGCGTTTGGCTACCGCAAAAGAGGAAATAATCGGCGAGTGGTTGAAAGAAAACACCATGACCGGAATCGCCAGCCACAGCGTTGCCAGCAGGCCATTACCTGTGGTGCTGTTGGTCAGGGAAATATTATGGAAAACCGTTGTATTCCAGTGTGGAACTAAATACAGCGCCAGCATCATTAATACGGCGACAAACGGATAAACCAGCACGCTCATCGCTTTCACGATCATCGCTTCGCCGAAGCGGACGATAAACATCAGTCCCAGAATCAATATCAGAGACAGAATCGCTCGTGGCGGAGACGGTAAATGCAACTGGTGAGTAATAAAGCTGTCAACCGTATTGGTAATGGCGACGCTATAAACCAGCAGGATTGGATAAATAGCGAAGAAATAAAGCAGGGTGATTAATTTTCCCGCGCCAGTACCAAAATGTTCTTCTACGACTTCGGTAATATCTTCACCACCTTTTTTACCGGATAATACAAAACGGCATAACGCGCGGTGAGAAAAATAGGTCATCGGAAAAGCAATAATTGCCATGATAATCAACGGAATCAATCCGCCAATACCGGCATTGATGGGCAAAAACAGCACGCCCGCGCCGATGGCCGTGCCGTACAGGCCCAGCATCCAGACGGTATCGCTTTTACGCCAGCCTGAAGCGTTCTCCAGTACCTGACTGCTGTCTTGAATTGTGCTCATGCGAGTTTCTCCTTGGTGAACACAGAGTATAAAAAATGCCGTACCGGCTACAGGCCAATACAGGGGTAATTCGCAGGTGTCACACGAGACATCATGTGAATCGGGGTAACCTTTTATTGTGGGCGCATTCTATATCCTGACCAGGATGAAATAATAGTGAGGCGATCACACAAATGAATAAAGGTCAATTATTTTAACCCCAATTATTCAAAAATAAAATATCAGGATTGATGCGTTAAATAATTTATTTTGGGAGGTATCTTTTTTGATGCGTTAATTGGTTTGAATTGGTGAATAATAAAGCGGAAATATTTCTTATTCTGGAAGTCCGTGAGTGAAATAAATAGCCGACACAAGGTATTTATTTTATTCGCGCTGAAGATAATAAACCCAATCATCATAATGTCACGTAAAAATCGTACCGGGCGATGATACACCCTGAATCATTCGAGTCGCAGAGCATTTAGCCTGCCTGCAACGTAAAGCATAAACGACGGGTATCAGCGGGTCATGGCTGACTTGCATGCACCGCTGACCCGTAATACGTATATGTGCTTAACCGACTAACCGGTGTTGTGCCCACGCCAGCCCGGAGTGATAAGCCTCCGGCAGCAGGGGCGCTAATGCCTGTAGTGTCTGGCTCAACAGCACATTATCGGGATGAGAGAGGTTCAGGTGTCCGACTTTGCGACCCGGACGTACCTCTTTTTCATACCAGTGCAGATGTACCAGTGGCAACGCCAGCCAGTCGATATTCACATCAGTGCCGATCAGATTGACCATCACCGCTGGGCTGGCAACCACCGGAGCGGGGAGTGGCAACTCAAGGATCGCGCGCAGATGCAGTTCGAACTGGCTGATGGATGCACCGTTTTGCGTCCAGTGGCCGCTATTATGCACCCGTGGGGCTAGCTCGTTGATCAGCAGGCGATCGTCTACCACAAAACACTCCATGGCCATCACGCCCACGTAACCGAGACGATGCATAATAGCTGACAGCATCTGTTCCGCCTGCTGCTGCAGGTGGGGCTGTGGGGTCGGCAGCGCGACACTGGTACGCAAAATACCGTCTTCGTGCAGATTGTGGGTCAGTGGGTAAAATACGCATTCACCTGTCGCGCTGCGAGCGCCAACCAGCGAGACTTCGCCAGAAAAGGCGATACCTTGTTCGACAATACACTCACCGTAGCATTCATCCGGCAGGCTGTGTTCTTCGCCGCTGCGGATACGCCACTGACCACGACCGTCATAGCCACCGACGCGGCGTTTGACAATCGCCAGTTCGCCCAATGAGGCGAAGACAGTCGGCCATTCTTGCGCTGAAGCCAGCAGTTGCCAGGGGGCGGTGGCCAGACCCAGCTCATCCAGCAGTTGCTTTTGGGTGTAGCGATCCGCCAGCCGCGGGAAGATGTCACGGTTAACGAAGGCGGCGTGCTGCGCCAGTTGGCGGGTCAGCGCTGTTTCCGGCCATCGTTCGATTTCAGCGGTGATAACACTGTGTTGCACCGGAACGGATTCCGGCTCTGCATCCAGCCCAACAGGATAGACAGCGATGCCAAGCGGCTCGCCAGCCTGACGCAGCATACGGCCTAACTGGCCGTTACCCAGTACGCAAACCGGTTTCATGCCTCTTCCCTCGGATCCGGATGGTTCAGTACCTCGTCGGTTTGCGCCTGACGCCAGGCCGCCAGACGGGTTGCCAGTGCGCTATCGTGACGCGCCAGAATCTGTGCTGCCAGCAGGGCTGCGTTGGCCGCGCCCGCTTTGCCGATAGCCAGAGTGCCGACAGGAATGCCGCGCGGCATCTGCACAATAGAGTAAAGACTGTCCACACCGCTTAGCGCCGCGCTCTGAACTGGAACACCCAGCACCGGCACCAGCGTTTTGGCTGCCAGCATTCCCGGCAGGTGAGCAGCGCCGCCCGCGCCAGCGATAATAACGTCAAAGCCATTCTGGTCTGCCTGTTCGGCGAAGCTGAACAGTTTGTCTGGCGTGCGGTGCGCGGAGACCACTTCAACGTGATAAGGCAGATTCAGTGTGGTGAGGATCTCTGCAGCAAACTGCATGGTAGCCCAGTCACTCTTTGAACCCATGACAATAGCGATTTTCGCCGGGGCAGCGTTGGATGACATGCCTGTAATGCTCCTGTGGTTTGCATGGCGGTGGTGATTCATGTTGATGACGTGCAATGACAGTGAACATGAGTGATACGGTCATGGCACGATGCAACAGCGACCTGAAACCGGAGCCACAGGCCGCGAGGGCGTAGAGCATACCATGAGCCAGAAGGGAGGAAAACGGTTGCGTGGCGATGAAATGGGCCGTTAGCTGTGAAAATCAGTGTAAACGGGGCGTTACAATGGAAACGAGATCAGACGAACGTCATCCGGCGTCACCTGGAGCCACGATCCTTCCTGATGCCAGGCACCCAATACCGCGCGTTCAGCCTTTACACTGCCTTGATCGATAACGTGGATAGCCGGACGGTGTGTATGCCCGTGGATCATCAGGGTGGCGTGATGGTCGTGCAGGCGGTTAATCACTTCATCCGCATTGACGTCCATGATCATCATGGATTTATGCTGGTTGGCTCGCTGGCTGGCCGCGCGCATACGTGCCGCGATGCGCAGGCGAAAAGACAGGGGCAACCACAGGAAAAGCCGCTGGATAAGCGGGTTATGCACTTTGCGGCGAAAATTTTGGTAGGCGTGATCGTCGGTACACAGGGTATCGCCGTGCAATAACAGGGTGCGTCGGCCATAGAGGTCAAGCACGGTTTCTGCGGCGAGCAATTGCAGACCGCTCTGGTGGGCGAAACGACCGCCTAGTAGAAAGTCGCGGTTGCCGTGTGCGAAATAGCAAGTCACGCCGCTGTCTGTCAGTGACTTTAGCGCCTGTGCGACGGTCTTGTGCAACGGGGCAGGGTCGTCGTCGCCAATCCAGGCGTCGAACAGGTCGCCCAGGATGTAGAGTGCGTCGGCGTTGGGGGCTTCTTCTTGCAGAAAACGCAGAAAACCGGCGGTAATCGCCGGTTCCTGTTCGCTAAGATGCAGATCGCTAATAAACAGCGTCGACATACCGCGGGCGTTACTCGCTAACGGTTACGCTGGTGACGATCACGTCTTCTTTCGGTACGTCCTGATGCATACCGCTGCGGCCGGTAGAGACGGCTTTGATCTTGTCAACCACATCCATGCCTTCTGCCACTTCGGCGAATACACAGTAACCCCAGCCATTCACAGTTTCAGACTTGAAGTTCAGGAAGTCGTTGTCTACGACGTTAATAAAGAACTGTGCGGTTGCTGAATGCGGATCGTTGGTACGGGCCATGGCCAGCGTGCCACGATTGTTGGCCAGACCGTTGTTCGCTTCGTTTTTGATCGGCGCATTGGTACTTTTCTGGCTCATGCCGGGTTCGAAACCACCACCCTGGATCATGAAGCCGTTGATCACACGGTGAAAAATCGTGTTGTTGTAAAAACCGCTGCGGCAGTAGTTCAGGAAGTTTTCCACGGTAACCGGCGCTTTTTCCGGGAAGGTATTGATGACGATATCGCCGTGGTTGGTATGAAACGTAATCATAGATGAACCTTACTTAGCCATAATACACAGAATAATGAGAGATATTCACCGAGGCGCCAAGCCGCCAAGAGCGCTCTTATAACATAAGTGAATAGCTGAGTCAGCACAGGGCGTGGTGGGCGGCACAATGAGCAGCGTGCGTTGAATTCTATTTCAAATAAATTCATTAATATAAGTAAATTTAAGTGAATTAATTTGAAATACATTTTTATTGTGCCAGATCAATAACCAGTATCATTTTGATGGGTTTTTTTACTTTCTAAACTTATTCTTGTTGTGGTTGATAGTCACGCTCGTTAACACATTGCTCACTCAATAATCATACAGGTAGGTAAATCATGGTAGACCGGATTAATCAGCTATTAGATAACCCGGATTTCGGTAAGCTGGTTTTGCGACTGTCATTCAGTATTTTGATGCTGTTCCACGGCGTTCATAAGCTGCTCGGAGGTGTCGGTCCCATTCAGGGAATGCTGGCGGCTCACGGCCTGCCGGGCTTTATCGCCTACGGTGTATTCATGGGCGAAGTGGTGACGCCGATCCTGATGATCCTCGGCATTTTTACACGTCCTGCCGCGCTGATTTTCTCCTTCACGATGGTTGTTGCCTTGCTGCTGGCGGAACCAGAAGCACTGTTCATGCTGGAAGAAACCGGTGCCTGGGGAGCCGAAGGCGTTGCGGTCTACTTCTTTGCCGGTATCGCGATTGCGCTGCTGGGCAGCGGTAAGTATTCCGTGATGAGTAACCCGCGCTTGCGTTAAGCGTTATATCGCTGGCCAATTTGGTTGCACGTGATTGTTGATAAACCCGGCGATATCGCCGGGTTTATGCGTTTTAGCCTGAACAAAATGTGAAATGGCGGGGAAGGATGAATATTAGGTACGCCCGCTTGCAATAGGGCAGGGTTCAGGTTTCAATACGCAGCTACGTCCGAAAACCGGATAAAAACTGACTTTATTACGCGTACCGCAGACAACGATATACATCTCCTGCGAACACCATGGAATGCCCTGATGCTAAAGATTTTTAATACCCTGAGTCGTCAAAAAGAGGAATTCAAACCCATTCACGCTGGCAAAGTTGGCATGTATGTGTGCGGGATAACCGTTTACGACCTGTGTCACATCGGTCATGGGCGTACTTTCGTGGCGTTTGACGTGGTGGCGCGTTACCTGCGTTATCTGGGGTATGACGTTAAATACGTTCGCAATATCACCGATATTGACGACAAAATTATTCGGCGAGCGACGGAAAATGGTGAAACCATCGAGCAACTCACCAACCGTATGATCGACGAGATGCATACCGATTTTCGCGCGCTGAACATCCTCTCCCCGGATGAAGAGCCTCGTGCGACGCATTACATTGCGGAAATCATTGAGCTGGTTGAAAAATTGATCGCTCGTCGTCATGCCTACGTGGCGGATAATGGCGACGTGATGTTTTCCGTGGATACCGCACCGGGCTATGGCGTGTTGTCCCGCCAGGATCTGGAGCAGCTCAAGGCTGGTGCGCGGGTGGAAATCACCGAAGTGAAACGCAACCCGATGGATTTCGTGTTGTGGAAAATGTCCAAGGCGGGCGAGCCAAGCTGGCCGTCGCCGTGGGGCAATGGTCGTCCCGGCTGGCATATTGAGTGTTCGGCGATGAACTGCAAGCAACTGGGTGAGCATTTCGACATTCATGGCGGTGGCTCTGATCTGATGTTCCCGCACCATGAAAACGAGATTGCCCAGTCTACCTGCGCGCACGGTGGCGATTATGTCAATTACTGGATGCACTCCGGCATGGTCATGGTAGACCGGGAGAAAATGTCCAAGTCGCTGAATAATTTCTTTACCGTTCGCGATGTGTTGTCTCACTATGACGCTGAAACTATTCGCTATTTCCTGATTTCTGGTCATTACCGCAGTCAGTTGAACTACACGGAAGAAAACTTAAAGCAGGCGCGTGCGTCGCTGGAGCGACTGTACACGGCACTGCGTGGCACCGATGCATCGGTACCTGCGGCAGGTGGCGAGGCGTTCGAGCACCGTTTCCGCGACGCGATGGATGACGACTTCAACACGCCAGAAGCCTATTCGGTGTTGTTCGATATGGCCCGCGAGGTCAATCGTCTGAAAGCAGATGATGTCGCGGCAGCCAATGGTCTGGCATCAGCGCTGCGCCAGTTGGCCGGTGTGCTGGGCTTACTGGAACACGACCCGGAATTATTCCTGCAAAGCAGTGCGCAGGCGGATGACAGTGAAGTACAAGAGATCGAAGTGCTGATCAAACAGCGTAACGATGCTCGTCAGTCTAAAGATTGGGCGCTGGCAGACGCGGCGCGTAATCGGCTGACGGAAATGGGTATCGTGCTGGAAGACGGTCCGCAAGGCACTATTTGGCGGCGTAAATAATCCTGGCGGCGTAAATAATCGCGACAGCGTACAGCTAAAGTAACAGCTAAAGTAACAGCTAAAGTAAAGGCCCGACTTGCGGGCCTTTACGGTTTCTGGTGAACATGAAAACGGGCGATTACGCCTGCACGGTCACCGACTCTTTGCCAAACTGAACCACCTGACCGGCAACGATTTTGCAGCGTTTGCGGGTTTCGGTCTGACCATCGACGGTCACTTCACCAGCGGCAATCGCCAGCTTGGCGGCGGCACCGCTTTCGCTCCAGCCTTGTAGTTTCAGCAAATCGCACAGTTCTACGTGCGGGTGTTTATCCAGATGGAATACGTTCATGGGGGTTATGCCTGTGCCGGAGTGTCGTGGTATTCCTCGCAAGCCTGCAAGGTGTTCTGGATGAGCGTGGCAACGGTCATCGGCCCGACACCACCTGGTAC
Organism: Dickeya oryzae; assembly: GCF_020406815.2. NCBI lineage: Bacteria > Pseudomonadati > Pseudomonadota > Gammaproteobacteria > Enterobacterales > Pectobacteriaceae > Dickeya > Dickeya oryzae. The sequence goes on from NZ_CP162670.1 coordinate 1,363,187, forward strand.
CGGGGTGATATACGCAGCGCGCTCAGCGGCCTCATCATACTTCACATCGCCCACGACTTTGCCATTTTCCAGTCGGTTAATGCCGACATCAATAACGATAGCGCCCGGTTTGATCCACTCGCCCGGAATAAAGCCCGGTTTACCGACTGCGACGACCAGTAGATCAGCGTGTTCAACGTGGTGACGTAAATCTTTGGTAAAACGGTGGGTGACGGTGGTGGTACATCCCGCCAGCAGCAGCTCCATGCTCATCGGGCGACCGACGATGTTGGACGCGCCGACTACCACGGCGTTCAGGCCGAACATATTGATGTCATAACGTTCCAGCAGCGTGACGATACCGCGTGGCGTACAAGGGCGCAGCAACGGCGCGCGCTGGCACAGCCGGCCGACGTTATAAGGGTGGAAGCCATCCACATCTTTGTCGGCGGCAATCCGTTCAATCACCTTGGTGTTGTCAATGCCCGCCGGTAACGGTAACTGCACCAGAATGCCATCAATGGCGGTATCGGCATTCAGTTCGTCGATCAGCGCCAGCAGTTCCGGTTCGGTGGTGGTGGCAGGCAAGTCGTAGGAACGGGAAACAAAGCCCACTTCCTCACACACTTTGCGCTTGCTGGCGACGTAAATCTGCGAGGCAGGGTTATCACCTACCAGCACGACGGCCAACCCCGGTGCGCGTTTACCTTCAGCCAGTCGTTGTTTCACGCGCACGGCGACTTCGTCCTTCACCTGCTGCGCAATCGTTTTACCATCAATAATTTTTGCAACCATGTACAGAAAATCCATCATTTTCACTACGGGGGGAATGCGCCTATTTTGGCAGAAGCGCTGCAGACTGTCAGGCGTTGTGTGTCGATTAATTGTGATAGCACGGTATTTATCTCTGCATCTTGTTACCGCAGGGTAACAAGATCAGTCATGCGACTACCTCATAAGGGGTATTTTTCATCCCCAGGAGGGAGTAGTGGTGGCGTTTCTCGCTGTGACGGGCTGTCACCCTGTGTTAGCCTGCCGAACGCCAAAATATGTTAATCGCTTTAAACTGTTGTTGGGTTTTTCAATGCGGTGTGGCAGGGGATGGAACCATAAGAACTCGGTATTGCTGATTTTTTTGTTTTTTGTCAAACAGTTCCCCTTTAATGTAAATCAAGTTTCCACAATGATTGACGATGAAGTGAGTATCAGTCGGTTGATTATCTCTGGTGTTTTTTAAGGGCCATTCAGGGGGCATTTATGCTGCGTTTATCCTCGCTGTCTATCCGTTACAAGTTTGCGATGGCGCTGACGCCATTACTGATTGCGCTGTTGTGGTTCGCCACTAACGGCGCACTGGAACGCCGGCATACTGAGCAGGATATGGTGCAGTTTGCCCAGTTACTGACACTGGCGCAGCGAGCGGGCAATGCGGCACACGCCCTGCAACGCGAGCGCGGTATGAGTTCAGGCTATATTGGCAGTAAAGGGCAGAAATTTGCCGACCCGTTACGCGAGCAGCGAGGCGAAACGGATAAAGCACTGGCGGCGTTGTGGGAAAGCCGGTCTGCGCTGGTGTTATCCGACTCTGCTGGTGATATTGCACAGCGGCTAAGCCGCCTGCAGGAGCGCTTGCAAACATTATCCTCACTGCGTTCTCAGGTTGATGGTTTATCCCTCCCCACTGCGCAAGTTGTCGGGTGGTATACCGCCAGCGTCAGTGACCTTATCGCGTTGGTCGGCGACATGAGCCATCAGGTTACCGAAGGGGGGCTGGTTAGCCGGCTCGCTGCGTATTACAACCTGCTGAATATCAAAGAGCAGGCTGGCATCATGCGAGCATTGTTGTCTGAAGTGTTTGCCGTGGATCACTTTGCTCCGGGGCAATACGAGCGTTTCAGCCAGTTAGTCGGTATGGAGAATGCTTACACCACTGCGTTTAATCAGTTCGCTGAACCTGCGCTCAGGCAGCAATTGCAGAGTTCGCTAAGCGATGCGGCTGCGCAAACCGCGCTAAAAATGCGTGATACTGCCTTTGCTAAAGCCGCTACCGGCGGATTCGGTATTGATGCTAACGAGTGGTTTAGCCAGCAAACCCAACGTATCGATCGATTAAAAGTGGTGGAGGACGCCGCTTCCGCTGAATTGCTGAACTGGGCGAACCGGCTGGAATCTCAGGCACGGATAAGCGGTTATGGTTATCTTGGCGGTGCGGTGGCGGCCGTGGTGTTGGCGCTATTACTGGCGGTGCTGGTGGCGCGCAACGTGTACCAGCAGTTGACCTCCACACTGAAAACCATTGATGAAATGGGTAACGATCTGACCTGTCGTTTGGATGTGCCGGGTAAAGATGAGCTGTCGCAATTGAATCAGGCCTACAATCGGTCGTTGGAAAACATCGAGATGGTGGTGAGCACCATTAAGCAGGGCGCACAACTGGTGGAGCGCGCCAGTACCGAAATCGCTCAGGGTAATCAGGATTTGGCGCAGCGAACGGACGAACAGGCGGCCTCGTTGGTGGAAACCGCCAGCAGCATGGAACAGATAGCCATTGCTGTGAAGCAGACGGCGGATTACGCCGGTCAGGCGTCCGGTCTGATGACGACGATGGAAGCGCAGATCAGCGCCGCCGATCTCGTTACCATGCAGGCCAGTGATGCGATGGCGCAAATCCGGAAATCCAGTGAACAGATGTCGCAAATCACCGCCGCCATTGACGCTATCGCGTTTCAGACCAACTTGCTGGCGCTGAACGCGTCGGTAGAAGCGGCCAGAGCGGGTGAGCAAGGGCGTGGATTTGCCGTGGTAGCGACGGAAGTGCGCAATCTGGCCCAGCGTAGTGCGAGTGAATCACAGCGTATCCGGGATTTGATCTCAGCCAGCATTGAGCAGGTGCATGCCGGTGTGACGCTGGTTGCTCGCAGCAGTGAGACCATGAAACAGATCATGGCCAGTACGTCTCAGGTGCGTGATTTTGTCAGCGATATTGCCACGGCGGCGCGGGAGCAGTCGCTGGGTGTGGATCAGGTGCATCTGGCATTGAATCAACTGGAACAAGTGACCCAGCAGAATGCGGCGCTGGTGTCGGAAGCGGCCACGGCCAGCCAGTTGCTCGACAGGCAGGCCAGTGACATGAAAGAAACGGTCGATCGCTTTGTCGTTGCTGATAACGACGCTGGTAATAACAACGTTACCGCCAGTACAAGAATCGGCCTGCCTCGTTAATACACCGGCGGTCAGCGATGATACTGTCTGGCCGCCGCGTCCATGAAGGTGCGAACGATGCGCTCCAGCATCGGCTGTAATGCCTGTGCCTTGTCCGGTTGCCAGGCGAAAGGTGCCTGTTCACTCATGTAGTTACACTGTGCCAGTTCCAGTTGCATCGCGTGTTGGTGCTGTGCTGGCTGGCCGTAAGCCCGGGTGATGTAGCCGCCACGGAAACGACCATTCATGACCCAGCTCCAGCGCTGTTGTGAGTGGCAGGTCTCCAGCAACGCTGATTCGATAGCCGGTGCGCAGCTCAGGCCGCCGTTGGTACCCAGGTTCAGGTCTGGCAATTGTCCATCAAACAAGCGTGGAATACGCGACGCAATGGAGTGTGCATCGAATAGCAACGCGTAGCCGTGGCGCTGTTTAATGCGTGCCAGTTGCTGTTGGATTTGCTGGTGATAAGGATGCCAGATATCGCGCAGATAGCGGGAACGATCGGTATCAGACGGTGCATTACCGGGAACAAATGCTGGCGTGCCATCGAACAAAATATCGGGGAATAGGCCGGTGGTGGCGGTGGTATACAGTGGCTGGTCGTCGGCCGGGCGGTTCAGGTCGATAACAAAACGTGAGTAGTTAGCCGCCAGTACGCTGGCACCGAGCCCGTGGGCAAAATCGTACAACTGCGGAATATGCCAGTCGGTATCTGATAGCGGGCGAGCGGCGGGTGTGAGTCGGTCCGCTACTTCCGGCGTAAGATCGGTACCGGCGTGGGGGATGCTGAGCAACAGTGGGCTGTCACCCTCAGTCAAGGTAAATGGCGTCATCGACGGTGTTCTCCTCGAAAAATCGTCGTACAGGGCAGTTGACCGCCCAACCAGTAAACCAGTTCTGCCGGACGCGCCAGCGGCCAGTGGACAAAATCGGCCACTTTACCGGGTTCCAGCGAGCCGTGACTCTGTTCCAGCCCCAGTGCGCGGGCCGCGTATAAGGTGACGCCAGCCAGTGCTTCTTCCGGTGTTAATCGGAACAAGGTGCAGGCCATGCTGAGCATCAGACGCAGTGACAACGCGGGCGAGGTGCCAGGGTTGCAGTCGCTGGCGATAGCCATCAGTACGCCGTAGCGGCGAAACAGTTCGATCGGCGGGCATTGTGTTTCGCGTAGCAGGTAATAGGCCCCGGGCAACAGCACCGCGGTCGTGCCCGCGTCGGCCATTGCCGCGACATCCTGTTCGGTGGCGTATTCCAGATGATCGGCGGAGAGCGCCTGAAAGCGAGCGGCTAACGCACTGCCATGCAGCGATGACAGTTGCTCGGCGTGCAGTTTCACCGGCAGGTGAAGCGCCTGAGCGGCCTGAAACACACGTTCGACCTGCGCCGGGCTGAACGCCAGGTGTTCGCAGAAGGCATCAACGGCATCGGCCAGTCCTTCGCTGACGACCGTGGGCAGCAACTCCTGGCAGACCAGATCGATCCACGCCTCCGGCTGTTGCCGGTATTCGGGGGGAATGGCGTGGGCGGCCAGACAGGTGGAAACAACCTGCACCGGCTGTTGTCGCCCCAGTTCACGGATTACCCGCAGCATTTTCAGCTCGCTGTCCAGCGCTAACCCATAACCGGATTTGATCTCAATCGTCGTCACCCCTTCAGCCAGTAAGGGCTTTAAACGCGCCAGTGCCGAGGTGAGCAGGCTATCGTGGCTCGCTTCGCGGGTGGCATTGACGGTAGAAAGGATGCCACCGCCGGCAGTGGCGATATCGGCATAGCTGACGCCATTGAGGCGTTGTTCGAATTCACCGCTGCGATCACCGCCAAACACCAGATGGGTATGGCAGTCGATCAAACCGGGTGTAATGATGCCGCCACCGAAATCGGTGACCTGTGATGGCGCGAAGTCGGGCAATGTGTGCCGTGCACCCAGCCAGACGATGCGCCCGGCGGTGACGGCCAGCGCCCCATCCTCAATCACGTGATAGCGGCCGCCACGCAGGGTGACCAGATCAGCGCCCAGCCACAGGCTGTCGCACGGTATCGTCATCGTGTATTCCCTTGCTATTATAATCTTGTATAGACAAGTTATACGCCACCACAGCATTTCAGCAAGCTGTGACGGAATAGGAATTTCTTATTCACTTTCTCCGTCACAGTACCGGCAGTGAACCCGCGTTGATGGCGGAATAAAAAAGCCTTATATCCCACGTCGCAAACTTTGGTGTATAGATATGTCTATACAATATTATTGATGACAATCACCGACAGGATCTTGCTATGTCCGTTTATTTTGCCGAACGTGCGTTACTGCCACAGGGAATGGCGCGCCATGTGCGTCTGGAAGTGGATGAACAGGGGTATCTGCAATCCGTTACGCCGCAGGCGGAGCCAGAAGGCGCGCAGCGGCTCAGCGGCATCGTGCTGCCGACGATGGTTAACCTGCATTCACACGCCTTTCAACGTGCGATGGCCGGGCTGGCGGAAGTGGCGGGCCATCCGCAGGACAGTTTCTGGACCTGGCGCGACCTGATGTATCGCATGGTGTCGCACCTGACGCCGGAACAGGTGGGCGCGATTGCTACCCGGTTGTATATCGATATGCTCAAAGGTGGCTACAGCCAGGTGGCGGAGTTTCATTATTTGCACCACGACCCGCACGGTAAACCCTACCGCCAGCATGACATGTTGCGCCATCTGCTGGCGGCGGCGCAGCAGGTCGGCATCGGTCAAACCATGCTGCCGGTGCTCTACAGCTACAGTGGTTTCGGCGCACAACTGCCGCAGCCGGGGCAGGCGCGTTTTATTCAGGATGTAGACCATTACCTGCGCCAGCAGGAAACGCTGGCCTCGCTGGTGCAGCCTTATCCGTTGCTCAATCACGGGTTGTGTTTTCATTCGTTGCGGGCGGTCAGTCAGAATCAGATGGAGGATGTGCTGGAAGCCACTGACAGTAGCCTGCCGGTACATATCCATATCGCCGAGCAGCAAAAAGAAGTGGAGGATTGCCTGAACTGGAGCGGAGAACGCCCGGTACAGTGGTTGTTTAATCGGTTTGCGGTCGACGCCCGCTGGTGTCTGGTGCATGCCACCCATTTGGATGACTGGGAACTGAGTCGACTGGCCGACAGTCTGGCAGTAGCGGGGCTGTGCCCCACCACCGAAGCCAATCTCGGTGACGGTATTTTCCCGCTTGACCGCTATGTGGCAGCGGGAGGGCGCTGGGGCATCGGTTCTGATAGCCATGTGTCGCTGAATGTGCTGGAAGAACTACGCTGGCTGGAATACGGGCAGCGGCTGCGTGATCGCCGCCGTAACCGGGTGGTGACCGTGCAGCAACCAGCGGTCGGCAGCCTGTTATACGCTCAGGCATTGCAGGGCGGTGCTCAGGCCTGCCGGGTGCCGGTCGGCGAATTAAGTGAAGGCTGGCGCGCTGACTGGCTGGTGTTGCGTGAAGACGCGTTGCTGAGCGCGGTGGCCGACGACAGTGTGCTCAACCGCTGGTTGTTTGCTGGCGGGAGTCAGCAGATCCAGGAGGTATGGGTGGCGGGTAAATCGGTTATCAAAGACGGGCGGCACGCGCTGGACGACGAAGCCGACGCCCGGTTTATCGACGTCATGAAAACATTGCAGGCGGTGCTGTGATGCACAGGTTTAGTCTGGATAAGCTGGCGGTCAGCCGCTGGAAAAACGGCGGTGGTGAAACCCGTGAGATTTGCCGGATAGCCTCTGATCAGCCCGATGGGGATTTTGCCTGGCGAGCCAGTATCGCCACCATCGAGAAAGACGGTGATTTTTCCCGTTTTCCCGGTGTCGATCGGGTGATCACACTGTTGTCTGGGGAGGGTGTAATACTCTGTGGTGAAGGCTGGCAACACCGGTTGACGTTGCATCAGCCGTTTGCCTTTACCGGTGAACAGGCTATCACCGCGCGTCTGTGCGGTGGCCTCAGCCTGGACTTCAATATTATGGTGGAAAGATGTGGTCACCGGGCAGACGTCTCGGTCATCAAGGGGACGACGGTGCAAACGCCAGATACCGACGGCATCGCCTATGTACTGGCCGGCCACTGGTGTGCTGACTCACACCGCCTGGCTGTCGGGGAGGGGGCATGGTGGCGTTCATCAAGGGCAGGCTGGATACCCGATGACGACAATGCCGTCTTACTCCTTGCCACAATCCACGCACGATAGTTCCCCTGCACCGGTAGCCGGGACAATGTCCGGTGAGTGAGTGCGGGTTACCCTATGGTGCTGGCTAATTGAACGCCAGTCGGTAAAAACGTTGAGGCCGCCCGACGGTGCCGTGCTGAATGTGGGCTTCCAGCAATTTAATGTTTTTGCAGTATTCCAGATAGCGCCGGGCGGTAGACTTACTGATGCCAATCATATCGCTCAGGCTGTCGGCGGTGTGCTGCGTGTGCTCGCCGGAAAACGCCGCCCGTACCTGATTGAGTGTCAACTCGTCGATACCTTTTGGGTAGGTAAACCCGGCTGGTACATGATGTGGAATGCTCTGACGTATGACCCGGTCTATCTCGTCTTGTTGCAGGTGCGATTTCTGGGCGACTTTTCTGTTGAACATCAGGTAGTTTTTCAGCGCCTCTTCCAGCCGCTCCAGTATGAACGGTTTGACCAGATAATCACTGGCACCGTGCCGTATTGCTGCTTTAATCGTCTCGATGTCGTTGGCCGCGGTAATAAAAATGACGTCGACCTCCGGTTGGGTGGCACGCAGATGCTTCATCATGTCGATACCGGTGCCATCGGGCAGGTAGTTATCCAGCATCACGAGGTCGGGTTTTTGGGCGGCGATGGCTATTCGGGCATCTGCCAGCGTGTCTGCGCTGCCTAATAGCAGGAATTCAGGGTGTTTCCTGATGAAGCTTTCAATAAAGAAAGCCATGTCGTGATTGTCCTCAACCAAAAAGACGCTGATCGTGTTTGCCATAGCGTTAATCTTCTAACTATCGGTTAAACTTTGGGTATATAAACGGAAAAGACTGCGCCGTCGTTATCGCCGTCTGTATCAACCAGACAAACGCCCTGTGCCTTTTGTACCAGCGACTGCACCAGATACAAACCGACACCATGATGGCGTCCTGATTTGCTGGTCGTGCCTTTCATAAATAGCTCTTCTATCGCCACCTGACCGAGTCCTGGGCCGTTATCCTGCACCGATAAGACGATTTCATCACTGCTGTCATTGAGATAAAGTTCGACAGATTGCGCACGGGCGGGCATTTTCACCGTGGCTTCCAGCGCGTTATCCAGCAGGTTGCCAATGATACAGGCCATTTCCTCGGCGCTCAGTGGTGCATCCGTTCCAGTGTAACAAGAGAGCGGGTCAATCTGCAGGTCGATGCCCAGTTCGCTCGCCCGTCCCAGTTTACCGAGTATCAACCCGGCAACACAGGGGCAGTGGAAAGACTGGATGATGGCGTCATAAAGCTGCTGTTGCTGGGCGTTTTCCTGCGCAACATACTGGCTGACTCGCTCATATTCCCCTAACTGGAGCAGGCCGTAGATAACCGCCAGCCGGTTTTTGAATTCGTGGCTGATAACCCGCAGCTCTTCGCTTTCATGTTTGATGTGATTGACCTGTTTGGTCATCAACGTTTCGTTCGTTCTTTCCCTCAGGCTAATGACAAAACCGGCAAACTCATCCTGCTGGTTGAGGATGATGGCGCGGTTAGCGATAAACGTCGAGCCGTTGAAGGTGACGTCTACATCATGGCATTCCTGACGTTCGCTGGATAAAAAGAAATCAGCCGGTACGACATAATCGGTAATGCTGTGTCCGGTCAGCGGATTGTTGGGATGGTCGATAGCGAGCATCTTTTTGGCCGCGTTATTGATGGCGATGATGCGACCTTCCGGGCTGACGGCAATCACGCCATCGTAAATGGCGTGCAGAATGGCCCGGCGTACCTGGTATCTATAATTGATCATCTCCGGCGTCAGGCCAGACATCTGCTTTTTCAGCAGACGGTAGGAAAAGACACCGCCGAGTAAAATCAGGATAAAGACGGCAACCAGCAAGCCGAGGAATGGCGAGAAGTAGTCCTCCAGCAGGATCTGTCGGTGCGCTTCCGTATACCCAACCGAGACATAGCCGATGAATTTACCGTCGAGCAGCAAAGGGGCGCGGGTTTTGACCGAGGCACCAGAATAACCGGTATTGTTGACCGTGTAGCTTTTTCCGGTGCGCAGCAGTTCAATATTACCGCTATCGTTGATGACACGGTTCACCTGCGCCGGATCAGGATGGTAGAGACGGATGTTATCCGGGTCGCTGATGACAATGAAATCCGCATCACTGCGCGCGTAGCGTTGACTGATAAGATTACGCAACATCGCCAGATCCCGATGCTGGACCGCCTGCTTGAGTGCCGTGTCCTGCGAGAGGATAAGCGCCAGATTCTTGGATTTATCCGCTACGTCGTTATACAGCAGATGACTGATAACGAGAAAAACCGCGCAGCCGGTCACCACCACCACGGCCAGCGATGTGATGAAATAGTAAAGTATTATCTGATACTTATAAGAGCTGCTTGGCTCGCCGCTGCGGGTGATGGCCTCTGACATGGTGTATTCCGTCAGTGATGGTTGTACAAAAGATAACGACCGCCGCATCCTGTCGTGCCGTCTGGGTAAGCTATCTGATTGCTTGCGAGCCACGGGAAACAGGAGCGAGTAGGGCTATTTAAACAGACTAGCGGCCTGATTGCCTCAGGCCGCATCAATGTTTCTGGTGATAACGCAGGTAGCGGTAACGCGTTAGCGATTCAACAGTGACAACACGCTATGCAGCGAAAGGCCCAGTAACGTGAAATCGGTGGTTGAGTAGGTGGTCGGTGCATCGACACCCGCATCGTGGATCGGCTGGAAAATAAACGCCGAACCGGCAATAGAGATGATGCCGCAAGCCACCGCACCGATGACCGCGCCACGGATACCACCGGTGGCATTACCGATAATGCCTGCGCCGCCGCCACTGGCAAAGGTAAACAACAGGCTGGGAACCATTGCCGGATAACCGAATACCGGCAACAAAATCATGGTCAGGAAGCCACTGATGGTGCAGCAGATAAAACCGATGAAAACCGCGTTGTTGGAATAAGGAAACAGTGAATAAATTTCAATCGCCGGAATGGATTTCTTAATGATTTTATCGCTGATACCTTTAAACGCCGGAATCAGTTCTTCGATAAACATATGTACACCGCGGGTCAGCATATAAACCCCGGCTGAAAATAACCCAGCTTGTTTGAGCAAAAACAGAAAAATATTGGTGTGGCTGTGATCTTTATGGCTGGCATCCGCGATGACCTGTACGTGTTCAGCACCGGCAACCAGTGAGGAGATAACAAAAAACAGCAACATCACAAAGAAGGTTGAAACCTGCTTATCTTTTAAGAAGCCGATACTGGTCGGAATAGCCAGTTTCTCGGCGTCGACTTCTTTATTACCGAATTTTTCGCCCAACCAGCCAGCCAGCATATAACTGGTGGAACCAAATTGGCCGATAGAAAAATCACCGGACTGTCGTAACGCATCACAGTTTTCAATTTGTCGACAATAGCGCACCAGCAAGGCGGGAGAAATAACACACCACACTCCGGTAATAAGCGTCGCCAATATCGCCGAGCTGGAAACGGAGATACCGTGCAGCATGGCGATGATGGTCAGACAACTGACCATGAAGAACACATGATGCCCGGAAAGGACGATATATTTCAGCGGTGTAATTTTAGCCAGCACAATATTGAAAAACATGGCACCGATAAGACCGGCAGCAATGGCGGAAGAGTAAAGCTTGCCGAGTTTTTCCATCGCGACAACAATCACCACTTCATTGTTGGGGACGATACCCTGGACGTGAAAAGCGGTCAGGAAAATTTTTGAAAAGTTACTCAATGCTGGCGAGATAAGCAGGTCTGCGCTGGCGAACAGAATGATGAAACCCAGATAGGTTCTCACTGTTGACGTAATGATGTCATTGATGTTCTTCTTTTGAATAATATTTCCCAACATGGTGAAAAGACTCACCAATATGGCGGCGTCTTTGAGTAATTCAATCAGAAATTGAAGCACGATATTCCCCTTTATTAATAAATCTCTACTCAGGGTAAAATAACGGTGTTCATATCGGTGAAAGTTGATCTGCGGTCACATTGGTGGATAAATTTAAAGCATTAAATGATTTTTATGCGCTTAATTATTATTTGGTTGATTTTGTTTTTTTGTTTTTTTACCGTCGGCAACGAATTAAGCGTTACGGTTTATCCGCTTTATGTTAATGAATATTTTTGCGAATGTTAAGTGTGGTGATGAATTAATTGATGTATTTTAGTGCTATTACATATTCAGGCTGCATTATCTTTTTATTTTTGTAAAAATACTGAGTATTTTTTATTGAAATAAGTGAATTGTGCTGGCGGGTATATCGTGGGGCGATCGGATGATGAATAAAACCAGGTCACGTGCGCCTTATCGTCACAGATAGCACATAAAAAGAGCAACACAGAATAAAAGCAGGTGGTTTCGGTATTGATGTGGAACTTGTCTCCCCTTGTGATGCAACGAGACCGCTTCCATCTGCTTTTCTCATATCGCCATATTCCCATTCAACACTAAGGTGCCGTTTCCCTGCCTGTGGGCGGCTGGCACCAGAATAGCCGAATGGGATAGGCGCTTAGCCGCCGAACCGTCCGAACAATTGATAACGGGAACCGGGATAAAACAGCCGCGCAGCGGTAACGACCCGCGAGCCGTGCCAGGTCCGGCGGCGGATCAGCAGACAAGGCTCCTGTTCGTCCAGCGCCAGTAGCTCGCGCTGGCGTGGTTCAGCGGCAACCGCTTCAACCCGGTGCTCACCGGCGGTCAGTGGTGCCACACGGCTCAGGTAACTGTGTGGCGTGACAACAGTAAAATCCTGTTGCAGATAATCCGGTGCCACCTGGGGGTTCACGTAGCGGATCTCCAACTGTACCGGCACGCCGTTTTCATAGTGCACAATTTGCGAATGAAACAGTGGCTGCCCAGGCGCGATATCCAGTTGTGCGGCCTGATCGCCGTCGGCACTGAGACGTTCGAGCAGCAGTACCTGGCTGCTGTGGCGATGACCGCGTGCGGCAATTTCATCGGCAATGTTGTGAACTTCCAGCATCGCGGTATGGGCTTTCTGCTCTGCCACAAAGGTTCCCACCCCCTGCATCCGCACCAGAAAACCTTCGCTGGTCAGTTCCCGTAATGCCCGGTTGATGGTCATACGGCTGACACCCAATTCGTTGACCAGCTCACTTTCCGACGGCACCCGTTGGTGTGATTGCCAGGCTCCGCTACGAATCTGGTTGATAATGGCTTGCTTTACCCGCTGGTAGATGGGGGCCGGGGTATCACTCATGGCCGCGGCAAGTTGGGACGCGGTTTGCTGGTCGGTCAAGGCGTTATCCTCAAAAGGCGACAGATAATGGCAGTGTAACGAACAACGCCCAGTCCTGTATAGACAACCTGTGAGGCGAGGTGGTTTTTGTCGTTGCTGACGTTCGCTTAGGTTGTAGTAAAAACGAGGGAGTAAAAGCTGAGAAAATAAAAACGGAGAGAGTAAAGCCAGAGACGTCACATTTCATCATATCCCGTTACCTTTTGGCATTTCCAAAGCCAAAGGGCCTGTAACACAGTGAATTGCCTGCCATTCGGCGGTGTGACACACCACAGCTCGGATAACTGATGAGGAAATAAACGTGAAGAAACGCCTCTGCCTGTTGCTGCCGTTATTACCGTTGAGCGTATTGCCTGCAAGTGCGATGGCAACGCTGAAAATGATCACCACACCGGGTGTCGCGCCGGATGCCGTGAGCGCAGTAAAAATGTATTTCAGCGGAAATATCAATGAAGAAAAAGTAACCGAGCTGACGATGGCGCTGGATGAAGCGAATATGCGCTTCAAAAACGCGCACGACCTCTATTTGTATATCAATAGTCGAGGCGGTGAGTTAGACAGTGCCCATGTTGCTTATCTGGCGATAAAAAGCTCGCGTATTCCGGTGACGACCGTCGATATGTCGATGACGGCTTCTGCCGCTACCGTGCTGTTCTGTGGGGCCAAAAACCGGGTCATGTTGCCGAATACGACCCTGCTTATCCATCCTCCAGCCGTTAATCAGAACGAGAAAAGTAGCACACCGGACAGCCTGGAGCTTAAGCAGCAGTGGTCTTCGCATTATGTCGACATGCTAAAAAACGTTTACCGGCAGTGTACTACGCTGAGTGATGAGGCGATGAACAAGGCGTTACACAGCGAAGATGCACATTTGTTTCTGAGCAATAGTGAAGCGGAAAAAATTGGCATAACGACCGCGACCGAAGAACAGATTCATGCCGCCGATGTGGTTTATTTCATCAATGATGGTTCGCCCCGGGATAAGGGATAACGTTTTCCCCCAGTGTCTCACCCGAACCTGATTTCACTGACTCTTTCACCGCCAAAGTGCGTGATGATGCGTACACGTCCGGCTAAGTCGTCCACCTCAGTGCAGTTTTTGACGCCGAAACCCCCTTTTTAGCCTGGCACTAAGGGGGCGACAAACTCAAACAGCGTGGTGCCTTTACATGGTTGAAAACAGGGCAGGGTGCACCGTTATAGGGCGCTCTGCCTCCCTCCCTGTGGTGATTCTCTTCTTCCTGTCGCGTCATCCCGCCGTTTTTCCGTCGATTTACCGGTGTTGCTGTGCTGGCACGCCTCTTGCTTGTATAGACAAGATTATAACACTTGCGGTCCATTGCTTTTTCTTTTCCTGACAGGAGTAGAAACATGAGTACAGCACCAGGTCGTACCGGTTGGAAAATCTCGTTGATGGCGGTTTGTCTGGCTAGCGCCCTGAGCGCACAGGCGCAGGAAACGCCGGTGGCTATCGGTATTTCCGGCTGGACGGGCTTCGCCCCGCTGACACTGGCGGATAAGGCCGGTATTTTTCAACAGCACGGGCTGAAGGTGGATCTGAAAATGATCCCACAGAAAGACCGCCATCTGGCGGTGGCATCTGGTGCGATTCAGTGTGCCGCAACAACGGTGGAAACCTACGTTTCCTGGGCGGCCAGTGGTGTGATGCTCAAACAGATTGTCCAGCTCGATAAATCCTACGGTGCGGATGGACTGGTGGTACGCAACGGCATTAACAGTGTGCATGACCTGAAAGGGAAAACCATCGGCGTTGATGCGCCCGGCACCTCGCCGTACTTCGCACTGGCGTGGATGCTGGATAAAAACGGCATGAGCTTGAAAGACGTCCACCTTGCAACGTTGTCGCCGCAGGCGGCGGCTCAGGCGTTTGTTGCCGGGCAGAATGATGCCGCTATGAGCTATGAACCGTACTTGTCTACCATTCGTCAGCAGCCGGACAAGGGAAAAATTCTCGCCACGACACTCGATTACCCGATGGTGATGGACACGCTCGGTTGTACGCCGGCGTTTTTGCAGCAACATCCGCAGGCCGCGAAAGCCCTGGTAGAAAGCTATTTTGACGCGCTGGAGATGATTAAAACGCAGCCGGATAAGGCCTATGACATCATGGGCGCGGCGGTGAAAACCAGCGGTAAGGAGTTCGCCGAGTCAGCCCGTTATCTACGCTGGCAGGACCGGGAGCAAAATCGCGTCTTCTTTAGTGGTGAAATCGCCCGGTTCAGCGAAGAAGCGTCAAAACTGTTGCTGGAGGCGAAAGTCATTCGCCAGCAACCGGATCTTTCCGCGCTGTATGACGCCAGCTATGTGAAATAACCGAGGAGAGATGCGGACATGGCGGACATCAATAGCCTCCCTCACACCACCATGCGTACACCTGCGGCGCTGCCCGATGCGCCGGTGCGGGTGCATAACCCGTTGATGGTGCCGCTGCGACCGGTATCGATGCGCTTACGCTGGACGCTCGGCGTGGGGTTTTTTGTGCTGTTTATCAGCCTGTGGTCACTGGTGACGTTCAGCGGTGTGGTTTCCGCCACATTTCTGGCTAACCCGCTGACGATGCTGCATGAAGGGGTGTTGCTGTTTACTGATTATGATTTTCAGCAAGACATCGGCATGACGGTGATGCGCGTGGTGGCGGGTTTTCTGCTGGCGGCGTTGATTGGAGTGCCGCTTGGCATCCTGATGGGGGCCTACAAGCTGGTGGAAGCCTTCTTCGAACCGTTTGTGTCATTCTGCCGTTATCTGCCCGCCTCGGCGTTTGTACCGCTGCTGATTTTGTGGGCCGGTATCGGTGAGATGCAGAAGATTCTGGTGATTTTTATCGGCTCGTTCTTCCAGATTGTGTTGATGGTGGCGGTCAGCGTCGGCGCTGCAAGGCGTGATCTGGTCGAAGCGGCGTATACGCTCGGGTGCTCTAGCCGCAGTGTGGTGACCCGTGTGTTGATCCCCGGTGCGGCACCGGGGATCGCCGAATTGTTGCGGCTGGTACTCGGCTGGGCCTGGACTTACGTGATCGTCGCCGAGCTGATTGGTGCCTCAAGCGGTATCGGCCACATGATTGTCGATAGCCAGGCGCTGCTCAATACCGGACAAATCATCTTCGGCATTATTGTCATCGGCGTTATCGGGTTGCTGTCCGATTTCCTGTTTAAAGCCGTTAATCGCCGCTTATTCGCCTGGAGTCTGTCATGAAATACAGCAAGCTGACCATTCGGCAGGTAGAGCGGGTGTTTACTGGCCCGCACGGTGAGGCTATCCCGGCGTTGCAGCCTATCGATTATCAGGTCAATGAAAACGACTTCGTCACGATTTTAGGACCATCCGGTTGCGGTAAATCGACGTTACTGCGCATTATTGCCGGACTGGATACGCCAACCCGTGGCGAAGTCTGGCTGGATGGCGCGCTGGTGGACGGCCCCGGAGCCGATCGTGGCATGGTCTTTCAGAGCTACACCTTGTTTCCGTGGCTGACGGTGCGTGAGAACATCTGTTTTGGGTTGCAGGAGCGGGGTGTCAGTGCGGCGCAACAACGCGAGCGCAGCGAGTATTATCTGCATCAGGTGGGGTTAAACGGGTTCGAGCATCATTACCCGCGCCAGCTCTCCGGTGGCATGCAACAACGCACCGCCATTGCCCGCGCGCTGGCTAACGACCCGAAAGTCCTGTTGATGGATGAACCCTTCGGTGCGCTGGATAACCAGACCCGGGTCATGATGCAGGAGTTGTTGTTGTCGGTGTGGGAGTCGTCGCGCAAGACGGTGTTATTCGTCACCCACGATATCGACGAAGCGATTTTCATGGCTAACAAAGTGGCGATTTTCAGCGCCCGGCCGGGTCGGATTAAAACGGAAGTGGCAGTGGATTTTCCATGGCCGAGAGACTATACCCTTAAAACCTCGCCAGAATTTATGGCGCTCAAGGCGCGGGTGACGGAAGAGATTCGTAGTGAAACCCGGCAGGCGCTGGCCCACTGAGCAGCGCACTGCGGGTGTGCAGGATGAAACATACGCACCGGCTGGATAAAGGATGATGAACGCAGCCGGATTGGTTTAGCTTTACTTGTCTATACAGGATTAGATATATGTCACAAACCCGAAGCTATTGCCTGACGCCCGGCACGGTGGATCTCGCCACACTGCGCGCGATTTATCGGGGGAACGTCACCCTGACGCTGGCGGCACAGGCGCGCACGGCGGTGGCAGCCGCGCAGGAAACGGTGCAGAACATTGTGCGCCAGGACCGGGTGGTCTATGGCATCAACACCGGTTTTGGCAAGCTGGCCCAGACCCGTATCCCCGCCGACAGACTGGCGGAACTACAGCGTAATCTGGTGTTGTCCCACAGTGTCGGCATCGGTGAACTGTTGCCGGATGACGTGGTACGTCTGGTGATGGCGACCAAAGTCATTAGCCTGGCACGCGGGCACTCCGGGGTGCGATTGCAGGTCATCGATACCTTGCTGGCGCTGTTTAACGCCGGGGTCATGCCTTGTATTCCAGAAAAAGGTTCGGTGGGGGCCAGTGGCGATTTAGCACCGCTGGCGCATTTATCACTGCTGCTGTTGGGAGAAGGGCAGGCGCGGGTTGACGGCGCGCTTATCCCGGCGGCTGACGGGCTGGCGCGCGCTGGCGTTGAGCCGTTGGTACTGGGGCCGAAAGAGGGGCTGGCGCTGCTCAACGGTACTCAGGTGTCCACCGCGCTGGCGTTGCGTGGGCTGTTCGAGGCTGAAAACGTGTTTGCCGCCGGGCTGGTGGCAGGGGCGCTATCACTTGAGGCCATCAAAGGTTCGGTGAAACCGTTTGATGCCCGTATCCATCAGGCACGTGGTCAGCACGGACAGATCGGGGTCGCCGCGGCCGTTAGCACCTTGCTGACTGACAGTGAGATTTTGCAGTCACACGTGCATTGTGGCCGGGTACAAGACCCGTATTCGATTCGCTGTGTACCGCAGGTGATGGGGGCGTGTCTGGATAATTTGCGTCATGCCGCCCGCGTGCTGGTCATTGAAGCCAACGCCGCGTCGGATAACCCGCTGGTGTTTCCCGATGCCGATGAGGTGATTTCGGGGGGCAATTTCCACGCTGAACCGGTGGCGTTCGCCGCTGACATCATCGCACTGGCGGTGGCGGAAATCGGTGCCATTTCAGAACGGCGCATGGCGCTGCTGCTCGATAGCACCTTATCCGGGTTGCCGCCGTTTCTGGTTAACGATGGCGGGGTGAATTCCGGATTTATGATAGCCCAGGTGACCGCCGCCGCGCTGGCGTCAGAAAACAAATCGTTGGCGCATCCTGGCAGCGTCGACAGTCTGCCGACCTCCGCCAATCAGGAGGACCATGTATCGATGGCGACCTATGCCGCCCGTCGTCTCGGCAGCATGTGCTTTAACACCGCGACGGTGGTGGGGATTGAAGCCATGGCGGCGGCGCAGGGCATCGACTTCCATCGTCCACTGAAAAGTTCGCCGTTGCTGGAGCGTGAGCTGGCGCAGGTGCGTGAACAGGTGGCGTTTCTGGAGCGTGACCGTCTGATGGCGACCGATATTGAGCTGATGCGCCAGTGGGCCAGCCGTGATCACTGGCCGTCTGTTATCACCGCATTGTTACCCAGTTATGCCGCTGACCCGGCTTTTGCTTCTGTTTGATAAGGAATGTGCTATGACCTCCTCTTCGTCTACGACGTCTGCGGGTGCCCGCGTTGTGCGTGCTCCGCACGGCACCGAACTGCATTGTGAAAACTGGCTGATAGAAGCCGCTTACCGCATGATCCAGAATAACCTTGACCCGGATGTAGCCGAACGCCCGGAAGATCTGGTGGTGTATGGCGGGATTGGCAAAGCCGCCCGCAACTGGGACTGCTTCGACGCGATCCTGAACAGTCTTCGTCAGTTAAAGGCGGATGAAACCCTGCTGGTGCAATCCGGTAAACCGGTCGGGGTGTTTCGCACCCATGCTGACGCTCCCCGGGTGTTGATTGCCAACTCGAACCTGGTGCCGCATTGGGCCACCTGGGAACACTTCCATGAACTGGATAAAGCCGGGCTGATGATGTACGGGCAGATGACCGCCGGGTCGTGGATTTACATCGGTGCGCAGGGCATTGTGCAGGGGACTTACGAAACCTTCGCCGAAGCGGGTCGCCAGCACTATCAGGGCGATCTGAGCGGCAAATGGATCCTCACCGCCGGGCTTGGCGGCATGGGCGGCGCGCAGCCACTGGCTGGCGTATTGGCCGGTGCCTGTGTGCTGGCGGTGGAGTGTCAGGAGTCTCGCATTGATTTTCGGCTGCGTACCCGTTATCTCGACTATAAAGCCAACAGTATTGACGAGGCACTGGCGATGATCGCCGAGGCCTGCGCGCAGAAAAAGGCCATTTCCGTCGGTCTGCTCGGTAACGCTGCCGAGGTGTTGCCGGAACTGGTGAAACGAGCTAAAGCCGGTGGCATGAAGCCGGATATCGTCACCGACCAGACCTCCGCCCACGACCCGCTCAACGGCTATCTGCCCGCTGGCTGGAGTGTGGCGCGCTGGGAGCAGGAGCGCGTTAGCAATCCGCAGGCGGTGACGAAAGCTGCCTGTGCCTCAATGGCGGTGCATGTGCAGGCGATGCTGGATTTTTGTCACATGGGCGTGCCTACCGTGGATTACGGCAACAATATTCGCCAGCGTGCATTCGATGAAGGGGTGGGGAATGCCTTTGATTTTCCCGGCTTCGTCCCGGCGTACATTCGTCCGCTGTTTTGCGAAGGCAAAGGGCCGTTCCGCTGGGTGGCACTGTCCGGCGATCCGCAGGATATCTACAAAACCGATGCCAAACTCAAAGAACTGTTCCCGGATAATCACCACCTGCACCGCTGGCTGGACATGGCGCGTGAGCGCATCGCGTTTCAGGGGCTGCCCTCACGCATTTGCTGGCTGGGGCTGGGCGAGCGGCATCTGGCCGGGCTGGCGTTTAACGAAATGGTGCGTAACGGTGAGTTGAAAGCGCCGATCGTTATCGGTCGTGACCATCTGGACTGCGGTTCGGTGGCGTCGCCCAACCGGGAAACGGAAGCGATGCAGGACGGCACGGACGCAGTATCGGACTGGCCGCTGCTCAACGCGCTGCTGAATACGGCGGGTGGCGCAACCTGGGTCAGTTTGCATCACGGCGGCGGCGTCGGCATGGGCTTTTCCCAGCATGCCGGTATGGTGATTGTCTGTGATGGCAGCGAGCAGGCGGATGCCCGGTTAGGGCGTGTGCTGTGGAACGACCCGGCTACCGGGGTGATGCGTCACGCGGATGCCGGTTATGACATCGCTAAAGCCTGTGCGGCAACGCATCAGTTGAATTTGCCGATGGTGAAATAGAACACGTCGGTGCTTAGAGCCTGTTGAGATAGTCTTTCATACCGCAGACAAACGCATTAAGTACAGGATGAAGCATCTTTCCGGCGTCAAAAACTGCGCTGAGGTGGGCGACTTCGCCGGGTGAGCGACAGGACGTCGCGAAAGCCCGTGCCGTGTTGGGAGCACGTCACGGGCGGCCCGAACCGCGAAGGCGAACGCCGCGAAGGTAGCGCGTAGCGCCGCAGTTTAGCCACCAGCCAGTGGTCAAGGAGAGGTGGCGCTTGCACCTCTCCTTGTCGTGCGTGTGATGAAATAGCAGAAGAACCACACCGTTTATCCCGCACGAAACCATTCACTGAACAGGCCGACTCCACCGTTCACAAGACAATCCGGTTGTTTGTCAACAGCCTCAGAGCCTATTGAGATAGGCTCAGCCATCATTCAGCGAGACAGACTGCGGTGGCTAAAAACGGTTGAATCAATATCGGCGCGGTGTGGGGCGTCACCGGCTTCCGGCTTCCGGCTTAGGACAACTCAAACCACTCCCGATTCTGTTCAGCAATCGGGGTAATCGAGTGGATCATTTCCTGTAAATGCCCACTCATCGCGGCTTCCACCGCGTTAGCATCACGCGCTTTTAATCCATTGAAAATCACATAATGCTGTTGAATCAGGCTGGCGGGTGGCGACACCTGACTGAGGCTCAGGAAACGAACCCGGTCCATCGTGGCTTTGATCGATTCGATGGTTTCCCAGGCCAGTGGACACCGGGCAATCTGCGTCAGTAACTGATGAAAATCATCGTCCAGACTGAGAAATTCGCGTATCTGCTCGTTCTGTGCCGCCAGTTCCTGACGGCGCAAATTGTGTTCCAGCATCAGTAACTGTTCGTCAGTAATGAACTCGACAGCCCGGCGTACAATCGCGCATTCCAGCGCCTGACGAATAAAACGGGCATCGGCCACGCGCTGCTCGGAAATCTTCATCACGAACGTGCCGCGCTGCGGCAGAATCTGTACCAGCCCGGCTTCCGCCAGTTTGATGAACGCTTCTCGTACCGGTTGACGGGAGACAGAGAAACGAGTCGAAATTTCCTTTTCAGACAAGAGTTTGCCGGGAGGGATCGTGCATTCCACAATGTCTTTGCGCAATACACGATAGATCTGTTGATTAACAGGTTCGTTGCTGTTGATTTGGGCGTAGTTATCCATGCATCCGTGGTGTATTTGAGCTGTTTGTCATCATGATACATGGTTAGCTAACGCCTTATCCATAAGGCGTGTGATTTTCCCCACCGAGGGCGCACAGGCTAACGGGGTGGCCTGTGCGCCCCGGGCGGTATTATTGCATTAGCGCCTGTAGCGTGGCGTTAACACCGTGATCGACCAGCGACAGATAATAGCGGGTGACGGTCTGGACAAAACGGCTATCGGCGGGCAGGTCGCGACCAAAAATGCTCTCCCGCGCCAGCAGGGCGTTAACACGCGCCTCGCCTTGCGCGCTGTGTTGGACAACCTGCGCCAGCACCTCTTTTTGTGGATCGCTTATCTCGATTGGCTGGCCTTGTTCATCCACGCCGCCGACATAGCGCATCCAGCCCGCCACCCCCAGCGCCAGCATGTCGAACCGGCTGTTATGGGCCAGATGCCAGCGAATGGAATCCAGCAGGCGCGGTGGCAGTTTTTGCGAGCCATCCATGGCGATTTGCCAGGTGCGGTGCTTCAGCGCCGTATTACGATAACGTTGCAGCAGTGCATCGGCGTAAGCGACTCTATCGACCCCGATGGTACGCAGTGTCGGTGCCTGCTCCTGTAGCATCAGGTGACGTGCAGCGGCGACCAGTACCGGGTCCTGCATACAGTCGCTGATATGCGCGTAGCCCGCCAGATAACCGAGGTAGGCCAGAAACGAATGACTGCCGTTGAGCATACGTAGTTTCATTTCTTCATAGGGTAAGACATCCGACACCAGTTCAGCGCCGCCTTTTTCCCATTCCGGTCGCCCGTTGACGAAGTTATCTTCGATGACCCACTGGAAGAAGGGCTCGCAGGCGACACCCGCCGGGTCATCAACCCCCAGCATGGCGGTGATTTGTGCCCGTGTTTCCGCGGTGACCGCCGGTACAATGCGGTCCACCATGGTCGACGGAAACGTCACATTCTGTTCTATCCAGCCTACCAGGCCGGGCTCCTGCAACTGCGCTAACTGGGTGATGACGTTGCGTGTCACATGGCCATTCTCCGGCATGTTATCGCACGACATAACGCTGAACGGTGGCAGGCCATGTTCTCGGCGACGTCTGATAGCCGCCAGTATCACGCCCGGCAGAGAACGGGGTTGTGCCGGGTTCTGAAGGTCATGCACGATCAACGGGTGTTCGGTGTTTAACTGCCCGGTAGCGGGGTGGTGGCAGTAGCCTTTTTCCGTCACGGTGATCGACACAATGGCTATCTCGGGTGCGCTGAGCGCCGCCAGAATGCTTTCAATGCCGTCCAATTCGGCGTGCAATGCCTTTTTCGCCACACCGATGAGGCGGCTGCTCCAGTTATCGCCCGCCATTTCCGATACCGACCACAGCAGATCCTGCTGCCGGATATCCTTGATCTGTTGCTCTCCGCCAATCAGGTTGATTTCACAGTAGCCCCAATCGCTGCCGAATTGCGCGGCCAGTTTATCTGCGCACACCGCCTGGTGAGCGCGATGGAAGGCACCAAAGCCAATATGGGCGATGCGTGCCACCAGTTTGTTACGGTCATACTCAGGCTTTACCGCGTTTGCCTGTAACAGTGGAGTTGTCATGACTTTTTTCCTAACGTGAATGCTTACCGGTGGTTTTTGACCACCGGAGTGACTGCTGAAATGTTATTCACCGACGTGAGTGATGGTTCGCGCCCTGTTGAGGGTGGGGGATTCGGTGTGTTGCCACAGGGTGTCGTAGGCATGACCGGTCAAGTCCTCCACGATACGACGTGTCTCTGGCGTGACGTCTTGCTTCCTGCCGTTCGCTTTCAGGCGTTCGACTTCATCGATAAGGACTTTGTGCGTTTGCTTATTGAGGTGGAAGGTCAACGCCTGCCACAGCGCAATCAGCAATAACCCGGCGGTACCGATGAACATCAGCCCGGCGATGGTATTAATCGCTTCCTGCGGTTGCACCTGACTGCCTTTTACAAAGCCCCCCGATTGCAACAGCAAACCGACGACAAAAGTGGCGATGGCAACCGTGGTTTTGCGTGAGAAGGTCATGACTGCCGCGAACAGCCCTTCACGGCGCTGGCGTGTGACCATCTCATCGATATCTGGAATGAATGGGAAGACATTCCAGGGGGTAAATTCCAGCACGCAACGGCCAACCTGATAGCAACCCGCCAGCGCCACCAGTGCCACCGTCTTGTTATCCATCGGTACGCGGTAGACATAAAAGAAACCGGCGAGACACACCATCATTACCGTGTAGGCGAAGATGTACAGACGTGACGGACCGTATTTGATCATGGCAAGCCCGGCCAGCAACGTCACCGGTAACCCGACAATGCTCATGGAAAGCAGGCTGCCAGCAAATGACGACGACACGTTCAGGCAGTAGACGCAGAAGAACACGAACACGGTGTTATAGACGTCTTTGGCGGTAAACGAGAACAGGTAAATCGCCAGGTGTTTTCTAAAGGCCCGTACACGCAGGGTAGAGGCATAATCCTTCAGCAGCCCACCGAGCATCCGCAATTTTTCCCATACGGTGCCAGGGTGCCGTTTCGCTTCCAGTTCCGCCAGCATTTCTGGGGTGAGTTCACGTTCCCAGGTCACTTTCCATGAGATAAACACGCACAGCATAAAGGTCACGGCGAACATCACGCCATTAACCAGATACGCGTTGGCATCGTGCTCACCATAGTGCTTAATCAGCAGGCCGGGGATAAAGGTGGCGAGGAATGTCCCCAGTGCCGACAGAAACATACGGCAGGTAGAGAGTTTGGTGCGTGAGTTAAATCCTTTGGTCATTTCCGACGGCAGCGTTTCCCACGGAATGAGCACCATCGCGGCGATGATTTCGAATGCCAAATACACCGACAAGTAGAACCAATAGTTCATGCCGTTTACCCATAACAGGGCGTAAACCAGCATCAAGGGCGCACCAATTAATA
This sequence comes from Dickeya oryzae, assembly GCF_020406815.2. Lineage (NCBI taxonomy): Bacteria > Pseudomonadati > Pseudomonadota > Gammaproteobacteria > Enterobacterales > Pectobacteriaceae > Dickeya > Dickeya oryzae. The sequence continues at coordinate 1,387,299 of NZ_CP162670.1, forward strand.
AAAAGAATCGGCGGCGGCCAAATTTTTTACCAAAATAATTTTTATAGAAATGATCGGTAAAGCTGCCCATAAATAAACTAACAATCGCATCGACAATACGAGCGATGGCGACAATAGACGCCGCCTCTACGGGAGTTAACCCCACAAAGGTGGTATAGAAAAAGAGTAACCAGGCTCCGATGACGGTAAAGGCACCGCCACCCATAATATCTGTCAGGCCATAACCAATACTGACGGGTATCGTGACTTTCTTGGTACCAGACATAATTTATCCTCATTGAAATGAGAGTAATAATCAGAATTTAAAATAGTGTAGGGCGTTATCGTGGCAAATATTTCTTACCATGCGTTGGAGAATAAGCGTGTCGGCAGGATAGTCGCCATTCTCAATCCACTGCCCGATTAACCCGCAGAGAATGCGTCGGAAATAATCATGGCGGGGATAAGAAACAAAACTGCGTGAGTCAGTCAGCATGCCGACAAAATTCATTAACAACCCCTGGTCTGCCAGGGTGTTGAGTTGGTTTTGCATACCACGGCGGGTATCGTTAAACCACCAGCCAGAACCGAACTGTAGCGGTGATTTAATGCCGTCTTCGCCAGATTGGAAATTGGCAATCGTCGAGGCCACAATATCGTTGTACGTTGCGTAGAGATTATAAAGAATGGTTTTCGGTAAGTGATTCTCCCTGGTCATGGCATTGAGAAAGGCATTCAGATTGCTGGCTAATTGATTCTGATCGGCAATGGAATCAAATCCACTGTTGATGCCCACTTTTTCAAGCGTTCGTTGATTGTTATTACGAATGGCACCGAAATGAATTTGCATGGCCCAATCATATTTTTTATAAAGCCTGGACAGCGTCATTAATAATACACTCTGCCAGGTGATTTCTTCTGCGGGGGATAATGCCTTGTTCTGTGTTTTTTTCAGGAATACCGCTTCGGCTTCATGAGGTGTAAATTCGCTAAACGTGAATGCTCCCAATCCGTGATCGGAAATACGACAGCCGACATCATGGAAATATTTCACACGCGCTTCCAGCGCACGTTCAAAATCCGCCAGTTGGGTAATTTTTTCGCCCGTTAATGCCGACAGGCGTGTCAGTGCAATAAAAAATACCTGATGTTGCTGGGAAAAAAACTCATCCGGACGGAAAGTTGGCAATACACGTGGCGCGAAGGTGTCATCCTGTTTTAATAACTGGTGATAGTGCAGGTCATCCAGTGGAGAATCGGTAGTGCAGATAACCTCCACCCGGGAGCGCGTCATCAGCGCGCGTGGCGTGAAAGCCTCATCGCGGAGCTGGCGATTACAGGCCTCCATGATTTCACGCCAGTTGCGGCTGCTGAGCGGTTCATCAATGCCAAAGTACTGTTTGAGCTCCAGATGTGTCCAGTGATAAAGCGGGTTACCGAATGCCGCTTCCACGGTGTCTGCCCAGGCCTGAAATTTTTCTTCTGCCGTGGCATCACCGGTGATGTTGGCCTCGGGGATGCCGTTGGCGCGCATTGCGCGCCATTTGTAGTGATCGCCTGCCAGCCATAGCTCGGTCATGTTGCTGAACGGGCGGTTGTGGTAAATATCCCTGGCCTCCAGGTGACAGTGATAGTCAATGATGGGTAAGTCACGCGCGACCTGTTGGTAGAGCGCTATCCCCGTTGGGTTGCCTATCATGAAGTTGTCGTTAATCAAGCTCATGGCTTTCTCTCCTCACCCTGTCGTTGGTTTACCAGTTCCACAGCGTGCCATCTTCCAGACGGGCAACCGGCAGATAGGCGGGGTCGTAGGGATATTTGGCCGCCAGTTTTTCGTCGAACTCGATCCCCAAACCGGGTTTGTCGCCGGGGTGCATATAACCGTCTTCAAACGTCCAGTTATGCGGGAAGACGTCCAGCATCTGTTCGGAATACCCCATAAATTCCTGAATACCGAAATTCGGCACCCAGAGATCGAAGTGCAATGCGGCGGCCATGCAGACGGGTGACAAGTCCGACGGGCCGTGCGAACCAGTACGAACCTGATACAGCGAGGCGAAATCGGCGATACGGCGCATCCCGGTAATGCCGCCAGCGTGGGTGATGGTGGTGCGGATATAATCGATTAACTGCTCTTCGATCAGTTGCTTGCAATCCCAGATGCTGTTGAAGACCTCGCCGACGGCAATCGGCGTGACGGTGTGCTGGCGAATCAGACGGAAGCAGGCCTGATTTTCGGCCGGTGTCGGGTCTTCCATCCAAAACAAACGGTATGGCTCCACGCTTTTACCAAAACGCGCAGCCTCAATCGGTGTCAGGCGGTGGTGCATGTCGTGTAGCAGGTGTTCATTAAAACCAAATTTGTTACGCACGGCTTCAAACAGGCTGGGGGTGAAGTCGAGGTACTTCTCCGTCGACCAGACTTGTTCTTCCGGCCAGTTGCCTTTGGTGGCGGGTTCATACGCCAACCCTTTGCCCTTCGCCATACCATAGGTGGTTTTCATACCCGGAATGCCGCACTGCACACGAATCGCTTTGAAACCCTGCTCGCGGTGGCGGGCATAATCATCCAGCACCTCGTCGATGGAGTGACCGGTGGTATGGCAATACACCATGACGCCACTGCGGGAAGCGCCGCCCAGTAACTGGTAGAGCGGCATGTTCGCCACTTTGCCTTTGATATCCCACAACGCCATATCCACGGCGGAAATGGCGGACATGGTGACCGGACCGCGACGCCAGTAAGCGCCTTTATAGAAATATTGCCAGATGTCTTCGATCTGCCGGGCGTCACGGCCGATCAACTGCGGGCAAAGATGATCCTTAAGGTAAGACGCAACGGAGATCTCCCGTCCGTTCAGCGTGGCATCGCCAAGACCCGTGACGCCGCTGGTCGTGGTGATTTTCAAGGTAACGAAATTACGTCCCGGACAGGTGACAAACACTTCTGCGCTAACAATTTTCACGGTTTTGAGTCCTTTTTATGTCTTCTACGCTAACTACCATACAAGTATATATTGGCGTACACTATGCGCTGCCTCACAGTTATTCATTTGGCTGGGTAAAAAAACCGCCTTACGCCATGCCGGAACCGCTGATGGCAATCTGTAGCGAAAAACAGCCGTGAAGTGGCATAGTGTTTGCTTGATAAAGGGTGTGCCTGGCAAAAGCAGAGGGCAGTATCGAGCCCCGATAGGCCATTAACAGCAATCAATGACAGCAAACAGGAACAGTAATAGAGATGACACAACAGGTTTTCTTTCCCGCCACCGTGTTGCGTGGCGTCGGGGTCAGTCAGCAGTTGGGGGCGGTGTGTGCCCGGTTCGGTAGTCGGGTTCTGGTGGCCGGAGGGCATCAGGCGCTGGCAGCCGCACAAACCGTGATCATTGAGCAACTGCGGCAGGCCGGGGTGACGCTGACGGCGGTGGAGTGGTCCGGTGAGCAATGCAGCGTCAGTCAGATAGAACGGTTGTGCGCGCGGGTGCGTGAAACCGACAGTGATCTGATCCTGGCGGTGGGGGGCGGTAAAGCGCTGGATACAGGGAAAGCGGTGGCGTTTCAGTGTGGTATCCCGGTAGTGACGTTGCCGACTATTGCGGCTACCTGCGCGGCGGTGACCCCGCTGTCGGTGCGTTACCATGATGACGGCCATTTCCACGATTTGTATCACCTGCCGGTGGCCCCCGCTGCCGTGGTGATAGACAGCGCGTTGCTGGTACGTGCCCCACTGCGCTGGCTGGCAGCCGGGCTGGGGGATACGCTCGCCAAGTGGTATGAGTTCCGTGCGATTGATAAAGGTGACGATAGCAATGGCTTTGCGGCGTCGTCACGCGCTAACAGCGAGATCTGTTTTCGGTTGATAGCGCAGCACGGCGAGTCTGCCTGTCGTGCGGTGATGGAAGGGCAAGCCAATGACGCGCTGGACCAGGTGCTGGATGCCATCTTCCTGTTTGCCGGTCTGACATCGCTGATGGCCAGTGGCGCACATGCCGCAGCCTCCCATGCGTTATATGAAGGGTTTACCGTGTGTGATAAAACCCGTGAATTTGGTCACGGCTTGCTGGTCGGTTTTGGCAATCTGTGTCTGCTGGCGCTGGAACAGCGTAGCGATGAGGAGTTGCTGGAAGCGATTCGGCTGTCGCATGCCTGTGCGGTGCCGCTGACACTGGCGGCTATCTGCCCGGATCTGTCAGAAGACGAACTGGCGGCGATTATTCGTGCCTCGATTGATGCGCCGGATATGGCGAACATGCCGTTTAACGTGACGGAGTCACAGTTGCATCAGGCGATACGCCGGGTTGAAGCGCTGGCGGTGCGCGTTACAGCCGGGTAATGCGCTAACCATGATGGAGTCGGCTCACCCAGCGGGTGGGGCGATAGCAAAGACCGGGCGAGCCCGGTCTTTGTTTGATGGATACTTATGGAAGCCCGTGTTGTGTTTCAATCGGTCACATGACCCTGTCAGAGTTTGCTGACGCCAGAACGACTCACCTTGCAGTTAGCGGTATCCCACTTCTCACCGTATTTTTCCGGTGTTCCCTGGCCTTTCACCACGCCTTTGAACTCTTCGCAGACGGGCGGTTTGCCTTCTTTATAATTCTTGATTTTCAGACCACTGATAGTGGCCACATCACCGTAGTTACGGTTAACACCGGCAATACTGTCAATGGTGCCGTTCACGGTGGCGCTGGTGACGGTCAGGAAGCGCGGACCGCCATTGTTAGAGCAGTCACCGCAAGAACGCCACAGCTTTCCGTGTTCACCGGTCAGGGTAAAGTTGCCCTTCACCACGGTGGTGCTGTTTTTGGAGTTGTGCTGCAATACTTTGTCCGGTTTACCGCCGTAACCGTCTTTAGCGTTGTGCGCTATCCCACCAACGATGGTGAGGGTTTTACCGTTATTGGTTGCGGCATCTTCACAGATGTCCTCCCAGATGACGTTTTCGATAGTGCAGTCACCGCTGTCACAGTGAATACCATCCGCACCGCCGGAAGCCGAAATACGCAGGTTTTTCACCGTGGCGTTTTTCAGGATGATCAGCGGCTTTTGTTTATCACTGTCATTTGGGCAGGACGTACCGATAGTCACACCGCCACAATCGACGGTGCGGTTTTCGAATGTGACCCCCGGTTTGCACTCAGAGCTGGCTTTCGCTGCACGCAGCGGGCCGGTGCTCGGTGCCGTGGTCACGGTATTCGAAACGGTCTGGTTTTGATTATCGCTGACGACATCCACCCAGTACCAGTAGTTAACGCCACTATTGGTGTCGGCATCGTTAAAGGTGCGGGTTTCTGCATCCAGTACGGCGATGCGTTCACGCAGGTCAGGATTACTGGTGGTGCCACGATACACTTCCTGACGTACGACTTTACTGGCATCGGTAGACCAGCCCAGATAATTGACATCACTTTTCTGGGACAACATCAGTGTGGTTTGGGTCGCGAGCGACGGTGCCGCCAGCGCGAGTGCACACAGAGGTAATACATACTTAAACATACAATCTCCTTGTAAATCCCACAGGTATTGACTCTCATTCAGTTGAGAGAAAGAAATAAATAAAAGCGGGTACTTCCTGAAAGTATCGAGACTACTATAGATCAAAAAATAAAAGTTGTGAGAGAAATAAACCGCTGTTTCGAAAATTAACTCAGGGTGAAAATAATCTGTTTTACTTTCTCATTCTGAATAGAGAATTCGTTGTGATAATTTGTGATATGTAAATAAAAAATATAAAGTCAACTGTGACAAACATCAATTTTTTATTATTAGTGAATTGATTTTTCGCGGCGTTTAAGAATGGGGTTGAGAGAGATATGGGTAACAGGCGAATAATACAGCCTGTGGTTTATTCTACCGCCATACTGATAGCAGTGAGATGTTGATCACTGATACCGCAGGCAGGCAACCAGGTGGTAATGGCATCAAACGCCTGTCTGGTCAGGTCATCATGGGCTGGTTTTTATTCAGATGACTGCGCTGTTATTTCTTAACAAGGTAAAACGTTGTAACGTAAAAATGGTGAGTGCATTCATACGCATGTCATATTGTTTTTCATTTATAGGGATTTATGCTGGGTATTGAATAGGGATGTCTGTGGTGATGATGAAGAGGAGCGTTTGGGGAGCACAGGTTGCCATACTATGGGGTGTCGTAATGGGTGGGACCACCTTGTTGGCGGGATGTGGCGGCGCTGAGCCAACAGAGCAGGAAATCAGACAGGCTGTTGATGAGAGCGTGACGCAAACCAATCAGGAAATAAAGCAGCGAGTCGGCTCGCTTTTTAATGACGAGATGCTAATTAAAATCAATTCATTAAAAAGATTGAGCTGTATTAACATCGAAAATAATACGTATCAATGCAATGTCGAACTTGATATCACTCCGCCACAAGGTGGAAACAAAAAAGAAACTGTTGTGCTGGTTTTTATTCGTGAAAATGGTAAGTGGCAGATAATAAAATAATATGTTGTTTTTCTGCGTGTTATTTTTCGTGAGTCGTATTTCTCTTACAGCGTATTTTTCCATGAGTGGCGTGATGGGGCTGTGCTGCCATCGTTATTTATTCAGTCTGGTTTCCGCTCTTTTACTGAGAAGGGCACATCGGGTTCCCAAAGGAGATTCACACCACAACACCTTCTTTCACGTAGTGGGAGAACCCGCGTGGTTATCCGGCCCATCCGTGGGCGTCACTCTGGCACAACACATTGTTGACATTGTTGAATGCCTCAATGCTCATCTATCCGTGCATATCGATCCATGCATATCTCATCAATGTACATCGGGAACAGGCACGTCGGCGTTGATTCGCCGCCCAGTGGCGTCAAACACCAGACAGTGAGTGGCGTCGAAGCCGACAGTGATCGCCTGCCAGGGACGGAATTGTACGTCGCCGGGCAGCAGAATTTTAAAACCGTCGTGACCATAGCACTGCCCGAACAGGTAGGTGTTATTGCCCAGTCGTTCAACCACTTCGCACTGGAAATCCAGCGTCACCGTATGCGAGGAAGGCTGAATACCGAGATGCTCCGGGCGAATACCCAGTGTAATCGCATCGCCAGCTTCGAGCGGGGAGGTGGCGATAGCCAGCGTCAGCGTTTTATCTGCCGTCAACGCGACGGTTAACTGATGCGGCTGCCAGGCGATGACGGTCGATGGCAGAAAGTTCATCTTGGGTGAGCCGATAAAACCGGCGACAAAGCGATTGACCGGGTTGTAGTACAGCGCCATTGGCGAGCCGGTTTGCTCCACCTTGCCGCTATTCATCACCACGATTTTATCGGCCAGTGTCATCGCTTCCACCTGATCGTGGGTCACATACACCATCGTGGTTTTCAACTCCTGATGCAACCTGGCGATGTGCAAACGCATATCCACCCGCAGTTCAGCATCGAGGTTGGAGAGTGGCTCGTCGAACATAAACACTTTTGGGTTACGCACGATGGCTCGGCCGATAGCCACGCGTTGGCGCTGTCCGCCGGATAGCTGTTTCGGTTTTCGGTCCAGCAAATGAGACAACTGTAGGGTTTTGGCGACCATCTCGACCTGATGGCGAATCTCCGCCTTCGGCACCTTGTTGACTTTCAGTCCATAGCCCATATTTTCCGCCACCGTCATGTGTGGATAGAGCGCGTAAGACTGAAACACCATCGCCACACCGCGGTGAGCCGGTGCAACGTCATTCATCACGTCGTCATCAATCAGAATCTTGCCATCGCTAATCTCCTCCAGACCGGCGATCATCCTCAGTAGCGTGGATTTGCCGCAGCCAGAAGGGCCGACAAACACCGCAAACTCACCCGCCTGGATATCCAGATTGATATTGTGCAGCGTTTCAGTGTTGCCAAAGCGTTTGGTGACATTTTGTAAGCATATGCTGGACATCCGCTTTTCCTCAAACGGGTTTATCAATACGGCGACGGCAAGATGCCGCCAGCGTCGCGTCATTCAGTGAATGTACTACGTGTAACAAATTTTATCGGATAACCTGACCGCGTATTTACGTTGAAAAGACTATAACTGCCTTGTTTTTTGCACCCTATCGGCATGTTTCATTTCTGCAATTGTGATCACACAATAGCCACTTTTCTGTCGTCATATCAGGATGCTTAGCGTAGCGTATAACATCATCATCAAATGATTTATTTCGGTTTTAACCCCTTAATCATAAGGTGATGTCAGGTTTGCCAATGCGAAGAGCCATGCTTTTTTCATTTAAAATGTTATACCTTCACATGAGGTCGATAATGAAAACCAAAACACTTACCGCCCTGCTACTCTCCACCACGGTGGTCGGCCACCTGTCGGCGTTTTCGGTGCATGCCGCACCGTCACTGACCGTTTGGGAAGACATCCGCAAGTCGGATGGCATTAAAGACGCCATCAGGGATTTCGAAAAACAGTTCAACGTCAGCGTGAACCTGCAGGAAATGCCGTATGCCCAGCAACTGGAGAAATTGCGTTTAGATGGCCCGGCGGGTATTGGCCCCGACGTACTGGTCATCCCCAATGATCAAGTGGGCGGGGCGGTGGTGCAGGGGTTGATTGCGCCGCTCAAACTCGACCAAACCGTGCAGGACAGCTTTACCGCGGCGTCGATTGCCGCATTTCGCATGAACAATCAGGTGTATGGCTGGCCGAAAGCAGTGGAAACCCTGGTGCTGATTTACAACAAGGAACTGGTGAGCAAACCACTGGCCAGCTTGCAGGAGTGGTATGACTTTTCCCGCCAGCGGCAGGCGCAGGGGGCATTCGGGCTGTTGGCGAAGTTTGATCAGATTTACTACAGCTGGGGTGCTATTGGGCCGATGGGCGGCTATATCTTCGGCAAGAATGATAAAGGCGGCCTCAACCCGTTGGACATCGGGCTGAATACCCCGGGGGCGGTGGATGCCGTCACACTGCTGCGTAAATTTTACGCAGATAAACTCTTTCCCGCTGGGATTGTCGGTGATAACGGGTTAAACGCCATCGATTCGCTGTTTACTGAGAAAAAAGCCGCCGCTGTGATCAACGGCCCCTGGGCGTTCCAGCCCTATGAGGCGGCGGGTATTCATTACGGCGTGGCACCGCTACCGCTGCTGCCGGACGGCAAACCAATGAGCTCGTTCCTCGGCGTGAAAGGCTATGTGGTATCGACCTGGAGCAAGGACAACGCGCTGGCACAACGCTTTATCGAATTCATCAACCAGCCGCGTTACGTGAAGGTCCGCTACCAGCGTACCGGTGAGATCCCGCCGCAAAAAAGCATGATCGACGACCCGTTAATTAAGAACGACGAGAAAGCCAGCGCGGTTGCCATTCAGGCCGCCCGCGCGGTGCCCATGCCGGGTATCCCGGAAATGGGCGAAGTCTGGGGGCCAGCTAACGCGGCGCTGGAGCTGAGCATGACCGGCAAGCAGGAACCGAAAGCGGCACTCGATAACGCGGTGAAGCAAATCAAAATGCAGGTTGAGGCGATGCAGGCCAGCAATCAGTAACCGCCGTTATTCATTGGCATCGGTCATATCGTGCGGGAGGGCAGCCTCCCGCGATAACAAGGAGTCGCGTGTGATTATCAGTTCTGGCGAACCCCTTTGTGGGGAAAAGCGTACCCGACGCCACGCCTGGGTTGCGGCCGTCTGCGCCGTGCTGCCCGGCGGCGGGCAGTTTTACCATCGTCAGTGGGCGAAGGGCATGATCTTTTTAGTGCTGCTCGGTAGTTACCTGGGGGTATTTCATGATTTTCTGCGCACCGGTCTGTGGGGCGTGTATACGTTGGGCGAGGAAGTCCCGCGTGATAACTCCATCTTCCTGCTGGCGGAAGGGATCATCAGCGTGCTTATCATCGCGTTTGGTGTGTTGATTTATGCCTGGTCTATCAACGACGCCTGGCGTAACGGCAAGCGGCGCGATGAGGGGCTGGCGCTGAATAGTGTGCGCCAGCAATACCGCCTGTTGTTGAGCGAGGGCTTCCCTTACCTGATGATTACACCGGGGTTTATCCTGCTGGTGTTTGTGGTGATATTCCCGATTCTGTTTGGTTTCGCCATCGCCTTTACCAACTACAACCTGTACCACACCCCGCCCGCCAAACTGGTGGAGTGGGTCGGCCTGAAGAATTTCGTCAGTATTTTTACCCTCAGCATCTGGCGCTCGACATTTCTGGATGTGCTGCAATGGACGGTGGTGTGGACGCTGCTGGCGACGACATTGCAGTGCACGGTGGGGATATTGCTGGCAATCCTGGTAAACCAGAAAGACCTGCGTTTTAAACCACTGATTCGCACGATTTTCATTCTGCCATGGGCGGTGCCGGGATTCGTCACTATTCTGGTGTTCGCCGGGATGTTCAACGATTCGTTTGGCGTAATTAACAATGCCATTCTGGCGTCACTAGGGGTAAGCCCCAAAGCCTGGCTGACCGATCCGTTTTGGACCAAAACGGCGTTGATCATGATGCAGACCTGGCTCGGTTTCCCGTTTGTGTTCGCCATGACCACCGGCGTGCTACAGGCCATTCCGGAGGATTTGTACGAGGCGGCCACGATGGACGGTGCCAGCCGCTGGACGCAACTGCGCACCATTACACTGCCGCTGGTGCTGTACTCGATTGCGCCGATCATCATCACCCAGTACACCTTCAACTTTAACAATTTCAACATCATCTATCTGTTTAACAACGGCGGACCTGCCGTCGCCGGCTCCAATGCCGGGGGCACCGATATTTTGGTGTCCTGGATTTACAAGCTGACGATGTCGTCGTCCCAGTATGCAATTGCCGCCACCATCACCATCCTGCTGTCGATCTTTGTTGTTGGTCTGGCGTTGTGGCAATTCCGGGCGACCCGGTCGTTCAAAAACGATGAGATGGCCTAAGGGGGCAATGATGGCGACGACTCAGCGTATTCAGCATCAACGCGTTAATCGGCAGAGTGTTAATCATCAAAGCATCAAACGTGAGAGGGCGATTCGGCTTTCGCTGTCCTGGCTGGTGATTATTGCGGTGTCCGTGGTGATCATTTATCCGCTGGTGTGGACGGTCGGGGCATCGCTCAATGCGGGCAACAGCCTGTTGAGCACCTCGATCATTCCGGATAACCCATCCTTTCAACATTATGCGGATCTGTTTAACGGCCAGGTCAATTATCTGACCTGGTACGTGAACTCGATGAAAATCAGCTTTCTGACCATGGTGCTGACGCTGTTAAGTGTCAGTTTCACCGCTTATGCCTTTTCCCGTTTCCGCTTCAAAGGGCGGCAGAATGGCCTGATGTTATTTTTGCTGTTGCAGATGATCCCGCAGTTTTCGGCGCTGATTGCCATTTTTGTGCTGTCGCAACTGCTGGGGTTGATCAATAGCCATCTGGCGCTGGTGCTGATTTATGTCGCTGGCATGATCCCGATGAACACCTACTTAATGAAAGGTTATCTGGACGCCATTCCCCGTGAGCTGGACGAATCAGCGCGCATGGACGGTGCAGGCAATTTCCGAATCTTCATTGAGATCATCCTTCCGCTGTCCAAGCCCATTATCGCCGTGGTGGCGCTATTTTCCTTCACCGGCCCGCTGGGCGATTTCATCCTGTCCAGCACCATTTTGCGCACGCCGGATAAGTACACCCTGCCTATCGGCTTATACAACCTGGTGGCCCAGAAGATGGGAGCCAGCTACACCACTTACGCAGCCGGTGCGGTGTTGATTGCCGTGCCGGTCGCGCTGCTTTACCTGATGCTGCAAAAATATTTTGTCTCCGGTCTCACTTCAGGCAGTACCAAAGGATAATCACGATGAAAAAAATGATACCCGCTTTACTGGCTGTTTCCCTGTCACTGGGCGCGATGCCGCTCATGGCAGCGGAGTCTGTTGTTATTAAACCGCTGCGCAATGCCCCGGCCGATTTTATCAAAGGGGCGGATATTTCCACCCTGCTGGAAGTGGAGCGTCAGGGGGCTGTGTTTTATGACGAAAATCACACGCGTGTTGACCCGGTCGCGCTGCTGAAAAAGAACGGCGTTAACTACATCCGGTTGCGGTTGTGGGTAGACCCAAAAGACAGCGCCGGGCACCCCTACGGCGGTGGCGATAACGATCTGGCAACTACCCTGGCGCTGGCTAAACGCGCCAAAGCCGCAGGGATGAAGCTGTTGCTGGATTTTCACTACAGCGATTTCTGGACTGACCCCGGCAAGCAATTCAAGCCGAAAGCTTGGGCTAACCTGTCCTATGATCAACTGAAAACCGCCGTTCATGACTATACCCGTGACACCATCGCACGTTTTAAGCGGGAAGGGGTGTTGCCGGATATGGTGCAGATCGGTAACGAAGCCAACGGCGGTATCTTGTGGCCGGAAGGCAAAAGCTGGGGGCAGGGCGGCGGCGAATTCGACCGGTTGGCTGGCCTGCTGAATGCCGCGATTGCCGGTTTGCGCGAAAACCTCAGTTCGCCAGGGCAGGTGAAGATTATGCTGCATCTGGCAGAAGGCACCAAGAACGATACCTTCCGCTGGTGGTTTGATGAAATCACCAAGCGCGGCGTGCCGTTCGATGTGATTGGTCTGTCGATGTACACCTACTGGAACGGCCCCATCAGCGCCCTGAAAGCCAACATGGACGATATCAGCCAGCGCTACAACAAAGACGTTATCGTGGTAGAGGCTGCCTACGGCTATACCCTGGCGAACTGTGACAACGCCGAAAACAGCTTTGGCGAAAAAGAAGCAGCGGCGGGTGGCTACCCCGCTACGGTACAAGGGCAGGCCGACTTCGTTCGTGACCTGATGCAAAGCGTGATTGATGTGCCGAAAAAACGCGGCAAAGGGGTGTTCTATTGGGAACCCGCCTGGATAACCCCGCCGGGAAATACCTGGGCCACCGAAGCTGGTATGACTTATATCAATGACCACTGGAAATTGGGCAACGCCCGTGAAAATCAGGCGTTATTTAATTGCCAGGGGGAGGTGTTGCCTTCGATAAAAGTCTTTAAATAAATACCCGTCATACTTCAAGTTGCAGATGCGTTGGCTTTCCTCGCTCACCCCAGTCACTTACTTGTGTAAGCTCCTGGGGATTCGCTGCGTCGCCGCCTTCCTGCAACTTGAATTATTTAGGGTATACACCCGGCATATTTCACGTGCAGGTGTGTTGGTGGTCTTCGAGGCATGTCGGAGAGTAATGCGTTACCGCCCGCCTGCATATCAAAATAGTGCAACGATGCTGTTTGCCTATTCAGTATTAAGGATTGTTTTATGAAACGATTTCCGCCTTTGAATCCGAAGGTCGAAGGGTTATTACATGGCGCTGATTATAATCCGGAGCAATGGGAGAATTACCCCGGCATGATTGATGACGATATCGCCATGATGAAACAGGTGAAATGTAATGTCATGTCGGTGGGGATTTTTAGCTGGGCCAAACTGGAACCGCAGGAGGGAGTCTATCGGTTCGATTGGCTGGATGAGGTGATTGATAAATTATATCAGCAGGGCATTTCCGTGTTTCTGGCGACACCCAGCGGTGCGCGTCCGGCCTGGATGTCGCAGCGCTACCCGGAAGTATTGCGTGTCGGGCGTGACCGGGTGCCAGCCTTGCACGGTGGCCGTCACAATCATTGCCTGTCATCGCCGGTGTATCGGGATAAGGTCCAAAAAATCAATACGTTGCTGGCGGAACGCTACGGGCACCACCCGGCGGTCATCGGCTGGCATATTTCTAACGAATACAGCGGTGAGTGCCATTGCCCTTGCTGTCAGCAGGCCTTTCGTCGCTGGTTGCAGGCACGTTACCAGACGCTGGAGAACCTCAATCACGCCTGGTGGAGTGATTTCTGGAGCCACACCTACAGCGACTGGTCACAGATTGAATCACCCGCACCGCAAGGCGAGGTGTCCATTCATGGGTTGAACCTTGACTGGCGGCGCTTTAATACCGCACAGGCGAAAGACTTCTGCGCACAGGAAATTGCACCGTTGAAGCGAGTCAACCCGGCTATTCCGGTCACCACCAACTTCATGGAGTATTTCTACGACTACGATTACTGGCAGTTGTCGCAGGTACTGGATGTTATTTCCTGGGACAGTTACCCGATGTGGCATCGGGATAAGGACGACGCCACGCTCGCCTGTTATATCGCCCTGTTCCATGACCTGATGCGCTCGCTCAAGCAGGGTAAACCGTTTGTACTGATGGAATCGACCCCCAGCGTGACCAACTGGCAGCCGCTCAGCAAGCTCAAGAAGCCGGGGATGCACATTCTCTCTTCATTGCAGGCGGTGGCGCACGGTGCGGACGCGGTGCAGTATTTTCAGTGGCGTAAGAGCCGAGGTTCGGTGGAGAAATTTCACGGCGCGGTGGTGGATCACGTCGGCCATGTTGATACCCGCGTCGGTCGTGAAGTCGCCCACCTGGGGCAGATTTTATCGCAGCTCTCTGATGTGGCAGGCAGTCGGGTAGACGCGCAGGTGGCGATCCTGTTTGACTGGGAAAGCCGCTGGGCGATGGATGATGCGCAGGGGCCGCGTAACCTGGGGCTGGAATATGAAAAAACGGTAGCGGAGCATTATCGTCCATTCTGGGAGCAGGGGATCGCGGTAGACGTCATCAATGCTGACTGTGATTTCAGCGGCTATCGGTTGCTGATTGCGCCGATGCTCTACATGGTGCGCCCGGGGTTTGCCGAGCGTCTTGAGCAGTTTGTCCGGCAAGGCGGCCAGGTGGTGGTGACCTACTGGAGTGGTATCGTTAACGACAGTGACCTGTGTTATCTGGGCGGCTTTCCCGGCCCGCTGCGCCCGCTGTTGGGAATCTGGTCAGAAGAGATTGATTGCCTGGCGGACGGCGAATTTAACCGGGTACTGGGGCTGTCGGGCAATGGCAGCGGGCTGAAAGGGCCGTATCAGGCACGCCATCTGTGTGAGTTGATTCACCTAGAGGGGGCGACGGCGCTCGCCAGCTACTGTGACGATTTCTATGCCGGGCGACCTGCAGTAACGGTGAATCGCGTCGGTGACGGGAAAGCCTGGTACGTCACGTCGCGTAACGACCTGGCGTTTCAGCGCGATTTCTTTACCGCTATCATCCGTGAGCTCAATCTACCCCGGGCACTGGACATGCCATTCCCCGAGGCGGTAACGGCACACCGCCGCACCAACGGTGACGATGAATTTATCTTCATTGAGAACTACAGCGCGTTGCCGCACACGCTCCCCCTGCCCGCCGGGTACCGCGATATGCTGACCGGTGCGCCGCTGAGCGAGGTTGTCCTTTCCGCCTGGGATTGCCGGGTGATCCGCCGCCGTCTGGTGTAACAGCTGTCAAACCTGCGCCCATTGCCGTGTCGGCATGGGCGATTTCTTTTGGGGCGATACCCACCGTGCCGATGGGTGTCGCCGCGTACCGAACGATACCTTCACAGGAGTATGCTCATGGTCAGTCTGCATTCTGTTATGCGTTATTTTTCACACCCGAAGCCGACGGCGGAATTAAGCGACGACGATAAACAGCAAATTCAGCGTCTGCTGCAGTTATTTGGTGGGCGGGAGAATATCGAGCAGGTCGATGCTTGTATTACCCGGCTGCGGGTGACGGTAAAAAATCTGAGTGTGGTTGATTCACAAGGATTACAGCAAGAAGGCGCGTTGGGCGTGATTATTCTGGGCCAGCAGGTTCATGCCATATTCGGTAAACAGTCGGATACATTGCGTAAATTACTGGAGGAACATTTTTCCCGGCCGGAATAACCGCACGCTATAAATAAAAAAGAGGATAACCCGGCGGGTTATCCTCAAAACATAGCGCTAAACGTTCAGATAACAATGATGAAAAAACTACCGGAGAAGGGAATATTCCGGGGGCTGGTTACCACCAGGCCTCCACCTGTACGCCAACGTTCCAGGTGTTATTCGCCGTACCGTCTTTGAACGGCTTGCCATCCTGACTGTCGTTGAGATAAGAGGTGTAAAGCCGTAATTCTGGTCGTGACATAAATGCCGGGCCTGCCGCCAGTGCCAGCGCCAGCGTATATTTCTCACCGCTTTGTTTAAATGCGGTGCCGTTCTTGAAGTTGTCTTTTTGGGTAAAGGCACCCACTTCACCAATACCGCGCACATAATCGGTAAACTGGTATTGCAAACGCCCTACCAACGACAGCAACCGGGTGGTATCCGTGGCTTCATTGATGTGGTTAGCCGAGCCCCAGGTCAGTACATGGTTGAATGACAGCCGCTCGGTGAGAGGGATAAGACCTGTGTTGATCGCGCGATAGCCGGTAGCGCTGTTAACCTGGTTCCACATGTCATACCAACCGCCGCCCTGCGACACCATGTTTTGCGCCAGCCCTTTATTGGCATACTGCAACACCACCTTGTTATAGCCGCCCAGCATGTCCTGACTGATTTCACCGGTCAGCATGACGCCGTTGTCTGCATCGTACAATCCGCCGTAGTCTTTCTGTTTTTTGGTGGCGTTGGGCATGGCATAGTCGATACCCAATTCGGTCCAGGCACCTTTCCAGGGTTTCAGCCCGGCATAGCGCACATCGGCATAATTGATGTTGACGTTACTGTTGCCGTTGATGCGGTCATCCACGGCGTTGGCGTCGCCACGTATCCAGGCAACGGACAGCGCCCCCGGGCCCAGCGTATAGTTTTCGATCCCGGCACCCGAGCCGGAAATATTCCAGTACTTGGTATCGATAATGTGCAGGTCGTGACGCTGATAGTAGCGTTTTCCACCCCAGATCATCGCGTTAGGATCGCCGGGGACCAGCCCTTTTATTTGCAAATTCAACTGACGCAGGCCGAACTGCGCATCATTGCCGACGGTGGTTTCGTTATCGTTAGAGCCATCTGACACCATACTGACCATGCTGTCGACGTAGAAACTGACATCGTTTTTCTTGTACACCTCTGAGCCCAGTTCCACTTCGCCGTAAGTATCGTTTTCGTTACCCAGGCGACCAACTTTGTTTTTCTGCCATTGTGCCATGCCACCATCATTGGATACTCCCACACCACCACGCAGGTAGCCGTGAAAATCGATGGGGACGCTGGTGGCCTCTGCTGCCAGCAAGGCTGGAGAGATCAACATGGCGGTGAGTGCGGTAGAGACAGTAAGGAGTTTGGTGTTCATGATGGCCTCTTGTTGTAATGTATTACGTTCACATTTATGGGTAGATAAAATGCTTAAGCGTAAAACTGAGCAACGATTTCGTTGGTTTATTGTGATTTAATGCAAATAAATCATTTTGTTTTGTAATGATTGGTGAGGTCTGTCACGAGTTTTTGTTATGTGAACGTAATACTTTTATGTGATTTGGTCAGAATGGCATTCCGGGCATGGTTTTTTCGTTGAGGCAGCTGTTACAATCCCGCTAAAACCACGACGGAAAACCCGATCATGAAGTCGAAAAGCGCTACGTTAGAGGATGTTGCCCGCCATGCGGGTGTTTCTTATCAGACGGTATCGCGGGTGCTAAATAAATCTGCGAATGTCTCCGAGTCCACGCGCCGCAAGGTAGAGCAGTCTATCGAGTTGCTGCGTTATGTACCTAACCGGCTGGCTCAGCAACTGGTGGGTAAGCAAAGTATGACGGTGGGGCTGGTGACGACATCGCTGGCGCTGCACGCACCGTCACAAGTCGCCGCAGCGGTGAAAAGATACGCAAATATCGAAGGCTATCAGGTACTGATCTCGATGATTGATGAGAACGTCAATCATGGCATTCAGGATTCTATCAATGAACTCAAGTCACAGCGGGTTGATAAGGTTATCATCAACGTGCCACTGGAAACGGAAGAAGCGCAGCGTATCGCCGAGGACAATGACGACGTTTTGTGCCTGTTTTTGGATGTGGACCCCTACAGTTCCGTGTTCAACGTGTCGTTTAACCCGGCGGATGGCACACGGGCCAGCGTGAAGTATCTGTATGAACTGGGGCACCGTGATTTTGCGTTACTGGCGGGACCCGCCGGTTCAGTTTCCGCAAGGCTGCGGCTAAAAAACTGGCTGGAAACGCTGGAGGGATACGGCCTGACGCCGACAACGGTGATGCATGGCAACTGGGATGCACAGAGCGGTTACGCCAGCGCATTGCAGATGCTGCGTGAAACGCCGCAATTCAGCGCGGTTCTGGTCGCCAACGACCAGATGGCGCTCGGCGTATTGAGTGCCTTTCATCAAAACCAGTTGACCATTCCCGGCCAGAAATCAGTGATTGGTTATGACGGGACTTATGAAAGTTCGTTCTTCCACCCGGCGTTAACCACCGTCTCGCTGGATCTCGACCTGCAGGGCAAGGAAGCGGTTAACCGCCTGCTGAATGCCGGTGACACTGACGTTCAACGTTCGTCCTCCATTCTGCCTGCCAGGTTGGTTATCCGTAACTCTACCGGCCCGCGTATTGATGAGCAGCGCGATTTGCAGCAAATCGCCGAAGAGTTGCGGTTGATTGCGCATCGCTTGAGTCAGTAAAAGGCGTTGTGCAAACAACGGTAAAAATCTGCTGAGAGTAAGAAGTAAGAGCCGGTGGGAACAAAAACTGGCAAGAATAAAAACCCGGCGAGCGTGACTCGCCGGGTTTGCAAAATCAGTCTTAACGGGAACCCCGTACTGCCGCGTTCCTGATAAGACAACCGGGATTAGGCGGTGGTGTTGATATTACGCCCGATCGCCGGATTGGCAGGTAATTGAGGGATGGACTGGACGAGGCTGGTCACGGTGTCTTTCTGATTATCCAGAGATTTTTTAAGAACAGCAGTACCGATCTCGCTGCTAAGCTGCATGTTATTCAGACCAGTGGAAAGCGATGCAATCTGTGATACATCCATTGTGGTTATCCTATGGTTGTGCTGGAAGAGGGCCGGTACAGCAATGAACCGCTCTGTGTAAATGAACTGCTCTGCGTACCGACGTGACGTCCATCAATACGGTATCCATTCGCATACCGATGCACTGGTGCAATATCACACCAGCGTCTTTACGGTATCGGTCTTTTTTGCTCAAACTTTAGGCTAGCAGGTTCTGGACATGACTGCCGCTCTTTTCGTCATATTAGTCGTATTAGCTCAAACTTGACCTGACAGTATTTTCTGGTAGTGCACAATCAAATCAGACCGTCGGTTTTGAGCGAGGAGCGGAAGTTGGCGCTAAAAAGATGACTACCGATGCCGTGTCGATTCAGATAAATAAAAATGAGAATCAGCGTCTGAAGATCACCAGTGCCTCTGCATTTTCGGCCACACAGTGGTGTTTTTTGGAAAAGTCATGTAAAGGCACTCCGCTCAAAGCAAAAATTACAGGGTAAAACCACCATCACCCACTTGCGCCAGTGCATACCATTTCATCAACTCAGCCGTTCCCGGCTCGTTTTCGGCGGGTGCCCATGGGGCCATATCTTGCTCAGCTACTGGCTGGTAACCCCCGTGTTTTACCTCAAAAATAACGCCTCCTTTATCCATCGACAAAACTGCATGCCAGGTCCCAGCATCCATTTCCAGCACCTTGCAGTCTTCACCTAGCACAACGCGGTGGGTCACGTTGCCTTCGTCATCAAAATTCAATACCAAAAAGCGTCCGATGAGGGATGTCAGCAGCTCAAAGGTGTGCGGGTGGCGGTGAGGGCGAACATAGGTACCCGGTTCCATAGCGATAGCCAGGCGCTGAACAGGATCGCTCAATTCAGGGTGGAGATTACGATGAGCACGTAAGCGAGGGGAATTTTCAGCCTGTTCGCTTTGTTCTTGTAGATCACTGAACGTAATTTGTTTCATATTAGCCTTTGTGAATGTAGGTCGCTCACAGTAACCCGGATGCCGTGAGGTTTTATGCTATCAATATCTTTTTAATCATTAGCGTTTCAACTTTCCAAAGCAGAAACAGGATTTGTTACTTTTACTGAAAAGAGCTTATCAATTTTCGCCTATGTATCAGATCATTCATTGCATGGTGTCAACGGGGTATGTTCTGTTCTTCGGTGAAAATTACATATTATCGATAGTAATGTCCGCTTTGGCACAAAGCTGCCTGTCAGCTTAAGTCATGCTTTGTGCCGTAAAAGTGTCAGATCTGGTCGCGACTAATAGATATTAGTCGTCGTCTGCGACGTCATCGTCGAAAAACCAGTAACCCTGATTGATCAGTCCGGTTAATTCCGCCACGAAGGCCGGGTTGTGCAGCGCGTCACCCAGTTCTTTTTTACCGATAGTGGTGTAGCGGCACAAGGCATCGGCTGCATCCGGTGCGACGGTATCGAGTTCTTCACTATTAATAAAAAAATGGTTCCCGATATGCAGTACCCGTAGTCCGTTTAAGCGGGTCAGCACTTCACCGGCTTGCAGGGCATCGGCAATTTCATCCGGTTCGTAGGGGGGTTCCGCTGGTGCGATATCCAACTCGTGGCGCGGCGTGCTCGCAAAGCGACCAAACCACTGTTTAAACGCTTCCGGCTGATTGATCACCTCAATCATCATATTACGCAGGCGATCAAGCTCATACTCTTCCACCCGCCCTGGGTGTTCCCGGCAGGTTAAGTCTGGGTCGCTGTAGTGCTCGCTGCCGAGGTCGTGTTCCAGCGCATAGTCTGCAAAGCTGCTGATCAAATCTCTACCGTTCGGCCCACGGAAACCAACCGAGTAGTTGAGTGTGGTTTCGAAGGTGAAGCCATCGTGCGGGAAACCCGGCGGAATATATAAGATGTCGCCCGGTTCAAGCTCTTCTTCAATAATTGGCGTGAACGGATCAACGTGCAGCAGTGCCGGATGCGGGCAGAACTGGCGCATCGGCAATTTATCACCGACCCGCCAGCGGCGGCGGCCCATCCCCTGAATAATAAACACATCGTACTGGTCGATATGCGGCCCAACACCGCCACCCGGTACAGAAAAGGAGATCATCAAGTCGTCTAAACGCCAGTCCGGCAGTACGCGAAACGGGCGCACCAGCTCGGCAGACGGCGCATGCCAATGGTTAACCGCCTGCGCCAACAATGACCAGCCGGTTTCCCCTAAGTGATCAAACTGCTCAAACGGCCCGTTCCATGCCTGCCATTGGTTATTCACATGGCTGACGATGCGGCTATCGACTTCCGGCTCCATCGCCAGACCTGCCAGCTCATCCGGCGTAATCGGATCGATGAAATTCGGGAAGGCATTTTTTAAGACAACAGGTTGTTTCTGCCAGTATTTTTCTAAAAATTCGGGCCAGTTAAGGTTAAGCTGATAAGCCATACATTCACACCAGTGAGAAGACAAACGGGCCTGATTATAAAGACGCTGGATGCCCGGTCGCCTTGTCATGGGTCAAGGTCGTGTGTTTGGGCGGTTATCATTGTGAATGTGTTGGTGAGAGCGTGACCGCTATCACGGCGTACAACGTCATGACAGGCGGTCACCGCGGTTGAAAGAATAATGAATAAAAATATATTATATATAATTGTATATTGATGAGGTGTCAGCTATGCTACAAACCGGCGATCAGACGTTACCCGACGACATGAGAAAGGCAGCCCAAGCGGCGGCGGATGTGCTGCGTGGGCTTGCTAACGATGACCGCTTACTGTTGATGTGCCAGCTTACCCGTGGGGAAGCCTGTGTGGCTCAGTTAGAGGAGCGATTGGGCATACACCAGCCTACGTTGTCGCAACAGTTAGGCGTGATGCGGCGTCTGAATCTGGTGACGACACGGCGGGAAGGCAAACAGATTTTTTACCGCATCGAAGATGAACGGGTACTGTCACTGCTCAACACGCTATATACCCTGTACTGCCCTCAGGTAGAGGATGAGTAAAACATCATGATCAATCTTGAACAATTCACGCCATTGCCCAGTTTAAGCGGCGGGTTGCTGATTGGTATCGCGGCCAGTGTACTGGTTCTTTTTTGTGGCAGAATCGCCGGCATCAGTGGGATTCTGGTCGGCGTGTTGCCCGAAAAAGGAAAAATAATCGAGAAATGGCGGCTGGCGTTTCTTGCCGGTCTCATCCTCGCTCCGCTGTTGTATACCGCGTTCTTCCACCACCCAGACGTTACGCTCAGCACTTCTACGCCGGGATTACTGTTGGCCGGTTTTCTGGTGGGGGTGGGAACACGACTGGGTTCGGGATGCACCAGTGGGCACGGTGTCTGCGGGTTGTCCCGTTTTTCTGTTCGTTCGCTGGTCGCCACCCTGGTTTTTATGGTGGTGGGTTTCGCGACGGCCACATTAATCGGCTATTTTCAGTGGTAAGGATAAGACGATGACTCTTCTGGTGTCTTTTTTCTCCGGCCTGATCTTTGGATTTGGGTTACTGATGAGCGGAATGGCTAACCCGGAAAAGGTATTGGGTTTTCTGAATTTATCCGCCGCGTGGGATCCCTCACTACTGTTTGTGATGGTGGGGGCTATCGCCGTCGGTATTGTTGGTTTTTCGCTGGCAAAGCGACGCAAGACGGCGCTTCTCGGCATGGACATGGCCTTACCGAAAAGTAAAACAATTGATGGTTCGCTCATCACCGGTGCGCTGCTATTCGGAGCCGGGTGGGGGATTGCCGGTATTTGCCCCGGACCGGCGCTGGTGCTGGTGGGTGCAGGTTATACCAAAGGAATGCTATTTACCCTGGCGATGTTGGGCGGCATGGGATTTGCCGGGCTGATTAAGCGTTCTTGATGAGGGGCTATTTTATAAAATATCCCGTGTTTTGGTGAGCCACCATATACCCACATGCACATGTTATTTAGACAGCTGATTGTTTCGGCAACTGAGTTATGTTTCATCAAAGACTTTTTTATCTTCGGTCAGAATATGTTCGATACAGAGCTCATAGATAAGAAACTGTGAAATAGCATCAAGCTCCAGATTTCCTCTTGAGAATAAATCAACCAGATAATCTAATCTGTTAATCAGGCTTTTGTGCTGTTGATGATGTTCAGCTCTGTCTGGCGATTCTCTATCTGATGATATCGATTTTTCCTCAAGAATGAAGTGAGCTAACATGGCTTCCCGCAGCCGTGCAATATAATTCAGTAACTGCGCTTTACTGTAATCCCGGTGGGCATACGCTGCCCATTCGTTAGTGAGGTTGATGAGGTTGACATGGTCACCGTCAATATCATTTAGCCCCGTTGATAATTTATCAGACCAAATGATTACTGGTGCACTCTTCTCAAATTGAATCGGAGCATCAAATAATGCCTTATTTTTCCCGGTTATTTTTGCATCATACAAAGCACTGTCTGCACGATCAAACCAGCTACTCCATGTATCCGTGCTTAGACAAAGAGATAAACCAATACTCACACTCAGTCTTCGGTCAGGCAGAGATACCTCATTATTCACTGTGTGGCATAAGTGGTTGGCAATATTGTGCAACCCGGAAAGCCCCGTGTTGGGGAATATAATCACCAGTTCCTCACCACCCCATCGCCCTATAATATCTGTATCCCGCAATTGGGCCCTGCACACGGCAGATATCTTAGTTAATATCTGATCGCCAACAGCATGTCCATAGACATCATTGACCTGTTTAAAATTATCAATATCGATGATTGCCAGCGCCACAGGTGTGCCATATCGTTTCAGACGGCCCATTTCATAAGCCGCGACTTCATCAATTTTACGTCGGTTCCAAAGGCCGGTTAATCCGTCTTTCAGGATTAACTCCATATTTAAGTAATCGGTCCGTTCTTTTGTCATGAGAATAAAACCAACGGAAAGGCAGATCACTGTAATCAAAACAGAAACATAGAGTACTATCTGCGATATATCTCCTGAATAGAGACCTTTTATATCTTGTGAACGTAATAAAGCAAAAAAGACGCGATACGTCAGTATCAGCATGTTGGCCAGAATGGAAAAAAGAACTAAATATTTCCCTCGCCCCTTTATCTGACGCCAGAAACGCGAGAGCGCATAGGTAGTCATTAGCTCGATGCAGACATAAGCTGATGAGTTATAAATAATACGGGCATCTTTACTGTCTTTGTAAATAAATGAAATTAACGTCACATATACAATCAGGAGTAGTTGAATTTTGGATGGGGGCGGAATTTTTAGGAATTTATAGATTCCAGCCATCCACATAGAAATACTGATTGCAATACAGGTTTCGCCTGCCCAAACGAACAGGCTACCGTAACTCGCAGCGGTAATGAAAAGGAGATATCCAGTACCATGTGCAATATTAGCGAAAGAGACATGATATAACCCGGATTTTCGCTCCGAGGTTGACGCTAATGAAATGGTTATCCCAAAAGTGAAGTTAATGACAACAATAAGTAAAAAAATTGTTTTAACGTCCAGCATTAATCACGACCCTAGTATTGAGGAAAGATTAATATTCATTAATTATTTTAATGTAATCTGTGTGTAAGCTATTTTAGTTTATAAGTATTATCTGAAAATAACTACGAATAGAAAGTAAAAGATTATTGCCACAAAGTATTACGTTTAGAAGGGATATCAGGACATGAAATCACAGCAGAAAAAATTTCGGGGGTTATGATAAAACGCTGTAAATAATTCCGTGTAACGGCCACCTAGGTATGGGCAGCATTATGAAGTATGGATGGGGGCTCAACTTGTCATCGAACAAAAAGAGAAAAGAGCGGTAATTTATTGAGATACTCGCCATGACACCGCTGGTGGTTGCTAATCCTGACGCGGCGAACAGCATACCTTGCTTATTGGCTCTCAGCCCTGTTTGCTTTTTCTCATAAGGAATGAACTAAGCGCCTTACGGCGCTTACGCGTACAAACACTATCTGTCTGGTACCATCCATTCGATACAACCCACCTGGTGTTCGCAACCATTAACAACACTGCGTCAAAAAATCACTGACGGTCTGCATGCACAATGCCCGTTCTTCGACATGGGGCATATGGCTGGAGGATTCGAAAATGACCCATTGTGCACCGGTAATCTTGTCCATAAACGGCTGCACGACCTCGGGTGTTGCTTCATCATAGCGACCAGAAATCAGCAATGTGGGTACGCGTACTTGTGGTAAACGGTCAATAATCGTCCATTCTTTCATGTTGCCGATAACGTGGAATTCCGTCGGGCCGTTCATCGCGTGATATACCGTCGGGTCGGCGTCCATGGCGTCAAAGGTGCGCTGCACTTCCGACGGCCAGGGTGAGAGCCGACAGACATGGCGCTGGTAAAATACCTGGCTGGCTGCTTTGTATTCAGCGCTGTCCAGCGTGCCTGCCGCTTCGTGCACCAGCAGTGTCTGTTGCACATCCGGCGGAAGCTGCGCGCGCAGTTTCGCCGCGCCTTCCAGCCACAGCGCCATTGAGGCCGGTGAGTTGGCGATAATCATCGCTTTCAACCCTTGCGGCTGGGTGACCGCATGTTCTGCTGCCAGCATTCCACCCCAGGATTGCCCCAGTAGCGCGTAGTTGTCGGCAATCTCCAGTGCCTGCAACAGATGATTCAGTTCGTCGAGAAACAGCGAGGGCTGCCAGAAATCGGGGCTTTTCTCCGGCAGATGGGTGGAACGTCCGTTACCTAATTGATCGTAGTGGATCACGGCGCGCCCGGTTGCGGCGATATCTTTGAACGCATCAACATAATCGTGAGTGCAGCCGGGGCCGCCGTGCGCGACCACCAACGGCGTCTGACCGTTGTGCAGATCGCCGCAGATGCGAAACCAGGTCTGATATCCCCGGAAAGGGACATAGCCTTCTCGAATGGTGTACATGAGTGACGTTTACCCTGTTAAGTGAAGTGGCTTTCAGGTTAGAACGTCACTGCTTGCGCTGAACACTAGCAAAAATGCTAGTTATTAACTGTCCAGCAAACGGTAATGCAACGCCCGGACAACAGCCTGCACGCGGTTGGTCGCGCCGAGCTTTTTCGCCGCCGTATTCAGATGCAGCGTGACAGTCGCGACCGAGCGGTGCAGCTTGCGGGCAATCTCTTTCGCCGTCAGTCCTTCGGCGGACCACGCCAGACATTCGCGCTCGCGGTTGCTCAGTTTGACATGGCGGCAGGTAAGCATTGAGGCGTCAAACAGCGGGAACGCCGACTCCTGAAAGCGGTGCGCCAGGAAGGTCAACTGCGCCAGCGTTTCGCTGATATCCCGCTCTTCCCGCTGGTCGGTCACAATGCCGGTCAGCGTGACAAAACCGCCATTGGGCAGATGCAGCGGTACGGTAGCGCCGCAGGGCATGTTGTTATCACGCATGTAGTGCGTCACTTCTTGCGTGTTCTCATCCAGTCGCCCCTGCAATGCGCTGCGATCCGGGCGTTGATAAGACCAGACAAATGGCGCGCAACTCCCCAGCGCAAAATGCTGAACCGGATCGACCTGATAGTAGCCACGCTCGCACCACAGCCCGCGCATATCATCCGGCACATTGCGCATCTCCAGCAGCGATGGCGTAATCAGCGCGCCTTCCAGCGAACGCGGCACCGGTGTGTAGTCGTAAATCACCGCATCAAAACCCAACGCCTGCGTCCGGGCAAACAGCCCGGCAAAAGCCTCTTCAAGCCTGGCGGCGTTGGTTGCACCAGGGCTTTCGATATCAATACGCATAATGAACTCCCCCAAGGTAAACGGTGCCATGCCACGGGTACGGTTTGTGCAATTTCCCCGTGGCTTCGCCAAGGCATGCAATTCCGGTGCCGTCCTGCGAGAAAGGTAAAACTAGTATTTTTGCTAACTACCCAGCCCTGAATGATGTCGTTAGCGTAAAGAAAACGCCTGATAACGCTGACCAGGCGCAAATTGATGACACAGGGCTGCACTGTGGCGGAGCGATTTTTTTAACCCTTAACCACCGTATGCACCATGGGAGTTCGCTGATGCATCGTTACCGTTTTCTGTTATTTCGACCCTTGCAACTGCTGCCCGTACTGCTTGGGATCAGCATCATTACCTTCGCGATGGTACGGGCTATCCCCGGCGATCCGGCGCGCATTCTGCTCGGCGTACACAGTACGCCAGAAGCACTGGCGCGTATCCGTGCGCAGTTCGGTCTCGATGAACCATTATGGGTGCAGTACGGCTACTTTCTGCGCAATTTATTACAGGGGGAGCTGGGCAAATCGATTGTCTACCGCGTTGATACCCTGAAGCTGATCAACTCACGTCTTGAACCGACATTGTGGCTAGTGTTTGGCAGCGTGCTGCTGGCAGTGATCCTGACCATTCCTCTGGCCTCGCTGGCGGCACGGCAGCGCGGGCGGGTGGCGGATCAACTGATCCGTCTGTTCACCACCGCCGGGTTAGGGTTTCCGGCGTTCTGGCTCGGCATCATGATGATCATCATTTTTAGCGTGGTGCTCGGTTGGTTCCCGGTCTCCGGTTATGGCAGTGATTTTGCCAACCAACTGCACCATATGGTGCTGCCGTGCCTGACGGTAGCACTGGCATTATCAGCAGTCCTGATTCGTAACCTGCGCGCTAGCCTGCTGATGGAAATGAGCAGTGATTATGTGGTGGCGGCGAGGGCGCGGGGCCAGCGTGAAAACCGTATCTTCTGGCGTCACGTGTTGCCCAACTCACTGGTGCCGACGTTAAACCTGCTGGCGGTGAATATTGGCTGGCTGATTGGCAGCACGGTCGTGATTGAGAGCGTGTTTGCCATTCCGGGGCTGGGCCAGTTGCTGGTGAAAGCGATTTTTAGCCGCGACTACATGGTGGTGCAGGGCGTGGTGATGGTATTTGCGCTGGCAACGGTGGTGGTCAATTTGCTGGCCGATGTGCTGACCGTAGCGCTGGATCCGAGGGTGAAGTTATGAGTGCGCTCAGCGTGATTTCCGGGTTACGCCGCCGGGCGATCCCACGCCAGCACGCGTTGCGCGCCGGGATAGTGATTGTCGGTCTGTGGTTGTTTATCGCCCTGTTCGCTCCGTGGCTGGCACCGTTTGATCCCATTACCCAGGATGCCACATCGAGCCTGCTTTCCCCCGGCGGCGCGCACCTGTTCGGCACCGATAACTTTGGCCGCGATATCTTCTCGCGCGTGCTGTGGGGCGCGCAGGTGGATCTGCAAATCTGCCTGCTGGGGGTTATCTTCCCGTTTCTGCTCGGCACCACGCTCGGTGCGCTGTCCGGTTATCTCGGCGGCGTGGTGGATGCGGCCATTATGCGGCTGATTGACATCGTGCTGGCGTTTCCTTTTCTGGTACTGATGCTGGCTATCATCGCCATTCTCGGGCCGGGGCTGGGCAGTTTCTATATTGCGATGGCGATGGTCGGCTGGGTCTCTTACGCCCGGCTGGTGCGGGCGCAAGTGCTGACGCTAAAACAGCGGGATTTTATTGTCGCGGCACGCAGCCTGGGTTACAGCCACGCGCGCATTCTGTTCCGCCATCTGTTGCCGAACGCTATCACCGGCGCGCTGGTGTTCTCCATGTCCGACTGTGTGCTGGTGCTGCTGAACGGTGCGGCGGTCAGCTACCTTGGGCTGGGCGTGCAGCCGCCCACGGCGGAGTGGGGCGTGATGGTGGCGGAGGGACAGAGCTTTATCACGACTGCGTGGTGGATAACCACCTTTCCGGGGCTGGCGATTGTGTTGCTGGCGATGGGCTTCAGCCTGCTGGCCGATGGCCTTGGCGATAAACTGGGAGCGTGCGTATGACACTGCTGACCGTCTCAGAACTGACTATTACCCGCGAGCCGGATATCGCGCTGGTCGATAAAGTCTCATTTACGCTGAATGCCGGCGAGATGCTCGGCCTGGTCGGCGAGAGCGGCTCCGGGAAAACCGTGACCTGCCGCGCGTTGATGCGGCTGTTGCCCGGCCAGGGGTTAGCCATTACCGGCGGCGAAGTGCGGCTGGGCGGCCGCGACCTGTTGTCGTTAAGCGAAGCACAAATGTCGGCGGTGCGCGGGCGCGAAATGGGGATGATTTTCCAAAACCCGGCCAGCCACCTCAACCCGGTGATGACCATTGGCGAGCAGATTGCCGAAAGCCGCCGCCGTCATTTCGGCACCAGCCGCGCACAAGCGCGGGAAGATGCCAAAGAACTGCTGCGTCAGGTCGGTATCCCCGATCCGCAAAACCGCATTCATCACTATCCGCATGAATTTTCCGGCGGCATGCGCCAGCGCGCGATGATCGCCGTGGCACTGGCACCTGAGCCGTCGCTGCTGATTGCCGACGAGCCAACCACGGCGCTGGATGTCACCGTGCAGATGCAGATCCTGCGTCTGCTCAGCGACTTGCGCCAGCAATTGGGGCTGGCGGTGATCATGATCACCCACGATCTCGGTGTGGTGGCGCAAACCTGCGATCGCATCGCCGTCATGTACGGCGGGCGGCTGTGCGAAGTGGGCGGCAAGCGCGATGTGCTGGCGCAGCCGCTGCATCCCTACACCCGTGGATTAATTGATTGCCAGCCAGCCAGCGAAGGTGGGCAGGGGCGACTGGTGACCATCAGCGGCCAGCCGCCGGTGGCGGATAATTTCCCGGCCGGTTGCCGCTTTCATCCCCGCTGCCAGTACGCCAGCGCGGCTTGTCAGCAGCAGCCTGCGCTGCGGCAGGGGCGCGACACGCTGGCGCATGCGGCGGCCTGCCATCACGCATTACAACCACTTAGCCTGCGGGAGGGCGCATGACGACATCAGCAAACTGGCCCCTGTTAGAGGCGGATAACGTCAGCGTGACCTTTCCGGTTTCCGGCGGCCTGATGGGCGCCAGGCGGATGGTGCACGCCGTTAATGAGGTCACACTGAAAATTCACGCCGGGGAAACCCTCGGTCTGGTGGGCGAATCCGGTAGCGGCAAAAGCACGCTGGGGCGGGCGTTATTGCAGCTTGAGCGGGTGACGGCGGGCGAGGTGCGCTTCGATGGATACCGTATTACTCATGGGCTGAAGAGCGACGTGGCGCGGTTGCGGCTGCAAACGGCGATGATTTTCCAGGATCCTTTTGCCTCGCTTAACCCTCGCCAGACCATCGGCGACAGTATCGCGGAAGTGTTGCGTGTGCATCGAAAAGTGCCGCGCAGCGGTGTGCATGCGCGGGTGGTTGAACTGCTGACGTTAGTCGGGCTGCGCCCGGAGCAAGCGAAGGTCCGGCCCGGTCAGCTTAGCGGTGGGCAGTGCCAGCGTGCCGGGATTGCGCGCGCGCTGGCGATCGAACCCCGGTTGATTGTGGCAGATGAGTGCGTGGCGGCACTGGATGTCTCCATTCAGGGGCAGATCGTTAACCTGCTCATGGAACTGCGCGAAAAGATGGGGCTGGCGATTTTGTTTATCGCGCACGATCTGGCGATTGTGCGTCGCCTGTGCGATCGCGTGGCGGTGATGTACCTCGGGCGTATTGTCGAAGAAGGCCCCTGCGAAGCGGTGTTCACGCAGCCGCGCCACCCCTATACCGCCGCACTGGTGGCAGCTATCCCGGAAATTGACCCCGATAAACCGCTGCCCGCAGAACCGCTTGGCGGCGAACCGCCCAGCCCGTTATCCATTCCACAAGGTTGCGCTTTCCATCCGCGCTGCCCCTATGCGCAAGTGCAGTGTCGCACGGGCGCGTTACCTCCAACCCGGCAGATTGCCGATCACGCATATTCCTGTGTGTTGACCCACACAGGCGATGAGACTGTTTTTCCTTTAACCAGGAGATCTTTTGATGAAGCACAAGCATGTTAAGTTGTTGGCGGCCAGCGTTTTTCTGGCGCTCAGTGTGGTCAGCGAAATGGCGCAGGCGGCAGGCGTATTAACCATTGGCCGTCGCGAAGACAGCACCACGTTCGACCCTATCAAATCGGCGCAAAACGCCGACAACTGGGTGTTTTCCAACGTCTTTGATCCGCTGGTGCGGGTGGATAAAACCGGCACCAAACTGGAGCCGGGCGTGGCGGAAAGCTGGACCATTTCGCCGGACGGCAAGGTCTATACCTTTAAAATTCGCGACACCAAATTTTCCGACGGTACACCGCTGAGCGCCAGCGATGCCGCGTTCAGCCTGCTGCGTATTCGTGACGATGCCGGTTCATTGTGGCGCGATTCGTACAGCATTATCGATAAAGCCGAAGCGCCGGATGCACGCACGCTGGTCGTCACGCTAAAATCGCCGTCTGCGCCGTTCCTGTCACAACTGGCATTGCCGAATGCGTCGGTTATTTCGGAAAAAGCGCTGAAGGACGAAGGGGCGGAGACGTTTGCCGAAAAACCGGTCGGCTCTGGCGCGTTTAGCGTGAAAGAGTGGGTGCGCGGCGAGAAAATCGTGCTGGTGAAGAACCCGAACTTCTGGCAGGCGAAGAACGTCAGCCTCGACGAAGTGGACTGGCTGACCATTCCTGATGACAACACCCGTATGCTGAAAGTGCAGGCCGGTGAGTTGGATGCCGCGCTAATGGTACCGTTTTCGCGTATTGCCTCACTGCAAAAAGACAACAACCTGAAGGTGGAACTGGATCCATCAACCCGTGAAGATCATCTGTTGATCAACCACTCGCACGGTTTGCTAGGTAAAGTGGAAGTGCGCCAGGCGCTGGACTTTGCCATCGATAAAGAGGCGATTGTGAAGACCGTGACCTTTGGTTACGGCCAGGTGGCGAACTCCTATATCCCGGCTGGCGCGCTGTATCACTACAGCGATAACCTGCGCCGCGCCTACGATCCAGAGAAAGCTAAGCAGATGCTAAAAGCCGCAGGGGCGTCTAACCTCACGCTGAATTATCTGGTGAATGCCGGTGATGAAGTGGATGAGCAGATTGCCATTCTGCTGCAGCAGCAACTGGCGAAAGCGGGTGTGAAAGTGAACCTGCAAAAAGTCGATCCGAGCCAAAGCTGGAATATGCTGATAGCGGGCGACTATGATATTTCGGTGATGTACTGGACCAATGATATTCTCGACCCGGATCAGAAAACCACCTTTGTGCTGGGCCACGATTCGAACATGAACTACATGACGCGTTATAAGAATGACAAGGTGAAAGCGTTGGTTGCTGCGGCTCGTGTGGAAATGGATCCGAAAAAACGTGAGCAAATGTATATTGAATTGCAAAAAATGGCGAAAGCCGATGTGAACTGGATCGATCTCTATTATAGCTCTTATCGTAATGTAACTCGGAAAAACATCGACGGTTTCTACCAGAACCCGCTTGGCCGTTTCTTCCTGGAAGACACGGTGAAGAAATAATATATACTTCAAGAATGCTCCAGGCCGCTATATAACTATTTCATGCGGCTTGGAGCCATCGCTACACAGGCATATCCAAACAAGGCGAGCTGCCCTGACTGTTACACTGATGCCATTAACGGCGAACTCCCCCCTGAACATAAGGCCCAATAGCGACAGGGGCCAGTGACGTTGAAATTACTGACATAGACCAACCTTATTAACGCGTTATTTTTGACCGGAAAGCTCGGTGGTACGGCGTACCGCAGCCAGAACGCTGCTTTGCAGGCCGGCTGCGAAATCACTTTTATTCAACTCGTATAAGCCATTAATGCCGACACCCGCCGGAGAGTTATTAATATCCATCAGTTGGCGCGGATGGCGTCCGGATAACTTAAGCATTTCAACCGCGCCGACCAGGTTTTCCCACACCACCTGCGTTGACTGCGTACGGGTTAATCCGGCAAGAACACCGGCATCAGCCAGCGCTTCGACAAAGTAATAGACATAGTTGACGCCAGCGACAGCAAACCCGGTGAAGACATCAATCAGCCGCTCTTCCAGCACCATCACCTTGCCGAAACTTTCGAGGAATGGCATGACAGACGCGCTGTTGACATAAGCATTAAACGCCACGCCGCTGTAGCCCAGCCCGGTATCCGTCAGTGTATTCGGGATGATCCGCGTAATCGGGCGCGACTCGCCCAGCATGGCAGACAACTGAGCCAGCGTTACGCCCGCAATAATAGAAATGACTGACGCCTGCGGTGTTGCATGCGCTTTAATCAGCTGTGCGACACTGGCAATATCATCCTGTGGGCGAACCCCTATCACGATGTGATCCGCGGCGGCCAGTGCGGCGGGCAAATCTTGGGTATTGCTCAACCGATAGCGCGCTTTCAGCGTTTCAATTCGCTCAGGATCAATATCCGATAAGCTGACCTTATCCGGGGTTAATGTCCCGCGTTTTAAGGCGGCGCGCAGAATGGCTTCGGTCATTTGACCGGCACCAATAAAGTGGATATGACTCATAGTTAATCCTCGGAAGTAACAGAAACAGGGCCCAATGACCTCTCCACCAGCGATACCCACAGACCGATGCCGGGTGCGATAAGTTGGTCATTAAAATCGTAATGCGGGTTATGTAATGTCGCGCCCGGCGTTGGGCCATCGGCCCCCAGCCACAGATAAGCGCCCGGACAGGCTTCCAGAAAATAGGCGAAATCTTCTGCTGCCATGGATGGCGATAACTGCGTGTGCACCTGAGTGATACTAGGGACATGGCGTGCGGCATCCGCCAGTATTTTGGCCTGTTGCGCATGGTTGGCGGTTACCGGGTAACCGTATTCCCAGCGAATGTTGCCACGAACGCCAAACGGTTGGGTGAGCTGTTCGACATACTCCGCCATCAGGCTCTGGCAGCGCTCTCTGGCCGTCTGGCTCAGGCAACGCAGCGTGCCAGACACGTGCATTGTCTGCGGAACGACGTTTATCGCTTCTCCGGCCTGCAGTTGCGTCACGCTGATCACGGCGTTGTCTAGCGGAGAGAGGCGGCGCGTCGTGATCGTTTGCAATGCGGTAATCAGGTGCGCACCGGCCAGCACCGGATCGGCTCCTTTTTCCGGCATCGCCGCATGGCATCCCACGCCAGTCAGCGTGATAAAAAAGTTGTCCTGCGAAGCCATCATCGGGCCTGCGCTCACAGCCACTTCACCTACCGGCAGCCCCGGCCAGTTGTGCAGCGCATAAACCGCAGAAACAGGGAAGCGCGTAAAGATCCCTTCTTCCACCATCAAACGCCCGCCACCGGCATTCTCTTCCGCAGGCTGAAAAATAAAGTACACCGTACCGTTGAACGCTCTGGTTTGGCTGAGATAGCGTGCCGCCCCCAGAAGAATGGCGGTATGCCCGTCGTGCCCACAGGCGTGCATCGTGCCTGCCGAGGTTGAGCACCAGGCAACGGCGTTATCTTCCTGGATGGGTAATGCATCAATATCAGCGCGCAGGGCTATTGCCGGCCCTTCACCATGGCGAAGCACACCAACCACGCCAGTACCCGCGATACCGGTATGCACCTCAAGATCATATTCGCGTAGCAGGCTGCTGATTTTCGCGGAAGTATTAAACTCTTGTAAGCCAATCTCCGGGCGCGCGTGAATCTCACGTCGCCAGATAATCGCCTGTTGAATAATCTCTTCGGGAATGGCGCGCATATTTCCTCTGCATTTTCCCGGCACAATGCCGCAGCATGACGCTGTGAATAGATGACCAGAACGCATAATGTTTTCTGGTAGCGAATTACATTATTGTATTTTTTTTAACGAAAAAGAGCGGCTCAGGGTTTGCCAAAATAGATTCTGGCCAGCCCCTCCTTTGTTACTTCAACCGCGTGCTCGGCGCTCAAGGAAATATGTTGCTCAATCAGTACCACGCCTTTTTCTATATCCCGCTGACGTAAAGCCGCGATAATGTCGACATGTTCGTCATAAGCATTATTCCTGCGCACGGGCGTTTCGAGATCGATACGCCGGAAAAAACGGCTGAGTGAATTCAGGCTATCGAGCATTTCATAGAGCCGACCGTTATGGGAAATACGGGCTATCTCCATGTGGAAGCGTTCATCGATTTCCGCGATCTTCGCCCAGTCCTGCTCGGTTTGCGCCGGGCGATGCTGGCTCACTTCCTCCCAGATAGCCGTGGTCGCGGCGATCTCTTCATCGGTTGCCCGCAGGCAGGCGAAACGAAAGGTGGATTGCTCTATCACCATTCGCACTTCATACAGCTCGCGGACACCCTCCGGCGTCAGGTCGCGGGAATAAAAACCCCGGTTGGGTACAAAGTTCATAAAGCCATCTTTTGCCAGACGGTTCAGCGCTTCCCGTACCGGGGTGCGCGAGACGCCCAGTTGTGCAGCAAGCTCAACTTCATTCACCCGTTCGCCGGGACGAAAGTGGTAATCAATCGCCAGGCCTTTCACTTTCTCGTAGACCTTTTCCACGCTGTCAGCGCTACGGGATTTCTTTGTAATAGCAACCACATTATCCCCTTAATTTACCGCACACTCAGCACGAAGATAAAAATGCTGCACAGGTTGTTTCACGTAATGTTTTTTATTGATAGCACAGCGAAAAAAACAACTCAACACAAAAGTGAATACACTTCTGCTTTATTTAAAAAATACTGATTTATAAGTATTTTATATCTTATTTCTTTTTGGTATGACTTTTTCGCACCATTTTACGGCAGCATTGCACCAAAATGAATCAACATGACTTCACTTTTGCACGCAGACGTTTTTATCAATCACGGTAAAAAAGAAAGTGAAAGTTTTACTATGCGATTTTTATTATTTTAGATTTCCTTGTATTTATTCGGGAATTTGCATTCGTCTCACCTGAAATAAGCATGTGCTGTCGGGAACATCCTGGATTTCTGGCATCGTCTTTGCTTAATGCATAAGTGTATGCACTTATATATTCACTTTGGTGCGCACTTTTTTGGCATGACCAGGCAGGCTTGTGCTCGTTTGCACAGGCGACAAAACACCGGCCTCAGAAGTCGGTAACAGCAAACCGGAG
This sequence comes from Dickeya oryzae, assembly GCF_020406815.2. Classification (NCBI taxonomy): domain Bacteria; kingdom Pseudomonadati; phylum Pseudomonadota; class Gammaproteobacteria; order Enterobacterales; family Pectobacteriaceae; genus Dickeya; species Dickeya oryzae. The sequence continues at coordinate 1,422,882 of NZ_CP162670.1, forward strand.
AACCAACATGAAAAATCGTTTTGGGCAGGGTATGACGCTGTCAATACTGGCAGGTATGACATTGTTAGGTCTGGCGCACACGGCGCAGGCCGATGTGAACATTGGGGCGATTCTGCCCTTAACCGGCACCAGCGCCAGCATTGGTGAAGATCAGCGCCGTGGTATGGAACTGGCGGTTGAACAGGTCAATGCCCAGGGCGGCGTCAACGGTCAGCCATTACATGTGATCGTGGAAGATTCCGCTGAAAGCCCGGTCACCGGCCTGAATGCCGTACGCAAGTTAACTCAGGTTAACCATGTGCCGTTAGTGGTGGGCAGCTTTTCCTCCAGCGTCACCATTCCGGTTGGGCAATATCTGGTGAAGAACAATCTGCTGCACATCAATATTTCCGGCACCAGCACCGATATCCGCAAAATCGGCGCGACGTCCTGGAGCGTTATTGGCCTGGATTCCCTTTCCGCGAGCTTCTCGGCACAAGATGTGCGCCAGCTCGGTTACAGCAGCGTCGCCTTTATCGCCCCGGATGGGGCTTACGGGCAGGGGATGGCGGAGCAGTTCACCAAAGCGTTTGAAAAAGTGGGTGGCAAAGTGGTCGCCAAAGTGCTCTATACCAGCGGTCAGCCTTCTTATCGCCGTGAGCTGGAGCAAATCTCCCGCGCCCACCCGCAAGCCTATGTCTATACCAGTTACGGCCAGGATGCCATTGTGCTCAACCGTGAAGCCTGGGAACTGGGGCTGAATAAAACGCCCTGGTATGGCATGTATTTAACCATGGCCATTGAAGGTTCTCCGGCGCAGTACACCAACGGACAGGTTGGTATGGAAGTCGCGGGTATTGACCAGCAAGCGGCGAGCGGCAACGGCGCAAATTATGCTGAGCTGTACCAGAAAAAATTCCATGAGAAACCGCGCTCCGTATATGGCAGCTATGCCTGGGATAGCGTGATGCTGGCGGCGGCGGCAATGGATAAAGCACACAGTGCCGAACCAGCAGCGATGATCGCGGCAATGAAAACCGTTGCGCCTGGCTTTACGGGGATTACCGGCACATTAAATCTGGATGCCGATAACCAGCGTCAGTCCCAGCCATACCTGAAAGTGAAAGCGTTTAATGGCGTACCGGTTCCCCGGTAACGAGCCGCTTTATCTTGCCAGTTCACGCTACATCATCGGGGAAACACCATGCTGCAGTTTTTGATTGATACATTGATTCGCACAGCGGATTTGTCGCTGGTCGCGCTGGGATTAAGCCTGGTGTACGGGCTGGTACGGTTCGCCAATATAGCCCATATGCAATATGCCATGGTCGGTTCATTTATTACCGCCGCCGGGCTTCGTCTTGGCATGCCGTTGTCTATGGCAATCGTGTTTTCGGCAATAGTCTGCGGCATGCTGTCCATGTTGTTGCATCACTGGGTGTACCAGCCGCTGCTAAAAAGCGGCACCGCTAACGCCATGATTGGCTCGCTGGCGGTATCGATGGTGCTGATTGCACTGGTTCTCGGGGTTGAAGGATCGGCCCCGGTGAATTATTCCCTGCCAGTGGGCGAACTCTTGCAGGTGGGGGACACACGTATCTCGACCGACGAGCTCTGGAGTCTTGGCGTCACGATTTCATTGGTGGTGATGTTCAGCCTGCTGCTGTTTCGCACGCCGCAAGGGCGTGCTATCCGTGCGCTGGCCAGTAACCGGGATCTGGCGGCAGCCTCCGGGTTGAATGCCAGTGCCATTATCCACAACGTCAATCTGGTGGCCGGCATGCTGGCCGCAGTGGGCGGCAGCATGCTGGCGATGAACGCCAGCGCATGGGTTAACCAGGGCAATGACCTAATGTTGCCGGTACTCGCTGCCGCCATTCTCGGCGGGCTGGGAAACCCAATGGGCGCTATTTTTGGCGCACTCCTTATCGCGGCAACCGAAACCCTCGTTACCAATATCGACTGGAGCTGGCTGTTCGGCGGCGACTTATTGTTTATCCCGGTAACCTGGGTGAATGCCTCATCGTTTGTGATTTTGCTGCTGGCGCTGTTGCTGCGTCCTTATGGCCTGTTTAACCGGGAGGTCCGCCGTGTCTGAGTTTTTACTGCATATCCTTTGCCTTGGCGGGATCTATGCCATCGTCGCACTTGCCCTGAATTTACAGGCAGGTTACGCCGGTTTGCTGAATTTCGGTCATATCGTGTTTGTCGGAACCGGCGCTTATGCCATCGGTCTGGGAAGCAATTTCGGGTTGCCGCTGTGGCTGGTGATCCCGGCCGGGTTACTGTGTGCCATTGTTATCAGCGTACTGATGACGTTGCTGGGCCGTCAGCTCACGGCGGATTACTGGGGCATCGCCACGCTGGCGCTGGCTGAAATCATCCGTATTGCGGTCGTCAATGAGGACCGTCTGACGGGCGGCGCGCAGGGGATTGGCGGGCTGTCCGCACCCTGGTCAACCGGCGATACCGTCGCCGATACGCGTATCTTCGCGGTCATTATCTTGCTCTGCGTCATCGCAGCCACGCTCGCCAGCCTGCGGATCGGCGCCAGCCGGTTTGGTCGGGCGCTGCGCCTGATGCGCGAGCAACCTCAATTGGCTATCTGCATGGGCTATGCGCTGCCGTGGCTGAAATGCCGGGCGTTAATGAGCAGTGCGGTGATGTGCTGTCTGGCTGGCATGTTACTGGCCTGGTACACCGACTATGTCAGCCCGGATTATTTGCTCTCTTCGGAAACCTTTCTTATCTGGAGCATGGTGATGATCGGCGGCATTGGCAATGTGCGCGGCGTGCTGCTGGGCGTGTTGTTGGTGGAAGGGCTGTATAACTTTATCCCCTTCGCAAAAGATTATTTCCATATCGGCTCAGACCTGACTGGCGCTCTGCGCCTTGGGTTGGTAGGTCTGGCTTTATTACTCTGTCTGCTCACCCGCCCCGGCGGCCTGTTACCGGAAAAATTAAGGACGTTATCATGAGCCGTTTGCTTGAAGTGGCTGATATCAGCAAAGCCTTTGGCGGCAACCAGGTACTGACATCCGTATCATTCACGCTGGAGAAGGGCGAAATTCTTGGTCTGCTGGGGCCAAATGGTTCCGGTAAGAGTACGCTGCTTAATACCATTTCCGGTTTTACCCGACCGGATGGCGGCAGCATCACATTTGATGGCCACGCCATTGCTTGTCAGCCCAGTCACCGGATCATCCAGGCGGGCATTGCGCGCACTTTCCAGCTCCCTGTCATGCCGGAAAAAATGAGCGTGATGGAAGTCGTCATGACAGCGGGTACTCGTCAGCACGGCTTATTCAACGGTCTGCTGGGGCTGGCTTCCGGGCGTAAAGTCGAGCAGGAAGACAGAGCCCGTGCCCGTGAATTACTCGATATCTTGTTATTAACCAAAGTGAAAGACCTGCCTGCCGCCGCGCTTTCCGGCGGACAGAAAAAATTACTGGGCATTGCCTGCGCGTTGATGGGCAACCCAACGCTGCTGATGCTGGATGAGCCGATGGCGGGCGTGCACCCGAAATTACGCCAGGAACTGGTGGAAACGCTGGTCAACCTGAGCCGTCAGGGCATTTCGCTTTTGGTTATCGAGCACGACATGCACTTTATTAACACCTTGTGTCAGCGCTGCATTGTGCTGGATCGCGGGCAGATTGTCGCCAGTTGCCAACCGAGCGAACTGGCGCAGAACCAGCAGGTACTGGAGGCCTACCTCGGGCACAGCACCGCAACATTGCAGGAGGCGGTATGATTACCCTCGAAAACGTGGTCGCCGGTTATACCCCGGGGATTGATATTCTGCATGGTATTTCATTGCATGTTAAACAGGCGGAAATCGTGACGCTGCTGGGGCCAAATGGCTGTGGCAAATCCACCTTGCTGAAATCGATTGCCGGTTTTGTCTCCCCGCGCGAAGGACGGGTTGAAATCAATGGTCAGGAAACGGCCAAAATTCCGGTGCACCGGAAAATCCGTGAATGCGCACTCGGATTTGTTCCGCAACTGGACAACGTCTTCAACACTCTGACCGTGGCAGAAAACCTGCAAACCGGGGGACAGTTTTTAGCGCCCGGTCAGCGTAAGCAGCGGATGGCGCAACTGGCGGAACATTACCCGGTATTACATAAAAAGTGGCAATCGCCTGCGTCCGCGCTTTCCGGCGGCGAGCGACAAATTCTCGCGCTCGCCCGCGCACTGATGCCTGAACCGGCGGTACTGCTGCTTGATGAACCCTCGGCCGGGCTGTCACCGAAAATGCTGACGGAAGTGTTTAGCGCCATACAAACCATTCGCCGCAAGGAAAAAGTGACCATTTTGATGGTCGAGCAGAACGCCATGGAGGCACTGCACATTTCTGACCGGGCTTACGTACTGGCGCTGGGGAAAGTGGCGATGGAGGGCAGCGCGCGAATGCTGCAGGATGACCCCCGTATGCGCGAGCTCTATTTTGGTGGTCGTGCCGCCTGACAGGATCAATAAAAAGAACAGAAGGAATACACCATGCCGATTATACCGGTTATCGATCACGCGGTGATTAATGTCAATGAAGAGCTGGATCAGGCGCAATACCTGTTCCAGCGGATGGGATTTCAGCTCAGTACGCGGGGACATCATTCGATGGGCTCCAGCAACCATCTGGCCATATTCGCCGATAACTATCTGGAGCTTTTAGGCTATGAGCCTGCCATACGGACAGACTCGCGAGGTTTATGGAACGTTGCACCAGGTCTTGCTGGGCTGGTCTGGAAAACCCAGGATGCGCATGCGGTATGGCAGCACCTCCAGCAATGCCAGCTTGATGGCGAACCGCCGACCCGCTTCTTCCGCCCGGTGATACTGCCGGATGGCAGTCAGACTGAAGCCCGGTTCTGTATCTCGCGGATCCGCGCCAGCGCTGTGGAGTACGGATTCAGTTTTTTCTGCGAACATCAGACGCCGCAAGCCGTCTGGCAGCCCGCCTGGCAAGTACATCCGAATGGCGTGCAGGCGCTGTCCGCATTCGTTATCGCTTCGCCTCAACCTGAACAGACACTGGCGCTGTATCGTCAGTTATTCAGTACGGAGGCCCGCGAGGAGGACAACGGCGGCTATGTGCTTGATTCAGGAAGCTGCTGCCTGCGTATTATCACGCATCAACAGGCAAGCCTGGAGTTCGCTCTGCCACCAGTCGCTGCGCAGGCTCCGGCGAAAATGGTGGCACTCTGTTTTCAGACGACCTCACTGGAGCAGCTCAGGCGCTGCCTTAGTCAGGGCGATATTCAGTGGCGCGAGCAGGACAGCCAGGTGCTAGTGATGCAGCAGCAGGCACAATGGCTGGCGATGCGTTTTGCAGAAAAAGGATAGAGGGGAGGGCTGAAAACGCAGCAAGAGCAGGACGTGGCGTGAATATTCACCTGCGGCTTCTCTTTAAGTATCACCGATTTTAGCCCGGCTGCACGCTCTGGCAGCCGGCAGATCCCGGTACAAATTCAGAGGGCAGCATCCACTTCAGAGGACACCATCCACGATGGCGCTGGCCTGCTCAACTTTTGGCCCGTTCGCTGTCACCGGGGCGAAGCTGAAGCGTTGTACTGGGAAAACGATAAAACCGTGGTCGGTTTTAGTTGACCACTACAGATTTCACCATCAGAACTCAAGCATATGCGACAGCTTGAAGAAGAAAACCTGCGGTTGAAGATGCTGTGCCGATCTGAGCGTCGATAAAGCGATGTTGCAGGATGTCCTCGCAACAAAAAAGAGCTGACACTGGCACGTCTGCGCGAATAGCCCAGGGATTTACAAGCGCACTACGGAGCCAGTGAGGGACCGGTCTGTTTTGCATTGCGGATCAGTCGTAGTTCGTTTCGATACCGTTCTGTTGCCGCTGATGTACGTAAGTGCTTGTAGTCACTCCGTTTCTGTAAATAATTTTCTGCCTGCTTTTCAAGCTGCAATCGTTGGGCCGAAATCCGAGCACAAAAAGCGCATAAGAACCGACTATCGATTTTTTCCATGAGCGTTCAGGAACAAAATCGCTATACGCCATTATTCCTCATTTCTCTCTCAATTTAGATATCTACAGCATTTCTAAAACAGGCAATGTGTTTCTAAGCCTCATCACAAACGTCTTATCGAACAATTTCGTTGACAGGTTTCAGTCCTGCGATCAAAACTAAACTGTACAGTTTATATGTGTGCGAATTTGATGCTTCTTACTGAGGGCATGGCGGTACGCGCGGCCCCTAACCAAAACGAAAGGATGTACTCATGAAGATGTTAAGGCAGGTCAGTGGGGTCATGGTCATCAGTATTGCTTTACTGCTGGCAGGGTGTGCGGGTAATCAGCCGGTGCGCTACAGCGGCATCGACTCTGCTGCAAAGCTTTCGGCAAACACCGATGATAATGCCGAACGCATGCCGTGGCGGTATTCACCGCAGGTCGACTGGCGTAAGTACGACAACATCATCATTGACCCGGTGAAGATTTATCAGGGTAGCGACGGGCAGTTTGACGACATAGCCCAGGTCGACCGGCAGGCTCTTGCCACTCACATGCAGGATGCGTTCAGCAAAGCATTAAGCACGCGCTTTAAAACGGTCGGCACGCCTGCGACCGGAACTTTGCGCCTGAAACTGACGCTGACGGGCGCGGACACCACGCCACAGGTGGTGGGTACAGTCACCAAGTTCGATCTTGCGGGTGGCCCCTACAACATTGTGCAGTCGGTGCGTGGTGGGAGGGGACTGATGAGTGGTTCGGTGGATTACGCCGTTGAAATTTATGACGCCAGCAGTCACGAACTGCTGAAGGCTTACGTTGCTCACCAGTACCCGAATGCCATGAACATCTCTGCCAGTATCGGCTCGCTGAGTGCCGCTGAAGTGGGTATTGAAAAAGGGGCGGAAGAACTGGCGGAGATGCTCCAGTAGCCGTCGTCACCCTATGTACAGCCGGATGCCTTAACCGGAATCGGCTGTGATTTTCCTCGTGCATCACTTCCTGGCGAACCGGCTTTATGAAGATATTCCCGCATCTGACTATCTGCCCGCATTGCGACAGCGTTTACCTGATGTTGCCCTGCGCGCCGGGCGATATTGCGCTCTGTCAACGGTGCTACGCCGTGTTATGGCGTGGTCATCATCGGGTGCTCGGCCATGTACTCCCCCTGATATTGACGGCGGCCATTACCTTGTTCCTCGCCTGTATCTTTCCGATAATGTCCGTTGAATTTTACGGTATGGCGAATGACATCACTCTCTGGAATGCGGCATGGGCGCTGGCAGCAGATGATGGCAACTCTATTATGGCGATCTGTACCGTTTCCCTGCTCATTGTCGCGCCTTTTCTGAAGATAACGCTGACGGCCTGGTTGCTGAGCTTTGCACATTTCGGGCGTGCGGCACCGGCGTTTGTCTTCATCATGAAAGTGCTTAAATTGCTTCATCCTTGGAGCATGGTCGAAGTGGGCGTGCTGGGGTTTCTCGTGGCGGGGATAAAACTCTCGTCACTACTGGACGTCTCTGTGGGACCAGGCGGTTGGGCGCTGGCCATTTCCTGTGTGCTGGTTGTTCTCATCAACAATCACGATTTACGCCCGCTGTGGGATCTGCTTCCTGTTGGGGAGAAGGGCAGTGACCATTGATGTGCCGTTTGCTCGTGAGATGCAAGTGTGTCGCTGCCCCTTATGTGGGCTGGTGTGTTCCGATGACAGGTCGTCTGGTGTGTGGGGGAAATGCCCTCGCTGCCATACGCTGTTGCCCCATCACCAGCATAGCCGTCCGCAGATGAGCTGGGCGCTGTTGTTCACCGCTATGATACTGTATGTGCCCGCCAATCTGTTTCCGGTGATGTCCACCATGCTGCTCGGCCAGGGTAGTGACAGCACCATTCTTTCCGGTGTCGTGGCCTTCTGGCGAAGCGGGTCATGGGGCATCGCGGCGATCATCTTTGTTGCCAGCGTGGTGATTCCTTGTCTGAAGTTTCTCTCACTGAGTGTGCTGCTGTTCTCAACAAGCCGTAAGAGCCGCTGGGCCAGACGCGAACGAGCCCGGCTGTACCGCGTAGTGGAATGGATTGGCTGTTGGTCAATGCTGGATGTCGTGGTGGTGGCCGCGGTGTGTGGCCTGCTCCGGTTTCATACGCTCAGTGAGGCTGAACCCCGGGCCGGCATTTTTTTCTTCGGCTTTGTGGTCATCCTGACCATGCTCTGCGCGCTGAGTTTTGAACCAAAAACATTATGGGAAGATAAGCAATGATGCGTCCTGTTTCGGGTATTCCTCTTTTACATCATGGGCGCTGGCGCACTGCCGTCATCTGGCTACTTCCGGTTGTCGCGCTGGTGATTGCGGTATCGATGGTCATCCAGGCGCGCTTATCTGTCGGGCCGGAAGTGGTTATCGCGTTTCGCAGCGCCACTGGTCTGGAGGCTGGTAAAACCGCCGTGAAATACAAAGATGTCAACGTCGGGCTGGTGAAGGAGATCACGCTCAGCCCCGATAACACGCAGGTACTGGTGCGGGTTTCGCTTGGCAAAAGTGCGCAGAATCTGGCGCGTAGCGATACCCGATTTTGGGTGGTCAGGCCGCGAGTGGGAATGAACGGCGTCAGCGGTATCGATACGCTGCTGTCCGGGGCGTACATAGGCGTGGACAGAGGGCTGTCTGGTGAGAGCCAGTACCGGTTCACCGGGCTGGAAACGCCTCCGTCCATCGTTAACGATATGGAAGGCAGCCAGTTTCTGCTGGAAGCGGACGACCTCGGGTCCCTGGATATTAACTCGCCGGTTTACTATCGCCGCATCCCGGTCGGGCGGATTACCTCTTATCATCTACGTAAAGACGGCAGGGGCATCGACCTGGACATCTTTATTGATGCCCCTTATGACCGCTTGGTCACCGCAGACTCACGGTTCTGGAATGTAAGTGGCGTGGATCTTTCCGTTGGCAGCGACGGTTTTCAACTAAAAACCCAGACCGTTGCTGCCATCATGGCCGGGGGGATTGCGTTCTCCACACTGGAAGAACCCTCTCATGGTGTGCTCCATAAGCAAACACGTTACAAACTGTCACCGGATGAAGAGACCGCGATGGCTCCTGCGGACGGCCCACCGGTGCGCTTTCAGTTACGTTTTGAACACACCCTGCATGGCCTGAATGTGGGGGCACCAGTACAGTTTTCCAGCGTGCGTATTGGGCGTGTTGCCTCCATCGAGCTCGACAACAATGCCGAAGGGTATCGCTTTCCGATTGTGGTGTGCATCGATGTTTATCCTTCGCGAATGGGCAACGTGCTCGAAAAACTCCCGAAACCAACGGGTGACGTTGACCTCAACACCGCTATTTTCACCCGCGAGATGATCGCTAATGGATTACGGGCGCAGGCCATATCCAGTAGCCTGCTGACAGGGCAATTGTACATCTCTCTCGATTTCATCCCGGATGCGCCAAAAGTGAAGTTTGATGTTACAAAACGCCCGGTAGAACTCCCCACTATTAATGGCGGACTGTCCATCCTCCAAGATCAACTCACAGAGATCACTCGCAAAATCAATAAAATGCCGCTCGATGAAATTGGGAGCAACATGAATACCTCGCTGGTAGAACTGACTAAAACGCTACGCATGGTCAACGCCCGGACGCTGCCCGCAGCCAACCGCTTGATGCAACAGGCGCAGCACACAACACAGGACGTGCAAAATCTACTGGCGGAAGATTCCCCGCTGATGGTGACCTTTCTGCAGTCTTTACAGGAAGCAACGCGAACGCTGCGGACCGTGCGCAGCCTGACAAACCAGCTGGACAGACACCCTGAATCATTAATACAGGGGCGAGCAGCGGATGCGGCGCTGGATGACTCTCTTCCACTTAAGCAAGTAGAGCAGCCATGAAAGTCATTTTATCGCTGATCCTCTGCGTCACCAGTGTGCTGGTCGGGTGTGCCTCACCACATGTGCGTTACCACACCCTGGTCAGTTCTGACTCCGTTTCCAACATGGTTGTGCCGCCTGAGTTTGTGATCGACCTGTTGCCTGTTGGCGTTCCGGCACAACTGGATACCCAACAGGTGGTGGTTCGCCAGAGCAACAGTCGTATGGTGGTTCTGGATAACGATCGCTGGTTAAGCCCATTAGGTGATGAGTTGCAAACTGCACTGTCTCTGGGCATGACGCAGCAGCTTAACACCGTGGATGTGGCAGGGCTGGCGCGGGATAATCGCAAACCGGTGGTACGGGTGCTGATACAGGTTCGGCGTTTTGACAACTGGCCCGGCAACGCTGTCAGTCTGTACGCTGAGTGGAGCTTATCCGTTCAGCAGGAAGGAAAAAACCGGCGACTGGTGTGCAGAAGCAACATTACACAGCCGGTTGCCGGAGATTCTGCGCAGATGTTTAGAGCCGGGCAGCAAGTTGTGAAGCGCCTGTCAAACCAGATAGGGCAGGTCGCGACTGACTGGGTGACGAAGGGCAGGGATGCGTGTCGCCTTCACTGATCTGAAGCAGAAAAACCGGGTTCGATGCGGCGAACCCGGTTTTTTATACCTGATTGCACAAGAGGGTTACTCCGTTTTTGTCACTGCACCATTCAGAAAGATTCGCAAGCCATTGGCGACCATTTCACTGACTTTTTCTTCTGAAAAATCAGGCATTTCGCGCAGAAAAAACAAGACCTCGGTTTCTGCTTTGACAAGCGTTGTAAACTGGATGGCACGGAGCATCGGGTTCGCCGGTGCCAGTTCACCCCGTTCCATTGCGGCACTCATTTCCTGCGCTAGCGCTTCCATGCTCTGCCGGATACCGGATTCCAGGAACAGTTGCCCGATATCAGAATGTCCGGCTTCCCCCAGCACCACGCGGTAAATCTGTAATGCCTGGTTGTCGCAGGCCACCACCCGCAGCATATCTTCGCCAAAACGAGTGAGCTTTTGTTCCAGTGTCAGGTGCTGGTATTCCGGTTGTGTTAACCCGTTCGCTGCTTCGGTGAGGAACCGGGCGCTGTAATTGCGCACCACTGTTTCAAACAGCGTTTCTTTTGAGGAGAAGTATTTATAGAGTGTGGCCTTGGAGCCACCGGCGCGTCTGGCCACTTCATCCATGGAGGCACGTTCGTACCCAATCTCAAGGAACACCTCAGCGGCGGCAGCCACGATCGCATCACGGCGCGCCTGCGTTAGTACTTTCATGTTGAACCCCTGGCTGGTTAAAAAGTCATGCTAAAACATAACTATACCGTACGGTACTCACGCCATTATGCCACATAGCAGCCTTAAAGGGGGGACGAATATCGCTTGATGAGCAGCGGTAAGTGAGGTTGCAACGGGACCTGAGTTTTAGTGCATCTACTGCAGTCGTCTTGTCCCGGTGATGGAGAAGGTGATGAATGCTAGCTCGGATGTGCGCTACGGCTTATAAGGCTTATCACACCAGCGTTACCAGACCGGTCAACATTAAGGTCTGCTGACGGAACAGGACATCGGTGCTACGGTTGTTTTATTAAATCCGCGCCGCTCCTTTAACTGGTTAACCCACTGATTCATATAACCATCATTGTTATTCGTGGCACCCCTGACGACAGCGCGGGCACCATGAATAAACAGTGTCCGTAGATGCTTGTCGCCTTTTTTCGTCATATTCATCAGCACCTGCCTGTCGCCACTCGAGTGCTGGCGTGGAACCAGACCCCAGTTGAATCTGCAGCGGACTGGCGAAACGGGAAATATGGAGACAAACCAACTAACATTACTAACTGAAAGTTGTATCAATGCTTTTACGGTTTGAGGCAAGCCTTGCCGAAGTAGCGCTTCAAGGTATTTATCGACTGATTTTGGCGGTTTCCTCATGCAACGGCGCTGTTCACTGACAGCAGATAACACAAGTGCCCGGTTTAAATCGAACAGGTCTATGATGAAGTCATCTGGATGCAAAACTTCAATACCGAAGCTGTTGAGCGACTGATGAGGAAAGTCTTTCAGGTTAAACGTAACAATGATTTCGGCGTTACCGCGAACAGCAGCAGCAACCACATGCCGATCATCGGGGTCTGGAAGAATGATGCCCGGAATGAGCGATTCAAACCCTGTGAGCAGCGCATCAGGAAGCGCCTTATTCAGCAGTTCACTGATTCGCAAGACATTCTCGGGCAATAGATCAGATCTATTTGCCAATAAATTTCGTTTCCACTCATCCTCTATGACGACGGTCCATTTAGGCTGGTACAACCCTGTCAGCCCTAAGCGAATTAAGAGATCCCGCAGGAGAGATGGATAAATGACACTCGCATCTAACACGACAGGATAAGGTGTGTGTCATTAGTAAAGTCCAGGCTCCTGGCTATGGTCGGTCAGCTCCTGCATTGCGCTACGGCTTTCATTATCCCGCTGGCGTTTATATTCCATCAGGTTCGCGAAAAGCACGCGACGGTGGCGACCGGTTTTATGAAAAGGCAATTTCCCCTCTTCCAACAGTTTCACCATATGGGGACGTGAGACGTTGAGAATGTTAGCCGCTTCCTGCGTGGTTAATTCTGCATGTACAGGAACAACCTGAACCGCATTTCCCATAACCAGTTCACCTAGAATTGACATCAGCAGCTTCAGTGAAGATGTTGGCAATTCGATCTGGCGGGTGTTGTTTTCGGCGTCCTGAATCAAGATTTTTTGTGTTTCCACCTTTGTGGAGAGATAGGCAGCAAGCTCCCTTTGCCCGCGAACTGCTGTCTCAATCTCATTTGGAGCCGGAAGACTCAGGCTATCAGGAATTGAGTGTGTCATTGTTGGTATTCCATTTTCAGTGCATCAGTCAGCCAATTAGCGATTACGCTTTCAGCTTGAATGATGCCAAAAGCAGTTTAAGGTAGATCATACGAAATAAACGAAAAATGCGAAATAAACGAAAAGACGCTATTGTTGTACAGTTCTGCGTAAAAGCCTCATACGGCTTATTGGCTAAACCAGTTCTCTACACGCAGGCCCGGCATGCGTTCAGACCAAACAATAGAGCAGGAGCGTTTACCGGAGCTGGGGAAGCCCACTGCCGCTTTGGTCGCACTATAGAATGTCACATCACCGTGAATCGCAATGACACCCGTTAGAGCACCTGTGAGAATTGTGTATTTAGGGATTATTAATATGAGTGATTGATTTGAATGGTACGCCCTACAGGATTCGAACCTGTGACCTACGGCTTAGAAGGCCGTTGCTCTATCCAACTGAGCTAAGGGCGCCTTGATGACATACAGTCGCTTGGCGATGTGGGCTGGATTATACCGGGCATCACTGATGAGTCAATGAATTGGCGCGCGATTCGGGTCGGTCGGCGAATCCCTGAACAACTGTCGTATTATCCCTTGTTATTGTTGCAAATCACGTCAGCATATCGCGAGTGTTCTCGCACGTTGAGCAGTTTCGGCGATATCTGTTTGAGTTTTACCTTCATTGCTGAGTAAGTTAGTAGCCACCTGCCTGCAGAGTGACGTGGGTTCTTATTTTATAGGCAACCGGTATGGGGTGTGCTGTACCGGCTGTCGACAGTATCAAGGGTACATTGAGTGTATGCGTAAAAGGCTATTCGGGGTTTATGGAGTGATGCTGCTGATGGCGTTGTTTGCCTTCAGTTCCGTGAGTATGGCGGCGACAGACCCGGTATCAGATGGGCAGGGGGATGCCGTAGAAAAAGTGAATGTGGATACCGAACTGGTGAAGTTGCAAAAACAGCTCGATGGTATCAAACAACAGGTTTCCGGCACGACCACTGACGCCAGGCTCAATGCGCTTAACGATACCACGCTGGAATTGGTGACCAGTGCGGATAAGCTCGCGGGTGTTATTGCACCGATGCGTGCTCAGTTGCAGGCTCAACTTGATGTGTTAGGGCCAGCGCCTGCGCCACAGGCTGCGGTGAGTGAAACGGCGGAGGTGACGCGTAAACGCGCTTCGCTTAATCAACAAAAACAAAAACTGGATACGCAGGCGAATCAGGTTCAGTCGATAAAAACCGGTGCTGAGAACCTGTCGACGCAGATTCTGGCATTACGCCGCAATGTGCTGAAAAGTCAGCTGGCGCTCAATTCCGGCAGTATTCTTGGCAGCCGATTTTGGTCACCCATAATCAAGCCGTTGCAGGAGGATATGGAGCGTTTATCCGACTTGAGAGATGACCTGGGTGAAGCGTTTAGCGCAGCCTGGCAACCTGAGTGGCGTTATGGTTCGGCGTTTTTCCTGTTGCTGGCGATAGCGCTGGGTACGGTCGGCCGAAAGCTGCTGGAGAAATATCTGGCGCGCGCGGGAATTCATCTTTTGCCGGAAGGCCGCCTGAGACGCAGTTTCCTGGCTATCGCAGTGGTGTTTTCCACGGTGCTGACGATGGGGCTGGCCATTCTGTTGGTGGATTATGTGTTCACCCGTCATGGCGATGTGACCGATCGCGCGGAAGGCTTCATGGAAGGATTGGTGCGGCTGGTTGTGTTCTGCTCGATGATTTCCGCACTCGGACGCGCTTTTCTCTCCAATAAACGCCCATCGTGGCGATTACCGGCGATGGCTAACCCGGTGGCGAAGGCGATGGAGCCGTTCTCGATTATTGCCACCAGTTTGATCGTTATTTTTGGTGTGATTGAACAGATTAACACGGTTAGCGGCATTTCTGTGGGGGTGACGGTCGTGGGCAACGGCCTGTCGTCACTGTTTCTGGCGCTGGCGTTTTGGGCCATTGCCTTACGCAGCGATCAGATTCGGCGGCGTATGGTAGAGGCTGGTGAAACACCAGAAGCACGCTCTACGCTGGCGGGATTGGTTCATCTGGCTGTGTTGTTAACGACGCTGGCGGTGCTGGTGTCGCTGTTGATTGGCTATATCTCGCTGGCTCGCTTCCTGACGTATGAGCTGGTATGGGTTGGCATGGTGTTATCGCTGCTGTATCTGATGACGACCTTTGTGGAAGATGTGTGCGAGAGCGTGTTTTCACCCGCATTCGCCTGTGGCCGACAGATTAAGCGAACACTGAATCTGGATGATCGCCATCTGGATCAGGCGGCGACTGTTTTGTCAGCCGGGTTGAAAGTCATGCTGATTTTGATGGCGATTGTGGCATTGATGAATGGCACCTTTGGCTCTACGACACCGGTTGAGCTGGTGCAGAAAGTCGTCGAAATCTGGGGCGGCAAAGGGCTGGAGTCTATCAGCATCGTACCTGCCCATCTGGTCAATGCCATTATCCTGCTGGTGATTGGTATTTATAGCCTGCGGGTGTCTCGCCGTTGGCTGGAGCATGATTTTTTCCCGAAAACGATGCTCGAAGCCGGTATCAAGGCGTCACTGGTAACGTTGTATTCCAATATTGGCTACATCCTGATTATTCTGCTGACACTGGCGACGCTTGGCATCGAGTGGAGCAAGCTGGCCTGGATTGTCAGTGCGTTATCCGTCGGTATCGGGTTCGGTTTGCAGGAAATCGTGAAGAACTTTATTTCCGGGTTGATCCTGCTGACGGAGCGGCCGGTCAAAGTGGGGGATTTGGTCAACATCAGTGGCGTCGAAGGGGATATTCGGCGTATTAATGTGCGTGCGACGGAAATTCAGTTGGGAGATCGTTCTACCGTGATTGTGCCGAACTCTCAGTTTATTTCGCAGAATGTCCGCAATATTACGATGGGTAACCCACACGGTGTCGCCACACTGGCACTCACTTTCCCGCTGGATATCGATCCAGAAATGGTCAGACGTATTCTGCTCGATGCTTACCACGAACATGAAAAAATTCTGGACACCCCAACACCGTCTGTCATATTCAGCCAGTTGACGCCAAACGGTATGGTGCTCAGTGTCACCGGCTATGTCGGTAGTCCACGCATGGTATCGTCAGCCAAGAGTGACCTGTTGTTCGACATCATCAAGCGCCTGAGAGCCGAGAATATCCCGCTGGCCGTGCCGCAAAAAATGGTGCTGGAAAGCAACGTGGATATTTCCTCGCTACAAACAGACGCGTTACCGCTACCCAGACAGTAACGCACTGGGGAGTAGGCACGTAAGGGAATGCAGGGTGAGACAGTATTGTGACTTCGGTATCTTAGGGTAAACGGTAGGCGTCTTGTCGTAATCGTAACAAACCGGCACTTCGCTTCAGTCGGGGCCGGTTTGTCAGACGGATGGGGTGGTTAACGGGTTTGGGCGTGTGCCATCGCAATGTAGATGTCACGCAGGCGGCGAGTGACAGGCCCAGGTTTGCCGTCGCCGACCTGCCGACCATCGATGTTCACCACAGGTAACACGAAGGATGTGGCTGAGGTGATAAATATTTCCCGTGCCTGCCTGGCTTCTTCCGGTGTGAATGGCCGTTCTTCTACCTTGATCTGCTGCTGTTTGGCCAGAGCGAGCAGTGACTGGCGGGTAATACCGTGCAGGATATCGTGACTCAGCGGACGAGTAACCACGGTATTGTCATCCAGCACAATGTAGCAGTTGCAGGAGGTACCTTCGGTGACAAAGCCGTTTTCAACGAGCAGGGCATCATCTGCCTGATGGGCGTGCGCATACTCTTTAGCCATACAGGCCGCCAGTAAACTGACCGTTTTAATATCGCGACGGTGCCAGCGAATATCCGGGCAGGTCACCACCGAGAGCCCGGTTTCCGCTTTGGGGTGGGCGATAATAGGGCGAGCCTGGGTGAATAACACCAGCGTTGGTTTGACATCCGCCGACGGAAAGTAGAAATCGCGATCACCGCCATTGCCGCGGCTGAGTTGAAGGTAAATTGAGCCTTCCTGTAGGTGATTTCGTTCGATCAACTGTTGGTGGATGGTTTTCAGGTCATCATCCGACACGGGCAGCGACAAGGAAAGCTCGCGACAAGAGCGCTGTAGCCGCACCAGATGTGCATCCATGTCGACCAATCCGCCATTAATCACCGATGTCACTTCATACACTGCATCAGCAAACAGAAAACCACGATCGAATACCGAAATGGTGGCCTGGGATTCCGGCAGATACTGACCATCAACATAAACCGTACGCTGCATGACAACACTCCTTAATGATGTCGGGCAAAACCATGTCATAACGCCGTATTTGCCGTACTGGAAACACGACGGCTTCAGGCATGTGGGAAAATTTTAGGAATCGGACGGGCAGTTCTGCCAGCGGCAGT
Organism: Dickeya oryzae; assembly: GCF_020406815.2. Lineage (NCBI taxonomy): Bacteria > Pseudomonadati > Pseudomonadota > Gammaproteobacteria > Enterobacterales > Pectobacteriaceae > Dickeya > Dickeya oryzae. The sequence goes on from NZ_CP162670.1 coordinate 1,439,978, forward strand.
CTGAGGCATCAGGAACAAAGATTGTCGCGCGTCGTAACCGCGCATAAAGATACTGATTTCCCTTACTGGGTGAAAGGGTGTTGCCGCAGTCTTTCATAGGAAAAAGATATGCTGTGGGTGTCGATGGTGTTGGCGTGTCCAATACTCATCGGTGGTGAATGTCGTCGAAATAGGGGGGGAACGGAAATAGCCGGAAAAATCGCCGGATAAATCACACCTGCGCGGGGAAAAAAATAATTATCTGTCGCTATCGACAGCCTGGGTTAACTGGGATAGGGTGAGTAACTGCCCGTCTCACGGGCCTGCGTCGCTCGGACGGTCCGGGCGCTCACGTTATCCTGAGGATTCTATGGCTGATTCTACTTCTCAGCGCCATTTTGCGCGCATCGATCGTCTCCCACCTTACGTTTTTAATATCACGGCTGAATTGAAGATGGCTGCGCGTCGTCGCGGCGAGGACATTATTGATTTCAGTATGGGCAATCCAGACGGCCCGACACCACCGCATATTGTCGAAAAACTGTGTACGGTGGCCCAGCGTGAAGACACCCACGGCTATTCCACATCACGGGGTATCCCGCGGTTGCGTCGGGCGATTTCCCGCTGGTATGCCGAGCGTTATCAGGTCGAGATTGATCCCGAAAGTGAAGCGATAGTCACAATCGGTTCCAAAGAAGGGCTGGCACATTTGATGCTAGCGACGCTGGATCATGGCGACACCGTACTGGTGCCGAACCCCAGTTATCCGATTCATATTTATGGTGCGGTTATTGCCGGTGCGCAGGTGCGCTCAGTGCCGTTGATCGAGGGTATCGATTTCTTCAACGAGCTGGAGCGTGCCATCCGTGAAAGTATTCCCAAACCTAAAATGATGATTTTAGGTTTTCCGTCTAACCCGACAGCGCAGTGCGTTGAGCTGGATTTCTTTGAGCGGGTCGTGGCGTTGGCCAAACAGTATGGGGTATTGGTGGTACACGACCTGGCGTACGCCGATATCGTTTACGATGGCTGGAAAGCGCCGTCAATCATGCAGGTGCCGGGTGCTAAAGAGATAGCGGTAGAGTTCTTTACGCTGTCAAAAAGCTACAACATGGCAGGCTGGCGTATCGGTTTCATGGTGGGTAACCCGGAGCTGGTGAATGCACTGGCGCGAATCAAAAGTTATCACGACTATGGCACCTTCACCCCGTTACAGGTAGCGGCGATCGCCGCACTGGAAGGGGATCAGCAATGTGTGCGCGATATTGCCGAGCAGTATCGCCAGCGCCGTAATGTGCTGGTGCGTGGTCTGCATGAAGCCGGTTGGATGGTGGATGAGCCTAAAGCCTCAATGTATGTCTGGGCGAAAATCCCGGATGCGTACACGCATTTAGGATCGCTGGAGTTCGCCAAACGATTACTGGCGGAGGCGAAAGTGTGTGTCTCTCCCGGCATTGGGTTCGGTGATTACGGCGATACGCATGTGCGTTTTGCCTTGATCGAAAATCAGGACCGTATTCGACAGGCGGTGCGTGGTATCAAAGCCATGTTCCGTGCCGATGGCATATTGCCCGCCGCTAACGCGTTGTCCGGCAATAAGAAAGGGTGATAAGCCTGCCCTGGCTTGCAGAAATATTTTTCTGATGGTTTGATCACGCCGTCCTTTGTCGCCACTTGTGGCGGCAAAGGGATAATGGTTTGCTAGGCAGGTGCCCATGTCGGGCATCCCAGAGATGGAACTTAATCAATAAGACGAGTTGAGTCATGCATGTATCTTCGTTAAAAGTGGTGCTTTTCGGTATCTGTTGTCTGAGTCTGGCGGCCTGTCAAACGTCCGCGCCGGTGAAAAACACGGCGTCTCGCAGTACAACCAGCCTGTCGGTTAATGAACAAGTCAGCCAACTGGCGTCATTGGTGGCGGCCAGTAAATACCTGCGGGTGCAGTGTGAGCGCAGTGACTTGCCGGATGACAGCGTGATCCTGAAAACGGCAATGAAGGTGGCGGCGCAAAAAGGTTGGGATACGACCCGCTATCAATCGTTGCCGCAACTGAGTGAAAACCTGTATCAGGGGCTGCTAAAAGATGGTACGCCCAAAGCCACACAGTGCTCGTCGTTCAACCGCACGATGACGCCATTCCTTGACACCATGCGTACCGTCCGCTGATGAGGCAAGCAACTGCCTGATGTGCAGTTGCTGCACTATTTTTTCGTGGTCCTGATGGTTTTTTCCGGTTTCGACGTTGTTTTCGGCACTGAATCTTCGCTGGCATCACTTCCTGGTTTCCCGCCGGGCCAATCCTGCAATGAATCCAGAATAAACGGCTCGCCATCGAAGCTGAATATCACCATATCCTGTTCAATCTGCTCGATAATTAGCCCTGGATACGGGGTGTCGCCTTCCCGATAACGCTCTCCGTTCAGGGTGACGCTGCGTTTGTCCGGGTCGGAGGTATAAACGTGGGCGCTGAAGGCGATAGAGGGTAATTCGCCGGGTTGCGCGGTTTGCCAATGGGCTGGCGATTTTTGCGCTTTCGTTTCTCCTGCGATATCAGTCGGTTCAGCTGAGGTGTCCTGATGATTCACGGCTGTCTGTGCCGGAGGAGGCGCGGTAGCCTCGGTTGGCTTGTCATGGGGATGTGTTGCAAGCGCCGGTGAAGGTGCTGGCGAAGCGGCGATCGCTTCCATAGGCGTTGATGGAGAGTGGATGTCCACCCAGTGCTGATGACCAAACCACCCCAGCGTGAACAGCAGCAGTGCGTAAACCGCTAGCAAGTAACCGGGAATGCGGTAGCCTGTTTGGGACGAGGTTGACTGGGTCGATGATGTTACTTCCGGTGTATTTTTCACGTCTTACCTCAACGGTTATGTAGCCTGACGCTCTTTTGTGAATCCATCTGACAGACCTTGGTAGGAATGCGGATGCCTTATTTTCCTGGGAATGAAAAGGAATAATCAACGCTTCATCCCAGTTATGTGACCTGAATGCCATTTCAACAACATTCTATTACGCTGCTCATTAATGCCGGTAAAAATTTGAGGCTAGTCGCAAAAAAAATGCAGGAATATGTTTTAATGAAACGGTGTTTTACCATCATGATGGTGTTGTTTCTTTTTTTGTACACAAAAGAATCACAGGCAGCAGATAGAGTATAAGAAACCTAAATGACGTCAGGTGATTAAATAATCCGACGTATTTGGCGATGGACCGAATAGCAGGAAGAGAATCAGGGGCAATAAGGCGGTTCATCAAAGGTTTAGCGGAAAATGAATCTCTCACGTGATCGCTTTTTTTAGATAAAAAGACGAGATGTCATTGGCGATAAAAGTCATTTCTGCAAGAAAATTGTATTTTTGTATCAGTCAGCAATCTTAGTCATGACATGAAATGAGTATGTCAATAAAATACGATTCTTTTACAAGACAGAATATTTCTACGTGTTTAAGCGATTTCGGTAATACTTGTATGACCAATGATATCGAGTAGTGACTGAAACAGGGTAGAAAAATGGTTGCTGACTGGAGGATTGTCTTGTCATTAACCTGGGTTATATTGTTGAAGATTTTAGTGCGACCCGGCACGGTAGTACAACGTGTCACTCGCCTGGCATAACAGGAAACAGGATGCCTGTCAGCCAGCAACACGACTGTAGACAGGTGTCGCGTAAGCGCGGCGTAATGGTGAAAAACGCATAAAAATGCTCAAGGCATGAATGCCACCATGTGACCGTGTGGCCTTTGCGGCAAACCAGTTTGAACACACATCGTTACCTGTATGGGTGAGGTCTGGCCCGCAGGTAGTAAAACGACAACCAACGCAGAAGCGCTGTTTTTCAGAAGTTGCATCCATTTCACATGGATGCCATGCCGTTAAACATGGCGCTGTATGGCCCTTATTCCACGTTTGCGAACGTGGCAAGGATAATCGGCGAACACATAGGGATACTGTTTGCAGATGAATATCTCGACACTGCCACCGTTATCTCCGTCTGTTATCAGACGGATTTTGTTTTATCTGTTAATGCTGCTCATTTGTCAGCAACTGGCGATGATTTTCTGGCGCATCGGTTTGCCAGAGAATACGCCGGTCGCCAGTGTGCAGATCACACCGGCTCAAGCTCGTCAGCAGCCTGTTACCCTGAATGACTTCACGCTGTTCGGCGTTTCTCCCGAAAAAAATCGTGCGGGCGCGTTGGATGCATCGCAAATGAGCAATCTTCCCCCTTCTACGCTGAATCTTTCGCTGACCGGTGTGATGGCGGGTGACGATGCGTCCCGATCTATCGCCATTATTAGCAAAGACAACGAGCAGTTTAGTCGCGGCGTCAATGAAGAGGTCCCCGGTTATAACGCCAAAATCGTGTCAATCCAGCCGGATAAAGTGGTGTTGCAGTATCAGGGACGTTATGAGGTGCTGGGGTTGTATGGTCAGGAAGAGACCGGTGCGGACGGCGTCCCCGGTGCGCAGGTGAATGAGCAGCTTCAGCAGCGTGCTTCCACCGCCATGAGTGATTACGTATCGTTCTCGCCGGTGATGAACAGCAACAAACTGCAAGGATACCGGTTGAATCCCGGGCCGAAAAGCGACTCATTCTACCGTGTTGGACTTCAGGATAACGATATGGCCGTTGCCCTGAATGGGCTGGATTTGCGTGACGAAGAACAGGCGAAAAAGGCCATGGAACGTATGGCCGATGTGCATAACTTTACCCTGACGATTGAGCGGGATGGGCAGCGTCAGGATATTTATATGGAATTTGGGGGAGACGAGTAACGTGCTTGGCAAAGGGATAAAAAAAAGCTTGGGGTGGCTGGGGCTAACCGTTCTCCTGCTTGGCTCGCCGTGTGGCTGGGCCGCTGAATTTTCAGCCAGTTTTAAAGGAACTGATATTCAGGAGTTCATCAATACGGTCAGTAAAAACCTGAACAAAACGGTCATTATTGACCCAACAGTGCGCGGCACGATCAGTGTGCGCAGTTATGACATGATGAACGAGGAGCAGTACTACCAGTTTTTCCTCAGTGTACTGGATGTTTATGGCTTTTCAGTCGTGCCGATGGATAACGGCGTCTTGAAAGTCATCCGCTCTAAAGATGCCAAATCGTCGTCGATTCCGCTGGCGAATAACGAACAGCCCGGTGTGGGCGATGAACTGGTTACACGTGTGGTGCCGCTCAATAATGTGGCCGCTCGCGATCTGGCACCGTTACTGCGCCAACTTAACGATAACGCGGGTGCCGGTACGGTGGTGCATTATGAACCGTCCAACGTGCTGTTGATGACCGGGCGAGCTGCGGTTATCAAACGGTTGGTGGATATCGTCAATACTGTGGATAAAACCGGCGATCGTGAAATGATCACCGTGCCGTTGACCTACGCATCAGCGGACGATGTGGCCAAACTGGTGAACGATCTCAACAAAACGGATGAGAAGAATTCGTTGCCCAGCACCATGCTGGCGAATGTGGTGGCGGATAGCCGGACCAACTCGGTGGTGGTCAGTGGTGAAGAAAATGCCCGCCAGCGTGCGGTAGAGATGATCCGACAGTTGGATCGCAAACAGGTGGTGCAGGGCGGCACCAAAGTTATCTACCTCAAGTACGCCAAAGCGTTGGATCTGATTGAAGTGCTGGCCGGTAACGGAACCAGCGGGAGTCGCAATTCATCATCGAACAATTCGTCTTCTTCGCGCTCAGGCAGCGGCACCAACAGCAACGGTAATCTCAGTTCGTCTAATAATTCCTCCAACTCGTCATCTTCTTCCTCATCATCGTCGTCTTCATCCAGCTCCAGTATGGGGTTTGGTTCTGCGTTTGGTTCAACCAACAGCTCTGGTGGACGCACGATTATGATTCAGGGGAAAGAGGTGACGGTGCGCGCCCATGATCAGACCAACTCACTGATCATCACCGCGCCGCCCGATATCATGCGGGACCTGGAACAGGTGATTAACCAATTGGATATTCGTCGGCCTCAGGTATTGGTAGAAGCGATCATCGCTGAGATTCAGGATGCTGATGGGCTGAACCTGGGGATTCAGTGGGCCAATAATCGCGCCGGGATGACCCAATTCACCAATACCGGCATACCGATTTCAACGGCGGTGATCGGCACCGATCAGTTTCGTAAAGATGGAACACTGACCACGGCCTATGCCAGCGCACTCGGTAGCTTCAACGGTATTACCGCCGGTTTTTATCGTGGTAACTGGTCGATGCTGATGACCGCGCTGTCCAGCGACAGTAAAAACGATGTGCTGGCGACACCCAGCATTGTGACGCTGGATAACATGGAAGCGACCTTCAATGTCGGTCAGGAAGTGCCGGTATTGACCGGATCGCAAACCACGGTGGGTTCAGGAAACAACATTTTTAATACCGTCGAGCGTAAGACCGTCGGTATCAAACTGCGCGTCAAACCGCAGATCAACGAAGGCGATTCGGTGTTGCTGCAAATTGAGCAGGAAGTGTCCAGCGTGGCGGACAGCAGCAGTAGCGCCAACAGTTCTCTGGGGGTGACCTTTAATACCCGAACGGTGAATAACGCGGTCATGGTCAGCAATGGCGAAACGGTGGTCGTCGGCGGCTTACTCGATAAATCGACCGATGAAAACAACAGCAAAGTGCCTTTGTTGGGCGATATTCCGGTGCTGGGCAATTTGTTCCGTTCGAAGAGCCAGAGCGTGAAAAAACGTAATCTGATGCTGTTTTTACGACCGACCATCATCCGTGACCCGAAACAATTTCAGGATGCGTCAATCACTAAATACCGCAGTTTTAACAACGAACAGCAACAGCAGCGCGGTGAAGGCAGCAGTGTGCTGGATAGCAACACGGTGCGTTTACCCGGTGGCAACACCTACACCTTCCGACAGGTGCAGTCATCCATCGCCGCGTTTTATCAGCCGGAGGGGCGATGAGCGCTCAGCCCGCCCACACGTCTGACTTACGGCCTGTACTGCCGTTTGCGTTTGCCCGGTCACAGCAAATTCTGTTGCTGCAAGATGAGTCGGCAACCGTCGCCGAGGCGGTTTGTGTACCCGGCACCTCGGCTCTGGCGTTACTGGAGGCTCGCCGGGTCGCCGGGGTGGCGTTGGCGGTCAGTCAGGTCAGCCCTGAAGAGTTTGAGCGGCAACTGGTTATGCGTTATCAGCGCGATTCTGAAGAAGCACGACGCCTGATGGAGGACATCGGTAACGATATCGATTTCTACACCTTGGCCGAAGAGCTGCCGGATAGCGATGACTTACTCGATGCTGACGACGACGCACCGATTATTCGGTTGATCAACGCCATGCTCACGGAGGGCATCAAACACAAGGCGTCGGATATCCATATCGAGACGTTTGAGCGCCACCTGCTGATCCGTTTTCGTATTGATGGTGTGTTGCGGGAGATTTTGCGCCCGCAGCGCCAACTGGCGTCATTACTGGTATCGCGTATCAAAGTCATGGCCAAGCTGGATATTGCCGAAAAGCGCGTCCCGCAGGATGGACGTATGGCATTGCGCATTGGCGGCCGTGCTATCGATGTGCGTGTCTCGACCCTGCCTTCTAACTATGGCGAACGCGTAGTGTTGCGTTTGCTCGATAAAAACAGCGTGCGGTTGGATCTGGAAACACTGGGGATGGCGGAACATAACCGTCGTCAGTTGGATACGTTGATCCACCGTCCGCACGGCATCATTCTGGTTACCGGCCCTACCGGCTCGGGGAAAAGTACCACCCTGTATGCCGCCTTGAGTCGACTCAACTCTGCCGAGCGCAACATCATGACGGTGGAAGACCCGATTGAATATGAACTGGAGGGCATTGGTCAGACCCAGGTGAACCCCAAGGTTGATATGACGTTCGCCCGTGGTTTGCGTGCCATTTTGCGTCAGGACCCGGACGTGGTGTTGGTAGGGGAAATTCGTGACGGTGAAACGGCACAAATTGCGGTGCAAGCGTCACTAACCGGGCATCTGGTGTTATCTACCCTGCATACCAATAGCGCGCTGGGGGCGTTGTCCCGCTTGCAGGATATGGGAATTGAACCGTTTCTGCTGTCAACGTCGCTACTGGGTGTGCTCGCACAGCGGCTGGTGCGTACACTCTGCCCGTCATGCCGTCAGCCCTATGCCGTCGATGAGGAACAGGCAAAACAGACCGGACTGGCGGTGGGAACCACACTCTACCATCCCGGTGGGTGCGAGAAGTGTAACTACAGTGGCTATCGTGGTCGTACCGGTATCCATGAACTGTTGCTGATTGATGACACGGTGCGCACGGCGATTCATCGCGGCGAAAGTGAATTGGGCATTGCCCGGATGCTCGGCGATGGGCGAATCACGATTCGTCAGGATGGTATGGACAAAGTGCTGGCAGGCATCACCACCTGGGAAGAAGTGGTGCGTGTAACGAAAGAGGAATGACATGGCGCTGTTCCAGTATCAGGCATTGAATGCCCAGGGAAAGAAAAGTCAGGGTATGCAGGAGGCGGACTCTGCGCGTCATGCACGCCAACTGCTGCGTGAGAAAGGACTGGTACCGGTCAACATTGAGGAGCAGCGCGGCGAAGCCGCTCCTCGCAGTGGTTTTTCGCTGTCGTTGCGCCGTTCCCACCGTATCAGCGCCAGCGATCTGGCCTTGCTGACCCGGCAACTGGCGACACTGGTTGCGGCGGCGTTACCGTTGGAAGAAGCACTCGACGCGGTGGCGAAGCAGAGCGAAAAACCGAAGCTCAGCGCCCTGATGGCGGCGGTGCGCGCCAAAGTGGTGGAAGGGCATTCACTGGCTGAAGCGATGGGGAATTTCCCCGGCAGTTTTGAGCGGCTGTACTGCGCTATGGTGGCGGCGGGCGAAGCCTCGGGTCATCTGGATGCGGTGTTAAATCGACTGGCGGATTACACCGAACAGCGTCAACAGATGCGTAGCCGTATTCAGCAGGCGATGATTTACCCTTGCGTGTTGACCCTGGTGGCGATTTCGGTGGTGTCTATCCTGTTGTCTGCCGTGGTGCCTAAAGTGGTCGAGCAGTTTATTCACATGAAACAGACGCTACCGTTGTCCACCCGGTTACTGATGAGCGTCAGCGATGCGGTGAGAACCTACGGGCCCTGGGTGGTGTTATTGCTGATTCTGGCGGTCATGGGGTTACGCGTGTTATTGCGTAATGAGAAGCACCGTCTGGCGTTCCACCGACGTTTACTGTTTTTGCCTGTCATTGGGCGGGTTGCCCGTGGTCTTAACACCGCCCGCTACGCACGCACATTAAGTATTTTGAATTCCAGCGCGGTGCCGCTATTGCAGGCGATGCGTATCAGCGGCGATGTCCTGACCAACGATTATGCCCGCTTCCGGCTGGGGCAGGCGACTGACGCTGTACGCGAAGGGGTGAGCCTGCACAAAGCGTTGGAGCAGACATCGCTGTTCCCACCGATGATGCGCCACATGATCGCCAGCGGCGAACGCAGCGGCGAACTTGATGGCATGCTGACTCGCGCCGCGGATAACCAGGATCGTGAATTCAGCGCCCAGATGACACTGGCGCTGGGGCTGTTTGAGCCGCTACTGGTGGTGAGTATGGCTGGCATTGTGCTGTTCATCGTGCTGGCTATTCTCCAGCCGATTTTGCAGTTGAATACCCTAATGAGTATGTAGCGAAGATTGATACGTTAATGAGGTAACAAAGAGATGGAACGACGTCAGCGAGGTTTTACCCTGTTGGAAATCATGGTGGTCATCGTCATTCTTGGCGTACTGGCCAGTCTGGTTGTCCCGAACCTGATGGGCAACAAAGAAAAAGCCGACAAGCAGAAAGCCGTCAGCGACATAGTGGCGCTGGAGAGCGCACTGGACATGTACAAACTGGATAACAGCCGTTACCCGACAACCGAACAAGGGCTGGGCGCGTTGGTGAAAAAACCGACCACGCCGCCGGAACCACGAAACTACCCGCAGGATGGATATATTCGCCGTTTACCGCAAGACCCGTGGGGAGCCGACTACCAACTGGTTAGCCCAGGTCGCCACGGCAAAATAGACGTGTTCTCCTACGGCCCGGATGGCATGCCGGATACCGATGACGACATTGGCAACTGGAATGTCGGCAATGGTGCGCACAATAACGGTAACAACGGCAACGGGAACCCCTGATTGTGCGCCAGCGGGGATTCACGCTGCTGGAAATCATGCTGGTGGTGTTGCTGGCTGGCATTGCCGCCACACTGGTCATGATGGCGATCCCTGCGCCCAAGCAGCAGGATAGCGGCTGGCAGATAGCCCGCTTTAAAGCACAACTGCAATACGCGGTGGAGGACAGCCAGATGAATGACCATATTCTGGGGATTTATCTGCAGCCTCACCGCTGGCAATACGCACTGTTGCAGCGTCAGGTCGTGGAGAATTCGCCAGAAGATCAACAACGTCTGCGCTATGTCTGGGTACCGTGGCAGCCGTACCGCCTGTCTTCACCCAGCGAACTGCCGGCTAGCTTTCAAATTGAACTGTCTACGCAGGCAGGGGCAGCGGGTGATGGTGCCGGTTTTTCGCCAGGCAATGGCGACCCGCATATCCTGATTCTGCCGGGCGGCGAAGTGACGCCTTTTCGTCTGACGTTGCGTAACGGTAATGACTCTGCCTGGCTACAGGTTGATACCAACGGTCAGCTACATACGTCGTCGGAAGCGGAGCGCTAAGGGATGAAACAGCAGGGAATGACGTTGCTTGAAGTGATGGTGGCGTTGGTTATTTTCGCGTTGGCGGGGTTGACGGTGCTGAAAACAACCGCGCAGCAGGCCAATAGCCTGGGGCGTCTGGAAGAGAAGACGTTTGCGCTCTGGATTGCGGAAAACCAACAGGCGGTGATGCGGCTGGAAAAACAGTGGCCGCAAACCCAATGGGTGACGGGGGAGGTGACTTTTGCCGGTTCACAGTGGTTTTGGCGCATTCAGGGGGTAGCCACAGCGGATCCACAGGTACGCGCCATCGATGTTGAAGTGCGCCATGATCGTGACAGCCGCGCTGCCGATGCCGTATTGCGCAGTTATCAGGTTCAGCCGGGAGACCCTGCGCAGTGAAACGTCCAGAAAGAGTGAAACGGCCAGAAAGCGGCTTTACCTTGCTGGAAATGATGCTGGCGCTGGCAATTTTCGCGGCGTTGAGTCTGGCTGCCTCGCAGGTGATGAACGGCGTGATGCATAACGATGAGGCGTCAGCGCGCAAAGAAGCCCGACTGGCAGAACTGCAACGGGGCTTTTCCCTGATGGAGCGGGATTTTTCACAAATCGTTCCGCGCCGTAGCCAAGGCTATGAACTGGGGTTTTATGCTGAGCGTTATCAATTAGGCAGCGCTGATTGGGCAGTCAGCTTCATCCGTAATGGCTGGCTCAACCCGCTGGGCATCATGCCGCGTTCGGAACTACAGCGGGTCGGATACCGGCTGCGTGGCGATACGCTGGAGCGGTTGTTCTATGATTCTTCCGAGCCGCTGTCGACGCAGGAACCTGCGATACGAGCGGTGTTAACCGGCGTCAGTGGTTTCGTCTTGCGCTTTTTCGGCAAGGATGGCTGGCAGGATCGTTGGGATGATGCGACCCATCTGCCGCGAGGTATCGCTATCGTCGTGACCTTGCGGGATTACGGCGACATTACCCGTGTGTTTATGGTGACGCCGCGCTATGTGGCAACGCAAAATCAAAATAAGGCCGGGCAAAACGGCGATAGCCGCGACGACGATAAGAACGTGAGCAGTCAGGAACAACAGTCGCAGGACAATACCGATGGCGAGCAGAACCAGCAGGCTGCACCGGATGATAACAGCGGGGGGGATTCATGAGTCGTCGCCAACGTGGAGTCGCTCTGCTGATCGTGATGTTGATGTTGGCATTGATGGTCACTATCGCCGCGTCGATTACGGAGCGCAGCGGTAAAGCCTGGCAACGTACCAGCAATTTACTCAACCGTACGCAGGCCCGCTGGTATGCCCTGGGTGCGGAGGCGCTGATTTCCAGCGTGTTACAGCGTGATGCGAAGGCGTCGCCCCAAAGTACCTTTATCGGCCAGCCCTGGTCTAAAGTGGACCATCAGGTAATGTCGGACGGCAGTGAAATTCGCGCCCAGGTGCAGGATGGTCAGGCTTGTCTTAATCTGAATGCGTTGAGCCCGGCAAAGAGTACAACGGCGACGGGCGTGTCCGGCAATAGTAGCGGCAACAATTCAACAGGCAATAACACGAGTAGTAGCAATACAAGCAGTAGCAATACAAGCAGTACAAGTAGTAACAGCGGGACAAGTAGTAATAACAGCAGTAGCACCAACAGCGCCAACCCTGAGCAAGGGCCGTATGCCGCGCGGGTTTTTCGCCAGCTATTGATTGTGTTGGGGGAAGAGCCTAAGCAGGCGGAACATATCACCGATGCGGTACGCGATTGGATCGATGAGGATAGTGAACCGCTAATGAACGGTGCGGAAGACGACAGCTATGTCAACTTTCATCCTGGTAACCAGCGCATGGCGGATGTTTCAGAACTGCGGGCGGTCATGGGGGTGGATGCGGGGTTATACCGTCGGTTATTGCCTTATGTCTGCGTCCTGCCGGTGGACAAGCTGGCTATCAACGTGAATACGTTGACGCCAGACAGCGCGCCGTTGCTATCGGCGTTATTCATGGGCGAAATCAGTCGGGATATCGCTGAGCGCATTTTGCAGCAACGACCACCGCAGGGGTGGCGCAATCTGAATGATTTTATGGGGATGTTGACGCTGTCGGGAAATGGTAAGACTGGCGCTCGCCAGGTGCTGGTGATAAAGAGCGACTGGTTTTTTGCTGATATCCAGATACGGGTGGACGACAGTGAATTCTATCAACGCAGCCTGTTTCACCGCGGTAAACAGACTGAGGTAGTACAGCGTCAGTACGGGGGATATAGGACGGTGAACCCATGAATAAGGCCGAAAATATCAGCGGCAAACAACAACTGATTTTGCGGTTACCGACAGAAGCCTCCGGCAGTCTGGAGTGGCTTATCTGGTCTGTCAGCCGTCACCAGATGCTGTCCAAAGGTACGGGCACGCTGGAGAGCCTTCAGTCAGCGTTGGCGGATTATCCGGTCATGTCGGTACGGGCACTGGTGCCGTCCACGGATGTGACGCTGCATAACCTGTCATTACCACGCCAGTCGCGTCGGCAACTGTTACAGGCGATTCCATTTATGTTGGAAGAGCAGGTAGCAAGCGATATTGACCAGTTGCATTTTGCCGTTATGGACATGCAAGGGGATACCGCAACGGTAGCGGTGGTGCAAAAGTCACGTTTGCAGGCGTGGCTGACGTTGTGCGAGGAACTGGGCGTGCCGCTAGAAACCATCATGCCGGATGTGATGGCATTGCCGCGTGCCGATAGCGCCTGGAGTGCCATTAGCCACCAGAATCTGTGGTTATTCCGCCAGGATACCGGTATTGGCATGGCCGCTGAGGAAAGCTGGTATCAATCGTTGCTGTCCAGCTTTCAGCCATTACCTGCCGTACACTGCTACAGCCCGGTACCTGCGTCGGCACTCACCTGGCAACCACAACCGGTAACCGATTTACTGACACTGGTGGCACAAGCGACCTTGCCAATGAGTATGGATTTGCGGCAGGGGGAGTATGCGCCGGTGAAGCCCTGGAAACAGGCGCTGTTGCCGTGGCGCAATGTGCTGATTGCCTTGTCTGCCTGGTTGCTGCTGGTGTTGGGGGAATCGGTCTGGACCCATTATCAACTGTATCGCCAGGCGGACTACTGGCGTCAGGAAAGCGTACGGGTATACCGCAAATTGTTCCCGGATGAAAAACAGGTGGTTAACCCGCGTGCGCAGATGCAACGCCATTTGCAGGAAGTGCGCACAGGGGGCAGTGGCTTTGCCTTGACTGAACAGATGAACCGGTTGCAGCAGTTAGTGGCGCAGAATGACGGCGTGTCGTTGCAGTCGTTGTCGTACGATCGGAGCCGCGATGAACTACGGCTCAGCCTGCGTGCCACGTCCTATGCGCAGATGGAGCAGTTCCGTCAGCAGGCCCAGGCGTATTTCCAGATCCCGCCGGGGGAAATGAAGCAGGAAAAAGACCATGTTGAAGGCCAGTTAACCCTGAGGAGTCAGCCATGAATGAGTTACGTCGTCGCTGGCAGATAATGAGCCAGCGCGAGCGGATGATGATGCTGGCGTGTGGCGCTCTGGTGGTACTTTGCCTGTTGTATTATCTGATCTGGTCACCCTGGCAGGAGAGTGCGCGGCAATGGCAGATGACTATCGATCGTGAGCGCCAGACCGTGCGTTGGATGCAACAGCAAGCGCCACGGTTACCGCCGCCGGAAGGCGCACGGCGACAAATTGCCGGTCGTGACATCAGCCTGACGGTATTGGTGCCGCAAAGCGCGGCCCGTTTCGGCATTACTGTACTGCGTATGCAGCCGCAGGAGTCGCAGGTATCGGTAACGCTGGCCCGTAGCGACTTTAATAATCTGCTGCACTGGCTGGCCGAACTGGAGCAGAAAAACGGCGTGATTACCCAAGGAATGGATGTGACCGCGGTACCCAACAGTCCAGGCATCGTGGAAGTGACCCGATTGTCGCTGGAGCGGGTGTTGTAACGGGAGTGGGTATTGTAACGGATCAATCCGCGAGTCAGCCGCACTGTGCGCTGGCTCGTAAAAAATAATGTCCGCTACCCGGCTGCCTTGCCGGCGCTGACAGTGGTGTATATACCCAAAATAATTCGAGTTGCAGGACAACACGCTCGCGTGTTGAACAACGCGATGCGTTGGCCCTTTAGGGCAAGGCACGTTAGAGCCTTGTAACGCGGCAAGAGAGTGACAAATTCGTTGGGAACGAATTTGACCAGCCAACGGCTGGCCTCTGGTGAGAGACAGGATGTCTCTCATTTCATCCCGATGAGCTTACTCAGGTAAGTGATTCGGGTGAACGACAAATCGGCATACGCCGATTTGAACGCTGCTTGCAGCGGCCCGAAGGGCGAGGCCCATTGATGGGCCGAGTAACGCCGCCAACACACCTGCAACTTGAAGTATGAGGGGTATAGGCCATCAGGGATCGGAATAGGAGAAAACATGGATCTGGTCACCTTCGCCAATACTAGCCCGCGTATCTGGCTGGGTATGCTGCTCGTACTGGGGCTGGTCATCGGCAGCTTCCTCAACGTGGTTATCCACCGGTTACCTGTCATGCTGGAGCGGCACTGGCGGCAGGAGGCGCGTTTCCACCTGGGGTTGCCCGTTGGTGCGCCGCCTGCTCGTTATGATCTGTGCTGGCCGCCGTCTTCCTGCCCACACTGCCATCAACGCTTACGCGTACGTGACAACATTCCGCTGCTGAGCTGGTTATGGCTGCGTGGGCGCGCCCATTGCTGCGGTGGCGAGGTATCCTGGCGTTATCCGCTGATTGAATTGTTGTCAGGGGTCGCCTTTTTGTTGGCGGGTTTACTCTGGCAACCGGGGCTGGCGCTGCTGGGGGCATTGCTGTGTATTAGCATGTTGCTGGCGCTGGCAGTGATTGACGCGCGCACCCAACTATTACCGGACGTGATGACATTGCCGTTGTTATGGTGCGGGTTGTTGTTCAATCTGGCCGATACGTTTGTACCGCTTGAGCAGGCGGTTGTCGGTGCCATGGCGGGATACCTGTCGCTGTGGCTGATTTACTGGGGATTTCGCCTGCTGAGTGGACGAGAGGCGCTGGGGTATGGTGATTTCAAATTGCTGGCCGCGTTGGGTGCCTGGCTTGGCTGGCAGGCGTTACCTAATCTGGTGCTGATCGCGTCGTTAGCCGGGCTGGTGGCGACACTGTTGTGGCGGCGCATCCGGCGTATCAGTATGCAGCAACCGCTGGCGTTCGGCCCCTGGCTGGCGGTGAGCGGGGCAATTGGTCTGGTGTTGAATGTGCTTGGTGGCTGGAGTCACTAACGAGCCGGATACCGTCTTGCAGCCGGTCCCTTTTCTCCGTACCGCTAAAAGAAACAGGCTGGCAGAATAGCTGCCAGCCTGTCGTTTTATTCGTCTTTCGTGTACTGATAATTATTTTTTGTTGTCGCTTCAACAGGAGCCTTCTGTCGAAGTGGATGAGGAAAAACCGTCAGGGTTATTCCAGCATCAGTAAAAAAGTGCCTACCCATAAAAATAAAATAAACGAAACGCCCATGAATAAGTACTTCACTGATTTTTCTCCAGGACTATTACGCCAGCAATAATTCCTACGCCAGCAATAATTCCGATTGTGCGTTTAGCTTTCAGGAGCCGCCTGCATTGAGACGATCCCCAGTCACTGCCGCCTGGGCGGGCAGATAAGGGAATCGGCGCTAATCTACGCTGGGTCAGGGGCGAAATTCAAGCGGAATGTTTAACGCTGACTTATTGATGTGCCCGGTGCTCCTCACTAGTGACGATGATCGTCGTATCGCCAGCGCTGGGGAATGGGTATTCTTTCGTCAGACGGGGTAAGCCAGCAGGTTATATGGCGGCAAGTACCAGACATAAAAAGAAAAAATCGTTTTTTTGGTGAATCGGGCCAGCATGTAAATTGCTGTACTGAATCAGGATACAAATCAGGAATCCCGTGGTAGGCTGTAAGCCGGTACTGATATTGTTATCAGATTGTAATGGAAAGGATGTAAGGATGGCGGGGTCTTTAATGCTGTCTGTGTCATCCTGACGGACAATCAACAGGGAGACACAGAACCTGATGCAGACAACAGAAGTAGACCAGCGGCTGAGAGAGCTCGACTCGCGCTTAACGATGGTGCTGGTGCCGGGATTGCGTGACAGTGACGAAGACCACTGGCAGAGCTACTGGGAACGCCGGTTTCCCTTCTGGCGGCGTATCCGCCAGAAAGAATGGTATCAGGCAGATCTGGATCGCTGGGTGTTGGCTATCCGCCGCGAACTGGCGACCTGTGATCGCCCTGCGGTGCTGATAGGCCACAGTTTTGGCGCGCTGGCCGCCTGCCATGTGGTCCAGCAGGGCATGGAAGGGATTGCCGGTGTGATGCTGGTGGCACCTGCAGAACCCATGCGTTTTGAGATTGAAGACCGAATTCTACCCGAGCAACTGGCGGTACCCAGTCTGGCATTTGCCAGCCACAACGACCCGTTGATGACCTTTTCCCGTGCCGAGTACTGGGCGAAAGTCTGGGGAAGTAGCCTGGTGGATGTGGGCGAAGGCGGGCATATCAATGCTGAAGCTGGGTTTGGTAAATGGGAGTATGGGCTGCAACGTCTGGCGGCGTTTGGTGAGCACCTGTTGCCTGCCGGTTGATGCGGCGAGACTCGCACACAGGCTGGTGTGCTGTGTGGCTATCCCTACCTATCTTCGTCATTGATAGGCTACCAACGCGTTGGTTTGCTTATCTGATGTATCTATTGGCCCATCGCCCGATGGGCCATTGTCCCCAGTGTTAAGCCTGAGGGTACTTTGCCCACCATCATCTGGCGTTATAACCTGATGCGTCATTATTAGCACCTAATGGTATGGCGACTGTTCCTGCAATAAGGTATATCCCTTGTCCTGAGCCGTTACCGATGCTACCGCTGTTACTGGAGCGTTGTTATTGGGTATTCGGCTATCGCATTATCGTTTCGCTATCACATTACCGTTCGCTAAAAACACAAGGCGGTGGGACGTAATCACCCGTATCGACCGCCAACAAATTAAGGAAAACGCTATGCCAGGTTTGTTTGATCCTATCCATATTGGTGCTATTCAGGCTGAAAACCGTATTGTCATGGCGCCGCTGACCCGCATGCGTGCTTTTGATCAGCGCATCCCAAGCGCGCTGTCGCAGGAGTATTACGTTCAGCGTGCCAGTGCCGGGATGATCCTGACGGAGGCTACCGCCGTCACCCCACAGGGTGTCGGTTACCCCAATACCCCAGGTATCTGGTCGGATGAACACATTGAAGGCTGGCGTCGCATCAATGCGGCGGTACACGCGGCAGGCGGTAAAATGGTGTTGCAGATGTGGCATGTAGGGCGCATTTCAGACCCCGTCTATCTGGACGGCGAGTTACCGGTGGCCCCCAGCGCCATTGCGGCAGAAGGGCATGTGGCGACGATTCGTCCCTATAAACCCTATGTGGTGCCACGTGCGCTGGAAACGGATGAAATCCTGGGGATTGTTGAAGACTTTCGTCAGGCGGCGGAAAACGCCAAACGCGCCGGGTTTGATGGGGTGGAAGTCCATGCGGCCAACGGTTACCTGTTCGATCAGTTCCTGCATGATGGCTCAAACCAGCGCACCGATCAGTACGGCGGCTCGATTGCTAATCGGGCGCGCTTCCTGCTTGAAACCGTCGATGCCGTGTTGACCGTCTGGCCTGCGGATCGAGTCGGCGTGCATTTCAATACCATGTCTAACACCCATTCAATGCAGGACTCTGATCCGCAAGCGCTGTTCGTCTATGTGGCAGAACAACTCGACAGTCGTAAACTGGCCTTCGTCTTTGTGCGTGAAGCGCTGGATACCCCACAGCGTATTCTGCCTATTATCCGTAAAACGTTCCGTGGCGTGGTGATCGCCAACGATGGACTGACCCGTGACTCGGCCGAGCAACTGTTAGCGGATGGCGAGGCGGATGCGGTATCGTTTGGGAGAATGTATATCGCCAACCCGGATCTGGTTGAACGCTTGCGTCGCGGCGCACCGCTCAATGAACTCAACGGCAGCACGATCTATAGTGCGGGGGCGGAAGGCTATACCGATTACCCGGTATTGGCGCAATAAAACTTACCAGGAGGCTGTTTACAAACAGCGATGTTGTTTTATGAATGGTGAAGTTTGCCCGGTCAGTGAACAGTTTCGTGCGGAATAAACGGTGTAATTTCTTTGCTGCTTTATCGCACGCACGACAATGAGAGGCTCAAACGCCGCCTCTCCTTGACCACTGGCTTGGTGGCTAAACAGTGGCGCTGTGCGCTACCTTCGGCGTTCGACTTCGCTGTTCGGGCCGCCCGTGACGCGTTCCAGACGCGGCACGGGCTTTCGCCGCGTCATGCGGCTCACCCGGCGAAGTCGGCCACCTCAGCACTGTTTGTTACGCCAGAAAACCCACTCACCGATAATTAAGGTGTTTGTCAGCAATCTGAAGGAGGCCATCGGCCTCCTTTCTCTTATTTACGACTTTCTGTATTTACAACTTCTACGGTTGAATCACCGCGGTGGTCAGCCGGGCAATACAGCAGCGCCGCTGGCGTTCGTCCACTATTTCTACCTGCCAGACTTGTGTCTGGCGGCCCAGATGCAGCGGCTGGCAGATTCCCCGCACGTCTCCCTGCGTGACCGCCCGTAAGTGGCTGGCGTTAATCTCTACGCCGACCACGCTGGCACCCGGTTCGGTGCACAGCCAGCCCGCTACCGAGCCGAGAGATTCCGCCAGCACCACGGAAGCACCACCGTGCAACAGGCCAAACGGCTGTCGGGTACGGGTGTCTACGGGCATGAGCGCTTCCAGCGTGTTGTCCGTCATGTGGACAAAACGGATCCCCAGATGCGACAACATGCACTCTTCACTCATTTGGTTGAGCATGTCTAGCGTGGTGACGCGTTTCCAGATCAAGGTGTGTTTCTCCCGTTTTCCATCAAGAGCCCATGCCAGAGTCATGCGCCCAGCGTAGCACCACCGTCGATGACCACATCCTGTAACGTCACGTGGCCTGCCAAATCAGACGCCAGAAACAGTACCGTATCGGTAATGTCGCGAGGGCGAGCGATTTTGCCGAGCGGAATACCCAGTTTGAACTGTTCCGGAAAACCGGCGATGGTATGCTGTTCTGCGTCAGGGGCGTGCCACAGGCTGCGTTGCATCGGGGTATCGGTGGAGCCGGGAGAGACCAGATTGCAGCGCACGCCATACGGGGCCAGTTCGAGACCGACGGTCAGGCACAGGCTGCGTAACGCCGCCTTAGAAGCGCAATAGGCGGCCATGCCGACGCGCGGTACATGTGCGGCGTTGGAGCCGATAGACACGATAGCACCGTCGCGTTGCCGCTGAAATTGTGGGATCACGGCCTGAAACAGATGAAACGCGCCGCCTGCGTTGACGTTCAGGCAATCCTGCCAGTCTTGCTGACTGAGTGTTTCGGTGTGGCCCATGCGCAGGATCCCGGCACCGTTAATCAGCACATCCAGATGCGGCGTCTGTGCCAGTTGTCTGGCACAGGTGGCAGCAACGGCCGCCGCATCGCTGACATCCAGTTCGATGGCGTGAAACGGCAGAGAGTCTGAGGAAAAGGCGCGGTCAAACCCGGTGACGGTCGCCCCCGCTTCGGTAAAACGGCAGGCGATGTCATAACCGATGCCACGTCCGGCACCGGTCACCCACACTTGCTTACCGCTGAAATCCAGCGCGACGCTCATGCTTCCTCCGCCTGACGCTGGCTGAGCAACTGATGCCAGTGACGCAATGTAGGCTTTTTCACTAATGTCACGAAGTCCAGGTCATGCCCTTGCTGACGCCAGCGGGTAACCAGCGACATGATGCGTACCGAGTCCAGACCATAATCCAGCAGGTTGTCGTCGTCACCGATGTCGTCATCGTCATCCAGCAACGGCAGCAGTTCGGCGCGCAGGCGCGTCAGGCCGTCGTCGTCCTGCGGCGCGAGGGCATCCAGCAGTTGTTCACAGGTCAACACCCGGCCGCAGCGACCGGCGGTATAACGCAGCGCCATCAGGTGTTCTTCCTGGGAAAAATCTGCCAGCGCGTCAGCTACCATGAACGGTTTGATGTCACGCATAAACGCATCGTTAGCGGTCGTCAGGCACCCGATGTGTGCGTATACCCCACAGATAATCAACTGGTCACGGCCGGATGATTTCAAGCGTTGTTCCAGATCCGAACGGTGGAAGGCACTGTAGCGCCATTTCACCAGCACGGTGTCGCTGTCGTCCGGTGTCAGGGCTTCGGTGATGCGCTGCTGTTCCGGGTGGCGATTGAGCCCTGGCCCCCACATGTCATTGAGCAACGCCCGGTCGGCGTCGCTCTGCTGGTTGGGCTGAGCGGTATAAAACACCGGGATACCCTGCTGACGGCATGCCTGGCGAAGGCGAGCGACGTTGGCGATCAACTGTTCGGTCAGCGGGCTGTTTTCTCCCCAGAAATTGAGGAAGTAGTTTTGCATGTCATGAATCAGCAAGGCCGCGCGTGAGGCGTCAACCGGCCAGTTCACCTTATTAACCGGCAGATGCTCTGCGCCGGGAAGCGGATAGGCGTTCAGTTTTGGAATAGCCATGATTTATTCTCCTGCAGCGGCCGTTGCGACAGACTGTTGCGCCAGCTGGCGTAGCCGCTGTTTATCGACTTTGCCCACTGCGGTTTCCGGCAGGGTGGGCAGTTGTTCAAATCGGTCCGGTAATTTGTAGTCGGCGATACCCTGTTCACGCAGGTGGCGACGTAATGTCACCGCTTTGAGTGGCTCGCGGGTGACCAGGAAAGCGCAGCTTTTCTCACCCATCATCGGGTCGGGCACCGCCACCAGTGCGGCATTGATCACGGCAGGGTGGCGAAGCAGCAGGTTTTCGATCTCTTCAGCAGCAATCTTTTCCCCACCACGGTTGATTTGGTCTTTTTCACGCCCGACCACTTGCAGGTAGCCATCAGCCTGTTGGATTACCACATCACCAGAGCAGTAGAACCCTTGCGCGTCGAACACCTGGCGGTTGTAGGCGGGGCTGCGGTAGTAACCACGGAAGGTATAGGGGCCACGTGTCATCAGGCGGCCCGGTGTACCGTGCGGTAATGGAGTGCCGTCGGCATCGGCTACCCAGACCTCGTCATCGTCGCTGATAGGGCGGCCTTGTGTGGTGAAGCAGTGGACATCGTCATCGTCCAGCCGGGTGTAATTCACCAGCCCCTCAGCCATGCCGAACACTTGCTGTAACTGGCAACCCAGTTCCGTTGGTATGCGTCGCGCCAGCGATTCGCTTAACCGTGCACCACCGACCTGAAGTACGCGCAGGCTCGCCAGCGCGTGGCGATTACCCGATAACGCCACCGCTTCCAGCCACAGAGTGACAGCTGGGGGAACCAGCGCGGTGAGGGTGATGCGATGCTGCGCAATCAACGGGAAACAGCAGGCTGGGCTGGGGTCGTTTGCCAGCACGACCGTACCCCCGGCATAAAACACACCCAGTGCACCCGGCGAACTGAGCGGGTAGTTGTGGGCGGCGGGCAGGGCGCACAGGAAACGGGTATGGGCGTCAACCCGGCAAATCTCCACGCTGCCGCGAATGCTGTAGTAGTAATCGTTGTGGGTGCGAGGAATCAGTTTCGGGGTGCCGGTGCTACCGCCGGAAAGCTGGAAGAATGCCACCTGATCGGTGGGTGTTGGGGTTGCCGGTGCGAAGGCTTCCGCTTCCAGCAATAGCTGTGACAAATCCTGAGACGTGTTGCCGTCGCCGCGCAGCAGAACGTGCTGTAACGTGGGGCAGCGTTGGCGGAGTTCGTTGATAAAATCATCGTTGGCGAACAATGCGTGGCTGCGATCGGCTATCAGCAGCGTTGGCGCAATCTGGTCGGCATAGGCGCACAGTTCGCTGCGCTGATGACTGAACAGGGCGTTGACCGGCACGATACCGGCCCGCAGCAGTGCGAAGTAGGTCAGGTAGAACTCGGCGGTATTGCCTAGCTGTACCAGCGCTGTTTGCCCCGGCGCGATGCCCCGGCGTTGCAATGAGCCAGCTAACTGCGCCACCAACTGGTTCATCTGGCGGTAGCTGAGCGTGCGTTCGCCATCGATCAGGGCGATGGCGTCATTATCGGCATGGCGGGTGAGGATGTCGCCCAGCGGGAGATCCAGCCAGTAGCCCCGCTCGCGATAACGCTGCTCCAGCTCGGGCGGCCAGCGGGTGAATTCAACCATCATGCTGCACACTCCTGATCCTGACGCAGACCAAATGCACGCAGCATGGTGCTCAATTTAACACCGGTTTCGTGCCATTCAGACACGGGCTGAGAGTCTGGCACAATGCCTGCACCGGCAAACAGCCGTACCCGGTTTTGCCGTACTTCGCCACAGCGAATAGTCACCACCCACTGGCCGTTGCCTTCATCGTCGCACCAACCGACGATACCGCCGAATAGCCCGCGGGTGAACGGTTCCAGTTGGGCGATGCGGTCTCGGGCCGCTTCAAACGGTACGCCGCACAGCGCCGGGGTGGGGTGCAGCAGACAGGCCATCGACAGGGCGTTTTCCCGGGCATCCAACACTTCACCCTGAACACGGGTCGCCAGATGCCACAGCACCGGCGTGCTCAGCAGCTCGGGGGTGTCCGGAATGGTCAGTGTCCGACAACGTGATGCCAGCACCCGACGAATATCATCGGTGACCAGCCGGTGTTCGTGGCGATCTTTCGCTGAGGCCAGCAGCGTACGGCGCAGGCGTTGGTCTTCCACCGGGTCGTCGCTACGGCGGGCGGAACCGGCCAGCGGCTGCGACACAATGTGGTGACCTTGCTTATGCAGTAACAGTTCCGGGCTGGCACCCAGCAACGCGCCTTGTTCCAGCGGCACGTGGAAGTTGTAGCTCCAGGGATTTTGCTGGTTGAGCTGTCGCAACAGGCGGATTGAGTCCAGCGGTTGCTCGGTGTCGATATCCAGCAGGCGTGACAGCACGATTTTATTCAGCTCACCGTTGCGGGTGGCGTCAACGCCAGCACTGACCATCTGGCAAAAGGTATCGTGTCCCGGCACTTCACGTATTTGACGTGCGTTTATTGGCGTGGCGGGCAACATGTCGTGTTGTAGTGTGTCCCGTGAGAACCAGTGAGACTGTTGTGGCACAAACAGTCGTGCAGGCTGGCGTTTGTCAAACGGGATCGCGCCCACCAGCAGTGGCCGGGCGATACCATCCTGTCGGGCGCGGGCAAACAGGGCGCTGATCTTTTGCTGGACATCACCCTGGAGGTGCTCGCCCCCTGCCACGGCCGTCGACAAGGCGGCGTAACATCCACGGGCATGCAGGCTGTTGTCGGGAGACAGAAACAGAAAATCATCGTGCTGAAGTGTGCGGATATCCAGCGATGAAGAGGTAGCTGCGAGCGTTGACACGGGGGTTTCCTTATGTCGAGAGTGGAACAAAATGGTGGCGCACAGGCGTCACCGCAGGGCGGGAAAACCCGCCCTGCCGCGTATTACCAGCTATAGCTGACCGTCGCGACGACAGTACGCCCACTGCCGTAGAAGCAGGCGGTATCGCCACCGCATGACGCTACATAGCGCTTGTCGGTCAGGTTGTTGACGTTCAGTTGCACGGTGGTGCCTTTCAACTGGGAAGAGAGCGACCCCAACTCGTAACGTGCCATCGCGTCGTACAGGGTATAGGCCGGGACTTTGAAGCTCTCGGCGTTATCGCCGTAGCTTGAGCCGACATAACGCACCCCAGTACCCAGCGTGACGCCACGCAGCGGACCGTTCTGGAAGCTGTAGCTACCCCAGGTGGACGCAGAGTGACGCGGAATCGCCGATGGTGTTTTGTTCACCTGGCTGGCGGTGTAGCTATCCTTGGTGACCGCGTCGGTATAGGTGTAGGCCGCCATCAGGCTGATTTCCGGCGTCAGTTGCGTGTGCACTTCTGCTTCCGCGCCTTTGGATTTCACTTTGCCGATCTGTTCGTTGTACTGGGTCACGCTGTTGTACGAGGTGATGTTTTTCTGCGTGATATCAAACAGCGATAAGGTCAGCAGGGTATTGCTGCCTTTAGGCTGGAACTTGATACCCACCTCGGATTGTTCACCGGTGGTCGGTTTAAACGCAGGCGTGCCGGGTGCGCCGGAGTCCAGGTTGGGTTCAAACGAGGTGCTGTAGCTGACATACGGCGAAATACCGTTATCGAAAGCGTAGAGCAGGCCAGTACGACCGGTGAATTTACTGTCGTCTTGCTGTGTTGAGGTACTGGTGGTGTGGTCTTGCGTGCGTATTTGGCTCCAGTCATGGCGACCGGACAGCAGCAGGTTCCACTGATTCCACTCCATCTGGTCTTGCAGATAAACGCCGACCTGATCGAGTTTCTTCTTGTAAGACTGGTTCAACGAGAGCTGGCTGTCGCTGACCAGATAAGAACCACCGTAGCTGGGGTTCGCCCAGTCAAAGTTGTATCCCGAACCACTGTTGCGCCAGTAGTTGTAATCGCGGTCCTGCCATTTGTAATCCACCCCACTGAGTACAGTGTGTTGGACATCGCCGGTTTCCAGTTTGACCTTAATCTGGTTATCCAGACCGATTTCATCGGCGTTCAGTTCTTCACGCACCTGACGGCGGGATAACGACGTATCAGAGATTTCCGGGTTACTCCAGGTATACACCAGATACTTGTAACGTTCTCTTAGCTGGGAATAGCGGAAGTTTTGCTGGAAAGAGACGTTATCGTTAAAGGAGTGGTCGAGAATATAACCGATACCGATCTGCTCGCGTTTTGAGCGATTGTAGTTGGGGTCGCTGACGTCCAGATCACGCGGAATATAACCTGCGCTGGCTTCGGTCACGGTACCTATCTTGGGCAGGAAGTTGCGGTAACCGGCCTTAGGATCGTTCTGGTAACTGGTCAGCAGCGTAAAGCTGGTATCGCTGTTAGGCAACCAGGTGATCGCCGGTGCGATAGCAACGCGCTTCTCTTTGTAATCCTTGACGAATTCATCACGGGTGCTGGCGATACCATTGAGGCGGTAAAGCAGGGTTTTATCGTCATTGAGCGCGCCGCCGAAATCAAACGCTGCTTCGCCCAGATGCTGATTACCCGCGCTGAATTCCACTTTGTGGATATCTTCTGCCGTCGGGCGTTTGCTGGTCATGCTGATAAGCCCGCCGGGGTTGACCTGTCCATACAAGACGGAAGCCGGGCCGTGCACCAGCTCTACCCGCTCCAGCAACCAGGGATCTATTTTCCCCAGCGCTGCACCCTGGCCGCTCAGGCCATAGCTCAGGCCATCAAGGAATTTCGGCGCGTAGCGGAAACCACGGGCAATCACCTCATCATTGCGGTTAGACGAACCGCGGTAGTTGCTGACCACGCCGCTGGAATAGTTCAACGCGTCGGACACGGAAGAAACCGCTTGCGCGTCCATCTGGTCGCGGGTGACCACGGTGACGGATTGCGGGGTTTTGATGAGCGGCGTGCTGGTTTTGGTGCCGGACGCACTTTCCTTCGCCACAATGCCTTTCAGCGGTGCAGTCACGCTTTCAGCGGCGGTTGCCGACACCACCATGGTATCGGTGCTGGTCGTGGTTTCTGCTGCCTGTGCATGCGCAGCCACCAGCAAGGTGGAAGCCAGCATGGCTGGCATGGCGTTTTTATTTTTCTGCCAAGACTTTAGTTTTGTTAATTGTTTCTTCCTGGTGCTACGCATCAGTGATCCCCTCCTGTAAAAGATCTTATTTTTTGTGTACGTCAGGCTGTGTACTCACCGGCCTTGCCATTCTTTGCGTTAAAGAATCGAATCAACTTTAAATTCATGTGGTTAATTCGTTTTTTAGCGATATGTGACCAGATGGCGAGTTTTTAAATCCCAGTAAATTTTGGGAATTGCATATTATTGCAAATGAAAATGTTTCTCAATATTATTCTCGTTGTCTAAATAAATGTAAATTCACAAGCGGACACATTAGTCCTGTTAACTAAATGTAAGTGAAACGTAAAGGGCAGACACAGGAGGTTTTGATGTCGGCAGTACAGCCGTCAGGTTTCGCCGCCACGCTGTTGTCATCACCCCAGGCCGGGGATGACGCGTGGTGGCAACAGATCGCCAGCGTGGGGACGCCGCTGGTGGAAACGCAGGATAGCGGACGGGTTCGCGTGACTTTTCTCTGGCGTGACCCGAACGGCGATGAGCATCACTCCGCTATCCAACGGGTCTATGCCGATATCAACGGCGTGACCGATCACCACAGTACCGATCCGCAGAGCCTGGCGCGCCTGCCCGGTACCGATGTCTGGCATTGGTCGATGGTGATTGAACACGACTGGCGTGGCAGTTATTCCTTGATTCCGATTGAGGCGGCGCAACTGCCACCGCCATTCAGCGACGATGAACAACAGCGTGATTATCAGCAGCGGGCGTGGTGGTGTTCGCTGTTTCCCTGCGCGATGGCTGATCCGCTCAACCTGAACCGACCGTGGGGTGCGCAATTGTCAGGGGCGCATATGCCGGGTGCGCCAGCACAGCAGGCCTGGCGAGCGGTGGATCAAGGCGAGGCGAGTGACGCAGACCCGGCCCGGCTGACGGTGTTTGACTGGCAGAGCGAGCAGCTCGGCAACCAGCGTCGCATTTGGCTGTACACCACCGGAGAGAGTGAAGCACCAGCGCAACGGCCGCTCTGTCTCGTTCTGGATGGGCAGCGGTGGGCTGACGACACGCCGCTGTTTAGCGCTCTGGATGCAGAAACCGCACTGGGGAATCTCCCGCCCGCCGTTTGGTTATTTATTGACGCGATTGATGGCGAAACCCGTTGTCGGGAATTGCCGTGCGATGCCGCGTTCTGGCAGGCGGTACAGCAGGAATTGCTGTTGCAGGCGGCACGCCTGACGCCGTTTAGCGACGATCCAGACCGCACGGTGGTGGCCGGGCAGAGTTATGGCGGACTGGCGGCGCTGTACGCCGGGTTGCACTGGCCGCAGCGTTTCGGTCGCGTACTTACGCAATCAGGCTCGTTCTGGTGGCCAAATCTGCAATTCATTACCGATTTTGACCAGCACGCAACGCTGGAGCCCGGCGTGTTGGTCACCCAGGTGCGGCAGGGTGGCCGGGCCGCATCGCCGCTGGTGATTTTTCAGGAAGCGGGACGACGTGAGGCGGATATCGCCTTCGTCAATCAACAGATGCATGAGGCGCTAATAGCGGCGGGGCATCAGGTTTACCAGCGTGTGTATGCCGGTGGGCATGACACCTTGTGCTGGCGCGGCGGGTTGATAGAGGGATGTCGTTGGTTGTTGAACCACACCCACACCCGATAACGCGCAGCAACCCTTATCACATGAGGTAATAACAATGAGTCAGGAACAAGTGAATCCGTTTGACGATGATCGTCTGACATTTCTGGTCGTCATCAACGAACAACAGCAATACAGCCTGTGGCCAGAGTTTGCCGCCGTACCGGCGGGCTGGCAGGTGGTCTACGGGCCGCAGTCCCGCGAGGCGTGCATCGCCTATACCGAAACCCACTGGCAGGACATGCGTCCGGCGAGCCTGCGGGCTGAAAACGCCTAACCGGCATGACCAGTCGGGACTGTTTCCGTTGACGGAGTAAGGAAAACAACGTGTCAGATCTACTTAACGAAACACAATTATCCACCCAGCAATCATCATCGACAAAGAAGCCATCATCGACTCAGCAGACATCATCCGCTGACGCATCATCGTCTCATCCCCACGTCTCCTTCTCCTCTACGGGGACGTCCGGGCAGCCCGAGTCTGCTCATGACGTCACGTCGGCACAGTCGGTGAATACGTTGGAACTGCCGCTGGTGGCGGCCCAACCCGGTATCTGGATGGCCGACCACATCGCCAGTCAGTCGAATGCGTTTACGGTGGCGCATGCGCTGGAGTTGAACGGCCCGGTTGACCCGGATTGTCTGCTGGCGGCCATCCGTCAAGGGCTGTCGGAAGCGGATACGGTGCAGGCGCGCTTTGGCTTCAATGATCTCGGCGAGCCGGTGCAGTGGCTACCTTCTGCGCCGGGTATGGCGGCGATTAACGAACCGGAATGGCTGGATTTTCGCGACCCAGCGCAAGGTGAGCAAGCTGCCTGGGCGCTGATGCAGGCGGATCTGGCCGCGCCGTTGCCGGTCGATGGTGAGCAACCGCTGTATCGCCAGGTGCTGATGCAGGTTTCCGCGCAGCCGGAGCGCTGGTTCTGGTATCAGCGCTTTCATCATCTGATGGTGGATGGTTTCAGTTTTGATGCCCTGACCCGACGGATAGTGGCGATTTACAACGCTCTTTGTGCCGGTAAAACGCCGGACGCCTCGCCGTTTACACCGTTTGCCGATGTGGTGACGGAATACCACGAGTGGGAACGTTCGTCGGCGTATCAGCAGTCGGCGGCGTTCTGGCGCGAGCATGCCCGTGAATTGCCGACGCCCGTGTCGCTGGCGGCAGACGTCTGTGAGTTGTCGCCGCAAGGGATTCGCACCGTGCAGCAACGGGTCACCTTACCTGCCGCACCTTTTGTGACGCTGGCGGAGCAACGGTTTGGCGCTCAGCTACAACCGGCGGAAATTGCGATGGCGGCACTGGCGGTATACCTCTACCGCATGAGTGGCGAATCGCGCTTGTCGGTGGGCTTTCCGTTTATGCGACGGATGGGGTCGGCAGCATTGTGTGCCAGTGGGCCGGTAGTGAACGTGCTGCCGCTACAATTCACGCTGCAACCCGAGATGACCTTAATCGATGCCACGCAAATGCTGCAGAAGGAAATCAAGGCGGTACGACGTCATCAGCGTTATGAAGCGGAACAGTTACGACGGGATCTGGGGCTGGTCGGCGGCAGTGAGGGCTTGTACGGGCCGGTGATCAATTTCAAGGTGTATAACGCCGAACTGGCACTGGGACATACGCCGGTCACCACCCATGTGCTGGCGATGGGGCCGGTGGACGATATGGAGTTTACCCTTGGCGTGCAGGAGGGTGAGCTGCAACTGGAGCTGGTCGCCAATCCGGCGCGCTACGACGCCCCGGCGTTGCAGGGGCATGCGCAACGTCTGCAACACGTGCTGACGCAACTGATACAACAACCAGAGCTGGCTATCGGTGAAGTGAGTCTGCTCAACGACGACGAATGGCGGCGTATTGACAGCTGGGGCAGTGGCCCGCGCCTGACGATACCCACGACGCTGCACTCGGTGCTGGATTGCCTGCAACAGCAGGTACAGCAACAGCCCGACGCGTTGGCTGTGACCTGTGGCCGTGAGCAACTCAGCTACCGCCAGTTATCGGCGCAGGTCATGCAACTGGCGCGTCGGCTGATGGCGCAGGGGATCGGTGCCGGTGATGTGGTAGCGATCGGCGTCCCGCGTTCGGTTTCGTCGGTGGTGGCGATGTTCGGGGTACTGGCCAGCGGTGCGGCTTATATGCCGTTGGATCTGGATTATCCACGCGAACGTCTGGCGTTGATGTGTGACGATGCGCGTCCGGTACTGTTGCTGACCCACAGCACGGTGCGTGAGCATATGCCGACACTGCCGCAGGTGCTGTGTCTGGACGATGCCACGTTACGGGCCGAGTGCGCCCGCTTGCCCGCCCATCCGGTAACGCAGGCGGAGCGACGCGAGCCGTTACGGGCTGAACATTTGGCGTACATGATCTACACCTCCGGTTCTACCGGGAAGCCGAAAGGGGTGATGAGTACCCATGCCGGTTTGCTCAACCTGATGATGTCACATTCGAGCTTCCTGTTTGGCCCGGTGATAGATCGCTTTTCACGGCAACATGGTCGCCGTTTACGCGCCGGACACACGGCGTCATTCTCCTTCGATTCCTCCTGGGAACCGCTGTTTTGCATGATGATGGGCAGCGAATTACACATTTTCGATGAAGAACTGCGTAAAGATGCCTGGGCGCTGGTTCAACACTTTACTCAGACGCCTATCGATTTGCTGGATATCACCCCGTCGTTCTTCACCCAGATGATCGACAGCGGCTTGCTGGAGCCGGATAACCATCAACCCGCTTTCATCATGATTGGCGGTGAAGCGGCCACGCCACGGCTGTGGCAACTGATGCGCCAGCATCCGCAGATGGAAATTCATAACTATTACGGGCCGTCGGAATACACCATCGATACGTTGGGGGCTCGGGTCACGGTGGCGGACCAGCCGGTTATCGGCCAACCGGTCGCCAATACCCGTGTGTGGCTGCTGGATAACCACCTGCGACCGGTGCCGGTGGGTGTACCCGGTGAGCTGTATATCGCCGGGCCGGGGCTGGCGCGTGGTTACCTGCGCCGCCCGGATCTCACAGCGACGCGCTTTGTCGCCTGTCCGTTCGTATCAGGGGCGGTGATGTACCGCACCGGTGACCTGATGCGTTGGCGTCACGACGGCCAACTGGCGTTTATCGGCCGCGTTGACCATCAGATCAAAGTGCGCGGCTTTCGCGTGGAGCTGGGCGAAGTAGAAAATGCGCTGGTGGCACTGGATGAGGTCAGCACCGCGGTGGTGATCGCCGAACCGCTGGGTGCGACGCATCGGCTCATCGGTTATTGCTCGGTGCCGAGCGATACCGCCCGCGAACAACCGGATTGCGCGGCCCGTTTGCTGGCACAACTTGCTGAGCAACTGCCGGATTACATGGTCCCGGCGGTGCTGATGGTGATGGCGGAACTGCCGCTGACCGTCAACGGTAAAATTGACCGCCAGGCACTGCCAAAACCGCAGCAGGCAGAAGCGGTAGTGGGACGCGAACCAGCCAGCGATGAAGAGCGGCTGATTTGCCAGTCCATCGCCAGCCTGCTGAAACTGGACGCGGTCAGCGCGGAAGCGGATTTCTTTGCACTCGGTGGCGACAGCATTTCCGCGATGGGGCTGGGCACGCTGTTGCGGCGCGCCGGTTGGCAATTGCGGCCGAAAACCATTTTCGCTGAGCGCACGCCAGCACGGATGGCGCAAGCGATGCAGCCGCTGACGACGACGGCCACACCGTCACGTACGCGGCGCTACGGTGTGGTGGACGGTTTGCCTATCGTACACAGCTTCGCCCAACTGGCGGGCATCAACCAACGGTTTGCGCATGGCGTATTCCTGTCGGTGCCTGAAACATTGCAACCAATACACCTGATGCAGGCGCTGAGCGCACTGGTGCAGGCACACCCGGCGTTAACCGCGCAGACTGGTGACAGCCATCTGGTCATTCATCAGTCGTCATCGACGGCCGTGCCGCTACAGTGTGACACACTACGCGCACAAGAGCCGGTTGAGGTGGCGGCGGAACGGGCATATGAAGCGGCGGTAGCACGTCTTGACCCGGCGGCCGGTCAGATGATGCAGGCCGTACTGTTGCAACGCGATGGTCGTGCTTGTGGGTTGGTGCTGGTGGCCCATCATCTGGTGGTGGACGGCGTATCGTGGCGCGTGCTGTTACCCGAGCTGCGTCAGGCCGCCGAAGCTGCGATGGATGGTCAACCGGTGGTGTTAGCGGCTGAGGAGTGCTCGTTATACGACTGGTCTGCCAGCCTGAAAGGGCAGGTAACCGTGCGCCGTGCTGAGTTACCATTCTGGCAATCGGTGCTGGCGACGCCTCTGCCTCGGCTGGGACGCCGGGCGCTTGACCCGTCCTGCGATCAGGAGCAGACCCGGCAACAATCACGCCGGGTGCTGGATGCCCGGTTGACGCAGGCGGTGCTGACGCACTTACCGGAATGCTATCAGGCGCGGGTGGACGAGATTTTGCTAGGCGCGTTGGTGCAGGCCTGCCACCACCGTTTTGGCGTGCAACCGCTGCGGCTGGCACTGGAATCTCACGGGCGTATCGAAACACCGGAAGGGTTAGATCTCGCCCGCACCGTCGGCTGGCTGACTGCTGAATACCCGGTGTGCATCGCGGCACCGACGGCACAGGCCGATGCGCCCTGGGCGATTTTACGGTCCGTGAAACGTGCGCTGCGGGCGGTGCCGGATCGCGGCGTCGGCTACGGCGTGCTGCGCTATCTGGATACACAGAGTGCCGAAACGTTGGCGTCGTTGCACGCGCAGGCACCGGAAATCCTGTTTAACTATTTGGGGCGCTTCGAGTCGGGCGAGGGCCACTGGTCACCTCGTCGCAGCGATCACCACTTCCGCGATACCTTTGCCGTACTACAGGCACCGACGATACCGCTCAGCCACCCGCTGGATATCAATATCTTTGTGGATGAACAGGGCGAACAGCCACAACTGGCCATCCACTGGGGATGGGCGCATGGCGTCTTCGATGAGGATGATATCGACGCGTTGCATCAGGGAATGGCGCAAGCGATTGACGCGTGGCGGCAACAGGCGGACTACCCGCCGTTGTCGGATACGCTGGTATCCGTTGACGTCGCGCAGGATGCGGTCACTGACGAGACACTGGACTGCCTGCGTCAGCATTACGGGCCGTTATCGGCGGTGTTGCCTGTGCTTCCCTTGCAGCAAGGGTTGCTGTTCCACGCGCAACTGGCGCAGACCACCGGGAGTTATAACTCGCTGACCCGGCTGTCGTTGCACGGCCCGCTGTCGGTGGCACAACTGAGCCAGGCATTAGAAGCGGTGGTTCGTCACCATCCGCAACTGGCGGCGTGTTTTGACACCGAGCAGACGTCGGTGCCATTGCAGGTACTGCCGGTGTTGCGTGACGACCAGTGTTACTGGCCGCTGGAGAGTCAGACGTTACCGGCGATGCAGGCAGACGAAGAGGCCGCTGCGCTGCTGGCGCTGGAAAAAGCTGAACTGGCACGCGACCTGTTCCACCAGCCCTCGTCCATGTTGCACGCCTTGCTGGTCAGCCATACGGGCACTGAGCGTCACACACTGTTTCTGAATGCGCATCATCTGGTGGTGGATGGCTGGTCGACCCCGGTATGCCTGCGTGACCTGTTCACCGCGTTGTATCAGGGCCGCTCGGCACTTACGCCGCACAGCGTGCCGTATGCCGACATCGTTCGCCAACTGGCGGCCCGCGACGCGCAGGCGTCACGTCAGCGCTGGCGCGACGTGCTGACAGGTGCCCGCCCGACCCTGCTATTTGGTGACGGACCGCATCATGGCGATGGTTCGTATCATGATGACGTGCGTGAGCTGGAGTTACTGCCGGAACCGCAACTGGAACAAGGCTTACTGGCGCTGTGTAAACAGTATGGCCTGACGCTCAATAGCGTAATGCAGGGCATCTGGGGGATGTTGCTGTGCGCCAGTAGCGGCGCGGATGATGTGCTGTTCGGCTCGCCGGTGTCGGGTCGCTTCGGGCAGATTGACGGCATCAGCCAGCAGGTCGGGTTATTCAGCAATACGTTACCGGTGCGGGTACGGTTGGATGCATCACGGCCGTTGCCGCCGCAGTTGGCTGAGCTACAGGCGCTGCAAATCCAACTGATTGAACACGATGATGTCGGTCTGGGGGAAATCCAGCAACTGGCGGCTATCGGCACGCTGTTCGACACCTTGCTGGTGGTGGAGAACTACCCGGATGGCGATGAGCTGAGTCAGGCCGGGCAGGCGCTGCGCTGTGAGGCGGTAAACAATCGGGGTTACACCCACTATCCGCTGACGCTGCTGGTGCTGCCGGGCAAACGGCTGCGGCTGCTGATGGAATACCGCGACAGCGTGGCACAACCGCAGCGGCTGGCGCAGCGCTTGTTACTGTTACTGCAACAACTGGTGGCAGACCCGGAGCGCGCGCTGTCGGCCTGGAATCTGCAACTGCCGCAAGAGCAGGCGCTGCTGGCGGCGGTCAATCGTACCGAACAGCCGGTACCGCCGGGTACGTTGCATCAGGCGCTGGCAGCACAGGCACAACGCACGCCGGATAGCATCGCGCTGGTGGATAGCCAGCATCAGTTGACCTACCGTCAGGTTCAACGCCAGACCCGACTGCTGGCTGACCGGCTGATCGACGCCGGGGTGCGACCCGGTGATATCGTGGCGGTGGCGCTGCCGCGCTCGGTGCGCTTGAGCCTGGCGTTGTACGCCATTCTGGAGGCGGGTGCGGCCTGGCTACCGCTGGATACCGGTTACCCGGATGAACGGCTGGCGCTGATGGTGGAGGATGCGCAACCTCGCCTGATGATCACCGAAAGCAGTTTGCAGTCGCGTTTTGCAGGCATGGCCGATGTACTGCTGCTCGATACGCTGGCGGATGAACGCCAGTCGCCGCGTCACGCGTCACCACCGCTCGCCGATCAGCAGGCCGCTTACGTGATTTACACCTCCGGTTCTACCGGTCGCCCGAAAGGGGTGGTGGTTGGCCATCAGGCCATCGTCAACCGCTTGTGGTGGATGCAGCATCAATACCCGTTAGTGGCGGATGATGTGGTGCTACAGAAAACACCGTGCAGCTTCGATGTGTCGGTGTGGGAGTTCTTCTGGCCGCTGATGGTCGGTGCCCGTCTGGTGATGGCACCGCCGGATGCGCACCGTGACCCGGAGGCACTGGTACAGCTGATCAACGATTACGCGGTGACCACCATGCACTTTGTACCGTCGATGCTGGCGGCCTGGGTGAGTGCGCTGGAGACGCATCCGCGTGACGAGATCGGCTGTGGAAGCCTGCGGCGAGTGTTCTGTAGTGGTGAAGCGCTGTCGCGCGAACTGGCGCTGGATTATCAGTCGCTCATCGCGGCACCGCTGCACAACCTGTACGGCCCGACCGAAGCGGCGGTGGATGTCACCTGGCAACCGGCCTCTGGCGAGGCGCTGGCGCGCTGTCATTTGCCGGGCATTCCTATCGGACTGCCGGTGTGGAACACCCAACTGCGTATTCTGGACGGCGCGTTGCGGCCGGTACCGGTCGGCGTAGCGGGCGATCTGTATTTGTGCGGTATCCAACTGGCGCAGGGATACCTGCGTCGGCCGGACCTGACTGCCAGCCGTTTTGTGGCGGACCCGTTTGCTCACGGTGAACGGATGTACCGTACCGGCGATATCGCACGTTGGCTGGAAGATGGCACGGTAGACTACCTGGGGCGCAGCGATGACCAGTTGAAAATTCGTGGTCAGCGCATCGAACTGGGGGAAATTGAGCAGGTGCTGCTGGCACAGCCCGGCGTGGCGCAAGCGGTGGTCGGTGCGCGTGAGTTAGGTGGAAAAGCCACCCGACTGCACGGTGCCGATGCCCGACAGCTGGTGGCCTGGCTGGTGCCGCAGGCCGGTATCTCGCTGGATGTTGACCAGTTACAACAGGCGCTGTCGCAGCAATTGCCGGCCCATATGGTGCCGGTGAGTTATGTGCTGATGGCGTCATTCCCGCTGAGTGCGAATGGCAAGCTGGATCGTAAGGCGTTACCGGCACCTGCCGGACAGCACGCTGACGGCCGCGCCCCGCAAACGGACACTGAACGCACGATCGCGGCCCTGTTTGCGGAGCTACTGGCCTGTGAGACGGTATCGGCGGATGACGATTTCTTCGCGCTGGGTGGTCACTCGTTGCTGGCCATGCGACTGGCCGCCGAGATACGCCGTCAACTGCGACACTCGCTGACGGTGGGGCAGATTATGGCGGCACGCAGCGTAGCCCATATTGCAGCGCTGGTAGAAGGCGATGCGGACAGCCAGCATCTGGACGGTAATGGCGATATGCTGCCGTTACGGACGGGAACCGGACCGGTGCTGTTCTGCCTGCATCCGGCATCGGGTTTTGCCTGGCAGTATGCGGGTCTGTTGCAGTATCTGGACGGGGAGTACCCGATTGTCGGGTTGCAATCACCACGACCGGACGGGGTCATTGCCGCGTGTGAATCGGTGGAGGCGATGTGTGAGCGTCATCTGACGACCATCCGGCGTATTCAGCCGCAGGGGCCGTATTTCCTGCTGGGTTACTCGCTCGGCGGTACGCTGGCGCACGGTATCGCCGCACGGTTGCAACAGGCGGGCGAAACGGTGTCGTTCCTTGGTTTGCTGGATACATATCCGCCGGAAGGGCAGGACTGGACCGCTCCGGATGAAGCCGACGCCCGCGAGGAAGTCGAGCGTGAACAGGCCGGGTTTATGGCCGACACGCAGGCGGAGGACGACCCGCAACTGCGCGCAGAACGCGAGGCAATGTTTGGCAATATCGTCGCCAACTATCAGGATGCGGTACGGCTGTTGTCATCGGCCCGTTCACATCGTTACGACGGTGAAGCCACGTTGTTTGTGGCAACCCGCACCCTGCCAGCAGGGATGGACGTTGACGCTACCTGGGCACCGTATGTCGGTACACTGACGCAGTATCCGCAGTATTGTGAGCACGCGGATATTCTGTCGCCCGCATCGCTGGAAAACCTGGGGCCGTTGCTGAATAGGTTGCTGACAAACAGCCATGTTGTTTTATGAATGGTGACGTTTGCCTGGTCAGTGAGTAGTTTCGTGCGGGATAAGCGGTGTCATTTCTTTGCCGCTTCATCGCACGCACGACAAGGAGAGGTTCAAACGCCACCTCTCCTTGACCACTGGCTTCGTGGCTAAACAGTGGCGCTGCGCGCTACCTTCGGCGTTCGCCTTCGCTATTCGGGCCGCCCGTGACGCGTTCCAGACGCGGCACGGGCTTTCGCCGCGTCCATGCGGCTCACCCGGCGAAGTCGCCCACCTCAGCACTGTTTGGGACGCCAGAAAACCTACTCACCGATAATCAAGGTGTCTGTCAGTAATCTGAATGGCCGACGATAGTCGGCCATTTCTTATTCCAGAAACCGTGTTTGTTTTAAGGGGCTGGGTGATGGCGGCCGCAGGGGACGATAAGGGGGGTGTGGGAAACCGGGTCGTCGATGATGACACAGGCCATACCGAATACTGCCTGCACTAGCTCGGCGGTGATGACATCGGCGGGGGCACCCTGCGCCATAACGGTGCCTGCGCGCATCACGATAAGGTGATCGGCGTAGCGGCAGGCTTGATTGAGGTCGTGCAGTACCGCCACCAGTGTGCGGTCATGCTGCTGGTTCAGTTCCCGAAACAGATCGAGCAGGTCAATCTGATGGGCGATATCCAGCCAGGTGGTCGGTTCATCCAGCAATAACAGCGGTGTTTGTTGTGCCAGCACCATCGCAATCCACACCCGTTGACGCTGGCCGCCAGACAGTTCATCGACGCTGCGTTCTGCCAGTTCGCTGACGTTAGTCGCCACCATCGCCTGTTCCACCGCCACTTGATCGGCCTCACTCCACTGACGCAGTAGCGTTTGATGCGGGTAGCGGCCGCGCGCGACCAAATCCATCACGGTGATGTTATCCGGTACGATAGCGTGCTGTGGCAGCAGACCTAACTGCCGGGCCAGCGTTTTGGTGGGAATACGGTGAATGCTGGTACCGTCCAGTAACACGTCGCCCGCCATCGGTTTGAGCAGGCGGCATAGTGCTCGCAGCAGGGTGGATTTACCGCAGGCGTTAGGGCCGATGATGACGCTGAATTTTCCCGCCGGGATCGTCACGCTCAAATTGCGGGCGATAATGTTGTTGTCGTAGCCCAGCGTTAACTGCTCGGCGTGTAAAAGCTGTGTCATCAGAATCACTCTTTACAGGCAAATTACAGGTAAATTAAAGGGGCGGATTAGCGACGCGATTCACGGATCAGCAACCCGATCAGATACAGCCCGCCAATGCTGACCGTCACCGAACCGACAGGCAATTGCCGACCGGTAAACAGATGCTGAGCGACAATATCCGCCGCCAGTAGCAGCACGCTGCCCACCAGTGCGGCAGCACACAGCGGCATGGTGCTGGCGCGGGTCAGACGGCGTGCTATCTGTGGCGCGGCCAGTGCGATAAAGGAAACCGGCCCGGCACTGGCCGTGACAACCGCAATCAATACGATGCCGCACAGCATCAGCCACAACCGACTGGCCTGTGCATTGACCCCCAGCGCTCTGGCGCTGTCATCGCCCATTTCCAGCAATTGCAAGCGCCGCGCCAGCAATAACGTTGCCAGCACGGTCAGCGGCATTAACAGTAATGCGGGTGTGGCTTTGGCCCAGGTCATACCGTTCAACGAGCCAGCTCCCCACAATGCGGCGCTCATCACCGTTTCCAGCGCACCGGTGATCATTAACCAGGTATTGAACGCCGACAACACGGCACTGACCGCGATCCCGACGATAATCAATCGAAAGCCGCTGATACCCTGCCGCCAGGCCAGCAGATACACCAGTAACGCGGTCGCCAGACCACCCAACATGGCACCACCGGCAATCTGGTAATAGCTGCCGTGCAGCACAATGATCGTGACCAGCGCACCAGTATAGGCACCGGTGTTAAAGCCCACGACGTCCGGGCTACCCAATGGATTACGTGTCAGTGACTGGAAGATAGCACCGCTGATACCAAGACAAGCACCGCACAGTAACGCCATGATCGCCCGTGGTGCGCGCCATTGGGTTACCACGGTCACGGTACCGGCATCGCCGTGGTGAGCCAGCGCCTGCCAGACGGTGACGGCTGACAGCGGCAGTGTGCCGAGGCTGACTGCCAGCGTCAGCAGGGCGACGCAGACCAGCAGCAACGAGAGGTTGATCCACAATGCACGCAACGGCAACCGACCGCTAATCAAACCAGACGTCGTGCGCAGGAACAGAGTTCGGGTAGACATAACGTGTTTCCTAAAACTTGCGCTGGCGTACCAGCCAGATCAGTACCGGCGCACCGATAAAGGCGGTGACAATAGAAACCCGCAATTCACCCGGTACCAACAGGCGGCCGACAATATCAGCGCAGAGCAGCAGTATGGGGGAGAACAGCAGGGAATAGAGCAGAATCCAACGTTGATCCGGACCGGCCCAGCCGCGTGCGATGTGAGGGATCATCAGGCCGACAAAGCCAATCGGGCCGGTCAGCGCGGTGGCGGAGCCACACAACAGCATCACCGACAGCATCGCCATCACACGAATGACGCCGACACGGGTGCCGAGTGCCGTCGCGAGGTCGTCCCCCATACTGAGGGTATTCAGTGAACGGGCCGCCAAAAATGCCAGCGCACAGCCCAGCAGTACAATGGGGGTGACCCAGGCCACATTGCTTAGCGAACGGATATCCAGCGTACCGGCTTCCCACAGGCGTAACTGATCAAACGCGTGGGGATTGAGCAGCGACAGTGATGAGGTAAAACCCGACAACACGGCGCTTAGCGCCACACCGGCCAGCGTCAGGCGTATTGGATTCACCCGACCGCCGCTCAGTGTACCGATGATCCACACCATCAGGCTGGCTGCTAACACGCCGAGCCAGGCAAACCCCAACCACGACGCCATACCGGTAATCCCGAACACGCTAATGCCGAGTACGATGGCAAAGCTGGCACCGGCGTTAACACCGAGGATGCCAGGGTCGGCCAGCGGGTTGCGGGTCAGCGCCTGCATCACCGCCCCGGCGGCACCCA
The DNA here is from genome assembly GCF_020406815.2 of Dickeya oryzae. Classification (NCBI taxonomy): domain Bacteria; kingdom Pseudomonadati; phylum Pseudomonadota; class Gammaproteobacteria; order Enterobacterales; family Pectobacteriaceae; genus Dickeya; species Dickeya oryzae. The sequence continues at coordinate 1,479,986 of NZ_CP162670.1, forward strand.
GCGCCATGCCGACCAGAATACCGGCCAGTGTGCGCGGTAGCCGCGCCTGTAAAACGATGATGCTGTCCGGACCTTGCGTGTGACCCGCCAGACTCTGCCAGACGACTTCCGGCGCGATGGCGCGGGCACCCAGCATCAGGCTGGCGAGACACACCAAGGCAAGCAACAGCAGACAAGGCAGTACGCCACCGAACCGACGCCCGGTTAACGATGACGGTGTATACGGCAGGGGGGTAACCTGACCACCAACAGATGAACGCATTGATAAGAACTGCTTTATTAAATAATGCATATGATTATTATTATCATTAATGTTATGGCATGACTAGGGTAACATTGAGGTTTTGGCAAAGACATTGACCTGACGCTGGGTTAGCGGCATTTACCTCGGGGTTAACCCCCACAGGATTAACTATCGCAGGATTAACGCGTCATCCCTGGCTGGGTGTGCCGTTATTTCAGGTCGCTAATGGCGGTGCTGCGGCGCGGCTGCGGCCGCATTTTTATTAAAGACAGGAATTCAACCAAGACTCATGGCTAAATCTTCTTTTTTTCTCGACTTCAGCCTGCTCAGGCAGAACGCACATTTTCGCGCCATTTTTATGGCCCGCATGTTGTCGGTGTTTGCACTCGGTATGCTGACCGTTGGTGTACCGGTGCAGATTCAGGCGATGACCGGTTCTACGTTACAGGTCGGTATGGCGGTGGCATTGGATGGCATCGGTATGTTTATCGGGCTGATGTTGGGCGGGGTACTGGCGGATCGCTTTGATCGCCGCAAACTGATTTTGTTTGCCCGTGGCACTTGTGGGATAGGGTTTGTGGCACTGAGCCTGAATGCGTTTTCCGGCTCGCCGTCATTGCTGGCACTCTACGTGCTGGCAGCCTGGGACGGCTTTTTCGGCGCACTGGGGATGACCGCGTTGATGGCGGTGATCCCGTTGTTGGTCGGTCGGGAAAATTTACCGGCGGCTGGGGCGCTGACCATGTTGACGGTACGACTGGGGGCCATTTTGTCACCCGCACTGGGCGGGGTGATTATTGTCGCCGGTGGCGTAGGCTGGAATTTCGCGGTGGCGGCGGCCGGTACGTTGGCGACCTTGATCCCACTGGTGCGACTGCCGACCATGAAACCGGCACCGGGCAAGCCGGAGCACCCGTTGCAGGCGCTGGCTGGCGGGGTTCGTTTCGTTTGCGCGCACCCGGTGGTGGGGTGTGTGGTGTTGCTGGGAATGTTGGTGAGCGTGGTCGGTGCAATGCGGGTGCTGTTCCCGGCGCTGGCGGGTGACGCGTACCACGCCGGGCCATCGGCGGTCGGGTTAATGTATTCTGCCGTACCGCTGGGTGCCATGCTGGGGGCGTTTACCAGTGGCTGGGTATCCGGTGTCGCGCGGCCGGGGCGCATTCTGCTGGGGTGTGCGACCGGAGCATTTCTGGCGGTGGGGTCGCTGGGGTTGTTCAGCCATTTGCTGCCCGCGTTGCTGGCGTTGGTTTGTTATGGCTATTTCAACGCGATCACCTCGTTGCTGCAGTTCACCCTGATTCAGAGCCACACGCCGGATCACCTGTTGGGCCGGGTTAATAGCCTCGGTACCGCGCAGGATGTCACCGGCGATTCCGTTGGCGCGTTGATTCTGGGGCTGATGGGCAAACTCCTGGTGCCTGCGACCAGCATTTTGGCGTTCGGCGCGGCGGCGACCGCGTTGGGGGCACTGATGACATTGCTGGTACGTCCGCTACGGCAATGCCGTTTTGGCGAACCGGTGGAAACACAGCGTGAAGAGGACACAACCGACGACGCGTTACAGGAAGGATAACGCGTCGCCGTGTGCTCCATGCTGTCGGTCAGTGAGCCGCTGGCCGACGAAAATGGTGTTCGACCTGGTTTAGCATGTTGCTGGCGCTGTAATAATCGAGCCGGAAGGTATCCGGGCCCATCGCCCAGACACGGTGCTGCATGACCGGATCGAGGTGACTGAGGAATGGGTTGTCGATGACTCGCTTCACGGTATTCTCGTCAGTGGCGAACAGCAACAGTGACTGGCCGTTGAGACTGGCAGCCATATTCTCGCCGGAGATTTGCACAATATCTTGCCGTTTGCCCATTCGCGTTTCGGTAGGCAGGTTGTCCGGCAGCGAGGCTAACTGGAACCCGAGTTCATGGAGCAATTGTCCCTGTGCGGACGAGGGTGTCCATAGGTTAACGCCCCGACCGTCTTCGTAATACACCAGCGCCGACACGGGTTGTGGCGGCAACTGAATCGCCTGTTTCACCGCCTGCACCCGCTGTTCGAAACGCGCAATCACCTGGCGGGCATCGGTTTCGTGACCGGTAGCTGCACCCAGATAGTCAGCCAGCTGTTGCCAGCTTTTGTCACCGTAATCCACTACCAGCGTCGGCGCGATGGCCGAAAGCTGTTCATACAGTTTCAGGGCGGAGTCACCGCCAGTGGCGGCAATAATGATCATGTCCGGTGCGGCCGCGGCAATCGCTTCTGCGTTCGGTTCGGTGATATAGAGCGGTTTGACGTGGCGGGCTTTTGCCTCGGCACTCCACTGACGAAAGAACCCTTGCTCGTCAGCCACGACGGTATCAGGGCTGGTGGCACCCGAGCCAACCAGTGGCGCATTGATAGCCAATAGTGTGCCGCTGAGGGTGACACTGGTGGAAACGATGCGTTGTGGTGGGTGCGTGAGTGTGAGCGGCCCTTTCGGTGTTGGAACCGTACGGGGCCAGCCCGCGGACGCTGACGCCGGGGTTGTTGGCGTTGGGGAGGAGGCGTTGTCGCAACCGACCAGCAGCATTGCCAGTAACCCCAGTAGCCAGGGTAGGTAACCCTGTTGTTTATTCCCTGATGGCACGCTCTGCGCGCACGTCCCTGATCCCAGCATACGTTTACCTGTTGAGCATGAAAATGTGCCGCAAGGTTATCGATAATACGTATCATATTCAATACGATTGAGTGGGATGGTTAATATCTCTTAATGATTTCCTGGGGTGAAAATGATCAGTTAACCATGCTGTTTTTTTGGTCTCAGACATGTTCATCGTTTTTTCAAAGTAAAACGGACAGCGGTTATGTCATGTTTTGTTAATCATGATTCATCACTGTGTATCGAAAGCATAATAAGTGTAATAAAGTTAATGTGTTGTTCTGTTGAGAACAGCGAAACTCTCTTTATTTATACAAAACAGGTCATGAAGACCTTAGGCTGCCTTTGACGTCCGATGTCAGGAGGCTTGCTTTCCTTTTCATTGGATCGTGAGAAGGCGTACTTACTCATTATCATGCTCGGAAAACGGACTTATGTCGCAGATAAAAAAGCATATTTCTCTGGGGCGCTGCCTGTTTGTCGCAGGTAGCCTATTGGCGGCGAACGCCGCTTATGCCGATGAAACCTGTGTGGCAGGCAACTGGCAAGTCAGTAACGTCAGCGATATGCCCGCAGTGCAGTATCAAACCGAACACTTCGCGTTTCGCTGGAACAGTAATCAGGTTAAGCAGGCCGACGTCGTTGCCGCCGGTAAGCAACTGGAGTTGATTTGGGATAAGTTCATCAACCAGATCAAATTCCCGCAGCCGTATTGCAACGCCACCACCAAGTACAAAGCGAATATTCATATTGACCCGTCTTTCGGCCTGAGCGGTGGGATTGCCGACGGTAGCACGATGGGGATGTGGATCGGTCCCGACGCACTACTTGACCATTGGGGGCTGGCGCATGAGTTCACCCACGCGTTGCAAGGGCAGACCGGCAGCTTCCAGTCTTACGGTAATCAAAACTTTGTCGGCTGGATTTGGGAGTCCCATGCGAACTGGATGGCGCATCAGCTTGATGAATACCACGGTACCTCCACGCATTGTTCTGACATGCTGGTGAATTATCCGCACCTCTATCTGGGATCGACCCGCGATCGTTACTGTAACTGGCAGTTCATGGAACACCTGAAGAACCGCTATGGCTACAGTGCCGTTAACGACCTGTGGGCTAACGCGCCGAAGGTGGGAAGCGCCGGGCAAAATACAACCGACCCGATCAGTGTGCTGAAGAGCAACATGGGCTGGAGCCAATCCGAACTGAACGATTTCTTCGGCGACTGGGCGATGCACAACGTTAACTGGGACTATACCGATCCTGATGGATACGATCGCAGCAGCTTTTATCGTCTCAGCTATGGGGGATATGGTGCGCTGACGCCATCTCAGGCCAACGCGGATCAGCTATTGCGTACTACCGCGCTGGAGCCGGTCAGTGCCTCTGGCGTAAGACGATTTGCCGTGCCGTTTGATCAGGCACCGCAACGCTGGGGTTACAACATTGTTCGCCTGATCCCGGATAGTGGTGCCACCAAGGTAACGGTGTCGTTTCAGGGTGTGGTGCAAAGCGCACCGGCGGTTAACCGCCTGCCGGGCTTAAAGAACGATCCGGTTTCGCTCACCCAGCCGGATTCCGACTGGCGCTGGGGCCTGGTGGCGATCGACTCCGCCGGCAAGAGCCGCTACAGCACGCTGCAACGTGGTGCTTCAGCCAAAATCAGCAACTTTGCGGTGAAATCCAATGACAAAGGGTTGTATCTGGTGGTGATGGGGACACCGTCGCAAATGCATCAGATTACCTGGGATCAGGCGTATTACTCGTTGTACCGCTATCCGTGGACGGTGGACCTGACCAACGCCTGGGCGGAAGGCTCACAGCCAAACGCGCCGACACCGACTGCCAAGGGCCGTCGCCACAGTAATGGCGGTGGTTGGGTGGCGAATGGTGCACAAGTGGCATCGACCGCATATGTCGGGCCGTATGCCCGCGTGATTGGCGGCAAGGTGCTGGATTATGCCCGTATCGAAGATCATGCGACAGTGTTAAGCGGCACGGTCTCAGGTAATGCCCGTGTAGGGGGTCTGACTGTCGTGCAGGGCGATACGGTCATCAAAGACAATGCGCAGGTGAATACCGTGTTTAAAGGGCCGGGAGCATTTGAGCCTGGCGTGGTGGTGTCCGGCTCGGCGCAATTGCGTGGTGATGCGGAAATTCGTGGTGTTTCTGTCTCTCAGGGGGTGTTCTACGGCTTCATTGACGACAATGAGGTGCGGGACAATCAGGCCGGTGCCAGCCTGAGCGACGCGGTACCTGAGGTGACTGAACGTCCGGCTTACGCCAAATAAGCCGCAGACAAGATCGGCGGTATATCACCGATTGGTCGATAATATCAGTCGGTTACGTGAGTGAAAGGAACAACGGGGCAGACGCCCCGTTGTTGTTGGCCAATGCGCTGTAATCCGGATTACTGGCCGTTCCAGACACGCATCTGTTGGCTGCGTACCTGTAACTTTTGTTCTGGCGTCAGCGCGTTGTAGTTGCTGCTAAGGCCGCTCTCCCAGTCGCCGTAAAGCGGGTTAGGCAATACGATGAACTGTGTGCCGAATTTCGCCCGGTTTGCACTGACAAACGCACGGCGTTCATCGTTCAGCTTGTGGTACGTCGCAGCGCCGAAATCATTGAGGTTGTCGCCAACATACAGCACGATCTGGTTGCCTTTCGCGCTGATTTCATCAAAGCGGGCTTGCTTGTTGCTGCTTCCTTTGCTCAGCCACAGTGTCTGGCTGTTCACATCCGGGAAACCGAGTTTTAGCATGTTTTCGCGGGTATCCGTGGCTTCGCTTTCCAGCCGGTTCGAGACATAGAACACCTGCCCGCCATGACTATTCACATAGCGTGCAAATTCCACTGCGCCGGGTACGGCCAGAGCCTGACGGGCATGTGACCAGCGGCTCCAGCTTGCAGGACTAAAGGGCTGATGCTCTTTGGCCTGCCAGCCGCTGTAGGCGCTGTTATCCAGCATGGTTTCATCCAGGTCAACCACGACGACTTTTTTCTTACCGGCAGTCACAGGCGCGGCATCGAATGCCACGCGAGCCGAGTTGAATGCCTGATAACACAATGCCTGATATTCACCCGACTGCTGGAACCAGTTCAGAGCCAGCACCGACTGGTTAGAGAGCGTCGTCTGGGCTTGTTGTGACGGTGTGCTGCAACCGGTTAACGCCAGCATTACCATCAGAGCGCCTGCGCTGAAAGTCAGCTTTTTCATGTGTTTTCCTTTCTTGTTTGGGCCTGGCAGGGTAAGTGCACCGCGCCGAAGTCATGGAGTACGTGCATCAACGTATCGAAACAGCAATGTATCAGAGAGTAAATACGCAGATTTTATTTGTACGCACTTTTTTAAGTGCTGTCACGAATCTGTGGGGGGACGAATTCGGGCTTCAGAAGGCGCCACCACGATGTGAAGGTGCTGGGGAGTGAAGAACCTATCTCATCTGGTGCTAAGAAATGAAGTAAAAAACAAAGGACGATAATAATAAGAAAAATAACAGCGAATCAGGTGTGGATAATTAATTGGAGAGGGTTATCTCGGTTTTATTTATTTTAAAACGAAAATGAAAATAAATATTGAAGAGGTAATATAGAGGTTGTTTCTCCGGGTAATCATTGGTTGCTGGCTGAAATATAGCTATGATAATTTTCTGGAGACCATTCTTTATCTATTTTTTGTCATAAGGCTGAAATGGATGGTTGATGGTTTTTCTTATTAATGGTTTTACTGAATAACGATTTGCTGATTAAAAAATTACGCGTTAATTGTAATTCCACTCTTTATTTTTAAAAACACGAATGGGCATGACGCCTAAGCAAAATGGAAACAGGAGATACTATGTTTTTAAAGAAGAAAGTAATATTGGCAACCCTTCCTCTCTGGGCCGTATTTACAGCACATGCTGATGATTTCGACAAACTGGATCAGGCATTACCTTCCGGTGTTAACGCGGCGTCGATTGCGCCGGTATTTGATTTCGATACCGATGGCTGCTTGCCCAGTGCTGGAATCAGTCGCAGCGGTCAGCAAAATGGCGGCCTCAATCCGACGGGTAGCCTCACCGGTGGTTGCCGCTGGACGACGTTTCTCGATAAATCCAATACGCTACATCGGTACGCCTGCGTGAATAGTGGTGGTAACCGTTACTGCGGCCATTTTTATGCGCTCTATTTCCTGAAAGATCAGATTGTGGCGGGCGTCAAAAGCGGCCACCGAAATGACTGGGAATATGCGGCAGTCTGGACCAAAAACGGCACGGTAACGCATGGTAGCTATAGCGCCCACGGCAAGCTGACGACAGCCGCTGCCTCCAGCCTGGATAAACAAAATGGCCACCTGAAGTTTGTCTATCACAAAGATGGTGCGCTGACCCATGCGTTTCGTTTTGCCAAATCAGGCGAGCAGGCGGAAAACCCTTATAACACCTTTGTCACGCCGGATATTGTCAGTTGGTATGCCGTGCATGGCGATGGCGTCAGCAATCAAGAGATGCGTAATAAAATGAATACGTTTGATTATAGCTCGGCAGATATCCCGATGAAGGACAGCAATTTTCTGTCTAACCTGAACGCGGGTAAACCGGGTGATTACCCGAACTTCACGCAAGCCAGCGTGGACAGCGCTAAATAATGTACCGGCCGGGCCTGACAGTCCGGCTAACGTCATTTTTATGATTTATAGTTGTTTTTAAAGGATTTTTAGACTTACTGAGAAGGTGTGAGACGGGGTGATGGCGTCCCCAGCAGGAATCGAATTTAATAAATAAAATATTGAATTTTAAGTATTTTACTTGTTTTTGCTTTTTGTTTTATACATTTAGTTATACGCATTTATGATAAATTTTATTCTGCCTTACTGAATTAGGACATGGCTGCACTCTGTCTATTTCCCTTGTTATTTTCATTTCTTTACAAAAGATTATTTCGTGAGCTTCAAATTGTTGAATATAGGTGAATAATGGTGAATACGGGTGAGGAGTGGTAAGAATAAAAATAATAAGATCTGTTATTCTTTTTCACACGCCGCTGTTACAAATCCTGCATATTTACATGGTGACATTAAGATGTAACTCTATATCCATCCAACCGGTTCTTACCTAATCTGAGATTTTCTCACATGGTCTAATTGTATTTGTTTTGAGGAAGGGAATGTATGAGTTTATCTATTAATGAAAATAATGACGTGCGCCTAATCCGTCTGAAGGATGTGATATCAAAAACAGGGTTGCCGCGTTCAACACTTTACCGCCGAATGAAAGAAGGATTGTTTCCACTGAATGTGTCTATTGGAGAAAACTCTGTAGCATGGGTGGAGCATGAGGTTAATGATTGGATTAATGATAGTTTAAAGAATAGAAAGAGCATGAAATGAAAAAAATTCCTTTTTGTAAGCATAGCCCATCAATGAATATTATTGCGGCGTATGTTTCGATCCCTTTTGAAACTGATCACGGTGATGGTGGTTTTGCTATTCGGGTGATTGAGATTTACCGTTTATTCAAAATGGAACGATTGTTAGCTGAGTTTGAAATGCTGACCGGCTATGGTGCGCCCTGGTATCGGTGCGACGCTGAAGAAATTAACGCATTGGTTGAGCGCGGTACGGCTATCTGCGACGCGGCACGCCAAGCCAGCCAGGAAGCCGAACGTGAAAAAGCACAGTGTGAGAGCCTGCTCACCAATCTTAGCCAGGGGGCTTTTGATGCAGCTAAATGGCGTATGTCACTTAAAGAAGCATTAAGGCAAACACAGGATAAGGCATTACGGGCGAAAGATAACGCTGAACGAGCCAGGTTAGTATTAAATGCACGACTGGGATTATTAGGGCTGTTGCGTCCGGTGGTTGAGGATATGTTGAGTAAGCGTATCAAGGGGCTGAGAAATAAGGTAATGGAACAACTACCGATTATCGAGTTGCCCGCTTATACCTATCAGGTTTCATTACACCCCAGTGGGTTGGAAGAAAAATCACATATTAGTGCCTGGAAAACAATGGATGCATTACAGTCGGCTATTCAGAAAGTAGTAAACCATTGCCGTACTCCTACGGATAAATATGAGTTAAATCACCACGGTGTTGAAAAAGCAGAATTATGCCGGTGTTATTACAGTGCTGACGGTGAGCTATTTCGTCAATTAATGCCGGTTGCCGATTATGTAGATTCCATGTTGCCTGGGAAAGTTGCTTTTTCTAAAAAGCAAAGGTTAATGAAAAGCGATATCTAACTAAGTTTATCACTCCATTTAAAAAGGAAATAACCATGATTCACGTTAATGCTCCGGCATTGGCGGGGGAGTTTCATCGAAATTTTACCCGTGGTGTGCAATTTATTAATAAAGAAAAAGGCAGCTTTACTATTTCGGCTGGTGCTGAGAAACAGTTGCGTATCGCGCTGATGGAATCGGGCTGGATGATGCAGGGCATTACCTTGCTTGATGTGGATGACGGGGCCGGGCAGGCGATTACGCTCGGTGATAATAGCCTGCATACCGGGCGCAGTCTTAACGGGCGTTTTAACAAACCGCTGGCAGTGAATGGCACCCCTTATGTTTTGGTTGAAACGGATACGTGCGCGTCGCTCAGTTATCACCAGATGTCTGCCATTGCCAATTTGGGAGGCATTGAACACTTTACCCGTGTGGTATCTGATTTCTTCGATCGTGTGATGGCATTGGATATCCTGCGCATCGGCTTTAATGGTGCCTTTATTTCACCGGAAACCCGCCCCGAAAAATATCCCAGAGGTCAGGATGTCAACCTGGGCTGGCACGCGCTGGCCAAGCAGTTCAACGGCGGCTCTCAGGTTCTGACGGATGCCTTTACGTTGGGGCCGGGAGGGCATTTCCCCCATCTGGATGCACTGGCAAACCATTTAATCACTGAAAAAATTCCAGAAGGTTTTCGGGATGATCCGCGCCTGGTGGTGTTGGTCGGGGCAGAACTGGCGGCAATGGAACGGTTACGACTGTTCATGATGGCAGACAAACCTGCTGATACTGCTGCTGCACAGATGGCGACCAGCTCTGTAGCCGGGCGCTTTGCCTTTGTACCGCCGTTTATGCCGGGAAAACGCCTGGCTGTCACCACACTGGACAACTTGCACGTCTACACGCAGATGAATACCCGTTATTTCCGAGCGGCCTTTATCGATGACCGCAAGGTTTATGAGCATAGCTATTTGCGTAATGAAGGTTATGCGCTGGGGGATGGGTGCTTATATGCCGCTGCTGATGAAAACGCCGTGACGTTAGTGCAGTGAGGACGGGATGAACGATTCACAGTTAAGTACGGGGTGGTTTTGTGTTGCCACGCAAGGGGCAACGATTGACGGGCGTTACATTGAGCCGGAATGGCTTGTCGATATGGCACAAACCTACGATCCCAAGCGCTATACCGCGTTGATTTGGGAAGAGCACCGGCGTGATGCGGATAACCTGGGGGAAGTGCTGGCGGCCCGGCATGAAATCCATCAGGGGGAGATGCGTTTATATGTGCGTATCCGGCCAACGGCCAGATTGGTGCGCTACAACGAGAACGGGCAAAAACTGTTTTGCTCGATTGAAGTCGCTGAGGATTTTCCGTCAGAAGGGCGTTTTTATCTCAGTGGGTTGGCTGTTACTGACAGCCCAGCCAGTGGAGGAACATCCCGGCTGAGTTTTAGTCGTAATCGAGCGTATTTCTCGCGTCGGGGGAAACCGATCCACTGTAGTCGGCCTGTTCCTTGTCATTTTTCGTTGTCGCCATCTGGCTGGTTTGCCGCCATTTCCGGGGGCTGAGGCGGGGCCAAAAAATACCCGGTGCGGTGGTTGCACCGGGTATCTCTGACGTATCAGGAGTGTCTCATCCATGAGAACAGGAAGGACTATGTACGCGATAACGTTTCCCGTCAATCATGGGAATTCGGATAAAAACCGCTTGCTGTCGCCAGAAAACGCGGGGTATAGTTTTCGCGTTGCCGCAAAATCGGCAACCGGGCGTAGGAACCCGAAACGTTTACAGGCGACACCAGACGCGCCATGCGTCTTTTTTATTGTCGATGCTTTTGCACACCTAGCAGAAATGGCTTTTTGCCATGCAGAATCAATGGTGGGCTGGGCGGGGCAGCCTTCGGGCTGGCCGGTTTCCTGTAACGCCGGTATTCCTACCCCCGCTCAGTCCACCACCCGCAGTGTAGGAACTCAGGTGGTGGGTATTTTACCCAGTTACAGGAGGCTACCTTTATGGTTGCGACCCCTACCCAAACTCACCCTGAATTTGTCTTTCTATTCCTGGCTGTACGCCGTTCAGATATTGATGCCGTACCACACCGTGAAAACGTGGTGGCTCCCAATGAACAGTGTGCCCGCCGTTTACTGGCGCGTGATTATGTTCTTGCCTTTGCAGGGCGTTTGCCGGTTATCGGAGGCCGCCATGTTTAACGATACCCCGCTGGAACTGGATGAAGCGCTTGATCAATGTCGTGCGCTGGCCTATGCCCTGATTGAACTGGATCAGCCGGAAGTGCGAGAGATCCTGATATTTATTCTGGCTGAACGCCTGAACCTGTTATATCGCCTTAATGAATCCCCGGAGCCTGATAACCCGGAGGATGCCTATGAATAACGCTCATTTCCCATGTGCCTACACCCAGCGTGGTGATGAAAAAATTCAACGGGCGATGCTGGTTGCCGGATTAATGGCGGATCTACTGCGTGATCGTGACGGTATGGTGGCGCAACCCCTCAATGTAGAAAGCGTGGCAGCGGTCTTTGAATGTGTGCATGAACAGCTCAATGATGCTGTTAGCAATAATGCGTTTATGTCAGAAGCGCTATCGCCGGATGAAGGGGGCGCGTGTGACGCATAAACATCAATTGTCATCGACAGTAAAGGCGGCCAATGGCCGCTGGGGGCAGATTTTACCGGCATTAGGGATAAGCGTACCGGGAAATGGCAGGCATGGAGCCTGCCCAACATGCGGCGGGTCTGATCGTTTTCGGTTTGATGATAAACAGGGGCGCGGCACCTGGTTCTGTAATCAGTGCGGGCATGGTGACGGCTTAGATCTGGTGCAACGGGTCAATGGTTATGACGCGAAAACCGCGGCTGATGCTGTGGCCGCTGTGCTGTCGTTACCGGTGGTGCAACAGCCCGCTGATTCGCCCGCCAGAAAGGATACTGACGATGCCGAAAAGCGCCGTCTGTTCCAGGCGACTTACCGCCAGTTGCGTGCGCAGAGTACACCCGGCGACAGTGTATATCTCGCCAGTAAAGGGTTAACGGGGCAGTCTTTGCCCCTGATTAGCCATGAGCAACGTAGCGGCGGTGTGTCCTTTCCTACCGGTTCGCTGCTGTTGCCGGTGAGCGATATCCACGGGCAGATTATCGGCGCTCAACTGATTAGCCCTTCGGGGGATAAGCGGCTGTTGCCAAATTCGGTACTGAACGGGGGATTTATTGCTGTTCAGCCGGTGCCGGAAGCCATGCCGGAGCAGGTGACAATCACCGAAGGCTACGCCACGGCGTTAACCGTGGCCGCAATGACGGAGGGGATCACCGTGGCGGCGGTGGCCGCCAGTAATCTGCTGAATGTGGCGCAGGCGTTCCGGTTGCGCTGGCCGGAGGTTCGGCTGGTGATTGCCGGTGACAATGACCTGATTGATGGTAAAGAAAACACCGGCAGGCATTGGGCGGAGAAGGCTGCGAAAGCGGTCGATGGCTGGGTGACACTTCCCCCTACGCGCCATAAAGCTGATTGGGATGACTTTCGACAGGAGCATGGCCCGGAACGGGCCAAAGAAGCCTTTCGGGAGGAAATGGTGCTTTATGGCAAAGGTAAAACCCGTCTGCCGCAGGGGTTCCGGCTTACCCAGGAATATCTGTGGTTTGACAAGCAGGTGAACAAGTCCGATGGCGATGTGGAAATTCGTAATATCAAGATATGCAGCCCGCTGCGGGTAACGGCCATTACCTGTGACATTGACGGCAGCAACTACGGTCGCCTACTGGAGTGGGAAGATACCAACGGCATCCAGAGAAAATGGGCGATGCCGATGGAAATGCTGGGCGGCAGTGGGGAAGAGTTACGCCGGGTACTGCTGGTTAATGGGCTGTCGTACATCAACACTAACGGCCAGGCGCGGGCGCACCTGATGGAATATATCTCGTTGTGCAAGCCTGACCGCAAAGTGACCTGTGTAGATAAAACCGGCTGGCATGGTGGGGTGTACGTGTTGCAGGACGAAGTGATCGGAGATGAGGCGGATACGGTGATCCTGCAAACGTCCTGTGTTCAAGGGCGTGATTTTCGTACTGCCGGATCACTGGCGGATTGGCGTGAACAGGTCGCACGGTATTGTGTGGGTAATGCCCGTGTTGCATTTGCGGTTAGCCTGGCTTTTGCTGCACCACTGCTGAAACTGGCCGGTGTCGGCGGCGGTGGTTATCACCTGAAAGGGGAATCAACGGACGGCAAAACCACCACCATGAAGGTAGCAGCGTCAGTCTGTGGCGGCACGGATTACTGGCATACCTGGCGAGCGACGGGCAACGCGCTGGAAGGCACCGCCAGCCGCCGTAATGATGCCGCCCTGATGCTGGATGAAATCCGCGAAGTGGACGGGCGCGAAGCCGGAAATATCGCCTATATGCTGGCGAACGGCCAGGGCAAAGCGCGGGCCAGAACGGACGGCAGTGTCAGGGAAACCAGCCGTTGGTGTCTGCTGTTTTTGTCTACCGGGGAATTATCGCTGGTGGAACATGCCGCCAATGCCGGGGAGCGAACCTATGCCGGGGTTGAAGTGCGGATGGTACAAATCCCCAGTGATTCCGGTAAATACGGCGTATTTGAAACATTGCACGGTTTTGCCGGAGGCAAGGCGCTGGCCGAGCATTTAGAGCAGGCGGTCACGCAATACCACGGCACGGCGTTTCGTGCCTGGCTGCATCACCTGACGGCGGATTTGCCCGGTATGACGGCCAAAGCCAAAAGCCTGTTAAAGACCTACACCCGCGAGATGACGCCGCAGGATGCCGGTAATCAGGTGGGCAGGGCGGTCACGCGCTTTGCGCTGGTGGCAATGGCCGGAGAGCTGGCAACCCAAGCCGGTATAACCGGTTGGCCTGCCGGGGAAGCATTGCAGGCGGCCAAAAGCTGCCTGGCGGCGTGGATGGCTGATCGTGGTCATGCGGCTAATCAGGAAGAAGCGGCCGCACTGGAGCAGGTGAAAACCTTTATGACGCGCAATCAGTTTAGCCGTTTTGCTGACTGGCATAACGAGCAAAGTCGCCCGTCCAATATGGTGGGGTTTCGTCAGGTGGTGAAAGGTGGCCACAGCGGAGAAGCCGTCACGCTTTTCTATGTGCTGCCATCTGGCTGGAAAGAAATCTGTCAGGGGTTTGATGCCAAAAAGGTGGCGCAGTTGTGTGCCAGGGCGGGGTATCTGGACTTACCGGATGATGCCAGCCGGACACAGAAAAACATCCGCCTGCCAGAAATAGGCGTCAAGCGGGTGTACCAGTTTAACAGCAGCGTTTTAGGGTAATTCTCTCGCGTATCTTATTTTTCTGAGGTAACAGAGGTAACACTGGTAACAGACAGGCAGGACAAGGGGGAAACCTGTTACCAGTAAGGCATAGTCACCGGTAACAGTGGTAACACTTACAAGTTTGTTACCAGCGTTACCAGCAGGAATAAGACAGAGGTAACAGATAAAAGCCATATATATCAAGGCTGTTACCAGTGTTACCGCTGTTACCACGCGCAGAGAAGAGACAGACAATTAGGAATGACCGTTCGCAAAGGCTTTTTTCCTGGCGGGCGGTGGGTGAAGAAAAGGTGAGGAACTGATGAGAGTAATGCGCGTGTATTGTCCTGAATGTAGTTCGCTGGCGGTGGTGCGAAAGACCAATCGCAAACATCCACAGATTGCCGATATCTACTGCGCCTGTAGCAATATGGAATGCGGTCACACGTTTGTGATGAACATGACCTTTTCACATACCTTAAGCCCCAGTGCGTTGACACATGGCCGACTGATGAAAAACATGATTGATGCCATCGCACCAGACAAACGTCAGGAAATGATCGACCTGTTAAGCCAGGCACAGGATGATGACCAAAAGGTGAGTAAACCGCAAGGGCCGGTGAGCGCCACGGCGCAAAGTCGGCGCTGATAGGCTCCTTGTCTCTGTGTTCTCACCGTTCACGTTTTTCAGTGAGCTGAATATTGCCACTCGCGTGTAAGCCGCATCCGGCAAGGGATTGCCGGAGCGTTGGCTGATTGTATCGTTATCCCTTCATTGCCGAAAAATCCACGCAAAATAAAAAATATCCTTTCCAGTCATACAGATAATCTCAATTTGTATGGTATTTCCCTTCCCCAAAAAGCCTGAAAACTGAAAAATGCTGAAATGTGTTTCAATCATTTCAGTCGAGCTGTGTACGCTGATAGCCCAGGCACTGCGCGGGCTGGCGCTATGGTTTGTAGAAAAGGAAAACTGAAAAATTTCATGACTACGAAAACCGCAGGCGGGTGCGGTGTAGTGCCGATTTTGTGGTGTGGGTAATTATTATGGAATTAGTAAGGGTCATTGACTGCTGGGTATTCTTTGGTATTCTTTAATGGCCTTTACGCGTTGGGATAATGTTTTATCCTAGTCGGGCGTTTCGCCAGACTCTAATTTATTGTGGACATTTAGGGTTGCGCTTCAGCACTTTCAGCAAGATCCTTCATTCCACTGCGTTTCATTCAGGAGCTCACTGAAAGTCTGAAGCGCATCCTTCAGGTAAAGGATCCGAAAGGTGGCTGTTTAGCCACCTTTTTATTATAAGATAGGGGGTCACAAGGTTGAGTGATTCTGCATATATGAATGCATTACAAGAGCAGTTTGGAGATTTGAACCATTCAAATTTCATTGTTCAATTTATGCCCCCGATAATTTTCGTTTGTGGTGGTCCGATGAATGCCACACCTATAAGTGTAAGAGATTACATTTTTACATACTTTGCTGGCCACCATCCTGAATTATCAGACTCACTTATACTTGCTGAAAATTTCCATGATTATTTTAAAGATGGCGCTTATTCTGATTTAATGAGTTTTGAGGATGATATAGCAAATATATCGACTCTTGTAGTCATATGCTTAGAAAGTGCAGGCTCCTTGGTTGAGTTAGGGCTTTTTGTTAATAGAAAAAGCCTTGCGCAGAAATTACATATTATTGCACCATTGGAAGAGATAGAAGGTAATGTCGAGAAAAAAATACCACCAAAGTCCTCTTTTATATATCTCGGTCCATTGGAGTATTTGAAAAGAATTGATGAAAGTTACGTTTCTGTATATCCGTGGCCTAAAAATAATTCATTGGTTTATAACGAAATAGAATTAATTTCTCATGATATCAAGGCTAGACTTAAAGGTGTAAGAAAGACTGAAAAATATAGTCCAGATAATAGTGGCCACCTTGCTATATTAATTTATGAGATAATCCTCTTATCAGAACCAATTAAGAAAACAGAGATTGAATGGGCTTTGTACTGTATGGATATTGATGTTTCTCAGAAAAAAATATCAAGACTTTTGTATCTTCTTGGAAAGATGAATCTTATCTCATATATTCAATATAGTGGCCCTGATTATTTTTATACTATAGGACATAAAGAGAGTAAAATTAAATTTGGACTAAGCAAAAGCGGAAAAATAAAAGATGCAATGGGAATGAAAATAGCAATAAGACAGTCTTATTTATTTATTGATAATAAAGAAATGGATGAGACAGCTAAGAAAAGAAAAAATGTTCTTTCCCGTATAAATGAAACTAGGGAGAAAGGTAAGGTATGAAACTATTAGAGATAATATCTAAAGGACTTTACTTAACGGAGGATGAGGCTAAGCGGTATATCGCTACAATGCCTAGACGTTATAAAAGATATCATATTGCTAAAAGAAATAGTGATAAAAAACGATTGATAGCTCAACCTGCTCGGCAGGTTAAATCTATCCAACGATCTGTGATTAGCATAATACATGATGAAATTTTAATTCATGAAAATGCATATGCATATGCATCAGGAAGAGATATTAAAAAAAATGCAGAAATGCATAGAAAGAATAAATATATTTTAAAAATGGATTTTAAAAATTTCTTTTTAAGTATCAAACCTCATAATTTATTTCATGTGTTTGAAAGACAAGGGATCATTCTTGATGATGAGGATTTTTTTGTCTATGGGTGTCTTTTCTTTTGGAAGCAAAGGAGGAATAGCCCTTTACGTTTAAGTATAGGTGCGCCTTCATCACCATTTATATCAAATGCTATAATGTTTTTCTTTGATGATGTTATAAGTAATAAATGTAAAGAAATGGATGTGTCTTATACAAGATACGCAGATGACATGACATTCAGTACGAATAATAAAGGTATATTGTTTGATTTGCCAAAGTTAGTAAGAAATACTCTTAATGACGTAGGGCTTAAAAATATAAAAATAAATCATGAAAAAACAGTGTTCTCTTCGAAGAAATTTAATCGACATGTAACTGGGGTAACTATAACGAATGATGAAGCTCTATCTATTGGTCGAGAAAAAAAACGATTACTAAGAACCAAAATAGACTACTATCGTAAGGGTTTGTTAAACCCAGGTGAAGTAATGAAGTTAAAAGGTGAGTTAGGATTTGCAAAGTTTATTGAGGAAGGTTTTATAGAAAGAATGATTAAAAAGTACGGCATTGAACTTATTGAATCAATTAAGAAATTTGAAATAAATGAATGATGTGAATTTTTATTAGGAATGGTTTTGGGGTTTTATTTATGATCGCTGTATTTCATTAATTAAGTTCTGCTAGTTAGATTATATGTATTAGCTCAGACCTGATCTGACAGTTACCGGTTATTTATACAGGTGTCTGTCAGATTACATCTGGCTTAAATTTTTATCAGCCCAGATGCGTTTTCCATCAAGTAATGTTTCCATTGGCGTCCGCCCACAGCACATTTTTCCCTGATGGGTTCGCTCATTATTATAGTGAGTCAGCCATTCATCAAGGTCCGCTTGTAATGTGTCGAGATCGCCATATAACTTTTTACGGAACGTCACCTGATAAAACTCGTTTAGTATCGTTTTATGGAACCGCTCACAGATACCGTTGGTTTGTGGCGACATCGCTTTGGTTTTCGTGTGGTCGATGTCATTTATCGCCAGATACAGCTGGTAATCATGTTGCTCCACTTTGCCACAGTACTCTGTGCCTCTGTCGGTCAGTATCCTCAGCATCGGCAGGCCATGAGACTCATAAAACGGCAGTACACGATCATTCAGTAAATCAGCTGCTGTAATCGGCGTTTTAGTCACGTAGAGCTTGCAGTGAGCTACTTTCGAATACGTATCGACGAACGTCTGCTGGTAAATCCGCCCGACGCCTTTCAGATTGCCCACATAGAACGTGTCCTGCGAGCCCAGATAGCCCGGATGAGCGGTTTCGATTTCGCCACAGGCTTCGTTATCACTGGCTTTACGTTCCAGCGCGGCAATTTGGGTATCAGTAAGTTCGATACCTTCACGAGACACTTTTTCTTCCAGCGCTTTCAGACGTTTTTTGAAGTTCTCAAGGTCGTGACGCAGCCAGACTGAACGAACGCCGCTTCCGGAGATAAAAACACCTTGTTTACGCAGCTCGTTGCTGGTCCGGTGCTGGCCGTGAGCCGGGAATGCGACAGCATAATCAACAACAGCCTGCTCAGTGGCATCATCGGTACGATTTTTAAGGTTAGGAGCGCGACGACTACGGTTTATCAGTGCATCCACGCCGCCTTCATCAGCCAGTTCGCGATAACGATAAAACGTATCCCGTGAAACGCCCATGATTTTGCAGGCTTTGGATACGTTGCTGAGCTCTTCAGCGAGGTTGAGCAAACCAGCTTTGTGTTTGATAACGGGATTGGTAGTATGAAACATGAGAGTTACCTTGTGTTTTGTATAAGGCTTCGACACCCCTATCAAAACCGGTAACTCTCAACCTTTCAAGGCCATGTGTCAGATCAAGTCGCGACTAATACAGATTATATATGAATGTGGTTTTTTTTGCATACCACTGCAACATCTCCCTACGCCCTTCCAAATATTGCGCATGATTATAAGTTCCACGGATGGAGTTTTTATCAACATGCGCAAGCTGCATTTCAATCCATGCGCTGTTAAATCCGTGTTCATGCAAAATCGTACTCATGGTGTGGCGAAAACCATGACCGGTTAAACGTCCGTGATAGCCCAGGTTTTTTATCACTTTGTTGATAGTGGCATCGCTTATCGGTTTTCTGGTGTCGTTTCTTCCTGGGAAAACGAATTCATAGTAACCGGTTAGTGTCTTTAGCTCTTTCAGGATGGCTATTGCCTGTGTAGACAGTGGTACCAGGTGCGGACGTCGTTTTTTCATGCGCTCTTTCGGGATTTCCCACAACGCATTATCTAAATCAAATTCATCCCATTTTGCGGCGCGTAGTTCAATGGTTCTTACACCGGTCAGCATCAAAAGCTGTGTGGCGTATTTAGTTATCTTACTGCCGGTGTAATTGTTTAGCGCAGCGACAAACTCCGGTAACTCACTTTCCGTCAGGAACGGGAAATGCTGGCTCTGGGGCTTATTCATGGCGCTGGCCAGGTCAGGGGCCGGGTTGTACCTGGCACGTCCGGTCACCACCGCATAGCGGAAGACTTCACCACACCGGCGGCGGATCTTGCTGGCTTGTTCCAATGCCCCGCGTTTTTCGATCTTTTGCAGAACGGCCAAGAGTTCAAGTGGCGTGATTTGGTCTATCGGGCGTTTACCCAGGAACGGAAAAATTTCCTTTTCCAAATAGCGTATCACTTCTTTGGCATACCCTTCTGACCAGGTTGATAGTTTCGAAGCGTGCCATTCTCTTGCTACGGCCTCGAAGGTGTTTTCTGTAGAGAACTGAAGCGACAATTTTTCCGCCCTGCGGGCATCGCTGGGGTTGATGCCGTTGGCTAACATCGCTTTAGCTTCATCTCGCTTCTTCCGCGCTTCAGCAAGGGATACGTTGTCATAGGTGCCAAAGGAAATGAGCTTTGGCTTTCCGGCAAACCGATAGCGGAAACGCCAGCCTTTCGTACCGGTGCTGTCGATCAGCAAAGACAGCCCATTGCCGTCATTGAGGGTATAGGGTTTATCCTGGGCTTTGGCCTTTTTGATTTTGATGTCGGTCAGCAGCATAGGTGTATAGAAAAAAGATCGAACCTGTCATATACACAATTTTATACACATAGTTGCCGGGCTTCTATAGGCTTTCGTTGGATGGGGTAAGACTGGTCTTTCTTCTTTTTATTTGTTTTTAAAGGTTTTTTAGACTTGCTGAGAAGGTGTGAGACGAGGTGATGGCGTCCCCAGCAGGAATCGAACCTGCAACTAGCCCTTAGGAGGGGCTCGTTATATCCATTTAACTATGGGGACCGCGTTGGCGATGCATTATACCCGATTTGGCTGTCTTCATAAGCACTTGCCGGTGCGTTTGCTCAATCCGCCACCAGTTTTGAGCGGTATACCGGCCTTAATCATGCTATCTTCCGTTATCCGAATCGCCCTGATAGGGGGATGACTGCATAGCAAGTCACTGAATTCGGTTGCGATCGCACAATGGGTGCTGGAATTTTGCGAGAGGCTAACGCAGGATCTGCACTCTGCCACGGTTGAGCATCATGTTGGCGACGGTGGTGAACCGGTGGACGTCTTTGTTCATCGAACCGGGTAAGAACCGGACAATTCCGAAGCATTGATGAGAGCTGCGTCACGTCTGGTGTTGCGATCAGGCGATTGCCATTTTCCGATATGCCGCGACAGGGCGGCACGGGCAAACCAAAGCCCGGTGTATTAAAATGATAACATGTGGCCTTGTGCGCTGACGGCCCAGTGGCAGGTCGTGCGGACCGCATGAAAGTTCAGCAGGGAGATACGTTATGAATTTTCGTCTGGGTGGTGTGGTACTGGCGAGTGTGGTGCTTGTCGGCTGTGCCAGCTCTAAAACCTCAGCGCCGGAGCAACGTTCGGATCCGCTGGAAGGATTCAACCGTACCATGTTCGGGTTCAACTACAATGTGTTGGATCCCTATGTCGTTCGTCCGGCAGCCGTAGTCTGGCGTGACTACATGCCACAGCCTGCACGTAACGGGCTAACCAATTTCTTCGTCAACCTGTCTGAACCTGCCGCGATGGTGAACTATTTCGCTGAGGGGAAACCCTATCAGGCAATGATTCACCTTAACCGTTTCTTCCTCAATACATTATTAGGTATGGGTGGCCTGATTGACGTGGCCTCGATGGCGAATCCTAAACTGGCGAAAGAAGAACCACACCGTTTCGGCAGTACCCTGGGTTATTACCATGTGGGCTACGGGCCTTATCTGGTGTTACCGGGGTATGGCAGCGCGACATTACGTGAAGACGGTGGTGGTGTCGTGGATACGCTCTATCCACCATTGAGTTACCTCACGTTCTGGATGTCGGCGGGTAAATGGGTGGTGCAAGGGCTGGAAACCCGTGCCAGCCTGCTGGATTCCGACGGGTTGCTGCGTAATTCGTCTGATCCATACCTGATGGTGCGTGATGCTTACTTCCAGCGCCATGATTTCCTGGCGAACGGCGGTAAATCCGTTCCGGTGGTCAACCCGAATGCTAAGGCGATTGAAGGCAGTCTGGACGAAATTGATTCAAATAAATAAGTCTGGTTGTCGTGTTATACAGGCACCTGCGGGTGCCTTTTGTAACTAATTTTCCCGTCAAACCCCTTCTGTTACAGCCAATTGATTGTTTGTGAAGCGTTATTTTATTGTTAACCGTTTATTTAATTACATAAATTCATTTTTATCGTTTATGTAACAATAATAACAGACGGTTAGGAAAGGTAACGATTCAGCTGCCCTGGGCAGGCAATCCGCATGTTGCGTAACCTGTTTTTATCTCCGCCTGTCGTCATCCGGCTCTATGTCGTATCGACATCATAAAGGCAGGTTTGACTACCACGGTTTGTCACTGTTTCCCGCATGGTTTATCGCTTTTGTATCGTTATCTCGCTAATCGGGAATCACCCTTGTTCACCTGCAGGGATGACACACTGACATAATGGGACATAAATATGAAAAAGTTACTGGTTACCACCTTGTGTCTGGGCACAATAGGGCTGGCACAGCCTGCCATGGCAGAGGAACAGCACGCTGTGGATGTGGTGCTGATTGGCGGCGGAGTCATGAGTGCCACACTGGGGACATATCTACAGGCGCTGGAGCCGAACTGGACCATTAGTATGGTTGAGCGGCTGGACAACGTCGCGCAAGAGAGTTCCAACGGCTGGAATAATGCTGGCACCGGCCACTCGGCATTTATGGAGCTGAACTATACGCCGGAAAAAGCCGATGGCTCGATTGATATCAGCAAAGCAGTTGAAATCAGCGAAGCGTTCGAGGTTTCCCGCCAGTTCTGGTCTTATCAAATTTCCCATGATGTGATGAAAGACCCGTCGTCGTTCATCAACAGCGTACCGCACATGAGCTTCGTGTGGGGGG
The DNA here is from genome assembly GCF_020406815.2 of Dickeya oryzae. Lineage (NCBI taxonomy): Bacteria > Pseudomonadati > Pseudomonadota > Gammaproteobacteria > Enterobacterales > Pectobacteriaceae > Dickeya > Dickeya oryzae. The sequence continues at coordinate 1,502,416 of NZ_CP162670.1, forward strand.
ACGAGAACGTCAATTATCTGCACAAACGCTATCAGGCGTTGCAGCACAGCACCTTATTCCGCGGCATGGCGTTCTCGGATAATCCGGAACAGATAAAACAGTGGATTCCACTGGTGATGGAAGGGCGAGACTCACAGCAGAAAGTTGCCGCTACCCGCATGCCGATTGGTACCGATGTCAACTACGGCGAAGTAACCCGCCAGTTGGTGAATGGATTGCAACAGCATTCGACTTTCAACCTGAAACTGAACAATGAAGTGCGTGATATCAAACGTAACCCGGATAAAACCTGGCGCGTTGTGGTCGCTGACCTGAAAAACGGTGGTAAAGAAAGCGCGATTAACGCGAAGTTTGTGTTTATCGGCGCGGGCGGTGCAGCACTGCAATTGTTGCAGAAATCCGGTATTCCGGAAGCGAATAACTACGGCGGCTTTCCGGTCGGTGGTGAGTTTCTGGTGACGGATAATCCGGATATCGTAAAACGCCATCTTGCCAAGGTGTATGGCAAGGCGTCGGTTGGCGCGCCACCAATGTCAGTCCCGCATCTGGATACCCGTATCTTTGATGGTAAACCGGTGCTGCTGTTTGGCCCGTTTGCGACTTTTTCCAGTAAATTCCTGAAAAACGGCTCATTGTGGGATCTTATCTCGTCAATGAACACCTCCAATGTAATACCGATGATGGATGTGGGGATCGACAATTTCGACCTGGTGAAATACCTGATCGGGCAGCTGATGATGAATGATGATGACCGTTTTGCCGCGCTGAAAGAGTACTTTCCGCAAGCCAAACCATCTGACTGGCGTTTGGCGGTAGCGGGGCAGCGTGTCCAGGTCATCAAAAAAGACAAAGAGCTGGGCGGCGTACTAAAACTGGGTACCGAGATTGTCAGCGACAAAGATGGAACCATTGCCGCACTGCTGGGGGCTTCGCCGGGGGCATCCACCGCCGCGCCTATCATGCTTAGCCTGTTGCAAACGGTGTTTAAAGATAAAGTCGCCACGCCACAATGGCAGGCGAAGCTAAAAGAAATCATCCCGTCTTACGGCCAGAAACTGGAAGGCAACATCGAGCTGACGAATAAGATTCGCAGTTACACCAGCAGTACGCTGAAACTGGATTACATGGAAGTGAAACCGGAGTAATCACCGCATCAGCCATCGCTATGCAGGAAAGCAAAAGGCCGCAATCGCGGCCTTTTTCTCGTAGACAGAAGGTGTTGTGTCAGAAGCTGTAGTTAAAGTTCACACCGTACAACCACGCCTGCCCTTTAGAGGTAAAGGTGTAGGAAGGCACGCTCTGGGAAATGCCCGGCTCGTGGATAGTCACTTTCTGTCCGTGCATGTAAGACACACCCACATCGACCGACGCGTCTTTATTGAAGGCGTAAGTGGTACCGGCGCTCAGCCACAGACGATCCTGATCCGGAATGGAGATAGTGCGTTTGTCTGCCGGAACCGGGCTATCGTCAAACGCGATACCCGCACGGAAAGTCCAGTTGTTGTCGTAGTAGTAGGTGGTTCCTAACGCGATACGGTAGGCGTCGTGGAAGCTCTCGTCTTTTTGGAACAACTGCTGGCCGCTGCTGCCAGTAGCGCGCAGTTCCTGGAATGCGCTCCAACTGGTGTAGGCCAGGCTGTAGTGGACGGCCCATTGCGGTGCAACACGATGGTACGCGGAGAACTCCCACATTTCCGGCAGGTTGAGCGTCAGCTTACCGGGGATGGTGGTACCACTGGTGCCGCGTGGTGCTGCCAGGTCACTTCGGAAAGAACCGTTAAAGTCGATATCGACTTTAGAACGGTAGCTCAGGCCAAAACGGTTATTTTTATCCAGCTCGTACAAGAGACCGGCGTTCCAGCCATAACCCCATTCTTTACCGTCCAGATGCGTTATCTCAGCGGTTGGGTTCACGCGCAGCGCCGGGCCGATTTCACCGGCATTACGCACAATTTTGGCATCGGCGTATACGGCGTTAACACCCAGACCAAAGCTGAAATGCTGGTTGAGGCGATAGGCGGCGCTCAGGTTCAGGTTGGTCGTTTTCAGGTCGGTTTTGCCCGCAATGGAACCGGCACTGAAATTATCACTGAATTCGGTCGCCAGACCGAAGTTGGTGGTGGCAAAAGCACCTACCGCCCACTGATCGTTCAGCGGCATGATGAAATGCAGGTTAGGCACCCAGGCGTTTGGCGCGATGTTATTGGCGCTGGCGTCACGGCCGCTGCTGCTACTGCCGTGCAGATTGATGTCCGGGTCAATATAGGTGACACCGCCGGAAAACGATGGGCGATCAAACATCGTCATCGTGGCTGGGTTACGGCTGCCGGAACTGGCGTTATCTGCAATGGCACTTTCACCGGAGAAGGCACGCCCGAGGCCCGATGAAGAGAATTCATTCAACTGGAAACCCGCTGCAGTTGCATTGGATGCCATGAGCGCCAGCGCCACAGCAAGTGATGTTTTCTTTAACAGGACTTTCTGGCTCATGACCGAAACCTCACTGATATTGGCTATTTTTGTTAGCGTGTAACAAGGGACGCGCATTGTAGGGGGGCTTACTGGGCTGACAAATCAGACCAGTTACGAAAAATATAGAATTAACACTATGAAATGTTTTCTTAAAGTTCCATGTATGTTGCAAAAATGATTCAAGAATTTGGATCTAGTTAACAAATGTTATGGTTGTGTTTAGGGTTTTTAGCTTATTTCATTGAAAAATAACGCCAATGCGTGATCTGTGTCACGCAATGCCCCTTTAGTTGGTAAGTGCTAGTGATAGGCCATCCGTGTGAGTAAAATGAGAGCCAGATTACATTGATGGCCCGCTTCCGCTTGAGGAAGCGCCTGTCACCGCAGAGGAGTTTTGTCATGACAAACGCGATTAACAAATGTAGCGCAGAAGAAACCGCCGCCTGTTGCTGTGTGGATGTGGGAACCGTAATGGATAATACCGACTGCACGGCGTCTTACAGCCACGTATTCACCAGTCGTAGCGATGCGGAGCAGATGCAGAAGCAATTAACGGAAAAAGCCCGTTCAGTTGAATCCGAACCTTGCGTGATTGATGCCCGCCTGTCTGAGGTGGATGCCGGGGTCAAACTGGATATGGATTTCACCTTCAGTTGCCAGGCCGAAACGCTGATTTTCCAGTTGGGTCTGCGTTAATCCTCGGCTGTGCCAGTACAGCCCTGAGCCAATGAACAGCCCTGAGCCAATAAACAGCCTGAAAACTAACTGAGCGAATAAACGGCCCTGAGCGGGCCGGAAAATCGCCCCGGTGTACTCTGCCTCGCTTTGTGTCTGACACTAAACGGGGCGGTATTTGCTCGGGGTCACCTCGTCATTATTCCTGTCATTTCTGCTATTTCCGTTTCTGCGTTTTTACGACCTTGTACCATGGTGTTTTCGTCTGGTTATGCCCTGTCGTATCGCTATATCTACTTGCCCCAGCGTACCGGGAAGCGTGGCCGGGTTCGCTGTTTGGTATCGGCTTGTTTGCATAATGTAATCTTCAGGTTAACAATGAGTTCAAACCTCCTCGACCTCTGAAAAGGGATGAACCTCATGGTTATGCGCGAAGTCACGCCGTTGCTCACCCGACGCGGCGATCGGATTGCGATTGTCAGTGGATTGAGAACCCCGTTTGCCCGGCAGGCGACGGTATATCATGGCGTTCCGGCGCTGGAGCTGGGGAAGCTGGTGGTGAATGAGTTACTGCTGCGTAGCGGTGTTGAACCAGAGCAGGTGGATCAACTGGTCTTCGGTCAAGTGATTCAGATGCCTGAAGCCCCCAATATTGCGCGTGAAATTGTGCTGGGTAGCGGCATGAGTGTTCACACCGATGCTTACAGTGTTTCCCGTGCCTGCGCGACCAGTTTTCAGGCGGTAGCTAACGTCGCCGAAAGTATTTTGGCTGGCTCTATTGATATCGGTATTGCTGGCGGAGCAGACTCGGCGTCGGTGCTGCCGATTGGCGTTAGCAAGGCGCTGGCGCACACGCTGGTTTCTCTGTCGCGGGCCAAAACACTCAGCCAGCGGCTGGCGTTGCTGGCCCGGTTGCGCCCCCGGGATTTACTTCCGGTAGCGCCTGCCGTCGCGGAGTATTCCACCGGGTTGCGGATGGGGGACACCGCGGAGCAGATGGCGAAAGACTACCGTATCAGTCGCGACGCGCAGGACGCATTCGCCCACCGTTCCCATCAACGGGCGGCTCAGGCCTGGGCTGATGGCGTGTTACGCGATGAAGTGATGACGGCCTGGGTGCCGCCGTATAAGCAGGCCATCAGCGAAGACAACACCATTCGTCGTGACAGCGCGCCAGAACAGTATTCCCGCCTTACCCCCGCCTTTGACCGTCGCTACGGTAGTGTGACTGCGGCTAACAGTTCGCCGTTGACTGATGGCGCTGCGGCGGTGTTGCTGATGAGCGAATCCCGGGCCAGCGAACTGCGCTTGACCCCGCTCGGTTACCTGCGCAGTTATGCCTTTAGCGCGATCCCGGTACAGCAAGACATGTTAGCCGGGCCTGCGTATGCCACGCCACTGGCTCTTGGCAGGGCAGGCATCCGGCTTGATGACCTGACGCTGATTGACATGCATGAAGCTTTTGCTGCTCAAACGTTAGCTAACCTTCACCTGTTCGCCAGTGCAGAATTCGCCCGCGACAAACTGGGCCGTAGTGCACCGATAGGTGAGGTGGATGAGGCGCGTTTTAATGTCCGCGGTGGTTCGATTGCTTATGGGCATCCGTTTGCGGCAACCGGCGCGCGGATGATTACCCAAACGTTGCATGAATTGCGTCGACGGGGCGGTGGGTTAGGCTTGGTGACCGCCTGTGCGGCGGGTGGTCTGGGTGCAGCGATGGTGGTGGAGGTGGCGCAATGACGGAGCAGTTAGGGATGGGCCAAACGGATGAGCGCGGCACCCAAGCCGCTTTCCAACTGACATTTCGCCCTGACCACATCGGGGTGATTACCGTGGATGTCCCCGGTGAAAAAGTGAATACCCTGAAAGCGGAATTTGCTGAGCAGATGCAAAGCGTGTTGTCACAAGCCCGGCAGTACAACGGCCTGCAGGGGCTGATTATTCTGTCAGGAAAACCGGCGTCGTTTATTGCGGGGGCGGATATCGGCATGTTGGATGCCTGTGCCAATGTGGCCAGTGCACAGAAGCTGGCCGAAACTGGCCAGCACACGCTGGATGCGATCGCCCATCTGCCGTTCCCGGTGGTGGCGGCTATTCACGGTACCTGTCTGGGTGGTGGTCTGGAACTGGCGCTGGCGTGCGACTATCGGCTCTGTACCGCCGATGACAGCACCCGCCTCGGATTACCGGAGGTGCAACTGGGGCTATTACCGGGAGCGGGGGGGACCCAACGTCTTCCACGTCTGATAGGCGTGGATCGTGCGCTGGAGTTAATACTCACCGGGCGACAACTGCGCGCTGCGCAGGCACGGCGTATCGGGCTGGTTGATGAGGTGGTAGCCTCCGCCGTCTTGCTGGAGGCAGCGCTGGGTTTTATTCGCCGGGGTAAACGGCCGGTGACCTCACCCGGCTGGCGACACCGGTTACTGATGCTGCCGTATGTTCGCCGTTGGCTGTTTGAGCGGGTGCGGCGACAGACGCTGGCAAAAACACAGGGCAACTATCCGGCGGCGACGCGCATCATTGAGGTGGTGCGCCGTGGTCTGGAGCAAGGGAGTCAGGCGGGGTATCAGGCCGAGGCCCGCGCGTTCGGGCAACTGGTGATGTCGCCGGAATCCGTGGCATTGCGGCGGTTGTTTTTTACCACCACGGCATTGAAAAAAGATTTTGGTGCGCCGGTGGCTCCTGGTCCATTACGTCGTGTCGGCGTGCTGGGCGGTGGGTTAATGGGGGGCGGTATCGCCAGTGTGACGGTACTGAACGGCCAGTTACCGGTAAGGATTAAGGATATTCAAGAGCAGGGGATCACCCAGGCATTACACAGTAGCTGGCAACGGCTAAACAAGCAGGTGGCCCGTCGGCGTATAACACCGGCAGAACAGCGGCGACAGATGAGCCTGCTCTCCGGTGGCACCGATTATCGAGGGTTTGAGCATGTTGATGTGGTGGTGGAAGCGGTATTTGAGGATATCGCGCTCAAACAGCAGATGGTGCGGGACATCGAGGCGGTCACGCCACCCCATACCGTGTTTGCTACCAATACGTCATCGTTACCCATCCATCAGATTGCCGCGGGGGCCAGCCGTCCAGAGCAGGTGATCGGCCTGCACTACTTTAGCCCGGTGGATAAGATGCCGCTGGTTGAGGTCATCCCCCATGCAGGAACCGATAACTCGACGCTAGCTACCACGGTGGCATTGGCGAGAAAGCAGGGCAAAACGGCGATTGTTGTGGCGGATAAAGCCGGGTTTTACGTCAATCGCATTCTGGCACCTTACCTGAATGAAGCAGCCCGCTGCCTGCTGGAAGGGGAACCGGTAGAGTCGATTGACCGGGCGCTGGTACGTTTTGGTTTTCCTGTCGGCCCGTTTACCTTGCTGGATGAAGTGGGGATTGATGTGGCGATGAAGATTGTACCCGTGCTGGTCGCCGAACTGGGAGAGCGATTCTGCGCGCCTGCGGCACTGGAGGCGATAGCCAGAGATAACCGCAAAGGGCGTAAGAACGGACGGGGTTTTTATCGCTACGATCTGTCTCGTTATGAGCGGTTGTGCAACTGGTGGCGTCGGCAGCATAAAGTCTCTGATAGCCGTATCTATCGCTTGCTGGATGTTACGCCAACCGCGCATCTGGACCCGGCGTTGATGACGCAGCGCTGCGTCATGATGATGCTCAATGAAGCGGTACGCTGTCTGGATGAAGGCGTGATTCGTCGCCCAGGGGAGGGGGACATCGGCGCAGTAATGGGCATTGGGTTCCCACCGTTCCTGGGGGGACCGTTTCATTATATGAATCAATTGAGTATCACGACAGTGGTCGGTACGCTGCGGTCATTGCAAAAGCAGTACGGCGATCGGTTTGCCCCTGCTGAAGGGCTGCTCCGTCGGCAGTCTGAACAGACCGGTTTTATCGATGACACGATGAGTTAATCACTTAAGAACCTGTTCCGTCAGGGCTAATTTACTTGCCGTTTTGGTATAGGTACCACAGGGTCAAGGCAGGGGCATCCTCACGTTGCGTTATCTTGTTTATTCTTCCCCCGAGAGGGGGAATAAAGACGGCAATGTATTAAAAACAAGTTTTTTGAATGAATCAACCCGATCTTGTTTAAAAAATATCATTATTTTATGACGAGAAGGGCCTTCGCTGAATTTAATTTTTGGTTAAGGCCTTTAATTAATAAATGTATTAAATACAAAGACGAATTTTTTGAAGGTGTCTATTTTATCTTTTTGAAAAATAGTGTTTTTAATTGGGTGGCTTATGGTCTTCCTTTACCCGGAATAACAATTCCCTGAGTGCTGAGCATAATACCGCGCTGAACTATTTAAATATGTTGTATTCGTTGCCAGTGTTGTCTGTGTTTACTATGAGTGAGGCAGCGTCTTTTTTCCAGCATTTCCCATGTTAATAAGATGAAAAAGTGTAAAAGTGTCATAAAAATAAAACCGGTGTCGGTTTGTTCTGTATTCTCAGGATTGATAATTTTTTTATCTGAATAAAAATTATATCGCAGTTTAAAATGTTGCTAACCGAGAGGGAATTGATGGTGAGTAGCATATTATGATGCGCTCATACTGATTTCCCCCTGATAAAAGCAAGGTTAATTGCCTGAAAATACGGGGTGTTGGCGGTGCCGACGCGAACGTAATGGTAGGGTGGGATGACAATGGCGGTGCTCCATACAGGGGGTTGGTTGCGATTCCCTGACAATTGGGGTAAAAAAATGCGCTTTGCGTCGGTCAAAACACCATCAGCAAGACGAGGATGGTCTCCGACACCAGGCTGTGACCTGTCGCAAAACGGCATTGTGCCGATTCAGTTAATCTACAGCTATCCCCAGGGATTTATTGCCCTTTTTCATCAATATAGCGGTGTAATATGCAAGTTTTGATCATGCGTCATGGTGATGCCGTACCTGACGCCGCCAGTGATGCACTCCGGCCGTTAAGCCGCCGGGGAGATGAAGAATCTCGTCAGATGGCAGCCTGGCTTAACGATCAGGCGATTGATATTGAGCGGGTACTGGTGAGTCCCTATGTGCGGGCTCAACAGACGTTACAGGTCGTAGCCGATGTCATGCCACTACCGGAAGAAAGTGAATGTCTGCCGGAGTTGACGCCGGGCGGTAATGCCGAATTAGTGTGTGACTACCTGCTGGCGCAGGCGAAAGAAGGCACCAGCGCCGTGCTGGTGGTCTCTCATCTGCCGCTGGTAGGGTATCTGGTCGCCGGGTTGTGCCCGGCTGAGAATGCGCCCATGTTTGCCACCTCGGCCATTGCCTGCGTCGAACTGGATGATGCATCCGGAACCGGCGTTTATCACTGGCAGGTTTCCCCCTCTCAGTTAGCCGCTAAAGCAGCCAAAGCAGCCAAACTCTGAATCGTCGATGCCCCGGGCGGTGAGCCGCCTCGGGGTGAGGGTGGCGATGGACTGTGGCTGACAAGTTGCGTCGACGATCAGTGGTTATTCATCGTCAGTGCTTTCTTGTGCCACCAGTACCAGCAAGGCGGCATCACCGCCGAATTCTTTCGGTGCCTGATGGAATGCCAGCACATCCGGGTGTTGCGCCAGCCACAGCGGTGTTTGTTGTTTGAGAATGTGTTTACCATGACCGTGCATCACGCAGGCACAGTAAACATGTTCGCGCTGACAGGCGGCCAGCAACGCCCCGAGTTCCTGCTTGGCTTCCAGTTGCGTCAGCCCGTGCAAATCCAGAAACAGCTCCGGTGAGTAATCTCCCCGGCGTAATTTCTTCAACTCATAATGGCTGGCACCGGGACGGATATAACGTGTCGGCCCGTCGTTTTCCAGTTGCGGTTGAAACTCATCCGAAAAATAGAAGCTGGCGTCCACCTGCTCCTGAATCATTCGCCGGGGCGGCATTACGCCGGGTTTATGACGAACCGGACGGTGGACATAGGTATCCTGACGCAACCGGGTGGCACCCGCTACCGACGTGCGGAAAAGCGCCTGTTCCTCGTCATCAAGCATGAATTTTTTTTTCATTAGTGCGTTACTCTGTCTCGTCGCCGTTCTGTTTCAGAATAGAAATACGGTATCGGTATAGAAATAGGTATCGATGTAGTCTACCTGTTCCGTGCCGGTGGCTAAACAAAACCTTATCATGCTGAGTCCATTCCCCCACCGGTTTCCCCGGCCCACGCTGTCTGGCGGTGATATCTGCTGATTTGTCGCCGTCTTCATGGCAAACTATTGCGCTTATAGAAAGCAGTACGTTTATAGAACCAGTAAGGTTATAGAAACCAGTACGGTGACAGACACACGCGATCACAAAAATCAGCGATCGCAGCAACAGTTGTTTGCGGAGAACACACTTGGACAAAATTTTCGTCGATGAGGCGGTCAACGATTTGCATACCATTCAGGATATGCTGCGCTGGGCGGTGAGCCGGTTTAATGCCGCCAACGTCTACTATGGCCACGGTACCGATAATCCCTGGGATGAAGCGTTACAGTTGGTGCTGCCTACGTTGTTTCTACCGGTTGATATTCCAGAAGACATGTACCAGGCCCGGCTGACCTCCAGCGAGCGTCATCGTATCGTTGAGCGCGTGATTCGTCGTGTTAACGAACGTATTCCCGTAGCGTATCTGACGAATAAAGCCTGGTTCTGCGGACTGGAGTTTTACGTTGATGAGCGCGTGTTAGTCCCCCGCTCACCGATTGGCGAGCTGATTAACCAGCGCTTTGCCTCGTTGCTGCCAGCTGCCCCGCGTCATATTCTCGATTTGTGTACCGGTAGCGGGTGTATCGCTATCGCCTGTGCGCAGGCTTTCCCTGAAGCAGAAGTGGATGCGGTGGATATTTCCGCCGATGCACTGGCCGTCACCGAACAGAATATTCAGCAGCACGGTATGGAATATAACGTGACGCCGATTCGCTCTGATCTGTTCCGCGAACTGCCTGCGATTCAGTATGATCTGATTGTGACTAATCCGCCGTATGTCGATGAAGAAGACATGGCCGACCTGCCACAGGAATACCGCTTCGAGCCGGAATTAGGGCTGGCGGCAGGCAGCGACGGCCTGGCATTGGTGCGTCGGATTATGGCGTGCGCGCCGGACTACCTGGCGGAAGACGGGGTGCTGATTTGCGAAGTCGGCAATAGCATGGTGCATTTGATGGATCAGTACCCAGACATTCCGTTCACCTGGCTGGAGTTCGACAATGGCGGCGACGGTGTGTTTATGCTGACCCGCTCTCAATTGCTGGATTGTCAGGCGCATTTCAGCGCTTACCGGGATTAATTATTCTGCAGGATGGCAGGCGGTGTGTTCCCGTCTGCCGTACTGATGTTTTTTCAATGCTAAGGAGCCGTGATGGCAGGAAACAGTATTGGTCAGTTTTTCCGTGTCACCACCTTTGGTGAGTCCCACGGTATTGCGTTGGGATGTGTGGTAGATGGCGTACCGCCGGGTATTCCGTTAACCGAAGCCGATTTGCAGCACGACCTGGATCGTCGTCGTCCGGGGACGTCCCGTTATACCACCCAGCGCCGTGAGCCGGATCAGGTTCGCATTCTGTCTGGGGTATTTGAAGGGGTGACGACGGGCACCAGTATCGGTTTGTTGATTGAAAATACCGACCAGCGTTCACAGGATTATAGCGCCATCAAGGACGTATTCCGTCCGGGCCATGCCGATTACACCTATGAGCAGAAATACGGTATCCGCGATTACCGTGGCGGTGGCCGTTCTTCTGCCCGTGAAACGGCGATGCGTGTGGCTGCTGGTGCCATAGCCAAGAAATACCTGCAACAACAGTATGGTGTGGCGATCCGTGGTTATCTGGCACAGATGGGCGATGTGGTGTGCGAACTGAAAGACTGGGAGCAGGTAGAGCAGAACCCGTTTTTCTGTCCGGACCCGGATAAACTGGAGGCGCTGGATGAACTGATGCGTGCTCTGAAAAAAGACGGTGATTCTATCGGTGCGAAGGTGACGGTGGTGGCAGAGTCCGTCCCGCCGGGACTGGGTGAGCCAGTGTTTGACCGTCTTGACGCCGACCTGGCCCATGCACTGATGAGCATCAATGCGGTTAAAGGCGTAGAGATTGGTGACGGCTTTGCCGTGGTCAACCGTCGCGGCAGTGAAAACCGTGATGAAATCACCCCGGATGGTTTTCAGAGCAACCACGCTGGCGGCATTCTGGGCGGCATCAGTAGCGGCCAAACCATTTCCGCCCATCTGGCGTTGAAACCAACATCCAGCATTACCGTGCCGGGCCGCACGATTACCCGCGACGGTGAAGCTACGGAAATGATCACCCGTGGTCGACACGACCCTTGCGTGGGTATCCGTGCTGTACCGATTGCCGAAGCGATGATGGCGATCGTGTTGATGGATCACCTGTTGCGTCAACGGGCGCAGTGTGCCGATGTGATCTGTCAGGTACCGCGCTGGTAAGGCGGTAATACACCGTTCTCGCAGGCCATAACGAACGACATCAACAAATCGAATTACAACAGTAGATCGAATGACGACAATAGAATGAAAACAAACTGGATTGGGATGGCTGCGCTGCTGTTTTGCAGCGCCGTGCTGGCGAAAACACCGTGGCAGGAAATAACGCATCCGGTGGCAGGCCAGCCTCAGGCCATCGGCGCGTTTGCCAATGGCTGCATCGTCGGGGCACAGCCGCTGGCGTTGCAGTCGCCTGATTATCAGGTGATGCGTGTTGATCAACGGCGCTATTTTGGTCATCCGGACCTGCTGGCGTTCATCCATCGGCTTAGCGCCACGGTCCACCGCACCACCGGTGGTACGGTGTTGATCGGTGATATGGGGATGCCAGCTGGCGGGCGTTTTAGCAGCGGCCATGCCAGTCATCAGTCAGGTCTGGATGTGGATATCTGGTTACAGCTGCCCCGCCAGCGCTGGAGCCAGCAACAACTGTTGCAACCACAACCGCTGGATCTGGTCCTGGCGGATGGTAAAAACGTCAACCCGCGCGTCTGGTCGCCAGATGTACTGAAACTGGTGAAAACAGCGGCGCAGGATAACGACGTGACGCGCATCTTTGTGAACCCTGCCATCAAAAAGCAACTGTGTCTGGAAGCGGGTAGCGATCGCAACTGGTTGCACAAGGTGCGACCGTGGTTTGCCCATCGTGCCCATATGCATGTGCGCCTGCGTTGTCCGCCGGAAAGTCTGGAGTGTCAGGAGCAGGACGCACCGCCAGCGGGCGATGGGTGCGGTGCCGAACTGAACAGTTGGTTCCAGCCGCGTCAACCGGGTACACAAGCGCCGGTGAAAACAACGCCGCCGCCGTTACCGCCATCCTGTCAGGCATTACTTGATCGTCATTTGATTGCGGACTAATTCATGGAATGGTTTGTTGTCGGGCCAGATATTCTGGCCTTGTTGTTTTTGGCTAGCGTGATTGCCGGCTTTGTCGATTCAATCGCTGGTGGCGGCGGGTTGTTGTCTATCCCGGTGTTGCTGGCGGCGGGGCTCTCCCCGGCACAGGTACTGGCGACCAATAAATTGCAGGCGGTGGGGGGATCGTTTTCCGCCAGCCTGTATTTCATGCGCCGCAAAGCGGTAGATATGAAAATACTCAGGCTGACCGTGCCGCTGACGTTTCTGGGCGCGGTATTCGGTGCCTGGCTTATCCAGCAGATTCATGCTGACTTTCTGCGCAAATTGCTGCCGGTGCTGGTGATTGGCATCGGCCTCTATTTTTTGCTGATGCCAAAAGTCGGGGATGAAGATCGGCATGCCCGCCTGTCGTTGCTGCCGTTCTCTTTGTTAGGCGGGGCCTGCGTCGGGTTTTACGACGGCTTTTTCGGGCCGGGAGCCGGGTCGTTTTACGCACTGGCGTATGTCACCCTGCTGGGGTTCAATCTGGCCAAAGCTACCGCACATGCCAAAGTACTCAACTTCACCTCCAATTTTGGCAGCCTGCTGTTTTTCATGCTGGGCGGTCAGGTGGTCTGGGGGGTGGGGCTGGTGATGCTGGTAGGACAAATTATCGGTGCCCGGCTGGGTGCCAGAATGGTGCTCACCAAAGGACAAAAACTGATTCGCCCGATGTTGGTTGTTATGTCTGCCCTGATGAGCATTAAATTGATTCACGACAACCACGGCAGCGAGATTGCTCGCTGGCTGGGACAGCTATTTTGATGACGATGTTGACTGACACTGAAAGTACTCACCATTACGAACAGTTGATCACTATTTTCAACCGGTGTTTTAGTGAGCAATACAATACCCGTCTGGTGAAAGGCGATGACGAGCCTATCTACCTGCCGGCTGACGAACAGGCGCCGTATCACCGCATTGTGTTTGCGCATGGGTTTTATGCCAGCGCGATGCACGAAATTTCGCACTGGTGTATTGCCGGTGAAGAACGGCGCAAATTGGTGGATTTTGGTTACTGGTACTGCCCGGATGGGCGTGATGCCGAGACTCAGAGCCAGTTCGAAGTGGTGGAAATCAAACCACAGGCGCTGGAATGGATGTTTTGCGTCGCGGCCGGGTTCCCGTTTAATGTCAGCTGCGACAACCTCAGTGGCGATGTTGATCCGGACCGTATCGCCTTTCAGCGCCGGGTACACGCACAAGTGATGGTCTATCTGCAACAGGGCGTACCCAGTCGGCCTGCGCGTTTTATCGAGGCGTTGCAGGACTATTACCACACCGCGCCGCAAACGGCGGCGGACTTTCCTTATCCAGCCGATCTGTGATGTTCGGCAACGACTCCAATAACTAAGGACTATGAATGATCGCAGAATTCGAGGCGCGCATCCTGACGCTGATTGACAATCTGGTAGAGCACGGCAGTGATGATGAGCTGTTTGCCAGCGGTTACCTGCGCGGTCACCTGACGCTGGCGGTGGCGCAAGTCGAAGCGCATGACGAGCAGACCGCACAGGCGCTGCATGCTCGGGTTCAGGAAAGTCTGGACCAGGCGATTAAAAACGGTGAGTTGTCGCCGCCTGATCAGGCGCTGGTCGCCCAGGTGTGGGAAGCGCTTTACCAGCAGGCGCAACTGCCTTAATACCGCTCAGGCCGACATGGGCGATGCCTGTTCGGCCTGCTAACGTGTTTTTACGCGGGGTCGTTAGCCGTGCTTTTGCCTTAACCGAAACAGCAACGCCTGCCGGGCATGGGCGACGCGTGGCTGACGCAGCGCACTCGGTTGCCAGAGTAAATAGTAACTTCGGCTGGCCCGTGCCACCGGCGCGGGAATTTCAGCCAGCTCTCCTCGCTCGATATACGGTGTGCAGAGATAAGCCGGGAGCGCGCTCCAGCCAAATCCCTGGCACAATAAACTGCACAGTGCCCGTAAGTCCTGCCCGACCATTGCCGGAAGAATGGCGGGTGCCTGTACCCGATTAGCGGCAAACCAGTTATCGATAAGCGGCAGTGTCAGGCTGTAGGCCAGCAGCGGTTCGGTTTGCATGGCTGCCAGCGTATCCGGTGTATTCAGCAGACGTTTGACCACCTGCGGTGCGGCGACCGCCATGATTTCATCGGTCAGCATCAGTTCGCTTTTTAAACGCGCGTCATTCGCCGGGGCCGCTGAGATCCCCAGGTCGCAATACCCTTCGATAAGACTTTGGGTAATCACGTCATAATCCCCGGTTTGCATGCGAATGCGGACCCCCACCTCCAGCAGTGGCAACAGCTGCTTAGCCACGACTTCGGCCAGAAAATCCGCATGACCAATAATTTGTAGCGCCCCGGCCAGTTCCAGCGAACGTGCCTTTGCCGACGCCAGTGCGTTTTCCGCTTCATCCAGTCGGTCACCAATATCTGCCGCCAGTTCATCGGCAACCGAGGTCGGGACGACCCCACGCGTTTGGCGCGCAAACAATGGATGCCCAAGCGATGCTTCCAGACCGGCGATGTGTTGCGATACCGCAGGCTGCGTCAGGTTCAGCGTGCGGGCGGCACCGCTAATGGAACGCTGTCGATACACCTCAATAAAGGTTCTTAGTCGAACGAGAGACATCGTCTACCCATAAATTTTTTTATACCTATACCTAAATATGCTAGTTGGTCACAGTGTATTAACATCAGTAAAGTGCGCTCTATCAAAGCATAACTGTCTTTTGTCAGAAAATCGCCTTGCAAACAGCAAAGAAAATTTATACCCGCAGGGTGGAAAAGACGGCATCCCCTTTTTAAGGAGCGACTACGGTGTCATTAGTACAAACAAGCAACGATTTAAAAGCGATACTGCAGACCATGAAGAATGCCCACCTTGCCAATGGGCCTGCCGATGCGGCGCTGCGTCGTGACCGGTTGGTACGCAGTGCTCAGCTGATTCGGGAAAATTATGAATCGCTCAGCAAGGCGATGAGTGCGGATTTTGGTCATCGCAGCCGCTATCAGTCGCTGGTGGCGGATATGGCGACAACCGTAAAAACGCTGGAGCATTCCGCAGAGCACGTTGAGAAGTGGATGCAGCCGGAGTGTGTCGACAGCCCGATGCCGGGAATGCAAAGTTGGATACAGCGCCAGCCACTGGGCGTTGTTGGGGTGATAAGCCCATGGAATTTTCCCATCAATCTGGCGTTTGGCCCGCTGGCTGGTGTCTTTGCCGCTGGTAACACCGCCATGCTCAAACCTTCCGAGCTGACACCTGCCACCTCCGAATTGCTGGCTGAACTTATCGCACGCTACTTTGACCCACTGGAGCTGGAAGTGGTGCTGGGGGATGCCACCATCGGCGCGGCGTTCAGTAGCCTGCCGTTTGATCATCTGGTCTTTACTGGCAGTTCTGCTGTCGGGCGTCATGTCATGCGTGCTGCCGCAGAAAATCTGGTGCCGGTGACGCTGGAGCTGGGGGGCAAATCACCGGTGGTTATCGACCATGACGCCGATATCAGTCTGGCCGCGCAGCGTACCCTGACGGTGAAAACCTTCAATGCCGGGCAGATTTGCCTGTCTCCGGATTATGTCCTGTTGCAGGACGCGCAGATTGACGCCTTTGTTCATGCCAGCAAAGCGTTTATGACGCAGGCATTTCCGACGCTTCAACACAACCCGGACTATACTGCCATCATTTCGCCGCGGCACTATGAGCGCCTGATCGCGCTGTTAGCTGATGCGGCAAGCAAAGGGGCGACACTGGTGAGCCTTGCGCCATCGGGTGAACCGGACATGGATGCCGCATCGCGCAAAATCGCGCCACATCTGGTACTGAATGCTACCGATAACATGCACATCATGCAGGAAGAAATTTTCGGGCCGCTGCTGCCGATACGCACCTGTGCGTCACAGGAGGAGGCGATAGCGTATATCAATGCCCATCCTCGTCCGTTAGCGGCGTATTACTTTGGTCAGCAGGCTGAGCGGCAAACCACATTCGCAGAACGTACCACGTCTGGGGCGCTGGTGATTAATGACGTGATGACGCATGCCAGTATCGATGCGCTGCCGTTTGGTGGCGTCGGGGCTTCCGGTATGGGGGCGTACCACGGCATTCACGGTTTTCGCCGTTTTAGCCACGACAAACCGATAGTGATCCAGAATGAAGAGGGGACATCCAGTCTGCGCCTGCGAGCACCCTACAGCGATAAATTGTCTCAGCTTGAAGCGTTTCTGAAAGGCTAATTCTGAACGGTTCATGTATTTGAACGAGCAATGTTTTTTAACGGTTAACGTAAAAGCACCCGCGAAATAAAAGGTGATGTGAGGAGAATGACAATGAAAGTATTGATGGTATTAACATCCCACGATCAACTGGGAAATACGGGTAAAAAAACCGGTTTCTGGCTCGAAGAGTTTGCCGCACCTTACTATGTGTTTAAAGATGCGGGTACCGAGATTGTTCTGGCGTCGCCGGCAGGTGGGCAGCCACCACTGGATCCGAAAAGCGATTTGCCGGACTTTCAAACTGAACTGACCCATCGTTTCAAAGCTGACCCTGCCGCTCAGCAGGCACTGGCATCGACGGTAACACTGGACAGCGTCCGCATGGAGGATTTCGACACGGTATTTTATCCCGGTGGGCATGGCCCGTTGTGGGATCTGGCCGAGTCAGCCACCTCGATTGCGCTTATCGAAGCGTTCGAACGGGCGGGGAAACCTATCGGCTTCGTGTGTCATGCACCTGGCGTATTGCGCCATGTCAAAGCCGCTAATGGTGAGCCGCTGATCAAAGGCCGTCGGGTAACCGGGTTTACCAATTCGGAAGAAGCCGCGGTGGAATTAACCGATGTGGTTCCGTTTTTGATTGAAGACGAGTTTCAAAAACTGGGCGGTGAATATAGCAAAGGCCCTGACTGGCACCCCTATCTGGTGGAAGACGGTAAGCTGGTAACCGGTCAGAACCCGGCCAGCTCGGAAGCGGTCGCCCACGCATTGTTAAAGCAACTGGCTTAATTGGCTAAAAAGGAAATCGGCAGCATGGTCATAAAGCTACATCATCTGAATGAATCGCGCTCTACGCGCATCCTCTGGTTGCTTGAAGAGGCACAGCTTCCTTATGAGCTGATCCGCTATCAGCGCAATCCGCAGACACAACTGGCACCGGAAGAACTGAAGGCTATTCACCCGTTGGGTAAATCACCGGTGGTTGAGATTGATGGCAAGGTGATTGCCGAGTCAGGGGCGATTGTGGAGTACATCATTCGTCGATACGCGCCACATCTGGCACCTGACGAACAGGACGAGAGCTATGTCGAGTATCTGCAATGGATCCATTTTGCAGAAAGCTCTGCCATGTTGCCGGTGTTACTGAAAGTATTTAACCAGTTTGAGAAGAAAAGCGGCCAGACACTGCATTTTCTGGATGACTATGCTGACACGGAATTCACAAAGGTATTTTCTTATCTGGACAATTACCTTGCTTCACGCGAGTTCATTGTCGGGCAGTGCCTGACCGGGGCCGATTTTATGCTGGGGTTCGTGGTGCAATTGGTCACAGAGCGGTTTAATTTGGGGCAGCAGTATCCTCATCTTGCCCGTTATGTGGCGCGCCTTGCTGACACACCAAGCTGGCAGCGGACAAAACATCTGGAGTCCACTCCGGCATAAAGGGCCATCGCAGGGGAGGCTGTCAGGGTCTCCCTTCGATATGCGCCCAGAGAAAAAGATCTCTGCGCTGTAAAACCGTCGGCCTGATAGTACGGATGGCTGACGGTTCTTCGTGGTGAAGGGGCTTATTAATGGCGTCCTGCACTATCTATCTGTCTATCTAGCTAGCAAAAGCGCTCCACATCAGACAGCGTTCGAATATTGATGAGCAGGTTTTCAAACAGCCGTAATGCAATACCAATACTGTTGATGTTGTAATAGAGCGCGGCATCATGCTGCTGCAAATAATGTTCGAATGTCGGTTTAGTAAGCATCTTGCTGATCGCAATCTGCCGTAAGCTCACGTGGCGGCAATTGTTGAGATAACTCTCGAACGATCGGTAATCGCTGTTAAGCAACTGCGCCAGCAAGGCCGTGAGCTGTTCAAATTCATCAACCAGTAACGCATGGTTGTCCCTGTTTTCCCTGTCGTGTTCGTCGCAGTGCATATTGTCTTTGTCGCAGTGCATAATGGTTGTTTTCCTTATTGTGTTATAGAACCTTATCCCAATAAGCAATTTTCTCGCCATCTTGCCTCTGGCTGGTGCATCAATTTGCGCGCACTTAACCGTTATGGATGACGTGTGCATGCGGCATCGATTACACCGGTTGGGAGAGGTTCTTAACCGGTTATCTGCGGTGGATACCGGTCCATCGCACCAGAGCAGGCTCTGATGCGATGGATTTCAGGCGGGTGGAAACCCCACGTTAATCAAAACGTTGATAATGGAAAGCGTCGGTTATCAGAAACTTTCCCAACTTGTTTCCCCGGCGGTGGCGACACGCTTTTTGGTGGGTGACAGAAGGCGTGGCGCGGGGGCTGATGGCGTGCCACTGGCAGCCAGTGCCGCCGCCGCATGATGACCGACGGTAAACTGCCCCACCAGTTGGTTTAAGATCAGCGCTTGTTCCTGCAAGGATTGCGATGCCGCCGAGGCTTCTTCCACCAGCGAGGCGTTTTGTTGCGTGACATCATCCATCTGATTGACGGCCTGATGCACCTGGTCAATTCCTTTGCTTTGCTCTTCGGTGGCGGCAGAGATTTCACTCATCAGGTCGGTGACTTGCTGAATGGCCTCTTTCATGGACGACATTTTTTTGCCCACATCGCCTGCCTGCTCGGCACCGGTCAGGATCAGGGCGTTGGAGGTATCAATCAAGTCCTTGATTTCACGCGCTGCGGTAGAGGAGCGTTGTGCCAGCGTACGCACTTCACCGGCAACAACCGCGAATCCACGCCCTTGTTCCCCGGCACGAGCGGCTTCCACGGCAGCGTTCAATGCCAGAATATTGGTTTGAAACGCGATGCCTTCAATCAGGGCGATAATATCGGTGACTTTACTGCCGCTGGTGCGGATCTTATCCATGGTATCAAGCATGGTCGTGACCGCGTCGGCGCTGCTGACGGATATCTGGCTGGCATTGCCTGCCAGCATGCTGGCCTGTTGCGTGTTTTCCGCATTCTGACGCACGGTTTCACTAATTTCCGTCATGCTGGCGGCGGTTTCTTCAAGCGAGGCGGCCTGCTGTTCCGTGCGGGAAGAGAGGTCTTCGTTACCGGCAGCGATTTGCGTTGCGGCGCTGCCAACCGATTGCGCAGAAACACTGACGGAAGCCAGTGTGCTGGCGACACGCTGCATCAGCGCATTGAACGCCCGTGCGGTGATGCCGATTTCATCTTTACGCTGGTCGTCCGCTTTGAGCGTTAAATCCAGTGTTGTACTGGCTGTTTCCATCACCTGGCTCATGTTGCTGAGGCTGTTGCGAATGCTCAAAATCGTTTTGATCGCCAGGAAGCTGGTCAGCAACAGTGTCAACAGCGCACCACTTAATAGGCTTATCCAGCTCTGGTTATAAATGCGGGTGTTCGTCTGGCGCAGTTCATCGCCGATTTTGACATTCAAATCGACCTGTTTACGGTAGGTGGTGAGGATGTTGCGCAGGGCTTCACCGACTCCCCCCTCGCCTTGCAGCATACCCAAAGAGAGATCTTTCTGATTGGATTTTGCCGCTGTCAAAAAGGGCGGTAACGCCGACTGCAATTTTTTGGCATTGTCCATTGCAGCGAGGGCCAGCGCTTTGTCTTCATCATTGGAGATATCATTCTTCATATAGTAGTCATTGAGTGACTTGATATCCTCAAGGGTTTGATTAATGCTTTGTTCTATACCGGGTAATTTACTGCTGTCTGGCGTGGTTTGATAACGGTAGAGAAAAAGCCCCAGAGCGTTGCTTTTATCCACGGCGTTATTCAGGTCCTTAATACTGGCGACAGCATTATCCTGCATATAGTCGGCGCGAGCTTGAAAGCCGGATAACAATGACAGGGTAATCACAACCAGTGCGATAAGTGCCAGAGATAGCAGCGAAAACGTTAGTAACAGGCGTTGCGTAATATTCATAACCTCTCCGTTTTATTCCTGTGATGCGTCAGATTGCAGGTGTACTGGCTTTATTATTTTGCCCCTTCACGGGCGTCGCCCTGTGGGGTCGTGGTACGCGGTGTTCAATATTGGTGCGATAGACCGCGTCGCTTTTTCTCGTCGCTTGATTGACGTTATTGTCAGAAGGGCTACCGTGCCACTACGTCGTAATGATCATCACGTGTCCCAGGCTGAAAGTGCAGTGGGGGAGTCGTGATGAAAATGCCAGATTGGGTTCTGCAACCCGAACTTTTGGAATACAGCTCATGGTGTAAAGCGTGTGCTGAATCGTGGCGTGCCTGCGCCAGATAGGCCACCGACAACACGTGATTCATTAGCTGTTATCGGCATTGAAACCGGTGTCTTGATAATTTTGATCGAAAAAACCATTCAATGTGAAATAATTGATATGCTTTCCATATCGATATAGCGTTATTGATCGTCAAAATCATTCGTAATCCCTATCAACACCCTGCAGGGAAGAAAACGTTTGCGTAGCTAACTAAATGAAAAGAAAAATAAAACACTCATGAGCATCAGTGCGTCATGCCGTATTAATGGTAGGAGATCTTATGAGTGGTGGTTTGTGGTGGCGGCGTGAGAATTTCAACCGGGTATAGAGGCCCATCGAGCTATATATCAGCGATGCTACACAACATCACTGATGCTACATAGCAATGGGCTTATCATCTTTGCACTGTCGCGCACGATAATCGGGCCGTGTTGTCCTTCGAAGTCACAGCAGCCCGCGTCTTGTGGTCGGCTATTCTGCACTCGCGGGTATCGGGCTTTTGCCTTTGAGCAATTTTCTCACCCAAAAACGATTGGGGTGCAGCGCTGCCAGCGTATCACTTGCCAGCGGTAGCGGTTCGCCAAACAATTGCGAGGCCAGGATCTCAGCCGCCAGTGGCGCAGAGCATAAGCCGCGCGACCCGAGCGCGCCAATCAGATAGAGATTCGGCCAGGATGGCGCCGTTTTCACTGCGGAGCCAGCAGCAAGCTGCTCTTGCAGGTGCTGATATTCCGCCAACGTTTGGTGATAATCCGGTACCTGACCAAGCAGTGGTAGATGATCACGGATGGCGCAGCGCACGCCGCATCGAGCCTGTTGCCCGGAGATGTCTATCGACGTCGGCCAGTCACAGTCGGGCAGGCAGTCAATCAGCCGCTGACGGTTTTGCTGTTGATCGGTCTCACGGTAGTCGGTGTCGGTGTCGCCACGGTGATAACTGGCACCGATACAGTGTGTCTGGTGACGCGGGCTCACCGGCGTCAGGTAACCGTCATAGCACAGTACCTGGCGCAACGCAGACAGCGCCGGGGTGTCAGGAATGTGGCTGACCTGACCACGTACCGCATAAACGGGCAGGTGGCGCGTGTGTTCCCAGTCGTTTATCTGATGGCCGTTTGCCAGTACTACCGTGGCATGCTGCACCTGCCGCCCATCTGCCAGTGTCAATTGCCAGCCGTTGTCGGTGTGCGTGAGTGTCGTTACACCGGTCGATAAATGCACCTGAAGACCCTGCCGACACGCGAGCGCGCAGGCGGAGGCGGTCAGCTCGGATGGGCACAGCCAGCCGCCTTGCGGGTAGGTGATACCGTGGGTGTGCAATGCGACACCTGCCTGCTCGGCCAGAGCGTGGGCATCAACCGGTCGCACCAACGTATCGGGCCAGTTGCCCGCCAGAATCTGTGTTATCTTACGCGTGCTTTTTTCATCGTAGGCCAGTTGGCTGACGCCACACCAGTCATGTTCAAACGCCACGCCTTGTGCAGCGAGGTCGTCATAGCAGCGACGGGCGAAGCCAAACGCAGCGGCGAAGAACCCTGACAAGGCATCCTGCTTGTCGTTCAACAGCGGATAGAGTGCCCCCTGGCGATTGCCGGAGGCGCGTTGCCCCACCTGCTCGTCGGCGCAATACAGCGTGACCTGTGCGCCTCGTCGCAGCAGGGCGAGCGCGGTGAGTACGGCGGCAATGCCACCGCCGACGATGGCCACCTCCTGCGGGCTGGTGGCCGCCGGGCGTGCATACCAGGGCGTAGGGTGTAACGGTTCAGTACTGTGTGACACGGTGCCGCACAGCATTTCCCGCTTCTGCCCGAATCCTTTAATTTTACTGACCTGAAACCCGGCCTGTTGCAGACCCCGGCGAACAAAACCGGCGGCGGTGAAAGTAGCGAAGGTGCCCCCGGTTCGGCACAGACGAGCCATCGCGTTAAACAACGCATCGGTCCACATGTCCGGGTTTTTGGCCGGCGCAAACCCATCCAAAAACCAGGCGTCGACATGGCGTGTCAGGCTGTGGTCCAGCGTTGGCAGCAGGGTGTTGACATCGCCGAACCACAAATCCAGCGTGATGCGCCCCTCTGCCAGAATCAGCCGATGGCAGCCGGGTAGCGCCAGTGGCCAGTGCTGGCGTAATTCCTCGGCGAACGGTGCCAGCTCCGGCCAGCTGGCGTGCGCGGCGGCAAGGTCTGACTGGCGCAGCGGGAATTTCTCAAAACTGATGAAGTGCAGGCGTTGTAATGCGGCATCCGGCTGTTGCTGGCGAAATTGTATGAATGCCTGCCACAAGGTCAGGAAATTTAGCCCCGTGCCAAAACCCGTTTCCGCCACGGTACAGACCGGGCCTGCATGATGAAGGAAACGCTGTGGAAACCCATTGCCCTGTAAAAAGACATAGCGAGTTTCCGCCAGACCATCCTGGTTGGAAAAATAGACGTCATCAAATTGTTGCGATACAGGTGTACCCTGAGCGTTCCAGTTAAGGTCCGCATGCTGGATGGAAGGGCTTGTCACGACAACTAACTCATTATTCAGGCGATGGCGCGATTCTAACGAGTGGTTTATTAAGTCGCAAATTTGAGAAAAGTTAGTCTGATCGGACTTGTTCAGCTTACAACTGTACGCTAAAGTGCGGAGCTAAATCCAAACTCTACAAGCGGAAGAGGTATTGCATGAAACGTGCGGTGATTACGGGTCTGGGGATCCTGTCCAGTATCGGTAATAACAAAGAAGAAGTGCTGGCATCCCTGCGTGAAGGCCGTTCTGGCATAACATTCTCTCAAGAGCTGAAAGATTCCGGCATGCGCAGTCACGTCTGGGGTAATGTCAAGTTAGATACAGCAGGCCTGATTGAGCGTAAGATCGTGCGTTTCATGAGCGATGCTTCCATTTACGCTTATCTGAGCATGGAAGAAGCCATCAAGGATTCTGGCCTGTCGGAAGAGCAATATCAGCACAATCCGCGTGTTGGTTTGATCGCCGGTTCCGGCGGTTCTGCGCGTTCTCAGGTGTTTGGCGCTGATGCTATGCGCAGCCCGCGTGCTCTGAAAGCTGTTGGCCCTTACGTCGTGACCAAGGCGATGGGTTCTGCGGTTTCCGCCTGTCTGGCCACGCCGTTCAAAATTCAGGGCGTGAACTACTCCATCAGTTCTGCTTGTGCGACCTCCGCACATTGTATCGGTAACGCCGTTGAGCAGATTCAGATGGGCAAACAGGACATCGTGTTTGCTGGTGGTGGCGAAGAGTTGTGCTGGGAACTGGCGTGCGAGTTTGACGCCATGGGCGCGTTGTCCACCAAGTATAACGAAACGCCGACGCACGCTTCCCGTACTTATGACGCTGATCGCGATGGTTTCGTGATTGCTGGCGGCGGCGGTATGGTGGTAGTGGAAGAGCTGGAACACGCGCTGGCGCGTGGGGCGCACATCTACGCAGAAGTGATTGGCTACGGCGCTACCTCCGATGGTGCCGACATGGTCGCACCGTCAGGCGAAGGCGCGGTACGCTGCATGAAGCTGGCGCTGCAGGATGTCGATACGCCGGTGGATTACATCAATACGCATGGTACGTCAACGCCGGTGGGTGATGTAAAAGAACTGTGGGCTATCCGCCAGGTGTTCGGCGACAACGTACCGCCTATCTCTTCTACCAAAGCGATGACCGGTCACTCACTGGGTGCGGCTGGTGTTCAGGAAGCCATTTATTCACTACTGATGCTGGAGCACGGTTTCATCGCGCCAAGCATTAACGTTGAAACACTCGACGAGCAGGCTGTGGGCATGAACGTGGTGACTGAGCCGACTGAGCGCGAGCTGACAACAGTGATGTCCAACGGCTTCGGCTTCGGCGGTACCAACGCGGTGCTGGTGATGCGTAAATACGCACAGTAAACGCCAGAACCTTGTCATTGCGTAACAATACCGGGCTTGCCCGGTATTTTTTTGCCTGAAACTGGCTGACCGTCTATCCCCAACGCCTGCCTTTCTTTGGTGTTGTGACGCGTTAGAGCACTACCACAGTTAGAGTACTACCCACATCAGCAACGCCACGACCACAGCGGCGACTAACGCCAGACCGATAGGTTTATTGACCAGCGCCCGCCACTCCTGTGGCAAAGCCATGATCAGTGGGTTGATAAACGGCTGCATCGGTGTGGTGGTGGTGTCTTGTATCTGTTGCAACCGCCGCCGGTACAGAAAGGCCACCACATCGCTAACCTGCGAAGGGGTGAGCGGCATTTGCAGCGTGAGGTTCAGGGTATTACGGGTGAAATCCTGCAACAGTTGCTGCTCTTGTTGGTCGAGCGGTTGCTTTAGCGCCGCCTGTAACGTCTGCAACGTGGTCGGAATGTGCTGCTGTAGCAGTGCGCTTTGTGTGTTAATGAACTGACTTAACACGTGAAAATTCTTCGCCGGTATCGGGTCGCCGATTTTTAACCCCTGCATGTCCATCAGCGTATGCCAGACTTTAGCGGGCGATTCACCACTCAGAGCAACCAGTTTGGCAACCAACTGGTTGAGCTGGTTGTGTTCTGCGGGTAATAAGGCGCGGTCCAGCAAGGCGGCTGTTGAGGTATTAGCACCCAACCCGCCTGGTGCCACGCCCGCTTGTAACATCGCCGCCAGTTGCTGGGAGGTTTGCGGCAAGGGGGAGGGGATTGTGGTCGCGGTAGGCGTTTGTGCCAACGGGAGTGTTTGCCCGTTAGCCGTTTGACCAAGCGACAACGTGGCGTTAGCATCCGTAGACAACAGAGTGGCGGCCTGAGGCAACAGGCCGTTTTGTAGCAGCGTCACCACCAGTTTCAGTTGTGAAGGCGTCAGTGAACTTAACACGGTGTGACCAAACTGCTGGCGGATAAAGTCACTGGCCGCCTGACGGTTATTCCCCTGAGATAGCAGGCTGGTCAATTGTTGCAGCAACTGGCGGGTATCCTGTGAACTTTGTACCGTGCTCAGCCGGTTTTGCAAACTTTGTTCGGCGGCCGGAAACTGGCTGGCGAGCAGTTCCGCATTATTCTTGTTACCCAATTCTGCACGCACGGTTGCCCAGACTTCTGCGGGTTTGGCACCGCTCAGGGTGGAAATCTGCGTCACCAGCTTTTCCAGCGTGGTTCGTTGTGCCAGCGTTAACGGAAGGTCATCCGTCTGGGATGTCGCGGTTTTTGACAGCGTGGGGTCCAGCGTTTTTTCTCCCGGCAGGGAAACATTACCGGGATTACTGATCGGTTGCATGCTGCTCTCCTTACCGTAGACGCGTGACGGATTTCACCAGAGCCTGATGACGTTATCACCATGATCGGTGTTATCTGCAGGTTTATTGTCATCACAGCTGTTGTGATCATAACTATTGTCATCATAACAACGGTGCGGTATTCCCGATAGTCGTGGTGTATGAACCGGTTAATATTTCGTTAAGCAGGGCAAAAAGGCGAGAAAACGCAGGATGGGCGTGACGTCAGCACTGAGTGTGGGCAACGCAGCACGCGGGGTGAAGAACCCACGTGCTGCGTTAGAGATTAGCGGTGGTGTTATGTGCGTGGGACGGACTGAAGCTGAGCACGGCGATGTCGCCAGCGTTTCAATACCGGCGGTACCACCAGAATCAACACTGCCATCCCCAGTAACGTCTGGCTGATGTGCCCTTCCCACAGGATGGATAACCCGCCGTTGCTAATGGACAACGCACGGCGCAGGTTCTGCTCCAGCATTTCACCCAACACAAAGCCGAGGATCAGCGGCGACATCGGGAAGTGCATTTTGCGTAGCAGGTAGCCGAATACCCCCAGCCCGACCATCAGTAACAGGTCAAAGGTAGTGCTGTGTACGGCATAGACACCGACGGCGGAAATCGCGGCAATCGTCGGTACCAAAAACCACATCGGAATCGCCAGCATACGGGTAAACAGGCCAATCATCGGCAGGTTGAGCAGTAACAACATCAGGTTACCGATCAGCATGGCCGCGATGAGTCCCCAGACGATATCCGGTTGTTCGGTAAACATGGCCGGCCCCGGCGTAATGTTGTACAGCGTCAGTGCGCCCATCATCACCGCGGTGGTACCCGAACCGGGAACACCCAGCGTCAGCATCGGGATAAACGAACCACAGGCAGAGGCGTTGTTAGCCGCTTCCGGTGCCGCCACGCCACGAATGTCGCCTTTACCAAAACTGTCGC
Source organism: Dickeya oryzae (assembly GCF_020406815.2). Lineage (NCBI taxonomy): Bacteria > Pseudomonadati > Pseudomonadota > Gammaproteobacteria > Enterobacterales > Pectobacteriaceae > Dickeya > Dickeya oryzae. The sequence continues at coordinate 1,529,499 of NZ_CP162670.1, forward strand.
TGTTGCCGCTGATTTTTTTCTCCGTCATCCAGGCCATGGCACTGGCGATCGTGGCCCCCGCACCGGGCAGGATACCGACAAAGAACCCCAGCAATGAGGAACGTAATGTCGCCCCAACGCACTGCATGCCTTCGCGAACGTTAAACAGCATGCGTCCGGTGGCCCTGGTCAGCTTTTGTCCGCTTCCGGTTTGTTCCAGCATCAACAGGATTTCGCTCACGGAAAACAGGCCAATGACCACCACCACAAACTGAATCCCATCTGACAGATGGACACTGTCGAAGGTGAAGCGGTAGACCCCGGTGTTGGCGTCCACGCCGACTGTCGCCATCGATAAGCCGATCAGCGCGGCCAGAAACGATTTCAGCGGATTGTGACTCATCATGCTGCCAAGGCAAGCGATGGCGAACACCATCAGCGCGAAGTATTCCGCCGGGCCGAATGCCAGTGACCAGTTAGCCAATAGCGGCGCAAACAAAATGATACCGAGGATCGCGATACTGGAACCGACAAACGAACTGACAGCGGAAATCGACAGCGCCACCCCCGCTTTCCCTTGTTGCGCCATCGGGTAGCCGTCAAGGGCGGTCATGATTGCCCCCGCATCGCCCGGGACGTTAAGTAGAATGGAAGAAATACGCCCGCCGTACTCACAGCCGAGGTACACCGTCGCGAGCAGAATCAGCGCCGATTCCGCTGGCAGTTTCAACGCGAAAGCCAGCGGCATCAGAATCGCCACACCGTTAATCGGGCCCAAACCGGGCAACAGCCCGACAACGGTACCGATAAAGCAGCCGATCAGCGCAATCATCAGGTTTTGCGGCGTCATCGCCACCGCAAAACCTTGCATCAGAAAAGACCAGATATCCATGAACCTGTCTCCCGGTTAGAGCCACGCGCCAGCGGGCAGCGTGACGTCGAGCAGTTTATCGAAGGCGTAAAATAGTGAGATGCCCATGACCGCGCCGGATAACGCCGCCATCCACCACACCGCGCCAAACAACATGCCGATACCGCAACCCAGCAATGCGGTGGTCAGCGGAAAGCCCAGCGGTTCAAACAGCCAGGCGTACAGTGCCAGCATGATGACCAGCAGCAACAAGCGCTGACGAACCACAGCGGAAGGCCAGACGAGGGCATCAGGTTTACGCAGCAGCATTAACACGGCACACATCGCCATCAACCCCAGAATCGTGACAGGAAACGGGCGTGGGCCAACCGGCTCGTAGCTGTATTCGCTCTGGATTTCCCAGCCGATAACCAGGCCAATCAGGCACAGCAACAACCAGACCCCGGCAAACAGACGATCGCTCATCATGTGTTTCTCCTCTATTTAGTGTTAGCGACTGACATTCAGCTATTTAGCTAACCCAAACAGCTTCGCCTGCTCGCGGTAATCCGCGACCTGCTTTTTGATGTAGGCATCCAGCGCTTGTCCGGTCAGGTTGAACTCGAACAGTCCACGCAGGTCGCGTTGCTTTTTGAATTCGTCGGTGGTGGCGATATGTTTGAACGCTTGTTCCCACCACTGGTAGCTGGCCTCGCTCACTTTGGGGCCGAGATAAAAGCCGCGAATGATTGGCCAGACTAAATCGTAGCCTTGCTCTTTAGCCGTAGGGATGCTGGCCAGCGGCTCCGGCAGGCGTTGCTCGGAAAATACCGCCAGTACTCGAATCTTGCCGCCTTGCAGGTGGGGCACCATTTCGCTGATATCGCCGGAAACCGCCTGCACATGTCCGCCCAACATCGCGGTCAGCGGTTCACCGCCGCCTTCAAACGCCACATAGCGCATGTCGCGCGGACTGATGCCAGCATGGCGCGCCAGCATCGCAGTTTTCATCCAGTCCTGGCTGCCGATAGAAGCCCCGGCACCGACCACCACCTGACTTGGGTTTTTCTGCATGGCACCGAGCAGGTCTTTCAGCGTTTGATAAGGGGAATCGGCCCGCACGGCGATCATGCCGTAATCGGTGCCGACCGCCGCCAGCCATTTCACATCATCGACGCCATAGCGTCCGAATTTACCTTGTGCCAGGTTCAGCAGCGAACCGCCGGAAAAGGCCACCACGGTGCCGGGTTCATCTGGCCGTTGCGCCACAATCGCGTTATACGCCACCGCGCCGACTCCCCCTGGCATGTAGGTGACGCGCATCGGACTAGTGAGCGTGCCGGTCTCTTGCAGCGATATCTGCAGCAATTTACAGGTCAAATCAAATCCACCGCCTGGCTTGGCGGGGGCGATGCACTCGGTTCGTGTCGGTGCGGTTGCCGGGTTGGTCTCGGCGGTGGCAATCGAACCGCACAGCAGCAGGGAAAGGGCGAGGTATTTTTTCATTGTCATTTCTTCCTGTTTTTATTATTCCCGGAACGGGACTGTTGAGGGATTGTTAATGAGGTAACCTTTCAGTTACCTTTCGGTTAGTGAAAATGTATTCAGGATGTGATTACCGTCGCTTAAAAAAACGGCCGATCTTGAGGGAGAATGGTCACCAGCGGCTGATGAAAGGAGAAATCAATGTGGATAAAGGCTGACGGTGATGCGACTTTTACTGGTTGAGGATCATCCTGAGCTGGCGCACTGGCTGAAAAAAGCCCTGAGCGAGGCGGGATTCGCCGTGGATCTGGTCGGCGATGGTGTGGCGGCGGATCATCTGTTGCAGCAGGAAGCCTATACGCTGATGGTGCTGGATGTGTCATTGCCGCGCATGGATGGACTGGCGTTACTGGCGCGGTTACGTAAACGCGGGCAGAACTTGCCGGTGCTGCTGTTGACGGCCCGTGCCAGTGTGGCGGACAGGGTTAAAGGGCTGAATCTGGGCGCGGATGATTATCTGACCAAGCCGTTTGAACTGGCTGAACTGGAAGCACGGTTGCGGGCATTGTTGCGGCGTAGTCAGGGGCAGATACAGGATGTGCAGCGTCTGGGTTCTCTGAGCTGGCACGATGAAGGCTACTTTCTGCTACAGGACAAACCGCTGGCGCTGACGCCGCGTGAGCAGGCGGTACTGCACACGTTGATGCAGCGCCGGGGGCGACCAGTATCACGCCAGTATCTGTATGAACAGGTATTTACACTCGCCGATGAAGCCAGCACGGATAGCCTCGATCTGTACGTGCACCGTATCCGCAAAAAACTGGCGGGCAGCGATGTCATGATTGTCACGTTGCGTGGGTTGGGATATAGCCTGGAATGCCATCATGCTGAAAGTTAATTCGCTGCGTGGCCAGTTGATGCTCTACCTCGGTGTGCCGATGGCGCTGCTGTGGGCATTGTCGGTGTGGAGCCACTACCACAGTGCCAAAGCGGCGGCGACGCAGGCCTATGATCGCACGCTGTTGGCGTCGGCACGTACCGTGGCTGAACGATTGACGGTACGCAACGGTCAACTGGCGGTGGATGTCCCCTGGGTGGTGCTGGATAGCTTTGAGCGCAACATGAACGACCAACTGTATTATCAGGTCCTGACCCCGCAGGGGAATACGCTCTCTGGTTATGACGACCTGCCACCGTTGCCGCGTGGTATCCCGTTATCCCGGCATTATCCGGCGCTGGCCCATTTCTATGATGCGCATTATCACGGCCGGGCTATCCGGGTGGCGGCGTTATGGCAACCGGTCAATGAGTCTGACGTGGAAGGAATGGTGCTGATTCTGGTGGCGGAAACGCTGCGTTCCCGCGAGGCCTTTGTGCACCAGCAATGGCTGATTGCCTTGATTAGCCAAAGCGCATTGGTGTTGCTGGCGCTGCTACTGGTGCTGCTGCTGTTTCGTAAATTGTTGCGGCCATTGCGCCAGCTGTCTGGGGTGATGGCGCGCCGTGAGCCCGGTGATTTGACGCCGTTGCCCCCGTTATTACCCTGGTCTGAAATGCAGCCGTTACTGGTGGCGTTCAACCGGTATATGGCAAGGCTTAGAGGCGTACTTCAACGGCAGGAGCGTTTTGGCGCTGATGCCGCGCATCAACTCAGAACACCGCTGGCAGTGCTGAAAACGCAAGTGGGGGTGGCGCTCAATAGCCCCCAGCCTGCGCAGTGGCGTGACAGCCTGACCGGCATGAGTGCCACGCTGGACGATACCATCCAACTGACCGATCGTCTGTTGCAGCTATCGCGCCTGAGAGCGCAAGACAGCAAAGAACACATCTGGCAAACCGTGGATTTGGCTGATCTGGTGCGGGATGCCTGCTTTTCCCGCCTGCCACAGGCGCGCAGCCGACAGATCGATCTGGGATATGAAGGCGATGAGCATTGCCTGATTCGTGGTGAACCACTACTGCTGGCGGAATTGTGCGCCAACTTGCTGGATAATGCGCTGAAATACACACCGCAAGGCGGCGTGGTGACGGCTCGGGTACAGGCGCAGCAATTGGAGATCGACGACAGTGGCCCGGGGATCCCGACACTGGAACGCGCGCAGGCGATGAGGCCATTCCACCGGCTGGATAACCATCACGGCTTACCAGGCGCCGGGCTGGGGCTGGCGCTGGTCAGGGATATCGCGCTCTGGCATCACGCCCGGCTTCAACTGCTGGATTGCCCGTCATTGGGTGGACTGCGGGTACGCATCGCCTTTGGGGAGCCAGTTGCCTGATGCTGATATCTGATACCCCGTGATGAACCGATGCCGCTCGTCAGTGTTACCGGCAGTTGGTTTATGGCAGAATAACGCCCTTCGTTTTGTCGCGGCGACGCGGGTGTCGTCAGCGGTCTATCAGGAAAGCCAACGTGAAAATCCTTGTTGATGAAAATATGCCTTACGCTCAGACGCTGTTCAGCCGCCTTGGCGAGGTAACGGCGGTACCGGGCCGACCGATTCCGACAGAGGCCCTGAACGGGGCGGATGCGCTGATGGTGCGCTCGGTCACGAAAGTGAATGCTGACCTGCTGAGCGGCAAAGCGGTAAAGTTTGTCGGCACGGCGACCGCGGGCACCGACCATGTGGATGAAGCGTTTCTGCGCCAGCAGGGAATCGCGTTTTCCGCGGCTCCCGGCTGCAATGCGATTGCGGTGGTCGAGTATGTGTTTTCCGCGCTGTTAATGCTGGCAGAACGTGATGGCTTCGCGTTGACAGACCGTACCGTTGGGATCGTCGGGGTAGGGAACGTGGGGTCTCGCCTCAATGACCGGTTGACGGCGCTGGGGGTGCGGACGCTACTGTGCGACCCGCCGCGGGCGGATCGCGGTGACGAAGGGCCGTTTGTGTCGTTGGATGAGGTGGTGGAGCAGGCTGATGTGCTGACGTTCCACACGCCGCTATTGAAAGCGGGGCCTTATGCCACCTTGCATTGTATGGATGCCGCACTGCTGGCGCGCCTGAAAGCAGGCACCATCCTGATTAATGCCTGTCGCGGCCCGGTGGTGGACAACGCTGCCTTGTTGGCTGCCCTTAAACGCGGCCAACACCTTAGCGTGGTGCTGGATGTGTGGGAACCCGAGCCTGAGCTATCTCTCGAACTGCTGGAGCGGGTCGACATTGGCACGGCCCATATCGCTGGTTATACGCTGGAAGGCAAAGCACGCGGCACCACGCAGGTGTTCGAAGCCTGGAGCCGTTTTATCGGTCAACCGCAGCAGGTCGCCTTGTCGTCGTTGCTGCCGACGCCGGAGCTGGCGGAGGTGACTCTGACGGTGCCACTGGATGAGTATCAACTCAAACGACTGGTGCATCTGGTGTATGATGTGCGCCGCGATGATGCTTTATTGCGTCAGGTCGCTCAGATTCCCGGTGAATTCGACCGGTTGCGTAAGTGCTATCAGGAGCGGCGCGAGTGGTCATCGTTGCATGTCATCTGCGCTGATCGCGAAAGCGCTGAGCAACTGAATCGGTTAGGTTTCACCGCGTCGGTGAACGAGCGCTAATTTCCTGTATCAAAATCAGATTAATCCGGGCGATGTCATCATCGTCCGGTGTGTTTTATTCATTATTCTTGGGGAGTACAACCACATGTCCAATGGCTGGAATATCGCGTTGCTGGGAGCGACCGGCGCTGTCGGCACCGCGTTGCTGGAGCTATTGCAGGAGCGTGAGTTTCCCGTGGGTGAGCTCTATGCGCTGGCGAGTGAAAACAGCGTCGGTGAGAGTTTGCGTTTTAACGGCCGTTCGCTGCGGGTAGAAGACGTGGCCGATTTCGACTGGTCACAGGTGCAACTGGCCTTTTTCGTCGCCGGTATCGATGCCAGTGCCCGCTATGCGCAAGCCGCAGGCGATGCCGGGTGTCTGGTGATTGACAGTAGCGGCCTGTTTGCGCTGGAACCGGATGTCCCGCTGGTGGTGCCGGGGGTGAATCCGCATGTGCTGGGGGATTACCGTAATCGCAATATCGTGGCGGTGGCGGATAGCCTGACCAGTCAGTTACTGACTGCGATCAAACCGTTGACGGAACAGGCTGGGTTGTCGCGTTTGCACGTCAGCAACCTGTTGTCGGTGTCGGCGCATGGTAAAGCAGCGGTGGATGATTTGGCGGGGCAAAGCGCTCGTCTTCTCAACGGTATTCCGGCCGAAGCGGGGCTGTTCCCGAAACAACTGGCGTTCAATATGTTACCGCTACTGGCCGACAGTGAAGGCAGTGTCCGTGAGGAGCGTCGGCTGGTCGATCAGGTGCGCAAGGTATTGCAGGATGACGGCCTGCCGATATCGGTCAGCTGCGTGCAGTCGCCCGTGTTTTACGGTCATGCGCAGGTAGTACATTTGGAAGCGTTGCGCCCGCTGTCTGCCGATGAAGCGCGTGATGTGCTGGTGCGGGCGGGGGATATCGCGTTGAGCGAGGAAGACGACTATCCGACGCAGGTGGAAGATGCCTCTGGCAATGTACAACTGAGTATTGGGTGTCTGCGTAACGATTACGGCATACCTGAGCTGTTGCAGTTCTGGTCGGTGGCCGACAACATCCGTTTCGGCGGTGCGTTGATGGCGATAGAAACCGCTGAACGGCTGATTGAGGAGTACCTGGGGTAATGACGTCGTTGCAGCACGCGGATGATGAGGCACCGCTGAAAATCGCCCTGGGGATTGAATATGACGGCAGTCGCTATTACGGCTGGCAGCGTCAGGCCGAGGTAGACAGCGTTCAGGGGTGTCTGGAAGCCGCATTGTCTCAGGTGGCGAACGAACGTATCGATGTGTTTTGCGCTGGCCGTACCGATGCCGGGGTGCATGCAACCGGACAGGTAGTGCACTTCACGACCCACGCGGTGCGCAAAGACGCCGCCTGGACGATGGGGGTGAATGCCAACCTGCCACCGGATATCGCGGTGCGCTGGGTCAAAACGGTGGATGAGGCGTTTCACGCCCGTTTTAGCGCCACGGCACGCCGTTATCGCTACGTGATTTATAACCGGCGTTTTCGGCCAGCCATCCTGTCGCACGGGGTGACGCATTATTACCTGCCACTGGATGCCGAGCGCATGCATCGAGCCGGGCAGTGCCTGCTGGGCGAGAACGATTTTACCTCGTTTCGGGCGGTGCAATGCCAGTCACGCACACCGTGGCGTAACCTGATGCACCTGCGGGTAACGCGTCTGGGTGATTATGTGGTGGTAGACATCAAAGCCAACGCTTTTGTGCATCACATGGTGCGTAATATTGTCGGCAGCCTGATGGAGATCGGCTGCGGCAACCAGCCGGAAAACTGGATGGCTGAGCTGCTGGCGGCGAAAGATCGCACGCTGGCTGCCGCGACGGCAAAGGCTGATGGACTGTATCTGGTTGCCGTGGACTATCCACCGCATTTCGGGATTCCCTGCGCGTCGATGGGACCGCTTTTTTTACCCGATGAGGTAAGAGACACCGGTGTGACGGCGATAAACGGCGAAGCCGACGTTGATGTGAATTGAGTCGGTATTGAACTGAATAAGGACGCGATTATGCTCGATGTTGTACGGTTTATCATAGATTTTATCTTGCACATTGATGTGCATCTGGCTGAGCTGGTAGCGCAGTATGGCATATGGGTTTACGCCATTTTGTTCCTGATTTTGTTTTGTGAAACCGGGTTAGTGGTGACGCCATTCCTGCCTGGTGACTCGTTGCTGTTTGTTGCCGGTGCGCTGGCCTCGCTGCCGACCAACGATCTGAACGTCCACACCATGGTGGCGCTGATGGTGGTCGCGGCGGTGCTGGGGGATGCGGTGAATTACACTATCGGTCGATTGTTCGGTGAGAAATTGTTCCGCAATCCTCACTCACGTATTTTTCGCCGCAGCTACCTAGATCGTACCCATGCGTTTTACGAACATCACGGTGGCAAGACAATAATTCTGGCGCGATTTGTACCGATTGTGAGAACATTCGCGCCCTTTGTCGCCGGGATGGGGCATATGCGCTATCGTGAGTTCGCGCTGTATAACGTGACCGGGGCCGTGTTGTGGGTGTTGTTATTCACCTATGCCGGTTACCTGTTTGGCGACTTGCCAGTGGTGCAGGAGAACCTGAAGTTATTGATCGTGGCGATCATCTTCATTTCCATTTTGCCGGGGTTGATCGAGTTCTGGCGGCATAAGCGCGCCATGACACGGCAAAATATGAAATAAGTGGAAAATTATTTTAACATCCGGTTTGACCAGTTTTTTATCCACACGCCCGGATCGTTATGGTTTAATGAGCAGCATTTACGGCTGTGTTTGTATTAACAAGCCTTAATACCTATGTCTTGCCCCGGCTTGCCGGGATGGGACATCGCTTTATCGGCGGCGTTGCCAGGGATTGGGCAATGTGTAGCAGCGTACTGGCTGGTGCCAGGTTCAAGCAGAAAGGTTATCAATGAGCTGGATTGAACGAATTCTCAATAAAAGTAATGTCACACCTACCCGTAAGGCGAATATTCCTGAGGGGGTCTGGACCAAATGTGACAGTTGCGGTCAGGTGCTTTATCGCGCTGAGCTGGAACGTAATCTGGAAGTGTGTCCGAAATGTGATCATCACATGCGGTTATCTGCCCGGGCTCGTCTCCATGCGTTTCTGGACAAGGAAGGTATGGTCGAACTGGGCAGCGAACTGGAGCCCAAGGACGTCCTGAAGTTCAGAGACTCGAAGAAGTACAAAGACCGTATTGCTTCAGCGCAGAAACAGTCTGATGAAAAAGACGCGCTGGTGGTGATGAAAGGGACGTTGTACGACATGCCGGTGGTTGCGGCATCGTTCGAGTTTTCTTTCATGGGCGGTTCCATGGCGTCGGTGGTAGGTGCGCGCTTCGTTCGTGCCGTGGAGCAGGCGCTGGAAGATAACTGCCCGCTGGTTTGCTTCTCCGCCAGTGGTGGTGCCCGTATGCAGGAAGCGCTGATGTCGCTGATGCAGATGGCGAAAACCAGTGCGGCGCTGGCGAAAATGCGCGAGCGTGGTTTGCCGTATATTTCGGTACTGACTGACCCGACTATGGGCGGTGTATCCGCCAGTCTGGCGATGTTGGGTGATTTGAATATCGCCGAACCGAAAGCGTTGATCGGTTTTGCCGGTCCGCGTGTTATTGAGCAGACTGTTCGTGAAAAACTGCCGCCGGGCTTCCAGCGTAGTGAATTCCTGCTGGAAAAAGGCGCTATCGACATGATCGTTCGTCGTGCGGATATGCGCTACAAACTGGCCAGCATCCTGTCCCGGTTGACTCATCGCCCGGAACCGCAGGAACCTGCGGTGGTGCGGTTGTCCGCCTCGCACGAAGCACAGAGTGATGCCTAATTAATGATGAACCGGGAGCAGGGCGGCGTTGTTGCCGTGTTCCCGGCAGTAATCAACCGTAAGTCAGTGAACGGGACTCATGGACAATCTTCAGACACCTCAAGCCACGTCGCCTTTGGCCACGTGGCTTCACTATCTTGAACATCTGCACAGTCAGGCCATTGATCTGGGCCTCGATCGCATCCGGCATGTCGCGGAACACCTGCAGCTACAACAACCCGCTCCCCGCGTATTTACCGTGGCGGGAACCAACGGCAAAGGCACGACCTGCTGTACGCTGGAATCCATTTTGAGCGCTGCCGGGTTACGTGTTGGGGTGTACAGTTCGCCACATTTGCTGCGTTACACCGAGCGGGTACGCATTCAGGGGCAGGAGTTAGCAGAATCACGGCATGCTGAAGCCTTTGCGGCGATCGAAGCCGGTCGCGATGGTACGTCGCTGACCTATTTTGAATTCGGTACGCTGGCGGCATTGTGGCTGTTTAAGCAGGCACAACTCGATGTGGTGATACTGGAAGTGGGTCTGGGTGGTCGCCTGGATGCCACCAACATTGTGGATGCCGATGTCGCGGTGGTAACCAGCATCGCGCTCGATCATACCGACTGGCTGGGCAACGACCGTGACAGCATCGGTCGGGAAAAAGCAGGGATCTTCCGTGGCAACCGACCGGCAGTGGTGGGTGAGCCGGACATGCCGGTATCCATCGTCGCTGTCGCGCAGGAAAAAGGTGCCCGGCTGTTTCGCCGTGGTGCGGATTGGCAGTTTTCATTGCAGGATGGCGGCTGGCGCTGGCAGAGCGGTGATGTTTGCTATGATGCGCTGCCTATCCCTTCCGTGCCGTTGGCTAATGCGGCCACCGCGCTGGCAGCGCTGCAGGTTTCTGACATTGCACTGAGTGCCGATGTGATTCGCCAGGGATTGCGTCAGGCACAGCTACCGGGCCGTTTCCAGATTGTGAGCAAAAAACCGTTGTTGATTCTGGATGTCGCGCATAATCCTCATGCAGCCGCTTACCTTGCGGCCCGACTGGCTGATTTGCCGCGTACCGGCCAGGTGCGGGCGGTAGTCGGTATGCTGGCCGATAAAGATATTCCCGGTACGTTGGCGCATCTTAAGCCACAGGTGGATGTCTGGTATTGTGCGCCGCTGGAAGGCCCGCGCGGTGCCAGTGCTGATCAATTGGCTGAGCATCTGGCGCGTTGTACCCGGTATTCGGATGTGGCGACAGCCTGGCGTCAGGCGATGCAGGATGCCGGAGAAAATGATGTGGTGATTGTTTGTGGTTCTTTCCATACTGTCGCGCATGTGATGGAAGCGTTGGACGGGAGCGGAATGCATGGCGAGTAAGTTTCAGAATCGCCTGGTGGGAACCGTTGTGCTGGTGGCGCTGGGTGTTATCGTGCTGCCTGGGCTGTTGGATGGCAAAAAAAAGCATTACGAAGACGAGTTTGCTGCCATCCCACTGGTTCCCAAGCCGGGCGATACACTGGAGGCAGAGTCGATGCCGCCGGTCAATCAGTCGTTGCCTGTCCAGCCGCCTGAAGGCGCTGAAGCCGCGATGCAAAACAAAAATAACGCTGATGCCGACACGGTGCCTGAGCCGACCCCGGCACCCGCTGTACCGGAGCGGCGTGGGGCATCGCCGTCGTCTTCTCATCCGGCGATGTCTGTCCCCCCGGTGGTGACTGAGCCGCGTCAGCCAGTGCAGCAGCTTGCTCCACCGGCGATGAAAGCGCAGCCAGCGAAACCGGAACCGAAAAAGCCGGAAACGAAAGCGGACACCCGGCCTAAGCCTGACGTGAAAACGGCTGAAAGCAAAACGCCTGACAACAAGTCGTCTGACAGCAAGCCGAGCGAAAAACCGGTAGCAGAAGCTAAAACCGACACCCGATCGGCAGAAAATCGATCGACGGAAAACAAGCCAGCGGACGCTAAAGCGACATCGCAGGAGCAGGCTCCGGCTGGTCAGGCTTTTGTGGTGCAGTTAGGGGCGCTGAAGAACGCTGACAAGGTCAATGAAATTGTCGCGAAGTTGCGCTTGTCGGGATATCGTGCCTATACCGTGCCATCGGCACCGGTAGCCGGGCAGATTACCCGTATCTACGTCGGGCCGGATGCATCGAAGCAGAAATTGGAGTCAGCATTGGGAGACTTGCAGCAACTGAGTGGGTTGAGCGGGCAGGTTCGGTCGTACAGCGCGCGCTGAGTCGGCCAACCGTCAGTCAGTACATCGAGGGGTAGGGGAGCATAGCGACCTTGCCCCTTGTGTTTTGTGGGGCAGGGCAATACGGCAGGTAGCGAACAGCAGGCGCTATTTGTCTGGCGGCAGGCGGTTTTTTTAATTTCTTCGCCTATCGAAAAAATCGGCAGGAAATACGCTACGCAAACGTTTTCTTTTTCTGTTAGAATGCGCCGCGAACAGGATGAGCGGCGCTATGATTGTCATCGTTCATTATTAGGATAGTTCATGGTTTGGGTTGATTACGTCATTATCGGTATTGTCGGATTCTCGGCTCTGGTCAGTCTCATCCGGGGGTTTGTACGTGAAGCGCTGTCGCTGGTGACCTGGGGGGCGGCGTTCTTTATCGCCAGCCACTACTATGCCTATCTCGCGGTTTATTTCACGCGGTTTACTGATGAGCTGGTGCGCAACGGTATCGCTATTGCCATTCTGTTTATTGCGACGTTGATTGTGGGTGCTATCGTCAATTATGTGATCGGTTCGTTGGTGGAACGCACCGGATTATCAGGCACTGATCGGGTACTGGGGATTTGCTTTGGTGCCTTACGGGGTGTGTTGATAGTCTCTGCGTTACTGTTTTTTCTTGATACCTTCACCGGTTTTTCACAGAGTGCCGACTGGAAGCAGTCCCATTTAATCCCGCAATTCAGTTATATCATCAGGTGGTTTTTTGACTACCTGCAAAGCACGTCGAGTTTCTTGCCGCGGCACATCTAGCCGCGGTAGCGCTGATGAGGAAAAGACCACATGTGCGGTATTGTCGGTATCGCCGGTTTTACACCGGTCAACCAGTCGATTTATGACGCGTTAACGGTGTTACAGCACCGTGGGCAGGATGCCGCAGGCATCGTCACCATTAATGAGACCAATTGCTTTCGCCTGCGTAAAGCCAATGGTCTGGTGAAAGATGTGTTTGAGGCCCGGCACATGCAACGGTTGCAGGGCAATATGGGGATCGGCCACGTGCGCTATCCCACCGCGGGCAGTTCCAGCGCCTCAGAGGCTCAGCCTTTCTATGTCAACTCCCCGTTCGGGATTACGCTGGCTCACAACGGCAACCTGACCAACGCCCATGAGTTGCGTCAAAAGCTGTTTGAAGAAGGCCGCCGTCACGTCAATACCACATCGGATTCCGAAATTCTGCTGAACGTCTTTGCCAAAGAGCTGGACCGTTTTCAGCACTATCCGCTGGAAGCAGATAACATTTTTGCAGCGGTGGCAGCCGTGCATCAGCAAATTCGTGGCGCTTACGCCTGCATTGGCATGATTATCGGCCATGGCATGGTGGCGTTCCGCGATCCAAACGGTATCCGTCCGCTGGTGATCGGCAAGCGTGAGCTGGAAGATGGGCGTAACGAGTATATTGTGGCCTCGGAGAGCGTCGCGCTGGATACGTTGGGCTTTGAATTTCTGCGTGATGTGGCACCGGGCGAGGCGGTATACATTACCGAAAACGGCCAGCTGTTTACCCGTCAGTGTGCGGAAAACCCGAAAAGTCACCCGTGCCTGTTCGAGTATGTCTATTTCGCGCGCCCTGATTCCTTCATCGACAAAATTTCGGTCTACAGCGCGCGTGTGCGTATGGGGCAGAAGCTGGGTGAGAAAATTGCCCGCCAGTGGGAAGAGCTGGATATCGATGTTGTGATTCCGATTCCAGAGACCTCCTGCGACATCGCGCTGGAAATCGCCCGCATTATCAATAAACCGTACCGTCAGGGGTTTGTGAAAAACCGCTACGTCGGCCGTACTTTTATCATGCCGGGTCAGCAAACCCGCATCAAATCGGTGCGCCGTAAGCTGAACGCTAACCGGGCAGAATTCCGCGGTAAAAACGTCCTGCTGGTGGATGATTCTATCGTGCGTGGCACCACGTCCCAGCAGATTGTGGAGATGGCACGTGAAGCGGGTGCCCGCCGGGTCTATCTGGCGTCTGCCGCACCGGAAATTCGCTTCCCGAACGTGTACGGCATTGATATGCCAAGTGTGAACGAGCTGATTGCTCACGGCCGTGAAGTGGAAGAAATCCGTAAGATTATTGGTGCCGATGCCCTGATTTTCCAGGACCTGAACGATTTGATCGAGGCGGTGCGGGAAGATAATCCGGAAATCGTCCAGTTCGAATGTTCAGTGTTCAATGGTGTTTATGTCACCAAAGATGTGAATCAGGATTATCTCGACTACCTGGAAGCGTTGCGCAATGACGATGCTAAAGCGATGCGTAGTCAGAATGAAGTCGAAGATCTGGAGCTGCACAACGAAGGTTGAGCATCATCAGCTATCGACCGATAACGATACAGGGAGCGCAAGCTCCCTTTTTTGTTGCTGTTATTCTTGCCAATCTGTAGGTGATGCGGCAAAGTCAGCGCACAAGTTGTGAGTACCGCTGCGGCGGCCCGTGAGGTGAAAATGAAACGACTGATTGTCGGTATTTCTGGCGCCAGCGGCGTGATATATGGGGTGCGGTTGTTGCAGGTGCTGCAACCGGTAAATGGGGTTGAAACCCATTTGGTGATGAGCCCGGCAGCCCGACAAACACTGGCGTTGGAAAGCGATCTAACCGTGCGTGATGTGCAGTCGCTGGCTGATGTGGTGCATGATTCGCGTGATATTGCCGCCAGCATTTCATCCGGTTCGTTTAAAACCGCAGGAATGGTGATTCTGCCGTGTTCTATCAAAACGCTATCTGGGATTACCCACAGCTATACCGATAGTTTGCTGACTCGTGCGGCTGACGTGGTGCTGAAAGAACGTCGCCCGCTGGTGTTGTGTGTGCGGGAAACGCCGCTTCACATCGGCCATTTACGCTTGATGAATGCCGCTGCAGAAATGGGGGCGGTCATCATGCCGCCGGTGCCTGCGTTTTACCATCGCCCACAAACTGTGCAAGATATCATCGATCAGACGGTCAATCGGGTGCTTGACCAATTTGATATCGAGTTGCCGCAAGATCTCTTTACACGCTGGCAGGGCGCGTAAGCCTTTCATGTGATATCCCTTCGCGGCGCTATTATCGCGTCAGGTTGCCTGACGATAGCGTCATAAATTGCACTATTTTGATGCATATTATTTTCATGGTGCATGTCGATGCACCATGATTGTGCGCATCATGCAGGGCAGTATTGCGCCATCCCCCCTCGCTATTGCTGATACCAGGATAATTTATTGATTATATTGATGTGATTGTCATGATTACGGAATCTGATTTTATGCAGAGTGGCATATTTTTTATGGCATAAAATTTGCTATATTTTGACAAACAGCACATAAATTAATGCACACAGCAAACGTATTCATCACAGCAGTTTTGCGTTCGCCGTCAACATCACTTAGGCATAGACAATCATAAAATAAGGGTAATGCAATGAAAAAAATGTTGAAACTTTTGCCCCTTGCACTGGTATTCGCTGCAGGCAGTACGTTCGCCGAGGTTCCGAAAAATATCAAGATTGGGACTGACCCGACGTACGCGCCGTTCGAATCCAAGGATGCCAGTGGTCAACTGGTCGGTTTTGATATCGATCTGGCAAAAGACTTGTGCAAACGCATTCAGGCCAATTGCACCTTCGTGGAAAGTGATTTCGACGCGTTGATCCCATCGCTGAAAGCGAAAAAGATCGATGCCATCATCTCCTCCCTGTCTATCACTGAAAAACGTCAGCAGGAAATTGCGTTCACCGACAAGCTGTACGCCGCGAATGCGCGTCTGATCGCGAAAAAAGGCTCACCGATTGTGCCGACATTGGACGCACTGAAGGGTAAACGTGTCGGCGTATTGCAGGCATCCACGCAGGAGGCTTACGCCAACCAGTACTGGCAGCCGAAAGGGGTGGATGTTGTGGCCTACCAGAACCAGGATCTGATCTATGCCGACCTGACTTCCGGGCGCATCGATGCCGCCTTCCAGGATGAAGTGGCGGGCAGCGAAGGCTTCCTCAAGCAGGCCGCAGGTAAAGATTATGCGTTTGCTGGCCCGGCGGTGAAAGACGACAAACTGTTTGGCGTTGGTACCGGTATGGGGCTGCGTAAGGACGAAACCGCTCTGAAAGTGGCGCTGGATAAAGCGTTTGCTGATATGCGTAAAGACGGTACCTACGACAAACTGGCGAAGAAGTACTTTGACTTCAACGTGTACGGTGATTAAGCCTTCCTGATTAACCACTGCCTGCCCGGTGCGGGCAGTGGCATGTCTTTTCTGAGCGGATTGATGTAATGCTTTATGGCTATTCCGAGTTAATCATGGATGGCGCGCGCATGACGCTGCAACTGGCGTTGTGCTCACTGGTGCTGTCACTGCTGATTGGTCTGGTGGGCGCGGCGGCGAAGCTCTCATCCAGTCGATTGCTGTCCGGCTTTTTTTCTGGCTATACCACCCTGATTCGCGGCGTACCAGACCTGGTGCTGATGCTGCTGATTTTTTATGGGTTGCAGATGGTGCTTAACAGCATCACCGAAACGCTGGGCGCGGCTCAAATCGATATCGACCCGATGGGGGCCGGGATTATTACAGTGGGATTCATCTACGGCGCGTACTTCACTGAAACCTTCCGTGGTGCCTATCTGGCAGTGCCGCGCGGCCAGATTGAAGCCGCTGTGGCGTTTGGCTTTACGCCGATGAAGGTGTTTCGCCGCATTATGTTTCCGTCGATGATGCGTTTTGCGCTGCCGGGCATCGGCAACAACTGGCAGGTTATCCTGAAAGCGACGGCGCTGGTGTCGCTGCTGGGGTTGAGCGATGTGATCAAAGCAACGCAATTGGCGGGGAAAGGAACGCACCATCCGTTCTTTTTCGCCATTGTTGCCGGTGTGCTGTATCTGATTTTTACCACCCTTTCCAACGGGGTGCTGTGGTGGCTGGAAAAACGCTACTCGCAGGGAGTCCGGAAAGTAAATTATGAGTGAGATTCTACAACAATATTGGCAGGCACTGCTGTGGAGCGACGGCTATCGCCTTACCGGGCTGGCGATGACACTGTGGCTGCTGATTATCTCGGTAACCATCGGTGGTCTGATGGCGGTTCCGTTGGCAGTGGCCCGCGTTTCGCCGCGTCGTCGTTACTGGTTGCCGGTATGGGTTTTTACCTACGTGTTTCGCGGTACACCGCTCTACGTGCAACTGCTGGTGTTTTATTCTGGCGTATACAGCCTGGAGATTGTGCGCGGTACCGATTTGCTGAACGCCTTTTTTCGTAGTGGTCTGAATTGCGCTATTCTGGCGCTGGCGCTCAACACCTGTGCCTATACCACGGAGATTTTTGCCGGTGCTATTCGCTCGGTGCCACATGGTGAAATCGAAGCGGCACGCGCCTATGGCTTTTCGCGTTTCAAACAGTATCGCTGCATCATTTTGCCGGGCGCATTGCGCATCGCCTTACCGGCTTACAGCAACGAAGTGATCCTGATGCTGCATTCTACTGCGCTGGCGTTTACCGTCACGGTGCCGGACTTGCTGAAAGTAGCGCGCGATATCAATGCCGCCACCTATCAACCGTTTTACGCCTTTGGCATTGCAGGTGTGATGTACCTGGCGATATCGTTTGTACTGATTGCGTTGTTCAGGAAGGCAGAACGCCGTTGGTTACGGCATCTTCACACCCGTTCATCCCATTAACCGTTCATTCCATGAAATAGTGCAGGAACAGATAAAGCATGCAGAATAATAAGCTGATGGTGACGGAATTGCGTAAGCGTTATGGTCAGCATGAGGTGCTGAAAGGCATTTCATTAGAGGCTAAAGCCGGGGACGTTATTTCGATTATTGGATCATCGGGGTCGGGGAAGAGCACCTTATTACGGTGTATCAACTTTCTGGAAAAACCGTGCGAAGGTTCTATCCATGTGAATGGACAGGAAATCCACATGGTGCGGGACAAAGACGGTCAGCTCAAGGTCTTTGACAAAAAGCAGTTACAGTTGCTGCGTACCCGGTTGACGATGGTGTTTCAGCATTTCAACTTGTGGAGCTTCATGACGGCGCTGGAAAACGTCATGGAAGCGCCGGTACAAGTGCTGGGGCTGAGTAAGGCGGAAGCCCGTAAACGTGCGGAGTTCTACCTGAATAAGGTTGGGATCACCGGGGCGTCACAGGAGAAGTACCCTTCTGATTTGTCGGGTGGTCAACAGCAGCGTGTTTCCATTGCCCGCGCACTGGCGATGGAGCCGGATGTGTTACTGTTTGATGAGCCGACTTCCGCGCTGGACCCAGAACTGGTGGGTGAAGTGCTGCGCATCATGCAGCAACTGGCCGAAGAGGGTAAAACCATGGTGGTGGTGACCCACGAAATGGAGTTTGCCCGGCATGTGTCGAGCCATGTGATTTTCCTGCATCAAGGGGTAGTAGAAGAAGAGGGCCCGCCAGAGGCCGTATTCGGCAACCCGCAAAGCCCTCGTTTACAGCAGTTCCTGTCTGGTGCGCTGAAGTAACGCGGCGCACGTCACACGCTCCTCGCGCTGGTTGAGACCACTCAGCTGGCGCGAGGGTGCAACAACTCGTTCAAGGCTTCTTCCAGCTCGAAAAAGCGAAAACCGAACCCGGCTTTTTCCAGTTGTTGGGGAATGGCACGTTGTCCACCCAACAACAGTGTCGCAGCTTCGCCCATCACTATCCTGAGTGCCCAACCGGGTGTGCGCATAAAGCCGGGACGATCCAGCACATTCGCCAACATGGCGGAGAATTTCTCGTTACGCACCGGATAAGGCGACACCATGTTGAAGGGGCCGTTCAGCATGGGGGTATCCAGCAGGTATAAAATAGCGTTGGTCATATCATCAATATGAATCCATGGCAGGTATTGCCTGCCAGAGCCGATCGGGCCACCTAACCCGAGGCGGAAAATCGGCAGCATTTTTGCCAGCGCGCCGCCTTCTGCCGATAACACCACCCCGGTACGCATCAGGCATACACGGGTCTTGTCGCTTTCAGCTTCCAGTGCCAGTGCTTCCCAACGGGCGCAGAGTTCATGGGTAAAGTCATCGTGAGGCGGCTCATCTTCGGTTACCAGCGCTTGCCCCTGATCGCCGTAATAACCAACGGCTGAGCCGGACAAAAACACCGCTGGCGGCGTCTGACTGTGGCGGATCAACTGTGCCAGTTGCCGGGTGATGTCCCAGCGGCTATGGCACAGACGCGCTTTCTGGGCTTTGGTCCAGCGCTTATCGGCGATAGGCTCCCCCGCCAGATTGATAACGCCATCAAAGCCATCCAACGAGGTCTTATCTTCCAGTTCATGCCAATACGTAACCTGATCGCCCAGCAGTCGTCGCGCGCGTTCCGGCGAGCGGGAAACGACGGTGACCTGATGTGACAGGGACAACAAACGCGCAATCAGATGACGCCCAATAAGGCCGGTTCCCCCGGTAATCAGTAGCTTCATAAGCTGGCCTCGCTTCGTGTATCAGGTTATTCCCCTGGGAGTGATGGTAGTGTTTTATACGCTGGCATCGCGTTGATTCACTCTGATTTCAGCATAGATGATTCATCTGCACCTGCCGGTGATATTAGCCACATCTCAGGGAATTTTTATCAGTGGAACAAGCACTTTTCAGGTTAGTCGAAACAGCATAGCGTGATGGGATGACAACACAAAGCGCAGTGACAGCCTTCGTGGCGATAGCGAAGGGAGAGGAAGTGCGAGGAAGGGAGGACGAAACCACGCCCGGTACACCGGACGTGGGACTCGTATGCGATTTTTATCAGGCTTTGGTTGCCAGTTGGTAGGCACGCTCTGTGGCCGGACGTTCGCGGATACGCTCAAACCAGCCTTTTACCGCCGGGAAGTCGTCAAGATCAATACGCTGGCGTTCATGTGACACCACCCAGGGGTAGGTGGCGATATCGGCAATACTGTACGCATTGCCAGCAAGCCAGGTGTGCTCAGACAACTGCTTGTTCAACACTCCGTATAGTCGTTCCGTTTCTTTCTGATAGCGCTCGATAGCATAGGGCACCGGCTGCGGCGCATAGTGATTGAAATGATGGTTTTGTCCCAGCATGGGGCCAAAGCCTGCCATCTGCCAGAATAACCATTGCAGGGTGGTAGCGCGCTCCCGCATGTCAGTACTCAATAGCTTGCCGGTTTTTTCCGCCAGATAGAGCAAGATAGCTCCGGATTCGAACAGGCTGAGCGGAGCTCCCTGATCTGCCGGTTGGTTATCCACAATCGCGGGGATTTTGTTATTCGGGGAAATCGCCAGTAACGCGGGCTTGAACTGGTCGCCTGCGCTGATATCTACCCTGTGCAATTGGTAAGGTAATTGTGCTTCTTCCAGGAACAGGGTGATTTTGTGACCGTTAGGCGTCGGGGCGTAATACACATCAATCATGAATCATCTCTCCAGTGGGGGGAGTCATTGGCCTGAGGCGGAAGACTCCGAAAAGCAATGGGCAGACAAAAGCCTAGCACCTTAGCGGATAAGACATAAATAACCGTTATGGCTATTCTTTTCCTTTCATACAGATAGCGCTACGGTATTGGCTCCTCTCGAAAAGCGTCAGGGCTGATAATTTTGCCTGTGATGACATGGGTTTTTGGTACTATAGCGAGACTGAATGTATTCACACATCGGGATAGAACCATGAAACTGATGTTTGCCTCTGACCTGCATGGCTCACTGTCAGCCACTGAAACCCTGTTGGACCGTTTTGAACAAAGCGGCGCTGACTGGCTGATTCTGCTGGGCGATTTTCTTAATCACGGCCCCCGCAACCCGTTACCGGATCGTTATCAACCTGCGGATGTCGCGAGTTTGTTGAACCGTTATGCGTCGCAGATTATGGCGGTGCGGGGAAACTGTGACAGCGAGGTTGATCAGATGCTGCTGCAATTCCCCATTACTGCCCCCTGGCAGCAGGTGCTGTTACCGGGTAACCGCTTATTTTTAACCCACGGGCACCTTTATCATCCGGAAAAACGACCACCGCTGCACGCCGGTGATGTGCTGGTGTTTGGCCACACGCATATCCCGGTAGCCGAGCGACGTGATGATATTTTTTGCTTCAACCCCGGTTCTGTCAGCCTGCCGAAGGGCGGTTACCCTGCCAGTTACGGCTTACTGGAAAACGGCGTGTTGCAGGTTGTGCCATTACAAGGCGGGGAGACTATTGCACAGGTTGCGATTAGCCACTAATTTAGACGCTACTACTCTCAGGTTACATCGATAATTCCAATATTTCTAAAAACAGATGCGCATCAGCGCGTGATGACGAAAGGGTTTCAGAGGATGGTGGAACAAACACAGACGGCAGGTACAGAGTGGGTCGACATCGTTGATGAGAACAACGAGGTGATTGCCCAGTCGAGCCGCCAACAGATGCGTGCTCAGCATCTGCGACACCGCGCTACCTATATTGTCGTACATGATGGCATGGGCAAGATTCTGGTCCAGCGCCGTACCGAAACCAAAGATTTTTACCCCGGCTGGCTGGATGCGACCGCAGGCGGCGTGGTGCAAACGGGTGAGAATCTGCTGGAGTCGGCGCGCCGTGAGGCGGAAGAGGAATTGGGTATCGCGGGTGTTCCGTTTGCCGAACACGGCCTGTTTTATTATGAAAGCGATGATTGCCGGGTGTGGGGCGCGTTGTTCAGCTGTGTCATGCATGGCCCGTTTGCCTTGCAAGCTGAAGAGATTGACGAGGTGAGCTGGCTGACACCGGAGGAGATTACCGCGCGCTGTGATGAGTTCACCCCGGATTCACTCAAAGCATTATCGCTTTGGCTGAGCCGCAACAGTGGCAGTAACAATGATTACATCAAGCCGACACGTGTGACGTCACGCGCTCAAAACGAGGAGCCGAGCGGAACACAAGACCATGATACCGTAGAAGAAGAGCATTAATTGTCGTTACGGTAATAATGGGTTGAATAAAAAACGCCAGCGGATGCTGGCGTTTGTGTTTCTGTCGTAGCGACGTATCAGTTGATGCACCGCCACACCCTCATCAGGCAATCTGGGTAGCTTGAATAGCGGTCAGGGCTACGGTATAGACGATGTCGTCTACCAGTGCGCCACGGGACAGGTCGTTAACCGGTTTACGCATGCCTTGCAGCATTGGCCCGATGGAAATCAGGTCGGCAGAACGCTGTACCGCTTTGTAAGTGGTGTTACCGGTGTTCAGGTCCGGGAACACGAACACGGTGGCTTTACCCGCAACCGGTGAGTTCGGTGCTTTGGACTGTGCAACGTCAGCCATGATAGCCGCGTCGTACTGCAGCGGGCCGTCAATGACCAGATCCGGGCGTTTTTCCTGCGCCAGACGGGTTGCTTCACGAACTTTATCCACATCGCTGCCCGCACCAGAGTTACCGGTGGAGTAGGAGATCATCGCCACACGCGGGTCGATGCCGAAAGCGGCAGCCGAGTCGGCGGACTGGATAGCGATTTCAGCCAGCTGTTCAGCCGTCGGGTCCGGGTTGATGGCGCAGTCGCCATACACCAGTACCTGCTCTGGCAGCAGCATGAAGAACACGGAAGACACCAGTGAGCTGCCCGGTGCGGTTTTGATCAACTGCAACGGCGGACGAATGGTGTTAGCGGTAGTGTGAACGGCACCGGAGACCAGACCGTCAACTTCGCCTTGTTCCAGCATCAGGGTACCCAGAACCACGTTGTCTTCGAGTTGTTCGCGGGCGACCACTTCGGTCATGCCTTTGCTCTTACGCAGTTCAACCAGACGCGGGACATAGCGTTCACGGGCTTCAACCGGGTCGATAATCTCGATACCTTTGCCCAGTTCCACACCCTGTGCAGCGGCGACGCGCTGGATTTCATCCGGGTTGCCCAACAGCACGCACTGTGCGATACCGCGTTCGGCACAGATGGAAGCGGCTTTAACGGTACGCGGTTCGTCGCCTTCCGGCAGTACGATACGTTTGCCAGCCTGACGTGCCAGTTCGGTCAACTGATAGCGGAACGCTGGCGGAGACAGGCGACGTGAACGCTCAGAGGTGGCGGTCAGGGAGTCGATCCACTGGGCATCGATGTGGCGAGCCACGTATTCCTGCACTTTTTCCACACGCTCATGGTCGTCCGGCGGCAGTTCCAGATTGAAGCTCTGCAGGTTCAGTGAGGTCTGCCAGGTATTGGTCTTGACCATGAACACCGGCAGGCCGGTCTGGAAGGCACGGTCGCACAGCTTGCTGATAGCCGGGTCGATTTCGTAACCGCCGGTCAGCAGCAGGGCACCGATTTCAACACCGTTCATGGCAGCCAGACAGGCAGCAACCAGTACATCCGGACGGTCAGCAGAGGTCACCAACAGTGAACCAGGGCGGAAATGCTCCAGCATGTGCGGAATGCTGCGGGCGCAGAATGTTACCGATTTCACGCGACGGGTCTGAATGTCGCCTGTGTTGATAACGCGAGCGTTCAGGTGGTTGGCCATATCGATGGCGCGGGTGGCGATCAGATCGAAACTCCAGGGTACGCAACCCAGAATCGGCAGCGGGCTGTTGGCAAACAGCAGCTTCGGATCGATGTTGGCCACGCTGGCTTTGGTCGAGTCGTCAAAGATCTCAGACAGATCAGGACGGGTGCGACCCTGTTCATCGACCGGTGCATTCAGTTTGTTGATGATAACGCCGGTGATGTTTTTGTTCTTGCTGCCGCCGAAGCTGGAACGGGCGATGTCGATACGCTCTTTCAACTGTGCCGGGGAGTCATTACCCAGCGCCAGTACGAAGACGATTTCCGCATTCAGCGTTTTGGCGATTTCATAGTTCAGCGCGTTGGCGAACTGGTGTTTACGGGTCGGAACCAGACCTTCAACCAACACGACTTCTGCGTCTTTGGTATTTTCGTGGTAGCGAGCGATGATCTCTTCCAGCAGAACGTCCTGCTGGTTGCTGCTCAGCATGGATTCCACGTAGCTCATTGCCAGCGGTTCAGCGGCTGGAATGGCGGATGTGGCACGAACGATAGTGGTGGTCTGATCCAGTGTGCTATCACCGGAACGTGGCTGGGCGATAGGCTTGAATACGCTCAGACGCACGCCTTTTTGTTCCATGGAACGAATGACACCCAGGCTGACGCTGGTCAGGCCCACGCTGGTGCCAGTAGGAATCAACATGATTGTACGGGACACGGCTTAACCTCTGTTTGCGGTTGCTCGTTGTTCAAAAACGATGCTGCTAAAACAACTCCGTCAGCCTGGGCTGACGGAGTGGGGGAGACTTAGGCGGTCAGGCTCAGTGCATCCTGAGCGATGACCAGTTCTTCGTTGGTCGGGATAACCAATGCCGGACGGGTACCGTCTTTAGCGATGTTGCCGCCTTTGCCAAAGCGGGCAGCCAGGTTACGCTCGTGGTCAACTTCGAAGCCCAGCAGACCCAGTTGCTTCAGCGTCAGCTCACGCACCATGGCGGCGTTTTCACCGATACCACCGGTGAAGATAACCGCGTCCAGACGGCCTTCCATCAGCGCGGAGTAAGAACCGATGTACTTCGCCAGACGATGGCAGTACACGTTCATCGCACGCTTGGCGTCTTCTTTGGTCTCGTAGTTATCTTCCACGTAACGGCAGTCGCTGGTCACTTCAGTCAGGCCCAGCAGACCGGATTCTTTGGTCAGCATTTTGTTGATGCTGTCTACGCTCATACCCAGGGAATCGTGCAGGTGGAAAACCACCGCCGGGTCGATATCACCACTGCGGGTACCCATCACCAGACCTTCCAGCGGTGTCAGACCCATAGAGGTATCAACGCATTTGCCGTTGCGAATCGCGCTAACAGAACCGCCGTTGCCCAGATGGCAGGTAATGACGTTCAGTTCGTCTACCGGCTTGTTCAGGACTTTTGCCGCTTCACGGGAAACAAAGTAGTGGCTGGTACCGTGAGCGCCGTAACGACGGATGTGATGTTCTTTGTATAATTTGTACGGCAGGGCGTACAGGTAGGCTTCTTCCGGCATAGTCTGATGGAACGCGGTGTCAAAAACAGCGACGTTCTTGTCTTTCAGGTGCGGGAATTCTTTCAGTGCTTCTTCGATGCCGATCAGGTGAGCCGGGTTATGCAGCGGTGCGAATGGAACCGCATCTTTGATACCCTGCAACACTTCGTCGTTGATCACAGCGGACTGGGTGAACTTTTCGCCGCCATGTACGATACGATGACCAATCGCTACCAGTTGAGCGGAGAGTTCCGGCTTCTGGCTGAGGATGGTGTTAACGATAAAACTCAGTGCTTCACTGTGGGCGGCACCGGCACCCAGTGCGGCTTCCTGTTTGCCGCCATCGATTTTCCATTTGATGCGCGCTTCTGGCAGATTGAAACACTCGGCCAGACCAGACAGGTATTCATCCCCGTTAACGGCATCAATGATGGCGAACTTCAGAGAAGAACTACCGCAGTTAAGAACCAGTACTAACTTACTCGACATGGAAGTACCTACTTGTTATACATGGTTAAAAAAATGTCATACAACGACTAGCGTAGCGCAGAAGACGGTTGACATTTATGATTAACATCATGGCCGGGTCAACTTTCCAGACATGACAACGGAAAACACCGATGTTGATCGACTGGCGGCGTATGGACGCCCTGACGAGGTGACATCGGCGCAGCAAAAAACGGCGACAGCAAATACCCGTGAAGGGGGCTGCGCGCTAAATCAACAGTGGCCCGACTCGCTGAATGACAGGGTAACACGCTGCCTGAAAATACACAGACACGACAGTAACACGACAGCGAATACCAAACGGCGTCAGACGGCTTTTATCGCGGCCAAAAGGCTATTTTAGGATACCGATAGCAATCATTAAACACAAAATATATTTTAAGTTTGTCAATTGCAGTTGGTGATTTGTACGAATTTTTTATTTTTTATACATGAAATTGAGGTTAAGCGTGACAACGAAACCCTCCGATAAAACAGGATGGCTACAACGGTTCCGTCTTGGTCAGCATTATATGAAAACCTGGCCTGCGGATAAGCGTCTGGCGCCGGTGTTTCCTGAAAATCGAGTGGTGCGAGCCACCCGGTTTGCCATTCGCATCATGCCGCCACTGGCTGTATTTACCCTGACCTGGCAAATTGGATTGGGCGGGCAATTAGGTCCGTGCGTGGCAACGGCGCTGTTTGCGCTTAGCCTGCCAATGCAGGGGTTATGGTGGCTGGGGCGTCGTTCGGTGACACCGCTACCGCCTTCTTTATTACACTGGTTTCATGAAATTCGTAATAAGCTGCTGGAATCGGGGATGGCGTTGGCACCGGTGGAGGGGGAGCCCACTTATCAGATGCTGGCGGATGTGCTGAATCGTGCCTTCAAGCAACTTGATAAGACATTCCTGGACTCTCTTTGATGTAAACCCGGTTTTTAGCCAAAGACGCTAAGTTTTTTTCCATTCGATTCTGTTTTAAATCAAGAAACGACTGCCAGTCAGTGTGCGATTCTGCTGTCAATATCCCTTTCGTCGGAATCAGATTCAGGAGTGCACCATGGAAATGACCAATGCTCAAAGACTTATCCTGTCTAACCAGTACAAAATGATGTCGATGCTGGATCCCGATAACGCAGAGCGTTACCGTCGTTTACAAACCATTATTGAGCGAGGATATGGGTTGCAAATGCGGGAGCTGGATCGCGACTTTGGCGATTTGAGCGAAGATGTATGCCGCACCCTCATCAATGTCATGGAAATGCACCATGCGTTGCAGGTGTCCTGGGCCAACCTGAAAGAAAAACCGGATATGGATGAGCGCCGCCTGGCGTTTCTGGGTTTCGATGCGGCAACGGAGGCGCGTTATCTTGGTTACGTGCGCTTCATGGTGCATGTGGAAGGCCGTTATCCTCATTTTGATTCCGGCACACATGGCTTTAACTCACAGACCAAAATGTGGGATAAATACGTCCGCATGCTGGCGATTTGGCAATCCTGCCCGCGTCAGTATCACCTGAGTGCGGTGGAGATCGCACAAATCATCAATGCCTGATTAGGTTCAGGGGCAGATAAGTAAAGAAGGGGCTTTTTGTGGAGTGTAAAGGTTTTCTGTTTGATCTTGACGGCACGCTGGTGGATTCATTGCCCGCGGTGGAGCGGGCCTGGAGTAACTGGGCACGAGATCATGATATTGCGCCGCAAACGGTCCTGGATTTTATTCATGGTAAACAAGCTATTACCTCGTTGCGTCATTTTCTGGCAGGTGCCAGCGAAGAGACTATCCAACGCGAGTTTGTTGAGCTGGAGCAGGTTGAAGCGACGGATACGGCAGGTATTGTCGCCATGCCAGGCGCACAGGCGTTGCTGACTCGTCTGGATGAACTGGATATCCCGTGGGCGATAGTGACGTCAGGAACGGTGCCGATTGCCCATGCCCGCCATCGCGAGGCGGGGTTGTCTGCTCCGCGTGAGTTTATTACCGCAGAGCAGGTAGCACGGGGTAAACCGAACCCGGATGCTTACCTGCTGGGTGCCGAACGCTTGGGGCTGTCACCCGCAGAGTGTGTCGTGGTGGAAGATGCGCCAGCTGGCGTGCTGTCGGGTTTAGCCGCCGGGTGCAAGGTTATCGCGGTGAAGGCACCTGCCGATACGCCACGTCTGGATGAGGTAGATGCCGCATTATCTTCTCTTGAGCAATTGCAGATTTCGCGTGCAGCAGATGGCTGGGTGAATATCACCCTGAAATGATGACGCAAACCCCGCTAAACATGATCAAGACCCTGCTTTGTCAGGGTTTTTTTATGGCATTCTGGGCTTAAGCGGCTCTTTTGGAAGAACCACTTCCGACCGGAGTGCCGCCTGATGAATAAGGACTGTTAACGTCAGGAGGAGGCATGTTGAGCAGTTCGCTAGTCTGGGTCGTCATTCTGTTATCGATTGCCATCGTGTTGTTTGCCACCGGTAAGCTGCGCATGGATGTGATCGCGTTGCTGGTAATCGTCGCGTTTGTCTTGAGTGGTACGCTAACGCTACAGGAGGCACTGATTGGTTTCAGCGATCCAAACGTATTCCTGATCGCGGCGTTGTTTGTGATTGGTGAAGGCCTGGTGAGAACTGGCGTCGCTTATCAGGTCGGCGACTGGCTGATGCGTGTGGCCGGGCAGAGTGAAACCCGCATGCTGATTTTGCTGATGTGTACGGTAGCGCTGCTGGGGGCTTTCATGAGTTCGACCGGGGTGGTGGCTATTTTTATTCCCGTGGTGCTGAATGTTGCCGCACGAATGAAAACGACGCCAGCTCGTCTGATGATGCCGCTGGCTTTCGCCGGGCTTATCAGTGGGATGATGACGTTGGTGGCGACACCACCCAATATGGTCGTCAGCAGTGAGTTGATGCGAACCGGAATGGCCGGGTTCAGCTTTTTTAGCGTCACGCCTATCGGTGTCGTCGTTCTGTTGACCGGGATCGTGTATATGCTGGTTGCGCGTTTCTGGCTGACCGCAACAGATAGCGATGGCCAGAAAGACGGATGGAAGCGTAAAACGTTTCGGGACCTTATCAGGGAGTATCGGCTGACCGGACGGGCGCGTCGGTTGGCGATCCGAACCGGATCACCGCTCATTGGTCAACGTCTGGACGATTCGCAATTGCGCCAGCGCTATGGTGCCAATGTGGTCGGGATTGAACGCTGGCAAAAATTCCGGCGCATTATGGTGAGCGTCAGCGGTAATAGCGAGTTACGGCTCAATGATGTGTTGCTGGTCGACATGTCGGCATCGGAGGTCGACCTGCGTGAGTTTTGCGCCACCCAGCGGCTGGAGCCGATGGTACTGCGCGGTGAGTATTTCTCTGAGCAGGCTCGCGATGTCGGTATGGCAGAGGTCTCGCTTATCCCGGATTCCGGGCTTTTGGGCAAAACGTTGCAAGAGGTCACATTTCGTAGTCGCTATGGGTTAACGGTTGTCGGCATTCGCCGGGACGGTGAGGCGATGGAAGGGACACTGGCTGACGAAGCGTTGAAGCTGGGCGATATCCTGCTGGTTATCGGCGACTGGAAAAACATCCGTTTGCTACATCAACATAAGCGTCATTTTATTGTGCTCAATTTACCGGCGGAAGTCGATGACGTCGCTCCCGCCAGTAATCAGGCCCCGCATGCGTTATTTTGTCTGGCGCTGATGGTGGCGATGATGCTCACCGACGAAATTCCTAACGCGATTGCTGCCTTGATTGCGTGTCTGTTGATGGGGCAGTTCCGCTGTATCGACATGGAAAGCGCCTATCGCGCAGTACACTGGCCGAGCCTGATTCTTATCGTCGGGATGATGCCGTTTGCGCTGGCATTGCAGCAAACCGGTGGGGTCGCGCTGGTAGTGAAAGGGCTGATGGAAATTGGCGGTGATGCCGGGCCGCATGTGATGCTGGTATGCCTGTTTCTACTGTGCGCACTGACGGGGTTGTTTATTTCCAACACGGCGACGGCGGTCTTGATGGCACCGATTGCGATTGCTGCGGCAGAACAGATGCAGGTTTCGCCTTACCCGTTTGCAATGATCATCGCGATTGCCGCTTCGGCTGCATTTATGACGCCGGTTTCCTCGCCGGTTAATACGCTGGTACTGGCTCCGGGGGGATATCGTTTCAGCGATTTTGTTCGGGTCGGCGTACCGTTTACCCTGGTGGTGATGGTCGTGAGCGTGGTGATGGTGCCCTGGTTATACCCATTCTGACCGCAACCGAGGAGAACAGCCTGAGGCCCGACTCAGGCTGTTTGAGTTGGCCTGCAAGAGCGATTACAGCGGCGATTCCTGGCTGATTTCGTCCAGCGACAGGCTAAAACTCGGAATAAACACCGTCATGAAGTAATCCATTTCCGGGCTATGGCGTTGCTGGAGCGTTTTTTCCAGTCGCGCTTTGGCCAGCAGAAACTCATTATTACCTGCCGATAGTTCTTCCAGACACTTCAGGTACGCGCAAAGCGCATCCGCCTGTTTAACAATCGCCTGTTCTTCTTCACTGATGTGAGATTCGTCCAGCAGTGGGCTGAAGTCCTGTTGCAGTTCGTCAGGTAACATGGTGATCAGGTTATGGCGGGCGATTTTTTCGATTTTCTTATATTCGTGGGCAATCTGTGCGTTGTAATACTTAATCGGCGTGGGCATGTCGCCGGTCAACACTTCGCTGGCGTCATGGTACATGGCCAGCAAAGCAATACGGCCAACATTAATATTGCCATTGAATTTACGGTTTTTGATCACGGCAAGCGCGTGCGCGACAAAGGCGACCTGCAGACTGTGTTCGGAGACATTTTCTGTCCGGACATTGCGCATCAGCGGCCAGCGGCTAATGAGTTTCAGGCGGGATAAATGAGCGAAGAAGTGACTCTGGACCATGAACATCTCTCGGCGTAAGGCAATAGAGGGTTTATTGTGGCGGCTCTGACATCAAGAAGCAAATCAGGGCTAGCCTGAAAAAGCAGCTGTGGTGAAAGGGGCAGGAGAAGAGAACGGTTCAGAATAATAGGAAGGTTCGGAATAAAGGTTCGGAATAGATAGAAGGTGCGTCCGGCACCTTACAGAGCCGGACGCAACAACACATTACTGGTGATACCCTTCCAGGAAACGGCCCAGTTTGTTGATTGCCATGTCCAGATCATCAACACGCGGCAGCGTCACGATACGCAGGTGGTCCGGTTCCGGCCAGTTAAATGCGGTACCTTGTACCAGCAGCACTTTTTCTTGCAGCAGCAAGTCCAGTACCAATTTCTGGTCGTCGTGGATATTGAACCGTTTGGCGTCAATGCGGGGGAACATGTACAGCGCGCCATTGGGTTTCACACAGGAAACACCGGGGATCTGGTTAATCAGTTCCCATGCACGATTGCGCTGTTCATACAGACGCCCGCCCGGATGAATGAATTCACTGATACTCTGGTAACCGCCCAGCGCCGTCTGGATCGCATGCTGCATCGGCACATTAGCGCACAAGCGCATGGATGCCAGCATTTCCAAGCCTTCAATATAACCGCGGGCGTGTTTTTTCGGGCCATTGAGCACCATCCACCCCTGCCGGAACCCGGCGACGCGATAGGTCTTGGACAGGCCGTTGAAGGTCACGGTCAGCAAATCCGGTGCCAGTGCGGCAATGGAATGATGCTGGGCGTCGTCATAAAGGATTTTGTCGTAAATCTCGTCGGCAAAAATGATCAGGTTATGCTGACGCGCGATTTCAACCACTTCCAGCAGCAGTTCTTTACTGTATACCGCTCCGGTCGGGTTGTTCGGGTTAATAATGACGATCCCCCGGGTACGAGGGGTGATTTTGCTACGGATATCATCCAGATCCGGGAACCAGTCGGATTCCTCATCACAGCGGTAGTGCACGGCGTTGCCGCTGGAAAGCGAAACCGCGGCGGTCCACAGTGGGTAGTCCGGTGCAGGCACCAGCATTTCGTCACCGGTATTCAGCAACGCCTGCATTGACTGGACAATCAGCTCGGATACGCCGTTACCGATGTAGACGTCTTCCAACGTGACATCACGCATATCGCGCGCCTGATAGTGTTGCACGATAGCTTTACGGGCAGAGTACAACCCTTTTGAATCACAGTAACCTTGCGCGGTTGGCAAATTGCGGATGACATCCACCAGAATTTCATCCGGGGCATCAAACCCAAAAGGCGCCGGGTTGCCAATATTCAGCTTAAGTACCTTGTTGCCTTCTTCTTCCAGTCTTTTTGCTTCTTTTAGTACTGGGCCACGAATATCGTAACAAACGTTTTCCAGTTTTTTCGATTTTTCTATCGGTGACATGTAACAAGCCTTTTACAGGATCCTATTCCTGATGAGTAATCGCCTAACGATACTAATGTACTCTTCTCGTTGTGTGTTTTGAAGAATCATTACTATGGCTGTGATGATGCTTCCAGATTAGTGATTATCGACATGGCGGCGATAAAAAGCATTTGCTGTTAACGGAATGTTCTGAAATTGTGGCAGCGTTTTTATTTTTCGACCACATCCCGATGTCGATGGCCAGAACAAAACCATCTGGCTTCGTTCGATAATTCGATCTGGCTCGCATAACGACGTGTTAATCATCTTATGGTGAGGGCTGGGGAATAATTTCGGTCACGCATTGACGTAATTGAGATACCTGTTTTAAGTGCTGAAACCGGTATCATAAAATGGCCGATGAGTTCTGGTGTCAGAAAAACCATTTTTTAAATAAGGTAATAGCGGAAGCGCAAGCAAATGTTCCGCTGTGGAGCAGCATGAAAATTTCCCTTATTGGTGATGAAATAAAAACTATCCAAGCTTCTGATAATAAAAAACCAGACGATTTAACCGAATAGCGTAAATGACCGTACGGGAATAAAAAGAACAGGCTTATCTTGTCGTAAATACGATAATTATTTTTCCGTTGGAACTCGCCGCGTATAACTTCATGAAAATTTATGTTACATATGACACTTTTGTGTATTTTTTGATTCCTTTACAAAAAAGAAATAATCTTTACATAAAAAATGTGTCATGGAATGATAGTAACTCACTGTATTAGTTGTGGTTGTGCCTACAGATTGCAGGATGATTACGGATGGCAGATTAGCCGCAGGAGTATCGATAGATGCAGACTCATCAGGCCGGTTGATGGGTTTTGCGACAGGATTAAATCGAGATTTCAACCGTAATAGTGTGATTTGACGGTCTGCCGATGTTTTGTGCGTAATGTCTTTTTCAAGCAAACAAACAATCAATGATGCACAAAGTATGCGTCAAAAGTGAAAAATAAGAGATGTCGTATATTTTGATAGCAGTGGCTCGTAAAGTAAGCGCAATCAGAATCTTATATCTGCTGACAGTCAATTTCAGCGCGGTGAGATAGCTGGTGTTTTTTTCATTTTTATTTTACTATCTAAAATAATAAAAGGGTCCTTCTTGATGGTCTGATTCCGTAATAAGATGCTTAAATAGGGAGGGTAGGGGAGAGAGGTGATTCGGGGAAAGGAATATAGTAGAGATAGCCTTTTGCCGTAACCGTTCGTCTGCGATACTGTTCGTCTTTTATTGTGCATCCGGCCTTTGTCGGGGCATCAACATCAACACCAGGTATGTTTGTTAAAAATTAAAATAGATAAGTGAAGAGCCGTATGACAAATACAAGTCGCCCTGTCCTCAACCTTGATCTCGATCTGTTGAGAACGTTCGTCGCTGTTGCAGATTTGAATACGTTTGCGGCAGCCGCTGTCGCTGTGTGTCGAACACAGTCAGCGGTAAGCCAGCAGATGCAGCGTCTGGAGCAGTTAATTGGTAAAGAGCTGTTTGCCCGTCACGGGCGAAACAAGCTGCTGACTGAGCATGGCATCCAGTTTCTCGGGTATGCCAGAAAAATTCTGCAGTTTAATGATGAGGCGTGCGCCTCACTGATGTATAGCGATATCCAGGGTACGCTGACTATCGGTGCTTCGGATGATACGGCGGATACTATTCTGCCTTTCATCCTGCAGCGTGTGACTACCGTATTCCCGAAATTGTCGATTGCGGTCAGTATCAAACGCAGCGCAGAAATGGCGGATATGCTGCAACAGGGGAAAATTGATCTGGTCATTACTACGTCTAATGCCGAGGATTTACCCCATGTGTTGCTGCGTACATCTCCGACATTGTGGTATTGCGCTGCCGACTACCAGTATCAGCCAGGAGAGACCGTTTCCCTGGTGGTATTGGATGAGCCGAGTCCGTTCCGTACGCTGGCGCTTGAGCAACTGACTGCGGCGGGTATTCCGTGGAAAATCTCTTATGTCGCTTCTACGTTGTCTGCCGTGCGTGCGGCGGTGAAAGCGGGCCTGGGGATTACGGTTCGCTCAGTCGAAATGATGAGCCCGGAGTTGCGCGTGTTGGGTGAAGAGGAAGGGCTGCCGAAGCTGCCTGATACTCGCTACTACCTGTGCAAGAATCCGGATCATGACAACGAGCTGACGAACGCTATTTTCAGCGCTATCGAGTCGGGTACGCGGTCTCATCTGCTGCCGGTGAGTGCTGGGGCAGAAAACGATACGCGTGAGCCGCCCAACGACTGATCCGTTACGCGATATTATCAATATCTCAACATGGCGGGGCGATAAGCCTCGCTATGTTGCGGTTTTTGATGGTTTTTTTGATTGTGTCTTTTGTCCCGCCGACTCACTCTCCGCTTTCCCCTGATGAGGGGGTTATCACTACATTTTCCAATCGCTTA
The DNA here is from genome assembly GCF_020406815.2 of Dickeya oryzae. NCBI lineage: Bacteria > Pseudomonadati > Pseudomonadota > Gammaproteobacteria > Enterobacterales > Pectobacteriaceae > Dickeya > Dickeya oryzae. Next base: position 1,563,517 of record NZ_CP162670.1, read on the forward strand.
TCATTATTCTGCACGTCGTTGCGTTCCCATTTTATTAAAACTGCTTTTCTTTTTTTTAAAGCTATGTTGATCGAATGAAAAGGCGAATGGGTGAGCAACTGACGCGATTTTTTTACTAACATAAATGAAAAAAGTGTGTTCTGGATCAAAAAATACCCCTATTAACCCTATGGGGGAACAGGAATTCTTGTCGAAAATGGTATAGTCACCCAGCCTCTTAAGGGGTTTTTGCAGGAGGAATCGTTAACGTGAGGCGATTGACTGACTCGATTTAGTTACCGTGTTACACACAAAATGTTAACGAAACCACGTGCATGTAAAGTAATGTGCTGTTATTTTTAGTGGCGTTGAAAATAAGGTTACATAACAGGGAATCAGACCGCATTAAAGCGCTGCTTAACCTTATACGTTGTGGCGTTTTTGTGGCGAAAAATCCTTCCTTTTAATCGATGTGGCGACAAACTGCCGAGTAAAGAGCAGGTGTCTGATCACTTTTGATGAGTAAGCAAGAGTATGTCAACAACTACTGAAGTCCTCGCCCATCACTGGGCCTTTGCGCTATTCGTTATCATTGCTGTAGGTCTCTGCGGCTTTATGTTACTCGGCGGCTTCCTGCTAGGAGGCAGAGCCCGGGCACGACACAAAAACATCCCTTATGAATCAGGTATCGCTTCTGTTGGCTCAGCGCGGTTGCGCCTGTCTGCCAAGTTTTACCTGGTTGCCATGTTTTTCGTTATTTTCGACGTTGAAGCTCTCTATCTTTACGCCTGGTCAGTTTCTGTCCGGGAAAGTGGGTGGATAGGCTTCGTCGAGGCTACAATTTTCATTTTGGTGCTGTTGGCTGGTTTGGTCTATCTGGTGCGCATCGGCGCGTTGGACTGGACGCCTGTGCGTTCCAAAAGACAAGTCGTGAAATCCAATGTCGTGACCCAGACCACTAACACTCATCAGCAGTAATAGCGAGGCATTTAGAAGATGGATTATACGCTCACCCGCATTGACCCGGACGGTGAGAACGACCGTTACCCCCTCCAGAAGCAAGAGATTGTCAGCGATCCGCTTGAGCAGCATGTCAATCGCAGCGTTTTCATGGGCAACCTGGAACAGTCGCTGCACAGCATGGTCAACTGGGGGCGCAGCAATTCCTTGTGGCCTTATAACTTCGGTCTGTCTTGTTGCTATGTAGAAATGGCGACATCTTTTACCTCAGTGCACGATGTGGCGCGCTTTGGTTCCGAAGTTATTCGTGCTTCACCGCGTCAGGCGGATTTCATGGTCGTGGCCGGTACGCCGTTCTTAAAAATGGCGCCGGTCATTCAGCGTTTATACGACCAGATGTTGGCACCTAAATGGGTTATCTCCATGGGAGCCTGTGCGAATTCCGGCGGTATGTACGATATTTATTCCGTAGTGCAGGGGGTTGATAAGTTCCTGCCGGTCGATGTGTACATCCCTGGATGCCCGCCACGTCCGGAAGCCTACATGCAGGCACTGTTGCTGCTGAAAGAGTCTATTGGTAAGGAACGCCGTCCTCTGTCATGGGTGGTAGGCGATCAGGGGGTTTACCGCGCTAACATGCAATCTGAGCGCGAACGTAAACGAGGTGAGCGCATTGCGGTAACCAACCTGCGTTCTCCTGATGAGATTTGACCCCTGTGAGTGAAGGCTGTAGTGGCTACGTAAGATCACGGTAAATTCATATCACGATAAACGTGTGTAGCCATCATCAGTCACAGAAATAGCACATTTACTGTGGTGACATAATTTATGACAGATTTAACGACGCACGATGTCGCTCTGCCTGCATGGCAAACCCGTGATCACATGGATGATCCGGTCGTTGGCGAGCTGTGTAACCGTTTTGGGCCGGAAGCATTCACCATCCAGGCAACCCGTACCGGTCTGCCGGTAGTTTGGGTGAAACGCGAGCAATTGCTGGATGTAGTGGTTTTCCTGAAAAAACAGCCTAAACCCTATGTGATGCTGCTTGACCTGCATGGTGTGGACGAACGTCTGCGTACCCACCGCCAGGGGTTGCCGGATGCTGATTTTACCGTTTTCTACCACTTTATTTCGATTGAGCGTAACCGCGATATCATGCTGAAAGTGGCGCTGTCTGAAAACGATCTCAACATGCCTACCCTGACCAAACTGTTCCCTAACGCCAACTGGTATGAGCGTGAAGTGTGGGACATGTTTGGTATCACCTTCAAAGGTCACCCTCACCTGACGCGCATCATGATGCCGCAGACCTGGCAGGGTCACCCGCTGCGGAAGGATTTCCCGGCGCGTGCTACCGAATTCGATCCTTTCGTGCTGACCAAACAGCGCGAGGACATGGAGATGGAGTCCCTGACCTTCAAACCAGAAGAGTGGGGGATGAAGCGCGGTACGAATAACGAAGACTTCATGTTCCTGAACCTGGGGCCGAACCACCCGTCTGCGCATGGTGCCTTCCGTATCATCCTGCAGCTCGATGGTGAAGAGATTGTCGATTGTATTCCTGATATCGGCTATCACCACCGTGGTGCGGAAAAAATGGGTGAGCGCCAGTCCTGGCACAGTTATATCCCTTACACCGACCGTATCGAATACCTCGGCGGTTGTGTAAATGAAATGCCTTATGTGCTGGCGGTGGAAAAACTGGCGGGTATCGAGGTGCCGGAACGCGTGAAGGTGATTCGCGTCATGCTGTCCGAACTGTTCCGTATCAACAGCCACCTGCTGTACATCAGTACCTTTATTCAGGACGTCGGTGCCATGACACCGGTGTTCTTCGCGTTTACCGATCGTCAGAAAATCTACGACTTGGTCGAAGCGGTTACCGGCTACCGTATGCACCCGGCCTGGTTCCGTATCGGCGGTGTTGCACATGACCTGCCGCGTGGCTGGGAGCGTCTGCTGCGTGAATTCCTTGACTGGATGCCGGCTCGTCTGGACACCTACATCAAAGCCGCGTTGCAAAACAGTATTCTGAAAGGGCGTTCACAGGGTGTTGCCGCTTACAACGCTAAAGAAGCGTTGGAATGGGGCGTGACTGGCGCAGGCCTGCGTGCTACCGGCATCGCATTCGATGTGCGTAAAGCCCGTCCTTACTCTGGCTATGAAAACTTCGACTTTGAGATACCGGTGGGCGATGGCGTTAGTGATTGCTACAGCCGCGTCATGCTGAAAGTAGAAGAGTTGCGTCAGAGTCTGCGTATTCTGGAACAGTGCCTGAAGAACATGCCGGAAGGTCCGTTCAAGGCTGATCATCCGCTGACTACGCCGCCACCGAAAGAGCGCACGCTGCAACATATTGAGACGCTGATTAACCACTTCCTGCAGGTTTCCTGGGGCCCGGTGATGCCGGCTAACGAATCATTCCAGATGATAGAAGCGACCAAGGGAATCAACAGTTATTACCTGACCAGCGACGGCAGCACCATGAGTTACCGAACCCGTATTCGCACGCCGAGCTTTGCGCACCTGCAACAGATCCCGGCGGTGATTCGTGGCTGTCTGGTATCCGACTTGATCGTATACCTCGGTAGTATTGATTTTGTCATGTCAGATGTGGACCGCTAATTATGCACGACCATAACAACACTCAGGATTCTATCGATGCTCCGGCGCAGGCCGCCAGCGATGTTTTTGTGTTAAGTGACACAGAGCGTGATGCTATCGAGCATGAAAAACACCACTACGAAGATGCGCGTGCGGCGTCTATCGAGGCGCTGAAAATTGTACAGAAACAGCGTGGGTGGGTACCGGATGGCGCGATTAACGCCATTGCTGATGTGCTGGGTATCCCAGCCAGCGATGTGGAAGGCGTAGCGACGTTTTATAGCCAGATTTACCGTCAGCCGGTAGGCCGCCATGTTATCCGCTACTGCGACAGCGTCGTGTGCCACATCACGGGTTATCAAGGCATTCAGGCTGCGCTGGAGAGAAAGCTGAATATCAAGCCGGGCCAGACGACATTTGATGGTCGTTTCACATTATTGCCGACCTGCTGTCTGGGGAACTGCGACAAGGGGCCGACGATGATGATCGACGAGGACACCCATAGTCAGTTGAAGCCTGATGATCTCGATTCGTTACTGGAGCAGTATCAATGAGTAAAAACATTGTTCTGACGGCTGAACAGCATCCTTTGACCTGGCGCTTGCGTGCCGACAAGCAGCCGGTATGGTTGGACGAATACCGCAGCAAAAGTGGTTATGCCGGTGCTAAAAAAGCGCTTACCGGTATGGCGCAGGATGAGGTTGTCACCCTGGTTAAAGATGCCGGGTTGCGTGGTCGCGGTGGCGCAGGTTTCTCCACAGGTCTTAAGTGGAGCCTGATGCCGAAAGATGAAAGCATGAATATCCGCTACCTGCTGTGCAACGCGGATGAGATGGAACCGGGTACTTACAAAGACCGCCTGCTGATGGAGCAAATGCCGCATCTGCTGGTGGAAGGCATGTTAATCGGTGCTTATGCGCTGAAAGCATATCGCGGTTATATCTTCCTGCGCGGCGAATACGTTGAGGCGGCGGCCAATTTGCGCCGTGCTATCGCTGAGGCGACAGAAGCAGGGCTGCTTGGCAAAAACATCATGGGCACCGGCTTTGATTTTGAGCTGTTTGTCCACACCGGTGCGGGTCGTTACATTTGCGGCGAAGAAACAGCGCTTATCAACTCGCTGGAAGGTCGTCGCGCCAATCCTCGCTCTAAACCACCGTTCCCGGCTTCTGCTGGTGCGTGGGGTAAACCCACCTGCGTTAACAACGTAGAAACGCTGTGCAACGTACCTGCCATTATTGAGCATGGTGTTGAGTGGTATCAGGGGCTGTCAGCTGGCAAGAGTAAAGATGCCGGCACCAAACTGATGGGCTTCTCCGGCCGTGTGAAAAATCCAGGTCTGTGGGAACTGCCGTTTGGCACGACTGCCCGTGAAATCCTGGAAGACTATGCTGGTGGGATGCGCGATGGTCTGACCTTAAAAGCGTGGCAGCCTGGCGGAGCCGGTACCGACTTTCTGACCGATGCCCATCTCGACTTACCGATGGACTTCGAAAACATCGGTAAGGCGGGTAGCCGTCTGGGTACGGCGCTGGCGATGGCGGTCGATAATGAGATCAACATGGTATCGCTGACCCGCAATCTGGAAGAGTTTTTCGCCCGTGAGTCTTGCGGCTGGTGTACGCCTTGCCGTGACGGCTTGCCGTGGAGCGTGAAGATTTTGCGTGCGCTGGAGCGTGGTGAAGGGCAACCCGGCGATATTGAAACGCTGGAACAATTGTGCCGCTTCCTGGGGCCGGGCAACACCTTCTGCGCGCATGCGCCGGGTGCGGTCGAACCGTTGCAGAGCGCCATTAAATATTTCCGGGACGAATTCGAGGCAGGCATCGCCAGACAGGTTGTCAGTAACGCCAAACCGATTGGCGGTATTCAGCCCAACCTGCTGAAACAGCGCTGGTAATCACGTTGCCCGGTGTGTTGAGCATCATACCGGGAGTCAACGTCGATTCATCCCGCAGACAGAATTTTTGATTAGTGCCCGCCTGAGGTGGGCTGTTATGGAAGCATGCTGACTATGGCAACGATTCATGTAGACGGCAAAGAATATGAAGTGGACGGAGCGGATAACCTGCTGCAGGCTTGTCTGTCTCTGGGACTTGATATTCCTTACTTTTGCTGGCATCCGGCGCTGGGGAGCGTCGGTGCTTGCCGCCTGTGTGCGGTCAAGCAGTATCAGAACGCGGAAGATACCCGTGGTCGTCTGGTAATGTCCTGTATGACGCCAGCGTCGGATGGCGCTTATATCGCTATTGACGATGACGAAGCAAAGCAGTTCCGCAAAACCATTGTGGAATTTCTGATGACCAACCACCCGCACGACTGTCCGGTCTGTGAAGAGGGGGGGAACTGTCATCTGCAGGATATGACCGTAATGACGGGCCATAACTTCCGTCGTTACCGTTTCACCAAGCGTACGCATCACAACCAGGATCTTGGCCCGTTCATCTCCCATGAGATGAACCGTTGTATCGCTTGTTACCGTTGCGTGCGGTATTACAAGGATTACGCCGACGGTAAAGATTTGGGTGTTTATGGTGCGCATGACAACGTCTATTTCGGTCGTCCGGAAGACGGCGTGTTGGAAAGCGAATTTTCCGGCAACCTGGTGGAAGTGTGCCCGACTGGGGTATTCACCGACAAAACCCATTCTGAACGTTACAACCGTAAATGGGATATGCAGTTCGCGCCGAGCATTTGTCAGCAGTGCAGCGTGGGATGTAACACCAGTCCTGGCGAGCGTTATGGCGAATTGCGCCGTATCGAAAACCGCTATAACGGCAGCGTGAACCATTATTTCCTGTGCGACCGCGGTCGTTTCGGTTATGGCTACGTCAACCTGAAAGACCGTCCTCGTCAGCCGTTGCAACGTCGCGGTGATGACTGGATTGCCCTGAATGCCGAGCAGGCATTGCAAGGTGCCGCCGATGTGTTGCGTCAGGCTAAACGTGTCATCGGTATTGGGTCGCCGCGCGCCAGCGTAGAAAGCAACTTCGCGTTGCGTGAGCTGGTCGGTGCCGACAACTTCTACACCGGTGTATCGCAGGCTGAGCAAAATCGTCTGCAACTGATGCTCAACGTGTTGAAAGAGAGTGGTGTCCGTACGCCTTCGCTGCGTGAAATCGAAAGCTATGACGCTGTGCTGGTGCTGGGTGAAGATTTGACCCAGACCGGGGCGCGTATTGCACTGGCGGTCCGTCAGGCAGTGAAAGGCAAGGCGCGTGAGCTGGCGGCAGCCCAGAAAGTCGCTGACTGGCAGATAGCCGCCATCCTGAATATCGGTCAGCACGCCAAACACCCGCTGTTTGTTACTAACGTTGATAGCACCCGTTTGGATGATATCGCGGCGTGGAATTACCGTGCACCGGTAGCAGAACAGGCTCGCCTGGGCTTCGCGATTGCCCATGCACTCGACAATGCTGCCCCGGCCGTTAGCGATTTACCTGCTGATCTTACCCAGAAAGTGGACGTCATCGTTCAGGCACTGGCTGGCGCTCGTAAACCGTTGATTATCTCTGGCACCAATGCCGGTAGCGACGATGTGATTGCAGCTGCTGCCAACGTTGCCAAGGCGCTCAAAGCCCGCGGTTCTGACGTCGGCATTACGTTTGTCGCCGCCGCTGCCAACAGCATGGGTGTGGCGATGATCGGTGGTGGTTCGCTGGATGATGCACTGTCTCAGTTGGAAACCGGCGAAGCCGACAGCGTGGTGGTGTTGGAAAATGATCTGTATCGCCATGCGCCTGCGGCACGTATCGATGCGGCGCTGGCAAAAGCAACCAATCTGATTGTGTTGGATCACCAGCGTACGGCGATCATGGATAAAGCCAGTCTGGTGCTGTCTTCCGCCAGCTTTGCAGAAAGCGACGGTACGCTCATCAGTCAGGAAGGTCGTGCGCAGCGCTTCTTCCAGGTCTACGAGCCGACCTACTACGACAGCAAGGTGGTTATGCTGGAAAGCTGGCGTTGGCTGCATTCCCTGTATATCACCTATAACAGCCGTCAGGTGGACTGGACACAACTGGACCATGTTATCGACGCCTGTGTCAGCGCGCTGCCGCAACTGGCGGCAATCAAGGACGCTGCACCGGATGCCTCGTTCCGCATCCAGGGCCAGAAACTGGCGCGTGAACCACATCGTTACAGTGGTCGTACCGCTATGCGCGCCAACATCAGCGTGCATGAGCCGCGTCAGCCACAGGACCTCGACACCATGTTCGCCTTCTCAATGGAAGGGAACAACAGCCCGCTGGCCGAGCGTCAGCAGGTGCCATTTGCCTGGGCACCGGGCTGGAACTCGCCGCAAGCGTGGAACAAATTCCAGGATGAAGTGGGTGGACATTTACGCTACGGCGATCCGGGTGTGCGTCTTATCGAAGCGGGTGAGGGTTCGCTGCCATACTTCAGTCAGATCCCTGCGCCGTTTGCTCCTCAACAAGGGCAGTGGCAGGTTGCGCCTTACTACAATCTGTTTGGTAGTGACGAGTTGTCACAGCGCTCTGGTGTGATTCAGCAGCGTATGCCACAGGCTTGTGCGGTCGTGAGTCAGGCGGATGCCGCGTTGTTAGGGGTTAATGCCGGAGCGTTGCTGGACATCACCTGTGGTGGTCAGACGCTGCGCCTGCCGGTGCGGTTAAGTGCTGAACTGCGTCAGGGTCAGATTGGTTTGCCGCTGGGCTTCCCGGGCGTTGCTCCGGTGCTGGCGGGTGCGACCGTTGAAATGCTGCGGGAGGCTGCACAATGAGTTGGTTGACTCCGGATGTACTGGATATTCTGGCTACCGTCGGCAAAGCAGTTGTGATTCTGCTGGTCGTAGTCAGCTGCGGTGCGCTGATGAGTATGGGGGAGCGCCGTTTGCTGGCGCTGTTCCAGGGGCGTTACGGACCTAACCGCGTAGGCTGGGGCGGTTCGCTGCAACTGGTATCGGACATGCTCAAAATGTTCTTCAAAGAGGACTGGACGCCGCCGTTTGCCGACAAGGTGATTTTCACGCTGGCACCGGTAATTGCGTTTACGTCGCTGCTGTTGTCGTTCGCTATCGTACCGGTTAGCCCAACCTGGCAGGTCGCCAACCTGAACATCGGGGTATTGTTCTTCCTGATGATGGCAGGGCTGGCGGTTTACGCCGTGCTGTTTGCCGGATGGTCGAGTAACAACAAATACTCGCTGTTGGGTGCGGTGCGTGCGTCGGCGCAGACACTGAGCTATGAGGTATTCCTCGGGTTGTCGCTGATGGGCGTGGTCGCGCAGGCCGGTTCGTTCAATATGGCGGATATCGTCAACGCGCAGTCCACGGTGTGGAACGTCATCCCGCAGTTCTTCGGCTTTATCACCTTTGCGATTGCGGGTGTGGCGGTGTGTCACCGTCATCCGTTTGACCAACCGGAAGCGGAACAGGAACTGGCAGACGGCTACCATATCGAGTACGCCGGGATGAAATTCGGTTTGTTCTTCGTCGGTGAATACATCGGTATCGTGACGGTCTCTGCGCTTATCGTCACGTTGTTCTTCGGTGGCTGGCATGGTCCTTTCCTGCCGCCGTTCGTCTGGTTTGCGTTGAAAACGGCATTTTTCATGATGATGTTCATCCTGATTCGTGCGTCGTTGCCACGTCCGCGTTATGACCAGGTGATGGCATTCGGCTGGCGCGTATGTTTGCCGCTGACGCTGCTGAACCTGCTGGTGACCGCTGCGGTCATTCTGTACAACGCTTGATAGGGGTGAATAAACCATGACACTGAAAGAACTTTTGATTGGTTTCGGCACCCAGGTACGCAGTATCTGCATGGTGGGTTCCAACGCGTTTAAAAAGCGTGAAACCAAAATGTATCCGGAAGAGCCGGTGAATCCACCGCCGCGCTTCCGTGGTCGTATTGTACTGACCCGTGATCCAGACGGACAGGAACGTTGCGTCGCCTGTAACCTGTGCGCCGTAGCCTGTCCGGTAGGCTGTATCTCCCTGCAGAAGGCGGAAATGAAGGATGGCCGTTGGTATCCGGAGTTTTTCCGCATCAACTTCTCTCGCTGCATTTTCTGCGGCATGTGTGAAGAGGCCTGCCCGACGACGGCAATTCAGCTGACCCCTGATTTTGAAATGGGTGAGTTCAAGCGCCAGGATCTGGTGTACGAAAAAGAAGATCTGCTGATCTCGGGGCCGGGTAAATATCCGGAATACAACTTCTACCGGATGGCCGGTATGGCTGTTGATGGGAAAGAGAAGGGCGAAGCCGAAAACGAAGCCAAACCCATTGACGTCAAAGGCCTGCTGCCCTAAGGAGCCAAGCATGGAATTCGCTTTTTATGCGACTGCGATTATTGCGGTACTGGCAACACTACGTGTCATTACCCATACCAATCCAGTACATGCATTACTTTATCTGATTGTGTCGTTACTGGCGGTTGCCGGTGTGTTCTTCTCGCTAGGCGCGTATTTCGCCGGGGCGCTGGAGATAATTGTATACGCTGGCGCCATCATGGTGCTGTTCGTCTTCGTGGTTATGATGCTGAACCTTGGCAGCTCGGTGGATGAACAGGAAAAGCTGTGGCTGAAGCCCTCTGTGTGGGTGGGGCCGGGTGTGCTTTCTCTGGTGCTGCTGGCGGTGATCATCAAAGGGATCGTCAGCATTACCGATCAGAATATCGCCGGTAATATGGTTGATGCGAAAGCAGTTGGCATCAGTTTGTTCGGACCGTATGTACTGGCGGTCGAGCTGGCGTCGATGCTGTTGCTGGCCGGTTTAGTGGTGGCTTTCCACATTGGCCGTGAAGATAAGCGCGGAGAGCTGATTGCCAAAGATCAGGATGCCGATAAGAAAATAACGGAGGAACGCGCATGATTCCGCTACAACATGGTTTGCTGCTGGCGGCCATCCTCTTTGTGCTGGGGCTGACCGGGCTGGTGATTCGTCGCAATCTGCTGTTTATGCTGATTTGTCTGGAAATCATGATTAATGCTGCGGCGCTGGCTTTTGTGGTTGCAGGAAGCTACTGGGGGCAATCGGATGGTCAGGTGATGTATATCCTGGCTATTACGCTGGCCGCAGCGGAGGCCAGTATTGGTTTGGCGTTGCTGCTTCAGCTGTATCGTCGCCGTCAGACCCTGAATATTGATACTGTCAGTGAGATGCGCGGATGAACTTACTCTACTTAACTATTCTGTTTCCGCTGATCGGATTCCTGTTACTGGCTTTCTCTCGTGGACGCTGGTCGGAAAATGTTTCCGCGACTATCGGTGTGGGGTCGATTGGCCTGGCTGCGCTGGTTACCGGCGGAGTGGTGATGGATTTTCTCAGCCAGCAACAGCCTGGCGGGGTGACCTTCTTCAGTCAGCACCTGTGGAGTTGGATGACGGTAGGCAAGTTCGACATCGGCGTTACGCTGGCGTTGGACGGTCTGTCGTTGACCATGCTGTCGGTGGTGACTGGCGTGGGCTTCTTCATCCATCTGTTTGCTTCCTGGTACATGCGCGGTGAAGAGGGGTATTCCCGCTTCTTTGCCTACACCAACCTGTTCATCGCCAGCATGGTTGTGCTGGTGCTGTCAGATAACCTGTTGCTGATGTACCTCGGCTGGGAAGGGGTAGGGCTGTGCAGTTACCTGCTGATTGGCTTCTACTACACTAACCCGAATAACGGCGCGGCGGCGATGAAAGCCTTCATCGTTACCCGTGTGGGCGACGTGTTCCTGGCGATTGCGCTGTTCATCCTGTATCGCGAATTGGGTACGTTGAACTTCCGTGACCTGATGGTGTTGGCACCGCAGCATTTTGCTGAAGGCTCATCGGCTATCACCTGGGCAACGCTGATGCTGTTGGGTGGCGCGGTAGGTAAATCGGCTCAGTTGCCGTTGCAAACCTGGCTGGCGGATGCGATGGCTGGTCCGACACCGGTTTCCGCGTTGATTCACGCGGCAACCATGGTGACCGCTGGCGTGTATCTGATCGCCCGTACCCACGGCCTGTTCCTGCTGGCACCGGATATATTGCATCTGGTGGCCAATGTGGGTGCTATTACCTTGCTGCTGGCGGGTTTCGCCGCACTGGTACAGACCGACATCAAGCGTGTGTTGGCCTACTCCACCATGAGCCAGATTGGTTATATGTTCCTGGCTCTGGGTGTTCAGGCGTGGGACGCGGCCATCTTCCATCTGATGACGCATGCGTTCTTCAAAGCACTGCTGTTCCTGTCGTCCGGCTCGGTCATTCTGGCCTGCCATCATGAACAAAACATCTTCAAGATGGGTGGCCTGCGTAAGACCATTCCGCTGGTATACGCCTGTTTCCTGGTGGGTGGCGCTGCGCTGTCGGCATTGCCGATGGTAACGGCCGGTTTCTTCAGTAAGGACGAAATCCTGGCTGGTGCCTGGGCCAACGGTCATATCAATCTGGTAGTTGCCGGTCTGGTGGGCGCGTTCATGACGTCGTTGTATACCTTCCGGATGATTTTTATCGTGTTCCATGGTGAAGCAAAAACCAAAGCCCACGCAGGTAAGGGAATCTCCCATCACTTGCCGTTGCTGGTGCTGCTGGTGCTGTCCACCTTCGTTGGCGCTCAGATTGCGCTGCCGCTGCATGGCGTACTGCCCGCTACGACCGAACTTGAACATGGTCAGGTCATGACGCTGGAAATCGCCTCTGGTGTGGTAGCTATCGCCGGTATTTTGCTGGCAGCCGCACTGTGGCTGGGCAAACGCCAGTTGGTGACCAGTGTCGCCAACAGTGCACCGGGTCGCTTCTTTTCTACATGGTGGTTCCATGCCTGGGGATTCGACTGGCTGTACGACAAGGTGTTCGTCAAACCGTATCTGGCCATTGCGACATTGCTGCAGCGTGACCCGCTGAATGCGTTGATGAATATTCCAGCCATTATTACCCGTTGGGGTAACCGTGCGCTGGTCGTCAGCGAAAACGGGCAGGTGCGCTGGTATGCCGCTTCAATGGGCATCGGCGCTGTGGTGGTACTGGCGCTGCTGTTGCTGGTTTAAGCGATGCGGTAATGCAGAGGGGCGGGGCACATAACATTGCGTGGCCCCGCAGGCAGCAAGTTTTTCGTTTTCTTTAATTTAGGGACACAAAACGCCATGCTACTACCTTGGCTGATTCTTATCCCCTTTATCGGCGGCCTGCTGTGCTGGCAGCTCGAGCGTTTCGGCACGCGTGTGCCGCGCTGGATCGCGCTGATCTCAATGGGGTTAACACTGGCGCTGTCATTGCAGTTGTGGCTGCAAGGCGGCTTTTCGCTGGCGACACCGACGGGCATTCCGCAGTGGCAGTCGGAGTTCATCCTGAACTGGATACCGCGTTTCGGTATCTCTATTCACCTGGCGCTTGATGGTCTGTCATTGTTGATGGTCGTGCTGACCGGCCTGCTGGGTGTGCTGGCGATCCTCTGTTCCTGGCGTGAGATTCAACGCTATCAGGGCTTTTTCCACCTGAACTTGCTGTGGATCCTCGGCGGTGTGATTGGTGTCTTCCTGGCCATCGACATGTTCCTGTTCTTCTTCTTCTGGGAAATGATGTTGGTGCCGATGTACTTCCTGATCGCGCTGTGGGGGCACAAAGGGTCTGACGGTAAAACGCGTATCGCCGCTGCGACTAAATTCTTTATTTATACGCAGGCGAGTGGTCTGGTGATGCTGATAGCCATTCTGGCGTTGGTGTTCGTTCATCATAACGCCACTGGCGAATGGACCTTTGACTATTCCCGTCTGCTGAAGACCCCGATGTCTTATGGGCTGGAATACGCACTGATGCTGGGTTTCTTCATCGCTTTCGCGGTGAAAATGCCGGTAGTACCGTTGCATGGTTGGCTGCCCGATGCGCACAGCCAGGCACCGACCGCAGGTTCCGTTGACCTGGCAGGTATTCTGCTGAAAACGGCGGCTTACGGTTTATTGCGATTCAGCCTGCCGCTGTTCCCGAATGCTTCCCATGATTTTGCGCCTATCGCGATGTGGTTGGGGATTATCGGTATTTTCTACGGCGCCTGGATGGCTTTCAAACAAACCGATATCAAACGCCTTATTGCCTATACCTCGGTATCGCACATGGGCTTTGTGATGATTGCCATCTACTCCGGCAGTCAACTGGCTTATCAGGGTGCGGTGGTGCAGATGATTGCACACGGCCTGTCAGCAGCGGGTCTGTTCATTATCTGTGGTCAGATGTATGAACGTCTGCACACGCGCGATCTGCGTCAGATGGGCGGATTGTGGGGCCGTATTCGTTACTTGCCTGCACTGTCGCTGTTCTTTGCAGTGGCTACCCTTGGGATGCCGGGTACCGGTAACTTTGTTGGCGAATTCATGATCCTGTTCGGCAGCTACCCTGTCGTGCCGGTGATTACGGTGATTTCAACGTTTGGTCTGGTGTTTGCTTCTGTGTATTCGCTGGTGATGATGCAACGTGCATTCTACGGTGCCCCTAAATCGGATGAGCCGCTGCAGGGTATGACCGCACGTGAACTGTCACTCATTCTGCTGCTGGTGGTACTGCTGGTGCTGTTGGGTGTTTATCCGCAGCCGATTCTGGACACGTCCAGTGCGGCGATGGCGAATATCCAGCACTGGTTTACGTCATCGGTTCAGAGTTCAACAATTTCAACGACAGGGCTGTAATTCGCCATGACAATAACTCCTCAACAACTGATCGCGATGTCGCCACTGTTAATCGTCGGATTGACAGTTGTGGTTGTGATGCTGTGCATTGCGTGGCGACGCAACCATTTTATCAACGCAACGCTGACGGTCATCGGCCTGAACATTGCGCTGTTGTCGCTGTATCTGGTCGGCCAGGTTGGGCCGACTGACGTGACTCCGCTTATCCGGGTCGATGGTTTCTCGATGTTCTATACCGGTCTGGTGTTGGCAGCGAGCCTGGCGACCAGTACCTTTGCGTACCCGTGGCTGGAAGGTTTCCCGGATAATAAAGACGAGTTCTACCTGATGGTGCTGATTGCGGCGCTGGGCGGTATTCTGCTGGCGAGCGCAAACCATCTGGCCGCGTTCTTCATCGGTATCGAGCTTATCTCCCTGCCGTTGTTCGGTATGGTGGGGTATGCCTTCCGTCAGAAGCGTTCGCTGGAAGCGGCTATCAAGTACATGCTGCTGTCTGCCGCTGCATCTTCATTCCTGCTGTTTGGTATGGCGCTGGTGTATGCCGATTCCGGCAGCCTGAGCTTCGCCAGTCTTGGCAAGAGCCTCGGTGATCACCAACTGCACGCACCGTTGCTGCTGGCTGGTCTGGGTATGATGCTGGTCGGTCTGGGCTTCAAGCTGTCGCTGGTACCGTTCCATCTGTGGACTCCCGATGTTTATCAGGGTGCTCCGGCACCGGTGTCGACCTTCCTGGCGACCGCCAGTAAAATCGCTATCTTTGGTGCGGTAATGCGTTTGTTCTTGTACGCACCGCTGGTTGATAGCGAGTCGGTACGCACTACGCTGGGTATCATTGCTTTCGCATCGATCCTGTTTGGTAACCTGATGGCGGTGGCGCAGAGCAACATCAAGCGTCTGCTGGGGTACTCCTCCATTGCGCACCTGGGGTATCTGCTGGTGGCGTTGATTGCTGTGCAGACGCATCAACTGGCACTGGAAACTATCGGTGTGTATCTGGCGGGTTACCTGTTCAGTAGTCTGGGCGCGTTTGGTGTGGTCAGCCTGATGTCCAGCCCGTACCGTGGTCCGGATGCGGATTCACTGTTCTCTTACCGTGGGTTGTTCTGGCACAAGCCGATTCTGTCTGCGGTGATGACGGTGATGATGCTGTCACTGGCCGGTATTCCGATGACGCTGGGCTTCTTCGGTAAATTCTATGTTCTGGCGGTAGGCGTTAACGCGCACCTGTGGTGGTTGAGTGCCGCTGTCGTAGTAGGCAGTGCCATCGGTCTGTATTACTATCTGCGCGTACTGATCAGTTTGTATCTGAGCGCACCACAGACCCTGAACCGCGACACGCCAAACAACTGGGCGTTGACCGCAGGCGGTGTTGTCGTGCTGATTTCATCGGTGCTGGTGTTGCTGCTGGGTCTTTACCCGCAGCCGCTGATTTCGCTGGTGCAACTGGCGCAGCCACTGATGTAATCCTACTTTCTGTAATACTGAAAGCCGCGCATGTCGCGGCTTTTTTTTACGCTGAGCATCAGGCAAAGGCAGAAGAACGTGGATGACAGATAGAGCGAATGCGCTGGCGTAAGATAAGAACGTAAAACCGGATGACTATGCTGGAGACTAAAATCAGAAAGGGTTTGAGGAAAACTAAAACCAGAAAGGAAATCGAGAATACGGCAAGGGAAACACCAGGAAGGGATAAAAACTAAAGCCGCCTGATCGAAGTGGGCGGCTTTTAGTCTGCGGCGTTCATCTTAAAACGGGCTGATGATGGAACCGATACGTTCGCAGTAGCTAACGTAGATGTCGCCGAGTTTTTTGAAGAAGCTGATGAATGCGTTCATGTGGTATCTCCATTGTTGTCGTTGGTGTTTTGTGTGATGTTCATCACGGTTTTGATAATAATGGATAAGAAACGGCATTTCAACTTTTTCGTGATAAAAGTCACATTATTTTTACGAGTGTCGTGTGTGACCGTGAATGACGAGCCGCCAGCGGCAGGCTCGTCGTCAGATGGGTAACATCAGAAAGCGCGCATCAGAGGGTGAGGTGCCCGTCAATCAAGGTGGTGCTGTAACCGCCAATCCACGGTTGACCATCAATGTAGGAAACGGTAACCCGGCCATCGCGGTACAGCATGGTGCCCTGACGTACACGATAACCAAGCCGATGGTCTGCCTGTTCCGGTAACGGGCTGTGCTGAATTACGCGGGCAATACAGGCGTTGGCGCTACCGGTTACCGGGTCTTCCACCACGGCATCATTCAGCATAAAGAAGGCGCGCACTTCATAGTCCGTGGGCGTGCTATCGTCATGTGGTCCATAGATTGCCACGCCATTGGTCTGGGCGAGTTGCTGCAAGCGTTGCAGATGGGCCGCGTCCGGACGGGCATTCAGGCAGGCTCGTGCACTTTCCATTCGTACCGTCAGCCAGCGTATCCCCATATGGACATTGATCGGGCGATGATCCGGATGGCGTAAATGGCTACCGATGGCGGCGTCGAGTAACGCGTTATGGTGAGGGTCGAGTTCGGTCATGGTGACCTCTGGCGCACGAAACGCCAGCTGACCGTCATTGCCTATCGCAACCGGTACCAGACCAACGCCACACTGCTGGATAAGCTGATGCGGGACATGTGGCGTCAGGCCCGACTCCAATAGCGCGTGCGCGGTGCCAAGCGTAGGGTGGCCCGCGAAGGGCAGCTCGTCTTGTGGGGTGAATATTCGTACCCGATAATCAGCCACCGGGTTATCCGGTGCCAGCACAAACGTGGTTTCCGATAAGTTAGTCCAGCGGGCAATCGCTTGCATTTGCTCGTCGCTAAGCCCATCGGCATCCAGAATGACGGCGAGCGGATTGCCTGTAGTGGGGTGCTGACTGAATACATCGACCTGTTTGAAACGGCGTGATGACGGCATCTGATTTTTCCTTTTGCAAGCTGGCTCAGCGTTCATTATGTATGCCCGGTTACGCGCTGTCGTGCCTCTTTTCGATGAGTACCCGCTCAGCCTGGCACAGATGACGACCTGTCACCCTCCATCTGATTAAAAAATGTGCTTCAATCGCCGGGATTCTGGGTCTTGCTTGTGGCATAATGCGCGCCAAATCACATTCCGAATCGAGTAAGTGCTGTGCTGGTAACCAATAATATTACGATGCAATTCGGCAGTAAGCCGTTGTTTGAAAACATTTCTGTCAAATTTGGCGGCGGTAATCGCTATGGTCTGATCGGCGCCAATGGGTGTGGCAAATCGACATTTATGAAGATCCTCGGCGGCGATCTGGCACCGAGTGCGGGTAACATCGCGATTGATCCGAATGAGCGGATCGGTAAATTGCGTCAGGATCAGTTCGCGTTTGAACAATATACCGTGCTGGATACGGTAATCATGGGTCACGTCGAGCTGTGGGAAGTGAAGGAAGAGCGTGACCGTATCTATGCGCTGAGCGAAATGAGCGAGGAAGACGGTTACCGGGTGGCCGATCTGGAAGTCAAATACGGCGAAATGGATGGCTACAGTGCCGAGTCACGTGCTGGTGAACTGCTGTTGGGCGTGGGTATTCCGCTGGAGCAGCACTATGGGCCGATGAGCGAAGTCGCACCGGGCTGGAAACTGCGTGTGTTGCTGGCGCAAGCACTGTTTTCCAACCCAGATATTCTGTTACTGGACGAACCGACCAACAACCTGGATATTGACACCATCCGCTGGCTGGAGCAGGTGCTGAACGAACGTGATAGCACCATGATCATCATTTCCCATGACCGTCACTTCCTGAATATGGTGTGCACCCACATGGCGGACCTGGATTATGGCGAACTGCGCATTTATCCGGGCAATTACGATGAGTATATGACCGCGGCAACGCAGGCGCGTGAACGTCTGCTTTCGGATAACGCTAAGAAGAAAGCGCAGATTGCCGAGTTGCAGTCGTTTGTCAGCCGTTTTAGCGCTAACGCGTCCAAGTCACGTCAGGCAACATCCCGTGCGCGCCAGATAGAAAAAATCCAGTTGGAAGAGGTGAAAGCCTCCAGCCGTCAAAACCCCTTTATTCGTTTCGAGCAGGATAAGAAACTGTTCCGTAACGCGCTGGAAATCGACAGCCTGACCAAGGGGTTTGATAATGGGCCGCTGTTCAGCCAGCTAAAAATGTTGGTGGAAGTCGGGGAAAAAGTAGCGATTCTGGGTACCAACGGGATCGGTAAATCTACCTTGCTGAAAACACTGGTGGGTGAACTGGAGCCGGAATCCGGCCTGGTGAAGTGGTCGGAAAACGCGCGTATTGGCTATTATGCACAGGATCATGAGTACGAGTTTGACGATGAACTGACGGTATTTGACTGGATGAGTCAGTGGAAGCAAGAAAACGATGACGAGCAGGCGGTACGCAGCGTGCTGGGTCGTCTGTTGTTTTCTCAGGACGATATCCGTAAAAAAGTCAAAGTGCTGTCCGGAGGGGAAAAAGGGCGGATGCTGTTCGGCAAGCTGATGATGCAAAAACCGAACATTTTGGTGATGGACGAACCGACCAACCACCTGGATATGGAATCCATCGAGTCGCTAAATATGGCGCTGGAGCTCTATCAGGGAACGTTGCTGTTCGTGTCGCATGACCGTGAATTCGTCAGCTCACTGGCTACCCGCATTATTGAGATCATGCCAGGTAAAGTGGTTGATTTCAGTGGCAACTACGAAGACTACCTACGCAGTCGCGGAATAGAATAACATTCAGCGTATTGAAGAAAAGCAGCCATTACCGGCTGCTTTTTTTATTGCGCGAAATGTTAAAACACCGCATCGTAGAATCACGATGGCGGTGAGATAATCAAAATCCTGAATAAAAAACCACCACAGGGCACACTTTTATCTTTGCGACTGGCAGCAATATTATCCTGCAATTACACTTTTAAAAGTAAAATAGCTAAAGTAACCGATTGAAGCGAAAGTGAGTGATAAAGATAAATCAATAATTAAAGAATAAAATCAAATAAAGGTATGATTTAATAAAACCGTTTAAAATCAATATCATGACAATTTTATTATAACTGATATAAGGCGTAGTTAAATCGATTAAGCAATTCTGGATCACAAAAAAATATGTGTTTGTCACGCATTGAGATATTTTCTCATTTAATCTCAGTCCGATGCTTTTAAAAAAGGAATGTCGCGAAGAACTTCACAGAAGACGCATAAATAGAATGGTTATTCCCCAGCCGATTGATAGAGATCAAGTCGGTGACGTTATTCTCCTCATTATTCTATGCCGACACGGAAATGTGTTACTCCGACTTGGCTACAGGAGAATAATAAAGAATGAATGGGGAAAATATGATGCTTTCCCATCACGGTATCAATCGCCGTGATTTTATGAAGCTATGTGCAGCACTTGCCGCCACCATGGGGTTAAAAGAGGCCGCTGCCGCAGAGATGGCACAGTCACTGACGTCTCCCCAGCGTCCGCCGGTGATCTGGATTGGCGCTCAGGAATGTACCGGGTGTACCGAATCCCTGTTACGTGCTACCCACCCGACCATTGAAAATCTGCTACTAAATACCATTTCGCTGGAATACCACGAAGTCCTCTCTGCCGCGTTTGGCGAACAGGCTGAGGAGAACAAGCACCGGGCTATCGAACAGTACAAAGGTAAATATGTTCTGGTGGTAGACGGTTCCATCCCGCTGAAAGATGGCGGCATCTATTGCATGGTGGCCGGGAAGCCGATTGTCGAGCATATTCGCGCCGCCGCTGAGCATGCTGCTGCTATCGTCGCTATTGGGTCTTGTTCTGCCTGGGGCGGGGTACCTGCCAGCGGCTCCAACCCAACGGGAGCCGCCAGCTTGCAAGCGGTGCTGCCGGGTAAAACCGTCATCAACATTCCCGGTTGTCCACCCAACCCGCACAACTTCCTGGCGACCGTGGCACACATCATTACCTATCAGCGTGCGCCCGCACTCGACAGCCAGAATCGTCCGACCTTCGCTTATGCCCGCCTGATTCACGAGAACTGCGAACGTCGTCCGCATTTCGACGCGGGTCGCTTTGCCAAAGAGTTTGGCGATGAAGGGCATCGGCAGGGATGGTGCCTCTATCATCTTGGTTGCAAGGGGCCGGAAACGTACGGCAACTGCCCGACGCTGGAGTTTTGTGACGTGGGCGGCGGCATTTGGCCGGTGGGGATCGGGCATCCATGCTACGGCTGCAACGAGCAGGGCATCGGTTTTACCAAGGGTATTTTCCAACTGGCGAATGTGGAAAATCCGACGCCACGTGTTGAAAAACCGTCGGTGACCAGCCCGGAAGGCGGCAACAGCTCCGCTACCGCGACAGGGCTTATCGGCGGCGTGCTGGGGGCGGTAGCCGGTGTGAGCCTGATGGCAGTACGCGAATTGGGTCGGCAGCAGAAACAGCAGGACGCCGGCAACGCATCCCGGGAGGGTTAAGCCGTGAACAGACGCAATTTTTTCAAGCTGGCGTCCGCGGGAGCATTGCTGGCGGGGACGCCGCTTGCCAGTCAGGCGCAGGCCACCAACCGGCCGCCAATTCCTGGCGCGCTTGGCATGCTGTACGACTCGACGCTGTGTGTGGGCTGTCAGGCATGTGTAAGCAAGTGCCAACAGGTCAACAAGCTGGAGTATAAACCGGATAGCACGGTCTATTCCGGTGGTGCGGCGACCTGGTCCAACAATGACAAGCTCAGCCCTTATACCAACAACATCATTCAGGTGTGGCGTAGCGGCGACGGCAAGAACAAAGATCAGGAAAAAGACGGTTACGCCTACATCAAGAAGCAGTGCATGCACTGCGTCGATCCCAACTGTGTGTCGGTGTGTCCGGTATCGGCGTTGAAAAAAGACCCGAAAACCGGCGTGGTGCATTACGACGCCAGCATCTGTACCGGGTGTCGTTATTGCATGGTGGCGTGCCCGTTCGATGTGCCGAAGTACGACTATGAAAATCCGCTTGGCAAAATCCACAAATGCGAGCTGTGCAACCAGCCTGAGCTGGCCAGACTCGACAAAGGCGGCATGCCGGGGTGTGTGGAAGTCTGCCCGACGGGTGCGGTGATTTATGGTACCCGTGAGCAACTGCTGGAGGAAGCAAAACGTCGACTGGCGCTGAAACCGGGTGATGAATACGCCTATCCACGCCAGACGTTGGACAGGAAAGACACCTACCAGCACACCGTGCCACGCTACGAACGCTATGTCTATGGCGAGAAGGAAGCGGGCGGGACGCAGGTGCTGGTGTTGTCTGGGGTGCCGTACTCAAATCTGGAAATGCCCGCGTTGGATTCGCTGTCTACCGGTGCACGCTCAGAGCACATCCAGCACACGCTGTACAAAGGTATGGTGTTACCGCTGGCGGTACTGGCTGGGTTATCCGTACTGGTGCATCGCAATACCCGTGCTGAGCGCGAGGAGACGCACGACGACTCACAGGAGAAACCTCATGACGGCGCATAAAGCAAGTCCGTTGGGTGGTCGGCTGGTGAGCTGGCCGGTGATGCTGCTGGCCCCGCTGGTGGCGATTTGCGCGATCCTCATCGTGAAACGTCTGTTTCTGGGGATAGGCTCCGTTGCCGATCTTAACGGCGGCTACCCGTGGGGGATCTGGATCGCGTTTGACCTGTTGGTCGGTACCGGTTTTGCCTGCGGCGGTTGGGCGTTGGCCTGGGCGGTGTATGTATTCAACCGTGGCGAATACCACCCGTTAGTACGTCCGGCGCTACTCGCCAGCCTGTTTGGTTATTCGCTGGGTGGATTGTCAATCACCATCGACGTCGGCCGTTACTGGAACCTGCCGTACTTTTATATCCCCGGTTATTTCAATACCAACTCGGTACTGTTTGAAACCGCCGTGTGTATGACTATCTACATCGGGGTGATGGCGCTGGAGTTCGCGCCAGTCGTACTGGAACGCTTCGGCTGGAAGGTGTCGCTGAAACGACTCAACAAGGTGATGTTCTTCATCATTGCGTTGGGGGCGTTACTGCCGACGATGCACCAGTCATCGATGGGATCGCTGATGATTTCCGCCGGTTATAAAGTGCATCCGCTATGGCAAAGCTATGAACTGTTGCCGCTGCTGTCGCTGCTGACCGCGTTCATCATGGGCTTTTCGATCGTGATTTTCGAAGGCTCGATGGTACAAGCTGGGCTGAAAGGGCGTGGCCCGGACGAACAGGCGTTGTTCCGCAAACTGACCGGGCTTGCCCATGTGCTGGTGCTGCTGTTTGTGGTGCTGCGCTTCGGTGAAATCATCTGGCACCAGAAAACCGCATTGTTGTTCGCTGGTGACCGGTTTGCTGTCATGTTCTGGTGTGAAGCCGCGTTGATGGTCTTGCCGCTGGTACTGCTGCGCTTGAAACGCTGCCGTCAGGATGCCCGCTGGCTGTTCGTCAGTGCGCTTAGCATGCTGTTTGGCGCGGCCCTGTGGCGACTGAGCTATTCGCTGCTGGCGTTCAACCCCGGCAACGGCTACCACTACTTTCCTAAAGCGCAGGAGATCCTGATTTCCATTGGCTTCGTCGCCATTGAGGTCTGCGCCTACATCTTGTTAATCCGCCTGCTGCCGGTACTGCCCGCGCTGAAAGGCGAACATACGCATCATCAGGCTGAGGTAAAGCATGAGCCAACGCATCACCATTGATCCCATTACCCGTATCGAAGGGCATCTGCGCATTGATTGCGAAATTGAAAACGGCAAGGTCACCAAAGCCTGGTCATCCGGCACGATGTGGCGTGGCATGGAAGAGATTGTCAAAGGGCGTGACCCGCGTGATGCCTGGATGATCGTGCAGCGTATCTGCGGCGTGTGCACCACCGTGCATGCTATCGCCTCCGTGCGTGCGGTAGAGAACGGGCTTGGCCTGAATGTGCCGGTCAACGCCCAGTACATCCGCAACCTGATTCTGGCCGCGCACAGTATCCATGACCATATTGTACATTTCTACCAGTTGTCGGCACTTGACTGGGTGGATGTGACCTCCGCGTTGAAAGCCGATCCGCAGAAAGCGGCGACGCTGCTCAACGGGTTATCCACGTGGCCGCTGAATACCGCGGCCGAGTTCACCAAAGTGCAGCAGAAGCTCAAAGATCTGGTTGCCAGCGGTCAGTTGGGTATTTTCGCCAACGGCTACTGGGGCCACCCGGCGATGTCGTTGCCGCCGGAAGTGAACCTGATTGCCGTCGCTCACTATCTGCAGGCGCTGGAGTGCCAGCGTGATGCTAACCGTATCGTGGCGATCCTGGGCGGTAAATCGCCACATATTCAAAACCTGGCGGTTGGTGGTGTGGCTAACCCAATCAACCTGGATGCCCCGAGCGTACTCAATCTGGAACGGTTGATGTATGTGAAGAGCTTCATCGACCGGTTGGGTGATTTTATCGAGCAGGTCTACAAAGTGGACTGCGCGGTGATTGCTGCCCATTACCCGCAGTGGCTGACGCTGGGGCGCGGTGCCGATCATTACCTGAGCGTGCCGGAACTGCCGACTGACAACAAGAATGGCAGCTTCCTGCTGGCGGGTGGGTATATCGAAAACAGCGATTTGTCGACGTACCGACCGATCACCAGCCACAGCGATAAGTTCCTGATAGACGGTATCCGTGAGAGCGGTAAACACGCCTGGTATCAGGACGATCAGCCGTTGGCACCGTGGGAAGGGCTGACCCGACCGAAGTACACCGGCTGGCATGAAGACGGCAAATACTCCTGGGTGAAATCGCCGACTTTCTACGGCAAAACCGTGGAAGTGGGGCCGCTGGCCTGGTTGCTGTGCGGCCTGGCTGCGAAGCATAAAGACACGTTGACCCATTTCTCTCAGGTTAAAGCCGCTTATCAGACGCTCAGTGGACACCAACTGGAAGAGAAACATCTGCACTCGACGTTGGGTCGGGTGATTGGTCGCACAGTACATTGCTGCGTACTGAAAGATACGCTGGCGCAGCAATGGCAGGCGCTGGTGGACAACATCGGTAAAGGCGATCATCAGACCTTCATCAAACCGGACTTTTCACCCGATACCGAGTTTCACGGTGTGGGCTTCGGGGAAATGCCGCGCGGCATGCTGTCGCACTGGGTGGTGTTTAAAAATGGCAAAATCACTAATTATCAGGCGGTAGTGCCGTCAACCTGGACATCCTGCCCACGTAACAGTGAAGACAAGCCCGGCCCGTACGAACAATCGCTGGTCGGTACACCGGTGGCGGACCCGCATAAGCCGTTGGAAGTGGTACGTACCATCCACTCCTTCGACCCTTGTATGTCTTGTGCGGTGCACGTAGTGGATACCGTGAATGGCAATGAAGTGACGCGGGTGAAGGTGCTGTGATGAATATACTGGTGTTGGGGATCGGCAATATTTTGCTGAGTGATGAAGGGGTTGGGGTGCGTCTGGTGGAACAACTGGAGCAGTGCTTTGACTGCACACCCGCCATTGATGTGGTGGACGGTGGCACCTGCGGCATGGAGCTGATGGAATACATGGCCGGGCGTGATCACCTGATCGTTGCCGATGCGGTATTGACCGGCAAGGCACCGGGCAGTGTGACGGTGCTGCGTGACCG
This sequence comes from Dickeya oryzae, assembly GCF_020406815.2. NCBI lineage: Bacteria > Pseudomonadati > Pseudomonadota > Gammaproteobacteria > Enterobacterales > Pectobacteriaceae > Dickeya > Dickeya oryzae. Next base: position 1,588,234 of record NZ_CP162670.1, read on the forward strand.
TGAAGTCCCGGCGTTGTTTACCCGCAAGATCTCCCCGCACCAGTTAGGTCTGGCTGATGTGCTGATGGCGTTGCAATTGACCGGTGAATTTCCCCGCCAACTGACACTGGTTGGCGTGGAGCCGGAAGCGCTCGATTCCGGTATCGGCTTGTCCGATACCGTGACCCGGGCGCTGGAGCCTGCGTTACAGCACATTATCGTCGCGCTGCGTCAAAGTGGCGTGACGGTGACGGAGAAAACCGCGCAGGAGGTGTGTGGTGACTGATATTTTTTCTGCTTCGCCACACGACGGCGGTAATAATCCGTCAGTAATACCCGATGAGCGCAAAGAATTGGTGTGGATTGCGGGGCATGATCAGAGTCCGGTGGCCTGGCTGGAAGCCGAGTTCAACCGTATTGCGCAAGAATGCATGCGGTTGTTACCGTTTTATCGTGACGGTATTCCGGTGCGGGCCTGTGGATTTACCCTGTTTGAACAGCAGTGGTTCGGTTGCCTGTTGACGCCGTGGATGTTGAGTCTGCTGGTGCTGCCGGGGCCGGGGCAACAGTGGCCCCGACGTGATCTGTCCACCCGACTGGCATTAGCGCTGCCGTGCGGCAGCATGAAGTTTGTGGTCAGTGAAAGTGATGACGGACAGCAGTATCTGTCTTGTTCACTGATGTCGCCGCTGGACTCGGCACTCGGTGCGGAACAGGCTTTACAGTTGGCACAGCAAAGCGCACGTATGGCGCTGTCATTGCCGGTGCAGGATGCCGATGCACCAGAGAACCTGAGTCGCCGCGCGCTGTTCAGCCGTTATCGGAGTCAGCGGCATGCATGAAGTGTCCTTGTGCTACAACGCACTGGAGTTGATTGAACAGCAGGCGCGTCAACATGGCGCTCGCCGGGTTACCGGCGTCTGGTTGGAAATCGGCGCGCTGTCTTGCATTGAAGAAAGTGCGTTGCAGTTCTGCTTTGAGTCGGTCTGCCGTGAAACCATGGCGGAAGGCTGCCAGTTGCATGTGTCGGTGCGTCCGGCACAGGCCTGGTGCTGGGAGTGTAGCCAGCCAGTGGAAGTGACCCACCACGACAGCGGCTGTCCGCATTGCGGCAGCCATAGTCTGCGAGTTGAAAGCGGAGGCGATAGCCTGCAACTCAAGCAACTGGCGGTTGAATAAAACACGCTACGTTTTCAACGCGACCTGTCATCAGTAGAAAACGGTCTGGTTGACCGGAGGAGTCGTATCAATGTGTACCACATGCGGTTGTGGCGAAGGAGAACGCCGGATAGAGGGCGATGAACCTGCGCATTCACACCACCATCCCCATACGCACGATCACCACCACGAACATAGCCACAGTCATGATCATGCGCATTCGCATCCTCACCATCATGACCACGATCACGGGCATGATCATCATCATGATGACGTAGCGCCCGCGCCCAGTGTGATTATTCATCATCACCATTACTATTATCACCACGGCGACGTACACCATCATTATCATGGCGCATCACGTCCGCTGGCCGTGCGTCACGCGCATGAGCATCATGCCCATACGCACGATTCGCATGACCACCATGATCACGACCACCATGAGCATGCTCATCATGGCCATGACCATCACGCACATTCACACGAACACCATCAGCAGGAAGAACGGTTCCAGCCGGTAGAGCAGGAAAATCATCTGCACTATGGGCAGGGCGCGGCAGGTACCCATGCGCCGGGTGTCGGTCAGCAACGACTGCTACAGATAGAAATGGATGTGCTGAGTAAAAACAACCAACTGGCGGCGCATAACCGCGAGCATTTCGACGCCGACCAGATTCTGGCGTTGAATCTGGTGTCCAGCCCCGGTTCCGGGAAAACCACGCTGCTGACCAATACCTTGCACTTGCTGCGTGAGCGCGTGCCGTGCGCGGTGATCGAAGGCGACCAGCAAACCACGAACGATGCCGAACGTATTCGGGCCACCGGCGTACCCGCGATTCAGGTTAATACCGGCAAAGGCTGTCATCTGGATGCGCAGATGGTGCATGACGCCATGCACCGACTGCAACTGCCAAATCAGAGCCTGCTGTTTATCGAAAACGTTGGCAACCTGGTGTGTCCGGCTGGTTTCGATTTGGGGGAACGGCACAAAATCGCGGTCTTGTCAGTCACCGAAGGCGAAGACAAACCGCTTAAGTATCCGCATATGTTTGCCGCTGCATCGCTGATGATCATCAACAAGATCGATCTGTTGCCGTATCTGGATTTCGATCTCGACGCTTGTGTTGCTAACGCACGTCGCGTTAATCCGCAGATCGAGGTAATTGCGTTGTCTGCGCGTACTGGTGAAGGGATGGAAGCCTGGCTGGCCTGGCTGGACGCCCAGCTTTTGGGGGCGCAAACGCCGTCACAACCGTCACTGCTGTCAGGAGTCTAACCATGTGTTTGGGCGTTCCCGGTAAAGTGGTCGCTGTCGGGCCGGACCTGCATTATCCGGCACGGGTGGATGTGTGTGGTGTACAGCGCGAGGTAAATATTGCGCTGGTATGTGAAGGCGACCCGGCAGAGTTGGTCGGCCAGTGGGTACTGGTGCATGTCGGTTTCGCCATGAGTTTGCTCGATGAGCAGGAAGCACAGGAAACGCTGGCGGCGCTGCAATCCATGCAGGCGGTTGGACTGGAGCTGGATGAAGTCAGGCAAACCGGAGCCATTTATGCAGTACGTTGATGAATTTCGTGATCCCGAACTGGCGAAATCGTTGTTACAGCGCATTCAGGCGTTGGTTGACGACATGCCGCATTTAAAGGCGCGCCCATTGCAACTGATGGAGGTGTGCGGCGGGCATACCCATGCCATTTTTAAGTTCGGTATCGACCGGCTATTGCCGCCGGAAATTGAGTTTGTGCATGGGCCGGGTTGCCCGGTGTGCGTACTGCCGATGGGGCGGATCGATGCCTGTCTGGAGATAGCCGCTCGCCCGGAGGTGATCTTTTGTACTTTCGGCGACGCCATGCGGGTGCCGGGTCGGAACGGATCGTTGCAGGACGCCCGACGCCACGGCGCGGATGTCCGGGTGGTTTATTCCCCGCTGGATGCGCTGGCGCTGGCGGAGCAACATCCTGATCGACAAGTGGTGTTCTTCGGACTGGGATTTGAAACCACCATGCCGAGCACCGCACTGACCCTGCAACAAGCCAAACGTCGCGGTATCGATAACTTTTCGCTGTTTTGCCAGCACATCACTATCATTCCGACACTCAAAAGCCTGCTAGAGCAACCCGATTTGCGTATCGACGGTTTTCTGGCTCCGGGGCATGTCAGTATGGTGATTGGCGCCTATCCTTATCAGCCGCTGTGCGAGCAATTCCATAAACCGTTCGTGGTTACGGGTTTTGAGCCGTTGGATATCCTGCAAGCACTGTTGATGCTGGTGCAACAACTGCATGATGAACGCTGCGAAGTGGAAAACCAGTATCGTCGTATCGTGCCGGACAGTGGTAATACGCTGGCGCAGCAGGCGATGGCCGAGGTATTTGAAACCAAGGCCAGCAGTGAATGGCGTGGGTTGGGCGAAATTGCCAATTCCGGTATGCAGTTGCGGGCAGAGTATGCGGCATTTGATGCTGAACGCCGTTTCAAACCGCAGCAGCAACAGGTGGCGGATGAACCGCTGTCACGTTGCGGTGATGTGCTCACCGGGCGTTGCAAACCGGGTGATTGCCCGTTGTTTGGTCAGCGTTGTACACCGCAAAATGCTATCGGCGCGTTGATGGTGTCCTCGGAAGGCGCTTGTGCCGCTTATTACCAGTATCGACGGGAGTGCGCCTGATGAAGAACACCTTATTGCCAAAAGAAATTACCCTGGCGCATGGCAGCGGCGGGCAGGCGATGCAACAACTGATTGAAGGCCTGTTCCTGCAGGCGTTCGATAACCCATTATTGGCGGAACGTGAAGATCAGGCGCGTTTGTCGCTGGCGGAGCTGAATGCCGAGGGTGACCGGCTGGCGTTTACCACCGACAGCTATGTTATCGACCCGATCGAATTTCCCGGCGGTAATATTGGCAAGCTGGCGGTATGCGGTACGGCTAACGATCTGGCGGTCAGTGGTGCTGTGCCGCGTTACCTCTCCTGTGGTTTTATTCTGGAGGAAGGGCTGGCGGGAGAAACGCTGCTGCGCATCGTCAATTCGATGGCGCAAACTGCCCGCGAGGCGGGTATCCAAATCGTCACCGGTGATACCAAAGTGGTGCCGCGCGGTGCGGCGGACAAAATTTTCATCAATACTGCGGGTATTGGCGTGATTCCACCACATGTGCAGTGGGGCACCGGTGAAATTCGCCCCGGTGACCGTTTGATCGTCAGTGGTACGCTGGGGGATCACGGTGCCACCATTCTGAATTTGCGTGAAAAGCTGGGACTGGAAGCTGAATTGACCAGCGATTGCGCGGTACTGGCACCGTTGATTGCGCCACTGCGCGAGATTGATGGCGTACGTGCTCTGCGCGATGCCACCCGTGGTGGGGTGACGGCAATCCTGCACGAATTCGCGCAAGCCAGTGGTTGCGGCATGGAAATACAGGAAAGCGCGTTACCGGTCAAAACGGCGGTGCGTGGTATCTGTGAACTGCTGGGGCTGGAAGCGCTCAATTTCGCCAATGAAGGTAAACTGGTGCTGGCGGTGTCGCCAGAAGCGGAACGCCGGGTCCTGGACGTTTTACAGTCTCACCCATTGGGACGCGATGCTGCGGTAATCGGCAGCGTCACCGATAAAAAACAGGTACGCCTGTGCGGCGTATTCGGCACCTCCCGCCTGCTGGATTTACCCCACAGCGAGCCTATGCCGAGGATTTGCTGACAAGCAGCTGTTGATAAACAGCCGAACTGTTTTTATCGACAAGATAGTGAGGGATTTCGTGCGCGATAAGCCATATGGTTTCTCTGTTATTTCGTCGCACGCACGACAAGGAGAGGCTCAAACGCCGCCTCTCCTTGACCACTGGCTGGTAGCTAAACTGTGCCGCTGCGCGGTGCCTTCGGCGTTCGCCTTCGCTGTTCGGGCCGCCCATGACGCGTTCCCGACGCGGCACGGGCTTTCGCCGCATCCATGCGGCTCACCCGGCGAAGCCGCCCACCTCAGCACAGTTTTTGACGCAGAAAAAACGAACATTCGCGTCTTTGCTGTAGAAACTTCATCCTATAGATCCCAAGTATAGGTTCTTACCTATGTCAGCAATTAATGTACAGACGACATCAGGCGTTGAAATTCGCGTTAAGGGCAAAGTGCAGGGGGTGGGGTTTCGGCCTTATGTCTGGCAAATTGCTCACCGGCTTGGTGCCAAAGGCAGCGTGCTGAATGATGGCGCGGGGGTGTTAGTCCGGCTGTGGCCGGTGAGCGCCGAGGCGGATTTCATTGCTGCGCTATACGCTGAGTGCCCGCCGCTGGCGCAGATTGACCAGGTCACCTGTCAGCCTTATCGCTGGGAAACACCACCGGACGATTTCATCATTGAACACAGCGGTGCCGGGCAGATGGATACCCACATTGTGCCGGATGCGGCGACCTGTGATGCCTGCCGTCAGGAGCTGTTTGATCCGCGCGATCGTCGCTACCGTTATCCGTTTATCAACTGCACCCATTGTGGCCCGCGTTTTACTATCATCCGCCAGATGCCGTACGACCGCCCGAATACGGCGATGGCGAGGTTCCCGTTTTGCCCCACCTGTCAGCAGGAATACCAACATCCGGCGGATCGGCGCTTTCATGCTCAACCCAACGCCTGCCCAACCTGCGGGCCGCAGGTGTGGCTGAGTGATGCCTCGGGTGTCGTGGTGCGTGGTGATGACGCTATTATGCAAGCGGCCGCCGCATTATGTGCCGGGCAGATTGTGGCAGTAAAAGGACTGGGTGGTTTTCATCTGGCTTGTGACGCTACCCATGCGCAGGCAGTGGCACGACTGCGTGAGCGCAAGCACCGTCCGGCCAAGCCGCTGGCGGTGATGTTGCCGGGCGCTGACTGGCTCACTCAATGCAGCGGTGTGGAAAACCCTGCGCCCGCGCTGCGTCTGATGCAAAGCCCGGCGGCACCGATCGTACTGCTACCGCTGCGCCACGATGGTGTCCTGGCAGCAGGTATTGCCCCCGGTTTGGATGAAGTGGGATTAATGCTGCCTGCCAACCCATTACAGCACTTACTGTTGGCAGCGGTGGGCCGACCGCTGGTGATGACTTCTGGCAATGCCAGTGGTAAACCGCCTGCGCTGGATAACACGCAGGCGCTGGCTGAACTGGCGGCTATCGCTGACCTGTGGTTGCTGCATGATCGCGATATTGTGCAGCGGGCCGATGACTCGGTGGTGAGGATGCAGGATGAACGGGCGGAGATGCTGCGGCGCGCGCGCGGTTATGTGCCGGATGCCCTGCCGTTGCCGCCGGGATTTAGCCAACAGCCCGCGTTATTAGCTATGGGGGCCGACCTCAAAAATACCTTCTGCCTGCTGCGTGATGGTTCTGCGATTGTCAGCCAGCACTTGGGTGATCTGGCTGATGACGAGGTGGAACAGCAGTACCAGCAGGCGCAGAGGCTGTTTGCTGATATCTACCGGTTTACGCCGCAGGCCATCGCGGTGGATGCTCACCCGGGGTATGTCAGCCGTCGTTTGGGGCAGCAACAGGCGCAACAGTGGGGCATCCCCTGCATCGAGGTATTGCACCATCACGCGCATATCGTTGCCTGTCTGGCGGAACACCGCTGGCCGCGTGACGCCGGACCGGTCATCGGGCTGGCGTTGGATGGCATTGGCTATGGCGGTGATAACCGCTGGTGGGGCGGTGAGTGCCTGCGGGTGGATTACAGCCAGTGCCAGCATCTGGGCGGGTTGCCTGTGGTGGCGTTGCCGGGCGGCGATCTGGCAGCACGCCAGCCGTGGCGTAATCTACTGGCACAGTTTCTGGCGTTTGTACCGGATTGGGCGTCATTGCCGCAAGCGGGGGTGATTCCTGTCGCTGCGCGGCCGTTGCTAACGCGTGCTATTGAGCGCGGTCTGAATTCTCCGCTGGCTTCATCCGCTGGCCGGTTGTTTGATGCCGTTGCCGCCGCTTGTGGATTTGACGGCGAACAAAGCTGGGAAGGGGAGGCGGCTTGCTGGCTGGAAGCGCTGGCCCGGCAACATCAACAGACCCGATCGCCGGTGACGCTACCGTTATCCGGTTACCAGTTGGATCTGGCTACGTTCTGGCGGCAGTTTCTGGCCTGGCACGCGACACCGGCTGACCGTGCGTTTGCGTTTCATGTGGCGTTGGCTGACGGGCTGGCGGCGCTGGTGCGTCAGGCATCACGGGAGTACGGGCTGAATACGGTGGTGTGCTCAGGCGGGGTGATGCATAACCGTTTGCTGGTTGCACTGCTGCGTGAACGGCTGGCGGATGTGACATTGCTGATGCCGTCACGGTTACCGGCCGGCGACGGTGGGCTGGCGTTGGGGCAGGCGTTGATTGCCGCCAGCCGTCTGTCAACACAAGGGGAACTGTTATAGCTTCTTTTCACCGGACTGTATCTGTTCTGATAAGGTGCGCCGTGCTACCGTTGCGCACCACTACGCAGCGGCAGAGGATTCGGTATGGACGAAGTGAAACGTATTCTGAATGAAGAAATCGAACGTCTGAATCGTGAGGAGCGGCGCGATAACCGCATTCGTTTCAGTCGCCGCTTTATGGTCACCCACCCTTATTTATTCGGCGGCATGCTGGCGAGTTATGTGCCGGTGGCGTTGATTTTGTGGTACGCACCCTATTTCGGCCTGCCTTATGTGGTGGGGTTTACGTTGTTTCTGGCGCTGATGTCGCTGGCGATGTCGATGGATATCAACCCGCGCTATCGCTTTGAAGATATCGACACGCTGGATCTGCGGGTGTGCTACAACGGCGAGTGGTATAACAGTCGGCATGTGTCGGCACAGACGCTGGAGGCCTTGCTGCATAATCCACAAGTCGCCGCCGCGGTAAAAGAGGGAATCGCCCGTTTGTTGCAAACCAAGGGGTACCTCTATTTCTACGATGTTTTTTCTCTGGCCTACCGTTCAACCGCTGCCCGTTGAAGGAGCGGTGTGCCTTTCTGCGCGCCTTTATCGCGGTGAATAAAAATCAACAGCATGAAGCGATGACAGGGCGCGTCCTGCGTGATACGTTCAAAACTCATCTTGTTTACCGTTCTTCGAGGCCAGCGACGCGCTATGACGATGCGAAACGCAGATTGTCCTTCCTCATCACGTTCTCCTTCTTTACTCATCGTCCAGATGGGGGAACCCCCTGAGCCTATCGCGCAGGCTGTCGGTCAACAGGCGGACTGGTTTTGCAGCGCACTGGCGGCGCAAGGCGTGCAACTGCATGTGGTGCGGCCAGACGCCGGTGACGCCTTGCCGCACCCCGGTGAGCATGATGCTGCCATTATCAGTGGCTCCTGGTCGATGGTGACTGACCGGCTGGACTGGAGCGAGCGTACCGCTGAGTGGCTACGCCAGAGCGTGCAGGTCGGGTTGCCGGTGCTGGGCGTGTGCTACGGCCATCAGTTGTTGGCGCATGCGTTGGGCGGCACGGTGGCGGATAACCCGAATGGACGTGAGATGGGGCTTAAGACGGTAACGCTGCATGATCATGCCGCGAATGACGCGTTGCTGACGGCGGTACCGACACAGTTTAGCGCTTACCTCAGCCATCTTCAGTCTGTGGTGACGCCCCCACCGGGTGCACAGGTGCTGGCGGCGTCAGAACAGGATGGATGCCAGATTATTCGTTACACGCCGCATACCTTGTCATTCCAGTTCCACCCCGAGATGGATGCCGCGGTGATGAACGCCTGCCTGCGCCACTGCGCCTTGCCGGAAATAACCCATAGCGCTGAGCCGGTGTGGGCGCGGCGGTTGCTGCTGGATTTTGTCCAGCAGGCGTTGTCCCGCTAAGGAGCATGGCACTGGCTAAGTTCGAACAACTGGCTGACCAGATGCGCGAGCAGTTACAGTCGCGTATCTGGCAACCGGGGGAAAAACTGCCGTCGTTGCGCGAAAAGGCGGTGCATTCGGGTCTGAGTCTGATGACGGTGCTGCATGCCTATCAGCTACTGGAAAGTCAGGGCTGGATTGTGTCGCGCCCGCAATCGGGCTATTACGCCGCCCCGCGCATTGAACGCCCGTCTGCGCCAGTGAGCGAGGGTGAAGCGGTGCATTTGACGGAAAACGTGGATGTTAACCGCTTCATTTTTGATGTGCTGCACGCCAGCCGTTCGCCCGGCGTGGTGCCGTTTGGGTCGGCCTTTCCCGATCCCCGGTTGTTTCCTCAGCGCCAGTTAACCCGCTCACTGGCGACGGTAGCACGCCGTATGCAACCGGAGAGTGCGCTGGATAACCTGCCGCCCGGCAATGAACGTTTACGCAAACAGATAGCCCAGCGCTATGCGCTGCAAGGTATCGCGGTATCGCCGGAGGAAATAGTCATTACCAGCGGTGCCATGGAGTCACTGAACCTCAGCCTGCAAATGTTGACCCGCCCCGGCGATTATGTGGTGGTGGAGTCGCCGTCGTTTTACGGCGCATTGCAGGCTATCGAACGTTTGCAGTTGAAGGCGATTGCTATCGCCACACATCCGCATACCGGTATTGATCTGGCGGCATTGCGACAGGCATTGCAGGACTATCCGATCCGCGCTTGCTGGCTGATGACCAATTTTCATAACCCGCTCGGTTGTACGCTGGCATGGGAGAAAAAGCAGCAACTGGCCACGCTGTTGAGCGAGCATCAGGTACCGTTGATTGAAGATGATGTCTACAGTGAGCTGTACGCCGGTCCTCATCGGCCGCTGCCGGTCAAAGCGTTGGATACGCAAGGCCAGGTACTGCACTGCTCTTCGTTTTCAAAAAATCTGGTCGCCGGATTTCGTGTTGGTTGGGTGGCGGCAGGTCGCTTTGCGCAAGGCGTCCAGCGGCTGCAACTGATGAGTACACTGTCTGCCAGTGCACCGATGCAATTGGCGGTGGCCGATTATCTGGCGACCAGTAGTTACGATAGTCATCTGCGGCGTCTGCGGCGAACGCTTGAGCAACGCAAACACCGCTTGTACCAGGCAATGAAAGCGCACTTCCCGTCCGGTGTGGATATTTACTACGCCGATGGTGGCTATTTTCTGTGGCTGGGGTTGCCAGAGGGCATCAACAGTATTGACCTGTATCAGCAGGCACTGGCGCTGAATATCAGTATCGCGCCGGGCCGCATGTTCACGACCAGCGATAAGTTTGATCGCTATTTCCGTATTAATACTTCCTTCGAATGGCAGGAGAAAATAGAAAATGCCATTATCGCGTTGGCGACATTGTTGAAAAACGCACTCTCCTCGTCCTGAACGGTAACTCGCGTTATTTATCGTTTCCCATCAAAAATAATCGATTCGCGGTCATATCATGTCGGGCGTTATTTATTTTACACCGCCTGCGGTATTTATTTTTTTATCATCAGACGTGGTATTCCTCTTTTTCCGAAGGAACAGATACTCTGTTTTGTTTATAAAGAAAATCTTAATTATTTCTCGTTGGTATAACGTGGGGGAGAGCCTTCGGTAGCAATCGATATGTAAATAAATATACAGCGATACAAAGGTTTGGCTCTCCTGATAATGAGAATGATTATTCTTAACTGCGTAATAACGTTAAAAAACAGCCGTGCTACGACGAATTGTGACTTATTTGTTGTTATTGAGATAATTAATTGGCGCTTTTTATTCGTCGGTACATAATACATATGTTTGATAGGGGTTTATGCACTCACCCTGTCAGCATTCATTCATATTAATAAAGCATTAATACATAAAATACGATATTACCCCCAATAATCAGAGTTGCGGGACAACGTGTTGAACAACGCCGCGCGTTGCCTTTTCAGGGTAGGGCTCAGGTGAGCCTGATAGCACAGCCGATGGACCTGCAATTCGACGTATGACGGGTATAGCTCTGAGTGATGTCGTGCGAGGAATCTCCCATGCAGGTCAGCAGAAGGCAGTTCTTTAAAATATGCGCAGGCGGTATGGCCGGAACGACGGTCACCGCTCTGGGGTTCTCGCCCAGTGCGGCGTTAGCCGAAACGCGGCAATACAAGCTATTGCGAGCCAAAGAAACCCGGAATAATTGCACTTACTGTTCAGTCGGGTGCGGTATTCTGATGTACAGCCTGGGCGATGGCGCTAAAAACGCCCACGCCTCCATTTACCACATTGAAGGGGATCCGGATCATCCGGTGAGCCGTGGTTCGTTGTGCCCGAAAGGGGCTGGTCTGGTTGATTTTATTCATAGCGATCAGCGACTGAAGTACCCGGAATACCGTGCGCCGGGATCGGACAAATGGCAGCGCATCAGTTGGGAAGAGGCGTTCGATCGCATCGCCGCATTGATGAAAAAAGATCGCGACGCCAATTTCGTTGAGAAAAACGTCGCCGGTGTGACGGTTAACCGATGGTTGACCACCGGGATGCTGTGCTCCTCCGCTGCCAGTAATGAAACCGGGATACTGGATCAAAAATTTGCCCGTGCACTGGGTATGATCGGCATCGATACGCAAGCGCGTTTGTGTCATGGCCCAACGGTGGCGGCGTTGGCACCGACCTTCGGTCGCGGTGCGATGACCAATAACTGGGTCGATATCAAGAACGCCAATGTGATTCTGGTGATGGGGGGTAACCCGGCAGAAGCGCACCCGGTCGGATTCAAATGGGCGGTCGAAGCCAAGATTCACAACGGTGCCAAACTGATTGTCGTCGACCCGCGTTTTAACCGCTCGGCTGCTGTTGCCGACATGTACTCACCGATTCGCGCCGGGTCCGATATCACTTTCCTGCTCGGTGTTGTCAATTATCTGCTTACCCACAACAAAGTGCAGATGCCGTATGTGAAGGCGTATACCAACGCCAGCCTGATCGTTCGTGACGATTACCACTTTGATGAAGGCTTGTTTAGCGGTTACGACGAAAAAGAGCACAAATACGACCGCACCAGTTGGCAGTATGCGCTGGATGAAAACGGCTTTGCCAAACGTGATGACACACTCAGCGATCCGCGCTGCGTCTGGAACCTGCTCAAAGAGCACGTCAGCCGTTATACGCCGGATCTGGTGACCAATGTCTGTGGTACGCCGAAACAGGATTTTCTAACCATCTGTGAGCAACTGGCCTCGACCTGCGTACCGGATCGCACCGCGACCATTATGTACGCCCTTGGCTGGACACAGCACACCGCAGGCGCACAGATCATCCGTACCGCAGCCATGATGCAGATGTTGCTGGGTAACGTCGGTATGGCGGGTGGCGGTGTGAATGCACTGCGCGGTCACTCGAATATTCAGGGCTACACCGATTTGGGGTTGTTGTCGCTGAACCTGCCGGGCTATATGCCGCTGCCATCGGAAAAACAAACCTCGCTGGCGATGTATCTCGATCAGATAACACCGAAAGCGTTGCTGCCGGATCAGGTTAACTATTGGAAGAATACGCCGAAGTTCTTTATCAGCATGCTGAAGAGTTTCTGGGGCGATAAAGCGAACAAAGAGAATGACTGGGGTTACGACTGGCTGCCGAAGTGGGACAAGAGCTACGACGCGCTGGCGTATTCCCGCATGATGCTGGATGGCAAGGTCAACGGTTATATCGTGCAGGGGTTCAACCCGATGGCGGCCTTCGCGGACTCCAACCGGGCTCGTGATGCCCTGAAGAAACTGAAATATCTGGTGATCATTGACCCACTGGCGACCGAAACCTCCAACTTCTGGCAGAACCACGGTGAGCTGAACGATGTCGACCCCAGTAAGATTCAGACTGAGGTGTTCCGCCTGCCGTCGAGCTGTTTTGCCGAGGAAAACGGCTCCATCGTTAACTCCGGCCGCTGGTTGCAATGGCACTATCAGGGCGCAGAGCCGCCAGGTGAAGCGCGCCACGACGGGGTGATTATCGCCGGCCTGTTCCTGCGTCTGCGTGAGCTGTATGCCAAAGAAGGTGGCGCTAATCCTGAGCCCGTGTTGAACATGAGCTGGAATTACCTGCAACCGGAAGACCCGTCCGCCGAGGAAATTACCAAAGAAGCCAACGGCCGCGCGCTGGCGGATCTGTACGACGATAAAGGCAACCTGTTGTTGAAGAAAGGGCAACTGCTGCCTGATTTCTCGGTGCTGCGCGATGACGGCAGCACGGCCAGCTTCTGCTGGATTTACGCCGGTTCGTGGACAGAGGCGGGTAACCAGATGGCGCGTCGCGACAACGCCGACCCGTCAGGCCTGGGCTGTACGCCGGGCTGGGCCTGGTGCTGGCCGCAAAACCGCCGCATCCTTTACAACCGTGCGTCGGCTGACGAACAAGGCCGCCCGTGGGATCCAAAACGTGAGCTGATTCGCTGGAACGGCCAGAAGTGGACGGGGATAGACGTGCCTGATTTCGCCGCCACCGTGCCGCCGGGTAGCGCGGCTGGCCCGTTTATTATGAACGCCGAAGGGCTGGGGCGTCTGTTCGCTATCGACAAGATGGCCGAAGGGCCGTTCCCGGCGCACTATGAGCCGCTGGAATCGCCACTGAAAACCAACCCGGTTTACAGCAAGGTTCAGGTTAACCCGGCTGCCCGTATTCTGCCTGCCGACCGTCCGTATATGGGAACGGTGGAAGAATTCCCGTTTGTTGCCACGACCTACTCGATTACCGAGTTGTTCCGCCACTGGACGAAACACGCGCGTCTTAACGCTATCGTTCAGCCAGAGCAGTTTGTGGAAATCGGTGAAGGGCTGGCGAAGCAGAAGGGTATTCAAGCGGGCGATGTCGTGAAAGTCAGCAGTAAACGAGGATATATCAAGGCGAAGGCAGTCGTTACCAAGCGTATCCGTACCCTGATGATTCAGGGCAAACCGGTGGAAACCATCGGCGTGCCTTGTCACTGGGGCTTTGAAGGCACCACCCAGAAAGGCTTTATGGCGAATATCCTGACGCCGCATGTCGGTGACGCCAACAGTCAGACGCCGGAATACAAGGCGTTTCTGGTTAATGTGGAAAAAGCGTAGTCGCGGAGAAACATTATGGCAATGCAATCACAAGATATTATCCGTCGCTCCGCGACTAACTCACTGACGCCACCGCCGCAGGCCCGCAACCACAAAGAGCAGGTTGCCAAACTGATCGATGTGACCACCTGTATCGGCTGTAAAGCGTGTCAGGTGGCCTGTTCCGAGTGGAACGACATCCGTGACGAAGTGGGGCATAACGTAGGGGTGTACGACAACCCGACCGATTTGAGCGCCAAGTCCTGGACGGTCATGAAGTTTGCCGAGTTCGAGGAAAACGGCAAGCTGGAGTGGCTTATCCGTAAGGATGGCTGCATGCACTGTGCCGACCCGGGCTGCCTGAAGGCGTGCCCGTCGGAAGGCGCGATTATCCAGTACGCTAACGGCATCGTCGATTTTCAGTCCGAGCACTGCATCGGTTGTGGCTACTGTATCGCTGGCTGCCCGTTCAATGTGCCGCGCATGAATAAGGACGATAACAAGGTGTACAAGTGCACCTTGTGTGTCGATCGTGTGGAAGTCGGCCAGGAGCCGTCGTGCGTGAAAACCTGCCCGACCGGTGCGATTCATTTCGGTACCAAAGACGAGATGAAAGTGCTGGCGGCCGAACGGGTGAAAGACCTGAGCAGCCGCGGTTATCAGAATGCCGGTCTGTACGACCCGGCTGGGGTGGGGGGCACACATGTGATGTACGTGCTGCATCATGCAGACCGGCCAGAGCTGTATAACGGTCTGCCCGCTAACCCGACCATCAGCCCGGCGGTTACCTTCTGGAAAGGCATTTGGAAGCCGCTGGCGGCCATCGGTTTTGCCGCCACCTTCGCGGCCAGCGTATTCCACTACGTGGGTATCGGCCCGAACCGGGTAGAAGATGATGACGACGCGCACCACGAGGGCAAGCAGCATGAAAAAGAGTAATCGAATTCAGCGTTACAGCGCCCCCGAGCGCATTAATCACTGGATTGTGGCGTTCTGCTTTGTGTTTGCCGCACTCAGCGGATTAGGGTTTTTCTTCCCGTCGCTCAACTGGCTGATGAGTGTGCTGGGCACGCCACAACTGGCGCGTATCCTGCACCCGTTTGTCGGCGTGGTGATGTTTGTCGCCTTCCTGCTGATGTTTTTACGTTACTGGAAACACAACCTGATTGAGCGCAGCGATTTGGAGTGGGCGAAAAATATCCACAAAATCGCTCGCAACGAAGAGGTTGGCGATACCGGTCGGTACAACTTCGGTCAGAAGTGCGTGTTTTGGCTGGCGATTCTCTGTCTGCTGCTGTTGCTGGCAAGCGGGATTGTGATTTGGCGGCCTTACTTTGCGCCATCGTTCTCCATCCCGGTGATCCGTGCCGCGTTGGTGGTGCACTCGGTATCCGCCGTCGGTTTGATCCTGACTATCATGGTGCATGTGTACGCCGCGCTGTGGGTGAAGGGCACCATCACCGCGATGGTGGAAGGCTGGGTATCCAGCGGTTGGGCGAAGAAACACCACCCGCGTTGGTATCGTGAGCTGCAATCCAAAGGGCAGGATAAGCACTGATCCTCATTGCAAACCAGGTCAAGGAGAGGCGGCGTTGAGCCTCTCCTTGTCGTGCGTGCGATGAGGTAACAAAGAAACGACACCGTTTATCTCGCACGAAACTTTTCCCTGATCAGACAAACTGACTCGTTCACAAAGCAACATGGCTGTTTGCCTACAGCCTAACTCACCTATTTACCAGTTTTGCCGGTAGCGCTACTACCAACAGCGAACTGAGCAACAGGCAGAAAGCAAAGAACCACAGCGCGCCATTACCGCTACCGGTTAACTCCATCGCAAAACCCATGATGGAGTTACTCACCAGACCGGCGATGTTAGCCAGCGAACAGGCCAGTGCAAAGCCGGTGGCCGCGGCGGTACCGGTGAGAAAGGTCGCTGGCAGGCTGAAGAATACCGGCACGGTGCCAATGATGGCGGCCTGTGCCACCGAGAACAGCAACACCGTCATCACGATATTGTGGGTGAAGAGGGTACTGGCTGCCATGGCTGCCGCACCGAGCCAAAATGGCACAATGATATGCCAGCGTCGTTCGCGTAAGCGGTCAGAACTGGCTCCCAGCAGCACCATACCTGCCAATGCCGCGATACTGGGGACGGCGGTCAGTACGCCAATCTGTCCGATGTCAGCCACACCGGCCTGTTTAATGAAGGTCGGTAGCCAAAACCCCATCGCATAAGCACACAGCAAAATCGAAAAGTCGATACCACCCAGCATCCAAACCTTCAGGTTCAGAAAACCGTCGCGAAAGCGGTGCTTCAGGTACGGCGCTTCACGGGTGTCAATGGCCAGATCGGCACGCACCTGCATTCTTTCTGCTTCATTCAACCAGTGCGCCTGCTCAATGTTTTCCGGCAGGAGCCAGAAAGTCAGCACACCCAGTAGTACACTTGGCAGCCCTTCCAGCAGGAACATCCACTGCCAGCCGTGTAGCCCATAAGCAGAATCAAAATGCGACATGATAAAGCCAGACAGCGGCGCACCCACCACACTGGAAAGCGGCAGGCCAATCATGAACAGGGAAATAATGCGACCGCGTCGCCAGGAGGGGAACCAGCGCGTCAGGTAAAACAGCACACCGGGGAGAAAACCGGCTTCGGCAGCACCCAGCAGAAAACGCAGAACATAGAACTGACCCGGTGTGGTGACAAACAGGGTTGCGGCGGATAGCAGCCCCCAGCTTATCATGATGCGTGCAATCCATAGTCGTGCGCCGACACGTTGCAAAATCAGATTGCTGGGCACCTCAAACAAAATATAGCCGACGAAGAATAGCCCGGCACCCAGACCGAAGGCGATGTCGCTGAGCGCCAGTTGGTTTGCCATCTGGAGTTTCGCCAGCCCGATATTGATGCGATCAAGGTAGGCGGCGAGATAGCACAGACACAAAAAGGGAATCAATCGCCAGGCGATTTTGCGGTAAACCCGAGTGGTGCCCGATGGAGGCGTGTGAGAAGCAACGGCAGTCATAGATGTCGTTTCCAGCATGTAGACAGAGTTATCGTGATAGGTATTGACAGTGCTGCTTCGACATCATGCTTATCGCAATACCCTATGAACGAAAGCAGACTGGCGATGGTCAGCACGCGCAGTCGTCCCATTGTGCGGTTGATGACCCGCTGTGTCCATCCTGTTTCGTTGATGTATCCACTACGAGGTAGGCGGCGGAAAATCCTGCTGATTGTGGGGAATAACCTGCTAACATGAAGGCATCAGAACGGGCCTTCGCCGCGAGCGCCGTGTCTCTTCAACATAGATAAACAGGAAGCATCACCTGATGAGTATTCGTATTGTGCCGCAGGAGCAACTGGCTGACAGTGAGAAAACCTCAACCATCGGCGTCATTCCTCCTTTGCTGTTCGCCAACCTAAAGAGCCTGTACCGTGGCCGTGCCGAGCGCTTGCGTCAACTGGCGCAGGACCATCCGCTGGCGGATTACCTGCTGTTTGCCGCGGGTGTGGTGGAGGCGCAGGAAAAAGTGCGTCATGACCTTCCGCTTGAGGTAGATCTCACAGGGTTGTTACAGGGTAGCTCACACCGCGGTGATTTCGGTGATAACGGCGCTGTGCGCCCACCGCTGGATATCGCTACGTTGAGCCGCGATCCGCACTGGCATAAGTTGTTGCAGGCGCTGATCGAAGAACTCAAGCCTGCGGCCAGCGGTCAGGTGCTTGCCACACTGGAAAACCTGGAAAAAATGTCAGCCCAGCAGTGGGATTCGCTGGCGGATGCACTGCTCAGCCAGCAGTTCACGGCGGAGAACAACGATAAAGCCCCGTTTGTCTGGGCGGCGTTGTCGCTGTACTGGGCACAGATGGCCACGCAGTTACCGGGCCGGGCGCAGGCTGAGCAGGGTGAACATCGTCAATTCTGCCCGGTATGCGGCAGCATGCCGGTCTCCGGGGTGGTACAGATTGGCACCACCAGCGGCCTGCGTTATTTACACTGCAACCTGTGTGAGACCGAGTGGCACATGGTGCGAGTCAAATGCAGCAATTGCGAGCAGGCAGGCAAATTGCACTACTGGTCGCTCGATGATGAGAACGCGGCTATCAAAGTGGAAAGCTGTGATGACTGTGGCACGTACCTGAAGCTGCTGTATCAGGAAAAAGATCATCGGGTAGAAGCGGTGGCGGATGACCTGGCCTCGCTGGTGCTGGATGTGAAAATGGAAGAGGAAGGCTTTTCCCGTAGCAGTATCAACCCGTTCCTGTTCCCGGACAGTAACCAATAGGTGAGATAACTCAGCCTGTTGGCATGCACGGTACTGGTATTTTGGCGTCAGCGTCTGTGTCAGGCGTTGGCGTTGTATCGGTGACCCTGCTTCGACGCGTTACAATAATCATGAGCCAACGCGCTGTGTTGTCCAAAACGCAGCGCGTTTTATTCTGCAACTTAAGTTATTTAGGATATATTCTTTTTAATTCCACTCTTATGAATTAATTGTATTTGTAATTAATCCATTTTAAAAAATAAGACCATAAATAAAGAGATGTGGTGTTATTTTTTTTGTTATCTCTTTTTTATAATAAAGTATTTTCTTTCTAATATGTTGGCGTTCTTCCTCCTACCAACGAACAAGCCTGATTTTTTTATATTTTGAATGGCAAGTATAGTGGCGTTGTTCAAAGGTATTATCTGAATATGTCGTCATATTTAACTTTTCGCTACATCAGTATAATGGCTCGGTTTATTTTACGTCTTTTTATTTTCGCTGTTATTTTGTATTGATAAATTAATTTTTATTTGCCTTGCTGTGAAAAGTCGATGTATTGCGTTATTCGACGCGCAATTCGGTTGTTCTTCGGAAAATAGTGAGATATGACCATCAGGAATTATCACCTTACAGGTGATTGTGAAATATTTTCTCTAAGATATTTAAGGACTCATATAATATGGCTAATTCAACGAATGTTAATAATCTGATGGGATATACTAAAGGCGCACAGGTTATTCGTGTTAAACCCGTACGCCAACAAATTGATGCGCTTAATGACATCGTTTATTCCCAGATTAAAAGTACACAAAGAGTACAGCAGTTGGAAATGTCGTTGCTTGTCCCACGTACGACGACACTTAAACCGGCGATTGTCTACTTCCCCGGTGGTGGTTTCGCCTCCGCTGCGTATGCCAAATACATTGATGTGCGTATGGCGCTTGCGGAAGCTGGTTTTGTCGTCGCGGCGGCGGAATATCGTGTGGTGGCCGACAAATACCCGGCACTGATTGAGGATGCCAAATCGGCAGTGCGTTACTTGCGTGAACACGCAGCGGAATACGGCATTGACCCGAACCGAATTGGTGTGTTGGGTGATTCCGCCGGTGGTTATGTTGCGCAAATGATTGGTGCGACGAATGGGCTGCGTAGCTTTGATAAAGGGCGCTTTCTGGATAAATCGTCGGATGTTCAGTCGGTGGTTTCGGCGTACGGTATTTCCAATTTGTTGAGCATTGGCGAAGGCCTTCCAGAAAACCTGCTCGTAGTGCATGATTCGCCGGCGGTAACGGAAGCGTTGTTGGTCAATGGCACGGCGTTTGGGGATTTCCCCGGTGCCACCATTACCAGCGACCCGGTCAAAGCGCTTAATGCCAGCCCGATGGGGCATATCAACGGGAAAAAACCGCCGTATCTCATCATGCACGGCAGTGCGGATACTGTCGTTTCACCGTTGCAGAGCAAGCAACTGTATGAAGCGCTGGTAGCAGGCGGCAACAAAGCGGAGTACGTGCTGCTGGAGGGGGCTGGTCATGGCGATATTAACTGGTTCCAGCCGGTGATCATCAATAAGATCGTGAATTGGTTCAAACAAACGCTGGGTGAACCTATCACGCAAACGGCTCCGACCGGGGGTAACGGTACCGACGGTCAGCTGTAATAATCAGCCCGGGCTGCAGGTTATGCGGCCCGGGCTCCGGTAAAGAGACATCAACCTTCATGGAGCCTACCCGTGAAGGTTGATGTCTTTCACGTATTCTTCTTTTGCCTCTTTTCCGCTCACGCTTTTCGGGCGAGCGGTTGCGGTGATAACAGCAGATAGGCGGTAACCGCCAGCAGATAGCACCCCAAAATCACCAGTGCCATTGATAACGCGCTGGTGCTCCCGCCCAGCCCGGTAAACGGCACGCTCAGTGCACCAAAAACAAACATGTTCAGACCAATCAGTGCCGAAGCGCTGCCTGCCTTGTCGCCTTGACTCTGCATCGCCAGTGATGACGCACAGGGGCCGACAATGCCTATCATGGCGATGGCAAAAAACAATGGGATGAGAATGGCGATGAGCGGCGCATGTAACAAACCGGCCACCGTCAGTGTCAGTGCGGCAATCACCGCGATAGCCAGCCCGACGCGCAGGACGCGCTGCTCGCCAAAACGCAGACTAAAGTGGGCGGCGAGTTGTCCGGCGGCGATAAGCCCGATGCCGTTGGCTGCAAAACACAAGCTGAATGCCTGCGGGCTCAAGCCGTAGACCTCTTGCAGCACAAATGGCGAGGCACCGATGTAGGCGAACATCCCGGCACCGCACAACCCCTGAGCCAGACACAACCCCATGAACGTCCGCTCCCGCAGCAGACTACCCAATGATGACAGCATCGACCCGACACCGCCGGTGATACGCCGTTCGGCTGGCAGCGTCTCATTGAGCCGCAGCGCACTCATCGTCAGCAGCAAGCAGGCAATCACTGCCAGCAATGCAAAAATACCGCGCCAACTGGTGACGCCGAGTAGCAGCCCACCGAATACCGGCGAGAGGATGGGCGCCAGACCGTTGATCAACATCAGCAGTGAGAAAAAACGCGTCAGTGCATGACCGATGTACAGATCCCGTGCGATAGCTCTGGATAATACGGCACCACCGGCACCGGCGATGCCTTGCAACAAGCGGGCGACGAGCAACTGACCAATATCCTGTGCCAGCGCGCACCAGATGGAGGTCAGCAGCAGCATGACCAGCGAGAGCAGCAGCGGCAGGCGTCTGCCCAGTTTGTCGCTCAACGGCCCGAAGACCAACTGACCCGCGCCCAGTCCGAGTAAACCGGCGGTCAGGCTGAGTTGAGTGACGGATGTCGAGGTGGCAAACGCGGTAGCCATCTGCGGCAGCGCAGGCAGATAGAGGTCGATACACAGCGGGCCGAGAGCGGCCAGTGACCCCAGAATCAGGGCATATTCAAGCTGCGAACGGGATGATTTTTCAGTCATGGTGTTTTCTCTGGGAATAACGAATCAATCAGGGTCTGATACAACTGTTCCAGTACCGCAACCGGGGCGTGTTGCGGAATTAAGCTGCGAAACGTCGTGCCTTCACACAACGCGGCGATCAGTTCGGTTCGTGCGGCGATGTCCTCATCCGGGAAATGCGGAAAGCGTTTTTTTATCAAGGTACTGGTGTGGGTGAACATTTTCTGCTCGGCATCCCGCATGATGTCGGCTACGCGTGGGTTACGGGTCGCTTCAGAGGCCACTTCCAGCATCAGCAGGTTGTCATTGTCATCGCCATCGTCATCGCCGCCGAGGTCGGCCGGCAACTGGCGGCGGGCCAACAGCGGGATAAAACGCTGGGGGTCGCCGTTTTCAGGCGTCATGCGCTGGAGGCGAATATCGACGATACGACGCACGATCTCTTCGATGATGTCGTCTTTATTGACGAAGTAACGGTAAATCTGCCCGACGCTAAGCTGTGCCTGTCCGGCTATCTCCGCCATGCTGGCTCCGTGGAAGCCTGAGCGACGGAAGCACAGGCGGGCAGCAGCGACTATCTGGTCACGCCGGGCCTGGGTTTTCTCTTCATGATGGGGTGATGACATAACCTTGCTCCAATGCCTGGACAACCTTGTTAACGTTATCCTTGCAAATTTTATAAGAAGTCTGACGTCAAATTTTTTATATTGAGAATGAACGTTCATTCTCAATATTAGGACAGGGACTGATGAGAGGTAAGAGCTTTATTGTAACAGCCGGTATGCTCACCGTGCTGCTGACCGGTTGTGAGCGCAACACCGCTTCATCAGAGGCGGTACAACCGGTATCGGTGACCGTGCAGACGCTGCATGGCGCCCCCGTGACCTTGCACAGCGAACTGACCGGCCGCGTGACGGCGGCGATGGTGTCTGAGGTTCGCCCACAGGTCGATGGCATTATCCAGCAACGGTTGTTTACCGAAGGGAGCGAAGTCAAAGCCGGGCAGGTGTTGTATCAGATAGACCCAGCCAGTTATCAGGCGGCGGTCGATCAGGCTGCGGCGACGTTGAAAAACGCCCAGTCCACAGTGCGATCGGCCAAACTGAAAGCCGAACGTTACGCCCGCTTGTTGAAAGACGAGGGGGTAGCGCAGCAGGACGCGGATGACGCTCAGGCCACGTATGAACAGGACGTCGCCAGCGTGGCGGAGCAAGCCGCCGCGCTGAAAACCGCGCAAATCAACCTGGCGTACACACGGATTACCGCACCGATATCCGGCCGTATCGGCATTTCATCGGTAACGCCGGGTGCGCTGGTCACCGCCAGTCAGAGTACCGCGCTGGCGACCATTCGCCAGTTGGATCCGATCTATGTCGACCTTACCCAGTCAAGTAGCCAGCGGCTGGCGATGCTGGCACATCAGAAGCAGCAACAGGCGGCGGTGACGCTGACGCTGGAAAACGGCCAGCCTTACGGCCAGACCGGCAAGCTGAAACTGGCAGAAGTGGCGGTTGACCAGTCCACCGGCTCGGTAACGCTGCGCGCCGAGTTCCCCAACGCGGGTCATATGCTGTTGCCCGGCATGTTTGTGCGTGCGGCGGTGGAGACCACCAACCTACCCGATGCCATTCTGGCACCACAGCAAGGCATCCTGCGGGATACCAAAGGCAATGCCTACGCGCTGGTGGTTAATAACCAGCAGGTGGTGGAGCGGCGTGAGGTGGAAACCGGCGAGGCGATCGGTAACCGTTGGTTGATCACCCGGGGGTTAACGGCCGGAGATCGTTTGGTGACGGAGGGGACCGACAAGGTGCGTGAAGGCGATAAGGTCACCGCTGTTGAGGCGACGAGCCAGCCAGCGCCGGGCGCGTCAGGCACGACGGAGGCCCGTTAATCATGTTCTCCCGTTTCTTTATTCATCGACCCGTATTTGCCTGGGTACTCGCTATCGTGATTATGCTGGCGGGGGCGTTGTCGATAGAGTCGCTGCCGGTTGCGCAATACCCGGATGTGGCTCCGCCTTCTATCGCTATCAAAGCCAGTTATCCCGGCGCTTCCGCTGATGTGCTGGAAAACAGTGTAACCCAGGTGATTGAACAGCAGCTCACCGGGCTTGACGGGCTACTCTATTTTTCTTCATCCAGCGATTCGAGTGGTGATGTCCGCATCACCGCCACCTTTGCGCAGGGCACCAACCCGGATACCGCGCAGGTTCAGGTACAAAATAAAGTACAGCAAGCCACCACGCGTCTGCCTACGGAAGTGCAGCAACAAGGCATCACGGTGACCAAATCCCAGCAGGATTTCCTGCTGATTATGGCGCTGTACGACACAACCGATAAAAGCACGGCTGCGGATATCGCGGACTATATGGTCAGCAACCTACAGGATCCGCTCTCCCGGGTGGAAGGGGTGGGCAGCATACAAGTGTTTGGTTCCCAGTATGCGATGCGGATCTGGATGGACCCGACCAAGCTGGCGGCGTACAGCCTGATTCCATCGGATATTTCCTCCGCGATTGAAGCGCAGAATACCCAGGTTTCCGCCGGGAAAATCGGCGCGCAGCCCGCCAACCGCGATCAGCAACTGACCGCTACGGTCACGGCGCAATCACGGTTGAAAACCCCGGAACAGTTTCGCGACATCATCGTGAAAAGTGAATCCAGCGGTGCGTTGGTACATCTTGGCGATGTGGCACGGGTTGAACTGGGTAATGAGGACTACACTACCACCACGCGATTGAACGGTCACCCGGCTGCCGGTATCGCCGTGATGCTGTCATCCGGTGCCAACGCGCTGGCAACGGCGGAGCGGGTGAAAGCCAAAGTGGCGGAATTCACCGCGCAGATGCCGCGAGGCTATGCGGTGTCTTACCCGAAAGACAGCACCGACTTTATCAAGGTATCGGTAGAAGAAGTGGTGCATACCTTGTTTGAAGCCATCCTGCTGGTGGTGTTGGTGATGTTTCTGTTCCTGCAGAACCTGCGTGCCACGCTGATCCCGGCGGTGGCGGTGCCGGTGGTGTTGCTGGGTACCTTTGGCGTACTGGCGGTATTCGGGTATTCCATCAATACCCTGACGCTGTTCGGTATGGTGCTGGCGATAGGTCTGCTGGTGGATGATGCCATCGTGGTGGTGGAGAACGTCGAGCGGTTAATGCGCGACAAGGGCTTGTCGCCGGTGGCGGCCACGGAACAGTCGATGCGTGAGATTTCCAGCGCGCTGGTGGGGGTGGCGCTGGTACTGAGCGCGGTGTTCCTGCCGATGGCGTTCTTTGGGGGCTCGACCGGGGTTATCTACCGGCAATTCTCCATCACCATTGTCTCCTCGATGTTACTGTCGGTGGTTGTGGCGCTGACGCTGACCCCGGCACTCTGTGCCGCGTTGCTCAAACCGGTGGCGCATGCGCCGTCGAACGGTAACGGCTTTTTCGCCCGTTTCAACCGGGGCTATGAAAATGTACAGCAGCGCTATACCGGACGGGTGACGCATGTGATAACCGGCCCGTGGCGTTATCTGGCGCTGTACGGCGTCGTGATTGTCGTCATGGGTGTACTGTTCGTGCGGCTGCCGGGCGGCTTTCTGCCCAATGAAGATCAGGGCGACGTGATGGTGATGTTCACGCTACCGGCAGGTGCCACCGAAGCCCGTACCAGCAAAGTCGGGGAGAGCATTGAGCACTATTTTCTCAATGAAGAGAAAAACAATGTTGAGGCTATTTTCGTGATTTCCGGCTTCAACTTCAGCGGCAGTGGGCAGAATGCCGGGATGGCGTTTGTGGCACTCAAGAACTGGAGCCAACGCCCCGGTCAGGCGAACAGTTCCGTCGCGATTGCCCAACGGGCCATGCAGTCGTTGTCCGTTATTCGCGACGCTCAGGTCTTCACCATGTCACCTCCGGCGGTACAGGGGCTGGGGCAGTCCGATGGTTTTACCTTTGAATTGCAGGCGACCGGCAATACGGATCGCAGCCGCTTGCTGGCGTTACGCAATCAACTGTTGGTTGCAGCGGCGAAAGACCCACGGCTGGCGGCGGTACGTCCTAACGATCTGGAGCAGATGCCGCAACTGCAGGTAGACCTCGACTACGCCAGAATTCGTGCGCTGGGGCTGTCGATCAGTGATGTCACCAGCACGTTGAGCAGCGCCTGGGGGAGTACGTATGTGAATGATTTCATCGATCGCGGTCGGGTAAAAAAGGTTTACATTCAGGGCGATGCTGAGTCTCGCGGTCAGCCATCGGATCTCGATAAGTGGTTTGTCCGCGGAACCGATAGCAGTGGCAACACGGTGATGACGCCATTTTCCTCGTTTGCGTCTACTCGCTGGAGTTACGGCCCGGAAAGCCTGTCGCGTTATAACGGCCTGGCCTCCTACGAGATTCAGGGTACTGGCGCGCCCGGTGTCAGCTCCGGTAAGGCGATGGATGAAATGGAAGCGTTGGCGCGTGCGCTGCCCGCCGGTACAACCTTTGCCTGGAGTGAACTCTCCTATCAGGAGCGGCTGGCCAGCGGGCAGGCAATGTCGCTTTATGTCATGTCGATTCTGGTGGTGTTTTTGTGTCTGGCGGCGCTGTATGAAAGCTGGAGTATTCCTTTCTCGGTGATGCTGGTGATCCCGCTGGGTGTGGTCGGTGCGGTACTGGCAGCGACAATGCGTGGGCTGGAAAACGATGTGTACTTCCAGGTGGCGCTACTCACCACTATTGGGTTGTCGGCCAAAAACGCCATCTTGATTGTGGAGTTCGCCGAAGCGGCTTATCAGCGTGGGGCCACCCTGTATGAAGCGGCTCTGGAAGGGGCCAGCACCCGTCTGCGGCCGGTACTGATGACGTCGCTGGCGTTTATCGCCGGGGTGTTCCCATTAGCGATAGCGACCGGTGCCGGTGCCAACAGCCGCATCTCCATTGGGAGCGGTATTGTCGGCGGTACGCTGACGGCCACCGTACTGGCGATTTTTCTGGTACCGATGTTCTTTGTGATGGTCAGACGGGCCTTCCCCGGTCGCCGCACGCCAGCAGCATCGTCAACGGTAGAGTCTACCTCTACACAGGGAGAAAACTGATGCGCGTTATCATGATGGTATTGGGCGGCAGCCTGCTGTTATCCGGTTGTTCACTGGATCCGCACTATCAACGGCCATCCGCACCGGTGCCTGCCGCCTGGCCGCACGGCGCATCCTATCCAGCGACAGCGCAGGCTCACTCACCCGCAGAGGATATTCCCTGGCGAGAGGTGATGGTGGATGACAAATTGCGCCAGGTCGTGGAGATGGCGTTATCGGATAACCGGGATTTGCGTAAAGCGATTGCCGATGTGGAGGCGGCACGAGCGCAGCTTGGCGAACAACGGGCAACATTGTTGCCGACGATTAACGCCGGTATAGATGGTGATCGCAGCCGGTCACTCATCAGCGGCAGTGACAGCACCGTGCTAAGCAGCAGTTATGGTGCCAGCTTGTCTACCAGCGCGTTTACGCTCGATCTGTTTGGGAAAAACCGTAGCCTGACGGGTGCGGCGCGGGAGGCGTATTTGTCCAGTGCCGCCACCGCTACCAGTACCCGCCTGACGCTGATTGCCGATACGGCGACAGCCTGGGTGGCGCTGGCAACGGCCCGCAGCAATCTGACGCTGGCACGCCAGACGATGGAGAGTGCCGGACAATCGCTGGCGGTAACCCGCAGCCGATTGCGTAATGGTGTGGCATCGGCGGTGGATGTGGCGCAAGCGGAAACTGTCTATCAACAGGCTCGTGCCGATGTCGCCAGCGCGCTAACCACCGAAGCGCAGGATAAAAATGCGCTCGATTTGTTAGCCGGACGGCCCGTGCCGGAGGCGCTACTGCCGGGCGATGTGGCATCGTTGTCGCAGGCGGTGAAACCGGTCGCCGCCGGTATTTCGTCTGCCGTGTTGTTGCGCCGTCCGGATGTTCAGGCCGCAGAACATACGCTGAAATCGGCCAATGCCAATATTGGCGCAGCCCGTGCGGCGCTTTTCCCCAGTATTACCCTGACCGCCAGCAACGGTTTGAGTAGTGAGGCGCTGTCATCACTGTTCAGTGGTGGTGCTCACGTGTGGTCGCTGGCACCCTCTGTCAGTCTGCCTATCTTTGACGGTGGTGCCAATCTGTCGGCGTTACGCTATGCCGAAGCAGAAAAGCAGGGGTATGTCGCCAGCTACGAGAAAACGGTACAGACCGCATTTCGCGAAGTGGCTGATGCGCTGGCGAGTAAAGGGACGATTGATGAGCAACAGGCGGCACAGCGAGATTACGTGACAGCGGCCGAACGTAGCTATCAACTGGCCAGCAACCGCTACCAGGCTGGGGTAGATACCTACCTTAACGTACTGGATGCCCAGCGCACGTTGTACAGTGCGCGTCAGTCGTTATTCAGCCTGGAGCAGTCGCGGCTGGATAATCTGATCACGCTGTATAATGTGTTGGGCGGCGGGGGGAAATAATACATTCTCTGACAGAGCCGGTATGATTGACCGGCTCTGCCTTTTACACATCGCTGTCGTGGTGGGGTGAGAGAAAATAGTAAGTCACATTCACCACGCCACATTCACCACGTTACATTCACAACGCCACGCTCACCAATAGTCCAGGAAATCGCTTTTCGTTGTCTATACCCTCTGAGAACTGACCGTACTGACCGTAATAGACCTGCGTCGTAACAGCAGCATGGCGTAGGGTTTGCATGGCGATACCATTGCATGGTTTTATGACGGGATAGTTTATAACAGGGCAGTTTTATAACAGAATGGTTGTATAACAGGACGTTGTATGACAGCGCAGGATGTATCACTGCCGTGTGGAGAGAAGAGAGAATGATAGCGGACCCTTCAACGACAATTCGTTTTCTGATGGCATCGCGCCAGTGTGAGCTGAACAGCCTGCGCGGTTTGCTGCAAAGCGGCGAACTGGTGGGGCGCATCAGTCAACTGGTGCATATGCTACAGCGTGAGCGTGGAACCGCTAACCTGTTCCTGTGCTCGGACGGGCGGTTATGTGCCGATGAGTTGTCGCAACGCGAGCAGGATGTACAACAGGCCGAATTGCAGTTTATGGCGCAACTCGACGATCTGGCGCAGCGTGCCAGCCTGTTGCCGCAGGCCAGCCGACTGTTCAGCCGTGCTGCCAGCGTGGTGTATACCCTGGGATTATTGCCGTCGATGCGCGAGCACATGCGCCAGCGTGCGCTTGCGCAGTCAGCGGTGATGACGCTATTTAACGACTGTATTCGCCACCTGCTGACGCTGGTATTTGAAGTGTCGGATACCGCGGCAGAGCCGGTTATCGCCCGCGCGTTGGTGGCGATGTTTAGCTTTATGCAAGGTAAGGAACTGGCTGGGCAGGAGCGGGCGGTGGGCGCGGCGGCGTTTGCCGCTGGCGAGTTTCCGGTCAACGTTCAGCAAACGTTGATGGATTTAATCGACCGTCAGGAGCGGTGCTTTGATACCTTCGCCACGTTTGCCGATGATGCCAACCGGGAGCGCTGGCAATCGTTGGTGACCGACCGGGAGTTTGAGCGGTTACGCCGCGTCGCCTGTACCCGTGCGCCGGAGAACTTACCGCCGGAAGGCGGTTTGCAATGGTTTGCCCTGGCAACGGCACGTATTGATGCCATGAAGCAGATTGAAGACCGTTTGTCGCAGACGCTGATGCACCTGTGCCGTGAGCGTATTGCCGCGGCGGAGCAAGCCTGCCTCGACCAGCAAGCTGATGTCGCCAGCCTGATGGCGCAGCAGCAAGGTGATGACCACAGTTATTCGGTGTTTATCGCTCACTCAGAGATGGAGCAGAGCAGTGCCGGGCAAGGCGGCTGGCTTGATAGCGACGGTGTGCGGCCGCAGTTGGGGCGTTCGCTGTTGTCACTGGTACAGCAGCAGGCGCGGCGCTTGCAGGCGCTGGACCATGAACTGGCGGCGATGCGGGCAACGCTGGATGAGCGCCGTCAAATCGACCGGGCCAAAGGGTTGCTGATGCAACATCGTGGATTGAGCGAGGAAGAGGCTTACAAAACCCTGCGCCGCATGGCGATGAACCAGAACAAAAAGCTCATCGAGATTGCTAACGCCATGCTGGCGGTGGCGGATGTTTTTCAGGATACGCCCTGATGGTTGCAGCGTTATACGCGGTGAAACAGGGGGGGAGTGCACATAAAATGTGCGCAACGTGCCAGATAACGGTGCAGCCCCGTGCAATATTTATCGCGTAGGCCCCGTGTTTACTGAGTCTGATAACGGTTTTTCAATCTCTCGTATATCCCTGCTGAATTGATCCAGCTCAATATTTGCTGTGCCTCTGGCGAGCAGAATAGTGTCATCGTGACTCGTCGGCTATCCGGCGTGGCATAGAGGGATAACGCAATGTGCCGTCAGGTTATCGGGATATCCGACAGATTGGCACACACCTTGCTTCATCTCCGGTAACAATTCACTGCGACTTTTCCGTGCTAATGGCGGTACGGAAAAGCGCTGGGCAAAGGCGCCCATAAGCGTGCGATTTTCGCATGGCTTATGGGCGCCTTTTTGTTTTTGCCGTCGAAGGACGGGTTGCCGAGGTGTCGTTAATGAGTGATTCCACAACCGATAAGAAAACCAGCAACCAAACACAGGCGTTTTCCCGTCGCCAGTTTTTGGTCGGGAGTGCCGCACTGGGCGGTGCCATGTTACTGCCGGGAATGCCGGGAATAATGAACAGCGCCTGGGCGGCCGGTTCCGACGCCCCAGAGAAGAACGAGGTGCGTGTCGGCTTTATTCCATTGACGGATTGCGCCTCGGTAGTGATGGCGTCGGTCAAAGGGTTTGACAAGAAATACGGCATTACCATTGTGCCGAGTAAGGAAGCGAGCTGGGCCGCGGTACGTGACAAGCTGGTATCGGGCGAGCTGGATGCTGCCCATGTGCTGTATGGGTTGTTGTACGGCTTGCAAGCCGGTGCGTCAGGGCCGCAGCACGATATGGCGGCGCTGATGACTATCAACAATAACGGCCAGGCGATCACCTTATCCAATGCCTTGCGTCAGGCAGGGGTGACGGATGCCGCCAGCCTGAAGACATTCATCTCAGCCAGCCCTGCTGGGACGTATACCTTCGCCCAGACGTTTCCCACCGGCACCCATGCCATGTGGCTGTATTACTGGTTGGGGGCCGCCGGCATCAACCCGTTTGATGACGTGCGCACCGTGGTGGTACCGCCACCGCAGATGGTGGTGAACATGAAGATCGGCAACATGAGCGGTTTTTGTGTCGGTGAGCCCTGGAACCAACGCGCCATTGCCGATGGCCTCGGATTTACCGCCGCCACGTCGCAGGAGATCTGGCCGGATCATCCGGAGAAAGTCCTCGGCACCAGCGCCGCCTGGGTCAACGCCAATCCCAACACCGCGCGTGCGTTGACGGCGGCGGTGCTGGAAGCCTCGCGCTGGATAGACAGCTCGGACGATAACCGGCGCGAAACCGCACGCGTCATCGCCGGGCGGGCCTACGTCAATACCCAGGAGGAGACGATTGTCGGGCGCATGTTGGGGCAATACGACAACGGCGCCGGTAAACGCTGGCAGGATGCGCACGCGATGCGCTTCTACCACGACGGTGAAGTGAACTTCCCGTATCTGTCGGACGGCATGTGGTTTCTCACCCAGCACAAGCGCTGGGGCCTGCTGACAAAGGAGCCGGATTATCAGGCGCTGGCCCGTCAGGTCAGCCGCATCGATATCTACAAGCAGGCGGCCAGCATGGTCGGCAATGTACCGCTGCCGTCCAGTGAGATGCGCAGCAGCGTATTGATTGACGGTAAGCGGTGGGACGGCAGCGATCCGGCCGGTTATGCCAACAGCTTCAGCGTGAACGTCAGCGTGAAAAAGTAACGGAGAGCGACCATGAAAACGCAAGCCCAGATTCTTTCGATCGTCCCTGATGCTGAGCCGGAAAACGCGAGCGCCGCCGATGCGGTGGTTATCATATTGCCTGATGCCGCCACTGTAGTACCACCAGCACAACCGATGGTGGCGACGCCGCGCCCTGTCTGGCGGCAGCGTATGAGTAACGGGCTGTCCCGCTTGCTGCCGGGAGGGCTCGGTATGTTGTTGCTGCTGGCGATATGGCAGATGGCGGCACTGAGCAGCAAAGGGTTCCCGACGCCGTGGCAGACCTGGCAGGCGGCGCAAAGCATTTTTGCCGACCCTTTTTATGTGGCGGGCCCTAACGATCAGGGTATTGGTTGGAACGTGCTGGCATCGCTCAAGCGCGTCGGCATCGGGTTCGGTCTGGCGGCACTGGTGGGTATTCCCGCCGGTTTCCTGATTGGCCGTTTTCGGTTTATTGCCGCGATGTTCAACCCGATTATTTCGCTGTTGCGTCCGGTCAGTCCGCTGGCGTGGCTGCCCATCGGCTTGCTGTTGTTTCAGCGTGCCGAACCGGCATCCAGTTGGACGATTTTCATCTGCTCCATCTGGCCGATGATCCTCAACACCGCGGAAGGGGTACGCCAAATTCCACAGGATTACCTGAATGTGGCGCGGGTGTTGAAGCTGTCCGAGTTCGCCATCATGCGCACTATTTTGCTACCGGCGGTACTGCCGAGTGTGCTGACCGGGGTGCGGTTGTCGATCGGTATCGCCTGGCTGGTGATCGTGGCGGCGGAAATGCTGACCGGCGGTATCGGCATCGGTTTTTGGATCTGGAACGAGTGGAACAACCTCAACGTGCCCAACATCATCACCGCTATTTTGGTGATTGGCGTGGTCGGGTTGTTACTTGAGCAAGGGCTGATGTTGCTGGCCAAACGCTTTAGCTATGAAACCCGTTAAGGAGAAACCGATGCGCCATCAACCGATTATTCGTATTCAGCAGGTCAGCCAGCGTTTCTCCACCGCCAGCGGTTCGTTCGTGGCGCTTGATAACGTGAGTTTCGATATTCATGCCGGCGAAACCCTGAGTCTGATTGGGCACTCCGGCTGCGGCAAATCGACGCTGCTCAACCTGATTGCCGGGTTAACGCTGCCGACCCGCGGCGGCCTGCTGTGCGACAACCGTGAAATCGACGGCCCGGGGCCGGAGCGGGCGGTGGTGTTCCAGAACCATTCGTTGCTGCCGTGGCTCACCACTTACAACAACGTGGCGCTGGCGGTGAAGCAGGTGTTTCGCGGCCAGATGACCAAAGCGGAAATGCACGAGTGGATTGTGCATAACCTCGAACTGGTGCACATGGGGCACGCCCTGAACAAGCGCCCACATGAGATTTCCGGTGGCATGAAGCAGCGGGTGGGCATCGCCCGCGCGTTGGCGATGAAACCCAAGGTGCTGCTGATGGACGAGCCGTTCGGCGCTCTGGATGCGCTGACCCGCGCCCATTTGCAGGATGCCGTCATGGAGATTCAGCAGCGACTGAATACCACCATCGTGCTGATTACCCACGACGTGGATGAAGCGGTGCTGCTTTCCGACCGGGTGCTGATGATGACCAACGGCCCGGCCGCCACGGTGGGAGAAATCATGACGGTGGCGCTGGAGCGACCGCGTTCCCGCGTAGCGCTGGCGGATGACCCGCGTTATCACCAGTACCGCCAGCAGGTGCTGCATTTCCTCTACGAGAAGCAGCCGCACGCGGCCTGACGGGAGGGAGCGATGAGAGCGCATCTGGTTGTCATCGGTAACGGCCTGTCCAGCGCCCGGCTGGTAAAAAAATTGGGGCAGCTTGCAGCGCAACGCTACCGCATCACCCTCATCGATCGCGAACCGCGTGCCGGTTATAACCGCGTGCTGCTCTCGTCGGTACTGGGGGGCGAGAAAACGTTTGAGGAAACACAACTGGAGCCGCTGCCCGAGTCGATGGATGTCACCGTCCTGACCGGTGAATCGGCCCTGCGGATCGACAGGGCCGCGCGGGAGGTGGTCACCGACCGCCGCCGTCTGGCCTATGAGCACCTGGTACTGGCAACAGGGGCACGCCCGTTTATGCCGCCATTGCCGGGCATCAGCCTGTCGGGGGTCACCGGATTTCGCACGCTGGACGATGTCGAGCGGATGTGGGCGGCGCTACGGCAAAAGACGTCGGTGGTGGTGATAGGTGGCGGGGTATTGGGGATTGAGGCCGCCGCCGCGTTGCGCCTGCACGGTGCCGAGGTGACGTTAGTGCATCGCCATACCCGGCTGATGGAGCGCCAGCTCGACGATGTCGCCAGCGATTTACTGGCTACCCGGTTGCGAGAGCGTGGCATTCGTTGCCTGACCGGTGTGCAGATCCAGTCGCTGGAAGGGAGCGGGCAGGTTGAGGCGGTGGCGCTGACGGACGGCACACGCCTTCCTGCCGGACTGGTGGTGGTGGCGACCGGTGTCGAGCCGGTATGTGAGCTGGCTCGCGACAGCGGCCTGCCATGCGGGCGCGGCATTCTGGTGGATGGTCAGTTGCGTACCCGTGACGAGGCTATCAGCGCGTTCGGTGAATGCGCAGAAATCAATGGGGAGACGGTGGGGCTGGTGGCCCCCTGTCTGGCGCAGGCGGATGTGCTGGCGGCCAGACTGGCCGGGCGGCCGGTAGCGGATTATGTACCGACGCCGCTGGCCACACGCCTGAAGGTAACCGGGATTGACGTTGTGAGCGCGGGTGAACTGCATCCGCAGGTGGGCGATAAGACCCACTCACTGTCAGACCCGCTCGGCGGTCACTACCGCCGTCTGATATTCCGCGACGATCGGTTGTGCGGTGCGCTGCTGTTCGGTCATGTCAACGACAGCCCGCAACTGCTGGCGGCCATGGAGACCAGGCTGCCATCGGCACCGTCATCGCTTTTATTTGGTCTTTCTTTTCCTGAAATAGACATACGGCCTGAAGCCGTAAGGATTTCTGTTATGAGTAAACCCGTATTGGTGGTAGTGGGACACGGCATGGTCGGTCACCACTTTCTGGAGCAACTGGTGGAGCGCGGCCTGCACCAGCAGTATCACGTGGTGGTGTTCGGTGAAGAACGCTACCCGGCCTATGACCGGGTACATTTGTCTGAGTATTTCGCCGGGCGCAGCGCCGAATCGCTGTCGATGGTCAGTGAAGGCTTTTTCGAGCAGAGCGGTATTGAACTGCGTACCGGCTGTCAGGTGATGGCCATCGATCGCCAGCGCCGCTGTGTGCGCGACGCGAATGGTCAGGAAACGCCTTACGATCGTCTGGTGCTGGCAACCGGCTCCTATGCGTTTGTACCGCCAATCAAAGGCAACGATCGCCCTGGCTGTCTGGTCTATCGCACGTTGGATAATCTGGATGCGATTGCCGACTACGCACGCGAATCACGCAGCGGCGTCGTCGTGGGGGGCGGCCTGCTGGGGCTGGAAGCGGCGAACGCTCTGCGTCAGCTGGGGCTGGAGACCCATGTGGTGGAGTTCGCACCCCGTCTGATGGCGGTGCAACTGGATGAGGGCGGCGCACAGTTGCTACGGCGCAAAATCGAAGCGTTGGGCTTGCAGGTGCACACCAGCAAAGAAACGCTCGACATTACGGCAGGCGAGCAGGCGCGTCACCGGATGAATTTTGCTGATGGCACATCGCTGGAAACCGACCTGATCCTGTTTTCCGCCGGTATTCGCCCACGCGTTCGGCTGGCGAGTGAAGCCGGGCTGGAGATAGGCACGCGTGGCGGTATCGTGATTGACGATCACTGCCAGACGTCCGATGACGCTATCTTCGCCATCGGTGAGTGTGCGGTATGGCAAGGGCAGATTTTCGGACTGGTGGCCCCGGGCTACCAGATGGCGCGCACGGTCGCGGCCCAATTGGCTAAGTCGGCGCAGCAGGAACAGCAGGAACTGGCTTTCACCGGTGCTGACATGAGTACCAAGCTCAAGTTGCTGGGGGTGGATGTCGCGTCAATCGGTGATGCGCACGGCAACACCGAAGGTAGCCAGAGTTATCAGTGGAACGACGAGCCGAATCAGGTCTACAAAAAAATCATTGTCTCGGCAGACGGCAAGCGGCTACTGGGGGCGGTGCTGGTCGGCGACAGCAGTGATTACAGCACACTGCTGCAAATGAAACTCAACGACATGACGTTGCCCGACCACCCGGAAAGTCTGATCCTGCCCGCACTGGACGGCGCCGCCCCGAAAGGGTTGGGGGTGGCGGCACTGCCGGACAGCGCGCAGATTTGCTCCTGCCACAACGTCAGCAAAGCGGATATTTTCGCGGCGGTAGACAACGGTTGCACCGATCTGGCATCACTGAAAGCCTGCACCAAGGCCGGGACGGGGTGTGGCGGTTGTGTGCCGTTACTCAAGCAGGTGATGGAATACCGCTTGCAGCAGTCAGGCATCGAGGTGAAAAAAGACATCTGCGAACACTTTGCGTACTCGCGTCAGGAACTGTACCACCTGATCCGCGTCAACCGTATCCGCAGTTTTGGCGAGTTGATCGCCCGTCACGGTCACGGACTCGGGTGTGAAATCTGTAAACCGCTGGTGGGGTCGATGCTGGCATCGTGCTGGAACGACTACGTGCTGAAACCCGAACATGTGCCGTTGCAGGATACCAATGACCGTTTTCTGGCCAACATCCAAAAAGACGGTACCTACTCGGTGGTGCCGCGTATCCCCGGTGGGGAGATCACCCCTAAAGGGTTGATCGCCATCGGTCAGGTCGCAGAGCGCTACCACCTGTACACCAAAATTACCGGTGGTCAACGGGTCGATTTGTTCGGTGCGCGGCTGGAACAACTGCCTGCTATCTGGCAGGAATTGATCGACGCTGGCTTTGAAACCGGTCATGCCTACGGCAAGTCGCTGCGTACGGTGAAATCCTGCGTGGGGTCAACCTGGTGCCGCTATGGCGTACAGGATTCCACCGGGCTGGCGATTGCACTGGAGCATCGTTACAAAGGGCTGCGCTCGCCGCACAAGCTCAAGATGGCGGTCTCCGGTTGTACCCGTGAGTGCGCCGAAGCGCAGGGTAAAGACATCGGTGTGATTGCCACCGACAAGGGCTGGAACCTGTACGTGTGCGGTAATGGCGGTATGAAACCACGTCATGCTGATCTGTTCGCCAGCGATCTGGATACCGAGACGCTGTTCCGCTTTATCGACCGCTTGCTGATGTTTTACATCCGTACCGCAGACCGGCTCCAGCGTACCAGTGTGTGGCTGGATAATCTGGAAGGCGGCGTTGACTATCTGCGTCAGGTGGTGATCGACGACAGCCTGGGGATTACCGATGAGCTGGAAAGCGAGATGCGCCATGTTGTCGACAGCTACCAGTGCGAGTGGCAAACCACACTGGCGCATGACGAAAACCGGGCATTGTTCCGCGCCTTCCTCAACAGCGACACCCCGGATGAGGCGGTGGTGATGGTCCCCGAACGTGGTCAGATTCGTCCGGCGCGTCCGGAAGAGAAAAAACCGATCACCGTATCCGAGACCCTCGGAGCCGATGGCTGGCAGTGTGTCGGTTTCCTCAGCGATATCCCGGCGAATGCAGGGATGGCAGCGCGAGTCGGACATCGGCAGGTGGCGTTGTTCCATCTCCCGGCGTCGCAACCGGGGCAGGCGGCACGTGTGTTCGCGCTCGATAACCTGGAACCGGGCAGCGGTGCTAACGTGCTGTCGCGCGGCATTGTTGGTGATGTGGACGGTGAACCGGTGGTGATTTCGCCGTTGTACAAAAAACGTTTGCGCTTGTGTGACGGTGTCAGCCCGGATGATAGCCAACTGCGGGTACGCGTCTGGCCGGTACGTGTCGTTCAGGAGCGTATCTGGGTGGCTGACGAGCCGATGACGGTGGTATCGACCGACATGGCGGAGGCGTTATGACCGGCTGTCGCACCACCTGTCCTTATTGCGGTGTGGGTTGCGGCGTGATTGCTACGGCGCAACCGGACGGGAGGGTGACCATCGAAGGCGACAGCCAGCACCCGGCCAATCAGGGACGGTTGTGCGTCAAAGGGTCGGCGCTCGGTGACACACTGAGTTTACAAGGGCGGTTGTTATGGCCGTTGGTGGACAGGCAGCGCGTCAGCTGGGATCAAGCGCTGGACCGGGTCGCGCAATCG
Source organism: Dickeya oryzae (assembly GCF_020406815.2). NCBI lineage: Bacteria > Pseudomonadati > Pseudomonadota > Gammaproteobacteria > Enterobacterales > Pectobacteriaceae > Dickeya > Dickeya oryzae. The sequence continues at coordinate 1,625,531 of NZ_CP162670.1, forward strand.
CTCGGCGATATTATTGCGCAGCACGGCCCACAGGCGGTGGCGTTTTACGGTTCGGGGCAATTACTGACCGAAGATTATTACGTCGCCAACAAGCTGATGAAAGGCTTTATCGGCAGCGCCAACATGGATACCAATTCCCGGCTGTGCATGGCCTCAGCGGTCATCGGTTACAAACGGGCGCTGGGGGCCGATGCGGTACCGGGTAACTACGACGATATCGAACAGGCGGATCTGGTGGTGCTGGTCGGTTCCAATACCGCCTGGGCGCATCCGGTGGTGTATCAACGGCTGATGCAGGCGAAACAACAGCGTCCGCATATGAAAGTCGTGGTGGTGGACCCGCGTCATACCGCCACCTGCGATGCGGCGAATTTACACCTGCCGCTGGCACCCGGCAGTGATGCCGGGTTGTTCAACGGATTGCTGCACTGGCTGGCGCAGCAATCCGCGCCGCCGCCTGACGCGCTGAGCGGTGTGGAAGCGGCGCTGGCGGCGGCGCAAACGTGGACGGTAGAACGGGTGGCGGAATTCTGCCGGTTACCGCACGAGGCGGTGGCCTGCTTCTACCAGTGGTTCAGCGAGACCGACAAGGTGGTGACGCTCTACTCGCAAGGCATTAACCAGTCTGCTTCCGGCAGCGATAAATGCAACGCGATTATCAACGCGCATCTGTTCAGCGGCCGTATCGGCCGGGTTGGGTGCGGCCCGTTTTCGATTACCGGTCAGCCGAATGCCATGGGGGGCCGGGAAGTGGGCGGGCTGGCGAATCAACTGGCGGCACACATGGGGTTCAGCCCGCAAGAGGTGGCGCGGGTCGGTCGCTTTTGGGGCAGTGATCGGGTGGCCTCGGCTCCGGGGCTGATGGCGGTGGATCTGTTTCGTGCCATCGAAGCCGGGCAGGTGAAGGCGGTATGGATAATGGGCACCAACCCGGTAGTGTCAATGCCGGAGGCGGATCGGGTGCGGCAGGCGTTGTTGCGCTGCCCGCTGGTGATTGTCTCTGATGTGATGCGCCATACCGATACCACCGAATGCGCCGATATCCTGCTGCCGGCATTGGCGTGGGGAGAAAAAGACGGCACAGTAACCAATTCCGAACGGCGTATTTCCCGCCAACGTGCTTTTTTGCCAGCACCGGGCGAGGCGAAGGCAGACTGGTGGATTTTATCGCAGGTCGCCACGCGTATGGGGTTTGGCGAGGCGTTTGATTACCGCCACCCGGCGCAAATTTTCCGTGAACATGCCGCGTTATCTGGATTTGAGAATCAGGGGCAGCGTGCCTTCAACATCAGCGCGCTGGCGACGCTCAGCGATGAGCAGTGGCAACAACTTGCCCCAGTGCAGTGGCCGGTGACCACACATGCCGATGGCGGTACCGCACGGTTATATACCGATGGCCGTTGCTGGCATCCGGACGGTAAGGCGCGGTTACTGGCAATCACCCCGCAATTGCCGGTCAACCCACCGTCCCCGGCGTATCCACTGGTGCTCAACACCGGGCGGATACGCGACCAGTGGCACACCATGACCCGCACCGGCAAGGCGGCGCGACTGATGCAGCATCTGCCGGAGCCTTACTGCGATCTGCACCCGCAGGATGCGCTTAACGCCGGTGTGCACGATGGTGAACTGGTGCGCATCAGCGCCGGGTCCGGCTGGATGTTGGCGCGGGCGCAGGTTCAGCGGGGTCAGCAGCCCGGCAGCATTTTTGTCCCCATGCACTGGAACCGGCAATTCAGCGCACAGGCGCGTGTCGATAGTCTGGTGGCGGCGGTGACTGACCCTTACTCCGGTCAGCCGGAAAGCAAACAGGCACGGGTACGCATCCAACGCTGGCCCGCCGTCTGGTTCGGCGAGCTGTTTGTCCGCGGTGACGCAGCCGTACCGGACTGTGGCTACTGGAGCCGTGTGACTGCGGACGGGGTGTCGCATTATGTGATCGCCGACGAGCGCACACCGGAACACTGGCTCGACTGGCTGACCCGGCAATATGACCTGAGCGACGTTGAATTTCAGCAGGCTCAGGGGGACGATCGGCTGTTTCATGCCATTGGCTGGCGAGGCGCACAGGTCGCTGTGGCGCTTTATGTGGGGGCGCATCGCCCACAACTGGCGCGTGAAGCGGTGTTGGCGGCATTTGCCGCGCCGCCACAGCAGTCGTTGGATCGACTGGCGTTGTTGGCGGGGTGTGCGCCACAGGGGGAAACACCGCAAGGCGCAACTATTTGTAGCTGTTTCGCGGTTGGCGAGCAGCGCATTATCGACGCTATCCGTCAGGGGGGCCACAGCGTGGCGCAACTGGGTGAACAGCTACAATGCGGGACTAACTGCGGATCCTGCGTACCGGAACTGAAGGCGTTGCTGCAACAGTATGCGACGCCAGACATATTACGCCGGGCGGGCTGAGCCGCACCCGGAAAAAGGAGTGATCCTATGAACCCTACTCTGAATACGCTGATGGCGCAGGGCCATCAACGCCAGCCGTTGCTGGCAGGTGATGTCTGGCTGGTGGGTGCCGGTCCGGGCGATGCTGAATTACTGACTATCAAGGCGCTGCGAGTGATTCAGCAGGCGGATGTGGTCGTGCATGACCGGCTGGTTTCGGCCGATATTATGGCGTTAGTAGCGCGTGACACCTTGCGCATTGATGTCGGTAAACAGCAGGGCAACCACACACTGCCGCAACCGCAAATCAATCAATTGTTGATGGAGTTGGCGCAAGCCGGGCAACGTGTCGTGCGCTTAAAAGGCGGCGATCCGTTTATTTTCGGGCGTGGCGGTGAGGAAATGGATTACCTGCATCAACGGGGTGTGCGTTGCCATGTTGTACCGGGGATTACCGCCGCGACTGGCTGTGCGGCGGCGGTAGGGTTGCCGCTGACGCACCGGGATTGTGCTCAATCGGTACGGTTTATTACCGGTCATGCTCGCGATGGCGAGCCGCAACTGGACTGGGAAACCCTGGGCGCAGGCCAGCAAACACTGGTGTTTTATATGGGGTTGAGTCATGCCAGCCGCCTGTGCCTGAAGTTAATCGCACACGGCCTGCCTGCCAGTACGCCGCTGGCGATTATTGAGCGCGGCACACAGCCGGAGCAACGCGTGATGACCGCGACGCTTGCGACCTTGCCTGCACTGATGGCGCGTTATCAGCCGCAATCGCCCAGCTTGTTAGTGGTCGGTGAAGTGGTACGGTTTTGTCGCCATCCGGCACTGACGGTGGCCAGCGAAACGATGATGAAAGTGGGAACGGTGGCGGCATAAGCGACTGCCGCCCGACAGTGGGCGGTAGCCTGATGAAAGGATGTGTTATCTTCTGAGCCCGATCTCATCGACCAGCGCATTCATTTGCTCGGCAATCAAAACGGTAATGTTTTCATCTTTCAGGTTGCCCTGATCGTCGAAACCACCAGCAAAGGCGTTAGCGAAAACTTCCGGCTTGTTCAGCACATGAACATTCAGATAGACGCAACTCTGGCGCAAATGATACTGCGCCCGCGAGGTACCCATACCGCCACCCGCGCCCATCAATGCTGCCGGTTTACCGCTTAAAATAGTGGTATCCGGCAGGCGGGATAACCAGTCCAGAATATTCTTCAGCGCCGGTGCTATGGAATAGTTGTATTCGGTACAGGCGAACACAAAACCATCCGCCTCACTGGCCTGGCGAGCGATGCGCTGCACGGATTCCGGTACCTCAGTCAAATCAGCGTTATAAAACGGTACATCCAGCAGGTCGGCAATGTCCAGCGTGGCATAAGCGGGCAGTACTGACTGCGCGGCACGCAATAATCCCCGGTTGGCAGAGGCTTTACGCAGGCTGCCGGAAATACCTAACAATTTGATTTGATTCATGGTGTTGTCCTTTTTGTGTGAAAAAAATCACCAGGATAACGTCGGCGCGCATCGCGTCATCGTTTTCCCTGACTCGTCATAGCATAGAGCGTGGGGGGAAAATTGCCATTGAGGCGTGTGGACTATTCCGTGAGGATATTGGCGTTTTTGTACTTTACTCTGAAGATATTAGGCACGGTAATAGCGGGCCATGAGCGGACGATCGTTATCCAGCAGGTAGTGGTTGAAACGCTGGTAGAGATCGCTTAACTGTGACGGATTATCGCCAATCACATCCATCCCCCGATCGTCGTAGGGGAAAAGCGCCATTCGTTGTTCTGCATTGATCAAATAAACCAGAACATGGGGGTTCGGTTGAATGGATGGGAAATCTGTCGCCAGAGCACACCATAATGCGCTCGATAACATGTCCGGTTGCAGGCGAAAAGCGATATGGTGCCATACTCCATTATCCGCTTCTTCATCAGGTGCTTGTTCAACAGGTTCTTGCCAATACTCCGCTTGGTTAGCAGGTAACAATTCCATCTGCTTTAACTGGCGTAATAGAGGTCGTGAAATGATTAACCGTTTGTCCCCATAGAAACGCAGGCAAAGATACGACAGGTTTCCTGATGAAAATACGTATTCGGCGATTTCACTGGCTTTGCGATGAGCGGTGATAAACATCTGTAGTGCATGACTGCTTTCGGAGAGTGAGAAGCGTAATCCACCAGGGTACTGGTAAAAAAGCGGCCGACTAAATAGTTTTCCCTTGAATAGGGAGTGAAGTCGGTGCTTTATTTTTATCATGATTTAGCCTTCAGGCAAGGTAGGTTGTGGAAACTCAGTGTTTGTTGCAGCCAGTAGCGGAAAGCAGGCGTCAGTGTCGAAAATGTGTGTTCCAGAGTGGCTATGCCGCGCTCCGTGTAACGGACTTCATATCCAGAAGCGGTTTGCGCCAGCCAGAACCCCTCTGACCAGGGTCGTTGCATAACAAAACACTCCAACCCACGTCGCTCAGCTTCTTGTACGATCGCCTCAAAAGGGACCGTCCAGCGTGCTTTTAGTGTTCCCCATTCTCCTTCGCAGTAGCGAGCAACCAAATTATAAATACGGTTGGATAGAATGGCGTCAATCTGGATATTTTCAGGAATCATCATTGCTCATTTTCTGCGTAGCGTAATGAATAATGGTATTACAGGTCGGAGGGGCATATCAAAACCAATGGCGGCATGGCCTTCTATTTTTTGATTTCGATGCTTAATCTATTTCAGTTATAGTATCAGCTCTCTTTCTAATTCTTTTTATTTAATATGAATTTATTAACATTAGCCTCAAGGATAGTGGTGCTGGGTTTCGTTTGTCTTGTTGGGGTAACTCAGGCTGACGATGATTTTCCCGTTTATCGCGGCACTATAGGCAATACCACCATTGTGATGGAGCTGTATAACGCCCCCGGTCAGCCAGAGAACCAAAGTATTAATGGGCGTTATTTTTATACTAAATACCGCAAAGACATTGGATTATCTGGTTCACAGGATGTACAGGGTAATCTGGTGCTGTCGGAAGGCGATGATTCGATGGATGAGCAACAAGCACTGGCTGGCAAAGATCCGATACCGGTGATGGTGCTGCGTAGCCGCGATCAGAACACCTTGCAGGGCGAATGGCGCAACGGCAAAGGTAAATCCTATCCGGTGGTGCTGTCTCTGGTTACCGAATTGCCTGCGACAGCGTCACCGTTTATGCAACAGGCGTATCAGCATTCGCGTTATGAATACCTGCGGCATGAAGGGGCCGAACCGGTTATGACAAAACAGGAAACGGTGAATGGGTATGATGTTGAATGGTGGCGGGATCCATTATCTGGCATGACGACGTTTCAGTTACGCAGCGGCTATCCGGCAGAACAATTGTCGGGGTTGAATACGGTGTTGCGCAAGGAACTGTGGCAGGAGGTATTAAATTACTACCGTTGTATGCAAGGGACAGATAAAGGTTCCTATACTGAGCAAGTAAACATCAACCAGTTACTACCTTGGGTAGTGAGTTACTCTATCGCTGGCAGTGAAAGCTGTGGCAATGGTTATAACTCTGGTGTTAGAAGTGAAAGCCTATATGCTAGCGATGCTAGTCATATGGAGTTAAAGGATTTTTTCTGGGTTGGCGAGCAGCCAGCACCAGATAATACGTTGGAACCGAAAGATTACAGTGATGGGATACTCCCCCATTGGCTGGCTGAGCAATTCTCTGTGATGTATCCAGAAAGAATGGCTAATACGGTAAATAGTGGTGGAGGTAATACTCTGTGTGATTATCGGCGGTCTGAGGTCTGGGTGTTTCCAACATGGAGCCTGACTGCTCAGGGCATTCTTTTCCACCCGACCTTCCCGACGAGTGACAGCGTTTGTGATGATGCTCCCTGGGCCATCGTACCGTGGAGCGTCGTGAAGCAACATCCTGGTCGTTTGAAGAATTTGCCGCTACCTTAATATGCATGACGAATGCCCCGGTTTGCGTGTATCCAGACCGGGGTACTCATTGTGATTCCCTGTATATACCCATCTTTCTGCAACTCGAATTATTTGGGATAGGGTCAGAATACTGCGTGGTTTTTGACTACGGTGCTTAATCTATTTCAGTTATAGTATCAGCTCTCTTTCTAATTCTTTTTATTTAATATGAACTTATTAACATTAGCCTCAAGGATAGTGGTGCTGGGTTTCGTGTGTCTAATTGGGGTAGCTCAGGCTAAGCCTGGGGTGTATCACGGCATGTTGGGGACAATGCCGGTGGTGATGGAGCTGAATATCCGCACGGATGGCAAAGTGCAAGGCCGTTATTTTTCTCCCGCAGAGCACGTGACGCATTCGCTTTATGGTTCTCAAGCCGATCAAGGTTTACTGGTGCTGACAGTCGCGGATGACGAAGACGCGACGATGCCAGACGATGAGTCAGAAAATAAACCGTCGGTTGAGCGGCAATTAACGTTACACGCAGTCGGAGAACAAGGCTGGAACGGTGAGTGGCGTGACGGGGAGGCCGCACCAGCAGTCGCGATGTTGAAACTCGCGGCACCTGTAGAGTCTACGGCAGTGGTTAAGTTGTCGCCTTTCATGCAGTCACTGTATGCGCTATCAATGTATGACTTTCTGTTCCAGCAAGGCTATGAGTTGAAAATGGCCAAGGAGGGTGTTGTTAATGGCTATCATGTCGAATGGTGGCAAGATCCATTAACGCATTTTTCCATGTTTCAGGTGATATCGGGTTACCCGGCAGCGCAACGTGAGCAGTTAAACGCCCAGTTACGTGATGATTTTTGGCAGATATTGATGCGGCCGACCTGGTGTGGTGACAATAATATATTTGGAGTGAAAATCGGTTTGCTATCGCCGAATGTCGCCAGCTATATCATCTCCGGGCAACACAGCTGTCCGGGGGCGGCACATCCAACATCTGAGGTATTTACCCGAACGTTTCGTGTGAGTGATACAACATTATTGTCACTGTCTGACCTGCTTTGGGTTGGTAAACGTCCCGTGCCAGATGAAGATGATATTGAGAGTGACTATCTGGAAAATACCTTTCCCGGCTGGTTAAAAAAACAATTCGATAAGCTATACCCAGTACAAATGAGTAAAACGGGGGATACAGAAGGCGAATTCGATGGCTGTGATTATTCATCTGAGAGTATTTGGGTCGATACACCGTGGTATCTCACCCGCAAGGGGATCTATTTTCAAACTATGATGCCGAATATGTTAACGACCTGTAATGAGAGTGGCTGGGAGGTTCTGCCATGGAAATGGGTCAATCAGCATCGCGGTCGTCTGCAAGATTTGTTGCTGCCCTGACTGACTCTGTGTGAACACACCATGCAGGCTCGTTATCTACAGTGAGCTTGCATGGTGATGACTGGTGTGGATATACCGCACTTTTTTATTCTCCTGATAAAATGCGCACCATTTTTTGATTTCGATGCTTAATCTATTTCAGTTATAGTATCGGCTTTCTTTCTTATCTGTTTATTTAATATGAAATTATTAACATTAGCCTCAAGGATAGTGGTGCTGGCGCTGGGTGTTGTCTGTACGAGGAGTATGGCTCTCATGCCGTTAGATCATTATTACTATGAAGGTAAGATTGGCAATACCCCGATAGTTATGGAATTAGTTGTTGGCCCAGACTATGGGATAGAAGAAGGGCGCTATTTTTCCCCTGACGAGCATGTCATGCGCCCACTTTCTGGAACGAATAAAGAATCAGAAGAATCAGAAGAATCAGAAGAAGCGAAAGAAGACGATAACTCATGGAAAATTTCCTTGAAACTTGGCCATCGTGCAGATGATGCTAACGCAACGGCGGAGCAAACATTAAATCTTAAGGGGTCTTTTGGTAATAAGTTGTACGGTGAATTTCGTGAAAATAATGCTGCACCGATCGCGGTGACGTTATTGCCCATGACGGATTTTCCTGGCGAAGGTAAGGTAGCGGGGGCTTCCCCGTTTATGAAGTCGGTCTATAACAACTCATGGTTCTATGCCTTTTTTCAGCAGGGATACGAGCCTAAAATGGTTAAGCAAGGCAAAGTAGGGGAGTACGCTATTGAGTGGTGGCAAGACCCGCTTACCCATTACTCCATGTTCCAGGTGACATCGGGTTATCCAGTCGAGCAGCGTAATCAATTGAATGAAGCGTTGCGTGATATTTTTTGGCGTACCTTGTCCGAGATGAGTATCTGTAGCAATGAAAAGGATTTGAAAGTAAAAATTGGTTTGCTGTCGCCAAACGCCGTCAGTTATACCCTGACGGGAAAATTTCAGTGCCCGGATGATTCACAATCCCAAATCAAAGTATTTACTCATACATTGAGTATCAGAAACTCAAGCGCAGAATTTAGCTTATCTGATCTGCTCTGGCTTGATGACCTCCCAGTACCGGTGGTGAATGATCATTATGATAATGGCGATGATAATGGTGAATGGGATTTACAAAAGCGCCTCCCTGAGTGGTTAAAAGGCCAGTTTACCCAATTGTATCCAGCTAAAATGACCCGAACATCCGGGGCGTCTGGACAAGGCTGTGACTACACCGCAACACAAACCTGGGCAAACACTCGTTGGTCCCTCACCCCGGAAGGTATTTATTTTAAGCCGCTAAGGCCAGATGGTACGGACGTGTGCGATGACGAAGGGTGGGAAGTTGTGCCCTGGCACATTGTGAACCAATATCCTGGTCGGCTCCAGTATGTGATGGTTCCCTGAATACACCGGTGTGATAACGATATCGGTGTCACACCTGCATAACGGTGCGGTCTGTTTCAGGTTGCTGATAGGTGAACGGCATTCATGAAATAACCGCGATTTTCAGGCACGTTTTTATTTTTACGCCGGTATGTGATGAGCGTTAAATAACGTGCCTGCCCCTTAATTTGTTAATGTCATATGATGCTATTAATCAAAAATGCAAGGATGGTGGTGGCTGGCTTGGCGATGGTAATGACCTGCGCGTTTGCCGACGCCCCTGCCCCCTCTTCACAGGCTTCGCCTTTTAAACAATGGCTCTATTGGTCAGAGCCTGACACTTACGAGCGTTATGCCAATACCGACCTGAAAGTGGCAAAACAAGAGAATATCAACGGTTATGATATTGTCTGGTGGAGTGATCCATTGACAGGTATGACGTACCCGCAAATTGCTTCTGGCTATACACCTAATCAGCGTACACGGCTTAATAACGTATTGAATGCTGACATGTTTATGAGCGCAGAAGCTAAAAAAGCGTGCCAGGCGTCGTATCAAAAACTGTCTAAGACGCAAAAGGGACAATCCCCATGGGGGGATCGCACAGAATGGTCGTTCACCTTAATGACACCCTCGGTGATCAGTTATCTGAAAAAAGAAGTGCGCTCCTGTAATGGCGATGTACCAGACACCTTTTTTTCTGCCAGCACGCTGTTAGTGCAGGATGCCAGAAAGCTTTCGATCGACGATGTCCTGATGCTAAATGCGCCCCCTTCAGATATCACACGTAACCAGTCCTTTGATACTTACCACGGGGTCATCCTTACCGACTGGATTATAACGCAGTTAAATACGCTTTATCCCCGCCAGATGAGTGATGAATCTTGCGCATATCGGTTTGAAGAATGGAGTGAGGATTTGTGGTCGTTGACGCCGGAAGGCATCCGTTTTTATCCGAGCGCGGATCGTCCTAAAACCTGTAGTGACGATGGGTGGGCGGTGCTGCCGTGGAGCTTGGTGAAGACAACTCCCGGACGGCTGACGCATCAGGTGATGCCATAAACACAAGTTATAAATATAAACCGCAAGGATTGGATAATGAAACGTATTACGTTTATGGTGCTGGCGCTGGGGTTACTGGCCTTAACCCAACGTGTGTGGGCGGATGTTTATCGTGGGACGATAGGGAATGCCAATGTCGTGCTGGAGTTAACGCTTGGTGATGCACTGGGGACAGGGCGTTTCTTTGATGTACAGGATCATAAAAACCGCGTTCTGACGGCCTGGATTGAGGGAATGGACGATGAATCGCTGATTGTGGTGCCGGATAGTCAGTTGGACAGTTCAATTAGCGATGATGCGCTGAATAAACGGCATCATATGGTGTTGCGTCCGAATAAAGAAAAACAGGGCTGGCAGGGTGAATGGCGTCAACCGAATGGGCAGCGCCTTCCGGTCAATTTGGTACGGCTATCCAACGTGGATGTCACTGTCGATAACACACAGACCGTGAAGCAAGGGTTGTTGGATATTTCGCTCTATGACTACCTGCTATGGCAAAACCAGCCGATGGAGTTCCTTGGTGAAAGGGATATGTGGGGATATCGACTGGCATGGTGGCAGAATCCGCAGACGCGGGTGAGAGTGTTTCAGTTTGTCAGCGGTTATTCACCGGAAACAATGGCGGCACTGAACCGTACCTTACAGCAAGAATGGTGGAAAACCATGCTGAAACAGCAGGCGTGTGTTGATAATGAAGGTTATCTGACACAACGGATTCAGATAACCCTGCTCTCCGCATCGCTGGTTAGTTATATCAATCAGATACATCATCAAGACTGTAAGGTTATTATCCGGTATGAGGAGGGACACGATGATCTGGAACAAGGTAACGATAAAGATCAAATCTTTTGGATAAAAACGCAAACGCTCTCCACCCGTACAGCCAAACCTGTCGCATTGTCTCAATTGTTATCAATAGGGGAGAATAACGCAGCCGGAGAGTATCAGTTGCTGTATGCCGATTTTGATCGTGCGCTACCAAGATGGTTGTATAAGCAACTGGTGACATTGCATCGGGATGAACTGGTAGCCAGATCAGACGTTCTTCTATTCCCTGAGTTTGATAACTGGTCCCAAGTTGACAAGAACTGGTTCGCAACGGCTAAAGGCCTGCGCTTCTATGCCAACATGCCGAACGGCAGCGATATTAGTCATATCGTCTATCACTCATGGGCGTTATTACCCTGGTCATTTGTAAAAAATCACCCGTCAGTAGAGGTTCAGAACGGTGAACTGGTGCTGCCTTAAGTCTGGGTCGCACCAGGGGGCTGCTTTTATCAAATTATAAAAGAGACATGTTTATCATATGAAAAGCATCTGTTTTATTGCAGGGATTCTGGGGATGGGGCTACTGTCGGCAAGCGTGCAAGCGACACCCGTAGTATATAACGGCACGCTGGGGACAACGCCGGTGGTGATGGAGTTGGATGTTAACGTCGATGGGCGTGTGGAGAGTCGCTATTTCACCACCCCAGAGCGAGTGACTCACCATATTAATGGTCAGCGCAGCAAGCAAGGGCAGTTGACGCTGAATGTCGATGTAGATGCGTTGGAGAATGACGACGAGGCTGATGCTGAGGCAAAGCCCACCAACAGCCCGGTCATCACGTTACAACCTGCCGATAATAACGGCTGGCAGGGCGAGTGGCGTCAGGGGCAGGGGGCACCGCTCACTGTGGTACTGTCACCAGTAGCACCGATAGCTACCGCCGGATTGTCGCCCTTTATGCAGTCACTCTACCAAGTCTCGCCTTATGACTATCTGCTGCGTGCAACGGCTGAGCCGGTGATGGTCAAACAAGGTGTCGTCAATGGTTATAACGTGGAGTGGTGGCAGGAACCGAACGCTAAAATATCGATGTTCCAGTTAACCTCGGGTTATCCGGCAGAAAGACTTGTTGCACTGAATACCGCACTACGAGACAGCTTCTGGCGCACAGTCTTGGCTGTTGCTCAGTGTGAACACTCGGACGACAAGGTGAAAATTAGTCTGTTGTCAGAGACGTTGATCAGCTACGTGGTGTCCGATGTCAGAGACTGCGGCGGTGCGCATAGCTATATGGACGTGTCACCCCATATTTTGCAAGTCTCAAATGCAAGCTGGCTGACACTCTCTGATCTGATGTGGGTAGACACGTCGCCAGTACCTGATGCCTCAGCTATCCCTGATGCGTATTTGCAGGACACCTTACCGACATGGCTGGCGGCTGAGTTTGCCCGGCTTTATCCGAAACAGACCGCGGCAACGGATGATGAAAGCGACGATGTCTGTGATTACAGTTCAACGGAAGTGTGGGCGAACGCGCCCTGGAGCCTGACACCCAAAGGCATCTATTTTCAGACCATGACTTCTAATTTTACGTCGCTGTGTAAAGGTTCCGGCTGGGAAATCCTGCCCTGGGATATCGTCAAACAACATCCCGGCCGGTTGAAGGATTTACCAGGCGTTGTAACTACTTCGGACCACGCCGAGCCGCAGCTTTTCAGCGGCACGTTGGGTGATGACAGTATCGTTCTGGAACTGAATATCGATGCTAAAAACTCTGTAGCAGGGCGCTATTTTTCCACGCGTACGCTGCATGATCGGGAATTGTCAGGGGATCGCCATACTGACGGGCAGTTGGCATTAAGCGAAGTGATTAGTCAAAAGTACCGTGATGAAGATGACGATACCGAGCTTCCTGAACTGACATTGCATACTGTGGATAATCAGGGCTGGCAGGGAGAATGGCGTGATGGTAAAGGGAAGACGGCGAAGGTCATGCTGCATCCGTTGTCGGTAACGGCACCATCATCAGTGTTTATGCAAAGCCTTTATGCACGTTCTCACTATGACTATGTACGTAACCAGAAGGCGGAACCTCGACAGGTGAAAAAAGAGGTGATTAATGGGTATGAAGTGGAGTGGTGGCAGGATCCGCTAAGTAATGTACTGACAGCTCAACTGGTTTCTGGTTACACCCCCGAGCAACGTGCCCGTTTAAATGCAAAACTGATCGACAGCCTTTGGGAGCAGGCTGCGCTTTTTCAACGTTGTGAGATGTTCAGCAATGGCAAAGACGTTCTTTCGCCGGAGTTTTCATTACGTCTGCTGTCGCCATCTGTTGTTAGCTATACCATTGATGTGGATACTATGTGCGCAGATGTCGGGCGCGAAGTGTACACAAGGGCGAGTACGCTACGCAGCAGTGATGCAAAGCCACTGACACTGGCCGATATCCTGTGGGTCGCCGAATCACCGATTCCTGATCAAACGACAGGAACCAAAGACAGTCAGTATCTCGATGAGAATTTTACCGACTGGCTGGTTGAACTATTCAGTAAGCGTTATCCCAAGCAAATGAGAGATGACTTTCAGGTGGATGGTGAGACTTGCAGTTATGGCGAATCAGCATCATGGGGAGCGCCGGAATGGTATTTGACCCCGCAAGGCATTCATTTCCTGCCTGAGGCTATGACTGGATTAGCACCAGAGTGTCACAACGCCGACTGGGCTGTCATACCTTGGGATATCGTCAAACAACATCCCGGCCGGTTGAAGGATTTACCGTTGCCGTAACAGGCATCTTTCCGGGTTTGGTTTGTTAAATGCCACAAAGCCCGCATCATCGGATGCGGGCTTTGTCATGTTATAGCTGTCTTTCAGTGCATGAGTCGGTGATAACAACCGTTATTGCACTCGTACGTCGAAACCGGGGAAGTATTGTTTCGCCAGTTTCTCGACGGTGCCGTCGTCTTTCACTTGTTTGATAGCCTTGTCCAGTTCGGCTTTCAAGGCCTCATCACCTTTACGCAGGCCAAAACCGATGCCGCTGCCGAGAATCGAGGTGTCTTCTACCGGCCCGCCGATAAAGGCGAAGCCTTTGCCTTCCGGTTTATCCAGGAAACCAGACTGGCCTGCCGCTGCCATTACCAGCGTACCGTCCAGACGGCCTGCTGCCAGATCGTCGTATGCCAGGTTTTGATCTTTATAGCTTGTCACTGTCACGCCTTTCGGCTCCCAATGCGCTTTGGCATACACTTCCTGAATCGAACCCTGCAACACACCGATATTTTTGCCTTTCAGCGCTTCGGCCGTCGGAGCCAGACCAGTATTGGGTTTGCCGACTAATTGTGTCGGAATACGGTAGATAGGCTGGGTGAAGTCGATCGCTTCTTTACGTTTCTCCGTGATGTTCATCGCGGAGTTAATAGCGTCGAATTTTTTGGCCTGCAGTGCCGGGATCAGGGCGTCAAAGGAGGTTTCTACCCAACTGCATTTGAAGTTACCGGCCTTACAAATGGCGTTGCCCAGATCGATATCGAACCCTTCCAGTTGCCCTTTGGCGTTTTTACTCTCAAACGGCGGGTATTCCGCTTCCAGACCGAAACGCAATTCAGTTTGCGCCAGTGCAACGGAAGAAGACAACAACCCCAGTGACAACATCAGTATGCTTAGTTTTTTCATAGTGGGAACGATCTCCGGTGAATCATCAATCAGTAGTGTTATCAATATGTAATGTTCAAATCGCCATCATCAAACAACAGTAATCTTCAGGTGCCAGTCAGGTACTGCTGTCTCTCTTTTCATCACACCGTTGTTGCATACGGCTGTATTGCACACAGCATGGCGCATGGCTGGTACGTCATGGCCGATTAACGGCGTGAGCCTGTTACCTGACACAAGGCTTTTGCACCCGCCAGTAGCGTAGCGTCATCTTTAGAGAAGGAAAGACGAATTAATTTATTATCCGTACCATCGGTGTAAAACGCCGAGAGTGGAATAGTCGCCACACCGTGCTCGACAATCAGTCGTTTGACGATATCGCTGTCGCTCTCATCGCTGAAATGCGCGAAGCTGGCCAGCATGAAGAAGGAACCGGCGGAAGGCAGCAGCTCAAAGGGACTATCCTGCAACGCTTGCGTGAGCAGATCGCGTTTTTGCTGATAGAACTGCCCCAACGACAGATAGGTAGCGGGGTCTGCCATGTACTCGGCAAAGGCATACTGCATCGGTGTGTCGGCGGAGAACATCATAAACTGGTGGATTTTGAGGATCTCATCCATCAGCGCTGCCGGGGCCAGACAGTAACCGACGCGCCAGCCGGTGACGTGAAACGTCTTGCCAAACGAGGAGACAATCACACTGCGCGCCGCCAGCTCGCTGTGGGTTGCCATGCTGTGGTGCTGTTGTCCGTCAAAGACCACGTGTTCGTAGACTTCATCAGACAGGATCACGATATCGGTGTTGCGCGTCAGGCGTGCCAGTTGCGCCAGATCATCGGCACTCAGCACCTGACCACTCGGGTTATGGGGCGAGTTGATGATAATCATGCGGGTGCGTGACGTGATGGCGGCCTGCACTTCATCCCAATTAATGCTAAAACCCGGTAACGCCAGTTTCAGTGCAACCGGTGTCGCGCCTTGCAGCCGCACTATCGGCGCGTAGCTGTCAAAGGAGGGTTCGAAATAAATGACCTCATCGCCCGGGTGTACCAACGCAGAAATAGCGGAGTAGAGCCCTTCGCTGGCGCTGGCGGTGATGGTTACTTCTTGCCCGGCGTCATAATGTTGGCCGTACAAACGCCGCACTTTTTCTGCCACGACCTCTTTGAGCGATACCAGCCCGGACATCGATGCGTACTGGTTATGGCCTGCGGTCATGGCACGTGTCACCCCGGCGATCAACTCGGGAGAACAGGGAAAACTGGGTGCGCCTTGTGACAGGTTAATGGCGTTATGCTGGCTGGATAACTGACCAATGACGGTGAAGATGGTGGTTCCTACATCCGGCAATTTGGAACTAAAGCGCACCGGGGTGTGAATCGGCATACGTGATCTCCGTGGGTTGCCGTTAATACTCGTACGTTAGTAACACGAGACGTTGATAACACAGTACGTCAAAACGTAATAAATGAATAACTATTCATGCATTAGACGTTGCCGGTAGTAGTACCACAATCGAATTGTTGTCATAATAGCCATGAGAAAAATGCATGGCTTGAGGCTGTTCCTGGTGATTTTATCCTCTTTCAGCGATAAGTTGCTGTGATGACGAGCTGCATGCCTGATGAAATGAGCGGCCATTAGCACCAGCGATGCCGGATGAACAGGTCAGTGGCGGTGCCGTTCTTTTTGCATAGTTATGTAATCGATTTACTTATGGCTACCGGTTAAAGGGCATTGCTGAACATGAATAAACGTATTCCACCGCTCAATGCACTACACGCGTTTGTGGTCACCGCTCGCCATCTCAATTTCACCCGGGCGGCAGAGGAACTGTTTGTGACCCAGGGAGCGGTAAGCCGCCAAATCGCGTCACTGGAAGCGTGGCTGGGGTTTGCCCTGTTTCAGCGGCATGCGCGCGGCTTGCGGCTCACCCCGCAGGGCAACCAGTTACTGCCAGAAGTCCGTGAGGTGTTCGAGCAACTGTTTCGGGTCACCGATCAGGTGCGTGAAGGGCGCTCTATCCGCATGAAAGCGCCGACCTGCGCCATGCGCTGGCTGGTGTCGCACCTGATGCTGCTGGAGCAGTCGCGGCCGGATATCCATGTTGCCTTGACCACCACCACCGAACATGGGGTCGATTTTCGCCATGAGGACTTCGATGTGGCGGTGGTGTTTGCGCCACATACCGCGCCAGTGCAACACGACGGCAAACTGTTCGATGAGGTACTCTCGCCAGTGCTGGCACCGCACTTGTTGTCAGCCGGGCAGACGACACTGATGCCGGAGCAACTGTCACGGTTGACGTTACTGCATCCCACCCAGGATCAGCGCGACTGGAAATTGTGGCTAAAAACGCAGAGCATCAGCGAGCAGATGATACGTCGCCATCAGCAGTTCGATACGATGGATTTAGCGATCAGTGCCGCGATTCAAGGGTTTGGGATTGCAATTGCCGATGTGACGCTGGTAGCGGAAGATCTCCGCCGCCAGCGGTTGGTGATGCCCTTCAGCGGCACGGTGAGGACAGGGGCTGCCTATTATCTGGTGCACCGGCCCGGTACTCAGCCGGAATGGCTGACGGATTTTCTGACCAGCTTCACCGCGTGTTTATCGACGGATCAAGGCTGATGTAGCCAGGGTTCACACAGCCGGACCTGGCCTGCGTCGAAATCGACGCTGACCTGTACCCCGAGTGGCATTGTTAACATCGGGTGGGTATGGCAGCAGTCAAAATCTGCCAGTACCGGCAGCGGTTGTCCATTAAGCACCTCGCGTAATACGGTTAACGAATCACGGCCACTGCCCTTGTCATCGAACAATTCGTGTTTACCCAGGATCACGGCGGCTACCCGGTCAAACACACCGCAAAGTTTCAGGTGCGCAAAGGCGCGCTCTACGGTGGCGATGTCCTTAAGCGAGTCTTCCAGCAGCAGAATGTCGCCCTCATTAATTTTCGGCATAAACGGGCTGCCCCAAATCCCGGCCATGGTGTTGAGATTGCCACCGATAAGCCGCCCCTGATACAAACCGCTCCCCTCAAAACGCCACTGGTTGGGCCGGGTGGTTTTGGCTCGTGACTGCTGGTTCCAGTCCACCCGTTCGTCGGTCCAGCGTGATGGCGGAGCGTATGTTTGGCTGGGCTGCACTGAGCTGGTCAGTGCAACGAAACTGGAAAAGGTCTCGTCTACTAACGGTGGGAATTCGCCAAACGAGGCCACCAGCGCAGGGCCGTAAAACGTCACCAATCCGGTACGGGCATAAATACCCAGTAATAACGCGGTTACGTCGGAGTAACCGATGATGATTTTTGGGTCCCGGCGCAGTGCGTCGTAGTCGAGATAGGGCAGCAGTGCGTTGCTGTTGTTACCCCCGATAGTCGACATGATGCAGCGTACCGCCGGATCGCGAATCAGCGTATTCAGTTCGTCAGCACGAGCGGCAATACTGCCGGAACGGTAGTAATCGCTTTTACCGGTTAGCGAACCGGCACGCAGGCGGTAACTGTGCTGTTGGAGAAAGGCTTTTGCCCGCTCAAAACGGGCCGGAGCGAAGTGCGTTGCCGGTGAAGAAGGCGAGAAAAAACCGATGGTGTCGCCCGGATGCAACGGTGGGGGCAGTAACAGGGTATGCGGCATGAATTCCTTTCTCCGGACAGATGCCATAAGGGTGGCTATCAATCATAAGCGTTTCTTTTTAATTGCCGATCACTATAAAAAATAATTTCCGACGTTTTTTATAAATGGCGGCCTTCAATAACATAAATAACATTTACCGTGCTGAAAAGCGGTAATCGCGATGTAATTCTGCTTGTGAAATGCCATTTCATTCTATTTTATCCGCCGAGTGAGAAAATTGATAACCTTCTGTCATTACAAGGTTTTATATATAGTTCATCTCTTGTTTTCGCGTCATTCTCGCAGAAAAACATTACCTCGACTTGATAGGTACGGGATAGCCGTATGGTCAATGAAGACATAACAACAGACGACATTACACAGCACAGGCTTTGCAACAATGAAAATTTCGACACGATTATGGAGTTTCACCGGGATGCTATCGTTGGGCATCCTGATCATGGGCGCTATCGGCATGTTTACCGCAGAAAAGGCCAATCAATCGCTTAAGACCGTGTATGAAGACCGTACGGTGGTACTGGCCCAACTGGAAAAAATGGAATGGCTGATGCAGCGTAACCGGATATTGATCATGGATATGCTGCTATTACCGAATGCGGCCAATAAACAGCAACGCGTTGACGAGCTCAATCAGAATACGACTCGGATCGATCAGGTGTGGCGTGAGTACCGTGCGACATATTTGACACCGGATGAAACGCGTCTGGCGGATCAATTTGCTGAGAATTTGCAACGCTATAACCGCGAAGGGATACAGCCTACCGACTCGGCAATCCGTGCCGGACAAATGGAACAGGCAATACGCCTTTATGACAACAACGTCAGCCCACTGGAAAAGCAAAGCCATGCCATACTCAGCCAACTGGTGACATTACAGGTTGATGTGGCCAAAGAGGAATACACGGATTCTGTGCAGCGTTATCAGTGGTTAAAAACACTGGCTATTCTGGCAGTGCTGGCCGGTATTAGCGGCGCGGTGGTATTTGGCTGGTTGATGGTGCGTGGTATCGTTCGCAGTCTGCTGCAGGCACAATCGGCTGCCGAAGCGGTTGCGAATGGCGATTTAACCTATCCGATCACCGTTCGTGGGCGTGATGAAATTACCGTCGTACTCAATACATTGTCGCATATGCAGGAAAGTCTGGGGCGTATTGTCACGCAGGTGCGTCATGGTGCTGAATCGGTGAGGATGGCCAGCGGTGAAATTGCGCACGGCAACCATGACTTGTCCGCACGTACGGAATCCCAGGCTAGTGCGCTGGAGCAGACGGCCGCGTCGATGGAGCAGTTATCCGCAACGGTGAAACAGAATGCGGATAACGCCCGTCAGGCAAATCAACTGGCCCAGACGGCCAGTCAGGTGGCGGAGCAGGGCGGAAGCGTGGTTACTCAGGTGGTAGAGACCATGAGGGAGATCAATGATAGCGCCCAACGTATCGCCGACATCATCAGTGTTATCGATAGCATCGCGTTTCAAACCAACATCCTGGCGCTGAACGCGGCGGTGGAAGCGGCCCGTGCCGGTGAACAAGGCCGCGGATTCTCGGTGGTGGCGGGTGAGGTGCGGGCGCTGGCGCAGCGTAGCGCAGAGTCAGCCCGTGAGATCAAAGCGCTGATTTCCAGCAGTGTCGAGCGCATCGAAAACGGCAGTACGCTGGCGGATAAAGCCGGTAGTACCATGCATGATGTGGTCAATAGTATCCGCCGGGTGACCGATATTATGGGTGAGATAAGCTCAGCCAGTCATGAACAAAGTAGTGGCGTATCGCAGATTGGCGATGCTGTCGTGAGCATGGAGCGCACTACCCAACAAAACGCGGCGCTGGTCGAAGAGATGGCGGCGGCAGCGGGAAGTTTGAGTGGTCAGGCGGAAGAACTGGTGCAGGCCGTAGGGGTCTTTCGACTCTCGGAGCGGGTGCCCGGCTCGGTACCGAACACCCGTAGTGTAGTACAAGCTACAGAGCAAGCCTGGTTACCGGGTTATCAGTAACCGATAGCGGCACCGGCGGGTCGGCGTGAATCGTTGGCGCCGTACAGATACCCTTCACGGACCTTGCCAGATACGGCTGAGTCGTTGCCGGAGTTAGCAGGGATGACCCCTTCCACACCGGGCAGACCGACCATGATAAGCTCGGTGGCACCCCAGGGGGTCTGTTCCACCATCTTATAGCCGCGTTCTTTTAGCAGCTTGAGGGTATCGGCAGACAGGCCGCGTTGTTCGTAGTACACCTCATCGGGTAACCACTGGTGGTGGATGCGTGGCGCATCCACCGCTTCTTGCGGCAGCATGCCGAAATCGAGAATATTCAGCGCGCTTTGCAGTGTAATGCTGATAATCCGCGACCCACCCGGCGACCCCAGTACCAGGAAGATTTTGCCGTCTTTAGTCACCAGTGACGGGCTCATTGATGACAGCGGGCGTTTACCCGGTGCAATGGCGTTGCGTTCTCCTTGTACCAGACCATACAGGTTCTTCTCACCGACCTTGACGGTGAAGTCATCCATCTCGTCGTTCAGGAAGAATCCGGTGCCGGGAGCGATAACGACCGCACCGAAGCGACCGTTCACTGTATAAGTGGTAGAGACGGCATTCCCCAGACTATCGACGATCGAGTAATGGGTGGTTTCCGGTTTTTCATGCGGCTCCATGCCGGGTTTGACCTGTTCAGACGGCGTGGCGTTGGTCTCGTCGATTTTTTTGCGGATTTGAGCCGCATAGTCTTTGCTCAACAGCCGCTCCGTGGGGTTTTTAACGAATGCCGGGTCACCCAGATAGGTGTTGCGGTCCATGTAAGCGTGTCGCATGGCTTCGGTCATCACATGAATAGCTTGCGCCGAGTTAAATCCCATACTCTTCAGGTCGTAGCCTTCGAGAATATTGAGCGTTTCACACATCGTGATCCCACCTGAGCTGGGCGGTGGTGATGAGATGAACTGATAACCGCGATAGCTACAGGTGATCGGTTTGGTTTCCGTTACCCGATAGTTGGCGAAATCGGCAGCCGTCAGGATACCCCCCCCTTTTTTGGACGCTTCCTCGATAACCTGAGGAAGGGTACCATGGTAGAATGCATCAGGGCCTTTGTCGGATATCGCCTGTAATGTGTTGGCTAAGTCAGTCTGTATCAGTCGGTCGCCCGGTTGTAAGGCAGAGCCGTCGGGGCGCAGGAAAATGCGTGCGGACTCGGGGTCTTGTTTAAACCGTTTGACGGTCGTGTCGAGGATATCGGTATCACCGCGAGTCAAAATAAAGCCCTCTCGTGCCAGCTTGATAGCCGGTGCCATGACCTGCGCACGAGTCAGCTTGCCGTATTTTTCGCGGGCCGTTTCCAGCCCCAGTACCGTACCGGGAACACCCGCCGCCAGATAGCCATACAGACTGGCATCCTTTTTAACGTTGCCGTTCGCATCCAGATACATATTAGCGGACGCAGCGGCAGGTGCCGTTTCACGGAAATTGATAAACGTATCCTGACCATCCGCCAGATGGATTGTCATAAACCCACCGCCGCCGATGTTGCCGCAGCAAGGATTGACGACGGCCTGTGCGTAGCCGACCGCTACCGCCGCATCAATGGCGTTTCCCCCCATTTTCAGAATATCGACACCGACTTGTGATGCGAGGTGCTGTGAGGTGACCACCATACCGTTTTTCGCTTCCACTGCCGGTATGGAAACCGCGTGGACTGCACCGCTGACCAGTAACGCCGTCAGACTTAACGATAGCAGCCATTTTCCCGATGCCATAAAACCCCCTTGTAACCGGATTGATGTTGTTGTCTTTACGTACCGTTGTGATTGTGTCTCTGTAATGCATGCCGCGTGCCACTTTAGCTCTGACACCATGCCGTTTTCAGTGTAGCGGCGACGGCATGCAATACACGGAAAATCATCAGGAATGTTATCGATTTGTGATGTCTTCGCCTGATGAGGTGTAAGTCCGAAGGTGTGTCAGTAGAGCATGACCCGAAGAGGGATTAACCTGGGGATGAATGGGACTTTGCGGTATGCCTGGCATAGGCATCGCATACCGTTGTGACAATTTGCTCACCGATAACCGGCCCGGGAAGGCACTGCTGGCGAATACGCTGACAAGTTGCGGCGATCTCGGGGTCGTCCAGTAGCTGGCATAACGTATCGTCGAACCTGTCGATATCGTCGTCTTTAAGCCAGGCACCACACTTCATGGCCGTCACCCGACGTGCGTTGTCGAATTGATCGAAGGCACTGGGGATCACCAATTGAGGAATACCAGCGGCGAAGGATTGCGCCATCGTACCGATACCGCCGTGATGGATAACCGCGGCACACTGATGCAAATAGCGGTTCAGATTGATGTGGCGCTCGATACGAATACCGGTATCGTTTGCTAAGTCATCATTGGGCTTGCCAACGATTAAGCATTGATAGCCACGTCGGCGGATTTTTTTTACCAGAGAAACCATCAATACCTGTTTGCTACTGAGCGCCCAACTCGGCATAAACATTATGGTCGGCCCCTGTGCAATAAACCGCGTCAGAGAGTCATCCTCGTGGTTATCCAGCAGGTTAAACAACGGAAACCCTACCTGGCGGATATGTGGCGGCCAGTCTGGCAAGGGTGAGGCAAACCATTCCGGAAACAGACACAGTAACGTTGAGTCCGTACGATGCGCCCAGGAGGTCAGTACCCGTTCGATTCGCGGTAATCGCAGCTGATTTCTGAAGCTATTGATAAAAGGCGCCAGTGTTCTGTCAATCAGGTATTTCTCGGCGAGATGCAAAAACAGACGGCGCAGGCTAATCGGTAACCGACGTCCCCAGGCCAGTTGGCGGTGATAAGGCGGATCGTAACTGGAGATAAATGTTGATGGCGTGACGCGCACCGGGATAACACAGCAGCCGCGGGTTTCGCTGAACATTTTGGCGGAGAACGACCAGAGCGAGGTGAGGATGACTGAGGTGCTATCGACCCACGGTTCCAGCGCGTCATAAGCGGCTTGTTGTTGGGCATTCATATACCTAACCATTTCATTGAATGCGGATTTTTGATTCCATAAGCGCTGTGAGTTAACGGCGCGTAAATATTCCTCACTGCTACCAACCGGGATAAACTGCAATCCTCTTTCTTTTGCCGTTTTTTCAAAATAAGGATTGGTGCAAAGGTAAACTTCCAGTCCGGCATTCTTTAGTGCTTCACCTATTATAATAAATGGATAAACATCTCCAGCAGATCCCAGCGTGGATAAAAATATCCTCATGACTCCCTCCTGTGTGCACCAGAATTCTCTGGTGTAATTTCATCCTTGTGATTTATTACGGTAATTAATTGCAGTGTGGAAAATAACGTATTAACTGGCATTCATTGCCTATTATTCCTTACCTGATGCATGTACGGCACGGAAGGTATGATGTCTTACCGCTCTTTTTGCATAAGATCGTGATAGTCAACATCGGCTGGCTGGTAGCGTGTTATCGCGAGTATAGGGGAGGGGGTATAAGTCTGTACAGGCATTATTCCTGATGCGGTTTATTAATTTTTGTATCGAAGTTTATTCGAATAAGAAAATAAAATGAGCAGCAAGAAAATAACAATGATTGATTGTCACGTTAGTTTTTCTATTATAAATAGATAATTAATGCTGCTTAATTAACATGGGCTGATTATCACGGCTTAGCAGGTTGAACATTAATCATTATCTGACTTCATATCTGATTAATGCCCCCACGGTGATGAACCTGAAACTGGACATGACAGCATGGCGATGGCATACGCGGTACTGGGTCGTACAAAGAGAAACGCCTCGCAGTTCTTTATGAATTGCAAGGCGTTGAATTTGGCTCCTCTGACTGGGATCGCCTTTGCCAGTAACTGGCTAATAAGTAAGCTAAGCCGGAAGTCTCTTCCTGTCAAGACCACCAGAGTGACCACCAATAGGCACGGTTATATAAAGTGATTTTTAGCCCTCTCCTTGCATAGGATGATCGTTACTATGATACTCCATTCAAGGAAAGCTCAATCAGAGCTGGCATTGAAGAATCTCTACCACAGTGGAACTGTTCCAAAGAGATCTTCAGTGAGGCGAATCTCTGCAGATGGATCTTCTGCAGAACAGCCGGTATGTAGTACTGCTGGGCTGCTCTCTGTACCATTTTTACCATCACTGTTCAGGCTCCTCGCTTAGCTTAAACGTTTACTGCATCCAATAATGGCGATATTCCATAACCTGATTCGGTTACCTTCAGAGTGCCCTAAGCAGTCTGATAGACGTGAATACTCTTATGAATATGTTGATGGTTCGTGTAGTACTCGTACAGGCTGTTTGCCTCGTTTGACCGGTGATGGAAGCCACGCTCACCCCACATAAGCCATACCAGTACTTTGCCGGACTGAATCAAGTAGCGGTCAAGAAGATCACGACGTAGATAGCTGATAGAGCCACTGAGCTCCGATCCATACTCGCCAACTTCGCGGTATAGGGATGCAGTGCCTGTAACATCGTACAAATCCCACTTGTTTGCGCGGTACCTGAGATTTAAAGCATTACAAAGCTGCTTTGAGGGTAGGCACACACTGCTGCTGTGATTTTCTGCACTGTGGTAGCTCTCCCAGTTGTACCTCTGCACAGGAATTTCGACTGAGACACCATGGTTTGACCACCTATCTGCAGACACCATGTATTCGGCACAGCCGTCTTCTTGTTCGTCAGCGTGTTGCAGTCCCGGAATCGAGAAAAAAGGCATTTCACCAGCATAGGTGTAGTAGTAACTAGGCCCTTCTGGAATGGCGTCATTGCCAGGGTATTCGAGACCGATGAACAACTCATATAGACGGTCAACTTCTGTTCTGTCCACAAGTATTCCCCGAAGGAAAGTGAAGACCTGTCGGTCGTCCGTGGGAGCATTTTGTTTAAGAAAACCGTCAAGTAGGATCCATGGCCCCGTCAGACCATCAATCTCCGTGATCTCTAGGATGCTGCGGTAGTCAGGTTGCGGACCTCTCACTATCCAATCACCAGCATCCGCAGACTGATCATTAAACAAGACAGGGAGTGACAAATCAATGTTTACAGCCTCTAGCGGAAACGTTGGGTCGATATCCGCATCTGATGGGCGTGCGCTGCGGTCCTCGGAAAGGCAGCCCTGCGAGTATCGTATTCCCCACATCTCGAAGTAAGCTATCCAGCCGTACTTTTTCCCATATCGATCGATTTTGTGCTTTTCATCTCCCATACGAGAGCCGGAGTACATTTGCCGGTCAACGGCTTTGAACTGCTCGGGCTCATAGCCAAGCACCAGCATTCGCGAAACGATTGCCGACAGCACCCGTTGGTATTCTGGGTTGCTGTCATCGTAGTTCCAGCGATCTGGAATCAGTCTACCTATCGTGTAGTTGCCGAAGTCCATTCGAATCGCTTCGTCCTTTGCACGTTTGATCACCGCCGAGTCGTAATGCGGTAAGGCGTCAAACGGACTTGGCAGATGGCTAAACGGTCGAAGCAGGTGCGCTGCCTCGTCCTCAGACAAGCAAGTCGGATCAACCATCCTTGCGATGGCAATAGTTCCCAGACAGTACTGCTGATATAGGGCATGCCAAGTGGGATGCGACCCCCCAGGTGCGAACATCGCTTCATAAATCTCACGAGTAACTTGAGGTAGAGCCTCACGCATCTCCACAGCATTGATATCCGACCAGGTGGTCAGCGCTGCACCGTAGGCTGCGGCGAACATACGCTCGGGCACGTATTGGTCAGAAACGGCAATTGACTCGACTGCCAGCTGGAAAAACTCTCCTGGCCGCTTGACTGCGAATTCGTACAGGGTCTTGGTAGCCAAGTCGCGCAGGCTTCTGATCGTTGACGTCAGCGTCCACATCACCCAGCGTGCCCGCCGAATCTCTCGCTCGTCTAGGTCACTCGATTTCCATCTGGACAACAGGAAATTGAAGTCATCTTCAATTTCCTGTTGTCGCTCTCTAATCCACTCAGACCAGAACAGATCTCGCTGCGTATTGGGCATTGCCAAGAGCACATCATGCGTGAAATTTATGTCAAACGGATGCGCTATTGCTGCTCTGGTGCTCCGAAGTCTCTTGAAGGCTAATTGTGCAAACGGCTTCGATTCCTGCATCGCGCATGCAAATCGTTCAACCGTTTCCCGGCTGATGTGACGTGGGTCTGATTGCGCCGTCAACAAAAGGGCGTTCATGACAAGATTCTCGTCCAGCAAGTCTTGCCAAAGCTGGCGGCGGCCACGATGTTGCGGATACAGGCCAACCAGAGCCCGGAATACGTCATAGGCAAAAGTGTGTGACCCAGACTCACGGAATTGAAACTGCGCGAGTCCCTCATTGCTTTGCAGCCAATGCGCCAAGTCAGGCTTAGCAAGCAGGTGATACGCCATCATATGTCCGGCCATCAGGTCGTATGAAAACGCGATGCCTTGGACGCCTTCTCCAGAAGTCGTTCGAACGAGTACGCCTTCGGACTCCAGCGCGCGAATGATGCTGGCGTCCCAACGGCCTACGTCTCCAACTGCCGCACGTACAGTTTGGAACTCCACGCTTCTCGCGTTGCCATCCCAAAGGAGCCCCGCGATCGTCAGCAGTGCATCTTGCACCTCCTCCTGATAGATACGATGCGCTGCCGGTGAAAGCTCAGCAATTCGTGCTGCGACCTTGTCGAAGTGCGCTTCGAACAGGCTTGTAAGCGAACTGGGTAGGGCCTCCACTCCGACAAGGTGCTGGCGCCGAGGGTTCGCCACCTCGCAGAAGATTTTCAGCGTCAATGGGTGCTGCAAGAACTCGATTGGTAAATCTGCGTCGGTGGCGTCGATCCTGTAGTACGCAAAGTACTTCTCAATGGCCCTCTGCGGTGCTTCTTGGAATCCGTTGTGCTCAACTAGAGGAAAGTCCTCCGGCAGGCACATTGGCGCGAACTCATTGCGTAGAGTGACAACCAGCAGAACATATGGGAAGCCCTCCAGAAACTCCTGCGCTCGGGCGAGTTCATCCCTCCAGTTTCTTGGGTCTTCGGCTTCATTCAGACCATCAATGACTATAGGGATTCGCTTGCCCGCGCGCTGACCAGCTGCATCAACGGCCTCAACCAGCCGGTCGAAGCTCTCCGCTGGTCTGCCAGAAATCTTGAAGGCAGACACAAGATCGTCAAGACTCTGGCCTGCGTGAAGGTTCTTGCCCAGTAGCAAGATACCGCCGGGGAAATCTCCATCTGGCTGCGTCACCTTGATGGCAAGCTCAGATTTTCCTTCTCCTGCAGCTGCAAGAACGGCCACAGCTCGAACGCTTATCGACCGTTCCAGACTGAACAGCACCGAGGAAAGTGCATGGATGTCCGCGACCAGATTTGCGGTTAACGGTGCTCCGCCTGAACGAGCCCCACGCAGCTTTGAAAGTAGCCTATCATAGCGCACCGGTTGAGGCGGATTCGCAGCCAGCATATGTTGTATAGCGTCGAAGTCACCACTGCCGAGCGCTATGTGCAGGTTATCTAGCAGGTCAGCCGATTCGTTGGCCCTAGTCAGGAGTGAGTCAACTTCGGCCTTGAGTTCAGATTTGAGTTGACCTGTTAGTGAAGCAATATCCGTGCAATTCCCCTTGAGGGTACTAGAGAGCGTCTCCAACGATTTCCACACACTTTGGGCACCCAGATGTCTAAGTACCTTCTCCTCAGCTGCAACGCCAACATGAACTTCTGGTTGGTATCGGCTTTTGAACGGAGCCGTAGCGAGCTTATGCTGCTCAGCAAGTAGCACTGGCGTTAGAACAAGTTCACCGAAGTAGGTCTCTCGAAATAGTGCTCCAGGTCCTACGAGAAGGTCTTCGATGTCCGCTGCCGTCAGCAGCTCCAACTTAAATTCAGGGAAACTGTCTTTCTCCAGCGCGAAGAACCACTCTTGATCATCTTTTGTCAGGGTGTGACGTGTCCAAAGCTTCCAATTGGTTACACCTGGGACATGTTTGCGCGTCTTCTCGATGCCCTCGACGATTATCTTGCGGCGTTGGGTACCCAAACCTTGTCCATTTGCCAGTTCATACCATTTGCATTGCCAGCCAATCCAGCACGGCGGTGTTCCGAGAGCACAAGACTCGGTCAACTCAAGGTGGAACTCTACGCCAGGCTGGTTTGCGAGTTGCTTGAAACGACCGAAACGTCCGTAGTGTCGACGCACCAAAGCACGACAAAGTTTCTCGAAATTTTCATCCGCTGCACCGGGTAGGTTGTTGAATACATCCCAATTTGCTTCAGGCATCGGCATTTTCCCTATTCGTTGGCGTTGCCGGGATCGGACGGATAGTCATGTGCGGAGAACACTTCGACTTTTGCCCCAGCCTCGATAAACAGCTTTACGAACGCGGATATCTCTGCCTCATCAGTCGTTATTGTTATTCTATCGCCGTCACGACTTAGATGATGATCCGATAGCAGTTGGCCAAGATCAGTTGGTCCTAAGACATTAAGCTGCAGACTGCGTAGCAAAGAAAGCATGTCATCTGAAAATCGTTGATTCTCTGGCTCATCAAAAGGGATGGTATAACATTCATCTTTCGCAGCCTGAGTACTAATCTTGATAATGTCCTTCTCGACCTTTTCTGCATCTTGCGTTTGCTTGAATCTTCCGATGAGAACTAGGTTCATCGAATGCTCAGATCCGTATCCATTCCATATCTTTATCATTGTGTCTCTCGTTTGATCTCTAGGGTATTCCTAAGGCGTTTAAGCGCATGCAGAACACCTGTTTCTCCAATACACACACCCGAGGTTGAATAGGAGCTCATGCGCAATATCCCAGAAGCGTCTATGTGCGCGTAGGCCTGAAGGCCTACTTCATTAGGAAGAGGGTCGCACGTAGGTAGTCCAGGAGCACCCGCCTCACTTACTGCAAGCCGAACCTCTCCTCGATAGTTAGAGACCCAGTTCTGGAACTCTTTTCCGACCACTTTATCCATACTTGCAACCGAGTTAGTTGCTTGCTGAGGCAGTAAAAGCAATTCACTAGCTCCAAACTGTTGCGCCAGCTCAGCCACTGCGTCAAGTTCAAAAATCGTACGCTCGTTTATCACGACATTGATCCCAAAGGGCGACAATTTCGTAATCGACTCAATTCCTCTGAGTAAACTTGAAAACTGTCTTCCACGCTGCGCTTTGTAGGTATTGCCTATCCCGTCAACGCTAATGCG
Organism: Dickeya oryzae; assembly: GCF_020406815.2. NCBI lineage: Bacteria > Pseudomonadati > Pseudomonadota > Gammaproteobacteria > Enterobacterales > Pectobacteriaceae > Dickeya > Dickeya oryzae. The sequence goes on from NZ_CP162670.1 coordinate 1,654,912, forward strand.
CGCGAAGTGGATCGAACCTTTGAGGTTTTTAACCAATGGTTTAGTCAGACGATGACCATGAGTCGTAAATGTGACTGCAAGATGAGTCTCCCCCGCAGCCCGTTTGCATATTTCGACGAAATTAGGATGGAGCGTTGGTTCCCCTCCACCAAATCCGATGCCGAGGCATCCTTCAATATCCAGTTCCTTCAACCAGCCAATCACTTGATCAGTATGCAACAATGCCTTGTGCTTGGGCGCAAAACAGTGCGCACAGTGGAGATCACAAAGATTGGTGAGTGCGACGGAGACTTGACGGGGAGATATCGACCAAACCGTCTCCTGAGGGCGCAATTCGTCTAAGAGGACATTCAGACCTGTATTTCGATCGAAGAAATGCACTCCGTTTGGCCCGATTCTTGACTTCATAACGCATTGCTCCCCGTTGATTAATACCACGACGTTGGTGATGTTTTAACATCATAGCGAAAATTCATTTTAAAAGAATATTGTAAGATTCACTTTTGCTTATAGCGACTTTCCCATGCCAATTCTAAGGGCCGGGGGCTTTAGAAGCAGACATTGCGAGCACCACGGTGCTATATTAATCAGGGTGGAGGTCGGATCCAAACATTCTTCTCGATGGCAGTTTCGTACATAAGAAGACGGTCTTAACTCCAGGTTAATGAACTATAGTTTGAAGCGAAGATAGTTATAGGTAATATGTTCAATTGGTTTTTTTATGGTTAAGGTGGTGGTTTTTTATTGATTAAAGTTCGCATAAAAATAATTTCATGGGTAAGCGAAATTTATAATGGGCTCTTAGTTTAATAAAAAATATTTTGGAGTTGGAATTGCTATGGATGAAATAGAGTTGAATTTTGGTGCGATTACTCTCGATAACGCTACACTGAAGAGTGAAGGATATAAATTTTATGATGGCAGGCTTGCACAGATGATGCAATTTAAAGATAGCCCCGTTAGCGTCATTCAAACGGATATAGTACATAATGAAGCTATAAAGCATATCGGGCAAGAGTTATCAAGAGCACGTTCTTCAATTGACCAAGCGCTAAGAGCAGCAAGTAAGCAACTGAAAATAAAAAACGAAAGTATTAATAGGGCTAGAGAATTACTAACAATAGAGGGTACGGAGGAAGAAATCGTAGAGAAGAAATTAGAGAGTTATTATGCGTCCATTGGAGCTGAAAAAATAGACTCAGCGAAATACATTGATTTATCTGTCTTAATGGGAATGTATTTTTCAACTAAAGCACCTTTTGAAACAGGGAAAGACAAAAAAAATGAATTTCCAGATGCAATTGCATTATTATCGATAGAAGGATGGGCTGAACGCAATAATGTAAATGTTATTGCAGTTAGTCAAGATAACGGATGGAAAGAATTTTCTCTCAAATCCAATAGAATCACATTGGTTTCTTCATTAGCTGAAGCATTAGAAAAATTCCAGCCACACAACAAAGTTGCGAGTATTATTAGTCATATCAGAGAGGACTCTTTGTTCGATGATGATAATCACGTACTAAAAGAAATTGAAAATGCTATTATCGACAGTATTAATGGAAGTGACATTTGGATTGATGCCGATTCTTCTATGTATCTTGAATGGGAAGATGTTTCTGCTTCTTATATTTCACATGAGTTAGATAACGATGATGGGGGAGGGGTTAAAATCCAAGTTGTAAGAATAGATGATGAATCGATTGTTTTACAAGTTGGCGCAACGGTTGTAGTAGAGGTCGAGGCTAGTTTCGATTTCTCAATCAAAGATTCGGTGGATAGAGATTATGTTCATATGGGATGGAATGTTTGCAATACAAAAGAGTCTTATCATACAGATATATTATTGACTCTTACCGGTGACTTTAGCCAAGATTTTGATGATATTAAAGTTGCTGAAATTGAAGTACTTGAAACCATTACTGAAGCAAATTTCGGCCAGGTTGAACCTGATTGGCGACGTGATTACGATAACGAAGAATCATAATAACGAACAAAAAAGGAAATCTCACTTAATTTATTATTACGTCTGTCTTATCGCTCATTGATTTACGAGGACCTTCTTGCGGACGGCTTGGTGACAGATGTAGGTTGATCTTTTCCAGCAAGAGTGGACACTCGGCTAAGTGAGTAAACTTTTGGGGGGAATGTCATACTGCCAATCCAAGACTGAGCTAATACAGATTAGGTATCGCTGCGTAGAAAAATTCGATCACTATATGAAAATATAATAAAAGAGTGTAAATTTCAGGGCAACAGACTGATCCACGCGCATATTATATATGTCCGCAACCCTGACCTGTGAGTTTACTCACGTCAGGGTATTATAACTGAGTTCTCAGCCTGTCAGTATTGATCTCATAGTTAACTTACACTTTTACTAGTGATCTTTAGACACCATTCATAATGGTTAGCTATAGAGTTCCAGTGCCAAATACTGATAGCACCATGTAACCCTTCCTGGTAAAGAGTGCCAAGTCGAACGATAAGCGATGCTTGGGCAGAAACAAAAAGATGTACTTCATCGGCCTGTTTTTTTAATTCAGAGATAATATAACTAAGGCTTTTTACAATTTTCTCTTGTTCTTCTTCCTCTGGAAGATTATCAAATCGGAACCCTGTATTCAGCTGAGCATGTAAGGTGTGTCCAATAAACTCAGCAGGAAGATCTTTTTCTAAAATTTCCATCGTAAATGAAATTGCAAGACCGATAACCTTTCCGTTGTTTGATGGCACATATTTACTATCAGAAATTTGCTGACCATTGTAGCGTTTTACTATCTCTGCATTTGTCGGAGGTGCATCAAGAGAATGAAAAACTTTTTTACCCCGATCAAAGTCAAACAGTTTAAGCGCTAAGTGTCCGTCCGTCATAAAGCTACCAATCATATACAGATATGGAACGCTACCGAGTGCTGCAACATAAGCGGTTGTCGCATCAGTGTGATGTATTCTTTCTCTAATTGTTTGTCGGATAAAACTTGCATTGGATAAGTTATTATTTTTATCCCTTGAATCAAATGCTTTAAAGTCCACAGGCAAAATTTTTGCCTTTTCTCTGGAAGAGAGCACTCTCTCCGCAGCTTGTGGATCAGTATTTTCAAACCCATATGCACGAATAAGGGCAATGTCTCGCTTATTCAAATCCCGAAGAGCAAGATATACGCAAATACACCATAAAATAAAACCTATCACAATAAAGGATAAACTAATTATTTGGGCAATATCCGAGTATTTTTGGTAAGTTAAACTTACCCCATCAATAGTATCACTATATCTTTTTAAAAAAACTTCTGAGAAAACAATATTTCCGCCCCAACCACCAACTAATCCTGTCATCCCTAAACTCAACAAACCAAGTGTAAGTTTGGAAAGTTGATCTTTTGGTCTAAAAATAAACTTAATAAGGTAAATTAATGTCGCTTTATCCATCATAATCTTCAGAATTCCTGCCGTAGGATATTTTCATTATCAAAATAGTAAAGAGCGTTTTTTTCTGTACCAATTATTATAAAAAAAAGCCTCTGCCCTGGATTCCGTAACTTACAATTCTTCCAGTCCCGAATATCGGTGTATGAAGCGTGAGGATCTTTTTCAGGATGTGTATGCCATGTGCCAAAATAGATCAACTGACCTTCGGAATTCTTATACAGTCGATCGACTGTACGCTGATGCTCGGGATCCCTGAGAGTAAAACTCATTCTTGAGCATCGATCCCCTTTCTGTGGCACTGTAATTTCAACTAAACCGTAGCGCTCAATCTCAAGGTCTTTGTTGCCAACGAGCACTCCAAATGCTTCCGGATCCATTGGTTTGAGCTGCCGAAGCCCCTGCCAGATTTCATAAACTTTCTCTGCGATGTGGATACTAAAATGATCGGTATCCACAATTAGTTCATCAAAATTATCCATTGCAGATATCACACTCATCATTGAATAAAGGTAGCACTTCTAATGTACGTGTGAATGCATGATACCTTCCGCTTAATTTGAATCCATTTGCTGTTGCATCCTCAGAGCTCCCCTTCCAGCTCACTCTGGATGATTCACGAATCTTACCGAGGAGGCATTTGATCCCGAGGTTAGCAGTAATAAGTGAAGTTTGAGTAGATGCTATGTAGGTGTATGGTAGGAATGCATCTCCACACCCGGCATGATTTTTAGTCAGGTCCTGATTTGGAGCCAGAAAATTCAGGTTAGAAACCAGCCCTCTTGAAAAATCAGCAGGGTCAACATACGCACATCGCAAACAGCCTTTTGTTCCCGGAATTTCCAGAACCGCATGTCCACCGATGCCATACCCTTCAACCCATGTATTAATAACCGGAATCTTAATTTTTTCCTTGATCAAATAATCATGAAACAATCGCTCATGAGTCGGTGCTCCTATCGCTATGATGATAAGATCATACTGCATAAGTTCGTCACGATGTCTTAAATCAAGTAAATTATCACTATAACTCTTAATCTCAAGCCAAGGATATTTACTGATGAGACTATGCCTCAATGCTTGCGATTTATAGTATGAAACATACGTCGGAGGCAGAATATGTCGGTATAGATTGTTCAACGAAAGGATATCTGGGTCATATAATCCCATATAACCAACGCCAGAAGCTGCGAGTTTATCTGCAACGTCTCCTCCCACGGAACCACAGCCAACAAGCATAACTTTTTTGTTAAGAAGGGATTGTTCTGCACCACTCCTTGGCATAATCCTTTCTTTGTTAAACGTTAATACTGTGAAGGGCTCCAGAGCCCAATCGGTTAGATGTGAATGCTTAAAAGGCAAAGTTTTTCGAGCCTTGCCTGAGTTTTTTTGGAAAAAATGAATTCCAAACCATGTGATTCCCGAAGTGGTTTGGGCACTAAAGACTAACCAAAACTCACGTGAACGCTTTTGAGCAAACTGTTGTGTTAATTTGGTTAGCATATCCGTTGGTAGATCTGAGAGCAAATCAAGATACCAGTCAGCAAGTTCATCCTTTTTCCATGGTGCAGGTTTTGCCACGCTTAGCGGGATAACGAATCCGTTACCATTTGCCGCTTGGCGCTCATTGATAACCTGATTTATAGGTGAAAAAATATTCTCCGGAATCGAACCTTCTACATATCCTAAAAAATATCGCCCCAGACCTATATTACCTTTTTGTGGCTGAAGAACGTACAACTCTTCTGCTTCTTCACTTTCAGAGAGACAAAGAAACGGGACCGTATCAGGCTCAACTATACTCAGCCATCCAGCTTCAAACTCCCGAAGTAGCTCCTGTGTATTCCAATCGCTATCAGTCAAAGCCTGACTTAATAACGATATATGCCTTTTAAGAGACTCTTCGAAGGCCAGTTCAGGGCGCTCAAAGTTTACAGAAACTGCGTCAGGCACATTCACACAAATGCTTGCAAAGTGCGCATCAGGAGATAATGCTGTATGTGCAAGTCGAGGCAGTGCTGATGGGTTGGCAAGGAGAAAGGCTGGCATTCTGGATAGCTCAGAAACAGCGATGTGCCAAAGCGTAATTGGCACATCGCTTATCTCCAGTTCTACACTTAAGAACCCGACTTTGGCTGTCTTCGATGGAACTGCGGATACCTTGTATCCGCATTCGTTCAAATGAGTCAGAATGGCTGAATAATTCATGCGCCTTGTGATGTCCCCACAACTCCGGCAGATGCAAAAACCGTTTTTATAGTAGTTGACGAAGCAGATGAGGTTGCTGCGCACACGGGAAAATCTTCGCCAAATACACTACGTAGCAACTCACACTGTTTGGGCTCCTGCTCTTCCTCAGCGACCTTGTCCAGTGTTTTTAGAAGTGCATTCAGCTTGTTGCGGAACTGAGAACCTGTTGCAACGCTGCTGCAATGGAAAATGTCCCTGTAAGGGCTTACTGGAAGCGTAACTTCAATCCTGTATTTATCCACATCAACCAGCGAGAAATAGCTGCGGTAGTTGAGAATGTGGTTGATTGTCGATCTCAGAGCAGTAAGGTCATCAGGAAAGCCTTCATCATTAATTGAAGGGTTGAAAGATTCCTTAACTATAACTGTAATACCAATGGAGTAAATTTTGCGGCGAACATCATCGCTAAAAGTAAAATTTCTCCAGCGCTTAAGGTATCTGACAATACGTCGGTACTGATCATGCTTATTCGAGCCATGAGCTTCATCTGCGTCGTACTTATTTACCCAGTCGATAAGTTCACGTGGAGCTGCTCTGGCCCACTCACGGTTTTCATCATCTGAGTATCTCTTGCCGACGGCCAGTTCGTACTGACCGTTATCGTACTTACGGTAAATTGGTATATCAATATGCAGATCATCAGCCTTGTAATCAGCAGTCACACAAGGTTTTTTAATTTTAGCATTTTTAAAACCTCGCCTTTCCAGTATTTCCAGAACTGCAAGCTTGGGTATTATCGGGTTTTCTGGAGCCTGTCCCGCTTCAATAACAATTGCACGATCAATATCGAAATCCTGCCCTTTTTCCCGAATAGCTGTAAAGGTCGCCAAAGACCCCTGGATGAAATCTTCAATAACAGGATATCCATCCTCCTTGAACCGCTCAATGATATCGGAAGTAATGCTATCGTCTTTGAGACGGGCTGTCGTGTATTCCAGGTCTTTCCTCCCTAACTTGATAGCATCGTGAAAATTCTTAAATTTATTTTGAAGACTCATACTGACCCCGCATTTGTTGTGAACAAAATCTGAATTGGGGTCGCTTCGCTTGATTTCAAGTAACAGGATAAAAATTTAATCTGATTCTGATTTACATTGAAAATTATTCATATTTATAACGATTAACTTGCTTTCAAATGTGACCTTATCCGCCAGTAGTGTATACGTGACTAAGTGAGAAAACTTTTTTTGAGAAGGTCATACCACCAACTCAGGCTGAGATAATAACAGCAATTCAAACCCCAAACCCACTTCACTGCTGCTAAGTAAGGGGCGCTACGCCCGACTATGCAGGGTCAGTTTTTTCTCCCGTGTTCTTTTTCGTTCCCCGTATCAGCTTCCGGTTAATCGTTTCCCAACACAATCCGTCCCGCAAGGGTAAATGGCACGCATTCTGCGCCCTTGCGTGCCGGAACTATGCCGGGAAAGCGAACCGTCAGGCGATACGAAGACGAAAATCACACCACTGACGGAGAAAAACCATGACCATTTCCCTGCATACCACCCAGACTAGCGCCCCTAACACCGCAGCGGCGACCAGCGTATCCCCGCTGGAGCAGTCAGGCTCCTCAAAAACGAAATTTTCCAAAACCCAAACCGATATTTACCAGACTGTCACCGACAGCATCATCGCCGCGCTGGAAGCCGGTGTGAAGCCCTGGACGTGTCCGTGGCAGCGAGTGCCGGGCATGTCCGGTTTACCTTCCAACTTCGCAACCGGTATCGCGTATAGCGGAATGAATATCATGCTGCTGTGGTGCAGCGCGTCAGAACAGGGCTTTGGTGATTCACGCTGGATGACCTACAAACAAGCACAGGCAGTCGGTGGGCAGGTTCGTAAAGGCGAGCACGGCACGACAGCCATTTTCTATACAACCTTAGAGAAGGAAAACGAAGATGGAGAAATCGACCAGATCCCGATGCTGAAAACCTTCACCGTGTTTAACGTTGAACAAATTGACGGCCTTCCGCTGACAACTGAGGCGGTTAGCCTCGCTGAGACGTTCGAGCCGTTACCACAGGCTGAAAACCTGTTTCGTCGCAGTGGTGCCCGTATCATAGAGAAAGGTCAAAATGCCTTTTTCAAACCGTCCACGGATGAAGTCTGGTTGCCGGAGCGCCACCTTTTTTCCGATGCCGCTAATTTCTACGCTACCGGTCTGCATGAGCTGGTTCACTGGAGCGGAGCAAAAATACGTCTTAACCGTGAAATGAAAGGGACGTTTGGTAGTGAAGGTTACGCCTTTGAAGAGTTGATCGCCGAGTTGGGAAGCGCGTTCCTGATGGCGGATCTGGGGATTGTCGGAGAGGTTCAGCATGAAAGCTATATCGCTTCCTGGCTGAAAGCGTTGAAGAACGACAAGCGCTATATTTTCAAAGCCGCCAGTGCAGCATCAAAAGCGCATCGCTATCTGATGGATAAGGTTTGAGTTGAAGCCCAAGACGCCGCAAAGGAAGGCGGCGTTAACCTGATATCTGGGCAGCCAGCGTGACGGCGTTTTTAATTTCCCTGAGAATATTCTGGGCATTGAATGCCCGGAATATTCTCAGGCTGCGGGTGCGGGCGGCAAAGAGCCCGCGCATCCCGCAAACGGCGTTTTTACACCGCTGATTGCTATAAACGACGGCTCAGGTATGACGGCTGACGATGACGTTTGCAGGACAGCAACGGTAGCTGGGCCTGTTTTTGGTGTTATGATAAGTGTATTGTGCCGTGTAATGCACACGTATCTCATATAGGAAGGAAATCATGACCGCGAAACAACGCAACACGCAGAGCGTGACCATGACGGTAGAGCGAGCCTTACTGGTCCGGGCGCGTGAAGCGGGTATTAACCTGAGTGCCACCCTGACCGCCGCCCTGGATGCAGAGCTTCGCCAGCATGAAGCGAAAAAATGGCAGGAAGAGAACAGCGAGGCGCTCGCAGCATTAAATCGCTTTCATGATGAGAATGGCTGTTTCAGCGATGAATACAGGACGTTTTAACCATGCAATTCACCGTATACGGTAATACCGGGAAAAGCACCATTTACCCGCTGTTGCTTGATGTCACGAGCGATATTATTGGGCAGTTGAATCGTCGGATAGTGATCCCGTTGCTCCCAGTTGAAAAGTACCCGGCAGGTCGCCGACCGGATCGCCTTGTCCCCGTCGTCAGGCTGACGGACGGCAAAGAATACGCCGTAATGACGCACGAGTTGGCAAGTATTCCTGTGCAGGCCCTGGGGGCGGTGTTTTGTGATGCGTCGCAGTACCGTAATCAGGTAAAGGCCGCCATCGATTTCCTTATTGACGGCATTTAGTCGTGACCGACGGGAGCCTGTTCCAGTTCGGCTATCGTGCGGAACAGAAACATCTCCCGGTTTTTGGCGTCAAACGGAACTGGAATACCGTTCCTTGCCACCGTCCTGATACTGTCAAACGGCCTAACCAGACCGTTGCTGTTAGCATCCAGAAAATTAGCCCACCATTGCAGCATCAGGCGACGCTGTTCAAGGTGCTTTGTGGCCTTACTCTCTGCCCGCTCCGTGCCAGGAGCGGAAATATGGTGGTTCTAGAGAAACTCTCATGCCGCGGCCAAATTTTGTCGATCACTACAGTTCAACCAAACCGTATTAAGGGAATCATCATGGTAATTCAAGACGACTGCCACCAACCAAAAAGTGATATGGCCACCATGCCTGTAGTTCTGGCAACAGCAGAAGATTTCGCCACTTTTAACTTTGAATCATTGTTACCAGAACCGGTCTCTTGTGATTATAATGAACTAAATCATCAGATCGAAGCATCGGCACAATCCTCCGACGAGGCTCATAAACGTGTTTATGAGTTGCTAAAGGCGATTTGTTCATTTCATTTTAGAGCGGGTGACCCTGTCCAACCATGGGGACCAGTATGGAGTGGTCCAAATGGTCGTTCTTACATACCTAGCGACTTCCGCGGTCAACAAAATGATATTCTTTCAAACGTAGTCATTCAAATTGAAAACAGACTACTTCGAGCCCGGGTAGCAGACATAATATGGACTAATGATAAAAGTAAAAAAGACGCGGCAACAGTAGCAATAAATACCTACTGTGAACTTATAGACACATATAGTGACCGTATTTTCGACGTGGACTCTTATAGAGTCCTTAATCATATAGGGAAGCTTGAACAATTCTTAAGACGTGCGTTTGATATAGTTTCGTTGACACAAAAGAAAAACACGCTTCCAAAAAATGTACAATCTGCATTTGATATTGTGTATGCAAAGGCATTAGAGCTAAAGTTGTATGTAATATTTGAACGAGTTGCGCGGCATGGAGCAAATAAGAAAATCATTGATTGGAGTGTTGTTGCCAAGGACGCCAAGAAACTAGCAAGTGAGATAGATACTCATTCATATCCAGAGGTTGTCAAAAAAGTATTTTATTTGGCGGCAACTGCATTTGAAAAAACTGGGGACAATAATTCCAAGCGGGAGTGCCAGGAGAACGCAGTAGAGCAAACACTTAGGATGAGAGAGCATGTCAGTCAGGCTTCAGCAAAGGCATACTGGACAAGCATTGCGATAGGGGAACTGCGTTCTATAGGTGGGAACAAAGAGCGAGTAGCAGCCCTGATTGCCGAGTTACGTGACTTACAGATATCATCACGCGATGAATTTGCAACATTCACAACTCCCATAGATGCCGATGAAGCGAGAGAAGAAACATCTAAAATCTACTCAACTCTCCCCCTTTCAGCTTGTTTGTATGAGTTTACCATAGCCCCATATCTTATCTCTAAGAGTGAACTATGTCAGCATGCTGATTCTGTTCGAAAGAATAGTTTTTTTAGTAATTTCATAGGTGCTGTTCATACTGATATAGAAGGTAAGGTCTACGCCAAAACTCCTGCAGCCTCCATTGATGGGAATCCCCCAGAGGAATGGTACAAGTCTCAACATATACAAACTCTTGATTTATTATATCATTACTTCGTTTCAGGTTATGTAGATCCTGTTCGTTATTGTTTATCAACCAGATTTTCAATAGAAGAGCGTCATTTTGAATATATTGTCGCATTAAGTCCATTCGTTCCGCGTGGTCATGAACATATATTTTCGTTAGGCTTCTCTCGTTTTTTTCAGGGTGATTATGCTTCTGCTATTTATCTTCTTGTTCCTCAACTTGAAAACTCAATACGATTTTATATGCATACGCTAAACCGTGAGACTTCTAAATTAGATAATGAACTTCTTCAGGAAGACCGTTCTCTATCTGGAATGCTAGAAAACCTTCGCCCTGATCTGGAGCAGGTATTTGGTGAGGATTTAATAAATATTATTGATTTACTCTTCAATTACAAACCTGGTCCATCTTTGCGCCATGAAATAGCGCACGGGAAATTGTCTGCGGGAGGATGTTTTAGCGCTTCAGCTATTTATGCCTGCTGGTTGATTTATCGTCTTGTATGTTGGCCTCTGTTAGCTTGCTGGGATGAACATATAGCACCGTCTGTAGAGGAAAACTAAAATTTGTGGGCTTTATGACATATAACTACTGATTACTTGCAGCAGGGCCAGCGTGAAGGAGAACTTCTGCTTCACGCCCTGAGACATTCAACAAGCTTTTTATGGCTTCAGTAAGGGCGATTTTCGCTCTTCCAGCGCCAGTAAGTATTTTGCTTCGTCGTAACAGGTTCTGTTCTTCCAGCAGCTATAAATTATCCGGATCCATTTGAACGCCAGTGCCCGGATAGCAGACTGGTGAGATTTACCCTTCTTTCTGAGGCTCTGATAATACAGTCTGGACCAATATGATGAGTTAACCGTCTTCGCAGCCCATTCCACGAATGTCTGACGGACGAACTTGGCGCATTGCCATCGCCAGTGTACCCAGGATTTTTGACCGCTTCGCTCGGTTACTGGCGCGATACCTGCGTAGTTTTGAATTTCTTCTGCACTATTAAAACGGTCACGGTTATCTCCAAGTGCAGCAAGCATACGTGGGCCCATACACGGCCCCATGCCCGGAAGTGATTTAAATAGCTCTGCATCTGGCAATGTATCAAACAACGTTTCGATTCGTTCGTCATAGGTTTTGATGATTTCACTCACGACTTTAATTTGTGCCGCCAGTGCTGTTGCCATCAAAGTATTAGCCTCTATAACACTCGGGTCTGTCGTCAACGGGATCGCATTGTCGGGTTCAATGGCTTTGATCTTTTTGGGATAACGTAACATCAGTTCCAGCGCCAGTTCTGCATCCTGCGGGTCGTCTTTTGCCCCGCTGGGCCAGAAGGTCTGCCTGTAGCGAGCAAGCGATAACGCATGAACAGGAAAAACAGTAATAAACGGGTATTTTTGTAGCGCGAAAACCACCGGGCCTTTTTTAAGTTCAATGGCGACTGCGATCCTGCCTTTCACTTTTTTGTGCAATGCTTTCAGCCAGGTATCAAGTGCTTCTGGCGTATGTTCAATGACATGGAAGACTCGCTCGCCATTATTAAACTGAACACATACATCGTGCTTTTTATCCGCCCAGTCGAGGCCAATATGAGCAGTAAACTGATTTATCGCAGTCATCACCAACTCCTTTTTATCGAGGATTGGTATGCATTCCACGTTCTTCGAAAGAAATATAGTCAGCAGTTTGTCTGCATGCCCTGAGTATTCGTTAACGAACGTGGAGCACTTGCTGGCTCGAAAGAAAAGCGGTGATCATCGCATGATTCTCGCTCAATATTCGTAACCAGCAAGTGCATACCCTGGATCACCTAATAGCGTAACGTTCAGGGTATGAAAGTCTATATTTCGCTCTTAGCCGACCATTGATTTGGCAACGCCAGATCCAGCTTATGAATATTGCCCCAGCTCCAACTGTCGCAGTTCGGCAAGCGTATAAATACGAAAAACATTCCGATGTCGCACTTCCAGCGGGATAGGTTGATGATTAACGATGACGTGTTTGATGCTGGCGAACAGCAGTTCAAGAGCCCGTTTTTTCTGCGGGTCCGGCACGATATAGAAAACGTACATCCAGTGCTTGTGGGTACGGGCCAGTAGGTGGCTGGCGATAATCGACTGGTAACGGGCTTTGGTTTTCAAGCGGCGCTCGGTTTCTACCGCAATGACCTGTCCGTCAGGGAGGGTGATGAGTCCATCCGGGCGGTGTTTGACCTGATACCGGCTGAGGAAGGTTGAGCGATCACCGTTTATCCAGTCGGTAGCGCCTTTTTTCTCCAGAATAAGCCGGGCTGCCTGATTATCCAGATGGTGCTCTAACGTCCAGCCGGTGAGTCTGGACGGTTCAAACCGTGCCGGGAAAATATCGTCATTGGGTTTTACTACCACTGCTAACCCGTCGCTGGTGATCCCCCACAAAGAGATTTTTCCCGTGCGGGTATCAAATTCATGTTTTTGTACCCATCCCATTTTGATGGCTTTGGCAAGCAACAGATAAAGTGGTTTGTGATTTTTAAAATCAAAAAGCAGCATCAGTGTTTTAAAGTCACTGTAGGTTTCTTCTTTCAGGAAATTCAGCAGTATCTTTATTTTCTCGTTATTACGCCTGTGGCGATCTCGATATGTTGATATCAACATGGTGTCTCCTAAAAATCGATCTGAGGCACGCTTTCTTCTTCGCTGAAATCCAGCGCTCGTTTTACCGGTGCCGCTGATGCAGCGATATCAGGCGAAACGGTGAACGTTTCCAGCTCACGTTTTTGCACCTGGATGGGGGAAATCAGCGAGGCGGAGGGAAGTGTTTTCGTGGTGAAGATAAAACTGACGAAATCAGGCAGATTGAGGATCATATTGCCGTCAATAAAGAAACGCTCGGCCTGTCTAATAGTACGTTCATCGCCGATGGTTTCCGTCAGTACGGCATCGGTTTTCGCTTTGCGGATTTCATCATCCACTAAGATGGTGCCGGACATTCTCGCCACCCATTCCGCCGTATCCGGGTCCATAACGCGGTAAACTAGCTTGAATTTAGCGTTTTCAACGACTGCACCGACAACCGCATCGCCGTTTAAATCCGCCGGGCAGTCTTTCAAATCGGCGACGGACTGATGGGCCATGATGATATGTACGCCTTTATCCCGTGCCGCGCCTAACCCCTCCAGCGCTGGTTTTGATAGGTGGTATTTCAGTTCATCAAGAAAAATAGCCACAGGGCGCGGCGCGATGTGTACCCGGTCGCGCCGCTCCGCTAACTGATAAAGGCGAACCAGCAACATGCGTTGTGCGGTAATTATCTTGCTGTTGCGCATTGAGCCGATGACATAGCAGCAGCCACCTTCATCAAAAACCGATTGGAGTGAAAATCCTGTCGGCGCGTTGATGGCATTGAGCAACGCCAGCTCTTCAAGCTTGCCGAAAAACGCGTTGATCTTCTCAGCAATACTCTGAACATACTCGCTGTTATAAATATCACGCAGAGTCGAAGAAGGGCGGTTGCTGACAAATTGCGCCGCTATACGTGCCGCTTTTCTGTCGCTGATACGGTAAAAGTCAGATTCCTGGCCTTTTTCCGCCAGACTAAATCCGGCGACAAAAAGCGCTTCCAGTTCATCGGCGGTAATTGCTTCAATCAGGTTTAGCTGGTAATGCGGTTTTCTCAGGTCAATTAAGGCAAACGGTTTGCCTGCATCCTCACAGGCTTTTCGGTAAAGGTGTGGGGCCCATTCATCGTCTTTCGGGTCCATAATAAATACCCCTTCACCCGCCAGGATACTTTGATAAAGCAATATCCCGGCAGCTACCCCTTTTCCAGCCCCGGTGGTGCCGATAATATCCGCGTGCTGTTTTTGCCAGTTGTTTAACGGGAGATACATCGGCTGAATATAGCGGTCCATCCCGATAAATAACCCTTTGCTCAGGTCGATATAATCCAGCGGATCATAATGCAGCGTTTCAGGCAGCAATGATCTCACGGTGCGCACATCGGTGCGTAATTCCCGCTCAAGGGTGGTTTTTTTAACCAGGCGTTTCTTTATTTTATCCAGTTCAGGATTTAATGCCCGACGCAGAATAATATGGAAGATAATCCCTGTTGCCGTGAGGATAATCAGTATCGGCCAGGTTGCCAGCGAATACCGGGTGGCTATTCTGGTCTGATAGACCCACTGAAAGAACCTGATGATCACCGGGGCCATGGTGCCAAACAGAAAACACAGCAGGGAAAAAGCGATAATTCCCTTTTTCCAGAACGAGGCTGTTTGTCGTTCACCGCTTTTCATTGATGCGAAAAACGGTAACGTCAGCCCCGATAATAACGCCAGCATCAGTTGATGCTGTTGCGTAAAAACTAGCAGTGCCAGCATTCCGTTCACTATCGGCGACAGTGAAACGGCAAGCTTATTTAACAGCATAGTGCCTCCGGTGTCGGCTCTCGCCTCATGAGATCGCCTCATCCTTTCGCCTCAGCGTATGAGTCGATGTCATGAGGCGAACGGGTGAGGCGAATGCGGTGGCTTCTTCGCAGCCATGCGCCGGAAAGTTCACTTCCCGGCACGGAACGGCGTGCGCCAGTTCATGCGGGCTGGACGCCCTTATTGCCTGGCTCATGGGGGTAATGTCGTGGCTGGACGCCGCGCCAAAACCCCCAACGTCAACGGCGGCACACCGTCGCCCGCTACGCGCGACCACCCCCTTTGAGACGCCGTTTTTCGCCTATTTTTTCTGTTGTCCGTTCCGGCCAGCGAAAAAATGGGAAAACGCCTTCAAAGTGGGTGGTCGCGCCACGCTACCGGCTTTGGGCCGGAGACTTAGCCGCGACGGTGTGCGGGGCATGCCCCCCACAAAAACCGGCGCGTGGGCGCGCCTATTTGCTCGCTGGGGCGGCAAATTTTTTGCGGCTCCCCCCGGCCTGCAAAAGCCGCGTGGGCGCGGCTGTTTGCCGGTGAGGCGCGGTGCCTGAAATATTTTCGCGCCTTAATCCGCGAAAATATTTCTGTCCGCTGCCTCATTTTTACGGCCCGGTATTTTTCGTGCCTTAACTCGCGAAAAATGGGCGGGCCGTAAAAACCTGAAAACCGTCACGCCTTTGCGCCCGGTTCGTCAGTATTAGCCACGAACGCGGCCATATTGACCGATAATCTGGCTAATAGCTGCCGGGTCAGCCGAATCACATTCGTTTAAAAAGGATTGCCTGGCATCGGCAGTCTGGCCGGGGAGAAAACCGTGCCGGTTCTTTTTCACAATAGAAAAGAAGGCGCGTTCAGCCGACTGACAGGTATGTCCACCGCTGTTTCCGGTGGTTTTACCGTACAGACATAAAACAGCTTCACAGGCATCAGCGGCTATCACTGAGGCCGGAAATAATACATTCATGCCGAGAAGAAAGGCGGTGAGTATGACGGTTTTCATATCGAATACCTTTACTGGGTGGCAGGGGGGGATGGTTCGTCTATCTGAATATTTCCTTCATGTGATGCAGGTGTACCGGTTTAAAATAAATATCGCTCATCCGGCGGACGTCGCCATGGATATCAATACTGATGATCACATCAATGCTTTTTAGCACCTTGCGTAACAGCACATCGAACGGGATATTGTTGCAGTCCGGGTTTTCATAGCAGCGGTCGATGAGTCCCTCAATACATTCTTCCGGGCTGCCCGCGTGCAGGGAGGTAATAAGCCCTTCATGGCCGGAGCCGATAATTTTCAGTGCGTCCCATGCTTCCCGCCCGCGAATTTCCGCCAGCAGAATTCTGTCCGGGTTCATTCGATAATTCGCCCGTATCAGCCTGCCGGGGGTGACAATCGCCTCGTCGGTGGCCTCTGCCGGGTAAAACAGATGCACATAATTGGTGTGGTGGTAAAACCGGATTTCAGGGTTGTCTTCAATTGTCGTCAGCCTGAGATGCGACGGAATATAGTGCAGCAACGTCTTCATGTAGGTGGTTTTACCCGAGCCGGTTTCCCCCACAATAAAGAGCGTTTTGCCGTACTCGACGGCTTTTTCAATAAAGTGGGAGATATCTCCGCTGCTGTAATAGCGGGTCAGCTCCTCGTCTTTGCTTTCAGCCTGCTCCTGACCGGTTACGCGGTGATAAAAGCCCGCCTCAATCCACGATTGATGCGTTTTCTGCGCATATGACGGCTTGCGCAGCGTGATGGACACGGTATTCCGCTCACAAGCCGGGGGAATAATGGCCTGAATGCGTTCGCCGGACTCCAGCGTGGCGGACAGAATCGGCGACGTGTCATCAATATTATCGTCATGCCATGAGGCCAGCGCGTTGGCAAAGGCATGACATTGGCGCAAGGTGACTGGCGATTCATGCCTCTGCCATCGACCGTTTATTTTGGTGTGGATCTCGCCGGGGCGATTAATGGCGATTTCCGTCAGGCCTGCCAGTGGCAGAAATTCACCAAATAGCTGATGTTTCATAAAATCCAGCGACAGGTTTTCAGCGTTCATACCACCTCTTTTTCAGACGCAGTTGATAAACGGAAGAGAAATCGATATCCGTGCCGGTCATGATGCCGATCACCTCCCCCTGATTGAGGTACATCGTGGGCGGGATATTGATGCTGTTTTCCAGTGCCGTTTTTGCCATCTCCGAGGCGGCAGCACGCGTATTCTCGGTGTAGTCGGTATTACGGTCTTTCCCCGGCGCTGTATTCGCCGCCGCAGCGGCGACGTCCTGTACCGTACTCAGCATTAACGCGTTGCCGAACCGCTCCCAGAAATGGGTATCGATCCTGCCGCTAATCCCAGCCTCTCCAAGCGGGCCGGTGGCCTCGGTATCGGTCAGCGGAATGTGCAGGCTGCCGGGCTCCGGTGTGCGTAACGCCGTCCAGATGACAAACATCCGGCTCCGGCCCTGTTGCAGTGCGCCGGTACGATAGACGCCACGGGCGACTGTGCCTGCCGGGAGCAGCTTCACATGATGACTGGCGCTGTAGACATCCTCGCTGATGAGGCAGGAAATCCGCCCGCCGACATCGGAAACAAAGCGCTGCATCATCGAGCAGGGAATGTAGCTATCAACCGGCAGGTAGAGATCGGGATCGAGACCGAGCCGCCGGACGTGGGTGACTGTTACCACGCCGGGAGCGGCGTCGTTTATCTCCGGGTCAGGCGCGGTAGTGGGCTTTTGCTTGTCAGTACCGGAGGCGGTGACGTGGGAAGCCGATGCGGTATCTGACGCCTGACTTAACCCGTCGGCCAGGGCGGCGGCCTTGTTTAACGCGGGCGGTGCTGGCGGTGGCGGGGCAGCCTGCGTCTGGCGATGATCCGTTGTGGTTTCCGGTCTGCTCTGCTCGAACAGACCGAACGGATGACGGTCCATACCGAGGTTTTTACGCGCAGGCGGTATTGCGCCGGTCGGCGGCTGGGTCTCCGTCGCCTTGTCATCGCTGTGTTTGACTGCGCCAAAAAAGCGATCCCCACTCCATGCCAGCAGCATCAGCACCGCCAGACTGAGCAGGCTGACCAGCAGCGTTCGGCGACTGGCGGTTTTTTTAAAGCGGGTGACTTCCGGCTGACCGGGCGGTGTGTTGTGCGCCGGTGTCTGGCTTTCTCTCGCGGCTCTGGCGCGTTCGCGGGCTTCGGCTTCCCGTTCAGCCACGGTTTTTTCCGCTGTATCCGGGATGGGATGGTCTGTCATTTGGCCTCCAGCGTGACGGCGGGCGAAACGGTGTCACCAGCGCTGACGGCGACGTTGCCGAATGCGGTATTCTCAATGCCGACCACGGCGTGGCCATAACGCAACACCAGATGCGGCGACATGGCCCGCACGACCATCACGGTGTAGTTCCCGTGTTTGGTGATTCGGGGCGTGACGGTTTGTTCCTGCTGGTTAACGACCCGAAACAGTGACGGCAGGATTTTGGTGGCTGAAAAGCCGAGGGTGATAAAGCGGCCATCATCGTAGGCAAAATCCGGTGCAATCGCCGCCGAGTCCGCCGCGACCCGCTTGGTATAGCGCCAGTTTCGTGGTGTAGTGGCCTGCTCGAAAGCGGCCGCAATCTGTTGCTTTTCCTGTGCCTCACGCAGGCGTTGCAGGTGGGCGGCATCGGCGGCCGCTGATTGCCTGCGTACCTCATCGGGATAGTGAAAACGAATAATGAAGGCCTGCGAGGGCGAGTCGTTATCCAGCACGTTAAGCTCCAGACTGTACTCGCGTTTGGATGTCACCACCAACAGGTTGGTTTTCCACTCTTTGGCGGTCGGCAGAAACACCTTGTTGACGTTATTGCCGTTGTCCTCCGTTACCGGCTGGATGACAGGGTTGGGGCTGACGTCCACCCGGTTATCGCTTTTGGTCACTCGCCAGCCTTTGGGAAAACCGGTCTGGGCGTCGAGCACCGCTTCATCGTCATCGAACAGGAGCGTGGTGAGGTAGCCGGGGCGGGTGTTGACGACGGTGGCATTCTGGCTGTCATAGGTGACATGCTGGATGCGGCTGTCATACGCGCTGCCGCGTGGTATCGCGGCCCCCCAGACGGCGCACGACGCCAGCATCAGCCCTATCAATACGGTGTTTTTCAGCATCACTCCCCCCTCAGTTCTTTATCGCGCTGGTAGCTGGTGACGATGAACCCCAGCGGGTTCACTTCTCGCTGGCTGTCCGTCAATTGTTTGCGGGGGAGGTAGCGGTAGGTCAGGCGGATGTTCCAGATATCCGTTTTGACCGTGTTATCCGCAATGCGGCGGATTATGCGTTTAACCCGCAAGGTTGCCAGGTAGTCAGGGGCGGTGGCGGGGGCGTGAATGTTGGAAATAATTTCGACAGACACGACGTATTCCGCTTTATTGAAAATGACGTCAGGGGCCTGATTGCCGTTAAACTCGTCGAGGTAATCCCGGTTCACGCTGTCGCTGTTGAAGAGCTGCACGTCGTCATAATCGCGCTGAAGCGAAAAATAGTTATAGCCTTCGCGCAGCCGGACGTACTGGGCGGATAGCGCATGCGCCAGCGCGGCTTCGGTAGCGATATCCTTCTCCTTGAGACGGGTCATATATTCATAGCGCCCGGTCTGTTTATCCACCGACCATAATTCGATGTCGGTGGTTTTCAGCGGTAGCAGAATAATCAGCGCGGTTATCGTCAGCGCCGCCAGCGCAAACCCGGTTGCCGCCATGCGCCACGCGCGCTTTTTTTCCCGCTCATCCTTTTCCAGCAGAACCGCTTCAAAGGTGCGGGATGACGCAATGAGGTTTTCTGTTTCAGACATGTGTTGTCAGCTCCTGAATAATCGCGGGGGAATTGACCGGTTGAGGATCGCCGGATACCGGCGGAAGGTCGTGTTGATGCCATGCGCAGCCCGTGAGGATGCACAGCATCAGAAAGACAATGCTGGATTTCATGGAAAGCCCTTGTTAACGGATACAGATATACCGTATCGACGGCGGTTGCCTCGGCACTCTGTGACGAGTTGGGGAGTGAGAAAGAAATTAGCGAGGATGCTGTTGGTTAAGGCGCTTCATACTCTCAATGGCGGCGGCACGCTTTTGCCATGCGGAGATGGCGTTGCCGGTGCCTGTGGCGATGAGTGTCCCGGCGGCATGGCTGCCTTTGGCGGCCAGCCGGGCCGCCGCCGCGCCGGTCTTCATCGCCGGTTTTGCTGCTTCAGATGACGTGCTCGCCAGACCGCGTAAGCCGCTCATGGTGGCCCCCTGCAAGGTGGCCTGAACGGCGACACCGCTCAGTGCGTTGGCTATCTTTGCGGAAAACCAGACGACGGCACCTGATGCAATTCCGGCCAGTAAACATTGTGCTGCTAATGTCACCATGTTGCTTTCAGCGGATGTTGTTGTTGCGGCATCCAGTATTTTATTCAGGTAGTTGATGACTATTCGGATAGATAAGGCGGAAAACATTATCGTCAATATCGCCGTAAAAATAGTTTTCAACCAGTTATCAAACATCGGTTTGAGAAAACCGTAGAGCAGGCAGAAAATAAATATTGGGGAGGTTGTTGTCATTAGCAGTATGGTGATTTCGGCCAGCAGGTTTACAAACGTCGCGGCCAGTAAAAGAACGATGACACCGCCCCAGACCAAGACTTCAGCCAATCCGCCATTCAGTTTGACGTAGGTAGACGTATCCAGGTTAAACAACATTTGTCCCAGCGTCTGTGCCTTTTCCCACACGGTATCAAGTAGCGCCCAGATATTATCATTACCGCTAATACCATCTTTAAGTCCTTCAATAGCCGCAATACTGGTATCCAGCCAGCCATCGAGGTTTAACACGAAGGTAGTAATCAGCAACATGCGACCCACATCCCAGACAACATCTTCAACGGGCGTCTGGAGTTTGCCGCCAAGCGTCTGATAACCGCGATACAGAATAAATAACGTAAAGGAATTGACAATAATAACGCTGATCATGGTGCCGAATGTAGACGACTGACCAGCTAACACGGCGTTGAGCCCATCCATGATGTTTTTGTCCATACCAACGAAAATACCACCAGACATGGTGCCTCTCTTGAAACAGGAACAGACAGAAAATAAGAAAACAGGGAATCATCCCTGTTTTCGTGGGTGGGGATATTACTCTGTGACGGCTTTTCTCTTTTGGGCTTCCTGCTGGAACAATGTCTCGAATTTTTCCTTGATACCTGGTTTTCCTGTCTGGGCAAACATCAATGCTGCCCGGTGGGCGAACTCGCAATTATCACTTGCCTCACCATCCTTGAGGCATTGCGTATAGACTTGATATGTTTCATCAGGATGCTCTTTGTACCAGGCTTCGGATCTTGTCTCTTTACAGCCGGATAGCGTAATAATGGCTGACACGACACATAAGATTGATACGGGTTTTAACATGCGAACCTCCCTATATATTGTTCAGATCGGCAACGGGGGCAGTTAATTGCTGTTGCTCAAAGGCTTTCTGCTTTTGCTGCTCCAGCAGTGTTGCCCGCTGCTCCGTCTGCCGGACAGACATCTCCCACTGGCTGGTCAGGGCGTTCAGTTGCACGCTTTTGGCCGCAACGGCATTCGCCAGGTCCTGTGACTCTTTCGAATCTTTGGCATTGGCGATGCGGTCAGACAGGTCTGCGATGTCGTTCAACGTGCTGGTCATCCTGTCCTGAACCTCACGGGTATTCTCAATCGCCAGTGCCTGATTGAGTAACAGCTGTTTGCAACTGTCCTGATAACGCAGGGATGAACGGGACGGGTTACAGCTATCAAACGATTGGTATTTTTTATATAACCCCTGAAGCGCGGAAGAATAGGAACCGTCTGGATTGGTCAGCAGGTCATCCAGTGAAATACCGTTCTTGCGAAGCGCGTCGATATCGTCTTTCAGGCTTTTTGCCTCGCGGAGAAACCCCTGAATATCCCGTATCCCTGTTGCCGTCGCCAATTGCTGTTTATAGGCATCCAGCTCGTCTTTATAGTGGGTAACGGTTTCCTGCCATTGTTTGAGTTTTTGCATCCATTGATTAATCGACTCGGCATTGTTGATGGCATCAAACACCGGGATACCGGCGCTTATCGCCGGTGCGGACAGCCATAGCAAGAGCGCCAGAAAGAGATAGCGGGTTTGCATGGTGATTTACCTCCGAAGTGAATCTCAGATGGCCTGTTCAAGGAAGGCTGCTTTCCAGTCGTGAGGGGACATACCTTCCTGATAAAGCGCATCAAACCGTTTCAGGTTGTCTTCGCTTCCGCTCAGGATTGTGGTGAGGTTGCCGATGCCCGATAAATCCATTCTTGCCAGGGCGACAAAGGGCCGGGTTTCACCGGCGCGCAGCGGTGTTTTCACGATGACCATATAATGCTCGCCTGGGTCCAGATGACGGACGGTGTCATACACGCTGTCGGGGACGTTCATTTTCTCTACGTAATCCGCCCGGCTGGCTTTGGGATTGGCGAGAAAGATCTGCGTGCTGCACTGTTCAATAATCGCGGGCGCGATGGGGTGCCTGACAATTTCATCGGGGGACTGGGTGGCGGGGATAAAAATGCCGTTCAGTTTACGGATCACCTTGAGCATATTGAGGGAGAATCTGGAAAACTCGACATCCGCCAGCCATTTCCAGAATTCATCCATGAACATCACCAACCGGCGACCGTCCAGCAGGCTGGTGACGCGGAACAGCAGGTAAAAGGTGATCGGGCCGCGAATGTCGTCGTCATCCAGAAATTCTGTTCCATCGATGCCGATGTTATCGCTCTCGCCGATGTTAAAGCTGTCTTCCGCATTATCGAAAATCCAGCCGAACTCGCCGCCCTGTGCCCACTGTTTCAGACGGATGCGCAGCCCGTTGGTTCTGGCCTCGCGGGTCGGCGGTTCGGGCAACACTTCCAGCAGCCGGGTAATGCCATAACGGCGCAATTCCGGCGGGTAGTCCAGCATCAGGGTATCCACGGCGGCGCTGATGCGCGCTTCATCGCGAGGGTCGAGTGGTTTGCTGTTGCGACGGCACAACATGCGGACCAATTGCTTGATAAAGCTGATGTTGCGTCGGGTTGGCGCAAGTGAAAACGGGTTAAACCCGGCAGGCATACCGGTGCGGATGCGAAAGTAACGCCCGCCCATCTGGCGGATCGACATCTCGGCGGCCCGGTCTTTATCAAAGTAAACGGTGGTCAGCCGTTTACCGGGGGCCGCAGCGGAAAATGTCGCCGGATGGCGGTACTTCTGCATCAGGTGTTGCATCATCGTCATCAGCAGGGTCTTCCCTGAGCCGGTTTTGCCGATGATGGCGGTATTCCCCGGCGTTTTCTCGTTGAAGTCATCCCGCCCGACCTGGCTGTCGTGCAGGTTCAGGTAATAACCTCCGCCGCCGGGCGATGTCAGAATGGCGATGGCCTCTCCCCACGGGTTACCGCTACGTTTGTGAGGGTGAAAGTTATGCAGGCTGCCCAGATCCGCGTAATTCTGGCTGCTGACCACCACCAGTCGGGGGCGAAAGGTATACATGCCGGGCAGTTGAGCCAGATAGGCGGCAGGTAACGACAGCGTGGAGAGCGAGGTCATGATACCGAGGTCGGTAAACGGCTGGGCCAGCGCGTGGGTCTCCCTGACCACCTGATCGGCACTGGCCGAGGACACCAGCAGGGAAAAATGGTATTTGCCGCAGGACACATGCCCGGACTGGAGCAGGTCGCGCAAGACAACCAGCTCTTCACGCTGTGACAGAGCATCATCGTCGGTTGCATTCAACCGTTTTTCCGCCAGCCGGATATGGTGTTGCGCTTCATCCCGCGCCATGCAGGTGAAAGACTGCGTCAGTACGTACTCGCTTTCGGCATACAACAGCGCATCCAGCAGGCCGGTCGCGGTCTCCGGCGAATAGTCCTTCATTTCCAGACTGCGGAAGAACCGGGAGCCGCCGACGGTCTGGCATTCGGCGGTATCGGTGGTAAAAAACACATCCGGTGTACTGAGCGTGAGGTAAAACGGTGAGCGTGTCACCGCCACCGGCTGCCATTGGCCGGTGATCAGGCGATGGTAGAACGCCAGTTGCGCGGAGTAGACCCGTCCTTTCTCCTCATAGGTTCCCAAAGGGGTCGCCATATAGCGTGACAGCGCGCTGCCGAGTGCGGCATGGTGCTCCAGCATGACCTTCAGCGCCTGATCCAGCGCCGCCTGCCTTTTTCCGGCGGGCTGTGTCTTCATGGCCTTTTTCTCCAGCGCGGAGAAGGGCGCATAACAGACGGTGAAAAACAGCCGATGCCGCCAGAGCGGCTTCGCGTTGAGTGCCCGGTAATAGCGCGTTGTGACCTCGTCGGAAAACGGAATACCCGAGGTTGCCTCGAACGCATCCTGATAGGTCTCCCGTATTCGGTGAATATAGAACGTGACCGGCAGCCCTTCATACGAGCGGATCAGGTTGTTGAGATGGCTTGTCATCAGCGTCAGGTGATGTTCATCCTCACATTCAAACAGGGTACCGCCCAGCTCCCAGGTGGCGACGAAATCACCGTGGCGGTTTCTGATGACGTGCGGGTGAAGATGGGAAGAGTAGGGGATGTATTTATCCAGCGTGATGCGCGCGTTTAATTTCATCTTGTCGGTAAACTCCGAAATATCGATGGCGTCATACTGGTTTGCCAGCATCGCCGTCGCGCCAAAATGCCGGTTCGTGGCAAACCGGCCACGGGTTTTAAACGCCAGCCATAACAACCCGAAATAATGGATATCGGCTCGGGCCTTCGCCCGCATTTCCAGCCAGGCCGGGATCAGTAATAGCGCCAGGTAATGGCTGACATAGACCGACAGCAGGACGATGGCCCCGCTGACGAGAACGAACGGGACGAGAGGGATGCCCATAATGGCGGCGGGCCGGGTGAGCGCTTTATTCAGGGTGGTCATCGGTTCCCCCTAGGATGCCCAATAGGCACCAAAACCCGATGCACCGACAATCAGGATCGCCCCAATAATGACGTTGCGCATGTCATGCAGGCTTTTACCGTCAAACAGCACCTTGTAACCCACCCACATGGTGGCCAGTGTGATGGTGACGGCGGCCAGCCCCAGCAGGCCGGTTGACGTGTTGCTCAGCGTGTCGTTGGCTTTGGTAAATCCGCTGCCTGCCGCCAGCGCCTGGCCGGAAATGAAGGCGGGGAAAAAGGCCGGTAAGTCGTTACGTTTTTGCATCGTCATCTCTCCTCATGGTTCACAGGGGGGATACATCGCCGCGAAGGACGGCGTTGGGGTAGCGCAGGGTGGTCGAAACCGGGGTAGAGGGGGCGGCAAGCTCACCGCGCAGCACGGTGGCTGGATAATGAATCGCTGACGTGGCCTGGCTGGCGCGACTACGTGTGCGGTCTTCCTGCGTTGACGGGACGGCATAGCCAATACGCTGGAGATAGCTGGTCTGGTTGAAGGCGGATTCCGGTTGTTGACCGGCAGTGAAATTACCGGCGTAGTAGCAACTGAGTGCGCGTTGCAGCGTGCCGCCGCGCTGATAGCAGTCGGTAAGGATGCGCTCAAAAACAGACAGATTGGTACACGGGTCTAATAACGCCCGTGCCGTCACGCCGTAATGCTGAAAATGGGTACTGGTGATTTGCATCAGCCCGATTGAATAGCGGCGACCCCTGGCCTCTATCCGGTTGATGATGTTGACGGCTGTTTCATAGCGGGTGGGCTGATGAGAAATGACACCGGCGCTGCCGGTCATTCTCTCGTCGTTTGGCACGATTTCAGCGATGGCGTAAGGATTAAAGCCGGATTCCACCTTCGCTACATCAAACGCGGTGGACGGGTGAATACTGGCGGCACACTGCATCGCCGCCGCCAGAAACGCTGTTGGGGAAAGCATGATTGCCTCGGTGACGTAATTCGGGTTACAGATTGCCATCAGGCAGACCGATGGCGGGGGAAAGGTGCGTTACGGCTGGGCGTCCATTGTGCCGGGCTCGGGTGGTGTGTCGCTGTCGTCCCGAGGTTCGAGAAGCACCAGCTTACCGGAGACGGCAAGGCCGGGTGTCAGGACGATATTCAATCCGGGTTTACCGTGATGGGCGAAGGCAACGCCGACCTTGGTCCAGAATGTGTTTTTTTCTCCGCGTGAGTCGGGCGGGCTTTCCTGCGTGACAAATACGTGATAGGTGGGTTTTCGCATGGTATTTCCTTTAATCAACAAGAGTGATGAATTAAACAGATAGGCCACATCCCGATTCTGCATTCCGGTTTCAACGGGTCAGCGAGAACATTCAGCGGCACCCTGAATTGTGGTTACGTGACAGCCCGACCCAACTTGTTAAAGAGCGATACCGGCCCCGGACGACAACACGTCCATCACGCTCGCCAGGGGAAGGTGGCGGGGTTAGCGTGCAATAGTTCATTCGGGTGGAAAATGGGAAAATCAAAAAGGGAATAAGAGAGAAAATGTATAGTGTGGTAATTATTTTGGTGTGGGGTGTATGACTTGGATTTGAGATGGTACTTTTGGCGACAGGGACATAACTGTATGAGTAAAAAACTTGCTCCAGAATTGGAGGTAGTTAAGCAATTCTAAATTGACTACTTTTACTGATCGAAGATGAACAAAAACTTTTAAATCACTGGTTGGATTTACAGGTGTGTCAGCACGATATTGCCTATACGCATTGGTCACATAAACTCAGCTTGCATCGATTTTAACGATTTCACTTGATCTGTTGAAATAGATGGTTATTAATGTAATGAATGAGGTTTCATGAAGGAAAGATCTTCGTAACCTACAACTCTGGTTATTTCTAATATCTAATTTTGTGGTTTTTAAAGTAAAATTCGTATTTTGGTATTTAAGTGTAAGGGAAATTATGAGCAATATTGAAGATCGAATGAATCAGGAATGGATCACACTTAATGCAATCAGAGGAACAGTAAAAATTGCATCTAAAGGTGATATGAGTAAATCCACATATGACAATGCGTTTGGTTTAGGTGCGGTTCTTTATCCTGAATTACTTGGCCCAGAGAATAGTATTCTAAGACGTGAGCGTGAAAGTGATACGACAAGAGAGTATCGACAGAAGGCAGATCTGATGTCGTTAAAAAATGGAACTCATATTACTGCATTAGAACTTGTGATAAAGGATATGGAAGAGATTGATTCACTTATTTTAATAGCTAAAAAGAATAATGATGATCAAAAAAGAACAGACCAACTTAAGAAAAAAATAGCCCTGCTCCAAAAGGCAAGGTTAGAGTTGGAAATAAAGTCTCACTCTGAGAATCAACTTATTTTCAGAGATGCGTATAATGTTGAAAGGAATATTCCAGAATTATCGAAAGGTCATGGTTATAGAGATTTTGAATTACCTGATGGGAATAATCTACGACTTAGGGTATTACACCCAGACAGGCCTGAGCATATTACTGGAGCAGATATTATCTATGAAAGACATGATAAAAAATCAGGGAAAATAAGTATTGTCGTTGTGCAGTACAAAATATGGGAGGATAAAAAATTATATGTTTCTGATGAAAGAATGCAAGCACAAATCCAGAAAATGAAAAAATTTACATGTGAGAATAATATTTGTAGACACAAGGGAATAAATGATTTTTATAGGTTCCCATGCTGCGCCGGATTCTTAAGACCGACAGACAAGTTACAAAAAGCAGATCAAAAATTCATTTCGACAGGTGAGCATATACCTATATGCAAGATAAATGATTTTAAATCAAAGGGGGTGAAAGGGGGCGAGATTCTTGAATATGAAAAGATAAAAGAAGTATCTCTGTCAGCAGAACTTTTTGAGGAGCTTTTCAATAGAGGGAAAATTGGCTCTAGGGAGCTTAGCAGGAGTGAGTTGGAGAAATTATATAAAGATTCATATGTTATCGATAAAAGCGATACGGTCGTTATCTATGCACAAGAGTTTTAAGCATGAGTGGAGGCCGAATCGGATTAGTTTTGATGGATATTTCAGGTGTGTGATTCATGACGGCGTTCAATAATAGACTGGCATTCCGTACAGGTTGTCACACCCGGCAGAGTCTGCCGCCGCTGCTCGGGAATCGGCTCACCGCACAGACGACAGTAATGTAATGAAGGTGTGGTTGCTGGTTTAAAACGATTCTGTTCAATCATTTCTTCCAGCCGTTGCTCATTAAATTCCTGATCGCGATCGATTTCATCTGGCATGTGATGTCCTCCTGTTCAGTGCTTCCTTTTCGCAAAGGGTGATACGGTTCCAGACAACGGTGAGCGAAGGCCCTTCCTTCCGTGAGGACAACGTTTCGGTGATCTGCATCATTGCTTCCAGTGCGTCAGGCGCTTCCAGGTTTTCAGGTCGGCTTTTCTGCCATAACCGCCAGATTTCGGCATCAATGGTTTCATCGGGGATAGGCGTTCGGCCATAAGGGATGGTGACACCCAGCAACCGGCGACGAGTGCAGACTTCGTTTGAGGTGAGGCCAAAAAAGTGGTGCAGAAGGGCGATTGATCCTCCTAACCGGATGGCACGGTTAATCTGTTGTTGGCGCAGCGCTTCCTTGCGGGATAACGTCAGAATCTGCTGTAGGACGTCATGGCGGACAGTCACTGCCATGAATTGCGCTGATGCCCGGCTGACGATAAACAGTTCGTCGAGGGAGAGCTGATTGAGGGCATTTAATTCGTCAAATGTGAACCCTAACGTCTCACAATAACGAAAATTACCGTCCTTGAGCGCAGCAAGAGCGTGTGTTAATACCGCGTAATTCAGAGAGGGGATCATAAGGCGATATCCTCCATCAGCGCGTTAAGCGGTTGGCTAATTTGAGGTTAATCCACTCGTCAATTTCAGATTCGAGCCAGGCCACACTGGCGGGACCAATCTTTATTGAGGCCGGAAAGGTTCCGTACTTCATATACAGATAGATTTGCGAGCGCTTCAGGCCAGTTTTTTCTTCCACTTGTCTCAAACGCAGTAACTGATGCGATGTCATAGGTTCCTCCAGTGCAGAATGGCGTATGCCCGGAGAAGATAAAAAAACACAGCGAGTGACGGAGTGAAAGTTGATGAACCCGTATTACGGATATCACCATCCTTAATACGGGTTTTTAGACAATATCGCGGAATTGTTTTTCTATAACTCAGCGTTTATTTAACCAGAAGAAGTCTTTCACGTGGTTCGGTGCAGTTTTTCCGATGACGGCTGTGTGCCGATGACCTTTCTGCTACCACGATGTTTATGGCAAACTCTTTATAGGCGGTTGTATTGTTGCCACCCTGGTCATATTGATCTGACAAGGAATGTTTATTGACTGGTCGGCCATTATCGCCAGCCTGGCAGGTGCGGAAGTCGGGGTGAATGCACGCTGGGGGAGGCCTGGCGCTGAATTCGTTACTGGTGACCAGCATGTTCTATTGACTGATGAAAGCCTGTACCTGCTATACGCTGAGAAGTGCTGGTTGCCAAATTAAAAGACAGAACCTAATCCTAACCACGCCTCTTGCTGCGAAATAACTCAAGCACGTCTTGCGCAAACTGATCATCCACTATATAGAAATAGCACTCTGGTACGTCCAGTACGCGAGCAAACTCGCACACCAGCTCGAAGGTCGGCTTGTGCGTACCGTTTTCATAGTGAGACAAGCGTGAGTAAGCCGTAGCTTCTTCAAGCCCAGCCAGTACACCCAGTTTTTCCTGAGTGAGTTTAGCGTGCAAGCGTGCTTCTTTGAGTCTTTTGGGGATCATGCCGTGTTCCCAATGAGGATTTCACGGAGATCTTTAGCATTGCTCAATAGAATTTATCTTTAGAGTTCATAAAGATGATGATTCGTATTTATAGGGATCGCTAATTTTTTCAATTAATTAGATTTGTTTTTTCTCCACTGAACCAACTCGCCAGCATGCAACTTCAGCATGGCTTCAGCAAAACTGTCATCCAGCGTGTAGAAGTATCCTTCCGGTACATCCAGTATTTTGGCAAACGTGCATATCAGCTCAAATTTTGGTTTGTGCCTGCCATTCTCATAATGTGACATTCTTGAGTAGCCCGTATCCTCAGAAATCCCGGCGGCTATCGCCAGTTCTTCCTGTGAAATCTTTGCACGTTCTCTTGCGGCTCTTAGACGCTGCGGAACCATAACGTTTCCTGTTATTGGTTATATTGACATCATCTTTAGCATTCCTTAAGATGAATGTCATCTTTAGACTTACTAAAGATGACATTCATCCACTTATCCTTATTGGACTTCAAGTCTTTGAATGAGGTAAATAAAATGGCTAATATCGACTGGCATTCCGCCGACATTATTGCCGGGCTTCACAAACGGGGAACTACGATGGCCGCTGTGTCGCGGGCGGCGGGGTTGAATTCCTCCACGCTGGGAAATGCGCTTAATCGCCCGTGGCCTAAAGGGGAACAACTGATTGCTGATGCATTGGGCGTACCGGCCTATGAGATTTGGCCGAGCCGCTATTTTGACGAACAGGGGCAGTTAATCCCACGCACCCCACGTTCTCGCCCCCGACGTACTCAGGATAAATGACAGTTAGCTGTGCCTGCGGCAAAGCGGGCTGAGAAGGGCAGCCATAGGAATATCCCTTTCATGGCTAAATCACACTCATTAGCGTGATTTTCATTCACTTTTATCCTGTTTACCTCTGTTCTTTATGGCCCGATGCTATCGGGCCAGTCTTCATGCATGAGACGCAGGTATACCCGTTGGTTTTCGTCGGACTCAATAAGTTGAGGGGGAAATGCCGCAGAAAATATAGGATAGGGGGAGTGACTTTTTAACTCAGCGACCTGTAATATTCCGGCCTACTACGTTGACCTTGCAGGGATTATTGATAGTACAGGTTAAGGTTGTACTTGTGCCATCAACTGTAATTGCATCAGAGTTTAGCAGCAGCAAAAAGCTGTTCCAGACTCCACTCAAGCGCATCCGCAATGCGTAACAAATTCAGCAGGGTAACATTGCGTTCACCTCGCTCGATTCTGCCCATGTGGCTGCGATCAATACCTGTAGCACTTGCCAGATTTTCCTGCGACAAACCCAGAAGTTCTCTCCGCTGACGGATAGTTTGTCCCAAAAGTGGCAAGGCGTGAGCAGGATCGTTTTTTCCGGAAACTCTTTGCATTTAGTTATCATCTCGCTTCCTTTAACTTGTCTCCACGGCATTTACGACCCATAATGATTTGAGTCAGTCAGACTTTGCAGGAGAGCAACGATCCATTCATTAGGAGATATCGGACAGTCTGGTTGTTCCTACCAGCTAAAGAGGGGTGTAACTGCGATGTATAACGATCCACTTCCGCCGCCATGTGCGCTTGAGTTGATTTACCGTTGCCGGGTGTTGATATGGTTGCTGATTGATTCTGACCATCAAGGAATTCGGGATAATCTCTCTTTTATCCTTTCAGAACAACTTGATCTGTTATTGGAGGCTCTCAATGAGCGAAGGATTGAAGGATAGCGGGGCTTTGTTGAATAAGTCGAGCTTTTGCCAGATGACAGGATCAGATCACGCTTCATCCTGACAGTAAAGCAGAAGTTTAGAAGCACCAACTGGAATACTCACAACAAAACGCCCATCAAGCGCTGCTCCATCACTTTCTGGTTGTGATCTTGCCATCTTTTTTCTCTGATGGACCCCGCTTCACTGCCTGGATTGTATAAACATGAGAGAACATGCGGAGTTAGTTAGCTAAAGTGCGATACCGTTACCTGATACCCGTGAACAGAGTGGAATGCACTGTCCCCTGCTTCTTATTTATATCTCTCCCTCCAACGATCGCATAGAAACAAGGTGTGACATAAATCACAAAAAACCAGACTCGTATAGCTCACAAAACACTCTCCTACAGAATGATCGCAAAATCTGCGCAACTTCTTGCTCACTTTCCAGCATAAATCCCTGTTTGCGCAATGGATGCCGTTTTTTCGGGAAGTCTGCGCAACTTTTTGCTCAAGTTTGACTTAGGGAAAATGGCGATATTATTTTTCTCTTTAAAAACAATGAAATAAAAGTTGGCGTAGTCATTGCTTTATGAACGGTGAAGTCACATCTAACCGTTCAACAACAAGGAGCAAGACTATGCCAACTCCATGCTATATCAGCATCGAAGGTAAAACTCAGGGCAATATCACTGCCGGTGCCTTCACCTCCGACTCCGTCGGTAACATCTACGTGCAGGGCCACGAAGACGAGATGCTGGTGCAGGAATTCAAACACATCGTCACCGTACCGACCGACCCGCAGTCCGGTCAGCCAGCCGGTCAGCGCGTGCACAAGCCGTTCAAGTTTACCGTCGCCCTGAACAAGGCCGTGCCGCTGCTGTATAACGCGCTGGCCTCCGGCGAAATGCTGCCGACCGTGACCCTGAAGTGGTTCCGCACCTCTGTCGAAGGCAAGCAGGAGCATTTTTTCACCACCACCCTCACCGACGCCACCATCGTCGACATCAACAACCAGATGCCGCACTGTCAGGACCCGTCCAAGCAGGATTACACCCAGCTGATTGAAGTGTCGCTGGCCTACCGCAAGGTGGACTGGGAGCACACCGTGGCCGGGACTTCCGGCTCTGACGACTGGCGCGCGCCGATCGAAGCGTAATCACGCCGTCACCCGGACTCCGGTCCGGGTGTTGTCATTTTCAGCCTGCCCTGAGCGATGAAAGGGGTCATCGCTGAGTGCGGACGCAGACAGGGAATAAGGAGAAAGTCAGGTGGCCAACAGTACCGGATTGCAGTTTACCGTGAAGGTCGGCGCGTTGCCGGACACCACCTTCACGGTGGTGGATTTTGAACTGAGCGAGGCGCTGAACCAGCCGTTTGCGCTGTCGCTCAATCTGGCCAGCAGCCAGCCCGGCATCGACTTTGGCGCGGTGCTGGACCAGCCGTGCGAGCTGCTGGTGTGGTACGACGGCGAACTGCAGCGCCGGGTCAGCGGTATCGTCAGCCGCTTTGCCCAGGGCGATACCGGTTTTCGCCGCACCCGCTACCAGGCCGAGGTGCGCCCGGCGCTGTGGCGGCTCGGTCTGCGCACCAACGCCCGCATCTTCCAGACCCAGAAGCCGGACGCGATTATCAGTACCCTGCTGGACGAAGCCGGGATCACCGATTACGCCTTTGCCC
The DNA here is from genome assembly GCF_020406815.2 of Dickeya oryzae. NCBI lineage: Bacteria > Pseudomonadati > Pseudomonadota > Gammaproteobacteria > Enterobacterales > Pectobacteriaceae > Dickeya > Dickeya oryzae. The sequence goes on from NZ_CP162670.1 coordinate 1,688,043, forward strand.
TGCGCCACGACCACGCGGTGCGTGAATACTGTGTGCAGTACCGCGAAAGCGACCTGGCGTTCATCAACCGGCTGGCGGCAGAAGAAGGGCTGTTCTACTTCCACGAATTTGAGGCCGGTAAGCACCGGGTGGTGTTCGCCGATGACGCCGGTGCGCTGACCAAAGGCCCGGAGCTGTTCTTCAATCTCGCCACGCAGGGGCTGAGCGAAGGGGCGTATGTGCGCCGTTTCCGCTACGCCGAAGCGGTCAGTACCGCCGAAGTGGCGCTGAAGGACTACAGCTTCAAGACCCCAGCCTACGGGCTGCTGCATAACAGGATGAGCAGCGAGCTGGACCATCAGCGTGAATCCTACCAGCACTTTGATTACCCCGGCCGCTTCAAGCAGGACCCGAGTGGCAAGGCGTTTACCGGCTACCGGCTGGACGCGCTGCGTGCCGGGGCGATGACCGGGGCGGGCGAATCCAACGCCGCCGAACTGATGCCGGGTGGCACCTTTACCCTCACCGAGCACCCGAACCCGGCGTTTAACCTGGCCTGGCAGGTGGTGGCGGTGACCCACAGTGGCCAGCAGCCGCAGGCGCTGGAAGAAGAGAGCGGCGGCGAGCCGACCACCATTAGCAACAGCTTCGAGGTGGTGAAAGCCACCACCACCTGGCGGGCGGCCATGCCGTACAAGCCGATGGTGGACGGCCCGCAGATTGCCACCGTGGTCGGCCCGGCGGGCGAAGAAATTTACTGCGACGAGTTTGGCCGGGTGAAGCTGCAGTTCCCGTGGGACCGCTACGGTGCCAGCGACGACCAGAGCTCCTGCTGGGTGCGGGTCAGTCAGGGCTGGGCCGGTGGCCAGTACGGCCTGATTGCCATTCCGCGCATCGGTCATGAAGTGGTGGTGAGCTTTCTGGAAGGTGACCCGGACCAGCCCATCGTCACCGGGCGCACCTTTCACGCCACCAACCCCTCGCCGTATCCGCTACCGGCCAACAAAACCCGCACCTCGCTGCGCACCAGTACCCATAAAGGGGCCGGGTTCAACGAACTGCGCTTTGAAGACCAGGCCGGGCAGGAAGAGGTGTTTATCCACGCCCAGAAGGACATGAACACCGTGGTGCTGAATAACCGCAGCACGGCGGTGAATGCCAGTCATACCGAGAATGTCGGCGGCGACCAGACCGTGGTGGTGCAGCACAATCAGACGGTGTCGGTGAAGGAAAATCAGGTCACCGAAATTCAGGGTGAGCAGACCGTCGCCGTCACCAAAAACCGCAACACCACCGTCAACGACAACGAGTCGCTGCAGGTGAAAAACAATATCGCCATCCAGTCCCAGAGCGGCGACATCCTGATTGCCACCGCGGGTGGCTTCATCGCCATTGACAGCGAAGGCAACATTTCCATTACCGGCAAAGGACTGGTGCTGAACGGCACCCGTATCGATTTGAACTGAGGGAGCAGCACGCATGTATCAGATGAACGAAGGCACTCTGGCTATTCCGGCGGGCTGGCGCGACGAGTCGCTGCACGTGTTTGTGCTGCCGGGCGATACCGCCAATCTGGTGGTCAACCGCACGCCGATTGAATTCGGCCTGTCGCCGGACACCGTCTATGAACAGACGCTGTCACAGTTTTCCGCCCACCTGAAGGGCTATCAGGAGCGCGCCGCCTGGGAACTGACGCTGGATGGTCAACCCGCACGTGGGCTGGAATATACCTGGCGCTCGCCGGAAGGCCCGATGCACCAGGTGGTGGTGATGCAGGTACGCGGCGAGCTGCTGCTGACCTTTACCCTTACCGCCGCCGGTGAACTGCAGGATGAACAGAAAGCCGCCCTGCTGGCGGTCATCGAGACGTTTAAAGCCGCGTCCTGAAGGGAGTCACGATGCTCAACGATATTCTGAGCCGGGTGGCCCGGGTAGGGGCCATGCATGCCGGAAACCGTCCCAACCCGCCCGCCGACCGGCCGCAACCCTGTCAGGGTAAACCGCCAACGTCGCCGGGCAAGACCATCAAGCACAAGAGCTTCCTGGGTGCACTGGCGGGTGCCGTGGCCGGGGCGCTGGTGGCGGCCGCCGTATTTACCGCCGCCGCGGCCGTGGCAGGTGCTATCGCTGTTGCGGCGATTGGTACGGGTGGAATGGGTGCGGCGCTGGTGGTGGGGGTGGTAAAACTGGCCGCCGGATTTGGTGCGGTCAGCCTGCTGGGCGGGCTGATAGACGCGGTGTCCAGCAAGGTGTCGGCGATGGTGGACAGCGGCTCGCCATCGTTCGGACCGGTGATGGCGGGCTCGGGTAACGTGTTTGTCGAAAAGCAGCCGGTGGCCCGCGCCACGAAAGATACCGTCGCCTGCACCCGGCACAACAGCCCGCAACTGATTGCCCAGGGCAGCGAATCCGTGTTCGTGAACGACGCGCCAGCGGCCCGTATCGACGATAAAACCGTGTGCGGTGCCACCCTCAAGGAAGGCGCCTCAACGGTATTTTTCGGCTCCGGGCAGGGCACCTATCTGGAGATTGCCGAAGAGTTTACCGCGCTGCAACGAGCGCTGCTGATTGCGGTGGAGTTTCTGGTGCCGCCCAGCCGCGGCATGTTCAAGGGGCTGGGGAAACTGTTCACCCGTGGGCCGATGTGGGTTCTAAAAGGGATGCGTGTCGGGGCGCTGAAAACGCTAAAAGGACTGAAAAGCGCCGTTAAATGTGCCAGTGAGGGGTTTCGCAACAACAAGGGATTGTCGCGTGTCACGGAAGCGGTGCGCGGTTTCCTCAAAGACCCGGTTTATATCGCCAGCGGCGAGGTGATTGAATCCCGTACCGATATCGCGCTGGGCCAGACGCTGCCGCTGGTGTTCGAGCGCACCTACCGCTCCGCCTCCGGGCATGTCGGGCTGCTGGGCCGTGGCTGGCACGACAGCTGGAGCGAGGTGGCGACGGTAACGCGCGACGGCCTCAACACCCACGTGGTCATCACGCTGGCTCAGGGCTACGACATCGATTTTACCTTCCATCAGGACGTACAGGCGGTGTACTGCCCGCACTACCCTGAATTTACCCTGCACCGCCGGGGCGAGGGTTTCAGCCTGTGGCACCGCGACCAGCAGACCTGGCGCGACTTTAGCGTGATACAGGGCGAGCGCCGGCTGCTGTCGGCCATTCACGATAGCCACGACAACCGCATCGAACTGGTGCGTGACCCGAAAGGCTACCTGCGCCAGGTGCGCCACAGCGACGGCGTCACCCTGCTGCTGGTGTGGCGGGGCGAATTCCTGCACCAGATTCAACGCATCGATGGCGGCCAGAAAACGCTGCTGGCCGTGTACCGCCAGGACGAACAGGGCCGACTGGTGGAAGCGGACGCCACCCACGCCTATCACCTCTACTACGAGTACGACGCGGCCCATCGGCTGACCCGCTGGCACGATAACGACCAGACCTGGGCGCGCTACGAATACGACGCACAGGGGCGCTGCGTCTACACCACCTGCGCCGACGGTTTTCTGACCGCCCGCTTCGACTACCTGCCCGATCGGGTGGTGATGACCGATGGCCTCGGCCAGCGCAGCGAATTCGGCTTTAACGACCTGCACCTGATGAGCTGGGAAACATCCCCGCTCGGTCACGTCACCCGCTACGACTACGACGAGGTTGGCAACCTGCTGCGGGAAATCTCGCCCGCCGGGCGGGTGGTCGAATTCGGCTATCTGGACGATACCGGGCGGGTCAGCACCTTTACCGACGCCAGCAGCCACCAGTGGCAGTACGACTACGACGACGCGCTGCGGCTGTGCGGCGTCACCGACCCGCTGGGACGCGAGTGGGGCTGGGCGTATGACGCCGAGGGTAACCCGGAGCGACTCACCGGTCCGGACGCCAGCGAGGTCCGATTCACCTGGAACCGCTACGGCCTGCTGACCCAGGTCAGCGACGCCGCCGGTGAGGTGCAGGCCCGGTTACAGTACGACCACCGCCAGCGGCTGCTGAGCACCACCGACGCCGAGAGCCGTACCCAGCAGTTCCGTTACGACGGGCAGGACCGGGTGGTGCAGTGGCAACGGGCGGACGGTGCCCGTTTCCGGCTCGGTTACCGCCGGGCCAGCTGGACGCTGCCGGAGCAGCTGATACGCCCGGATGACAAGGAAGAGCAGCGCCAGTACGACCGCCACAACAACCTGCTGAGCTACGTGGACGGCAACGGCGCGCTGTGGCGTCAGACCTTCGGCCCGTTCGACCTGCTGACCGCACGCACCGACGCCGAAGGCCGCACCTGGCACTACGCGTACGATAAAGAGAGCCAGCAACTGACAACGGTTATTGCCCCGGACGGCAGCCGCTGGCAGTGGTGGCTGGATGCCGACGGGCGGGTCATCCGCGAGCGCGACATGACCGGCACCGAGACGCATTACGGCTACGACGAGGACGGCCTGTGCATCAGCGTGCGCAACGGCGAAGGCGACATCCGCCACTTCCTCTACGACGCCCGCGGCCTGCTGTTGCGTGAAACCGCGCCGGACGACACCCTGCACTACCGGTACGATGCGGTGGGCCGCCTGACCGAGGTCTCGTCAGCCACCGCCCATGTGCAGCTCGACTACGACCTGCGCGACCGGGTGGTGCGTGAATGGCACAACGGCACGCTGCTCACCCGCCAGTACGACGATGCGGCCCGCACCGTCACCCGCACCCTGACCTGGGACGGCGACGCCGATGACACCACCGGCACCCTCGCGCCACTCACCAGCCTGTTCCATTACACCCGCACCGGCGAGCTGCGGCAGGTGCAGTTGCCGGACGGTGCCGACCTGACCCTGACCCATGACGCGGCGGGCCGCGAGTCACACCGTCGCGGCGGCAGCGGCTTTGTCCAGCAGCGGGAATACGACGTGATGGGCTGGCTGACGCGGGAGATGAGCGGCGCACAGCACGACGGCCACCTGCTGGCAGCACAGACGCGGGAATACCGCTACGACGGTGCCGGTAACCTGACCGGGGTGCGTCACAACCGCGACGCCGAAGGTTATCGTCTGGACGCCACCGGCCGGGTGCAGGCAGTGCTGAGCGGCGGTGTGGGCAAACCGGTGGACACCCTCGCCCGCTTCCACTACACCCGCACCGGTCTGCCGCAGGAGGCAGGCCGCCTCACCGAGTGGCAGTCTGGCCGACTGGTTCAGCACGATGACACCCATTACCAGTACGACAGGGCCGGACGGCTTATCCGTAAACAGGTGGTGCAGCCGGGCTACCGTCCGCAGGTGTGGCAGTACCGCTGGGACAGCCGCAACCAGCTGCGGGTGGTGGATACCCCGGACGGCGAACGCTGGCTGTACCGCTACGACCCGTTTGGCCGCCGGGTGGGCAAACGCTGTGACCAGAAAGCCGAAGAAATTCGCTACCAGTGGGACGGCGACCAGATAGCGGAAATCCGCCACTACCGCCACGGCCAACTGATACAACGCCGACACTGGGTGTACAACGGCTGGGAGCTGGTGGTACAGCAGCGCCAGCACCCCGGCGGCGACTGGGAAACGGATTTTGTGACCAGCAGCCAGAACGGTACCCCACAGGCGCTGTTCACACCGGACGGCACCCTGCGCTGGCAGGCACCGAAAGCCACCCTGTGGGGCCAGCGGCAGACAGAAAAATCGGAAAGCCCGGACCCCGGTCTGGCCTTCGCCGGGCAGCTCCGTGACAGCGAGAGCGGGCTGTGCTATAACCGCTTTCGGTACTACGACCCGGCCGGTGGGTGTTATGTCTCGCCAGACCCGATAGGGGTGCTGGGGGGGGAGAGTAATTACGGGTATGTATACAACCCTATAAGCGGTATTGACCCTTTAGGTCTAAACGGTAAGAAATGTATGGGTGTTAGTGAATCAGGTCATCACGTTCCATCCGTAAGAAAATCACAGGGAAGGCCTTTTGAGGTTGCACGCTCCGATAAAACCCGCCCGACTTTATTTCCTAGGGGTAAAGAGCCAGAACATGACCATTGGCGAATGCATGATGCAGAAAGAAAATATGTAGGCCCAAGGCAAGGTGATTTTGCTGGTTCTGACAAGGAGTTGTTTGATGCTTATAAGAAAGCGTATTCGAGTTTGGACGATATCAAAGTGGATGTTCGCTCTCCAAATGGTACACATATATTGGGTTCAAATGTAACTCCGAGCCAAGCCGTAGACCTAATTGAAAACTGGCTTACCAAACAAGGGTTGATGTAATGATTAATAGCAATCTTATAGACATGGAAAATGTGTTATCTTCGCCATCATTTTTTGATTTCTTAAAAAATCTGGATGTAGATAATGCATTGGATTCTCGCGATTCAAAAACATTTGATTCGGAGTGGATGAATAATTTCAATAGATTGGAAAAAGAGGTTTTTAGTAAGGATGATTTAGATTTCATCGATATCCTTCGTGAAAAATCCTTTAAACTTTCATTTAAGATTATCAAAGAGCCTGAAATTTCATCAAGAATATCAGATGATATTGAAATAATAGCGAAAGACATATTGAAGGGAAATACTAGTGGCTGGCCTATAAACTATCTTTGGCAGTCATATAAAAATGGGAAATTCCCTGATTGATATTGACAAGGCCGGAAGCGATCCCAACGATCCTTCCGGCTGCTTTTTATGCTGTTTAGTTCAACGATCATATATCAGGCTGTGTCCCTTAATTCAGACTCACTGGTGATGGTGAAGAAATTTATTAAATTCATTCGTTTATGAATCAATTTCGTACATTTCCACTGCCGTTACTTGCCATCGCTGTATGATTTTCCACCACGCAGGTGATTAAGAGACACAGCCTGGATTGAATGAGGACGGACTCTATTAACCAGATCCTGAAATGGATGTGGGGGATCCTCGCTCCAGTGCCGTTTTTAGTGTGTCACCACTCAGATGGTCGGTGATACCATCAGTTGATGCCCATTGTTCAAAAATGGACAACAGTTTATAGGGCTGCCTGATTAATGGGCTAATGGCCTCATTATGTTTGCAGGCGAGCCAGAATAATCGTGATAACGGCGTGGATATCCGTGTGGACGATGACGAGGATGTGTGGTTTTTGGTCGGCATGTTGATTAACTTTTCCAGTTCAGTATGCCGGATGACAAAGCAGGCATCTTGCGGTAGGTCGTGAACCGGAAAGTAATCCTTTCGGAGGTTTGGATTCATGCCTTGTTGTTGAATCTCTTGATAAATATCAGTCCACATTTTCTCAGGGAGTCGCATGATTTTCTGGTTTATTCTTTCCTGCCATGTGATCTTTTCGAATACCTGAAATATATCTCCTGAAAGAGTTACCGATATACCGTAATTGATCTCATTCTCACCGATGTGTGGTAATGGAATGTGCAGGGAGCGGGCAAGCAAGCGTTGTACTATAACGTACTCATGTCCCGCTAATAGTGTGTCGATAATTGGCTGGGTGGGAGTAATGTATCGTCCCTCGGTACTGAGAATAAGATTTCGTTTGCCAAGGAAACTGTTTCTATCGAGCAAACAAAGTCGGTCGATGAATGAGTGTCCGACCGGGCGTAGCTTCAATTTATTATCCAATGTTCGTATTTTTCGTAAAACAACCGGTGACTGGAAGTAGATGGAAAGGCTGATATTGCCATATAAAGCATGGCGATAAATATCACTGTCCGTCAGTTCTGTTTTTGTTGTTTTCTTCGTTATTCTGATAGCCTCCTGTATCGTCATCCATTCAGGCATACTGCTCTTTGTGTTTAAAAGGAAGGTCTGTTTTTGCATGATGTAATCTCCTTCAGCATGACAACCTTTCCTGTGCGTAGGGAATAACTGGGGGGTTAATAAAATTACCGTGTATGACGTTAAACTTTTATATATAAATTTCCATGGCGTGGAAGAGGTTTAGTTAGAATGACCAGAGTATGTCATTTTTATTTTTTTATCTCTTAAGAAAAAAAATAAAAATCCACAAGGAATGAGATAACCTTGTATCACAAGTGGGCTACCGCCTGCAGTGGTAGCACCACCACAGCATCTGAGATACGTATTGTTTAGTTTTATGAATGGATGTCATCACAGTGTTTCACTGGCATGGACAGCCCAGAACTGTTCTGCCAGATTGAATTTATAGAATGAAATTTTTACTTAAGGTGATGCAGTTTGTCATAAAAATAGATGTACTGCTGTCATTATTGGTTATTACGTGTTAGCTCCGGTATTTTTGCGTGTATAGAAAGGGTAATTGGCATCTTTTCAGTCTTAAAAGGTTACCCATCGTAATTGGCGGGGCGTTTTCGTTTGCCATAGCTTGCTGCGTCAGGTCGCATGGATGCTTGCCGTTTTTGACACTGGCGATGATGGTGTTGCGGTCATGAAGGATGGGTCACCAATATGCCGTCCGGCCTGATGACCGGGTTGACGCCACAGTCAGTCTGTACCGAGGGACTGGCAGCAGGGCATGTCGCCTGTCGCGGGGATGAGGGCCTTGACCGAGTCAGGAGAGGCACTGGTAAAGCCATTTGTGCGAGCGAGGCCGGGTCAGCCAATGCGCCTTTCAGCCTGGTCAGCCTGTGCGTCCTTGAGCTCGTTGTGAATCCTGGCAGGAGCCGGGCTTTATGGACGCAACCGGAAGAGGCAAACAATTTCCCCGGCGCAAGCGCCTTCCTCGCGCAGCAAATTCTTTGCCTCTTCCGGTCCTTCACGGTGTTACGGTCGCAAGCGATGCGGCCAGCCCGGCTCCTGCCATTCGGATCACCACAAAGGACGCGACAGGCGCGACCTTGAAAATCCGAAAGGAGCAACATCATGGCTAACATCGGCACCTTCACCGCACAAAACAACGGCTTCACTGGCACCGTCCGCACCCTGACCCTGAATGTCAAGGTTAGGTTTATCCCCTGCGACAAAAGCAGCGAGCACGCCCCTGACTTCCGCATTCAGACCCTCGGTGGTTATGACATCGGCGCAGCCTGGCGGAAAATCAGCCAGGCCGAACGGCCTTATCTGTCGGTGACACTCGACGACCCTTCCTTCCCGGCAACCCTCTATGCTCGCCTTATCGAAGAAGAGAATGGCAAGCACCAGTTGATCTGGTCGCGCAGCAAACCGTCGGCCTGACAGCCAGACACCTCGCCCCGCCAGTCACGGCGGGGCGCACACTGTTTACTCCGGCAATGAGCCTGTGGCTCATTGCGTTTTTACTGCTCTTGAGGGGAGCAGCGTCACTTGCGCATAAACATAGGGCGCAACGTAATTTTCCCGGTTCATATCCAGATAATCCGACCACCATTGCATCATCGCTTTTCGGGCATCAAGGTATTCCGCTTTATGGATGTAAGCCGCTCGCACGCTGTTGCGCTCCTGATGGCTCATCTGGCGCTCAACCGCATCCTGTAACCACAGGCTGGATTCCATCAGTGCGCTACAGGCCATTGCCCGGAATCCGTGACCGCAGATATCATTTTGGGTGTCATAGCCCATCAGGCGCAACGCCTTGTTGACCGTGTTTTCGCACATCGGTTTATACGGATTATGGTCACCGGGGAATATCAGTTCCTGATGCCCGGATATATCCCGTATCTGTTTCAGAATAGCGATGGCCTGCCGGGAGAGGGGAACGATATGTGGGGTACGCATCTTTGCGCCACGCCCGGAATAACGTACGTCGGGGATGGCTTTGCGGGTAGCGGGAATAGTCCAGATGTGGTTTCTGAAATCAATTTCCGACCATCGCGCGAAGCGCAATTCGCTGGAGCGGATGAACAGATGCAGGGTGAGCGATACGGCCAGCCGGGTTAATTCCCGTCCTTGCCGGTAGTCCTCAATGCGTGTCAACAGTTCAGGTAGTTGCTCCAGCGGCAGGGCAGGGTAGTGACGTTTAACGGGCGGGGCGATAATACCGTCCAGATTGGCCGCCGGATTGTGTTCTATCAGTTCCTGATGCACAGCATGACGCATGATGTTGCATAGGTGCTGCCGGGTACGGGCTGCCACTTCCAGTAAACCTTTTTTCTCAATCCCTTTCAGCAGACCGATGAAGTGACGGGGTTTCAGCTCCGTAACAGGCAGGTGCCCAATAACAGGAAAGAGATGGTTATTCATGCTTGCAAGCAGGCGAGTGGCATGGCTCTCTGACCATGTCCGGTTGCTTTTGTGCCAGTCCAGGGCTACATCTCTGAATGATTTTTCTGGTGAGCGGGACGCTTTTTTTGCCGCCCGCTGGTGTGCGGGGTTGATATTCTGCGCCAGCAGTTTACGGATGCTGTCACGTTGTTGACGCGCATCAGCCAGCGATACATCGGGGTAGGTACCTAAACCAAGGCGGGATTCTTTTTTATTGATACGATATTTGAGATACCAGAGACGTGAACCGCCGGGATTAATCAACAGGTACAGACCGTGAGAATCGGAAACTTTGTAGGGCTTTGCAGATGGTTTTAAGTTGCGGATTTTTGAGTCATTAAGAGACATGTGGGGGTCACTCCGTCATCGAACTAACCTGACCCCAAATCTGACCACCAAATTCTCCCGATGCAGAGGGAAAACTGAAAATGCATCGGGAAGATATTTCACGCCAACCTGTTGAACCCAAATCATATAAGGATTCGCGAAGCGGCATGAAAACAAGAATTTGGCTCCTCTGACTGGACTCGAACCAGTGACATACGGATTAACAGTCCGCCGTTCTACCGACTGAACTACAGAGGAATCGTTTGAACGGGGCGCATAATAACGGGGTCCGTCGCCCATGTCAAAGGTGTAAACCACATTTTTGATGCGTTTGGCGAGGGAATGCGCAATATGCCGTTTTTTTCACATGATTGCGGCGATAAAGCCGCATTTTCGTTGCGTGGTGATGGAAAAACAGCGGGCTGACAGCAACAGAATGCTGCCAGCCCGCTGGGGCGGCGAGGGATAAAAAAACTACCGTAACCGCAGTTGCAACTGGTAGCGGTAGCGAGGAGCCGTCAGCAGGAAGTCTGGTGCAACGCTGGGGCTCCAGGAGTCGTCACCGCCAACGCCCATGTGGAAGCCATCCAGATTAAGCCTGGTTCCGGCTTCTGGTTGCAGCAGATGGTGATGGGTGCATGACATCAGTTGTTGCTGGCTGTAGCGGCCGATGCCGAAGTGGAAGTCACCTTCGATAAGCCAGTCGCCGTAGCACAATTCCTGGGTGTGACAGCGCAGGCCGTTTTCCGATGGGAAAATATAGGGTGTGTGCATCGACTCCAGCGGTTGTTGCCAACGGCCGTGTAGCGCGGCAAGGCGTCGGTCGGGGTAGTTTTCATGCGGGCCGAGCCCCAGCCAGCTGACCTGTGGGTTGACTGCCGCCAGTTGCACGGAAAGGCCGATGCGAGCTGGCGAAGGCAAGTGACGGGCAATCTCGACATCGACATTTACCGTCAGGACGCCGCGCGCATCGATTCGCCACTGTTTACGGCTGATGAACAACACCTGTTGCTGATAGTGGCTGATGTGCTCGGTGGTGATCAGTACGCTGTCGCTGAGGGTGTCGGCGTGGATGTACTGGCAGTCGGTGTCGTACTGGTACAATCCGGCCAGTTTCCAGCGTTCTACCCAGGCGTTCGGGTCAATACGATCGACTTCGCTGATACCGATGTCGTTATCCAGTGCTGCGCGGGTCACATTATCCTGCAACGGGCTGAGTAACTGGGGTTGCCCATCACGCCACCACTGTGTCAGCAAGCCGCTGTGGCGGCTAAACACCCAGCGCTGTTGGCCGAGTGTGACCTCGAATTGCTCATCGGTTTGGCTCAATGATGGAGACTCGCCATCATGAACAGGCGGCAGCGGACGTGCCAGCGGTATCGGTAACTGCCATTGATCCCAGGCGCAGCGATGACCCGCTGGTGACCAGTCGGTCGCCTTCGGCTGAATTACCTCTACGGTCAGCCACATATCGGCGTGGTGCTGCGGGGCAGGCACCTGCTTCAGCAAGGTAAGTGTCTGACTCCCTTGCGGTGCGATATCGAGCGGTACCTGGCCTGATGCCAGTAGCACGTCATCCTGCATAATGCGCCAGTGCAGCTCTTCATTATCACTGTGGCGGAACAGGTATTCACTGGTGACAGTCAGCGTCAGCGGGGCATCGTCATGGCGGCTGAACTGGAAAAATTGCTGGGCGCGCTGGGCTTCGTACAGCGCCGGGTGCGGTGTGCGATCAGGGAATACCAGACCATTGAGGCAGAACTGACGGTCATTAGGTTTATCACCAAAGTCACCGCCGTAGGCCCAGTGTGTTTTGCCGTCTTGTTCACGCAGCAGCGCCTGATCCACCCAGTCCCAGACAAAGCCGCCTTGCAGGCGTGGGTACTGGCGGAATGCCTGCCAGTAGCGGTCAAAGCCGCCAAAACTGTTGCCCATCGCGTGCGCGTATTCGCACAGAATCAGCGGACGGTGTTCACCCGGCAGGCCAATCCATTTTTTGATGGACCATTTCGGGACGGCGGGGAAGGGCTGGTCTTGATCGACGCGAGCATACATCGGGCACAAAATATCGGTCGCTGGTGTATTGGCACCGCCGCCTTCGTATTGCACCGGTCGGGTGGGGTCTTGTTGTTTCACCCACTGGTAAAGCGCGCTATGGGTATGGCCGTAGCCAGATTCATTGCCTAACGACCAGATAATAATGCAGGGATGATTACGGTCGCGTTGTACCATGCGTGTGACGCGTTCGGCATAAGCGGGTAACCAGCGCGGGTTGTCGGACAGGCGGCTCATTGGTTGCATGCCGTGGGTTTCGATATTGGCTTCATCGACCACGTACAAGCCATAGCGGTCGCACAGCCGATACCACAACGGATGATTAGGGTAGTGGGAGCAGCGTACCGCGTTGAAGTTATGCTGTTTCATCAACAGGATATCCTGCCGCATGGTCGCTTCATCGATCGCCTGACCGTGCTGCGGGTGGTGCTCATGGCGATTAGTACCGCGGATCAGCAGCGGTTGACCGTTGAGCAACAACAAGCCGTTACGGATGGCGACCTCACGAAAGCCGACGTCGTAGGCTTCTGCTTCCACCAGCGTGCCGTCGCACTCCAGCGCCACCACCGCCCGGTACAGATTGGGTTCTTCCGCGCTCCACAAGGCGGGCTGCGCCACCTCCAGTTGCAGACTCACCCTGTCGTGATAGGCACCGCGCTCATCTATCGCCGGGGTGCCGAACGGTTTGCGTTGTTCCCCCACCAGGCGTTCGCCTCGCCATAACTGTACCGCCAGTTGCCAGTGTTCAGCCTGGTCTTCCGGCAGGTTGGCCAGCGCGGTGACGCACAACGTACCTTGGGTGTGGCTGTGTCGCAGTGGGGTTGTGAGTTGCACATCGCGCAGGTGTACCGTCGGTTTATGCAGCAGGTAGACATCGCGATAAATGCCGCTCATGCGCCACATGTCCTGATCTTCCAGATAGGTGCCGTCAGACCAGCGCAGCACCATCACTGCCAGCCGGTTTTCTCCCACCTGCAGACAAGGTGTCAGGTCGAACTCCGCTGGCAGGCGGCTATCCTGAGAGTAACCGACCCATTGGCCGTTGCACCACAGATGAAAAGCAGAGTTAACGCCGTCGAATACGATGCGGGTCTGCCCTTGCGCCAGCCAGTCGGGATCGACTGAAAATGTGAGCGAGTAACACCCGGTAGGGTTGTCTTCTGGTACGAATGGTGGGTTGACGGGAATGGGGTACTTAACATTGGTGTAAATCGGCGCGTCGTATCCTGCTAACTGCCAGTTAGAGGGGACGGTAATCTGATCGGCATCGTTTAAATCCTGTGTCAGCCACTGTTCTGGTACGGCTTGCGGGCGAGCAAAATAGCTGAAGGTCCATTCGCCATTCAGTAACTGACGCCGGTCGGAAGGGGCATCGTCGCGTGCTGCATTCAGGTCGCGCCAACTGGAAAAGGGCGGATGGGCGTCCAGGCGGCGAATGTGTGGGCAGGTCGGGTTTTCCCAGTCGCGTCTGGCCAGAATATCCGTCAGCGAGATGCCGGATAGCGGAACATAAGCGGAAACAGTGGACATAAAACAGGCTTTCCTTTTATTGGCTGAGTTGGCTGCAAGTGAATGACTGAAAACAACTGATGAGCGGATAAATGAAATTGTGATCCGCTCACAATTTTACTGTCAGGATCGCGGCTTGCCGAATATGAGTAAAGTGCAGCGATGCCGGAAAGTGGTATCGATCACAAAACCGGCATCCGAAGGGGACGGCTAACGCTGTAACTGCCGTGCCAGACTAATCAACTGCTGGGCGACATCCTGCGGTGACAGGGTGGAAGGGCGCCAGGCCGCGGTAGTTTGACGTGGTATCAGGGTCGTTTTTAACCGCAGTGGGGCTGGTGTGTGCGGGTGTTGCAGGCAGTCCAGCAGCCGGTTGACGCTTTCCCGGCCCAGTTGCCTAAAATCCTGACGGATGGTGGTTAACGGCGGCTGGAAATAGGCGCTGTCACGTGTATCGTCAAAACCAATGACCGAGATCTGTTCCGGTACGCGCAAGCCGTATTCATGAATCGCCCGCAGAACGCCCAACGCCATTTGGTCGTTGGCGACGGCGATAGCAGTGGGGCGGATTGCGTTTGCCAGCAGTAAATGCGCCTGCTGATACCCTGAGCTGGCGCTCCAGTCGCCTTCGGCGATGGCACAAGGGGTTAACAGGTTGGCGGCTAGCGCTTTCTGCCAGCCCTCGTAACGCAAACGCGCCGACACCGAGCTTTGCGGACCGGTCAGCAAGGCGATGCGACGGTGCCCCATTTCTACCAGATGGTCGATAGCCAGCTTCGCACCCTGCTGCGGGTCGAACATCACGCTGGGCAGGTTGGCGGTAGGTGCCGTGTCGAGAAACAACGCCGGTGTGGCCGCGCACAACTGATGGATGTGCTCCGCCTCTTCTTGCTCCAGTGGGACGTTGATGATGACGCCATCTACCCGCTGTGACAGTAATTCGTTAACGGCGCGCTGGACGTCATTACCATCGGCCGCACGTAACATGGAGATCACCACCGTGAACCCCAGTTCGCTGGCGGTCGTTTTGATGGCGGCAGCGATTTGGGATGGCGCATGCAGCGATAGGTCGATTGTCGCCAACCCAATGGTCGTGCTACTGCGGCGCGCCAGTTGCTGTGCTACCCGATTGGGGATGTAGTGGAGCGCGGCCATCGCCTGCTCCACCTTTTCCCGTGTGCGTATCGAGACGTGAGGTGCCTGATTCAGTACCCGGGAAACGGTTTGGTATGACACACCGGCGTAAGCTGCCACGTCATTGAGCGTTACTGGTTTTGCTTTCATGATGCTCTGTCAGTCGGTCTCTGCATTGTCACCTCACGTTATCATAACAAATGCCGGTGAATGCATACCGTGGTCAACAGAGAAAAATTACGCTGCGACGAGGGGATGTGTCACTTGCCGGTAATACCAGGCGATAGTTTGTTTGATCAGTGCATCGGTGGCATCCAGGTAGGCATCGGGTGTGGCGTTGACTTCTGGCTCCAGAATCAGCGGCAGCTCGGTGCAACCCAGAATGATTTTTTCTACCCCTTGCTGGCGCAGCGAATCGACGACCGGCAGCAGTAGTGCGCGAGACTGGTTGAAATCACCCGCCTTGTAAGCATAGATACTGTTCATGACCGCCAGCTGCTGTGCTTCATCAGGCAGCGTGCAGCGCACCTGCTGACCACTGAGTGCATGCTGGTAGATATTACCGCGCACGGTGGCGGTCGTCGCCAGAATGCCGACGTGATGGACGCGTTGTTCGGCGACTTGCTGGCAGGCGGCATCAATGATGCTGATCATGTCTACCTGAGTATGCCGCTTCAAATCCTCGAACCAGTAGTGTGCGGTATTGCAAGGAATGATGATGCAAGTGGCTCCCGCGTTTTCCAGAATTCTCATGTATTCAATCATCTTTTGCAGCGGCGACGGGCTGTGATGGAGAATGCACTGGGTACGGTCCGGAATATCTGGGATAGACACGGCGATCATCGGAATGTGTTCCTGATCCTTACGTGCCGGGGTTTGCCGGATAAGTTTTTGCATGGCGTCTACGGTGGCACCCGGCCCCATGCCGCCAAGAATTCCGATTACAGGGTTCACGTTTTCCGCCTCACTGCGAGTAGTCTGGAGTGGAAAAATCATCGCACAGCGCCTGGAAATGTGAATTGCGAAATTCCCATCATTTATGTATGTTTTGCATAACGCTATGCGCATTATGCGTAGAATGCGTTTTCAAAACGGCGCTTGATGATGCTAAATAATATTGAAACCAAATGGTTATATGATTTCATTGCACTGGAAGAACACCGCAGTTTCACGCTGGCGGCGGAGACACGTAACATCTCACAGTCGTCGTTCAGCCGACGTGTTCGGGCGCTGGAAGAGGCCGTAGGGTTTGACCTGTTTGATCGCCGGGCGCAGCCGTTGCAACTGACCGAGCAGGGTAAGATTTTTCATGCCCACATCCGCAATACCCTCGATGATCTGGAATATCAGATTCATAAATTGCACGGCGGTAGCCACTATAAAAATAAGATAACGATTGCCGCAGCGCATTCGCTATCGGTTTTTGTGATGCCGGAATTGCTGAAAAGCGTGCCGGATGTGCAAGAGAAAATCTTCTATGTCGAATCCATCGATGTCGATGATGCGGTTCTCAACCTTAAAGAGGGGCGCAGTGACTTCATTTTCTCTTTTTATAACGAGGAGTTGATGTCAGAACCGTTTCGTCATACCCGCATCATGGATTCTACCTTGTATCCGGTGTGCGCCTGCGATGCGCTCGGCAAACCGCAGTTTGATGTGCGTGCCGCCACGTTGCCGTTACTCAATTATACCGATACCAGTTACATGGGCCGTCAGGTCAATCGTTATCTCTCCACACTGGCATCGGAGCGTTTTACCGTGAGTTTTGTCTCCTCAATGAGTGATTTACTCAAACGTATGGTTAAGCAGGGGCATGGTATCGCATGGCTGCCGGATTACTCGATCCGTGATGAGCTGGCGAACAAAGAGCTGACGGTGTTGAAGCTGGATAACGCAGTGATGAAGATGCAGGTGTATCTGTATCGGTTGGATGCGCGGCTGAATGTGGCGTCGGAATCATTCTGGCGGGCAATGACGGCGTTGCGAACGGCACAATAAAAAACAGCGGCCGGGTGGCCGCTGTCTGCGTTCAAATGCTGGAGGTATGGACTGGATCAGGCGTCTTGTCTGGCCTGTTGCAACACCACTTCCGGCTCGGTTTCTTCTTCGTCGTCGGTGATGTCTTTTTCCAGACTGGCCACCACGGCGGTAGAGATACTGTTGCCGATAACGTTGGTCGCGGTGCGGCCCATATCCAGGAACTGGTCGATACCCAGAATCAGCAGGATACCGGCTTCCGGCAGGTTGAACATCGGCAGCGTGGCGGCAACCACCACCACAGAAGCACGTGCAACGCCCGCCATCCCCTTACTGGTGATCATCAGCGTCAGCAGGATCAGGATTTGCTGGGTCATGCTCAGATCAATATTGTAGGCTTGAGCGATGAACAGGATGGCAAACGACTGGTACATCATAGAGCCATCGAGGTTGAAGGAGTAACCCAGCGGCAGCACGAAGCTGGTGATTTTCTTCGGTACACCGAAACGGGTCAGCGCATCCATGGTTTTCGGATAGGCGGACTCGCTGCTGGCGGTCGCGAAGGCCAGCATGGTGGGTTCACGAATCAGACGCGCCAGCACGGCAATAGAGCGGCCGAGGAAGGCGTAACCCACCAGGAACAACACCGCCCACAGCAGTGCCAGGCCCAGATAAAACTCACCAATCAGCTTACCGAAGTCATAGATCAGCCCCAGACCCTGAGTCGTGATGGCAGAACCGATAGCGGCAAAGACGGCGATAGGTGCCAGCGCCATCACGTAATCGGTGACGCGGAACATCACTTTAGCCAGCTCTTCGATGGTAGAGAGAATGAAGTTGGCCTGTTTGTTGTGGTGCTTGACGTAAGCCAGCGCCGAGCCGAAGAACAGCGAGAACACCAGAATTTGCAGGATCTCGTTGTTAGCCATCGCTTCTATGATACTTTTCGGGAAGATATGGCTGATGAAGTTCTTCAGTGTGAAACCATCGGTATTCAGGCCGGTAGTGACGTGGCTGGCCGAAGCCACCAGGTTCATGCCGGTGCCCGGCTGGAAGAAGTTCGCCAGCATCATACCTATCAGCAATGACAGGAAAGATGCGGTCACAAACCAGGTCATAGCTTTGAGACCGACGCGACCTACGGCAGAAGAGTTACCCATACTGGCCAGGCCGGAAACCAGGGTTGCGAATACCAGCGGTGCAATGATCATCTTGATCAGACGCAGGAAAATATCGGTAACCATATTAAAGTACGACGCCACTTCTTTGGCGCGGGCGCCATCCAGATAAGTGTGGCATGCCCAGCCAATCAGAATACCGAGCACGATCGCCAGCATTATCTGTATTAATAACTTCTGCCTTTGCATATAAACCTCATGTTGATGAATGTACCCAGACAACACCAGTGTTATTGCAGCGTAGCGGTCAGATATGCCGTAAGACATGCGTGGACCGATACCCTGATTTGTTTGTGGGGTGCTGTGTCTGCCGCGCCGAATATTACAACGAATTGCGCGCTTTTCCCTTTTTTTCTGCGAAGAAAATGAAATGCATCACTTAATCGGGCTCAAAATACGCTATTTTCCGGTTATTCATCACGAAAACCCTAACTGGCTGTCGTTGGTGTGATTCAAATAAGTTCATAATTTTCAATCGATTAGTATTTATTTTTTTGTGGCGAAAGGTGGTTTTTGCACTAATCATAACTTTTTCTTATATCTTGGATGAAGTCAGCAATATCACCAATAATGACCGGGGGATTTATCGCTAAGGGAGGATGACGGTATTATTGATTGATAACGTGTTGGATTAATAAACAGGAATTACCCTTCGTATTTATAAAAATATAATGGGCCTTGGAACGAAGAGTGATGTTGACCATGAAATAAAAATGACAGTCATTTTAATCACCTGCCTGTATTGCGTAAAAATGAAACGCAAATGTTGTTTTCATTCTCTGCATGTAATTGGAATGTTGCGGTGGGGTGTTGTTGTGGTGGAATTTTACACACTCGGCGCGAAAAGGAAAAACACGAAACCGTACTTGCCGCCGGGTGAGAAGGTGATGATAATCACACCGTTTGCAGCCTTAATTATAAATAATTCTTATTATTATCCATCTGACCACGGATCACCGCTCATCGGATAACCGGTTGTGGTTCGCTAACCCCGGTTTAGCACGATTCAGATCAAGCTATTGGTGAGGTGACGTGTCATTTCACCAGTGAAGCACTTACACTATTTCCCCACACTATCTATGGAGATTGGATTACGGTGGTTATGGCGACACGACTGACAGACTCCCCGTCCCGGCTGTCTATTCTCTGGCAGGATGCCTTGTTGAAAATTTCTCAGTCGCTGTTGCAACAGCGCACCCTACCTGATCTGCTGCAGTGCCTGGACGGTGTGTCGTTCTCGGTGGTGCGGTTTGGTCGCGTCAACGTCATCCTGCTTGACCCCTTGCGTAACCAGATGCATTTCTACCGCCACGATCGTGACTCCGGGCGGACGCTGTGCAGCGAAGAGGCGATTCTGCTGGCCAATGGCCCCGGTGGTGTCGTGTGGAGCACCCAAACCGTGCTGCACTGTGACCGGACACACTTTCAGCGTGATTTCCCCCATCTGACCGATCTGCCCGCCTACGCCGGATTAAGCGACTATTGCCAGTTGCCGCTGCCAGGCACCCAGCGAGTACTGGGCGGGGTCGAATTTCTCAAGACCGACGGCAGCCGCTTTACTGACAGCGAACTGGATTTCTTTCAGGCGCTGGCTGGTGTGGTTGCATTGGTGGTGGAAAATATTTGTGAGCGTGAGCAAGTGTTGCAGGAAGAAGAGCGGTTGCGCCACGAGCGGGATCACCTGCGTATTCTGGTGGATGTCACCAATACCGTGATTTCCAAACTGGAGCTGAAAGCGCTGGCGCTGGAGGTGTCGCGCGAGATCCACCGCTTCTTTGGTATTGATTTTATCGCACTGGTGCTGAAAGACGGCGAAGAGCAAGACAACCCACTGAAGTATCTTGCCACGGTGTATCCGGCATCCGGCGCACCCAAAACGGTGCAAGGCGAAGTGGAGCGGGCGCAAACACTGGCTGACAGCGTGATGGCGCAACATCAGCCACAACTGATCGAGGTACCGACACGACTGGCGGCTAAAGACCCACGTCCACTTTGTCAGTGGTTTGACCGTGAGTTGTCTCATGTGTGTTTGCTGCCGCTGGTATTCGGGAACCGCACACTCGGCGTGCTGGAGCTGGCGCATCGCACCGCGCTTGCCGTGAACGAGGCGGACCTGCGGCTGCTGCGGCAAATTGCTGCCCGCATCGCCATCGCGTTGGATAACGCACTGGCCTATGAGCAGATTACCCGGCTGAAGGATTCGTTAATCCATGAAAACTTCTACCTGACCGAGCAACTGACTGAACACATTCATCAGCGTAGCGGTGATGAATTTGGCGAGATTATCGGCCGTAGCGCGGCGATTCGGCAGGTACTGGAACAGGTGGCGATGGTCGCCGCCAGTGACAGTACGGTGTTGATTCTGGGAGAAACGGGCACCGGTAAAGAGTTGATTGCCCGCGCTATTCATAGCCTGAGCCAACGTAAATCACAACGCATGGTGAAAATGAATTGCGCCGCGATTCCTTCTGGCCTGTTGGAAAGCGACCTGTTCGGACATGAAAAAGGGGCGTTTACCGGTGCGACCAGCCAGCGTCAGGGGCGCTTTGAGCTGGCGGATAACAGCACGTTATTTTTAGATGAGGTTGGGGATATTCCGCTGGAGTTGCAGCCCAAGCTACTGCGGGTACTACAGGAGCGGGAGATAGAGCGGCTGGGCGGCAGTAAGATCATCCCGGTGAATGTGCGGTTAATTGCCGCGACTAACCGTGACCTGAAACAAATGGTGGCGGACCGTGAGTACCGTAGCGATCTTTACTATCGCCTCAATGTGTTCCCGATTGTTATTCCGCCGTTACGTGAGCGACCGGAAGACATTCCGCTGCTGGTGAAGTTTTTTACCCGCAAGATAGCCCGTCGTATGAACCGTACTATCGACAGTATCCCCTCCGATATGTTGCGTCAGTTGAGTCGTTTGCCGTGGCCTGGCAACGTGCGGGAACTGGAAAATGTGGTGGAGCGGGCGGTGATCCTGACACGCGGCACCACGCTCAACTTGCATATGGATGAACTCCAGCACCATTTGTCGCCGCTGGATGTGCCCAAACCCGCGCACCATGAAATTATGCCGACAGTAGAGCCCACTCCTGTGCCGCAGGAGGCCGACGACGAGTCAGAACGCGAGCGCATCATCCGGGTTTTACGAGAAACCAATGGGATTGTCGCTGGCCCGAAAGGCGCGGCGGCACGCCTTGGCCTTAAACGCACCACGTTATTGTCGCGTATGCAGCGTATGGGGATTTCCGCCCGGGAAATTGAAGGGATTTCGTAACGAAGACGGTGGCAGCGGAAAGAGAAGGGGACGTAAAGGGGGAGTAATACAGCCCCCTCCTGGCGGAGAGGGCTGAGAGGGATTAACCCGCGACTTCGGCTTCTTTACGCAGACGGGCTTTCAAGGCGCTGTATTCCTGTCTGACATAGTTTTCCGCCCAGTTCTGGTCGGCGATCGGTTCCAGTTTCACCGCGCAGTGCTTGTACTCTGGGGTTTTGGCGATCGGGTCAACTTCATCCAGTGTCAGCTCGTTACAGGCACCAATCCACCACTGATAAGTCATGTAAACCGCACCTTTATTGATGCGTTCACTGACCATCGCCCGGCTGATGACTTTGCCGCGGCGTGATGCTACCCAGGTGAGTTGCTGGTCACGGATGCCCAGTTTGGCAGCGTCTTCCGGGTTCATCTGCACGTAACCCGGTTCGTCTGCCAGTGTTTGCAGCGCGGTACAGTTACCGGTCATGGAGCGGCAAGAGTAGTGGCCCACTTCACGCACGGTGGAGAGCACCAGCGGGTAATCGGCGTCGGTTTGCTCCATCGGCGGGTGCCATTCTGTTGCAAACAATAACCCTTTACCGTTCGGGCGGTCGAACTTGTTACCGGCATACAACCACGGTGTGCCGGGGCTGTCTTCGGTCAGGCACGGCCACGGGATATAACCCAGCCCGGCCATTTTCTCGTAGGTGGCACCGTAGTAAAGCGGGCACAGGTTACGCAACTCATCCCAGATTTCCTGGGTGTTGTTGTAATGCATCGGATAGCCCATGGCGGTAGCCATCAGGCTGATGATTTCCCAGTCTGGCTTCACATTGCCTTTGGGTTCAACTGCTTTGTAGAAGCGCTGGAAGCCACGGTCGGCCGCAGAATACACCCCTTCATGCTCGCCCCAGGAGGTTGCCGGGAAGATGACATCCGCCACGGCGGCGGTTTTGGTCATGAAGATATCCTGAACGATCAGCAATTCCAGTTGATTGAAGGTTTCGCGCACCACCGACAAGTCCGGCTCGGTTTGCAGCGGGTCTTCCCCCATCAGGTAATTGGCTTTGATCTTGCCTTCTTTGATCATGTGCGGGACATCGGTCAGCGAGTAGCCGATGCGGTCAGACAGCGACGGCACGCCCCAGGCTTTGGCAAACTTCTCACGCACGTCCGCTTCGGTGACTTTTTGGTAGCCGGGGAACTGGTTCGGCAGCGCACCCATATCGCAGGCACCCTGAACGTTGTTTTGTCCACGTACCGGGCCAACGCCGACATTCGGGCGACCGAGGTTGCCGGTCAGCAGTGCCAGGCCAGACAGGCCTTTCACCACGTCCACCCCTTGTGTCCACTGGGTGACACCCATGCCCCACAGGATGGTGGCTGACGGTGCCGCGGCATACATCCGAATCGCATCACGGATCAACTGCGGGTCAAGGCCAGTGATATCTGCCACGTATTCCGGGGTGTATTTCGCCACGATGGCGCGATACTCATCGAACCCTTCGGTGTGCTGCGCCACGAAAGTCGAGTTATACAACCCTTCGTTGATCAGTACGTTGGCAAACGCGTTGACCAGTGCCATGTTGGAGCCGTTTTTCAGCGGCAGCCACAGGTCGGCGATACGGGCAGTTTCGATATGGCGTGGGTCACAAACGATAACTTTGGCACCGCGTTCTTTCGCTTTGATGATGCGACGTGCCACGATCGGGTGAGAGTCGGCAGCGTTGTAACCGAAGACTAAAATGCAGTCGGTTTTTTCGATTTCGCAAATCGAGTTACTCATGGCCCCGTTACCCAGTGTCACCTGCAACCCTGAAACAGACGGGCCGTGGCAGACGCGGGCGCAACAGTCGATGTTGTTGGTGCCGGTCACCGCGCGGGCGAATTTCTGCATCACATAGTTGGTTTCGTTACCCGGACCACGGGATGAACCGGTGTGCATGATGGCGTCCGGGCCGTATTTCTCTTTGATGGCTTTCAGGCGAGAACTGGCGAAGTCGATGGCTTCTTCCCAGGATACGACCTCAAATGGCGCGCCTTTCTGGCGGCGGATCATCGGTTGTTTGAGTCGTGGGGTTAACAGTTTGGTGTCGTTGAGAAAATCCCAACCATAGTAGCCTTTTAAGCACAGCTCGCCTTCGTTGGTCAGGCCGTTGGCACCTTCTGCACCGACGACTTTGCCATTTTCTACCAACAGGTTAATTTTGCAGCCTGACCCACAATATGGGCAGACGGTAATCACTTTCTGCATGACATTGCTCTCCTTCATCGTACCGACGGCACGCTCAGAATTTCATTTCCGCGGCTTCATCAAGTGCTGCGCGCCGCTGTTTACGTTGGATCATCTCCTGAATGTCGTCTCTGCTTATCAGGTGCAGGGCTTTGGTAGGGCAGACTTCGACACAAGCCGGACCGTTGGCACGTCCTTCACACAGGTCACACTTGTGCGCTTCCGCCTTGATGCAGTTGCCCAGCGTCTGATAATGGCTGATACGCGCTACCGGTTTACTGATCACCGTCATGGCACCGTAGGGGCATGCCACTACGCAGGTTTTGCAACCAATGCATTTCTCTTGCTGCACCCGGATATGATCGCCGGCATGGACGATCGCCCCGTTAGGGCAAACATTTGCACAGGGTGCGTCTTCACAGTGACGGCACTGAATTGTGGTGCTGACATTCAGCCCCTTCACCACTTTTAGTCGCGGTGCGAAATGCTCTGCAGACAGCGATGACGGGTTACCATCACTGTGGGCCAGCACGCAGGCGATTTCGCAGGTGCGGCAGCCAATACATTTCTTGGGGTCTGCTAAAACGAACCGGTTCATGACAGGGTCTCCTTCCGCGGCTCTGGTTGACTAAAGGTTATGTCGACGGCATGGCACCGACACATCGCCATACACAAAGCAGGGTTTATGCCAGAATGAATGCTTATGATTTAGTGGTTTGATTTATAAAAGATTAAAGGCGAATGGATGATGAGTGTCGGCGTGATAAATGGGCGGATGTCGAGTGTCGACGACCGCCTTCGGCAGATTTGACGACAGTAGTGCGTTATGATGGGTGGGAATGACCCGCATTATAAAAACAGGAGTAAGGCGTGAATTATCCGATTGCATCCATCAATCGTACCGGGCTGAGTTCCGGGGTGTATGCCACGTTACGTGATGCTTTGATTACCGGGCAGTTCAAACCGAACGATCGCTTGCGCATTCGCGAGTTGGCAGCGCAACTGGGCACCAGTGTCACCCCGGTGCGTGATGCTATTTTGCAGTTGTCGAAAGAGCAGGCGCTGGAGTTGCGTACACCGCGTGACATCCGGGTACCGGCATTAACGCTGGATCAGTATCTGGAAATTCGCACCTTGCGATTGGCCATTGAAGGCATGGGGGCAGAAAATGCCGCTCGCTGTGTGACACCGCGCGCGCTAGCGCAGGTTGAAGAGAACATCGAATATAACAAAGCGGCGATTAAACGCGGCGACTTTACCGAAGCGTTGCGGCTGAACAGCGAATTTCATCTGTTGCTGGCGCATACGGCACAGATGCCATTACTGTGCAGTTTTATCGACAGTTTGTGGATGCGTACCGGGCCATTGATAGCACAGGCATACAGCCATTTTTCAGAGCGTATGGCCGTCGGCCACCACCAGGAGGTGCTGGTGGCCTTGAAAAACACTGACCCGGTAGCCGCGCGGTTGGCGATTCAGGCAGACATTCAGGACGGGCATCAGAAAATGGTCGAATTCATTGCTAATGTTCACGGAGAAGCCGACCAACAGATAAGTTCTTAATCGCCGATGGATGAACGTCTGCTCAGGGCGTTATCCAATCCGTGCAACAACATATCGGCGTGTTCCGGCTGGAAAATCAACGGCGGCCGGATTTTCAAAATATTGCCGTCAGGCCCGGTGGCGCTCAGCAAAATTTGGTGTTGCCGCAGGTCATTGACTACGTGTACCGCACCTGTCGTATCCGGCTGGCGTGTTAACCGGCTGGTCACCAGCTCGACGCCGATGAACAAGCCATAAACCCGAATGTCGCCAATGCAGTCGTGTCGCTCGGCCAGTTTGCGTAACCCTGTCTCCAGATAACTCCCCATTCGCAGGGCATTATCTTGCAACTGCTCACGGCGCAAGGTGTGCAACACGGCATGGGCTGCTCGACAGGACACGGGATTGCCGCCAAAGGTATTAAAATAACGCTGATTACGCCCGAATGCTTCAAACCACGCTGGGTTGCCGACCACTGCCGCGACCGGATGGCCGTTGCCCATCGGTTTGCCCAGCGTCACCAGATCCGGCACCACGCCATACGCGCCAAATCCCCAGCGGTGGCTACCGGTTCGGCCAAAACCAGCTTGTACCTCATCGGCAATAAACAACCCGCCCGCTGAACGTACCAGACGCACCGCTTCTTGTACGTCCTGCGCTGGGGCGCTGAATACGCCGTCGCTGGAAAATAGGGTATCAAACAGTAGCGCCGCCGGGCGTACGCCAGCTTGTTCCATTTGCGCCAGTGCCTGTTTCACACTGGTGAGCAGGCAGCCTGGCTGGCGGCGGTAACCGTCCGGTGGGTCGATAAGCCAGACCTGTTCTCCCCGTGGTGCACCGCTACCCAGTGATGGCGATAACCCGGCAAGTTGGGCGGTGACACCATGGTATGCCCAACGGGTCACCATGACACCGCTACCGCCGGTGACGTAACGGGCGATACGCAGAGCCAGATCGTTCGACTCGCTGCCGCTACAGGTCAGGGTAATGTTTTGCAGCGGGGCGGGAAACTCCTGTAGAAAGTCTTCAGCGAAATCCAAAATAGCGTCAGTGAGGTAGCGGGTGTGAGTATTGAGTGTGGCGGCTTGTGTGGCGATAGCCTCCACCACTGCGGGGTGACAATGCCCGAGTGAGGCGACGTTGTTGTATACATCCAGATAGCGGTTGCCGTCGGCGTCATACAGCCAGACACCATCCCCACGAACCACATGCAGCGGCTGCTGATAAAACAGGCGGTAACCTGCACCCAATAGCCGCTGACGGCGGGCCAGCAACGTTTCAGAGACTGATGCGGTTTCGGGGGATGGTGAAGTGGAACGGGTATTCATGGATGATTCCTTATCTGGCTGGCTTCTCAGTATGGCGTTAACGACAGGCGTGCAGTAATTGCTCAGCTAGCCGCTGCTCGGGCTGGCGGCTGAGGTGCTGCAGGCTGCGCCAGGCGGTATCCAGGTTGCGCTGGATATAGTCGCGGTTTTCTGGGTACAACTCGCTGCGCCATTGGGTGATGGAAAGGGTTAGCGTCAGTCGGGCGGCGATGAGGCAGGGCAACAGACTGATTTCCTGCTCAGTGAGCGGCAACCGGGCGTGATAGGCCGAGACAAACGGCAGGATCCACGCCAGTGGCTCGGACTCATCGCCAACCTGATAAGCCAGCGCGGTCGCCAGCTCATTGACCAATGGTGCGTACAACGCATCACCAAAATCGATGATGCCGTCAATGTGCGGCACTGCGGCGTGGGTATCCACCAACACGTTGTAAGGATTGAGGTCGTTATGAATCAATTGGTGGCGCAGGCTGGATTGAATCGGTGCCACGGCGGTTTCCCAGCGGGTCAACCACTGAAGAATTAACTGCCGTTGCTGCGCGTTTGCGACATAACGCAGCCAGTCATGAATCCGCTCCAGATGGGCGATATCCCACAACAGGTCTCGCGATGCCGCCGGGTGGCTAAAGTCTTGCAAGGCGAGATCCAACTGTGCCAGCGTATCGCCGAGTCGAGCTGACAGCGTTGACGAGCGAGGCACCCGGTGCAACGGCTGTCCGAAGGACCAGGTGATCAGCCGGATATGGTGCATCTGTCCATCAATCATCAGCGCAGGGGAGGGATTGCCCCACCGATTACTGATGATGCGAGGGACTGGCAAGGTGGTGTCGACGCGAGCCAGATGAAGCAATATCTCGGTCTGAACATCTCGTATCGGTGCGGATTCAGCGGGGTTGATCACTTTCAGCATATACTGACCGTGTGCCGCAGTGACGAGGTGGAAGTTGGCGTCACGCTCGCCGGGCAGTGGCGTCATGCTGCCATCCAGCCCGTATTGCTGGCGAGCTATCTGCTGCGCCTGTACCGCCGAGAGTGACGGTACATCCGTAGTGAACAGGACGAGCGGATCAGACATGCTGGCCTCCGTTGACATGGATTTCCGCCCCGTTGATGTAAGACGCACCCTGGGTACAAAGGAAATAGACCAGCGACGCGACCTCTTCTGGCTTGCCCAGGCGTTTCATCGGAACAGTCTGTTCGACAATATCCTGCGTGCCGGGCGACAGGATCGCCGTATCGATCTCACCGGGTGCAATGGCATTAACCCGAATACCGTATTTCCCGAAGTCGTGCGCCATTTCACGCGTCAATGCGGCTAATCCCGCTTTGGAGGTGGCGTAAGCCGCTCCTGCGAAAGGATGGACACGAGAACCGGCAATCGAGGTAACATTAATGATGCTGCCTTGTGCCGCATGCAGTTCATCGAATAGTCCATTAGCGAGAATGGCGGTGGAAAACAGGTTGACGTTAAATACCCGTATCCAGGTGGCGTACTCGGTATCACGTACGCCGAGTCGGGTTCCACCTTCACCTTTCGGGGATATGCCCGCGTTATTAACCAGCGCGTGCAACTGACCGCCGAGTCGCTCTTTGATCATCGGCAGGCTTGCCTCCAGCGCGGTAATATCCTCCAGATCCAGATGAATGTGATTCAGTAATCCTTCGGCCCACGGGCAATCTTCTACCCAGTTTTGGCGCGATGCGGTGAAAATCTTCCAGCCAGCGGCGTGGAAGTGTTTAACCGTAGCGTGACCAATACCCCGGCTGGCGCCGGTCAATAGTAGTGTTTTCGTGTCAGACATGATGATCGCCTTAATGATATATGATGCATCATAAATTATAGTAAACCTGGATAAGGGCAAGAGGTAAAAGACCTGCACCGTATTTTTTTGTCTTAATAAATTGAAAAATAGTTATTTTTTTAACGGTTACTTATCCGCCCAGGCGTTGAAGCGCTGTTCCAGCTCTTCGCCGTGTTCGATCCAGAAGGCGGTATCAATACCCACGGCTTGTGCCAGGTTTTGCCGGTTAGTGGGGATATCGGCGGCGATGGTTGGTGACAGCGTGTCCATTGTCTGTTTATTGGTCGGGCCGTAAGGGATGGTTTCGGCAAAGACCTTTTGATGATCTGGCTGACTGGCAAAGGCGATGAATTGCTCGGCGATGGCGCGATGTTTACTGCCTTTGACGATGGCCCAGCTATCGAGGTCATACAGGCTGTCTTGCCATACGATACGGAAATCATGGCCTTCTTTGCGTGCGGCGGTCACCCGCCCGTTATACGCCGATGTCATAACGACATCGCCAGCCACCAACCACTGCAAGGGTTGAGCACCGGATTCCCACCATTGGATCGATGATTTTATCTGGTCCAGTTTTTTAAACGCGCGGTCCACGCCAGTTGGTGTCGCCAGCACCTGATAGATCTCGTCCCGTTTTACGCCGTCTGCCAGCAGGGCAATTTCCAGTGTGAACTTGGCGCTTTTACGCAGCGCTCGTTTACCGGGGTAGGTGTGGATATCCCAGAAATCGGCCCAGTTTTTTGGCCCGTTTTTCAGCTTGTCTCCGTTATAGGTCATCACCGTTGACCACAGGAAAATCCCGGCACCGCATTCGGATACCGAGCCTTTGACAAAGTCGTCTGCATTACCGAGTTTTTTCCAGTCCAGCGTCTCAAACAACCCTTCACTGCACCCGCGCACCAACTCCGGGCTTTCCACTTCCACCACATCCCAACCGACCTGGCCGGTCTGTACCATCGCGCGGATTTTCGCCATTTCTCCGTTGTATTCTCCCGCCTCTACCGTTCCTAGCCCTGCCTGCTGGAATGGTGTGTAAAAGGCTTTTTGCTGGGCCTCTTTATTCAGACCTCCGAATGAGATGACGGTGAGCGTTTCTGCCTGAGCGGACAAGGTGGTGCCTATCAGGCCGGTGATGAACATCAGTTTTTTCAGCATGGCATTTTCCTCATGGTGTGTAATGATGCAGCGCGGTTGTTTTTATGATGTATGATGCATCATGTATGCCAAGGCAAAAGTAAATACAGAGAAATGCAACTCAACGATTTGTTTTTATTTGCTTATTTTTAAAACTCACTGTCAGTGACGACACTAGCGGTATATCTCCATGATGCGTGGACAGCCAGTGTATGCACTCATTTGGGGAAATAGGCGGAAGTGGGTGCCACGGCTAAACGGGGGATAGAAAAATGGGGGAATGGAAGAGATCGCAAAGCGCATTCCAGATCTGAACATTCTCTATCGAGGTAAGGTCATCCGGCATTTATTGTGGCAGCGGCACGACAGCGGCTGAAATGGATGCGTTTTGTGGTGATCAACAGCACGTTCGTTTCACGTGACAGTTTCCGGAGAAAGTTAATCCGAAGAAAGTTAAAAGGGCCTCCGCAGGGGGAGAACTGAAAGAATATTAAGCAGAGTATTGAAAAAGGAGATTGTATCCCATGGGATACAGGAGTACTCTGTTGATGGACAAGGAGTGTTAATGCCTGAGATTGACAGACTGGCAGGGTTAATCTTCCATCTGTACTTTTACGATGATGAGCGGCACCACTTGCCGCATGTGCATGTCTGCTACGGCAATCATGAACTTATCATCAGTATTCGTACCGGAACCGAGATAGAGGGATATCTGCCAAATACCAAACGTAAGCTGGCGATTGCACATATCATGGCGCATCGTGAGCAATTGCTGAGTATGTGGGCACAGGCGGTCATCGGGAAGAATCCGGGAAAATTGTGAGGTGGTTATGCATAAGATTGTGGATGTTGACGTGATTGGCGATTTTTCGTTGCGTCTGACCTATGACGACGGCCTGATATACGACGTTAACCTGTATCGCTATGCCTCATATCCTGTGTTTTTACATGCCAGCCAGTTTATCCGATTTGGGTTATTACCTGATGGTTCGCTGGAATGGCCGGATATCACGATCTCTTCGTCCGAATTACGGGAAAAGGGGACGTATGTTGGCCACACCCTGGCGGTGAGGGAGCGGAATTTTGCCGATATTATCTCCCGAGCCTTCTATGATGCTGTGATTGAGAACCGGCCTGAAATTCTGCAGGCGGCACTGAAAATCGCAGTAGACAAACATGGCAACAGTACGGTGGCCAAAGAAGCGGGAGCCAAAAGCCGTACCAGCTTGTATAAATCGCTGAATAAAAACACTAATGTCAGCCTGGCGACGGTAGTTAGCCTGGCCCACACCGTGTTGCAACTGGAAGAGAAATAGGCGTGCGGTTTCGGGGCAGAGACAGAATCCGATCTGCCTGCTGCCCCCCTTGGGCGGTCAGCGGTATAGCTTGTTAATGTGCGGGCATGTCACGCCATCACCTCAAACCCGCCATTCCCTTCCCAGCCTTCAAGGCGTTGGTGTAGTTGTTCCACCGCACGGGTGACTTCCGGACTAATCGGGAAATAAAACGCCACCAGAGCTGGTTGAATACCGACGAAAATCACTTCGGGAATATCTTCCTTCAGGCTGTCGATCAGATAGTTCAACGGCAGGCTGTGGGTATTCATCAGCATGTCTTCGGCGATGCGCTCCGGGTCGACGATACGGATTTCACCTGGCGCCAGCCCCATATCGGTGGCATCCACCACCAGCAGGCGACGAGGTTTCAATTCCCGCAGTGTGTGTGCCGCATTTTCCGGAATGGCTCCGCCGTCGATGGCTGACCAGCCCGCCACCGGATGCTGGTTCATGCGCTCTGCCAACAGCGGGCCTGCGCCATCATCCCCCATCAGGGTATTGCCGACCGCCAGCACAATATTTTCGATATACAGTGGCGCTTCATTGTGCAGATGTTCGGTGTGCAGATGTTCAGTCATCGATACGTTTCACCATCAGATAAAGAGCCGGTTCCCGTTGCATCGCGGCGAGATACTCCATCAATGTCGCGGTCCATTCCGGGTGACTGTCGTGTTGAGCCAACGCGCTGAAAGCACCGCCCAGCAGGGCAGTGTGGGTATGATCGATGGTGATCTCGCCAAAGCGTAACAGGCCGAGCATTTTGCGGCGGGCTTCGTCATCGCTCAACTGGCCGACCCAACCTTCGAAGTCCGCCAGTGGGCACTGCAATACCTGCTTCAGGCAGTCGATGACGCCAACGTGATGACCAATCGCCAGCGAGTAGTACATCACCTGTTGCGCCTGCTCCGGTATTTTGTCGCGGCTGTCGAGAAATTTGCGGTTCAGGGCATAGAAACGCACACTGCTCATCACAGGATCTCCCCATTCAACATGGCATGGTAAATGCGCAGCAACCGGCCAGCGATTTCGTTCAGCCGTGGGTCGTTGTGTTGATCAAGCCAGCCGGTAACGCGCTGTTCGAACCCCTCCAGCGGCTGGTTTTCCAGCAGCCCAAGGAAACGATCGCTGATTTCACGCCCCTGACGGTACCCCGCCATCAGGCGAGCTTCCCGTTCTACCTGCACGCGTAAATCCAGCGGCAGTGCCGGATGAATCAGTGCGGCTTTCTCATTGTCGCCCTGCTGGTGGTCGCTGCCGTGCAGTTTTTGTTCCAGCAGCCCCAGTGCGACCGCAAAGCCGTAAATCGTCGCGGCGGGTGTCGGTGGGCAGCCGGGGATATAAACATCGATCGGCACAATTTTGTCGCTACCGCCCCATACACAGTACAGGTCGTGGAAGATGCCGCCGCCGCAACCGCAGGCACCGTATGAAATACAGATTTTCGGATCTGGTGCGGACTCATAGGCACGTAACGCCGGTGTCCGCATAGCACGGGTGACCGCACCGGTGAACAGCAGAATATCGGCATGGCGTGGTGACGCCACCACCTTGATACCGAAGCGTTCGGCGTCGAACAGCGGCGTAATGGCGGAGAAAATTTCTATCTCGCAACCGTTGCAACCGCCGCAGTCCACACGGTAAACATAGGCGGAACGCTTGATATCTTTCAGCAGCGTTTTTTTCAACTGCTGAGTGTGTTCGTCCAGCGTAATCGGGGTGGTCTGGTAATGGTCGACCCCATTGGGCAGCATACTCATTGTGCATTCCCCTTGTGAGTGGACGGGGCGGACAGGTGCTGACTCAACTGCACATTGCCCTGATGGTTCATGTTCTGTTTGCGTTTGCAGTCCGGACAGGTTTCAAACTGGTGGCGGCGTGCTTCCACCTCATTTTCCGGTACCCCAGCGTGTGCCAGCAGCGCCATGGCGTACTCCACTTCTTTTTGCGGGGCGAACGGCTGTTGGCAGACATGGCAGTTCAGTAGCCGGAAGGTGGCACGTTGATACAGGTCGGCCTTGTTGGCGACAGCCATTTCAAACTCTTGTGACAACACGATGGCACGGGTTGGGCACACTTCTTCACAACGGCCGCAGAATATGCAGCGGCCGAGGAACAGTTGCCAGGTACGGGTGCCGTTGTCCAGATCGTTGGCCATCGTCAGGGCATTCGCCGGGCAGGCCATGGTACAGGCGGCACAACCGATACACTGCTCCGGGTCATACTCCGGTTTGCCGCGAAATCCGGTGGGTACTGCCAGCGGCGCGAACGGGTATTTCACCGTACAGTTGCCTGCCTTGAGGATGGTTTTAAACAATTTAATCATGGGGCCTCCCTCATTTCAGCGGCGAGCGGGTACGTTCCAGCCCGTAGCGTTCGATCTCTTTATACGGCACGGTGGTGATTTTCTTTTTACGGACATCCACCAGTGTGACGCGGTCGGTACAGGAGTAGCAGGGATCAAGGCTGCCGATGATCAACGGCGCATCCGAGATGGTGTTGCCGCGTAACATAAAGCGCAGCACCGGCCAGTTGGCGTAGGTGGCGGCACGGCAGCGCCAGCGGAACAGCTTCTGGTTATCGCCGGTCATACTCCAGTGGATATCTTCGCCGCGTGGCGCTTCGGTAAAGCCCAGCGCAAATTTATGCGGTTGATAGTTGATGTGCTCGTTGAGGATTGGCCCTTCCGGCATGTTGTCCAGCCCGAATTCAATCATTGCCAGCGAGGTGAATACTTCGCGTACCCGCACCAGTACACGGGAGTAGACGTCGCCGCCATCCAGATGATGCAGTTCCATCGGCAGGTCCAGATAACCGGAGAACGGATGGTCGACACGCACATCGCGCTGGAAGCCGCTGGCGCGAATCATCGGGCCTACCGGGCTGTAGTCACGCGCGATCTGACGGTCCAGCACGCCGATACCCTGGGTACGTTGCGTCATGTTGGCGGTGCCGAGCAGCATGTCCGTCAGTTGTGTAACCTCTTCGCGCATTTCACGAATCAGTTTGATGGTTTTCAGCCGGTCTTCTTTCAGGATATCGCGGCGAATACCGCCAATCAGATTCAGGCCGTAGGTTTTACGCGCACCGGTCAGCATTTCGGCGATTTGCATCGATTTCTCACGCACCCGGAAGAACTGCATGAAGCCGGTGTCGAAACCCACAAAGTGGCTGGACAGCCCGATGTTCAGCAGGTGACTGTGCAGACGTTCCACCTCCAGCAGAATGCTGCGGATTGTGTGGGCGCGGGCGGGTACTATCACACCTAACGCATTCTCGATAGACGAGGTATAGGCCACGCTGTGGGTGAAACCACAGATACCGCACACCCGGTCGGACAGGAACGTGACTTCGTTGTAACCCATACGGGTTTCCGCCAGCTTTTCCATACCGCGATGCACGTAGAACAGGCGGTAATCTGCATCAATGATTTGCTCACCGTCGACGAACAACCGGAAATGCCCCGGTTCATCGGAAGTGATATGCATCGGGCCGATAGGCACGACACGGGTGTCGCCGGTGGCTTCATTAATAAAGGTGTAGGATTCGTCATCGCGGGTAGGAGCCGGGCGCTGGCGGTAATCCATGGCGTCTTTACGCAGCGGGTAGAGTTCGTCTGGCCAGTCATCCGGCAGCACCAGTCGGCGCTCATCCGGCAGGCCGACCGGAATCAGCCCGTACATATCACGCACTTCACGCTCACCCCACACGGCGGCAGGCACTCGCGGTGTCACCGAGGGGAATTCCGGCACTGTCGGGTTAACCAGCGCTTTCACTACCACCCAGCACTTCTCACCCTGTTCCATCGACAGTACATAGTAGATGGCGAAATGGCCGTTGAGGGTGCGTTCGTCGTTACCAAACAAGACGGACAACCAACCGCCGTGCTGGTAGTAAAGGTATTCGACGACTTCCGGCAACTGATGCAGTTTGACGGTGATCGTCAATTGGTTGGCGGTTTGCCGTTCTTCTTCCAGAATCGCCGTCGGGAATTGCTGTCTGACATGAGCGACATAATTCGCGCCCAGATTTTCAGCGTTGGTCGCGTTGGATGAATTAATCACGGTACATCTCCTGGCGGGAAGGGGTTAACGATGAAGCAGGTGCCGTATCCGGTGTGGTAGTACTCGGCGTAGTAGTGCGTGCGCTCAGCGCGGGCCAGCCCATGCTGGGTTGTCCCTGTTCACCGGCTTGATTGCCGTTCAACACATTACCGTTCAACACAATGGCCGTAGCGCGCTCAAGTAAATGGGTGACTGGCTGCGGAATGCGGGTACCCATTACCAGCATTAATACCAGCAGGATCAGCATTGGCGCGGTGGTGAGCCATCCCAGCTCGCCTTTACTGACCGCTTCCGGCTTGCTACCCAGCACACTGGTAGCGATCATGCGTACCAGCCCGGCGAGCACGACGGTCAACAGCACCAGTAACACCAGTACCAACGGTAAATGGCCTGCATGGATACCGGCGGTTACCGTCATAAATTCGCTCAGGAATACGTTGAATGGTGGCATGCCGCCAAGCGCCAGTGCGCCACCGGCCAGCAGTGCGCCGGTAATCGGCGCAACACGCAGGATGCCTTTCACCGCATCCATATCACGGGTGCCGTATTTCAGCAGTACGTTACCGGAACCACAGAACAGCAGGGTCTTCGCCAGGCTGTGATTTAAGGTATGCAGCAGTGCCGCCAGAATGCCGAGCGGGCCACCGATGCCGAGGGCGACGGCGATCAATCCCATGTTTTCCACACTGGAATAGGCCAGCAGGCGTTTCATGTCGCGCTGCACCAGAATCAGGAATGCGGCGACAGCTACCGACAGCAGACCGAAGACCAGCAACAGCCGTTGCGGGAATTCTGGGCCGATGGCGGCACTTATCAGGATGGTGTAGCGCACGATAACCAACAGTGCGCAGTTGAGCAGTACCGCAGAGAGCAGTGCACTGGTCGGGCTTGGTGCTTCACTGTGGGCATCCGGTAACCAGGCATGCATCGGGAACAGGCCGGTCTTGGTACCGAACCCGATCAGAATAAAGATAAATGCCAGGTGCATCAGCGTGCTGTCCAGCTCACCGGCATGCTTGAGCACTTCCGTCCAGAAAATGGCATTGCCCGGTTCCGCCATCACGTTGGCGGCGTTGGCATACACCAGCACCGTACCGTAAAGACCGAACGCGACGCCGACGGTACAAATGATGATGTATTTCCATGCTGCTTCCAGCGAGGAACGCTGACCATACAACCCCACCAGAAACGCTGAGCTCAAGGTAGTGGCTT
This sequence comes from Dickeya oryzae, assembly GCF_020406815.2. Taxonomy (NCBI): domain Bacteria; kingdom Pseudomonadati; phylum Pseudomonadota; class Gammaproteobacteria; order Enterobacterales; family Pectobacteriaceae; genus Dickeya; species Dickeya oryzae. The sequence goes on from NZ_CP162670.1 coordinate 1,724,209, forward strand.
CAATCGCCGCCCACATCAGGATCAGGTTATTACTGGTGATCACCAGTAACATGGTGAACAGGAACAGATGGAAGAAGCCGTAGTAGTGACACAGCGTGGTAACGCTGACTTCGCCGCTGTCGACTTCGTGGCGCATGTACCCCATTGAGTAGAGGCCGGTAAGAAAGCCGATGACGCCAAGAATCGCCAGGAATAGCGCACTCAGGCTGTCGAGGTGCAGCCAGCGATGCGCTGCCAGCAATTCACCTTGCTGGTAGACAGTCCAGACTACCAGTAATGCCACCAGCAGCAGGGCGCTGATGCCTGCCAGATGAATCAGGCTCACCAGCGAGCGTGCCGCCGCGCCAGTAAAGCGGCAGGCGAACGCCAGCAGGGCGACGACAAACGGCACACCCAGCAGCAGGGAAAAAAGATCCAAAGTCGTCATGGTTTCATCCTTTCAACGCAGTCAGTTGCTGAACATCCAGCGTGTGCAGCGTGCGGTGGATTTTGCGTGCCATCAGCGCCATCACAATGACGGCGAAGATAGCGTCGGTCGCGATGCCGATTTCCACCAGTTCAGGCGCGCGGTACGCCAGCAGCGCCAGCGTCAGGTGAGCGCCGTTCTCCATTAAGCAGTAACCAAACACCTGTTTGAGGATGTTGCGCTGGCTGACGATGCACAGCAGGCCAATCAGGAAGTGGCCGAGTGAGACCGCCAGCACCGGCTTGAGGTCATTGACCATCGGCAGTTTCACCGGTGAAACGGCAAAGTAGCTCAGTAGCACAATCAAGGTGGCGATCAGTATCAATGTGGCAGTGCCAATCACACCGCCATCGGCTTTCGGGTCGGCCAGTCGGCAGAACGCAAAGCTCATAATGGCGGGGACCATCACCACCTTGGTGATAAAGGCGGTCAGCGACCACAGATACAGCTCATGCGAGCCGAGTAGTCCACCCAGCGAGATAAAGATAAGCACCAGCACCAGCGACTGTAATGCATACAGCGCGGCGGACACCGTGGGTTTTCTGGCAGCGATCACCAGCAACGAGGTGATGATCAGCAAACCTGCCAGATTATTGACGAGAAGTGATCCAGTCATGGGAGTTCCTTATTTCAGCCAGAGTGCGGCGATAACGCTGGAGCACAGCGACATCACTATCAGCACCAGCAGCACCAGGTTCATCGACATCGGCACTGGCGTCGCGGATGCCACTTCCTCGGAGGGCTCGCCCGGCACCGTGCGACCAAACCAGTAGAGGAACCAGGCAAAGCTGGCGACCGATTCCACCAGTACGACTATCATCAACGGCAGTAACCACCAGATGTCGTTGGAAAGCGCAAACCCGGCGGCAAACAGCGGAAACTTGCTGAAAAAGCCGTTGAACGGGGGAACGCCGGTGATCGCCAGCGCCGCGACACAAAAGCCGATACCCAGCAGCGGCAGGCGGGCCATCATGCCGCGTAACTGCGGCAGCATGCGGGTACCACAGCTGTAGCTGAGCGCACCAGCTACCAGGAAGAACAGGCTCTTGGCGTAAGCATGGTTGAAGATGTAGGCCATACCGGCGTCAAAGGCCATGCGCGAACCGAAGATGGACAGCGACAGCGCCAGGAAAATGTAAGCCAACTGGGTGATGGTGGAGTACGCCAGCAGTCGCTTCATGTCTTTTTGCGGCAGATACATCAGGAAGCCGTACACCAGCGTGATCGTCGCCATGATGACGCCGACCACACCGATAACATGTGGCACCTCAATGGCGGACAAAATCGCGCGGGCGAAGATATACACGCCAACTTTCACCATCGACGCGGCGTGCAGATACGCACTCACCGGTGTCGGCGCTTCCATCGCATCCGGCAGCCAGACATGCAGCGGCAACTGGGCTGACTTGCCCCAGGCCGCGAACAGAATGCCGCTGAAGACGATGATTTTGCTGCTGTCGTCCAGTTGTGCGATGGCACTGAGCGCGAAGGTACCGGTGGTGGCGAACAGCCAGGCCGCCGCCAGATACAAGCCAACGGACGCGACATGGGTCACCAGCAGCGCTTTGAGCGCGGAACGCAGTGACTTCGGTTTCTGGTAGTAGCCGATCAACGCCCAGGAACAGCCGCCGGTAATTTCAAAGAACAGCAGTTGACCAAGGATGGTGGATGACAGTGTTAACCCGGCCATCGCGCCGATGAACACCAGCAAAAACGCGTAGTAGCGATTGCTGCCATCGTGCGGGTGCTCGCGGTTGCCCAGCGTCAGGTAGCCGCAGGAATAGAGGCTCACCAGGAAACCGAGCGAGACCACCGCAAAGCCTATCAACAGGCTGATGCGGTCGAACACGAAACCGAATAAATCTGCCTGACCGTAACGATAAAGCGGCACGACCAAATCGGTTTTTCCGCCATCGAAATAGCGCCAGGCCAGCAGCGCCATGCCGAGCGTCGCCAGCAGGGCGAACAGCGTACATAACCCTTTGGCCAGGCGCTGCGGTGCAAACGCTATCAGCAGCGCGCCGAGAAACGGCAGCAGTAGGGTGGCAAGAGCAATATTCTCCATGATGGATGTCGACTCCTTATAATCCAGTCAGGTAGAAAACGAACGCCAGCGCCGCGACACCGAATCCGAGCCAGGTGACCCGGCCGGTCAGCAGGAAGCGCCCGCGCGCCAGGCTGTTTTCGATAGCCGCGGCGATGACAAATACCACTACCAGCTTGATGAACAGCGCCAGCGCACCCCACAGCAGGCAGGCGACAGACAACGTCTCTGCTTTGCCGAACGGCACGAAAATCGACAGAAACAGCGTGGCGACCACCACTTGTTTGAGGCTGATGCCCCATTTCACCAGCGCCAGCCCGGCACCGGCGTATTCGGTCAGCGGCCCTTCCTGCAGTTCCTGTTCGGCTTCTGCGACATCGAACGGGATTTTGCCCATTTCAATGAAGGTGGCGAACGCGCAGGCCAGTAAGGCCAGCACGGTGGCGGTAGGGGAGACCCAGTGACCGCTCGCCAGCTTGACGCTGATGTTGCCAATATTGGTGGAACCGGCCACCAGTGCTACCACCAGCAGCGCGAGCATCAGGATAGGCTCTACCAGAATACCGAGCGTCAGCTCGCGGCTGGCACCGATACCGGCGAAGGTGCTGCCGGAATCGAGACCAGACAGTGAAAAGAAAAAGCGAAATACCGCAAACAGGTACAGCAGGGTGATGACATCTCCCGCTGCACCGAGCGGCGACGCGTCAGTCATGGCCGGCAACGTCATTGCCACCAGCAGCATGGTGCCGAGCAGGATGAAGGGCATCAGGCGAAAGACGCCGCCGCTGTGCTGGGGTGCCACTTCCTGGCGTCGCAGCAGTTTGACGATGTCACGATAATCCTGCAGCAGCCCTGGTCCCTGTCGTGAGTGCATTTTGGCGCGCAGCACGCGCGACAGACCGGACAGCAGCGGTGCTACCGCCATCAGCAGTACGGCTTGCAACAGCGCGCACAGCAGCGGAAATATGAGTGAACCGTGAGTCATGTTCCGTCTCCTTAAACCAGAGTGACCAGCAGCAGGGCCACCAGCGCCGCCACGACATACAGGCAGTACACCCGGAAATCACCGTGCTGAATCCATTGCACCGCCCGACTGATGCGTTGCACGATGCTGACGACCGGCATGACCACATGGTCGTCCCAGACGGGTTCGGCACGCGCTGCCGCTTGCGTGGTTTTCTCCAGCGCCTGTTGCATGGCTGGGGCTGGGTTGAGGGTTTTACGCACGCGATAGAGTGGGGCGAACATCACCCGTAACGGCTGGGTAAAGCTACCGGCAGACGCTGACATGGCTTGTTCGTAGCCGTAGCCGCAAGCCCAGGGCGTACCTTTCTGACGAAAGTCGAGGCGCGGGCCACGCAGCAGGCTGTAAATCATCAGCGGCAGTAACGGCAGTGCCAGCAGCAGGATGAAGATCAACGGGGTGTTGAGGCTGGTTTGCTGGCTGTCGCCGGGGAATACGCCCAGTCCTTGCGCCATGGCGACCGTCGGGGTGTGTGCCAGGTCGGCGGCGATACGGGTAATGACCGGTGCCACCACACTGGCACCGATGCCCAGCAGGATGCACAGCAGTGCCAGCAGCAGCATGGCGAGTGTCATCGGCCAGGGGACTTCACGGGCGTGCGAAGCTTTTTCACTGCGCGGTGCGCCACAGAAGCTGATGCCATACACTTTGACAAAGCACATCGCCGCCAGCGCACCGGTGATGGCCAGCATCACGATGGCAATCGGGGCGACCAGTCGCAGACCAATGCCGCCGTTATGGCTGAGAGTGAACAGTGACTGGTAGGTAAACCACTCGCTGACGAAGCCGTTGAGTGGCGGCAGGGCGGAGATCGCCATACAACCGACCAAAAACGCCAGCGCGGTTTTTGGCATCAACCGTGCCAGTCCGCCCATTTTTTCCATGTCTTTGGTGTGGACGCGGTAGATAACCGCACCGGCACCGAGGAACAGCAATCCCTTGAACACCGCATGGTTGAGCAGGTGATACAACCCGCCCAACAGGCCAAGCAACGCCAGCAGTGGATGATGGGTGGCGATACCGATCATGCCGACGCCGACACCCATCAGAATGATGCCGATGTTTTCTACCGTGTGGTACGCCAGCAGACGCTTGATGTCATGTTCGGCCAGCGCGTACAGCACACCCAACACCGACGAGACTGCGCCGAATGCCAGCACGACGACGCCCCACCAGGTTTCTGTCGCCCCGAGTAAATCAATACCGACTTTAATGATACCGAACACCCCTATCTTCACCATCACACCAGACATGAGCGCGGAGGCGTGCGATGGGGCGGCCGGGTGCGCACGGGGCAGCCAGCCGTGTAACGGCAGCATCCCGGCTTTGGCACCAAAACCGAAAAACGCCAGCAGGAATACCGCAGAAGCCTGAGGAGCCGACAACGACGCGTGGCGGAAATCCGCGAAGTCGAGGCTGGCGCTGTGACGGTAGAGCAGGAAGAATGCCGCCATAATCAGCACGGAACCGGCGTGGGCAATCAGGAAGTAGAGCAACCCGGCGCTGACGGCCTCGTCATCCTGATCGGCAATGACCAGGAAGTAGGAGCTGAGCGACATCACCTCGAACAGCACAATGAAGTAGAACGCGTTATCCACGATCACCAGCGCGACCATCGAGGCGACAAACAGGTTCATGAAGAACCCCATCGCCCAGGCACCGCGCCCGCGATACTCTTCCAGATAGGCCAGTGAGTAGAGCGCAGATACCGCTACCAGTAGCGAAATCACTAACGTCATAAATGCCGCGAGTGTGTCAAAGCGCAGCGTCAGGTGAGCGAAGGCGTCAAACGGCCCGGCGAATACGGCAGTCAGCACATTGCCGCCAAGCAGTACCGGGGCGGCAGCCAGGACGCCGGCACAACCCCCTGCCAGCGCACACAGCCCGCTTAAGCGGATAGCCAGCGACTCCTGACGGCAGCACAGCAGTGAAAGCACTGCACCTGCCAGATACAGCGCCAACGACAGTCCCAACCATTGCAGTGGCGTGAATAATTGCAATGAGGTCATCATAGGTTTTGCTCCCTGTCAGCCCCTGTGGGAGGGAAAGGGACGTTGCCCTGCGGCCATTGTGCGGCCTGACGGCGTTTAGCGGCGATAGCATCGTCCAGCGTGGTGTCATCTACCAGATACAACGCGTGGGTCGGGCAGACGCGTACGCATTCCGGCCCTTGCTCACGAAAATCACACAGGTCGCATTTCACCGCGATGCTGCGAACCCCGGCGTTCCACGACAGCATCGGATGCACTGACGGCAGGCTGACGGGGACATCGGATAGCAATGTCAGCGGGATGTGTTGGTCAAACGCCGTCGGTGTCGCCAGCGGGGTACTGCCAGATGGCGTGATAGCGCCAAACGGGCAGGCGATGGCGCAGAGTTTGCAGCCGATACAGGTGTTTTCGTCCAGCAACACGGCGTTGTCCTGATGCGTGATGGCATTGACCGGACAAACTTTCGCGCAGGGCGCGTCTTCACAATGGCGACACAGCACTGGGGCGGTGCCTCCGGCGTCACGCTCAACGGTCAGTCTCGGATGAGACTGCAACCCAGCCTGTCGGTGTACTTGTGTACAGGCCGCCATGCAGGTGTTGCATCCGATACAACGTGTTGGCTCCGCAATGACGAAGCGGTTCATAGCCATACCCTCCGGGGTGATAGAAATGTTTACTGCGCCGCAAGCATATTCCATGCCATAAGAAAAATATGGGTGTAATAGTTTTAATAATCATGTGGTTATGATTTATGTGTAATGAAATTCATCCCTGATGACCGTTGCCGTTCGACATTAGTGACGATGTTTTTCGACGAACCACCAGGCGACTGTCGTCACCCTCGACAGTGCGTTAGCGCCGTCGACAGGAAGGTCATTGCCGACAGATTTGACGAGTAGCCCGGTGTGTAGCGGCCTGACGGCCAGGTGAGAGACAACTGACAGTGGTTCGATTTCGCGACAGCGCCCAGGCTGCGCAGGATCATGTCAGCTGGCATCAAATTTGCTTAAGCTGTCAGGGAGAAAGGTGACTAACGAACAGGATGGGTGTTATGTGTCTGGGAATTCCGGGGCAGGTGGTGGAGTGGGCATCATCGGATCATCAACTGGCATGGGTTGATGTTTGTGGCGTACGCCGTGAAGTGAATGTGACGCTGGTGCAGGACGAGGGGCAAACACCTTCCACATTGATAGGCCAGTGGGTGCTGGTACACGTCGGGTTTGCCATGAGTCGGCTGGATGAACAAGAAGCGCGCGACACGCTGGATGCGCTGCGGCAGATGGAAGAAGTCGAGTCAGATGTGAGCGATTTTTTGACCCGGTCGATTTGAAGGAATAGAGCCATAACTGACATTATGGCTCTATTTCATGTGCTCACTTCGCTCGACATACGGACAGTAACGTTCCGTTGCTATCCCGATTAAAATCTACTCTCGCGTCATTTTTGGGGTGATGTGCAATATAGTCATCGTTATAAATATGCTCTATGGTGTAGCCCATATGTATTATAAATGATAACAGTTCTTGTTTTTTCTCGGCGAACCAGTGGGTATTCCAGGCTTCAAATGAGAAGGGCGGAAAATTGTTATGCTCGAGAAAACTGACTGCACCTTTTAGTACGTCTAACTCCAGACCTTCTACGTCTATTTTTACAAAACGAGTTTTTTCGTTAAACAGAAGATCGTCGAGCTTGATGACCTGCACGAAATGTGTTTCTTTCGACATGCATCCGCTTATGCCATTACGCTCTCTATACTCATCGATTATTGAAAATGTGCCGGTATTAGCCATTTTCTGGTAATCAGGAATAGGGATTTCAATGACTCCATCCTCACTGCCAACGGCCTTATTGAGCGCGGTGACGTTACTCAGCCGGTTTAAGAAGATGTTGCCGCATAGCTGGTAATACACAAATTTTTGCGGCTCGAACGAATAAACAACACCGCCTTGATTCTCTATTTCGCTTGCGACCGGTACGGTATAAGCACCCAGATTAGCACCAATGTCAAAAATGACCGGGGAATCGAATTCTGAGGTAAATTCATTAGTGACGAGACATAGCCATTTTTCCCATTCATCCCTGGTTGTGAGATGCTGTGTTATCAGATCCTGACCTAGCGTTAAAAAACTTCCTTGCGATGAATTAACTAAATGAACCCTCGGTAACATAAAGCCGCCTTAGTTCCGGAAGCGTAAAGTAAAAGGTAACTCGGCATAAGCTTAGTAAAGGTTGGCGAGAATGCCACCACGATAACAGACTACAAATTGTGTAGAATGTACTGTGTAGTTTTGGCGTCTTAATTCACCATGCTTTCGTTCACAACGCTTTTTCCTGTCGAGTAGAAAAGGGAACAATGCGTGCCGTTATAGCTCAAAAAATTATAAATAGTAATTTTTCCTTATTTGTATGGAATAAAAATACTTCGTATGAATAGTGCTAACAACAGAAGTGACAAGGGACAAGGGCGTGAACTTTCAACAATTGAAGATCATCCGCGAATCGGCGCGATGCAACTATAACCTGACCGAGGTTGCCAATACCCTGTTCACCTCCCAGTCTGGTGTCAGTCGTCATATTCGCGAACTGGAAGAAGAGCTGGGGATTGAGATATTTATCCGTCGCGGTAAACGCTTGCTGGGGATGACGGAGCCGGGTAAAGAACTGCTGGTGATGGCCGAGCGTATCCTTAATGACGCCAATCACATCCGTCGGCTGGCGAACCTTTTTAGCGATAATGATGTCGGGCAACTGGTTATCGCCACGACCCATACTCAGGCGCGCTACAGCCTGCCGGGGGTCATCAAAGCATTCCGCGCGCTTTATCCGCAGGTTCAAGTGGTGCTGAATCAGGGAACACCCGATGAGATTGTCGCGATGCTGGAATCCGGTGAAGCGGATATCGGGATCGCCACTGAACAACTGATCAATGTTACCTCACTGGCAGCATTTCCCTGGTACCGCTGGCATCACGCGATTCTGTTGCCGGAAGGCCATTCATTGGCTCAAGAGCCGGTCATAACGCTCGACAAACTGAGTGCAGTACCGTTAATTACCTACCGTCAGGGCATTACCGGCCGCTCACGCATTGACCGCGCGTTCACTGCCGCTGGCCTGACACCGCATATCTCTATCAGCGCACAAGACTCTGATGTGATCAAAACCTATGTTGAACTGGGGTTAGGCGTGGGGATTGTGGCGGATATGTCGTTCGACGCCACACGTGACCCTGGTCTGGTCCGGTTGGATGCTCGCCACCTGTTTGAAGCCAACACCGTCTGGCTTGGTCTTAAACGCGGTCAATTGCAGCGCAACTACACGTGGAAGTTTATTCAGTTATGCAACCCGGAACTGACACCGGATGAGATTAAAGCACGGGTGTTTGCCGATGAGAACGAGGTGGCGATCGATTATCAGATTTAATCGCTGATTTATGATCGAATGGTGGGTTTCGCTGCGTTTTGCCTCGATTTGCATGAGCCAAATTGGGCCTATATCGGCGTTCGGCGGTGTTTAATAGACAGTGACGAAACGCATAATTATGAAAACTACCCCGAACGTAGCGCTTGATCTCACGGGAGGGGGATAGTAGCATGCCTCGGCATAACAACAGGTTATGCCTTTTTTGTTTTCTTTTGCGATACAAATAGTTGCGCAATTTTAATGAATAACTATTTGATTACGCATTCTGTTTTGGTGAGTCACGTATTTGCCTGTGGGTCACGAGTTTTTGCAAAAATAACCTTCAAACCTCCCCCTTCATCTGTAGCAGTTCAGCATACGCTGGAGCGTTCGATGGCTGTGTTATAGCCATCGACTAGTAGTCGCAGGGAGCACAGACAATGGATTCGTATTATGAAAAAACAGAAAGTTAGCCTTGCCTGGCAAATCCTCATCGCATTGATTGTCGGTATTGCCGTCGGTGCCTGGTTACATGAAAACCCGGCCAATAAGCTGTGGCTGGTGACCAACGTGTTAAGTCCGGCCGGGGATATCTTCATCCGGTTGATCAAAATGATTGTGGTGCCGATCGTTATCACCACGTTGGTGGTGGGTATCGCCGGGGTGGGTGATGCTAAAAAACTGGGACGTATCGGTTTTAAAACCATCGTTTACTTTGAGGTCATTACTACACTGGCGATTGTGATTGGTATTACGCTGGCCAACCTGTTTCATCCGGGGCATGGCATTGATATGTCGATGCTTACCCGGGTGGATATTTCTCAGTATGAGAAAACTACTGAACAGGTGCAAAGCGGTTCGCACAGTCTGGTGGGCACGATTCTCTCGCTGATCCCGCCCAACATTTTTGCCGCGTTGGCCAAGGGTGACATGCTGCCGGTGATCTTCTTCGCCGTATTGTTTGGTCTTGGACTGTCATCTCTGCCGCGTGAGCAGCGTGATCCGCTGTTGAACGTGTTTCGCAGTGCTTCGGAAACCATGTTCCGCGTCACCAATATGATTATGCGGTATGCCCCGGTTGGGGTATTTGCGCTGATCTCGGTGACCGTCGCCAATTTCGGGTTCGCTTCGCTGTGGCCGCTCGCCAAGCTGGTCATACTGGTCTATGCCGCGATTCTGTTCTTTGCGCTAGTGGTACTGGGCGCTGTGGCGCGGCTGTGTCGGTTACGGATTATGACCTTGATCCGTATTTTGAAAGATGAGTTGATTCTGGCGTACTCCACCGCCAGCTCTGAAACGGTGCTGCCACGTATCATCCAAAAGATGGAAGCCTACGGTGCGCCGAAGGCGATTACCAGTTTTGTGGTGCCGACTGGATACTCGTTTAATCTGGATGGTTCAACGCTGTATCAAAGTATCGCGGCTATTTTCATTGCCCAGCTTTACGGTATCGATTTGAGCCTGTGGCAGGAGTTGGTGCTGGTGTTGACGCTGATGATTACCTCCAAAGGGATTGCTGGCGTACCGGGTGTTTCCTTCGTGGTATTGCTGGCGACCCTGGGCAGTGTAGGGATCCCGCTTGAAGGTCTGGCATTCATTGCCGGGGTAGACCGTATTCTGGATATGGCGCGTACGGCACTGAACGTGGTGGGCAACGCCCTGGCCGTGCTGGTGATTTCGAAGTGGGAAGGGCAGTTTGACGAAGAAAAAGCACGAGCTTATGAACTGGAGCAGGCAACAATGGCGGTTCGTCCCGCCGCCAGTCAGGAGTAGTCTGGCGCGCTGACAACAGGCCATCGGGCGTTGCCCGGTTCTACGCTTCTCACCCTCACCCTGCGAGCGCTATGCTGGCAGGGTGTTTTTTTATATCGGTTCGTATCGGTATATTACGTTCTGTTCCGCTAATCCATTTTGGAGTCTGAGGCATGAAGATAGCGTTGGTTGGGTCGGGGAAGATTGTTGCTGCCTGTCTTGAGGTGCTGTCAACGATTGAGGGGATAGAACTGTGTGCGTTGTGTGTCCGACCAGGGAGCTTGTCAAAAGGTGAAACACTCGCCCGCCAATATGCTATCCGTTCGTTGTATACCGATTACGATGCCATGCTGCGTGATGAGCATATTGATGTTGTTTACCTCGGCATACCCAATCATCTGCATTACGCGTATTCCCACCGGGCATTATCTGCCGGGAAGCATGTCGTCTGTGAAAAGCCGTTTACGTCCAGTTATGCGCAACTACTGAGTTTGGTGACGCTGGCGAAATCCAAAAAGCGCTGTTTGTTCGAGGCGATAACCGCAATTCATACGCCGGGATTCCATTATCTGAAGCAAAACATCGCTGAGATTGGCGATATTAAAATGGTACAGGCGAATTACTCGCAGTATTCGAGTCGTTACGATGATTATGTCAATGGGATCGTGCATCCGGCATTTGACCCGGCTTCGTCGGGCGGCGCGCTTTACGACATCAATGTTTATAACATTTACCTTGTCTGCGCGTTATTCGGCGCGCCAGATCGTGTGAATTATCTGTGTAATAAAGGGCATAACGGTATCGATACGTCGGGTGTTCTCGTCATGAGTTATCAGACGTTTATTGCGGTTTGCAGTGGTGCCAAAGATTCAGCCAGCCCGGCTTATTTCACCGTACAGGGGGCGGCGGGCTATGTGAAAGTTAACGATACACCTGGCGTATGCAAGCACGTCGAGAGTGTGAAGCAAGGACAGCTCGCCACATTTGACGATGCAACGGATAACCATCACATGAGGTACGAGTTCGAGGTATTCAGAGATATTGTCAACGCTCAGGATCTTTCCCGCTGTTATCAGTTACTGGATATGGCGTTGATGGTTGCTCGGGTGCTGGAACAGGCCAGAGTGTGCTGCGATATTTATTTCCCCCTTATTCAAGAATAACCGCCCGACGGCAGGGACCGAGCGGGCGGTTGAGGGAGAAACCGACATGCGCCAGAAGAGCGGTCTGGCGCAATGGCTAACTCAGTAACATTAACTCAGTAGTACCCATACATGGCGGCGAACACCCAGCCGAATACGCAGGAGGTGCTGACGCCAATCAGGCCGGGCAGAATGAAGCTGTGGTTAATGACAAAGCGGCCGATGTGGGTCGTACCAGAGCGGTCGAACTGGATAGCGGCCAGATCGCTGGGGTAAGTCGGCAGAATGTAGTAACCATAGCAAGCCGGTGCAGATGCCACGATATACGCCGGGTCGACACCAATCGCCAGTGCGACCGGTACGATAGCGGCCAGCGCGGCAGCCTGCGAGTTAACGAACTTGGAGACCAGCAGTAGGATCAGCGCATAAGCCCAGGGGTACTCTTTAACCAACTCCCCCAGCGTACCCTTGATCTGTCCAAGGTGAGCACCGAACATGGTTTCCGCCATCCAGGCGATACCGTACACCGCGACAATCGCAATCATCCCGGAACGGAACACCTCATTTTTTGAAATCGATCCTGGGTTGGTTTTGGTGGCGATAATAATGATGGCACCAGACAGCAGCATAAACATCTGGATTACCAGCACCATGGACAGCGGTTTGCCGCCGAAGGTCGGACGCAGGCTTTCGACTGCACCCAGCAGGGCTACCGCCGCGATGGTGGCAAGGAAGATCCACATGGCAACCCAGTTGCTGCGCGGCAGTTTGCGATCCAGCAGGGTGGCGGTGTCACCATAGACGTACTCACGGTTTTCCGGTACGGAAATAAATTTCTGGAAATCCGGGTCTTTATCCAGATCTTTACCCCTGAACCAACTGAAAATCCCGATGGCCAGAATACCCAACAGGGTAGAGGGAACCGTGATTGCCAGTAAGTCCAGAAACTCGAGGTGTTTACCGTGGAAGGTAAATTTACCGAGCATGGCGACCAGTGATACCACTGCCACGGATACCGGACTTGCGATAATCCCCATTTGCGCGCCGATCGAGCTGGCCGCCATGGGGCGTTCCGGGCGGATGTTATTCTTGATAGCGACGTCGTAGATAATCGGCAGAATGGTATACACCACATGACCGGTACCGCACAGAATCGTCAATATACAGGTGACGAACGGTGCAATAATTGACACGTATTTCGGGTTACGCCGCAGCATTTTTTCCGCTACCTGCAGCATAACGTCCAAACCGCCGGAAGCTTGCAATGTCGCCGATGCAGCGACTACGGAAATGATGACCAGCATCACGTCCACCGGTGGTTTCCCAGGTTCTAGTTTGAAAATGAAAACCAGAATGACGAGCCCGATACCCCCTAATAATCCGAGCGCGATACCGCCTTTTCGCGCACCGTAAAACAGGCAGATCAGGACTATGACAAGTTGAATGATAAAGTCCATAGATTCCCCATTACTCAGCATGACGAGTTAATTAATTGAGATTGGATTACTGTCGTCGCAACTACTATAGAGATTATTCCGTCTATTTTTTCTTGATCTAAGTCTACAATTTCCATTGTTTCTTGCCCGTAGTACAAATTAAATGGCGCATTGGCGAAGATAAAAAAACCGTAGTTTTTTTAGTTTATTAACTATAATATTAATTTTATAACCTTTAATAAAGATGTGTCTTCGCGAGTTTGTTTAATTATTTTCGGTATTTCGCGTTTTTGTTTTGGTATGTGTTTTATTTTTGTTGTGTCGGTGTTTTTTTATGGTTTATTTTTTGCCTCAATTTGGTGAGTGGTGTTCACTGACGTTATATCAATAAATGTATTGTTAGTGGATTTTATTTTTATCCTGTTGATTTATAATGATTAAGTTTTATATCGATTTGCTGATTTATTCTGTTTTTTTAATGTCAATCACATGTGGGTTTGTCGGGAATAAATGATAATAATTTTCGAATCGGCTGGGGGCGTTATTTTATAAATCTATCGGTGGTGTCACATTGTTGTGCTCGTGAGAAAATAAATATCGCATGCTATGACTAATAGTCTATAGGGTTATTAAAATAACGCGGCAATGACGTTTTTTTCATTGTCAGCAGTAAACCACCTCCTGATGAGGTGGTGATTGTTGTGGTCTGAGTCATGCCACGTTATCAAACCCAACCTCAAACCGGTTGAGCGAGACAGTATTAGCACGTACTTATTCTGTCTGTCGTGCGCTGACCAACGCGGCCATTGCCGGGCAACCCTGTTCACGTTGTAATCCATCAATTACGCCCTGACGGTCTGCCGGGGCATTCATGGTGTGATGTGAGTGCGTGATATGTGATGTCAGTAATCCCTTTGCTGGTCGATATCGGTTCCCGCTCATTCTCCTTTTGGTGGTAGCTCAGCTACGCTTTAACGATAGCGAATACACGCGTTTTCACGCCTTGATTCACGATGAGGTGCGCGATGACGAACCAGTACAGGGTGGACGAGTCGAGAAGATGGCAGGTATTTTGCTAGATGATTGCCATAGGGTACGTCTATCGCTATCGCTTCAGGGGAGCAGGGTATGCACGACAATTTGCTGATTGACATGTTGATTGACGGAAAACGGGTGCTGGGCAAGGGAGCGCCTTACACGGTGCACAACCCGGCCACGGGAGAGGCCATCATCACGATGGCGCAGGCGGATCTGTCACAGGTGGATGCTGCCGTGATGGCGGCGGAGGCGGCGTTTGCCCACTGGGGGCAGACAACGCCCAAAACACGCGCCACGCTGTTGCTGAAGCTGGCGGACTGCATCGAACAGCACGGTGAAGCGCTGGCCCGACTGGAATCGCTAAACTGCGGTAAACCCTACCATGCGGTATTAAATGACGAGATACCCGCAGTAGCGGATGTGTTTCGCTTTTTTGCCGGTGCCGCACGCTGCCTGAATGGCTCGGCGGCGGGTGAATATCTGGAAGGGCATACCTCGATGATCCGTCGTGATCCGGTGGGGGTGGTTGCCTCCATTGCTCCCTGGAATTATCCGTTGATGATGGCTGCCTGGAAGCTGGCTCCGGCGCTGGCGGCCGGTAACTGTGTGGTGCTGAAACCCGCAGAGCAAACGCCGCTGACGGCATTGTATTTGGCCAGCCTGTTGGCTGACCTGTTCCCGCCGGGCGTCGTCAATATCCTGTTCGGGCAGGGACGGGAAATCGGCGATGCGCTGACCGGCCATGAGCGGGTGCGTATGGTGTCACTGACCGGCTCTATTGCCACCGGTTCGCATATTATTGGCAACGCGGCGGCCAGTGTAAAACGTACTCACATGGAACTGGGCGGCAAGGCACCGGTTATCGTGTTCGACGATGCGGATCTGGAGCAGGTGACAGACGGTATTCGTAGTTTTGGCTTCTATAATGCCGGGCAGGATTGCACCGCGGCCTGCCGTCTCTACGTGCAGCGCCCCATCTATGACCAACTGGTGGAAAAGCTCGGTAAGGCGGTTGCTTCGCTCAAAATCGGCACGCCCGACGACCCGACAACGGAACTGGGGCCGCTGATCACGGCAGAACAACTGGAGCGGGTGGCTGGGTTTGTCGAGCGAGCCCGCGCACAACCCCACATCCGGCTTATCACCGGGGGAGAACGGGTGCCCGGTGGGGGTTACTATTTTCAACCCACCGTACTGGCTGATGCCCGGCAGGAAGACGAGATAGTCCAGCGAGAAGTCTTTGGTCCGGTGATATCCATTACGCCGTTTGATGATGAAGCACAAGTGGTGGCGTGGGCCAACGACTCCCGCTATGGGCTGGCGTCTTCGGTATGGACGCGGGATATCGGCCGTGCGCATCGCGTTGCCGCCTGTCTGGAGTACGGCTGTACCTGGGTTAACACCCACTTCATGCTGGTCAGCGAGATGCCGCACGGCGGACAGAAACTCTCTGGTTACGGTAAGGATATGTCGGTCTATGGTCTGGAGGATTACACCATCGTGCGGCATGTGATGATCCGCCATTAACGGTAGCGCGATAACCGACGGGCGGTGAAAAAATGCCCAATCGTAGGGCGAGCTGCACATAAACGGTGCGTTCGCCTTGTTTTTTGGGCGATTTTTATTCTTTATCTGATCTGCAATAGCAGGATGTGACAATAAATGAGCGGTTTTGTCTATAATCTGTTGTAAAAATAAGCAGGGAAAGGACGAAATCGTGATTTTCTGATTAGGCGGGCGGAGTGGTGCGTTATATGCATTACTTAAATTGGTATCACGTGATACCTCACCCCCAAGGAGCACATTTTGTCCAGATCTCTGTCACATTTCAACCCGCTAGAGTGTTCTCAGCAGGCGCTTGATTTAATTATGAGCGATACCCTTCCCGCCGACGCGATGGCGGCGCTCAATCGTGAAACGCTCAATGCATTTCGTGAGTACGTCAATCCCGGTTTTCTGGAGTACAGAAAATCCGTCACCTCCGGTGGCAGCTTCGGTGCGGTAGAATGGCGCGCCAGCGGCCCCAATACGCTGCTTGATACACAGGGTAACGAATACCTCGATTGTCTCGGCGGTTATGGCATTTTCAATGTCGGTCATCGCAACCCCACCGTCGTGGCCGCCGTGGAAAAGCAGCTTTCCAAACAGCCGTTGCACAGTCAGGAACTGCTCGATCCGCTGCGTGCCATGCTGGCAAAAACGCTGGCGGCCATTACACCGGGTACGCTGAAGTACAGTTTCTTTTGCAACAGCGGCACCGAGTCGGTGGAAGCGGCGATCAAGCTGGCGAAAGCCTACCAGTCACCGCGTGGTAAGTTCAGCTTCATCGCTACCCACGGTGCATTCCACGGTAAATCGCTGGGCGCGTTATCCGCAACCGCCAAACCGGTATTCCGTCGTCCATTCATGCCATTATTGCCCGGTTTTCACCATGTGCCGTTTGGGGATATCCAGGCGATGCGACAGAAAATCGAGCAGTGCCAGCGCAACGGCGAAGGCATCGCAGCGGTGATTCTGGAGCCGATTCAGGGTGAAGGTGGGGTCATTGTGCCGCCGGATCAGTATCTGCCTGCGGTTCGCGCACTGTGCGATGAGACCGGCGCGTTGCTGATCCTCGATGAAGTACAAACCGGCATGGGGCGTACCGGCAAGATGTTTGCTTGTGAGCACTATGGCGTGCAACCCGATATCCTGTGTCTGGCGAAAGCGCTTGGCGGTGGCGTGATGCCGATTGGTGCAACGGTCGCGACCGAAGAGGTCTTTTCGGTACTGTTTGACAACCCGTTCCTGCACACCACCACCTTTGGCGGTAACCCATTGGCGTGTGCGGCAGCGCTGGCCACCATCAACGTACTGCTGCGTGATAATCTGGCGGAGCAGGCGGCACGTCAGGGGGCGTTTCTGCTGACCGGGCTGCAACGACTGGCTGCCGCGTATCCTGATTTGATTGTGGAAGCGCGTGGCAAGGGCCTGCTACAGGCAATTGAATTCAGAGAAAACGCGATCGGCTATGCGTTTGCCAGTGAACTGTTCCAGCACCGGGTGCTGGTGGCAGGCACGCTGAATAATGCCAAGTCGATTCGTATTGAACCGCCGTTAACCATTACCCAAGAGCAATGTCAGCACGTGCTGCAAGAGGCAGAACGGGCGCTGGCGAGGCTACGGGCAACCGGTGTGGACGACGACGCCAAACCTAAACCTGTTAATAAGGAACTCGCACTTCAGTGAACACCCACCCAGCAGCGTTCAGCCCTGTGCTGAGCCGATACATAAAGCCAGTCTGATTCGTCGACTGGCTTTTTTTTACTTACTTTATAGCGTGATATGGTTGCTATTAGGCGATTTTATTTAGCAATGAATGTTCATGAAAAAATTGGATTAAGTCGAACAATCTATTAAATCACTTTTTACCTGCTGTTAATGGCAGTAAGGATAAAGCGATATTCCAAAATATATACGTGATGGTGAGGAAGGTGAAAATGCCGGAATTATCCTTCTGACATTAAACTCTTAGTGTCAAAATGAATAAATATTCAATTTTTTCAATTGAAATATAATCATTGTCACTAGTAATATAAAAAATCACTTTATATGAATTTGTTTTTTTTGAAACTAACATTTAAATTTATTTAATATCAATTGGTTATGGTTGTTTGCATAGATATCGATTTTAGTTATGTCAATACGGTGTTGACACCAATTTAAGTAGGAGTTATTTTTTATTCACTTTGATTGATTTAATATTCATGGCAATTTTATGCAAAAGGATGAAGTTGAACTTACAAATAATCCGGAAATTCTGAATAAATTTCTTAACTATATTGAATCTGATACATTTTCTTGTATTGGGGCAAAAACGGCAGCGGCTATGGGGTCATTAATCCATAGAGACTGTTGCAAAAATAACAATGTAAGCTTGGAAGATGTGTATGGATATCTCCGTCAGTTTATTTCGTTACGTGAACAACTAAGTAAAACAAATAGTACTTTTGTGCTGACATTCAGCGACAAGTACTGCAGTGACGAAGCTGAGTTTGAAATCTTTTTGTGGGATACGTTAACGAAATTGAGCAAAATAGATATGGAATGCGGTTTCTTATGGAGCGAAGAGTGTTCCTCTGATCCTCTGTCACCTCAGTTTAGTTTCTCCCTTGGTGGCGAGCCATTCTTTATTGTTGGCCTTCATCCTAAGGCAACAAGGATCAGTCGTCGCTCTCCTTATCCATCTATCGTGTTTAATTCACATCGACAATTTCATTATCTAAAGGAATTGGGGACATTTGAGAAAATGCAGAAAGAAATACGACGGAGAGAAATGGTTATCCAAGGAGACCTTAACCCAAACCTAAGTAATTTTGGTGAGGAAAGTGAAGCCAGACAATATGCCGGTAATATCACGACAAAAGAGTGGGTTTGTCCATTCAAAAAGAAATTGTAAAAACTGTTTCGTCATTGAAATGAGATAAAACTCATCTTTACAATAAATCGATTTTTTTTAAAACCACCTTTTATACTGACTGAAGCTCAATGCGTTGCATTGGTGATGGGCAAATTAATAGCAGAGAATGGTTTACTGTTTAGCTTAGTAAACCTATATTTTTTTGCAACTTGAAACATGCGTGTGAAAAGGTTATACCTAAATGAATAATACGGAAACAATCGTTATTACAGGCGCATCATCAGGGTTTGGTAAAGCGATATCACACAGGTTTTTAATAGAAGGGTATAATGTTGTTGCTATTGCCAGAAGAGCGGATAATCTTAATGAATTGAGTAAAACGTTTCCAGGCAGAGTACTTCCAGTCATCGCTGATATTACTGATAAAAAGTCAGTTGAAGAGGCCTTAAAAGGTATTCCTAAAGAATTCGGATATATCTGTGGGTTGGTAAACAATGCAGGACTTTCTTTAGGGTTTGGTCCAGCACAAGATAATGATTTCAGCGATTGGGAAGCAATGATCAATACTAACATTATAGGCCTGCTGCATATTACTAAAATTCTTATTGAAAAATTCATATCGCAAAATCGAGGCCATATCATCAATATAGGATCTGTGGCAGCTAACTACCCCTATATGGGTAGTAATGTATATGGTGCCAGCAAGTCGTTTGTGCATAATTTTAGCCTTAATTTGAAAACCGACCTAGAGGGTACAAACATTAGAGTAAGCTGTATTGCTCCTGGGCTATCTAAAACTGAATTCGCTTTAGTAAGATTTAAAGGTGATGTTAAGAAAGCTGATGCATTATATGAGAATAAAACATATCTGACGTCAGAGAATATTGCTGAAATGGTCTTTTGGACTTATTCTCTCCCGTCAAATATAAATGTCAATATTCTTGAGGTGATGCCGACAGGGCAATCATTCGCGTTAGGGTTTAATAAATAACAGGATCTAAAATGAGTATCATAAATAGTTACAGTGATTGGGGTAAATTAGAAGAAATTATTTTGGGTAGTCCAAAGGGACTGACGCTGCCTGATCTAGATATATCATCACGACACTTCTTTGACCTTCAGGAAGAGTTTGTACAAGAGAAGAATGCCGCTTCAGTCCTTTCTAAAGTGAAAGATGAAATGGAAGAGGACTTCCAGGAGATGACATCGGTACTGGAACGATATGGTGTTAAGGTTCGTCGCCCTGACGTTATCCCCCTTGATATAAAGTGCCAAACACCACACTGGAGTTCACAGCAGTCACATGCCCTTATGCCACGAGACTGTTTACTGGTTTTGGGGGATACGTTGATTGAAGTACCAATGCCATCTCGCAACCGATATTTTGAAAACCAATCGTTTAGGAGTATTGCTCGTGAGTATTTTTCGAGTGGTGGAAAATGGATTTCTGCACCTAAACCAATTTTGACCGATGATACGTATCTGTGGCGTAATAACCATCCCTATCTTGCTGAAGATGATCCTCTATTTGATGCGGCAAATATTATGCGCTGCGGAAAAGATGTTTTTTTCAATATAAGTAACAGCGGTAATCATACTGGCTTTGAATGGCTGAATAGAACTTTTGGTGACAAATTCAATTTTCATCCAATGTCGATTTGCAGTGATCATGTTGGTACAACGATGCAGTTGTTACGTCCTGGTTTGGCTTTAATAAATGGATCTAGGATGAAACCAGCGGACATACCACACCAATTTAAACATTGGGAATTGGTGTTCTTCAATGAGCCTATTGATATAGGATACGCATTTGATTGGGCTAGAGCATCTGTATGGATTTCAATGAATGTGTTATCTATTGATGAAAAAACCATAATCGTTGAAAAAAATCAGCATAAGTTAATGGAGATTCTCGACCATTGTGGCTTGGAAGTCATCCCAGTTTCCTTCCGGCATGGAAGAACCGTCGGTGGAGGATTCCATTGCTGTTCACTTGATGTTCGTCGTCAAGGGGACTGCGAGAATTATTTATAAAAATTATATCTACGAATAATTTATGAAGCGTTGCAGGGTAATAATAACCCACGCAACGCGGTAATTAATATAGTGGTTATGGGAAGATAACATGAGCATGGTTATGATGTGTAGTGAGGAGGGAGTACACTGGTAGTTAGAAGGATGACACTTGGCTGAATACTACTGAGGAGATGAGTAAATATGAATCCGGGCGTTCTGTCTATTAAAGGGGTAATAAAATTATCAGGCGGTCATCCAGAAGTAATAAAAATAAGTGTCAGAGCAGACACCCTCCACGAGTATGACGACGAGTGTTCTGGTTTTAATGTTGTTTTTGATGGTGGTGAAAATAATTTTCTTAAGCTTGTACTAAAAAATCTTGAAGGTGAGTCTTATCTTGAAGATGTTCTTTACCCTGAAGAGTTATGGTGTGAATCCGGTTTATTAATGGCTCTATCAGTGGTTTTCTACGTTACCGGTCTTACGAAAATTAAGGTTGTCGAGAGAGAGATTTTTGCGCTCATAGGAAAATTAGAAAAATCCAACAGAACATTTCCAGAAATAAACATTTCTGAGTTGGAGAATAAGTCGAATAAAGTATATGAAATTAGTTATTCTTATGAAGAAATAGTTGTTTCACATAATACAGACGTTTTTAGTTTATCAGTAGAGCAGAGCATCCTTGATGCAGCCCTGAGTAGAAACATTGAGTTGAAACATATGTGTAGATCAGGCATTTGCATGAAATGCAGGAAAAAAGTTCTCTCTGGCGCCTGTATGACACTATCTCAGCAGGAAGAACAAGATATGCTAAAGGTACAGCATCTTCTTACTTGTAACTACAAAGCTATCACTTCACTTATTATAGGATGATCATGGAACAAACTAGTTTAATTGCTTTTGCGTTTGCCGCTTTACTGCTTAATCTGAGTCCTGGCCCATCTTTATTTTTTGTAAGTGCAAGGGGAATTAGTGAGGGAAAAGCTGCAGGCGCTGTTTCTGCCTTGGGGCTTGCTTCTGGTAGTTCTATTCATGCACTTTTGGCTGGACTGGGGGTCACCGCTATTGTTGCAAAAAGTGTTTTTGTCGCTAATGCAGTTGCTTTGGTTGGGGGGGTGTATATTCTTTATCTGGGATATGAATCTCTCAAAGCCGCGCGTGATGTGGGTGATACCAAGGTCGCTGAGTCTGATACAATTAAAAAGAATAGTCTTCTAAAACTTTATTTACAGGCGGTGTCAGTAGAGTTTCTTAATCCTAAGACGATACTTTTTTATCTTTCAATACTGCCAGGCCTTATTTTGACTGGAGGATATACACCAGTCCAAGCACTACTTGTTTCACTCATTGTGCCAGCGACTGCGTTGCCTATTGATATGACTGCTGGGCTTACTGGGGGAGTGCTTGCACGTGCATCGCAAAAAAATCGAGCACTCAATGTTACTCTTAATTATGTGTCAGGAGCAGCACTCGTTTTTATCGGTGTTATTCTTCTTTATAAAAATTTTATGGTTGGTTGATATGTACTTCTCAATAGATAGTGCAGCTGCAGATGCTGGTGTAACACATGCTCTCTTTCTGGTTGTTCGAGGTTTGATAGTTTCGCCCAGTAAGCCAGAGTTTTTAAAGAGATGCGAAAATAGTGTAAGCGAATGTATACCAGAAGATATAGGGCGCTATAATTTTGGTATGCGTAAGATTCTTACCATAACAACTGAGCAGAATAATTTTAAAACTGCAGGTGAGAAACTAAGAGATAATTTCAGTACGCGAGGATTTAGGTCTATAAATAATATCATTGACTCATATAATGAGGTTGCATTTTATTATGGGCTTGGAATCGGTGGGCATGATATCTCTCACGTGAGGACAAGTGACTGTGTTGAAATAAAAATTTCATCAGGTGAAGAGAGGATAACTCCTCTTTTTCAGGATAAAGCTAAAACTATAAAATCAGGTGAGCTCATATATGGTACTGAAGATAGAGTCATGGCTTGGATTGGCAGCAAGGATGTAGATTCTGACTATTTTAAAATAACAGAGAAAACAACTGACTGCCTTTTTGTTATTATCGGTCATGAATATGTCTCAGCTAATGACCTTTATACTGTTAGCAATAAAATAAGAAGAAATATTGTTGATGCATCATATGAGCTTCATAGCCATGAATTCGATGTTCAGGAGTTTTATTACAACGCGAGAAGTAGCTGATGAGTATCATAGAACAGTTAATTTACTATCCTCTCAAATCTGGTGCCGGTATCCGTTCGGATGTGTTGCAAGGCGGAACGAACGGTATTAGAAAAGATCGACAATTTTGCCTTTACGGAAGAAAGAGTAATAAGTTCATGTCGTTAAGGGAAAATATTAACATTCAGAATATAGTGATTGTGGATGCAGGTGATACTCTTATTATAGATTTAGGAACTATTAAAAAATCATTTTTACATACTAACGGAGATGATACATCTATTCATATTTGGTCAAGAGAGGTAGAGGTGTCGGCATTTTTCGGTGAGGTCTCGGCTTTTTTGAGTAGCTATCTTTTAGAAGATGTAGTGCTTGCTAAAATAAAACATCCAGACGATTTTGGTCAGAGTTTTATGGATACAGGACCGATACACATTATTGCGCAGTCAGAGCTTAAGAGGCTTGCTAAGATTTGCCAGCTTGATGAGTTAAACCCAATGATATTTAGACCTAACATTATTGTCTCCGATTTTGGCGAACAGGGTGAGAGCGATGTTAATAAAGTAAAAATTAATGGGGTTGACTTTTTAGTGACAGAGAGGACTGGAAGATGTAATGCAGTAACTCTATTACATAAAAAAAATCATAACATGTCACATTCAATACTTCTCGATGTATTGGATGAAGAGAATAATAATGACGGTGCATTATTTGGGCTATATCTTCGAGCTGACAATGATTTTGAAATAAAAACCCATGATGTAATGGATATTAGCTTCGATTAAATAAGACTTTACTTATGGTGGCAACCATAACTACGAGAGTTTTCCTGATAAATAGTAAGCTATTTCCTCGTATGCCTGAAAATCGCTCTTATGCAGTGGCGGTTTTCAGCATTAGTCTCTTTTATTCTCTGAAAAATTTTGGTAGTGATAACGCATTGATAATATTAGCTATATAGACAGGCTCACTTCCCCACAGCCACCTGTCCTTTTTCCTTCACTATTTCGTCATCCGCGCTTCGCCAGTCTGTCACACAATGTTGTCAACATAATCTCCAATTTCCCTGACTGAGACGTCAACTCTGCCGATAGCTGGCTGCATTCCGGCTCGGTGTTGGGGTTAAGCAAAATCCGTGTGCCAGTTGGGATGCGGAGTTGAACCTGCGAGCAGGAGTTTTTTATGGACAGGTTATCTAGACATCCTACCACTGTGTATCAGGCCATCGCCGCCCGGCTGGAAGAAGAGCTGCGCACGGTGTATCGCTGCGGTGACTATCTGCCGTCCGAACAGCAACTGGCGGCACGTTATGACGTCAATCGCCATACGCTGCGTCGGGCGGTGGATGAACTGGTCAATAAAGGGCTGGTTCAGCGTCGGCGTGGCATCGGCATTCTGGTGCTGATGCGTCCTTATGATTACCCATTACACGCGCAAACACGTTTTAGCCAGAACCTGCTGGAGCAGGGCAGTCATCCCACCAGCGAACGGTTGCTGGCGGTGTTGCGACCAGCTAATGCATCCGTGGCGGCGGCGCTGGGGCGGGAAGAGGGCGATGAAGTGATTCATCTGCGAACCCTGCGCCGGGTTAACGGCGTACCGGTATCACTGATAGATCACTACCTGCCGAATCTCGACTGGTGGCCCGTACTACAGCGTTTCACCAGCGGGTCGTTGCACGAATTTCTGGCGCGTGAGCTACAACAGTCTCTCACCCGCCGTCAAACCCGCATCAGCGCCAGGGCATCACAGGCGAAAGAGGCGCAACTGCTGGAAGTCGCGCTGCAAACCCCGTTGATGTGTATCCGCACGCTCAATACCTGTAACGGCAGCGACCGGGTGGCGGAGTATTCCGTCAGTCTGGCACGCGCTGACATGATCGAATTGACCATGGAGCACTGAATGACAACCCAAACCCCACGGCAGCGCTGGCTGTCGGTACTGGCGCACAGCGATGTGGAGCAACTGCGGCGTCACTGGCTGTCGCTGGCATTACAGCCGTCCTGGCAGTTGCTACGCGCACCAGAAATCGGTTTAACCCGCTTGCAGGCGCGCATGGGCGCAACCGGCAATCGCTTCGTGCTGGGCGATGTTACCGTCACGCGGGCGGTGGTCCGGCTGGATGACGGTACCTGTGGCTACAGCTATGTGATGGGGCGAAATAAACCCCATGCCGAACTCTGCGCATTGATTGATGGCTTGCTGCAACAGCAAGGTACCCAAAGCGCGTTTTACCAACAACTGATCGTGCCGCTGGCGGCGACCCATGACGAGTTGCGTCAGCAACGCGCACGAGAAATTGCCAGCAGCAAGGTCGATTTCTTTACGCTGGTGCGGGGAGATAACGCATGACGTTACTGGCAGGCTTTTCCCATCCGTGGCGCGATGCGCAGTACGCCTTTCGCCGCATATTAAAAGCGATGAGCGAACCGGGCGTGGTGGTATCGCTGGACCATGACAACGGTTGGGACGGTTTATCGTCTTCCGCTACCGCCGTGGTCTTGACGCTGATGGACCGTGAAACACCGCTCTGGCTGGATCCCGCGTTATCGCAAGAGGTGCTGTTGTCTAACCTGCGGTTTCACACTGGGGTGAAACTGGTCGAGCGTGAAGCTGCCGCTTTCGCCTTGCTGCCGGTCAGCCGGGAACTGTCACTGGCGGGGTTTGCGGCCGGTGACGACATAGTACCGGAAAACAGCACGACGCTGGTGCTGGAAGTGCCTGCACTGGGTGGCGGTCGGGCATTACGCCTGAGCGGGCCGGGCATTGCCGAAGCGCGGATGATCGCGCCGCAGTTACCCGCCAGTGTGCTGGATTACCTCGAACATCGCCCGCATGCGTTCCCCGCCGGGCTGGACTTTCTGTTTACCTGCGGCAACGCGCTGATGGCGTTGCCGCGTACCACGCATGTGGAGGTGTGCTGATGTATGTCGCGGTGAAAGGGGGCGAGAAAGCCATTGAGGCCGCCCATCAGTTACAGGCGAACCTGCGGCGTGGTGATACCCGGCAGGCCGAAGTGCAGACCGTGCAGATTGAGCAACAACTGGGACTGGCGGTAGACCGGGTGATGACCGAAGGCGGCATTTACGACCGGGAGCTGGCGGCGCTGGCCATCAAACAGGCGAGCGGTGATCTGGTCGAGGCAATTTTTTTACTGCGCGCTTATCGCACCACGCTGCCCCGGCTGGCGGATAGCCTGCCGCTGGATACCGGGCGGATGCAACTGGAGCGACGTATCTCGGCGGTCTATAAGGACCTGCCCGGCGGACAGGTGCTTGGTCCCACGTATGACTATACCCACCGGTTGCTGGATTTCGCCTTGCTGGCGGAAGGTGAAACACCGCGTGCGCCCAAGGCTGAGGAACCGCTGGCGGAATACTGCCAGCATATGTTTGACATGATGACGGCGGAAGGGCTGGCGGCGGTCGAGGAGGATGATGGCAGCGAGCCGCTGGATATCACGCGCGATCCACCGACGTATCCGATGCCGCGCAGTGCCCGCTTGCAGCAACTGGCGCGCGGCGATGAAGGCTTCCTGCTGGCGTTGGGGTATTCCACCCAGCGTGGTTATGGCCGCAACCATCCGTTTGCCGGTGAGATTCGTACCGGTTACGTCACGGTGGAGATAGCGCCGGAAGAGTTGGGGTTTGCGCTGGAAATTGGCGACATCCTGTTGACCGAATGCGAAATGGTCAACGGTTTTACGGTGCCGGAAGAGAGACCACCGCATTTTACCCGTGGCTACGGGCTGGTGTTTGGCCGTGCGGAACGCAAAGCGATGGCGATGGCACTGGTGGACCGGGCGTTACAGGCTCCTGCCTATCAGGAACCGGTTGGCAGCCCGGCACAGGACGAAGAGTTTGTGTTGTCGCACGCCGACAACGTAGAAGCCGCGGGTTTCGTTTCTCACCTCAAATTACCGCATTACGTCGACTTTCAGGCCGAGCTGGCGCTGCTGCGTCAGTTACGCCAGCCACCGCAGGAGGAGCGCGATGAACACGCTGAGCGGGTATAACCCCGGTTATCTGGACGAACAGAGTAAACGCACGATTCGGCGCGCCATTCTTAAAGCGGTGGCGATCCCCGGTTATCAGGTGCCGTTTGGTGGCCGGGAGATGCCCATGCCCTACGGTTGGGGCACCGGCGGCATCCAGCTCACCGCCAGCCTGATTGGCGATGACGATGTATTAAAAGTCATTGATCAGGGGGCGGACGATACCACTAACGCGGTGTCGATCCGCCGCTTCTTTCAGCGGGTCAGCGAAGCGGCGACCACCGAGCGTACCGTCGAAGCGACGCTGATTCAAACCCGTCACCGTATTCCAGAAACACCGCTGCGTGAAGATCAGATTCTGATTTATCAGGTGCCGATTCCTGAACCGCTGCGCTTTATCGAACCGCGTGAAACGGAAACGCGCAAAATGCACGCGCTGGAGGAGTACGGCATCATGCAGGTGAAACTGTATGAGGATATCGCCCGCTTCGGGCATATCGCCACCACCTACGCGTACCCGGTGAAAGTGAACGGTCGCTACATTATGGACCCGTCACCCATTCCTAAATTCGACAACCCGAAAATGCATCAGATGCCAGCGCTGCAACTGTTTGGGGCCGGGCGTGAAAAGCGGATTTACGCGCTGCCGCCTTACACCAACGTGGAAAGCCTCGACTTTGATGACCACCCGTTCAGCGTCCAACGCTGGGATCAACCCTGTGCACTGTGCGGATCGCACGACAGTTATCTCGATGAAGTGGTGATGGACGATCTGGGCACCCGGCTATACGTCTGTTCCGATACCGATTATTGCCGTGAACGTCAGGAGGCGGGGCACCATGAATCACATTGATCACGCAGCGGTGGAGCAGGCGGGCAGGCTCATCGTGGAAAGCGGTGATGATGCGCCGTTGTTGCAGGTGCGCAATCTGACCCACCTGTATGCCCCCGGTAAAGGGTTTAGCGAGGTGTCGTTCGATCTCTATCCCGGTGAGGTGCTGGGTATTGTCGGTGAATCCGGCTCCGGTAAAACCACGCTGTTACGGGCGATTTCCGCCCGGCTGACACCGCAGGCCGGGCAGATTGATTATCAGGGCCGCTCGTTATACGCCATGAGCGAAAGCGACCGCCGCCGCCTGTTACGCACCGAGTGGGGGGTGGTACACCAGCACCCGATGGACGGGCTGCGGCCCCGCGTGTCAGCGGGCGGCAACATCGGCGAGCGGCTGATGGCGGTCGGCGCTCGCCACTACGGCGATATTCGCCGTCAGGCCGGGCAGTGGCTACAGGACGTGGAAATCCCGCTGTCGCGGCTGGATGACCTGCCCACCACCTTTTCCGGTGGGATGCAACAACGGTTGCAAATCGCCCGCAATCTGGTGACCCACCCGAAGCTGGTGTTTATGGATGAACCGACCGGCGGGCTGGATGTGTCGGTACAGGCGCGGTTGCTGGACCTGCTGCGCACGCTGGTACGCGACCTGGGGTTGGCGGTGGTGATTGTGACCCATGACCTCGGTGTGGCGCGTCTGCTGGCGCATCGGCTGTTGGTGATGCGTGAGGGCAAGGTCGTGGAAAGCGGCCTGACCGACCGGGTGCTGGATGATCCACATCATCCTTATACCCAGTTACTGGTGTCGTCGGTGTTGGGATAAGCGCAACTGGCGATGAGGTGAACTATGACAACCGAAGGCACATCCATGACCATTCTGCGCGTGGAAAATTTGAGTAAAACCTTTGTGCTGCATAACCAGCATGCCGCCCGGCTGCCGGTGTTACATCAGGCCAGCCTGACGGTATCGGCCGGGGAGTGTGTGGTGTTGCATGGACACTCCGGCAGTGGCAAGTCCACGCTGTTGCGCTCTTTATACGCCAATTATCAGCCGGATAGCGGGCAGGTGTGGGTACGCCATCGTGATACGTGGGTAGATCTGGTGACGGCCCCGGCCCGGCAGATACTGGCGGTACGACGCGACACCATCGGCTGGGTCAGCCAGTTCCTGCGGGTGATCCCTCGTATTTCGACGCTGGAGGTGGTCATGCAGCCGCTGCTGGAACGCGGTGAAGACCGTGCCGTGTGTGAAGCATGCGCCAGCGCACTGCTGACCCGCCTTAACGTCCCGCGCCGGTTATGGACGCTGGCCCCCGCCACCTTTTCCGGTGGTGAGCAGCAGCGGGTCAACATCGCCCGTGGTTTTATCGCCGACTATCCCGTGTTGTTGCTCGATGAACCGACGGCCTCGCTGGATGCCGCCAACCGCGACGCGGTGGTAGGGCTAATAGAAGAAGCGCGTGCGCGTGGCGCCGCCGTGGTCGGTATTTTCCACGATGCAGAGGTGCGTGCCCGCGTGGCGGACCGCCTGCATCACATGGCACCCGTCACGCAGGAGCTTACGGCATGAGTGCGACGACTCAGATCACCAATACAATCCATATCACCAATACAACCCAGATAATCAATAATGTCCAACTGGTGTTGGCAAACGAGGTGGTCAGCGGATCGCTGGCCTGGCGTAATGGCATAATTGAAGACTTTTCTTCTACGCCCAGCCAACTGCCGCAGGCGCTGGACGGAGAGGGCGGCTGGCTGTTGCCCGGATTGGTCGAGCTGCACACTGACAATCTGGACAAGTTTTTTATGCCACGCCCGAAAGTCGACTGGCCGGCACATTCGGCGATGAGCAGCCACGATGCGCTGATTGTCTCCAGCGGTATTACCACGGTGCTGGATGCAGTGGCGATAGGGGATGTGCGCGATGGTGGCCACCGGCTCGACAACCTGCGGCGCATGATTGATGCCGTGGTGCATAGCCAGCAGCAGGGGGTAAACCGGGCACAACATCTGCTGCATCTGCGGTGCGAATTACCGCACGACACCACCCTGCCGCTGTTTGAAGCGCTGATGGATATCCCGGAAGTGGCGCTGGTGTCGCTGATGGACCACTCGCCGGGGCAACGGCAGTTTGCGACGCCGGAAAAATACCGCGAGTACTATCAGGGGAAATACCGGCTGAACAATGCCGAGATGGATGCGTTTGAAACCGAGCAGCGCATGCTATCCAAACGCTGGTCAACGCCAAATCGACTGGCGATTGCCGCTCACTGCCGTAAGCGCGGTATTGCGCTCGCCAGTCACGATGACGCCACCGAAGCCCATGTGCATGAATCGCTGGCGCTGGGTAGCGTGATTGCCGAGTTTCCTACCACGGAAATCGCGGCGCAAGCCTCGCACACCCTCGGCATGAAAGTGCTGATGGGGGCACCCAATATCGTGCGTGGCGGTTCTCACTCCGGCAATGTGGCGGCGTCTCATCTGGCGGAGCAGGGGCTGCTGGATATTCTGTCATCCGATTATTATCCCGCCAGTTTGCTGGATGCGGCGTTTCGCCTCGCTGACGATGAGCGCAATAGCTTTACCTTGCCGCAGACGGTGGCGATGGTCAGCGACAATCCGGCACAGGCGGTCGGGCTCGTTGACCGGGGACGGATAGCTGAGGAGCTGCGTGCCGATCTGGTGCTGGCGCACCATGCGCACGGGCAGGTACGAATCCGTCATGTCTGGGCTCAGGGACGGCAGGTGTTCTGATGGCACGGCTCATCTGGCTGACCGGGGCGTCCGGCTCCGGCAAAGACACGCTGCTGGATGCCCTGCGGCAGACCGAGCCAGTGCGCCTGCTGGTGGCGCATCGGTATATCACCCGCCCGGCACAGGCGGGGGGAGAGAACCACATCGCGCTGAGCGAGGCGGAGTTTGCCTATCGTCGTGAGCACAACCTGTTCGCGTTGCACTGGCAGGCACACCAGTATCAGTACGGTATCGGCATTGAAATCGATCAATGGTTATCTGCCGGGCTGGATGTGGTGGTCAACGGCTCCCGGTTTCACCACCAGCAGGCAGAACAGCGTTATGGCAGCCGGTTATTACCGGTGTGTTTGCAGGTGTCTGCGGCGGTGCTGGCACAGCGGTTACGCCAGCGTGGGCGGGAAGATGACGCGCAGATAGCGCTGCGGCTGCAACGGGCCGATGCGATGGATATCCTCCCGGCGACGTGCCGACGGCTGAACAACGACGGACCACTGACGCAGACGCTACAGGCGTTCCACACCCTGCTGGCGGCTGAAAAACGAGAAACTGAAAAATGGACGTGATGCTATGGAGCTGATGCTATGGATCTAATGTTTATGGGCACCGGTGACGCACAGCAGGTGCCGTTGACCGGTTGTGGGTGTATCGCCTGCGAACGTGCGCGTCGGGATCCCCGTTTTCGGCGTGGGCCAAGCAGCGTGATGATTCGATGTGATGGCGAGGTGACCTTGCTGGATGCGGGCGTGACGCAACTGGAGCAGCGTTTTGGCGTGAATGAAATCCGCCGTATTCTGCTGACGCATTACCACGTCGACCATGTTCAGGGGCTGTTTTCGTTGCGTTGGGGCATCGGCGATCGGATCCCGGTATTCGGCCCACCGGATGAACAAGGTTGCGATGACTTGTATAAACATCCTCGACGGCTGGATTTTCAACCGGCGATGACGCCGTTTCAGACGGTGGCGATGGGCGCGTTACAGGTGACGGCACTGCCGCTGAATCATTCCAAACCCACCTTTGGTTATCTGCTGGAAACCGGTCGCCATGCCGTGGCGTACTTAACCGACACCTGTGGCCTGCCGGATGACACCCTGGCGTTTTTGCGTGGTAAGCGGCTTGAGCATATGGTGATGGACTGCACCCAGCCGCCGCGCGACACGCCACCGCGCAATCACAGTGATCTGAACACCGTATTGCAGGTGCGTGAGTGGTTACGCCCGGAACACACCTGGCTGACCCACCTCAGTCATGAAACAGACGCCTGGCTGATGCAAAACACCCTGCCGGAGGGCGTACAGGCCGCTGCCGATGGGGCATGGATTATTGTGTGAGCTGTTATCTGATAACCAATTGCTTTGTAAGTAAATCATTTCTATTTCAACGCGCCGTGGTGGTTTATTGACGCGGCGTGCCTGATAGTGTTTGGTTGTGCATAACGGTAGGCGTTGGTGAGCGGGGATATTGGCTTACCAACGCGCACGTTGCCGTCGTTGTTCTGTAATGTTCATTTTCTAATCACAAAGCTGTCATCAAGTCTTCATCTGCACTGCGCTTAATAGCGTCCATAGTGTTGACTAACCGTAAACGATGACGAAAACCATGGCACAGGCACTGTTAGCATCCGAAAGCGCGATTGAACTGCGCACCTACCAACCCCAGACACAATCACAGTCTCCCATTCTGTCCGTCCGGCAGCTATGCAAAGCCTATTCCGGGCAGCAGAAACGGGTGCTGGAGAACATCAATTTTGACCTGCACGCCGGTGAAATGGTGGCGGTGATTGGTCGCTCTGGTGCCGGTAAATCGACCCTATTACACGTGATGAACGGCACGATCCCGGCCAGCGAAGGGCAAATCCTGCGCTATACACAATCGCAGGTTGACACACAATCGCAGGTCGACCTGCACGGCGAGACGCAGGATGTGCTGCAATTCAGTCGTCGTCAGATGCGCCAGTGGCGCAGCGAATGCGGCATGATCTTTCAGGATTTCTGTCTGGTGCCGCGACTGGATGTGCTGACCAACGTACTGCTGGGTCGTCTGAGCCAAACCTCGACCCTGAAATCATTCTTCAAGCTGTTTTCCGACGAAGACCGCGCCCATGCCATTGGGCTGCTGCAATGGATGAACCTGTTGCCGCATGCGTTGCAACGGGCGGAAAACCTGTCTGGCGGCCAGATGCAGCGTGTCGCCATCTGCCGCGCATTGATGCAGAACCCTAAAATCCTGCTGGCCGACGAGCCGGTCGCCTCCCTCGATCCGAAAAACACCCGCCGCATCATGGACGTGTTGCGACAGGTGAGTGACAACGGCATCACCGTGGTCGTCAACCTGCACTCGGTCGAGCTGGTGAAAGAATATTGCACCCGGGCAATTGGTATCGCACAAGGGCGCATCGTGTTTGACGGTTCGCCGTCAGCATTAACCGACGGGTTGTTGCGTACCTTGTATGGCGACGACCTGCAACCGGTTCATTAATTCTCTGTTTGACATCGCATTACTACACATCATCTTGGCATAACGACAAAATAGGCAAACCGATGAAAAAAACTTTTACGTTGACCACGTTGCTGGCCGGTGCGGTAGTGTCCGCCAGCGTATTCGCCGCGGAAACACCGAAAACCCTGAACCTGGGCATTTTGGGCGGGCAGAATGCCACCCAGCAAATCGGCGATAACCAGTGCGTCAAACAGTTTCTGGATAAAGAGTTGAACGTGGACACGCAAATGCGTAACTCGTCTGATTACGCCGGTGTCATCCAGGGGCTGTTGGGTAAGAAGATTGATCTGGTGCTGAGCATGTCGCCCTCATCGTATGCGTCGGTGTACATCAAAGATCCGAACGCGGTGGATATCATCGGTATCGTGGTGGATGACGCAGACCAGTCGCGTGGTTACCACTCGGTGGTAGTCGTCAAAGCCGACAGCCCTTATAAAAAGCTGGAAGACCTGAAAGGCAAAGCGTTTGGTTTCGCCGACCCGGATTCCACCTCCGGCTACCTGATTCCTAATCAGGCGTTTAAACAGCAGTTCGGCGGTAATGCGGATAACAAGTACAACAACTTTTTCTCCAGCGTGACCTTCTCCGGCGGCCACGAGCAGGACATCCTCGGTGTGCTGAATGGCCAGTTTGATGGCGCGGTGACCTGGGCATCAATGATCGGTGACTACAACACCGGTTATACCAGCGGCGCGTTTGGCCGCCTGATCCGTATGGACCATCCGGATCTGATGAAGCAGATTCGTATTATTTGGCAATCGCCGTTGATCCCGAACGGTCCTGTTCTGGTGAGCAACGCCTTGCCTGCGCCTTTTAAAGCCAGGTTGATCGCCGCGGTGAATAAGCTGGATAAAGAAGACCACGAGTGCTTCATCAAAGCGGTCGGTGGCAAACAGCATATCGGCCCGGCCAGCGTGGATGACTACAAAACCATCATCGAGATGAAACGCGAGCTGACTAAAGGCAACCGTTAAGCACGGCTAGCGGTATTGCGCCGGGCTATCGCTCCCGGCGCGTCCCTGAATCCGCGGTGCATCATGGCGCGATATTGAGGACGGTAGCACAGGCAGGATGCCTTTTTCGCTTTATGGCGACGCCGACCCGCTCATCTGTTTTCCACCATCCAGACTAAACGCATGCTGAACCCTGATTTTGAACGCTACTACCAGCGCATACGCACGCAGCAAAAGCGCGAGTCACTGACATGGGCGCTGGTGCTGGCCGTGCTGTATATCGGCGCGGGCAAATTGTCCGAATTTAATCTGAACACCCTGTGGACATCGTTCCCCCATTTTTTTGACTACCTGTCGGAAACGATGCCGGTATTGCACTGGCATCTGCTATTGGCGGATGGTCATACCGAAGGGTCACTGGCTTACTGGGGATACCGCCTGCCTATCCAGTTACCGCTGATTTGGGAAACGCTCAACCTGGCGCTGGCAGCCACGTTATTCTCGGTGGCGGCATCGGTGGTGCTGGGCTTTCTGGCTGCCGGGAATACCCAGAGCGCGCCAGGTATACGTTTTACTATTCGTGCCTTGGTGGCGTTTTTGCGCACCATGCCGGAACTGGCGTGGGCGGTGATGTTTGTGATGGCCTTTGGTATCGGCGTCATCCCCGGATTTCTGGCGCTGGCGTTACACACCATTGGTAGCCTGACCAAGCTGTTTTATGAAGCGATCGAAACCGCCTCAGAACGGCCGGTACGCGGGCTGGCCGCTTGTGGTGCCAGCGTATTACAGCGCATGCGCTTCGGGTTGTGGCCGCAGGTCAAACCGATTGTACTCTCCTATAGCTTTATGCGGCTGGAGATCAACTTCCGCCAGTCCACCATTCTTGGGTTGGTGGGGGCCGGGGGCATCGGTCAGGAACTGATGACCAATATCAAACTGGACCGCTACGACCAGGTCAGCATCACCATGCTGCTGATTATTGTGGTGGTTTCAATGCTGGATGCGCTGTCCGGATGGTTGCGACAGCGGGTAGTGGAGGGCAGCAAATGAACATGACCTCGCTGGCGTCGACGGATATCGCCGCCATCAAACAGCAACACCCCGAGCTATTCAGCCAGCAGCGCCGTTATCTGTGGCGTGTCGGGCTGACGGGGGCCGCCGTACTGCTTTACTACGTGGTGTTTCTGGTGTTTTTCGGCATCAGTATCGAGCAGTGGGTGCGCGGCTTCGGTGAATTAGGGCGCTACTTTATGCGCATGTTCGTGTGGCACGACTTTGCCAACTGGCCGTTTGGCTACTACCTGTCACAGATATTTATCACCATCGCGATTGTGTTCGCCGGTACGCTGACAGCCACGTTGGTGGCGTTACCTCTGTCATTTCTGGCGGCCCGTAACGTGATGCACGCGCCGATATTGCGACCGGTCGCGTTGCTGGTGCGCCGTTTGCTGGATGTGTTACGCGGTATCGACATGGCGATATGGGGGCTTATTTTTGTGCGGGCGGTGGGGATGGGGCCGCTCTCCGGCGCGCTGGCTATTTTGATGCAGGATGCCGGTTTGCTCGGCAAGCTGTACGCCGAAGGGCATGAAGCGGTAGAACGTTCGCCGAGCCGTGGGTTGAGCGCGGTGGGTGCCAACAGCCTGCAAAAACACCGCTTCGGCATTTTTACCCAATCGTTCCCCACCTTTCTGGCGCTCAGCCTCTACCAAATGGAGTCGAACGTGCGCTCCGCCGCCGTGCTGGGGTTTGTCGGCGCGGGCGGTATCGGGCTGGTGTATGCCGAAAACATGCGACTATGGAACTGGGATGTGGTGATGTTCATCACCCTGATTCTGGTGGTGGTGGTCATGCTGATGGATGTGTTATCCGCCCATTTGCGCCAGCGTTATATCATCGGCAAACCGTTGCCGTTGTTTGAGCCGGAATCTTCGTCACACTAACTCATTGCCACTAATTATCGTCACACTCATCATCCGTCATACTGAGTTGACGGACTTATCTGTTTGTTATAACGCCGGTTTTCTATACGGGGACCGGCGTTTTTATTATCCCATCCGATCATTCCCCTCGCGGGATATCACAACGATAGATCTGAATACTACCCAGTTGCTTACTGTGATGTTCGTCACAAAAATGAGTTCATGTCCGGCCTGCTTGCCTCGTGTATTTTGCCCCCGTTTTGCCGCAAAAAACCCTCTTGCCACCTGCGCTTAGTTAACATTCCTTCAACGTTTGTAAGGATTTGGTTATGAAAACTGTCATTTAAATAACACTTGAGCATCACTATTCTTAATGATAATTATTGTCATTATCAATATCACGGAGGGTGAAGGCGATGTCAGAGACACAGTGGGCGGTAATGGATGCGGCGGTCATGGAGAGTGGGCAGAGAACCAATGCCGATTATCTGGAGCGTCAAAGACGGTTTGAATCCAATGTGCGCAGTTATCCGCGCAAATTACCGCTGGTCATCCAGCAAGCACAGGGTGTGTGGGTGACGGATGTGGACGGCAACCGGTATCTGGATTGTCTGGCAGGGGCGGGGACGCTGGCGCTGGGGCATAACCACCCGGAGGTTGTCGCCAGTATTCAGGCATTTCTGGCATCGGGCCTGCCGATGCACACGCTGGATCTCACCACGCCGCTAAAAGATGCCTTCTGCGAAACCTTGCTGGCGCTGTTGCCGGGCGGTGAAAGCCAGTATTGCCTGCAATTTTGCGGCCCTTCGGGGGCAGATGCGGTTGAAGCGGCGCTGAAGCTGGCGAAAACCTATACCGGTCGGGGCGGCATTATCAGCTTCTCCGGCGGTTATCACGGCATGACACACGGTGCCCTGGCCGTGACCGGCAATATCGGCCCGAAAGAAGCCGTACAGAATTTAATGCCCGGCGTTCAATTCCTGCCGTATCCCCATGAATACCGTTGCCCGTTGGGGATTGGCGGTGACGCAGGTGTTGAGGCACTCAGCCGCTATTTCACCGGGTTTATCGATGATGTCGAGCGCGGTATGTCACTGCCGGCTGCGGTTATCGTTGAAGCGGTGCAGGGCGAGGGCGGTGTTAACCCGGCACCGGCACGCTGGCTGCAAACGTTGCGCGAGGTGACACGCCGTCACGGCATCCTGCTGATCGTGGATGAAGTACAGGCCGGGTTTGCCCGCACCGGCAGTATGTTCGCCTTTGAACAGGCGGGTATTGAGCCGGATATCGTCGTGATGTCGAAAGCGGTGGGCGGTGGTTTACCGATGGCGGTGCTGGGCATTCGACGCGAGTTTGATGTCTGGAAACCCGGTACTCACACCGGCACCTTCCGTGGCAACCAGATGGCGATGGCGACCGGGAAAACCACCATTGATATTTTGCTGCGCGACAAACTGGCGGCGCAGGCGGCGGCACGCGGTGAATGGCTCAAACAGCAGTTCATGCAGATGCAGCCACGCTTCCCTTGTCTGGGACAGGTGCGTGGTCGTGGCCTGATGCTGGGCATCGAAATTGTTGATGAGCGTCAGCCCGTGCAGGCCGGTAGTTGCTACCCGCTGGATGCTGACCTGGCCGCCGCTATCCAACAGCACTGTTTCCGGCAGGGGCTGTTGCTGGAGCGGGGAGGCCGACAGGGTAATGTAGTCAGGTTGCTGCCACCCCTGATTATTACCGAAGAACAGTGTCGCAGCGTTGTGGCACGTTTTGAGCAGGCGTTAACTGACGCGGTGGCGCAAATCCGCCATCGGTAATTCAGCGTGAATAGCCCGTCATGATCCGAAAAGCGAAATAATAAAAGCCAATTGCTGGCGGCGTTATTACGGGCATCACCTTGGGCTGAACAGATTATTTGATGATATGTGCTGGTGGGAACATCAGCGTTTTATTGACTGGGAAAATAATAATGAGGTTGCAGGAATGAAGGTTCGGGCATTATATGCGTTGACGCCATTATTTTTATTTACACAGGCTGACGCAGCAGATAGTACAAATAAAAATGACAGCGAAATGGTGGTCACGGCGTCCCGAACGGATACCGAAAAAAAAGATTCGCCTCAGGTTGTAACCATTATTACCAAAGAACAGATTGAACAGCAGCGACAAATTACCAGTGATTCTTCCCAGATATTAAGTAATTTATTACCGGCAATGGCACCGAGCCGCCAGAAAATGAGCGGTAGCGGTGAAACATTCCGTGGTCGCGCGCCGTTGATCATGGTCGACGGCATTCCGCAGTCGAACCCGTTGCGTCCTACCGGGCGTGAAATGCACACCATTGATTTCTCGATGGTAGACCACATCGAAGTGATTCACGGTGCCAGTGCCAGCAACGGTATTGGTGCGACCGGTGGCGTTATCAATATTATCACTCGCCGCCCGGAACCGGGCTCGTTTAACCAGCACTTCAGCGTGGAAACTACCTCGCCGACGAAAGTCAGCTCAGACACCATGAGCTACAAAACCACTTACGGGTTCAGTGGTCGCGAAGAGTATCTGGATTACCTGTTCTCCGTCAGTTATGAAGATCAGGGGCTGTTTCTGGACGGAAAAGATCGCCCGATTGGGGTGGATAATACCCAGGGCGACCTGATGGATTCGCGCGCCTATGACGTGATAGCGAAGGTCGGCTACTGGCTGGATGATGACCAGCGAATCCAGTTCAGCCTCAACCGTTATCAGATCAAAGGCAAGATGAACTATCTGGGCATTGCCGGTGACCGCGATAAGGGTATCCCGACCACGTCCATATCCGGTCGTCCGGTCGGCGATGCGCCGATGAACAGCGTCTGGACTACCAGCGCTACCTACGATAATTACAATCTGGCGGGCATGAAACTGAACTCGCTGGTGTATTACCAGAATTACGAGTCGTTGTTCGGCGCAGATAACTCCGCCTCTTTCCAGGATGTCCGCATTGCGCCGCTGAATAAGCTCTATGACCAGTCACGGGTGACCTCCAGCCGTTACGGTAGCAAAGTGGCGCTGACCAAAGACGATATCTGGGATGACTACCTGAAAGCGACTGTGGGGTTCGATACCCTGTTTGATACCGGCAAGCAGGATTTCTGGCTGACCAAGCGCATCTATGCACCGCAGATGAAATACACCGATCTGTCGCCGTTTATGCAGTGGGATATTCAGCCGGTCGATTCACTGAAAATTACTACCGGGGTGCGCTATGAGTACGCCCGACTGGACATCGACAGTTTCCGTACGGTGGCGGCCAGTACCGCCAAAGCGCCGAATAACAGCGTGGATGTGCAGGGCGGTCGGCTGAGTTTCAACAAGACGCTGTATAACGTGGGCGCAGTATGGACCACGCCGTATCAGCCATTGAGCCTGTTCGCTAACTATTCACAAGGCTTTGGTATTCCTGACGTAGGCCGCACGCTGCGTGGCATTAAAACCGCCAATCAGTCGGTCAATATGCTGCCGCTGGAGCCGATTGTCACGGATAACGTTGAAACCGGTTTTCGTATCGATAAAGACCCGGTGACGTTTGAGATGAGTTACTACCGCTCGACCTCTAAGCTGGGCGAACGTGTGGTGGATGTCAACGGCACCTTCCAGAGCGAGCGCCAGAAAACCCGCATTGACGGTATCGAAACTTCACTGGGCTACAAAGTGAATGACGACCATAGCCTGAAGTTCGGTTATTCCCACATTCAGGGATGGTATGACAGTGACGGCAACGGCAGCCTGGACAGCAAGCTGGACGGCTTAAATATTCCGCCGGATCGCCTGACCGCCAGCTGGTCTGCCAACTGGACGCCGCAGTGGTCTTCCTTTATTCAGGCCAATTACGCCTTCGACAGAATTATGGATAACCGTCAGCAGGACTTTAACGGTTATTTACTGGTGGATGCCGCCGTTGGTTATAAATTGCCGAAAGGCAGAATTAATCTGGCGGTCTCTAATTTGTTTGATAAGGAGTACATCACGTATTACTCGCAAAGCGCGATTGTGAACTCCCTGCGTTATTTCTCCGGTCGGGGAAGAACCGTGACATTAGGATATAGCGTTGACTTTTAATTCATGTCCCGCCGAAAGGCGGGGCTATTTCCCGTGCGTTAATCAGGATAGTTAACCGTCGCCACGACATCACCGGCCGATTGTTATTCTTATGGAGCAGAGATGAACAACCTTAATCATGATGCTTTGTCCAGAATGATAAGCGAAAAAGCAGCCCTGCATGGGTTACTGAATTGTCTTATCAAAGAGTTCGCCATACCGGAAGGGTATGTGCGATATGAATGGCCAGACGAAATGAAAGGGATCCCGCCGGGGGCCTATTTTGATGGTGCGGACTGGAAAGGTATTCCGATGGTTATCGGTGTGCCCGACTCACTGCAATTATTTGTCATGGTGGACCGCCGTGATACGTTCGGCAGTCAGCACTATCTGTCTGATGTCTATCTGCGCCAGTCACAAGGCGACTGGCACTGCCCCGATTTTGAACGTGTGATTGCCCGCATACTGGCAGCCTGCGAACACATTGCCGGGAGAAAAAACCCGGAACTGTACGAGCAGATTCTGCAGAGCAGGCAATTGGTCGGTGCGATTGTCAGCCACAACCAGCGCCAGCAAACAGACGCACCGCTGCAACACTATTTGCACAGCGAGCAAGGGTTGTGGTTCGGCCACCCCAGCCACCCTGCGCCCAAGGCACGCCTGTGGCCTGCACATCTCGGCCAGGAGCAGTGGGCACCGGAATTTCAGGCCAGGGCGGCGTTGCATCAGTTCGAGGTGCCAACAGAAGGCTTACACATCGGTGCCAACGGCCTGACACCGCAACAGGTGCTGGAGGGATTTGCTGATCAAGGCCCGGCGGCACCGGGGCGCGCCATCATCTGTATGCATCCGGTACAGGCACAACTGTTTATGCAGGACGCCCGCGTACAGCAGTTATTACAAAACGAGGTGATCCGCGATCTGGGGCAAAGCGGGCGTGTCGCCAGCCCGACCGCGTCTATCCGCACCTGGTTTATCGAAGACCATGATTACTTTATCAAAGGCTCGCTGAACGTACGGATCACCAACTGCGTGCGTAAAAATGCCTGGTACGAGCTGGAAAGCACGGTGCTGATCGACCGGCTGTTCCGCCAGTTACTGGCGCAGCAGGCCGATACGCTGGGTGGGTTGACGGCGGCGGCCGAACCGGGTGTGGTGAGCTGGAGCCCGGTCGGTGTCAGCGAATCGGATCAATACTGGTTTCGCGAGCAAACCGGCGGCATTCTGCGTGAGAACTTCTGTCGCCGTACCGGTGCGCAGCACAGCATCATGGCCGGTACGCTGTTTGCCCGTGGCGTCGATTTACAGCCGATGATTCATACTTTCCTGCGCACACACTACGGTGCGGCACTGGATGACAACGCGTTGTTGTACTGGTTTGACGACTATCAGACGCGGTTACTGCGCCCGGTATTGTCACTGTTCTTCAATCACGGTGTGGTGATGGAACCGCATCTGCAAAATAGCGTGCTGGTGCATCAACAAGGGCGACCACATCAGGTGTTGCTGCGCGATTTCGAAGGGGTGAAGCTGACCGACGATCGCGGTATCCACGCAATTCCTGACGATATACACCCCCGCGTGCGCCAGTCGTTGCTGTATTCCCGCGAGCAGGGCTGGAACCGCATCATGTACTGCCTGTTCATCAACCACCTGTCAGAAGCCATTCTGGCGTTGAGTCATGGTCGTGCCCATCTGGCACCGCTGATGTGGCAACGGGTCCGACAGCAGCTGCGTGCCATTCAGGCGGAACTGCGCCAACCGGCACCGGAGCTGGAAGCGCTGATCGCCGGTGAGACGGTGGCATGCAAAACCAACCTCAAGGTGCGGCTGGCAGCCGAGGCCGATCGTCAGGCCAGCTACGTCCAGTTGCCGTCCCCCTGGGGCGAGACTGCGCACCAGAGTAAGGTGACAGGCTACGGCGAAGCGTGGCATACGGCGGGACGTCGGCATGATTCGCTCGCGCAGGGTGAGGTACAGCAGCATGAGGTGCAGCATGGGTAAGCTGCCACAGCCTGTTCGCCAGCTGATCGTTCGCCTGCAACAGCAGCACCGCGATCCGCTGGCCGCGTTTGTCTATGACCTGGCGGCGTTGCGTCAACACGTCAGCGAGGTGATGGCAGCGTTGCCACCCGGCGTCGAACTCTATTACGCCATCAAGGCCAACAGCGAAAAACCGATTCTGGATGCCATCGCACTGCTGGTTCATGGGTTTGAGATTTCCTCCGGCGGGGAAATCGACCGTGTGGCCGGGTGCGCAACCGCGAAACCGTTTGTGTTCTCCGGGCCGGGCAAGCTGGATTCTGATTTTGATCTGGCGCTGGAACACGGGGTGGAGGCGGTCCATGTGGAAAGCCGTCATGAGATAGCCCGCCTGCAACAGCGAGCGCAGCAACACGGCGTGGTTCAGCCGGTGTTCATCCGTATCAACCCGGAACTGGCGTCGTCGCTGACCAGCAAACTGGCGATGGCCGGTACGCCGACACCGTTCGGCATGGATGAGGCAGACCTGCCGGATGCGGTGCGTGACGTGGATAACGCCAGCCACCTGCAACTCAAAGGGTTCCACGTGCATGCCATG
Source organism: Dickeya oryzae (assembly GCF_020406815.2). Lineage (NCBI taxonomy): Bacteria > Pseudomonadati > Pseudomonadota > Gammaproteobacteria > Enterobacterales > Pectobacteriaceae > Dickeya > Dickeya oryzae. Next base: position 1,766,712 of record NZ_CP162670.1, read on the forward strand.
TCGCACCAGATGAGTGTGGAGCGGCACCAGCAATTGCTGGATCTATATCTGACGCGCTGGCCGCAGTGGAAAGCGCTGTCTGCCCATCCACAACAGATTACCCATCTCAATGTCGGTGGTGGCATCGGTGTGCCGTACCTGACGCCGGAGCGTTTCGACTGGTCAGCATTGTGTGACTACTTGCGTGTGCGGCTGGCGCAACAGCCGGATGTGCCGGTGGTTCGCTTTGAACCGGGGCGGTTTATCAGCGCGTATTGTGGCTATTACGCCATCGAAGTGTTGGATAAGAAACGCAGCCACGGTAAGCATTTTCTGGTGTGTCGCGGCGGTACGCATCAGTTCCGCCTGCCGGTGGCGCAAGGGCATGACCACCCCGTTATCCATCTGTCACTGGCTCCTGCACAGCCAGCAGGGGAAACGCGCGACTGGACAGTCGTCGGCCAGCTCTGTACGCCGAAAGATGTACTCAGCCGTGACCAGCGCCTGACCGACGTGAATATCGGTGACCTGCTGGTGCTGCCGTTGGCAGGGGCCTATGGCTACAACATTTCGCATGCCGATTTTCTGTGTCACCCCCGTCCTGCGCAGTATTTCATCACCGACGCTGGGGTTATCACGGCGGACGGTACGAACGTAGACATAACCGGAGTGGTGGACCGTGTCGACTAGCGCTGTTCCTCGCTGGCTGGTGGTGGTGAATGTGCTGCTCGGTACTACGACGGTCAGCCTGAATAACAGCTCGCTGAACCCGGCATTGCCCGCGTTCATCGAGGTGTTTCACATTGGGCCGCTGCTCGCTACCTGGGTAGTGGCGGCGTTCATGGTCAGCATGGGGATGACGATGCCGTTGACCGGCTATCTCGGGCACCGGTTGGGTAACAAACCGCTCTATCTGCTGGGGGTAGCGCTGTTTATCAGCGGCTCGGTGCTGGGGATGCTGGCAGATTCCATCTCGCTGGTGATAGCCGCTCGCACGGTGCAGGGCATCGCCAGCGGGCTGATGATCCCGCTGTCGCTGACGCTGATTTTTTCGGTATACCCCAAACAGGAGCGTGGCGGTATTACCGGTATCTGGGGCGCTATCGTGATGCTGGCTCCGGCGCTGGGGCCGCTGTGCGGCGGCATCCTGCTGACGTGGTTTAGCTGGCGGTCGCTGTTTGCCATGAATATTCCCATCGGTGCACTGGCGCTATTGATGGGGCTGGTGGTGTTGCCGAAAACCACGCCCGGTGAGCGCAAGCCGTTTGATATGACCGGTTATCTGTTGGTGTCCGCCGGTATTGGTTTGCTGATGGTAGCCGCCGGGCGATTACATCATGCGGCGGCGCTGGCGAATCCACTCAACCTGCTGATGCTGTTGGTGGCAGCTGCCTGTCTGGCGACCTTTGTTCGCGTCGAACTGCGTAAACGCGAGCCGCTGCTGAACCTGCGTATTTTTCAACTGCACGGCTATCGACTGAGTGTGGTAATTGCGGTGGTGCAATCGGTCGGGATGTTCGAATGTCTGGTGTTATTACCGATGCTGGTCCAAATGGTGATGGGTTACAGCGCCGTCTGGACCGGGCTGGCGCTGCTGTGCACTGCGCTGTTCGCCAGCCTGTTCGGTAAGCTCGGCGGCAACCTGCTCGACCGCCACGGCCCGGCGCGGGTTGTGGGGTGCGGGGTGCTATTGACCGCGCTGGCGACCATCGGGTTAGGCATGGTGGGTGCGCAGTCATCCATTGGCGTGGTGTTTGGCTGGATGATACTGCGCGGCATCGGGCTAGGGTTGTCCTACATGCCGGTCACTACCGCCGGGTTGAATGTACTGCCGGAAACGCTGGTCACCCAGGGGGCGGCGATGAACAACATTTCACGGCGTCTGGTGTCATCGCTGGCGATCGTGGTGGCGTCGCTGTACCTCGAATTTCGGCTGGCGGGCAGCGGGCTGGCACAGGAGGCTGCGCGTGCCGCCGCCATCAGCGAGACCTTTATGGCTACCGGCATACTGATCGTGCTGGCGCTGCCCTGTGCCTTGCGTTTCCCCTCGGGCAGTGACGAGACAGCGGCCAACGCATTGTTGGCCGGGGCTTCACCACCTCACACCGGTACAGGTGAGATGCGCTGAGGCACACAGGTACTGGGTTGACGACTGCCACGTCATTTTGACTGGCAACGTTATTTTTACTGACAAGGTTAAGAGACTGTATGGAAACATTATCCCCCGTCGTATTGCAGGGTATCGCCTGTGACTGGCTGTTGCAGATGGATGCGCAGCGTTATCAGCTGGTAGAACAGCGCGTGGTCGGGCAACTGTTACAGACGTTGCTGTACGAAGAGGTGTTGCCTTATCACTGCACGGACATGGGCGAGGGTAACAGCCAGTTTGTGATAACCGGCCGTGATGCGCAGCAACAACCGGTGGAATACCGCTGTAATGGATTATTGAGCGACAGCTTTGCGCTGATTCGTCTGGATTACGCCAGTGTGCAGCGCGTTGATGCCAGCGGCAATGCGCAGTCACCCAACCTGCACCTGATGCTGGAAGAACTGCTGGGTGAGCAGGAGAACAACCCGTTTTTGACGCGTTTTGTGCAGGAACTGGAGCAGACGCAACTAAAAGATTTGCAGTCGCGCGCACAGGATTACCACCCCGGCAAGCCAGCGCATCAGCTCAGTTTCGATGAGCTGGAGCGCCACTTCATGGATGCACACAGCTACCACCCCTGCTACAAGTCGCGCATCGGTTTTAGCCTGCAGGATAACGCGCAATGGGGGCCGGAGTTCGGCCAGCCTTTCGCCATCGTCTGGCTGGCGTTGTCGAAGCAACGCGCCTCAGCCAACCAGTCGATTAAGCTGAATCTGGATGACTTCCTGCTCACTGAGTTTGGTGAAGCGCGCTGGCAGGCGTTTAGCGAGCAACTGGCGCGTCAGGGGCGAAAAGCGCAGGACTATCAATTGATCCCGGTGCACCCGTGGCAGTGGAAGAACGTGATTGCGCCGGTGTTTTACCCGGAGTTGGTCAGCGGCGAGCTGATTTACCTCGGTGATTCTGACGACCGCTGGCAGGCGCAACAGTCGATTCGCACGCTGGCGAACGTCACCGAAAAAACACGGCCGTACGTCAAGCTGGCGATGAGTATGACTAACACCTCCAGCACCCGTATTCTGGCACGGCACACGGTGATGAACGGGCCTATCATCACCGACTGGCTACAACAGCTGATCGATACCGACCAGACTGCCCGCAACCTGAAGTTTGTGATCCTCGGCGAAGTCGCCGGGGTGAGCTTTGATACCCAGAACTTACCCGCCACCCGCATGGCGCAAGCCTATGGCGTGATGGGTGCCATCTGGCGTGAAAGCATCCATCAGTATCTGCAACCGGGTGAACAGGCGGTGCCGTTTAACGGCTTAAGCCATGTCGAACACCGCTACGACGGCGGCGAGCAGGCCCCATTTATCGACGCCTGGATTCGCCAATACGGGCTGGAAACCTGGACTCGCCAACTGCTGGAAGTGACGGTTTCCCCCATCATTCACATGTTGTACGCCGAAGGCATCGGCATGGAGTCGCACGGCCAGAATATTGTGCTGGTGGTGCGTGATGGCTGGCCGCAGCGCATCGCACTGAAAGATTTCCACGACGGGGTGCGCTATTCGCCGGACCATCTGGCACGCCCGGCGATGCGACCGGATCTGGTGCCGTTACCGGCCAGCCACGCCAAAATCAACCGTAACTCCTTCATCCTGACCGATGACGTTGAGGCGGTGCGCGATTTCACCTGCGATTCGTTCTTCTTTATTTGTCTGGCGGAAATGGCGGTATTCCTGCGCCAGCATTATCAGCTGCCGGAAGCACGTTTCTGGCAAATGACGGCGGAGGTGGTGTTGGGTTATCAGGCCGCACACCCACAGCATCGTACGCGTTATGCGCTGTTTGACGTGTTTGCACCGACCTACGAGGTGGAAGAACTGACGAAACGCCGGTTACTGGGCGACGGTGAACGCCGCTTTAAATCGGTGCCGAACCCCCTGCATCCGTTCGGGCCGTCGTCATGCTAAGAACCAACCATCTCAAGCGCAAGCTGGCGGCCGGTACGCCGGTCTATGGGTTAATCGCCTCGATACCCTCGCCGGTATCGGTGGAGTTGATCGCCGAAGCCGGGTTCGATTTCGTGATTATCGATACCGAACACGTGCTGATTAACCCGGAAACGGTGGAAAACATGATCCGGGTGGCAGAGAGCTATGCGCTCACGCCGCTGGTACGGGTGGCGGACGCCAACCCTAAAACCATGCTGCGGCTGCTGGATGGTGGCGCGCAGGGCATTGTGCTGCCGATGGTAGAGCAGGCTGAGCAGGTGCAGGCGGCGGTACGCGCCTGCTATTACCACCCGCAAGGCGAGCGCAGTCTCAACAGTGGCCGCCCCGGTGCTTTCGGTAAGCACAGTCTGGCGGAATACGTCACGCTGGCGAACCGGGAAATCCTGCTGGTGGCGATGATCGAAAGCGCCGAGGGCGTGCGTCAGGCGAAGGCGATCGCCGCGGTCGAGGGGCTGGACATGATACTGGAGGGCGCGGCGGATCTCTCTCAGTCGCTGGGTATGCCGTGGCAGACCGCGGCCGCCCCGGTGCAGGCCGCGCTGGCCGAGGTGCGTTTTGCCGCCGAGGTGCACGGGGTGTGCTATTGCGCCATCCCCCGCCAGCCTGACGATCATGCCCGCTGGCGTGAGCAAGGTGTGCGCGCATTTGTTTTGGGCGACGAGCGCGGCATCGCGTTTCGCGCGTTACAGGCCAGACTGGCCGCAACGATTTCAGCAGAAGGACAGTAATCCAATGGAAAGTCATGTGATGAAAAATACGTCTCACTATAAGGATGCCAGCGACAGTGTGATGCAGGATCTGGTGGATTGCCTGTTGGCCGAAGAATTTTTTGGTGCCCAGCCGTTGGCGTTGTATACCGCCGATGAATGGCACCAGCAGTACGGGCAGTCGTCACCGTTCGGTGCGCTGGAGAGCACGGCCCGTCTGTGGCGCTGGTGCAGCGATGAGCGTGAACAGCGGCATCTGGTGGTGGCGCTGCGCCCTGGCATTACCCAGCGCTGGGAAAAAGTACCGGACACGGTGGTGTATGCCTGGCAGCAGGGCGGTAACGACTGGCAGGCGCTGGAACCGGAAAGTTTCATGCATCTGGTCTTCGCCGGGCAGCGCAGTAACGAAGACAACAGTGCAGAAGACAACAGCGGGGACGGTAATGCCAAAGGGCAGGCGCTGTTTCTGGATGTGCTTAATACCAGCGTGGAGCAGACCGCGCTCTCACGCGAGCACCGCATCGATACCGACGAACTGCTCGCGCGCGGCAACGCTGATTTCTTCCACGTCATGGAACAGTGGGCTTCGCTGCGCGACCGCCCGTATCACCCGACCGCGAAAGCCAAACAGGGACTGAGTGCCGAAGAGTACCGTCGTTACGTGGCAGAGTTCGCCACGCCAGTGGCACTGAACTGGGTGGCGGTGGCAAAAGACAAGCTGCAATGTGGCGATGGGATTCACAACACGGTTGACCAGTACCCGGCACACTACCTGCTACCACAGGCGGAGCAGGCGGCGCTGCAACAGGAACTGGCGACACGCGGCATTGCTGACACCCACATCGCTTTGCCAGTGCACCCGTGGCAGTTCGATCATATTCTGGAAACCCAGTTGGGCGAAGCGTTTCGCAACGGTGACTGCCAGCGGCTGGATTTCTGTGCCGCTCGCTACCTGCCGACCTCGTCATTGCGTTCCATGACGCCGTGTTTTGCCAGCGCGGACTACCTCAAGCTGCCGATGGCGGTGTACTCGCTGGGGGCGTCACGCTATTTGCCCGCAGTGAAAATGATCAACGGCGGGTTAAGTGAAGCGTTGTTGCGACAGGCGCGCGACAAAGACGCGGTATTACAGCAGCGACTGTATCTGTGTGATGAAGGCAAATGGTGGGCGTTTATGCCGCCGCAGGCCACCCTGTTTGATGAAGCGCCACGTCACCTGTCGGCGATGGTACGCAGTTATCCGCGTGAACTGTTTGATGACCCGGATTACCGCCTGCTGCCGATGGCGGCATTAGGGACGCCGTTACCGGGTAGCCGTCGTCACTTCTTTGACGACTGGCTGGCGTATCGCGGTTTAGCGGCGAATGCCGAGTCGGTATTGACACTGTTTGCCGAGCTTTGCCATTGTTTCTTCGATATTAATTTCCGCATGTTCCGCTTAGGGATGCTGGGTGAGATTCACGGGCAGAACGCGGTGCTGGTGTGGAAAGCCGGTCAGGCCCACGGCCTGTTGCTGCGCGACCACGATTCACTGCGTATTCATGTGCCGACGCTGGAACAACACGGTATGCAGGACCCGGTGTACCGCATCAAACAAGGCCATGCCAATACGCTTTACCACGAACGTCTGGACGACCTGCTGTTCTGGCTGCAAACGCTGGGGATTCAGGTCAACATGCGGGCGATCATTGACACGCTGTCGCTGACCTATGATCTGGATGCCGCAACGCTGTGGGGCGTGATGCGCACTGAAATCAATGGGGCGATTGGCCGTGCCGGTTTCGCGACTGATACGCAAGCGATGCTGAAAACCCGCTTGTTTGACGCACCCAACTGGCCTCAGAAACTGCTGATCACCCCGATGATTGCCCGCGCCGGTGGGCCGGGGAGTATGCCGTTCGGCAAGGGAGAGGTGATTAACCCGTTTCAGGCAATCATTGGTAAATAGATGGCCATTAACTTTTTAGTGACGGGCTTTGCGGGATATACGCTGGTTTTTGGGCGTTGAAACTGTGCTGAGGTGGGCGACTTCGCCGGGTGAGCGGCAGGGACGCCGCGAAAGCCCGTGCCGCGTCTGGAACGCGTCACGGGAGGCCCGAACAGCGAAGGCGAACGCCGAAGGCACCGCGTTAGCGGCACAGTTTAGCCCTTAGCCAGTGGTCAAGGAGAGGCGGCGTTTGAGCCTCTCCTTGTCGTGCGTGCGATGAAGTTGCAAAGGATTCACTCAGTTTATCAAGCACGAAATGTCGCACGGCCCCGGCATAGTTCACCGGCAACAAAAATAATACGGCTGTTTATTAACAGCGCTAACTGTCTGTCAACAGTTCAACCTGTAAGGTAGATCACATCGAATCGTGAATGAGTATTTAATTTCGCGCCGCCGATTGCTGCGGTGGTCGTTAAGTCTGTTGCCGCTGGGGCTTTCCCGGCCTGCGCTGGCTCAGTCGTTGTTAGTGCCGCAACGGGTTATCACCCTGTTTCAGGGCGCGACGGATACCGCCGTGGCGCTGGGGGTGACACCTGCCGGTGTGGTGGATTCGTGGAGCGAGAAGCCCATGTACCGCTACCTGCGTCCGGCGCTGGCCGGGGTGCCGCATGTGGGGCTGGAAACCCAACCCAGTCTGGAAGATATCGTGCTGTTAAAGCCCGATACCATCGTCGCTTCGCGTTTTCGCCACCAGCGACTGGAGCCACTGCTGTCGCAGATTGCACCGGTGGTGATGCTCGATGAAATCTACCAGTTCAAGAAAACGGTACAGGTAATGGGGCAGGCGCTGGGACGTCAGGCGGTGGCCGACACCCTGTTGCAGCACTGGCAGCAGCGGGTGAACGGGCTGCGTGAGCAGTTGCAACGCCGCTTTGGCAGCGGCTGGCCGCCCACCGTGTCAATACTGGATATCCGCGAAGATCATATCCGCAGCTATTTACCTAACAGCTTTCCCGGCTCGGTAGTGAGCGAATTGGGGTTTGGCTGGAGTGATGCCAGCCGCGCCCAACCAGGGGTGTCCCTCAAGCTGACCAGCAAAGAGAGCATCCCGGTGGTGGATGCCGATATCTTTTTCATTTTTCTGCGCTCTGAGAGCCCCGCCGTGCAACGCAACTATGAATCGCTGATCCGTCATCCGCTGTGGCAACAACTGCGAGCGCCGCAGCGACGTCAGGTGTGGGTGGTCAATGGCGTCACCTGGAGCCTGTCCGGCGGTATTCTGGGGGCGAACATGATGCTCGATGATATCGCCCGGGTGACCGGTATCACCGGAGGTCTGTCATGAGCCATGTCGTGAGAGTCCGCATGAAGCAGATGGCACCGGCTCAGGTGCTGGCGGGTGGTGCGGTGTGTCTGCTGGCGCTGGCGTTTCTGAGCCTGATGGTCGGGCCGATAGCGATTGCGCCATCGCAGGTGTTCGGGGCGTTGTGGCATCCGGACCCACTGAACGTGAATCATATTCTGGTCACCTCGACGCGCCTGTCGCGCACGCTGATAGCTATCGTGGTGGGGGCCAGTCTGGCGGTGGCGGGGGCCTTGATGCAGGTACTGACCCGTAATCCACTGGCATCGCCGGGGCTGTTCGGTATTAACGCTGGCGCGATGTTTTGCCTGATTGTCTGTGTGTCGCTGTTTCCCAAGGTGGCGATGTCGGTGTGGCTGTGGTCGGCATTTGCTGGCGCGGCGCTGGCAGGTTGTCTGGTATGGCTGATTGGCACCATGGGCAAAGGCAGCCTGAACCCGCTGCGCATGGTGCTGGCGGGAGCGGCTATCACCGCCATGTTCGCGGCTTTTAGTCAGGGAATGCTGGTGGTCAATCAGGAAGGACTGGATACGGTGCTGTTCTGGCTGGCCGGTTCGGTGGCTGATCGCGAGCTGGCGACGGTATTGCCGTTGATGGGGTATTGTCTGGCGGCGCTGGTCGCCAGCCTATTGCTGGCAGGGCAGGTTAACGTGCTGAATGCCGGTGAAGCTATCGCCCGAGGTCTGGGGCAACGCACCGGACGCATCCGACTGTTGATGAGTCTGCTGGTGATTGTGCTGGCCGGTGGTGCGGTGGCGATGGCGGGCAGCATTGGCTTTATCGGTCTGATTGTGCCGCATATGGTTCGAAAACTGTTGCCTGCCGACCACCGTTGGCTGCTGCCCGGCTGCGCGCTATTAGGGGCTGCGTTATTGCTCCTGGCGGATATTCTGGCGCGGGTGGTGATTGTGCCTCAGGAGGTGCCGGTCGGGGTGATGACGGCGCTATTCGGTGCCCCGTTCTTTATTGTGCTGCTGCGGCGCGGAGGTCGGCATGGATAAGCGCGAAGGCAGGGATTCGGTGCTGGTGTGGCGACAAGGGCCGTTTTCCCGCCAGATTAACCTGACCAGCGTTGGACGCATCGCACTGGCGCTGATACTGGTGCTGGCGGTGATGGTGATATCACTTGGCATCGGCAAGCTGATGCTGTCGCCGTGGGAGGTGTTGCAGGCGTTAGTCTCGTCACAGTCAGAGGGCGCGACGCTTATCGTTCAGCAATTACGCTTGCCGCGGGTGCTGCTGGCGGCACTGGTTGGTGGCGCACTGGCGGTGTCCGGGCTGATTTTACAGGCGATGATTCGAAACCCGCTGGCGTCACCGGATATTCTGGGCATTACCAGCGGTGCCAGCGCCGCAGCGGTGTTCTATCTGGCGTTTCTCACCGGTACGCTGGGGGCGCACTACCTGCCACTGGCGGCGATGACCGGGGCCGGCGTGGCCGCGCTGGCGGTGTATTGGCTGGCGTGGCAATCGGGTGTATCGCCGCAGCGGCTGGTGTTGACCGGTGTGGGGGTATCGGCACTGTTGGTGGCGGCGACCACCTTTATGCTGGTGTTCAGCCCGCTGACGACCACGCTTTCGGCGTATGTCTGGCTGACCGGCAGCGTCTACGGTGCCAGTTGGCGTGAAACCCGAGAACTGGGTATCTGGCTACTGCTGATGGTGCCGTGGCTGGTGTGGCTGGCGCGTCAGGTGCGGGTGCAGCAACTGGACGATGGGCTGGCGCAGGGCATCGGTGTGCGGGTGCAGGGGCTGCGCCTGGCGTTGTTGCTGCTCAGTGTGGCGCTGGCCGGTGCGGCGATCGCCTGGGGTGGGGCGATGGCGTTCGTCGGGCTTATCGCTCCCCATATCGCTAAACGGCTGGTGGCACCGACCTTTGCCGGGCAGGCGACGATGGCGTTTCTGTGTGGCGCTGTATTGGTGATGATGGCGGATCTGTGTGGACGCACGCTGTTTTTGCCGCTGGATCTGCCCGCCGGGATTTTCGTTTCGGCGCTGGGCGCGCCGTTCTTTTTATATTTACTGATCAAACAACGTCATTAAGGAAACGGATGATGACCGCCATTACCAGCCGGGAACTGACCCTCGGCTATGCCAGCCAGACGATTATCGACAATCTGGATATACAGTTGCCAAAGGGCAAAGTGTCGGTACTGATAGGCAGCAACGGGTGCGGCAAAAGCACACTGCTTAAGTCTTTCGCCCGCTTGCTTAAGCCACTCAGTGGCTCGGTCATCCTCAATGGTGAGGATATTCACCGTCAGTCTACCGCCGAGGTGGCGCGCGCGTTGGCGATTTTGCCGCAGATGCCGGATGCGCCGGAAGGCATTACCGTGAAGCAGTTGGTCAGCCTGGGACGCTATCCCTACCAGAACTGGTTACAGCAGTGGTCACAGGAAGACGAGCGGATGGTAAACCGTGCGCTGGTGCAAACCGGCACCGACGGGCTGGCGGACCGACCGGTAGATGCGTTATCCGGCGGTCAACGCCAACGGGTGTGGATCGCTATGACGCTGGCACAGGACACCGAGGTGGTGCTGCTGGATGAACCCACGACCTTTCTCGACCTGGCGCACCAGATTGAAGTGCTGGATTTGCTGCGTGAGTTGAACCGTCAACACGGGAAAACCATCATCATGGTACTGCACGATCTCAATCTGGCGTGCCGTTACGCCGACCATATGGTGGCGGTGCATAACCGTACCGCCTTCGCGCAGGGGGCACCGGCGGCAATTCTGGACGAAGCGCTGGTGAAAACCGTATTTAATCTGGACTGCCGTATTATTGCTGATCCGTTTTTCCACACACCGTTATGCATTCCATTTGGCCGTGAAAAACCGCATGAAACAATGGCAGGCAATGGCCCGTCGGATGACTGGCATGGGCAGGTGGCAGGATGAATTATCATATTCTTCCCCGCGTCTCGCCGCTTAGCGATGAACTGCTGGCAGGCTATCGCCATGTCGGCACCTCCACACTGGGACATTTGACGGAACAGGGGTATTTGCCGGGTATCCGGCCGTTACTGGCGGATGTGCAGATGGTTGGCAACGTGGTGACGGTAAAACTGTGTCCGCCGGATGGCGGTGTACTGCGTGAGGCATTGTTACTGAGCCAACCCGGCGATGTGCTGGTGATTGATGCGTCGGATGAAGAGGAACGCGCCTGTTGGGGGGAACTGCGCACGCTGGCAGCCAAAGTGAAAGGGCTGGCGGGGGTGGTCGTAGCCGGTGACGTGACGGATTCACGTGCGCTACGCAAGCTGGGCTTGCCGGTGTTCTGCAAAGGCGTCAGCGCCATTACCACCCGCACACTGGGATGTGCCGGTGCCGTCAACGTACCGGTCACGATTGCCGGGGTGACGGTGCATCCCGGCGATATGGCGATAGGCGATGACGACGGCGTGTTTATCCTGAGCCCCTCAGCCGCCCGTGACTGGCTGGAGGCGGCACAACACAAAGAACTCGCGGATGCAGAACGGCGGGAGGTGTTGTGGCAAAAATTACCGGAGTGCATCTCCTGCATCGATAAACAGTGACTATTGGATTTATTTGTGTAAGTGTAAAATACTGATGTAATTCTTGTGAAATTAATCCTTTATTCTACATTAGCCCCTATTCTAGGGGCTGGTTTTTATTTTCTATAAAGAAGAATATCTGTGATACCTATCTTATATCTTCAGGGTCGTCAATAATAAAATCTTCTGCTGGCTTAACGGTTTTTTCTATAACATTGTGGCCATATTTTCTTGCTAAGAATCTTTCTCGATATAAGTAGTATGCTGCATTGCAAACATTGCTTGTGAAATAAGCGTTGAACCCTCCACCAACAACTGCACCAGAAACAGGAACAACTTGAGCTAACTTTGCCTTAGTGAGCCTTATTCCTAATATTTTAGATATTTGTTGAATTACTTGAACAAAGGCATGCTTGTTTAATTCATCCCATGTCTTTTTCTTTGCTACATCTTGTGATATTTTTAATAATTGTGCCATTGCTAAATTCTTTGAAATGTCAGATGGGGATGAAGCTAATCCCAATAGATTGAATGCATATAATCTTTCTTCTTGGTTATCAATATCAAAACCATAATAAGTTGCATATTCGCCAATTGCGCGTAAGCTTAGTGTCACTATTAGTGGTATATCAATAAACAAACCTGGTAATCCAATAGTACCCGTGCCAGCTCCTTGAGTAAGAGCCAATCCTTTATATTTTGCACCTAAAAAACCAACGGTTTTATCTATATTTTCAAGTGGGAGAGAGTGTATGTCATTATGAGATTTGATGTGGTGATGGCCATCATCACGAAACTCTTCAAAAATTGATTCAGGTCTTACACTCCATTGAGCAGCATCATTACATACTCCCACTAGTCCGTTAATGGATTTTTTTATCACGTCACCAATAGTGTCGTTATCTAATATCAGATCCCCCACGTAGTCTAAAGGTTTATTTATAACGCTTAATGCTTTGTCGAACCATGTTAATTGTGGGTTTTTCCATGCGTGTATTTCTTCTAGCGCTCGTTTTTCATAATCATTCATTTTATATGTGCGTCCATATTTATAATAAAAGGTTATTTCCCCTAGGAAGAGGATTGACTAAGATGGATTTAATGCTGTAAAAATAATAACAAAAAATAACTATTAAAGTGTTGGTTTATTTATATTGCATAGGGCAGTTAAATCCACGTCAATGCAGGGTATTTTATAAATAAAGGAAGATCAACGAATTGATGATATTTGTACTAATGCCGTCAGATCAAAGGCTCGATACCTGCTGCGCTGCAGTCATCCAGATATTCACGTAGTGAAATCTCACCTTCTTTTTTCAGCCCTTGAATGCTGTTCGATACAAAATCACAATAGCCAGTCAGACCAAGAAACCTGCCACGAAATGCGCCAAGTTATGGCTCATAGCTGATAACAGCCGGTTGACCCGCTATTTCAATCGTGTTTGGTGCAGATGGTTTGCTCATGACTTCACTCCTATGCTTTCAAGCCAGTCGTAGGTGATGGCGACTGGCGATACTCGTTAGCTTTTCATCCCCAAGATCAGCTATTCCGCATCCTGTACCGCGTTTCTGGCGATAGGTCGGGAGGGTAGCGCATCAACGTCTTTCTCCCACCATATCGGCGTGGTTGTGGGTGTCCCCAGCGTGACCACTTCACCCAGCATCGGTGTCAGCATAGGTAGCTGCCGCGCTTGCGCTAACTGGCTGCTGTGTTGCACCGGGTCGGCCCAGTCGTGAAACGCCAGCGTGAACATGCCCCAATGGATGGGCATGAACTGGCGGGCTTTTACGTCTTGTACCGCCTGTATGGTCTGCTCCGGGTGCATGTGTGAGTCTGGCCAGCGTTCGTTGTACTGTCCATTTTCCATGAAGGCGAGATCAAACGGACCAAAGCGTTCACCAATTTCACGGAAATGTTCGCCGTAACCAGAGTCGCCACTAAAAAAGAGACGTTCCCGTTGGCCTTCAATCACCCAGGAAGCCCACAGCGTGGTGTTGCGATCAGACATACTGCGGCCAGAAAAATGGTGCGACGGCGTGGCGGTAAAGCGAATGCCGTTAAACGTATGAGAGTGATACCAATCCAGTTCCTGAATGCGGCTGGCGTCGATCCCCCATTTTTGCAGGCGCTGACCCACTTTCAGCGGGGCGATAAAGCGGGTTGTGGTGTCACGAAAAGCACGGATGGTTTGCTCGTCGAGATGATCGTAGTGGTCGTGCGATAGCAAGATAAGGTCGATATTCGGCAGGGCTTCACGCGCCAACACGGGGGGCTGAAAGCGGCGGAACATAAAACTGAACGGCGAGACACTGGCGGAGAAGACCGGGTCTATCAGGATGCGGGTATCATCCAGATTCAGCAGCAAGGTGGAGTGCCCGAACCAGATAAATGTGAGGCGCTCATCAGCGGCGAGGAACGCCGTCAGGTTGGGGGATACCGTCGGTAACCGTTTAGCCGGTACACGCCCTTTGCGCTGAAAACCCAGCCGCCACAGCAGTGACAGGCTTTGCCACAGACCCATCCTCGGAGCCACCGACGGGCGTGGATTGAAAAAACGCCCGGTTTGCCGGTTGTAGTGTGGGGTGTCGTGTGACGTGATGGTCTCTGGCATAGGTACTCCTGACGTGCTGCATAGAGGGGATGGGCCGACAATCATAGATGTGGCTATCCGTGCTGACATGACTACGGATAGCATGCCTTGCCATACCTGTCATCGCATATGATGCGGTGCGTGAGTGGAACGGCACCACTCAGCGCGTGCCGCCCGGTCGGTGTTTACAGGTTGAATTTGCTTATCCAGGGGCTGTTTTTCTCGTTAGACCACAGATGCATCAACATATCTTTAAAGCGCTCTGCCGCTGGACTCAACGTGGAGTCTTTGCGTTGCACCACCCCGAGCGTTCTGCGCACGACGGGCTCTATCAACGGCTTACTCACTAACACATGGTGATCGTCACGCGGCATTGCCAGACTGGGCACCGCCGCAATCCCTAAACCGGCTTCTACCATACCCAGTGAGGTGGAGAGGTGGCGTACTTCATAAAACCAGTTGGGTTTCCAGGCGCTGTTTTCCAGTGCCTGTTCAATCAATAACCGGTTACCGCTGGAGCGTCTTACGCCAATCAGCGGGTAATCGGCCAGTTCTTCCCACATCACCAGTGACTTGTCTGCCAGCGGGTGGTCGCGTCTGCAGGCCAGTACAAAAGGCTCATTCACCAGCGGTATGAACTCCACATTAAAGTGTGTGACGTTGATCATATTAATACCAAAATCCGCGTCCCCGTTGAGCACGGCGTCCAGACAGTCGCTTGCGCTGTGTTCCAGTATACGAATGCGTATATTCGGGTAGTGTTCGTTGTAATTACGAATCACCGCGGGCAGGAAATAAAAAGCAGCGGTTGGAATACATGACAACGTGACGAAACCGGTTTGGTGTGAGGCCATCTCCTGAATATTCAGGATCGAGTTTTCATAAAAATCAATGAGGTTTCTTGCGTTGGGCAAAAAGCTTTTGCCGACGGCGGTCAGGCTGACCCGTCGGGTCGAACGTTCAAACAGTGCGGTGCCAAGACTCTCTTCCAGCTTTTTTATCCGCCGCGTCAACGCGGGTTGAGAAATATGCAACAACTCTGAGGCTTTCGTAAAACAACCGGTATCCGCAATTTTTACAAATGCCTTAATGCCCTGAAGCTCATGCTGCATGGGGGTTCTCTCCTGTTGACGGGGGGCTGACAAGATAATGTGTACCCGCCCCCTGATTAATGCAAGAAATGAATTAATCGGTATTTTTTTGACATTAGATTCATTGATAGTGCTATGGAATGCTTGTGCCATCAGAAGCAGTTACAGCGTGAGAGAACGTGATGGTAAAGATTCCCTGTGTATTAATGCGCGGTGGTACATCGAAAGGCCCGGTGATTCTGGCCAGTGATTTACCGCAAGATAATCAACAGCGTGACGAAGTGTTGCTGGCCTTGATGGGTTCCGGCCATGAGCTGGAGATCGATGGTATTGGCGGCGGCGCGCCACAAACCAGTAAAGTCGCGATTGTCAGCAAATCGACCCATCCCGAGGCGGATGTCGATTACCTGTTTGCACAGGTGATGGTCAAAGAGCGCCGGGTTGATACCACACCCAACTGCGGCAACATGCTGTGCGCGGTGGGGCCGTTCGCGATTGAACATGGGCTGGTGAGCGCCCGGCATCCTACCACACGGGTACGCATTCGTAACCTGAATACCGGGACGATGGTGGATGCCGACATCCACACGCCACAACAATGCGTCGAGTACGACGGCGAGACTGAAATCGACGGAGTACCCGGCAGCGCGGCACCGGTCGGCCTGACTTTTCTGAATTCCGCTGGCAGCAAAACCGGCAAACTGTTTCCCACCGGCAACGTACGCGATGTGTTTGATGGCGTCGCGGTGACCTGCATTGATATGGCGATGCCGATGGTGCTGATCGATGCCCGTTCATTAGATAAGACGGGTAGCGAATCGCCGCAGGCGTTGGAAACGGATCAGGCGTTTATGCAACGACTGGAACATATCCGTTTACAGGCCGGGCAGGCGATGGGGCTGGGTGATGTCAGTAATAAAGTGATCCCCAAACCCGTATTACTCAGTCCACCGAATGCCGGTGGCACGATTCAGGTGCGCTACTTTATGCCGCACAACTGCCATCGTTCGCTGGCGATTACCGGGTCTATTGGTATTTCCACCGCCTGTGTCGTTGAAGGCAGCGTGGCGCAGGATGTGCTGTCAGAAAAAGACAGAACAGCGTTCCTGGAAAACGTCAATATTGAACACCCTAGCGGAAAAATCGCCGTGTCGCTGATGAAAAATGGTGAGCGTCACGAAGATATTCGTGCTTCGGTTATTCGAACGGCAAGAAAGTTATTTGTCGGTAATGTTTATGTTCCTTCATACGCTCTGGAAACGGAAGATATTTAAGAATAATTAATGTAATAACTCGTTGTTTTATTTCCCCTGTATCCCTAAAACTATATTGTGAGGTTATTATGAGTGCAATTAAGGCGCCTACATCACAAAGCCAGGAAGCATCCGTGAATATTACGCAATACATGCGTGTCATCTTCGCACTGGCCTTTTCCGGCCTGGCTGAACTGGCCTCTTTATTTTTTATTCAGCCATTACTCCCGGTATTGGCTAAAGATTATGACATTCCAGTCAGCCAGGTGAGTATTATTCTGTCAGCAGAAACCGCCATGCTGGCTATCGGGTTGTTGTTTACCGGCACATTGGCCGACCGTTACGGACGTAAACGTCTGATTGTGGTATCGCTGATGCTGGGTGGCCTGCTGACGCTGATTTGCCCGCTGGTTAAATCCTGGGCATTGCTGGTGATGGTCCGTGGTGTGATTGGTCTGTCATTAAGTGGTATCGCGGCTGCAGCGACAGCGTATATCAGTGAAGAAGTCGCTCCGGTAGTCGCCGGTGTGGTGACCGGGTATTTTGTATTTGGTAACTCGATTGGCGGTATGTCTGGCCGCGTGGTTGCCAGCCAGTTGATTGGGCATGTATCTATTGATGTCATTTTCTATGGTTTTGCCCTGACATTGATGTTTGCCGCACTGCTGGTTGCTATGGTTCTGCCTGCATCGAAAAACTTCAAAGCCAGTAGCAGCCTGAATTTTTCTTACATCGTTAAAGGCGCTCAGGCACATTTCAAAAATAAAAAGTTGTCACTGATGTATGTGGTTAGCTTCATTATTTTTGGTGTGTTTACCTCTTTGTATAATTATCTGGCCTTCTATCTGGCGCGTGAGCCTTTCAATGTTTCTCATGCCAATGCCGGGTTGATTTCCTTTAGTTTCATCATGAGCTTTTTTACTGCACCACAAGCAGGGCGTTTGTCACAAAAATACGGCGCACTGAAAGTGTTGTCCGCGTTATTCATGATTATGATAGCCGGTATGTTGCTGACGTTAACCGCTAATCTGCCTGCGTTTGTGATGGGTGCCATTCTGTTTACCGGTTGTTTCTTCGGTTGCCACTCGATTGGATTAAGCTGGGTCAGTAAAAATGCTACCCATGCGCGTGGTCAGGCAACGGCACTGTATCTGTTCTTCTATTATATGGGCGGCTCCGTCGTCGGTTATTGCAACGGGCTTATCTTTTCGGCCGCAGGCTGGCTGGGTATGACCGCATTTATCATTACGTTGCTGATTGGCGGTATTTTGGTGGCGACTTACCTGAACGGTATTCAACGCGTAAATTTAGTCGCGGCGCAAAGCAATAAATAATCCTCTGTAATGAATCATCGGGTAAGTCATTACCCGATAATCCACATACCAGAAAAGCCTGAGAAATAAAAAAGGGATACCGCTGCTGAGGAATGTTTTCCGGCCGGTACAGAATCACTATTGCACGAACACCGGGTGTCATTATGAAACTTGCAAGTTATCGCCATCAGGGCAAAAACAGTTACGGGATCCACACACCGGCAGGGCTTATCGATTTGGGCAGCCGTCTCGGTGACCGCTACGCCGACCTGAAAGCCCTGCTGGCCGGGCAGGCGCTGCACGAAGCCGCCGCCTTCCAGACCGACACGCCGGATGTCGCCGTCGCCGACGTCACCTTCCTGCCGGTCATCGTCGCGCCGTCCAAAATCCTCTGCGTCGGCATGAACTACGCCGACAAGCGCAAGGAGTTCAACGAGCTGAACCCCGCACCGACCCTGTTCGTGCGCTTCGCCGACTCCCAGACCGGCCACGGCACCCCGGTGCTCAAGCCCCACTACTCCAGCGAGTTCGACTATGAAGGCGAGCTGGCGGTCATCATCGGCAAAAACGGCCAGAACATCCACCGTGACGACGCGCTGTCCTTTGTCGCCGGGTACAGCTGCTACATGGACGGCTCCGCCCGCGACTGGCAGCACAGCTGGTTCACCGCCGGCAAGAACTGGCAGAAGACCGGTGCCTTCGGCCCCTGTCTCACCACCCGGGACGAAATCCCCGACCCGCACGCCCTGGCCATCCGTACCTTCCTCAACGGCCGCATGGTGCAGGACGACAACACCGCCAGCATGATCCACAAGGTGGCGGACCTGATTGAGTACATCAGCACCTTCACCGCGCTCAGCGCCGGTGACGTCATCATCACCGGCTCGCCGGGCGGTGTCGGCAAGAAGCGCACCCCGCCGCTGTTCCTCAAGCCGGGCGACAGCATCGAGGTGGAAATCGAGAAGGTCGGCCACCTGCGCAACACCATCGGCGAGGCCGTCCGGCCGGTGACCGCCCCGCGTGCCGCGTCCGTGGCGGCCGGGCACTGAATCGTTCCCGCTGCCGGGTGACCGGCGGCGTCAGCCCCGCGGTGACGGGGCCCAGCAACAAGCAGGATAACCGTTATGTACGCCGATGACGACGAGAGTGTTACGTTTGCCACGCTGGATGCGCGCGTCCCGTCCCCCACGCTGGTGGCGATAACCGCGCTGCTGGCGCGCTGCCAGCTGGACCGGGACCAGGACGTCGAGTTTTTTGTGGCCGGCACGCATCACGGGCGGCTGGTGGCCTGTGCCGGGCTGTGCGCCAGCACCATCAAGTGCGTGGCGGTGGACCCCGACTTTCGCGAGCTCAGCCTGGGGGCGAAGGTGGTCAACGAGGTGGTGCAGCTGGCGGCCGAGCGCGGCCTGTTCCACCTGTTTCTCTACACCCGTCCCTGCAACGTCACGGCGTTTCGCGGCTGCGGCTTCTACCCGATTGCCTGCTATGACGACCAGGCGGTGCTGATGGAGAACACGCCGCTCGGCATCAGCCAGTACTGCCAGTCGCTGGCGGCCGAGGTACGGCCGGGGCGGGACATCGGGGCCATCGTGATGAACGCCAACCCGTTCACGCTGGGGCACCGCTACCTGGCCGAGCAGGCCGCGCAGGCCTGCGACTGGCTGCACATCTTCGTGGTGCGCGAGGACGTCTCCTTCTTCCCGTTCGCCGAGCGGCTGGAGATGGTGCGCCAGGGGGTGGCGGACATCCCCAACCTGACGGTGCACGCCGGGTCGGAATACCTGATTTCCAAGGCCACCTTTCCGGGCTATTTCCTGAAGGAAGCGGCGCTGATAAGCCAGGCGCACGCGGCGCTGGACCTCATCATCTTCCGCCAGTACATCGCCCCGGCGCTCGGCATCACCCGGCGCTTTGTCGGCACCGAGCCGTTCTGCCCGGTGACGCACCAGTACAACCAGGACATGCACCACTGGCTGGAGCAGGACGGGCGGGTGCCCGCCCCGGCCCTGACGGTGGTGGAAATCGAACGCACGCGCGAGCACGACGGGCAGGCGATATCCGCCTCGGCGGTACGGCGGCTGCTGCGCCAGCGCCAGTTCGACGCCATCCGCCAGATTGTGCCGGCGACGACGTTTGCGCATCTGCAGCGCTATGGCGAGCTCGCCTGCGCGTGACGTGTTTTTAATGTATCAGGCAGGAAAACCAACATGAAAATTATCAAGGAAGCCCTGGCGGGCACCTTTGAATCCAGCGACCTGCTGGTCCGGGTGTCCCCGGCGCAGGGCCCGCTGACGGTGGTGATAAACAGTGAAGTCATCAAACAGTTTGGCGCACAGATCACCCGGGTGGTGAACGACACGCTGAGTGCGCTGGGCGTCGAGTCCGGCACCGTCGTGGTGGAAGACAAGGGGGCGCTGGACTGCGTCATCCGGGCCCGGGTGCAGAGCGCCGTGCTGCGTGCCGCCGATGTGGATCAGATTGACTGGGAGAAACTGTGATGAGCACCACGCAACCGAAAAAACTGCGCCGCAGCATGCTGTTCCTGCCGGGTGCCAATGCCGCCATGCTGTCCAACGCCTTCATCTACCAGCCGGACTCCATCATGTTCGACCTGGAGGACGCGGTGTCGCTGCGCGAGAAAGATACCGCGCGCCTGCTGGTCTACCATGCGCTGCAGCACCCGATGTACCGGGATATCGAGACGGTGGTGCGCATCAACCAGCTCAACACCCCGTTCGGGCTCAGGGACCTGGAAGCGGCGGTGCGTGGCGGGGTGGATGTCATCCGCCTGCCGAAGACCGACTCCACCGACGACGTCGACGAGCTGGAGCACCACCTGGCGCGTATCGAGAAGGCCTGCGGCCGTGAAGTGGGCTCCACCCGCATCATGGCGGCCATCGAGTCGGCGGTCGGGGTGATCAACGCGGTGTCCATCGCCCGCTCGTCCGAGCGCATGATTGGCATCGCGCTGGCGGCGTTCGACTACGTGATGGACATGCAGACCGAGCGCGGGGACGGCACCGAGCTGTTCTACGCCCGCTGTGCGGTGCTGCATGCCGCCCGTGCCGCCGGTATCGACGCGTTTGACGTGGTGTACTCCAACGTCAACGACGAAGAGGGATTCCTGAAGGAAGTGGAGCTGATCCGCAAACTGGGCTTCAACGGCAAGTCGCTGATCAACCCGCGGCAGATTGAACTGCTGCACAACGCCTACGCGCCGACCCAGGACGAGGTGGACTACGCCCACCTGGTGATCAGGGCGGCGGAAGAGGGCGAGCGCGCCGGACTGGGGGTCATCTCGCTGAACGGAAAAATGATCGACGGCCCGATTATCAACCACGCCCGCCAGGTGGTGGAGCGTGCGCGGGCCTCCGGCGTGCGCCAGTAGGCACGGCCCGGTTAACCGACAGATTCTGCACGGGCCGGCCGGTGGCGGGAGCGCGCCCCGGCGGGCCGTCGCAATGACAGGATGAGAGCATGAGTAACTTTATTGAAGCACTGCAGAAGCAATACCCGGAAAAAAGTCCGCTGCAACCGTTCGTCAGTGCCAACCACCGTACCCCCTGGCTGGATGACGTCACCGAAAAACACCAGCGCAAGCTGTGTGCCGACCTGGAAGACGCCATCCGCAAGAGCGGGCTGCGGGACGGCATGACCATCTCCTTCCACCACGCGTTCCGTGAAGGGGACAAGGTGATCAACCACGTGGTGGAGACGCTGGCCCGGCTGGGCTTTAAGGACCTGACGCTGGCGTCGAGCTCGCTGATGACCTGCAACGCGCCGCTGATCGAGCATATCCGCAACGGGGTGATCCGCCGTATCTACACCTCCGGCATGCGCGGCAAGCTGGCGGACGCGATTTCGCACGGGCTGATGAAAGAGCCGGTGCAAATCCACTCGCACGGCGGGCGGGTCCACCTGCTGCAGAGCGGGGAGCTGACGATAGACGTGGCGTTCCTCGGGGTGCCGAGCAGCGACGAATTCGGCAACGCCAACGGCACGTCGGGGAAATCGCGCTGCGGGTCGCTGGGCTACGCGATGGTGGACGCGCACTACGCGAAGACGGTGGTGCTGCTGACGGAAAGCCTGGTGCCGTTCCCGAACATGCCGGCCAGCATCGTGCAGGACCAGGTGGACTTCGTGGTGCCGGTGGAGGAAGTGGGCGACCCGGCGAAAATCAGCGTGGGGGCGGCGCGCGTGACCAGCAACCCGCGCGAACTGCTGATAGCCCGCCGGGCGGCGGACGTGATAGCCCATTCCGGCTACTTCAAACCGGGCTTTTCCATCCAGACCGGCTCCGGCGCGGCCTCGACCGCCTGTACCCGCTTTCTGGAAGACCGGATGCAGAAGCAGGGGGTGACGGCGCGCTTTGCACTCGGGGGCATTACCGGCAGCATCGTCGACCTGCACGAGAAGGGGCTGATAGAGACGCTGCTGGACACCCAGTGCTTTGACGCCAACGCGGCGGCATCGCTGGCGAAAAACCCGAAACACGTGGAAATCTCGACCAACGTGTACGCCAACCCGAGCGCCAAGGCGGCGTGCTGCGACCAGCTGGACGTGGTGATTTTGAGTGCGCTGGAAATCGACACCCAGTTCAACGTGAACGTGATAACCGGGTCGGACGGGGTGATGCGCGGGGCGTCGGGCGGGCACTGCGACGTGGCGACGGCGGCGAACCTGACCATCGTGGTGGCGCCGCTGATCCGCAGCCGTATCCCGACGGTGGTGCGTCAGGTGACCACCTGCGTGACACCGGGCAGCGCGATAGACGTGCTGGTGACGGACCACGGTATCGCGGTGAACCCGTCGCGTCCGGACGTGGCGGCGCGGCTGACCGAGGCCGGGCTGAGCGTGATGGCTATCGAAGAGCTGTACCAGCGGGCGATAGCGCTGGTGGGCGAGCCGAAGGCGATTGCGTTTCACGACCGCATCGTGGGGGTGATCCGCTACCGTGACGGCAGCGTGATCGACGTGGTGCGTCAGGTGAAAGAGGACAACGCGTGAGCGAGGCAGTGACAGATACTGCGGTCAGCGTCTCACTGGACAGCCTGCTGGCGGCGAAGGAGCGCCGCCATGCACGCCAGCAGCAACTGCTGGCGTTGCACCAGTCGACGGTGGTGTCGCTGACGCTGGTGACGCCCGGTGCGGTGAAGGACTCGGCGCTGTACCGGCGGGCGATGGGGGAGGCGGTGGCGGCGTTCAACGACCTGTGCCAGGCCCGGGGATGGGCAGTACGTGAGCAGCAGCTGCACTGGCTGGAGACAGGGTCGGAGGCGTTCTGGGTGATAACCAAGGATGCGCTGAGCGTGAAGGCGGCGGCGATTGCGCTGGAAGAGCAGCACCCGCTGGGGCGGCTGTGGGATTTTGACGTGTTCTGCCCGAAGGCCGGGTCGGTGAGTCGAACGTTGCTGGCGCACGATCACCGCCGGTGTCTGCTGTGTGATGAACCGGCTCATCACTGTTCCCGTAGCCAGCGTCACACGCTGACGGCGGTGGTAGGGCGTATTGACGACATGCTACATGGCTGGTTTGACGCACGCTGATTTCAATCCTCTGATCTAAAACCTGTTTTTATTTTGGCGTTAATTACGCATTCATTACCATTGCATGGTAAGAGGAGTTGTCATGTTAGAACAGTATAATGCCCATATTGCAGAGCGACGTGAAATGGGCATTCCGCCCAAGCCGTTAACTGCACAGCAGGCGACAGATCTGGTCGCTCAATTATCTGCTGCTGAAAATCAGTCATCTGGCGATATTCCAGCGTGGCTTGACCTGCTGACATACCATATTTCCCCCGGCGTTGATGATGCGGCACAAGTGAAAGCCGACTTTCTGGGGAAAATAGTGCGTGGTGAGCTAACTATTGCGGCAATTTCTCCGATTGCCGCTGTGCGTTTATTGGCGACGATGCAGGGTGGCTATAATATTCAGCCATTAATTGATGCGCTCGATAATAATGTGTTAGCCGAAGAAGCGGTAAAGGCGCTCAGCCATACGCTGCTGATATTTGATTATTTTGGTGAGATTGAAAAGAAAGCCGGGCAGGGGAATGCCGCTGCACGGCGGGTATTACAGTCCTGGGCCGAGGCGGAATGGTTTAGCGCCCGTCCGGCACTGGCGGAAAAAATCACGCTGACGGTATTTAAAGTCGCGGGTGAAACCAACACCGATGACCTGTCTCCGGCACCGGAAGCCTGGTCACGCCCGGATATCCCGCTGCATGCGCTGTGCATGCTGAGCGTGCCTCGTGATGGTGTCACGCCGGATAAACCGGGGTCTATCGGCCCGGTGGCGCAGATGCAAGCCCTGAAAGCGCAGGGGCATCCGCTGGTGTATGTCGGTGATGTGGTGGGCACCGGTTCATCGCGTAAATCCGCCACTAACTCGATTCTGTGGCACATCGGTCAGGATATTCCGTTCGTACCGAATAAACGTGCCGGTGGGGTGGTGCTGGCCGGGAAAATCGCGCCGATTTTCTTTAACACACTGGAAGACTCCGGTGCGCTGCCAATCGAGATGGATGTGACCTCGCTGTCGACGGGGGATGTGATCGATGTGTATCCCTATCAGGGTGAAGTGCGT
The DNA here is from genome assembly GCF_020406815.2 of Dickeya oryzae. Classification (NCBI taxonomy): domain Bacteria; kingdom Pseudomonadati; phylum Pseudomonadota; class Gammaproteobacteria; order Enterobacterales; family Pectobacteriaceae; genus Dickeya; species Dickeya oryzae. Next base: position 1,791,148 of record NZ_CP162670.1, read on the forward strand.
CGCCATGATGACAATACCCTGATCACCCGCTTTAGCCTGAAAACCGACGTGCTGCTGGATGAAGTGCACGCGGGCGGACGTATTGCGCTGATCGTTGGCCGCAGCCTGACTGCACGTGCCCGTCAGTCGCTGGGGCTGGCCGCAAGCACGGCATTCCGTTTGCCTCAGGCACCTGCCGAGTCATCACGCGGCTATACGCTGGCGCAGAAAATCGTGGGTAAGGCGTGTGGCGTTGCCGGTGTTCGTCCGGGGCAGTATTGCGAGCCGCGCATGACCACGGTGGGCTCGCAGGATACCACTGGCGGCATGACACGTGATGAGCTGAAAGATTTGGCCTGTCTGCAATTCTCTGCCGATCTGGTGATGCAGTCGTTCTGCCATACATCGGCTTACCCGAAACCGGTTGACGTCAATCTGCATAAGACCCTGCCGGATTTTATCACCCAGCGTAATGGGGTATCGCTGCGTCCGGGTGATGGCATTATTCACTCCTGGCTCAACCGGATGCTGGTGCCGGATACCGTCGGTACCGGTGCTGATTCTCACACCCGCTTCCCGATTGGTCTGTCTTTCCCCGGCGGTTCAGGGCTGGTGGCGTTCGCGGCGGCAACCGGCATCATGCCGCTGGATATGCCAGAGTCGGTACTGGTGCGCTTTAAAGGGCAGATGCAGCCGGGCATTACGCTGCGTGACCTGGTCCATGCCATCCCTTACTTTGCTATCCAGCAAGGGTTGTTGACTGTGGCCAAGCAGGGTAAGAAAAACATCTTCTCTGGCCGTATTCTGGAAATTGAAGGTCTGGCCGGATTAAGCGTCGAGCAGGCGTTTGAACTGGCGGATGCCTCGGCCGAGCGCTCGGCGGCGGCCTGTACCATCAAGCTCGAACAGACGGAAGTGGAAACCTATTTGCGCTCGAATGTGGCGTTGCTGCGCACCATGATAGAAGAGGGATATCAGGATGCACAGACGCTGGCACGGCGCGTTGAACGCATGGAACAGTGGCTGGATGACCCGCAGTTGCTGGAAGCCGACGCCGATGCCGAATATGCCGCTGTTATCGAGATCGATCTGGCAACCATCAAAGAGCCGATTCTGTGCGTTCCCAATGACCCGGATGATGTGAAAACCCTCTCCGACGTGGCAGGAAACCGCATTGATGAGGTGTTCATCGGTTCATGCATGACCAATATTGGGCATTTCCGTGCGGCAGGTAAACTGATGTCGCAACATCAAGGGGATATCGCCGCCCGGCTTTGGCTGGCACCGCCCACACGTATGGATGCCCACCAACTCAGCGATGAGGGCTATTTTAGCCAGTTCATTAAATCAGGCGTGCGTATTGAACCGGCTGGATGCTCGCTATGTATGGGGAATCAGGCCCGCGTGAAAGCCGGTAGCCATGTGGTTTCCACCTCGACGCGTAATTTCCCGCATCGTCTGGGGACGGACGCCAGTGTCTATCTGGCATCGGCTGAACTGAGTACGGTAGCGGCGATACTGGGTCGGTTGCCTACGGCGGCGGAGTATTTGCAGCAGGTGGCGGTTCTGTCCCAGTCTGCGTCAGATATTTACCGCTATTTGAACTTTGCTGCACCGGCAGACCCGGCGGCAGGAAAGCGTATTCCGGTACAGGCTGTTTGATCATGCTGGCCCGCATTGATGCGGGCCATTTTTAATGCCGGTTTGTCCGGCATGACCCCCACTGTTACCTCCGCTTTATTATCCGCTTTCATCACCTTGCTTTTATGGTGTTGCCGACATGTTGCAACACGATACCGTATCGATTTATTCGTCTGCTCGTTATTGTGTTGGGTTGTTAATGTCTCGGTAACGGCAGGTTGCCGGAATGAAATGAGGCTGACACGACGAGACATGACAACCGGCGGATATCGCTATGTATTTACATGCATAGCGAAAGTCTGAGCATAAATACCCATAAAGGGGGTGAATGTACTATTAAAACCGTAATTCTTGATTTTGCTCAAAATCTCCTCGTGGCGTGTTGTTAGATTCCTCGCAACAAAAAAGACACATAAAATGATAGGGAAAAACATGCAAGTTAATCGAAGGGGCTTTTTTAAAGTCTGCGCCGGGGGAATGGCAGGGACTACACTCGCTGTTTTAGGGTTTACACCCACGGAGGCGATGGCCTCGGTCCGCCAGTACAAACTGTTGCGGGCGAAAGAAACCCGCAATAACTGCACGTATTGCTCTGTAGGCTGCGGACTGCTGATGTACAGCCTGGGCGACGGGGCAAAAAACGCCAAACCCGCCATCTTTCACATCGAAGGGGACCCGGATCACCCGGTCAGCCGTGGCTCGTTGTGCCCGAAAGGGGCCGGTCTGGTGGATTACATCCACAGCGAAGGCCGCCTGAAATACCCGGAATACCGTGCGCCGGGTTCAGACAAATGGCAGCGTATCAGTTGGGATGAGGCGATCGACCGTATCGCCCGGCTGATGAAAAAAGACCGTGACGCCAACTTTGAGCGTGTTAACGCTAAAGGCACGCTGGTCAACCGCTGGCTGACTACCGGGATGCTGTGCTCCTCTGCCGCCAGTAATGAAACCGGTATTCTCGACCAGAAGTTTGCCCGTTCGCTGGGGATGGTGGCTATCGATTGCCAGGCGCGCCTGTGCCACGGCCCGACCGTTGCCGCGCTGGCACCGACTTTCGGCCGTGGGGCGATGACCAACAACTGGGTGGACATCAAAAACGCCAACGTGATCATCGTGATGGGTGGCAACGCGGCGGAAGCACATCCGGTTGGCTTCAAATGGGCGGTGGAAGCCAAAACCCACAATGACGCCAAACTGATTGTGGTTGACCCACGTTTTAACCGCTCTGCCGCCGTAGCTGACCTGTACGCGCCGATCCGCGCCGGGTCGGATGCCGCTTTCCTGCTCGGTGTCGTCAACTACCTGATCACCCACGACAAGATTCACCACGAGTATGTGAAGTCTTACACCAACGCCAGCCTGATCGTGCGTGAGGATTTCAGCTTCGACGAGGGGCTGTTCAGTGGTTATAACAGCCAGACGCACCAGTACGACAAGAGCAGCTGGCAGTACGAGCTGGGGGCGGACGGTTTCGCCAAACGGGACATGACCTTAAGTCATCCGCGTTGCGTGTGGAACCTGCTGAAAAAACATGTTTCACGCTATACGCCGGAGATGGTGACCTCGCTGTGTGGCACACCGGCGAAAGCCTATGAAGAGATTTGCCAGTCGCTGGCCAGCACCTGTGTGCCGAACAAAACCGCGACTTTCATGTACGCACTGGGCTGGACGCATCACACCAACGGCGCACAGATCATCCGCTCGGCGGCCATGATCCAACTGTTACTCGGCAACATCGGTATGGCAGGCGGCGGCATCAATGCGCTGCGTGGTCACTCCAACATTCAGGGGTACACCGACCTGGGGCTGCTGAGCCTCAACCTGCCGGGTTACATGCCGTTGCCGTCCGAAAAACAGGGTGACCTGAAAACCTACCTCAGCCAGATAACACCGGATGCGCTGTTGGCGGATCAGGTTAACTACTGGAAGAATACGCCGAAGTTTTTCATCAGCATGATGAAGAGCTTCTGGGGTGATAACGCGCAGTCCTCCAACAACTGGGGTTATGACTGGCTGCCGAAGTGGGACCGCAGCTATGACGTCATGGCCCAAACCGAACTGATGCTGGACGGCAAAATGAACGGCTACATCGTTCAGGGTTTCAACCCGCTGGCCGCGTTCTCCAACAAGAACAAGGCTACCGCCGCGTTATCGAAACTGAAATACATGGTGGTGATCGACCCGCTGGCGACCGAAACCTCCACCTTCTGGCAGAACCACGGTGAGTTTAATGACGTGAATTCGGCGGAGATTCAGACCGAAGTGTTCCGTCTGCCATCGAGCTGTTTTGCCGAAGAAAACGGTTCTATCGCCAACTCCGGGCGCTGGCTGCAATGGCACTGGGCGGCGGCTGAGCCACCGGCTGAAGCGCTGCACGACGCGAAGATCCTCGGGCGCCTGATGACGCGCCTGCGTGAACTGTACCGTGAAGAGGGCGGTGTGTGCCCGGAACCGGTGCTGAACATCAACTGGAACTATCAGGACCCGGAAGACCCGACACCCGAAGAGATCGCCCGTGAATCCAACGGGATGGCGCTGGCGGATGTGTTCGACGATAAAGGCAATCTGCTGTTGAAAAAAGGCCAGCAACTGGCGGACTTCTCGCAACTGCGTGACGACGGCACTACCGCCAGCTTCTGCTGGATTTACGCCGGGAGCTGGACCGAAGCCGGTAACCAGATGGCGAACCGCGACAATACCGATGTCGGGCTGGGGTGTACGCCGGGTTGGGCGTGGTGTTGGCCGCAAAACCGCCGCATTCTGTATAACCGCGCCTCGGCGGATTTGCAGGGCAAACCCTGGGACAGCAAACGCAAACTGCTGGAATGGACCGGCCAGAAATGGAAAGGCATCGACGTACCAGACTTTGCTGCCACGGTAGCGCCGGGCAAAGACACCATGCCGTTCATCATGTTGCCGGAAGGCGTCGCCCGGCTGTTCTCAATGGATAAGCTGGCGGATGGCCCGTTCCCGGAACACTACGAACCGATAGAAAGCCCGATCGGCACCAACCCGCTGCACCCGGCGGTGGTATCGAACCCGGCGACACGCCTGTTTGCGCGTGATGCCAAAACCATGGGCAAGGCGAGCGATTTCCCGTATGTCGCCACCACTTATTCCATTACCGAGCTGTTCCGTCACTGGACCAAGCATGCACGTATGAATGCGATCATCCAACCGGAGCAGTTTGTCGAAATCGGTGAGAACCTGGCGAAAAGCAAAGGAATTCAGGCGGGCGATATGGTGAAGGTCTCCTGCCAGCGTGGTTACATCAAAGCCAAAGCGGTGGTGACCAAGCGTATCAAAACATTGACCGTGGCCGGAAAAGCGATTGAAACCGTCGGTATTCCCTGTCACTGGGGATTCGAAGGGACGACACGTAAGGGATTCCTGGCGAATACCCTGACGCCTAGCGTCGGCGATGCCAACTCGCAAACGCCGGAATACAAGGCGTTCCTGGTCAATGTGGAAAAGGTGTAAGGGTAAAACGTTATGTCAATGCAATCTCAGGATATTATCCAACGTTCGGCCACCAGTAGCCTGACGCCGCCGCCACAGGTTCGGGATGATAAAAGCGAAGTCGCCAAACTTATCGATGTCACCACCTGTATCGGCTGTAAAGCCTGTCAGGCGGCCTGTTCCGAGTGGAACGACATCCGTGATGACGTCGGTCACAACGTGGGGGTATACGACAACCCTACCGATTTGAGCGCGAAATCCTGGACGGTGATGCGCTTTTCTGAAGTGGAGAGCGAAGACCGTCTGGAGTGGTTGATCCGTAAGGACGGCTGTATGCACTGTGCCGAGCCGGGTTGCCTGAAAGCCTGCCCGTCAGCCGGAGCCATTATTCAGTACGCCAACGGTATCGTCGATTTTCAGTCTGAACACTGCATCGGCTGTGGGTACTGTATCGCCGGGTGTCCGTTCAATATTCCGCGCTTAAACAAGCAGGATAACCGCGTCTACAAATGTACGCTGTGTGTCGATCGCGTCAGCACCGGTCAGGAACCGGCTTGCGTGAAAACCTGCCCGACTGGCGCGATTCATTTCGGTACCAAAGAAGAAATGAAGAACGTCGCGGCTGAGCGTATCACGCATCTGAAAAAACGCGGTTACGCCAACGCCGGTCTGTATGACCCCGAGGGTGTCGGCGGTACGCACGTGATGTATGTGTTGCATCATGCGGATAAGCCGTCGCTGTACCACAACCTGCCGGATAATCCGAAAATCTCGACGCCAGTGAACCTGTGGAAAGGCATTCTCAAGCCGTTATCCACGCTGGGCTTTGTCGCCACCTTCGCCGGGTTGATGTTCCACTACATCGGTATTGGCCCGAACACGGAGGAGATAGCACATTCGGATGACGCACATTCGGATAAAGAACAGGCGCATGAAGGAGACGATAAGCATGAGTAACCCAAAAATGATTGTGCGCACGAAGTTCGCCGACCGTGTTTGCCACTGGATTGTGGTGATCAGTTTCTTTCTGGTGGCGCTGTCGGGGATCGCGCTATTTTTCCCGACGCTGCAATGGCTGACGCAAACCTTCGGTACGCCGCAGATGGGGCGCATCATGCACCCGTTCTTCGGTATTTTGATTGTGGTGTGTCTGGTGCCGATGTTTATCCGTTTTGTCGGTCATAACATCCCGAAACGTCAGGATGTGCCGTGGTTCCTGAATATCATTGAGGTACTCAAGGGCAACGAGCATGAAGTGGCGGATGTGGGTAAATACAACCCCGGCCAGAAACTGATGTTCTGGAGCATCATGGGGTTAACGCTGGTGCTGCTGATTACCGGTGTCATTATGTGGCGGCCGTACTTCGCCCATTTGTTCCCGATAGACCTGGTGCGTTACGCCATTTTGTTGCACGCCACCGCCGCCATTGTGCTGATCCACGCCATTTTGATTCACCTGTACATGGCGTTCTGGGTTCGTGGTTCGATCAAAGGCATGATCGAAGGCAAGGTCTCGGAGAAGTGGGCGCTGAAACACCACCCGCGTTGGGCGCGCATGGTGATTGACAAAGCCAACGAAGCCGACAAAGACAACAAAGCCAAGAAATAAGGCTCCCTGCTGGCGGTTCCCGTTCGGAGCGGGAATCGCCAGCCTGTTCACAAAACCACTTGGCTGTTTGTCAACCGCCTCTCGCATCCCCCCCTTGCCGTGATTTGTGGTAGTCTGGCCCGTAACAGAATTCAGGGTGAATGATGCGCCATGTCACTGAAACAGATTGCAAAAACGTTGGGATTATCGGTCACCACCGTCAGCCGCGCGCTCAATGGCTATGATGACGTGGCGGCTCAGACGCGCCTGCGGGTGGAAGATGAAGCGCGACGCCTCGGCTATCGGCCCAATACGTTTGCCCGCCGACTGAAAATGGGGCGTATTGACGCCGTGGGGCTGGTGTTTCCGATGCAGCCCGCACCGCTCAGTAACACCACTTTTATGGAGATGGTGGCGGAAATCAGCCACGAGCTGGCGAAGCAGGAGATTGATCTGCTGTTGATTGCCGACAAGGAGCAGGCCGATCACCATGCGTTTTTACGCATGATAGAAAGCCGCCGGGTGGATGCGTTGATCGTCGCGCATACGTTGCAACAAGACCCTCGACTGCAATACCTGCAATCGGTCGGCTTTCCGTTTTTGGCGCTCGGGCGCAGTGATCTGCCATTGCCCTATGCCTGGTTCGATTTTGACAGTCAGGCTGGTGCGGCGCTCGCCACCCGGCATTTGATCTCGCTCGGTCACCGCCAAATCGCATTTCTTGGCGAACATCATCCGCAATCCTTTATCGCCCAACGTCGTGCAGGCTATCTGGAGGCGTTGGCGGCAGCCGGTATCGCCCCGCGTGATGCGTTGTTGCGACAGGTGGCACCATCACGCCGGGAGGGGTATCAGGCAACGTTGCAATGGCTGGCGTTGCCGCAGCCACCGACCGCTATCGTTATCGATGGCAGCACGCAAGGGGAAGGGGCAGCGCTGGCATTGCGCGACAGCGGCCGTCTGCAAGGGGAGCGCGCGGTATCGTTGATAGTCTATGATGGCCTGCCAGCCGACTCGTTGCTGGAGATACCGGTCACCGCCATCACGCAGGCTACCCGTTCGCAGGTGGGCCAGCAGATAGCCCATATGGTGTCGCGTTTATTGATGGGGGAGGCCCCCTCCTCACTACAGGTGTTATGGCAACCACAGCTGCGCGCCGGACAGACGGATAACCCGCTGCCAGCAACGAAATAACCGCCTGCATCCGCCTGTTTCACCATCGTTTTCCACCACCGTTGCTGCGTTCGTTTTTTAACCCGATCACAAAACCGAAACGTTTCGGTTTTTATCCGAAACGTTTCGGAATACAACTAATCTCATCAACCATTCAGGAGGATGAGGATGGAAACGACGCTAATTCGTTTGACCAGTTCGGTGACGGATGTGATTGTGCGCTGCCGACCGGCGGCAGAAATACTGTATTGGGGGCCGCATCTGGCGACGTTTTCGCCACAGGATGTGCAGAGTCTGTCACGGCCAGTGGCGAACGGCCGACTGGATGTGGATGTGCCGGTAACACTGGCGGCGGAAACCGGGCGTGGGTTATTTGGTTCGCCGGGCGTTGAAGGGCATCGCAACGGTCTTGACGCCTTTGCGGTGTTGACTACCGTGGCGGTAGAACAGCCGAGTCCGCAACACCTGATCATTGACGCAGAAGACCGTCAGGCGGGCTTGCGCCTGACCAGCGAGTTCAAGCTGCATGCTGACAGCGGGGTGCTGCAACTGCGTCATTGTCTGACCAACCTGCATCCAGGTGACTGGCAGGTACAGCGGCTGGCGGTCACGCTACCGTTGCCGGAATCTGCGGCGGAGGTGATGGCGTTTCACGGGCGCTGGGTACGGGAGTTTCAGCCACACCGCACGCGACTCGCGCACGGCAGTCTGGTCCAGGAAAACCGCCGTGGGCGCACCTCGCATGAGTATTTCCCGGCGATGGTGAGCGGTGAGCCGGGATTTTCCGAGCAGCAGGGCCGGGTATGGGGCGCACACCTCGGCTGGAGCGGCAACCATCGGTTGCGCGCGGAAGTGAAAACCGATGGGCGACGGCTGGTGCAGGCGGAAGCGCTGTATCTACCCGGCGAAATCGCGCTGGCGCAGGGGGAATCCCTGACCACGCCGTGGCTGTACGCTGCCTGTTCTGAGCAGGGGCTCAACGGTATGAGTCAACAGTTTCACCGCTTTTTGCGTCAGGACGTTATCCGCTTTCCTCGCGCCAACGCCCGCCCGGTGCATCTCAATACCTGGGAAGGTATCTATTTTAAACACGACCCGGACTACATCATGCAGATGGCAACGCAGGCCGCTGCGCTGGGTGTTGAGCGTTTTATTATCGATGACGGCTGGTTTCGTGGGCGTGACCATGACCGTGCTGCCCTCGGCGACTGGTACGTGGACGCAGAGAAATACCCGCAAGGGCTGATGCCGGTGATAAACCATGTGCGCTCACTCGGCATGGAGTTCGGTATCTGGGTGGAGCCGGAAATGGTCAACCCGAATTCCGAGCTGTATCGCGCGCACCCGGATTGGTTGCTGGCCGTGCCCGGTTACGAGCAGCCGACCGGGCGTTATCAGTATGCGCTCGATCTGGCGAACCCAGAGGTATTCGATTATCTGCTGGCGCGCCTGAGCTGGCTGCTGGGTGAACACCCTATCGACTACGTGAAGTGGGACATGAACCGCGAGCTGGTGCAACCGGCCCACCAGGGGCGGGCGGCCGCCGATCGCCAGACGAAGGCGTTTTATCATCTGCTCGATGTACTGGGCGAATGCTTCCCGCAGGTGGAGTTTGAGTCCTGTGCTTCTGGCGGCGGGCGTATCGACTACGAGGTGCTGCGGCGTAGCCACCGCTTCTGGGCTTCCGACAATAACGATGCGCTGGAGCGGCAGACGATTCAGCGTGGTATGAGTTACTTCTTCCCACCCGAAGTGATGGGCGCACACATCGGCCACCACCACTGTCACGCCACCGGGCGTCAGCACAGTATTGCCTTTCGTGGCCTGACGGCGTTGTTTGGTCACATGGGTATCGAGCTGGATCCGGTACGTGCCGACGCGCAGGAACAGGCCGGCTTTCGCCATTACGTGGCGTTGCACCGCCAGTACCGCACGCTATTGCACACCGGCTGCCTGTGGCGGGTCGACATGCCGGATGCCACCACGCAGGTGCAGGGTGTCGTCAGCGAGGATAGGCGTCAGGCGCTATTTCTGGTCGCACAACTGGCCATGCCGGATTACGCGCTGGCTGGGGTGCTGCGTTTTCCCGGGTTGGATGCGCAGGCCCGTTATCGCTTAACCGTGGTGGACCACCCAGACCTGAAGCCGGTTATCGAAGGTGGCAGCACCATGCGTCAGTTACCGTCCTGGATGGCGGCACCGGCGCAATACAGCGGCGAATGGTTGATGAAAGCCGGGTTGCGTCTGCCCATTCTTAACCCGGAAACGGCGCTGTTACTGGAATTAGAACGTCTGTAATACAGCGGGAGAGGGCGACCTCTCCCCCGACTGGCCTTTTTTAAGGATAGATATATGGACATCAGTCAACCGACCCTACACACGACAACACATCAACATAATCGTAATTTCTGGATTTTCGGCCTGTTCTTCTTTCTGTATTTTTTCATCATGGCGACCTGTTTCCCGTTTCTGCCGGTGTGGCTAGCGGAGGTGATTGGTCTGAACAAAACCCAGACTGGCGTGGTGTTCTCCGCCATTTCTCTGTTCGCCATTCTGTTCCAGCCGTTGATGGGTGTACTGTCCGACCGGCTGGGATTGAAAAAACACCTGCTGTGGGTCATCGCCATCCTGCTGTTTTTGTTTGCACCGTTCTTTCTGTATGTGTTTGCGCCGCTGTTAAAGGTGAATAGCCTGTTAGGGGCGGTCGCGGGCGGTGTTTACATCGGGCTGGTGTTTTCCGCAGGCTCTGCGGCGGTGGAAGCCTACATCGAGCGCGTCAGTCGCCAGAGCGGTTTTGAGTACGGCAAGGCGCGTATGTTTGGCTGCCTGGGATGGGGATTGTGTGCCTCCACCGCGGGTATCCTGTTTAACGTTAACCCGGAACTGGTGTTTTGGATGGGGTCGGGTGCGGCGGTGCTGCTGCTCGTGTTGCTGCTGATAGCCCGACCGGAAGCTCACCCAACGGCACAGGTGATGGACGCATTAGGTGCCAATCAGCCACAAGTCACGCTAAAAATGACAGGCCGGGTGTTCGGCGATCGCAAACTGTGGATGTTCATCTTGTACGTGGTGGGCGTCGCCTGCGTGTACGATGTGTTTGACCAACAGTTCGCCAACTTCTTTAAATCGTTTTTCGCTACACCGCAGCAGGGCAATGAGGTATTTGGTTTTGCCACCACGCTGGGCGAACTGGCGAATGCGGTCATCATGTTTTGCTCGCCGTGGATTATCAATCGCATCGGTGCTAAAAACACGCTGCTGGTGGCGGGGATTATTATGACGGTGCGTATCGTCGGCTCGGCGTTTGCGACCAGTGTGGTGGAAGTGGTGGCGCTGAAAATGCTGCATGCGCTGGAAGTCCCGTTCCTGCTGGTGGGGGCGTTCAAATATATCACCACCACCTTTGACACCCGGCTGTCTGCCACCATCTACCTGATTGGTTTTCAGTTCGCCAAGCAATCGGCGGCGATTTTCCTGTCGGCGATGGCCGGAAATCTGTATGACCGCATTGGTTTCCAGCACACCTATCTGATCCTCGGGGCGATTGCCCTGACGGTGACGCTGATCTCTGCCTTCACGCTATCGGGTACGCGCAGCGCCCCACAAGCAGCGTATCGAACCACAGTGTCTTAACGGCGTTCACTCTCGGGTCGGCCGCCTCGGATGGCCCGACGTTGCCTGTACTGCTATTATGACGTTGGGTAATACCGCACAGACCGTGCGGTTTATTTTTAAGGGCACTAGCTGTGGCACTAGCTTTTAACGGTATTAATAGCCCAGATATCTTGCGTCAACCGGTGGTCGAGCAAATAGGCGTAAGGCATATAGAAGTAGCCGTTTTCTCCCACGTTTTTCCCCCATGAATTGCGGAATTTAAAGAGCTGGGTGGCGTTGTCATACCCGACGCACAGGACGGCATGGCCACCTTCCGGTTTATCTTTGCCGCAGGGCAGCGGTACCACCACCGGCAGATTTTTCAGGTCCATCCAACTGGAATAGACCGTAAAACCGAACACAAACGGAAAGCCGCAGGCCAGACAGCCTTGTAAGTGTGACAAATCCTGGGATAGACGCTGGTAGTTGGTGATGGTGTATTTCAATGCGTCTTGATAACAGCGTTCCGGTGGTATGGTCGCCGCCGGGGCACCGGGAGGAAATTCACCGCCTTCTTCCTGTGCGGGGGTCGCCACATAGGGCCACTCTTCTTCCGGACAGACTCCCAGTTTATGCAGGGTTTTGATGCCATCGCGCAGCGTAGCGCCCGCATCATACTTGATATCGCCTTCAATGGTGCGCTCGTTGTAGTAGATGAACAGTCGTGACGGTATAAAGTTAGGTCGCTCACCAATTTTTAACCGTTCAAACTGCACCGCGCCTGCCAGCGCGTTGGCGGTACACGAGCCGATAGGGCCCTGATCGTAGACCTCAAACGTTGGCGTCAGGTCTACTTTGGCGGGCAGCACTTTCAACACGCTGGGGTCTGGAGTGTAGTGGTGGTCGCGAATGTCTGGAGTATCGGGAATATAGCCCAGTCGGGATTTACGTCTTTTGGTTAACATAGCATCGTTCTCCTGATAGTAGGGTTCCAGTCCATTGTCGGCGATGGGGGTTATCCCGCTATCGGAATGGGTTGAGAGAGGATGACTGGCCGGTGATCGTCTGTTGCAGGATGTGAGTGCGGCGGTATCGCTACCGACGTCCAATCGGCCGCTGACGGCACGACAGGTGATTTTCGCCGGTAACGCCGAGCTTTGTTTTGTTACATCCTGTCGATCGTTACATCCTGTCGAAGACGCATCGGCCGTACATCCATCCCTCATCGCTGTACGATATCCACCTTATGTGACTGGCCGTCATCGACCAGCGGGATCCGGTCACCCGGTAGTGCGTTGCCGTCCAGCGTGACGCAATAGTCATCGTCGCTACGCGTCACCGTTATCTGATAATGGCTGTTGCCATGCTGATAGCGCAGGCTGACCGATGGCCAGTTCTGGGGGAGCAAAGGATGGACGGCAATCGTTGTGCCGTACCGTTTGACACCCAGCAGCGCCTCGACGATCAGCCGGTATGCCCAGCCTGCCGAGCCGGTATACCAGCTCCAGCCCCCGCGCCCGGTATGGGGCTCGACGCTGTAGACGTCTGCCGCCATGACGTAGGGCTCCACTTTATAGCGTTCGACCGCGTCGGCATTCAGGGTGTGGTTGATGGGGTTGATGAGTGACCAGAGTTGCCACGCGCGTGCCGTCTCTCCCCGGTGTGCAAACGCCATCACTGCCCAGAGGGCACCGTGAGTATATTGTCCGCCGTTTTCTCGCACGCCGGGCTGGTAACCCTGGATATAGCCCGGACTGGGGCCACGGCCGTCAAACGGCGGTGTGAGCAGCTTTATCAACCCCGCGTCATCATCCACCAGTTGCTGGTCCAGCGCCTGCATGGCCTGCTCGCAATGCTCCGGGCTGCCCGCACCAGACAAGACGGCCCAGCTTTGGGCGATGGCGTCTATCTGACACTCCGGCGAGGTTTTAGATCCCAGCGGTTCCCCGCGGTCAAAATAGCCCCGGCGATACCAGTTGCCATCCCAGCCTGCGGTTTCGAGGCTGGTTTGCAAGCGCGCCGCTTGCGTACGGCACAGTGTGACGATGTCGTGTTCCTGTTTCTGTTCGGCCAGCCGCGCAAAGCGTTGTAACACGTCGTAGAGGAAAAAACCGAGCCAGACGCTTTCTCCCAATCCTGCCAGCCCGACCCGGTTCATGCCATCGTTCCAGTCACCACTCCCCATCAGCGGCAGGCCGTGTCGACCGAAGCGCAAACCATATCGGATCGCCTTTACACCATGTTGCCATAGTGTTTCCTCAACGGTACTGACGGTGGGTTGTTCGTAGAGCGACTCTTCACCGGGTTGGAGTTGTCGGCCTTCGAGGTACGGCAGCCGCTGTTCGAGAATGGCGGCATCGCCGGTGGTTTCCACGTAATGGCATAGGGCGAACGGTAGCCAGAGGTAATCGTCCGAGCAGTGGGTTCGCACACCATTACCCAGCGGCGGGTGCCACCAATGCTGAACATCTCCTTCGATAAACTGCCGTGACGCGCAGAGCAGGATCTGTTCGCGCAGCCGCTCGGGGGCGGCATGGCTCAGTGCCAGTGCGTCTTGTAGCTGGTCACGAAACCCGAATGCACCGCCGGACTGATAGTAGCCGCTGCGTGCCATAATTCGACTGGCGAGGGTCTGATAGAGTAGCCAGCCATTAGCCAACAGGTTGACGGCGGGATCGGGGGTGTCGACTACGATGTTATCGAGCAGGTTTTGCCAATAGCGATGCACACAGGCCAGTTCAGCACGGGCGGCGTCTTCGTTGAGGTACTGCGCGATCATCAACTCCGCGTGCTGGTGATGCTGCCCGACGCCCAGCACGAAGACGAATGTACGCTGATCGCCATCGATGAGCTTGGTGGTCGACTGCACGGCGGCGCACGGGTCCAACCCTGCACCGGTGTTATCCGACAGGGTACGCTGCGTCATCGCCGCTGGCTCGCGCCGTGAGCCGTTGCGGCCAAGAAATTCCCGTCGATCGCCGGTCACTGAACAGTGAACACCGGTCACAGCGAAGAACGCGGTTCGTTCCGAGCCATTGCTGCGGTAAAAGTTATGTGCCAATACACCGCAGCCGTTGGTGACCGCAGCGGGGCTGGTCACCACGTGCATGGCGGAGTGGGTGCGGGATTCACCCAGCGTCCATTCCACATAGCCGGTGGCGGAAATCCTGCGAGTACGCCCCGAGTTGTTGCTAAGCGTAAGGATCGCGAATTTAACCGGGGCGTGCTCGGCTACCAACACCGTTAGCTCACTGTCGATGCCGGTTTCACGGTGGGCGAAGACGCTGTAGCCAAAGCCATGGCGGGTCAGGTAGTGTCCGCTACCGCGTACCGGTAACGGCGTCGGTGACCAGACCGCACCGCTTTCTTCATCGCGTAGATAGAATGCCTCTCCGGCGTTGTCGCTGACAGGGTCGTTTTCCCAGGGCGTCAGTCGGTATTCGTGTGCGTTTTCATACCAGGTATAAGCCTGTCCTGCTTCAGAAATGACGGTGCCGAACTGGTCGTTGGCCAGCACGTTTGACCACGGTGCCGGGGTCGGGGCGTTGTCCGCCAGCGTAATCTGGTATTCGCGCCCATTCGCAGAGAATCCGCCGTAACCGTTGAAAAACAGCAGGTCACGGGTGTCCGGTTGCCAGGGTTCATGCTGATTCACCGGTAACCCGGTATGCGGAATCAACGTCGGCTGCATGGCGACAGTGGCCTGAACGCGCTGATTAAGCTGCTCTTTTAGACCGCCTGCCCGGTCATCAAGCAGAATGTGTGCAACGCTCAGCAACAGCAGACGATCTTCCGCCGACAGCAGTTCGCCATTGCGCACGAAAATGCCGCCGGGTTTGTCCATCTGACTGGTGGCGGAAACGGTGCCGATCAGATCCATAATCCGGTGGTACAGCTCCTGCTGGTAGCCGCCCTGACTGTCATTGAGGATCACCAGATCAACCGATAGCCCTTTCTGACGCCAATAGTGATGTGCCTGGATCAGTGTGGCTACCTCCGCAAGACTGTCGTTGCGGGTAGCGTTGAGGATGACAATGGGGAGATCGCCAGAAATCGCCCACCCCCACAGGCCGGGCTGTCCGCGACGGTTGCGAATGATGATGGATGCGTCGGCGCGCAGTTCCGGGCCGGGGAACAGTAGCGCACTGGCGAGACGGTTAAACAGTGTGGCGTCGTCTTCGTTGGCGTTGATTTGCCGCAGCATGACCTGACTGTGTGACCACGCGAGTTCAAAGACACGCTCGGCGATCGGGTGATCGCGGTATTTTTCCAGTAGTGCCTGACTGTGCTGGCGGTTGTCCGCGACGCCATACACCATATCGACGATGACCGGCTGGCCTGGCTGCAACACAACCGACTGACGGATGGCGAAGATCGGGTCCAGTACCGGCCCGGCGGTATTACTGAGTGGGCCGCTTTGCCTCGGTGCCAGAGCGTTGGCGGTGGTTCGCCCACGGCCGAGGAATCGTGCACGGTCCGTTTCGAACGACGTTTTTTGCTCTGGGGTCTGTCCGCGCACGACCATCATGTGGAATAACCACACACGGGGTTCATCGGGCGAACGGGGGCGGCGATGGCACAGGATCGCGTCCTGTTCGGGTATCAGTTCGGTCTGCACGAACAGCTTGCTAAACGCCGGGTGCGCCAGATCGCTGGCGGCACAAGCCAGCACGACTTCGGCGTAGGTCGTCAGTTCTAGCGTTCTTGGCTGGCGACCGCGGTGTAACAGGGTCACACGGCGCAGTTCGATATCGTCTTCCGGCGAGACCACGATTTCCGTTTTGATACCGAGTGTGCCTTCCGTGCGCCTGAATTCCGCACTGGCGTCGGTGAATATCACGTGGTATTGGCTGACTGGCGCACCGAGTGGTTGCCAGGTGTTGCTCCAGACATCGCCGGTTTTCGGGTCGCTGATATAGCAGAACGTACCCTGGTCATCACAGGTGGTATCACTGCGCCACCGGGTCAGCGCCAGATCGTTCCAGTGGCTGTAGCCGCCGCCAGACTGGGTTACCATCAGGTGATAACGGGTGTTTGACAGTAGCTGAACCTCGGGGGGCAGGTTGCCGATGCCGGTGAATTCACGCGGTTCATAGCGGGCAGGCGACAACGCCCCTTCGTGCGATTCAAAGTGGCGGCGTGGGCTGTAAAGCTCAATGGCGTCTGGTGTGCGTTCCTGTAACAGCAGACGTGCCGACTGAAAGGCCGGGCAGGACATAAATCGGTCCACCATTGGGGCATTAAGCAGCAGGTGTGACAGCGCCTGAAACGCCATACCCTGATGATGCGCCATCCATGAACGAACCACAGCGTACCGCTGGCCGCTAGCCAGACGGGACGGCGTGTAGTCCAGCGCTTCGTAGAAACCATACTCACCACGGGCACCGATTTTTTCCAGATTGACCAGATTTTCGCAGGCTTTTTGCGGCGCCACCATCAGCGCCATCAGCGAGGCGTAAGGCGCGATCACCATGTCGTCTGCCAGACCGCGCCGTAGGCCGAGGCCCGGTACGCCGAAGGCGTGGTATTGATAATTTTGCTGCGCGTCAAAGGCGTAATAACCCGATTCCGAAATCCCCCACGGCACACCGCGCGCTTTACCCCAATCGATCTGGCGGTTGACCGCCGAGTGGTTCATCGCCTCCAACAGGCTCCCCGGGTAGGTGGGCATCACCAGACTGGGCATCAGGTACTCGAACATCGAGCCGCTCCAGGACATCAGTGCCGTTTCGTTATTGATAGTGGTGAACAGGCGACCGAGTGCAAACCAGCTTTTGAGCGGCAACTGGTTGGTGGTGATCGCCAGAAAACTGGTCAGGCGTATTTCCGAAGGCAGCAAATCATAATAACTCGTGTCCAGCTTGTGGTGGTCGCTGTGATAGCCGACGCTGAGTAGGCTGGTCACCGGATTGTAGAGGAAGGAGAAATCCATGCGTGCGTGCGCATTGAGGCGTAACTCCAGCTCGGTAATGATGTCTAACCGCCTGCGTGCTCGCCCGATTGCGGCTGGCGAAGGCGCGCCTTCAGCATCCGGTGTCGCCTGCGCCAGCCAGGCCAGCGTCGGTAGCGTGGCAGCGTGCCAGTCCGGTGTGATCCAGCCCAGAAGTGACGACCACTCCTGACAGAACTGCGCCAGTTGATGCCTGAGATGATCGACCCAGCGGCGAATACGGCTGTCTTCACGGTTACACAACGCATGCAGGCGGTGGCATTGGGCGCGCATGTTGTTGAGTTCGGCGTACAACAAGGCTGGAGGGAGCGCGGTGGCGGCGGTGCAGTGCTTATGCAACTGGCGTAGCGACGTGGGCGCGTTCCGACCCCAGGCGGTTTCCAGCAGGCATAGGGTGTCTTCCAGGCCTGCCAGCATCTGTGAGCTGTTCAGGATTGGCTGGTGGCGTGACAGGGTTAACCCGGCGCTGAGTGTGAGGAGATGGGCGGCCATGTTGCCGCTGTCCACGCTGGATATGTAGCGTGGATTGAGCGGTGCCAGCGTGCGGGTGTCGTACCAGTTGTATAAATGGCCGCGGTAATGCGCCATTTTATCCAACGTATCCAGCGTATGTGTGACGCGCCGCAATACGTCGCTGAGTGGAATATAGCCGAAGTCCCATGCCGTCAGGTTGGCCATTAGCGCGAGACCGATATTGGTCGGCGACGTGCGATGGGCGAGCATCATACGCGGTATTTCCTGATAGTTATCTGGTGGAAGCCAGTTGTCTTTTGCTGTGGTGAAAGTGTCAAAAAACGCCCAAATTTCGCGGCTGGTTTGCCGCAGGAAACGGGTTTGTCCAATGCTTATCGTGGGGGGGCGACGTCGGGGCGGGCGGCTCAGCCAGCTCAACAACAGCGGCGCCAGACACCACAGTGTGCCGATGGGCAAGGCGAAAAGTAGTCGCATCGGTGTGAATTGTGCTGTCAAAACGATCAGTGTCAGGCCAGAGACCACATTGAGCCACATCGTTTGGTAAAAGCGCCACGGCGATGCCTCCTCGCCATCGGCACATTGATCGATGCTGACCCACTGGTGGAGGTTGCGGTGGCTGATACCCAGCCGCCAGAGTGTCGTCAGGATGGCATACAGGGAATAACCGGCTTTATGTGGCAGGGTGGCGAAATCCAGCCCGATACGTATCAGACGTTTGACAACGCCGGAGGAGACCAGAATCAGGTGTTGCCAGAACGGCCGCCGCATGGGTTTATTGACCAGATCCAGCGTTACGGCCAGTAGCGTGGGGAGCAGCAGCGTCATGGCGAGTATTCCCAGCCAGTAAAACGGGTTGGGCACCAGCAGCAGGGCGCAGAACAGCAGCCCCCACAGCGACGGGGCCACCAGACTGCGGCGCAGATTATCCAACAGCTTCCAGTAGGAAAGCGCACTCAACGGGTTTTTAACCCAGGAACCGTCCGCGGTTCTGACGCGTGGTGTGAGCCAGTTGAGTAACTGCCAGTCGCCACGGACCCAGCGGCGATGCCGGGCGACGTCGGTCAGGTAATTATTCGGATAGTGTTCGTACAGCAGAACCTCGCTCAGCAGACCTGAACGGGCATAGCACCCTTCGAGCAGATCGTGACTCAACACCAGATTTTCAGGGCAGGTGTTGTGTGTCGCCTCAACGAAGGTATCGACGTCGTAAATGCCTTTACCGACGAATGACCCTTCGCCAAACAAATCCTGATAGACATCGGATGACATCATCGAGTAGGGGTTGTTACCTGCCACACTGCTGCATATCGCGGCGTAGCGCCCCTGACCGTCTCGTGGGATCTCTTCCGCCAGCCCCGGTTGCAAAATACCGTACCCTTTCACCACCCGTCGTTTAGTCGGGTCATAGACCGGATGATTCAACGGGTGTGCCAGCGTAGCGACCAGCTTATGCGCTGTATCGCGCGGCAGCACCGTATCGCTGTCCAGCGTAATGACATACTTCACCCGCTCAGGCAGGCCGTGCTCATCCCCCACCACGGTGGAAAACTGCGCGCCAGGCTGACGTAACCAACTGTTTAGCATCGACAGCTTGCCACGTTTGCGCTCATAGCCCATCCACACGCCTTGCTGTGGATTCCACTGGGGTGAACGGTGCAGCAGGTAGAACAAGGGGCGGGACCCCTTTGCGTAGCGGTGATTCAGATTTTGTATTTGTGACCCGACCCAGCTCAGTAGCACACGGTTTTCCGGTGTGTTTTCTGTCGGTGAGTCGGTGAAGTCCGTCAGGAGTGCGAAGTAGAGATTCGCACTGTTATTGCCGAGATAGCAGACCTCCAGACTGTTGATCAGCCGGTCTGTGCTCTCGCGGTGCGTCAGCAGGCAGGGGATGACGACCATGGTACTGAATTGCGGTGGAATGCCGGTGGAGAAGTCCATGCGAGGCAGTGGCCGCGGTGTACGCCAGCGGGTGACGGCCTCGCCCAGCAGATGGCTCGCTAACTGGCTGATGACGACTGCCAGCGGCAATGCCATCAGCCACAGCGGCCAGTGCATACCTTGTTCATGGGTTTTCAGCACGATGTCGGCGGTTAAGGTGAGGGTTAGCAGGCTTAAACTACCCAGCCATGACAGTAGGGAAACCTGATTGAAACCCTGCCTCAGCCGAGTGAACCACGAGGTATTCACGGCTAACTGCCGTTCGAGTTCGGGCCTGCCTGCACCAATCAGGTAATAGCCGACGTGATATCCGGGCGTTGCGGTGTTCGCCTCCTGCGCCAGCATCAGAATGTGGCGGGCAATATCCAGTTCGCTGTGACGGCTGTGCCGTGCCAGCGTTTCAATGCTATGTCGGTAGTTGTCCCGGGTATCGAAGTGCATATCGGGATACACCCCGGCGGGATCCTGGCGCAGCGTCTGTTCGACCAGGCTCATCGCCTCGGCAAAATCAGTCCAGTTGGTTTCACTCAATTGCCGCAGACCTGCGATGCTGTTACTGACGGAAAGCTGGCTGGCAGCAAGTTGCTGATTGAAGCGGCGGATCAGAACATCAGTCGTGATGCCGCTTTCGGCCAGACGCTGTTCCACCCAGGTGAGGGGTAAGGCCAGCATAGCGCCGCGCCCTTGCAGCCGCCGCACCATCTCCGCCACAAACGCGCTGCTTAACGGTGGACGGGAGCGGGCCAGATCAGCAATGACCATAATCACATCCACCGGGGTGTTTTCCGCGCACTCCAGAATGCGTGTCACCCAGGCATCGGCCAGATTGCGCGCTTTCTGCGCGTTAGCGACTTCAATGCTGATACGCCGCAAATTCTCGATGATTGCCAGGCGTAGCATTCCTGGCAGCGCCCAAAGTTCGCCCAGGCTCAGCGGCGTTACCTGCTGATAAGCAGCGATATAGCCGGTGAGACTGGTGGTGTCCCAGCGCCCGTCACCATGGGCAATCGCTTCGGAAGCAATATCATAAATTCGTGGGCAGTCATGCGGCGGGGCCAGTACCGGAAGGCCTTTGCCAAAATTCTTCGGCAGATGGTGACGGACCATGCGGATCTGCTCCTCGATAAGATAATAATTATCCAGCAGCCATTCTCCCTCCGGCGTAATGCTGGACTGAGCGGCGGCATTCAGCACATAGCAGTTGCGGGTAATCATCGCTTCGTTATCTTTCAGACGCTGCAATAAATAATAGGGTTGCCTGGTGGGGGAGAGCTTGTGCGAGTGCGCCAGTTTCTGGCCGTAGCGTTCCATTTGTGCACGTGAAAATAATTCTGCCTTGATAGCAAGATCGTAGGCGGACGCATTGTCTTTCCACACCGGTTTTTCCGGCTGGGCTTTTTCTGGCTTACGTGCAGTAAGCCACTGTTTGATGCTTGTTTTCATGACGGTGCTCATCAGGCGTAGTGAACGCGCAGGAGCAGTTGTTTAATCGAGTCAGAAACGTTCTCTCAGGATGATGTGTAACGGCATCGGGGATTTAACAGCTGCAAGAGTGATTTCCGATCTATTTCGCTGTCTCGCAGACAAACAGCGATTTACATTGCGGGCAAAGCATTGTTTGCTTTCGGCGGATTTTGGTCGTGAGCTGGAGGGCCTGATGCCCGCATATCGGGCACGTGATGGTCGAGTGCGTTAAGCTACCGATGTGTTTCATTGCGTAATCGAAGAAGGACATAGTGATTAACCTTTCAATGAATGAGATTCACCCTACCATTGATAGATTAAAAAATATACAACAATGCATGAAATGTGATGGGACCGCGTCGCCTGAGAAACGCATCGGCAGCAACAAACCGAGGATGGTGTAAGCCTGAGAGCCATCAAGGTCAACACCAGGTTGACACTGGTGTAAAACCGGTTTTTCTATTCAAGCCGGCCGGGGGAAACAAACACCATTGCCTTTTCGTATAACTTTCGTTCATCGACAGACGCGTTTGCTCTCGAAATACGAATAAAATCCCGCATAATTTCCTGAGCGATCGTATCCCGGTTAACGATGCCATGACAGTTGATGACGCGTTCGACGGCAGCGCCGATGATTTCGTGCTGGTTTTTCATGGTGTTCTCTCGATGGCCGATGTTCACTGAAGACATCAAAAGCCTCAGCATGACGCCAGGCTTTTCTGTATGGAGGAGGGAGACGTTAAATTCGTCCGTTGATGCGCTGATTATCCCGAAGCACATCGATTGCTGTTTGCATAGCAACTTTATCGTCACGTCGCTTTTGACTCCTTTGCATGACCTGCAAATACTCAAGCAACGTCCGGGTGTTAATCGGACGACCCAGTTTTCCGACCTCAAGTACCGCATTACCCAGGATGATTTTTACAGGAGGAAGTTGTGCCGGATACCAGTCAAGTGTGTCTTCAGATTTCATGATGAAAATTCTCTGGGAAGGGTATCGTACCACTATGTAGCGATGCACACCTCATGCCGATCGTTTCTTGCTCGATGTTATGGTAAATTAAGACTCATTCTTCAAAAGAGTAAGCTTCATGCCATCCCCCCTCGAACATGCAATCAGGCGTATCAGCAACGCCAACTGCGTTACTGTCAGTTGCCCAATTTGCGGACATGAATCACGGCAGGTAAAGACAAAGGTCACGCGTGAAATGACGCTTATCTGCCCATGTTGTAAGGCCCTGTTTGTCATTCATCGCTAAGATGCCGTTCATGAGTTCATTGCCTCTGGATAGTTTTTATTGACGCACACTGACCCTGTGGCAGAAGGAACGCCATCGCGTGACGGTGACGTAAGATAGCGGCGCAATCTCCCTCGCAGAAGTACTTCGGTAGCATGCAACCTGGAACCTCGCAGATCTATGAGATGAGTCGAAACAAGGCTAATCTACGGTCCTGCATCATATTCTACGTTTTATGTGGCTCTTGCGAATTTCTCGGCATGAGCATTTTTTTTATTATTTAAGGGATATAGAGGAACAACATGCCTGCACCGATCAGATATGTTCAGGACAGTAGCCAGTTGCCAGACCAGGCGGATGTGGTGGTGATTGGCGCGGGTATTGCCGGTGTGGCCGCAGCCTATGAGCTGGCGAAAAAAGGCGTCAGCGTGTTGCTGCTGGAAAAAGGGCTGGTGGGTGGCGAGCAATCCAGCCGTAACTGGGGATGGTGCCGACAGCAAAACCGCGATGAGCGCGAATTACCGCTGATCATCTACGCGTTGCGTCGCTGGGAAGAACTGCAACAGGAGACCGGTGAAGATCTGGGCTTTCACCGTTCCGGGCTGCTGTACACCACGTTGGATCAGGCGGAAATCGATGCCTGGGACAACTGGGGCAAGATGGCGAAAGCCTATGGTGTACGTAGCGATATTCTCAATGCCGAGCAGGCCAAAGCGATGACGCCGGGCAGTACCACCGCGTGGCTGGGTGGCGTGTCGTCGCCGACGGATGGTCATGCCGAACCCGCGCTGGCTTGCGCCGGGCTGGCTATCGCCGCGCAACGTCTTGGTGCCAGTGTTATCCAGCAGTGTGCGGTGCGCGGGCTGGATATCAGCGGCGGACGGGTCAGCGGCGTGTGGACCGAGCGTGGACGGGTAAAAACCTCCACCGTGATTTGTGCTGGCGGTGTCTGGAGCTCGCTGTTCTGCCGTCGTCACGGTATCGAGCTGCCGTTGGGCAATGTGATTGGTACGGCGTTTCGCACCGCACCGATCGAGCAGGTCATTAGCCTGCCGTTTTACACCGCAGGGTTTGCCTGTCGCCCGCAGTCAGATGGCAGCTATACCGTGTCGGTGTCCGGGCGCGGTCGACTGGAGCCGGGCTTTCAGAGCCTGCGGTACGCCCGACAGTTTTATCCGACTTTCCGGGCGCGGCGTAAAAATTTGTCGTTCCGTCCGGGGGTTAAACCTTTCCTGTGTGGGCCGGAATCACGGGCAGCCTGGTCATTCGATGGGGTGTCACCGTTTGAGAAAACCCGTATTCTCGACCCGGCACCGGATATGGCGATAGTGAGCGACGGGCTGGCGGCGATGCGGCGTGAATACCCGGCGCTTGCCGCTATCCGCGCTGTACAGGCGTGGGGAGGGATGATCGACAGCACGCCGGACGCGATTCCGGTCATTTCACCGGTGGAGAGCCTGCCGGGGCTGGTGCTGTCTGCCGGGTTCAGCGCGCATGGCTTCGGTATCGGGCCGGGGGCCGGTCGACTGGCGGCAGATCTGGTGACGGGGGATACCCCGATCGTGGATCCAACCCCATTCCGCTACGCCCGACTGGTAGACGGTTCCGGGTTGAAAGCGCCGGGCATGATGTGAGGAGCATGACATGACGATAACGTTACGTGCCATGACGGCAGCGGATGCTGATTTTGGCTGGTCGTTAACCCGGCAGACGAACTGGCCGCACCGTCTACAGGACTGGCAGGACGCGTTGCGGCTGGGGGACGGGCTGCTGGCGGAAGAAAACGGGCAGCCGTTGGGAACCGCCGTATGCTGGCGCTGGGGCGAACGCTGGGCCACTATCGGACTGGTGGTGGTGGATGAACAGCAGCAAGGGCGTGGCATCGGTCGGCGGCTGATGGAAGGGCTGCTGGCTGGCCTTGAGGGATATCAGGTGCGACTACACGCCACGGCGGCGGGGCAGGGGTTATATACCCGGCTGGGATTTACGCCGGTGGGTGAAATCCATCAGTATCAGTGCCCGCAGTTACCGACAATCGCTGCACCGAGTCTGAACAATGGACAGCGGCTGCGAGCCGCTACGCTGGCGGATGCCTCTCACCTCTCGACGTTGGATCAACAGGCGCATGGGTTAGCACGCCCGGCGCTGATCGCCTGGCTGTTGCGGCAGTCAACGTCGATGCAGGTGCTCGAGCAGCACGGCCGTATCGCTGGGTTTGGCGCGTTGCGACCTTTTGGCCGTGGGTATGTTATCGGCCCGGTGATTGCCGACAGCGCCGAACATGCCCGTTTGTTGATCAGTTCGTTGATGAGCGAGGTTGGCGGTGAGTTTGTTCGTATCGACACAGACGCTGCTCTCGGACTCGGGCACTGGCTGGCAGAGTGCGGGCTGCAACCGGTCGATGCGCCGGTCACTATGATCCGGGGCACACCGTGGCAGCCAGAGGCGGGTGGTATGCAGGCCTGGACACTGATGACGCAGGCGATGGCGTAATCAGGTAGCACTCCAGACACCGTGCACTACGGCCAGTTGGCACCGGCCGTGGTGACGGGGGAAGGCGGCGAGGGTGAGATGGCGTAGCGCCTGAGCATCCACTCTTGTACTTCCCGGCGGAGCGGTTTATTTCCCCATCATGTCGGCCAGTTGCTTTTCATCGGGCAGGCCGACGACCTGTTGCAGGGCGTTGTCGGCGTTCATGTAGTAGATAGCCGGAGTAACGTTAGCACCCAGTTCTTCAAGCAACTGCTGGTTGTATTGCAGCTTTTTCACGACATCGGGCGGTGTAGCGTCCGGGAACGGTGGCACGGTTTTCCCGTTTGACAATTCAAAGTCGTGCCAGGCTTGTGCCGGGTTTTTCGCACTGAGTATGGCCGCGGCATACCGGCCGCTGTCCGGACGGATAATACCAACCAGCAATGTGCGTATCTGCACCTTGCCAGATTCCACCCAGGGTTGGGCCTTTTCCCAGAACTGCTTGCAGTAAGGGCAGAATGGGTCAGCGAATACCACGATGGTGCGAGGGGCATCGGCTTTACCTTCCGCAATCCACGGGGCGCGCTCCAGTTTTTTCCACATTTCCCGTCCGGCGGGCAGGTAGAGTTCCTTATCAATCAGCTGCTCGCTCAGGTTGTTGCCTTGCGCGTCGTACATGTAGCCGGAAATGGCGTGTTTACCATCTGGCGTCAGGTAAATGGTGACACCCATTTTTTGATACTCGCCCAGCCAGCCTTGTACGCCACCGGGTGCAGAAAACGGTTTGATAATTTTAATGCCCTGCTTTTCAAGCTGTTTTACCGCGGGAGGGATGGTGGTGTCAGCCTGTGCCGATACCGCAGCAAGCAGGGCACAGAGCAGTAAATAACGGTATTTCATTGATATCTCGATGCGTTTTTTATTCTTTGAAAACAATGCTTTGAAAGCAACCAATGCGTTGAGCGCCGTCAGGCCAAAGTACAGCTACCGGGCGATGTCCTGCCTATGTCCTTCGGCGACGGTTTTACTGAGTAGTGCTGTTTTACTGAATAGTACGGTTACGCCCTTCGCGTTTGGCGGTATAGAGGTTTTTGTCTGCCAGCGGAAAGAGCTCATGTACGGTATCCACCAGGTGTTTACCCGCTACCTGCGCGTGGGCAATGCCAATGCTAACGGTGACCGGCACATGCTGTTGGTTGAACAGAAATACGGTGTGCTGGATGGTTTGACGCAGTTCGTCGGCCAGCCGATAAAATGCGGGTGGACTGTAGTTAAAGCACACGACGGCAAACTCTTCCCCGCCGATACGACTGACCAGCCCTTGTGCAGAAACCGTCCGTTGTATCACATTGGCGACTTGTCGCAGGATTTCATCGCCGCAGTCATGCCCGAAGCTGTCGTTGATATTTTTGAAGTTATCGATGTCAATCAACATGATGTTGACCGCATCCTGCTGTGATTTGATGTTCTGATCGTGCGTGGATAGCGCTTCGGTAAACCCGTAGCGCGACAAGGTGTTGGTCAAAAAATCATGGCTGGCCTGTCGCAGCAGGCGGGCGTTTAACTGGCGGATGGTTCGTGCGTTGGTTGCCATCATCAGCGGGCTGAATATGGTGGCAGCAATACCGATGCGCGCAATCACGACCTGATGCAAAAACATCGGGTCTTGCGGGCTATAGAGCGCGTAAACATGCTCGGCGGTCATGATTAACTCTGTCGCACCGATGCACAAGGTGATAAGCCGAATCAACCATAGCGGGTAAACAATCGCGCACCAGGTTAATGCTGGCAAAGGAAACGCGATGATCGCGACTGGGCCGAGCAGCGGAGCAATGCAGATAGACAACAGCAGTAACAATAATGGCAGGGCGTCCGCCAGTTGCAGCGAAGCCGGGAGATGCAGCGGGATCCGGCTTTGCAGGGTTAACAGCAGTGGCAGAAACAGCACCGCGGTGTAGAACTGGTCGCTGAACCAATTGAGAAAATTACTGCGAAATACCGCAGCCGGGAAGGCAGGCCACGGCTGTTGCGCCAGGGCACCGACAAAACCGCAGGCCAGAGCGGCAATCATGCAGGCGGCGAAGACATACAGTGAACTGACCATGTCGGTTTCCCGACGTGTCAGTAGCCCCGGCCAGTTGAGCAACTGGGTGAGAACGACGATAAACGCGATGTTGGCGGAGTTGATGGTCAACGCACTGACACCCCAGCCGTAGAACATCGTATCTTGCAGAATCATCGCGGCGTAGGCGACGAGATAGTACCAGGGGTTATTCAAGTATCGGCAGCGGTAAAACAAGGCCGCGATGATGATGTTAACCGGCCAGAATACCGATAAATCAATGTTGGATAACCGGGCATGTGCGCCGATATTGCAACCCACCAGCGTCACCATGAAGACATTCAAACTGTTCAGCCCGGTGCTGCCTTTTTTAAATAAAGCCACGTTCAGATGCATGCCGTCAGTCCACTTTCAGGTTTCAGAGCCTTCCCCTGGCGCTAATCGTTGTGATTCTGTCGCTATCTGGCTGCAACGGTTCACACGTAGAGCCGGTATCATACAGTGTTATTGATAAATGATATGAAAAAAGCCCATTCCGCATTGTTTCTCTTTTATTCTATTTCTTTCAATTCGTTACAAGCGAACGAGGGCAATCAACATTGATCGGCCGTTGCCATGGGGGTTGGCCGTTATCCAGCCGTCACCGATTTCTGAGCGCTTAGGATAGCCTGAAACCGGCGCCAGGATAATCCATATCTATTTATATGGCCGCCCCTTGAGTCAGTACGACGACACAAGGAACGGCCAGATGGCGGGAAAAACGGGGTATCAGACGTAAGAATCGTCGTCGTCGTAGGAGTCGTCGGCAGAGAAATCGTCGTAGTCGTTCCCCTGCGGTTCGCTGCTGACATTGCTCCACTGGTCGTTGTTGCCAGTGCCGTTGAAGGTATCCAGGTTATCCGCGCTGAAATCGCGGAAATTATCGCTGGTATTGCCCAACGGATTGTCGTTGATCATCGGTGTTTCATTGATGATATTGACGATCTCTTCTGGCTGTGATCGATGGAACATGCCTGTCAGCATATCTGCCAGCACGACGCCGCCTGCCACGCCAGCCGCAGTTTGCAGCGCGCCACTCAGGAAACCACCCGCGCGGGAAGGGGCCGGCTGGGCATAACCTGGCGCTGGCTGGCCGTAACCTGCTGGCGGCGGAGTGTATCCCATCGGCTGGCCGTAACCGGCAGGTTGGCCATAGCTCGCAGGCTGCTGACCATAACCCGCCGGTTGCGAAGGCTGGGCTGGTTGCTGTGGCGCGCTGTTACGGCTGCCGCCGCCAAACAGACCGGACAGAAAACCACCACTACTTTGTTGCGGGCGCGCAGCGGCTTCTTGTCTGAGCCGGTTAACCTCGGCTTCCAGTTCTTTCACGCGCTGATCCAGTTGTTTGAGCGCCGCTTCCTGAATAATCATCGCCTGCGCCATGTAGTAAGGTGCGGCAGGTTGCTGACGAATATAGTCGTTGATTTGCTGTTCTGCCTTGAGATCCCGAGGGCCCGTGTTGGTCTCGGCTGTCTTCAGTCGGCTAAACAGACCATCAATAAGGCGTTGTTCTTCAGATTGCATAGGATTACCTCAAGAGATATTGGAGTGCAGACCGGGCACACGGTGGGCGGTTCTGCGGCTGTTTTATCACACCCTTCGCCGTCATCCTACTGTGTTCCCGCAGGCGAATACATGGATTGTCAGGTAAAGCTGCTTACAAATTTGTTACCAATTACAGCAAATCGGCGTCAATGGTTGTGCCGATTTTCGTCTTACCTTTGCCGTTATTGATATTTTACCTGCGTGGGAAAATCGGGATTAATACATTTCAGCCGTCATCCGCTGCTATGGCGTGATGATGTCATGTTTTAGGTTCGTTTTACGAGCCGGTTTCCTGATTATCGACCATGAGGAATCACCATGTCCCCTTCGTCTTGTTGCGCTTGCTCCATGTTGAATGCCACGACATCTCTACATTTCATTACTGGAGTTAGCCATGAGTCATACCGAAACCTTGCCCGTACTCGATTTTTCTCTGCTTGAAGGCAATGCCCGGCAACGCGCCGAGTTTCTGCAACGCCTGAATCACGCCGCACGTGAAACCGGCTTCTTTTATCTCACCCACCACGGCGTCTCGCCGGAATTGCAACAACGCGTTCAGCGCGTATCGCGAGCTTTTTTCTCTCTGCCGGATGATGAAAAACAGCGCGTGGCGATGATTCGCTCACCCCATTTTCGGGGGTACACCCTGGCAGGTGCCGAACGAACCCGCAGCGCGCCGGACTGGCGTGAGCAGTTTGATATTGGGGCAGAGCGCCCGGCGCTGCGCCTGCTGTCGGGCGATCCGGCCTGGCGGCGACTGCAGGGGCCGAATCAGTGGCCTGAATCGCTACCCGCGCTGAGAAGTACACTGCTGGAATGGCAGCAAACCCTGACCCGAATTTCACTGCGCCTGTTGCGTGCTTTCGCTGAGCTTATGGGGTTGCCGGTCACCGCGTTTGATGCGTTGTACGGTAATAAACCTAACGAGCATATCAAGCTGATTCGCTACCCCGGGCAACCGGTGGTAGGCAGCCAGCAAGGGGTTGGCGCGCATAAAGACTCCGGCTTTCTGACGCTGTTGTTGCAAGATGATCAGCCCGGCTTGCAGGTGGAGCTTGAACCGGATAGTTGGGTCGACGCGCGTCCATTGCCGGGTTCATTTGTGGTCAACATCGGCGAGTTGCTGGAACTGGCGACCAATGGCTATCTGCGTGCCACGGTGCACCGGGTCGTCTCGCCGCCGCCAGGTCAGGAGCGCTTATCCATCGCGTTCTTTCTTGGTGCGCAACTGGATGCAGTGGTGCCGGTATTTCCACTGTCACCCGCGCTGGCAAAACTGGCGCGCGGACCTGCCAGCGACCCGAACAACCCGCTGTTGCGTGACGTCGGCTGGAATTACCTGAAAGGGCGCTTACGTTCCCATCCAGAGGTGGCGAAGCGCTATTACGGCGATGTATTGCAGGCACAGCAGCAGGCAGAGACCGTCTGAGACGTAGAATAATTACCATTAATAAGGAATAACAACATGAAAAATAATAAATTTTTTGCTCTGACAGCAATGGCATTGGCATTGGCAATGGGGTTATCGGTATCGGCTCAGGCGGCTGATGTCTTGCGGGTGGCAGCGGACCCGGTGCCGCATGCAGAAATCCTGGCCCAGATTCAAAAGACGGATCCGTCACTGAAACTGAAGGTGGTGGAACTCAGTGGTAACGTGAACGCCAATGAGTTACTGGCCAGCGGCGATGTTGACGCTAACTACTTCCAGCATGTGCCTTACCTGCGCGATCAGGAAAAGGCGTTGGGCAAAAAATTCGTGGTGGTAGCCACCGTGCATATCGAACCACTGGGGATCTATTCCCGCAAATACAAATCGCTTAACGAGGTGAAAGAGAATGCCACCGTGGCGGTGCCAAATAACGTCACTAACCTCAGTCGTGCGCTGTACTTGCTGCAAGGGCAGGGGTTAATCAAACTTAAGGCGGGTTATAACGACCCGGCGAAAGATCAGGCGACACCGAAAGATATCGCCGAAAACCCGAAAAAACTGAAGATTAAAGAGATCGAAGCGGCACAAATCCCCCGCTCGCTGGATGACGTCGACCTGGCGGTTATCAATGGTAACTACGCACTGGAAGCTGGGTTGGTTCCATCCCGTGATGCGTTGGGGTTGGAAAGCGCCAGCCATAACCCGTACGCCAACATTTTGGTGACGACACCTGCGCTGCAAGACGATCCGCGCATTAAACAACTGGCGAAGGATTTGGAGTCTAAAGCGACGGCGGATTTCATCAGCCAGCGTTATAAAGGGTCGGTGATTGCGGTGGCGGGGCAATAACCCATGATTCGCATCGAACGGTTGGGAAAACGCTATCCGGGCTGTGCACAACCTGCGTTGGAGAATGTGTCGCTGACGATTCCCTCAGGGGCGGTATACGGCATTCTCGGGCGTAGTGGTGCGGGCAAGAGTACGTTGATCCGTTGTCTCAATCTGCTGGAACGGCCCACCTCGGGCCGTATTCTGATAGATGAGTGTGATATCGCCAGTCTGTCGCCGCGTGAACTACGCCAGCAACGCCAGCGTACCGGAATGATTTTCCAGCATTTTAATTTACTGCATGCCCGCACTGTGCGGGATAACGTGGCAGTACCGCTGGAAATTGCCGGGGTTGGCAAGCTCGAGCGTGAAGAACGGGTGACGGAATTGTTGGCGTTGGTGGGGTTAAGCGACAAGGCGCAGTCTTATCCATCGCAGTTGTCCGGTGGTCAGAAACAGCGAGTCGGTATTGCTCGCGCGCTAGCGGCGCGACCGCGTTATCTGCTGTGTGATGAAGCCACCAGTGCGCTTGACCCGGAGACGACCGCGTCAATACTGGCGTTGCTGGCGGAGATCAACCAACAACTGGGCCTGACGATAGTGCTGATTACCCATGAGTTGGAGGTGGTTAAAGCTATCTGCGACCATGCCGCGTTGCTGGAGCAAGGGCGTGTGGCGGAAAGCGGCGCGTTACGGACCTTGCTGGCGGATCCGACTTCCCGTTTGCGACACGCGCTGCTGCCGGATTTAGCCGCTGAGCGCGCGTTTCTACGGCGTCATGGCATTGAGGAGAACGGATTATGCAAAGTCGCCTGAGCTGGGACGAATTTTTCCCGATCATGCTGAACGCGACGCTGGAAACGCTCTATATGGTAGGGTTGGCGGCGCTGTTTACCGTGCTGGTCGGTTTGCCGACCGGGGTGTTGCTGTTTATCAGTCGACAGTCCAGTGTTCTGCCGTTGCCGCGTGTCAACGCGGTGCTGGGAAGCGTAATCAACGTCGGACGCTCGCTGCCATTTGTCGTGTTGTTGATTGCCCTGATCCCGTTTACCCGCTGGGTGGTAGGTACCACGTTGGGCAGTACTGCGGCGGTAGTACCTATTGCCGTCGGTGCGTTTCCGTTTTTTGCCCGCATTGTGGAAAATGCGCTGGCCGAGGTGGATAGCGGCCGGATCGAGGCCATTGAATCGATGGGGGGCACTGTCTGGCATGTGATCACCAAAGCGCTATTGCCGGAAGCGCTGCCGTCGATTCTGGCAGGCGTAACGTTGACGGTAGTGATGCTCATCGGTTTTTCGTCAATGGCGGGGGTGATTGGCGGCGGCGGTCTGGGGGATTTGGCTATCCGCTACGGTTATCAGCGTTTTAATCAACAGGTGATGGCGGGCACGGTGATCGTACTGGTGTTGCTGGTGCAACTGGTGCAGTCGCTGGGCGACAGGCTGGTGCGTCGGCTGGCCTACCGACGGTAATCTTTTTATCTTATCCACGATATTGCTGGCATCCAATCGATTGGCTATGAATAACCCTGAGCCCGGTAGCGGGTGTATCCACTGCGTGAAGGCAGGGATTTTACTCCACCAGATGAAGCGGTAGAAACATTACTGAATTTGATTAAACAGACGACCCGACAAGACATGAAGAAATAGTGCACGTTTGTTTTTGTGACTATTCATCC
Source organism: Dickeya oryzae (assembly GCF_020406815.2). Lineage (NCBI taxonomy): Bacteria > Pseudomonadati > Pseudomonadota > Gammaproteobacteria > Enterobacterales > Pectobacteriaceae > Dickeya > Dickeya oryzae. Next base: position 1,823,699 of record NZ_CP162670.1, read on the forward strand.
CTCAAGTGTGCGTTGTATAATTTTTTGCATAACGATTGAGGGGAAAAGATGAAACCATTTATTCAACGGGTAATGGCTATTACCTGCTTATGTTTATTGCCATTTCTTGCTCAGGCATCCCGGACAGTGACGGATCAACTGGGGCGTCAGGTAACCATTGCCGATAACGTCGAACGGGTTGTTGTATTGCAGCATCAGACACTGAATATTTTGGTGCAGCTAAACGCCACAGATAAAATCGTTGGCATCCTGGCCAACTGGAAGCAGCAACTGGGCGATAGTTATGCGCGTCTGGTGCCTGCTTTGTCTGATAAAGCCGCTCTGGGCGATTTGACCCATGTGGATGCTGAAAAACTGGTTGCGCTGCATCCGCAAGTGGTTTTTGTCACCAACTATGCCCCACAAGAAATGATCGACAGCATTACCCGTCTGGGGATTCCGGTGATTGCAATATCGTTGCGCCATGATAACGATCCTGTTCAGGCGGCGAAGATGAATTCAACTCCGGCTAATGAGGATGAGGCCTATAACCAGGGATTGCGCGAAGGCATTGCGTTGATTGGCGAGGTGGTGAATAAGCAGGCTGAAGCGAATGCATTAATTGATGCGGCTTTTGCCTATCGTCAACGGGTCAGTGCGCGTTTAAAAGGCATTCCAGATAGTGAGCGTGTTCGTGCTTATATGGCGAACCCGGATCTCACGACCTATGGTTCTGGAAAATACACGGGACTGATGATGCAACACGCCGGCGCACTGAATGTGGCGGCGGCAACGGTTCAGGGCTTTAAGCAAGTCTCTATGGAACAGGTGATTGCCTGGAATCCTCAGGTGATCTTCGTTCAGGATCGTTACCCTCAGGTGGTGAGCGAAATCACCAAGATGCCGGAATGGCAGGTGATTGACGCAGTGAAGCAGCATCGGGTCTGGTTGATGCCGGAATATGCAAAAGCCTGGGGATACCCTATGCCGGAAGCCATTGGTCTGGGGGAATTGTGGATGGCGAAAAAACTTTATCCATCACGCTTCAAAGATATCGACATGAAGCAAGAAGCAGAACGCTGGTATCAGCGCTTTTATCGCACTCACTATCAGGGCACCGAATAATGAAGGTGCTGGTGGCAGGCAGTTTACGGGCAGTCTGGCAACCGCTTATGGTGAATTTCTATGATATCTGGGGCCTGCGGGTATTGCCGGACAGGTGATGCCGTTCGCCACTAACCGACTGTGTTTGACCGTCGCCAGCAGTGGTATTCGCCCAGAGGATAATTGGTTGTCCCTCTTGAGTCGTCCCACCCTGCGTCTGGGGACATCGACGCCTGTCTGTGACCCTTCAGGTGATTATACCTGGCAATTATTTCGCCAGATTGAGTGGAGCCAGCCCGGTGTCGGCCTGTCTATTCAGCAACGAGCGCAGTGTCTGGTCGGGGGCGAAGCGAGTGCCTCGGTTCCTGCCGGGGAGATGGCGGCAAGCTGGCTTATTCAACAAGGCATGGTGGATATGTTTATTGGTTACGCCAGCTATGCACCGCGTTTAAGAAAGATTGCGGGCTTAACGGTATTTGATATTCCTGCTGAGTTCAGCGTCCAGGCACAATACGCCCTGGCGGTCATGAATAAAGAGGCAGAGTCTCTGGCTGCATTTCTGGGTTCGCCTGTCGCGCAACGGATCCTCAGTGAATGGGGCTTCGGTCCCGGCTCAGGCGGCTGATGCCTTGCGGGTGGTCGTGGGATCTGGCTGTCCGCTACGGTTATCAGCGTTTTAATCAACAGGTGATGGCGGGCACGGTGATCGTACTGGTGTTGCTGGTGCAACTGGTGCAGTCGCTGGGCGACAGGCTGGTGCGTCGGCTGGCCTACCGACGGTAATCTTTTTACCTTATCCACGATATTGTTGGCATCCAATCGATTGGCTATGAATAACCCTGAGCTCGGTAGCCGGTTTATCCACTGCGTGAGAGTAGGGATCGCATAAAACAAACGACGCACACGGTATTTATCCAGGCAGGGAGGAGAATATAAAATAATCAGGTCGGATGAGTCAGGTAATTTCTAGGAGTATTCCATATTCTTTTTATTTCCAGCTTTGCTTTAATCACTCACGAGGCGGTTACCTGAACGCTTCGGTTATTAACCAGAATATAAAACGTTATGTCTGGTTAATCGCAAATGACTTGTTAAAGGAAATTCATAATGAATATGAAACCTCTGTTTTTAGGCGTTATCCTGGCTGCTTCTTACGCTCACGCTGCATCCACTGAAGTGAGCGCCAAACCGGTAACCGGAACGGCCACCAGCGCGGAAGTGAAAACCACACCCGTCGCAGACGCTACAGCGAGTCAAGAGGCGAACAACAAAACGCTAACGGCGCAGCAAACAGCAACGGATAAATCGCTCAATAAGCATAGCGATAAAAAAGTGATGCATAAAAAAGTCACGACAGAGGAAAAAGAAAAGACGGCGGCAGAAAGCGCGGGAAAAGAAAAAACAGCGGAACATAAAATAACCGCAGAGAAAAAGAAAAATACCACAGATGAGAAAAAAGAAGCGACACCGACAATATCAAGCCCAGCTAAAACAGAATAGTTTTTATTAATTATATACCCAAAATAATTCGAGTTGCGGGACAACACGCTCGCGTGTTGAACAACGCCACGCGTTGACCCTTTAGGGCAAGGCTCGTTAGAGCCTTGTAACGCGGCAATCGAGTGACAAATTCGTCGGGAACGAATTTGACCAGCCAACGGCTGGCCTCTGGTGAGAGACAGGATGTCTCTCATTTCATCCCCAGGAGCTTACACAAGTAAGTGACTGGGGTGAGTGACAAATTGGCGAAGCCGATTTGAACGCTGCTAGCAGCGGCCCCGAAGGGGCGAGGCCCATGAAATGGGCTGAGTAACGCAGCCAACGCACCTGCAACTCGAAGTATGAAGGGTATAAAAGCATTATGCCAGCCACTGAAGGGAGTCAGTTATAGCTGAAACGGTATTATCGGGCTGGCCCCCTTATTCCCCCGGCTGGTCATCGTCTGTTTTTTGCCTGATGCAGAGAACAGGTGCGATGCCCGGCCATTCGTTAACAAGGTATTGATGCGGTGTATCCCGTTTCACCGTAACGGCCGCTTCAGCGTTACTGCGCCAGCGCGCAGCTCACATCCAGAATTTCTTCTGCGGAACCCAGATTGAACATACCGATGAAGTCACGCCTTACTGCCAGCAGGATCAGTTCGCCCTGCGCGTTGGCGGTGAGCGCCAGACCGTAGTTTTCCATTTTGTCCCCACGGGCCTGTACATATTGATTGAGCAACTTGAACGGGTCGGAACGCGTCAGGTCGCTGCCGTTGAGCTTGGTAGCCAGATAGTCGTGCTCCAGCAGTGGCTGACCAAGGGCGACCCAGTCGTAGCCGATGTGTGCATTTTGGGTGCGCAGCGTTTGGTAGACCTCGGGTTTCAGGCAGGAAATATGAATATGCAACTGGCCTTGTGTGCGGCCATACAGCGAATTGATCGCCAGCCCCAGCTTATCGTCGCTGATCGGTTTACCCATCTGGCTCGATAGTCTGTCGCGGTAACTCCAGGCGGCGGCAAAATAGGCAGGTGTGCCGGGTTGCAACAGCAACGGGCTTTCAATACCGCTGATGCGGTCGGTTGGGATCAGCAGATTGTGATACGGGCCGCGCCGGTCTTTGAACAGGGCGTAATGACCTTGCAGATTGACATCCAGACAAGGGGCGGGCGAGTGGTTGTTCTGCTGGTTGGGAACGCACTGTTGACTGACGAACTGCCACAAGGCATTACCATTACCGCGCCGGGCGAAAGGTTGCCAGAAATAGAGCAGCAGGGCGACCAACAATAACGTAACGATCAAACCGATAAGGTACTTTTTACGTATCATAACGTTGCGTGTCATAGCGCGATTCCATCAAAGGGGGCTGTCGGGGTATGGGTGACAGTGCCATTGTCGCAAGGCGAGCGTTTTCACGGCTATCCGTTATCAAGATAAATCGTTTCAAGATAAGTCGTTGCCAGGTGGTTCATCGTGTGACGGCTGGTCACATCGTGCCGCGTACAGATGGCGCTATGATGACAACCGCTATAGGGGCGACACCGCTTATGCGCTCTTTATGCGCTCTCGTTAATCAAGGTGCGGATAGCGCCAACGACCTCCTCAACCAGCATGCTGCGGGCATGCTGGGGCGGGAAAATCGCCATATAGGCAACGTCGATTTTGGGTTCAAACGGTTTGATCAAAAGCTGGGCTTCGCTGGTGCGGGCGGTAATGGCATCGACAATGCCGACCCCCAACCCGGTGCCTGCCATGACACAACAGTGGCGCAGCGAAGTTTCAATTGGGCTTTGCAATACGATGTCTTGCGCGGTGATAGCCTGCGCCAGTTGCTCACGTAACACGGTCTTGCGCCCCGGCAGTATCGAACGGTGGTAGTTCAGGTCGTCCAGAATAATGCCGGTACGTTCCGCCAGTGGGTGGCCGGGTGCGACAACGGCAACCGCCTGCGCAACGCCCAGCAGTTCAGCCTGCAACCCTTTGATGGCCGGTGTACTGTTGATAAAGCCAATGTCGTATTGATTACTGAGCACCATTTCGGTGATCGATAATGTACTTTCCACATCCATCGACAGCGCCACGTCGGGGTATTTTTTCAGCATCGATGGGAAAATACGTTCGGTACACAGATTGGCAAGCGCAGACACTGCACCAATGCGCAGGACACTGCCTTTAGCGTGCCGGATATCGTCCGCCACCCGCAGAATGTGATCCAGTCCCAGATAGAGCCGCTCTATTTCACGAAAAAGCTTAAGCGCCTCTTCTCGGGGTTCCAGCCCCCGGCCATCCCTGTCAAACAGCTTGAGTTTAACCGCGTATTCAAAATCCTTAATCAGGCGGCTAACCGCCGGTTGGGTAATATTCATGATGTTGGCGGCTTGTGTGATGCCACCCGTCAAAATCACTTTATGGAATGCTTCAACCTGCCTTAAGTTGATACGGCTCATAGATGTTACCAATCATAATGTTTATTTATGTATTCGGTACAAAATGCGATTTTTAATTATTTTAATCAACACGTAGACTCCATCTGCAAGGTTACAGTTTGTCATAGGTTTGAGCAAAACGTGATAAATACGAATGCGAGATGGATCTGAATCTAAAGGAGTAACCATGAAAGGAATGTTGTTTGCTGCCGGTTTGATGACGCTGATGCCCATCGCGCAGGCAGCAGATTTGACGATTGGACTGGCGTCATCCACGACCTCGATGGATCCGCAATTTTATGTCGGCGGTGCGAACAGCGCCATGGCCCGTAATCTATTTGATGGGCTGGTTAACCAAAACGAAAAACAACAGATTGTTCCTGCTCTGGCGCTATCGTGGAAAGCCATTGACGATACCACCTGGCAGTTTGCACTGCGACCCAACGTCAAATTTCATGATGGCACCGATTTTAGCGCCCGGGATGTGCTTGCCAGTGTGAAGCGCGTCGCGTTAGCGGCGAAAAATAGCCCCAGCGCCTATACGCCTTACGTGGCGGATATCAGCGAGATCCGTGAAATCAATCCGCTGACGGTAGAAATAAAAACCAAAGGCCCGGCGGCGCTGTTGCTCAACAATTTAAGCCGTATCGCTATTCTACCGGCTCGTCTGGCTGACCAGCCGACAGAGGTATTGAACAGCGGTAAAGAGGTGATTGGTACCGGCCCGTTCAAATTTGTCTCCTATACCCCGGATGACAAGGTGGTGTTGAGCCGAAACGATCATTACTGGGGCGGCAAAGCCGAGTGGGACACCGTTACGCTGCGCGTCATCAAAAACAGCAGTGCCCGTATCGCCGCGTTGCTCTCCGGTGATGTGGACATGATAGAAAGCGTACCAACGGCTGATCGCGCCACGATTGCCCGTCAACAGGCGTTTGTGACCGAATCAGTACCGGGTAACCGTATTTTGTATCTGCATCCGGATCAGGACAGGGAAGTATCGCCGTTTGCTAAAGGCGATGACGGTAAAAACCCGCTGCGAAACGTGGCAGTACGTCAGGCGATGTCGCTGGCTATCAACCGTGACGCATTGGTAGAGCGCATTCTCGACGGTCAGGGGCTGGCGTCGTCACAGTTGGTGCCGAAAGGGTATCCGGGTTATTCCGCCCACATACCCGCACCGGTTTATGACCTGAAACAGGCAAAACAAAAACTGGCAGCGGCAGGCTACCCGAATGGGTTTACCCTGACGTTCCATGCTTCAAACGATCGTTACCCCAACGACGCCAAAATTGCACAGGCGTTAGGGCAGATGTTCACGCAGGCGGGTATTAAGACCGAGGTGGTCACCATGCCCGGCAACGTCTACTTCGCCAAGGCAGCGCAGCGTGAGTTCAGCCTGGTGATGGGCGGGGCGGCGATCGAAACCGGCGAGGCGTCCGGTGTGTTGGGGCCGTTGCTGGAAACCTTTGGCCCGAATGCCGGGCAGGGGAATCGGGGGCGGTATTCCAATCCTGAATTTGACAAGCTGCTGAGTCAGGCACGCGCCACGCTGAATGAACAGCAACGCGATGCACTGTTGCAGCAGGCAAGCGAATTGGCGATGAAAGAGCAAGGGGTGATCCCACTGCTGTTTCTTTCCAATACCTGGGCAATGAAAAAAGGCTATAGCTACGTGGGCCGCACAGACGGCTACACATTGCCCTATTTTGTTCACAAGCAGTAAACGGTGAGTGTTTCACCCGATACTGGTGGTGGATAGAAAAATGTATACCCCAAATAATTCGGGTTGCAGGAAGGCGGCAACCGAGTGAATCCCCAGGAGCTTACATAAGTAAGTGACTGGGGTGAGTGAGGGCAGCCAACGCACCTGCAACTCGAAGTATGACGGGGTAGTGCGATTTTTACGTTAACACCAGGGTTCTCCCATCAGGCCGTGTCCCGCTGCATTCCGTGGCGGGACACCCAGCCTGCAACCTTCAGGATCACTCCATGAGCGGATTCTTCGGCGTATTTCCCTATCTGGTTTCACCGATAAAAGCGAATGGCGAGGTGGATCGCGTTGTCCTCGCTGAACTGGTCGAACACCTTATCAGTAGTGGTGTACACGGTTTGACGCCGCTTGGCAGCACCGGTGAGTTCGCGTATCTGACGCAAAAACAACGCGTTGATGTTGTGAGTACCGTGATGGAGGCCGCGCGTGGCCGGGTACCGGTGATAGCCGGTGTGGCAGCAACAACGATTCAGGATGCGGTCGCGCAGACGCGTACCTACCTGGAACTGGGCGTTGACGGTATTCTGGCAATACTGGAAGCCTATTTCCCGCTGACCGATGCCGGGGTAGAGAGTTACTTCCGGGCTATTGCCGCTGCTGCACATCCCACACCGGTAGTGTTGTACACCAACCCACAATTTCAACGCACCGACCTGAGCCTGCCCGTGATTGAGCGCTTAAGCCATGTGGATAACATTCGCTACATTAAGGATGCTTCCACCAATACTGGCCGGTTGTTATCGATCATGGAGCGTACCGGTGGTCGCATGCAGGTTTTCTCCGCCTCTGCCCATATTCCCGCTTGTGTGATGTTGATTGGTGGCGTCGGCTGGATGGCGGGCCCGGCTTGTATCGTTCCGCGACAAAGCCTGGCTTTGTATGACGCGGCTAAGCAAGGCGACTGGTCGCGGGCGATGGAGCTGCAACGTCCGTTGTGGCGGGTAAACGAAATGTTTGCCAAATACTCCGTGGCCGCCTGTATTAAGGCGGCGCTGGAAATGCAAGGGTTTGCCGTTGGCAATCCGATTGCGCCGCAACAGCCGTTAACGCATCACGCCCGCGATGAGATAGCCAGCGTGTTAAAAGAGGTGGGCGCATTGTGAGGTCCATTCCCGTTATTATCGATTGTGATCCTGGTATTGACGATGCGCTGGCACTACTGAGCGCGTTTGTCGCGCCACAATTGTCGATTCAGGGCATTACCGTCGTGAATGGTAATCAGCCGTTACCCAACACGCTGCGTAATGCGTTGCAGATAGTTGAACTGGGTGGGCGTACCGATATTCCGGTGTTTGCCGGTTGCTGGCAGCCGTTGTTACGTGAACCTATCTACGGCCAGTTTCATGGTCAGCATGGGCTGGGTGACAGCGATTTTCCCGCGCCGCGTAAAACCGAGGAACCGCAGCATGCGGTTAACTTTATTATCGCCCGTTGCCGTGCGGCGGCGCAGTGTGGCGAGCGAATCACACTGTGTTCGCTGGGGCCGATGACGAATCTGGCCAGCGCGTTCAGCATCGCGCCTGATATCGCCGCAGGTATTGAGCGGATTGTCTCGATGGGCGGTGCCTGCCGTGAGTTGGGTAACCGTACCATGACGTCGGAATTTAACCTGCTGGCTGACCCACACGCGGCACACATCGTTTTTTCTCAGGGCGTACCGATGACGCTGTTACCACTGGATGCCACCCATCAGGTGATCCTGACGCCGGAACGTGTTCATGAGCTGGTTGCCCATGCCGGACGATTACGCGACCCGCTGCGTCAACTGATGGCCTTCTGGGATCGTAATGACATCAAACGTTACGGCTCTCGTGGTGGACCGTTGCATGACCCGCTGGTGATTGCATGGTTACTGCGCCCCGAGCTGTTCCGCACTGAACGGGCACGGATACTGGTGGAGCATCAGAGCGAACTGTGTATGGGCCAGAGCGTGATGGATCTTTACGGCAAATCTGGCCTGACGCCGAATGTCGATGTGGTGACAGGCGTGGAGGTCGACGAGGTCATCCGCTTGTTCTGCCAGTTGTTTTCAGCTCATGAAACGATTTCAGCGTATGACAAGCCTTCAACCGAAACATGCTTTCAGCTCATGGAATTACACGATGACACGTCAGCGAATCATCATTGATACCGACCCCGGCGTCGATGACGCGATTGCGTTATGGCTGGCGTTGGCTTCACCGGAGCTGGACGTGCTGGGTATCACCGTAGTGGCTGGCAATGTGGCATTGCAACATGCGCTGGCGAACGCCCGGCGGATCGTGGCGTTGTCTGGCCGTATCGATGTGCCGGTCTTCGGCGGCGCGGAAAAGCCGCTGGTTGGTCCACAGCGTTATGGCAAGTATGTTCATATCGGCGCGTTCAGCGATGCGCTGGTGCCGGGGGGCGAGTGCCAGGCCACGATGCAGGAGCACGCGGTGGAGTTTATCGTGCGTACCGCGCGGCAGGCGGCACAGGAACACAACCCGATCACTTTTTGCGCCATCGGGCCGATGACCAATCTGGCGCTGGCGTTGGTCCAACATCCGGATGTGGCGCGGGGTATCCGCCAGGTGGTGACCATGAGCTGTGCGTTTAGCGTACTTGGTCATCGCATGCCGTGGGCGGAATTCAATGTGTATGCCGACCCCCATGCCGCCAGCCGGGTATTTAGTAGCGGTATACCGTTGGTTATCATGCCGTTGGATATGACCTTTCAGGCGCTGATCACCCAGCAGGAAATCGCCCAATTGCAACGTGATGCCGGGTTACCGGGGCAGGCTATCGCGCGTCTGCTGGAGGCGTTTGACCGCAGTGATGTGGCGCGCTTCGGGCGCGAAGGCGGCCCGATACATGATGCAACGACGGTGGCGTGGTTACTGCAACCGTCACTGTTCGCCGGTCGTGAAGCGCGGGTTGGGGTGACGGTTTGCGGTGAAACCACCGGGCACACCTGGGCAGATTTTTATGGCAAGCTGTCGCAGGCACCCAATGCGCAGGTCATGCAGTCGGTAGATGAACCCGGCTTTTTGTCGTTGCTGGTGCGGGTGCTCAGTCGTTATGGCCGGGCGGATACCCCGTAGCTTCCTGTGTAATCGTCACTGCTAACCACAAGGACTTGTCATGGCCCGCTTTTTACTCAGCCGCTTTTTGCAAACTCTGATAACGCTGGCGGTCATGTCAGTGTTGGTGTTCGCTGGTGTGTATCTGGTCGGCAACCCGGTGGATTTGCTGCTGGGCAGCAATGCGACGCCTGCCGAGCGTGACGCGGTGATCCGTGCCTTCGGACTGGATAAAACCCTGTGGCAGCAGTACCTGCTGTTTGTCACCCATGCCTTGCAGGGCGATTTAGGTAACTCCTTTATTTTTAATCAACCTGCACTACACCTGATTTTGCAACGGATGCCCGCCACGCTGGAACTGGCGCTGGTGGCGTTTTTGCTGTCGCTGCTGGTGGGTATTCCATTAGGGGTGTTCGCCGGTCTGCGACCGGACAGTCTGGCGGCAAAATCGGTGATGACGGTCTCCATTCTGGGGTTTAGCCTGCCAACATTTTGGATCGGCATGATGATGATCATGCTGTTTAGCGTGAAGCTCGGCTGGCTGCCGTCGTCAGGACGGGGTGAGACGGTAACGGTAGCAGGCGTTCCCCTGAGTTTGCTGACGCTGGATGGCTGGCAACACCTGCTGTTGCCAGCGCTGAATCTGGCGCTATTCAAGATTTCATTGATTATTCGCCTGACCCGCGCAGGCGTGCGGGAATGCCTGCAACAGGATTATGTGCGTTTTGCCCGCGCCAAAGGGCTGTCAGAAAGCCGCATCCTGTTTGTGCATGTGCTGAAAAATACGCTGATACCGCTGATTACGGTAATTGGTCTGGAATTGGGGTCGTTGATTGCCTTTGCGGTCGTGACCGAAACGATTTACGCCTGGCCGGGGATGGGCAAGCTGATTATCGACGCCATCGCCGTGTTGGATCGCCCGGTCATTCTGGCTTACCTGATGATGACGGTGGTGATGTTTAGCTTAATCAACCTGCTGGTAGACGTACTGTACGCTGTGGTGGATCCACGTATCCGCTTAGGGAGTGGGCAATGAATATGCCACAACAACGTTCAGTGCATACGCCGTCCACCCTGCCGGTATCACGCTCGGCACTGAGCCACGTGCTATTGATGCTGTGGCAAGACCGATTGGCGCGGTTGGGGCTGTTTATGCTGGTGTTGATTGTGGCGCTGGCGCTGCTCGCCCCGTGGATTGCGCCGCAGAACCCGTATGATTTGTCCCAGTTGATGATCATGGATAACCGCCTGCCGCCGGGTTCCAGTGGTATGAGCGGGGTGACGTATTGGCTTGGCAGCGACGATCAGGGGCGTGATTTACTCAGCGCCATCCTCTACGGCACCCGCACCAGTCTGATAGTGGGCGTCAGTAGTGCACTGGTGGCGTTGTGTATCGGTATGGCCGCCGGTCTGTTGAGCGCCTGGCTGGGGGGCAAAACCGATGCGTTGTTGATGCGTATCGTTGATATCCAGCTTAGCTTCCCACCGATACTGATAGCCCTGATCCTGTTGGCGGTGCTCGGCCAGGGGGTGGATAAAATTATTCTGGCGCTGGTGATCACCCAGTGGGCCTATTACGCCCGTACCCTTCGCGCCTCTGCGCTACTGGAAAATCGCCGCAACTATGTGGATGCGGCGCGTGGCATGGCCTTTTCCACCCCGCGGATTCTGTTTCGCCATGTGCTGCCCAACTGCCTGCCGCCGTTGATCGTGGTCGCCACGATGCGTATTGCTTACGCCATCATGCTGGAGGCGACGCTGTCGTTTCTCGGCATCGGCCTGCCGATTACCGAACCGTCGCTGGGGTTATTGATAGCCAACGGTTTTGACTATCTGCTGTCCGGTGATTACTGGATCAGCCTGTTTCCTGGCGTGATGCTGTTGTTGCTGATTGTGGCCATCAATCTGATCGGCGACGCCTTGCGTGATGCGCTCAATACCAGACAGGAGGAGTGAGGGTGAATCAGCCGGTACTGCGCGTTGAACAACTGAATACCGCTTTTCGGGTGAACGGTGAGTGGCTGAAGGTGGTGCAGGATTTATCGTTTGAGATTGGCGAGCGGGAAACCGTGGCGCTGGTGGGGGAATCTGGCTCTGGCAAGAGCGTCACCGCGCTGTCCATCATGTGTTTGCTGGCAGGACCACAGGTGCAAACCCGTGGGCGGGTGCTGTTCGAGGGGCGTGACTTGCTGGCGTTACCCGCCCGTGAGATGCAGCACATTCGTGGCAACCGCATCGGCATGGTGTTTCAGGAGCCGATGACCAGCCTCAATCCGGTACTGAAGATCGGCACCCAGATAACCGAAGTGCTGCAACGCCACCGGGGGATGGATCACGCCAGTGCCCGAGCCGAAGCCGTACGTCTGTTGGAGAAAGTGCGTATTCCCGCAGCGCAGGCCCGGCTGGATGAGTATCCCCTGAGCTTTTCCGGCGGTATGCGACAGCGGGTGGTGATCGCCATCGCGCTGGCTTGCAACCCGACATTGTTGATTGTCGATGAGCCGACGACGGCGCTGGATGTCACCATTCAGGCGCAGATCCTGTCATTGATCCAGACGTTGCAGGACGAAGAGGGCATGTCGATTCTGTTCATCACCCACGATATGGGGGTGGTGGCGGAGGTCGCCGATCGCACCATCGTAATGTATCGCGGTGAAGGGGTGGAAATGGCTGAGACCCGTCAGCTATTTCAGGCACCGCAGCATCCTTACAGCAAAACGTTATTTTCCGCCGTACCGCGACTGGGTGACATGGCAGACAGCCCCCTTCCGCAACGCTTCGCGCTATTCGGGCAACCGGGCGTGAGCGAGCCGCTGCAAGACACGGTAATGGCGGGCACACCGGTGCTGGCGGTGCGTGATCTGGTGAAGCGTTTTGAGGTGAAAAGCGGGTGGTTACGGCGGGTGACTGGCCGGGTACACGCGGTCGAAAACGTGTCTTTTAGCCTGCAAGCCGGGGAAACGCTGTCGCTGGTGGGCGAGTCCGGCTGTGGCAAATCTACCACCGGGCGCGCTATCTTGCGATTGCTGGAACCGACTGGCGGTACGGTGTCGCTGTGCGGTGAAAACATGCTGAGCGCCGATAAGTCGGCGCTGGCCGGGTTACGGATGCGGGCGCAGATGATTTTTCAGGACCCGTATGACAGCCTCAACCCACGGATGACCATCGGGCGCGCGATTGCTGAGCCCATGGTCAGTCACGGTCTGGCATCCGCCCGGCAGGCACCGCAGAAAGTGGCAGAACTGCTGGAGAGGGTCGGGTTACAGGCCGACATGGCGGAGCGCTATCCGCACCAGTTCTCTGGCGGGCAGCGCCAACGGTTATGTATTGCGCGGGCGCTGGCGCTCAATCCACAATTGATCATCGCCGATGAGGCGGTGTCGGCGCTGGATATGACGGTCAAAGCGCAAATCGTCAATCTGTTGCTCGATTTGCAACAGCAATTGGGGCTGGCGTATCTGTTCATTTCTCACGATATGGCGGTGGTGGAGCGCATCAGCCATCGTGTGGCGGTGATGTATCAAGGGGAGATTGTGGAGATTGGCCCGCGTCAGGCGGTATTCAACAACCCCCAACATCCGTATACCCGACGCCTGCTGGCTGCCGTGCCGGTGCCTGACCCGCAACGGCGGGTATACCGCTCACTGCTGGCGGATGAACTGCATAGCCCGCTGCGCCCGCTGGATTACCAGCCGCCGGTGCGCCGTTACCAGCAGGTGGGCGACGACCATCTGGTGTTGTTATCTTGAAGAAACCCTTCACCCATGCTGTGATGGTATCGCTCAGGTCGTAAAGATACGGCCCCCGCCATTCCCGCGAGTAAAGAGGTCGGCCAGTGATGAACCGCAGAAGATTTCTTACCGCTCTCTCAACGGCTACTGTGATCCTGACAGCGGGCCGGGTCTTGGGCGTGTCCTTGCCGACGGCACACCCGCGTATCAACCTGTGGGACCACACCCCGCCGGGCGGCGGTGGCCCGGCTGACCTGCCGCACTTGAGTGCCCGGGGAGCGCTTAGCCACATCGCCACGCCTTATCTTGAGGTGTTTACGCCGGAAAAACCCAATGGTCAGGCTATCCTGGTGGCGGCGGGGGGCGGTTATCAGCATATCGAAATGGGCAAAGAAGCCTGGCCTGCCGCCGCCTGGCTGGTGGCGCTGGGGTATACGGCCTATGTTCTGGCCTATCGTTTGCCCGGTGAAGGCTGGCATGACGGCAACCGGGTGGCGTTGCAGGACGCGCAGCGTGCATTACGGTTGATTCGCCATCGGGAGCGCCGGGTGGGGGTATTGGGGTTTTCAGCCGGTGGGCACGTGTTGGGGATGGCCGCACTCAGGCAAGAAGCACTCTATCCTCCGCAGGATGCACTGGACGCATTACCGATTCAGGCTGACCATGCTGCGCTGATTTATCCCGTCATTACGCTGGAAAAACCCTATCAACATACGGCGACGCACCGGGTCCTGGTGGGGCGGGATGCCAGTGCGGCTATGGAGGCTGAGTGGTCGGTACAATCCTATGTCTCTCGGCGTTCGCCCCCCTTTTTTCTGGTACAGGCAGAGGATGATTCGGTGTCCGATCCGCATAATACGCTGATCATGGCGCAGACCTGCCAGCGCGCTAACGTGCCGGTAGTGATGCAACGCTACCCTGTCGGTGGGCACGGTTTTGGACTGGGGGAGCCGGGCTCGCTGGTCGCGGCCTGGCCGTCGGCGTACCTGAACTGGTTGCGTCATCAGCATCCCGTCACGCTATTTTAGAAGGAGTATTACGCATGAGTATCATGATGCCGAAGCGCATGACCCGATGGGCCGTGGGCGTACTTGCTGCCGGTGTGATGGCTTCAGTACAGGCGGGAACGGTGCAGGCTGACAGCCGGTTGTGTCTGGCGGCGACCGTACCCTCGGAATCTGCACTGCTGTCGACCGTTTCCCATCCGCCGTCAGCACAGCCGCAGGCTATCCCGGTTATGCATACTGAAGGAACGCTCCCCCATCAGGGCATTTATGATATCTCGAACGCCGCCCGACGCGATTTTAGCTATATGCGTGATTTGGCGCTGGCGTGGCATCGGGCTGGGGATGCGACATCGTTATCCCGATTGGCAACCTATCTTGATGCCTGGACGACAACTTATCGTCTGAGCTTTAACCCTATCGATGAAACCAGTCTGGATGGATTGATTGACGCTTATCAGCTCACTCACGATGCGTTGCCGGCAGCCACACAGGCACGCACCCGACGTTTTCTCAACGAGCTAACCACCGGTTACCTGCAACAGATGCAGGCACATCAGCAGGATAAGCGCGGGACCTGGACTAATAACTGGCAAAGCCACCGCGTTAAGCTGGTGACGATGGGCGCGGCCGCACTGGGGGATGCCCACCTGATGGCGGCGGCGCAAGAGGCGTTTATTCGCCAGTTGAATGCCAACATCCATCCTGATGGTGAAGTGCTGGATTTCAGCCAGCGTGATGCGCTGCATTATGTGGTGTACGACCTGGAGCCGCTGGTACGTGCCGCCCTGGCGGCGCGAACGCAAGGGCGTGACTGGCTTGATTTGAAAGGCGCGGAGGGGCAGAGCCTGCGTGGCGCGCTGGCGTGGCTCAGCCCGTATGCGGAGGGGGTGAAGACCCATCAGGAGTTTGCCCGTACCACGGTGAAATTTGATATCGCACGGCGACAAGCGGGGGTGGCTGGATTTGATGGCATCTGGCCTGCTAAAACCGCGGCGGCCCTGTACTGGTCAGCCAGTTTGCTGGATACCCGTTATCTGGAGACGGCTCGCAAACTGAACGCCACGCCGCCCCGCTGGTTATGGGCGGCGGTGTCGTGCCGGTAAGCGGTATCTGACGGTTTACCCCGCCAGTAACTGGCCGTAGCGGGCCAAGTCAACGTTGCCGCCACTGACGATAATACCGACGCGTTTCCCCCGCAGTTCGTGCTGGCTGGCACGGGCTGCGGCGAAGCCGAGACAGCCGGTCGGCTCGACCACCATCTTCATCCGCTCGGCAAAAAAGCGCATCGCGCTGACCAGTTCATCATCACTGACGGTTAAAATGTCATCCACATGCTTGCGAATCAACGCGAAGGTGTACTGACCCAGATGCTGCGTCTGAGCACCGTCGGCGAGGGTGTTGGGCGTATCGATATGTACGATGTGGCCGCAACGAAAAGACTGCTGACCATCGTTACCAGCTTCAGGCTCGACACCGTATACCCGACAGCCGGGCGACAGCTGACGTGCCGACAGTGCTGAACCGGATAGCAACCCACCGCCACCCATACAAACGAACAGGGCATCCAGCTCGCCTACCTCCTCGAACAGCTCTTTCGCTGCCGTTCCTTGCCCGGCGATGATATGTGGGTGGTCAAAGGGGGGAATCAACGTCATGCCATGCTGTTGCGCCAGTTCACGCCCGATGGCTTCACGGTCTTGCGTGTAACGATCGAAGGTTACCACCTGTGCGCCGTACCCCTTGGTGGCCGCTATCTTGGCTGCCGGGGCATCCTGCGGCATGACGATGGTCGCGGGGATTCCCAACAGTGTTGCCGACATGGCGATCGCCTGTGCGTGGTTACCGGAGGAGAACGCTACCACACCGGCTGCCTTTTGCTCTGGGGTGAATTGCAACAGCGCGTTCATCGCGCCGCGAAATTTGAACGCCCCCATGCGCTGGAAGTTTTCGCATTTGAAGTAAAGCTCTGCGCCGAGCGCGTCGTTGGCGGTACGGGAGGTGAGAACCGGCGTGCGATGGGCGTATCCGGCAATTCGCTCACTGGCGGCGACGACGTCGTCATAAGAAGGCAGAACAATCTGGCTCATGGCGGTTCCTTTATATAAACTATTTATCCAGTTTTAAACAAAATGTCTTATTTTTATAGCCGGTATTGTAGCCATTGCCAACCGTTTTTCGCGGGCAGGCGGGCTTTTTTGTTGGAATGCCGTACTGGCCCAGTTTGACATAACGTCTATTTATAAATAATTTATCCAGCAACAAAGGGTGAAGGAGAAACAGGGTGACACATCTGCCAGACTCGATACTGCTTGAACAGCTCAGTACCATTGCAGAAGGACTGGGGGAGACCTTTGCACCGTTTTGCGAAGTGGTGATCCATGACCTGAAAAACCCTGAGCACTCGATTCTGGCGATTTACAACAATTTGTCTGGTCGGGAGGTCGGGCAGCCAACCACTGAGCTGGGGTTGGCGCGTATCGCATCGCCGGAATTCCCCCGTATCGTGGCCAATTATGCCAATCAGTTTGCCGATGGCCGCCCGGTGAAAAGCACCTCGATAGGCATCAAGGACGCCAGTGGTGAATATGTCGCCTCTTTGTGCCTGAATGTGGATATGACACTGTTTCGCGGCATCCAGCACGCTTTCGCGCATTTTAATCAGGTCAATAGCGGCGTACTGACTGAAAATCTGGAACCGTCCGGTGCCGAGGCTATCCGTCAGCGTATCGACCAATTTGCGGCGCGTCTGGCGACCACACCGCGCGCACTGAAAGCACCAGAGCGGCGTCTGCTGATGCAGGAACTGCGGGAAAGCGGTTTACTTGACGTGAAGAAATCGATGGAGACGATTGCGCAACATCTGGGTATTTCACGCGCTTCCGTCTATAGCTATGCCCGCTAGCCCTGGCGGGAATCGGCCATCGTAGCAGCAGCGGCGAACCTGCGGCTCGAATCATTTAGGGTACAACGGGTTCATCCTTGTCAGAAGAAAGATCATTTTCTTATGATCTTATTATTATTCTATTGATTATTTCTGTTAACTCTCACGCCTCGGTCATTTTAAGTCGATGCCTATTTATATAGGCAGGTAATAACAACACACATAATCAAATCCGCCATTCATCACAGGATGCAGAACATTTGCTGCGGGGGATGTGGTGGAGAAATGACCAGTGGTCTATGCTTTTCAAAACAGGAAGATGCAGCAGATGACGTGAGACACATATTTTTCTTTTTAATGGTGTATAAGAAGTAAGAGTTATTTGAAGCGCGTCAGCGATCGCGTAGAGTGGGGTAAGGCTACCTGCCTGATTTACCTGCATGACTGATGTTGCCTTGTAACCATACATTAATAATTATTTGCATTGAGGACAGAATGGATAAATTTCAAAAAGAGATTGAGGAGAGAACTAATCTTACCTCGTCCAACAAGTTTGAATTGTTATTGTTCCGTTTGGGATCGGCTACCGGAGAAGGGCCATCCGAGCTGTTCGGTATCAATGTGTTCAAGCTTCGTGAAATCGTTCCGATGCCAACCTTGACCAAGGCCGCGGGTATGAAACCACCGATGCTTGGTATGATTAATATTCGCGGGCAGATTATTCCCGTTATCGATCTTCCGGCGGTGGTGGGGTGTGCGGCGAGTACCGGGCGCAACATCCTGCTGGTGACGGAATATGCACGCAGCACCCAGGCTTTTGCGGTCGAATCGGTTGACGATATTGTCCGCCTTGACTGGAGTCAGGTAAATACCGCTGAGGCGGGAGTCAGCAATACCTATATCACCAGTATTGCGCGCCTGGACAGTGATCCGGCGAGCAACCGTCTGGCGCTGGTGTTGGATGTGGAACAGATTCTGCACGATATTATTCCTACCGAGCGTGAAATCAAGATTGAAAGCGTGGAGGCGAAAACCTTCCACCTGAAACCCGGTGCGGTAGCGATTGTGGCCGAAGACTCCAAGGTTGCGCGCACGATGCTAGAAACGGGGTTGAAGGTGATGAGTATTCCCTACATCATGCATATCACCGGCCTGGAGGCCTGGAACAAGATTAAATTAATGGCGCAGGAAGCACAGGCGGAAGGTCGACCGATTTCAGATAAGATTGCCTTTGTGTTGACTGACCTGGAAATGCCGGAGATGGATGGATTTACGCTGACACGTAATATCAAACGTGATGAGGCGCTTAAGCACATTCCCGTTATCATCCACTCATCGTTGTCTGGCTCAGCCAACGAAGATCACGTACGCAATGTCGGTGCTGATTCGTATGTGGCGAAATTTGAAATCAATGAACTGGCTGCGGCCATCCACAAGGTTGTGGATCGTGTAAAACCGAAATAAGGCAAAGGCATTAACCGACGAGTGTTATTAACTGACGAGTGTCATTAGCCCAATAATGCCATTAAGCGATAATGGCATTGACTTCATAACGTCAATGATTTCGTACGGTCCCGTGTTGCTTACCCAGCATGGGGCCGATGCGTATGCAGTATCGGGCTTGTGCCGATATTCCTGTCTCCCCGCAACGATGTGCCCGCTCTGTTTTCCTGTTCTTAATTCATTGTGATTAACGAGACCGATGCGCAAAGCGCCGGGCTGATCACAATTTGCGCGATGTAAACGGTGAGATGAAAACCCGCACTCCGCGCGGGCTGGCACGGTAATTATTGCTGGCGTGCCAGTTATCTTTACTCTAAAGCTAATGATCGTGACGGCTGCTTGATTGAAGCCGCTTCAGCCAGAGAACATACTTTTCCCCAGACCAAGGCAAATCAAAATGATGAGCTGAATCAGGAGGTTAACAATGTTGTCTGGGCAAACGTCACCGCGGGTCTGGAATACGCGCCGCAGTGAAAAGCAACGGCGCAAAGCGTCGATACCCGTTTCGGGCAAGGTGCTACCTACGGAACATCTGGCCGCGATGTTGGAAAAACTGATCGCTCCCGGCGATAAGGTCGTGCTGGAAGGTAATAACCAAAAGCAGGCCGATTTCCTCTCTCGCACCCTGGCTGAAGTCAACCCGCAGGTGGTGCATGACCTGCACATGATCATGCCAAGCGTTGGGCGTAGCGAGCATCTGGATATCTTCGAGAAAGGCATCGCCCATAAACTCGATTTCTCCTTCTCGGGTACGCAAAGTCTGCGCATTTCTCAGCTGCTGGAAGACGGTGCGCTGGAAGTGGGGGCGATTCACACCTATATCGAACTCTATTCCCGTCTGTATGTTGATTTGATCCCGAATGTGGCGCTGGTGGCCGGGTATAAAGCCGACCGTAAAGGCAACCTGTACACCGGCCCCAGCACCGAAGACACCCCGGCGCTGGTTGAAGCCGCCGCATTCCATGACGGCATCGTCATCGCGCAGGTGAATGAACTGGTGGATGACGAAACCGATTTACCACGCGTCGATATTCCCGGCTCCTGGATTGATTATGTCGTTGTCGCCGATAAGCCGTTCTTTATCGAACCGCTGTTTACCCGTGATCCGCGTCTGATCAAACAAGAACACATTCTGATGGCGATGATGGCTATCAAGGGCATCTATGCCGAGCATCAGGTGCAGTCACTCAACCACGGTATCGGTTTTAACACCGCCGCGATTGAGCTGTTGCTGCCGACCTATGGCGAGCGTCTGGGGCTGAAAGGCAAGATCTGTAAACACTGGACACTGAACCCGCATCCCACCCTGATCCCGGCGATCGAAAGCGGCTGGGTCGAGAGTATCCACTGCTTCGGTGGCGAACTGGGGATGGAAGCCTATATCGCCGCGCGGCCGGATGTGTTCTTCACCGGTGCGGATGGGTCGATGCGTTCTAACCGCGCATTTTGCCAGTTGGCGGGACAATACGCTGTCGATATGTTTATTGGTTCGACCTTGCAGGTCGACGGGGTGGGTAACTCATCTACCGTGACCAAAGGCCGTCTTGCCGGGTTCGGTGGTGCGCCCAACATGGGGCACGACCCACATGGCCGTCGTCATGCCACCCCGGCCTGGCTCGCCATGATCAACGAACCCGATCCGATGCAACGCGGGCGCAAGCTGGTGGTGCAAATGGTGGAGACCTTCCAGGCCGGCGTGAAACCAACGTTTGTGGAAAAACTCGATGCGGTCGATGTGGCGAAAGCTACCGGTATGCCGCTGGCACCAGTGATGATTTATGGCGATGACGTGACCCACGTGCTGACCGAAGAGGGGATCGCCTATCTCTATCGTGCCAACAGCCTGGAAGAGCGGCGGGCGATGGTCGCAGCGGTCGCCGGGATAACCGATATCGGGCTGGGTGTGGACGCGCAACGCGTGGCGGAGTTCCGCCGCAGCGGCAAGGTGGCCTACCCGGAAGATTTGGGGATCCGCCGCACCGAAGCGACCCGTTCCCTGTTAGCGGCGGGTAGCGTGGCCGACCTGGTGGAATGGTCAGGCGGCTTGTACAACCCGCCAGCCAAATTCCGGAGCTGGTAAATGAAAACGCAGCGACAGTCCGATGCTCACTGTTATGCCCTCTGGCTGGCCGACACCGCAACACATTGCCTGATTGAGGAAGCGCGACTGAGCCCCAAACCGGGTTTGGTCGATAGTCGTGGCAGCGGTGCGCATCAGGATTTGACGCTCGCGCTGATGGAACGCTCCGCTCACAGCCTGACCGCGACCTTTCATGCACTGGCGCTTCAGAGCTGGCAACGCCCGGCGGATGCCGCATTACGGCAGACAGTGGGGCGGGTGGGGCGTGAAGGCGAACAGCAGATGATGCTGGCGACAGGCGGTGTGAATACGCACCGCGGAGCCATCTGGGCATTGGGGCTGTTGGTGAGCGCCGCAGCGATGCTCGGCGGTTTTGGCAGCGTTCAGACTATCACCGAGACGGCAGCACAGCTGGCTCGCTTGCCGGATAGCGCTGCGCCGACCGTGTTCAGCAAAGGGCGGCTGGCGACGCAACGTTATCAGGTATCGGGTGCGCGTGAAGAAGCACAGCAGGGCTTTCCACATATTACCCGGCTGGCGCTGCCGCAACTGCGACGCAGTCGGCGTCAGGGCGCGAGCGAGAACGACGCGCGGCTGGATGCACTGATGGCGGTCATGACGTCGCTGAGCGATACCTGTGTGTTGTCGCGTGCCGGGCTTGATGGGTTACAGGCGATGCAGCAGGGCGCACAGGCAGTACTGGCGGCGGGGGGCGTGTCTTGCCCCGCGGGCCGACAGGCGCTGGCGCAACTGGATACGCGCATGCTGGCGCTGAACGCCTCTCCCGGCGGTGCGGCCGACCTGCTGGCTGCCACGTTATTGCTTGATGGTATCGCACAACCATCTTTATACGATTAAGAGGGTGTTATGGAACACATTACATTGTCATTCCCGGCTACCCGCACGGCCAGCGGCAACGCGCTGGCGGGCGTGGTGGGATCCGGTGATATGGAAGTGCTGTTGACGGCGGATGCCGGACAGACACTCACCATCGACATCACCACGTCGGTGGATAACAGCCGGGCACGCTGGCAGGCGCTGTTTTCCCGGTTAAGTACGCTTGGCAGCCTGACGGCTGGCACCATGACCATCCACGATTTTGGCGCCACGCCCGGTGTGGCACGCATCCGTATCGAACAGGTTTTTGAAGGGGTGAGTTATGCGTGACGACCGCAGTTTTATCGAACTTAAAGCGCGGGAACGCGCCCACGCACTGCTGGATGAAGGCAGTTACCGCGAGCTGCTCGGGCCGTTCGACGGCATGGTTTCGCCGTGGCTGGGGCAGCAGGGGGTCGTGGTGCAGTCTGACGACGGCATGGTGGTCGCGAAAGGTACGTTGCAGGGCAAACCGACGGTCGTGATCGCGATTGAAGGGGCATTTCAGGGCGGCAGCATGGGGGAAGTCTCCGGGGCCAAGATGGCCGCCGCGCTGGAACTGGCGGCTGAGGACCAACGGAACGGTATTCCGACGCAGGCGATTCTTTGCCTGGAAACGGGCGGGGTACGGTTGCAGGAAGCCAATCTGGGCCTGGCGGCGATCGCCGATATCCATGCCGCGATTGTCGACTTGCGTCGTTACACACCGGTTATCGGCATCATCGCCGGGACGGTAGGGTGCTTTGGCGGCATGTCGATTGCCGCGGCGCTGTGCAGCCACCTGATTGTTACCCGCGAGGCACGTCTGGGCCTCAATGGCCCGCAGGTGATTGAACAGGAAGCCGGGGTGGCCGAGTACGACTCGCGTGATCGTCCGTTCATCTGGAGTATGACCGGCGGTGAGATTCGTCACCACAGCGGTCTGGCCGACAGTCTGGTGGCTGATGGCGTTAACGCGGTCAAACACGCGGTGAATGATGCCCTTGCCCACGGTGTACCGGCACAACACCGGTCGGATAAGTATGCGTGGTATCTGACACGTCTGACTGATGCCGATACACGCATGCAGGCCGACACGCAGCAGATCCAACAGCTTTTCGGAGAGGTAAAATCATGAGTCAGGTAGCACATCGCGGCGCGTTATGGTTAGACGCGCTGGCACCTGGGAAACCACGCCTGAGCGGGCTGTGCCCGTCGGTACAGGTGGCAGACGGCGACATCGCCGGTGAGCCGGTACGTTTTATCGCCGTGGTTCCCGACGCGAATAACCACTACCCACGTGCGGTAAAAGGTGAGGTCGGGTTGCTGGAAGGCTGGACGCTGGCGAAGGTGGTGCATGAAACGATTGCAGCCGATCGCAATAGCGAGAAGAAACGCCCGATCGTAGCGGTAATTGATGTTCCCAGTCAGGCGTATGGCCGTCGGGAAGAAGCCTTCGGTATTCATCAGGCGCTGGCGGCGTCGGCAGGGGCTTACGCCGAGGCGCGTCTTGCTGGTCACCCGGTTATTGGGTTGATCGTCGGCAAAGCAATGTCCGGGGCGTTTCTGGCTCACGGCTATCAGGCTAACCGACTGGTAGCCTTTAATGACCCGGAAGTCCAAATTCACGCCATGGGCAAAGCCTCAGCGGCGCGTATCACGCTCAGAAGTGTCGAAGATCTGGAGAAGCTGGCCGCGACCATCCCGCCGATGGCGTATGACATACGCAATTACGCCACGCTGGGGTTGTTATCGACACTGCTGGATATCGCCAACCCGGATGCGCCGTCTGCCGACGACCTGACACAGGTGAGCGCAGCACTGCAACAGGCGGTGGCCGATGCCCGCCGTGACCCGTCGCTGAAAACGCGACTGGGTGCGGACAACCGGCGCAGTTCTTCCCTCGTTCGTGAGCGGATGAGGGCGCAGTGGTAAGCGCGCTTAACCACGCTTACAGCTAAGTCACATACCGGTGGCTGGTTCGTGTTGAACCACGACGGCCACCTATCGGTAAGCCAATAAAGAGACCTGCCAGATAACAGGGGCAAGGTGCCATTCGGCGCCTGCAGGATCCCTTTTGTCTGAAAAAACGGCCGTCTGAACATCGACAGACATTGCGCCCGCCACTGTGCGGACACAAGCCAAACCATCGCGCTGGAACTGATACTCTTTTTATTACAGGTGAATACGATATGACTTATGTAATTGTTCATGCCCTCGCGCCCATTTTTATCATCATGCTGCTGGGGTTCTGGGCGGGCAAAGCTAAGCTGGTGGATAACAAGAACGTCGCGCTGCTCAATATTTTCGTGATGGATTTTGCTTTGCCAGCGGCATTGTTTAGCGCCACCGTGCAAACGCCCTGGTCCGGCATTGTCCAACAGTCTCCGCTGATCGTGGTGTTGACGCTGGCGATGTGGATAACCTACGCCGCTATCTACTTTCTGGCTGTCAAGGTATTCCATAAAACGCCGCAGGACGCGGCGGTGCTGACGCTGACCGTCGCGCTGCCCAACTACGCGGCACTCGGTTTGCCGATCCTCGGCAGTGTGTTGGGTGATGGGTCATCGACATCACTCTCCGTGGCGGTCTCTATTGCCTGTGGTTCGGTGTTAATGACGCCGTTCTGCCTGCTGATTCTGGAGCGTGAAAAGGCGCGGGCGTCCGGCGGTAGCGAGACCTCTACGCTGTCGATGCTGCCGGTGTTGATGTGGCGATCACTGAAAAAACCGATCGTGTTAGGGCCACTGCTGGGTGTCGTGTTGTCCGCCATCGGTATCCGCATGCCAGAACTGCTGTTGTCGGCAATCAAACCGCTGGGCTTATCCGCGACCGCGACCGCACTCTTCCTGACCGGGGTTATTCTGTCTGCACGCCAGTTAAAACTGAATTCGATGGTCACCACCGCGGTATTGACCAAGTTGCTGATTCAACCGGCGTTGGCATGGGGTATCGTGCTGGTACTGGGATTACACGGCTCGGTGGCGATCACCGCGATTCTGATGATTGCGCTGTCCGCCGGGTTTTTCGGGGTGGTGTTCGGTAACCGCTTTGGCGTGCAATCGCCGGATGCGGAAGCCGTGCTGCTGTTAAGCTCCGTTCTCTGTATCCTGTCGCTACCGCTGTTTATCACGTTAACGTCAGGTATTTGAACGACATCAGGAGTCTGAATCATGGTAACGACACGACCGCACGACTTGTTATGGCTTGCCTCCCGCGACGCATTGGAGGGGATTGATGCTCCCTGGGTGGCGAGCCAATGGCAACCGGCGCTGCCGGTGGTAGTGCGGCGTGACGTTGACCCGGCAGGGCGCATTCCGGTGGGGGTGCGCGGTCTGCGCCGCGACCAGCGTGCTGCCGGGTGGGTAGCAGCAGAGCAGATTGTTCGGGTGGTCACGCCGGAGAGTCTGAGCAACCTGTCATCGCTATTGCATTCATCGTTTGTCTCTCAGCCACCGGTACAGCTTGCGATTCAACTGGCGCAACAGCACTGGCCGTGGCAATGGGGCATCACCGGTGCTACCGCCTACGCGCTGGCAACGCAAGTGCCGGTGCTGCATGCCGCCAGCGACCTGGACCTGCTGATTCGCGCACCACAGGCGCTGGAGCGTGACGCGTTGGCACACTGGCAACGGCTGCTTTTCGCATCGCCGTTATGCCGGGCCGATACGCAAATTGAAACGCCCAACGGTGGTTTCGCGCTGGCTGAATGGTTACGCGATGGACAGGTGCTGTTAAAAACCAACCACGGCCCGCGGCGGGTCAGCGACCCGTGGGCAATGGAGCTGTAAAATGAAAATTCTGTTTACCTTCCCCGGACAGGGCGCACAGCACGCTGGCATGTTGCAGCAATTGCCAGCCGATACGCGCGTGTTGGATGAGGCGGTTGCCGTGTTGGGGGATGAGGTTTACCAGCTGGATACCCCGCAGGCATTACAACACACCCGTGCGGTACAACTGTGCCTGTTGATAACCGGGGTCGCCTGGGCCAGAGCGCTGATGGCGCGTGATCTGATGCCAGATATGGTCAGCGGTTTGTCGATTGGCGCATTTCCGGCGGCGGTGATAGCCGGGGTGCTGCGTTTTGACGATGCGTTACGGCTGGTAGCGTTGCGCGGTGATCTGATGGAACAGGCATACCCGCAAGGCTACGGACTGACCGCGATTATGGGCTTAAGCCAGTCGGAAGTGGAAGCCTTGCTGCCCGGCAGCGGGGCGTATATCGCCAACCTCAATGCTGAACGGCAAATTGTGATTGCCGGTAGCGATGAAAGCATGGCACAGGTGGCGGAACAGGCACTACAACGCGGTGCCAGTCGGGTGCAACGCCTGCATGTTAGCGTGCCGTCGCACTGTGCGCTGCTTGATGCGCCCGCCGGGCAACTGGCGGCGGCGATGTCGTCGGTGTCCTTTTCTCCTCCCCGCTGCTGTTATCTCAGTGGCAGTTCTGCCCGTGCTATCTGGCAACCGGAGCGTATTGCAGACGATCTGGCGATGAACATGGCGCGCACCGTGCGCTGGCATGAGGCGATGGTGGCAGCGGAAGAGCGCGATGTCGGGCTGGCGATTGAGATGCCGCCGGGTGGCGTGCTGACCTGTCTGGCGAAACAGGCGTTTAGTCGCAGCGAGGCATTTTCACTGGCGCGCAGCGGTAGCGATGTGGTCATCCACCGCACCGCGCAACTCAGGGCGCAGGGGTAGTATTCAGGCTACGGGCGTACATGCGGCCTTCGGCGACCAGCGCCAGCAGATTCGGGTCGTGCTCGCGGTTGCGAGCGAAGACGATGGCGATGAGCTGGCGCATCTGATAAGGCGCTGCCAGCGGTAGCAGTTGCACATCGTTTTCGTAGACTTTTTTCATCCGCTCGGGGATCAGGGTAAAGCCGACACCAGCTTGCACCAGACTGAGCATGGAAAAGATGTCACCCACCCGCGTGACGATCTCCGGTTCAAAGCCTGCAATATGAAACGCCTCCTGAAAACCGGCATAGGTGGCAAACCCTTCAGACAGTGAAACGAACCGCTGGTGATGAAAATCCCGCAGGTCGGCTGGTTGACTAGTATCGAGCTTCGCGCTGGCGGGTGCCGCCAGACAAATATTGTCCTCAAACAACGGCAGACACTCTAAGCGGTTACGATCAATCGTGTCGTCGGACAGCGAGATAAGGATCGCGTCAAGCTGTTGGTCATCCAGCATGGCGAGCAGACGCTGATTCGACCCCATGGTCAAATCCAACTCCAGATCGGGACGGCGCAGTTTGACGCCCATGATCAGGCGCGGCACCGTTTCCAGCGTCAGCGAATACAGTGTGCCGATACGCAGTCGCCCCTGACCGACACCTGCGGTCTTGCGCGTCTCTTCCAGCCCTCGCTCCATCAGCAACATCGCTTCCTGGCTGTATTCCAGCAGCGTATGTGCCGCTGGCAATGCCACCAGATTGCGACCTTTATGGATAAACAGCGGGCAACGCACACCTTCTTCCAGCGTATGCAACGCCCGGTGCACGCTAACACCGCTCAAGCCAAGACGCTCCGCGGTACGGGTGATGGTGCCGGTTTCCATGAAGGTCTTGAAAATCTCAAGTTTACGGAAGGTGATGTCGCTGTCTGTTAGCATGTCGGGCTCATAGTGTGTGCTGAGGCGGTGGATAACAATCGCTAAACCGTGGCGGGAATTGTACCTGCAATTCGCAGTCAAAGGGGAGAGGGGAGTCGTCAAGCGATGGTTGATAACGGTTGACTGTGATGTGGTCACATGCTCGCATCCGTTCCAGTTAGTTAACTACAAAAAAAGCGCGTGTTTCTTTTTCTGAGTCATCAGCGCTATCGTTTTGGGTATGCGATCTCTTTTAGGAATGACGATGATGAATGAGCGGTTCACTATTGGTGATGATCATGTTCGATTTACCTCTCCCGATGTTGTTTTACCGCTGGGATATCAGGCCATCGCGCATCGGTTTTTCCGTCACACCATGCCGTCCGCGTATGACGTCGAGATGGCGATAGCCACCATTGAAGATGTGATTCAGGCGACATCGATACTACGTCAGGTAGCGCAGCAGGCTTCATGCGTAGACCCGTATCTTAAAGAAATTGCCTGCATCACGGGCAGCCATGACATGCTGACTCTGCAGCAGATCGAGGATGTATTTAACCGGGTAGCGGATGTGATTTCCGGCAGCCCCAAACGTGATGGCGAATTCCCGGATGACATCGGGTTTATCAGCTACCTGGTTATCGTGCGTGAATTGTCACACCATCTGGGGATTCTGCAGATTATGTTGGTATAGCAGAGTGCGCTGCGAGAGGTATATGTCATGGCTCGATTATCTCTCTTCCGTCTGATTATGGTCAGGGCTGTTTGTATAGGGTGTGGCCCTAAGAGGTCTGGACGTCTGCTCATGCCAGAAGTCGATGGTTACGGAAAATACGGTGTTAGGGGAGTTCCAGACCTTTGCTATCAATAAAAGTCGTGTCCACATTAGGTGGGTAGGATCAACATTCGCTCCCAACGAATTTGTCCCTTGCTTGCTGTGTGACGATGCTCATGGCTGAGCATCGTCCTAAAGGGTTAACGCTTCGCGTTATTCAAAACGAGTATGTTGGTCTTGAAACTCGAATTATTTGGGATAGATATCTATCGTACATTACGAATGCATTGGTTATTGGCCCATCCCTAACGAGGTCGCTGCAAACGACACTCCAACAACGCGAAGGATTTAGGTTTAAGTGACTAAGATTTTGCTTTCTCTAACGCCTGTTTTGCCGCCGCCAGGACACCTGTGCTGGACATGGTCGCGCCTGTCACTGCATCAATTCCTTCTGCTGTTTGTTTTTCAATAATTTCTGGCAATATATTATCAATGACCCCCATCATCATTGCTTCAGTATCTTCGTGTTTTACCACTTCAACATTGGCAATTTTGCCCGCGCTAACTTTCACTGAGACTTCGACCTCCCCCTCTTTACCTTGCGCTTTTCCGGTGTATGTCCCGTCTTTATACGTTTGAGCAGCCTGAACGCTGGCCGAGGCCACAAACAATAAGGCGGCGGCAACAGCTAACGATGTAACGATTTTTTTCATAATTATCCCACTTTTCTCTGCTATTGAGATGACTGCAACGCCGCGACTCACGAGGCGGCGTTCCGTGAATAATGTGGCTTATTGACCTGCTTTAATTTCTTTTACCGCTTCATCGGCACCAATACGACCAAAGGTAACGATATCCGCCAGAGAGTTGCCCCCCAGTCGGTTGGCGCCATGCACCCCACCTGTGGCTTCACCTGCTGCAAACAGATTCGGGATCACCTTGCCTTGGTTATCGAGAACTTGTGCTTTGGTGTTGATGGCGATACCACCCATCGTATGGTGGATACCCGGCGTCACTTCAATAGCGTAATATTTGCCTGTATTCAGCGCTTGTTTAAAACTTTCGCGACCAAATTCGGTATCTTTGTTCGCTTTTGCGTAGCCTGTGTAGTCAGACAGCGTTTTAGATAACTGCTTGGGATCCATCTTGATGGCAGTCGCAAGCGCTTCTACCGAATCCCCTTCGAGCACCAGTTTCTGTTTGAAATAAGTATCAATAGTCTTATTCTGCTTGACGAGTGCGTCATTAAAGATCACATAAGCATGGGCGTTAGGTTGTTTTAAAATGCTTTGCGAAACCACATCACGTGTTAGCAATTCATTAACAAATCGTTTGCCTTGTTCGTTAACTAAAATAGCACCGTCACCACGCACACCTTCCGTAATCAGAATCCCTTTTCCAGGTACGGTTGAGGGGTGAATCTGGATATATTCCATATCCACTAGCTTGGCGTTAATACTTTCCGCCATTTTTACCCCTTCTCCTAATGAGCCGGGAGCATTCGTTGTTTTAAAACCAACCAATTTGGGATCGTAGTGTTTAATCATGTCAAAATTTGCACCAAATCCACCGGAGGTAATCATCACTTTCTTAGCATCAATGGTGTAAACGTTGCCATCTTTGCCTTTCGCTTTAATACCAGTCACTGCACCTTTATCATTTTTGATAATTTCTGTTGCAGAAGTGCGTGTACGCATATCAATGTTAAGAGCTTTGATTTTTTTGATCAGTGCCGTAGCAATAAAACTGCCCGCAGGCTCTCCCCCCATAGGGCGGTGGATACGGTCGACACTCGCTCCTCCGGCTCGAGACACATCCGCTAACTCTGCGCCATTTTCTTTCAAAAATTGAATGGAATCTTTTGCTTGCTCTGTAATGATGTGAACCAAATCAGGATTGTTGATGTTTCGTCCTCCTTTCATCGTATCTTTAAAGAACAACTCAGGACTATCTTCAATGCCCTTGGCCTTTTGATAAGGCGTTCCTGCTGCGTTTAAGCCTCCCTCTGCGCGTGCTGTATTCCCCCCGGCAAATGGCATCTTTTCCAATAGGATGACTTTGGCACCCTGATTATGTGCTTCAATGGCGGCAGACATACCTGCGCCCCCTGCGCCAATGATCACCAGATCGGTAGATTCCCGGGTCTCACTTTGCGCCATAGAAGAAAAAGCGAGTGCGAGCGCACTGAATAACAGAACTTTTTTTTTCATAATAAATTTCCTTTATTTTATTCTTGGATGAAGCAAGCAAAGACTATTTTTTGAATTAAAAACGGTGGCGTGACCGTTTCTGTCAATTTCATATCGACATAATTCAAAAATAAACCTGCACAGAACATCCCCACACAAGGTATTAATATTTTTATAACATATTCACAGCGCATTACGTCATCACAGTTTTTAATCATGATGCACTAAGTGCAATAGCGTTGCTTTTTCAAATAGTACGCTGATAACAGAATAATTATTTTAACCAGATCATAAAATGACACATTCAGAGATAGATGTACGTGAATGACGAAATAGGTTTTGTTGAATAAATAAAATTCCTGGCGAAAGCTCCTGGCAAAAGAGCGATTCTCAGGTCATACGCATGATTTCTGGCATATCTGCCTTCGTCATTTTGTTTAGTGCAAGCACGATGACCAGAGCCTCTGCAACCTGACCATCGTAGTCCCGCAGTGTCAGTCAACCCTGAAAAACGGTTATGGTTCGTTGTCCATTTTTTGCGGGTGTTTTTGTCTTAACTCTATGATTTTAAATAAAGGTATTGCAATTTCCATACACCTCATATCAGTTTCCTGAACCCTCGCGGCGAGGGGTAAGCGCGTTGATTTTCTTTCGTCGTAGTTCATGGTGGTATGGCTGAGTATCATACGCACCGGCTGAAATCAGATGAAACGCCACAACGTGTGCAAATATTTTTGGCATAATACTCATCCCTTCTTTTTTCCAGAATGTATCGACATTTTACAATTCAGTAACTTTGTTAGTTTTATTTAATTATGGACTCTATTGCCCACCCTGGTTATTTATGATAATCATCAGGTGATGTGTATATTAAATTTCAAAGCTGAAAATGTGATTTACTGCACGATATACCCACTAAGTGGTATGGTCAAATAAAACTCATAGGAAGCTCATGTTTTACGTGAATCTTATATTTTTTATATACCCGTCATACTTCAAGTTGCAGGTGTGTTGGCGGCATTGTTCAACACGCGAGCGAGTTGTCCTGCAACTCGAATTATTTGGGGTATAGATAAAATATCGGCCCCTGCAGGGTATCGATATCAAAACGTTTTTTGTTCGCTGTATCAGGGGAGGCTTTCTACACTGCGCCATAACAAATAAGACACAGCAAGCGCCTATCACCTGAATATTTTTGGATACATTCAATACTGAAGGTAATGTTATGGAAGAGTATTCCCGCCGCCGATTTCTCACTTATATGGGGGGGGCCATTTTTATAACTGGCAGTTCCTCATTGGCGTTAGCAAATGAGGCTGCACCGCAAAACGCAACACCTGCTACTGGCACTTCGAAAGGAGTACGTTATGGCATGTTGCACAACGAATCACTGTGTATCGGTTGTAAAGCCTGTATCGGTGCCTGTAAAGAGACCAACCATGTCCCCGATGGTGTGACCCGCCTCGAGATCCTGACCTCGGTTAATATTCCGCGCACCTCGACCAGTCGTGCTGTGCGTCAATATTTCCGTAAATCCTGCCAGCATTGTGAAAACCCGCCGTGTGTTTCCGTGTGCCCGACCGGCGCTTCTTTTAAGGATGCGCTGACTGGCATCGTTGACGTCAACGACAAGCGCTGCGTGGGCTGTCGCTACTGCATCGCGGCCTGCCCTTACCACGTGCGTTTTATCAACCCGGTAACCAATACTGCCGATAAGTGTAATTTTTGCCGTGAAACCAATCTGGCCGCAGGCAAAAAACCGGCTTGCGTCGAGATCTGTCCGACCCACGCACTGGTGTTTGGCGATTTGAACGATCCGGCTAGCGATATTTCCCAGATGATCCTTGCGAATCCAACTTATCGCTCCAAAGTCTATCTGGGCACAGAACCGAAGTTCTATCGCATTCCGGGCAAGCGCGGGGTAATCGACAATGCTTAATGCCTTTCACTTCAACACGCTAGTGTGGGATTGGCCCATCGCCATCTATCTGCTTTTGGTCGGCATTTCCGCTGGCATGATCACCCTCACGATGTTGCTGAAGTACTACGTGCCAGCTGAGTACAGCGGCAAAAATCCCATCGTTATAGCAACGGCTGTCGTGGCACCGCTGTCGGTAATGGTCGGTCTGATTATTCTGATCTTCCACCTGACGCGCCCGATGACGTTCTGGTACCTGATGGTCTTCTACAATCCCGGCTCCATCATGTCACTCGGTGTGATGCTGTTTCAGGTCTACTTCGTGTTTATCATCCTGTGGCTGGTCAGCCTGTATCGCGATGAGTTGCTGACGCTGGTGAGTAAATTCAACAACGGTGGCCTGTTCTCTCTGGTGCGTAATCTGAGTGCCATTATCCAGAAACGTATCAGCTGGTTTGAAAATACGCTGTTGGTGTTGGCAATCCTGTTGGGGTGCTATACCGGTTTCCTGCTGTCAGCCCTCAAATCCTTCCCGATGCTGAACAACCCAGTGTTGCCAGTACTATTCCTCGCCTCGGGCACCACGTCAGGCATTGCGGTTGCATTATTGGCCGGTGCTATGAATCGCCGGTTTATTAGCGAGCACAAGGGCACGCTGCATTTCATCCACAAGATTGAAAATCCGGTGGTATTCGCCGAGCTGTTCTTGTTGTTCGCCTTCTTTGTCGGGCTGTTATTGGGGGGCGGTCAGAAAACTCTGTCGGCGCACAACGCACTGACCGGTTTCTGGGGCAGTGTGTTCTGGATTGGGGTTATCGGTGTAGGCATCGCGGTTCCGCTTATCGCCGGATCCCTGAAGCGGCACGACAGTGCGCCAGGCCGCAAGCAGATGGCGTTTATGGCAGGTCTCAGTCTGCTGGGTGTGTTCTTGCTGCGTATGTTTGTCCTGTACGCCGGCCAGATGACTGTGGCGTAAATGATGAAGACGTCGTGGACCCTGTTCTGGATTGCATCTATTACTTTTTTTATGCAATCCGTCGACACGACGATGCTGTATATCGCACTGCCAGCTATTGCGGAGGTGTTTCACCAACCGGTGCTACATATGGAGCTGATTGTTATCTCCTATGTTGTCACCGTGGTGGCCTTCACCCCCGTCAATGGCTGGATGGCAGAGCGACTGGGTGAGCGTAACACCTACCTTGTCGCGGTCACTATTTTTATGACCGGCTCGTTACTGTGCATGGCTGCGACGTCTATCGTCAGTCTGAGCGCATTTCGTTTTATGCAAGGGATTGGTGGTGCGTTAATGCTGCCGATAATCAGAACGATTATTTTGAAGACCACGCCAGATACCATGAAACTCTTATTCCTCAACCGCATTACGCTGCTGGGGTTACTGGGCACCATGATTGGCCCGGTACTGGGGAGTTTGATGGTCAATATGGTGTCGTGGCGTCTGATTTTTGTGCTTAACATTCCCTTGTGTCTGGTCTGTCTTATATTGGCGAGAAAGCATATCCCTGCCAATATGCAGGTTCCACACATTGGGGGAGACACCTATAAACTGATGCTGTTGGTAGGTATCTTATTTCTTGGCGCATTTCTGCTCACCGCGATACCCAAAAATATCATCAGTCTACCGCTGAGCATCTCGCTGGCTATTGCCGGTTTTGGCCTGGTATTCCTCTATTTCAAACGGGGTATGCTGACAGATAGGGCTAACTCGCGTGAAAACCTGTTCGCTATTAAAACATTTTCTATTGGTGTGACTAGCGGTATTGTCACGCGAATTTTGCTCTCCTCGATCCCAGTGGTGCTGTCGCTGATGCTGCAAACCAAGCTAGCATGTGACCCTATCACGGTTAGCCTGATTTTATTATTATTCTCCAGCGGTGCTCTACTCTCTAAAATTGGCTTTGAGCCGCTGATAAAACGGATTGGTTATCGCAAGCTGCTCCTGCACACCACGGCCTTTACCTCTCTGTGCATTTTTGCCATGGGTGCTGCAGTACAGGAGAACGCAACGATATTCATCGGCATTATTGCTGTGCTGCTCGGCATTCTGATCTCAACATTGCATTCTGCAGAGAATACACTGGCCTTCAGCAGCCTGAGTCACCACACCTATAATAACGGCAATAACATTATGACGGTGACCCAGTTACTTTCCATTATGGCCAGTATGGCATTAACCTTTCCTATGTTGCGTTTTCTTACCCGAGTGGAGAGTGCTATTAATTTAAATAGTTTCAGTCTATTATTTGTTTTACTCGGTATCGGATTACCTATTTGCTGTTTTATATTCATGCATCTCAATGAAGATGACGGTCATCATTTTATTCATGGGAGGTAAAGTAAGGGATAGCACGAGGGGGGATGGTGTCGGCTTTGTTGAATACATCAGATTTTGGGGTAAGTATCTCTGTAGCAACGTGTTGCACTCAGTGCAATCATATTGTCTTGCTTAGCGAAGAAAAATAGCGAGTGAGATATTCATGAAGGTATTCACCTGACGCCAGCAGAACAGGAAGTGGGCTGTAAATAACACCAGGGTAATTTACGTTGTCAAGGCTTTTCTTATCAGGACTAACCAGGTTCTCAACCGTACGTCCGAAACTGATGCCAATGACGCTGACTGTATTCATCGCAAGACCCGCTGGCAGATCGTTATCAAGAATAATCGTACAGCGATGTTAGTTGGCATCAAATTTCATCTCTAATCCTCCATGATATCGGAATGACTTCAACGAGAGGTGGTAATGTCATTTAATACCGACAGCAAACCACTGTTCAGTGTAAAGTCACTGGGTATCTCAATATCAATAACCTTCCAGTCCGCAATCGATTTCCATTTTATAACCCCCTTTTGGTGATCGGGGTGAATAATATAGGCATTCAGATCATCACGGTTTTCAAATAGCCCTATCACCACGAAATCTGCTGCAATATCCCGGATTGTGGTATTCCTGCCACAGGTCCATCCTTTTATTTCGCTAATGTGATTGGGGTGATCATGCGTTGCTTTTTCGGCATCAATGGCTTCCTGGGATGACCAGTTCCATGGACTCCTAAACGTAAACATCACGATATGCATTAACATATGATTCAGCTGCTCCCTTGCTGTGTGTCATCATTCATCGAAAAGCACACATAGTATGCAGCAGATGAATGGGATTGTGTTACCCATATCGTTTACCGGGTAGGGGTTTTGAGGTAAAGATCACCTGATTTTTCTTTAAAAATAAAAGAGATTTCTATCATATCGGGTGCCTGGCCCGATACATTGCGCACGCGGTCAGAAACGAGCAAATCGATACGGCTTCGGGTCAATCAACGGTGTATGGCCTGATACCAGGTCAGCAGCCAACTGCCCAGCGGCAGGCGATGTACCGAAACCGTGGCCGGAGAAACCGGTTGCCAGCGTCAGGCCTTTCAGTGCCGCGACTTCCCCTATCACCGGGTTGGAATCTGGCGTTACATCGATGACGCCAGCCCATGCCTGCGCCAGCTCCGCCTGCTCAAATACCGGCCAGGCTGCACGCAGGTTACGCATCGCTTCCTGATTCAGCGCTGTATTCGCGGCAGGATCAAGCGTGCGAATGCGCTCAAACGGCGAGCGGTGATCACTGCGCCAGCGGCGCGCCAGCGCCAAATCTTTAACAAAATAGTTGCCAAGTGAAATGCGCAGGTTGTCACGCGCCTGGCGCAGTTGCGGTAGATAGCGCATACCAATCAGCAGATGATCGAGCGTTAGCGGTGCATCCAGTGCGCCACGCTGGGTAATGATAAAACCGCCATCCTGATGTTTACGAAATGAGAAGTCTGGTGCACCGACTGCAATAGAGGTCGGCCCTTCCAGCGGCTTGGTGCGCATCACCGAACAAATCAGCGGCAGCGTGGGTAACGCAATACCCAGATTACCAAGAAAACGCCGCGACCAGGCACCTGCCGCCAGTAGCACGTGCTCGCAGCGAATTTCACCTCGCTCGGTGACCACACCACTCACTTTGCCACCACTCGTCTCCAGCGTGCGCACGGCACACTGCTCGACGATGATCGCGCCTTTGGCGATAGCCGCACGAGCAATCGCGCTGGCTGCCAGTGTCGGCTCCGCACGACCATCGGAAGCGGTAAAAATACCCCCAGCCCATGTGCCTTTTCCACCCGGTACTCGCCCGGCAATGTCTGCTTTACTCAGCAGTAGGGTATCCAGCGCAAGCGGTGCGACCGCGTTATACCAACTTTCATGTAGCGCCATCTGTGCTTCACTGCGGGCAATGAACATAATGCCTGCCTGACGATAACCTACATCGCAGCCAACGCGTGCCGCCATTTCAGCCCACAGGCGATCAGCCGCCTGCGCCAATGGAATGTCATCGACAGCACGGCTGGTTTTACGAATCCAACCCAGATTGCGCGATGACTGTTCGCCTGCGATACGTCCTTTCTCCAGCACCACCACCGGAATATTGCGCTCTGCCAGCGTCAGGGCAGCGGTTAAACCGACAATACCACCGCCAATAATGACGACGGTGGTGGACTCAGGAACGTCAGATGACATGGTAACGGGGGTAATTTCTGGTGACATAGTGCGCCTCCTGGTACGCCTTACCGCGCAACGGTGATTTCCTGAACGTCAGCCCTGGCGGCCCCGCGATACGCCGTGACCTCCAATTCCACTTTGTAAACCGTCGAACCCAGCGGCGGGCAGGTTACCGTGGTGGCTGGGTTGATGCCCCGAAACTTATCCCCGATGATGGCCATGACTGTTGGCACATCGTCGGGATCCTGAATAAACACCCGCGAGAACACGACATCTTTCAGTGAGGCATCAATGGCGGCGAGTGCTGCTTCAATGTTGGCGAACACTTGCAACGTCTGTTCACTCACATCAGCCGGGATTTCCTGGCTGACCGGATTGCGACCCGCGGTATTAGAGACATAAATCCAGTTATCCACCGCGACAAGGCGTGAGTAGCTGCCCATTTCCTCAAACTTCGAGCCAGTTTTTACTTTAATGATACGTGTCATGCTGGTTGCCCTTAATTAGCTCAGTACCGGGGTTTCCCACAGGTTTAATTTCACGCCGATGTTGTTAGCCAGCGCGTTGCGATATATCACGGTTCCCCAGGCAACATCCTCCACTGGCATGCCACCCACCGACATGATGATAATCTCGTCGTCGTTCTGACGTCCCGGCGCATCACCGGCCACGATCTTACCGATGTCTTCCAGTTGCTCTGTCGTCAGTTTCCCTTCGGCAATCATGTCCATAAAGCGAACGCCAATCACCGGAATCGTTTTATGTGCGGGTTTAGGGACTTCTTCAAACCACGCCTGATAGAGGCCGGTATTATCGAGTACTTTACGCACGTCACGTTGTTCCATTCCGGCGTCGATGTTGCACAGCGCAGGCATGGCAAGGAACGCACCGGGTTTTACCCATTCGCGTTTCACCAGCGGATAACTGTCAGGCTCGCCGACTTCGCCCGAGCTGCAATAGGTGACAATATCTGAATCCCGCACCACGGCCTCCAGCGTGTCGACGACATCGATATGCTTGATTTGTGGGTAAGTGGTTTGTACCCAGGTGATGAAATGATCGAGGCTACGCTGACCGCGCCCCTTCACTTTGATAGTGTCAATCTGCGGGCAGACGGCGATAAACGCTGACACGGCCGTTTTCCCCATCACGCCAGGCCCCAGTAAGCCAATCACCCGTGAATCTTTGCGCGCCAGATGACGTGCCCCAACGCCGGGTACCGCACCGGTACGATAAGCAGAGAGCAGGTTGGCAGACATATGTGCCAGCGGTGCGCCGGTGTCGGCATCGCTGAGCGTGAACATCAGAATGGAGCGCGGTAGCCCCTTTTCGCGGTTGGCAATATTCGAGCCATACCATTTCACCCCGGCGGTGCAAAAACTGCCGCCAAGATAGGCAGGCATCGCCATTAAACGGCGATCGGCCGTCGGCTTAGGCATGGTGGGGAACGGCGAGTTTTCCGGGAACGTCACCATCGCGCCGTGTGAATCGTTATTCGCACCAGCCATGCGGTAGTCACCCCGATAAAGCAAACCAAACATCTCCTCCATAGTGTCGACGCAGGCGGGCATGTCGGTAACCCCCGCACGGATCATGTCCTGCTCCGACAAGTAGATAAAATCAATCCGGGTTGAATCAGTCATGGTCTGGCCCCTTTCTGTTTTATTTTCAGTATTGCCGTCGACACAGTGCGACTGGCATGCAGGTGAATGACCATAGAAATACGTGACGGTAGTCGGCCTGTATTGAATATTTGCGACATCGGCGTGGCACAGGGTTTGCATTATCAAGCGATAGGCTTAGTCGATATCGGAGCATGTCATGTCTGAAAATTCCCTTTGTCGCCCTGCAAGAAGCTTTCTCCCGGAACAGCCGTGGTTTGTGCTCAATTCAGCGCAGCATTATTCGGTGACCGCCTCAGAAAACCCGGCAATTTCACATTTTTACAGCTTCGATGTAGCGCAAACGGCAGGGATGACGCTGGCGGTGCCTGACGGTTGTGTTGATATCGTTTTTGATTGCGACCCGCTGAATCCCAAAGGTCGCGTGTGTGGTACCACGCTAGAAGCACGTGGTGCCGACATGCTGCACAACCATCATTATTTCGGCGTGCGTTTTGCGCCGGGTGTTATTCCTGATTTTCTTGATGTGATGGCCGAAGAGATCGCCAACCGTGAATTCAGCTTTCTTGACGTGGTGCCAGATGCCCGGTTGGCGTTTGAACAAATTGTGCAACAGCGCGATTTTTCACGGCAGATTTCATTATTTAATGCCTATTTCACGCCAAGACTGGTGCGTAAGTCTTCACCCGTCACCACCTCAATTATTCGGGCGATGGTGCAGCAGAAGGGGAATATCCGTATCGACCAACTGGAAACGTTGACCGGCTATACGTGCCGGACTATTCAGCGGCAGTTCCGCCAGGACACCGGGTTATCACCGAAAGCATTTAGTCGTATTCTGCGCGGCCAGTCCGCACTGCACCGCATTCATTCACAAGAGGATATTTCCTTTAGCAACCTGGCGTTTGACCTCGGTTTTAGCGACCAGTCGCACTTTCTGCGCGAATTTAAGAAGTTCGTCAGTATCACACCGTGCGATTATCAGCGGCACATTGCAGACGATGCGTTACTCCATCGCCTGCGCTACCACTAAGCACCACAACGGTGCAAGCCTGCACCGTTGCCCTGTCCGATTTTTTCTATCCGCGTATACGGGGAAATGATTCAGTGAAGTTACCTGCTTCAGGCGACGCAGATTGTCTGAAAAATTTCACTCTCTTTCACGGAGACGCTAACGATGAACAACGATAATGGTTTACGCAAAAATACGTTGGGCTTATTTTCCCTGGTCTTTTTTGTGGTCGCGGCCGCATCGCCTTTGACTGGCGTGGTTGGTGGCCTGCCGATAGCGATTATTTCCGGCAACGGCGGCGGCATTCCGGTGTTTTATATTCTGTCGTGCATTATTTTGATGACGTTTGCGGTGGGTTTTATCGCCATGAGCCGCTACGTCAATAATGCCGGTGCTTTCTATACCTACATCTCCAAAGGGTTGGGTGACCACTGGGGAGCATCAGCCTCTGTGCTGGCGCTGATGGCCTATGCTTCCATTCAGGTGGCGATTGTTGCCATGCTCGGTTTTTTTACTCAGCTGTTTTTGGAGGAGCATGTCAGCCTGCATCTTCCCTGGTGGACGCTGAGCATGGTATTTACGGTGATTGCCTGGGTGCTGGGCATCAAGCGCGTTGAGGTGGGGGGTAAGTTGCTGGGCGTGCTGATGCTGGCTGAAGTTGCCATCGTACTGTTGACTGACGTCATGCTGCTGGTAAAGAAAGCCGGTTCCTACACCGTCGAATCGTTTGAACCTTCGGTGTTTATGCACGGTAACCTTGGCATCGCCTTTATTTTTACTATCGCTTCCTTTATCGGTTTTGAATCAACAGCCATTTACGCTGAAGAGTGCCGTGACCCGCAGAAAACCGTACCACGTGCCACCCTCTGTGCCTTGTTGCTGATCACCGCCTTTTTCTGTTTCACCAGTTGGTCACTGGTGCAGGCGTATGGCTTCGATGACATTGTCGCC
This sequence comes from Dickeya oryzae, assembly GCF_020406815.2. NCBI lineage: Bacteria > Pseudomonadati > Pseudomonadota > Gammaproteobacteria > Enterobacterales > Pectobacteriaceae > Dickeya > Dickeya oryzae. The sequence continues at coordinate 1,864,168 of NZ_CP162670.1, forward strand.
ATTGCCAGCAAGGACCCCGGTAATTTTGTCTTCAATATTACTCGCCAGTATGTCGGGCAGTGGGCGGTCGATAGTATGTCGGTTCTGTTGATCACCAGCCTGTTCGCGGCCTCTCTGGCCTTTCACAACAACATTTCGCGTTACATCTTTAGCATCAGCCGTGATGGCCTGATCTGGAAAGCACTGAGCAAAACCCACCTGACCAACGGCACCCCGCATAATGCCAGCCATCTGCACAGCGTTATCCTGTTGATATTGCTGCTTGGAATAGGAAGCGCGGGCCTGGATCCGATGGTGCATATTTTTGCTATCGGGTCAGCCGTCGCGACCCTGTGTATTCTTATTCTGCAATTGGGCGTATCGGCTGCGGTGGTGATGTTCTTCCGCCGCATGTCCACCAACGATAGCCGCCTGCAGGTCTTCTGGGCACCACTGCTGTCGGTGATTTTCATGTCGATCACCATTATTCTGGTCGTCACCAATCTGCAGTCCTTGAGTGGCAGTGATTCCGTGGTGGTGAAGACGATCCCGTGGTTTATTGCGGCCTGTGCGCTGGCGGGGTATTACATGTCATCACTGCGTACCGTGAGAATCTAAGACAGAAGACGTGTTTTGCCTTCTTCTGTTTCAGCAATGAAAAAGGCGCTCCCGCAGCGGTGTGTGGTGAGCGCCTTTTACTGCCTTTTCAGACCCTAAAATGAGCGAATTAACTTAGCGCATTTATCGAGGGGATGTGTTTCGCCCACGGTTTCACTCGCTCTAGCTCAGCGGCGAGTGACAACCGCGTTTGCTCATCACCAAAACGGGCTGCAAAGTGTGAACCAATAGGTAACCCTTCCTGCGTCCAGTAAAGCGGGACAGACATGGCGGGCTGGCCGGTAGCGTTAAATAATGCGGTAAACGGGCAATAACGATGAAACCCTGATCTTACCCACCAACAGTGGACACATGACGTCACTCTCAAGTAGGGGGGGATTACTCTGGAAGGGGGGACGTTGCGTGGGGAGGATCAGCTTGTGTAGCTATAATTCATCACGGCAGAACTGTCATACTGCTGTCGAGTGTTCGGCGGGGAAATGCTGAAGCAGTGAATGCCTCCGTGAGTAATGATAATCGTGCCACAGGTTTGGAACAAAATTATTGTATTTCTGAATAATATTCATTTACATTTATCAATGAGTTGTATTTTTTCATCTTGCATATTGGGATAATTATGTTTATGCGATTGTTTTGGATAGGGATGTTTTGTGGATGTGTGAGTGGATGTTCTGTTGCAACCTATAGCCATAAGTTAGAGGATTATTCGGGAAGTGACCGTGTTGGAATGACCTTTGATAACCGAAATCTTGATTACATTCGTGTTTATCCGAATACCCATGAATGTATTAATTTAGATGCACCTGATAATGGGTACACTAATAATGCTGTTGGTTTTCAAACAAAGTTGAATAATAAGGAACTGGGTTTTCCTGAAATTCCGGAGTCCTCACCAATGAAACGTGAGTTTTGGGTGAGTGCCAAAGGGAATATCGCAGTGAGAATGGTCGCACCAAATGGTGTTGCTGACACGATAACATTTAAACCGGTTATCGGAAATTATTATTATGTCACTGGTGTTTTAGTCAGCCCATATTCGTCTCGTCACTTGGCTGTTTACGAGGTTTTTAAAACGGATAAAGGGTTTTATGATCGTAGGCCTGTTACCGACCTTGCAATAAAGAACTGCAAGGTCTTCGAGTCCCGATTCCAGCAATTCTGACTTTATTGCCAGATAATCTATGTATTATCTGGCAATATTGGTTAACTAATAAACATTGGCTAACTGTTGTCCGGTAAATGTGCCGTTATACCATGCATCCAGTACAGATAACAAATTCCTGACCTCTGCTTCTGTCATGGCGTACGAGCTGCCATTTGTATAGGGTTGAATAACCAGCAATTGGACATCAGAGCGAGAGTGCAGGTAATCAAATTGGTACTCAACCTCTTCATTTTCAAACATTGTTCCCGCAACGTTTCCCCGTTTACGTAGCATAGTCATTTTTTGGTCTTTAGCTTTGGGCTGTTTTACCCATAGTAGGAAATCACGCAATGGCTGTGTTTGTCTTTGATAATCGTCGCGAGTGAACCCGAAGTAAGCGTATTTATTGTATGTGACTAATGCGACTTTGCTTTTGTCATCTGAAATTTTTAGATTGAATACTTGTTTACCGTCCGTACATTCATTGAACTTGGGTTTGTAATCGCAGGCAGAAACACCGTCAATTTTATAGACTTCGTACAGACGTAGCGTAGCATATTTGTCAAAAGTGGTGAGTGCCTGGCAGCCGGATAAAATAAAAAGCATAAAAGGTAGTACGAGATAGCGCATAAACTTGGATTCCTCACGAGTTTGTATATTGCAAAACGCCACTGATAGTGGGGTGCAGAGACGTTCTAAGTTTTCGTTTTATGGCGAAAAGGATTCTGGTTAGGACCAACTAAATTAAAGGGAGTGTATCAATAAAAATAATTATTATCATCTTATGTTTTTATATCTCTCTTAGAGAGGGAAAACGAAGACGGAGAAATCGACGCTATCCCGATGCGGCTAATTTCTACTCTACCAGCCTGTACGAGCTGGTTCACTGGAGCGGTGGTAAAAAACGCCTTAACCGTGAAATGAAAGGAAAGTTTGGCTGTGAGGGTTACGTATTTGAGGCGTTGATCGCCGAACTGGGAAGTGCGTTTCTGATAGCGAATCAGAGGTTCAGCATGAAAGCTATATCATCACTTCCTGGCTGAAAGCACTGCAAAACGACAAAGGTTATATTTTCAAAGCCGCCAGCGCTGCATCGAAAGCGCATCGTTATCCGATGGGTAAGGTTTTAGTTGAAGTACAAGATGCCGCAAAGGAAGGTGGCGTTAACCTGATATTGGGGTAACCAGTCTGACGGCGTTGTCAATTTCCCTGAGAATGTTCCGGGCATTCAATGCCGGAACATTCTCAGGTTGCGGGCGGCAAAGAGCCCACGCATCCCGCAAACGATGTTTTTACACTGGTGATTGCTGTAAACAATGGCTCAGATATCACGACTGACTGTGAAACTTGCAGGATAGCAAAGGTAAATCGCTCTCTGATCCGCTCACAAACGCGCGAATGACTTGTGATTAATGCAGCCCTGGCCGATTAACGTGATACGCACAGCCTCAATAAGCGGAGTATGCGGTTCATGGCCTAAAAAATTGATCAGTTTTGCATTATCCATCTGTATGGCCTGTTCCCACAAATAGCGCATTTCCAGCATTTCATGCAGTGTGGTGTTGAAAGGTGCCATCGCCAGGATGAGCCACCAGGGAAAGGATTTTACCTTCGCGTTAACACCCGCAAGTTGTGCGACACGTTGTATGGCTTCGGCCATCGCCGTGCCATCGGCATCCCAGTGTCCTCGCATATGAAAACAGGCAAAAGGGTCAAGTTGATCCCGACGCGCTAACAGCGCAACCAGGGTTTCGGCGACGTCCGGCAGGTAGGCCCACTGGTGGCCTATCCCGGCTTTGCCTGGGTTTTTAATTATCCGTGGGTGTTGCCCCGGTTTGATCCATCCCTGTGAAAACCAGTTATTGCCTGCGTCGGGGCCAAAGAAGTCACCGGCCCGCAGAATCAGCACTTTTCCGCCACGCTGCGCGTAGGCGAACAATGCCTTCTCCATTTGCACCCGTATTGCCCCTTTTCTGGTGACAGGATTTTGGGGAGAGTCTTCCCGCAAGAGTGGAAAGGCGTCCGGACCGTAGTTGTAAACGGTGCCAGGGAGAACGATTAATGCTCCATTTCGCTCTGCGGCATCGATGGTGTTCTGTAACATTGGCAAAACCAGCTGTTCCCAGTTTCGATAACCTGGCGGATTAACCGCATGGACAATCACGCTACAGTCTGATGCCGCCGCCGCAACCTGCTCAGCATTTAGCGCATCACCGCTTATCCACGTCATACTCACGTGCTCTTCATTCTGCGGGACGTTACGACGCAATGCATGAACGTCCCATTTTTCGCGGATGAGTTTACGGGCGATTTCGCTACCGATTCCGCCTGTTGCGCCCAGTATGAGTACCTTGTTTTTGCTTTTCATGGTGTTACCTTTGCCGGATGTCTGCTTGACATCGTAGTGCCTACACAAGCTAAATGTAATTGCATGACATCAGACAGCAGGTATGCATTTTTGTATGAGGCTAAATATTCCATGGGAATGGTATCGAACCTTCCTGGCGGTGATGAAAGAAGGTTCCCTGTCGGGGGCAGCCCGTCAACTGGCAATTACCCAGCCCACAGCAGGGCGCCACGTGGCGGCGCTGGAATCCGCCCTTGGTCTGGTTTTGTTTACACGTTCTCAGACTGGTCTACAGGCCACAGAAGCGGCGGTAGCAATTCAGAGCCATGCGCAAGCGATGGAAAACACGGCCAGTATGATTGAGCGTTCGGCTGCCAGCTTCAGTACCCACACTGCCGGGTTGCATGGTGTGGTTCGCGTTTCTGCGAGCGAAATTATCGGTACAGAAGTGCTGCCTCCCCTGATTGCACGAATTAAACAAGATTATCCGCAACTTACCATTGAACTGGTGCTATCTAACCGAATGCAGGATTTATTGAACCGGGAAGCGGATATTGCGGTACGCATGACCACACCGGTGCAGGAACAACTGATTGCGCGTCGGTTGGGCAGTATTGAAATTGGTCTACATGCCTCACCGTCCTATCTGGCACGTCATGCCGCACCAGAAAGTATTGACGAGTTGTTCACCCATACACTTGTGGGTTTTGATAAAACGACGCCCTTTATTTTACAGGCGCTGAAACACTATCCTCAGTTAAATCGTGAACGCTTTACCGTGCGCACTGACAGTGATGTGGCGCAATTGAACCTTATCCGCGCAGGTGCGGGCATAGGGATATGCCAGGTTCAATTGGCCGATTTTCCTGTTCCATTAGAGAGGTTGATGTCTGATTTTTTTGCATTTCATCTCGATACCTGGCTGGTGATGCATGAGGACTTGCGCCACAGTAAGGCCTGTAAAACGGTGTTCGATATTCTTGCAGAGGGCTTACAGGCTTATATCAATAACGTCGGTTTGTGACAATCCCAGCAGGGGAACTGGCGCAGCACAGGAAATCAAAGCGTTGCCGTTCTCGAATGAGTTCGAGATTCAATGCTATTGCTTCCGCTTAATTTGATGTATTTAGAAAATTGAATTCTATTCCTCATGTTCACAAAGGCGCCGACCTATGCAACATCTCCCCGAGATTATTGGAATTGCAACGGCGCTCACCGCTGGCTCAGCAAGCCCTGGTCCGAGCTTCGTGATGGTGGCACGAACATCGGCAAGTATGGGCCGACTCAATGGCTTGTTAGCAGCGTTGGGGATGGGGTTTGGGGGATTGATTTTTGCAATAGCATCTTTGCTGGGACTTCATGGCGTTTTGCTTGCGGTCCCGTCGTTATATTTGCTCTTGAAAGTAGGCGGTGGTCTTTATCTGGCTTACTTAGGCTTCCGTATCTGGAAAGGGGCGCGTACCCCTCTTGTTGCTGAAATTCAGCGGCATGATCGTTCAATTTCACTATCTCCAAAATTTCTGGTATTGGGCCTTACCACTCAACTCAGTAATCCGAAAACGGCTATTGTCTATGCCAGTGTTTTTGCCGCATTTCTTCCATCAGATAGCTCGCTGGCCTTTAAGGTCGTCATTGCATTGCTCGTCTTTTTAATCGAAGCCAGCTGGTATGCGCTTGTCGCGATTGTTCTTTCCGCTCCTAAACCTCGAAATTTGTACCTTCGCGGAAAAACGTGGTTTGACCGAGTCGCAGGTGGCGTAATGATTGCCCTTGGGGTCAAGTTGGTGATTTGAGATACCAGAGACGTGAACCGCCGGGATTAATCAACAGGTACAGGCCGTGAGAATCGGAAACTTTGTAGGGTTTTGCTGATGGTTTTACGTTGAGGATTTTTGAGTCATTAAGAGACATGTGGGGGTCACTCCGTCATCGAACTAACCTGACCCCAAATCTGACCACCAAATTCTCCCGATGCAGAGGGAAAACTGAAAATGCACCGGGAAGACATTTCACGCTAACTTATTGAATCCGAATTACATAAGGATTCGCAAAGAGGCATGAAAACAAGAATTTGGCTCCTCTGACTGGACTCGAACCAGTGACATACGGATTAACAGTCCGCCGTTCTACCGACTGAACTACAGAGGAATCGTTTGAACGGGGCGAATCTTATCTGTGGTACCTTGCGCTGTCAACGGGCAAAACCGACATTCCGTACTGACTGCTTGGCTTATGTACAATCCGCAGCGTTCATCATCATTATGATGATAAATCAGTCGGCTGGCGGTATTGCCTGCCAGCGTTGCAAGCGCTCCAACGGGTCCTGACGATAAAAGCTGCAAAAATTCCGGTATACCTCTGGGAAACGCTCCACCAGCAAGTCAGGCGCGCTGAAGAAATATTCAGACAGCACCGCAAAGCACTCGGCCGGGTCGGTGGCGGCGTAAGGATCCATGCTGGCGGCATCTTCTCCCACCAGTTCGATTTCTTCGCGCAATGCCTCCATGGCGGCGTGCAGGGTTTGTTCCCAATGCGCGATGTTGCGTAGTGGCATCGCCGGTACGCCAGAAGGGCGTTCATTACCACGCTTATCTAGCTTATGCGCAACTTCATGAATAATCAGATTGAACCCGGAAAGATCAAAGGAGTCTTGAATCTCCAGCCAGTTCAGTACGACTGGTCCCTGATCCCAACTTTGGCCGGACTGAACGTTAGGGCCGCTATGCACCAGACCGAACTCATCCATCCACTCGCCATCTACCGTGAAAGGTGCGGGGTGGATCAGTACATCATGAAACCCATCAAGCCATTCAATACCCAGCTTCAGCACCGGCAGGGAAAATAATAATGCGATACGTTGTGCCATCAGCTCGGTGAGTGCCAGCCCCTGCAACGGTACCAGGCGTTTTTGGCGTAAAAATTGTCTTGCTACCATTACCACCTGTTGCCGTTCAGGTTCGGCTAGTGGCGTTAACAGCGGGATTGATAGTGCCTGCTGCCAGTCTAAAAACGCATCAGGTGTAGGGGATTTCCATTGCCACTTCATCATGGTGTTGCTCGCTAAGTCATCACTTGAATTCAAAGGCGTCGGTTTGTTCTTGTTAACATGCCATAAAACAGGGCATTATAAGCACCAATTTCGTGGAGAGATGCCGGAGCGGCTGAACGGACCGGTCTCGAAAACCGGAGTAGGGGCAACTCTACCGGGGGTTCAAATCCCCCTCTCTCCGCCACTACTTCTTTTTGCTGTCCACTCCATTCTGTATTCTTTCGTTCGTTGATTTATCCCGTATAAGTGCATGGTGTAGCCTAACACCCGATGATGAGTGTTTCTGGCAGAACCGTCATGAAATTACCATTTTTATACCATAAGTTCTCGCCATTGATACCCTGGTTCAGCGCCGGTAGGGATACCGCTATGCTGTTTCATTTTATTGCTTGTTAATAATGAAGGTGCAGCATTCTGTATTGTTGTTTCTGGTTGATAGCACAACAATGAGCGCGAGAAGTGTGGTGTCCAATCCCTTTATGATAATGACCGAAGCGATACGTTTTCGAAAGAACCTATTTTCTACTGAACTGGTGAAAATAGATTTTATTCATTGTCTAAATAAGGCTGATTGAAATGACTGAAGAAGATATCTATCCACTGTTGGGTAAATTGGCGTATGGCCGTGTTTATGCTTATGCCGTGCCCTGCTGTGACTATCATGCGCCACACCAGAAACATCCATTTATTCTTTTTTCACTGAGTCAGGAAAATAATTATAACGCCTCTCAGCAGTTGTCCAGCCAGAAAGTGACCGTCAGCGCAGATTGCTATGCGCATACCGTAGCTGAAGCCCGCGCGTTGCGTGAACAGGTACGAACGGCGCTGTCAGTATTGCAGCCGAATAAAACCATCGAATATAACGACTTTGATGTAGAGTACGAAAAATTCCGTATGACACTGGAAGTTGATATTTCTCGTTAATCATTTGATTTTAAATTTCTCGTCAACATCCATCTGGTATTGGGTTGGCCTGCTTTTGACCGTTTCATGCAATAAAGGAATAATGTTATGTGGTATAAGTCAGGTGGTTTGTCTTTATTTTCTGGCAGCAAAGTCGTCTTGGGTGAAAATACCCTGTGGGCAGATAAGAATAATGGCGTTAGTGCCGGCAGCATGTTGCTGATTTTTGCTGATTGCGGCATTAAGATTTATGAAATTGCCTCTGTCATGTCAGATACCGAGCTGATGCTGTCCAGTGAATATAGCGGTTGTACCGCTAATGGTGTGCATTACGCTATTCCCGTGTTTGGCAGTAACGACACCTTCGATCATGCTGCTTATGTGGCGCAGATTGCGGCGATGCTGGCAGGTTACCAGTCCCAACTGACTCAGTGGAAACAAGTGCTGACCGAGCGCGGCCAGGTGACGCTGACGGATAATAGCGGCCAGAGTGTGGTGGTGAAAACGCTGCCAGATTTGACTGATGCCGTGAGCCGCATGATGGATAAAACCCTCAATGGTGCGGATATTCCGGATAAAGCGCAGTTTGTCGCTAATCTGGGATTAAGCGACGTAGTGCATAAGTCCGATCTGGCAAACCACACCCATACCGCCTCGCAAATTACCGACTTCACTGACGCGGTGCGTAAAGTTCTGGTGGCGACCCTGGCAGCCGGACAGGGTGTTTCACTGAATTACGATACAACTAACAATCAGTTGGTTGTGAGTGCGACAGGTAGTAATAGCGGCGGCGGAAATAGCGATGGTGGAAATAGCAGCGGTGGCCGCGATTATACGGTGGTGACGCAGAGTATTACTGCTGTAACGTCGCCAGTGGTGTTTCGCATCAATAATCAGACGACCTATGCCTATGATGCGTATGCTCTAAAAGAAGAAGTTGGTTCTAAAACACAAGTCCAGCTGGATGATTTTGGAACCAATAGCGCCAGCTCATATTCTGCGACCGGGGATGTAATCTTTGACGGGGCGTTGCGTTCTTACGCCAATGAAACGCTGAATACTACTCAGGATGGTGCTTTTTATAGTACGCCGATTCGCTCTGCTGGCAAGGATGTTTCATTTGATCTGATTACTGACTCTCTGGTATCAGGTTTAACATCTGCCACATCTATGCCAGGCGTCACTGTGTCTCAAAGTTCGTCGGCGAAAGGCGCTGAGGTTGTATGGCAGGGTTGGTATGCATTCGACAATAATCAGCAAACAATTTGGAGTTCAGAGGCTCCGTTACCGCAATGGCTTTCGGTCAGTTTTTCTGACTTGAAAACACTAACCTTTTATTCAATCTCTCCGTCACGGTTTGGTGGTGGTGTGTCTCCGCGATCATGGAAAATCCAGGGTAGTAATGATGGTGGTGTGACATGGACCGATGTTGATGCACGCACGGGTATTTCATGGGGGAGCAGTACACAAACATTCAGGCTGGCAGCCGCTGTACAGTTTAAGGCCTACCGATTTTACTGCACTGCAGTGAATGGGCAGACTGATAACACAGTAGCGATTGCTGATTGGGTATTGTTTAATGACGCGAAGAAGTTTCTCTTGTTGGCCGACGATGGAAGCTATTATACCGCCGCCAATGGCACATTAACGCAGGTTGCCGCTCCCACATCCGCAGCAGACATTACGGCCACTGGGTTTGCAAGTTCAGGCAAGATCACTGAAGCTACGTTAGCTGGGAAGAAGTTGGTAAAACTCGTTTCTGATTTTCCTGCCAGTTGCCGAGTGGTGTATACTTCTTACCCGCAAATTGCGATTCAGAAACTGGTTACTACAGCTAATTCATGGAGCAGCCTGGTTTCAGTTGTACCGACTTATACGCAGTCTGGGTCGGGGAATATCCGTGTAGCGGTTTCCAGAAATGGTAATGATTGGTCTGTCTGGAATGGGTCGGCATGGACATCAATTGGTGCATTGACTGCAGATACGGCTAGTGCAGCTAAATTGCTGAGTAGCGGAACGTCATTATCAAGTATAGCTGCAATTACCGCTGCGCAGTGGGCACTGTTATATAGCAATAATTCGGGTATACCTGACGCTATCAGTTTCGCATTTGCGATAGATATGCCTATTGCAGCAACTGATGTCGCTAACATTGATAATCTGTCTCTCACAATTACAGCCTCTGCATGGAAATTGCAAACTCCGGCCGAGGTTGAAATTCGTTGGTATCGTGATCAGGTGACATTCAAACCAGCTAGCACCGGTAACTATAAGTTTGCTTATCAGCATCCGTAAGGTAGGTGAACGTAGTCTGCCATTTATTGATTGAAAATTAGGACAAAAAAATGCCCGGTTAAACCGGGCATATGAATAGCTAAAGGAAACGCTATTAACCGTGCAGGCGGCGGGTAATTTCAGCAACGCGTGCGCCGTACAGTTTAGCGGTTTCCAGGTCACCTGCCGGGATGGCATCCGCACCAGCGTCAGACGGAGACTGAATCAGTGCACCGGCAGAACCACCGAGGTTGTTGGCATCGTTACGGGTGGAAGCAAGCGCGTTAGCTGGAGCTTGTCCCAGGCTAACCCAGATACCGCCGTGCTGTGCCGCCAGCGTCTGCAGATAAATCAGGGTAACTTGCTTGTCACCATTCAGGCTGGCGCTGTTGGCGAAACCACCAAATACTTTGTCCTGCCAGCCACGGGTAAACCAAATTTTGGAGCTGGCATCAGCAAATTTTTTGAACTGCCACGGTACGTTGCCCATGTAGGTCGGCGCACCGAAAATGATACCGTTTGCGGCGTTCAGTGTTTCCCAGTCGGCGTCGGTGATATCGCCGTTGCTATCAATAGCGATCAGGCCTGCCTGTGCGCTTTCTGCAACCAGTTCAGCGATATGTTTGGTGTGGCCGTAGCCGGAATAGTAGACAACCGCGAGCTTGCTCATAGTATTTCCTCATGTATGGACGGATAAAAGCGTTAGTAAAACCATAAACCATGTTCAGGGATGTCGGCATATTATCGTGTCCCATTTTTATAAACAATGAATTACCCGAAAGTACCTAGGTTACCCTGTGGTAACCCGAGGTTGATAATTTGAATGAAAATAATCAAATACGAACTGATAGCGTATTTCTTTTTTATGATATGAATAAAATGAATAAGACAGATATCCACCAGACATGCTGAGGATATCTGTACCCGCCGCTTTAGTTAACCAACCGCTGGATGCCGTCACGCGCCAACGCGTAACTACCGCATTTTTGGTAAAATTCCAGAGCCTGCTGCTTCATGCCGACACACTCCAAAATAACGCCGATATTGTAGTTGGCTTTATAAGAGTTGACGCCTTCTTTATTCCCTGTTGGCATGTTTGTACATTGCAAAAATAAATCGACTGCATTCTGCAGTTGGCCATTATTCATCAGGGTGAGGGCTTTCAAAAATATAAAATCAGTGGATGAGAAGTTGGACTCATACTGGATAATATCCATCGCTTCTTCATATTTCCCCGCATTGATCAACGCATAGCCGTAAGTTTCAATCAGGTCTTCGGTGTATTCGTAAGTAAAATTGGTCTCGAAGCGTATTGCCTGTTGAAAATAGTGAATGGCTGTCGAATAGTCGCGTTTCAGATAATAACTTTTACCTAGCTGGAACAGCAGGTATGGATCGTTAGCCTGCGCTTCCAATGCCTGTTGTAGCAAATTGATATTCCGAGTGATTTTATCTTTTTCCTGCAGAATCTCCTTTTTATACCCGACATGATGCAGACGTATTGGTGAAATAAATGGGCGGGGCGGTGAAACACTGGGATCCCGTGGTGTAACCTGTTCATGAATGATGCCTCTATAATGATAGAGATCTTTACGGAATAGGCGAGTTAGCAACTCCTTGACCGTAGTGGTCTCACTGCCTTCATCGAGATAATTGATGAGTTCTACACGACCGGGTGCTTGCGGATGCGCTTTTATCAGAGCGTGCAATGCATCAATATCAACGAAGTCGACTTCTTCATCGGCATCAACCACGAGAACCCAATCGTTACGCGCGTAATCCAAAGACGCATTGCGTGCCGCAGAGAAATCGGCGACCCAGGCGAAGTCATAAACATGGGGGGTGAATTGGCGGGCGATGGCTTTGGAATCATCAGTAGAACCCGTATCGACAACGATAATATCATCAAAATGCGCCGCGATAGAGGCCAGCGTACTGGCAAGATGCCTGGCTTCGTTTTTCATTATCATGCAGACGGAAATCATTGTATTTACCCGCCAGAGGAAAAGAGTTCGACGATATCCTGTCACCAGCAGACATCATTGGCGCAATTATCGTGCACTATGCCGCATCGCAACACCGATGCGTCCGCCATCAGAATAGCGGTATTGGGCGTCCTTCGTCATTGACTGCCACGAAATTGAACTGACCGGTAATCACTTTGGTGCGGCCTTCGGCGTACATCTGCTCCAGATAGACCGACACATCTACGGTCAGGCTGGTACGTCCGACCCGGCTGACCTGCCCGACCAACTCCACAATCGTGCCTGATGGGATAGGGGTCGTGAAATTGATCTTTTCAGTAGAAACGGTGACCAGGGGTTTATGGCAAAAACGGGTAGCAGTAATAAAAGAGATTTCGTCCATCCATGCCAGTGCGGTGCCGCCAAACAACGTGGAATGGTGGTTGATAGTGGTAGGGAAGACGACTTTGGCGACCCGGGTGATGGATTGCTGAATGCGTTCTTCCTCAGTTAATGCTTGTGTCATGATGCGACGACCTTATGGAGTAACAGGAACGCGGTTATCTTACACCAATTCTGTTACAGCGGTCTGGCCGTTGGTCGATTAAGGTCGTCTAACGGCCAGTCTGGGGTGGATGGTTTGAGGTGGTGGTGGCCCTATTCGTATTCTTGCCGCCAGGCCGCGCACACGCCAGCCGTTCTGTCGGGGCAAGGCGTCAGGTCACCTGCCCACAGGTGTCACAGTCTGGATTCTTCGATAAGCGCATGTCGCGAAATTGCATCGTCATCGCATCAAACAGCAGCAATTTACCCGCCAGCGGCTGGCCATAGTGCGCCAGCAACTTGATGGTTTCCAGCGCCTGCAATGACCCTATCACGCCAACCAACGGTGCCATCACACCCGCTTCAACACAGGTGAGCGCACTGTCGCCAAACAAACGGCTGAGACAGCGGTAGCAAGGCTCCTGCGGTTGATAGGTAAAAACGCTGATTTGCCCTTCCATTCGGATCGCCGCACCGGAAACCAACGGTATTTTCTGCAGAAAACAGAGATGGTTAAGCCGCTCACGGATGGAGACATTATCGGTGCAATCCACCACGACATTGTGTTGCGTCACGACAGCCTCTAGGGCGTCATCGTCCAGATTATCCTGAATCGGTGTTATCTGAACGTGTGGATTGATGCGTTGCAAGGTCTGACGGGCCGACTCGACTTTTGGCATGCCGATGCGATCGTCACGATGTAACACCTGGCGTTGCAGGTTGGACAGTGACACGGTATCAAAATCCAGCAGGGTGAGTTGGCCGACACCGGCTGATGCCAGATACTGCGAGGCGGCACAACCCAGCCCACCTAACCCGACAATCAGTACCCGAGCGGCTTTCAAGCGCTCCTGTGCATCAAAATCAAACCCGCGCAGGACGATTTGCCGGTTATAACGCAGCGTTTCTTCATCAGTCAGTTCAGGCAGCATCAGTAGTGGCTCTGCAGCAGTGAGTTGAAGGGTTCGACTTCCACCCATTCGCCCGCGTCAACACGGCCGCGTTCCGCTTCCAGTACGATGAAGCAGTTGCCGAGACTGAAAGAACTGAACACATGAGAGCCTTGATGCCCGGTGGTCCGTACTTCCAGGTCGCCCTGTGGGTTACGGGTTAACACGCCACGTTGGAAATCCAGCCGGCCGGGCGATTTTTTCAGCGGTGTCGCTGTTTTGACCCGGAAACGGGCCGGCAATGACCACCCGCTATGGCCGGACAACTGTGCCAGCAGCGGTTGCACGAGCTGGTAAAACGTTACCGCGGCGGAAACCGGGTTACCCGGCAGTCCGCAGAACCAGGCGTGGCTCAGCTTGCCAAAAGCAAACGGTTTACCGGGTTTGATGGCCAGCTTCCAAAAGCGGATATCCCCCAGCGCTTCCAGCATCTGTTTGGTGTAATCCGCTTCTCCTACTGATACGCCCCCGCTGCTGATCACCACATCGGCAGCCTGATCCGCCTGCAGAAAGACCTCACGCAGCGCGGTGGGATCATCACGCACGATGCCAAGGTCTATGACGTCATGGCCCAATTGTTCGAGCATCAGCCGTACCGCAAAGCGGTTAGTATCGTAAATTTGCCCTGGTTGCAACGGCTCGCCGACAGGTTGTAGCTCATCGCCAGTGGAAAATAGCGCCACTCGCAGACGGCGTACGACCGATATGCTGGCAATACCCAGTGATGCCAGCAACGGCAATTCGGCCGCCCCCAGCCGCGTACCTGCGGGCAGAACCTGCGCCTGCTGTTGGATGTCCTCACCGATACGGCGGATATTCTGGCCCGGTTTCACCGCATGGGTGAACCGAATCCGGCCATCGGCATCGCTCTGTGTTTCCTCCTGCATGACCACCGCGTCGGCACCGGCGGGGATCGCCGCACCGGTCATAATGCGAATACAGCTGCCTTCAGGCCAGTCTGCGTCAAATGGCGCGCCAGCAAATGCTTTACCTGCTACGGGTAACGGCTGACCGGTGAGCTCATGACACCGCACGGCGTAGCCGTCCATCGCCGAATTGTCGAATGGCGGCACATTGATAGGCGAGGTCACCGCGGTGGCGGTAATACGACCGGCAGCCTGATAGATAGAAACGGTTTCCGTGGCGGTAAGTGCGGAAACTTGCGTCAGCATGGCATGCCGCGCCTGTTCCAGAGAGAGTAAACCCGAAGTATCCATGGCAGCTCCACACACCCGTTCGTTGCATGGCAGAGCAGGCAAAACAGGCATGACATTGATGTATCGATAGCGTGCCATTATGGCAGAAATCGCCGGGGGGGAGAATGACGTGTGTCAGAAGGGAAAGGGATAAAAAAACGCGGCCGAAGCCGCGTCTGAAACCGTGTTCGCCCTGTCATCCAGGCGATCGGCACGCACAATCAGAACGAGGTGCGCTTGTAGGTGCGGTACTGCGGATGCCAGAAGTTATGAGCAATCGCTTTGACCAGCGCATCTTCAGATGTTACTTCCGCCACACCCTGCAACTGGGCGGCTTTAGCCACTTCCAGCGCGATGTGTTTGGATACTTCCTGAATGGTGCCGACATCAGGCAGCAGTGCGCCTTCACCCTGATTCGCCAGCGGAGAGCAGTCAGCCAGCGCACGGCTGGAAGCCATCAACATGCCATCAGTGATACGTTTCGCACCACTGGCCAGCACACCCAGACCAATACCCGGGAAAATGTAGGAGTTGTTGCACTGTGCGATCGGGTAAACCTTGTCTTTGTGCTGTACCGGGGAGAACGGGCTACCGGTCGCGACCAGTGCGGCACCGTCGGTCCAGCGGATGATATCTTCCGGACGCGCTTCCACACGGGATGTTGGGTTGGACAACGGCATTACGATCGGGCGGGCGCAATTGCGGTGCATTTCACGGATGATTTCTTCCGTAAACAGGCCCGGCTGACCTGACACACCGATCAAGATGGTCGGCTTGGCGTTACGCATCACATCCATCAACGAGATAGCGTCACGGGTGACATCCCACTGAGCCAGTTTATCGCTTTTCTGCACCAGTTTGCTCTGGAAGTCGAGCAGGTTAGGCAGTTTGTCGGTCAACAGGCCAAAACGGTCTACCATGAATACGCGGGCGCGGGCTTCTTCGTCGCTCAGGCCTTCAGACTTCATCTGTGCGATGATCTGCTCGGCGATACCGCAACCGGCGGAACCCGCACCCAGGAAAGCCACGGTCTGATCACGCAACTGGCTGCCTGCTGCACGGCTGGCGGCGATCAGGCTGCCCAGGGCCACGGCGGCGGTACCCTGAATGTCGTCGTTGAAGCTACAGATTTCATCACGGTAGCGGTTCAGCAACGGCATAGCGTTGTTCTGTGCGAAATCTTCGAACTGCAGCAGGACGTTCGGCCAACGGCGTTTCACAGCCTGAATGAATTCGTTCACGAACTCATAGTATTCGTCACCGGTAATACGCGGGTGACGCCAGCCCATGTACAGCGGGTCGTTGAGCAGTTGCGGGTTGTTGGTCCCAACATCCAGTACCACTGGCAGAGTATACGCCGGGCTGATGCCGCCGCACGCTGTGTACAAGGACAATTTACCGATCGGAATCCCCATACCACCGATACCCTGGTCACCCAGACCCAGAATACGTTCGCCGTCCGTCACCACGATGACTTTTACGTTCTGTTTGGTGGCGTTTTGCAGCATATCGTCGATATGCTCACGGTTAGGGTAGGAGATGAACAGACCACGGGCACGACGATAAATGTCGGAGAAGTGTTCACAAGCGGCACCGACCGTCGGCGTGTAAATGATCGGCATCATTTCGCTCAGGTGGTTTTCCAGCAGGCGGTAGAACAGGGTTTCGTTCGTGTCCTGGATATTACGCAGGTACACGTGTTTTTCCATGTCGTTCTTGAATTCCTGATACTGCCGCCAGGCGCGTTCTGCTTGTTCTTCAATGGTTTCTACTGCCTCAGGCAGCAAACCGTGCAGGTTGAAATGATCACGTTCTTCTTCGGTAAAGGCGCTGCCTTTGTTCAGAAGGGGGAACTCGAGCAGGAGGGGACCAGCATAAGGGATGTAGAGCGGACGTTTACTTTCGTATTCCAATTCCATGACTTTTTCGACTCTTTGGTAGCTGAAATCGGTTCGGAGAACCAGCGGGAAGCGATCGATACCGGCGATCTTAAAGTACCCAGCAAATATGTACAGGGATTGTTAATTAAAATAATTACAGATGACTTGCATATAAAAAATTATGTGGGGGAAGTCACATAGTGGCGACTTTTAGCGACAACAAAGGCCACAGAAGGGGGTGGGGATGCCGTCATCTCATCAATAAGACGACGGCGTGATGCTTCAATCGGCCAGTGCGTGGTGCAGTGCGGTGCACCCCAACGAGGCCAGCAACGGTTGGGCCAGACTCCACTGACTGAGTGCGGCATGGCTTGACTCCACCAGAACCGCCCGCTGAATATCGCTGAATACTTCGCCCGCCAGATTGACCAGATTCAGTGCCGCCTGCAAAGGAGGCAGGCTGGGGTTGAATGCAGCGTTTTCCGCATAACGTCCGGTGTAGCGATGGCCTTGCCGCGTCTCTAGCGCGATACCGCTAAACGCCTTGCTGTACGGTGCGTGGCTGCGGTTGGCGGCGGCTAGCGCTAACTGGCACAGCGTGTCGTCCGTTGCCAGTGTTAATCCATTATCGATGGTATCCATCAACAGGGTGTTGATCGCTAAATCACGCGGGCCAAAGGCATCCGGCAGGTAATGGCTGAGCGCCGCTGCCGCCCGTCCCGGCAGACAAATACGCAAGTCAGGCGCACTGTTCAGTTCATTCATGAACTGGCGGCAGTGACCACAGGGCGTGTAATTGACGGTTACCGCGCGCAGTGCAGGCTCATCGCGCAACCAGGCGTGGCTAATCGCGCTTTGTTCGGCATGGACAGTCTGCTGTAACGGCAGGCCGTCAAATTCCATATTAGCGCCCCAGTAGAATGCGCCGCTGACTCCTTGTGCGATGGCGCCAACGTGAAAATCAGAAACCGGTGTCAGTGCACAGGCGGCGGCCAGCGGCAGCAAGGTAAAGGCCAGTTCATCGGCGTCGAGCTGACAGTGGGCGCAAATCTGGCGGACGTCGTCGGCGGTTAGCATGGCGGCGAAATCGTCACGCGCCAGTATGGGAGCCAACGCGGTTTGTAGCGTCGCAGGCAGTTGCGTGAAGGCGTCATGAAAGCGTGCTTGCATGGTGGTTTCTCTTCCCCGGTTTACAAGGCGTACTGACCCAAGTGTGGACAGTGATACAGCTAATATTTGTGATTATTATCACTTTTAGAATGAAATGAATGAAAAAGAAATCACAAATGCGAGATATCTCGCAGGTTTCAGGCCGGGTAAAAGCAGAAAAAACAGATGGAGGGGGCGTTATGCCCCCATCAGGCGGATGATCACCGGAAATAGGAATGGCGCGACCAACGAGGTAATGATGCCGCAGATAACGAGCGCCAGCGAGCTGAAGGCACCTTCCTGAAAATCGACTTCCGCGCAACGAGCTGTACCCAATGCGTGTGACGCGGTTCCCATCGCCAGTCCCCGGGCGGATTTAGCGTGAATATTCAGCCGATTAAGCAGCGTGTGGCCCATCACCGCGCCGACAATACCAACAAGAATCACACACAGGGCGCTGATGGCCGGAATGCCGCCGATAGCGCTGGCAACGGCCATAGCGATTGGTGTGGTGACTGACTTTGGCAGCACGGAGGCAGCGATTTCCCGCGAGGCACCGAGCCACAAGGCAATCACGGTGCCAGAAATAATGGCGGTAACACTGCCGATAAAACAAACGCTGATGATGGATTTCCAGCGCGCGCGGATTTGGTGTAGCTGTTCATACAACGGTAAGGCCAGCGCCACCACCGCAGGTTGCAGCAGACTGTTGAGGATGGCGCTACCGCTAAAATAATGATTGTAAGGGATATCCAAAACCAGCAGCAGCGGGATGATCACCAGCATTGAGACCAGAAGCGGGTTCAGTAACGGCATTTTCAACGTTAATGCCACTTTGCGGGCACCAAAGAAAACCACCAGTGTTAGCGGTAGTGACCACCACAGATAATTCAGCATTATTTCTCTTCCTTCGTGTCTGCGGTGTTTCGGTCTGGCGGTATTCGGTCACGGTGCATCATCTGGGTGGTGTAACCCACAACGGTCATGACCACAAATGTGCTGACCAGACAGGAGACGACGATGGGACCGAACTGGTCGCGCACAACGCCATAATAGTTCATCACCCCCACCCCGATAGGCACGAACAGTAGTGCCATGTAGCGGATCAGCAACTGGCAACCCGGTTTGACCCAGCGCGACGGCAGAATTTGCGATGCCAGCAAGGCAAACAGCACCAACATGCCGAGAATGCTGCCGGGAATGGTAATCGGAAGTAACGCGGATATCGCATTGCCAATAAACAGACACAGATAAATCAATGCGAAAGCGCGTAAATACTGCCAGCACAGTGTGATGGTATTGCGCATAGGGGAAAATCCTGGAGAACCGTTAAGGTGATGATAACGCTAATGTCGTCAGTGTGCTACGAATCACAAAAATGAGGGGGAGAGTTTCGCCTCTGTTGTACGGTTTTTCATGAATTGCCGCTGATTGAATGGGGGAAAAGAGCAGTCTGGGTAGTAGGGGGATAGAGCGCCGCCCCATAACTCCGGGGCGACGTTTATGCCATTACACCATTACGCTAGCTATTAAGTCTGTTACGTTCGCTCTATCACATTGGTTCCATCATATTGCTTCCATGCCATTGGCTAAATGGCATGGATTACATGATATTGAACCGTGACGCGGGCTTAGTGAGGCAGGCCATAACCGAATGGGAACAGCGGTTTTGCACTGTCATAAGGGAGATCGGGCTGCTGGTTGCGCACCGCCGACATAGAAGACGGCAGCTCAAACGGCAATTTTGCCGTATAAGCCGCGCCTGACATCAGTCGGTTGAGCAATACACTATCGCTAACGCCAAAGTTGGCGACCAGTGCGCGGGTTTTATCCACCACATTGGTCAGAATGGCAGGCCGCTCCATATAGACGGTGACCAAAGTTGGCACCCTGGCGCTGGCACGCACGATAGCCTGATAGTCCGGGTTGTCGTTGCGAAATGCCAGCGACCCTTCATGATGGCGGCTGCCAAAGAAAAAGTTCTTGTGTGGCTGTTCGTATGGGGTGTGGGTACGGATCAGCGCCACATCTGCCTGCTCTGGCGTATTCACGACGATAAAACCAGCCTCCTGCGCGGCGTTTGCCGCAATGCCATGTAGCCAGACCCGGCTGCCTTTACGCAGCGGTAACAGATTGTTGTTTTGCAACAAGACCAGCGAGCGAGCCTGGGTATCGTCTGCCAGTTGTTGCCAGTCTGCCTTGCCGACGATGTCGTTAGCTTGTGTGGCATTAACGTAGGGACGCTCGAATAATCCGGTCTGGAATTTCTGTTTCAGAATGCGGTTGACGGAGGTATCAAGGCGAGCCTCGCTCAGTTTGCCGTCCTGCACCGCTTGCACCAGCAGCGCTGAGTCGGTGACGCCGCCGAACTGATCGACCCCGGCATTCACGGCTTTGACGAAGCGTTCGGCGGGTGTCAGTTTCTCCACACCCCACGGCATACCACGCGGCACCGGTTTTTCACCCGGCTTCACACCGGTGAGGCAATCGCCTTTGCAGTCGTTGGTGATAAGCCAGTCACTGAGGATGACGCCGTCAAAACCATACTGTCCGCGCAGCAGGTCAGTGAGCAGGAAACGGTTGAACCCGGCACCGACCTGTTCGATGGGTTTGCCGTGCCAGCGCGCGTTTCGCAAAATGGAGTAAGTCGGCATGATGCCCGCCGCATGGGCTTCAAACGCGCCGGTAAACGGGTCGATGTGCCATTGCAGGTTGTTTTGCCGGAATTGCGCGTATTTGCCGTAAACATTGTGGCTGTCCCAGCCGTCTTTTGCCGCACCATACCCGACCCAGTGTTTTACTATCGAGATGACGCTTTGTGCGTTAAGGCCATTTTTACCGTTCTGCATACCGGTGACATAACCGCGCACCATTTTTTTCGTCAGGTCGGGGTCTTCGCCAAAGGTGCCATCAATACGCGGCCAGCGTGGTTCGGTGGCGAGGTCTGCCTGCGGTGATAACGCTTCGGTGATGCCGACGGCGCGGTATTCCTGGCGCACAATATCAGCAAAGCGCCTGACCAGTTCTTCGTCGCCAATCGCCGCCAGTCCAAGCGTTTCCGGCCATTTGCTGAATTTACCGGCCGATACACTGACACCAACCAGCGACTGGAACGAACTACGCGGGTCGGTGCTGATAGTGATAGGGATCCCCAATCGGGTGGCTTCCGCCAGTTGCTGTAATTTATTGTTTTCTTCCGCCATCTGAGCCGGGTTATCGCCAGAAAGCCGGGTAATAAAGCTGTTGACGTAGCGATCGGCAATCATGGTTTTTGCCGCGTTGAGGTCATATTGCGTACCGGCACCGGTGACGCTGCCTGCCGTTGGCGCGGAACCGTGCATCATCACCCCAGCTTTTTCTGCCAGCGTCATGCGTGAGACCAGGTCCGCCGCCCGCTCTGCCGCAGGTAAACGCCAGTCTTCATACGGGTTGAGTTTTCCGTCGCGGTTCAGGTCTTTAAATGTCAGCCCGTTGACCTTGATCAACGGTGCGCCACGGGTATCGAGCACGGCCTGTTGTACTGCGCTTGCCAGAGGGGAAAACAGTAAGGGTAGCGCGATGAGAAGCGCCTTTTGTCGTATCGCACTTTTTTCCATGTGTAGATTTCTCGTTATTTGAGGTGGTACAGCGGTCGCAGACAACAACAACACCGCTTCACAGCGCATGTGGGAGGGTGCACGCCATTGTCCTGTCAGAGAGGTCGTTCACATTAACAATTCACATTAGCAATTCACATCAATAGTCCACATCAACACTAGTGCAGCCTTCAGGTGGCCTTCAAGTCAGCGGGGTAAAATTCTGGATAGAGTTCAAAGAAATAGTGGTGAACTGCGTGCTGCCACCGGCGCGGGTGGCAGCTGTCATTGCGCTGTGCGTAATAGTGCATAATAAAGGTGGTGAATGAATCTGGTCAGGCTTAGTGGATAAATGAGGTGATGCTTAGCAGACTCATCGTCAACTGGTTATGCAATAGCATTGCCAGCAGAATCAGGCTGGTTGACCCCATTTGGGTTAACACCGCGCGGTGTAGTCGGGAGGTGTGCAGTAACCAGCCTGGTTCACCGGGGCCAGTGGTGTCCAATGCGGTCGTGGCCGGGTCACGCCATTTCTTTTCTGCGATAGAGTCGATGACGAAAAACGCCACGCTCAGGACAAACCACAACTGGAATAAGCGGTGCCAGTCATCCAGCCACAGCATGACAGCCCCGCTTATCATCAGCAGCCAACCTGCCACGTTGTAAAATCTGTCGGTAATGGTTAATCCACTGAGCAGTAGTTGCTTTTCGGGGTTCTGTTGGCAGGATTGCAACCGCCATGAAAGCCAGGGGGCAAACAGTAACGGGCCAGTGGCAGCCACTGCAGCCAGCGCATGCAGCAATTTCATCAGGTTATATTCCAGCATGGGTCATTCCTTTTTTATCGTGAATCGTGTTTTATCGTAAATCCTAGTGTGCTTACGGTAACGCAGTACGACCAAGCCGGGAATGCTCGATAAAGTCATGGTATCGAATGAAAGTGACAATTCACGTCAATGAGGCGATGTGGCCATCAGTGTTCTGGCAGAACACCGATGGTAGTCGCCGGGAAGCCTGTGGGCGTATCGTGGTTTGGGAGAACTCAGGGCGTGGGAGAGTTTTGTGTGTTGAGGTGTCGGCGTGCGTGGCTGGGGCTATTGCCAGTCATGCGGCGAAACCAGTGCCCAAAGGAGTCGCTGGATGAAAATCCTAGCTGGATGGCCAGCTCATCATTGGATTTATTGTCTGCCAGTCCGCGCCAGGCTTCGGATAATAACAGGCGATTGTGCCATTCGGTGAAGCGTAGCCCGGTATGACGCACAAACAGTCTGGCCAGCGTACGTTCCGTCGCCCCCACCAGTTTTCCCCAGTCAGCGAGGCTGCGGCGTAATGCCGGTGTGGCGATGAGACAGTCAGTGAT
The DNA here is from genome assembly GCF_020406815.2 of Dickeya oryzae. Classification (NCBI taxonomy): domain Bacteria; kingdom Pseudomonadati; phylum Pseudomonadota; class Gammaproteobacteria; order Enterobacterales; family Pectobacteriaceae; genus Dickeya; species Dickeya oryzae. The sequence continues at coordinate 1,887,099 of NZ_CP162670.1, forward strand.
TTTTTTCAGGCGGTGATCGCCGGGTAGGGGCAGGGAGAGGTTGCTGGAGGGCATTTCCTCGATTTCTTCGAAGAGCAGTTGCAGGATGCGATCGCGACGTTCATCGCTCAGTGTGGTCTGTGCAAAGGCCAGGCGTTCGCACAAGCCGACGATAAACGTGGACGCATCCAACAGTTTTATCTCACTCGACGAGCAGTGGCACAGCGAGGGGGCAACATACAGCACGGTTAAATCAACCCGATGTAAGGCATGCCCCCAGTGCACGACATTCGGCGGGATCCATACCGCCATGCCCGGTTTAATCAACCAGTTTCGAAATGCCGTGTGACCGTACAGTATTCCCTGACGCACCAGAACAAACTGTCCCTGAGTGTGCTGGTGCGGTACATTTTCAGATACGGAAACTGAATCAAGAATACGCTCGGTAAAAAAAGCGTCATGCTGGTGGATCACGTCGTCCATTATGCATCCGTCAGTGTTGCCCGTTACTGTCAGGATTTTTGATAGTAATTGGGGATAAGGAAACAAAAAATCACGCCTACCAGCATACTTCCCCCCAATAATGCGAAACAAGTCTGATATGTATTTCCTGTCTGAATATGCTGTTGCAGCGTCGCCAACAGGTTGACGCCAACGGCTGCGCCAATATTGCGTAAAAACTGGATGGTTGAGGTCCTGGCACCCAGACGCTCTGGCGGTGCGCTGTTTTGAGCCAGTACCAGTGTGGTGGTGGCGGTGAGTCCCATCCCCAGACCAATCATGACCAGTGCCAACGCGATAACCAACGTGTTATTAAGCGTCAGCGCAGCATTCATCACCATACAGCCGATAGCCAGTAACGCCATTCCGGCACCCGCCATCGTTCGATATCCCCGCTTAGCGAGCAGGTTGCCGCATACGGCAGAGCCGACGACCCAGCCTAACGCAGCCAGCATAATCAGCAGCCCACCCGATAACAGCGTACCACCAGACTGACTGAGTGCCAGAGGCAGCAAGGTGACGGAGGCATAGAGACCTGCGCTGGAAAGCATGACCAGTACAATGACTGAGAACAGCGCACCGCGGCGGAAAAATTCGACGGGAATCGGGCTGCTGAGCGGTTGTTTTTGCAGGCGCAAGGCCAGGAATCCAGCGCTAATCAGTACCAGCGCGACAGGGGCAAACCAGGGCATCATCAGGCGCGATGAACTGGTCATCAGCCACATCAGCACGCTGGCTAGCACGATGAGCGCCAACTGTGCGGTCATATCGAGGCGAACCGTGTTTTGTCGCTTGCCCACCGTCGGCGTAAACACCAGCAACAGCAACGCACCCAGCCCGACGGGCAGGTTGAACCAGAAGATAGACCGCCATCCGAACCAATGGGTTAATACGCTACCGCACAGTGGGCCAATAATAGCGGCAAGCCCCCAAACAGCGCTGAGCATGCCTTGCATTTTGCCTCGCTGGCTGGCGTCAAACAGACTGGCGAGTAACGCGTAGGTCAATACAATCAGGCCGCCAGCGCTACACCCTTGCAAGACGCGTGCGGCAATCAGCCAGCCCATCGTCGGGCTGACGGCAGCCAGAACCGAGGCGGCCAGAAAGATGATCAGGCTGGTTTTCAGCGTGATGGAAACACCGAGGCGGTCAGCGCAGGCACCAGCCAGCGGAGCAATCAATGCCACGGGCAGTAAGAAGCCGGACATGATCCAGGGCCAGAGTTCGGCGTGGCCCAACTCATCACGCATGGCTGGCAGTGCGGTGCTGACAATGGTGCTATCCACCGCGGCAAGAAACAGGGTGGCGACAATCGCCACCACACCTAAACGTGTTTTAGGTTGCGGCATTGCTGCCGCATTCAGAGCGTGTTCTTTCATGCGAAAGGACCCCAGCTATGTATATGAGAAGATTCGGAGAAATTAACGACCAGCGCCTGTGTCTGTTCGGTCATGGGGTTATTCATGAGTAACCCATGGTGGTATTCTGATTTATCTATAATTCCAATATGCTTTGAGATAAATATCGAAAATGTATTTTTGCTTCGCTAGAGACTCCATCATCAGGATAAATAATATCAGGCTGTATATCAGCACTGCCAATAGCTCTACTTTTTGCTTCAAATAGAGCATGCTGATCCTTTGCTTGAAATTCCATATACGATAGGAATACTAGCAACGTTGATGCTTATGGAGAATGACCATTCAGGACAGAATGTCGAATAAAACAGACATTAATAGGAACCAATTTTTTTAATAATGTTGGCCCCTAAAAATGAATTCAGGTTTTTTTAAGAAAATAAAAAGGTAAATATTTTACCAGCACGCTGATAATTATTCCGGAGGGGGATTGCCTGGCGTTTAAATATCCAGGCAGGCAAGCAGAAAGTATGGATCAGTGGAAAAACGAGGTATGGGCACCACTCACGGCATCCGCGATAGCGTGAGTTAATTGTGCTAAGGCCTGCGGTTCAATGATAAACGGTGGCATCAGATAAATCAGTTTGCCAAAGGGGCGAATCCATACTCCCCGTTCGACAAAGAACCGTTGCAGGTTTGCCATATTGACCGGCCGGTGGGTTTCCACCACGCCGATAGCACCCAACACCCGTACATCGGCAACCGCGGCTGCGTCCCTAAGCGGCAGCAACGCCTGACGCAGTTGCTCTTCGATGGCCGTCACTTGAGCTTGCCAGTGATTTTCTGCTAGCAGTGTCAGGCTGGCGTGGGCCACGGCGCACGCCAGCGGGTTTCCCATAAAGGTCGGGCCATGCATGAAGCATCCGGCCTCGCCATTGCTGATGGTCTCGGCGACCGCACGGGTGGTCAGGGTGGCGGACAGTGTCATGTAGCCACCGGTTAGCGCCTTGCCAAGACACAGTATATCCGGCGTGACGTCGGCGTGTTCGCAGGCAAACAGACGCCCGGTGCGGCCAAACCCGGTGGCGATTTCATCGGCGATCAACAAGATGCCGTGTTGATCGCATAACTGACGGACTTGTCGCAGGTACTCGGGATGATAAAAGCGCATACCACCCGCACCCTGCACGATAGGTTCCAGAATGACGGCGGCAATTTCACGCTGATGCTGTTGCAGCAATGCGCTGAACGCCGATATATCTTCCTGTTGCCACGGCTGGTCAAACCCGCTGCGCGGCGCATCGGCAAACAGATGCGGTGGCAGATATCCCTGATAAAGACTGTGCATCGAGTTGTCCGGGTCGCACACCGACATCGCGCCGAAGGTATCGCCATGATAGCCGTGGCGCAGTGTCAGAAAACGCTGACGACGTTTCCCGCGTGCCTGCCAGTATTGCAACGCCATCTTCATCGCCACTTCTACCGCCACCGATCCAGAGTCGGCCAAAAACACACACTCCAGTGCAACTGGGGTGATTGCCACTAACTGGCGACACAGTGCCACCGCCGCCGGATGGGTGATGCCGCCAAACATGACATGCGACATCTGCGCCAGTTGTGCTTGCAGCGCCTGATTCAAGCGTGGGTGATTGTAGCCATGAATCGCCGCCCACCAAGACGACATGCCGTCCACTAACTGGCGGCCATCAGCCAGTTGCAACCGGTAGCCGCTGGCAGCGGTGACCGGATAACAGGGCAGTGGGGACGTCATAGAGGTGTAAGGGTGCCAGATATGGCGCAGGTCGAAGTTCAGGTCATCCTGATTCATACTATTGTCAACTAATCTGATCTCAATTTGGTTGACAGTATACCCACATAAATTACACTGGCGAGACTTTTTTACCCGGAGCAATGACGATGACCGAACGCGTAAACTGGACACTGGAACAGGCGCAAGCCCTGTTTGATGAGCCGTTTCTGGAACTGATGTTTGAGGCACAGCAGGTGCATCGCCAGCACTTTGACTCCCGTCAGGTGCAGGTCAGCACACTGTTATCCATCAAAACCGGCGCGTGTCCGGAAGATTGCAAATATTGTCCGCAAAGCGCCCGTTACCGCACCGGCATTGAAACCGAAAGGCTAATGCAGGTTGAGCAGGTACTGGAGTCTGCCCGTCAGGCAAAAGCCGCAGGCTCGACCCGATTCTGTATGGGCGCGGCGTGGAAAAATCCTCACGAGCGCGATATGCCGTATCTGGAATCGATGGTGCGTGGCGTGAAAGAGATGGGTATGGAAACCTGCATGACGCTGGGTACGCTGCATGGCGATCAGGCCCAGCGACTGGCGGCGGCCGGGCTTGATTTCTATAACCACAACCTGGATACCTCGCCGGAGTTTTACGGCAACATCATTACCACCCGTACCTATCAGGAGCGGCTCGATACGCTGGATAAAGTCCGTGGTGCAGGTATCAAAGTCTGCTCCGGCGGGATTGTCGGGCTCGGGGAAACGGTGCGTGACCGTGCTGGCCTGTTGGTGCAACTGGCCAATCTGCCGACGCCGCCGGAGAGTGTCCCCATCAACATGCTGGTGAAAGTGAAGGGCACGCCGCTGGCGGAAAACGACGATGTGGACCCGTTCGATTTTATCCGCACCATTGCGGTGGCACGCATCATGATGCCGACGTCTTATGTGCGGCTATCCGCTGGTCGTGAACAGATGAGCGAACAGACACAGGCGATGTGTTTTATGGCGGGTGCCAATTCCATTTTTTATGGTTGCAAGCTGCTGACGACGCCAAACCCGAAAGAAGATAAGGACCTGTTGCTGTTTCGCAAACTGGGGCTTAATCCGCAGCAAACCCAAACCGAATATGGCGACAACCAGCAACAGCAGCATCTGACCGAGCAATTGCTGCATACCGATACTGAGCAATATTACAACGCGGCGGTATAAATGAGCTGGCAGCAACGGATCGATCAGGCGCTGGCACAGCGGCAGGCGCAAGACGCCTACCGGGTGCGTCTGGCTAATGACGGTGGCAGCGGTCGCTGGCTGGTGCGCGAGCAACAACGTTATCTCAATTTTTCCTGTAATGATTATCTGGGGTTGAGCCAGCATCCGGCGATTGTGCGCGCCTGGCAGCAAGGGGCGCAGCAGTTCGGTGTGGGCAGTGGCGGCTCCGGTCATGTAACCGGTTATACCACCGCACACCAACAACTGGAGCAACAGTTGGCGGACTGGCTGGGATATGACCGGGCTGTGCTGATGATCTCCGGCTTTGCCGCGAATCAGGCGGTGATAACCGCGCTGATGGCAGAGGGCGACCGTATTCTGGCGGATCGGCTCAGCCATGCCTCGCTACTGGAAGCCGCCAGCCTGTCACCCGCGACGCTACGCCGCTTTCACCATAACCAGCCGGAATCGTTGCAATCATTGCTGGAAAAGCCGGTGGGGGGGCAGTCGCTGGTGGTCACCGAAGGGGTATTCAGCATGGATGGCGATACCGCACCGTTGGCGGCATTGCACCAGTGCTGTCGCGAGCATAGCGCCTGGCTGATGGTGGATGATGCCCACGGTATCGGCACGCTGGGGGAGTACGGTCGCGGCTGTTGCGCGCAACAGGGGGTGAAACCTGAATTGCTGATCGTCACCTTCGGCAAGGCCTTTGGCGTCAGCGGTGCGGCGGTGTTGTGTAGCCAGGCGATTGCGGAATACTTGCTACAGTTTGCCCGTCATCTGATATACAGCACCGCCATGCCACCGGCGCAAGCCTGCGCGCTGTCAGCGGCGCTGGCTGTCATTCGCGGCGATGATGGCGAGGCCCGGCGTGATGCGCTGGCGCAGAATGTTCAGCGTTTTCGCGAGGGGGCTGCTGGCCTGCCGTTTCGCCTGTTGGCATCAGAAAGCGCCATTCAGCCGCTGATTGTCGGTGATAACGCCTGGTCGCTGGCGCTGTCGCAGCAATTGCGCTCCGCGGGGCTGTGGGTCAATGCTATACGGCCGCCCACCGTGCCACCGGGTACAGCACGCTTGCGCATTACCCTGACAGCCAGTCATCAGCCTGACGATATAGACAGACTGCTGGAGGTGTTGCATGACGCAGGTTGACGGGGTGTTGAACGCGTCGCCCCCTCATAAACAGGCGATCGCCCGTGCTTTCGGCCGGGCGGCTTCACAGTATGACCGCTTTGCCGCACTACAGCGTGAGAGCGGCGAACACCTGATGACTCTGGTCGGTGAACATCACGGCGGTGAACTGCTGGATGCCGGTTGTGGTACCGGCTATTTCAGTGCGCGCTGGCAGGCGCGCGGGAAACGGGTGACGGCGCTGGACCTGTCAGTGGATATGCTGGCGATGGCGCGTCAGCGTCAGGCAGCGACACACTACCTGCTGGGGGATATCGAGCACTTACCGCTGGCGGATGGCAGCGTGGATATCAGTTTTAGCAATATGGCGATGCAATGGTGTGATGACTTTGCCGCCGGTCTGGCTGAGCTTTATCGGGTCACCCGGCCTGGCGGGGTGATTGCCTTTTGTACGCTGGCGCAGGGGACGCTGGCCGAACTGGATGACGCCTGGCAGCAACTGGATGGCTCCCTGCGTATTAATCGATTCTTGTCGCTGGAAGCCATTGTTTCAGCCTGCCGTCGTTACCAAGCGGATATCTCGCCGGCCCCCGCGACATGCTATTTCCCCGATGTACTGGCGCTGATGCGCTCCGTCAAAGGTGTGGGGGCAACCTGGTTGCGGGAGGGGCGGGAGCCGCGCGGCCTGAACCGTCGGCAACTGACAGCGCTGGCTACGCATTATAGCCGTCACCCACAAGGCTATCCGCTGACCTATCAACGCATTTTTGGAGTGATTTACCGTGACTGAGCGCTGGTTTGTAACCGGAACCGATACCGAAGTGGGGAAAACCGTTGCCAGTGTGGCGCTGTTGCAGGCTGCCCGTCGTGCTGGATACTGTACCGCAGGTTATAAGCCCGTGGCGTCCGGGTGTGAACTAACCCCACAGGGCGTCCGCAATAGCGATGCATTGCAGCTACAGGCTAACAGCACACTGGCACTGCCTTACGACGCGGTTAATCCGCTGGCCTTTATGGAACCGACATCGCCCCATATCGTCAGTGCAGAGGAAAATCGACCGATTGACTTTTCTACCCTCAGCGACGGCCTGCGCCAGCTTGAGCGTCAGGCGAACTGGGTCCTGGTTGAAGGGGCGGGCGGCTGGTTTACGCCGCTTTCCGCACAGCAAACCTTTGCTGATTGGGTACAGGACGAGGCGTTAGCGGTGATTTTGGTCGTCGGCGTCAAACTGGGGTGCATCAATCACGCCATGCTCACCGCGCAGGCCGTGCAGCACGCGGGTGTAAGGCTGGCTGGGTGGATTGCCAATGTCATGCAGCCGCCAGGGCGTTATCACCGCGCCTATTTGCAGACGTTACAAGATAACCTTCCGGCGCCGCTGTTAGGCGAAATCCCGTATTTATCCAAGCCGTTTCAGCAGGATATCGGTGATTACTTAAACATCACTTTACTAACAGGTTAACGAAGTTGGGTGAATGTTGCGTGGGTGGTGGTTTTATCCCTGTTCCTAATTGAAATTGATAGAGAAAACCATCTTGAAAACTGCTGATCTAACCACTGGGTCAGCAGTTTTTCTTTTTGCTAAGTCTGTGTCATTTAGCACTTTTTTTTATAATAAGCGGCACGTCAAACATGGAAATTTTGTTTAAAAGTCGTTTGCCGGTCTCTAACGGGCCAAGGTAACGAAAGACGCCAATACAGGAGGCGCGGGCGCTTGTGGGAGTTATCCACTATTTCTGTGGATAACTGTGTGTATTAGGGTTAGAAAAAACGCGCCAGCCAAGAGCTGGCGCGGGTTGCACCGGGTTTGGTGCTAAACTCCGCTTTTTTGTGAAGTGCTTTTAAATCAATAAATTAATTAAAATCAAGTCACTTTTATGTCAGCACACCATACCTGAATAAATTACCGGCACTGGTCGTAGTTGATAATTTGAGAAACAGCATTTCTGGGGATAAATGCGTGATTTTTTGCTGGATAGCAACATCACTCTGTGCTAGTCAACGAGGGCACGTGCTGGTGTGTGGTCAATGGTTAAGAATTACTTGATGCTGTTTTTATATCCAGTAATATGAGGCTGGCAAATCTGGCTGGGGGTTTTCATACTAGACGTATCCCTTTCCTGTCGATGATGCGGGTCATGCCGACTCGCCTCTGATGCGTGATTCCAACCGTTTTTTATCCGGGTGTCTTGTTCATGAGTAAAGCGTTCAAACTGCATTCTGCCTTTAAGCCCGCAGGCGACCAACCTGAAGCGATACGTCGTCTGAAAGAGGGGCTGGAAGACGGGCTGGCGCATCAGACATTGTTGGGGGTAACAGGCTCCGGCAAGACGTTTACCATCGCTAACGTGATTGCGGATCTTAACCGGCCTACCATGGTGCTGGCACCGAATAAAACCCTGGCCGCGCAGTTGTATGGCGAAATGAAGGAATTTTTTCCGGACAACGCGGTGGAGTATTTCGTGTCTTACTACGATTACTACCAGCCTGAAGCCTATGTGCCAAGCTCCGATACCTTTATCGAGAAGGATGCTTCGGTTAACGAACATATCGAGCAGATGCGGTTGTCTGCGACCAAGGCCCTGCTGGAGCGGCGTGACGTGGTAGTGGTGGCGTCGGTATCCGCCATTTACGGTCTGGGCGACCCGGATCTCTACCTGAAGATGATGCTGCACCTGACGCAAGGCATGCTGATTGATCAGCGTGCTATCTTGCGTCGGCTGGCGGAGTTGCAATATTCCCGTAACGATCAGGCCTTTAGCCGTGGCACCTTCCGGGTTCGCGGTGAGGTCATCGATATTTTCCCGGCGGAGTCCGATGAGATAGCGCTGCGGGTCGAGTTGTTTGACGAAGAAGTGGAGCGGCTGTCGCTGTTTGACCCGCTCACCGGCCACATCGTGCAAACCGTACCGCGTTACACCATTTACCCGAAAACCCACTATGTGACGCCACGCGAACGTATTTTGCAGGCGATGGAAGAGATCAAAGTCGAACTGGCGGAGCGCCGTCAGGTGTTGCTGGCCAACAATAAACTGTTGGAAGAGCAGCGGCTGGCACAGCGCACCACCTTCGATCTGGAAATGATGAATGAGCTGGGGTATTGCTCCGGCATTGAAAACTACTCCCGCTTTTTGTCCGGACGCGGCCCCGGCGAACCACCGCCAACCTTGTTTGATTACCTGCCCGCCGATGGGTTGCTGGTGATTGACGAATCCCACGTGACTATCCCGCAACTGGGGGGCATGTATCGTGGCGACCGGGCGCGTAAAGAAACGCTGGTGGAATACGGGTTTCGCTTACCCTCGGCGCTGGATAACCGGCCGATGAAGTTTGAGGAATTCGAAGCGCTGGCACCGCAGACCATTTATGTTTCGGCGACGCCGGGTAATTACGAACTGGAAAAATCTGGCGGCGAGATAATCGATCAGGTGGTGCGGCCGACCGGCCTGCTGGATCCGGTGCTGGAAGTGCGCCCGGTCACCACGCAGGTGGACGATTTACTGTCGGAAATCCGCAAGCGTTCGGCCATTAACGAGCGTGTGCTGGTCACCACCCTGACCAAACGTATGGCGGAGGACCTGACTGAGTATCTGGAAGAGCATGGCGAGCGGGTACGTTACCTGCACTCGGATATTGATACCGTGGAGCGGGTAGAAATCATCCGTGATTTGCGACTGGGCGAGTTCGACGTGTTGGTGGGTATCAACTTGCTGCGTGAAGGGCTGGATATGCCGGAAGTGTCGCTGGTGGCGATTCTGGACGCCGACAAAGAAGGCTTCCTGCGCTCGGAGCGGTCGCTGATTCAGACCATTGGCCGTGCGGCGCGTAACCTTAACGGCAAGGCGATTTTGTACGCCGACAGGATTACGCCGTCGATGGAGCGCGCCATCAATGAAACCCAACGCCGCCGTGAGAAACAGCAGGCCTACAACGAGCAGCATGGCATTGTGCCGCAGGGGCTGAATAAGAAGATTGGCGACATTTTGCAGATTGGTCAGTCTGTCAACGGCAAGGGCAAAGGCCGCGGCAAGAAAGCGGCGGAACCGGCGGCCCGGTATCAGCAACTGTCGCCGAAAGCGTTGGATCAGAAAATCCGTGAGCTGGAAAGCCAGATGCTGACCCATGCACAGAATCTGGAGTTCGAAGAGGCCGCCCGTCTGCGCGACGAAATCCACGCGCTGCGCGAGCAGTTTATTGCGGCATCCTGACGTATGTATGAACAGATAATCTTTCAGGAAGAGAGGACCATGAAATCTGAGAATGAAAAAAAAGATGAGCCTATTAAATCTGTCGCTGATTTTATTTCCGCAGTGATGGAAATGAATAAAGATGGTAAAAAGCCTACGGCTTACCGGGGGCAACGGAACAAAACTTGGCATTTTATTCCTAAAATTTTTAGGGATGATGGACAATATGAGGATGAATACGCTATATCCAGGGATATAATTATCCCCCACTCTGAAGAGTTTCGTGATGATTCGTGTATGTTTGATAGACTAGTAAGAATGCAGCATTTTGGTGCACCAACTCGGTTGCTGGATGTAACAACTAACCCGTTGGTGGCTTTATGGTTTGCAACAGAAGAAACACCAGAAAAAGAAATAAAAGAAAAAGGTGAGGTTGATGCAAAAATTTCAGCATTTTATATTCAAAATGAAAGAGAAAAATATTTTGACAGTGATACAGTTAGCTGTATGGCGAATATTGCGAATTTAAAAATTGAAGAGAAAAAAGAACTGTTTGCATTAATAGACTCAGAGTCTTCAATTGAAGAGTTTAATGGAGAGAATGTTGTCAAAAAACTTTGCTATTTTATTGGCATGGAAAAACCTAATTTCGAAAAAAATATCAACCCAAAAGATCTTCTTTTTCCATTGTATGTTAAACCAAAACTCAACAATAAAAGGATTATCGCGCAATCAGGAGCATTCTTTATATATGGCGTAAGAGAAATCACAGATGAAAGAAGGAATAATCCCATCCGGGCAGGGCATCTAACTATTGATTATTCTTCGAAGAGAAACATCAGAGATGAATTGAACTCATTAGGAATTAACGAGGGTATGTTATTTCCTGAACTAGATAGAACAGCAAAAATAATAGCTGAAAAATATAAAAAAGTTGCATTGTGAGTTTCACTTTTTAATCAAAAATGAACACTACATTTTTAAGTGGATGCAGGGCTAGTTGAATCGTTATTGTGAGTATTTCCGGCGTAAAAAACTGCGCTGAGGCGAGCATCGACGCCGGGTGAGCGGCATGGATGCCGCGAAAGTCTGCGCCGCGTCGGGAGCGCGTCGCAGGCGGCCCGAATAGCGGCGATGAACGCCGAAGGCACCGCGTAGCGGCGCAGTTTAGCCTCTCAGCCAGTGGTCAAGGAGAGGCGGCGTGTGAGCCTCTCCTTGTCGTGCGCAATTTATTGTTTAATAAGGAATATGAAGGTTTGTCGCGCACGAAATTTTACGCTATCTCAATATAAATCCATTTAAGCCAGACACAGCCCCAGCGCTTGCACGGCCTGCTCTAACGCGGCCTGCAGCAATTGGCGATCATGGTGGTGGGGGACATCTTGTGCCCCCAGCGGCTGTTGGATAATCAGGCGGTCGTTCACGCCGTGGGTATCGGTTTGGGGTGCGACGACAACGGCGTCGATGATGCGCCGGTTGATCTTGCTTTCGATGAGTTGCAGCTTTTGGGCCAGTGTCAGACGGGTGGCTATCTGGCTTTGTTCAGTCCCCAGATTACCGATATAGACCACCGGCGCACGCGCGTCGTGCAGCGACTGAGCCAGATCGGTCAGCAGTAAAGGTGGCATCAGGCTGGTGAGGAAACTGCCTGGCCCTATCAGGATCAGGTCTGCTTCTGCTATCGCCGTCAACGCCTCTTGTGTGGCCGGTGCGTTTGGATAGAGCATCAGATCTTGCGGCAGTGCGGCGAGTTGATCGACCGCCACTTCGCCATACACCGGGTTGCCTTGCGTATCAATCGCCATCAGGTCGACGGGCTGCTCTGACATCGGGATCAAAAGCGCGTCGACGTTAAGCAGATTACGTATCAGGTTGATGGCTTCCAGTGGACGCACACTGAGGTGGTCCATCGCTTTGAGCATCAAATTACCCAGGTTGTGGCCGGACAACTCGCCGTTGCCGTTGAAGCGGTATTCAAACATGGCAGAGGCGACACTGGGCGTGGTGATCAACTGATTAAGACAGTTACGGGTGTCGCCCCAGGCAATGCCGCCTTCCGAGCGGCGAATGCGCCCGGTAGAGCCGCCATTGTCGGTGGTGGTGACAATGCCTGTCAGCCGCGAGCCGAGAAAGGAGAGCGATGACATCACGCGCCCCAGTCCATGGCCGCCACCCAGCGCGACCACGCTACCCAGCTCCGCCAACGTGCGATTACCCATACCTGCCCTTATATTCCGGTTATCTACCCTAAAAAGTAGCGGTTATATACCACATCTTTGGTGAAAGCTGCATAAGTGCCAACAGAAAATTTCAGCGCCAGGTATCGATGGGGTCAATGATGTTCACCCGAGGGGCAGCAAACAGCACCGTGACGCTGGGAAGGCTTGGTGGTGAACAAGCTGGCGGCACATCAGCACAGGCAACGATACAGAGGGGACAACGACCGATATCAAGGGAGAGGGAATATATTCTTTCCTGATTTAATTTTTAATAAATTATTCTGTTATATTTCTATCAATATTTATCATTTATTTGTTTTTAAAGGTTTTTAGAAATTATATTTTAATTTTATTATGGTTCGATAATGGATTTATTAAATAACATTCAGACTGTTATAGTCTAAATAACGCAGACTGTTTATACCCATTCACTCCTGCCCATTTTAAGATCAGTGCCGGTGGTATCTCGTCTCGGCGCGATATTTCCCGCGCGTTATGTCATCGGCGCACGTCGGCGCTGTTTCCTGATTCTGGCCTGCGTGCCAGCCGACAAGTAAAACGATAGCAGGGCTGATAACAGTCCAGGGGTAAGGCATGTTTGGACTCGATGCATTTCATCTGGCAAGGATACAGTTTGCGTTCACGGTATCCTTCCATATCATTTTTCCCGCCATCACTATTGGGCTGGCCAGTTTTCTGGCTGTGCTGGAAGGGTTGTGGCTGAAAACCAGAAACCGCGACTACCGTGATCTCTACCATTTCTGGTCGAAAATCTTTGCCGTTAACTTTGGTATGGGTGTGGTGTCCGGTCTGGTGATGGCCTACCAGTTTGGTACTAACTGGAGCGGTTTTTCGCAGTTTGCTGGCAGTATTACCGGTCCGCTGTTGACCTACGAGGTGCTGACCGCATTCTTTTTGGAAGCCGGTTTTCTCGGTGTCATGTTGTTTGGCTGGCAGCGGGTTGGGCCGGGGTTGCACTTTTTCGCGACGTGCATGGTGGCACTCGGTACGATCATGTCCACGTTCTGGATCCTCGCCTCCAACAGTTGGATGCAGACCCCGCAGGGGCACGAAATTCATAACGGTGTGGTGGTGCCGGTAGACTGGCTGGCGGTTATTTTCAATCCCTCTTTCCCGTACCGACTGATGCATATGGCGACGGCGGCATTTCTTGCCAGCGCCTTTTTTGTCGGCGCGTCTGCCGCCTGGCATTTGCTTCGTCGCAACGATACCCCGGCAATTCGCAAAATGTTGTCGATGGCGCTCTGGATGGCGTTGATTGTCGCTCCCATTCAGGCGTTGCTGGGCGATATGCATGGTCTGAACACGCTGAAATACCAGCCCGCTAAAATTGCCGCGATTGAAGGCCACTGGGATAACCCACCCGGCGAACCGACACCGCTGATTTTGGTGGGCTGGCCGGATATGGAACGTGAAACCACCCGCTATGCGCTGGAAATTCCTTATCTGGGTAGCCTGATCCTGACCCACAGTCTGGATAAACAGGTCCCGGCATTGAAGAGCTTCCCTAAAGACGAACGGCCCAACTCGCCGGTGGTGTTTTGGTCGTTTCGCATCATGGTCGGTTTGGGAATGCTGATGATCCTGCTCGGGGTTCTGGGGTTGTGGCTGCGCTGGCGTCAGCGCTTGTATCAGTCGCGGCCATTTTTGTGGTTCACCTTGCTGATGGGGCCGTCGGGGTTAGTCGCCATTCTGGCCGGTTGGTTCACCACCGAAGTCGGCCGCCAGCCGTGGGTGGTTTACGGCCTGCAACGCACCCGTGAGGCGGTATCGGCACACGGTGACTTGCAGATGAGCGTGAGTTTGCTGCTATTTATTGCGGTGTACCTGTCGGTATTTGGCGTGGGGTATGCCTATCTGGTGCGCTTGATTAAAAAAGGACCGCAACCGGGAGAGGGGGCGCCCAACGGTGAACCGGGACTGGCGCAGACACCAGCGCGACCGTTATCGGCGGCGCAGGACGTGTTGGGAGAGGGGAAATAACATGGGTATTGAGCTTTCTGTTGTCTGGTTCGCCATCATTATCTTCGCCACTCTGATGTATATCGTGATGGACGGTTTTGATCTGGGCATCGGCATTTTATTTCTGACTCACCGAAACCCAGCCGACCGGGATGTGATGGTGAATACCGTCGCCCCGGTGTGGGATGGCAACGAAACCTGGCTGGTGCTCGGCGGGGCCGGGTTGTTTGGTGCCTTTCCGCTGGCTTACGCGGTGATCGTCGATGCGCTGACCATCCCGCTGACGTTGATGCTGGTGGGGCTGATTTTTCGCGGCGTGGCCTTCGAGTTTCGCTTCAAAGCGACGCCGTCACACCGTCCGTTTTGGGACCGTGCCTTCCTGTGGGGATCGGTGGTGGCGACCTTTTTTCAGGGGGTGACCGTCGGGGCGGTGCTCAATGGTTTTGAGGTGACCGATCGCCATTTTTCCGGCCCGGTATTCGGCTGGCTGACTCCGTTTTCGCTGTTTTGCGGCGTTGGACTGGTGGTGGCGTATGCGCTGCTGGGCTGTACCTGGCTTATCATGAAAACCGGACAGTCGCTGCATAGCCGTATGTCGGCGTTGGCACCGTCGCTGGTGGCGCTGTTGCTGGTGGTCATTGGCGTCATCAGCGTGTGGACGCCGCTGGCTCACCCCGTCATTGCGCAGCGCTGGTTTTCGTTGCCCAATCTGTTTTGGTTCCTGCCGGTTCCGATTTTGGTGGTGCTGTGTGCGGCAGGTATTGTGCGTGGCGTTCGCCGCCAGGCACATTACGCGCCTTTCCTGTTGACGCTGGGGCTTATCTTCCTAGGCTTTACCGGACTGGGTATCAGCCTGTGGCCGATGATCATTCCACCGCGATTGACCCTGTGGGACGCGGCTGCGCCACCGCAGAGCCAGGGATTTATGCTGTTCGGCGCATTGCTGATCATCCCGGTTATTCTGGGGTACACCTTCTGGAGTTACTACGTGTTCCGGGGAAAGGTACGGCCTGAGGAGGGATACCACTGATGGCCGGTACAAACGCGCCATCGCTATGGCGGCGGCTGTTATGGATGGTCATATTATGGGGAGCCAGTGTGCTCGCACTCGGTGTAGTCGCAACGGTATTTCGCCTGCTGATGACGGCTGCCGGGCTGAAAACCCACTAACTATGAGTCACATACTTTAATTGGCATCAATTGGCATCAATTGGTATTGGCCTCGGCATGAGCACAAACCGCCCGCGGTAGCATCGCGGGCAGTTTGTGTTAACTGTATAACCTGTCGCCATTGGGAGGCGGTTTACTCCGATGGGAGTAGAGGATATCGGTCATACCATGATACAGGTCAGAAAAATTGATCGGATTTCCGCTATGCTGAGCGTGAAAATAGTGAATGAAATCCGCTATATACAAGATTATATACCGCATTTTCAGTGACGGATGACTTGATTTGGCGATAGACTTCATGAAGTAATCACGGTTATCCGACATCGGTGTTCGATGCCGGGAAATCAAACTCCTAGCCTTGGAACCTACGTTCGAGAGTCAGCGCGAATAGGGTTTCCTGGCCGTGACCTGAGGGTCACCAGGGTGCAGGGTAGAAATGCCCGCATCTCCCGTATTTGGAAAGGTGTTTATGGTGAGTCAACTGACCGATGCGTTTGCGCGCAAGTTCTACTATTTGCGTCTGTCGATAACGGATGTCTGTAATTTCCGTTGCACTTATTGTCTGCCGGACGGCTATCAACCCAATGGCGCGACCCCTCATCGTTTTTTGTCGTTGAATGAAATCCGCCGTGTTGGGCGGGCGTTTGCCGAATTGGGCACGGAAAAGGTGCGCCTGACCGGCGGCGAACCCTCTTTACGACGGGATTTTGTCGACATTATCGCTGCGATTCGTGAAAACCCGGCTATCCGTACGCTGGCGGTGACCACTAACGGTTACCGGCTGGCACGGGATGTCGCGAGCTGGCGTGATGCCGGATTGACGGCGCTCAATGTCAGTGTCGACAGTCTGGATGCCCGGGCGTTTCACGCCATTACCGGGCAGGACAAATTCCGTCAGGTGATGGACGGCATCGATGCCGCTTTCGCTAACGGATTCCAGCGGGTGAAAGTCAACACCGTACTGATGCGTGATGTTAACGACAACAGCCTGCACACCTTTCTGGAATGGATCCGCACCCGGCCTATCCAACTGCGCTTTATCGAACTGATGGAAACCGGCGAAGGGGGGGAGATGTTCCGCCGCCATCATGTTTCCGGGCAGGTGATTCGCGAGCGTCTGTTACAGCAAGGCTGGCAACAGCAGGTTCGTTCGCGCAGTGACGGCCCGGCGCAGGTGTTTTCACACCCGGACTATCAGGGTGAGGTGGGGCTAATCATGCCGTATGAAAAAGACTTTTGTCAGAGCTGCAATCGCCTGCGGGTTTCAGCTATCGGTAATTTGCATCTGTGCCTGTTTGGTGAGCAAGGCATTCCACTGCGCGATTTGCTGATGGATGACGAGCAACTGGACGCGCTGAAATTGCGTATTTCCGGCGGCCTTGGCAGCAAACGAGAGTCGCATTTTCTGCATGACGGCAACAGCGGCATTACCCCGAATCTTTCCTTTATTGGCGGCTAAGCAGCCGCGCAATACGGTATCACGCATACCGTTACGGAGTGTTTATGAGCAAGGTCAGCAGTGAATTTGTTCCTCTGCGTGTGGCGGTGATGACGATATCCTCCCGCCGTACGGCCGACGACGACACGTCTGGTGATTATCTGCGCGAAGCATTGCAGCACGATGGGCACCATCTGGCGGGCAGCGCGATTGTCAGTGAAAACCTCTACCACATCCGTGCACAGGTATCTGCCTGGATAGCCCGCGAGGATGTGCAGGTGATTCTGATTAACGGTGGTACCGGCTTTACCGCGGGCGATCTCGCACCGGAAGCTATCCGGGTGTTGTTTGACTGCGAAATCGAAGGATTTGGCGAACTGTTCCGCATGGTGTCGTATGAAGAGATAGGCACCGCCACTATCCAGTCGCGCGCCATTGCCGGTATGGCTAACCAGACGGCGATTTTTGCGATGCCGGGGTCGACTAAAGCTTGTCGTACCGCCTGGGAGCGGATTATTTGCGAGCAACTGGATGCGCGCCAGAAACCCTGTAACCTCTATCCTCACCTGAAAAAGTAAGCTGTTATGTCACAACTGACCCACATTAATGCCGCCGGTGAAGCGGCGATGGTGGACGTTTCCGACAAGGCAGAGACCGTGCGTGAAGCGCGTGCCGAAGCCTTTGTGGAAATGGCACCGCATACCCTGTCGATGATTATCGACGGCAAGCATCATAAAGGCGATGTGTTCGCCACTGCCCGTATCGCCGGCATTCAGGCCGCCAAACGCACCTGGGAGTTAATCCCGCTGTGCCACCCGCTATTGCTCAGTAAAGTGGCCGTTGAATTGGAAGCGCAACCGGAACATAACCGGGTGCGCATCGAAACCCTGTGTCGGTTAACCGGTAAGACCGGGGTGGAAATGGAAGCCTTGACCGCCGCCTCGGTCGCGGCGTTGACCATTTATGACATGTGCAAAGCGGTGCAGAAAGACATGGTGATAGGGCCGGTACGGCTGTTGGCGAAAAGCGGGGGTAAATCCGGTGACTTTAAGGCGGAGGCATCATGATTACGGTGTTATTTTTCGCGCAGGTGCGCGAGCTCACCGGTATTGACCGGTTATCCCTGCCTGCCGAGTATCAGGATGTGTCATCGTTGCGTCAGGCGCTGTGTGAACGGGGCGACCGCTGGGCGCTGGCGCTGGAAGACGGCAAACTGCTGGCGGCGGTTAACCAGTCGCTGGTGGCGATGACGCATCCGCTGACCGATGGCGACGAAGTGGCGTTTTTCCCGCCGGTGACCGGAGGCTGACATGGACACGCGTATTCGGGTAGGGCAGGAACCGTTCAGCGTAGGCGACGAGTACAGCTGGCTGGCAACCAGCGATACGGATGGCGCCGTCGTCACGTTCACCGGCAAAGTGCGTAACCACAATCTGGGGGATAACGTCAATGCGTTAACTCTGGAGCATTATCCGGGGATGACGGAAAAAGCGCTGGCTGAGATTATCGAGGCGGCACGTGAGCGCTGGCCGATTCAACGTGTCAGCCTGATCCACCGTGTCGGTGCGCTTTTTCCCGGCGACGAAATCGTGTTTGTTGGCGTTAGCGGAGCCCACCGTCAGGCCGCGTTTGATGCGGCGCAATTCATCATGGATTACCTCAAAACGCGTGCACCGTTCTGGAAGCGGGAAGCCACGCAGGATGGTGACCGTTGGGTCGATGCCCGTGATAGCGATCGACAGGCGGCAGAACGCTGGTCCTAAGCGGTGACGGCGGTGGATTGATTGCCGCCGCTACACCATTGCTGGCGATATGATTTCACTACTGGAATAAAAACGATAAAAAGCAGCCGCTTATAAAAGTTGCATCGCTATAGCGTTCGAATAATAATTAATAAGAATCATTTTTATTTCTATTTTTATGCAACGATAATGAGCCGCGGTAATTTTTTGCCGGATTCGCTTTTATTGTCATACAGTTAATTGCCATACAGTGAAAAAGGATAATGGTATGAAACGGCGTATAGCTTCCCTGTTCCCCGCCACATTGCTGGCGTCTTCCCTGATGATGGGACTGTCCTTCGGCGCACAGGCGGAGGATGCAGGTATTGTGATTTATAACGCACAGCATGAAAACCTGGTGAAGTCCTGGGTAGATGGCTTCACTCAGGATACTGGTATTAAAGTGACGCTGCGTAACGGCGGCGATAGCGAGTTGGGTAACCAACTGGTTCAGGAAGGCAGTGCGTCACCGGCTGACGTATTTTTGACGGAAAACTCGCCATCGATGGTGCTGGTGGATAACGCCAACCTGTTCGCACCGCTGGATGCCGACACACTGGCGCAGGTGGAGCCGCAGTACCGTCCCTCCCACGGGCGCTGGATTGGTATCGCTGCCCGTTCGACGGTATTTGTTTACAACCCGGAAAAACTGACCGAAGCACAATTACCGAAATCATTGATGGATCTGGCGAAACCAGAATGGAAAGGGCGCTGGGCGGCGTCTCCGTCGGGTGCAGACTTTCAGGCGATTGTCAGCGCG
Source organism: Dickeya oryzae (assembly GCF_020406815.2). Taxonomy (NCBI): domain Bacteria; kingdom Pseudomonadati; phylum Pseudomonadota; class Gammaproteobacteria; order Enterobacterales; family Pectobacteriaceae; genus Dickeya; species Dickeya oryzae. The sequence goes on from NZ_CP162670.1 coordinate 1,906,565, forward strand.
ATGCTGGAGCTGAAAGGCGAGAAAGCAACGCTGGACTGGCTGAAGGCGATGAAAACCAATTTCACGGCGTATAAAGGCAACAGCACGGTAATGAAAGCGGTGAACGCCGGTCAGGTCGACAGCGGCGTTATCTATCATTACTACCCGTTTGTCGACGGCGCGAAAACCGGTGAAAACAGTAAAAATATCCGTTTGTACTACTTCAAGCATCAGGATCCGGGCGCGTTCGTCAGCATCTCTGGCGGCGGTGTGCTGGCATCGAGCAAGCATAAAGAACAGGCTCAGGCATTCATGAAGTGGATCACCGGCAAGAAAGGCCAGGAAGTGCTGCGCACCAATACCGCGTTTGAATACGCCGTGGGCGTCAATGCGGCTTCCAACCCGAAACTGGTTCCGCTGAAAGACTTGCAGGCTCCCTCCGTGGATGCGGCCAAACTCAACGGCAAGAAAGTGGTTGAGCTGATGACCGAAGCCGGTCTGCTGTAATACGTCAGTATAGGGCGGGAGTCCAATAAGACCGATGGCCGATGTGGAATGGAAAGTCGCTGGTGTGGGGATGCCACAACCAGCGCGTTCGGGGGCGAAGCCGTACCGGATAGCGGGTGGCAGTATGGCGCTGATGGCCGTACTGCTGTCGCTGCTGGCGTTATTGCCGCTGGGTTTCGTCGTGGGGGTGACCCTGACGACGGGCTGGGAAACGGTAAAGACGCTGGTGTTCCGGCCCCGGGTTGGGGAACTGCTGCTCAATACCGTGTTGCTGGTGGCGGTCACGTTGCCGCTCTGCACGCTGTTCGGGGTGGCGTTAGCCTGGTTGACCGAACGTACCACCTTGCCGGGGCGCCGGGTGTGGTCGCTGTTACTGACCGCACCACTGGCGGTGCCCGCCTTCGTCCAGAGTTACGCCTGGATCAGTCTGCTGCCCGGCATGAATGGCCTGGCAGCTGGCGTATTCCTGTCGGTGCTCGCCTATTTCCCGTTTATTTACCTGCCGGCGGCAGCGGTGCTGCGTCGGCTTGATCCCAGCCTGGAAGATGTGGCGACCTCATTGGGTGCCAGGCCCTGGCGCGTTTTTTTTCGTGTGGTGCTGCCGCAACTGCGGCTGGCGATATGGGGCGGCTCGCTGCTGATTGCGTTACATCTGTTGGCGGAATACGGCCTGTACGCCATGATCCGCTTTGATACCTTCACCACCGCGATTTTCGAGCAGTTCCAGTCGACGTTTAACGGCCTGGCGGCAAACATGCTGGCGGGTGTACTGGTGCTGTGTTGTCTGGGGCTGTTATCGCTGGAAGCCATGACGCGTGGGCGTGCGCGCTATGCTCGCGTGGGTTCCGGTAGCGCCCGCAGTCAGACCCCGTGGCGGCTGTCGTCCCCGGCGGCGTTGATGTACGGATTATTGCCGCTGGCGTTAACCACGCTGGCGCTGGGTGTCCCGTTGGTGACGCTGGCCCGCTGGCTGTGGCTTGGCGGCATAGAGGTATGGCGTAATGACGAACTGTGGCCCGCGCTGCGCCAGACAGTGTGGCTGGGCATCAGCGGTGCTGTGCTGGTTACGCTGTGCGCATTCCCGATGGCCTGGCTGTCGGTGCGTTATCCCTCACGACTGTATCGCCTGCTGGAAGGGTGTAATTACGTGACCAGCGCGTTGCCGGGCATTGTCGTCGCACTGGCGCTGGTGACGGTCACCATCCATACGTTGCGGCCACTGTATCAGACCGAGTTTACCCTGCTGCTGGCCTATGTGTTGATGTTCATGCCACGGGCGTTGATCAACCTACGCGCGGGTATTGCGCAAGCGCCGGTTGAGCTGGAAAACGTGGCACGTAGTCTGGGGTGTTCACCGGGGCGGGCATTGTGGCGCATCACGCTCAGGCTGGCGGCACCGGGTGCGGCGGCTGGGGCGGCATTGGTGTTTCTGGCGGTGACCAACGAATTGACCGCCACGTTGCTACTGGCACCCAACGGCACCCGGACGCTGGCGACCGGTTTCTGGGCGTTGACCAGCGAAATTGATTATATGGCGGCGGCACCTTATGCGTTGATCATGGTGGTACTGTCGCTCCCGCTGACCTGGTTACTTTATTCCCAATCGAAACGCACGGCAGGCTTATGAATACGCTCGAACTTTATGGCATCGGTAAATCGTTTAACGCTGTTACGGTGCTGGACGGCATCGACTTGCAGGTCGCGCCGGGTAGCCGTACCGCCATTGTCGGCCCTTCGGGTTCCGGTAAAACGACGTTGCTGCGTATCATCGCTGGTTTTGAAGCGCCGGATAAAGGCACCGTGCGTTTGCAAACACGCGTTGTGGCCGATGCGAATCAGTGGGTGCCTGCGCACCTGCGTGGTATCGGTTTTGTCCCGCAGGACGGTGCGTTGTTTCCGCATTTTACCGTGGCGCAGAATATTAGCTTCGGGCTTGAGGGCAGTAAACAGGACAAACAGCGGCGTATTGATGAGCTGATGGAGATGGTGTCGCTGGACTCCCGGCTGGCGGCGTTGTGGCCGCATGAACTGTCCGGCGGTCAACAACAGCGGGTTGCGTTGGCGCGCGCCTTGTCGCAACGCCCGGCGTTGATGCTACTGGATGAGCCGTTTTCCGCGCTGGATACCGGCCTGCGTGCCGCTACCCGTCAGGCGGTGTCGGCGCTGTTAGCGCAGGCGGGTGTGGCGTCCATTCTGGTCACCCATGACCAGGCCGAAGCGTTGTCGTTTGCCGATCAGGTCGCGGTAATGCGCCAGGGGCGCTTAGTACAGGTTGGGTCGCCGCAGTCACTGTACCTGCGTCCGGCGGATGAAGGTATCGCCGCGTTTCTGGGTGATACACTGGTGTTGCCCGCACAGCTTACTGGGGGGCGTGCCGCCTGTGCGCTGGGGGATGTCGCGGTGGATGATAATCAATCTGCCGGGGTGGCGCGTATCATGTTGCGCCCGGAGCAGATTCAGGTCACGCTGGCCGAACCTCATGCAACGCCACAGGCGGTGGTGACCGGTATTGAGTTTGCCGGATTTGTCTCTACGCTACGTCTGCGCATGACGCAAGGTGCGCAGGTGATTGAACTGAAAAGCGTGAGTCGGGAAGAGATTGTTGTGGGTTGTGGCGTCAATCTGACGGTGGCAGGGCGGGCGCATCGGCTTGACTAACCCGGCAGGCGGGAAACCGGCGGGTAGGTTGGTTGGGGGATACCTGTCGGGCCATGTCCCGCTTTGCAGGAATTACGATCCTTGTTGAGAAAGTGTTACCCGTTGTGCGCGTGGTTTTGTGTTAAGCTGAAAGTCAGGTGGGCGTAAGCCTGTTGTGTTTCACTTCTCATGCAAAGGTTGCATCATGGATCGATTTCCACGTTCTAACGGTTCCATCGTTCAACAAGCCAGCACGGGTCTGCAAACCTATATGGCGCAGGTCTATGGTTGGATGACCTGTGGTTTGCTGCTGACGGCGTTTGTCTCCTGGTATGCCGCCAATACCCCGGCGGTGTTGCAGCTGGTGTTTTCCAGCAAAATTACCTTTTATGGACTGGTGATCGCCCAACTTGGGCTGGTGTTTGTGCTGTCCGGCATGGTGCATCGCCTGAGCGGTGGTGTGGCGACCACGTTGTTCATGCTTTACTCCGCGCTGACGGGCCTGACGCTATCCAGTATTTTCATCGTGTATTCCGGTGAGTCTATCGCCAGTACGTTTGTGATAACGGCCGGGATGTTCGGTGCCATGAGTCTGTATGGGTATGTCACCAAGCGTGACCTGACCGGTCTGGGCAGCATGCTGTTTATGGCGCTGATTGGTATCCTGTTGGCGACCCTGGTGAATTTCTGGTTGAAGAGTGAAGGGCTGCAACTTGCCATCACTTACATCGGTGTACTGGTGTTTGTCGGCCTGACGGCGTATGACACACAGAAACTGAAAAACATCGGTGAAGAGCTGTCAGTTGATGACAAGGATAACTTCCGTAAGTACTCGATCATGGGTGCGCTGACGTTGTATCTGGATTTCATCAACCTGTTCCTGATGCTGTTGCGTTTGTTCGGTAGCCGGCGTTGAGGTTGTTGCAGATTACTGGCAACCCTTCTTAGTTACAGATAATGGGGCTTTCCGGCGTTAAAACTGTGCTGAGGCAAGCGACTTCGCCGGGTGAGCCGCATGGACGCGGCGAAAGTCCGTGCCGCGCCGGGAGCGCGTCACGGACGGCCCGAACAGCGAAGGCGAATGCCGAAGGTAGCGCGCAGCGCCACTGTTTAGCCACCAAGCCAGTGGTCAAGGAGAGGTGGCGTTTGAACCTCTCCTTGTCGTGCGTGCGATGAAGCGGCAAAGAAATGACACCGCTTATCCCGCACGAAACCATTCACTGACCAGACATGCATCTCCGTTCACAAAACAACACGGCTGTTTGTCGACAGTCTTAGTGTTTTTCATTTCTTTTCGCCGTCATCCTCCGATGTGTGTCCCACCTGCGTTAACTGTGGGCTATGCGCCGGTAACCAGCCGACCATCGATGGGAAGCGTTTCAAAAAATGGAACACCACCACGTTTTTCAGCACCTGCCAGAACGAGCGTGCCGGTAGTTGTGCCGGGTCAACCTGCACGCAGTCTTCCCGTATCAACTGGTGCAGATTATCGCGTAATTGCTGGTTGAACCCCCGATCGTTAATGAACAGATTCGCCTCCAGATTGAGCGCCAGACTGAGCGGATCCAGATTGCTGGAGCCGATGGTGGCCCAATACTCGTCTTGCAACGCCACTTTGCTGTGTAATGGCTGGCGGCGGTATTCGTAAATATCCACTCCGGCCTTCACCAGCCAGGGGTAGAGCAAGCGCGCACCGAACAGCACGATAGGCATGTCCGGTTGCCCCTGAATAATCAATCGTACCCGCACACGCCGCCGTGCGGCTTTGCGCATCGCCCGCAGTAACCGATAGCCAGGGAAAAAGTAGGCATTGGCAATCACCACTTCGCGTTTGGCACGCCGCAGCATCAGCAAATATTGTCGTTCGACATCGCGGCGATGCAGGCCATTGTCGCGCCAGACGAACAGCGCTTGTGCGTTACCGGGATGCGGGTTACGCACCGGGCGGCGAAAACGTCGCCGCCACCAGAGATGTGGTTCTTCATCATGGACCAGTGCCGCCAGCATAAAACGGTAGATGTCATCCACCACCGGGCCTCGTACTTTCACCGCGTAGTCTTGTTTAGCTTCCGGACCGTAGTCACTCAGGTGGTCGGCGGAATAATTAATGCCGCCTATCCAGGCGGTGTGTCCGTCTACCACCACCAGCTTGCGGTGCAAACGCCGGAACAGATTGGTGCGCATCAGGCCAAACAGGCGAGGGCGCGGGTCGTAAAAATGAAAACGCACCCCGGCTTCGATCATCGGTGCCAGAAAATCGGGCGACAGATCGTGCGAGCCGTAGCCGTCAGCGGTAGCGTCCACGCTGACACCGCGTTGCGCTGCGGCAATCAGTACCTCCCGTAATGCGTAACCTACTTTGTCTTCAAACCAGATAAAGGTCTCCAGCACGACCCGATTGCGGGCCTGGTGGATAGCCTCAAACACGCTGGGGTAGTATTCGTCGCCATTTACCAGCAATTCAATGTGATTACCGTCGCGCCATTCGGTTCTCACAAATGGATCTCCACCGCCAGAGGCGCATGGTCGGATAAATGCGCCCAGGGTTTGGACGGCAGCAGCTTGGGTACACTGGTTTTGGCGTTACGCACGTAGATACGGTCAAGCCGCAGCAGTGGGAAACGGGCCGGGAAGGTGCGGGGCGGTTTACCAAAATGTTGACTGAATACCTCCTCCAGACCGGCGCGGCGCTTGAGTAAGGCGCTGGCTTTCATCTGCCAGTCATTGAAATCGCCGGCGACAATCAACGGCGCGTCAGCGGGCAGGGTGGCCAGCAGGTCGCACAGCAGCGAGAGTTGCTGCCGCCGGTGCGAGGCGGTCAGCCCCAGGTGAACGCAGACGACATGGATATGTACATCCCGGTTGGGGACTTTCAGTACGCAATGCAGAATACCGCGTTTGTCCTTTTCAGATACCGATACATCCAGGTTGCGATAGCTAAAAATCGGGAAATGCGACAACACGGCGTTACCGTGATCGCCTTCCGGGTAGACAGCGTTGCGGCCATAGGCGTAATCATTCCACATGGTTTCTGCCAGAAATTCGTAGTGTGGGGTGTCCGGCCAATGCTCTACTTGTAGCGGATGGGTGGAGTGACGGCCTAGCACCTCCTGTAAACACACGATATCGGCGGACACCGAACGTACAGCATCACGCAGTTCAGGCAAAATAAAGCGGCGATTGAGTGCGCTGAACCCTTTATGGGTATTGATAGTGAGGACAGTGAAAGAAATCCCCAATGGCGATTGCGAAACGGTACCCATGGCTTTCCCTCGTTCCCAAGTAGCTGAAAATCAGTGTAGTCAGGATTTGGCAAGACGTCGCTGACGCCGGAGGCAAACGATTCGCTCACCGCTATCCTATCTTGTGCCTGAAGAGTGCGTAAGCCGCGCTGCCCGTGGTCGCGGTAATGGTCAGTAACGGCCATAGACCATGCCAGATGATGCTCATACTGGCGTTTTTCAGATAGATCTGTTTGGTGATATCGGTGAAATGGCGCACCGGGTTAACCCAGGTAAGTTGTTGCAGCCACATCGGCATGTTCTCAACCGGAGAGACATAGCCAGAGAGCAGGATAGCTGGCATCACGAAAACAAATACACCAATGAAGGCCTGCTGTTGGGTCGAGCAGAGCGTGGAAATCAATAACCCAAATCCCACCAGCGATAGTCCGTATACCAGCATGCTGAGGTAGAACAGCAATAGCGAACCGGAAAACGGAATGCGGTAAGCAAGGATACCCGCCGCCAGCACGATACTGGCCTGCACGGTGGCGACAATCAGCGCTGGCACAGCTTTGCCGACGAAAATTTGCCCGGTAGAGAGCGGTGACACCAACAACTGCTCCAGCGTCCCTTGCTCCCGCTCACGTGCCACCGACAGCGCGGTGACGATCAGGACACCAATCGTGGTGATCAGCGCCACCAGCGACGGCACCACAAACCACTTGTAGTCCAGATTCGGGTTATACCAGTGACGGATCACCAGGTTACTTTGGTGCGTCAGCGTCGGGGACGTGATTCGCTCCTGCTGATAGTCCTGTACGATTTGTTGAATATAGCGGGCGGCAATTTGGGCACTGTTGGAGTGGCGTCCGTCAAGCAACAGTTGGAGGCTGGTCGGTGAATTGTTTGCCAGTTGGCGGGAGAAATCAGCGGGAAAGCGCACCAGCAGCAGCGCGCGCTGGTCATCAATCGTTGGGGCGATTGCCTGTGGGCTGTGCAACAGGATGACCCGCGAAAATGCACTGGCACTGGCGAAACGCTGGGTCAGTTCGACGGATGCCGCGCCGTTATCTTCGCTGTAAATGGCGATGGTGGCGTCGGTGACGTCCAGCGTAGCGGCAAACGGGAATAACAGCACCTGCAGCAGTACCGGTAATACCAGGATGGCGCGAGTCTGTGGCTCGCGCAGCAATGACTGAAGCTCTTTGCGGATCAGCGTCCACAGGCGATGCAACATACGCTTTTTCCTCCGTGCCGCTCTGGGCGTCACTGTCCATGGTCGTGCTTCGGATCTAATCGAGCCGCCGCCGGGTTTTCCAGGCGGTCAGGCCAATGAAAAACACCGCTGATGTCATCAAAAACAACAGATTCATCAGCAACACGCTGCCGATGTTCCCGGCTAAAAACAGGGTTTGCAGTGTGCTGACGAAATAGCGTGCGGGGATCAGGTACGATACCGCCTGTACCAACACCGGCATACTGTGAATTTCAAAGATAAACCCGGACAACATTACCGCAGGCAGAAATGCCGCGTTAAGTGCCACCATTGCGGCGTTGAACTGGTTGCGGGTCAGGGTGGAAATCAGCAACCCCATACCCAGCGTACTGGCGAGAAACAAACTGCTCATGCCAAACAGTAGCCACAGCGAACCACGATACGGTACGCCGAGTACAAATACCGCCACCACCACGCACAGCACCATGGCAATCATGCCCAGCACGTAGTAGGGGAGCAATTTGGTGAGCAGCAGTTCTGCGCGGGTGACCTGGGTTGATAATAATGCCTCCATGGTGCCCCGTTCCCACTCGCGGGCGATCACCAGTGAGGTCAGAATAGCGCCGATCACCGTCATGATGATGGTGATGGCACCGGGAATGATGAAATGGCGGCTGATGGCGGCGGCGTTGAACCAATAGCGTGTCTGTACGTCAATCAGCGGTTGGTAATGGCTGCCGTTGTCTTGCGCGTATTGCTGCTGCCAGAGTTGCCATATCCCCTGGGCGTAGCCCTGCACGAACTGCGCCGTATTAGGCTCGCTGCCATCGGTGATCACCTGAATCGGTGCCGAGTCTTGTGGGCGCGCCAGGCGGGTAGCGAAGTCGGCGGGGATAACGACTAAGCCGCGAATTTGCCCAGCTTGCATCTTCTCTATCAACGCCGGGCGGTTGTCGCTCAGGGTGACGGCCAAAAAGGGCGAACCGGTAAAGGCGCGCGCCAGACTATTGGCTTCGGCGCTGTGCTGTTCCATCAACACGCCGACGTTCAAACGGCTGGAGTCGAGGTTGATGCCATAACCGAAAATAAACAGCAGCAACAGTGGAATGACGAAGGCAATCAGTGCGCTGCTGGGGTCGCGCAGGATCTGGCGGGTTTCCTTCAGACACAGCGCGCGCAGCCGTCGCCAGGAAAAACGTTGATCGTTAAGGCGTTTTTTATCAACGCTCTGGTCATCACGGTGTTGGCTATCAAGGTGCTGTTCACCACGGTGCTGTTCATCAAGGTCTTGCGGCATGCGTCACCTCCCGGTCGTAAGCCTGTACCAGTGTGATAAACGCCTGTTCCATGGTTGGCTCCGGTGTATCGTCGCAGGCCGCCTGCCGCTTGAGATCGTCCGGCGTACCGCTGGCAATAAGCCGTCCCCGGTATACCAACCCGATACGGTCGCAGTATTCGGCTTCATCCATAAAATGGGTGGTGACCATGACGGTCACGCCTTTGTCCACCATGCCGTTGATATGCTGCCAGAACTCCCGTCGGGTGAATGGGTCGACGCCGGAGGTGGGTTCGTCAAGAAACAGAATATCCGGTTCGTGCATTAACGCGCAGGCCAGCGCCAGCCGCTGGCGAAAGCCAAGCGGCAGCGAATCCGGTGTTTGTTGGAAAATGGGATGGAAATTGAACGCCTGCGCCATGCTGTTCACTTTTTCCTGCTGACGCTGGCCGCTCAGGCCGTATACGCCGGAGAAAAAGCGCAGGTTCTGTTCTACCGTCAGATTGCCGTAGAGCGAAAATTTTTGCGCCATATAACCGAGGTGCTGGCGTGCTCGCCCGGAGCCAGTTTTGAGATCCATACCCAGCACCAGCGCCTGACCATCGGTGGGTGTCAGCAGGCCGCACATCATACGAAAGGTGGTGGATTTACCGGCACCGTTTGGCCCCAGCAAACCGAAGATTTCACCACGACGAACCTGAAAATTTACCTGGTCGGTGGCGGCAAAATCACCGAATTTTTTTGTCAGGTTACGCGCTTCGATCACCGTTTCCCGGCGATGGGTATCCAGTTGTGGCAAAATCGCTGCCAGTGACGAGGTGGCGCTGGGGCCGCCTCCCAGCAGGTCAATAAACGCATCCTCGAAACGTGGCGCGGTATTTTGCACCCGATCAGGGGGCAGGTTGAGGGCATGCAGTAAGGCGTCGCGGTCTGCCTGTGGTTTTAGGATCAACCGCACGTAGCGCCCCTGAATAACCCCATCGCTCACCTGTGGCTGACGCAGCGCCTGTTGTAGCAGGCGGCGGTGATTACTGTCCGGCTGGTCGAGCAGAATGCAGCGGCCCGCCATCTGTTGCGTCAGGTCGGCGGGCGCGCCCCGGTAGAGCAGTTCGCCATCGTTGAGTAGCAATACATCGCGGCACTGTTCCGCCTCATCCAGATAAGAGGTGCTCCACAGAATCAGCATGCCATCATCTGCCAGCTCGTGCACCATGCGCCACAGCTCACGACGGGAGATGGGGTCGACACCGACGCCTGGCTCATCCAGCAGCAGCACGTTGGGTTGCCCCAATAGCGTACAGGCCAACCCGAGCTTTTGCTTCATACCACCAGAGAGTTTGCCTGCCAGCCGGGTGGTAAAACGGGTGAGATCGGTAAACTGCAACAGCCGCTCAAACGTGGCACGCCGGGTATCACCGGTAATGCCCCGCAGGTCGGCGTAGAGCGTCAGGTTTTCCATCACCGTGAGGTCTTCGTACAGACCAAATTTCTGCGGCATGTAGCCCAGTCGGGCGTGTAGCTGGCGGTCATCGGCTATCGGGTCGAGTCCCATCACCCGAATGGTGCCTGCGCTGGGTGTCAGTAACCCGGCCAGCATGCGCAACAGCGTGGTTTTGCCCGCTCCGTCCGGCCCTACCAGCCCGGTGACCGCCCCGGCGCGAATATCCGCACTCAGTTGCGCCAGTGCCGGTTTTTCCCGGCCAGCAAAGCGTTTTTCCAGCGCATCAAGGTGGATAAGCGGTACATCACTGGTCATGTGAGGCCTTATCCTGTTCCAGCGTGAGTGTGACCGGCATTCCCTGACGCAAGCCGTCGTCTGCATCGTCCACAATGATACGCAGCCGGTACACCAGGTCGGTGCGAAGCGCCGTGGTTTCAACACTCTTGGGCGTAAATTCAGCACTGGGTGAGACGAAGCCGATACGGCCATGATAAGGGCGTCCCGGACGGCTGTCGGTGTAAATCAGCACCTTTGCCCCCGGTGCAGCACGCCCTAACTGCGGTTCACTGACGTAAGCGCGAATCCACACCGGGTGGGTTAGCGACAGGGTAAAGACGGTGCTGCCCGCATTCAGCATACTGCCGACTTCAGCCGCACGGGTGAGGATCACGCCGGGGGAGGGTGCATACAGATGGGTATCCTGTACATTGAGTTGCGCCTGCGCTTCGGCGGCTTGCGCTTGTGCCAGCGCAGCCTCGGCGGCAGCGATTTCCTGCGGTCGGTTACCCCGTTGATACTGGCTGAGTTTTTCCCGTGCGGCCTGCAATGTTGCCTGAGCCTGATTGCGTGTCGAGCGGGCGTCTTCCAGTGCGTTGGCGGCGAGGGTGTGTTGCTTCCACAATCCTTGCTGTCGTTGGTAGAAGCTGTTGGCGTAGTCGTAGGCGGCTTGCGCCTGCTCCACCTGAGAGCGTACCTGCGCGATTTCTTCGCTGCGGTAGCCCGCCTGTAATAGCGCCAGCTGCGCTTGTGCGTTGGCGACGCTGGCTTTCGCCTGTTGCAGCGCGTTTTGCAACGGCGCGCTGTCCAGCCGGGCTAACTGTTGTCCGGGCTGAACGACATCGCCCTCATCCACATTGAGTGCCGCCAGGCGTCCACCCACCCTGAAACCCAGATTAACACTGCGGATATCCACATTGCCGTACAGTGTCAGCGGCGTATTTTGCTGATGGCGATGCTGCACCAGACCGTAACCGACGGCTGCGATAATCACGACCGCCAGTGCCAGCCACAGCCCTGTTTTCTTATTCATAGCGCTCCCGATGTGCTCTTGCGTCCTGGTTGTGCCCATCGAGCGCGGGATGGCCTCTCCCACTGGACGATGGCATCACTGTAAGAATAATCGCTCATTCAACAGTTTGCCGCATGCTGACTGCTGACGGGGCGGTTTCACCCCCCTTCACAGGCGCTGCGGTGGAGGAATGGGCTTTATAATCAGTAACTAATTGATATCCATAAAGAGCAAAACTATTTTGCGCACAATGCAGAGGATAAAATGTGATCGACAGATAAAAATTCCTCAAACAAGCGATTTCCTGTTACAATCGCAGGCAGTCATGCACCGTAGTTTGTGCCCATTCATCTGGAGTCGGCGTTGTGCGGCATACAAGCCGACGCGACGCGGAACCCATCTGTCATCACCCTAAAAACTGCACCGGTAGATACCGGGTAGGGTGACTCTGGAGTTGTTCTCGTTATGTCTTTTCAATCCCTCGGTCTGAGTGCCGATATTTTGCGCGCTGTGGAAGAGCAGGGCTACCGTGAGCCGACGCCGGTTCAGAGTCAGGCGATTCCGGTTGTGCTGGAAGGGCGCGATCTGATGGCTAGCGCCCAGACCGGCACCGGCAAAACCGCCGGTTTCACCTTGCCGCTGTTGCAACTGCTGAACGAACGCCCGGTACTGGCGAAAGGTCGTCGCCCGGTGCGAGCGTTGATCCTGACGCCAACCCGTGAGTTGGCGGCACAGATCGGCGAAAACGTTCAGGCGTACAGCAAATATCTGCGCTTGCGCTCGCTGGTGGTATTCGGCGGCGTCAGCATTAATCCGCAGATGATGAAGCTGCGTGGCGGCGTCGATATTCTGATTGCCACCCCAGGGCGTCTGTTGGATTTGGAGCACCAGAACGCGGTTGACCTGTCGCAGGTAGAGATTCTGGTACTGGATGAAGCCGACCGTATGCTGGATATGGGCTTTATCCATGATATTCGCCGGGTGCTGGCGAAATTACCACCTAAACGGCAGAATCTGCTGTTTTCGGCCACCTTTTCCGACGAGATTAAAGAGCTGGCTGGCAAGCTGCTTACCAATCCGGCCTCGGTGGAAGTGGTGCGCCGCAATACCCCGTCCGAGCTGGTGACGCAACACGTGCATTTTGTCGATAAGAAACGCAAACGTGAGTTGTTGTCGCACCTGATCGGCAAGCACAACTGGCAGCAGGTGCTGGTGTTTACCCGTACCAAGCACGGTGCTAACCATCTGGCGGAACTGCTGAATAAAGACGGCATCACCGCTGCCGCTATCCACGGCAACAAGAGTCAGGGCGCGCGTACCCGTGCACTGGCGAATTTCAAAGACGGCGACATCCGTGTGTTGGTGGCGACCGATATCGCCGCGCGTGGGCTGGATATCGATCAGTTGCCGCACGTGGTGAACTACGAACTGCCGAATGTACCGGAAGATTACGTACACCGCATTGGTCGTACCGGGCGAGCCGCATCGACTGGTGAAGCGTTGTCGCTGGTGTGCGTTGATGAGCACAAGCTGCTGCGCGATATCGAACGTCTGTTGAAGCGGGAGATCCCACGCATCGCCATCCCGGGTTACGAGCCGGACCCAACCATCAAGGCCGAGCCGATCCAAAACGGCCGTCAGGGTGGACGCGGCGGCCGGGGCGGCGAACCACGTCAGGGGGATCGCCCACAAGGTGAAAGAGCCTCTGCACGTCCGCAAGGCGATCGTCCACTTCAGCCACGTCGTGACGGCGGCGCTCGCCCGGCAGGCCGTCCGGAAGGGCAACCTGCTGCTCGCCGTCGCCCGCCGCGTAATAAGCCTGCTAACGCGCAATAATCGACTAGATGGCGGTTTTCGCCTCCGGCTGTGGCCGGGGGCGATAAAACATCACCGCATTGCCCGCCAGAATCAGCAATAATCCCAGCACCGCATTACTGCGCCACACGTACCCTTCGTACAATGTGGAGACTGAAAGCGCCACTAACGGAAACAGCAAGGTCGCATACGCCGCCTGACTGGCACCGATCCGCCCGACCAGCGCAAAGTAAGCGCCAAACCCAATCACCGAACCAAACAGCGACAAATAAAACAGCGAGCCGAGGTATTGCAGCGAGAATTCTGGCGTGAAGCGGTAACCCAGCATCAACGCTATCAGCCCCATTGCCAGCGCTCCGTACAGCATGCCCCAGGCGTTGGTCGTCATAATGTCCCGGCCACTGTGTTGATGACGGGCGCTTATCATATTGCCGAGTGAGAAACCGTATGTCCCCAGCAGGCTCAAACCGACGCCCCAGAGCAGTTGCGGGCTGCTGTTAAGACGCAACAGGTCGTGCCAGAACAGCAGGAGAATACCGGCCAGCCCCAGCGGGGCGGCGATCATCACATTACGGCTTAGCCGTGTGCCGAAAAACAGCCGACTATTGAAGGCGTTAAATAGCACTGCCATCGAAAAAATCACCGACTCCAACCCGCTCGGGATCCAGGCAACGGCATGATAAAAACAGAAGAAATTAAGACCGAAGACGGTGGCCCCCTGCGCCATGCACAATACATGCGCACGTCCACTCAACGGACGCAGGCGACGCGTCAGGATCAAAAATGCCATCAGCAGCGTCGAGGCACTGGCAAAACGCCAGAAAATCGACACTTCCGGTGGTACGTTACCATGCTGAAAACTGATGGCTATCCAGGTTGTCCCCCAGATCAGCACGACGGCGCTATAAAGCAGGCTATTCATTGTTATACTCCAGACCCTACACAGGCGCTCATTATCCGGCATTGTCGAGAGGCTGGCTGTCAGCAGGTTGCGGTGAGTAACAGAATCCTGCGGTTTTTTCTGTCGTGCGGCGACAACTGTGAAATGGAGCGACGCTGGATTGTCGGGGCCGGTGCGTACAGACTCATTCCTAATAGCGAGCGCTTGTTTTACTCTGTTGGCCAGAGGGGATGTTTCTCAGGGTGAACAATGAGCCAGTACGACGCTTTCGACGTGTTACAGCATTATAAAACCCGGTTGCAGCAAACCGTGACGCTGGATAATCAGGTGCAACTGGCGGTCTGGCAGAATAGTCACGATCGGGTCACGCTGGAAAATACCCGTCATCATACCTTCAGTATGTACGTGCAGGATGGGTACGAAAGCTACCACAAGCGCCCGGATGGGTGGTTTAACGGTGGTGCGCCGGGACGTTTTTGCCTGATGCCGCAGCAGAGCCAGTCCACCTGGGATATTCGCGGTAGCCTGCGTTTTGCCCACTTTTACTGTACCGATCGGCACTTGCGTCAACTGGCGGAACAAACCTGGGATCGCAGCCCGGCGTCTATCCGGCTGGATGAGCGCATTTTTGTCGCCGACCCGGCACTGGAAGCACTGTATCGCCATTTTTTGCTGACCGGTAACTGGGACGACCCCGCCAGTCAGATGATGCTGAGTTCTGCATCAACGATGGTGATGCTGCACATGCTGCGTCAATACAGCCAGTTACAGTGGCAGACGCCGGGTAGTCGCGGCGGGCTGGCACCGGCGGTGTTGCGGCGGGTAAAAGCGCGAATTGATGCCCAACTGGGGGAACCGCTGACCCTGTCGGATTTGGCGATGGAAGCCGGGCTGAGTGAGTTTCACTTTTCACGCATGTTCCGCCAGAGTGAGGGGATGGCACCGCATCAGTATGTGATGAAGCGGCGGCTGGCGCAGGCGGAACAGTGGTTACGCCATAGCAGTCGTTCCATTACTGATATTGCGCTGGCCTGCGGGTTTAGCTCCGCCAGTCATTTCAGCCAGCGCTTTCGCGCTGAATACGGCATCACACCGTCGGCGCTACGCCAGTACCGCTCAGACTGATGGCTGTTGTGCCGCGAGCTGGCATAGCGTCAATGCCACCTGATACGATTTAACGAACGACGGCACCGGCAGAAACTCGAAGCGTGAGTGAAAGTTGTGCGCGCCGGTAAAAAAGTTCGGCGTCAGAATGCCTTTGGCTGACAGTGCCGCGCCGTCGGTACCGCCGCGCATCGGAATCACGTTCGGGGTAATCGACAGTGTGCTCATGGCGGCGAATAGCAGGTCAAGCGCGCGCCGGTCATCCCCCAACGCGTTGCTGATGTTGCTGTAAATATCAGCGATGGTGCAACTGACCTGACCGGTTGGGTACTGCGCGGCAAGCTGTGCGGCGACGTCGTGTATCTGTTGTTTTCGCTGTGCAAACCGGGCCAGATCGAAATCACGGATCGAGGCTTTCAGCACTGCTTCATTGGCGTTGGCGTGGATGTCGTTAAACCAGATATATCCCTCCCGCCCTTCGGTGTGTTCCGGGGTCTGCTGGCGATCAAACTGGCTGATGAAATCGTGCGCCATCAGAACGGGGTTAACCAGCACGCCTTTGGCTGACATCGGGTGGGCGGTCACACCGGTAAAGCGGATTTCCGCCGATGCCGCATTAAAATTCTCGTACACCACTTCACCCAATTCACAGCAATCGATGGTGTAGGCGAAATCAACGTTGAAACGCGTCAGGTCCAGCGCTTTCGCACCCCGCAAGCCAATTTCTTCGTCCGGCACGAACGCGACGACAATGTCGCCATGTGGCTGGTCATCACGCAGGTTTTCCAGCAGCGTCATCACCACGGTGACGGCGGCTTTGTTGTCGGCCCCTAACACGCTGGTACCGTCACTGAAAATGATTTCCTGACCGCGATAGGGCTGAATCTCCGGGTGCTCACTGACGCGCAACCAAATATCCTGTTCCAGGTTCAGGCACAGGTCTTCGCCAGTAAAACGTAAGGTTTGCGGGTGAATATCCGGTGACAGGCCGACATCTACGGTATCAATATGGGTAATAAAACCAATACGTGGCGCAGACGGGGTATTGCCCGGTTTCACCGCGGTGACGGTAGCATTCTCGTCGCACACTATCTGGCAGAGCCCCAGGGTGCGCAACTCCTCTGCCAACAGGCGGGCCATCGCCATCTGACCTGGTGTGCTCGGTAGCGTGGTCGCCGCAGCGTTGCTCTGGCTGGTGACCGCCAGATAGCGGTAGAAACGGTCGGTCAACTGGCGCGTCAGGTTATCACTCATAACGGATCCTTATTGGTAAACCCCATGGAAGGTTCGGTATTGTTTTCAACCATAATCAAAGGCTTCGTTGTACTCAGCGAGCTACCTGGAAGTCAATAAAAAGCGAGGATGGGGATGAAAAACAGATTAACACGTATTGCGCTGGCGGCGATGACGCTGACGGTTGCCCAGATGGCATGCGCCAAAACGCTGGTGTACTGCTCGGAAGGTTCACCGGAGAACTTTAACCCGCAGTTGTATACTTCCGGGACCAGCGTGGATGCCAGTGCAGTGCCGATTTATAACCGGCTGGTAGACTTCAAGGTCGGTACCACCGAGCTGATACCGAGTCTGGCAGAAAGCTGGGAGATAAGCCCGGATGGCACGCAATACACCTTTCATCTGCGTAAAGGGGTGAAATTCCATCACAACGCCCAGTTTACCCCGAGTCGTGATTTCAACGCCGACGACGTGATTTTCTCTTTTCAGCGCCAGCGTGATCCCAATAACCCTTATCACAAGGTGTCCGGTGGCACCTATGCCAACTTCGAAAGCCTGTCGTTTCGTAGCCTGATTACCGCCATCGACAAGCTGGATGACCATACGGTGCGTTTTACCTTAAGTCATGCAGAGGCCCCGTTTTTGGCCGATCTGGCGTGGTATTTCGCCTCGATCCTGTCTGCTGAATACGCCGACCAGATGTTGAAAGCTGGCACACCAGAAAAAGTGGATCTGGAGCCTATCGGCACCGGCCCGTTCCAACTGGTGCAGTACCAGAAAGATTCCCGCATTCTGTATCAGGCATTTGCGGATTACTGGCAGGGTAAAGCCAAACTGGACCGGCTGGTTTTTAGCATCACACCGGATGCCTCGGTGCGTTACGCCAAGCTGCGCAAGAATGAATGTCAGGTGATGCCGTTTCCCAATCCTGCGGAGTTGGCAGACATGAAGAGCAATAAAGACATTACCCTGATGCAAAAAGCCGGGCTGAACATCGGTTTTCTGGCGTTTAATACCCAAAAACCGCCGCTGGATAACCTCAAGGTGCGTCAGGCATTGACGATGGCTATCAACAAACCGGCGATTATCGAAGCCGTATTTCAGGGCACTGGGACGGCAGCGAAAAATCTGCTGCCGCCTGGTGTATGGAGCGCGGCGTCTGATCTTGAGGATTACCCATACGACCCGGAAAAAGCGCGAGCGCTGCTAAAAGAAGCCGGTATGGCGCAAGGCACCACTATCGATCTGTGGGCGATGCCGGTACAGCGGCCGTATAACCCGAACGCGCGTCGTATGGCGGAAATGATTCAGGCTGACTGGGCGAAGGTGGGGGTGAAAGCCACTATCGTCAGTTACGAGTGGGGTGAATACCTGAAGCGGGTGAAAAGCGGTGAACATCAGGCGGCGCTAATGGGCTGGACTACCGCGACCGGTGACCCGGATAACTTCTTCGGCCCGCTATTTACCTGTCCTTCCGCCAATGGCGGGTCTAATTCATCCAGGTGGTGCTACCCGCCGTTTGATACGTTGATTACCGAAGCGCGTGCCGAGCAGGATCACCAGAAACGTGTGGCGTTATACCGTCAGGCGCAGTTCATGATGCATGAGCAGGCTCCCGCGGTGATGATTGCGCACTCGACGATCTTTGAGCCGGTGCGCAACACGGTGAGCGGATACGAAATCGACCCGTTCGGTAAACACATTTTTTATCAGGTCGATATCCGACAGTAATGCCAACGCCACAGCGGGAGAGTTTCGGCTTTCCCGCTCGTTCAGTCACCTCGCTGTGACACTGTTTTTCCTGTCGACGCCTTCTCCCCGTCGACAGTTTCTCCCGCCGACAGTACCATGACCTGCCTTTTTTATGATGAGTCGAGTTATGCGCGTTTTACTGGCCCCGATGGAAGGGGTGCTGGATTCCCTGGTGCGGGAATTACTCACCGAAGTGAATGATTACGATCTGTGCATCACCGAATTTTTGCGGGTGGTGGATAGCCGTCTGCCGGTAAAAGCGTTTTATCGCCTGTGCCCGGAATTGCGCCACGGTAGTCGTACCCCGTCCGGTACCCGGGTCCGGGTACAGTTACTCGGTCAGTACCCGCAGTGGCTGGCAGAAAATGCCGCCAGGGCGGTGGAACTTGGCTCCTGGGGGGTTGACCTCAACTGTGGTTGCCCATCGAAACTGGTCAACGGCAGTGGCGGCGGTGCCACCTTGCTCAAAGACCCCGAGTTGATCTATCAGGCTGCCAAAGCGATGCGTGACGCGGTGCCGCTGTCGTTGCCGGTGACGGTAAAAGTGCGCTTAGGCTGGGATTCTGGCGAGCGCCAGTTTGAGATTGCCGATGCGGTAGCGCAGGCGGGAGCCAGTGAACTGGTGGTGCATGGGCGCACGAAAGAGGATGGCTATCGGGCCGATCGCATCAATTGGGCGTCGATAGGGGACATTCGCCAACGCCTGAATATTCCTGTGATCGCCAACGGAGAAATCTGGGACTGGCAAAGCGCACAGGATTGTATGGCCGTGACCGGTTGTGACGCGGTAATGATTGGCCGGGGCGCGCTCAATGTGCCTAACCTGAGCCGGGTCATCAAGTATCGTGAGGCGCGTATGCCGTGGTCAGAGGTGGTGCAATTGCTACAGAAATACGTGCGGCTGGAGAAGCAAGGCGACACCGGTTTGTATCACGTTGCGCGTATCAAACAGTGGCTGGGTTATCTGCGTAAAGAGTATGACGATGCCAGCGAGCTGTTCAGCCAGATTCGTGCGCTGACGACCTCGGCTGATATTGCGCGGGTGATCAACAGTATCCGGTAAGGGATACCTTGCTGTGCCATCCTGAGAGTCGTAACCTGAGCGTTGTATCTGTTTCGTTGAACCATCGACTTGAAAGGCGCGAGGTTGTGCATGTTATCCGGATTCAATCATCTGACATTATCGGTGTGCGATTTACCGCGCAGCCTGACGTTCTACCATCACTTGCTGGGGTTGCGGCTGGAGGCGGAGTGGGCGACAGGGGCGTATCTGTCATTGCCGGGATTATGGCTCTGCTTGTCCCTGGAGCCGACGCGTGGCGATATCGCCGCGGGCTATACCCACTACGCATTCAGCCTTTCTGCCGATAATTTTCCGTTGTTTTGCCAGCGTCTGCGTGATGCGGGCGTTACAGAGTGGAAAGATAACCGTAGCGAAGGTGACTCGCTCTATTTTCTTGACCCGGATGGTCACCAACTGGAGGCTCACGTCGGTGATTTGGCGTCACGGCTGGCGCGCTGCCGTCAGGCCCCTTATCACGCGATGACGTTTTATTCGTGAAGCCGGGCTGTGAAAAGAAAATTTACAACAATATCTCTTCCTGAACGGCAAAATGCGTGATGGTAGATTGAATTATTATGCTTTCGTATCTATACATGAGTATCGAAAAGCAAGATTTGTAATAATGACGGGGTGAAATAGAGAAAATAGTGATGAAAAATACGACGATCCACATTCCACATGGGGGGTGTTAAGCAGGATTCAGGTTACGTGGGGTGAGTGAAAACAGCGACTGGTTTTTATCGTTATGATAACCGGTAACGGTAGATCGTCTGACGTAATGAGATTCATTTTGCCAGCCAGCCATGATGGAAAATGGAAGACTGGTTTTTCTGGTAAGGAATAGATGGCGTTTCTGTTTAATCCGTTCTCTTTTTTCAGCATAGTGAACGCACACTGTGCTTTTTGCTTGTGGTGCTTATTTCAGCACATCATGCCAATGAAGGCTGGCGCAACTCACGCGTCGTTATCCGGAGCAATATCCGGGTGATACGATTCCAGTAGGTAGAGTGCAGGGCGGTTGGCGGCGTGATAAGTGAGAACCATTAGCTATATCGCTGACAGCCTGAATAAAAGTTAGCATAATAATCTATCTGATGATTAATATTACATAAGCTGATCGTCTGTTGTCCTGCTTGTAGGTATTTGTCAAATAAAGCGACGGTCAGAGAGAACCGATAAGCGGAGAAAAAAAGTGCACGAGCATTTCAGAGGGAAATATGAAGTTGAATTGAAATTTCGTATTCAGGATATTATCGCTTTTCGTGAAAAATTATTCAGCCATCATCCTGAATCGTTCGTATTCGAAAATAAGGAACATGATATTTATTATGATTCAGCGGAAAAGAAACTGGGGCAACAAAATATCAGTATGTTGTTACGCCGCATGGCGCCATCCGGGATTAAGCTGTGGATTGTGAAAGGTCCGCGAACCGGTCGTTGTGAGGCCGTCAACGTGGAGTCATTCGATATGACAGACAGCATGCTGAGAACGCTGGGGTTTTTGCCTATCTTTGAAGTGAATAAAACCCGCAGCATCTATTTTCTCGACCGGTTTCACATCACGCTGGATTATATTGAGTCGTTGGGGCATTTCGTCGAGATATCCTGCATGACAGAGGACGAGACGGAACTGGATATTCTGGGTGAGCATTGCCAGGATTGCGCATTACGGCTGGGGTTACAGATGGACAGCATCGAAACCCGTTCCTACCGTCAACTACTGGGATATTAAGTGGCGTCACCCAATCGTGCCTGACACCACCTGCTTCACGAACCGGGGCTATCAGCCCCTATCGCCCTGGTCTTTATCGGCGGTAGCGTCGTTGTCGGAGGCCGCGTTGTCGCCGTAATACAGCGTACCGATGCGGATAATATCGCGGCCCTGCGCTTTGCGGTGTTTATTGGTATCACGCAGCGAGTAGATACACCCACAGTATTCCTGCTGGTAGAAACGCTCACGTTTGCTGATGTCAATCATGCGGGCTGAGCCACCGCCTTTACGCCAGTTGTAGTCCCAGTAGGTCATGCCCGGATAGCGGCTGGCGGCGGTGACACCACACTGGGTTATCTGTTGCATGTTCTTCCAGCGGGAAATACCCAGTGAACTGGAGATAACCGAAAAACCGTGCTCGTGCGCGTACAACGCGGTGCGCTCAAAACGCATGTCGAAACACATAGTGCAGCGAATACCGCGTTCCGGCTCCCATTCCATGCCTTTGGCGCGTTCAAACCAGTTATCGCTGTCGTAATCCGCATCGACGAAAGGAATGCCTTGTTTTTCGGCAAAACGCATGTTCTCTTCTTTACGGATCTGGTATTCGCGTTGTGGGTGAATATTCGGGTTATAAAAGAAAATAGTGTACTGGATACCAGACGCGGTGATAGCTTCCATCACTTCGCCTGAACACGGTGCACAGCAGGAATGCAGCAACAGTTTGTCAGCCTGATTAGGCAGTGTCAGCACTGGGCGTTGAAAGCCGGTGCGCGGTTCATTGCCGGTGGAATGTTCCTTATTGGTGGAATATTCCTTATTGGTAGCCTGTTCCTTTTGGGGTAAATGTTCCTTTTGGGGTAAGTGTTCCTTGTCGGACACGGCGTCATCCTTATCTTCATGGGTACATCAGCGGTGGGCAGTATCGGTTATCCACTTATCGATGACAACCTGGCTCCAGTTGGGATAGGGCTGTCAAACTTTGTCACAAAGCTTTTAAGACAGGTGGAGTGCGTGCGATCCGTCGGCGCATTATAATGCGTCGTTCTTTTTTTTCAGTTAACAGTACACTGTTTAAGCTATTGAATAATGAATAAAAAATTTCGGCTTTCCGTTGTAAGCCTGCTGTTGCTTTCCGCCCCTGTGTGTTTTGCAGCACAGGCCGTGGCTAAAACACCTGTGACACAGCATGCCCCATCCCGTCAGGAGATTGCCTCCGGCAGTGCGATGGTGGTGGATATGCGTAATAACGAGGTGCTCTATTCCAGTAATCCAGATGTGGTCGTGCCGATTGCCTCTGTGACGAAACTGATGACCGCCATGGTGGTTCTGGATGCCAATCAGCCGCTGGACGAGCTGATTTCCGTTGATATCAGCCATACCAAAGAGATGCAAGGGGTGTATTCCCGCGTACGCCTGGGCAGTGAAATCAGTCGCCACGATATGCTGTTGCTGGCGTTGATGTCGTCGGAAAACCGTGCTGCTGCTAGCCTGGCGCATCACTACCGTGGCGGGTATCAAGCGTTTATCACCGCGATGAACGCTAAAGCGCGTTCGCTTGGCATGATGCATACCTACTATGTGGAACCGACCGGGCTCTCAACCAGCAATGTGTCTACCGCACGTGATTTGACGAAGTTGCTGATTGCGTCCAAACAGTATCCGCTGTTAAGCCAACTCAGCACCACGCATGAAAAAACCGCCGTGTTTACGCACCCGTCGTACACGTTGCCGTTTCGTAACACCAACCATCTGATTTATCGCCCGGACTGGAATATTCAGTTGACCAAGACCGGTTTTACCAATCAGGCAGGCCACTGTCTGGTGATGCGTACGGTGATCGGTGGTCGTCCGGTGTCGCTGGTGGTATTGGATGCGTTTGGCAAATTCACCCATTTTGCCGATGCCAATCGCCTGCGTAACTGGCTGGAAACGGGGAAAGTGAGCCCGGTTCCGGGAGCGGCGCTGAGCTACAAAAAGCAGAAGTCACTGGCATCACGCCAGCCGCATGGCAGCGGAGCTGGCGTCACTGCTGAGGTAGATGAATAACCGTCGGATAAGGGCGGTGTTACGACGCCGCCCGTTGGTCCTGCACTATCCGGCCTGATGCCGCAATGTCCTCTTCATGGCCGGGTTCGCGCCAGGTTTCCGTGAGTGCCTGCTGGTACCATAACTGCATCGCCGGTTGTGCCAGCATGTGGCTGACATACTGTGCCGCTGCGCCCGTTAGTGGCAGTGCGTAGGTTTGTGCCCTGAAGACTACCGGGGCGAAAAACGCGTCAACGGCACTGAACTGCGCTCCTGCCAGGAATGGCCCGCCAAATCGTTCTATCCCTTCCTGCCACAATTGATTGAGCCGGTCGATATCGCGTTGCAATTCTGCGTTGATGGCATGAAGTTCCACCCGCACGCCGCAACTCATCGAGCACTGGTTACGCAAGGCGTTAAAACCGGAATGCATTTCCGCCGCCGCGCTGCGAGCCCAGGCACGGGCCGCCTTGTCTTGCGGCCATACCGCAGGAACGTCCTCCGCCAGATATTCGGTAATAGACAGCGAATCCCAAACGGTGATGCCATCGTCAACCAGACAAGGGACTTTGCCGGTCGGTGAGAATGTTTTGAATGCCGTCTGGACGGGGGCGGGGGCAAACGGGGTCAGGATCTCGTCAAACGGGATATCCAGCGTTTTCAGCAGGATCCACGGGCGCAGCGACCAGGACGAATAGTTTTTATTGGCGATGTGCAACTGATACATGTCTTCCTCCGTGGGGGGATATAACGATGGGCGGTGTCGTTTTAGATGTATCACGAAATCAGCAACATGGCACTATCAACAACATGGCACTGACCGATTAACCCGTCCCTCGGTTCAGGCCAACAGCACCTGAGCGCAAACCGCCTGCAATGCCGGGAAGTCGGCATTACTGCTGCTGCCACTGTCGGTAATCAGCAGGTCGATATCCGTGGGCGCGGCGTAGATAACGCGGCTGGTAACGCCAATCTTGCTGTGATCCGCCAGCATGATACGTTGTCTGGCATTGCGAGACATCTCGCCGGCAATTGCCGCTTCATGGTGGGAAAAGCTGCTGGCACCCGACTGGCTGGCAATACCAACCGGTGAGAGCAGCGCGATATCAGCCCGATAACGCTGGATTTCCGTCACCGTCAGAGCACCGCTGGTGGCCTGTGCGGCTGCGCCCATGTGGCCGCCGAGCAGAATGACCTCATGTGGCGCATGCTCGTCGGTTTCTGTGGCGGTGAGTGTCAGCGCGACGTTCAAGCTGTTGGTAATAATGGTCATGCCGGGGAGCACCAGCAATTCCGCAGCCAGCAAGGTGGTGGTACTGCCTGCATCAATAAATAATGTCTGGCCTGCTTTTATCTGTTGCGCCGCCAGTTGGGCAATCGCCCGTTTCTCCTGTTCCCTAACCGTATTGCGAACGGATAGCGGCGGCTCTGGCTCAACATCCATCGCGACGATACCGCCATGAACCCGACGCAACACCCCCTGGGCTTCCAGCTTGAGTACATCACGGCGCACGGTTTCCCGCGACACACCAAGATGCTGAATGATGTGGTCGGTACTGACCCGGTTGAGGGACGACAGCAGCAGGCGGATACGGTGCAGGCGGGTTTCTTCAAGCATGAGCAGGCATTCTCTCGGTCAGGATGACAATCGCCGTCATTATAACGATAAGGCAGCAGACTGGCAGGAACAACAGAGGGTTGGTCTGTTTGTGTAATTTTGTGCATTTAAGCATAACAGGTGTCGCTGTATTGGCAAGGGTCTTCTGGGAAATTGAGGTAATTGCGTATATCAATTTGTTTTTAATTGATTAATTTGCTTTTCTTGTAAAGAGTGTGTTCGCGTAACAACACGCTAAATCACGGGTTTTTTAGGCGGATAAGTTTGCGTTTTTGGTATGCGTATTTTTGTGTTTGTGTATTTTATTGCTTTTGGTGTAGGGTAGTGTCCATCAGGCGGCACCGGGGAGCCGGTAGCCATCACGCGTTGGCACATTACTTTTAATCGGGAGTCATCATGGCGACACGTTCAACCATCATGGATACCAACAGCTTCCGGGCTGAACACGCAGCAGCATTGAGCGACGATATCCGCACACTGACCGAAAAACGCGGCAGGGTGCTGGGGGAGTCTTACCGGCTGTTCTACCGTAACCCGGTGCATCTGGTGCGTGGCGAGAAGCAATACCTGTGGGATGCGGCGGGTAACCAGTATCTGGATGTATACAACAACGTCGCCAGTATCGGCCATTGCCATCCGGCGGTGATTGAGGCGGTACACGCACAGATGTGCCAGCTCAACACGCACACCCGCTACCTGCATGACCGTATTCTGGATTACACCGAAGAGTTGCTGACGCTGGTGCCAGCGGCTATCACCAAGGCGATGTACATGTGTACCGGCTCGGAAGCCAACGATCTGGCGATTCGCGTTGCGCGCGCTTACAGCGGTGGCACCGGGATTATCGTCACTCGCGAGGCGTATCACGGCACCAGTGAACTTACGTCCGGTGCGTCGCCAGCGCTGGGCAGCGGCCAGCCGATTGCGGCAACGACACGTCTGGTCCCCGCGCCAGATCGCTATCGTGTCGAAGCGCCGGATTTGGGGGCCTGGTTCGCGAATGAAATTCAGAAACAGATTGATGACATGGCCGCGCACGGCATCAAGTTTGCCGGTTTCCTCGCCGATTCGATTTTCTCCTCTGACGGCGTGCTGCCGGGGCCAGCCGGTTACCTGCAAGCCGCTATCGATGTGGTCCATGCCAACGGCGGCATCTTTATCGCCGACGAAGTACAACCCGGGTTTGCCCGTACCGGTGACGCATTCTGGGGTTTTGCCCGCCACGGTATCGTGCCGGATATCATCACGATGGGGAAACCGATGGGAAATGGTATTCCGGTCTCGGCGTTGCTGGCGAAACCCGATGTGCTGGCCGCATTTAGCGATGAAATTCCCTATTTCAATACCTTTGGCGGTAATCCGGTATCGATGGCGGCGGCACAAGCCGTACTGACGGTGATCCGTGAAGAGAAATTGCAGGAGCACAGCAAGGTCGTCGGTGCCCAGCTACTGAAAGAGTTGGCAGGGCTGGCGGATCGTCATGCCTGTGTGGGCGATGTTCGCGGTGCCGGGTTGTTTATCGGTTTTGAGCTGGTGAGCGATCGTGATAGCAAAACGCCGGACAAAACGCGCGCGTTGAACGTGATAGAACAGTTGCGTGAGCAGCGCGTGCTGACCTCAGTCGCCGGTCCGCATGGCAACGTGCTGAAATTGCGTCCGACGCTGGCATTTCAGGCGCATGATATCGACTGGCTGGTCGGTGCGCTGGATAAGGCGCTGAGTGCCACCGGCTCCTGATTGTTGCGCTGTGTGATGCCGATGACCTGACTTTAAATTGCCTGACCGGGTGCCAGTGCGTCTGCATGGTGTGCGATTCCTCCCCAGCCCTTGTGTTGTGTCACACCGTTGGCGGGAAAATGCGTGATAGTCATTTTTCCGCTGGCGGTTTTGTGGCACATTAGCCGCCTTGTTAACCACACACTCATCGGGCAGCGTGTCGCACCCTAACTGGCAACTGCACAAGGAATTCGCAATAACAATGAAATGGTTTACTCCACTGGCGCTGGCGGTCGGTTTGGCCTGTAGCCCGCTTTGGGCGCAAACGCCCCAGTCACAGACAACTGCGCCACAGGCAACCCCTGCTCACCAGCAACAGCGCGATGCTTTCGTTAACGACTTAATGAAAAAAATGACGCTGGATGAAAAGATTGGCCAGCTTCGTTTGATCAGTGTCGGTCCGGATAACCCGAAACAGGCCATCCGCGAAATGATCCACAACGGCCAGGTCGGTGGGATTTTCAACACGGTTACCCGACAGGATATTCGCGTGATGCAGGATCAGGTGATGCAGTTAAGCCGCCTGAAAATTCCGTTGTTTTTCGCTTATGACGTGGTGCACGGTCAGCGTACCGTTTTCCCCATCGGATTGGGGCTGGCTTCCAGTTGGGACATGAATGCTGTCGAGTTGTCGGCAAAGATAGCGGCGTATGAAGCCACCGAAGACGGCCTGAACATGACCTGGGCACCGATGGTGGATATCACCCGCGATCCGCGTTGGGGCCGTGTTTCCGAAGGTTTTGGTGAAGATACCTATCTGACCAGTGAAATCGCGCGCGTGATGGTAAAAGGTTTTCAGGGAGATGACCTGTATGGCCGTCACTCGCTGATGACCAGCGTCAAACATTATGCGTTGTATGGCGCGGCAGAAGGCGGGCGTGATTACAACACTGTCGATATGAGCCCGCAGCGCATGTTCCAGGAGTATATGCCGCCGTATAAAGCCGCGATTGATGCCGGCAGCTACGGTGTGATGGCATCGCTCAACTCCATCAACGGTGTACCGGCGACCGCCAACCGCTGGTTGCTCAAAGATGTGCTGCGTGACCAGTGGCATTTCAAAGGCATTACCATCAGCGACCACGGTGCTATCAAAGAGCTGATCAAGCATGGCGTGGCGGCAGACCCGAGTGATGCTTCGCGCATTGCGGTGCAATCCGGCATCGGTATGAGCATGAGCGACGAGTATTTCGCGCGTTACCTGCCGGATCTGGTGAAGCGCGGTGTGGTCAGCATGAAAGATATCGATGATGCCTGCCGTCAGGTGCTGAACATGAAATACGACATGGGCCTGTTCGAAGACCCGTATCGTCACCTTGGCCCGGCCGGTTCCGACCCGGTGGATACCAATGCCGAAAGCCGGTTACACCGTGAAGAAGCGCGTGATGTGGCGCGTCGCAGCCTGGTGCTACTGAAAAACCGTCTGGGTATTCTGCCGCTGAAGAAATCCGGCACCATCGCGGTTGTCGGCCCGCTGGCTGACAGTAAGCGCGACATCATCGGCAGTTGGTCTGCTGCCGGACGTCCGGCACAGGCGGTGACTGTGTATGAAGGTATTCGTAAAGCTGTCGGGTATAACGCCCGGGTTTACTATGCCAAAGGCTCGAACATCACCAATCATCCGGGGTTGATCAAATTCCTCAATGAATACGATGAATCCGTGGTGGTGGACCCGCGCTCGCCGCAGGCAATGATTGATGAAGCGGTCGACGTGGCGAAGAAATCTGACGTGGTGATCGCAGTCGTAGGGGAATCCCAGGGGATGGCGCATGAAGCCTCCAGCCGCGCCAAAATCACCATTCCGCCAGAGCAGAAAGCGCTGATTGCCGCGTTGAAAGCAACCGGTAAACCGTTGGTGCTGGTGCTGATGAATGGCCGTCCGTTGGATCTGAGCCGTGAAGATCAGCAGGCGAACGCGATACTGGAAACCTGGTTTAGTGGTACCGAAGGGGGTAATGCCATCGCTGATGTGCTGTTTGGTGATTACAACCCATCGGGTAAATTGCCGATGACCTTCCCGCGCTCCGTGGGACAGATCCCGATGTACTACAGCCATTTGCCAACCGGTCGTCCGTACTCAGCCGAAGCGCCCAACAAATACACCTCGCACTATTTTGACGAGGCCAACGGGCCGCTGTATGCGTTCGGTTATGGCTTAAGTTACACCACCTTTGCGGTATCGGACGTAACACTCTCCAGCCCGACGATGAAGCGTAACGGCAGTATTACCGCGTCGGTGACGGTAACCAATACCGGTAAACGGGCTGGCGAAACCGTGGCACAGCTGTATCTGCATGATGTGGTGGCGTCGGTTAGCCGTCCGGTGAAAGAACTGCGTGGTTTCCAGAAGGTGATGTTGATGCCGGGTGAAAGCCGCACCGTAACATTTACCCTGTCGCCGAAAGATCTGATGTTCTACAACGCACAGATGCAGCAGGTAGCGGAACCGGGCAAGTTTGACGTGATGATTGGGCTGGATTCCCAGCGTGTGAAAACCAGCAGCTTTACCTTGCTGTAAAGACGGTGGGTTGAGCCCGTTAAGGGTGACAGACGACGGCCCCTGCGATGTAGGCAGGGGCCTGACAGGAAAACCGGCTGCACGGCAACAGGCGGCCGGGAGTGACCGGTTCGGCGTTAGCCACCGTGCACGATAATAATATACCCCACCAGCATCACACCGCCGATGCCGCCTAACGCGCACAACGCAAACAGGCTGACGACCCCCAGTTTTTTGATATTCATCCGGTTATCCTTTTGTTACGCCCCGGTAATGGTGACGTTCCGGCGATTATAGAGACTCCACCATCGGATACAAGCCAGCCGCGCGTGTTGATACCCATCCGTTACCGGGCTGATAAATGTGACAACGTCACAAAGTCGCGGTGGCAAAACTGTGCTTGCTGACGTTGCCGTTGGTCTGTGGGACAATACCCGCCAGATTGAACGACAGTGAGATGGCATGACCCTGACCCCCGCGTTAAAGCAGCAGATTGGCGAATGGTATAAAGCGCTGCAACAGCAAATTCCTGATTTTGTCTCCCGAGCGCCGCAGCGTCAGATGATAGCCGAGGTAGCCAAAGCGCTGGCAGGGGACTACCCACGTCATCTGGTGATTGAAGCGCCGACGGGTGTGGGTAAAACCCTGTCGTATCTGATCCCCGGCATTGCCGTTGGCCGCGCTGAGCTGAAAACACTGGTGGTCAGCACCGCCAACGTGGCGTTGCAGGATCAGATCTTCAACAAAGATTTGCCGCTGTTGCGCCAGTTCATCCCGGAGTTGAAATTCACGGCGGCGTTTGGTCGTGGGCGCTATGTGTGCCCGCGCAATCTGGCGGCGATGGCGACCGAGGCGTCAGCACAGGGCGATCTGATGCTGTTTATGGATGACCATTTGCCATCCAGCCGTGAAGAGCAAACCACCAGCGCCCGGTTGCAACAGGCATTGCAAAGCTACGCCTGGGATGGGTTGCGCGACCACTGTCAGGAGTCTATCGGCGATGCGCTGTGGCAGCGCATCAGTACTGATAAAGCCAACTGTCTGGGGCGTAATTGCCATTATTACCGCGAGTGCCCGTTCTTTCTCGCCCGCCGGGAAATTGAAGACGCCGATGTGGTGGTGACGAACCATGCGCTGGTGATGGCGGCGATGGAGAGCGATTCTGTATTACCGCAGGCAAAGAACATGCTACTGGTGCTGGATGAAGGTCACCATGTGCCGGATGTGGCACGCGATGCGCTGGAAATGTCCGGCGAAGTGACGGTCAGCGCGGTACAACATCAGATGGATCAATTGATTCAGCAGGTAGGGATGTGTCTGGCGCAGTTTCCGCCCAAGTCGTCCCCCCGATTGATGCAACCGGATAGGCTGGGTGAGCATTGCGGTGAAATCCGTGAACAGTTGCAATTGTTCGATCGCCTGAGCAGTCTGTTTCTGCCTGCAGCCCAACCCGATGCCGACTACCGTTTCCCGATGGGGGAATTGCCAGACGAGATGCGCGAGTGCTGCAATCGGTTATTCAAACTGACGGATAGCCTGCGCGGTCTGGCGGAGTATCTGTTAAACGACCTGGCGGAAAAAACCGGTAAGCATGACGTCGTGAAGTTACATCAGGCAATGCTGCGTATCAGCCGACTCAACGGCTATTGGGAGGCACAAAGCAAGCTATGGCGGCTGGCGGCGCTGGAGAAATCCTCTAACGCGCCGGTGTCGAAATGGTTGCAACGGGAACGGCGTGACAACCAGTTACACCTCTATTTCCACTGTGCGGGCATTCGCGTGTGTGACCAGTTGGACCGATTACTGTGGCGTAATTTGTCGCATGTGGTGATCACCTCGGCGACATTGCGCTCGCTCAATAGCTTTTCTCGCCTGAAAGAGCTATCCGGGTTGGATGAAGACGAGGGCGACACCTTTATTGCGCTGGATTCACCGTTCAATCACCGAGAGCAGGGGAAGCTGGTGATCCCGCAGATGCGTCATGAACCGTTGATTGCGCAGGAAGCAGAACATATCGCCGAGATGGCGCGTTTTTTTCGCGCAGAACTGCAGCGTGACGTGCATAAAGGCATGCTGATGTTGTTTGCCAGCCAGCGTGCCATGCAGCAATTTCTGACCGAGGTGCCGGACTTGCGGCTGATGTTGCTGGTGCAGGGTGACCAACCGCGTTACCGGCTGGTGGAATTGCACCGCCAGCGGGTACAGCAAGGGCAGACCAGCGTATTGATTGGCTTGCAGTCCTTCGCCGAAGGGTTAGATCTCAAGGGCGAATTGCTATCGCAGGTGCACATCCACAAGATTGCCTTTCCGCCGATCGACAGCCCGCTCATTCTGACGGAAGGCGAGTGGCTGAAAAGTCTCAAACGTCACCCCTTTGTGGTGCAAAGCTTGCCCAGTGCGTCCTTTAGCCTGATCCAACAAGTCGGACGATTGATCCGTAGCCATGATTGTTTTGGTGAAATCGTCATCTACGACCGTCGCCTGTTGACCAAAGGCTACGGTGCTCAGTTACTGGCGGCGCTCCCCGTCTTTCCTATCGAACAGCGTGCGATGCCAGATGATAAGTAGCTCGCGATTTCAAGGTGAGCTATCCGCCGCATCAACAGTAAACGGTGACCTGCTTTCCTTGCTGCTCCCGTCGGGGGCAGCAACGGTGATTTCACGCTTCCCCTCAGACTCATTCATGCTATGTTTCCAGTGTGTTATCCCACATAACCGGGGCTACCCACTCGCCCGTTCGAGGGCACCGTTTAACCATCGCCTTACCAGTGAGAGCAGATCATGGATTACACCCACATCATTAAAGAGGTTGGTCGCGGCAAAAATCATGCGCGCGATCTGAACCAGGACACGGCGTATCAACTGTATGGTCATATACTCAATGATCAGGTACCGGAGCTGGAGTTGGGTGGGCTGTTGATTGCATTTCGCATTAAAGGCGAGTCTGAAGCCGAAATGCGGGGCTTTTATCAGGCGATGCGCGAACAGACGCTACGCCTGTCCGTACCGGCTAACAGGCCGATGCCGGTGGTGCTCCCCAGCTATAACGGCGCACGTAAGCAAGCTAATTTGACGCCATTACTGGCGTTGTTGCTGCACCGACTGGGGCTGCCGGTGGTGGTGCACGGTGTGAGCCACGACCCAACCCGCGTGACCAGCGAGGCGATTTTTCGTGAGCTGGGCCTGATGCCAGTGAGTGACGCGCCGTCAGCACAGCAACGGCTTGATGAGGGTGAGCCGGTGTTTATGCCGGTGTCGCTGCTGTGTCCTGCCATCGAGCGTCAGTTGGATTTGCGCTGGCGTATGGGGGTGCGTAATAGCGCGCATACGTTGGCCAAGCTGGCTACGCCGTTTGATGAAGGCGCGGCGTTGCGTCTGGCAAGCGTGTCGCACCCGGAATACGTCGGCCGGGTGGGTACCTTTTTTCAGGACATCAATGGCCGTGCGTTATTGATGCACGGCACGGAAGGCGAGGTGTACGCTAACCCGCAGCGCTGCCCGGAAATGTATTTCATCCGTGAACAGCGCAACGATCTTTTGCAGGTTCGTCAGGATATCGCCGTCGATCGCTCAGCACTGCCTGCTGATAAAGACGCGGTGACGACGGCTCGCTGGACGAAAGCCTGTCTGGCGGGGGAACAACCGATACCGCAAGCGATTCGGCTGCAACTGGCGTGTTGTCTGGTGGGAACAGGCGAAGCCGCGTCGATGGAGCAGGCGGTGTCAACAATACGAAAACGACTGGGTTGAACATAACGATTAACGATAAGGAACAACCACATGCAACAGGCTGAGGCGTATTTTGACGCCCTGAACCGCGATTATCTGGTGGTACATCAAACGAAAGAAGATCTTTTCTGGCAGTGTTACATGGGGACCGGCGACGAGACTGTGGCTACCCGCTTTTCCGAGGCAGAGAGTGCCTGGAAACGCTTTATTGCGCAATCCTCACGGCTGGCCGAATTGCGCCAACACATGGCGACGGTTGAAACGGAGTCTGCCAGTGAAGCGCGTGACGCGCTGCTGCACGGTTTACGCGGCTGGTATCGCTTTTTTGACTGCAATGTGATTGAAGACCCGCAGGCGCAGGCGCTGATGGATGAGTTGATTGCCGCTGAGCACGCGTTGTTCGCCCGTCGCAAAACCTATCAACCTATGCATATCGACGAGCAAGGGGAACTGGTTGCCGCGTCGCTTGGCGAGTTGCTGACCAACCAGGCTACCAATGATAACGAGGCGCATCGGCGTAGCTCGCAACAGGCGTTGCGTGATTTGGAACAGTGGCTGGTCAACCACGGATTTCCGGAGCTGGTCAGCCTGCGTAACCGCTTTGCGCGTCAGATGGGGTATCGCAACTACTTTGACTACAAGGTCAACAAGACCGAGCGCATGACACCGGAGCAGTTATTCGCCATTCTTGACCGCTTCGAAGAACAGACTCGTGAGGCCAACCTGCGTAGTCTGCGTCAACTGGCGGTGGAGAAAGGCGAGGACGCATTAACACCGTGGAACGTGCGCTATGCCAGTACCGGCGACGTGACCCGGCAGATGGACCCGTACTTTCCATTTTCAGCGTCTCTGTCCCGCTGGGTCGATAGCTTCAAACGTCTGAATATTGGCTTTCGTGGGGCACAAATGCAGCTCGATTTGTTGGTACGCAAAGGGAAATATGAAAACGGTTTTATGCACCAGCCCGTGCCACCGTTTGTCGACCAAGGCCGGTGGTTGCCTGCGCGCATCAACTTCACCAGTCTGGCGCAGCCAGATCAGGTAGGCAGTGGTGCCAACGGTATCAACACGTTGTTCCATGAAGGGGGTCATGCGGCGCATTTCGCCAATATCCGCCAGAATGCGCCGTGTTTTGCCCAGGAGTTTCCGCCGACGTCAATGGCCTACGCCGAAACGCAGTCGATGTTTTGCGACAGCCTGCTGCAGGATGCCGACTGGCTCAAGCGCTATGCCTATAACGCGCAAGGCGAGGTGATCCCCGATGCGTTGATTCAGGCCGATATCCGCGCCCGCCAGCCGATGCGGGCGTTCAACGAACGCCACATTTTGCTGGTGCCGTATTTCGAATGGCAGTTGTACTGCATGGATGACGAGGCGCGCACGCCCGAGGCGATTTTGCAACTGGCCCGCGAGACTGAGCAACGCATTCTCGGCATCAGCGGCAGTCCACGCCCGACGATGGCGATCCCCCATTTGTTGTCGATGGAGTCAGCCTGCTCCTATCAGGGCTACCTGCTGGCAACGATGGCGGTAGAGCAAACGCGGCATTTCTTCCGCCAGCGTGATGGCTATTTGACGGATAACCCGGCGATTGGCCCGGATTTGACGCGCCATTACTGGCAACCCGGCAATAGCCTGAGCCACGATGAAACGCTACGCAGCCTGACCGGTGAAGGATTCAATCCAGACTATCTGGCCCATGAGTGCAACCTGACGGTTGAGCAGGTGTGGCAGCAGGCGCAGGCCACCATCGCCGCTGCGATGGCGCGCCCGCAACCCGCGGCAGATTTCCCCCTCAACGCCCATATCCAGGTGGTGGATGGTGATACGGTGCTGGCAGACAATCAGGACGGCGATGACGTTATGTGCCAGGCATTCGCCCGTGTGATTGATGAAACCTATCTGCTTCATGCCTGAGTAGGCACAGGCGCTGTGGCAAACCACAGCGCCTGTTTTGCTTGCACCATAACCCTTTTATATCGCTAAACCGGTGCGGCTCTCTCGCGCCATCACAAACCCCTGCCTATACTGGTCTGGTGGTTATTTGCAATCAATTTGCAATGAAAGTGCCTGTTATTAAAAAAGTTTCACTGAACTGTCATCAGCAGCGCTTAGGCTGATGCTGTTTCTGTCTTTGACGATAATCCGTGACAATAAAAAAGGACATATCATGCGCTATTCTTACGTGTTTATGGCGGTGGTTTGCTCACTGGCGACAGCCCAGGCGCAAGCCGCTTCCCGTAGTGACACCCAGTTGCCGCAGATAAGCCTGCTGCAAACGACCACCGAGGCCAGCAATAGTGCGCCGGTGATTGAAATGCAGCAACGGGTGCAGCAGTACCTGCAAAAAGCCCTACAGGGAACCGCGCCAAAGCTGACACGCGCCGTGCTGGATAAAGCGCCGGATCAAGGGGAACCGCAGGGTGATATGAAATGGCTGAAAGCCACCGGTTACGCGTTCAACCCGAAGGACCAGCAGCAGGCCAGCGTGAAATTGCTGGAGGGGTTCAGAACCCTGCCAGCCGAGGTGTTAGCGAAAAACCTGGCGACCGTTGAGCGCATTAATCTGGAAGCGACGCTGCCATTGCGGCAGAAAGCGCTGATTGATGCTGAAAATACCCGCTATCTGTATGCGCTGGCAGAAGCGCTGGGGCCGAAATTGGGCAAGGCGTTTCTTGCTGTCTACCAGAAAGGTGAAATCGGCAAAGCCGCTGCGCTGATTAAAGCCACTAACGTCAGTACCTCTGCGGCGAAAAACGCGTTTAACTACCCGCGTCCGTTCAAACACGAGGGTAACAGCATCCATCTGGTGCCGGATACCGCTGTCGTAGCGGACAATGCGCTTTACACGGCGTCGGGTGGTTCATTCCCGAGCGGGCATACCAATGGCGGCTATAACGATGCACTGCTGTTGGCGCAGATGCTGCCAGAGCGTTTTGTGCCGCTCCTCGATCGTGCCGCCACCTACGGATATTCCCGTCTGGTATTGGGGGTACATTACCCGTTGGATGTCATCGGTGGACGCATGACCGCCGAGCGTAGCGTGGCGCATTTCCTCAATGATCCGAAATACCGCGTGTTGTTCAACGAGGCGAAAGCCCAGTTGCGGACCGCGCTGGAAAAAGCCTGTGGCACGACAGTGGCGGAATGTGCCAAACCGCAGGGTAAAAACGACCCTTACACCGACCCGGCCATGAAGTCATTCTACCGTTACACCATGACGTACAACCTGCCGATGGCGAAGGTGAAAGCCCAGTCGGTCAAGGTGCCGGAAGGCGCTGAGGTGTTGCTGGAAGGGCCATTGCCTCAATTGAGCGCCGCCCAACGTCGTGCCTTGATGGTAAAAACCGCCATTGCTGACGGTTATCCGTTGTCCGCCGGTGGGGCGGATGCCAATTTCTGGCAGCGCCTGAACCTGCATGATGCGGTGGAATCCGCGAAGAAATAAAGAATTCCCTCTTCACAGGGGGAAATCATGGTGAGCGATGAAGAGAGGCGAGATTCACGCCTCTCTTTTTTGTCTATAGAAAACCCCCAGCTAGGCTGGGGGTTCCGTAAAGCTTCCAGCTTTGGGGCGGATATAAAAACCCCTTTTGATTTGTTAAAACACCTTGCGGTCTGGCAACTGCAATGGTCAAACAAGAAATCAAAAGGGGGTCCCAATGGGGGACGAAAAGAGCTTAGCGCACACTCGCTGGAACTGTAAATATCACATAGTTTTCGCACCCAAATACCGAAGACAGGTCTTCTACGGTGAGAAACGGCGTGTAGTAGGGAGTATCTTAAGAAAGCTGTGTGAATGGAAAAATGTGCAGATTCTGGAAGCAGAGTGCTGTGCTGATCACATACATATGCTTGTGGAGATCCCGCCGAAGATGAGTGTATCGAGCTTCATGGGGTATCTGAAAGGCAAAAGTAGCCTGATGCTCTATGAACAATTTGGTGATCTGAAATTCAAATATAGGAACAGGGAGTTTTGGTGCCGAGGGTATTATGTAGATACGGTGGGTAAAAATACATCGAAGATCCGGGACTACATAAAGCACCAACTGGAGCAGGATAAACTGGGCGAGCAGTTATCAATCCCGTATCCAGGTAGCCCGTTTACGGGCCGTAAGTAACGGATTTGGATGCAAATGTCAGATTGCGATGCGCCTGTTAGGGCGCGGCTGGTAACAGAGCCTTATAGGCGCATATGAAAAACCTCCGGCTATGCCGGAGGATATTTATTTTGTGGCTATACCCAACTGCAACGGAGGACGACTAGCGCTCAATACTCACGTTATCGAAACTGACTTTCCCGTTATTGTGGCGTGACGAGAGTGCCAGCCCGACGTACAGCGTATCGTTCATGTTTTGATTGATGACTTTATTGAGCGTAGTCCAGCTCTGCCCATCGCTGGATACCTCAGAGATAAAGGCGTTGCCATCACGAGTCAGTCGTAACCAGGTCGGCTGACTGCCATTCTCGGATTTGGCAAACCGTCCCCGGCTGCCCGTGGCACTGGCCTCTTTACTGCGCCATTGCGACATCGTGCCGGATGAGGCGATATAGCCAGTCAGCATGTAAGCACTGCTGTCGGATAGGGTATTACGCATCATCACACCGGCTTTGGCGTAAGGGTCGCTATAGCGCAGGTCTATCAATCGTGCGGTAATGCTGCCATCGCCTTTCAGTTTTTGATACACAAAATAGACACTGTCAGACTCTGCCCACATATCGCCGTTATGCGCTTGTAGCGCAATCACGTCGTGATCTTCGCTGGCGGAGCCGGGCGTGTCGGTTTTCCCGATATCCTGCTGCGTCCAATTGCTGCTGAGTGCGGCGGCGGGCGGTGTGGTGACCGTGACCACGTTAGAGTAGGCGGAATCACCGGCTTGATTGTAGGCTTTGACCCGAAAGGCGTAAGTCGTGTTGGGCTCCAGCGTCCCGACCTCGATTGAGGTGGCGTTCGGCCCCAGCGATTTGGCACTGGTATAGACCGCACCAGCATCATAGTGATGGGGCGTGGTGTCGTAGGATCCTTCGCCGAAAGTACCCGCATACGAATATTCAACGACGAAGCCACGCTCGTTGTCCGAGCCATCATTCCAGTCCAATTGCACCACCGAGCTGGAGATAACGCCTGCTGTCAGGCTATCGGGCGAGACGGGGGGCTTATCTGCGCCGGTATAGGGATCCAACGAGATACCGTCGCGTAGCGTGGCGGCGTTAATGCGATAGCGCGTTGCCGCCAGCCGGTTATTTACGTCGGCCAGCGTCAGTGGCGTGATGCTGATGTCATAATCCACCGGGCCTTCGCGCTGAGTGAGGGTCGCGGTGCCGTCCAGATAGAAAATCTCGTTGAGCCACAGACTGGGCATGATTTCACCGTTACCAGCCGGTGCGCCAACGGAGAAAGGCACCAGAGGATTGCCGGTGCTGGTCTGGATACCGGCGTTCCACACCGCAGAGCGGCCGGGTACGCCGTCAAGGGGGTAATCCGGCGCGTAACGGCCGGTTAACGCCACTTTTTTGATGAAACCCTGCGAGGTAGTCACCAATGGCGCATTGTCTGCCAGTAAGGTGCCGCCATGATTGAAATAGTTCAGTTCCCAGTGCATCAGAAAATACCCCTGGCCGGTCAAAGTCAGGTGCTCTCCGGCGTGTAATAACAGGTACTTTCCTTCTTTTGAGCCTTTAATCGGTTCAACGTACTTATTCGCTTCGCCGTCGTTGTCGCCGACCAGCGTGACGCCGCTGGTCGCTGGTCGTTGGTACAGACCGTTGATCTTCGGATAGGACAGATCCTGATCGCCTTTATCGAATGCGGAATTATTGAGCGTGGAAGTATTGAGCGCGGAAGTACTGGATGAGGCGACGGTGTCAGCACTGCGTTGCGTATCGACCGTGGGCGGCGTGTCGTCCGCGAACCCATATGCGCTGAAAAACAATCCGCCCAGCAGGGCGCTGAATCGGCGTCGGGAAAGGCGAGAACGGGGAGTTTTCATGCGTACATCCTGGTGAACTGATAACGTATTGATTTAAAAGTGATATGAATAATGCGTGACAAACGTTTCGTGCAGCGTATCGGAATCAGGAAAAAATGCCAAACCCGGTAGCATCAATCTCGGAATAGTCGGACATCATGTGGTGATAATAACAGCAACGGTGAAGGGCAGTCAGAAGGCGCCAGAAGCCAGTAGTGACGGCAGCCTGGTCAAGGCCGCCGTCACTGCGCTATCAGGATACGTGTTGCAGGAACTCACGCAAACGATCGCTGGGCGGATTGGAAATCAACTCATCCGGGTGACCATCTTCAGCGATGCGGCCTTTATCGATGAAGATCAGGCGGGAGGCGACTTTCTGGGCGAATCCCACTTCATGGGTCACGATCACCATGGTCATGCCTTCTTCAGCCAGATCCTTCATTACATTCAGGACTTCGTGACGCAGCTCTGGGTCCAGCGCCGAGGTGGGCTCATCAAACAGCATCAGTTTCGGTTTAACCGCCAATGCACGGGCGATAGCCACACGCTGCTGTTGACCGCCAGAGAGCTCGGAAGGGTAGTGGTGCGCACGTTCTGCCAGACCCACTTTACCCAATAGCTCGCGTGCCAGTTTTTCCGCGTCGGCTTTGCTGGCGCCACGTACCTGAATCGGGCCGAAAGCCACGTTCTCAAGCGCGGTCAGATGTGGAAACAGATAGAACTGCTGGAACACCATCCCCGCTTCCTGACGAATCAGTCGTTCGTCCACTTTCGGGCTGTTGACGGTCAGACCATCCACCACCAGCTCACCGCTGGTAATCTCTTCGAGCTTGTTGATACAGCGCAGCAGGGTGGATTTACCAGACCCTGACGGCCCGATAATCACGACGACTTCGCCCTGTTTAATTTGCAGGTTGATATCGTGCAGCACCTGCGTCTGGCCGTAGTGTTTCGATACGTTTTTAAATTCAATCATATAATTTTCAGTCTTGTTTCCAGCCAGCGTAAAACGGCACTCAACACCAGCGTTATCACCAGATAGATGATGGCGACTGCGCTCCAGATTTCCAGTGCGCGGAAGTTACCGGCAATGATTTCCTGTCCCTGGCGGGTCAGCTCTGCAACGCCGATGACGATAAATAACGAGGTGTCTTTAATACTGATGATCCATTGGTTGCCCAGTGGCGGCAGCATGCGACGCAACGCTAGCGGCGCGATAACATGACGCAGTGTGTCACGACGGGACAACCCCAGCGCCAGACCCGCTTCAGTAAAGCCTTTGTGGATAGACAACACCGAGCCACGGGTGATTTCCGCGATATAAGCGCCCGAGTTGATCATAATGGTGACCACAGCCGCACTAAACGGGTCGATGCGTATCGACGTCAGCAGCATCGGCAGTGCGAAATAGATAAACATCACCTGTACGACAATCGGCGTACCGCGGATTATTTCGATAAATACCAGCGCGATACGGTTGGACAGCCAGCCGCCGTAAACACGGGCAAACCCTGCCAGTACGCCAATTATCAGCCCCCCCAGCAGACCCAGCACCGAAATCAGCAGGGTCATTTTCGCCCCTTCCAGCAGAAGCGGGATGGACGGCCAGATGGCACTCCAGTCAAACTGCATGAACATTCTCCAGCAATAATCATTCTGTAATAGCAAGGTGCCGAACGGTCTGGCCGACGGCACCCTAAATGCTATTAAGCGGATACGTTACTCAACCTGGTACATCGTTAACCAGGTAACACGCATGCTCAGCACGCGTGTTGTGTTCCCGCTTCTTATTTCGGGTCAGTACCGAACCATTTCTTGTAGATAGTGGCGTAGGTGCCGTTGTCACGCAGGGTTTTCAGCGCCGCGTTCACCTTGTTGCGCAGGTCGTCGCTGCCTTTCGGGAACGCGACACCATACTGCTGTGCTTTGATGGAATCGCCTACCGCTTTAAACTTGCCATTGCCTGCGGTTTTGATGAAGTAAAGGATATTCGGCGTGTCGTGCAGCACGGCATCGGCGCGGTTGGTGCCGAGTTCCAGATAGGCGTTATCGATGTTCGGGAACTGACGCAGCTCTTTGGTTTTGATGTTGGCTTTCGCGTAGTCGACAGAACCGGTGCCGCTCTTCACTGCTACGACTTTACCGGCCAGATCCTGCTCGCCTTTGATGTCCTGATTGTCGGCACGTACCATCACCAGCAGGCCGCTGTTGTAGTAACCGTCCGAGAAATCGATTGCGTGCTTACGCTCTTCAGTAATAGTGATGCCAGCCAACGCCAGATCCACATTGCGGGTTTGCAGTGCCGGGATGATCCCGCTGAAATCCATCGGTTTCAGGGTATAGGTCAGGTTCAGTTGTTTAGCGATGGCATCCCACAGGTCGATATCAAAACCGACATATTTGTCGCCTTGCTTGAATTCAAACGGTACGAATGCTGTATCAGTTGCTACGATGAGCGGCTTCTCTGCGGCCTGACCGGACAGGCTGAAGGCCAGCGCTAATGCGGCCAGTGAAGATTTAAATAACGATTTCATCAAAACGTCCTTCCTCTCGTTGGTTATATATTCCACTGTCTCACCGCACCTTACAGGTGTGTTGCACCCGCTCCGACATGTCGGTATGACGCTGATGGCACGGCATCGGCTAGGGTCGCCCGCCGTGCTGCCGTTGACGGTGCGGCGGAGAAAACAGGGGGAGTCGTTGCCAAAACAGGACGGGTAGACCCGCTAATAATTATGGTGCTTCCATCAGAAACGCCTATGGAACGCGCTGCTATGAATAACTGAATTGTGCAGGGGACACAACCGTTGATTACGTTCAAAAGGTAATATTGCTGACAAGCGCTAATTTTTTGTACATTTTTTGGCTACCATACATGCATTTTGAGTAGTGATGCAAAAAAAATGCATATTATTTCACGGCGTCTGAGGGTGTCAGAATCGTGAAAAATGGGGCAGAGAGAACAACGGTGAAGGGGACGTGCTGATAACAGTCGGAGAAACCCGGCGGCAGAGCCGCCGGTAGTGATTGATGAATTATTCGATGTTAGCTTCGATAAACCACAGGTACTGATCCAGATCGCGGGAGGCGGCGGTGAGCATGTCGGCGGTATCTTCGTCCTGCGCCTGGCTGATGGCTTTACGCACCGTATTGGCAACGATAGCATAGCGATCCGCCAATGCTTTCAGATGGTCTTGCACACTGTGGAGTGTTAGTGGGTAGCTGGCTAACGCCGTATTCTGATGGATGACCTGCACTGTGCCGGTCGCCACGCCGCCCAATTGCACTACGCGTTCGGCGAAGGTATCCAGATGGGTCACCAGCGATGTGCGGAAGGTATCCAGCATTTCATGTACGGCAATGAAATTGGCTCCACGCATATTCCAGTGCGCCTGTTTGGTAATAAGCGACAGATCGGTAAAGTCCACGACCAGCTGGTTGAGCAGGGCGATGGTCGAGGCTTTAACGTTATCGTCCAGATCGTTACGGGTGAAAATAAGGTCAGCAGATGCTGCTTTTACCAGTTTGGCTGTACGCATAGTGTTATCCTCTTTATTTCTTCTGTTGCTGATAATGAGTCTGGCTTTCAACGAAAAGAATTATAACAGTCGATATCAGTCGGGGATGCTCAGTTCGGTCTATTACAGGAATAGCTTCAGTCAGTGAGAAATAACGCGCCGTTGGCATGTTATTTATCGCTCACATCACTCGCTAAAAAAGCGAAAGCAGATCGGAGAAGGAGGGCGAATGATTTACGTTGCCAGCCTGATTGCGAAAACAAGAAGATTAACTTCACATTTAGTGCTATTGGAATAATCCACTGATTTTCTGAATGCGGTGGTTAATAACGCATCAGTGAAGAATGGCACTTTCGATTGAAGGCAGTATTACAGTATTGAAGACAGTAAAGTTAATCAACGCACTATTTCCCAGCCGGATGACCGGTGGGAAATTATTTTTTAGCCAGAGTGACACCGCAATGGTGAGTCAGTATTGCAAAGCAATACTGACAGCCGGTGTTTTAGGATGTAGCAGAGGCGCTACGTGTTTTTACGCTGAGCGTGGTGCCCAGAGACGCAATAATAATGAATGCCAGCGCCAGCCACTGAGTGAGGGTCAGGTGCTCGTTCAAAAACAGTATGCCGGATAACGCTGCTACCGCAGGCTCCAGACTCATCAATGTGCTGAAGGTGCGTGTTGGCAACCGGGTCAACGCCATCATTTCTAATGTATAGGGTAAGGCGGTAGAGAGTACCGCCACGGCAATGCCGATGGGTAAGATGCTCATCGACAATAGGCTGCTGATATCGGAGAACAGCAACCCTATCGGGCAATATACCAGCGCGGCGATAAGCGAGCCCATCGCGACAGTACCGGCACCGTGGCTG
The DNA here is from genome assembly GCF_020406815.2 of Dickeya oryzae. NCBI lineage: Bacteria > Pseudomonadati > Pseudomonadota > Gammaproteobacteria > Enterobacterales > Pectobacteriaceae > Dickeya > Dickeya oryzae. Next base: position 1,949,718 of record NZ_CP162670.1, read on the forward strand.
GCCCCCGCTTTTTGGCCAAACAGGATGTAGCCTGCCCAACAGGCACCTGCGCCCACGGCGAAAGCCGCACCGGTGAGATCGACATTATTGACGTGCTGACCGAGTGGCAACAGCAGCCACAGCCCGGCGGCGGCCAGCGCTATCCACACGAAATCCAACACCCGACGCGAGGCCAGTATCGCTACCGCCAGCGGCCCGGTGAATTCCAGCGCTACCGCAATACCCAATGGCACGGTGCGCACCGCCAGATAAAACAGATAGTTCATGCCGCCCAGCGTGATGCCATAAATCAACAATGGCAACCGGTTGGAACCCGCGCGTAGCCGCCAGGGTTTGAACGCTATCAGTAAAATCAGCGAGCCTATCGCCAGACGCAGCACCGTCATGCCGGATGCGCCGATCAGCGGAAAGACCGTTTTGGCCAGCGCGGCCCCCGTCTGGATGGACAGCATGGCGATGATTAGCAGTAATACGGGCAACAGAACGGAGTTTTTTAATGCGGAAATCAAGGTCATTGCAGGGCCTTAACATTCAGTGGGGCAATCGGGGAAAAGCAGGCAATAAATGAACAAATTATTCTCGCTTAGTTTACTCTTGTTGACCTTAATTTACTCTCACTTTGAAAATCTTTTTTTTGATATAAAATCAGCCTGAAAATTAATCAAAAAATTAAGAAAACTCTGCATCAAAGAACGGCCCGTTATTATTTTTTTCATGCAAAAATGAACTTTGTTTTTTGTTTTAAAACAGTTAATTACCTTGATATTGAAAAATTTTGTTACATGTTTGCCCTAATTGAAAAATAATAACCAGGCAGCATGTGCCCTAATTTTTTGTTATATTTACCTCGCTTAAATCTTCTTTGGTAAGATAAATTCGAGGCATATTATGAAAAAAATCGCGTGTCTTTCCGCTTTAGCTTGTGTTCTGGCTGTAAGCGCTGGTTCTGCTGTCGCTGGTGAAAGTACTGTTACTCTGGGTTATGCTCAGGGCGACGCTCAGAGCGTGCAGAACAAACTGCCGGGCTTCAATCTGAAGTACCGTTACGAGTTCGATAATAGCCAGCTGGGCGTGGTAGGTTCTTTCACTTACCTGCAAGACAGCCAGACTATTGACTCCACCTACAACAAGAACCAGTACTACGGTTTCAGCGCAGGTCCGTCTTTCCGCTTCAATGACTGGGCAAGCATCTACGGTCTGGTGGGTGTGAGCGCAGGCAAGTTCACCTTCAACCAAACTGACGGTTCTTCCAACAACCGCACCAGCGATGCTGGCTTTGTGTATGGTGCTGGCCTGCAGTTCAACCCGGTTCAGAACGTTGCCTTTGATGTTGGCTACGAACAGAGCCGCATCCGTAGCGTTGACGTGGGCAGCTGGAACGTAGGCGTAGGCTACCGTTTCTAATCGCACCCAGTGCGACAGGTGCGATGTAATCACCGTACGCTTAAAAATCCGCCCAGCCGGGCGGATTTTTTATTGCTGTGGCAAACCGGCCAGTAATTTCTTGAGCAACACATTCAACTGTCGCTGTTCTTCTGCATCCAGTGATGCCAGTAGTTGCCGTTCGTTATCAATATGCTGCGTCAGCACGGCTTCGACCTGTTCCCGTCCTTTTTCTGTCAACCTCACCAGGGTGCCGCGTCGGTCTTGCGGGTTACTTTGACGCACGACCCATTGTGCCTGCTCCAGCCGGTCGATACGGTTCGTCATACCGCCTGATGACATCATCAGCGCTTCGTACAGTTGCGTGGGCGTCAGTGCGTAAGGTGCACCACTACGCCGCAAGGTGGCCAGTACATCAAATTCACCGGGACGCAGGCCGAACTGCGCAAACAGCGGGTTAAGATGATCCCGTTCCAGCCGCAACGAGGCTTCAAACAGCCGCCCTACCAGTTGCATCGGAAACGGATCAATATCCGGTCTTTCTCGTTGCCATTGCTTATATGCGTTATCTGCTCGATCAGTCATATGTATAATTTATCTTGACGTTAAGATTCTTTTTGTGAAGATATTCTATGGGTAAAATGTATCATTGCTCAAGTATCAGGAGCCACAGGGAGCGCTATGTCACACGCAATTCGTGCCAAATCACTATTTTTTGTCGTTATTACCGTCATGTTACTGGGACTTAACCTCCGGCCGGTGCTGGCCGGTATTGGGCCGTTGTTGTCACGGATTCAGGCGGATACCGGCATGGGGGATACGCAGGCGGGCTTGCTGACAACGCTGCCTGTGTTCGCGATGGGGATTTGCGCCTTGTATGGTGGATGGTTGCAGGCCCGGGTGGGTGAATACCGGGGGATCGGGATAGGCATTGTCGGCATTGCGGTTGCCAGCCTGCTACGTTGTTGGTTAACCGGTACCGCCGGGTTACTGCTGACCGCGGCGTTAGCGGGTATCGGTATTGCGTTGATTCAGGCATTGATGCCGTCGTTTTTGCGTCGTAGCTTCAGTCAACAAAGCAGCCGCCTGATGGGGTTGTACACCACGGCGATTATGGCGGGTGCCGCGCTGGCTGCAGCCAGTGTCTCTCCGCTGGCGGATGTGATGGATTGGGACGGTGCGCTGGCAATATGGGGCGGTCTGGCTACGCTGGCTGCCGTGGCCTGGATGATCACTGTATCGATCAACCCAATGCCAAATAACGCACCGCACACGAAGGCTGTTACCACATTGTCGCGTAGCCGGGCGTGGGCGTTGATGATCTTTTTTGGTATCGGCACTGCCGCTTACACGCTGGTGCTGGCCTGGTTGCCGCCTTACTACACCCAGCTTGGCTGGAGTTCGGCCCATAGTGGCCTGCTCCTGGGCGGGCTGACGCTGACAGAAGTGGTGGCCGGGTTGCTGGTGTCGTGGCTTATCAACCATGTTCCTGACCGGCGCTATCTGTTGCTGCCGGTGTTGCTGTTGCTGTTGCTGGGCATGGCTGGCCTGATACTGGCACCGCTGACGCTGGTGCTGCCGATTATGGTGGCGCTGGGGTTGGGGATCGGCGCGTTGTTTCCACTGTCGCTGATTATCGCGCTGGATCAGGTAGACGACCCGCGTCAGGCCGGGGCGCTGATGGGCTTTGTGCAAGGCGGTGGTTATCTGATAGCCAGCCTGATGCCGCTGCTGGCAGGATTTATCCGGCAACACACCAGCGGGCTGAATCAAGCCTGGCTTATCATGGCGGCGGGTGTTGTCGTCTTGATCCTGATGGCACTGCGTTTTGGTCCACGTCATCCGGTTCCGGCATCAGCCTAACGGCGTGAAAACGCCAACTGCGGTGTCAGGAACAGATTACGGAAATATTCCCGTACTGCCTGCATGGCCGGGGTAAACTCGGCGTCACGATACCAGGCCAGCCCAACGCTCATGGGGTGAACCTTATCTTTTAGTGAACGGGTTTCGATACGCCGCCCCTCAAGCGACCAGGGGCGGTACACCAGATCAGACAGTATCGCCACACCTAACCCATTCGCCACCATACTGCGCACCGCTTCCACCGAGCTGGTGCGTAGCATCACCTTCGGGCGGTGTCCGCTTGATTCCCAGTAACGCATCGCACTGTGGTCCGCCTCATCGACGGTCAGCATGATAAAAGGTTCGTCAGCGACATCCGCCAGGCTCACTTCAGCTTTATCACACAAAGGATGCCGACTGGGCAGCCATAAACGTCGCTCGGAATTAAACAGGGTTTCTGAGGTAATTTCCGGGTGCGTGAGGTTAGCCGTCAGCACTAACGACAGATCCAACGAGCGGTCCAGTAACCCCAGTTCGATATCCTGCCGCTCACGTTCGTTGAGGTGCAAGGTGACATGTGGGAAACCGTCAGACAGCCGTTGCAGGTGAAAGGGCAGGAAGTAGCCCATGACCGTGTAGCTGGCGGCGATATTCAGTGAACCACTGATCCGGTTGTCAGTTAACGGGATGTTCATGGCGTCGTTCACACTGCGCAGCACCGCATAAGCGTGATTCAGGAAGTAACTGCCGTTTTCCGTCAGCGTCATACCGTGTACCGAGCGCAGGAACAGCGGCTTCCCCAGCAGGTGTTCCAGCTCCTGAATAGCGGAGGTGACCGCCGACTGCGAAATGTTGAGATGAATCGCCGCCTGTGAGATTTGGCCCATCTCGGCGGTGGCGATGAAGTAGCGGATCTGACGCAATGTGACCATGACCGTTTCCTTATCGATGAGCGTTCTGTTTTTCAGATAGTGAGTGTTCTGAAAATACGTCTTTCCGAATGGAAAATTGTAGTTCTATATTATTTTTAAACAAAACCATCACAAATAAGAAATAACTATGAAATATGAAATCGATCTGAATTCCGATATGGGCGAAAACTTCGGTCCCTGGAAAATAGGCGATAACGTTGACCAGGAGATTATGTCTTATATCAGTTCGGCCAATATTGCCGCTGGATTTCACGCAGGCGATCCTTCAACGATATGTCAGACCATCGAATGGGCTAAAGCGTGTGGTGTGGCGGTGGGGGCCCATCCCGGATTTCGCGATCTGGTTGGTTTTGGTCGTCGGCATATTCATAGCCAGCCGCAGGAAGTGGTCAATGACATTCTGTATCAGCTTGGGGCGGTGCGGGAATTTACCCGACTGCATCAATTACCGTTACAGCATGTGAAACCACACGGCGCGTTGTATATGCATCTGGCCCGCGATCAGGTTGCCGCGCAACAGTTTGTGGAAGCGTTACACCGGCTGGACCCGGAATTGCGGTTATTTTGCCTGCACGGCTCGTTGGTATGGCAGGAAGCGAAAAAGCTGCAACATCCTGTTATTTGTGAGTTTTATGGTGACAGGGAATATGACATCAGCGGTTCTATCGTGTTTACTCGCCGGGTCGGTACGCTAGACCCAACGGCGGTGGCAGCGAAAGTCGTGCGCGCGTGTGTTGAAGGCAAGGTCACGACGGTTGATGGCGAGGATATCGCAGTCGAGTTTGATTCTATCTGTATTCATAGTGATACACCCGGTGCGTTGTCATTAATTAAGGCCACGCGAGAAGCATTGAATGACGCCAATATCCACGTGCGCTCGCCATTGAAAAATAGTTTCAATCATCGGTAATCAATCAATAAATATAAGGGTTAAAGATAATGAAAACATATGAAGTGTGTTCCCCTTTGCCGGGTATTTTCTATCGTCAACCTGCCCCGGACACCCCGGTGTTTATTGAAGAGAATACCCCAGTGACGGCGAATAGCGTTATTGGCCTGGTCGAAGTGATGAAACAGTTCAGTGAGATTTATGCGGAGCAGGCAGGGGTATTAGTCTCGTTTTGTGTGAATAACGGTGATGCGCTGGAACCGGGGCAGGTTATAGCCATCATAAAAATCGATGAATAACGGTAAATCTACCCTATAACCTCATTATTACGTCATCAGGAGGACCACAACGATGCGTCAGCCGATCAAAAAATTGCTTATCGCTAACCGTGGGGAGATTGCCGTACGCATTATTCATGCCGCACGCAGTCTGGGGATCACCTCGGTCGCTGCCTGCAGCGAAGCCGACATCGATTCATTGCCCGCGCGTCTGGCGGATGAAACGGTATTGTTGGGGCCGGCGCGTGCTGATCAAAGTTACCTGAATCAGGCCGCGTTGCTCAAGGCCGCTCAGGATTGCGGTGCCGATGCGGTCCACCCGGGATACGGTTTTCTGTCGGAGAATGCGGCATTTGCCGACGCGGTGGAACAGGCGGGGCTGGTGTTTGTCGGCCCGACGGCGGACACCATTCGCCTGATGGGGGACAAGGCAGCTGCGCGGCGCACAGCACAGGCTGCCGGGGTACCGGTCGTTCCCGGTTCCGGGGTGCTGTCATCATTGGAAGCGGCGTTGCAGGCGGCGACGGAGATTGGCTATCCACTGTTGATTAAGGCTGCCGCCGGTGGCGGTGGGCGTGGTATTCGGGTGGTGAATAACGAGGATGACCTGAAACGGGAATTGCCGATCGCCCAAAGTGAAGCGAAAGCGGCATTTGGATGTGGCGATGTCTATCTGGAGCTGTTTATCCGTCATGCCCGCCACATTGAAGTGCAAATTCTGGGGGATGGCGAACGGGCGGTACATTTGTATGAGCGTGAATGCTCGCTGCAACGCCGACGTCAGAAAGTCTTTGAGGAAGCGCCTTCATCGGCATTATCACCAGAACAGCGTGACGCGCTGTGCCGTAGCGCATTGCAGCTGGCGCAGCAGTTGCACTATCGCAGCGCCGGTACGCTGGAATATTTGTTCGATACCGAGCGAGAGCAGTTCTATTTTATCGAAATGAATACCCGCATTCAGGTCGAACACCCGGTTACCGAGCGGGTAACCGGTGTTGATCTGGTGCAGTGGATGTTGCGTATTGCCAGTGGTGAACCCCTTGCGCTGCGTCAGGAAGAGATTGCCTTACGCGGGCATGCCTGCGAAATGCGAATTAACGCGGAAGATCCGGCGCGCAATTTCTTTCCTTGCCCCGGTGTGGTGACCTCGCTGAGCTGGCCGCAGGGCCCCGGTATTCGTATCGACAGCCATGTGTTCAGTGGTTACCGGATTCCACCTTATTACGACTCGCTGCTGGCGAAAGTGGTGGTATCAGGGGCGGATCGCTCACAAGCGCTGGCCCGTGCTGAACAGGCGCTGCGCCAGCTACGGATCGATGGGATAACGACCACGCAATCGTTACACCAGTGGTTGCTGGCTGACCCTCGCGTGCGGGCTGGGCGCTTTGATACCACTTCGCTGGAAAACTGGCTACAGGCGCGGGAAGCCGACGCGCTACCGCTGACGAGGGAGGCCTGAGATGACGTTCCCTGAAATCAGGTACACCTTTGGTGGCGATGAGCACTTGTTTGCTGAAATTGACGAAGCGATGTCGTTGGGGGCGTTCTTCCGTGGGCTGGCGATGACCCGGGCGCTCGAACAGCAGGCGTTGCCCGGTGTACTGGATATTTGCCTGGCCAACGCATCGTTTCAGGTGCGTTTTAACCCGGACCTCATCGCACCGCAGGCGCTGCTGGAACAGGTGCGGCAAACCGAGAGTCAGGCGCAAACGATGACGGTGCTCGACACACGCATCATCGAAATTCCGGTGTTATACAACGACCCCTGGACACACGAGACCCTGATGCGGTTTCGCGATCGCCATCAGGACCCCAGCGCTACTGATCTGGAGTACGCCGCTCGCATCAACGGTTATCAGGATGTGGCGGCGTTTATTGCCGCGCACAGCGGTACACCGTGGTTTGTGTCGATGGTGGGGTTCGTGGCGGGATTACCGTTCATGTTCCAAATGGCAGAGCAGGCACAACAGCTTCAGGTACCGAAATACCTGCGTCCGCGCACTGATACCCCCAAACTGTCGTTGGGGCATGGTGGCTGTTTCGGCTGCATCTACTCGGTACGCGGGGCTGGTGGCTACCAGTTGTTTGGCGTGACACCAGCACCGATTTACGACCCGGAGCAGCGGCTGGACTATTTGCAATCGTCGATGGTGTTTTTCCGTGCGGGCGACATCGTGCAGTTCAAGCCCATTGATCTGGCTCGTTACGAACAAGACGTGCAGGCGGTGGAAGCGGGCAGCTTCAGCCTGCGTATTCGCCCGGTCACGTTTGAGCTGGATAAATTCCTCGCCGACCCGGTGGGTTATAAACACTATCTTCAGGGGGTGCTGTATGCAGCGCAATAGTGGGCCACTATCGGGTGGGCGAGTCAACGTTATCCGGCCTGGGCTTGCCACCTCGGTACAGGATACCGGGCGCGAAGGGTATTACCATCTCGGTATCCCGCCGTCCGGTGGGTTAGACCAGTATTCACTGCGGCTGGCAAACCTGCTGGTGGGAAATCCGGCACAGGCAGCCGTGCTGGAAATGACGTTGCTGGGGCCGGAATTACAGTTTGAAGACGATGCTGTGGTGGCGGTGTGTGGCGCGCGCATGTCGCCGTTGCTGGATGGCGACGCGATGCCGATGGATACCTCGTTTGCAGTGCGGGCCGGTCAGGTGTTGCGATTTGCACCGGCAACAGCAGGCTGTCGTGCCTATCTGGCGGTAGCCGGGGGCGTGGCGGTACCTGAGGTGTTGGACAGCCGTTCGACTTATGCGCTGGGTGCGCTAGGCGGTTATCAGGGGCGGCGGCTGGCGGCCAATGATGTTTTACCGATAGGGGTACCAACTCGTCAGGTGAACCCCGGTGTGACGGTGCCTGCGGATTGCCTTCAGCCGCTGGATAAGCAGGTGACGCTGCGCATGGTCACTGGCTTGTATATTCATCGGCTCACTCCCGCCGCCGTCGAGCAGTTCTTCGCTGATAACTGGCGGGTTGGCACCGAGGCGGATCGTATTGGTTATCGCCTGAAAGGTGGTGCACCGTTAGCGTTTGAGCCGCGCACGCCCCCCTTTGGTGCCGGGTCAGACCCGTCTAATATCGTTGATGCCTGTTACCCCATCGGCTCGGTACAAGTGCCGGGCGGGTTGGAGCCGATTATTTTGTTGCGAGACGCGGTATCCGGTGGAGGGTACATGACGTTGGGCACGGTGATCAGCAGTGATCTGGACCTCATCGGGCAGTTACAACCCCATTACGGCGTTCGCTTTACGCCGGTATCGCTGGAGGAGGCGCTGCTTGCCCGCCAGCACTATCGCCACCGCCTTGAGCGGCTGGAACATCTGTTAGCGCACTGATTTCAGACAGCCCCGCCAACTCTCACCCCCGCGCCAACGCCAGGGCAACGGTGGCGGCGGGGCATGTCTGATTATACCGAATGCATCATTGACCGTGCAGTATTCCTGCCACGGCGGGTGTGTTCGGCCTGAAAACCTGCGACAGCAGGTTCATCAACGTCAACAACGATACATCAATGACAGGTCTGTGGAGGGTGTATGGCTGAAATATCCGGAGTACAAGGGGAGGTGGTGACGCCTGCCGATACGGTGTCTGGCGCAGAGCGCATGGGCAAACTCTCGCTGACCATGGCCTGGTGGGCGGTGTGCAGCGCTATTTTTTACATTGTGGTCGGTGCATCGCTGGCGCTGAATTACGGTGCGCGCAATGCCATCATCGGCATGGTGCTCTCCGTGGTGTGTTACGGTGTGATCAACGCGGTGATTAGCCGTTTTGCCATTCGCAGCGGCCTGTCGGTGGCGGCGTTTTCCGGCCAGTTATTCGGTCAGGCGGGGTCAGCATTGGCGACGCTGATTTTTTTCTCTACCGCGATTTATTACGCCGTGTTTGAAGGCTCGGTGATCGCGTTTGCTATCAATCACCTGTTTCCCGCGCTGGATTATCGCTGGGCGGCGTTACTGGTGGTGCTCTACAGCGTACCGTTGATCTTCGGCAGCGTGCAGCATTGGCTGGATAAATTCAATGGCGTACTGTTGCCGTTTTATCTGTTAGGTCTGGCGCTGACGGTTGCGGTGTCTATCCAGCATTATGGCTATCAGCCGCAATGGTTGTCGTTTGGCCCGGCGTCACCGCCTGCCAATGGCTGGTGGAACTGTTTTACCTACTATATGGGGGTGTGGATCCTGATGATGTACACCTTTGATTATGCCCGGTTCGGCCGTCAGGAAGACAGTCAGTATCATGCGCGCATTAACTTCGGTATGCCGTTCTATCTGATCACCTTCCTGCTCAATGGCGCGGTGGGTATTTATCTGGTGAGTAGTTTTGCCCAGCAAAATGGCGTCAGTGAAACCGCTGTCGTGGTTAATATCCTTAATCTGCTCGGTTTCTGGGGATTACTGTTTGTGTGGGTGACACAAACACGTATCAATACCGCCAACTATTATCTGGCTACCGTCAACATGCAGGTGTTTTTTGACCGACTGTTTCGATTGCGCCATCGCAAGATTGTCTGGGCCTGTGTGGTGGGCGCGGCGGTATATGGCCTGATGCTAGCGGATGTCTTTGCCTATATTTTGCAGGCGCTGGCCTATCAAGGGGTGTTTGTGGTGGCGTGGGTTGGTGTGGCGCTGGCGCATATTCTTGGTCACCGCACGCTACCGGCCACGACGGCGATACGTGCATTTAATCCGACCGGCCTTATTGCCTGGCTGCTGAGCGTGATTGCCGGGGTAGCGTTGATGCATGGCAGCGCGCTGTTACAGTCATTTTCCGCGCCAGTGACTTTTGTGGTGGCGCTGGCGCTCTATCGGGTATTGCCGGATAGCCATCGCGTTCGGGGATAGTCGCCGCGCTTGAGCATGCCGTAACGCCTTAATCACGTAAACCAGGAAATCGTGTAAACCAAGTGTACCGGGGCAGGGACGCCCACACCTTTCTATTGGTCGATTTCCTATTGGTCGATTTCTTGACTAATCCCCTTGAAAAAATCGGATACGGATCTATATGAAGAAGTGAAAGCAAGACAATGCTGTTGCCTTGCGGTTTGCACTTTTGAATGTGTATCACGATATATTCAGGAGGTTAACCATGGCATTCAAAACTGTGTCTTTATTTCCGGCGTTTACCGATTCACTGTTCTCTGATCGTTTCAACCGCATCGACAGGCTTTTCAGCCAGTTGACGGGAGATACGCCGCTTAGTGCGACACCATCCTACGATATCCGTCGTCTTGACGACACCCATTACGGCATTACGGTGAGTGTGCCGGGCTGGCGCGAAGAGGAATTGGAGATCAATACACAGGGTGGTCAGCTCACCATTAGCGGCAAACACAGTGAAGACGTACCGGAAACGTCGCAACATCAGGAAGGCTGGCTCTACCGCGGGATCAATCGTACGGATTTCAGCATCAGTTATTCGCTACCGGAGCATGTCAAGGTGGAAGGCGCACATCTGGAAAACGGGTTGCTGACTGTCAACCTTCGGCAGGATATCCCGGAAAGCGAAAAACCGAAGAAGATCGCCATTGAAAACCGTAACCCACAAGCGTCTAAGGCGCTGGAGCACGCCCATTAAGCGGTGTGTGCCACCATCGTTACGCTGTGTAGCCCCGAGAATATCGGGGCTTTTTATTTTTCAAGTTTTTGTCCGATTTTTCTGTTAGATATAGCAACAGCTGCCGGATAGTGAGGGCGGAAAGGGCGGACGTGTGACGTGCCGAATAGCAAACCGATAACCGAACATCATCAATATGGCCTTACTGATAAAAGCGGCGCTGGGCGCACTTGTGGTGGTTTTGATTGGCCTGCTGGCCAAAACCCGTAATTACTATATTGCCGGGCTGGTGCCACTGTTTCCGACCTTTGCGTTGATTGCGCATTACATCGTGGGAACGGAGCGTGGTGTGGAAGCGTTGCGCGCTACAATTCTGTTTGGTATTTGGGCAGTAATTCCTTATCTGGTGTACCTGATATCGCTCTATTACTTTACCGGTGTGATGCGTCTGCCCCCTGCGCTGTTACTGGCGGTGGTGTGCTGGGGCCTTTCGGCCGCGGTATTGGTCAAAGTCTGGAGTGTCTATCATGCTGGATAAACCCACATGTTGGATAAACCCACATGTTGGATAAACCAGCACGTCGGATAAACCCGTGTGATAGCCGTGTTGCTGCGAGAAGAAGAGCCCGGTGCTCAACACCGGGAGCGCGATATTACAGGTCGTCTTTGGTGATGCCCCGGCTGGCTGGTGCCGCCGTCGGACCGGCGCTGACACTGTTTTCAGCGTTATACACCAGGTAGATATTCTTCTGACTATCGATACCGTTGTCGAACACCAGCGTAATCGTGTTCTTGTCGAACCGGGCGGTGACGCGGGTATTGGGCTTGTTCATGAAGGTATCCACATCGTTGGCGGACAGCGGTGCCGTCATGCCGTATTTGCTTTTTAACCCTTCGATGACGCTTGGTAGATCGGCCATTGTGATAGAGATAGCCATACGGTTGAATTTGTCATTGTTGAAACTGAAAATCGCCTGGGTTTTCTTATCGGCAAAACTGAAATCAGGGCAGATGTACACCGTCTGGCCCATGATCGTCTCCGGGCCGCGCAATGAACAATTCGCCTGTTGCCGGATAGTGGCGGCGGAAGACCCAAATTTCAGGTTTTTGTAGCCATCGGCGGCGGATGCCGTCAACGGCAGCAGCGACAAGGCAATCGCCAGCAAAGGGGTATGTGGCTTGTTCATGTGAACCCTCGTGATTGTGTTGCTATGGTGTTGTATTGCTATAGTTATTGCACTGCTATGGTAATGAGCCTTGCACCTGATGAACCGTATGGGCCTGGCGGTAATAATGAGGCCTATCTTACGTCGACTGACGGATTCTCTGAACGATTTATTTGCTTATGGCTTGATGCCGGTGGCATGACTCAACGGTGATCCCAGGGGATCAGCAATAACAGCAGTTCAATCACCACGACAACAATCAGCAAGGCAATCAGTTTCTTGCGCCATAACCAGTCATCAAACCTCATGGTGTTTCCTGTGTTATACCTCGTTGGCTTAATCTAGCGCTTGCTGTCGCACGTTACGAGTCTGTGCTGGAATTAATGGGTGCGTTGCCAAAGTCCCGTCGGTGTCGTCAACCAGTTGTAGATAACCGTGCTGTGTTAGTCGTTTTTTCGCTAATCTTATATGATTTACGCGCTTTGGTAAGTCTATTCCCTGGTGCAATATTCGGATTTTTATCATTCCGGGGAAAGAGAACACAATGCGTAATCGGGCATTTTCAGCGTGGGCGGCGGTCGTGATACTGTCGCTGGGTATCAGTGGTCAGGCTGCAGCGGAAACGACAGCCAGCGCGGATGGTAATCTGATCATCGGTATCACCAGCGGCGACCCGCTGGTGATGAACCCGCTGTATGCCAGCGACCGAACCACACTCACTATCATGCAGGCGCTGTATTCGCCGTTGTACAGTTATAATGACGGCAAGGTGGAATGGGGGCTGGCGCAAAGCCTGACACCATCGGCCGACAATCTGTCCTACACATTGACACTTAAACCCGGTCTTAAGTGGCAGGATGGGCAGCCAATCACGGCCGATGATGTGGTGTTCACGTTCAATAAGCTACTGGATGAGAAGCAACATAGCTTTTTCCGCAGTATGTTTGTGTACAACAACCAGCCGGTGTTAGTCAGCAAGGTGGACAACCTGACGGTGAAGTTTACATTGCCGCAGGTCAGTGCCGCTTTTGTCGGTTCGCTGGTGCAGATTTACCCCATCCCTCAGCATGTCTTTGCCACAGAAGACGATTTGTCGAAGAGCGCCAAAAACGATGCACCGGTTGGTTCCGGCCCGTTCAAATTCGGCGAATACCGTTCCGGTCAGTATTACGCGTTGAGCCGTTTTGATGATTACTGGAACGGCAAACCGAAGCTTGAGACTGTGACGTATCGCTTCGCCAGAGATGCCAACGCGGCGAGGCTGGCGATGCAAAATGGCGAAATCAATCTTAAGCTGATCGATCCACAGGATGTCAGACAGCTCAAGGCCACCGGCCGTTTTGATTTCATTATTTATCCGGAAGGCCGTCTGGCTTACATGGTGTTCAACCAGAACCTCGACAGTATGAAGAACAAGGCGTTGCGTCAGGCGATCGCCTATGCCATCAACAAAGATGAACTGGTGCAGACAGCGTTTACCTCACTGGATTACGCCAAACCCGCCAATTCAATCCTGACACCGGATACGCTTTACCAGACCGGGGATGTCGAGGCGTATTCTTACAATCTTGATAAAGCCAAAGCCCTGTTCCGTGAGTCCGGCCAACCGCAAGGGTTGACGCTGCGCCTGGCTTACATCAATACCAACAAGACCCAGGAGAGCATGGGGCTGTATATCCAACAGAAACTCAAAGATATCGGTATCAATGTGGAATTGCTGCCACTGGACGCCAACGCCATGTCGCAAAAAGGTCGTGACAAGAACAACACGGCTTACGAATTGAGTCTGGGCGGGTACATCATGGGGTCCGAACCAGACGGCTATAAGTCGCTGTTCATGAGTAATGAGGATTACAACTACGCGCACTACAAAAACCCGGCGTTTGACGCGCTGTGGGACAAGGGGGCGATTGAAACCGATACTGTGCGGCGCGCCGCTATCTACCAGGATATTCAGCGGACGGTAGCGAACGACATGATCTGGTATCCGATCGCCTACACCAACGCGGTGGTGGCGATAGACAAACGCTTTGGCGGTACGCAGGAGGCTGAGCCGAAACCGGTCTACTTGTTCCAGGATTTGTCGAAAATCTATCAGAAATAATCGCTACGGTTGCCCGCAGCGATGTGGACAACCGCTGCAACACCTACGGAAGGCTCATGGATAACATGGTGGTGCGTCGGCTTGGGCAACTGTTGCCGATGCTATTTTTCATTTCACTGGTGTCGTTTCTGCTGGTGAAACTGGCACCGGGCGATCCGGTACAGGCGTATATCACGCCGCGTATGAGCCAGGATGACATCGAACGGGTGCGTCATAGTCTCGGATTAGACCGGCCATTGGCGATGCAGTACCTCTTGTGGCTGAAAAACGTAGCGCAGGGCGATCTGGGTTATTCGATGATTTCTCACCGCCCGGTGCTGACCCTGATTGCGGAGAGGCTGCCAGCGACGCTCGGCCTGATGGGCATGTCGCTGCTGCTGGCGGTGTTGCTAGCCATGCCGCTGGGCCTGCTGGCGGGCGCGTTTCGCCACCGCTGGTTGGATCATGTGCTCAATCTGGTGGCATACATTGGTATTTCTGTGCCGATTTTCTGGTTCGGCATTCTGTTGATCATCATTTTTTCGGTTCAGCTCAACTGGTTGCCAAGCATGGGAATGCGCACTATTGGGGCGGCGGATTCATGGCTTGACGTCGTGCGGCATGGCGTTCTGCCGTGCGTGGCGTTGACCTTTTATAACCTGTCGAGTTATGTCCGTTACATCCGTTCTCATACCATCACTCAACTCTCCGCTGACTATGTGCAAACGCAACTGGCGTATGGCGCGACGCGTGCTCACATCCTGTTTCGGCATGTACTGAAGAACGTGATGTTGCCGGTTATAACCTTGTTCGGTTTGTCGTTTTCTGAACTGGTGGTAGGTGCCTACGTGACGGAGAGCGTGTTTTCCTGGCCGGGAATGGGATTGCTGGGCCTTCAGTCTATCACGTCGCTGGATTACCCATTGATCATGGCAATGGTGATGTTGTCGGCGGGCATGCTGGTTATCGGCAATCTGCTGGCGGATATGCTGTATCGCGTGATTGATCCGCGCATCAGAGCAATGAGGTAAGTCTGATGGGAAGGCGTTGGCAACAGACAAGACAACAGCTGCGTCGTAACCGGTCGGCGCAACTCGCGTTGGTTATTCTGATTGTATTCGGCGCAACGTCGGCGTTAGCGTGGATCAGTCCGTGGGACCCGAACGCTATGATGATTCAGGCACGAATGCTGCCGCCGGGTGGCGTACACTGGTTCGGCACCGACGAATACGGGCGTGATTATTTCACCCGTGCGCTCTACGGCGGACAAATTTCGCTGATGGTTGGCGTATTGTCGATGATTTTCTCTACTCTGATCGGCACGCTGGTCGGGACCGTCAGCGGTTATGTCGGCGGCTATCTGGATGCGGTGCTGATGCGGGCGGTAGATATGCTGATGTCGATCCCGGCCTTCTTTCTGCTGCTGGTGCTGAATGCTTATCTGAAGCCGGGGGTCGCCAACATCATTCTGATCATCAGCGCTCTGACCTGGATGAACCTGTCGCGGCTGGTACGGGCTGAAACCCTATCGCTGAAAGAGCGGGAGTATGTGTTGTACGCGCGCGCATCCGGCGAGCGGGCATGGCGCATCATCCTGCGTCATATTATCCCTACCATTTTACCCACGATTATGGTGGCGGCGACGTTGAATATCGCGTCGGCGATCCTGATGGAGTCTACGCTTAGCTTTCTCGGGCTGGGCGTACAACAGCCTAATGCCTCCTGGGGGAGTATGCTCAACAATGCGCAGGCCTATATTGGCGATGCCACCTGGCTGGCGCTGTTCCCCGGCATGCTGATCTTGCTGACGGTACTCAGTTTTAATGTGCTGGGCGATGTGTTCCGCACCGCGTTTGAACCGGGGGCGCAACCTGATGAGTGAGGCGGCGATAGACAACCCATTATTGGTGATTGATAACCTGCGCACGTCCTTCTTCACTCGTGATGGGGAAGTGCAGGCAGTGCGCGGCGTCAGTTTCAGCGTCCGTGCAGGAGAAATCGTCGGTATTGTCGGTGAATCCGGCTGTGGGAAAAGCGTCACCTGTAAATCGGTGATTCAACTGCTGGGGGGCAATGGTCGTATCATGGACGGGCAGATCCGTTTTCGTGGCGACGATCTGGCTGGCTACAGTCCGAAGGCGTTGCGTCGACTGCGCGGCAATGATATCGCTATGATTTTTCAGGATTCAATGACGGCACTTAACCCAGTGTTGACGGTCGGGCAGCAGATGCGCGACATCCTGATGCGTAATCAGCAACTCGATAAAAAAACCGCCAGGCTACGGGCAATCGCTATGTTACAACAGGTGGGTATCACGGATGCCGGGCAGCGCTACGATCAGTATCCCCACGAATTCAGCGGCGGCATGCGCCAGCGGGTGATGATCGCCATTGCGTTGTCCTGCCATCCGGCGCTGCTGATTGCTGATGAACCCACCACCGCGTTGGATGTCACTATCCAGGCGCAGATCCTTCGACTGCTCAAACAGCTACAACAGCAGACTGGCACTGCCATTATGCTGATTACTCACGATTTGGGCGTCGTCGCGCAGCTTTGCTCACGGGTAGTCGTGATGTATGGCGGACTGGTGATGGAAGAAGGGTGTGTGGAGGATATTTTCTACCGACCGACACACCCTTACACCCAGGGATTGCTGGCATCGTTGCCACGGCATGACGACGTGCGTCAGCGGCTGTCACCGATTGAGGGCGTGCCGCCGGGGTTGCTGAATCCGCCAACAGGCTGCCCGTTTGCCGCGCGTTGCCCGCAACGTATGACCGTGTGTGAACAGCAACTGCCGGAGCGGCGACAGTGTGGCGATCATCACTGGGTGCAATGTTGGTTGATGGATTGTGGGGAGGCTCGATATGCCGGCTAACCGACAACCGTTATTGCGTATCCGCGAACTTAAAACGTATTACGACATGCGCCGGGGCTGGCGGAAACAAGGCCAACTGGTGCGAGCGCTGGATGGTGTCAGTTTTGACATCTGGCCGGGCGAAACCTATGGGCTGGTAGGGGAGTCGGGCTGCGGTAAGTCGACCCTCGGGCGCAGTCTGCTACGCTTGGTTGAGATTACTGCTGGCGAGATCCAGTTTGATGGCGAGCTTATCAGCGCGCTGCCGGAAGCGGCGCTAAAGCCGTTTCGCCGACGTGTGCAGGCTATCTTTCAGGATCCCTATTCCTCACTTAATCCAGGAATGACGGTGGCACAGTTGATCGCTGAACCGATGCGGATTCACGGCTATACCCGTGGGGAACGGCAGTCGCGCACGTTAGAGTTACTGGAGCGAGTAGGGTTGAAAGCGGAACATTTGCAGCGCTTTCCCCATGAGTTCAGTGGTGGACAACGACAACGTATTTGCATTGCCCGGGCGCTGTCGGTAAATCCGCAATTCGTGGTGTGCGATGAACCGCTGTCGGCTTTGGATGTGTCAGTGCAGGCGCAGGTGGTTAATCTGTTGCAGGATCTGCAACAGGAGCGAGGGCTGACGTATCTGTTTATTGCTCATGATTTATCGATGGTACGCCATATTTCGGATCGGATTGGCGTGATGTTTCAGGGACGGCTGGTTGAGGAAGCGTCGGCGGAGCAGCTGTATCGGCACCCGTCTCACCCCTACACCCGCATGTTACTGGCATCCATCCCTATACCGGATCCGCGTGTACAGGTGCCGGATGAGCCTGTTGTTACCGAATCGGGAGATGTCTCGCCGTCGATGAACGGTTGCCCGTTTTATACTCGCTGTACGCTAGCAAGTGAACAGTGTCGAGCTGTTGCGCCGCTGTTACGTGATATCACCGATGGACATCGGGTGGCATGCTGGCATGTGTGAACCGGCGATGTTCGATGCAAAAGCCAGATGTGAGACTAATTGCTGTCGTCAGGCGTTTTGACACGCCTGACGACAGGATGATTTTACTTCACGGTCACCTTAATAACCGCTTCCTTATCATCCGGCTGAGGTTGTTTTTCCCACGGGCGCGAATAAGAGAGGTCAATATCGCCAACACCGGCTTTCACTGCTTTGAAGTGGAACATTTCATGACCACCACAGCCGACTTTATCGTGGCACTCCGCACCGGGCTTGTAAGACTTGCCCGTCAACACCACCACGTCGGGCAGTTTCTTGATAGCCCAGGTATAGCCTGTGCTAGGGTTCGCTGGCAGCGTCACCTCAAACTGCTCGCCAACTTTCACTTCTTTGTGCTGATTCTCTACGGCGGTAGCGGCCATGGCACTCAGCGGGAACAATAAACCAACTGCAAACATAAATTTCTTCATGAATCTCTCCAGAGATAAGCGTGAATACAAAATATGGCTTGAATAGGGCAATTACGGCCCGTGTTTTCGCATTAGCAGGCAGTCATATCCGCCATGAGAACCAGTATGATGAAAGAAAGGAACAGTAGGTATCAATAATATAGATGTCAGAAAATTAAGCAGGTGATAATTCATCATAGATGGCATGGCATATACCTCTTTTATAGTGATTTCATTGTGTTTTATAAAAGATGGCACAGGATCTGGAAATAGCAATAAAGCATTTTTTAAATATAGTGATCAGACTATGAATGTTGATGAGTGAACATCTGATTTGAATTAATGGTATAGTTTGATTATGTTTTTTTGGTGATTATTATGTAGTGGCATCGTCCCTCTGTGTCTCTATTTTAATTTTTATTGAAGTCATGAGGTAAAATAATAATTGTGGTATGTCGCTTTCACTCTTATTAATCTGACTCCCATCCTAATTCCTTATATATCTTTTTATCATGTTCAGGAAAATCAGTTGTATATTTACCCCAGTTACGAAACTCATAGTATTTGGTCATCGCTTCAAAATGACAGTCTGCCTCACAAGTCCATATCAATTTATAGTCTGGTTCAAGAAGGCTACGTGCATCATCACCCCTTTTATCCGCCAGGCAAAATAAATCCAGACCTTCTTCATTCGTCCACAGTTCATGTTTCACAGTTCTACCCTATTAATTTTAAATGATATCCATTCATCCCAGACGTGTTCGGGGGATATATCATGATATCCTCTTTCGGTGGTCATGCTGATTGCGATGTCTTCAGGTAAATTTATTGCGGTAGCGTTATCCCGAATGGTTTCTACTTCTTCTCTTGTTAGCGGCCTTCCTGCCTCGTCTTCTCGCATCATTAGTAGTGAAATTAATGCGGGTATAAAAACAATTGTCATCTTTCCACCATCATCTAACACGCTCATTTTTTCATTTCACTGACAAGGATATCAACGAAATCTCTTCGCTTTTTTCTGCCCATGCCAGGTTTACTGATTTAAGCAATTCATATTGTTTTTTAAAATATAGTCGTCTGAATTCCCCGTTAGGGAGGCATTCGCTAGCAGCCAGGCTAGAGGCGATGGTACTGACGCTTGACTCGACAAACCAATAAAGTATTTCATCTTCACTTGAGGTGATTTTTCGAGAAAACTCCACACCTCTTTCACAGACAACATAATGGTATTTATCATCATGAATTTCGAGATGGGGCGTTGCCATACCATCAGGTGCGTCAGGAATAATAAAATACCCATTTGGGCGGACCCCGCCACCTAATTTTTCGCCAATACCGATAAGTTGCTGACGTAATTCTTCAAGCGTCTTCATGATGTCATCTGAAAGAGTTGAAATAATGTTCAATCTTACTATTGATACTACTTGATTCTATCATAAAAAGAAGCCTGGATTTGCTATGGACACGTAGTGTCGACCCAACTTCGTATAAAGGTGATTGACTACCAAACTACATATTGCCATAACAAACACATCTGCTTTAACCTATATAAAGATGTTTTGGGGAGGATATCATGGCTACGTTGATCCCGCTGGAGTTGTTTAAGGCGCTGTCTGATGAAACCCGTCTTTCGATCGTGTTATTGCTGCGAGAAGCGGGTGAGTTATGTGTGTGCGATTTGTGTGAAGGCTTACAGGAGCCTCAACCCAAGATTTCCCGTCACCTTGCACTATTACGGGATGCCGGGCTGTTAGTGGATCGCCGTCAGGGGAAATGGATTCATTATCGCCTTTCACCGCATGTCCCCGCCTGGTGTGCCGCGATTATTGAGCAGGCCTGGCTAAGCCAGCGGCATGCTGTGACAAGTGTGGTAAGTCGACTCGGGCATCAGCGGGTTTGCGGATAAAAATTTATTTATATATATTCGTTATTTCATATGTGTTGATGGGAGTATGGCATGGTACTGGCTGGAGCCGTTTTTATACTGACGCTGATTCTGGTCATCTGGCAACCTCGCGGGTTGGGGATTGGCTGGAGTGCGTCGTTCGGGGCTGTGTTGGCCTGGGCCACCGGGGTGATTCACATAGACGATATTCCCGTGGTATGGCACATCGTCTGGAATGCGACTATCACGTTTATTGCGATCATTATTATCAGCTTACTGCTCGATAAGTCTGGCTTTTTTGAGTGGGCCGCGCTGCACATGGCTCGCAAAGGACACGGGCGGGGCAAGCGTCTGTTCTCCTTGATGATTGTGCTGGGGGCGCTGGTGGCTGCGCTGTTCGCGAATGATGGTGCTGCCCTGATCCTCACGCCGATTGTAGTGGCGATGTTGACTGCATTGGGCTTTAGTCGCGGCGCAACACTGGCCTTTGTGATGGCTGCCGGATTTATCGCCGATACTTCCAGCCTGCCGCTGGTGGTATCCAATCTGGTTAATATCGTCACGGCGGATTACTTCCGTATCGGTTTCAATACCTATGCGCGGGTCATGATTCCAGTCAATATCGCTGCTGTTGTTGCCACATTAGGCGTCTTGCACCTGTTTTTCCGCCGGGAAATTCCGGCCGATTACGATTTGGACAAACTGAAAGATCCCGCGGCGGCTATTCGTGACAGGCAAACGTTCAAGGCAGGATGGTGTGTATTAGCACTGTTGTTAAGCGGCTTTTTTGTGCTGGAGCCACATGGGGTGCCTGTTAGCGTAGTCGCGACGATCGCTGCCGTGATCCTCTGGCTGGTCGCCCGGCGAGGGAAGGTGAT
This sequence comes from Dickeya oryzae, assembly GCF_020406815.2. Classification (NCBI taxonomy): domain Bacteria; kingdom Pseudomonadati; phylum Pseudomonadota; class Gammaproteobacteria; order Enterobacterales; family Pectobacteriaceae; genus Dickeya; species Dickeya oryzae. The sequence goes on from NZ_CP162670.1 coordinate 1,970,876, forward strand.
TGATACCACCAGTGTACTGCGCGGCGCGCCCTGGCAGATTGTGGTGTTTTCACTGGGTATGTATCTGGTGGTATATGGTCTGCGTAATGCCGGGCTGACTAATTACCTGTCCCATGTGCTGAATTATTTTGCCGCACAAGGGTTGTGGGTGGCGACGATAGGCACCGGTTTCCTCACGGCGGTGTTGTCATCAGTGATGAACAATATGCCGACGGTACTTATCGGCGCATTGTCGATTGATGCTTCTGCGGCTAATGGCGTCATCCGTGAGGCCATGACGTACGCCAATATTATTGGCTGTGATTTAGGCCCCAAACTAACCCCTATCGGCAGTCTTGCCACATTGTTGTGGCTGCACGTACTGGCGCAAAAAGACATTCGCATCAGTTGGGGATATTACTTCCGTGTTGGTGTGGTGATGACGTTGCCGGTGCTATTCGTGACGCTGGCAGCACTGGCGCTACATCTTTCTATTTAACCGATGCGGCTTTCAGCATCGGCTTTTCAAAGAGAATAGGGCAATGACAGAGATTACTATTTACCACAACCCAGCATGCGGTACATCGCGCAATACACTGGCGCTGATTCGCAATAGCGGTGTTGAACCTACCGTTATTCACTACCTTGAAACACCGCCCTCTAAAGCGGAGCTTGAAGGGCTGATTCGTGCGATGGGTATCACCCCGCGTATGTTGCTGCGTCAAAACGTAGAACCTTACACCGAGTTAGGTCTGGCTGACGATAGCTTCAGCGATGAACAGCTGATCGCCTTTATGCTGGCTCACCCCATATTGATTAACCGCCCGATTGTGGTCACGCCACTTGGCACCCGGCTATGCCGTCCGTCAGAAGTGGTGCTGGATATTTTGCCTGACGCACAACAAGGCGAATTTATTAAAGAGGATGGCGAGCGAGTGATTGATGCGTCGGGAAAGCGTGTTAAATAACCTAGGGCGAAGATCTTTCTTCATCTCTCCCGGTAATGATGCCGCAGTGTCGTGCGCCGATAAAAACGACACTGAGACACTACCTGCCAGTACGAAGCGACTGCGGGGGAATACCGTAACCGCGAATAAACACTTCCCGCATATGCCGTCTGTCGTTTCAGGTGTTCAACGAATGCGGCGCTGACCCGCACGGTACCCAGCAGATTGGTGTTCAGCAACGTGGTGGCCATCTCGTCATCCAGTTCACCTGCAGGATTGTCAAACGGCATAATGCCTGCGTTGTTGATCACCACGTTCAGTGACGGATAGCGTGACAGTACTTCCTTCGCCGCCGCTTTAATGCTTGAAGCACTGGTTACGTCCAGCACCACGGAATCCATTCCCGGCCAGGCAGCGGTAACCTTGTCCAGCAAGGCTTTGCGACGACCTGAGATGATCACTTGATTGCCAAGCTGGTGGAATTTTTCTGCCATGGCACGGCCGATACCTGAAGTGCCACCCGTAATAAAAATTGTATTGCCGGTCAGTTTCATCATCATATACCTGTTGGATAAGTAGCACGTTAGTGCGTCATGCTGGCACGATAGCGCTCAGCCGGTACGTTGCTTGATAGGTGTTGCATCATGGCCTGGCGGCTGTTTTCCATTGCCAGCCACTCAGCCTCGTTGTGCAGAGAAGGGATCGTCACCCGTTCCCCCTGAAGGAAACCCACCAGTGCGGCATCAACCAGGTCATCTGCACTCATGACGATCGCTTTATCGAGTTGTTCCAGCGGTAAACCGCCGTTATCCCAAAATGGGGTTGCCGTGGCACCCGGCAGTACGGCCTGGATCTGAATCCCTTTGTCGGCCAGTTCGTGGTGCAATGACTGGCTGAAAGCCAGCACGAAGGCTTTTGTTCCACCGTAAACGCCGTTCAGCAGTTCCGGAGCGAGGCTGACGATGGAGGAGATATTGATAACAGCACCGGTACCACGTGCGACAAACCCCGGTACGACGGCATAGGTCAGACGGGTCAGCGCGGTGACATTGAGGTTTATCATTGCCTGCATATGATCCACATCACTGGATAACAGCGGCGTATGTGTACCCATTCCGGCATTGTTGACCAGCAATGTAATGCTGGCATCGTCACGCAGTTTTCTCTCTAGCAGGGCGAGTTGTTGAGCATCACCGAGATCCGCCGCGACCACTTCCACATTACGGGCGGTATCGGCGGTAATACGGCTTGCCATCTGGTTCAGACGGTTGTGATTACGGGCCACAATAATCAGGTCATAGCCCATGTGTGCCAGGCGGTTGGCGTAAACAGACCCGATACCGGTTGATGCACCAGTGATCACGGCTGTGCCTTTACTGGGTTGTGTTGCGAAGGTCATGGCAGGCTCCTTTCAGTCACTATTGATTTGATGGAGGAACCATAATCAAGAAAGGGGTGTCTTAAATGACGATTATGGTATTCATTTAAGACATTCAGCGTTTCACGTTGGACGACCGACAGGCGGGGTATGAAATAGCGGGTTGTGGTTGGTTAACGGTATGGTGGTTATCGTTCGCAGGGCTGTATTGCCTGCTGTGTGTCTCACTGACTGGTTGCCATTATTGCAACGTGAGTGATGGATTAGCAGTACGACCAACCGGCTGATTCATCAACCAGTCGTGGACGAAGAAACTATCTTTTCTTTTTCAAAAGCCTTCCGATCAAGGACGCCAGGGCAAAAGCGAAAACAGACGATACGATGATCCTGATAATCAAGACTGAAAAGTAGAAATCGTCCATCGCCTCTTCACCGTCACCGCTGATAGCCAGGTGATTCATAGCGACATCCCCAGCTACATGCTCAGGCAGAAGGCATATTATTAAGAAGGAAAAAAACAATATTACTCTGGCTATTTTTTAGTACCTCAGCCCGCAATAACCTTACTCATGTTGATACCCGTAACACCAAATCCACTGTTCTCGTAGATATGTCGGGCACGGGCATTATCACCAGCAACACGTAGTCTGATTTCTTTAAAACCGTTCTCCCGTAGATTCTCTTCAAAAGCACGAAGAGTTCGTTTACCAAGCCCTATTCCCTGACAGGAGTTGAAGATATGAAAATCGTAGATAAAAGCACTACCCATAACCGTATCTGGTTTATACCAGATATAGCCGATATGCCTGTCAGTTTGATCTGACCGTTCAAAAAGACACCATAGTACGTGCCCATGAGTATTCACTCCCCCAGTTAGTGTTTCCGATATTTCCTTAGTCGCTCTTGTAAGAGAATCAGTTGGGGAAAGTCTATAGTTTGACCGTATCTCATCAGCATAATCAGGAATAAAATATTCAAGAAAAGCTGGATACTCTTCTTCAGTCATCGAACGGAACGAGATCATCCCTTACTCCTTAGCGATAGTTCCTACAGCAAATCGGACAATATTAGTAACGTTGGCGGTTCCAGTGCGTCAATATAATTCGTTTTTTATACTTGGTTTCTGCTGATGGTGCCTTGATATCTGATTGGGCAGCAGAGCCGGATGTAGAATACCGGGGCATGCCTATACCAATTCTTACAAATATTTTGCAGAGATTTGTTGGAATAATAGTGCCGTCGTCGTAACGACCGCTATTCTTGCCTAAGTCAGCATTTGCGAATGCAAGCAAAAGAGATTCGTTCATTTCTAACGTTTCTCCGCTCGTAACCTTCGAGAATTGCTCTAATCTTTCTATATCAACGGAGGGAATTCGTTCAAGTGCAAACTCTGGCTCTAAGCTGCCCGATAAATCGGACTATCTCACGGAATAAAGATCACGACCGTTCTGGCATGGGGTAGTATAGGTCAAGTCATCCCACACTTTTGCAGATAGTCCCAGCTCGGTTCTGTTTTGCGCCTTGTTGACCCAATAACAAACCGAACCTCCACACCGGGCGAAACAGAAAATACGTAGACAGAAGCTAACGGCCCTGTAGGGGAGGGATAGTGGCGTCATTGCTTAATTTTCTTATTGCTCTGTTTCTCCTAACTTTTGAAACAGTTTATCCATTTCATCCGCCGCAACAAAATCGCCTGCATGGGCTTCTTTGATTGCCTGTTCAATTTCGGCAATTTGCCGGTATTCCCACGCGAGATTCTCTTCAATAGACTCCTGTTCTGCCAGAAAGGTGTGTACCCGTTCGGTCGTCGTTACTGGCGCGACTAATTGGGCAGAAGAATGGTCATTCAGCTTAACTGGCATAGCATCCATGATGAAACCTCACAAAATGGTTATCTTGCATCTATTGTGGTTTCTGTAGCGGAAGAGGGCAAGGCGACGAGAAAATAATGGGTAGTGGCGTATGTTTTCGGCTCTGCTTACGTGGCTGACTCTTCCGGCTGTAAACGGGGTATCCCGGCAGATAACAGGCAACAAAAAAACCGCAAACTCAGAGAGGATGCGGGTTTCTGTGGGGTTTCCGTCAGTAACCGGTACTTACGGAAGTAGTATTTGGTCGGCACGAGAGGATTTGAACCTCCGACCCCCGACACCCCATGACGGTGCGCTACCAGGCTGCGCTACGTGCCGATGCTATGGGCCGCTATACTACCGTTTCCTGACCCGATTGCAATAGCCGCCCTAAACGACTGCTTTAGATTTAGGCAGTTAGTTAGCAATAAATCGCCGTTCAGTCGTCAGCACCTGCAAGAGCAACCCTAACTGCGGTTTTTCATCCGGTAATAAGCGCCCATTGGCGTCGTAAGCCCGGTAACTGCCGTTGCGACCTAACTGAATGACCTGCTGCGGTGTGATGATGGTCAACGAATTACTGTCGCCGTTGAGTAACCAGTTGGCCCGCCGTTCAGCGCTGAACAAGTCCTCTCCTTGCGAGTAATCTTCCACTTCGGTTTTCACATGCAGCAGGCGTTGCATCAGCGTGGTCATCACGTCTTTCGGGTCAGTCATTTTGCTGATGGTCTGTGCCGGGGTTTCCGGCCAGTGAACGACCAGCGGCACCTGTCGGCGTTCACGGTTCATTGGCGACGGGTCGTCGTCTTTGAGGCGTTCGGCACTGCTTTGCTCGGCGGTAATCACTACTACCGTTTTGTCGAGCAGGTTTTTCTCCCGCAGCGTGGTGATGATGCGGTCGATTTGCTCATCAATACTGGCGGTATCCTGACGGTAACGACGCTGCTGTTCGCCAGCGGCAAGCGGGCGGCCATTGCTGCCTGTGGTCGCGTGGTTAAACTCGATGAACGAGAACCAGGGCGAACGGCTACCGGTATTGTTGTCCAGCCACTTGACCCACTGCGTGGTGATAGCGTCATCGCTTTGCGATTGGGGCGGTGGCAGCGAGAAGTCGGATAGCAGGGCCTGACGGTACAATGGACTGCTAAATCCGCTGGCGGAGAACAGACCAAACTGGTAACCCTGCTGACTCAGGGCATCGATCAGCGCAGACGGTTTGCTGCTGCCGAGTATGCCGTCCATGTAGGTGGTGGAGATGCCATAAAACAGATTAAACAGACCGCCATCTTGCTGAGTACCGGCGCTGAAATAGTTGCTGAAGCGTACGTTTTCTTCAGCGAAGCGCGCCAGGTTGGGCATGGAATGCGGTGTGTCCTGATCCGGCACGCTATCCATCACCACCAACAACAGGTTATAGCCGCTGCCTGCATCGCGGAAACTGATGTCGCTGAGCGGGTATTCTACCGAGACCGCGTCCGGGTTGCCCTGCAATGCCAGACGGCGCTCATATTCTTGCGCATTGAGCAGGCCATGTTTCTCTAGGAAACGGCGAGCCGTCATCGGGTAGGAGAGGGGCAGGTTGGCGCGCTGCATGGTGATCGGGCGGTAGAAATTGGCGTCTGCCCAGATGTACATCAGGTGAGACAGGCAGAATGCCACGATGAAGACGGCCGCCATGGGTCGGGCGAAATGACGCCGGTTAAGACTGCGCAGCTTTTGCCAGCACCAGGTGCCGAATAACATCTCCACCATGAAGATAACCGGCACACTGATGAACAGTAGCTGCCAGTCACGCACCATTTCGCTTTGGTCCGGGTTGGTCACCAAATCCCAGACCGTCATATTCAGGTGGAGATGGAAACGGCTGAATACGGACGCATCAACAATCAACAGCGTTTGACCCGCGGTGGCGAGTGCCGCCGACAGGAAGCGCAGCAATCGCTGCGACATCACAATAAATGTCAGCGGGAAAATGATCAGCAGATAGGTGGAAAAACCGATAAAGCTGAAGTGCCCCAGCCAGCTTACCAACGAATACAGCCGGCCAGGCAGTGACGATGGCCAGTCGGCAACGAACAGATAACGGCTACCCAGCCCCAGTGCGAGTAGAATGTTGAACAGGGCGAACCAGTGCCCCCAGCTTATCATCTGGGAGACTTTTTCACGGTAGCGCGGACGGTTGGTTACCATAAACGGGCCGGTATCAATGGATGTCGTTAGTTTTTATAGACGCCTGCAACGCGTCGGCAAAAGAACCCGCCAACGCTTCACGCTGTTTCGGATTCGCGATGCTGGTATTGAGCAGATTGGTGACCATGTTGCCGAGCACCATCAGTGCAAGATCGGTCGGAGTGTGGTGCTTTTCCAGTACATTGACCAGATCAGTCAGCAATTGTTCGATTTGTTCGTCACTATAACGGGATGATTGCGGCATAAAATCGTGTATCTCTGGTGGTGAAAGGCAAATATATTACCGTATAGGGGCGTGGTTTTCCGCACTTTTATCAATGCCGACCGTCAGAATCGAGGTGCTTTTGAGTTGCATGCCGGAACACCAGGTGCTTGAATACGCGCCTTACTAGAAGGAGAGTTTACCATGAGTCTGGATATCGACCAGATTGCCCTGCACCAGTTGGTCAAACGTGACGAGCAGTCGCTGGACATGGTGTTGCGCGATTCGTTGTTGACCGTGAACGGCGCGGTCAGCGATATGATGGCGGAGCTGCATCGCGTCTACAGCGCTAAAAGTAAGGCATATGGCCTGTTTAACGAAGAGAGCGAACTGGCGGCGGCATTGCGTTCCTGCCGTAAAGGCGATGATGACTTTCTGGCTTTCTCGCGTGCGGCGACGGGCCGGTTACGTGATGAACTGGCGAAATACCCCTTCGCGGAAGGTGGTGTGGTGCTGTTTTGTCAGTACCGTTATCTGGCCGTCGAGTACCTGCTGATTGCGGTGCTGAACAGCTGTAATAGCCTGCGGGTCAATGAACAGTTGGATATCAGCAGTACCCATTATTTGGATATCCACCATGCGGATATCGTGGCGCGCATCGATCTGACCGAATGGGAAACCAGCCCGGAATCCACCCGTTACCTGACGTTTCTTAAAGGTCGCGTTGGTCGTAAGGTGTCTGATTTCTTTATGGATTTCCTGGCTGCGGCTGAAGGGCTGGATACCAAAGCGCAAAATAAAGGCCTGCTGAAGGCAGTGGATGATTACTGCACTGATGCACAACTGGATAAAAACGAGCGTCAGCAATACCGTCAGCAGGTATACAGCTACTGCAATGAACAGTTGCAGGCTGGGGAGGAAATCGAACTGGAGGCGCTGTCAAACGAACTGCCGCCACTGGGCGAGAAAACCTTCCAGGCGTTTACCGCTGAACAAGGGTATGAGCTGGAAGAGAGCTTCCCGGCCGATCGCAGCACGTTGCGCCAGTTGACCAAATTTGCCGGTAGCGGTGGCGGGCTTAGCATTAATTTCGATGCGCTGCTGTTAGGCGAACGTATTTTCTGGGATCCGGCTACTGATACGTTGACCATCAAAGGCACGCCACCTAATCTGCGCGACCAGTTGCAGCGTCGGTTTGGCGGCGGCGATCGCTGATTTTCCCTTTCCTTCGCCTGCGTCGAGGCCTCCTGTGATGGGAGCCTCGACGCAGGCCCCGCGCTATCACGCAGTGTTTTATTCCTGTATTCAATTCACGTAGCGTACTATTCATACAACAATTCATACAACAATAGTTCAGGCAGAAATAGTCTCTGACTGCAAACGGGTTTGGCAGTGCTTGCCCCTTGTTTTATGATGGATATTCGGCTGTATAGGTGGTGAGATTCCCGTGCGTTCTATCTTTGACATGGTGCTGGCGGTTTATGACCGTGCGGCGCTGATGCTTATTTGCCTGTTTTTCCTGACCCGAACACGACATTTTCGTCAACTGCTTCAGCAGGATGAGCACTCACGTTTTGACCTGGCGGTGGTTACTGCCATCTTTTCGCTGTTTGCGTTGTTTAGTACCTGGTCCGGCATCAACGTGGAGGGGTCACTGGTCAATGTGCGAGTGGTCGCGGTGATGTCCGGCGGTATCCTGTTTGGGCCGTGGGTGGGCATTACCACGGGGGTGATCGCCGGGGTGCATCGTTACCTGATCGATATGCACGGTATTACCTCGGTCCCTTGCCTTATCACCAGCATTGTCGCCGGGTTTATGTCTGCCTGGATTCACCACCGCATCCCGCGTGATCGCCACTGGAGTGTGGGCATTGTCGGCGGCATGTTGTGCGAGTCGCTGACCATGTTGCTGGTTGTACTGTGGGCCCGGCCGTTTTCACTGGGGCTGGACATTGTCGCGCATATCGCAATTCCGATGATTCTGGGGGCGGTCAGTATTGGGTTGATCGTGCTGCTGGTGCGTAGCGTGGAAGGAGAAAAAGAGGCGGTAGCTGCGCGGCAGGCCAAGCTGGCGTTGGATATCGCCAATAAAACGCTGCCGTTGTTTCGCCATATCAATAGTCAGTCGCTCAGTACGATCTGCGGTATTATCCGTTGCGATATCGATGCCGACGCGGTGGCGATCACGAACACCTCACAGGTGCTGGCTTACGTGGGGGTAGGGGAAGAGAACTACCACAGCGGCGATCGCGACCTGAGCCCGACGACGCAATTGGCGCTCAAGAGCGGAAAGATTATCATCAAAAACAATGATGAGGCCTACCGCACCCCGGAAATCCATTCGATGATCGTCATCCCGCTGTGGGAAAAAGGCGAAGTGACCGGTGCGCTAAAAATCTATTACCAGCGGGCGCACCGCATCACCTGGTCGCTCAAAGAGATGGCTGTCGGGTTGTCGCAAATTATCTCCACCCAACTTGAGGTGTCACGCGCTGAGCAACTGCGTGATATGGCAAACCGTGCGGAGCTGCGGGCGCTGCAAAGCAAGATCAATCCACATTTCTTGTTTAACGCGCTGAATGCCATTTCCACGTCTATCCGGCTCAACCCAGATACCGCGCGCCAGCTTATTATCAATTTGTCGCGTTATCTGCGCTACAACCTGGAGCGCAATGACGAGGAACTGATTGATATAAAAAGCGAGCTTTATCAGATAAAAGATTACATCGCCATTGAGCAGGCGCGCTTTGGCGATAAGCTGACGGTGATTTACGAGATTGATGAGGACGTCAGTTGCCTGATTCCCGGTCTGCTGATTCAACCGCTGGTTGAAAATGCGATTGTTCACGGTATCCGTTCTTGCAAAGGCAAGGGGGTGGTGACGTTGAGTATCCGGGAGCAGGGGGGCCGCATCCGGGTGGCGGTGCGTGATACCGGTATTGGCATCAGCGATGAAGTGATTGCCCGCGTGGAGCGCAATGAATTACCGGGTAATAAGATTGGTCTGCTCAATGTACATCATCGGATCAGACTGCTGTATGGGGAGGGGTTGCACATTAGTCGCCTCAACCCGGGGACGGAAATCGAATTTTTTATTACCCGCGACAACACTGAGCGTGTGGATAACGCGGTGGCGTTTCCCTCAGAGCAGGGCCGGTGACAGGAGAATAACGTGAAGGCGATCATTGTCGAAGATGAATTTCTGGCACAGCAGGAGTTGAGCTGGCTTATCAAGCAACACAGCCAGATAGACGTGGATGCGGTGTTTGATGATGGCCTCGATGTGCTGAAATACCTGCAGGATAATCGAGTGGATGTCATCTTCCTTGATATCAACATCCCTTCGCTGGATGGGGTGATGCTGGCGAAAAACATCAGCCAGTTTGCGCATAAGCCGCTGATTGTCTTCATTACCGCCTATAAGAATCATGCGGTAGAGGCGTTTGAGCTGGAAGCGTTCGATTATATTCTCAAGCCTTATCACGAAACCCGCATTGTCGGCATGCTGCAAAAACTTGAAGCGGCGTGGCAGCAACAGCAATTACCTGCTCATCCCAGCAGCGACAGCAACCGTCCGGCACCGATGACCATCAATCTGGTCAAAGATAAGCGGATTATCGTCACCAACATCCACGATATCTATTACGCTGAATCCCACGAAAAACTGACCTTTGTGTACACCCGGCGTGATGAATTTGTCATGTCGATGAACATTACCGAGTTTTGCAGCCGCTTGCCGGAGGCCTACTTCTTTCGCTGCCACCGTTCGTATTGCGTAAATTTGAGCAAGATCCGTGAGATAGAACCCTGGTTCAACAATACCTATATCCTCAAACTGAGCGATCTGGATTTTCAGGTGCCGGTGAGCCGCAGCAAAGTGCGGGAATTCCGTCAACTGATGCGTCTGTAGTGGTGAGGAGATCAGACGTCAGACATGAGAAGATAGATTTACTGTCATTAATACCGCTCTGGATGCATTTCATTCCCTGATTCATGCCGTTCATGCCGTTCTTTAATCCGTGGTGGTGACCCTTCCTTATACTGGTGCCATTCGCAGGCCGTTTTGCCCGCATTGTCGTTACACCAGAAAAATCGAGGCTACCGTTATGAACGGAAAACCAGTAAATCGCGGCGTTATTGTTGCCGGAACCATCCTGTCTCAAATGGGGCTGGGAACCATCTATACCTGGAGTCTTTACAATCAACCGCTGGTTGATAAATTTCACTGGCCGCTCAGTTCGGTTGCCACAACGTTTTCCCTTACCAGCTTTTTCCTGGCTTTCGCGACCTTGTTTGCTGGCCGCATTCAGGAGCGTATCGGTATCCGCAAGCTGACATTGATTGCCGGTCTGGTGTTGGGTGTGGCGTTGATGGCGACATCCATGGTGTCGTCACTGCCGATGCTGTGGTTACTGGTCGGGCTCGTGGTCGGGTTTGCCGACGGTACGGCATACATCACCACGTTATCCAATCTGATCAAGTGGTTCCCGAATCGCAAAGGTGTGATTGCCGGGGTGTCCGTCGGCGCGTATGGCACCGGGAGTCTGGTGTTTAAATACGTCAATAGCGCGCTGCTGACGCACGTTGGTGTGTCCCAGACGTTTTTCTGGTGGGGAGCCATGGCGTTAGTGATGATCACCGGCGGCGCGATGCTGCTGAAAGATGCACCGGTACAGCCGGTCCAGACGGCGGCTCAGGGCGGCAACGTTAACTTCACGGTCAGTGAAATGCTGCGTCGCAAAGAGGCCTGGTTGCTGTTTGTGGTGTTCTTCACCTCCTGCATGAGTGGGTTGTACCTGATCGGTATTGTGAAGGATATCGGCGTCAAAATGGCTGGGTTGGATGTGGTCACGGCTGCCAGCGCCGTATCAGCGATTGCCATTTGCAACACCGCCGGTCGCCTGATCCTGGGGTATCTGTCTGATAAAGTCGGTCGTTTGCGGGTGCTGAACTTCACGCTGCTGGTCACTGCACTGGCTGTCACAGTGATGGCGTTCCTGCCGCTCAATGCGATGACGTTCTTCCTGTGCACCGGGGCGGTAGCCTTCTGCTTCGGCGGAAATATTACGGTCTACCCGGCGATTGTGGCTGATTTCTTCGGCCTCAAACACCACAGTAAAAACTATGGGCTGATTTATCAGGGGTTTGGCTTAGGCCCGTTGGCCGGTTCCTTTATCGCCGCCGCACTGGGCGGCTTCCACAGCACCTTTATCGCTATTGCTCTGTTGTCGGTGGTTTCGCTGGTGATTACCCTGTTTATCCAGCCGCCGAAAGCGCCGCGTGAGCAGGACATCCCGCTGGTTGCTCACGGCAGCCACGCCTGATAATCACATGCTTACGTGTAGCCAAACGCCATCGCCACCTGCGGTGGCGTTTTTTTATCTGGGGACTGTGGTTGGGTGGGTATGGCAGAGGGCAACATGACAGGGATCAACATGGAAAAGAGAAACATGGCAGGGATAAGTCGTGGAGAAGACACAAACAAAAACGCCGCACAGTTGTGCGGCGTTTTTGCTGGCTCGTCGAAACGTTGTAGTGTAATTACACGCGAACGAAATCGATGTGAGTCAGTTTCGGCTTGAACGGATGACGCTGAACAGCCTGGATTTTTGCTTTAGTTTTTTTGCCATCGATAACCAGGACGATTTCACCGTACAGGCCTTCGCTGTTACGATCTTCCAGGTTTTTAACGATATCGTGGTCCAGTTCGATGGAAACCGGTGCTTCGCTACCACCGTAAACGATAGCGGGGAATTTACCGGTAGTGCGCAGGCGGCGGCTCGCACCCTTACCCTGCTCTTTACGTACTTCTGCGTTGATAGTAATCATTGCTTTCTCTACTTAATAAAATGACCCTGTTACAGGCGACCCAGCAACAGGCAGGATAATCCGCTTTGTTCAAATAACTATACCCGTCATACTTCAAGTTGCAGGTGTGTTGGCGGCGTTCGTTCACCCGAATCACTTACCTGAGTAAGCTCATCGGGATTCACTCTCTTGCCGCCTTCCCGCAACTCGAATTATTTTGGGTATATGTTGATATTCGAAGTAAAAGCGGGCGAGATTCTAGCGGAATATGGCCGTGCGGGCAAATAAAACTGCCTAAGGCTAGCTGCGCAGTTCGTTTGCCCGGCGATAGCGGCCCTGATAATCGAAGATTTTTTCCCGCACCTGCCAGTATTTTCCCTGCAGGCGAGCCACCACGAAGTCCGGCGCCCGCAGCAACGCCTGCTGGGCCACCACGTCGTCGGCGCGTTGCCAATGGAACGGGACGCCGGGTGCCCGCTGATGAACACGCAGAAACACATGGTTAAACGCGTTACGCTGGGCTGATGTATGCAGGCGAAAGCGCTCGCTGACATCGGCACCGTCTTCGTCGTGATAGGTGATACGCAGCCATTCGCCTTTAGCATCGGTACCGTGTTGCAGTTGCATCCCGCTACAGCGTAGCACCAGCGCATCTTTGAGCTTTAACGCGGCTTTTAGCATGTCATCCGGGTCAACCAACAGCGCATCGCAGGTCTGGCAACGTCGGGCGGCGATATCGTTTTCCGCGCCGCAATGCGGGCAGCTCTTGAAACGAAAACGGTAGTCGCACTGTTGGCGTTTGCCGTGCTCGTCATCCTGCCAGCCCTGACAGCGGCGGCCGTAATGTTCTATTACGCTGCCGTCATCGGTGCATTTACCCCAGAACAGGTTGGCGAAACCGCATTGTGGGCAGAATACCTGCACGGGTTGGCTGTCACTGTGCGGTTTGCTGTTGCCGACCTCTGGCGTGTAGAGGTCAAAGGGATTACCGGCATAATCGAGTATCAGGCAGTCGGTTTTCCCGGGAAACAGGCGCAAGCCACGCCCGATGATTTGCTGATAGAGGCTGACGGATTCCGTCGGGCGTAGAATGGCGATAGCGTCGACATGCGGTGCATCAAAACCGGTCGTCAATACCGACACGTTCACCAGATAGCGCAACTGCTGCTGTTTGAAGGCGCTGATGAGCGCGTCACGCTGTGGGGTAGGGGTTTCCCCGCTGATAAGCGCTGCTTCGCTGGGCGGTAACAATCCTTCGATTTCCCGGGCATGCTCCACCGTGGCGGCGAAAATCATCACGCCGCGCCGATCGGCGGTGTACTCGATGATTTGGCGGACTATCTGTGGCGTGACCCGCTGCTGACGTTTTACTTCCCGGTTTAAGTCCACCTCGCTGAACAAGCCATGACTGCGGGCGGCTAACTGGCTGAAATCGTACTGCACCACTGGCATATCGAGCCGCTCCGGTGGCACCAGAAAACCATGGCGGATCATGTAACGCAGCGGCAATTCGTAGATACAGTCGCGGAACAAACAGCTCTCGTCGCCACGGATCATGCCGTGGTAATGGTACTGATAGATCCACCCCCGCCCCAGGCGATAAGGCGTTGCCGTTAACCCCAGTAGCCGTAACCGGGGATTTGCTCGCTGCAAGTGCTGAATAATTTGCTGATACTGGCTGTTTTCATCGTCGCTAATGCGGTGACACTCATCGATAATCAGCAGCGAAAACGCATCGTCAAATTTGTCAGGATGGCGAGCGACCGACTGCACACTGCCGAATACTACTTTGCCCGTGCTGTCACGCTGGTTGAGCCCGGCGGCGAAAATGTCCGTCGGTAAACCCAATGCGCAATATTTCGCGTGATTCTGCTCAACCAGTTCTTTGACGTGCGCCAGTACCAATACCCGCCCGCGCGCCAGCCGCGCCAATTCGGCAATCACCAGGCTTTTGCCTGCGCCGGTGGGTAAGACGATCACCGCCGGAGCGGTGTGCTGGCGAAAATAGGCAAGGGTAGCGTCAACCGCTTCTTGCTGGTACGGGCGCAGTGTAAATGACATCAGTGGCGGCAGATTTTGCTTTCGTGGGTCGTAAAGCCGTTATCTTGCGCAATGAATTTGCCTTTGTCAGCCAGAAATTGCACCAGCCCGGCGGCGGTCATGTCGCTGGCAGAGCAGGTATGAAAGCGGGCATCGCGGCCAAAGCGCGCCTCGATGGTGGCAATCAGTTCATCAGTGGTAAAGGATCTGTTGGCGGTCACCATCATATGTAATACTTCATGACCGTGAATCGATGACATAATAGGTCTCCTGATAATTATCGGGCGATTTATCGCCGTATGACGGCGAAGCATCGCTATAGACTTTACGTGCATTGCCGGCCGATAGCGGCAGGATGGCAACGTGGTAAAGTTGCTTTTATTATGCTTTTTTAAACGATACAGAGAGGCGGTCTACATCAATATCTTTTCTGAAAGAGGATGTTCGGTGTGAAAGACAACGCCTTATTCCTGTCAGGTGACGTTACGTCCGTACCTGACCGGCAATTCGTGATCACCATAGGCAGTCATTCATTAATGCGATTGGATAAATTTCTTTCCCAGCAGTTGGGAATCAGCCGTTCTCTGATAGTGCGCGAACTGCGTGCACAGCGTGTGACAGTAAACGGTGAGGTGGTAAAAAGCGGGGCATTCAAACTGTTGCCAGAGCATGAAGTGGCGTTCGACGGCAATGTACTCGAGCAGCAGAATGGGCCGCGGTATTTCATGCTCAATAAACCACAGGGTTATGTGTGCTCAACTGACGATCCTGACCACCCGACGATTTTGTATTTCATGGACGAACCGGTCGCGCACAAGTTGCATGCTGCCGGGCGGCTGGATATCGATACCAGCGGGTTGGTGCTGTTGACCGATGATGGGCAGTGGTCACACCGTATTACCTCGCCAAAGCACCATTGTGAAAAAACCTATCTGGTGACGCTGGAGCAGCCACTGGCGGCAGATACGGCGGAAAAATTTCAGGCAGGTGTTCAACTGCATAATGAGAAGAACCTGACCCGCCCAGCCACACTGGAGGTGCTGTCTGAACATCAGGTCCGTCTGACTATCAGTGAAGGGCGTTACCATCAGGTGAAACGTATGTTTGCGGCGGTCGGCAACCACGTGGTGGCGCTGCATCGTGAACGTATTGGTGCCATTACATTGGATGACACGCTGGAGCCGGGTGAATACCGGCCGTTGACACAGGAAGAAGTCGACAGTTTCGGGCAGTAACCAACGCGTTGTCGTCGGTCTGTCCTCATCTGGCTTGATGTGTGTGATCAGGCCTGACGTTTTTGCCCCGCTGCTATGGCGGCGGGAACTGTTCTTCTGTCTGGAGAAATGTTTGTCGTGCAACCACCCTCATCTTCGCGCGTCGGTCTGATTTTTATCCTGGGGTTGATATCGATGCTGATGCCTATCGCCATCGATATGTATCTGCCTGCCTTGCCCGTGATTGCAAAAGAATTTTCTGTTGATCCCGGCCGGGTGCAGATGACCCTCAGTTCGTATGTGCTCGGCTTTGCGATTGGGCAGGTGTTTTACGGCCCGATGTCGGACAGCATCGGTCGTAAGCCGGTGATTCTGGGGGGCGTACTGATTTTTACGCTGGCTGCTGCGGCCTGCGCACTGTCGCAAACGGTCGAACAACTGATTCATATGCGTTTTCTGCACGGTCTGTCCGCCGCGTCGGCCAGTGTGGTGATCAACGCGTTGCTGCGTGACCGATTCTCGAAAGATGAATTTTCGCGCATGATGTCATTTGTGATTCTGGTCATGACGGTAGCGCCGCTGCTTGCGCCAATTATCGGCGGCGCGTTGCTATTCTGGCTGAGCTGGCATGCCATTTTCTGGACGATTGCGGCGGCCTCGCTGGTGGCGACAGTCCTGGTATGGTTATGTGTGCATGAAACCTTGCCGGTAGAGCGGCGGCAGCGTTTTCGCCTGCGTACCACGCTGAGGAATTTTTTCCAGTTGGTTCGTCATCGTCGCGTTTTCAGCTATATGTTCGCCAGTGGGTTGTCGTTTTCCGGCATGTTCGCTTTTCTCAGTGCCGGGCCGTTTGTGTACATCGACCTGAACGGGGTGTCACCTCAACATTTTGGCTACTACTTTGCGCTGAATATCGTGTTCCTGTTTCTGATGACATTGCTCAACAGCCGTATCGTGTCGCGCATGGGGGCGATGTTCATGTTCCGGCTGGGGTTGATCATCCAGTTTGTGATGGGAATATGGCTGGTGGCGGTTTGCAGTTTCCATCTGGGTTTTTTCCCGCTGGTACTGGGCGTGGCGGTGTTCGTGGGCTGTGTTGCTACCGTGGCGTCTAACGCCATGGCGGTGATCCTCGATGACTTCCCGCACATGGCCGGTACGGCGTCGTCACTGGCCGGGACGCTGCGTTTCGGGCTGGGGTCGCTGATGGGTACGGTGTTGTCACTGGCAACCGCTCAAAGCGCCTGGCCGATGGTGAGTGCCATGGCCGTGTGCTCGGTTGCTGCCCTCGGTTTATTTCTGTACGCCAGTCGGCGTTAATGCCACCTTTCTGTCTTTTTTCTGATAAGACTGCCAGCGCATGGCTGGCAGTTCGCCCGCCTGTCGTTCCTGAATTGTGAAAATTTTGAACCAAAAGTGAACAACTAGAAGAAATGGGTTGAGATATTGGGAATAAAAGGTTACATATAGCGCAAAATCGATCAGGAACGTGATCTTGTTAACGTTTTGACCAGTGACCACATTGAGCGCCATGCTTCTGGGTTGGCCTCATTATGAAGATATGTTGATTTTTTGTATCTAAATCGTGGTAAAAGAAAGATGTCTGGCAAAAAATCCTATGAGTTTATGTTATAATTTTGTGAATTTATGGCTGCTTAGCTGAGGAAGACGCTGTGAATACTCTCCAACTTTCGGTAGTCCATCGCTTGCCGCAAAGTTATCGATGGTCATCGGGTTTTACTGGTGTCAAAGTTGAACCGATTCCGCTTTGCGGTCTGGATGACGACAGTTATCTGATTGGTTTTAAACTGCTCAGCCATGACGGCGACGAAGCCCGTCAGATCATGCGGCATCTCAACCAGTCGCTGGATGAGATCCAACTGCAATGTGCCGTGGTGGAGTGGGAAGGCGAGCCTTGCCTGTTTTTGTATCGTCAGGACGAGAGTGCGGCGATGTGTCGTTTGAAAGATGTGGGTGTGGCGATCGCCGAATCGGTTTGCGCTCAATACCCGTTCTAACCGGCAGCATCGGTATCGATGCTGCCTGATTTCTGTTCTCATGTACGTCTGACATGTACTTCTGAATCGTTGTCAGGCTGACAGCTGTAATAGCGCTCGGGTGTAATCCTGCTGCGGATGTTCAAAGATTTGTCGGCAGTCGCCTTGCTCGACTACCTCACCATGGCGCAGCACGATGACCTGATGGCAAAGTGCACGTACGACGTGCAAGTCATGGCTGATGAACAGGTAAGCGAGCTGGTGGGTCTGTTGCAGGGTTTTCAGCAGCGCCAGAATCTGTGCCTGAACCGTGCGATCGAGCGATGAGGTCGGCTCGTCGAGAATCAGCAATTCCGGTTGCAGTATCAAGGCCCGGGCGATAGCAATACGCTGACGCTGACCGCCGGAAAACTCTGATGGGTAGCGGTGACGATTATCCGGATCCAACCCTACTTCCTGCATGGCCTGAATAACCCGCTGTGTCTGTTCTGTCGCGCTCAGTCGGTGATGGACCCGCAGCCCTTCCGCGATAATTTGCTCCACATTTAGTCGAGGGTTCAATGAGCCGTTGGGATCCTGAAAAACGACCTGAATGCGGCGACGAAACGGCAGCATTTGCTTGCGGTTAAATTGGTGCAACGGCTGACCATCAAACCAGATCTCGCCCTGACTGCGCAGTAACCGCAGCAATGCCAGCCCGGTTGTGCTTTTCCCTGACCCCGACTCACCCACCAGCCCGATGCTTTCGCCACGGCGCAGACAGAAGCTAAGCGCCTGCAGTACCGACTTTTCCCCCATCGTACGGCGTAGCAAACCGCGTCTGATTGGGAAGTTGACACCCAGCCCCCGGACATCCAGCAAGGCCGACGTATCCGAGGTGAGCGGTAATGCTTCCCCGGTTGGCTCGGCATCCAGCAATTGTCGGGTATAAGAATGTTGTGGCGCACTGAACAGCGCATGGGTTCGGTTCTGCTCGACGCAGCGCCCTGCCTGCATGACAGCAACCCGGTCAGCCAGCCGACGCACAATATTCAGGTTGTGGGTAATAAACAGCAGGCTCATGTTCAGTTCCTGCTTGAGTTCATTGAGCAGGTCCAGAATTTGCGCCTGTACGGTGACATCCAGCGCAGTGGTCGGTTCATCCGCAATCAACAGGCGGGGTTGTGTCAGCAATGCCATGGCAATCATCACTCGCTGGCGCTCACCACCGGAAAGCTGGTGAGGGAAATCCGCCAGCCGTCGCGCCGCCTGACGAATGCCAACACGTTCAAGACAACGGATGATTTCGTCATGGGCGGCGTCACGACGCATGCCCCGGTGCAGCGAGAGCACCTCGGCCAGCTGTTTTTCAATGGTGTGTAGCGGGTTAAGCGACACCATCGGTTCCTGAAAGATCATGGCAATCTGGTTACCGCGTACCTGGCGCAGTTGCTGTTCACTGGCGTGTAGCAACGACTCGCCGGCAAACAGAATATCGCCCTGAGGGTAGACCACAGGCGGCGAAGGTAACAGGCGCAACACCGATAACGCGGTGATGCTTTTGCCGGAACCGGATTCCCCCACCAGCGCCAGCGTTTCTCCGGCGGCAATACTCAGTGAGACGTTTTCGACCACACACCGTTGCTGATCGCCGCGGCGAAACGCGATACTCAGGTCACGAATGTCAAGTAAAGGTTGTTCGGACATATCAATGCGCCTTGCTCGGGTCAAAGGCGTCGCGAACGGCTTCGCCGATAAAAATAAGCAGTGACAGCACCACCGCCAGCACGATGAAGACGGTGATGCCAAGCCACGGTGCCTGTAGGTTGTTTTTCCCTTCCAACAATAAACCACCGAGTGACGCCGAGCCCATCGGTAAACCGAACCCCAGAAAATCGAGTGAGGTCAGGGTGGTGATAGAACCACACAAAATAAACGGCAGGTAGGTGAGGGTAGCGACCATCGCGTTGGGCAGCATGCAGCGGAACATGATGGAACGATCGCTAACGCCCATGGCCTGTGCGGCGCGAATATAGTCGAAATTGCGGGTGCGCAGAAATTCTGCTCGCACCACACCGACCAGCGCCATCCAGCCAAACAGCACCGTAATGCCCAGCAGCCACCAAAAGTTTGGTTGAATCACGCTGGAGAGCAGGATAATCAGGAATAGCGTCGGCATACCGGACCAGACCTCGATAACGCGCTGCCCCCACAAGTCGATACGCCCGCCGTAATACCCCTGGCAGGCACCGACCACTATGCCAATCAGGCTGGACAGCAACGTCAACGCCAGCCCAAACAGAATGGAAATACGAAAGCCATACAGGATTTGCGACAGCACATCACGCCCCTGACTGTCGGTACCGAGCCAATTCTGGCCCGAGGGCGGCGAGGGGAACGCATGCTGGGTAGCATAATTGATGGTGTCGTAATGATAGTGAATCGGTGGCCACACCACCCAACCGCCTTGTTCCAGTCGCTTTGCCAACCAAGGGTCGCGGTAATCGGCCGCTGTCGCCAGTTGGCCACCAAACGTGGTTTCACTGTAATCCACGATAAACGGCGTGTACCACTGCCCGTTGTAATGCACCAATAACGGCTTATCGTTAGCGATTAACTCCGAGCCGAGCGTCACCAAAAACAGCACCAGAAAAACCCATAACGACCAGTAACCACGGCGATTAGCACGAAAACGTGCCCAGCGCGCCTGATTAATCGGGCTTAGACGACTCATTGGCGCTCCTCGAAGTCGATACGCGGGTCAACCAGCGTATAGGTCATGTCGCTGAGAATATTTAGCAACAGGCCGATGAGAGTAAAAATGTACAAGGTGCCGAACATCACCGGGTAATCGCGCTGCAAGGTGGCGTCGTACCCCAAAAGACCGAGGCCATTAAGGGAAAACATCACCTCGATCAGCAGGGAACCGGTAAAGAACATGCTGATGAACGTGGCGGGAAAACCGGCTATGACCAGCAGCATGGCGTTGCGAAATACGTGACGGTAGAGGATCTGTTTCTCTTCCAGGCCTTTGGCGCGGGCGGTGATCACGTACTGTTTGCGGATTTCGTCCAGAAATGAGTTCTTGGTTAGCATGGTCAGCGTGGCGAAGCCGCCGATCACGGTCGCCAACACCGGTAATGTAATGTGCCACAGGTAATCGATGACCTTGTCGAACGCGGAGAGGCTATCAAAATGCGGGGATACCAGCCCGCGTAGCGGGAACCAGTCCAGATAACTGCCACCCGCGAACACGACGATCAGCAAAATAGCGAACAGAAAGGCGGGAATGGCGTAACCGATAATAATCAGCGTACTACTCCAGACGTCAAACGCCGAGCCATTACGCACCGCCTTGTTAATACCCAGAGGAATCGATACCAGATAGATAATCAGTGTGCTCCACAGCCCAAGGGATATCGAAACCGGCATGCTCTCTTTAATCAATGCAATCACGGATGAACCGCGAAACAGGCTGTTGCCGAAGTCAAAACGGACATAATCCCACAACAGTTTGAGGTAACGTTCATGCAGCGGTTTATCAAACCCGTAGCGTTTGGTGATTTCAGCGATCACTTCCGGGTCCAGACCACGGGCACCCCGATAGGTGTTTTCCACCGAGGGTTTGCCCCCCGGGCCACGAGCCAGCCCACCGCCGTCGTTGCCACCCATGCTAAACCCCGTGCCCTGACCCATTTCAATGGATGCAATGGCCTGATCAACCGGGCCGCCCGGCGCGATTTGCACAATAAAAAAGTTGATAGTGATGATGGCCCACAGCGTGGGGATCACCAGCAGTAATCGGCGTAACAGGTAAGTTCCCACATCGGCTCCTTATCGACGCGCTGTCGGCAGGGTGGCGGCTTTACTGGCGTCATACCACCAGCTGTCGATACCCAGCGAATAGGCCGGGCGGGTTGCCGGCATGGCGAATTTGTTCCAGTAGGCGAAATGGTCGTGGTTGGAATACCACATTGGGATCGCAAACTGGTTCCAGGTGAGTACCCGGTCCAACGCCGGGCCCAATGACAGCAGCGCGGCTTTATCACCTTGATGACTGACAATGTTATCAATCAACTGATCGATAGCCGTATCTTGTACACCCGGCGAATTGTAGGAAGAATTGATGTAGGCGGAGCTCCAACTGATCGCCAGATCGGAGCTGGGGTAGGGCATCGCCGGATACAGTTTCGGGATCATGTCGAAATCGCGCTTGCGAAACCGATTATTGAATTGCGGGCTGTCGACGCTGCGTACTTCCATACGGATGCCGAGCCGAGCCAGATTGTGTTGGAATGGCAACACATAGATAGCGTTTGAGGCACTCGGTAGCAGCAATTCGAAACGAAAAGGCTGGCCGGTGTGCTTATTGACCAGCACCTGATTTTTCAATTCCCAACCCGCTTGCTGCAACAGGTGTAATGCCTTGAGCAGACCCGCGCGATCATAGCCACTGCCATCGGATTCCTCCGGGCGGTATGCCGGGCCGAAAACCTCGGCGGGAAGACGGTCTTTCAGCGGTGTCAGCCAGGCCAGCTCAGCAACGGATGGCATTCCCTGAGCGGCGTACTCGGTGTTCTGGAAAAAGCTGTAAGGGCGTTGGTAGCGACTAAAAAACAGAGCCTTGTTCATCCAGTTAAAGTCAAAAGCGAGTGCCAGCGCCTGACGTACCCGGCGATCGCTAAACTGTGGGCGTTGGATGTTAAACACCAGCCAACGGGTATCTTGCGCCGCCTGATTAGTTTCATCTTTCTTCAGAATATAACCCCGTGCGAAGTTACCGCCTTCGTACTGGGTTGCCCAGTGCTTCGGTGAACCTTCGATGCGTAGATCGAAGGCACCCGCTTTGAAGGCTTCCAGCGCGACGCTGTCATCCAGGTAGTAGTCGTAACGCAACTGGTTAAAGTTGTAGCGCCCCCGGTTGACCGGCAGGTCAGCAGCCCAGTAGTCGGTTACGCGTGAATAAATCACGTATTGCCCCATGCGGTAATCGGTGATGCGATAAGGACCACTGGCTAACGGTGGGGTGCTTAACGGGTCGCTGAGTTTGTGATCGCGCCAGAATTTTTCCGGCATGACCGGCAGCGTTAACATCCCCAGCATTTTCTCTTTGTCAGGCTCTGGGAAGGTAAAACGCACCCGGTGTGGATTAATCACACTGGCTTCGGCACCTTTGTAGTAAAGACGAAACTGCGGCACACCCTGCGTCATAAACATTGTGAACGTGAACGCCACATCAGAGGCGGTAATCGGCGAGCCGTCATGGAAACGGGCGGCCGGGTTCATGTCTATTTCTATCCAGCTGTAGTCGCTGGCATAGCGGGCGTTAAGCGCAATCAGCGGGTAATAACTGCCCGGCTCGTCTTCCGAACTGACGTAGAGCGAATCGTAAAGGCTTTCAGTACGAGCCGCAGCCAGGCCACGCAACGCAAAACGGTTAAAGTTATCGAAGGTGCCCAGTGCGCTGTACGTTACATTACCGCCTTTGGGGGCCGCCGGGTTGGTATAATCGTAGTGGGTGAACCCCTGTGGGTACTTAGGCTCACCCAGAGTGGCGAACGCGTAGGTCTGCAATGTCGTAGGAGCGGCATAAGCCAGCCAGGTGCAGGCGGACAGTAAGGCGACGATAATCGCACGTGTAAACATCGAAAGGGCTGACTCCTGATAACCTCATGTTTCTCCGTATGAAAGTAGACCGAACGGAGAAAAAGCCTGAAATTCCTGGCAATCGCGATGCCGGACGCTATGGCGTTCTGTTTTACCACGAAATAACACGTTGAACCTACTGTTAATCAACCCGGATGATGATCGGGAGGCAACAGACAGGTAATAAAAAAAACGCCGCTGTTTGGCAGGCGGCGTTTTCTGGTTGTCTGGACGACATCAAAGGAAAAGTAAATCAGCTGTGCGGCGCTTGTGCCAGCACCCGGCGAGCTTCACGGTAGCGAGGCTTCCAGTAGCTGTCATCCATGCTGGATATCGTCACACCAATACTGGTGGAAGCATGAACGAACTGCTGGTTACCAAGGTAGATACCCATGTGACGGCCGGTTGAACCCGCATGAAATACAACCAAATCACCGGGACGCAGCTTACTGCGCTGAATTTGAACACCGATGTCTTGTTGCTCATAGCTGGAGCGCGGCAAGTCTATACCAAACTGTTCGCGGAAAGTGCGCTGAACGAAACTGGAGCAATCGATGCCTTTACGGCTGTCGCCCCCGAGACGATAGCGTACGCCTTTCCAATTGGCGTATTGTTCAAGCAACTTGGATTTGACTTCCACGTTGCGAACCATCGCTTCGAATTCATCCTGAGAGGCTTGTAGTGAAGGGTCACCACCGTTAACCACACGCCTATCAGTTTGATTATTAACATTTGCATTGTTACTGGTACAGGCAGAAAGCGCTATCGCTACTGCCACGGCAGGCAACACCCGCCAGATATATCTCAGAGTCGGTTGAGATTTGACCATTGTTGTTATGTTCCCTTGATGTCCTTAACGATTAAATCGCTATGCTGTGTTTATAAACACTGTTATCTATGCCAAACAAAACGAGTGTCAGACTAAAGCACTACTTTTCATGGGACAATTATTCGTCTGTTAATTTGTGCAACACCGCACACTATTATCGGTGTTGCAACATCTATTTAACTGGCCGGATGTCTGCCCATGAATCCTGGACCTCGACGACCATACCTTAACGAAAACCAGATTGCGAGTTTTTTTGTCTTTTTTGTTTATATGATTTCGTGATGAAATATCCCACGTCAGCCCGATAAAACACTGCGATAGGCGTACAGAACGAGAAATAAAAGAGAGTATGGCGTTCTGACAGATATCCCTACTGCCGTTTCATGTCGGCCGTTTAACGTCGACACGACGCGCTACCGGTTGTGCTTACCTCTCTGCTTACCTCTCGCGGCAATCTAACAGCTGTTTTTGCAGCGTGTTCCATTCCGCTTCTGAGTCATTAATGATTTCGATACGGCTGTCTGGCGGTGAAGCTGGCTGTGTTTCAATGCGCAGGTCGAATCCCTGACGATTGACCACCAACGTACCTTCCGCAATACGCATCACACCTTTAATACGGCTTACCGGTGCCAACCGCACCCAGTCGAGCAGACGAGCGGTGTTGAATTGGGTCTCGCCATCAAAAATCCAGCCACAGGCGTAATACCCCTGGCCCTGATTCAGCGCACGACGCCAGCGTTCATGACCCGTCAGTTTAAGTGCTGCCAGTCCAGTTTTCGCCGGTGCATCGTGATGGTGGTGGCGGGCATCCGGCAGTGCGGTGTGATTGTCCCGCGGTAGGTCCAATACGGCGGTATCGACCTGCCCCTGAGACGCTGTTAGCAGTCGACGCCCCTGGCCCTGCTGTTGATGCCAGTGTTGTAGCGCATCGCGGTCGCTCTGTTGCCAGGTGTCTTCTTTATTAGCAATGATGACATCCGCTGCGGCAAGCTGATCGCGGAAGTTTTCATTGTCGGTATAACGGCTGTCGCCGAGCTGGCGTGGGTCCAGTACACACAAGGTGGCCTGTAGCTGGAGCCATGACTGGTAGGCTTCAGAGGTCAGCAGTGTCAGAATTTGCTTCGGGTGACCCAGGCCGGTAGGTTCAATCAGTAACCGATGCGGTTTTTTCTGCAACAGCATGTTGAGCCCTACCTGCATCGGCAGGCCGTTGACACAGCACATGCAACCGCCAGGGATCTCTTTGAGCAGTGCGCCAGTGTCGCTTAACAGCGCGCCATCGATACCGATTTCACCAAACTCATTCACCAGCACCGCCCAGGTTTCGCCTTCGGGTTTATGAGAGAGCAGATGCCTGATGGTGGTGGTTTTGCCGCTACCGAGGAAGCCGGTAATCAGGTTTACTTTCGTCAACACAGGAGTCTCCTTGCGTGTGCGGGAAGCGTCTGACATGGCCTGTCAGACGCGGAGAAGGGGCTTGGTTGGCTAACTCATTCAGTCCGCACGACCCATATAGCGGCGCTCAGGGATGTGAATACGGATTTTTTCACCTGCACTCAGGTATTCCGGCACCTGAATCACCAGACCAGTAGTCAGTGTGGCTGGTTTGTTGCGAGCGCTGGCTGAAGCCCCTTTGATGCCCGGTGCGGTTTCGACAATTTCCAGATCGACGGTCTGCGGCAGTTCCAGCGCCAGCAACTGACCCTCCATCGTCAATACCTGAATACCCGGCATGCCGCCTTCCGGGATAAACAGCAGTTCGTCTTCGATCTGCTCTTTTTTGAAGGTATACGGGGTGTAATCTTCCTCGTCCATAAAGATGTATTCGTCGCCATCAATATAAGAGAAGGTGACAGAGCGACGGGTCAGGGTGATAGTGTCCAGAATGTCATCACCTTTGAAGCGCTCTTCTACTTTCAGTCCGGTGCGAACGTCAGCGAAACGCATTTTGTACAGTGTGCTGGCACCACGGGCGCTGGGGCTTTGGATATCAATGTCTTTCACCAGCAGCAGTTTACCGTTGTAGTTAACGGCCATGCCGCGTTTGATCTCATTCGCTCTTGCCATGAAATGTACCTTAAATAAAGAAGAGAAATTTTTGTGGC
This sequence comes from Dickeya oryzae, assembly GCF_020406815.2. Classification (NCBI taxonomy): domain Bacteria; kingdom Pseudomonadati; phylum Pseudomonadota; class Gammaproteobacteria; order Enterobacterales; family Pectobacteriaceae; genus Dickeya; species Dickeya oryzae. The sequence continues at coordinate 1,997,043 of NZ_CP162670.1, forward strand.
GACACGTTACTCGTCAGGATGGGTTCAGGCAAGAGGGATTTGTGGCTGTCTGGCACCAGACAAACTACCCGAGGGATAAACACGGCAGAAATGAAAACGATGCTAAACCGACCGCGAATGGCACGGATAGCACGAATAGATGCACGAATAGAGAGTAGTAGCCTTGCGGCCGCCAGCCTGTTAGGCTCTGCGACCTGCACTAGCAAGGGGAATCCCCGGAGGTCACTGATGGAATGTCGTTCTGATTGTGGAGCCTGCTGTACCGCACCGTCTATCTCCAGCCCGATCCCCGGCATGCCGCAGGGAAAACCCGCTAATACGACCTGTATTCATCTTGATGAGCGTATGCGTTGCGGCCTGTTCTTTTCGCCCTTACGTCCGGCGGTATGTCGTGGGTTGCAACCCAGTTGTGACATGTGCCGCAACAGTCGTGATGAGGCGATGCAATACCTTATCGAACTGGAAGATGCTACCGCGCCCTGAGCGCACCAAACGTCTGTGCATCCATCCTCTATACAGTAAACAGTGCTGTCTCAAACGTCGCGGATGCGCCACATGCAGACGGCAGCGCCCGCCAGCATCGCGATAGCGATGACAAAACCGGCATGATAACTCCAGACTTCAGCCACCATCCCAGCCAGTGAGCCGGAAATGATCCAGCCAACCCGGGTGGTATTGGTAAATAGCGTTGTGGCGGCACCGGCCTGACCCGGCATCAGATCCTGAAAATACAGCATGCCCATTCCGGCCAGAATACCGATGAAAATCGCATTCAGCAGTTGCAGCGCCAGCAATGCCCAGTGATTGTTCAGCAACGTCAGGCCGGTATAGAAAACCAGCCCGGCTATCACCGCTATACGCATCAGCAGGCGTTTGCCCAATCGACTGGCCAGATACCCTGCCAGCAGCATCACCGGAATTTCCAGCCCGGCGGCGGTCCCCATCATCACCCCGGCCAGTTTCTCCGGTAACTGTAATTCATGCACCAGATATAACGGCATATTGATCAGATAAATACCGTTGCAGGTCCACATCAGGGTACAGGCACTAAACAGCAATAGCGTATCGCGCCGGTTTTGCCGCGGCGATTCCAGCGTAGCGGCGGACTTAACCCGGGTCTTCGGCATAGAGGGCAGTAACAGCCACACCAACACTCCACATAAGACGAACACCGCTGCTGCCGTCAGGTACATCACCGGGAACCCGAATCCCAATACTAACGCGAAAGCAACCGGCGGCCCGATGACCCATGACAGTGAAATCTGCGCTCGCATCACGGAGCTGAACATGGCCGCGCCCCGGCCGGTGCGATCAGCGTGTTCCCTTGCCAGTGCAAACAGCTGTGGGTTGGCTGTAGAACCAAAGCTCGACAGCAATACGCCGATGAACAGCAAAACAAAGTAGTTGCGGTTCCAGGCATACAGCAGGCAGGAAAGCGCACCCAGCAGGCAACATTGCAGGATCAGCGTTTTGCGGTCGCCCTGGCGATCGGAATAGGTTGCTAAAACCTGGCTGACGACGATGCCGATCACCGCGCTACCGGTATAAAACAGCCCCACCATAACCGGGCGGACCTGTACTTCTGTGGACAAAAACAGGCTCAGTGTGGGGAGTTGCAGCGCACCAGCAATCCCGGTCAGGAAGGCAATCATCAGAAATGCCGAAGATGTCAGGTCGGGCAGACGCCGGGCTACACGGGTGGAAGAAAATGTCATGCTGAATTCAGGTCAAAAAAAGAACAGGAGGAAAACTGAACGCGCTATCTTACGCTGATAGGGTAGAAACGAAAGCCCGTTTCAACTTTTTTTCTTCAGCACCTATTCAGCACAAGTGTGACAACCTGTTAATGCGCACTGAATTTTCGGGTGAAAATGTGCGTGACCTCTAAGATCTGTCATTTCATCCATGCAGAATGCTTGCATAGCCATAATGAAAAACGCAGAATTTTTGAAACGTTTCAGCGAGGTTTTGCTGAAATTACCCTGAGCGAGTCAGCAAATTATTTCTCATAAAAGCTGAAACGATTCAAGTTCAGCAAGAGAGGAGCATTATGTTTCAGTTGTCACAGCACGACATTCATTTAGGTGCTTCCGCCGGTACGAAAGAGGAGGCCATCCGTCAGGTGGCCGCCGCTCTGACCGAAGCGGGTTGCGTGAGCGAAGGCTATGTCGCGGGGATGCTGCAGCGTGAGCAGCAGACATCGACCTATCTTGGCAGTGGTATCGCCATCCCGCATGGCACGACCGATACGCGAGATCTGGTGAAGAAAACCGGTGTTCAGGTATTCCAGTTCCCGCAGGGCATTGCGTGGGGGGAAGACCAGACCGCGTATGTGGTGCTGGGCATCGCTGCCCGTTCTGACGAACACCTGGCGCTGTTACGTCAACTGACCCATGTGCTGAGCGATGACCGCGTTGCGGCCCGTCTTGCCAGTACCACCTCCGCTGACGAACTGCGTGGGTTGCTGATGGGTGAACAACTGGCAGGTGCGTTCCGCTTTGATACGTCGCTGATTAACCTGAATGTGGCGACGGATAACCTGATGACCCTGCAGGCGCTGAACGCCGGTCGTTTGCAGCAGATTGGCGCAGTTGACGCCAGTTTCGTCAGCCATGTTGTCGCCACTAAACCGACCCATCTGGGGCAGGGTATTTGGCTGAGCGATAGTCTGAACGGCAACCTGGTGAGCGCGCTGGCGGTAAGCCGTCCAGCCCAGCCATTCGCACTAGACGGTGAAACCGTTGCGCTGTTGCTGACCGTGTCGGCTGCCGACGAGCAAGTATTTGCATCACTGGATTATCTCAGCAAGTTGTTGATTGCCGGTAAAGCTGACAGCCTGCTGTCTGCTGACGAAACCACGTTGTTGGCGTTGTTGACCAGTGACGAAGCAACCGAAGGTGAAGCCGAGAGCGACGCACTGGAAGCTGAATTTACTGTCCGCAATGAGCATGGTCTGCATGCCCGTCCCGGCGCGATGCTGGTCAACGTGATTAAACAGTTCTCCAGCGAGATAACGGTGACGAATCTTGACGGCACCGGTAAACCCGCCAACGGCCGCAGTCTGATGAAAGTGGTGGCGTTGGGGGTTAAAAGCGGCCACCGTCTGCGCTTTACCGCTCGCGGTGAAGATGCTGAAGCAGCGCTGAAAGCGATTGGTGAGGCCATTCAGTCTGGTCTTGGGGAGGGCGCAGCATGAGCAGACGCGTTGCCACCATTACCCTGAATCCCGCCTATGATTTAGTAGGGTATTGCCCGGAAATCGAACGGGGTGAGGTGAATCTGGTCCAGACTACGGGGCTGCATGCCGCAGGTAAAGGCATCAACGTTGCTAAGGTGCTCAAAGACCTCGGCATTGATGTCACCGTCGGTGGGTTCCTGGGCAAAGACAATCAGGACGGCTTTCAACAGTTGTTCAGCGAGTTGGGCATCGCCAACCGTTTCCAGGTGGTGTCGGGGCGTACCCGTATTAATGTCAAACTCACCGAGCAGAATGGCGATGTGACCGATCTGAATTTCTCCGGTTTTGAAGTGACCCAGCAAGACTGGCAGCGTTTCGTGAACGATTCGCTGAGCTGGCTGGGGCAGTTTGACATGGTAGCTGTCAGTGGCAGCCTGCCGAGTGGTGTTGACCCGGATGCGTTTACCGACTGGATGTCGCGTCTGCGTAGCCAGTGTCCGTGCATTATTTTCGACAGCAGCCGTGAAGCGCTGGTAGCAGGCCTGAAAGCCTCGCCGTGGTTGGTGAAACCCAACCGCCGTGAGCTGGAAATTTGGGCCGGGCGTAAATTACCTACGCTGGCGGATGTGGTAGATGCAGCGCATGCGTTGCGTGAACAGGGTATTGCTCATGTCGTGATTTCGCTGGGAGCGGAAGGCGCGCTGTGGGTCAATGCGTCCGGTGCCTGGCGTGCAATGCCGCCAGCCTGTGAAGTGATCAGTACGGTAGGTGCGGGTGACTCCATGGTGGGGGGATTGATTTATGGCTTATTGATGCGTGAGTCCAGTGAACATACGTTGCGTCTGGCCACTGCGGTGGCAGCGCTGGCCGTTAGCCAGAGTAACGTTGGCATTAGCGATCGTCCGCAGCTGGCTGCGATGATGGCGCGTGTTGATCTACAACCCTTTAATTGACAGCAGGAGATAAACAATGAAAACGCTGCTGATACTCGATAAATCACTGGGACTGGCGAAAAGCCGTCTGGTGAAGAATTTGCTCGGTGCTGCCGCAGCTAACGCAGGACTTACCCTCACTGAGCAACTTGCTGATGCGGAACTGGCGATCGTGCTGGGTGCTTCCGTACAGGCAGACAGTGGATTGAATGGCAAGAACGTGTTTGCCGGGGATGTGGAGTTGGCATTGAGTCAGCCCGCTCAGTTCCTGGAAAAAGCGAAGGCTGAGGCGAAGCCGTATCAGGCTCCGGCAGCGGCAGCTCCAGCGGCTGCGCCGACTGCGGCCAAGCGTATTGTGGCGGTGACAGCCTGCCCGACCGGGGTAGCTCACACCTTCATGGCGGCTGAAGCAATTGAAAGTGAAGCGAAAAAACGTGGCTGGTGGGTGAAAGTGGAAACCCGCGGCTCCGTAGGTGCAGGTAACCCGATTAGCCAGGAAGAAGTTGAACAGGCGGATTTGGTTATCGTGGCGGCGGACATTGAAGTTGACCTCAGTAAGTTCGCCGGTAAAAAAATGTATCGCACCTCGACAGGTCTGGCATTGAAGAAGACGGCGCAAGAGTTTGATAAAGCGCTGTCTGAAGCGGTGGTCTTCCAGCCCTCTGCCCAAAGTGGCGCGGCGGCTGACTCGGCCAAAAAAGGCGGCACAGGCCCGTATCGTCACCTGCTGACCGGCGTGTCGTACATGTTGCCGATGGTGGTGGCAGGTGGTTTGTGTATTGCCTTGTCATTCGTGTTCGGGATTACCGCGTTCAAGGAAGAAGGGACGCTGGCAGCGGCGCTGATGAAGATCGGTGGCGGCTCTGCGTTTGCACTGATGGTGCCGGTATTGGCAGGTTACATTGCGTTCTCCATTGCTGACCGTCCGGGTCTGACTCCGGGTCTGGTTGGCGGTATGCTGGCTGTCAGCACCGGTGCGGGTTTCCTTGGTGGTATCATCGCCGGGTTCCTGGCAGGTTATCTGGCGCGCGCCATCAGCAACCATGTGACGTTGCCGCAGAGTATGTCGGCGCTAAAACCGATTTTGATTATTCCGCTATTCGCGACGCTGATAACCGGCCTTATCATGATTTACGTGGTCGGTACCCCGGTTGCGAAAATCCTGACTGGCCTGACTGGCTGGCTGCAATCCATGGGTACGGCGAATGCGGTCATTCTGGGTGCCATTCTGGGCGGCATGATGTGTACCGATATGGGGGGCCCGGTAAACAAAGTGGCCTATGTGTTTGGTACCACGCTGCTCAGTAGCCAGGTGTATGCGCCAATGGCTGCTGTTATGGCTGCCGGTATGGTGCCACCGCTGGCGATGGGTCTGGCGACATTCATTGCTGCCAAGAAATTCACGGCTGGCGAACGTGAAGGGGGGAAAGCGGCGGTAGTACTGGGACTGTGCTTCATCTCCGAAGGGGCCATTCCTTACGCTGCCCGTGACCCGATGCGTGTACTGCCGTGCTGTATCCTGGGTGGTGCGTTGACGGGTGCCATTTCTATGGCGATTGGCGCTAAGCTGATGGCTCCGCACGGTGGTCTGTTCGTCCTGCTGATTCCAGGTGCGATCACACCGGTTCTGGGCTACCTGCTTTCCATCGTGGCGGGTACAGTCGTGGCTGGCGTGCTGTACGCTGTGCTGAAACGTCCGGAAGAGCAACTGGCTAAAGCCTGACACGTAATGACAATGCAGTGATAAAAACGCCGGTGCGATGTACCGGCGTTTTTTTTACGTTTTTTTCCGCGAGTTTACGCTTTTCCCGCGAGGAGAGTGCACTCAACAGCGGTATGATTTCGTCATGCTATGCTCGCTAAAAAGGAGAATGCCATGCCGCGTCATCATGCCAGCCGGGGGATTTTGGTGCTGGAGTCGCCCTGGGAGCTGGATGCGCTGGATGCCAACCGCTCATCCGTCGTGCCGTTTATTGAGGGGATTGCCAAGGTCGCCGGTGACACCGAGGTGTATTGCGCTAATTTCTACGACAAGGCCAGTTTTCGCACCGCACTACAGTGTTTGTGCAAAATCCCCTTCAAAAACATCATTATTTATGTCGCCGCGCACGGTCAGGGGAAAAGAGTAGGGGGGACGCACATTCGGGATGTGCTGGTACCTATCGGCGAGTTGTCGCATCAGTTCAATATTACCGGGTTGCTGCTCGGCGCCTGTTTTGTAGGGGCACATACCGAGTTAATCGAAACCTTTACTCGTGGCAACCAGTTACGCTGGTGTGCCGGGTATGCCTGTGAAACCGAATGGCTCACCGGTACTTTGATCGACTGCGCTATCATCAATCAGATGCTGTCGGTAAAGAAGAACGCCTTCTCTTATCGCGATACGATCATTGATAATCTGGCGCTGGCGATTTCGCCCTTTCACGATAAATACGCTATCGGGCGTGATGAGCAGGGAAGAGCGATGCAACTGCGTGATGCATTTCAGTGCGTTGTGCAGCCTGATGGGCAGGGCCATAAACCGCGCACGGTATCAAACCGAATATTCGAGCGGGCGGCGCAATTACGGCGGGAGGAAACGGCCTGATTACGCCGTGTAGCGGCCAGTATCTGGCCGCGATTCCTGTGTCAGCAGACGAGGTTGACCGGCGATTGTTGTGATTTGAGCCAGGCGATTTCCTGCGCCCAGATATCTGGATTGATGGTTTCCAGAATCAGTGGAATGCCGTCAAAGCGCGAGTCGCGCATAATATAGCTGAACACGGTTTTGCCGATGTTGCCTTCGCCCAGACTGTGGTGACGGTCCACCCGGCTATTAAACTCGCTTTTCGCGTCATTCAGGTGCATGCCGCGCAAATAGCCGAAACCGACGATACGCTCCAGTTCAGCAAAGGTCCGCTCACAGTCGGCCTCGGTGCGCAGGTCATAACCGCCTGCGAACGCATGGCAGGTATCGATACAGACGCCGACCCGACTTTTGTCTTCCACCTGACTGATGATTTCTGCCAGATGCTCAAACCGAAACCCCAGGTTGCTCCCCTGACCGGCGGTGTTTTCTATCACTGCGGTGACGCCGCTGGTTGCTTCCAGCGCCAGATTGATGGAATGGGCGATGCGGCGCAGGCAGGTGCTCTCGTCTATCTGACGCAGGTGGCTACCGGGATGAAAATTCAGTAATGTCAGCCCCAGTTGCTGGCAACGCGTCATTTCGTCGATAAATGCCGCCTGCGATTTGCACAAAGCCTCGTCATCCGGATGACCCAGATTGATTAGATAGCTGTCGTGCGGCAGTATCTGCGCCGGGGTGAATTGATACTGGACACAGGCGGCCTGAAAACGGTCAATCACCTCCGCCGTTAATGGCGCAGCCTGCCACTGGCGCTGGTTTTTGGTAAACAGCGCGAACGCGGTGGCACCGATGTCGTGGGCGCGGGCAACCGCCTGATCCACACCACCCGATGCGCTGACGTGGGCTCCGACATATTTCATGGTTTTCTCCTTTTTATGCCCGCGCATTATGACATTACCGCGTCACGGTCTGTAGCCCTGTTTCACCCAGACGTTATTTCATCCTGGGGACCGATTCAGGCGAAAAGATGCTGTATCGCCAGATTGATAGCCGCACCGCCTGCCACCAGCCAGATAAACAGCACTGCCGCCAGCAGTAAGGGTTTGACCCCCGCCTGTCGTAGCGTGCTCAGGCGGGTGGCTATCCCCAGCGCTACCATCGCCATGGTCAACAGCACGTTATCGAGTTGCGTGATCAGGGCGACCCAACGAGCGGGCAGCCAGTTCAGCGAATTAAAGCCACACATCAATACGAAGCCCAGCGCAAACCACGGATAACCGGTGGTAGCGGATGTCGCAGTCTGATGGGCTGGCTGACGCTGCTTGACCCACAAGCCAAGCAGGAACAGGAACGGTGCCAGCATCATGACGCGTAACATTTTACCGATGACCGCCGTGTTCTCCGTCTCCGGGCTGATAGCGTGACCCGCGGCGACCACTTGCGCCACTTCATGCACGGTGGAACCGAGGTAGAGTCCGAAAGTCTGCGGGGTAAATAACCAGCCGCTATACTGGATAAAATGTTGGTACATCCAGGGGTAAAGAAACATGGCGGTGGTACCGAACAGGACGACGGTGGATACCGCAACCGCGACTTTATCGGCGGTACTTTTCAGTACCGGGGCGGTGGCCAGTACCGCTGCGGCGCCGCAAATACTGCTGCCCACGCCAATCAGCAACGCGGTATGTCCGTCCAGTTGGAACCAGCGCCGCCCCAGCCAATAGGCGAGCAACAAGGTAGAGGTCAGCATCAGCACATCGATAACCAGACCGGCGCTACCGACGGCGGTGAGTTGCTGGAAGCTCAGCCGAAAGCCGTACAGGATGATGCCCCAGCGCAGCAGGTAATGCCGGGACCACTGGACACCGGCATCACACCAGGGTTGCAGGTGCGAATAAGCCGTATTGCCCAGTACCATGCCAACCAGTATCGCCAATGTCAGGGAGCCAAGCCCCAATCCGGCAATGGCTGGCAGGCCGGATAACCATAAGATGCCACGGGTCAGCAGGCCAATCAGGATGATGCCAGTCAACAGATGGCCCACCGAGGATAAAGGGGAAAGTCGTTGTACCCTGGAAGAAAATGAAAACATAGCCATACCCGCTATCAATGTAAGGTTGAGGGCACAGCCTATGATCAGCGCGCTTAAAATAGAAATTGATTATATATTTATAACCTATAGATATTTACGATAAGAGCCCCTATGCACATTACGTTACGTCAACTGGAAGTGTTTACCGAAGTCCTGAAAAGCGGTTCAACCACACAGGCATCGGTGGTGTTGTCGCTGTCACAATCCGCCGTCAGCGCGGCGTTGGCTGATCTCGAAAGCCAACTGGGGGTACAGCTGTTTGATCGTGTGGGTAAACGGCTGGTGGTCAATGAACACGGTCGTCTGTTGTACCCTAAAGCGTTGGCCTTGCTGGAGCAGTCGGCGGAAATTGAACAGCTTTTCCGGCGTGATAACGGCGCGCTGCGCATTTATGCCAGCAGTACCATCGGTAATTATCTGATGCCGGCGATGATTGCCCGCTATCGTCAGGATTTCCCTGCCATCCCGCTGGAGCTGTATGTGGGGAATACCCAGGATGTAGTCAATGCGGTGTCTGAGTTTCGGGTTGATTTGGGCCTGATAGAAGGGCCGTGTCATCACCCGGATTTGGTCACCCAACCCTGGCGGGAAGATGAACTGGTGGTGTTTTGCGCCCCCGGCAATCCGCTGATTGACCATGATTTTTCGTTACAGACGCTGGCGGATGCGCCGTGGATCCTGCGTGAGCACGGGTCAGGCACGCGTGAAGTGCTGGATCATTTGCTGCTGGCTCGTCTGCCGCATTTCCGGCTGGTGATGGAGCTTGGCAATTCAGAGGCCATCAAGCACGCGGTGCGACATGGCATTGGGATCAGTTGCCTGTCGCGGCATGTGATAGCTGAGCAGCTCGCTACCGGGGTGTTGGTGGAGTTACCGGTACCGTTACCGAAACTAAGCCGCACGTTATACCTGGTACACCATCGCCAAAAGCACTTATCGGGCGTGCTGCAATGCTTCCTGGAGTATTGTCGGGGAGAGGAACACCCTTAACAGCTCTGCAATATCAGCGTTACAAATCTGGCGTGTGTTCCAGAGGGATTACTTATGATACCGGGTGAGTTATGAAGGTCTCTTATAATCCGCGCTATGTGCTATTCAGCAGGTAGCAGATTGCCTACAATCCGCCCTCAAATTTTCAAGGGCATGGATTGTAATGGCTCAACATGATACTGACCTCGCGCAACCGCGGGGAACCACGCTACGCCGTGAGTTGAAAGCGCGGCATTTGACGATGATCGCCATCGGCGGTTCGATCGGTACCGGTTTATTTGTCGCGTCTGGTGCGACGGTATCGCAAGCCGGGCCGGGTGGGGCACTGCTGTCGTATGCGCTGATTGGCCTGATGGTCTATTTCCTGATGACCAGTCTTGGCGAGCTGGCAGCATTTATGCCGGTATCTGGTTCGTTTTCCACTTATGGCGCACGTTATGTGGAAGAGGGATTCGGTTTCGCGCTGGGGTGGAACTATTGGTACAACTGGGCGGTAACCATCGCCGTTGACCTGGTGGCGGCACAACTGGTCATGGGATACTGGTTCCCATCGGTGCCCGGCTGGGTCTGGAGTGCGTTGTTCCTGTCGCTGATGTTTTTGCTGAACTACATTTCGGTTAAAGGCTTTGGTGAAGCGGAATACTGGTTCTCGCTAATTAAGGTGACCACCGTGATTCTGTTCATTGCCGTTGGGGTGCTGATGATTATCGGTATTCTGCGCGGTGGCGAACATGCGGGCTGGCACAACTGGCAGATTGGCGATGCGCCGTTTGCTGGCGGATTTTCCGCGATGATCGGTGTGGCTATGATCGTTGGTTTCTCGTTTCAGGGCACCGAATTGATTGGTGTGGCGGCGGGGGAATCCAAAGATCCGCAGACTAACATTCCGCGAGCTATTCGTCAGGTATTCTGGCGTATCCTGCTGTTTTATATCTTCGCGATTCTGATAATCAGCCTGCTGGTGCCTTATACCGACCCTAATCTGCTGCGTAACGATGTGAAAGATATCAGCGTTAGCCCGTTCACGCTGGTGTTTGAGAATGCAGGTTTGCTGTCGGCGGCTGCCGTCATGAATGCGGTTATCCTGACGGCGGTGTTGTCGGCAGGTAACTCCGGTATGTATGCCTCTACCCGCATGTTGTTCACGTTGGCGCAGGAAGGTAAGGCACCCGCGTGCTTTGGCAAGCTCTCACAAGGTGGGGTACCACGTAATGCGTTGTACGCGACGACGGTGGTCGCAGGGTTGTGTTTCCTGTCGTCGATGTTTGGCAATCAGACGGTGTACCTGTGGTTGCTGAATACTTCCGGTATGACCGGGTTTATCGCCTGGCTGGGTATTGCCATTAGCCACTACCGTTTCCGCCGTGGTTATGTCGCGCAGGGGCATGATTTGAAGGCATTGCCGTACCGCTCTGGCTTTTTCCCGTTAGGGCCTATCTTTGCTTTCATACTCTGCCTGGTGATTACGTTGGGGCAGAATTATCAGGCGTTTCTGGCTGATAAGATTGACTGGTATGCCGTGACGGCGACGTACATCGGTATTCCACTGTTTCTGGCTATCTGGCTGGGCTATCGTCTGGTGAGAAAGTCACGGGTAGTGAAATACAGTGAGATGACCTTCCCGGAATACAAATAACGGTTTTATAGACAAAAAAGCCAGTCGGTAACCCGACTGGCTTTTTTTTACGACTAAAAGAAGTCGTACTCAAATGCGGGAATGCACCAGTTTCACACTGCGATAAACCGTGAGTAGCAGCGCGAGCAGTGCGAACAGCACCAGCGGTGCGCCGACATAACCGATTTTATCCATGCCAAGATGCAGACTCACCTGGCTCCCCAACAGTGCGCCACCGCCGATACCGAGGTTGAACAAGCCGGAGAAAATCGACATAGCGACATCGCTGGCATCCGGTGCCAGTGACAAGACTTTGGCCTGCATCGCCAGACCAATCGCCATCATCGCCAGTCCCCAGACCAGACACAGCAGCGTCAGGCTGAAGGGGTGAGCAGACAGCGGCATCAGCAGTGTCAGACAGCCTAGCAACAACAACATCGCCGTCACCAGAAACACCAGCGGGAAACGCTCGCTGTAGCGGCTGTAGAGCATACTGCCCACAATGCCGGCACACCCGAATAGCAACAGAATCAGGGTAGTGAAGTTTTCCGGCAGACCCGCTACGGTCTGGATAAAGGGTTCAATATAGCTGTAAGCCGTGAAGTGTGCCGTCACGACCACCACAGTTAGCAGGTAGATACCGACCAACGCCGGGCGGCGGAACAGTTTCGGCACACTGGACAACGAACCGGAATGCTCGCTCGGCAGTAATGGCAGCAAACGTGCCAGCAGGATCATGGCAACGGTCGCGCCTGCGGCGATGGTCAGGAAGGTGATTCGCCAGCCGAGGTATTGGCCGATAACCCGTCCCAGCGGCAGACCCAGAACCATCGCCAGTGACGATCCGGTGGCGATGAGCCCCAATGCCTGCGCTCGCTTGCCGTGGGGGGCCATTCGAATCGCCAGGGAGGCGGTAATAGACCAGAATACCGAGTGCGCCAGCGCGACACCGGCTCGGGAAAGGACCAGCACGGTAAAGTTCCAGGCAACGGCAGACAGCAAATGGCTGAGAATAAACAGACTGAACAGCCCGATCAGTAACTTGCGGCGCTCAATGCCACTGGTCAGCAACATGCAGATCAGTGAGGCGAGCGCCACTATCCAGGCGTAAATAGTGATCATCAGCCCAACATCTTCGGTTTTCATGGCAAAGGTATTGGCGATGTCACTCAGCAGCCCCACCGGAATAAACTCCGTGGTGTTAAAAATAAACGCGGCCACGGCCAGCGTCACCACGCGTAACCAGGCGGTGGCGCGTGAAGGGGAAGCGGATGTCATAGCAGGATCCTGAACGGGTGTGACGAGCGTGCTATTGTAGTGAATTGTGGGTAAAAATGCGATTACGATCACATTTCAGTCAGAAGACAGCATCGTGCAGCGAAGGTGCGCCTCGTGATAATGCACTGGGCGCGCATCATGCAGACACTGTGGCAAAAATAGTCTGGTTTTATTATAAGCAGAGTTTTCCCGCCAATAATTTATCGCCAAAACTATATAATAAAATGAATATTACTGGCTTATTTCTATCGCTCATTTTTAGATAAGCTACATAAAGAAGTGTTTTTTGTTTACTTTGGTGGCTGGTTATTTAAGTGGTGTTATTGTGGCGCGCTGAAAATACTTTTTATGAATAATCTTTGCTTCAAATATATGACACTTTTTTTGTGACTTATATTTTTAACAGGAATGCCAGTGGTATCTTGGAAGGTTATAACGGTATGTCGGCATTCACGACACTCCATTTTGTGGAATTGTGACTGTTTTTGCCGTTATTGGTTATGAACTGTGGCGTTATCCCATCTATACGGTGTGACTGGTTAATTCAACAAAACGTTAACATAGGAAAAAGAAATTGGCATATCTAAAAATTACCCTGGTAATAATTGTATTTTCTCAGTGATGGAATAGATAAGACGGGATGGTTTTTTATAATGGCAATTGAATTTGTAGTTGCAAAATAAAAACGAATATGAGACCTTTGTCACAAGCTTCGATGAGGGAACGGAAATGAGCGTATATATTAATGCGGTAGAAACTTATTTGCCTGGTCCGATGATTAGTAATCAGGAATTGGGAAATAAAATCGGATTTAAACCTGATTTAATTAAAAAACTTTTCGGGAACACTGGGCGGCACTTTGCCCTCAATATAAATACCGGTCAACCTATCGCGTCGTCGGCAGAGTTAATTACTATTGTAATTAAAAAGCTGCTTGCCAGCGCCGGGATAAAGAAGGAACGTATCGATTTTATTATTGTAGCGTCCGCCACGCCGGATACGCTCTTACCGAGCAGTGTTAATCAGGCATGCCATGCCATGAATTTTGGGCCGATTGAAACCTACCAGATTGTGTCAGGGTGTTCCGGTGCAGTGCAGGCGCTCAAACTGGCTCGCGAACTGGTAGCAACGCCAGACAATGGTCTGGATAATGGCCTGGTCATCGGTGTTGAAACAACGTATAAGTTCCTCAATTTCTTTGATGAAAATTCTGGCAAAAAAGACACAAAGGAACTGGTGAATTACACGTTATTTGGCGATGGTGTCGGAGGATGTCTTATTTCCAATAAGCCATCAGCATCCAGTATTGAAATTGAACATATTGCTTTTAAATATCTGGGTGTTGATGCGGAAGTTGGGCAGTTGGCAAACTGGCGTGGTCCGCGTAATGATATCGATTATGGCCCGATGCTGAATGAAGAATATAAGTTGATTGAAAAATTGGTACCGGTTATTACTCAAGATACAATCAATGCATTGACAGATAAACTAGGTGGGCGTCCGAATTGGCTACTACCGCCGCAACTTTCTGGTTCGATGCTGGAAAAGATTTTATCTGATATCGGCTATAAAGTGGATGAAATATTCAGTCTGGTGGATAAAATTGGTAACACCGCCAATGCCGCGCTGTTTTTTCAGATAAAAGAATTTAGTGATATCTCCCTTGCTGACGAGTGCGCCATCGGTGTTTCTGTTGAGTCATCGCGTTGGCTGGCGGGTGGACTTATTTTAAGAAATAAGAAAGGTCTTTTGTAATATCAGATAAAAAGACGTTTATTGATACTCCCACAAATAAAATGGCAGAGTGTTCGGCCTTTTTATTACGCACCGCAATACGTTTGCTTTTCAAGACAAGGCTCATCACGGGCCTTGTCGCATGACAGTCGCGTGAATGTTCCGGCCATGATCTCCGCAATGGTCCGGAGGCGCGCCAACACGCCCGCCAGTCAGGGGCAGCCTGGTGGTGTGTTATCAGGCACGGCCAGGCAGGAGAAATAGGCAGGTCACGTCGCGAGTGGGGCATCTGCAATCTGACAGGGACAAGGAGAATAAGGATATTTATGAAACAGGATAATGCATTGAGCCGTATTGCCGCCTCGAAAAAAATAACGGCGGAAGGAAAACGCATCGTCAATATTGCCACATTCAGTAACTTCAATCACAAAGCATTGAATGACCTGATTACGTTTAACCTGAATGCCCTGGGTTGTTATCCTTCTTTTTATGATGGCATTTACAGCGACTATTTTCCCCATGTGTTGGGGAATGCGGCTGACATCAAAGCGTTCGGGGCACAGTTTCATTTCTACGTTCTGGATACGTCTTTTATCGAAAACGACATCGGTTCTCTGCTGCCGGTGGACGATATCCGTGAAAATATCCACGAGCAAAAAAAACGACTGGCGTATTTGCTGAATTTTTCTACTGCCAGTTGTGATGCCCGCCTGGTGCTGAACACTATCCATATTGGTGAGTCGCAACTCAAACAGATCATCGCACAAGATCAGCGAGCGGTGGTGAAACAGTTGATCAACGAGTTCAACGACCATCTCCTGACGTTGGAACAGACAGAAGACCGCGTGACGGTGGTTTCTTTACAGGACGCCGGTGGAATGGTGGAGGACCCCGCCACCAGCCGGACGGCGCAACTGCTCGGACTGGGCGTCGGTCTGGACGCGTTGGACGCTATTGCACGCGTTGGTGCCGGAGCTATCCGACAAGCGCTAGGGAAAACGCTGAAATGCGTGGTCAGCGATCTGGATAATACCTTGTGGAAGGGCATTCTGGCAGACGACGGTGTTGATGGCATTCTGATGGCCGATAAACATATCGGCACCGGGCATCTGCGTTATCAGGAGTACCTGCGCAACCTGTACGATCAAGGCGTCATTCTGGCGATTTGTAGCAAAAACAACCTGGAGAATGTGGAAGAGGCGTTTAAACGCCGAGCCGACGAGATGCGCATTTCGCTGGATAAGTTTTCCGTGGTCTGTGCCAATTGGCAGGCGAAAAGCGGCAACATTCTGAGTATTGCCAGCGAGTTAAACATTTCTCCAGAACACATGCTGTTTATCGATGACTCAGCGTTCGAATGTGCGGAAGTTAAAGCCCGCATTCCGGATATCACCGTGATGGATTTTTCCGGTGATGCGGCAGAGAACGTCGCCACGCTGATCGCGGCCGACTATTTCCTGCGTCCAACTATCAGTAGCGATGACCGCATGCGCAATCTGAGCTACGCGCAGAACAAGCGTCGTACTGAACTGCAAAAAGAGTTTGAAGACGACCACGCCTTTCTCAGCAGTCTGGCGATGACGCTGACTATCCAGCCGGTGGATGAGTCCACGTTGGATCGCGTATCACAACTGACGCTGCGCACCAACCAGTTCAACATGACGACGCAACGGATGAGCTCACAGGATGTGGCGGGCTACCTGGCTCGGGAAGGGTATCAGGCGTTTACGCTGGCATGCCGCGACCGTATCGGCGACTACGGCACCATCGGTGCGATATTCCTGCGTTTCGACAGCGATGGCTGTCATATCGACAACTTCATCATGAGCTGCCGTATCTTCGGGCGTCAAATCGAGTTCGCGGCGATGCGCTGGCTGTTCGGCGTGTGCCAGGAGCGGGGCGTTAATCGCGTTAGCGCAGTGTACGGCCCGACCGAAAAAAATAAAAAATTCCAGCGTTTTTATCCGGATTGTGGATTCACCGAAACCACGAGCAATGTGTTCAACGTTATCGACCCGGTACCCGCGTTGCTGGCTGAGAGCAGCAATACCGTCACTGTTAAAGAAGGGGAATGAGCATGAAACTGGCCGACTTTATTAGTCTGATCAACACCAAAACTGGCATGGCACTGGCGATTGAACAGGCGCAGGAAGATTTAACTACTCTCCCGGAATGGGACTCGTTGACCTTCGTCTATCTGTTGATGGAAATCGAAAAACAACAAAACGTCAAAATCGATGTTGAACAGGTATTGCAGTGCACCACGCTGAATGACATTTACAAGGTTGTGAGCCATGAAGTTACTGAAAGTGTCTAGGGAAAGACGCCAGACGCTCTCTTTTCTGGCGATATCCCGAGGTATTCCGGCCATTACTATCATGCGCGAGATAGATGTCTCGCGTATTGTGGCGGCTGGGATGCAACGCAATATGACGGCGATTACCATCAAGGCGATCAGTGAAGCGTTGCACCAATTTCCGCAACTGAATGCGATGATCAAATTCGGTAGCGACAGTACGCTGATTTGTCCGGATGACATCAGTACCCGGGTCACGCTGGAAAAGACGTTGAACGGCGTATCCGGGGTGTATTCCCGGGTCATCAAGCATACCGAAAAGCTGTCTGTTGCCGAGATTGGGCGGGCGCTGCAACAGTTCAAGCAAGAGGACGCAGCGACCAGCGAGCATTATAAGAAAATTCGTTTTATTCAGCGCTTGCCGACGTGGCTCGCCGCTTTGCTGCTGCGTTTGGCCATGCTGTCGCCAAAACTGCAGGCGGAGACCTGGGGGAGCTTTACCGTGACATCGCTGGGGAAAAACGGCCCTGATGCCTGTATCCCGATTTCCGGTTCCACGTTCACGTTCACGGTGGGAGTGATCAACGAAAGGCCTTCACATGACATGGCGTTGTCACAGGTGGTGAACCTGACCATGGTTTTCGACCACCGGGTACTGGACGGCAGACTGGCATCAGAATTTCTGACACGGATAAAAAGCAACATGGAAGGTTTTGCACTGGAGCCATCATCATGATGCTTGATGAACTCAAAAATTTTGTGCTGCTACACAGCTATGTGTTGAACGTCGGTGCGGAAACTCGCGCCATTCTGCCGGATATTCATCATCTGGGTGATGATGCACCGCATAGCTGGAGCCAGATGTTTTACCATCAGGCGCAACAGCATGAAAAGCAAGGCGAGTGGCTCAAGGCCTGTTCGCTTTACAATCTGGCGCGTTTTCCCTATCCAGAAACACCACTTCAGCATGAATGCAACCAGCATTGCCAGCGGTTGTTTCATCAGCAGTATATCGAGAGCGGCGCGGTAACGCGGGTCAGCCTGTCGCAGGGACGGCAGGTGTGCTACGTCAGGAAAAAGAACACTAATAACGTCATCATTATCAACGGGGGCATCATCTCGTTAAAAGAGCAGTGGGTGAATCTGGTGGGGCTGTTCGAGCGGTTTGACGTGACCGTGGTGCTGACAGAAATGCCGGGGGTGGGAGAAAACCAACTGCCCTATAACGAACAATCTTTTCGTATGTACAGCGATGTGCTGGATTATCTCGCACAGGATCGCGCTGATATTCGGTGCCATATTTTCGGCCTGAGCTTCAGTGGGTTTATCGCCTACAAGAACAGCCTGACCGACAACCGTATCGTGGGCATCACCATGGCTGGCACACCGCTGGATTCGTTGTACCACGACAGGGAGGTTTACCGGCGGTTGCCTTACGTGACACGGTTGGTCATTAGGCACAACGTGGGGAAAACACACCCGGAACTCGATGACGACGACAAGATATTTCAGTATCTCGATAGCACCTTCGTGATGCACCCGGGGGACATCAACCACGGGGTCAGGCTGTATTACGTTCAGAGTCTGCGTGATGAGGTGATCCCGAATGTGGAAGCAGACACTATCCGCCGCTTATCCAACAGGACTCATATTCTGTCGCTGGATGATGTTCATGGTTCACCCAGTTACGGCAAAACCGTGCGGGTGTATCTACTGTGGTCACTGCTGAATTCACTGAATCTGTCCCAACTGCTGTCCGGCGTCGCCAGGCTGGGATTCGGTGTTCTGCGGCGTCTGAAGCGTTAGATGATATCTGGTTACACAGTGCGTTAGCGTGTAAACGATTTAGCCCTTTGCCTTTTTGGGGCGGTGATCCCAGCCCCATTTTTTTTATATGCAGCGCGGTGGTGCCTCATAGCGTGAGGGAAGAACGTGACTGATACCAGCGTCAGCGTCTATGAGCTACAAGCGTTAGCGTTTATGAAAATAAGTCATCGCCAGTGCCAGTGCCAGTACTGAGCCTTTGATAATGTCCATCGCGTAGTAGGGCACAGACAGCATGACCAGCCCGTTTTGTAATACACCGAGGATCACGGCACCGACCAGCGTACCCAATGCATTCGGTTTACCGGAACCAGCCAGCGAAAAGCCAATATACGCAGCCGCGACGGCGTCCATCAGATAACCGCCCCCCGCGTTGACCTGCGATGAACCGATACGGGATGCCAGCAGAATACCACCCAGTGCGGCTAACAGCGATGAAAGCAGATAGGCCAGCACCCGATAACGCGCGGTGCGGATCCCAGCCAGACGCGCTGCCTCCGGATTGCCGCCAATGGCGTACATACGTCGGCCGTGTTTGGTGAGCGACATATACAACTGCACCAGAATGGTTACGACCAGCATGATCACCACAATCACGGGTACATGACCAAGGGTGGAGAACACCTCGGGGATCACGCCTTCTGCCATCTCGCCGTTCGGCAACAGCATATTCTGAGTGATAGAGCCGCCGTAACTGTAGGTCATGGCGACCCCTTGAATCACAAAGAGGCTCGCCAGCGTTGCCAGCATGTCCGGAATACGCAGAATCACGATTAAAAAGGCATTAAACAGCCCGACTAACAAACACAAGGCCAGCGTCAGAACGATAGCGCCGGTGGTGCTAAAGCCATGCCAGACGAACAGCGATATCACCAACGCATTCGCCAGCGAGGCGGTCGACCCAACCGACAGATCAAATCCACCCACTGACAGCGAAATGGACACCGCTATCGCTATCACCGTGACGATGGCGATAGAGCGCAGGATGTTGATGATGTTGTTCGGATCCAGAAAGTTGTCCGATGCCAGCCCAAACAGGGCAATCAACAAGACGACGGTAATCAGCATTCCCCATTTATAAAACAGGTCGAACAGACGATGGTGAAAGGGGATCGCGTCCTTAGGGGCGCTGTTGGATACGATTGGCTGACTCACGCGGGAGTTCCTCCGGTTGAATAAAGTAACAACGTTTCTTCGTCGGCATCGGCACCGTCGAGTTCAGCGACGATGCGTCCATCCCACAGAACACAAATGCGATCGCACAGCCCGACCAGTTCGGAGAACTCGCCGGAAGCATAAATCACGCCTTTGCCCTGTCGGGCCAGAGAGTCTATCAGGGTGAACAAGTCCTGCTTGGCTTTGATATCCACGCCTTTAGTGGGCTCATCCAAAATCAACACTTGCATGTCGCTGCGTAACCATTTGCCGATAGCGACCTTTTGCTGGTTGCCGCCGGACAGGCGTCGCAAGCGCTGCTGCGGCCCGCTGGTGCGGATGGTCAACCGCTGGATCAGGGCGTGGGCCCAGGCCAGTGCCTGACCGTGTCCGAAGAGTCCGTAGCGGGAAAAACTGTCGCAGTCGCTGATGCTGAGATTCATGGTGACGGAATCGTCAATAAAAATACCTTCTTTGCGCCGTTCTTCGGGTACCAGCGCGATCCCCTGCTGCACTGCGTCAGCCGGTGAGGTAGGACGCCAGGGCTGGCCCAGATAGTGCCCGGCGTCAACCCGACTGCGGGTTGCACCGAATAGTGCTTTACACAGTTCCGTCTTGCCAGCACCGGCGAGACCGGCGATACCGAGGATTTCCCCTTTACGCAGACGCAATGAAATGTTGTGCAGCAGTGTGTCATCGTGCAGGCCGTCTACCTGCAATAACACATTGCCGTCATGCTGCTGGCGACGTGGTGGGAAAATATCATCCAACTGATGGCCCAGCATGCGTTCAACAATTTCTTCACCGCTGAGTCCTTGCATCGGACTGCAACTGACGAACTGCCCGTCACGCAATACCGTCAATGTGTCGCAGATAGCGCTCAGCTCATGAATGCGGTGTGAAATGAAGACGATGCCAATACCGTCTTGTTGCAGGCGACGCACCACCGCAAACAAACGCGCGCTTTCTTCCTGATCAAGCGGTGCGGTGGGTTCATCAAGAATTAAAAAGCGGCAACGATGAGAGAGGGCACGCGCCAGCAGGATTTGCTGTTTTTCCGCCAGCGTGCAGCGCTCCAGCCGCTGGCGAACATTGATGCTGACCCCTAACTGTGTCAGCAGCGCCTGTGCCTGTTGATAGAGTGCAGACCAGTTGAGTACATGGCCGCTTTGCGCCAACTGGTCCAGCATAATGTTCTCCGCGACCGACAGCGTCGGCACCAGTGCGGCGTCCACTTCTTGCTGCACCAGATGAATGCCGTGGCGTTTGGCGTCTCGTGGAGAATGAATTGCGACTTTTTCGCCATCCAGCAGAATATCTCCACTGTAATGGTCATAAGCGCCAGAAAGAATCGCCATCAGTGTGGATTTTCCCGCGCCATTAGCGCCAGTCAACGCATGGATAGAACCGCCTTCCAGCGTGAAATTCACCTGTCTGAGGGCCGGGAATCCGGCAAAAGAGATGGAAATGTAGCGCATTTCCAGACGCGATCGCGGGTTTATGGACATAATTGACAACAACGTGTTCTTAATAGCGATAATGACGAGATGTCGACGTTGAAAAATATCACATTAACCGCAGAATGGAATGCCTGAATGGCGCTCCAGACGTCTTAAGACAGAAATGAAAAAGCATAACTTAAGCAAAAACGTTATTAACACGGTGATCCGTTATCCCTAAATATGGTTTTCAATGTGGTATCTCCGAACAGGGTTTCCGGGTAAACCGGGCGTTTATCCCCTCACTAGTCGAACAGGAACGTATCCGTAATGAGTACAACTGACATCCGCGTCCAGGTAGGGCCGGCCAACTATTTTTCTTTTCCAGGGGCGATTGACCAACTCAGCGAATTTTATCCACACGAGAGACTGTCGCGTGCATTTTGGATTCACGGTGAGCGTGCACTGGCGGCAGCCCAGCCTTATTTGCCAGCGGCATTTTCCGCGCCGACGGCTCGCACGGCCTGCTTTTCCGCGCATTGCAGCGAAAATGAAGTTGCGCGCTTAACCGCGGCGGCGGGCGCTGATCGCACGGTGGTGATTGGCGTGGGGGGCGGTGCGGTATTAGATACCGCCAAGGTGGTGGCGCGTCGTCTGGGCTTGCCGCTGGTGGCGATACCGACTATCGCGGCGACCTGTGCCGCCTGGACGCCGCTGTCTGTCTGGTATAACGAAGCCGGGCAGGCGCTGCGGTTTGAGATTTTTACCGATGCCAATCATCTGGTACTGGTGGAGCCACGCATTCTGCTGGCGGCACCGGCAGCGTACCTGTTGGCGGGCATTGGTGACACGCTGGCTAAATGGTATGAGGCGGTGGTGCTCAGCCCCGAACCACAGACGTTATCACTGACTGTGCGGCTCGGGCTGCAAACTGCACAGGACATCCGTGATGTGCTGCTGCGCCAGAGTGAATCTGCGCTGAAGGCGGTGAATGCGGCCACGCTGAATCAGGATTTTCTGGATGTGGTCGACGCGATCATTGCCGGGGGCGGAATGGTCGGTGGGCTGGGCGAGCGTTATACCCGGGTGGCGGCGGCGCATGCGGTGCACAATGGGCTGACGGTGTTGCCGCAAACAGAGTCATTTCTGCATGGGACCAAGGTGGCATACGGTATTCTGGTGCAATGCGCGTTGCTGGAGCAGTTCGATACGCTGCGTGAGTTGAAAACAGCGTTCCGGGTATTCGGGTTGCCGGTGTCGCTGGCCGAGTTGGGGGTGGATATTGAGGATAACGCGTCAATCCAGGCGGTGATCACGCGAACATTGCAGGCAGGCGAATCCATTCATTATTTACCCGGTGTGCCAGATGCCGGTACGCTGCTGGCAGCGTTTCGCGCGGTAGAACAGGCGGGCGCATGATAAAACAACGGGGCGGTTTACCACCTCGCCCCGTTGATGTGGTGTCTGGCAGGGTTACTGCAACTTGTCATACGGAAAGGAGTTCCTGATGTAACGTGCGTAGTAGCGTGCTTTGGCGTTAGATGCCATCAGCTCTTCATAAATCATCAGTGCCACGTTTTTGTACTGATACAGACTACCGTTCAGTAATTCTACTTCTAATATGCGGTTTTCCGAATCGTACCCCACGGCAAACAGCTCGCTGGAAGATACTCGTTTGCGTTCCAAAACAAATTACTCCCTGTTAGTGGTTGCAATACAACGTTAAATACAACAGTAATGTTACACGCTGTGGTGTTTTGATCAGTTCCGACCTCCCAAGGGCCGGTATGCACCATAAAAACAGACAAAAAATGAGAGAAATATCTCCTTGTTTTTTAATCTGTACTCCGACACTACACGCTAGCAGTGGATGCCACAGCGACAGGAATTATCCCGACGTTCATGATGACCTTCAGCGTCGATTCCCATCAATCAGTGGCGATCACACTGGCTAAATACGACATCACCACAGATCGCGACAGCCCACGATGAACCATCCCGTTCTGTGAGGTGATGTTATTAAACAACTCCGGTTAGTTTTCATGCAAGTGTTTTGCATGAAAACGCAGATGATCTTCAATAAAACTCGCGATGAAATAATAACTATGGTCGTAATCGGGCTGTATACGCAACGTCAACGGCCATTGGCGGGTATGGGCGATCGTCTCTAGCTGCTCGGGCTGAAGTTGCACAGGCAAGAAACTGTCACCATCGCCCTGGTCGATAAGCGTGGGGAGCGGCGAGTCGCTGTGGGCGAGCAAGTGACAACTGTCATAGTCCAACCAATGTTGTGGGTCATCCCCCAGATAAGCGCTGAAGGCTTTTTGCCCCCAGGGCACCTGCGTCGGGTTGACGATTGGGGCAAAGGCCGATACAGAACAAAACCGGCCGGGATGGCGCAGTGCCATCATCAGTGCGCCGTGTCCCCCCATCGAATGACCGCTAATGGAAAGCCTGTCGCTGGCGCTGATGTGCTGACGTACCCGTGCAGGTAATTCATCGCTGATATAGTCGAACATTCGGAAGTGTCGATCCCAGGGTGCCTGGGTCGCATTGACGTAAAAGCCCGCACCTTTACCCAGATCGTACTGCGCATCGTCCGGTACGTTGTCACCGCGAGGGCTGGTATCCGGCATAATCAACACCAGTCCCAGTTCGGCTGCGAAGCGCTGAGCACCGGACTTGGTGGTAAAGTTCTCGTCGTTGCAGGTAAGCCCCGACAGCCAGTACAACACGGGCGGCGGGGTATCTCCGGCCACAGGCGGATAAAACACGCTGAAGGTCATGTCACAATTCAGTGTGGTGGAAGCATGGCGATAGCGCCGTTGCCAGCCGCCGAATAACCGGTGTTCTTCCAGCAATTCCAGTGATGTCGTCATGGCGAGTGGGTTCTCCGTCATCAGTTGAAATGCACCACAGAACGAATGGATTTGCCTTCGTGCATCAGATCAAATGCCTCATTGATTTGCTCAAGTGGCATGGTGTGAGTGATAAAGTCATTGAGCTGGAACTCGCCATCCAGATAGCGTTGGACGATCCCCGGCAGTTGGCTGCGACCTTTGACGCCGCCAAACGCGGAGCCGCGCCATACACGCCCGGTCACCAGTTGGAATGGGCGGGTCGCGATCTCTTCGCCTGCGCCTGCCACACCGATAATCACCGATTCCCCCCAGCCTTTGTGACAACACTCCAACGCGGAGCGCATCACGTTGACATTACCGATACATTCGAAAGAGAAATCCACGCCGCCGTCGGTCATCTCGACAATCACTTCCTGAATCGGCTTGTCGTAGTCTTTCGGGTTGATGAGGTCGGTCGCGCCCAGTTTGCGTGCCAGATCAAATTTACTGGTGTTGATATCGATACCGATAATGCGACCGGCTCCGGCCATTTTGGCACCAATAATGGCAGACAGCCCGATCCCCCCGAGACCAAATACCGCCACCGTATCACCGGCTTTCACTTTAGCGGTATTGGTCACCGCCCCCATCCCGGTCGTGACGCCGCAACCTAACAGACAGACTTCTTCCAGTGGCGCGTCTTTGCTGATTTTTGCCACCGAGATTTCCGCCACGACGGTACGTTCTGCAAACGTTGAGGTTCCCATGTAGTGGAAAATCGGTTTGCCGTCTTTAAAGAAACGGTGGGTACCGTCTGGCATCAGGCCTTTACCCTGTGTGGCGCGAATAGCCTGACACAGGTTAGTTTTACCTGATCGGCAGAATTTGCACTCCCCGCATTCAGGGGTATAGAGCGGGATGACGTGATCACCGACAGCAACACTGGTAACGCCTTCTCCCACCGCTTCGACGATGCCAGCACCCTCATGGCCGAGGATCACCGGGAATACGCCTTCCGGGTCTTTGCCGGATAACGTGTAGGCATCGGTATGGCAGACACCGCTGGCGAGGATACGCACCAGCACTTCGCCTTTCTGCGGCGGCATCAGGTCCACTTCTTCGATTGACAGCGGTTGGTTGGGGCCCCAGGCGATGGCGGCACGGGTTTTGATCATTTGCATGGTGAAGCTCCTTGTACAGGTATAGTGAGGTATTGTGAGGTCTATAGATAACAGTCACTCTCTAGCGAGTTGACTCGGCCTGTTGACGGTGAGGCATCAGGTGCCGAGTTCAATCATCAGTTTTTTCAGTGCCTCGACGTTGGGGCCAAACGCATCCCGTCGCCAGATAAGCCAGGTGGTGACCGACGCCACATCGCCCGGTAATGGGTGAGTCTGAACCTGCTGTCCGGCAGGCAGGGCGTTCAGAACGTCGATCGGCACCATCGCCACGCCACTTCCTGCTGCAACGCCTGCCAGCAGCGCGCTATACGATGGGAATTCCACGATAGCAGTCGGGGTGATGCCTTGCCCACGAAACCAGCCTTCCAGTCGCTGTCGGTAGCCGCACCCGGCGGAGAACGTCAGCAAAGGCAGGTGTTTGACCTGTGAGGCCTGGGACACTGGCGGAATATCTGCTGTGGTAATCAGCACTAACTGCTGTGAAAAAATGCGGCAACTGTTGATGGCATCATGGGTGACCGGGCCGGTGATCAGCGCGGTTGCCAGCTCGCCCGCATTCACGGCTTCCAGCAATGCGCCGCAGGTATCGCTACGCAGCGCTACCTGAACCTGGGGGTAACGGCGATGATATAACGCCAGTAGTTCGGGTAGCGCTGTGATAAGCAGGCTTTCTACCACCCCCAACGCAAACAGACCGGCGGGTTCACTGGTGTGCGCCATGGCCAGCGCTTCATCACTGAGTGACAGAATACGTTGGGCATAACACAGAAAATTATGGCCTGCCGGTGAAAGACGGACACGTTGGCGTTCACGAATAAACAGATCGGTCCCCAGTTCTTGTTCCAACTGGCGCAGTCGGGTGGTGAGGTTAGACGGCACGCGGCCAAGCTGGGCGGCAGCTCGCACCAGAGAACCGGTTTCCGCCACCAGACAAAACATGCGCAGTTGAGTCAGGTCCATATGTTCTCTTTTCGTGAATAAGTCATGTTAAGTTGTTTATTTCTATTGAGTGTAGCGGTTGTAACGGCGGCTGACAACCCGGGTCGTGCCAGCCTGCTGATATATACACCCGGGCATTTTGTCGGAATCTATTCTGTGAGCACGGCATATTTTTAATAACGTAAGTGATTACCCGATTAATATCCCTGACATGTAGGGGATACAGATTCACTATCAACCGGTGACTTTTATTTTTCAATTTAAGGCTCACTTAATTTTTAACCTGTAGTTTTAACGATGAAAGCATTCCGAGTGTTTTCATGCTTTACAAAATAGATAAAAAAGAAACGTGATTTAATTTAACCATATTGCATGCCGAAATTTAAAAGTGTTATTCATTTTTTAAAAATTTAGCCAGGGTTTTTATTGTCACGATACGAGTCAGGTGAGCAGCTTAAAAGGTTGCTCATTATTTAAACTGGGGAATAACCAAACACCGGTGGCTATGACTAAGCAAGCGCTGAAGGCGCGACTAATTATCCGGAGTCTATTATGAATATTTTAAGACACATCACCGTCAGAAGAATGTTGTTAATTATCCTGACGCTGTTTACCGTTATCTGGGGAATGGTATCTGTTTATACTCTGAACTCATTTGGCGACATGAATGAGCTGCTGAATGACAATATGTCACAAAAAAGAAGTTACTCCATGCTGGTCAAAGGCAACGATCAGTATTTTCGCTCTGTAACCCGGATGCTGCGTGCGGTGGACTATTTGCAGACGGGGGATACGGAAAATGCACAGAAAACATTCAGTTCAGCAGGTGTTGCACTGAAAAACAGTCAGGACGCGTTGGAACAGTTTAAACGCAGCGAGCATATCGGGGTCGACAACGCAGTCGTACAGCAAATGACTGATGTGTGGGGACGGTTACTTCAGGCTGGTATCGAGCCCATGCTGGCGGCGGCTAGAAGTGGCAACATGGAGGATTTTCGCCAGCTGTTCCGTAAACAATATCCGCCGTTGAGTGTGGAGTTTGGCAATATTGCAGAGAAATATGCCGTAGCGATTCAATCTGACGAAACGATTTTAGCGGTAGGAAGTCACATTGCCATTAATAAAACTATGCTGATGTTTGCGTTAGTTGCAGGCGTTATCGTACTGTTCCTGAGCGACCGTTATCTGGTGAACTATCTGGTAAAACCGATTGGTCAGATCAAACGCCATCTGGAGCTGCTGGCCAGTGGAAAATTGGGTGTGGAGCTTGACGAGTTCGGCCGTAACTGTGCCGGTCAGTTGATCCCCTACATCCGGGCGATGCAGCACAGCCTGCGAGATACGGTGCAGACCATTCATGACAGCTCGACGGTGATTTATACCGGTACCAGTGAAATTCGCCAGGGGAATGACGAACTGTCACGCCGTACCGACCAGCAGGCCGCTGCGCTGCAGGAAACCGCCGCCAGCATGGAAGAACTGACGTCAACGGTAAAAAATAACGCCGATAACGTGCGTCAGGCACGGCAGATTTCGGAAGAAGCACAGCAGATGGCGCGCCAGGGTGGGAAGATTACCGACAGTGTGGTCACCACCATGCAGAGTATCTCGGACAGCTCCCGCAGAATAGCGGATATCACCACCGTCATTAACGGCATTGCCTTCCAGACCAACATTCTGGCGCTGAACGCGGCGGTGGAAGCGGCCCGGGCCGGTGAGCAGGGGCGTGGTTTCGCGGTGGTAGCGGGTGAAGTGAGAAATCTGGCGCAGCGCAGTGCGCAGGCGGCGAAAGAGATTGAAACGCTGATCGGTGAATCGGTCAGCCGGGTAGATACGGGCTCGACACTGGTACGCGAGGCGGGCAGCGCGATGGAGGGGATTATCTCCTCGGTCTCACGGGTGCATGACCTGATGGGTGAGATTTCAGCAGCGTCGGATGAACAGAGCCGGGGTATCGAGCAAATCGGTCAGGCAGTGACGGAAATGGACGGGGTGACGCAACAGAACGCGGCGTTGGTACAGGAAGCCTCTGCGGCGGCAGCCTCGCTGGATGAGCAGGCACAGAGTCTGGCGGCAGCGGTGGCGTCGTTTGACCTGGGGGCTGCGTCGGCAGCGTTACACACGCCACGCACCGCGACACCGGCGCTGAAACGACCGGCATCGAAAACGGCGGCGCTGCCAGCCCGGTCATCGCACGGCGACTGGGAAACCTTCTGAGCCTACACAGACCATCCTGCTTTATACGAAAATGCACCGCTTGCCGGTGCATTTGGCTGTCTGTGGGGCCGGTGAGTCATACAGAAACATGTCTCAACCATTTAAGGTTCATTTAAGATTCAAAAAACAGTAACGTAGGAAATTAAAAATAAAATTGTTGAAAATGAGATAACGTGATCATTGTCATTTTTATTTTGTTTATTTAAGGCTCACTTAATTTTTGTCCTGTAGTGTTAACCATGAAAACACAGTGAACGTGTTGGCAGACGTGGTAGAATGAAAGTGAATAGATAAAAAGGAAACACGGTTTTATTTAACCGTACCGCATGCCGGAATTAAAAAATATCATTCAGTTTTTAAGAAAATTTAGCCAGGGTTTTTCTTGTCACAATACGAGTCAGGTGAGCAGCTTAAAAAGTTGCTCATTATTTGAGCTGGGGAATAACCAAACACCGGTGGCTATGACTAAGCAAGCGCTGAAGGCGCGACTAATTATCCGGAGTCTATTATGAATATTTTAAGACACATCACCGTCAGAAGAATGCTGTTAATTATCCTGACGCTATTTACCGTTATCTGGGGAGTGGTATCTGTTTATACTCTGAACTCATTTGGCGACATGAATGAGCTGCTGAATGACAATATGTCACAAAAAAGAAGTTACTCCATGCTGGTCAAAGGCAACGATCAGTATTTTCGCTCTGTAACCCGGATGCTGCGTGCGGTGGACTATTTGCAGACGGGGGATACGGAAAATGCACAGAAAACATTCAGTTCAGCAGGTGTTGCACTGAAAAACAGTCAGGACGCGTTGGAACAGTTTAAACGCAGCGAGCATATCGGGGTCGACAACGCAGTCGTACAGCAAATGACCGATGTGTGGGGACGGTTACTTCAGGCTGGTATCGAGCCCATGCTGGCGGCGGCTAGAAGTGGCAACATGGAGGATTTTCGCCAGCTGTTCCGTAAACAATATCCGCCGTTGAGTGTGGAGTTTGGCAATATTGCAGAGAAATATGCCGTAGCGATTCAATCTGACGAAACGATTTTAGCGGTAGGAAGTCACATTGCCATTAATAAAACTATGCTGATGTTCGCGTTAGTTGCAGGCGTTATCGTACTGTTCCTGAGTGACCGCTATCTGGTGAACTATCTGGTTAAACCGATTGGTCAGATCAAACGCCATCTGGAACTGCTGGCCAGCGGCAAACTGGGTGTGGAGCTGGAAGAGTTCGGCCGTAACTGTGCCGGTCAGTTGATCCCCTACATCCGGGCGATGCAACACAACCTGCGTGATACGGTGCAGACTATCCACGACAGCTCGGCGGTGATTTATACCGGTACCAGTGAAATCCGCCAGGGGAATGATGAACTGTCACGCCGTACCGACCAGCAGGCGGCTGCGCTGCAGGAAACCGCCGCCAGCATGGAAGAACTGACGTCAACGGTAAAAAATAACGCCGATAACGTGCGCCAGGCGCGGCAGATTTCGGAAGAGGCGCAGCAGATGGCGCGCCAGGGTGGGAACATTACCGACAATGTAGTCACCACCATGCAGAGTATCTCGGACAGCTCCCGCAGGATAGCGGATATCACCACCGTTATTAACGGCATTGCCTTCCAGACCAACATTCTGGCGCTGAACGCGGCGGTGGAAGCGGCCCGGGCCGGTGAGCAAGGGCGTGGTTTCGCGGTGGTAGCGGGTGAAGTGAGAAATCTGGCGCAGCGCAGTGCGCAGGCGGCGAAAGAGATTGAAACGCTGATCGGTGAATCGGTCAGCCGGGTAGATACAGGCTCGACACTGGTACGCGAGGCGGGCAGCGCGATGGAGGGCATTATCTCCTCAGTCTCACGGGTGCATGACCTGATGGGTGAGATTTCAGCAGCGTCTGATGAACAGAGCCGGGGTATCGAGCAAATCGGTCAGGCGGTAACGGAAATGGACGGGGTGACGCAACAGAACGCGGCGCTGGTACAGGAAGCGTCTGCGGCGGCGGCCTCGCTGGATGAGCAGGCACAGAATCTGGCGACAGCAGTGGCGTCGTTTGACCTGGGAGCCTCGGCGGTGTTACACACGCCACGCACCGCGACACCGGCGCTGAAACGACCGGCATCGAAAACGGCGGCGCTGCCAGCCCGGTCATCGCACGGCGACTGGGAAACCTTCTGAGTTTGTAGAGATGTTCATGTTCTACGTTGAATGCACCGGCTTGCCGGTGCATTTTTTTATTGAAGAAGCATATAAATAGCGAGAGTGTGACTATCGCGTGATATTGCTGTTTTTCTGTCATGGTTTTTATACGAATAACCGGCTGCGTCATCTCCTTTTTTCTATCCCTGCCTATACTTGCTGGTAAATCAGAACGTGTGTGCGCATAGTGCTCATCCTGCTTATAACTACCAACCGGTATCATTTGCGCTATATGACGAACCCTGTGGTGATATTGGGTGCTGTGCGTTCTGATAGAGCGACTGTCGTATTAATGAGTAAAGGACTCTCTGCTATTCAGCAAATCCTGGAAAACGTCAAATAACATTCGGGAGTTAATTATGTCTTTTCTAAGAAATATCAGTATAAGAGTCATGATGTTATTTATTATGGGGTTTTTTGTGGTGCTCTGGGGGAGTGTATCCGGTTACAGCCTGTATTCGTTAAACCAGGTCACGCTGCTGTTAAATGATAACTCGACCCAGAGCAAAACTCACAGCTACCTTACCTATGGCAATGACCAATATTTCCGCTCTGTTACCCGAATGGCACGTGTGATGGATTATTTGCAGTTCAACGATGCCGAGAATGCTAAAAAAACATTAGATATGGCGCTGACAGCTATTAAGAATACCAAAGGTGCGCTGGAAAAATTTAAGACAGCACCACAAATTGGTGTGGATAAGAAAATTACCGATGAAATGGTAGCCAGCTGGTCTACACTTCTTTCCACCGCCATTGACCCCATGTATTCTGCGTTGCAGAAAAACGATCTGGAGGCGTTTCGCAGCGTATTTCGCAAAGTGTATCCGCCAGCCAGTTGGGCATTTGGTGATGCGGCGCAGAAATATACGGCGGCAGTGACGAATACGGATTTTCTGGGGGCAGTGAACACGCATAACGACTGGACCCGGAATACCTTAATACTGGCACTGATTATCAGTGTGATCATTTTCCTGATCAGTGAACGCTATCTGACCCGGTATCTGGTCAATCCTGTTACAGCAATTCAGGCGCACCTCGGCAAACTGATCGCCGGTCGGCTCGATCAGCATCTGGAAGAGTTCGGCCGTAACTGTGCCGGGCGTATGATTCCCGACATCAAAAAGCTACAACTGAGTTTGAAAGAGACTGTCTCGCTGATTCGTGATACCACCGAGGCGATTTATCAGGGGGCGACCGAAATCCGGCAAGGCAATAATGATCTCTCCGGACGAACCGAGCAGCAAGCATCGGCGTTGCAGGAAACCGCTGCCAGCATGGAGCAACTGAGCTCTACCGTGCAGCACAACGCAGAAAACGTCCATCAGGCTACCAAGCTGGCGCAGGAGGCTTCCGACGCGGCGATACAAGGTGGGAAAATCACCAATACTGTGGTGGAAACGATGGACAGCATTACCGCCAGCTCCCGCAAGATTGGCGATATTACCTCAGTCATTAACGGTATTGCCTTCCAGACCAATATTCTGGCGCTGAACGCTGCGGTGGAAGCGGCCCGTGCCGGCGAGCAGGGACGAGGGTTCGCTGTGGTCGCAGGCGAAGTGCGTAGCCTGGCACAACGCAGCGCTCAGGCAGCCAAAGAGATTGAAGGCTTGATTGCGGAATCGGTATCCCGGGTGGATGTGGGCTCAACACAGGTCAAGCAGGCCGGGGAAGCGATGCAGACGATTATCGACACGGTATCGCACGTCAGTAATCTGATTGGTGAGATTGCCTCTGCGTCAGATGAACAGAGCCGTGGGATTTCGCAAATCGGTCAGGCAGTCAATGAAATGGATGGTGTGACCCAGCAGAATGCGACCCTGGTACAACAGGCAATGGCGGCGATTTCCTCACTGGAAGAGCAGGCACGGCAACTGACGCAGGCGGTGGAGGTCTTCCATCTTGGCACCGAATACCGTTCGGCGACAGGGAATCAGAGGCAGGCAGACAATCTGGCACTCAAACGTCCGTCACTTAAAGCGACGGCACCCGCGTTGCCACCAGCCGGTAAAAGCAGTGGGCAGGGTAACTGGGAGAAATTCTAACGCCACCATGGGTTAACGTCTGCCGCATTCATCGGTGTGGATGCGGCAGCACTCGTCACGATGGCAGGGGTGCGTGATGACAGGATGGCAAGTTGAAGTCTTTTCATCAGCCATGGCACACAATCGCTGGATAATCATCAGTCACTCCATTAGAGTTGTGGCCGACGTTGGCCTCGGGCAACGTTAGAGTGAGAACACCTGCTGGAGAAAAACATGTCGGCTGTATTAACAAAAGAAGCGGCCCTGGTTCACGAGGCGTTACTGGCGCGTGGACTGGAAACCCCACTGCGCGGCGAAATGCTGGAACGTGAAACCCGTAAGCGCCTGATTGCTGAGCACATGACGGAAATCATGAACCTGCTGAACCTCGATCTGGAGGATGATAGCCTGGCTGAGACCCCTCACCGCATCGCCAAAATGTATGTGGAAGAGATCTTTTCCGGCCTGGATTACGCCAATTTCCCGAAAATCACTATCATCGAAAATAAGATGAAAGTCGATGAAATGGTGACGGTACGTGACATCACACTGACCAGCACATGCGAGCACCATTTTGTGACGATTGATGGCAAAGCCACCGTGGCATACATTCCGAAAGACGGTGTGATTGGGCTGTCTAAGATCAATCGGATCGTACAGTTTTTCTCTCAGCGCCCACAGGTTCAGGAACGTCTGACGCAGCAAATTCTGGTTGCGTTGCAGACACTGCTTGGCACCAATAACGTGGCGGTATCGATTGACGCTGTGCATTATTGCGTTAAAGCACGTGGAATTCGTGATGCCACCAGTGCCACCACGACAACGTCGTTGGGGGGGCTGTTTAAATCCAGTCAGAATACCCGTCAGGAGTTTCTGCGCGCGGTGCGCCATCATCATAATTGATCGGTATTGCCGATGTTTTTCTGGCAGTTAATCGCCATCGCCAGAAAAGCATGGGCATTTGTTGTCCCAGTCACTACAATTTGCGCACACGTCCCGGTATTTGCTGAAAACAATGTCGCCAACGCCGCCTTCTTCATCTCGTATCCCTATGCTGGACTTCGCCCGTGGGCTGGCGATGCTTGGCATTCTATTGATGAACATCGTTTCATTTGGTTTGCCCCATGCGGCTTATCTTAACCCGGCGTGGCAGGGGCCGCCTTCTACGGCGGATGTCTGGGCGTGGGCGTTGATGGACATGCTGGCGCAGGGAAAATTTCTCACGGTGTTTGCCCTGTTGTTTGGTGCTGGGTTGCAACTGCTGCTAAGACGCGGTAAACGCTGGATTCATGCCAGATTGTTTTGGCTGATGATTTTCGGTCTGCTGCATGCGATTTTCATGTGGGACGGTGACATTCTGCTGGATTATGGCCTGATTGGGCTGGTAAGTTACGGCATGCTGCGTCATGCCGACAGTACCCGCATGCTACTGCGTACCGGTGTGGCGCTGTATCTGATGGGGCTGGCGATGCTGGTGGTCTTGAGCCAGGTGCTGAGCCAGGAGGGCGGCAGTTTCTGGCAACCCGGGCTTGCCGAGGTGAATTATGAAGCCTGGTGGTTAACGCAGGGCGGGCCGGAGGCCTGGCGAAACCGGCTGTCATTACTGAATGAAAGCTTGCTGTCGCTGGGGATTCAGTATGGCTGGTTGCTGGCCGGATCGATGTTGCTGGGGGCCGCGTTAATGCGCAGCGGTTGGCTGCGAGGCCAGTTTAGCCTGCAGCATTATCGGCGCGTTGCCCTGTGGGTGTTGCCGCTGGCGCTGCTGATTAATGGGGCCGGTGTGATCGCGCAGTGGCAACTGCAGTGGGACTATCGCTGGTGTGGCCTGTTGCTGCAAATTCCGCGAGAGACTGGCGCACCGCTGCAGGCGATTGCCTATCTGGCGTTGTGCTACGGATATTGGCCGACGTTGACGAACTGGCGGCTTACCCGTTGGATAGCCAGTGTCGGGCGTATGGCGCTGAGCAGCTATTTGCTGCAAACCCTGATTTGTACCACGCTGTTTAATCGCCTGGGCGGGTTCATGCACTTTGACCGCTGGCAGTTGCTGCTGCTGGTGCCGCCCGTCTGGCTGTGCAATCTGCTGGTAGCACGCCTTTGGTTGGGCAGGTTCCGACAAGGGCCAGTTGAGTGGTTGTGGCACTTGCTGACAGCCAAAGTCGCCGGTCCGGTTTCAGCGCAGTCAGCCAATGAGTGATGACTAGCGGGGAGGGGATGTTGTTGGCTTCTGGCGTAGCGGCGGTTCTACTTTCGACTCCTGGTCGGTCATGAATTCTGGCGGCACCGCCGGGTAGCTGGGTTCGTCATGCGAAATTTTGTATTCGGACGGAATCGGCACTTGTGGCCCCAGGAAGCGGGGTTCACGTTTTAGAACATACAAGTCAAACAGGGTGCCAAGCCGGGCACCAAATTCCCGTAATCGTACCTGCCAGATATCCTTCGGTGAGGGGACAGCAAAACATTGTGCCTGAATACCCTTGTGCAGCGCGATAAATAGCGCGCGCTCGCAATGGAAGCGCTGAGTAATGATCGTGAAATCGTTGGTATCGAATACCTTGCGGGTTCTGACGATGGAATCCAGCGTGCGAAAACCAGCATAGTCCAGCACGATGCTGGCAGGGGGAACCCCGGCGGCGATCAGGTCGCGCCGCATGGTCATCGGCTCGTTATAGCTGTGCTGGGCATTGTCGCCACTGAGTAGCAAATAACTGACTTTGCCGCTGTTAAAGGCGTTGAGCGCACCCTGAATACGAAACAGGTAATACTGGTTGATCACACCCGCTCGATAGTACTTGGCTGTACCCAAGACCACCCCAACCTGACGTGGCGGCAAATCCTCTACATCCTCGTAGATATAAGGTGCGGTGCGCCAGCTGATACAGCGATCAAGCAGAAAAGCACTGCAGGCTAACACCAGAATGGTGGCGAAAAGACCGAATATCAGGCGTTTCCACATGCTGCTGCCTTCGTCCGCATGGAGTAAAGAGTCATTATGGCGTCGGTAATCATCAGGCAAGGCTACTTGAGGTACTGAAACGACGCAAGGCGAACTGTCTGGAAGTCGTCAGTTGCGCTGTTTTTTTGAGCAAGATCAGGATGGGATGCATCACTGGCCGAGTGATCCCCGGCCAGTTGTCGAGACGATTAGACCAGTGAACCCCACAGGTCGTATTCATCGGCATGTTCAATTTTGACTGTCACCAGATCGCCCACCTTGACCCGGTTTTCACCGTTCAGATAGACCGCCCCGTCGATCTCCGGCGCATCCGCCATGCTGCGACCGATCGCACCTTCTTCGTCCACCTCGTCGATCAACACTTTCAATTCCCGGCCGACTTTGGCCTGCAGACGCTGGCTGGAAATCTGCTGCTGTACCTGCATGAAACGATGGTAACGCTCTTCTTTCACGTCGTCTGGTACCTGATCTGGCAGGTTGTTCGCCACGGCACCTTCAACCGGGCTATACCGGAAACAACCCACGCGATCCAACTGTGCTTCTTGCAGGAAATCCAACAGCATCTGGAAGTCCTCTTCCGTTTCACCGGGGAAGCCAACGATAAACGTTGAACGCAAGGTGAGGTCCGGGCAGATCTCGCGCCAGCGCTTGATGCGCTCCAGCGTGCGTTCTACCGCACCGGGGCGTTTCATCAGCTTGAGGATTTTCGGGCTGGCGTGTTGCAGCGGGATATCCAGATATGGCAACACGTTGCCTGCTGCCATCAGTGGGATCACATCATCCACATGCGGGTAGGGATACACGTAGTGCAGACGGACCCACAGCCCCAGCGTCGATAATTGCTCACACAGACTGACCATACTGGTTTTCACCGGCTGACCGTTCCAGAACCCGGTACGGTGTTTGACGTCAGCACCGTAGGCAGAGGTGTCTTGAGAGATGACCAACAGTTCTTTCACACCAGCTTCCGCCAGTCGTTTGGCTTCATCCAGCACCGAACCGATAGGGCGGCTATCCAAATCACCACGCATCGACGGAATAATACAGAAGGTACAACGATGATCGCAGCCTTCGGAAATCTTCAGGTAAGCGTAGTGGCGCGGCGTCAGTTTGACCCCTTGAGCCGGCACCAAACTGGTAAACGGGTCATGCTCCGGTTTGGGAACATAATGATGCACGTGGTTGAGCACCTGCTCGTAGCTATGTGGGCCGGTGATTTCCAGTACTTTGGGGTGCACCTCACGGATCTGATTCTCTTTCGCCCCCAGACAACCGGTCACAATGACTTTGCCGTTTTCATTGAGCGCTTCGCCAATGGCTTCCAGCGACTCCTGTACCGCGCTATCGATGAAACCGCAGGTATTGACGATAACCAGATCGGCATCGTTGTAGCTCGGCACCACCTGATACCCTTCGGTACGCAGTTCGGTCAGAATTCGCTCCGAATCCACCAGATTTTTGGGGCAACCGAGGCTGACAAAGCCAATTTTGCGAGACAAATCTTTGCTGGCGTCAGTGGATTGATCATTCAGCGCTTTTTGCGGTGCCGACAGTGTGGTGGTTTGTGTGGGATCGAAGGTGTTAACAGTCATAGCGTCTCATACATCGGGTTGGGGCGGAAAAATGCGGCGGATTATACCTGAATCGCCG
This sequence comes from Dickeya oryzae, assembly GCF_020406815.2. Classification (NCBI taxonomy): domain Bacteria; kingdom Pseudomonadati; phylum Pseudomonadota; class Gammaproteobacteria; order Enterobacterales; family Pectobacteriaceae; genus Dickeya; species Dickeya oryzae. The sequence continues at coordinate 2,034,143 of NZ_CP162670.1, forward strand.
TCAGGAAACAGTCCTGTGTGATTATAAAACAATCAGTGCTCGGGTCTACGTCAGTTCGGGGGGCGGTGATAGGCAGGATGCAAATTTGAGTAAATTCTGCCTGATGGCTGAGGCCAGCATGCTATTAATTTTACCGTCTGCTAATTTTACCTTCTGCATCGTTTTTCATGTGACGAGTGTATCGCTACCACCAATAACTGGGAGAGCATGGCATGTTGTTTCCCCGCTTTCGTTTTTTTACCTTGCCGGTACTGGCGGCAAGCTGGCTGTTTTCTGCGGGGCTGCTGGCTGCGCCGACCGTTACTGTGTTGCAGGATAATCTTGATCACCCCTGGTCGCTGGCCTTTTTGCCGGACGATCAAGGCTTGTTGCTGACGGAACGTTCAGGTCAGTTGCGGCGTTGGCAAGCCGGTAAGGGGCTTTCTGCGCCGATAGACGGTGTGCCAGCCGTGTTTGCACATTCGCAAGGTGGTTTGCTGGATGTGGTGTTGTCGCCGAATTTTCGTCAGGATCGCCGGGTCTACCTGAGTTATGCCGAAGCCGGACCGCAAGGGCTGGCGGGAACCACAGTAGGATTTGGCGTGCTATCGGATGATATGCAGCGGCTGAATCATTTTACGGTGATCTTCAGGCAACTGCCGAAGCGCTCGACCGGTGCCCATTTTGGCGGGCGGATGGTGTTTGATAAACAAGGTCATTTGTTTATCGCACTCGGCGAAAACCAGCAACGGATGCTGGCTCAGGATTTAGGAAGCCTGCAGGGTAAACTGGTGCGCCTTACGCCGGATGGGGGTGTTCCCATCGATAATCCCTTTGTGAATCACTCCGGTGCCCGGCCGGAAATCTGGGCCTACGGATTGCGAAATCCACAAGGACTGGCGCTTAATCCGTGGTCTGGCGATGTGTGGGAAAGTGAGCACGGGCCGCGTGGCGGCGATGAAATCAATATCCCCCAACCGGGAGAGAATGACGGTTGGCCATTGGCGACCTATGGTATCGACTACTCAGGGCAGAAAATCCCGGAATTTCAAGGGGCGGAAGTGGCGGGCACGACCCAGCCTGTCTATTACTGGAAAGTCTCGCCAGCTATCAGCGGTATGGCATTTTATAACAGCAGCCGTTTTCCTGCCTGGCGTCACTCGCTATTTATCGGCGCACTGGCGTGAACCAGCCTGATTCGTTTGTCACTGGAAGGCGATCGCATTGTTTCGCAAGAGCGTCTACTGACGGAACTGGGGGAGCGTATCCGCGACGTACGAGTCGGGCCAGACGGTTATCTGTATGTGCTGACCGATCAGGATAATGGCAAGTTGTTGAAGGTGGGGCTACCGGATTACTGATGCGGATATGGATGTGCGCCCGGCTTGGGGCGCACGACAAGCGATGACGTCAGGCGAGATGTAATCAACGAGATGCAAAGAGCGACGTTACGTTAACGGCAGCATGACAGTCTGACGGAAGGCTTCCCGTTCAGTCAGTTGCTGATACCAGCGCTCCAGATGTGGTCGGGGCTGGCGTTCAATCGGCAGGTTGAACCAGCTATACGCGATGCACCCGGTCGGGATATCACCGATACCGAACTCTTCGCCGGAAAGCCAGCGCTGTGTCGCCAGTACGCTATCCGCGATAGCAAAGAGCTTTTCACAACTGGCGATACCCGCTTCGACGCTCTTCATGTCGCGTTTGTCCGGTGCTGTGCGTATCAGATTAATGAATACCTGCTTGTAGGGCTCGGAGAACCCAGCTGCCCAGTCCAGCCATTTGTCGATGCCAGCCTGGGTTTTCGCATTAGCATGATAAAAACGTCCCTGGCCGTACTGTGCCGCCAGATAACGCACGATAGCGTGTGATTCCCATAGCACCAGATCGTCGTCTTGCAGGCAGGGTACCAGCCCATTAGGGTTCATGGACAAATAGTCCGCGTCATGGTTACGACCGAATTGCCCGCCTGCGGGCACCAGTTCATACGCCAGTCCAAGTTCTGCCGCGCACCAGCGTGCTTTCTTCACGTTAGTCGAGTTTTCACGACCCCAGATTTTCAACATGGCACTACTCCTTTGAGTTGATGTTTGGCGCAATAAAGCGGTGTGGGAATGCCGCACGCTGCTCATGCCAATGTCAGACTATTGCCACTATATCCACAGCAAGGGTTTGATGTCACCGATTGTTCTAAGATTGGTGGTTCTAAGGTCGTGGTTGTTCTAAAGCCGAGGGGGTTAACGTCAGGTGATTGAGGGGAACCGTCGCTAAAATGCGGGAACATCAACAATAAATTAGTGTTATTTGACTATACGCTCAGTGATTAGGCCGCTGGAAGTTATCCAGCAGCCCGGCGGTGAGGCGCGTTATGCGAAAAATGAGATTATTTTCTCTGCAACTTGCTTTGCCGCTTTCCTGTTCTCAAGGTCAAGGAAGTGACCTGCTTCAGGAATGGTGCTGAATTCGCAACTATGAATGTATTTTTCCATTTTCTTGATATCGTCAGCAGTGGTGTACTCGTCATTTTCACCATTCAAGAAAAGTATATCAGCGTTAATATCCTTGAATATTTCGATATAGTTCTCTTCTTTGAGTGTGAGTACCTGCTCTATATGGAAATTAACCTGCTGAAAAGCAAATTCACTCATCGAGGAGATATGTTTTAAATTAATATGCTTTAGTAAAGGTGGTAAAAATTTACCTACTTCATTATTAAGCAACTCAGCTGCTCTTTCGAATTCTTTTGAATGAATATAATACCTGGCGCGTTGTATGTAATCGCGCATTTTATCGTTAAGATGTGCCGAAAATGATGCGATCACCGCTTTCTTGATATGTCTGGGTTTGTTTGACAATGCCAGCATAGAAGACAGCCCGCCCCATGATATCGACAGTATATGGTCTGGTTCAAAGGTGTCGATGAGATAGAGCAGGATGTTGACCTCATCGTTTTTGGTTATGACTCTGTCCAGCGTGTTGTGGGGCAATGATTCACCAATAAACGGTAAATCAAAAAGGATGATATTAAACTTACCAGACAGATTTTTGACGGTATTTTTGAACGCTGCCGTTGTCGATAGTGCTCCGTTAACCATAATGATGGTTTCATGTGCAGGATCGGAAATATGCCTTTCAACATATATTTTCCATGAGTCATATGTGACAATGCATTTTTCTATTGACATGATAAAGTCCCTTTTGTTTGCCCGACAGGGCATGGCGCTATCGTTGGATTGTTTTTCGTCGTGAAATTTAACCGAATTAATAACGCTCCCGCTTAAAAAAGCCGAAGAAATCTTCCTTTTATCGTTTTTGTTAATATATTGACATGATTAATTTAACACATTATTTGGGATGAGATAAATGCCAGTTAATTTATTTGCACTATTAATCTTCCGAAGTAAAAATAACAGAATAAAAATGTTGGCCTAAGTAGTATGCGAAGACTATTTTATAAAAAATTTTAATCATTTCGATAGATGTGTGGGGCGACTGAGTCATCGGTGGTGTAATCAAGGGGTTTTTCCCCTTTTCGCAGTGACTGTGACTGAGCCTGTCGACAGATTCCGCTGATTTTTTCTTTTTCTTTGATGAACTTTACAGTGTGGTCGGTTTTATTCTCAGATATGTCAGGCTACCTTGTACCCGTTAGGCCCAGTAAACTGTTTGATACTCCTCATTTTTAACAATTTATGGACAGCGCGCATGAAGATAGTGACACCTCGCATTTCCTGGCGACGCATTGTTGCCGCCGCTACCGGGATGTTGATGGCGGTTTCGCCGGTACTTCAGGCCGAGCAGATGACGCCTCCGCCACAAATTGACGCCAAAGCGTTTATCTTGATCGATTACGCCAGTGGTCGGGTGCTGGCCGAGTCAAATGCAGATACCAGACTCGATCCCGCTAGCCTGACCAAGATCATGTCGAGCTATGTGATTGGGCAGGCCATCAAAGTGGGTAAGATCACACCAGACGATAAAGTGACGGTTGGAAAAGACGCCTGGGCTGGCGGTAATCCGACGTTACGTGGGTCGTCACTGATGTTCCTCAAGCCGGGTGATCAGATTTCGGTGTCCGATCTTAATAAAGGGATAGTGATTCAGTCGGGTAATGATGCCAGTATCGCACTGGCGGATTATGTCGCCGGAAGCCAGAACGCGTTTGTCAGCCTGATGAACCAGTACGCCGCGACGCTGGGGTTGACGAATACCCATTTTCTGACGGTACATGGTCTGGATACGCCAGGGCAGTACAGTACGGCCCGTGACATGGCGCGTCTGACACAGGCGTTGATTCGCGATGTACCGAGCGAATACGCCTTACATAGTGAGAAAGAGTTCACGTTCAACAATATCCGCCAGCCAAACCGTAACCGTTTGCTGTGGAGCAGCAACGTGCGGGTGGATGGGGTGAAAACCGGCTATACCGATGGTGCTGGCCACAGTCTGGTGGCCTCGGCTGTCGATGGTGACATGCGGCTGATCTCGGTGGTACTGGGTGCGCCTTCCGACAGCATCCGTTTCCGGGAAAGTGAAAAATTGCTGACCTGGGGGTTCCGTTTCTTTGAAACTGCGATGCTGATACGCAGCGACACCCCGTTTACGACCCAACGGGTATGGCTTGGTAGCGAAAAACAAGTCAGATTAGGGGTAGCGCAGGATGCCGCGATGACGGTGCCGAAAGGACAGGCTAAAAACCTGAAAGCCAGCTTTACGTTGGCGCAGCGGCAGTTGCAAGCCCCGCTAAAAAAAGGGCAGGTTGTCGGCACGATTGATTTCCAACTCGATGGCAACAGCATCGGCCAACGTCCACTGGTGGTAATGGATGATATACCGCAAGCAGGCTTTTTTGGCCGGTTGTGGGATACCATTTTGATGACGCTGTCCGGCTGGTTTGGCGGATTATTTGGCTGACAGGAATAAGGCGCTGCCGTGGGCTGAAAACGAAAACGCCGACTGCAGTCGAAGGCTAAGGGGTCAATAGCTCGATGTTGTTGGCTTTGAGGTAGTGGAGATAGTCATTATCCGGCGCACGATTAGTGATAATCGTATCAAATAACGTCAGCGCACCAATGCGGGCGGGTTTACGCTTGCCGAATTTGCTGCTGTCCGCTGCCAGAATGACCCGTTGAGATAGCGCCATAGCGCGATGCTTTATCGCCAGTTCAGCGAAGCTAAAGCAGGTGGCGCCGGCTTGTGTGTCAATGCCGCCTGCTGAAATGAAGGCTTTGGTTGGACAGATCTGATCCAGTTCGTGCTGGTGTCCCAACGGGGTAAAAATAGCATTGTCAGGATGAAACTCCCCGCTGCACAAAATCACCCGACCATTCGGTTTGTCCTGCAATGCCATAAACGTATTGAGTGAATAACAAATCGCGGTAAACGGCAGGTCGTCTGGAATGGCGGCAATAATGAACGGGATGGTCGTGCCGCAGTCGAAGAAGAGTGTATCGTTGGGTTCGATGCAGGCAGCCGCCAGTTCCCCCACGATGTTCTTTTCTACCACGTGTTTGGTCTGCTGGTCGGAGACAAAATAACTGGTCGCACCGTTGTTTTTCGGGTCACAAACGACATAGCCGCCCAGCAGCACTACAGACGCATCGGGGCGTGCGTTCAGGTCACGCCGGACCGTCATTTCAGAGACGCCGAGCAGTTGTGCTGCATCCTTCAGGTGCAGTTTATCGGCCTTTTTTAAAGCCTGAGCCAGTTTGTTAAGCCTTGCTGCGCGACGCGTTTCCATGTTTTCCTCAATAAGACCGGTCCAACGCGTTCCAATGCAGGATCACCCCACACTGTACCATCGTTCATGGCTACACCTGAATCAGGATAAAAATGGGGTAAAAGGAAATGCACCGGGAATGGTTAACCGCAGGCAATGTGTGCTGATTCCTCAGCAGACGGAGCATTAATATAACCTTCATGAAATGCAAGGCGCAAATCTATCGTGCAAATGTTATAACGCGGCGGCGCTTATTAGACCGGCTTATTAACGTAACGCATCTGCTGTTTACAGTGAGGGCGAAGATAAAAGAATAAGGCAGGAAGCATCAGGGCAGCACATGTGACGTAAAGTGAGGAAGGGAACTCTTGGGTCATACATAACGGGGCATACCTAAAAGAAAATGCCCGTCGTTCTTGAACCTAACCGGCGTGAACGACGGGCTCCTCAATTCAGGGATATCAAAGAAAAGCAGTGGCATTAACTCAGACTTTACCCCTGGAAAAAAGTTCTGCGTAATTTGAAAAAAATTGACGTTGCTTTACAAAATCACCTCAGCCGGGCAATTGCGGCCAGATAACCACAATCAACGAACCGGCCAGTGTCAGTAGTACGTTGGCGATGGCATAGGTTCCGGCGTAGCCCAACGCCGGGATATTACTGCGAGCGGTATCGCTGATAATCTCCATAGCGGGTGCACAGGTGCGAGCGCCCATGATGGCACCAAACAGCAACGCCCGATTCATGCGCAGTACATAGGCACCAAACAGGAAGCAGACCACGACCGGCAGCAGGCTGACAATCAACCCGGACAGCACCATCTGAATGCCAACATCGCCAAAGCTATGATTGATGGTGCTACCTGCGCTGAGTCCCACCCCAGCCATGAACACCATCAACCCGAACTCTTTCACCATATTCAATGCGCCCTGAGGGATATAACCGAACGTCGGATGGTTGGCGCGTAAAAAACCGAGCATGATGCCGGAAAACAGTAAACCGGCGGCGTTGCCGATACCGAAAGAAAAATTGCGGAACTGGAAGGTAATCAACCCGACCATAATACCGATGATGAAAAAGGCGCAAAACGCCAGCAGGTCGGTGACCTGGCTGTGGATGGAAATAAAGCCAATACGATCCGCAATGCTTTTTACCCGGCGAGCGTCGCCGCTGACTTGCAGGACATCGCCTTTGTTCAGTACCACGCCGTCATCAATGGGCATCTCGATTTGGCTGCGGACGATGCGGTTGAGGAAGCAGCCGTGATCGGTCAGTTTCAACTGGCTTAAACGCTTACCTACGGCGTTGTGGTTTTTCACCACAATCTCCTCGGTCACTATCCGCATATCCAGCAGTTCGCGCTCGAACACTTCTTTGCCGTCGCGGAAGTTGGGGTTCAGGCGAGCGTGCGCGTCGGGATATCCCACCAGTGCGATTTCGTCCCCTAATTGCAGTACGGCGTCGCCGTCCGGTGTCGCCAGAATGCCATTACGCCGGATACGTTCGATATAACATCCGGTCTGGCGATAAATACCCAGCTCGCGCAGGTTTTTACCATCAGCCCAGGCCACCAGTTCAGGGCCAACGCGATAAGCACGAATGATCGGCAGATAGATTTTACGCTGGCTGTCGGTGTCCAGCCCGCGTTCACGGGCAATCTGCTGGGCGCTGGTCGGTAAATCCTGATGTTGTAATTTAGGCAGATAGCGAGCGCCAAATATCAGGCTGACCAGACCAATCAGATAGGTCAGAGCGTAACCGAGGCTCAACTGCTCCTGCGTTATCGACAACTGTGGCCCAAGGCTAATGGTGTTACGCAGCGCATCGCCAGCCCCCACCAGTACGGGTGTTGAGGTCATGGCACCGGCCAGCATACCGGCGGTCAGACCTATCCCCCAACCGAATACCTTGCCCAGCACCAGCGCTATCAGCAATGCACTACTGACCATCACCATCGCCAGCATCAGGTAATTTTTACCATCCCGGAAAAAAATCGAGAAAAAGTTGGGACCGGCTTCAACACCTACGCAAAAGATAAACAGCATAAAACCGAGGTTCAGCGCCTCGGTATTAATAGCGAAGTGTTGTTGTCCCAGTAACAGCGATACCACCAGAACGCCAATAGAATTACCCAGTTGAACCGAGCCGAGCCGCAGTTTCCCCAGACAAAGACCTAAACAGAGAACGACGAATAACAGCAGAATGTAATTCCCGTTTAACAAATCAGCGACGTTTATATTCATGGAATGTAACTTGTTGTTTACTGGTAAATTATTGATATAAAAAATAATTTAGACTAAATTTACCCCATTAAAGGGGCGCTGACCATGTCTGGACGACACTATGATGATAAGAAAGGAGCGGACCCCATTGTTTTTTATCTGGCAACGTCTCAAAAGACGGGAAATACCGTCTGGCATGACGCAGCCATTTTAGTGATTTCTCCGGCGGACAACCAGCCGGTGATGCTGATAAATCACCACGAAGCTGGCTTTTCGTCCCATCAGGGATACCTGCTGCGCATGATGGTAGTGGGCGACAACCGTTGCTCCGTCATGCGCAGGTTTAGTCTATTTCGGGGAGGCTCACATGGCAGGCAATAGAGGGTGGCTGGGCGTTGTCAGCTGTTTTGTCTTATTTACGTTAGTATTTTTAAGTCAAAAGATGCGTATCGTGGGGACATCGCTGGAAGACGGCTTTCATGGTGATCCGGGGATGCTGCTGTTTTTATTGCCGGGAATGGCATCAAGCTACTTGTCGCGTAATCGGCGATTGCGTTATCCCCTTATGGGCGCAGTGGTGGCGATGCCTGTTTGTCTGTTGGTGCTGCAACTGTGGTATTTCCCCAGTCTGTCGTTCTGGCAGGAACTGGCTTATCTCTTTAGTGCTGTGTTCTGGTGTCTGATGGGGGCGCTAGCGTTTCTATTCTTACGGGCGGTGAGTCTGCATTATTTACGTTAAGCACTGAATTCACGTGAAGCACTGAATTTACATTAAAAACTGAGGTGCCTGCGACGCAAGCAACTATCACCAGGGCACTCTCGGTGCCTTGGTGATGAGCAGATAAACGCAGCCGGATTAATTAAACAGATGCTCTCTGGCATAGGCTTCAAAGTCAGTGCAGCCGCCAATGTGTTTTTCATCCAGGAAAATCTGAGGTACGGTCTCTACCGGTTTACCCACCGTTTTAGACAAATCCGCTTTGCTGATGCCTTCTGCATGAATATCAACGTAACGGTAGTTGAAATCGTCGCGCTCTTCGGTCAATTTTTCAGCCAGTTCTTTGGCTCGGACACAATAAGGACAACCAGGACGACCAAAAATAACTGCGTACATGTAAACTCCTTAACATCTCTATGTTATCTGGGTATCTCTGCTATCAGGACCTACCCATAATTGTAAACGGTTTTCGCCAACCGCGTTACTATGCCCGCAATCCGCAGTGATCTGAAGTAGTCATTGCCTGTTATAACGATTAGCGTCATCTATGTCTTGTTCTGTTTGCCTGTATTCATCTTGTGCAGTGGGGCGTCGCATCTATTGACCACGATTGACTAAAATCGCGTGTAACGTTGGTCTACCGACTGGTCTGACATATACTTACTCACTGATGTTCTTGATGGCGTGAGACTGCGGTGGTGCCAGGGCGTGGCCTATTGATGCGTGACATTGATGGGGAATGTGAGTGGGCAATGAGAAAGCCAACGCCCCTGCAATGTGACGTATGGCGGATACAAGGCGTTTATTGCCAAACGACGCGCCCCCAAGCCCTATAATTTGTGCAGCCCACGTCGTCAGCGTGTGTCATCTCACCATTGTTTTTCAGGGATATTCAACGTGACGCCAACCATTTCACTGTTACGCCAGCACCGTTCCATCCGATCGTTTACCGAGCAGTCGCTTAGCGATGAGCAGCGGACCGCGATTATTGACGCCGCGCAAAGTGCCTCGACGTCCAGCTTTCTGCAATGCAGTTCGATAATCCGTATCACCGATCAGGCGTTGCGCTCGCAACTGGTACACCTGACTGGCGAACAGCCGTGGGTGGGGCAGGCCGCTGAGTTTTGGGTATTCTGCGCCGATTTTTATCGCCATCAGCAAATCTACCCGCAGGCCGAGCTGGGCCTGGCCGAACAATTGCTGCTTGGCAGCGTTGATACCGCACTGATGGGACAAAACGCGCTGGTGGCTGCAGAGTCGCTGGGGTTGGGCGGTGTTTTCATTGGCGGCATCCGTAATCAGATTGCTGAAGTCACGCGCCTGCTGGCGTTACCACAGCAGGTTCTACCGCTGTTTGGATTATGCCTTGGTTATCCGGCGGTGCAGCCTGACCTCAAACCGCGTTTACCGGCGGCATTGGTCGTGCATGAAAACCACTATCAGCCGTTGGATAGCGCCTTACTGGCACAATACGATCAGCATATCGTTGACTATTATCGCCATCGCGACAGCAATCAGCGTATGGAGAGCTGGAGCGACCAAATTCGGCGCACCTTGAGCAAAGAGCGCCGTCCGTTCATGCTGGACTACCTGCACCAGCAGGGCTGGGCCACCCGGTAGTACTGGAGCGCTATGAAAATCGCCATTTTGTCACAGGACGGTTCTCTCTATTCTTGCAAGCGGCTATGCGAGGCGGCGGAAGAGCGGCAGCATGATATCGAAGTGCTCAATCCGTTATCGTGTTACATGAACATTAATTCTGCCGCGCCATCAGTGCATTACCGCGGGCGTCATCTCGGGCACTATGACGCCGTGATCCCGCGCATCGGCGCCGCCATTACTTTTTATGGCACGGCGGTGTTACGCCAGTTTGAAATGCTGGGCAGCATGGTGCTGAATAATGCGATGTCGGTCATCCGTGCCCGCGACAAACTGCACTCATTGCAACTGCTGGCCCGTCAGGGTATTGACTTACCGATCACCGGATTTGCTCATTCACCGGATGACACCGCGGATCTGATCAAAATGGTCGGTGGGGCACCGCTGGTGGTGAAGCTGGTGGAAGGCACCCAGGGTATTGGTGTGGTACTGGCGGAAACCCAGCAGGCGGCAGAAAGTGTCATTGATGCTTTTCGGGGCCTTAATGCGCATATCCTGGTACAGGAATATGTGCGTGAGGCACAAGGGAAAGACATCCGTTGTTTGGTGATTGGCGAGCGCGTGGTGGCAGCTATCGAGCGGCAGGCTAAACCGGGCGATTTTCGCTCCAACCTGCACCGGGGGGGAACGGCCAGCCGGGTACGCATCACGCCGCAAGAGCGTGCAACTGCGGTAAAGGCCGCAAAAACATTGGGACTGAATGTGGCGGGTGTTGATATACTGCGTTCGGCGCGAGGGCCTTTGGTCATGGAGGTCAACGCCTCACCCGGACTGGAAGGTATCGAAAGCGCTACCGGGCTGGATATCGCAGGGATGATGATCGAATATATTGAACAACATCATCGCTCCGTATCCCGGGTAGCCAGAACCGGGTAAGGGTATTGCGGGCGATAGTATGTTGCGCCCATTTGTTTTTTAGCGCGTTGACGCGCTGTGATGGCCAGTTCGTGATGACGAGTGGCCGGCTATTCCTGAGTTAGGCATTGCGTAGGTCAGGTTTTTATCTCCATGAAATATGAGGCGGTCAAGATGGATTCAATCATCGTCCCTGATTTGAATTTGCTTCGGCGGTGGCTGGATCAACTGGGCATTATTTACTTCGAATGTGACTCTTGTCAGGCGTTGCATTTGCCGCACATGCAAAATTTTGACGGGGTGTTTGACGCCAAGGTTGATATGGCGGACAGCGTCATCCTGTTTTCCGCGCTGGCGGAAGTGAAACCCACCGCCCTGATCCCGTTGATGAGTAATCTAAGCCAGATCAACGCCAGCTCACTGACGGCTAAAGCGTTTCTTGATATTCAGGACGATAACCTGCCCAAATTGATCGTTTGCCAGATATTCAGCGCGGGTGCGGGGATGACACTGGAACAGTTCCGCCATTTCATGGAGCAGGCTGAGCAGCAGGTTTCCATGGTTATTATGGAAGCCAGTGCCAATAATCTGCTGTTTTTGGGTGATGAGGAAGAGAGCCCTGCTGAGCGATTCAACACCTCAAGCCTGCATTGATTACGTTATGGATCAATAGCTGGTCATCAGCTTTGCTTATTTATTCAAACCGCATTTAATGCGGTTTTTTATTATCTAAACCGGATGTTTTTCTGCCTTTGCCGTTTCAGGGCGTAGCACATAGATAAATTGTGAATAAATAATCGATAAAACCTGTTTTTTCCTTTCTGGTATGGTATGGGCGGAATAGTGCGGTTATGCTTTATTTCTGTATGGTTCAGATAATAACGTCGAAGCAGATTACGTGTTAATGATGAAAAACACGGATGCATAGCCATGCATCATCGTTGTTATTCAGAGCCTGTTGTTATTCTGAGCATGAAGAAACACAGAACGGTGTTATTTGCTGACACTGTGCATTCACCCCCCTGTATTTACCCCTGGTATGGAGGAAGGAACGGATGTTCACCCAACGTAAAAAATGGCTTTCGGGTGTTTTAGCCGGCTTAATGGTGGCCGCGTCCGTCACCGCATCGGCGGAAGAGAAAACGCTGCACGTCTATAACTGGTCTGATTATATTGCGCCTGACACGCTGGAAAACTTCCAGAAAGAGAGCGGCATTAAAGTCGTGTATGACGTGTTTGACTCCAACGAAGTGCTGGAAGGCAAACTGATGGCCGGCAGCACAGGGTTCGACCTGGTGGTGCCTTCTGCCAGCTTCCTGGGGCGCCAGATCAGTGCCGGTGTCTTCCAGCCACTGGATAAGAGCAAACTGCCGAACTACAAAAATCTCGATCCTGAGCTGATGAAGCTCATCGAAGAACACGATCCGGGTCATAAATACGCGGTGCCGTATCTGTGGGCAACCACCGGCATTGGCTATAACGTCGACAAGGTTAAGGCTGTACTGGGTAAAGATGCGCCGGTTAACAGTTGGGATCTGGTGTTGAAACCGGAGAACCTGGAGAAGCTCAAGAGCTGCGGCGTATCCTTCCTTGACGCACCGGCTGAGATTTATGCCACGGTGCTGAACTATCAGGGTAAAAATCCGAACAGTACCAATGAATCGGATTACACCAAAGACGCCACGGATTTGCTGCTGAAACTGCGTCCGAACATCCGTTATTTCCATTCATCCCAGTACATTAACGATCTGGCCAACGGCGATATTTGTGTGGCGATCGGCTGGGCTGGCGACGTCCTGCAGGCCGCCAACCGGGCGAAAGAGGCGAAAAATGGCGTGAATATCAGCTACAGCATTCCGAAGGAAGGCGCGCTGGCATTCTTTGATGTCTTCGCTATTCCGAAAGATGCCAAGAACCTGGATTCAGCCTACCAGTTCCTCAACTATCTGCTGAAACCGGAGGTGATTGCCAACATCAGTAACCATGTGTATTACGCCAACCCCAATAAAGAGGCGACCGCACTGGTGAAAGATGAAGTGCGTAATAACCCGAATATTTATCCGCCAGCGGATATTCGCGCCAAGTTGTTTACGCTTAAGGTGCAATCACCCAAGATTGACCGCGTGATTACACGCTCGTGGACCAAGGTAAAAAGCGGGAAATAACTGCTGTCCTTGACTCCACTTTCATGCAACAGGCGGCTTACCCCGCCTGTTTGTGCTATTTGTGTCGCAGTCATGTGGCTGCGATTTTGTTCTGCTTTTGCCGGAGAGCAAATTAAGTGAACGAAGCGATCCCCCGCCCTAAACCCCAGAAAGCGGCCACGCCGTTGCTGGAAGTGCGTAACCTGACCAAAGCGTATGATGGTCAGTTTGCGGTTGATGACGTCAGCCTGACCATCTATAAAGGCGAAATTTTCGCCCTGTTGGGGGCTTCAGGGTGTGGTAAATCCACACTGTTGCGTATGCTGGCGGGTTTTGAGCAGCCTACCCAGGGACAAATTGTGCTGGATGGACAGGACCTGTCTTTGGTGCCGCCTTACCAGCGCCCGATCAACATGATGTTTCAGTCCTATGCGTTATTTCCGCACATGACGGTGGAGAAAAATATCGCTTTCGGCCTGAAGCAGGACAAGTTATCGCGCGGTGAAATCAACGATCGCGTAGAAGAGATGCTAACGCTGGTGCACATGCAGGAATTCGCCGGGCGCAAACCGCATCAGCTTTCTGGTGGTCAGCGTCAGCGTGTGGCGCTGGCGCGCAGTCTGGCGAAACGTCCGAAATTGCTGTTGCTGGACGAACCGATGGGCGCGCTGGATAAAAAATTGCGCGATCGCATGCAATTAGAAGTGGTCGACATTCTGGAACGGGTGGGGGTGACCTGCGTGATGGTGACCCACGATCAGGAAGAAGCCATGACCATGGCAGGCCGTATCGCTATCATGAATCGCGGCAAATTTGTGCAGATTGGCGAGCCGGAAGAAATATACGAAAACCCGAATACGCGCTTTAGCGCCGAATTCATCGGTTCAGTCAATATGTTCGAAGGGCTGTTGAAAGAGCGTCAGGATGATGCGCTTATTGTGCAAAGTCCGGGGTTGGTGCATCCGCTGAAGGTCAATTCCGATGTGTCGGTGGTGGACGGCGTGCCGGTCTATATTGCGCTGCGCCCGGAAAAAATCATGTTGTGCGACGATGTCCCGGCTGATGGGTGTAACTTTGCCGTGGGCGAGGTGGTGCACATCGCTTATCTGGGTGATCTGTCTATTTACCATGTCCGGTTAACCAGTGGGCAGACGATCAGTGCCCAGTTGCAAAACGCCGACCGTTTTCGCAAAGGCTCGCCCACCTGGGGAGATGAAGTGCGCCTGTGCTGGGATGCGGACAGTTGCGTGGTGTTGACGGTATAACGGGAGAAGACGCAATGGCGATGTTATCTGAACAACATGAACCGCCGGGCCAGCCGATGAGCCCGTTGCGCGCGACGCTGGCGCGACTGCGCCTGGCGCATGGCCGCAAACTGGTGATCGCGCTGCCTTATCTGTGGCTGTTGTGCCTGTTTATGCTGCCGTTTCTGATTGTTTTTAAGATCAGTTTTGCGGAAATGGCGCGTACGGTACCACCGTATACGGATCTGATCGCATGGGCGGAAGATCGGCTGCAAATCAGTCTGAATATCGGCAACTACCTGCAATTATTGTCTGACCCGTTATATATCGATGCTTACCTGCAATCGCTGAAAGTCGCGGCGGTCTCTACGTTGTGTTGTCTGGTAGTCGGGTATCCGATGGCCTGGGCGGTAGCGCACAGTAAGCCGTCTACCCGCAACATTCTGTTGTTGCTGGTGATCCTGCCCTCGTGGACCTCGTTTCTGATTCGCGTGTACGCGTGGATGGGGATTTTGAAAGAGAACGGTATCCTGAATAATTTCCTGCTTTGGCTTGGGGTCATCGATCAGCCACTGGTGATTTTACACACCAATCTGGCCGTGTATATCGGCGTGGTTTATTCGTATTTACCGTTTATGGTCTTACCGATTTATACCGCGCTGACCCGACTGGATTATTCGCTGGTGGAAGCCTCGCTGGATTTGGGGGCTCGGCCGGTCAAAACCTTCTTTAGCGTGATTGTGCCGCTGACCAAAGGCGGCATTATTGCCGGGTCGATGCTGGTGTTTATCCCGACCGTAGGGGAATACGTGATCCCTGAGCTGTTAGGCGGGCCGGATAGCATCATGATTGGCCGTATTCTGTGGCAGGAGTTTTTCAATAACCGTGACTGGCCGGTTGCGTCGGCGGTAGCGATGGTGATGCTGTTCCTGCTGATTATTCCGATCATCTGGTTCCACAAGCACCAGAATAAAGTCGCGGAGGATCAGGCATGAACAATTTACCGGTTGTGCGTTCACCGTGGCGGACGCTGATTTTGGTGCTGGGATACAGTTTTCTGTATGCCCCGATGCTGATGTTGGTTATCTACTCCTTCAACAGTTCCCGGCTGGTGACGGTGTGGGCCGGGTGGTCTACCCAGTGGTATAGCGCGCTGTTTGAAGATTCAGCCATGATAAGCGCGGTGGTGCTGAGCCTGACTATCGCGGCGGCCTCAGCCACCATGGCGGTGGTATTGGGCACGCTGGCAGCGGTGGTGATGGTACGTTTTGGCAATTTCCGTGGTTCTAACGGGTTTGCTTTTATGCTGACCGCACCGCTGGTGATGCCGGATGTCATCACCGGGCTGTCGTTATTACTGCTGTTTGTGTCGCTGGCGCAAGCCATTGGCTGGCCTGCAGAGCGCGGAATGCTGACCATTTGGCTGGCGCACGTCACTTTCTGTTCGGCGTATGTCACCGTGGTGATCAGTGCCCGCTTGCGTGAATTGGATCATTCGATTGAAGAAGCGGCAATGGATTTAGGCGCAACACCGCTGAAGGTCTTTTTCATCATTACCGTACCGATGATTGCTCCGGCATTGGTATCGGGTTGGTTGCTGGCCTTTACCCTGTCGCTGGATGATCTGGTGATTGCCAGCTTTGTCTCCGGCCCTGGTGCTACGACCCTGCCGATGCTGGTGTTTTCCAGCGTAAGAATGGGCGTTAACCCGCAGATTAACGCACTGGCATCTCTGATATTGTTGGTGGTAGGCATTATCGGTTTGATTGCCTGGTGGTTTATGGCTCGGGCGGAAAAGCAACGCCAGCGTGATTTGCAAAAAGCGAGGCGTGGCTGACAGCATTTTGCTTTCCTCTTGAACTTGCCAATTCTCACCACGCCGCCATACTTTTGGTGGCGTGGTCATTTCAGGGGGAATGCAATCATACTGTACGGCAAACGGGAACTGCTGCAGCGTGGCGTATTCGCACCTGTCGCGGTGATGGTGGCGGGATGGGCGATTATCGCCACCCGGTGTCTGGGTATCGTCCTGACCATCAGTGAACTGGGGTGGAGCGGCTTTGGTGGCTGGCTTAGCAGTAGCGCAAAGCAGTGGGACAGTACGCTGGTGTTGCTGGCTGCCCTGCTGGTGGTATGCCTTGAAATCCGCTGTGGGTTCGCGGTTCTCAGCGGGCTGAACTGGGGACGCTGGTGTTTTCTGATAACTCAGTGTCTGGTCACGGTTTATATGCTGACGGCGTCGTTAGTGGAGTTTTTGCCACCGATTTTTCATGTCAGCGGCGACGGTGTCGGTGAAATCCTTCACCATTTGTTGATGCAGCGATTGCCGGATTTTCTGCTGATTTTGCTGTTGTTCCTGCCCCGGCGTAGCCAGCGTTTTTTTACTCGCCATCCCTAACTTTCCCGCGTGGGGGTGATACAATCGGCCCCCTTTGATGTTAACGACAGATTTCAGATTTTCCATGCAATGTTCCCGCTATACCGACGGTTCGTGCCGTTCCTGCCAATGGCTGGAAACCGACTACCCACAGCAGATAATTGATAAGCAACAGCACTTGTCTAAGCTGCTGGCCGACCACCCGGTTCAACGCTGGCTGACGCCGTTCACCTCGGCACAGACTGCATTTCGCAATAAAGCCAAGATGGTGGTCAGCGGCAGAGTGGAACGCCCGCTATTGGGGATGTTGCACCGTGACGGTTCGGCGGTGGATCTGTGTGACTGCCCGCTCTATCCCGACAGTTTTGCACCGGTGTTTAGCGTGCTAAAAGTCTTTATCGCCCGGGCAGGTTTGACGCCTTATAACGTCGCCCGGCGGCGGGGAGAGCTTAAATACCTGCTGCTGACGCAAAGTACCCTGAGCGGTTGTTTTATGCTGCGGCTGGTTTTGCGCTCCGAAACGAAACTGGCGCAACTGCGCGCCGCATTACCATGGTTACAACAGCAGTTGCCGCAGTTGACGGTGATATCGGCGAATATCCAGCCCGTTCATCAGGCGATACTGGAAGGGGAGCAGGAGATTCCGTTAACGCCAGCACAGGCGTTGGAAGAGCGCTTTAACCAGGTGCCGCTGTATATTCGACCGCAAAGTTTCTTCCAGACTAACCCGGTGGTTGCCGCCGCACTGTATGACACGGCACGGCAGTGGGTGTTGACGTTACCGATACGCAGCCTGTGGGATCTCTTTTGTGGCGTGGGGGGATTCGGTTTGCATTGCGCCGGGCCAGATAGCGCGCTCACCGGTATTGAAATTAGCCCGGAAGCGATTGCCTGTGCGAAGCACTCGGCGACACAACTGGGGCTTAATAATGTCAGTTTTGCCGCGCTTGATTCCACCCGCTTTGCGGTTGGTGAAATGCAGACGCCGGATCTGGTGATCGTTAACCCACCGCGGCGGGGGATTGGTGCTGAACTGTGCGACTACCTGAGTCGCATGGCGCCGCCGTATCTGTTGTATTCCAGTTGTAATGCCGAAAGTATGGCAAAAGATATCGCACGTTTGCCTGCCTACCAGATACAGCAGGCGCAGTTGTTCGATATGTTCCCGCATACCGCGCATTATGAGGTACTGACATTACTGCAACGGCGTGCCTAGTCCAGAGAGATATGCCAGAGATGGGCGTTTGCAGATGTAACCGTTGTCTTTAGTCCTTCCTCGCTCCACCGTTTTTTCCTCAGTACGCTGCCGGTAGCTACCGGCAGCGTGAGGGCATCGGTTTTACTGCTGCGGGAACCACTTGTCGTTGATGGCTTTGTAGGTGCCATTAGCCTTGATGGCATTCAGCGCACCATTCAGTTTTTCCAGTAACGCCTGATTATCCGGGCGAATGGCAATGCCTAACCCAATGCCGAAATAGGCTGGATCAGTGATCTTCTCGCCGACGGTGGCTAAGTCCGGATTGTTCTTCAGCCATTCGTTGACCACGGCAGTATCGCCGAATACGCCGTCAAGGCGGCCGTTTTTCAGGTCGATCAGCGCATTCTGGTAACTGTCATACGGGACGGTTGTCACTTCCGGGTGTTTTTCCTGCAGGAATTTCTGGTGAGTCGTACCGTTTTCCATACCGATACGCTTACCTTTCAGGTCAGCCAGTGAATGGAACTTGCCTTTCTGGGCGATGACGATAGCTGAGTTAGCGTAGTAAGGCTGGGTAAACGCCACCTGTTTGCTGCGTTCTGGGGTGATATCCATACCGGAAATAATCGCGTCGTACCGACGGAATTTCAGCGCCGGAATCAGGCTGTCAAATGCCTGATTGGTGAAGCTACAGGTCGCCTGTAATTGTTTACACAGCGCATTGGCAAGGTCGATATCAAACCCGACGATCTGGTTGTTGGCATCCAGTGATTCGAACGGTGGATAGGTAGCTGATGCAGCAAAACGAATGGTTTCTGTTGCCAGTGCGCTAAAGGTGGTGCTGGCCAGCAGTGCGGCAAGAATCAGTTTTTTCATGGGGTACTCCAGATTATTTTATATATACCAACATAATAACCGTTGGTAAGGATGCCGATACCATGCCATTAAATGTATTTATATGCAAATAATATGACTATAAATTCATTTTATTTTTCGTATTACTGGCTTGCATACCACAATCAGGGGCTAATCTGAGTAAAAATAAAGCATAATTTACGTTGGTTTTTTCCTGGTAGGGATGTGCTTCGTGCATAAAAAACGCCAGCGTAAACGCTGGCGTAATCAGTTATTACGTTATGCTTGCTGATGATTCAGATGTTGCGTTGTTCAAACCGCAGTGCGCGTCGTTCGATCAGGCGCATCAATAGCGTCAGCAGGCCATTGACGCACAGATAGACGATGCCTGCCGCGCCGAACACCAATACATCGTAAGTGCGACCATACAGCAACTGGCCGTAACCCATCACTTCCATCAGGGTAATGGTGTAAGCCAGCGATGTCCCCTTGAACACCAACACCACTTCGTTGGAATACGAAGAGAGCGCACGTTTAAACGCAAACGGCAGCAGGATACGCAGCGTCTGGCGCTGATTCATCCCCAGCGCGGCGCAAGACTGCCATTGGCCGGATGGAATCGCCCGCACGGCACCATAAAACAGCTGTGTGGTATACGCGGCGCTGTTCAGCGCCAGCGCGCTGACCGCACACAACCACGGCTGCGATAACAGATTCCATAGCCAGTCTATATGGCGAATCGACTCAAACTGACCCGGACCGTAATAAATCAGGAATATCTGCACCAGCAGCGGGGTACCGGTAAACAAGGTGATATAGCCTTTAGCCAGAACGGACAGTACCGGGGTTTTTAGCGTCAGAATCACTGTCAGCACTAGCGAGAGCACTAATGCCAGCAGTAACGACGCCAGCGTCAGCATCAGACTGGTGTGCAACCCTTTAAGCAGTTCGGGAATGTAACCCAGCATCAGGACGGCCTCCGTTCAAAGCGTGTGGCGCGTGTTTCAATTTTCTTCAGGATCACCTGACTTAACAGCGTAATCGCCAGATAGATAGCGGCTGCAATCATGTACCAGGTAAAGGGTTCCTGCGTGCGGGTGGCGATACTTTTGGTTTGCAGCATCAGGTCATTCACGCTGATAAGCGAAACCAACGCGGTGTCTTTGAGCAGCACCAGCCACTGGTTGCCTAACCCGGGCAGGGCATGACGCCACATCTGTGGCATGATCAGACGGCGGAAAATCACGCCTTTGCTCATGCCCAGAGCCTGGCCCGACTCCCATTGCCCCTGTGGCACCGCTTTCAGTGCGCCACGCAGCGTTTGTGACGCGTAGGCGGCATACAGCAGCGACAAGGCAATCACACCGCACAGAAACGGGCTGACTTCAAAGTTATCTATCGCCAGTTTAACGGGGATCTGTACCACACCGAGATTGAGCGTGAAGCCATCTGACAGCATCAGCATCAATTGCGATGAGCCAAAATAGATAAACAGCACCACCAGGATTTCAGGCAAACCGCGTAGTAACGTGACGACGGCGGTGCCGCAGGCGCTGATAACTTTCCAACGCGCGGTTTCCCACAGGGCAAACAGCATTGCCAGCAGTAGCCCCAGCACCAGAGCGCAAACGGCAAGGCCGACGGTCATCCCGGCGGCGCTTGCTAGAGGTTGAAATTCAATCATTGATTTTCTATCGGATTACTGCTGGAACCATTTCTTGTAGATGGTCTGGTAGGTGCCATCCTGCTTGATGTTGTTCAGCGCATCGTTGAATTTTTTCACCAGTTCATCATTATTCTGGCGAACCGCAATACCCAAACCGATGCCAAAGTAGTCTTTATCGGTTACTTTAGTGCCGACAGATGCCAGGTTCGGGTTCTCTTTCAACCACTCGTTCACGACGGCGGTGTCACCAAAGACGGCATCCAGACGGCCATTTTTCAGGTCCAGCACGGCATTCTGGTAGCTGTCATACGGCACAACGGTGATGTCTTTATGCTTATCCAGCAGGTATTTCTGGTGTGTGGTGCCATTCTGCACGCCGACGCGTTTGCCTTTGAGCGCGGCGATGTCAGCCAGCTTGTCTTTCTGGGCGATGAACAGCGCTGAGTTCTCATAGTACGGCTGGGTAAATGACACCTGCTGCTGGCGTTCCGGGGTGATGTCCATACCGGCGATGACCGCATCGTAGCGACGGAATTTCAGGCCAGGGATCAGGCTATCGAATGCCTGATTGCTGAAAGTACAGGTAGCCTGAATCTGTTTACACAGTGCGTTAGTAAGATCGATATCAAAACCGACGATCTGGTTGCTGGCGTCTACCGACTCAAACGGAGGGTAGGAGGCTTCCGTGGCAAAACGAATGGTCTCAGTTGCGCCAGCGGAAAGACTTAAGCCGCCGAGCAGGGCGGCAACGAGCAGTTTCTTCATGTTATTATCCTTATCTATCAGTGAGATAAATAGCCAGCAAACTCGGGCGTTTGTGGTTGGGAAAAGTGTGAGGCGTCGCCATGTTCCACAATGCGGCCATTTTCCATATACACCACGCGGCTGGCGGTTTTACGTGCGAAATCGACTTCATGGGTGACGATGACCTGAGTAATACCGGTTTCGCTCAATTCTTTAATGATACTCACCACCTGAGCGGTGATTTCCGGGTCGAGGGCCGCGGTCGGTTCGTCAAACAAGAGTACCTGCGGTTCCATCATCAACGCGCGGGCAATGGCAACGCGTTGCTGCTGACCACCCGAAAGGTGGAGCGGGTAGCGGTCGGCAAAGTCGCTCAGGCGCAGGCGGCTCAACAGTTTTTCCGCCCGGGTATGTGCTTCCTGACGGTTGAGGCCCAGTACGCGGCAGGGGGCTTCGACCAGGTTTTGCTGCACAGTGAGGTGTGGCCACAAATTATACTGCTGGAATACCATGCCGACATTGCGGCGCAGCTCACGGATCGCGTTCTCACCGGGTGTCTGACTAAAATCAAACGTTGTACCGCCGATGCTCAGGGTGCCGGAGCGGGGCGTTTCCAACAGGTTCAGTACCCGTAATAATGAACTTTTGCCAGCACCACTGGGGCCGAGCAATACCAGCGTTTCGCCGGATGGACAATCAAGGGTGACATCGAACAGCGCTTGATGTGCGCCATAGAAACAGTTAATGCTGTTTAGTTGAATACTCATGCGCAAGAATTGAATAGACATTGATGCCGCAAATGGTAGCCTCGGCAGAATAGTTATGCAATCGCCACGGGTTAAAATTTGCGAATACACGACTTATTGTCGCTATTTTAGCACAAAATCTCGCTTTGCCGCGATGGCGGTGGATTTGTCAAGGCAATCGCCGTACTGTGGCACACAATCTTCAGCTATAACGTTACCCGGTTCTGGCGCAGTTCGTTGTTAAAACAGGCGATTGATGACTTCTGTGTTGTAAAATGCGCCGTTAATGGAAGAAATTGCTATAAAAGCGTAAGAAGACTGTGAAAAGCACGGTTGGTCAGGCAAGTGAGTATCGGATGCGAGGAGGCATGATGCTGTTATCGACAACACCCACACTGGAAGGTCGGGTTATTGAAACCTATTGCGGCGTGGTGACCGGAGAAGCCATTCTTGGTGCCAATATCTTTCGGGATTTCTTTGCCGGTATTCGAGACATTGTTGGCGGTCGTTCCGGTGCCTATGAAAAAGAGTTATGCCATGCCCGGCAAATTGCCTTTCGTGAAATGCAGCAGCAAGCCGAGGAATTGGGGGCGAATGCTATCGTCGGTATCGATATTGATTATGAAACCGTGGGGAAAAACGCCAGCATGTTGATGGTGTCCGTCAGCGGCACGGCGGTTGTGGTCCGTGGTTCATGACAAGGAAGGCGATTCGGTTGGTGTGGCGAAGCGCAGTACTGATGGCGGTGATCATGCTGGCAGGCTGTCAGGCGCATAAGCGGTATGTCGATGAAGGCGATTACCAGCTAGATCAGTCGTCTTCGGCGGTCAGTCGCGGTGAGCGAGTCCGTTTTCTGGTGTTGCATTACACGGCTGAAGACCTGGATTCGTCGCTGGAGACGCTCACGGCTGAGCAAGTCAGTGCGCATTATCTGGTTCCCGCTTATCCGCCACAGGTAAACGGTAAACCCGTGGTGTGGAGACTGGTGCCAGAATCACAGGCTGCCTGGCATGCGGGTGCCAGTTACTGGCGTGGCTACAGTCAGTTGAACGCGACGTCCGTCGGCATTGAGCAGGAAAACCCCGGCTGGCGTCAGACGGCGTCTGGCACGCATTGGTGGCAACCCTACACACCGCAGCAAATTGTGCTGGTCACCCATTTGGCGCGTGACATTATCGCACGCCATCACATTGCCCCGCAGGATGTGGTGGGCCACAGCGATATAGCACCCCAGCGCAAGGTTGACCCAGGCCCGTTGTTCCCCTGGCGGCAACTGGCACAGTCGGGGGTTGGTGCCTGGCCGGACGCGGCACGAGTGCGTTTTTATCTGGGTGACAGAGAGAAAACGATGCCGGTCGACAGAACCGTGTTGCTCACAAAACTGGCGTGTTATGGCTATGAGGTCAAAGAGGGGATGACCGAACGTCAGCAGAAACGGGTCGTGGCGGCATTCCAGATGCATTTCCGGCAGCAGCGCTACGACGGTGAGGCTGATGCGGAAACCGAAGCGATTGCTGATGCCCTGTTGGAAAAATACGGCGCGGCATCGTGTAAGGGCTCAGCATGAGGTTTTCCTGCGTATCGTCTGTGACGCGAACGGTATGGGACTGCACCGCACGGTGTGAAACCTGCCTTGTTACCCAAGGCAGGTGCGCTGTAAAGGTTGATGATTAATCGTGATGAGAAAGACGAACGATGTCTTGTTGTTCCACTTCCTGCGCCAGCGCGGCGATACGGCGTGCCATGCCACGGAATATGAATAAATGTGCGGGCATCATCAGGAACCAATAGCCTAACCCGTTGCAACCTGCCGGATGCCACCAGGCCCGAACATCCAGCACCCGGTAGGTGCCACGATCGTCAATAGAAAACGCCAGCCGCCCAAGCCCAGGGGCTTTCATTCCAAACAACAGCACCAACTGGCGTAGCGGTTTCAGCCGGATGACTTTCCAGCCGTTAATAAGGTCGCCCTCCATCAATTCTGACCGTTCCGGGCGACTATAGACCACCTGATTGCCGCACAAGTCATCTATTTTGGCCCGAATGGTCCACAACGGATTGGCGTAAAAATAACCGTGCTTCCCACCGACTTGCTGCACGATGTTCCACAGTGCCTGACTACTGGCGTTGGTCTTGTGGCTGTAACCGGCTTGTTTCGGGTAGAAGGAGTAATCAGGACGCCAGCGCGCCTGTACATCCGGGTCAAACGCCCAGTCAGGGTGTTGTGCGGCCGCTTTTTCATCATCCAGCGTAGCCCGCACCGCGTCGTCAAAGGTCAATAACCGCTGCGGAATCAGACATCGCAGTTTGCTATCGTCCATTGGCAAGTCATGCCGTAGCCCTTGCACCAGCGCCCGGGCGGTAGAACTGGACACCGAGGTTATCAGGTTGAGAAACCAGGCGGAGATCAACGCGGTGGGTACGGGAACCGGAAGCAACAGGCGGCGTTTGCCGGTAAGGCGAATAAACCGTTCGAATAGGGTTTGGTAGCTGAGGTACTCCGGCCCAGCGGCATCGAAAATGCGATGCTGTTCGGCAGGGTGGTGTCGTATTTCTGCCAGATAGGTGAGCAGGTTTTCCAGCGCGATCGGTGAGGATTTCGAGCGCACCCAGCGTGGTGGTGTCAGCACCGGTAAATTGTTGACCATATCACGCATGATTTCGAATGCAGCGGAACCCGGGCCGACGATGATCCCCGCTCGTAGTTCGGTGACCGGTATACCGCTACTGCGCAGAATATCACCGGTCAGTTTACGTGCCTGCATATGAGTCGATGGGTACTTGTCGGTCTGTGCTGACCCCAGATAGATAATCTGGCGGATACGGCTGGTGCGGAGTACCTGACGCAGGTTTTGCGCCGACTGGTATTCCCGCTCCAGAAAATCGGCACCGTCACCCATGCTGTGCGCCAGATAATAGAGCGTATCGGCCTGCCATAGCCCCTCAGGCAGCGTATGGGGCTTCATTAAATCGATGTATTCACAGCGCACACCGGGAAGATGGAGCGCTGCCAGTGAGTCGATATGACGTGAGGCGGCGATCAGCGGTTGACCTTGTTGGCTCAGTCGTGTGAGGAGGTGTCGGCCGATATAGCCGCTGGCGCCAAGGATAAGAATCGGGGCGGGTTTGACGGTCATCATGTATTTTTGCTCCTGCCACAACAACGCAACTTAAAACGGCAGCGGTGTCCCTGTCGATATTTACGTCCGCCATGCAGACCCTACGAAATAATAGGCCATACGAGCTAATCGGCCATAAGAAACAATAAATTATGAGAAAATAAATTATGTGAAAATGGATTATGTAAAAATAGACTGTTTAAAAACAGACTATGCCAATATAGCGTAAAAAAAGCAGTCAGCGTACGACATGCTCTGGCGTGTAGGCATGCTATAGCGTGGCGATTGCGCCACGCATCAGGCGTGTACTGCCTAATATAGCGGGAAGCTGGAAGGGGAAAAACCCCGCCTTAACGGTTTTGTAACGAAAATGCGGGGTAGGTCCAGAGGTTGATGAGAGCCATTGGTGAGTAGGGTAAGGGAAATCAGGCTAGCTCAACATCCCCTTGTAACTGGCAACTGCAGGCCAACACATAGCCGTTTGCAATGTCTTCTGGCGTCAACGTCATGGTGCTGCTGGTGGTGTAGTGGCCGCTGAGAATTCGCGTCTTACAGCTACCGCATACGCCAGCACGACAGGCGGCATTCACCGGTAACTGGTGACTTTCCAATGCCGCCAGCAGGCTGATGCCGATTGGAACTTTCACTTGCTGTAATGAATGGCGAATCGTCATCGTGAGTTGTTCGCCGTCATCATCCACCGCCATATCCGGGGCACCGAACTGCTCTTTAAAAATACGTTCCCGTGGCACACCGGCCTGTAAACAGAACGTTTCTACCTGCTGCATATACGGCTGAGGACCGCAGGTCATCACGGTGCGGCGGGTGATATCAGGTACCTGTTGCAGCAGGACTGATTCAGTCAGTCGCCCGCTGAGGAAACCGGCTTTTGCCTGTTGCTCTGCCATCAGCGTGAGGTGCAGTTGCTGCGGGTAACGCTGACAGAGCGTTTGCCACTCCGAAGCAAAAATCACGTGTTGCGGGTCGCGGACGTTGAAGATGACCTGAATGTCGGTGTGTGGGCGATTCGCCAGCAGCCAGCGTGTCATCGACATAATCGGCGTGACACCACAACCAGCAGCCAGCATCAGGTAACGGTCACTGACGGCGTGGGTGCAGGTGAATTCGCCTTGTGCGTCGGAGATCCACAAATAATCACCGGGTTTTACCTGCTCTGTCAGCCAGCGTGAACCAACGCCGTTTTCCAGCCGCCGTACGGTGAACGTGATAAAGGGACTGACTCCCGGTGACGAAGACAAGGTATAGGCACGCAGCGTTTCGCTACTGTTGGCGATGCTGACCAGTGCGTACTGGCCGGGTTGCCAGGGATAAAAATCGTGGCTAATCAGCGAAATCGTCCAGACATCCGGCGTTTCCTGATGAAGAGAGTGCACCTGCATGCGGTTAGGGCATTGCGGGGTAGGCATAGTCATGGGGTGTCTCCATAACAGCCTTCCGCCGGGTTGCAGCGGAAGGCAAAGGTCAACAAACCGATCAGGCAGTGAGGATATCGTTCAGGTCTTGCTCAACGGTCGTGATAGAGCGCATACCGAATTTCTCGTTCAGGATGGCCAGCAGCGACGGTGTCAGGAAGCCCGGTGCGGTAGGGCCGGTGTAGATATTTTTCACACCCAGCGCCAACAGTGTCAGCAGGATGACAATCGCTTTCTGCTCGAACCATGACAGCACCAGACTCAGTGGCAAATCGTTGACGCCGCAACCCAGTTTTTCCGCCAGATTGACCGCCAGCATGATGGCGGAGTAGGCGTCGTTACACTGACCGACATCCAGCAGACGCGGCAAGCCTTCCAGTGTACCGAAATCCAGCTTGTTGAAACGGTATTTACCACACGCCAGCGTCATGATCAGGCAGTCTTGCGGTACGCTACGGGCGAAATCGGTGTAGTAGCTACGTTCGGTACGGCTGCCGTCGCAACCACCAACCAAAAAGACATGGCGCAGTTTTTTGCTGGCGACCAGATCAATCACCGTATCTGCCGCATTCAGCAGCGTCTGGCGGCCAAACCCGACGGTAATCAGGTGTTCAATCTCACTGTACGGGAATCCCGGCAGTTGCTGTGCCTGGGCGATGACGGCGCTGAAATCATCCCCTTCGAGGTGCTGAGCGCCCGGCCAGCCGACGATACTACGAGTCCAGATACGGTCGGTATACTGGCCTACGTTAGGGTCGATGATGCAGTTGGAGGTCATCAGGATCGGGCCGGGGAATTTGGCGAATTCGGTTTGCTGGTTCTGCCAGCCGCTGCCGTAATTACCGACCAGATGGGAGAATTTTTTCAATTCCGGGTAACCGTGCGCTGGCAGCATTTCACCGTGGGTATAAATATTGATGCCGGTCCCTTCGGTTTGTTCCAGCAGCATGCGCAGGTCTTTCAGGTCGTGGCCGGAGATCAGGATGGCTTTGCCTGCCACCGGACGGACGTTAACCTGAGTCGGTTGCGGATGACCGTAGGCGGAGGTTTCACCCTGATCCAGAATCGCCATCACGTTGAAGTTCATTTTGCCGATAGCCATTGCATTGCCGAGCAGCGTATCGACATCGGTAGGCGCGGTGCCAAGCCAGGCCATAAACGCATGGTAGTCGGCGTATAAGGCGTCATCATGCTGCCCCAGTACGTGGGCGTGTTCCATGTAGGCCGCCGCGCCTTTCAGGCCATACAAGCACAGCATGCGCAGCCCGTGGATATCGTCGCCAATCGCGGCTTTATCTTTGTTCAGCGCGAACTCGGCAGACTGCTGTAACAGGGTCGGGATGTCGTCGCCCGCCAGTTGCAGTTCCGCCATCGGGTGGTCGACGGTAACACTGGCGTCTTTCAGACGGCAACGGGTTGCCAGACCTTCGCGCAGGCTAATGGCTTCGCGGGCATAACCGATGATGCGCGGCGAGTCAAAGTTTACATTGGTCAGGGTAGAGAAGAAGGCGCGAGGAGCAAAGCTGTCGATGTCGTGATCGATAATGCCCAGCGCGCGTGCCTGCAACGCCCAGGCCGATAATCCCTGCAGAACAGCGACCAGCAGGTCTTGCAGGTCAGAGGTTTCGGCGGTTTTACCGCACATGCCTTGCGCGTAGGCGCAGCCGTTGCTGGCCGGGGTTCGGATGGTCTGTTCACATTGCACACAATACATGATGGCTTCCTTTATTAAAGTTGCATTTATAATGCCTGTTATGAGAATAGAACGGTTGCGGGTGCCTAAAAAGGCTTTTTATATGCAATTTAAGGTGAACTTGATTTAGCGCAATTTTTACTTGTGGATGAAAATCACTCGCATCTGTGGGCCATTTTTATGCGTCGCGAGGCAGATCCGAGGCATAGGGCTTGACCCTGTTGTGCTTTTATCGTCATGCTCATCAGGAAAGCACAGCACTGGAGGCACGGATGTATCTGGAAAGAGTCGAGATTGTTGGATTCCGGGGCATTAACCGACTGTCGCTAACACTGGATGAGAATACGGTTCTGATCGGTGAAAACGCCTGGGGAAAGTCCAGCCTGTTGGATGCACTTTCGCTGTTGCTGACACCGTCGCCGCCGCTTTATCACTTCGATCTGCAGGATTTTCATTTTACACCCGGCGATGAAACCAGCCGGGAACGTCACCTGCAAGTGATCTTTACGTTCTGTGAATCTGCCCCAGGTCACCACCTGGCTCCCCGTTACCGCTCGCTGTCACCGGTCTGGATTAAAGGTGAAGGACGATTGCACCGTATTTTTTATCGTCTGGAAGGGGAAATGGATGAAAGTCAGGCGATTTTTACCTGGCGTAGCTTTCTGGACGCCAATGGACAGGCGTTGGTGCTGGAGAATATCGACTGGCTGGCCAGCGAGATAGTCCGATTGCACCCGGTGTTGCGACTGCGCGACGCCCGTTTTATCCGCCGCTTTCGTACCGGTACATTGATGCCGCAAGTCGATGATAATGAGCTGCTATCACGCCAGTTCGAAACCCTGGTGCGAGAATTGGCGCAGAATCCCAATCGGCTGACGAATCAGGAACTGCGTCAGGGGTTGGTGGCGATGCGCCAACTGGTGGAGCACTATTTTTCTGAGCAGGGTGCTGACCCGAATGACCGGCGTCACCATCGTCATGCGCGAGCCGGTAATGGCCGGGCCTGGCGCTCGCTGGATAACATCAACCGCATGATTTCCGGCTCGCACAATCGCAGCCGCCGCATTATTTTACTGGAGCTGTTTTCTACGTTGTTGCAGGCCAAAGGTTCCGCCGTGCTAGACCCGCACGCCAGACCTCTGTTGTTGATAGAAGACCCGGAAACCCGCTTACATCCGATCATGCTGTCGGTAGCGTGGGGGCTGCTGACGCAATTGCCATTACAGAAAATCACCACTACGAATTCCGGCGAGCTGCTGTCACTGGTGCCAGTAGAGCAGGTGTGTCGTCTGGTGCGCGAGTCGGCGAAGGTGGCGACCTATCGTATCGGTCGGCAGGGGATGACGCAGGAAGACAGCCGCCGTATTACCTTCCATATTCGGTTTAATCGCCCAACGTCGCTGTTTGCGCGCTGTTGGTTGCTGGTAGAAGGCGAAACCGAGGTCTGGATGCTTAGCGAACTGGCACGCCAGTGCGGGCACCATTTTGAAGCGGAAGGGGTACGCGTCATCGAATTTGCGCAGGCAGGGCTAAAACCGCTATTGAAATTCGCCTACCGCATGGGTATCGAATGGCATGTGTTGGTGGATGGTGATGACGCCGGGAAAAAATACGCGGCTACCGTTCGCAGCCTGTTGCAGTCGCAGGGGGAATCAGAGCGCGATCACCTGACGATGTTGCCCGCGCTGGATATGGAACATTTCATGTACCGTAATGGGTTTAGTCAGGTTTATCACCGGGTGGCGCAATTACCGGAACCGGTGCCGTTGTCAGCGGCTAAAATCATTACCAAGGCAATCCACCGGACGTCGAAGCCGGATCTGGCGATTGAGGTAGCGATCGAGGCTGCAACGCTTGGGGAATCGGCAATCCCGCCGTTGATTCGCAGCATGTTTTCACGGGTGTTATGGCTGGCGCGCGGACGGGCGGATTAAGAGCCTATCCGTAGTAGGCTAAGAATACCGGCCGCCCGACGGCGGCCGGTATTGGAGTCGTTTGACCTGGTCACAGGAATTAAAGGAGAAAGACCGGAAAGCGTAAGGTGAGCATTCAGGCGACCGTTTCACCGGCGACCGGTACGATCAGACTGGCGTGATTTCCTTTCGGTCCCTGGTGCACGGTAAATTGCACGACTTGACCTGCTTTTAGCGTCCTGTAGCCGTCCATCTGAATGGTTGAATAGTGGGCGAAAATATCTTCACCACCGCTTTCGGGGCAAATAAAGCCAAAGCCTTTGGCGTTATTGAACCATTTAACAGTACCTGTCTCCATGCATCTTCATCCTTCGCTAGAGTGTTCTCTAAGGTGAGGTTATTGGGTTAAGGCAAACCGAATTGATTAAAACAGCATCAATCCAACTCTACACTCTATTGAAATCGCCTTTGCCGTCAAGCGCCCGGTTCGGACACGTTGCAGCAGGTTTGTGAAAATTTGATGCAGGTAACGCTATCGACAGGTTTTATTGCCGTTAATATCAGGAAGGGAGTTTGTGGGGCCAGAGCGATTTTGAGCAGGCGGTGATACAATAAAAATCAGGTATGCTGTTGTAATGACAGCCAGCGATTAAGTATCAGAACTGATTTTGGGTAGAAGATGGGAAATCATAGCACTGGGCCACAGACCGACGACCTGACTAAAGAGCATTATACTGAAGCCTTGCAACCGCCATCGATGTATAAAGTGATACTTAACAATGACGATTACACGCCGATGGAATTTGTTATTGACGTTCTGCAAAAGTTCTTTTCTTATGATATTGAACGTGCAACGCAACTGATGCTTACGGTTCACTATCAGGGCAAGGCTATCTGCGGTGTGTATAGCGCCGAAGTGGCTGAAACCAAGGTAGCGCAAGTGAACCGCTATGCCAGGGAGAACGAGCATCCGTTGCTCTGTACGCTGGAAAAGGCCTGAATAGGGCAATTTATTGGGGGAGGTGCCTATGCTCAATCAAGAACTGGAACTCAGTCTCAACATGGCTTTCGCCAGAGCGCGTGAGCACCGGCATGAGTTTATGACCGTGGAGCATCTGTTGCTGGCGCTGCTCAGTAACCCCTCCGCACGAGAGGCCCTGGAGGCCTGTACTGTCGATCTGACGGTTCTGCGTCAGGAACTGGAAACCTTTATCGAACAAACCACGCCTACGCTGCCACAAAACGATGAAGAGCGTGATACACAACCCACACTTAGCTTTCAGCGCGTGCTGCAACGTGCTGTGTTCCACGTGCAGTCGTCGGGGCGCAGTGAGGTGTCGGGTGCCAACGTTCTGGTCGCCATCTTCAGTGAGCAGGAGTCACAGGCCGCCTATCTGCTGCGTAAACACGACGTCAGCCGATTGGATGTAGTGAATTTCATTTCCCATGGTACGCGCAAAGAAGAGTCCGGCCCGGCTGCAAATCCGGAGAATCCGGTTAACGAAGAACAGGCTGGCGGGGAGGAGCGTATGGAAAACTTCACTACAAATCTCAACCAGCTTGCCCGAGTGGGTGGCATCGACCCGTTGATTGGCCGTGACAGCGAGTTGGAGCGCACCATTCAGGTATTGTGCCGCCGTCGTAAAAACAACCCTTTGTTGGTCGGCGAATCCGGTGTGGGGAAAACCGCCATCGCTGAGGGGCTTGCCTGGCGCATTGTGCAGGGTGACGTACCGGAAGTCATGGCTGGCTGCACGATTTACTCGCTGGATATTGGCTCGTTACTGGCCGGTACCAAATACCGTGGTGACTTTGAGAAGCGCTTTAAATCGCTGCTCAAACAACTGGAGCAGGATCAGAGCAGCATCCTGTTTATCGATGAAATCCATACCATTATCGGGGCTGGTGCGGCGTCCGGTGGTCAGGTGGATGCGGCTAATTTGATTAAACCGTTGCTGTCTAGCGGCAAGATTCGCGTGGTAGGTTCCACCACTTATCAGGAATTCAGCAATATCTTTGAAAAGGATCGTGCGCTGGCCCGCCGCTTCCAGAAGATCGATATCACTGAGCCGAGTGTGGAAGAAACGGTACAGATCATTAACGGTCTGAAGACGAAATACGAAGCGCACCATGATGTGCGGTATACCGCTAAAGCGATTCGCGCCGCAGTAGATCTGGCGGTGAAATACATCAACGATCGTCATTTGCCGGATAAGGCCATCGACGTTATCGATGAAGCGGGCGCGCGCTGCCGTCTGTTGCCAGCCAGCAAACGCAAGAAAACCGTCAATGTGGCGGATATTGAATCGGTGGTTGCCCGTATCGCCCGTATTCCGGAGAAAACGGTCTCCGCCAGTGATCGTGATGTGCTGCGTAGTCTGAGTGACCGCCTGAAAATGCTGGTCTTTGGACAGGATAAAGCTATCGAAGCGCTGACTGAAGCCATCAAGATGAGCCGTGCCGGGCTGGGTCATGAGCGTAAACCTGTTGGGTCGTTCCTGTTCGCCGGGCCTACGGGGGTGGGGAAAACCGAAGTCACGGTGCAACTGGCGAAAGCGCTGGATATCGAGTTGTTACGCTTCGATATGTCGGAGTACATGGAACGTCATACGGTCAGTCGCCTGATTGGTGCTCCTCCGGGTTATGTCGGTTACGATCAGGGCGGTTTGCTGACCGACGCGGTCATCAAACACCCGCATTCGGTATTGTTGCTTGATGAAATCGAGAAGGCGCACCCGGATGTATTCAACCTGCTGTTGCAGGTGATGGATAACGGGACGCTGACTGATAACAATGGCCGCAAAGCGGATTTCCGTAACGTGATCGTTGTGATGACCACTAATGCCGGGGTGCGTGAAACCCAGCGTAAGTCGATTGGCCTCATCCAGCAGGATAACAGCAGCGATGCGATGGAAGAGATTAAGAAGGTCTTTACGCCGGAATTCCGCAACCGTCTCGATGGCATCATCTGGTTCAACCATTTGTCGGCAGAGGTGATCCAGCAGGTTGTCGACAAGTTCATCGTCGAACTGCAGGCACAACTGGATGCCAAAGGTGTGTCGCTGGAAGTCAGTGAAGAAGCACGTAACTGGCTGGCAGAGAAAGGCTACGACAAAGCGATGGGTGCCCGGCCGATGGCGCGAGTCATTCAGGAAAACCTCAAGAAACCGTTGGCGAATGAGTTACTGTTTGGCTCGTTGGTGGACGGCGGCTCTGTGAAGGTGGAACTGGATAACGCGGCCCAGCAGCTGACTTACCGTTTCCTGAGCGCCCAGAAAAGCAAGGCGGAAGGTGCGGTTCACTGAGTGGGTTTAACGGAGTGTGTGGCTGTGAGGTAAGCACACTCCTCAAACCAAATAGGTTTCACACCGATATACAACACCTCGAACGAAAATAGAAAGGGCATCGACAGATGCCCTTTTTCATGACGGTATGACCGTCTTTGTGTGCCCACGGGCACCCGAGTCGTTTGAATTAATAGGTGGGTAAGTAACGTGCCGCCTTAAAATGCAAACGCCCTCGCCAGAGGCAAGGGCAGAAAGGTAAACATACCGGCTATCGCTTCAGACGATAGTGCGGTTGTTAACGGCTACGGAAGACAATGCGGCCTTTGCTCAGGTCGTACGGGGTCAGTTCCACAGTCACTTTGTCACCCGTCAGGATGCGGATATAGTTTTTACGCATTTTACCGGAGATATGAGCGGTAACCACGTGCCCGTTTTCCAGCTCAACGCGGAACATGGTGTTGGGCAGCGTATCCAGCACGGTGCCTTGCATTTCAATATTGTCTTCTTTGGCCATCGAGTCCTCTAGGTGTAATTACCTTAGTTTTTAACCGGCAAGATAATGCCGAAAAACCCTCATTATGTAAAGGCGCGTGAGTAGCCGCCGTTCATTTATCGCCCGGCGATGTCGCCCAGACAAGCGGAGAAGGCAGTGATTGCGGGTGCCAGCATCCGTCGCGTAAGACCTTATGTTGCAACTGTTGCAGCCAGTGCAGAAACTCGCGTCTGGGGATATCTGTCGCCCCCAGAGAGGCTGTGTGGTCGTTAAGTACCTGACAGTCAATCAATTGGCCGCCATGATGCACAAAGTGCTGCAGAAACGTCGTCAGAGCGTATTTGGAGGCATTGTCCGCCCGGCTAAACATGGATTCGCCACAAAACAGCGCACCCTGAGCGATGCCGTATAACCCTCCCACCAGATGTTCGCCGTGCCAGACCTCAACCGAATGGGCTACACCTGCCGAATGCAACTGGCAATAAGTGCGAATAATCTCTTCGCCAATCCAGGTCCCTTCCTCTCGTTCGCTGGAACAGGCGGAGATCACGGCCTCAAACGCCTGATTGAGTGTGACGCGATAATCGGCGCGGCGCATGAATTTTCGCATGCTACGACTGAGGTGGAATTGCGCCGGAAACAGCACCGCCCGTGGGTCAGGGCACCACCATAGAATGGGGTCGTCCTGAGAAAACCACGGGAAAATGCCTTGCCGATAGGCACTTAATACCCGCTCGGGCGACAAGTCGCCGCCGTAAGCCAGCAGACCGTTAGGGTCGCGCAGTGCCGTTTGCGGGTCGGGGAACTGCAGTGAGAACGGGGACAGTTCACACAGTAACATGTTCACCTCAGCCTACAGGTGTTGATGAAATTGCCAGTAGCGCCCCTGTAACGCCATCAGGCTGTGATGTGACCCCTGTTCTACCAGTGTTCCGCCATCCATAACGAACAACCTGTCCATACTTTCCAGCCCATTGAGGCGGTGGGTAATAACGATCAGGGTTTTACCGAGACAGTGTTGTCGTAACAGTTGCAGTATACGCTGTTCGGTCTCAGCATCGAGCCCTTCAGTAGGTTCATCCAATAATATTAAAGGAGCCGGGTGGAGCAAGGCTCTCGCCACACCGATACGACGTTGTTCGCCGCCGGATAGTTGACGTCCCCCTTCACCCAGCCAGGCGTTGAGCCCCTGGTCATCCAGCAGTTTTTCCAGCCCGACTTGTGTGAGTACGGCGCTGAGCTGCTCGTCGCTGGCAGATGGTGCCGCCAGACGCAGGTTTTCCCGCAATGTCGCACTGAAAATATGCACCCGTTGTGGCACTACGCTCATGGCATCGCGCAATGTCGATTCCGGCCATGCGGCAAGCGGCGTGTCATTCAGGCGAATTTCGCCAGTGTTGCAATCCCATGCACGGGTCAGTAACTGCAACAAGGTCGATTTACCACAGCCTGTGCGACCAAGCAGAGCGACATGCTCGCCCGGTGTCAGCGTGAGCGACACGCCGCTTAGCGCCGGTTGGCTTTGTTCCGGGTAGGTAAAACTCACGTTATCCACCGTAAGCTGAACCTGTTTTACCTGCTCAGGCCCCTGGGTGGGGAAAGTGACCGATGGGCGTAATGTCAGTAACTGGTTGACTCGTGTGGCGGAGGCCACCACATGACCGATGTGTTGAAATGCACCTGCCACAGGGGCGAGTGTTTCGAATGCGGCAAGGGCGGTAAACACAAATAACGCAATGAGCGCTCCCGGCTGACTATCCCCCCCTACGCCGCCAGCAGCCAGCCATAACAGCAGGGTGGCGGTCAGGCCGCTGGCCGCAATCAGGATAGCTTGCGACAGTGCACTGAGTCCGGCTTGTTGGCGTTGTCGTTCAAACCAGCGCAGTTCCAGCATTTCCAACTGCTGACGAAAATGTGTCAACGCGCCGAAGACAGCCAGTTCTGCCTGCCCCTGAATCCAGGTCGTCAGTTGTACCCGGTAATGCGCACGCAACATGGTCAGATCAGCGCCGATAGGTTGCCCGGCACGATAAAAAACTAGCGGTAGCACCACCAGCAACGCCAGCATGATGGCTGCCAGCGTCAACGCCAGCGAGGTATCAAGAAAGCTGAGCCCATAGGCCAGCGCCACAATCACCACCAGTGCACTGATCAGCGGTGAAATGACACGCAGGTAGAGATGGTCCAGTGTATCCACGTCCGCTACCAGCCGGTTGAGCAGTTCTGCCTGGCGAAAACGAACCAACCCACCAGGTGACAACGGCAGAATGCGGCTAAAGGTGAACACCCTAAGATGCAGCAAAACGCGGAAAGTCGCATCGTGGCTTACCAGTCGCTCAAAGTAACGGCTGACGGTACGCAGGATGGCCGCGCCACGTACACCCGCCGCGGGCAGCATATAGTTGAACGTGGCTAATCCGGCCAGTCCAGCCAGCGCTGACGCGGCCAGAAACCAACCTGACAGTGTTAACAGACCGATACTGGCGAGCAACGTAAGAATCGCCAGTATGATGCCCAGTCCGAGCCGAAAAAAATGGCGGCGATACAACGCCAAAAAGGGTTTAAGTACCTGTATTACGCGAATTTTTTCCATCTTACAGTTCCCCCCGGCGGTGTGTCAGTAGCGTGGCGAAGGGGCCGGCTACCTGACTCAGCGTGAGGTAATC
The DNA here is from genome assembly GCF_020406815.2 of Dickeya oryzae. Taxonomy (NCBI): domain Bacteria; kingdom Pseudomonadati; phylum Pseudomonadota; class Gammaproteobacteria; order Enterobacterales; family Pectobacteriaceae; genus Dickeya; species Dickeya oryzae. Next base: position 2,070,873 of record NZ_CP162670.1, read on the forward strand.
GCCTTGCTGGACTAACTGCCCATCGACCATGACCCAGACGGCGTCGTAGTCGCGAATTTCGCTGAGCTGGTGTGTCACCAGCAGTGTAGTCTGCGAACGTGAGGCATCGTTTAGCGCACTCATCACCCGTTGCTCACTGTGTGCATCCAGACTGGCGGAAGGCTCATCTAACAGCAGCAATCGACATGAATGAAGCAGCGCACGCGCCAGCGCGACCCGCTGTGCCTGACCGACCGATAGTCGGGCAGCACCATCGCCCAGTGGCGTGTCCAGACCTTGCGGTAACTGCGGCAAAAATTCGTGGACATAAGCGCGCTCAAGCGCCTGTTGCAGCGCCTGCTCCGAGGCATCCGGCCGTCCCAGCAACACATTCTGGCGTAAAGTCGATTCGGGCAAATGCGGATTTTGTCCCACCCAACTCAGGTGTTGTCGCCATGAGGTGGGCGATAGGGTGTGCAATTCTTCACCGTTGACAGTGATTGAGCCGCGATACGGCAGGAAACCTAGCAGCAGATTCAGCAGCGAGCTTTTCCCGGCACCACTCGGGCCGACCAGTGCGACGCGTTGACCGGCTTCCAGCCTGAAGCTCAGCGGTCCTGCCAGCGTCTTGCCTTCAGGCGACAAGATAATGAGTTCATCGGCGATAAGCGTGACAGGGATATCACTGTGAAAAAGGTGCGTACCGATTCCGGTTTCTTCGCTGGCGGCCATCATAAAGCGGTGTAACGCTTCTGCGGCACCAATCGCCTGCGCTTTGGCATGGTAGAAGGTGCCAAGGTCGCGTAACGGTTGAAAGAATTCCGGTGCCAGAATCAGTACCAGGAAACCGGCAAACAAGGTGACTCCGGTACCGTAACTGCCGAAATGTAATTCGCCAAGGTAGGAAAAACCAAAATAGACGGCGACTACCGCGATGGAAATGGAAGCGAAAAACTCCAGCACGCCGGAAGAGAGGAAGGCCATACGCAGCACTTCCATGGTCCGGCTGCGAAACTGCTCAGATGCCTGACGAATCTGTTCGACCTCTGCTTCGCCGCGATGGAACAGGCGCAGCGTGTCCAGACCGCGTAATCGATCAAGAAAGTTACCGCTCAGTCTGGCCAGTGCCTGAAAATTGCGCCGGTTAGCGTCGGCTGCACCCATACCGACCATCGCCATGAACAACGGGATCAACGGCGCGGTTGTCAGCAGGATTAATCCTGCCGCCCAGTTCACCGGAAACACAACAATCAGTATCAGTACCGGGATGATCACGGCCAGATACATTTGCGGCAGGTAGCGGGCATAGTAATCATGCATGTCGTCGACCTGCTCCAGGATCAGCGTCGCCCAACTTCCCGCCGGTTTGCCTTGAATCCAGGCAGGCCCCAGTTGCTGCAGGCGATCCAATACCTGCTGACGGATATGCTGGCGAATGGTTTGTCCGCAGCGAAAACCAACACGCTCACGTACCCAACTGACTAAGGCGCGTAATACGAAAGTGGCCACCAGTAGCAGAAATGTCATCACTACGTGATTTCGCGGCGTATGGTCGATAATCAGCGCGTGCAGCAGTGATGCCAATAGCCATGCCTGCGCCATAATCAGCAGGCCGCTTACCATGCCCAGCAGGAGAGACAGTCGTAGCCAGCGATGTGCCAGGCGGCTTTGCTGTTTCAGCCAGTGGGTCAGTTCTCGTTGTCGGGTGTCTTTCATCAGGTGCAGGTCGGTTCCAGTTGCTACATGAAAATAACGCTTACGTAGCCGTTACTTAACACAATCATGTGTGTAATGGCTGTTGTGGCGTCATGTTACCTCGGTGTTGGGGTTGTGCAAATGAAAAGCCGATGCCGGGGTGGGGGAGCGATCAATTTTTATCTCGGCGGCAGGCAATAAAAAACCCAGTCATGATCACGACCGGGTCTGGAAGGCGGGCAAGGCCAGTAATGATTACCTGGCGAGCGCGTCTAAATAGCGTTCAGCATCCAAAGCCGCCATACAGCCGGTACCGGCAGAGGTAATGGCCTGGCGATAAATATGGTCCATCACATCACCAGCGGCGAAGACACCAGGAATACTGGTTTGTGTGGCGTTACCGTGAATACCGGATTGCACCTTGATGTAGCCGTTTTCCAACGCCAACTGGTCGCCAAAAATGGCGGTATTCGGGCTGTGGCCGATAGCGATAAATACCCCGGCGACATCCAGCTGTTCGGTTGCTTCGCCAGTTGCTTCGCGCAGGCGCACACCGGTTACGCCCATTTCGTCACCCAGCACTTCATCCAGCGTGCGATTGGTGTGCAGAACGATATTGCCGCTGTTGACCTTGGCCATCAGACGGTCGATCAGAATTTTTTCTGCACGGAAACTGTCGCGGCGGTGAATCAGATGCACTTCAGCAGCGATATTGGACAGATATAACGCCTCTTCGACAGCGGTATTGCCACCGCCGACGACCGCCACTTTCTGGTTGCGATAGAAGAAACCGTCACAGGTAGCACAGGCTGAGACCCCTTTGCCTTTGAAAGCGTCTTCAGACGGCAGCCCCAGATAGCGGGCAGATGCGCCGGTAGCGATGATCAAGGCATCACAGGTGTACTCGTCGCTGTCGCCAAACAGGCGGAACGGGCGAGTTTGTAGATCAACGCGCGTGATGTGATCAAACACGATTTCGGTATTGAACTTGACTGCATGGGCGTGCATGCGCTCCATGAGCAACGGCCCGGTGAGGTCATCCGCGTCACCGGGCCAGTTTTCCACTTCAGTGGTGGTCGTCAACTGACCGCCTTTTTCCATCCCGGTGATCAGCAGTGGACTTAGGTTTGCCCGCGCAGCATAGACCGCGGCGGTATAGCCTGCCGGGCCTGAACCCAGAATCAATAGTTTACGATGTTTGGCAGTGCTCATGAGTTCCTCATTTCACTCGAACGGACGATGTAGCCGATTGTAAGGAAATTACCTGCGTAAAAAAAGTGTGGAGAAATGTTGTTGGCTATTGGTCCAATCGTTACGAAATATCGGCAGGCACGGGTAACGCGTCTACTTGACGGCAGATGACGTATGAAAACGCTGCACTAATGGAGTGCAGAGGCTGAATCTGGCACTTTCTTCTGATTTTAATTGTTTTACTTTGACAATCGGCTGCGCTTTTGCGAAAACATCCTTGGAAGAGGAAATATTTTGTATGTGAATAGTTGAATGCTCCAGCTTTTATGCGTTTAGGGTCTGAATCGGTGGCGTCGGCCCGGTTATCGATAACCGGTATCTTTATAACGTTTCCGTAAACGTGGTTGGAACAGAGCAGGACCACATTACAAAAGGCAGGGGTCTTCTTTAGGGGTGGCTCTGGTACATTGAAGTTGGTCAGAGACAGCGGTTTAACAGGGAAGGGTGAAGAGAGACAATAAGAATGGTAGACACGAAAAAGCGTCCGGGAAAAGATCTTGATCGTATCGATCGCAACATCCTGAACGAATTGCAAAAAGACGGGCGTATCTCCAATGTGGAACTTTCCAAACGGGTCGGCCTTTCGCCAACCCCGTGTCTGGAGCGCGTTCGGCGTCTGGAACGACAGGGTTTTATTAATGGCTATACCGCACTGCTGAATCCGCATTATCTCGATGCGTCGTTGTTGGTGTTCGTTGAAATCACCCTCAACCGTGGTGCGCCGGATGTATTTGAACAGTTCAATGCAGCCGTGCAAAAACTTGAGGAAATCCAGGAGTGTCATCTGGTTTCTGGGGATTTTGACTATTTGCTCAAAACCCGTGTACCGGATATGTCGGCATACCGTAAGTTGCTGGGAGAAACGCTGTTGCGTCTGCCGGGCGTGAACGATACCCGCACCTATGTGGTGATGGAAGAAGTGAAGCAAAGCAACCGGCTGGTCATCAAGACCCGCTGACAGCAAGGGTGCATAACCTGATAAATTCAGCTACACTCCTGTGAATCTGTACAGTATGGCGCCGGGGAATACTCGGCGCTTTATCATGAAACATTTACAGGGAACCTGGAGAGACGCTTGAGCCAGGAATACACAGAAGATAAAGACATCACGCTGAAAAAACTCAGCGCGGGTCGACGTTTACTGGAAGCGATGTTAATCGTCGTGGTGCTTTTTGCCATTTATCTGGCGGTAGCGCTACTGAGTTTCAGCCCTTCGGACCCCAGTTGGTCACAGACTGCCTGGCATGAGCCGATTCATAATCTGGGGGGCGGGGTAGGGGCCTGGCTGGCCGATACTCTGTTTTTCGTTTTTGGCGTACTGGCGTATGCCATTCCTGTTGTGATGATTTCACTGTGCTGGGTTGTCCATCGCCAGCGCGGACAACGCGCCACATTGGATTATTTTGCCCTCTCATTGCGCCTTATCGGCACATTAGCCTTGATACTGACGTCCTGTGGGCTGGCGGCGCTTAACGTAGACGACATTTACTATTTCGCCTCTGGCGGCGTACTCGGCAGCCTGCTCAGCAGCTCAATGATTCCGCGCTTCAACAATATTGGTGGCACCATGATTTTGTTGTGCGTGTGGGCGGCAGGGTTAACTCTGTTCACGGGCTGGTCCTGGTTGACGATTGCGGAAAAGATCGGTGCTGGTGTCATGGGATGCCTGACACTCTTTTCCGGCCGTCGTCGTGAAGATGATTACCTTTACGATGACGATGATGTCGATGAGCAACCCGTAGACGCGAAACACGACGCTGCCCGTCACGATAGTTTGCGTGAAGAGCACGCGCATGACGTCGCACATGCCGATAAAAACGATGTGCTGATGACACCTGCACCGTCCCCGGCAGACGAGGATGAAGACGACGTGCTGTTTTCCGCACCCGCTGTGACGGCCATATCGGCAGTGGCGGCCGTATCAGCACAGGCTGATACGCCAGTCACCCCAGTCGCTAACACAGTAGCGGCAGCAGTGGATGTGAATGTGAATGTGCAGAGGGAAAATCAGAGTCAGCTTATGACGGCGATGCCTGATGCGGAACCGGTGCTGAAACCTCATCCAGAACCGATAGCGATGACGCCGTTGCCAGAAGCGACCGCGTACTCGGTGCCATCGCCCATAAAACCCATACCAGAAGTCGCTCAGCGAGCGGATGTTCCTCCGGTGACGGCGTCCTATCCGCCATCGTCTGTTTCTGGTGGTGTCATGTCCTCACCGTTTGGCTCTGCGCCATCCTTACCGGAAACTATGCCGGACTGGCAGCCGCTGACATTGCAGGCAGACGATCGGATTGGCCGGACAGCAGCAACGGTGACAACCGTGGCTGCCGTTGCGAGTACTGTCGCGGCAATCAGTGAACCGGAGCCTAAGAGTGCGACGCCGTTTATGCCGGCATTCACTACCGATGAAGAGAATAACCCGCAGGTGAAACGCGGTATGGGGCCGGAATTGCCGCGACCCAATCCGGTACGCATTCCTACCCGGCGTGAGCTGGCATCGTATGGTATCAAACTGCCTTCACAGCGGCTGGCTGAACAGCAGGCTCGTGAGGCAGAACGGGCACAGGCATCCCATGCAGAGCAGTCGATAACGGCTTCAACAACGCAAAATGGGCTAACCGCATCAGAGGGGTCACTGGCACAGGAGGGTGTTGGTGTAACGCCATCAGATACGGTGACGACATTGGCTGCTCAACCATCGCTGCATTCTGCGCAACCGGCACCGACAGGTTTTTCTGACGATGATCAGGAGGCGTTGGCCCAGGAAGCAGCATTGCGGCAAGCTTTTGCTGACCAGCAACGTGAGCGCTACGGCGACACCTACCCAGACCACGAAGAAGCGCAAGATGCGCTATTGCAGGCGCAACTGGCGCGTGACTTCGCTGCTATGCAGCACTCCCGTTACGGTGAAACCCATGAGCCAGAACCGGAAGAGATTGATGTGCCGCGCACCATCGTGGCTGAACCGCTCGTAGCTACAACAGGCAGTCATGTCTCTGACAATGTGCTGAAAACCGAAGCACCACGCCAGTCAGCAGTACATCAGTCAGTAGTACATCATCAGCCAACAGTACATCAGGCAGAAACGCCTCAGACAGAAGTGCCCAAGACAAAAGACAGCGTTTATGCCATTTCGCCGTTTGCCGACCTTGTGGATGATGGCCCATCGGAGCCGCTGTTTACCCTCTCAGCCCAGGAGTCGTTCCTGGATGATGAGTTATCTTCAGCGCCTGTTGAGCCTAAAACGGCGGAAGTGGAATCATCACCGTCGATTATGGATAGCCTGATTCATCCCTTCCTGATGCGAAATGATCAGCCATTGCAGAAGCCGACAACGCCATTGCCGTCGTTAGATCTGCTAACGCCTCCGTCGATGAATGACGCACCGGTTGATCGGGTTGCACTGGATGAGATGGCGCGTTTAATTGAAACCCGGCTGGCAGATTATCGCGTCAAGGCAACGGTGGTGGATTACCATCCCGGGCCGGTGATAACGCGGTTTGAGCTGGATTTAGCGCCTGGCGTCAAGGCCGCCCGTATTTCCAATCTGGCGCGTGATCTGGCGCGTTCGTTGTCGGTGGTAGCGGTGCGTATTGTCGAGGTTATCCCCGGCAAACCTTATGTGGGGCTTGAACTGCCTAACCGCCACCGTCAGACCGTTTTCCTGCGCGAAGTGCTGGATTGCGACAGATTCCGTGACAACGCGTCGCCGCTGGCTGTGGTATTGGGCAAAGATATCTCTGGTCAGCCAGTTGTCGCTGATCTGGCGAAAATGCCGCACTTACTGGTTGCCGGTACCACCGGCTCCGGGAAATCAGTCGGTGTGAACGCCATGATCATCAGCATGCTGTATAAAGCGACGCCCGCGGATGTTCGCTTTATCATGATCGACCCGAAAATGCTGGAATTGTCGGTATACGAGGGTATCCCGCACTTATTGACCGAAGTTGTGACCGACATGAAAGACGCTGCTAACGCGCTGCGTTGGTGTGTTGGTGAGATGGAGCGTCGCTATAAACTGATGTCAGCGTTGGGCGTGCGTAATCTCAGCGGCTATAACGAGCGCGTGATGCAGGCTGAATCGATGGGTCGCCCGATCCCGGATCCGTTCTGGAAGCCGGGTGACAGTATGGATACCCAGCCGCCGGTGTTGGAAAAACTGCCTTATATCGTGGTGATGGTTGACGAGTTCGCTGACCTGATGATGGCGGTAGGCAAGAAGGTGGAAGAGCTGATCGCTCGTCTGGCGCAGAAGGCCCGTGCCGCCGGGATACATCTGGTGCTGGCAACGCAGCGTCCGTCGGTCGACGTGATTACAGGCCTTATTAAGGCCAACATCCCGACCCGAATTGCCTTTACCGTATCAAGCAAGATTGATTCTCGTACCATCCTCGATCAGGGGGGCGCAGAATCGCTGCTGGGCATGGGGGATATGCTGTATATGGCGCCTAACTCGTCGATCCCGATTCGTGTTCACGGCGCGTTTGTCCGTGACCAGGAAGTGCATGCGGTGGTTCAGGACTGGAAAGCGCGTGGCCGTCCTGAATATATCGATAGCATTATCAGTGGTGATGACGATGGCGAGGGCGGTAGCCTGGGCTTTGACGGAGACGAAGAACTGGATCCGTTGTTTGATCAGGCGGTAGCGTTCGTGGTGGAAAAACGGCGTGCTTCAATTTCTGGGGTACAGCGCCAGTTCCGCATCGGTTATAACCGCGCAGCGCGTATCGTTGAACAGATGGAAATGCAGGGGATTGTCAGCAGCCCCGGCCATAATGGCAACCGTGAGGTGCTGGCTCCGCCACCGATGGAGTAATGTTCAGTGGTGATGTCGCTTCCTGCACCCGTCCTGCAAAGAAGCGTAAAATGTCGTAGATAACAGATAATTCGTCTGTCATGCCGCTTCCGGCTGGGATACAGTAGCGCCCAGCCGAGTCGCGTTCGGTTGAGCGCGACGCCTGTGGTTAGCCGCAGTCGCGGTAAGAACACGCAAAGGATTTTTTGTATGATAAAAATAGGGTTGATAACGGGCTGTTTGCTCACCAGTCTGGTTTCCAGCGCAGTCTATGCTGATGCCGCCAGTGATTTGCAGAGCCGTCTTAGCAAAGTGAATAGCTTTCATGCCAGCTTTGCGCAGAAAGTCACAACGAATGATGGCGCAGCAGTGCAAGAAGGGGCCGGTGAACTATGGGTAAAACGCCCGAATCTGTTTAACTGGAAAACCACGTCACCGGATGAAAGCACGCTGGTGTCTGATGGCAAAACGTTATGGTTTTATAACCCTTTCGTGGAACAAGTCACGGCAACCTGGGTGAAAGACGCGACAGGTAATACACCGTTTATTCTGATTACCCGTAACGACCCGAAAGACTGGGGCAAATATAACGTGAGTCAGAAAGGGGATGAGTTTGATCTGACCCCCCGGGTGGCGAGCGGTAACCTCAAGCAGTTTTCTATTAACGTGAGCAGCGACGGCACGATTCATGGCTTTACCGCCACCGAACAGGATGGGCAGCGCAGTGCCTATACGCTGAAGAACCAGCAGAATGGCGATGTGGATGCCGCAAAGTTTCGCTTTACGCCGCCAAAAGGCGTAGCGGTGGACGACCAGCGTCAGTGAGGCGTGTGTGAGTAACCTGTCCCTCGATTTTTCCAATCAACAGTTTCAGCCACTGGCCGCGAGAATGCGGCCGGTTACTCTGGCGCAGTATATCGGCCAGCAGCACCTGTTAGGGCCAGGAAAACCGTTACCACGTGCGATTGAAGCCGGGCAGCTTCACTCCATGATTCTGTGGGGACCGCCCGGTACCGGGAAGACGACGCTGGCTGAGTTGATTGGCCATTACGGTCAGGCTGATGTCGAGCGTATTTCTGCGGTGACGTCTGGCATCAAGGAGATCCGCGAAGCGATCGAGCGGGCCCGCCAGAACCGTGATGCCGGACGGCGTACCATCCTGTTTGTGGATGAAGTGCACCGGTTTAACAAAAGCCAGCAGGATGCGTTTTTACCCCATATCGAAGATGGCACCATCACGTTTATTGGGGCTACCACGGAAAATCCATCGTTCGAACTTAATTCGGCGTTGTTGTCGCGCGCACGTGTTTATCTGCTCAAAGCATTGAGTGTCGATGATATTGAGCTGGTACTGTTGCAGGCGTTACAGGACAAAGAGCGCGGATTGGGTGGGCAGCAGATTATTCTGCCGGATGAAACGCGTCATTTGCTGGCAGAACTGGTCAATGGCGATGCTCGCCGTTCATTGAATCTGCTGGAAATGATGGCGGATATGGCTGAAGCTGACGCCACTGGCCGACGCCTGTTGACGCTGGAGTTACTGAAAGAAGTTTCAGGTGAACGTAGCGCCCGCTTTGACAACAAAGGTGATCGTTATTACGACCTGATTTCAGCGTTGCATAAATCGGTTCGTGGTTCGGCACCGGATGCCGCGTTGTATTGGTATGCCCGCATCATTACCGCCGGTGGCGATCCACTGTATGTTGCCCGGCGTCTGTTGGCGATTGCTTCCGAGGACGTCGGCAATGCCGATCCCCGAGCTATGCAGGTGGCGATAGCCGCCTGGGATTGTTTCACCCGTGTCGGTCCGGCAGAAGGTGAGCGGGCTATCGCTCAGGCGATAGTGTATCTGGCGTGTGCGCCGAAAAGTAATGCCGTATATACCGCGTTTAAATCGGCGATGCGTGATGCCCGTGAAAAACCGGATTACGATGTGCCGGAGCATTTACGCAACGCACCCACCCGCCTGATGAAAGAGATGGGCCTGGGCGCAGAGTACCGTTACGCGCATGATGAAGTTAACGCTTACGCCGCTGGCGAAGTGTATTTTCCCCCTGAAATGGCAGAAACACGCTATTACCAGCCGACTTCTCGTGGTTTAGAAGGCAAGATTGGTGAAAAGCTGGCCTGGCTCGCTGCTCAGGATCAAAATAGCCCGACAAAACGCTACCGCTAGCATTCACGTTGCGGTAAGGTTATTGCGAGATTTTCTGCTGCACGGTGCCGCCACCGGCACCCTGTAATTATCAATATCCCCTTAATAATACAAGCACAGGACTAGCATGCTCGATCCCAATTTACTGCGTAATGAGCTAGACGCAGTCGCCGAAAAATTACTGGCTCGCCGAAATTTTAAACTGGATGTAGAAGCGCTGCGTAATCTGGAAGAACGCCGCAAAGTGCTTCAGGTTGAAACAGAAAATTTGCAGGCAGAACGTAACTCGCGATCGAAAGAGATTGGGGCGGCTAAATCGCGTGGGGAAGATATTGAACCACTGCGTCGTGATGTCAATGAATTGGGTGAGAAGCTGGATGCCGCCAAGGCTGAATTACAGCAGGTGCAGAGCGACATTGAAGCGATTGCTCTGACGATTCCCAATATGCCTGATGATTGTGTACCACTGGGTAAAGACGACACAGAAAATCAGGAAGTCATGCGTTGGGGTGAAGCACGTCAGTTTGATTTCCCTGTGCGCGACCATGTCGATTTGGGTGAACTGACGGGCGGCTTGAGCATGGCGCTGGGCGTGAAGCTGACGGGTTCCCGTTTCTCGGTGATGAAAGGTCAGGTAGCCCGGTTACATCGTGCGTTGGCGCAGTTTATGCTCAACCTGCATACCGCTGAGCATGGCTATGAGGAGGCGTATGTCCCTTATCTGGTCAACCATGCCACATTGTATGGTACGGGGCAGTTGCCTAAGTTTAAAGAGGATTTGTTTCACACCCGCCCTCTGGAAGAAGAATCTGAAACCAGCAACTATGCGTTGATTCCAACCGCAGAAGTACCGTTAACCAATCTGGTACGTGATGAAATTCTGGATGAAGAGTCGCTGCCTATCAAACTAACCGCACATACACCATGCTTCCGCTCTGAGGCTGGTTCTTATGGTCGGGATATGCGCGGTCTTATCCGTGTACACCAGTTCGATAAAGTCGAAATGGTGCAGATCGTCCGTCCGGAAGACTCTATGCAAGCGCTGGAGGAACTCACAGGCCATGCGGAAAAAGTACTGCAACTGCTGAAGCTGCCGTATCGCAAAGTGCTGCTGTGCAGCGGTGATATGGGCTTCGGCGCATGCAAAACATACGATCTGGAAGTCTGGTTGCCGGCGCAGAATACCTACCGTGAAATTTCGTCTTGTTCGAATATGTGGGATTTCCAGGCTCGCCGTATGCAAGCGCGTTGTCGCAGCAAGGGCGACAAGAAAACCCGTCTGGTACATACCCTGAACGGCTCTGGTCTGGCTGTAGGGCGTGCGCTGGTCGCGGTGCTGGAGAATTATCAGCAAGCCGACGGCCGGATCGAAGTGCCAGAAGTGCTGCGTCCGTATATGAACGGTGAGCAGTTTATTGGCTAACCTTCGCCTATTTTAACGTTCTCATTAAAGCGCCCTTCGGGGCGCTTTTTTTATCCTTTGAAATTCATCCTGTCCTGATGACACGGTGTGGAATAGTCTGATTCCGCGCTTATAGCGACGTTGATAAGAGGATTCAGGCATCCTCTTATGGAGCGCTGGCTCATCGGGTTCTAAGTTTTTTGTCATTGCACTGACCGGGCGGCTTTCAAAAGAAGAAAGGCAAGGGCAGCACGATGAGAAGAAGAAGGGGAGAACTCCTGAAGATTGAGCCAGCGAGGTGATTTATGCCACGACATATCGTTAGTCTGACCGGGCGCTTACTGGGCGCGCTACTCTATTACGCACCTGATGATGAACACAATGTCGCGTTGATTGAACGGCTGAGGCACGCCGCGTGGCAGCAAACATGGCCGTGTGGTAACCAGGCCGATATTGCCACTGTTGCCCGACAAATTCATAGTGGGTTACAACCCGGTTACGATGAGCGGTTATCGCTTGCCTGGAAGCGATGGCTCAGTGGTGATGAAGGCATGCCCGTACCCCCTTGGGGGTCGGTATACCTTGACAGGCAAAACGTGTTGTTTGGTGATTCGACACTGGCGCTGCGGCGCTGGCTGCGGGAGTTGGGTATTGAGCCGCGTTGTGATTGCCATGAACCGGAAGATCACATTGGGTTGATGCTGATGCTGGCAGCGTGGTGTGCGGAAAATCAACCAGACAACCTGCCGGAACTGCTTAGTGAACATTTGCTACCGTGGGCGATGCGTTATCTGGATTTACTGGAACGCCATTGCTGCCATCCGTTCTATCAGGGCGTGGCTCGCTTGGCACACATTACCCTGCAGGACTGGCAGGGGCGTTTTCAGTTAATCCAGAAGGAGAAGGCGCTTTTTTATTAATCCGCATTGAGTAATACCCCCCGGCTCTATCTGTGAGTAGTGGGGGGATTGATGTGTGTAGTGTCTGGTGAATACTCGTATCGTGCAGCTCGCTGCCAGGCAGGTCGTGCCCGCATTGCTTCCAGTAAACGCCAGAGGTGAGGGCGAGAAGGTGAGATCCAGCCGCGTTGAGCGGCGATATCCAACGGAAATCCCATCATGATATCTGCTGCTGAGAAAGCATCACCGGCCAGCCAGCGAGAGGTTGCCGCTTCTTGTTCCAGAAAATCGTAATGCAGGTTGCATTGGGTATTGACCATATTGCGGATTGACCAGCCGAACGGACCCATCTTGTACGCCACCAGTTTGAGTAACATGGCCGACATTAACGAGCCCTCGGCGTAGTGCATCCAGTACCGGTAACGCCAGAAATCCGGGCTATCAGCGGGCGGTGCCAGATGCGGGCCAAATGTCGCAACCAGATATTCCAGAATCAGTCCCGTCTCTGCCAGAACCTTGCCATCGTGTTCAATGACCGGTGCTTTCCCCAGCGGATGAATATCGCGTAACGAGGCCGGTGCGCGCATCGTGGCTTTATTACGCTGGTAATTGATCACTTCATACGGCACATCCAACTCTTCCAGAAGCCATAAAATCCGCTGCGAGCGCGAGGTATTGAGATGATGAACTCGAATCATTAGATCGCCCTGTGTGCTTTTCTGATGAAAGGACTACCATCCCATATCATGCCCGGCGAAAAAAGAAAAATCAGATGCCTCGTCTGGACTGGAGCAACCCGCTGTTTCTGATAGCGTTGTTCATGAAATAGCGGGTTGAATGTGGGCTACTGATTCTCTTCTACCAGTTTGAGCAGGTAGTTATGCCAGTCGTCTGCTCGCCCCAGCCAGGGCGCGATGTTCAACGTGGTAAAAATATCGTCTACCGCGAAAACGATGGTGGGGAAACCGGCACCGCCTGATTGGGTCAGCCACTGGCGGCTTTCCTCAATGTGCTTACGGGTGGGTAAACCACGCCAGTGTATGCAGGCGTTTTCAAAGTCTTCCAGCGGCAAACCAATTTCTACCGCCATTTTCAGTAGTACCGATGTTTCGGAGATGCACAGCCCTTCAACATAATGGGCGCGTTGCAAACGCTCGAGTAAATCAATTCCCCTGCCACCGAGCTCCTCGGCTGCCAGAATGGCTGTTGTAGGGGGTTCTGAATCCAGCGTTGCGGTAACATCCCACAGTAGGCCATTGAAATAACCATCACCGAATGGCTGTCCGCTCATCTGGGCAATGCGACGATCGTGCGGCTGAACGTAATCCCGCCATTCCGGCGTGATGCGCCGCCGGTTCGGTCCGGTCATCATGCCACCGGCGTGCAGCACAACAGGCAGCCCTTCAATTTTGCGAGCTGCATGGATTAACGGCGCTGCGGCGTAACACCAACCGCACAGAGGATCGAAGATGTAGTGTAGCCTGTTCATTCATACGCTCCGTATGTTGCCCGATGGATGGGGCACATCAGCAAAGGGAAAGAGACTGGTTATCGCGCCACAAACCTTCCCGAGCAATTGCCAGAGTGGCCTGCTATGACTACCTGTGTGACGCTCTGTCTTAATTATTGTCTATTTCCTGAGAGTTAGCAGGCGGTGGTGTCATTTTATCCTTCCGGTTCTGCGATCACAGATCGCAAACCTGAAAGAAAAGTCCCCACCGCCAGGCATCACGGTGGACCGTGTCGCGGCAACCGCAGATATTATCCGGTGAATATTAAGGCCACTGCATTTCGCCTTTGATGACCTTAGCGCTCAGTTCCAGCGAGGCGGCTTCACCGAGATCCGGGTAAGCGAGTTCCATCGACTTAACCAGTGCAGTGCTATTCGCCGATAACGGAATGTTCTTCTCGAAGGTTTTCAGGTAATCCCGGGTAAAACTCACATTCTGCAGTGACCAGGGTGATGAGCCATCCTTGTTAGGCAGGTAGTGACCGGGTACTACCGTGGTTGGGTTGAGCTTATCGATAGCATCCAGATCGCTCAACCACGCCTGACGTGAGGCGGTAGTTTGGGTATCCGCGACCCACACATGGATATTGGCTGAGGTTTGCACGCCGCCGACAACGGCTTTTAGTGACGGGATCCAGACAAAGGTTCTGTCCGGCGTTGCCCCTTTCAGCCCCATGATATCGATGTTGCTGCCTTCGAGTGCCAGGTGAACGGTGTTTAGCGGCTGAGGAGTGATGACCTGTTTCGGTGCATTTTCTTTCAGTATGGGGCCCCAGTAGGCGATTTTCTTGTCTTTAGTCGCGTTGATGGCCGCGATAGTTTGTGGTGTGGCTACAATCTGCGCATCAGGGAAGGCGGCCTTCAATACATCCAGACCAAAATAGAAATCCGGGTCATGATGGCTGATGTAGATAGTCTTCAGTTTTTTTCCAGTAGCGCGGATTTTTGCCACCAGATTCTCGGCGTCGTTACGCTGGAACTGGGCATCAATGAGTAAGGCGTCATGTTCCCCGGTGATGATTTCAGACGACACCGGGAAGAGGGATTTTGCTCCGGGGTTATAGACTTCCATTTTTAATGCTGCGGAAGCGGAAAATGCCATAGACGCTAACAGCGTGGCAAGCAGGGTGCGTTTTAACATGGGGAATACTCCTTCCTGAATGAGAGGACGTCATGATAAATTTCTTTTTTATAAAGAAAAATCCTCACTTTCGGTCGTCTTTGTTGCATAAATCGGACAAGTAATGGATAGAATCACCGCCGCTCAGGTATTTGTCACTATCACCGAACAAGGTAGCCTGACTGGGGCAGCCGACGCGCTGGAGATGTCCCGTGCGATGGTGACCCGGTATCTGGCTGAAATGGAGCGCTGGGCTGAGGCTCGATTATTGCACCGCAGTACCCGGCAACTGAGCCTGACCCATGAGGGCGAAACGGTGTTGCAGCATTGCCGTGAGTTGTTGGCTGTATCGCACAAACTCGATATGCCAGCCAAAGGCAGGAAGGAGCCTGCGGGTTTACTGCGGCTGACCTGTTCTCCGTCACTGGCGCAGGCGACGTTGGTTGCAGCCATTACGACTTATCTGCTGCGTTATCCCAAAACGGCGGTTGACCTACAGGTTGCAAGCCATACCCTGAATCTGATTGAGGAGCGTATCGATCTGGCTATTCGTATCACCAGTCAGTTAGATTCGGGGTTAATTGCTCGCCGGTTGGGAGGCTGTCCGTCGGTCGTGTGTGCAGCCCCTTCGTATCTGGCGGCGCACGGTACACCGCAGCGCGTGGAAGACCTGGCCGTACATAATTGCCTGACCTATTCGTTCTTCGGTAAGAGCCTGTGGCAGTTTACCCGTAAGGGAGACACGATAGCGGTACCGGTCAGCGGTAGTTTCAGCGCCAATGATTCGTTGATGTTGCTGGAGGCGGCGCTAAATGGCGCTGGAGTAAGTTTACAACCGGTCTATTCCGTTACCGATCTGATCGCCAGTAAACGGCTGATTGCACTATTTCCGGAATCACAGCCGCAAGAGTTGGATATTTACGCGGTGTATCACTCGCGTGAGAGAATTTCGCCTGCGTTGCGAGCGCTGGTGGATTTTCTGGCGGAGTGGTTCGGTAATAATCTGGAATGGAGGCGTGTAGCCCGGCGCTGAGATGTCCGCCAAGGCACCGCATCGGCCGGCAATCGGGACGCATGGACAAAATGTGCGACAGCCGGTGAGAAGGCAATTGACTTTGCCATTGTCAGTGGCATGATGCGCCCAAAATATCCTCTCTTTTCGGTTTGCCTTTCCATGTCAACCTATACACGCCCGGTTTTGCTGTTGCTCTGTGGGCTGTTGCTGCTTACTGTTTGTCTGGCCGTGTTAAATACACTGGTGCCGTTATGGCTCAATGATCGTCAATTGCCGGTCTGGCAGGTAGGCGTTGTAGGGTCGGCCTATTTCAGTGGGAATTTGGTGGGTACGCTGGTGGCTGGCAGGTTAATTCGATACAGCGGTTTTAATCGCAGTTACTACCTGGCAGTACTGATGTTTGCCGGTGCGACGGCCGCGTTAGCGTTATCGCCGGATATCGGGAGCTGGATTTTGTGGCGCTTTGTTGCCGGGATTGCCTGTGCGCTGATTTGGGTTGTAGTAGAAAGCGCGCTGCTGTGCAGCGGTAACGCGCTCAATCGAGGGCAATTGCTGGCCGCGTACATGATGGCCTACTATTTGGGCAGCGTTGTTGGGCAGTTGCTCCTAAGTATGGTGTCTACGGCACTGTTCAGTATTCTGCCCTGGCTGGTGGCGTTGGTGCTGCTGGCTGCTCTGCCGTTACTGTTTGCCCGCATCCCGCCCCCTCAGCCCGTTACGCACCGTGTCAACGTCTGGCGGATGCTACGCTATCGCACCGCACGACTGGGGATTCAAGGGTGTGTGATTTCCGGGATCATTCTGGGGTCGCTGTATGGTTTGATGCCGCTGTATCTGGCTCATCAGGGGATGAGTGACGCCAGTGTCGGTTACTGGATGGCGTTATTAATCAGCGCGGGTATTCTCGGACAATGGCCCGTCGGACGAATGGCGGATCGCTACGGTAGATTGCTGGTGCTGCGAGTGCTGGTGTTTGCCGTGATCCTCGGTTCGCTGGCGATACTGCTTCCGGGGCGGTATAGCATGGCGTCGTCACTGTTTCTGCTTGGTGCCGCCGGATTTACGCTTTATCCGGTCGCAATGTCGTGGGCTTGCGAGAAGGTGGTACCCAATGAGCTGGTCGCCATGAATCAGGCTCTACTGCTTAGCTATACCATTGGCAGCCTGTGCGGACCGAGCCTTGCCGCCATGCTGATGCAAACCTATTCCGATAAGTTACTGTTTGTGCTGATTGCAGCGGTCTCTCTAGGGTATTTGATTATTCTGCTGAAAAAAGCCGACCATCACCCCCGACCACTGGCGGTATGAGGTGACTGCCGTGCCGACTGACTTACAATCGGCGTCGACGATAGGCTGGCGAAAGTTGCCCGATTTCGGCAATGTTGTTCCACAGGACTTCAGCCACCGGGCTTAATCGCTGTCTGGCGTTGCGAACCAGATAAAAAATACTGTTGAGCCGCAGGTTTTCCGGCGCAATGGCCGTCAGCATGCCTTCCAGCACCCAGCGTGAAGCATAATGGTCCGGCAAAAAGCCCACGTGGGTGCCAGCCAAAATCAGTAGCATGCAACCTTCCTCGCTACAGGCAATGCTTTGCTGTCCTTGTTTGGCTACCGACCCGAGTTGTTTGCACATCTCGTTCATGGCGTAGCCGCCAACCAATAACCGCTTTGGGTTAAGGGTGCCGTCACGCCATTCCTGTTCAATGCGTCCAGCGTGTTCTGCAGCAGCATAGAATGAGCTGTGCTCAATAAACGCTGGCTGGAAGAAAATATCAGGTGGTACATCGTCTGGCAGGACGGTCAATACGACATCCAGCTCGCTGTTGCGTAGCCGCTCCATCAGCGACTGATGGTCGCTAACGTAGAGGTTCATGGATGCATCGGGGCTTAACTCAAGTAAGCGGCGTATGGCTAATGGAACGGCTCGCTCCGGATGCGAAACAATATTATCCAGACAGCCCAGTCTCACCTCACCAATCAGCTCATGTTTGATACGAGCCAGTCGATTGGCAAAATCATCCAGTGTAGCGATTACCGAACGCGCTTCCTGATAAACCAACTCACCCTCTGTCGTGAGAGAAAATCCACCGCGGCCGCGCTCACACAGAATCAGCCCTAGCGTGTCCTCTAGTCGTGACAGGTAGTGACTCAGCACTGGCTGACTCAGACCAGTGGCCTCCTGTGCATTGGTGATACCTTTATTCTCAACAATCTTACAGAATAGTTTCAGCCAACGAATTTCCAGTTTATCGAGCCGCATAATGTGTCCCTGAAGCACAAATACCCAGCGTAATTCAGGTTACTGGCTCGCTGTCAGTATCACGCTATTCTCGCGCTGTGCGGGTGTCTGCGTGGGCGAGCGCTGGTCCTGATGTGTGATTACTTTGGGTATAAGCTGGTTCAATGTCTTTTTTCTGTGGCGTATACCGCTCGCTTTATCTGCAGCGAGTCGACGCACGACGCCCTGAGTTTCTCCATCTTGTCTCATTGAGTGGCGCGCTGCTCTCTGTCACATCATCGTTATCATGTTTTATTTTTATCGTGCGCGCTTGCTTCGGATTGTGACACGTGACGAACGAGGAAACTGTGATGCCTGCGGGCGATGACCACGGGATAGGCCACAAATGGAGGAAGTGGAAAGGGTAGCGATAGCCAGCCAGAGTGCGTCAGCAGATGACGTTAACCCCGGCTGGTCAGCAAGGCAGGCGGATTATCCCTGTCTTGAGCGGTGGTGCTTACCGATTAATACACCACCTTGTGGCCGTAACTGGTCAGAATGGACTTAACGCGATCCATGGTGTCGGCTTTAGGCGGCTTCACGCCATCCAACTTGTATTCCTCGCCCATGGCTGTCCATTTGTGCTTGCCTAATTCGTGATAGGGCAATAGCTCGATCTTTTCAATGTTACTCATCCCTTGGGTAAACTCGCCCAGCAAATGAGCGGAGGTATCGTCATCACTCCAGCCAGGCACGACCACATAACGAATCCAGGTACGTTGGTTGCGTTTGGCAAGATAACGGGCGAAATCCAGTGTACGGTGATTGGATACCCCTACCAGATTTTGGTGTATCTCGTCGTTGAGCTGCTTGAGATCCAACATAACCAGGTCGGTGGCATCCAGCAGTTCGTCAATTACTGGGTCGTAACGCCGTACGAAACCGTTGGTATCCAGACAGGTATTAATCCCTTGCTCATGGCAGGCACGGAACCAGTCGCGAACGAATTCAGCTTGAAGAATAGCCTCACCGCCTGATGCCGTTACACCGCCGCCGGACGCATTCATAAAATGGCGATAGGTCACCACTTCCTTCATCAACTCTTCCACCGTGATTTCCTTACCGCCGTGGGTATCCCAGGTATCACGATTGTGGCAGTAGAGGCAACGCATCAAACACCCCTGGAAAAAGGTGATGAAGCGAATACCGGGGCCGTCTACGGTGCCACAGGATTCGAAAGAGTGAATGCGACCAATAACTGACTTGGTAGCCCCCGCATCGGCGGGGGATTCATTTGAAAAACAACCTGTTACGCTATTCATAAAGTACCAATTAGTGCTAAATAGTGCTGGTTCATGGACATTATATGGACACTCCGTTTAGTGGGTTAAGTGTTACAGCGTCCTGTAAGAAGTCAGGCGCAAAGTGCGCATAGACCATCGTTTGCTGGATCGTTGAGTGCCCTAATATCCGCTGCAATGTAACAATATTACCGCCATTCATCATAAAATGCGTGGCGAATGTATGCCGAAAGACATGTAACGCTTGTCCCTCCGGTAAATCAGGTTTCATTGCACGCAGCGTATTTCTCACCTTTCTGTAGTTTGGCCTGAAAACATAGCCTGATTTCACACGTTTTAAACGGTTCGTCAGTTCCTGAGAAATCGGAATAGTTCGGCGTTTCCCGTTTTTCGTTTTCATGAACGTCACCATATTGTTGATAATGTGTTCACTTTTCAGGTTGGCCACTTCACTCCATCTTCCTCCGGTTGCCAGGCAAACCAGAACGGCGTCCAATTCATCACCTTCTAATAATCTGAGCAGATCGGGGATCTCGGATGCAGTCAGGAACGCCATTTCTGTCAGCGATTCTTTAAGGGGTTTAACATCCTTGAACGGGTTAGGGCAGTGGTATTCTTCCGCGTCAATTAACTTTGTAAACATACCACTTAAGATGGCATGGTGGCGGTTAACGCTGGATGCCTTTAATCCATTGTTCAGCATGTTTACCCGATAATCCATGATGGCTTTTTTGGTTAATTGATCTGCCCGTGAAATGCCCATCTCTTCAAATGTCGCAATGATGGTTTTTAGCCTCCCATGTTCGATTTCACCTCGCGCATGGCTTTTGCCGTGATACACCCACCATAACGCCAACAGTTCCGAGAGTTTCCGGCGGTCTGCTGGTTTCTCAATCCAGTCTTTGTTGTGGTAATTCACAAGGATGTGGCGTTCAAAAATCTGCGCTTCACCCTTAGTATTAAATTTACGCCTGATGCGCTTTCCCTCGGCACCCTGCGGTCTAACGTCCACTTCATAGCGACCATCATCGAGTTTCTTAATTGCCATAAGAACACTCTCCGATGTAGTCATCATCCTGATATGCAATATCAAAGATGTAACTTATGTAAATGTTTATCCAATATTCTGGTTGGATTGGTGAGATTTTGTTTCTTCTGGCCCAATGTGCGCGAGGGCCGGTGCGATCTGCCCAGCTTCCGGTGCTGTTTTATCCGTCATTAACCACAGGGTGTATTTTTGAAACCGTGGATGCATTGTGATTTTGAGCAAAGCATTTCCCCCTGGCTCAAAGTTACCAGTCTCATATTTTTTAAGAGTGCTTAGAGGTAAGTCTATGATTTCACAAAATCTTGACTGGCTAAGCCCCTCTGTTTCTCTCAGTGCCTTTACTTTTTCGCTAAGTTTCATTTGACATGGAACCCATATAGGATCTAAATTCCCCTCATTGGGACTTATATAGGTTCCATTGAGGGCGTGAAAAACCAACCGCGAACATAAGCAACTGAAAGCCGATGTAAGCGGTTGGTGATCGGAAGAGAGTATCACGGTAAGGGGGAGGGGATGAAGGAAGACGATGTGCGGGAAGCTGAAGTTACAGCGGAATCACCCGTGATTAATACGTATGCCGTAACTCTTGAGATAAAGGCGAGGGTTAGCGAAGGCGCTACTCAGACCCGCAGCGCCAGTACGTTCTTTTTTGTTGGATACACGAAAGAACAAATCATTGATTCTCTAAATGATGATTTAGTTGAGCAATCAGCTCGCGCGATTGATTGGCATTTAGCCGAATCGCAACAATCTGGTCATCAGGAACAGAAAATTCAATCTCAATAAGATTATCAAAGGTATTGCAGCGCACTTTATAGGTGGGAATGACGGTACGTTTCTTTGTCACATTATTTTCCTTGTGTGGTTGGTTGATTGTTGGCACTTGAAATCTACCACAAAACCACGCGCCGGGCGTGGTGAAATATCCCGGCACTAGTTAAGCCGATGTAAGCGGTTGGTGATCGGAAGAGAGTATCACGGTAAGGGGGAGGGGTGAACGGATGGAAGGTGAGAATAAAACACAACCGCGTATCATTCGTGGAGATTTTAATGACCAGGAATTGGTTATATTCCTAAAAGGTCTGGCCGAAAAGTTGGAGACCCGCGAATACCTCAAGAAACGGCCTGAAGAATTGCGGGCTAAGATTGATGCTGTTGAAGCAGAGTTAGCGCGGATGAGCTCTGACGTTGATTTATTTGTGGTGGACTATTCCGAAGTTGCAGAAAAAAGGAATGAACACGGCGATAAAAGCAGAGGGGCGAATAGTGAAGAATTATTGTCAATTGCTGAATCTGCAATAAAGGAAATGAAAAAAGCGGCCAGTGATAAAGGATTGGATATTAGCCGCCAGGAAATTCAATTGATTAGGTTAATTCGTACCGCTCTCGGTATCAGTGGGCTTATAGTTTAAAGATTGCTTAACCATATCATGGATGGCGGAATAAAATTCATCATAACGGACGGAGTAGTGGTCACGCACTGCACCATTGCGGAGCGGTAATTGGTTGGCAACGATAATTAACAAATTATTGAAATTATCACCAGTTAAAGCGGCCTTGATAATTTCATTTGTTTCTTTAGTGATAAACACATTATCAGACATAAATAAGTCCTTTTGTTGGTAGAGGTTACGCCCACGCTCTTGCCAGAGGTTGGTGGGTGTAAAGAGAGTACCACAGACCACGCGCCGGGCGTGGCTAAAAACCCCGGCACATATTCAATAACGCAAAATAAAAAGTGAGGTTTGCGATGGGTGAACGCGTTTATGAGGTTCGCTATCCGGTTGATGCTGTTCCATATCCGAAATTTGCTGAACTGATCGGTAAGTCGGAAGCGGCAGTAAAAGCCATGGTTGATAAGGGTAAATTGCCGCTTGTTCCGTGGGTGAATCCTGAAAAATCAAATCCTAGTCGCGCTGAAAATTGGGTTTATATCCCGGAATTTAACCGTGCTATGCGCGAAGCGTTTATGAACCGACCAGAAGAACAGCGTGACGCATGGCTGTTATGGCTTGGGCTGCGGCCTGAAGGGGGGAAGTAATAACATGGATGATTCGTCAATCGTTGAGTCACGTCGCCAGATTCGATTGTCAGAGAAACCAGCCGATCTTTTGTCAAAAGAGGGTTTTGCGCTGTACGTCGGAAAAACTCCAGCCGCGATTGTAGCGATGGCAAAAGCCGGGAAATTGCCGGCCTTTTACATGGCAGACCCATTAAACCCAGGCGGCCACGCTGAACTGTGGATTAACCGCCGTGAATGGGATAGCTATGCGGCACAATTGGTGGATGGCGCGCCGCCAGAATGGCATGGATGGAAAGATCGTATTAGCGCAAACAAAAGAGCGAGAGCAAAAACGCAGTCTTAAAAAGGCTGTGGGGTAGGGAATGTAAAATATAAAGGGGTGACATGGAGAATAAAAAATCAGGCCGCCAATACGCAATTACACAATTAAGTAAACACACAAACGTATATCGGGGCTTCTCAATTATTAAATGTCCACGAACGATATCAAATCCGGTTACCCGATATCGTGTTAGTCAGGCTGGGCAGTCTTACGGTTTATTTGATGCACTGGCATTAGCCACCGGTTATATCGATAACCTTTACACAGCGAGGCGATAATATGATTTCCATAGCTCGTCTATTAACTTCTCAGTCACCATCACCAGTAATCCCTAATCAGGGTAAAGGCTGGCTGGAACTGCCAAACGGTCAACGCGTTAAGCCGTCCGTTAATCAGGTCTATTTCGCACCCTGGAGTCAAAAGCCCTACATGCCAGCGCCTAAGCAAAAGCGCCGCTGGTTTTCCCGCCTCATGGGTATTGCGGCGTAGTAGGTGGTAATGATGAAAATAAATCACAACCCGGAAATATGGCTACAGGCCGCCGATGATGCTGCGGAGAGTTTTTTATCTCAGCCTGCTGATGTGCAAGAGAACGGCAGCGACAATGGTTACAACCGGATTAGCGTTTTGTCGTCGCTGGAATCATTGGCTGATGCTGTCTATTACCTCAATCATCCTCTGTATCAATTTATCAAGAGCCATTCGAATCAATGGTTTCGAGATGGAATGATGCAGGCACCAGAATTTGCCATTAATTGGGCAAAGAAAGGCTAATGCCATGGCTAACACCGAGTCCGCTCGCGCCATTCCGCTGAGTATCGCGGAAAGAACAGAGGGGCTAAACCACATAGCAATGCTGCGAGGGAAACACTTCAAGACAAACAGTGAGAAAGAAATGTGCCGCTTTATTGACGATATGCGGGACAAGATTGATGACGATTACCATAAAAATATGCGTGTGCTGTCAGCAATATTTGAATTAGCGGATATTGATAAGGAACGGCATCACCTGAAATTTAATGAACTGACAACTGACGAAAAAGAAAGGCTGATTAAAGCAATGAATAAGCTCCGCGCAGTTGTGAGTTTATTCCCCAAAAACTTAATTCTCCCACTGTAATAAAAACCCAATTTTTAGGCGTAAACCCGCCGGGCTTTCTATTACCTGAAAAAAGGAAAACGTAATGAAAAATGCCGAAGTAAAAACCATGACTGTCGCCAATGATGGCGCATTGGTCGAGCTACTGAAAAAGTCCCGATTGGATGAACGCAAAGACCAGCATTTTTCCTTCTCACTGCGCCTTGCTGCGCTGGCTGTCCGCGCTCAACAACGCGACCTTTCCGCCGCCGAAGTGGTGGAACTGATACGCCAGGAATCAGAACGTTTTGAGCACTCCGCTCAGGGGTTGAGCTGATGGACTCAATGGACATGGCTCAGGAACGCGAAGCGTTCATTCGTGAAACGCAAATCCAGCAGGCCCGGCAACAGTCGGGCTGTGCCGCTTCTGCATTCGTCTGTGAAAGCTGTGACGCACCTATCCCTGAAGCCCGCCGCGTAGCCGTTCCGGGTGTGCGTCTGTGCGTGTACTGCCAGGGCGATGCTGAACTGAAAAACAAACACTATCGGGGTGCGTTATGAGCATTATTGCCACACCGCTGAAATGGGTCGGCAGCAAAGCCCGCGTGATGGATATCCTGCGCGAACATTTACCAGCTGGTGATCGTTTGGTTGAGCCGTTCGCCGGGTCGTGTTCAGTCATGATGAATACCGATTACCCGGAATACCTGATTGCTGATATCAACCCTGACCTGATTAACCTGTATCAGGTCATCAAAGAGGATGTGAAGGAGTTTATTGATACTGCTGAAGGTCTGTTTCGCACTGCGAATACAGCAGAAAGTTATTACCGCTTCCGTCAGGTATTTAACCGCAGCAAAGAGAATCGCACCACCTCAGCAGCACTGTTTCTTTATCTGAACCGACACGGTTACCGGGGCGTTTGTCGCTATAACCGCGCCGGTGGGTTTAACGTTCCTTACGGGCATTATGCATCGCCTTACTTTCCATTGGCCGAGATTCAGGCATTTGCCGAAAAAGCCCGCCGTGCAAAATTCATCTGCGCCGCATTTGGCGAAACATTGCAACTGATCCGCCCCGGCGATGTGGTGTACTGCGATCCGCCGTATATCCCGCAAACGCCAACGGCCAGCTTCACCAGTTATCACACTGATGGTTTCACCCACAACGATCAGTATGACTTGTGCAGCGCGTTATCACGCCTGGCCGAATGTGGGATACCTGTCATTGCATCCAACAGCGACACTCACCACGCACACAGCCTTTACCACAGGTTTGATATCTGCCGTTTCACCGCGCCGCGTAGCGTCGGTGTTGCGGCTGGGGAGAGCAAGCAGGCCGGGGAAATCATTGCTAAGCGTCTGCCGATTCCTGCTGCCCAAAGCCTGTCGAAAGTTTGCGACGGGTGCGGCTATGAAGGTGGTGGGCACTGCCCTGACTGTGGGCCAGTGATGGGTGATGCCACCTATCAGGAAATGGTGGCATCCGGCGCGTTGAACGCGGAGCCGTTCTGAATGCCTGAACAGTGGGCATGACATTCTATCTTGCGAGGAATTATGCCGTATCAAATGAGTAATGAAACCAGAATGCTCGTTCTGGCCGTGATCAAACATTCACAAAAAAGCACTCCTGCGGATGCTATCGATGAGTTGAAGAGGCTTTATCAATGTACCTCTGACTCACAAACACAGAATCATAGCCCCTTAGGCCAAAGTCATATTCCGATGCATCTACAAGATCCAGAGACCGGAGAAATTCACATGCTTCAACGTATTCACCTAGTCCATCACAAGTGATCTCACGGTAAAAAACATTTTCATTACATATTAGTATCTTATAAGGAATTAATGGCGAAGTTTTAGGCTGAAATTCAAGCCATTTGGTTATCGCTTCATCGTAAGACGGAAGGGCGAGCTCTTTTTTCACCTTGAAATACTTATGTTCCATATGAGGGCCTTGTTGTGTCAGAAAGACTTCAGAAGGTGATGTTATAAATGTTCAGAGAGTCTAAGGGAAGGCGCTCATCCACACTTCAGTTATGTGCAGGAAATGAGTCAAGCCATGAATGGGCCTATCCCTGGAACGCTCCACGCCCGGCGATCTCCGCACCGTCGGGCGTGGCTGATCTTCGCCCCTCTCTACTCGTTACCGATGCTGAGCCGCATCCGGCCGTCACACGGCATCTGAGCCGGATGGTTAAACGCGCTTTGGCAGCGCCAGGTGATGACCGGAATCTTAACCAAGCCGTAGCACAGTTGGATCACAGGGAGCCGAACGGCACCCAGTTGCTTATCCGTCGCGGTCTGGCGGAAATAGTACGCCGGGATCATCAGAAAACGCTAAGTGACTGGATGAAAACGCCGGAAGGCGTGGAAGCCCGCTTGCACGAACAACCGTTTTTTATCCGTGACGTTTACCGCCAAAAAATTGAATGGCTACGCGCAAACCGCGAGCCGCGACACATCAGCGCCTTTTTCATGGGAACCGTGAAAAAAGCCCTGCTTCGTCTGGATGCTGTGCGCGCACAGCAAGGTGTGCGTGGTGGTTTTACATCGGAACTGGCGGCCTATTGGGGGCCGCGTTGGGCGCATCTGGCCGGGTTTACCAAGCATGAGGTGATCAATGCCGCGCATACTCTTGCGGCCGCCATCGCCGAAATGTTTGAAACCGAGTGCGGCCACACATCGCCGGAAGACATGACTGATGATGAAATTCAGTGGCTATATCGCCATCTGGGGCGCGAACTGCTGGCATTACGTGTAACGCCACCGTGCTGGGGGTTGGTTATCGGTGATGAACAAACCCGGCACCGCATCTATTCCGCCATTTTACGCATCACTTCACCTGAATGGTGGGGGCGGAAACTGTGGCGACTGCGTTGTGAATGGCGGGAAAATCAGTTTCGCGCCATCGGCGTGATCCACAAAAAACGAATGCCGTATGTCAGCCTTGATGCCCTCAACCAGTGGCAAGAGCAGCGCCGCAAGAATCGTGCTTTTTTCCAGACACATGAACTGGTTGATGAAGATGGCAACATCACATCACTGGAAAACATGGTGTACGGCAGTATCAGTAATCCGGCTATCCGCCGTCATGAGCTGATGACCCGTATGGCCGGTGTTGAAATGGTGGCAATCGCGCGGGGTGATGAAGGCGTTTTTCTCACCATCACCTGCCCGTCGCGTTACCACGCTAACATCCAGAACGGTCACCAAAACCCTAAGTGGGATCATACCTCTCCACGTCAGGGGCAGCGGTATTTATGCCGCACCTGGGCGCGTGCCATGTCTGCGTTGAATCGTCGCGGCTTGCGCCCTTATGGCTTTCGCGTTGCCGAGCCGCACCACGATGCTACCCCGCACTGGCATGTGTTGCTGTTTATGCCACCTGCCGACAGAAAGGCCATCACTGATATCTTGCGAGAGTATTTTATTGCTGAAGACCGTGCGGAGCTGGGGCGCAACACCGGCGCACGATTCAAGGCTAAAAAGCTCGATCCAAGAAAAGGCAGCGCTACGGCTTACGTGGCGAAGTACATCAGTAAAAATATCGACGGTTACGCGCTGGATGGTGAGCTGGATAACGAAACCGGCAAGCCATTACGCGAAACAGCAAAGTTTGCAATGGCCTGGGCGTCACAGCATAACATCCGACAGTTTCAGCCGTTTGGTCTGCCTCCGGTGACGGTATGGCGTGAACTGCGTCGCCTGGCAAACCAACTTACCGCAGCCCAGAAGGAAAATGGCACGTTCAAGCGCGGGGCCGCGCAGCTTGCTGACCCGGCAATGGATGCTGTATTGGCATCGGCTGACGCCGGTTGTTTTGCCACATACATCGAAAAGCAAGGTGGCGTGTTGATCCCACGCGAGCGCTACACCGTGCGCATTGCCTATGAAGACGCTGACGAACAAAACACCTACGGCGAGACACCGGAAAAAATCTTCGGTGTGTTCTCTCCACGTCTGGGGGCGATATCCCGTATCTGCACCCGGTTAATCAAATGGAAAATCCGCAAGAAGCAGTCCGCTGACGATGGTGCCAGCATTGGCACCGGGAGTGGTTTGGCCGTTACGTCGCCAACCGGCGACGCTTGGAGTTCTGTCAATAACTCTACGGGAGATGAAAAAATAGCCATTTCAGCAGGTATAAACGGGGATGGCTATGGTGGCTGTGAACCGCCCGATGGAGAGCCTGGCGATACATCCGCTCAAACCTTCGCCGACTTCGAGCGCATGACAGACCCGGAACGCCGGACGCTGCTGTCGAGGTTGCGAACTCAGCCGCCGGATCGGCGGAATAATCAACACTCGTCCACTACTCAACGGAACAAATCGGCTGAAAAACAGGTGGTTGGCAAACTGTCGGACGAGTGGCGTGCCAGTATTGCCGATTTCGCCCGCTCAATTGGCTGGGATATCAACACCGGTGAGTTGCGGCGACTTGTGGCAGGCAATGCGATCACATTTGCCGGCCATTGCTATGTCGCCAGTGCTGACGGTCGCTTGTACCGCATGCAGACGAGAAAGCAAAAAGAAACGGAATATCAGGATAAAGCAACGGCATTGCTGCAACGCATCGCCGTGTTACGAGATGCTTCATGGAAGTTAAAATCAAGTAGTTGCGCTGGTTCAGGAATAGGCATGCTGCCGACACAAGTGAAGGAGATAAAACGGTAGAACTTATCAATCGCTGGAAACGAGTATTGATAGCATGCTCGAGTAAACCTGCTGGATAGATTTTACGCTGATTATCCATACAGTAAAAAAGTGAGGATACTCTTTGAATAATGCCATTCAGAGTGGTAAGATTTGTCATTAATTTTCACTTAAATAGTTACCAGATTACATAAATTGATGTTTTATTGGGGGTTTTATGGTAAATGTGCGGGAGGATGAACTTTTCAAACTCATCGAGCAAGGCATCAAAGGCAACGCAAATGCATTTACACTCCTATGCAGAAAGATGATTAACAACATCCGTAAAAATGATGAGACCTTTGCTTCTAAGCTGGCTTCGTTAGTTGCTGAGGGAACGGTATTGCGTGGGGCATCTAGTAATGCTCCTATGCCTGTGGATGGAGACTCCAGACGAAACCTTTTGCAGGAAACATCTGTCAACGCAATTGTTGAAGAACCTGTATGGAATACGGATATATCAAAGAAGCTGGAGTCAATTGTTAACGAAAGAGAGAATGCAGTTTCTTTGTTCAAAGCTGGTCTTGAACCTGTAAAGACGGTTTTACTTTCTGGCCCGCCAGGTGTAGGAAAAACAATGTCCGCACATTGGCTTGCTGCAAAGTTAAATTTACCTCTTTTAACATTGGATCTCTCATCTGTAATGAGTTCTCTTTTGGGAAAAACAGGCAATAATATTAAATCCGTTATGGATTATGCCAAAGAGAAACCATGTGTCCTTTTGCTTGATGAATTTGATGCTGTTGCAAAAAGACGTGATGATGACAGGGACGTTGGAGAATTAAAACGTTTAGTTACTGTACTCCTACAAACCATAGATGAATGGCCAGCGACCTCGCTTCTTGTTGCTGCGACTAATCACCCTGATATCTTAGATCCGGCTGTTTGGCGTCGATTTGAGCACATCCTTAAATTTAATATGCCATCAGTAGAACTGATAGATAGATATTTAGTCAATCATGATATTGAGCCTAAACTATCTAAAAAACTTGCACCATTTTTAGATGGCATGTCCTTTGCTATTATTAACCGTATCTTGAATTTCTCCAAAAAGAATGTAGTGCTTAAAAATATTCCATTTGAAAGTTCATTAATAGAAGCCGTAGTTATGGAGAGGGTTTCATTGGATGATTTCAGTGATAATGATCTCAATATAATTAAATATCATTTTGACGGTATTTCAAACAGGAAGATAGCTGAATTAGTTGGTGTTTCACATCCAACAATCGCGAATAAATTACAAAAGTGGGGGGTTAAATGATGGAAAGGAACTTACTTTTAGGTAACGGTCATGTTCTGACAAAAAAGGAACCTTTGCCTAAAGGAAGGGATGGTAAGCGCTATCCCTATACTATTGAAGAAGTAAGGGAGCATTTAAACCCCGAGATTGATATTTTACTCTCACGCTTTCGCAGTTTGGATGATGCGGCTAAGCCAAGAGGTGAGAGTGTGTTCAATTTAACATTACACCCAGCCTTTTTAGGTAAAAGCTACTTTCCTGAAGGGTTGCTTAGAGCGACAGGTTTACGGGATGTCGGTAGCCGTCAGGTAATCATTCGCCCACGGAAAGCGGCACGTCAGTGCGATCAGAATAAGGACTTAGTAACGGCGCAACTGTTTGTCAGCGGTGATGATGATGCCGTTATAAGATTTAAGGAAATCTTAAATTCTCCTACAGCTCCGAAGGGAGTGCAAAAGGATTTGATCGAAATTGAAAGTGTTAGCTTTTTTGAAGGAAAAGAGAGAGCACGCAATTTTGAGCATGCGAAAAGTGATTCGATAAAATTTGAAGTGGTTCTTCATGCTGGGGTTGAAGACGATGATATCGTTAAAGCCTATATTAACTATGCGGCACAATATGGCGTCTCTGTTGATTACAAAAGTAAAATCCAAGTCGGTGGTCTGACTTTCATCGTTGCACACGCGCGACCTGAAGATATGAAAAAAACTCTCGATTTTTCATTAATCCGAGTTGTGCGGCCGATGCCGTCTCTAAGGTGTACTCAGCCGAACATTGTCAGAAAGTTATCAAATATAGTTACACCGGAATTTCCTAATTCTAAAGCTATTCTTGAATCCGAACGTATTGCAATTTTTGATGGTGGCTTGGGGACAGCTGACTTGAGTAATTGGGTTACGGAATACGTGTATCCAGACACCAAAGAGACAAGTGGATTATTATTGCAGCACGGTAATGAAGTAACATCAACTTTCTTATTCGGACGTGTTGAAGAAAATGCACCTTCTTTTGAAAGACCTTTTATGAATGTAGATCATTATAGAGTTCTTTCACCAACATCAGGTGACAATGGCGATTGGGATTTGTTTGATGTCCTTAAGAAAATACAGTCCGTTCTTGATAGTGGTGACTATAAGTTCGCTAATCTAAGTATTGGTCCTCATCTTCCAATTGGTGATGATGAGGTCCATGCATGGACTGCTATTTTAGACCAGATCTGTGCTAAGCATGGGATATTACTTACTGTTGCTGTTGGGAATGATGGTCATGAGGACGGTGATGCAGCGAGAATACAACCCCCTTCCGATATGGTAAACGCGCTAGCGATTGGTGCTGCTGATCGTAGCGGTGAAAAATGGGGGCGGGCACCATATAGCTGTATTGGCCCTGGCAGAAGCCCTGGATTCGTTAAACCTGATGGTATTATTTTTGGTGGAAGCGACGACGAGCCTTTTTACACTTACAACCCGCTGCTTGGTTCTATAGTCGGAGTTCAAGGAACCAGTTATGCATCTCCATTAGCATTGAGAACGGCCGCTGGAGTTGCGGCTCTATCAGGAACCCCATTGAACACCATTGCATTGAAAGCGTTGCTTGTTCATCATGCTGAAACATCAAGAAAATATTCGCGTGAACATATCGGTTGGGGACGGTTTAGTGAGGATCCTAACGTTTTAATCGATTGTGCAAATGATACTGCTACAGTAATTTACTATGGTTCATTAGCAAAAAATAAATATTTAAGGGCACCGATCCCATTCCCCGATGTTCCCTTTGACGAAGCATTTGAACTTACCGCTACTTTGTGCATTCAAACCCCGGTCGATCCTGAACATTCAGTAAACTATACAAGGGCGGGTATGCAGGTAACTTTCCGTCCAAGATTCGGCCTAGACGATGCCGATACTGATGATTTCTTTGGTCAAAAAAGCCAGTATAAGACCGAAAGGGAGTGTAGGAGTGAAGGTCATAAGTGGGAAACTTGTTTGCACAGAAGCAAAAAATTTAGTGCTGATACATTATTAAGCGATCCAGTTTTTGATATACGGTATCACGCCCGAGATTCTTCGCGCCATGTTAAGGGGGTTTCAGCCCCTGATATGCAATATGCGATGGTAATAAGTGTAAGGGTAAAAGACTTTGATTTATATAATGTTATTCGCCAGCGATATACAATTCTAAATCCTATTCAACTGCGCACACAAATTTCTCTCGACACGTAATTTTCATGGCAGCGAAAGCGGTCTTTTTTCTTTAAATTTTTATGAATTCACATGCACAAACCCGCACAATTTTGCACAATTTTTTTGATGCTATTTTCCCCCTTTCCGCCCGGTACGCACGCGCGCCGGGCCGTTTTCTGCACTTGCACAAAAAATGAAGCGAGAGCAGCGCGCAGGTGACGGGGGAACAGCCCACGCTTTGAGGGGAGGCAGGGATCCCCTTTGATGTGCCAAATCCGGCCCATTTCTCGGCCTGCTGCGTGTGTATTTCCCTCCGGGAGACGTGGCGCGGCATCCGGAAATAGCGCCTGACAGCGCGGCGCTGAGGCGGTTTTATACGGATGGATAATTGTGGCGTTAGCCGTTGATCTGAAAAGAGATTGTGTGCAGGTGGCGTGAAATTTTTTGAATAAAAACCGCCGCGTGAGTACGGCGGCGGTGGAGGGATATCACTCGGCTTTCAACAGGGCATAAGGATTAAATCGGATCACCTCCATCCCCAGCCAGTCATTCACATGCTTCAGCGCTTCCATCACTGGCATCAGTTCGTTGATGGCGAACACCCGCGCGGCCTTCTCCACATCGCCAAAGGAGCCGTTGCCTTCCGGCATAGCACCCATCAGTTGCGGCGGCACACGGTGAGCTGCCAGAATGTCATCACGCGTCACCGATTTGATATTCAGGAACTCATCTTTGGCAGATATCTGGCTGAAGGGAATAATCTGTACCCCTTTTTCACCGCCGCCCGGCGCATGTAACAGCAGGTTTTTAAACGCGCCTTTACCGCGCGCTTCCTTCAGCGTTTTCTTCACATTATCCATGCTTTCGGTATCCACCTGGGATGCGCCAATGTAGATGATGCACCCGGCGTGCGAACCGTTGTCATAGTAGAGCTTGCGGAACATATCGGCGGAGTGCGACAGGCTGGCCGACAGCAACGCGCCCATGTACTCCGGCATACCGTAGATCTCCTGGTGAATATCTGGGTTGATGACGTGGCACACGCTGTCGGTAGCAAACGTGTGTTCATCTTTCCACTGCCGGATAAACCAATAGGTATTCAGATCGCTGCCGCGCCGGGTGTACTTGGCCGGAACGTGGCGCAGGGACAACACGCCGCCCAGCCGGTTGACCCGTCGTTCAAGGTAACCGTTACCGAAAACAAACCAGTCGAGCACGAAGGCGGAGAACGCCTGACGCGACAATAGCGGGTGCGGGATAAAGCACCCGGTCAGCGCATTGCGTTTGAAGTACAGCGCGGACTGGTGCCATGACGCACTACCAAACGCGCGAGCCAGCCCGTACCAATCCACCGGGGTGTCGTAATAACGGCCATTGTCGGCGCAATACATGTTATCCAGCAGGTCATGGCCATCCCTGACCGGATAGGGGCCATCAAAGGTAAACGCGCTCAGCCCTGGATCGCTTTTCAGGGCCGCCGCCATATCCGGCTGACTGGCGGTAACCGCCCGGTGTGTGCCGGTTTTATCTTTTCTTTTCATCAGAACTCCATCGCAAAGCCACCGCCGCCCTGCTCCTGGCCGAGTGGTTCATTGATGACGGCCAGCATGGTTGCCCAGGCCAGATCGCCATGATTAGAGCCGCGTGCGCGGTCGGTGTCGTAAGTCATGATGCCGCCTGGCGTCTTGACGCGCCGCACGGCGTTGAACGCGTTGATCAGTGCCTGCTCGCTGCGGTCGTATTCCCAGCGACCAGCACGAATGACCTGAAGCATTTTCAGCACTAGGGCGCGTTTGGATGACACCGACATCAGGAAGCACACCGCCGCCGGGAAGAATTTCTTAACAATCTGGTAGACCGCTTCGCCGATGCCGGTGCCATCAATGGCGATATGCTGCACGTTGTATTTGAAGGTCAGCGCTTCGATCACTTTCGCCTGTTCTTCAAACTCCAGGCCGCGTATCTGCTGGGTTTCGATGGTGCGGAATTTGCCGCCCGCCACCAGTGGCGGTACCACCACCGAGATCGCCCCGCTGTCGCCGTTGCCGCTGCTACCGTTGGCGTCATAACCAACCCAGACGCCGCGATCAGCCATCGGGCGTGATGCGAAAGGTTTCCAGTCCGGCCACTCGTCGTAACCGTCGGCACCGCAGCTAAATAACAGGTTGAGATTAAAGGCCGATTCACCGTCGCGGACGAACTCACAGCCGTACAGGTTGTTGTATTCATCCGGGCTGTTTTCGTCGCGGATTTCTTCCAGGTCGGTGTATTCCCAGCCGTGATCGATGACATCCTGTAGCGTCACAATCTGACGCCAGGTTTTATCCGGGCATAGCAAACCGCTATTGAGTGCTTTCCATGACACATCAAACGCGACCTTTTGCGCCTTACTGCGCTTCTCATTCCAGCGTGCGCCTGTCCAGAACGGGTAGGCTTCATGGGTTTCACTCGATGGGGTGGAAAAGTAGGTGCGCGTCAACCCCTTCAGGGTCGCCATCGCCCCGGCCACCTTGCGCAAGTTGGCAAAGTTACTGACCCAGAAAAATTCATCGAAATACAGGTTGCCGGTGTAGGACTGCGCCGTCGCGGCAGACGTCCCCAGAAAATGCAGCTCAGCCCCGTTGCTCAGGACGATTTTGTCGCCGCCTTTTAGTTCGACGTCCACCTCTTCCGCCACCTTCTGGATAAAGCCCCGGAACTGGTGTGCCTGACGGCGCGAGGCAGAAAGAAAAATCTGGTGGCGCTGATAAGGGTAAGCCACGTCATCACGCAGCGCCCGCAATAACGCTTCACGGGCAAAATACCAGGTGGCACCAATCTGGCGTGACTTCAGGATCATGCGATTTCGGTGGTGGCGTTGCTCATACCAGCCGTTTTGATGCCAGGCCAGTGAGTCGAGAATGTTGGTTCGCAACGCGGAAATCTGTTCGTCAGAAAAGTGATTTTTCACCTTGCGCTGGCGGGGTTTCTTGCCGCCTGCGGCATTGCCCGGCTGGCCGTCATTCAGCGTTTTCAACTGCCGGGTCAGCGCGTCCATTTCCTTCAGGTCGCCACCGGTTTTAGTCGGCTTCTGGGCCAACTGGCACAACCGTGCATCGATAGAATGCGTCACGCGCTGGATAGGCGGCGTTTCGTCCCATTCGTCGCGCTTTTTCCAGGCATACACCGTGTTTTGATTAATCCCCATCAGGCGCGAAATTTCCGCTGGCGGGTAACCCTGCCAGTAAAGCTGTTTTGCTCGCTGCCGTACAAATGCGTCCTGAATCATGCGCGGTTTCCCCCTTTGCCGGGAAGATTACCCCGCGCGCGATCCGCCTTTCGCTCACTTTCGGCTCTGGCCTTCCGCCGACAACAAAACCGCGTTGAGACAGGGAGTTAGGCTCTGCAATCATGATGTCACAGACACCACAGGACAGGACTACAGGCATGAGCGGTACAGCTAAACCGACCCGCAAAAAATTCCGGGTTGCCGTCTCCGGCCCCACCGTTGACGGGCGTGAAATCGGACGCGACCACCTCTATGCAATGGCGGAAAGCTACAACCCGCAGGTATACGGTGCCCGCGTTAACGTTGAGCACATTCTTTCCCCCTATCCGGGCAGTGATTTCAGTGCAATGGGTGATGTTATTGCGCTAAGCGCGGAAGACATCACCGACGGCCTGCTAAAAGGCCGTGCCGCGTTGTATGCGGAAATCGAACCCACAGAGCGAATGAAGCAACTCACCGGCGAAGGGAAGAAGATTTATTCCAGTATCGAAATCGACCCGCAGTTTGCTGCGACCGGCAAACCGTATCTGCGCGGCCTGGCGATGACGGATACCCCGGCCAGCCTGGGCACCGATCGCCTGAAATTCGCCGCACAACAACGGGCACAGGTGCAGGCATTCAACAATCTGCCCGGTGAGCCGGTCATGTTCACCGAAGCGATGGAAGCGGAGCTGGTTGAGCTGTCCGAACAGCGCAGCGACGAGGGGAAGCAATGGTTTTCCCGCGTGATGGGGATTATCGGCAAAGGCCGTAAATCGGACAGTGAGCAGTTTAACCAGGTGCGTGAGGCGGTGGAAAACGTTGCCCAGTCCCATGCCGACCTGCTGGACAGTTTCAACACGCTGAAAACCCAACAACAGCAGGACAGCCGAACCATTCAGACGCTGACCAGCGAACTGGCCGCACTCACGCAAAAGCTGGCGACGCAGGATAACAGTTACAGCCAGCGTCCGGCGGCCAGCGGCGGCAACAGCGGCGCGCAACTGGCTGACTTTTAAGTACCGTTAAGCGAGACAAGCGAACATGGAAAACACGACCCGTAATCTTTTTGATCAGTACATATCACGTCAGGCACAGCTTAACGGGGTGCAGCCGAATGCCGTGGCGATGACCTTCAGCGTTGAACCGGCCATCCAGCAGCGTATGGAGCAGGCGGCACAGGAAAGCGATGAATTCCTGAAACAGATTAACGTGTTTGGCGTGAAAGCTCAGGAAGGTCAGAAAATCCTGATCGGTAGCAAAGGGCCGATTGCCAGCACCAATAACAGTAGCGATGGCACGTCCCGCCGCAATCCGACTGACAACCATTCCAAAGAGCCTAACGACTATCATTGCCGTAAGGTGAATTATGACTCGGCGGTCAGTTACCCGCAGTTGGACGCCTGGGCATCGCAGCCGAACTTTCAGGCGCTGATCAGCCAGGCCAATGCGCGACAAATCGGCCTTGACCGCATCATGATCGGTTTCAACGGTACCACCTATGCCGAGAAATCCAACCGCAGCGCCAATCCGCTGTTGCAGGATTGCGGTGTCGGCTGGCTGCAAAAAATCCGCAACGATGCGGGGCACCGCATTATCAAAAACGTCACGCTGACCGCCCGCGACGAAGACAACAAGATTGTCACCAAAGGCACCTACGGCAACCTCGACACCGCTGTGTTTGACGCCAAAAACAGCCTGCTGGATCCGTGGCATCGCAGGGCACCGGATCTGGTGGTGATCATGGCGTCTGACCTGCTGACGTCCAGTAATTTTCCGCGCCTCAATGCGCTGAGCCAGAGCAACCCCAATACCGAGTTGCTGGCCGGTCAGTTGATTGTCAGTCAGGAGCGTGTGGGCGGCCTGCCGACCTTCCTGGCACCGTACTTCCCGTCCAACGCGGTGCTGATCACCTCGTTCAAGAATCTGTCGGTGTACTACCTGTTGGGGGCGCTGCGCCGCAGCATCGTTGAAGAACCGGAGTACAACCGGGTCGCCACCTACCAGTCGTCCAACGACGACTTTGTGGTGGAGGACTACGGCAAGGTGGCCCTGATCGACGGGATTCAGTTTGCGCAGGCAGCAGGCGACGGCCAGTAACAGCCAGGCGGGGTAATACCCCGCCCCAACCGGAGAACACACCATGCTGACACCGGCACAACGACATTTTCAGCGGGTCATGGCCGAGCGCCGGGGCCAGGCGGACACCGAAACGGCGGTGTCACGCACTGCCCATGAGCAAATCCTTCACCGTCTGCGCCTGCATCAGGCCGCGCTGAAACAGGTGCAATCTGATGCGACCAAAGCAGAGATGAAAAAAGCCATGCTGCCGGAATATGACGGCTGGATTGATGGCACGCTGGAAGGCGACAGCGGCCGACAGGATGAAGTGATCGTCACCCTGATGGTATGGGCTATCGACTGCCAGGATAGCGCACTGACACTGAGGCTGGGGCGTTACGTCGTTAAGCATGGCCTGTCTTTGCCTGCCGACAAGTTCCGCCGCGATGCGGTAACGGTACTGGCTGAGGAAGTGAGCAACCCGGTGTTGACGCTGGCAACCACCGATGCAGACGCCGACCTGAGCGGGTATACCGCCGTGCTGGATGAAGTGGCCGCGATTGTGGATGGCAAAGACATGCCGGATGAAGTACGCGCCAAGCTGTGCAAAGCCCGCGCCTTCTCACGCCGTGCGGCAGTGGATGCACAAACCAAAGCCGAGGCACTGACACTGTTCCGGGAAGCGATGGCCCGCAATCCGAACGCGGGAGTGAAACGGGAGATCGCCACCCTGACGCGGGATCTGAAAAAGCTCATGCCGGGCAGCAGTAACGAGCCGGAAGATGGCACGCACGGTGACGATGAAACGACCACGGAGACACCGCCTGCGGCTTCAGCCAACGCCACGCAGCCAGCGGTAAAAAAGACCGCCGTGCGTAACACCACGGCGCGGAAAACCACACGGCCGACGGGCAAAAGTAAAGCCGCCCGTCAGTCTGCCAAACGTTAACGACTTCGGCCCCGTCCGACAGGCGGCGCGCCGGGTGATCTGCCCGTATACGGTCTTTTTGCCCGGTGCCCACCGCCTGACTTTTGGGAGAGTTGAGCATGAGCCTGGTAGCTCAAAAACGTGTCAGCGACAGCGGTGACGTACCGGAGATTGACGACGGCACGGCCACGGTCAGCGCCGGGGAGTTCTGGCCGGTGATCGTCCTGCGTGATCTGCGCCTGGCCGCCCGCATCACCGGCGGTATCACCACCACACGCCTGATGCACGCCACCATTGAAGCGGTGGTGCATGTGACTGACCAGCTGGCGAGCTGGCAGCAGACACAACAGGCCACCGGATATGCCGCATTGGCGGACGTTCCGGCCAGACAGGTCAACGGCGAAAGTATCAAGGTGTACCGCTTCAGGCGTGCGGTTTATGCCATTGCCCGT
This sequence comes from Dickeya oryzae, assembly GCF_020406815.2. Taxonomy (NCBI): domain Bacteria; kingdom Pseudomonadati; phylum Pseudomonadota; class Gammaproteobacteria; order Enterobacterales; family Pectobacteriaceae; genus Dickeya; species Dickeya oryzae. Next base: position 2,109,492 of record NZ_CP162670.1, read on the forward strand.
GCGCTGTTGCTGGAGGGATACCGCGATGTGGATACCACGGCCAAAGGCGACAAGGCAACGGACACCTTTGACAACCAGTGTGACGATTTATGGCGTGATGCGCGCTGGAGCATCGCCGATATAAGCGGTGCCCAGCGGCTTTTTGCGGAGTTGTGCTGATGGTGGTCCGGGCGCTTCAGGGCGATACGGTGGACTTGCTCTGTTATCGCCATTACGGCACATCCGCCGGTGTCACCGAGCAGGTGATCGCCGCCAATCCGGGGTTAAGCCGCCAGATGTTTCTGGCAGCCGGGCAGGCTATCACGCTGCCTGATATTCCCCGTCAGACAGAACAGGAAACGGTGCAGTTATGGGATTAAACGATCTTCAGCGCCTCAATGATGGGGTGACCTATGGCCTGTCCGTGATGGTGACCGGCATCGGGGTGATGACCGTCAGTGAAAAAGTTGCACTGGCGGGCCTGGTTATCGGTGTTGTCACCGCGTGGCGTGCCTGGTTGTTCCGGCGTCGTATCGAGCGCGCACAGCGACGCCGTAATGAACTGATTGAACAGATTTTACAGCAGTCCGAGCGCCGCACGCTGAATACGTCGGAACGCCGTGCGGTGGCTATTTTGCATCAGGGTGACGTTGACGATGAAAACCGCGATTAAACGCTGTTCGATTGCGCTGATTGTGGCGCTCGGTATCACGCTGTCCCCCGGTACCCTGCGCACGTCGCCGGAAGCACAGCAGAAAACGGCCAGTTGGGAAGACTGTCGGGCGTCGCCGTATTACTGCCCCGCTGGCGTGCTGACGGTGGGCATTGGCTCTACCGGTAACGTGCAAAACCGGCCGTACAGCAATGACGAGATCGCCCGCCGCTGGGTTAACGACATGCAGCGGGCAGAGAATTGCGTCAACGGCAATTTTAACGGCGCAGCCATGCCGCAATCGGCGTTTGAAGCCATGACCGACACGGCGTTTAACCTCGGTTGCAGTGGCCTGATGTGGTTTACCAACCGGCAGGGCAGCAAGCAGCGCACCACCATCTGGAAACACGCGCAGGCGCAGGAATGGCCCGCGATGTGTGAACGGCTGACCGATTTTGTCAACAGCGGCGGCCAGCGCTCCGCCGGGCTGGTCAGTCGTCGCAGCGACTTTAAAGCCTGGTGCCTGCGTGATCTGGCGGGTGTGCCATGAAACTTGCAGCCACCCTTGCCGTGCTGCTGGTGCTGGCCGTCGGTGGTGTGCTCTGGCAAACCTACCAGCGCGGCATCGACCGGGCGCATACCGAGGCACTGACCGACAGTGCCCAACAACAGCGCGAGCTGTTAAACGAAGTCCGGGCACTGGCTGACGATGCCAGAAACGTGCTGGCGCAGGTGCGCGAGCGTGAGCAACAGCGTTATGCCGAAGGGGAAGAACGTCGTGAAAAGATGCGCGAGGATATGCAGCCCGATACGTGCGCTAACACTGTGGTGCCTGCTGCTGTCAGCGACAGCCTGCAAAAACGCGCCGCCGTCGTCCAGCGTGCAGATACTGCACGACCCGGTACCGCCCAGCCTGACGGCACCCACACCGACGCCCGTACTGAAAACACCGGTGACCTGGGGCGCGGTCGCGCTCTGGAGTGATCAGCTTTTGGATGCGCTGGACACCTGCAACGCAGACAAGGCCGCCATCAACGATGTATACCTGCGTCGCCTTCAGCGTCTGAATGCCGCCGCCACACCATAGGGGAATGCTCATGCTGAAAACCGATTCGCTGCGTGATGCGCTGACGGCATCCAATACCTGGTGCCGGGCCAACCCGGAAGCCTTCACGGTATTTGTGGAAGAAGGCGGTATTGAAACCACCGGGGAAACACCGTCGTTTCTGTACCGCTACTCGCTGGTGCTGTTCGTGATGAACTTCACCGGCGATATCGACGATTTCACCTTACCGTTAATGGCCTGGCTGTGGCAGAACCAGCCCGACCTGTTGCTGAACCCGCAAAAGAACCGCGAGGTGAAATTCACCACGCTTATCAACAACGACGACAGTGCCGATATCCTGTTTGAAATCCCGGTGCGCGAGCGGGTTAAGGTCACGCGGGACGATAACGGCATCCTGCGTGCCGAACACCTGCCTGAACCTCGTCCGCGCCTCACCGGCGAGGTATGGGATGCGGTGCTTGACGATGCCTCCGGGGTGACAGCGATATGACGGATAAACTGTTTCACGCACTGGATCAGGTGTTTGGTGACATCCTTTCCGGCCTGTCACCCGCCGGGCGGCTGAAAACGGCCCGTCAGGTCGGGCAGGCACTGCGCCGTAGTCAACAGCAGCGCATCAGGGCGCAGAGGAACCCGGACGGCTCAGCCTATGCGACCCGCCGCCGCAAGGTGCTGCGCTCGCAAAAAGGAATGGTCCTTGTCTGGGAAGGTCAGGTGCGCCACCTGAAAAACTGGCACGGCGGCCGGGGAAAACACGGCCGCACGATCACCGGCTTTGATGAAGACCGCAACGCCATCCGCACGTTTTACCGCAGCGATATTGAGCGTTATATCGAGATCAACACGCAGGCAGTGCGCCGCACGACCAGCAAGACAACCCCGATGTTTCAGCGCCTGCGCGGTTATCGTTTTCTCAAAATGCAGGCCGATACCGAAGGGGCCAGCGTCGGCTTTGATGGTATCGCCGCCCGTATCGCTCGCGTGCATCAGTATGGCGAGCGTGACAAGGTCGGGCCGGGTGCCTTTGCCCGCTACCCTGTGCGTGAGCTGCTGGGGATCTCCCTGGCTGATGAGCGACTGATCCATGAAACGGTGATCAACAGTCTGGGGAGTGCTGCCACATGAGCGCCGAACTGATGCGATTACTGGAAAACCTGTTGCGTGTCGGCGTTGTCACGGCGGTTGACCCGGAAAGCTGGCAAGTGCGCGTTAAGAGCGGTGAATTGCTCACCGACTGGCTACGCTGGAACACCGCACGCGCCGGGGCGTTTAACGTCTGGTTCCCGCCTGCCGTTGGGGAACAAGTGTTACTGGGGTGCCTTGGCGGTAACCCGGAAACCGCCGTGATCATCGGTAGCCTGTTCAGCGAGGCCCACCCGGCACCGGGCAACAGCCTGAAGGAAATTGTGATCACTGCGCCGGACGGTGCCCGGTTTCGGTATGACGCTGTGGCTGGTGCGCTGGAAGCCACCGGCATGAAAACCGTCAACGTGGTGGCCGCGGTCAGCGTCACACTGAACACGCCGGTGGTGGAATGCACTCAGCACCTGAAGGCCCGTACCGTGGAGATCACCCACGGCGGCACCCTGGCCGGTAACGTGGCGCATTCTGGCGGCGCGATGACCTCTAACGGCGTTCAGGTGGATAGCCATCGCCACGGTGGCATTCAGCCCGGTGGTAGCTGGACGAGTGGCACACAATGACCGCGACCTATACCGGCATGAATCCGCATGGCACCGGCACCCTGACCGATGCCGATCAGCTCTGGCAGTCAGTGCGCGACATTCTGACTACGCCGCTGGCATCCAGGGTGATGCGCCGGGATTACGGCAGCCTGATCCCTGACCTGTTGGATGCGCCGCAGAATGCGGTCACGCGGCTTCAGTTGATGAGTGCGGCCGTTATCGCCCTGACGCGCTGGGAACCGCGTATCTCGCTGAATGCCGTCGATATTCGTTATTCAGCATCGGGAGCGGTGGAAGCGGAGTTATCAGGGTTGATTACCGAAACGATGCAGGCGGCCAGCTCTACCCTTACGCTCAGGAGTCACGGTGATGGCGACGGTTGATTTATCGCAGTTACCCCAGCCGCAGATCATTGAAGTGCTGGACTTCGAAGTCATCCTTCAGGACGTGAAAGCGGTGATGATTAGCGCCTTTCCGGCCGCTCAGCAGGCGTCTGTGACCGCTGCGCTGTCGCTGGAGTCCGAGCCGTTAACCGTGATAGCGCAGGTGATCGCCTACCGGGAAATGATGCTACGCCAGCGGATTAACGAAGGCGCGGAAGCCTGCCTGCTCAGTCATGCCGTGTCATCCGATTTGGATAATCTGGCGGCCAACCTGAACACCCAGCGACTAACCATTACCGAAGCGACCGACACCGCCGATGCCGTGATGGAAGGTGACAGCGCGCTACGTTTACGGGCGCAGGCCGCCTTTGAAGGGTTGAGCGTGGCGGGCCCAACCGGTGCGTATGAGTATTTCGCCAAAAGTGCCAGCGGCAAGGTAGCGGATGCCAAGGCGATCAGTCCGTCCCCGGCGGTAGTGGTGGTGTCGGTGTTATCTACCGAGGGCGACGGCAGCGCTTCGGCTGACTTGCTGGCGGCGGTCGATGCCGCGCTGTCCGCCGATGATAAACGCCCGGTTGGTGACCGCCTGACGGTGCAAAGCGCCGGGATTGTGCGCTATGCCATTACGGCGGTGTTGTACCGCTATCCGGGGCCGGAATCGGAGCCGATCCAACAGGCGGCACAGCAGGCGTTAACGTCATGGCTCGGTACGCAGGGGCGCATCGGGCGCGATGTGGCTCGCTCGGCCATCATGGCGGCGCTGCATGTGCAAGGAGTGCAACGCGTTGAACTGCTGGAACCGGCGCAGGACATCGTGATCAGCGACACGCAGGCAGCGCACTGCACCGGGTTCACGGTCACCGAGGGCGGTAGCGATGAGTAACAGTCTGCTACCTCCTTCAGCCAGCGACTTTATGCGCAACGTCGCCAGCTCCACCCAGCGCCTGAGTGAGATAGCGGTCTGTCTGGATACATTATGGAGCGCCGAGCGCTGCCCGGCACAACTACTGCCGTACCTCGCCTGGGCACTGTCGGTTGACCGCTGGGATAAACGCTGGTCAGAACAGACCAAACGCCAGGTGATCAAGGCGGCCTGGCTGGTACACCGCCAGAAGGGCACCCTCGCGGCATTGCGCCGGGTGGTGGAGCCGTTCGGCTATCTGATTCGGGTCACAGAATGGTGGCAGACCGGCGGCCAGCCGGGCACCTTCCGGCTGGATATCGGCGTGCAGGATGCTGGCATCACCGAAGAAACCTATCTGGAGCTGGAGCGGCTGATCGCCGACGCCAAACCGGTAAGTCGCCACTTGCTGGGGCTAAATATCGTCATGGACTGTGCGGGTAATATCCCGCTGGCTGCCGGGCAGTACAGCGGTGACGCACTAACCGTTTACCCCTATGTCCCTGAAACCATTACCACGACTGGCATCGATGTACGCGGTGCAGTGGTGCATCTGTCTGACAATATGAGCGTATCCGCATGACAACAAAATACTATGCGATCCTGACTAACACCGGCGCGGCGTTGCTGGCAAACGCTACCGCGCTCGGGCGGCAACTATCGATTACACAAATGGCACTGGGCGACGGTGGCGGCACTCTGCCGACTCCCGACACAGCACAAACCAAACTGGTCAATGAGCGTCGCCGGGCACCGCTCAATTCCCTGAGCGTTGACCCGGCAAACCCCGGTCAGATTATTGCCGAACAGGTGATACCGGAAGACGAGGGCGGATGGTGGATTCGTGAAATCGGTCTCTATGACGCTAATGGCAATCTGATCGCCGTCGCCAACTGCCCGGAAACCTACAAGCCGAAGTTACAGGAAGGCTCCGGCCGGGTGCAGACGGTACGCATGATTTTGATTGTCAGCAGTACCGACGCGGTAACGCTGAAGATTGACCCGTCGGTAGTGCTGGCAACGCGCTCATTCGTGGATGGCAAGTTTTCTAACGCGGTGCTGACAGGCACGCCAACCGCACCAACAGCCGCCGTTGGAACGGGTACAACGCAAATTGCCACCACCGCATTTGTGCAAACGGCGATCAGCACACGTGTGAATGAACTGGCAGGTAGTGTGCCGGATGCGTTGAATACGCTAGAGAAATTGGCAAAATCATTGGGCGATGACCCGAATTTTGCTCGCACTGTCAGTGTGTCAATCGGTCACAAGCTCGATATCACGGAGATTGCCGGTATTCCACTGCCCTGGCCGCAAGCGATAGCGCCGACGGGCTGGCTGAAATGCAACGGCCAGGCGTTTGATAAAACCCTCTATCCGGAATTGGCTGCACTGTATCCGTCAGGTACGTTGCCTGATTTGCGCGGCGAGTTTATTCGCGGCTGGGATGATGGGCGCGGGGTGGATTCAGAGCGTACGCTTTTGTCTGCGCAGGCGGCAACGTGGATCCAGCCGAACATCGAAAACAACACCGCCGCGACAACAATCAGAATCGATAATGTGGATAGCACATTTAATGCTGATGAATATGCGGCAGTCAGCAATTTACCAGCGTATGAACACAACGGATCGCGGGCGCGTTCGTATGTACGCCCCCGCAATGTCGCGTTTAACTACATCGTGAGAGCTGCATAACATGGCTGAAAAAATCATTACTGAACTGGATGAAAACGGTCTGGCTGTCGATGCAGGATGGATTACGGTTTATCACGCCGATCATGTTACCCGTGAGTACACTGGTAAAGGTGTGGAGTTTTTGATGCGCGGTACGGGAATACCGGCCGATAGTTATACTGACGTGCCGCCACCAGCGGTAGAAGGGCAGGCAGTTTGCCGCCGTGCTGATGGTGGTGCGTGGGAAGCCATGGAAGATCATCGCGGTAAGACTGCATACCGCACAGCAGACGGAAAACCGCAAACAGTGACAGCACTCGGCGAGTTACATGATGGACTCACGCTACTGACTCCAGCGACGGCATTTGACAGGTGGGATGGTAACGCATGGGTGACTGATGTTGTTGCCCAACAGGCGGCCGCAGTAGCAGCGGCACAGCAGGAACAGGCGGCGCGGAAAACAGCCGCAACGGCCCGCATTACTGAACTGAGTTACGCTGTAGAGCTAGGGATAGCCACTGATACAGAGCAGGCAGCAATGGCGGAATGGAAAACCTATCTGGTGCAATTAAGCCGCATTGATACCTCTGCCGCGCCGGATATCGACTGGCCGGGAACTCCCTCCACCTGACTTACCCGGCCCTGTTTAGACAGGGCCGTTAAACCAGCCCTTTCAACATGTTGACGGTGTCCGTCATGGCCGTGCTGACGGTATTCATCGCTTTGTTTGCACTGCTACGCGCATTGTCCATCAGGTCGCTAAAGGATGAAGATTGCAGCTTTTCCCGCAGGTCTTCATCACAGCGCTGAAAACTCAGCGAAAACTCAATCTTCTTTGCCTTTCCGTAGCGATTCAGCTCTGTGCGCGTGGTCTGCATACCGGTCAGCACGTACATGCCGTAAATCTGCCCGGTACCGTCAATCAACGGCCAGGGACGGCCGCTGTAGGCTTGCGTGGTCAGTGCAGTTAATGAGACTTCCCCGCCGGTAATTTCCGGGTACAGCACACCGCTCAGCGTGATCTGATCTTCCCCCGCCCCAATGTATTGCCATTTCGCGGAACGGTTGATCCGCTCATTCTTCACATGTCGCCAGGCGCGCGACTGCTGAAGCTGCTGGTAAGGCAGCGTTTGCAGCTCAAACACAAACAATCCGTATACCATCATCATTGGTTTTTCTCCTTACTCTCTGTCTCTGAAGCTGCCGCGCTGAAGTCTGTCGCGGCGGGCCAGTTCGGCACTGACCGCATCGGCCACAATGCGGCCCAGTTCGCGGGCGTCCTGCCGTTCAACGCCGTGCAGGTGTATATGAATTTCCCCATTGAAACCACCCGCTGCGGGTGTTCTGGCCGCCGGACGACTGACCGGGGACGCGTCGGCTTGTTTGACGGGCTGTGTTGCCGCGACCACGGCGGGGCGGTCGCTGAGTGCCTGCATGGTCTGCACAGGCTGTGAGGGGGCAGAAGGTGTGCCGCCAGTAAGCCGGGATTCCTGCCATTCGCCACGCACGGCCAGCGCTTTCGGCAGGTTTTTGAAAACGATATCGCCGGGGCCGATGCGCTTTTTGGTTTCTTCCAACACGCCGCCGGTGTTGTCAGCAATCTTCTGCAAACGGCGCTGGGTACCGCTATCTCCGGTTAATGGCTGGGGTGGGGCGGTCTGGGTTTTTGTGTTTTCGCTTTTGTTCCCGTCGGTTTTAGACGACCAATTCCAGCCTTTTTGCACCATTTTTTTTTGTTGCGGATCCCATTCCCACATAACGGGATCTTTTTTCAGACTTTCGGCTTTAGCGCTTGCGGCATCCAGCCCGGCAGGGATTAAACCGAGCTTTTCCAGCACCCAGCCGATCCCCTCCATCAGCTTTTGCAGCGGCAATAGCAGCAATTCCAGCGCTGACCCTAGTACCCGGCCGAAGGCTTCACCCGCGCTGGCGCATTTATCCAGCGATTCTTTGCTGATCCCGATTGGCTCCAACAGTTTTTTAAACCATTCCCATACCTTTTCAACCGCTTGCCAGATAGGATCAAATATCGGTGCCAGTCTGGAAAAAGCATCACGTAACGGTGTCAACGCCTGCGTAATGCCGGTAAACATTCCGCTGAAAAATGCCTTGATAGGCTCCCAGAATCGCCAGATAAGCAGCCCGGCCGCCACAAATGCCGCACCAATCAACCCTATCGGGCTTAACAGAAATGACAGCACACTACCTAATATCGAGACAGCGCCGGTGATCAGGTTAAATAGTGCGGGTAGGCCAGTCAGCCGAAAAAGCATTATTCCCAGTGATTTCAGTGCCGACACCGGTGAGATAAAAGCGGCCAGTAACATGCCGCGTAGCGGGGCCAGTGTTGTGGTTAATCGGCCTGCGCTGCCGGAAAAAAGCTGTAGCCAGCCGCCCATGCGCGCCATTGGCCCGCCGAGCAGGCTACTTAACCCGGAAAACAGCGACACCGCGCCACCGACGCCCCGTGCGCCCAGCAGCACTGAAAAACCGAGCTGGAGCTTAGCCAGCGGACCCATCAGCAGACCGATTGCCAGTGAGGTACCACCGATCGCCACCGCGAATGCCGCCGCACCGCCGACAGCCAGTAACAGCGTCTGCGTCAGCCTGGGGTTTTCTTTCACCCAGCCGCTCACGTTGGTGATCACATCACTTAACCCCTGCGTCAGGCTGCGCAGCGGCCCGTCTGCCGTTTCTTCAACCTGAATGCGAAAACCTTCCCAGGCACTGTCGAGGTTTTTCAAATCGCCGCCCAGGTTATCCGCCATCTTTTTGGCGACGGCATCCGATTCTCCCTTGGCATTTTTCAACTCGCCTGACAGTTTACCCAGCGCACCACTACCTGCTGCCTTTACCAGCATTTGCAGGCTGACCAATGCTTCCTGACCTGCAATATCCTTGAAAAATGACAGCTGATCGACCTGGCCGTATTTTTTTGTGGTTTTGAATAGATCGAGCAGCACATCCTGCATCGGGCGCATTTTGCCTTTTGCGTCAGCCACTGATACACCAAGTTCTTTTAATGCATCAGCAGCTTCTTTGGGCGGTTTTGCCAGCCGTGCGAAAATGGCCAGCATAGCCGTACCTGCATCACTGCCTTTCTTGCCACCATTTGCGAGCATACCCGCCATCGCGGCTGCGTCTTCCAGACTTACCCCTAACGCCGCTGCTGCTGGCCCGGCGTATTTCATGGTTTCACCCAGGTTAGTCAGGTCGGTGTTAGTACGGGTAAAGGTGCCGGTCAGTACGTCACCCACGCGATCCATCTGGCTGGCATCCAGATTGAACTGTGAAAGAATGTTTGACCCGATATCGGCGGTTTCGCCCAGTTCCATGCCTCCGGCCAGTGCCATATTCAGCACGCCCGGCAATGCCGCTTGTATCGCCTGCGGCGTAAACCCGGCCATTGCCAGAAACGCCTGACCGCTGGCTGCGTCGCGGGTGGTGAATGCGGTTTCCGCGCCGAGCTTTTTGGCCTGCGCCCGCAGTACCGCCAGTTGCTGATCGCCTTTATCCAGCCGGGTCAGCGCCTGAACGCGTGACATCTCTTCATCAAACCCAACCGCCGGGGCCAGAAACTGCCCGCCTGCATATCCGACAGCCGCACCGCCCGCCACCGCCATCGTGCCGCTGCCACGCAGTTTGCCTGCCGTCTGTTGCATGCGTTCATAACGGGCGCGTGCCTGCGTAACCGCGGCCAGTTGTCGCCGCTCTCGCTCCAGTGTCTGGTTATATTGTTCGGTGCGCCGGATGGCGCTCTGGATAGTGGCGTTACTGCCGACAAGCGACACGCCGTGACCGCGTAGCGCCTGCGATGCGGCGCGCAGTTTCACCATTTCCTGATCACGGGTGACGTTCAGCCGTTCCAGTTTTGCGGCCAGTGCGGCCATGTGTTCACGTTGCTTATCGGTCAGCACGGTATTGTTTTGCTGGGCCTTTTTCAGCCCGTCCAGACTACGGCTGGCTTCATCAATCTTGCGTGAGGTCTTTTGTACGCTGTCGCGCAGGCGGTTGAAGGTCCTGGACTGATTATCCAGATCCTTAATAGCGGCCTGGGTGCGTTTGAGGGATTCAGACAAACCGCCCGCACTCTGGCGGGCGGCGTTGACCGGGCGGGTCAGCCGGTCGATAGCACTGAAGGCTACGCGGATATCAAGGCTTTTCATCGGCTTCACTGGCTCCACTTCGGATAGCCGCCCGCGCGCGCCAGGCTATCACGTCGCCCAGATCCATGCTGAACAGTTCAGAGGGCGGCCAGTTAAAAACAACGGCGATATCAGCGACCAGATCGTCTATCTGGTCGAACTGCAAGACGGTTACGCTTCCTCCGTCGCCTCCGCGTTCGGTTCGCCAGGCTCCGCATGCACTAAAAAAGGCGTGATGGCCTCCGCCAGTCGCATGAAATCGCGGGTATCCATCGCGTTAATCTCAGCCAGCTTCAGCTTTGGTGAGGTAACGCGCGTTAACAGGGTGGTGATGGAATCCACATCCATATTCAGGACGTTGACCAGCCGCAGGCCGCGCAGTGAGCCAGCCTGTTTGATATCGTCGGTGATGCTCACCTGGCTGATGGCGTTATCGCCCCGCACGATAGGCGTCGCCAGGGTTACGGTGTGTTCATTCGGTGTGTTCATGGTGACAGGCTCCGGGCGGCTTGTGGCCGCCATGATTCAGGTTGTTCAGTTACCCAGCCCCAGCGCAGACGTGATGCGATCCGGGTAGATGTTTTTGCCGTTTTTCTTGTAGATGAAATTCAGCAGGTCAATTTCCAGCACCGATTGATCGTCAATCGACAGCTTGTAATAGGTGTTTTTCAGCGCATAGGTAACGGACGTGTCTTCGCCCTGCTTGGACTCGCCGCCGTCTATCTCGGTAATACGCCCACGCATTTCCACCTCGACAAGCTGGCTATCGCCGTCGGTGTAGTATTCCCCCGCGAAGCGCAGGCGAACGTCATCGATATCGCCGCCGTATTCCAGCAGCAACTTTTTCTCCATGCCGCCGACGACCATCTGCGCTTCCAGCGCGCCGGAATCCATACCGAGATCGACCGCTACCGAGCCAATCATGCCCGCGCCCTGAAAGTCTTCAGTCTTGCGGGTCAGCTTTGGCAGCGTGACCGATGTGACCTTGCCGATCTGGTTGTTGCCGTTCACAAAACAGGTGAACAGGCGCAATTTATGCGGTACAGCCATTTACACCCCTCCCAGCGATGAGAACGCGGAGTCAAAATAGTCATCGGTGAACGTCTGGTATAACGTCAGGTCTTCCAGCGGCGGCACCGGTGTGTACTTATAACGCACGCGCACCTGTCCCTGCCGCAGGCCGGTGGTGGGGTTGTCCTGAATATCGAACCAGCATTCCCCGCCTATCAGCCTGCCCGCCGTAACCAGTGCACTCAGCTTGCCGTTGATGCCGTTCACCACGTCTTTCACGTTGGCCGGGGTCAGTGGCTCGTCAACAACCTCAAACTGTGCTTCTGCAATACTGTCAGCCAGGATTTGTGCGGTACGGGTGTACACCTCAAACAGGTAATCATGGGTGTCCGTGGTGCGGTTGCCCCAGAAGCGGAACCCGTTGCGCTTAATCAGCGTGGTGATCTCCTGATTGTTGAGTTCATTCGCGTCGCTGTCTTCGGCCTGAAGCGACCAGAACACATCCCGCGAGATGCCCAGCACGTTATTCACTGCCACGTTCGACAGCGACTTATGCCAGCCCTGATCGTTATCAATCGCTGCGCGCAGGCCGCAGGCATAGGCCGACGCCGGAAAGGTTTCATTGCTGCCGCTAAGCGGGTTATAAGCGATAAAATCAGGCCAGATCAGCATCAGCTCACGATACGCAAACTGCGCACGGTAGGTGATGGCCTCCGCCATCGTGCTGCAGCCGTGACAACCGGCATAGACAAATGCCCGCAGGTTTTGCGCAATCACACACAGCGCTGACGTCACTTCGGCGGTGTCATAGTCCGGCACTGCCAGAATGCGCGGCCGGTAGTTAACCTTGGCTTCTGCTGTCAGCAAGGCGTACATGCCGGTGTAACTGCCATCCGCCGCTGTCCCGCCTATAATCAGTTGGGATTGGGTTTTGTCGCCGCCTTCGGTTGCTGCTGCCACCCGTACCACGATCACTTTCGGGCTGGTCTGGTCAGAAATGGCTTTCAGCGTCTTATAGAGCGAGCCGGTTTTACCCGCCTTGCCCAGCACGCTATTCACCCGTGTGATGAGCACCGGCGTATTCAGGGGAAAGGTGTCTGCGTCCGCATCCTCCGCCACGGCCACCACGCCAATCACACTGGAATCAATGTCATTGATTGCGGTTACCAGGTCGGTATTTTCACGAACGCGCACACCGTGGAAACGTGTCTCGGACATGTTCGCCACCATTACGTTATTGAGTTCATGGCGATAATCCCCGATATCAGCCGCACACTCACGCGCTGACGGGTCTGGCCGTCCGGCGACAACAAAAAGCCATTTTTCCCCACGCGTGCGCGTGAAATCATGCGCGAAAACAGGGGGAAACGATGGCTATCACCGATCTGGCTGACTCACTTATCACTACGGCGAAACGCTACGATGACGCGCTAACTGAAGCGGTAAAAAGCCCGGCCTTTAGCATTACGCTGGGCGGGAAATCACTGAAGGAACTGAGCGACCGGCTGATCTCGTTGTCGCTGACCGACAACCGGGGTTTTGAGGCTGACCAGCTCACGCTGTCGATAGACGACAGCGACGGACGCGTGGAGCTGCCGCCGCGTGGCGCTCAGATTGCACTGTCCATCGGCTGGCAGGGTGAGGCGCTGACTTACAAAGGACTGTATACCGTGGATGAGATTTCCCACGAAGGCCCGCCCGATGTGCTGGGCGTGACGGCCAGAAGTGCGGATTTCCGCGAAGAGTTCAACGTGAAACGGGAGGTTTCCTGGCATGACGTGACGGTAGAGCGTGTCGTGTCGGCGATTGCGCACCGCTACGGTATGAAGGTGCAAATCAGCGACATGCTGATGAATATCGAAATCGACCACGCCGACCAGACGGAAGAGAGTGATATGTCATTCCTGACCCGTATGGCCGAGCAACTGGGGGCGATTGCCACCATCAAAAACGGCACCTTGTTGTTTATTCTGCCCGGCGGCGGTGTAACGGCATCCGGCAAGGCGCTGCCGTCGGCCAGTATCACCCGCAGCAGTGGTGACGGCCACCGTTTTCGCATTGCGGATCGGGATGCCTACACCGGTGTGCGCGCTTACTGGCTGGATCTGAAATTCGGTAAAAAGAAGAAGGTCAGTGTAAAGCGCCGCCGGACAAAGCCCAAACCGAAAAAGGAAAAGAGCAGCAGCCGTGAAGGCGATTACATCACCGGCGCGGAAGGTAACGTGTTCGTGCTGCGCAAGACCTATCAGAATGAAGAGGTCGCCAAACGGGCGGCGGCAGCTAAATGGCGACAGTTGCAACGCGGGGCCGCTGAATTTTCGATAACCCTGGCGCGTGGCCGTGCTGAGCTGTATCCCGAAATGCACCTGACAGTAAGCGGCTTTAAACCGGATATCGACAATCAGGACTGGATTATCGCCCGCGCGGAGCACGTTATTGATGGCAACGGCTTTACCACCCGTCTGGAACTGGAAGCAAAAATCCCTGACTGGATAGCAGAAAGTGAATAAAATGGCGGCGAGTTCAACTCCCACAGGGGAGCCATTATGTTCAGATGTCCTTTTTGCGGGGCAATGGCCCGCACCCGTACCAGTCGCCGCCTGAGCGATATCACCATCCGGCAGTATCACCAGTGCCAAAACCTGGAATGTAGCGAGACATTTACCACCCTCAACACGGTAGAACGGCGCGTATCAAAGCGTACACGGGAAGACCCGCTACCGCCTGACTTTATCCCGCAAGACGCCTTTCCGGCTTCGCATTACGGACGGGATCAGTTGAATCTGGCGTTGTAAAACAAAAGCCCCGCAGGATGAGTGCGGGGCTTTTAGCTATTAGAGATTATAAGGGCGGTAAATCCCGGCCCCCGTGAGGCGGCCTACACCTACTGATCCTCTCTAACGCCAGTTTCCACCCTTTTAAGAAGCCATGACGTCTAATCACAGAAATAGCATACGCTGAGCATGTCGGCTTATATCTGCATCTCCCCCTAATGGAATCAGGCGCAAGACTACGATAAAGTCCAATCATCTTTATGCTCAGCCAGGCCAACATGCTATGCCTCTTTGCGAAATGTGATTACATAGTAATTAACAGGCCCGTTTTTTTTGCCAAAAAGGAGTGAGGCACAGCCGGGTTGTTCTTCAACGCCAATGGTGTCAATCCGCTGAAACTCCCATCCGTCTTCAGCCTTTTCATTTACAACCTGCTCCAGATAATGTGCGGCGGCATTGTCTTTATCGACTTTTCTAGCGTTGACAATAATATTCGGTGGAATTTGAACCATTTTGTATTTATACACAGTGCTCTCCTTATTTCGTAATAATCGTGCCAGATGGCAGGTAAGTATTAATTACAAAGAAGCCATATGTAAACAATCGCTTTGTAGTGGTGTGATGGGATTTTATTGATTCGAATGCTATATATTTCATTGAAATAAATCATCAACTGCAATCATAGGAAACCCCGTCACCGTCTGAATTTATTCCGAAGACGTTTTCCCCGCATCGCGTTATGGGTGGGAGCAGTTGAATATGGCGCTATAAAACAGAAGCCCCGCAGGATGATTGCGGGGCTTTGAAAAGTTATTTTACTTGCTGTGTGTATGGGCAGCGATAACGATCTTACCTCCGTCACCTTTTGCTTTGCCAACTTCTTCACAAGAAGATTTCGGGCTTTCAAAAATAAACCCAGAGCGGCTATTTCGGTTTAATACATGTATCTCTTTTATTTTGTTGAGATATGCAGTTTTCTTTGCCTCAAACCATAGCGGGGTGCATACCCCCATTAATATGACCGATTCATAGATCTCATTGCTTACACGGTCTTCATTCATTGTTAGCCGGATGACACCACCATTTTCCGAAAAGATTATTGGGTGCCACGGCTTGAGCGATTTTTGCAGGACTGAGTGATTTATTGACTGGGCAGAAGCGCAGAATGAAGCTAATAACAACAGTGCGCATGTACACTTTTTCATGAGGTATCTCCTGATTTATTAATCCTTTTATTTTTGCTCTGTGCATTGGTTGCACAGAGTGGTTAAAGATAGGGGGGCAATACTTATAACAACAAGCCCCGTGAAACGGGGCTTGTTGTTGATGTGGTCAATGTGTGGACGCTGAAAGAAATAAATCCTTTTATTTCAATTGATTAGTGATTATTTCAAGTCACCAATAACTGACATGCGAGGTTTCTCCAGGTTGGGCCGGGAAATAACGGCCTGCAATGAGCGCAGTAACAACAGGGTAGCACGGAGGGCTACACCACGGTGTTCGGCGTCGAATCTGTTTTGTCAGCCTGCCAGCCGATGAGAGCAGGCTGACAAAACAGGTTCTGATTTATTTCGGCAGGAGTGGTGAAAAAATTTCCGGAAGAAATCTTTAGCGCCGCTAAGCGGCCCACAAAGAAAACGGACTGGATACCCGTTATAAAAAGGCCCCACCGATGTGGAGCCTTTAGTTTACGCCTTTCAGACAGACATGTAATTACATGGACTGAGTGAAAGTACGGGTAATAACGTCTTGCTGCTGTTCTTTGGTCAGCGAGTTAAAGCGAACGGCGTAACCTGATACACGGATGGTCAACTGCGGATATTTTTCCGGGTTTTCCATCGCGTCGAGCAGCATTTCGCGGTTCATTACGTTGACGTTCAGGTGTTGACCACCTTCGATAGACGCTTCGTGGTGGAAGTAACCATCCATCAAACCAGCCAGGTTGGTTTTACGCACGTCATCGTCTTTACCCAGTGCGTTCGGCACGATAGAGAAGGTATAAGAGATACCATCTTTTGCGTAGGCGAACGGCAGTTTAGCGACGGAGGTCAGAGAGGCAACGGCACCTTTCTGGTCACGACCGTGCATCGGGTTGGCACCCGGTCCGAACGGTGCACCAGCGCGACGACCATCCGGGGTGTTACCGGTTTTCTTACCGTATACCACGTTGGAGGTGATGGTCAGTACGGACTGAGTCGGGGTAGCACCACGGTAGGTATTCAGTTTCTGAATTTTCTTCATGAAACGTTCAACCAGGTCACAAGCCAGGTCATCGACACGCGGGTCGTTGTTACCAAACTGCGGGTATTCACCTTCGATGTTAAAGTCTACAGCCAGACCACTTTCGTCACGAACCGGTTTGACTTTGGCATATTTGATGGCAGACAGGGAGTCAGCTGCAACAGACAGACCTGCGATACCACATGCCATAGTACGGAACACGTCTCGGTCATGCAGAGCCATCAGCGATGCTTCGTAGCTGTATTTGTCGTGCATGTAGTGGATGATGTTCAGCGCGGTGACGTACTGTTTAGCCAGCCAGTCCATGAAGTGATCCATACGTTCCATCACTTCGTCAAAGTTCAGTACATCGCCTTTGATCGGTTCGGATTTCGGACCAACCTGCATTTTCAGTTTTTCGTCCACACCGCCGTTGATTGCGTACAGCATGGTTTTCGCCAGGTTAGCGCGGGCACCGAAGAACTGCATTTGTTTACCGACAACCATCGGGCTTACACAGCAAGCGATAGCATAATCGTCGTTGTTGAAGTCCGGACGCATCAGGTCATCGTTCTCGTACTGCAGAGAAGAGGTATCGATAGACACTTTAGCGGCGAATTTCTTGAAGTTCAGCGGCAGTTTTTCAGACCACAGGATGGTCATGTTCGGTTCCGGAGACGGCCCCATGGTGTACAGGGTGTTCAGGAAACGGAAGCTGTTTTTGGTAACCAGCGTACGGCCATCCAGACCCATACCAGCCAGAGATTCCGTTGCCCAAATCGGGTCACCGGAGAACAGTTCATCGTATTCAGGGGTACGCAGGAAACGCACCATACGCAGTTTCATCACCAGGTGGTCGATCAATTCCTGAGCGTCTTGCTCGGTGATTTTGCCTGCTTTCAGATCGCGCTCGATGTAGACATCCAGGAACGTAGACACACGACCAAAGGACATCGCCGCGCCGTTCTGAGATTTCACCGCAGCCAGATAGCCGAAGTAAGTCCACTGAACCGCTTCTTTGGCGTTGGTTGCCGGGCCAGCGATATCGCAGCCATACTTCGCCGCCATCTCTTTGATTTGTGACAGAGCGTGGTGCTGGTCGGCAATTTCTTCACGCAGACGGATAGTCGCTTCCAGATCTTCGCCGTTTTCCAGTTTGGACTGCAGGGAAGTGAACTGAGCGAATTTGTCCGCCATCAGATAGTCGATACCGTACAGAGCAACACGACGGTAGTCACCGATGATACGACCACGGCCATAAGCATCAGGCAGACCAGTCAATACGCCAGACTTACGGCAGCGCAGGATATCCGGCGTATAAACATCGAATACACCCTGGTTGTGGGTTTTACGGTATTCGGTGAAGATTTTTTTCAGCTGCGGGTCCAGTTCACGGCCATAAACCTTACAGGAGCCTTCAACCATTTTGATACCGCCGAACGGAATCAGTGCACGTTTCAGCGGAGCGTCTGTTTGCAGACCGACGATTTTTTCCAGGCCTTTATTGATATAGCCAGCATCGTGAGAGGTGATGGTGGCAGCAACGTCGGTATCGAAATCAACCGGCGCATGGGTGCGGTTTTCCTGTTTGATGCCTTCCATAACGGCATCCCACAGTTTAGTCGTTGCCGGGGTAGCACCGGCCAAAAAGGATTCGTCACCTTCATACGGCGCGTAGTTTTTCTGAATGAAGTCACGTACGTTGACGCCATTCTGCCATTCGCCTTTGCTAAAACCTTCCCAAGCCTGGGCGAGTTTCTGATTAAGTTCGGTCATATTACACCTACCTTTGATTTGGATTTTTATAACCCGACGTTGCGGCCGACAGCAGCTTAGTGCTGATCCCCACCGCGCAAATAAATGACCCAATAGGTCAAGCCTACCAGCAGTCCACCACCAATAATGTTGCCGATCGTGACAGGAATCAGGTTATCGACAATAAAGTTGCTGATGGTCAAGTGTTCAAACTGGCCCGGCGTCATGCTGATGGCGTGCCAGAAAGTTTCTGGAGCGAAATTCTTAACCACAATCCCCATCGGGATCATGAACATGTTGGCGATACTATGCTCGAAACCGCTGGCGACGAACATCGCGACAGGCAGAATCATTGCCAGCATTTTGTCAGTCAGCGTACGGCCAGAATAGCTCATCCAAACAGCCAGGCAGACCATCAGGTTTGCCAGTATCCCAAGACATAACGCTTCAACGAACGTATGTTCCAGTTTGTGATTAGCCGTTTGCAGTACATTCAGGCCCCAGGCGCCATTTGCCACCGTGTGCTCGCCGGAAAACCACATCAACGCAACGAAAAACAACGCGCCAATCAGGTTGCCGACATAGACATTGAGCCAGTTTAATCCTAGCTGTTTCCAGGTAATACGCCCGCTGGCTTTAGCGATAACAATCAGCACTGTCGATGTGAATAAATCAGCACCGCAGACAACCACCAGCATCAATCCCAGGGAGAAGCAGATACCCCCAACCAGTTTAGCCATTCCATACGGCATGGACGAGGAACCGGTGGTCGCGGTGATATAAAAAACGAATGCGATTGAAATAAATACGCCAGCAGTGATCGCCAGGAAAAACGTAGTAAGCGGTTGTTTTGTTGCTTTATACACACCGGCATCTTCTGCGACTTTCGCCATCGCTGGTGGTAATAACAAGGTGAAGGGGTTGTCAGCTTTCACACTAACTCTCTCTTAAAAATTATCTACGGTGAGATACTAACAAAGGGTTATTCGCCATAATTTGACGTGGATCATACCGCTGGAATTTATTAGGCTGATCAGGAGGAGGTTTTGGGGTGATTTAATGCATATCATATTGTTTTTTATGTGGAAAATTTTTTTTAAAAATTATCAAAACAGTTGAATAATGGGTTGAAATTAGCCTGTATGACGTTAAATAAAATAAGTCTTTGTAGTGATATCATATTTCAAGTTTATATTATTTAATTTGCCATTTACCATTCGATAACAATAACGAATTTATAAAAGTCATCTCGGTGTACTTTAAATTAACCATAAAAAATATGTGGTTAATCGGTGTATTGGGCGACGAAAGATCTGCAGGGCAGAGAACCGGTATAAAAATAGGTCATATCCCTGTCATTGCGCACGTTGCAACGGTGTTGGCGCGCTTACTTGCCTGGTCAATAGGCTTCGATTTGCATACCAGTTCGTGATGTTGTTCAACATGTGAGAGCGTTGTTTTGCAAGTCAACTTGTGGGTGTAAACGCAGAGTCTGTTGATACGCAGTGGTCTGTGTCGCAAACAGTAACCGGATAAAACAGCAGCCGGATAACGATAGCGTCATCCGGTCTGCTGAGATAACGCTTACTTCACCTGCCAGTGTGCACGCTTAGCGCGCTGCAATTTTCCATAGGCTGCCAGCAGGGACTGATGAGCGGGCAGTGCTTTCAAATCGGCATCAACGGTGAATAAGCCATAGAAGCATTGCTCACCGGCAATCGCTGCGCTGGCGGCATCGACGGCATCCTGGCCGTACATACGGACAAAGGCATCGTAGTACTGAGCAGGGTCGCGTTCAGGCTCCAGCGCCAGTTGCAGCAGTGTTTGCAGGCAACGGTAATAATTACCGCGCTCTGCAGAGAAGACTGACTGGTTGAAATCCAGTGACCATTCGGCCCAGCTTAGTGCTTGCTCCAGATCGCCGCCTGCCAGTGCCAGCATGGATTTCAGCTCGCCAATACGCAATGTGAACCAGCCGTTATCTTTACCGGTTGCTATCCCCAGCAATTCGCGCACTCGGGTAAAATCATCCAGGCCTTCATCGTCCAGTTGCTGTAACAATGCCAGATAGTCTTCTTTTTCCCACTGGCTATCCGGCAGGGACAGCAGTGTTTCGCGCAGATGCGCTCCCATACTGTTGTTTGCCAACAGCAGGTCTTCTGCCGGATAGATATCGGACATGCCCGGCACCAGAATACGGCAGGCATACACTGAGAGATGCTCATAATCCGCGATGTAAACTTCTTTATCTTCCTTATTGAAGATGGCCATCAGTGTCGCGAATTCTTGCTCGGTAGTGCCGCTGAAATTCCAATCGGCGAAGTCATAATCTGACTGGGTTTTAAACAAATCCCAGGAGATAAGACCGCTGGAATCGATAAAATGGGTTTCCAGATTGGTGTGTTCGGCAACTTCCTCATTATCGAATGTCGGCGGTGTGAACACGTCCAGATCTTTCAGTCCACGGCCCTGAAGCAATTCGGTCACCGTTCTCTCAAGCGCTACGCCAAAATCTGGATGTGCGCCGAACGATGCAAAACAGGTGCCATTAGCCGGGTTGAACAGCACGACACAGATAACCGGGTACTGACCACCGAGCGAAGCATCATAGGCAAATATTGGAAAGCCTTCTTGCTCCAGTGTGGCAATGGCTTCCACCACGCCTGGATAACGTGATAACACCTCCGCCGGGATCGACGGCAGGCTGATGGACTCGGCGATAATCCGGTTTTTCACATAACGTTCGAATACTTCTGACAGCCCCTGAACACGCGCTTCATTGCGGGTATTCCCTGCCGACATGCCGTTCGACACGTACAAATTACCGATGATGTTCATCGGGATGTAAACCGTCTGCTGGTCAGACTGGCGGGTAAACGGCAGGGCGCAGATACCGCGATCGTGGTTGCCAGATTGCAGATCGATAAGATCGCTGGCGACCAGTTGCTGCTCCGGATCGTAGAAAGCATGCAAACGAGCATCCAGAATGCCTTCCGGCAGGCTGTCATCTTCAGGAAGCGGGAACCACTTCTCGTCAGGGTAATGCACGAAGTCACCTTCGGCGATGTGTTGTCCCAGATAGAAGTCGGCAAAAAAGTAGTTAGTGGACAGACGTTCGAAGTACTCACCCAATGCGGAAGCCAGCGCCGCTTTGCGGGTCGCGCCTTTACCATTGGTGAAACACAGTGCGCAGTCGCGGTCGCGGATATGTACCGACCAGACGTTGGGCACCGGGTTCAGCCAAGAGGCTTCTTCGATGTTAAACCCCAGGTCGAGGAGTTGTTGTTGAAAACGGGCGATGGAATCTTCCAGGGCGGCGTCTTTGCCTGGGATAAACGTTTGGGTCATGGTTCGAACCTGAATGTGTGATGAGGAGGCTGCATCATACGTGGTTTTGTGTACTGACTCTATCCCGCATGTTGTGTATTGCGCGGCGCTTCCCGATGACAATGCAACAGAGGGGTAACCGAAACCGTAACAGGCGGGGGAGTACGCAAGTTTTCCGCCATCAGGGCAATAAGCGTTGCAGGCAAGAAAGACGAATGATAAAACCGATAGCAAGGTAAACTGATGCGACGTAGACAGGTCGCTATTGATATGTGGTGAAGGGAAATGACTCAGGTTTTTAATTTTAGTGCTGGTCCGGCCATGTTACCGGTAGAAGTATTACGTCGAGCAGAACAAGAACTGTGCAACTGGCACGGGTTGGGTACCTCGGTGATGGAAATCAGCCACCGCAGCAAAGAATTCATGCAGGTGGCCAGCGAATCTGAACAGGATTTGCGTGATTTGCTGAAAATCCCCTCGAATTACAAGGTATTGTTCTGTCATGGTGGTGCCCGTGCCCAGTTTGCGGCGGTTCCGCTCAATCTGCTGGGGGAGAAAACCCACGCGGATTATATTGATGGCGGGTACTGGGCGCACAGCGCGGTTAAAGAAGCTGAGAAATATCTCACACCGACCGTTATTGATGTGAAAACCCGCGCTGATGGTCTGCGTGGTGTGAAGCCGATGAGTGAGTGGGTGCTGTCAGATGACGCCGCTTATGTACATTACTGCCCGAATGAAACCATCGACGGTCTGGCAATCGAAGAAGAGCCGGATTTCGGCGATAAAATTGTGGTGGCGGACTACTCTTCCAGTATTTTGTCGCGTCCGCTGGATGTGAGCCGTTACGGCGTCATTTATGCCGGTGCACAGAAAAACGTAGGGCCAGCTGGCCTGACGCTGGTGATTGTGCGGGATGACCTGCTCGGCAAGGCTCGCCGTGAATTGCCGTCGATTCTGGATTACAAAATTCTGGCTGATAACGACTCCATGTTTAACACGCCGCCGACATTTGCCTGGTATCTGTCCGGCATGGTGTTCAAGTGGCTGAAAGAGCAGGGTGGCCTGTTGGAGATGGAAAAACGCAATCAGGCGAAGGCCGATCTGCTGTACTCCGCCATTGATGGCAGCGATTTTTATCGTAATGATGTTGTCCCAGGCAGCCGTTCGCGTATGAACGTGCCATTCCAGTTGGCCGATGCCGCGTTGGATCCGGTATTCCTGCAGGAAGCTCAGGCTGCCGGGTTGCATGCGCTGAAAGGCCATCGTGTTGTGGGCGGGATGCGTGCATCTATCTATAATGCTATGCCGCTGAGTGGTGTAAAAGCACTGACGGAGTTCATGGCAGACTTCGAGCGCCGTCACGGCTGATCACGTGATAAAACGTAATAAATAGAGCGCATTAGCGTGCTGTTTTTTATTTAAAACCCCGGTTATCTGGCCGGGGTTTTTATGTAAACTTTTGGAGAACATGTTCCACATGCAGGAATCCCTGACCCTACAACCGATCTCATTAATTGACGGCACCATTAATTTGCCGGGTTCTAAAAGTGTGTCTAACCGCGCCTTGCTGTTAGCGGCGTTGGCGAAAGGGACAACGCGGCTGACTAATCTGCTGGATAGCGATGATGTGCGCCATATGCTCAACGCCCTGAGTGCTCTGGGCGTTGAATATCATTTGTCTGCCAGTCGTACGGAGTGTGACATTGTGGGACTGGGCGGTGCGTTCACTGCGTCTGCACCACTGGAGTTGTTTTTGGGAAATGCCGGAACGGCGATGCGTCCACTGGCGGCAGCGCTATGCCTGACAGAGGGCGATATTGTGCTGACTGGTGAGCCGCGCATGAAAGAGCGACCAATCGGCCATTTGGTGGATGCGTTACGCCAGGGTGGCGCGCGTATCGATTATCTGGAGCAGGAAAACTACCCGCCATTGCGTTTGCGTGGGGGCTTTCAGGGCGGCGAAATTAGCGTAGATGGTTCTGTATCAAGCCAGTTTCTGACCGCACTGCTGATGACTGCACCGCTGGCAGCACAGGATACGCAGATCACTATCAAGGGTGACCTGGTTTCTAAGCCTTATATCGACATTACCCTGCATATGATGCAAACCTTCGGTATTACGGTTACCAATAATAATTACCAGACTTTTGTGGTTGCCGGTAATCAGCATTATCAGTCACCTGGGCATTATCTGGTAGAAGGCGATGCCTCGTCGGCTTCCTATTTCCTGGCCGCTGCCGCTATTCGGGGCGGAACGGTGCGTGTGACTGGCGTTGGTCGCAACAGCGTGCAAGGGGATATCCGTTTTGCTGATGTGCTGGAGAAAATGGGCGCGCAGGTTCGTTGGGGAGATGACTATATTGAATGTCAGCGTGGTGAGTTGCATGCGATTGATATGGACATGAACCATATTCCTGATGCGGCGATGACCATTGCTACCGCCGCGTTGTTCGCTGAGGGGGGAACGACGACGCTGCGTAATATCTACAACTGGCGCGTTAAAGAAACCGATCGTCTGGCTGCGATGGCGACAGAACTGCGTAAAGTCGGTGCTGAAGTGGAAGAAGGGCATGATTACATTCGTATTACGCCGCCGAAGCAGCTAAAAGCCGCAGAAATCGGGACTTATAATGACCACCGTATGGCGATGTGTTTCTCTCTGGTGGCGTTATCAGATACGCCTGTCACTATCCTTGACCCTAAATGTACTGCCAAAACGTTCCCGGATTATTTCCAGCAACTGGAACGTCTGAGCCAGCACGGCTAACGCGT
This sequence comes from Dickeya oryzae, assembly GCF_020406815.2. Classification (NCBI taxonomy): domain Bacteria; kingdom Pseudomonadati; phylum Pseudomonadota; class Gammaproteobacteria; order Enterobacterales; family Pectobacteriaceae; genus Dickeya; species Dickeya oryzae. The sequence continues at coordinate 2,133,839 of NZ_CP162670.1, forward strand.
TAACGCACGGAGTGGCTGGACTGATCTGTCAGTAGAACTCTGTGCGTTATTATTTAGCGTTATACTCTGGGGATCACAATATTTTCCCGATTTTCTGCAGTAATAAGCCTTTAATCTCACGCTTGCTGCCACAGCAAGGTATAATGGCGACATGTATTATCTGTATGAATGTTGTCTGCAATGACAGGCGATTTCCCGGTTTTAAAGGAGTGAGAAATGGCGGTGACTGCACCGGTAATTACGGTCGACGGGCCCGGTGGCGCAGGCAAGGGGACCTTGTGTAAAGCGCTGGCTAATGCACTGCAATGGAATCTGCTGGATTCCGGTGCGATTTATCGCGTGCTGGCGTTGGCGGCGTTACACCATCAGGTTGATATCACGTCTGAAGAGGCGTTAGTGCCGATAGCATCGCACCTGGATGTGCAGTTTGTGCCGGAAGATGGGCAACTCAAAGTGATTCTTGAAGGCGAAGATGTCAGCAATGAAATCCGCACTCAGGAGGTTGGCAATACCGCGTCTCAGGCAGCAGTGTTCCCACGGGTGCGTGAAGCGTTATTGCGCCGCCAGCGTGCGTTTCGCGATGCGCCAGGGCTGATTGCCGATGGCCGCGACATGGGAACGGTGGTTTTTCCTGATGCCCCGGTGAAGATATTTCTGGATGCCAGTGCAGAGGAACGCGCGAAACGTCGCATGCTCCAGTTGCAGGCGAAAGGCTTTAATGTTAACTTTGAACGTCTTTTGTCCGAGATTAAAGAGCGTGATGATCGCGATCGTAACCGTTCGGTTGCACCACTGGTGCCAGCACCGGATGCACTGGTTCTCGATTCCACGCACATGACGTTGGACGAAGTGGTCAAGCAGGCTCTGGCGTATGTTCGTCAGGTATTGCCGCAATTGGCCTGATATATTTCTTACCCCGCCGCAAGGATGCCTCGGGGATGTGAAACAACCCCATCGGGCAGGATGTCAGGTGGACGTTAAATTTGAAAACCCAAAGATTATCAACATGACTGAATCTTTTGCTCAACTCTTTGAAGAATCCCTGAAAGAAATCGAAACCCGCCCGGGTTCCATCGTTCGTGGCGTTGTGGTTGCTATTGACAAGGACGTAGTCCTGGTTGATGCCGGCCTGAAATCTGAATCTGCCATTCCGGTAGAACAGTTTAAAAACGCCCAGGGTGAAATTGAAATCCAGGTTGGTGATGAAGTTGACGTAGCTCTGGATGCGGTAGAAGACGGCTTCGGTGAAACCCTGCTGTCCCGTGAAAAAGCTAAACGTCACGAAGCATGGCTGATGCTGGAAAAAGCTTACGAAGAATCTGCCACTGTTACCGGTGTTATCAACGGTAAAGTAAAAGGTGGTTTCACCGTCGAGCTGAACGGTATTCGTGCGTTCCTGCCAGGTTCTCTGGTTGATGTTCGTCCGGTACGTGACACCCTGCATCTGGAAGGCAAAGAGCTTGAGTTCAAAGTGATCAAGCTGGACCAGAAACGCAATAACGTCGTCGTTTCCCGTCGTGCTGTTATCGAATCTGAAAACAGTGCTGAGCGTGATCAACTGCTGGAAAACCTGCAGGAAGGCATGGAAGTCAAAGGTATCGTTAAGAACCTCACTGACTACGGCGCATTCGTTGATCTGGGCGGCGTTGACGGCCTGCTGCACATCACCGATATGGCGTGGAAACGCGTTAAGCACCCGAGCGAAATCGTCAATGTTGGCGACGAAATCACTGTTAAAGTGCTGAAGTTCGACCGCGAACGTACCCGTGTTTCTCTGGGCCTGAAACAGCTGGGCGAAGATCCGTGGGTAGCTATCGCTAAGCGTTATCCGGAAGGCACCAAGCTGACCGGTCGTGTAACTAACCTGACTGATTACGGCTGCTTCGTAGAAATCGAAGAAGGCGTTGAAGGTCTGGTACACGTATCCGAAATGGATTGGACCAACAAGAACATCCATCCGTCCAAAGTGGTTAACGTGGGCGACGTAGTGGAAGTTATGGTTCTGGATATCGACGAAGAACGCCGTCGTATCTCTCTGGGCCTGAAACAGTGCAAAGCCAACCCGTGGCAGCAGTTCGCTGAAACCCACAACAAGGGTGACCGCGTAGAAGGCAAGATCAAGTCCATCACTGATTTCGGTATCTTCATCGGTCTGGATGGCGGCATCGATGGTCTGGTGCACCTGTCTGACATTTCCTGGAACGTGGCTGGCGAAGAAGCCGTTCGCGAATACAAGAAAGGTGACGAAATCGCCGCTGTTGTTCTGCAGGTTGATGCAGAGCGTGAGCGTATCTCTCTGGGCGTGAAACAACTGGCTGAAGACCCGTTCAACAACTACCTGTCTGTTAACAAGAAAGGTGCGATTGTTACAGGTAAAGTCACTGCAGTTGATGCCAAAGGTGCTACAGTTGAATTAGCTGACGGCGTTGAAGGTTACCTGCGTGCTTCTGAAGCCTCTCGTGACCGTATCGAAGACGCTACCCTGGTTCTGAACGTGGGTGATGAGATCGAAGCCAAATACACTGGCGTTGATCGTAAAAACCGCGTTGTTAGCCTGTCCATCCGTGCTAAGGATGAAGCTGACGAGAAAGATGCCATCGCTTCTGTTAACAACAAACAGGAAGAAGGTAATTTCTCTAACGCCATGGCTGAAGCGTTCAAAGCTGCAAAAGGCGAGTAATGACGGTGGGTTGGGCAGCGTACTTGCTGCCTGACCTCAAACGGTAGTAAGTTAACGTGGCATTTACTGACCACATGCTTGGAGGAATCATGACCAAGTCTGAACTTATCGAAAGACTTGCTGGACAGCAATCTCATATCCCGGCCAAGGTGGTTGAGGATGCCGTGAAGGAGATGCTGGAACAGATGGCCACAACACTGGCCAGCGGTGATCGCATCGAAATCCGTGGGTTTGGCAGTTTTTCACTCCACTACCGTGCACCGCGTGTGGGGCGTAATCCGAAAACGGGTGAGAAAGTGGAACTGGAAGGCAAATATGTTCCCCACTTCAAACCGGGTAAGGAATTGCGCGATCGCGCTAACATTTATGGCTGATTAGTCAGTCATAACGCCTGTTTGATAGATAGCCCCCAATTAATTGGGGGCTATTTTTTTATCTAATAAAACAGCCTGTTGCTGTTATTTGCACATGTGGCCTGAAGAGGAATACCAAGGCTCTTTTTGACTACTATGGGGCGGTGCTTTCCTTCAGGGAATAAGTTTGATATGCCTTATTTCGGTAGTAATACATAAGCGATAATCGGGGTTACGCTCTTTTGCTTCAGGTAATTGTTGAACACGTTACCCAGCCCCATACCACGGTATTCCTTGTCGCATTCACCGCTGGCAACCGCAGCTTTACCTTTTTCACCTAAAATAAAGCTGCCGCCGCCTTCTTGTTTGACAGGGCAATGATGGCGTGTGGCAAAGTCTTCATAGAGCCATCCTTCTTTCGGTGTACTGAATTGAATCAGAACACCGGCTTTATCTTTGGATAACGATTTCTGGGTATAAGAGTACTCCAGCGTCAGCTTGCAATCCGTATATTGCTGTGTGCAAGGTAATGCGGTTAATCCGTTGGCTTCAAAGGTGCGATATTCCGACAGTGGCATGGCGTGATACCAGTATTTGGCATTACGGATTGTACTCTGTGGCGTCTCGACTACCGCCTTATTGACCAGTGTCAGTGTGTGAAGCTGTGTATCTTCTTTTACGCTTAACTCACCGTTACGGTAAAGCGTCATGATTTGTGTATTGTCCAATCCGTTGCGTTTAAGGACGTTTTCCACCTCAGATGACGTGGCCTGTGACGGCTGAGAGAAAAGCACTACTGTTGTCGCCAGAATACTTAACGGTCTAACACGGCTATTGGTAAATTTCATCGTTTTCCCTTATGAGTCAGTGAGATAAACAGAACCCCCACAGCACAGGGCTTGTCGTCATCGCCTTGTGGTGTGAAGTGCACATTAAGGGTAGGGTAAATAAAGTGAGCTTGAGGGTACTTGGCTGAAATGCGGGTAGATGCTGTCAGACGCGGCAATGCCAGAGTAACGAGGAGAAGCCCGTTTTAATAACGCTAAAACGGGCTGGGAAGATTATTTAGTATGACGCTCTTTCAAGCGCTGGATAATGGTTCCTAAATCCAGTTCCTGATCCTGTAACAGCACCAGCAGGTGATAGACCAGATCAGAGGCTTCGTTGGTCAGTTCTTCGCGGTCGTGTACTGTCGCGGCGAGTGCGGTTTCCAGACCTTCCTCGCCAACCTTCTGGGCGATGCGCTTAGTGCCGCTGGCATACAGTCTGGCGGTATAGGAGCTGGTTGGGTCAGCGTGCTTACGCTCTGCCAACAACTGCTCCAACTGGTACAAGAATTGCCACTGAGTTTCAGCCGGGTGGAAGCAACTGGTATTGCCAAGATGGCACGTCGGGCCGACCGGATTGACCAGCACTAACAGCGTGTCGTTGTCGCAGTCCGGCGTGATCGAAACCACGCTGAGAAAGTGGCCGGAGGATTCCCCTTTGGTCCACAAACGCTGCTTGGTGCGGGAGTAGAAGGTGACGTGACCGGTCTCTTGCGTAACCTGCAACGCATCCTGAGTCATGTAACCCAGCATCAGTACTTCGCCTGAAACGGCATGCTGTACGATGGCAGGCATCATGCCATCGGTTTTTTGCCAGTCGAGCTGGCTTTGTTGTTGTTCGGTTAACACACCCGGATCTCCACGCCTTGTTGCTTGAGGAACTGCTTGAGTTCACCAATATTGATAATTTGTTTATGGAATACCGATGCTGCCAATGCACCGTCCACCCCGGCATCCTGAAATGCATCAAGGAAATGCTGCATAGTGCCAGCACCGCCGGAGGCGATTAACGGCACCTGGCAGACATCGCGCACCTGCCGCAGTTGCGTCAGGTCATAGCCATTGCGCACGCCATCCTGATTCATCATATTCAGTACAATTTCACCGGCACCGCGCTTCTGCACTTCCTGTACCCAGTCAAGGGTTTCCCATTGCGTGACGCGGGTACGCTTTTCATCGCCGGTATATTGGTTGACATGATAACGGCCGGTTTCGGCATCATGCCAGGTATCGATGCCGACAACGATGCATTGTACGCCATAACGATCAGCCAGACGTGAAATTAGCGTTGGGTCAGCCAGTGCTGGTGAGTTGATAGAGATTTTATCCGCACCAAAAGACAGAATTTGCCCGGCATCTTCGACACTTTTGATGCCACCCGCGACGCAAAACGGAATATCGATCACTTCCGCTACGCGAGAAACCCAGCTTTTATCCACCACCCGGCCATCGGATGACGCGGTGATATCATAAAATACCAGTTCATCTGCGCCTTCTTGTGCGTAGCGTTGAGCCAGGGGCACGATATCACCAATAATCTCATGATTGCGAAACTGTACGCCTTTTACGACCTGGCCGTCACGCACGTCCAGACAGGGGATTATCCGTTTTGCCAGCATGAAATCGCCTCCGTCACGTTGAATTTACCTTCCAGCAAGGCGCGGCCGACGATAACACCACGCACGCCACTGTCACGCAGCGCAGCAATATCTGACAGTGAACCGATACCGCCAGACGCCTGAAAAGCGACCTGTGGATAGCGAGCGCTGATTTCGCGATACAACTCGACGTTAGAGCCCTGTAATGTGCCATCGCGGGAGATATCGGTACAGAGCACGTGTTTCAGACTGAAGGGCAGGTAACGTTCCACCGTTTGCTCCAGCGTGATGCCGGAGTTCTCCTGCCAGCCGCTGATGGCGATGTTTTTCACACCCGCGGCGTCAATACGCACGTCCAGCGCCAGTACCAGTGCGTCAGCACCGTAGCGGGCGAACCATTGCTGCACTAGCTCAGGCTGTTTTACCGCTGTTGAGCCGATAACCACACGAGTGGCTCCCGCCGCCAGCAGTGCTTCAACATCGTGTTCGGTACGAATGCCGCCACCGACTTGTACCGGTACAGAAACCCCGGCCAGCAGTGTTTTCAGCAGTGGGATCTGGCGTGCTGCCGGGTCTTTGGCCCCGGTCAAATCTACCAGATGTAATACCTGCGCCCCTTGCTGTTGATAGTCTTGCAGGCGTGGTAGCGGGTCGCTGCCGTATTGACGCTGCTGACCATAATCACCCTGATGCAAACGGACCACCTGTCCATCAATCAGGTCTAATGCGGGAATAATCATGTCCGTTTACATCTCCAGAAAATTCTTCAGTAGCTGGGCACCCGCCGCACCAGAGCGTTCCGGGTGGAACTGGACGCCGTAGAAGTTATCCTTCTGTACTGCTGCGGTGAAGGCATCGCCATAATGCGATTGGGCAATAGTATTGGCGCAAACCGGCATCGCGTAACTGTGTACAAAATAAAAGTACGAGCCATCTGGAATATCGCGGAACAGGCGGTGGCCAGCTTGCGATGTCACCTGATTCCAGCCCATATGCGGCAAAGGCAGACCACGATCGGCCATCTGCACCACAGGGGTATCGATAATGCCTAGCGTATCGATGCCGCCGGTTTCGTCACTGCGGCTGCCCAGTAACTGCATGCCAAGGCAGATGCCCAATACGGGTTGGGTACAGGCTTTAATCAGGGCAATCAATTGGCGTTCAGCCAGTTGGTCCATTGCCGCTTGCGCGGTACCCACCCCTGGCAGAAACAACTTATCGGCGCGTAATACCACTTCCGGCTCACGGCTGACCTGCGGCTCATACCCCAGGCGCTTAACCGCATACATCACGGATGACAGGTTGGCGCAGCCGGTATCCAGGATCACCACGTTCATCACAGCACTCCTTTGGAGCTGGGCAGGGTATCACCCTCCACCCGAATAGCCTGACGTAGCGCACGGCCAAAGACTTTGAACAGGCTTTCGACGCGGTGGTGATCGTTACGACCTTTGGTTTTCAGATGCAGGGTGCAGCCCATCGCGTAAGAGAGCGAGCGGAAGAAGTGCTCGACCATTTCGGTACTCAGGTCGCCGACGCGTTGGTAGTTAAACTCTGCTTTGTACTCCAGATGCGGACGGCCAGAGATATCAAGCGCACAGCGTGCCAGGCATTCATCCATCGGCAACACAAACCCGAAACGACCAATACCGCGCTTGTCACCCAGCGCTTTGTTCAGTGCTTCGCCTAATGCCAACCCGGTATCTTCCACGGTATGGTGATCGTCGATATACAGGTCGCCTTTTACATCAATATTCAGGCGAAAACCGCCGTGGGTGGCAATTTGATCCAGCATGTGGTCGAAGAAGCCGACACCGGTATGGATCTTGCTGCCGCCTTCGCGATCCAGCCACACGTTGACATCAATAGCGGTTTCACGGGTGACCCGGTTCACGTGGGCGTGGCGGTCTCGTTTGGTCAACTGGGCGGTGATCGCCTGCCAGTTGAGGCCATCGCGTTGATAACGCAGGCCAGTGATGCCCATGTTGTGCGCCAGTTGAACATCGGTTTCACGGTCGCCAATCACAAAGCTGTTGGCGCTATCCATCACGTTGTCTTTCAAAAACGCATCAACCAGCGCGGTTTTCGGTTTCCGGCAGTCACAGTTGTCGCCAGGGAAATGTGGGCAAATCAACACCCGCTCGAAGCGAATACCTTGTGAGGTGAAAATTTGCATCATCAGGTTGTGCGGAGGATCGAAATCTTCCTGCGGGAAGCTGCTGGTACCCAGGCCATCCTGATTGGTGATCATCACCAATTTGAAACCGGCTTTTTGCAAGGTGAGCAGTGACGGAATAACATCCGGTTCTAAAGCCAGCTTATCCAGCCGATCAACCTGATAATCCTCGGGCGGCTCGGCAATCAGCGTGCCGTCACGGTCGATGAAAAGATACTTTAATCCCACGGTGCTTCCTCAAATTATGCTGTTTTGCCCGACAATGCCTGCAACGCGCTGATTACGCGCTCGCATTCGTAGCGGGTGCCGATAGAAATACGCAGACAACCCGCCAGACCCGGCTGTTTGTTCTGGTCACGTAAAATAATGCCCTGATCCCATAAGGATTTGAAGACGGCGGGTGAATCGGCGAAACGCACCAGCAGATAGTTGCTTTCACTGGCGTATACCGTTTCCACGTTTGGCAGCGTTTTCAACGAGTCGCTTAGCCAGCGGCGATTTTCACTGAGTTCGGCCACGTTGCGTCGCATGGTTGCGATGCCGTCTTCACTCAGCGCCTGTGCGGCGATATCCGCAACTGGTAACGCCAGCGGGTAGGGGGCGATCACTTTCAACAGTAGTTGGATAACCTCGGCACTGGCGAGAGTAAAACCGCAGCGCAGACCAGCCAACGCGAAAGCCTTGGACAGGGTACGCAACACCACCTGATGAGGATAGTGGGCCAGCCAGCCAGCTGTTGTCGCTTGCGGGCAAAATTCGATATAGGCTTCGTCGATAGCGACGATAGCGCGGCCACGCGCCAGTTCCAGCAACTGACGTAAATCGTCCGGGTTGACAAGATTGCCGGTCGGATTGTTCGGCGAGCAGACGTAAATCACCTTGACGTTATCCAACGCACCTTCAATAGCGGCTAAATCCAGTTGCCAGTCGTTGGTTGCTGGCACGATACGACGTTCCACCCCCAGCGTTTCTGCGCTGACAGCGTACATGCCGTAGGTCGGCGGACAGAACAATACCGCGTCTTTACCCGGTTCGCAGAATGCACGGATTAACAGCTCAATACCTTCATCAGCCCCACGGCTAACCAGCACTTGCTCCGGTGCAACACCGGCGTACGCCGCATAACGTTCGATGACTTGTGCCGGCTGGCATTCCGGATAACGGTTGAGCGTCTGCAAGGTAAGCTGATAGTTCGGCGCTTGTGGATACTCATTGGCATTGAGCCACACGTCGCCTTTTCCCCCCAAGCGGCGAGCGGACTGATATGGGGTCAGGCGGCGGACGTTATCGCGGGCCAGATTCTCAATACTCATGCTTGCTCCTTGAGGGCGTTGACGCGCAGGGTAACGGCGTTCTTGTGGGCGGTCAGTTGTTCGGCCTGCGCCATGATCTCAATGGTTGAGGCCAGTCCCAGTAGACCTTGTGGCGACAGCTGTTGTACCGTCATTCGCTTTTGAAAGTCCGCCAGCCCAAGACTGGAGTAGGTGGCGGTGTAACCGTAGGTCGGCAGTACATGATTGGTACCGGAGGCATAATCACCGGCAGATTCTGGTGACCAGTCACCTAAAAACACTGACCCGGCGCTGGTGATGCGATCGACCAGCGTTTCGGCGTTACGCGTTTGGATAATCAGGTGCTCCGGGCCGTACTGATTGCTGATGTCGATGCACTGGTCCAAATCGCGCGCGATAATCACCCGGCTGCTGGCCAGCGCCTGACGGGCAATATCAGCACGGGAGAGCGTTGCTAACTGGCGTTCTACTGCATCGATCACCGCTTGTGCTATAGCGGCATCAGGCGTCAACAGAATCACTTGTGAATCGGGGCCATGCTCGGCTTGCGACAGCAAGTCGGAGGCAACGAAATCCGGTGTGGCACCGCTATCGGCAATCACCAACACTTCAGACGGACCTGCCGGCATATCAATGGCCGCGCCATCGAGCAGCTGGCTAACCTGGCGTTTGGCTTCGGTGACATAAGCGTTGCCTGGGCCAAAAATTTTATCGACCTTCGGTACGCTATCGGTGCCGAACGCCATTGCGGCGATCGCTTGTGCACCACCGAGCTGGAACACTTCCTGCACGCCGCACAGTTTTGCCGCATACAAAATCTCATCGGCAATCGGTGGCGGAGAGCACAGAATCACACGCTGGCACCCGGCGATGCGTGCTGGGGTTGCCAGCATCAACACCGTGGAGAGCAGCGGGGCAGACCCACCTGGAATATACAACCCGACGCTGGCAATCGGGCGGGTTACTTGTTGGCAACGTACGCCGGGTTGGGTTTCTACGCTGATTGGCGGAAGCTTTTGTGCGTTGTGAAAGGTTTCAATGTTGCGCACGGCGGTTGCCATCGCCTGTTTGATATCATCGCCCAATCGTGCAACGGCAGCATCAATCGCCTCGGCGGATACGCGCAGGCTGTCGACCTGAACTTTGTCGAAACGGGCGCTGTAGTCGCGCAACGCCGTGTCGCCATCTTTACGCACGGCAGCCAGAATCTCGCCCACAATCGTGCTGATACGGTCAGAGGCTGAGATTGCCGGGCGAGTCAGTAACCGGCGCTGTTCCTCTTGCGTACAGGCTTGCCAGTCAATCAAGGTATCGAAGCGGTTGCTCATGGCATTACTCCATCATCTTCTCAATCGGCAATACCAGAATAGAGCTGGCGCCCAGCACTTTCAGTTTTTCCATGGTTTCCCAGAACAGCGTTTCGCTGCTGACCATGTGCATGGCGACACGGTTCTGGTCACCTGCCAGTGGCAGAATGGTGGGGCGCTCGGCACCCGGCAGCAGTGCGATCACTTCATCCAGACGTTCGCTGGGCGCGTGCAGCATGATGTATTTGGATTCACGCGCCTGAATAACGCCTTGCATGCGAGTTAACAGTTTGTCGATCAACTGTTGTTTCTCCGCTGGCATCTCCCCGTCGCGCTGAATCAGACAGGCCTTGGAGCGATAAATCACTTCTACTTCACGCAGACCGTTGGCTTCGAGCGTTGCACCCGTGGACACCAGGTCACAGATAGCGTCAGCCAGACCTGCGCGCGGCGCGACTTCTACCGAACCATTCAGCAGACAGGATTTGAAGTTAACGCCTTGTTTATCCAGGTATTGCTTGAGCAAGTGCGGATAAGAGGTGGCGATACGCTTGTTTTGCAGACATTGTGGACCGGTGTATTCCTCATCAAGCGGCATCGCCAGCGACAGGCGGCAACCACCGAAATCCAGACGGCGCAGGGTGAAATAGCGCGGGTCTTCCCCTTGAGCACGGCGATTGAGCAACTCTTCTTCCAGCACGTTTTCGCCGATAATCCCCAGGTCAACCACGCCATCCATCACCAGACCGGGAATGTCGTCGTCGCGTACACGCAAAATATCGATAGGCATGTTTTCGGCAAAGGCGATCAGGCGTTGCTGATGCAGGTTGATTTTGATACCGCAGCGAGCCAGTAATTCTCGGGAATCATCGCTCAGGCGGCCTGATTTCTGCATCGCAATACGCAAACGTGTTTTATCCAGCATGTGAACCTCAATTTATCCTGTCTGTGATGCCTGTTAAGCAGGCTTTTTTAAAAAATTCCGGCCAAAAAAAAGCCCCCGGAATCGATCTTCCGGGGGCTTTTTACGCGTTCACCGCCACTGGAAGATCTGAATGTCTTCCAGCACCTATCGCCTGAAAGACTAGTCAGGGTGATGGTGATGATGGTGGTTGAAATTAACGCGTAACATAAATTCGTCTCTATTTTTGTAAACGTAGAGTGGTGTTGTCTGTTGGTTAACCTAAACCATGTTGATGTGATAGCGCAACATTTTTTTACCTGCAGCGTATAAATCACATTGCCGCCAGATGGGCAATAAGGGTACATAATGAAAAACGCAGAGTATTCATCCGAAGAACAACGCCGGGAAGTCAGGAGAACGACGATGAAAAAGATAGCGATAATCGGGCTTGGCTGGCTGGGTATGCCGTTGGCGCTGGCGCTACAGAGCCGGGGATATCGGGTGGTCGGGAGCAAAAGCACCGATGATGGTGTAACAGCGGCGCGTCTGTCCGGTGTGGAGTGTTATAGCCTGTGCCTGACGCCCGATCTGGTGTGTGAGCCGGACGAGCTGGACGCGCTGTTGAACGTGGATGCACTGATCATTACCTTGCCGCCGGGCCGGGTTGAACGTGCGGGCGGTGCGTATTTGCAGGCGGTGCAGCAGGTAGTCGATAGCGCTCTGGCTCATGGCGTACCACGCATTATGTATACCAGCTCTATTTCTGTTTACGGCGCAGTTAGCGGTAGGGTGAGAGAAAGCAGTCCATTACAGCCAGAAACCGGAACCGGTAAGGTGCTACAGGAACTGGAGCAATGGCTGCATGCGTTGCCTCACACTGAAGTGGACATTTTACGATTGGCTGGATTGGTGGGGAATAATCGCCATCCTGGACGGTTCCTTGCCGGTCGGCATGATCTGCCGGATGGCAGTCACGGAGTCAATCTGGTCCATCTGGAGGATGTCATTGGGGCAATTATGTTGTTGTTACAGCGCCCGCATGGTGGACATCTCTATAACTTGTGTGCACCGGGACACCCTGCGAAGCAGGACTTCTACCCGGAACAGGCACGTCGCATGGGGCTGGAACCGCCGGAGTTTTTATCAGGCGATCCGCTGAAAGCGAGACTGGTCGACGGACAACGAATTTGCAGTGAACTGGGGTTTGAATATCAATATCCAGACCCGATGACGATGGTGTTTTGATGTAAGCCGGACTGTTTTTTCCTGACAATAAATGGTTAGCGGTTCTCAAACGGTATCAACTCCTATCGTAAAGAAAGCGGCCCGCCAGCGGCGGGCCGTTTGTGTTCATCAGCGTAAATGGCGTCAGAACGTGAGGCGCTTAGAAAGAAGTCCAGTCATCCTGATGATTTTTAGCGGCAGGTTTTGCTGAAGCTTTAGCAGTAGCAGGCAGCGCCTGTAACGGACGGCGTGGATTATTCAGCGCAGGTGCAGGGCGTGATGACGGTGCTGCGGCGTTGGATAACCGGAAGGTGGCCATCAGTTTTTCCAGCATCATGGCTTGCTCTTCCAGCGCATTGGCCGCGGAAGATGACTGCGAAACCAGTGCGGCGTTTTGCTGCGTCGTGCTATCCAGCTCAGTAATGGCGCGGGAGATTTGTTCAATCCCCCGGCTTTGCTCTTCCGACGCGGAAGAGATTTCACCCATAATATCGTTAACACGAGATACCGATTTAACGATGCTATCCATGGTTTGTCCTGCTTCGGCGACCAGCGTACTGCCCGCATTTGTGCGCTCTACGGACTCGGCAATCAGGGCGGCGATATCTTTCGCTGCCTGGGAGCTGCGCTGAGAAAGGCTACGCACCTCGCCAGCCACGACGGCAAAGCCACGGCCTTGTTCACCAGCACGGGCGGCTTCCACCGCTGCGTTTAATGCCAGAATATTGGTCTGGAACGCAATGCTGTTGATGACGGCGGTAATATCGGCAATTTTCCGTGAACTGGCAGCGATATCATCCATCGTTTTCACTACGTTTTGCACCACTTCGCCGCCTTTATGCGCATTTTGGGAGGCATCTGACGCAATCTGGCTGGCATGGCGGGCGTTTTCCGTATTGTTCTTCACCGTTGATGTCAATTCTTCCATGCTGGCGGCGGTTTGCACCACCGCAGCAGATTGCTGCTCAGTTCGGGAGGCAAGATCACTGTTGCCAGCGGCGATATCCGCGGCTGAATGGGTCACATGTGCCACACTGTCACGCACATCGGAAATCATGTGGCGCAGACGATCATTCATGGCTGCCATCGCAGCGGTTAACTTGCCCAGTTCGTCGTGACGGTCCACCTCGATGGTGGCTGTCAGGTCACCGCTGGCGATACGTTCTGCCAGTGTCAGGTTATGCAGAACCGGGCGGGTAATTTGGCGAATGATATAAACGGCGATCAAAATTCCGATGATGACGGCTATTACGCCAATCAGTAATGTCGCGCTGGCCGAACCATACGCCAACGCATCATTCTGGTTTTTCACGACAGTAATCAGAGATTTGATCACTGCGCTGCTTTTATCTCCGCCGGTTTTCACCGCATTTTCCGCTTTTTTCAAATCCCCCCAGACGCGGGCATAGTCTTGATTCAGCGTGGCGTATTGCGAGGTGTATTTCCAGAGTGATTCAGCCAGTTTCTGTGTGTCGCCGGTTAATGTTGGCTGCAAGTCTTGATACGTTTTTTGTACTTCTGCATAGCGGCTGGCAAAGGCTTTAGCCGCATCATCGGTACCAGCAAGCTGCAATTCGTAAGAGAGGTTTTTCAGTGATTCGGTGGCGTATGCCAGTTCCTCAACACGCTGGTATAACGTGTTATCCAGTTGCTGGTTTTGCAGGCCGTCACGGAAACTTTTAACCGCGTTTTGTGTATTCATCGCACCAATTTGTTTTCTCAGTGCGACAACCTGTTGTGTGGAGGTCGACATATCGGCGACTGACTTTTGGAAATCTACCATGATCCTATCCAGATCATTGATATAAGCCAGTTCGTCGGTGCGCCACGACAGCGTGTGGGCGCTTTGGGTCAGTTCGGCCGCATGTTTAACGAAACCTGTTAACACAGTCTGTGTGCTGTCATCCGGTGTATAGAAATATTTGAGGCGGTTAATTTTTGCCTGAAAAACCTCAATATTGATGTTGTAAATCAGGTTGGTTTTTTCGTAGATGTCCCGGATGTCACGAAAACGCATGGCGCTGAGCGTTGAAGCAATCGCTACCAGCAATAACACTACGCCGAATCCCAGGTAGAGTTTGTGAGAGATTTTTGTGTTTTTTATTGCGCTACTGAACCCCATTGCCATGCTCCTTAAAAGAAATTACCTGAGTGTTGTTATTGATTGGGTGCGGTGAAGGTTGGTGGTTTATCAGAGTCTGCGATTTGCAGTACCAAGTAGTGTGTTATCGACGGTTGTAATATGAATGTTTAGTTGTACTTGTACTGTGTGATCGTTTTTGTGACATCAGGCTATTCATCTGGTGAATTGCCCAAATAAAGCCAGACAGTTGACTAAATTAAACGGATTTAATACCGGGGTATTGGCGGGGAGGATACAGCACGCCAGTGTGTAATAACATTTGAGGGGAGCGCCTGTCGGCTCTAGGCATGAGCTTCATTTTCAAGGCATATTGGCCAACGGTGACAATGGTAATGCCATACCCGCGAAAGGCGGGTATGGCATAAGCAAACCACAAGCCTCAATCGAGGTGCTTTTTACGATAGAGACGCCGCGGGTGCCCAATCTTGCCATAACGCATTTCTACATCCAGAAACTGGTTTTCCAGCCCATATTCCAGATAGCGTCGGGCTGTCGTTTTGCTGAGACCGGTTTTTTCCACGACCTCATCGACGGAGAATAAAGTCTCCGGCTGATCCTGAAAGATCTGTTTGACCAGGTTGAGGGTATTCTCTTCAATGCCTTTGCTGCCAGGCCCATTAGGTACGGTCGATGCCTGTAACTGATAGAGGACGTCCACATTCTGCTGATCGACGACTTTGTAAGTGTGCTGGGTTTTGACAAACTGGATGAATCGCTCAAGCGACGAGCGTAGTCGTGGGTAGGACACCGGTTTGATAATGTAATCAAAAGCGCCGCAGCGGATAGCCTGTGCGCAGGTGTTCATGTCGCTGGCGGCGGTAATAAAAATCACTGAGCAGTTGATACTGCGCATCAGTTCACTTTCAATAAGCTGGACGCCTTCGCCGTCTGGCAGATAATTATCCAGCAACATCAGTCGGGGTTTGTATTGCTGCAGCATACGCCGGGCTTCGTTCAGGGTTGACGCCGTACCTACCACTCGCAGCGCGAAATTCTTTTCGATAAATTCCGCGTGGATATTTGCCAGCTTTCTCTCGTCTTCAACGATCAACACGTCGAAATTTTCAATCGTTCGTTCAGGTGGCATGGTGCTCGCGATTGGCATGGTACTTGTTTTCCCCGGTTATTGGTTATTGATTATTTTTGGAATGAAGATAGAAAAAATAGCGCCGTGAGGCGAATTGTCAGAAACTTCGATCACACCCTGTGCCTGACTAACATAGCTGGCAACCAAATGCAGACCCAGACCGTGATCGCCTTCTTTTTTACTGGTGACACCCATCTCAAATACCCGATCTGCAATTGTGGGGTCAATCCCTGTCCCTTGATCAGCCACTTCAATGACTAATTCCTGTTCACCGTCGTAGATATACACTTCGACAGGATAGTAACTCGAGGTACAGGCCAGTGTCGCTTCCACCGCATTATCAATTAAATTCCCAATAATTGACATCAGCTCTGTTTCATTGAGTGATGCAGGGATACTGTTAAGCTGGCAACGAGGGTCAAAACGCAACTCAATGCCTTTCTCGCGTGCGCTGGCGAATTTACCCAGTAACAGCCCGCAAAGTGCCGGCGAACAGAAACGACTGGAGATAAAATCTAGCACTACCTGTGCCCCTTCGGACTGGGCTTCAATGTAACGCACGGCTTCATCATAACGGCGCAAATGCAACAATCCGGCCAGCGTAGCCGTCCAATTCAATTGTTCATGGCGCAGAATACGCAGGCTGTTGGCATAACGTTTGACCTGACTGAGTTGCATGCTTAGGGTGTGAATGTCGTTTTTGTCACGAAAACTGATTACCCAGCCTTGCAGTTCATCTTCCAGCATAATGCGCACGCGGCTGGCGATAACCGTGGTCTGATTGAAACGGCAAATCTCATCATGAGTGTCGGTTATCCAAATATCTTCATTAGAGAAAAATGGCACGGGGGTAATAATGTCGTCGATCGGTTTGCCGCGTAATTGATACGAAGGCATCGTCAGGTCCAGCAAATCTTTGGCGGCATGGTTGATCACCGCAATATTGCGTTGCTTGTCGATGGCGATCACACCTTCATAAATAGACTCCAGCAATGCCTTTTGTTGCCTGACCAACAGCCGGATCTCCAGCGGCTCCAGCCCGAACATTTGCTTCTTCAGGTTGCGGGAGAACCACCAGGAAAAGAAAAACAACGCAACCAGCATCGCGACGATAGGCAGCCCGATATGCGCTACTTTACTGAATGTCAGGTTATCGATGCGTTTTTTCAAATACCCGACTGACACGATGCCGATAACCTGATCTCCATCCATGATCGGCGCTTTGCTACGCAGTGAAATACCAATCGCACCGCGCCGTAGCGTGATAGAGCTTTGTCCTTCCAGCACTTCTTTATTGTCGCCGCCTATCATTTCTGTGCCGAGCAGTGACGGCTCTTCAGAATGATATAAGTGGGTTGCGTTGCGATCGCCGATAACGATAAAGCTGGCATCGCTGCGTGCTTTGATTTGATCGACCAGATTGTCGATGGTGGCGGTATCTTTATATTTCACCGCCTCGATGAGCGAAGGAATAATCGCGATTTCTCGTGCCTGAATCTGTGCCCGGCTACCCAACTCGTCGTAGAGCTGCCGATCGACGGCCCGATAGTAGTAAAGCCCTGCGGTGATCAACAACAGAGAAAAAAAGATCATCAGGTAGATGAACAGCTTGAGATGGAACGAGAGCCTGACCGTCATAATGTGCTAATCACCGAGAAAACGCGCAAACGAAGATGGCTAATTTATCATGAAAGGCGTAAAAGAAAGGGACTAAAAAATAGTCTTGTGAAGCGTTTCGCGCAGATTGTGAAAATGGTATTTTTGTTTCAGTTGTTTTAAATAAGACGTAAATTGCTTGTCACTGAGCGTGGACATTTTAATTACTTTTTCACAACATATTATTTCTTTCTCGAAATAAGGACCATTTGAACCATACAAACCATAAAAACCACGTCAAAACCCCTCGCAATCTAAAAATTTAATCTATTGATTTTTAATCAAAAAATAATAAAAACCATAAAAACCATAAGTACCATTAAAACTCATTTTTTAATTTGATGATTATCACATAATAACGTGTGTTGACCTCTTAATATGCACGGGAAAATAACAAGGGGAGAAGGTTATGAGTACCACTGATGATTCTTATATCGTTGTAAAAGATGAGGCCTCTGGGAAGGTTTCATTAAAAGAAAAATGGTGGCACATTCTGGATAACTACAAAATTGGTGTTATTCCGGTGCCGCTGTTTATCCTGGCTGGGCTATTAATTGCGTTGGATTGCCTGGACGGCAAGTTGCCCAGTGACATCGTGGTGATGGTTGCCACGCTGGCGTTTTTCGGTTTCGCCTGTGGTGAGTTCGGTAAGCGCTTACCTTTTATCGGTAAGATGGGAGCAGCGGCGATTTGCGCCACGTTTATTCCGTCTGCACTGGTTTACTACGGTTTGTTGCCGCATGTGGTTGTGGATGCGACCACCAAGTTCTACAAATCCACCAACATTCTGTACCTCTATATCTGCTGCATCATTGTCGGCAGCATCATGAGCATGAACCGCCAGACGCTGATTCAGGGCTTCCTGCGCATTTTCTTCCCCATGCTGTGTGGTGAAATTGTGGGTATGTTGGTTGGTATGGGCGTGGGCATTATGCTGGGCCTGGATCCGTTCCAGATCTTCTTCTTCCTGGTACTGCCGATTATGGCTGGCGGTGTGGGTGAAGGGGCGATTCCTCTGTCTATCGGTTATGCCACCTTGCTGCACATGGAGCAGGGCGTCGCGTTGGGTCGTATTCTGCCAATCGTTATGCTGGGTAGCCTGACTGCTATCGTCCTGGCCGGTGTGCTGAACCAACTGGGCAAGCGTTACCCGCACCTGACCGGTGAAGGTGACCTGATGCCGAATAAAGCAAATACCACTGAAACGGCACCGGCTTCGCTGACCAGCTCTTTGAGCGGCAAGATGGATCCGACCAATCTGGCTGCAGGCGCACTGCTGGCTATCCTGCTGTATATGATCGGGATGCTGGGCTACAAACTGATTGGTTTACCGGCACCTGTGGGCATGTTGTTTGCCGCGGTGATCGTGAAGTTGATTAATGGCGCGTCTCCGCGTTTGCTCGAAGGTTCTCAGGTTGTTTACAAATTCTTCCAGACTTCTGTGACCTATCCAATTCTGTTTGCTGTTGGCGTGGCGATCACCCCTTGGGAAGAGCTGGTACACGCTTTCACAATAACTAACCTGCTGGTGATTGTGTCCACTGTTGTGGCACTGGTGACCACTGGCTTCTTCGTTGGCAAGAAAATCGGTATGCACCCGATTGACGTTGCCATCATCTCCTGCTGCCAGAGCGGGCAGGGCGGTACCGGCGACGTGGCGATTCTCACCGCTGGTAACCGTATGGTGCTGATGCCGTTCGCTCAGATTGCTACCCGTATCGGTGGTGCAATCAACGTCTCCGTGGCCTTGCTGGTACTCGGCAAGTTCCTGGTGTGACGGTTGTATGACAAAAAAACAAATAACGCCGCGATAGCTCGCGGCCTTATTTAAACGGGAAAGATTATGAAACTTGCAAGTTATCGCCATCAGGGCAAAAACAGTTACGGGATCCACACACCGGCAGGGCTTATCGATTTGGGCAGCCGTCTCGGTGACCGCTACGCCGACCTGAAAGCCCTGCTGGCCGGTCAGGCGCTGCACGAGGCCGCCGCCTTCCAGACCGACACGCCGGATGTCGCCGTCGCCGACGTCACCTTCCTGCCGGTCATCGTCGCGCCGTCCAAAATCCTCTGCGTCGGCATGAACTACGCCGACAAGCGCAAGGAGTTCAACGAGCTGAACCCCGCACCGACCCTGTTCGTGCGCTTCGCCGACTCCCAGACCGGCCACGGCACCCCGGTGCTCAAGCCCCACTACTCCAGCGAGTTCGACTATGAAGGCGAGCTGGCGGTCATCATCGGCAAAAACGGCCAGAACATCCACCGTGACGACGCGCTGTCCTTTGTCGCCGGGTACAGCTGCTACATGGACGGCTCCGCCCGTGACTGGCAGCACAGCTGGTTCACCGCCGGCAAGAACTGGCAGAAGACCGGTGCCTTCGGCCCCTGTCTCACCACCCGGGACGAAATTCCCGACCCGCACGCCCTGGCCATCCGCACCTTCCTCAACGGCCGCATGGTGCAGGACGACAACACTGCCAGCATGATCCACAAGGTGGCGGACCTGATTGAATACATCAGCACCTTCACCGCGCTCAGCGCCGGTGACGTCATCATCACCGGCTCGCCCGGCGGTGTCGGCAAGAAGCGCACCCCGCCGCTGTTCCTCAAGCCGGGCGACAGCATCGAGGTGGAAATCGAGAAGGTCGGCCACCTGCGCAACACCATCGGCGAGGCCGTCCGGCCGGTGACCGCCCCGCGTGCCGCGTCCGTGGCGGCCGGGCACTGAATCGTTCCCGCTGCCGGGTGACCGGCGGCGTCAGCCCCGCGGTGACGGGGCCCAGCAACAAGCAGGATAACCGTTATGTACGCCGATGACGACGAGAGTGTTACGTTTGCCACGCTGGATGCGCGCGTCCCGTCCCCCATGCTGGTGGCGATAACCGCGCTGCTGGCGCGCTGCCAGCTGGACCGGGACCAGGACGTCGAGTTTTTTGTGGCCGGCACGCATCACGGGCGGCTGGTGGCCTGTGCCGGGCTGTGCGCCAGCACCATCAAGTGCGTGGCGGTGGACCCCGACTTTCGCGAGCTCAGCCTGGGGGCGAAGGTGGTCAACGAGGTGGTGCAGCTGGCGGCCGAGCGCGGCCTGTTCCACCTGTTTCTCTACACCCGTCCCTGCAACGTCACGGCGTTTCGCGGCTGCGGCTTCTACCCGATTGCCTGCTATGACGACCAGGCGGTGCTGATGGAGAACACGCCGCTCGGCATCAGCCAGTACTGCCAGTCGCTGGCGGCCGAGGTACGGCCGGGGCGGGACATCGGGGCCATCGTGATGAACGCCAACCCGTTCACGCTGGGGCACCGCTACCTGGCCGAGCAGGCCGCGCAGGCCTGCGACTGGCTGCACATCTTCGTGGTGCGCGAGGACGTCTCCTTCTTCCCGTTCGCCGAGCGGCTGGAGATGGTGCGCCAGGGGGTGGCGGACATCCCCAACCTGACGGTGCACGCCGGGTCGGAATACCTGATTTCCAAGGCCACCTTTCCGGGCTATTTCCTGAAGGAAGCGGCGCTGATAAGCCAGGCGCACGCGGCGCTGGACCTCATCATCTTCCGCCAGTACATCGCCCCGGCGCTCGGCATCACCCGGCGCTTTGTCGGCACCGAGCCGTTCTGCCCGGTGACGCACCAGTACAACCAGGACATGCACCACTGGCTGGAGCAGGACGGGCGGGTGCCCGCCCCGGCCCTGACGGTGGTGGAAATCGAACGCACGCGCGAGCACGACGGGCAGGCGATATCCGCCTCGGCGGTACGGCGGCTGCTGCGCCAGCGCCAGTTCGACGCCATCCGCCAGATTGTGCCGGCGACGACGTTTGCGCATCTGCAGCGCTATGGCGAGCTCGCCTGCGCGTGACGTGTTTTTAATGTATCAGGCAGGAAAACCAACATGAAAATTATCAAGGAAGCCCTGGCGGGCACCTTTGAATCCAGCGACCTGCTGGTCCGGGTGTCCCCGGCGCAGGGCCCGCTGACGGTGGTGATAAACAGTGAAGTCATCAAACAGTTTGGCGCACAGATCACCCGGGTGGTGAACGACACGCTGAGTGCGCTGGGCGTCGAGTCCGGTACCGTCGTGGTGGAAGACAAGGGGGCGCTGGACTGCGTCATCCGGGCCCGGGTGCAGAGCGCCGTGCTGCGTGCCGCCGATGTGGATCAGATTGACTGGGAGACACTGTGATGAGCACCACGCAACCGAAAAAACTGCGCCGCAGCATGCTGTTCCTGCCGGGCGCCAATGCCGCCATGCTGTCCAACGCCTTCATCTACCAGCCGGACTCCATCATGTTCGACCTGGAGGACGCGGTGTCGCTGCGCGAGAAAGATACCGCGCGCCTGCTGGTCTACCATGCGCTGCAGCACCCGATGTACCGGGATATCGAGACCGTGGTGCGCATCAACCAGCTCAACACCCCGTTCGGGCTCAGGGACCTGGAAGCAGCGGTGCGTGGCGGGGTGGATGTCATCCGCCTGCCGAAGACCGATTCCACCGACGATGTCGACGAGCTGGAGCACCATCTGGCGCGCATCGAGAAGGCCTGCGGCCGTGAAGTGGGCTCCACCCGCATCATGGCGGCCATCGAGTCGGCGGTCGGGGTGATCAACGCCGTGTCCATCGCCCGCTCGTCCGAGCGCATGATTGGTATCGCGCTGGCGGCGTTCGACTACGTGATGGACATGCAGACCGAGCGCGGGGACGGCACCGAGCTGTTCTACGCCCGCTGTGCGGTGCTGCATGCCGCCCGTGCCGCCGGTATCGACGCGTTTGACGTGGTGTACTCCAACGTCAACGACGAGGAGGGATTCCTGAAGGAAGTGGAGCTGATCCGCAAGCTGGGCTTCAACGGCAAGTCGCTGATCAACCCGCGGCAGATTGAACTGCTGCACAACGCCTACGCGCCGACCCAGGACGAGGTGGACTACGCCCACCTGGTGATCAGGGCGGCGGAAGAGGGCGAGCGCGCCGGACTGGGGGTCATCTCGCTGAACGGAAAAATGATCGACGGCCCGATTATCAACCACGCCCGCCAGGTGGTGGAGCGTGCGCGGGCCTCCGGCGTGCGCCAGTAGGCCCGGCCCGGTTAACCGACAGATTCTGCACGGGCCGGCCGGTGGCGGGAGCGCGCCCCGGCGGGCCGTCGCAATGACAGGATGAGAGCATGAGTAACTTTATTGAAGCACTGCAGAAGCAATACCCGGAAAAAAGTCCGCTGCAACCGTTCGTCAGTGCCAACCACCGTACCCCCTGGCTGGATGACGTCACCGAAAAACACCAGCGCAAGCTGTGTGCCGACCTGGACGAGGCCATCCGCAAGAGCGGGCTGCGGGACGGCATGACCATCTCCTTCCACCACGCGTTCCGTGAAGGGGACAAGGTGATCAACCACGTGGTGGACACGCTGGCCCGGCTGGGCTTCAGGGACCTGACGCTGGCGTCGAGCTCGCTGATGACCTGCAACGCGCCGCTGATCGAGCATATCCGCAACGGGGTGATCAGCCGTATCTACACCTCCGGCATGCGCGGCAAGCTGGCGGACGCGATTTCGCACGGGCTGATGACCGAGCCGGTACAAATCCACTCGCACGGCGGGCGGGTGCACCTGCTGCAGAGCGGGGAGCTGACGATAGACGTGGCGTTCCTCGGGGTGCCGAGCAGCGACGAATTCGGCAACGCCAACGGCACGTCGGGGAAATCGCGCTGCGGGTCGCTGGGCTACGCGATGGTGGACGCGCACTACGCGAAGACGGTGGTGCTGCTGACGGAAAGCCTGGTGCCGTTCCCGAACATGCCGGCCAGCATCGTGCAGGACCAGGTGGACTTCGTGGTGCCGGTGGAGGAAGTGGGCGACCCGGCGAAAATCAGCGTGGGGGCGGCGCGCGTGACCAGCAACCCGCGAGAGCTGCTGATAGCCCGCCGGGCGGCGGACGTGATAGCCCATTCCGGCTACTTCAAACCGGGCTTTTCCATCCAGACCGGCTCCGGCGCGGCCTCGACCGCCTGTACCCGTTTTCTGGAAGACCGGATGCACAGGCAGGGGGTGACGGCGCGCTTTGCACTCGGGGGCATTACCGGCAGCATCGTCGACCTGCACGAGAAGGGGCTGATAGAGACGCTGCTGGACACCCAGTGCTTTGACGCCAACGCGGCGGCATCGCTGGCGAAAAACCCGAAACACGTGGAAATCTCGACCAACGTGTACGCCAACCCGAGCGCCAAGGCGGCGTGCTGCGACCAGCTGGACGTGGTGATTTTGAGTGCGCTGGAAATCGACACCCAGTTTAACGTGAACGTGATAACCGGGTCGGACGGGGTGATGCGCGGGGCGTCGGGCGGGCACTGCGACGTGGCGACGGCGGCGAACCTGACCATCGTGGTAGCGCCGCTGATCCGCAGCCGTATCCCGACGGTGGTGCGACAGGTGACCACCTGCGTGACACCGGGCAGCGCGATAGACGTGCTGGTGACGGACCACGGTATCGCGGTGAACCCGTCGCGCCCGGACGTGGCGGCGCGGCTGACCGAGGCCGGGCTGAGCGTGATGGCTATCGAAGAGCTGTACCAGCGGGCGATAGCGCTGGTGGGCGAGCCGAAGGCGATTGCGTTTCACGACCGCATCGTGGGGGTGATCCGCTACCGTGACGGCAGCGTGATCGACGTGGTGCGTCAGGTGAAAGAGGACAACGCGTGAGCGAGGCAGTGACAGATACTGCGGTCAGCGTCTCACTGGACAGCCTGCTGGCGGCGAAGGATCGCCGCCATGCACGCCAGCAGCAACTGCTGGCGTTGCACCAGTCGACGGTGGTGTCGCTGACGCTGGTGACGCCCGGTGCGGTGAAGGACTCGGCGCTGTACCGGCGGGCGATGGGGGAGGCGGTGGCGGCGTTCAACGACCTGTGCCAGGCCCGGGGATGGGCAGTACGTGAGCAGCAGCTGCACTGGCTGGAGACAGGGTCGGAGGCATTCTGGGTGATAACCAAGGATGCGCTGAGCGTGAAGGCGGCAGCGATTGCGCTGGAAGAGCAGCACCCGCTGGGGCGGCTGTGGGATTTTGACGTGTTCTGTCCGAAGGCCGGGTCAGTGAGTCGAACGTTGCTGGCGCACGATCACCGTCGGTGTATACTCTGTGAGGAATCGGCGCATGCCTGCGCGCGTTCGCGTCGGCATGCGTTACCTGCCGTGATTGAAAAAATCGAGAGTATCCTCCATGCCTGGTTTGACGCACACTGAATCGGTTGTTGCTTCTCCATTACTGACGACGCTATTTCCTGATGCCACCGGCGTGCTGGTGGCTTTACCTGATATTCATCAACGTGTCGTGGCCGCGCTGACGGTTGAAGTGATGCTGACGCCAAAACCCGGTCTGGTGGATAGGGATAATAATGGCGCGCATCGCGATATGGATGTGCCGTTATTTCAGGCCAGTATCGCCGCGCTGACCCCGTGGTTTGCCCGTTTTACCGAAGCTGGTATGACACACAGCCTGTTGCCGATAACCCAGCTATTGTCGCAGGTGCGGCCGATTGGTATTGCAGCGGAACAAGCGATGCTGGCTGCAACAGGTGGTGTCAATACCCACAAAGGCGGTATCTTTGCCTTCGGGCTGCTGTGTAGTGCTGCAGGCTGGCTTGCGGGGCGCCGACAGCCGTTGACACAAGATAGCCTATGCCAGTGCGTAGCCCAGATGAGTGCCGATTTGGTTCGCAATGAGCTGGAGAATAGTCAGCATACGGCGACAGCAGGCGAGCTTTTGTTTCGACGCTATGGCTTGACCGGGGCGAGGGGCGAGGCGGCCAGCGGGTTTGCTACTGCACGCCAGCATGCGTTACCTGCCTATCTCAATGCTCGCGCACAGGGTAAGGACGATGAATCCGCTTTATTGCAGACACTGGTAGTTTTAATGGCCAACAACCCGGATACCAATGTCGTTTCCCGGGGGGGAATAGACGGGTTGGCGTTCGTACAAGCCTATGCACGTAATTTACTGTCCGATGGTGTGACCCATCAGGGGCTACAGGAAATGAATCGTGCGCTGGTTGAACGTAATATCAGCCCTGGCGGTAGCGCCGACCTACTCGCACTGACCTGGTTACTTTCACACTATCCTGCCGCTTAAACCTCGTCTATTATTGACTAACAGCCCTTCCTGTTTTTCATGAATGTTTGCCTCTCATGAAATGTGCCTCGCGCTGGCGGGGCATTGTGCGTGCCGGAGATTCCTTGTAGGCCATATATTTCTACTATATTACGCTTCAGGTTATTGGCGGGTTTGGCAGAAATTGAACAACGGAATTGAACAACCGGATAAGTAAATAACAGGTTTTGAATAATGGCTTGCTGAATAGCTGATTATTGAATGACTGTGTGCGTTGGCCCCTTAGCAGGTTTATGGAAAAACGTGAGAAACCGGATTGGCGTATTGGCAACGCGATAGCAGGTGGGTATATAAGCTAATGAATTGATAAAGCACTAAAGTTGACGAGAAGCATGTCGATACTAGTGCCATATCGTATCCAGGGGGCTGGGACACTGAATAACGGATTAACCATTCAATCGACGGTGGGGATGGATGTAGTGGATGACAATATGAAAGAACAGTACGCCAGGCGTGGCAAGATGGCTATTTGCGCCACATTGCGCGGACTGCAAAAGCAGGACGCCACTGTAATGGTGTATCACACACATGGCCAATTCATCAGTAAGATCCTTGAGGTCGATTCGGACGAGGAAGAGTTCCTGTTTGACCTTGGCGCGCTGGAGCGTGAAAACAGCCGGGCGCTGTTTGCTGGCGAGCTTGGTTTTGTGGCGGAAACGGCGGGTGCCAAAGTTGAATTTCGTACTGCGATTATCCGCACGGTTGAACATGACAACTTGCCTGCTTTCTGCGCGGCGATACCTGACGTGCTGTACTATATCCAGCGCCGTAATTTTTTCCGCATTAATTCGCCAGCCTGGCCACCGATGGTTTGCCGTGGGGAATTACCAGACAGTACCTATTTTGAATTTAACCTGAAGGATCTGTCATTGGGTGGTCTGTGTATGTACACCGATGATCAAGGCCTGGCAGTGCTGTTTGAACCGGGAATGATATTGAAAAACGTCGATGTCGATCTTGCCAGTTACGGGCAGTTTTGTCTGGACATGGAGTTTGTCAACCATGCCACCACGAAAGTGGTCGACAGTAAAGGCGAAGTCAAACAAATAGAGCGCCTGAGCTTCAAATTCCCAACGTTAAGTGCGGTGCAGGAACGTGGATTACAGCAGGTTATTACTGAGCTGGAGTTGGATCAGAACGAAAAACGCAAACGCCTGCGTTGATTAAGAACATCAAGGCTGATGAGTGTGCACAAGTCGCACGCGATTGACATAACAGGTCTTGTCTCAAATTGCTAGCTGGGGCAAAATACGCGCCCTGAAAAACCGACGCACCGTTATCGCGTCGGTTATTTTTGTCTATAGAAAACCCCCAGCTAGGCTGGGGGTTCCGTAAAGCTTCCAGCTTTGGGGCGGATATAAAAACCCCTTTTGATTTGTTAAAACACCTTGCGGTCTGGCAACTGCAATGGTCAAACAAGAAATCAAAAGGGGGTCCCAATGGGGGACGAAAAGAGCTTAGCGCACACTCGCTGGAACTGTAAATATCACATAGTTTTCGCACCCAAATACCGAAGACAGGTCTTCTACGGTGAGAAACGGCGTGTAGTAGGGAGTATCTTAAGAAAGCTGTGTGAATGGAAAAATGTGCAGATTCTGGAAGCAGAGTGCTGTGCTGATCACATACATATGCTTGTGGAGATCCCGCCGAAGATGAGTGTATCGAGCTTCATGGGGTATCTGAAAGGCAAAAGTAGCCTGATGCTCTATGAACAATTTGGTGATCTGAAATTCAAATATAGGAACAGGGAGTTTTGGTGCCGAGGGTATTATGTAGATACGGTGGGTAAAAATACATCGAAGATCCGGGACTACATAAAGCACCAACTGGAGCAGGATAAACTGGGCGAGCAGTTATCAATCCCATATCCAGGTAGCCCGTTTACGGGCCGTAAGTAACGGATTTGGATGCAAATGTCAGATTGCGATGCGCCTGTTAGGGCGCGGCTGGTAACAGAGCCTTATAGGCGCATATGAAAAACCTCCGGCTATGCCGGAGGATATTTATTTTGTATTTCATCAAGAGGCCGGCGCTGTTGATGGTTCCGGATAGATATCAGTAACACGCATGCCATGCAGGCTGCGCAGAGTGAATAGAGAGAGACAATGGGGCAATCAGTTGTTTTTGAGCCGGTGCCCGCCGGCTGGTGCTGTAAACGCAGCGGCAAAGATGCTATCTGGGCAGACTTTGTAACGGGCGGCGTGTCTGCTGCTCATGCTCACCTCGGTTACAGCGACCTCGTTCGCGCGACCACGTCCAGTTACCTGAAACATCGTTGTGCTACGTTGCCATTGGCGATGAATTCATGGGTGATGGCGGCTATCGGTAAAGGAGGTTTGCGTAATGACAACTGATTCCACGGTTTCCACATCACGCGTACAACTGCGTAAGACCCTGACGCTGGTGCCAGTGGTAATGATGGGACTGGCTTACATGCAACCGATGACGCTGTTTGATACTTTCGGCATCGTTTCTGGGTTGACGGATGGGCATGTCGCGACGGCCTATGCCTTTGCATTGATAGCTATCCTGTTTACCGCTCTCAGCTACGGCAAACTGGTGCGTCGTTTCCCGTCTGCCGGTTCGGCCTATACCTATGCCCAGAAAGCCATTAGCCCGACAGTGGGCTTCATGGTGGGCTGGTCATCGTTGCTGGACTATTTGTTCATGCCGATGATCAACATCCTGCTGGCAAAAATCTATTTTGAAACGTTGATCCCCAGTATCCCATCATGGATCTTTGTCGTGTTACTGGTAGGGTTCATGACGCTATCCAACCTGCGTGGCATCAAAACCGTCGCCAACTTCAACAGCCTGATAGTGGTACTGCAGGTTGCCGTGATGGTGGTTATCACCGGGATGGTGATTTACGGTGTGTCTCAGGGGGAAGGGGCCGGTACGCTGGCCAGCAGCCGTCCGTTCTGGTCTGATAACGCCCACGTAGTACCGATGATTACGGGTGCGACGATTCTGTGTTTTTCATTCCTCGGCTTCGATGGGATCAGCTCGTTGTCTGAAGAAACCAAAGATGCCGGTCGCGTGATTCCGAAAGCGATTTTCCTGACAGCCCTGTTGGGTGGGGTGATCTTCGTTGTGGTGTCTTACTTCCTGCAACTCTACTTTCCGGATATCTCGCGTTTTCAGCACCCGGATGCTTCGCAGCCCGAAATCATGCTGTATGTGGCAGGCAAAGCCTTCCAGTTCGGTATTCTGATTTTCTCCTGCGTGACGGTACTGGCGTCTGGCATGGCAGCGCATGCTGGGGTTTCACGCCTGATGTACGTGATGGGCCGCGATGGCGTGTTCCCTGAGCGTTTCTTCGGTTATGTGCATCCCCGGTGGCGTACACCGTCATTGAACGTACTGCTGGTTGGCGTGATTGCACTGTCGGCGATTTCGTTTGATCTGGTTACCGCGACGGCGTTGATCAACTTCGGCGCGCTGGTAGCGTTCACCTTTGTGAACCTGTCAGTGATTTCCCAATTCTATATCCGTGAGCGCCGTAATAAGACGCTGAAGGATACGGTGAACTATCTGGTTCTGCCGGTCATGGGCGCGCTGACAGTAGGCGCGTTGTGGTTGAATCTGGAGCGTACATCCATGACGTTGGGACTGGTGTGGGCAGCGATTGGCCTGCTTTATCTGGCATTTGTGACGCGTCGTTTCAGCCAGCCGGTACCGCAGTACAACGAAGACTTGGCGTAATCTCAGGCGATGAGAACGGGCTCCTGCGGGAGCCCATTTTTTTGTCAGCTTTAAACCACCTCCTCGGGAGGTGGTGATTGTTTGTCTATAGAAAACCTCCAGCCAGGCTAGGGGTTCCGTTTACATACTCGATAACGGGTTTTGTGTTGCGGATTTATACCGACATCAGGCCAGCAGTTGTTGTGCATAGGCAAACAGTGCTTTTAGCTGCGTCGTTTTCTTTTCGTCGCCATCGTGCTGTTGGTAGAGCTGATCCAGCGTATCGAAATAGTTTTGTAACCGCTCGGTGGTAAATACTTCTCGGCGATGTGCCAGCCAGCGTTGTTGCTCCTGTTCGTCCAGCGTACCGGGAAAGTTGCGTGCCCGATAGCGAAACAGTAACTCCTCCACCCGACGATCGGCAAATTGGAGATTCAGTGCAGGGAGATGTTGAGCGTCGGTTTTACGGATAATTGCCATGGCGGCGCGATCGGCGTCACTAAAAAAACCATCGTAAAGTTGCAGGTCGACATCCTTAACGGCCTCAAACGGCGGTGCATCAGCAAATAGCGCCACGACTTTCTCTCTTACGCTACTGTTCTGACGCAACAACTGTAAATTGTTCAGGCAATGCTGGCGGTCGATACCCAGCCGTTCCGCATCTTCGGGTCGCAGTGTACTGGCTGGTGCCAGTACTGGGCATTTGTTGATATGCACCAGTTTAATAGGGACGGGCGATTCATCTTCGGCCAGTAAGTCTCGGCGGGTATAAAGCCGGGTACGCAATTCATCCGCATCCAGCGCCAGTAGTGGCTGAATATCTCCCGCCAGATCGCAAACAATGACCGCGTTGCGATTATCCGGGTGCCAGGCCAGCGGTACGATCCAACTGGTATTACCCCGTGCGGCACCAAACATACCAGAAACATGTACCAGTGGTTTCATTTGCGGGATATCGATTAACGCGCTGACTTTATTCTTGTTCCGTAACGCATAGAGATAGTCAAACAGTTTGGGTTGTGCCTGTTTAAGCAGCCGCGCCATCGCAATAGTGGCATAGACATCGGACATCGCATCATGCGCCTGCGTATGTTCAACACCATTGGCACGAGTCAGATGCTCCAGCCTGAAACTGGGAAAACCGTCGTCGTTCTCCGGCCAGATAATGCCATCGGGGCGTAAGGCATAGCATGCGCGCAACATGTCCAGCAAATCCCAGCGGGAATTGCCTTGTTGCCAACTGTAGGCATAAGGGTCGAAGAAGTTGCGGTAGAACAGGTTACGGCTGACTTCGTCATCAAAGCGGATATTGTTGTATCCCATGATGCAGGTGCCTGGCACGCTGAACGCCTCATGGATGTGGCTGGCAAACTCGGCTTCGCGTACTCCTCGTTTTTGTGCCACCTGCGGTGTGATGCCGGTAATCATTACCGCTTCCGGGTCGGGCAGATAGTCATCGGCTGGCTGGCAATAGATCACGATTGGTTCGCCAATCACGTTAAAATTCAAATCAGTACGGACACCAGCGAACTGCGCCGGGCGATCTTTGGCTGGGTGTTTGCCAAAAGTCTCATAATCATGAACGAAAAAAGTGGGTTCGATGTGTTGGTTTTGCACGGTTTCTCTCTGTTCAGCCTGGCGTCGGCGTGCGTTATAAAATACTCATACCGCCGCGCAGCGTGTTTGTCATCGCCGGTTTTAGCTAGCCTTAGAATCATGCGCAATGGTTCGCCAGCGCAACGGCAACGTATTACTCTTTCAGTAAAAAGGGTGACGGACAACACAAAGTCGCCATGGTAAACCATCCTGTCGTCTGACTAAAGCTGACCGCAGTGATGTTATGCTGTGTTGAATCGAGTCAGGTGCAATCCGCTCGCGGGAGTGATAGGGTGCACAGAAAGGCAACGATTGCATCAGCGATGTGGGTAAACCACCTTGTCGACGATAGCGGCTAACCTGTATGGTTAACGCAGAGCGGTTTCCGCGTGACGAATCTTAATCGTTAAGTAAGGGTAGAGAAATGGATAAGGCTAACAATAAGCCATGTTTTCAGGATGTACTGGAATTCGTGCGTATGTTCCGTCGTAAAAACAAGCTGCAGCGTGAAATTGCAGATAACGAAAAGAAAATCCGCGATAACCAGAAGCGTGTACTGCTGCTGGATAACCTGAGTGAGTACATCAAACCGGGTATGTCGATTGAAGACATCCAGAACATTATTGCTAACATGCGTAGCGACTATGAAGACCGTGTTGATGAATACATCATCAAGAACGCGGAACTGTCGAAAGAGCGTCGTGAGCTGTCCCGCAAAATTAAAGAAATGGGTGAAATCAAACCGCCGGTAGAGGCGAAGTAATTTCACTGATTCAGGGCCGGTTTCCGGCCCTGATGCGTTGGGGCGGGGCACTGCATCGGATGCAAGCCGTTTGCCTGGCTTACGACAGACTCATCACGATTTCCGGTGCCAGCGCGTTTTTCCCCTTCATGCAATTACGCCAGGCGCTGCCGGGGTCTCCGTTATCTAAAGATGTGGCATTGATAGCAGGAAGCTCTCGTACCTGCGTATCGACAAGTCTGCCGCCGTTCATCTCAATCGTCTGATTTTTAATGTAGTATCGCGTTAGTAGCTGATATCTCCCACCAAGGCGCTTCACCTGTGCCAGTATATCGGTAGTACATTCGTTGGCGGCGTTTGCCACCTGTTGAATCGGGTTATCACCAGGCGAACTCTGGGGAGTAATCGTGCAGGCTGATAACGTCAACGAACCGAGCAGTAAAGCCCCTACTGAAGAAATGCCATGCCTGTCAGCCATATGTGAGTTCTCCCTTTTTAATCGTTATCCCTGACACGCGTTGTGTATGCCGATTGATGTGCACAATTTTTTACATAATCTCCCGCTAGTTACGCAACCTGCATATCTAAACGGTGGTGCGATCGCGATAGACGATTGATCGGGATGCTGTTGATTGTCAACAGCGGTGCCTGGTGCGTGTTGATACGTTCATCGTGCCTCGCGGTCTCAATGTAATTGTGTGCAACTATTGCGGTTGTTTGCGTAACGCATTCCTGATGTGCCATTTCGGTCTACTACCGGGGATGGTGCGGTGGCAGACTGCAGCCGGAAAGGAGGATTGCCGGAACATCGGCGACAACAGGTAAGGGAATCGCCATCAGAATATCATTGAACCAACTGGCAACAGCATTGAGTGTGGGGCCACTGCTGTTGCTGATCATGCCAGAGATGCCGGATACCCGAGTGCTGTGGTGGGGGCTTCCCGCATTGTGGTTATTGCGATCACGTTTTTGTCTCCTCGGGTTGGTGGTGATTGGTGTGCTCTGGAGCTTCTACAGTGGGCGTTTGGTGCTGGATCAGGTGGAACGGTATACCCGACAGCCGCTGACAGCGAAGGTCAGCGTGAGCAGTGTCCGATTTGCACAAGCGGATGCCGATCAGGTCGTGGTGCGCTTGCTACAGATTAACGGGCGTTGGGTATTTCCGCCGCTCTATGCAAGGCTGGATGCACAACCGCAGATGAGTAACTGGTGCGGTGGGCAGTTGTGGAGTCTTCGGTTACGGCTGCGTCCTGTTCATAGCCGACTGAATGAAGGCGGATTTGATCGCCAGCGTTGGGCACTGGCGAAAGCCCAACCGTTTACCGGGCGGATCATGGCCGCGGAGGCTGAGGCATCAGCATGCGGGTTGCGCCAGCGATTGGTTGATATCCTGGAACGGCAAACCCTGCCGTTACCGTGGCGCTCAATCATACTGGCGCTGGCGGTTGGGGAAATGGCCACGGTGGACGACGCAGTGCTCGACGTACTTCGACAGACAGGGATTATGCACCTGATGGCAATATCGGGGTTGCATATTGCACTGGCAGCCCTGCTTGGCTGGAGTCTGGTTCGTGCGGTGCAATATCTGCTGCCAGCCCATCTGGTGGGGCATCGTATCCCGTTGTGGTGTGGTCTGTGTTTTGCCTGGGTGTATGTCTGGCTTGCTGGAGGAAACCCGCCTGCAGTAAGGGCGGCACTGGCCTTGTCGTGCTGGACACTGATCAGATTGCGAGGTCTGTCTGTGTCATCATGGCAGGTGTGGTTGTGGTGTGTGGCCGTAATTCTGGTCAGTGATCCACTGAGCGTTCTCTCAGACAGTTTCTGGCTCTCGGCACTGGCGGTTGCAGCCTTGATTTTTTGGTATCAATGGGCACCTTTGCCGCCGCACATGCAACACGCATGGCGATGGGTATGGCTGCGCGGATTACATATGCAGGCTGGTGTCACACTGCTGCTGATGCCACTGCAGGTGTTGATCTTTCATGGTGTTAGCCTGAGTTCGCTACCTGCCAACTTGTGGGCGGTACCGCTGGTTTCATTTGTGACGACGCCGTTGATTCTGCTGGCGTTACCGCTAATGGGATTTCCGGTGATGGCACAAGGTCTCTGGTGGCTGGCTGATCGATCGCTGGCACTGGTCTTCCTGCCGTTGCAGGCTATGCCACCGGGCTGGTTACCACTTGGAGAACATCTCGTGCCGTACAGCGTAGCAGGATGGCTGGCGGTTATCGTCTGGCGCTTCGGCTGGTGGAGAACATACCCGTTCAGTCTGCTGGCGTTGGTTCTCTTCATGGTGCTGCGTCCTAAACCACCGGCACCGTTGTGGCGTATCGATATGCTGGATGTCGGGCATGGGCTAGCGGTAGTGATTGAACGGCAGGGTAAAGCCTGGCTATACGATACTGGGCCCGGCTGGGAAGGTGGTAATAGTGCCGAGCGTGAAATCCTGCCTTATCTTAAATGGCGAGGGCTACAGCTGGAAGGCATTATCCTTAGTCACAGCCATTTGGATCATCGCGGTGGGCTGAAGACATTGCAGCGCGCATTGCCATCGGTGCCGATATACAGTTCGTTGCTTGAGCCGAGCCACCATCCTTGTGTTCAGGGGGAACAATGGCGTTGGCAAGGACTGACGTTTAGCGTTATCTGGCCGCCGCTACGGGTTCGTGAAGCTGGCAATCACGATTCCTGTGTGGTTCGGGTCGATGATGGGCATTATCGGGTATTGCTGACAGGCGATGTAGAGCGCGAAGATGAGACCGTATTATTGCGCACACACCCGGGCGAGTTAGCGGCGGATATTCTGCAAGTGCCGCATCATGGCAGCACCACATCGTCATCACCACCGTTTTTACGGGCTGTGGGGGCGAAAACCGTATTGTCGTCCAATTCCCGATACAATCCGTGGCGCTTGCCTGCGGTCAGTGTGGTAAGGCGTTACCGCCAAATGGGGTATCGCTGGCGTGATACAGCCAGCAGCGGGCAATTGAGTGTGCATTTTTTCGACGAAAGCATCGAAATGTTGCGCTACCGGGGTGAAATATCACCTCGCTGGTATCATCAGTGGTTTGGCGCTGGCCGGGATAATGAGTAATAATAGACGGCTATTTATCAAAGGCTCAGGTTTATTGCATGATTAATGATAAAGATCTCTCCACATGGCAGACGTTTCGTCGCCTATGGCCGATGATCTCCCCTTATAAAGCCGGGCTGGCCGTTGCGGCAGTGGCGCTGGTGGTCAACGCCGCAGGCGATACTCTGATGCTGTCCCTGCTTAAGCCGTTGCTGGATGACGGATTCGGCAAGGCTGATCGCAGTGTGCTGGTGTGGATGCCGTTGGCTATCATCGGGTTGATGATTATGCGCGGCATTTCCAGTTATGTGTCCAGTTATTGTGTGGCCTGGGTATCGGGCAAAGTGGTGATGAACATGCGTCGTCGGCTGTTCAGCCACATCATGGGGATGCCAGTGTCCTTTTTTGATCAGCAATCTACCGGCACATTGCTATCGCGCATCACCTATGATTCCGAGCAGGTGGCCTCCTCATCGTCAAACGCGCTAGTAACCGTAGTACGTGAAGGGGCGTCTATCATTGGCCTGTTTGTGCTGATGTTCTGGTACAGCTGGCAGTTATCGCTGATTTTGGTGCTGATTGCACCGTTCGTTTCCTACAGCATGCGGGTGGTGTCAAAGCGTTTTCGTAGTATCAGCAAAAATATGCAAAACACCATGGGGCAGGTCACGACCAGCGCTGAGCAGATGCTGAAAGGGCACAAAGAAGTGCTGATTTTTGGCGGGCAGTCCGTCGAAGCGGAGC
The DNA here is from genome assembly GCF_020406815.2 of Dickeya oryzae. NCBI lineage: Bacteria > Pseudomonadati > Pseudomonadota > Gammaproteobacteria > Enterobacterales > Pectobacteriaceae > Dickeya > Dickeya oryzae. Next base: position 2,169,075 of record NZ_CP162670.1, read on the forward strand.
GTTTCGATGCTGTCAGCAATCGCATGCGTCAGCAGGGCATGAAAATGGTATCAGCGTCTTCCATTTCTGACCCGGTGGTGCAGTTGATTGCTTCGCTGGCGCTGGCATTCGTGTTATATGCCGCCAGTTTCCCGTCGGTGATGGAAACGTTAACGGCCGGTACCATCACGGTAGTGTTCTCCTCCATGTTTACGCTGATGCGGCCATTGAAGTCGCTCACTAACGTCAATTCGCAGTTTCAGCGTGGTATGGCCGCCTGCCAGACCCTGTTTACCATTCTGGATATGGAGCAGGAGAAAGACACCGGTACTCGTGTACTGGAGCACGCTAGAGGCAATATCGAATTCCGTGATGTCAACTTCGCGTATCCTGGTAAAGAAACGCTGGCGTTAAAAAATATTAGCCTGCATATCCCACCCGGAAAAACCGTGGCGCTGGTAGGGCGCTCAGGTTCTGGCAAGTCGACCATCGCCAATCTCATTACCCGTTTTTACGATATCCAGTCTGGCGAAATTCTGTTGGATGGATGCGACTTACGCGATTATACGCTGCCATCATTACGCAGCCAGGTGGCGTTGGTATCGCAGAATGTTCACCTGTTTAACGATACCATTGCCAACAATATTGCCTATGCCTGCGGCGATCGTTACAGCCGTGAGGATATCGAGCGAGCGGCCCAAATGGCCCACGCGATGGATTTCATCGGCAAACTGGAGCAGGGGTTGGATACCGTTATCGGTGAGAACGGGGTGTTGTTGTCTGGCGGTCAGCGTCAGCGCATCGCTATTGCCCGGGCGCTGTTGCGGGATTGCCCGATTCTGGTTCTGGATGAGGCGACATCGGCGCTGGATACTGAGTCGGAGCGTGCTATCCAGGCGGCACTGGACGAGTTGCAAAAAAACCGTACTGCACTGGTCATTGCCCACCGTTTATCCACGATTGAAAATGCGGATGAAATCCTGGTGGTAGAGGATGGGCAGATCATCGAGCGTGGTCAGCATGATGAGTTGCTGGCGCGTAATGGGGCCTATGCCCAGCTCCACAAGTTGCAGTTTGGCGCATGATTGAACGCATCTGGTCAGGGCGCTCGCCGCTGTATCTGGTGTTGCTGCCGCTGTCGTTGCTTTATGGGCTGGTGAGCCATCTTATACGGCTGAGCTACCAGTATGGCTGGCGTAAGGTATGGCGTGCACCAGTGCCAGTGGTCGTCGTTGGAAATTTGACGGCGGGTGGCAATGGTAAGACACCTGTTGTTGTCTGGCTGGTGGAGCAATTGCAGCAACGGGGTTATCGCGTTGGTGTGGTATCGCGTGGTTATGGCGGTAAAGCGGAGCAGTATCCGCTGCAGGTTACGAATAAGGTGACGACCACACAGGCCGGTGATGAACCGCTACTGATTTACCAGCGTACCGGTGCACCCGTTGCGGTGGCCCCTAAACGCTGTGATGCAGTGAAGGCATTGCTGGCTCAGCACCCACTGGATGTAATTGTAACGGATGACGGTTTGCAACATTACGCACTGGCTCGGGATATGGAGCTGGTGGTGGTAGACGGTATTCGTCGCTTCGGCAATGGTTGGTGGTTGCCTGCCGGACCGATGCGGGAGCGCGCCTCGCGCTTGCGGACTGTTGACGCAGTCATTGTGAATGGGGGTGAAGCGAAACCGGGTGAGATTGCCATGCAACTCACGGCGGGTGACGCCGTGAATTTGCTGACCGGAGAACGCCGGGCGGTAGCGACATTGCCGCCACTGGTTGCTATGGCGGGAATCGGCCATCCACCGCGCTTTTTTGCTACGCTGAAAGCGCTGGGAAGTACGCTTTTGCGTGAAGTGGCGTTCGCCGACCACCAACACTGGCAAGCTGAAGAGTTACAGCGGCTGACTGACTCTGACCAGCAACCCCTGATGATGACGGAGAAGGATGCGGTGAAATGTCGCGCCTTTGCTCGTGCTAACTGGTGGTATCTGCCAGTTGATGCCGCATTGTCGGTGCCGGAGTCGACGTTACTATTACAGCGTCTGACGCAATTGATTGATACGAAAAGTAGTATGTCGCGTCAGACGAAAATCGGGTGACCGGCTATTTTTGATAATCGCTTCTTGATGGGAGGAAGCATGGATCATCGTTTACTTGAAATCGTGGCTTGCCCGGTGTGTAACGGGCGGTTGGTTTTTGACAAAGAAAAACAGGAACTGATTTGTAAAGTCGACGGGCTGGCTTACCCAGTGCGGGATGGCATTCCTGTATTGCTGGAAAACGAAGCTCGCTCACTGGCGCCGGATGAGATTGCACAATGACGTTTACTGCAATTATTCCCGCTCGCTATGCCTCTACCCGGCTGCCAGGCAAGCCGCTGGCGGATATTCATGGCAAACCGATGGTGGTACACGTCATGGAGCGTGCCCGTGAGTCGGGTGCCAGCCGTGTTGTGGTGGCGACCGATCATGCCGATGTTGCGCGCGCCATTGAACTGGCGGGTGGCGAAGTCTGTTTGACCAGCCCGGATCACAACTCCGGTACCGAGCGGCTGGCTGAAGTGATCGACCGTTATGGGTTTGCCGATGATGAAATCATCGTCAACGTACAGGGTGATGAACCGTTGATCCCACCGGTGATCATTCGTCAGGTAGCAGATAATCTGGCGGGGAGCCGTGCCGGTATGGCAACGCTGGCTGTGCCGATCACGACCTGTGAGGAAGCGTTTAATCCGAACGCAGTGAAAGTGGTCACCGATGCGGAAGGGTATGCGCTTTACTTCTCTCGCGCCACAATCCCGTGGGAACGCGACCGCTTTGCTGAATCCCGGGAGACCATTGGTGATCATTTCCTGAGACATATCGGGATTTATGCGTATCGTGCCGGATTTATCCGTCGATATGTTGGCTGGGAACCCAGCCAACTGGAAAAAATCGAAATGCTGGAACAACTGCGTGTGCTCTGGTACGGCGAGAAGATCCATGTCGCGGTAGCCAAAGAAGTGCCGAGCGTCGGGGTTGATACCCCTGAAGACTTGGCTCGGGTCAGAGCGGTAATGATGGCTAACTGACGTCGGTTTCGGTATACCGTCTCGCAAGCGCATGTGCTAACAACACATGCGCTTTTTTTATCCCACCTTTTTTATCACACACAGGGCCGTCATCGGTGCCAGTCGTTCAGCATCATCCGCATAACGCCTGCCAGTGGCCTCGCTGGTCAGTTCTGTCTGAAGATTTGCCAGCTTTGCCTGAAGAGAGGGTAATCCTGTCATGAATAAATCCGGTGTCTGAGAAGGCCGGTTTTTATTATTGGCAGGAATAATGAAACAGCGGAATGAAAAAAAGGAATGAAAAAGGAATGAAAAAAGAATGAAAAAGAGATCGGAATAATAAAAACCGATGACGCAGATGCACAATGATTAACCATGGCTTATTATTGGATGGCATTCATCCCATTATGATGAATGTATTGATTTTTTTACTTAAGGATGGAGTAACAATGAATATGAATAAAAAATTTTTACCCATAATCATGGGATGCGTACTGACTGGGACTGCCGCACACGCTCTGGCGGCAGAATACTATCTGGCACCGAACGGCAGTGATTCGGGTAACGGCAGTAAAAGCGCCCCCTGGAAATCGTTCACCCGCGCACAACAAACCCTCTCCCCGGGTGATCGCCTGTGGGTTCGTGGTGGGAGCTATACCTTTACCGCCGGGCTTAACAACTGCGCCAGTCAGACGGATATCGTGAATGCGATTACGCTCAACAAGAGTGGTACCTCCGGCAAACGCATTGAATATGTTGCCTATACTGGCGAAACACCGGTATTTGATTTCAGCCAAATGAAAGATGACTGCCGCGTTAAAGGATTTAACGTCGTCGCAGACTGGGTAACCCTGAAAGGGCTGGAAATAAAAGGCGTGCCGCAAAACAATAATAAAAACCACGAATCATGGGGTGTATGGATAAAAGGCAGTAACAATCGGTTTGAGCAACTCGATATCCATCACATCATGGGGACGGGGTTATTCTTGCAAAATGGTGCGTATAACACCGTACTTAATTCTGACTCGCACCATAACTATGATCCGTTGACGTCCAATGGTGCCGGGCAGAGTGGCGATGGCTTTGGCGCGCATATTGCTGCTAACATGCCAGGCAATATTTTCAGCGGTTGCCGTGCCTGGTCTAATTCGGATGATGGTTTTGATCTTATCAACGCCTATTCCGCGGTCACTATCGAGAACTCCTGGGCTTGGTCTCACGGTTATCTGCCCGGTACCACAACATCCCTGGCGGCCGGTAACGGCAACGGCTTCAAGGCGGGTGGCTATGGTGCTAAATATATTAGCAATGCGCCGAAACACATTGTGAGAAATTCGGTCGCCTTCCTGAATAAAGCCGCCGGTTTCTATGCTAACCACCATCCGGTTGCGAACGATTTCTTCAACAATACGTCGTACAGAAATGCGGTTAACTTCAGCATGCGCGGCATTGACGAAAACGGTAATGCGATAGCATTGGGTACCCTGCGCAACAATATTTCCTATGCGGCGAAGTCGCAATCACTGGCCTATACCGATGGCGCGAATATGCGCTACAACTCCTGGAATTACAGCAACGTGATTTCTGATGCGGAATTCCAGAGTGTATCGACCACCGGTTGGGATGCACCACGTCAGGCTGATGGCAGCTTACCGGTGCTCAAACACCTGCGTCTGGCGACAGATAGCTGGATGATCGATAAGGGCGGTGACGTGAAGATTGCGTATCAAGGTGCCGCGCCGGATCTGGGGGCGTTTGAGCTGAAATAAGGTGAGCTGAAAAATAAGGTGAGTTGAAAATACGTAGAGGTGTGGCCGTTATCTGGAAGGATAGATGACGATACCACCGGATAATCTCACGGATGCCCGCTTCGGCGGGCCTTTTTTTGCCGGTAAACCAGCGACAGTGGGGATGGTCGTTTTGTTGGATGACTGAATACTGTCTATCGTCAATCAGTTGCACCGGTGTATATCCCGCTTTCTTTGATCTGCATTGGGGAAATTGTTATGTGCTACTCGCATGATAAAGGCATGTGACAACGACACAAGTCTGCAACCGCGAGATAGGTCGCTTATGGAACTCTTGAAAGCTGAATTGAGTACGGTGCTGGGGGAATCACTCAGTCGCCTTGAACGCATCAGTGAACAACCTTACGCGCACTTGTATGCTCTGTACGATCACGCGGGCAATGCCATGCCACTGCTGGCGAAAAGTTATATTTGCCAGGGCGTTGCCGGGCAGGAAGCGTATAAGCTGACCATGCTGTCCCGCGAAGGTGAGGTCAGGCTACCCACCGTTTACGGGATGGTGATGACACATCAGGCACCTTATAAGGAGTTGCTGCTCATCGAACGCTTGCGTGGCGTATCGGTAGAAGCACCGTCCCGCTCGCCCCAGCGCTGGACGTTACTGATGGATCAAATTGTCGAGAACATGCTGGCGTGGCACCGCATCGACAGTCATGGTTGTGTCGGCACGGTGGACAGTACACAGGATAATAGTTGGGCAAACTGGTATCGCCAGCGACTGGAGGTGCTGTGGGCCACGCTGATGAATGTCAACGCTACGCAACTGACCCAGCAGGATCGCACTGTGCTGTACCGCTCGCGGCAAAGTCTGCCCAGATTGTTTGAGGACTTCGATGACAACTGTGTACTGGTGCATGGCAATCTGACCTTGCGCAGCATGCTCAAAGACCCCCGCAGCGATCAACTGCTGGCGATGATCAATCCCGGCATGATGCTGTGGGCCCCGAGAGAGTATGACCTGTTCCGTTTGTGCGAAGAGCCGGGTATGCCGGAGCAGTTGTTTTATCACTATCTGAAACAGGCACCGTTGGCTGAGTCCTTTGTTTGCCGCCGCTGGCTGTACATCCTGTGGGCGGCGGTTTCCCGTTATATCCACACTGGTCAGTTGGATCGCCCGTTGTTTGATACCGCAACCCGAGAATTACTGCCCTGGCTTGAATAATCAGCAACGCGGGTGATGTCTGAATCTCCCGCGTTGCTGTTGTCAGTCTATCCGCTCTCAGTCGGTCGGCTATCAGGATTCCGGCTGGGGGGTGACCCCTTTCATTTGTTGCCAGATAAGCCCCAGCCCTTCATACCAGGCGCGTTCACTGTGAGACAGATAGAGCGCGGAGGGGAATACCCGCTCCCAAGGGTTCAACGGCGAGGTGATGGCCAATTGATTGGCGGGCGCAGGAATGGGATGCAGGCCACGAGCCTGAAAAAAGCGAATAGCGCGTGGCAGGTGGTTGGCAGAGGTGACCAGCAGGAATGGCTGTTTGCCGATCAGGGCCTCGGTTCCCGCCGCTTCTTCTTCCGTATCGCGCGCCTTATCCACCAGCAGGATATCTTGTGCGGGCACACCCAGGCTTTCTGCAACCCGTGCGGCAGTGCTGGCGCTGGTTACGGGATTACCCTGTGCTGCGGCTCCGGTAAAAATGAGTCTGGCACCAGGATTAGCTCGCCAGAGCCGAATACCTTCGGTGACCCGGGCAAGGCTGTTGTTGATAAGGTTCGCGCTGGGGGGCCAGTCTGGATTAAAGGTATACCCTCCACCCAGCACCACGATGTAATTCACTTTAGGAAAATCCGGCGTCCAGGTCGGGTAGCGGGATTCCAATGGCAACAGCAGCCTGTCAGCCACGGGCTGCAGGCTCAGCAATAACAGGGCCAGCCAGCCGCCGGTCAGCATGATTCGGGCGGTTTTTTGCCAGCGCGAAAACCACAACAGGGCGAGCGCGATACCCAGCACCAGCATTAACAACGGCAGTGGCAGTAACAGACTACCGATGTATTTTTTGACGGCAAACAGCATAAAATAGCGTCCCTTTTGAATGAAAAAACATCATACGGGCGAAATTAGCGTGTTCAAACCATTTATTCCAGGCCAGCCTGTGACAGAATGTCAGGTTCAGAGAAAAACCAGTTGTTTAGGTAGTACAGTCACCCATCATGCAGAACCGTGGAATGCAGGATCGTAATTTTAACGATATCGCAGACAAATTTGCCCGCAACATTTATGGCACCACCAAAGGGCGGTTACGTCAGGCGGTATTGTGGCAGGATCTGGAAACCCTGCTGACACGCCTGCCGTCACAACCGCTGCGTATTCTGGATGCCGGCGGCGGTGAAGGGCCAATGTCACGCCGTCTGGCAGCGTTGGGCCATCAGGTGTTGTTGTGCGATCTCTCCGATGAGATGATTACGCGCGCCCATGACGCTGCGTGTGAAGAGGGTGTGGCGGATAACATGCGTTTCGTGCGCTGCGCTGCGCAGGATATCGGCGCGCATTTATCGCAACCGGTCGACTTGGTGCTGTTTCACGCCGTGCTGGAGTGGGTTGCAGAGCCGCAACATGCGTTGCGTGCGCTGACCGATTGTCTGGCACCGGGCGGTGCGCTATCGCTGATGTTTTACAACCATCAGGCGTTGGTGATGCGCAATATGGTGCTGGGTAATTTTGGTTATGTCGAAGCCGGTATGCCCAAGCGTAAACGGCGTTCACTGTCACCAGACCACCCGTTGGACCCACCGCAGGTCTATCAGTGGCTCGCTGAACTGGGGCTGCAACTGAGCGGCAAAACCGGCATCCGGGTGTTTCATGACTACCTGCAAAATAAGCAACAACAGATTGACGATTTTGACCAACTGCTGGCGCTGGAGCAGCGCTATTGTCGGCAGGAGCCCTTTGTCAGCCTGGGGCGCTACATTCATGTTATGGCACACAAGCATGTTATGGCACACGAGCACGTCATGGCGCATAAGCCCCCTATGAAGGATGCATTATGAGTGATTTTTCCCAGACCGTACCCGAACTGGTTGCCTGGGCGAGAAAAAATGACTTCGCCATTACGCTGCCCACCGAGCGTCTGGCGTTTCTGCTGGCTATCGCCACCTTAAACGGTGAGCGTATGGACGGCGAAATGAGCGAAGGGGAACTGGTGGACGCATTCCGTCACGTCAGTAAAGGCTTTGAACAAACCCATGAAACTATTCCGGTACGCGCCAACAATGCCATCAACGATCTGGTGCGTCAGCGTTTGATCAACCGATTCACCAGCGAACTGGCGGACGGCAACGCGATTTACCGGCTGACGCCGTTGGGTATCGGTATCACCGACTATTACATTCGTCAGCGTGAGTTCTCCGCACTGCGTCTGTCGATGCAGTTATCGATCGTGGCGCAGGAGCTGGGGCGTGCGGCCGAGGCCGCAGAAGAAGGTGGCGACGAGTTTCACTGGCACCGCAATGTGTTCGCACCGCTCAAGTATTCGGTGGCGGAAATCTTCGACAGTATCGACCTGTCACAGCGCGTGATGGATGAACAGCAGCAGGGGGTGAAAGAGAATATCGCCGGGCTGCTCAATCAGGACTGGCGTGCAGCGATTTCCAGTTGTGAAAAACTGTTGACCGAAACCTCGGATACCTTGCGCGAATTGCAGGACACGCTGGAAGCGGCGGGCGACAAGTTACAAACCAGCCTGCTGCGTATACAGGACGCGACGCTCGGCCACGATGAACTGGCGTTTGTCGACAATCTGGTTTTTGACCTGCAAGGTAAGCTCGACCGCATTGTTAGCTGGGGCCAGCAAAGCATTGACCTGTGGATCGGTTACGACCGCCATGTTCACAAGTTCATCCGTACCGCTATCGATATGGATAAGAATCGCGTCTTTGCCCAGCGGTTGCGTCAGTCGGTACAAAGTTATTTCGAGGCACCGTGGGCGCTGACCTACGCCAACGCGGATCGCCTGCTGGACATGCGCGATGAAGAGCTGGCGTTGCGTTCCGAAGAAGTCACCGGCGAGTTGCCGCCGGATCTGGAGTATGAAGCCTTCAGTGAAATTCGTGAGCAGATCGCCGCTATGATCGAGCAGGCGCTGCAGAAATACAAACAGCAACAAATACCGCTTAATCTGGGTGACGTTGTGCGGGAATACCTGACGCAGTACCCGCGCTCGCAGCATTTTGATGTTGCCCGAATCGTGGTCGACCAGGCGGTTCGCCTGGGCGTGGCCGAAGCTGATTTCACCGGATTGCCTGCGCTGTGGCAGGCAATCAATGATTACGGAGCCAAGGTACAGGCCCATGTCATCGACAAATATTGATCAACACGTTTCCGCCCGGCTGATGACCGCGCTCTCCAACACCTTATTTCCGGCGCTCGACAGCCAACTGCGCGCCGGTCGCCACATTGGTGTGGAAGAGCTGGAAAATCACGTTTTCCTGATGGATTTTCAGGATGAGCTGGAGCAGTTCTACGGCCGTTATAACGTGGAGCTGATTCGCGCTCCCGAGGGCTTTTTCTACCTGCGACCGCGCTCCACTACGCTTATCCCTCGTTCGGTATTGTCCGAGTTGGATATGATGGTGGGCAAAATTCTCTGTTATCTCTACCTCAGCCCCGAGCGGCTGGCGCATGAGGGCATTTTCAGCCAACAGGAACTGTATGAAGAACTGCTGAGCCTGGCGGATGAGAACAAATTGTTGAAGCTGGTAAACCAGCGTTCCACCGGCTCGGACCTTGACCGGCAGAAATTGCAGGAGAAGGTACGCACCTCGCTTAACCGGTTACGTCGTCTTGGCATGATCTATTTTATGGGTGTCGACAGCAGCAAATTCCGTATCACCGAAGCGGTGTTTCGTTTTGGTGCCGATGTGCGTAGCGGCGATGACCCACGTGAAGCGCAGTTGCGGATGATCCGTGATGGTGAAGCCATGCCGATAGACGGCAGCCTGTCGCTGGACGATAGCGATGAGGGGACTGGCGATAACGCCTCCGGTGATGATCAACGTGCTGAGGATGAACAGGAATGATTGAACGCGGTAAATTTCGCTCACTGACGCTGGTTAACTGGAACGGCTTCTTTGCCCGCACGTTTGATCTGGATGAATTGGTGACCACCTTGTCCGGCGGCAACGGTGCCGGGAAGTCCACCACCATGGCGGCGTTTGTCACCGCATTGATCCCCGATCTGACGCTGTTGCACTTTCGTAATACCACGGAAGCGGGTGCCACCAGCGGCTCCCGTGATAAGGGGCTGCACGGTAAGCTACGTGCCGGGGTGTGTTACTCGGTGCTCGATGTCGTCAACTCTCGCCATCAACGTGTGCTGGTCGGGGTTCGCTTGCAGCAGGTCGCCGGGCGCGATCGTAAGGTCGATATTAAACCCTTTACCATTCAGGGCCTGCCGATTGCCGTTTCTCCGACACAGATCCTCACCCAGACGGTGGGCGAACGGCAGGCGCGCGTACTGTCGTTGCAGGAAGTGAAAGACAGGCTCGACGAGTACGAAGGCGTTCAGTTCAAGCAGTTCAATTCCATCACCGATTACCATTCGTTGATGTTTGATCTGGGCGTGGTGCCCAGACGCCTGCGTTCGGCATCGGACCGCAGTAAGTTTTATCGCCTGATCGAAGCCTCGTTGTACGGCGGGATTTCCAGTGCCATTACCCGCTCGCTGCGCGATTACTTGCTGCCGGAAAACAGCGGCGTGCGTAAAGCCTTCCAGGATATGGAAGCGGCACTGCGCGAAAACCGCATGACGCTGGAAGCCATCCGCGTTACCCAGTCGGACCGTGATCTGTTTAAGCACCTGATCTCTGAAGCGACTTCGTACGTGGCAGCGGACTACATGCGCCACGCCAATGAACGACGCGTGCATCTGGATGGCGCGCTGGCGCTGCGTCGCGAGTTGTTCGCTAGCCGTAAACAGTTGATCACCGAACAAACCCGCCATGTGGAAATGGCGCGTGAGCTGCAAGAACAGAGCGGTGCTGAAAGCGATCTCGAAACTGATTATCAGGCCGCCAGCGATCACCTCAATCTGGTGCAGACCGCGATGCGCCAGCAGGAGAAAATCGAGCGTTACAACGCCGACCTGGAAGAGCTGAGCTACCGGCTGGAAGAACAAAACGAGGTGGTGGAAGAAGCGCGCGATCAACTCGAAGAGAATGAAGCCCGCGCTGACGCCGCCGAGCAGGAAGTAGACGAGCTGAAGAGCCAACTGGCCGATTACCAGCAGGCGCTGGATGTGCAGCAAACGCGTGCGATTCAGTACCAGCAGGCACAACAAGCGCTGGAGCGCGCCCGCAGCTTGTGTCAGGTACCTGAACTGACAGCGGATAACGCCGATGAGTGGCTCGACAGCTTCCAGGCCAAAGAGCAGGAAGCGACAGAATTGCTGCTGATGCTGGAGCAAAAGCTGAGCGTGGCAGATGCCGCCAACAGCCAGTTCGAGCAGGCTTATCAGTTGGTGTGCCGCATTGCCGGTGCTGTCAGTCGCAGCGAAGCCTGGGACGTTGCCCGTGACCTGTTGCGCGACAGTTCTTCTCAGCGCTATCTGGCTGAACAGGTGCAACCGCTGCGTATGCGGTTGTCGGAACTGGAACAGCGCCAGCGCGAACAACAAGACGCCGAGCGTTTGTTGCAGGAATTCATCAAGCGTAGCGGTCAGGATTATCAGCCGGAAGACCTCGACGACCTGCAACAGGAGCTGGAAGCGCGCATCGAGGATTTATCCGTCCGTGTGTCGGAGGCTGGCGAGCACCGTCTGGCGTTGCGCCAGGAGCTGGAACAGATCCAGCAGCGGATCGCGCAACTGACCACCCGTGCACCGGTATGGTTGGCGGCGCAGGAAGCCCTGACCCAGCTAGGAGAACAGAGTGGCGAGCATTTTGCTGATAGTCAGCAAGTCACCGAGTTCATGCAGCAATTGCTGGAACGCGAACGTGAAACTACGGTGGAACGCGACAGTGTGGCGGCCCGTAAGCAGCATATTGACGCACAGATTGAACGCCTGAGCCAGCCGGGCGGCTCTGAAGACCCCAGGCTTAACGCGCTGGCGGAGCGGTTTGGTGGTGTGCTGCTGTCTGAAATCTATGATGACGTGACGCTGGATGACGCACCGTACTTCTCTGCGTTATACGGCCCGTCGCGCCATGCGATTGTCGTGGCGGATCTGTCGCTGGTGCGCGAGCAACTGGCAGGTTTGGATGATTGCCCGGAAGATCTCTATCTGATCGAGGGGGATCCGCAGTCGTTTGACGATAGCGTGTTTGAAGTCGAAGAGCTGGAAAAAGCGGTGGTGGTGAAAATCGCCGATCGTCAGTGGCGTTACTCTCGTTTCCCCGAGGTGCCGCTGTTTGGTCGTGCGGCCCGTGAACAGCGTCTGGAAAGCCTGCGTGAAGAGCGTGAGCAACTGGCGGAACAGTACGCCACGCTGTCGTTTGACGTCCAGAAAATCCAGCGTCTGCATCAGGCGTTCAGTCGCTTTATCGGCAGCCACTTAGCGGTGGCGTTTGACGCGGACCCGGAAGCGGAAATCCGCCAGATCAGTAGCCGACGCAGCGAGCTGGATCGCGCTATCAGCAATTTCGATAACGAAAATCAGCAGCAGCGTCAGCAGTACGAGCAAGCGAAAGAACAGGTCGGTATGTTAAACCGCCTGATACCGCGCATCAGCCTGCTGTGTGATGATGCGCTGGCTGATCGGGTGGAAGAACTGCGTGAAGAGCTGGACGAAGCCGAAGACGCCGCGCGCTTTATGCAGCAGCATGGTGCTTCGTTGGTGAAACTGGAGCCACTGGCGGCGGTGTTGCAAAACGACCCGCAGCAGCATGAGCAAATGCGTGAAGATTATGCGCAGGCGCAGGCGGCGCAACGTACTGCCAAACAGCAGGCGTTCGCCTTGACCGAAGTGGTTCAGCGCCGTGCGCATTTCAGTTACACCGACTCGGCGGGCATGCTCAATGCCAATGCTGATCTTAATGATAAATTGCGTCAGCGGCTGGAGCAGGCAGAGCAGGAGCGTACCCGCGCCCGCGAGCAACTGCGCCAGCATCAGGCACAACTGACCCAGTACAGCCAGTTGCAGGCATCGCTGAAGAGTTCTTATGATGCTAAACGCGACATGCTCAAGGAGTTGACCCAAGAGCTGTCGGATATCGGTGTTCGTGCTGATGCCGATGCAGAAGCGCGTGCCCGGACACGTCGTGACGAACTGCATGCGGCGCTGAGCGCCAACCGTGCCCGCCGTAACCAGTTGGAAAAACAGATAACCTTCTGTGAAGCGGAAATGGATAGCTTGCAGAAGAAACTGCGTAAGCTGGAACGTGATTACCATGTCATGCGCGAGCAGGTGGTGACTGCCAAGGCGGGCTGGTGTGCCGTGATGCGGTTGGTGAAAGACAATGGCGTAGAGCGCCGTTTGCACCGCCGTGAACTGGCATACATGAGCGGCGACGAACTGCGCTCGATGTCGGATAAGGCGCTGGGGGCGCTGCGTCAGGCGGTGGCAGATAACGAACATCTGCGTGATGTGCTACGCATGTCGGAAGATCCGAAACGGCCAGAGCGCAAAGTTCAGTTCTACATTGCGGTGTATCAGCATCTGCGCGAGCGTATCCGTCAGGATATCATCCGCACTGATGACCCGGTGGAAGCCATCGAACAGATGGAGATAGAGCTGAACCGACTGACTGAAGAACTGACCGCCCGTGAGAAAACGCTGGCGATCAGTTCCCGCAGTGTGGCGAACATCATCCGCAAGACCATCCAGCGCGAACAAAACCGTATCCGCATGCTCAACCAGGGATTACAGTCGGTGGCATTCGGTCAGGTGAAGAGTGTGCGGTTGAATGTGAACGTGCGCGAAACCCATACCACGCTGCTTAATGTGTTGTCTGAGCAGCAGGAACTGCATCAGGATCTGTTCAACAGCACCCGCCTGACCTTCTCTGAAGCATTGGCGAAGCTGTACCAGCGCCTGAACCCAGAAATCGACATGGGCCAGCGCACACCACAGACTATCGGTGAAGAACTGCTGGATTACCGCAACTATCTGGAGATGGAAGTGGAGGTTAACCGTGGTGCAGATGGCTGGTTGCGTGCCGAGAGTGGGGCGTTGTCCACGGGTGAGGCGATCGGGACCGGGATGTCGATTCTGGTGATGGTGGTACAGAGTTGGGAAGAAGAGTCCCGCCGTCTGCGTGGCAAGGATATTTCGCCGTGCCGTTTGCTGTTCCTCGACGAAGCGGCGCGTCTGGATGCGAAATCCATCGCGACCTTGTTCGAGCTGTGTGAACGGTTGGAAATGCAGCTGATTATCGCCGCGCCGGAAAACATCAGCCCGGAAAAAGGCACTACCTACAAACTGGTGCGAAAAGTATTCCAGAACCACGAGCATGTGCACGTGGTGGGTCTGCGCGGGTTTGGTAGCGATGCAGCAGAAACGACGCAGCAGGCGTCATAATGCTTTGTTATTAAATGAAAAATGCCCGCGATAGCGGGCTTTTTTTTACCTGCCGTCCTGCTGTTATCAAACGCTAGGTTGACGAGCGGTGGAGCGATGATCTAGTGGGATACAGGGTGGCCTGTGCATCGTCCGAGATGGTGCGTAAAATGCAGCACATAAATATAAGCGTCAAAACAGGGAGAAAAACGTGAACATCAACGCATTACCGCTGGATGCCAATACCAATGGCTGGTCGGCGATGTTAGCGCCACGAGAAGCAAAACCGGTACTGCGCCAGTCTGTCAATGCTGACTGGTTGGTGATTGGTGCGGGTTACGCCGGGCTGGCGTTTGCCCGCCGGATAGCGGAAAACCACCCACATGAGCAGGTGGTGGTGCTGGATGCGCTTGATATTGATGGCAGCGCCTCCGCGCGCAATTCCGGGTTTGCCATTGACCTGCCGCATAACATCGGCAGTTCCACCGCAGAGCTGGAAAAAGCCGCCAGTTATCGGCGTCTGTTGCAGGCAGGGCTGGCGCAACTGGAGGCGCAAATCAGCCGCTATGGTATTGCATGCGACTGGAACCGCAGCGGTAAGTATCACTGTATTGTCCGCCCTGAGTTGGGGACGTTACTGGACCAGTATGCTCACGAATTGCAGTCGCTGTCAGAACCCTATCAGTTATTACAAGGCGAGAACCTGACCCGCCAATTAGGCACACCTTATTACTACGCGGCTATCTATACGCCGAATTGTGTCTTGCTCAACCCGGCGGCGCTGGTGCGGGGGTTGGCGGATAATCTGCCTGATAATGTCACGCTGTATGAGCGCTCGCCGGTACTGGAGATCCAACCCGGCACAACGGTGCAGGTGCGAACACCTTACGGGAGCGTAAAGGCCCGGCAGGTGATGGTGGCGACGAACGGTTGTGCCCGACAATTGCCGATGTTTTCCCACCAGGTGGCTGGATTATCGACATTTGCCACGTTGACCGAGCCGCTGACGACGGAGCAGCGCCAACGCATCGGAAATATTGCTGAATGGGGGATGACGCCAGCAAATGCCATCGCCGGGGCTACGCTACGCTATACCCGTGACCACCGTTTTCTGATTCGCCAGCACGTCACCTATGTACCGAGTTACACTGTCACAGCAAGATACACGGCAGATATCACGCGCCGACATCAGGCGATCTTTTTATCCCGTTTCCCGCAACTGGCGGATGTGGCCATCGCGCATAGCTGGTCTGGGATGATCGGTGTGACCCGCAACGGTGCGCCGACCTGGGGGCGATACGGCGATAATTTGTATGCTGCATTGGGGTGCAATGGTGCCGGTATTTCGAAGCAAACCATTGCTGGCAGCACGCTGGCGGATCTGGCAAGCGGTGTCGATAATCCTCTGATTACCGAGATGCAGTCGCTAGGTAAACCGAATTGGATTCCACCGCGTCCACTGCTGGATATCGGCATCCGTGGCAGCATCCTGAAAGAACGCTGGCTGGGGCGAAAAGAATAACCGCAGCTATCAATAGCGCATGCTGTAGTCAGATAAAAGCCTTGACCTTCCTGTTACTGGAAGGTGCAGTCTGCCACCTATTATCATCATTTTTTCGAATGATAACTGACTGGAGGAGAGCGGTATGCGTCGCCGTGAGTTTATCAAATTGAGCGCTATGTTGGGGGCATCCAGCCTGTTGCCCTGGTGGAGCCGTTCCGTCTGGGCTGATGAACGCCCAACCCTGCCAGTGCCACCACTGCTTGCACCGGATGCGGCAGGTAACATTGCACTGACACTGCAAACGGGCAGTATGCGTTGGCTGGCGGGAATGGAAACCGCTACCTGGGGCGTGAATGGCGGTTTTTTGGGGCCAGCGTTGCAACTGGAACAAGGCAAGACAGTAACGATGAATGTCACCAATACCTTGCCTGAAACCACCACCCTGCACTGGCACGGCATGGAAATTCCCGGGGATGCCGATGGGGGCCCACAGGCAGAGATCGCACCGGGAGGGACATGGACGGCGACATTCCGGGTTGAGCAACCGGCGGCGACAGCGTGGTTTCATCCACACACCCATGGCGTGACCGGGCGACAAGTGGCGATGGGGCTGGGCGGGCTTATCCTGATTCAGGATGCCGCCAGCCGGGCGTTGCCACTACCCGCTCAATGGGGTGTGGACGATATTCCGGTTATCCTGCAAGACAAGCGGTTGGACGCCAAAGGGCAGATTGACTATCAGCTGGATGTGATGTCAGCGGCGGTTGGCTGGTTTGGCGACTTGATGCTGACCAATGGCGCGCGCTATCCGCAGCATACTGCGCCACGCGGCTGGTTACGCTTGCGTATTCTTAACGGATGTAACGCACGTTCGCTAACACTGGCGAGCAGTGATGGCCGTCCGTTGTATGTGATTGCCAGTGATGGTGGGCTGTTGGCTGAGCCAGTGCGGGTGAGCAACCTGACGGTGTTGATGGGCGAGCGGTTTGAAGTTCTGGTCGACGCGCGTGATGGCAAGGTGTTCGATATGGTGGCGTTGCCAGTGACACAGATGGGGATGCGCCTGCCACCGTTTGACCAACCCTTACCGGTGTTGCGTATCCATCCCTCCGCTCAGCCGGGCGTGGGCAAGTTGCCAGAAACGCTGGTGTCATTACCGGCACTGCCGTCAACGGCGGGCCTGAAAACGCGTCAGCTACAGCTGTCGATGGACCCGCGGCTTGACATGCTGGGCATGCAGGCACTCATGGTGCGTTATGGTATGCAGGCGATGTCAGGGATGGATATGAACGCGCACGGCTCAATGCAGGGGATGTCGCATGATGTCGGCATGTCTATGCCATCAGGCATGGGGCAACATGGCATGAGTATGAATCACGGCAGTATGAATCATAACGCGATGAGTAACGGCAGCATGGATCATGGCAACATGACCCATGACGGAATGAACCACGGTGATATGAATCACGGGGCAATGGACCCACAAGCCGGGCTCGCACCGCTGGATCTGTTGTCGGCCAATCGCATCAATGGTGTCGCGTTTCAGATGGGGCAGCCGATGTTTGATGTGAAACGCGGTGAGCTTGAAGTCTGGAATATTTCCGGGCAGGGCGACATGATGCTGCATCCTTTCCATATTCACGGCACCCGTTTTCGCATTCTGTCCGAAAATGGCAAACCGCCCGCTGCGCACCGGCGTGGCTGGAAGGACATTGTGCATGTGGAAGGAGCACGCAGCGAGGTGCTGGTGCAGTTTAGTCACCCGGCGGCGAAAGAACGGGCATTCATGGCGCACTGCCATCTGCTGGAGCATGAGGACACCGGTATGATGATGTCGTTTACAGTGTCCTGATACTAAGGAAAAGCGAGGTTCGCTGCACAACCGCCTCAGGCTTGCGCGTCGGACATCGCTTTTTCCTGCTCACTGAGCCGCTGATCAAAGCGCTCGCGTGCTTGTGCCACCTGTGGCAGATATTCGACAGTCCAGCGGTACAGCGCCTGAAACGGTTCTTTCAACGTGTGACCCAATGGCGTGATATGGTATTCCACCGCAATCGGCGAAAACGCCAGCACCCGTCGTTCCACAATACCGTTGCGTTCCAGTTTGCGCAGACACTGTGTCAGGGCTTTTTGCGTAATGCCTTCCAGACTGCGTTTGAGATCGTTAAAGCGCAGCGGCTTCTCACATAATGCACCTAACACCAGCACCGACCATTTGTCGGCGATTTGTTCCAGCAAAAAGCGGCTGGGGCAGTTAGCGTGGGAGTAAGGGGCGGCGCAAGATTTCAGCATAGTGGTTTCCTTAAGGCTACCTGGTAGCATGAATGTGCCTGATTGACACCAAGTTTACATTGTATACCATCACGGGTTCATGCCCAAGGAGATGATTACATGGCCAATATTGATGTGCTGTTCCGTCCTTTTACGCTGAAAACACTGAAATTAAAGAATCGTATCGTGATGGCGCCGATGACCCGCTGTTTCGCCACTGATGGTATTCCGGGCGATGATATTGCCGCTTACTATCGCCACCGTGCGGAAGGTGAGGTTGGGTTGATTCTGTCGGAAGGCACGGTGGTGGATCGCTCCGGTTCGCGTAACCACCCCGGGATCCCGTTTTTTCATGGTGAGCGTGCGTTAGCGGGCTGGCAAAACGTGATTAACGAGGTTCACGCGGCTGGTGGCAAGATGGGGCCGCAAATATGGCACGTCGGTTCGGCACCGCTTAAGGGTGTGGAATGGGAACCGGATTACATTGAAAGCCCGTCAGGACTGTTCTCGCCAGAAGTAGAGCGTGGGCATGCCATGACGGAAGAAGACATTGCCGATACCATTTCCGCCTTCGCCCGTGCGGCTGCTGACGCGAAGCGCCTCGGGTTTGATACGCTGGAATTGCATGGTGCGCACGGATACCTGATCGATCAGTTCTTTTGGGGGGAAACCAACCAGCGTACTGATGCGTTTGGTGGCGCAACGGTTAAGCAGCGCGCGCGTTTTGCTGCCGAGGTGGTGAAAAGCGTCCGTGAAGCGGTAGGGCCAGATTTCCCGCTGATCTTGCGTGTTAGCCAATGGAAGCAGCAGGACTACAATGCGCGTTTGGCTCCGACGCCGCTGGCACTGGAGGATTGGCTGGCACCGCTGGTGTCTGCTGGCGTAGATATTCTGCATTGCTCACAGCGTCGTTTCTGGGAGCCGGAATTCCCGGATGTAGACGGTGAAAACGGCCTGAACTTTGCTGGCTGGGCGAAGAAAGTCACGGGAGCGGCAACCATTAGCGTAGGGTCTGTCGGGCTGTCTGATGATTTCTTCGGTGCGTTTGCCGGGCAAGGGTCTGGTCCGGCGGGTCTGGATACGTTGCTGGAACGTATGGAGCGCGATGAGTTTGATTTGATCGCGGTAGGCCGTGCACTGCTGACCGACTCTCATTGGGCGGCGAAAGTGCATCGTCATGAGTTGGATAGCCTTAAAGGGTTCGAACCGGCCTCGCTTGGCCAGTTGGCCTAAATGCCCTCAGACCCCGATCTGTCGGGGTCTGACAGTTGAGTTGGCGGGCATCGCCTCATCGTTATCACCGTGCCGTCATAACATGCGGATGGCGGCATTCACCACAAAACGACTCTCTTCACTGATGGGACAATCCTCCGGGATATCGGACGGCTGACGCACGATTTGCCAGGCATCGTGTTCCGTTTCGTTCAGGCAAACCTCTTCTTGCATCACGTCAACCAGAAAGTTCCACTGACGAACTTTTTCGTTACTCGGCACCAGATAATCGAAAAACCCCAGATAATGACGGATATAACGCAACCGCAGGCCGGTTTCTTCCTGCAATTCTCTCATCAGCGTGGCGAGCAGGTTGTGATCGCCAGGTTCGCGGCCACCGCCGGGAATTTCCCAGTATCCGGGTAACATGGGGTCATTAGCACTGCGACGCACCAGGAGTATACCGCCCCGGAATACTACCGCGGCTGCCATGGTTTGACGGGTAATCCCTTCTTGTTGTGCCTGAAACTCGAATTGGCACAACATCCTGGTGTAGGTGCTGTCCTGCGGGGAAAACAAAAACATGCTCTCATACCTGCACTGGGGTGAATGAATATGTCCGACCGGACATGCTAGAGATCTAGCGTGACAGTGATATTTCACAAACAGAATAAATACAATAGAAATCTTTACAAAAGTAATTATTGTTATTCATTATTTCTACAGTACTTGACATAGCCCGCACGCAGGGCGGGCTAAAGATGTCATGAAACTGGCGCTCATCAGCGCCAGTGTGGGGATTAACGCACGTTAGGCACGCGGATGTTGCCATCACGACACTGGGTTTTTACCGATTTACCGCAGGACTGGAAATTCAGATTTTTGTCCATGCACACCCGAATTTCAGACAATTCCGGGCCGCTACAGACAGCGGCGATCCCATCTTGTGGGATTGACGGGTTGCTCTGGCGGAATGTGGCCAGAATCTGCTCAGCGGTCATTTGCAGCGGCTTGGTCGGTGCATTGAAGCTGGCCGGGATCTTCACATTGGTTACGGCTTTATCCGCCGCCTGCAAATATCCATTAGCGCCCAATCCGCTACAGGTACCGTGTTTTTCCCACTCATGCGTCAGCAGCGTATCGGTTGGGAACAGGGTATTACCGTATTTACGCTCCTGCGCAGTCAGCGCTTTAATGGGCGGGCAGTCTTGCGGCCAGCCACCGTTGGCATATTGCGGCCACAGGCCGTGCAGCACAAAACCATATCCCTTGGTGCATTGCTCATTACTGGCGTGTGTCAGACAAAACGTGGGGGACCAGGATAACGTCAACAGATAGAAATCAAACACACCGGCCTGACCCTTTGCAGGCACAGCAGGGCTTACCGTCAGGCCGACGGTGAATACCAAACCAGCCAGCAACGAATATATTTTTTTCATAACTTTCTCCTGTCGGATTTTTTAGTTTTGCACGGGTACGCATTCGCCGTACCACATAGGGTGGACAAAAATAACAAGTAAAAACCTTGCGATGGATCTTATTTTTTAGATCATAAACACTGGGTGAAAAAATAACCGCAACATGTGCGTGATGCCAGTATAGCAGCTGTATTCTGTATGCGTAAAAAATCGCGAAATGTCAAATTCTGGTGTAATAAATATTAATGTCGTTTAAATATCAGCTAGTTAAATTATTTTAAGAAAGGAGAGAAATAGGCTGTTATTTTTATGGGAAATAATAGTGATCATGAATTAATCGGCTGGTTATTTTGTAAAAACATCGAATGGAAAATAACCGGTGCATACCCTAAATAATTATTAGATGAGGAAGGTGTCTCTTTTGACGATGATGTGTGGTGCGGCGAGCCTTTGCACTCGCCGAAAACCGGGGTAGTGATTAATCTGGCAACCCCTCAAACGGTAGCGCACGATGCAACGCGACATGCTGTACCAGCATGATGGTTTTGGCATCCATAATGGTACCCTCAGCAATCGCGGCCAATGCCTGCGGTAGCGTCATCTCCAGGGTTTCCAAATCTTCACCTTCATCTTCAATGCCACCTCCCGTGCCGATACGGGAGCTATCATCATATTCCCCAAGAAAGAAATAGAGTTTCTCCGTTACCGAACCGGGGCTCATGTAGGCTTCCATCACCTTACGAACATTGAATACCCGATAACCGGTTTCTTCTTCCGCTTCGGCGCGGATCCGCACTTCGGGGTCGGCATGATCGAGCAAACCGGCTGCGGCTTCAATTAGCATCCCGTCGTGCCCGTTGACGAAGACCGGAAAGCGGAATTGACGCGTCAGTAACAATGTTTGCTTGTGGCGATGATACAGCAGGATAACTGCGCCATTGCCGCGATCATAGGTTTCACGGCTTTGCCGCTGCCAGGTGCCGTCCCGACGTAAAAAATCAAAGGTGTTTTTCTTCAGCACATACCAATCGTCGGACAGTACTACGCTGTCGACAATACGAACGCGATCTCGTGTGGTGAGCATCATCACTCTCCTGAACAAGGAATGAGCACTCATCCTAGCGCGAGGTTTCGTGCATACTCAAGTTATTTCGTGCAATTACGTGCGGAATTGATTGCCTGAAATACTGATAAAAAGAATAAACGTGCAAATTCAGGCATAATCAAGTAAATAAAGGCAGGCACAACATACTGGGGGAACACCATGCTGACGACACAACGCAAACAGCGAATTCTGGAACAACTGGCGGCGGAAGGACAGGTGCTGGCAAAGCAACTGAGCGATGCCTTTGGTGTGTCGGAAGATACCATTCGGCGTGACTTACGTGAGCTGGCCAGTGAAGGGCGATTACAGCGAGTACATGGCGGAGCCTTGCCTGCGTCAGAAACGGTAGTCAGTTTTGATGCCCGCAGCCGGATAGCGATAGGTGCCAAACATCAACTGGCGCAGGCCGCTGCATCGCTGATTCTGCCGGGGCAGGTCGTCATGATTGATGGTGGCACGACCAGTGGCGAACTGGTGAAGTGTCTGCCACTTTCGCTGACGGCGACCGTGGTAACGCATAGTCCGAGTGTGGCGGTGGCGTTGGTAAACCACCCCGGTATTGATGTGGTGCTGATTGGTGGTCGTCTTTACAAGCATTCACTGGTCGCGGTAGGTGCGGCGGCGGTGGAGGCACTGGCGACGATCCGCGCCGATATCTTTTTTATGGGCGTCACCGGGGTGCATCCGCAAGCGGGTTTCAGCACCGGCGATCTGGAAGAGGCGTATATCAAACGGGCGCTGGCAGCACGAGCGGCGGAAACCGTTGTCATGGCGACACAGGATAAACTGAATGTCGCCTCCCGCTATGCAATCGGCGAGCTCACCATGGCCAGCACGCTGATTGTGGAATCCGCAGTGCCTGATGAGGTGACGGCACCTTTTTCGCAGGCGGGAGTGAGTTTGGTTCGGGCTTGACGTTGTGGGTGGACACAAGTGCTATTTACGATTGCAGACGGGTAACCTACCGTTGGCGTAAACAAACTGCAGAATTTGTCTGCGTTCTAAATATCTTATGTATGCTGATGTATAAATGCCGCCCGTCCGTTCCATCGGTATTATCGGCTCGACTGGAATAGGGCAGGCAGATACCCACAGCATACTTTCTGACACACCGCCTGATATTTCTTCGTTGTTTCGGAACGTATTTCCACCTGAATGACCCGGCTTATTATTAAAGGCAGATACAACAAATTGATGAATTCGATTATTAAGTTTTTGACTTGTCGTTTCGCCGATATAAATGATGGATGCGTTATTGGCACAATAGTCAGAAGGTGCAGTCTCACCGCGGGCAATCATATAGACACCAGGATGATCTTTCCCAATGATATCTTGCCTTTGGGTTAGGTTAACCCATGGGTGGAATTTAAAGTTTTTAGACATATGAATCCCTTTTTATATTGCCTAACAAATAAACTTTTATCAAAATAATAAAATAAAAGTTTATGTATTAATGCATATTTGGATTTTTAAGTTGCTCTGTATTGTCAATATGGTATTTTTTATAGATGCATAGTGACATGTGGTGTATTCTATTTTAATTTACTTTCAATATTTTCCCTAGATTGTTTTTAACTATTTCCTTCAAGGTCTGAAGTGGTTCTGTGCTTTGGATACGATGTAACATTGCATGACAGTTCGGGCAAACAGGGATTAAATCATCTTTATAATTAATTATATACTCTTCACCAATTTCTGATATTGGGATTAAATGATGAACATGTATAAATCCGTTAGCCAATTTCCCATAGATTAAAGTTAGGTCTAGATTACACACCTTACATATCGTACCATGATAGTTAATGCATTTATTTCTTGCTTCTCTACTACGTTCATATTTTTTAGTGAAAACCTGTTTTATTGTACCTTCCTTGAGATCTGAGGATGATTGAGCCTCATCGGGGAGAGATTCTTTTTCGAGCTTATTGTTGAAATAATCTTCAATGTAATTAAGCAAGTGTGGCGTACGATCAAGTTTTTTGGTCCCTTGTGGAGCGGCTTTAAGTTCATGTTTTAATAGTTTTTCAAGTGATAGATTGGGATTTTCGATTTGCTCAATAAGCTCTAGGCGCATATAAAATCCGGATAAAGACTTCTGATATTCATCTCGATTTTTCCAATATTCTTTATCATTACGAATTTCGTCTGAAGACAAATTCACTTTAGTGACACGGCATTTATATTGGATTTTTCCTGTTGGTTTTGTAACGTAAATGTAAACGATATCTAATACTTTGTACTTAGTTCTGCCCTGACGCCAATCAATAGATCCATAATCCTTAAAAGAGGATGTATGATCGTATACCTCTGAATTTGCTGAAATCAACCAATTCATAAAGATTTCCTTGGGGTGAAAATTAATTCCATGGGTCTTTATTACATCAAAATTTGTATTTTCTACTCTTTCATGTATATGAAATGTACATTCCCTAACTCTGTTTTTTCAACGTTAGGATCCAAAATAGTAGTCAGGGTTATAGGGGGAATATTTATATAAACAAAAAACTGATCGAGTATGATAATATATTTAATACCAGTTCTTTTGTTCAGTATCAAGTATCAAATCTTATAAATGAAAAACTATCGCATCCCCAGACTTGCACCTGAATCAAGGATAAGGGGGGCTAAACCGACCGGTCGGGATTGACTCGCGCGTTGCGCTCGCCCTACGGGCCGCCTGCGGCGGTCCAAAACGGCAAGCCGTTTTGTCGAACCCTGTCGAGGCTTCTCATCCATCCCGTCACCGGTTAAAAACAAAAACCCCAGACTTTCGTCTGGGGTTTTTGTTTTTAATCTGGCGGTGAGGGAGGGATTCGAACCCTCGATACGTTTTCACGTATACACACTTTCCAGGCGTGCTCCTTCAGCCACTCGGACACCTCACCGGATCGTCGCCTGCAGGGGCAACGGGGCGCTACTCTAGGGAAAATCCTCAGCAGCGTCAACACACTTCTTTCATAAAAGCGTGCGTTTAGCCAAACTTAGCGCAATTTGCTGCTTTAGTCGCCATTTCTGCCTGTCAGCTCTCTGCCACGATGGGGGAAATAGTGCATGTTTCATTTCTGTTAATTTGTCGTTATCCCATCATTGCCTCGGCTGTGCCAGTACGGGATAAATGGTATGCTTGCTTATCAATGCCGAGTCAGGAGAAACCATGTACCCCGTCGATTTACACATGCACACCGTCGCCAGCACCCACGCTTACAGCACCCTGCATGACTACGTGGCAGAAGCCAAAACCAAACAGATCCGCCTGTTCGCTATTACCGATCACGGCCCGGATATGGCGGATGCACCGCATCACTGGCATTTCATCAATATGCGTGTCTGGCCGCGAATGGTGGAGGGGGTTGGTATCCTGCGTGGAATTGAGGCGAATATTAAGAATCTGGCAGGCGACATCGACTGCACCGGGCCGATGCTGGAGTGTATGGACGTGGTTATCGCTGGTTTTCATGAGCCGGTGTTTCCCCCCTCAGACCGTGATATCCACACCGAAGCGATGATTGCCGCGATGGCTCAAGGATCAGTCCATATCATTAGTCATCCCGGCAACCCAAAATTCCCGATTGATATTCAGGCGGTTGCTCAGGCGGCCGCGAAATATAATGTGGCGCTGGAATTGAATAATTCCTCGTTTACTCATTCCCGCAAAGGCAGTGAGGCGAATTGCCGGGCAGTAGCCGAAGCGGTGCGCGACGCGGGTGGGTATCTGGCGTTGGGATCAGATTCACATATCGCCTGGTCGCTGGGTGAGTTTCCACACTGTGAGCGTATTATGCGAGACGTTGATTTTCCGCAGGATCGCGTGTTGAATGTCAGCCCGCGCCGGGTGCTGGATTTTCTGGAACAACGTGGGAGACCGGCCATCCCGGAGTTTGCCGATCTGTGACGTTGTCACTAAATCGCGCTGTCATGTCTTTTTACAGGTTGATGAGATGAATGAATTTTCCGTGGTGTGCCGTATTCTCGGCACGCTGTTTAAACGCTCGCCACAGGATCCGCTGTTGGCACCGTTGTTTACCCTGATTGAACAGGGCAAGCTGGCACAACAATGGCCGCTAGAGCAAGATGCGTTGATGGCGCGCTGGCAGCGCAGTATCGATTTACCGGCGATGAGTGCGGATTATGAGGCCTTGTTCGGCGCAGAACCCTCGGTGTCGCCATGGCGTTCCAGTTGGGAGCCGGACGCACCGCAAGCTGAAGTTCGGGCGTTTTTACAACAGCGCGGTATGCCATTAGGCGAAGGGCCGGTCGACCACTTTGGCGCATTGCTGCTGGCCGCATCCTGGCTGGAAGATCAAGCGCAGGAAGATGAAACGGCAGCGCAGTCAGCGTTTTTCGATAACTATCTGTTGCCGTGGAGCGATCGTTTTCTGGGCAAGGTGGAAAGCCATGCCACGACGGCGTTTTATCGTACGCTGGCGATTATTTGCCGTGAAGCGCTGGAAGCGATGCGTGACGAACTGGCAGAAGCAGAAGGCGACGAAACGGATGATGAGTCGTCTGAAGAATGAAAAACGGGTGGCGCATGCCACCCGCTTTCTTGTCTGTAGAAAACCCCAGCCTGGCTGGGCGTTCCCCATTTAATCGGTCAACATGATAACCAACTGACCGGGTTTTACCTCGATACCTTTAGCCAACTTTTTCGCCAGTGCCTCTTTGTTACTGTGCTCCGGATTCAGCACATAGGCGGGCTTCTGGTCAAAATAGCTCTTCAGCGATTGGTTCAGGTAGGGCGTCAGCGTTTGCATCACCGTTTGTAATTTTTCCGGCTGAACGCTGTAATCCACCAGCTCCATATCTTTCAGGTAGATGGCACCTTCATCCTTGTTGAATACTGGCTGGGCTTTGAGCGTCAGCTTCATGTCTGCCTGCTGTTTTCCCAGCAGGGAACTGATATCCACTTTCGCGTTGCCGCTCAACGTGACTTTGCCGGGTTCCGTGCGACCAATTTGGCTTGCCAGGTCAGTCAGCGTAATGTGTGCGTCCACCACACCGGGAACACCCAGTTGCTTCTGGTAGTCATTATGCTGTTGCAAATACTGATTGATTTCCTGCTCGCTCAGGCTGTATTGCGCCAACTGGTTGCAACCGCTGATGAGTAACGTCCCCAACAGCGCCAGAGCGGCCAGTCCCGATTTTCTCATTGTTATAACCTCTTGTTTTTCGTAATGGACCCCGCCGTGCGAGGCCTGTCGGCAGGGTGCGTTATTCCGCTGATATCGCCAATCGGAATACACCTAAACGCCGCCGTCGGGCGGCGGCGCCAGGGGTTATTGTGCCTGTTCGATCAGCAGGTCGATGTTGGCAAGCTGAGACATTGTATCGCAGTAGGTGGCGACAGCCGCCGGGACATTGACGTCAGCAACAATGGTCAGTGAACGCAGCAAGGGGAACAGGTTGATATCATCCAGTGACAATGTGCCATTGCAGGCCTGTGACGAGACAATTAACGGGGCCAGTGCCTGCAGATCACTTTCCAGCTGTTTTGTCAGGGTATCAGTCTGGCTAAAGTGGGTAGCAAAGCTGCCGATTTGTCCCTCTTTTTTGTTGATGAAGTAATTACGACCGGCTTCTGTCGCGAATTCCTCAAAGTCAGCCTGGGAGAAACGGGGAATCAGCAGACGTGGTGCGTAGTCGTACACGCCACGAATCCAGGCATCAATCGCCGGATTAGTGGTACCGGTCAGCACCGGTTTACCGTCCAGCTCATCAACGTATTTCACGATATCCAGACTTTCCGGCATATAGCTGCCGTCCTCTTTTTGCAGAATCGGCACCATTTTCTGACCGACCATCGAAATCGGCGTGGTTTCGTCATCGTTGGATAACACGCACAGTTCCACCGGTAACTGCTTCAGACCGAAAATCATGCGTGCCTTCACGCAGAAAGGACAATGTTCATAAATAAACAGTTTCATACCGGAACTCCTAGGGTTGATCAGCGTCGCATCGGACGCAACTGTGATGGTGGTGTCGAAGGGGATTATCTATTGTCAGCGTCGGCTCGTCCATGCGCAATGTGTGCTGCAACAGCTGGAAATTGAAGATAAAAACAGGGCGATGCGACGCCCCGTTCGTGATGTGGAAGCAACCCGCGATCAATGCTCGCTCAGCATGGCCGGTTCGATACGTCTTAAGTGGAACTGCCAGTAGAGGGCCGCCAGAGTCAGCATGCCGATGATACCCAGCATGCACCAGGGTAAGGCTGGCTGGCCGAGCGCCTTTCCGGTATCAAACAACCAGCCGCCGCCGCTGTAACCCAGCGCGCCGCCCAGTGCCAGCCCCATACGGCTAAACCCCATGTAGCTGCCGCGAGCGCGGGCATCGGACAATGATGCCCCCAGCGTTTCCCGCGCCGGTTCAGCAATGATAGAGCCAATATAAAACAAGGCGATTAACCCTAACAGCCATTGCAGGCTGGTGACCATCCCCATCGGAATCAGGCTCAGGGTCATGATGAACAGCCCGAACATCAGCCGTTGTTCCAGTCGAAACCGTTTTTCGCTCCAGCGGGCGACGGGGTAAAGCAGCGTCAGCGACAGCGCGGCTTCGATTGCGTACATCCATTTTACCGCAGACGGCGAGCCAGCCAGTTCATTGACCATGATCGGCATCATCAACAGTACCTGCACACCTAACATGAAATAGCCGGTCAGCGTCAGTACATAGACCACAAAACGCCGGTCGCGCATGACCCGCATCATGCCTTCGCGGATTGGGGTACGGGTGGTGGAAATACGATAAGCGGGTAATAGCAACGCATTCAGCAAGGCCACCAACACGAATACGCCTGCGCCGACCCAGCACACCACGGAAAAGTTGTATTGCATCAGCCAACTGCCGATGAGCGCGCCGATCACCGCACCAGCGTTATCCTGCATCATTAACAAGGAGAAGAAGCGACTGCGTTCATGGGGGCGCGTCAGCTTAATCACCATGGCGTTACGGGGTGGTTCGAACAGCGTCCCGCCCAGTGCGGAGAGCACGCAGGAGAGCATCAACATCAACGGGGTCGTTGCCAGCGCCATGAACGCAAAGCCAGAGGCACGCAACAGCATGCCGGTGACGATCATCGGTTTGGCACCGAAACGATCGGCGATGGCACCGCCGAAAATACCGAGTCCCTGTTGGGTGAACTGACGCAGGCCGAGCGCAATCCCGACGGTGAGCGCAGCCCAGCCAAGTTGATCGACAAAACGGATGGAAATGAGCGGGAACACCACAAAGAAACCCAGTATCACCAGCATGTTATCCAGCAACAGAAAATATTTACCCAGGCTGCGAGCCTGTGCCATCAACGACATGTTTCACCACGAGGCAGAAAGAGAGGAAGGTAAAAGATAACCATTCCATTCTCTCGCCGATTGCGTGATGGCGATAGGGGATCCTGCTAATAAATTTTTTTATCGTTCAACTGTTATCTGACGAACAATTTAAGAAAAAAAGTCATGACGGCGTATCGATTGTGCAATAACTCAGCGGTCATGATTTTACGCTATGGAATTTATAGGGTTATAGTAAGCGCTATGGGTTGTTTATCCTGTGGCGACGTTCGTCGGCGTTGATCACATTAATAAAAGTTATTCATCGATAATCCGTCACCTGAGGGGGAAGGCATGTTTGGCTATCGCTCAACGACACCCAGAGTCCGCTTGACTACGGATCGGCTGGTGGTCCGTCTGGCGCACGAACGCGATGCCTGGCGTCTGGCTGAGTATTACGCAGAAAACCGTGATTTTTTGAAACCCTGGGAGCCGGTGCGCGATGCCAGCCATTGTTACCCTTCTGGTTGGCAGGCGCGGTTAAGCGTGATTTGCGATATGCACAAACAGGGCAGCGCCTACTACTTTCTGCTGCTGGACCCGGATGAAAACGAGGTGCGTGGCGTCGCGAACTTCAGCAATGTGCTGCGCGGCTCTTTTCACGCCTGTTACCTCGGCTATTCGCTGGGCCAAAAGTGGCAGGGACAAGGCATGATGTATGAGGCGCTGCAATCTGCGCTGCGTTACATGCAACGCCAGCAACATATGCACCGTATTATGGCTAACTACATGCCGCACAATCAGCGCAGCGGTAACCTGTTGGCGCGTTTGGGGTTCGAAAAGGAAGGTTACGCCAAGAATTACCTGTTGATTGATGGTAAATGGCAAGATCACGTGCTGACTGCCCTGACTAATAATGAATGGACGCCGATGCGTTAAGTGCACGCCGCTACGGATCCGAATGAGGATAAGCCCATGAAATACCAATTGACGCCCCGCGAAGCGCGGATTATTGGCTGCCTGCTGGAAAAGCAGGTGACCACCCCGGAACAGTATCCAATGTCCCTCAATGGGCTGACCGCCGCGTGTAATCAGAAAACCAACCGGGAGCCGGTCATGGAACTGAGCGAAAGCGAGGTACAACAAACGCTGGATTTGCTGGTGAAGCGGCATTTTCTGCGTACCGTCAGCGGTTTTGGCAACCGGGTGATGAAATATGAACACCGCTTCTGTAACTCGGAATTTGGTGATCTGAAGTTTTCAACCGCTGAAGTGGCACTGGTCACGACCTTGCTGTTGCGGGGCGCTCAGACGCCGGGTGAACTTCGTACCCGTGCGGCTCGTTTGTACGAGTTTGCCGATATGGACGAGGTGGAGAACGTCCTACAGCACCTGCAACAGCGGGAAGACGGGCCGTTTGTTGTGCGACTGGCGCGGGAACCGGGTAAGCGTGAAAGCCGGTTTATGCATCTGTTCAGCGGCGAGGTTGATGACGCGGTGTCGTCTTCTGAGTCGGATGAGACGTCCGCATCGGTAGATGGCTCATTGGTCGCACGGGTGTGCGCGCTGGAAAATGAGGTGGCTGAACTGCGTGCGCAACTGGCGGCGTTACAGGCACACCTTGCCTGATACCATCCGGATAAGTGGGAAGGCGGGAGAACAGCATGACGCTTTTGCGTATTGGTGTGGTGGGGTTAGGGGATATCGCCCGTAAAGCCTATTTACCGATTTTGTCCCAGGCCACCGACTGGCAACTGGTGGGGGCCTGGTCGCCGGGTCAGGCGCGCGCCCGACAGGTATGTCAACAATACCGTATAACCTGCTTTTCCTCGCTGGCTGAATTAGGTCGCCAGTGTGACGCGGTATTTGTGCACAGCAGTACCGCCAGCCATTACGAGGTGGTGAAAACCCTACTGCTGGCGGGTAAACACGTCTATGTGGATAAACCGCTGGCGGAAACGCTGGCGCAGGCGGAAGAGCTGGTCGCGCTGGCTGCCAGCCGTAACCTGCTGCTGATGGTGGGGTTCAACCGCCGTTTTGCGCCGCTCTACCAACGGCTGCGACAGCAGCAGACTGTGCCGGATAGCCTGCGCATGGAAAAGCATCGTGTTGATAATGTTGGCCCGCAGCCGTTGGCGTTTTCGCTGTTGGATGACTATTTGCATGTGGTGGATACCGCACTGTGGCTGGCTCAAACACCGGATACGACCGCCACGTTGTGCGCTGGCCGGATACGGTGCAATTCGCAAGGGCAGATGGTGTACGCCGAACACCAGTTCCAGACCGCGCATACCCTGATCACCACCAGCATGCATCGCCAGGCGGGTAGCCAGCGGGAAAGCGTTCAGTTGATCAATGACGGCGGCTGGTATCAGGTGGATAACCTGCGGGAATGGCGTGAAGAACGCGAGGGGGTCGTGGTACTTCGTCCCGCGCCTTCCTGGCAGAGTACGCTGGAGCAGCGTGGTTTTACTGGCGCTGTCCGACATTTTATTGAAGCGGTGGTTTCACAGACGCCGCCGTTGACCTCAGGCGATCAGGCGTTGTATGCACAGCGGTTGATCGACTCGCTGCTGAGAGAATGCTGAAAAAAGCAGCGACCATCGGGTGCCTATGTGGCTATTGACGGTACAATCGACTAGGCTGTGTGCCGCGATAGCTGTGCCTGACCGTCAGTGTTGTGGCTGTCGGCATGACGTATCGCGGGCGGTGTGACCGTCGTGGACATGGCGGCTGAGCTGGTTTTGCCCTGCCATCTCTCTCTTTCCCATAGTCAGAACAACTGAATGAATCTACTGAAATCATTGGCTGCGGTCAGTTCCATGACCATGCTTTCCCGTGTGTTGGGCTTTGTGCGTGATGCCATCGTCGCTCGCGTGTTTGGTGCTGGTATGGCGACCGACGCCTTTTTTGTGGCGTTCAAACTGCCCAATCTGTTACGACGTATTTTTGCCGAAGGCGCGTTTTCCCAGGCATTTGTGCCCATTCTGGCGGAGTACAAGAGCCAGCAAGGCGAGGAGGCAACGCGCACCTTTTTGGCCTATGTCGCCGGGATGTTGACGCTGATTCTGGCGCTGGTCACGGTTGCCGGGATGATTGCCGCGCCTTGGGTCATTATGGTGACGGCACCGGGTTTTGCCTCCACGCCGGAGCGTTTCGAGCTGACGTCGGCACTGTTGCGGGTGACCTTTCCTTATATTCTGCTGATTTCACTGACGTCGATGGTCGGGTCGGTTCTCAACACCTGGAACCGTTTTTCCGTGCCAGCGTTTGCACCGACCTTATTGAACGTCAGCATGATCGGTTTTGCATTGCTGGGTGTGCGTTGGTTTAATCCGCCGGTGATGGCGTTAGGCTGGGCGGTGGTGGTCGGCGGGGTACTACAACTGGGCTATCAATTGCCGCATCTGAAGAAAATCGGCATGTTGGTATTGCCCCGCATCAAGTTTCGCGACCCTAGCGTCAGCCGGGTAATGAAGCTGATGGCACCCGCCATTCTCGGTGTGTCGGTCAGCCAGATCTCCTTGATCATCAATACTATTTTTGCTTCATTCCTCAGTCAGGGTGCGGTTTCCTGGATGTATTACGCGGACCGTTTGATGGAGTTCCCATCCGGTGTGCTGGGTGTGGCGCTGGGGACGATTTTGTTGCCCTCGCTGTCGAAAAGTGTCGCCAGCGGCGATCACCAGGAGTATTCCCGGTTACTGGATTGGGGGCTGCGGCTTTGCTTTCTGCTGGCGTTGCCCGCCACCGTCGCACTGGGGTTGCTGGCTAAACCGCTGACCGTTGCGTTATTTCAGTACGGTAAATTCAGCGCCTTTGAC
Organism: Dickeya oryzae; assembly: GCF_020406815.2. Taxonomy (NCBI): domain Bacteria; kingdom Pseudomonadati; phylum Pseudomonadota; class Gammaproteobacteria; order Enterobacterales; family Pectobacteriaceae; genus Dickeya; species Dickeya oryzae. The sequence continues at coordinate 2,201,943 of NZ_CP162670.1, forward strand.
GCGATGATGACCCAGCGGGCGCTGGTAGCTTACTCCATCGGGCTGATGGGCTTGATCCTGGTGAAGGTGCTGGTGCCCGGATTTTACGCCCGGCAGGACATTAAAACGCCGGTAAAAATTGGTATCGCGACACTGGTGATGACCCAACTGATGAACCTGATGTTTATCGGTCCGTTGCAACATGCCGGGTTGTCGCTGTCGATTGGTCTGGCATCCTGCATCAATGCCGGGTTGCTGTTCTGGCAATTGCGTCGTCAGCGCCTGTTTGCACCGCAGCCCGGCTGGACGATATTTTTGGTTAAAATGGTCACGGCCGTTGTTGTCATGTCGCTGGTGCTGCTGGCGCTGAACCTGTGGATGCCCCCCTGGGCGCAAGGCAACATGACGGAGCGCCTGCTGCGCTTGTTGTTTGTGGTAGTCGTGGGGGCTTGCAGCTACTTTGCTTCACTGGCTGTATTGGGCTTTCGTCCGAAAGATTTTTCTCGCCGCAGTCTCTGATCCTTTCTCTTTTTCTTGCTCGCTCTTGCGTTCTGCAGGTGGTCTGACCCACCGCCTGCAGCGGATTTCTGCTTTTCAGGGTTCCATTTTTATTCTGACGTTTCCTAAAAAAATAGCACATCAACTGACTTTTAGCCTTTTGTTTAGCTTTTCTGATCAGTTAAGCCGAAAGCTTCACAAATAACCTATTCAGTAAAGATCTGGTTTTAATCGATCTTCGTTGAAGGAATGTTTTTTATATTACTGTTTTGTAAGTAGATTCCCGTAATGATGTAACACTTGTTGCCGATAACGAGTTATCAGCGCAACACGGCTGATGCTTTAAATAAAAACACGATAACCTTTAGTAAACAAAGGAAAAAAAGATGACAATTTTCCAAAAGCTAGCGATAGCTATCATGATTTTCGTACTGGCGCTCATTGCGGTGGGTGGGTACGGCATTAAGGCACTCGGGGATTCGAAAGATAGAGTGGAATACGTGACAGGGAATACGCTGCCTAGTCTGACATTATTATCTAACTCAAACATCAACATACGGGAAGTTAGGGCAACACTTTCCACTCTGCCACTCGTTGAAGATCAGGAGCAACGCACAACTCAACTGAAATCGGCTATGGACAAGTTGGCCAGCGTGGATAAGTTCATGGCGGATTATAAGCAGAACTACATTGCTGATAGCCGCGATGCGCAGATGACGGATAATACGATTCAACTGCTGGTGTCTTATCGTCAGAACATTGAGAACCTTTATAAGGGCGGCACTATCCAGAAAAGCACCGATGCGGCAGCGGAGAGCGCCAAAAAGCAAACAGAGCAGGCGGTGATTAAATCCTTGCAAGATCAGCGTGAATACAACCTGACGCTGGCTTCTGCTCAGGAAAAAGCCAATGAGGAGAGCTATGACAGCACGTTATATACGCTTATCAGCCTGATCGTTGTTTCAGTCGCGGTAGCGGGCACGCTGGCGTTGATGATCCTGCTTTATGTCCGTCGTAGCCTTAACCACTTGCAGCATACTTTGCTGACGATTAGCGACAGTCTGGATCTGACGCTGCGGGCGGATGATAGTCATCATGATGAAATCGGTAAAACCGCACAGGCACTGAACAGCCTGACTGAGCGTTTTGCGACGGTGCTGGCAGATGTGCGTACGGCTAGCGAGAGCGTGGCGACGGCATCTAACGAAATAGCCGCCGCCAATATCGATCTTTCCGCACGTACTGAAGAGCAGGCGGCATCACTGGCGCAAACCGCCGCCAGCATGCACGAAATTTCCTCTACCGTAGAAAGTAACGTCGAAAATGCCCGTCAGGCCAATAGTCTTGGTCAACAAGCCGCAGATGCCGTTGCCCATGGTGATGACTCGGTGGAACGCATGATGCAGGCGATGAAGGCGATTGCTTCCGGTTCCGAAAAAGTCGCAGAGATCACTACGCTTATCGAAGGTATCGCTTTTCAGACGAATATTCTGGCGCTTAACGCCGCAGTGGAAGCGGCACGTGCTGGTGAGCATGGACGTGGTTTCGCCGTGGTAGCAGGCGAGGTGCGCACGTTGTCTCAGCGCTCGTCTTCCGCAGCCAGAGAAATTAAAACGCTCATCGATAATGCTATTGGGGCAGTGAAAAACGGGTCGCAGCAGGCTGATGATGTGCGCGATGCCATCAGCAATGTCAAAACCTTGATCACCAATGCATCATCACTGGTAGGGGAAATGTCGCTGGCATCGGAAGAGCAAAGTCGTGGCATCAGCCAGATCAACGTGGCGATTAACCAGATGGAAGCTGTCACGCAGCAAAACGCCGCTATGGTGGAAGAGGCATCATCAGCAGCAGAATCACTCAATGATCAGGCGGTGCGGTTGCGTCAATTGGTAGAGATCTTTCGGTTGAATGCAGGCGGGGAACGTCAACAATTTGGCGAGGTATCCGCACCCCGGTTGTCTGTTGGGATGAGATAACGGTTAACGACAATCGAATCGTGTCCTGGGATGAGACTGGCCGACATCACGTAGTGGATGTCGGCCAGGGTTCGGATAATTACATCTTCTCAACGGTCTGGATGCCGAGCGTATCCAGGCCGGTTTTCAGCGTTTTCGCGGTCAGCTGTGCCAGTTTGAGACGGCTCTGGCGAGTACTGTCGTTGTCAGCATTGAGAATAGGGCAGTTTTCGTAAAAACCGGAGAACAACCCAGCCAGGTCGTAGAGGTAAGCACACATCACATGCGGCGTACCGTCGCGGGCTACGGTCGTTACTGTCTCTTCAAACTGCAGCAAACGGGTCGCCAGCGCCTGTTCGTGTTCAGCGCTCAGCACGATAGGCTGAGTCAGGCTGCTTTCTTCCACGCCAGCACGTTTGAAAATAGACGACACGCGAGTGTAAGCGTACTGCATATACGGCGCAGTGTTGCCTTCAAACGCCAGCATGTTATCCCAGTCGAAAATGTAGTCGGTGGTGCGGTTTTTCGACAAGTCAGCGTATTTGACCGCGCCGATGGAGACCACTTGCGCCAGTTGTTCCAGCTCAGTACGTTCCATTTCCGGATTTTTACCAGCAATCAGCGTCAGTGCACGTTCGTAGGCTTCATCCAGCAGTTCGGACAATTTGATGGTACCACCCGCACGGGTTTTAAACGGTTTGCCGTCTTTACCCAGCATCATGCCGAACATGTGGTGTTCCAGGCTGACGGATTCCGGCACGTAACCGGCTTTGCGTACGATGCTCCAGGCCTGCATCAGGTGCTGATGCTGGCGAGAATCGATGTAATACAGCACACGGTTGGCACCCAGCTCTTCGTAGCGGTATTTGGCACAAGCGATATCCGTGGTGGTGTAGAGGTAGCCGCCATCCTTTTTCTGGATGATGACACCCATCGGTTCGCCTTCCTTGTTTTTGTATTCATCCAGATAGACCACGATGGCACCTTCGCTCTCTTCTGCCAGCCCTTTGGCTTTCAGGTCCGCGACGATGTCAGGCAGCATGGCGTTATAAAGGCTTTCACCCATGACATTCTCTGGCGTCAATGACACATTCAGGCGGTCATAACTGCGCTGGTTCTGCACCATGGTGATGTCGACCAGTTTGCGCCACATTGAACGGCAGTACTCATCGCCACTTTGCAGCTTCACCACATAACCACGTGCCCGCTCAGCGAACGCTTCATCGTCGTCGTACTGTTTTTTCGCTTCGCGGTAGAAGGCTTCCAGATCAGCCAGCTCCAGGTCCTGGGTACTGTCATTTTGGACATCTTCCAGATGCGCGATCAGCATGCCAAATTGTGTCCCCCAGTCGCCGACATGGTTGGCACGGATAACGTGGTGACCGAGGAACTCCAGCGTTCGCACGGCCGCATCACCGATGATGGTGGAGCGCAGGTTGCCGACGTGCATCTCTTTTGCAACGTTGGGGGCGGAATAGTCAACGACGATAGTTTGCGGCTCAACCGGTGAAACACCCAGTTTGGGTGCTGTCAGCGCGTGTTCCAGTTGGGCAGACAACCATTGAGGATCGAGAAAGATATTGATGAAACCGGGACCGGCAATTTCTGTCTTGGCTGCAATGCCATCCAATTGCAGTGTGTTAACGACTTTTTCGGCCAACTGGCGAGGTGGCACGCCTAATTTCTTGGCGGCAGCCATGATACCGTTTGCCTGATAATCACCAAATTGCGCTTTTGCTGACTGGCGAACCATTGCTTCGCTGTCAGCGGGTGCGCCCGCCGCAATCATTGCCTGATGGACTTTTTCTGAAAGAAGAGCCTGAATATTCACCGGTTTACCCTAAATGACGAATCAAGCCTTTCTTTATACCATATTTGGGTGGTGTAGTCAGCAGAGCAGCATAACAAGCGCCCCGGGCGGGGCGGCAATAAAAATAAATACAGTGCCTGATAATGCGGCAAGATACTTGCTGTCATTATCGATAGTCAGAATTAAGGTAAAACATACGGCTTACCGACAAGCCGGAATAATGAAGGGAGGGGATTATAAAAAAAACTTAGCGCCGTTTGTGTCGGCGATCCGTACTCAGGCGTGTGCTCTGTATCGTTTTGAAATGGCGGAACAGAGAATAGCCAGCAATGACAACCAGCATAGAGAACGTTATTAGCAACATGATGAATGCCCTTCAGTCATTTAGTGGAAAGTGGGTAGTTTCGAAGTTATCTGCTTTTCGTTTATTTCTCAATGTTACAGAGAATATTTAAGAATACTCTCATCGGGTTTTTAAAGTCATTTAAAATCAATTAATTGTAATTTATATTATATTTCTTTCATTTTGTTAATGGTGCCTGTTGGTATTATTGTTTGATTGAAATGAAGTTTGTCCAACATTGTCAATGATGACATGAAAAGACAAGAATAGGGGGCTAATGTCAGCATTGTTTGATACAAAAAGCGGAAAAAAGACGGCGGTTATTCTGCCTATGTTAAATTATACTGAATAAACTTTTTATTCAGGCTAATGAGGAAATAATGACCGCTCTGTTACCGTCGACGCTTCCCCCCTCCTTAATGAATGATCTTTCCCGCTTTACGATAGAACTCCAGCAACTCGCGCAACAGCTTGAGCTTGATCTGGCTGCGTTTGAAGCCGACCACATATCCCTGCGTTGTCATCAAAACAGTACGGCTGAGCAGTGGCGTACCGCATTACTGGCTTGTGGCACGTTGTTATCGGAAAACGTGATTAATGGCCGAACAATTTGTCTGTTCACGCTGCACCAGCCATTAATCGTCGGACCGTGGCAGATTGACTGCGTGGAGTTACCGTGGCCAGGCAATCGGCATTATCCGCATGAAGGGTGGGAGCATGTGGAATTGGTCTTGCCCGGCGACCCGGCGACACTTCATCCCCGAGCACTGGCCTGTTTGTCGGATACGGCCCTGACCGCGCCCGGGATTAAACTGAAATTCAGTCATCCCCAGGGTGAGCATGAACGATTGCCCAACCCGACGCTGGCAGTGACCAATGGTCGCATCACGTTAAAATTCCATCCCTATCGTATTCAGGACATCGTAGCCAGCGAACAGTCAGCCATCGAACAGTCGACCCGTCAGTAGGTTAAGTCCCGCTACATGCTATGCAACCCACTGCGCATATATAACAAACGTTATGCCATCAATGACATGTTCGTGGTGGCTGGCAAGGGATCGGTAAACTGTGTGGCGCGTCATATTCCACATGTAAATGCTGTCACCAGTGTGACATGCCTCTCTTCGCCACCAGCGAGGGGATGCCAGTATTAGGCCGTATGCCATACGGTCAACTCATTATGAGCGGGCAATTGTTTCGGAAAGTCTGGTGTTTTTCCGATTTGGTTATTTTTTCTAAGGAGGGGGTATGCCGATGTTGGAGGTCTGCTGTTACAGTCTGGACTGCGCACTGACGGCACAGCAGGCAGGTGCGGATCGAATCGAGCTCTGTGCTGCACAGCGTGAGGGAGGCTTAACGCCGGGGTACGGTGTGCTGCGCTGTGCACGGGAAATGTTGTCTATCCCGGTACATCCGATGGTTCGACCGCGTGGGGGAGATTTTTGCTATAGCCAGCAGGAATTCAACGCCATGCTGTATGACATTGATCAGATTAAGGCGATGGGGTTTCCTGGGTTGGTCGTCGGCGTTTTGGATGAGGAAGGGCACATCGATATCGCGCGGATGCGGCAGGTGATGGCGCGGTGTGATGGGCTGGCCGTCACATTTCATCGTGCATTCGATATGTGCCTGAATCCCCGTCTGGCGCTGAATCAACTGACGGATTTGGGGATTGCCCGGGTACTGACATCCGGGCAACAGCAAAGTGCCGAAAATGGTTTAACGCTATTACGGGAACTTAATGAGGCCAGTTGTGGTCCAATCATTATGGCTGGGGCTGGGGTGCGTTTGACTAATTTGCACAAGTTTCGCGCCTGCGGCATTCAGGAGTTACATACATCCGCAGGCCAGTGGCTACCATCGCCGATGCGTTATCGTAAATTAGGCGTCACGCTCTGCTCTGAAACCGACATGGATGAGTTCCAGCATTACTGTGTTGATGGCGATGTCGTCGCGGCCATGAAAAACGCGTTGAGCCCACAGATGGCTCCCTCTGCGACATCCGCTTCCTAGGTGGTACCCCGTGGGGTGGGCACCATCAGGTATTCTTCCGATGCCCTTTGCCGCGCAGCATTCCTTTTTCGGTCTGCTTGCGAGTACCAGGCCCCGACGACTTTGTCGGGGCTTTTTTTCTGCTATAAATTGCATTGTAGCCGTTCGCGTAATGTGGGGTTGGTGCGACGATTATTCCGCCATCGAACGTGATCCATACCCAAAAATGCGCTGAATTGTTATGCGCTTATCTTTTATCATTCTAAGCCGGTGATATGCTGCTTACTATCTCAACAGTCAAAAGGAATCCTGTTATGCGTGGAGTCGTTGTGCATCATGAGCATCGCATTGGTCTCATCGTTATCCGCGATCCTGAAGAGCGGTTTATCGTTGCCAAATTGCTGGATATTTATGAGGTGGAAAGAGGAGACACGGTAACCGGTGATTTTCATACCGTTGGTAATACGACGCTTTTTAATGAAACCAGCAATCAGGACATTCAGGTCGAGATCCAGAGTACTGATATGACCGAAGAGACGGCCATTGATATGATCGTCAAGCATCGCAACTGACATTCTGTGCAGTGTGGGGCGGCGAGATTATGCCAGTCGGTATTGGGGCTGGCATGTCGCGCCGCTCTGTTTTTGTATATCGGGTTGCCCGGTCAGGGTTTGCGTGCAACCAGTACCGCACGTAAAGGCGCAGGATAGCCTTCGACTGTCTTGCTGCGGTCATGTGGATCAAGAAAGTCCGCCAGTGACCCGGTTGTCATCCAGTCGGTGCGGCGTTGCTCTTCCAGCGTCGTCACGCATTGATCCACGATACGGATGTCGACAAAACCGCATTTTTCCAGCCAACGGGCAAGTGCGGCAGCCGAAGGCAGGAAATAGACATTGCGCATTTGAGCGTAACGCTCGCCCGGCAGCAGCACCGTATTCTCATCGCCTTCCACCACCAGGGTTTCCAGCACCAGTTCTCCGTCGGTAACCAACTGATTTTTGAGCTGCCAGAGGTGGTCGAGCGGTGAACGCCGGTGGTACAGCACGCCCATCGAGAATACGGTATCAAATGCCGCCAGTGCCGGGAGTTGTTCAATGCCCAACGGCAGCAGGTGCGCACGTTGATCGTCACCCAGCAGCTTGCGTACCGCTTCAAACTGACACAGAAACAGTTGCATCGGGTCGATGCCGACGGCCAGTTTGGCACCGGCACCGATCATGCGCCACAAGTGATAACCGCTGCCGCAGCCCACATCCAGAATCAATCGGTCCTGCAAGGGGCTGATATGTGGCAAGACGCGATCCCACTTCCAGTCAGAACGCCACTCGGTGTCGATAGTGACGCCATAGAGCGAGAACGGCCCTTTGCGCCAGGGCATCAGATTGCGCAACAGGCGCTCAACACCCGCTTGCTGACGCACCGACAACGGCGTGTCCAGACTGGCGGTCACGCCGTGGGTGAGGTCGAGCTGGTCGGGCGTCAGCACAGGCAAATGTGAAACGCTATTGAACCAGTGCTTGAACTCGCCGTGCAACGACTCCTGCTGCCATTGGCTGATCTGGGGTGGCAGCGTGTTGAGCCAGTGGCTAAGCGGCCCTTTGGCGATCAGTTGATAGAAATTACCGAAATCGATCATGGTTGTGGCCCCGCTTTTAGCGCTAGCAAAGAGCCGAAGTTGAAGCACTGAAACCACACGTCGTTGTGTGCAAAGCCTGCCTCACGCAGCCGGGCTTTATGGGTATCAACCGAATCGGTGAGCATCACGTTTTCCAGCATGCTGCGCTTTTGGCTGATTTCCAGCTCGCTGTAGCCGTTGGCGCGTTTGAAATCCAAATGCATATTGAAGAGCAATTCGCCGATAGAAGCATCATCAAAACTGAATTTCTCCGATAGCACCAGCGCGCCACCGGGACGTAACCCTTGCCAGATACGTTTTAGCAGCAGCAAGCGCTGTTCTGGCGGGATAAATTGCAACGTAAAATTGAGCACGACCAGTGACGCATTTTCAATGTCGATATCCAGAATATCCGCTTCGCGTACGTCTACGGGGGTCTCGGCACGGAACGCTTCAATATGGCGGCGGCAGCGTGCCACCATCGCCGACGAATTATCCACAGCGATGATACGGCAACCCGGCACATGAATGTTGCGACGCATCGACAAGGTGGCCGCTCCCAGAGAACAGCCAAGGTCATAGACCTGGGTGTCCGCCTGAACAAAGCGCTCCGCCAGCATGCCGATCATGGAAATAATATTCGAATAGCCAGGAACAGAGCGCTGAATCATGTCTGGAAACACTTCAGCGACGCGTTCATCAAACGTCCAGTCACCCAGATTGGCGATGGGCGCGGAAAAAAGCATATCGCGGTTTGACATAGCAGGAAACATACATACAGGGAAGAACAGGCGCGCATTCTAGCAGAAAGATGACACAAAGATGTATGAGAGAAAGGCGGTAAGACATCACTATAAGCGGGCAGGGATGCCTTACCGTGAATAACCAATAGGGTTAACGCAGGGTCAGTATCAACTCCCAGGGCAGATAATAGAGGTTGAACAGGATCATTAGCAGTAACGACACATACGTGGCCATCATGCCGGAACGTCGCCAGTTCAACTCGCGATGGCGCAGGCCATAATAATGGCACAGCCGACCAAGCAACAGCATAATGCCGCACAGATGAATCATCGCATTCATGGCTCCGTTCATCTCCATCAGTACCAACAGCAGGCCACCGATGGGGATGTATTCGACCGCATTGCCGTGAACGCGAATGGCTGTCTGTAACTCGTAAAACCCACCGTCGCCGTAAGCCACCCGGTATTGCATCCGCAGTTTTACGACATCAACTGATAATTTCACTAACAACAATGCGCTGAGCACCACATAAAGCGCGCTTACCATTTTTTACTCCATTGCCTGACCAGAAACGGCAGCTGTTATCATAACGTGTCTGTTGAACGCATAACACGAAGATATTGTAGGTAAAATTGTCGGATATCCAATTCCGTTAATAAGAAATTGTGATAGAAGCCAACGACAGCAATCATGGGTCCGAGTGCCGAAAAATGCGCTAAAACAGTTACTTCAAGGCATCATCTTCAAAAAACTATTTTCAATACACGCTTTTTAAAACGCTATGCGTTAAGCCGCAGGTTTTAAAAGAGCGAGGTCTGCTGCGGCCAGTCGGGGCAGGGCGGCATGCTGGGAATCACGGCGCTCAGAAGCGGCCATAGCCGTTGCGCCAGCTCAGGGGCGCTGGCGGTACCTGCTGTGTGGATAAACAGATAAGGCGAGTGTGATTGCCACTGCGCCAGTTTGTCTATCCACGGTGTAAACCAGCGGAGATTGTCGTCGGCGTCTTCATTACCAATAAACCGAATTAAAGGGGCATCGGCAGTGCGCACCACATGGAGTGGTACCTTGGGTTTCTTGCGTTGAGCATCGCGCAGTACCTCGCTGACTGGTGCGGCATGGTGCACTGGTCGGCTGTCCATAATAACCCGGTTCAGGCCGCGTTGATGCAACCCTTGGTTGATACGGCGTTCATCGTCACCCTTAGCGAAAAACAGTGGGTGACGCACCTCGACCCCGTAGCAAAACCCTGTGGGCAGTGTATCCAGGAATTGCCACAGCGTTTCTTCCTGGTCGGGGCCAAACGCGGACGGCAACTGTAACCACAGTTGCCCCAGGCGAGGGTGCAGAGGTTCAAGACAACGAAAAAACTCGGTCACTTGCTGCTGGCAATGGCGTAAACCGGCCTGATGGCTAATGGCAGCGGGAAATTTGAAACAGAAGCGGAAATCATCATGGGTCATGTCGTGCCAGCGCAATACTGATTCGGCCGACGGCAACGCATAAAAGGTGGTGTTTCCTTCCACGCAGTTGAAATAGCGGGCGTAATCCGCCAGATCGCGCAGGCCCAGCCGGGTCCAACCCGGATGCTGCCACTGCGGTAAACCAATATACATAAGCCCTTGTCCTGATAGGTTTCTCTGCGAACCAACATCCTGATGTCATCCACTTTTATGGCGATGGATGTAACAGGGTTTTAGCATAATAACTCGCAATTGTGTAACCAGCAGGCAAATGCACGGCAAAAAACAAAAAAGAGTATGCGGGGCGGCCCGCAGACCGCTACCATCATACTTATCGTTGTGGGGAAATTCCTTTATAATGCCCCCCTTTTTTCATTGGACTGTAATCCAGAAAAACCATGCCGACCGGTTCACCGATTCTTATCGTTGCCATTTGGCAAGCGAAACAGAGCACCGGCGGCGGTGTAAAAGGACATCGTAATGCGTACTGAATATTGCGGGCTGTTGAATTCGTCCCATGTGGGCCAGGAAGTGACGTTGTGCGGTTGGGTTAATCGTCGCCGCGATCTGGGTGGGTTGATTTTTATTGATATGCGCGACCGCGAAGGTCTGGTGCAGGTGTTCTTCGACCCGGACCGTCAGGAGGCATTCAATCTGGCTTCCGAGCTGCGTAACGAATTTTGCATCCAGCTGACTGGTGTGGTGCGTGCCCGTCCGGACACTCAAATAAACAAAGACATGGCGACCGGTGAAGTAGAAGTACTGGCGACAGCACTGACTATCATCAACCGTGCTGAACCGCTGCCGCTGGACTCTAACCAGAACAATACCGAAGAAGCGCGCCTGAAATACCGCTACCTTGACCTGCGCCGCCCTGAGATGGCTCAGCGTCTGAAAACCCGCGCCCGCATTACCAGCTTTGTACGCCGCTTCATGGATAGCCACGGATTCCTCGATATCGAAACGCCGATGCTGACCAAAGCCACACCGGAAGGCGCTCGCGACTATCTGGTGCCAAGCCGTGTGCACAAAGGTAAATTTTACGCGTTACCACAGTCGCCACAGCTGTTTAAACAGCTGCTGATGATGTCTGGGTTTGACCGTTATTATCAGATAGTCAAATGCTTCCGTGACGAAGACCTGCGTGCCGACCGTCAGCCAGAATTCACCCAGATCGATGTGGAAACCTCGTTCATGACCGCGCCACAAGTGCGTGAAGTGATGGAAAAACTGGTGCGTGAGCTGTGGCTGGAAGTGAAAGGGGTGGATCTGGGCGATTTCCCGATCATGACCTTCGCAGAAGCCATGCGCCGTTTTGGTTCCGACAAGCCCGACCTGCGTAACCCGCTGGAACTGGTGGATGTGGCTGACCTGCTGAAAGATATCGATTTCAAAGTCTTTTCCGGTCCGGCCAACGACCCCAAAGGTCGCGTAGCCGCGATTCGTGTGCCGGGTGGCGCGCAGTTGAGCCGTAAGCAGATAGATGAATACGCTAAATTTATCGAAATCTACGGCGCTAAAGGGCTGGCTTATATCAAGGTTAACGAGAAGGCTAAAGGGCTTGAGGGTATCCAGAGCCCGGTAGCCAAGTTCCTGAATGACGGCATTCTGGCCGCCTTGCTGGAGCGTACTGCTGCCGATGACGGCGATATTCTGTTCTTTGGTGCTGATAGCGCGAAAGTGGTCACGGACGCACTGGGTGCGCTGCGCCTGAAGCTGGGCCGTGATCTGAAGATCACCAATGAAAACAGCTGGCAGCCGCTGTGGGTCATCGACTTCCCGATGTTTGAAGATGACGGCGAAGGCGGTCTGGCCGCGATGCATCACCCGTTTACGGCACCGCGTGATATGTCTCCGTCGGAGCTGAAAGACAACCCGACAGCCGCTATCGCTAACGCTTACGACATGGTGCTGAACGGTTACGAAGTCGGTGGTGGTTCCGTGCGTATCCACAACGGTGAGATGCAGCAGACGGTGTTCCGTATTCTCGGTATCGACGAACAGCAACAGCGCGAAAAATTTGGCTTCCTGCTAGATGCCCTGAAATTTGGTACGCCGCCGCATGCCGGTCTGGCGTTCGGGCTTGATCGTCTGGTGATGCTACTGACCGGTACCGACAATATCCGTGACGTGATTGCCTTCCCGAAAACCACAGCGGCAGCCTGCCTGATGACCGAAGCGCCGAGCTTCGCGAACCCGTCTGCGCTGGAGGAGTTATCCATTGCGGTGGTGGGTAAGGGCAAAGCCGCGCAGGATGCAGAGAATCAGTAAGATGAACTATAAGCGACCTGTCTCGGTGTTGGTGGTGATTTATGCCCAGAACACGGGGCGGGTGCTCATGCTTCAGCGGCGTGATGATCCGGATTTCTGGCAGTCGGTTACCGGTAGCCTGGAAGAGGATGAAAGCGCGCGATGTGCCGCACAGCGTGAAGTGAAAGAAGAAGTTAACATCGACATCGCCGCTGAGGCGTTGTCGTTGTTTGACTGTCAACGCAGTGTGGAATTCGAGCTTTTTGCTCATTTGAGACGTCGCTATGCCCCAGGCGTGACGCATAACCTGGAACACTGGTTCTGTCTGGCGTTGCCCGATGAGCGTCAGGTAGATATCAGTGAGCATCTGGCTTACCAATGGCTGGATGCACCCGATGCGGCGCGGTTGACCAAATCCTGGAGCAACCGGCAGGCGATTGAAGAATTTGTTATTTGTCCAGCCAGGCCCTGACCGCTTTTGGGGTGCTGCAATGCGGCGACCCGATAACGTTAGGGAATAACAGGCTTTTTTCGGAGATTTTTATGGCAGGTCATAGTAAGTGGGCCAACACTAAACATCGCAAGGCGGCACAGGACGCTAAACGCGGTAAAATTTTCACCAAGATTATCCGCGAACTGGTTACCGCGGCCCGTTTAGGCGGCGGCGATCCCGGTTCTAACCCACGTCTGCGTGCTGCTATCGATAAAGCGCTGTCCAACAACATGACGCGCGATACCCTGAACCGGGCAATCGCGCGTGGTGTGGGTGGCGATGAAGAAGCCAACATGGAAACCATCATTTATGAAGGTTACGGTCCTGGTGGTACAGCGGTGATGGTGGAATGCCTGAGTGACAACCGTAATCGTACGGTATCTGAAGTGCGTCATGCCTTTACCAAATGTGGTGGTAACCTGGGAACCGACGGCTCTGTGTCCTATCTGTTCTCCAAGAAAGGCGTGATTTCTTATGCACCGGGTCTGGATGAAGATACAGTGATGGATGCAGCGCTGGAAGCCGGTGCTGATGACGTGGTGTCCTATGATGATGGTGCCATCGACGTGTTTACGCCGTGGGAAATCTTCGGTCAGGTAAAAGATGCGTTGGATGCCGCGGGTCTGGTGTCTGAGGCGGCTGAAGTCTCGATGATTCCGTCTACCAAAGCGGATATGGATGCAGAGACAGCACCGAAACTGATGCGCTTGATCGACATGCTGGAAGATTGCGATGACGTTCAGGAGGTTTATCACAACGGTGAGATCTCCGACGAGGTAGCGGCACTGCTGTAATGGCAGTCCCTTCCTTTCTACCGGTGACTGGGGAAGAACGATGAGCATTATTCTCGGTATCGACCCCGGTTCCCGCGTGACCGGCTACGGCATTGTTCGTCAGCAGGGGCGGCAGATAAGCTATCTGGGCAGTGGATGTATTCGTACTGCGGTGGATGATCTACCTACGCGTCTTAAGCTGATTTATGCTGGTGTTAGCGAAATCATCACCCAATTTCAACCCGACTATTTCGCTATCGAGCAGGTGTTTATGGCTCGCAATGCGGATTCGGCGCTGAAACTGGGGCAGGCACGCGGTGCGGCCATTGTTGCAGCGGTAAACCAGTCTCTACCGGTATTTGAATACGCCGCGCGGCAGGTGAAGCAAACAGTGGTTGGCACGGGGGCGGCGGAAAAAAGCCAGGTGCAACACATGGTGAAAACGCTGCTCAAGCTGTCGGCTAATCCGCAGGCAGATGCTGCTGATGCACTGGCGATTGCCATCACCCATTGCCATTTTAGCCAGAATCTTTCACGTATCAGTCATGACAAACTGACGCTGGCGCGTGGACGAATTCGTTGAATGGTGTGATGTTTTAACCCCGGTTGCCGTTTGACTGCACCATAACGTTTGTCAGACGGCAGCCTGATTCCTCTTCTTTCTTTTCCGCTATTCCTGATACGCATCGTTGGCGTTTTATGTTCGCCCATGCTTCATGACCATGAATGTAACGTCTTCTTTGTACAACCACGCCCTGTTTTGATCTGGGATAACACAGCGGTGTATGAACAATTCATAAAATCTCATACCCGCAATTTACCCGACGGCAATGACCCGCCGGATCGATACAGAGATATTGTTATGATGTCTTCTCTTCTCAAAAATAACCCACGCGCTGTGGTCATACTGAGCGCGCTGGGTGTGGTCAATATAGTGGTGTGGTTACTGGCATGGGGTATGTTTCACAATCAAACTGCACTGATGGCGACGTGTCTGTTAGCCTGGTGCTATGGCCTGCGCCATGCGGTGGATGCAGATCATATTGCCGCCATCGATAACGTTACCCGAAAAATGATGCAGGAAGGAAAGATGCCATTAGGCGTCGGAGCCTGGTTTTCGCTGGGGCACTCTTCCATTGTAATCCTGGCATCGCTGGCGCTGGCAGCCACGGCGGCGGCCTTGCAAGATGACATGGCGTGGTTTCATGAGATTGGCGGTGTTATCGGCACCTCGGTTTCTGCCGGTTTCTTGCTGCTGATGGCTCTGGTGAATTTGGTGATTTTGCGTGGTGTCTGGCAGCGTTTTCAGCAGTTCAAGCAAGGCGGGGGGATACTAGGCCAGACTGACGCGGTACCCACTACAGGCGTTATGGGATGGTTATTCCGCGCCACGTTTCGGATGGTGAATAAAAGCTGGCATATGTATCTGGTCGGTTTGTTGTTTGGTTTAGGGTTTGATACCGCTACCGAAATTGGCGTGCTGGGGATTTCCGCTGCGGGGGCATCGCAAGGAATGTCTATCTGGTCAATCATGATTTTCCCGGCGTTATTTACCTGCGGCATGGCATTGGTGGATACGTTGGATAATGTGCTGATGGTGGGGGCCTATGGTTGGGCGTTCAGCAAACCACAGCGCAAGCTTTACTATAACCTGACGATTACGGCGACATCGGTGGTGGTAGCCGTCTTTATTGGTGGTATGGAGGCGCTCGGGTTGCTGGCGGATAAACTGGACCTGCATACCGGGTTTTGGAGCCTCATCGATGCGTTCAATGAACAACTGGGTAATGCCGGATTTTATGTGGTCGCGCTGTTTATCGCATGTTGGGTTGTCTCGTTGTGTAATTATCGCTGGCGCAATTACGACGCCATTAATAGCCAGGCAGTGTAATTAGCTAGCTGACTGGACGATCTCATCACCAATTTCTCCGGTGTTTCGCGGTTTTCATACCGTCACCGGAGAATGCTCACTGCCCTGTCTGATATCTGGATATGCATCCAGCTTTTCTGTATCCGCCTTTTTTTTTGTGTTATAAGCTATACGCCACGTTTACGTCAGCCAGATTAAGGAAAACATCACGTGATAGGTCGTCTCAGAGGCATCGTATTGGAAAAACAGCCGCCACTGGTACTGATTGAAGCCAGCGGTGTCGGATATGAAGTGCATATGCCGATGACCTGCTTTTACGAATTGCCGGATCTCGGTCAGGAAGCGGTGATTTTTACCCATTTTGTGGTGCGTGAAGACGCGCAACTGTTGTTCGGTTTTAACAATAAACAAGAACGCTCTTTGTTTCGTGAGCTGATTAAAGTCAACGGCGTAGGGCCGAAGCTGGCGCTGGCGATCCTGTCCGGCATGTCGGCACAGCAGTTTGTCAGCGCGGTGGAACGCCAGGAGATTAACGCACTGGTGAAATTGCCGGGCGTCGGCAAGAAAACCGCCGAGCGACTGGTCGTGGAAATGAAAGATCGCTTTAAAGGCCTGAATGGCGATTTGTTTAATGCCGCCAGTGATATTGCCTTGCCGACGGCAACCGGGAATGCAACACCGGAAGCGGATCCGTTGGCGGAGGCTGAAGCCGCATTGGTCGCGCTTGGTTATAAACCGCAGGAAGCGAGCAGAATGGTGAGCAAAGTGTCTCGTCCGGGCGCTGACTGCGAAACCCTCATCAGGGATGCGCTACGCGCTGCGTTGTGAGGTATATATGATTGAAGCCGATCGTCTGATTTCACCTGCCGCGGTATCCGATGAAGAGATACTGGATCGCGCCATTCGTCCTAAGCTGTTGTCGGAATATGTCGGACAGCCGGTGGTGCGCGAACAGATGGAGATTTTTATCGAGGCGGCCCGCAAACGAGGTGATGCACTTGACCATCTGTTGATTTTCGGCCCTCCGGGGTTGGGGAAAACCACACTGGCGAATATTGTCGCCAATGAAATGGGCGTCAATCTGCGCACGACTTCCGGGCCGGTATTGGAAAAGGCAGGTGATCTGGCGGCGCTGCTGACTAACCTTGAACCACACGATGTGCTGTTTATCGATGAAATTCATCGACTGTCACCGGTCGTGGAAGAAGTGCTCTATCCGGCGATGGAAGATTATCAGTTGGATATCATGATAGGTGAGGGGCCGGCGGCACGTTCTATCAAGCTGGATCTGCCGCCTTTCACGCTTATCGGCGCGACAACCCGTGCGGGTTCGCTGACATCACCGCTACGAGACCGTTTTGGCATTGTGCAGCGGCTTGAGTTCTACCAGGTGGCTGATTTACAGCATATCGTGCAGCGCAGTGCGCAATGTCTGGGGCTGGATATGACGGATGACGGTGCGCTGGAGGTAGCCCGCCGGTCACGCGGTACGCCACGTATCGCCAACCGATTGCTGCGCCGGGTACGGGATTTCTCCGAAGTGAAATCAGACGGCGCAATTTCAGCAACGGTCGCGGTGCAGGCGTTGGACATGCTGGCGGTCGACTCCGAAGGTTTTGATTATATGGACCGCAAACTGCTGCTGGCGGTTATCGATAAATTTATGGGCGGTCCGGTGGGGTTGGATAATCTGGCGGCGGCTATTGGTGAAGAACGCGAAACCATTGAGGATGTGCTGGAGCCTTACCTGATTCAGCAGGGTTTTTTGCAACGCACGCCACGGGGGCGTATTGCGACGCAGCATGCCTATCGCCATTTCGGACTCACTCGTGAACACGGCGAGTAAACAGGACAAGACGATATAGTCAGCCACCTCTATCCGTTATTGCCGCCAGTTTATAAGCTGGCGGCAACGCTGGTTCTTGCAACAGGTGGGTATTGTTTTACCGTAGCGTGATACGCCAGGTCAGGCGGCCTGCTTTTTCAGCAGACTGAGAATGAACAGCAGTGATGCGCATAGCACAACGGAAGGTCCAGCCGGTGTATTCGCTTCGGCCGAGAAGGCAAGCCCTCCCGTAACAGCCAGAATACCCGCGCCCATCGCGCAGAGTGCCATCTGTTCCGGTGTGCGAGAGAATCGGCGTGCGGTAGCGGCGGGAATAATCAACAGTGATGTGATGATCAGCGCACCGACAAATTTCATCGCCAGCCCGATGGTTAATGCTGTGACCAGCATCAGAATCAGTTTGGTGCGGGCGATAGCTACACCGTCAACGTGCGCCAGTTCAGGGCTGACGGTCATGGAGAGTAGTGCCTGCCATTGCCACCCCAGTACACCAAGCACCAGCAGTACACCGGGGCCTATTAGCCACAAATCTTCACTGGTAACGGCCAACAGGTCACCAAACAAATACGCCATCAGATCGACGCGGACATTATTCATCAGGCTGACGACTACCAGACCTAGCGACAGTGCGCTGTGTGCCATGATGCCAAGCAGGGTATCAATGGCCAGTCCGGGGCGTCGTTCCAGCCAGACCAGCCCTACCGCCAGTAACAGGGTAATGGCGATCACGGCATAGAACAGGTTAACACCCAACAGTAACCCCAGTGCGACGCCGAGTAATGAAGCATGGGCGAGGGTATCGCCAAAATAGGACATGCGGCGCCACACGACAAAGGAACCCAGCGGCCCTGCCGCCACAGCCAGACATACCCCTGCCAGCCAGCCGGGCAACAACAACTCGATCATGCGTTATTACCATCCTGTCGTTTTAAAATAATTTTTCCGTTCAGATCGTGACGGTGATTGTGATGATGGCGGTAAATAGCCAGTTGTCCGGCACCACGGTGGCCGAACATGGCTAAAAATTCCGGGTGTAGCGACACGACTTCCGGCGTGCCTGAACAACAAATATGTTGATTAAGACACAGGACCTCATCGGTTTTCGCCATCACCAGATGCAGGTCGTGGGAAACCATCAATACACCGCATCGGTATTCTTGTCGCAACTGGTTAATCAACTCATACAACGCCAACTGCCCATTGACGTCGACACCTTGCGTGGGTTCATCCAGCACCAGCAGTTGCGGACGGGCGAGAATCGCGCGCGCCAACAAAACTCGCTGGGTTTCACCACCCGAGAGCTTTTGCATCGGTTGTTCTAGCAGATGACCGGCCTGCACGCGTTTTAATGCCGGCATAATATCTTGCTTATTCACCCCTGGGCGTAATTGCATAAAGCGTTTGACCGTCAAGGGCAGGGTCGGGTCCAGATGCAGTTTTTGCGGTACATAGCCAATGCAAAGACCCGCAGACCGTGTCAGCTTACCGTGGGTGGGAGGCTGCAAACCCAGTACAACCCGTACCAGCGTGGATTTCCCCGCGCCATTCGGTCCAAGCAGCGTCAGAATACGACCAGCCTGCAATGTGAAAGAAATATCATTGAGTACAGATTTGTTGCCAAACTGCACGCCAATATTTTCCAGTGAAACCAGCGTTGACATAGAATTCTGTTTGCAGAGGGGGTGTGACGTTATAATATAACGCGTTTTTGTTAATAAATCGACGGATGATTGGGAATGTTGCGAGTCACTCATTATAAATGGCTAAACGCTGTGCTGGCCACCGGTGCATTATTGGCGTCTCTGGCTACCATGTCGACGGCCTGTGCCGCTGTGGTTACGTCTATTCGCCCGCTGGCATTTATTGCCGCCGCTGTTGCAGACGGTGTGACACCGACGGAAGTAATGCTACCGGACGGCGCATCGCCGCATGATTATGCACTACGTCCGTCTGATATACAGCGCCTTAAATCGGCGCAACTGGTCATCTGGGTCGGGCCGGAAATGGAAGCCTTTCTGTCTAAAGCGTTACAGCCGTTACCGGCAGAGCGGCAAATCGCGTTAAGTCAGCAACCGGCAATCCGCACGCTATTGTTACAAGAATCACATCCTGAGCATGCGGCAGCAGAAAATGATACGCATCATGACGCTGATCATGACAATCACGCCAGCCACGAGCATGATCACGGTAATGAGCCTGAAAATCATCAGGATAGCGATGATGATGGGCATCATCATGGCGAGTTTAATATGCATATCTGGCTGTCGCCGGAAATGGCGCAGGCATCAGCCATTGCGATTCATGCAAAATTAGTGGAACTCATGCCGCAGAATAAAGACAAACTGGATGCAAATCTGCGTAAATTCACTGAGAAACTTGCACAGACAGATAAAAATATTGTTAATATGCTGACGCCTGTGCGCGGCAAAGGGTATTTCGTGTTCCACGATGCCTATGGCTACTTCGAACAGCATTACGGGTTGACCCCACTGGGGCATTTTACTATCAACCCGGCGATTGCACCCGGCGCACAGCGTTTAAACCAAATACGAACACAGTTGGTTGAGCATAAAGCGGTTTGCGTTTTTGCTGAACCACAATTCAGGCCAGCGGTCATCAATGCTGTCGCCAAGGGAACTGACGTGCGCATCGGCGTGCTGGACCCATTGGGAAGTGACATTGCACTGGATCAGGACAGCTATATGCGTTTTCTGTCGCAACTGTCTGAGCAGTATTTGAGCTGCCTGAAGGAAAAATCATGAGGATAGGAATAAGTGCAGCAGATAGTCCGAACTATCGCTCTGGCGTATAACAGCCTGCCCCGACCTCACCGTGTGATGTTGGGGTCACTGACTGTTGTTACATTGGCCGCCGCTGTCTGGCGGCCAATGACATATCCACCAGTCAATGACGCACCTGTTATCGTAAGAGACGCGGAAAGCGAAAAAACGCAAACACAGACCCAGAGCCAGGCTCTGAATCCCCCAGCCAGTGAACCCCTGGATAGTAATCCGTTGCCGCCTGTCGCTGCCCAGCAAACGGCTGCTTCTGCACCAACGACGGATGTTTCCGAAGTTAACAGCGAACCGCTGGATCAACCTTCAACAACGAATGGTATTGCCAGCGACGAGTTGGACGACAAAGACTCTGATAATACACATGAGTACGTTGTTTCTACCGGTGACACACTGAGCAGTATTCTGACCCAGTATGGCATCGATATGTCCGATATTGCTGCACTGGCTGACAAGAATGCGGCGCTGCGCAATTTGAAGATTGGTCAGCAATTGAGCTGGACGCTGGATGCCGATGGCGCACTACAAACGCTGACCTGGCAAGTCTCCCGACGTGAAAGCCGCACGTATACCCGCAGCGGCGACATATTCCGTGAGGAAATCGAAAACGTTGAGGGCGACTGGCAAAACAAAGTGCTGACCGGACGGCTCGACGGTAGCTTTGCCAGCAGCGCGCAGGCTGCCGGGTTGACCAGTAGCGAAGTGCGCGAAGTGATTCGTGCGTTACAATGGCAATTGGATTTCCGCAAGTTGCGTAAAGACGATAGCTTTGCTGTGCTGATTTCCCGAGAAATCCTGGATGGTCACAGCGAACAAAGTGAATTGCAGGGCGTTCGCTTGCGTACCGGCGGGAAAAATTACTATGCGTTCCGCGCTGAAGACGGCAAATTCTACGACCGGGAAGGTTCAGGGCTGACCAGAGGATTCCTGCGCTTCCCAACCATGAAGCAGTTCAAGGTATCCTCTAATTTCAATCCACGTCGTCTCAATCCGGTCACCGGCCGTATTGCGCCGCATCGTGGCGTCGACTTCTCCATGCCGGTAGGTACCCCTGTTCTGGCCGTGGGTGATGGTGAAGTGGTTGTGGCGGAGCGGGATAGCGAAGCCGGCAATTTTGTGGCTTTGCGTCACGGGCGGCAGTATACCACCCGCTATATGCACATGACCCGTTTGCTGGTGAAGCCGGGGCAGAAGGTGAAACGCGGCGACCGAATTGGGTTATCCGGCAATACCGGGCGCTCAACCGGCCCGCATCTGCATTATGAACTGTGGATTAATCAGCAGGCGGTCAACCCGCTCACGGCGAAATTGCCACGCTCTGAGGGCCTGATGGGTAAAGAACGTCGTGATTATCTGGCGCATGTACGCGAAGTTCTGCCTCAACTGCAACTGGATTGAGTGTCGTTGTGGATGATCGACAGCCGGCAGTCAACGCTGCCGGCTGTTTTTTTATCGCGTACGGGCAAATGTCAGGCCAGTGCGTGTTCAATTGCAAAACATCGGGTAGCGATTATCATTAACCCGATTTTGTGATGAAGAGTGGTTGCATGGAACAAGAAAAGAAAGAAAGAAAAACCAACGCTGAATTCATTCCACAGTTTACGTCGGCTTTTTTGCATCCGCGTTACTGGGGAATTTGGCTGGTGGTCGGGGTGATGGCGCTGCTGGTATGTATTCCAGCTCGTCTGCGCGATCCTATCCTGGGGACGCTAGGTCGGTGGGTAGGGCGATTGTCTAAAGGTGCCAGACGGCGCGCACGCATCAATTTGTTGTTATGCATGCCGCAACTGACGGAAAGTGAACGCGAGCATATTATCGATCAAATGTTTGCGACCGCGCCGCAAGCGATGTTGATGATGGTGGAGCTGGCGATATTACCGGCTAGCCGCGCTTATCGTCGTGTTCGCTGGCATGGTATGGAGATTGTCGATGCGTTGCGGGAGCAGCAGCGTAATATTATTTTCATGGTGCCACATGGCTGGGCTGTCGATATCCCAGCGATGCTGATGAGCTGGCAAGGTCAGAAAATGGCGGCCATGATGCACAATCAGAAAAACCCGCTACAGGATTATTTGTGGAATACCTTGCGCCGTCGTTTTGGTGGTCGTCTGCATACCCGTAATGATGGAATCAAGCCGTTTATTGGTTCGGTGCGCGAAGGGTATTGGGGGTACTATCTGCCAGATCAGGATCATGGCGCGGAGCATAGCGAGTTTGTCGATTTCTTTGCGACCTATAAAGCGACACTCCCTGCTATTGGCCGTTTGATGAAGGTCTGCCGGGCTGAAATCGTACCGCTGTTTCCGGTCTATAACGGCAAAACGTCACAACTGGATATCTACATTCGCCCGCCAATGAGCGACATTAGTGGTGCGGACGATCATACTATCGCCCGTCGTATGAATGAAGAAGTTGAGCATCTGGTGACGCCGAATCCTGAGCAGTACACCTGGATTCTGAAGCTGTTGAAAACCCGCAAACCGGGGGAAACTGAGCCCTATTTGCGCAAAGATTTGTACCCGCGCAAGAAATAAATCACCCGTGGGTTAAGAGCACAACCAATAAGGGCGATACCACAAGTATCGCCCTTATTGGTTTTTACCGGGTATAGGTTGTCTTATCTGCGTTTTTAATATGCTATTTTTGTGTTGTGTACTCAACACGTAGGTGTCCGGTACATAAGACTCGACAGTAAATACATAATCTGTAACAGTTAACCTCTGCTTAATTTAATAACTGCTGGAACTTATAAAGAAATTTAAAAATAGCGTTGAATGTCGCACTTTTTTTCTCAGACTATTCCATATTCTTTTTATTATCGCTTTTGATTTAATAACCCCAGAAGCCGCTCTGTTATGACTTCAACCGTTAGCCACCATAAATAATGCGAGATTGCTTATTTAATTCCGGCTAATAAAAAAATTTCTGCTGAAGGATTTCAACCATGAATCTGAAACCACTGTTTTTAGGCGTTTTACTGGCAACGACTTATGTAACTGCCAACGCAGCGACCACCACGGTGGAAAAAAGCGCAACTAACGCCACGGCAGCCAGTACGACACCCGCATCGGCGGAATCTTCACTGGGTAAGGCGGTGGATAAAGTCAATACGGACGCAGCCAAACGGGCAGAGCTTGACGCATCGGCCGTAAAAGCCAATGCCAGTGGGGATGCAACCATAAAACCTGAAAAGGCCACGGCACAAACACAAACGAAAGCTGAAGAGAAGTCAGCGAAGAAGGTGGTGAAAAAACATCATACTGATAGCGCTAATACCAGGGAAAAAACGAAAGCCAGTACCGGAGAAAAACAGGACGACATAAAAAATACCACCACGAATGCCCAATAAAACGTCCGTTAGTCAATAAACAATAAGATGAACATCGCGCAATAATAAAAGAAACAGTAGTATTGGCGCAGATGGCAATAATTTACCGGTCAGGAAATAGCGATAGGTGTTATGGCAATGAAGTCCAATTTGCCAGATAACCAGAACGCTATTCCTGACCGGCGTTATATCCCAAATAATTCGAGTAGTGCAGCCACACACCTGCAGCTCGACGTGTGAAGGGTATATATCCCTTTTGGATGAAAGGTTGGTTTTTATGAATAAATCACTTTTATGTCTTGCGTTACTGACTGCACATATTCCTTTTTCCCTGGCGGAGAGTTGTCGCGCCAATCTGTCCGGTGGTCAGGATTGTCGCTATAACGACGGCTCTACATCGACCAGTCGTACTAATCTATCGGGGGGATTTGATACCCATTACAGTGATGGGCGAAGTAGTACCAGCCGGGCTAATCTGGCAGGTGGCTACGATACCCACTTTAGTGACGGTACCAGTAGCACCAGTCGTGCAAATCGCTCTGGTGGGTTGGATACCCATTACAGTGATGGTTCAAGCAGTACCAGTCGTAGCAATCTTTCCGGTGGTTATGACGTGTATTACAGCAACGGACAGGTCAAACGTAGCCGCGCCAATCTCTCTGGTGGGCTGGATAGCGAGCCTGTGGCGGGGGCGCGTTAGCCCGACGTGGATCAGGCAAAAAGCGAACGCAGGGCAGAGGGTACCACTGGTGAATGAGTAAACAAATGGGGCAGCGTCAGCTGCCCCATTTGTTACTACCTAAGATGCACGATAGTGCGATTACCGGATATCACCGGCGTTGCCTGGCGGCGGTTATTCAACCCGCAGTACGCGCACAGTATTAGTGGTTCCGACCGTTCCCATCACGTCCCCTTGGGTCACGATAACCAGATCGCCGGAGACCAGGAAGCCTTTGTCACGCAGCAGCAGTACCGCATCATTAGCCGCAGCGACGCCATCGGTATAGCTGGTGAACTGCACCGGAGTGACACCACGGTACAAGGCAGTCAGGTTAAGGGTATGCTCATGACGCGACATAGCGAAAATCGGCAAGCCTGAACTGATACGAGACATCATCAGCGCGGTGCGGCCGGATTCGGTCATGGCGATAATCGCGGTAACACCGTTAAGGTGGTTGGCCGCATACATAGCGGACATGGCGATCGACTCTTCCACGTTATCGAACTGCACGTCAAGGCGATGTTTGGAGACATTAATGCTGGGGATTTTTTCTGCGCCCAGACACACTTTAGCCATAGCGGCAACCGTCTCGGCTGGGTACTGACCCGCTGCGGTTTCTGCAGAGAGCATCACGGCATCGGTGCCGTCGAGTACGGCGTTGGCGACGTCCATCACTTCCGCGCGGGTTGGCATCGGATTGGTGATCATCGACTCCATCATCTGTGTTGCCGTAATAACGGCACGGTTCAACTGACGAGCACGGCGAATCAGTTTTTTCTGGATACCGACCAGTTCCGGGTCGCCGATTTCTACGCCCAGATCACCACGAGCAACCATGACCACATCAGAAGCAAGGATAATGTCGTCCATCGCTTCATCCGTTGATACGGCTTCTGCACGTTCTACTTTCGACACAATTTTGGCGTTGCTGCCAGCTTCGCGAGCCAGACGACGGGCATAGTGCAGGTCTTCGCCAGTACGAGGGAAGGAAACAGCCAGGAAATCTACACCGATTTTGGCCGCAGTAACGATGTCCGCTTTATCTTTTTCTGTTAACGCTTCCGCCGACAGGCCACCACCGAGTTTGTTGATGCCTTTGTTGTTAGACAACGGGCCGCCGACAGTGACTTCGGTGAACACTTTCATGCCATCGACTGCCAGTACTTTTAACTGCACACGGCCATCATCCAGCAGCAGAATATCGCCTGGAACCACATCGTTGGGTAACCCTTTATAGTCGATACCCACTCTCTCTTTGTCGCCTTCGCCTTTTTCCAGGTTGGCATCCAGCAGGAACTTGTCGCCGACATTCAGGAAAATTTTCCCTTCTTTGAAGGTCGATACACGAATTTTGGGCCCCTGAAGATCACCCAGAATGGCAACATGGCGGCCAAGTTTAGCTGCGATTTCGCGAACTTTGTCGGCCCGCAGAAGGTGGTCTTCCGGCGTGCCGTGAGAAAAGTTCAGGCGGACTACGTTTGCGCCTGCGGCAATGATCTTTTCCAGATTATTGTCGCGGTCCGTAGCCGGCCCCAGCGTGGTAACGATTTTAGTTCTTCTGAGCCGTCTGGACATGTATAACTCCGTTGACTGGTGAAGCTGTTGTAATGTGGTAATGCCGTCAGGCGAGGGCACGGTATAGCGCCGTTTTTGCCGCTCTGCACTGTCCGGATGCCGCGCCTGTAGTTATGATTGGGTGACAGGTTGGTCTTATCATCGATATCACACCTTGCCACCCGATGTTGATGTTATAGCATAATTAGTTAAACGGGTTGCTGAATCGTTCTTCCTTATCAAATCTCGATTCGCGTAATGCTTCCTTGACCCGCTTCAAGTTATCGCGGAATTTTGCACCGCGCCGCAGAGTAAAACCGGTTGCCAGCACATCGATCAGTGTCAACTGTGCGATACGCGACACCATCGGCATATAAACATCGGTATCTTCCGGGACATCAACCTGCAAGACCAGCGAGGCTTCGCGAGAAAGCGGGGAACCTTCCGAGGTAATGGCGATCACAGTCGCGTCGTTTTCCCGCGCCAGCCGTGCCATCTCCACCAGGCTTTTCGTGCGCCCGGTGTGGGAAATCAGCACCACCACGTCGCCCTCGCCAGAGTTCATACAGCTCATACGCTGCATAACCAGGTCGTCAAAGTAAACCACGGGAATATTGAAGCGAAAAAACTTGTTCATGGCATCGTGGGCTACCGCCGCCGAGGCACCAAACCCGAAGAAGGAAATCTTGCGCGCCTGAGTAAGTAGATCTACCGCACGGTTGATGGCCTGGATATCCAGAGATGATTTCACCTGTTCCAGCGCAGCCATGGTGGATTCGAAAATCTTGCTGGTGTAAGACTCTACCGAGTCGTCTTCCTCTACGTTGCGGTTCACGTAAGGCGTACCATTAGCCAGACTTTGCGCCAGATGCAGTTTAAAATCGGGAAAGCCTTTGGTGTCCAGACGACGGCAGAAGCGGTTAACGGTAGGCTCGCTGACCTCAGCCACACCGGCCAGAGTGGCGATACTGGAGTGGATGGCTGTCTGTGGTGAGGCAAGAATAACCTCCGCCACCTTTCGTTCTGACTTGCTCAACAGCTCCAGATGACTCTGGATTTTTTCCAGCATATTCATATGACAACGACCATCTATGGTATTTTGGATTTCAGCCAAAGGTGAAACCGATGCGGATTTTGTGAAATATACTACGAGCCCGCTACGGTTGGCAGAGGTGGACACACCCAGTCATCGGCTTTTTTTGTCAGAACATGATGTGTGTCTAACTTTCAGAACGGTAACTGGCTGTCAGAAACGATGGAAAATTTCTCTTTTAGGCGGATGCCAGACTCGTTTCCTTCATCGGCACAACAGGTTCTGAGGCCTTATGGTATCAGAATCAGTCGATAATGTGGTTTTCTTACGGGTTTACTGGCTTGCGTCAAAAAGAGTACATTATTGATGTAATAAAATTACAGCGTCCTGCAATGAGGAGATTGAAAATGGCGGTAACGTCAACAGCCCAGGCGTGTGACCTGGTTATTTTCGGTGCGAAGGGCGATCTTGCGCGCCGTAAATTGCTGCCTTCACTGTATCAACTGGAAAAAGCAGGCCATATTCATCCAGAAACCCGCATCATCGGTGTCGGGCGTGCGGCGTGGGACCGCGACACGTATGTCGGCGTGGTGCGCGAAGCGCTGGAAACCTTTCTCAAAGAGCCGCTTGATGCTGCGTTATGGGCAACATTGAGCAGCCGCCTCGACTTCTGCAACCTTGATGTGGAAGACACCGAGGGGTTCAGTCGGCTGGGAACGATGCTCGACCAGCAAAATCGTACCACCATCAACTATTTCGCTATGCCGCCCAGCACATTCGGCGCTATCTGCCGTGGTTTGGGGAAAGCGGGTCTTAACAAAGAACCCGCCCGTGTGGTGATGGAAAAGCCGCTGGGTACCGATCTGGCATCCTCCCGGGTTATTAACAATCAGGTGGCGGAGTTCTTTAACGAGTGCCAGGTCTACCGGATCGACCACTACCTTGGTAAAGAAACTGTGCTGAATTTGCTGGCGCTGCGTTTTGCCAACTCCCTGTTCGCCAACAACTGGGATAACCGCACTATCGATCACGTACAGATTACTGTGGCCGAAGAAGTGGGGATTGAAGGGCGCTGGGGGTATTTCGACAAAGCAGGCCAGATGCGCGACATGATCCAAAACCATCTGTTGCAAATTCTGACCATGATTGCCATGTCGCCGCCAGCGGACCTGAGCACTGATCGTATCCGCGATGAAAAGGTGAAAGTGCTGCGTTCATTGCGCCGTATCGATCGCTCCAATGTGCATGACTTAACCGTGCGTGGTCAGTACACCAGCGGCTTTGTGCAGGGCAAAAAAGTACCTGGCTACCTGGAAGAAGAGGGTGCCAACAAGGCTAGCAATACCGAAACGTTTGTCGCGATTCGTGTTGATATCGACGACTGGCGTTGGTCCGGCGTACCGTTCTATTTGCGCACCGGCAAGCGTTTGCCGTCGAAATGTTCAGAAGTGGTGGTTTACTTTAAAAACCCGGCACTCAATTTGTTCCATGACTCCTACCAGCAGTTACCACAGAACAAATTGATCATTCGCCTGCAACCGGATGAAGGGGTCGAAATTCAGATCCTCAACAAGATCCCAGGGTTGGATCACAAGCATCGGTTGCAGACCACCAAGCTCGACCTGAGTTTCTCCGAAACCTTTAATCAGCAGCATCTGGCGGATGCCTACGAGCGGTTGTTGCTGGAAAGTATGCGCGGCATTCAGGCGCTGTTTGTGCGTCGTGACGAGGTGGAAGAAGCCTGGAAATGGGTAGACTCCATTATGGATGCCTGGGCAATGGACAATGATTCTCCCAAGCCTTATCAGGCCGGGACCTGGGGACCGGTGGCATCTGTCGCCATGATTACCCGTGATGGGCGGTCCTGGAACGAAGTGGAGTAACGCGGTTTTGCACTGCCGAAAGGCGGAGTGAGGCCGTTAGCATTTTTTTGGCTGACGGTGCGGTCGGACATCCGTGGGTAACTGCGGATCCCTGTGGCAGGGGCGCGCCAGATATTAATCAATGCCCGTTGGGCATGACTGGAGATTACCCTCGATGAAAAACTGGAAAACCAGTGCGGAACAGATTCTGACAGCCGGTCCGGTTGTTCCTGTTATTGTGATTAACAAACTGGAACACGCGGTACCGATGGCGAAAGCCCTGGTAGCGGGTGGCATTCGTGTCCTGGAGTTGACGTTGCGTACCGACTGCGCGGTAGAGGCTATTCGCCTGATCGCACAGGAAGTGCCGGACGCTATCGTTGGCGCAGGTACCGTTACCAACCCACAGCAGCTGGCGGAAGTGACCGCAGCGGGTGCGCAGTTTGCCATCAGCCCCGGCCTGACCGAACCGTTATTGAAAGCAGCAACAGAAGGCACTATTCCGTTGATCCCTGGGATCAGCACCGTGTCTGAGCTGATGTTGGGGATGGACTACGGATTACGTGAGTTTAAATTCTTCCCGGCTGAAGCGAATGGCGGTGTGAAGGCATTGCAGGCGATTGCCGGTCCGTTTGGCAAAATTCGCTTCTGCCCAACTGGCGGTATCTCACTGAAGAATTATCGTGAATATCTGGCGCTGAAAAGCGTGCTGTGTGTTGGTGGTTCCTGGCTGGTGCCTGCTGATGCGCTGGAAAGTGGTGACTACGACCGTATCACCGCGCTGGCGCGTGAAGCCGTTGCTGGCGCAACAGCCTGATAGCGTTATCCCTTTCTTCATATCAAAAAGCCCGCATCGCGGGCTTTTTTTGCATTCTGAATCGACGGGCCGACAGGCTGGCCTTATCGCAGGTCTCAGCCGCTTACACTGACGGCTGATGCACAGGATTTTGCCAGGTCTACTGCTGCGTCTGTACTGTCGGCTGTCGCCAGCGCGACTCCCATACGGCGGCGCCCGCTGATGTCTGGCTTGCCGAAGAGGCGAATCTGGGTATGCGGTTTCAGAGCCTGTTCCAGGCCTTGATAGCGCACATCATTGCTGGTCAGCTCTGGCAGGATAACCGCCGAAGCGGATGGTCCATACTGGCGGATAGCGCCGATCGGCAAGCCGAGAAAAGCGCGGACATGCAAAGCGAACTCGGACAGATCTTGTGAAATGAGCGTCACCATACCGGTATCATGCGGGCGTGGCGAAACTTCACTGAAAATGACGTCATCGCCGCAAATAAACAGCTCCACGCCAAACAAACCGAACCCGCCCAGCGCTTTTACTACGTTGCCGGCAATCTCTTTAGCTCGCGACAACGCCAGGTCGCTCATGTGCTGTGGCTGCCAGGATTCACGGTAATCGCCGTCTTCCTGACGGTGGCCGATAGGGTCACAGAAGTGCAGGCCGTCGGCGGCATGGATGGTCAATAATGTGATTTCGAAATCGAACTTCACCAGACCTTCGACAATCACTTTTCCACCACCGGCCCGGCCGCCTTCCTGAGCGTAGCGCCAAGCGTGATCCAATTGCTCCGGTGAACGAATAAGGCTCTGGCCTTTCCCTGAGGAACTCATGACGGGTTTGACGATGCAGGGAAAACCTAATTCCTGAGCAGCCTGACGAAATGCCGCTTCGTCGGCGGCAAAACGATAGCTGGATGTGGGTAACCCCAGCGTTTCTGCTGCCAACCGACGGATACCTTCGCGATTCATGGTCAGGCGGGTGGCTTCAGCGCAAGGCACGACTCGCTGCCCTTGCTGTTCCAGAGCGACCAGCATATCAGTGGCGATAGCTTCGATCTCCGGCACGATATAGTCCGGGCGTTCCTGTAACACCAGCTGTTTTAATGCGTCGCCGTCCAGCATATTGATGACATGGCTGCGGTGAGCGACTTGCATCGCTGGGGCATCAGCATAGCGATCAACCGCAATCACCTCGATTCCCAAACGCTGACACTCAATCGCTACTTCTTTTCCCAGTTCACCGGAACCTAGCAGCATAACGCGAGTGGCGCCGGGACGCAGGGCTGTTCCCATTGTTAACATAACCTGATACCTGATGGTGTTGTGAAAAGAGGGGGTAAAAACGGGCGGACTATAGCCCGAACGTGGCCGCAGTATAAACGAAAACGTTTGCGTTTGGCATCACTCGCGTACTGGTACGCAAAAGCGAGTGAAAATCCGTGCAGATCTCGGTACGAGCTGGATTCCCCTGCTGATTCATGACAGGCTTTGGGCATTTGCTGTTGCCCCATGGCTGGCGTGCCAGTGTGGGGCAGCGGTAAGGCAGAGTCTGACAAATGAATGGAAAGGAGTGATGTGCATGAGCGCGCCGCAAGCCGAAAAACGCCCGCATAAGATGACAATGCATGGTGATACCCGTATCGATAACTACTATTGGCTGCGGGATGATGAACGCAACAATCCGGATGTGCTGGCCTGGTTACAGCAAGAGAATCGCTATTGCGAACAGGTGATGGCACCTCATGAGGCTCTGCGTCGAACGTTGTACGAGGAAATGGTGGCGCGTATCCCCGGTGAAGATGTCTCGGTGCCTTATGTCAAACGCGGCTACCGCTACCAAAGTCGTTATGAACCCGGCAAAGATTACGCTATCTATCAGCGTCAAGCTGAGCAGGAAACGGGGGCCGATACCTGGCAGATCTTGCTGGATGGCAATCAACGGGCGGCTGGCAGCGAGTTCTACAGCCTTGGTGCGTTGGGGGTGAGCCCGGATAACCGACTGATGAGCGTGGCAGAAGACTTGCTCTCTCGTCGGCAGTATGTGGTGACGTTTCAGGACCTGACCACCGGTGAGTGGCTGGATGATCGGCTGGAGAATGTGTCTGCCGGTAGTGAGTGGGCGGCAGACTCTCGCACGCTTTATTATGTGCGTAAACACCCGCAGACGTTGCTGCCTTATCAGGTGTATCGCCATCGGTTGGGCGATGATCCGCAGCAGGATGAGTTGGTGTATGAAGAAACAGATGACACATTTTATCTCAGCCTGGATAAAACTACCTCCGAGCGCTATATCCTGCTCTATCTGGATAGTACTACCAGTACTGAAATTCTGTTGCTGGATGCGACTGACCCACAGGCAAAACCGCAGGTGTTTTTACCACGACGGCCGGATCACGAGTATGTGATTGACCATTTTCGTGATGATTTTTATGTTCGTTCCAACAAAGACGGCAAAACCTTCGGTTTTTATCGTGCTCACGATGCCAGCGAATCAACATGGCAGCCCTTGATCAACCCACGCCCGGATTGTGTGCTGGAAGGGTTTGCACTGTTTGATGACTGGTACGTGGTTGAAGAGCGTGAACGCGGACTGACCCAGATCCGCTATATTCACTGGCAGACGGCGATTTCTCGCCAGATAGCGTTTAATGATCCGGCCTACGTGAGCTGGCTGAGCTATAACCCAACGCCCGAGAGCACACAACTGCGGTACGGCTATTCTTCAATGACTACGCCGATGACCATCTATGAACTGGATATGGCAACCGGTGTGCAGGCGGTACTCAAACAATCCGCGGTAAAAAATTTTGATGCCGACAATTACCGCAGCGAACGAGTCTGGATAACCGCCCGTGATGGTGAATCGGTACCGGTATCGTTGGTGTATCACAAAGACTGCCAACTGGCGCAAAGCCCATTGCTGGTTTACGGCTACGGTGCGTATGGCAGCAGTATGGATCCAGAGTTCAGTAGCAGTCGTTTAAGTCTACTGGATCGTGGCTTCGTCTATGCGCTGGCGCATATTCGCGGTGGGGGAGAATTGGGGCAGCAATGGCACGATCAGGGACGGCTATTCAACAAGATGAATACCTTTACCGATTTCATCGATGTCACGCAGGCGTTGCTGGCGCAAGGTTATGGCGACCCGAAAAAAACCTTCGCCATGGGGGGCAGCGCCGGTGGTTTACTGATGGGTGCCGTCATCAACATGGCACCTTCACTGTTTTATGGTGTGGTGGCGCAAGTGCCGTTTGTCGATGTACTCACGACCATGTTGGATGAGTCTATTCCGCTCACCACCGGTGAATATGATGAATGGGGTAACCCGAATAACGCGGCTGATTACCAGTACATCAAGCAATATAGCCCTTATGACCGAGTCTCGGCGCAGTGTTACCCCCACTTACTGGTGACCACCGGCCTGCATGACTCACAAGTCCAGTACTGGGAACCGGCCAAATGGGTCGCGAAACTGCGCGAATTGAAAACTGACGATCATCTGTTGTTGTTACACACCGATATGGGGGCGGGTCATGGTGGTAAATCCGGTCGTCTGGCCCAGTTTGAAGACATTGCCCAGGAGTTCACCTTCCTGTTAATGGTGCTTGAAGGTTAGACTGTGCCGAATTAGCACCCCGGCGGGTATAGTGGAGAAAGACGGGCAGCGTGGTTTATTGAGTTCTGGCATCACAATAAACAGTGCCTGAAAAACAGCGCAAAAAAGCGGGAAGCCAGACAGGGAAAATGTGGGACTGCGATCACCAGGTGTCAGGAGGCAGAGGGTGATCGCAGGATGTTGCCTTAATGGTGCTCTGTTAGGTGAACAACGAAATTTGTGGCAACGCGGTTAGTTTCAGTTAATTTCAGGCTGTGGTTGAGCCCGTTTAGCCCGCTTCTCCGCCCGTTTTTGCTCAGCGGTTTTCAGCGGTTTTTTCTTGGCGTTTTTCTTGCTGTCCATTCCTTTACTCATCTTGTGCCTCGCTTGGTAAAAGGTTGGTTGCCTATCCATTAACCTCCTGTTTGTGGACAGATGCAAGCGAAAAAGTACTTTTGTGGTCATTAAAACGACGGCGCTGACTAGAAAAGACGGCGGAAACCGGTGTGTGAGGACGGGGAATCAGGCGCTATCCATCTGTATTGGATAGCGTTGCTGCTAACTTGCGCTGTTGAATGGAGAGACTATTTACTGTTTGGGTCGTACGGTAAGGTGGAGAACTGGTGGGAGATTCCCCGATAGTAACTGACCCTTTCCCGAAAATAGGACCGCAGGTGTGCAGGTTGTTGCTGCTCGATTTCATCCATGATCACCGGCATGTTATAGCGTTCGCGAAATGCCACGCCGGATGCCGCCAGATCCACATTGACCTTTTCCATTTCTTCATAAGGCAGGTCGGCCAGATTGTATCCCATGATTGCCTCCTCTGTGTTGCGCCACAAAAGTAAAGCAGAAGTGCGGAATTGGCAAATTCTGTTACTCTCCTGACCCTCGACAAAGCAGTGGGTGGCTCGTATTCTTGCCGTTGTTTTGCGTTAACTGAACGTAACAGGAAACTATTAGAAAGGGTAAGACCATGTTGAAGCGTACATTTTTTCCGGCGATGAAGGCAGTTCTGTTCGTAGGAAGCCTGTTTATCTCTCAGGCTGCACTGGCCCATGCCCATCTCAAAAGTCAGACTCCGGCGGCAGACAAGGTAATTGCGGCACAAACAGCACCGTCTTCTCTGACGCTGCTTTTTTCAGAAGATATCGAACCTGCGTTCAGTGGTGTGGAATTGACGCTGGCGGGGCAGGCTGTGTCGGTAGGCAAGGCGACGGTAGAAAATGATCATCATAATGTAATGGTAGTGCCGATTGAAAAGCCGCTAGCCAGTGGTAGCTATCAGGTTTCCTGGCATGTGTTGTCTGTCGATGGTCATAAAACGCAGGGAAGCTATCGTTTTGACGTCAAATAATACGGCAGTGATTGGCTGATGCTGCTGGAGACGGTATACGCTGGATTGCGTATCGGACATTTTTCCAGCCTCATGTTGCTGGTGGGGACAGCCTGTTATTGTCGGTTACTGTCACCCCGTACCTATCGCGCGCAGTTGGCATCGCGGTTGTATGGGGTGATGGTGATCGGTAGTCCTGTAGCCATGTTGACCGCTGTTGGCATTCTGGCGGCTCAGACTGGATTGATGAGCGGTGACTGGCGCAATATCGGTGATGTGAGTACCTGGTATGCCGTACTGGGTACCCGTTTCGGGATGCTATGGGTTTGGCAACCGGTGCTGGCGTTAATCACGTGTGCGACGGTGTTCTGGCACCGCAGTGGATGGCTCACGGGCATGCTGGTGTCTGGCGTAGCCCAACTCTGTGGTATGGCGTGGGTAGGTCACGCGGCGATGTTGGAGGGCTGGCCCGGGATGGTGCATGGCCTGAGCCAGACGGTACACTTGCTGTCGGTAACCTTTTGGGTCGGTGGGCTAGTGCCTTTACTGCCAGTATTGCGGGATGCGCAGCGGGTGTCGTTACGCGAGGATGCCATCCTGACGATGATGCGCTTTTCTCGTTTCGGTCATCTGGCCGTTGCGCTGGCAATCCTGACCGGTCTGGTGAATGCCCGATTGATTCTCGGCTGGCCGTTGCCACCGTTCGGGGTGTATAGCACGTTGCTGGCGGTGAAGGTTTTGCTGGTCGCTGCTATGGTGTTGTTGGCGTTATTCAATCGTTACTGGGTAGTGCCGCGCTTTCAGCATGCTGGGCATGCTGCTTACAGTTATTTTCTTCGGTTGACGATGGCAGAACTGTCGTTGTCTGTTCTGGTGGTTGGGCTGGTCAGTGTTCTGGCGACATTGTCTCCGGCATGAGTGCACCGGTGGGGGAAGGGGAATGTGCCGGTGTCGGGCATATTATGCAGGCAAGCATACTGACTTTATTTTTAACAAATATAGATTTTTAATAACCCCAGATTTTTAATAAACCCAGAATGCTTAATAAAATCAGTTAATGAAAATAATTATCAAAGCGATTTTCTAATCATGGAAATAATGAAAATTATTCTCATAACTAAATGATAATGCATTGAAGTTATAAAGATTTATTGCAATTTTGTGTTAACGAAATGTTTTAAATTCCACCCTTTACAGGCATAATAAGAAAATCAGTCACCTGCCAGTAAAATAAGGAACGGCCATGTTAAAGAACGAAATGATTCAGAAGCTGAATGAACAGCTTAATCTTGAATTTTACTCCGCCAATTTATATCTGCAGATGAGCGCCTGGTGTGGCGATAAAGGTTTTGAAGGTGCGTCGATTTTCCTGAAATCACATTCCCGTGAAGAGATGGATCATATGCAACGCCTGTTCGATTATCTGAACGACACCGGCAGCATGCCACAATTGGGCGCGATTGCCGCACCGCCGATCGAGTTTGATTCGTTGCAGGATGTCTTCAAACTGACCTATGAGCACGAGCAGTTGATTACCCAAAAAATCAATGAACTGGCTCATTCAGCTATGACGTTGCAGGACTATTCCACCTTTAATTTCCTGCAGTGGTATGTGGCGGAACAGCACGAAGAAGAAAAACTGTTCAAGTCCATTCTCGACAAGCTGGGTATGGTGAATGCACAGGAAGGTGGGTTGTTCTTTATTGATCAGGATTTGAAAAAAATGGCGGCCTCGGTAACCCCATCTGCCTGATATGAGTCGGGTAATAGTTTCCCTATTACCCGTTCTTTTTTTACCCATTCCCCTTGCGATGCTCTTGCCAGACCTTCCTCATCCCACGTCGTATCAAATACGCTATAACTCCTGTTGTGTTTAAGGTCTTATCGACGTGGTGTTTATCGTTCAGTCGTTTTCAACCGTCATAATGGTATACCCCATCCGTGGGGCCGGGGTTAGCGTCTTAAAATACGGTTTCCAGTGAATCGGTTACACAGTAATGATCATCCACCAATGGCAGGTAGCGCCATTTATCAAATGCCGTACAAGGGTGGGAAATGCCGCATCCCACCCAGTCTCCGGGCTGTAACCGTTCTGCGTCTGGCAGACTAAGGTACGCGTGCTGATCGTTCACTTCCGTGATGCGTAATTGTGTCGCCGTGCGGGCGGCACTGCCGTCTGCCTGGCGGATCCATAACGGAATAGGTAAATCTTGATCGAATGGTACATCACGCCGTCCAAAATCGAGAAATGCCAGTCCAGGCTCTGGACGCGACAACACGCGTCCCCAGATTTCCAGTGCGGCAGTGAAATGATAGTGGCTACCGGGCTGGGCGAATGGCGCGATACGTGCATAGAGGCCGTTGTCATGCGCCATGTAGGCACCGGAGCGGATCAACGGGATAATCGGTAATGGTAAGCGGGCGCTAGTTAAACTGTCAGTGACCACATCAAACCAGGCCCCGCCACCGGCGCTAAGAATAATACTGTCGCTGCTGAATAAATGCTTCTCCGCCAGTTGTGTCGCGGTGGCGATCAACATGTCGCAATAGTCTTTCACTCGTGCGATACCGTGAGCATCACGCCCGGCACCCAATGCCCCTTCATAGCCCGATACACCAACCAACTGTAACGATGGGCTTGCCGCGATGGCGTCAGCAATCATCACCGCGTCCTGGCGTGTTCGACAACCGGTGCGACCGCCGCTGACTGACATCTCCAGCAACACCGAGATACGGGTATTACCAAGATGCTGCTCCAGCAATTTTACCCCGTGCAGTGAATCGACGTAGCAGAGGAAACCATGGTCGGGGTGCTGTTGTTGCCATTGCGCTATCCAGCGGATACCGGCAGGGTCAACCAATTGATTAGCCAGAAACACGTTACGAATGCCGAAGTGACGCAGTGCACGCACTTGTGCAGGCGTCGCGGCGCTAATGCCCCATGCGCCACCTTCGGTAATCGCCCGGCGCAAAACAGTCGCAGACATGGATGTCTTACCGTGGGCTGCCAGCATTACGCCTCGCTCGCGGCAGAAGGTCGCCAACTGGCGCAAGTTGTTCTCCAGAGCGGACTGCTTCATCAACATCAACGGAGAGAACACTTTTTCACTGCTCAACACTGGCGTTCCGACAGGTAAGTATTCCGTACCGCTACCGGCAACAGATTTAAAACGCGGTGCGGTGTGCGGCGCATCCAGTAGGCCATCTGCCTGCAACGGAAAGTGAATCGACATGTCGCCTCCTGTTAATGTTCAAGTACGCGGGATAAAAACTGTTGAGTCCGTGGATTTTGCGGATGCACGAAAATCTGCTCGGGTGAGCCTTGCTCGGCGATGATGCCTTGATCCATAAACACCACACGGTCAGCCGTTTTGCGTGCGAAGCCCATTTCGTGGGTCACCACCACCATCGTCATGCCGTCACGTGCCAGACTGCGCATGACTTCCATTACTTCGCCGACCAGTTCAGGGTCGAGTGCGGAAGTAGCTTCATCAAAGAACATAATTCTGGGTTCAACAGCCAATGCTCGCGCGATGGCAACCCGCTGCTGTTGCCCACCGGATAACTGCGCAGGATAGTGGTGTGCGCGTTCCGCCAGCCCGACACGTTCCAGTGCCGCCATACCGCGTTTAGTGGCCTCGGCTTCAGACAGTTTTTGAGCCTTTATTAGCGCTAAGGTCACGTTGCCGAGTGCCGTTTTGTGTGGGAAAAGATTAAATTGCTGGAATACCATACCAACATGGCCGCAGATTTCATGGCTGCGGTTGGCATCGTGCAGTGGCACGTCATTGACCCAAATCTCGCCGCTGTCGGCACTTTCCAGCCCGCTCATAATGCGCAATACGGTGCTTTTGCCGGAACCGGACGCGCCAATCAGCACCAATACTTCACCTGGTGAGACGTCAAGACTGATGGCTTTCAACACCTGGGTGGTGCCAAATGATTTGGAAATACGGCTCAGTGTAATGGCGGATTTGCTCATGATAACTGGCTCCTGGCCTGGTGATGTTGAACCCAACGGGAAAGCGGAAAACAAACGGCGAAATAGAGCAGGGCGACCAGCCCATAAATGATGACCGGCTGGCCGATGCGATCGACAATTGCCTGCCCCTGATGCATCAGTTCTGACATGCCAATCATGCTGACTATTGAGGTATCCTTAATTAGCGACAGGTATTGCCCAGTCAGAGGGGGCAGCACGATGCCACGAGTCTGGGGTAGGATCACACTGAGAAAGGTCTGGCGTTTGGATAACCCTAAAATCCATGACACTTCCCATTGCCCTTTGGGAACCGCTTCAATGCCAGCGCGAAACACTTCCGCGATGTAAGCGCCCTGATAAATACTCAGCCCCAGGATCCCGGCGGCGAACAAGTTAATGTCGTATCCAAAATACGCTACGCCAAAGTAGATAAACATCAGCGTAATGAGTACGGGGGTACCGCGAAACAGCTCGATGTATAGCAGGGCGAGTTGCCGGGCGATAGGCAATCGGCTGGTGCGTAGCACCGCTGCCAGCAGGCCAAGCAACGTACTACCAATAATTGCGGCTACCGAGAGCATTAGCGTGGTACCCAGACCGGTTAACAGCAACGGCAGAGCACTGATGATGATGTCGTTCATAGCGCATTCTCCCGTTTTGGCAGCGAATTAATCAGCCATCGTCTTATCAGCCCGGCGGCGGGCTTTTTTACCGGTGTGACCAGCGGCGGATTGAACAGACGCCGTCCTGCCAGATGACCTAACCATGAAAACAGATTGCTGAGCAGTAAGTAAATCACCGTCACGATGCTGAAGGTCTGGATATACAGCAATGTGCGGGCGTTGATGACGGTTGCCGTACCTGTCAGTTCCGGCAGGGCAATGGCGGATAACAACGAGGTGCCTAACAGTAATTGGATCAGGTTGTTGATAATCGCGGGCCATACAGCGCGTGTGGCCTGGGGCAGTATCACGCTCAGGAAAATGTGTCGGCGTGAAATACCCAGGATCCAGGCGGCTTCCAATTGGCCTTTAGGTACCGATTGAATCCCGGCCCGAAAGGTTTCCGATAAATAGGCACCGACATTAATGCCCAATGCCAGAATCCCTGCTGTTGTTGCACTCATGGTGATGCCGAGTGAGGGCAGGCCGAAGAAAATAATGAAAATTTGTAATAGCACTGGCGTGTTACGAATGAATTCCACATAGCAGTGGCTCAGCCAGCGTACCAGCGTCAGCGATGAGGCCTTTGCCAGCGCCGCTAATAGCCCAAGCGCTATTGCCAGTGCAAAAGCCAGCAGAGTGACCTGCAGTGTTAGCCAGGTGGCCGTAAGAAACGTACCACCGTAGTGCCACAGGGTTAGCCATTGATAATTCATGGTTCTACTCCTTTGAGTGGCGCAACAGGAATGTTGCGCCACTCGCGGTCAATATTGTGGGTTCAGTGGGTAGCGGGGTTTACTGCCAAACCATTTTTGATATAGCGAAGCGTTTTGGCCGGACGCATTACTCTCAAACAGGAATTCATTCAGGTAATTCAGCCAGACCTGGTCGCCTTGCTTCACACCGAATGCGTTGTATTCCAGCGGAACCAATGCTTCATTGGTGACCGTCAGTGTTGAGTCGAGCTTACTTTGATAGGCGAGGAAATTATTATCTTCGATCATCGCATCAGCCTGACCCTGTTTCACCGCCAGAATGGCCGCCTGGGATGAGTCGTATTCCTGAATCTTGACATCGATACCGAGATTGCGCACTTCGTCGCCGTTTGTTGACCCTTTCACTGTGGCGATGGTTTTGCCCGCCATATCATGAGCGGACTGAATTCCGCTGTTCTTACGCACCAGCATGGCTTCGCTTGCCACGACATACGGGGCGGTGAAACTGATTTCTTTGGCGCGTTCCAGGTTGCGGGTGAAGTTACAAAATACGACATCCACTTTATTGGTCTGCAGGTTAGGAATGCGGTTCGCACTGGTGGTGTTGACCATCTCCAGCTTGACTCCCATCGCTTTTGCCAGTGCTTTGGCCAAATCCACATCGTACCCATCAGGGTTACCCGCCTGATCATAAAAGCCGAAGGGCGCGAAGCTCAGACAATCACCGACGCGTAGCGTCCCACGTTGCAAAACGGTTTGAAGGGCAGACTGCGGCGCAGCGTTGTCAGCCTTCTTCTCATCGGTAGGCGTACAGCCTGCCAGGGTCAACAACACCAGCGCGCTGGCAAAGAGCCTGGTGTTTATTTTTAGCGATGTTGTATTCATTTTATGCTCTCTTATTGAATGGAGATGATATGAAAACCGTTATTTTGCAGAAAAGTGAAAAACGCTTATTAATAACAGGCACCCTGGTTTTGACGCGTAAAATGAAAATAATTAGCCTGTTTTTAGCATGGATTTAATTACTTGCGATCGGCACGAAAGCATTTCATATCCACTTCCACTTTGCAGTCGACGACCAAATCCTGCACGCTGCAAATTCGTGCGGGAGGATGGCCGTTAAATATTTCACTGAATACTTTATTAAATGAACTGAAGTAACGGGCGTCGGTTAATACTGCTGTGACGTGGACGACATCTTCCACACGGTAACCCGCTTCACGCATGATAGTCAGGCAATTATCGAACGCTAATTGCGTTTGCTCGATGATGCCACCTTCCACCACTTCGCCATTGCGCATGGGCGTTTGACCGGAGATATACAGCCATCCATCGGCTTCAACGGCCCGTGCGAATGGCAGTTTTTGCCCGCCAGTCCCCGTCCCACCCTCAATGCCGTAGCGTTTGATCGTCATGCCACCTGCTCCTTATTCATGATAACTCGGGTATTGTGTTGTCTGTATCTTTGTCCGATATATCAGACTTAAATC
Source organism: Dickeya oryzae (assembly GCF_020406815.2). Classification (NCBI taxonomy): domain Bacteria; kingdom Pseudomonadati; phylum Pseudomonadota; class Gammaproteobacteria; order Enterobacterales; family Pectobacteriaceae; genus Dickeya; species Dickeya oryzae. The sequence continues at coordinate 2,243,437 of NZ_CP162670.1, forward strand.
TGTAATACCGGATAGCGCAAGATTTGCACAGGATTTTTATTTTTGCAATATAGGGATCCGTATTTAATTTCTAATCCTGCTGACAGGATCCCAAAAATAAGAGAAACGAATATCAGTTTTAGGGATTAAAACATCGGCAGTATTGATATTTTTAACCCTGCTATTATTTATTGCGCCAACATGGGGCACTAAAATGGAGCGCAGGTATTATCGGTATCCAGAGTAAAAAATTATTTTATCGAGATGGGTTAACGAGGTCTGGCAGTGTATGATCCTTTCTTTTTTCAGCGTATTTATCATTGCATGATTGCAACAGGAGAATGTGCCTATGTCTGACGAGAAAACGTCACGGGCGCGCGGTGTGGACCGGGTCATCGAGATTTTTCGCCAACTGCATATTTCCAGAAAACCCATGGCCATGCGTGATTTGATTGACGCGACAGGTGCTCCCCGTTCCAGCGTTTATGAACTGGTGAGCCTGCTCAGTGAGGCTGGCTTGCTGGAACTGGATGCTGATGGTGCCGTGTTCTTCGGTCGTGAGATGCACTACTATGGTGCGGACTACATGGCGCACAATGATTTGATTCGTCGTGCGCACCAGCTCATGGTGGAACTCGTTGCGCGTCATGGTGAAACCGTGCAGCTCTGCATGCTGGAAGGGAATAAATACACCGTCGTGCTATCGGAAAGTAACGCACATCCCTTCAAGATAACCTCGGATATCGGTGTCCGCGTTCCCATTCCGTGGACGGCGACGGGGCGGTTGCTACTGAGCAATTGGTCAGACAGTGCCATTCTTGAGCTGATCCCTGAAGAGGATTATCGTCTGGCGAATGGAACCGTTCTGGATAAACAGGCGTTTCTTGATGATATTCATCGGGCAGGGCTGCAAGGGTATTGCCAGACGGAAGGGCTATCGGAAAGTTTTACCTGTTGCATGGCCGCCCCGATTCGCTCACGCAGTGGTCAGGCGGTAGCGGCTGTCTGCTTTATGGTTAGCCGCGATACACCGCCAGAGCGCCGTAAAATGCTCTTGGAAGAGTTGATTGTTTCCGGGCAGAAGCTGTCTGATTTCACCTGACGTGATTTCCTGGGATGGGGAGTTATGGCGCAGCGGTAATATCCACGTGTGGGAAGAATGAATACGATTACCGCAGACATTCATTGAATGCCTGCGGTAATGCAATTATCAGTTTCCATATAATTATATTTTGGGGTGAGGATTGCTACTGAAGTGATGATGGATAAATGAAATAAGAATGAAAATCAATGTAGATGCAATAACAACAAAAATGCTCGTTACATCATCTGTTTTTATTTTTCTATTTCTTATTTTTAAGAGTGCTATTTCTTATTTAAGAGCACGCTCATGATTTTTTATTGTCATTAATTTTTTAATCAATATTTCTCTGGTTTATTTTTGAAAAATGGGCGTGCCCTGCTAGTCTTTATTAATGCGTGGTTATAAAAACACCACGAAAAAATGCTAATAAATAAAATGATTAATACGGGCAAGTAACAATAGAGGACAATATCATGAGACAAGTACAAAAAATCACGGTAAATAATAAAGGTGCGTATGTCTTTAATTTTTCAGTTCAATGGCTGGGAAGTGACGGTAAGTGGAATACTACTGAATGGAACAGCGGCAACTACCCGGTAGCGCAATCCCGAACCACACCCCCGCTTGATGAGATTGGTGTACCGGCTGATGCACTGGCTGTTACACCGTATGGACATGCTGTACTTGGTTCGTCTGGACAGGGGCATGCGTTTGTTGCCCTGGCAAAGAACGGACAGATCGCAACCTATGACGCTGTTGGTACGACTATTATTGGGTTTGATATTCAGTTGATTGAATAGCCGATAATGGCTTCTATGGTTTGACGTTGTCATAAACCATTATGACAAAAATAAATCAGCCGATACTTGAATTACCTGGCTTGTACTCATGTATTGGTTCACCCTCTGGAGGAATTTAGGCTGATAGTAACGCTACGGTCGTATATTTTTAATCGAATGCTATTCTACGTGTAATGGTATCCGCTTTCGTGGAGGTCCCGGCATATCTCGGTATTTACTGTGTCGGGGCCTTTTATTGTTCCTACACCAGAGATTTATTGTTGAGTGATTTTCATTCGTGCTAAGCATTACTGGAATTGATGAGTATTCTTGGGCATCGTTGTGGTACAACAAGAGCTTTTATAACGATAGGAGAATAGCGCTCCTATCTTACGTAGGGAGATAGTCTTTACAGCGGCTATATGCTGAAGATTTGGATGCGTTTTTTTTAAAAGCAACCACGTGAAGACAGTGAGGTATGAGATGGATTACGGTAAAATAGCAGTTTCTGTTGTTGAGAAATACAAGCCAGGGCAGGATATTCGGCAATGCTGGGAATGTGAATTGGTAGGTGTTACTGATAAAGAAGCATCTATAAAAAAAGCTGCCCATTATCAGCATTCCTGGGGCTTTGTGAAGACGGATATATAAAAGGAATACCTAAAGGGAAATATACGAAAAGCTACAAAAATAAGAAATACGCTGTGGTTGCTGCTGATATTGTTCTGGCTAGTGATAATATAAATCACGATCCAGATATGTTATGGCAGAAACTTAAAGAGTATATTCCTGATAGATGTGATACTCCAAACTCTCAAGTGAATATTGTCTTGGCACTGAAAGAAGCGAGTTTTTTACAGAAGCCGGAATGACGTTAATAATATCTCATTGATTTTTAAGTTTGATTAAGATGTATTGCTAATCAACACGATCCGTTAAGTGTTTACATCGATCGTGTGAATTCAGATTTTTTAGGGTTTTTAACTCAGTAAAATAAAAAAAAGACCGAACACGATTCCTGTGGCCGGTCTAGGGAAATGGCTCTTGGGAGAGAGCCGTGCGCTAAAAGTTGGCATTTGTTGCAAGTTGCATCACAACCTGCTCTTTAAGCGTAGACGACCCCTCTCTGTTTTCCAGTCTGGCACGCGCTTTGGCGGTCAATTCCGAAACAATCTGTACACTTTGTGACAACCAACGCAAACCTGCATATTGACGATCCACTCGCTTTTCTGTCGTGCTATATGTGCTACTGGCACAGGCGTTGTGCCCGGTCAATAAAGGGTTGCAGACTCATTTTTTGCCCTGGATTTTTCGGGTCATCCAGAAGGATGGTTTCCAACGGGCTGGCGTTTACCTTACCGGTGCTGACTTGTTCACGAGCGATGTCGTTAAGTGGATACTGAACCAGCGTGCTGGGGTTAATCACGTACATCGCGTGGTCAGCCCGGCAGATCAACTGAACCTCTTCACGATTAAATGCCCAATTTGCGCCATATTCCAGCTTACTTAAATTTGCCAGCTGCGTGGCAGCTAATGCCTGCGCCGACAGGGCCGAGATAATCAGTGGCAGTACTACTTTTTTCATCGTGATATTCCATGTAAAGCGCACCCTGACCGGAGGTCACCTCAGGCATACTGTCGGGTGCTGGATTCGCTATGGTTAAGGCGTGAGATAAACCAGTATGACTGAAGCCGTGATCATAACGGCCTGCTTTGATGAAGTCGAGCTAACGGCGTAGCGAGTGCAACTGATGCGAAGGTAAGCGCCAGGTTGCTCAAGATTAAGGATAAAATGTGGAGACCGAGTAGCGGTTAAGGTACCGTTGAGGTCAATCCTGAGATGTTGCAATGGGAAACAACCATCAACGGGATTACACATAATGAAAAAAATCATTGCCGCGGCTGCGCTGTCGGTCGCGTTGGTTGGCTGTGCGAATCAGTCAGCCTCTATGCGGATGGCCGCTGAAACGGCGGATTATGGAACATTACCGGCAGATTATAAAAAACAGATTTACAGCTATTGCAGCTTTGCGCTGAAAGACCCGTATAGCGCGCATTATTCATTCATGGCGCCATACAAAGGTTATTTGGAAAAGGACTCATTCACATCAAAGAATAAAGTCACATTTGGCTGGGTAGTCCCGGTGGTGATCAATGCGAAGAATGGGTTCGGTGCCTATATGGGGAAACATAAGATGTTGTTTGTGTTCTCTGAGGGGAAAATTAAAGACTCGTCATTCAACAAATCGTTCGGCAAGGTGGTACCGGTTATTTAAATGTTTGCTGGGTTGATGAAATATCGGGCCGTACAGCAGAAAAGGGTAGGGATAACAGGGGAAGCAGCCAGCGTGTAACACGCTGGCTGATGTAGGTCTGGTTAATTGTTGACGGTTTGTTTGTGAAAGATTTCGCGAAAGACGGGGTAAATATCATCCTGATCGCGAATATGCTGCATGGCAAAATTATCAAAATTCTCCCGCAGCACTTCATATTCCCGCCACAGCGTTTGGTGAGATCGGCGGGTTATCTCTATATAGCTGTAGTAACGCACCACCGGCAGCAGGCGGGTGGCCAGTAACTCACGACAGAGCGGCGAATCGTCCGCCCAGTTATCGCCATCGGAAGCCTGCGCGGCATAAATATTCCACTGCGCGGGGTTATAACGTTCTTTGACGACATCCTCCATTAATTTCAGGGCGCTGGAGACAATCGTGCCACCGGTTTCCTGAGAGTAGAAGAATTCCTGCTCATCCACTTCCTTGGCCTGTGTATGGTGGCGGATGTACACCACCTCCACATTTTTGTAGGTTCGACTCAGGAACAGATACAACAGGATGTAAAAACGTTTGGCGATGTCCTTGGTGGCCTGGTCCATAGAACCAGAGACATCCATCAGACAGAACATCACCGCCTGGCTCGACGGTTCCGGTCGGCGTTCGTAATTCTTGTAACGCAGATCGAAGGTGTCGATAAACGGCACACTGGCGATACGCTGGCGTAACTCGGCGATTTCCTGACGCAGCCGCTCCTCCTCCAGCAGCTGAGCCGGTTCCGTGTTTTCCAGCAATGCCAGGTCTTCCTCTCGCTGGTGCAGCTCGCGCCGTTTACCGGCGGTCATCGCCATACGGCGGGCCAGCGAGTTTTGCAGTGAGCGCACCACGCTGATATTGGCGGGGACGCCATTGGCGGTGTACCCAGCACGATGGGTTTTGTACTCGTTCAGTTGCCGATGCTCGGTTTTTTTCAGGTTCGGCAGCGCCAGATCTTCGAACAGCAGGTCAAGATATTCATCTTTGGATATCTGGAACACGAAATCATCCTGACCCTCACCGTCCTGCCCGGCATCCCCCTGGCCTGAGCCGCTACCGCCGCCACCACCTTGAGGGCGCTCGATCTTGTCGTTCTCGACAAAGTGATCGTTACCGGGGTGTACCCGGTGACGAACCCCGCCACGCCCCTGATGGAACATCGGTTCACTGATATCCGAGTTGGGGATCGAGATAGACTCCCCATTTTCCACGTCGGTGACCGAACGCTTGTTGATGGCCCCGGCAATCGACTGCTTTATTTGCGACTTGTAACGGCGCAAAAAACGCTGGCGGTTAACCGCGCTTTTGTTCTTGCCGTTCAAGCGCCGATCAATGAAATAGGCCATGTTTCCCCCAAACGACATGCCTGTCGATGTCCGGCATCAGGATGACTTCCTCACGCGCAGGTACCATTCGCACAGCAAACGCACCTGTTTGCGGGTGTAGCCTTTTTCCATCATGCGATCGACAAAGTCGTCGTGTTTTTTCTGCTCTTCCGTCGATGTTTTGGTGTTAAACGAAATCACCGGCAGCAGCTCTTCGGTATTGGAGAACATCTTTTTCTCAATGACCGTGCGCAGTTTTTCATAGCTGGTCCAGTTCGGATTACGGCCGCTGTTGCTGGCGCGGGCGCGTAATACAAAGTTGACGATCTCGTTGCGGAAGTCTTTCGGGTTACTGATACCCGCCGGTTTTTCGATTTTCTCCAGTTCAGCGTTAAGTGATTCACGATCAAACAACTGACCGGTATCCGGGTCACGGTATTCCTGATCCTGAATCCAGAAGTCGGCATAGGTCACATAGCGATCAAAGATGTTTTGACCGTATTCCGAGTAGGACTCAAGGTAGGCCGTCTGTATTTCCTTACCGATGAATTCGGCGTACTTCGGAATCAGGTAGCCTTTCAGGTGTTCCAGGTATTTCTCCGCGATATCCTGTGGAAACTGTTCCCGCTCAATTTGCTGTTCCAGCACATAGAACAGGTGAACCGGGTTGGCCGCCACTTCGCTGTGATCAAAGTTGAACACGCGCGAGAGGATCTTAAAGGCAAAGCGGGTGGAAAGCCCTTTCATGCCTTCATCGACACCCGCGTAATCACGATACTCCTGATACGACTTGGCTTTCGGGTCGGTATCCTTCAGGCTTTCACCATCGTATACCCGCATTTTTGAGTAGATACTGGAGTTTTCTGGATCTTTGAGCCGCGACAAAATGGAGAAGCGGGCCAGTGTTTCCAGCGTGCCGGGGGCGCAGGGGGCGCGACTCAGCTCACTGTTTATCAACAACTTGTCATAAATTCTGACTTCTTCGGAAACCCGCAGGCAATAAGGCACTTTGACGATGTAGACACGGTCGAGAAAAGCCTCGTTATTTTTGTTGTTACGGAATTGCACCCATTCAGATTCGTTAGAGTGGGCGAGGATAATCCCGTTAAACGGCAGCGCGGCAATACCTTCGGTACCGTTATAGTTACCTTCCTGTGTGGCGGTCAGTAAGGGGTGAAGCACTTTGATCGGTGCTTTAAACATTTCCACGAATTCCATCACGCCTTGGTTGGCACGGCACAGTGCGCCGGAGTAGCCATAAGCGTCCGGGTCGTTTTGTGCGAAATGCTCCAGCTTGCGGATGTCTACTTTACCGACCAGCGCTGAAATATCCTGGTTGTTTTCATCACCCGGCTCGGTTTTGGCAATAGCCAGTTGGGCCAGGATAGAAGGCCAGACTTTGACGACACGGAACTTGGTGATGTCACCACCGAATTCCTGAAGGCGCTTGGCCGCCCAGGGAGACATAATAGTGCCCAGATAGCGGCGTGGAACGCCGTATTCTTTCTCCAGGATTGACGCATCTTCTTGCGGGTTGAACAAGCACAGCGGATGGTCGTTGACCGGACTACGCTCGCCGTTGGCGCTCAGGATATAAATAGGAACACGCTGCATCAGTGCTTTCAGTCGTTCAGCCAGCGAGGACTTACCGCCGCCGACCGGGCCCAGCAGATAGAGGATTTGTTTCTTCTCTTCAAGCCCTTGCGCGGCATGTTTCAGATAGGAAACGATTTGTTCAATGGCTTCTTCCATGCCATAGAACTCTTCGAACGCAGGGTAGCGGGCAATTACCCGGTTGGAAAACAAACGAGACAGACGTGGTTCCTGGGCAGTGTCTACCATAACCGGTTCACCGATAGCCATTAACAATCGCTCAGCGGCGTTCGCATACGCACTGCGGTCTTGCTGGCAGATGGTAAGGAACTCTTGCAGAGTGAACTCTTCGTCTTTGGCAGCGTCGTAACGCTGACGATAATGATCAAATATGTTCATAGCGTTGCCCGTCCTTCGTCGATTAACACAGAGTAAGAGAGCGAATGGTATGTATAAAGCCTATGTAATGGATGGCTCTCCCGGAAGAAGATCTCATACTGGAATACAGCAACCCTTATGCCAACTTGGCTGGCAATGGGTCAGTGGATAACTGGCACCCGGCTGTAGTCAGCGGAAATCCTCTGCCTTGTTTAAAGCGTAGTTTGCATCCATAAATTTGCCTCTATTCTTGCGTCGCATTTTTAAGATATTTCAATGACTCACTTCGGCATGAAGGCGTAAAGCTGGCTTTTTTATCCGCCAACGCAGACCCGATGCGGGGTGATGGTTGGCAGACGAAATCGTTATAACTTATGTATCTTTCACATTAATGTGATGTATGTAGGACTCCGGCGCTGCTATGCTGCCGAATGCGATCAAATGTGTAACATCGAAGGAGCGCGACGACCGTGAAAAAACACGTATTCACTTTCTTAACGGCGATACTGGCTGGCGCTGTTACGACTGGCACCGCACTGGCGGACGAGTTCTCGCTGGGTGTGGGGGCGGTTGGTGGAACAGCACTATACCGTGGCGATAGCGGGCATGTTTATCCTTTCCCAATGGTGAACTATGACGGCGAGAATTTTTATCTGCGTGGTCTGCAAGGTGGGTATTACCTGTGGAATGACGCGCAGAACAAGCTATCACTAACCGCCTATTACAATCCTTTCGGCTTTAGACCGGGAGACAGCAACGACAGTCAGATGAAGCAGCTCGACCGGCGACGTGGCACGTTGATGGCGGGGCTGGCGTATCGTTACGACGCGCAGTGGGGGACGTTGCGCACGGTTTTCGCTGGCGACACGTTGGACTACAGCAACGGTCTGGTGTGGGATTCCGCCTACCTCTATCGTTTTAATGACGGTAACTGGAGCCTGACGCCGGGAGTGGGGATTACCTGGTCGAGCGAGAACCAGAACCGCTACTACTATGGCGTGACGGGCGATGAAGCGGCACGCTCAGGATTACGCAATTACCAACCGAACGATGGCTGGTCGCCCTACGTCGAGTTGAGTGCGGGTTATCAAATCAATGCCAACTGGAGTTCCTGGTTGAGCGGGCGTTATATCCGCTTGTCTGATGACGTGAAAGACAGCCCGATGGTCGATAAAAGCTATACCCTGATGCTGGGCGGTGGTGTCAGTTATCGCTTCTGACATGCTGCGCTCGCGCATTGTGCATTGGCTGCACAAAAATGGGGTGTATTCACCCCATTTGCACATTAATGGCGCAGCCAAGGTTTGTTACCCTGAGCGCAGGAGGGTAAGAATATGCTAAAGCAGGTGGTATTCCCAGAGGGGGAAACGGTTCCCGCGATAGGTCAGGGAACCTGGTTTATGGGCGAGAGTGCACAGCGACGACGTGCGGAAGTCAGTGCGCTACAGGCGGGTATTGATCTGGGCATGACGCTGATCGATACGGCGGAAATGTATGCGGATGGTGGCGCGGAAGAGGTCGTCGGGGAGGCGCTGCGTGGCCGTCGTGATCAGGTTTATCTGGTTTCCAAGGTGTATCCGCATAATGCCGGTGGTGAGCGGGCGATTGTCGCTTGCGAACGCAGTCTGAAACGTTTGAAAACTGATTATATCGACCTGTATTTACTGCACTGGCGTGGCGGGATTCCGTTGACCGATACCATTACCGCGATGGAGCGCTTGCAGCAGGCTGGCAAAATTGGGCGCTGGGGTGTCTCTAATCTGGATACGCGGGATATGGTTGAACTGTGGTCATGTCAGAGAGGCAATCAGTGCCAGACCAATCAGGTGCTGTATCATCTGGCTTCACGCGGTATCGAATATGATTTACTGCCCTGGTGTCAGCAGCGCCAACTTCCGGTGATGGCGTACTGCCCGTTGGCTCAGGCCGGGCAATTACGACATGATTTATTGACTCATCCGGCGGTCGTGCAGGTTGCTCACCAGCAGGCGCTGACACCCGCGCAGGTGCTGCTGGCCTGGGTGGTTCGCCAGCCTGGCGTTATCGCTATTCCCAAAGCCAGTACACTGGCGCATGTCAACGAAAACGCCGCTGCACTTGATGTGACGTTGTCACCTGAGCAGATAGCTATCCTCGATGAGGCTTATCCGGCGCCTCGTCACAAACAACCGCTCGATGTCGTATAAGCGGGATAACCCAAGCATGACTGGCTTTCGCCAGTCATGCTCAGCAGAAACAAGAACAACAGTAAAATTACTTCCGCAGACGAATTGTGGAGGTCAGGCGGGCGGGGGCTTGCGTGGTTGCCACAGCCGGTTGCGTCACGCGTGCCGTTTCAACACAAACAAACGTCTGGTAGCCGTCATCCGTCATATCGCTGATGGTGCGAGACAACTCTGCACCTGGGTTCCAGGCCACAACATCGCTGTGATGGGCGTGATGCACTTCAATGGTGCGTTGCAGTACCGGGTCTTCAATCAGGCTGACTGACGCCGGATGGGTATAGATACGATCGGTACGGGTGGCAAAGGTCAGGTCGCCTTGTTGGGTATCGGTTTTACCGTCGTTAACCTTATCGATAAAGGTCTCGCCCAGGCCGCTAATCTGAATTTTGCTGATGTCACCGATCTGGAAGTAGGTATGCAGCGCCGTGGTCAGGCTGTAGTCACCGTGGCATTCAAGTTCCATACGGCATTCTTGAGCCGTCAAATGGAAGCGAGCCAGAACGGTAAACGTATGTGGCCAGGCGGCGCGTGTCTGTTCGGAGTCACGTAACGTAAAGGCGAGGGTCACGCCATGGGCGTCTTCACTGTGCGAGGTGAATTCCCAGGCCAGCAGACGACCGAAGCCATGGTTGGGCTGCGCAGCCGGACCAAACCAAGGGAAACAAATAGGCACACCGCCGCGAATGGCCACACCGTTTTCAAATGGCGTGTTGTCGCTTAACCACAGCACCGGCTGTTCGTCAGTAGGCTGCCAGCTCAGCAGGTGAGCACCCTGTAAGGCAACGGCAGCACGAACCTGCGGATGATCTACCACAATCACCGGTAGTTGGCCCAGTTGACGTTGGCTTAGATGAGTGGTGATCGCATGAGTGATGGGAAGTGAATAAATGTTGTTGTTCATGGTATTGGTTTTGCCTTAGTGTTCTTGTTGTATACCCAATAAAAAAGGGCGACTCGCGTCGCCCTCTTATCATCTGTTCATCACCACATTATTTGGAGATGTGAGCGATCAGATCCAGAACCTTGTTAGAGTAGCCAGTTTCGTTGTCATACCAGGAAACCAGTTTCACGAAGGTGTCGCTCAGTGCGATACCTGCTTTGGCATCGAACACAGAGGTCAGTTTTTCGCCGTTGAAATCGGTGGATACCACGTCATCTTCGGTGTAACCCAGAACGCCTTTCAGTTCGCCTTCAGAAGCGGCTTTGATTGCTGCACAAATTTCTTTGTACGTTGCCGGTTTTTCCAGACGAGCAGTCAGGTCAACAACAGATACGTTCGGGGTCGGTACACGGAACGCCATACCAGTCAGTTTACCGTTCAGTGCCGGAATAACTTTACCTACAGCTTTAGCTGCACCGGTAGAAGACGGGATGATGTTCTGAGCTGCGCCACGGCCGCCGCGCCAGTCTTTGTGAGACGGGCCGTCAACGGTTTTCTGAGTCGCAGTGGTAGCGTGAACAGTGGTCATCAGTGCTTCAACGATACCGAATTTGTCGTTGATAACTTTAGCCAGCGGTGCCAGGCAGTTGGTGGTACAAGAGGCGTTAGACACGATATCCTGACCAGCGTAGGAAGCGTGGTTAACACCCATAACGAACATCGGAGTGTCGTCTTTAGACGGGCCAGTCAGAACCACTTTTTTAGCGCCAGCCTGGATGTGTTTACGCGCGGTTTCGTCGGTCAGGAAGATACCGGTTGCTTCAGCAACAACGTCAACACCAACTTCGTTCCACTTCAGGTTAGCCGGATCTTTCTCAGCGGTAACACGGATGGTTTTGCCGTTAACAACCAGGTGACCGTCTTTAACTTCAACAGTACCTTTGAAGCGGCCATGGGTGGAGTCATACTTCAGCATGTATGCCATGTATTCCGCATCCAGCAAATCGTTGATGGCAACGATTTCGATGTCAGAGCGTTCCTGTGCAGCGCGGAAAACGATACGGCCAATACGGCCAAACCCGTTGATACCTACTTTGATAGTCATATATTCCACCAGCTATTGGTTTGTGAATAAAAGGTTGGTTGTAAAATTACAAAAACCTTACTGAGCGTCAAGCGGAATCGTGTCAATCGTTGCGGTAAGTCAAAAGTCCGCTCAACAGTTGCACGATAAACAGCTATCAGCCTAACTAAAGGACATAACCCAATCATATGAGGAATGCACAGGCATGGAAACACCTGCCATAGGTGTAATTGTGATAGTGATCACAATTAAATGTGCCATTACTGCGTGGGGATAAGTGTAGGCCAAAATAGGCTGTGGCGGTGTTAACTTTTTGTTAGAATTATGCAGCATCGTTCTGGTGAAAAAATCGTGTTTCAGTGAGCATCTGATGACCAAGACAACTGTTTCCCAACGTAATCTGGATGAGTTAACCGACGTGCAACGGCACGTGACACAGCAACGGGGGACGGAAAGCCCCTATACCGGTAAGCTGTTGCATAACAAGCGCACGGGGGTTTATCACTGCCTGTGCTGCCATCAGCCGTTGTTTTATTCCGATAGCAAGTATGATTCCGGCTGCGGCTGGCCGAGTTTTGATCGCCCGGTGAATGAGCAGGCTATCCGCTATCTGGAGGATCATTCCCACCATATGCACCGTATTGAGATCCGTTGTGGTCAATGTGACGCTCATCTGGGGCATGTCTTCCCGGATGGCCCACAGGAGACGACCGGCGAGCGTTATTGTGTAAATTCTGTATCACTTAGCTTTATTGATGCAGAAAATGGTCAGCAGACGGATGGTTAGCCGGGCTAATACAATAGATTGACTTGAAACCAATAGATTGACTTGAAACGTTTCAGCTAAATCTGACTTCAGGCAGAAAAAAACATGCAATTAGACGATGTAATAACCAGTATGACGCCGGAGATTTATCAGCGTCTGACGACGGCGGTAGAGCTGGGAAAGTGGCCAGATGGCGTGGCCCTGACGGCGGAACAAAAAGAAAACGCACTACAGATGGTGATGCTATGGCAGGCGCGTAATAACACCGAAGCTGACCATATGACGATCAACACCCGTGGTGAAATCGAAATGAAGAGTAAGCAGGAATTAAAACAGCGCTTTGCTGGTGATACGATCACCACGTTGAAACCACAAGACTAAGCATTAGCGATATCGGTGGCTGGGCACGCCAGCGCTCAGCGCTGGCGTGATGAGAAGGGCGTTATTAACCCAGTGACGCAATAAACGTTGCCAGAGAAACCTGGGTGGCGCCGTGTTTTACCATCACGTCTATCGCCGACTGGCTGTCGTTGGGTTGCAGGTTAACGCCTCTGCAGCCCTCTGCCAGCACCTCGGTTTGATACCCCAGCGCCAGCGCATCCAGCACGGTGTATTTGACGCAATAATCGGTTGCCAGCCCCATGATGGTCAAACGGGTAATGTTTCTGGCTTTCAGCCAGTCGTTCAGGTCGGTGCGGGTGCGGTGACCGTTATCGAAAAATGCGCTGTAGCTGTCGATAAAAGGGTGCGTCCCCTTACGCACTACCCAGTCGATGGCTCGCTGATTCAGTCTGGGGTGCAGGTCGGCACCCGGTGAACCCTGTACGCAATGCACTGGCCACCAAATCTGTGGCAGCCCATCCAGTTCGCCTTGTTCACCCACATGGGTGCCGGAATTAATGGCGAAACTGCGGTGATCCGCCGGGTGCCAGTCCTGACAGGCTACCACCATGACGCCGGCCGATTTGCAGGCCGCGATAGCCTGATTGGCGATCGCGACCACACTATCTCCGTCCGAGACAGCCAGTGCGCCCCCCGCACAGAAGTCATTTTGGATATCCACCAGCAAGAGTGCTCTGTTCATCGTCTCTTCTTCTCATTGATGTTGTCTACCCTTAATACATCGGCTGCAGGTGATTTAATCTTTATCGCTTAATTCTCCGCGCAGGTTTTGCTGCATGAGTTGGCGAATTTGCTCAGGGGAGAGATCGTTTCGGCTTAACAGGTAATGCAGTTTCGTCAGCGCGGCCTCAACCGTCATATCAAACCCGCTGATAACGCCCGCTTGTGCCAGTGCATTACCAGTCGCGTAACCATCCATATTGACCCGGCCGGAGATACATTGCGTCAGGTTAACCACTACGATACCGCGTTCAGATGCGCGGCGTAGTTCATCCAGCAAACCTGAACTTTGTGGCGCATTACCGACACCATAGGAGCGCAGAATCAGTGCCTTGACTGGCTGGCGCAGGAAATTACTCACCACATCGGCAGAAATGCCGGGATAGATGGTCACCACGCCGATAGGTTGTGGTGTGATGGCATGGACAATCAGTGACCCGTCGAGTGGTTCGGGATTAGCGGGTGTTAAGCGGCGAATGTGGATACCGGCTTCCAGCAAGGGAGGAAAGTTCGGGGACGCGAAAGCATCGAAACCATCGGCATGTGCTTTGGTCGTCCGGTTACCACGCAACAATTTGTTGTTGAAGAACAGGCTAACTTCGTTGACCGGATGGTTGGCTGCCACGTACAGCGCATTGAGCAGGTTGGTTTGCCCATCAGAGCGCAACTCTGCCAGCGGAATTTGTGACCCTGTCACGATAACCGGCTTGGCGAGATTCTCCAACATGAACGACAACGCGGAGGCGGTAAACGCCATGGTATCGGTACCATGCAGGATGACGAAGCCATCGTATTGATCATAGTTTTGCTGAATATCATTGGCGATGAATTGCCAGTCCGAGGGTGTCATATCGGAAGAGTCAATCAGCGGCGTATATTCATGAATCGTGAATGATGGCATCTCCGGGCGATGGAATTCCGGCATTTGCGCCAATTGCTGTTGCAGGTGACCAGAAACCGGGACGTATCCGTGGGCGGAGCGCTGCATACCGATAGTGCCACCCGTATAGGCGACGTAGATGGATTTCTTTTGCATGGGTGTTATGGGTCGGGACTCGATTGGTTATAGAAAGGGTTAGCCCTGAAATGCTGGGATTATAAAAAGGTTTCAGTGGTAAAGACAGCCCGACTCGCGTCGGGCTGTGTAAGGGAGTGTTATCGTAAGTCGCCGCAGTTCAGGCACAACGCGTAGCGATTTTGCGGATCGTTTAGCGCGTCCAGAATCGAGGTCTGGGCACGAACGGTTTGCGCCAGTTGAGCCACCGGTGCCGGTACTAACGCCTGTACGGCGGAAGGCAACAATGCATAGACCGAACTTCTGACCTGGCTGAACATCACGTTGAGCAGATCCGGCTCTTCCGTGTACCAGCTCAACTGATACTGTTCCAGTTTGGCAAGCTCAGCGGCTTTCTTCACGGCATCGTCGAAGTCGCCCAATTGATCCACCAGACCATTAGCTTTGGCGTCACTGCCGACCCAGACATGCCCCTGGGCTATCGCATCGACTTCCTGCGGTGTCTTCTGGCGTGACTGGGCTACCAGAGAAACAAAATTTTGGTAACCACGCTCGATGCTAATTTGCATCAGTTGGCTTACTTGCGGTGGCAGTGTCTTGGTTTGGGACAAATCAGCCAGCGGCGAAGTGGCAACACCATCGGTATGCACACCAATGCTATCCAGCGCGTTTTCAAACGTGGTTACCACGCCGAAAATCCCAATCGAACCGGTCAGGGTACTGGGGCTGGCGATGATGGTGTTAGCTGGCGTAGAAATCCAGTAACCGCCAGATGCGGCCATCCCCCCCATGGAGACGATAACCGGTTTACCTGCCTGGCGTGCAGCCATCAGCTCAGAGCGAATCAGCTCAGACGCCGTCACGCTGCCGCCGGGGCTGTTAACCCGCAGGATAATGGCCTTCACTTTCGGGTCCAGCCGCGCATCACGAATTTGTGCGGCGGTGGTATCGCCACCAACGTATCCGGGGGTTTCTTTACCATCGATAATGGTGCCGCTGGCAAACACGACCGCTATCTCATTGCTGCTCGTGGCCGGTGGCGTTGGGGTGTAATCATAAATGCTGGTGAAATTGAAGTTCTTGGTTTTGGCATCCCACCCAAAGGCTTTGATAAGCGATTGCTCAATCGCCGAATGGGGAGCCACTTCATCCACCAGTTTATTTTCCAGTGCGTAACGCGCGGTATCACCATCTATCTTCTGCAGACCCGCGAGGATAGCATCAGCGCCGGGGAACAATTGCTGCGGGGTGATTTGACGGTTAGCCGCGACGGTATCGAGATAGTGCTGCCACAGGGTGGAAATCCAACGATTGTCGGCTTCGCGGGCATCGGGCGACATGTCATCGCGGATAAACGGCTCGACGGCGGATTTGTACGTGCCCACGCGGAAAATGTGCGCGGTGACTTTCAGCTTATCCAACAGCGTCTTGTAGTAGAGGTTATTGGTCGCAAAGCCATGCAGGTCAACATTTCCCTGTGGGGTCAGGTAGATTTTGTTGGCAAAGCTGGCCAGATAATATTGCGTCTGGTTGAAATTGTCGCCGACGGCAAAAATCGGTTTGCCCGCATCACGGAATTCGCGCAGCGCTTTACCGATGTATTGCAGTGAAGGCTGGTCAGCGCCGACAAAGTCAGACAAATCCATCACCATGCCGGTAATATTGCTGTCGTTTTTGGCCTGTCGAATACTTTCAACAATATCAAACAGCGAATTTTCCTGATGGCGGCTTGCCGACGCACCGAAAAATTCGCGGCCAAACTGGCGCAGCTTGTTATTAACGGACGGCTTATCCACCACCACCCCTGTCAGATCCAGCAACAATGCCCCTCGCACAGGTTCGGCCGGCGGGGCTTTGAACTGGCTGTAGATCCCGATAGCGACCAGGATCAGGCAAACCAGAAAGAGGTTGAGGATAAATTCGCGGATGAAATTCAGCAGGCGCCATCCCCATCTGAATATTCCACTGAAAATTCGCCACATTGTGCGCATGTCCACTCCGTCAAAAGAAAACTGGGTTTAAGCTGTGCTTCGGGTTAGCAGTGATATCTGCGTGAACGCATCCGAACGCGAGCACTGCGGTATCCTAATGAGCGACAGAATAAAAGTCAGCTATTTATCTTGCCGCACGGTCAGTAGCAGGGCGCTAACTTGTAACAAATCTTCTACCTGTGCTACCGTGGCGCGCAACCGGATTTTATTCACCGACAGCAGATTTTTCATGACAGGAGAGATGTGATGGATGCTCTGGAATTGCTACTGAATCGCCGTTCGGCGTCGCGTCTGGCCGCCCCTGCGCCGACAGGCGAGGTACTGGACAATATCCTGCGAGCGGGTTTACGGGCTCCTGATCATGGCGCACTTCAACCCTGGCGTTTTTCTATTATCCAGGATGATGGGTTATCCCGTTTTAGTGAGTTGCTGGTTAGAGCGGCATTGCAGGATAAGCAGGATGAGGCGGCCGTCGAAAAAGCGCGTCAGGCGCCGTTTCGTGCGCCGATGATCATTACCGTGGTAGCGCACTGCGTGGATAATCCGAAGGTTCCCCATTGGGAGCAGGTGGTCTCAGCAGGATGTGCGGTACAGGCGATGCAAATGGCCGCACTGGCACAAGGTTTCAACGGTATCTGGCGTAGTGGTGCCTGGACTCATCATCCGCTGGTACGTGATGCTTTCGGTTGTCGTGCGTCGGATGAAATTGTTGGTTTCCTCTATCTGGGGACTCCGCAGCTTAAAGCCTCCGCCGCTGTCGCGTCCGTTGATAGCACGAAGTTTGTCAGCTATTTCTAATCCTGTATTGACGATGTTTCCCTTGCGCCACATGCCCGATGGGCGGTGAAGCAAGGGATATCCGTTCTGTTGTGCGGTGTAACATGCGACTGTTTATTGCGGAAAAACCCAGTCTTGCCAGAGCGATTGCCGATGTCTTGCCTAAACCGCACCGGCGGGGCGATGGCTTCATTGCCTGTGGCGAACAGGATATGGTGACCTGGTGTGTGGGGCACCTGCTGGAACAGGCACAACCAGACGTTTACGATGCCCGCTACGCGCGCTGGTCGCTGGCTGACTTGCCGATCGTGCCACAAAAATGGCTGCTCCAGCCGCGCCCATCGGTGAGCAAGCAACTGAATGTGATCAAAAAACTGCTGACGCAGGCTGATGAAGTGATCCATGCCGGTGACCCGGACCGGGAAGGGCAGTTGCTGGTCGATGAGGTGCTGGAGTATCTGGCGCTGCCTGAGGCGAAACGCCAGCAGGTACGCCGTTGTCTCATCAACGACCTGAACCCGCAGGCGGTGGAGCGGGCAGTATCGCGCCTGCGTGAAAACCGGGAGTTTGTTCCGCTGTGTGTGTCCGCACTGGCGCGTTCACGTGCTGACTGGTTATATGGCATTAATATGACCCGCGCCTATACCTTGCTGGGGAAAAATGCCGGGTATGAAGGTGTATTGTCAGTCGGTCGGGTACAGACGCCGGTATTGGGGCTGGTTGTCCGGCGAGATGAAGAAATAGACAATTTTGTGCCGCGCGACTATTTCGAGGTTAAGGCCCACATTGTTACCCCCGCCAATGAGCGGTTTGTCGCATTGTGGCAGCCAAGTGAGTCGTGTGAACCGTATCAGGACGAAGAAGGGCGCTTGCTACACCGTCCGCTGGCTGAGCACGTTGTTAAACGCATTGAAGGACAACCTGCACAGGTCACGGCCTATAATGATAAACGGGAATCGGAAACCGCACCGTTGCCGTATTCTCTTTCCGCTTTGCAAATTGAAGCGGCTAAACGCTTTGGGTTGAGCGCCCAACAAGTGCTGGATATTTGCCAGCGGTTGTATGAGACGCACAAGTTGATCACCTATCCGCGTTCGGATTGCCGGTATCTGCCGGAAGAGCATTTCGCCGGGCGACACGCGGTACTGAAAGCGATTGCCGCACATCAGCCGGATTTATTGCCGCAGCCTGTGGTGGATCCTGAACGCCGTAATCGCTGCTGGGATGACAGCAAGGTTGACGCACACCACGCCATTATCCCCACCGCGCGTAGCACCCGCACGCCGCTAACCGAGCAGGAAAATCAGGTTTATGGGTTGGTTGCCCGGCAGTACCTGATGCAGTTTTGCGCCGATGCTGTGTTTCGTAAATGCGTTATCGAGCTGGATATCGCTGGTGGCAAGTTCGTGGCGAAAGCCCGTTTTTTGGCAGAGGCGGGGTGGCGCACGTTGCTCGGCCATAAAGAGCGGGACGAGGAAAACGAGGGAATGCCATTGCCGGTGGTGGCGAAAGGCGATGAATTGCTGTGTGAGAGGGGCGAGGTGGTTGAGCGACAGACGCAGCCTCCCCGGCCGTTTACCGACGCGACGTTGCTATCTGCCATGACCGGGATTGCCCGCTTCGTGCAGGATAAGGCGCTGAAGAAGATTTTACGTGAGACAGATGGATTGGGCACCGAAGCTACGCGCGCAGGCATTATCGAACTGTTGTTTAAACGCGCGTTTCTGATAAAGAAAGGGCGCTATATTCATTCGACTGATGCAGGTAAAGCATTGATTCATGCGCTACCACCGATCGCCGCACACCCAGATATGACGGCGCACTGGGAAGCGACGTTGACGCAAATTAGTGAAAAACGTTGCCGCTATCAGGATTTCATGCAGCCGTTGACGCAATCGTTGTACGAACTGATTCAGCAGGCACGACAAAGTGGTAATATCTCGGCGTTCAGAGGATTACCGCCCGTTAAGAGCGCTTCGCCCGAGAAGCGCAAACGTCGTCAGTCACGTTCAGCCAGCACCAAGGAGTAACGCAGATGAAAGCATGGGGCACCTTCCTGATGGCAACCGGCTTGTTGCTATCTTCCGCTACGCAGGCGGCGACGCAAACCACGGTGGTGACGCAGGGACATCCCGTCATTTTGCCGGGAAACAACGTCGCAACCCAGGGCACGGTATCCGGCACGCAGGGTGCGATTAATACGCAGGGCGTTGCCAATGCTCAGGGGACGACCAACACAGACGTGGTGGTGCCTGTGCCGCCACAGGTCGTGTGGGGTAACGGTGGTAATGCCGGTGGCAATGTTCAGCGAGAAACTCAGGTTAATTGCATGAGTTGCTGTATTTATCAAAACAGAAGCTACTCTGAAGGCTCGGTCGTCAGGGCGGAAGGGGTGTTACTGCAATGCCAGCGCGATAAAGGCAACCTGGGCACCAATAATCTGGTGTGGCGGATCCTCAAAGATCAGCAATAAACAGCGATAACGGGGCGATGTAGCCCCGTTGTTCTTTCAGAGAGTGAATTCCGCCCATACCGGTGCATGGTCAGAGGGTTTCTCCATTGCCCGAATGGCGTAATCAATACCCGTGGCGGCGCAGCGGCTGGCCAGCGGTGAGGTCGCCATGATCAGATCGATACGCAGTCCACGGTTATCATCAAACCCTGATGAGCGGTAGTCAAACCACGAAAACTTATCTTGACATTCGGGATTGGCAGCCCGGAATGTATCGACCAGCCCCCAGCTTTTCAGCCGTTCCATCCATTCACGCTCTTCTGGCAGGAATGAGCACTTCCCGGTGCGCAGCCAGCGTTTACGGTTATCGTCCCCAATACCGATATCCAGATCGGTCGGGCTGATGTTCATGTCACCCATGATAAGCACCGGCTGGTCCGCCTGATGGTGCTGCTCAAGATAGTGCTGCAAATCCTGGTAAAAACGGGTTTTGGCAGGAAACTTGACCGGGTGGTCGCGGCTTTCGCCCTGTGGGAAGTAGCCATTCACCACCGTCAGTGTGCCGAGCGGCGTTGCCAGATCCGCCATAATGATACGGCGCTGGGCGTCATCGTCGTCGGTGGGAAAACCGCGCCGAACCGCCAGGGGTTCAGCTTTGGTCAGCAGCGCAACACCGTAATGGCCTTTCTGTCCATGATAGAAAACGTGGTAACCGAACTGTTTTACATCGTCAAGTGGAAACATGTCGTCATGGACTTTGGTTTCCTGCAAGCCGATTACGTCAGGCTGGTGTTGTTCGATGATTGCGGCCAGTTGATGGGGACGGGCTCGCAGCCCATTGATATTGAAAGAAACAAACTTCATGTTCGCTGCCGTTGTTAAAAAAACGTGCTCTGATGTTAGCAGAAAGGCGGCAGAGGAGTCACGGCGGCGATACGATCGTGTCAACAGTCATAACTATCGGTGATGGCTGGTTGAACCGGTTCACAATAGCCCGTATACTCCGCGCCTTGCAGGAGAGCGGAAGGCACGACATACCACGACACGCCTTCCCGCCGAAGGCGCAAACTCCCATAATCGCTCAGGCCACCTTACTGCACATTTCAATGACGCCAACTGGAGAGCGGTTGCCAGACAACCCACCGAAGGGGCAAGCGGTATCACCGCGTAAACTCTCAGGTAAAAGGACAGAGGGAGGGGCACATTTCACAATGGTACATGTGTGCTGACCTATATCTATCTGATCGCCATTACTGCTGAAGGGATGTCCGGTGCGCTGGCCGCTGGCCGTCGTAACATGGATATTTTTGGTGTTTCGATGATCGCCTTTATTACCGCGTTGGGTGGCGGTACGGTGCGCGATATCATGCTAGGCAATTATCCCATCGCCTGGACGCAACACCCTGCCTATATCTATCTCACTATCGGTGCAGGTCTTCTGGCCGTGCTGGCATCACGTGTGATGCATCACTTGCATCGGCTGTTTTTAGTGCTGGATGCCATGGGGTTGGTGGCATTTACCATCATCGGTTGCAATGTGGCTATCGAACTGGGTTATTCACCCACCGTAGTGGTAATGGCTGGCATCACCACCGGTATCTTTGGCGGCATCTTGCGGGATATTTTTTGCAACCGTACGCCGATGGTGTTGCGTAAGGAGCTTTACGCTTGCGTGTCACTGCTGGTGGCACTGGTGTACCTGAGCTTGCGTGAAATCGGCATAAACCACGACATCAATCAGCTTATCTCTTTTTCTATCGGGCTGGCGCTCCGTCTGGCGGCCATTTTCTGGTCCTGGCAGTTGCCAGTATTCAGTTATATGCCAGAACGCTGGAAAGAATAATGGTTCTTCCACCGGACAAGGTGACACTGACGATCACATCGCTGTAGGACATCACGGATGCGATAATGCCTACAGGCCGCATCGGTCTTGCCACGACATGTCGTTATCTGGCGATTTATTGGTTTTTGTACGAGTGAGTGTATCGGGGAATAACAACGTGATGGATTTCAGTGGGTCGCGATAAACGCGGTAGAGATGGTGGTGGGGGAAGGATTCGAACCTTCGAAGTCTGTGACGGCAGATTTACAGTCTGCTCCCTTTGGCCGCTCGGGAACCCCACCACTGGCCTGATTGCTCTTTCGTGTCGAGCGGGGCGCATCATATCAAATGCCGCGCCTCTGTAAAGGCTGAAAAAACAAAAACAAGTTCGTTTGCCGTTTTTTTATGCCGCCCGATGCAATTGTAGGCAAAGGGCGGCGAAGTGCTAATCAACGCAGGATAGCTAACTACCGCAGGATAATAGTGCGGTTGCCGTAGACGAACACGCGCTGGGCCAGAACATGATAGAGCGCCCGGCTCAGGACGTTTTTCTCTACGTCGCGGCCGGCACGCATCATGTCGTCGGCAGTGTAGGTGTGGTCAACATTAATCACGTCCTGCATGATGATGGGGCCTTCATCCAGATTGTCATTCACGTAATGCGCGGTTGCACCGATGATTTTCACGCCTCGCTCGTAAGCCTGATGATACGGGCGTGCACCGATGAAGGCTGGCAGGAACGAGTGATGAATGTTAATAACCCGGTTAGGGTAGTTCTGGACAAATGCGGGGGTTAAGACTCGCATATACTTCGCCAGTACCACGTAGTCCGGTTTGTATTGGTCTATCTGCGCGACCATTTTCAGGTCGTGCTCTTCGCGTGTCAGGCCGTCATGGCTGACCAGATGGAACGGAATATCGAAGCGTTCTACCAGAGTGCGCAGCGTGTCGTGGTTACCGATCACGGCAGCGATTTCAACATCGAGACCGCCGTAGGTGCTTTTCATTAGCAGATCGCCAAGGCAATGCGCTTCTTTGGTCACCAGAATGACGACACGGCGACGCCCGGCGCTGCTCAGTTCGCGCACGGAACCTTCCGGTAAGGCGCTGTCCATATCGGCCAGCAGCGTAGTGTCATTGAAAATGCCTTCCAATTCCGTACGCATGAAGAAACGACCAGTACGGTGATCAACGAATTCCGAATTCTGCACAATATTCAGTTCGTGCTTGTAACAGATGTTGGTGATCTTGGCGATAAGCCCTTTTGCATCAGGGCAGATTGTCCGTAAAATTTTTCGTTGGATATTCTGGGATTGCATGGAGTTGGGATCCTGTCCAAAACATAAATCAAGTATTGCTGTTACGCGATGCCGGAATCACCGCCGTAATCAAGGTGTCATTGTCCGCAGCACTTTTTGTATTTTTTGCCGGAGCCGCACGGACAGCTATCGTTCCTGCCGGTTTGCAAGTGAACGCCGTCGACATAGTACCAGCGATCGTGACAGCGAAGGAAGCGAGAACGCTCTCTCATCAATACCCGGGAGTCTGGATGGCCGGTTGTGCTATAGCTGGCAGCGAACTCAACATACCCTTCGTCTGCTGTTTTTCCCGGGGTAACATCCAGTATCCGTAGACCGAGCCAATGGGTATCAGCACAACTGGCGGCAATATCGGTTCGCCAGTTTTCCGCGTGACAGTCTGGATGCCAGGTGGCGACCAGATAGTCAACGTCTTGTTTGACGTAAGCGGTATAGCGTGAACGCATCAGCAACTCAGGACGCGGCGCCTGACTGTCATGAAGCAGGTAAGGCTGACAACAGCGTTCATACGGCTGGGCACTACCGCATGGGCAATATTCGGACACAATATCTCCTGCAAAATTCTGCAATAACGTTAATTAATTAAGACACCATCGATAAGACGTGGGGTATGTTACCTAATACGGTTTGTCGGCCGCAATCATCTGGTCTTGCAGGGACGTCACGACGATATCGCAACCAGTCGGCACTCGTAGCGGAATGACCATCAGCAACTGTCACGCACGAGAACTGTCACACACGATTGTGTGACACCGCCTAGAATAAGACATAGGAGGAACACCATGCGGAAGGTAAAAATAGGTCTGGCATTGGGTTCTGGTGCTGCCAAGGGATGGGCGCATATCGGCGTGCTGAATGCACTGGAGGAGTTGGGGATTTTTCCTGATGTCGTTGCCGGATGTTCGGTGGGCGCACTGGTTGGTGCGGCCTATGCCACACATCGACTGGATAGCATGGCGCATTGGGTGAACGGTTTTCGCTACTGGGATGTCATCCGATTGATGGATTTTTCCTGGCGTCGTGGTGGATTATTGCGGGGCGATCGTGTTTTCAACCACGTAAAGCATTTGCTACTTACGCAACATATTGAAGAGTGTGCTATCAAATATGGTGCTGTAGCGACTAACCTGAGTACAGGGAGGGAACTATGGCTCACACAAGGCGATTTGCACTTAGCTATTCGTGCCTCCTGCAGCATGCCGGGGTTATTGGCACCTGTGCAACTGAATGGGTATTGGCTGGTGGATGGTGCTGTGGTGAATCCCGTGCCGGTCTCATTGACGCGGGCGATGGGAGCGGATGTGGTGATTGCGGTGGATTTGCAACACGATGCCAGCTTGCAGCAACATAATCTGTTGTCCGGTAAAATGGCTCCAGCGCAAGAAATGACGACTCCGCGTAGTTGGCGTGAGCGCATTCGTTATCGTTTATCTCATCGCTTTCGTCAACAGACGGAGGTGACGCCTACCGCGATGGAGATAATGAGTACCTCTATACAGATATTGGAGAATCGCCTGAAAATGAACCGTATGGCGGGTGATCCCCCTGATGTATTGATTCAGCCTTATTGTCCGCAAATTGCTACGCTGGATTTTCATCGGGCGGGAGAGGCTATTGAGTCTGGCAGGGCGGCGGTAGAAAAACAGCGGGAGTTATTGTTACCACTGGTCAACCGGGTCATCTAAGGAAGTTTTTCGATTTAGGATTCGGCAACGAATGATAATAAGCGTTTCAAGGGGTCGCGGATGGCACAACCATTGACGGGAAAACACATTTTAGTGGTTGAGGATGAGGCTGTTTTCCGTTCTGTGCTGGCTGGTTATCTGACATCCTTGGGCGCTGATGTGCACGAGGCGGGTAACGGCAAAGAAGCGCTGGAAAAAATGGCTGTTCAGCCACCCGATCTGATTATTTGCGATCTCAATATGCCCATGATGGGTGGTTTTGAATTCGTCGAACGCTTGCGCCTGCACGATACTACAACGCCGGTACTGGTGGTGTCCGCCACCAGCCATCTGGCAGATGTCGCCAGAATATTACGTCTTGGCGTACAGGATGTTCTGCTCAAACCCCTGCATGATTACACGCGTTTGCGAGAGTCGGTTATGGCATGTCTATATCCGACAATGTTTACTTCACAGGCGAATGAAGTGGAACAACTGATGCGTGATTTGGATACATTAAACCAGTCTCCGGGTGCTGCATTGAAACTTCTGGAGCAATTGCAGCCACCGGTCCAGCAGACGTTGGCTCGCTGTCGTATCAATTATCGGCAATTGATGGCGGTAGACCGACCAGGATTGGTGCTTGATATCGCGGCGTTATCTGAGGATGAGCTGGCGTTTTACTGTCTCGATGTGACGCAGGCTGCGAATAATCACGGCGTATTGGCGGCATTACTGTTGCGTGCGTTATTCAATAGTCTCTTGCAGGAGCATTTGGCTCATCAGCAGCGCCGCTTACCTGAATTATCGGTCTTGCTTAATCAGGTCAACCAACTATTGCGTCAGGCGAATCTGCAAGGACAGTTTCCTTTGCTGGTGGGGTATTACCATCGCGAATTGAAACGGCTAATTCTGATTTCTGCTGGTCTGCATGCCACGTTAAGTGTTGAAGATCATAATATCGGGCTGAATAACGGCGTACCGTTAGGCACATTAGAGGGTGCTTATCTCAATCAGATGAGTTACCCGTGTGAAGCATGGCAGTGTCAGATGTGGGGGAGTGGCGGTCGTCTGCGTCTGATGTTGTCTACAGACTAATCCGATAGCGGCGAGTCTCCCCGCACTTCAGACTCTGAGTATCTATCGTAATTATTCTTTATCCCCTACTATGTGGCCTATGATTTTTCTCATCACACATCCAGATTGGACGAGCATCACGCATTGAACCTGATATACTTTCGCGGTTTTATGCGCCGGACAAATAAAGCTCATTATTTGAACGATATATACGAGGCTGTTTATGTCAACTGTTAATAAAAAAGTAAAAAAAGCGGTCATTCCAGTGGCCGGGTTGGGAACACGTATGTTGCCTGCGACTAAGGCTATTCCCAAAGAAATGTTGCCGCTGGTCGATAAGCCGTTAATCCAGTATGTAGTTAATGAATGTATTGCTGCCGGTATCAATGAAATAATTTTGGTTACACATTCCTCCAAGAATTCAATAGAAAACCATTTTGATACCAGCTTTGAACTGGAAGCTATGCTGGAAAAACGCGTTAAGCGTCAGTTGCTGAAAGAAGTTCAAGCTATTTGTCCAGAGCATGTCACTATTATGCAGGTTCGTCAGGGGCTGGCGAAAGGATTAGGACACGCGGTGCTGTGTGCACATCCTTTAGTGGGTGATGAACCGGTAGCGGTTATTTTGCCGGACGTCATCATCGATGAATATGAATCTGATCTGAAGAAAGATAACCTCAGTGAAATGTTGCAACGTTTTTATAGCACGGGTCATAGCCAGATTATGGTAGAGCCAGTGGAAAACGTCAGCAGCTACGGTGTGGTGGATTGCAAAGGCGTCGAATTAAAGCCGGGCGACAGTGCACCTATGGTTGGGGTTGTTGAAAAACCAAAAGCGTCAGAAGCGCCGTCTAATTTGGCTGTGGTTGGCCGTTATGTGTTGTCTGCTCAGATCTGGGATCTGTTGAAGAAAACAGAGCCCGGTGCGGGTAATGAAATTCAGCTGACAGATGCTATTGCCATGCTGATGGAAAAAGAAACCGTTGAGGCTTATCACCTGAAAGGAGTAAGTCACGATTGCGGCAATAAACTGGGATACATGACTGCATTTGTAGAATACGGTATTCGTCATGACGCATTGGGTGAGGATTTTACCCAGTGGCTGAAAGAAGCGATAGAAGAAGACGCTAATTAATCCTCCTCTTTCCCTCTAGCCGTAACGTCACACGCAACACGCAACACGCAACACCACATATCCTCAGTCGTTTACATGGTTAAACGGCTGATGGTGTCTAAAACTGGGGGAGCGCATTTGTTAGTGCACCGCCAGAAAGACAGGCTTATTTATAGAGCGAGTAAAGGTGTAAAGGCGAGGTGAGTAAAAAGCCTGCAGGCCTGTCGTTGCGAAGTATGGCGAGAGTATCAGTTGGGCGAGCGTTTGGTTGCGTTAATCAGACATAAAAAAACACCCCGTTAATGGGGTGTTTTTATTTATTCTTAAACTAAGAATTACAGCAGGAAGTCATCCAGGGATTTGCCCTGTTCTTCGATGGCTTTCTTGATAACTGCAGGCGTACGGCCCTGGCCGGTCCAGGTTTTCAGTTCGCCGTTTTCGTCAGTGTATTGATATTTAGCCGGACGTGCAGCACGTTTAGCTTTACCCGCTACTTTGCTTGCACCCAGAGATTGCAGTAATTCGTTAGGATCAATGCCATCAGCAATAAGCATTTCACGATACTGCTGTAATTTGCGTGTGCGTTCTTCAATTTCAGCCTGAGCCTGGTTTTCTTCTTCACGACGTTCGTTAACCACGACTTCCAGCTTTTCCAGCATTTCTTCCAGTGTTTCGAGGCTGCATTCTCTTGCCTGGGCACGCAGAGTGCGGATGTTGTTTAGAATCTTAAGTGCTTCGCTCATTGGATTAATCTCAAAATAAATATTATCGGTGACAGTACAGAGATAATAGAGTGCTGTTTTATTTTCTGCAATAGGCAAAATTGTCAGGTTGTTAAAATTTAGCAAATTTAAATCGAAAATCACGTATCAGACGAGCAATATAAATTTCTAACAAACCAGCTAATACATTCTGTTAGCGTGCTCTGTAGCGGAAATAGCCATGCACAAGTGTAGCGGAAATAGCCATGCACAAGTGTAGCGGAAATAGCCATGCACAAGTGTAGCGGAAATAGCCATGCACAAGTGTAGCGATAGTTTCTTGTGGCCCATGATGGCGCAGTCAATATTACTAAACCACAGAATGATTGTGGTACTGACAACGCCGACGGTATGACTAAACCCTCGTCAGCATCAATACCTATGTTACAATAAATTTTAACGATTACTGACCGGTGAATGCCGTTGAACGAGGAGCCATGGCGCAGCTTTATTTTTATTATTCCGCGATGAATGCAGGGAAATCTACCGCACTGTTGCAGTCTTCATATAACTATCAGGAGCGGGGAATGCGCACGCTGGTGTTTACGGCTGAAATAGATGATCGTTCCGGCCGGAGCGGCATCGTCAGTTCTCGTATCGGCCTCTCTTCACCCGCGTTATTGTTTAACGAGCAGACAGATTTATTCCAGGCTCTTGAACAGGCCCATCGTCAGCAAACTATTCACTGTGTGCTAATTGATGAAAGTCAGTTTTTGACGCGTGAGCAAGTGAATGCGTTGTGTGATGTTGTCGATCAATTAGACATTCCGGTTCTTTGCTATGGTCTACGCACCGATTTCCGTGGGGAATTGTTTAGTGGCAGTCATTATTTATTGGCTTGGGCTGACAAACTGGTTGAACTTAAAACCGTCTGCCATTGTGGGCGTAAGGCGAATCACGTATTGCGAGTAGACTCACATGGCAAGCCTGTCATTGAGGGCGCTCAGGTTGTGATTGGTGGAAATGAAAGTTATGTATCGGTATGCCGTAAGCATTATAAAATCGCACTGGGGCTGACGCGGGCCGAGGCGGAATAATCCATATCAATAATAGGTTAAGTATTTAGCCTGCCTTATTAATAGCCGGAGCGTGGCACATCGATCCGGTTATAGCCCCGGTAAATATTGCTAATAAAAATTAAATATTCGTTACTTTGTGTGTATGGAACCCGTGCATCAGGTTGCCAAACGCCAGCAGTAAGATTTCCCATGTCATGACGGTTATTCTAAAAGACGTGCGTGTGGTGTTGCCTAAAATGGGGTGGTTTTGCCCCGCAAGAGGAATCGTTGCTGGCAGGCTCGTCACGCTTTTCTTTTGTTCACCCTGACTCCCCCTTCAGCATCCTGCATTTCAGGCTTATAACATGCGTTTATGGCCTCGATTCTCGTCTTCTTATAGCTGGTTGAGACTTACAGATACATAGCGTTATACAAGCCTATAGGAGCCCCAGCCAGCGACGGTTAGGAAGAGGGCGGCCTACTATTACTGGATAAAAAATGACTGGATAAAAAAAGCCCTGTGCGACATGCACAGGGCTTGATAGTCGTTGTGGGTTAACGGCTATTAGTTAACGGCTTTCTTCTCTTTCTTTTCCGCTTTGGCTGGTGCGCTGGCGGTGACCGCGGCGGCTTTAGTGTCCGTCACGGCATGCTCGACAAACGGGCGGCCATAAAACGAATCCAGCAGGATTTGTTTGAGTTCGGCAATCAGCGGATAACGAGGGTTAGCGCCGGTGCACTGATCGTCAAAGGCATCTTCAGAAAGCTTGTCCACTTTGGCCAGGAAATCGGCTTCCTGCACGCCCGCTTCACGAATAGACGCTGGGATCCCCAGTTCTTTCTTCATGCTTTCCAGCCAGGCCAGCAGTTTTTCAATTTTCTGAGCGGTACGGTCACCGACGGCACTCAAGCCTAAATGATCGGCGACTTCGGCATAACGACGGCGAGCCTGCGGACGGTCGTACTGACTGAATGCCGTCTGTTTGGTCGGGTTATCGTTAGCGTTGTAACGAATCACGTTGCTGATCAGTAAGGCGTTAGCCAGGCCGTGCGGGATATGAAATTCAGACCCCAATTTGTGTGCCATTGAGTGGCAGACACCCAGGAAGGCGTTGGCAAAAGCGATACCGGCAATGGTGGCCGCGTTGTGGACGCGTTCACGTGCTACCGGGTTTTTGGCACCTTCGTGGTAGCTGGCTGGCAGGTTGTCTTTCAGCAGTTTCAGTGCCTGCAACGCCTGTCCGTCGGAGTATTCGTTTGCCAGTACTGAAACGTAGGCTTCCAGCGAGTGGGTGACGGCATCCAGACCGCCGAAAGCACACAGCGATTTCGGCATGTTCATCACCAGATTCGCATCGACAATCGCCATATCCGGTGTCAACGCGTAGTCTGCCAGCGGGTATTTCTGACCGGTGGTATCATCGGTTACTACGGCAAACGGTGTGACTTCAGAACCTGTCCCTGAGGTGGTCGTGACGGCAATCAGTTTTGCTTTCACACCCATTTTCGGGAACTTGTAGATACGTTTGCGAATATCCATGAAACGCAGCGCCAGTTCTTCGAAATGGGTATCCGGATGTTCGTACATGACCCACATGATCTTGGCGGCATCCATCGGCGAACCGCCACCCAGTGCGATGATGACGTCAGGTTTAAACGCGTTCATCTGTTCAGCACCTTTGCGAACGATGCTGAGTGTCGGATCCGCTTCCACCTCGAAGAAAACATCGGTATCCAGACCTTGCTGTTTCAGTACTGAGGTAATCTGGTCTACATAGCCGTTATTAAACAGGAAACGGTCGGTTACGATAAAGGCGCGTTTGGCACCATCAGTCGCCACTTCTTCCAGCGCGATCGGCAGTGAACCGCGACGGAAATAGATAGATTTAGGAAGTTTATGCCACAGCATGTTTTCAGCTCGCTTAGCAACGGTTTTACGGTTGATCAGGTGCTTCGGTCCGACGTTTTCGGAGATAGAGTTACCGCCCCATGAGCCACAACCCAGAGTCAACGATGGTGCCAGCTTAAAGTTGTACAGATCACCGATCCCACCCTGAGACGCTGGGGTATTGATCAGAATGCGGGCAGTTTTCATCTTGTCGCCAAAATGGTTCACGCGCTGCGGCTGATTATCCTGATCGGTATACAGACATGAGGTATGGCCGATCCCGCCCATCGCAACCAGTTTTTCCGCTTTCTCTACGGCCTCTTCAAAATCTTTCGCCCGGTACATAGCCAGTGTCGGGGAGAGTTTTTCGTGTGCAAACGGTTCAGACTCGTCAGCATGGGTGACTTCACCGATCAATACCTTCGTACTGGCTGGGACTGTAATACCGGCCATTTCGGCGATCTTGATGGCGGGCTGGCCGACGATAGCGGCATTGAGCGCGCCGTTTTTCAAAATAATCGCCTGCACTGCCTGCAACTCTTTACCTTTAAGCAGGTAACCGCCGTGCGTAGAGAAACGTTCACGTACCGCGTCATAGATCTTATCAACGACGATAACTGACTGTTCGGACGCACAAATTACGCCATTATCAAAGGTTTTTGACATCAGAATCGATGCAACGGCACGCTTGATGTCAGCGGTTTCGTCAATTACGACAGGGGTGTTGCCTGCGCCTACACCAATAGCCGGTTTACCGGAGCTATAAGCGGCTTTCACCATGCCCGGGCCGCCGGTTGCCAGGATCAGGTTGATATCCGGGTGGTGCATCAGCTGGTTGGACAGTTCGACTGAGGGTTCGTCAATCCAGCCGATGATGTCTTTCGGGGCGCCAGCGGCAATCGCTGCCTGCAGCACGATATCGGCTGCTTTGTTGGTTGCGTTTTTAGCACGTGGGTGAGGAGAGAAAATAATACCGTTACGTGTTTTCAGGCTGATCAGTGCCTTGAAGATAGCGGTAGACGTCGGGTTGGTGGTCGGGACGATACCGCAGATAATACCGATAGGTTCGGCAATCGTGATGGTACCGAATGTGTCGTCGACGGACAGTACACCACAGGTCTGCTCGTCTTTGTAAGCGTTATAGATGTATTCGGAAGCAAAGTGGTTCTTGATGACTTTATCTTCGATGATCCCCATGCCTGATTCTGCAACCGCCATTTTTGCCAGCGGAATACGCGCATCTGCGGCAGCCAGTGCTGCTGCACGGAAGATTTTATCAACCTGCTCTTGCGAGAAGTTTGCGAACTCATGTTGCGCTTTTTTGACGCGTTCGACCAAAGCGTTAAGTTCAGCAACGTTTGTTACGGCCATAATGCTCTCCTGTAATGTTAAGCTCTTTCAGTCAATGGTCCATCGATAAATAAGCAGTATAGATAATGGTTGAGGTACCTGATAATTTGGCTCTTACGATTATCCATTGACTCAAAGCGCTCGATTAATCTTCTGATGCGCGTCATTACCTTTTTACTGGCAGAAACCATGGTTTCTCAATGCTATTCCTAAAACGGCTGCCGATATAAGGGCAATGTTCGCTGCTTCAGGTGCTGTTTTTTTCTCTGAAGTCAGAATACCCCGTTGCTAGTCGGTTTTTTGTGATCTCACTCGCTAAATTGCCATGCTGACACCATTCAGCATGGTGTTATTGAGAATCAATATCATCTATATCCGGAATTTGTTAAAAATAAATGACCATTCCATGTGCTTTTCTGGGGGAATTTGTATCGAAAATTGGCGTGGTGACAGAGAATAATCGTCAGATGAAAGAGTGGAGGCACGCTGTACTTTACATTACTGTAGGCGATGTCACGGTGTGTGCCGTCGATCGCCAAAGACGCCTGGCGTTGACAATAATCTTCAGAGGTGAAAAGTGATTCAGCCTGTCCTGGATTTCTCTGGTTACATCAAGTTTTTTATTGGGCTGTTTGCGTTGATAAACCCGGTAGGTATTCTGCCTATCTTCATTAGTATGACCAACTACCAGGCAGGGGAAGGGCGGGCGAGAACCAACCTGACAGCCAATGTCTCTGTGGTGATTATCCTTTGGGT
Organism: Dickeya oryzae; assembly: GCF_020406815.2. Classification (NCBI taxonomy): domain Bacteria; kingdom Pseudomonadati; phylum Pseudomonadota; class Gammaproteobacteria; order Enterobacterales; family Pectobacteriaceae; genus Dickeya; species Dickeya oryzae. The sequence continues at coordinate 2,275,945 of NZ_CP162670.1, forward strand.
CGCGCTATTTTTTGGTGATGCTATCCTGCGACTGTTTGGCATCTCGATTGATTCATTCCGCATTGCAGGCGGTATTCTGATTACCACCATCGCGATGTCGATGATCAGCGGCAAACTGGGTGAGGACAAACAGAATAAACAGGAGAAGACAGAAACCGCCAATCGGGAAAGTATTGGCGTGGTGCCGCTGGCATTACCATTGATGGCAGGGCCGGGTGCCATTAGCTCCACCATTGTCTGGAGTTCCCGCTATCACGGTTGGCAGAATTTATTAGGGCTGTCGTTGGCGATTGCCGTTTTTGCATTTTGTTGCTGGTTGTTGTTTCGGGCTGCACCCGCGTTAGTCAGGTTGCTGGGACAAACCGGCATCAACGTCGTGACACGTATTATGGGGCTGTTGCTGATGTCGCTCGGTATTGAATTTATCGTGACAGGCATTCGCGCGTTATTTCCAGGATTGTCCTGATAACGAGTGTGCCCTGGCGTAGGTGTCGATATGTGATGTCTGAGCCGTGTTGCCTTTATTTATGCATTTATACTCTGCTGCTGGGCCGCTGGTGAATCTGCCTGAGAGCGGGACTTTGCTCAATTTGGCTCCGGCGGCATGGCTATGTCGTTGGCGCTATGGCTATGTCGTCGGCGCTAAAGTGTCGGCGGGCTAACGTGGGAGAGCAACGACAAGTTAATGTGCTACCTGCCTCATCTACCAATCCACTCCGATCTTACAACACACCCAGCCCTCGATTGAGTACATTCCGTTCATCTGACTTGCCTTATTTTTATTACTACTTTTTTCTTATGTCATTTCCCGGTCATCATCAGCAGAAAAAGGCACATTCCCTACTATTATTTATCACACGAGGTGGCATAACTTATTTTTATGCCATGTGAATGCCTTAGATAAGCTAATGCATATGGCGTAAAACACAGCAGATGTTTTATTGCAATGCACATGAGATTTCACTGTTAATTTATTCACATGTAGAGGCGCTGGTGTCGGAAAGTCATTGATGGCGGTGGAAGTGTTTTATCGTGCATTTTTTGTCCTTGACTATGGTTAATTCTTCCATGTCTACCACTTATTGGACAATCTGCTGTCGGCGGCGCTTTTGCCATAGTTGATGCCATGCTCGGGTGCTTTTGTGTCCATTTACACATACTGGTTTTTTTGTGACTTTCCGGGATTGAAAAGAAATTTAAGTAACAGCCTGCAAAATCTATTGGCGAAGACGGATTCTTCTGATACGTTCGGCATCACGCTATTTTCCCAAGCCGTTACGGATAAGTTAATTTTATTAGAACGTTATCCCCGACGATTTTTTGTGGAATTTGGGAAGGGCGTACCATCAGGGAAGAGTGGAAATGGTGACAGACTGCCGGTCCTGGGAAGGGACAGCGGCAGTTTTTGGGTTGCTGATATGTGCTGTTTTTATCTCTGTTGATTTTTCCAACACGTTGTTGCGGCATTAAGCGTATCGAGTCGTGCGACGTGGATAAAACAATTTTGATGTGATTAAGCGGCCATGTTGCCAGAGTCGTTCCTCTGGCGACGGTATTGTCTGTCCGCGTAATACGTAAAAAACGTTATATGCCTGATTGGGTGATAACAGTAGAACAGGAGCAAGGTAAATAATGGTAAACAACACTATTAAAAAAAGACTGGCAGTGAGCATTTTCGCTGCGATCACGGCTTCCGCAGGCGTTTCTGCCTGGGCTGTTACGGTGCCTGCTGGTGTGCAACTGGCTGAAAAGCAGGAGCTGGTGCGTAATAACGGTGCTGAAGTTGCTTCCCTCGACCCGCATAAAATGGAAGGCGTACCGGAATCTAACGTTGCGCGTGATCTGCTGGAAGGGCTGCTGGTTACCTCTCCAGATGGCCACCCGGCACCAGGTGTTGCAGAAAGTTGGGATAACAAAGATTTCAAAGTATGGACCTTCCACTTGCGTAAAGACGCTAAATGGTCCAATGGTGATCCGGTTACTGCTCAGGATTTCGTTTATAGCTGGCGTCGTGTTACCGATCCGAAAACAGCTTCTCCTTATGCCAGTTACCTGCAGTTTGGTCATATCGTGAATATCGATGATGTGGTAGCAGGCAAAAAATCGCCTGATACGCTGGGCGTGAAAGCCATTGACGATCACACGCTGGAAGTCACGCTGAGTGAGCCGGTTCCGTACTTCTATAAGCTGTTGGTTCACCCCTCCACCTTCCCAGTGAATCAGAAAGTTGTTGAAAAATATGGCGAAAAGTGGACTCAGCCAGCTAACTGGGTCGGCAACGGTGCTTATACGCTGAAAGAGTGGGTTGTCAACGAGAAAATCGTTCTGGAGCGTAACCCGAATTACTGGGATAACGCCCATACTATCATCAACAAAGTGACCTATCTGCCGATTTCTTCTGAGGTGACGGATGTTAACCGTTACCGCAGCGGTGAAATCGACATGACCTATAACAACCTGCCTATCGAGTTGTTCCAAAAGTTAAAGAAAGAGATCCCCAACGAAGTGAAGGCGGATCCGTATCTGTGCACCTATTACTACGAGATCAACAACCAGAAGGCACCGTTTAACGATGCGCGTGTACGCCAGGCGTTAGTGCTGGGTCTGGATCAAGACATTCTGGTTAACAAGGTGAAAGCGCAGGGTGATACCCCGGCGTTTGGTTTCACCCCGCCGTACATTGATGGTCTGGATGGCAAACTGACTCCGCCAGAGTGGGTGAGCTGGTCGCGTGAGAAACGTAACGCCGAAGCGAAGAAACTGCTGGCTGAAGCCGGTTTCACGCCGGAAAAACCGTTGACCTTTAACCTGCTGTACAACACCTCTGATCTGCATAAAAAACTGGCGATCGCCGCGTCCTCTATCTGGAAAAGCAACATCGGTGTGGACGCGAAACTGGAAAACCAGGAGTGGAAAACATTCCTGGACAGCCGTCATCAGGGCACATTCGATGTCGCTCGTGCTGGCTGGTGTGCGGATTACAACGAACCGACCACGTTCCTGAATACCATGATCTCCAACAGCAGCAGCAACACCGCACATTATAAGAGCGCGGATTTCGACAAGTTGATGGCAAAAGCATTGGCTGCCACCACAGAAGAAGCGCGTGCGGACGTTTACAAGCAGGCTGAGATGCTGCTGGAAAAAGACGCTGTCGTGGTTCCGGTGTATTACTATGCCAACACCCGTTTGGTTAAACCGTATGTGGGTGGCATTACAGGTAAAGATCCACTGGATAACCTGAACGTTAAAAACCTTTATATTATCAAGCATTAATGATGACAGGGCTGTGTGTCTGGCACACAGCCCTTATTCGGTTTAATAAAGTGTGATAAATAGAAGCGAAAATTTCAGACCGGTTTTATAGGTAAGGTCAATGTTAAAATTTATTTTCCGTCGTTGCCTGGAAGCAATCCCGACGCTGTTCATCCTGATCACGATCTCGTTTTTCATGATGAGGCTGGCCCCGGGAAGTCCGTTCACGGGAGAGCGTAATCTTCCCCCTGAAGTGATGGCGAACATCGAAGCCAAATACCATCTGAATGATCCGATGATCAAACAGTATGGCAATTATCTGGTACAGTTGTTGAAAGGTGACTTTGGTCCCTCTTTCAAATACAAAGATTATTCAGTCAACGATTTGGTTGCCCAGGCTTTCCCTGTATCGGCCAAGTTGGGGATTGCTGCTTTTCTGCTGGCGGTCGTGCTGGGGGTGACCTCCGGTGTGATTGCCGCGTTGAATCAGAACAGTAAATGGGATTATACCGTCATGGGGTTTGCCATGACCGGCGTGGTGATCCCTAGTTTTGTTGTGGCACCGCTGTTGGTGTTGATATTCGCGATAACCCTGCACTGGTTGCCAGGGGGCGGTTGGAACGGTGGAGCGCCAAAATACATTATTCTGCCGATGGTCGCGCTCTCGTTATCGTATATCGCCAGCATTGCGCGTATTACCCGTGGCTCCATGATTGAAGTGCTGCATTCAAACTTTATCCGTACTGCGCGTGCCAAAGGGCTGCCGTTGCGTCGGATCATTTTGCGTCATGCACTCAAGCCTGCGTTGTTGCCAGTGTTGTCCTATATGGGGCCGGCCTTCGTAGGGATTATCACTGGCTCTATGGTGATTGAAACCATCTTTGGTTTACCTGGTATTGGTCAGTTATTTGTTAACGGTGCGCTTAACCGTGACTATTCGCTGGTGCTGAGCCTGACTATTTTAGTGGGTGCGCTGACCATTCTGTTTAATGCGGTCATCGATGTGCTGTATGCGGTCATCGATCCGAAGATCCGTTACTAAGGTAAATCACTGATGTTCTGGAATAAACGTAACCGTGAAGCGCTGGATAACTTCAGCGAGAAACTGGAAGTGGAAGGGCGTAGCCTGTGGCAGGATGCGCGCCGTCGCTTCATGCACAACCGTGCCGCGCTGGCCAGTCTGTTTGTCCTGACGCTGATTACGCTGTTTGTTGTTATCGGCCCGATGGTGGCACCGTTCAATTATGCGGACACCGACTGGAATATGATGTCCAGTGCACCGGATATGGCGTCTAAGCACTACTTTGGTACCGACTCTTCCGGTCGCGACCTGTTGGTGCGTGTGGCTATCGGCGGGCGTATTTCGCTGATGGTCGGTGTTGCTGCAGCCCTGGTAGCGGTCATTGTCGGGACACTGTATGGTGCGGCGTCAGGGTATATGGGTGGCAAAGTCGACTCAGTGATGATGCGTCTTTTGGAGATCCTCAACTCTTTCCCGTTCATGTTTTTCGTGATTTTGCTGGTCACCCTGTTCGGGCAGAATATTCTGTTGATCTTTGTGGCTATCGGCATGGTGTCCTGGCTGGATATGGCGCGTATCGTGCGCGGTCAGACGCTGAGCCTGAAGCGCAAAGAGTTTATTGAAGCTGCGCTGGTATGCGGAGTCTCTACCCGTAGCATCGTGTTGCGTCATGTGGTACCAAACGTGCTGGGTGTGGTGGTGGTGTACGCATCGCTGTTGGTGCCGAGCATGATCCTGTTTGAATCCTTCTTGAGTTTCCTTGGCCTGGGTACCCAGGAACCGCTGAGCAGTTGGGGGGCATTATTAAACGATGGTGCTAACTCAATGGAAGTGGCGCCATGGTTGTTGCTTTATCCCGCCGGTTTCCTGGTGGTAACCCTGTTCTGTTTTAACTTTATCGGCGATGGCTTGCGTGACGCCCTCGATCCGAAAGACCGCTAAGGAGACGCTTCATATCATGATGAATACGTCAGAAACCCACGCTTTGCTTGATGTTAAAGACTTGCGCGTGACGTTCAGTACGCCTGATGGTGATGTCACGGCGGTAAACGATCTGAATTTTTCGCTCAGTGCCGGTGAAACACTGGGTATTGTGGGTGAGTCCGGCTCGGGTAAATCCCAGACGGCATTTGCGCTGATGGGGCTGCTGGCTGCCAATGGTCACATTGGTGGTTCGGCACGTTTCAACGGGCGTGAGATTCTCAATCTGCCGGAGCGTGAGCTTAATCGCCTGCGAGCAGAAGAGATCGCCATGATTTTTCAGGACCCGATGACCTCACTGAACCCGTACATGCGTGTTGGCGATCAGTTGATGGAAGTGCTGATGCAGCACAAGAAATTGGGTAAAAGCGATGCGTTTGAAGAGTCCGTACGCATGCTGGACGCGGTAAAAATGCCAGAAGCCAGAAAACGGATGCGCATGTATCCGCATGAGTTTTCGGGTGGGATGCGCCAGCGCGTGATGATTGCCATGGCGTTGCTGTGCCGCCCTAAATTACTGATCGCTGACGAGCCGACCACTGCGCTTGATGTGACGGTGCAGGCGCAGATCATGACGCTGCTCAATGACCTAAAGCGTGAGTTCAATACCGCCATTATCATGATTACCCATGACCTGGGCGTGGTCGCCGGTATTTGCGACAAAGTCTTGGTTATGTACGCCGGACGTACTATGGAGTACGGCAGTGCGCGCGAGATTTTCTATGAACCAACCCATCCATACTCTCTGGGCCTGCTAAAAGCGATTCCTCGTCTTGATGAAGAGAATGCTGAGTTGGCTACGATTCCGGGGAATCCACCTAACCTGTTGCGCCTGCCGAAAGGATGTCCTTTCCAGCCGCGTTGCCCGTATGCACAGGAACAATGCCAGCATGCACCTGAATTGAAGCCGTTTGGTGAAGGTCGTCTGCGTGCCTGTTTCCGGAGTGTGGGGGAATTAGTATGAATGAGCTGGAAAACAAAAAAGTCTTGCTTGAAGTGGATGAACTCAAGGTCCACTTTGATATCCGTGATGACAAACAATGGTTTTGGCAACCGGCTAAAAAGCTGAAAGCGGTAGATGGCGTTACCCTGCGTCTGTATGAAGGGGAAACCCTGGGCGTGGTCGGGGAGTCGGGGTGTGGTAAATCCACACTGGCTCGCGCTATTATCGGTCTGGTAAAAGCGACCAGCGGGCGCATTAGCTGGTTGGGGAAAGATCTGCTGGGTATGCGTGACACTGAATGGCGTGATGTACGTAGCGATATTCAGATGATTTTTCAGGATCCGCTGGCATCGCTCAACCCGCGTATGACCATTGGTGAAATTATTGCCGAGCCGTTGCGTACCTACCACCCGGATATGTCGCGTCAGGAAGTAAAAGACCGCGTCAAAACCATGATGATGAAGGTTGGCTTGCTGCCGAACCTGATTAACCGTTACCCGCATGAGTTTTCTGGCGGCCAGTGTCAGCGTATCGGTATCGCCCGTGCACTGATTCTGGAACCAAAACTGATTATCTGTGACGAACCGGTTTCTGCATTGGACGTGTCGATTCAGGCTCAGGTGGTGAATCTGCTGCAACAGTTGCAGCGTGAGATGGGACTGTCATTGATCTTTATCGCCCATGATTTGTCGGTGGTAAAACACATTTCTGACCGTGTGCTGGTGATGTATCTGGGACATGCGGTGGAACTGGGGACCTATGATGAGCTGTACCATAATCCACAGCATCCTTACACCCGTGCGCTGATGTCGGCGGTGCCGATTCCGGATCCAGACAAGGAGCGCAACAAACAGATTCAACTGCTGGAAGGCGATCTCCCTTCGCCGATTAACCCGCCGACGGGCTGTGTATTCTGTACCCGCTGCCCGGTTGTGGGGCCGGAGTGCACCAAAACCCGTCCAGTACTGGAAGGTAGCTTCAGACACGCTGTATCCTGCCTGAAGGCTGACCCATTACCGTGATTCGCTGATACGTCTGGTATCCAGTATCAGGTAAAAGAAACGCCCCAGATATGGGGCGTTTTGCGTTTTAAGACAGGCGGTTGACCCGCCAGTCAGGTTATATTCGAGAGTGTTACTCTTTCCACAGGATGTGGCACAGCTTGTGATCTTTTTCCCGGCAGATGAGAATACGGGCAAAAATATCCGTAATTTCTTCACCGTCCTGCTCGGCCAGCCCAATCACCACTTCGGCGAAAAAATCCGGATTCAGGTCGAAATCCACGTGTTCTTGCCAGTCTTCCGCCGGGTCAAACAGTTCCGCACCGCCACGCTCTTCAAACTGCAAGTTGAACAGCAAAATATCTGCTGGATCCAGATTATCCGGTGCCAGTTCCAGAAAGATATCGTAAGCCTGTTCCAGAGCTTCATCTTCTGTCAGGCGGTTATTTAAATCCATACAACATTCCTGTTAAAACGTAATGGGGGTATTAGAGCATGAAGGGCGGTGTGATTACAGCAGTGGGCTGAAAAAGTAAAACAGTCGCTCGACAATCCGTTGCCAATAAGGGCGCGTTAACCACTCCTTGGTATTCAACAGTCGTGAGCGGGACATGTAGTCCTCCTGAACACAGGCCAGATCGCTACCAAAACCGTCATCGTCAATCACCAGCGTGATTTCAAAGTTCAGCCAGAGGCTACGCATGTCCAGATTAACCGTACCGACCAGGCTAAGTTGCCCATCGACCAGCACGCTTTTGGTATGCAATAAACCGCCTTCGAACTGGTAGATCCTGACGCCCGCCGCCAGTAACTCGGTGAAAAAGGCTTTACAGGCCCAGCCCACCATCATGGAGTCATTTTTATACGGTACGATAATACTGACCTCTACGCCACGCTGGGCTGCGGTACAGATGGCGTGTTGCAGGTCATCACTCGGTACAAAATAAGGGGTAGTCATGATGAGTTGGTGCCGTGCAGAATAAACCGCTGTCAGCAATGCCTGATGAATCATCTCCTCGGGGTAGCCGGGGCCAGAGGCGATAACCTGCACGGTATGGCCGCGCTCTTGCTCAAATGGCATGATATTGACATCCGGCGGCGGCGGCGGCAGGCGCTGGCCGGTTTCCATTTCCCAGTCGAGACTATAAATCACACCCATGGTCGTGGTTACCGGGCCTTCGATACGCACCATCAGGTCCACCCACTGACCGACACCAGAATCCTGCTTGAAATAACGCGGGTCCACCATATTCATGCTGCCGGTGTAGGCGATACGGTTGTCTATCAGGATAACCTTGCGGTGCTGACGCAAATCCATACGACGCAGGAAGGCGCGTAACAGATTCACCTGTAACGCGTCCACCACGGTGATGCCAGCAGTACGCATCATCTCCGGGTAGGTACTGTGAAAGAACTGTACGCTGCCTGCCGAATCGAGCAGGATTCGACATTTGACCCCACGGCGTGATGCTAAGAGTAGGGCGTTCATCACGTGATCCACCAAACCGCCTGCCTGCCAGATATAGAACACCATCTCAATATTACTTTGTGCCAGTTCGATATCGCGGATTAACGTTTTGATGGTGTCGTCAAAGGAGGTCAGCAATTGCAACTGATTGCCCTTGATACCACCAATTCCCTGTCGACGTTCACACAGTTGAAATAATGAGCGGGCGACCTCGCTATTCTCGGTGGCGAAAATGCGGCGGTATTCCTTCAAGTCACGCAGCCATTGAGCTGTCACTGGCCACATTTGTCGGGCGCGCTCCGCACGGCGCTTTCCTAAATGTAGCTCGCCGAACAACAGATAGGCGACGATACCGACCAACGGCAGAATATAAATCACCAACAGCCAGGCCATCGCAGAAGGGACGGCCCGCCTTTTCATCAGAATACGCAACGTAATACTGGCAACAAGCAGCCAGTAACTGAAAACCAGTAATCCGCTAAGTACAGTATAAAATGCTGTCATAGTAACAATGTACGGTTCCCTGCTGCGAAATGTTCACCAGCTCAAGTGTATGCATAGTTCCCCTGGGGGGAAAGTCCTTTACTCTGAATACTATAGCGTATGGCTGGCAAGCATGCGGATTCGGGAAAATCCTGCTTTCTCTCTTGGCGCGCGAAAACAGGGGGATATAATAGAAGGGCCCATCATGCTTATCATAAGAGTCGTGCCATGAAACGCAGCCGGAATGAAGTCAGCCGCTGGCGTATGCAACGTCAGGTGCAGCGCCGTCGGAGTCGCTGGCTTGAGGCCCAGTCGCGTAGCTACCGACATATCCATCACGTACGTTATCTGTGCCAGAAACAGCAGCGCCGTGCGTTATTGTATGCCGTAGCTTACGAGTGGTAGTCGCCGGGTAGTGAGTGTCAGGCCCAACAACCATCAGGTTGTTGGGCTTTTTTATCACAATCAGATTGTATGAAGACTACAATGCGGGGGAATGCTGCGGCAGGGCGACGTAGTTTTTGGCGACCTGAATCGGTGTCGTGCGCTGGGCATTGATTTCCTCTGGTGTGTCTTCCATCACGGGCAAATGGAACAGTGATACTGACAGGTTGAGCTGTTCTGCTTGATCAAGGAGTTGAAGACAGGTTCGGGCCGAGGCTTCCACCTGCAGGGCGTTTTGCTTCACGGTATCATTGAGTGAACTGATTCGGTTGGTGACCTCATGAATGCTCTGATTCTGCTGTTGCGAGATGTCAGTGATTTCATTGAGGAAGGTACTGGTACCTTTGGCGGCCTGAATGATTTCCTGCAAGCTATCATTCAGGCGAACAACCAGCTTGGCACCGGTGGCAACACTGCTGTCTGATTCGTGAATCAAGGCATTAATGTTGTGCGCTGACTGGCTGCTTTGCGAGGCCAGCGTACCGACTTCCCGCGCCACGACCGAAAATCCTTTGCCCATTTCTCCGGCCCGTGCGGCTTCAATCGCTGCATTCAGTGACAGGATATGCGTCTGGAAGGCGACGTTTTCTATCAGTGAGATCACTTCCGTCATTTCTTTACTGCGACTGGAAATATTCTGCATCGCATTTCTGACGTCACTCATCATGCCTTCGCCCTGTTCGGCGATATGGCTGGTTTCTTGGGCATGATGGCTGGCTTGTTCTGTGTACCGGGCATTCTGTTCCAGATGTTGGCTAATCTGAATGATGTGCTCGGTGGTGACTTTCAGTTCCGCGGATTGCAGGTTGGCCTGCTCTGATAACTGGCGGTTGTCGCTGGTGACGTGGCTTACCTGCTGCATCATGGTTTCCATGCCCTGACGAACCTGGCTTATCAGCTCGACCAGACCGCTTTGCATCTGGACTACACTGTTGTTCAGTACGGCGATTTCACGGGTTGCACGTTTTTCTATGGCAATGTCGTGTGACAAATCACCGGATGCGATCAGTTTCAGGTGATCGGTGATGCGTTTAAGTGGATGAACGATCACCTTGTTGACACCAATCCAGACCAGCACCGAAATGACCAGCAGTAATCCCAGAATCACGATAAACAGGGTGTGTGCAGCATCGAGGTTATTCAACAACTGCTGAGCATGCTGTTTCTGACGGGCATCGTTTTCCTGCAGAAAGCGGGAATACTTCTGGGTGAACTGCGTCTGGTAAGCCTGAATAGGTACGGCAAAGAAAATGTCGATTTCGTTCGTTTTTTTAATACCCTGGGCAAGTTCAACCAACCCGTTATAAAGCTGCTGGTAGCTGTTTTTGAGGTCGGTGAAAGCGGCATCATTACGTGCGGAACCAGAGAAACGCTCTAGTTTTTGGTAAGACCCTTGTGCGTTAGCTAATGAAGTTTCTGCTTCCGACATCAGGCTATTCCAACTGCCGACAGAGCCGGTTTCCTTATCAAACATCAGGTAGATACCTGCGCGATTGAGCTTATCGCTGGCGTTCATGACCTCCATTCGAGCCAGATCCATCAGTGCCTGTTGCTGGCGCAGTGCCTCGTTGGCGGCGCTATCCTGACGCACCTCGGTCATGGTTTTCGAGATCATGCCTACAGACAACAACTGTAATAAGGAAAAGAGTCCGATGATCAACAATAAACCGGAAAGGAAACTCAGGCGGTACTGGCGTAATTTGCCCAGAAAACCGGAGCGTGACGGGGTGGATGTTGACATGACAATTTACTCGCTAAAGAAAACTGCCGCCAACATAACATCATTAAATGAATAAAATATTTCAGATATTTGGGGTGAAAATGGAGGTCATATTTATTGAAAATTCCATAACCTCCGTCAAGTTTAGATTAAAAAACTTTTCTAAAGGGTTTAACGCTGACCGCGTCGTAAACACCTGCGGCGACATAAGGATCGTCGTTAGCCCACTGACGAGCCTCTTCCAGCGATGGAAATTCGGCAATAACGGTGGAACCGGTGAATCCGGCGGTACCGGGGTCTTCACTGTCAATGGCAGGTAGCGGACCTGCTGTTAACAAACGGCCCTGATCGCGTAGTGTTTGCAATCGTTCAAGATGTGCCGGTCGGGCAGCAAGACGCTTTTCCAGTGAGCCAGGGACATCGGTGGCATAAATCACATACAGCATGGTAAACCTCATGGTGTCATATCGTTATGAGATGAACCGTCATCATACGCTATGATACTGACAGGCCGAAACCGGATAAATCGTGACGTCGTTTATGACAGGAATTGAAGTGATGCTATTGAATATGATTGTCATTTGCATTTAAACTTGAGCGGTGAGAGGACATCATATAACTATGCCGCAGAAAACATTTTTCCTGACCCACCGATACTCATGGCCTGTATTGGTTTCCGTCGTATTCCATGGTTCATTGATAGCTGGGTTGTTGTTTGCTTCTTTTAATACATCAGTCACTCTGCCGACGGCGCCACAACCGATCCAGGTCATGATGGTTAACACCGCACCGCAGGAAGCCGCACCCGCACCGACCGCTGAGCCAGAGCCAACACATGAGCCCGAACCAGTGCCGGAACCACAGGTTCAACCTGAGCCGCCGCCGTTGCCAAAACCGGTCCCCATTCCGTTACCGGAACCTAAACCTCAGCCGAAACCCAAACCTAAGCCGGAAACAAAGCCTAAACCGGTGAAAAAGCTGGAGCCGCAAAAGGACAAGCCCCAGGAACGTGTGCCTGAGCCGAATGCCGCACCCGCATCCAGCCAGACCGTGAATCATAATCCGGCACCGGTTAGTCAGGCTCCGGTTGCCAGCGCCCAGCCTGCTGGTCCCAAACCGGTAAATCGCGCTCAGCCGGAATATCCTGCCCGTGCGTTAGCCCTGCATATTGAAGGCCGGGTTAAAGTACAGTTTGATGTGGATGAGTCGGGTCGTGTAGGTAATGTCCGGGTGTTGTCAGCTGAACCGCAAAACCTGTTCGAGCGAGATATCAGGCAGGCGATGCGTAAGTGGCGTTATGAAGAGAATCGACCAGGGAAAGACCTGGTGGTGACGATTATTTTCAAAGTTAATGGTGCTACGGCGATGGAATAAGCCGGGTCAGTGTCGCACCAATGAATAAGGCACCGCAAGTGGTGCCTTATTGCCATGCTTCCAGAATGGTTAAGGTGATTATTGTTCTGGTGCGAAGTGGCTTTTTCCTTGCGGCAATTCTCGTGGACGCCCCTCTTCATCGACAGCGACATAAGTAAACAGGGCTTCAGTCGCACGATAGCGTTGGCCAATGGGGTCTGTTGATACTTTTTTTACCCACACTTCCACATTGACTGTCATTGAACTACGTCCGGTACGAACGCAACGGGCGTAGCAACAAACCACATCACCAACGGCAACGGGCTTGAGAAAGGTCATGCCGTCAACGCGAACGGTGACAACGCGGCCTTCTGCAATCTCTTTTGCCAGAATCGCGCCACCGATATCCATCTGTGACATTAGCCAGCCGCCAAAGATATCGCCATTGGCATTGGTATCCGCTGGCATGGCCAGGGTGCGCAGCACCAACTCGCCGTGAGGTAATACATCTTGTTTGCTCATAGGATCAACGAATCCGCTTGTGAGTAGTCAATAATCAGTCTGTGGCGGTAGGTTATTTATCGCCTTCATTTTCCGTCTTCTCCGGTTCGCCCGGCAGGTGACGGTAAATGTAAACGCCGCACAGTAATGTAAATACCAGAGTCAGGCCGGTGAGGCCAAATACTTTAAAGTCGACCCAAACGCTTTGTGGCAACCAGAAGGCAATATAGATGTTCGCCAGTCCGCACAGCAGGAAAAAGATAGCCCAGGCGATGTTCAGTTTTGCCCACACCATTTCCGGTAAGACCAGCTCTTTGCCGAGCATGCGCTGAATTAGCGGTTTTTTCATGACAAACTGGCTGAACAGCAATGCGGTAGCGAACAGCGTGTAAATGATGGTGACTTTCCATTTAATGAATTGATCGTTATGGAAGACCAACGTCAGGGTGCCGAATACGGCCACCATCAGGAAGGTCAGCAGCATCATCTTTTCTATCTTGCGGTAAATGAACCAGCTAAACAGCAATGCGGCTGCTGTTGCTGCGATCAGTGCACCCGAAGCGACATAAATATCATACAGTTTATAACAAACAAAAAAGACAATAAGTGGAATAAAATCAATTAGTTGCTTCATTATGTTAATCCGTCACGTATCCGGTGTGGGGCCGCGTATACCAAAAAAGGGTGAACTCTCTGCGAATTATTATCGCTGTTTATGCGGCACGATTCCCGATTTATCGTAACAATTTGCAGAAAATTACGTTGTCACCGTTATAACGGCGGGTTGAGAGGGAGCGGCGCTGGCGCCACTCCCGTTCAGGATAGACAGCATTAACTGCGTACCAGCATGTACAGACGAAACACGTAGACCAGCAACATGGCAGAGATAATGTTGCTGATGGCATTTAATATCACCGCCATCGCGGTTGGCGACACCATCGGCAAACGGGCGATCAGTAGCAGTAGTGCGACTTTGACCAGCAACCATAGCATGACGGCTGGCGCTGTCTGGCGGAAATGGGCGAATGCCAGCTTGCTGCTGGCTCGCATGGCAGCGAATACGCCGCGCTTTTCCGTTACGGCGATCACCGGTGACAGGCTAAAGGCGATGGATAATAAAATCCCCGGTACCACCACCAGTAGCATGCCTAACTGAATTAACAGGGTACAAACCAGTACCAGCAGAAGCAGGCGGGGTAACAGCGGTGCAGAAGCGGCAATCGCCCGCAGCGCGCTGGTCTGGTGGCCCGCTGAGACCAGTTGGATCAGCATAAGGATACCGCCAGTTAACAGGGCATTACCTACCAGCGTCGCAAAAGTACCTGCGGCAGATGCCTTCAACAGAACGAGTTGTTGCTCAGGGGAAAGCTGCGCAATGATATCGCTGATGCCTGGCTGCTCAATGGAGGATAAATCCACATTGCTGTTACTGAGTAGCTGTAGTTGATCGCTATCGGGAGTAAAGACGTGCCCAAGGACGACGGTGATCAATGACGTCAGCAGCGCCAGCATGAGAATGCTGAAAAACTGGTTACGCGTAAAATTCAAGGTGTCACGGTACAACCTGCTGGCCGTGATAGGCATGAAAACTCCTTGGCAAAAGTTAGCAATAGGCATTAGCTGGCTATTGTAACCCGTTCAGGTGTTCCGTGGCACCCCGACATCGATTTCATCTATCTGCTTATTTTTGCTCTGATTTATGAGCACGGCTGCGGCAAACGGGCCGGGATGAGCGGCGGTAAGCCATAGGCCGCACGTGCCCGATCACAGGCATCGTTATGCCGACCCTCTTCGCCCGACTGCGCAAACTCGTGGCATGGCGATGGGCGTTGGGCATAAATGCGACAACTGACCGACTCGCCGATGTTACCTTCCAGCGCGCAGCAACGGATCGGTTTGCTGTTTGTGCCTGCCATACAGCGTAGAAACGGCGTGACTGGCTCAGTTAGCTCAACGGGTACTGCGCCGCCTCCGTCATTCGCTTCTGACCAGTAAAACGATACCCGGAAATAGCCACAGCATGCGCCGCATTCCATACAAGGGTTAACGTGACTGTGATGACTCATAATTGATTACCCACCGGCCTCACTCGGCGCTGAATCTCAGATGAAAAAATAACATTACGCCGGAATATCTGGCGGTGCAGCTTCTTTTTTGTGCTTGTGGAGGATTTGCTTTTCCCGTGCTTTTTGATTTGGATCAATTCTATGTTTTTTAGTGACTTGGAGTGATTTGATTGAAGTCGTTTTGCCGCAAAAATCCTGTCAGGATGTGATCTGGATTCAAACAAAGCTACCCCTTAGTGGGTATAGTTCGCACGGACATTAACCTTACAAATGGAGTGGATAATGAAAAAGGTTGCTTTATTGATGGTAGCAGCGGCGATGGTACCTGCATTGGCAGAAGCCCATCAGGCAGGGGATATTATTGTTCGTGCTGGAACCGCAACGGTACGCCCGCATACCAGCTCTGATGATGTGCTGGGTCTGGGGTCATTTAGTGTGAATAACAATACCCAACTGGGCCTCACCTTAGGCTACATGGCGACGGATAATATTGGTGTCGAACTGCTGGCTGCAACACCGTTTAAGCATCGGGTGGGTGTCGGTGGTGTGGGCCAGATTGCGGAAGTGAAACACTTACCGCCAACACTGATGGCACAGTATTACTTCGGGCAGAGCACAGATAGCCTGCGTCCTTATTTGGGTCTTGGTTTGAACTACACGACATTCTTTGATGAGAAATTTAACCAGACCGGTCAGGATGCCGGGTTAACCGATCTGCACCTGAAAAGTTCCTGGGGTGTTGCCGCACAGGCAGGTCTGGATTACAACCTGAATAAAAACTGGTTGTTAAATATGTCGGTATGGTGGATGGATATCGACACTACCGTAAAATTCAAGGCTGCCGGTCAGGATCAGAGCATCAAAACCCGTCTGGATCCTTGGGTATTTATGTTTGGCTTCGGTTACAAGTTCTAATAAACGACGTAACAAGCAAAAAAGGCGGAACCTCGGTTCCGCCTTTTTTATAACCGCGATAACGGTTATCAGAAGTTGTACTGCACGCCGACGCGGTAGCGAGTCTGACGTTCGTCAGTGGTTTTAGGACCTTCAACGTTAGCAAGCTGAATATAAGGCGTCCAGTTTTTGTCGATCTTGTATGCAAGCTTCACGTCATGAGTAAAGTTGTCGTTATCACTGTCGTAGATATAGCCGAAGCTACCAGCTTTGGTATTTTTGTTATATTCCAATTCATACTCAACGGTGAATTTGTCTAGGAATTTATAACCCAGAACGCTGGTGATAGTGTAGCCTTTCATATTCGTTGCTTCTGCAGGACCTTTCGGGTCGTTAATGCTGCCGCTATAGCGTTTGTAGAAAGGACGATAACGCAAAGTGTAGTAAAGGTTATCGGTAAAGTTCACACCACCTCTGATGTAAGGACGATAGCTGTTACTTGTACTGTCGGTAACCAGGTTGAAACCAAACTCGGTACTAAACATTTTATTGAATTTATACAGATAGCTGGCAGTGACTTCAGTACCATTACTTACTTGTTCGTTGTACGGTTTGTTTGGGGTAGTGTCATTGCCGGATTGTTTCCACTTCACTTCAGAAGACAGACCAAATCCATTGTCAAAACGATGCGAAATCAGCAGTCGATCTTTGTGATCGGCGTTTTTGGTATCAAACATCTCATGGCGATAATCAAACGTCACTGCCATTGAACTCATACTTACCAAAGATGCAACCATCACTGTCAGAATTTTAAATTTCATTGTTATAACCCTCTCAGAGATCATTTCTTATAAGTGTTGTGTCGCCGATGTGGCGCAGCACGATGCCGATTTTTATTTATCTCTGCTTACAAATGTGTGATCAGGAACATCAAATTGAAAAAAATGAAAAGCCATTTCATTATGTGATGTTCGTCTATTTACATAGCGTGAAATCTATGCCTATAGAAATAAAACCATGTTTCAACAAAATGGAATTAAATTGTTTTATTTGAATTATGTTTATTACATATAAATGTTTATTTTTATTTTATTTTTGTTGACTTTTGTTTTTGTTTGATTTTTTTAACAATTTATTTTCTTCTTAATAAAT
This sequence comes from Dickeya oryzae, assembly GCF_020406815.2. NCBI lineage: Bacteria > Pseudomonadati > Pseudomonadota > Gammaproteobacteria > Enterobacterales > Pectobacteriaceae > Dickeya > Dickeya oryzae. The sequence goes on from NZ_CP162670.1 coordinate 2,293,227, forward strand.
TCATATTTGTGAGCATGTTTATCATTTTGTGACGTTAATCCTGCTTGTGAGTGAGGGTGAATGAAGTGGTCGGGCGCGACATCACTAAACGACAGGATACCGGGCAAGGCAGGGGTCAGCATCGCCGCGGATAAGATCTGGAGTGATTGACAAGAAAACGCCATAGCCGGTCAACAGCTATGGCGTTAAAACGACGGGAGGGGGAGATAAATCAGCGAGTGCGGGTGGCCGCTTTCATCGTGCTGACAAATTCGCTCAGTTTTGCCAGCATCGTATCTGGTTGCTCATGGTGCTGCTCAATGATTTTGACAATCGCTGAACCAGAAATCGCTCCGGCTGCGCCAGATGTTAACGCCTGCTGCACCTGAGTCGGTTCAGAAATACCGAAACCGAGTAACGGTGGTGCCGCGTGGTATTCCTGCAATTTTTCCAGTAAATGATGTAACGGTAGCTGAGCACGTGTTTCTGCACCGGTTACCCCAGCCCGAGAGAGCAGGTAGGTGTAACCGCGACCAAAGGAAGCGATTTCACGCAATAACTCGTCATCGGCATTGGGCGGACAGATAAAGATAGGCGCGACACCATGCTTGATTGCTGCAGTACGAAACTGTGCGGATTCTTCTACCGGTACATCGGCGACTAACACAGAGTCAACGCCAGTTTGCGCACAACGCTGATAAAAGGCATCAACACCGTTGCTGAAAACCAGGTTGGCATACATCAGCAAACCAATCGGTAGGTCAGGGTATTTCTGACGGATAGTGGCCAGCATTTCAAAACACTGGGCTGGGGTTACACCTGCTGCGAACGCGCGCAGCGTGGCATTCTGAATGGTTGGGCCATCTGCCAGCGGATCGGAGAAAGGGATACCCAATTCCAATGCGTCAGCTCCGGCAGCGACCAGTGTGTCGATTATCTGCAGTGACAATTTTGGGGAAGGGTCACCCAAGGTGACAAACGGCACGAACGCCCCTTCCTGCTTTTCCGATAACCGTTTAAACAAAGCGTGGTAGCGTTCCATCAGATTTCTCCCCGGGATTTCAGAATGTCGTGAACCGTAAAAATGTCTTTATCGCCGCGCCCGGACAGATTCACCACCAGAATTTGTTCTTTTTCCGGCTCAGCGCTGATCATTTTCAGCGCATGTGCCAACGCATGGGATGACTCCAGCGCCGGAATGATACCTTCATGACGAGACAACTCCCGAAAGGCGTTCAGCGCTTCATCGTCGGTTACTGACACATACTCCGCTCGCCCGATACTGTTCAGGTACGCATGCTGTGGACCGACTGAAGGGAAGTCCAGACCGGCTGAAATCGAGTATGATTCTTCGATCTGCCCGTCATCCGTCTGCATCATCGGTGATTTCATTCCGAAGTAAATACCGGTGCGACCATGCTTCAGTGGTGCGCCGTGGTGCCCGGTTTCGATACCGAGTCCCGCCGGTTCTACACCGATTAAGCGTACAGAAGGCTCATCGATGAAATCGGCGAACATACCAATCGCATTGGATCCACCACCGACGCAAGCCAGCACCGCATCCGGCAGGCGACCTTCTTTTTCTTTCACCTGGGCTTTCGTTTCTTCCCCGATCATGCGCTGAAATTCCCGCACAATAGTGGGGTAAGGATGGGGGCCAGCGGCAGTACCCAGCAGATAATGCGCCGTTTCATAACTACCGGACCAGTCACGCAGCGCTTCGTTACACGCATCTTTCAGTGTGGCAGAACCGCTGTGTACCGGAATGACTTCTGCGCCCATCAAGCGCATACGAAATACATTCGGTGACTGACGTTCTACATCCTTGGCACCCATGTAGACCCGGCATTTCAATCCCAACAGCGCACACGCCAGCGCCGTGGCAACACCATGTTGGCCTGCACCGGTTTCGGCGATAATTTCTGTTTTACCCATCCGTTTTGCCAGCAACGCCTGACCCAATACCTGATTGGTCTTGTGGGCACCGCCGTGCAGCAGGTCTTCACGTTTCAGGTAGAGTGTGGTGCGAGTGCCTGCCGTCAGGTTTTTACACCGTGTCAGCGCGGTCGGGCGACCGGCATAATTCTTCAGTAAATCGCTGAACTCAGACTGAAACGCGGGATCACGCTGTGCGCTAACAAACGCTTCTTCCAACTGACGCAGGGCGGGCATCAGAATCTGTGGTACATACTGACCACCGAATTCGCCAAAATAAGGGTTAAGTAATGTCATAATCAGCCTGTACCTTCTTTATGCATGGGAGGTGCGACGGGATTGCGCCGCACGCAGCGTTTGAAATACCGCCGCAATTTTTTGTGAATCTTTGATGCCGGGTTGCGATTCAACGCCGGAGTTAACATCCAGTCCTGCCGCGCCGAATTTGGCCGCCTGCGCGATGTTGTCCGGGTTGAGGCCACCGGCCAGTAGCATCTGCTGTAACGATTGTCCTTGCAGCAATGACCAGTTGAACGCTTGACCACTGCCACCCTGACCGCTGTCAAGCAGTATCCGATCAACCTGTGGCAGTGCCAGAGGGGGCAACGTATCGCCGACCGATAGGGCTTTCCATATCTGGCAGGTTGCAGGCAGTTGTTCCCGCAGTGCAGCAACGGTGGCCTCGTCTTCATGGCCATGTAATTGAACTGCTGCCAGTTGAAGCGATGATGCCGCTTCCACGATTTCAGCCAGTGGCGCGTCACGGAATACCCCGACATAGCGCAATGGGGCACCGGCCATGACAGTACGTGCTTGTGACGTTGTCACGTAACGAGGTGAGCTGGCAACAAAAATCAGCCCGCCATACACCGCACCGGCCTGGAACGCGGCGGCGGCATCTTCTGGCCGGGTCAGCCCACAGACCTTGTTTTCGCCCAAAATAACCCGACGCACCGCCATGGACAGATCGTCTTCCTCCATCAGCGAACTGCCGATCAGAAAGCCGTTGGCATACTGACTTAATTCCTGAATATGGGCATAGCGGCTGATGCCAGATTCGCTGATGACCGTGACGCTGGCGGGTAACTGTGGTGCCAGTGTGCGGGTACGGTCCAAATCGATCGACAGATCGCGCAAATCGCGGTTATTAATGCCGACAACGCGTGCCTCCAGCGCGATGGCACGCGCCAGTTCGGCTTCATTGCTCACTTCAGTCAGAATGCCCATATCCAGACTGTGTGCCACCTGTGCCAACTGGCGATACTGGTCATCATCGAGCACGGAGAGCATCAGCAGGATGGCATCTGCCTGATAGTAACGGGCCAGGTAAATCTGATACGGGTCGATAATAAAATCTTTGCACAGAATCGGCTGGGCAACCGCGGCGCTCACCTGGGTCAGAAAGGTGAAGTCGCCTTGAAAGTACTTCTCGTCAGTCAACACGGAAATGGCGGAGGCGTAATCCTGATAAACTCGCGCGATAGCAGCCGGGTCAAAGTCAGCCCGAATCAACCCCTTGGAGGGTGAGGCTTTTTTACATTCCAGAATAAATGCCGGGCTGGCCTTTTTCAGTGACTGATAAAAATGGCGTGAACTGGGCGTGACCTGCGACTGAAAGCTGTCGAGCGGCTGTCGTTGTTTGCGCTCGGTTACCCACAGTGCCTTGTCGCGTACGATTTTGGTTAATACGGTTTCCTGCATGTTCATCATCATCCTCTGGTTGCCAGTTCTAACACCCGCTGGTACGCCTGACCGCTATGAATCACGTCCAGTGCTTGTTGGGCATTCTGCCGCAGATCTTCCTGTCCGAACAGTTTTAACAAGAGTGCCACATTAGCCGCGACGGCGGCATCGTGCGCGGGTTGCCCTTTACCCTGAAGCAATCGGGCCAGAATATCACGGTTTTCTTCCGGTGAGCCGCCCAGTAACTCGTCCAGCGAGAAGGAGTCCAGCCCGAAATCATGGGGGGTTAACTGGTAGGTGGTTACCTGCCCGTCACGCAGTTCTGCCACATGCGTTGGGGCATGAATGGCGACTTCATCCATTCCACCGCCGTGTACCACCGCGGCACGCTGATACCCCAGTACTTTCAGTGTTTCGGCAATTGGCGCGACCAGCTCGGGCCGGTAGACGCCAATCAGCGCCAGCGGCGGACGTGCAGGGTTAATCAGCGGCCCTAACACGTTGAACAGGGTACGAGTTTTTAACTGTTGGCGCACTGGCATCGCATGACGAAAACCGGTGTGGTACTGCGGCGCAAACAGAAAACAGACGCCCAGATCGTCCAGTGCCTGACGGGATAGCTCTGCCGACATATCGAGTTTGATGCCGAAGGCCGACAATAAATCAGACGATCCTGAACGGCTGGATACGCTACGGTTGCCGTGTTTGGCGACTTTTACCCCGCAAGCAGCCGCGACAAAGGCACTGGCGGTAGAAATGTTGATGCTGTTGGAGCCATCGCCGCCGGTGCCGACAATATCAGCAAACAGGTAGTCCGGACGTGGGAACGGTTTGGCATCAGCCAGCAGCGCCGTTGCGGCACCCGCGATTTCATCGGGGTGTTCACCACGAACTTTCATGCTGATGAGTGCCGCCGCCAACTGTGTCGGCTCCAGTTCACCCTGAATAATAGCCGCAAACAGTTGCTGGCTTTCTGCCTGACTCAGAATGTCGGCACGGTACAATTTCTCAAGAATCTGTTGCATTCGTGTGTCTCCTTCCATTCAAGCCAAAGCCCAGTCCAGCGTTTGATTCAGCAACCGCGCACCTTGTGTCGTCAGAATCGATTCCGGGTGGAACTGGAAACCACAGACACGGTGTTCATCGTGGCGTACCGCCATCACCATGCCGTTAAAACTGGCGTTAATTACCAGTTCAGCCGGGATGTTGCTTCCCACCAGCGAGTGATAGCGTGCTACCGGCAACGGGCTGGGTAACCCGATGAACATGGCCTGACCGTCGTGTTCAACACTGGAGGCTTTACCGTGCAGGATCTCACCGGCCTGACCCACATGACCGCCGTAGGCTTCGACGATGGCCTGATGTCCCAGACAAATCCCGATGATCGGCAGTTGGCCGCGTAAGCGTTGCAGCAGTACCGGCATGCACCCGGCTTCAGCGGGGGTGCCGGGCCCGGGAGAGAGCATCAACACCGGCTTTTCCATCTGTTGCAGGCGTTCGATGATCACATCCGCAGGCAATTGGTTACGGTACACCACGACGTTGTGGCCGCTGGCACGCAGTTGATCGACCAGGTTATAGGTAAAAGAATCAATGTTATCGAGTAACAGGATATCGGCCATCAGAACACCTCCCGGGCATGATGCGCGCTGGCAATCGCGCACAGAACCGCGCGGGCTTTGTTACGGGTTTCGTCGGCTTCGGCTTGCGGCTGGGAATCCAGCACGACGCCAGCACCAGCCTGCACGGTAGCGATGCCATCTTCCACATAGGCGGAACGGATGACGATGCAGGTATCGAGGTCGCCACGTGCGGTGAAGTAACCTACCGCACCGCCGTAGCTGCCGCGGCGTGTTTTCTCACTTTCCGCGATCAACTGCATCGCCCGGACTTTAGGCGCGCCGCTGAGCGTCCCCATGTTCATACAAGCGCGGTAAGCGTGCAGGACATCCAGATCGTGACGCAGCGTGCCAACCACCCGCGAAACCAGATGCATAACGAAGGAGTAGCGGTCTACTTTGGTCAGGTCAGCCACATAGCGGCTACCGGGTTCGCAGATCCGCGCCAAATCGTTGCGAGCCAGGTCAACCAGCATCAGATGCTCGGCCAGTTCTTTATGGTCGGTACGCATTTCCAGTTCGATACGGCTGTCCAGATCCCGGTCCAGCGAGCCGTCGGCGCGACGTCCACGAGGACGAGTGCCTGCAATAGGGTAGATTTCAATCTGGCGGCTGATGGCGTCATATTTGAGCGAGCTTTCCGGCGAGGCACCGAACAGGGTGAAATCTTGATCCTGCATGTAAAACATGTAAGGGCTCGGATTGTTGTCTTTCAGTGTCTGGTAGGCGGCCAACGGTGACGGGCATGGCAGCGAGAAACGACGGGACGGGACGACCTGAAAGATCTCACCGATGCGAATTGCCTGCTGCATCTGGCTGACGACGGCACCATAGTCTTCATCGCTTTGATTGCAGTTCAGGGTCATGGTGTCTAATGTCTGGTACGGTAACGCTGGCGCAGGCTGGCGTAACTGGTGTTGTAACTGCTCCAGACGCTGTTGCAGACGCAGACGCTCAGTAGCATCAGGTGTAAACAGGCTGGCCTGCAGGTGGGTGACCCGTTTTTGGTGATCCACAATCAGCAGTGTTTCGGCCAGATAAAAACAGTAATCCGGGCAGCGCTGTTGCTGGCTGAGTGGCGGCAGGCTCTCGAAGCCGGCTACCAGATCGTAGGCGAACAGGCCACCGAAGAACATCGCTTCACGTTCGTCTGGCGGGCAGGTCACCAGTATCAACATCTGGCGTAGCGCATCGAATACCGACAGCGAGCGCAGGCGCGCATCTTCATCTAACAGGCCATCGATGCCAGGAAAGGTCAGTTCGCGGCCGTTTGGACGCACATCGACCGTGACATCGCTCGGTAGTGCTTTGTCCAGCAACGGTAACAGCGAGGCACCGTTAGCTGTTAATGCCTGAATGGATACCTGCGAGCCGAGGGCGGTAATGCGCAATGCACTGTCGACAATCAGCAAGCTCTGCAGATTCTGCTTGCTATCGATCTCGGCTGACTCCAGCAACAGCGTTGCCGGACGCGCGCCGCATAATTGATGGAACGTGGCGCTGGGATCGTTACGGTATTCGGCGTCGACGCGCAACAGCTCTAGTTCTGGTTGTGGTGTGTGCATGATGTTTACTCGTATTTTGTCCATAAAAAAACCCGCTACCAGCGGGTTTCAGGATAGGCATGTCGGAAAATGGCTATGCGTTATCACTTCGCCCGCAACAGGGAGAAGCGCCACCAACCAGCATGATTTTTCAGGGGCAGGGTTGTTACCGTCATCGCCATATCCTCACTTATCGCTACGCTTGAACTTGTGTACTAGTTAACTGGAACACAGAAAGGAAGTCAATAACATTTAACCGGATTTTTTCGGGGAAATGTCTGGTGGCTGATGGCAGGATGGTGAGAGCAGGCAGCACGGACCGATCTTTTTTCCTTTTTGGTCAGGTTGATGGCATCATGCCGCCTGAAATTTCCTGAAACAGCGAGATACCCGACGTGCCAGATGAGTTACCCGCATCACCTGCATTTCCCCTGTATGACCTGCACAGCCACACCACGGCGTCTGACGGATTACTGACGCCTGTTGAATTGGTGCAGCGAGCGGTGAGTATGCGCGTCAGCGTGCTGGCAATTACCGATCACGATACCACGGCGGCATTGGCGCAGGCGCAGGCGGCTATTGTGCAGCAGGCATTACCATTACGGCTGATTGCTGGTGTTGAGATTTCCACGGTCTGGGAAAATCACGAAATTCATATCGTCGGACTGGGGATGGATTGTGAGCATCCCGCCTTGACCTCGTTGCTGCAACAGCAAGTGCAGTACCGCCAGCAACGGGCCGAACAGATAGCTCTGCGGCTGGGAAAAGCGCTTATCCCTGATGCGCTGGCTGGCGCATCGCGGCTGGCGGAGGGCGGCATGATCACCCGCGGGCATTTTGCGCGCTATCTGGTCGAGCTGGGAAAAGCCGACACGGTCGCCCAGGTGTTTAAAAAATATCTGGCTAAAGGGAAAACCGGCTATGTACCGCCACAGTGGTGTACAATACAACAAGCCGTGGACGCTATCCGTCAGTCGGGTGGAGTGGCGGTGCTGGCGCATCCTGGCCGTTATGACCTGACCACCAAATGGCTCAAACGCCTGATCGGGCATTTTGCTGATTGTGGTGGGGAAGCGATGGAAATCGCCCAATGTCAGCAGGCACCGGATGAGCGTTCACAACTGGCGCGTTATGCGCAGGACTATCATTTGCTGGGGTCACAGGGGTCGGACTTTCATCAACCCTGTGCCTGGATAGAGTTGGGGCGAAAATTGTGGTTGCCTGCGGGCGTGGAGCCAGTCTGGCAACACCCGGCGTTAGCGGGCTAAGTCACGACGGTACGACGCGGGATAGGTTCATTTCATTTACTCGTTGCTGTTACCAGGTCATCGTGATGGTGCTGGTATACCGGTTTCGCCTTTACCCCGCTCGCTATTCATACAGCATTTTGTCGCGTGTCACTTCCGTTGTGGCGACTTGCCTGAGAGTGACGCGTTTTCAGAAGACAGAGGATGTAGCATGAGTCAGTTTTTCTATATTCATCCGCAGAACCCGCAACCACGTCTGCTTAACCAGACGGTGGAGATCCTGCGTAAAAGCGGTGTTATCGTTTATCCCACCGATTCAGGGTACGCACTGGGGTGCATGCTGGAAGACAAAGCGGCGATGGAGCGCATTTGCCGTATTCGCGAACTGGATCAAAACCATAATTTCACGCTGATGTGTCGCGACCTGTCAGAGTTGTCCTCCTATGCGTATGTGGATAATGCCGCGTTTCGCTTGATCAAAAATAATACGCCGGGTAATTACACCTTTATCCTCAAGGCAACCAAGGAAGTGCCACGTCGCCTGATGAACGATAAGCGCAAAACCATTGGTATGCGTGTGCCGTCTAACCCGATTGCACTGGAATTACTGTCGGTACTGAATGAGCCGTTAATGTCAACCACGCTGATGCTGCCGGGTAACGATTTTGCCGAGTCTGACCCGGAAGAAATTCAGGAACAGCTGGGTAAGCGGGTTGACTTGATTATTCATGGTGGCTTTTTGGGACAACAACCCACCACGGTTATTGACCTGACCGACGATGTGCCAGTGGTAGTACGCGAAGGTACGGGTGATGTGACACCGTTTTTGTAATACGGCTCCTGTTTGTCATTTGTTATTCTTGCAATAAGCCTTACGGTCAGGCGAGGCTTACCGCACAAAGCCCATTGTCGCTAACATTTGGCATACAAATGGGTTGAATCAAGGTATAATCGCGCTATTCTGCGTTAACTCTTTATTTTTAATGAGTTAACGCATTTCTGGTCATCAATGACATTCCCCCCGACGCCTGTGAAGGCGACATCAGAGGTTGCTCAATGAGCGAAAAGCTACAGAAAGTACTGGCGCGTGCAGGGCACGGTTCACGCCGCGAAATTGAAAGTATGATTGAAGCCGGGCGCATTAGCGTTGACGGCAAGATTGCCACGCTGGGGGATCGCGTTGAGGTGACCCGGGCGACCAAAATTCGTATCGACGGACATGTGGTGTCAGTTCGTGAAACTGAAGAAGCTGTCTGCCGTGTATTAATGTATTACAAACCGGAAGGGGAACTCTGTACCCGCAGCGACCCGGAAGGCCGACCGACGGTGTTTGATCGTCTGCCGCGCATTCAGGGATACCGTTGGGTGGCAGTAGGGCGTCTTGACGTGAATACCTCTGGCCTGTTGCTGTTTACAACGGATGGTGAGCTGGCTAACCGTCTGATGCACCCCAGCCGTGAAGTTGAACGTGAGTATGCCGTACGCGTCTTTGGCGAAGTGGGTGATGATAAAATTCGTCAATTGAGTAAGGGTGTTCAACTGGAAGATGGCCCGGCGGCATTTCGCGCGATTCGCTATCAAGGTGGCGAAGGGCTGAATCAATGGTACAACGTCACCCTGACGGAAGGCCGTAACCGCGAAGTACGTCGCTTGTGGGAAGCGGTGGGCGTACAGGTGAGTCGTCTGATCCGTGTGCGTTACGGCGATATTCAGTTACCGAAAGGGTTGCCCCGTGGTGGTTGGACGGAGATGCCGCTGGCTGACGTTAACTACTTGCGTGAACTGGTGCAACTGACGCCCGAAACGGTCAGTAAACTGCCAGTGGAGCGCGAGCGCCGTCGGGTGAAGGCTAACCAGATACGCCGTGCGGTGAAACGCCATGGGCAGACGGGCGCGGCGAGTCGTCCTGCTGGTAACCGTCGCAGTGCGCCGAAGCGCAACGGCTGATTGGTTTGTCTGAGGCTGTGCCGGCTGGCGCAGCCTCTTTGCTGTTGTCTCCTGGGTGTCCATCTACCTTCGCGGTTTATTCTTTCCTGATATCTACCAGTCAATTCCTTGCTGGGCTTGGATCCCGGCGTCAAAGGCATGTTTCACCGGCCGCATTTCCGTTACGGTATCCGCTATTTCCAGCAGGTCGCGATGACAACCCCGGCCAGTAATGATCACGCTTTGGTGCGCTGGCCTCTGCTGTAGTGCGATCATGACATCGTTCAGCGGCAGGTAATCGTAGCTCAGCATATAGGTCAGTTCATCGAGCACCACCAGGTCGAGCGAATCATCGGCCAGCATACGCAGACCATGTTGCCACACGCGCTGGGCGGCTTCGGTGTCTGTCTGGCGGTTTTGTGTATCCCAGGTAAAGCCGGTCGCCATCACCTGAAACTCCACCCCATGCTGCTGTAGCAGATTCTTTTCGCCGTTTGGCCATTCACCTTTAATGAACTGGATGACGCCTGCTTTCAGTCCGTGCCCGACGGCCCGGGTCACCGTACCGAAGGCCGCCGTGGTTTTTCCTTTACCGTTACCGGTAAATACCATCAGAATGCCACGTACGTCTGTGGCAGCGGCGATGCGGGCGTCGACTTTCTCTTTAAGTCGCTGTTGACGTTGCTGGTGACGATCATCACTCATAAGCGAGTACCCTTTGTTCCATTGTGTGTTGCATCATTCGGCTGGGCCGGGTTTGCGGTCGGGTTGTGCGTCAAAGCTCATGCCGGTCTTACGGCGGCTGTCATCCCCCATCAGATAGAGGTAAAGCGGCATAATATCTGCCGGTGTTTTGAGCTTGTTCGGATCTTCGTTGGGGAATGCGGCGGCGCGCATCGGAGTACGGGTACCACCAGGATTGATGCAGTTGACCCGCAGGTTGCGGTTGCGATACTCCTCGGCCAGTACCTGCATCATGCCTTCGGTCGCAAATTTGGAGACCGAATAAGCCCCCCAGTTAGCTCGCCCCTGACGACCCACACTGGAACTGGTGAAAATGAGCGACGGGCTGGTGGATTTCAGCAGCAACGGCAATAACGCCTGCGTCAGCATAAACGTCGCGTTAACGTTAACCTGCATGACCTGGTGCCAGACGGTAGCAGATTGTTCCTCCATCGGCACAATGTCACCCAGCAGACCGGCATTGTGCAGCACGCCATCTAGCCGCGGTAGCGCCTGACCAATCTGCCCGGCTATCTGCATAAAGTCATGTTGACTGGCGGTCAGCATATCGCAGGGGATGAGATAACTGTGAGTCCCGCACTCTTGCAGGATTTGTTGTTCCACGTCCCGCAGTTTACTCTCGGTACGTCCCAGCAACACCAGGCTTGCACCATGACGAGCATAGGTCAGTGCGGCCTCGCGTCCAATGCCGTCACCGGCACCCGTGACCAGAATAATACGGTGTTGCAACAAGTCTTTTTTCGGTTGGTAATGCAAAACAGTGTCCTCTGGCTGTCATCATTCGTGGATGATGCGGTGTTTCTAAAAAGCCATCATGGTTTTTTTATGCCTGAAACAATAGGTGTTTTCAATCAGAAGGTCCGGCTTTCTCACAGACTACGCAGCAAAAAGCAGCGGAAAGTTCAATTTATATATAAAGATCATCGCCATCACGCTTGTCATACGTTAGGTTAGAAGCTCGGCGCACCGCGCTGTAAGCCGTAATGGTTGTTGTAGAATCAACGTCATATATCACATTGGTCAATGAAGGCGGTATTTGTGGAATTACTTTCTCAGTATGGTTTATTCCTGGCAAAAGTCGTCACCCTTGTCGTCGCGATCGGCGCATTGGTGGTGCTGACAGTCGGTATGACGCAGCGTAAACGCCATCGTAAAGGCGAACTGCAAGTGATTAATCTGGGCGAACAATACCGTGAAATGCGGCAGGAGATGCGGTCTGCCGCGATGAGCGACACCGAGCGCAACCTGCTGGAGAAAAAACAAAAAAAAGAAGACAAGGAAACCGCCAGACAGGAAAAGAAACGTGCCAAACGTGGCGAGGAGAAATCCGCTCGCCCGTGCTTATATGTACTCGATTTTAACGGCAGCATGGATGCGGGCGAGGTCAGTTCGCTACGTGAAGAGGTATCGGCGGTGCTGGCGGTGGCGCGTCCGGAAGATGAAGTGTTACTGCGACTGGAAAGTCCCGGTGGCGTGGTGCATGGCTACGGGCTGGCCGCATCCCAGTTACAGCGCATCCGGCAGCGCGGTATTCGCCTGACGGTAGCCGTGGATAAAGTAGCGGCCAGTGGCGGCTATATGATGGCATGTGTGGCGGATCGTATTGTGGCGGCACCGTTCGCTATTGTCGGGTCGATTGGCGTGGTAGCGCAAATCCCGAACTTCAATCGGTTATTGAAAAATAAAGATATTGATGTGGAGCTACATACGGCGGGCCAGTACAAACGCACACTGACGCTGTTCGGTGAAAACACGGATGAAGGACGGGAAAAATTCCGTCAGGAATTAAATGAAACGCATCTGCTATTTAAACAGTTTGTCAGCGAGATGCGTCCGTCCTTGGATATTGAATCGGTCGCGACCGGTGAGCACTGGTTTGGTACGCAGGCGAAGGACATGGGGCTGGTGGATGCCATTGGCACCAGTGACGACCTGCTGATTGCTGAAATGGAAAACCACGAAGTATTGGCAGTACGCTATACCCGCCGTAAGCGCTTGCTGGACCGGTTAACCGGCAGTACCAGTGATGCGCTGGAACGTCTGATGCTGCGCTGGTGGCAACGAGGAAATCATTCCCACCTGTAAGTCAGTTGTTTGACCTGCCTGTCCGTGTATTGCCTTTGTATCAATACCATCAGTGTATTGTGGCGTGCCGGATGGGTGGGATACTGCCTGTTATTTGCATTCTGGTTTCGGTATAAATATTGTGTGGCGATTTTTAATCGTTTATTCATCTATGAGTCATTTTATTTTTCTGATGCCCCGATAATTTAATTTTTATAGTTCATGGCTGTTTTTAAATTAAAAATAGATGACCTCGATGAATGAACGGCCCGTGGGGCCGTTCATGTGATGAATTATCGAATAGTTATCTGTGTGGATAACGTATTTCTTGGCGCATTCGTTGATGTGTCCTGGAATTGGAATTGACCACTTTCATTTCCATCCAGATTATAATAACGCATCCAGCCTACAACGGTGTAACCGGCCGGACAAGGGAAGGTATATTGCCCCCCGACATTACAAATAGTATCGGTTTGATAATTGGCGCTGCGTGGCAATAAACCGCTGTTCATCCAGGCCACCGGATTACTGCCGTAACCAATTTCCTGTACCGCTACCCTAAGTTGTGAGCCACCGTGGTCACAGGTGGTTGAAAATTGCCCCAGAGAGGTCATGGGTTCCCAACCACAGTTAGACGAACCTACGGCATAGACCGCCACACGTGATAGCGCGGGGGCCGGAGCTCGCAATGGACCAGACGATGATGAACGGGGGGTATCTCTGGCTACAGAAAGCGGGCCATTGCTTTCCAGCGTCTGGAACGTTGTCAGGCCTGATTCAATCGGCAGGCCTGCCTCATCGGTATTATTAAGGGTTTGAGAATAACTGCCATGACTAAAAACTGCTGCGAGTGACAATAACAAAGGCAATCCAAATTGCTTTTTCATAACACTCTCCATAAATGATTTTTAATGGATGCTGGTAAAGCATCGCTCGAGAGTATAAGTAATGATTTTTGTTATGTAAATAAATAGCAATATTTGTTGTGAAATGTTTTTGTTTTTTTAAAAAAGAATCTCATTTAAATAATATCTTTTTAAATTAAGTGCATTATATTTGTTTTTTAATTATTGGAGTGTTGTTAATGGTAGCGTTACCATTTTTTGTTATGACAACATAAAAAGTGTGGTCATAACATGACTGACGGTTAGTCATCGGGAATACATAAAAGGAATATCGGTGAATGCCAAACGATACGTGAATCGGGAAGCGTAAAAACATCGCGAAGGCACCGGGCGCCGTGCTCCTGCTCCCGGTGCAAGGTTGGCATTAATCGATGAGTTGGTATTTTTCTGATAAGACGTGCGCCAGATGCTTGAACATGTTGAACACGGCTGTGGTTTTGTTGGTGGGGAGCCCGTCGTTATCGAGAAAGTACTCGCCGCGGAACACCAGCACACCATTCTTCTGTTCGACCGCATCGGCGATCATGCCATGCAGATAATCGTCGTGATTTTGAATCAGTGTATTGGCTTCCTGTAGCAGAGCTTCACGGCTAATCGGTGTTTTTTCTTCATTTATGTGTATAAAACCAGGCATGGTCTTTCTCTCCTGCTAGTAACCTTAGTTTTTCTGGCACTATTGTAGCGTTTGAGCGGGATTTAGCGCAAATGGACTGATTTTTAGTCACTCTATTGCCGATAAACACAAGAGCAATGATTGGCGAAAACAGGTTTTACATGCTAATTAGGTTGCGTGGTGCTATTTATCAGGTAGAGTGTGGGATTTTGCATCGTCGGGCGGAAAAATTGCGTTACACCGGGATAGAACCGGTTGCCGATGAGTGCGATGCAGTAAAGAATAATCCTGATTGATCATAGGGTTGCGGCGCAGTGAATGCGTGCGGCGCACCATCGCCGCGTTAAAAAAACGATTTCCCGCAACCGTGATGGTTCAGGCTACGCCGGCTGGAAAGCCAGAGCGAATAACTGAGAAAATTTTTTCTTTTTTCAAAGAATTCAGTAGGTAACAATATATTATGGGTAAAGCTCTCGTTATCGTCGAGTCCCCGGCAAAGGCCAAAACGATTAATAAGTACCTTGGCAATGACTACGTGGTGAAGTCCAGCGTAGGGCATGTACGTGACTTGCCGACCAGTGGTTCGGGTTCCGCGAGCAAGAAGGGCGCTGAAGGCACTGCTGAGAAAACCAAAAGTGGTGAGAAAGCCAAGAAAGCGGTCAAAAAAGATGAAAAAACCGCGCTGGTTAATCGCATGGGCGTTGATCCGTACCATGGCTGGCAAGCCCATTATGAGATCCTGCCCGGCAAGGAGAAAGTGGTCTCAGAGTTAAAAACGCTGGCACAGAATGCTGACCACATTTACCTCGCAACCGACCTTGACCGCGAAGGGGAAGCCATTGCGTGGCACCTGCGGGAAATTATCGGTGGTGATGACAAGCGGTTTAGCCGTGTGGTGTTTAACGAAATCACCAAGAATGCCATTCGCCAGGCGTTTGAAAAACCAGGCGAGCTGAATATCAACCGTGTTAATGCCCAACAGGCACGCCGTTTTATGGATCGCGTTGTCGGGTACATGGTGTCGCCGCTGCTGTGGAAGAAGATTGCCCGCGGATTGTCTGCCGGACGAGTGCAGTCAGTGGCGGTGCGTCTGGTCGTCGAGCGCGAGCGTGAAATCAAAGCGTTTGTGCCGGAAGAGTACTGGGAATTACATGCCGATCTGCTGGCGAATGCCGAGACGGCATTGCAGATGCAGGTAACGCATCATCAGGGTAAACCCTTTCGCCCGGTAAATCAGGCACAGACACAGGCGGCGCTCAGCCTGCTGGAAAAAGCCAGTTATGTGGTCGATGAACGGGAAGACAAACCGACCAGCAGCAAACCGGGCGCTCCTTTTATTACGTCTACGTTGCAACAAGCCGCCAGTACCCGCCTGGGCTTTGGCGTGAAAAAAACCATGATGATGGCGCAGCGACTGTATGAAGCCGGTCATATCACCTATATGCGTACCGACTCCACGAACCTGAGTCAGGATGCGCTGGTGATGGCGCGTGATTATATCCAGAGTGAATTTGGTAAACGCTATCTGCCGGATGCCGCTAACCTGTACACCAGCAAGGAAAATTCACAGGAAGCGCATGAAGCGATCCGTCCTTCTGATGTCAAGGTACTGGCTGACCAGCTTAAAGAAATGGAAGCTGATGCACAAAAACTGTATCAACTGATTTGGCGGCAGTTCGTGGCGTGTCAGATGACGCCAGCCCAGTACGACTCCACCACACTGGTGGTCAGTGCCGGAGATTATCAACTGCGCGCCAAGGGACGTACCCTGCGTTTTGATGGCTGGACCAAAGTGATGCCGGCATTGCGCAAGAGCGATGAAGACCGGACGTTGCCAGTTGTTGAAGTAGGACAAGCGTTGTCGTTGGAAAAATTGTTGCCAAGTCAGCATTTTACCAAGCCACCGGCACGTTACAGCGAGGCGTCACTGGTTAAGGAACTGGAAAAGCGCGGTATCGGCCGTCCTTCTACCTATGCGGCTATCATTTCTACGATTCAGGATCGTGGTTATGTTCGGGTAGAAAATCGTCGTTTCTATGCGGAAAAAATGGGGGAAATCGTCACTGACCGGCTGGAAGATAACTTCCGCGAGTTGATGAATTATGATTTCACCGCACGTATGGAAAACAGCCTTGATCTGGTTGCCAACAGCCAGGCCGAATGGAAAGCGGTGCTGGACGAATTCTTCGCCGAATTCAGCAAGCAACTGGAAACCGCCGAGCTGGAGCCGGATGAAGGTGGGATGAAGCCGAACCAGATGGTGCTCACCAGCATTGATTGCCCGACGTGTAGTCGTCAGATGGGCATTCGAACCGCCAGTACCGGAGTGTTTTTGGGGTGTTCTGGTTATGCGTTGCCGCCGAAAGAGCGCTGCAAAACTACCATTAACCTGATCCCGGAAGCAGAAGTACTGAATGTGCTGGAAGGTGATGAGGCTGAGACCAATGCGCTGCGTGCTCGTCGCCGTTGTTCGAAATGTGGTACGGCGATGGACAGTTATCTCATCGACAATCAGCGTAAGCTGCATGTGTGCGGTAACAACCCATCCTGCGATGGCTATGAGATTGAACACGGCGAGTTCCGGCTGAAAGGGTATGATGGCCCGGTCGTTGAGTGCGAGAAGTGTGGTTCGGAAATGCACCTGAAAATGGGGCGTTTTGGCAAGTACATGGCCTGTACCAACGAAAGCTGCGGCAATACCCGTAAAATTCTGCGTAACGGTGAAGTTGCACCGCCGAAAGAAGATCCGGTTCCTTTGCCGGAGCTGGCGTGTGAAAAATCCGACGCGTATTTTGTGCTGCGCGACGGTGCTGCTGGTGTGTTCCTGGCAGCCAATACGTTCCCGAAATCACGGGAAACCCGTGCGCCACTGGTGGAAGAGCTGGTGCGCTTCCGTGATCGCCTGCCGGAAAAGCTGCGTTATCTGGCTGATGCGCCGGTAACCGACCCGGAAGGCAATAAAACGCTGGTGCGGTTTAGCCGTAAGACCAAACAACAGTATGTCTCTTCTGAAAAAGAAGGAAAGGCAACGGGATGGTCGGCGTTCTATGTTGACGGTAAATGGGCCGAGGCCTCGCGTTAATTGTGCCGATAGTTGACTAAAACCGCATTTTTTCCCCGTGGTTACGGTTACATTACCTTAAGCCAGCCTGCACAGGCTGGCTTTTTTGATCCATGAACCATGAATATCATCCGCAGGCAGCCGATAACAAAAAAGGAAATAAAAACCCGTTTTCCAGTACCAGTACTGTCTAATCAATATGGAAAATGGTTATATAAAATATTTTTTTATGATTAAATGGCATTTATCACATGGCGGGAATCTATACCGTTGCATTGAGCTGTCACCACCTTGTCAACGCAGATAACGTCAATAATACAGATGCCGCCGCGCATGACATATTACGGAATGGGATAACTTATGAAACTGCAACAGCTTCGTTATATCGTTGAAGTTGTTAATCACAATCTGAACGTTTCCTCCACGGCCGAGGGGTTGTATACCTCCCAGCCAGGGATCAGTAAACAAGTTCGGATGCTGGAAGATGAACTGGGTATTCAGATTTTTGCACGCAGCGGAAAACATTTAACGCAAGTGACACCCGCCGGACAAGAAATCATTCGTATTGCCCGAGAAGTCCTGTCCAAGGTCGATGCCATCAAGGCCGTTGCGGGTGAGCATACCTATCCGGATAAGGGGTCGCTGTATGTGGCAACGACTCATACTCAGGCGCGTTATGCTCTGCCTGATGTGATTAAAGGATTTATCGAGCGTTATCCACGCGTATCGCTGCACATGCACCAGGGCTCGCCCATGCAAATTGCTGAGGCGGTGGCGAAAGGTACGGCGGATTTCGCCATAGCCACTGAAGCGCTGCATTTGTATGAAGACCTGATTATGCTGCCGTGCTATCACTGGAACCGTGCGGTGGTTGTGAAACCCGATCATCCGTTGGCGGGAAAATCACAGATCAGTATTGAAGAGTTGGCCGCTTACCCGATTGTTACCTATACCTTTGGTTTTACCGGTCGTTCAGAACTGGATACCGCATTCGATCGGGCCGGGCTGACGCCGCGCATTGTGTTCACCGCTACCGATGCCGATGTGATTAAAACCTATGTCCGTCTGGGGCTGGGCGTTGGCGTTATCGCCAACATGGCAGTCACGCCTGCCAGTGATCCGGATCTGGTAGCGATCAATGCTGATAACTTGTTTAGCTACAGCACGACAAAAATCGGGTTCCGTCGCAGCACGTTCCTGCGTAGCTACATGTACGATTTTATTCATCGTTTTGCACCGCACCTGACGCGGGATGTGGTCGATTCCGCGATTTCGCTGCGCTCCAATGAAGAAATCGAAGCCATGTTCAAGGATGTGACGCTGCCGATAAAATAACCGTCTATTGTGCGCTCGATTGCACCCGTGGTGATGTCAATAACGTATGACACAACATGGTATGACAAGCATAAGGGCAGGTGAAAACCTGCCCTTATCATGAGAGGGAAAGGCTGTTGTCGGTCAAATATCGACTTTTTCTTTATATTCGCACAAGTCTTCTATCAGACATGCGCCGCAGCGTGGTTTTCGGGCAACACAGGTATAACGGCCGTGGAGAATCAGCCAGTGGTGGCAGTCGACTTTAAATTCAGCCGGGACGTATTTCAGTAATTTTTCTTCTACCTGCTCGACGTTTTTGCCCGGTGCGAAATGGGTACGATTGCAGACACGAAAAATGTGTGTGTCGACTGCGATGGTGGGCCAGCCAAAGGCGGTATTCAATACGACATTGGCGGTTTTGCGCCCCACACCCGGCAGGGCTTCCAGTGCGGCACGATCTTCCGGCACCTGACCTTGATGTTTTTCCAGCAGAATGCGGCAGGTTTTGATGATGTTCTCCGCCTTGCTGTTAAATAACCCGATAGTTTTGATATACGCCTTCACGCCTTCCACGCCCAAGTCCAGCATAGCCTGCGGCGTATTCGCGACCGGATAGAGTTTTTCTGTTGCTTTGTTGACGCTCACATCGGTTGCTTGTGCGGACAGCAGTACCGAAATGAGCAACTCAAACGGCGAGTTGAATGTTAGTTCGGTGGTCGGATGGGGGTTGTTGTCCCGCAGGCGACTAAGAATGGCAATCCGTTTCTCTTTGTTCATGTTGTCCCGCGTTCTGTTATTCCGCTAACGTCTGTGATGAACCGATGACGGTGGGGCGTACCGTACGGGCCTGGCGCTGTTTCCGTTTCTCGTCGATAAGGTACTTACCGGCCAGCATCATTCCCAGCCCAATAAACGCGCCGGGTGGCAGAATCATCAGCAGGAACGGCGAATCCATGTGTACCACCTCAACGCGCAGTACCCGAGCCCAACTGCCCAGCAGCAGGTCAGCGCCATCAAACAAGGTACCGTTGCCAAGGATTTCTCGTATCGCCCCCAGCACAAACAACGCACTGGTGGCCCCGAGCCCCATGAACAACCCATCCAGCGCAGACAGTATCACCGTATTTTTAGAAGCGAAGGCTTCCGCTCGCCCAATCACGATGCAGTTGGTCACGATCAACGGGATAAAAATACCCAGCGACTGATACAACCCATAGGCGTAGGCATTGATCAGCATTTGCACGATGGTGACCACCGAGGCAATAAGCATGACGTAAATCGGAATGCGAATTTCGCCTGGCACCCAGCGGCGCAACGCTGAAACGGCAATATTAGTGCAGGCCAGTACCAGTGTGGTCGCCAGCCCAAGTCCGAGAGCATTCGTGGCCGTTGAGGTAACAGCCAGCAGTGGGCAGAGCCCCAGCAGTTGTACCAGTGCAGAGTTGTTTTTCCACAATCCCTGCAAGGCCAGTTCCTTCGTCTGGTTCATGGTTTCTCTCCACATGGCGTCAGGCTGGATAAACGCGGCGGCAAGGTCTGCAAAAACAACACGCTGCGTTTCACTGCGTTCACCACCGCTCGCGGGGTAATGGTGGCACCGGTAAACTGGTCAAACTGGCCGCCGTCTTTTTTCACCGCCCAGCGGCTGTCCTGCGGGCCCGTTATCGTCTGGCCGGTAAAACCGGTTATCCAGTTGGAAATACGAATGTCGATCTTATCCCCTAGACCTGGGGTTTCGTGATGTTCGGTAACACGTGTTCCCAGCACGTTACCATGAAAGTCTGCGCCAATCAGCAGGTGGATTGCGCCGGAATAACCGTCTGGCGCGGTACTTTCCAGTGCCGCGGCTACGGGGGTACCGTCGTGGCGCGCGATATACACGCGGTGTGGCGAGGTAGACCCCAACACCGGGTCAGTCACCAGATAACATTCGCTAAGCAGATTGTTGTTATACCGATTGGCAGGCAGTACCTGATCAAGCAGGGCGCGCTGTTGCGCGATGACCTGCTGTGAAATGGTGCTTTCGGTCAGATAGTTGACCAGCGCCGTCAATCCGGTAGTGAACGCGGCAAACAAGGCCAGTGTAGTCGCATGGCGACGCATTGTGGTCAGCAACATAATCCGTCCTTAGCGATGGCCATAAGCGCGCGGTTTGGTGAAGTAATCAATCAACGGTACGGTAATGTTGGCCAGTAATACCGCGAAGGCTACACCATCGGGATAACCACCATAGGTACGAATCGTCCATACCAGTATGCCGATCAGCGCACCGAATATCAGACGACCCTTGGGGGTGGTCGACGCCGTTACCGGATCGGTTGCGATAAAGAACGCACCCAGCATCGTGGCGCCGGAAAACAGATGTAGCAGCGGCGGGGCGCTGATCTCTGGATGAAGATGCCAGCCAGCCAGCGCGCACAAGGACAACGCAAGCAGAAAGCTCAACGGGATCTGCCAGTGAATGACCCGCAACAATAGCATAAACAGACCACCAGCCAGAAAAGCCAGATTAATCCATTGCCAGCCTAACCCACCCAATACACCGCTGAATAACGGCTGATGCAACAACACATCGGGTTGATGGCCGCTGCGCAAGCCGGTTTTGAAGGCATCAAGCGGTGTCGCCTGACTAATACCATCGACACCTTGGATCAGTTGCTGGATAGTCTGGCCTGCTGTGCCATGGCCGGTAAAAATAGCCATCAGCGCCTCCTGAAAATCGACAGGAGATGCTTGTAATCCCTGTGGCGGTAGCCAACTGGTCATTTGCACCGGGAATGAAATCAACAGAACCACATAACCTATCATCGCGGGGTTAAACGGGTTCTGCCCCAGTCCGCCATATAATTGCTTGGCGATGATAATCGCGAAGGTTGTTCCCAACACCACCATCCACCAAGGGGTAAAAGGTGGCAAGCTGACAGCCAGTAAGACCGTGGTTAACAGCGCGGAGCTGTCCAGCAGTGTTTCCAGCACCGGGCGTTTTCGCAAGGTCAGGATGACCGCTTCGGTAAAAAGTGCGGTGATGCTGGCGAGTGCCAATTGAATCAGGTTGCCGTACCCGAAAAACCAGACTTGCGCTACGATGCCGGGCACGCAGGCGAGCAAGACCCAACGCATAATCGCGCGAGTGGACTGGCGGTTATGGGTAAACGGTGAGGGTGCGATTCTAAAAGCCATTTAATCCTCTTGCGATGCCGACAATGCGGCGGCTTTACGTGCTTTAACCCGGGCAATAGCGGCGGCGACGGCGGCTTTGCGCGGGTCGAGGCTGTCGTTCTGGGTGGCGTCGCCCGGTGCAGCAGTGAGATCACTGTCGGGGGCGGTGACTGCCGTTAATGGGGATGCTTCAGGTGACGTTGTCACGCTCTCTGTGTTGTCGGCTTGTCCGGTGCTATCAGATAGTGCCGCTTTACGGGCTTTAACCCGGGCAATGGCTGCTGCGACCGCCGCTTTACGCGGGTCAGCCTTGTCGCTTGTTACCGCATCAGCGGCTTTGGGGGTATCGTCGAGCGTGGTATCCAGCGCTTTTTCCGCCTGTCGCTCACGTAATTGCGCTTTGCGCGCCTCGCGGGCAGCAATAACGGTACTGTTATCCGGTAATTGTCCTGGTTCAATGCGGATGTCGGGTTTCACGGCGGCGGCCTGTTTATTCCGCACGCGTTCCAGCGCGGCCATCACAGCGCTTTTATCGGTAGCCGCGACACTGGCGGCGGCCTGTTTATGTCGTTCTTCACGCGAGCGTTTTTCGCGCTCCAACCGAGCCTGGCGTGCATCAAAACGCGCTTTCGCTTCAGCGGCTTTGCGGGATTCCTGACTCAGCGCCTGAATCTCGGCTTTTTCCTGGCGGTAATATTGCACCAGCGGGATATTGCTGGGGCAAACATAGGCACAGGCACCGCATTCGATACAGTCGAACAGGTGGTGCTGGCGCGCTTTTTCGTGTTCTTGTCCCCGGCTAAACCAGTAGAGTTGCTGCGGTAGCAGCCCTGCCGGACAGGCATCGGCGCACTTGCCGCAACGAATACAGGCCTGCTCTTCTTCCGGCGGCTGAATTTCATCGCGGGCAGGGGCCAGAATACAGTTACTGGTCTTGATGATCGGTACGTCCAGTGCGGGCAGGGTGAACCCCATCAGCGGACCGCCCATAATGACCATCGGTTGGGTTGTGGTGACGTGATAACCGGCATGGCGCAGCAAATGACGTACCGGTGTCCCCAACCGCGCCCAGACGTTACCCGGCTGGCGTAACGCATCACCGGTGAGGGTGACGACACGTTCGGTTAACGGTTCGCCATCAATAACAGCGCGTTTGATAGCATAGGCGGTGCCGACGTTTTGCATCAGCACGCCAATAGACGCTGAATGCTTGCCGAATGGCACTTCTTTGCCAGTCAGAATTCGGGTTAGCTGCTTGGCACCGCCAGAGGGGTATTTGGTGGGAATGACGCGCATTTGAATGCGTGGGTAATCCACCAGTGCAACACGCAGTGCCGTGATGGCTTCCGGCTTGTTGTCTTCAATACCCAGCAGGATACGTTGCGGTTGTAGCAGGTGGTCAAGAATATCGACCCCTTGTGCAATTTCCTGTGCGCACTCTTGCATCAACCGGTCGTCGGCGGTGATATAGGGCTCGCATTCAGCGGCATTGATGATCAGCGTCTCGATGCCGCGCAGGCCGCCCTGTAATTTGGCGGCGGTGGGGAAACCTGCGCCCCCCAGCCCGGCGATACCGGCTTGATGCAGATGTTCCACCAGCTCGGACGCTGTTGCCTGACGATAGTCGACCCGCTTACGGCGTTCACACCAGCGGTCTACTCCATCTGGGATAATAATGATGCTCAGTTCCGTCAACCCGGAGGGATGATTGCTCATATGCTGACGGATGGCATGTACGGTGCCGGAGGTTGGCGCATGCACTGGCAGCATACGGCCAAAGCCACGCGTCAACGGTTGCCCACGGAGTACCGGATCACCGACTTTGACGCACAGATCGCCTTCCGGACCAAGATGCTGCTTGAGCGGGATAATCAGATAGTCAGGCATAGGAACCTGACGCAGCGGTACCTGACTGGATTGGGTTTTCATTTCCGGAGGGTGAATCCCGCCCGCAAAATCCCAGATTCTGTCTTTTCTAAAGGCGGCGAACAGCTTAAACATGGTTTTCGATCACACGGTTTTCCGCCTGGATGACTCGCACCGGAATGGCGTCGAGATTCCATTTCCAGTTGGCGGTTGTCGGCGCTAAAGGTCTTAAGTCAATACAATCCGTCGGGCAGGGGGCCACACACAGGTTGCAACCGGTGCACAGATCACGGATGACGGTATGAACGGCACGCGTGGAACCGATAATGGCGTCGACCGGGCAGGCCTGAATACATTTGGTACAACCTATGCAGTTCGCTTCGTCTATCCAGGCGACCTGCGGTTCCGGCTTCTGTGGTGTATCGGCATCCAGCGGCTGCGGCTCGATATTCAGGCGATCCGCCAGCTTAAGCATTAGCGGTTCTCCGCCCGGCACGCATTTGTTGATGAGCTCGCCATTGAGGGCGATAGCTTCGGCATAAGGTCGGCAACCCGGATAACCACACTGACCACACTGACTCTGTGGCAGCATCGCTTCCAGATGTTCTACTACCGGATCAGCTTCCACGCGAAAGCGCCGGGAGGCGAACCCCAGAATAAGCCCGGACACTATCGCCAGCGCGCTGAGTGCGACAATGGCCATCCCGATAGTGTTCATCACAGTTTCACCAACCCGGTAAAGCCCATAAAGGCCAGCGACATTAGCCCAGCAGTCACCAGTGCTATTGATGACCCGCGAAACGGTGCCGGTACATCGGCGACTGCAAGGCGTTCACGCAGTGCCGCAAATAACACCAATACCAGTGAAAAGCCGACGGCAGCACTGAATCCATAAATGGTTGATTGCAGGAAATTGTGCGACTGATTGACGCTTAACAATGCCACCCCAAGGACGGCGCAATTGGTGGTGATCAGTGGCAGAAAGATACCCAGTAAGCGGTAGAGCGCCGGGCTGGTTTTTCGCACCGCCAGTTCGGTGAATTGCACTACGACGGCAAACACCAGAATAAACGCCAGCGTGCGCAGGTAGAGCAGGTTCAGCGGCAGCAAGACATAGGTGTTGACCAGCCAGGAAAATACCGACCCTATCGTCATCACAAATGTGGTGGCAAACCCCATGCCAATAGCGGCTTCCAACTTTTTGGACACGCCCATGAATGGGCAGAGACCCAGGAATTTCACCAGTACGAAGTTGTTGACCAGAACCGTGCCAACAAACAGTAATACATATTCGCTCATTACAGTGCCTACACAATAAAACCGGCGTATTATCGGGTATTGTCAGGCGTTCGGCAACTTACCCTCTGTGGGGTTATTCAGCAATCACTCGGGGCAAGCGGGGAAAAGATAAGCTAACAGGCGTTAGCCGTCATCCGTCAAGCTGCAGGATGGCGTTATTAATCCTACTCATGAGCCTTGTTCTACAGGGTTAACGTGTTGCACTGTTCAAAACGCGAGCGCGTTATCCAGAGCATGAAGTATTTCGGGTATAAATAGTAAGAAAATATAAAACGGTGCGGAAATCCACTGAGCAGTGCGTGGCGGGCGAGCACTGGTTGCCATGTGGTAAGGGGTATCCATGCAGTCTGTGAGGTTGGCGTACCTCTCAGACCACAAAGCGTTCAGGCTATAAAACGTCAGACTACAAAATGCCAGACGGATTTCGGCACCTGACCAATATCAAACAGCTTTCCGCCCGCTGCTAATTCCGCCCGACGATGGTCAGCGGCACGGTACATATTAATAATCTCATGATCATCAGTCAGAGAATAATTTAGGTGATCAAATAATTTCTCAAGACTTTCTGGTGAATTCACTTTTCTGAACTTTAACAAATATTCGTAAACGCTCATTTGCGCAAAATTATCAATAGTAGTGATTTTAGGGGATTCAGTATATTCGTCATAACATTTATGTCCAGTATTGAATTCAAAAATATATACCCGTCATACTTCAAGTCGCAGGTGTGTTGGCTGCGTTCGCTCACCCGAATCACTTACCTGAGTAAGCTCATCGGGATTCACTCTCTTGCCGCCTTCCTGCAACTCGAATTATTTAGGGTATACACTTGGTACGCATTATGGTTAATAAAAATATTCGTCAGGAGACGTCATCAAGTATCAATACGTCGTTGCGGATTTAATTAACACGTCATTTCGTAAAACCGCGAGTAATGCGCTTGCGACTGATAAATAAAAGGATGAATAGTGCTTTCACTGGTTTTCTATACCTGCCGACATTCGGATTGTAGAAGAAAACACTGCTGTGAACAGAGGCATTATATCTTGTGTTTCAGGGGAAATAGTGTGCTTTACGGGAGAGTCGGCACGGGAGAGTCGTCAGCGTGTTCTGGGCATCGTAAAAGGCACAGTGTGCCAGGAGGCGACAGAATGGTTAGCGCGCCGTAACCTGAAAATGCGAAAGTGGTCAGGCATATCTTCGTTTCTTTGCCACCATCCTGACTGTCAGGGCAATGGCAAAAAGGTAGGGATATCATCGGTTGCACAGAATGGGACTCCGCACAGGTGGTGAAAGCGCGGGGGAATCCGCATGTTGACGAAGGAGCGTTGGTCATGACGTCCAATCAGTTTCTTTCCGTCGATTTCGGGTCATGTCGATGACGTAGAGAAAAGGGAAATGGTCTATGCAAAGCAGAAAAATGCTTATCGCAATCAGCATACTGGGTTCCTCACTGGCACAGGCGGCATCACCGTCTGATGTCAGCGTGGGGCTTTCCGGCATGAAAGCACAAATAGATAACGGACTGGTTTCCGTCGCGATTGGCAGCGATGGCAGTATCGGCACTCTGTCAAACGGCAGTCAAAATCTTATCGATAAAGCCAATAGCCAGGTGAACGCGCTGGGTAAAAGCAGTACCGGTTATCTGGATTATTATTCAGGCGCATTTCTGAAGTTTAAACCACAGCAGATTTCTGTGATTGAAAACACGAAAGACATTGTACATATTGCTTATATCGATAATGAAACCAGCGCATTGAGTCTGGAATACCACTTTATCGTACGGCGTGGTGTCAGCGGGATTTATAGCTATGCCGTGGCACGGAATGATACGTCATCCAATCTCACGGTGAGCGAATTACGCGGGGTGTACCGGTTTAATCCTTTTCTGCTTGATCATATCTCCAATGGTATTCATACCACCAAGCCCTATCTCTACTCCCAGCTCAATAACTTTGAGAAGATTCAGGATGAAACCTGGAAATTACCGGATGGTAGTTATTACTCCAAATACGACTTCGCCGGTTATATGCGCAAAACCCCGGTCTGGGGCGTATACGGCAACAATATCGGTGCCTGGATAGTCCCGGGCAGTAGTGAATATATGTCGGGTGACGACACCAAGCAGGACTTAATGGTGCATCAGGACGGGCTGGCGATCATGTATATGACGGGTTCGCATTTCGGTACGCCGGACTTGATAGCCCCGCCTGGCTGGCAAAAGCTGTATGGCCCCTGGTTGTTGTATGTGAATGCCGGTACCGATGAGCAGATGTACAGTGACGCGCTGGCGCGTAGTCGGCAGGAAATCGCCTCATGGCCATATAATTGGGTGAATGACAGTCGTTTCCCGGTGGATCGCGCCAGCGTAACCGGTAGCGTGAATACCACCGTCCCGTTGAACGTGACGCTATCGTCTTCGCTTAATGAAGCGTCAGATGTACAGACCTTAGGCTATGCCTTCACTACTAATACCGACAGTCAGGGAAATTTTCGCTTTGATAAGGTGCGCAAAGGGAAATATACCCTGACGATTTATGCCAATGGTGGCAGCAGGCCGGGCGTGCTCTACAGCGATGTTGTGAATGTCACCGGTAATACGCCAATACCCGCTATCCAGTTAGCTCAGGCGGCACCGGTGGTGTGGGCTATTGGTCAGAGTGATCGGCTGGCGTCGGAATTCCGGTTTGGCGACCAGCTGCGCAATTATCACTGGCAGAATGATGTTCCGGCCAATCTGACGTATACCATCGGCGAGTCGAGCCCGGCACAGGATTGGTATTACGCCCAGACCAATCCCGGTAGCTGGAATGTGAATTATATCGATCGTGCCGATGGCAGTGGTCGGGTGCTGAATGTGGCGTTTGCCGCCGCCAGTAACCGGGGAATGACTAACCCGACGACGCCGTCGTTATCGGTGTTGGTCAACGGCACTAAAGTCAAAGATATTCAGTATGACAATGATAAATCCGTGTACCGCGGGGCGCTGAATAGCGGTAAATATCACTACGAGCGTATTCCTATCGACAGTGGTTTACTGCGCGACGGTACCAACACCATTACGTTTACACTCAATGGTGGCACCTTTATGTACGACGTCGTGACATTGACAAAATAGCGACCGTCGCAGGTACGTTTGGTGTACTGGAAATAGATAGCTGGCTGGCCATAGACTTGCTGACCATAGAAAGAAACAAAGCCGACACATTGTGTCGGCTTTGTTGTTTACAACGTTGTCTGTTTACCGTGTTACTAACCGGCGAGCGGTTGGGGGGATTAGGCCCGATGTCCGCACAGCTTGTAATACAGGTCGTTCCAACGCAGCCCATCTTTGAAAGCAGGCAGGATGGTGTGCTGGTCGATCACCGTCAACTCGATGTTATGCAGGTCGGCGTACAACCGTAAATAATCCAGATCAAGCGACTGCGTGAAGACAGTATGGTGTGCACCACCTGCCAGAATCCAGGCTTCGGCCGCAGTTTCCAGTGATGGCTGAGCCTGCCACAGCGCGCGGGCAACCGGCAGTTTCGGTAATGGGTGCGGCTGTGCGACGGCATCGACCTGATTAACCAGTAAGCGGAAACGATCACCCAGATCGATAACGCTGACATTCAGTGCTGATCCGGCCGGGGCGGAGAAGATCAACCGTACTGGATCCGCCTTACCGCCGATCCCGAGGTATTGCGCATCCACCAGTGGTTTGGCTTCGCTGGCAATGCTCGGACAGACTTCCAGCATGTGTGCACCCAACACCAGATTGTTACCGGGTGTAAAATGGTAGGTGTAATCCTCCATGAAGGAGGTACCACCGGGTAAACCTTGTGCCATCACCTTCATGACACGCAGCAGTGCAGCTGTCTTCCAGTCGCCTTCAGCGCCAAAACCATATCCCTGTTGCATCAAGCGTTGTACCGCTATGCCGGGGAGTTGCTTCAGGCCGTAGAGGTTTTCAAAGTTGGTGGTAAAGGCTTTAAAGTTGCCCTGATCGAGAAAACGCTTCAGACCGAGCTCGATGCGAGCGGCATCCAGCAAATTCTGCCGTTTGGGACCGTGCAGTTTGACTGCGTCGCTGAGTGTATAGGTTGCTTCGTACTCTTCTATCAGCGCGTCCACATCGCCCTGGCCGATATCGTCCACCACACCGACCAGGTCTCCCAATCCCCAGGCACTGACGGCGTAGCCAAACTGAATTTGCGCACCGACTTTATCACCTTCGGTGACCGCCACTTCCCGCATGTTGTCGCCAAATCGTGCCACTTTGAGCTGGCGGCTTTCCTGCAACGCGGCAGCAACGCGCATCCATTTGGCAATGCGTTCATGGGCATGGCGATCCTGCCAGTGACCGACCACCACCTGATGGGCCTGACGCATGCGTGCGCCGATAAACCCAAACTCACGCCCACCGTGGGCCGTCTGGTTCAGGTTCATAAAGTCCATGTCCATACTGTCCCATGGAATATCGGCATTGAACTGGGTATGGAACTGCAACAACGGCTTATTCAGAATGCTCAGGCCACCAATCCACATTTTGGCGGGTGAGAAGGTATGCAGCCAGGTCAGTAAGCCGATGCAGTTATCCTGATAATTGGCATCGCGGCACAGCGCGGTAATTTCATCCGGTGTTTTGACCAGCGGTTTGAGTACCAGCCGCACTGGCAGATTGGCGTCACGATTAAGGCCATTCACCACTTTTTCGGCATTCTCTTTTACCTGACGCAGTGCTTCCGGGCCGTACAGATGCTGACTGCCAATCACAAACCAGACTTCGAGCGGCTTAAATTGTTCCATGATGACTCCTGTTTGGGTTCCCAAAGGGATGTAAAAGTGATGTTCGGCAAACACTCAATGGTCTGCCCCGGCGTGGGGGCTGTAGGCGGGTTCCGCCAGCCGACACCACTGCTGATAACGTTCGTAGAGCCGTTGATAGCGGGCGACACGCTCAGGGTCTGGCATCAACGTGCGTTCGATTCCACAGGCCATGTGCTGTTGCGCAGAAGGAATATCCGGATGTGCTCCGGCGGCGACAGCGGCGAAGATAGCCGCACCCAGCGCGCAGCATTGGTCCGAGGCCACGATTTGCATCGGGCGGTTCATCACGTCGGTACACACTTGCATGATGGTGGCGGATTTACGGGCGATCCCGCCGAGCGCCAGCAGGTTTTCTACCGGGATCTGCTGAGATTCGAAGCACGCCATGATGGCGCGTGCGCCAAAAGCGGTGGCGGCAATCAATCCACCAAACAGCGCCGGGGCATCGGTACCGAGATTGAGGTCAGCAATCACGCCTTTGAGCCGCTGGTTGGCAAACGGTGTGCGGCGGCCATTAAACCAGTCGAGCACCACCGGCAGGTGATCGAGTGAGGGGGAATCGGCCCAGGCTTGTGTCAGTTGTGTCAACAGGCTGGATTGCAGTTGATCCAATTGTGATTGCCACTCGGGGTGTTCGCTGGCGGCCAGTTGCAGTGGCCAGCCGAGCACACGGCCAAACCAGGCGTACATATCACCAAAGGCGGATTGACCCGCTTCCAGACCGATATAACCGGGGACGACGCTACCATCCACCTGACCACAGATCCCGGCGATCGTTTTGTCGCCAACACGATCCGCGTCTGCTATCAGAATGTCACAGGTTGAGGTGCCGATGACCTTAACCAGCGTGTAGGGCTTAGCCCCTGCACCGACTGCACCCATGTGACAATCGAAAGCGCCGCCGGATATCACGACATTGTCAGGCAAACCTAATCGCTGTGCCCATTGTGGCGTCAGCGTGCCGACCGGGTGATCAGCCGTCCAGGTCTCGGTAAAGAGTGGGTAGTGCAGTTTTTCTGTCAGGCAGGGATCGAGCGCCTGTAAGAAATCTTTTGGCGGCAGGCCACCCCAATCCGGGTGCCACAGTGATTTGTGCCCGGCGCTGCAACGGCCGCGACGAATTGCGCCCGGCGCCGTGGTGCCGGAGAGCAGGGCGGGTACCCAGTCACACAGTTCTATCCAGGAGACCGCCGCCTGACGTACTGCCGCATCCTGCCGGGTGATATGGAGAATTTTGGCCCAGAACCATTCCGATGAGTACACGCCACCGATGTAGCGGGTGTAATCCGGGAATTGGCCGCTGCGGCATAGCTGATTGATGGCTTCAGCTTCATCAATAGCGGTGTGATCTTTCCATAGCACAAACATGGCGTTGGGGTTATCCGCAAACTCCGGACGTAGCGCCAGCACGTTGCCTTGTTCATCTATTGGCGCAGGCGTTGAACCGGTGGAGTCGACGCCAATGCCGCTTATCTGCTGGCGCTGTTCGGGAGTCAATCGTGCGACCACAGTCCGAATCGCTAATTCCAGTGATTCGATGTAATCCAATGGATGGTGGCGAAACTGGTTGCTGGCCGGGTGACAATATTGTCCCTGACGCCAGCGCGGATAGTAGACCACTTCTGTTTCCAATTCCTGCCCGCTGTGGCAATCCACCGCCAGCGCACGGACAGAATCGCTGCCAAAATCAAGACCAAGAGTAATGGCGCCCGCACTCATCGTTGCTGCTCCTGTTAATCGTAGGGATCACGCTGTTTACGATAGACAGGCCGATTTAACGCCGTGAGGAGTCATTAGCTGGAAGTATGTACTTTTCTGCCACGCTCAGGGGTTTTGTGATGGCGGTCATAAGTTAATGGCAGGTTAAATTTGCTGAATCTATGCACGAATCAGCTGTAGTTTCTGAATGTGATTGCGCTCTCTCTTCGTGGTGAAAATACCCGCTACAACTTACGCGTCTGAAGGTAAACGGAGGATGGAATTACAATAACTTATTGTTTTTCCATTGTTCCAGAAAAAAGCATTTTACTGAGATCGTTTACATACGTGATGGCACCTCCGGTTGCCATCGTGGTAAAGATAACAATGAGCGGAGAAAACCATGCATAAATTCACTAAGGTTCTGGCGGCGATTGGCCTGGCTGCGGTTATGTCACAATCGGCTATCGCAGAAAATATGAAGCTGGGCTTTCTGGTTAAACAACCGGAAGAGCCCTGGTTCCAGACTGAATGGCGGTTCGCCGACAAAGCCGGTAAAGACCTGGGATTTGACGTTATCAAGATAGCCGTGCCCGATGGCGAGAAAACCCTCAATGCTATCGACAGCCTTGCTGCAAGCGGTGCCAAAGGTTTCGTTATCTGTACACCTGATCCGAAACTGGGGGCAGCTATCGTTGCCAAAGCGCGCAGCTATAACCTGAAAGTGATTGCCGTAGATGACCAGTTTGTGAATGCCAAAGGGCAACCCATGGACACCGTACCGCTGGTGATGATGGCCGCCACCAAGATTGGCGAACGTCAGGGGCAGGAATTATGGAAAGAGATGCAGAAACGTGGCTGGAAACTGCAAGACACCGCGGTGATGGCGATCACTGCCAATGAGCTGGATACCGCTCGCCGCCGCACATCGGGATCGATGGAGGCACTGAAAGCCGCTGGATTCCCGGAAAAACAGATCTATCAGGTTCCAACTAAGTCTAACGATATCCCCGGCGCATTTGATGCCGCTAACTCGCTGCTGGTGCAACACCCTAACGTGAAAAACTGGCTGATCGTCGGTATGAACGACAACACCGTACTGGGGGGTGTGCGTGCGACCGAAGGTCAGGGATTCAAGGCCGCTAATGTCATCGGTATCGGTATCAATGGGGTCGATGCGGTCAGCGAACTGTCCAAAGCACAACCGACCGGTTTCTACGGCTCGCTGCTGCCAAGCCCGGACGTACATGGCTACAAGAGCATCCAGATGCTGCATGACTGGGTAACAAAAGGCGTTGAACCGCAGAAATTCACCGAGGTGACGGATGTGGTGCTGATTACCCGCGATAACTTTAAAACTGAACTGCAGAAAAAAGGCTTGATGTGATGACCTTTGCCCGCCTGTGCTGGTAGCCGCGCGGGCAAAACACTGGCCGCGCCGTCATCCGACGGCGCAGACCATTGAGGATGCTGAAATGACCGTACAGTCACCTTATTTATCCTTCCGGGGGATCGGCAAAGTGTTTCCCGGCGTCAAGGCACTGGATGACATCAGTTTTGACTGTCATGCCGGGCAAATCCACGCGTTGATGGGAGAAAACGGCGCGGGGAAATCCACCTTGCTGAAAATTTTGAGCGGCAATTACACGCCGTCACAGGGAGAAATTCACATTAAAGGGCAGCCAGTGCGCTTTACCAATACGATGGACGCGCTGAATGCCGGTGTGGCGATCATCTATCAGGAACTGCATCTGGTGCCGGAAATGACGGTAGCGGAAAACATCTATCTGGGGCAGTTGCCGCATAAAGGTGGGTTGGTAAACCAATCGCTACTGCGTTACGAGGCCGGCTTACAACTGGAACACCTTGGATTGGATATCGACCCGGACACGCCGTTGAAATACCTGTCCATTGGGCAATGGCAGATGGTGGAAATCGCTAAGGCGCTGGCACGCAATGCCAAGATTATCGCCTTTGACGAACCAACCAGCTCGTTGTCGGCACGTGAGATTGAACAACTTTTCCGGGTGATTCGTGAATTACGCAGCGAAGGGCGGGTGATTCTGTACGTCTCACACCGTATGGAGGAAATCTTTGCACTCAGCGATGCCATCACCGTGTTTAAAGATGGACGCTACGTGAAAACCTTCTCCGATATGCAGCAGGTTGACCATGCGCAACTGGTGCAAGCCATGGTGGGCCGCAATCTGGGTGATATTTACGGTTATCAGCCACGTCCACATGGCGAACCGCGGCTGGAATTGCATGAAGTCAAAGCTGTTGGTGTGAAATCACCGGTGTCGTTATCAGTACGCAGCGGCGAAATTGTCGGCCTGTTCGGGTTGGTGGGCGCCGGGCGTAGTGAACTGATGAAGGCGCTGTTCGGCGCGACCGGCATTACCAGCGGCGAGGTACGGTTGGATGGGCAACCGCTGCGTGCCAGAACCCCCGGCGATGCGATTCGTAGCGGGCTGATGCTGTGCCCGGAGGACCGTAAAGCTGACGGTATCATTCCGGTGCACTCGGTGCGGGATAACATCAATATCAGCGCCCGTCGCAAACACATCAAAAACGGTTTCATCATCAATGAAGCCTGGGAGGAGGAAAACGCCGATCACCACATTCAGGCGCTGAATATCAAAACTCCATCGCCAGAGCAACTGATCATGAACCTGTCCGGTGGTAATCAGCAGAAGGCGATCCTCGGGCGCTGGCTGTCAGAGGAAATGAAAGTGATCATGCTGGATGAACCGACCCGAGGCATTGACGTCGGTGCCAAGCATGAGATTTACCACGTGATTTATGAGCTGGCCCGGCAGGGTATTGCCGTGTTGTTTGCGTCCAGCGACCTGCCCGAAGTGCTGGGGCTGGCGGATCGCATCGTGGTGATGCGCGAAGGTGCCATTTCCGGCGAAGTGCTGCACGACGAAGCCAGCGAGCAGCAGGTCCTGAGTCTGGCGATGTTAAAAACGACTGCTACTGAACCCGCGGTTGCCTGACCGCCAAGGAGTTGATGAATGTCTACGGTTAGTTCCCCTTCTCATGCTGGTAAATCTCATGGCTTCAGCCTGTCCCGTATCTGGGATAATTACGGCATGCTGGTCGTGTTTGCCGCACTGTTTCTGGCCTGTGCGCTGTTCGTGCCTAATTTCGCTACCTTCGTCAACATGAAAGGACTGGGGCTGGCGATTTCCATGTCGGGCATGGTGGCGTGCGGCATGTTGTTTTGTCTGGCTTCCGGCGATTTTGACCTGTCGGTCGCCTCGGTGATTGCCTGTGCGGGTGTCACTACCGCGGTGGTGATCAACATCAGCGAGAGTCTGTGGCTGGGCGTTGCCGCGGGCTTACTGCTTGGCGTTGCGTTCGGTTTACTCAACGGCTTTGTCATCGCACGACTGAAAATCAACGCGCTGATCACCACACTGGCGACCATGCAGATTGTGCGCGGGCTGGCGTACATCATTTCTGATGGCAAGGCGGTGGGTATCGAAGATGAACGCTTCTTCACGCTGGGATATGCCAACTGGCTGGGATTGCCAGCACCGATCTGGCTGACGGTTATTTGCATGGTGTTGTTCGGTTTGCTGCTCAATAAAACCACCTTTGGTCGCAACACGCTGGCGATTGGCGGTAACGAAGAGGCAGCCCGCCTGGCCGGGGTGCCGGTGGTACGGACCAAAATCATCATTTTCGGTCTGTCCGGGCTGGTTTCTGCGGCGGCGGGTATCATTCTGGCATCGCGTATGACCAGTGGACAGCCGATGACATCCATCGGTTATGAATTGATTGTGATTTCAGCGTGCGTACTGGGCGGTGTGTCACTGAAAGGCGGTATCGGCAAGATATCCTATGTGGTGGCCGGGGTGCTTATCCTGGGGACGGTGGAAAACGCCATGAACCTGTTGAATATTTCGCCCTTTGCTCAATATGTGGTGCGTGGTCTGATTCTGCTGGCCGCGGTTATCTTTGACCGCTACAAACAACTGTCGAAGAAAACGGTGTGATAGCCGGATAGCGCCAGCCTGTGCTGGCGCTATCCATAACGAGACGAGAATCTCTTTTCAGGAGGCCGCATGTATCACCGTATGGCGCATGAGTCCCAGCCTAACCCGTTGCTGCCCGGTTATGCGTTTAACGCCTATCTGGTGGCGGGACTGACGCCGATTCTGGCTGGCGGACCGCTGGATTTCTTCATTGATCGTCCAGATGGTATGAAGGGATACATCATCAACCTGACCATCAAAGGTCAGGGGAAGGTGTTAGATGGCGATGATACGTTTTTCTGTAACCCTGGCGACCTGCTGCTGTTCCCACCCCGGTCGCGTCACTATTATGGCCGTGCGCCCGGTAGCGACTGTTGGTATCACCGCTGGGTCTATTTCCGCCCTCGTGCCTACTGGGCCGACTGGCTGGAGTGGCACAGTAAAGGCTGTGATGTGGGGCGCTTGACGCTTTCCAATCCTGGGCTGTTGCAGGAGTTTGACAAGTTATTCGCCAATATTGAGCAGACCCACCGTTCCGGGCGGCGTTTTGCTGAGGAACTGGCGATGAACTTGCTAGAGCGCCTGTTATTGCGTGCTATGGAAGAAGATCCACAGAGCCCGCAGCGCATTATGGATCCGCGTGTCATCGAGGCGTGCCAGTTTATTACCGGTAATCTGGCCGGAGAACTGCGCATTGATGAGGTGGCTCGCCATGTTTGTCTGTCGCCGTCGCGGCTGGCCCATCTGTTTCGTGAACAGGTCGGCGTGAACATCCTGCGCTGGCGCGAAGACCAACGTGTCATCCGTGCCAAGCTGTTGTTACAGACCACACAGGAGTCGATAGCTGCCGTCGGTCGTGTAGTTGGTTATGACGATCAGCTCTACTTTTCCCGCGTTTTCCGCAAGCGGGTAGGTGTTAGCCCCAGCGATTTCAGGCGGCGTAACAGCGAAATCCATCATCCGTTGATAGAAAAACCGGTGGAGGTTTCTCCCTGGCGAGGTGAATCGCTCGCTCCGCCTCATCCCTGGGTTGTGACGCCGTAGAGGCCGTAATTGTCGGTCTGCGTACCCCGACTATGACTGTCACAGGAGGTCATAGCCGGGGCGCTATCATGACAATTCTCTCAATACTCTCTCAGAACTCTCTTAGTTCTATCTCAGCACTGTCCGATAATTATCATTTTCCCCGGTGCTATACTAGTCTGTGTTCCGCCAGCGGTGAGCTGAAGGTGGGACGCCGCCTAATTGCACTAGGACAACGGGCCCGATCTGCAGGCCCGCCAATGAGGGGAAATATATGACGGAGACCATCCGTGTTGGTCTGTTAGGTTATGGTTATGCCAGTAAGACGTTTCATGCACCACTGATTGCAGCCACGTCAGGAATGAAGCTGGCGGCAGTATCGAGCCGCGATGCTGGAAAAGTTCAGGCTGACTGGTCCTCAATGCATGTCGTGCCCGAACCGCAGGCGCTGTTCAATGATCCCGATATCGATCTGATTGTCATCCCCACCCCGAATGATACCCATTTCCCACTGGCTCGGCAGGCGTTGCTGGCCGGTAAGCATGTGGTGGTGGATAAACCGTTTACCGTTACACTGTCACAAGCACGTGAGCTGAACCAACTGGCAGAACATGCAGGTAAACTCCTTTCCGTATTCCATAACCGGCGCTGGGACAGTGATTTCCTGACATTACAGCAATTGCTGAAAGCAGGTGCGCTGGGCGATGTGGTGTATATGGAATCGCATTTTGACCGCTATCGTCCGCAAGTGCGTCAACGCTGGCGTGAAGACGGCAGCGAAGGGAGTGGTATTTGGTACGATCTGGCACCACATCTGATTGATCAGGTGTTGCAGTTGTTCGGCCTGCCGGTGGCGATTCAGGCGGATATGGCGCAGCTCCGTCCCGGCAGTAAAGCCGCCGATTACTTCCACGCGACGTTGATTTACCCCCAGCGACGTGTTGTGGTGCACAGTTCTATGCTGGCGGCGGCACCCAGCGCCCGTTACATCGTGCATGGCACCCAGGGTAGTTATGTGAAGTTTGGTGTTGACCCGCAGGAAGACCGCTTGAAAGCGGGCGAAAAACCACAAGCACATGATGACTGGGGGCAGGATAACCATGACGGTATTCTGACGCTGCACCGTGATGGTGTACTGGCGGACCAACCGGTGCCGACCATCCCTGGGCATTATCAATCTTATTATGCCGGTATTCGTGATGCGCTGCGGGGGCGGGGCGATAACCCGGTACCTGTCGGACAGGCGATTAACGTGATGGAGCTGATCGAGCTGGGGTTAACCTCGTACGAACAGAAAAAAACGATGACACTGAAGAGCAGTTAGCCGGTAATCGTCATGATTTGTGACGTAAATCCCTGAACGCGAGGCGGGTTTCTGTCTTGCATTATGGGTATTTATTGCTGATAGTGGGGCATTGTTTAAGCAGGCGATCTTAGGATCGCCTGTATTTTTATGTCTGAGGATGCAAACACACTATGGCATGGTTACAACGCTTGAAAATTGACAAATTTTTGCTGGTTTTAATTGCGGTCGTTATTACCGCGTCCATTTTCCCGTGTGAGGGCACGGCCAAGGTTTTTTTCGAAAACCTGACCACAGCTGCCATCGCACTGCTGTTTTTCATGCATGGCGCCAAGCTATCTCGTGATGCGATTACGGCCGGCATGGGCCACTGGCGTCTGCATCTGGTGGTGTTTGCCAGTACCTTTATTCTGTTCCCATTACTGGGGATTGGCATGGCGTTCCTGTCACCACAGGTGTTAACCCCCGGACTGTATCTGGGGTTCCTGTATCTGTGTGCATTGCCTGCAACGGTGCAATCCGCCATTGCTTTCACCTCGATGGCTCGCGGTAACGTTGCGGCCGCGATTTGCAGCGCCTCAGCATCCAGCATTCTCGGGGTTTTCCTGTCGCCGATCCTGGTCGGCCTGCTGATGCATACGCAAGGTGGGCAAACTGATACGCTGCATGCGATCGGCTCTATTATCATGCAACTGATGGTGCCGTTCGTCATTGGTCATCTGTCCCGTCCGTTGATTGCCCACTGGGTCGATCGCCATCGCAAACTGATTAATATCACTGACCGGTCATCTATTCTGTTAGTGGTGTACGTGGCATTCAGTGAGGCGGTGGTGCAGGGGATTTGGCACCAGATTAACGGGTGGTCGCTGCTGGCGGTGGTTATCTGTTCGCTGGTGCTGCTGGGGATTGTGCTGGTCTGTACCACGCTGGCAGCCCGCAAGTTGGGGTTCAATACCCCGGATGAAATCACCATCGTATTCTGTGGTTCTAAGAAGAGTCTGGCCAATGGTATTCCGATGGCTAACGTACTCTTTCCTGCCGCCGCCGTTGGGGCAATGGTGTTGCCGTTGATGATTTTCCACCAGATTCAGTTGATGGTGTGTGCGACGCTGGCGCAGCGTTATGCGAAACGAGCCGCCTCGGCGGATGAAGAAAAAGCGGGAAAATAACGCATCCTATACGACAGGGTTAAACCACGCTTACTAATGTCGGGCGTTTCCTGGCGAAATGGTCAACCGAGAGCACATTGACTATAGTGTTAATCTGTGAGGCTTTTTGAAGCCTCGCAGTAATAAGGATAGAGAAAGTAATCATTACTTAATTGATGAGGGATAGACATGTATAAAAAAGTGCTGCTCTCGCTGAGTTTCCTCAGTGCCGTTACCGTATCTCAGGTTTATGCCGCGACAACGGAAACCTGTGTCAAGACTGATGAAAGCGCTATCGCCAGTTTGTTTGATCGCTGGAATGCATCGTTACAGACTGGGGATGCGAAGAAGGTCAACGCCAATTATGAGACCGACGCGGTGTTATTGCCGACGCTGTCTGGAAAAATGCGTACGACAGATGCTGAGCGCATTGACTATTTTGAGCATTTCTTAGCAAAAAAACCTGTGGGTAAGATTGATAACCGCGTTATCAAGATTGGTTGTAACGAAGCGCTGGATATCGGCAATTACACCTTCACATTTGGTGATAATTCACAGGCTAAAGCGCGTTATACCTATACTTATGCTTTCAAAGACGGTAAATGGTTGATCAGTAGTCACCATTCGTCCGTACAACCGAAAGACTAATTGTGCTGTGATGGGATGCTGTCGGCCATGTTATCGACAGGTCACCTCCAGCATGAAAAAAGCGGATACCTTGTGGTATCCGCTTTTTTTGTCTGATTCAGCTTTATTGCGCTTGTCGTTGTTGAGCGCGCTGGCGTAACAGCTGTTTTTCCTGTTCGGAGATAAACGCCATACGCAGGCCGTTTTCTTGCGCCTGTCGGATATCTTCCGGTAGCAGGCCAGCTAAGGGTGCCGCTATCTCGTATTCATGACGAATATCGATCCCTTGCACGGCAGGGTCGTCGGTGTTAATCGTCGCCGGAATACCGTGACGCAGGAAATGCACCAGTGGGTGCTCATGCATCGCTTTTACCGTACTGGTTTGCAGGTTAGAGGTCAGGCAGGATTCAATGCCAATCTGGTGCTCGGCCATATATTCCATCAGCGTACTGTCGACGATCGCCGTAACACCGTGGCCGATACGCTCAGCACCTAGCTGCTGTATCGCCTGCCAGATACTTTCCGGACCGGCGGCTTCGCCTGCATGGGCGGTGATACGCCAGCCCGCATCGCGCGCTCGGGTAAAGTGGGTAGTGAATAGCTCTCCGGGGAAGCCGAGCTCATCGCCCGCCAGGTCGATGGCAATAATGCCGTCTTTGTGTGCCAGCAATGCGTCAAGTTCTTGCTCGCAGGCGTGGGTACCAAAGGTACGACTCATGATGCCGATAAGGCGCACCATCACGGCGTGATCATGGTCGCGACAACCCGCGGTAACACCATCGATCACGGCCTCAACCACGCCTTCCAGCGGTAACTGATGGTTGAGAGCCATGTAGTAAGGCGAAAAACGTAGCTCGGTGTAATCCAGTCCGGCGCGGATCGCGTCTTCCACGTTTTCGTAAGCCACACGACGGCAGGCATCCAACGATCCCAGTACGGCCACACCCCAGTCCAGCTTTTGCAGGAAGCTTATCAAATCGGGTTCGTGGTCGATTATCTGTACGTGGGGACGCAGGGACTCGAGGTCATGGCCGGGCAAATCGATATTAAATTGGCGGCCTAAGTCAAGGATGGTTTGGGGGCGGATATTACCATCAAGATGGCGATGGATATCCGTCAACGGAATGTACGGATCAATCATGTTGTATGTTGTACTCGTTTTTTATTAAAAAAATCCATCAGCAGGCGGTATTCCTTGTGACGCTAGCATTCGCCACCGTACCACAAGGGACAGAGTCTGATAACTCGGTGTGCAGTATAAGAATAAACCCAGGCAATTTACCATTGATTGATAAAAAGAAGTTTATATATCAATGCGGACATAATACAAATTGAGCATAAGCGCTTGATGCCTGCTTGCGTAAGCAGTCGCGTAATACGTTGTACGGCATACTACAATGTGGCTTGTTTGTCGTGCGAAAGAAACCGGCGCCTGAGTGGCGCCGGTAAACGATTACGGACTGACTGATGCATCCGGTTGGTTGTCTTCTGGTGCATCATCGCCTTGCTCGGGCACATTTTCCGACGGCTGGGTGATAAACGGTGCGATGAACTCAGCCAACGGGGTCTTACGTCCGTTGAAGGTCACGGTGCCATCGCTGTACTGCAATGAGCTGGTGATGGCGTTGTCTTTGGTGACGGTGACCTGGCTCATCTGGCCAATATTGGCCATCAATTGCGTTTGCTGACGCGCCATCTGGTCCAGTTGCTTTTTCTCTTCATCCGTGGTGGCTTTTGGCGCTATCTGCACCATCAGTTCGGTAAGCATATCCATCGGCACGTTGAGGCGTGCGTCCAGATTTTTAACGGACTGGCGGATAATCGCTTCTTCGTCAGAGAGATTCGCGGTTGGTGCGGCGCTCTTTTGCAGCGGATCGGTTAAATCCAGCGCCAGTGTGAAGGTACTTTCGCCTTTCGCGTTTTTCCAGCTTAATGGCGCAATCTTGATACTCGGGTTACCTTTCAACAGTTGCGGCAGATTGTGCAGCACCAGTGCGGCTAACTGCTGGTCATAAACTTCCGGGGTCACCTGGTCGATATTTTGCAGCAGTGATTGCAGGTTTTTCTGGTACTCGGTCACGAACTGGCGAGTACCTTTGCCATCAAGCCCGGAGAAGGCGAAGTTGATGTTCCACGATCCCAGATTTTGATCGCGAAATAGCGCTGACCCCAGCGACAGCGTCATCTGTCCTGCCAGGTTAGTGTCATCTTCCGAGCTGTGATTGACCAGCGAGAAATCATTCAATACCAGGTTATCGCCGCTCTGCACATCCAGCGCCAGTTTCTTCAGCGTGATTTTGGCATCGCCGACATTGAGATCGAATTTACCTTTGTGGGTGTCACTGTTAAGTGCCAGATCCTGCAACGTCAGTTTTTCATTCTGTCCTTGCAGGTTGGGTTTCTCCATCGTCAGGTTAGCCACATTGCCGACCACTTTGCCGGCACGCAGATTACCCGCTACATCAACCAACAGTGTTGTACCGCTGAAATTAACCTTCGTGTCCTGACTCTTAACGTCCAGCGCTTCCAGCGTGACGGCGGAGTGAGTATCGCCGTTATAGTCAATGCGGCTATCTGCGGTAATGAACGGTTTATTCTTCGTCAGATCAAACAGTGCTTTTACCGATTCAGTGTTAGCCAGCTCGCCGTGTACGGCGGCCAATGCTGGTTTCAGGCTAAACTGACTGGCGGTCAGCGGGAAGGGGCCGTGGAACACTGTAGCGTTAAACACCACCTCTTCATTAGCGCCTAACAGGCGCTGCCGGGCATCAGTACCGTCAGACTGTAACACCAACGCGAGCTGGCTTTTGAACAGACCGCGGTGATAATCCCGATAGGTGACCTTGATACCTGATTGTGGGTACGCGTTTTTCAACTCGTTGTTCAGATTGTTGGTGACGTCCCCAATATGCTGTTCAATCTGCTTACCGGTATACCAAGAGGCACCTCCCCAGGCTACGGCGAGCGCAATAACAACCCCAGCGGCTACAACTGTTTTTTTTGCCACGTTATATTTCCTTGTTGATTCAATGTGTTGTATTCCTCATCAGGGAATACATGGCGTTATACCAGTAAAGGCTGGTTATAAACACGGGCAATCTGGCCTTTCCCCTGGATTTGTACCGGTGATTCACTGGCGGGGATAAAGCATGATTCGCCTGGCAGCAAGCTGACTTGCTGTGCGCCGCGTTCCAACACTGCCTGACCTTCGACACAAAAGATAATAGCTGCACTTTGCTGACTCAGCATCTGCGGTACATCGGTAAGATAATGCAGTGAAAAGGCAAAGTCATCGACCGGAATAGGAAAACTCAGTTCGTTAGCCACTTTTACCGGCGACGTCAGCAAGGTCTCAGCCGGTTTCGACTCAAAGCGGACGT
Organism: Dickeya oryzae; assembly: GCF_020406815.2. NCBI lineage: Bacteria > Pseudomonadati > Pseudomonadota > Gammaproteobacteria > Enterobacterales > Pectobacteriaceae > Dickeya > Dickeya oryzae. The sequence goes on from NZ_CP162670.1 coordinate 2,336,159, forward strand.
TGGCGAGCAACTCAGGGATATCAATGTACTTCGGTGTCAGACCGGCGCGCAGAACGTTGTCCGAATTGGCCATCACTTCCAGCGCTACCCCCTGAAGATAGGCATGCGGGGTTTCGGCATACAAAAACATGGCTTCGCCCGGCTGTAATGTGACGACGTTCAGCAGTAACGGAGAAAACAGACCGCCGTCATCAGGGTAAAACTGCGCAATAAAGCGAATGGTATCCCAGGGTTCACCGTGTCGATGGTTCAAAACACGTTTCAGCTCAGCGATAGCGGAGGCTTTTTGCTCGCCTTCCATGCTCAACAGACTGGAGAACAAGGTACGGAGCGTTGTGCTATCCGGGGATGACAAAAATGCGGCGATGGCGGGATGGGCGCTGGCTAGCGGTTGCAACACATCGGCGATCGCCGTCAGTTCGCGAAAGCCATTCATCGCCAGATAAGGGGTGAGGGCAAAGACCAACTCCGGTTTGTGGTTAGCGTCTTTGTAATTGCGTTGTGGTGAGTCAAGTGCAATACCGGCGGCATTTTCCCGCGCAAACCCGACTTCAGCCGCAGATTTACTGGGGTGAACCTGAATCGACAACGGTTGTTCGGCACATAATACCTTGAAAAGAAAAGGTAACTCACCAAAACGTTTTGCCACTGCTGCCCCCAAAAAAGCGGACGGGTCTTTATTGATCAGATCACGCAGGCTTTGTGCCTGACCCTGCTCATCAAGTAATAGAGAGCTACTTTTCGGGTGTGCTCCCATCCACAGTTCGGCCATTGGTCGATTGTCAGGGTTTTCAATCCCATACAGTTCGGTTAGCGCGTGTTTACTGCCCCAGGCATAATGCTGCACATTGTTGCGCATTTTTTGCATAATATTTTCCTGCTATTAGATAGATTGTTAATTTCAGTGGCAATAATGGCGAATAATCACGCCTGAAAAGGTTACGCCATCTCGATGCCCGCTATGCTAATGCTTTATATGCCATGATTCCAGAAAGGTAATAATCCGCAGTCATCTGAAAATGACGTGTTTCGCAAAGGAGAAAACCATGTCAGACACGCGTATTGAGAAAGATTCCATGGGGCCGATTGCCGTGCCGACAACGCATTTGTGGGGGGCTCAGACCCAGCGCTCACTGGAGCACTTTCGTATTTCGGAAGAAAAAATGCCGGGCGCGCTGATCATGGCGCTGGCACAGACCAAACGTGCGGCAGCGCGCATCAATATGGATTTGGGGTTATTAGCCGACAGTAAAGGTAATGCCATTATTCAGGCTGCAGACGAAGTCCTGAATGGTCAGCACGTCGGTGAATTCCCGCTGGCTATCTGGCAGACGGGCTCTGGCACGCAGACCAACATGAATATGAACGAGGTACTGGCGAATCGGGCCAGCGAATTGTTGGGGGGAGTACGAGGTAATGACCGGCTGGTACACCCTAATGATGATGTTAATAAAAGCCAGAGTTCTAACGATGTTTTTCCTACAGCTATGCACGTTGCGGCAGTGACCGTGCTGCGTGAACATCTGATCCCTGAATTGAACGTGTTACAACAGACCCTCGCGGATAAGGCGACGCAATTTGTCGATATCGTCAAGATTGGCCGAACGCACCTGCAGGATGCGACGCCGCTGACGTTAGGGCAGGAGATTTCTGGTTGGGTGGCAATGCTATCGCATAATGTACGCCATATCGAAAATAGTATTCCTCACCTGTGCGAGCTGGCATTAGGCGGCACGGCTGTCGGTACCGGGTTGAACACACACCCTGAATACGCGGTGCGGGTGGCGGCGGAACTGGCGATGCTGACTGGGCATCCCTTTGTGAGTGCGCCAAACAAATTTGAGGCCCTGGCCACCTGTGATGCGCTAGTGCATGCGCATGGCGCACTGAAAGGTCTGGCGGCGTCATTGATGAAGATTGCGAATGATGTGCGCTGGTTGTCCTCCGGACCGCGTTGCGGCATTGGCGAGATTGCTATTCCGGAAAATGAACCCGGTAGCTCGATTATGCCGGGTAAAGTTAACCCGACACAGTGTGAAGCGATGACCATGCTGTGTTGCCAGGTGATGGGGAATGATGTGGCGGTTAATCTTGGGGGCGCATCCGGTAACTTTGAGCTGAATGTCTTTCGGCCGATGGTGATTCACAATTTCCTGCAATCCGTTCGGTTATTGGCTGATGGTATGAAGAGCTTTAACGAACATTGCGCGGTGGGCATTGAACCTAACCGCGAGCGGATCAACCAATTGCTGAATGAGTCGCTGATGCTGGTGACCGCGCTCAATCCGCATATTGGCTATGACAAGGCTGCTGAAATCGCCAAAAAAGCGCATAAAGAAGGGCTGACACTGAAGGCATCAGCCTTGAAACTGGGCTATCTCACCGAGGAACAATTTACGCAGTGGGTTCGCCCAAAGGACATGGTTGGCAGCATGAAACCGTGATACTCAGGCACCGTCATCGGTATACAGATGCAAGCGCGGGATCAACAACCGCAGTGGCTTGGCTTTGGGCCGATGGCGATGCTGAATGTTGTCGGCATCGTAGTCATTGAGTTCACCCATAACCGGCATCGTATCCTGATGACACAATACCAGCAGCGGTGACGGGCAAGGGTGCTGTACTTGCTTCTGCTGTTCCTGATACCAGACCCGTGCAATCGGCTGTACTTTCACGGGCCGCTTGATTTTTAGCAACGCCTGTTCCGGCAGGCGCTTCACATCACGGATTTCCTGCTCCAGTAACGATGACCATTGCTCCTTGCTGTAAGGGGCCTGGCTGCGTCCTGCCTGCAGACTTTTCTCCAGTTTTTCCAGTAAGACATCACGGGTAATGTTGTTGATGATGTTCTTATTCGCCCAGCCAAATCTCACCGAGGCCGGGTCAGGTAGCAGGGTAATGGTGCGATAGGCGCTCAGTGTTATCAGCCCTTTGAGATGGGTATGGACAAAATCGAAGCGCTGCTCGGGCTCCAGTCCAGACTCCACCGTGATGATGTGCTCCAGCTCCTTTTTCCGGGCGTTTATGTTCGTCACTAACTGGCGAGCCTGCCGTGATTCTGCGTTATTAACCCGAAAACACAGCACGCCAGGCAGGCGGATTGCCGCTTTGCTACTGATAGTCTCCGCGTAGTGGTGAATAAATAAATGACGAAAATGCTGTAAACCGATATCGCGGGCTTCTGCACCGTCGACAGGCGTAACCTGAATATGTGTTATAGGGTCATGCTCGGTGCCTTTTTCTACGGGGGGAAGGGTAAACAAACGCCCGCCGGTAAAGTGAAAGGTGAGAAATAATTGATGCATTTCAGCCAGATGCGCTTCCAGCGAGGTAAAGCAATGGTTCATCCGTTCAATCAGGTCGTAGGCGGGCATAATCAATACTGCATTAGTTACAACATACTATTGATTATATCCTAAGAGCCCAGTTCAACAACGCATATTTTTATCAGCTTAGCAGTATGAAAAAGCGCCGTACCCACCGATTCTGAACGTTCAGAGCCAGTGGGTAGAAGGGGGAGATAAGTAACTGTTAGCTCAGTTTTTCAGGGATTTCAGCTTGAATCCAAAGCCGATAGCCAGCATCAGCAAGCAGGACAGAAACAGCACCAGTCCTGTCCAGCCATAGTGATACCAAAAGAAGCCCCCTGACGTGCCCGCGAGGCTCGACCCCAGATAATAACAGAACAGATACTGCGACGACGCCTGGCCTTTAGCACGTAATGCACGCAAGCCGATCCAACTGCTGGCAACCGAGTGGGCGGCAAAGAACCCGGCGGCAAAGAGCATCATCCCCAAAAACATCATCAGCAGAGAACTGAACAGGGTCAATAGAAGGCCGGATAACATCAGCATAATACTGCCGACCAACACGGGCCCCCGGCCGAAACGAGCAATCATTGCCCCGGCGCGTGGTGATGCATAGCTACCAGTGAGGAAGACCACTGACAGCAAACCCACCACCGTTTGACTCAGGTTGTAGGGGGCATCCAGCAAGCGATAACCAATATAGTTGAACAGCGTCACAAAGGAGCCCATCAACAGGAACCCTTCGGCAAAGAGCAGCGGTAGGCCTGCATCACGCCAGTGTAAGCGGGTATTGATCCACAGGGTTTTGGGGCGCAGCGAACCCGCACGAAAGTGACGAGAATCCGGCAGTATCCGCCAAAACGTCAGGGAGGCCAGCAGGGCAACGATGCCGATACAGGTGATGGAGACTCGCCAGCCGAAAAAATCAGCAATGACGCCGGTTAACAGACGGCCGCTCATCCCGCCAATTGAGTTACCGCTGATGTACAACCCCATAGAGAATGCCACCACACTGGGATGGATTTCTTCACTCAGATAGGTCATTGCCACCGCGCCCACACCGCTGAGCGATAAGCCAACCAGGGCGCGCATAACCAGCAGGCCAACCCAGTTGGTCATCATGCAACCTATCAGGGTAAATACCGACGCCAACAGTAGCGATACCACCATGACATTTTTACGGCCAATGGTGTCTGACAGCGGGCCGGTAAATAACAATCCGACTGCCATCGTCATCGTGGAAACGGAAAGCGACAGGCTGCTGGTTGCCGGGGATACACCAAAAGCCTGCGACAGTATTGGCAATATGGGCTGTACGCAGTACAGCAGGGCAAAGGTCGCCAGACCGGCGGAAAACAAGGCGAGCGTAACGCGAATGAACGGTGGCGTGCCTCGGCAAATAAATGGGTTTTTGTAAACGGGAACGCGGGTATCGCGCTGAGGTTGAATATCGTCAGTGACAGATACGGACATTCTCTGTGCAGACATGGGGGTACTCAAAATCAATCCTTATCCGGAAAAAATACGGCAAAAACATCAGTGGACAAATCATAGAATTAGCCCGATTGTTTTGTATAATATATTAATTGTTAATAATGATATTTTATAAATATGAATATCGAGCTCAGGCACTTACGTTACTTTATTGCTGTTGCTGAAGAACTGCATTTCGGTCGTGCGGCGGAAAGACTGCATATCTCTCAGCCGCCTCTCAGTCAGCAGATACAGGCATTAGAAGAGCAAATTGGTGCTCAACTGCTGGAGCGAAACAACCGTAATGTGCGCCTGACACAGGCCGGCGAATTATTCCTGAAAGAGGCCTGGGCCATCATCAGCCAGGTCAATCAGGCAGCAGAGCGAGCGGCCCGCATTCAGCGTGGTGAAATAGGGGAGCTTAATATCGGTTTCACCTCATCAGCTCCGTTTGTTAAACAGGTTTCGCGTAGTCTGTTGCAGTTTCGCCAGCGCTATCCTGAGGTGCATATCCAGATGATGGAGATCAACACTAAACAACAGATTGCACCGTTGCTTGACGGTAAGCTGGATCTCGGGGTGATGCGTAACAACCCATTGCCGGATACGCTGCGTCATCAGCTATTACTGCATGAGCCGATGGTAGCGGTTGTTCATGAGGAACACCCGCTGGCTTCTGTTCCCGGCGGGCATATCAGTATCCAGCAGTTAGCTAATGAACCCTTCGTATTTTTTGCCCGTGAAGGGGGAACGGCGCTATACGATGAAGTTATGAACTTACTCAAAAAGTACGGCATTACACCGTACATTACGCAGGAAGTCGGTGAGGCGATGACGATTATCGGCCTGGTCTCATCTGGATTAGGGGTCTCCTTGCTACCTGCGTCATTCCGTCGTATCCGGATAGATGGCGTAAAATACCTGTCGTTGCAGGAAAAAGACGCTATCAGTGAAATGTGGTTAGTCACCCACCAGCACCGCCCGCTGAACACCGCCGCCCAGACGTTAATCACGCTAATGTTGGGTAATACCCTCAAAAATATGTGCGGTTAATCACATATCGAATCAAATATTTGACGGCTATTTACAAAAGCTCCACCATAGCCTCAGTTTTTTATTTTACAGCGTAAAAAATACCTATTACGCCTAATTGCAGGAGCCGTTTTACCGTGATTGTCAGTGGTCAGCCGGGACACATCGATCAGATCAAACAGATGAATGCAGGTGGCGTTTATCGACTGATCGATGAACATGGCCCCATCTCCCGCATTGAGTTGTCAAAACAGGCTCAGCTTGCTCCCGCCAGTATTACCAAAATTGTGCGTGAACTGATGGAGGCGCACCTGGTACGGGAAACCGAGTACCAGGAGATGGGAAGCCGAGGGCGGCCGGCAATCGGCCTGGTGCTGGATACCGAAGCGTGGCACTACCTGTCGGTACGCATCAGCAACCAGGTGATGACCCTGGCCCTGCGTGATTTGAGTGGCCATCTGGTGGTGGAGGATAAGGTTGATTTACCCAGTGAACATCCCCAGCCACTACTGGAACGCATTCTGACGGATATCGATCAGTTTTTTATCCGCCACCAACATCAGTTGGAACGACTGACCGCTATCGCCATCACGTCACCCGGTATGGTGGACTCATCCACCGGCATCATCCACCGTATGCCGTTTTACGCTGTAGAAGAAATGGCGATTGGTCCGGCGCTGGAAAAGCGCACAGGGGTGCCAGTTTATCTGCAACATGATATTTGCGCCTGGACGATGGCAGAAGCGTTGTTTGGCGCATCACGCGGTTGCCAAAACGTTATCCAGATAGTTATCGATCATAACGTCGGTGCCGGCATTATTACCGGTGGACGTATACTGCATGCCGGTAGCCGAACACTGGTGGAAATTGGTCACACTCAGGTTGACCCTTATGGTAAGCGCTGTTATTGCGGTAACCACGGGTGTCTGGAAACCGTTGCCAGCATTGAAAGTATGCTGGAACTGGCTCAGCAGCGGCTCAAAGGCTCGATGAGTTCGCTGTTGCACGGCTCGCCGCTGACGGTCGAGTCTCTGTGTGAGGCAGCGCTGAGCGGTGATCAACTGGCAAAGGATATTATCGTTGATGTCGGCAATAACGTCGGTCGTATTACCGCCATCATGGTTAATCTGTTCAATCCAGAAAAAATTCTGATTGGTTCTCCACTGAATCAGGCTGCCGATATTCTGTATCCCGCAATCCTTGATTGTATTCGCCGCCAGGCATTACCGGCTTATAGTCACCATCTGCAAGTCACATCGACCCATTTTTATAATCAGGGAACCGTGCCCGGTGCCGCGCTCATTAAAGATGCGCTCTATAACGGTTCTCTGCTGATTAAACTGATGCAGGGTTAACCATCACTGCAGCGTGTATTCGCTTACCGACAAAACATTGCGCTAACGCAAGCCGTTTCACAGGCCCATCACCTAGACTTTAGGCTTCATCAGTACGTTTTTTGAGGTTTATTTTTTCAGGTGGGGCCTGCCGGAGTGGTGTTTTCATGTTAAAGCGTATGTTTGTTACAGGAACGGATACTGCCGTTGGAAAAACAGTAGTATCGAAGGCGTTATTACAGGCGCTGACGAAAACGGGCAAAACCGTGGCGGGATATAAACCTGTCGCTAAGAGCTGCAAGGAAACAGAAGAGGGGCTGCGTAACAAAGATGCTCTGATCTTGCAGGAAGCCTCGTCGATCCCACTGTCTTATCAGCAGGTCAATCCTGTGTCGTTACAGGAAGATGAAATCAGTGCCAGTGAACAAGAGATTAATTACTGCGCGATGACTGAAGGGCTGAACCAGCTTGGCGGGTTATCGGACATGGTTATCGTCGAAGGCAGTGGTGGCTGGCGTACCTTAATGAACGACATGCGGACCTATTCGGAATGGGTGGTTCAGGAGCAATTACCGGTCGTTTTGGTGGTCGGGATAAAGCTTGGCTGTATCAACCATGCGCTGCTGACAGCGCAGGCGATTATTAATGATGGGTTGCCGCTGGTCGGCTGGGTCGCAAACCGCATTAACCCAGGGCTGGCTAACTATGCTGAAATCATCCAGGCGCTGCGGGAAAAAATTCCTGCGCCTCAATTGGGTGAACTGCCATATTTGCCCCGCGCAGAGCAACGGGATTTATCTACCTATATTGATCTTTCCTCGATTAGCCAGTCGTTCTAACCGTCGTCAGACACCCGGATCCATATCAGCCACAGTGCATGATGGAGATATTCCTCCGATGGTTTTCATCCGGGTATGGCGAGGTATTGATGCGATTTTTACCGCTAAATAACGAATGTAAAAAATGAATGTCAGAAGGGGAGAATGTCGCTCCCCTTTTTTTATTGCATCGATTTATTGTGTTGCGGGCTTCATTATTAACGCCGACAGGCTGTTGAACGACCCTAACGCTTTTTACCCATCGGGTGAGAACTCAGGTCATCACTGTCATTATCCGGCAGGCGGATATAAACGATTTTCTGCGTATCCTGCCCGCAATGACCAACAACCTGACCACCGTGCTGGCTGACCTGATCGTTAGGTACGATATCCAGCTCAAAACCGGATTCAGGTACGCCATTGCTGATAATCTTGCGAGCGATGTCATCGCGAATACGTTCACAGGAGGCTTGTGAAGCTTGTGCGATAAGTGGTGTCAGTAACAGTGTTATTGCACCGGCCAGCATCGTTTTCTTCATCGCATCCTTCCACTCATCTTGATGGTTTATCTGCCCAAATACGGGCAGATAAAGTATAGATCAACCTATCAGGGTGTTACCGGGCGGCCAGAGCGACGGTCAAGACAGCGCGACGAGTTGGGTTCCCAATAAGCATTGAAGTTGGAACTGGCTTTGCATTTTTCTTCAAGCGCTTCTGCCATATCGGCTTTATCGAAATCTCGATCGGCTTTATCAACGCGTTTTTCAAGATGCTTGTTCACTTTATTACGCAATGTACGCGTCTCGTTCCAGTCTTCGCTACTCTGTCGCGCCGCTTCTTTTGATAACGCACTGTTGCCGTTATCAATCACGATGTGTTGAGCGGCCTGTGCTGATGACAAAAGGCCCAGACTAAACAGGGATGAGGAAAGAAGAAGGAGTAAATTACGTGTTTTTTTCTGCATGTTTCACCCAGACAGGAGTTCTGTAAATACGAAAGCAACGTTGTCATAACAAAAGATAGCGTTATGGTGACTATAGCATCCGCTACCATCAACAAACTATAACTGAACTAACATATTCAGGGTACGTCGCTGCTTTCACTGCAGTATCGTCTGGGCAGAGTCGGCATCACTGGGCCGGAATGTTTCATGGCATGACAGTGATACCGCTCCGCGTTCGTCCCTGAACATCCACATCAGGCATTGGCACATCACCCCAGCCTATTTATGTGGTACTACTTTATGTGTTACTGCCGGTATGAATTACTCATCACGGGTGACTTTCAGGCCGCCGTAGGTCTGGCTTACCGGCATCATTTCCAAGGTGTTGATATTGACATGAGAGGGTAATGTTGCCACCCAGAACACCGCTTCGGTCACATCTTCCGGCGTCAGCGGGTTCGATTTATCGTATGTCTGGCTGACCTTAGCTTCATCGCCTTTAAAGCGTACGGCTGAGAATTCGGTACCACCGACCAGGCCGGGTTCAATATTGGTCACACGCACGCGAGTACCGGACAGGTCGGCCCGCAATCCCAGACTGAACTGGCGCACGAATGCCTTGCTGGCACCGTAGACATTCCCACCAAGATAAGGCCAGTTGCCCGCTGTCGAGCCGATATTAATGATATGGCCCACATTGCGTTTCACCATTTCCGGCAATAGCGCATGGGTCATAAAGACCAGCCCTTTGTTATTGGTATCGATCATGGTTTCCCAGTCATCGACGTTGGCTTTATGCGCAGGCTCTAACCCTAAAGCCAGACCGGCATTGTTGACCAGCACGTCAATGTTGCGCCACTGGGCTGGCAACGCAGCGATAGCCTGCTCGATGGCTTGTCGATCGCGAACATCAAGACGAAGCGTGAAAAGCGCATCGCCATATTCAGCTTTCAGCGCATCAAGACGTTCCTGGCGGCGCCCTGTGGCGATAACCTGATGGCCTTCTTTGATAAAACGCCGGGTAATTGCCTCACCAAAGCCCGCCGTCGCACCGGTAACCAAAATAATCATGCGTTTTTCCTCTGTTATTTCTGACTGCAATTATTTCTGATTGCAATGCCTGTCACACCCTAATGAAAATCAGCATACCTCAACGTCAGGGCTATCTCTATGTCAGTGTTGATCTTTTCGGTGCTTCTCGTATTCAGGACATCCCGTTGCACTGTGTTACAGGCATTCTATCGAGCCCGGCTGCAGGCTAATTAACGCCGGGTTGTTATAGGTTATTGTCTGGCACTATAGTGATTTTTGAGGTAATGATTAAGCAGGGTATCGATAACACCGGTAAGGAGCGTTTATGGAAAACAGTAAAAGTCACCAGCAGTCCGTCGAGCAACAGTTTGGCGAACAGGCTCACGCCTATCTTAACAGCGCCGTTCACGCCCAAGGTGAAGACCTTACCCAGTTGGCCCTGCGTTTGCAGGATAACCGCCATGCCCACGTGTTGGATTTAGGCTGCGGCGCGGGTCATGTCAGCTTTACCATTGCCGGTCTGGTCAACAGTGTCGTGGCATGCGATTTGTCGCCGCGGATGCTGGATGTCGTTGCCAGTGCGGCACAGGAAAAGGGGCTGGCGAATATCACGACTGAACAGGCGGTAGCAGAGTCATTGCCATTTGCTGATGCGAGCTTTGATGTAGTGGTCAGTCGCTATTCGGCCCATCACTGGCAGGATGTCGGGCTGGCATTGCGGGAAGTCAGAAGGGTACTGAAACCTGGAGGCGAAGCGATTTTCATGGACGTGATTTCACCCGGCCACCCGGTGCTGGATGTTTATTTGCAAACGGCGGAAATGCTGCGCGACACATCGCATGTACGCGATTATTCCTCGGGTGAATGGTTGACACTGCTGAGCGAAGCTGGGTTAACAGTACGCTCTGTGCAAACATCGCGTCTGCACCTGGAATTCCAAAGCTGGGTGGCGCGGATGCGGACTCCAGAACATTTTGTCACGGCAATCCGCGCCCTGCAGCAGCAAATGTCGGCCGACGTTATCCGCCATTACGCTATTGAGCCGGATGGCTCCTTTACCACCGATACCGCTTTTATTGTTGCCAGCCGGGGATAAAGGAGCGAGTAAAGGAACCAGGTCGCGGGTTAGGCATCATCCATTTCCTGATTATCCGCTTCAACGGCGTCGTACAGCCGCTCCAGAATATCAGGGAATGCTGACTGAACACGGTTCCAACTGGGGACAAATGGCTTGTCCCCAGGGCTGTCACTGTATGCCTGTCCTGATTGGGTAATGACATCGGCAAACAGCTCGACTGCCGACTCTTCGGTATGGCGATCAAAATGCAGGCCATTCATACGGGCATCATGTTCGAATGAGTCGATCATATCCAGTGCGGTTCGATAATAAGTGGCACGTAACACCCGGAACGAATCCGTCGTGATATTCACGCCCTGAATTGCCAGTTTGCGGTATAGCGCTTTGGTGATATCCATTGCCATACGCTGCAACCCGGAGCTGGGGTCGTTTTCCGACATCGGTTGATGTTTGTGGTCGTAATTGTCAGCGATGTCCACCTGACAGATACGGCTGGTTGCTGTTCCCTGGTGGATTTCAGACAACATACCGATTTCCAGTCCCCAGTCGCTCGGAATGCGCAAATTCCGCAACACATGGCTGCGCATCGCGAACTCACCGGATAATGGGTAGCGGAAACTGCGCATATACTCGAGATAATCTGAATTACCGTAAACGCTTTGCAGCGATTTCAGCAAGGGGAAGACCAGCAAACGCCCAACCCGGCCATTCAGTTTTCCCTCGGCTACCCGTGCGTAATAGCCTTTGCAGAAATCGTAGTGAAAATAGGGGTTGGCGATCGGATAGAGCAGGCGAGCCAGCATAGTGCGTTCGTAAGTGACAATGTCACAATCATGCAATGCAATACAGGCCGTGCGCCGTGACGCTAAGGTATAACCAACACAAAACCAGACATTACGGCCTTTGCCTTGTTCCATCGGCGCGAGTTCCTTGTCGGTCAGTTCCTGACTGAGCCGGGTCAGGCGGGGACCATCGTTCCACAAAATACGGTGCCGCTGCGGAAGGCGGGAGAAAAACTGTCGGGCAAACAGAAACTGCTCGCGGTCGGCCCTGTCCAGCCCGATGACGATTTCTGACAGGTAAGGTACCTGAGAGAGCATATCGACAATCTTATCCAGCGCCGGGCCTTCCAGCTCAGAATACAGGGAAGGGAGGATCAACCCCATGCTGCTTTGACCGGAAAACACCTGTAATTCGTATTCCAGCTCTTCAACGCTGCGCCGGGTAAGGTTATGAAAATTGGTAATCATTCCATCCTGATAGAATTCACTCATGGTTGCTATTCCTCCCATCTCAATCAAGCAGTTCAGCCCCGTAGCGGCTAAGAAAATACGTGAGCCCTTCATTCCAGCCAGCCGGTCCGGCAGCCTGGGTGCGGTAGACCTCCTTATGACTTTTTTGTGACAATGTCACGTTATGGCTATGATGACCTTTGATGATCACGGCGTAATCAGTCTCTTCCAGTAACGATATATCGTTGGGGCCATCACCTAATCCCAGGGTAACCAGGGATTGTCTGCTCACGGTGTGCATCTGTTTTATCAGGCGCTGTACCGCAATACCTTTACTGATACCGTCAGGCATTACGTGAAGAAAACGGCCGCCTTGTGTTAAACAAAGCTGTTTTTGGGCCAGACAGGTCCTGAATGCTTCCAGCGATGTCGCATCGTCTTGCCACAATATGGGCTCGGAAGCGTAGCGTTGACGGGCCAGAGCCGCCTGCGGCAGTGTCAAACCTGTCTCCGCCGCCACCGTGGCATTATCCATGTCAGCAAAACCACGGAAACGAAAGCCATGTTGTTCACGTAACCGCTGTAGTTCCCGACAGAGATCAGGGTAGATAAGGGAATGCATTGAACGTGTGGATAGCGGCGGTGTTTGCCAGCATGATGGCAGCAAAATGTGAGCACCGTTTTCCGCGATGGCGGGCATATTGCTTAACCCCAGTTCCTGCTGCAGTGGCATGATTTCCGCTGCCGTTTTACTGGTGGTGATGACAACCGGCACCTGATGGCGTTGCAAGCGGTTCAGCCAGGGTTTGGCCGCATCCCAACTGTAGGTGTCGTGATCCAGTAATGAACCGTCCAGATCGGTAAAAATAACCCAATTCGTAGTCAATTCAGGCACTTTACCTCCTGTGTCTATGTGGGTGTGATGAGGGAGTGGTATAAGGCAGCTGACATGTGGATTGGCGACATAACGCTATTCGCCTGATTATTTTTATAGAAATGATTCGAATGCTTTGTTAAGCCTAGACAGGGATCACAGTTTTGGCAAATTGATGGTATATGAAGGGAGAAGTAGGGGACGTAAGGACGCCGACTGATATGCTTTATCTATGATGTAGCATATTGAAAAGGCCGCTGCGAAAATCTCTCCCACAGCGACCTCTTTAGCATAACGTTATTATGCGAACCATATTTTATAACGCAGCTGGAGCTATCCAATACACAACAGCAAATATTGCAAGGGCGCCACCGGCTCTTAACCAGGTTGAAAACTTAACTTCAATAAAACCAGGGACAAAAGTTGTGAACCCTGCGGCAGCCAGCGATAGTACAATTCTGAAAAGGGTATATTGAAATTGCGAAGGGGTTGGGATAAATATTGCTACAACTAGTAAAAATACAATGAAAAATATCCCAAAACAAAATGCAGCCCATCTTTCATGTGTTTTTGTCATATGGCTTTTTCCTTTTTTATCGAATCCATAGACTGGCAGATTCATTTTTTTAAATTGTTCGCGAATTAGTTTTGCTTTTTCACGATCATAACTTTTGACCAGTCGTTGCATCGCCGAAAAAGCCGTTGAACTCGGTGATAACGTGTTATCATTCTTTTGCGTTCTATAGGTCTTATAATGCTGGGATATTAACTCAAGAACATCAATGCATGTTTCCGCAAGCCATTGATTCCAAGTGGATTCCTTGAGGTTTTCTGTTGAATTATTTTGTGCTGTGCATTGTTCAAGATAACTAAAAAGTGACTCTCCGGCAGAGTGAACATCATCAAAGAGACATTCTTCATTTAAGAAGGACATGAGCATAGTAGTGTAGTTACTATATAGCTCATTAATTTCCTTTTTCTGACCTTCAATGATCTCATGCATTCATATTTTTCTCTTTTATTTTTTGTTTGGAAGAGCATTTATCTTTGCAAGAAGTGAGCTAGCCCTTGATGTATCTAACCCATTGAAAATCATCTGTTTTATTGGTTTTTTGTATATGCTAAAAACGATTTTCTCTACTTCAGAAATATCTTCATCTCCATTCAATTTTAAAATTTCGTTCCTCATTTCCCCAAGTTGCTCTGTATTTGGGTTCCACTCAACGATATTAAGCTCTTCTTCAATCGCCTTCTTGAATAGGAATAAATTGAATGATATATGCATTATTTGTTGTCCTGTTTTTTATTATCTATAACTGTTGGTTTCTTTAGTGCTTCTTCTAATAATCGCTTGGCTTTTGAAGTATCTAGTCCATCATTTATAGATATCTCTTTATGAATACGCGGATTCATATCTTTTCCAGATTGGTTATTTTGTTTTTTTATCATTTTGGTGTTTTATTTTCTTTAACTCATTTTCGAGTTCTTGTATTTTTAGAAGAGCCGACATTGCTGCGGCTGTATTTAGGCCTTTAAGGATGATTAATTCTATTGGCTTATCATAAATTCTGTGTACGATTTTTGATATGTTTCTTGCATCCAACGTTTCGGATGATGCGATGAGTTCTATTTGTATTTGTTCAAGCTGTAGGTAAGTAGGCTGCCAGCTACTTATCCCCATTATTATTTCGAGGCTGTTTTTTAGGTAAAGCAGATTTTCTTTATTCACTTATCATCACCTTTATTGCTGCTTTTTTGTTGACCTCTTTGCTCCTTCGATGACTTTTGTACTGTTTCTAACAATCTTTTTGCTTTAGATGTATCCAGCCCATCCTGAGCAAAACCTTCATGCATCTTATTTTGGTTTGGTTGTTTGTTTTTTTCTGTGTTCATAATTTACCCTTTGGAATGAACTTTACCGTGGTTTCCCACGGTTTTTCCGGTACCTAAGCACTTATCATCACTTGCATTGCAAGGATAACAGTGAGTGGTGCTCTGGCAATGTTGCAGTAATAATAACGTTGAATTGCAGAGCAGGAAAGGCTGATGACATGCACAGAGCACATCAGTGTGATGTGGAGATGCATATGTCGATAGCATTCAGGCCCGCAGGTGGTGTCATCAGGGCAAAACGCAAAGAACATTGACCACGAATGATTGACCAGCCCGAACGCCAGAACCCGCCTGATCTTACCTTGGTTCGCATAATGTATATTATGTTAAATTAACTATGCCATACGCCAAACTGTTAGTCTGGGCCTCCCAACCTATTCACACCATGGATAGGTCGTATCCACCAGGTGCGGATTCTCAAAAAATGTTGGTGGAATAACATGAGGCTTTTCGTAAGGAGCCCATCATGTTTATTGCAAAAAAACTCGCTACAACAACGCTGTTAACCGGATCGTTGCTGTTATACCCTGCTCTTCACTCTATGGCGGCTGACGTACCTCAGCATACTGTTCAACAGCAGGCTGGTGGCTATAGTGTTCAGGTTGGCAAAGTTCTTGTCACATCATTTACCGATGGCAGTGTCGCGCAAGATCTTCACCGGTTGCTGCGGCGTACAACAACGCAGAATACGGACGCGTTATTGGCTAAAAACTTTCAGTCCAACCCGGTTGAAGCATCCATTAATGCATTTCTGATCAGTCTGCCCGGACGCAAAATATTAGTTGATACCGGTGCTGGCCAACTATTTGGCCCTGGCAATGGCGGTCGACTGATTGAGAGCCTGGCGACCCAAGGGATTCACCCGCAGGATATTACGGATATTTTGCTGACTCATGCGCACTCCGATCATGCTGGTGGCATGGTTAAAGACGGTCAGCGGGTATTCGTCAATGCACGCGTGTTCGTGGGAAAACCGGACATTGATTTTTTCTTTGATAACGCAAATCAGAAAAAAACAGGCTACGACAAAAGTTACTTTGATATCGCCCAGAAAACCTTAAAACCCTATCTGGATGCGGGTAAAGTTGTGCCGTTTTCAGGCTCTGCGGAGCTAATACCGGGTATTACGGGTACGGTGCATCCTGGGCATACGCCAGGATCGGCGTTCTATACGCTGACAAGCGAGGGGGAAAAGATAACCTTTGTGGGCGATCTTATCCACATCGCGGCCGTGCAGTTCCCACAGCCGAATATCACTATCGCGTATGATGAAGACCAGGCTCGCGCTGCTCGTGTGCGCACTCATGCGTTTGAAGACTTTGCCAGAAATAAAAGTCTTATTGCCGCCCCCCATTTGCCGTTTCCCGGTATTGGTTATGTTGCCCGAAACGAACATGGCGGCTATACGTGGGTGCCCGTCACCTATACTGATCGTGCCGCTGCCGTCACACAGTAAACGGATAACAGAATGATGCCATTTTCAGACATTGATATTGACCTGATGCTGACTCTAGATGCATTGCTAAAAGATCAGAACATCACGCACGCCGCTGCGCGACTGGGTATCAGTCAACCAGCAATGTCGGCCCGACTGTCGCGCTTGCGGGCCATCTTTGGCGATCAACTGTTTATTCCTTCCCCACATGGACGTGGGGTTTTGCCAACCCCACGAGCTGAATCGCTGCGACCACAGGTTGTGAGCGTTCTGCGCGATATATCGACCATGCTTGAACCGGTGCATTTTGATGCGGCAAGCAGTAATCGAACGTTTGTGATTGCGCTGCATGAAAATCCGGCCCTGATGCTGGGGGCAGATCTGGTTAATCAATTTCGGGTTGCTGCACCAGGTATCCGGCTTCGCTTCGCCCTGCCGGAAAGTACGCGTTTACCTGAGCAGTTGGATACTGGTGACATCGACATCTATATTGGTGTGAATGCCGGTGCGCATGATGCCTGGATCAGACGCAAACTTTTTGACGATGAGTTTGCGACCGCGCAGCGTAAAGAACATCCGCGAGGCACGGCTCCCCTTGACCTGAAAAGTTATTGCGCCCTTCCCCATCTGGTCGTTTCTTCCGAAGGGGATCCATTTACCGGTTTTGTTGATCAAACGCTGGCAGGTCTTGGGTACCAACGTAGCGTGGTGATGTCCACCCAAAGCTATGCCATGGCACCACCGATTGTCGCTGGAACAGATTTGCTTTGCACGTTACCCAGACGAATGTTGCAACGTTTTGCTCAGACACTCGATATTTTTGCTCCACCGGTCCCCCTACAACCGATTGTCATCAACATGTATTGGCACCCCAAAAATAGTCATGACCCAGCCAACGTCTGGTTACGTGCACAACTGCTGTATGCAGCAGGCCTTCAACCGTGGGGTTAATTATTCTGTTGTCAGCGCATCGTAAACACTGCGTAGCCGTGTACGCAGGTAAAGAACGGCTTTGTGTTTGCGTGATAACAACGCCTGAACGCTAACACCGGTTTCAGCTGACAACTCGTTGTAGCTGTAGCCCTGCAACTCGGTTTTGTCGAACACTTCACGTTGTGCGGATGGCAATTCAGATAACGCCGCGTCCAGTTCATCCCACAATAACGCTTTAAGATACTCATCTTCCGGCGTTTGCGGTATGCCGAACAGCGTTTCTGCCAGTTCATCCTCCGGGAAATCCCCATCTTCATCATCAGTGAAATATCCTGATAACGGCAGCTCGCGTTTTTTGCGCGCCCGGTCGGTCATCTCGTTACGTGCGGCACGAAACAGCCAGGCGGCGACATTTTCCACCGGCTGTTCCACCGTCATCAACTGATAAGTCACTTCCTGCAAGATATCGTCAGCATCATCACGTACAGCCGTCCGGCCACGGATAAACGCGGTTAACCGCGACCGGCAGGCTTTGATGGCTGATATCAGCAGCGATTCTCCCGCCATTTCGGCTTTCATCGCGGTTACTCGGCTTCCGGTGCTTTAGGTGCGGCATCTGTTGCATTGCGATCATGACGACGCCCATGCCAGTTGCAGCGATCGTGATGGCCAAATCCGTCACGGCGTTGCCGGATAAATTCTTCACGTTGTTCCGGTGTCATTTGCATCCAACGCTCATGCATACGGCGGCGCTCGCGTGCCATACCAAACATCCCGGGCCGGAATCCCAGACCGCCGAACAGAATACGACTCAGTACCAACAGGCCCAGTGCCTGCCAGAAATCAATACTTTTTACCCCAATAATCGCGGGTAATAACGCATTCCATAACAACATCACCAGCAGCCCCAGCACGACAAACAGCACAACAGCAATCAATAACGGTTTTGCCATCCGATGCCCATGGAACCCATAACCTCTGCCGTGCCGATACATTTCACCATTTCTCATCATATCTCTACCTCATTACATTCTCGGATAACTTGCTTGTGATGGAGTAGACGAATGAGCGGGAAAAATATTGCTGAAAATTTGAAAAAATAGTCCAAAGGCCGCTACAGCAGCTCACAGGCTAGCCGGGATAGCGTTGTGCAACTCCCCTGCCAGGGGGCAGTTTGGATATCGAAGTCACCGTAATCTTTGTTTTTTAATCAGGGTTTGCGTTTGCAATTCTGCCGGCGGCGACTCACTCCATCCTTAAACGACATTACAGCCATCAATGACAATGAACAGATGGCTGCCATGCCGACACAGCTTAATTTGTGTTTCTGTCATAACGTTCACGTGCTGACTCAATCTGTTCCAGATGCAGAATGGACCATTCGTAAACAGCAGAGAATGGTTTTTGCAGGGTCTTTCCCAGTTCAGTAATTGAATACTCTACTGCAACTGGAGATGTCGTAAGGACCTTTCGTAAAATGAGTCCATTACGCTCCAGGCGCCTTAATGCCTGAGTTAGTGCCTTGTGTGTAATCCCTTCCATCCGACGCATCATTTCATTAAAGCGTGTGGGTCTTTCTCCCAGAATAGTCAAGATCATGACACTCCACTTATTAGCTATCTGATCAAGAAAAGAACGTGCCGCGCAGTCAGCAAAAAAAATATCGGTGGTTTGGGATGGGGGTACAGGAGCCACAGCAATATCCTCGTGTATATCTGCGCACCTCAAGGTGCGTAATTGATATCTGATATATGATGTATATCATGAGGGATATCTGGTTTCCAGTGAGATAAAATTAAGGAGCAATTGATGCCCGGTTTTTCGCGACGAGATCTGCTGACTTCGTTTATGGCCACGGCTGTTACAGTACCGTTTCTGTCCACTGCATTCGCTTCAATGGAAAGCATGCGAACGGCAAAGCTTTTTTATACCAAAGCCGGACAGGGGCGTAATATCCTGCTGCTTCACGGCTGGGTCTCAGACTCCCACGACTGGAGCTGGCAGCTCCCGGTGCTGGAAAAAAAATATCATACTGTCGCAGTGGATCTTCGCGGACACGGACGCTCTGAGGTGATGCCTTCTGGCCAGTATCAGCCCGACCACTACGCCGCAGATATTATCTCATTAATGGAAACCAGATTTACGGGGCAGAAATTCACACTGATTGGGCATTCCATGGGAGGGCAGATTGCGGCCCGCATCGCGGCCTTCAGGCCGGATCTGGTTGATGCAGTCATTTCTGTAGACGGCTCATTGGGGTTCAGCGAACAACTCCGCCCTGTTTTTCAGGAAACGACCTGTCGCCTTCAGAATGGCGACCCTATCACGGCAACACAGGCCATGCTCGAAAACTTTTATGACCACGCAACCAGTCAGGCATTTAAGATCTGGCATTCCAGAAGAATGATGGGAATGCCCCTGGCACCGTTTCGTGAATCCTTTGGCCCTCTCTTTCTGGGGGACGACCAGGTTGGGGTGGGGAAAGGAAGTGAAATGCTGTTAAAACAGATCAAGGTGCCATTTTATCATATGTGCCGCTTTCAGGCGCAGGCAGAGCAAATGCGTGGGTGGCTGGCAAACCCCAAATCGAAGGTGGAAATGTGGGAACACGCTGGTCACTGGATAATGCAGGACCGACCGGATGACGTCAACGCAGCGATTGTTTCGTGGATTGATAACCTGTGATGGAAGTTTCTTCTCCATATCTATTTATCGATTATTCTGAGTGGAATTATTAAATGAAAGACCCTATTGTTCGAGTTGTTCAATCTGCTTTTTCAACGTCATCCAGTCGCTGTGGCTCAGGCGGGCAGGCGATCTATCAATAATTTTCGATATCAAAACTGCCTCCTGTTATGCTGTCAGTAAGTGACTATCAGACACCGGTAGTTATAAAAATAGAGACCGGACTCTTTCCCCAAGAGAAAAGATAGCAAATAGCAAAACAGGCAGGTAAAAAAAACGACGTGAAAAAAATAACCATGTAATGTGGTAACGAACGGCTGGCATTGCCCCTGACTATTAAGTGACCACAAATATAATACGGAAGGTAATAAAGGAACTCACTAAAGAATAAAAAATCATTACTTTTGATAGAAAAATTATACATATCTATCAATGAGCAAAAAACGAACATCATAAAGACAAAAAATAATAAAATTCGTCTCTCCGTGTTTATCACTACAACTCTAATTAATGGAGTGAAAATATACAACCATGAACCCGCTGACGTTAGCACCGTGTCGTTTATTGTCAGCCTTTTCCATAAATGCATCAATTTTGTTATTTCCAAGTTATAACAAAAAGTTAGTCAGCGTATTACCAATCTGGGGGATAGACTTTCTTTGCTAACTATATAAGTATACCGGCCGATGATGGGATGGCTTTTTGAACACCAGCAAGAAAGGCGGTTTTCCTGGCCTCATGAGTGCTGCAGTTGCCCTCCTCTAAGGGTTACCGGTTGAACCAGTAACCCTCTTCTCGCTTTCTTTTATCCATTTTCTACACGCTTTTCGAGCCCTCCGGCTGATCACACCGCCGGGCTGAAATTTTGGCACACTTCACATTTATTAATGATTTGTGATGTTGTTCAGAACTACGGTGTAGTCACACTCAGATAATCATAACCGTCTACACTATGATTACACGGCATTTTTCCTGATACTCACTCTTCACCGGGATGTGCATATGATGAATACGCAACAAGAGAAATCACCTGGTTTATTGGCTATTTCCGCGTTGGGCATTGTTTTTGGCGATATCGGTACCAGCCCACTTTATACCTTCAATACGGTAATACAGCTAGCGGGTGGCGCTACTCAGCCAGCCACCATCCTGGGACTGCTCTCCACACTGTTCTGGACCTTAATCATTGTCACCTCTGTTAAATATGCGCTGTTTGCCATGCGGATTGATAACAAAGGTGAAGGTGGTGTTCTGGCGTTGATGTCTCTGCTACAAGGTAATCAACCCAAACACCAGAAATGGATCATTGCCGCCGGCCTGCTTGGTGCGGCATTTATTTATGGCGATGGGGCGATTACGCCAGCTATTTCTGTATTGTCAGCGCTTGAAGGATTGGAACTGGTGTTTCCTGAAACCGCAAATTATATCCTGCCGCTGACACTGGCTCTGTTGATTCTTCTCTTCGCTATTCAACCGCTGGGCACAGACAAAATAAGCCGATTTTTTGCACCGGTGATGTTACTGTGGTTTGCCGTTCTGGCGTTACTGGGTATCAAGAGTATTTTGAGTTATCCCGCCGTGCTCTGGGCGCTGAACCCAGGTTATGCGCTGGCATTTTTTGCCAGCCACGGACATATCGGCTTATTGATTCTTGGTGGGGTATTTCTGTGCGTGACGGGAGCGGAAGCACTGTATGCCGATATGGGGCATTTTGGTCGCAAGCCAATCTGGCTTGCCTGGTATGTGATGGCACTTCCTTGTCTGCTGCTCAATTATGCCGGTCAGGCCGCGTTTATTTTATCCGGTGCGGATGTCAGCAATAATATCTTCTATCGCCTCTGTCCACCTTCATTGCAAGTGCCCTTGATTGTTCTGGCAACCCTGGCAACTATCATCGCCAGTCAGGCAATTATCTCAGGTGCCTTTTCGATGACCAGGCAGGCCATTCAGTTGGGTTGGCTACCCAGAATGAAAATTACCCAAACGGCGGAACAAAGTTATGGGCAAATCTATCTGGGAACCATTAACTGGCTATTAATGGTGGTGACACTCAGTCTGGTTATTTTTTTCCAATCGTCAGAGCGACTGGCCGCGGCTTACGGTATTGCCGTATCCATTACCATGCTGATGACGACGCTGTTGTTGTATATGGCAATGCGTAAGATTTGGCACTGGAACAGAATGCTGAGCCTAAGTATCACCACTGTCTTTATCCTGATAGACCTCGGTTTTTGCGTCGCCAATATGCTGAAAGTGTTCGAGGGTGGCTACGTTCCCCTGCTACTGGCTATGCTGATTTTCTGCATTATGTTTATCTGGCGTCGGGGCGTGACCCGGGTATCACAAACGGTGTCGGAAAAAACGCAGTCGGTGGATGAATTCCTGTCATCATTACAGAAGAATGGTATTTCACGGGTGCCGGGCGTGGCCGTATTTTTGACCAGAACACAAAATGTAGCGCCCCCGGTAATGCGCTGGCATGTGAAGCGTAATCACGCACTGCATGATAAAATTATCGCGCTGACTATTCAGGTACTGGATGTACCGCGAGTCAGGAAGGAAGATAAATTGATTATTACCGAGCAGTACCCAGGTTTTTGGCAAGGAGTGGCTTACTATGGATTTATGGAAAAACCCAATATCCCCGAACTGCTTAAACAAACGCCCCCCATTCAGGCATGCAACGACCATGAAGCCGTGACTTACTATATCGGCCATGAGTCGATTGTTGCCAAAGATGGCACGGATGCCCTGCCACGCTGGCAATCCTATCTTTTTGCCTGGATGATGAGAAACAGCCTGCATGTCACCGAGTATTATCAGTTGCCGGGCAATCAGGTAATCGAAATCGGCCGCCGAATAGCTATCTAACCAGCCATCGAAGGGTGACAAGCGTTTCTTCTGTCTGTCACCCTCTAATATCCCTTCCAGCCCTGCTTTGCGATAGAAAAGGTAGTGTTTCAGACAGCATTTGGGTTGATAAGAAATAGTATGTTGTAACTAATATTGTGATCATTTGTGCCGTGGTGACATGCAATAAATATTGGCAGGAAGCGTTCAGGAACAAAGGGCGGACAACCGCCCTTCTCTAAAGTAGACGTTAAACAACGAAATCTGCTGTTTGTGATACCTGACCCACGATTTTCACCAGGAATTCCGCGGAAGTATTGTTATCGAGATTCAGATAAAGATTGCTGACATTGGATGAGGCATCCCAATTAAGCATGACCTCTCCACCGCTACCGCTGAACTGATTAACAAAGTGCAAATTGTGGCCGGTATTGAATGCGGAAAGATCGATCTTATCAACCCCGGTCTGAAAATCGAGAATCCAGTCTGGGGCGTTAACACTCGAGTCAGACACCTCGGTATACACAAAGGTATCTTTGCCACTACCACCATACAGACGATCGGCACCGCCCCCACCATAAAGGATATCGTCGCCAGCTCCACCCTGCAGGGTATTATTGGCATCGTTACCAATCAGTACATCATTGCCTGAACCGCCAATCGCGTTTTCAATGGTGACCCCGTGAGCAATCGATATATTGCCTTTCAGGCCGCCAACATCCGAAAACGCGCCTTCATTGAGATTGATACGCTGGTTATTGCTGTAGCCAGAGAAATCAAAAGTGTCGTTACCGCCCGCATCCCATACCGAGAAAATCAGCGCCTTACTGCTGCTGGTCGCGGTATAGAAATCACGATCGGTATTGGAATGGAACCCGTAGATGGTATCCCCTGTGCGGGTGGACATATTGGCACCGTATAAACGCTGAATGGCCTCGATATCATCCAGCATCGGTCCGGCGGCATAGTGACCTTTGAAATCACCGCCGGTATTTTTCTCACTCCAGTAACTCATGATACTGAACTGGCGGGTGTCTTCCGCGTAAGTGACATCGCTGTAACTGGGGTTCCCGACACCGGCATTATAATCGCCAGGATGATTCAGGCCCAACGCATGGCCAATTTCATGCGTCAGAGTCTGGCGACCGTACTCCATCGTATCCGGACTACGAATGTTATCTACATTGTAGTTGTACCAGGTCGAGCCTGAAGCACTACCACTTCCCGGCAGGTACGCATAAGCCTGGGAACCGTAGTCTAAACGACCGCTAGAATCACGGGTGTAATTACCGAAGGTGACATTGGCCGACTGATTACCGGTCACCTCCGTAAACGTGATATTGGCGACATCCGCCCAGGATTGTAGCGCCAGCTTCGCCTGGGAAATTTGTGCGGCATTGAATTTGACAAAACCGGTGTCTCCATCCGGTGTAGCTCGCGCTGACTGCAGAAATTTAAACGTCAGATTAGCTGATTTGCCAAACACATTCGCACCATTCCAGCTCACATTGTCACGGGTAATTTGCGCGCCTGCCTCCTCAAGCGAGTAAGAAGGCTTGCCGTTAATCGTTAATCCGTTACCACGTTCATGGTAGTGCAGCAAATTATAAATTGCGTCATAACTGCTGCTGGAGGCAGATAGTGAATGTAAAGCGTCATCATCACGTGAAGACAGATTTCTTTCCATAAAACCCTCATTCTCATGAATAATCATAAAGCGCCATTAGATTTCGGGATAAAAACACCCTACGACCTTAATGGCCTATTTTTAGGAAATAAATTTGCTAATATCAGATATAACTTAGTCAGCACTGTCACCAGCACTGATTAGTTATATAATTCACTGTAATGAATTTGTAAAGAATGCATCGTTATTTTTCCATTTCACCACAGTGACATGAGGATAATTTAAATATGCCGCTAATTGATGAAAATAAAATAAGTTATAAGAATGGTAAAAGAGAAAAAGAAAACGATTGCTTTGCAACAGAGAAAGTATTACTAGCCGTAGATTATTGCAGTAAAGAATAATATCGCAATAAGATATTAATAGTAAAAAAGGGCAGAGAGTCTGCCCTGTTTATGACGTTCAGTAATTAATTACACGATAACATCAGACTGTGCTACCTGACCGACTATACGCACCAGGAAATCGACAGAGCTGTGGCCCGCTTCATGTAACCACAGATTCGTGATGCTATCCGCTGCATCCCACTGCAGTATGATTTCCTGCCCTTTACCAGAGAACTGATCCTGCACAAAACTCAGTTGCCCTTCGCTACGGAATGCCGACAGATCGATTTTGTCCACACCGGTCTGGAAATCAGTGATCCAGTCGTACGCAGACAGAGTTGAATCCTGGCCGCTGCCGTAGACGAAAGTATCACGCCCGGCACCGCCGGTCAGGGTATCCGCCCCAGCACCACCGTACAACACGTCGTTGCCCGCGCCGCCCTGCAGCACGTTATCAGCGCTGTTGCCAACCAGAATATCGTTACCGGAGCCGCCAATCGCATTCTCGATAGTGACCCCGTGCGCAATCGATACGTTGCCTTTCAGGCCGCCAACATCCGAGAACGAACCTTCATTGAGGTTGATACGCTGATTATTGCTGTAGCCGGAGAAATCAAAGGTGTCGTTGCCGCCCGCATCCCATGCCGAGAAAATCAGTGCCTTGCTGCTGTCGGTCGCGGTATAAAAATCACGATCGGTATTGGAATGGAACCCGTATACCGTATCGCCAGTGCGGGTGGTCATATTGGCACCGTACAACCGCTGGATGGCGGCAATATCGTCAATCATCGGCGCACCACCATAGTGACCGTTGTAGTCAGCGCCGACTTCATTCTCGCCCCAGTAACTCATGATGCTGAACGGATAGCTATCCTCAGCATACACGGCGTCATTATAGCTTGGCTCCCCTTCCCCAGCATTGTATTCCCCAGGATGCGCCAGGCCAAGCGCATGCCCAATTTCATGGGTTAATGTCTGACGACCATACTCTTCCGCACCTGGATTGCGGATGTTGGACTGATTATAGTTATACCAGGTGCTGCCTGCGCCCTGATACTGACCCGGATAATAAGCATAGGCCTGTGTGCCATAATCCAGATTACCGCTGGCATCACGGGTATAATTACCAAAGGTGATATTGGCTGATTTATTTCCCGTTACCTCGGTAAATGTCAGGTTGGCGACATCAGCCCAGGATTGCAATGCCAGTTTCGCTTGTGCAATTTGCTCTGCATTGAATTTCACAAACCCGGTATCACCCGCTGGAGTTGAGCTTGCTGATTGCAAAAACTTAAACGTCAGATTAGCCGATTTGCCAAATACGTTGGTGCCATTCCAACTGACATTCTCACGGGTAATCTGCGCCGCGGCCTGATCAACAGAATAAGAAGTCTTGCCATTAATCGTCAGACCATTACCACGATCATGATAATGCAGAAAATCATAAACGGAATTATATGCACTGCTCGCATTTGCTGATAATGCGTGTTGAGCGTCATCTTGACGCGAAGATAGATTTTTTCCCATAAAATCCTCTGAAAATAATATAACCGAGAGTAGCCATTACTTATTCAGGGCGAACACATCCCTGCCAGAATGGCATGTAAATAAGATTTCGATGGAAATCTTATTAAACAGGATAGTGACACTACCCTGTTTAATATTTTCAGTGATTAATTACACGATAATATCGGACTGCGACACCTGACCGACGATACGCACCAGGAAATCGGCAGAGCTGTGGCCTGCTTCATGCAACCACAGATTCGTGATGCTATCTGCCGCATCCCACTGCAGTATGATTTCCTGTCCTTTTCCAGAGAATTGGTCCTGTGCAAAACTCAGCTGCCCTTCGCTACGGAATGCCGACAGATCGATTTTGTCCACACCGGTCTGGAAATCAGTGATCCAGTCGTACGCAGACAGAGTTGAATCCTGGCCGCTGCCGTAGACGAAAATGTCGCGACCAGCACCACCGGTCAGGGTATCCGCGCCCAGACTGCCGAACAGCACATCATCGCCCGCGCCACCCTGCAGGACGTTATCAGCGCTGTTACCAACCAGAATATCGTTACCAGAGCCGCCAATCGCATTCTCGATAGTGACCCCATGCGCAATCGATACGTTACCTTTCAGGCCGCCAACGTCTGAGAACGAACCTTCATTGAGGTTGATACGCTGGTTACTGCTGTAACCGGAGAAATCGAAGGTGTCATTGCCACTGGCATCCCACACCGAGAAAACCAGCGCTTTGCTGCTGTCGGTCGCGGTATAAAAATCACGATCGGTATTGGAGTGAAATCCGTATACCGTATCACCAGTGCGGGTGGTCATATTCGCGCCGTACAGCTTCTGAATAGCCGCAATATCATCCATCAAAGGTCCGGCGGAGTAATGGCCTTTAAAGTCTCCACCCGTATTTTCCACATCCCAGTAGCTCATGATGCTGAACTGGCGGGAATCCTCTGCATAGGCCGCACTGTTTTTATAGCTGATATCCCCTTCACCGGCATTATATTCGGCCGGGTGGCTCAGCCCCAGAGCGTGCCCAATTTCATGGGTGAAGGTATGTCGCCCGTATTCTTCGGTACCCGGGTTACGCACAGTCGATTGGTTATAGTTGAACCAGGCGCTACCCGATAGCGGATGCGTCCCCGGATAAGCCGCGTAAGCCTGCGTATCCGTATTCAGACTGCCATCCGCATTGCGGGTGTAATTGGCAAAGGTAATATTCGCTTTTTGATTAGGACTGACCTCGGTGAAGGTCAGGTTCGCGACATCCGCCCACGACTGCAATGACAGCTTTACCTGTTCCATTTGTACCGGCGTAAATTTTACCGGCCCGGTGTGGCCGTTGGGCGTCGACGTAAAGGTATTCAGGAACGAATAGGTCAGATTCGCCGCCTTACCATACACATTATCACCGTTCCAGGTGGTATGCGGTCGGGTTAACCCTTCATCCACCGCTTTATCCGTGGAATAGGACGGCTTGCCATTCACCGTCACGCCATCGCCA
Organism: Dickeya oryzae; assembly: GCF_020406815.2. Taxonomy (NCBI): domain Bacteria; kingdom Pseudomonadati; phylum Pseudomonadota; class Gammaproteobacteria; order Enterobacterales; family Pectobacteriaceae; genus Dickeya; species Dickeya oryzae. Next base: position 2,364,108 of record NZ_CP162670.1, read on the forward strand.
CGTTGATGGTAATACCAAAAATCATAGACATCGGCATAGCCGATATAACTACCTGCCTTAGCGGCAGCAGAGGTATTTAATGGTATATTTTCGTTTTGTTGCATATTACTTCTTCCATAAAGTCTGACTTATTTATTACAGTCAGAATGCCTTATTCGCCATTATATCGTCGGCAGTCACCCTGACCGCCCAACGAATGGCACACCCTTCTTTCGCAGCCTGCTACGAAAGAAATCTTGTGGATACGGCATAAATTCGCGCAACAGGCGCTTATTAATGTGTTTTATTGCCGGATGGCGTTTTTACCTTCCCTTTTCTGGCAACATCGGCGGGTTGGAACCAGGCAGCCAGTTGCATCATGTCCTGCTCATTGAGCGTACCTGCGGTATAGCGCAGAATTAACCATGCCTGAAGCCAACGATATTTCACTTCCGCCAGTTCACGCCGGGCGTTGTACCACTCCTGTTCCGCCATCAATACATCCAGATTAATACGCTCACCACCGGCAACGCTTTGGCGTGTAGCGCGAATGGCTTCCTCTGCGGCATCGACACTCATTTGCCAGGCTCGGATCTTGGCCGCGCCGTTGGTGCACAGGTTAAACTGACGGCGTAATTCTGCGAAGGTTTGCCGGGTCTGATTATCCAGTTCAGCCTGATTTTGCTCATATTCCGCTGTCGCCTGACGCATTGACGCCGACACCGCACCGCCGGAATACAGAGGTACACGCACCTGCAACCCTACCGTCTGGGTGTCATATTTCTGGTTATAGTTATATTCAGATTCAGACAGGCTATTGCGGGTTGACGCCACCAGATCCATGCTCGGCAGATGACCGGCACGGTTCCGCTCGATTTCATAGCGACTGTAACCGACGTTCTCTCGCTGCACCGCCAACTTTGCGTTGTGCCGGACCGCCAGTTCACGCCATTGCGTCAACGAACGGTTTTCCGTCACATTATCCGGCAACACCTCCAACGCCAGCGGCGACAAATCCTGAATCTGTAGCGGCGAGCCAATCATATTTTCCAGCGTAGTCATGGCGGCATCCAGCGTATCTTCCTGCTCAATACGCTGCGCATTGGTGACAGTGTAACGTGCCTCCGTCTCACGCAGATCGGTTTGCGTCCCTTCCCCCGCCGCCAGCAAGCGACGATTCAACGCTAATTGTTCTTCGTAGGTGCGACGTTGCGCATCAAGTAACGTCAATTTTTCTTGTGCCAGCAGCGCGTCACTCCAGGACTGATAGAGTCGGACCATCAAGTCCTGGCTGCGATCACGAAATCGCTGATCGGCCATCAGTTTACGACTGATACCCTGCTGATAACGCGCCCAGGCGGCATAATCCAGCAACGGCTGACGCAGCGTCAGCGTTGACACATAGTTGTCGTAATCACGTTGACTGGTGTTATTCACCGTACGATCCCGCTGCGTCACCTTGGAATGGCTGTAGTTGACACCGTAGTTGTACTGTAACGACGGCAACAATCCGGCCCGACCGATCGCCACTTCTTCCTGCCCGGCATCCCGTTCAAAACCAGCCGCTCGCAACTGCGCATCATTACGCAACGCCAGTTCCCAGGCGTCTACCAACCCCATCGCCTGAGCACCGCCGCCCGTCAGAGATAACCCTATTGACAGAGATAACACTACCGACAGTAATACCGCTTTCCTTCGCATTGCTTTCTTCCGTTACTCTTCCGTCAATGCCAGATGCATACGATCCATCAACGGCTTAAACAGATAATTGATAAACGAGCGTTCCCCGGTACGCACAAAGCCCTGTACCGGCATGCCGGGTTTAATCTCCAGTCCATGCAACGTTCGCTTGCCTTCTTCGCTCACCTGAATACGCAGGCTGTAATACGGCACGCCATCTTTCTCATCGACCAGTCTGTCGGCGGAAAGCAAGGTCACCGTCCCTGGAACGCGCGGTGTCGTGCTCTGGCTAAACGCGGTAAATTGCAGTTCCACCGGCAACCCGGCCCACACTTTATTCACCATTTCTACCGGAATACGGCCATCCACCAGCAAAGGCTGATCTTCCGGCACGATTTCCATCATCACCTGTCCGGCGGCGATCACCCCACCTTCAGTGAAGACCTTCATATCCACCACTGTGCCGGCAACCGGCGCACGCACCTGCACATTGGCCAGATTAAAATCCGCCTTCTCGCGCTGGCTTATCACTTCATTCAATTTGGACTGTACGTCAGATAACTCGCTGCTTACCTCACGGTCATATTCCTGCTGACGCTGGGCAATACGCAGTTTCTGTTGCTGAATATCACGACGGATTCGCCCTGCATCGCCGCTGGTTTGCGCCAGTTCTCCGCTGACCTGTGCGAACAGTCGCTCCATCTCCAGCATTTTATTGCGTGGCACATAATTCTCTGCCGCCAGTGGACGTAACCCTTGTAATTGCTGGCTTAATACGGCTTGTTCCGACTGCTTGCTGGTGATCACTTTTTGCAGCGCGCCAAGCGATGTCTCCATACCGTCGATACTGGCGCGCACACCGTCGGTTTCTAGTTTCAGGGCTTGTTGTCGGCTATACAGCAAATTTTCCTGTAACGCGATAATGCCCGTCATTTCCGGCCGCCGACGTGCCTCAACCAGCCGGGGCGTCGCCACTAGCGATGGTTGATTACGCTGTTCCGCCAGTAGCCGGGCTTCGCGCGCAATCAACTGATCATATTGGGAACCCAGGCCCTCGCTGGTGGTACGGGCATCAACGGCATTGAGCGTCAGCAATACCTGACCAGCAGCAACCCGGTCCCCCTCTTTGACCTGAATGCGCTCAACAATGCCGCCTTGCATGTGCTGAATCACTTTACGGTTGCCAGACACCACGACATTACCCTGCACCGCCACGCCTTTATCCAACGGTGCCAACAAGGCCCACAGCAGAAAGCCGCCAAAACCGGCAAACACCAGCCACCAGCCTAATCGCAACGCCCGTTCTTCATCACGGCTGGCGCGATCGCGCATTGTCGTTTCGCTTAATTCATCCTGTGTCGTTACATCCATGCCTGTCATTGGTTCATCCCTGTTATTGCGGCATCACAGCCGGCGCATTCATCCGGGCCTGATTGGCTGCGCTACGTTGCTGCAACTCCGTTAGCACATCCCGGGCCAGGCCCATACGCTGTTGCTGGCCTTCATGGAGGATCAGAATTTTTTGTGCCAGCGTCGTCAGCGCCGGACGATGCGTAATGAGCACCACGGTAGCTCCACGTTTTTGCAGTGCGACAATTGCCTGCATCAGGGCCTTATCACCGTCACTGTCAAGGCTGGCATTAGGTTCATCTAGCACCAACAGGCAAGGATCGCCGTACATCGCCCGGGCCAGACCAATACGCTGACGCTGCCCCCCCGACAAGCCACTGCCGCCATCCCCCAATTCCGTGTCATACCCCTTCGGCAAGGACAAAATCAGCTCGTGTACCCCCGCCAGTTTTGCCGCCGCCACCACTTTTTCCGGGTCGGCTTCGCCAAAGCGGGCAATGTTTTCCGCCAGTGTTCCTCTGAACAACTGTACATCCTGTGGTAAATACCCAATAGCCGGGCCGAACGCGCTTTTATCCACCAGATCCAGGTCTGCGCCATCCAGGCGTACTTTGCCTTGTGTCGGCGCTTGAGCACCGACCAGCAAGCGAGCCAATGTAGACTTACCAGAACCAGAAGCGCCCAACACCACCAGTGTTTCCCCCGCTTGTAGTGAAAAATGGATATTCTGTAATCGGGCGTTGCCATTACCTTGTGCCGGGCGCAGTGATACCTGTTCAACACTGAGCTGACCTTCCGGCGCGGGTAATGCCATCGATTCGGGACGCGGCGGATACACCGCAATCAACCGGGTCAAACGTTGCCAGGCAATGCGTGCGCTGCTCCACTGTTTCCACACGCCGATCAACTGATCGATCGGGCTTAAAACACGACCAACCAGAATGGAGCCGGCGATCATCATCCCCGGTGTAATTTTGCCGTCGATCGCCAGCAATGCCCCTAACCCCAACATGAATGATTGCAACGCGATACGGCTGTATTTGGAGGCACCACCCACCGCTGCGGCACGCTCGCTGGCGAGATTCTGCAGAGAAATAAAGCGGTAATGACGTGCCAGCCAGCGCTGACGCAGGTTACCCAACATCCCCATCGCTTCAATCACGTCAGCATTGCGCAGTTGGGCATCCGCCAGGTGGGTCGCCTGCTGGGATTGCAGGTTAGCTTCCGCCAGCGGTTGGCTGGTCAGATACTGGTTTAGCCAGGTCAGCGCAACCAGTACGACGGTACCGCCCAGAGCCAGCAACCCCAACCAGGGATGCAATAAAAACAGAACCAGCAGGAACAACGGGAACCACGGTACATCGAAAAAGGCGAATAACGCATTGCCAGTAATGAACTGGCGCAACAGGGTTAAATCGGTGAGTGCCATTCCGGCGCGCCCATCACCAGCGTCAAGATTACGGGCAAAGGCCGCATTGAAAACATCCTGATTGAGCGCCATGTCGATTCGGGTCCCCAGTCGCACGACCAGCAGGCTGCGAACCCATTCCAACGCCCCCATAAACGCGCACAGCCCCGCCATCAGCAGGGTCAGCATCAGCAAGGTAATACCGTTGCCAGACGCCAACACCCGGTCATACACCTGAAGCATGTAGACCGAAGGAGCCAGCATCAGCAGGTTAATGACCGCGCTGAAAATACCGACGCTCCAAAAACTGCGGCGAAACTGACGCAGTACGCCGAACAGCGAACGATCTTGCTCAGAGGAAGCATTCACGACGGGCGACTCCCACTCAGGCTTTCTTTTTCAAAATACGCACACTGCCGTTAGCCAGCGTATGTTCGTACTGATCACGATTACGGCTAAAAAACGCCACTGCCGAACCGTCTGACTGTGTCAGCGTCACGCCATCAGGCGTAGGTCGCCAGCCAACCGGCGCTTCCGGCAACAGCGTTTGCAGGCAGGTCGTGTCGCCAACCAGCCGCCAGGTTGTGCTATCCAGCACTTCCGTATTCAGACGGATATCGCAGTGCTGTTCCGTGCCACTCAATACCCACTCTCCGCTCAGCTCTGCTGCAGACGGTAATCTCAGACTGCTCGCCATACATCCTCCACTCAGTGCACTCAGTAATGTCGCAATAATCAGCTTTTTCATGATATTCCCATCTTTCGGTATCAGAGCGCGCCATTCATGATTGAAACTATCTGGTTAAATACATTGATAATGACAGGCTCATCTACATGGAGCATCGCCTGCCATTATTTGATAGCCCTGAAAATAACAGGGATTTTCTATTCTCGCTTTCTCTGTTCTCGTTAAAAAACCACGCGGTTGTTAAACGATCACACTCTTGTTAAACCATAAAATACGACGGTTAAACAATGAAATCCGACGGCTGCAACGCCGTACCGACAATGTTCACCAGAAAATCAGCCGAACTGTGTCCGCTTAAATGCATCCACATATTGGTCTGATTAGCTTGATCATCCCAACTCAACAATACTTCATTTCCCGTACCAGAGAAATTATCGACAAACTGGAGATCATGATTATTATTAAAAGCGGATAAGTCGATTTTATCCTGTCCTCGCTGGAAATCAGTAATGGTATCCGGTGCCGATGCAAGCGAGTCTTTTTCCCAGGCATAAACAAAAATATCGTTACCCGCCCCCCCAGTTAAAATATCAGCGCCACCATCACCGTACAGCACGTCATTACCCGCTCCACCGTCAATACGGTTATCAGACAGGTTACCGACAATGACATCATTACCTGAACCGCCAATAGCATTTTCAATTACCGCATCCGCCGCAATAGAAACATTCCCTTTCAAATCGCCGACATCTGAAAACGTGCCGCTAATCAGACTAATACGCTGATTCGAGCTATAACCGGAAAAATCAAAGGTATCGTTGCCACCGGCATCCCAAACGGAAAATATCAACGGTGTTTTACTGTCGGTCGCAGTATAATAATCACGCTCTGCATTGGAGTGGAACCCGTATACCGTATCGTCAGTGCGGGTGGTCATATTCGCACCATACAGTTTTTGGATCGCAGCGATATCATCCATTAGTGGGGCGGCGGCATGATAACCATGAAAATCACCACCGGTATAGCCTTCATTCCAGTAACTCATGATACTGAATTGACGGGTATCTTCGGCGTAGGTCACGTCTTTATAGCCAGGGTTGCCATCGGAGGCATCATAATCCCCCGGATGATACAATCCGAGCGTATGACCAATTTCATGAGCCAGCGTATTGCGGCCAAATTCATTAATATCCGGCCGCTGATTATCAGCCTGATTGTAATTAAACCAGGCTGAACCCGCCCATTTCGAATTTCCGGGATAAAAACCAAATGCCTCACTATTATTATCTGTATTACCATCCGAGGTTAATGTATAGTTACCAAATTTGATCGTGGCATTTTGAGGATTATTTACTTCTGTGAAAGTTACATTCGCTACATCAGCCCATGCCTGTAGTGCCAGTTTGGCCTGCTGAATTTGTGCGGCATTAAATTTGACGAAGCCTTTGAAACCATCTGGCATATCGGAGTCAGACACCGACTGAAGAAAAGAGTAAGTCAGTGCTGCTGGTTTACCGAAAACGTTTTCACCATTCCAGGTGACATTACCTCTGGTTATTTGATCTCGAGCCTGTTCCAGCGTATAGGACGGTTTATCGTTAATGTAACCATTACCACGGGCATGGTAATTCCATAATTCATAGACATCCGCCACACCGGTATAGCCACCGGACGATGCGGAAGAAAGATCAGTTTTTTTGCTATATGAAGCCATAGTGCTTCCTCCATGAAATTACGTTCATATTTGATGATGTTATGTGCGAACATAACATCTTTTTATAAATACACGCGTTGTCAGCATGTAATTCATAAAACTCTCGCTGAACACCCACCATTCACTTTTGCTGTTAAAAGCGAATGTTCCCTGTTAGGCATGAATCAACTATTCAGGCAACATAGCCTGACAACACAGACAGGTTAGTAAAACAGAAATAAAATGACAAGATTTCATCAAGAAAATCGATGTTTTGTTACAGACAATTCAGGCTGCCAAAAAAAACCAGACAGAAGAAGTGTGGAAGGAAAAATTAGCAGAATAAAAAATGGTGCGTAAGTCACCAAACGCACCACTTCTGAGTATTACTCAGTCATCAATGACAACTACAGCAACTACAATGACGCCAGCGTACTGCGAATGACATCAGCATACGGCGTCGTCGGGTGACCCAACAGTGCTGACAGTGCGTTCTTATCATCAAACAACCCGCCTTTTTCCGCCCCGGCATCCGAATCAGCCAGCATATCGGCAAGACCGCCTGGCAAGCCTGCGCCTTTTAACGCGTTGGCGAACTCGGCTTGCGACAGGTTGACATACTGCACTGGCTTGCCGCTCTGCCGGGCAATTTCAGCGGTAAACTCCGCCAGCGTATAGCTATTGTCACCGGCCAGTTCATAAGTTTTGCCGGCCTGACCGCCCAATTGCAGTACGAGAGCCGCCGCCTGTGCATAATCACTACGCGCCGCTGACGCGATACGCCCTTCACCGGCCGCGCCGACGAATGCACCATGCGCCAACGCCGGAGCAATACTGGCGGCATAGTTTTCGGTATACCAACCGTTACGCAAAATCACATGAGGAATGCCGGAAGCCTTTAACGCCGCTTCCGTCGCCAGATGCTCTGCCGCCAACCCTAATGGCGACGTATCAGCATGCAGCAAACTGGTGTAGACGATAAGACCGACGCCTGCCGCTTTAGCCGCGTCGATAACGGCTTTATGTTGCGTTTCGCGCTTGCCCACCTCACTGGATGAAATCAACAACAGCTTTTCGACCCCGCTCAGTGCCTTGACCAGTGTTTGCGGCCGATCGTAATCGCCATAACGCACATGGATCCCTTTTGACGCCAGTCCACTGGCTTTCGCTGGATCGCGAACCACAGCAATGATGTGCGCTGTCGGTACTGATTTCGCCAGAGTATCAATCACTAAACGGCCTAACTGACCGGTTGCTCCTGTAATCGCAAACATCGTGTACTCCTGTTAATGGGGAAATACCGCTGCACGCTTCAGTCCGTATATCCTAAACATCGGTATCCGGTTGAAACTCATACCTGCAGCATATGGCCTAAACTCACTTTTAGTAAGTACTAACAAAAATGTTAGTGTGAAATAACAATGCGAGCATCATCACAACATCCCGGCCACTGGCTTCCTGCTGACGCGTTACAGGGTAATCTGTGAAATGGCTACGGCCGGTTTTTTAGTTTCAGTCATATCGCACTTATGCGATATTGCTTTCTCAGAGAGCTGATGACGCAAATATTTGTCATATTTGTCACTTCTTTACTTATTTGATTCGTGCCCATCAGAATTATAATCGCAGACAGTGGACACGATTTTCTGCCTTGACGGTTTATCACAAAGGGTCTCTTTGGCGTGGCAAAATTATTTTTACGCAGTGGAAATTTAGACGATTTTCTTGCGTTGGGAGAGAACGGCCAGCCCGTTTATGCTTCGGCGCTACAACTACGGGAAACACTGCGTCTTCGCAAACAACAGCCTATCGCTGATTGTCTGGCTATTCCTCAGCCTAATGAGGATGGCGATCGCATCGACTGGTATTCCCCCTTCTCCGGTAAAATTACTTCCTGGATGGCCGCCAGCGACGAACAACGCGAGCACGCGTTGGCGCTGCTGGAGCACTATCTCAACACGGTTGACGCGATCAGCGAACGAGCGCGCCAGTCCGACAAACCGGCACAAAAACTTTTCGGCGTATTGTTGGCGAAGGCCTTCCAGTTTCCGGGTTCCAACCATGTGTATCTGGTGGACGATAAACCGGTTATTACCTTCTGGGGATTCGTCAGCCTGGGCAAAAAATCTCGCCAGGATGTGCTGGAGTGCTTGCGCCCGGTTGAACTCCCTGAGCCAGTTCCGGAACCGGAACCGCTGCCGGAAGTCACGGTGCACATTGCCGAGCCAGAACCGGAGCTACCGCCGCCGCCAGTCGTCGAGCCGGAACCCGTCGTGATTGCCGAGCCGGTCGCAGCGCAGCCCGCTCCGCTGTCGGCGCGCCGTGTCTGGACCAGCCCTTGGGTCCTGGGTCCGGGTGTCGCCCTACTGGCGACGCTGGCGTTTCAGATCCGCGGCTGCGTTTCCCACTCCGAAACCAGCGCGCCCTCCGCCGTGACCGCCATCAAACCGGAAAAACGCGCACTGGGTGCAACGCCGCCAGAAACACTCCCTCAACCCAATCTGCCATTAAATGTGGCCACACTGTTGCCCCCCTCCGTCGCAGCAGAACCACAGAAAAAAGCGGAAGAGAAAGCACCGCCAGCGCCAGTTGCAATAGAGATGGCCGCCGCGCCGAAAGGCGCGCTGGTGATGCCAGTTGACGCGGTGAAGATCGGCTCCATCCGCTTCCTGGATGGCAACTGGCAAGCCACACTGTCGGTGAAAAACCCGCTGACAGGTAAGCCGCCAGTACTGCGCTATCAACTCAAAAACGGCAAAGGCCGGGTGCACTTTACCTATGGCGACAACATCACCTGTCAGGCCGAGGTGGAGGCCGGGTTGCATCAATCCGGTAATCTGGTGATCAACAGCCGCTACCGTGCGCGCTGCAGCGATGGTTCCCGCTATCCGATGCCGGAAATCGTCTGTACCCGACAGGAGTCGAGCGAGGCTGCTGAATGTAAAGGCCGCTATGATGCCGACACTGTGCTACCGATGACGATTAAGCGTGAGAGTAAATAACCATGCTGGCAACCCTGACCGATTACAAACAACACATTACGCTGATTCAAAATAGCGGTATTCAGTTTCTTGACTTTGCGTTGAAGCTCACGCCAGCACGCGCAGGATTCGCCAATCGTTTCGTGCGTAAAAGCGCCAATGGACCGTTGCTGCGACTGACCTACAACGAACACAGCGGGAAATACACCCTGCCAAGTGCGATGCAGGTGCTGCCGGAAGCGGTCAACCCGGAATCCAGTTATACGCTGGAGCAATCTCTACATTTACTGAGCAACGCGTGGTTACCGCTACCGTTCTTCCGCTTTAACCCACCACGTACGTTTATGGGTGGCCCGAATAACTGGGCGCGGGTACAGGTATTGGAACTCGACGAGCCAGATGATGACGGCAACACACACCGAGTCTGTCTGGCGTTCGATACCCGTGTTTACCCGGAAAGCCATGACCTGGAAACGCTGGCCCCCAGCGAGAACGATATCAACGCCGGGCGACTGTTCACGCTGGCTTACCACAGCGAAGAACTGGATGATTTTCTCGACCAGACCTGGGTGGACGGCTGGTTGCGCGAAACCTTTTCGCAGCAAGCGCTTACGGTGGAAAACCGCAAACCTCGCGACATTCGCCAGAACCTGCGTGAATTTGAATATCAGGCGCATTACCTGAATCTGCTGGATGTTATGGCGACGCTGCTGGATGTACCGGAAATCCGGATCACCAGCGGCACCTTAAAAGAACCCGCCATTAACGTAGATCTGATCCTTGATGTCGGCAACTCCCATACCGCCGGGATCCTGGTCGAAGATCATGCCGACGAGAGCAACGGCTTGCGGCAGACCTACGAATTGCAGATTCGCGATTTGAGCCAGCCTCATTATTTATACAATGAGTTGTTCGACAGCCGGGTGGAATTCGCCCAGGCGCGTTTCGGTAAGCAAAACTTCTCCTTTGAAAGCGGGCGCGACGACGCGTTTGTCTGGCCATCGATCACCCGCGTTGGCCGGGAAGCCAGCCGCCTGGCGCTACAGCGTCAGGGAACCGAAGGTTCCAGTGGTATTTCCAGCCCACGTCGCTATCTGTGGGATGAAGAGCCGTACGTGCCAGGCTGGCGTTTTAGTCAGACAACCAGCCCGCGCCAGCAGGAACCGCTGGCGACCGCCATGCCGTTGACCATGCTGGTCAACGATGAAGGTCAGCCCCTGTTCAGCCTGCCGCTGGATGAACGCCTGCCGGTGTTCGACCCACACTACAGCCGCAGTTCGGTCATGACATTCATGCTCTCCGAATTGCTGGCACAGGCGCTGATGCAAATGAACAGCGCGGCCCAGCGTCTGAAGATGATTCATGCCAATGCGCCGCGTCAGTTGCGCAATATTATTCTGACCCTGCCCTCAGCCATGCCCAAACCAGAGCGTGAGATTTTCCGCCGCCGTATGATCGAAGCGATCGGGTTGGTGTGGAAAGCGATGGGCTGGCACCCGTCCGATGATGAGTTCATGACGGCGGACGACAAGCGCCGCAGCACCGTCCCCGTACCTGACGTGCAGATGGAGTGGGATGAAGCCACCTGCGGGCAGATGGTCTACCTCTATAACGAAGCACAAGTGAATTTCGGTGGCCGGGCGGAGGCCTTTTTCGCCAGCATGGCGCGGCCGGATAAAGAGCTGGCGGATGACGAGCAGCCGGGGAAAACCTTGCGCATCGCGTCTATCGATATCGGCGGTGGTACCACCGATTTGGCGATTACCCAGTACTGGCTCGATGACGGTGTCGGCAGCAACGTCAAAATCATCCCTCGCCTGCTGTTCCGTGAAGGGTTCAAAGTCGCTGGCGATGACATTTTGCTGGACGTGATTCAGTTGTATGTCCTGCCAGCCTTGCAGGCGGCGTTGAAAAAAGCCGGTGTCACCAGTCCGGATAGCCTGATGACCCGCCTGTTTGGCAGTGAAGGCCGTATGGATGGTCAGTTGACATTGCGTCAGCAGGTAACGCTGCAAATGTTCATTCCTATCGGGCAGGCGATTCTGGAAGCCTATGAACGATTCGACCCGCTCGATCTGAATGCGGAAATCGACACCACGTTCGGTGAAATGTTGTCGCAAACACCGACACGTAAGGTGCTGGATTACGTCAACAACGAGATCCAACGCGAATTACCGGATGAAGAGACCCCGTTCGACATTCTGCAGGTGCCGCTGATTCTGCGTCTTAGCAAGCTGCACAGCGAGTTTCTGGCTAACCGCATGAGTATCACCCAACATTTGCGCTTGATGTCGGAAGTGGTCTCGCTGTACGCCTGCGATGTGCTGTTGCTGACCGGTCGGCCGTCCCGTTTCCCAGGTATTCAGGCGTTGTTCCGCCATCTGCAACCGTTGCCGATTAACCGTATGATGTCGCTCGATGGCTATCACACCAGCGACTGGTACCCGTTTAACAAGCGCGGTCGCATTGAAAACCCGAAATCCACCGCGGCGGTGGGGGCCATGTTGTGCCTGCTGGCGCTGGATCTGCGCCTGCCCGGCTTCTACTTCAAAGCCGGGGATTTCGAGCCCTATTCCACCGTGCGTTACCTTGGCATGCTCGACAACACCAATACGCTCACCACCGATAACGTCTACTATAACGATATCGATCTGGATGATGCGGATTTCACGCTGGATGACCAACCCGGTTTTGAAGTGCGCGGTTCGCTGTGCCTCGGCTTCCGCCAGTTGGATAACGAGCGTTGGCCCGCGTCGCCACTCTATTCGCTGTCGATAGTCGACCCGGAGCTGGCGCGTAAAGTCGCAGGTGACAGCGTCCTGCATGTGCGCCTGAAAGTCGTACCGGGTGACGATAACCCGACTCCAGAACGCGTTGAAATAGCCAGTGCGGTGTTGGGGTCGGGAAATACTATTTCACCGCATCAATTGAGGTTAAAACTGAATACCTTATCCAGCACGGTTTCCGGCATGGCACATTACTGGATCGATAGCGGGAGCGTCTTCAAGAAATGAAACCATTAACGCCCAAACAGTTGTCGAGCCGCCTCAGCCGTCAGTTACAATCTGTTTCACAAGGTGTGGATCAGGCGATCGCCTGGGTAGAAGAGACCCGACGCAATGTTCCTCGTCTGGATATGGAAGCCGATCGGCTGATCATTAAATTGCGTCGTTGTCGCAACAAAGCCCGTGGGCTGTCCGAGTCATCGCTCAAAGAGATCGCCATGGGGATGTTCGGTTTGGCTCAGGGGGGGAAAACCTATCTGCTGACATCACTGGCTGGCGGAGAAAACGGTCGAATCGAAACGTCCGTCGGCGGTGTCACGTTGGATTACCAGAAAAATATCAACCCGGACAACCAGCAACCGGCGTTTGTCACCCGCTTTACCCGTCAGGTCGAAGGCAAAAACACGCCTAACCCGGTGCAACTCCAGTTGCTTCACGAAGCCGATATCGCCCGTATTATGGCTTATTCCTTCATTCTGGAAGACGCTCAGAATGACACGGCGGAACTGGATGAGCAGCATATTGCCGAGCACCTGAAAACCCTGTCGTTGCACCGCCAACAGGAGCCCGTGGCCGGGCTTGGCAGCGATGATGTGGTGGCGTTGTGGGATTACCTGACACGTCATGACGCCCGGCGGCAAAAACCGCTGGAGCGCAAGTTCTGGCCGCTGGCGGTCGAACTGGCCCCACATCTCAGTATCGACGATCGCGCCAGCCTGTTCTCTGTGCTGTGGGGCGAACGCGCAGACTATACCTCGCTCTATCGCCATTTTGCTCACACGCTGGAGCAGCTCTCCGGTGCCCGAAAAGTACTGGCACCGATTAGCCTGCTGGTGGACGAAGCGTTGCAACCGGACAGCGGCATTTTTAATGCCAGTCAGTTCGACCGGCTTAATAGCCCTTCCGACCTGAGCGTACAGGTACGCCCTATCGTGAATGGTCGTGCTGCCCGCGGCGTGGAACTGTCACTGGCAGAACTGATTATGCTGACAGCCGAAGTGCTGATTCCTCTGCTGTCACCGCCGAAAGAAACCCTGTTCGGTCAGGTCGATCTACTCGATTTCCCAGGCTTTAGCCTGCAGGATGAACCCGAAGCGGAGGTGGATGACGATAACCCGGACCGCCTGTTGCGGCTCAAACCGCATCCGTTATCCCGGGCGTTGCTGCGCGCCAAGCGTGCTTATTTGCTGGAGCGCTATACCGACGATCAGGAAATGAATCTGCTGATGGTGTGTACCGCCGCAGCCTGTAAAGCAGATGTGCGCCACGTTGGCCGGGCGCTGGATTTTTGGGTTCGCCATACCCAGGGGGAAAACCCGCAAATCCGCAGCCGCCGTAAACCTGGCCTGATTTGGGCGGTCACCCGCCATGACAGGCGTTTCACTCATGGCCATAACAACGATGAAGCGGTACAGCGCTATGTGGGTAACCCCGGCGATGCCTGGGGCACCATGCTGGCGATGGACAAGCGCGGAATCAACCGCATGGCTGCCTGGCTGGATACCGAAGTTCGCCGCGAAGTGAAATTAGGGCGTATTAACGAACAGTTGAGTGAATTACAGCGCGAGTTGTCTGATAACCTGCTCGGCAGTTGGTACCAACCGGCCGGTGCTGATGACCCGGCACGCAAGCAGCACATCGCCGAATCGATGCTCAAGGCGCTGCAGACACGGACCGGCGTACACGGCGAGTTGCTGGAGCGGTTGCTCCCTTCTCGCGATGAGCTGCGTCACCTTTATCTGCAGCAACAAGTGCAGCAATCGCGTAATTTTGCCGCCTATCAGGAAACACCAGATACCGCGGTGCCGATGGCCAGTTACGAGCCTTTTGGCGTCGGGCTGGATATCGACCTCTTCAGTGATGAGAGCGAGCAGGCTGAAAGCGAAGAAAAACCAACGCCCGTCGTACCCGTTGTGCAAACGGAAGAGGACCAGGCCGAGAATCACAGCTATGAGGCAGAGTTCGCCCGCAACCTGTATCGTTACTGGATCAATCACCTGCGCAATTTGCCGGAAAATGTCGCCATCATTGAGCTGTTGGGGATTAACCGCCCCACGATCGAAATGCTGGTGGAGGAGCTGATTACCGCCAGTATCCGTCTGAAACTCGAAGACGAATTACAAATCATGCTGGTGGATTCCGGTCAGCTAGGGATTAACCGGGAAAGCAAAGCAGACCGTCAGGTATCCCGCGCACTGAATGTGCTCGGTGATTTCGTCGCCTGGCTGGGCTTCCAGCAAATATCGGAATCCCTGCGCCCGGACAGTCGTGTCAACAAAGGCAACAAGATCTTCGCTAAACCGGAAAAGCAGGTCGCCAACTTTGGTGCCTCACGTCGACTGACGAAGCTATCCGTCACTCCGGTCAATAACACCGCGTATTACATCTATGACTGGCTGATTGGTCTCAATGAGATGATTATCCAGAACGCCGGTTACGCGGCAGGTCGTGATATCAAGCCAAAACAACGCGAACGTCTGGGAACGATCCTCAGTCAGATCAAACCCACAGAAGGCTAACGGCTCAGGCGGAGCAGCAGGCTCCGCCTTCATCCCTTTCCTGCACAAAAGTTTACATAATCAAATAATTATGTCGCTTTTCTCGCCATGTCTTTCGACAAAATCACGTTATAAATCAGGCTGGTCTTGCAAAAATGCAGCGCTCACGTCATAGTTTCAGGCGGGGTGCGTACTGTTGTACCGAATGTCTGCTATTGTCATGCTTTTTCGTTAATTCGCCCGGTTTAAAACACGCTGTTGATTTAAAAAAAGGAACACAGACCACCCCGTTCTTTATTCCGCCATCTTGATGCTGTTTTGTTTCTTCTGCTCTCTCGCGAGAACAGAAAAGCACCACTTCCAGGGATATCAGTTGCCGCTATCGATTGGGTATGCGCCAGTCGTACTGACCATCCGAATTCACATATCCGGTTGCTGATGCCGTTTTTCGGCCTATCACCGTAAAACGATTAACTAAGATAAAAAGAGCATCTCCTATTCCACGACGCCTGACCCCCGGATCAGACGCGCGGGTTTCTTTTAGCTGTTTACGACATGGCACAGGTAACGCATCATGAGTAACAGTAACGAATCCGATACCGCATTTGATGATTTTCTGACCCTTTCCGCCCTGCTTACCGGGTTCAGTCGATTTGAACTGACCGGTACCGGGCTGGCCCATGACTATTTCGCCTGGCTGCAACAGGCCGCCCCTTTACCCTTCAAACAATTGCAGCGCGATTTTTCAGCACAACCCGACGATGACACCATAAGGCTCACCTGGCTGCAAAACACCGTGCTGACATCATCATCACTGGGGCCAGTCGCGCGCAGCCTGTTACGGCTGTGGTATACCGGTCAGTGGATCCCCGTCAGCCCGACACCCCAGGCAGATGCCCAGTTTCTCAGCGAAGCAGCCTGGCGCGAAGCCTTAATTTGGCAGGCTATCCATGCCCATCCGCAGTCAATCCGTCAACAGGAGTTCGGTGCCTGGGCCGAGCCACCAATAGCCGAATGGAGAACACGTGGATGAATGTTGTCACGCCCCATCAGGCAGAACAGACTGATTACGATGTGGTGATTGTCGGCGGCGGCATTGCCGGAGCACTGATGGCCAAAACACTGACTCGCGCAGGCAAGCGTTGTCTGATACTGGAAGCAGGCTCTGGCGATAACCTGCATTACACCAGCTACCGGGGAGCGCTGGCGCACTATCGTCAGCGGCCGGATAAAGGCCATCAGGTATCTGGCGTGCATAATGTCAATGCGCCCGTACCACACGATACGGCATTGCACTCGTTGTTACCGGGTGGGTACGATGACCGAGGTTATCTGGTGCAACGCGGCCCGCTACCGTTCAGCTCCACCTATTGCCGCCAGCTCGGTGGCACCTCGCTACACTGGCTAGGCAGTGCTATGCGCATGCTACCAGAAGACTTCGAGTTGCAAAGCCGCTACGGCGTCGGGTTGGACTGGCCGCTGCGTTATAACGACCTGGAGCCCTGGTATCGGGCTGCCGAGTATGAGCTGGGGGTGTCAGCCAATGTCGAAGAACAAGCCTATGGTGGTATTCATTTTCCACCGGACTATGTTTATCCCATGCACGGGATACCCACCGCCTGGGGGGATCGGCAACTGGCCCGGCGTCTGAACGGTATGAATATTATGGAGGACGGGCAGTCTATCCCTCTGTCGCTGCGTGGTACCCCATCGGCCCGTAATGGTGTACCGCATCCTGCTTATGACCATGGGTGCGGCTATCACCCGCGTGGGGCCGCCGGTAACCCGCACCTTGGCCTGTATTGCACTGGTAATAGTTATTGCACGCCGCTCTGTCCGACACAGGCGCGGTATAACGCGCTGAAAACACTGGAAGACGCCGATGCTACACGGCTGGATGTGCTCACCTGCAGTGTGGCGCATAAGCTACTGATAGACCCCGCTACCGACGCCATCACCGGTATCCAGTTTCGTCACTATGTCCATCATGAAACGGCATTGCATCATTTGCATACCGTCAGCGCTCGACGCTATGTACTGGCTGGCAACGCGATTGCTAACGCGGTTCTGCTGCTAGCGTCCGGTGCCTGCAAAGGCAATGATCTGGTAGGCCGCCATCTGATGGATCATCCGGTATTACCGGTTTGGGGTCGGGCGGATGCACCGCAATGGCCGATGCGTGGCCCGCTGACCACCTCAGGTATTGAAGCGATGCGAAGCGGCAGCGCCCGTGTACACCGGGCGGCGTTCCGTATCGAGCTGAGCAATGACGGCTGGCGCTGGCCGGTGAACAAACTGTATGACGATGTCGACACGTTACTGGAAGAACCCCTGTGTGGCCCCCGCTTACGCAGTCAGATTCGTGAGCGGCTGTCCCGCCAATGCAGCGCGCGTTGCATGGTGGAACAGTTACCAGAGTACAATAACCGGGTGACGATCCATCCGGATTACCGTGATGCGTTGGGTAATTACCGCCCGGTGATTCATTACGATCTGTCGCTGTATACCCGCGCGGGCGTTGCACGTGCCGGCACGGTTATGCGGCAGATTTTCCGGCAGATGGGGGTGCATAACGCCAGCCATTATTCACCGGATGAACCCGGCTATTTTACCTGTCATGGCCAACCGCTGGCGTTTACCGGGGCCGGGCACATCGCAGGGACCCACTGCATGGGGAACTCTCCTCACCATTCGGTGGTGGATCGCCAACAGCGTAGTTGGACTCATAAGAATCTCTATCTGGTAGGAGCCGGAAATATGGTTAGCATGGGAACGGCACCACCGACTCTGACACTGGCAGCACTGACGTTATGGGCAGCGCACACAATTCTTTCCGAACTGGACAGAATGTGTGCCAGCACACGTTAAACGTGAAAAAAGCGCTACAAAAGATGATGATATTCAGGTTTCATGCTAGGAATAAATAGATAAGACTAATTACACACTTCGTCACTGCCGCAACTGACTAGACGGAATAACACCATGAACTTAAACGAACAAAACCAACAGCACGATTTGGATGCGACTTTCAGGGAAAAGGGCTACGTCAAACTCACCAGTCATAAAGATTTGGCCCATGAACTGGACGACATCCGTGATCTCCTGCAAAAGGCGATGGTGCTGGAACATGCGGTAATCCCTCCCTATCTGACCATGCTTTACACGGTGAATGACGATATCGACCCACGGGTCACTGACGTTATCCATTCGGTCGTAATAGAAGAAATGTTGCACTTCGTCATGGTTGGCAACCTACTCAACGCGGTAGGCGGCACACCCGATATTAGTAGCCCCAGCTTCATGCCTGACTATCCGGCTACACTACCGTTCGGCATTGAAGATCTGGAAATTCAGCTCCACCCGTTTTCCCAGCACGCCATTCATCAGGCGATGCAAATCGAGCACCCCAAGTACGTTCGCCCGGAAGTGGTAGCCAGTCATGTTTGCAGTGACATGTCTATCGGTGAGTACTACATCTACATCGAATCACGTCTACGCGCGGCGGTAGAGTCTTTCGGCGAGAAAGCCGTGTTCTGCGGCGACCCAACCCGTCAGATCGAACCAGAACAGTTCTGCCATGGCTCATACGGCAATATCACGCCCGTGGTCGACCTCGACAGCGCGGTCTATACCCTGCGTCAAATTTGCGATCAGGGCGAAGGTTCGCCGCACAACATCTGGCAGGGTGACGAAAATAATGTGCCGCATTACTACCGCTTCAACGAAATCTACTGTGAGCGCATGTATACGCACGGCGATACCATCGCCAGCGGCCCAACCGGCGATCCACTGAATATCGAATGGGATAAAGCGGTCAAAACCCACAGTGCTGCCAAAATCGCCGATTACCCAGAAAGCGAGCTGCGTAAAGCCATTGTGCGTTTCAATCGCCGTTACAGCGAAATACTGGAAAACCTGCAACTGGCGCTGTCCGGTCGTCCACTGAAACTGACCCCGGCGGTCATGGCGATGGGGTCGCTGCGCGAAGATTTCCGCGCCATTGTCGCCCATCCGTTCCCCGGAGATAACGCGTACCACGCCGCACCGACATTCGAATACACCCCGCCGCCGCCGCCGCGTTTTCAGGCTAAAAGTCAGGCAGTCACCTTCGCCAATAACCAGACCACGTTGGAAAAACTGTCTCAGGCTTATGCCGCTGGTGACTTGCAGATGGCGCTGGCTTGCCTGAGCGAACAACTGGTGTGGGACATGACCGGCCCGGTAGATGTGCCCTATACCGGCGTATTCTACGGTCATGAAGGTTTCTCCCGCTTTTGGTCACTGATGAGCCAGACCGTGGAGTTCAGCAGTGAGGTGGTGGAAAAAGTCTTCTTTAGCGACAATCAGGCGATGGCTTACGGCAGCCAGCAAGGGATCACCAAATCTACCCGCGTACCTTACAGCTATGACTGGGCAATCCGGTATGAATTTACCAGTGATCACCGCATTCGGCTGATGCGTAATTATTTCAACCCGATGCGAATTCAGGCAGCGTTGGCGGCCACGCCACCAAAACCACGGTCGTTCATCAACAAATAACGCCGTTTTTGATGGGTTTGAACGGGCACCGCCGCATTGGCGGTGCTTTTTTATTTTATTTTTATCTATATCAAGTCAGATCGCGTCAGCGACTGCGTCAGAGGATGAAAAACGGTTCGATTATCTGTTGTACCTCGGGGATAGCCGTTGCCACATGCATACCCCCGGCCTCGTAGCTTCCCCGATATTTCACCACCAACCCGGCCTCAGAACCGATGACCACCCCGGCAGCGATATCCCAAATGCTGGTGTTTTTTTCCACGTAGCCGTCGGTAAAGCCCAGCGCGGCAAAACTCAGCCCAACCGTTGCACAACGATAGCGCGCCACAGCCCAGCCTTCATCGCGCAGATAGCCATCGAGCATCGCCACTTCCGCCACCGCCCATTTATTGCTTTCACCCAACGCCAGCAAGCGAACTTCACTAAAGGGAACCTGACGGCGATAAGGCATGCCATTGCGCCAGACCCCGCATCCAATTGCGGCTGACAGCGTCAAGCCCAGCATCGGCAACGCAATGGTGCCGACCACCGCTAATCCGTTTTCGACATACCCGATGGAAATTCCCCACAACGGCAGCCCACGTAAAAAGTTGGTGGTGCCATCAATCGGGTCGATAGACCAGAAACTATCGCCAACCTCCCCGCCCATTTCCTCGCCTAAAATGGCGTCATCAGGAAAGACATCTTTCAGGCGATCACGAATCAACTGCTCTACCTGACGGTCAGCATCGGATACAAAATCGTTGGCGGATTTCTGTTCCACTACCACGCTGTCACGCCGGGCAAACAATTGCCTCGCCAGTAACGCGGCCTCTTCCATAACCGCGTTGGCGGTCTCAAAGCGTAACTGCAAATCAGACATGACGTCCTCCGGTTATATCACCCCAGCAAATCGGGAATATCAGACAGTACGGTCTGCGCACCCTTATCCAGAAATCGCCGGGCTTGTGCGGCATCATTGACAATCGCTACCGCGTATTCAATACCACTGTCGGCCAGAATATGCAGCGCTTCATCATCCAGCAGTTCCGACAAACAGTGCAAAATCTGGCAGTTCGTTTCCTGCAACAGCTCAACGGGGTTTTTAGGCGGTACCACGACGGCAAAAGCACGCGGTACATCCGGCATCAATCGGGCCGCCGCCTGAATTGAGCGAACAGAAAAACTCGATAGAAACAGGCGATCACGATTAGCAGGCCACATGGACTTCAGCACCGCCAGGGCGACCTCTGCCGTTTCCACATCATCACCGGCGGTGGGCTTGAGTTCGAGTTGCAGCCCCATGTCTAATTCCAGTACACATTCAATCAATTCCTGCAAAGTAGGAATTGTCACGCCAGCGAATGCGTCGTCAAAGTGTGCGCGTGCGTCAAGCTGGCGAATCTCCGCCAGTGTTAACCCGGCGACCAAACCACGGCCGTTGGTGGTGCGATCGACCCGGTCATCGTGAATGATCACCGGTTGACCATCCCGGGTCAGTTTGACATCCACCTCCAGCCAGGTCGCGCCCTGTTGCGCGGCTTTACGCATTGCAATCAGCGTGTTTTCCGGTGCCAGCGAGGATGCGCCACGGTGGGCAATGAGTGAAGACGCTACCACACGGCGGCGTGAGTGCTCGGTTACAACATCAGACATAATGGTTTCCCTGGTGTTTCAATGCATCGGTGTTGAGTAAAAAAATGTGTTGATATCTGGATGACGTCAGGCGTCTTATCGTGTCGTTACGCCCAGACGGACACCGGAAAGCACCAGCCGGGTTCCGGTATTGCGGCCAGGCGTCGTCATCTCATTTCAGCATCACGTTTTGGATAAACTGTTTTCTAATTTCATCACCTAGCGGCTTAGCCGCCCAGGCGAAGCTGTGCGACCTGTCCAGCGAACCCGCCGCCGGTACGTCGATTCCTGCTAACATCAATGGTGCCGTACCAAACTGAGAATGAAAACGAAGTTGGGTGTCAGGCAGTGTCAGCCAGTGGATAAACAGCAATGCCGCCGCTTTGTGCCGGGCATTAGCGGGAATACCGACGACATTACCGCCGCCTGGCATACCAAAATCGGGCAGGTAAAATTTGATATCCGGCGACAATTCCCCTTTATGTTGCAGCGAAAGCACCAAATCCTCCCAGGAGGCAGCAAGTTTAAACTCACCGGCATTGAGCCGGGTGATGCTATCGGCATTGGAAGCACTGATCACCAGACTACTTTTGTAATGGTTGAACCAGCGCCAGGACGGGGCGAGCTGCTGCACTATCTCCGGTGTGACGCGCCCATCGCGATAGTTCACATCTGGCACCAGCGTGCGGGTGACAGACTCGATAAATGCAGGCCCGGAACCGCCATTCTCTACGTTAAAAGTGAATTCGCCGGGGTTTTTCGCCAGAAACTGTTCAAGTTGAGGCAACGAATGCGGCAGGTCGGCCTCCTTGATACGGGCCGAATTGTAAGCGATGACCGTCTGATTACCCCAGAACGCCACGGCATAGCCTTTCGTATCAACCCCTTCTATCTGATAGGTTAGCTTGTCGCCACCGGGCAACCGCGACGTCAGCGGCCCCCAGAACAGTTTAGGCCCATTAAACAACCCAAACTGACTGCCACCCACGGATATCACATCAATATCACCCTGGTCGCGATTCTGTTCCGCCAACAACTTATTGATACTGCCCGCCGCCTCGCCATCTGGAATGGTGACCCGAATACCGTACTGTTTCTCAAACGCTTTCACTTCGTCGCGCAGCCGATCCTGGTAATACCAGTTAAACCAGGTGAGTTGCCCTTCCTGACGCGCTTGAGCTTCCACGTCCTGCCAGGACATCGTTTTTAAATCTGCAGCCTGAGCCCCACACAGTGGCAACAACAATACCGGCAATGCCACCAGCTTGCGTAAGGTCGACGGCGTAAATCGAGTAAACATGCAAGGTTCCCCTGATGATTTCCCTGATAAGTAGTGAGGCCGCCTCATCGCTATCCTTTATTGACAAACGCTGAGGTCGGCACATTTTTGAGACAGCGCTCCATTAGCAGCATCAACACCACGTTGGGCACCACCAGAATCAGTGACACCACTGCAGCGTTAGGCCGGATGAAGTTATAACCAAGGTATGAATACAAAATGGTAGGTACGGTGATGAAATCCGGTGCCCCCACGATGTAGGAAACGGAAAACTCTTCGATAGAGAGGATGAACACCATAATCATCGCCGCCATCACCCCGGATTGCAGCGATGGCCAGTAGGCAACCCGGAAGATCTCCCCCCTGCTAGCACCCAGATTGCGCGCCGCATCCACCAGGTCCTGCCGGACCTGGCTAAAAGAGACACTCAGAATGCGAATGGCGTATGGCATAAATAACACGGTGTGC
Organism: Dickeya oryzae; assembly: GCF_020406815.2. Taxonomy (NCBI): domain Bacteria; kingdom Pseudomonadati; phylum Pseudomonadota; class Gammaproteobacteria; order Enterobacterales; family Pectobacteriaceae; genus Dickeya; species Dickeya oryzae. The sequence goes on from NZ_CP162670.1 coordinate 2,387,290, forward strand.
CCAACAAAAATCCCCATAAACCGCGAATAAACCCCCAATCGCATCAATAACGAGGATAAGAACACCGCGATAACAAACCCCGGCAATACGATCGGCAACAGTGTCATAAACTGTGCTACCCCCTTCGCCGGAAATGAAAGCCGCCCAAACGCATAAGCCGTCGGCATCGCCAGCAGCAGGCACGTTACGGTGACGCAGGGGGCCAACAGGTAACTGTGCAGCAACGCATCAGGTAACGACGTGGTATTCCACAGCTCGCTCCAGCGCAATAGCGACAAGACCGGCGGAAAGACATCCGGGTAAGACCAGGGATGCGCCGGGTCGACCAGGGACCACAGTATCGCCATGGCAAATGGCAGAACCAGCCAGACAAGCCCCAAGAGCAAAAGCAACATGACCAGCAGGCGATTGAGTCGGTTAACGGCTGTTTGTTGCATCGGTTATCTCCTTATGCCGCGCACGACGACACCTGTCGCCATCGCCAACAATCCCGCCCCCACCAGTGATAGCAACATGAGCATCACCGCCACGACCGCCGCCTGATTCCAGCCATCGGTTCCTGACTGTTGTACCCGCAACATCAGTTGTGCCATGGAGTTCAGGTTGACCGGTCCAGCGACCGACTGGAAGGAAAAGTCACCGGCGGCACCGATGAAGATCAGCATCATGGCCGTCTGCAATGCCCGCAGCGTTAACGGCAGCACAATTCGCCGAAAGCGAACCCAGACACCGGCCCCCAGATTACGGGCGGCCTCCAGCACCGTTTCACCTATGGCCTGCACGGAGCCGCTTATCAGCAACAACGCAAACGGCATCTGTTTCCAGATTTGAAGCAGGATCACACCAATACCGTTGGCGTCATTCTGCATACGGATAGGCCGTTCCGTTAGCCCCAGCCGCAACATCGCCACGTTGAGAAAGCCTTGATAGGAAATAAAGTTGACGAACAGAAACGCCGCCGTCAGTCCCGGGACCAGCAACGGCGCTTTGAGTACCGCACGCAAGGTAATAGCACCCGGAAACGGTTTACGTAGCCAAATGGCTAATGGGTACGCCAGTGCAACGGACAATACGGCGCTAAACAATGCGATACGGGCTGAATAGAAGAAAGAGCGCCAGAGTTGCTCGTCCGCCAGCATGACCTGCCAGAAACGCAGTGAAAAAGCACTGTCGCCGGCAAAATTGAAAAAACCGAGCGACTGGGAGAACGCCATTCCCAACACCGCCCCCATCACCAGCACGATAACCCCCACGCCAGGCAGCAGTAGCAGGTAAGCCATGAATGACGATTTCATGTCACCTCCTCACGCAAAAAGCGTAACGCGTCAGGCGGCAGCGAAAAGGTATAGGTTTCCCCTTCCAGTAGCGGCTGGTATCCCAACAGTTGGATGCGATAGCAGGTCATGTCGGAATCCGTCGGGCTACCCTCGATATCGGTCAGGTTGCCGAGAAAAGTATGGCGTTTCACACGCAGAGAAAAAATATTCTGTCCCGTTGCGGGCAGTGACAGCAGGCGGACGTTTTCAGGACGCCAGCACAGATAAAGTCGATCCCGAACCGGCGGTTCGTCGGAGGCGACCACCAACTCGCCCAGTGGCGTCGCCACCCGATAATGCCCGCTGTGTGCATCCCGCGTCATGACCGTGCCGACCATAATATTGGCGGTACCAATAAAATCCGCGACAAAGCGGTTGACCGGCCGCTGGTAAATATCTTGTGGAGTACCGGCCTGAATGATATTGCCGCCGTGCATCACCATCACCTTGTCAGACATGGCTAAGGCTTCAGCCTGATCATGCGTGACATACACCGCAGTAAAGCCTTGTTTGCGTTGTAACGCACGGATCTGCAACCGCAGTTGCTCGCGCAACCGGGCATCCAGATTGGACAAGGGCTCATCAAACAACATCACATCCGGTCGCACGGCCATGGAGCGCGCCAGCGCCACGCGCTGTTGCTGCCCTCCGGAGAGCTGAGCGGGCAATTTATCCAAATGCCCGGCCATCGCTACCGTTAACGCGGTTTCCACAACCCGGTGGCTTAGCGCCTCTCCCGACACCCGGCGTTGCTGTAATCCAAAGGCAATGTTTTCTGATACGGTCAGGTGGGGAAACAAGGCGTAAGATTGAAAGCACATCGCGGTGTTGCGTTTCTCTGGCTCAAGACCATTCATCTCTCGGCCACCAATACGAATGGCCCCACCATCCAGCGGCACAAAGCCGGCAATAGCCCGCAAGAGTGTGGTTTTGCCGCATCCAGACGGCCCCAACAGGGTAACGAACTCACCTTCTTTAGCCTCGAATGATACCCCCTTGAGTACGGGCGTATCACCGTAAGCCACACTGGCGCGCTCCACTTCCAGTCTACTCATCACACCTTCCCCGTTGCTCGTCAGGCACCTGTTTAATCAGGTGAAAACGCTGCCAATTGAATTTATAATGCAGTATGCATAATAATAATGACAAACACGTTTCAAATGCGTCACAGAAAATAGACAATTCAAATAAATGATATATAAGAAAATAAATTTTAATTAGCTGTAATTTCTGATGAAATCATATCACCCATCAGGTTGCATCTGATACCAAGGGTTATTATCATTCTTTATGATTAATAATTAGTGACGCCGGTATTCCCGGTACACCCTCCGGCATCAGCGATGAGCTAACTGCACAACAGGGCGAGATAAAAGGATCATAAACACCATGAAGACACCCGCGGAGGCCCGCGCCTGATGTGGCCAATACTTCACGACAATGCAAGTGTTACCGTAAATGAACGTCTGGTTCTGGATATCGTTCGTCGTAACCGGCACATCATGCGCTCTGCGGTATCACCGCAGACCAACCTGACCCAACCCTCGGTACATCGAATCATCGATAACCTGCTGGAGCGTGGGCTATTACAGTTAGGCGAAAGCATTGTGCATGGGCGCGGTAAACCCAGCCCGGCACTGGAACTGGCACCGTCGGCGCGGTATAGCATCGGTATCTCCGTGAATACCGATGCGCTGGCGTTTTGCCTGTGTGATTTCAGTTGTCAGGTGGTCTATGAGGAAACCCTCGATATTCCGCTGGATGACCGCACGCGTGCGCTGTTTATGTTGAAAGAGCAGACACGCAAAGCACTGCAGCAGTGTGCGATCTCCCCCTCAGCGGTGGTGGGCATAGGGTTCGCTATGGCGGGCTATCTGGTGGATGAGAAACGGTTATTTAACGCACCTGAGCCACTTCGTGACTGGTCGCTGGTGGATATCAAAAGTGAACTGGAGACCCTGTTTGATCTGGACGTCTGGACAGAGAATAACGCCACCACCGGTGCAATCGGCGAGTCCGTACTGGGGGCGGGGTTGCACTACCCAACCTTCGGTTACCTGTCATTCAACTATGGCTTTGGCGCAGGTCTCATCCTCAATGGTCAGTCCTTTGCCGGTTCTTTCGGCAACGCGGGGGAAATCAGCCGTCTTTATACCAAACAAGAGTTTTCCTCCCGCCCGGCACTGGGCGAATTACTTAAGCGGCTTAATGCACAGGGTATCGATATTCAGCGGGTCAGCGCCCTGCGTAAGCAGTTCAACCCACAATGGCCAGGTGTATCCGACTGGGTCGAAGAAGTCAGACCCTGCCTGAACCGTGCTATTGATGCGCTGCGCGCGGTAGTCGACCCGGCAGCGATTGTATTTGGCGGCGAGTTACCAACAGCATTGGGAGAGATGTTGCTTACTGTTCCTCCCACCCAGCAGCCGCCACGTTATGGACACGCTGCTCGCTATCCAAGGCTGTTGCTAAGCCAGATCCAACATGACCCGGCCGTGATTGGCGCCGCATTAATGCCGTTCAAAGCACGCTACTTCGCCTGAATGGATATGGGTAATGGATGGTTGCACAGCGAGCGGCTGTTACACATGAATGGTGACAACGTCACTTTACACCATAGCGTCGGCGGCCTCCGTCAGTAGCGCTACCAGCGTTGCGACCTCCGTGTCGTAAGGCTGTTTGTCTTCTTCCACCACCAGATAGAGCGGCGTAAAACGCCGCCCGCCTTGTTGCAAGGGCAGCAATTTCAGTACGCCAGACGCCAGCCCATGCGCCACACGCGCTTGTGGCATCCAGCCATACCCCACACCGTGCATCACCGCTTCGATGGCCGCCTCCACCGTGGTAAATGTCCAGTTTTCCGTACTGGCGGGTTTATGCAGACTCTCTTTCTGCTGTTGTCTGTCAATAATTTCAATCAATGGATAGGCGCTAAGATCCGCAAATGACAACGGCTGGGCGCGCTGATGCAGCGGATGGTCTGCCCGCGCAACAGCGACGAATGCCATGTCCATCAGCAATCGCCCACGGTTAATCCCCTCCCACGGCTGGGAAATCAGCCAGATATCAGCCTGATAGTCGGCAAGCTGCGACCGACTCTCGCTGCGTAGCACCTCCATTAAATGGACTTGCGTATGTGGATGACGGGACTGGAAAGTACGCAGCGCGGCAAACAAGGTCGGTTTGGGGAAAATGCTATCCACCACCAGATCAATTCTGGCCCGCCCGCCGCGCCGCAGCATATCTGCCCGCAACTCCAGCGTGTGAAAGGCATTCAGCAACGGAATGGCCTGCGTCAGCAATTGCTGCCCCTGTGCAGTCAGCACCGTCCGACGACCAGATGGTGCCAACAGCGAGACCCCCAGCCGTTCCTGCATCAATGATAATTGGTAGCTCACCGAAGACTGGCTACGGTTAAGCGCTTGCGCGGCCTGAGCAAACCCACCCAGCTCCACCACCGCCCGTAGCAGCGCCCATTGCTCCAGTGTCGTTTTCGTCAACATCTGCGTCATTCCATCTGTGGTGTTGTTGGCATAACCCGGCCAATCAATCTAATTATTGAATTAATTAACACTAAAAACAGCGTTATTCATCAATTTATTCAGACCTTATACTCTGTTGCAGCCAACAATAAGGAAAACAGTATGAGCACTTTCGACAAACACGATCTCAGCGATTTTGTAGGAAAACATCTGGTATATACCTACGATAACGGCTGGAATTACGAGATATACGTGAAAAATGGTCACACATTGGATTACCGCATTCATAGCGGTATCGTGGCCAATCGCTGGGTAAAAGATCAGGAGGCGTTTATTGTCCGAGTCGCCAGCGATGTTTACAAAATCTCCTGGACGGAACCAACCGGCACCGACGTAAGCCTGATAGTCAACCTGGGTGATCGCATTTTTCACGGCACCATCTTCTTCCCACGTTGGGTCATCAATAACCCGGAGAAAACCGTCTGCTTCCAGAATGAGCACATTCCGTTGATGGAATCTTACCGTGCCGCTGGCCCTGCCTACCCAACGGAAGTGATTGACGAATTCGCCACCATTACGTTTGTGCGTGACTGTGGTGAAAACAACAATAGCGTTATTGATTGCCCGGCCAGCGACTTGCCGGATAACTTTCCGCAGAACCTGCGCTAAACATCGTCGGCGGGCTATCAGTCCGCCATTTTCTCCTTTCGGTATATTTTCCCTGCTCTTTCCGGCGTCATCCAGCATTGTCAGGTAACCTGGCTTTATCAGATTAAAGTGGAACGCCATTTTAAAAAGTGCAAAAATCCGCCATCCAGCATGAATACAGCTGACTCATCGATTTACTGGATAACCATTAACTTTACGGATGACGAAAAATGGATATTTTGCTTAGCCTGGTCAAAACCCCCTCAGTCATTATCGCCATCGTGGCGTTTCTCGGTTTATTATTTCAACGTGCGCCGCTGTCACGCCTGATTACCGGTACATTTCTATCGTTTATCGGTTTTACCATGATCAAAATCGGTGGCAGCATTCTGATGAAAGTGCTGACGGCATTCAGTTCATTGTTTTCGCATGCTTTCGATATCGCAGGTGTAGTGCCCAGTAATGAAGCCATCATGGCTGCCAGCATCGACAAAATCGGTGCTACCGCCGCACTGATTCTGCTGTTCGCCATGTTGCTGAACATTCTGCTGGCACGTTTTACCCGGTTAAAATATATCTACCTGTCGCTACACTTAGTGTTATTCATGGCATTTGCCTTCACCGCAGTGCTGCTCCAGCTCGGTTATGGCAACACCACAATTATCGTCGTGTCATCAATGCTCATCGGCGTTTATATGGCTGCATCACCTTATATTCTCAGCCGCTTCAGCCGCGCGATTATAGGCTCTAACGAGTACGCCATTTCACACGCCGCCATCACATCTTATGTGCTCGGCTCCTATCTGGGAAAATGGCTTGGCAACAAAAATAGCGACACGGAGCATCTGACGCTCAGTCAGCGTTTTGATTTTTTGCGTGAACCAAATGTCGCCACCCTGCTGACCATGTTGGTACTGTTACTACTTTCCTGCCTGTTTGCCACCCAGCCGCAAATTAGAGATGCGATGGTGATGGTGTATGGCACCGGTGCAGCGGATAAAAATGTAGTGATCTTTATTCTGGAGCAATCCGCGACGTTTGCCTGCGGACTTTATCTGGCAAAAGCGGGCGTCAACCTGTTCACAGCTGAAATTGTGCCGGCCTTTAAAGGATTCGCCAACGTGTTCGCGCCAGGTGCCATTCCCGCCGTCGACGTGATGGTGCTCTTTACCAAGGCCCCTAACGCAACGTTGATAGGCTTTCTGGTCAGCTTCTCAGTAGAGCTGGTGTGCATTCTCCTGTTCCCACTGATTGGACTGCCGATTATCGTGCCGGGCATCATGGCAAGTTTCATTACCGGCGGTGCCGCCGCTATATTCGGGAATGCGACCGGTGGTGTACGCGGCGCAGTGCTAGCCAGCAGCTTGAATGGCCTGTTGCTATGTGTGCTACCCGCGCTGACACTACCGCTGTTTTCGCATCTTGGCGCACAAGGCGTTACATTCGCCGACCCGGATTTCACACTGCCGTCACTGATTCTGGATCGCCTACTGCGCTGGTTTCACTGACAAATTGCCTGGTTGATTCGGTGCAGATTTTAGATACAACGCCCGAACTGCCTGCCGTTATCTTTGTACCGATAGCGGTTGGCTTAAAACACAGCACCACAGCCAGTTTGGCAGCCTGTAGCCCCCAAAGCCCTGCCGACTGGCAGGGCTGAGCCCATCAGGCAATAACCATCACTCTACTTAGTACCCGCCAGCAGACTTTTGCCGATGGACAACACCACACCGGCCTGACGCTGCTGTGCCGGTTCAAACGCTTTATTGTCAACCAGTGTGACCGGCTGGATTTCCACCACCCGACCTTTCACTACCGCAGAACATAATGAATGCACAACCTGATCATTGAGAATAGTCAGCAGACACCGGAATTTTGGGGTGCCATCGGCAACCAGATCCTTTTTCTCCGGGCGAATTCGCTGGCGCAGCATCTCTTTCTCGGAACTGGCAACCGCGGCATCCAGTTCAGTTTCAGTGGTCGCCTCCTGCCCGCTGATTGATGGCGGAATATAAATGGTGACCAGCGTCTTACGTTTTGTCGCGGTATCCACATATTCTGCTTGCACGGAATGCTCTTTAGCATCCACTTCCACGCCGCGACGTTTTAAACCATCAACCACAGCCGGTAACGCATCAGCCAGTTGTTGCGAGGTATAACCGGCAATCAGATCCGGATTTTTGTTATCGGCGAACCCACAGAGCGGCATCGCCAGCAACAGGCCAGATAGCCCTTTCGTTATCACACCCTTACTCATTTTTTTCGTCTCCTTCGTGCCTAATTTTTTCATCACATTTTCCATCCCCTGATTACACTATATATCGAATTGTTGTTTTATCAGTGTGATAGACCCAATTTTTGTCCTGCTGGCGCGATTGCACCGTCTGAGAATGCTCAAACGCTGCTGCGGCTCATCTTCCCGGTGCAGATCTCTACTGACAATACGTGACAACGTCACAAAAAACTGGCGCACTATACCGTCCCGACTATATTTGGCTTGAGGGAATCCGTTTTATTGGGTACCCGTTGATGAGGTCAACGGGCGTTTTATGCCCTCGGCATTACCGCTGATGTTGCCGCGTAATACTCAGGATGGCGGCAATAACATGACAATAGGAAAAGGGAGCATCATGAAACTCAACGCACTGATTCTGTCTGGCCTGTTCATCAGCGCCATCACCCACGCGGCCAGTACGACCGTCACGCTAAAAGAAGCACTGCCCACTGGCGATGGCGATACGCTTGGCAATGTCACTATCACCGAAACAGAGTATGGCCTGCTGTTTAGTCCCAACCTGAAGGGGTTGCAGCCTGGCATTCACGGTTTCCACGTCCATGCTAATGCCAGTTGCGCACCGGGCGTACAAAATGGCAATACCGTACCGGCACTGGCAGCGGGCGGGCATCTGGACCCGCAAAAAACCGGTCGGCATCTCGGCCCTTACAATGATAAAGGACATTTGGGCGATTTACCTGGTCTGGTCGTCAACGCGGATGGCACCGCGACTTATGAAGTACTGGCGCCACGGTTAAAATCGCTATCAGAAGTGAAAGACCACGCTTTGATGGTTCATACCGGTGGTGACAACTACGCCGACACGCCGAAGGAACTTGGCGGCGGCGGAATGCGCATCGCCTGCGGCGTTATCCAGTGACGTACCCCGGTCGATGCGGCACTACACCGCGTCGGCCACTTCTGTAGCCGTCATGGCGATGGTGAAATCCCCTCCACCCCACAAAATACATTAACAAAGTTAAGTAATTTCATTTTTCACAAAATAATTTTCTTATCATTCCCTAACCCGTTCATTTACCACTATCATCAATGTGATCCCGCACACGGAATTAGATTTCTTGCCTATTTGAGTGATGGCAGGTGATCGCGATCACCCTACACTCTATTCGCATCTCGTAGGATAAAATCAGGCTTCCCATTAAATTAATTTAAATATAGGGAGTGGAAATATTATGTCATCTTTCCTGAGCCATATCGCAATCCCGGGTTTAACAAGGAACCGCCCAGCACGTGGCACCTATCGTTGTGACGCCTTACCTAACTCATTGTCTGCTCTCGGGCTCCCCTCTAAGCCTGGGTTGCTGTTGGCGTTTGTCCCTCCTGAAGCCAACTTTTCCGAGGTCAACCGTGCCTGGCAACGTTTTTCAGCCCCTAATCGCACGGTGATTACCCTCTCCTCCACCGGCGCGTTATGCAGTCAACGTAATCGCTCGGCTTACTGCGAGATGAATAGCCCGCAGGGCAGTTGGTTATGGATGCCTCAATCGTTGATCGCCAAACATGAGGTACATCTGGTCGATCTGCACATGCATGACAAACCCAGTGCTCGCGTCAGAATCGACGCCATTAAACGAGAACTGGATCGCCTGAATGTCAGTATGTCGCTCTCTCCGGATAACACCTTTGCGCTGATTTATTGTGATGGTCTGGCGGCATCGGAAGGGTTTTTGATGCAGGCCTGGTACGCCTGCCGTCGTTTCCCCTGCCTGACTATCGGTGGCGCAGCTGGAGGACGGCTCGATTTCAGCGGCACCTACATTGGTGCGGACAACACCGTGCTACAAGGAAAGGCGGTGATCGTGTTCTGTCAGATGGCACCCGGCAAATCATTTGCGCCGTTCAAGAGCCAGAACTTTGAACCAACAAAACAGAGCTGGCTGGTGGCAGAAGCTGACCCTGTCGCCCGTACGGTGAAATCTGTTTTCGATGCCCACGGCCATGAGCAGCCGATTATTGACGCGATCGCTGCCTGTTTACGCTGTCCGCCAGGTCAAATCAGCCAGCATCTGACAGGAAAAACGTTCGCGGTTAAGGTCAATGACGAATACTTCGTTCGTTCCGTCGCCGCCATTAAAGAAGACCATATTGCCTTTTTCTGTGACCTGGAATTTGGTGACCGACTGCATCTCATGCAATCAACCGATTTTATCGCCACCACCGAACGGGACTGGCAACAGTTTGTGTCACAACATGGCAAACCGGAGCTGTTACTGCTCAATGACTGTGTACTGCGCCGGGTTGGCAACACCAGTCTGGAGCAGGCTCAATTTTTTGGTCAGGTCCCCGCCGCCGGGTTTTCCAGCTTTGGTGAAATTCTGGGGGTACCCATCAACCAGACGCTATCCGCACTGGCATTTTTTGACCGTGACGTGAAAGCCATGAACCATTTCCCGGTCGAATACGCCGCCTACGCCGGTCATTATGCTCAACGCGCCCTGCGGCGTTGGGAAGCCCTGCATGACATTCAGTCGGCCGTAGTCAAACAGGTGGTTGATTATGAACAGGCGTTGGCACCGCTGTTGATAGCCATGCCCCAACTGGAACAGGCAACGCTACGCCAGAGCGATACACTGGATGTGGCCCAAAGCAGCATCCGTGCAATTAGCGACTCCGCCTCAAAAACACAAGAAGCACAGGTCCGGCTGGAAACCGGTCTTAACGACCTGGAGCGTATTTCAACCAGCATCAGCCATATCACCAGCGGCATCAACGCGATTGCGGATAAAACCAACTTGCTGGCACTGAATGCCGCCGTAGAAGCCGCCCGCGCGGGTGAAGCAGGCCGGGGATTCGCCGTGGTCGCGGATGAGGTTCGTAAACTGGCAAGCTCCTCTAAAGAGCAGGTTGACGCGACTACCCACAGCATTAATGAAGCGGTTCAAACTATCGCGCATATCCGCTCCATTGCTCAGCAAACCGTCACGACAACCGCACAAATGGCGGATAAAAGTATCTCGGCAGCCAACCAAATCGCCACCATGAGTGCTGAAACCGATAAGGACCGGGCTAACATGACGGCGAATCTGGGTAATCTGAAAGATCTCGCCAAAGGGATGGACGCCATGCAAGATGCCGTTAACCAGTTGACGACGCTTCAAAAACTGGCCTCATCCTGAGTCTGCCGTTCCCTGGGGGTGCAGGCCGTGTACCCGGCTATCACCTCCAGCCCTTTCTCAACATCATGCAGTTTTTATGTGACAGATGTTGCTATTAAAGCGACAATGCGCCCACGCTTAAATCTGGTTACCACGTCACTGTTATTGGCTGACGTTACATAACACGATATCCATGCAGACATTTTTATTTGATACGCTCCCCACGCCCATTGGGGAATTATTATTGATTGCTGATGAAAATTATCACCTTAGAGCGGTGGAGTGGCGTGAATATGAAGAGAATTTATATCAATCGCTGAATAAGCGTTACCGTCATGACCCGTTCGTGTTAAAAGCCTGTAATAATCCGGGTCAATTGACCGATGCGCTATGCGCCTATTTCGCGGGCGACCTGAACATTATTGCGACCTTGCCCGTCGCTGCCGCAGGCACCGACTTCCAGCATCAGGTCTGGCAAGCACTTCGTACCATACCTTGCGGCAGTACAACCACTTACGGCGAACTGGCTGCCCGACTCGGGCAACCAGGTGCCGCCCGCGCCGTTGGGCTGGCCAATGGTTCCAATCCCATCAGTATTGTCGTCCCCTGCCATCGTGTTATTGGTGCGCGAGGTGCGCTCACCGGTTACGCCGGCGGCATTCATCGTAAACAATGGTTATTAACCCACGAAGGGTATTTGCCACAGCAGGATTTATTCAACCGCAACCACTGAGTGAGTGAAAATCCGCGAGTGGTGAGGCAAAGATACAAATATCGTGCCAAAAATATTAATAAGCTCACTATTTACTTGTCAGTTCCAGAGATAGCAGATCTTATCAGACCCAATAAAAGCTGTTAAAATTGACCAATATCAATTATCGCCTGAGTAAAGTCTATGATTCCTGAAAAGCGAATAATCCGGCGCATTCAGTCTGGCGGCTGCGCAATCCATTGTCAGGATTGCAGCATCAGCCAGCTGTGTATTCCTTTCACACTCAACGAGCATGAACTCGACCAGCTCGACAACATTATCGAAAGGAAAAAACCCATCCAGAAAGGGCAAGCGTTGTTCAAAGCCGGTGATGAACTGAAATCACTGTATGCTATCCGCTCAGGTACCATCAAAAGCTACACCATCACCGAACAAGGCGATGAACAAATCACTGGCTTTCATCTGGCAGGCGATCTGGTTGGGTTTGACGCTATCGGTGGCGCTCAGCACCCCAGTTTCGCTCAGGCCCTGGAAACGTCCATGGTGTGCGAAATCCCATTTGAAACGCTGGACGACTTATCCGGTAAAATGCCCAACCTGCGTCAGCAAATGATGCGGTTGATGAGCGGCGAAATCCGTGGCGATCAGGACATGATCCTGCTGTTGTCGAAGAAGAACGCCGAAGAGCGCCTGGCCGCCTTTATCTACAACCTTTCCCGTCGCTTTGCCCAGCGTGGTTTTTCACCTCGCGAATTCCGGCTGACCATGACTCGCGGTGATATCGGCAACTATCTGGGTCTGACGGTAGAAACCATCAGTCGCCTGCTCGGTCGCTTCCAGAAAAGCGGTATGCTGGCCGTGAAAGGTAAGTACATCACTATAGAAAATAATGAGCTGCTGGCCGAACTGGCGGGCTCATCACGTACTAAAGCTTAACCCCCCTTGTACAGCACCGGATCAATGATTGCTCTGAATTGTTGATCCGGCCGCGCTCATCTTATTGTTCAAAGCGATTTCCTTGCGTTACTCTTAACGGGCAGGCTGCAGAGTGACAGCCAACAGGAGGAGCTATGGCGAAGTATCAGAATTTACTGGTAGCTATTGACCCCAATCAGGATGACCAGCCCGCGCTGAGACGGGCCGTTTATCTGGTCCAGCGGCTTGGTGGTCGTATTAAGGCGTTTTTGCCTATCTACGACTTTTCCTACGAAATGACTACCCTGCTCTCTCCGGATGAAAGAACCGAGATGAGACAAGGGGTTATCGCCCAACGAACCGAATGGATTGCGGAACAGTGTAAATACTACCTTGATGCGGGGATCCCCATTGATATCAAGGTCATCTGGCATAACAAACCTTATGAAGCCATTATTCAGGAGGTGATTGCCGGTAAACACGATTTATTGCTCAAAATGGCTCACCAGCACGACAGGCTGGAAGCGGTGATTTTCACCCCGACCGACTGGCAGTTACTGCGTAAATGTCCTTGCCCGGTCTGGATGGTGAAAGACCAGCCCTGGCCGGAAAACAGTCGCGCACTGGTGGCGGTCAATCTGGCGAGTGAAGACCCCTATCACGATCCGCTTAATATAAAACTGGTATCCGAAGCACTGGATTTGGCTCGGCAGGTCAACCAAACCGAAGTCCACCTGGTTGGTGCTTATCCAGTCACCCCCATCAATATTGCCATTGAACTGCCGGATTTCGACCCTGGCGTCTATAACGGGGCTATCCGCGGCCAACACCTGCTGGCGATGAAATCTCTGCGACAGAAGTTCAATTTGGATGAACGCGTCACCCACGTGGAGAAAGGTTTGCCGGAAGAGGTCATTCCCGACCTGGCGGAGCATCTGCAAGCTGGAGTGGTGGTGTTGGGATCGCTTGGGCGCACCGGCCTGTCCGCTGCATTTATCGGCAACACGGTAGAACACGTGATCGATCACCTAAAATGCGATTTGCTGGCAATTAAACCGGACGACTTTGTTTCGCCGGTCACATTGCAGGGTGAAAATGACGCGGGTAGTCAGGAGAAGACCAACTGACCGCGACGGTTATCACGCTCAGTCACCACTCTCAATAACAACAGGGGCCATCGGCCCCTGTTGTTTTACTGATGTTTCATCGAATTGATGCTGACTTACAACGCTTTCAGAATCGCTTCCACGCTTTCTTTGGCATCGCCGAACAGCATTTGGGTGTTCTCTTTAAAGAACAGTGGGTTCTGCACACCAGCATAGCCGGTATTCATCGAGCGCTTAAACACGATAACATTCTGCGCTTTCCAGACTTCCAGTACCGGCATACCCGCAATAGGACTGTGTGGATCTTCCTGAGCGGCAGGGTTAACGGTGTCGTTAGCGCCAATCACCAACACGGTATCGGTATCAGTGAAATCATCATTGATTTCATCCATTTCCAGCACGATATCGTAAGGTACTTTCGCTTCCGCCAGCAGAACGTTCATGTGCCCTGGCAAACGACCCGCAACCGGGTGAATACCAAAGCGAACCGTAATGCCGCGAGCACGCAGTTTAGCGGTAATGTCATGCACCGGGTATTGGGCTTGCGCCACCGCCATACCATATCCCGGCGTAATAATCACCGAGGTAGAGTTTTTCAGCAGTTCCGCAACCTCTTCTGCGGTGGTTTCACGATGTTCACCCACGGCTTCATCACTACCTGCCGAAGAGCCGTCCGTACCGAAACCGCCAGCAATAACGCTAATGAACGAGCGGTTCATCGCCTTGCACATGATGTAAGACAGAATCGCACCGGAAGAACCCACCAGCGCACCGGTCACGATGAGCAGGTCATTGCTCAGCATAAACCCTGCCGCCGCGGCCGCCCACCCTGAATAGGAGTTCAGCATGGAAACCACCACCGGCATATCCGCGCCACCGATAGAGGCCACCAGATGCCAGCCGAACGCCAGCGCAATCAGCGTCATCAGCAGCAACGCGAATGCCTGCATTCCAGCACTGCCGGTTTTGACAAACACCAGCAACAACAGGAATGACAGTACCAACGCCAACAGATTCAGCTTATGGCGATTAGGCAGCATCAGTGGTTTCGATGAAATCAAACCACGCAGTTTACCAAACGCGACGATCGAACCAGTAAAGGTCACCGCACCGATGAAAATACCCAAAAATACTTCGGTCAGATGGATATTTTCCATGATGGGTTCAGCAATATCGGCTTCGCCAATAAAGCTGTTGAAGCCGACCAGTACCGCCGCCAGGCCAACAAAGCTGTGCAGAATCGCGACCAGCTCCGGCATTTCGGTCATTTCTACCTTGCGAGCCAGGCGCACACCGACAGTGCCGCCGATCACCATCGCGACGAGAATCCAGCCGACGTTCCCGGCATGCGGCCCCAGGATGGTCGCCAACAGTGCAATGGCCATCCCGCTAATACCGAAAATGTTCCCCTGACGCGACGTCTCGTGTTTGGATAAACCAGCCAGGCTGAAAATAAACAGAATTGCAGCAACGATGTATGCTGCTGTCACTAATCCTCCAGACATCCGTTACCCCTTAATTCTTACGGAACATTTTCAGCATGCGCTGAGTGACGGTAAACCCGCCGAAAATATTGATGCTGGCGATCAGCACGGCGATAAAGGAGAGAAAAGATACCCATCCCCCATGCCCAATCTGCAACAACGCCCCCACCACAATAATGCCGGAAATCGCATTGGTGACCGACATCAATGGCGTGTGCAGCGCGTGACTGACGTTCCAGACCACGTAGTATCCCACCACGCAAGACAGCGCAAATACCGTGAAGTGAGACAGGAACTCTTTCGGCGCCACGTTTGCCAGCCAGCCAAACAATACTATCGCCAACGCGATGAAGATAAATTTCTTCCAGGGCGACGCAGGTTTAGTGTCTTGCGGTGCCACCGCTGCCGCTGGCTTAGCCTGTTGTGGTTGTGCTGAAACCTGAATCGGCGGAGCCGGCCAGGTAATTTCACCAGATTTAACCACGGTCACACCACGAATCACGTTATCCTCGAAATCAATATCGATTTCGCCGTTCTTCTCTTTACACAGCAGTTTCAGCAGATTCACCAGGTTAGTGCCGTACAACTGTGACGACTGGGTCGGCAGGCGGCTGGGCAAATCGGTATAACCGATGATCTTCACGCCGTTTTCTGTCACCGTTACCTGATCAGCGACGGTCAGCTCACAGTTACCGCCGGTCTGAGCAGCCAGGTCGACAATCACGCTGCCGGGCTTCATGCTCTGCACCATTTCACGGGTGATCAGTCGCGGTGCGGGTTTTCCCGGGATCAGCGCAGTGGTGACGATAATATCCACCTCTTGAGCCTGTGCCGCGAACAGCGCCATTTCGGCCTTGATAAAGGCTTCAGACATCACTTTGGCGTAACCATCGCCACTGCCGGCTTCTTCTTCGAATTCCAGTTCCAGGAATTCGGCGCCCATACTTTTCACCTGCTCTTTAACTTCCGGGCGTGTATCGAATGCACGAACGATGGCACCCAGACTTCCGGCAGCCCCGATCGCGGCAAGCCCTGCCACACCGGCACCGATGATCATCACCTTCGCCGGTGGTACTTTACCTGCCGCCGTTATCTGACCGGTAAAGAAACGGCCAAACTCATGCGCCGCTTCAACAATGGCACGATACCCGGCAATGTTTGCCATTGAACTCAGCGCATCCATGGACTGGGCACGGGAAATACGCGGCACAGCATCCATCGCCAGAACAGTCACCTGACGCGCCGCCAGTTTTTCCAGCAATGCCGGATTCTGAGCAGGCCAGATGAAACTAATGATCGTACTGCCAGCTCGGGTGAATTCTATTTCTTCATCCAGCGGCGCATTCACTTTGAGCAGAATATCGCTCTGCCAGATCTCCGCAGTATCCAGAATTATCGCGCCAGCTTGCTCGTAAGCACTGTCATCGAAACTGGCCGGTTTGCCCGCCCCACGTTCAATAGCGACCTCAAAGCCCAGTTTCAGCAGTTGCTCCACCGTTTTTGGCGTGGCTGCGACACGGGCTTCATTGGCCAACCTCTCTTTTGGTACACCAATACGCATTGTGAATCCCTTTTCGTTGTCACGAAGGTTTTATATAGGCTATGTCAATCACTTGAAAAATGACTTGTCGCTGTTACCAGCACCCGCGGCGGCAGCGATAAGTCCCTTTATAACCTACTTAAAATGGAATTAATGATCCACTGCTAAAACCATTACGTTCTAAAAGCAGAGTTATGACAGGCAGCAATGCCCATTTACGGTCAAAAATCACAGCTAAAACAAGTTTTTCTACCATTATTGCTATAACAATATTCAAAGACGCCTCACAAAAAAGCACTGTTAACGCTTTGTTAACCGCACTAATTGCGATAAATATCGTTTATAAAATGAATTCGATTATTAATGGTGATTATTTCCATTTTTCTCTTTCCCCGTTGTTCACCGCATGATTTTGTAAGATTTGGCTTAAAATGCAGAGGCATAACATCAGGTTCCATGCCATAATCAGCGGCTACCACATAAAGATGGCTTGGAACGTATTCACCGTATGCGTCAGGCGAAAGGATTTTTTATGAAGCTGAGAACTAGCGTTGTTGCATCCACACTCTTATCAATAGTAGCGTTTTCGACGCAGGCTGCGCAGGAACTTACGCCAGAAAAAGCACAATCACTACAGCCCTTTAAGCGTATTACCTTTTATGGTCGTTACGATGCTATTTATGAAGCGGCTACGGCGGCCTCCCAAAAGGCAGATGAGAGCGGCGCGGCGGCGTTTTACATTCAGGGTACTTCCGAAGTTAACGGTGGCCGTTGGCAGGTAACCGTCGATTTGTATAAAAAAGATGCGCCCGCTGCCGTCAAAGATACTTCTCACCGTGAATTCAGTGGCGTTCAGGAACTGCCGAAAGATGAGGCGGTACGTCTGGAACCTTACGACACTGTCACGGTAAACGGTGCATTCAGTAACCAACCGGAAGTCAGCGAAGCCATCGGTAGTGCAGCCAAGAAAAAAGGCGCTTACTCGTTCTATATCGTTCGTCAGGCAGATATCAATTCTGACGGAACGACCCAAAGCATCACAGCGTTTATCTATAAGAAAGACGCGCCTAAGCGTCAGGTACAGAGTCCGGACCTGATCCCGGCCAACTCCGAAGCCGGTAAAGCCGCTGTCGCTGCTGGTGGTGCCGCCGCGGCTAAAGTGGAAATCCCCGGTGTGGCAACCTCTTCGAGCCTGAGTGATAAAGTGGGTAACTTCTTCCAGACCCAGTCTTCAAACGTAGGCTCACGTTACACGGTAACAATGCCGGATGGCACCAAGATTCAGGAACTCAACAACGCCACTGCCGCTCAGATGGCACCGTTTGACTCCATTAGCTTCCGCGATAGCTTTAGCAGCCCGACAGACATTTCTGAAGCCGTAGCCAAACGTGCTTACAAGAAAGGTGCTAAGTTCTATCACATCACCAAACAGTGGCAGGAAAACGGCGACCACTACACTATCGGCGCCGACCTGTACAAATAATCACCGTGCGTGATGCATAAAAAAACCGCCATCTGGCTAATGCCGATCGTTTAAGGATCGGTTGACCGATCCGGTGGCTGATGTAAAAAGGGTTCATGTCTTCACATGGACCCTTTTTAATGGAACTTTCACAGGCCCTCGGCATTATCAATCTTACTGCTCCCGATGAAGTTCAGAGTCTTGCCGACCTCCTTTCCCCCGACCTTATTCAGCAGGCCTTTACCCTCACGGATACCGTGACGCTACGTAAGCGTAAGCTTCCCCTCGAATCCATGGTCTGGCTGGTTATAGGTATGGCTATTTTCAACAACAAGCCTGTGTCCCATATCGTCAATCTGATGGACATCGCTGACCGGACTGGCAGACCTTTTACCGCACCCAGCTCCGTCATTGCCCGCCGCAAAACGCTGGGTGAGGATGCCATTAGAGTTCTGTTCGAACTGACACAACAGCACTGGCATGAGGAATCCCGGCATCCGCTCTGGAACGGGCTGACGCTGAACGCCGTTGATGGCGTGGTCTGGCGAACGCCCGACACACCGGAAAATGCCGCTGCCTTCGCGAAAGCGGAAAATCAGTACGGTGAAAAAGGCTTCCCGCAGGTCCGCATGGTGTGTCTGATGGAACTGAGCAGTCACCTGCTGCGCGCCAGCGTGATGGGCCGGTATGACGTTAATGAGATGCGGCTGGCGGCAGGACTGGCAAAGCAGGCACCGGATAATAGCGTGACGTTGTTTGACAGGGGCTTCTGGTCAACAGGCCTGCTGCATGACTGGCACAGGGCAGGAGAGAACCGCCACTGGTTGTTGCCGCTGAAAAAGGGCACGCAGTATGAGGTGATACGCAGACTGGGCAGGCAGGATGAACTGATAACGCTGAAGACCTCGCCACAGGCAAGAAAACAGTGGGAAGGTCTGCCGGATGAGCTCACTGTCCGGTTAATCAGCAGGAAGGTTAACGGTGTGGAACGTCAGGTTGTCACATCGATGACGGACGCGATGCGTTACCCGGCGGCAGACATAGCAGAACTCTACAAACACCGGTGGGAAATCGAACTGGGGTATCGTGAGGCGAAGCAGTTCCTGTGCGGCAACCGCTGGACGCTGAGAAGTAAATTACCGGAGATGGTGAGACAGGAGCTGTGGGGGATACTGCTGACATACAACCTGGTGCGGTATCAGATGGTGAAAATGGCGTTCAGCCTGAAAGGAGATTATCTGCCGTATCAGCTGAGCTTCAGCGGTTCGGTGGCAGAAATAATGCGGCTGTTAATCGGGCTGCCATGGTCCTCACCGGGAGCAGTACCGGGACACCTGAAACACTTCTACAGCAATGCCGCGATGCTGAAACTGCCGCCGAGACGGGAGCGGGAGTATGAAAGAGAAGTGAGGCAAAAAAAGCCCAAATACCCTTTTAAAAAATAAATATCCTCCGGCATAGCCGGAGGTTTTTCATATGCGCCTATAAGGTGTATTAGTCGCGACTTGATCTGACACATGGCCTTGAAAGGTTGAGAGTTACCGGTTTTGATAGGGGTGTCGAAGCCTTATACAAAACACAAGGTAACTCTCATGTTTCATACTACCAATCCCGTTATCAAACACAAAGCTGGTTTGCTCAACCTCGCTGAAGAGCTCAGCAACGTATCCAAAGCCTGCAAAATCATGGGCGTTTCACGGGATACGTTTTATCGTTATCGCGAACTGGCTGATGAAGGCGGCGTGGATGCACTGATAAACCGTAGTCGTCGCGCTCCTAACCTTAAAAATCGTACCGATGATGCCACTGAGCAGGCTGTTGTTGATTATGCTGTCGCATTCCCGGCTCACGGCCAGCACCGGACCAGCAACGAGCTGCGTAAACAAGGTGTTTTTATCTCCGGAAGCGGCGTTCGTTCAGTCTGGCTGCGTCACGACCTTGAGAACTTCAAAAAACGTCTGAAAGCGCTGGAAGAAAAAGTGTCTCGTGAAGGTATCGAACTTACTGATACCCAAATTGCCGCGCTGGAACGTAAAGCCAGTGATAACGAAGCCTGTGGCGAAATCGAAACCGCTCATCCGGGCTATCTGGGCTCGCAGGACACGTTCTATGTGGGCAATCTGAAAGGCGTCGGGCGGATTTACCAGCAGACGTTCGTCGATACGTATTCGAAAGTAGCTCACTGCAAGCTCTACGTGACTAAAACGCCGATTACAGCAGCTGATTTACTGAATGATCGTGTACTGCCGTTTTATGAGTCTCATGGCCTGCCGATGCTGAGGATACTGACCGACAGAGGCACAGAGTACTGTGGCAAAGTGGAGCAACATGATTACCAGCTGTATCTGGCGATAAATGACATCGACCACACGAAAACCAAAGCGATGTCGCCACAAACCAACGGTATCTGTGAGCGGTTCCATAAAACGATACTAAACGAGTTTTATCAGGTGACGTTCCGTAAAAAGTTATATGGCGATCTCGACACATTACAAGCGGACCTTGATGAATGGCTGACTCACTATAATAATGAGCGAACCCATCAGGGAAAAATGTGCTGTGGGCGGACGCCAATGGAAACATTACTTGATGGAAAACGCATCTGGGCTGATAAAAATTTAAGCCAGATGTAATCTGACAGACACCTGTATAAATAACCGGTAACTGTCAGATCAGGTCTGAGCTAATACATATAAGGCTCTGTTACCAGCCGCGCCCTAACAGGCGCATCGCAATCTGACATTTGCATCCAAATCCGTTACTTACGGCCCGTAAACGGGCTACCTGGATATGGGATTGATAACTGCTCGCCCAGTTTATCCTGCTCCAGTTGGTGCTTTATGTAGTCCCGGATCTTCGATGTATTTTTACCCACCGTATCTACATAATACCCTCGGCACCAAAACTCCCTGTTCCTATATTTGAATTTCAGATCACCAAATTGTTCATAGAGCATCAGGCTACTTTTGCCTTTCAGATACCCCATGAAGCTCGATACACTCATCTTCGGCGGGATCTCCACAAGCATATGTATGTGATCAGCACAGCACTCTGCTTCCAGAATCTGCACATTTTTCCATTCACACAGCTTTCTTAAGATACTCCCTACTACACGCCGTTTCTCACCGTAGAAGACCTGTCTTCGGTATTTGGGTGCGAAAACTATGTGATATTTACAGTTCCAGCGAGTGTGCGCTAAGCTCTTTTCGTCCCCCATTGGGACCCCCTTTTGATTTCTTGTTTGACCATTGCAGTTGCCAGACCGCAAGGTGTTTTAACAAATCAAAAGGGGTTTTTATATCCGCCCCAAAGCTGGAAGCTTTACGGAACCCCCAGCCTAGCTGGGGGTTTTCTATAGACAACAATGCCAGTCACCTTAAGTGACTGGCATTAGCCATCTGGCGGTTTTTTTATGTCTGAAAGTCGATTAATTACTGGTATCCAATTCCGGGAGATTTTTAACCAGCTCATCAATGGCTTTCATCTGTTGCAGGAACGGCTCCAGCTTATCCAGCGGCAATGCCGAAGGACCGTCACATCGGGCACTGTTGGGTTCTGGGTGTGCTTCAATAAACAACCCGGCGATGCCAACGGCCATACCGGCTCGTGCCAGTTCAGCGACCTGAGCACGGCGTCCACCTGACGCCGCACCAAACGGATCGCGGCATTGCAGTGCATGCGTGACATCAAAAATCACCGGTGCGCCATGCGAAACCTGTTTCATGACATTGAAGCCCAGCATATCCACAACCAGATTGTCATAACCGAAGTTGGTGCCACGATCGCACAGGATCACCTGCTCATTGCCACCTTCGCGGAATTTATCCACGATATTCCCGACCTGACCGGGGCTAATGAACTGTGGTTTTTTGATATTGATAACCGCGCCCGTTTTAGCCATCGCCTCGACCAGATCGGTCTGGCGGGCCAGAAAGGCCGGTAACTGAATAACGTCGACAACCTCAGAGACCGGTTGAGCCTGCTGTGGTTCGTGCACATCGGTAATGATTTTCACGCCGAAGGTGTCCTTCAGCTCCTGGAAAATCTTCATCCCCTCTTCCAGACCCGGACCACGGTAGGAGTGGATAGAGGAACGGTTTGCTTTATCAAAGGAAGCCTTGAAAACATAGGGGATGCCCAGTTTCTGCGTCACCGTGACATAGTGCTCACAAATTCGCATCGCCAGTTCACGGGATTCAAGTACATTCATGCCGCCAAACAGCACAAACGGCAGATGGTTGCCGACCGGGATGGACCCGATGTTAACCACTTTATTGTTCATAAACTTACCTTATTGTCGGATAAATCAGATATTCGGATTTCCGGTTACGTCCCGAACTAATGCAGCACAATCTGCTTATGTTCAATGGAGTGAATCTGTTTTTTGATCATGTCGCTGACCGGGTCTTCCGGGCACTGCTCTACAAAGTAACTCAGATCTGACAACGCGATATGATCGCAGTCTAACTGTGCATAAATCAAACCACGGTCACGAATTTCATACGGGTCCTCAGGGTCAAACTGCAACACAGCCTCACTGGCACGCAGCGCCAGCTCCATCTGCTTTTCTTCCATTAGTGCGACTTTGAGCGTATCTAACAGCTTGCGGACAATCATCACGTTTTCCGCTTCATCCAGATCGCTATCCAGCAGTCTGGCAGAGAGGCCGATATTGCCTTTCAGCCAGACCTCAAGCACATGCTCGCTCAGCGTGTCGCCATTTAGCGGATTAATCAGCCACATTTCATCATCGAGCCAATCCGCACGTAAAATAAGTTGAGTGGGGAAAATCACAGGCATCAGAGGCAAGTCCAACTGATGAGCGATATGCAGGAAGATAATCCCGAGCGACACCGGCATCCCTTGTCGGGTGGCCAGCACTTTGTCCAGCCATAGCACGTCAGACAAATGGTACACACCGCTGGCACCGCCAAAACCCCAGGTATGGAAAAAGAGCTCAATCAACTGCTCCAGTTGTTGATCCTGATCCAAGTCGGCGGAGATGGTCGCTCGCGCTTCATCAACAAGCTGTTGCAGATTTTGCTTCACTTCCTGCGCGGAAAAATCGCGGCGTATCGACTGGGAGACCAGGATCACACCTTCGCTTAAGGATGACTGGTTAAATTCAAAATCAGCAATAGAACTCATAGTTATTCCATCAAAGCAAAGATAACGTCAGCTACACGCCTGAAAAGCGAACTTCATAACCGCTGCCCGCACGCCCCGCGAGTCCGGTCGCGCCAGCGAATCCGATAATAATGCCAAATCGCGTGTTCGTCAGCAGATCTGTCTGGAACCTCAAGCGATAACGACCGCTAATCATTACCAATGTGATCCTGTTCAAGTTGTGACACCAGAGGCCCCAACAGGCTTAGCGCTGGTCAGGCGAACCGACGGACCATTGCCCCAACGTCACCCGCTCATTATCACCATAATCACGGTGTGTTTTCACCTGAACGAATCCCTGTTGCGACAACAGTTTCCGAACCGACTCGCCCTGCTGCCAGCCATGCTCGAGCAGTAACCAGCCACCATCCAGCAGGAAATCACCTGCCTGTCGGATAATGTGCTGCAAATCAGCCAAGCCCCGTGCGCCTGCCACCAATGCACTGGCTGGCTCAAAACGCACATCGCCACATGACAAGTGCGGGTCATGTTCATCAATATACGGTGGGTTGCTGACGATGACGGCAAATCGCTCTTCGCCCAACGGCGAAAACCAATCGCCCGGCAAAAATCGGGCGTTATGGATCCCCAGTCGGCTGGCATTCTGGCTTGCCAACGCGACCGCATCCGGTTGGCGATCAATACCCACAACCTGACAGTCAGGCCGTTCATGGGCAATGGCCAATGCTATCGCCCCGGTACCGGTCCCCAGGTCCAGCACCGATGACGCACTGTCAGGCAAATGCGCCAATGCCTGCTCGACCAGGCATTCAGTATCCGGCCGCGGGATCAGCGTCGCTGGCGATACCGCCAACGGCAATGACCAAAATTCCCTGTACCCGACCAAATAAGCAATCGGCTCGCCGGTTACACGCCGTGCCAGCAGGGACTCCAGCGTTAGCGCTTCGTCGTCAGTCAGTTCTGTTTCGCCAAACGCCAGCAGAAACGTACGGCGTTTACCGGTCACATGCTCCAGCAGGATTTCGGCATCGCGCTTGGGGCTGTCACTTGCCTGAAGCCGGACTGTCGCCTGTTGCAACCAGTGCTGATAATTCATTGATCCTGCTCAGCCAGCGCTGCCAGTTGGTCAGCCTGATATTCCTGAACGATAGGCTGAATCAACATATCCAGCTTGCCTTCCATCGCTTCATCTAACCGATAGAGCGTCAGGTTAATACGATGATCCGTCACTCGCCCTTGGGGGAAATTGTACGTTCGGATACGGTCAGAGCGGTCACCACTTCCTAACAAGTTGCGTCGGGTAGAGGCCTCTTCCTGTTGACGCTTATGCATTTCCGCAGCGCGAATACGGGCAGCTAACACCGACAACGCCTTGGCTTTATTCTTGTGCTGCGAACGCTCGTCCTGACACTCCACCACAATGCCAGTCGGCAGGTGGGTAATACGGATAGCGGAATCCGTGGTGTTGACGTGCTGCCCGCCCGCACCGGAGGAGCGGAAGGTATCGATTCTCAAATCAGAAGGATTGATGTCAGGTAACTCGGCTTCCGGCACTTCCGGCATCACGGCCACCGTACAGGCGGACGTATGAATACGCCCCTGCGATTCGGTGGCTGGCACACGCTGAACACGGTGACCACCGGATTCGAATTTCAATTGCCCATAGGCGCCATCACCGATGACCTTGGCAATCATTTCTTTGTAGCCACCGTGCTCGCCGTCGCTCGCGCTCATGATTTCGACCTTCCAGCGGCGGGACTCGGCATAACGGCTGTACATGCGAAACAGGTCACCGGCGAATAACGCCGCTTCATCACCACCGGTACCGGCGCGGATTTCCAGAAAGCAGCCACGTTCATCATCAGGGTCTTTTGGCAACAGCAGCACTTGCAGTTGTTGTTCCAGATCTTCACTGGCTACTTTAGCCGCCTGCAGTTCGTCCTGGGCCAAATCACGCATTTCAGGATCGTCCAGCATCAATTCGGCCGTTTCGATATCATCCTGCGTCTGCTGCCAGCGCTCAAAGCAACGGGTAATGTCGGTAAGTTGCGCGTATTCGCGGGACAACGCCCGGAAACGGTCCATATCGGCAATCACACTGGGTTCCCCCAGCAGCGCCTGTACTTCTTCATGGCGCTCTTGTAACGCTTCCAGTTTGGCAACAATAGAAGACTTCATGCGGGCAGTTCAATCCTGTGTTGAATCATATGGGGGGAGAAGAATGCTAGTTCAAGCCGAGGCTGTCACGCAAAATCTGCAAACGCTCAACATCGCCATCGCGGGCGGCCTGCTGTAACGAACGGGTGGGCGCATGGATCAGGCGGTTGGTCAGGCGGTGCGTCAGTTCCTGTACGATGGCCTCAACATCACCGCCATTCTGTATTGCCGCCAGCGCTTTGGTTGTCATCTCTTCACGCAGGCTATCCGCCTGCGAGCGATAATCCCGGATGGTATCTACCGCTGACTGCGCGCGCAGCCACGCCATAAACTCTGAACACTCCTGCTGTACGATGGATTCAGCCTGAATCGCCGCCGCTTTGCGCTGCGCCAGATTGTGCTGAATGATCGCTTGCAGGTCATCCACGCTATACAGGTAAATATTCGGCAATCGCCCAACTTCCGGCTCGATGTCACGCGGCACCGCGATATCCACCATCAGCATCGGTTGGTTGCGGCGCGTTTTCATCGTGCGCTCCATCATCCCTTTACCGATGATGGGTAATGTACTGGCGGTAGAGCTGATGACGATATCCGCCTGCGGTAAATGCGCGTCCAGCTCCGCCAGCGTAATGACTTCGGCACCCACCTCTTCGGCCAGCGCCTGAGCGCGCTCACGCGTACGGTTGGCAATCACCATCCGCTTCACACGATGTTCACGTAGATGGCGGGATACCAGCTCGATAGTTTCGCCGGCGCCGACCAACAGCACATTGACATCCGCCAGCGATTCAAAAATCTGCCGCGCCAGTGTACAGGCGGCAAACGCGACTGATACCGCACTGGCACCAATATCCGTTTCAGTACGAACCCGTTTGGCGACGGTGAATGATTTCTGGAACATGCGCTCCAGATCGCCTGACAGCGAACGCTCGCGCTGAGAATCCGCAAACGCTTTTTTGACCTGCCCCAAAATCTGGGGTTCACCCAACACCAGAGAATCCAGCCCGCTGGCGACACGCATCAGATGGCTGACGGCAGCGTTGCCTTCATGCCAGTAAAGATTTTTGCGGATATCATCAGGGTTGAGCTGGTGATAATCACACAGCCAGGCGATCAACTGTTCGTGCCGGTTATCCTGCTCTTCCACACTGAGATACAGCTCAGTGCGGTTACAGGTAGACAACAACACACCGCCTTGAACCAACGGTTGTTGTAACAGACTGTGCAGCGCCTGCCCCTGTCTGTCCGGCGAGAACGCAACGCGCTCGCGAAGAGAGACGGGTGCTGTTTTATGATTGATACCAAGCGCAAGCAGGGTCATGGTCTACAGAGTAATCCCGGTGTTAGTATGGGTTTCATCTAAGGGGCATTCTACTTGAAGCCTGCGGGCAAGAAAAGTAACCCCGATTGACTAGACTCACGTCATCAACGTCTTACCAGGTAACATCACAAGGATTGACGCTGCCAGCCAACCCCGCTAGCGTGACGCCTTGTTGTGAACCTATGATGCTTGTAACAGGACCTCTTCGACATGCCCAATAAACCCACCCAAGCCTTACGGTTACTGCCTTTGGCGAGTGTGTTACTGACTGCCTGTACCCTGACTCAGCCCTCCTTGCCGGGTAAAAAAACCACCTCTCCCGAGTGGCGCGAACACGAGCAGAAAGTACAAAATTTGACCCACTATCAAACGCGCGGCTCGTTTGCCTATATTTCTGATAGGAAAAAACTGTACGCCCGTTTTTTCTGGCAGCAGCCCTCCCCACAGCGCTACCGTCTGTTACTCACCAACCCGCTTGGCGGCACGGAACTGGAGCTTCAGGCAAGCCCGGACCTGGTGCAGATAACCGACAACCAGGGCAAACGCTATATGGGTAAAGACGCGCAGTACATGGTTCAACAGTTAACCGGCATGGCGATTCCGCTCGACAATTTACGCCAGTGGATGCTTGGCCTGCCGGGTGACGCACAGGATTTCACACTGGATGAACATGCTCTGCTGCACAGCGTCAACTATCAGCAAGGCGATCAGCACTGGAATGTCTCCTACCTGTCTTATACCGATGGCCCGTTGCCATTGCCGCAGAATCTGGAACTGACTCAGGGCGAGCAGCGTATCAAACT
Source organism: Dickeya oryzae (assembly GCF_020406815.2). NCBI lineage: Bacteria > Pseudomonadati > Pseudomonadota > Gammaproteobacteria > Enterobacterales > Pectobacteriaceae > Dickeya > Dickeya oryzae. Next base: position 2,414,757 of record NZ_CP162670.1, read on the forward strand.
GAAAATGGACAACTGGACAACGCAATAAATCATGGCGACTGCAAGCAACCGCTGGCCTTCCCCGGCCAAGCTGAATCTGTTTTTGTATATCACCGGCCGCCGACCGGACGGGTATCATAATCTGCAAACGCTGTTTCAGTTTCTGGGCTATGGCGATACGCTGACCATTACGCCACGCCAGGATAAACACATCGTGCTGCTGACGCCGTTGCCCGGCGTTCCCGATGAACAAAACCTGGTGGTTCGTGCCGCCCGTTTGTTGCAGGCGTGGTGCCAACAGGCTGGATTACCGTTTGCCGGTGCTGATATTGGTATCGATAAACGTCTGCCGATGGGGGGCGGTCTGGGTGGTGGCTCCTCGAATGCCGCCACCGTGCTGGTGGCACTCAATCAGTTGTGGCACAGTCAGGTCCCCGTGGACACACTGGCCGCGCTGGGCCTGAAACTGGGGGCGGACGTACCGGTATTTGTACACGGGCACGCCGCATTCGCCGAAGGGGTGGGAGAGCAGTTAACCCCCGCCTCACCTGCGGAAAAGTGGTATCTGGTGGTACATCCCGGTGTGAGTATTCCTACCCCGCTCATCTTCGGCGATCCAGACCTGACACGCGACACGCCAGTACGCCCATTGACACAGTTACTGACACAAACTTTCAGCAACGATTGTGAAGCCGTCGTAAGAAAACGTTTTCGTGAGGTTGAAGAGCGACTTTTATGGCTGTTAGAATACGCACCGTCGCGCCTGACTGGCACCGGCGCTTGCGTGTTTGCCGAATTCGACACCGAGTCCGCCGCTCGTCAGGTGTTAGACCGGGCCCCGGAAGGTTTACAGGGTTTTGTTGCCCGTGGAATGAACGTTTCTCCACTGCAACAACAGCTTTCCGGGCAATTCAAGGGTTGCTAAAACACCACCGCCGACCGTGGTGCTCTAACGATCTTTTCCATACACCCGTATGTATATCCTGCTTGCGGTACGACACACGGCCTTCCGCAGGCGGAATATTTCTCTGGACGCAAGCTTGAGGTTCTTCTCGTGCCTGATATGAAGCTTTTTGCTGGTAACGCTACGCCGGAACTAGCACAACGTATTGCCAACCGTTTGTACACTAGTCTGGGCGACGCTGCTGTTGGTCGTTTTAGCGACGGCGAAGTCAGCGTACAAATCAACGAAAATGTACGCGGTGGTGATATTTTCATCATCCAGTCGACCTGTGCTCCCACCAACGATAACCTGATGGAGCTGGTCGTTATGGTTGATGCCCTGCGCCGCGCTTCCGCAGGACGTATTACCGCTGTCATCCCCTATTTCGGTTATGCCCGTCAGGATCGCCGTGTGCGTTCCGCCCGCGTGCCGATTACGGCTAAAGTCGTGGCTGATTTTCTCTCCAGCGTCGGTGTTGATCGTGTCCTGACGGTGGACCTCCATGCCGAGCAGATCCAGGGCTTCTTTGATGTGCCGGTAGACAACGTGTTCGGTAGCCCAATCCTGCTCGAAGACATGCTGCAACAGAGTCTGGATAACCCGATCGTGGTTTCTCCGGATATCGGCGGTGTGGTTCGCGCCCGTGCTATCGCGAAGCTGTTGAACGATACCGACATGGCGATCATCGATAAACGTCGTCCTCGTGCCAACGTTTCTCAGGTGATGCATATCATCGGTGACGTAGCGGGTCGTGACTGCGTACTGGTTGATGACATGATCGATACCGGCGGCACGTTGTGCAAAGCGGCAGAAGCGCTGAAAGAGCGCGGTGCCAAACGTGTCTTCGCTTATGCAACCCACCCGATCTTCTCCGGCAACGCTTACGAGAACATCAAGAACTCTGTCATTGATGAAGTGATTGTCTGCGATACCATCCCGCTGTCGGAAAATATTAAGTCACTGCCGAATGTACGCACGCTGACATTATCTGGCATGCTGGCAGAAGCTATCCGCCGTATCAGCAACGAAGAATCCATTTCTGCGATGTTCGAGCATTAATCGATATTTCGGTTAGCAAGGCGACGCCACCGGGATGTTATTATCCGGTGGCATTTTTATTGGCATCACATTATGACGATGCGTATTATTTATACCCGTCTTTATTCTTCTTACCCGATGCTGGTGAATATCTCCCCCACCTCATTCGGGTTGCAGGGCAACACGTTCTTGTCTTGAACATTCATACGTTGAACATTCACAGCAGAACGATGAGCCTGGGCCTCGTTATGGATCGAGTAAAACACCAACACACGCCTGCAACGTGAGATATGACGGGTATATATAACCCCGCCTGCGACCGACGAGTCAATTGCGTCTTGAGCTACACGTGACTTAAGGGTGACGCTCACGGCGGCAGCGTTTATCAAAGTGTTTCAGCCACCAGTAACGGTCCGTCACACTCTCACGACCACTAATACGTGCACCTGTCAGCCACAAAATAGCGCCAGCAAAAATAGCCAGTAACTCTACATAATAGAGCGACCCCGGCAGATTTAATTCAGGCAGCTGATTAGCAATCGAATACGCTATTCCTGAAACCATAAGCAACAGACCCAATCCCATGAATGCGTTGCCCACTCTCTCAGCATTTCTACGTTTCATATTTCACCTCCAGAAATATCCAGTGGAAATAATCAGACCAGGGAAAATAACTAGACCACGGTGAATAATTAAAATAGTGCTGCGTGCCCTTCTGATCTGCTCACAGTATAAGCAGCCCCTCCGCCTGAGGTTGCGTGAAGGATCACATGTTGGTGATCAACAGCCCCTGCGTTACACTACCCGCTTTGCCAATTCCCCAGATACGTGGCACGCCTCTGGCCGTTTGAAAACGTATCGCGTGAGTCGTATCCAATAATGAGTGGTATGCAACTGTGAGTGGTATCAAATTGATTGTAGGTCTGGCGAACCCTGGAGCCGAATACGCCGCCACCCGCCACAATGCGGGTGCCTGGTACGTTGACCGCCTGGCTGACGCCTACCGGCAGCCGCTGAAAGAAGAGAGTAAATTTTTCGGCTATACCGCACGCCTGTCTCTGGCAGGCAACGATGTACGTTTGCTGGTGCCCACAACGTTCATGAACCTGAGCGGTAAAGCCGTGGCTGCCATGGCAACGTTTTATCGCATCCAACCTGATGAAATTTTGGTGGCACACGACGAACTGGACCTCCCCCCCGGCGTCGCCAAGCTGAAACTCGGCGGTGGCCATGGTGGTCACAACGGGCTGAAAGATATCGTCAGTAAACTTGGCAATAACCCCAATTTCCACCGTTTACGCATCGGCATCGGCCATCCGGGCGATAAAAACAAAGTGGTGGGATTCGTGCTCGGTAAGCCGCCCGTCAGCGAACAGACGCTGATCGATCAGGCCATCGACGAATCCTTGCGCTGTACCGATATTTTGATGAAAGAAGACATGGTCAAAGCCATGAACCGCCTGCATGCGTTCAAAGCGTCATGATGACGTATCGGGCGGATCGAGTTCATGCCGCATTATGTGTATAATTAGCATCAAGACTGACTTTTTCCATTCTGACAGGCTTTTTACACGTAAAGCCTGATGATTAGTGATTTTTAAGGTGACATAAACATGGGATTCAAATGCGGTATCGTTGGGCTGCCTAACGTGGGTAAATCTACTCTGTTCAACGCGCTGACCAAAGCCGGTATCGAAGCGGCCAACTTTCCGTTTTGTACTATCGAACCCAACACCGGCGTTGTACCGATGCCGGATCTCCGCCTCGACCAACTGGCTGAGATCGTCAAGCCGCAGCGTACCATCCCCACCACCATGGAATTTGTGGATATCGCTGGTCTGGTAAAGGGTGCCTCCAAAGGTGAAGGTCTGGGTAACCAGTTCCTGACTAACATCCGTGAAACCGAAGCCATCGGCCATGTGGTACGTTGCTTTGAAAATGAAAATATCATCCACGTTGCGGGTAAAGTGAACCCGGCGGAAGATATCGACACCATTAACACCGAACTGGCGCTGGCGGATCTGGATACCTGTGAACGTGCGCTGCACCGTGTGCAGAAGAAAGCCAAAGGCGGCGACAAAGACGCGAAAATTGAGCAAGCAGCGCTGGAAAAGTGCCTGCCACAACTGGAAAAGGCTGGCATGCTTCGCGCCTTAGATCTGAGTGCAGAAGAGAAAGCCGCCATTCGTTACCTGAGCTTCCTGACGTTAAAGCCGACCATGTACATTGCCAACGTGAATGAAGACGGTTTCGAAAACAACCCCTACCTGGATCAGGTGCGTGAAATCGCTGCCAGCGAAGGTTCGGTGGTGGTGCCGGTCTGCGCGGCGGTGGAGTCAGACATTGCCGAGCTGGACGACGCCGAGCGCGACGAATTCATGGCTGAACTGGGCCTGGAAGAACCGGGGCTAAACCGCGTGATTCGTGCTGGCTACAAACTGCTGAACCTGCAGACTTATTTCACCGCCGGGGTGAAAGAAGTCCGCGCCTGGACCATCCCGGTCGGTGCGACGGCTCCGCAGGCAGCCGGTAAAATTCATACCGACTTCGAGAAAGGCTTTATCCGCGCCCAAACCATCGCCTTTGATGATTTCATCACTTACAAAGGTGAACAAGGTGCCAAAGAAGCCGGTAAAATGCGTTCAGAAGGGAAAGAATATATCGTTAAAGACGGCGATATTATGAACTTCCTGTTTAACGTCTAAAATCGTTTTTGTTGTCTCATGAGATCGCACAGTCTCTATTGAAGACTGACAAACCCAATAAAAATCCGCCTTCAAAGAAGGCGGCTTTGATGTGGCCCCCTGAAAGGGGGCACAACATATTTATTCGCCACTCTTTAGCCTTCTTCTCGAATGCATTACCGAGGAAAAACCTCACAGTCTCTCTGAATCATCTAAGTGTAAGATGAAACATTTACGCATGGGCTTTCTTCAGGCTAGAGCCTCACAGGAACAATCACCACCTCCCGAGGAGGTGGTTTAAAGCTGACAATAAAATCCACGCAGTTGCGTGGATTTTATTATTTCATACTGTCTCAGATAATATCGTAGAAGCGTAGCTAAAATTAAGTACACCGGTGAGAACAATAACGGTGTAATAAATATACACGGAATGATTATACTCACTGATACTCGATGCCACACAGTAAAACCCAACGGCAGAAAAGTATGGCGCTATCGATTTAAACTCACCCAGTTCGCGTTTGGCAAACTCTCCAAATCAACCTGTATACCATCGCTATCAAATAGGTAGAAATCACGGATATACAATATTACTGATTTTCTTCTTCGGCGATCAATTGACGACACACCGTGAGATTAAGCTCAACAAATTCGTCCCAAGTGTAAAAGCGGGCATAATGCTGCTCAAATTGAAGATCGACTCGGCAAATATCTGGCCGATCATGATAAATACTGCACCCTTTATTGACGGCGTCATAATGCCGACAAGTCCCATCACCTTGATCGAGAAAACGAGTCTCTTCTGCCAGATTCACACGCTGACAGCAAATGCCACACTGTACGCACGGAAACGGAGAAAGGTTGCTGTCACAAAACATATTTATCACTTGTTATCAGGCTAGCGAGGGGGCGCGAGCCTGATTTCACCTCATGCGTCAATATCATCCAGCTTTGCTTTTTTACCTTCCGCGACAGTTGCAATATCAATAATCCGTCGTTCAGTGGAAAGCACCAGATTACCCTCTTGATCGAGGATCGGGGTATCAATCATAATTTTTAGCAATTTCGCATAGTTAGCGGCCATGTATACGGCATCTTTGCTTTCTTGTGGGAAGTTACGGTAGTTTTCGCCGTAGCTATCCAGCGCGTGCTTCATGTCGTGGACCGCACCACGAAGGCGAGCACTAATCAGTGAAAAGGCCTTATTTGCCAGCGAGGTGATCGTTTCAATAGTCTGGAGTTTACCCACTATCAATACGCCCTCAGCGTGAGCGCTTTTGGCCTGCTCAAGGTTACTGAGTGCGTTATTAAGTGCTTCTTCACCCTTATTCCCCAGAATATGGCCGAAAATAGCCAATGCCGGCCCCGCTACAATCCCGCCGAGCACCATCATCCCACCTGCCATACCAAAACCGCCCGTTGCCAGGGAACCACCGCCCAACCATGCCAGCGTGGCGTTTGTTGCTGCCACCCCCGTCAGAGAAGAAATGGCAGTTCCCGTACTGGCCGTTGCCAGCAGCATTGTGCCGTTATACGCGCCAAATGCCAGCGCTGCACCACTTCCCATCCCGGCACCAAGGCCCAGCCCAGCCTCTTTCAGCATTTGATAATTTTGCTTCAGGTCAGATAAGGTCGTATGTGCGAAATCACTCGCGTTCAGTTTTTCCAACTCGCTGCTGTGCGTCAGTTCAACGTTCTGCAGGCGGCTAAAAGTGACGATAAATTCATTAATGACGCCGTTAAAAGCGCGGAGCTTACGCTGACCATAGTCTTCAATGGTTTTGTTTGTCGCTTCGCGGCTGCTCTCAATTTGAGCGCCGATCTCGTCAATCATGCTTTGCGCACTTTCGTTGATATCTTTTGCATTGCTGTGGTCTTTTGCACCGCCAACACCTTTGACGATACCGTAAATGCCAGCAGCAGCGGCTACCGTGCCGATAATAATTGGAATAGGCATGTCATAACTCCTTTATTCTAGAATAAGGGCGATTGTTTTACTCATTTCATTGTTTAATGCTTCGGCACGGTCTAATAGATCCTTGAAAATAAAATCAGGTATCTTGAAATAAATCTGAATTTCTTTTAGCAACATCCATTCAATACTGGATATTTGACCATCCTTTAGCGCAACTAAAAAAAGCTGGAAGAGAATGATTTTAGGCGTTGCTATATCTTCAATAGTTTTATCTGCAAGGAGTATCTTTAATACTGCAGTGGCAGCCTGAATACGTGTTTCTGGAGCATCAATCACGGCGAGCGGATAGGACTTGAGTTTCTCAATTAAACCGTGTTCCGTAGTCGTACTGGAGGGCCCAAATCCACCAAAGAATACGTTAGGTGAGACGGTTGAACCCGCTGAGTACTGTTCTAACTCTTCGAGTAATGCGGTTTCTAGCGCATCCTTATGGATGCTCATATTATTCAGATTAGAGTCTGACGTCAGCTCATCCTTCGTTTTCCCGTCCCAACGCAGCGGGTTATCAGATAGGGTAAGGAGTCTGGCAAGATCAACCAGCAGAGCCTTTTTCTCATCCGATAGCATTTTAATTAGCATAGTGATTTGGTTTCCATTCACAGTATTAATGGTTTATCTGAACGCATAAAATCATCGAACTCGGAGCGGTTTTGAAACTGCAATTGTTTACCCAGCAAAGAAGCAAAATCATTAATCGCAAACACAAGAATATCAACGTTATCGGCACCGTCAGAAAGGACTTTAAAAAGACGCTGAGTGTCCCGACGAAGCTGGGGAATTTCCCGAGCGGTAAATTCATCAAACAACGCTTGCTGCTTTGCGATATGTAAACGCGCCTCGACCTCAATTGCGCTGACACGGGCCAAACGCTCGCGCGAAAGTGCAACCCCACGGGCGGCCTCAAGAGCGCTTTGATAAAACATGGAGGAGAGCGTATAACCAATCATTCCACCAATGGCTGCACCCACCACCGGAACAGGAATCGCAACTTGCCCTAACGCCGCCATCATGCTGCTGGAAAGCATGCCCGCGCCTTTTTCCCCGATCTCATTCAACAGTTCAACTTCATCAATCTCATCATTCACGTAACGCTTGATGGACAGTCCCAGCGACAGACAGATATTGACCGCCAGAGCAGGGGCAGTTGTCCCGGCAATCGAACGGAGCACCTGGCTTTCAGATTGCTGCAAACCGGCTTTTATAGCTGAACCGGCGAACGCCGAACCATAACCTACGGCGGTGGCTTTCGTGATATCTACTGCAACATCTTCAATGGCTTCGCCCAGCGATTTCTTCTGCTGCGCCACATTGAAAATGTTGACTACCAGTGAAATAGCTCCGCCTACAATGGCACCTGTTTTCGCACCTTCAATACCGGCACGATGGCTGGTACGCGCAATATCCATCGCCGTGGCGATATTAGGATGCTCACGATAAAAAATGGCTTCTTCAGTCGTTAAACCACTGTCACAGATGTTGTCTGCTAACTGCTCGTAGTTGTCTGCTTCACGGCGAAATTTATCTGCTAAATCCGTCTTGCCTGCGGCCTCAACCTGACTGGCCTGTTCACGTAGATTAGCAGCACATTCATAGCAGTGTTTCGACGCCCCCGGGATCTGTTCTGAAGGCAGTTCCAGTTTCACGCCCCGGTAACGGGCAAATTTACCGTCTTCTTTTGCGATTTTTTTAAATAGCTCGTCACGGTCGCCAACAAACTTCATCTGACTTTGTGAACCTTCAACAATAACGCCATCCTGGATTTTTACCCGGTCAACGACGTTATGGTTGCGGCCAAATACGGGCAAATCATCGCTACGAATCGTCCGGGTGGTATCGCCATTAATAATCGCTTCGGCGTTATCGCGGCTGGTGGTAGAAATTTCGGCAGAAAATCCCGCTTGCTGCTTAATATTCTGCGTTGCGTAATCAGGGTTTACTTTATGGTTGGTGACATCTGCTAACCCTTTAGCAAACCGTTGCCCCGTTTCGTTATCAATACCACGATAGCCTTTGAGGTATTCCGCGCTGGCGCTACCAAAACGCTGAACAATTTCATCTTCCGCAAGCGCCGTGACCGTACGAATTTGATCGCGGTTGATTGCTTCCCGACTATGTTTCTGCTTCCTCACATCAGCGGATGCCGATGTCTCTTTTTTCTCTGAGTCATGTGACATGATGCATTCCTTCTGTATGTCGTCAAAAACAGTTCCACGACAAAGTGTTTTTATCTCAACAATGTGCTAAATATTGATTAATAAAAACAGTACTATAGATTCATTATAAAAATAATAGTAAGGAGAGGCAACTAAATGAGTTTGCGGAGCTATACGGCATGGTATTTCTATTTATACTTAAAAAATAGATGCTGTGCTCGCAAAGCGTCTTATTGTGCTGACTGTAGTTGCTTTCAATGTCGTGGTCAAGTATATCAGGACACGAGCTTAGGTTGTTCTGCCATTATCTTACTCCTACATTAACACTGTGTGGTCGCCATTGATTGTAATCCCCAAATAAATACCGAATAATATCCAATTCAGTCTCAGGCAAACACCTATAACCGGTTTCTGGCACTCCTTCAGACTTCGGAACAGGCGTTCGATTAATGTATGGTCCCAAAATTTCCACGTTGGCTCATACTCTGTGTTATCTGGTAACGCTATAATCGTTGTCTGAACGCCAGTGACTTATAGTGGCAGCACGGGTCAATGTGAAACAGCGCCTGCCGTTCAGCGGTGTATGAAGGTCTTTCTGCCTTAGAAGCCCCCAGGATTGAATGCTTCTGTTCTAACACTAATGTAATGGTGTGGCATCTCGTTTAAATTCAGGAGAAAACTTCCGACGCCCGATTGATATAGCTCACCTCGTTTGATGGTTAAATTTTACCACCTAACCTGGTGCACTGATTTATTAGACAATTAAAAGCAGAACTGGTGATGAAAATAAAAATGAGAGCAACCTTTTGTTTGCTTTGGGGGGTTTATCCCCCACCACAATCGGTAGCTCTCGTATTTTCATACTGTTCAGACTGATTTGTCAGATCACATTGTGACGACTACAGACTAATGCGACACGTTATTTGCTGACGAATGTTGTCACACTTAACGGGTTCAGCCATACCGTTGCTTTACCGCTACCATCAACCTTAGATGAACCGCCATATTCAACGTTCAGCGATGCTGATGTGCTGTATTTCTCAAACTTAGTCACGTTGGCGTTACTGATATTCAGTGACAGCATCTGGTCAGAGTCATTGGTATTGACAGCAACAATCACCATTTTTCCATCGGTATTCTTATACGCGGTCAGGTGAACATTTGACTGGGGATTTTCGGTTGCCTGAATGCGTACCGCACCGGGGCGAACGAAGCGGGCATATTGTGACATCACATAACCCCGTTTACTGACTTTACCGTCTTCTGTCAGCAATCCATACGAGCGACGGATATACCACCAGACGTAAGCACTATAGTTGGATGCCATGCTGGCATTCAGTTCAGTACCCACCTCAATCGCCGATGCCCAGTTATTCGCTGATTGCTTGGAATCCACATAGTGTTCGGTCATCCACAGTTGCTTACCGGCATTCTGTGCTAACGGATAGGGTTTGGGCGTCGTGCCATACAGGTGCCCACCGATGATTGACACATATTTTGATGCGTCGCTGTCTTTCAATACCGGGTCAGTTAACGCAGGGTTAAAACCTAACGACTCTGCGACAATGACTTTGAGAGAACCAAATTTGGATCCTTGCGATTTGAGATAGTTTTTGAATTCATCACCACTCCATTCGCAGGATTCATAGTCAGGCTTCCAGTCTGGTTCGTTTTGTATCGAAATGGCATACAGCGGTGCGCCATTAGTCTGCATATATTTGGAAAAATCCAGCAGGTGCGAAGTATAAGCAGAATAATGCGCCGGTAGTAAACGCCCACCGTTTATCAGGCTGTTGTTGCTTTTCATATAAGCCGGTGGTGACCAAGGGGTTGCCATTATTTTGGCCCCCAGTGAAACAGCCTGACGTGCACTCGGAACCTGTATATTCCATTTAGTGGAGTCTGGATCAATTCGGACGCGCATAATCGACAGCCCTATCTGACCAGCTCCACTCCCGTATGCGGAATTAATTTGTTCCGTGGTGAGATCATTGATCCACCCCACCCCACTCATTCCACCAAAACCTTGAATTGTTTGATAATTAACTTTTGCGTCAATTTTTACTGTATCAGCATACACAGCGAGAGAACCTGCCGTAGCCGAAACAAATAGAGCCGCATGTAAACAATGACGAACCCAGAGACTAACATTTCCATTCATAGCATCCATCCTTAATAAATGAATATTTAGAAATAATAGGAAATAATTGACTTTGTAATTCCAAATAACGCGATGGAGAGGGTGTAAAGTCCACCGCGATTTACATTGTAATAGTTATTTACTGATGTGCAATTTTATAAAGAGGTATATCAGGAATGGTTTTTCATTCAGTCATTACATTAACAAAACGGTATAATAAAATGAGTCGACACCGAACTAATAATTAGCTCGTTCTCTATTTACTATCTTTAACCTGGTGTTCGAAATAAATGAATCACAACCCATGCTGGCCGCAAAAGCAGCCAGCATGTCTGAGATTATCCGCGAGTAAAAGCAATACGTGAGTAAAACAATGAAAGAGAACCTGATATCGGTCATCAGCTCACTTTAGCAGCCTGACCTTTACTGCTTTCCCTTTAATTTTGCCTTGTTGCAGTTGCTTCCAAACCTGACGCGCCAGCGACTGCTTAACGGCTACATAAGCGTGCATCGGGTGGATAGTAATCTTGCCGATATCCGCGCCATCCAGCCCCATGTCGCCGGTTAGCGCACCCAGAATATCGCCGGGGCGCATTTTGGCTTTTTTGCCGCCATCGATACACAGCGTTGCCATCGCCGCTTCCAGAGGCGTGATGCGCAACCCACTGGGCAATGGATGCCAGGTCAGTTTCATCTTCAGCATCTCTTCCAGTGCATTCGCTCGCTGTGATTCTTCCGGTGCACACAGGCTGATGGCAAGCCCTTGTTCACCGGCACGGGCGGTACGGCCGATACGATGGACATGCACTTCAGGATCCCACGACAGTTCATAGTTAATCACCATCTCCAGTGCCTTGATATCCAGCCCGCGTGCAGCAACGTCGGTTGCCACCAGCACACGACTGCTGCCGTTGGCAAAACGCACCAGCGTCTGGTCGCGATCGCGCTGCTCCATGTCGCCGTGCAGCGCCAGTACACTTTGATTACTGTGAGTCAGCGCATCGTATACCGCCTGACAATCTTTCTTGGTATTGCAGAACACGACGCAGGACGCGGGCTGTTCACGGCTCAGCAACTTTTGCAGCAGATCGAGCTTGCCGTTGCGCGACACCTCATAGAATTGCTGCTCGACCGCTGGCAATTCATCCACCGTGTCAATTTCAATGACCAACGGATCACGTTGAATACGACGGCTGATGGCGGCAATCGCCTCCGGCCAGGTGGCGGAAAACAGCAGTGTCTGGCGTTCGGCCGGTGCGTGGTGAATCACCTCGTCGATGGCATCGGCAAACCCCATATCGAGCATGCGATCCGCTTCATCCAGCACCAATGTCTGCAATGCATCAAGGCTGACGGTCTCTTTTTTCAGGTGATCCAACAGTCGGCCCGGTGTGGCGACAATAATATGGGGAGCATGAATCAGCGAGTCACGCTGGATGCTAAACGGTACTCCGCCGCACAACACCAACACTTTGATGTTCGGCATACCACGAGCCAGACGGCGCAGTTCATTGGCGACCTGATCGGCCAGTTCGCGGGTTGGGCACAGCACCAACGACTGGGTATTAAACTGCCCGGCATCCAGATGCTGCAGCAGGCCCAGCCCGAAAGCCGCCGTTTTACCGCTGCCGGTTTTCGCCTGCGCACGGACATCTTTCCCGGCGAGGGCAGCCGGTAATGCGGCAGCCTGAATCGGGGTCATGGACAGATACCCTAATTCGTTTAAGGTGGTGAGTTGTTCCGCAGAAAGCGCGTTCAGTTCAGCAAATGGGGTCACAGTGAAAATTCCAGATAAATTCGGCCGACAATAATACCATTCCTTGACTGCCATGCCGCGAGGAGTTTTCTCTACCTCAGCGGATCGCTGCGTCGTTCAATGACGTCTGCGCCCGCCACTCTTTTTTTAAGATCGCATACACGTAGGTATTGTCGTATCGCTGTACTTCATCTGGGGTGCTGCGCCATACCGGAACAAACTCCAGAAAACAGGCTTCCCTGCGCATATTCAGGCGCTCACACATTTTCTGCGATCGGACATTATAATCTTCGACGTACGCATAAATTCGCCTTCCATTTTTACTATCAAACAGGAAATTGAAAAATGCCCGCGCCGCCTCACTGGCGTAGCCCTTCCCTTCATATTTTCCATTAAAATGCCAGCCGACGCCGTACGTGTCGTTATCCACGTCATCACGCTCAGCAAATACATGCCCGATGAGGGTATCCGTATCTTTCAGGCAAACAGCAAATTGCGTTTCATCGTGATGCCTGCGCTGTACTTCGCTGATGGCATCCTCAAGGGTATCGAGCTTTTCATCCATAAAACAATTCATGCGCGGCTGGGCGAGATATTCCCATAACCCAGCGGCATCTTTCGTCTCAAAGGGTCTAATGACAAGTCTTTCGGTGGTTATTTTCATCTTTATGATGTGTCCTCAACAAGTCAAATAACGACGGTGTACATAGGTAGACTGCGACACCCTATCGCACCATACCTAAACCGCTGGACAATTAACACGGCAACCGGCCCGCCAGATTATCATCGTGAGGATACGCCATCATTCCGGTCCCCCCCTGCATTATGCCGTTACGGGGGACGATATTGAGCAGGTCGCCGTGACCCCCGCGACCGCATAAGTCAGTAAATTAGGATAGATTGCCTGCAGGTCTTCATTGGATATTTTTCCCTGTGACAAACTATTAATGCGGGACGGCCGTGAAAAAATACCGACCATTGCCGCCGCAGTAAAAATGAACCCACAAGCAGCTTGTTCATAACTTGTATTAGGGAAACAGGCCATGATCGCGTCAATAAATTGGTGCCCCACCGCATCGAGATATTTTTTTAACACCGGTAAATGGTGTTCATTATGAGAAACCTGCGCCACCAGTTTGGTGTATGCACGCCATCCTGGATCATCCATGCAGGCTAATTCAAGATAAGGGTACAAAAACGCGCTGATAACTTGTTCTACGCTAAAGTCGCCTTTTTTTCGAACCTCGCTCAGGGCAGCCAGACGCCGCTGGTTCAACTCATCAACCCGACGGGCGATGACCGCCTCAAAGAGCGCTTCTTTGGTACCGAAATGATACGCCAGCAAGCCCAACCTAACCCTGGCGGTATTCGTAATATTGCGCACGGATACCGCATCATATCCATATTCAGCAAACTGCAATTCTGCTGCATCCATGATTTTTTCACGCGTGGAATGTGCCATAAGCTCCCATAGTTCCTGTCAAACCCACTCTTTTTTCGTCAAGAGCAAAATCATTCTCGCCGGTGGTCTCGGCGGGCAACAAACGGGCGAAGTCACCGTCAGTACCACATTTATGTTCTTTGACGTTCACAGCATCGCATCCGTGTGCAGAGCTTGTCGACACGGATGAAAACATAAATTTTCCCTGCACAGCATAAAGCGCGAGCGCCATCACGGAAATCTCAACAGCAAAACTTACTATTGAATTAGGTTGGTCGACCGACCAATAATAATTTACCCCACCGTACTGCAGTGGGAAAACAGTGATGTTAATGAATTACACCCTGAGGTTAATACAATGAAAAAAATCATCGATCTTTCCGTGACAATAGAAAATGGCGTTAATGCCGATCCTCCCGGACTAACCCCCCGCATTACTTACAGTGACCATAACGTGATGGCTCCGGTGATGGCGGGCTTTTTCCCCGGCGTTACCCCACAGGATTTCCCTGATGCCGAAGGATGGGCGGTTGAAGAAGTGACGCTGACCACCCATGCAGGAACACACATGGATGCCCCCTGGCATTACGCCTCCACGATGAATCATGGGGAACGCGCTGCCACTATAGATGAAATCCCCCTCGACTGGTGTTTTCGCCCCGGTGTGAAACTCGATTTCAGACATTTTCCTGATGGTTATGTCGTTACTGCTGACGATGTGGAGCAGGAGTTAGGGCGAATCCAGCACACGCTCAACCCACTCGATATCGTGCTGGTTAATACCGCCGCTGGCATGGCATACGGCAAAGACCATTACATCAATACCGGCTGTGGCATGGGCCGTGAAACCACGCTGTATTTGCTGGAAAGAGGCGTTCGAGTAACGGGTACAGACGGATGGAGCTGGGATGTCCCCTTCAAGTTTATGTCAGCCCAGTTTGCCAAAGATGGCGACACTCAGGCCATCTGGCAAGGCCACCGCGTCGGCCGGGATATTGGGTATTGCCATATGGAAAAACTGCACAACCTGGAGTCACTACCGGACAGCGGTTTTACCGTGGCCTGCTTCCCGGTCAAGATCCATGCCGCCTCCGCAGGCTGGACCCGAGCCGTTGCCATTATCGAGGAATAGAAGAAGGAATAAGATCATGTCTGCAAAAACACTGCGCGAAAAATTAATCGGCACCTGGCTACTCGAGCAATTTATCGATGTTCTGAACGATGGCACCGTTATTCACACCCTGGGTGAGTCAGCTCGCGGATATATTAGCTACAACGAGGACAACTGGGTTTCCGTGCAAATAATGTCAGGAGACCGGACATTATTTGATAATCCGGATATTACCGGAGGCACCCCTGCGCAATTAGCACAAGCGGCAACCACCTATTTCGCCTACGCCGGGAATTTTGTCACCGATGATATCCAACACCAGGTAACACATCATCTCCATTATTGCCTCATTCCAAACTGGGTTGGGAGCCAGCAATTACGGCATGTTGAATTCAGTGAGCATGATAAGGTGATGACACTGAAATCCGACCCGATGGTTTTTGACGGCGTCACACATAATCCGGCATTGCGTTGGCGGCGTATTCACTATTAATTCCTCATCTACCTGAAGATATTAATAATCACAGGTGGATATAACGATGACATTTATCAGGAGACAACCATGTTGACGACCGACGTATATATTGCATCCGCCAAGCGTACCCCCATTGGTTCATTAATGGGTCAATTTAACACGATTACCGCACCACAATTAGGCAGCACCGCGTTACGCGCGGTGATTAATGACAGCGGCGTTGATCCCGCCCTGATTGACGAGGTGATTATGGGGTGTGTGTTAACCGCCGGGGTCGGCCAGGCCCCTGCCCGTCAGGCGATGATGGCCGCCGGAATTCCCTTATCGACCGGTGCCACAACCGTCAATAAAGTATGCGGTTCTGGCATGAAGGCCCTGATGCTGGCACACGATGTGATTACCGCAGGCTCTGCATCTATTATTGCCGCAGGCGGTATGGAATCCATGAGCAACGCACCTCACCTATTGCATGCACGCGGTGGCATTCGCTTTGGTGACAGCCAGATATTGGATCACCTGACCCGTGACGGCATCGATAACGCCGACGGGCGCTCACTGGGCCTGTTTTCTGAAGATTGTGCTTCCCGTTATGGCTTCACACGGCAGGCTCAAGACGCTTATGCCATTGAGTCCGTTCGCCGGGCGCAACAGGCGCAAAAACTGGGGCTATATAGCGGTGAAATTACGCCCGTGAGCGTGTCTCACGCCGGCAACAGTACCGAAATTGATACGGATGAGTTGCCAAGGCGCGCTGATATTTCGCGAATACCAACACTGGCTCCAGCATTTAAACCCGATGGCACCATTACACCAGCCACCGCATCCGGATTTAGCGATGGTGCCGCAGCACTGATGCTGCTCTCTCGCCAGGGCCTCGACACCACCGGTGCCACCCCAATTGCCCGCATCGTTGCACACGCCACCTTTTCCCATGAACCAGAGTGGTTTACCACCGCCCCAATAGGCGCTATTCAGCGTGTTCTGCAAAAAGCGGGCTGGCGTCTTTCGGATGTCGACCTGTTTGAAGTCAACGAAGCGCTGGCCGTCGTTCCCATGGCAGCCTTGCACAACCTCGACATTCCCCACAGCCGTCTCAACGTCAACGGTGGTGCCTGCTCGCTGGGTCACCCTATCGGCGCGTCAGGCGCACGCATCGTCGTGACCTTGATCAATGCGCTACGGACTCAGGGTCTAACGCGTGGTGTGGCATCACTGTGTATCGGCGGCGGTGAAGCGACAGCCCTCGCCATTGAATGCGTTAACTAATATCGATTGATTATCAGACTCCGGGAGGAGTGCGCTATGTTGACTAAACCGACTCAACCCGACCATCGTGTATCACCGCCAGATTCTCTGGCGGTTTCCCCATCCAGCCTGGCAACAGGCTGGTATCTGGTCGGAGTATTGCTCATTACCAATATTTTTTCTTTCGTCGATCGCCAGATTCTGGTGTTGCTTGTCGAGCCGATTAAGCATGACCTGATGCTGAGTGATACATCACTCAGCCTATTGCAAGGATTCGCTTTTACGCTGTTTTATTCGCTGCTGTCGTTACCGCTTGGTCGTATCATCGACCGAACCAATCGCCGCAACCTGCTGCTGGCAGGGGTCGCTATCTGGAGTCTGGCAACCATCGCGTGTGGTCTGGCCAATAATTATCCGCAACTGTTTATCGCCCGTATCGTCGTGGGTATTGGTGAAGCCACGCTGGCACCTGCGGCGTACTCCATGATTGCTGATTCATTCCCGCCACAAAAGCGGGGGGCGGCACTGGGGACGTTTACCAGCGGAACCTATCTGGGCATTGGTATTGCCGTCTTGCTGGGTGGCATCGTCATTGGTTTTATCGCCGGTCACGACCACGTATCGCTCTGGCTATTCGGGTCCGTACGTCCCTGGCAGGCCGCTTTTATCGCCGTAGGGTTACCCGGCATTATTGTAGTGGCGTTGTTGCTGACCCTGCGTGAGCCTGTTCGCACTCTTCCAGTTCAGTTGCGCCAGAAAGGAACAGCAGACCCAGCACTGATCTGGGCCCGAAAAAAGGCCCGATTACTGGCTCCCGTGATGTTGGGCTATACCCTGATGGGGCTTGCCACCTTCGGTAGCGGCACCTGGGTACCCAGCCTGATGATCCGGATTCACCATTGGAGCGCCCAACAAGCCGCCCTGTATTACGGCCTCGCGTTGATGGTATTCGGTACGGCAGGCGGTATTTTGAGCGGTATTGTCGCGGATAAGTGGCTAAGCCGTAAAAATTATGGTGCCCGTGTAGATCTCTCTACCCTCTGCGCCATATGCTGGCTACCGATGATTGTTGCCGCCTCATTGGTTTCCGACGGCTGGGTATCACTGGCTTTCTTTGGTATAGCCAGTTGCTTTAGCAGTGCCGTCAATTGCCTCGGTCCCACCGCCGTCCAAGATATTGTTCCACCTTATTTACGCGGTCAGGTGACGGCATTATTTTTCTTCGTGGTTAATTTACTGGGTCTGGGTATTGGCCCAACCGCAGTAGCGCTGGTCACCGATCAGATATTTGGCGGTCATCCTGAAGCCCTGCGTTTTGCTATTCCTATTGTCGCGATTCCTGCGGCTATTGCCGGTGTCTTATTACTGTTTTATGGCAGAAAAGCTTTTATTAATGAGGTGACCTCTGAAAAATAAAACAAACACTATCGGCATTACACCCCTGATATAACGCGAAAACCTATTTATCGATTCGCTCCAGACTTATAGGTCAGGAATATAATCATGCGTAAATTACTCTTACTTCTTATCTCTACAGTATCGATAACATCAATGAATGCGGCTGAAGCCAGAGAACCCGGTATTGCCCCGACATTTCCACCGGGATTAACCTTAGGCTTACCGATTGCGGTTAATCCGCCGCCGGGTTTCTATTTTATGAACCGCCTTTCTTATTCTGAATTTCAGCTAAAAGACGGAAGCAATCATAATATCGGTCAGAAAACATCAATTTGGGTAGATTCGCTACAACTCACCTGGGTGCCGGGAATAACGGTATTAGGGGGAAGTTATAAAACGTTTGTGATGCTCCCGTTTGTCGATATCACGATGAAGCGAACTCAACCCACCACCGGCCCGCTCGGTAGCTGGCGCACTCGCGGGCTCGCCAACCCGAAATTTCAGCCACTGGACCTGACCTGGTCACTTGGTAATAACTGGCATATCGGTACGGGGCTGGGGGTCTATGCCCCGCTGGGAAAATATGATGACACCGCCGCACTGAATGTTGCGGGAAATTTTTGGACAATAGAACCTAGCCTCGGGGTAACGTATCTGAAAGATAAGTGGCATTTCTCCAGCCAACTGGTCTACAACACGAATACCCGAAATGACGATAACCATTACCGTTCAGGCGATCAGGTTTTTCTAAACAGTACGCTGACCTACCGGTTTGGTAACTGGGATATCGGGCCAGTGGGGTATTTTATGCGGCAAACCACCGCAGACAGTAATCACGGTGGTGTAACACACTTTGGCGGCAATGTCTTCCCCAAACAGGAGCAAGCAGGGCTAGGATTACTGGCGAGTACAACCTTGGGTAAAGCCAAAGTATACACCTACTACACCCAGGATCTTTATGCCCACAACACGGTTGCGGGGGGGAAACTCTGGTTAAATGTCCTTTTGCGGTTGTAATACCTGCAGCGTTGTAACCGGCATCGTAGTCGGTGCCCCTTGCCACCCCGGACACTGTGCACTCTCACCTTCACCTGTCCGGGGTGGTGACAGCAGCTTAGCCCAACAGTCCGCTGACCCGGAGTACCCGCCGGCTGACTGCCTCTGCCAGCACCGTACTGTGTTCACCGGCACAACCGAGGCTGAAGGCCTGCTTCGCACGGGTGATGCCGGTGTAAACCAGTTCACGGGTCAGAATCGGGCTTAAGCTATCGGGTAGCAGCAAGGCGGTGTGGGCGAATTCCGACCCTTGCGATTTATGCACCGTCATGGCGAACACCGTTTCCACTGCCGACAACCGCCCCGGCATCATCCAGCGAATGCCTGAGGAGCCGTCACCGACCGGGAACGCGACCCGGGTGACCCATAGACGGGAACCATCCGGCTGCGTCTGCGGTACCGTCAACGTAATGCCGATATCACCGTTCATCAGCCGCTGACCATAATCGTTGCGGGTCACCATCACCGGTCTTCCCGGATACCAGCCTTGCCAGCCAGCCAGCAGCCTTTCCCGATACAGCAAATGGGCGATGCGTTCGTTCATGCTCTCTACGCCCCACGGTCCATTACGCAACGCACACAGCAACTGGAACTGACCAAACGCCGCCAGAATCTCTGTAGCCCAAGCGTCAAACGCCGCCATAGATGCCGTCAGCGCTGGCCGAGTCGACGCCATGCGCCGCAGGTAGTCACCGTAGCCCACCGGGGCGCTCGTCCCCGGTCGAGCACCGAATCGGCTGGCGGCACCGTCGATAACCCATTCACGCAACGTATTGTCATCGCTCGCGGTGAGTGTCAGTTGCGCCAAATCAGCAAACCCATGTTGCCAGACAGACGCCAGCGCCGCGCTATCTCCCGCGTTGACCGCGTCAGCCAGTTTCCCGATGCCGCTGTCAGCACCAAAACGGTAACTGTGGCGCAGCATAACGATAGACTGATCCAGCGCATTGCCCTGCGGGTCAAGCAACTCGTCATCCGGTGCCTCTCCCGTCACCTCGCGCAGCCAGTCACGGGTCTGCGGCAGGTAATGCCCTTGTGCAGCGCGTTGGCAGAGTTCCCCCATCAACGCCCCCGCCTCGACCGACGCCAGTTGATCCTTGTCGCCCAGCAAAATCAGCCGGGAATCGCGCGGCATGGCGGCCAGTAACGCCGCCATCATCTCCAGATCCACCATTGAGGCCTCATCCACTACCAGCACATCCAGCAGCAGCGGATTATCGGCATGATGCCGGAAATGTCGGGTATCCGGTCGGCTACCCAGCAAGCGATGCAGCGTTACCACCTCGCTGTTAATGTGCGCACGAATCGCCTCTCCCTGCGCCAGACCGTCCAGCGTCAGGCTGGCAATAGCGCCAGCGATGGATTCGTTTAGCCGCGCTGCTGCCTTGCCGGTCGGTGCCGCCAGTCGGATACGCAGCGGTTTGCCCTGCTGCTCCAGCGCCAGTGACTGTAACAACGCCAGCAATTTCACCACCGTGGTGGTTTTCCCGGTCCCCGGCCCACCGGTGATGATGCTAAATGCACTGCCCGCCGCCAGTGCGCAAGCCAGCTTCTGCCAGTTGGTGGTATCGGGTGTCGTCGCAGGAAATAGCGCCGCCAGCCGCTGGCGTAGCGCTGCTGGCGCGATGGCTGCACGCAAGGTTTCGTTGTGCCGTAACTGTCGGGTAATCGCCTGACGGACATCCTGCTCATACTGCCAGTAACGGCGCAGATAAAGACGTGATCCCACCAACACCAGCGGGGTCGCCCCTTCGCCCGACGCCACCAGTTGTGGCTGCTGCAACGCCGCCAGCCAGGCTGACAGGGTCACCCCCGCCAGTGCCTGTGCCGGGCGCGCTATCTTACGGTTGTCACTGCGATCGCCTTCCGGCGGCAGCGCCAGCGAGAACCCGCTGTCAGCCAGCGTAGCGGCCAGATCGAGGCACACATGCCCGCGCCCAAGCTGATAACTGACCAGCGCCGCGCCCAGCAGCAACAGCGGTGATGCTTCCGGGCATTCCTGATGCAGAAAGCGCACCAGCGCGCGATCCAACTCGCGTAACCACCCGCAATCAACCCACTGATCCAGCAGTTGAACCACGTCATCATGGTGAGTGAGGGTCATGCCGTCACCTCCGTATCGCCGCTAAACAGGCGGTCCAGCGCGTCAATCAGCGTCCGCTCCGGTCGTTCAGCGTAAACGCCGCCCCCCGGTGCCTGACTACCGCGCAGGAACAGATACAACGCCCCACCGACATGACGGTCGTAGTCATAATCTGGCAATCGGGAGCGTAGTAAGCGGTGCAAGGCAAACAGGTACAAGGCCAGTTGCAGATCATACCGATGGTCTAGCATGGCTCGAGCCATATGCGCTGAGTCATAGTCGGCGACGTCCGCCCCCAGCCAGTTGGACTTGTAATCCAGCACGTAGTAGCGCCCCTGATGTTCAAACACCAAATCGATAAAGCCTTTCAGCATGCCATTGAGCGCGTCACGCATCAGCGGCACGCGTGGTGCCCCCGCCAGTGTGGCGGCGCTGACCTGTTGGTCCAGACGTTGCGTATCGACCTGATTGAGCGCAAACCAGAATTCCATTTCCACCTGATACTGCGTCAGACCAGCCAGTGACACCGTACCAGCGGGTGATGCGGGCAACGCCAGCGGTTGGTTGAGTTGCGCCATCAGCCAGTCGGTCAGCATCGGTATCCACGGTGTCCAGCCCTGTCGGTTACAGCGTCGCGCCACCTGATCTTCCACTCGCGGGCGATCCACTGCCAGAGCGGCAAACCCCTCTTTACCCGCCCACTCCAGCAACCCATGCAGAAAACTGCCCGGCACCGCACCGCGCGGAAAACTGTACATGTCGTAGCCAGTCGGCAATGGCGGCAGGCGTTCTGCGGCGTCCTGCGGTTCGCTAAAGGTTTCCTGCCGGGCGCTTTGTACTTCAGCGGCGTCATGGGCGGCGGACTCACGACGTTCCTGATACTGCCCCTCCGGTGCCAGTTGCAGCCCGGAATAACTGGTGATGCGCCAACGGTGACGGCGAATATCCGGTAACGGCGGCTCGTTTCCCAGCGCGGGGGTTTCCCGTACCGCGCGATATACTGCGTCATCGCCTTCTGGCAGTGGCGCTATCTGGCTGTGTGGCCCGCCCCAGAGCGACAAGCATGACGCCAGTTGCCCGGCCTCCAACGGTTCACCGGCACCGAGCAGGTAACCGGGTGCGCTTTTCTCAAGCCCTTTCAACGGCGCGATCCCAAGCCACAGCGCATAGCGCGCGCGGGTCAATGCGACATAAAACTTACGCAGGTCTTCCCCCAGGCGCTCATGGTCAGCTCGCGCAACCGCCTCGTCGCTGGCAATCAACTCAAGGCGCAGTTGCCCGTCATCATCATGAAATTTCAGCGGCACATCCCGATGGCTGATCGTGCGAAACGCACAGGCGAATGGCAGAAACACCAGCGGGTACTCCAGCCCTTTCGATTTATGCACGGTCACCACTTTGACTAGATCCGCGTCACTTTCCAGCCGCACTTTCAGGCTATCGCTGCTGGGGTTATCGGCCTGGCACTGTTCGGCCAGATAACGGATCAGCGCGTGTTCGCCGTCCAGATGCACACTGGCCTGTTGCAGTAACTCCGACAGGTGCAGCACATCGGTCAACGCCCGGGCGTTATCGGCAGCCAGCAGCCGACGCGGGACATCAAACTCCCACAGCAACCGCCGTAGCATCGGCAACACGCCTTGCTGACGCCAGCATTGCTGGTAGCGAACAAATTGCATCACCCGGCGTTCCCACTCCTGCTCATCGTGGTTAAGGCGGTCAAGCGCCTGCCAGCTCAGCCCCAGTAACGGAGTAGCCAGCGCGGCACGTAGCAACCGATCGTTCTCCGGGTCAGCACAGGCGGCCAACCAGCAGTGCAGTTCTCCTGCCTGCGGGCTATCAAATACCGACTCCCGGTCAGACAGATACACACTGCGCACACCGCGCGCGGACAGGTGCGCCCGCACGGCCATCGCCTCGCGCCCGCTATTAACCAGCACCGCCATATCGCCCGGTTTGACCGGACGCCAGCGTTGGTCTGACGAGACAAAACCGGCCTGCCCCTGCTCGCCCAGTTGTAACAGTCGCACCATTTCACGTGCACACCCCGCCGCCATTCGCTGACGGTATTCAGACGACGACAGCGGTTCATCCGTTTCCAGCGTCCAGCAGGTCAATGCCGCGGCTGGCGTTCCTTCCTGCATCCAGAGGTCATCACGACCGTTAGCCTGCACCGGTAAAAACGGCACCGGGTTGTCGCCATCTGGCTGACGAAATAAAAACGCACCTGCGCCGTTGGCACGGTTTTCCGCTTGCATAAACACCTGATTAACGGCATCGACCATCGCCTGCGTGGAACGAAAGTTGGTCCCCAGCGTGTAATGCCGACCGTCGGTATCGCGCCGGGCGCGCAAATAGGTGTAGATATCGGCACCGCGAAACGCGTAAATCGCCTGTTTCGGATCGCCTATCAGGATCAACCCCTGTTGCGGATCGTTGGTTGCCACCCGGTACAGGGTATCGAAAATGCGGTATTGCAGCGGATCGGTATCCTGAAATTCATCGATCATTGCCACCGGGAACTGGCGGCGAATGCGTTGGGCCAGCCGTTCGCCGTTATCGCCGCGTAATGCGGCATCCAGCCGGGTCAGCAAGTCCTGAAAGCCCATCTGCGCCCGGCTTTCCTGTTCGGAGCGAAAACGCTGGTGTATCCAGCGGCAGGCGTGCCGTAACAGTTGGCTACGTGGCTCCGGCAAGTCGTTCAACTGCTGCGCCAACGTTTCCATCGCGCTTAACGCCGGATGTGTCGGTGCTTCGTCCGGTATTTTCCAGCACTCCCGTAACCCTTGTGGCGTCAGCCGTGTCCAGCCGGTGCCGATATCCAGCTTCGTCTCGTCACTACTGGCCCAGTGTTGCAGTTTATCCAGCCACGGGTCGAAATAACGGGCCTGTAGCTTGCGGCCATCCGCTTTTTTCTCTGCCACGGCGGCGTTCAGCAGGTCGCGCAGCTCGTCACACCATTGTGTCCAGGGCGCTTTCAGCGCCGCCAGTTGGCGTGTTTTTTCATCACGAACGGTGCTGAAGATCTGCGCGGGCAGGTCATCAATGCCAATCTCATCGGCATAGTCCAGCAACGGCGTGACGCTGCGATAAAAATCTTCCGGTGCGGCCCAGCTATCGCGCAGTTCCAGCACATCACGGGCATCGAGTGGGAAAAAGAAGGTGCGCCAGTAATCACGCACCACCTCCAGCAGCAATTCGCTCTGGTCGGTTTCCAGTGTCTGATTAAACAGGCTGCCGCTATCAAACGCGTGTTCACCCAGCATCCGGTTACACCAACTGTGGATGGTGGACACCGCCGCTTCATCCATCCATTCCGCCGCCAGTTGCAGTTTGCGGGCGCAATCCGGCCACTGTGCCAATGGGTAGTCGGCGCGCAGCTCACGCAGTAGCGGATCAACCTGGTCATCCTCACCCGCCGAGCCGCCCTTGTCGCTCGGCTGAAAGTAAGCTGCGGCCTGCGCCAGCCGTGCGCGAATACGGTCACGCAGTTCGCGGGTCGCGGCATCGGTAAAGGTCACCACCAGAATATCTGGCGGGTTGAGCGGACGCGCAAAGGCGTGCTCCCCCCCATGCCCCAACACCAGCCGCACATACAACATGGCGATGGTAAAGGTTTTGCCGGTACCAGCGCTGGCTTCAATCAACTGGCTGCCACAGAGTGGAAAGCGCAGTACATCCAGCGCAGAAGGTAACGCGCTCGCCGTCATGGCTGGCCCCCTGATTTTTTATTTCTCGCCGATGCGGCTTTCAGTGTGTGGTGTAGCGGTGCCAGCAACTGCTGTACCCAGCGGGCAAATTCGCCATCGGCCCACAGGTGCTCGAACGTCGGGAAAGCCCGCGCCAGATAAGGGTTGGACGCTGATTCAGCATATTTGCGGTTAGCAGGATCATGCTCCTCATAGCACTGGCGTGCCGCTTTCCCTGCTTCACCATCAACCGATTGCCCCGGCTCACCGCCAACCTCCAGCCAGCGAAACCCGGTTTTCACCGCGACAGGCAACGGGCAACGCATGCCCTGCCGCCAGGCGTCCAGCAGAGACTGCCAGTAAGCCGCCGCCTGCGCAGGCTCCAGTGCAGGCAGATGAACAGTACCGTTTTTGCTGACCAGCGTGCTGTGTAACGCTTGCCCGCCGAGGTGCCCAGCCAGATGCGCGACCCAGAACGGCAACAGTTTATCCAGGCGATAACTGCGACGGGTGGGATGGAGCAACCCACCGCTTTCCAGCACCAGCCGACAGCGGTTGCCCTGTTCGTCAAGGCGCAGTTCGTTTAGCCAGTCTTCCAGAGGTAACTCCGGCAACGATAGCGCTTCGTCCGGTATCGGTGTCTGCCATTTATCCCGCTCCTGTTGGTAACGGGTAAACAGGTCTGCCATGGGCTCTGCCAAATCCTGCTCCAGTACCGTGGTGAAACCGCCGGGTGCCAGCTCACCACGCCGGGCGATACGCTGCAAATGCTCAGCCAGCGCCTGCTCGCGGGGAATCTGCCGCTGCAACGCGGCTTTTTGTACCTGAATCAACTCATGTTGCAGACGCCAGTTTTCCAGTGCATCGATAGCAAACGGTTCCTGATCCTGGCTGGTGGGGTCTTCCTGCTCAAACCAGACGTTGAGCCGTAAACGAAAGAAGCTACGCACCGGGTCACGCACAAAATCGGCCAGTTGACGCAACGTCAGTACCCCCTCCTGCACATAATCATCCAACACGGCATTCGGGGCGGCAGCCGTGTGCGATAACGCGCCATTGTATGACGGCAGCCCGGCACGCCATTCGCGGGCATAGCTGAACAGCGAACTGCCCGCGGTAAAATACTCCGGGCTGAAAGGTTGCAACCGGTGTTCCACCGTTAACACGGGCAATACGTCCTGTCCGTTAACCGTCCGCCAGCCATTGCTGAGGTGGTCGCGCAGTTGCGCGACCAGCACCGAGGGCGGACGCTCGCTGTTATCGTGGATGCTGCGCCCAACCCAACTGATATACAGCCGCTCACGCGCTGACAGCAGCGCCTCCAGAAACAGGTAACGGTCATCTTCACGGCGGGAACGGTCGCCGGGGCGGTAATCCTGTCCCATCAGGTCGAAGTCAAGTGGCACCCGGTTGCGGGGGTAATCACCGTCATTCATGCCCAGCAGGCACACATGGCGGAATGGGATGGCGCGCATCGGCATCAATGTGGCGAAGGTAACGGCCCCGGCGAAAAACGGCTGGGTCAGGCTCGCCTGTTCAAATAACCCCAGCCAGTGTTCCCGGACTACCGATAACGGCAGTTCCTGCGTCAACGAGACAGATTCGCACGCCTCCAGCCAGTTCTGCAACCCTTCGTCCAGTTGCAGTAGCATGAAGCCATCCTCGCCATCATCCGCCGCAAAAAACGTGCTCAACAGTACACGTAATCGCTCGCCCCACTGCACCGGCGTTGCAGGCTGACAAAGCTGCTGCCAGCTGTAATCGAGCCGGTCGAGCAACCACGCCAGTTGTCCAGCCAGCGCAGCATCCAGCCCGCCGATTTCATCCAGCGGTTCGATATCCCGCCAGGCACTACCTGCACCCACCGCATACCCCAGCAGCATACGGCGCAGGCCGAAAAACCAGCTGTTCTGTTCCGGCGCATCCGGCAGGTTAAGACTTTGGCGTTGGCGCGCATGCAATCCCCAGCGCACGTTGGCCGCCCGGATCCAGCGCTGCAATAACGGTAGCTGTTCTTCTTCAATGGCAAAACGCTGGCGCACCGCTGGTACGTCCAGTAGATCCAGCACATCGCTGACCGCCACGCGCGACTGCGGCAGGTGCAACAGTTTTTCCAGCGCCGCCAGCACCAGGTTGTTCTGCCGTGCACCGCGATCCGCCACACTGAATGGGATGTAACGCGGGTCCTGCCGGTCTATCAACCCGAACACCGCCTGAATATGCGGCGCATAACCGTTGATGTCCGGCACCATCACAATCACATCGCTCGGGCGCAGTGTCGGGTCGGCGGCAAACGCCGCCAGCAGTTGGTCATGCAGCACTTCGACTTCACGCTGCGGGCTGTGCGCCAGATGAAACCGGACAGAACCGTCCTGATCGGGGTCGATGGCGGGCCAGCGCGACCGGCTTTCCGACAGCGGGCGCAAATCCCGAATGTCGTCCTGTAGCTGATGCAGCAGGCAGTCTTCGCCATTGCTGTTAAACAGATCAATACGTGAGATCACCGGTTGCAGTTGAGATTCATATTGCTCACGCTG
Source organism: Dickeya oryzae (assembly GCF_020406815.2). Classification (NCBI taxonomy): domain Bacteria; kingdom Pseudomonadati; phylum Pseudomonadota; class Gammaproteobacteria; order Enterobacterales; family Pectobacteriaceae; genus Dickeya; species Dickeya oryzae. The sequence goes on from NZ_CP162670.1 coordinate 2,442,460, forward strand.
GTCGTACTCATCAAGCAATCCGATGTAGTCGCGCCCCTGTTTGCCCCATGCCGCCAGCAGCGGGTGGGCATGTTGATGTAACTCCTCCAGCGCAATTACCTCTGGCATACCGGGTTTTCGCTGCTGACGGGCGCGTTCAGCACGTAACAGGTCTTTATCGGCAATAATGTTACCCCAGTAATGTTCGCACGGGTTATGCACGCACATGAACACCTGGGTCCAACGCCCGATGGCTGCCAGCAGTTCCAGTGCCTGTTGCGATAACGACGAAATACCAAACACGACAACACGTGACGGTAAACCGGCCGGGCGTTCACTGTCACCTCGCCGGTCGACCTCATCCAGAAAACGTCGGTGCAGCGCCGCGCGACTGGTGCCGGACAGCGCCTCACCGGTATCCGCCAGCAGTGCGCGCCACAGCAACGGTTGCCAGCGCTGCTCCTCTGGCAGCGGCTCCACGCCGCGTCGGTGGCTGGTCAGCACATCCCGCCCCTCGCTCCAGTCGGCCAGCCAGTCAGCGCGATACACCTGATATTGGTCGAACAGGTCAGCCAGCCGTTCGGCCAACTGGTAGTGTTTTCGCAAATCGGTATCCTGTCGCAAAAAACGCGCCAGCGCGGCAAATTCGGGCTGTGTCAGCAGCTCCGGCAACAGGCGTAGCAGCCGCCAGACCAACAACGGTTTATCAAAGGGAGAGGTTTCCGGTACCTGCTCACGGCCCAGCACCGCACGGTAGACCTGCCAGAAAAAACGTGACGGTAACTGAATGTCCAGCGCGGCAGCCACACCACACCCGCCATCGCGGGCATCGCGCGCCAGCGCCAGTTTCAGCCACTGCCCGATACCGTTGCTTTGCACCAGAATCAGTTCGTTTTCCAGCCCGGACAGCGGGTTGGCCGCCATCCACGAGACCAGCACGTCACGCAGCGCTTCAGGATGGTTGCTGTGGATCGCCATCAAACCGGGTCGTAGCCTGTTTTCGTTCATCGCTCTCTCTGCTCGTTGCGCACCGGATGTACCGAATAAATAACCGAATAACAGTACAGTCAGTAAATATCTTAGCATTCATGGGATTGGCTGTGATACCAGGAAGCGCGTCGTGCGAAGCCGGTCGCAACCGCGACCGGTATGATGGTGTTGATAGGATAATTTCAGGGGTAAGAATTTGTTAGCACAGACCCCGTCAGGCCGCCTGACTGTCCGCCAGCGACTGCGTGATAAAAGCACGAACGTCGCCAACCTGGCGGATATAGCCATTAAGCAACGCGGTAAAACCCGGCTCATCCAGCTTATCGAGCGGGTATTGACTGCACAGACGCAGGTTATCGAACTCATCCAGTGCCAGCCAGCAACCGCGCATCGCCGCCATCTCGAAATTGAGTAGTAACATCAGGCGGTAGATAGCGGGTCGTGCTTCCCCTTGCAGGTTCACTATCTGGCAGTGCAGTAGCAGGTTGTCGCTTTGTGCTGGCACTTCGATGACCGCGGCCTCTTGCCCTTCTGCGTCATTCAGAACACAGATGCCGTTATTGAGCGTCAGCCGGGTGTGGTTAAACTGACTGAAATGTTGCAGCAAACGCGCCGCCTGTTGTTGTGCTGAGGTCATGGTGTTTTACTCCTTAGACTTTAATGAACCGCTAATGCCTTAATGAACCGGTACCAGGCTTTCGCTTTTCGCGGTGTCGCTATTTACTGTGCCGCGACAGGCGGTATCCGCCGTTGCAGACCTTACTGTTTCGCCAGCGTAATGCCTTGCTGGTGCAGATGATTGACCGCCTGCGACACCTCAGGGCTGGCTTTAGCGATAGCCCCTTCCAGACTGAAACTGGCGGGGTTGTTCTGGTTCTGACCGTAGCTGAAGTTAATTTTGCCCAGCAGTTTGGTCATGCTGACATCGGCACTGCTGCCTGCGCTGACAATTGGCAGCGGAAACGCCAGCCCTTCCTTGTTTTTTACCGTTTGGGTGAAATCGACTGACTTGATCCGCAGGTTGTTGCTGTCGCGGAAAATAGCCGCAATGTCATCCTTACCCAGCGTATTGTTCTGGATGCCTTTTTCGACCCTTGCTTTCACCTCGTCTTTCAACTCCAGGCTGACGCCCGCGGTGGCATTAGTCAGTGACTGCATTTTCTGCACTACGGCTTTCAGCGCCGGGTTCTCCTCCATAAACCCATGAATACGTTCAGCGCTGGTGGGTGGCAGGTTATCGCTGACCAGCTTACGCAAAGCATGGAAAATCCCGTTGCTGTCCAGTTTGGCAAGGTTAGCGTACGTCGTGCTGTAGCTGGCGCTATCCAGCGTCACACCCTGTTTTCCCGCCGCGTCATGCTGTCGAACCTTCGCCTGCAAGTCCCTGATGGCACCATACTGACCATCGTCCGCCGGGGTTTTCGCGTCAAAATGTGTATTCAGAATAGCCAGTTGTTCGCCAACATCCGTCAGGTCTTTCACGCCTTTCAATACCTGCTGCGTCTCTGGGTCGGTGAATTTTTTCTTCAATGCCGTCAGCAGGTTATCCATCTCGCGATGTTCCAGCGGTTGGGCCGGTTTGAGCTGCATACTGATACTGTGATTGGTTTTGGTGTCTACCGTCATCGTGGCCGATGCGCCGGTCGTTAGCGGGGCTACCCATGCACCATTCGGGTCCGGTCGGGTGATTCCGGCAAACGCGGTGGCGTTGGCCCCGACATTTACCTGGTTCATGAAGCGCGCACGGTTGTTGGTGGTCGCACTCTGCTCGGTGAACGCCCCCCGCACCGTGCTGTGCTCATGGCTGGCCGACATCAGGTTCGCCCCGGCACCCACGCCAACAGAAAAACGGGTCGCCGAGGTCGGCACTTTGCCTTTTTTCGACGCAGCGGGTTTATCCGTCAGATTGACTTCAGCACGAGCATCAGCCGTCAGTGCCGCATCCACATCAAATTTAATGGAGAATCCCTCTTTGACCCGATGGTCGTTCCCCTTTGCTACCAGTTCCAGCGGGTTCACCTTGCCCTCCATCAGGTTATCGATAAAACCGGGCAGCTCTTTTTCGCTCAGCGTAAATTTCAGTCCATGTTGCTGAACGGTTCCCAACCCGGCGGAGAGACTACCGCCAAAGCGAACGTCCAACGTCACGGTGTGTTTTTTATCGTCGAAATCAAAACTCTTCTTCGCATCATTCGGTATTTGCCCGGTTGAGACCCCGACTTTGGCATTCAATCCCCCATTGCGCCCAAAGTTAACGTCAATACCGTTGTCGCTGCGGCTGAAGGTGAGGCTATAGGCGCGATCGCCGGTGACGCCGCCGTTGGGCACAATCGGGAACGCGGTGGCGTTGAGCATCACTTTGGCCTTCGCCGGGACATAGAAGGTACTGGCACCGGCGTTATAACTGCGGTTAACGGCCAGGCTTTCACCATTATCCAGCGACAAAATGGTCTCTTTGAGTTTACTGGCTAACCCGGCCTTATCGCTGGCATCCAGCGAAGTGCGAGAGGTCAGGTTGACGGCGCTTTTCTCGTTGCTAAACGCGTGAGTAAAGGTTTTCACCGCATCGTAATCCGCCTCCAGCGCGCCAAACCGGGTAAAGCCCATATCCGTGACCTTTTTGACCTCGTTATCACCGTAGTGATGATCACGCAGCGCACTCAGGGCCGCGTGCACCGGCTTAAGGTCAGCCGTGGTTGGCTGTTTACCGGAGAAAGCGGTCAGTTTGTCAACGATGCCGTGCAGATCGCTTGCCGTCATGACATCCAACGCCAGACGTGATTTGGTCAGTGCCATCGCATCGCCCAAATCACGCCGGGGCCCGGTTGCCACGCTGTCACTCTGGTAGCTCATGTCGACTTTTTTGGCGACGAAGGTGTTCAGCAATGCCCCGGCTTTACTGTCTTTGGAAAGCGGCGCCGCGTTGATGACCGTCGACAGCGCCACACTCAGATCGTTGCCGGAACGCTTATCATTGATGGCTTGAGCCACCGCCTTGAATGCCGAGGGTTTGAATGTGTCGTTGACTTCGCCGCCAGGTTGCAATACCCCCTGATGCTTGCCTAACAAGGTGGCGGATTTAGCCGCGCTCATTTCCAAATCGTTCTGGAATGAATTCAATGCTGCCAGCAACGGCTTTCCAGCCTCGCCTAAATCGAGTTTTTCCAGCCGACTTTGTAAATCTTCGCGTTTAGCACTCCAGCGATGAGAAGAGACCGCCAGCTCCAGTTTTTTGAACAGGTTGGCTTGTGTGTCGTAAAGCGGTGACAGCCCTTCCCGCCCTTTCAGGTGGTGTTGTGCAGCATCAATCGGCTTTCTGGCTATCTCTTTCACCGTTTCTTTGACATAAGCCCCCAGGAAATCACCAAAGTGGCTGTTGGTCTTGTGCCCCTCCATCCCTGAACGCCCCAGAACCTGTGCCTCCACTTTCCCCGTGAGGTGAGTCAATGGAATGTGTACCGCTTTGGTAGCCCCTGCCAGCCGATCATAAGCCGCAGCGGCGGCACGCGGCGCATGCGTGTCGGGGGTTTCCGGCGTGGAGGTTTTCCAGCCCTCGGCCGTTAAGCTGTGTTGCTGATGCCCGTCATCCACGATCATCGGCTCGTGATTTTTACTGGTCGATAATCGCTCGGCTTTCACATTGTCCGACAACGCAACCAGCTGCCACTGACTACTGGCTCGCGTCTCTGCGTGACCCTGTAACGCTTGTTTATCCAGCCGGAATACCTGCCCGTCGCTAGTGAGTGCAAACAGGTTCTGTTCTTTATCCAACGCCAGATCTTTTACCTCGCCGCTCAACCCGGCGGTCGGTAACGGCTGAGGAGGTATCGCCGCACGTTGTAAACCCGGCTTGTTGATATGCAGTTGCAATGCGCCTTGTGCGGTGGCGGTAACATATTTGTTGCCATCCACCACCGCCAGTGCCCTGGTACCGCTGCTTTTATCCGGCCCGGATAACGGGTCACCCGCCGAGGGCGAGTTACGTCCTTGCGTGACAGCAAAGACGTTGTTATCGCCGTGGGTCACGCTGTCGGCTTTTTGGTTGATGGAGAGCTTCTTCACCTGCCCTTCATCCAGCACGTAAGCCTGATTATCCAGGCCACGCGCCAGCTGGGTAGCCCCCACCTCGGTTTTGGTCCAGCTCTGGGTGGTGCTGTCGAGGTAGTGAATTTTGCCGTCATGCAGCGCCATGGCCCCCAGCCGCCCCATGTCCATCACCTCATGCGCCGGTGGGTCCTGTTTGGTTAACCCGGCCTGATTATCCACCACCAACACATCACTCAGATTCCAACCGGGCTTGAATCCTTCGGTTTCCCCCGGTTTACTGCCATCCGCCAGCGGTGCCAGATGTTTTTGCCCGGCAGCGTCGTTAACCTGTGCATGCATGGCACCGTGTTCATCCGCCACAAAGCCTTGCACCTTATGGTGCTCACCCAATACCGCGTTCAACGCCGGGCTGTGATACGGCTCCAGTTTCACGGTATTGTCGCCAGCCGATGGCAGCGTCCCGACAAAAACCTGGCCTTCATCATCGGCCACAAATAAACGATGGCCTTCCAGCCCGACGGCTCTGGCGTTCACCTGTTCACTGCCGCGGGCCAGCGCCACAGGCCCTTCGAGCTTCAGGTTGAGCGTGAGGTGTTGGTCTGCCGGGGCATCGGCTTTCGGTAACAGATGGAGCTGCACCGTGCTGTCCTCTTTTTCCGTCAGTAACGCCACGTTGTGCTGCGCATTGGCGAAGAAGGATTTAATTTTGTCAGCAAACGGCAGCGATTCCTGTCCTGCCGACAGGTTAGCCAGGGTTTTATCCCCCTTCACGGCATACAATTTACCATCGGCCTGACTCACCAGATGGCTGTGCGGCGTATCGCTCTTTTTCTCCCATACCTGATCGGCATTCAGGCTATACAGCGCTTTGTCATGAATCCTCAGTGTCAGGTTCTCGTTTGACGGGTCGGTGTGTACCCCTGTCAGCAACGCCTTAACCGCCTGACCCGGTTGTGGCAGGTTGATGGTAGTGACGCCACTGTGGTTAACGACGGACGCGCGGATGTGCGTATCATCCATCGCCAGCGCAAAGCTGGCCGGATGCTTGCCGGACAACGCCTGTGCGGCTTTACCTGCCTGGAGCGGAGCGCTGGAATGCAACGCCACCATCCTGTCACCCGTCAGGTGCAGGCTAAACAGCCGACCGCTTTTATCCATCAGCACGTGTTGGCTACCATCGTCGCTAGCCTGATGCGCGACAAAGGGCAACGCGTTCTTACCGAGCGTTTGCGACAACAGCGTTTTCAGGTGATCGGACACCCCTTCGCCCAGTTCAAGCCGCCCTTTTTTATCCAGCGATATCACGCTGCCTGACCCGGCCACCGCAGGCGTATTCGCGGTTGTCGATAGCGCGCGGTCTATCGCCCCTTTCATGCCCTGCAAATTGGGAGAACGGCCAATCTGCGCACCTTCACCATTGGGAAGTGATGGCTGCTGGCTAACGTGTGCGATACCGGCGTGCATTCCTGCCCGTTGCAGTGACGCCGACGTGGACTGTGCGGGCACGCTCGTACTGCCTTGCGTCAGCGTATGACTGCGTTGGGGGGCGGAGTTATGGATGTCTGTCAACGACGGTTGTCGCTGAATATGATTAATGTTGCCCAACATTGGCCTTCTCCCGTGTGCTGGATTGAGTGCGGTGATGCCTGTTGAGTGGCCTGTGCTCGCCTTCAGTTCCCCCCGCCTACAGAGTGCTCACCCACATTCCCCCTGCGTGCATTCCCCCACCGTGTGGGATGGAACCATCACGCCGCTTTCCTCACTCAGCAAACAGCAGGCATTTGCCGTGCTGACACGCGCTCGTTTTCGATAACGGGCATCCATATCCTGATAAACAGAGGCGAACTATGGCTGATATCAACATCACGCTAAGTCTCCCCAGTGCTGGCCTGAATGGCGGACTGGGTGGCGTTGGCGGTGCAGACAACCTCAATAACGGCCTGCGCGGTAACGGGCTTGCCGGCAATAAATCCAGTGCGCAGGACAACAAACTGTTGGAGGCGCTGGCGGTGCTCATGACCGCGCTGCTCCCCAGTCTGCTGAACAACAAAGACGGTCAGGGCAGCGGTGACAGTCCTCTCGGGCGAACCAGTGATGCACTTGGTGGCGGTGCGGGTAATGCACAAGGCGGCGGGCAGAGCAACGGTCTGGGCGACGGACTGAATAGCGGCTTGAGCAATCTGGGGGATGGCGCGGGAGCAAACGGTAGCCAGGGTCAAAACGGGCTGACCGACATGCTGACGAAATTGCTGGACTTGCTGATGCCGAAAAACGGGGCACAAGGTGGACAGGGATTGCAAGGTAGCGGACTGGACGGCAGCGGGGGTGCGGGCGGCGCATCCGGGGCTGGGGGAACAGGCGGTCTGGAGGATCTCAGTAAATCACTGTTGCAGGACTCAGGCGAAAACAGCCTCGGCAACGGTATTTCTCCAACGCAGGATGGTGGTGGCCAAATCAGTGATAACCCGTTGGTGAAAATCCTGATGGCATTGGTGGCCATGCTGATGGAAAACCAGAAAAATCAGTTCGGTCAACCGCAGGACGGCGCAGGCAATAATAGCGGCGGCGGCAGCTCGACACCGTCTGTGGGCGGCAGTGCCGGTGGCGGTGCCTCTCCGTCTGTAGGTGGTGACACCGTTGGCGGCGCGGCTTCATCAGTGGGTGGCGGCAATGCAACGGGCGCAACCGGCGATAGCGGCACGGCATCAACCGGCAGCGCAGGTAAGTCTGGTCCGGTATCCTTCCCCGCGGCAGATAATGCCAATGCGATTGTAGTCAATGAGCCGATCAAAGTCGGGCCGGGTGAAGTTTTTGACGGTAAAGGCAAAACCTACGTTGCCGGCCCGGCATTAGGTGACGGCGGCCAGAAAGAAGGACAAAAACCGCTGTTTGACGTCGCTGACGGTGGTTCCGTCAAGAATGTGATTTTTGGCAACAACGCCGCCGACGGCATCCATCTGCATGGCGATGCCAAAATCGATAACGTGCACTGGACTAACGTCGGTGAAGACGCGTTGACGGTGAAAAGTAACACCGGTAAACCGGCTAACGTCTCTATCACCAACAGCAGCGCCCAGGGTGCTTCCGACAAAATATTCCAGTTGAATGCGGATGCCAACTTCAACGTCGATAACTTCAAGGCAAAAGACTTCGGGACCTTCGTCCGCACCAACGGCGGCCAGCAGGGTAACTGGAATCTCAACCTGAGCAATATCGATGCGCAGAACGGTAAGTTCTCGTTTGTGAAAAGTGACAGTGAAGGGCTAAACGTGAAAGTTAACAATGCCAACCTGGATAACGTTAACAATCACTACAAAGTGCCTAAATCCACCAACCTGCAAGTAAGCTGACAGGGAGCGCACCATGACCGAGCATGATACCGATACCCCTACCCGCTGGACTGAACTGGTCGACCGGGGCGGGTATATCACACCAGCACAACGTCAGGCATTCGAACAGGCTATCCAGATGGTTACCCGACGTTTCAATCTGGTTTTGAGCAAAAAAGAATTACCGCGTAGTGGTCAGTTCGACTTTGACGCTTTTGTCGACTCGTTGGAGGCCGATTTTCTGAAAAGCGTGGATACCACGTTAGATCCAGAAATGAACAGCGACGTAGGACAAACGGCATTCTGGGTTATTCGTCAGATAGCCGACCATTTGATCGCCCTGCAACAACAACGGCATGCGTTATAATTCGTGAGCCTATCCCACCTTACAAGCCAGCGCCAGACGCTGGTTTTTTTATGCCTGACGCCAGTACGACGTTTCATCTCGTGATGCCGCATCCGAGCCTGACGAAATGAATCATCTTGAATCGTAATGACAAAAGTTTGTAAAGCAAGACAGTAATGAACGTCTCCCGTAATCTAATCCAACCTGATTTCCACTCGCCACGCGTAAACTGTCGGCACATGATATGAAAAAGAAAAAACGCCTGCGCACCATTGTGTTAATACTCCTTCTCTTGTTGATCTACGTTAACCGTGAGTCGCTTAACCCGTTTGCCCCTGACTGCAGCGCCCGTTCTCCGGCCTCCGATGTGCCTGCTGCCTGTCGAAAACCGGTGAAAGAGGTCGCCCCCGGTTTCGAACTCTGAGCCCCTGTCAGACACGGTGCCTTTACCGGGACACAGCCGGGACACAGTGAGTCCCGGTGACGATGTCGTTATTTATTTTTTCGCTTATTATGATTTCATAATAATAAATTTACGCATTCCTTACCATTGCGGGCATTTATTTCAATCCGTATCCACAATATCGTTTTTCTTTCTCTATCCTTACAAAAATTACGTTTAGCTTTTTTCTATGCCATTAATAGAAAAATAAATAACCACCTTTTCATCCGATTGATTTTCACTCTTTATTGAACCACCTCTGCACTAATTTCCCCTGATAGAAAAATAATTTTAATTATTCTATATACCTATGCGGCGTCGTGTATTCCATGCACGTGTCGACCGTAGTTAATTTTCTGGCAAATACTACAAGGAGAAATATCATGGTGATGTCCATATCCTCCAACTACGCGGGGTTATATAATTCCGTGTTGCAGGTATCCGGCGTCAGTTCCACGTCGTCCTCCTCATCTTCTGTAACGGCGCTCCCTTACCGTAAACAGGATGATGATAAAGAGGGGGGCTTGTTTTCGTCTTTGGTGACAGCGTTATCTTCAATTGGTATCACGCTTGGCACCAGCAGTACCTCGGAAACCAGTTCCACGACATCGTCAACATCCTCAACAGACAGCAGCACGTCGGACACCTCGTCTTCCAGCGCGAAAGAAGCCGTGGCCACCTTCCTGCATACGTTGATGGATACCCTGCACAGCATCGGTGCGTCATCCAACTCATCGTCGCTGTCTGACAACCCGATGAAAAATGACCTGTCTTCACTGATTAGCGCACTCTCTTCCGATTCCTCTTCCAGCAGTTCTGTATCGAGCAGCCAGTTGAGCGAATTGCAAAGTGCCTTCAGTTCCATGGTCACCGCTTTGGGTGGCGATAGCAGCAATGCATCGCTGTCGACTTTCCTGCAAAGTTTTTCCTCTTCGCTGGCTTCCGCCTCATCACAAGGCAATCTGGTTAATACCGCCGCCTGATGGTCGTTCGCCCGAGACGCTTTCTCCGCCCTGCCAGACAGGGCGTTTTGCCCTTGTCTGTGATCTCCGCGATCTTTCTGTACAATCAGACCATTCTCTTACCCAATCAAAAATAATTAGAAAAAATTAATAATAACGTTGTACCACACCCCGTTTCCCACCATTTAATTCCAGAATTAGTCGCACACCAAGAACAACTCACCGCCTAGAATCATTCAGTGTTTTTAATCATTTCGTTCATTTTTTCTTCCTGTTTGTTTTTATTTAATCCGATAGACTCAACTCTCAATTCCCTGACAGAAAAAGGGAAAAACACCTGCAGTCGTTCGCTTATTACGCCGTCGCTGTCGTTCAATTCTGAAGGTTATCGCCTGTCGGCACGGCTTTTATCACCCCAGTCAAGGAGACCACGATGCAATACACTGGGAAGTACTTAAAAAAAACCGCACTACTCTTGACCATGATGGCGGGCATCAGCAGCTGGCAAGCGCAGGCTGCCGTTGCACCCGATACCCGTTCACTGGATGAAATTTATCAGAGCGCGCTCAGAGAAGGCGGGACGGTCACCGTTTATGCCGGTGGCGATGTGCAGTCACAGCAAACGGGCTTCAAGCAGGCGTTTGAGAACCGTTTTCCTGGTATCAAGCTGAATGTCATCGTCGACTACAGCAAATATCACGACGCGCGTATCGACAACCAACTGGCAACCAATACTCTGATTCCGGATGTGGTGCAGTTACAGACAGTGCAGGATTTCCCTCGCTGGAAAAAACAGGGGGTTTTGCTGAATTACAAGCCCGTAGGCTGGGACAAAATTTACCCGGAATTTCGTGACGCAGACGGTGCCTGGATTGGTGCGTACGTCATCGCGTTTAGTAACCTGGTCAACACCCAATTGCTGGATGAAAAATCCTGGCCGCGAGAGGCTAACGACTATCTGCGCCCCGATTTAAAAGGCAACCTGATACTGGCCTATCCAAACGACGATGACGCGGTGCTGTTTTGGTACAAACAGATAGTGGATAAATACGGCTGGGAGTTTGTAGAAAAACTTCAGGAGCAAGACCCGGTTTATGCCCGAGGAACTAACGTACCCGGTGCTCAAATAGCCACCGGTAAATACAGCGCCACCCCAAGCAGTTCTGGCGCACTGGTTCCCGCAGCGGGTTCGGTAACCCGATTTGTACTGCCGAAATCAGACCCCTTTGTCTCCTGGGCGCAGCGTGCTGCCATCTTCAAACAGGCCAAACATCCTGAAAGCGCCAAGTTGTATCTGAGCTGGCTGCTGGATCCGCAAACGCAAACGCAGGTTGCGCGGATGTGGTCAGTGCGTACCGATGTGGCTCCACCCGCAGGTTATAAGCACATCTGGGAATACAGCAACACCCGTCCGCAGGCGTTTGCTGACTTCATGTCTGATCGCGCTGCCGTTGAACGCTTCCGTGCTCAAATTAGTCTGTATGTAGGAGAAGCCAAAGGCGATCCCACACCCGGTTGGCTGGGTCTGCATCCGGATGCACCGTTGGCAAATTAACCATTCATATATCGAGAGGGATCCGCCAGGGTCCCTTTTATAGTTAACCGCCCCAATCAGAGCGGTTAACTTCCAACAGGAATGGCGAAGTCAGGCGTAGCGAGAGAAAGAGAGATCGTCGTACTCAATGGCTGGCGTTTTGCCGGAGATAATATCGGCGAGCAACTGACCAGAGCCGCACCCCATTGTCCACCCCAGTGTGCCGTGGCCGGTGTTCAGATACAGGTTTTGCAAGGGGGAGCGCCCTACCAATGGCGTGCCGTCTGGCGTCATCGGTCTCAGCCCAGTCCAGAACGTCGCCTGTTCCACTGGCCCACAGTTGGGGTACAGATCACGTACCACCATTTCCAGCGTAGCCCGGCGTTTCTGGCTCAACGAGAGATCAAACCCAGCTATCTCAGCCATACCGCCGACGCGAATGCGCTGATCAAAACGCGTAATCGCAATCTTATAAGTTTCATCCAGTACGGTGGACACGGGTGCCCCCTCTTCGCTGGAGAGCGGGATCGTCAGCGAATACCCTTTGAGTGGATAGACAGGGATATCGAACCATTTTTCCAGTAAACCGCGAGAATAGGAGCCGCACGCCATCACATAAGCATCTGCGGTAATTTTTTCACCGTTGCAATGCACTGAGCTGACCCGTTGCCCTTCCACAGCAAGATGTTGTATCGGGCTATTGAAACGGAAGGTAACCCCCGCCGCGGCCGCCAGCGTCGCCAGTTGCTGAGTAAACAGCTGGCAATCACCGGTTTCGTCATGCGGCAGTCGCAATCCCCCGGTGAGCTTGTGGCGCACACCTGCCAACGCAGGTTCGACAGACGCCAGTTGGCTTGCTTCCAGCAATTCATACGGGACACCGGCTTCCTTGAGCACCGCGATATCACGGTAAGCATTTTCATACTGCTGTGGGGTTCTGAACAGTTGTAATGTTCCCCCCTGACGCCCTTCATAGGCAATGCCGGTTGCGGCACGCAGCGCTTGCAGGCAATCACGGCTGTACTCAGCCAGCCGGACCATTCGGGCTTTATTAACCCGGTAGTGTGCGCTGTCGCAATTTAACAGCATCTGCCACATCCAGCGCAGTTGCGTGGCGGTAAAGTCCGGGCGAATAGCCAACGGGGCATGCTGCTGAAAGAGCCATTTGACGGCCTTAAGCGGAATACCCGGCGCCGCCCAGGGGGCAGAATAACCGGGGGAAATCTGCCCCGCGTTAGCTGCGCTGGTTTCCAGGGCTGGCTCAGCCTGCCGGTCAATAACCGTGACATCATGCCCTGATTGCGCCAGATACCAGGCGGTACTGACGCCGATAACACCACTCCCTAAAATTACCACCTTCATTATTGCTATTCTCCCTGCTTCCTCCGCCAATCCGGCGAAATATGCTGCGTAACAGTTTAAACACCAAAATAAAAACCTACTTTAACATGTAGGTATTAATTGTCATCTCTTGCAGATATAGCTTTTATTTATTATGAGAGAGTGAACACAACAACGTAGGATAACCCATAGCGGTGTGTCGCAATCAGGCGTAGCGCTGACGGCGCGTTATCCGGCTTTCTCCCTAAAGCTTTCATCCAAGCTACCGATTTCACATCACTTTTCTCAGAATAAGCTACGATTAAGTATGCCGACGCAATGAAGTGGCGGCAGTTATAGTGAGGGGTGCGCTGATGGCTATATCGACTGATGAGCGGGTAACAAGCCCACAACGTCTGAATGACGGACCTGACTGGACATTCGATTTGCTGCAGGTCTATCTGGATGAAATTGACCGGGTAGCCAAACTGTACCGTCTGGATACCTATCCCCACCAAATCGAGGTGATCACGTCTGAGCAAATGATGGACGCCTATTCCAGCATCGGGATGCCCATCAACTATGCCCACTGGTCGTTCGGCAAGAAATTTATCGAAACCGAACAACGCTATAAACACGGCCAGCAAGGGTTGGCCTATGAAATCGTCATCAACTCCAATCCGTGCATCGCGTATCTGATGGAAGAAAATACCATGCCGATGCAGGCATTGGTGATGGCACATGCGTGCTACGGTCATAACTCCTTCTTCAAAGGTAACTACCTGTTTCGCAGTTGGACCGACGCCAGTTCTATCGTCGATTACCTGCTGTTCGCCCGCCAGTACATTGCCCAATGTGAAGAGCGCCACGGTGTCGATGAAGTGGAGAAACTGCTCGATTCCTGCCATGCACTGATGAATTACGGGGTGGACCGCTATAAACGACCGCAGAAAATCTCGCTGGAAGAGGAAAAAATGCGCCAGAAAAGTCGTGAAGCCTACTTGCAGAGTCAGGTCAACGAACTTTGGCGCACACTGCCACGTCGTGAACAGGAAGCCTCACCGGAGAAAGCGCGTCGTTTCCCCCATGAGCCGCAAGAGAACCTGCTCTACTTCATGGAGAAAAATGCCCCACTGCTGGAGCCGTGGCAGCGTGAGATTTTGCGTATCGTGCGCAAGATAAGCCAGTATTTTTATCCGCAAAAACAAACACAGGTGATGAATGAAGGTTGGGCGACCTTCTGGCATTACAGCATCCTCAATCATCTTTATGACGAGGGGAAACTGTCTGACCGTTTTATGTTGGAGTTTCTTCACAGTCACACCAACGTCGTCTACCAACCGCCGTACAACAGCCCGTATTACAGCGGCATCAACCCATATGCCCTCGGTTTTGCGATGTTCCAGGATATCAAGCGTATTTGTCAGAGCCCGACGGAAGAAGACCATTATTGGTTCCCGGATATCGCTGGCAAAGACTGGCTGACAACACTGCATTTCGCGATGCAAAACTTCAAAGACGAGAGCTTTATCAGCCAGTTCCTCTCGCCAAAAGTGATGCGAGATTTTCGGCTGTTTACCGTACTGGATGACGATCGCAACAATTATCTGGAGATTGCCGCGATCCATGATGAAAAAGGCTACCGGAAAATCCGCCAGGAGCTTTCCTCCCAGTACAACCTGAGCAATATCGAGCCCAATATACAGGTCTGGAACGTAGACTTACGCGGCAATCGCTCATTGACGCTGCGCTATGTACCGCAAAACCGTGCACCGCTGGATAAAAGCAGCCATGAAGTGATGAAACATGTTCATCGTCTGTGGGGATTTGACGTCACACTGGAGCAGATGAATGAGGATGGCAGCATTGAGCTGATCGACCGTTGCCCGCCACGCAACCCAGCCTTATGACCAAGGATGTTCCCATAAAATAACGGGTAGCGTTGAAGCTACCCGTTTTTATTGTCTGACTCTTTAGTGGCGAATGTGACTACCGGCGACCTTCCGCCAGATCACGCGGGATGGCGTTTTGCATGCTATGCCACAATGCCCCGCTCTCTTTACCATACTGACGAATCGCATCAGGCACCTGCTCATACAACCCGTCACGACCCAGCGATTCCAGACGGCGATAAAACGCCAATGCTGTTTTGCGAGCCTCAGGATTAGAGAAGTAATAACGCCCTACCCGAATGTACAACCCTTTCAACCCGTTGATGATAAGGCCATAAATCGGGTTGCCGGAGGCAAAAGCCAGCCCACGGAACACGTTGTAATCCAGCTCGGCATACGCATCTGACGTATCCTGAACAGACTCGGCCAGCTTAAGAATTTCTACCGATTTTGCCGGATGCAGACGGATTGCAGTACGGATAAAAATCCCGGCGATATTCGTGCGCACCGCCAGCAAGTTATCGATCAACTGAGGAACACTGTCATGATCGAGTCGAGCCAGCGTTTCCAGGATATTTAACCCAGACGTTTCCCAAAAATTATTGATTTTGGTCGGTTTGCCATGCTGGATAGTAAGCCATCCATCACGGGACAGGCGCTGTAGCACCTCGCGTAACGTCGTACGCGTCACTCCGATCAACTCGGACAACTCCCGCTCAGCGGGCAGAATAGACCCAGGAGGGAAACGATTATTCCATATACTTTCAATAATATATTCTTCCGCGAATCCCGCCGGACTTTGCGCCTTTATAACCATAAGTTTATATTCCGTAGCGATGTTTACCAGTGAAAGTCAACATCATCATACCAAACGAACCCTACATCACATAGCATAGCAGGACCTGAAACGCTCAATTCGACATAAAAACTGTGACTAAAGACAATTCCCCGTAAACAAACGCGAATATCCCCCACGCTTTACGATAATTTTCTCTAAACACCCATCAAATAGTTAAATTAAATTAACGTAAAAAAGAGGAAAATCGATGCGCCAAGCGCAATCTGCCACCCCATTTCCTCTACATACATTGCGGGCACCCTGTCAGATAGCGACGTGGTGTCTGCCATTATTCTCATTTTAACCACCTCGCCGTTTCCGCCAGACTCCCATTTTTCGGGGTGGCGTTGTGCACAGTGGTTATTTTTCCCTGGGCATAGCCCTGAATGCTACCTGCCGCGGGTCGATGGCTCATCCGCGCCGACAGACTATTTTCACTGGCATGACCAGTCCAAATCAAGTATGGCATTCCATTCTGAGTAATATTGAAGTTTTGTTATTACGGATTTTTATGATAACGGGAAGCTTTTCCAACAAACGGTTATTATCGCCACGCTCATCCTGAGATGATGGCATCCGTGACAGCACAACCAGTGACATGGCAAGCAAGCACACTGCCACGGCACTATTATTCAATACAGTTATGATTGATCAATAGCGTCATGCTCTGGAATAAATCGTGTATAGTAAAGGGCGGATTTTGTCACGAAACTGGCGATCCCTCACAGAAAGCGTTAAAAACAGCAAGGTATTTGTTGGCACAGCAGAATCTTCGCTCAGGCGCTGATGCACATTCCATGCGGTACAGGGCAACCCTACCACCGCGAGAAACGTCAGTTCACCCGAACCAGAGATTCAATGAGGGCGGTGAGCACGGTTATCACTGCTCATATTATCGTTTTTAGCATGGAATATTTTTTATGTTGCGATTTTTAAACCGTTGCTCCCGCGGCCGGGGTGCCTGGCTTCTGATGGCGTTTACGGCACTGGCTTTTGAACTGGTTGCCCTCTATTTCCAGTACGTAATGATGCTAAAACCTTGCGTACTGTGCATTTACCAGCGAACTGCGTTCTATGGTGTCATGGCCGCCGGACTGGTGGGAGCTATCGCACCGGGCAGCGTGCTGCGTTATCCGGCTATCGGGTTATGGATTTACAGTGCCTGGGAAGGTCTGGCATTGGCTATCAAACACACCAATATCCAGTTGCACCCTTCGCCGTTCGTTACCTGTGACTTTTTTGTCAGTTTCCCATCCTGGTTGCCGCTGGACAAATGGCTACCGGCTATCTTCACTGCGACGGGCGATTGTGCCGAACGTCAGTGGAACTTCCTGAATCTGGAAATGCCGCAGTGGATGATCGTCATTTTCGCAGCTTACTTGCTGGTGGCCGTGCTGGTACTGATTGCCCAGCCATTCCGCCCCAAACGTCGAGACCTGTTCGGCCGTTAAATATTTCGATAAATCCCCAAACCACGAAGACTCCGGGCCAGATTAATTCTGGCCCGGCTGGTTTTAGACAATACGCTAACGGCTATTCCTGAAATGTTGTTCCTGACGAATACCCTGTTCGCATCACATTAGTCTCTCCGTCAGGCTGCTCGTTTTTATCTCGCCCACTCCGGTTTGTTTAAAATGTGGTCTTGCCAGTCCACCACATCGCTTTCACGCACCGCGATATAGCGCACCGAGATCCGCTGCTGGTGCATCGCTGATTTGGAACCCGCCAGCAACGGATGCCAGGGTTGTAACCCTTTGCCTTCATGGATCAAACGATAAGCACAGGTTTCCGGTAACCAGTCAAATGACAACAAATTCTCGCGCGTCAGCTTGATGCAATCCGGCTCATACTCGAATCGACGTGCGTAATTACGGCACTGGCAGCTTTTAATATTCAGCTGGTTACACGCGACATTGGTGAAATAAAGCGCTTCCGTATCCTCATCGATCAGCTTATGCAGGCAGCAGCGACCGCAACCATCACAAAGTGCCTCCCACTCGTCGTTCGACATTTTTTCCAATGTTTTGGTTTCCCAAAAGGGTTGTTGAGTCATGACTGCAATTCCGATGATAAACAGGAGGTCTGTGGCGTATTGTAAAGGCGGGTGATGAAGGATACCACCCGCAGCGACACCACGGGTGGTGTTAAATCAAATGACGTGGGTCGTCAACGTGCGATCGTTAAGCGTAATGGTCAACGCATCGCCTACCTGTAACGGCCCCACACCCTGAGGGGTTCCGGTCAGGATAATGTCTCCGGCGCGCAAGGTGAAAAAGCGGCTCATATAAGCTATCAGCGGCAGGATTGGTGTAATCATATCGCTGGTGTTGCCTTGCTGGCGTACCTCACCATTGATGTTGATGCCCAAATCCGCCTGCTGCGGGTCGCCAAATTCAGCCACAGGAATGAAGCCCGATACCGGACAGGAACCATCAAATCCCTTCGCCTTTTCCCATGGCTGCCCGGCTTTTTTGAAACCAGCTTGTAGATCACGCAGCGTCAGATCCAATGCCACACCATAGCCTGCGATAGCTCTGGCGACACGTTCTTCGTTTGCCTGTTTGAGCGGTGTGCCGATCAATACAGCCAGCTCAACCTCATGATGTACCGATCCCAACTCTTTCGGAATAGCCACTGGCTGGCGCAAATCGCACAGCGCGGTCTCAGGCTTGATAAACAGAACCGGTTCCGCCGGTTTGGCGCTACCCATTTCACGGATATGCTCGGAATAGTTACTACCGACACACACCACTTTGTTGACAGGAAAATCCAGTAATGCGCCCTGCCAGTCTCTGTGTTGATACATGAACCCTCTCCTGACTTTTCTGTTAGTGGATGCGCCAGCCCACCACAGTGAGCGGGACATAGCCTGTTCATCATACCGGCATCGCCATCCAAAAAGTAAGCACAATTGATGAACAATAGTGTCTGAAATGTATCAGAAATTTTGAGCTACCTTTATGTTCGCGCCACCAATACACCTGACAAAGAAAGGAATTCTGAGGGGTGCCAGGAAATAGATTTATTTATAATACACCTGTATATAAATCAGTATCCGGGAAATAGCATCAGTAAAATTAACGCATTCCCCTGGTTTATTTCTGACACCCCTGTATTAAAAAACAGCGGCTAATTCCTCCAACTGTTCTTACCATTATATGAAAAATAATTCGGACATTATTTTTTCGCGTTTGCCTGCAACTCATCCAATAGATTATCTGGCGGTGGGGGCAGTTGCAGATAAAAGCCGTGTTCCTTAAGCATCTGTTTTACCTTCTCTATATCTGCTAAGGCCAGCTTCTTACTGCCATCAAGCGGTAATAACATCACCAGATGTGGCAGGCCAAAACTTTTCATCAGCTCTGCCGGAACTCGGGAAAAATCGTCTTTTTTTTCGACGTAGAGATATGTTTGTTCGCGTTTAGAACTTCTATAGATCACACAATACATGTTTTTTACTCTGAACCAGGAAAATGGTGTCTTGCCTGTATTTTCATGTGACTATAACATGCTTGGAGCGCTCTGGAATATCATGCCTTAAATGTTACTCTGGGGATTTAAAGATGCTGAAACTGAGTCAGGACAGATGTCACAAACGCCAATTGAGTTGAAAGGCAGCAACTTTACCTTATCTGTTGTTCATCTGCATGATGCACAGCCCGACATTATTCACCAGGCCTTGCAGGAAAAGATTGAACAGGCACCGGCGTTTCTCAAAAACGCGCCGGTTGTTGTCAATGTATCGACACTGCCCGTTGATGCAGACTGGAGCAAACTTCAGCAGGCGATTACCGACGCCGGTTTGAAAGTCGTAGGGGTAAGTGGATGCGATGATGAGCAACTCAGGCACGTCATCGCCAGAGCGGGACTCCCGCTATTACGTGAAGGTAAATCACGTGAAGGCAAGGAACGCCGGACGACTCAACCTCCGGCACCGGTTGCTACACCCGTTAAAACCAGGGTGATCAACACGCCCGTCCGTTCCGGACAGCAAATTTATGCTCGCGACTGTGATCTTATCGTCACCAGCCATGTCAGTGCCGGTGCGGAGGTCATTGCCGATGGCAATATCCATATTTACGGCATGATGCGCGGCCGTGCGCTGGCAGGTGTTTCTGGCGATGTCAGCAGCCAGATCTTCTGTACCCAGTTGGCCGCTGAACTGGTGTCTATCGCTGGTCGTTACTGGCTTAGTGAACAGATACCGGAAAGTTATTTCGGGAAGGCGGCGCGCCTGAAACTCAATCCGCCTGACCATGTTTTGACTATACAACCTCTAGACTAGGCCCTTGAAAGGAATTATTTATGGCACGCATCATTGTTGTTACTTCAGGTAAAGGGGGCGTTGGCAAGACCACTTCAAGCGCGGCCATTGCTACCGGTTTAGCCCAAAAAGGTAAGAAGACGGTTGTCATCGACTTTGACATCGGTCTGCGTAACCTCGACCTGATCATGGGATGTGAGCGCCGGGTCGTGTATGACTTTGTGAACGTCATCCAGAACGACGCGACCCTGAATCAGGCGTTGATCAAAGATAAGCGTACCGAAAACCTGTACATATTACCGGCCTCACAAACCCGGGATAAAGATGCACTGACCCGCGAAGGTGTGGATAAGGTTCTCAACGACCTGGCTGACATGGAGTTCGATTTTATTATCTGTGACTCCCCGGCAGGCATTGAAACCGGTGCCTTGATGGCGTTGTATTTCGCCGATGAGGCTATCATTACCACTAACCCGGAAGTGTCGTCAGTGCGTGACTCCGACCGCATTCTGGGGATTTTGTCGTCAAAATCGCGCCGTGCGGAACAAGGGCAGGACCCTATCAAGGAACATCTGCTGCTTACCCGTTACAACCCAGGTCGTGTCAGCCGCGGCGATATGCTGAGCATGGAAGATGTTCTGGAAATTCTGCGTATTCCGTTGATAGGCGTCATTCCGGAAGACCAGTCCGTATTGCGAGCATCCAACCAGGGTGAGCCGGTTATTCTGGATAAAGAAGCCGACGCAGGCAAAGCTTACGCGGATACCGTGGATCGCCTGTTGGGCGAAGATAGACCGTATCGGTTTATTGAGGAAGAGAAGAAAGGCTTCCTGAAACGACTCTTTGGGGGATAAATCATGGCGTTACTCGATTTCTTTTTGTCCCGCAAAAAAACGACAGCCAATATCGCCAAGGAACGGCTACAGATTATTGTCGCGGAGCGACGCCGTGGGGACAGTGAGCCGCATTATCTGCCGCAGCTCAAACGAGACATTCTGGAAGTCATCTGTAAGTACGTGCAGATAGACCCGGAAATGGTGACGGTACAGTTGGAACAGAAAGGTGATGATATTTCCGTACTGGAACTGAACGTTACGCTGCCGGAAGCCGACGAACCCGCAGCACCCACGCCGACCGTCGACAAATAATCACCGCTTCCCTGCTCCAACAGGTAACCGTTTTAACCACCGCCCCTGCACATCAGGGCGGTGGTTTTCGTCATGATGATTTATCGTGCTTAATACTGCGCCAGAATGGCTTGCAACCCATCCTCAAACAGACGACCGCGCCAGCCAGTGACCATTTCCGGCGCATTATCCAGCGATACCAGTTTCCAGTGCCAATTCAGCAAACGGTTAATCTGCCGCCGGGATGCCAGCAATTCTGCTGATAAACCACTTTGTTCAGCGCACTGCTGCACCAGCGCCTTGATATCACGGAAGGCTTTCTTGTAGCCGGGGTAATCGATCAGGTTAACCACGGCAGGCGGATAATCCGCCTCGCTCAGCGACGCGGTTTCCGCCACCAGCGACAACAGCGTTTTACCGTGATAACGAATCTCCGGCCCGCTCAGGCCTAACGAGTCCAGCTCGCCGAGCGAACCGGGAAGGCAACGAGCAACCTGCCACAGGTTCTCCTCACGGACAATAAAATTAACCGCGCTATCACGCTCCCGAGCTTTACGCAGACGCCACGCCGCCAATTTTTGCAGACAAGCCAGATGACGCCCTCTCAGTTGCCAGGCATTACCGATTTCCCGATACGCCATCTCCGGTGCCAGCACATCCTGACGACGCTGGCATAACAACAAGCACTCATCCAGCGCCGCCTCCAACCAGCCAGCCGCCCGCGTCTCTTCTACCAGTACTCTGGCTACCGGTAGCAGATAAAACACATCGGCGGCCGCATACTGGCACTGTCTCTCACTCAACGGACGCGCCAGCCAGTCGGTGCGAGACTCGCTTTTATCCAGCACAACCTGGCGGTAATCCGCCACCAGTGCCGCAAACCCATAAGACAACGGCTTACCCAGAAATGCCGCCAGAATCTGGGTATCGATAAAGGGCGACGGCAGGCAGCCGAACGCATTTAAAAACACTTCTAAATCTTCACTACCGGCATGCAGGAATTTGGTCACCTGCGGGTTCTGCAACAACGACCGAAACGGCTCCCAGTTGCTGATTGCCAGCGGGTCTATCAACGACAGGTTCTCGCCGTCATACAACTGGATCAGCCCCAGTTGCGGATAGTAAGTACGGGTACGGACAAACTCGGTATCCAGCGCGACTTCGGACACCGCGCACGCCAACGCGCACACCGCTGATAATCCTTCATCGGTAGTAATCAACTGATAATTCAAAACGGTATTCTCTTGGTTGTGCCCCGGTGCGAACAGCCGCGCTCAGGGCATAAAACACATTCATGACGAACCACCAACACGACGCGGTTCTACCGGTCCGTCAGGGCAGGCAAGGGCCTGGCGAAAGGTGATGTTGTCCTGTGGTACTCAGCAGGCAGGCCCTCACCATACCCGTCATGACCGTCACAGGCAACCATCAGGCAGCTGACTGCTCATTACGCAGCTCACGCCGGAGGATTTTCCCCACGTTGGATTTAGGTAACTCACTTCGGAACTCAAACAATCGTGGCACTTTATACCCTGTGAGATTACGACGACAATGGCTAATGAGTTCCTCTACCGTCAGTGAGGGGTCGCGGCACACCACGAAGACTTTCACTGCTTCCCCGGACGTTTCACTGGTCACGCCGACAGCGGCGGCCTCAGAGACCTTAGGATGGCGAACCACCACTTCTTCTATCTCGTTAGGATAAACATTAAAGCCAGACACTAAAATCATATCTTTTTTACGATCAACGATTTTCAGAAAGCCCTGCTCGTTCGACGTGACAATGTCACCCGTTGCCAGCCAGCCCTCTTTGAGCACCTCTTGCGTCGCAGCCGGTTGCTGCCAGTAACCCGACATCACCTGTGGGCCACGCACCCATAACTCACCGGGTTCACCGGGCGCCACATCCAATCCATCATCATTGATGATTCGCACATCGGTGGACGGCACCGGCAAGCCGATGCTGCCGCTATAATGCTGCAAGTCGTAAGGATTGCCCGCCACCAGCGGTGCACTTTCCGTCAACCCGTAACCTTCCAGCAGGTGAATACCGGTCAGCTTTTCCCAACGCTCAGCCACCACCTGTTGTACCGATGCGCCACCGCCCACCGACAAGTGCAACGTGGAAAAATCCAGCCGACTAAACGCTTCATTGTTCAGCAACGCGTTAAACAGCGTATTCACACCGGTAATGGCAGTAAACGGATAATGCGACAGTTCTTTAATCATGCCGGGGATATCGCGCGGATTGGTAATCAGCAGGTTTTTGCCGCCCAACTCGACAAACAGCAGGCAATTCACCGTTAACGCGAAGATGTGATAGAGCGGCAGCGCCGTTACCACCAGTTCGCGTCCTTCATGGAGCACCGGACCGTACGCCGCTTTGGCCTGCATCAGGTTAGCCTGCATATTTCGGTGAGTCAGCATGGCACCTTTGGCAACGCCAGTGGTGCCACCGGTGTATTGCAGAAAAGCCAGATCCTGGTTATTAACCTCCGGGCGCACATAGGGCATCCGTTTGCCCTGCTGCAAGACACGGCGAAACGAAATGGCATCCGGCAGGTGATACTTCGGTACCAGTCGCTTGATGTACTTAACCACAAAGTTAACCAGCGTACCTTTTGCCGGTGCCAGTTGATCGCCCATACGAGTCAGAATCACATGCTTCACCGGGGTGTTATACACCACCTTCTCCAGCGTATGAGCGAAATTGGAAACGATAACAATCGCTGAGGCACCACAATCTTTTAGCTGGTGCTCCAGTTCACGCGGCGTATACAACGGATTGACATTGACTACCACCAGCCCGGCGCGCAACACACCAAACAGCGCTATCGGATACTGCAGCAAATTAGGCATCATCAGCGCGACGCGCTCACCTTTTTTCAACTTCAATTGGTGCTGCAGATAAGCAGCGAACGCCCGACTGCGCTCCTCCAGTCGGCGAAACGTCATGACCTCGCCCATATTGATAAACGCGGGCTGGTCGGCATAACGCGCTACCGCGTGTTCAAACAATTCGATCAGCGAAGCATAACGATCCGGGTCAATTTCTGCGGGGACATCCGCCGGATAACGCGCTAACCAGATTTTTTCCAAAACGTCACTCCCGAGATATTTTTTAAGTGGCATAATCAATCCCAATCCGAGCGATCTTTAACAATATTTTAACTCAGATTATCCATTGTGACGTTCACAATGCTCAGGTTGAGAAGACGATCACTTAATTTCAACGTATTGCTATTACTGCAAAAACTATAACGACAAAAAAATGAGGCGACCCTCGCCGCCTCGTTTTACTATCAGGTCATCTGACTGTCAGGTCAGTGCCTACGGATGATAGGTATTACTCTGTTACCACCGTCTCCACCTGCACCGGCGCGTAGCCATCATTCCAACCCGGCCCCCACCCTGGACCCCAGACGTGACGATAGCGACGGTCCCACCAGGGATCATAAGCCCGTGGCGGCAACACCATCTGCTGTACCACTCGCCAACGCTTGTAGCCTTCAACCTTCACGACCACAAACGTGTATGGCCGTTCACCAATTTTACCCTGTTCGCTGCCGCTAATCGGTCCGACGACCGTGATGAGTTGATTTTTAAACTCCACCGGTTCCAGAAAACCGTTCACGTAGGCCACCAGTCGCCCTTCCGACGGCTCATCAAGCCGTGGTCGACCTGCGTTATCCAGCGGTAATGTCACAATTTCCAGCCGGGTACGGTTGGCCTCATTGCGAATATCCGCAACCCGGCCGCCAAAGCGTGACTCCTGCCCGACATACAGATTGGGTGCATTCATCACCCGAATCAGATCCATCTGCGGTGTTGCCGACGTGCCACGGATTTCATCGGGCACCGTGACGCAACCGGATAACACACTCAGGCTTAGCAACAACAGCGCACACCACCCACCCCGAGTCCACCCTGACCGTCTGCGTTCAAACGCTTGATTGGCGAAACATTCGATTGTCATCACATACACCTGCCTGCTGCCGTTAAGTTATGACAGATACCTGAATTAGACTGTAGTTGATGCGATAAGTTGCTGTTATTCGCGGCCGGGTAATTTTTTCCATGCCACGTTGTTGCGCAGATAACGGGGTTCAGCCTGTTCGACGTTCACCGCCCCACCTGATGACCATAACTGACGGGCCATCGGCAACATGTCTTGTGCCTGTGGCAACTGCACATCGGTATGATTCAGGATGACCGCCGGATTACCCAGTAAATCCGGGTAGGTTTGCCAGCCGGTTCCGGCCGTGGCCCAGTCGCCACTCAGCGATGCCGTCAGCGCCTGCACCTGAACCGGTGCCAGCACGGCCTCACTCGCTTCACCCTGCCAGTGGCCTTGTTGGTCACGCTCATAACTCGCCCAGTAGACTTCCCCCATACGGGCGTCAATCGCGGCCAATACCCGGTTCGCGCCAGTCAGGCGGTGCGCGCCTTGCGCCAGCGTCGCTAGCGTTGACACGCCAAGCATTGGCAAACCGGCACCCAGCGCTAACCCTTGCGCAATACCGATACCAATACGCACACCGGTGAAACTGCCCGGCCCCCGAGCGAACGCCAGCGCGTCCAGTTGATTGAGCGTAATACCCTGCTCGGCCAGCAGTTGCTGAACCATCGGCAAGACTCGCTGGGTATGTTCACGAGGGCAAACCTCAAACAGGGAATGGATTTCACCATCATTCCAGAGTGCAACAGAACAGGCTTCCGTTGCGGTATCAAGCGCTAAAATTCGCGTAGACATGCCAACCTCAGGCAGGGAGAGAATATTTCAACGGCGCGCATCATAACAGCCAGCGCTGGTAAGCGTCACGGTTTGCGCGTCAGAAAATCGATAGCCTGACGCAAATCGCGCGTTCTTGGCGCGGGCGGCAAGCTGGTCAGAAACACCTCGCCATAGGGTCGAGTCACTAATCGATTATCGCAAATCACCAACACGCCGCGATCTTCCACATCGCGAATCAACCGACCAACCCCTTGCTTTAGTGTAATGACCGCATCGGGCAGTTGTACCTCATCAAACGGATCACCGCCACGCACCCGGCAATCCTCCATACGCGCTTTCAGCAGCGGGTCATCCGGTGAGGTAAACGGTAGCTTGTCGATAATCACACACGACAACGCATCCCCTCGTACATCGACGCCTTCCCAAAAACTGCCGGTCGCCACCAGCAGCGCATTGCCCGCCGCCAGAAATTGCGCCAGCAATTGCGGCTTACTGGTTTCCCCCTGGATCAGCACCGGCAACGTTAGCGAGGCACGAAACTCCGTAGCCAGATCACGCATCATCTGGTGTGAGGTACACAACATGAAGCAACGCCCCTGATTGGCTTCGATGAGCGGGCGCAACAGCCGCGCCAGTTGTCTGGCAGCGCCGGGGCGATTGATCTCCGGCAGGTTGCGCGGTACGCACAGTAATGCCTGAGTCGCATAGTCAAACGGGCTTGGCAGCAGTAATGTGCGGGCCTGATCCAGCCCCAATCGTTCGATGAAATGCGTGAGCTGTTCGTTAACCGACAGCGTAGCTGAGGTGAACACCCAACAGGCCGGTTTCTCTTTCATCACATCGCGAAAGCGGTCTGCGACCGACAGTGGCGTCAGCGCCAGCACAAAATGACGCGAGGTGCATTCGTACCAGTAGCTGTAGCCGGGTTGCTGCACATCGCGCAGCCGCTTTAACCGAGCCCGGTAAAGGGTCGCACGCTCAAAAGCCGCATCCAGCAACGCAGAACGGCCCAGCGATAACTTCGCCACATCGCAGCACAGTTCCAGCGCATCATCCAGCAACGTCAACGAACGCTGCAACACATTATCCGTGACAATGTCACGCAGATTACCACGAAATCCCGGGTCACCCAGCGCCAGCCGGAAATCCTGGGTGCTCTGGCTCAAACGATCAGCACTTTTCTGCAACTGACTGGCGTCGCGCACTTCGGTACGGTAAGCAATCACGATATCTTTGGCGAGATCCAGCAACTGACGACTGGAGAGCTGCTGACCAAAGTACTGGCTGGCAATATCGGGAATCTGGTGGGCTTCGTCGAAGATCACCACGTCGCTATCGGGGATCAGTTCAGCAAACCCGCTCTCTTTGACCACCATATCCGCTAAATAAAGATGATGGTTCACCACGACCACATCGGCATCCATCGCCCGTCGACGGGCCTTCACCACAAAACAGTCTTTGTAATGTGGGCAGTCGCTGCCAAGGCAGTTATCGTTGGTGCTGGTCACCAGCGGCCATATCGCGCTGTCTTCAGCGACGTCGCCGCACTGGCTGATATCGCCGTCTTCGGTTTCGCTGCTCCAACTGCGCAACCGTACCAGCTCACGCAGCACTTCATGGCCGAGATCGCCGCCCGCCAGCGATTGCTGTTCTAAGCGTTCGATGCACAAATAATTGGCACGACCTTTTAGTAGCGCCAGCTTGCCCTGGAACTGTAATGCGTTAGCAACTGTCGGTAGATCACGGCTATACAGTTGATCCTGCAACGCGCGTGAACCGGTAGACACAATCACTTTTTTGCCAGAGCGCAGAGCCGGTGCCAGATACGCATAGGTTTTGCCCGTGCCGGTACCCGCTTCCACCACCAGCGGTTGTCTGGCATCAATGGCGTCCAACACTGCCGCCGCCATCTGCCGTTGTGGTTCACGCGGCTGGAAGCCCTGAATCGCCCTTGCCAGTACGCCATCCGTTGCAAAATCGTCGATTGTGTTCTCTGCTGTCACGCGGTCTCTCTTGTCTGACAATGCCGTCACCTGAATGCGGCGGAATTAAGGTGGCTGATTATGCCAAGCCTGCGCACACGACACCACTCCGACTCAAGTCTCCACCGCACGCTAATATTTGCGCCCCACGCTGGGGTCACACGGAAAGCCGAACTGTGTTAGTCTCTGCGGTTTTAGCGCCTGTTCCACTCTGCGCAATTCTGCACAACGGCACTGCACATGCGGCAATACGCAAATCCTGCAACGCGCGCATGCCACAAGGAGACTGACTTCATGGCCATTACCCGTATCAATCCCGACGCACGCTGGTCCGACGCGGTTATCTATAACAACACGCTGTACTACACCAGTGTGCCGGAAAATCTGGATGACGACGCCAAAGCCCAAACCGAAAACGCGCTCGCGTCGCTGGATGCCATCTTGCAACAGGCAGGCAGCAATAAGAGTCGCCTGCTGGATGTCACTATTTTTCTGGCCGATAAAGCGGATTTCGCTGCTATGAACGCCGCCTGGGATGCCTGGGTCGTGGCCGGTAGCGCACCGGTGCGTTGCACCGTCGAAGCGAAACTGATGAACCCCAAATTTAAAGTGGAAATCAAAGCGATCGCCGCAGTGGAATAACACTCGCGGGCGGCGGTGACCTGTGCCGCCCGTCAGCATTACTCTGGTGCGTCGTCATCCTCAAAACGCGCCACCACCCGCGCCCCCTGGTGGTTTTGGCGCAATTCTTCCGCGACCAGGGCGATGGCTTCGCCGCTACTCATGCCTTCCTCCATCAGGTGCTGTATTCTTTCTACCGCTTGTTGTTGCTGCTCATGGGTCAGCGCCGGGATACCTGCAAACATCATTCTTCTCCTGAAAACCTTTTTATGCCGACGATACCCGCGCCAGGCTGCGGTTTGTGGTACGCTTGCAACACTATAACGCCTGCTGCCGGTTCAGCACTCGGCTGCCGGTATGACCAACATCGCGAGACCATACCAATACCGTTATGCCGACATCGATAGTCTATCATGCTCTGTCCTACCAACCGGATGTGCTGTTACGCCTTTTTAGCACACTCTCACACCAGCCTTGGGCGATGTTGCTCCATTCCGGATTTGCCGACCATCCTCACAACCGGTTTGATATTCTGGTCGCCGAGCCACGTCTGACGCTAGAGACCATTGGTACACAAACCACCATCCAACAAGGTGATACCCGGCAGATTTCGACTGAAGACCCGTTTTTATTGCTGCAACAACACATCGACGCACTGGCAGTTAACGTGCCACCCCATCCGGATTATCCGTTTCAGGGCGGCGCACTAGGCCTGTTTGGGTACGATCTGGGTCGACGGGTAGAAACCTTGCCGTCAGTGGCTGCGCGGGATATCGACCAGCCTGACATGGCAGTAGGTATTTACGATTGGGCGTTAATTGCCGACCATCACCAACAACGCCTGACCCTGGTGTGCCACGGCGATATCGCGAGCCGACTGGCCTGGATAAATAATCGTTCCCCCATTGAGCCGGGCGCATTCTGCCTGACCAGCGACTGGCAAGCCAACATGAGCCGTGACCAGTACGGTGAAAAATTCCGTCGCATTCAGGATTATCTGCGTGCTGGCGATTGTTATCAGGTCAATCTGGCTCAGCGTTTTCAGGCCGCTTATCACGGGGATGAATGGCAGGCATTTCTGACACTTTCCGCCAGCAACCGGGCACCGTTTTCCGCTTTTCTGCGATTGCCACATAGCGCCGTGCTCAGTATTTCGCCAGAGCGCTTCCTGTGGCTACACGATAACCACATTCAAACGCGACCGATCAAAGGCACACTGCCGCGGCTGCCAAATGCCGACGAAGATGCCCGTCAGGCGCAGCGATTGGCTGACTCCGAAAAAGACCGCGCAGAAAACCTGATGATCGTTGACCTGCTGCGCAACGATATTGGTCGGGTCGCCGTGCCGGGTAGCGTGCGTGTTCCCGAGCTATTTGTGGTGGAGCCTTTTCCGGCAGTACACCATCTGGTCAGCACCATCGAAGCGCAGCTCCCGTCGCAACAGCACGCCACCGACCTGCTGCGCGCCTGCTTTCCCGGCGGCTCGATAACCGGTGCGCCCAAGGTACGTGCGATGGAGATTATCGAGGAACTGGAGCCTCACCGACGCAATGCGTATTGCGGCAGTATCGGCTATCTCAGCGTTTGCGGCACCATGGATACCAACATCACCATTCGCACACTGATCGCCACCAACGGCACACTGTCCTGCTGGGCGGGTGGTGGAATTGTGGCCGATAGCGAAGAACAGGCAGAATATCAGGAAACATTCGACAAGATTGGCCGCATTCTGCCGTTATTAACAATATCGACCATGGATTAAACCGGAGGGCTGAACATCATGACGGATACCACGCTGTTGCCGTTCTTACCCGATACAGATGATGACGCCCCTTACGATCTGGACGCGTTTATTACACGCTTTCAGTTGCAAACAGCACCGGTTTTGCCGATTACTCGCCACCAAAGGCAGGCTGCTGTACTGATACCGATTATCCGTCGTCCGGACCCATGCCTGCTGCTGACACGCCGTTCGCCCCACCTGCGTAAGCATGCCGGACAGGTAGCGTTCCCCGGCGGAGCGGCAGACCCGGAAGACGCCTCGCTGATTGCCACCGCGCTGCGTGAAGCCGAGGAAGAAGTCGCCATTCCACCGGCATCGGTTCAGATTTTGGGTACGCTGCCTGCCTTCGACAGCTCCAGCGGTTATCAGGTCACGCCGGTGGTCGGCCTGTTACCGGAAAACACACCTTTTCATCCTAACGCCGATGAAGTCGCAGAACTGTTTGAAATGCCATTACGAGAGGCGTTTGCCCTACAGCGTTACTACCCGCTGGATATCAAACGCCATCAACAACGCCACCGGGTTTATCTTTCCTGGTATCAGCAACAACTGGTCTGGGGGCTGACCGCCGCCATCATTCGCCAGTTAGCACTGCACGTGGCGATGCCGGAGTCCGTTTGATTTTGCCGTGCTTCCCTTCGCCAGCTATAAGTTATTTTTCGGCATAACATAACTTTATTTCATGTGAAAAGCCGAATATGTCAGCATACTCTCCACTACAATAGCGCATTCTATCGAGTTTTATTCTAAAGCAAGTCAGCTTCGCGCCATCACACCGGATACGTGGTGGTATAGCGAGCAACGACGACCCGCTTCCTATATAGTCACAACAGGCAACGCCCTGAGAGGAGTTTCAGCGTGATAAGCGTATTCGACATGTTCAAAATCGGAATTGGCCCCTCCAGCTCTCATACGGTTGGACCGATGAAAGCCGGTAAGCAATTTGTCGATGAACTGCAACAGCGGGATTTGCTGTCTCGTACCGATCGGGTCATGGTCGAGGTTTACGGCTCTCTCGCTCTGACCGGCAAGGGTCACCATACCGATATCGCGATTATTCTTGGTCTGGCGGGTAGCCAGCCCGATACGGTAGATATCGATGCTATCCCGACATTCATTCGGGAAGTCGAGCAAACCGAACGATTGTCTCTGGCAGGCGCACATGAGGTCGCCTTCCCCCGCGAAGGCGGCATGATCTTTCGGGGAGAAAATTTGCCGCTGCACGAAAACGGCATGACGCTGACCGCTTTTGCTGCCGACCTTCCGCTGTTTCGCCAAACGTATTATTCGATCGGCGGTGGGTTTATCGTCGATGAAGCGCACTTTGGTCAGACTCAGGAAGATACCCTCACCGTTCCGCATCCTTACCGCTCGGCCCGGGAAATTCTGGAGCACTGCAAACAAAGCGGACTTTCTATTTCCGGCATGATGATGCGCAATGAACTGGCATTGCATAGCCGTCAGGAAATTGAAGATTATTTCGCTGCGGTCTGGCAAACCATGCGCGCATGTATGGATCGCGGCATGAATACCGAGGGTGTACTGCCCGGTCCGCTGCGGGTACCGCGCCGCGCCGCCGCGCTTCGCCGCATGTTGGTTTCCTCGGACAAGCTCTCTAACGACCCGATGAACGTTGTGGACTGGGTCAACATGTTCGCACTGGCGGTCAACGAGGAAAACGCCGCCGGAGGACGGGTTGTCACCGCACCGACTAACGGCGCTTGTGGCATCGTGCCAGCGGTACTGGCCTACTATGATCACTTTATCGAGCCTGTCGGCCCCGGTATCTATCTGCGTTATTTCATGGCAGCCGGCGCGATTGGGTCGTTGTATAAAATGAATGCGTCTATTTCCGGAGCGGAAGTCGGTTGTCAGGGCGAAGTGGGTGTGGCCTGTTCGATGGCAGCGGCAGGTCTGGCTGAATTGCTGGGTGCCAGCCCGGAGCAGGTGTGCGTAGCCGCAGAAATCGGTATGGAACACAATTTAGGCCTGACCTGCGATCCGGTTGCCGGACAGGTGCAAGTGCCGTGTATCGAACGCAATGCTATCGCGTCCGTCAAGGCCATCAACGCGACCCGCATGGCGATACGCCGCACGACTGAAGCCCGCGTATCACTCGACAAGGTAATTGAAACCATGTACGAAACCGGCAAAGACATGAACGCCAAATACCGCGAAACGTCCCGTGGTGGACTGGCAATCAAGGTGCAATGCGACTGATCGCAAACGCGCCATTGGTTCATCCTGATAGGACTTGATACTTTTGCGCCGGTAACGCCCGCCACAACGACGGGCGTTACATCATACGGCCGACCGGCTTATACAGCGTTCTCTGCCGTCGTTTCCGGTACGCGAACCACCCGAACCAGTTCAATACGGTAGTCCGTCGCTTCGACAATCAGGAAACGCAATCGGTGTAACTCCAGTGTGTCGCCCACTTTGGGGAATTCATCGCTGTGAGCCAACAACAATCCCGCCAGCGAGGTATAATCCTCTTTCGGATCGACCAGGTCCTGCACATTGAGCACCTGCTGCAACGAATGCAGATCGGTACCACCCCGCACCAACCAGCCGTCCCCGTCTTCGATGATGTCCAGCGTCTCATCTTCATCCGGGAATTCGCCAGCAATTGCCTCCAGAACATCCAGCGGCGTAACCAGCCCCTGCACCACACCAAACTCATTGGTGATGATCACCAGACTGCCTTTTGCCCGGCGCAGTACCGGCAGCAGATTGATCACATCCAATGTTTCAGGGACCACGATCGGCGGGTTGTTGCCAGCGAACTGTTCCACATCGGTATGTTCTTCCAACGCGACCAGCAAGTCTTTGGCACGCACAACACCGACCAGCTCATCCAGCGAGCCCCGACACACCGGAAACAGGCTATGGGGTGTATCCAGTAATTGCAGACGGATATCTTCCACCGACCGTTCACTGTCCACCCAGGAAATATCGGTACGCGGTGTCATAACACTACGCAGGGAACGGGAAGCCAGCGTCAGCACCCCGCTAATCATGTAGCGTTCTTCTTCTGCAAACGTTTCTTCTGTTTTTTGCAGCGGCTGCTCTTCCTCATCATGGGTCGCTTTGCGCGCCCCCATCAGACGCAAAATCGCTTCGGCGGTACGCTCACGCATAGGTAAGTGCGACTGGTGTTTGATGAAGTTGTGTCGGGCAACCTGGTTAAACAGCTCGATAATGATCGAAAAACCGATCGCCGCGTACAGGTAGCCTTTCGGGATATGGAAACCAAACCCTTCAGCAACCAGACTCAGGCCGATCATCAGCAGGAAGCTCAGACAAAGCACAACGACGGTTTGATGCGCGTTCACAAACCGGGTTAACGGCTTCGATGCCAATAACATAATGGCCATCGCGATCACCACGGCGGTCATCATCACCCCCAGATGGTTGACCATACCTACCGCTGTAATCACCGCATCCAGCGAGAACACCGCATCCAGAATAACGATCTGTACCACAACGGCCCAGAAACTGGCCTGCGCACGGTTGGCATTGGGGTCAAGCGGGCGGTTTTCCAGTCGTTCATGCAACTCCATCGTGGCCTTGAACAGCAAAAATACCCCCCCGGCCAGCAAAATCAAATCGCGGCCCGAAAAACTAAACTGCCCGACGAAAAACAGCGGTCGAGTCAGTGTCACCATCCAGGAAATCAGAGATAGCAGGCAAAGCCGCATCAACAGCGCCAGCGATAAACCGATGATTCGCGCCTTGTCACGCTGCCTGGCAGGCAGTTTATCTGCCAGAATGGCGATGAACACCAGGTTGTCGATACCCAATACAATTTCGAGTACCACCAGCGTCAGTAAGCCTGCCCAGATTGAGGGATCCAGCAAAAATTCCATGTCAGACTCCGGAAAATGAACGAGCAAACGACATCAATGCCGTCGCATTGTGCAGCGAAAGAAAAAGAGAGGTATCAGTACAAGGCTGAATACGGCCTGAATGGCCTATTAGCTGAAGAACACCACCGGTCAGCGCCGGAGTAAAAGAAATGAATCGTCGGTGACAGTCCATAGGAAGGGCGTTTACCCGTAACTCCTCTGTAATTAAAGGGAGAGTAACTTTAACAGAGTCAATGCTATTTTCCACAACGATTTTCTGTGACTCCGCGAAGCGGATCGCATCATGGGCAACACAACCATCGTCAATGCAATTCCGCTACTAATTGTCGAGCGATATCACATAATTTATTTATTCGACCCCTAAAATAAATCCTGCCGATGTCAGTCTGCCCTGAATCGATTCATAAAGCGGCGTAATGCGTGACTTAGACGCTTTTTGTGCCCTATATCGGGAAAGAATCAGGCAAGAAACGGCATTGCAGCCATACTGAATATCGCTCACAGATAAACGTGACGAAATTTATCCAGATAATCAGACAGATTTCACTCTCAACAAAACAGTGATTCTTGAAAGGAGGGAGCAAGTGAGTATTGCCATCATACTATGCACTCACGGCGCCACGGCCGGTCCGCTGTTAAATACAGCTGAAATGATTCTTGGTGAACAGAGTAACGTTGGTTGGATTGATTTTGTTCCCGGCGAAAACGCCGAGATCCTGATGGAAAAATATCAGGCGAAACTAGCCGAGCTGGACACCTCGCAAGGTGTGCTTTTTCTGGTCGACACCTGGGGCGGTAGCCCGTTTAATGCGGCCAGCCGTCTGGTGAACGACAAGAAAAATCACGAAGTGATTACCGGGGTCAATATTCCTATGCTGGCCGAAACATTTATGGCCCGCGACGACAACCCATCCTTTGACGAACTGGTTGCCATTGCTCTGGAGACCGGCCGTGCTGGTGTCAAAGCACTGAAGGCACCAGAACCGGAAAAAGCGCCTCGCCCTGCCCCTGTCAGCGCCAAGCCAAGCGCACCGCCGGGAGCGGGTGGACACATGAAAATCGGGTTGGCTCGCATTGATGACCGTCTGATTCACGGGCAAGTCGCCACCCGCTGGACCAAGGAAACCAACGTCAGCCGGATTATTGTGGTCAGCGACGAAGTGGCGGCGGATAACGTGCGAAAAACGCTACTGACTCAAGTCGCGCCTCCCGGCGTTTCTGCGCATGTGGTCGATGTCGCCAAGGCTGTCAGGGTTTACGATAACCCGAAATACGCCGCTGACCGCGTAATGCTGCTGTTTACCAATCCAACCGATGTACTGCGACTGGTAGAAAACGGCGTCGAGATTAAATCAGTCAATATCGGCGGGATGGCTTACCGCCAGGGCAAAACCCAGGTCAATAACGCTGTATCGATTGACGACAAGGATATCGACGCGTTCAACAAGCTCCATGCGCGAGGTATTGAGCTGGAAGTCCGGAAGGTATCGACAGATACCAAACTCAATATGATGGATTTGATCACTAAAGTGCCGCGTTGACGCCTCTGGAGCAACGAAGCGCGTAACGACGTTATTGTTCGGACCACTATTCTCACAGGAGAAGTACCATGGAGATCACCACGCTTCAAATCGTGCTGATATTTATTGTGGCCTGTATTTCAGGTATGGGTTCTATTCTCGACGAATTCCAGTTTCACCGGCCATTGGTGGCTTGTACCCTCATCGGGCTGGTGCTGGGCGATCTTAAAACCGGGATTATTATCGGCGGTACACTGGAAATGATCGCATTAGGCTGGATGAACATCGGTGCGGCAGTTGCACCCGATGCGGCCCTCGCCTCTATCATCTCGACCATTCTGGTTATCGCTGGTGGCCAAAGCGTCGGTGCCGGGATCGCTCTGGCTATCCCGCTGGCCGCCGCAGGTCAGGTATTGACCATTATTGTGCGCACTATCACCGTCGCCTTCCAGCATGCCGCTGACAGTGCTGCCGAGCGCGGTAACCTTTCCGCTATCAGTTGGATCCACGTTTCCGCCTTGCTATTGCAGGCCATGCGTATTGCTATCCCTGCGGTGATTGTTGCCGTTTCAGTCGGGACAGAAGCGGTACACAGCCTGCTCTCTTCCATCCCCGAAGTAGTCACCTCTGGGCTGAATATCGCTGGCGGTATGATCGTAGTTGTCGGTTATGCGATGGTCATCAACATGATGCGTGCCGGTTATCTGATGCCATTCTTCTATTTGGGCTTTGTTACCGCCGCCTTCACTAATTTCAATTTGGTCGCACTGGGTGTCATCGGTGTTGTTATGGCGGTGCTGTATATCCAACTCAGCCCTAAATACAACAAAGCTCATGGTGCAGCGGCTGCATCGTCAAACAACGATCTTGATAACGAACTGGATTAACAGGAGAGCAAGCCATGGTGGACACCACAAAGAAACTGACTCCCAGCGATATTCGCGCTGTGTTCCTGCGCTCGAACCTGTTCCAGGGGTCGTGGAATTTTGAACGCATGCAAGCACTGGGTTTCTGCTTTTCCATGGTACCGGTGATTCGTCGCCTCTACCCGGAAAACTCGGAAGAACGGAAACAGGCGATTAAACGCCATCTGGAGTTTTTTAATACACAGCCGTTTGTCGCCGCCCCGATTCTGGGCGTAACAATGGCGATGGAAGAACAGCGCGCCAACGGCGCACCGATCGACGATGGGGCGATAAACGGCCTGAAAGTCGGGTTGATGGGGCCGCTGGCTGGTGTGGGTGACCCGATATTCTGGGGAACAGCGCGCCCTGTCTTCGCGGCGCTGGGTGCTGGCATCGCCATGAGCGGCAGCCTGCTTGGCCCTATCCTGTTTTTTGTATTATTTAATCTGGTGCGCCTGTTGGTGCGCTATTACGGCGTGGCTTACGGTTACCGTAAAGGGGCGGATATCGTGAGTGACATGGGTGGCGGCTTGCTGCAAAAAATGACTGAAGGGGCGTCGATTCTGGGGCTCTTCGTCATGGGGGCGCTAGTCAACAAATGGACCCACGTTAACATTCCGTTGGTGGTGTCGCGCGTAACCGGGCAGGACGGGCATACCACCGTCACGACGGTGCA
Organism: Dickeya oryzae; assembly: GCF_020406815.2. Classification (NCBI taxonomy): domain Bacteria; kingdom Pseudomonadati; phylum Pseudomonadota; class Gammaproteobacteria; order Enterobacterales; family Pectobacteriaceae; genus Dickeya; species Dickeya oryzae. The sequence goes on from NZ_CP162670.1 coordinate 2,479,621, forward strand.
ATCGATACTTGACCAATTGATGCCCGGTTTAGTGCCGTTACTGCTGACATTTGGCTGTATGTGGCTTCTGCGCCGCAAAGTGAATGCACTTTGGTTGATTGTCGGCTTTTTCGTTATCGGTATCATCGGTTACTGGATTGGCCTATTGGGACTCTGACGCAACCGGCCGGGGCAACCCGGCCATGTTATTTTTTGTATTGTTAGACAGAGAGATCGTTAAACTGTCATCGCCTTACGTTCCTGACGATATTTGTCACTTTCACCATCCAAACTGTTTTTAGCGCCACTCACCACCATTGGAGTTGTACATGACTTTTACCGACGTTGTTCTGATGGTCTCTATTGCCTTGTCACTGCTGTACGCCATTTACGATGAGTTCCTCATGGGTCGACGGCATGGTCATACCCTGCTCAAGGTGCAATTGCGACGAAAACATCGACTGGATGCGCTGATCTTTATCGTATTGGTGGCGATACTCATCTACAAGAATGTCACAACGCAAGGCGCTTACCTGACAACATTGCTGCTTTTTTCGCTCATACTCATGGCGATATATCTCACCATGATTCGTTACCCAAAATTACTCTTCAAAGATCAGGGTTTCTTTTATGCCAATACCTATATTCCTTATCATCGTATTAAAAATATGAATTTATCAGAAGACGGCATTCTGGTGATTGGGCTTGAAAAAAGGCGACTACTGGTGGCGGTCAATGATTTGGATGATTTAGAGAAAATATATAATTTTATGATTGAAAATCAATGAAATGAAATAAATTCGCTTTGCGAATAAATCGAAACCCATATTAACCTAATATATCTGGTTGCTATTTTAACCAGGTAGCATTGTTTTAATTTTCATCAGTTGTTTCAATCCCCTTGAAGATGAAAATAATTCTCAATTTCAATTAAACCCATATATTATTTATTGTTGTTCCCTGCAGGAATAATATGGTATCTTTGCGCCGTCCTTGGGGAGTAGCCGATTCCTGATGTCTCACATTCAGGAATGCTCGTATCAACATACTCGTTCTTCACTGAACGTGGTACGGGCGGCCAGACTGGCAGGCGAGACCATAGACACGTGATCCGTCGTCTGGTTGGGGGGGGATTACGTGGATATGGAGAACTGCCCAGCCGAGGCCATTTATTATGAATTTATCCGCTACACTCATTCTTGCTTTTGGCATGTCTATGGATGCGTTTGCTGCGTCTATTGGTAAAGGTGCCACACTGCACAATCCCCGTTTCCGCGAAGCCATACGAACCGGTCTCATCTTCGGTTTTGTCGAGGCATTGACGCCGTTAATCGGTTGGGCGCTCGGATTTTATGCCAGCCGTTTTATTCTCGCCTGGGACCATTGGGTTGCTTTCAGTCTGCTGCTTATTTTGGGCGGCCGTATGATTGTGCAAGGGTTAAAAGGCGAAGACGCCTGTAACTGCGAGAAAATCTCTAAACACAGTCTGTTCGTTTTGGTGTGCACTGCTGTCGCCACCAGTCTGGATGCGATGGCGATTGGCGTCGGGTTGGCGTTCCTGCAGGTGAATATCTTCCACACCGCAATGGCCATTGGCTGCGCCACCATGATCATGGTGACAATCGGCATGATGATTGGCCGATATGTCGGCCCCATCCTGGGTAAACGAGCCGAAATCCTTGGTGGCGTGGTGCTGATCGGCATTGGCTGCAATATTCTTTACGAACACCTGCTCGATCTCGCCTGATAAATACACCAACGGGCAGCTTCCGCCGCCCGTTGGTTACTCCACGCACTTCAGCCTTCGCGCCGGTGAAATCGAATCAGAAAATCGGTTTCACACGCAAACTGCGATTCTGCCATTAATCCATCACGAACATCCGGCGTCGCTCGCCACGCAAATGGTGTCATCTGTAACAGACTGGCGGCATCGGTTCCCGTCATCGACATGCGATACTCTAGCCGCTCGACGGTTTCCAGCACAAACCCCGGAAATACTTCATCAATTTCAGGGTGCGGTTTGACATCCTGGTAGACCCGCGCTTTGAGCGACAATAAATGGTTGGGCCCTGGAGAGACGGTCATCACCCCTCCTCCAGGCTGAATAACCCGCGCCAGCTCGTCGCCATTGCAGGGCGCATAGATTTTCAATACGGCAGCCAGAGAGTTGTCCTGAAAAGGCAGCCGTTGGCTGGAGGCCACACAAAACATGACCTGGGGATAGCGTTTTGCCGCTCGCTGTATCGCCGCTTTAGACACATCCAGCCCATAAACAGGCATCTGCTGCGGGGCCAGTTTGTCCGCCAGCGCGGCCGTGTAATACCCCTCGCCACACCCAATATCCAATAATGCCCCCGGCAGTCCCCGCATGCAGAAAGACAGGCGCTCTGATACCCGATCGCGCAGCGGCTGATAGTGCCCATTATCAAGAAAAGCCCGGCGGGCTTGCATCATTTCAGCACTGTCTCCCGGCTGTTTGGATCGCTTAAACTGCACTGGCAGTAAATTGACGTACCCTTCCCGTGCGCGATCAAAATGGTGTCGTCCACAAGACCAACGATCGGATTCGGCGTATAGGGGTTGATGACATAGAGGGCATTGATAAGGCACTGACGATTTTTGCATAGCGTTCTTGATGATGAGAAAAGCAAAAAACCCGCACAAGGCGGGTTTTATGGCATGAGCTGGAAATTACAGCGCAACAACATTCACTGCAGAAGGACCTTTCTGGCCATCCTGAATTTCGAACTCAACATTCTGGCCTTCAGCCAATGTTTTGAAGCCGTTGCCCTGAATTGCAGAGAAGTGTACGAACACGTCTTTGCTGCCATCAGCCGGAGTAATGAAACCGAAGCCTTTAGACTCGTTGAACCACTTAACCTGACCTTTAATCTTTGCCATTTCAAAGTTTCCTTGAATAGTTTAAACCGCACTAAGGCGTTATACAGAAAAACCAGAGTCGTTACTGCTTGAGGCACTAAAATAAGGATCGGCAGAGAAGTGGTATTCAACGCTAACGTTTGTACTCAAGACTTCTTTACTGAAAATGCCATTCATATACAGAACTGTACCTCGTTTTACCCAGATGCGTTATTACATACTATGTAATCGTTGGCAAGCCATTTTTTACCAGCAATGGACATGTCGCACAAATTAGAACCTTTAATGTATCATTAATATCCACTCTACAATATTCCGGGATATTGATACACCAAAGCATTCTCTTCGGTGCACCCAACCATTTGATTATGTGCACGGTATTTCAATTACGCAAGTCGCTATGATCGACTTATTGCTGAATGGACTATGCCATAAAAAAATAATATTACTCATCAATCACAGGATGAAGTCGCTGTCCAGACACTGTTGGCAAAAAGTGTGACTAAGGCTTTCTTTTTTACTCTTTTGTAATAAGAGAACCCCCTCAAACCGGTCAGCATGACAGAACGTCTATTTCTAATCGTGACTATCCACTTTTATAATAATGAAACATAGCAAATAGATATGAAAAATAGTTCTGAGCATCCTCAACAACAGCCTCTCAGAACGCAAACGCATGCTAAGCATGGGTAACCAGCCCGCCACTGTCGTCCTGGAGTTGCCAGACACGTGTTAGTCTGATTAATAAATCGACACACTGGCAACGCTCGCTCTACCGGGTCACACATTCAACACCCGGAACAGAGATAACATTATTTTTGCAAAAAAATGATGCAATCATGATTTATGTCCCGCTTATTACAGATTCATTTCTGTTTTTTAGCCGTAGAAAAAATGTTTATACCCGATTATTACTCGATGACACCGATTGTTTATTTCTCCATGGGTCAATAATGTTACGGAGTTATATTTCTCACACTGCCTGTATCACCACCATGCAGTCGATGTGATCACCTATTTCACCGAATAAAAAATTAATCTGCATCAACCTCTGGCGCATCAACCAGTAATAGACAACATCAGCTCACGTCAAATTTACTATTCCGTACGCTCATTTACCGATGTGTGCTCGTTTTTTGATCTCCATCGTGACAACCCCGCCACAGCGCGTTATTGTGTCTTTACCGCCACTATCCAATCATTCACGTCTATACCGGCACCGGCGGGTTCATCTTTTTCTGAGGGGCAGACCGGTCATCTCTGCACGTGGTGATGCACATCTGCAAACCTCATTTCCGGTAGCAACGATAACGCTGCCAGCTGTGCGCCAGATTCCGTTTTTACTCTGCATAAATCGCTAACGTAATGGTACATCGGCAACATCAACGGGAGGTGACCTATGTGGCAGACGATCGAGCAACTGCTGGAAGAACATCTTGGCCCCGGTGATATCTTGGATCGGCGGGAATTACCCGGTGGTGAAATTCATGCCGCCTGGTATCTGCGTTACAGCCAGCATGATGTTTTCGTCAAATGCGATGCCCGTGAATTACTGACCAAATTTCGGGCAGAAGCCGAGCAACTGGAGCTCCTGGCTCATAGCCAAACAGTGCAGGTACCGGCTGTTTATGGTGTCGGCAGCAATCGCGATTACAGCTTTCTACTGCTGGAATACCTCGCCCCTAAACCCGCATCAGCCCACGATGCCTGGCGGCTGGGTCAGCAGTTGGCACAGTTGCATCAATGGAGTGAGCAACCGCAGTTTGGGCTTGATTTCGATAATGACCTCTCGACTACCCCCCAACCCAATGCGTGGCAGCGCCGCTGGTCCAGCTTTTTTGCCGAACAACGCATCGGCTGGCAGCTACAGCTGGCGGCAGAAAAAGGGCTATATTTTGGGGATATCGATGCACTGATTACGCAGGTGGAAAAACGCCTTTGTGGTCATCATCCACAACCGTCGTTGCTACATGGTGATTTATGGTCTGGAAATACCCTCAACACCGACCGTGGCTATTACCTGTTTGACCCCGCCTGTTACTGGGGAGACAGGGAATGTGATTTGGCAATGTTGCCGCTGTACCCTGAATTACCACCACAGATTTACGATGGCTATCAAAGCGTCTGGCCACTGGAGAGGGGTTTTGTTGAGCGACAGCCAATCTATCAAATTTACTATCTGCTTAATCGTGCGAACCTGTTTGGCGGCAAACACGTGGTGACAGCCCAGCAAGCGATAGAACATCACTTGTTATAGTGCACAATTGGCCGTCGTATACACATTGTGGTTGTCGTATACAGATGGCTATCGCGCATACATTGGTTGTCCTACGCAGACAATCAGACTCGATACCGGGGCAACACAGGCCCCGGTAAGCTCACCCAACTATACCGACGACTTTCAGCGTCAGGTAACCGATGACGCCAACAACAACCGGCAGGATGTACAGCGGAAAGAATTGCAACAAAATCGTATGCCGGGGCAGCTCTACACGTGACTCCAGTTCTTCACGCGTTTTACCTTCATCCCCCTTGACCTTCTCCAGAATTAACTGGTCTTCCAGCCCTTCCCGGATATGTTTTACCTGGCGGGACAAACGGGAACCAGACACTTGCAATGCCAGGCCAACAAACATCAGTACATAAATCAGCCAAAACATAACTGTAGCGGATGACGACAAACGACCAAAATCAGGAACCGGTGAGTTGTACCAAAAAAGGTTTAAAAACGGTGTATTGAAACGCAGCACCTCAACGACCAGATGTAAAAAGTCCTGCATCACACCATTGATCCCCTGCTTCTTCTCGGTAAAAGCATGAATGAGATTGGCCAGTGAGATAATGGTCGAGAGCAAAGCAGGAAGGAAGACGACCCACCCCGTAATACGCTTAATCACGGCAAAAAGGCCAGCCTGTTGATACGTCATGTGTTCCCCTTGTGCGTGACGTCACGCCCAGTGCCACGGTGGGCAAAAAGTGTAGACCCATAAAACCCGTTAGCAGGGTACTTCAGGTTTTAACAGAGTCAACGTTTTCTTTCCCGGCCACCTGGCTACCTATTTTGACGACGATAGCCATCCAAACGATGAGAAGCAGAACATAAGAACAGGATATAAGCAAGGTGTCGACATCGTCGCCGACACCTTAATTAATAGAAGAAAATAAATAGAAGAACGCAGATTATGCGAAAAACTCAGAGGAAGTCGGCACGTTTTGGCGAGAAGGTGTCAATCAGTACACTGCCTTCTTCCAGCGATACCACACCGTGCATTTCATGCTTCACCGCCATGTAAGCATCGCCGGTTTTGAGAATGCGCTTTTCGCCTTCGATCACTACTTCGAAGCTCCCTGCCGCGACATAGGCTATCTGATCATGAATGTCGTGCGTGTGCGGCGTACCGATAGCGCCTTTGGCAAAATGGACGCACACCATCATCAGGTCATCGCTCCAGGTGATGATTTTACGTTTGATACCACCGCCCAGTTCTTCCCACGGCGTTTCGTCGTCAATAAAGTACCTTCTCATGCTTTCTCCTCAACGGTAATACAACGTGCTTCCCTGATGTGAACAAGGTAACACAAAGGGGTCATGCCGCTATTCTAGTAACAACGGCATCAGATTAAACATAAAATAAGCAAAACCATGACGTCTCTCAAGAAATAAATAAAACATTATTTCATTTTTATTGAATTCATATCTCAACCGCACTATTATCGCGCCATAACACGAAAGAACCGGGCAAAAAAGGTTCAGGTGACGTTGTCACTGCCACGCAAGGTGACCTGTTCCGCCCGGCGCTTTCCTGTCAGGCCATGGCCTGATGTCTATCTGAAAGCGAGGAGCAACCATGCAAGTCCGTCAGAGCATCCACAGCGACCACGCCCGCCAGCTTGATACTGCTGGTCTGCGGCGCGAGTTTCTAATCGAACGCATTTTTGATGCAGACGCCTGCACCATGACGTATAGCCATATTGACAGAATCATCGTAGGTGGCGTCATGCCCGTCCATCAGGTGGTAACGATAGGCGAAGACGTGGGGACACAATTGGGCGTCAGCTACTTTCTTGAACGTCGTGAATTGGGTGCCATCAATATCGGCGGCAGCGGTGTAGTCAACGTTGACGGCGAGCGCTATGAAATTGGCCACGAAGAAGCGATTTACATCGGCAAAGGCGCGCGGGATATCCGGTTTACCAGCGTAGACCCGTCCGACCCGGCTCGTTTCTACTATAACAGTGCGCCTGCTCACACCACTTATCCAACACGCAAGATTACCGCCGCTGATGCGTCTCCCCAAACCGTTGGGGATGACGCGACCAGCAACCGTCGTACCATCAACAAATATATCGTTCCTGATGTGTTACCGACCTGCCAGCTCACGATGGGTCTGACCAAACTGACGGAAGGTAGCCTGTGGAACACCATGCCGTGTCATACCCATGAGCGTCGTATGGAGGTGTATTTCTATTTTGATATGGACGAGGAAACGGCCGTGTTTCACATGATGGGGCAACCACAGGAAACGCGTCATATTTTGGTTCACAACGAACAGGCGGTGATTTCACCGAGCTGGTCGATTCATTCTGGTGTAGGCACCAAACGCTACACCTTTATCTGGGGTATGGTTGGCGAGAATCAGGTTTTCTCAGACATGGATCACGTCAAAGTTAGCGAATTGCGCTAGCGGCTTACCCACCAGATTTCGTGTTGCAGGAAAGCGGCAGGCAGGCAACTCCGTGTCCCGTAGTGGGGATGGTGAAAGCGGCCACTCGACCGGCAACCTGAAAAATGACGGGTATAACCGGTATTTCCCTACAGTAACAAGCTCACGACACAACATGTCGTTTACAGAGAGATTAAAGCTATGATTCTAGAAGCATTCAATTTACAGGGCAAAGTGGCACTGATTACGGGTTGTGATACTGGCCTGGGTCAGGGTATGGCTGTCGGTCTGGCAGAAGCAGGTTGTGACATCGTCGGTGTCAACATCGTTGAACCGAAAGAAACCATCGAAAAAGTCACTGCCACAGGCCGTCGTTTCCTCAGCCTGACTGCTGACATGAGCGATATCTCCGGTCATGCTGCACTGGTGGAAAAAGCCGTCGCTGAGTTCGGTAAAGTGGACATTCTGGTTAACAACGCTGGCATCATCCGTCGTGAAGACGCCATCGAGTTCAGTGAAAAGAACTGGGACGATGTGATGAATCTGAACATCAAGAGCGTGTTCTTCATGTCGCAGACTGTTGCCCGTCAGTTCATCAAACAGGGTCATGGCGGTAAAATTATTAATATCGCCTCCATGCTGTCCTTCCAGGGTGGTATCCGCGTACCGTCTTACACCGCGTCCAAGAGCGCCGTCATGGGGATCACCCGCCTGCTGGCCAACGAATGGGCAAAACACAACATCAATGTAAACGCTATCGCCCCTGGCTACATGGCAACCAACAACACCCAGCAGTTGCGTGCTGATCAAGACCGCAGCAAAGAAATCCTGGATCGTATCCCGGCAGGTCGTTGGGGTCTGCCGCAGGATTTGCAAGGCCCGGCCGTGTTCCTGGCATCCAGCGCCTCCGATTATGTGAACGGTTACACCATCGCAGTCGACGGTGGCTGGCTGGCTCGCTAATTTTTCTACAAAATTATCTTATAGACAAAGGCACAATGTAGTATTGTGCCTTTCTTTTATCTATCAGCAAGTTACTCTTTCCATCCCTTCCCTCCTGGTTTCCAAATTCTCCATAAAAAATTTTCAAAACAACGTTCCGACTTTGATCACACTTTCGATACTGAGCACATGACGAAAATATAACTTGGGCAATATAATCAATCAAAACAATGTTTCTATTTATAAGGAACTGTTTCTTCCAGTTCTGCAAGAAGGTAGTCCATGAGTATTTTTACTGATTTGAACACCAGCAGAAAATGGCAAATCGACCAATGGTTATCGGCGATTAACAGCCACATTGAAAAGATTCAGCAATGCGCCCACAGCGCGGTCAATCCCACGCCGTTATTGGCTGACGGATTTGAGATAAAAACACAATCTCCCGTTGTCTGGCGGTTTCCCGATGGTCATGATGCACCAATCTCTAACTTCGCCAGTCAGCAAAACTGGTTGCGTTTATTAATATCCATGAGCGCAGTCACAGAAACAGAAAAATATCGCCAGTCTGCTTTTACTCAGTGCGACTATTTTCTGGACCGCTTTGTCGATGAAATTAGCGGTCTTTTTTACTGGGGCGGGCATCGTTTTATTCATCTCGACACATTAGCCAGTGAAGGACCAGAATCAAAATCGCTGGTACATGAATTAAAACACCATCTTCCCTATTACGATTTCCTGTATCAGGTTAATCCTGAGAAAACCCATCATTTTATTCAGGGATTCTGGAACGCGCATGTAGAAAATTGGGATAGTCTGGATTTGGGGCGCCACGGCGATTACGCCAAGATGCGCGATCCACACGTCTTTGAGCATGCCCGGCATGATGTCGTCGACCCTGCCAAATGGCCGGAGCTGCCGTTAACCAAGGGGTTAACCTTCGTTAATGCCGGTACTGACCTGATCTACGCCGCCTTCGCTTACGCCCGCCACAGTGGCGATACACAGGCGGCTGACTGGGGTAAACACCTCTACCGTCAGTATGTGTTGGCGCGTAACCCGGAAACCGGTATGCCGGTTTACCAATTCAGTTCGCCATTGCAGCGCCAGCCCGTACCGGCTGATGACAATCAAACCCAATCCTGGTTTGGTGACCGCGCGCAGCGGCAGTTTGGTCCGGAATTTGGCGCCATTGCCCGTGAAGCGAACGTGTTGTTCCGCGACATGCGTCCGTTGCTGATCGATAACCCGCTGGCAATGCTCGATATTTTGCAATACCGCCCTGATAACGAAACACTTACCTGGGTCATCACTGGCCTGAAAAATTACTACCAATATGCTTATGATATCGACAGCAATAGCCTGCGACCGATGTGGAACGATGGTCAGGATATGACCGGCTACTGCTTCAAACGCGATGGTTACTACGGCAAGGCGGGTACCGTGTTAACGCCGTTCCCGCTGGAAGGTGACTATCTGCTGCCATTGGTTCGTGCCTGGCAACTGAGTCACGATAGCGACCTGTATACGTTGATCATGACGATGTTGTCACGACTGGAAAAAGAAGGCTTTCATCAGTCCGCCTCACCATTCCTGTTGTTGGCAATTACCGAACTGGCGCACACTCAGCAATCCGCACAGTGGGCGGAATATGCCTGGCAAATGGCGGAGATTTTATTTAAGCGTCATTTCCACCACGGTTTATTTGTGCGCTCTGAACACCATCGTTATGTACGCCTTGATGACCCATTCCCTGCCATTCTGTTGACGTTGATCGCCGCCTGCAGAAATAAATGGCAGGAAATCCCTGCAATATTAACCCAAGGGGGATATATCCATGGCGATTATCGGATTAATGGAGAAAGCCGGGTTATTTATGACACGGAGTTTATTTACCCAGAGAAACTAATTCATTGATTTTATTTTTACAGACTCACCATTACAAAAGTAGGTAAGCATTATGAATGAAAACAGAATGCTGGGGTTAGCTTATATCTCCCCCTATATAATAGGGCTGATAGTTTTTACCGCTTTTCCCTTTCTTTCGTCGTTCGTACTCAGTTTTACTGAATACGATTTAATGAGTCCGCCCACCTTCACCGGCCTGGAAAATTACCACCGGATGTTTATGGAGGACGATCTTTTCTGGAAATCCATGGGAGTGACGTTTGCTTATGTGTTCCTGACCATTCCGCTGAAACTGATTTTCGCACTGCTCATCGCCTTCGTGCTGAACTTCAAGTTACGTGGCATCGGTTTTTTCCGTACCGCTTATTATGTGCCGTCAATTCTCGGTAGTAGCGTGGCTATCGCCGTATTGTGGCGCGCCCTGTTCGCCATCGATGGGTTACTCAATAGCTTTATCGGCGTCTTCGGTTTAGACCCGGTTAACTGGCTGGGCGAGCCCTCGCTGGCGTTAATGTCGGTTACCTTACTGCGTGTTTGGCAGTTCGGTTCCGCGATGGTTATCTTCCTGGCTGCTCTGCAGAACGTGCCGCAATCCCAATATGAAGCAGCGATGATCGATGGTGCCTCGAAATGGCAGATGTTCCTGAAGGTTACCGTACCGCTGATTACGCCGGTTATCTTCTTCAACTTCATCATGCAGACAACGCAGGCGTTCCAGGAGTTTACCGCACCCTACGTGATTACTGGCGGTGGGCCAACTCACTACACCTATCTGTTCTCGCTCTATATCTACGATACCGCGTTCAAGTATTTCGATATGGGGTACGGTGCTGCGCTGGCATGGGTGCTGTTCCTGGTGGTAGCTGTCTTCGCCGCTATCTCCTTCAAATCGTCTAAATACTGGGTGTTCTATTCCGCCGATAAAGGAGGAAAAAATGGCTGATATTCATTCCCCACTGTCTGCGCAGGACATCGCTGCAGAAGAAGTTCGCCGCACGCTGCGCCGTGAAAAAATCAGCGCCAGCATCCGCTACATCATTTTGCTGGCCGTCGGCATCCTGATGCTCTACCCGCTGGCGTGGATGTTCTCCGCGTCGTTCAAACCGAACCATGAAATTTTCACGACACTCAGTCTGTGGCCGACACACGCCACCTGGGATGGCTTTATCAATGGCTGGAAAACTGGCACCGAATACAACTTCGGTCACTACATGATCAATACCTTCAAGTATGTGATTCCGAAGGTGGTGTTGACGGTCATTTCTTCCACCATCGTGGCTTACGGTTTTGCCCGGTTCGAGATTCCGTGGAAGAACTTTTGGTTCGCCACGCTGATCGGCACCATGCTTCTGCCAAGCACCGTTTTGTTGATTCCGCAGTACATCATGTTCCGTGAAATGGGCATGCTGAACAGCTACCTGCCGTTGTATGTGCCGGTTGCATTCGCCACCCAGGGATTCTTTGTCTTCATGCTGATTCAGTTCCTGCGTGGTGTACCGCGTGATATGGAAGAAGCCGCACAGATCGATGGGTGCAATTCCTGGCAGGTACTGTGGTATGTCGTGGTGCCGATTCTGAAACCGGCCATCATCTCTGTCGCACTGTTCCAGTTCATGTGGTCAATGAACGACTTTATCGGTCCGCTGATTTACGTTTACAGCGTCGACAAATACCCGATTGCGCTGGCGTTGAAAATGTCTATCGACGTAACGGAAGGCGCACCGTGGAACGAAATTCTGGCAATGGCGAGCATCTCCATTCTGCCGTCCATCATCATTTTCTTCATGGCGCAGCGCTACTTCGTTCAGGGCGTTACCAGCAGCGGAATTAAAGGTTAATAGAGGATTTATCATGGCTGAAGTCATTTTCAACAAACTGGAAAAAGTTTACTCCAACGGTTTCAAAGCAGTCCACGGTATCGACCTGACGATCAAAGACGGCGAATTCATGGTCATCGTCGGGCCGTCTGGTTGTGCCAAGTCCACTACCCTGCGCATGCTGGCCGGTCTGGAAACCATCAGCGGCGGTGAAGTTCGTATCGGCGACAAGATCGTCAACAATCTGGCACCGAAAGATCGCGGCATCGCGATGGTGTTCCAGAACTACGCGCTCTATCCGCACATGACGGTGCGCGAAAACCTGGCCTTCGGCCTGAAACTCAGCAAGATGCCGAAAGACAAGATCGAAGCACAGGTGAATGAAGCAGCCAAAATTCTGGAACTGGAAGAATTGATGGATCGCCTGCCGCGCCAGCTATCCGGCGGTCAGGCGCAGCGTGTGGCGGTAGGCCGTGCCATCGTGAAAAAACCGGATGTATTCCTGTTCGATGAACCACTCTCAAACCTGGATGCCAAACTGCGTGCCTCAATGCGTATCCGTATCTCGGATCTGCATAAGCAGTTGAAAAAGAGTGGGCATCCTGCGACCAGCGTCTACGTGACCCATGACCAGACCGAAGCCATGACCATGGGTGATCGCATTTGTGTGATGAAGCTGGGCCACATCATGCAAGTGGATACACCGGATAACCTGTATCACTTCCCGAAAAACATGTTTGTCGCCGGTTTTATCGGTGCGCCGGAAATGAACATCAAGCCGGGCAAACTGTTGGAAGAAAACGGTCAGATCTCATTGCAGGTCGGCCAATACACCATGAGCTTGAACCAATCCAAGCAGGACAAAGTCCGCAATTATGTGGGTAAAGATATCTGCTTCGGCGTTCGCCCTGAATACGTCACGGTATCGGAAACACCTTTCGATGGCGGTCATTTCCAGGGAGACCTGGTACGTGCCGAAAACATGGGCCACGAGTTCTTTATGTACATCAAGGTCGATGGGTTTGAGTTGACCAGTCGTATGCCGTCAGACGAAGCGCGGACGATTATCAACAACAGCATGCATCGTCAGGTGTATTTCAAATTTGATATGGATAAATGCCATATCTTTGATGCAAAAACAGAACAAAATATCTCTCTCTAACAGGAGTATAACCGATGAAAAAAGTGATCCTACGGACATTAATTGCCTCTTCTCTGGCGCTGATGGCGCACCAGTCTTTTGCTGCTGACCAGGTTGACCTGCGCATGTCATGGTGGGGCGGTAACGGCCGTCACCAGGTGACACTGAAAGCCATCGAGGAATTCCAGAAAAAGTACCCGGACATCAAAGTTAAAGCAGAATACACCGGCTGGGATGGTCACCTGTCCCGCCTGACCACTCAAATCGCGGGCAATACCGAGCCGGACGTAATGCAGACCAACTGGAACTGGCTGCCGATTTTCTCCCGCACGGGTGATGGTTTCTACGATCTGAACAAGGTGAAAGACGTACTGGATCTGTCGCAATTTGACGCCAAAGAACTGCAGGCTACGACGGTCGACGGCAAACTGAACGGGATCCCGATCTCGGTGACAGCTCGTGTGTTCTATTACAACATCGAAACCTGGAAGAAATCCGGCTTAACTTACCCGAAAAACTGGGATGAGTTGATGAACGCCGGTAAAGTCTTCAAGGAAAAACTGGGCGACCAATTCTACCCTCTGGTACTGGAGCATCAGGATTCTCTGGCGCTGCTGAACTCCTACATGGTTCAGAAATACAACATCCCAGCGGTAGACGAGAAGAACAAGAAATTCTCTTATACCGACGCACAGTGGGTAGAATTCTTCGAGACGTATAAAAAGCTGGTCGATTCCCACGTCATGCCGTCTGCGAAGTACTACGCTTCGTTTGGCAAGAGCAACATGTATGAAATGAAGCCATGGATTGCGGGTGAATGGGGCGGCACTTACATGTGGAACTCCACCATCACCAAATACTCCGACAACCTGCAGCCACCGGCAAAACTGGAGTTAGGCTCCTACCCCATGCTGCCAGGTGCTAAAGAGGCGGGACTGTTCTTCAAACCTGCTCAGATGTTGTCCATCGGCAAATCCAGTAAACATCCGAAAGAAGCAGCCATGCTGATCAACTACCTGTTGAACAGCAAAGAAGGGATTCAGGCGTTGGGTCTGGAGCGTGGCGTGCCGTTGAGTAAAGCAGCCGTCGCTCAATTGCGTGCTGATGGTGTGATCAAAGACAACGATCCATCCGTGGCTGGTCTGAATCTGGCATTGTCTTTACCACATGAAACCAAGACATCGCCTTATTTTGATGACCCACAAATTGTCGCATTATTTGGTGATGCCATACAGTATATCGATTATGGTCAGAAATCCGTGGAAGAAACGGCTAAATATTTCCAACGCCAGGCTGATCGTATTCTGAAACGTGCAATGAAAGAATAATTGCCATTTAATTTTCTATTTAAAGCCCCGTGCGCTAAGTCGGGGCTTTTTTATTAAAAATGAAACAAAAAGAATCATCCTGTCGATCATCATCACAATTTGAAATGATTTTGAATTTATTGTGAATCTAAAAGATCAAGATCACAAAACGAAACTAAATAATCCATAAAATAGAACTCGTTCCATAAGAACACATCGATTTTATTTTTTTATTCTTTTCTTTATCTGTATAGATATATAGGGAAAATACAATGAAGATTAAATTATTAACTTTGGCTGTTGCATCTCTGGTTAGCGTTAATGCTTTAGCTGTATCCATCGATTATCGTCATGAAATGCATGATACCGCCAAAGCAGAACATAAAGATCGTCTGGTAATCTCCCACCGTTTCGCTAATGGCTTCGGATTATCTTCAGAGGTAAAATGGGCGCAATCCAGCAATGATAAAACGCCTAATAAACCCTTTAACGAGCAGGTCAGCAACGGAACTGAAGTGATTGCAAGCTATGTTTATAAATTTAACGACGTCTTTTCCATCGAACCAGGTTTATCTTTAGAATCAGGATCATCTAGTAACAACTACCGCCCATACCTTCGCGGGCGCGCTAATGTCACCGATGATTTGTCCGTCGCGTTACGTTATCGTCCTTACTTCAAACGTAATAGTGGCAATATTGGTAAGGATAATACGACAGATAAAGGTTATACCTTAACTGGTAATATCGACTATAACTTCCTGCAGGTTTACACCATTGGTTATGAGCTGGAGTATAAAAAAGCCACTTCAGGTGAGACCATTCTTTCAGACAATGATGATTACGATATCACCCATAACGTGAAATTGTCTTATAAGTGGGACAAGAATTGGAAACCCTATGTCGAAGTGGGTAACGTTTCCGGTTCTAAATCCACCGATGAACGTCAAACGCGTTACCGTGTCGGTGTACAGTACAGTTTCTAATTTACTGAACACGACATCTGGAATATTGCGTCAAAATGGGTAATAACCGTGTTATTAGTACGACGTTTTTATTATCCAGGTTAATATCTGCCAGGAATTAACCAAACCATCAATTCGTCATTTTAAATTTCTGTGCCTGTTTCCCTTTACGGGAAATAGTATTACTCGCCAGTTTGGGTAAACATTTTATTCTCTTCGATGAAATGTTTACCTGTTTTTTTATCCCCACCGCCGTCATACTGACTCAATAAACGCAATGGATAAATGGCCATGTCACTACGCAAATTCATTACAGGAACACTTATCATGTCTGTCAGTGGACTCACCTTCGCCGACACTACCTTCCCGATATGGCCGCAAGGCGACGCACCCGGTGCGGTCACATCGTCAGTACAGCAGCAAGTGGTTGAACGCAGCAAAGACCCCACATTGCCAGACCGTGCCGTAACCGGCATACGCCGACCAGAAATCACGGTTTACGCGCCAGAAAACCCTAACGGCATCGCACTATTAATTACCCCTGGCGGTTCTTACCAGCGTGTTGTACTGGATAAAGAAGGCAGTGACCTGGCACCGTATTTCACTCAGCAAGGTTACACCTTGTTCGTCATGACCTACCGTATGCCAGCCGATGGCCATCAGGAAGGTGCCGATGCGCCACTGGCCGATGCTCAACGCGCGATCCGCACCTTGCGTACCCATGCCGCACAATGGCGTATTAACCCGCACCATATCGGCGTGATGGGATTCTCTGCCGGTGGGCATGTTGCAGCAAGCCTTGGTACCCGTTTTGCTCAAACCGTTTATCCGGCTCAGGACGAAATAGACTACGCCAGCGCCCGCCCCGACTTTATGATGCTGATGTACCCCGTCATCTCTATGCAGGAAAGTATTGCCCATCCAGGCTCACGCAAAGCACTGATAGGCTCGCACCCCAGTGACGCACAAATTCAGCGTTATTCCGCAGAAAAACAGGTCAGTACACAAACGCCACCGACATTTTTGGTACATGCGATTGATGACCCCTCGGTGCCAGTAGACAACAGCCTGGTGATGCTGGCAGCACTGCGAGAGCACCACATTCCGACTGAAATCCATCTGTTTGAACAAGGGAAACATGGTTTTGGTATCCGAGGGACAACCGGATTACCTGCGGCTATGTGGCCACAGTTATTAAATAACTGGATAAAATCACCGCAATTAGATAAAAAGACCGGGAATCAACCAGATAAAACATAACTGGTTACAGCGTCACACCTTCCGTCAACTGTTGCAATCTCTTATACTGTATAAAATGACAGTTTTTGAGATGTTCCATGACCGCGGAAGGCCACCTCCTGTTTGCCGTAGCCAGCGCAATCTTTGCAAAGAAAGCAGAACTCTCGCCCGCTCTGGCAGCGGGTGACTGGTGGCATATTATTCCCGCCGCAATGCTAACGGCCCTGTTACCGGACATCGATCACCCTAAGTCGATTCTGGGCCAGCGCCTGAAGTGGATTTCCGTACCGATCGCCAGGTTGTGTGGCCACCGTGGTTTTACACATAGTTTGCTGGCGATATTGGTCGGCGTTTATGTCATTCGTACCCGGCTACCGGTCGATTGGCCCTTACCGGGTGATGTCTACCATGCCATGATCGTGGGGTATTTAAGCCATATTGTCGCTGATATGCTGACGACCGCTGGCGTACCACTGTTATGGCCGTGCCGATGGCGTTTTCGTCTGCCCATTCTCAATAGCGATAAAGGGAACCAACTGGAGCGCATACTGTGTGTAGGCCTTATTCTGTTTATGTTATGGCAACCACAACAACCGCTGGAATCCTGGCACTACGGCGAACCTGCGCGCTGGTTGCAGCAATTCGGCCAACAATTGCATGAATTACTGATGCGTTAAATCAACGCCAACCTCGTTATTCCATTCGGTTTAATCAATGTTAGTTATCTCTATAACCGCAATATAAAAGACCTGCTATTCTACTGCGCTGGCTACGTTTCCTTCTGACCGTAGCGGTGATAAACATTAAAAAAGGAGTAGTGGGATGAATTTTCCGCTGATAATAAATGTGCTTGTTTTTGCTATGCTACTTTTCGCACTAGGGTATGGCGGTAATAAAAGTTGGAGTCTGTCTAAAAAGGTACTGCTGGGGCTGGTTACTGGCGTGCTGTTTGGACTGGTATTACACCTGATTTATGGTGATGACAACCCGGTCATTAAACAATCCATCGCCTGGTTCAACATCGTCGGCAACGGCTATGTGCAATTACTGCAAATGATCGTAATGCCGTTGGTGTTCGTGTCGATTCTTAATTCAGTGGCGCGTCTACACAACGCGTCATCGCTAGGCAAAATCAGCCTGCTGGCTCTCGGTACGCTGCTGTTTACCACGCTGATCGCCGCCTTAATCGGTATCTTTGTGACCAATCTGTTTGGGCTTACCGCCTCAGGACTGGTGCAAGGCTCACAAGAAACCGCCCGGCTATCGACCATTCAGACGAGTTATGTTGGTAAGGTCGCAGACCTGAACGTACCACAACTGCTGCTGTCGTTTATTCCGAAAAACCCATTTGCCGACCTGACTGGTGCCAACCCGACCTCAATCATCAGCGTGGTCATTTTCGCGGCCTTCCTTGGCGTAGCAGCCCTGCATCTGGTTAAAGACGATGCAGTAAAAGGTGAACGCGTACTGACGGCGATTGATACCTTGCAATCCTGGGTAATGAAGTTGGTCCGTCTGGTTATGCGTCTCACACCTTATGGCGTGATGGCATTGATGACCAAAATGGTCGCCAGTTCTAACCTGCAAGATATCCTCAAGCTCGGCGGTTTTGTCGTGGCGTCCTATCTTGGTCTGGGATTAATGTTTGGCGTGCATGCCGTGTTACTGGCGTTGACGGGCATCAACCCTGCCCGCTTCTACCGCAAAGTCTGGCCGGTGCTGAGCTTCGCGTTTACCAGCCGTTCCAGCGCCGCCACTATCCCGCTGAATATTGAAGCGCAAACGCGCCGTATTGGCGTACCAGAATCTATTGCGAGCTTTGCCGCGTCGTTTGGTACCACCATCGGTCAGAATGGTTGTGCAGGGTTATATCCGGCAATGCTGGCCGTCATGGTCGCCCCAACGGTCGGTATTAATCCGTGGGACCCAATGTGGATAGCCACGCTGGCTGGCATTGTCACCCTCAGTTCAGCCGGTGTCGCGGGTGTTGGCGGCGGAGCCACCTTCGCTGCGCTGATTGTCCTGCCAGCCATGGGCTTACCTGTGACGCTGGTGGCACTGCTGATTTCGATTGAACCACTTATCGATATGGGCCGTACTGCGCTTAACGTCAGCGGTTCCATGACCGCAGGTACCGTAACCAGCCAATTGCTCAGGCAAACCGATAAAGCCGTGTTTAATCAGGATGATGACTCGGCATTAACGCACCGTTAATCCCTGTCGCAATGTTATAAAGCCATGCCGACAACGTTGATGTTCTTCGCGTCGGCATGGCACTTCGCGTCGGCATAACATTAACTACTTAGAATTTCGGGTTGGTGTCGTATTCCTGGCAGCTCTGGAACCCCTTGTTCAGTACATGTCCGGTCTCATCAAAGCTGACAAAGTAGTACTGCACCTTGCCGTCTCGGGTACCTAGCACATAAGTATTACAGGTTCCCCTGGCATGAAGCATCGTGGCTTGCGTCGACGCAGGCCCGGCAATCTGATTCACCTCCTGACGACTCATGCCTTTTTTCACGTCCTTCACCACCGGTTTAGTGAAAAAATTTTCTGCACGATCGTAAGCCACACACCCAGTGAGCATCAGGGTACTTGCTGCGATACACAGGAATAAATCATGCTTCTTCATGGAATGACCTCGCTCATTCGCTATCGGTGTTGCTAAGACTAGATAGCCACCGCCGCTTTATCAAATCCCTTGTTGTATTTAAACGGGCTGATAAGTGGTGAAAAAGCCCCCGATCCACTGTAAAAACACCGGCTTTTTCTTGTTCTTTTACTCCGTCGGAATTAACGTTACTCTTTGGCGATGTGAGTAATTATTCTGGCACATCAATAGGTTCAGTAGGGGGTGGACATGTCATTACAGCAAGAAATCATTCAGGCGCTCGGGGTAAAAAGCACGGTTGACCCGGCACAAGAAATCCGGGTGAGCGTTGATTTTTTAAAGAATTATCTGAAGGCGCACCCGTTCGTCAAAAGCCTGGTATTGGGGATCAGCGGCGGGCAGGATTCGACGCTAACCGGCAAATTATGCCAGACCGCTATCACCGAACTGCGTCAGGAAACCGGCAAGGCTGATTATCGCTTTATTGCGGTACGGCTGCCGTATGGCGTGCAAGCCGATGAGCAAGACTGTCAGGATGCGATTCAGTTTATCCAGCCTGACCAGGTACTGACCGTCAATATCAAACCGGCGGTAGATGCCAGTGAAGCGACGCTGCGCGCCATCGGTATTGAGCTGTCTGACTTCGTCAAAGGCAACGAAAAAGCGCGTGAGCGTATGAAAGCACAGTACAGCATCGCGGGCATGAACGCGGGTTTGGTGGTGGGTACCGACCATGCAGCGGAAGCCGTCACCGGTTTCTTCACCAAGTACGGTGATGGCGGCACCGACATTAACCCGATTTTCCGTCTCAACAAGCGACAGGGTAAAGCCTTACTCAAGCTGCTGGGGTGCCCGTCCCACCTTTACACCAAAGCGCCAACGGCAGACCTGGAAGATGATCGTCCATCCTTACCGGATGAGATGGCTCTCGGCATCACTTACGAGAAAATTGACGATTATCTGGAAGGCAAAACGCTTGATCCGATCGACGCTGCGATCATCGAAAGCTGGTATCGTAAAACCGAGCATAAACGCCGCCCACCGATTACCGTTTTTGACGACTTCTGGCGCTAATAACTGCACCACTGCGTTAATTTTCACTGCGTTAATTTCTCTGGGCAGATACGACTTATCGGCATCTGCCCGCTTTCTTGCCAGGTGATAATCAATAACCATGATAGTCGATAATCATTAATGATACCCATAACCCCTCATCGCGCTACGCTGGCTGGCTTGCTGGCAATCGTACTCTGGAGCACGTCTGTCGGGGTGATTCGTAGCCTGACCGAAGCATTAGGTGCATTAGGCGGTGCCGCCATGATTTACACCACCAGCGCGATATGCTTGCTGTTGTTCGGACATCGCCCCACCTTTCGTACTCATACCAGGATCTACCTGCTACTCGGTGGAGCTTTATTTGTCAGTTACGAAATCTGTTTTTCGTTGTCGATTGGGATGGCACAAAACCGTCTGCAGGCCATGGAACTGGGAATGATTAATTACCTGTGGCCTTGCCTGACCATTCTGTTTTCGCTGTTTATCAATCAACAAAAAAGTCGACTATGGCTGTGGCCGGGCCTTGCCCTTTCAATAACCGGTATTCTGTGGATTCTGAAAGGTAACGGTGACTGGACTCCCACTTTGATGTGGCAAAATGTCAGCACCAACCCGTTAGCTTATTGTATGGCACTGGCCGCGGCACTGGTCTGGGCGTTGTACTGCAATATCTCGCGCCGTTTCGGCAATGGTAAAAGTGGCATCCTGCTGTTTTTCATCGTTACGGCGGTGGTGTTGTGGGGTCAATATCTGCGCAATGACACGCCGGCATTCTCTTTTCCGATTCGCACCCTGCTCGAATTGCTGTTTATCGGCGCTTCAACGGCATTGGCCTATGCCGCGTGGGATACCGGTATTCAACGCGGCAACATGGCATTACTGGCAACGGTGTCTTATTTTACCCCGATACTAACGACGCTGATGGCGGCTCTGTGGCTACAGACCACACCTTCAGTAGCGTTCTGGCAAGGCGTTATCATGGTGACCTTGGGGTCGCTGCTGTCCTGGCTGGCAACACGCGGAGCACCTTAAACGGCGACAGGATTGTGTTTCTCGATTAAAATGCATCAATTATGCAACTTAATGGTCACCATGGGAGCACAGAAATGTCTTCTTCCTCCGGCAAACGCATTCAACGGGAAATCCGTACTATTCAGGCGATGATCACGTTGTATGAACGTGCCTTTCCAGCCCCAGCCGATGACGCGGATTATTACATCAGGCTACAGGACTACGCCTTGAACCGGCTAGAAAAATGTTACTACGGGGAAAACAAACCCGCCTGCAAACAATGTCCGATCCATTGCTATCAGCCTGCGAAACGAGAGGAAATCAAGGTTGTCATGCGGTGGGCCGGGCCAAGAATGCTGTTGCACCATCCGATACTGGCAATCCGACATCTGTTAGACGACCGTAAACCAGCACCTGCCGCGCCGCAACGCCCGCGCACAGTAGTCCGACAAAAAACAGTAGTCCGGCAAAAAGCAGTCCAGAACGAAGTAGTAAAAAGGCCTGAATCGACTACTATATTTTCAGACGATTCTGTAAAAGGAAAAGGCCGCTAATGCGGCCTTTTTGTCAAATCAGGACTCTTTGGGTGACGCGTTTTCCACTCTGCTCTTTAATTTCTGCCCTGGACGGAACGTAACGACCCGACGCGCCGTAATCGGAATATCTTCGCCGGTTTTTGGGTTACGTCCCGGGCGCTGGTTCTTGTCCCGCAAATCAAAGTTGCCAAACCCCGACAACTTAACCTGCTCACCATTTTCCAGAGCGCGCCGGACTTCTTCGAAAAACAACTCGACGAGCTCTTTGGCATCCCGTTTGCTGAGCCCAAGCTTTTCAAACAGGTATTCAGACATTTCAGCTTTAGTAAGCGCCATAGGTTAATCCCTCAAGGATGCTTGGAATCGCTGTTTTAGTGCTGCTACACATTGCGCAACGGTAGCGGCAATTTCCTCTTCTGCCAGTGTACGAGCGGTATCCTGCAATACCAGACTGATAGCAAGACTCTTATACCCTTCCGCTACGCCCTTGCCCCGGTACACGTCAAATAAGTTTACGCCAACTAACTGATTTGCGCCAACTTTCTTGCACTCGTTCAAAACATCGCCTGCAGGCACGCTTTCAGCCACTACCACAGCGATATCACGACGGTTTGCCGGGAAACGAGAAATGTCCGCAGCCTCTGGCACCACACGATCAGCGAGCTTATCCCACAGCACTTCAAACACCACGGTACGACCGTTCAAGTCCAGCTTGCGCTCCAGTTCCGGATGAACAACACCGATATAACCGATACGTTCGCCAGCCAGATAAATAGCCGCACTCTGCCCTGGGTGCAATGCTGAGTGGCTCTCTGCGCGAAACTCAATCGCAGACAGTTTCCCAGTCAATGCCAATACCGCTTCCAAATCGCCTTTCAAATCATAGAAGTCAACGGTCTGACGTGCCAGATCCCAATGCTCTTCGTAGCGAGTCCCTGTGATAACACCTGCCAGCATAGTTTCCTGACGCACGCCCAAGTCAGCGCTCTGGTCTGGAACAAAGCGTAAACCGCTCTCAAACACACGCAGACGGCTTTGTTGACGGTTCTGGTTATACACCACCGCCCCCAACAACCCACTCCACAGAGACAGGCGCATAGCGGACATTTCTACCGAAATCGGGCTCGGCAGAATCAACGCCTGTTCACCGGGATGAATCAGCGACTGAATTTTAGGGTCAACGAAGCTGTATGTGATCGCTTCCTGAAAACCGCGGTCCACCAACAACGTTCTCACACGCTTAAGCGTCAGACTCGCCTCGCGATGTTGCGTCATCTTCAGCGGTGCTTGAGTAGGAATATTCGGAATGTTGTTGTAGCCGTAAATACGCGCCACTTCTTCCACCAAATCTTCCTCGATAGCCATATCGAAACGCCAGCTCGGCGCAACCGCCTGCCAGCCATCAGCCGTTTTCGTCACCTGACAACCCAGACGGTTAAGAATATCGCTGACTTTCTCATCGGAAATCACATGACCAATCAACCGATCCAGCTTGTCGCGACGCAACGTAATGGTCGCACGTGCCGGTAAATCTTTTTCACTGGTCACATCCACGACCGGGCCTGCGTCACCGCCGCAAATATCCAGTAGCAGACGCGTCGCACGCTCGATTGCCTGATACTGCAATGCCGGGTCCACACCACGCTCATAGCGATGTGATGCATCTGTATGCAGACCATAACGGCGGGCACGCCCTGTAATCGACAGCGGATTAAAATAGGCGCATTCCAGCAGCACATCTTGCGTGTCACCATTTACGCCAGAATGTTCACCACCGAAAATCCCCCCCATCGCCAGCGCTTTTTGATGATCGGCAATCACAAGTGTATCAGCGCTCAGGGTAGCGTCAGTGCCGTCCAGCAGACGCAGGGTTTCCCCTTCTTTCGCCATGCGAACCACAATACCGCCTTCCAGACGATTAAGGTCAAACGCATGCATGGGCTGGCCGAGTTCCAGCAAGACATAGTTAGTGACATCCACCACCGGATCGATGGAGCGGATACCACAGCGGCGCAGTTTTTCACGCATCCACAACGGCGTAGCCGCTTTCACATTGATACCTTTGACCACTCGCCCCAAATAACGCGGGCATGCGTCACTCGCTTCAACCTGAATGGGGAATTGATCGGTAATCGTAGCAGGCACCGGCTCAGTCGTCGGCACCGTCAACGCTATCGAATTTAATACCGCAACGTCACGCGCCACACCCAAAATGCCCAGACAATCGGCACGGTTAGGGGTTACGCTGATCTCAATAGTATGGTCATCCAGTTTCAGGTATTCGCGGATATCGGTACCCAACGGCGCATCGGACGGCAGTTCGATAATGCCGCTATGATCGTCGGAAATGCCCAGTTCGGAGAAAGAACACAGCATTCCCTCAGACGGTTCGCCACGCAGTTTGGCAGCCTTGATTTTGAAATCGCCCGGCAATACTGCGCCCACCGTGGCTACTGCCACCTTGAGCCCTTGACGGCAATTCGGCGCACCACAAACGATATCCAGCAAGCGCTCACCGCCAACATTCACCTTAGTGACACGCAATTTGTCCGCATTGGGATGCTGTGCACACTCCACGACTTCCCCGACGACCACACCATGGAAGGCACCCGCGACCGGCTCGACGCCATCCACTTCCAGGCCTGCCATCGTGATTTGTTCAGATAAGGCATCGCTGCTGATAGCTGGGTTAACCCATTCCCGTAACCAGAGTTCACTGAATTTCATCTTGATATTCCTGCCTTATTTAAACTGTTTGAGGAAGCGTAAATCGTTTTCGAAGAAGGCGCGTAAATCCGTCACGCCGTAGCGCAGCATGGTCAGACGTTCCATCCCCATACCGAATGCAAAGCCGGAATACACTTCCGGATCAATGCCGACATTACGCAACACGTTTGGATGCACCATGCCGCATCCCAATACTTCAAGCCATTTGCCGTTTTTGCCCATCACATCCACTTCGGCGGAGGGTTCGGTAAACGGGAAGTAGGATGGGCGGAAACGCACCTGTAAATCTTCCTCAAAAAAGTTGCGCAGAAAATCATGCAGCGTTCCCTTCAGATTGGTGAAGCTGATGTTTTTATCCACGATCAGCCCTTCCATCTGGTGGAACATCGGGGTATGTGTCTGATCGTAATCGTTACGGTAGACACGCCCCGGGGCGATAATGCGGATCGGCGGCTGCTGTTTCTTCATCGTACGAATCTGTACACCGGATGTCTGTGTACGCAGCAGGCGGGTCGCATCGAACCAGAACGTGTCATGGTCAGCGCGCGCCGGGTGATGTCCGGGAATATTCAATGCATCGAAGTTATGATAGTCGTCTTCGATTTCCGGGCCTGATGCCACGGCAAATCCCAGTTCGCCAAAGAAGGTTTCAATGCGATCAATCGTGCGGGTAATCGGATGCAGACCACCGTTTTCCATCGTGCGGCCAGGCAGAGAGACATCGATGGTTTCCGCTGCCAGACGAGCATTCAGTTCAGCATTTTCCAGCGTTTGCTTACGCGCATTCAGCGCGTCCTGTACTTCCTGCTTCGCCTGATTGATCACTGCGCCCGCGGCAGGACGCTCTTCAGCAGGCAGCTCGCGCAGCGAGGTCATCTGAAGGGTTAAGTGACCTTTTTTGCCCAGAAACTCGACGCGCACATTTTCCAGTGCGGCGACGTCTCCAGCCTGTTCTATGGCTGCTCTGGCTTTAGCAACCAGTTCTGCGAGATGTTGCATTGCATTCCTCTTCTTCTGCCTGTATGGCCGACAATCATGATTGGAAAGATACGGTTTTCAGTGCGCCAAACGTAACTATGCCTACGAATTATGACTACGAATTAAGAAATCCGAACCAATAAAAAAGCCTCCACAGAGGAGGCTTAGGCGCTACTTTTCGTTTCTCTTCTTACGCGCAAAGCCCCCGATGTTCAGGCGCTAAAGTAAAAAAAGAAACGGAAAATAGCAGCGTTCATACTTGCGTTACCTTTTGCTGTCATTGCTGATGCGTTATTACTCTCTAAGCTGTTGACAATATACCAATTTCGCTCGTTCTGAAAGTCTTTCATCTACGATAGTGGAACATTTACGATAGTAGAACATTGTCGGCTTTCTCACGGCGGCAAAGACGAAAAGAGGGAGACTAGCTCCCTCTTCCATCTGACTTACGCCAGAGCTGATTTCGCTTTTTCAACCAGTGCGCTGAAAGCCACTTTGTCGAATACGGCGATGTCAGCCAGAATCTTACGGTCGATTTCAACAGAGGCTTTTTTCAGGCCATTGATGAATTTGCTGTAAGACAAGCCATTCTGGCGGGCTGCTGCATTGATACGTGCAATCCACAGCTGGCGGAACTGACGTTTACGCTGACGACGGTCACGGTAAGCGTACTGACCAGCTTTGATTACTGCCTGGAAGGCAACACGATAAACGCGCGAACGGGCACCGTAGTAACCTTTCGCTTGTTTCAGGATCTTTTTGTGACGTGCGCGAGCAACCACACCACGTTTTACGCGAGCCATATGCTCTCTCCTAAAGTCTTAATTCTGAGTTAAAAAAGTTACTTATGCGTAAGGCAGACATGCTACGACCAGGCCCAGATCGCCTTTGGAAACCATGGCTTTCGGACGCAGGTGACGCTTACGTTTAGTCGCTTTTTTGGTCAGAATATGACGCAGGTTAGCATGCTTACGCTTGAAACCACCGCTGGCGGTTTTTTTGAAGCGTTTAGCGGCGCCACGTACAGTTTTAATCTTTGGCATTGTTATTTCCACTTCGCATTGTTAAACAATGAATCAGATAAGGCGAACAAAAACCGCGCTACGCGAAGGCAGCGCGGACGTTGTTACTTGAATGCCTTACTGTTTCTTCTTCGGTGCCAGCACCATAATCATCTGACGTCCTTCGATCTTGGTTGGGAACGACTCGACGACAGATAATTCAGTCAGATCATCACGAATGCGGTTAAGCATTTCGATACCGATCTGTTGGTGCGCCATTTCACGACCACGGAAACGCAGTGTGATCTTGGCTTTGTCACCATCTTCCAGAAAGCGAACCAGGTTGCGTAGTTTGACCTGATAGTCGCCATCATCGGTACCAGGCCGGAATTTGATTTCCTTGACCTGAATAACTTTTTGCTTCTTCTTCTGTTCTTTAGTGGCCTTACTCTTCTCGTAAAGGAACTTGCCGTAATCCATGATTCGGCAAACCGGCGGTTCGGCGTTCGGGCTGATTTCAACTAAATCAACACCTGCTTCCTCAGCTTTCTCTAACGCTTCATTCAGGCTAACAATACCAATCTGTTCGCCATCAACGCCCGTCAGACGTACCTCTTGTGCGCGAATTTCTCTGTTGATGCGATTAGGACGCGCCGGTTGAACTCGTTTTCCGCCTTTAATACCTTATTCCTCCAACTGATGAAGACTACGGCTGCGAATCTCTTCTTGCAGCTTCGTGATTACTTCACTGACGTCCAAGCTTCCCAGATCTTTGCCGCGGCGGGTGCGAACAGCGACTTTTCCTGCTTCCACCTCTTTATCGCCACAAACAAGCATATAGGGAACACGCCGTAAAGTGTGCTCGCGGATTTTAAAGCCTATCTTCTCATTTCTCAAGTCCGCTTTAACGCGAATGCCCGCATCTTGCAATTTTCTTGTCAATTCGCTGACATAATCAGACTGGCTATCCGTAATATTCATGATAACAGCCTGAACCGGTGCCAACCAGGTCGGGAAGAAACCGGCAAACTCTTCGGTCAAAATCCCGATAAAACGCTCCATCGACCCGAGAATAGCCCGATGAATCATAACGGGGACCTGACGCTCGTTGTTTTCGCCGACATAGGATGCACTCAGACGGCCTGGCAACGAGAAGTCCAACTGTACCGTACCGCACTGCCAGGCGCGATCCAGACAGTCATGCAACGTAAATTCGATTTTCGGGCCGTAGAACGCGCCCTCACCCGGTTGATACTCAAACGGAATAGCGTTTTCAGTCAATGCAGCAGCAAGGTCTTCTTCCGCCCGGTCCCACATGTCATCACTGCCGATACGTTTTTCAGGACGCGTTGACAGTTTCACCACGATTTTCTCGAAACCGAAGGTGCTGTACATGTCGTAGACCATCTTGATGCAGCTGTTTACCTCGTCACGCACCTGCTCTTCGGTACAGAAGATATGGGCGTCATCCTGCGTAAAGCCGCGTACACGCATCAAACCATGCAGGGAACCTGACGGCTCATTACGATGGCAACTGCCGAACTCCGCCATACGCAACGGCAGGTCACGGTAGGATTTCAGCCCCTGATTGAAGATCTGTACATGGCCTGGGCAGTTCATCGGTTTGACACAATATTCACGGTTTTCAGACGACGTCGTGAACATGGCTTCTTTGTAGTTTTCCCAGTGCCCGGTTTTTTCCCACAGCACACGGTCCATCATGAACGGACCTTTAACTTCCTGATACTGGTATTCTTTGAGCTTCATGCGCACAAAGGCTTCCAGTTCACGGAAAATCGTCCAGCCATCGTTGTGCCAGAACACCATGCCCGGCGCTTCTTCCTGCATATGATACAGGTCTAGCTGCTTACCAATTTTACGGTGGTCACGTTTGGCCGCTTCTTCAAGGCGTTGCAGGTAGGCGCTTAACTGTTTCTTATCCGCCCAGGCGGTACCATAAATACGCTGCAGCATTTTATTTTTGCTGTCACCGCGCCAGTAGGCACCGGAGGTTTTCTGCAGTTTAAAGTGGTGACAGAAACGCATATTCGGTACGTGCGGGCCACGGCACATATCGATATATTCTTCATGATGGTAAAGCCCAGGGCGATCATCATGGCTGATATTCTCATCAAGAATCGCCACTTTATAGCTTTCGCCACGCGCCACAAACGTATCACGCGCTTCCTGCCAACTGACTTTTTTCTTAATAACGTCGTAGTCTTTGCCGGCCAGCTCATGCATCCGTTTTTCAAGCTGCTCCAGGTCTTCCTGTGTCAGCGTATGTTCCAGATCAACGTCATAGTAAAAACCGTTGTCGATGACCGGGCCAATCGCCATTTTGGTATCCGGCCACAATTGCTTGATAGCATGTCCCAGCAAGTGCGCACAGGAATGGCGAATAATTTCCATCCCCTCTTCGTCTTTGGCGGTGATGATGGCCAGCTGTGCGTCAGATTCAATCACATCAACCGCATCAACCAATTCACCATTAACGCGACCGGCAATACAAGCCTTCGCCAGGCCAGGGCCGATATCCAGCGCGACATCAAGAGGAGAAACGGCATGGTCATAATGACGCTGACTGCCGTCAGGAAGCGTAATAACAGGCATGTAAATTCCCTTATTTGCAGTGGTGAGCCACACGAAAGCCCACATACAAAAGATAATTGTGTTCGATATAGAAGGTCGGAGAGAAAGGATTTAACCCACAATTGTTAAATCAGTCCCATCCTGTTGACAGGCAACATGGTGACGGCCACCGCACGGTATAGCAGGTCAGCAAGATACGCCAATAATAGCCCGACGGCGTAGAGTAGCACCATGCTCCGGGCGATGCCACCTGTTGGGCCAAAACAGGCGGCAGATAATCGATAAATACCAAAGCATTCAGACGGAGTTGGGTACGTTCGACGGTATATCGCTACACATCGAACGCTTACCGTTCGGGGATCATATCCTTAAACAAGGTGTCCACTTCGCTTTCTTTAGTTTCAGGCAACACTGGCTGTTCAGCTATCGGTTCTACGCTCTGTGGCTCTGTTGCAGTTGCCGTTACCGGCACCAGCGCTTGCAGTAGTGCGATTTGCTGTTGCTGCTGTTCAACAATCTCATGCAACAATCTTATCTGCTCATTAGCCCGGACACTGGCACGATTGATAAAAAACCACACCAGGATCACCAGCAGTACAATCAATGCGACAAAAACGACTTCCAGCATGTCTGAAGCAAAACTACTCATGTCTAAAAACCTGTTACATAACCTGACTCAGGCGCGCATTCTAGCACTGTGCCGCCAGACAATTCGACAGTCATACCGCAATTCTCCGGCTGAAAAGCAGGTTCTGCCCATAAAAAAGCCTGTCACTGGGACAGGCTGATAGCCAGAGCGTAGTAACGTACCCTACTCTTTATCAGAACGGGTAACGTGTATCAGAAAGGGTAATCGTGGTAACCCATTTGATCAGAAATATTGCGCGCCGCAGTATGCAACATAGCCACATACTCATGCTTATTATCTTCTGAAAAACGAATCGTCGGGAAAGAAATACTCAGACCGGCAATCACTACGCCAAAACGGTCAAAGACCGGAACAGCGATACAGCGCAGCCCTTCTTCCTGTTCTTCGTTGTCTTCGCCGAACCCTTGCTGACGCACCAGATCAAGTTGTGGCAACAATTCTTCCGTACTACCGATAGTGTGCACGGTACTCCGCTTGAACTCGACATTCGACAGAATGCCTTTAACCTCTTCACGATCGCGCCAGGCCAACAATACCTTACCAATCGCGGTACTGTGCAGCGGGTTACGGCGGCCAATACGGGAATACATGCGCAGGTTGTACATAGAGTCAATTTTATGGATATAGACAATACTGTCTTCATCCAGCGCGCCGAGGTGGATAGTTTCGCGTGTTAATGCGGACAACTCACGCATTTGAATATCCGCACTGCGAATCAAGTCCACATTCTGTAATGCTTTCGCACCCAGTTCGAACAATTTCAACGTCAGTGAATATTTCTCTGACTCACCTTCCTGAGCAACATATCCCAGCGATTTCATCGTCTGCAGGAAGCGATAAACCGTACTTTTAGACATCATCACACGTTGTGATAGTTCAGTGATGCCAATTTCACGCTCTTCGCCTAATGCCTGCAAAATACCAAAAACCTTTAAGACTGACGACACGGAATCGGGTTGTTTATCTAAATCTGCAATAGCCATTTTTTTGGTTACCCTACTCAGTATTTTTGTTTTAAAAAAAATAGAACACTTGTTTTAGTATAAAGGGAACGCTCTGAATATGGCAATCAGGCATTACTATAACAGACAACATGATTAAATATTGCCCACTGCAATAGTACTGCCGGATTAATAATCTTATTGTAAAGCGAAAAAAACCGCGCCCTTGGTGGGCACGGTTGCAGGTACTGTTAATGCCAGACAGAATCAGGCACTTTGGCCAGATAGAGCGCCGGTTTACCATCGACATCCGACGTAAACAGAATTTGTTTATCGTCCGGTGTGAATGATGGATGCGGATGCGTCACCTGACGGTCGCCTTCCAGTACTTCCCATGACGTATTGTGTTGTGCAACCTGGAAATGTTTCCCAGTCTTCATGTTGAACACATACAGGAAAGGATCGTTTTCAATCTTGTAGCCACCGTCATCTTTCACGTCTACAGGGGCGTTGCAGCCATCCCCGACCATTAACGTGCCATCATAGTTACTCATCAGATGCGAACACGGTGGCATTTCTGTCAGCTGACGGTTTTCCAACGTAACGGGGTCAACACTGCAAATAAAGCGGTTAGTACTGCCTTTCAGATAAGAAACATAAGCCAGTGCAGAGCCATTCGGCACCCAGAATTCATGAGTACAGCTTTCACCTGGCGCATGCTCTTTCACTTTGCGCATGTTGGTGCCATCTTCATTGATAAACCACATGCGGGCATCTACCAGGTCATGCGGGCCTTCGTGACAGAAAGCGACCGTATTATCGTCGCCAGGACGGTAAATCGGGTGACCCAGCCATTGTTTTTCCTGCAAAATAGTCGTGGCTTCACCGGTTTTAAGATCGATACGAATGAGGCGGCAGCATGGGTTGGTGAAATAGAACTCCTGGAATTTTTTCCAATCAGTCAACGGCTTCCAGTCTTCTTTTTTAATCTCGATTCCCACCATCTTGGTGCAATCGGAGTTGGCGACCCAGGTACCGTATCCGACCCAGTCATCCGGTACCTGATAGATATTGGTTTCTTCCAGTGTGTTAAGATCAACGCGCATCAGGTTACGGACATTCTTCACATAATACAGCGCGTCATCGTTCGGAGACAGGAAGCCGCCAAAGGTATTGTCGCCAGTACCTTCGGTCAGTTGAGTAGCCTGCTGAGTTTTCAGGTCTAACAAATAATAGTTCCACGGCCCATCAAATGCCCCACCAAACAGCAGTTTGCTACCATCATTGGAAAAACACTTCTGGTAGAAGTAGTTGCGGTGGCAAATGACATCGGGAGGGGTGAGACGCACCACTTCGGTGCCGGTGACTGAGTCCTGGTAGGTATGGAACGTAAAAGAAAGCTTTTTACCTTTGGCCATCCGTAAATCCTTAGCGCTTATCGTGAAAAATCAGACGCCGCCAGGTGAAAGAACCTGTCACTCCGGCAAATCGCCTTGTTATACCGGTATTGTAGAAACAATGTTTCAATTTTCCGTGATCATGGTTTTATTTTATAAAACATTCTTTCGCTTTCCACTGACTGTTTGCGTTTGCGCAAGATTATTTTGCCAGACAGGACGTCGGATAAGACGGCGGTACACGGGCTGATTACCAGAATAAATATCCTCCGGCATAGCCGGAGGTTTTTCATATGCGCCTATAAGGCTCTGTTACCAGCCGCGCCCTAACAGGCGCATCGCAATCTGACATTTGCATCCAAATCCGTTACTTACGGCCCGTAAACGGGCTACCTGGATACGGGATTGATAACTGCTCGCCCAGTTTATCCTGCTCCAGTTGGTGCTTTATGTAGTCCCGGATCTTCGATGTATTTTTACCCACCGTATCTACATAATACCCTCGGCACCAAAACTCCCTGTTCCTATATTTGAATTTCAGATCACCAAATTGTTCATAGAGCATCAGGCTACTTTTGCCTTTCAGATACCCCATGAAGCTCGATACACTCATCTTCGGCGGGATCTCCACAAGCATATGTATGTGATCAGCACAGCACTCTGCTTCCAGAATCTGCACATTTTTCCATTCACACAGCTTTCTTAAGATACTCCCTACTACACGCCGTTTCTCACCGTAGAAGACCTGTCTTCGGTATTTGGGTGCGAAAACTATGTGATATTTACAGTTCCAGCGAGTGTGCGCTAAGCTCTTTTCGTCCCCCATTGGGACCCCCTTTTGATTTCTTGTTTGACCATTGCAGTTGCCAGACCGCAAGGTGTTTTAACAAATCAAAAGGGGTTTTTATATCCGCCCCAAAGCTGGAAGCTTTACGGAACCCCCAGCCTAGCTGGGGGTTTTCTATAGACAAAAAACAAAGGCCCTACAGGGCCTTTGTACATAAAA
Source organism: Dickeya oryzae (assembly GCF_020406815.2). Taxonomy (NCBI): domain Bacteria; kingdom Pseudomonadati; phylum Pseudomonadota; class Gammaproteobacteria; order Enterobacterales; family Pectobacteriaceae; genus Dickeya; species Dickeya oryzae. Next base: position 2,512,962 of record NZ_CP162670.1, read on the forward strand.
CGCACTCATTGAACACGTGCACGTTGATTAGTGCACACGGATTATTTGAGATACTCACCAGAGCGCAACGCCTCAATACGTTTGTCCAGCGGCGGATGCGACATGAACAATTCGCTAAGAGACTTGGACTTACCGTTGATGCAGAATGCCATCATGCTACTGGCCTCCTGCGGTTCATAGCTGGTTTTCAGGCGCTGTAACGCAGCAATCATTTTCTCGCGGCCAACCAGTTTCGCCGAACCGGCATCAGCATGGAATTCACGATAGCGGGAGAACCACATGGTGATGATGCTGGCCAAAATACCAAACACCAGTTCCAGCACCATGGAAACGGCCATATAAACCAGTGGGTTACCGTTACCACTCTCTTCGCCATCGTCACGGTTACCAGAAAGGAAACCGGTAACAATTTGCGCAATGATGCGTGAGATAAAAATAACGAAGGTATTCACTACACCTTGTACCAACGTCATCGTGACCATGTCACCGTTAGCGATGTGACTGATTTCATGAGCAATAACCGCTTCTGCCTCGTCACGGCTCATATTCTGCAGTAACCCGGTGCTAACCGCGACCAACGAACTGTCGCGACGCGCGCCTGTCGCAAATGCATTGATATCGGGAGCATGATAGATAGCAACCTGTGGCATGGCGATACCCGCCTGCTGAGACTGCATCCGCACGGTATCCAGTAACCAGCGCTCGGTTTCATCACGGGGCTGTTCAATCACCTCACCGCCGACGGAGCGCAGCGCCATCCATTTAGACATCAGCAGCGAAATAATCGACCCGCCGAAACCAAACACACCGGCCATGATAATCAAGCCCGCCATGCTGTTGTGCTGGACTCCCGTCAGGCTGAGTACCAGCCCGAATACCACCATCACCGCCAGGTTGGTGAGCAGGAAAAGCGCAATACGCATCATATAATTAAGATTTCCTCTTTCAGCAAAAGCAACAAAAGTGTTTGCAACAACCACATCGTATGGACTGCTTCGTCATTTTCAAGCATCCATAACCTTTATGTTACCAAATTAACATAACTTTACACTTTTACTCAGGCTTAATTTGGGTAAAACAAGGAAGTTGCATGCTCAGTGCATGAATTATCTCTAGGTCTTATTTGGGAAGGATGTCTGGCAGGACGTATAGTTTGCGTTCAACCTCAGTCAGATGAGTGTCAGACTGATGCGCAAATGGTGATGTAAGTAAATATAACGGATGTCATAGTGGAGGAATGTTCACCCTGTCAAGATCCCCCGCCCTAGCCCACCATCGATGCTAAAACGGCATGGTTAATGGCAGCAATACAGAGACTGTCTGCCGCTTTCGCACTGAACCATACTGGTGACAAAAAATGCCCCGGCCTTATTCGCAATTCGCTGACAGGCCGATTCGGCTACATAGCCTGATGACGCATCAACCCAGAGGCGTATCCTCCAGATCGAGCAATTTCTCGAACTCCGCTGCCGGCATCGGCCGACCAAACAGATAGCCCTGAGCCTGCTCACACCCTTTATTAAGCAGTCTTTCACATTGATCCTGCGTTTCCACACCTTCGGCAATCACATCCAGACCAAAGCTTTTTCCTAAATACAGAATAGCACGGACAATTGCCGCATCAGGTGCCGACTCACACATGGCACGCACGAAGGTCTGATCGATTTTAAGCCGGGTAACCGGGTAATGTTTCAACATACTGAGTGACGCATAGCCCGTGCCATAATCGTCAAACGCGATGCCAATACCGCTATTACGCAACTCATTGAGCGGCTTCATCATATTTTCGTCATGTCGCAATATGATGTTCTCTGTGATTTCCAGCTCCAGCGCACTGGGTTGCAGGCCGGTTTGCGCCAGCACATCCCTGATTTTCTGCGCCAACATGCCTGAGCGAAACTGCGCTGCAAACAAATTGATGCTGATCCGGAAATTTTTTGCCCCGGCACGGCACCAGTCGGAGGCCTGCTGACAGGCTGAGCGCACAACCCAATCGCCAATACGTTCCGCCCAGGGTCCACGCTCCAGCGCTGACATAAATGCCGCCGGGCCCAACAGCCCTTTATAGGGGTGACGCCAGCGTAGTAACGCCTCCGCTCCCACAATCTTGTTATTGACCAGATTGACCTGAGGTTGATAGAACACCTCAAACTCCTCCTGCTCATACGCCCGGATAAACTCCAGTTGAAAGGCATGACGAGCCTGAAAGACTTCTCTCAACTCACGGGTAAAGAAACGATAGCAGTTTCGTCCGTCGGCTTTCGCCTGGTACAACGCCAGGTCAGCACTGGTCAGCAAGTCCTGCACAGTGGTTCCATGTGCCGGGTACATGACTAACCCAATACTGGCGCTGGTGTTGATTTGTTTGTCGTCAACGGGAACGGCTTGCGAAATATCATGGATAATTTTTTCCGCCAGTCTCGCGACCTGTTCTTCATCGCTCTGGTTTGGCAACAATATCGCGAACTCATCGCCCCCCATACGGGCGACCAGATCGCCGGAATGAGCGTTGTCCTGCAGTCTTCTTGCCACGCTGGCCAAAATTTCATCACCGCTGGCATGACCGAGGCTGTCATTGATATCTTTAAAGCCATCCAGATCAATAATCATGATGGCGGCGGGTTCACCGTTTTTTAGCACCTGATCCAGCGTGGACGTCAGCAAGGTACGATTCGCCAGACCGGTAAGCGGGTCACGGTGCGCCTGCAAAAAGAGCCGCTCCTCGTAACGCTGCCTTTCCGTCACATCACGCAGGATGATGCCATAACGTGTCTGGTTATGATCCCGCCACATGGATACCGTCAACTCGGTTGATATCAACGTACCGGACAGCGCACGGGTCTCCAACTCGATTGAACTGCCTTTAAAAATTGCGGTTTTGTCCGTCGCCAGATGGTGCAACTGCACAACGAACATATCGGGGACGATGATGCTGATGTGCTCACCAATAATCTGGTCGCGGTTGTATTCCAGCATTTTTTCCGCAGATTCATTCCAGAAGGTGATAGTCCCTCTGTCGTTGACGCACAAAATGGCGTCCGATGACGACTCGGCAATGCTCTCAAAACGGGCCTGGCTGGCCCGGCGCGCTAAATCCAGCCGCCGCATTTCCAGTTTGTCCATCACCAGCGCGGCAAAATCCTGCAAGTTGTGCGCATCACGGGCGCTAAGAGAAGAACGGGGTTTGTTGTCGATGATGCACAACACACCGATCGGAAAGCCACTTGGTGTCCGAAGTGGAATACCGGCATAAAAACGGATGTGCGGTTCGCCAGTGACCAGAGGGTTATCTCTGAAGCGAGGGTCTTTGTGCGTATCGGGGATCACCATGATCCGTTTCTTGAGAATCGCATGAGCACAGAAGGATTCGTCTCTGGAGGTTTCGCATATCGGCATGCCTATACTGGCAGCAAACAGCTGTCGTTCTTCTTCTACCAGCGAAATCAACACGATAGGGACGTTAAAAACGTTAGCCGCCAAGTTGATCAGATTATCAAAACCAGGATCAGACAGCGGTTTACTAATGCCGTACTCTCTTAACGCCGCAAGTCGGCTTTTCTCATCTTTATTTGCTGGGGCTCGACTCATGGGGGTTCCCCTCACATTATCCATTGTTTTTTCTGTCAGAAAAAATTGTAGCCTGTTGCCGCGACGGCACTTACCGTAACTTTTCACGCAAAAAAAATCATCGACGAATAATATCCATCGATATCTTTCGATTAAATTTAAAACGATAACTGGCTACTATCCCTCTTTGCTCTGTCTCTTCCCCATACCAGGGAACTCATCGTTCATGCAAATTATCGGGCAGCGCCAACAGAATAGCAAAATGCCGACGAGGAGGAAGACCCTGTTTCCAACATTTTCAGAGATTCTCTGCTTTTAATAAAAATAGCGATAAACGCAAGTGGTTAATTATCCTAATAGATCGTTATTCCCAATCATCAACCAAAACTTGATAACTTATCGCTATAAATGTTTATTGTCGGTAACTTTCCATAGCCAACCAATCACCGGATATTTTTTCTCCGAACGGTTAAATACTGGAAAAGACTTTTTCTTTAAGGGAATCGACGTACAAAATCAAAATAACAATTAGCTGACTGATGATATATCAACCTCAGTTTCTATTCTGACTCGATGCCAAAACGAGCAACAAAACAAACCACTATTCGTCTTCTGGCGTTATAACAACCAAATTTCGACAATGAATTCGGATAAAAAGCATCAAAAACGAGAAGAGAATGTAAAGTGATGGTTTAAAATTGATAGCACAAAAAAGCGAAAGAGGGAAAAAGCGGGGTGTAATAACCACAAAACTAGTAAGGCCTACAGGGGAATACATCAGAGAGGCCGCACGAATCGTACATCGCTAAAGATAAAAAAAACCTCACGGAAGCCTGACCACCGTGAGGTTTGGTGCGATGTCGCCATCGGTTACATGTTGTTGATGATATCCTGAGCGAATTCGCTACATTTACGCAGCGTCGCGCCTTCCATCAGACGTTCGAAGTCATAGGTGACCGTCTTGTTCCTGATAGCGCCTTCCATCCCTTTCACGATCAGGTCAGCGGCTTCAAACCACTGCAGGTGGCGCAGCATCATCTCAGCAGACAAAATAACCGAACCTGGGTTCACTTTGTCCTGGCCGGCATACTTCGGTGCCGTACCGTGAGTCGCTTCAAACAGTGCACATTCGTCACCAATGTTAGCCCCCGGAGCGATACCAATCCCGCCGACCTGCGCTGCCAGCGCATCAGAAATATAGTCACCGTTAAGGTTCATACAAGCGATGACATCATATTCAGCCGGACGCAGCAGGATCTGCTGCAGGAAGGCATCAGCAATCACATCTTTAACGATGATATCTTTGCCGGTTTTCGGGTTCTTGATTTTCACCCACGGCCCACCGTCAATCAGTTCGCCGCCGAATTCTTCGCGAGCCAACTGGTAACCCCAGTCTTTGAACGCGCCTTCGGTGAACTTCATGATGTTGCCTTTGTGCACCAGCGTGACAGAATCGCGATCATTGGTGATAGCGTATTCAATAGCAGCACGAACCAGACGCTTGGTCCCAGCTTCGGAACACGGTTTTATACCGATACCACACTGCTGCGGGAAACGGATTTTCTTCACACCCATTTCGTCTTGCAGGAACTTGATGACTTTGTCCGCTTCAGGTGTGCCAGCTTTCCACTCGATACCGGCATAAATGTCTTCAGCGTTTTCACGGAAGATGACCATGTCAGTCAGTTCGGGTTGTTTCACCGGGCTCGGCGTACCTTCATAGTAACGAACCGGACGCAGACAGACGTACAAATCCAGTTGCTGACGCAGTGCCACGTTTAAAGAACGGATACCACCACCTACCGGCGTAGTCAGCGGCCCTTTGATAGCAACGCGATATTCGCGGATCAGATCCAGCGTTTCATCTGGCAACCAAACATCTTGACCATACACCTGAGTGGATTTCTCACCGGTGTAAATTTCCATCCAGGAAATTTTGCGCTTACCCTGATAGGCTTTGTTTACCGCGGCATCGACAACGTTAATCATGGCTGGCGTAACATCAACACCGATACCGTCACCTTCGATGAACGGAATGATCGGATTAGCAGGCACGACCAGTTTACCCTGGGCGTCAACCGTGATTTTTTGCCCTTCTGCCGGTACAACTACTTTACTTTCCATTAACCTCTCCTTCGAGCGCCATTTTGTTAATGACTTGTAAGATGCGTGTCAATACTACTTGAATATTTAGCCTGAGCCAATCACAAACCATTTCGAGTATAATGTTTTTGTCATTCACAGCCAGTAATAAGATGAATAAATTCCCTGTTAGAAATCACCAACTTAAACGATTCAGCTCTCGACCAAAAAAAAATGAGCCTGTCGTCGTCACCCAAAGGCGCATCGTCTTGCTCAATAAACCGTTCGATGTGCTTTCTCAGTTTACCGATGAAGGCGGTCGAGCCACGCTGAAAGACTACGTTCCCTTTCGCGATATCTACGCTGCCGGGCGACTCGATCGGGACAGCGAAGGCCTGCTCATCCTGACTAATGACGGTAAATTGCAGGCACGGCTGACCCAACCCGGCAAGCAGACCCCCAAAATTTACTATGCCCAGGTCGAAGGCATTCCCGATGAAGACGCGTTGCGTGCCTTTCGCACCGGTTTGGTGTTAAACGATGGCCCTACACTGCCTGCGGGCGCAGAACGTGTGGATGAACCCGCCTGGCTGTGGCCACGCCAGCCACCTATCCGCGAACGTAAAAACATTCCGGTGAGCTGGCTAAAAATCACACTCTACGAAGGCCGTAATCGCCAGGTAAGACGGATGACGGCGCATATCGGCTATCCGACACTGCGTTTGATTCGCTACAGTATGGCTAACCACACTCTTGATGGATTACTCCCCGGCGACTGGAAGGAGATTGATCATGTTTAAACCGCATGTAACCGTGGCCTGTGTTGTTCAGGCAGAAGGCCATTTTCTGGTGGTGGAAGAAGAAATCAACCATCGTCGGCTATGGAACCAACCAGCAGGGCACCTGGAAGCAGACGAAACGCTGATTCAGGCAGCTCAACGGGAGCTGTTCGAAGAAACCGGCATCCGAGCCATGCCACAACATTTTCTGCAACTTCACCAATGGATCGCACCAGATAGCACCCCTTTTCTGCGCTTTAGCTTCACGATTGATCTACCCGAACGGCTCCCAACCACGCCGCACGATAGCGACATCCTTTGTTGCCACTGGTTGAAGCCGGAAGAGATTCTTCAGGCATCGTGTTTGCGCTCGCCATTGGTGGCCGCCAGCCTGCATTGTTATCAGCACGGCCAGCGTTATCCGCTGAGCCTGTTGGAAGCATTTAACTGGCCATTTCCCATCCCTGCCTGATATCTTCCGGTTCGCCGTTTAGCCAGCGGCGAACCCGTTCCACCTGAAAGCCGATTTTCAGGTATCGCGCTATCAGGTCAATGACGCGCAAGAAAATGTGTGATCACGATAAATGTGTTAACCTATTGCGCTTGTTTTTCGCTTTAACGCTTTACACCACCTCACTGAGTTTGAGTTCGCGAGATGTCCATGTCAGATAACAGCCAGAAAAAAGTCATTGTCGGTATGTCCGGCGGTGTTGACTCATCGGTATCCGCCTATCTGTTGCAACAGCAAGGGTATCAGGTGGAAGGCCTGTTCATGAAAAACTGGGAAGAGGATGACGACACGGAGTATTGCTCCGCCGCCACCGACCTGGCCGATGCGCAAGCGGTCTGCGACAAGTTAGGCATAACGCTGCACACCGTGAATTTCGCCGCCGAATACTGGGACAATGTTTTTGAGCATTTTCTGGCGGAATACCGTGCAGGTCGCACGCCTAACCCGGATATTCTGTGCAACAAAGAAATCAAATTCAAAGCCTTCCTGGAGTTTGCAGCCGAAGATTTAGGTGCCGACTACATTGCTACCGGCCATTATGTCCGCCGCCAGGATATCGACGGTAAAAGCCGTCTGCTGCGTGGTCTGGATGGCAACAAAGACCAGAGCTATTTCCTTTATACCCTGAGTCACCAGCAGGTGGCACAAAGTCTGTTCCCGGTGGGTGAGCTGGAAAAACCTGAAGTGCGGAAAATCGCCGAGCAGTTGGACCTGGCAACCGCCAGGAAAAAAGACTCGACCGGCATCTGTTTTATTGGCGAGCGCAAGTTCCGTGACTTCCTGGCTCGTTACCTGCCAGCCCAACCTGGCCCTATCTTATCTGTAGACGACGGTAAGGTGATGGGTGAGCATCAGGGGTTGATGTACCACACGCTGGGGCAACGCAAAGGTCTCGGCATTGGTGGCGTTAAAGAAGGCGGCGATGACCCGTGGTACGTGGTTGATAAAGATGTTGCCAGCAACGTGTTGTACGTCGCGCAAGGGCACGAACATCCTCGCCTGATGTCCGTTGGCTTGATTGCCCAACAACTCCACTGGGTTGACCGCGAACCGCTGAGCGCACCGCTGCGTTGCACGGTAAAAACCCGCTATCGTCAGGCAGATATCCCTTGTTTGCTGACACCGCTGGATGCAGACCGTATCGAAGTCCGCTTTGACGAACCGGTCGCCGCTGTCACGCCGGGCCAGTCCGCTGTGTTCTATCAGGGTGAAATCTGCCTTGGTGGCGGCATCATCGAAGAACGCCTGCGTATGGTGCCATAACCGGTTCACACCGCATTTGACCAGAGGAGCTTCAACGCTTCTCTGGTTTTCTCCTGATTTTTCTCTTCGTCTTTCCCTTTTTCTTTCCTGTTCGCTGTCCTTTTTGTTACATCACTGATGCGTTTTGCCACTCATCCCTTCCCTCTCCCTTCTGCACCTGATGACGTCAAATAAAACACCGCGTTGGCACCTTTTTCGTTGTCATGACACTAAACTTTGAAGTACCGAACGATCAGGATGACCGATTTGCAACCCGTGCTGGGTTTTGCCGGGTTGATACTGGGTTCATCTTGATTTTTATGGCATGATCATCGCCTTTTTAGGCTGTGTGAGCGAAAAAGCTGGAGATGTACGCCAGTTTTTGGCTTTTTTTCTGGGAAAAATTGGCCGTGCAGTCAGTATCGCCATTCCGGACCCACACAGCGGCCAGATGATGTTGACAGGAGTAATTGTGGCTAAAAATTATCATGACATTACGCTGGCAATGGCAGGAATCTGCCAGTCTGCTTATTTGGTGCAGCAACTCGCGCATCAAGGCAGTTGCAATACGGATGCATTAAAAACGTCACTGAAAAGTATCATGAATATTAACCCATCCAGTACGATGGATGTGTTTGGCAACGCGGAACAGCATCTGAAAATGGGTCTGGAAACGCTGCTGGGGATCCTCAACTCGTCACGCGAAGGTCTGGGCGCTGAGTTATCGCGCTATACGTTTAGCCTGATGGTGCTGGAGCGCCGACTGAACAATAACCGGGCCGCGCTGGACGAATTAGGCAACCGTATCAATCAGTTGGACAGACAACTGGAACATTATGACCTGCTCTCAGACACGTTTATTAACGTACTCGCCGGTATTTACGTGGATGTCATCAGCAAACTGGGCCCGCGTATTCAGGTAACCGGTGCGCAAGATGTGCTAAAAAGCCCGCAAGTTCAGGCGAAGGTACGTGCTGTACTGCTGGCGGGTATCCGTGCTGCCGTACTGTGGCAGCAAGTGGGCGGTAGTCGACTACAGTTGATGTTCTCCCGTAGCAAACTGGTACGCCACGCACAAGAGATACTGAGCCGCTGCCACCACTACCCCTGACAGAAACACCACCTCATTGATGGTGGCTGCTTATTCCGGTTCAGCCACCGTCATGAGATACTAGTCATCAGACGATGCTGTTTGTCATGCGCTGTTGTTACGATGCGCGGTTATTTGCCATGAAACGCGATTCGTCATGCGATAGGATGGCGATAATCTATGTTATTTATTTGAAAACAATCCCAGGAGTTGCTTGCGATGGAATTATCCTCACTGACCGCCGTTTCCCCCATTGATGGACGCTACGGCGATAAAGTCAGCATGTTGCGCACTATTTTCAGCGAATACGGTTTGCTGAAATTCCGTGTGCAGGTTGAAGTACGTTGGCTGCAAAAACTGGCGGCCTGTGCAGAAATCAAGGAAGTTCCTGCATTTGATGCCGACGCAAACGCTTTCCTTGACAAGATTGTCGCTGAATTTAGCGAAGAAGACGCCGCGCGCATTAAAACTATCGAACGTACCACCAACCATGACGTCAAAGCGGTGGAGTATTTCCTGAAGGAAAAAGTGGCGGCGGTTCCGGCTCTGCACGCCGTGAATGAATTCATCCACTTCGCCTGCACGTCTGAAGATATCAACAACCTGTCCCATGCCCTGATGCTGGATGCCGCTCGTCGTGACGTCTTGCTGCCGTTCTGGCGTAATATCATCGATGCCATCAAGCAACTGGCGCAGCAGTACCGCGATATCCCACTGTTGTCCCGTACCCACGGGCAGCCCGCCACACCGTCGACTATCGGTAAAGAATTTGCCAACGTCGCCTACCGTATGGAACGTCAGTTCCGCCAACTGCAGCAGGTGGAAATCCTGGGCAAAATCAACGGTGCTGTCGGGAACTATAACGCCCACATGGTGGCGTACCCGGCGGTTGACTGGCACCAGTTTAGCGAAAGCTTCGTCACCTCACTGGGTATTCAGTGGAACCCCTACACCACACAGATCGAACCGCATGACTATATCGCCGAAATGTTCGATTGCATCGCCCGTTTCAACACCATTCTGATCGACTTTGACCGCGATGTGTGGGGCTACGTGGCCCTTAACCATTTCAAACAGAAAACCATCGCCGGTGAAATTGGCTCTTCTACCATGCCGCACAAAGTTAACCCGATCGACTTCGAGAACTCCGAGGGTAATCTGGGGCTGGCTAACGCAGTAATGGGCCATCTTGCCAGCAAATTGCCGGTATCACGCTGGCAGCGTGACCTGACCGATTCAACGGTACTGCGTAATCTCGGCGTGGGCGTAGGCTATGCCGTTATCGCTTATCAGGCATCCCTGAAAGGCATCAGCAAGCTAGAGGTCAATCGCGACCACCTGCTGGATGAACTGGATCACAACTGGGAAGTACTGGCTGAGCCAATTCAAACGGTAATGCGTCGTTACGGTATCGAAAAACCATACGAGAAACTCAAAGAACTGACCCGTGGCAAGCGAGTAGACGCGGAAGGCATGAAGGCGTTTATCGACGGGCTGGCGCTGCCGGACGATGAAAAAACGCGTCTTAAGGCATTAACACCGGCCAATTACATCGGTCGTGCCATCAAACTGGTTGACGAGCTTTAACCTTATTTCGGGCGACATCACCGTCGCCCGACCTATTTCCTGCCCCACCGTTTAGCCCCAGTTGAGCACGATTGTGGATAATGCTGACGTACCTTACATGTATAAGGTATTTTTGTCGTTGGCTATCCTAAATGACGGTAAACGCGTCGGTCAGCACAGCAAGACCTGTACAACGCGTTAACAGTTCTCTAAGTTTGGATAATTCACTAAGTTTGGATCGTTCTCATCAGGCAATGGACCGAGGAAAACCGTCATGCGTATTCTTGTGATTGAAGATAATGTTCTGTTACGCCATCACCTGAATGTCCAGTTAAATGAAATGGGACACCAGGTTGATGCAGCGGCGGACGCAAAAGAAGCGGATTATTTCCTTCAGGAACACGCGCCAGACATCGCGATTGTCGACTTGGGATTGCCGGTAGAAGATGGCACCAGCCTGATCCGCCGCTGGCGTTCGCATCAGGTCAAATTGCCAATTTTGGTTCTCACCGCTCGGGAAAGCTGGCAGGAAAAAGTCGCGGTTCTGGAAGCGGGTGCGGATGATTACGTCACCAAGCCGTTTCACATTGAGGAAGTCGTCGCACGCATGCAGGCGCTGATGCGTCGCAATAGCGGCCTGGCCTCTCAAATTATCAGTCTGCCGCCCTTTGAAGTGGACCTGTCACGTCGCGAATTGCTGGTGCATGGCGAGCCGGTCAAGCTCACCGCGTTTGAATATACCATCGTCGAAACGCTTATCCGCAACAACGGTAAGGTGGTCAGCAAAGAATCGCTGATGCTGCAACTCTATCCCGACGCGGAGTTGCGGGAAAGTCATACCATCGACGTATTAATGGGACGGCTGCGCAAGAAACTGCAATCTGCCAACTCCCATGATGTGATTACCACCGTTCGCGGGCAGGGTTACCGCTTCGATATCTAATTATTCTGGACGGCAAGTTGAGAAAATCTCATTTTTCGCTGCGTTTTCGCTTTCTGATTTCGACCGCTGCGGTAGTACTGGCACTCACACTCTCCTACGGTATTGTCGCGGTCGTGGGATACAGCGTGAGTTTTGACAAGACGTCATTCCGCTTGCTGCGCGGCGAAAGCAACCTGTTTTATAGCCTGGCGCAGTGGCATGACAATCAACTTACCATCGCAACACCGCCTGAAATCGATATTAACTACCCTACGCTGGTGTTTATCTACGATAAACACGGCCACCTATTGTGGCGGGAACGCGCCGTTCCGGAGCTGGAATCCCAGATAAAACCTGAATGGCTGGAAAAAACGGATTACCACGAACTGGACGCCGACTCCAATACCAGTAATGCCGTCTTACAAGGCAGCAGCCCGCAAATGCTGGATAAGTTGCACGCCTACAGTTCTGAAGACAAAACACCGTTCACCCATTCCATCGCCGTCAACGTTTACCCCGCCTCTGAGCGTTTACCTAAACTGGTTATCGTAGTGGTAGACAGGGTACCGCAGGAACTGCAACAGGCGGATGTGGTGTGGGAGTGGTTCCGTTACGTGTTTATCGCTCATCTGGTGTTGGTTCTGCCGTTATTGTGGCTGGCAGCCCACTGGAGTCTGCGGCCGATTAAGCATCTGGTGCATCAGATAAGCGAACTGGAAAGCGGTTCCCGCGAGCACCTGGACGAAAATCCACCACGCGAGTTAAACAGTCTGGTGCGAAATCTCAATACCCTGTTGAGCAATGAGCGCCAGCGTTATCACAAATATCGAACGACCTTGACCGACCTGACCCACAGTCTGAAAACGCCGCTGGCGGTGCTGCAGACCACGTTACGCTCGTTACGCACCGGTAAAGAGCTAACCATCGAACAAGCCGAGCCTATCATGCTGACGCAAATCAGCCGTATCTCGCAGCAAATCGGCTATTACCTGCACCGCGCCAGCGTGCGAACCGAACACCTCACTATCATTCGGGAAGTACACTCCGTGCCGGCACAGCTCGATGCGCTCTGCTCCGCGCTGAATAAGGTGTACCAACGTAAAGGTGTTGTGCTGACCATGGACATTGCCCCCGAGCTGACTTTTATTGGCGAGAAAAACGACTTTATGGAAGTCATGGGCAATATTCTCGACAACGCCTGTAAGTATTGTCTGGAGTTCGTTGAAATCAGCGCCCGCTATTCCGGCCAAAAACTGCATCTGGTCGTTGATGATGACGGCCCTGGTATTCCTGACAGCAAGCGCGAAGTCATTTTCCAGCGCGGGCAACGGGCGGACACATTGCGCCCGGGGCAAGGCATTGGGCTATCCGTTGCCGCAGAAATCATCGAGCAATATCAGGGCGAAATCCTTATCGGTTCCAGCGCGCTTGGTGGTGCCAAAGTCGAAGCGATTTTCGGTCAGCAACACCTCGGCCAGAATGATAATTAATGCACTCTGCTGCGAATCACCTACACTGTAGTGAGTGGTACGGTTGTCATTAACCTTGTTATTAACATCAACCTTATTATTAGCATCGCGGTTAGCGACAACCCCCATCGCTATTGCCTGCGGTCGAGCGCATCGACCGCGCTTTTCAGCCTGCCATCTCATCTGTGAATAAAGGGCAAACACCATCACGGCGACTTCGTTATAATCGTCGATAGCTCCCTGTTACTGGAAATGCGTTATGGACTACCAACTTAATCTTGACTGGCAGGACTTCCTGACACACCACTGGCAAAAAAAGCCGGTAATCATCAAAGCCGGTTTTCCTCATTTTCTTGATCCCATTAGCCCGGACGAATTAGCGGGACTTGCGATGGAAAACGAGGTAGACAGCCGTCTGGTCAGCCATCGCGATGGCCGCTGGGATGTCAGCCACGGCCCGTTTGAAAGCTATGACCATCTGGGAGAAAGCAACTGGTCTTTACTGGTACAAGCCGTCGACCACTGGCATGAGCCTTCTGCCGCCTTGATGCGCCCTTTCCGTCAGTTGCCTGACTGGCGTATTGACGACCTGATGATTTCATTCTCGGTGCCCGGCGGCGGCGTCGGCCCGCACCTTGACCAATACGATGTGTTCATTATTCAGGGCACCGGACGTCGTCGTTGGCGCGTTGGCGACAAGGTGCCGATGAAACAGCATTGCCCACATCCTGACTTGCTGCAAGTCGCACCGTTCGACGCTATTATTGATGAAGAAATGGCACCCGGCGATATTCTCTATATTCCGCCGGGTTTTCCGCACGAAGGTTATTCACTGGAAAACTCGCTCAACTACTCGGTGGGGTTCCGTGCCCCCAGTTCCCGCGAGCTGGTCAGTGGTTTTGCCGACTATGTGTTGTCCCGCGAACTGGGTGGCCAACGCTACAGTGACCCGGATATTCCTTCTCGCGCCCATCCAGCCGACGTGTTACCGCAGGAGCTGGATAAACTTCAGCACATGATGCTGGAACTGGTGCAGCACAAAGACGCTTTTCATCAATGGTTCGGCGAATTTGCATCCCAGTCACGGCATGAACTGGATTTGGCACCGCCGGAGCCGCCTTACCAGCCAGGCGAAGTATACGACCTGTTACAGCAGGGCGAGGCATTGCGCCGTCTTGGCGGATTGCGGGTATTGCGTATTGGCGAAACCTGTTTCGTCAACGGCGAGCGGCTGGAGAACCACCCACCGCAGGCGATCGCCGCCCTGGCACAATATGACGTGCTGAACATCGGGCGATTTGGCGACACGCTGGACGATCCGTCTTTCCTTGCCCAGTTGACCGCTCTGGTTAACAGCGGTTACTGGTACTTTGTTGACTGACTATCGTTGACTGACTATCGTTGGCTGACTATCGTTGGCTGATTATTGCTCTGCCATCTAAAACACAGAAGACGCCAAACGGCGTCTTCTGTGTTAGTAGCTTAAGACCTAAACCATCAGGCTTTTACTGACGCGCTCTCAGTGCTGGTTTGTCGGCTCCTGGCGCGTAATGCCGTCAGTTCGGCGATACGCATAATCACCGCCACAGCGCTTTCCATCCCTTCCAGCGTCACAAATTCATGCTTACCGTGAGCATTGTAGCCACCCGTAAACAGATTAGGGCACGGCAAGCCGCGGAAAGATAACTGAGCGCCATCCGTACCGCCGCGAATCGGTTGCATCAGCGGCGTAATCCCGCAATCACGCATGGCCTGCTGCGCCAGCGCGATGATATGGGGATGCTGCTCCACTTGTTCACGCATGTTGTAGTAGCTATCGGTGATCGTGACTTCGATATAACAATCCGGGTGCAGGCCCTTACCCACTTTTTCCGCGATATCCAGCAGCGTTTTCTTGCGCCGCTCGAAGCTATCACGCTCAAAGTCCCGAATGCTGTAGTGCAGTTCGGCCCGTTCTACCGTCCCTTTTGCGCTATTGAGGTGATAAAAACCCTGATAGCCTTCGGTCTGCTCTGGCGTCTCATCAGCTGGTACGAGTTGGTGAAACCGTGTCGCCAGTGACAACGCATTGACCATCACCCCTTTTGCCCAGCCCGGATGGACGTTGTTACCGACAATCTTCACGACAGCCGATGCGGCATTGAAGTTTTCATACTCCAATTCCCCCACACCACCGCCATCTACCGTATAGGCCCATTCCGCCCGGAATGCATCGACATCAAAGTGCTGGGCACCTTTACCGACTTCTTCATCCGGCGTGAAGGCAATACGAATCTCACCATGTGGGATTTGGCGTTTCTTTAGCCGAACCAGTGCGGTCATGATCTCCGCAATGCCGGCTTTATCATCCGCCCCTAACAGCGTTTTGCCATCAGTCGTAATCAATGTCTGGCCGAGCAGATGATGCAGCACCGGGAACATTACCGGTGACAAGACTTCATCACCCATACCCAGCGCGATATCACCGCCACGGTAATTCTCGACAATCTGTGGATTAACATGTTTGCCGCTAAAATCCGGTGAGGTATCCATATGGGCGATAAACCCCACCACCGGCACAGGCCAGGCAACATTAGCGGGTAATGTCGCCATCACACAGCCATGCTTGGTGACCGATACCTGTTCCAGTCCCAGTTCAATTAATTCTTGTTGCAGCGCCTGCGCCAGCTTCAATTGCCCTTCCGTACTCGGCACCTGCCGAACACCCGGTCGGGATTGGGTATCAAACGCAACGTAATTCAAAAAACGATCAAGTAATTTTTCCATCATCACCCCCTCCGATGGATTACAGGTTTCATTATGTAGAGGGTGCCTGTACCACATATTGCGTCAGGTCAGTTTTTATTGGTTTTCCGCCCGGCACCGCCGCCTTACACCGCCCATAACGCCGGGCAGCGCGTCAGCCCCCATGCCAGACACGCCAGGAACACCTACAAGGAGTTAATAAACAGACAACATCTCAAGACAGGCGGCAGACTTACCGCCGCAGGACGGGAAGCCGGGCCGACGACTGATTGCACCTCGGCCCGGGAAAACATCACAACCACTCGTAATACTGGCCCTGGCGTTTATCACAGCCGCAACAGCCGCCGCATTTGGGTGCGGCATCCCCCTGATGGAAGCGGATTTTGCCTTTCTGTACCCACACCTCCAGCATTCCCTCCACCACACCGGGATCGGCCTTAAAAGCCGTGCTGATATCTTGCAGCGACACCTTTTTTCTTTCGCGGACAAAATCCCGCAATTCAAGTAGCGTCATTATGTCTCCCCGGCGGGCAGTTGCCCGCCCGACTGGTTTATTTTACTTCACCTACCACGGTGCGCTGGCGTTGCAGACCATTGCGGCGCAGCAACATCACTGTGACACACAGCATTGCCGCCACCCCCACCAGCGCACACAGCGAATACAACGGGTGCTGGCTAAACCGCCCAACCTGATACACCACCACCGCCGTGCTGTAGCCAACCTGAATGGTCCAGCCAGCGCAGAATAGCGTCCAGGCGGTGCCCACCTCACGCCAGATGGCGGATACCGCCGCCACGCAAGGGATATACAACAGCACCATCAGCAGGTAACTAAACGCCCCCAAACGGCCATCAAACAGTTGGCTGATCACGGTCAGCGAGGTCACCGAGAATTTATTGTCTTTGGCAATCGTGGCGGTATCACTCAAATCACCAACATTGATCCCTAACGGGTTTAATACCGCATCACCCAGCTTGCCCAGATTTTCAGGGATGGTCGCCAGCGCATCTTGAATACCGCCGGTCAGGCTAAAAGGTTTGGCTTCTGCTTTGGCGCCGCCTTCCTGCGAGGCAGCCATTGCGCCGTACAACGAATCCAGCGTACCGACAACCGCCTCTTTGGCGAAGATCCCGGTGAACACCCCTACTGCGGCTGGCCAGTTTTCATCGCGAATACCCAGCGGCTTGAATACCGGCACGATGGCTTGCCCCACCGCCGACAGCACCGACTTCTGGGTATTCTGGTTGCCAAAGGAACCGTCTGTCCCCATCGAGTTAAGAAAGCCCAGCACCGTCACCACCACCACAATCAGCCGCCCGGCACGCAGCAAGAACCCCTTCAGGCGCTCCCAGGTGCGAATCAGTACACTGCGCAGGCTGGGAAAGTGATAAGGGGGAATTTCCATCACAAAGGCAGACGCTTCGCCTTTCAACGCGGTATTTTTCAGCAAAAAGCCGGTCGCAATCGCCGCCGCGATACCGACCAGATACAACCCGAACACCAGGTTTTGTCCGCCTTCGACAAACAAGGCAGACGCAAACAACACGTACACCGGCAACCGTGCGCCACAAGACATAAACGGGGCCATCATCACCGTCACCACACGGTCACTATGGCGCTCCATGGTGCGCGTCGCCATCACCGCTGGCACATTACAACCAAACCCGACAATCAGCGGCACAAACGCCTTGCCCGGCAAACCGATACCGCGCATAAAACGGTCCATCACAAACGCCGCCCGTGCCATATAGCCGGAATCCTCCAGCCAGGACAGAAACAGATACAGACAACCGATCACCGGAATAAAGGTGGATACGGTCTGAATGCCGCCGCCCACGCCATCCGCCAGCAGGGTTTTCAGCCATTCCGGGGTATGCAACGCCAGCAACAGCTCGCCGAATCCATCCACCATCAGGGTGCCGAACAGCTTCTCGAAGAAATCGGTAAAGGCGCTACCGATATTGATGGTGAAGACAAACATCAGGTACATCACCAGCAGGAAGATCGGAATACCAAAAAAGCGGTGCAACACGACGCGGTCAATTTTGTCGGTCAGGGTTGCGGAAGCCTCGCCACGGCGGGTAATCACCTCACGCGCCACCGCGCCAACGAACTGGTAACGCGCGTCCGCCAGAAAAATATCCAGCTCATCCTCATACTCGGCGACCAGCCGGGCGACTTCAGCATCGGCAAAGGCCAGCGTATCCGCAGGCACCTGGTCACGCACCGTCATGTCGCCTTCCAGCAACTGAATCGCCAGCCAATACGGGTTACGAATCGCCGCCTGTCCTTGCAGTTGATCCGCAATCGCCTGCGCCGCCTGGTTCAGTGGCGCGTCATAAGGAATCGACACCGGTGGAATCACCGGTTGTGCCAGCGCGGCCTGACACACCTCATGCAACATCGCGATGCCTTTCTTCTGGCTGGCGGTAATCGGGATGACCGGGCACCCCAGGCGCTGCTGTAAACCGGCGATATCAATATCTAGCTTACGTGCGGCGGCGATATCCATCATATTGACGGCCACCACCATCGGCACCTGCATATCCAGCAACTGCGCGGTGAGATACAGATTTCGCTCCAGATTGGAAGCATCAACGATATTCAGTACCAGATTGGCTTCGCCGGACAGGATGTAATCACGTGCGACCCGTTCGTCTTCCGAGCTTTCGGAAGACGGGTTCAGCGAGTAAACCCCCGGCAGATCTACCAACGTCACCTGTTGCTGCTGATAACGGTAACTGCCGACTTTCTTTTCCACCGTCACGCCGGGCCAGTTACCGACCGTTTGTTTACCGCCGGTCAGGACGTTAAATAGCGTCGTTTTGCCACAATTGGGGTTACCCACCACGCAAATTACGGGTTGCGTACTCATAAAAAATCCTTACCTGCCCGGATTAACATTTTTCCAGAATCAAAATCTGTGCTTCGCCTTTGCGCACGCTGATCGATGCACCACGCAGGCGCAGTTCAATCGGATCACCCAGCGGTGCGACTCGCGACACCGAAAACTCCACTCCCGGCGTCACGCCCAGCGCCAGCAGGCGCTTGCGGTAATCCGCCGATCCTTTCTGAAACCCCAGCACACGCCACTGTGTGCCCACTGCCAATGCTTCCAGTGTCATCGCTGTGTAAACCTCATACCCATTGCTGCCTGATAAAGAACAACGGGTGTCGTAACCCCGCTGTCATCAACAGGTTGCCAGAAACCGAACATGACAAACCGATTGCCATCGTGTTTATTGCTGTGGCGATACCCACACTTGCTTACCCATCTCCCAGTTGATCGCCACCCGGCTGTCCCCGGCGGCCAACATTAACGGCTGATTGGCATCACGCTGAATCACGCGCACCTGGCCACCGACACGGATGCCAAGCTCAGTCAGCCGCTGCTGGTACTCGCCCGTTGAGCGAATACGCGCCACTACGGCATTCACGTTAAGAGGAAGATCAAGCAACGTTTGAAGACTCAGAGCCATACACCATTCCTTCACTGACAGTGCGCCGCACCCCGCCTGCGTTACAACACGGCGGCAATGCATCAAGGTAAGTAATAACGATTATCAATCATATTCCTGTCTACGCATCGCCTTTTGATGTGCGTCAAGGGAGGTGAAGATTGGGGGGATAACGGGAAAGGGATAAGCTGTGCCCTTGGAGCGCAGCAGAAAGGAACGCTATGTTATCGGTTATGCCTAACGGCAAGGTATGCGGGTGACTGTCATGGAGTTTATAGTTTCATGTGTAAATGACACTCTTGGCAGTGACTCCGAGAGTGTTATTTTATGATCTTATATTTAAGACTCACATTGATTGAGCTTAATATTTCTCTGACACTTTCTAAAAAACAGATCGCTTGCGGGGGAATTTCATACTTAAAAAATATCTCTATTACGCATTTATCCGTCCCTTTGGCATCAGGAAATTTTTCATAAATTTCACCACTATCAATGAATTTTATATAAGTATTTATTTTTTCTTGAAGTTTAAATAAGTGCTGTTCGATAGGTTTTTTCCATGGCAAATGGTCTGATATCGCGAGGCTAACCATGTCAGGATGGTCTTTCAATACTCCAATGGAGTCTATTTTATCCACATCGTCTATTGACATCATTCCCTCCTAATCTTTCATCTAATCTGAAAAATTCAATCTTATCCATTGATGTAACCACAAGCAATAAAAAATGGAATAAAATACTCTATAAGGCATGATGTCAGGACATACTACTGGCCCAGTTTTTATAGCGAATCTGGATATGGTAGTAACGAA
The DNA here is from genome assembly GCF_020406815.2 of Dickeya oryzae. Taxonomy (NCBI): domain Bacteria; kingdom Pseudomonadati; phylum Pseudomonadota; class Gammaproteobacteria; order Enterobacterales; family Pectobacteriaceae; genus Dickeya; species Dickeya oryzae. The sequence goes on from NZ_CP162670.1 coordinate 2,533,206, forward strand.
AAAGTCATTCACCTATTCCCGCCCCAGTTTACATATATCGATAATCACCATATCAAAGATCTCGGATGGGTGAAAGAGAATTAAAGGTAAAACACCACCATAAAAACTAGAGAGCGTTCAGAATTCTGTGTCACGTTAAAAATTCTACAGCGTCATCACGTTATTTAGTCGCCCTTCAAAATAAATGGCCAACTGTGACAATGTCAAATTCCAGCTCTGGATGGGCATTGTCCATTTTTCCTGTGCGTTCATCAGCCCCAGATAAAGCAGCTTCAACAGACTATTTTAATTCGGGAAAGCACCTTTGGTTTTGGTCAGTTTCCTGAACTGTCTGTGCACCGATTCGATAGCATTTGTGGTGTAAATGACTTTGCGGATATTTGCCGGATAGCGGAAGTACGCTGACAGATTGTCCCACTTGCGTCGCCACGACTGGAGCACCACCGGATACTGCTGCCCCCATTTCGCTTCCAGCTCATCCAGTGCCATTTCGGCCGCTTCTTTTGACACTGCACGGTAGACTGGCTTCAGGTCGGTCATGAAGGCTTTATGGTACTTTGAGGCCACATATTTAATCGAATTGCGTATCTGATGAATGACGCACAACTGCACTTCCGTCTGCGGATAAATGCTGTTTATTGCCTCTGGGAAGCCGGTCAGCCCGTCCACGCAGGCAATCAGAATGTCTTTAACACCGCGATTTTGCAGGTCGCTTAATACCGACAGCCAGAAGTTAGCCCCCTCACTTTCTGACAGATACAGGCCCAGAACTTCCTTTTTACCTTCCAGATTCAGGGCCAGCACGGTGTAAACCGCTTTGCTCCGATAGCGGCCATCTTCCCGGATTTTATAGTGAATAGCGTCCAGCCAGACGAAGGGATAAACCTGCTCCAGCGGGCGCTGTTGCCACTGTTTTAGTTCAGGGATGACTTTATCGGTTACTGCACTGATGGTAGCAGTGGACACGCTGAAGGCATATAAATCTTCGATCTCCCGGCTAATGTCCTGATAGCTCATCCCCAGTGCAAACAGGCGAATGATCTTGTGTTCGATCTCGTCGGATAACGTGGTCTGATGTTTTTTCACCAACTGGGGTTCAAAAGTGCCATTACGATCGCGCGGAGTCGCCAGTTCGAAGCTGCCCGTCGGGGCTTTAATGGTCTTTTTGCCGGAGCCATTTTTACGGTTAGCTTCAACGTCCTGAGCCAGATGTGAGTCCAGCTCCGCAGACAGGGCAGCTTCCGTTAACTGTTTGATTAAAGGCGTTAAGATACCATCTTTGCCTGTTAATGCCTGACCGGACTGGAGGGCTTTAAGCGCTTTATCGAAATCGAAGGGCTGGGACATATGTCATTCCTTTTTGATTGTATATTACTGGAATGACACAGAATTTCTAACACTCCCAAAAACTATAAAATAGAAAGACTGACATCTATATTTTTTAATTTTAAGTCGAATGCTAAACTAGAGATAAACGATTCAACCCCATTGACAATGGCTAACATATCTATTCCGTTACAAGCATATTCACTCCAAGAGCTACGTACTTCCCAAAATCCCCCTGCCTCCTTGAAAGACAAAATAGGCCCATCCTCATAGTCCATTGAGTAATATGCAAAATCACCTCCTATTTTTAGCCAATTAGACAAGTCCTTTGCAAGCTCAAGTAATAATATACCATCCTCAGATAAAAAAACCTCATCATCAAATCTAACTATCAATATCCCTTCTACCTCAGATAATAATTGCGGTCCTGTAGTCGCAGAGCCAAAGGATAAACCCGAGTATTCAATTTTTATCTTTTGTACACAGGAAATATACTTCATATCTCGCTATCATCTCCAACAACAACGTTAATACACACATTTTATCTAAACACAACCGCCAACCTGATCAGATATCAAACATTCAGAGCCCATGTTACGGAAAGGCCAGAACCATCAAAGTGGTAGACTTGCAATTATTTCAACAATATTTTGGGGGTAGCAAAGCCTGTTTCTTTATTAATTGAATAAAGTCCGCCATTCCATCTATAAGCCTCAATATTGTTATCATCGTTTAGATTAACGTTTGTAAAAGGGTTACCATCCTCATCAAAATTACTGCTAACTCTCCAGATAACATTCCCATTTTCATCTAGCAAATAGAGATTCTGGGAACACTCAGCATTGCCATACTTTTCCTTCATCCCTAATTGGTCAATGACAACAGCTCTTTTCCCATCATCAAAAAATATTTCACTTAATATATTATACATAATACCATGCTCACTTTAACAGTCTGTTCACTCTAAATATCCCATATGGAATCAGCCACAAAAGTTGATGTTGAACGTCACAACAACTTGGTGCATAGAATAAATAATCATACTTTTCGCTTTTCAATTCTAGGTTGGCTATACCACTCTGATTTTTCATATAACTCAAGCCAGTCCATCTTCCCTTCAAGCATTGAAGGGAAATGATTTCTAAGCGCATTTAAAAAGTAATTCAGGATTTTTACATTCCTGATATAAACTGTAGAATTTCCGTCAGAGATAATTTCATCGGAAATAACTCTATCTTCATCTGTCATAGATGTAACAATGAAATTTCCGATATCATAGATTAGCACCTCAGTGTCTAACTTAACCACACAGAAGCAAACTCCTACAGTTTCCCTCCACATTGTAAACTCCAGTTGATATCCATCCCCTATTAGGAACAGGACGTCTGATCCTACCCACGTAATGTGGACACAGCCAATTGGCGGTGGCCACAAAACATTTCCTGTCTGGGGGCTGAAGTATTTTCAGTCAACCGCTACTCTCGCTCAAGGGCAGCGGGTGAGTCTAACAGGTAAAAACAATGCTCCCGGCGCAAAGGTCGGGATCGTTCAGGAGTATGAAGCTAAATCGAAAACTTCTGTTCTTAAACTATCAAACTCTTTATTCTCATCAAACAAAAGAGCACCATTCTTGTAGAGTAATAAATCATTCAATGACCCCATTCCACCATAAAGGCCCAGGAGTTCTGTTCGAACCTCTTCTGGCGAGAAGAGCAATCTATCAGAGAGCTCAGCAAGTCCATTAGCCCAATCAGGGTAACCGCCTACATTTAAAAGTAGTGCCATACGTTTTAATTTGCTTTGTATTACTAGCAATCTATCTTTATTCATTTTAACGGTTTCCTCTCAATAATTTCAGTGCCTTCGATTTCCCAAGGTTTAACAACTACAATCTGCTGTGTACCACCGACATATACTCCATTTTGAGACCCAACCTCACCGACATACACCTTTGTACCAGCGGGGATTTTTATCGCAATAGATGTATCAATTGGTGATGTCCCCCCACCAGGCCACTTAGGAAGAACAGCTTTATCGATCCTTGTCTGAAGAACTCCTTGCGGTGCTTCAACACTAAAGAATTGACCATATTCTTTATCGATTACTCCCCCTCGATAAAGGATAGTATCCTCCTGCAACACCATTTCTTTATACCTTCCCCCACTGAAAGTAGTTGCTAAATCATTAGCTAATGGCCCAGGCTTAATAGCTGAATATTCACCAAGAACTTTATTGGGAAACGGAACAGCACTATGGCGAACAGCATTTTCAGCTTTACCAGCAACTCTGGCAACGATCTTTTCCGTTACGCCTGCGGTCACTTTGACCACACCCGCACCACTGGCAAGCAGACCCGCTATATCCGTAACCAGTTTTCCGCCTTCAACACCGGCATTGAACGAGCCACTGGCTCCGGCCTTCTGGTATTCCGCTTCCATGTTGTTGATGCGGTCTATATACGACTGTTTCACCGCATCCGACACATTACCCAGCACATCACCGCTGTTAAACAGCGATTTCAGCGCCTCATATGTCTCCATCGGGCTGCTTGCCGTTTTCACGATACCGTCGATCGTGTCATACAGCCCTGCCGGAACCCCAGCAACCATCCCGGCTGCAAAACTTCCATCCTGCCCTAAATCTATCGCCGTCCACTTCGCCTCAGCCTGCACCTTGCAGGCTTGGGTCTGACACTCTTCAAGCTCTTTCTTCTTCTGAGCCTTCTGCTGGTTGCTCAGATAGTTATTCTCCACCGCATTACGCCCGGCCTGGGCACCTGTCGCTGCGCCCTCGACGCTGCCAGATGCAATCCCCGATGCCAGACCCGCAGCCAGTGACGCCAGGGCGCTCACCGATTGTTTTTCCGCTTCCGTCAGGTCGCTGGTGTCACGCCCTCCATACAGCTCTTTCATGATCAGCAGCCGGGCCGTCAGCTCGCCACCTGCCGCGCCCACGGCACCCGCTACCGCATCCTTGCCCGACAGTTGCGCTACCACCGCCCCCATCAGTGCATGGCCCATCGCATTGGCCGCGATGTCCGATGCCGTGGCTTTACGCTCGTCCGCTGGCATCGTGACGCTTTTCACCAGTTGCGCCAGATACGGTGCCGAGGCACCCGCCAGCGCCTGCTGCAGGTTACCGCCGCCGGCCAGCGACTGAATAGCCGCCGTCGCCGCCTGCGCCGCCCGTTGCAGGTCACTGCCGGTGCCGTAAGACGCCATCACCGCCTTGTAATCTGCCGTTTCCGTCAGATCTTTCCTGTATTTATCCCACACTGCCTCGGAGGCGTTATCCGCCGGGCGATCCACCTTGCCACTGGCTTCAGCCGCCCGCGTCGCACGAATTTCCCCTTCGGTGCGGATGACATCCATCACCTGTGAGCCCAGTTCACCGACCATCTGCGCCGTCTGCAGGCGCTTCTGCTCCTTCTCCTTGTCAAATATCGGACTCAGCGCATTATTGGCGTGCTCCACATCCCGGCTCAGGGTGGCAATGTCCTGCTGCTGACCGGCCTGATTACGGATAATCAGCGCACCGTCGCTCACCGCCGCGTAAGTGGTACTGCTGGCGTTGCCGCCACGCCCCATCGACATCAGGGCCGACGGCGCGGTCAGCGCGGCGGACTTCATCATATCCGACAGACTCAGTGACGGGCTGGCACTGAGCCCGATGCCGCTGTGCGACACCGAAAACACCGCCTGATTATCGATATTGCTCCAGCCCAGCGTGCCGGTATCCAGCCGGTTTTTATCTGCGCTGGCCGTCGAACCAATCACTGCCCCATCCAGTTGGGTGTGGTTGCCGACGTGAATGTCGTAACCCCCCTGACCCGCAAACAGCCCGGTCTGCTGCTGCACACTGTCATAACTGCTGTGCATTTTATCCTGACTGGCGCTCAGGTAACCGCTGCCGGTCATACTGCCAAAGGTAAAGCTACCGCCTGCCGACACACTGGTCTGCCTGGAATCATAGCGGTTGTTATCCTGCTGACTGGCCAGCAGCAGATCGCCCCCCACATCGGCCACGATGCGCTCACCACTGACCTGTGCGCCGATGAGACGGGTGTCTCCACCACTGGTCAGGCCGACTCGCTGCCCCGCATCCACCGTGGTTTCCGACCAGCTGTTGCCACTGCCCATCTCGCGGCCTTTGGCCGCGTTGACGTTGGCAAAGACGCTGAATCCTGCCCCACTGTTACTCAGCCCAAAACTGACACCAATGTTCCCGCCGCTGCTGCTGTTGCTGCCGGTCAACGACTCGGTATTGCGTGCCGACAACAGATTAATCGCGTGAGCCGCATTCAGGTCTACGTTGTTGGCAGCCTTTAACTGGCTGCCGACGGCAGTGATATCGCCCTGGCGGGCCACTACGCTGATATCATGGCCCGCATTCAGCGTCGAGGCAAAACTCTGTGACTGTTCACTGCTTTGACTGCTGCTGGCACGCTGCGCCCCCAGCGACACGCTGATACCGACAAACGACGACGCCCCTTTGTTATTGGTATCGACCTGCGTGCCCTGATAAGCCTGATACCCTGACAGCGCGGCTTTCATTCCCTGCAACGCCTGCAGGCGGCTGTCACTCTGCTCACGCACCGCCTGTACCGCCTGCACGGCACTGTTCAGCGCCGATCCCACCACGCCAGACAGCGTCACCGTCAATCCGGCGGTTTTCTGCTCCATCTTCTGTGACTGGCGATGACTGTCGTAACCCGGATCAATGGTGACCGTATTGCCCACCACCTGAATATCCCGCGCCGCAATCACATCGGTGGCGGACAGGTTCACGTCCTGACCAGCACGCAGGCTCACCGACCCGCCGGTGCTGCCCAGCGTGCTGACGCTCTGGCTTTCCGTCGTCCCCGCTGACGCCAGTGTCTGACGAAGTGAGGTACTGCCGATGGTAAAGCCAATTCCGCCTCCGCTGAACACCCCGCTCTTTTTGCGGCTGACATCCTCGTACTGCCGGTAGGTCTCCACACTGGCCGCCGTGTTGATATTATGCCCGGCTGTCAGCGCCACATCGCCGTCCGCCGCCACCGACGAACCGCGTACCCCGATATCATGCCCCGCCGTCAGTGCCACACTGCCTGCCGACAGCAGCGTGCCTTTCTCCGTGGTCTGCTCCCGCTCCCGCAACGTGTGCGTGGTGGTGCTGGACAGGAAACCTTTCTTCACCGTGGTTTCTTCAAAAAAGTCGTGCTGACTTTCTGTCGCCGACAGCAGGTTCAGGTCGCGGCCCGCCTGTGCCGTCAGTGCGCCACGCGTTTCCGCCTGCGCCCCTTGCAGCGTCAGGTCACGTCCGGCCCGCAGGCTCAGCCCGTCCCCCGCGTTCAGCACCGTGCCCTGCTGCGTCACCGTCTGCTGCCAGTCCAGATGGCGGTTCCACGCATTCGAGCTGAACTGCTCCTGCTCAGCGGACAGCAGGGTCAGGTCACGCCCCGCCGACAGCGCCATGGTGCCCGTCGCACTCAGCTGTGCCGCCGTGCCATTCAGGTCACGCCCGGCACTCAGGCTCAGGTCGCCCCCGCTGGCGAGTGTGCTCTGCACCAGCCCCTGCTGCCGACGCTGTGTCGTGGCGCGCCCGTCCTGACGCACCGTCTCCGTCACCGTGCCCAGCGCATTCAGCTGGATGTCGTTGCCTGCTGCCAGCGCCAGCGGCCCACCCGCGCTCAGTTGCGCCCCGTTCAGGGCGATATCGTGCCCTGCCTGTAACGTCAGCCCGCCTTGTGCGGTTATCAGCCCGGTCTGGCCGATATCGGTACGTGTCAGCGACCCGCTGCCCCGGCCGTCCCTCGCTTGTGTGTGCCACTGGTTGGTCGTCGTGGTGTTGACGATATCCCCGTTGACGCTGGCCAGCGTCACCGTATTACCCTGAATGGTGGCACTGCTGTTGGTCAGGTTACCCAGCGCCACCAGATTGAGCGCGCCCCCCGCGTTCAGCAGCCCGCCCTCGCTGTTGGTGACCCGCCCTCCGCTGGTGACAGTCAGCGCATTCAGCGCCGTCACCGTGCTGCCACGGTTGTCGATATCCCCGCCCGCGCTCAGGCTGACGCTGTTCGCCACGATGCGGCTGCCTGACAGGTTGGTTTTATCCGCCTGTGCCAGATACAGCTTCGGTGCCAGCACAGTTTGCCCGTCGACGGTAATGTTTTCCCACCACACGATGCTGTGGCTCAGCCCCGCCACCTGCTCTGGACTGAGGCTCACCCCCAGTTGCAGGTTCAGTCGGCTTTTCTCCGCCGCTGCGTTATCCATCAACGTCTGCATCTGCGCCAGGTCCGACCCCACGCCATTGAGGTAACGTTGCCCGGTCTGGCTCAGCACCGCGTTGCTGATGTAACGGGTGTCAAACGCCGCATCACCCAGAAAACGGTAGTCGTGCTCCGCGTCCAGATTCAGCTTGCCCAACAGGTAGGACGAACCGAGGAACTGCGTCGGGTCGGTCAGCGTCGGGCTGGTCTCCACCGGCACGCGGGTGCCCGGTGTCTGCCCCAGCAGGCGACGCAGGTCGCCAAACAGGCTGCTGTCGACCTGCCCGAGCTGGCTCAGCAGCGGGTTGCTGCGTATCAGGTAGCGGCCGTTGCTGCTGGTGTCAGCAACAAACAGCCCGTTCTGGCTGGTGGGTAACGGGTAGTCGTTTAGCGACGGGCCGCCCAACTGGGCCAGCGCCGCCTGCAAGGCATTCAGTGACGGGTCACTACTTCCGGCCAGCGATAAGGGGTCTCGCCCTGCCACCAATGACGGTGACGCCGGGGTATTCTGGCTGCCCGCCCCATTGGCGGTGCTCAGCGTTGGCGTGGCTATCGCCGGCATAAAGCCACCGCTGCCCGGCTGTAAACCGGTGTTACTGATGTTCTGCGCGAAATTGGCGGTTATTGCGCCGCCCGCCTGAATGGTGGCGTTGTAGGACTGGCCAGGGGTGTATTCGGTGGTGGGATCGCCGGTTAGAACATAGCTAAAAGAATCACCTTGATGCTGACTCTTCATATTATCTACAAATTCTTCAAACTCTTTTCCTGTCATCGACAGGATACTCGTTAAATTGGGACCTTCTTCCTGGGTATAGCGATCTTCATTACCATAATAACTAGGTGCAGTTGGCTCATTAGTGATGTAACGGCTTTTATATTCGTAGGTTAAATATTTATATATTTTCCCATTCTGATAAGACTGATTATTTAATTGCCCCCCAGATAGCCATATTGAGCCATTTGCTAATAAAGAAGATGCCATATTGTTCAGCACTCCGGCATCTACCGAAATATTACTGCCAGCTATAAGTTTTCCTTCTCCACCGCCGGTTCTGACCTGGACCTCCCGATTTTCTACCACTACTTGCTGCCGCAATACCCTCCAATAAGGTCGGACATAATAATAGATAGAATGCCAACCAGCGCCATTTTCATTGCCACCACTATCAATTTCCTCTCGAATACCGATATCCACATTTTTAAACCAACTCACCGGAATTTGTGCCGTCGCCCCCCCGGCCCAGCTCGACATATCCGCCGCCGAGCTGCTGCTTTCGGTCACCGTCAGCCCTTCGCGCTGGTTGGTTAGCGTGCCGGTGCGCACTGTGATATCCCCACGCTGCGTTTCGATGGTGCCTGAGCTGTTCAACACGCTGCTGCTGGCGTTGCCTGCTGCGTCACGCTGTATCCACAGGCTGTTCCCCGCCAGAATGTTGCCGAACCGGTTGACCAGTGCATCCGACAGCAGTTGCAGGTTGCCGCCGCCGTACAGCAGGCTGCTGTTGTCTATCAGCCCGCCCGCCTGTAGCAGCAGGTCCGCCGCCGTGCCGACAAAGCCCCGGTTGGTGATGTTGCCATCGGCCCGCAGGCTCAGCGGCCCGCCGCCCTGAATACTGCCGCTCGCCGTCTGGTTGATGGCAGCCGCCGACAAGGTGCTGGTGCCAGTGCCCGCGACGATGCGCCCCTGCTGTGTCAGCGTGCCGGTACTGCTTACCGTCACGCCGTTGCCCTGCAACGTCCCCGCCTGCAGCAGGTCACCCGTGACGTTCAGCGTCAGTTGGTCGCCCGCCGCCAGGGTGTGAGTCAGGGTGAAGGGGCCTCCGATATCCGCCTTCAGACTTCCCAGTGCCGCCAGTTCCCCTTCCTGCGTTAACGTGCCAGTACGCAGTTGCAGGTTCCCCGCGCTGTACAGCCGTGCCCCGCTGGCATTATTCAGCCCAGCCGACTGGAGTGTCAGCCCCGCCAGCCCCAACAGCGTGCCCCGGTTCGTCAGTTGACCATCGGTGGTGATGTCCAGTTGCCGCGCCTGCATCGTCCCGCTGTTATCGAGTTGGAGCGCGTTCAGCGTCAGCCCGTTATACCCTTGCAGTACACCACCGTTTTGCAGCGTCCCGGCCTTGACGGTGGTATCTGTGCCACTGATTAACCCGGCACTGTCCAGACGGTCAGCCTGCAGTTGCAACGTTCCACCGCTGGTCAGCTCGCTCCCGGCAAACCCGGTATACGCGCCGCTCAGTTGTAGTGTGCCGTTATTGACCCCCAGAATGCGCCCGCCGTTGTCCAGCGCGCCTGACGTCAGCGTCAGATTGTCTGCCTGCCACACCCCCTGATTGCTGAGCACACCGGTGGTTATCTCCCCGCGTCCCACACTCAGCAGCTGGCCGTTCGCCCGGTTGTCGATACGACCGTCAAAGGCGGCCGACAGGCCACCCTGCGCTTTTACCGTGCCACTGTTGTCCAGTGTCGTGCCCGACAGCGTCATCAGCCCGTCGGTGTTGAGCAGGCCACTATTGTGCTGCTGCCCGGCCGCTATCGTCAGCGCCTGTGCGCCTAACAGCGTGCCACTGTTATCCAGACTGTCCGCCGTCACCGACAGCCGCACGCCGCCGAGACTGCCGCTGTTACCCAGCCGCCCGCCCGTGATGCCCCAGGCACCGGACGACAGCAGGATGCCGCTGTTATCCAGTGCATCCAGCGTCAGTTGCCCGTCGCCGCCCAGATTCACCGTGCCCTGATTGCGCCACAGTCCGGTGTGCAGTTGCAGCCCCTGCGCCGATAACGCACCGGCCGTGTCTAGCGCCCCCGATGACAGCGTGACCGTCCCGCCGCTGGTCAGCGCGCCGTCTGCCGTCTGGCTGAACCCAGTCAGGGCATTCACCCCGAGCGACTGTCGCCCCTGCACTACCCCGCTGTTCCACAGCGAATCACCGCTCAGCGTCACCGCGCCCCCCGACAGCACGCCCCGGTTGACCGTCTGCCCGGCGGCTATCGTCAGGCCTCCGCCTGACAGCAATGAGCCGCTGTTATCCAGCCCGGTCTGTGCCTGTATCGACAGCCCTTCGTCCGCCGACAGTGTCCCGCTGTTAGCAAGTTGCCCCGCCTGCAGCCTGACCTGACGCCCACTCACCGTCCCCCGGTTGTCCAGCACCGGCGTCGTCAGTTGGACCTGCCCGCCCGCCAGGGTGCCCCGGTTGCTCAGGCTGGCCGTCTCCAGCGACAGCGTGCCGCCAGCCAGCAGGGTGCCGTCCCATTGCGTCGTGGTCAGCCCGCCCAGCGACAGGTCACCTGTTGACTGCCAGCGCCCCGCGCCACTCAGGCTGCCGCCACTGACCGTCAGCGTCTGCGCCCCCGCATCGCCATCCAGTGACAGCGCGTCGCCCTGCAGTGTCAGGCTGCTGTTCGCCTGCCAGGCACCGCCCGACAACTGGCTCACCGCCCCCGTACTGCTCAGGCTGAGCCGGTCACCCGCCAGCTGGCTTTGCCCCAGCGCCAGCGCCGCGCCAGACAGCGTCAGACCGTACCCCGGTTGTACCGTGCCGCTGTCACTCACGCCCGCGCTCAGCCGCGCACGGTCGGCGCTGATGCGCCCGTCACTCGACAACGTCAGCCCCTGACCGGCCTGTGTCCGGCTGGTACCCAGCGTGATGCCCTGCTCGCCCCGCAGCGCCACCGTGCCCTGCGCCTGCTGGTCGCCCGAGACCACCAGCGTGCCGCCCTGCGCCGTGATGTTCCCCTGCGCTATCGCACTGCCGACCTGCAACCGGCCGTTCGCCGACAGCTGGATGTCCCCCTGACGTGCGCTCAGTCCGGCGGTGTTCACCCCGACACCCTGCTCCGTCGATACCAGACTGATACGGTTGGCATACATGCCCCCGAGTGCCCCGGTGTCCAGTGCCAGCACCGGCGTGGCCCCGCTTCCCGCCTGCGGCGTTATCCGCCCGTCGCTCCCTACCCGGTTCGCCCCCAGCACCACCTGCGCATCACGTGCATTCAGCCCGGCTTGCAGATTTGCCGTGCGCGCTATCAGCGCAAAATAGTCACTCTGGCTGGCGTCCAGCCCCGCCCCGTCGACCAGAATGTCACCACCGCGCACGTCCAGACCGCTCAGCCCGCCCGCCGCGTCAAACTGCGGGGTGCCGGTGGTCAGCGTGATGCGCGGGGTGTTGATAAAGCCACAGCCGCTACAGGTGATGCCGTACGGGTTCGCCACCATCACGCTGGCCGCCTGACCGGCCACCTCCAGGTAGCCCGCCAGATGACTGCGGTTGGGCGACACCACTTCGTTGATGATGGCCGAGGCGGCGCGACCGTTCAGGTTGGGGTTGTTCTGCAGCAGGCCGCCCAGTTGACTCGGCGTCAGCTGGGCGGTGCCGTTGTTGAGGATGAGTCCGCGGTTATCCACGTTGAAGTCGTTATAGCGGTTGTGCGACAGCCCGGCCGCATTCGGTGTGGCGATGTTCACCACCGGTACGCCGTTTCCTGCCGCCTCCAGCGTGGTATTGCCCGACGCCACTGTCACGCCGGCCGCCCAGGCGGGCAGCAGCGGCTGCAGCCCGGTCAGCCACACCAGACACCACACCATGACTTGCTGCGACGACTTCACCGCTTTCATCCCTGAACTCCTGACTCTGTGCTGTATGAAAACCCCATGCCGTGCCGACACAGGAAAATGGGTTTAACGTAGTGAAATAAAATCACTATTTTTTAATAAATAAACGATATTGCGTGTGTCAGAACGACACCCCGACCCGGTAACCCACCACCAGGGCGTCGGGTTGCAGCCATACCGGGTAGGATATCGGCCACCCCATCGTCACCTGCTGGCTGAGCCAGCGGTTGGCCACGGTGACCCCAACGGCGCCCCCCCATAACGAGGCCGCTGTCGCGTCATCCTGTTTATGGTTGTAGAGGTGCCCCCCGTCGATGGCGGCCATGAAGGTGACCGTGCCCATGACCGGCAACTGCCACGTCTGCCAGTTCAGCTCATTACGCCAGTACGCCCCCCGGTTACCGGCGGTGTACTGTTCACGAAACCCGCGGATGGACGACTCCCCGCCCAGTGTCAGCTGTTCACTACCGTACAGCGCACGGGCCGAATATTGTCCGTACAGACTGCCGAGGTAGGTGATGCTGTCGGTAACCGGGTGATAGTAGCTGGCGGACAGCGTCCATTTATTGAACTCGGCTCGCGGCGCATCGGCGCTTTTGTCGGTATCGGTTTCTGCGCCAAGCCAGCGGACACCGCGGTTATAGGTTGGGTTAACCGTCGCCAGGCCGCCCCATAGCTTCTGGCTGTGGTTGACCCCTAACGACACACTGCTCAACGTGCGACTGCTGGACGGCAATAGTGCCCCGTTCAGATAGTTGTTACCGGTTCGCTGACTGAGCGCGCCGGTCAGCGCGGTTTTCATCGTGCCGTTGCGGAACACCACACGCGACAACGACAGCCGGTGGGTATCGCTGTCACCGGTAGAGCGCCAGGGGAAATCGCGGTTGATGAAGGTATTGCGATAACGGCTTTGAGCGTAGCTGTAGCCCAGGCTCCAGTAGCCATAGGGCAGTGAAAAACCGGCCTGCAGCATCTGCGCATCATGACTGGTAGCAAAACGGCTGCTGTGACCGGCAGTGAGAAACCACTGGTCCGCCGCGCCGAACAGATTATCCAGCGTCAGGCTGCCGGTCAGTTGTTCCTGACCGGTGCTTTTCTGGCCGCTGTTGTCGACGGTCAGGCCACCGCTAAACGGCAGGCGGGCTTCGCGGGTCAGGTTCACCACCGAGTACCCCGGCGTGCTGCCCGGTAGGATTTCGATGGTCACCTGCTGGGACGGCATGCGGTTCATCTGCTCCATCCCCTGTTCGATATCGCGCAGGTTCAGGATGTCTCCGTCATGAGCCGGAAACGCGGTACGGGTCATCCGTTCCGTTTGTTTGTTGATGGTGATTTTTTCCAGCCGCCCTTCCAGAATTTCCAGTTGCAGCACGCCCCCTGACAAATCCTGTTCACTCAAAAACGCCCGACTGGTGATATAGCCGCGCTGGATATACCAGTTACTGACGTCATGCACCAACTGGTTGATGTGCTCAAGGTTGTTGCAACGATTGAGGTAGCCAGCGGTCAGGGTGGCCTGATCCCGTGGGCTCAGTAACGTACTGTGATTAAAGCGAATTTCATGCAGGGTAAAACAGGGGCCTGACGGCGTGTTATCCGCTTTTAGTGGTGCCTGCACGATGTTGCTTAACTGCTGGAGGGCTTCCCGCTGCTGGCGGGACTGTTCAATCACGTCCGACTGATGTTGCTGGATTTCACTTCGCTCCGCCGGATTCAGCGGTGCGCCGAGCGCGGAAACGGAATAACCGATAAAGAAAAAGCTCACGATCAGGTCAGCTTTCCTGCGACTGACAGGCATGATGCACATCCATGTAAATAGAAACAGAAGGTAAAGATTACCTAAATAATAATGTGCATTTATTTCGAAAACAATACAAAAACTTACAATTCGATTACCGCAAAACGCCGATATTTCAGAAACAACCCATTGATTTTAGTGATTTTCATATTTTTTTATGACAATAAGTTCTAAAAAGAACCCATAACAGCAACCAGGATCACAATATTGCTGGTACGTCGATGAATAAAAGGAAACGAAATCTATAAATAGGAAACTGGATCCGAATGAAAACGTACCCAGCCTGCCTCTGTTCTACAGCAGAAGAGACGAGTTTCCTCGCCTCTTCCCGACCGTCATTGCCTGATATTCATGGCGCGTTATCAGGCGTTCGCCAGCTTACCTAACGCCATGTTGGCTATCTTGTCACCGACGACGCCAGCATCAATGCCCAGTGATGCACCGCCTGCCCCCCGCAGATTCAGGTTGGTATTCCCGGTATCACCCGCTACCGCGCTTTTAATCATCCCCAGCGCCTGACGGAATTTATCCATGCTGGCACCGGTCATGCCGTCATCATCCGGTTTACTCAGCGCTTTCGCCCAGGATTTGTCGTCTGTTTTTGCTGAGCTCCAGTTGTCTTTCTGGTACTGCGGTTTACCAAAAATTTCCGGATATTGATCCATAAACTGGCCGACTTCTTTTGCCAGCCCACGATCTTCCTTATCCACAAAATGCCGGTTATTGCCATCTACATGGGTGCTGACATTGCTCAGGGCATTGAGCGCCGCATTCTGCCCCACGCCCATACCGATGGCATTGCCCAACTGGTTGAATGCGCCTGCGCCACTCAGCCCTTGCAAACCGCCAGCCCCCAGCGATAGCCCGGAGAAGCCGCCCATCGCCTGCCCCAAACCATTACCCAGAATGGAGGACAACGCATTCCCCACCCCTTTACCGAATGCGTCCATGTTGTCCGGTGTCATCTGGTTGCCGTTTAGCAAAGACTGAGGCATCTGATCGCCCTGCTTCATCATGCCGTTAGCCGTACTGTTGCCCAAAAGCGTATTCAATACCTTCTGGAACATGTCAGACAACGGGTCACTGCCCGATGCCGACGTGGCGTTGCCAGCCCCTTGTCCGCCGCCAGCGCCTTGTTTCGCCCCTAACGCCTGCGCCATAACACTGGCAAACATCATCGCGGTCATCGCAGAAGTCAGCTTATCGATAGTGCTGCTCAGCTTGTCCATACTGGAACCCAATGATGGCGTCGCGCTATTCAGGCCTTTTAGGCCTTGTGACCCCAGTCCCAGCCCGGCGATACCCAAATCGCCGCCGATGTGTGCTTTGATCGTAATTTGCATAATCTCGTTTCCTCATTCATGTCAGATGTTCGCAACAGTACCTGCAACGGATGCCTACGCCGCTCCCGATGTGGGCATCATGATGGATACTGGTTACTGAGTGACACGGGCAGTGAAACGGTTCCCCCTATTCACCGGTCTGGCCTAAAAAAGCGGCAGTTACCGCACAAATCGCGGCACGTTGCGCTCTTTTTGCGCTCGCATTGTCGCAACCGGCGGTAATGTCAGCTCGGCCAAGGCAAACAGCTGTTCAACCCGTTGTGCATAGGAGTCAGACGCAGGTGGCAACGGCCACCAGAGGATCAGTACATCGCTGCCGTTCAGGCACAGGTGGCATCCGTCATACTCCGCCGCTTGCTGATAACGGCGTTCGAGCAGGCGGCGATACAAACCGGGATAGTGTTTCCCAGGGTGAATCTGCAACATGAGTTCATAGCCATGCTCAGCGAGCTGAAACACCAGCTCGATACCGGATTGCAACGACCAGCGCGCCGCCTGATGCCGGGTAATCGCGGCCATAAACGCCATCATGGCATCAACCCCCCGGATGCTATCGGTCATGGCACGCTCACCAGAGTAAAATCGGCCGCGCCGGGTCGCATGTCCGTCTGCCACCAGATAACCATCTGTCGGCCATCAGGATCCGGACGGCAGTTCACAGATGTACAAGCGCTGGTTGGCGTGCGGGTAGCACAAGCGCTCAGCATCAGCGCCGCGCACAGCAGCATCAGGGTTTGATAACGCATCATTTTTCTTCCTCACGCTATGAATGGTGTGAACCGTCAGGGGGTAATGAGTGACGCACGCGCAGGTTGTGTGTTTTTGGCCGGAAGCAGCGCCAGATATACCTCGGTAGATTCGCCGGGGGCCAGCGTCGTCTTCGGCCAGGCGGCGACCGCCAGCGTACGACTACTGGCACACCGGGCTTCGTCAAAACGCTGGGGATGGATGCCGGTATTTTTCACCACGCCTACCGTCAGGCTGAAAGACACATTGCTGTACCACTGGTGGCGGTTATTCTGATAACTCAACGACGGTGACGTGCGGCATATGTCCGACAAACGCGGCCCATGAGTCTCACTGGTGAACCCGGCTGGTGTCTGGCCGCTGGCCAGATCGCGCATGGCATTTTCTACCATGCCGAACAGATCGGTTTTGCTATTGCGCTGCGCTACGCGCCCCATCGCGTCATTCAACTGACGACGGTTATCCGCCGACACAAACCGGGTAGGGTCGTTCTGGTCGCCAATCAGATGCGGGGTAAGAATAAATAACCGTTCACGGCGAGAAACTTCGTGCTGGCGGGAGGTGAACAGTTTGCCGATCCAGGGAATATCGCCCAGCAACGGCACACGTTTATCACGATCGCCACTTTCCTCGACATGAAACCCACCCAGCACCAGCGCCCGGTTTTCGCCAATCAGCGCTTGTGTGCTGACGGTGCCGCGCTTCACGCCGGAGGCGGTGCCTTCAGTATTGGTTTCCACCTGACCGTCTTCAATGTCGATCACCAGTTGAATGCTACTCAGGCTGCCGCGACCGACGACACGCGGCGTGACCTGCAGGCTGGTGCCCGCCGTCACCGGTTGTACATTCGCCACCCGCTCACCGGTGGCGGTAATAAAGGCGGTACGGCTGAAATCGATCACCGCGGGTTGGTTTTCCAGCGTCAGTACCGACGGATTAGCCACAATCGACGCGGTTCCCTCACCTTCCAGCGCCTGAATATCGGCGAAAAACCGTTTGAAATCGCTGACAAAGAGCGTGCTGGAGCCTGACATCAGGTTAGCGCCGCCGGTCACCGCACCCAGTTTCCCCTGCCAGTTGGCTTCCAGCCTTGAGAGCGCCGTGCGATCGACATCCAAAATGATCGCATCAATGTTGACCAGATTTTGCGGCACATCGATCTTGTCGATCAGTTGCTGGTATTCCTCCCGCCGTTTTTCGTCGTCACGAATCAGGAGCGCGTTGTTACGCACGTCTGCCGATACCTTGCCATTAAGTTGATCTTTTTTACGGGAACTGGCCGCCTCACCGCTGCTGGAGCGGCTCGCCAGTCGAGCCAACATGGCGCGAGCATTACGTTCAATGGCCTGGCTGGCATCCTGCCCACCGGCCCCGTTGGCCTGCGCCATCCCACCCTCACTGCCCATACCACTAACAGCACCTGATGCCCCCGCCGGAGTGCTGCGGTTGCCATCCATCAGCTCATTTAACATGGTCGCCACGCCGGGGATCACCAAACGCTGGTCACGGTACTGAATGGTACGATCGGATACCGAGGCATATCGCAGCGGAAACATCATCACCTTGCGGCGATCGTCTTTGGTTTCGCGTTGCTGGCTGAAATTGCGGATCAGGCTGACGTACTCCGCGGGGCCGGTGACCAGCACCACGCCTTCCTCGGGCAGTTCCCCCCAGCCAAAACGCGTATCCAGCAAGCCAATACCGGTCAGCGCCTGCTTCATGTCGGGTGCCGCATCCGGCGAGACCTCAATGCGTACCGATGTCTGCTCATCTTGTGGGCTGACGTACAACACATTGTTGTAGACGAACCATTGAAAACGGTGCTCCAGCGCCAGCCTGTCCAGAAACGCGGTGGCGTTGTCGGCACGGATTTTGGCATCAATGTTGACGTCCTCAATGTTGCCGACCCTCAAATCGACGCCATGACTGTTGGCGAAATCCTGTAATACCGCGGATAGTGGGGTTTGTTCGGCGGAATAGGCATAAGCGCCTTTGTTCCAGTCAGATGGCGTCGCCGCGTGCGCGCCGGGCAACATCCCCATCAATACCAGCGACCAGCAAAACAAGCGATAGAGGTTGAATAACAGTGCATACAGCGCGTTACGCATGCTGATCTCCTTGCAAAAAAGCCAGTGTTTTCAGATTCAGCGGCGGCGACGATGCCGGTCTGGCAAGCGGTGCCAGCAGGCTTTGCCAGACATCTCGCTGATTAACCAGCGCTTCCAGTGTGCGGCACAATCGGACGGGGTCATCCGGTTCGTGTCGCATCAGTAACCATAATTGCGCGTCTGCGCCAGACCAGCACAGCGCGGCGGCCTCCATCCCCAAACGCAACACGGCGGCAGACGAATAACGCAGCGCCTTGTGCAGCAACCGGTCATCCACCTTGACCGGCAAGGTCACCACGGCGGCACATCCCACACCGTCGTGATAGCGCGTCAACACCACCGGGCCGTCATCAATATGCAGCGTCAGTTGAGCCTCAGTGCTGTTGAGCCAGCGTTCAATCACGCCGGGTAACTCAGTTGAAGTCATTGATGATGGCCTTCGCCAGACCGTGCTTGACGCTCAGCATCTGTCCGGCGGCCCAGTTGGCGTTTGAGTAGTCCATGCTGGCCTCATAGAACGCATAGGTATCCGCCGGGCTGACCTCTCCCTCCGAAATGGTTTGCGCCATCTCATCAAGCCGGGACTGCGCATCGACAAATGCGCTGTCCAACCGACGCTGAACAGGTGAAGACAAAGACATGGTTGCGTGCTCCTGTGAGTTGAACGGGGTGTTGAGTCGAACGAGTCTGTTGGTTAAACCGACATGGTTTATCTGCAGTTGTGTGGACGGCGAAGCGGCGTGGTTCCCTCGGGCATGAAAAGAGGTGCGCAAGGCGATAGCGAATATGAAGCCATACTGGGAGGGAACAGCCCGTCACATAAAAACAAACAGGCCGTGCCTGATGGCATCGGCCTGTTATGCTAACGGACAGCTATTGAACCGGACGTGTTAAAACGTCGTCGTCCCGTACTGATAACGGTAGAAACGGCGATATTCCGGTTTCTGCGGGTTATCTGTCGACAGTGTTTTCTGCAACGATTTGCCACCGATAAGACCGGTAATACCGTAGGACAGCAGGCTGGTCTGCTTGTCCAGTTGGGTGATCAAATCCGTTTTCACACCAGCCGCAAGCTGGTCGAGATAAGCGTTTTCAATCTGGCTCAGCAGGCGGGCCGATTGCTCCCAGTTAGGGTCGAACGACACCAGTTGCTGTAAAAACGCAATCGGTGCGACGCCTTTACCCTGATACAACGCGGAAATTTCGTCTTCTTTGCTGACCGGTGCCGAGTGGCGGAAACCAGCCATCACCAGTTTTGCGCGTTTGGCGGGACCGGCCTGTTTGCCCATTTGCTCGGTGATGAAATGATACCAGCGGTAGTCAAAGGCAAAGCTGGAGCGAGCATCATACCGGGCGCTGTAGACGATGGTATCGAACACCTCTCGCCCGCCGAACCATTTGCTTTCCAGTTCAGCCAGGATCTGCGCCAGGGTTTTATCCTTCAGAATCGCGTTAAAGGCGTTGGTGTCTTTATCCGTACTCTGCTGTCCTTGCACCGGGTCGACCACCACCAGTCGAATCGTTTTCGCGTTCGCCCAAACGCCCGGTTCCTGATTTTGCACCGCCAGATGATACAGCTCGGCCAAAAACTCGGTTAAGCCCACCGCCGCGCCCCGGCTGTGCCCGCCGACCACCAGTTGGTATTCCTTCAGCGTCTTAAGGTAATCCACCAGCGGGAACAGGCTATCCAGCGTGACCACACCGGCACGGTCGTCATAGCCATTGGCCTGGTCATAGAGCACACCCAGCTTTTCGCTCATATCGACAAAGCTGCCGCCCCAACTGGCGCGCTTAGCTAGCGCCTGCGTTTTGGTCAACATGGCGGCAGTGCCGATGCCGTCGATAGCAACGACGGCGCTAAAACCGCTGATTTCAACGTTGGCAAGAAAATCCTGTTTCGTGGTGCCCGTGCCGCAGAACCAGATTAGTACTTTATCCATAGGTAACCTCTTGGTTTTCAATCGATAGATTTATGCATCTTCATTGGGCAATGTAGCGCGGCACGCGCCTGCGGGCTGTGTGATAACAACGGAAATTCAGGCCGCAACGATGGTGTAGAACCGGCGATACCGCGTCCATTGCGATAACGGTTCAGACAAAGCGCCTGTCGTCCAAATACCTTCTCAGAGGACTGGCTGAACCGAACGAATGCAGACTACAAGATGAGGCTCGCCGGTGAACGCTGCCGGGGTTGTGTGGTGGTCAGACAGACCGGCGACAGCGCAAGACAACCAGCCCCCGGTCGTCTTACACTGCCAGAGCATAACCAGGGTTATCAGGAGTGAGCGTGGTGAAAACCTATCTTGAAAATGACCAGTTAAATGAGAAATACCCGGTGCAAACATTTGCACTGCAATCGCTGGATGGGAAGGCTACCCTCACCGGTCAGATCAACTACCCGCAAACACCGGCAGGGCGTTATCCGTTAGTGATGCTGGTGCCCGGTAGTGGTATGCACGAACGTCATTATCTGCTTGGCAATAGTGGCACTCAGGCGGATTTTGTTTTTAGCTGTCTGGCACAGGACCTTCTGGACGCCGGGCTGGCGGTGCTGCGGTTTGATGGCCGTGGCGTCAAAAGTCACCCACGCGACAAGACGCTGGATAACCCGGAATACCTGTTCAACCGTGATCTGGCATACCGGCGTTTATTTATCGACGCCGCCGTTCGCCAGACGGTCACCCCACAAAGTCAATGTGACGACCTGTATACGCTCTATCAGTACGCCATCGACCTGCCACACATCGACCGTCACAACCTCATTTTGCTGGGGCATTCCGAAGGCACGATCAATCTTAGCCGCCTGATGACACGTTACACCGTCACGGCCAAAGCCCTGATATTGATCTCCCCACTGTTCTCGTCCATGAAACAACTGATGGAATGGCAGTTGATTCACCGCACGGTCACCTGGCTTAACGCCATTCCGCGTGCGGGTGACCGGCTGACGCTGGAGGAGTTGAAAAACGGGTTTGGTCACAGCCCGCTGGCGTTCCTGCAACCTATCAACGACCTGTTGCCCTACAAGGGATATTGGGATCAAGCGGATTTTGATGCCATGACGGCCAAATTGCAGGCCAGTTTCGAGCAACAAAGTGCGATGGTGTTAGGACATGACGATCAGGAGCCGTGGCCAGCCGACGCGCCATTCACCCACTCGTCTTACGCCTGGTGGAAACAGTGGTATCAGAATGAATTGCCGGAAATTGAGCACCTGGCGCACTGTCAAAGCCGTATTCTCTGTTATTTCGGCGAGATGGATACGCAGGTCAATGTGGCCGCCGAAGTGGCATTATTCGAGCGAGTCCGACACCGCTTTGCGCATGTTGATATCACGCGGCTGCCCGATGTCGGACACACACTCGGTATCCACGGTCTGCTGGGGCCGATGAGCGAGTCGTGCGCCGACCTGCTGGTGCAGGCAGCGCACAATATTGTCACATCATGAATGGTGACACGTGAACGGTGACATCGTGACAACGCGCAAAAGACCATCAGGGTTAACCACAGCGCAATCTGTCAAGCAAGGCATGATCGGGATAACCATCCGCCGCTAACCCCTGCTGCTGCTGATAGGTACGGATTGCCTGCGTGGTGCCGCTTCCAATATTGCCGTCGATAGCGCCCTGATAGAGCTGTTTTTCCTGTAGCAGAATTTGTAGCGCTTCGCGCTCTTTGAGTGTCAACGGCGTTTCCTGCGGCGGCCAGGGTTTGAGTACCGGCGTATCATGCTGGTAGTTATCC
This sequence comes from Dickeya oryzae, assembly GCF_020406815.2. Classification (NCBI taxonomy): domain Bacteria; kingdom Pseudomonadati; phylum Pseudomonadota; class Gammaproteobacteria; order Enterobacterales; family Pectobacteriaceae; genus Dickeya; species Dickeya oryzae. The sequence continues at coordinate 2,555,134 of NZ_CP162670.1, forward strand.
GACAGCAAGCCAACCGTAAGGGCGTAGGAAACGTAATTGTTATACCGCAGAATAGCGCGGAAATTCCCCGTCACCAGAAACGCCGGGCCATTCTTGCCGACCGGCAGCAATATCGAGGCTTTCTCAGCAGACAGCGATGTCAGGTCTCGGGGCACGGCAGTTTTCACCCCCAGTGCCTGCCAGTCAGCAACGGTTTTCTGATTATCCAAACCGGAAACAGCATAATCGAAACGGGCGGGCAGATTGACCTCCATCCCCCAGGGCACACCCGCTTTCCATTTGGCCTGCTGCATGTAATTTGCTACTGACGCCAGCGTATCCGGGAATGAGGTCCAGATATCAGGGTGGTGATCGCCATCAAAATCCACCGCGTATTGCAGATAAGAGGTGGGTATAAACTGGGGCATCCCCATTGCGCCAGCCCAGGAGCCTTTTATCTGATCTGGCCGCGCATCGCCGTTTTGAATCATGCGTAACGCCGCAATCAGATTCTGCCGGTTAAACGCCCGACGATAATTGTAGTAATCCAACGTCGCCAGCGAACGGACAACCGCTTTGTTACCGGTATTAGCGCCATAATGGCTTTCAATGGAGAGAAAGGCGAACAGCAAAGGAGGCTCCACCTGATAGCGCTGCTCGATACGCGCCGTCACCTTCTGGTATTGCTTGAGCAAGGTTTTCCCTTGCGCCAGGTTATCCGGCGTCACCCGCTGTGCAATGTAAGTCCACACCGGCACGATCACTTCGGGCTGTTTCTGCGTAGCCGCCACCACGTCGTTGTCTGGGGTCAGACCGGCGAATGCGCTATCAAAGGTATCTGCCGTAATTCCCTGAGCCAGCGCGTCCTGACGTACCTCGGTTTTCCATTGCTCAAGGCTTTCATCTGGCGTCGGTAGCCCTGCGGGCGCGTTGGTGACACCGTGTGCTTTCAGCAAGCCATCAATATCCTGACATTGGCCGGGAGGCGTATGCCGGTGGGCACAGGAACTTAACCCTCCGGTGCCGAGCAACACCACGATGACCTTGATTACCTTCGATATCGACATCATCGATGATGTCTGGGCACGGTTATTGACCATTTGCTTATTCCATCAGAGACAAAGACAGGCCCTGGTAACCCCGTATCATTAGCAGTATCAGGATTCTAGCGGTATCAAGATTCGTGTTACCGAAATGTGGTTACCGGGTACGGCGATGACAGCGTGTCATTTCTCTTGCAGTACGTGTCATTTCTCTTAAGTAATAGTGCAGCAACAGGTGGGAAGATACAGACAACCGGTGACATAACTGTCACTGGCTGGGATTATCCGTAGTATTACATGAGTCAGAGTAACGACGTATTGCGGTTTGCCCCGGGACTCGTCATCACACACCGTTTAACGTGGGCGTCGGGCCTTGCGGCAACAGGTGTTCTACCGCCTGCTGCCAGCTCAGGGTCATGACGCCCTGCGCGGTAATCAGTTTCAGGGTATCCTGCGTCAGCGCCTCATCGTTGCTGAGTTTCCAGCCCAGATGGCTGTGTTCGGTCAGCCAGGCGGACACATCGGCCTGACGGTCAGGGTGGCAATACAGTGTGCCGCGTCCTTCCCCGCCCTGAGTACGCAATAACTGGCGCAACAACGCCGGGTAACGCTCAGCGTCAGGGACAGTATTGAGGATGTGCTGCATCGCATCACTCAGCACGTGGTTGCACTGCGATACCAGCCAACTTTCCATCTGCTCACGCTCCTGCTGCCAGCCACGTAATATCTCATCCGCCTGCTGCCAGAATTGCCGCTCCGCCTGAATGGTTGCCTGTGCAACAGACTCCCGCGCCTGCTGGCGGGCTTCATCCAATAACACGTGCGCCTGTTGCTGGGCATGGTCTATCACCGTTAGCCCATGCTGGTGCTGCTGCAATTGCCCAATCCGGATCACCTCTGCATCCTGCATATCGGTGCCTGCCACCAGTTTTAAACAGCGTCTGGTCAACATACTCCTTCTCCCTGATAGTGATGAGACTTACGATTGATAACGCAGCGTCAAATAGTTTACATAATAAACTATTTTAAAATGAAACAACCTAAGCCGTATGCCTGCTCTGTCACGACTTTCCAGATGATCGCGTCACACAAACTGGCGATGCGGCTGGCAGGTAAGTCTTTAGACAGCGGCTCTTGCGTGCGTTCACACCAGCCTCGTGGGTACAACAGTGGTAAGCGGCTCCAACAGGGGGCAGAAAAGCGGTGGCGCAATATCACCAACGCATCCTGTTCCCGGTGTTGTGAAAACGTCAGCGACGCAGGCAACCACAAGCCGGGGCGCAGAGCTTTCGCCAACCGTCGGCACCAGACGGCCAGTGCATCCGGTAATTCACCTGACGTTTCACGGCAGACTGCGGCTATCAGCACCAGAACCTGATGACGTGCTGGCAACGCCAGTTGCCCCAGTTGCAACAACGCGTTTTGCGGCTCAGGAGGATAGGCCTCCGCCAGACCAAGACGATGGCGTATGGCGGTATGGTGCACCGATGCCAGCGCCATATCGCTCTCGTCAAAGCACGACGCATCGAACCAACTCGGGTCCGCCTGTTGTAAACAGCCATAGCACCACCACTGGTTCCAGCGCAGGACGTCGTTATCATCGGGCATGCTGTTCATGCTCCGCCCTCACGTCCGGTTGCGCCTGTTGTCTGTTGGCTATCCGTTGTGACCACCAGGGCTTACCGAAACGCCAGCCCAGTACTCCCGCCAGCGCCAACGCCAGTAAACCGGCCAGCCACTGTAATTGCGTCATGGTCTGCGGCATCAGTTGAAACGGCCCCAGTGACACAGTTGGAATATGATCTTTGTACGGTTCTGCTGGCACGAATACGATAGCCAGGTCTTTTTCGCTCTTACCGGCCAGCCCCGGAATACTGCTGGCTACCATACGGCGAATGCGCGGCTCAATGCTGTCCGGCTCCAGCTCTGGCCGGTATTTGATAAACACAGCGGCGGACGCCGGTTGAATGGGTTCCCCCGGTGCAATACGCTCAGGCAGCACAACATGAACCCGCGCCACCAGCACGCCGTCAATTTGCGTGAGTGTGGATTCCACTTCCTGAGACAAGGCATAAATGTAACGAGCGCGCTCTTCCAGCGGTGTGGAAATCACGCCGGTCTTCTGAAATACCTGACCCAGATTAGTGCGGGCCTGACGGGGTAATCCGGCGGCATTGAGAATGTTGACGGATCGCTCCATGTCCTTAACATCAATAAGAATACTGACACCCGCTTTATCCGTGCGCTTTTCCGCCCCGATGTGATAGCCCCCTAACGCGGCAATCACTTCATTGGCATCGTTTTCAGAAAGACCGCGATGGAGCTCCACGCGATCACCGCAACCAGCAATCAGCATCGCCAGTAGCAGGGTCAGGAATCGGTGCAGGATGGATTGACTCATCATGGTGCCATTGATTATGGGTTGATCATGCCTGGGTTAATCATGACGAGGCGGGTCATGGATTCACTCAGGGTTATTCGCGATTATTGCAGGTTGGTCAGTTTTTCCAGGCTCTGAACGCTTTTCGCTACCACCTTAGCGTTGAGCAGACTTTCCAGATAAAACGACGACAATGTCCGGGTCGCATCCATCACATCTTTCGGGTTATTACCGATGATGCTTTTACCGACCTGGCGCTCGGCCTTTTGCAGCAGGTTTTCCAGCTTGTCGGATTTCTCCGCCAGCGCCCCTAGCCAGGCTTTGTTGTCGGCGCTCGGTGTTGCCGGGGCGGTGGGTTCGATAGCGGAGCTAAACCAATTCACATCCGCTTGCGCAGGGGTATCCAGACCACTCGGCGCATTGCCATTAACAACGCTCTGAGGCGCATTGACGCGAGTCACTTTCATCATGAGTCCGTTCCTCTTTGATGGATGTTTTTTGGTGAATGCTTTTTTGATGACCGTTTAGTGATAAAAAACCGGGGGAACGCCCCCCGGTAGCCAACTACCTACACAACATCAGAACTGAATGGCTTTGGCCGCTTTCTGCCCGGAGTTCATGGCTTTGGTGGCGGAGTCCATCTGCATATCCGTGATGGATGAAATAGCGTTGGTTTTCATGGTCTGCGCCTGGGCGGCAGAGGTCATCAGTGTGGTTTGAGCAGCGGTAGCGTCCAGCATTTTCATACTGGTCATAGCAGCAGCGTTAGACAGTCCCATCATGATAGATATCTCCAGTTAACAATTGATTGATAAAGTAAATTTCGCCAGTGAACCGGCGACAGACACAGTCATCGTGTTCATAAGTTAAGTAGGAGAAAGTAAAAGGGAGTTCCAAAAGAGATTCACTTTTTTTCCCCTGGTGGTGATAACAGGATCCAGCCTGATAAATAACAATGACGCAGCTATCGACGCTACGGTTCGCGCTATAATTCGCACTACAGTCCGCGGGCGGCGACATTCAGCAATTTGATACGGTGATAGAGCGTACGTTTAGGGATACCCAGTTCATTGACGACGTTATCGATACAGTGATCGTTACGCTGCAACGCCTCCTGAATCAGAAAACGCTCAATGCGGCGCAACCGTACTTTCAGTGATGTCAGCGGCGTATCACTCCCCGCCTTCTCAGTATTCGCGGCGACCGGCACCGGTGAAAGCCCCAGCACCCAGCGTTCCGCAGCGGCTTTCAGTTCCCGGATATTGCCTGGCCAGTCATGCATCAACAGTTGTTCCTGCATCATGGCTGACACACCGGGTACTGGCCGTTTCAGCCGGGCGGCCGCGTCGTGCAAAAAACGCTGAAACAGCGGCAGGATAATCTCCGTGCGCGAACGTAACGTCGGCAACTGAATTTTTACCGTATCCAGCCGGAAGTAAAGGTCACGGCGAAAACGCCCTTTTTCCACCAGTGTTTGCAATGGCGTTTGTGTGGCGACAATCACCCGCATGTTCACCGGTTTGAACTGGGTGCTGCCCAGCCGCTCGATACCGCGACTTTCCAGTACCCGCAGCATTTTCGCCTGTAGCGTCAACGGCATACTGTCGATTTCATCCAAAAACAGGATGCCTTTGTCTGCAATTTCCAGATACCCGGCACGAGAGCGGCTGGCACCGGTATACGCGCCGGATACCACGCCAAACAATTCGCTTTCCGCCAGTGTTTCAGGGACGGCGGCGCAATTCACCGCCACCAGCGGGCCGGGACAACCGGAAAGCTGGTGAATACGGCGCGCCAGCGTATCTTTGCCGGTGCCGGTTTCGCCTTCCAGTACGATATCAACATGGAGAGGAGCGATAGTGTGGATGAGTGAAGAGAGTGGACCGTGTATATCTTCCAGAGGGGGGGTTAACAAAGACTCATGGGAGACACAATGAAGTGACTGCTCGAATTCATTGCTATTCCTTATCGTCATGACTACTCCTGTATTTTTCCTGTATTCCGTTATCGCGCTGCCAGGTCATATCCCTGTCAGGCCGTTACGTGGGTAACGGCATCCTGCTTATCTGACGACCGTCTCGTCATCTTGACGATTTACTAACGATTAACAGCGATAAATCTGACCGCCTTAACAGATTATTAATGGTATGCGCACACATTACCGTCGGCAGCAAAACAAACCATCAGCCAACCGCTGAAGTTAAGGTAGGGATTTCAGTGTGCGAAGTAGGAATAGTCTGACACCGGAAGCGAGTGTAATCAGCGTGTTACGAAAATTGCGGGCAGGAGTGCCCCCTCAGCCGTCGCAACGTCTCGTCACGACAAACACGGGGGCTAAACAGCACAGTAGCGTCAGACGATTAAACGCTGGCTCAATGCGTATTTCACAATATCCGCATTGGTGGTGAACTGCATCTTCTCCATTAATCGTGATTTATGGGTACTGACGGTTTTATTGCTGATAGCCAGCATATCGGCAATCGCATTCACCCCCAGCCCCTGTGCCAGCATGACCATGATCTGATGCTCGCGCGTGGTCAACAGGTCATGACGCCCATCGCCTTGGGCCTGGCAATCCGCAAACACGATTTGCTCGGCGATGCTGTGGTCAATATAGCGCGCGCCCTGCGCAACCCGGCGAATCGCCGACAATAACGCCTCCGGGTCTTTATCTTTCGTGATATAGCCAAGCGCCCCGCTCTTCAGCACCCGCCGGGCGATTTGCGGCTCGCTGTACATGCTCAATACCAGAATCGGCAAACGCGGATACTGCGCCACAATGCGAATAATCAGCTCTTCGCCGCAAATCCCTGGCATACACATATCCAGCAGCAGCAAATCAACCTGACATTCCCGTAGCTGCGAGAGCACCTGTGAGCCGGTTCCCGCCTCTGCCACCACTTCCAGACTCTCATCTAATGCAAAGATCTGTTTTAACCCTTCGCGCATAATCACATGATCGTCGGCGATCATCAGTTTTATCAGTCTATCCATTCGCGTTTTCGTCCTCTTTAGAGAAATCTGTGTTACGCGGTATCCTGCGGAAACGTTAATCGAACCAGCGTACCGACTCCCAGCTGGCTGTCTATCGTCACTTCCCCTCCCAGCATCCGGCCACGTTCTTTCATACTCATCAGGCCGAAAGCATTCGGTTTACAGGTTTGAGCGTCAAATCCTTTACCGTTATCGCGCACGCTGAGCACAATCATGCCGTCGCGATTTTCCAGCGAAATCACCACCTGTGTCGCCTGGGCGTGGCGTGCAATGTTGGTGAGCGACTCCTGTACTACCCGGAACGCCGCAGTCGCGTACTCATCGTTGAGCAGCACTTCCGGTTCGGGGGCATGCAACAAACAGGGGCAGCGATACTGACGAATAAAATCATCACGTAGCCACTCCAGTGCTGGCGTTAAGCCCATATCCAGCACGTTGGGGCGAAGCCGGGTCGCGACATGTCGCACCACCTGGATGGTCTTATCAGACAATGCCATTAAATTCTGTAATTGTGTCAGCATATGCGGATTATCGCGGGCAAACTGCATGCGCATCAGCGACAGGCTCATGCGCATGGAGGTCAGGTGTTGCCCAAGCTCATCATGGATTTCTCTGGCGATATGCTTGCGCTCCTCTTCACGGGAAATCTCCCTCTGGCACGCCAGCAACCGTAATTGCATGTGAGAGTTCTCGAGCTTTTTTTCGGCGTAGCGTATGGCGGTGATGTCGCGCCCGACCGTCAGAATCGAGGTCAGCCGACCGTTCTGGTCAAACTCCGGCACACACCGGATGTGATGGATAACCCGATGGCGTGTGGTGGTGACACCAATGTCCTCTTCCAGTTCACCCTCAACGCTGCTTTGCGTATCCACCACCTGCTTCACCAGTTGCAAAATTCGCTGTGCGCAGCGGGCATTCGGCAGTAAATCCGTCATCCTGCGGCCACGTAACTGCTCGGCGGTAAAACGCAGGTGGGCCAGCGTAGCCGGGTTGGCATACTGGCAGTTAAGCTCGGGATCAAACCGCGTAATCAGATCCGGTGAATTCTCCACCAGCGCCTGAAATTCCTGCTCACGCGCATAGGCCAGTTGCTCGTTCTGTTTACGCTCACGAATGTCTCTGACTACACACATACTGTACTGTCGTCCTTTATGGAGAAAATGATTCACGCTGACTTCTACCGGCAACACCATCCCTGAGCGGGTTTTATGCTGGGTTTCAAACGTCAGCCCGCGCTTCCAGCAGCGCGGATCGCGCCAGTGGCGATTCGCCTCTTCTTTTTTCCAGCTCAGATCGATGTTGTGTATCTGCATGCGACGAAAATCGAGGCTACTGTAGCCCAGCATGCGGCAGGCCTCGTCATTGACGTAACAAAACCGCTCCCTATCGTTGACGATATAAATGGCATCCTTGATACGGCTAAAGGCAAAATCCACCAGCTCCAGCGGCGGTACGTCGTCCGGATGTTGGTGTTGCCGGGAAGTCGGGGTATATAACATTGCCATCTCCTTGCTAGCGCTAAGCCTGCCGACGCGCGCTTACAGCGTCGGCAGCGAAAGGAAAGCCGCAGGCATCACCTTCAGGTGAGAAGACCTGCGACCCTGTTAGGCGGCACCATCACACTACGTGGCGGCGACAACCTGATGCTGACTGACAGGTTCCTTCATCTCCCGATTCCAGGGAGACGCCCTCCTGAGCATGGCAATATAAGTCATCCCCTGCGCGGGTGTACCACGCAGGGGCTGGGCTTATGCATCAACGGCCTGGCGCAGATATCCTCTGGCGCGGGAAAGACGCGAACGAACAGTACCAATGGGAATGTTGAGCTGAGTAGCAATATCCTGATAGCTGATATCGGCATCCAGCAGCATCACTAACATCTTGCGTGTGTCCTCCGGCAAGTGCGCACTGGCGGCAAGCGCGCGATCCAGCGCGTGATCACACTCGGTAATACGGCTGGGATCGATATCCGTTGACATCACCTCCACGGCCTCCAGCACCTCGTCGCTGATATCGACGATGCGATAACGCGCCTGCTTGAAGTGATTACGCACCAGATTCAAAGCGATGCCGAAAACCCAGGTCTCCGGACGTGAAGCACCGGCGAATTTCTCACGGTTTTTCAACACTTCCAGATAGGTCATCTGTTGTAAATCTTCCACATCCTCACGGTTCGATACACGCTTACGAATGAAGTTTTGCAGTCGCTTGCCATGCAGGCGGAAAACCTGCTCCCAGTCCACGGTATTGGCAGGGGTATGAACCTGACACACATCCAATTGTTTCAGTGCAGTAGTTTCCATTTCATTTACTCTCCATCGTTGTGCCCTCATTGGCGCATCCGGGAGAGCAAGGCGCGTGCCAGCCCATGAAAACTACTTAACCAACTGTTATATAATAATTTATTTTTTATCTGCGTGACGTTTTACGCCAGTTATTGCCCATGAAATTCGGTCCGAATTGCAAACTCTTGCAGAGCAAATCAATCAAATAATTTCAAAAACAAATAATAACTTATTGTTACTTGTTGTTGTTGACTTGCATCATTTAACGGGAACCCACCTCCAGCTCCAGCCACATAACAGCACACCGCTAACGCTGAGGCCGCTTCAGGCAGGACAGGACCATGATTTCACTCAACAACGTTTCTTCTGTGCTCACGACCAGCAGCACATCCATCAACGACAACGATATCGACGATCAGGCACCGGTCGGTTCACCGGCCAAAGCCAGCGAGGCCCGCCCGTCGCACGACAAAGCGCTGAACGATGCGATGGAAGAAGTCACGGCCAGTTTTGGCGAGCAGGTTGAACGAAAAAGCAAAGCGCTTAGCCGTCGGCAAATCAGCCAGCCACAAAGCCGCATGCTGGCCAATATCGAACGTATCGAAAAACTGACAGAGCTGTTTCAGTTACTGGAAAACCCGAAACACCCGGCGCTTGACCAGCAAATTCGTCAGATGCAGACGCTGTTGCAGCAGTCAGCGCCACCGACGGTCGATGCTATTTTGCAAGCGGCAGGCGGTGATGCGGCGCGCAGCGATATCGTGCTGCGCCATGTGTTAAGTCAGGCACAACAGCAGCAGGACGCCGCGCTCACGCAGGCAGCCAGCCAGAGCCTGACGCAGTTGCAACAAGAGAAAGGGCCGGAAGTGCGGGCCGGTCTGAACACCGCCGCCGCTATCTCCCTGTTCAGTACCGATCCAAACCAGAAGCAAGCGCTGCGTGAGCTTTACTACCAGCGCATTGTCCACCACCAGTCTCCCGCCGCCCTGTTGGATGCCCTGCTGGAGCGTTTTGACGCTCAGCATTTCGCGGCCGGATTGCGCACCCTCCAGCGAGCGCTGGCGGCGGATATTGCCTCGCTGGCGCCCTCCATCTCAAAACCGGTGCTGAGCCGGATGCTCAGCAACCTGAACGACTCACGCCAACTCAGCCATACGCTGTCGGCCAGCCAGTCACTGCTGGCAAGGCTGGCATCGCGGATGCCGGAATGCACTCTGAGCGCGGTAGAGCTGACGCGACGATTAATCGGCCTGAGCGGCAACGGGGCGTATGCCCGCGATCTGCACAATCTGGGCCGTGAAGTCGCCGGGCAAGACAGGCAACGCCAGTTGCTGTTTTTCAACGGCTTGCTGCCGCTGGTCAACGACCTGCCGCACCCGCTGTGGCGCGATGCCAAAAACCGGCTCACCGCCCTGCAACTGATTCGTGGTCTGATTGGCGACGTCGCCCAATACGAAAAACAGCAACAGAACGACCGAACCCAGGCTAAGGGGTAACCGATGGCTGTGTTGATCGTATGGCTTAACCGTTTTGCCATGAGCGCGATGCAACGCTCCGAGGTGGTGGGTGCCGTGATCGTCATGGCGATTGTGTTCATGATGATCATCCCGCTGCCAACCGATCTTATCGACGTGCTGATCGCGTTCAATATCTGTATTTCATCGCTGCTGATTGTGCTGGCGATGTACCTGCCCAAACCGTTGGCGTTTTCCACGTTCCCGGCGGTACTGCTGCTGACCACCATGTTTCGGCTGGCGCTGTCTATCTCCACCACCCGGCAGATCCTGCTGCAACAGGATGCGGGTCACGTGGTGGAGGCATTCGGTAACTTTGTGGTGGGCGGCAACCTGGCGGTCGGTCTGGTGATCTTCCTGATCCTGACGGTGGTGAACTTTCTGGTCATTACCAAAGGGTCGGAGCGGGTGGCGGAAGTCGCCGCACGTTTTACGCTGGATGCCATGCCCGGTAAACAAATGTCCATCGACAGTGACCTGCGTGCCGGGCTGATTGACTCGCAACAGGCTCGTCAGCGCCGGGAAAACCTCGCCAAAGAGAGCCAACTGTTCGGCGCAATGGACGGTGCGATGAAGTTCGTGAAAGGGGATGCTATCGCCAGTCTGGTGATCGTGTTGATCAACATGATTGGTGGCTTCGCCATCGGCGTACTGCAAAACGGCATGGCCGCTGGTGACGCCATGCATATCTACTCGGTGTTAACCATCGGCGACGGGTTGATTGCCCAGATCCCGGCGCTGCTGATTTCCCTGACCGCCGGGATGATCATCACCCGTGTATCAGCCGACGGCCAGAAAACGGACAACAATATTGGCCGGGAAATTGCCGAACAGCTAACCAGCCAGCCCAAAGCCTGGATTATCTCCTCGGTCGGCATGCTGGGTTTCGCCCTGCTACCGGGGATGCCAACACTGGTTTTTCTGATGATCAGTCTGGTTTCGCTCGGCAGCGGGTTATTCCAGCTCTGGCGTGCCAAACAAAACGGCCTGCAGGATGCGTTACTGGCAAACGACAACCTGCCTGCCGACCAGAACGGTTATCAGGACCTGCGGCGTTTCAACCCCACCCGTGCCTACCTGCTGCAGTTTCACACGGTATGGCAAAGCGCCGCGGCTGCCGCTGTTTTGGTGCAAAACATACGACGTCTGCGCAACCAGCTGGTGTACCACTTTGGTTTTACCCTGCCCTCGTTCGATATCGAGTTCACTCCTGCCATACCGGAAGATGAATTCCGTTTCTGTGTCTATGAAATCCCGCAGTTGCGGGCCAGCTTCGGCGTGCCATTACTGGCCGTTTCACGGGAACAACTACCGCAAGACGCACCGGACGACGGCATGATACCCGGCTTGCCTGCCCGCGATGAACAGCACCTGCTGTGGATGACGCCGGAACACCCGATGCTGCAACAGCCACAACTGAGCCCCTGGAGCGCGGAAGCGCTGATCCTGACGCGCATGGAGAATGCGATGCACCGCAGCGGCGCGCAGTTTATCGGGCTACAGGAAACCAAGTCGATCCTCGCCTGGCTGGAGAGCGAACAACCGGAACTGGCGCAGGAGCTGCAACGCATCATGCCGCTGTCGCGCTTTGCCAGTGTGCTGCAACGGCTAGCGTCGGAACGGGTGCCACTACGCTCAGTGCGGCCGATTGCCGAAGCGCTGATCGATATCGGCCAGCATGAGCGCGACATCAACGCCCTGACCGACTATGTGCGTCTGGAACTGAAAGCTCAGATTTGCCACCAGTACAGTCAGGACGACAGCCTTACTGTTTGGTTGCTGACACCGGAAAGCGAAGAGCTGCTGCGTGATGCGTTGCGCCAGACGCAAAACGACACCTTTTTCGCGCTAAACCAGGAATACGCCGCCACCCTGCTCGGCCAGTTGCGACGCGCATTCCCGCCAATGCTGCCGTCATCAGCCCTGATCCTGGTCGCGCAGGACCTGCGCAGTCCGCTGCGCATTCTGTTACAGGACGAGTTTCATCACGTCCCTGTGCTGTCATTCACCGAATTGGAATCGCACCTGTCCATCAACGTTGCCGGTCGTATCGACCTGCTGGACAGGACTGACCCTTTTAACGCATAGGAAACGCAACATGTTTGAACTACGAGTTCTGACCGGATTGCACCGTGGGGCCGCGCTGCCGCTAATCGGGACCTCATGGCGTATAGGCTCGGCCGATGAAGCCGACATGGTGCTCTACGATCCTGGGATCCGCGAGCAACACTGCCTGCTGGAAGCCGCCCCCGGCGGCTGGCAGGTCTGTGTACTGGATGGCCCTGTCAGCAATAGTGAAGGCCACACGGTAGAACAGTCGCTGCGGTTGCCGCCCGGCACACCGTTCGCCGTCGGCGCTATCTGGTTATGTGTGGTCAGCGCCGACACCCCATGGCAGGACGACACCTCAGCCACACCGCCACAAGACGCAGCAGGCCACGGCCGTGCTGACATCGACGCTGAGATCAATGCTGACATGCCCGCGGTGGATACCGACATCGTCGTGAATACGCGCCAGTCTTCTGTGCCGGAAGCGACCACCTCACGCCGGGAAAAACGCCGTCTGCCGCTGTGGGCGAAATTCAGTTACCTGCTACTGGGCGTATTACTGTTTATGATCGTCGGCAGTTGGATGCTACAGGAAACGGCTGCGATGCCGCCTGCGCCATCACCGCAGGATAACCGTTTGCCCGTCGGCACGCTGCCACAGTTAAACAGCACGCTGCACACCATGCTCACCGACCGCGAACTGGAGCGACTGGTCACCCTCAGTCAGGACAACAACCGCATCGTGCTGAGCGGGGCACTCTTACCTGCGCAACACACCCGACTGGCACGGATGCTGGCGCAATTCCACCAACGCTACGTCACCGCCTTACAGATTGAAAACCGCACGACGGAGAAAACCGACGCGCTACCGTTCCAGATTGTGCAAGTCACCAGCGGTCCGAAAGCCAACATCGTCACCGCAGATGGTCGACGCCTGTTCGTTGGCGACGAGGTGGATAACCTGCGACTGGTCAGCATCAACGACAGCCAGATCGAATTTCGTGGCAAGCAGCAGATCAAGGTGAACTGGTAATGACGACGCAGGACACCATCGATACCCGCTATCCCGCGCTCACCCACTGGCTGCAACAGCAGCAACGCCAATTGGCGGCCTATTCACCGGTGACGCGGCAGGGGCAAATCATCGGCATCAGCGGCATTTTGCTGGAATCCAGCCTGCCTGACGCCCGCATCGGCGATTTGTGCCTGATCGAACGTCACGACCACTCCCAGGTGCTGGCGGAAATTGTCGGCTTCAGCCCGAAAAATACCTTTCTGTCCGCACTGGGTGCGCTGGACGGTATCGCTCAAGGCGCTATCGTCACGCCGTTGTACCAGCCGCATTGCGTACAGGTATCCGAAGCCCTATTGGGCAGTGTGCTCGACGGCTTCGGCAGGCCGCTGGAACACGGCAGCCACAGCGCATTCGTAGAGCCTGGCTCGCTTAGCGAAAGCCCGCCGATACCGGTAATCGGCGATGCCCCACCGCCGACCGAACGCCCACGCATTGCCTCACCACTCCCGACCGGCCTGCGCGCCATCGACGGTCTGCTGACTATCGGCTGCGGCCAACGTGTGGGGGTATTCGCCGGTGCAGGCTGCGGCAAAACCACCTTGCTGGCAGAGCTGGCGCGTAATACGCCTTGTGACGCCATCGTATTCGGTTTAATCGGCGAGCGTGGCCGCGAACTGCGCGAGTTTCTCGACCATGAGCTGGATGAGCAGTTACGAAGCCGCACCGTGCTGGTCTGCTCGACCTCCGATCGCAGCAGTATGGAGCGCGCTCGCGCGGCGTTTACCGCGACGGCCATCGCCGAAGCCTTTCGCACCGCAGGTAAACACGTGCTGTTGATTATCGACTCATTAACCCGCTTTGCCCGCGCCCAGCGTGAAATCGGCCTGGCGCTCGGCGAACCGCAGGGGCGCGGCGGGTTACCGCCTTCGGTCTATACGCTGCTGCCCCGGCTGGTCGAGCGTGCCGGGCAAACCCGTCAGGGGGCGATCACCGCGCTTTACTCGGTACTGATCGAACAGGACTCCATGAATGACCCGGTCGCCGACGAAGTCCGCTCGCTGATTGACGGTCACATCGTGCTGTCGCGTCGTCTGGCTGAACACAACCACTACCCGGCTATCGACGTTCTGATGAGCCTGAGCCGCACCATGAGCAATGTTGTCGACACAGAACATACCCGCAATGCCAACGCCGTACGCCGACTGATGGCGGCTTACCAACAGGTAGAAATGCTGATCCGTCTTGGTGAATACCAGCCGGGGCACGATGCGCTCACCGACGCGGCCGTCAACGCCAACGACGACATCAACCGCTTTCTGCAACAGGCGATGCGTGAACCACAATCCTTTGACGACATCCAGAGGCAACTCGCCGGGGTGAGTCAGTATGCCGAGGTCTGACACCATGAAATCCGTCAGCGTAATGGAAGAAGAACAGCCAGACAGCCGTGTGCAGGAGTTGCACGCGGTACTGACGCCGTTATTGCCGATCCGCCGCCAGCGCCTTAGCCGAGCCGAACGCCAGTTACGTCAGGCCGAGCTGGCGCTCAGGCAAACCGAGGCCGCGTTGCGCACCCAACAAGCACAACTGGCGCAGTTGCAGGCCGCATGGCAGCAACAGCGCGACACCTTTCTGCGCGACGCGCTGGGCAAAACCCAAACGCTGGAAACCCTGAAAAACCAGTTGGAGCAGGAACAGCAACACATCCGCCAGATTCAGGCTCAGGTACTGCTGTGTACCGACTGGCAACAACAATACCTGAGCCAACAGCAACACGTCAGGCAGGTCAGGGAAACGGCGCGCCTGTGCCAGAAAGCCGTCGAGAAGCTCGAATTTCTGTTAACCACCTATCAGGAGGCGATATGACCCCTTCCCGGCCCATCCCACACGAGGTTTCGCCCTCTGGCCCGTCACCGTTATCACACCATCCACAACCTGATCTGCCCGGTTATGTGTCCGGCTATGGCTACGGTGCTGACGATAACGCGTGTGGGGAGCCGTTCGCCCGCCTCTCGGGGCCAGACGACGCGCTGCCCGATATCCGTTGGCTGCCGTTTGGCCCATCGCTGGCGCTGTACCCGGCACTTACGCCGACGTCCTTTCAGGATACCCCGGTGCAAACGACACCCGTCATGCCTGCGGGCTGGTCAGCCCTGGAGTCCTCGCTGGCCGACATGCCATCGTTACACCGTGGTGAACCGCTGTCGTTCAGTGTGCAGTTACCACAGTTGGGTAGCGTAGACGTACGTATGGTGGCGCTCTCCGCTCACGGCTGGGATGTGTCGCTGCGTTTTGGCAAAACCACCTATGAACGGTTGAAAAACCAGCGCGACGCGTGCCGCCGTTCACTGGCAAGTACGCTGCGCGCACCGGTACGCCTGCAGTTCGATTGCCGGGAGGATGACGACCTATGACCCCACTGGCACAAACACTACAGCGCATCAGTCAGGCGCAAGCGGCGCTATCCCGCCAACTGGCGAGCGCACACCGTTTCGCCTTCACGCTAGAGGGTCAACCGGGGGAACTGCGCATACAGTTAGCGCACGACGCGCCCGCTGCCGGAGTGGAAAGCGGCTGGCGTTGCCACGATGGTGCGTTATGGCTGGACAATGCCGCCCCGTTGCTGTCACTGCTCTCCGCCTGCCCGGCACTGCTACCCGGCGAGCATGACAGCAGTGACACGGTGGCCCGCTACTGGACGCACTACAATCAGGCGCTCAGCCCGGCATTGCGCGAGCTGTTCGGTGAAATTCAACCACAGTTACCTGTGCAACCTGGTTCTGTAGCAGCATCAGATGACAATACGCATTCAGGTGATAACACATCAGCCGAATTAACATTGTGGCTCGAGGTGATACTGAGCGATTTTCGCCTTCGCAGCCGGTTACGAACCGCATGCCATACGGTGCAACGCTGGCTATCTCGGCCGGGGTGGTACGCACCACACTCGGCTTTGCCCACTCACCTGGCGATACGCCTGCCATTAATACTGGCAGACGTGACATTGTCACAAGAGCAGTTAGTGAGTCTGGAACCGGGCGACGTGATCTGTCCACATAGACAGTACTTCTCACCGCAAGGCGACGGCAGCATTACGCTGGCCGACCGGCGGTTAGCCGGGCAACTCAGGATGGACGCACTCGCCCCTTACTGGTTTGCCGTGACAGAACTGGAGGAATGCCCCGTGACCACATTTCCTGGCGACACAACGCCCTTTGGTGACCCGACACCATTTGACGAAGCCGCTTCTTACGGCAATACCACTTCTTACAGAAATACCCTGCCGGATAACAGCAACGTGCAGGAAACATTGCCCTATGCCGAGAGTACGTTGCCGTCTGGTGAGCCGCTGTCAGGTTATCCACTGCCCCCGCTCGCGCTGGCACTGACGGTACGCTGCGGCTACCTGACGCTGACACTGCAGGATTTGCAGCAACTCGCCCCCGGTACCGTGTTAACCCTGCAACAGGCCATCCCCGGCGAAGCCACGCTGTATCACGGCGAACAACCACTGGCACAGGGAGAACTGGTGAATGTAAACGGTCGACTGGGGCTGCAAATCACCCGTGGGCCGGTTGCTGTCAGGGAGAGCGCCACGGAGTCATTGCGATGACCTCAGGCAATTTCGACCCGGTGATGTTTGCCCTGTTTCTCGGCTCGCTGTCACTGATTCCGCTGATGATGATCGTCTGCACCTGTTTTCTAAAAATATCGATGGTACTGATGCTCACCCGCAACGCCATCGGGGTGCAACAAGTGCCGCCCAACATGGCGTTATATGGTGTGGCGCTCGCGGCCACACTGTTCGTGATGGCACCGGTATTCAGCGACATCAAGCAGCGGTTTCAGGACGCACCGGTGGACGTTAGCAGCCTTGATGCACTGGAAAGCAGCGTGACCCGCGGCATCGAACCGTTACAGCGGTTCATGTCGCGCAACAGCGACCCGGATATCCTCACCCATCTGCATGAAAACAGCCTGCGCATGTGGCCTGCAGCGATGTCGGAGAAAATAACCACCCAGAACATCCTGCTAATCCTGCCCGCTTATGTGCTCTCAGAGCTACAAGCCGGGTTTAAAATCGGTTTTCTGATTTATATCCCGTTCATCGTTATCGACCTGATTGTCTCTAATGTCCTGTTGGCACTGGGGATGCAGATGGTTGCGCCGACCACCCTTTCGCTCCCGCTCAAGCTATTGCTGTTCGTGCTGGTTAACGGCTGGACACGTCTGCTAGACGGTCTGTTCTACAGTTACCTGTGAGGTCATCATGGAAACGCTCACGCTGTTCCGACAGGCGATGGTGTTGGTGGTGATGCTGTCTGCGCCGCCGTTGCTGGTCGCGGTGGTGGTCGGTGTACTGATTTCACTGCTACAGGCGGTGATGCAGTTGCAGGACCAGACGTTGCCTTTTGCCGTCAAACTGGTGGCAGTGGGGTTGGTGTTGGCCATGACCGGTCGCTGGATAGGCGTTGAGTTAATCCAACTGGCGGTCATGGCTTTTAATATGATCGAACAAATCCGGGCCTGAGGTGACGATGCTCTCTCTTGCCACCCTCCAGTCTCTTTACGACTTTATTTACGCACTGACGCTCGGTGTAGCCCGGTTGTATCCATGCCTGTTTCTGGTGCCGTTGTTCTCTTTCACCGTCATCAAAGGCATGCTGCGCAACGCGGTGGCCCTTGCCATCGCGCTAGTCCCGGCCGCTGCTATCCAGCAACACATGTTAACCACCACGATAACCTGGCCCATGCTACCCGCGCTGTTGCTCAAAGAGCTGGTCATTGGATTGTTGCTGGGGGTGGTGCTGGCCATGCCGTTCTGGTTGTTTGAATCTGTTGGCGCGCTGTTCGACAACCAGCGCGGCGCGCTGACCGGCGGCCAGCTCAACCCGGCGCTGGGTAGCGATGCCACCCCGCTCGGCCACATGATGAAAGAGCTGTTTACCCTGCTGCTGATTATCACCATCGGGTTTTCCGGCTTCACGCAATTACTGTGGGACAGTTACCGGCTATGGCCAGCATTGGATTTTCTGCCGCCGTTATCGGAACTGGGTTTTCACACCTATCTCGGTCTGCTCAACGACACCTTCCAACACATGATCGTGTATGCCGGTCCGCTGGTGACGTTATTACTGTTGCTGGAATTCAGTATCGCCATTCTCAGTCTTTACAGCCCGCAATTGCAGGTCTACGTGCTGTCCGCCCCGGCCAAGTGTCTGGCCGGAATGGCATTCTTCGTGCTCTACATGCCGGTGTTGCAGTTTCTCGGTGAAGGCCGGCTCAAGGCGCTGGCCGACCTGAAACACCTGTTTCCGCTGTTCTTTCAGGTGTCGCCCTGAGCGCTGCATACGACGATTAACCCCTAAGGTGCCGGGATGAGCGAAAAAACCGAAAAACCCACCCCCAAGAAATTGCAGGATGCGCGCAAAAAAGGGGAAGTCGGTCAAAGTCAGGATGTTCCCAAACTGCTGATTAGCTTTGCACTACTGGAGATGATTCTGACGCTGACCGATAACGGCATGAGCAAACTACAGGCATTAATGCAATTGCCGCTGAGCCGTCTGTCTGACCCGTTCGGCCATGCCGCTAATGAAGTGTTCAGCGAAGCGTTATCACTGCTGGGCACTTTCTGCCTGTTAACCATCAGTGTGGCGTTGTTGATGCGTATTGTCGGCGGTTGGATCCAGTACGGCCCGCTGTTCGCCGTAGAAGCGCTAAAAATCGATTTCAACCGCCTTAACCCGGTCAATCAAATCAAGCAAATGTTCACGATGCGCAAGCTCACCGACATACTGACCACAATCATGAAGGCAACCACCATCGGGCTGGTGTTCTGGCTCGTCGTCATACCGCAGTTGGAATGGCTGGTGGAGTTAGCCTATGGCGACCTGACCGCCTTCTGGAAAGGTGTGGAGAGTGTACTGAAAAGTGTGGCGCGCACCACCCTGTCCTCACTGCTGGCGCTGGCGATACTCGACTTCGGTTTGCAAAAATACTACTTCCTCAAGCAGCAACGCATGAGTCATGAAGATATTCGTAACGAGTTCAAAAATTCGGAAGGCGACCCCCACATGAAGGGGCATCGCAAATCGGTAGCACAGGAAATCCTCAACGAACCGGCCAGCCCTCGCGCCAAACCCAGCATCGAGGATGCTGACCTGCTGCTGGTTAACCCAACACACTATGCGGTAGCGCTGTGCTATCGCCCCGGCAAAACGCCATTACCACGCATTCTACTCAAGGGGGAAGACGAACAGGCCAAAGCACTCATCGCCCGCGCGCAGCACGCCAATGTGCCGGTTATCCGCTTTATCTGGCTGGCGCGAACCCTGTATCGGGTCCCCGAGGGTCATTACATTCCACGCCATACGTTACAGTCGGTTGCACAGGTCTATCGGGTATTACGCCAGTTGGATAACGATCTGCCGCCCCAGGATGTTATTGAGATGGGCTAAGGGACACCGCGCGTCGCCGTTCGCTGTCGTCATGTCATCGGTGCCATCGCCTGTTACACTGTTACACTGTTACACTACAGTCGGGTATTTCTTAATCGAAACACGAGGGCTGCATGGCAGACAAAATTCATCGCTATCAGGTCCAGGTCAGTTGGACCGGCAATCAGGGCACCGGCACTACAAGTTATCGCAGCTACAGTCGCGACCATGATATCTGCGCGCCGGGCAAACCGACGCTGCCCGGCTCATCCGACCCGAGTTTCCGCGGAGATCCGACGCGCTGGAATCCGGAAGAGCTACTGGTCGCGTCGCTGTCCGCCTGCCACAAGCTGTGGTATCTCGGGTTGTGTGCGGGAAGCGGCGTCACGGTGGTGGCCTACGACGATCGGGCGGAAGGGGAAATGGTGGAAGAGGCTGGCGGTGCCGGGCAGTTTCTGTCGGTCACGCTGCGTCCGCGTGTGGTGATCAGCGCCGACAGCGACGCGCAGACCGCGCTCGCGTTACATCATCAGGCCCATGAGATGTGC
Source organism: Dickeya oryzae (assembly GCF_020406815.2). Classification (NCBI taxonomy): domain Bacteria; kingdom Pseudomonadati; phylum Pseudomonadota; class Gammaproteobacteria; order Enterobacterales; family Pectobacteriaceae; genus Dickeya; species Dickeya oryzae. Next base: position 2,575,378 of record NZ_CP162670.1, read on the forward strand.
TTTATCGCCCGCTCGGTCAATTTTGCCGTCACCCACCAGCCGGACATCGTGGTCGACGCGCCCTCGCCCCGCCAGTAATACCACGGCGGCGATATCTGCGCCTGTCGCCGCCGCGCCATCTCTGTGCCCTGCTCATTCCTGCGTCACCTTGCTCATTGCAGCGTAAAGAAAGCCGCTCCCCAGTCAAAAATCGTTTCAATATAATCCTGCACTTAGGTTAAATATTTGCTATTACGGCAATTATTCTCCTGTTACGGATACAAAGTGCGCTTATGTTCAAGTCGTTTTTTCCCAACCCCAAGTGGTTTTTTTCTTCTGCGCTGATCTGGTCGCTGGTGGCCGTCATCATCTGGTACGGCTGGGGACGCCCGCTGGGTGACAGCCTGCTGCACATCAGCGAGCCATTGCCGCACGGGGCCGCCCGGTTTTGGTCGCCTGCCTTTTTGTGGTTTTACGGTTATTACCTGCTGTGCGTCTGCCTTTTCGCGGGAGCCTGGGCGCTATTACGTCCCCACCCCTGGCAACGCTGGTCTATTCTGGGAACCTCACTGATTATTTTCGTTACCTACTTTTCGGTGGAGATCGGGGTGGCGGTAAACGACTGGTATGGCCCTTTTTATGACCTGATCCAAAAAGCGCTCAGTGCCCCTAACGCGGTGACGATTCAGGCATTTTACAAAGAGTTGCTGATTTTCCTGGGGATTGCGCTAACGGCCGTCACCGTAGGCGTGATGAACCTTTTTTTCGTCAGCCATTATGTCTTTCGCTGGCGTACCGCGATGAATGATTATTACTCTTCGCACTGGCAGTCCTTGCGGAACATTGAAGGGGCGGCCCAGCGTATTCAGGAAGACACCATGCGCTTTGCCTCCACCGTGGAAAGCCTGGGTGTCGACCTGGTGAAATCATTGATGACGTTGATAGCCTTTTTACCGGTGCTGGTCAGCCTCTCATCCCATGTCAAAACCTTGCCGTTGATTGGCGAAGTGCCTTATGGTCTGGTGATTGCAGCGATTGTCTGGTCGCTGGCAGGGACGGGCTTGCTGGCGTTTATCGGCATCAAACTGCCGGGGCTGGAGTTTAACAACCAGCGTGTGGAAGCCGCCTATCGTAAAGAGCTGGTCTATGGTGAAGACGACGCCAACCGTGCCACGCCGCCGACGGTAAAGCAGCTGTTCTCCAATGTACGGAAAAACTATTTCCGCCTCTATTTCCACTACACCTATTTCAATATTGCACGGGTGCTCTATCTGCAAACCGACAATGTGTTCGGCATTATCATGCTGCTGCCGTCGATCGTCGCAGGTAGTCTGACGCTCGGTCTGATGAACCAGATAACCAACGTGTTCGATCAGGTGCGTAGCTCATTCCAGTACCTGATTAACTCGTGGACCACCATCGTCGAGCTGATGTCGATTTATAAACGTCTGCGTAGTTTCGAATCGGTGATTAAGGACGTGCCGATAGTTACCGACGCGGCGGATGCCACGTCCGGCGTCTGATAACCGCACCCCGGTTCTGTGTAGCCAGTCGGCCAGGCAGCACAGAACCGGGATTCTCTCACCACAGCCTTTATTCTGTTGATCCCCTTCTCCGCCATACCTGAATGAGCATGCCCAATCCCACTTACCACCGATAGCGAGAGATAGCGCATTATATAGTAGACTGTATAGCGCATATTATCAGTTCCGAATTATTCGGGGTGTATACCCTTCATACTTCAAAATGAGAGTGACTGCCCTCCCCCTGATTATTTTTTCTTTATCGGAAGAATCACATTATTTTCTCGACCAACAACAAAATGAAAAAATATGACTTAGTCAGGCTATTTAAAAATAATTTTTTGAAAAAGAGAGCAGATAAAACCACGACCAATACATCATCTAACTAGTACACGAAAACATTTAACAACCTGCGAACAGAATACCGGTAGAAAAAAACAAAACTGGAATAAGAAACACAAACAACCTCTGATTTCATTATGTTAGCAAGTATTTATAACTCTAAAAAATGTGATAAGATTCACACGTTTTTCTCCTCGCGAAAGAAACCCATCTCTGTATTTTTGAAAAACACGGACGTTAACAGATGGTCATTCTCTGTTGATCTGTATTGTCAACATATTTAGCTCTGTAGGAAACCTTAATGAATACTATTATGCATACCTATAACAATCTGAAGGTTGGTAGTAAACTGGCAATAGGGTTTGGACTCATTTTAGTTATGTCCGCCTTTATCATGCTATCCGGGGTAAATGGTTTTCGTAATATTGACGCTTACGTCAACAAATCCATTATCAGTAATGACATTAATAATAACCTGAACGATGCCAGACGCGCCCGCCTCAATTTCCAATATACCCATGACTACAGCTCAATAGAGAAAGTGGGCACCCTGATGGCAAAAGTGAGCGAATCACTGAAGCAGGCCAACCAGTTCACCTGGAGTCCTGATGCACGCAAGCTGCTCGATCAACTCAATACCGCCTACAACGTCTATGTGCCAGGAAGAGAAGCGCTGATCAGCGCCAGCAAGCAGCGTGATGCCGTGGCGCAAAAATTCAACCAGGACAGCAGCGCCAGTGTACTGAGTACACTACGCACCCAATTCAGTGCCAGTACGCAGACACCGGAATTACAGCTGGAATTTATCACGCTGTACGAACAGCTGGCAGATATCCGCGATATGGCACATGAGTTGCTGCTGACCCCTTCCGCACAAACTGAATCCAACCTGCGTAAAACGCTTAGCAGCGCACAGGCCGCACTCACTCAAAGCCTGCCGAAATTCAGTACGGAACAGCAAGGCTGGTTGAACCAGGCCTGGCGTTTCTTTTCCGCCTATAACGGCTACATTGACGAGTACATGGCTGCTTTGCGTAATGAAAGCGCCGCCACCAGCACCATGAGCGGTGCGGCCGTCATTCTGGATAACGCCTCCAACGATTTATATGCCGGTCAGTTAGCGCTGGTCAGCAACACCACCGCCAGTTCACAGTGGCAATTATTGCTGACCGGTCTGGTGATTATCGCTATCGGGGTCCTGATGGCCTGGCGTATCACGTTGCAGATTACCCGTCCGCTGCACCAGAGTCTGTCGATAGCTGAACGGATTGCCCAGGGCGACCTGACGGCTTCCATCACCGTTGTTCGCCGCGATGAACTGGGAATGCTGATGTCTGCAATGGCGGAGATGAACCATAAACTGCGTGAGATGATCGGCGAAATTCGTGAAGGCGTGAGCAACGTGGCGTCAGCCGCGTCGGAAATCGCGGCCGGTAACACCGACCTCTCCTCACGTACTGAGCAGCAGTCTGCCGCCGTGGTGGAAACCGCCGCCAGCATGGAGCAGTTAACCTCCACGGTGAAACAGAACGCCGATAACGCGCATCACGCTTCACAACTGGCTGCCGATGCCTCCGCTAATGCGACCCGCGGCGGCGAAATCGTCACTAACGTGGTCAGCACCATGAATGAAATCGCCGTCAGTTCCCGGCGTATTTCCGACATCACCTCGGTTATCAACGGTATCGCCTTCCAGACCAATATTCTGGCGCTGAACGCCGCCGTGGAAGCCGCGCGTGCCGGTGAACAGGGCCGGGGTTTCGCCGTGGTAGCAGGCGAAGTGCGCAGTCTGGCCCAGCGTAGCGCGCAGGCCGCTAAAGAGATAGAAACGCTGATCAACGAGTCGGTCACCCGGGTCAATACCGGTTCCACCCAGGTGGAAAACGCCGGTAAGACAATGGATGAAATCATCCGTTCCATCTCCCATGTGCATGACATCATGGATGAGATTGCCTCCGCCTCCGATGAACAGAGCCGTGGCATCAACCAGATCTCTACCGCTGTCTCCGAAATGGATGCCACCACCCAGCAAAACGCCGCGCTGGTGGAGCAATCTTCCGCCGCAGCCAATTCACTGGAAGAGCAGGCTCAGGTGCTGGAGCACGCAGTGTCGTTTTTCCGGACCAGCCATGACAATGCTACGGTATCACCAGCAAGACAACGCAACACGACCAGTACCAAAACGCCATTCATGTTGGGGAAATCAGCTACCAAAGCGTCTGCTACGGTGAAACCTTCATCAACCTCAACCAAAGATGACTGGGAGTCGTTCTAATCCGTTTTGATGTCGTTCTAATCCGTTTTGATAACGGTGTCGGTTAATTTTTACTACGTTTGATCACGACGATTGTTGGTACACACCACACAGCATGGCAATAAACCGCCATGCTGTGTTTAGATTCCCTGCCTTGTATCGCCCATTTATTTTCCAGCAGCGTATGTTGAGCGCTAACATGCCTCCACCAACGACGCAACGTAAAGACTATCACTGCGTATTGTCACGCCCATGATTACTTTTTTGGGTATTCCATTTGGAAATATCTCAAAAAATGGATGAGGCATCAGACATCAATAATCGGTATCTCATTTTTCAGTAATCCATTGATAAAATCACTTTTTAATACTATGTTATGAAAGTATAGCTATTACATTGCCTTCCCCTGTGAGATGGATAAGCCATGAGTTTCGGGCCGTAATCGTCCGCTTACAGAGCCGCTCACTCACAGTAACGATTACAGATTAGCGTAACCATAATAATAAAACACAGCTTCAGCACTGAGGTTCTGAAGCCTTAATTATTGAAATCGGTTTTTTCCTCATCATTTCTCTGGCAAATCAAGAAAGGAAGGACCAATGAATACTGTTTTTGGTGCTTATAACAATCTCAAGGTCGGCGTAAAGCTGGCTCTGGGATTCGGGTTAATATTATTGATGGCCATCATTATCATGCTGTCTGGAATAAATGGTTTTCGTAATATTGACGCCTACTCACAAAAATCGATTATCAGTAATAGTATCAATAGTCACTTGGAAGATGCTAAACTGGAACGTCTGCGCTTTCAATATACCCACGATTATGCTGCCCTAAATAAAAACAGCGAATTGCTGAATAAAATAACGCAATTGCTAAACACGGCAGAAACGCTGAAATGGGATGCCGATACCCGTATTCTGCTGGATAAAATAACCCAGGCCAGTAAGGAATATAATACGGTACGGGGAAACCTGCTCACCGCCAGCCAAAAGCGGGATGCTATCGGCCAAAAGTTATCGCAGAATACCATCAGCAACGTCATTGATACCCTGCGCAAACAATTCAACAGCGCCATGTTGCCACTGGAATTGAGACTGGAGTTCCTATACATCCATGAGTCGCTGTCTGACATTAAAGATACCGCGCATGAGCTGACACTAACCCCCTCTGGTGAACATGAAACCGCACTTCGCAAGGCACTGAGCACCGCACAGCATACCCTCACACAAGCTCTGCCACAGTACGATGCAGAACAACAGGCGTGGCTCAATCAGGCCTGGCAGTTGTTCGCCACCTACGACAGAGATATCAGCCTTTATATGACCGCGTATCAGGAGGAAAACACGGCCTCTCAGCGTATAGCGGATATCGCGTTGGTGCTGAATCAGGCAACGACACAGCTTTATGAAGCGCAATTAAGCAAGGTGGATAACATTACCCGCCAGTCCCAATACGAGCAGTGGGTTATCGGCCTGGCGATTATCGCCATCGGCGTGTTACTGGCCTGGCGCATCACCTTATTGATTACGCAGCCATTGCGTCAAAGCCTGTCGATGGCCGAACAGATTGCCCAGGGTGACCTGACCGCCACCATTACCGTCAACCGGCGCGATGAGTTGGGCCAATTGATGACGGCAATGAACCAGATGAACCATAAACTGCGCGGCATGATAGGAAGCATTCGTGAAGGCGTAAATAACGTGGCGTCCGCCGCATCGGAAATCGCAGCGGGTAACACTGACCTCTCCTCACGCACTGAGCAGCAGTCTGCTGCCGTCGTGGAAACCGCCGCCAGTATGGAGCAGTTAACCTCCACGGTGAAGCAGAACGCCGATAACGCGCATCACGCCTCACAACTGGCCGCCGACGCCGCCAATAACGCCACTAAAGGCGGTGAAATCGTCACCAACGTCGTCAGCACCATGAATGAAATCGCCACCAGTTCCCGACGTATTTCCGAAATCACCTCGGTTATCAACGGTATCGCCTTTCAGACCAATATCCTGGCGCTGAATGCCGCGGTGGAAGCCGCGCGTGCTGGTGAGCAAGGCCGTGGTTTTGCTGTGGTGGCGGGCGAAGTGCGCAGTCTGGCCCAGCGTAGCGCGCAGGCCGCTAAAGAGATAGAAACCCTGATCAACGAGTCAGTCACCCGGGTCAATACCGGTTCCACCCAGGTGGAAAGTGCCGGTAAGACGATGGATGAGATCATTCGTTCTATCTCCCATGTTCATGACATTATGGGCGAAATTGCTTCTGCGTCTGATGAGCAGAGCCGAGGGATTAACCAGATCTCAAGCGCCGTCGCCGAAATGGACGCCACCACCCAGCAAAACGCCGCGCTGGTGGAGCAATCGTCCGCGGCAGCTAACTCACTGGAAGAGCAGGCTCAGGCACTGGAACAGGCGGTGTCGATTTTCCGCCTCGGTGATAGTGACGCCCAGCGCGTTACCCGCCAGGCCCCCGGTACCCTCGGCGCGAAAAAACCGCTGATGCTGGCCACTGCAACAGCCGGGTCTCACTCGCCTGCGGCAAAAGATGAGTGGGAATCGTTCTGACCGATAGCATCCGTCTCATCATGGCGGGCAACGCCCGCCTTATGTCATGACTTCCATTTGCCGCCCTGCGCATAAGCTCTGTCATTCTTCGCATTTAATGTCGCGCCGATTTCCTGCAATACTGCCTAAGCACGCCTCCACCATGTTAATGATATTAAAGCATTATTTATGAAATTCGCTGATGGCGTGCACGGTGTTCACCTTTTATTTATTGATTAATCCAACGCCTGGTTTTATCGGGGGATGGGCAGCGTAGCCAGGCCCACACTGACACGTAACATCCCCGCTGATTCAGGCGCTTAACCATTCACACACGGGGACATTATGACGTTATCTTTTCGCAACATGATTGCCGCGCTGGCGCTGGCCGCCGCGCCCTGGCTGGTTCAGGCCGAAACGCCGACCTCCACCTGGCAGCACATCAAACAAACCGGCGAACTGCGTATCGGTGTAGCGCAGGGCGAACCCTGGTATTTCAAGAACGCGGCAACCGGCGAATGGGATGGCATCGGCTATCAGGTTGGTAAGGTGCTGGCGAAAGACCTTGGGGTCAAGCTGGTGGCGGTAGAAACCACCTGGGGCAACGCGATCGCCGCCCTGCAAACCGGCCAGATCGATACCATGCTGGTACTTGACCCCACTGATGAGCGCAAAAAAGCGGTCGATTTTCCGGAGCAACCTTTCTTTTGGTATGCCCAGGGGGTACTGGTGCGCGATGGCATCAATGTCACCGACTGGGAAGACCTCAACCGGCCGGATATCAAAATCGGCGTCACGCTGGGCTCCAGTCCGGATTTGCTGCTGACCAAAAATCTGCCGAAAGCGCAACTGGTGCGTTTCCCCAACATGGATGAAGGCGTGGCGGCGTTTTATGCCGGTCGGGTAGACGCGTTGTCCTATTTCCATCCAGCGCTGGCGTTGCAACAGGCTAAAGTCGGCAAGGGTAACCTGATACTGCCAAAGCCTATCGTGGCGGTCAGTACCAGCGGCGCTATCCGTAAGGAAAGCGACCCAACCTTCCATCAGTTCCTCAACGACGAATTCGGCAAACTCTATCAATCCGGCCAGATTCAGCAGTTCTACGAACAGGCACTGAAAGCCCGCGGCGTGGACATCAGCAAGGTGCCGCCAGTGATCCGCGAAGCGTGGAAATAAGCGACAAACGAGGAACGTCAGCCAGCAAACAGTGGTGCCAGCAGCGCCCCTGCATCCGGCTGGCGCTCCAGACTGAGCAGCGCATCAATAAGGCGCTCGCTCTCACTATCCCCCAGTCGCCGCGACAGATTGTCGCGGCACTTGCGCACAATCTCCGCTTCTGCCATCGGGTTCTCTTCACACCCCGGTGGATAATCCACTGTCGGCGCGTTCAACCACTGCCCGTCAACGTTCACCCTCACCCGGCTGACAGGCCGCCGCTGTACCGCCATCAACCGTTCCAATTCGTTATCCACCACTAACTCGACCCGCCGGGCAAACGCCAGCAATGTCGCACGCTGCCGCGTGGTCGCGTCGCTCCAGTTCTGTAGGGGAATGCCGTAAGCCAGGCAGGCCAACGCCAGCGGTCTGAACTGGGCATCGGTTTCGCTCAACACCTGCGTATCGGCGAATTGCGCTACCAGCGTCCGGCTGCCAATGACCTGAATCTGCGTGATCCGCTCCGGCGACAGCGCCTGCTGCGCCAGCAGTTGCTCAAACGCCGCCAGTGCAGTGTGCATCCAACGGCAAACCGGGTAGCGTTTGATACTGGCATGGCGCAATCGCCACACGTCCCCCAGTCCATCAACCAGTAGCGAGGCATCACATTGGTCAGAGCCTGCCATGCGCCAGAACCCCTGTTCGCCTGCCAGCACGTCGCGCGGCCCGATGATACCGTCCCGGTGCAGCAGCACCCCGCGCACCCCGGCTTCCGTCGCCGGTGCGTTGTAATCCTTCAACGCCACCAGCGGTCTCTGCTGCCAGTTGTACTTGTGTAGTCCCGGCAGTGGGGTCAGCGATGCCGCCAGCCCGATAGCGTTCTCCAGCCCGGCGGCATCGCAGCCGCAGAGCAGACCGAATGCGACCGCCGCACCGAGCGACTGATGCTGGCACACGCCGTACACCTGCTGAAAACGTTCCGGGCTGGGCTGCTGAGACAGGATCACGCGGCCATTGATTTCCCAGGCGGCGACCAGCGCACATAACAACTGCGCGCCGGATATCCGCCGTCCGTCCAATGCAGCCAATGCCGCCGCCACCAACGTCGCGCCAGGGTGCCCCATACCGCGACCCTCTCGTTCAAATCCATCGTCATAATCCAGCGCGTTCATCGCCACCGAATTGACAAATGCGGCTCCCAGCGCTGACAGCCCATCCCGGCTTCCCAGCACCGGCGATGTTCCCACCGCATATTGCTGACGCGCCATGCGTTGCGCTTGCAAAAACACCTCGCTTTCCAGCCCGGCGACGCCGCAGCCCAGCGCATCCAGCAGATGTAGCAGGATTTTTCGCCGCCAGACCACAGGGATCGCCTCTGGCGTAAGCTGGCAGGCAAAGCGGGCCAGCGTCAGGGTGATCGTGGAGGTCGCGTGCAAAGAGGTCATCGGTCCAGATTCCGGTCGGCGTCAGGGGGTGGCGCTTGATGATAACACTGCGTTTTCCAACTGCTTTATGCCATTTTCGCCACCGTTGAAACCAAAGGTGATAACCCGTCGTTTCATCAGCGGATGGATATACCGCTGCATGGCTATCAGGCTGTATGGCTTTACCGCCAAACAGAATTTTATTTCTAAAAATCACATATAGATGGTCAATTATATTATTTTCATGCTGTTATGCCTGAGCTCTACCATGTGCACCTCGTTATGATCCGAGGTGATGACTATGTCTATTCCTACATCCGTGCTCAGCCTGATCGGCAACACCCCGTTGCTGGAGCTGACGCAGTTTGATACCGGCCCTTGCCGGTTATTCGCCAAGCTGGAAAACCAGAATCCCGGCGGCTCGATAAAAGATCGTGTGGCGTTATCCATGATTGAAGCGGCAGAACAGCAGGGAAAACTACAGCCTGGCGGCACGCTGATCGAAGCCACCGCTGGCAATACCGGGCTGGGGCTGGCACTGGTGGCGGCTATCAAAGGCTACCAGTTGATTCTGGTGGTACCGGACAAAATGAGCCGGGAGAAAATCTTCCATCTGCGCGCACTCGGTGTCGATGTACGCCTGACCCGATCTGACGTCGCCAAAGGCCACCCGGACTATTATCAGGACTATGCGCAACGGCTGGCAAACGAGATCCCCGGTGCGTTCTATATCGACCAGTTTAATAATCCTGCCAATCCTCAGGCCCACTACCGCACCACCGCGCCGGAATTGTGGCAGCAGATGGAGCATGACATTGACGCGATTGTGGTTGGCGTCGGCTCCGGCGGAACACTGGGTGGACTGAGTCGTTACTTTGCCGACGTATCACCGAAAACCGAACTGGTACTGGCCGACCCGGCCGGTTCTATCCTGACTGACTATGTACGACAAGGCACAATTGGCGACGCGGGCAGTTGGCTGGTGGAGGGCATTGGCGAGGACTTTTTGCCAGCGCTGGCTAACTTCAGTCAGGTAAAACAGGCCTACGCCATCAGCGATCAGGAATCGTTTCAGGCCGCCCGCGAACTGCTACTCAAAGAAGGTGTGCTGGCCGGATCCTCCAGTGGCACACTGCTGGCGGCGGCGCTACGCTACTGCCGCGCCCAAACCGAACCGCGCCGGGTGGTGACGCTGGTTTGCGACAGCGGCAACAAGTACCTGTCGAAGATGTTCAACGACTACTGGATGATTGAGCAAGGGTTAATTCAACGCCCACCGCTGGGCGACCTGCGCGATCTGATCACCTATCGCCATAATGAAGGCGCTACCGTGTCTGTCTCCCCTGATGACTCGTTGGCGATCGTGCATGCCCGCATGCGGCTGTACGACATTTCCCAGTTGCCGGTGCTGGAACACGACCGGGTAGTCGGGGTGATTGATGAGTGGGACCTGCTCAACAATCTCAAAGCCAACCCGCGCCATTTCTCGCTGACCGCCCGTGATGCGATGACCGATCAGGTCAACACCCTGCAGAAAGACGCCTCGTTCGATCACCTGCTGACCACGTTTGATCGCGGTCATGTCGCCATCGTTCTGGACGGCCAGCGCTTCCTCGGCCTGATTACCCGCACCGATGTGCTCAATCACTGGCGGCATCTGGTGCGCTGATCTTTCTACCGTTTACCACAAGGATTTATCATGAGCCATTTCGACACGCTGACCGTTCACGCTGGCTACACCCCAGACAGCACCGGCGCAGTCATGCCAGCAATTTACGCTACCTCAACCTTTGCCCAGCCAGCTCCCGGCCAGCATACCGGCTACGAATACTCACGCAGCGGTAACCCGACCCGTCACGCGCTGGAAGCCAACATCGCCGCGCTGGAAGGCGGTATTCAGGGTTTTGCTTTCGCTTCCGGACTGGCGGCCAGCGCCACCATACTGGAACTGCTCGATCAGGGTAGCCATATCGTCGCAGTGGATGACATTTACGGCGGCACCTGGCGATTGCTGGACCGGGTGCGCAAACGCACCGCCGGGCTAAGCGTCACCTATGTCGACCCGACCGACCTGAGCACGCTGGAGCAGGCGATCACCCCGCAGACCCGGATGATCTGGGTGGAAACCCCCACCAATCCGTTGTTGAAGCTGGCGGATCTCCGCGCCATCGCCGAGCTAGCCCAGCGCCACGGCGTGATAAGCGTAGCGGATAACACCTTTGCCTCTCCGGCTTTACAACGCCCGCTGGAGTTGGGCTTTGACATCGTGGTGCACTCGGCCACCAAATATCTGAACGGCCACTCGGACGTGGTCGCCGGGCTGGCAGTGGTCGGGCGGGACAAAGAACTGGCAGCGCAACTGGCGTTTTTGCAAAATGCGGTGGGCGGGGTACTCGATCCGTTCAGCAGCTTCCTGACACTGCGCGGTATCCGCACACTGGCGCTGCGCCTGGCACGCCATAGCGACAACGCGCTGACGCTGGCGCGCTGGCTGGAACAACAGCCGCAGGTGGAACAGGTGTACTACCCCGGCCTGCCTTCTCACCCGCAACATGCGCTGGCGCGTCAGCAAATGAGTGCGTTCGGCGGCATGATAAGCGTCAGGCTGCGTGGCGACGCCGAGTACGCCAGCACGGTGATCAAGCGCACCCAGCTGTTTACGCTGGCGGAAAGTCTGGGCGGCGTAGAAAGCCTGATCAGCCAACCCTTCAACATGACCCATGCCTCCTTGCCGCTGGAACAGCGTCTGCACCTCGGTATCACGCCGCAGTTGCTGCGCCTGTCAGTCGGTATCGAAAATGTAGAAGACCTGATTAATGACATCCGACAGGCGTTAACCGGCCAGACGGCGTAATCCCGCGTATCAGGGCTGTCATCGACAGCCCGATTTTTCTGCCCGCAACTTCAGCGAATTTCCCGCTTTCCTTAGCTAAAAATCGGCTATCAATCCGCTTTTTTAGCATTTACTTATCACATTTTTCGGCTGCTAAGATGCTGAGAATATAAAAAGCACCATCGATATAACAATATCGTAGTCGAGTTCACAATTCGTACGCCTTTGGCGTTATCAGGGAAAAACACATGCGTTATCAATGGGATTTTTCCGCCCTGCCACACTGGTGGCCGCTGCTGCTGGACGGGTTATGGGGAACAGTCCGCATCGGCTTTACCAGCATTCTCATCGGGATGCTGGCCGGTGTACTGCTGGCCACAATGAAACTGTCGTCCACACGGCTGTGGCGCTTGCCCGCTCACCTGTTCATCGGCTTTTACCGCAACACGCCCGCCATCGTGCATTTTTTCTGGATTTACTACGCACTGCCGGTCATCAGTCCGCTGACCCTGTCGCCGTTCGCCGCGGCGGTAACCGCCCTGTCCGCACAGTCGGCCGCGTTTTACGCCGAAGTCTACCGCGGCGGCATCCTGTCGATTGCCGAGGGGCAGTGGGAAGGGGCCAAAGCGCTCGGTATGTCGCGCCCACTGGCGCTGCGCCGCGTTATCCTGCCGCAGGCGTTGCGACGCATGATCCCACCGTTGATTGAGCGCTCATTCGAGTTGATTAAATCCACCTCGCTGGCGTCATCGCTGGCTTACGGCGAGCTGTTGTATCAGGCGATGCAGATCAACAGCCAGAGCTTCCGCCCGCTGGAAATATACAGCCTGGCGGCACTGCTCTATTTCACGCTGCTGTTTGTCCTTAGTCTGCTGAGCCAGTACGCCGAGCGGCGACTGTCCTACACTCGTGTACAGTGAGGTCGCCGATGCACTATCAATGGAACTTTGGCTTTATCTGGCAACAGTTGCCGGTCCTGCTGCGCGGGCTGGGCGTCACGCTGGAATTGTGGCTGCTGGCGGGCATCGGTGGCACCCTGCTCGGCCTGGCGCTGGGCATCACCCGTACTGCACGCCGCCGCGCCGTCCGTCTGCCAGTCATGGCGTTCGTCGAACTGTTTCGCAATACGCCGGTGCTAATCCAACTGATCTGGTTTTACTACGCCATGCCGGTGCTGACCGGCCTCCAGCTCAGCACCTTTGGCGCGGCGGTGCTGGCGCTGACGCTCTACACCGCGGCTTACAGCACCGAAATCTTCCGCGCCGGTCTGCAATCGATGGAGCAAAGCCAGTGGGAAGGAGCCAAAGCGCTCGGCATGTCTTATCCGCTGGCGCTACGCCGCGTGATCCTGCCGCAAGTGTTGCAGCGCATGTTGCCCGCGCTGACCAATCGACTGATCGAGTTGGCGAAGGTCACCTCGCTGGCGTCGATGCTGGCGGTCAATGAATTGATGTATCAGGGGCGACTGCTCAGCAGCGACACGTACCGCCCGCTGGAGATTCTCACCGTGGTGGCGCTGTTCTACTTCGTGCTGATTTGGCCCGGCAGCTATCTGGCCGCACGGCTGGAGCAGCGCTGGCGTTCCCCTTTATCAACCCGGTAGTTTTTTATCAACCCGGTAATTCTTATTAACCCGGTAACCACCTATGACTGATTCGCAGGATATCGTTTTACGGCTGCGCGGGCTGACCAAAGCATTTCACGGTCAGCCGGTGCTAAAAGGCATCGACCTGGATGTACGACGCGGGGAGAAAATCGCCATTATCGGCGGCAGCGGCTCTGGCAAAAGTACCCTACTGCGCTGCCTGAATTTCATGGAAGTGCCGAGCGGCGGCACCATCGAACTGGATGGCGACGTGCTGGGGCACCCCATGCCGGACGGTACGCGGCGCTACCCGGAAAAGCAATTGTGCGCAGTGCGACAGCGTGTCGGCATGGTGTTCCAGCAGTTCAACCTGTTTCCTCATCAGAGCGTGCTGCAAAACGTGCAGGAAGCCCTGCTGTCGGTAAAAAAACTACCGCGTACCGAGGCCAACGCCATCGCCCGTCGGCAACTGGAGAAAGTCGGGCTGGCGGACAAGCTTAACGCTCGCCCCAGCAACCTGTCCGGCGGCCAGCAACAGCGGGTGGCGATTGCCCGTGCGCTGGCGATGGAACCGGAGATCATGCTATTTGACGAGCCCACCTCGTCCCTCGACCCGGAACTGGTGGGCGAAGTGCTGCATACCATTCGCGCCCTGGCGGACGAGGGCCGTACTTTATTGCTGGTGACCCACGAACTGGGTTTCGCCTGGCACTTCGCTGACCGGGTTATCTTCATTGCCGATGGCGTTATTCACGAAATGGGCAGCGCAGAGCAGGTGCTGCGCCACCCTCAACAACCCCGTACGCAGGCGTTTCTGGCCCGCTTCGCCGAACGTGCGTTTTAAGGAGTCATCATGAGCGCTTCCTCCTCTTCCGCCGTCAGCAGCCAGGCTTACCGGCACGACACCCGCAACGACGACGTGCAGGTGTACGTCAACGGCGAATTTGTGCATCGCTCGCGGGCGGTGGTGTCGGTATTTGATTCAGGTTACGTCTGCGGCGATGGCGTGTGGGAAGGTCTGCGGCTGGTCAATGGCCGCCTGATTTCCCTCGATGCCCATCTGGACCGCTTACTGGCGGGTGCAGCCGCCATCCGGCTGGATATCGGCCATACCCGCGCGGAGCTAATCGACATTATGCGGCGCACGCTGGTCATCAATGGCATGACCGATGGCGCGCACCTGCGGCTGATGATCACCCGCGGGCGTAAAAGCACCCCCAATCAGGACCCGCGCTTTATCCTCGGCGGCGCGACGGTGGTGTGCGTGGCGGAATACAAAGTGGTGGATGAAACGGCGAAGCAACGCGGACTGGCACTGTTCACCTCAAGCTATCGCACCAGCACGCCGGATGTGTTCGACCTGCGACTTAACTCCCACAGTCGTCTGAATCTTATTCAGGCGTTGTTACAAGCTCTCGACGCCGGAGCTGACGAAGCGCTGATGCTGGACCCGCACGGCTTTGTCGCCAGTTGTAACTCCACCAACTTTTTTATTGTACGGCGTGGCGAACTCTGGACCTCCAGCGGCCGCTATTGCTTTAACGGTATCACCCGCCAGACGGTTATCAATCTGGCACGCGCCCACGGTCTGACGGTGCGGGTGGATGATTTCACGCTGGCAGAAGCGATGACTGCCGATGAAGCCTTTGTCACCGGCACGCTGGCCGGCATTACGCCAGTGCGTAGATTGGATGGGCGGGAGTTTGAAGCAGCGAATCGGACTATCACTGAACAGCTCAGACAGTGGTACCAGACGTTTATCGAAACCTAATCGGGTTTCCGGCGGCGTAAAAAAACCGGGGCCACGCCCCGGTTGCTGTTGGTCAGCGAAAACCGTATTTTTCACGCAGCCCCAGTTCCGCCACAATGCGCACCCCACGCTCCAGCGCGTCGCCGTCCAGGTCGCGCAGCGGGCGACGCAGGCTGCCCGCAGGCAGGCCGACCGCCTTCATCAGCGATTTCACCGCCACCGGGTTGATGGCGGAATAGGTGTAGTGCAGCAGTGGCAACAGATGCTGGTACGCGTCGCGGAAACGTTCAGCGTCACCCGCCTCGCGCCACGGTCGGGAAATCGCCGCCAGTTCCGCCGGTGCGATATTACCGGTCATGTTGGCGGTGCCGTGGCCACCCAGCGACATCGTGGGAACAACCAGACCGAGATTGGGCGAATCACAGCACATTACCGACACGTCCGGGTTGCCTGCCAACACTTGTGCCACCTGACCAACGCGGGTGGTGGATTCTTTATGGATCACGTAATTCGGGTGCTTGAAGATACGCAGCAGCGATGTCCAGTGCAGGTCGGTTTTCACTCGCGGCGGATTGTTATAGATACCGAGCGGCAGATCGGTGGCGTCGGCGATCTCCAGAAAATAGTGCTCGATATCACTTTCGCTGGCGCAAATATAGGCGGGCGCAGCGATAATGGCACCATCGGCCCCGTTGTCTTTGGCAAAACGCACATAGTCGATGGTGGTATCGGTATTGTTGCCGGTACAACCGAAAAAGATCTTCATCTTGCCGCTGTTAAAACCGGCGGTACGACGAATGATTTCCCGGCGCTCTTCCGGTGAGAGCATCGACACTTCGCCGGTAGACCCCATAATCAACACCGCCGCGGTGCCGTTTTGCTCCTGAAACTGCAACAGGGTTTCAAATGCGCCGAAATCCACGCTACCGTTGTCGTTAAACGGGGTGATCAATGCCACAAAAGACCCTTCAATTCTCTCTCTGCTCATAGCTATTCCTGTCTGATGATATGTCGTTGTCATAAAAAACGGTTATTCGGTCGGCGCGGCATTGGCCGACGGTGCCGCGAAACCGGCGCTGACGAACCGCAGCAATTGCTGCAGTACCTGTTCGTCGTCGTTGCTGTCGCACAATCCCTGCGACAACAGCGTCAAACGTCCGGAACGTGGATCGACATCCGCCAGCACGTGCATCGCCGCACCTCGTGCAAACTCATAGCGCCAGATAGCCTCCGCACGCGAAATATGCGGCACCGCCCGGACGAATGCCTGAATAAAACGGTGGGCCGTGCCATCGAAATGATCGGACAGCAACAGCGATACTTCGCCCTGCGGCGTAGCGCGCAGGTGCTGCAACAGCCGCACTGCGATACGGCCACCATCCGGCGTGCGAGCGCTCTGCACCAGCGGACGCAACAGGGCATCCAGTAATGCCGACAGTGGCAGTGAATCGCCCCACTGCCGCTCCGCGTCGTCCAGCAAACGGCTACGCTCGGCGTTCAGCGGTTGCAGCACGGCATCCAACACCGCCTTCAACAACCCCTCCTTGGAGCCGAAGTGGTAGTTAATAGCGGCGACATTGACCTGCGTCGCTTCGGTAATCTCCCGCACCGTCGTCAGTTCGCTGCCTTTGTGGGCGAAACGCGTCATCGCTTCTTGTAAGATCCGTTGCCGGACATCGCCCTCTTTTTCTTTGGCTGCTGTACTCATTGATGGTCCTTTTGTCGTCCTTTGATAGTGAATCCACACGCTGCGGCGTACCCGGATTTACCCAGGTCATCGATTAACGATGCGCCAGCGTCAACCCATTCAAATCGATATCCGGCGTTCGACCGGCTATCACATCCGCAACGATACGTCCCACACCTGCCGCCTGTGTCCAGCCGTTGGAACCTTGTCCGCAGGCCAGAAACAGCCCGGCTACCGGCGTAGCGCCCACATAGCCGGGGCCGTCCGGTGTCATCGGCCGCAGGCCGCACCAGCGCTGCGCTGTCTGGTAGTCGCCCGCGCCTGGGAATAGCCGCTGCGCCACACTCGCCACAAAGGCGCTTTTCTTCGCGTCCGGCTGGGTAATGAAATCGGAAATTTCGGCAATCCCTGCCGCCCGCAATTGGTTCCCCAAACGGGTGATCATCACCTTATGATGTTCGTACATCACGCACACCCGCGGGGCAGCGGCATCGTCGGCAATCGGCAGCGTGACCGAATACCCTTTTACCGGATAAATCGGCAGCCGGATGTCCACCTGACGCAACAAAGGCACCGATGCGCATCCTAATGCCACGACCACTGCATCCGCCGTTAGCACACCGGCAGGGGTTTCCACGCCGGTTACTCGCCGGTGATCATCGCTCGCCCGCAGGCGTTCGATCGGGGTATTAAAATGGAAACGCACACCGCGCTGTTGCAACACCGCCGCCAGCTGCCGGGTAAACAGCGCGCAGTCCCCTGCTTCGTCATCCGGCAGATAGAGGCCACCGCTCAGCGGTGCGTCCGCCTGCGAGAGCGCCGATTCGATCTGCGTCACCGCCTGACGGTCAACCAGTCGGTGATTGACGCCAAACTGCGTCAACACCTGCGACGCATGATGCGCCATTGCCAGTTCCTGTTCGTTACCGAACAGTTGCAGTACCCCCAGCGACGACTGGGCGTAATCCAGTCCCAATTCATTGCGCAGTTGGTGCAAACACTGTTGGCTGTAGTGGGCGATACGCTGCATCCGGCTTTTGTTGGCGCGATAGGCGTCCAACCGGCAGTTACGGGCAAAACGCCATAGCCACTGCCACTGCGCCGGGCTAAGTGCCGGGCGCCATTTGAGCGGTGCCTGCGGCACGAACAGCCAACGGAATGCCTTGAGCAACATGCCGGGTGATGCCCAGGGGCCAGCGAAACCGGGACAAATACCGCCCGCATTGGCGAAACTGGCCTCCAGCGCCGGACCGGGCTGGCGGTCGATCACCTCAACCTCAAACCCTTGCTGATGCAAATACCAGGCACTGGTGACACCCACCACGCCTGCGCCAAGTACCATCACTTTCATGCGATACCTCCTGTGAGCGGCAGTTCCTGACGCACCAGTTCCACCCAGTAACGCACTCCGACTGGGATCAGCGCATCGTTAAAATCGTAATGTGGGGTATGCAGTGGTCGGCCGTGGGCATCGTCGTCATCGCCATTGCCCACCATGATGAACGCGCCGGGGCGCTGCTCGAGCAGATAGGCAAAATCCTCCGCCCCCAGCAACGGCGTCATCTCGCCATTGACCGCGTCCGAACCAGCTACCCGCTCGGCGGCCTGCTTCGCACGCTCGGCCATCTCCCGC
This sequence comes from Dickeya oryzae, assembly GCF_020406815.2. Classification (NCBI taxonomy): domain Bacteria; kingdom Pseudomonadati; phylum Pseudomonadota; class Gammaproteobacteria; order Enterobacterales; family Pectobacteriaceae; genus Dickeya; species Dickeya oryzae. The sequence goes on from NZ_CP162670.1 coordinate 2,594,077, forward strand.
TCATTAATCAGCACCGGATATTGAAATTCATAATCGGCTTCCGCCGTCGCGCCGAACGCCTGTGCGCTGTGTTGCGCCAGTGTGGTCAGCCGTTTGGCCAGTAGCTCGCGGATAGCCGGTGAGTAGCTACGCCCGGTCCCGGTTACGGTAACGCGCTCGGGGATCACGTTAGGTGCCAGCGGGTCGCCGCCACCGATATGCCCCACGCTCAATACCGCCGCCTCCATCGCAGGAACGTTACGGCTGACCACCGTCTGCAACGCCAGCACGAACTGCGCGGCGGGTAGCGTCGGGTCAATCGACAGGTGCGCACCGGAACCGCCGTGGCCGCCGGTGCCGCGGAATACCACCCGCCAGCTGTCGCTGGCGCACAGCATCGGCCCGCTACGCAACGAAAAACGCCCTAGCGCTATGCCAGGTTTGTTATGCAGCCCAAACAGCCGCTGGCACGGGAAGCGACTCAGCAGGCCATCGTCGAGCATCGCCCGCGCGCCACCCAGCCCTTCTTCGGCAGGCTGGAAGATAAAATGCACCGTCCCGGCAAAATCCGGATGGCGGGACAACAACCACGCCGCCCCCAGCAACATGGCGGTATGCCCGTCATGACCGCAGGCGTGCATCTTGCCGTCGTACGACGAGGCATACGGCAGACCGGTTTTCTCTTGCAGGCGCAGTGCATCCATATCGGCGCGCAGGCCTATCACCCCTTCGCCCGGCTGTTTCCCGCGCAGTGTCCCCACCACGCCGGTACCACCGATGCCGGTGGTCACCGCCAGCCCCCACTCGCGCAATTTCTCCGCCACCAGCGCCGCGGTGCCGAACTCCTCAAACCCGATTTCCGGATGCTGATGAATATGGTGGCGGATCCCGGTCAGCACCGGCACCATCTGCCGCAACGTCTGTTCATAGTCGGCCATGTCGTGTTCCCTCTGGTTTGCGCCTGCCGACGGCGGGCGCAACGGTTAAAAGGTGCCTGGATAGCTGCCGCCGTCAATCAGCCAGTTCTGCCCAGTGATGAAAGCGGCCTGCCGTGAACACAGGAATGCACAGGCAGCCCCGAACTCTTCCGGCTGCCCATAGCGCCCGGCCGGGTTGGCCGCGGCCCGCTCCTGATGCAACTGCTCATAGGATTTGCCGGTCTGCGCCACCAGCGACTGGATGTGTTGCCATTGGCCATCGGTATCGAAGATGCCCGGCAGAATATTGTTAATAGTGACATTGTCACGTACTACCGTGCGGGACAGCCCGGCGACAAAACCGGTTAGCCCCGAACGGGCACTGTTCGATAGCCCCAGCTCCAGTTGCGGGATCTTCACACTGCGGGAGGTGATGTTAACGATGCGACCGAAGCCGCGCTGACGCATGCCATCTACCGTCAAACGCATCATTTCGATCGGGCCAAGCATCATGCCGTCGAGCGCCTCCAGCCAGTGCTGGCGCGTCCAGTAGCGAAAATCGCCCGGTGCAGGGCCGCTGGCGTTGTTGATGAGAATGTCCGGCTGCGGGCAGGCTACCAGCGCCGCCAGCCGTCCTTCGTCGCGAGTAATGTCCGCCACCACCGCCTGCGGGCGTACGCCGACCGCTTGTTCGATTTCATCCTGCGCCTGACGCAACGCAACCTCGGTGCGCGCTAACAGCGTGACCTGCACGCCCTCCTGCGCCAGTTGACGACCAACGGCTTTACCCAGCCCACGGCTGCCGCCCCATACCAGCGCCCGTTTGCCAGCAATACCCAAATCCATATCAATGACCCCTTATGCGTTAACCACAGAGAAACGACTGGCGTGCGCCGTGAGTGGCTGCCTGCCCGGTACCGAGTCCAGCAGCAGGCGAGTATACGGGTGCTGAGGTTGCCGCCAGATTTGCTGGCAATCACCGCTTTCCACACACTCGCCATGCTGCATCACCATCACCCGGTCGGCGATGTAGCGCACCACGGACAAATCATGCGAAATGAACAGCAGCGATAGCCCCATTTCACTCTTTAGCTCCACCAGCAAATTGAGGATCTGCGCCTGAATCGACACATCCAGCGCCGATACCGGCTCGTCGCAAATCACCAGCGACGGGTTGACTACCAGTGCACGCGCAATGCCGATGCGCTGACGCTGGCCGCCGGAGAACTCGTGCGGATAACGCTGGAGACTGCTCTGCGGCAGGCGAACCCGTTCCAGCGCCTGATTGATCAACCGCTGACGCTCCGCACGCTGGGTGACGCCGTGCACAATCAGCGGCCGCTCCAGAATGCGCTGGACATCGTGGCGCGGATTGAGCGACGCGTACGGATCCTGAAAAATCATCTGCACCCGGCGGCGCAGAGGCTGCAACTGTGACTCGTTCAGATGGGTAATATCCTGGCCTTCAAATAGCATCCGGCCTTCGGCAACAGGCAGCAGACGCAAAATGGTCTTTGACAGCGTCGACTTGCCGCAACCGGATTCCCCCACCAGCCCCAGCGTTTCGCCGGGATAAATGTCCAGCGAGATATCCTTCACCGCATTCACCACACCCTGCGAGGTGGCGTAGCGGGTATGCACCCGATGCAGCGACAGCAGCGGCGTGCGGGTGGTATCCGGAGCCGGAACACTACGCAGCGGCGGTGTCACCACCGTCACCTGCCCGGCGTCACCATTGTCGGAATGACGGATCTCCGGCAGGCGCTGCTGCCGGTAGTGCAGGTCATCGGCCAGATGCAGTGACGTCGCCAACAGCCCATGGGTATAGGGATGCTGTGGCCGCTGAAACAACACATCGGTTGACGCTTCTTCCACCTTGCGTCCACCGACCATCACCGCCACGCGGTCCGCCCACTGCTCCACCACCCCCAGATCATGGGTGATCAGTAGCAGGCTCATCGACAACTCGCGCCGCAGTTGATCCAGCAGCGCCAGAATCTGCGCCTGAATGGTGACGTCCAGCGCGGTGGTTGGCTCATCGGCAATCAGCAGCTTCGGCTGGCAGGCCACCGCCATCGCGATCATCACCCGCTGACGCTGCCCACCAGACAACTGATGCGGGTAATCGTCGATACGCCGTGGCGGCTCAGGGATCTTCACCAGGTCCAGCAGCTCGATGGCTCGCACACGCGCCTGAGCCGACGTCAACGGCTGGTGTGTCAGCAGGGTTTCGACGATCTGCTGGCCGATGGTCAACACCGGGTTGAGCGAGGTCATCGGCTCCTGAAAAATCATTGAAATCGCGTTGCCGCGCAGCTGACGCATCGCGGTGTTCGGCAGCGCCAGCAGGTCCTGCCCGTCGAACAGAATGCGCCCGGTGACCTGTCCCGGCGCACTGACCAGCCGCATGATGGACAGCGCGGTGGCGGATTTGCCGCAGCCGGATTCGCCCACCAACGCCAGCGTTTCACCGGGATGAAGCGCCAAATCGAGGCCGCGCACCGCCTGATGACCGGGAAAGGTCACCCGTAAATCCTTAATCTCCAACAGCGGGGTCATACGCGTTCCCTCCGTGAGCGGGGTTCAGTGCGTCGTTGAGCGCATCCCCCACCAAATTGAGCGCCAGCACGGTCAGCACCAGCGCACCACCGGGGATCGCGGTCAAAAACCACGCCGAGCGCAGCGACTCACGGCCAGCACCGATCATGCTGCCCCAACTCACCCGGTTCGGATCGCCAAAACCGAGAAACGACAATGCGGATTCGATCAGAATCGACGATGCCACCATCACCGAGGTGGTAACGATGATCGACGGCAGCGCATTAGGCAGAATCTCCTGTGCCATGATGCGCAGACTGGAAAACCCCTGACTGCGCGCAGCCAGCACGAAATCGCTTTCACGCCAGGTACGGAATTCCGCCCGCACCAGCCGGGCGATGGTCGGCCAGGAGGCGACACCGATAGCGCAGGCAATCAGTGTCACCGATGGCTGACCGATGGCCACCAGCACCACCACCAGCAGAAAGGTGGGAAAGGTTTGAAACAGTTCAGTGACATGCACCAGCAGGTGATCAACCTTGCCGCCAAAGAAGCCAGCAATTGCGCCGATGGTTATGCCGATCAACAGGCTGACCGCCACGGCAGAAAAGCCTATCTGCAATGACACCTGCGCCCCATGTACCACTCCGGCGGCAACATCACGCCCCAGCGAATCGGTGCCTAACGGGAAAGCCGGATCCTGCCCCGGCCACAGAAACGGCTGCGCGACCATATCCAACGGGTCGCCGGGGTAGACCCACGGTGCCGCCAGCGCCATTAGCGCTACCAACACCAGTAGCGCGACACCCGCCATGCCGGAAGGATTGCGCAAAAACAGCCTCACCTCTGGCGACAGCCGTACACGGCGACGCGGCGGTACCCGTTCACCAACGGCGGTGCTAGAAGAAACGGTATTTTTCATATCAGTTCGCCTTGATTCGGGGGTCTAGCCAGCTTTGCAGTACGTCGACCAGAATATTGGCGACGATCACCAGAAACGCTGACAGCAGCAACACCCCCAACAGCACGTTGAAATCGCGCGCCATCACCGCCTCCAGCGCCAGTCGGCCAAGCCCCGGCCAGCTAAATACGGTTTCCACCACCGCCGCACCGCCCAGCAGGTTGCCGATGTGCATCCCAGCAACCGTGGTCACCGGCAACAGCGCACAGCGCAGAATATGGCGTAGCGTCACCCGCCACGGGCTCAGCCCCTTCGCGTGGGCGGTGCGCACGAAATCCTGCCGGTCGATTTCGAGCATCGCCGCTCGCGTCAGCCGGGCGTAAATGGCGATAAAGAAACTGCTCAAGGCACCGACTGGCAACACCGCATGCAGCAACACATCGCGAAGATAAGCCCAGCCATGCAGATCTGCGCCGATGGTGGCGCTGCCACCACCCGGTAACCAGTCAAGCCGGACCGAGAACAAGATCAGCGCCATCAGTCCAATCCAGAACCCCGGCGTGGAGTAGAGCAACAGCGCCAGTAGCGACAGAAACCGATCCGGCCATTTGCCTGCCCACACAGCCATCACCGCCCCCAGGGCGATCCCGACCACGATTGCCACCAACTGCGAAGCCAACATCAGCAACAGCGTCTGCGGCAGACGGGACAGGATCAATTCCGTCACCGGCGCGTTGTAGCGCGGTGAAAACCCCAGACTGAAATGCGCCAGATTGGACAGATAGTTGTACAGTTGATGCAGTACCGGTAGATCGAGCCCGAACTGCTGGCGTATCTGCGCGGTGGTTTCGGCGGTGGCACTGCCTGCTTCGGCGGCCAGTACATCCGCCGCATCACCCGGTACCAGTTGCAGCAAAAAGAACACAACGATCACGATACCGATGGCCACCGGCACCGCATGCAGCAACGTACGCCACAGCACCTGCCGGATGCGTTCACTATTTCTCATCACTTACCTTTATATGCAGAGGCGACGCCACAGAGCGCGCCATCGGATACCGACGCGCTCCCGGTTCACAGGTCATTAATCCAGCCAGATTTCCGCCAGGCTGCCGTTGGTGCCCTGAATATCGGTCAGTTGGTTGTGAACGCGTGTGTTGTAGATAGTCAGGCGTTTAAGCTGCAACAAATTGATGTCCGGCAGTTCCTGCGCCACGATGCGCTGGAATGCGCGAAACTCCTCAGCACGTTTGGCCGGGTCGGTCTCTACTGCCGCCTGCTCCAGCAGCCTGTCCACCTCCGGGTTGGCGTAATGTGAACCATTGCCGAACGCCACACCCGGTTTAAAGGCTTGCGACCAGTACAGCCGTTGCACGCCGACTGTCGGGTCAAACAGGTTGGAGATGGAGTGGTTGGTGAACGCGAAATCCCGATCGGTATACACGCGCTTGACGTAGGTAGCGAAATCCTGCGACCGGATGGTGACCTCGATCCCCACCTTAGCCAGCGCGGATTTCAGGTATTCCGCCACGCGCTTGAAGCCATCACCGTACGGCATGTAGTCATGTACCAGACGGAAACGAATGCCGTCGGCCTGACGCGGAAAACCGGCCTCGTCCAGCAGTTGTTCGGCTTTCTTCACATCGAACGGGTATGGCGACGGCGCGCTGTCGTGGAACGGCGCCAGCTCCGGCGTAATCGGCGTCGGCGAATTGACGGCGTAGCCGTACCACACCACGTTACGCAGCACATCGCGGTTGATGCTGTGGGCGATCGCCTGCCGTACCTTCAGGTTTTTCAGGTACGGATTGTCCAGATTGAACTCGATGCGAGTCTGCGTCGGACCGTAACCGTAACCGCCTGTTTCAATCGCCAGCCTGGGGTTTTTCTTGACGCGATCCAGTTCATTGAGCGGCACCGGCGATTCACTGCCCAGATCCAGCTCACCGGTCTCAAAGGCGATCAGGCGGGTCGCCGCGTCAGGGATGAATTTCACCACCAGCCGATCCACGTACGGCTTCGGCTGATCCCAATAGTTGGGGTTGCGCTCGTACACAATGTGGCTACCGCGCACCCACTCCTTGAAGATGAACGGCCCGGTGCCTACCGGTGCCGTGTTGTAGGGGTTGGTACGAATATCGGTACCGTCATACAGGTGTTTCGGAACGATCGGCGCTTCGTTGGCAGAAAACGCGCTGATCAGATAAGGTGCGGGCTGCGACAGTTCCACAATAGCGGTATACGGATCCGGCGTTTTCACTTCGGTGACATTGGCAAAGGTGCCCTGCCCGCGGGAATTGTATTTCTTGACCGTCAGGATGGAGAACGCCACGTCAGCGGAAGTGAAATCCTTGCCATCGTGCCATTTCACGCCCTGGCGTAAATGGAACGTGTACTGTTTGCCGTCCGGACTCACTGACCAACTGGTGGCCAGTTGTGGGATCGGCTTCATGTTGAAATCGTAGTTCAGCAATCCTTCGATCACCTTGGCGTTGACCTTGATAACCGACCCGCCGCTGTTAACCAACGACGTCAGCACCGGCGGTTCCGGCTCGACCAGAAAATTCAGCGTGCCGCCGTGTTTGGGTGTCGTCTCCGCGGCCTGGCTCATCGCGCCAAACAGCGATGCGGCCACCAGCAAGGCCGCAAAAAGCGATTTATTTTTCATGTTGTTATCCCTGGGTGAAATAGGTGATGTCCGGTCATTATCCGTGCCGCAAGTGCATGGTGACGGGGCAGGCTCCGGCATACGATGGGTGTTCAAATCTGCGGAAAAACTAACCCAACGCTTGTTTGAAATGAACGTTTAATTTTGGATAAGTAATGCGGAAAAACGGATAACGGATAACGGATAACGGATAACGGATAACGGACAGAGAATGAACGTGGGAAGCCATGCGGGTAAACAATAAAAGCGACGGGTGACGCAGCAGGGGAGCTTTACCGATGTCCTGACCGGTTTACGCATTATCCGGCAGCAGCGCCAACTGCCGGATAATGAAGAGAATGACGGCCTGTTCATCACCAAAACCGATGACAAGCGAAACCATCACCGCGCTTTGCTGTCGCCATACCGCGAACGACTAAACCTTCACCGCTTTGGCACTCAGCCCAACCAGTGCCAGCAAGGCCGCCACCACCAGAAACGCGGCTGACAAACTGCTGTGATGCGCAATAAACCCGATACTTGCTGGCCCAGCTAATATTCCCAGATAACCCAGCGTGGTGACCGCAGGCACCGCCGCCGCCTGTGGCATGCTGGTCTGACGCCCGATGGCCGAGAACATAACCGGCACAATATTGGAGCACCCCAACCCGATCAGCGCATAACCGAGCAACGCGACCGACCAGAACGGGATCCACACCGCCAGCATCAACCCGGTGACCGCCAGCGCGGCCCCCAGCATCACCACCGGTTGTGCACCCAGTCGGGTGACCACCCGATCGCCGGTCAGACGTCCGAGCGTCATGGTAGCGGCAAAACACGCAAAACCGAGCGCACCTTGCGCATCCGGCATGCCGCGGTATTCGGTCAGAAATACCGCGCTCCAGTCCAGCACCGCGCCTTCCGCCAGGAACACGGCAAAGCAGATCAACCCCAGCACCAGTACCGTACCGCGGGGGACAGCAAACGCCGGGCCTTCCGGCGGATTGGCGTACCTCAGCAAACCGGCCAGATGCGTCAGCAATAACAGCACCATCACCACCACACTGATCAGGCTTGCCACCAGCGGCGACAGCCCCAGCGACATCATGCCGCTCATCGCCCCAGCTCCGACGATACCGCCAATGCTGTAAAACCCATGAAACCCAGACATCATGGCGTTACCTGAGGCTTTCTCCACCAAAATCGCCTGTACGTTCATCGCACAGTCGGTGGTACCCACCCCGATACCGAATATCAGCAATGCCAGCGCCAGTAGCGCCGCACTCGGGATCACCGCCAGCCACGGCAAGATCAGACAGAACAGCAATACCGCCAGCGAAATCACCTTACGGCAGCCAAAGTGCGTGGTCAGCATACCGGTTACCGGCATCGCCACCAGCGCGCCGCCCCCCAGACACAGCAACAGCAGACCGAGCATACCGTCATCCACGGCGGTATTGAGCCGGGCGAACGGCACCAGCGCCGCCCAAACCGACGTACCAAACCCGGCTAAAAAAAACATCACGCGCGTCGCACGTTGTTCGCGCCGTCCCGGTTCATCAAACAACGGGGCAGCTACAGGTGAAAGCGTCTGGGAATCCGTCAACGGTTGCATAAACGATATCGTCTCATGAGAAAAAATAGACCAATGACCGCATCGGCGTATGCAGTCTGTTAACGTGTTCGGCGTTACCCATTCAGGATCCGTAGCACGTCTTCGTGTAAGCGTGGGCACCCCGTCGCCAGTATCTGCCCACCGGCTTCCGGCCGTGTGCCCTGCAAGGTGGTGACCACACCACCGGCCTGCTCCACAATCGGGATGAACGCTGTAATATCATAAGGTTGCAGCGAATATTCCAGACAGATATCGATATGCCCGGCCGCCAGCATCGCCATCGCATAGCATTCACCACCGTAGCGGGTCATTAGTGTGCGCTCGGTGAGATCCTGGAAGTGGACTTGCGGATAGCGTTCGATAGGTTCCGGCGATGTGGTGTGCAAAATAGCCTGGTCCAGCGACACGCTCTTACGGGTTTCCAGTCGGCTTTCACCCTGTGGGCCACGGTACCAGGCGTGCTCGCCATCCGCCCAAAAGGCTTCGCCGGTGAACGGCTGGCTCATCATCCCCATCACCGCACGTTCGCGATACAACAACCCAATCAGTGTACCCCACACCGGCAGTCCACACAGGAACGGCCGGGTACCATCGACTGGGTCCAGCACCCACTGGATATCACCGCTGCCGGTCGTGCCAAATTCCTCCCCCATGATCGCGTGATCCGGGTAGTGTTCGGTAATCAGCGCCCGAATCACCCGCTCCGCTTCCCGGTCAGCGTCCGTCACCGGATCAAAGCGAAACCCGTCTTTGGGTTTACTACCTACGTGCAGATTCTGCTGCGAACGAAAGCGCGGCAAGGTTTGCTGACTGGCAGCGTCAGCCAGACGATGGAAGAATGCGATATCGGGTAATGACTGACTCATGGTACTCACCTCTTTCGATAGGCTGCACATCACCACTATTTGATTGACAATTCGGCGTCCCAGTGATTAATTTTGCTCGTTATGCTCGATTAAATTAATTATAAGGCTTGGTTATGCTCGATTATGCATCTTTTCCTGAACAACGACAATCGCTGATCCGCGATCGATTAGCGAAGGAAGGTCGGGTGGTTTGTACGTTACTGTCGCAAGAATTACAGGTATCGGAACACACCATCCGGCGTGATTTGCAGGAACTGGCGCGAGAAGGTATATGCAAGCGGGTATATGGCGGCGCGGTCAGCCTGGCACCGGCTGACGGGCATTTTATTACCCGGGCCACTGCCGACAGCGACGCGAAAGACCGGCTGGGGCAATCCTGCGCTGCGTTGATTCAGGCAAATCAGTGCGTATTTATCGATTCTGGCTCGACCAACCTCGCCATCGCCCGGGCGATCGCGCCTACGTTGCCCGTCACTGTCGTCACCAATTCGCCCGCTATCGCGCTGGAAATGATGAAATCCGCCCACGCCGAGGTGATTATGCTCGGTGGCCGAGTACAACCCCGCACCGGAGGCGCACTAGGTATCACACCACAAAAACAGCTGGAGAATATCTATTTCGATCTCTGTTTTCTGGGCGGTTGCGCACTGGATGCCAGCGAAGGGCTAACGGTGTTTGACTATGAAGACGCCGAGTTCAAGCACGCGGCAGTGGGCAAGAGCAACGAGGTTGTGGTGGCGATGACCTCGGACAAACTCCCGGCCATCGCCCGTTACCATGTCATCCCCTACGAAGACATCGCCACGCTGGTGGTGGAAGCGGCCATTTCGCCGGATAAACTCGCGCCTTTTCGCGACAAAAAAATGACTATACGGTTTGCCAAAGCGAGCTAACCCCGTACCTTTCCTGACCCCACAGACCAAAAAGCAGCGCCCTTGCCAGTTCTGACAAGGGCGCATAACAGAGATAAATAGCGTTGTACGCTACCGTCAGTATCCACAGTTGGAATCAATGCCCACCGCGCAATTTCTCCGAACGACGACGCAGCACTTCCATCACCACCAACAGCACCAGCGCGGCAGCCACCATCATCGTCGCTGCGGCGGCGATAGTCGGGTCAAGGTTCTCGCGGATCCCGGCAAACATCTGCAATGGCAACGTACGCTGACGCGGACTGGCGAGAAACAGCGTCACAATCACCTCATCAAACGAGGTGGCGAACGCAAACAGTGCGCCGGAGAAAACGCCAGGGGCTATCAGCGGCAGGGTTACCCGACGAAACGCCAGCAACGGCGGTGCCCCCAGGCTGGCGGCAGCACGAGTCAGGTTCTGATCGTAATTTTTCAGTACCGCGGTGACGGTAATCACCACAAATGGCACCCCCAACACCGCATGAGCCAGCACCAGCCCGATGTAGCTATTGAGCAGTGACAGCTTGGCGAAGAAGAAAAACATCCCGACGGCCACAATCACCACCGGAGCAATCATCGGTGAAATCAGTACCGCCATCACCAACGACTTGCCGCGAAACTCACCGCGAACCAGTCCCACCGACGCCAGCACGCCCAACACGGTTGCCAGTATCGTCGCCAGCGGCGCGATCAGCAGGCTGTTGCCCAATGCACCGAGCCATTCGCTGGAATGGAAAAACTCCCGATACCAACGCAGGGAAAATCCGGCCAACGGGTAGCTGAGAAACGACCCGGCATTAAACGACAGCGGCACAATCACCAGCACCGGCACGATCAGAAACAGCAACATCGCCGCGCCATAAAAATTGAAGAAGCCATTCCACACCCGCAACAACTGCGATCCCTGTTGTCTCATTTCCTTCATCGGTTTCATCGCTTGCTCCTTCTTTTAACGCGCCGCCGCTTCGGCGTCGGTGCGGGTAACACGGATATACACCACATACAGCAGTACCACGATCACCAACAGTTGCGTCCCCAGCGCGGCCGCCATTCCCCAGTTCATGGTGGTATTGGTGAAAAACGCCACGAAATAACTGAGCATCTGGTCGCCTGGCCCGCCAAGCAACGCTGGCGTAATGTAGTAGCCGATCGCCATCATGAACACCAGCAACGCACCGGCCGTCACCCCGGCGTAAGTCTGCGGCACATACACCCGCCAGAACGCCAGAAACGGATGCGCACCCAGCGAAATCGCCGCCCGAACATAGTTAGGTGAAATACCTTTCATCACCGCATACAGCGGCAGCACAAAAAACGGCAACAGGATATGCGTCATCGAGATATAGACACCAATGCGGTTAAACACCAGCACCAGCGGCTCATCAATAATACCCAGACCTATCAGCGAACGGTTGATCAGCCCGCCGGATTGCAGCAACACGATCCAACTGGCGGTTCGCACAATCAGTGAGGTCCAGAACGGCAGCAACACCAGAATCATCAATAAATTGGCGCGGTTATCCGGCTGTTTCGCCAGCCAGTAAGCCAGCGGATACCCCAATGCCACACACAGCAACGTAACGACACCGGCCATCAGCAACGTGCGCATCAGCACATCAACATACAACGCCTGATCTGCCGGTTGTGCCACCACCTTATCGGTTTGTGGATCAACCTTATGGTCAAACACCGCCAGCAGGTAATAGCTGGTAAACGGACTCGACGCTCGTTCGATAGTTTTCCAGGTGTTGAGCTCACCCCACATCGGTTGCTCGGCAATCAGTTGCTCACGCAGCCCCGGCTGTTCATCCGACGGCAGTTTACGCAGGGTACGGGTAATCAGTGTGCGGTACTGGCTGTCTTCATACCCCAGTCGCTTGGTGATCGTAGCGACCTGCCCGGTACTGCGAGCATTACGCAGGTCGCTCACCAGCGCGCGAAACACACTTTCATCCGGCACCGCTTTGCCGGGCCAGTTCCGCATTGCCTCTACCGTCATCGGCATACTGACGCGCAAGTCCGGGTTAGACACGCTTTTGCCCAGAATCGACAGTATCGGGAACAGAAAACTGACCAGAATAAACAGGAATAGGGGTGCTATCAGCAACAGCGACCGTTTCTGATAGCGGGCCTGCGCCTGACGCAGCTGCTGTTTCAGACTGGTGCGACCTTCCTGATTACCGACTGGCGGTTTAGCCTTCAACATCTCACTCTGGGACATAAGCGTGCTCTCCTTGTTCAATACCGGTTCAGGATTACTTCTGGGCAGCCCAGGCGTTAAAGCGCTGTTCCAGCTCTTCGCCGTGATCAATCCAGAATTCGGTATCGACCTGTACCGACTGCGCCAGGTTATCCGGGGCGGTTGGCAGGTTGTTGCTGATGGACGGGCTCAGTAACGCGGTGGTTTTGCTGTTGGTCGGCCCATAAGCGATGTTTTCAGCAAACACCTTCTGGTTTTCCGGCTGGTTGGCGAACGCGATAAACTGTTCAGCCAGCGCTTTATGCTTGGAGCCTTTTACAATCGCCCAGCTATCCAAATCGTACAGGCCATCTTTCCAGACGATATTGATGCCCGGTTTTTCTTTCTGCGCCACGGCCACGCGACCATTGTAGGCAGAGGTCATGACCACATCCCCAGCCACCAACCACTGCAACGGCTGTGCACCGGACTCCCACCACTGAATATTGGATTTGATCTGATCGAGTTTTTTGAACGCGCGATCGACACCCGCCGGGGTCGCCAGCACTTTGTAAACATCTTCACGCTTCACGCCATCGGCCAACAACGCGATTTCCAGCGTGAACTTGGCACTCTTGCGCAGCGCGCGCTTGCCGGGGAAGTTTTTCACATCCCAGAAATCAGCCCAGCTTTTGGGGGCCTGCTGTAATTTATTGGCGTTGTAAGTCAGCACCGTGGACCAGACAAAAATCCCGGCACCGCATTCAGAGACGGCCCCTTTAACGAAATCAGCCTGATGACCCAGCTTTTGCCAGTCCAGCGGTTCAAACAGTCCCTCGTTACATCCACGCAGCAGTTCCGGACCTTCCACTTCCACCACATCCCAGCCAACCTGCCCTGTCTGCACCATTGCGCGGATACGAGCCATTTCACCATTGTATTCACCGGCTTCGATCGTGCCTTTGCCCGCGGCCTGGAACGGCTTATAAAAAGCCTTATCCTGTGCATCTTTATTGGTGCCTCCAAAGGAAATCACGGTCAGATTATCAGCCCAGCTCTGGGAGGCCATGGCAACGAGCAGAGCGGATAGTGCAAATTTTTTCAACATGGTCTGGCTCCTAAAGAGAGTAGTCAACGTATGTCCATAAGGGGAAAACCCTTAATTTTTTTGATGTATGACATCATTCTGTATAGCAGTTTTCATGCCAGTTTCTATCGACTGGATTAAAAACCGCCGGATGGAGCCGTGGAAGTCCTACGCTGTGCAATCTGCACAGTGCTGGTGTTATTTTTAATCTGATAGCCTGTTTTTGACTGCGACAGCCGGTGGTTGATTTGCCTTGTTATGGTGCAACCGGTTAACAGGCTGCACCAGACTAGCCCGACCGTTCCTGACATGAACATCCTTGTTCATCCGAATGCATCCGTCGTCAGGCTGATGGGGTAAGGTCAACGCAGAGATATTTCATCTCCAGGTATTCCTCAATGCCGAAGCGTGAACCTTCACGTCCCAACCCCGACTGTTTTACCCCGCCAAACGGGGCGACTTCGTTAGAAATGAGACCGGTATTAATGCCGACCATGCCGTACTCCAGCGCTTCCGGCACACGCCACTGGCGGATGGCGTCACGGGTATAGACGTAGGCTGCCAGGCCAAACTCGGTGTCGTTCGCCATCGCCACCGCCTGCGCCTCATCGTCAAACGGGAACAACGGTGCCACCGGCCCGAATGTTTCCTCTCGCGCAAACCGCATCTCGCGCGTTACGCCACCTATCACCGTCGGCGTAAAGAACGTGCCGCCCAGCGCATGGCGTGAACCGCCGGTCAGCAACGTCGCCCCTTTGGCCAGGGCATCGCTAATATGCGACTCGACCTTGCCGACCGCATCCTGATCAATCAGCGGGCCTTGCGTCACGCCGGGTTGCGTCCCCTCGCCCACGTTCAGTTTTTCCACTTCCTCCACCAGCCGTGCAGCCAGTGCCGGGTAGATACCCCGCTGAACATAAATGCGGTTGGCGCAAACACAGGTCTGGCCGCTATTGCGGAACTTGGACGCCAGAATGCCTTTTATCGCCAGTTCCAGGTCAGCGTCGTCAAACACGATGAACGGCGCGTTGCCGCCCAGTTCCAGCGACAGTTTTTTCACCGTCGGCGCGCTTTGTGCCATCAAAATGCGACCAACTTCGGTAGACCCGGTAAAGCTCAGCTTGCGCACGACCGGGCTATCACACAGCACTTTACCCACTGAGGCGGCTTCGCCAGTCACCACCTGCAACACACCCGCAGGAATGCCCGCCTGTAGCGCCAGCTCCGCCAGCGCCAGTGCGGTGAACGGTGTCTGCTCCGCCGGTTTGACTATCATGGTGCACCCGGCCGCCAATGCAGGCGCCGCTTTACGGGTAATCATCGCCGCCGGGAAGTTCCACGGCGTGATCGCCGCACATACGCCGATGCCTTGCTTAATCACCAGCAGGCGTTGATTGGCCTGCGGTGACTGCAACACACTGCCTTCCACCCGCTTCGCCTCTTCGGCAAACCAGTCGATAAACGAGTTAGCGTAAGCGATTTCCCCACGGGCTTCCGCCAGCGGTTTCCCCTGTTCAGCGGTGAGGATCGCCGCCAAATCGTCCTGATGGTCACGAATCAATTGCGCCCATGCCTGCATCAGTGCCGCACGCTCTTTACCGGTACGCTGACGCCACGCCACCAGTGCCTGCTCAGCCTGCGCAATCGCCTGCTGAGTCTGCTGCGCCGTAACCAGCGGAATGCTGCCCAGTTCATCACCGGTCGCCGGGTTGTTCACGCTAAGGCGATCGCCGTTATGGCTGTCTTGCCACTCGTCGCCAATCAGACATTGCTGGCGGAATAACGCTTTATTTTTTAGTTGCATAGCTACCCTTTCGCTCACATCTCACTTCGCCAGAACCTGGGCCAGAATCGACAGTGCTTTACTGAACTGGGCATCAGGAATGGTCAGCGGATACAGAAAACGGATCACGTTGCCATGCGTACCACAGGTCAGTAACAGCAGCCCTTGTTCCAGCGCCGCTTGCTGGTATTTTTTAGTGATTTCCGCGCTCGGCTTGCCGGTTTGCGGGTCATTAAACTCCACCGCCACCATCGAGCCACGGGCACGGATATCGGCGATCGCCGGGTTAGCGGTTTTCGCCTGCTCCAGCGCTTCAACCAGTGTAGCGCCAAGGCGTTGAGCACGCTGGCACAGTTGTTCCTCTTCAATCACATCCAGCACGGCCAGCGCTGAGGCCACCGCCAGTGGGTTACCCGCATAGGTACCGCCCAGCCCGCCGGGGCCCGGTGCGTCCATCACCTCGGCACGCCCTACCACGCCGGAAATCGGGAAGCCGCCGCCCAGGCTTTTCGCCATGGTGATCAGGTCCGCTTTATCGTCGTAATACTCCATCGCGAACACCTTGCCGGTACGGGCAAAGCCGCTCTGTACTTCATCAGCAATCAGCAACATGCCGTATTTGTCACACAACTGGCGAACACCACGGATGAATTCCGGCGGTGCCACATTGAATCCCCCTTCGCCTTGTACCGGCTCCAGCAGAATGGCCGCGACCTGATCGGCACCGATATCGGTATGCAGAATGCGATCAATACTCTCCAGCGCATGTTCTACCGTAACGCCGTGTTGGGCATTCGGGTACAGCGCATGGAAAATGGACCCTGGGAACGGGCCGAAACCGGTGGAATACGGAGCCACTTTACCGGTCAACGTCAGGGTCAGCAGCGTACGGCCGTGGAACGCCGCACCAAAGGCAATCACGCCAGGGCGTTTGGTGTAAGCACGGGCAATTTTCACTGCATTTTCAACCGCCTCGGCCCCGGTGGTGAAGAAAGCCGTTTTGGCCGGGCCGACGATAGGTGCCAGTGCATTCAGACGCTCCGCCAGCGCCACATAGCTGCCGTAAGGCACGATTTGATAGGCGGTGTGGGTGAATTTTTCCAGCTGCTCACGTACCGCCGCCAGCAGTTTAGGGTGACGGTGGCCGGTGTTCAGTACCGCAATCCCGGCCGCAAAATCAATATACTCGCGCCCTTCAACATCCCACAGGGTGGCATTCTCCGCCTTGTCGGCATAGAAATCACACATCACACCCACGCCACGCGGCGTGGCGGCCAAACGACGTTGATTCAATTCGCTGTTACTCATTTTCCGCTCCGATTCGATGAACACACCACCCAATAAGGGTTGACGATTGACGTTACGATGTTGTTATTTATCTCCTGTATGGCCCTATAATCCAGAGCCAGTTTTTAATATTTAAAGGATCCACTTTGCGCTCACTACTGACCGATTTGCTGTTGCAAGGGCTGGAACGCCAGTTGGAAGGCACCCTTAACAAGCGGCTGTACGACACCATCCGCCTGGCAATTCTTTCCGGCGATATCGCGCCGGGACGGCGTTTACCCTCGTCACGCGACCTGGCGCAGCAGTTATCGCTATCGCGCAATACGGTGATCGCCGCCTTTGAACAACTGCTGGCGGAAGGTTATATCGAGACCCGTACCGGCAGCGGCAGTTACGTCACCGAACAGTTGCCAGACACCCATACGCCGGATATGCGCGACGATACGCTGTCGCCACTGCGCCCGGCCGTACAGGAAATTTCCCGACGGGGTATGCATCTGCTGGGGTATGCCGGTGCATCGGCTCGCCAGTGGGGCGCGTTTATGCCGGGCGTTCCGGATATCGCCAGCTTTCCGCATGACCTATGGCGGCGGTTACAGACCCGCCTGTCCCGCCGCCTGAAGCCGGAACAGCTCTCTTATTCGCCGATCGGCGGTTGCCCGGAACTGCAACAAGCGCTGGTGGACTACCTGCGGGTGGCGCGTTCGGTGACCTGTACGCCGGAACAAATCCTGATCACCGAAGGGACCCATCAGGCGATGGATCTACTGGCCAAAATGCTGTGCAACCCGGGTGATTTGGCATGGATTGAAGACCCCTGCTATTGGGGCATGCGCAATGTGTTGACCATCAATGGCCTGCGTGTCGCGCCAGTCGCGGTGGATGAGCAAGGCATGGTGCCGCCGGACGATGTCTCGCCGCACTCGGTGCCGCGGTTGATTTGCGTTACGCCGTCGCACCAGTATCCGCTGGGGTCGGTGATGAGCCTCGCCCGACGACAACGGCTGCTGGCGCTGGCGCAGGAGCACAACAGTTGGGTGATTGAAGACGATTACGATAGCGAATTTCGCTTTTCCGGCAGCCCGATTCCCGCCTTGCAAGGGCTCCAGACGCAACCGCCGGTGATCTACATCGGCACCTTCAGCAAAACGCTCTACCCGGGGCTGCGAGTCAGTTACATGGTGCTGCCGCCACAACTGGCTAGAGAGCTGAAAACGGCGCACGCCGAGCTGTACCGTGGCGGTCACCTGCTGACGCAACTGACGCTAAGCCAGTTCATCAGCGAAGGGCACTACGCCGCTCACATCCGCCGTATGCGCCTGTTGTATGCCCGCCGTCGCGCGCTGCTGAGCGAATTGATCGTGCAGCATTTGGGGGATGACTACCTCGGTTATAACAGCAACGCCGGGCTACACCTGATTCTGCGCTTGCCCGACCCTATCGATGATGTGGTACTGACTGCCCGTATTCTGCAACACGGCGTGATGGTGAAACCGCTTTCCAGTTACTACCTGCACCCAACGCATCAGCGCGGGCTGTTGCTCGGTTACGCCGGTGTCGATGAGGCTGAAATGGTACAGGCGTTTGACGTGATTCTTCACTGTTTACGCGCGCTGGAAAAGCAACACAGCTAAGGCCCCGATAGCCCCGCGCCCCTACTCGCCACTCGCCCCAATCGGTGGCAGTAGCCCTCATACAACCTCACGTTTCCGCTCGCACCATTGCACAGCATTGGTGCTTTAGCTTAACAAAAAAATCACCATTTTGATGCAATCTCAGCAAACAATGCACCATACTGTTCAGGCATCCTGTTTGTTGCACTAGTGTTAATGTTGTGCACTCTGCACTGTTAACACACTGGGTAATAGCCAGACATCCGCGTTCATCTCGGTAACCGGCTGAACATCTGACGCCTCTTTTTTATTCCAAACCAATAAGAATAGTTTCTCAATTAAGTATCAGGCACGACTTATGCATAAGTCATTATCAGCATCGAGCTACGACACGTGAGAGAAGGGAAGAATGAAAACCTACGTCAGCTTCAAAAATATTCAAAAAACCTACGATGGCGATCGTCTGGTGGTCAAAAACCTGAATCTGGATATTCAGGAAGGTGAATTCCTGACCATGCTGGGCCCGTCCGGCTCCGGCAAAACCACCAGTCTGATGATGCTGGCCGGGTTTGAAACGCCCACGCAGGGTGAAATCCTGCTGCGTGACACCCCATTGCACAACCTGCCCCCCCATCAGCGCGGCATCGGCATGGTATTTCAAAACTATGCCTTGTTCCCGCATATGACGGTGGCGGAGAACCTAGCGTTTCCGCTGTCCATTCGCCGCCTGAACCGCAGTGACATCAAAGAGAAAGTGGACCGCGTGCTGGACCGCGTCAAGCTGGCTAATCTGGCTGACCGCTACCCGGCGCAGATGTCAGGCGGCCAGCAGCAGCGCGTGGCGCTGGCCAGAGCGCTGGTGTTTGAACCCCGGTTGGTGCTGATGGATGAACCCTTGGGCGCGCTGGACAAGCAACTTCGCGAACATATGCAACTGGAAATCAAGGAACTGCACCGGGCGTTAGAACTGACCGTGGTGTACGTCACCCACGATCAGAGCGAAGCGATGACCATGTCAGACCGGGTGGCAGTATTCAATGACGGCATCATCCAACAGATGGACAGCCCGAGTGATATCTACGAACACCCACAAAATACCTTCGTGGCGCAATTTATCGGTGAAAACAATACGCTGATTGCCACCCAATGCGGCAGCGACGGCAATTATTATCAGGCTCAACTGGATGACGGCACCGTCCTGCGCGCGCTGAAAGTGCGCCCCAGTTCACCGGGTAAAAAAATCCATTTGTGCATTCGCCCGGAGCGGGTAAAAGTTAACGCCAGCGTCCTGCCGGATGGTGCCCAGCAGGTTCGCGCCCATATCCAGCAATTTATCTATCTTGGCGATCACGTTCGCATGATGACCGAGGTGGCCGGGCAGCCACAATTTATGGTGAAACTGCCCGCCAGCGACGTTAACCCGAACTGGCAAATTGGCAGTGAAATCCACTTATCCTGGTTACCGGAGCACCTGCGCGCACTGGATGTGGTCGTCGTGCAGTAAATACGCCACGGTTCGGTGCGGATCTCGCCATCGATCAACGCCGAACCGTTAATGTAGGCCGTTCAGTTAATCCAGCTGGTTTCCGTTTGGGTAGCGCGCCTTCGTTGGGTAAATCATCTTCGTTAGGTAAACCGTCTTCTTTGAGCAGATAGTCGTCTTTGATGTAGATAGTCGTCTGCCCAAAACCATGCCAAGATGATCACGCCACAGGCGGTGAGTGTTTCAGCGCTAACTGCCCTCTCAAATACCGACTTTCACACACGGAGCGTCTTAGCCATGCCACATGTTGCCATCAAGTATTTTCCCCGCAATCTGCCAGAAACCGTCAAACAGGATTTGGCAAACGATATCAGCGACCTGCTCAAGAAGTACCTGAACGCAGAAGACAAATCTATCTCGGTGGCGTTAACCGAAGTCACGCCAGATCGCTGGAAAGACACCGTTTACGATATCGAAATCGGTCCAGAACTGGATAACCTCACCAAAAAACCGGGCTATTCGATGTAACAACAACGCCTGAATGCGTTATCGGTAATAAAAGTCTTACTGCGAGATAGTGTCTTACTGATAATGGCACTGAGCGGCTTCCGTTACCCGGTGTATCGCAAGGTTCGTGTCGGCCTTGTGATACACCGCAATTCTATTCTTCATTAGCTTGAGTGCCCCCACCAAAAAAGTCGCAACGCTTTTCGCTATCGATCCGTTGCGGGAATATCCGATGGTGACTGGTGCAGTTCCTCACATTAACGACCTGGATCGTGTTTCAGGACGCCCCGGATCGTGTTCCGGGACGCCATGATGCTGCGCAGCATAGTAAAAAAGCCGCTGATTTATTCCAACAGAGGCATCCATGATGTTAAGACAAGCGCTCTTTTTACTATCGGTTCTACTTTTTTCTATACAGGTTCAGGCGTATCCAGGATTTCGGCTGATGACATTGTCAGACCCGAAAGGGGAACCGCTGAATGTGGCAGTATGGTATCCAACACCTGCTGGCGAAATCATGGAAACGGTAGGAGAGAATCCCGCCTTTATCGGTGTTCCCGTCATCCGCAATGCGCCTCCACTCTCAGGAGAGCATCCTCTGCTTGTGATATCACATGGTTACAATGGAAGCTGGCGAAGTCTGTCGTGGATTGCTCACACGATGGCAATGCAGGGATACATTGTTGCGGCACCGGACCATCCCGGAACAACCATCTTCAACCAGAACCCTGTTGAGGCTAAAAAACTGTGGAAACGCCCGCGCGATATTGCCCGGGTTATTGATTCCGTCATTAATGCTCCGGAATTATTCGGGAAAATAGACAACGACCGCATTGCCGCTTTAGGGCACTCCCTCGGAGGGTGGACGGTCATGTCGCTGGCAGGTGCCCGGTTTGATCCTGCGAGATTGCTGCATGACTGCCAGCAATACCCACAGCGAGGTGACTGTAAGTTAACGGAAAATCTTGGCATAAATGACGCGTCGGCACAGGAAAAACTGTCTGCAGACTACAGGGATGCCAGAATCAGAGCCGTCGTTTCTCTTGACCTCGGATTAGCACCCGGTTTTACGCCTCACAGCCTGCGTGATATCAACATACCTGTACTGATTCTGGCGGCACGTGATGACAGGCTGGGAGAACTGCCTTTCAGCCAGGAGTCAGGGTATATTGCCGCACAGATGTCCCCACAGTGGAGCCAGTTCCACACCATTGACGGCGCAACCCATTTCAGTTTTATGCAATTGTGTAAAACCGGTGCTGAACAACTCATTGATGAAGACTCACCGGGCAATGGCATTGTATGCCGTGACGGCAATGGTACCAGCCGGACAGATATTCATAAGGAGCTGGTGCGTGAAATTAGTTCATTCCTGAACTTATCTCTGAATTATCACGTGCCTGCTGGCGAAATAAAGTAGGAGACACGCCAGTTACTCGCTGGAACTCCCGGTTAAAATTCGATTTAGTGATAAATCCAGACTCCAGCATAATTTCCGTAACGGGCAACGAAGAGCTCAGCAGCAATTCCTTCGCCCGTTCAATCCTGAATCCGTTGATCCACTGCGAGACATTGCACTGCTTTACCGCGTTTACCGCCCCTGAAAGATGTCGCGCGGGAATACCGGTTTTCCTCGCCAGGGCGCTGAGTGTCAGATCGGAGTTAAGGTAGAGTTGCTTTTCACGAACCTGCGCCTCGAGCCGTGTATACACCTCCGACATATCTTCCGCAGAACGTACTGAGCATGCCGGTGGTGGTGTTTCCCCGGCATCCGTTCCAGATATTGCAGCCGCCCTTCCCGCGCTGATGATAGCAATACCGATAAGCGGCAGTAGTATTATCTGAAAAATAACGACCATGCCAGGAGCCAGTTTTCCACCGTTGATATCGAAGTCAAATACGACCAGAAGATCCGTCAGTGCGGATATGCACAGAAAGCAACCCGCGAAAAAGGCCATCTTTGTCGTCTGTGATAACTCCTCCAGTCGGCTTAGAGTGAATTGCTGCTCTCCCTGCCATGCAATACGAAACAGGCTGCATCCGTAGCCAGCAAATAGCGCAATGAGAATAAAATCAATCGAAACTGGCCAGACAATCCTGATACATAATGAAACAGCGACAGGCACAAATAGCAGTAACAAGCGCCGTTGCCTGTTAATTTCAGTCATTGAGATGAAACTGTGCCAGGCAACAGGTGGTAAAAACATTGCTAACCCTGACTGAATATTCCGCAACATGATGGAGTCATATTCCCAGCGAAGCATCCCCACAGACAGCAGGACTACGCAGGCGACAAGAAACTGTAATGTACCTCGGTGACACGGTTTCCCAGGCAACAGCGTCATGACCAATAAGAAAAGCAGAGCTAGTAAAGTCACAACAGGAAAGGGAACAGAGAACATGATGGCAAAACCACAACAGGAAAATAACAATAATCATTACACACATGCCTGCGCATTGTCTCCTTTGACGTCACTTTCCGGGATATAGCGCTCCGGGTTATCTAGGCGTAGAGAGTGTTCAGATAACGGTTAAAAAATCGCGCTAGCAGCGTTCTCCACAACGCCTGAACAGAACCTCACTTCTGGCTGTGTCCACATGACGTGGGTAGCAGTCGCTGTTCAATGATGAGACGCTGTGCTCACCAGGAGCTGTGCAGAAATTCGTGTTATCCCATCAAGAACAAAGCTCATGATGAGCCTTGTTATACCAATCAACCGGTCTGTCGTTCGTCAGCACGGCGTCTACCTCTTTTAGCATTGGCATCAGCCTGTTCAGTAACGTATGGATTCCTATGGTGAATCTTGTGGGGCTGGACCACCTGCCCCCTCCCTGACCTGACCGCATGCCTGACCATGAATATGGCTCATGTTGTAATGAAATTAAGTCTCTTTCACTCACCCAGCAACTCTGGCATAAAATATGCTGAGTTAACGTATTAGCAACATGAAGACCACTGAATGATAAAGTAAAGTCATTCCAGATCAATGCATTAACCGGGTTTTCATATCAGGCAACAGGATAAAAGAGCGCGATGACTAAAAATTTTACATTTACGATTAAGAGCAGTTGCTTCGATGAGAACTATAACCCCTCCGAAAACACGCGCATCACCACCAACTTTGCGAATTTGGCCAGGGGAACGAGCCGCCAGGAGAACTTACGCAACACATTAGTGATGATTGATAATCGCTTCAACACATTAGCGTATTGGGATAACCCCAAAGGTGACCGTTATTCTGTCGAACTTGAAATCATTTCTGTTGATCTGCATATTGCCAATAATGACGGTACCTTCCCGGCCATTGAAATATTGAAAACAAACATTATTGATAAAAAAACAAATCAACGGATTGAAGGTATTGTAGGCAATAACTTCTCTTCTTATGTGCGAGACTATGATTTTAGTGTGTTGTTGTTAGAACACAACAATAACCACTCCGAATTTAGCATTCCAGATAACTTTGGCGATTTGCATGGGAATATATTTAAGCATTTCGTCAACTCACAGGAATACAAAGATAATTTTAAAAAATCACCTGTAATATGCTTAAGTGTTTCCAGCAAAGATATCTATCATCGCACTGGAAACCAGCATCCTGTATTGGGTATCGAATACCAGCCAAATGGTTCTTCTTTAACCGAACAGTATTTCGAAAAAATGGGATTACAGGTTCGCTACTTTATGCCGCAACATAGTGTTGCACCTTTGGCCTTTTATTTTTCTGGTGACTTACTGAGTGATTATACTGATCTTGAGCTTATCAGTACCATCAGCACGATGGAGACTTTCCAAAAAATTTACCGACCTGAGATTTACAATGCTAACTCTGCCGCGGGGCAATACTATCAACCCAACCTGAATAACCAGGATCATTCATTAACCAAGATTGTTTATGATCGGGAAGAGCGCAGCCAGTTAGCGATTAAGCAAGGAAAATTTGCTGAAGAGCACTTCATTAAGCCGTACAAACACCTTCTTGATCAATGGTCTGCCCATTACGCGCGTTAATTCACCAAAAATATAAGGTCACCTGCTATGAAAACATTGCTACCCACCTCGACTGCGGGCAGTTTACCCAAGCCCTCCTGGCTCGCAGAGCCTGAGAAATTGTGGTCGCCCTGGAAATTACAGAACGAAGAGTTGATCGAAGGGAAAAAAGACGCCCTGAGTTTGTCGCTGTTTGACCAACTGCGAGCGGGTATTGATATTGTCAGCGATGGCGAACAAACACGCCAACACTTTGTCACCACGTTTATTGAGCACCTGAGCGGTGTGGATTTTGAGAAACGTGAAGTCGTTAAAATTCGTAATCGCTATGATGCGAGCGTACCAACAGTTGTCGGTGCGGTGGCGCGTCAAAAACCCGTTTTTGTTGAAGATGCCAAATTCTTACGTCAGCTCACCCGGCAACCCATTAAATGGGCGTTGCCAGGGCCGATGACGATGATTGATACACTCTATGATAACCACTATAAAAGCCGTGAAAAGCTCGCCTGGGAATTTGCAAAAATACTCAATCAGGAAGCGAAAGAATTAGAGGCCGCGGGTGTCGATATTATCCAGTTTGATGAACCGGCATTTAATGTTTTCTTTGATGAGGTGAATGACTGGGGGATCGCCACGTTAGAAAAAGCCATTGAAGGGCTGAAATGTGAAACGGCTGTACATATTTGCTATGGCTATGGCATCAAGGCCAATACCGACTGGAAAAAAACGCTAGGGTCAGAATGGCGGCAATATGAAGAAGCGTTTCCGAAACTGCAAACATCGGCTATCGATATCATCTCACTGGAATGCCATAACTCGCGTGTTCCTATGGATCTGCTGGAACTGATTCGCGGTAAAAAAGTCATGGTAGGTGCTATTGATGTGGCAACCAATACCATTGAAACACCAGAGGACGTCGCCGATACGCTACGAAAAGCACTTCAGTTTGTGGATGCCGATAAGCTCTATCCTTCTACCAACTGTGGTATGGCTCCCTTATCTCGTCGGGTCGCCACCGGCAAACTCAATGCATTAAGCGCAGGCGCAGATATCGTCCGCAGAGAGATCCTGGCTAAATAACACCGCTGGATTATCGATCATGAAAAACGCAGTCCGTGTCTGGTGCTCAGCTCAATCGCCAGACACGGACTGCATCATATTGATCATTACGCGATGACGGATAAAAAGCGACGAATTTATATGGTGCCGTCAGCCCAATTTTTTAGACCATACCATTATTGCCATGACGCAAAAACGCCGGCCGCTGATTCAAGCGTATAAACCATGCGTCAATAGCAGGCACGTCGGGATGGGCAAACGGTGTCATTCTCCAGCGATTCACCGACAACCCAAGCACCACATCCGCCAGCGTAAACGTCTCACCAGCCACCCATGCACCGGTGCGCTGGAGTTGTTGTTCCAGAATACCAATACAGTGGTTCCACGCGTTAATGCCTTCTGCAATTGCCTTTTGATCGTTATAGGCTGGATTCTTGCGCGCCAGAGCGGGGAAGACATAACGCCAGGCGTTATTAAACTCGGTCGCCTGCCAATCCATCCAGTGCTCGACGTTGGCACACGCTTGCGGCTCATTGGGGAGTAAGTCATCGCGCCCGGCTTTACGCGCCAGATAACGGCAAATCGAATTCGATTCCCACAGCACGAACTCATCGTCAATCAACACGGGCACCATCGCGTTCGGGTTCATGGCGCGAAAGGCATCGGTTTGCGTCGAGGCAAATCCGCTACCGTAATCTTCCTGAACATAATCCAGCCCCACTTCTTCGCAGGTCCAAAGCACTTTACGCACATTTATTGACGTCGTTTTACCCAGTATTTTCAGCATGCTTCGAAGGCCCTTCCGCGTGATTAATCGTCTAAAAACACTACACCAACTTCATACCTTGTTGCTACTGGCAACAGAGCACTGGCTGGTTGCGGCACATCGTGGACAACGACATCATCAATCACAGCGGTTGATAACTACGCAAAAAATTTTCGCAATCCAACCTCTGAAAATGAAACACCGCTCCAGCAACCTCTTTTTTTATCAATAGTTCCCGTTATTACGATGTGAAAAATAAAAAAATGAAGTCAAATTAAATATTGTCAAAGCTCACAAAATATGAACGCAAAATTTTTTCGTATTGCGCATATTAAATACATAGTGATTTAATCATTATTGAAATAATCATCACGCGCTGACTGAGAATAAAAATGTAAAAACGCATTCTGAATAAAAATATCGACTTACTTTTAAGTGGATTTACTGAATTAAAAGATAATGGACGATTTAATGAACCCAATCTTGACGGTAGTATCGGAGATTATATTTCATTCGCCAGTTGGGAATGGCCACAGGGCGTTGGGCTATTTGGACTGGTGCGTTTAACGGCGCATGGCACACCTTGCTCGACCATCCTGACTTCTATACCGAAATTTCCGCCACCGCCGGTTTTGGCTATGGCTTATTAAAAGGCGTACGAATGGGAATTGGTGATGAACGGTGGCAACAGGTGGGTTTAAAAGCGCTGGCAATTGTTCAGGATAATATTGATGCCAAGGGGACTTTACATAATGTTTCTTATGGCACTCGCATGGGGCGAACACCGCAATTTTATAAAGATATTCCATTACAACCTACTGGGTATGGACAGTCACTGGCAATATTATGCCTGAGTAAAGGTTTGCATTTCGTTAATTAAAAATAAAACTAAACCATTCTCTTTCGGAGAAAAAACAATGACTATCGAATATAGTAATTTTAATTTAACGGCAGGTAATGCTGTGCGTTACTGGCAGCTATCCGATATTTCGAGTTTACGCTATGACACGGTGGATTTACCGATGGCAGGCGAAATGGATCCGTTTTTCTTTTTAAGCAAACATCCACCGTCAACGCCAATACCCCACCCACATCAGGTTCTTCCAGCAACGCCTGCAAGGCACCATTGTTATTATCGTTGAGCGGATGGGTAATAAGATCAACGCCCAGCACCTTCGCTCGCTCCTTCAATCCTTGCAACACATACCAGCTAAACTGGTAGCGGTTATAATCCAGCATCGCTACCTGCGAAATAGCCAGAACGATTCGCGCGCCACACAGCTCCTGAGCAGGGGTATAACGCATAGCACGCGCCACCGCCTGAATCCGCGTACGCAGTTCGTGACTAACCCCTTTTTCACCTGACAGCGCTCGTGACACCGTACTGAGCGAAGTTCGACAACGGGTGGCAATATCCTCCAGCCGTACCCGGCGATATCCCGCGTCGCGCTCTTCCTTACTATCTGGTTTAGTCATATCCCATCCTTCCTGCCTTCGCTCAGCGTAATCCCAAAGACCTTTTTATACCATGTGGTGAAATAGTTGCTGTTAGCGAAGCCGTATGAATAGGCAATTTCGGTCACCGGCGTCTCCGTTTCGCTTAATTTAATCCGCGCAGATACCATAAACCAACGGGAACGCGGTGCTGTAAAGCCTGTACGCAAGTTCAGGATCGTCAAACTCATCCAGCCATCGGGTGTCAATGTCTGCAGATAGCATTAAACGATCAGAAGCGGGTACCTGTTCTGCTAAGAGAGAAAAGTGGATAGTGCCTTTTATCAAAATAATGTCATTGTGATGACCGATATCCTTCCACACGATTATCGGGTTGACCAGATACAGGGCTTGCCAATAAAGGAGCGCAGCGCATCCATAAAGATACTCACTCGCGCAGGTGGGTTTCTTAGCGCCCGTAAAGCATATATTCCTGTGGATGCGGCCGGATGTTCGGCCCACTCCGGGCATAACAGCGTAAGTAAGCCGGCTTTAATATCAGGACCAGCAACCCAGTCGGGGAGATAAGCAATTCCCAAGCCTTCAATGGCTGCAAGGCGCATTGCTTCAAAATCGTCGCAGCCGAAAACCGGATGCGTAAGACTGCTGCGGGCCGGATGCCCCAGAATATCGCTCCAGTGCAAAAGATCGCCTCCATGCAACTTATCAATGAGGCGATGGGTCCTGACTTCGGAGAGATGATGCGGCGTACCCGCCTGTAAGAGATAGTCAGGACTGGCGCATAGCACACGTGTCTGTGTTGCTATGCGCGTACCAATCAACGTACTGTCTGACATATCGCCAATGCGTATCACTATATCCAGCCGCTCCGCCACCGGATCGGCAATCCTCTCCGTCAGGTCAAGTTCGACGCTCAGTTCAGGATACTGGCGGGCGAGTTGCCCCATCACCGGCAAGACATAGCGCTTACCAAACGTCGGGTAACAGGCTACACGTAGTGTGCCTGTTACATCGCCTTTCATCGAGGAAAGCTCCTGGCGTGCATCATCCAGTGAATCCAGTATCTGCCTCGCGCGAATTAACAGGGCTTCTCCCGCATCTGTCAGCGTCAGATGGCGGGTAGAACGCAAGAACAGTGGCGTCTCAAGGTAGGTTTCCAGCGCATCTATCTGACGGCCTATCGATGAGGGGGTGCGGCCGCGGCGGCGGCCTGCACCAGAAAAACTACTTTCCCGTGCCACATCGACAAATACGCCTAAAAACTCAGCAAATTTTTCTGACTGCATCTGTGCATTCTTTGCATAGCTGTTTTGGGTAATGGCTATCTTATCAGCAATACGCTTCGCTCTTAAGCTTCTCCTCACCAGACAAACATCATCGTTCATGTCCAGAAGGAAGAAGCCCATGCAAACACAACAGTATGATTCACTTTATCTTTTCATCAACGGCCAGTGGCTGACCGCTGGCGCTCGGGATACCTCCGCTGTTATCAATCCTGCCAACGGCACAACGCTCGGCCGCCTGCCACTAGCAACAAATGCAGATCTTGATCAGGCGCTCATCACCGCAGGCGAAAGTTTCCACGTATGGCGCAACACGGTGCCCGATGAGCGAGCCCGCATTATGAAAAAAGCCGCAGCGCTGATGCGCGAGCGTGCAGAACACATTGCCACGCTGATGACGCAGGAAGAAGGCAAGCCGCTTAGTGAAAGCCGTGATGAGGTCCAGCGTGCAGCCGATTATTTTGAGTGGTTCGCAGAAGAAGCGCGACGGATTGATGGACGCGTTGTTCCGGCTAACCGTCCCGGCGTACAGCAACTGGTAAAACGACTGGCAATTGGTCCGGTAGCCGCTTTTACCCCGTGGAATTTCCCGGCAATCACGCCGGCCCGCAAACTCTCAGCCGCACTGGCAGCAGGCTGCAGCGTGATTCTCAAACCCGGTGAAGAGAGCCCTGCTACTGCGTTGGCGCTGGCACGCTGCCTTGATGATGCTGGTTTACCCAAAGGGGTACTGCAAATTGTCTTTGGCGTTCCCGACAAGGTCTCCGCAAAGCTTATTGCTTCGCCGATTATCCGCAAAGTTGCCTTTACTGGTTCCGTTCCCGTCGGACGATTACTGTCTGAACGCGCCGCTGCAGGCGTTAAACCTATTTCACTTGAGCTGGGCGGTCACGGACCGGTGCTTGTCTTTGAAGATGCAGATATTGAGGAAGCGGCAACGGGCGGAGCAGCAAACCGTTTCCGTGGTACGGGGCAGATCTGTATTTCCTCGACGCGTTTTCTTGTGCAACGCAACGCTTACGAACGCTTCGTGCAGCGCTTTGTTGAAGCCACAGAGAACCTTGTCATTGGCGATGGTATGGAACCAGGCACTCAGGTTGGCCCGCTGGCTAACGAAAGGCAACTGGAGAAAATGGCTGCGCTGGTTGAGGACGCCGTCGCGCAGGGGCCACTGTACTGACAGGAGGAAAGCGTATTAACCGTCCTGGCCTCTTCTTTGAACCCACCGTACTGGCAAACGTGCCCATGAGTGCCCGCATCATGCATGAAGAGCCTTTTGGCCCGATTGCCATCATGCGTCCGTTCGACACCATCGAGGATGGGCTGGAAGAAGCAAACCGACTGCCTTACGCCTTGTCTGCCTACGCCTTTACATCCAGTTCACGCACCGCACTGGAGGTAGGGGATGGACTGGAAGCCGGGATGATTGGCATTAATCAGTACCGCATCATCGCCACAGAACTACCGTTTGGCGGCATGAAAGAGAGTGGGCATGGCTCAGAAGGTGGACGTGAAGGAATCACGCCGTATCTGACCAATAAATTTATCAGCCAGATCTGAATTTTTGTCGGAGATGATCATTATGAAACCCATTGACTTTACCAGCCCACGCGCAGCAGCCCGTCCGTTTACACCTAAGCTGGCTGATTTTGTAGAACATCCGCTTTATTCAGACGTCTGGGCCGATCCGGCGCTGGCTCCCCGCGATCGCAGCCTGATTACCATCGCCTGCCTGATTGCACTGAATCACGCAAATGAATTACCTGCGCACCTTCGTCGCGGCATTGAAAACGGCCTGACCGAGTCAGAGTTGAGTGAAGTGATAACACATCTGGCATTTTACGCCGGTTTCCCGGCGGCAATCACCGCCTCTGCTTACGCGAACGCCACGTTTTCAGAAAGCAAATAACGACGCATCACCCGTCTGCTGACTAAAGGCGGGCGACAGAACCCCCTTGCTCAAAGGTACAGATGAACATGAAAGCCATTACATTTGAAGAATTTGGTACGCCGGAAGTGCTGAAAGTGGCAGAGGTGGAAAAACCCCTGCTGCGCCGGAATGACCTTCTGATACGAACCCATGCTGCCGGCGTAAATCGTGCAGACCTGACTCACCGTAAAGGGGGGTATGGCCGCCCTGATTTTGGTGATTCAACCATTATGGGGCTTGAGGTTGCCGGTGAAGTTATTGCGGTCGGTGATGCAGTCGACGGCTACAAGCCTGGTGATCGCGTAATGGGAATTGTCGGCGGCGGTGCGTATGCAGAATTTTCCCGCATCGATTACCGGATGGCGATGCCCATTCCTGATGGGCTCGACTATATTCAGGCCGCAGCTATTACCGAGGTGTTTGTGACTGCGCATGAAGCCCTGATACACCTGGGCAAACTAAAAGCCGGGGAAACTGTACTCATTCACGCAGGGGCTGGCGGGGTTGGCGGTGCGGCAGTACAGCTGGCACATGCTACCGGTGCCACCGTTTTTACAACGGTAAAGGCGGGCAATCAGGAGCAGACCCGCAAGTTAGGTGCGGACTGGCTAATTGATTATGAGAAGGAAGACTTTTCAGAAGTAATAAACAAATTAACGGATGGTAAGGGAGTGAATCTTATTCTGGACTTTATTGGTGCGCCTTATTTTGAACGCAACATCAATACGCTCGATTTTGGCGGACGTCTTATCCAGATTGGCATAATGGGCGGTATCGATAACGCAAAAATTCCACTCGACCGACTCTTATACCGGCATCTCCAGATTACGGGCACTGTAATGAAATCACGCTCACAGGATGTTAAGCATGCGATGTCCCGCAGATTCCGTGAACACTGGCTTTCAAGCTTTGAAAAAGGTGTCCTGAAACCCGTTATTGACAGCGTTTACCCCTTGTCAGAAGCCGCTGCTGCCCATCAGCGCATGGAATCAGGTCTGAACGTAGGAAAAATCGTTCTGAAAATGGAATGATCGCATAGAGCGGGCATTACCTGAGTAATGCTTGCCCTCTTCCTGTAGGTAAACTTCCGACGGCTTTGCTTCAGACCCTGAATTCTGACTGGTTATTTGCACTCAGACCTGCAACTTCCGACAGGGTCGCTTTCCCTTGAGCAAGCCACATATAAAGTAGTCAGCGAATCGGTAATCTGAAACCGAAAGCTATATTAGAATTTCTCGCCGGAAGCGAAGTCAGTTCTGAAGCCCCACTAAAACTCAGTTAATCATAGACTTAGGATAGAAGACATCCGCTCCGGACGCGAGGCAAGCTGTAGGACTGTGAGGTCTGCCATGAGCGAACAACGGAAGTTATCCGCTCACGGATAAGGGTGGTTCGTAAGCGCTCCAAATTGAACGCTTCGAATTACCGAAGCACTTAGCTTTTAAGTGCCGCAAGGATTGTGGCTTCCATTTTCTCCGGAGTAGTGAACGGTGCAAAACGCTTGAGCGGTTTACCGTCGCGACCGATCAGGAACTTAGTGAAGTTCCATTTGATCCGCCCACCCAGCACGCCGGGCAATTCGTTTTTCAGATAACGAAACACCGGATGTGCGGCGGTTCCGTTGACCTCTACTTTCTCGAACATCGGGAAACTCACGCCATAGTTAATGTGACAAGTCTGCGCGATGTCGTCGGCGTTGCCGGGTTCCTGTTTACCGAACTGGTTGCAGGGGAAACCCAGCACCACCAAACCCTGGGCGGCATATTTCTGGTAGAGCGCTTCAAGGCCGCCGTATTGTGGTGTAAAGCCACAATGGCTGGCGGTATTAACGACCAGAACCACCTTACCAGCGTAGTCGGCCATCGAGATCAGTTGGCCGCCCAGACTGGTGGCGGTAAATTGATGAAAAGTAGTCATATCGGAATCCTCAAAGCAGAACCAGTTCGACGTCGACATTGCCACGTAGCGCGTTCCTGTTGGGGCATGGGCCGTGGCGAGTAGAGCCTGTTCCTGATGGCCTGGCAGGTCTGGAATCGTGTGCGATACATCTTTGCAAAGTCGAACGAAAAGAACAACAAACAGGCGACCTTTGCCCTGCTCTCCCTGATTAACACAGTATGAAGTTCATTGTGTGCGTTGGGGTACGAAACCAAACAGCGTGTCATCACCAGACTGTCAGAGCGGACATGCGTATTGCCCGCCGATTACTCAGGGCTAAATGTAAATAACTACCACCGAATTATGACCGCTGCGGTGATGCAAATTTTGCAGCAATCATTTCAGATGTGGGTTGTATTCCCCCAAGACTCCACTGCTCTGGTTCATGCTCGTCAATTCGAATCCATACCGAACGCCGAAACTCAGGATCGCCTTTCCCCTCAATTTCAACAATAAGGTCAGTCATACGACGTAGAAGTTCATTTTTTTGCTCCGGGCTCAAAATCCCTTTAATGGTTTGCACATTGACGAAGGGCATTGTATTCTCCTTAACCAGCTGGGTATTAAAATCATACTTAGGTTAAGAGGCAAATGTACACATGTCAAAAGATAATTCCTTACCGTACCTGTCACCTGAACTTTGCGGACTTGCCGCGGCAGCAGAACTACTTGGAGATCAATGGATTTTGTTGATTCTAAGGGAAGCCTTTTACGGGGTTAATCGCTTTGAAACGATACGTGCACATACAAAAATTACGAAGCAGACATTGGCAAACCGATTAAAAAAAATGACTGAACTCGGTCTACTTTGCAAAATCCCCTATCAGGAAGAAGGTACACGTGAACGCTATGAATATGTTCTCACCCCCAAAAGTCGATCGCTGGCACCGCTTCTTTTTTCTCTAATGGAATGGGGACATAAAAATATATTGCATGATGAACCACATATTTCCTTAGTTGATAAAAGTACAGGGGACGTTGTACACAGTGCATTTGTATCAACAAAGGGGAATATCGTTGATGCTAAAAACCTTCAGATAGTGGCTTTCAAACGTTAATGTGCCTACTAACGTTATTCTCGCGGGTCTCGTTCGCTCATTAAATGCCTACATGTAATGTCCGCCTCTGGGACCGTGCAGATAAGCCACTCAGGCTGGGGGGCTGCTCTGAGCGATGAGCAGAAGTTATTAATTGTTATTAAAGCTGTTGGACTAATTCTTGCCGGAGACGTATTCGGTCCCCCACTTCCATTTCGGCCAGTAAATGGCTGCAATCACTGCCCTAATCCAATCACGCTCCTGACTTATACCGCGTCCGACTCGCGCGCATCGTCGAACCGTTTATGTGCTTCGGCGATGGTGAAACGGTTATCGTTTGCCCAATTCACAAGCGCCATCACCGGCACTAACAGCGTCCGCCCCAGTTCGGTGAGTTCGTACTCGACTCGTGGCGGAATGGTGGCAGACATCGCCATATCTTATGGTTTTGAACGCGATGAAGTGCTTGCTATTGCGCATGATCAGATATGGCACGAAAGGGTAGCGCAAGCGGCGGCTGACTCCGCTGCTGCCGGTGTTCAGTCAGTTCCATACTTCGTTTTCGGTACTCATGTGGCTATCAACGGAGGCCGCAGCGAAGATGAGATAACAGCGGCGATTGTGAACTGCTCCCCATAAAGTTACATCTCTCCGTGTTATCCACGTCCGCTCCCGGCACAAAGGGGACTGGCCGATGCGTAAAGCGTCTGCTATGAGCGAACAACGGACATGCCGCACCTCATCCATAAGGCAGCGGATTTAGTTCCTGAGGCAACAGACTTGGCAGATGTAAACCGCAGTTGTTGTCACTCGTGTATCTTAACGACAACTTTGCCCTTCGCATGTCCCCTAGCAAGATAGCCAAGCGCATCCTTTGTTGCTGCAAAGGGGAAAACCTTGTCGATCACTGGGATGATGTGTTCTGCTTCTATGAGCTTACTTATTTGAGTGAGTTGAGCGCCATCAGGCCTAACGAAGAGAAATGAATAGGACAGGCTCCGTTTTTTCGTAAGACGTATAATCTTGCGGCTCATCAGCCCGAACACAAAACGCAGTAAGAAGTTCAATCCCCGGGCCTGTGCGAACGCGGCATCTAACGGCCCGATGAGAGAAATAATCTTTCCGCCAGGCTTAAGAATTTGAGTGGACTTTTCAATCGCATCCCCTCTGACAGTGCCCAGAACAATATCGTAGCCACTCAGCACGTTTTCAAATTCCTGCTTTTTATAGTCAACCACTTCATCTGCGCCAAGACGATTTACCCACTCGACATTAACTGAACTTGTTGTCGTTCCCACCTTTGCGCCAAGGTGCTTCGCCAGTTGGATCGCAAAGCTCCCAATTCCCCCGGAGCCTGCCGGGATGAAAACCTTCTGTCCAGGCTGCAGATTCGCTCTCTCTGTGAGAGCCTGCCAGGAGGTGAGGCTCACCATCGGGAGTGAAGCTGCCTGCACAAAATCCAGATTTGCAGGTTTAATAGCCGCGAGACTTTCAGGAACAACGACAAATTCGGCAAGAGAGCCAGTTCCTTTGTCGAAAATACTGGCGAAAATTTCGTCGCCAGGCTTGAAACGCGTAACTCGGCTTCCTGTTGCAATCACCATCCCTGACAGGTCGCTACCCAGCGTCGCAGGAAGCTTAAAATGCAAAACTGGTTTGAAAATTCCGGAGGGGATCATGTTGTCAATTGGATTCAGACCAACAGCGTACACCTTAACCAGAATTTCGTCAGGACCGGGGGAAGGATAATCCAGATCATCGAATCCCAGCTCAGGGGATTTACCATAGCGTTTAAACGTAAACGCTTTCATCGTCTTAGTCTTCATTTGTTGTTTATCCTGTCGATTTTCCGGGTGCCCATGTTGCTGAGTGAAAAAGCTGTTCCCAGTAACAGCTCGATAAACACGGCAAAAAGAATTTGCCCGTTAACATGTCCTTCGCACCATTCGACGATGCCAGACACGGCTAACACGAAAGATATCGTGCTAATACCAGCTGCCAGAGCATATCGGGTAGGGGAAGGTTCAGCATTTCTCGCTAAAAAACACATTAAGCTTGTTCCAGCAAAGAATGCAGCAGAACGTCGGCCGAGCACATCAGTACCTGGCGTGATGTCAATTCCCCACAGAGTGAGGAGTCTTTCCGGGGAAAACATCCATACCGTTGCCAGAATGAAAAACAACACAGATGCCAGAATAGCCAGTCGCGAAAATTTCATTTTTATTCTTTCGCATCAAGCTGAAGGCTATTTCGCACCACCTTATCCAGGATTTTTGCTGGCGCGAATCTGAGAAGAAAATTTAATTTACCGGCCAGCGTTCCCGCTGTGTAACGCACCTTTGGTCGTAAAGCCTGAGCAGCTTTAACCACCACATCTGCCACAACTTCCGGACTTTCCGCTTCGGCCATAGCCTTGCTCACCACTTTCGCCAGCTTCGCCCGGATAAGGTCATACTCTTCCAGCTTTGCATCCGGCTCGATATTATTAGCTTCAAATTGGGTTTTTATGTAGGCAGGCTCAATCACAGAAACCCTGATACCCTGCGTGCGCAGCTCATGGTCCAGTGCTCCTGTGTATCCTTCGACCGCATGCTTACTGGCAGCATAAAGTGCCACATACGGCAACGGAACGACCCCGAGTATCGAGCCAATGTTAATGATGCGCCCACTGCCCTGACGGCGCATCTGAGGGACAACAGCCCGCGTTAACCTGACTATGCCCAAAAAGTTTGTGTCGAAAATACTCATGGCCTGTTCGACAGAACTTTCTTCCGCCGCCGCCGGAGCGACCCCGAAGCCCGCATTGTTCACCAGAATATCGATCTGCCCCTCCAGGCGCAGCAGCTCCGCAATGACTGCCCCGACAGAAGCGTCGTCCGTCACATCAAGCGTAAGTAATGGAAACGGATGCGTTCCCGCCAGGGAGCCACGCCTGCTGGTGCCATACACAGTATATCCCGCAGCTAACAGTTTATGAGCTGACGCTTCGCCGATACCTGAGGATGCGCCGGTAACCAGTGCTACACGTTTTTTTGTCATGCTGAATAAGGCCTTCATGATTTGTTTGACGTTTCTCATCGCTGATGAGACGACACGCTGTAAGGGGTTTTGTGTCGGGTTCATTTCTCTGCAGAACAGCCAAAAGACCGCTCTGCAGAGTGCACCTTATTGACTAAAGTGCTTTATATCGTTCTGCAGCTTCATCTTGTTTGATGTCTGAAAGCAAAGTCTGACGTGAAGCGTCGAGGGTGTCCCAGCGTTCAGCATTATGTAATGGCGGGATGGTGACCAGTTCACGACGATCAAAGCCAACCAGTGCGGCATCCACTAACTCGCCCACTTCCATGAATTTTGGCGAGTTACTGATGTCGATACCCGCACGGTCCCAGATTTCCGTATAAGTGCCGGCAGGGAGCACCGCCTGGATATAAATGCCCTTGGATGACAGCTCCACATTCATTCCCTGAGACAAGAAAAGAACAAAGGCTTTGGTTGCGCCGTAAACCGTCATAGCAAATTCCGGCGCGAGGCCTACAACGGAACT
The DNA here is from genome assembly GCF_020406815.2 of Dickeya oryzae. Classification (NCBI taxonomy): domain Bacteria; kingdom Pseudomonadati; phylum Pseudomonadota; class Gammaproteobacteria; order Enterobacterales; family Pectobacteriaceae; genus Dickeya; species Dickeya oryzae. The sequence goes on from NZ_CP162670.1 coordinate 2,631,393, forward strand.
GATATTGACGATCGAGCCTTCTCCGGCTTTGACCAGTCGTGGTGCCACGGCACTGGCCAGCCTTGTCAGGGCGGTGACGTTAAGCGCGATAAGGCTTTCTATCGATTCAGGCGTCTGCTCGGTAAAACTGCCGGACTGCGCGATACCCGCGTTATTGATGAGAATGCCAATCCGTGTGTCTTCACGCAGGCGAGCTTCGACCACTGCTAAATCACTCGTTTGCGTGAGGTCGGCAGGCAGAACGTCGACAGAAATAGCATTTTCCTGTCGCAGACGCGCGGCCAGTATCTCTAATTTCGCTTTGTCGCGCGCGACCAGAACAAGGTCGTGGCCCCGGCGGGCGAACCGCTCAGCGTAAACAGCACCAATACCCGTGGATGCGCCTGTAATGAGAACTGAAGCTTTAGTCATAAGTTGATCTTCTTTATTAATGTGTAAACAGAATTCGCAATGTGCGACACAGGTAGAACCGTGACACCGGCAACTTTACTTGCTGGTCTCAGTAAGCGATGGGTAATCGGTATATCCCGCTGCGCCACCGCCATAAAGTGTTTCAGGATTGAGTGAGGCCAGAGGCGCTCCCGTCTTCAGCCTTTCGACCAGATCCGGGTTGGAAATGAACGGACGACCGAACGCGAACAGATCGGCTTTTCCTTCCGCAAGTTGAGCGGACGCCAGCGCCAGATCATAGCCGTTGTTGCCGATGTAGGTGTTTTTAAAGCGTTGACGCAGGGATCCGTAATCGAACGGTGATGCATCACGCGGGCCGCCCGTAGCGCCTTCAACAACGTGGAGATACACGATACCTAATGCATTGAGTTGATCCGCGACGTAGTCATATTGTGGCTGCGGATCACTGCATGAAATCGCATTAACAGGGGAAACCGGTGAAATGCGCACACCCGTGCGATCAGCACCGATCTCCTCTTTAACGGCTGCCGTGACTTCTAACAGCAGACGTGCGCGTTTCTCGACAGAGCCGCCGTACTCATCGGTACGCTGATTGGCACCGTCTTTAAGAAACTGTTCCAGCAGATAACCATTCGCGCCATGGATCTCTACGCCATCAAACCCGGCGGTAATGGCATTGGCAGAAGCCTTTCTGAAATCGTCGATAATCCCCTGTATTTCCTGCAACTCAAGCGCGCGAGGCTCGGATACGTCAGCAAATCCATTGTTCACAAAGGTCTTAGTCTCGGCGCGAATGGCTGACGGGGCGACCGGCGCAGCGCCACCAGGCTGCAAATCGACATGCGAAATTCGTCCTACGTGCCAAAGTTGAATAAATATGCGCCCACCTTTGGCATGCACTGCATCAGTCACTTTGCGCCAGCCATCGATTTGAGCTTGTGTATAGATCCCCGGCGTATCCTGATAGCCCTGCGCCTGTGCTGAGATCTGGGTGGCTTCGGTGATCAGCAATCCTGCGGTGGCACGCTGGGCGTAGTAGGTTGCTGCCAGTTCTCCGGGAACAAGACCTGCTCCGGCACGGTTACGCGTCAGGGGTGCCATCACGATATGGTTGGCTAGTGTTATAGAGCCGAGTTTATAGGGTTGAAATAATGTTTGGTTCGTCATGTGTATTCACCTGCTAAGTGGTTGGTCGTGGTGTTAATATAATGATGATGGTCATAATCTATAAAGTCAAGTGGTTTGATTATGGTTATCATCAATGTATACTTAAACCCTATTTTTGAGAGGGACAGGAAAGTATGAAAGTGTCGAAAGAGCAGGTTCGGGAAAACCGAATGCGCATTGTTGAAACGGCCTCAGAACTTTTTCGTGAGCGAGGTTACGATGGTGTGGGCATCGCGGAACTGATGTCAGCGGCAGGCTTAACCCACGGGGGGTTCTACAAGCACTTTGGTTCCAAGGCTGATCTGATGGCGGAGGCAATGAGCTGCGGTTTTACGCGATCCGCAGAAAGCACGGCGGGTGTGGACCGGGAAAAATTTATTGAATACTATCTCTCCCGGCAACATCGCGATGACATGGGAAAAGGATGTGTGATGTCTGCTCTGGGTACTGATGCAGCGCGTCAATCTGCGTCAATCAAGGAGACATTTGCGGCCGGAGTTGAACGCCAACTGGCAGTTTTAGGAAATGAAAATCGTACGCGCGCTGACCTGATTGATACCATCGCGCATCTTGTCGGTGCCCTGGTGCTGTCCCGTGCCTGCCCGGATAATTCCGCCCTTGCTGATGAAATTCTGGATGTGTGCCGCGCACGTCTTATCAGCCATGACGCCCGTAAGGATTGAATTTGCTGGCTACGGGATTTTTTTCTGTGCAGTGCATCTAAATAAATCGCCAACGTCTGCTCCTGGCACTTAGCGGATCACCAGAAATAATCACACAAGCACAATACCGGATTAAAACCAATCATAATCCAATAAAAAAAGCCCCCAACCATCAGGTCAGGGGCTTTTCAATGTCAACACTCACATCACATTAGAATGCGGCGGCAAAGATCTCGACGATTTCCGCGTGAGTGGCTTTTTTCGGGTTGGTCAGACCACAGGCATCTTTCAGCGCGTTGTCGGCCAGGATGTTGAAGTCTTCTTCTTTCACACCCAGGTCTTTCAGGCCTGCCGGAATGCCGACGTCACGCGCCATCTGGCTGATGGCCTGGATAGCCGCTTCCGCTGCCTGCTGGTCGCTCAGACCGGCGACATCCACACCCAGTGCGACGGCAACGTCTTTCAGACGCGGCGCAGCAACGGTGGCGTTATAACGCTCAACGTGCGGCAACAGAACTGCGTTGCACACCCCGTGCGGCAGATTGTAGAAACCGCCCAGTTGGTGCGCCATCGCATGCACATAACCCAGTGACGCGTTATTGAATGCCATGCCTGCCATGAACTGGGCATAGGCCATCTGTTCACGCGCGACCATGTTTTTACCGTCTTTTACGGCATCACGCAGGTGGTCACGAATCAGTTCCATCGCTTTGATTGCGACTGCGTCGGTAATCGGATTGGCGGCGGTCGACACATAGGCTTCGATAGCATGGGTCAAGGCGTCCATCCCGGTGGCGGCAGTCAGTGATGCAGGCATGCCGACCATCAGCGCCGGATCGTTGACGGACATCACCGGTGTCACGTTTTTATCCACGATCGCCATTTTCACGTGGCGCGCTTCATCGGTGATGATGCAGAAACGGGTCATTTCAGAGGCCGTCCCCGCCGTGGTGTTGATGCCGATAAGCGGTAGCTGCGGTTTAGCAGAGACATCCACGCCTTCATAGTCCGCAATTTCGCCGCCATTGGACGCCAGCAGAGCAATCCCTTTGGCGCAGTCATGCGAAGAGCCACCACCCAGCGATACAACGCAATCGCTGTTGTTCGCTTTGAGAATTTTCAGGCCTGCATCGACGTTGGCCACAGTCGGGTTCGGCTGCACGCCGTCATACACCTCACTGTCGACCTGATATTTTTTCAGCAGTTGCTGCACGGAAGCCGCAACACCAATTTTGTTCAGCACGCCGTCCGTTACGATTAACGCGTGTTTGAAACCCTGCAACTGAATCTGCCTTGCCGCTTCCTCTAATGCACCTTCGCCCATCAAGTTTAAGGCTGGAATGTAAAATGCGCTGCTCATAGATCACCATCCATTTATTACAGAGTTTTAACTTGAATTCATCCTAGCATTGACATTTTTCTGTAAAATTGACCCAGAACAAATTTCTAACACTCTTTACCCCTGAAGAGAGAAATCATTCTTTTGTTTCACATGCACTGATAACTGACTGTTATTTTAGTAAATAACCATTTCATATCGTGAAATCATATTACCGCTGACATAATCCGTTACCAGACTGACGCAACGCGTGTATTACAATTCATTTACACAGGAAATGATGCGGGTACGTAACCTTTTCGGGTAAAACGAGCGAGGCGAGCGATAACCCCGTGGTGGAAAGCCGTTGACGATAAGACGGGACGAGTAGCGATAAAAAAGTATTTTGAAGCAGCTTGATAGGTGATATTTAGGCTAATGGGTCGCCCAGAGACAACGCCGCCGTCGTCAGGCGGCGTTGTTTTGCAGAGAAACGGCTGAATTAGTGGCGGTTTCTGACCAACTGATAACGGCGGGTCAGATACTCAATCGGCGCGCTCCAGATATGTACCAGACGGCAGAATGGGAACAGCAGGAACAGCGTCATCCCCAATACCAGGTGTACCCGGAAAATGAAGGCTACATCATCCAGATAAGCAGAGGCACCACCACGGAAAGTGACGACGGCCTGCGCCCAGTTCACCAGCTTCATCATTTCGCTGCCATCCGTATGCTGGGCAGAGAACGGGATGGTCAACAACCCCAACGCCGCCTGGATCACCAGCAATGTCAGGATCAGAATGTCACCGGTGGTGGAAGTGGCGCGAACACGCGGATTAGTCAGCCGACGTCTTAACAACAAGATACCGCCAACCAGCGTCAACAGACCGCAAGCACCACCACCGAACATCGCCATTTTCTGTTTTACGTCCAGCGGCAGGAAAGATTCGTACATCCAGTGTGGCGTCATCATGCCCACAAAATGGCCGCCCAGTACGCCCAGAATGCCGATGTGGAACAGGTTAGACGCCAGCCGCATGCCTTTTTTATCCAGCATCTGACTGGAGCCAGCACGCCAGCTGTACTGACCATAGTCATAACGCAGCCAACTGCCTGCCAGGAAAACCGCACCGGCGATGTAAGGATAGATATCGAATAAAAACAGATTGAGGTAATGCATCAGCAATCTCCTTTGACCGGTGAAGCGTCAAGGTTCAGGTAGTGCGGTGCCACCGCGTCGGCGAACCGACGCTGATGACGAGTCTGTTGCGCCGGGGCGCAGCCCGCGTCGGCCAAAAAGCGGACCTGCTCCTCCTCCCATACGGCATCCAGCGCCTGCGGCGTGTCGTCGCGTGCTTCTTGCGCTACTTTCTCCGCCACCGCGTCGCTTGACGGCTCGCACGCCGCCAGCGTCAGTAACAACTCCAGCAACAGGGCATAGTCACTGTCGCGCTGGCGTAAGCGCTCCGCCAGCAGCGTCAGGATCGGCGCGATATCACGCAGTCCATCACGCGCGGCCTGCGGTTCACGCAACGTCAAATACTCCAGATACAGCGGCAGGAAATCCGGCAGTTCACGGCAGTCCAGCTCCAGGCCGACCTCACGGTATTGCGCCAGCAAGTCCACCATCGCCTGACCACGCTCACGCGATTCGCCATGGACGTGTTCAAACAGCAGCAATGACAGCGCACGACCGCGATCAAACAGCTCGCTGTAGCGCGCCTGCCGGTCCAGCAGGTCGCCCTGATAAAAGTCGCCGATGAACTGCAACAACTGCGCGCTTTGGCGCATCGGCAGCTCATCAGCCTGCTCCAGCGCCTCCAGCATGTCCTGGCGCTGTTGCCACAGCTCCGCATCCGGGTACTCCAGCAGCCGGGCGATAACACGAAGGCTGATCATGACTTGTTCTCCTGCATCCGCCGGCTCATGTTCTGGGTTTTGCTGGTGACGTCGATAGCGTCAATGCGGCGGCTGTTAAACAGGTTGAACGAGGAATCGCTACCGTGGCAGCCGTCGCCGAAACTAAAACCACAACCATGTGCTTCCGGGAAGGCTTCACGCGCCAGCTCACGGTGACTGGACGGCACCACAAAGCGATCTTCATAGTTGGCGATCGCCAGATAGCGGTACATCTCTTCGGCCTGCGATGGCGTCAGCCCCACCTGCTCCAGCGCGCTGGTATCGGTGACCTGCTCGACGGTTTGCGCACGCTTGAAGTGACGCATCGCCAGCATGCGCCGCAATGCACGCAGCACCGGACGGGTATCGCCCGCTGTCAGCAGGTTCGCCAGATACTGCACCGGGATACGCAGGCTTTCGACGTCAGGCAAGACACCACTGTGCGCCAGGTTACCCGCATCGGCTGCCGCCTGAATCGGTGACAACGGCGGCACGTACCACACCATCGGCAGTGTGCGGTATTCCGGATGCAGCGGCAGCGCCAGTTGCCATTCCACCGCCAGTTTGTACACCGGCGATTGTTGTGCGGCTTCAATCACGCTGAGCGGAATGCCGTCACGTTGTGCCTGAGCAATCACCTCGGGGTCGTTCGGGTCGAGGAAAATGTCTAACTGACGGCCGTACAGATCGGTTTCATTCTCCGTGGAGGCCGCCTGTTCGATGCGGTCGGCATCGTAGAGCAGTACACCCAAATAGCGGATACGACCCACGCAGGTTTCCGAGCACAGCGTCGGCATACCGGATTCGATACGCGGATAACAGAAAATACATTTTTCTGATTTGCCGCTCTTCCAGTTGAAATAGATTTTCTTGTACGGGCAGCCAGTCAGGCACATACGCCAGCCACGGCATTTATCCTGATCGATCAGCACAATGCCGTCTTCCGCGCGCTTGTAAATCGCCCCACTCGGACAGGTAGCGACACACGCCGGATTCAGGCAGTGCTCACACAATCGCGGCAAGTACATCATGAAGGTGTTTTCGAACTGTCCGTACATGTCTTTCTGCATGTCGTCGAAGTTCTTGTCCTGCGAGCGTTTGCTGAACTCACCACCCAGATCGTCTTCCCAGTTCGGACCGTTTTCGATATTCTCCATGCGCTGGCCGGTTACCAGCGAACGCGGACGTGCCACTGGCTGATGCCGACTTTCGCCGGCACGTTGCAGGTGTGCGTAGTCGTAGTCAAACGGTTCGTAATAGTCATCCAGCGCCGGAACATCCGGGTTGGCGAAAATCTTCGACAACACCCCCACACGGTTACCCATGCGCGGTTCCAGTCGACCGTTGATCTTACGGATCCAGCCGCCCTTCCATTTTTCCTGATCTTCCCAGGCATGCGGGTAACCGGTGCCGGGTTTGGTTTCCACGTTGTTGAACCAGGCGTATTCCACCCCTTCGCGGCTGGTCCAGACGTTTTTACAGGTCACCGAACAGGTGTGGCAGCCAATGCATTTATCCAGATTCAGCACCATGCCGACTTGTGAACGAATTTTCATCAGGCTTTCTCCTGCAGATGAGGTTGCACATGGGAAGACAGGTCGTCATGGCTGTCCTCATCCAGCCAGTCGATACGGTTCATCTTACGCACCACCACGAATTCATCGCGGTTAGAACCGACGGTGCCGTAGTAGTTAAAGCCGTACGCCAGTTGGGCATAGCCGCCAATCATATGGGTTGGCTTCGGGCAAACACGCGTCACGGAGTTATGGATACCGCCGCGCTGGCCAGTGATTTCTGAACCCGGCAGGTGCACCAGTCGCTCCTGCGCGTGGTACATCATGGTCATGCCTGCCGGAACACGCTGGCTTACCACCGCACGGGCCGTCAGCGCACCGTTGGCGTTAAATACTTCTATCCAGTCGTTATCGACGATGTTCAGCTCGCGGGCATCATCCTCGCTCAGCCAGACGATCGGACCACCACGGCTGAGTGTCAGCATCAACAGGTTTTCACTATAGGTAGAGTGAATCCCCCATTTCTGATGCGGCGTCAGGAAGTTGAGCGCCTTCTCCGGGTTACCGTTCGGTTTCTTGTTCAACAACGGCTGAGCAGCACGGGTATCTACCGGCGGACGGTAAACCAACAGGCTTTCACCGAAGGCACGCATCCACTCATGATCCTGATACAGTTGCTGGCGACCGGAGAGGGTGCGCCACGGAATCAGCTCATGCACGTTGGTGTAACAGGCGTTGTAAGACACATGTTCGTCTTCAAGGCCAGACCAGGTTGGGCTGGAAATGATCTTGCGTGGCTGCGCCTGAATATCCCGAAAGCGAATTTTCTCATCCTCTTTCGGGTGCGCCAGATGGGTGTGATCACGTCCGGTGACCTTGCCCAACGCATCCCAGGCTTTCACCGCCACCTGACCGTTGGTTTCCGGTGCCAGCGACAGGATGACTTCAGCCGCATCAATGGCACTGTCGATTCTCGGGCGACCCGCCGCCGCGCCCTCTTCCTGCACCCGGTTCAGGCGCTTGAGGAAGTCCACTTCATGTTGAGTATTCCAGCTAATACCTTTACCGCCGTTGCCGAGTTTATCCAGCAGCGGGCCGAGTGAGGTAAAGCGGGCATACAGGTTCGGGTAATCGCGTTCCACGGTCATAATGTGCGGTGCGGTTTTACCCGGTATCAGGTCACATTCGCCTTTTTTCCAGTCTTTCACGCCCAGCGGCTGCGCCAGTTCGGCGGCCGAGTCGTGCTGAATAGGCAGCGTGACCACATCGGTTTCGACCCCAAGGTGACCCTGACACACGCGAGAGAAGGTTTTCGCCAGCCCTTTATAGATTTCCCAGTCGGTTTTCGACTCCCAGGCCGGGTCAACCGCCGCAGACAACGGATGAATGAACGGATGCATATCCGAGGTGTTCATGTCGTCTTTTTCATACCAGGTGGCGGTCGGCAACACGATGTCGGAATAGAGGCAGGTACTGGACATACGGAAATCCAGCGTCACGACCAGATCCAGCTTGCCTTCACCGCCTTGTGCGCGCCATTCCACTTCTTCCGGCGTGACTGCACCCTGCTCGCCCAGGTCCTGTCCCTGAATACCGTGCTCGGTACCCAGCAGATACTTCAGCATGTACTCATGGCCCTTACCGGAAGAACCCAGCAAGTTGGAACGCCAGATAAACAGGTTACGCGGGAAGTTTTGCGGACTGTCCGGCTGCTCAGCGGCAAAACGCAGACGACCGGCTTTCAGTTCCGCTACGGTGAAATCCTGCGGTGACATACCGGCGGCAGCAGCCTGTTCGGCGATACGCAGTGGGTTAGCACCCAGTTGTGGTGCGGAAGGCAACCAGCCCATGCGCTCAGCGCGCACGTTAAAATCAATCAAACTGCCGCTAAAGCGTGATGAGTCTGCCAGCGGCGACAACAATTCCTGCGGTGCGACGGTTTCATAGCGCCACTGGCTGGAATGGTTATAGAAGAACGAGGTGCTGTTCATGTGACGTGGCGGACGCTGCCAGTCCAGACCGAACGCCAGCGGTAACCAGCCGGTTTGCGGACGCAGTTTCTCCTGGCCGACATAGTGTGCCCAGCCACCGCCACTCTGCCCAACACAACCGCAGAAGATCAGCATGTTGATGATCCCGCGGTAGTTCATGTCGAGGTGGTACCAGTGGTTCATACCGGCACCGACGATGATCATCGACCGTCCGTGGGTTTTGTCGGCGTTGTCGGCAAACTCACGCGCGATGCGGATGATATTCTGCCGTGATACGCCGGTAATCTGCTCGGCCCACGCCGGGGTATAGGCTTTGACCTGATCGTAATCACTGGCACATTGTGCGTCATTCAAGCCACGATCCACACCGTAGTTAGCCAGCGTCAGATCAAAGACGCTGGTCACCAGCCCTTCCTGACCATCAGCCAGCGTCAGGCGTTTCACCGGCAGTTGATGCAGCAGCACTTCATCGAGCGCGACGCTGGCGAAGTGTTCACTGGTTGCACCGCCAAAATACGGGAAGCCGACGGACACCACCTCGTCATGGTGGCCCAGCAAGCTCAGTTGCAGGTTAACATCACGCTGGGAGCCCCCTTCGCGCTGTTCCAGATTCCATTTGCCTTGTTCACCCCAGCGATAGCCGATAGAACCCTGCGGCGCTACCAGCTCGCCCGTGGTTTCATCAATCGCGATGGTTTTCCATTCCGGGTTGTTTTGCTGGCCCAGATTCCCCACCAGATCGGCGGCACGCAATAAACGCCCGGCGGCGTAACTGCCATCGGCACGCGGTTCCAGCAGTACCAACATCGGCATGTCGGTATAGCGGCGCACATAGTCGGTGAAATATTGACGCGGTTGCTTGAGATGGAACTCGTTGAGGATCACGTGGCCCATTGCCAGCGCCAGCGCGCTGTCAGTACCTTGTTTCGGGTTCAACCACTGATCACACAGTTTGGCGATTTCGGCATAATCCGGGGTAATGGCGACCGTTTTGGTGCCTTTGTAACGGACTTCAGCAAAGAAATGCGCATCAGGAGTACGGGTCTGCGGTACGTTGGAACCCCAGGCAATAATGTACGACGAGTTATACCAGTCGGCCGATTCCGGCACGTCGGTTTGCTCGCCCCAGGTTTGCGGTGAGGCGGGCGGCAGGTCGCAATACCAGTCGTAGAAACTCAGGCACACCCCGCCCATCAGCGACAGGTAACGGGCACCGGCAGCGTAAGACACCATCGACATCGCCGGGATCGGCGAGAAGCCAATCACCCGGTCCGGGCCAAAGGTTTTGGCGGTATACACGTTAGCGGCAGCAATCAGCTCATTCACTTCCTGCCAGTCGGCACGGACAAAACCACCACGGCCACGGACTTGCTTGTATTCTTTCGTTTTATTCGCATCGCCAACAATCGACGCCCAGGCATCTACCGGGTCAGCATGGTGACGACGCGCTTCACGCCACAGCTTCATCAGGCGCTTACGCATCATCGGGTATTTCAGGCGGTTCGCACTATAGAGATACCAGGAATAACTGGCACCGCGTGGGCAGCCGCGCGGTTCATGGTTCGGCAGATCAGGCCGGGTGCGGGGGTAATCGGTTTGTTGCGTCTCCCAGGTGACCAGCCCGTTTTTGACGTAAATCTTCCAGCTACATGAACCGGTACAATTGACGCCATGCGTCGAACGCACCACTTTGTCATGTTGCCAGCGGCTACGGTAGCCATCCTCCCAGTCACGGTTGGTATTCAGTGTCTGGCCGTGATCACCGGAAAACGGTTCGGCCACCTGTTTGAAATAGCGTAACCGGTCAAGAAATTTGCTCATCCGGACTCTCCTGCTGCGGAACCTGACGGTTCCTGTCGTTATAGAAGTACACGTGGGTATTGCTCACTACGGTGCAGGGTAGCCAACTGAATAAGTATCAGAATTGACAGCGATCAAGCCCTCAGGAGCCGGTTTGTGGTGGGAGTCGGGAAAATACCACCTTGGTGGTATTGGGAAAAAGTCAGTTAATTAACTGATAAAAAAGGAAATATTGAGGACTGAAATGATAAGGTCAGGTGACATTTGCTCATGGAGACTCTTTGGAGGTAGTAGAATGCCATCGGCCACCTAGCCGGGCGTTTTACCTCCTGTTTGCTTCTGATTCATCCAGCATCAGTCTGCTGCTGATAAATCCTGCACCAGAAAATCCAAGAGTGTGCGCAGCGTAGCAGGCATATGACGCCGCGACATGTAACACGCGTAAATACCCAGCGTCTGTGTCTGGTAATCCCCCAGCAGCGGCACCAGCTCTCCGGCATTCAGCCCGGCACGCACGACAAATTCCGGCAAACAGGCGATCCCCTCGCCCGCCCGGGCTGCCGTCAGCAGCACCAGCGTGTCATTGGCCACCACGCGTCCTGACACCATAACACGGTGCTGCGCCCCGCTCTCCCGATGTGTAAAGCGCCATTCCCGCCCAAGACGGATATGGTTAAGACAATTATGCCGTACCAGATCGTTCGGCGTGGCCGGTGGAGCATGGTGCGCCAGATAATCCGGTGACGCGCAGACCACCGATGCACAGCGCCCCAGCGGTTTGGCAATCAGGTTAGGATCCGGTGAGTTCGTCACGTCTACCGCCAGATCGATACGCTCTTCCGCTAGCTTGATGGCGCGATCTGTCAGTATCAGCTCGGTTGTGGTACGAGGGTAACGAGCGCGATAGCGTCCCAGCGCGTGCGCCAGATAAGACTGCCCGAACGACACACTGCTTGCGACCCGGATCACGCCGTGCGGTTCCGTATTACCACTGTTGGAAAGTGCCGCCATGTCCTCAGATAACGCTAAAATCTGACGGCAGCGCACCAGCATGTCGTTACCGACGCTGGTCAATCCCAGACTGCGGGTTGAGCGATGCAGCAACCGCACCCCTAACCCGTGTTCCAGTGCGGCAATGTAACGTGTGGCCATTGAACGCGATATATCCAGTTTATTCGCCGCTGCGGTCAGACTCCCCAAGTCTGCCACCGCCACAAATACCTGCATCGCAATAAGACGATCCATAGCGCCCCTATTGAGCGATATATGCAACAAACTATGGCTGATTCTAGGGTTTATTCGTTCATTTCAGGAAGCAATAATAATCATCAATAATCCAAAATAACCCTATGAGACTGATTATGCTTAAGAAATACCTTGCTCTGTATTTTACCTTCGGGTTGCTGACCACACCGGTCACCGCCACGCTGGCACAAACGTCGCCGTCTTCCAGCGCCGCCGCCGCATCATCACTGGCAGGTTGCCCATCCGACGCCATTAACGCGCGTTTTGCCGAGTTCGGCCGCACCGGGCGTATGCCACCAGACCTGAACCGTTGGTTAAACGATCCACAGGCCCAGGCGATTACACCGTATAAAGCGTTCGATAATGTCTATTTCGTTGGTGTGTGCTGGGTATCCGCCTGGCTGGTCAAAACCAGTGCAGGCCCGGTGTTGATCGATACCTTGCATGAACCCTATGTCGATCAATTACTGGCTAACATCCGTCAGGTTGGCGTTGATCCGGCGGATATCAAATTGGTATTGATGACACACGGACACTTTGACCATGTCGGTGGAGCCTATAAGATCAAAGCCCTCAGTCAGGCTCGATTTGTTATGACACAGCCAGGCTGGGACGAAGCACTAGAGGGTGCCAAACAATCGCAACACACTCCCCATCCCTGGAAAATGCTTGACCACGCCGATATCGTGGCGCATGACGGGCAAGCCTTCACGGTCGGTGATACGACGTTTTACGCTTATGCCACCCCCGGTCATACCTGGGGAACGACCTCTTACGCCTTTGACGTCAACGATGGCGACAAGACCTATCGGGCCATCACCATCGGAGGAATGGGGCTGAATGCGATAGAAAACGCCCGGCAGGCCGAAGCCTACCTCGCCAGCATTGAGCGGATAAAACGCCTGATTACCGACCCGCAGCATCCAATCATGGTCCACCTCACGGCCCACCCGTTCAATACCGGGTTAACGGAAGCGAAAGAACGCCTGAAAACACGCAAACCAGGAGACCCCCACCCGCTGGTGAATCAGGCGGCGTTGATTAAACAAATGGACAGCGCCTATCAAGAAGCGGAACAGCGACTGGCGGACGAGCAGAAAAAAGAACGAGGAAACAAGCAGTAAATCGAACTGACGTATGCCCGATAGAAGCCAGGCAGAAAAGCGGGAAGGCGTCATGTTGAATACACCGAGCCGGGACATCTCACCGGCTCGGTCTCATCACCCGCTGGACTACGCGCGGGCTTTACGTCCGTAACACAGCCAGGTGATCAACACACAGGCAACGTAGAACACCACAAAGATTTTCATCGCGCCGGCGGGTGAACCGGTCAGCGCCAGCGATGTTCCAAACGCTTTCGGAATGAAAAAGCCGCCGATAGCACCGATAGCGGAGATAAACCCTAACGCTGCGGCGGTATCGGTCACAGCACTACGCTGTGCTTCCTCAGTATCACCACCTTCGGCCGTTACCCTTTCCATCGTCATACCACGGAAGATAACCGCGATCATCTGGAAGGTGGAGCCACTTCCCAGCCCGGCTGTCAAAAACAGCAGCATGAAAATGCCGAAGAACATCAGGAAGGAACCCGGCTGATTCTGACCCGGCAGTGCAGTGAACAGCAGCAGTGACAGGATTGCCATCAACACAAAATTAATCAGCGTCACCCGCACACCACCGAAGCGGTCCGACAGCATGCCGCCGACCGGACGCGCCAGCGCGCCAAGCAACGGGCCGCAAAAGGCGTAATGCAGGATTACCACATCCGGGAACTGGGTTTTCGACAGCATAGCGAAACCGGCGGAAAAACCGATAAACGAGCCGAACGCCGACAGATACAGTACGCTTAAGATCCACAGGTGTGCGCGTTTCAGTACCGGCAACTGCTGACGCAGTGACGCTCTGGCGGTGGAGAGATCATTCATACCGAACCAGGCCGCCGCCGAAGCGATAAGCAACAACGGCACCCATACCCAGGGCGCATTCTGCAGCCAGACCTGGCTGCCATCCGGCTGAACGATGCCTTTACCCGTGAAACTCAGTACTGGCAGAAAGATCACCACCGGTACCAGTAACTGCATCACGCTAACGCCCAGATTGCCAAACCCGCCATTTAACCCCAGCGCACCACCCTGCTGTGCTTTCGGGAAAAAGAAGCTGATATTCGCCATGCTGGAAGCAAAGTTAGCGCCAGCGAATCCACACAGCAGCGAAATAATGATAAATACGTTGTACGGTGTCTGTGGATCCTGCACGGCAAACCCCAGCCACACACACGGAATCACCAGAATCAGCGTACTGAAGGTGGTCCAGCGGCGTCCGCCTGCCAGCGGGATAATAAATGAATACGGTACCCGCAATAATGCCCCGGATACCGATGGTAATGCCGTCAGCATAAACAGTTCATCGGTACTGAAATGGAAACCGACTTTGTTCAAATTGACAGCCACTGTGCTGAACAACATCCAGACACAGAAAGCCAACAACAGACAAGGAATGGAAATCCACAGGTTACGTTGCGCGATACCACGCCCCTGTTTTTGCCAGAACTGTACATCCTCCGGGCGCCATTCCCGGATAACAGTCTGCCGTGAAGCACCTGGCGTAATGGTTGACTGCGTCATAACAAGCCTCGGTCAGAAAAATACCCCTATCACTACGCGCCACATTAGAGGGTATGACCGAAGCAAACTTGATATACATCAACAGCTTGTTGGGTAAAAAAATGCGCTGATTTAACACCCTCTCCCAAATAGGTAAGTCGCTATGACCAGTTAATGGTGTCGTTTCATCATGTTATGACCATTAACTCCGTCACGGTACTCATCACTACCTACCAATGGAAATTGTGGAGTAACCCTTTGTGGGTATAGGGTTACTTCTGGAAATAAGAAAAAATGCCGTGGTGTGGCATGAATGGATTTCGACACTGAATCCACGATAGCTAAGCGGCACCGGTCGGAATTAAGGTAACCTGTCTGACCCGCAATCTATTCTTTAGCATACACATGTGTTTCCACTTTCGTCACAGGCGGTTTCCCTCATGTTAAGACGCTTTCGGCTTCCACTCTCACTGGTCAATCAGGTGGCGTTGTCCATGCTACTGCTTGGCCTGCTGGGTATTGCTGGCATGGCGATATCAAGCTGGATGTCACAAAGCATTCAGGGCAACGCACACGCCATCAATAAAGCCGGTTCTCTGCGCATGCAAAGTTACCGGTTATTGTCGATGGTGCCGCTTAGCGCGGGCAGCGACCATTATCTGCAAGAGCTGGAGCGGGATGAAAACGACAACGACCTGCGTCAGGCAGTCATACGCGAGGGGCTAAGCGAGCAACTCACCACGCTGCAACGTTACTGGGCCGATCAATTGAAACCAAGTCTACGTCAGGCAGAACGTCCAGCGGATGCTGCCGACGCCGTCGCGGATTTTGTCCACCATCTGGACGCGCTGGTACTGGCTATCGACCAGAAGACAGAAGCGCACCTGCGGCTGGTGACGCTGGTACAGCGCATGTTTATCGTCATCATGCTGTCGCTGTTGGTGCTCACCTTTTTCTATCTGCGTCACCGGCTGCTGACCCCCTGGCGTAAGTTGCTGTCGATGGCTCAAGCCATCGGTCAGGGTGAATTTCACCAGCGGGTGACCCCGCACGGTCAGGATGAAATGAGCACGCTGGCACAAGCGCTAAACAACATGTCGGATGAATTGTCGGCGATGTACCGCGACCTGGAACAGCGTGTAATCGAAAAAACCGCTGATTTGCAACAAAAAAATGACACGCTGGCGTTTCTTTATCGCTCCAGTCGCCGCTTACATACCAATGCACCGCTGTGTAGCCGCCTGCTGCCGGTGCTGGATGAACTCAGCGCGTTGATGCCGCTGACCGGCATTCAGTTACAGTTGTATGAGGATAACCATCAGGCACATGTCACCCCTTCCAGCCTGACCGTCATTCCCAACCCGGACACCTGCCCGGACAGCGCCTGTCAGCGTTGTGCGCACTTTTCAACCCGGATGACGTATGAAGGCAAACCGGTAAGCTGGAATCTGCATGACAAGCTCGGTCACTACGGTGTGGTATTGGCACGACTGCCGGTTCACCAACACCTGACCCCCGACCAACACCAGTTGCTCAATACGTTACTGGAGCAGCTAACCAGCACACTGGCACTGGAACGGCAATCCAGCCATCAACAACAACTGATGCTGATGGAAGAACGCGCCACCATCGCCCGGGAGTTACACGACTCGATTGCCCAGTCGCTCTCCTGTCTGAAGATTCAGGTTAGTTGCCTGCAAATGCAGCACACCGCGTTGACACCAGAAATACAACAGCAGTTGGACGCCATGCGCGATGAAATCAATACCGCTTACCGGCAGTTACGTGAATTACTGACCACTTTCCGTTTGAAGCTGTCAGAATCGGGCCTGCTGGCGGCATTACGCTCCACCGTGGAGGAGTTCAATCAACGGCTCGGCTATAACATCGTACTGAACTACCAACTGCCACCGCAGGCCGTCTCTGCCCACCAAGGGATCCACCTGTTGCAGATCGTGCGTGAAGCACTGAGCAACACCTATAAACATGCACAGGCGACGGCAACCAGCATTACCCTGAGTCAACAGCAAGGGTATATCGAGCTGCGTGTGCGTGATAACGGCATCGGTATCAGTGATGACAACCGTCGTACCAACCACTATGGTCTTATCATCATGCGCGACCGCGCCCGAAGCCTTCACGGCGACTGTACTGTTCAACGTCTTGTTTCCGGCGGCACGGAAGTGTATGTCCGTTTTCAGGCCGACTCTCGCCAGCCCCCCGTATTATCAGGAGAAAACCATGACTAATGACGCCTCTACCGTACTGCTTATTGATGACCATCCGATGCTACGCAATGGCGTCAAACAGCTACTCAGTATGGCGCCAGACCTGTGTGTGGTCGGTGAGGCCAGTGAGGGGGAACAGGGTGTGACGCTGGCAGAACAGCTCGACCCGGACCTGATCTTGCTGGATTTGAATATGCCGGGCATGAACGGGCTGGAAACGCTGGCCCGCCTGCGGGAAACCTCGTTATCCGGGCGCATCGTGGTATTTACCGTGTCGAACCATGAAGAAGACGTGATCAGCGCCTTTAAAAGTGGAGCCGATGGCTATTTGCTAAAAGATATGGAGCCGGAGGACCTGCTGGTCGCACTTCACCAGGCCGCCGCAGGCAAAATGGTGCTCAGTGATACCCTGACGCCGGTTCTGGCAGCCAGCCTGCGCGAGACACGCAGCACGGATACCCGTGATATCCAACAATTGACCCCGCGAGAAAAAGACATTCTGAAGCTGATAGCCCAAGGGTTGCCCAACAAAGTGATCGCCCGCAAGTTGACGATTACCGAAAGTACGGTAAAAGTACACGTCAAACACCTGTTGAAAAAAATGAAGCTGCGCTCACGCGTAGAAGCGGCAGTCTGGGTAGTACAAGAGAAGATTTTCTAACCAACGGCGGCTTGTGCCGCCAGTCATTCTGTTATCCTGTTATCCGCCATCACCGCCCGATGATGTTGCGTTTTACGTCTTGATGTTAAAAATTACAGTAAAATACACCCACCTACATTTCTATACGTTTACTTGCAATACGACTGATAGAGTAACGGCCGTTCATAATTTTTAGTACTTTATCGCCATTTTCCTAGATATTTCCCCATATTCATTTCCTAGACTCACCTCGTTCGGCGTTTCATTGCGCTTTAGCCAGGCTTAACCGGAGGAAAAAGAGAATGAAAGTCAGAGAACGATTTATTGGACTTGAATGGCTCCGATTTTTGCTTGGATGCTATGTGATGGTTTACCACACCGTACATATCTATCCGCAGCGTGACAAGATCCCCTTTCTCAACGAACTGACCAGCATGGGATTCTTCGCCACCAGCACCTTCTTTGTGTTGTCTGGCTTTCTGCTGACCCACGTTTATCTGCGTGGCGGACAGTTGCGTGAACCCGCCCGGCATTTTCTGGCTAAGCGGCTGTTTAACCTCTACCCAATCCATATTATCGGTCTGGTGTCCTCCATTGTGGTGGTCAGTCTGATGCACTGGCTGGCTATCCCCCCCGAAGGGCAAGCCGCCAGCGCCCGCTTCGTCATTTATGACAGTAACGAGCCCGGTGTCGCCCCGGAAACCCTGCGCCACTATATGGATAATGTGCAGTTGGCTGTGAATGGACTGCTACAACTGCTGATGTTACAGGCGTGGAACCCCTACTTTTTGACCTTCAACGCGCCGTTGTGGTCGGTCTCGACGCTGTTCTTTTTCTATTTACTGTTCCCGTTACTGGCTCCACGGCTGTTGGGGAGCCGCTACCCGCGTTTGTGGCTGGCGGCCCTGTTCCTGTTATACCTGCTGCCGCCAGTATGGATTATCTGGCATCAGTTATATGGCGTGCCGTATACCGGTTTGCTGCAACGCAATCCGCTACTCCGACTGCCGGAATTTTTAGCCGGGATAGTGGGTTACGCCATTTTCCGCCAATATCGGGACGGTAAGATAGCGGCGTTGACATGGATGCAAGGTTCGACCCAACGTAAAGCACTGGGCGTATTTATCGGTCTGAGCTTCATCATCGCGACCTGGTTATTTACGCATGGCGAGCACTACTGGTATTTCTTGTTACACAACGGCCTGCTGTTACCGACACAGGTTGCCCTGGTCTGTTTGTGTGCTCATGCCCGCGAACCAGGCAGCGATACGCTGAAAACCTGGGCGACCCGCCTGGGTGGCGCATCACTGTCGATTTTCGCCCTGCACGTGCCGCTGTTTAATCTGTTCCGGACCTTAGAACAGTTATTACGCGGCAATCCGTTGCAATGCTTTACCGACTGGCAGGCCTGTATCGATGCGGCAGGACGCGTGGACGTCTCCATGACTGGCTACGGGGTATTCCTGCTCACAACCGTTACCTTGTGCGTGATATTCCAGGAACAGGTCGTGACCCGCATGAAGCAGTCGCTGACCGAACGCTTCCTCACTCGCCGTTTCCAACCTTCCCGCAGCGCAGCCTGATGACAGCGGCTATAACAGTGATGTGATCGCCATCACCGTTATAGCCGTAAATCATTAATCACACGGTTTATAACAATTTCCATTCTAATCATGGGTCACTTATACCTAGAGGCGCGGCACGATTCCTGTTAATGTTGCCTCGCCGGGAAGTAACCGGTATATCGATACATCGGCAAGCCGTTTGAACGGCGTCTTTCACTTTTAGTCATTCACTGTTTTATCTGACATCATGACATATTCCAAACATGCACTTTCGCCGCTGGGTCTGTTCATTGCGCTCAGCGCTGCAGGCATTTCCACCAGCCATGCGGACACCGTCTGGCTAACCAACGGTGACAAGATCAGCGGCCAGATTACGCTGCTGGATAGCGGCAAGTTATTCATCAAAACCGATTATGCCGACACCCTGTCGGTGACCTGGGACAAAGTTAAAACCTTCCAGACCGACCACGGCATGGTCATTCAGGGGCAGCGCTACGAAAAAGGCGTGCTTTACCCGTCTATCAAAGCCTCTGACAGTTCACGCGCTATCGTGGCGCAACCCGCCAGCGTAGACGGACAACAAGTCAGCGCCGGGCAGGAAACGCTGCCGTTGTCCGATATCAACTCAATGGTCGTTCCACACCGTTGGGTGGAGGATTTCTCCTGGAAAGGCAATATCGATGTCAGCCTGGCCCACAAGAAAAGCTCCACTGAAACCGACAACCGTGATGCAACGCTGAGCACGCGCCTGCGCCACGGCACATGGCGTCACAACCTGGATGCCAGCTACCACATGACCAAAGAAGACAATGTGGAAAGCACCAAGAACGCCGACGGTGAATACGCGCTGGATAAATTCATCGACGAGCACTGGTTCTGGCAGGGTCGCTATGAATACAAACGCGACTGGATAGAAAACATCAAGATCAACCGCTCTGTGGGTACCGGTCCGGGTTACCAGTTCTGGGATAACGATCTGGGTGCGTTCTCGATTACAACGCTGGTGAACTCCCAGACGTTTACTTATCAGAACAACACCGAAGACAACTTCTACTCCGGTGGCCTGAAGTGGAGCTACGATCGCTTCCTGTTCAGCAAGCGTACCGAACTGTTCAGCGACGGTGAAGTGGGCCGTTCGTTTGACAGCACCACCCCACTTTATTTCAAAGCCGGTGCAGGTCTGCGCTTCAAGGTTACCGACTGGTCATCCGTCAGTATGAAAGTCTCCCGCAACCGTACCGAAAGTGTACAGGGTAATGTCAATGACACCCTGTACTCGCTGGGTCTGGGCGTCGGCTGGTAATTTATCGCGTGCTGGTTCCTGCGAATATCGCAGGAACCCTCTGTTACGCACCGTAGAATTGTTGAATGCCGTGAAATGCGGCGATAAAAAAGCCCGGTTTGTTTAAACCGGGCTTTTTGTTTTGGCTCACCGTAGCGTCACAGCTTACTGTGGCTTCGATTCCTGTTTAGACAGGTCTTCCGCAATCTGGACGGTTTCATTCAGATATGCATCCGGATCCTGATAATCCTTCGGCAAGTCATCCAGCGATTTCAACGGCGGTTTGCCCTGACGTTTCAGTCGATCATTGATGCGTTGCAGACGCGTCGCCTCGTCTTCGTTGTTTTCTTTCTGGCGCTGCGCCAGATTCAACGACACGTGATTACGCTTCTCTTTCATCTCCTGATAACGCGCCACATCCTGCTGGATATACTGGAATTCCGGATCCTTGGCGATACGGGCATTGTGCTGTTCAATCAGCCCCGGCAACAACGGTTTCATGTCACCCATCACGGTATAACTGGCCGGTTTGATACTATCCCACGGCAATGCGTTATCTTCAAACTTCTCGCCAGTATCCACCGCCTCGTTGCCGGTCGGCATCACGATATCAGGTGTCACCCCTTTACGCTGGGTACTGCCACCGTTAATGCGATAGAACTTCTGAATGGTGTACTGCACCGAACCCAGCGCGGGCCACTCAGGGCGTAACATCTGGTCGTAAATACGATTAAGAGAACGGTATTGCTGCACCGTACCCTTACCGAAGGTCGGTTCACCCACAATCAGCGCACGGCCGTAATCCTGCATCGCGGCAGCAAAAATCTCTGACGCCGAGGCGCTAAACCGATCAACCAGCACTACCAGCGGGCCTTTGTAATAGATAGTGTCATCTGTGTCGCTATCTTCACGGACCTTGCCGTTATTGTCGCGCACCTGCACCACTGGCCCGGTGGGAATGAATAGCCCCGACAGACCGACCGCTTCGGTTAACGCACCACCGCCGTTGCCACGCAGGTCGATAACGATGCTGCTGACGTGCTCTTTTTCCAGTTTTTGCAACTGTACTTTCACGTCATCCGTCAGTCCGACGTAGAAACCGGGGATGTCCAGCACACCGACTTTGTCTTTGCCGACATCTTTGATGGACATTTTCACCGCACGGTCTTCCAGGCGTATGCGTTCACGGGTCAGCGTGATGGTTTGCGTTTTGTTGCCCTTGCCTGCAGGCAACACTTCCAGACGCACCTTGCTACCTTTCGGCCCTTTGATCAGCGCGACGACGTCATCAAGCCGCCAGCCAATCACATCCACCATCGGCTTGCCCGCTTGTCCTACGCCTACGATACGGTCGCCAACGCTAATGCGTTTGCTTTTCGCCGCCGGGCCACCCGGCACCATCGAATTGATGACGGTGTAATCTTCATCCATCTGCAGCA
The DNA here is from genome assembly GCF_020406815.2 of Dickeya oryzae. Taxonomy (NCBI): domain Bacteria; kingdom Pseudomonadati; phylum Pseudomonadota; class Gammaproteobacteria; order Enterobacterales; family Pectobacteriaceae; genus Dickeya; species Dickeya oryzae. The sequence goes on from NZ_CP162670.1 coordinate 2,653,157, forward strand.
CCGCACCAATACCTTCGAGCGACAAGCTCATTTCAGTGTTGAACTGTTCGGTGTTGCGAGGAGACAGATAACTGGTGTGCGGATCGATTTCCCGCGCGAAGGCATTCATAATGATCTGGAACACATCTTCGCTATTGCTCTGGACCAGACGGCGAATCGCAAACTGATAGCGTTTGGTCAAGGTTTCCTTGATTTCCGCATCGGTTTTGCCGGTCAGCTTCAGGCTTAGCCAGTCATATTTGACCTTGGCATCCCACAATGCGTTGAGTTCATCTACGCTTTGCGGCCAGGGCGCTTTAGCGCGATCAAGGTCGATAAAATCGTTGCCGTTGAGGTTAATCGGCTTTTCCAGCAGCGTCAGCGCATACTGATAACGCTCGAAACGGCGCTTCTGAGCCAGGTTATACATGGCGTATGGCAGGCTGAGCTTGCCATTCTTCAGATTTTCCCCTAACTCACCTTTCTGACCGGCAAACTGCGCCACGTCTGAAGCCAACAACACGTTATGGCTGTAATCCAGCATGTTGAGATAACGGTCGAAGATCTTGCCGGAAAATTGCGCATCCAGCATAAACTGGCGATAGTGGGAACGTAGGAAGCGCGATGCCACGCGCTCACTGACGGTAGAATGCTGCGCTTCTGGCTGCAGTTGAGGAATTTGGTCTGCGCGGGTGATGTTCTCACTGGCAAAACTGCCCCCGGACAGCAAAAGCCAGGTTAATGCGACTGCTTTAACAAATTTGTTCATGCCCTGGTTGGCCTCCGTATCAGAACTGCAAATGTTCTGCGCGTACGATCATCGCCAGACCAGAAGCCAGTTGTACCCTGACCCCGTCTTTAGCGATCTCCAGCACAGTGGCATCCATGGCGTTTTTGCCAGCCCTGACCTTGATTTCCTGGCCGATTTGCAAGCTGGAAATATCCGTCACTGCCTGCCGTTCCGGTGCTGCTGCACGGGCTGCTTTAGGCTGACGAGGTTGGGATTTATCGGATGACGGAGAAGCGGTCTGTGTGGCGCGAGGAGAAGACGGACGCGGTTTGCGCGGCGCGGCACCAGCGGCATCACGTTCACGACGCGGGGCATTCTTGCCGGCAGACGGACGCGTACGGGAAGGTTCAGCTTCACCGGACTCGCGTTTCTTCGCCTGTTGCTCGGCACGCTGAGCCTGGACACGGGCCTTAGCCTCTTCCAGTTGCTTGCGGGCATGCTCCACATGCTGCTGCTCAAGCTCGCCGCACGGGTTACCGTCAAGGTCAACGCGTTGAGCACCGAGTTTAACGCCATACAGATAACGCCAGCTTGACGTATAAAGCCGAAGCGCAGAGCGCAACTGCGTCTTGCTAACGTGTTCAGATTCGGACACGCGTTCGACCAGATCCTGAAAAATACCAATCTTTAACGGACGCGCTTCGCCTTCAAGCGTGAAACAAAGCGGAAAACGCTCTGCCAGATAGGCGATCACTTCTTTACTACTGTTCAACTTAGGTTGATTTTCCATGAAATTTCCTGATTACAACGGGTTTGCCAACCAGCGCAGGCATGAACAGGCGTCATTATAATGACGCCATCGGCAATTGCTACGTTATCCTTGTCGCAACATAAGAGAATTGATGAAAGATAGCAGATCGCTCTGTGACAATTGGCGGCATAACACCGCAGTGATAGCCAGTAAACCGGCTTCGTCTTCGGCGTCAAAACGATCATGAACCGTGCTGTCAATATCCAGCACGCCAATCAAGTGACCATCTACCGTCAGCGGCAACACGATTTCAGCATTACTGGAGGCATCGCAGGCGATATGACCGGGGAACGCATGGACATCGCCAACCCGTTGAACATGGTTTTCCGCAATAGCTCGACCACAGACCCCTTTTCCTGCTGGAATGCGCACACAAGCCGGACGCCCTTGAAACGGCCCCAGAAACAGCGTGTCGCCATCCAGCAAATAAAAGCCGGCCCAATTCACACCATCCAATCGTTCAAACAGTAACGCACTGCTGTTTGATAATATCGTGAGGAAGCGATCTTCACCGGCAATCAGTGCGGTTAAGTCACGTTCCAGTTCATTGTAGAATTGTTGTTTTTTCATCATTTGCATAGGCAGAAATTGTCTTTACGGACCGCCTGGCGGCTGATGTCCGCAGTACATTACATAAACTCTCGCGTCGGGATGCTACAGGATTTCTCTTGCCAGCCCAACTTTCACCGCACTGGGTGTGCCATAAAGCCACCGTCATCGCGCATTATACCACGCGCGACACCGCTAATTGCCCGCAGGATACCGTCTGATGACACCGTCATGTGACCTGACAAGAGTAGCAGTGATTTTGTGTCATCCATCATTCAGTTACACTATGATAATACCTGTCCTGTTAACCTGCCCGCAGGAAATATGAAAATTTATAACGCCGCTGCGCCTATCGAGTCGGCCGATTCGCCGCCTGCCGCGCCGCGCCGCTTTCAGCGTTGCCCACAATGCGATCAGCCCTTCATGTTGCCCCGGCTCAAACGCCATCAACACGGCCACTGCCCGCGCTGCGCGGCACACCTTGCCAGCGGCCGCGATTGGTCTATCTCACGGCTGGTGTCGATGGCCATCGCCATGCTGGTACTGATGCCGTTTGCCTATACCGAGCCGCTGCTCAATATTCGCTTGCTGGGTGTGTCCATCAATGCCAGCTTGCTGGAAGGTATCTGGCAAATGACACGCCAGGGCCACCCGGTCACCGCCAGTATCGTGGCATTTTGTACTATCGGTGCACCACTCACCCTGGTCTTCGCCCTGTTGTATCTGTTTTTCGCTCCACGCGTCGGCATGAACCTGCGTCCGGTCTTGTTGCTGTTCGAGCGCCTGAAAGAATGGGTCATGCTGGATGTGTATCTGGTCGGTCTGGCGGTCGCGTCGATTAAAGTGCGTGAATTTTCCGAGGTCCTGCCCGGCAATGGGTTGCTGGCGTTTCTGGTGCTGATGGCGCTAAGCCTGTTGACGCTGATTCACCTTAATGCCGAGCAGCTCTGGCAGCGCTACTATCCACAACGAGACCTACATCCACAACGAGACCCACATCCACAACGAAACCCACAACGTGATCAACAGCGTGCCAACCCAGCCCCAGCAGAGGCTCTGGTCTGCCTGTCCTGTCATTTTACTGCACAGCCTGACCATCAAGGCCGTTGCCGTCGTTGCCATGTGCCGCTCACGCCGCGCCGTCCTTATAGCCTGCAAAAATCCTGGTCGGCGCTGATTTCCGCCGTTATTCTGCTGTTGCCTGCCAATTTGATGCCGATCTCAATCATTTATGTCAACGGCGTTCGCCGCGAGGACACCATTTTTTCCGGCATTATGTCGCTGGCAACCAGTAATGTCCCGGTGGCGCTGGTGGTTTTTATCGCCAGTATTCTGGTGCCGTTCAGTAAGGTTATCATCACCACATTTCTGCTGGTCAGCATCCATTTTCGGATGAAAACCGGCCGCATGCTCCGTATGCGTCTGCTGCGCCTGATGTCCTGGATTGGGCGTTGGTCGATGCTCGACCTGTTTGTCATCGCCCTGACCATGTCGCTGGTTAACCGCGACCAATTGCTTGCTTTTACCATGGGACCTGCGGCGCTTTATTTTGGCGCTGCCGTTATCTTGACCATATTGTCTGTCGAGTGGCTGGATAGTCGACTGATATGGGATAACGACTAAATTAATAGGATAACAATGTCGAACTCAACGCCGATGCCCGCCGCTGAAGCCCGCATCAAATCCCGACGTCGCTTGTCGCCTTTCTGGCTGCTGCCCGTTGTCGCCTTGCTGATTGCCGGCTGGTTGCTCTACACCAACCAGCAGGAGCGTGGTGCGACGGTAACAATTGATTTCGTCTCGGCGGACGGCATCGTTCCCGGCCGCACACCGGTGCGCTATCAAGGGGTGGAAGTCGGTACTGTGCGCAACATAAAACTCAGCGATGATTTGCGCACGATTCAGGTCGTCGCCAGCATCCGTAACGACATGAAGGATGCGCTACGCAGCGGTACCCAGTTCTGGCTGGTGACGCCCAAAGCCTCACTGGCCGGGGTCTCAGGGCTGGATGCACTGGTTGGCGGTAACTATATCGGCATGTTACCCGGTCGTGGCGACCCGGCGACTCACTTCACCGCACAAGATAATCAGCCGAAATATCGCGCTAACAGTGGCGAATTGCTGGTACACCTGCATGCTGACGACCTGGGGTCGCTCAATGCCGGTTCGCTGGTCTATTTCCGTAAGATTCCGGTTGGGAAAGTCTACGACTACAGCGTTAATGCCGATCACCGTGGTGTGACGATTGACGTATTGATCGACCGCCGTTTCACCGGGTTGGTGAAAAAGAACAGCCGCTTTTGGAACGTTTCCGGGCTAAAAGCCGATGTCAGTTTCAGCGGGGCGACCGTTGAAATGCAAAATCTATCGGCACTGGTTAACGGTGCTATCGCTTTTGACTCGCCCGAACAGAGCGAACCCGCCTCTGCGGACCAAATTTATGATTTGTATCCGGATCTGGCACACAGCCAGCGTGGCGTGTCGATAACGTTGGATTTGCCTTCTGGCGATAAACTGCAAGCCGGGCACACTCCCTTGCTGTATCAGGGACTGGAGGTGGGTACACTGCAACGGCTCACCCTGGAAGCTAACCAGCGCGTCACCGGTGAATTAATTGTCGACCCGTCCGTGGTGTCGCTGATGCGAGACAACACCCGCATTGAGCTGGCCGCACCGCGTTTATCGCTCAGTGATCTCAACCTGCCCAGCCTGTTAGGGGGGACAACACTGACGCTCATCCCCGGCGAGGGCGAACCGAAGCAACACTTTACCGTGGCTGACGCGACACAACAGCAGTTGCAACAGCCCGGTGCGCTTAACGTCGAATTAACGGCCGACCAGAGTTACGGTATCGACAGCGGCCAACCGATCATGTTGCACGGTGTGCAAATTGGTCGCATTGTTCAACGCACGCTGACCGATAACGGTGTGAGTTTTACCGCCGTTATCGACCGCCAATACCGTCACCTGCTGCATAAAGACAGTCAATTTGTCGCCAGTAGCCGGGTCAATGTCAAACTCGGGCTGGATGGCGTACAGATGCTGGGCGCCAGCGCGCAAGAGTGGCTTAACGGCGGAGTCACCGTGTTACCGGGCTCGACCGGTGAGCCACAATCACGTTACCCGCTCTACAGCGATCGGGAAAAAGCCGGTGCCGGTATTCAGGGGACAACGCCCCCCACCACGCTGACGTTATTGGCCGACAGCCTGCCGGATATTCAGGACGGCTCCGTCGTGCTGTATCGCAAATTTCAGGTCGGTGAAATTACCCGTATTCGCCCCAAAGCCGACACCTTCGAAATCGATGTTTATATTCGACCGGAATACCGCAAGTTGCTCACCGATAACAGCGTATTCTGGGCCGAGGGCGGCGCGCGCGTGCAACTGAACGGCGCAGGACTGACGGTTCAAGCTTCTCCGCTCAGCCGGGCGCTGAAAGGGGCGATTAGTTTTGACAATGTGGACGGCGCTGCCGATGTGCAAGGCGGCAAGCGCCCGTTGTACAGCAATGAAACCGCCGCCAGAGCCATTGGCAGCCGAATCACATTGCGCACCTATGATGCCAGCAAGCTCTCCGCCGGTATGCCAATCCGCTATCTTGGCATCGACATCGGCCAACTGGAGTCACTCAAACTGGCGGAGCAGCGCGACGAAGTGCGAGTACAGGCGGTGCTATACCCGGAATACGTTCGCCATTTTGCCCGTGCGGGTACCCGTTTTTCGGTGGTGACACCCGACATCTCCGCCGCAGGGGTCAACCACCTGGAAACGCTGATCCAGCCCTATATCAACGTCGAGCCAGGCAATGGTGCCGTTACCCGCAGTTTTGAACTGCAAAAAGCCACGATTTCCGACTCACGCTATCAGGACGGGCTCAATATCAGCGTTGATACCGCGGAAGCCGGATCGCTACAGATTGGTACCCCGGTACTGTTTCGCGGTATTGAGGTCGGCACGGTGACCGGCCTGTCACTCGGCACCTTGTCCGATCGGGTCTCTGTCGCGCTGCGTATCAGTAAACGCCATGCTCATCTGGTACGCGATAACTCGGTATTCTGGCTGGCTTCCGGCTATAACCTGCAATTTGGCCTGACCGGCGGTGTTATCAAAAGCGGCACGTTCCAGCAATTCATTCGCGGTGGTATCGCCTTTGCCACACCACCCACCACACCGCTGGCACCGACAGCACAGGCCGGTAAACACTTCCTGTTGCATAGCGAAGAACCCAGTGGCTGGCGCGACTGGGGAACCGCCCTGCCGGAACGATAAGCACAGGCGGCTCACCGCATCTGAAGCAGTGAGCCGCCATCCCTTCCCATCACTGGGATATGGTAAGATTCATACTTTGATTGTTGTTGTAACGGAAACGCTGCCGTGGCTAAACCTATTCCTGCTTCCCTCACCCCCGATTTTCTGACCGCCATGCAAGCCATCATGCCTGCGCACCTGAGCATGGATGACTTCATCGATGCCTGCCAGCGGCCATTACGCCGTAGTATTCGCGTCAACACATTGAAAATTAGCGTGCCTGATTTTCTCACGCTGGTCGCCCCTTACGGTTGGGAAATGGAGGCAGTACCCTGGTGTCACGACGGTTTTTGGCTGCTCAACGCGGATGAAGAAGCCATGCGGCTGGGTAATGCGCTCGAACACCTGAGCGGCCTGTTTTACATCCAGGAAGCCAGTTCGATGCTGCCAGTCAGTGCGCTGTTCATGGGGCATGATACCCCAGAGCGGGTGTTGGATATGGCCGCCGCCCCCGGTTCTAAAACCACCCAGATTGCCGCCCATCTCAACAATCAGGGATTGATTGTCGCCAACGAATACTCCGCCAGCCGGGTGAAGGTTTTGCACGCCAACCTGCATCGTTGTGGCGTGAGCAATACCACGCTGACACACTTTGACGGCCGGGTCTTCGGCAGCGCCTTGCCTGAAACCTTTGACGCTATCCTGCTGGATGCCCCTTGCTCTGGCGAAGGCGTGGTCAGGAAAGATCCTGCTGCCATGAGTCACTGGTCGCTGGAAAGCATCGCTGATATCGCCACCACTCAACGCGACCTGATACTCAGCGCCTTCCATGCACTGAAGCCGGGCGGCGTGCTGATTTACTCCACCTGTACCCTGAATCATCAGGAAAACCAGCAGGTGTGCCATTGGTTAATGCAACAATTCCCCGGCGCGTGTGAAATCGAGTCGCTAAAAGGCCTATTCCCACAAGCGCATCAGGCTCTGACAGACGAGGGGTTCCTGCACGTCTTCCCACAGATTTATGACAGCGAAGGTTTTTTTGTGGCGCGCTTGCGTAAAACTGCGGGCGTACCGCCGCTGGCACCGCCGGATTACAAACCGGGCAAGCTGCCATTTACGCCGCTCAGCAACAAAGACGCACAACTGATTTGCCAAAGCGCCCGACGTTTGGGTTTGCGATGGTCAGATCAACAGTTACAACTGTGGCAGCGAGACGATGAGATCTGGTTGTTTCCAACCGCACTGCAACCCATGCTGGGTAAAATGCGCTTCTCCCGTATCGGCATCAAACTGGCGGAGCGTTTTGCCAAAGGGTATCGCTGGCAGCATGAAGCCATTGTGGCGCTGGGCGACCCGCAGAGCCCGAACGCCTTCGTGCTTACTGCCGAGCAGGCCGTGGACTGGTTCCGGGGAAAAGACATTTATCCTCCCGCCTTCATCGACCATGACGACATATTATTGACCTGGCAGCAGACCCCGCTGGGGCTCAGCAAACGTGTTGGTCAGCGACTGAAAAACACCCTGCCTCGCGATCTGGTTCGCGATGGGGCCAATCTTGTGCTTGCTATCGATTAATCTTCAATTTCATCGATTAATCTTTGACCGGGTCGCCGCTTGCGGCGTTCCCGATCGGCGTTTTTCATCTACACTCACAATCAAGGCGTAGTAACCTGTTGAGGAATCTATGTTCGCACTGGTGATCTTTGTCTGTTACCTGGGGGGTAACTGCGAGAGTCTGGTCGCGGGAACCTATATCAATGAACCTCAGTGTCTGAGCGCCATGGAGGAGCAACAAATCCGTAATGGCGGCTGTTTTCCGATTGACGATTTTCGCAGCGGGTACTGGAAACCGGCCCGCGAATACCGTGACCGTTAACCCCTCACGTCGTCCTGTGTTTTGCAGTTACGAACGGCAACTCAGGCAGCACTCGCCATAACCGTTATTGACTCACCCGACACACAATTCAATAAGCAGATGTTCAAAATACGTCCCCAATAAACGGCAACGCATAACACATAAAAAAGGGCAATGTCATAACGGTAACGACATTGCCCAAACTGATGTAATAAAGACCGACTGTTATGGACAGACTTTCACTCACTTATCAAAACTTCACCCACTCATCTTTGTCAGAATGGTGTTTAGACGACTGATCCGTCTTCGCAGTGTGTTTACGCCCTGACTGACTCGATTTACCGGACGACGGTTTACCCAGCAATAGCGCCTGATGACTGGCTGCAGCACCGGAAGTATGGGTATGGTGGTGCGTATGGGAATCGTCACCTAAATGAAACGCCGATACCGCCTGCATCAGCAACTGTGACTGTTCTTCCAACGCATTAGCCGCCGAGGACGACTCTTCCACCAGCGCGGCGTTTTGCTGCGTGGTGCTATCCAGCTCAGTCACTGCCTGAGCGATTTGGCTAATCCCGCGACTTTGCTCATCGGATGCCGAGGCAATTTCGCCCATGATGTCAAACACATGGGTAATAGAGCGGACGATATCCTGCATGGTTTTGCCTGCATCATCCACCAGCTCTGAGCCGGTATTCACCCGCGATACCGATTCCTGAATCAGCCCTTCAATTTCTTTTGCTGCCTGTGAACTACGCTGAGCCAGATTACGCACTTCGCTGGCGACGACAGCAAAACCACGCCCTTGTTCGCCCGCTCTTGCCGCCTCGACCGCCGCATTCAGCGCCAGGATGTTGGTCTGGAAGGCAATACTATTGATAACCGAGGTAATTTCGGAAATGCGCTTAGAACTACTTGAAATGTCGTTCATGGTTTTCACCACGTTACTGACTATCTCACCGCCCTTGATGGCATTTTGTGAGGCTTCTGAGGCCAGTTGTGAGGCGTGATGCGCGTTTTCAGAGTTCTGTTTTACCGTTGAGGTCAGCTGTTCCATACTGGCAGCAGTTTCCACAACGGCAGCCGACTGCTGCTCTGTGCGGGACGACAAGTCTGAATTACCGGCCGCGATCTCCGCCGAGGCCGACGCTACATTTCCGACCCCTTCGCGAATATCCCGAATCATGGTGCGTAATTTGTCATTCATGTTCGCCATAGCGGTAATCAGCATGCCTAGCTCATCACGGCGTGAAGAACTGACTGATGACGAGAGATCACCTTCAGCGATGCGTTCAGCCACCGACAAACCCTGTCTAAGTGGCGTTACAATCTGCACCGAAATACGCCATGCCATGAAGATGCCAAACAACACCACCGCCAGCCCGGTCACCATCATTTTTAATTCCGATGAACGAGTGGTTTGAGTCGAGTTAGCCAGTTGCTGACTAAACAGGGCAGACACGTCTTTATTCAATGTATCCGCCGATGCCGTCATGGCCTGACTGGCACGGGTTTCATCCTGAAATGCCGTCAGATAGGCACCGGCAGATTGACGATACACCAGAAAATAATCCCAGGCCGTTTTCAGACTGGCTTGTATCGCTGCTGGCAACTGCCCGGCTTTTTCTTTAATGACTTTTTCCGCCGTATCAATACTCTTCAGCGTCACTGCCAGCGTGTTATCAGACGGTGCCAGCAACAAATCATGGGCTACATCACGAATATCTGACATGCGTTCACCCAGTTGATACAGCACCAACTGGGTATCAGAAGGAAGTCCGGTTGCCTGCTGCCATTGGCTCTGGAACGTTTCCAGCACTTTTTCACTATCATCCTGGCTAATTGCCAATCCTGCGGTATCACGCTTTTTGCTGGTGGCAATAAACGCTTCTCGCGCAGCACTATAGACTTTCAAATCCTGATCGATACGTTCGACATCATCAAAGGTATTCTTATCCCAGCTCAGATTTTTAGCCTGGGCGAGAATATCGCCCATCTTATTAAGCAGCACCCCGTTTTTCTCAATCACACTGTAATCGTGCGTGAACTGGAATTGCGTACGCAAGACCCGCGCTTGAGCCAATGTAGCATTAAGATCATTCGTCACCTGAACCTTAGTATTACTATCATCGATGGTTCTAAACCCGACGAGGCCGGATATCAATACCACCAGCGATAATAGCAGCACTACGCCAAACCCTAACGACAGCCGGGTTCCCACTTTAAGATTATCGTATTTTTCACCCAGAATACTCATAGCATCACCTGTTTATGATTATCGTGATCTGATTACCAGCGTATTATTTCGGCCATCACCAGACTGTAAGCCTATTGATTCCCCTGCACTCCAAACACATAAGGCATAGCACATAGCGACGATGATGGATAAAAACATCGTCATGTAATAACTCAGCGATTAACTACTCACAAAGATTCACTGCCATCCAGGTTTTATGTCCATACATCCCGCCTCAAAAATTTATCGGCCTGTATAAAGAGTAGTTTAATCAAAACACCCAAGAACCCCCAATAATTAGACAACTATCACAACTCGTCTTTTTTCAATTAAATGTCTAATAAATCATAACCATATAGAATAAATAAATATTTATTCCAAAAATGAGTACAAACAATAATGTGAAAAATAAAAAAGCAACATAATAATAATCAGCTATAATCCGCCGATCCATTCTACTGTGATAACCACAGTAACTAATGTAATTATAATGTTATGGTTATGATAATTATTTGATAGTGAATTTTTATATATCCTAAATAATTCAAGTTGCAGGACAACACGCATGCGTGTTGAACAACGCAACGCGTTGGCCCTTTAGGGCAAGGCTCATTAGAGCCTTGTAATGCGGCAAGAGAGCGACAAATTCACAAGAATAATGACGAAGAGAGAACACATACAGCGCACCTCGGTACGCCATATGTGTTGATGTTGATTTTAGAGACTGGGCGTTAACGTCAGCACCACTACCCCACGGGGAGTGACCTCGTCGACCCCGCACTGAAATTGCGAGCCGCCGCCTTCAACCTGCATTTTGCGCCCCGGCAACAGGGCCACATCATAGATATCGTTTTTACCATCAATATCCAGCAACCAACGTCCATTACTGATACTGGTAATACCGGTATCCACCAGCCAGGAAGCGGTGCTCCCCTCCACCAGCAACGGTGCATGCAAGCCAGCAGGAATGCATTGTGGGTCAGCTTTCCACTCCCCTGCTTCCTGCAATTTACCTGTTTTTAGTACGTTGCGTGGAATCAGGGTAATACCCGCGTCATCATGACGGCTCACCGGCGTATCATGCTGTTGCGGCGATCCTTTACCGGTCGCCAGCCACGCCAGTGACACCCCGGTATCCAGCGCGCAAGTAACGACAACATCCCCAGGAAAGAAATCTCGCCGAATCCAGGTACTGATCGTCCCAGGCGCAATGCCCAGTAAATCACCCAACTCTTTTTGCGTACTAAAGCCATAGGCATCAAGCATACGACGCAGTACCGCCTTACCACCCGATGACAGAATTTGCTCATAAAGCGCCTTGCCTTTCAGCGGTGATTTATGAGCAAAGACATTCGCATTTGCAAACTCACCAGTTACCAGCCATCCTGCTTCGGCTCCAGTATCTAGCGCACATTTAAGAATAATGTTACCCGGCACGTTCCCTCGCTGAACCCAGTTACTGATTGTATTGGTAGGTATTTCAGTTACCTCGCTCAGTTCCTTCTGAGTCTTTACTCCATAGCTTGACATGATGCGCTCAAGCACGGAGGCCGCAGACACGGCATCACTATTTGTATTCAAAAACACCTCACGAGTATTTGCATATACACGTTACGTGTTTTATAGTGTCGACATAGCACATGTAACACCATAGAACACCCTGGCCTGGGGGAGATATTGCTTTATGTCGAACGAGATTTCAATTCTATCGCTCATTTCTGAGGAAAATCCTACGTCAGTGAGTGCTTTTTGTGTCATCGCAACACCGGTAGCCATAGATTATCGAATACCTCATTTTATGCCTGCTCAGGTAACGGCGACTTTCACCTGCTTGCACAACGCGATGCAAACGGTATCGGCAATGGCTGATCTCTGGCGCTATTCACCTGCTACCGGGAATAGATACTGCACCGCAATCGATCTCCCCAGTTACTGTTATTTTGAAAATGCAAAAACACCGTTCACTCCTGACGGGAAATCGGACGCATTTTCACTTGTTGCAACGTTACAGCTGCCGCCAAATGGGCAATACCATTTGAACGTTGTGAATGGTACTAATGACTTTACCACGAAATTCGGAAATTCGAACTCTACTAAAGTTCAGTACCACCATCCCCAGTTCAGCAACCGGCCAAACGCCCGTGATAGTCAGCGAGCGTCATCATGAAGCCGCATTATGCCTTTACTGCCAATCACCTGCAGGCTCTGCCGCCAAATTTGCGGGCGCTGCTTGGAAAACATTTTGCTGATTCGCGCTGGGAACAGACTTGCCTGTTTTACCAACGACTTTCGGAACGCTATCGGCGCACGCTGTGTTTTCATGCTGCCCTGCACCAACGCTGGTGTGTCTACCTGCTTAATGAGATGGATGAAATGGCAAGAGAGCGGGTTGTCAGCGCGTTGAGTGAACTACGCAACGCATTTGGCGGGTCGGAGATTAAGGAAAGAAATGACGTATTGCCATTAGTCACCCGCTTACACCTTAGCGAGCGCCGCACTCTGTTTTTTCACGCCGGGCTCACAGCGCGGGAATTCAACCACCCTTTGCGGCGTATCGATGAGCCAGATTGCCAATGGACAGATGCACTGGTTCGCGCTGCCGGTGAATTACACAGCCTGTTTAGCGATGCCCCTGACATTCTGTCCAGTATCAAACCCGAACACTATTTTCGCTAACACCCGTTTTTATCGCTAACGGCTGATTTCATCAGAAAACCACCGCCGTTAACTCAACCGCCGCCAGACAGGCCGCCATTTTGGCTGGCAGGACTTGTTGCGGCTTATTATCAGGAGAATGTATGAAAAATAACCAAAAAAGGCACTGCACAAGCTTCATCCCACCGAGTAGCCGCCCGCAGGATAGCTGGCGCACCGACCTTGCTCATCGCTACAGCGAGCATCTGGATAATCTGGCGCAACACGCCTGTCAGGAGCATTTATCCGCACAGGAACTGGTAGCGCTATTGCAACAGGAAGCAGAAAACATTCGGCACCAGCTGTGGGAGGCGCACTGATGGCAGACAGTATGGACATCTCTCAGGAGCAGCAAGCGTTACTGCTGGATGCACAAATTGCGCACGCACGTACCGCGCCCGTCATCCCATCGGCATTAGTCTGTGAAGATTGTGATACGCCGATTCCCGAGGCTCGTCGGCTGGCGATTCCCGGTGTGGTGTGCTGCGTATCCTGTCAGGAAATCCGTGAACAGCGGCTACGCCATTACCGGCCGCTGTCCTGATGACAACATCTACGAACTGACAGACCGGAAACGGTACGGCAATTTGTGCCGATCATCCGGCAAACACACATTGGGTAAAAACACGCGGGCTGGTTATGACGTCTGACAACAGCGAAAAAAGTGCCGATAACGGGGAACAACGCTGGGCATACGCCTGGAATGCCCCTCGTACGGCTATTCTGCCCGAATCCAGTACGCTGTCTTCAGATACGCTGCGACAAGGGCAGGCAGTCTTGTATCAACTGGCGCTGTTACCGCGTTTCCTCGCTGATCACTTTCGGCGACGCTTCGAGTATCTCAAGCAACATCAGGGGCTACAGGCCGCGTTTAACTACCTGTTAGCGGTGGTTCATCGTCGGCTGTGGCCCCGAATCGACGCCGTTAACTCCCGTTACCGGATGAACACTCGCCGTTCTTCGCGCTTCATCAGTGAGGCGGAACAATACCACCAACTGCCGGACATGCCAGACAGGGTGCTGTCTGCATTTGCCAGCCGTATCGCCGGTCACATGAATGATGCCTACAACGCGCGTTGCGATCAGTACTTGCAGGCGTGTAGTGGCAATCATCACATGCCGCTATTCAGTGACGAGATACAAACCCGTCTCTATGGTCAATTGGCGACGCTGGCACAGGCACTGAACGTAACCCCGGCGTACTGGCATCGCCACCAGAGTGGAACGCTCACGCTAGAACAAGCCTGCGCCGGTATCATGCGGCTGGTGACCCCGCGCTGGTGGGAACGGCAGTTAAAAATACAGCGTACCCGTTGGCGTGAAGCGTTGTGGATTGCCAGCGGCGAAGTCAGCCGGGCGGCATCGCCGTTTCTCAGCCGTCAGGCCTGGCAGGAGAGTCACTACCGCCGACTGGCGACGCTGGATTTCCTGAAAAGTCGGGATCTGGAAAATACCCGCAGTGGTGAGCGCGTGGATCTGATCGATAAAGTCATGTCCAGTATCGCTAACCCCAGTATTCGCCGTATGGAACTGATGGCGATGCTGGCAGGCATCGAACGTTATGCCACAGCGCATCAACACATCGGTATGCTGGTCACGCTAACGGCTCCTGGGCATTACCACCCCACCCGTACCCGTAATCACGACCAGGTATTGCCTAACACCGGATGGATGCCGGATTGCCCATCGCCCAAAATGACTCAACATTATTTGGTCAAGCTGTGGAGCAAAATTCGTACTGCACTCAAAGACCGCAAGTTATCCGTTTACGGTCTGCGGGTCGTCGAACCGCATCATGATGGTACGCCGCACTGGCACCTGATGCTGTATTGCGAGCGCGCGCAGCGTCAGGCGATTGTCGATATCCTGCGGCGTTATGTGCTGCAACAGGAAAACAGCGGCGCAGCGCAACGCTTGTTTGACTGCAAACACATCAACAAAGGCGGTGCAACGGCTTATGTTGCCAAATACATTGCCAAAAATATCGACGGCTACGCATTAGACGATGAAACAGACCATGAAACGGGAAAACCATTGAAAGATATGGCGGCCGCCGCTTCTGCATGGGCATCGCTGTGGCGCATCCCCCAGTTTCATTTTATTGGCCTGCCTACCGTCGGTGCCTATCGGGAATGCCGGCGCATTCGCAGCCGTTCTCTGACAGGCGCATTGGGGGAGCAGGCCGAACGCGTGAGATATGCCGCCGACCACGGCGACTTTGCTGCCTATATTGAAGCGCAAGGGGGAGCCAACGTTGCCCGAAAATGCCAGTCGGTTCGCGTCGCCAGAGCCGCCAGCGAACGACTCAACGCTTATGATGAAACGATCGTGCGTACTGTCGGTATTTTTTCTGTCCAGTGCGGCAGTGAACGCGTCTTCCCCACCCGGCCAGATGAATGGCGAATCGTGGCCAAAAACCGTACCACTCACCACGACGAAACCGACAGGCAGCGGTCTGCTCTCCCTTGGAGTTCTGTCAATAACTGTGGGGGGAGGATTTCACGGGCTGCACTCCCGTCGTCATACCGTGATATTCCTCGTGTTCCTTCAGCACGATTAACCAATTTCCAGCGTGACAAACTGGCGTCATTAGGCCCCCGGTTAAGACAACGAGGCATTCACCTTTCACGCTGGGAACGGGAGGCTCTGGTTCGAGGCGCCAGGGTCAGCGTTGACGGGCAACTGATTGATGAAATTAGGAATAAAGCTATATCCGCCGTTGATGGAAAGCGCATCATGGACACACAGGTCCTGCACTTATGAGTTGACGAATATTACTGAATAAAGTACTGTATATAAATACAGTCTCACAATGGAAGAGGTACCGTGGAACAGACTGAAAGCAGAGAGCTGACCTTGTCAAGGATTCGATTAATTGCCGATATGTCTTTGATATCACAATGCAATCCTGAAGAAATGAAAATCGCCATGTCGCTAATCGCCGACTTATCTCACGGCGAGCTCCCGCATAGTGATTATCAGCAATTTCTGAAGAGCAGTGGTGATGGGCAACAGCTAAAGGCATGGTTAGAGCAACAATCGTTGTGAGGGATTGCGATGGATAATAACGACCGGCATGAAACGCCTGGTTATTTAACCAGATGCACGGGCAAATTAATGGATTTTCTCTGTGGCCAATGCGCCAGACTTATACACAGCAACATTTTTTTTCGTATCCAGACCGTTTGATAATAGCGGCCAGTCCGATTAAACCCGGAATATACGTTTTGGCATGAATTGTAATAACTGACTCAGTGCAGACCTGTTCGTTGGTAATATTTTTTTCGTTTTATACAGCAAGGTAAAATTAAGAACCTATCCCAACTGGCGCGATAATGGAGGAAATAGCCTGGTGGGATAGGTTCTGTCATATCTCCCCATCCTCCCTTTTAATCATTCGAATGACATAACAACGCGCTTATATGTTGTTGTGCTATCAGCACCACACCGCGCCTGCATTGCAGTTGAGGCTGATCCTCGGGAGGATAACGAATCAGAAACAGCCCGTTTTATTCGGCCTTATTTTATCTGCACTCAAAGGTGTCACATGAAAGTCTACGCTCATCAGGACGACTCGCTGGATGCGCTCTGTTACCGCTATTACGGCCGTACGCAGGGCGTAGTTGAAACCGTCATGCAGTCCAACCCGGGACTGGCAGATCTTGGCCCCATTCTGCCACACGGCACTGCCGTTACCCTGCCCGATATCAGCGTGTCCAGTTCTCAGGAAAGTATCAATATTTGGGAATAATCAGCCTACGCTGACGATCGCCGCCACACCAGGAACCTTACTATGCAAAAACCGCAAAGCCTCAGACTTGCACTGACCACAGCATTACCGTCATTGAGTAATGCATTACAGTTTCGGATCCAGGAAGGTGAAATTGCTGCGTTGCAGGAACCCTCCCTGTCATTCGAATACCGTTATCAGCTGCTACTGACGCTGAATAATTTCGCTGATAACCCCGATACACTTTTCGTCACGCTGTTACTTTGGGTGCGCCAAAACCAGCCCGATTTACTGACGCGGGAAAGCATTCGCAATAAAGGTATTAGTTTCACCATTGATAATAATGCCGATAATACCAGCACGTTGTCTATTCGCCTTAACCTGACAGAGCGTAATCGCGTCAGCGAACTAAACCAGACCGTGCAGGTCAATTACGAACCGGAACCCACTCCGCCTGAACCGGTTAGCCGGCCCACCGCGCTCTATATCGCTGGGGAATTGATCAGTCAATGGAAAGGCAACTGATCGTTTGAAATAACACTGTCCCCATAAAGGCCGTTGTGAAAGCGGCCTATTTTTTTACTATTACCTCATTCCCACCTCAGATACGTCCCCTCTGCCATATAGTGATTCCTGATATTACTTTCTTATTATTTTATTTATCTCCAATTTGTCATCACGATTCTATCGGCGTTTTTTTCGTATTCATTTCCCCTTATCGCTCATACCAGGTTATTCAGCGTTTACCTCGCAACGAATAATGCAACTACCGGTGGTATCCGTAGCCACACAACCGTGGACAATTGTCTCATTCACTGGGAAGACGCATGCTTCCCACCATGAATACATACGAATATCTCTCCGAAATCCAGCGTGCGCTGCGTAACCTGATTCGTATCGGCGTCGTTACTGAAGTTGATACCCAACAGGCGCGCTGTCGCGTGCAGACCGGTGGCATGGTCACCGGATGGCTCCACTGGCTGTCCCGTCGCGCGGGGAGTTCCCGCGAATGGTGGGCACCGTCGGTGGGTGAACAGGTACTCATACTTGCTATAGGAGGCGAGCTCAACACAGCTTTTGTCGTACCGGGTATTTATAGCGATAACCACCCTGCACCGTCGGTTTCTGCGGATGCCTGCCACATCCGTTTTCCCGATGGTGCTGTGATGGAATATGAACCAGCGAACGGCGCACTGACCGTCACCGGCATCAAAACCGCCACTGTCGTTGCGGCAGAATCCGTGTCCGTTACCACAAAAAACGTCACCATCAACGCCAGCGAACGCATCACGCTGGATACTCCGGAAGTCGTCTGTACGCATAAGCTGATTACTCAGACCATCGAAGTGCAGCAAGGCGGCAGCATCACAGGCAGCGTCACCCATTCAGGGGGCAGTTTCTCCTCTAATGGTGTGGTGGTCCATACCCATCAACACGGCGGCGTACAAAGTGGCGGCGGCACAACAGGAGGACCTTTATGACCAGCGCATCGTACACCGGCATGAATCGCAACACCGGCGTCAGCCTGAGCGATCTGGAACATTTGCGCCAGAGCGTGCGCGATATTCTCACCACCCCGCAAGGCAGCCGGGTCATGCGGCGTGATTATGGCTCGCTGCTGTCCACGCTTATCGACCAACCGCAGACACCCGCCCTGAAGCTACAGGTTCAGGCTGCCTGCTATGTCGCGCTGTTGAAGTGGGAACCCCGCCTGACGCTGACGTCCATCTCAATGGAAAGCCACTACGACGGCCAGTTGATTGTGGATATTTCCGGCACGTTGTCCGGCAACAGCACATCCCTTTCGTTAACCATTCCTGTGAGCTGAGATCATGCCCATTATCGATTTAAGTCAGTTACCCGCCCCAAGCGTCGTGGAAACGCTGGATTATGAAACCCTGTACGCCTCGCGCAAGGAAACGCTGCTATCACTTTACAGTGACGATGAACGTGCCGCCATTGCACGTACCCTGACCCTGGAGTCAGAGCCGTTGGTAAAACTGCTGCAGGAAAATGCCTATCGCGAACTCCTGTTACGCCAACGCATCAACGAAGCCGCTCAGGCTGGGATGCTGGCGTTTTCCCGTGGCAACGATCTGGATCAGTTGGGTGCTAACGTTAACGTATCACGACTGGTGATCACCCCGGCCGATGCGACCACCGTTCCACCGACCGCCGCAGTGATGGAGTCGGATACCGATTTTCGTCTGCGTATCCAACAGGCTTATGAAGGTCTGAGTGTGGCGGGTTCCATCGGCGCATACCAGTTTCATGGACGCAGCGCCAGCGGCCAGGTCGCCGACATTTCGGTTATCAGCCCCGGTCCTGCCGAGGTACTGGTATCGGTCCTGTCTCGGGAAAATGACGGTACCGCCAGTGACGCGCTCATCGCCACCGTTAACGCCGCACTCAACGCCGAAGATGTCAGGCCGGTGGCAGATCGGGTCACCGTCAAATCGGCGGTGATCGTTCCTTACGACATCAATGCCACGCTGTATTTGTACCCCGGACCGGAAGCCGAACCGATACGTGCTGCTGCCGAGAAGAAGCTGCAGAGTTACGTCACCACCCAGCACCGCTTGGGACGCGACATCCGCCGATCGGCCATTTACGCGGCATTGCATGTGGAAGGCGTTCAGCGGGTAGAGTTAGCCAGTCCGGCCGCTGATATCGTACTGGATGATACCCAGGCGTCGCATTGCACTGGCTACACCCTGATATTGGGGGGCACGGATGAATAAAAGCCCCCTGCTTCCCCCCGGTTCATCCACACTGGAGCATGCGGTCGCGACGACTGGCGCCAGTGTGGAAAACGTGCCGATTCCCCTGCGCCAGATCTGGAATCCCGACACCTGCCCGGTCGAGCTGTTGCCCTATCTGGCCTGGACATGGTCGGTTGATCGCTGGGATGAAAGCTGGTCGGAAGCCGTCAAACGAAAAGTCATCAAAGATGCGTTTTTTATCCATCGGCATAAGGGCACTATCGGCGCACTGCGCCGGGTGGTTGAACCGCTGGGATACCTGATTCGCATCAAAGAGTGGTGGCAAACCGGCGATGTTCCCGGCACCTTCCGGCTGGATATCGGCATCCAGGAATCGGGCATTACAGAGGAGTCCTTTCAGGAACTGGAACGCCTGATTGCCGATGCCAAACCCGTCAGCCGTCAGATGTTAGGGCTGAATATCAATCTGGACACGCAAGGTACCGTCTCGCTGGGCGCCAGCTCTTACAGCGGTGACGAGTTAACCATCTACCCCTACTTCCCAGAAACCATCAGTATTTCGGGCGAAGAATTCACCGGTGGTGCGATTCATCTGATTGACGACCTGAACGTCGGCGGTTAATCCACGCTCCTCGCCAAGCCAGCCTGCGCTGGCTTTTTTTATGTCCCCCTCCCCGATGTTGTCTGCGCCTTGCGCCAACACCCACCAGATGCGACCAGGCAAGCACTCTCGCATACTACCGTGACGCAATCACAGCCGGGGTTCAGCCGGCTGGTTATCACCAGTCAGCACCCCAGCACCCCCGATGCCACAACGGCATCCTACCCTGTTAACCGTATGAGTAATCTGCATGAGTACAAAATACTTTGCTTTACTGACGAATATCGGCGCGGCGAAGTTGGCCAACGCCACCGCGTTGGGTAGCCATCTGGCTATCACGCAAATGGCCGTGGGCGATGGCGGCGGCAGCCTGCCAACCCCAACACCAGCCCAAACTAAGTTGGTCAACGAGAAACGTCGTGCGCCGCTCAATGCACTGAGTGTCGATCCCCAAAATACTAACCAAATCATTGCCGAGCAGGTTATCCCTGAAACTGAAGGCGGCTGGTGGATTCGCGAAATCGGCCTGTATGACAGCGACGGCGACCTGATTGCCGTAGCAAACTGCGCCGACACCTATAAACCGCAGTTGCAAGAAGGCTCGGGCCGGGTACAAACCGTCCGCATGATCCTGATTGTGAATAGCGCTGACGCCATCACCCTGAAAATCGACCCGGCGGTCGTGCTGGCAACACGACAATACGTCGATGATAAAGTCATTGAGGTAAAAGCGTACGCCGATAGCCAGCTCAACGCGCATATCACCGCCGCCAACCCTCACCCACAGTATGCGCCACTGAATAGTCCAGCCTTAACTGGCGTGCCAAGTGCCCCGACTGCAGACAAAAGCACAAACTCCACCCAACTGGCCACTACCGCATTTGTCAAAAACACTGCGTTGCTCAAAGAGCAGAACGGTGCCGATATCGCCGATAAATCGGCTTTTCTCGCAAACCTGGGTTTGAGCGACACGCTGAAAATCGCGGATATCGTCGGCATTCCGTTGCCCTGGCCACAGGCGACGCCACCTGCTGGCTGGCTGAAATGCAACGGTCAGGCTTTCGACAAAAACGCCTTCCCGAAACTGGCACAGGTCTATCCCGGTGGCGTACTACCGGATTTGCGCGGCGAGTTTATTCGTGGCTGGGATGATGGGCGTGGGGTGGATAGCAACAGAAGCATACTTTCGCTACAGGGTGATGCGATTAGAAACATCACCGGGTTTGTGAGTGGTGTTTATGTTGGATTTGATGCTTACACTGGTGCGTTTTATGATACTGGTTCCCGAAATTCAATAGCACCAACATCAGCAGTTGTTGGACAAATGAATGATGACTTTGCGTTCGATGCTTCCAGAGTGGTGCCGACAGCCAACGAAAACCGTCCCCGCAATATCGCCTTTAGCTATATAGTTAGGGCTGCCTGATTCTCTGGCTGTCTCGCCCCCAATAGCAGTCACACTACTATTTACGCGGTGAGGAAACTCGCCGCGTTTTCTAAAGTAATCGGCTATGGGGATTGTCATACAAGCGTCGTATTACCGTCTTAGTGTAATCTCGCCACTTCTCTATCACGGGATTCAACTATGCGCTTTGGCTTACCTCTTCTCCCTATGATGCTGTTAACCCATGCAGTCTACGCTGCCGATATTCAAACCGAGCAATACCAGATTACCTTTCCTGATAATGATCGGGTGAGTTATCACGGCAAATGGCAAGCGCGTTTTCCGAATGGTTTTCCAATGGGTGTCGGCTCTGGGTTGGCATTAATCAGACGTGAGGGGGACAAGCTGATATTTGTTACCGTCACTGATCGTGGGCCAAATGCTGATGCTCCGGAATATCAGGGGAAAGAGGCGAAAATATTTGCTGCTCCTGATTTTACCCCTGCGATTATGACTATTACCGTGGACACTAAAAGCGCACAAGCCACTGCGCTACATCCATTACATGATGAATCGGGCCCTGCCAGCGGTTTGCCATTACCCAGAGCCTTGATCGGTACAACCAATGAAGTGGCCCTCAATGATGTGTTGCAAACGCTGCCAAACGACCGTCGGGGATTAGATACTGAAGGGATTACACCTGATGGTCAGGGGGGATTTTGGATCTCAGATGAATACGGCCCATTTCTTATTCAGACTGATACACAGGGTAAGATCCTGAAAAAAGTGGGGCCAACTCCATTAAATGGCGAACAGGGTATCGCCAGTGGTCTCCCGAACATTCTTAAATGGCGGCAACCTAACCGGGGCTTTGAAGGTATCACCCGAATGCCTGATGGACGCATTCTTGCGGCGGTACAAAGCACACTGAATATCGATGGGAAAACGCAAAATAAAGCACTGTTCACCCGGCTGGTCAGTTTTGATCCCGCAACAGGTAAAACAGCGATGTATGGTTATCCGCTGGATGCCGAAAAATGGAAGAAGACTGGAGATGCCAAAATTGGTGACATGGTTGCGCTGAACGATCATGAAGTGTTGGTGATTGAACAAGGGGCGGATAAAGACCAGGTCATGCACAACCTTATTTATCGTGTTGATCTGGATGGGGCCAGCGACTTGACCCCGTTGGATTCGACACAACCCCCAGAGTGGAACGATGCCGAAACACTGAAAACACGCGGTATTGTACTGGCGAAAAAGCAGCAATTGGTCGATCTACGCCAGCTAGGCTGGAAACCAGAGAAAGCAGAAGGGCTAGCGCTGATTGATACCAGCACGCTGGCAGTAACCAATGACAACGATTTTGGTTTACAGTCTGTACTGGTCAATCCTGCCAACGGTGTAAAGAAAATTGGTAAATATCAGGTGGGGTCTGATGGCAAACTGTCGTTAAATGGCCAGCAGGTCAATACCCAACTGGAGCTGGAGCCACTGCCTAAAGATGAGGCAACCAGCCAACTGTGGATTATTCATCTTCCCCAGCCACTTCAGTAAAATCCAGCAACTTACCAGGCAGCGTTTCTTCTAAGGAAGCGCTGCTTTTTCATTGTTACACAAAATTTTCTCAGCATCGTATTTCCCTATCGGAAATAATTGTTTACAGTGTAAGCCATTGTGAACATTTTGCGGTATTGTTGGAGAAAAAGCGTGACAGGTTCCACCGCGATTGACGTACGACAGCTGATTAACCAGCGCCCGCTTGGCGCTTACCAGAAACTGATCGTTCTCCTGTGTTTTTGCATTATTGCGCTTGATGGTATGGACATCGCCATCATGGGGTTTATTGCTCCTTCGCTGAAAACAGCGTGGGGAATTGGCAATGCAGAGTTAGCTGTGGTTATCAGCGCGGCATTGATTGGTCTGGCTGTGGGGGCCATGGTGTCTGGCCCGCTGGCAGACTGGCGTGGGCGTAAAACTATCATCATCGCCAGTGTGTTTTTGTTTGGTCTATGGACACTACTGACAGCGTTTTCCGAAAACGTGCAGCACATGGTCATTTTCCGCTTTTTGACCGGCTTAGGTCTGGGAGCGGCGATGCCAAATGTGGGTACGCTAGTTTCAGAATTTGCTCCCGAGAAAAAACGCTCTTTCATCATTACCGTGGTTTTTTGCGGTTTTAGTTTCGGTGCCGCCAGTGGTGGATTTGCGGCCTCATGGATGATTCCTCAATGGGGCTGGCATTCTGTCTTGCTGCTGGGGGGGATTTTGCCGCTGTTATTGATGCCATTCCTGCTGTTAAAGCTGCCCGAATCGGTACGTTTTCTGGTTAGCAAGCGTGCGGACTCACGGCAGATACACCACATTGTGGACAAGATAGCCCCCGGCGTGACCCAGGCCGATAGCCTGTTTGCCATGCCAATAGCGGAAAAACCACCGGCGTTTGCCGTGAGACTGGTGTTGTCCCGTTCTTATCGTTTCGGCAGTATTATGTTGTGGGGCGGCTATTTCTTTGGCCTGTTCATGGTGTATTTGCTGGGAAGCTGGTTGCCGACTGTTATCAAAGAAGCGGGCATGAGCGTGACTGAAGCGACTGTCATCACGGCACTCTATCAGGCTGGTGGTACATTCGGTTCGTTATTTGCCGGTTGGCTGATGGACCGGGTTAATCCACATCTGGCGCTGGGCATCATTTATGCCGCTGGCGGTGTTGCCACAGCAATGATTGGCGTCACTCATGCATATTTCGTGCTCCTGGCTGTGGTGGCTTTCAGCAGTGGTTTCTGCCTCAACGGTGCCAACACCGGTATGAATGCACTGTCTGCGCGTTATTATCCGACTGAGGCCCGAGCTACCGGTTCCGGCTGGATGCACGGCATTGGGCGCATGGGGGCCATCATGAGTGCGTTTGCCGGTGCACAAGTTGTCAGTATGGGGTGGGGATTGAGCGCTATGTTCACTATTCTCGCCATTCCGGCGTTACTGACATCACTGATGATCTTCGCCAAGGGACAATTCGGCCATAGTCGTCCCTCCATCGCAGAATTGAGTTATTAGCGTTGAGCTATTTTAGTTTAGCGTTGAACAATTAATGCATTAACGCCCGGTCAGCCGGGCGTTTTTGTTATCAGATAAGCCACATTCGTCACCGGCTACGTTTAGCATGCCTCTCGCGGTTATCCTGTCGGGCCTGATCTGATTTTCTCAGCGACACATAACAAGCACCAGTACCACCATGAAATGGCTGAGCAACACAGCATGCCTGTACCGCATCAAACTGCTGCAACCAGCGAAACAGGTAGTTACGCACCACGTTGGCATGCGACTTATCATGGCGACTTTTGCCATGAATGATCAGCAAATTGCGCAAATTCTCCTGCTGTGCCCGTAACATGAATGCGAACAAATTCTGTCGACAGGTTTCGATGGGTTGTCGCAACAAGTTCAGGCTGGCATCCAGCGCATATTTTCCCTGACGTAATTTGTCCACCACCCCTTGCTGGATGCCTTCTCTTTTGAATTCCAATGGAGTGTCACACGAAACCAGATCCAGAAATCCAGTAATCAGGAAATTATCCAGCTCGGGTTCTTGCGCACGATGAGGCGTCACATTCGGGAAAGAGGACTTCAGGTGAACGACGGTTGAGGACGGTTTCAGCGGTTTGACATCGTCCATGGCGTTAAGGAATAGGGCTTTTTCGTCAGGAGTCATCGTGTCACTCGCAATAATCAACTTAACTACGCCCCTACTATAACCAGAGCGCCATCAAATATCACCCAGTAAGCGGAAACGCGGCGAGTTTCCTCACCGCGTAATCGCGTATTGATGGGGGCTATACGACAAGTGGGGAAATAAACTCAACCGTCATGCTGCCCTCACGATATAGCTAAAGGCGATGTTGCGGGGACGGTTTTCGTTTGCTGTCGGCACCACTCTGGAGGCATCGAACGCAAAGTCATCGTTCATATTTACACCAGCCAGTGATGCTGATGATGTTGTTGCATATCGGGAGCCAGTATCAAAAAATGCACCCTGAAATGCATCAAATCCAACAAAAGCACCACTCACAAAACCGGTGATGTTTCTGATAGCATCGCCCTGTAGCGAAAGTAGGCTTCTGTTGCTATCCACCCCACGTCCATCATCCCAGCCACGAATAAATTCGCCGCGCAGGTCCGGTAACACGCCACCGGGGTAGACCTGCGCCAGTTTCGGGAAGGCGTTTTTGTCGAAAGCCTGACCGTTGCATTTCAGCCAGCCAGCAGGTGGCGTCGCCTGTGGCCAGGGCAACGGAATGCCGACGATATCCGCGATTTTCAGTGTGTCGCTCAAACCCAGGTTTGCGAGAACGTTCACGGATAAATACAATCAGCCTTTTCAGGAGGTTACGTTATGCTTATCGGTTATGCCCGGGTATCGACCAGCGATCAAAACACCGAATTACAAAAAAATGCACTGAATAGTGCAAATTGTGAGCTGATTTTCGAAGATCAGGCCAGCGGCAAAAATGCCAGACGACCGGGGCTTAAACGCGCATTGCGTAAACTCAAACGTGGCGACACGCTGATTGTCTGGAAACTGGACCGACTGGGCCGCAGTGTGCGCGATTTGATTACCATGGTGTCTGACCTGCAAAGCCGTGGTATTCATTTTCGCAGCCTGACAGATGCCATTGATACTTCCACGCCTGCTGGCCGTTTCTTTTTCCATGTCATGAGTGCACTGGCGGAGATGGAACGCGAGTTGATAGTCGAACGTACCCGGGCGGGATTAGCGGCGGCCAGAGCCGCCGGTCGCATCGGTGGGCGGCGTCGCATTATGACACCCGATGCGATTGATCATGCCAAAACATTGTTAAGTAATGGCGCAACACGCTGGCAAATCGCCAATATCATTGGGGTGTCGGCCAAAACCATTTATAAATATTTTCCTGCCACGAAAGAATCCATCCATAGCGAAATTACCTCCAAATAAAGAATATTAATTATGATAATTTAAATTAAAACAATGAAGCCGCTATATGTTTTGCCACCCTCCAAAAAACTGTCATTCAATGCATGCGTTGTGTTTTCAAAAAATAATACAAGCGCGATATCACTCGCGCTAACAACATCATTCATATTGAGAGAAAACACATGGAAAAAAGTAACTCCCCATGTTCACTGGACCTGATCTTGGGTAAAGAGAATCTGTATAAAAACAGCCCGATTAATATCGGCAGTATTACCGTTGGATGTGCCAAATGCCAGGATAGCCAGCAAGATACCCCGGCGACGCAACCTACCACGACCGACGGGTTGAAAGATTTGGTCGGTATCCCGCAACCCTGGCCGCTGGCAGATGCACCGGAAGGCTGGCTGAAATGTAACGGTCAGGCATTCGACACTGCGAAATATCCACAACTGGCAAAATTGTACCCAGCCGGCACGCTGCCAGATTTGCGCGGCGAATTTATTCGTGGCTGGGATGATGGGCGTGGTGTAGACGCTGAGCGTAAGCTGTTAGCTGAGCAAACCGATGCTATCCGTAATATTTCAGGTAGCTTGTATTACGGAGTTGATGCTGATGGCACACTCAATGAGAGCTATTTTAATGGTGCTTTATATTATGACTTGAAGGCAATAACCAAAGACTCTAAAAACAATGGCTCATGGTCAAATGGCGCAGCCAACTCATGGGCTCCTGCAATATTCGACGCATCACGCGTCGTCCCGACTGCATCGGAAAACCGTCCGCGCAATATCGCCTTTAGCTATATCGTCAAGGCAGGTTAATCATGACAACACAAAACGAAAATACAACTCAGTTGAATGAACAGGGGTTGAGTGTCAGTAATGGGTATATTCAGGTTTACCATATTGACCCGCAAACACGGGAATATATCGGTAGCACCCGGGAATACCTGATGGAAGGTGTTGGCATTCCGGCACACAGTTTTACGGATACGCCACCGGATGAGCAAGCTGGTCACACGAGCGTGCGCAGTCAGGACGGGTTAACCTGGGAAAGCATTGTCAATTATCGCGGGCAGACCGCCTACGATAAACAGACACGTCAATCCACCCAGATAAGCCAACCCGGCGACCTGCCCGATACCCTGACGCTCTTGCCGCCGACAACCGACTATGATGTCTGGCAAGGTGACAACTGGGTAACGGATGAAAAGGCAAAACAGGCCGCTCAGCTGACTGCCGCTCAACAGCAACAGGCGAGTTACCAGGCGCAGGCGGAAAAACGCCTGACCGTACTGCAGTACGCGGTTGAGCTGAACATGGCGAGCGAACAGGAAACTCAGGCGTTGAAGGACTGGAAAACCTATCTGGTGTTGTTAAACCGGGTGGATCTGTCTGCCGCGCCCGCGATTGACTGGCCAACCATGCCAGCCTGATTGAGCGTTCACACTGACGCCCTCTGCTGAGGTGTGTCCCTGCCAAAGATGCCGTCGCCCCCCCAACGGCATCTTTTTTATTTTCACTCAACCACCTGTTTTTAATAAGAATTTAAACACCTTGCTTATTCCCCTGTTGTGCCATCGGATACCAAACCCCATTCGGGTGCCTTCTTTTTTGTAGCAAGGCACTATTACTCGCACCCCACAACAGGAGACATTCTTGATGAGTGATTTTCATCACGGTACGCAGGTCGTCGAAATCAACGACGGTACCCGCGTCATTTCAACTGTATCAACCGCGATCGTCGGTATGGTCTGTACTGGACCGGATGCTGACGCCGCCACTTTCCCACTGAATACACCGGTACTGATTACCGATGTACTGACCGCCGCAGGCAAAGCCGGTAAAACCGGTACCCTGGCTGCTGCGTTGCAGGCCATCGGCGACCAGACCAAACCGGTTACGGTAGTCGTTCGCGTAGCGGAAGGCGCCAACGAGGCTGAAACGGTATCCAACATCATCGGCGGTGCCGATGCCAACGGTAAATACACCGGCATGAAAGCCCTGCTGGACGCGCAGGCCGTGACTGGCGTGAAACCGCGTATCCTCGGCGTTCCGGGGCTGGATTCCCAGCCTGTCGCTACCGCGCTGGCAGCTATCTGCCAGTCACTGCGCGCCTTCGGTTACGTGAGCGCTTATGGCTGCAAAACCTTGTCTGACGCCATCAAATACCGCGGCAACTTTAGCCAGCGCGAACTGATGGTGATTTGGCCGGACTTCGTTGCCTGGGACACCACGGCTAACGCCAGCGCAACAGCTTACGCCACCGCGCGTGCGCTGGGCCTGCGTGCCAAAATCGACCAGGAAACCGGCTGGCATAAAACCCTGTCTAACGTCGGCGTTAACGGCGTTACCGGCATCTCCGCAAGCGTGTACTGGGACCTGCAGACCATCGGTAGCGATGCCGACCTGCTGAACCAGGCTGGCGTCACCACGCTGGTACGCAAGGACGGTTTCCGCTTCTGGGGTAACCGCACCTGCTCCGACGATCCGCTTTTCCTGTTTGAAAACTACACCCGCACGGCGCAGGTACTGGCCGACACCATGGCCGAAGCGCACATGTGGGCGGTCGACAAACCGGTAACTGCCACCCTGATCCGCGACATCATCGAAGGTATCAAGGCTAAATTCCGCGAGCTGAAATCCAATGGTTACATTATCGACGCCGATTGCTGGTTCGATGAAAGCGCCAACGATAAGGAAACGCTGAAGGCAGGCAAGCTGTACATCGACTACGAGTACACCCCGGTGCCGCCACTGGAAAACCTCACGCTGCGTCAGCGTATCACCGACAAGTATCTGGTGAACCTGGCCGCATCTGTTAACAGCTAAGGAGCGACAGACTCATGGCACTGCCACGTAAACTTAAATATCTCAACCTGTTCAACGACGGTATGAGCTACATGGGCCAGGTGCATTCCGTCACCCTGCCGAAACTGACCCGCAAACTGGAAAACTACCGTGGCGGCGGTATGCAAGGTTCCGCGCCGGTGGATTTCGGTCTGGACAACGACGCCCTGGTGATGGAATGGAACATGGGCGGTCTGCCGGACAGCGCCTTCTGGAGCCAGTACTCCCTGCCGGGTGCTGATGCCGTTCCGTTGCGTTTCGCCGGTTCTTACCAGCGTGACGACACCGGTGACATCACCGCTGTTGAAATCGTACTGCGCGGCCGCCACAAGTCGATTGACAGTGGCGAATCCAAGCAAGGCGAAGAAACCGATGTTCGTGTTTCCACCCAGTGTACCTACTACAAACTGATCATTGACGGCGTCGACATGATTGAAATCGACACCATCAACATGATCGAAAAAGTCAACGGCGTTGACCGTCTGGAACAGCACCGCCGCAATATCGGTCTGTAATGACCGCTTCATGGCCAGCTACGGCTGGCCATTCTTATTGATAAAACGGGAGTCTTTATTATGACGGCTGAAAATACTGCACAACACCACATGATTACCCTGAACGCCCCGATTAAACGCGGCGACACGCAGATCGACGCGATTACGCTGCTCACGCCAACGGCAGGGACGTTGCGTGGCATCGGGCTGGCGGCACTGGCGAGCGCCGATGTGGAAGCGCTGATTAAATTGCTGCCTCGCATCACCTACCCGGCCTTGACCGAGGCGGACGTGATGGGGCTGGAACTGCCTGACCTGCTCGAATTCGCCGGTAAGGTGATCAGTTTTTTATCACCGGGCTCGGTTCGCTAACGCCCCCACCGAGCCTCACGGTTGACGACCTGATGGCGGATATTGCGGTGGTGTTCCACTGGCCGCCATCAGAACTTTTCCCCATGAGCCTGGCAGAGTTGATTAACTGGCGTGGCCGGGCGCTACAACGAAGTGGACAAGACTATGCCTAAGCAAAAGACGGTGCCTAAGCCATCAACTTCCCCAGGTTCGGGGTCTGCGGCAACACCGCGCAACAGCGCTCCGGACAACAGCATTTTCTCGCCGCTGCGAGACAATGTGTATCTGAATAAAATCAACAGCGTATTGCTGGATTTCTTGAGCAAAGCCGGTCAGCTCGCCAACAGCGGTACATCAACCGTTGCCAGCGCGCAGAAAAGCAGCGGAAAAAAAGGCGGCAGGACTTCTGCCGCCGCACAGCTGGGGATGCTGGGTAATCTCGCCAGGCGGTTTGATACCATCACCGCTGCGCTGAACCCAACGTATGCTGCATTGAAAAATGCCCATCACTTATCGCAAACCGGCAATAGTGGCCTCTCTCGCTCAGGTCAGAGCCCAGGCGCTGGCGTGACGCAATCGCTTATTGCCCAGGCCAGTGACGGTGTCAACAGCATCTATTTATCTGCCGCTGCTGCCATGCAGGCACAACAACATATCGCCGGTCTGGTGCCCTCTGCCAGACTGGCTTCCGCCTCTTTGCCGGGCAACGTCTCATCATTGCTGAACGCACAGCAAAGCCTCAATCTGCCGACCAACCTGCTGCCACAGCCTGGCACGGGTGCAACATCGCAGACTGGCGCTGAAGGGCTGAGTGCCCTCTTCGGTACCGCCCAGGAGTCTTTCGTCGGTACGGAAGAAACCAGCATGATGATATCCGCCTTAAGCAATGCGGATCTGGATGACGGTGATGGCGGTTCAGCGTTTCAGGGCAGGCTTGATAATCTGCAGGCGCTGTCAGGGTCTGCGATGCAATTGCTCAACCAGCCGGGTCTGATGAACCAAAGCAACGTGGAAAACCACGCCAGTTTGCAGTCCGACATGACGAACGGCCATTACAACGCCCTCTCGCCGAATTCATCACAACGTTATTTTGACCAGCGCGTGGTCAATAACATCACCATTACCGTACCCGAAAACAGTAACCTCGACGTGATTAAGCAATACATCGAAGAGGCACTGAGAAAATACAGCCCGAATAGCAGCGCCTATTCCTACAACTCAATGACCTCTAACCTTATTTCATGAGGATAATATGATGATGCTTGCACTGGGTTTATTTGTATTTCAATTGCAAACACTGCCGTACAGTACCCTCAGTCGTAATGTTAATTATCGCTGGGCCAACAATGGCCGTATCGGTCTACGCCCTGCGCAGCAGTTTTTGGGGCAAGGTAACGAAACCATTAGCCTTAATGGCGTACTGTGCCCTGAAATTAACGGCAAGTTCAGTAAACTCTCGTTATCAGCGCTGGAACTGATGGCCGGGACAGGTCGCGCCTGGCCGTTAATCGAGGGCAGCGGCACCATTTATGGCATGTTCGTCGTTGAAAGCCTGCAACACACCAATACGGAATTCTTCTCCGACGGCAGCGCCAAGCGTATCGAATTCACGATTAACCTGACGCGTGTCGATGAATCACTGATAGCCATGTTTGGCGACCTCAGCCAACAAGCTACCGATTTGTACAACCAGCAGATTACACCGGCCATCGCGTCCGCCAAAGCCGCCATCGGAGGTGTCTTCTCGTGATAGTAAATAACCGCATTGGTATTGCAGACCAGCTTGCGCCGGATTATCAGATAACACTGACGGATGCATCCGGTAACCCGCAAACGACCCGCAATCTTAGCCAACGGCTCATTTCGCTGTCACTGCACGATGTCCTGGGATTTGAATCCGACCAGCTATCGCTGGATATCGATGACAGTGATGGCAAAGTGCTGATGCCCAAACGCGGGGAAAAAGTCAGCGTTAAAATCGGCTGGAAGGGTAAAGCACTGGAGGATAAAGGCACCTTTGTGGTTGACCAGGTCAGTCACAGCGGTGCACCGGACAGAATTACCCTCAGCGCACGTAGCGTTAATTTTCGCGGCGATCTCAACACGCCACGTGATGGTTCCTATAACATGACCACACTGGGCGATATCGCCCGGACGATTGCGGAACGCTACAGCCTGCTGGCGTCAATCGATACCTCGCTGGCTAATACGGCAATCGTGCACGAAAACCAATCCAAAGAGTCCGATTTGTCGTTTCTCTGTCGTCTGGCCAGGAAATACAGCGGCACAGTAGCGATAAAAAACGATACGTTGCGGCTCTTTGTCGCAGGCAGTGGTACGGCGGCAGATGGCAAAAATGTCGCGACGTATCTGATCGAGCGCAGCGACGGCGACTCTCACAGTTTTACGATTGCCGATCGCATTGCCAATACCGCGATCACCGCCAACTGGCATGATAGCCGCGATGCAAAAACACATACTGTGAAGATTAGCCGCCAGCGTAAAACACAGACCACGGCGTCAACATCGCACCCCAGCGCCAAATCGGCTAGCCAGCCGTCCGATCTATCAACTGACGATTATCTGGCCGGGGAAGAAGACAGCCAGCAAACGCTACAAACCATCTACGCCAGCCAGGATGAAGCCACACAGGCCGCGGTGAGTAAATGGCGTGAAACCCAGCGTGGCACGGTAACGTTCTCGATTTCGCTGGCACGCGGCATGGAGAATCTGAAGCCTGGCGCGCTGGTGAATCTGAAAGGATTCAAGCAGGTGATCGACGAGCGGCAGTGGACTATCAAACGTCTGACCCACACTATCGCCGGTAGCGGTTTTACCACGGCGGTTGAGCTGGAAGTGTCGATGCTGGACGTCGATTACGACATTAGCTACAGCGTAGTGGATAACACCACCGCGCAATGAATCACTTTTCGAATTTAAAGTTTGCAAAATCGAATTCTATCACATAGTATGTGTGTAAGATGTTTAACTAACCCGTACACATAAGGTGATTTCAAAATGATGCATTGTCCTTTGTGCCGTCATTCCGCTCATGCCCGTTCCAGCCGCTACCTGTCTGAAAATACCAAGGAGCGCTACCACCAGTGCACCAACGTCAACTGCGGTCACACGTTCGTGACGATGGAAGCCATTACCCGCTCCATCATGGTACCTGGCAAAACTGAACCGGTTGACGGCGAACGCAAGTAACCCGTTATTCCTCACTCCCTCCGTGTTTCCTTACTTTTCTGACCGTCTTTCCCCGCCGCCCGGCGGGGTTTTTTATGCATCAGAATACACATAAAGTGTTTTTTCTGGCTTTACTCGTCAATCATTAGCAAAACGTATTATTGACGCAGACCGCCATCGGCTCGTAGTATCAAACCGCTTTTACTGATTTTCAGTCACTTGCTGCGACGAGGTCTCACGGCCTGCCGGGCCATCAACGCCGCAAGGGATGAATCCTGCCGTGACGATGGTGCACCTTCCTTTTCACCATCAAAAATCAGACGCTGACACCGCTTTGAACAACACGGGAGCAGGAAGGCGTCATGGCAATGCGCCCATGTTTTCCTGCTCCACAGCAGGGAGAATACCCATGATGGACGCCACCCTGGCCTACCGCGCCAGTCTGTTACACTTTGTCGACGACCCACTGCACCACCCCGACGCCACGCGCTTTATCGAAGACGGTGCGCTATTGGTGCGTAACGGCCGTATTCAGGACGCTGTGCCGTATGACAGCCTCACCGAAACGGATCGTCAGGCGCTAACGGTTATTGACTACCGTGGTCAATTACTGATGCCGGGATTTATTGACACCCATATCCACTTTCCCCAAACGGAAATGATCGCCTGTTACGGTGAGCAACTGCTGTCCTGGCTTAATACCTACACCTTCCCTACCGAGTGCAAGTTCGCTGATGAACATTACGCTCGTGAACGGGCGGTATTCTTTATTCAGGAACTGTTACGGCACGGCACCACCAGTGCGCTGGTCTTTGCTACCGTCCACCCCCAGTCGGTTGATGCGCTGTTTAGCGCCGCCGAAGACAAAAACATGTGCCTGATTGCCGGTAAAGTCATGATGGACCGCCATGCACCGGACGAGCTGTGTGACACCGCCCAGCAGAGCTATGACGAGAGCAAGGCGCTGATTGAAAAATGGCACCACCGCGGGCGGTTGCGCTATGCGGTCACGCCGCGCTTTGCTGCCACCTCTACCCCGGAACAACTGGCGCTGGCAGGCCGCTTACTGCGGGAATATCCGGATGTGTATTTGCACACTCATCTGTGTGAAAACACGGACGAAATTGCCTGGGTCAAGTCGCTGTTTCCCGAACAGCAACACTACCTTGATGTCTACCATCACCACGGGTTAACCGGACGCCGCTCGGTGTTTGCCCATGCTATTCACCTGCACCCGGATGAAATTCACACACTAACGCGTAGTCAGTCCGCCGTAGCGTTTTGTCCCAGCTCCAATTTGTTTTTAGGCAGCGGGCTATTCCGGCTGCATCCGTTAAAAGCCGCCGGGGTTCGTGTGGGTATCGGTACCGATGTTGGCGCAGGTACCAGCCTGTCGTTGCTGCAAACCCTCAGCGACGGTTATAAAGTGCAGCAATTGCAAGGCGAAAAACTCTCGGCACGCGAAGGCTTCTATCAGGCCACGCTGGGGAGTGCGGCAGCGCTGTCACTGGATGACAGGCTGGGTAATTTTCTGCCGGGCAAGGACGCCGACTTCGTGGTGCTGAACTGGGCCGCGACACCTCTGCAGCAACTACGCCAGCAACAAGCCACCTCGCTGGACTCACGGCTGTTCGCCCTGATGATGCAAGGTGATGACCGAAACATAAGCGCGACTTATGTTCACGGTCAATGCGTCTATCGGCAAGGTCAATAAACCACGAACCTGTCAGTGATAAACCGGACGGGATTGCACCCCATAGGGTGACGCACCGCACATTTCACTAAAAAAAGTCATGTTGCGGTGTGCTACCTACCGATAACTATTCTTGAATCATAACCGGACAAGCGCTCAGGCCAAATGCGGGATGGCGACATCTGCTGCGCTCTGCCCTTCGCAGAGCCGACAGCCACTATCATCAGGTATTATAAGGTTTCGTCATGACGTCCCCATGCCATCGTTGTAGCGAAGAACAGCAAGACATCCTCGCGCGCATGCTGAATATTTTCGACACCCAGCCCGCTGATGAGCTCCCGCGTCTGGCACGTATCACCCGTACCTTTTTTCAGGTGCAGAGCGTGGTGATTTCACTGGTCAACAGCGAGCGCCAGTGGTTTCTGACAAAAGAGAATTTTCCGCGTCAGGAACCGGCTATCGAATTTTCCTTCTGCGCTCATACCGTCAGCGCCAACGCACCGCTGATCGTTCCTGACACGCTGTTGGATTCACGTTTTGTGAATAATCCGCTGGTCACCGGCGCGGATCCGATTCGTTTTCACGCCAGTTACCCACTGCTCTCTTCGCTCGGTGCGCCACTGGGCGCACTGTGCCTGTATCACCACCAGCCTCGTACCTTTAGCGATGAGGAACTGCAGCAACTGAGCGATTTAGCCTGCATCGTGCAAACCGTGCTGCATAAAGTAGAAATGCAGGCGCGTGAAGCGATAGCGCAGGAAAGGTTGCACCACGCGGATTACATTAACCAGCAGATGTTTTCCAGCGCGGCCATTGGTCTGGCGCTGGTAACCCCGGATAAACGTCCGATAAAGGTCAATCCCGCGTTTTGTGACATGCTCGGCTACGACGAGCAAACGTTGCTGACGCTGCCGGTGGAGAACGTCGTTCACCCGGAGGATTTACCGGCACTCATCGCAGACTACGAACGGCTGATGAACAACGATATGCGGGAAAGTACGCAGCAATGCCGCTACATCCGCGCAGACGGTAGCGAACTGTGGGCGCAGGTCTCCATTTCGGTACTCTGCAATCCCGACGGCAGCAAGTTCGGTCTGTTACTGGCGTTGACCGACCTCAGTGCGCAGAAAGCCTCGGAACAGCGATTACGCGACCTGAGCCAGGAACTGGAAACCCGTGTAGAACAACGCACCGCCGAACTGTACCAAAGCCATCAATTCATTCAGGACATCACCGACCATATTCCGGCGATGATTTCCTGCATCAATCCGGATAACGTGCTGGTTTTTGCCAATCGCCACCTGCGCAGGTTAATCGGTCATGAGCATGACAACCTGTATCAACGTGATATCCATGACATCTTTCGCCCGAAGGAGCTGGCGTTGCTGTTGCCACGACTGGAGGAATCGCGCCAGAAACAGCACCCGGCGTCGTTTGAGCATGAAGTGGGCATGCCTGACGGCCAACGCGTCACATTGCATACCGAACTGGTGCCCGCCGAATCACCGGAGCTCGGCACCTATATCCTTTCCACCGATATCACCTACCTGACGGTGTTGCGCGATCGGCTATCGTTTGAAGCCAATCACGACCACCTGACCGGCCTGCCCAACCGCCGTGCCGTCATCAGTTACCTGCAACGGCTGGCGGGCAAAAAACGGCGTGGGGCGCTGGCCCTGCTATTTTTTGATATCAATAACTTCAAACACTATAACGACCAGTTTGGGCATGATTTTGGCGATCGGGTCATCAAAACTTTTGCCCGCCTGCTACGCCAGAATACCCGCTCTTACGATTTCATCGGTCGGCTGGCGGGAGATGAATTTCTGATGGTGATTCATGAACAGCAGAATCTGGCCAGCGAAATTCGTAGCATCACCCAGAAACTGAAAGCGAAGATTGAAAAACCGGTCACCATTCGCCATCAGACGATTACGCTGTCCGCCAGCGTGGGGCATGCGATTTTGCAAGAGGACGCGCCGCTTAACGCCAATGAGCTGATCCGCAAAGCGGATAGCGCTATGTATCGGGCAAAACGCCGTTATACACCCCCGGCATAATAGCCCTACCATTTTAGCCTGATGACGATTTACCTCGTCATCACTTACCTTATCATTACTTTTACTTTGTCATTATCAGATTTGCCATAATCAGCAACCCCACTTGCCAGCATGCGAATAACGAAAAACTATAAAAATAATATTATCCGGACGATCATCCTGCTTATTCCGCTGTAATAACGACAAGCTGTGTCATAAGTATTTCCTGTGATGATAATCACGTTTTTTTTAAAGTTCTCACTTTTGAGTGCCGATGGATTTTTTACCGACGTCATTATTCCATCACCGAGAGCAAACCATGTTCAGAAATATAAAAATTGTCACCGGACTTTTTTCATTACTACTGGCATTAAGTCTATTGCAGTTGGTCAGTTACGGTTTTTTCTTTGGCGCCATGAAAGGTGATCGCAATAACTTTGTCGTCGCACAAACGCTGCGCAAACAGAGCAGTGAGTTGAATGCGTCCTGGATAGCTCTGATCCAGACACGCAATACCATGAATCGCGCCATCGCACGTATGATTATGGAAACCAACAACATTCCCAGCGCCGGGAAATCGGCCGAGCTGATTGATGTCGCCAATCAGTCGCTGGCTCAGGCGGACAAACATTTCGCTGCCTACACTCAAATTCCGTTATTGCCGGTACAGGACGCAGCGCTGGCGAAAGACATCAACACCCATTACCAGGCACTGCGCCACGTATTACAGCAAATCGTTGATTTGATTAAAACGCAGGACGTCAAAACCATTCAGGCACTGCCGACACAAAAAATGCAGGACGCCTTCCAGAATTCCTTTGATGCCTATTTCCGTCAAAACGATGCCCTCAATGACAGCGCGGTGACCGATAGCAACCAAAATTATGACTACAGTATCATCGTGATAGCCGTTTGTGTGTTGATCCTGCTGTTCGCCACCAGCAGTGCCTGGGTGTATATTCGCCGCATCCTGTTGCAGCCATTACGCCGGGTAATAACGCACCTGCACCACATCGCCACCGGCGACCTGACACAGTCACTGCACATTGAAGCGAAAAATGAAATTGGCCAGTTGGCAGAGAGTGTCCGCCATATGCAACAGTCGCTGACTGACACCGTTGGGAAAGTGCGTACCAGCGCAGATGAAATTTATCGCAGCGCCAGTGAAATTGCCGGTGGCAATAGCGATCTTTCCTCGCGTACCGAACAGCAGTCAGCATCGCTGGTAGAAACCGCCGCCAGTATGGAGCAGTTAACCGCTACCGTTAAACAGAATGCCGACAACGCCCGTCACGCCTCTCAGCTGGCGCGCGACGCGTCTGATACCGCTCACAAAGGGTTGCAGGTGGTGGATAACGTGGTCAGCACGATGAAACAAATCAGCGGCAGTTCGCAGAAGATCAGTGATATTACCGGGCTTATCGACAGCATCGCCTTTCAGACCAATATTCTGGCGCTCAACGCGGCGGTAGAAGCCGCACGCGCAGGGGAACAGGGTCGTGGCTTTGCCGTGGTAGCCGGTGAAGTGCGGAATCTGGCGCAGCGTAGCGCCGAAGCAGCTCGCGAAATCAAAGGGCTTATCGAAGACTCGGTTAATCGGGTGCACGAAGGTTCGGTACTGGTGACCTCTGCCGGGGAAACCATGGGCGATCTGGTGAAAGCCGTTTCACGCGTCACCGATATCATGGGGGAAATTTCGAGTGCATCGGAAGAGCAAAGCCGCGGCATCGATCAGGTTAGCCAGGCCATCAGCGAGATGGATCGCGTCACGCAGCAGAACGCGGTACTGGTAGAACAATCCGCTAATGCGGCCGTATCACTGGAAGAGCAAAGTGACCACCTTAACCATGCGGTGTCGCTGTTCCGGCTTCATGCAACGCCCGTTCAGGACAGCGGGAAAAAACGGCCCGTCATCGGCACATCCGGTAAAACACCGTCGCCGTTAACGCTTCCCGGCAAAGCCGCCACCGCCGGAGCCTACCACGATACGGGAAACTGGGAGACATTCTGACTCCTCTCCCCCGATTGAAAACCTGCTTTCATCGTCCGCCCTGCTTTGGGGCGGACACCCCATGAACGCGCTTACCTACCGCTTATCCACTGCGTCTCTCACACTGTTATCACGACCAAATGCTATTTTTTATGTCCTTCAAAAACGACTGGCAATAAATACTGTGCACCGGATAAACACCTGTTAGATGACCCCCTGGGGCATGATTTGTTTTCTCTCTTTCTGCTAATTATCTCTGCCCATCGATGGTGATAACCGTCAGGCGCTTTATTTTTCATCACAACCTTGCGATAGCGCATCATTATTTCTGGCGAAAAATGAAATTTGCCAGACAAATGCTAAATTTAAAATGATATCGGATCAGATCTCATGCATATGTTTGTTATTGTTAGGTTGCATAATCGTTAACCACATCAACAGTCGGCTGTCTATGGCCTGAACAGGGCATATATCGTCAGCTTTTTATTAAAAAGCGAGCTATAGGTAAAAAAACAAATCACAGATTACGCTACGGGTATCCAAATAACGTAATAGCAGGACGTCAGCATTGATACGCACGACGCCCTTCGAAAAGGAATACGTCAGGGAAGACGGGATAATAAAACCAGCGCACCTGCACGCTGAAGCATCGCGGCTATATATCTTTTCTATGCGACAGACCCTGAAGTCCAAACTAAAAATAATTTTCACGAGGACCTGAAATGCGCAACAACCAGCCAGTCACACAAAGGGAATATGTTTTTGACAAGGATGCCACGCTCATGTCGGTCACCGACGTGGATAGCCATATTGTTTATGCCAACGATGCGTTTATTGAGGTCAGTGGTTTCGAGCCTGAAGAAATTGATGGACAACCACATAATTTCGTCCGTCACCCGGATATGCCGGTCGAAGCCTTTCGCGACATGTGGCAAACACTCAAGCAGCAAGAACCCTGGACAGCACTGGTCAAGAATCGACGTAAAAACGGCGATCATTACTGGGTGCGCGCCAACGCCGTCCCGATTGTGCGCCAGGGACGCACGACTGGATATATGTCCGTACGTACCCAACCTTCCCGTCAGGATGTGGAGGCGGCGGAAAAACTGTATCAAACCATGCGTGGCGATCAGGGTAAGAACCTGAAATTACACAAAGGGGTACTGTATCGCACTGGTGTGACCGGGCTGTTTTCGCGCCTGAAGCTGATATCGATGCGCTGGCGCTTGCGCGGGATTATCACGCTGACGGCGTTGATAAGCTACATCGCGTTCTGGTCACTTCATGGCGATTTTGACTCTGACTTTTATATCACCAGCGCGTTTATGACCGGCATGATGCTGCTGCTGGACGGCTTACTGGAGTGGCAATTAATCAAACCGATTGAAATGGTTAAACAGCAGGCGCTGGATATCGCCACCGGCAACGTCACCACCCTGGATTATGGTAGTCGCGGCGATGAGATTGGCACCATCCAGCGTGCCATTGGACAACTGGGGTTGATGTTTCGCTGGCTGGTGGACGACATCAGCACGCAGGTACTGAACATCCGCTCCGCCAGCGACGAACTGGCCCACGGCAGTGAAGACATGAGTGACCACGCCGAACGCACCGCGGCGAATGTGCAGCAGACCGCCGCTGCCATGAACGAAATCAATACCACGGTGCAGACCAACACCACGACCACCAGCGAAGCCAGTCAACAGGCCTCCACCGCCTGCGATGCAGCCATCAGCGGCGGTCGGGTCATTGGCGAGATGGAAAAGACCATGGACAGCATTGTCGCCAGCTCGGAGAAAATCGCCGGTATTACCTCCATCATCGATAACATCGCCTTCCAGACCAATATTCTGGCACTGAACGCCGCCGTGGAAGCCGCGCGTGCTGGTGAACAAGGGAAAGGGTTTGCGGTGGTCGCGGGCGAAGTGCGTAATCTGGCACAGCGTAGCGCCAGTGCGGCCAATGAAATTAAGCAGTTGATCGAATCCAGTGTGGAACAGGTCCGCACCGGCTCCACCCATGTGCGGGACGCGGGCAACAGTACGCAGAACATCGTCACCCGGGTAAATAGCGTCAGCCAGTTGATTGCGCATATTGCGGATTCAACTAAAGAACAAACGGTTGGGTTGTCTGAAATCGGCCGTGCGGTGGAGGAACTGGAACAGATCACCCAGAAAAATGCGGCTCAGGTCAATGCCTGTGCGCAGGCATCGGATCAGTTAAAACAACAGGCACGCCGACTGGAACAGGCCTTACACGTATTCCGGTAACGCCTCTCAACCTTTCCTTGACTCTATGACACAACGCCCTGATGAACTTGTCAGGGCGTTTTTTCAGGTGCCGTTCGGGAAAATCGCCACGCCGGACAGACATGGAGATCGATACGTAATGGTTACTGTGCCCGCGACGTGTTGTTTTCACGCCAGCGCGCCACCTGCTCTTTTGTCACATCGTCTTTATAACAGGCTGGTGCCGCGCCGCCTTTGCGACTCCAGGCACTACGCCCACCACAGCGACTGCCATTACTGGCCGAATTATACGGACAGGCACAATTCCCCGCATAACTGGCAATAGATTCCTCAATAATAATTTGCTTGATCTCATTATCACTCAGGCGGGTATTTTTCGCGTCTGCGGTTGCAGCCAATAAAACACATGATGCACACAATAATTGGAAGAGATATTTTTTCACGATACATTCCTTACCCAGAATATGTTTTTTACCCAAGATAATGTTTTTTACCCAAGATAATGTTTCTTACCCAAGAATATGTGTCTTACCCAAGAATATGTGTCTTACCCAAGAATATGTGTCTTACCCAAGAATATGTGTCTTACTCAGAAGACGTTATTCCACGCACCGTCACGTTGCCAAATCTTCTATTGGCACACCGTGTCCTGCAACGACACCGCGGCTAAGCGCCTTGCAAAGCGAGCCTTCGCACCGGGTTATCGACAACCTGACATCACATAGGGGAAGAACGATTTTTATTGATGATTAACATCACTCACATTGCGTTTCAAATGCGTATTCGAAGTAGTAAGCATAGAACGATTATTCAGATGACACTGATAGAATGGTTATTTCTCAGGATATCGATTTATCTTTATTTCCCACTGTCTGTTAATTTCCCTCTGCAGGCTTTCCGGCTCGCTGAACACAATACAGCGTCAGTTCACCGCCAAATACTGCACCGGTATCGATATAGTGCATGTTCCAGAACGTCAGCGGCTTTCGCAACGGCGTATGACCAAACAGGAAATCGTCTGCACCGACGATAGACCCACCGATCCCCGCCATCGCCTGGCTAAGCCGTTGCCGATTCCATAATACCTGCGCCCAGGGCAACGGCTGCTCAAACTGGTA
The DNA here is from genome assembly GCF_020406815.2 of Dickeya oryzae. NCBI lineage: Bacteria > Pseudomonadati > Pseudomonadota > Gammaproteobacteria > Enterobacterales > Pectobacteriaceae > Dickeya > Dickeya oryzae. The sequence goes on from NZ_CP162670.1 coordinate 2,695,623, forward strand.
GCCGTCAGCCGGGTAATCGGCATGTGCGACCACCGTGCGCTGGGTTGCGGTCACGATTTCAATGACATAAGGCAATTGTGCCGCCAGTGACAACCCGTGGCGGGCCAGCCTCTGCTGTTGTGCTTCGAGCCGGAAAAACCAGTCGCCGCCATTGGCCCGCCACAACGCAATACGCCCGGCATCGTTTAACGCATCCAGCGCCATCTGCTCATGATTACCCCGCACGGCGCGAAACCACGGCTGTTGTAGCAAATCAAGACAGGCCAGATTTTGAGGGCCACGATCGATCACATCGCCGACAGACACCAGCAGATCGCAACCGGTATCAAACCCGACCCGCTCCAGTGCCGCCACCAGTGGCTGATAGCAACCGTGCAGATCGCCCACAACAAAGATATGTCGCCAGTCAACGCCGGTAATACGCTGATAGGCTGGCGGTGGTTGAACAAGGGTCATGATACCTGCCTCCCTGTCATCACATTGCAGCCTGGAGACTTACGGTTGAGGTATAGTCCGTACAATGTGCGGTGATAATGATGTGCGGTGATAATGATGCGGCAATGCTATATGCCATGTTGCGATAATAAAATGTCGTGATAATAAAACATTACAGCAATGCGATTTTCCACAGCTGATGTGAGTGAGTATGTCCGAAATAATGTCCGAGAAAGTGTCCGGGAACCTGTCCCAGCGTTTTCGTTTTGTCATCGCGCTGCTGCTAACCGGCGTTCTGTCGGGTCTTGGCGGTATGTTACTGGCGCTGTTGCTCCACACCATCCAACACCTGGCCTATGGTTACAGTGTGGACCATATCATCAGCGAGGAAAGTTTTTTACAGGGAGTCAGTGCAGCAGAACCCACCCGTCGGTTTATTGCCTTGCTGGCGGGCGGGCTGGTCGCCGGGTTGGGCTGGTATGCGCTCTACCGCTATGGCCGTCGGCTGGTAAACATCAACGCGGCATTACAGGCCGATAAACCTGACATGCCGATAAAAGAAACCATCATCCATGCCTTACTACAAATTGTGACCGTAGCGCTCGGCTCACCGCTGGGCCGGGAAGTGGCACCGCGTGAGCTGGGGGCGCTGGCCGCCAACCATCTCTGTCGTACATTACGCATGACCCCGGAAGACACCCGGTTGCTGATTGCCTGCGGTGCCGGTGGCGGGCTGGCGGCGGTGTATAACGTTCCGTTGAGCGGTGCGCTGTTTGTCGTGGAAGTTCTGCTGGCGCGCGTTCAGCTCAAAACCTGTCTGGCTGCTTTTTTCACCAGTGCGACAGCCGCCCTGATAGCCCGTGTCGCGCTGGGTGATGAATACCAGTACCACCTGACAATGCCGCTGACGGTATCCAGCGACCTGACTGTCTGGGCACTGATCTGTGGGCCGATATTCGGGGTCGCCGCCTATGGGTTTAACCGCCTCACCCGCCACGCCCGACAGCATTCACCGCGAGACGCCTGGCTGATTGTCACCAACCTGCTCAACTTCGCGTTACTGGGGGCGCTGGTGATCAGCCTGCCGCAACTGGCGGGCAACGGCAAAGGGCCAGCGGAACTGAGCTTCACCAGCCAGCTGTCAGTATCGATGGCGTTACTGCTATTGGGATGCAAGGTGCTAGTGCAATGGGGCAGTCTGCGCGCTGGTGCGCAAGGTGGCTTGCTGACACCGGGACTTGCCAACGGCGCGTTACTGGCGGTGGCGTTGGGCGGTATCTGGTCGTGGTTCTTTCCGGATAATCAGCCGGGTGCCTATGCCGTCATTGGTGCCGCCGCGTTTCTGGCAACATCGATGAAAATGCCGATCACCAGTCTGGTTCTGATTATGGAGCTGACTCATGTCAGTGACGATTTCTTTGCGCCCATGGCGCTGTGTATTACCGGCGCGGTCGGTACCAGCATGCTGATTGAGAACATGACGGCAGATAAAAAATAACGCTGGGTACCCGGTGGGTAAACGCGCGGGCAATACAGCCACCGTCATTCTGATGGCACCGCTTTCGCCTTGCTGATTTCATCGAAATAGAGCATCGAATTGGTCATGCTCTGGCGGGCATTCACCAGCGAATTATGCACCGCGACCAGTCGCCGTCCCTGCAACATGAGCACGAACGGCGAGTCACCCCTGACCGCCCGTTGCAATTGTTGGTAGGTATCACGCCGCACCACGGGGTCGCACTGCGCGGCTGCCGTTCGCGTCATCTGGCTGAGTGCCGGAGGAACAGACCACCCCAACCGCCCGGCCAGCGTACCGGGCTGGCTAAGCGCGAACACGCTGGCATTACTGTTAGGGTCGATATAGTCTGGCCCCCAGTAGGTAAATACCGCCTCAAAGCGACCACTACGCATACGCGTCCACAGTTCGCTCTCCACCACCATCTGCACATCAATGCGAATATCGGCACGGGCAAAACTGTCCTGCAACGCCTGCGCCACCTCCACATACGGTGGCTGATTCGCCACCAGCAAGGTAAACCGGCTGCCCGCCGCTATTCCGGCATCGCGCAATATCTGCCGCGCTTTCGCCACATCCAGTCGAAACGGCTCTTCCTGCAACGCGGCATCAAAGCACTGCGGCAAAAAATTCTGATGCACGTTGAACTGTTTTTTCAACAATTGCTGCGCAATGCTCTGGTAGTCAACCAGCCAGCGCGCCGCCTGCCAAAAAGCGGGTTGCCCGAGAAACGGTGCTGTCTTGCTACGTGTATTAAACCCCAGATAGTAGATTTTGGTACCTGATGTCATTTGCACCGTCACGTCGGGGTGGCGTTCCAGAGCACTGAATTGATCCGCCCCCAGATCGTAAGCAACATCCGCATCGCCTTGTAGCAGCAACAGGCGTCGCACACTCGGGTCGGCCACGTCTTTTAAAATCACCCGCGGTAATATCGGTGGACGACGGGCATAGGGGTTGCTCTCCAGCAACAAAGCCTGCTGCGGCAAATAGTGTCGAATGTGATAACTGCCACTGCCTGCCGAATGCGTCTTCAGCCATTTGTTGCCGAAATCGCCCCTATTACTGTGTTTTTCCACCACTTTACTGTCGACAATCAGCGCGACGCTGGCCGACAGCAACCGCAACACCAGTTCACTGCCAATATCGCGGCTCCAGCGTATTTCCACGCGCTGATCGTCGATTTTGCGAAATTGCGCCTCGATATTGCCTGGCTCCCACCCCAGCTCATTGAGAATAAACGCCGGTGTTTTATTGAGCTTCACCGCCCGGGTCAGTGAATAAATCACATCATCAGCCTGTACCGGGTTACCGGAAGCGAACACCGCACTGGGGTCCAGGGTAAACGTCAGGCTTCGTCCGTCCGGGCCGGGATGCCAGTCGAGCGCTAACGCGGGTTCCAGTTGGGTGGGGTTGTCACGACTGTTGGTGACCAATCCTTGATACAGTGAGGTAAGGCAGCTGCTGCTGACGGTTTCAAAACTTTCCGCCGGATCAAAACTGATAATACTGTTCAGGGAAATGGCGACGACCAGCGTATCGTCCGGTGTCGACGCTGCCGCTGGCAGGCTGAATAGCAGCATCAGTAAAACGGCAAACCCTACCTTCATCGTTTCGTCCTCAGTATCGCGGCATCCATGTCATCAGAAGGATGGTGGTCAGCGGGATCCTGTTCTGTGGGATTACATTCAGTGAGATTATGTTCAGTGAGATTATGTTCAGTGAGACAGTAGCCTGCCGTCTTGCATCCACAACACACGATCACACATGTGTTCCATCACATTGCAGTCATTGCTGACCAGTATCATGGTCAGGTCGTCGCTCTCACGCAAGCGAGTAAGGACATTGAACACACGCGCCTGCCCGAGCATGTCCAGCGCGGAGGTGGCATCATCCAGCAACAACACGCGCGGGCGCATCAGTAACGTGCGCAATAACGCCATCAGTTGGCGTTGTCCGCCAGACAACTGATGCGGGTAATTATCCAGCAGATAGCAAGGCAAACCCAGTTGCCCTGCCCCTTGCGCCAGTCGATCGTCCACATCGAATACGCCCATCAACCGTAACGGGTCGCTCAGGGTTTTACGCAGGGTATGACGTGGATGCAACGACGCGTAGGGGTCCTGAAAGACCATCTGTACCTGCCGCCGCAAGACCGGCCCGAATGACCGACCGGGATAGATCGGCTGCTCAAGCAGTGTCATCGTTCCCGACCAGTGAGGGTTCAGCCCGGCCAGCGCCCACAACAGCGAAGACTTGCCACTGCCGGATGGCCCGGCCAGCCCGAAACACTCGCCCTGCACCACCGTGAAACTGGCGTTATGCACAACATCATGGCGCTGATACCCCTGCCAGTGCGCCACACTCACCTGCTCAACGACCACGGCCATCGGTTCGTGCATCATGCCGTTCCTTCCGGTTGGTCCGGCATCATCGGCAATATCTGCCCGTGTGTCTGTTTACCCGGCTGGGAATGCCAGAGCATCCGGGTGTAAGGGTGTGTCGCATTCGGTAGCTGTGACGCGGGCAGCGTATCCACCAGATGGCCCTGACGCATCACCAGAATGTGGGCACAATGGTGCACGACCAGCGGCAAATCATGGCTAATCAACAGTAATCCCATGTGGTGTTCGGTGAGCAAGTGGTCAAGTAATGACAGCACCTGCACCCGGGTTTCCCTGTCCAGCGCAAAGGTGCGCTCATCGATAATCAACAGATCCGGCTGGGTAATCATCGCCATCGCCAGCATCACCCGTTGAGCCATACCGCCAGAAATCTGGTGAGGATAACAGGCCAGCACCCCACCGGACTCCGCCAGACCAACAGCGTTCAGGCTCTCCAGCACGCGCTCTTGTCTTTCTTGGCGCGGCAACCGGGTGTGCAACCGCAGCGGCTCCTCCATTTGCCAGCCTATCGTGCGCATCGGGTTTAATGCCTGCTTCGGCTCCTGCATCACCATCGCGACACGCCTGCCACGCCATTGTCGCCACTGCGTCGAACTAAACCGCAGCAGATCCTGCCCGGCCAGCTCAAGCCGCTCCGCCTGCATCAGGCATTCATACGGCAACAACCCCATCAGCGCCCAGGCCAATAGTGATTTCCCCGCGCCGGACTCGCCCACCAGCGCCACCCGCTCTCGTCGCATACGGAATGACAACGGGTGCACCAGCACGTGCGGCTGACCGTTACGACGCCAGATCGAAAGATTTTCCACCTCCAGCAAGCAGGAGTCAGTGTTTGCCATAACGAGGATCCAGTCTGTCGCGCAGAGCGTTGCCCAGAAAATTAAAGGTCAGGCTGGTAAATAAAATCGCCAGCCCCGGCATGGTGGCAACCCACCACTGTTCCAGCATCACATTACTGCCTTCCGCGACCATCGCCCCCCATTCCGCCATCGGCGGTGGTGCGCCCAGCCCCAGAAAGCCCAGTCCAGCGGCCGCCAAAATCATATTGCCCGGCGTCATCGCGGCACGGGCCATCGCACCAGGCAGACACAAGGGCAGTACGTGGCCATACATCAATCGCCATCCACTAATGCCTTGCATACGGGCGGCCAGCAGAAACTCACTGTTACGCAGCGCCATCGTTTCAGCTCGCGCCTGTCGGGCAAACTGCGGCCAGGCACTTAACGCCAGCGCCAGTGCGCCATGCAGTAATCCTGGGCCCAGCACCGCGACCAGCGACAGCGCAATCACCAACCCCGGCAGTGCCAGCATGATATCCGTCAGTCGCATCAATACTTTATCTATCCAGCCACCCAGATACCCTGCACCTACCCCCACGATAAGCCCAACGGGAATCGTGATGATGAGAATCAGCGCCACCATGATCAATACAGGGCGGGTGCCGTAAATCACCCGTGATAACAGGTCACGCCCAAAACCGTCGGTCCCCAGCCAATGCGCCTGGCTCGGTGGTTGCAATCGCTGGATAATATTATGGGTATAAGGGTCGAACGGTGCCAGCCAGGGGGCGAAAAGCGCCACCAGCGTCAGTAAGGTCAGCATAAGAAAACACACATTGATGCTGTTAAACACAACGCGACGACGCGCTGGCCGACGGCTAACCGGGAACAGGAAGGTCCACCTCATCGTGTACGTGGGTCCAGCAAAAAGATCAGCGCATCCGCCAGTGCATTGAGCAGGATGAAACAGACCCCAATCAACAACGTCGCCCCCAGTACCGCCGGAATGTCAGCGGCAAACAGCGCCGTCGTCAGGTAGCGCCCTACGCCGGGCCAGGAAAACACCGTTTCCACCAGAATCGCCCCTTCCAGCAGGCTGGCGTAAGAGAGCATCAATACTGTCACCATGACCGTCTGGATATTGGGCAAAATATGAAAAAGCAGGATACGCCACCGACTGGCCCCCATCGCACGGGCTAACGTGACGTATTCTTTACCACTCTCTTCCAACAGCGCCGTGCGCAACATCCGTGCGATGCTGGCCATTGACACAAACCCCAGTACGCAGGCGGGCAGCCACAGGTGTGCCAGCGCGTTACGAAGCATCGCCAGATTGCGACTCCAGTCGCCGAACAACACAAATCCGGTCGGTAATTCGGCCGAATACTGGTAAACGTCATCGATCCGTCCCGGCCCGGCAGACCAGTGCAGCACCGAGTAAAACAGCAACAGGCTGAGTAGCCCAATCCAGAATACCGGTACGGAATACCCCAGCAACGCCACCGTGCGCACCAGATAGTCTAAAACACCGCCGGGTTTCAACGCCGATAACAGCGCCAGCGTAATGCCGCCACCAAATCCAAGCACGATGGCGCTGGTCGCCAGTTCAAAGGTAGCCGGGAAGGTGCGCAGTAAATCATCCAGCACCGGTTGTGAGGTGGTACGCGATACGCCGAAGTCGCCTTGCATCAGCGCGCAAAGGTAATCCCAGAATTGCAGCCACAATGGCTTGTCGAGCCCCAGTTGCTGGCGCACCTGGCTATAGGTAGCATCGCTGGCATGTTCTCCCGTGACGGGCAACACCTGATCAGCTGACGCTAAATGGGTTAACAGGAAGGTAAAAAACAACAGGCCCAACAGCGTCAGGCATAACGAAAGGAAACCACCCAGCACCTTGCCGGGACGCGCCGCAGTTCCCCATATCTGTTGATAAAATGAACTCATTGACGGTGGCCTTGTTGCCGGTCTGACAATCCCAGTCGTGACACGTTGCCTGCATGGTATCATCACTACCGCCGAACCGGTATAGACAACCGCCGCCTCAGTGTATGCCTACCCTGCTGGCTCACACCGTCAACGTACTGCCAGAACACCGCCAATAGCAATCAGCACGGGGATTCCTGTGCCGGGCCGATGGAGAGATTTTGTTGCAGCTCACGTACCCGCTGCGCCAGCGCACTCAGGCTTTCGTCCGCCATACCGTAGTGATTCAGTTCCTGTTCCAGCGCAAACAGATACTGGGCATTGGTACCGAGCGGCCCGCTGGCGCTGGCAATCAACGGCGCGATGCTCTGAATACAGGTATCCGCTTCCAGCAATGGATGTTCCGGGTTGGTGACAAACACCAGCGCGGTAATCGGCTCCCCGTTCTGACACCGTAACTCACACCACAATGGCCGATAACAGCCGGTCAGCATTTCGCGCTTCCACAACAGTTCCAGCTCGTCGCGCAGCGTCGTTTCAGGCAACCGATAGGCCAGCCCGGTCGTTTCGCCTCCCGGTTTCAACCCCAGCATGCGGCCGGGCTGACTGTGCGTACCGCGCCCTGCGGTAAGACGCAGACAAAAGGTACGATGCCAGCCGTAAAGCGTTGCCACACAGACTTCTTCGGCATCAAACACCGGGTTCCACATCAACGAGCCATAGCCAAACACCCAGACAGGGCTTTGATCGGGGCGGGATGCCAACGTACACGCCAGAGAAGCCTCTCGCTGCTGAGGTGTTAGCAGCAATGATTCGTCAATTTTTCCAAACGAGGTTTTACAATCCGCTTTCTGCAAGAAATCACGCGTCAACACTACCTACTGCCCTCACTAAAACGATTTTACTGCGCGGCTGCGCCGCCTTGTCTATTCTGGCCGATTATCAACCCTATAATCAACGCAGGTATTGCTTATTTCTACGGCAAAATATCGTTAATCTTTACCAGAATTATCATAAAGCCGATGAGCCATTAAGAACGGTAAGAAAATGCAATGGCAACAAGGTGGAATAGCCACGCCTTAAGCACTATCTCGCCCGTCCCCCGGCATTCAGTAGCATCACATCAGGAATCGCATCAGGAATAAACACCGGGCTTGCCGCCCAACGCACAACCATTCGATTCATGAAAAAATAGCACTCACGTCTTATTTATTACTCGATAACCCTAAAAACAACTATGTATAGAAAGATAAAGTGCGTTATTCTTTGGTAAAGAGAGTAAACAAAATAAACAAAATCCTTTATTATTAATCATATAAATATCAAACAATAAAAACCCTCAGCCACCTTTCATTTTATGAGGTTACCCTGAGGTTTCAGCAATAATTCAACACCGAGATTATCGACGAGGCAGCGAAAACATTCAGGTAACACCGCCGACTATGGCCAGCGCCAGGCTATATCGTGTCGGCAGCGATAAACACCCGGATACCGCCTCAGCATTGTTTTCAAAACGCATTGTTTTCAAAACGCATCGTTTCTCGCGCTGCATTGCTTGCAAGAAACCGTTTTTCACCACCTGTTGCTTTCACGCTATGTGGCTTTCACGACATTCTGTTTGCAGACGGTATTTTTTCAGACGGTATATAAGGAGACCCGATCATGCCGACATCCACTGACGCGGTGAAAACCCGTCATCACGAATATACCTTGATCTTCCCACTGCTGGCGCTGCTGGTGCTTACACTCTGGGGCGATAGTCGCAGCCTGTCCGCCATGGTCGGCATCAATCTGCTGGCGTTGGTCGGGATCCTTGCCAGCGCATTTAGCGTCGTGCGCCATGCGGATGTGCTGGCGCATCGTCTGGGTGAACCCTACGGGTCGCTTATCCTCAGCCTGTCGGTCGTCATTCTCGAGGTCAGCCTGATTTCAGCGCTGATGGCGACCGGGGACGCAGGCCCGACGCTGATGCGCGATACCCTCTACTCCATCATTATGATTGTCACCGGTGGTTTGGTCGGTTTCGCGCTGTTGCTGGGTGGGCGAAAATTCGCCACGCAGTACGTTAATCTGGGCGGCATCAAACAGTACCTGATGGCTATCTTTCCGCTGGCGGTACTGGTGTTGGTGTTCCCGGCCGCCTTGCCAGACGGCAATTTTTCGGTGGCGCAATCCATTATTATCGCGCTGATTTCAGCCATGATGTACGGCGTCTTCCTGCTGATCCAAACCCGTACGCATCAAAGCCTGTTTGTTTATGAGCACGAAGACGAGGGCGATGACGGCGACCCACATCACGGCAAACCTTCCGCACACAGCTCTGCCTGGCATGCCGTCTGGCTGCTGGTCCACCTGGTGGCGGTCATTGCCGTTACCAAAATGGACTCCCCGCAGTTGGAAGGGCTGCTGGAGGCCATGAACGCCCCGTCCCAGTTCACCGGTTTTCTGGTCGCGCTGCTGATCCTCTCGCCGGAAGGTCTGGGGGCGATTACCGCCGTACTGCGTAATCAGGTGCAACGTGCGATGAACCTGTTCTTTGGTTCCGTGCTGGCAACCATTTCGCTCACAGTCCCCGCCGTGACGCTGATAGCCACCCTCACCGGCCGGACGCTGCATTTCGCCCTCGACTTGCCCCATATCGTGGTGATGCTATCGGTACTGATCTTGTGCCAGATTTCGTTTTCTACCGGTCGCACCAATGTGCTCAACGGTAGCGCCCATTTGGCGCTGTTCGTGGCGTACCTGATGACTGTTATGCTGTAAACGCACCCCCCTTCCCGCTGTGCCGGTATCGACGACCTATACCGGCGCAGGCCGCCACTGATGAGCGACGATGAGCGACGATGAGCGGCATTGTGGCACGGCCTCAGTCGCGACACATTTACCCCGAAAAAACCCTTTCTATTGATTTATCGCTGGATCTTCGCCAAAAAACAGGCGTATGGTATCGACTTTGGACTGTGTCCTACCGTGGTGGCTGCGTTTTTTATTCGCGTTTTTCAGGCAACCACCGCAGGCGGCACACGCCCTGGCCGTGACGGGCCGCTGTCGACCCGCCTGTTTTTCATTGTTTGGTTCTTGCTTTCCATGAAATCACACCGAATTAACGGTATCAGACCGTTCAGCGCGCTGATTGAAGCCTGCTGGCGAGAAAAGTACACCTTATCGCGTTTTACCCATGATGTTATCGCCGGCATTACTGTCGGTATTATCGCCATCCCACTGGCTATGGCGTTGGCTATCGCCAGCGGCGTGCCACCGCAGTACGGGCTTTACACCTCGGCGGTTGCTGGATTGTTGATCGCCATCTGCGGCGGTTCGCGCTACAGCGTATCGGGGCCGACAGCCGCGTTTGTGGTCATTCTCAACCCGGTGTCGCAACAGTTTGGTCTTTCCGGGCTGCTGGTCGCCACTCTGCTCTCTGGGGTCTTTTTACTGCTGATGGGGCTGTGTCGGCTGGGGCGGCTGATTGAATACATCCCGTTGCCGGTCACGCTGGGCTTCACGTCGGGTATCGCCATTACCATCGCCACCATGCAGGTAAAAGACTTTTTTGGCCTGACGATGGCGACGGTGCCAGAGCACTATGCCGCCAAAGTCGCGGCGCTGGCGCTGGCTATGCCCACACTCAATATCGGCGACACCCTTATCGGCGCCACGACACTGTTGGTATTGATAGTCTGGCCCCGGCTCGGCGTTCGCCTGCCGGGGCACCTCCCGGCACTGCTGGCTGGCACCGCCGTGATGGGGGTGCTGTCATCGTTTCATATCGAGGTCGCCACCATCGGTTCGCGTTTTAGCTACCTGTTGGCCGACGGCAGCCACGGGCAAGGGATCCCAGCTATCCTGCCGCAGTTTGTTCTGCCGTGGAATATCCCCGCGCCGGATGGACACACCATGACGCTGAGCTGGCAAAGCCTGTCCGAACTGCTGCCAGCGGCATTTTCGATGGCGATGTTGGGTGCCATTGAATCGTTGCTGTGCGCTGTCGTACTGGATGGGATGACTGGTCGCAAACACCACCCTAGCAGCGAACTGCTGGGCCAGGGCATCGGCAACATGGTTGCCCCGTTCTTTGGCGGCATTACCGCGACGGCGGCGATCGCCCGCTCAGCGGCAAACGTGCGTGCGGGAGCGACCTCGCCTATCGCGGCGGTGATCCATGCCTTGCTGGTATTGCTGTCTTTGCTGGTGCTGGCTCCCTGGCTGTCTTATCTGCCGCTCTCCGCCATGGCGTCGTTGCTGCTGCTGGTAGCCTGGAACATGAGCGAGGCGCACAAGGTGCTCTATATCCTGCGCCGGGCACCACGCGACGATATCCTGATATTGCTGTTGTGCATGGGGTTAACCGTTCTGTTTGATATGGTGATCGCCATTACGGTCGGTATTGTGCTGGCCTCATTGCTGTTTATGGGGAATGTGGCGCGCATGACCCGACTGAGCGAACTGCCAGGCACCGTTGCAGACCAGCGGCTGGTGCTGCGAATCAACGGCCCGTTATTCTTTGCGGCCGCAGAGCGGCTGTTTACGGAACTGATGGAACGTGCCGAGCCTTATCCAACCATCATCCTGCAGTGGGATGCAGTCTCGGTGCTGGATGCGGGCGGCCTTAATGCATTCCGCCATTTTGTGGAATTGTTACCGCCAGAAAAACAGTTGATTCTTACCGATATCCCGTTTCAGCCGCTCAAAACACTGGCTCGGGCGAATGTGACGCCGATTGCCAACCGGCTGGGATTCTACGCGACGCTGGAACAAGCGCTGGCAGAAACCCAAGCCCAGCACGACTCGCTCAACACCTGACAACCGACCGGCCTTAGCATTGCGCGAGGCCGGTTTTCCTGATCAATTAAAAAACAGATAGGTTAAAAAACAGGTTAGCAAAATTCGGCTGACGCCACGGAATGCACCGAAAGGCATTCCGCCCGCTGGCTCAACACCAGTTCGTAGCCGCGACACGCACGCTCGATTATCTGCAACTGCTCGCCAGACAATGCATACGGTAACTGGATATCCAGTTCCGTCACCCCATGTTGGCACGCCAGTGTAATCAACCGAGAAAGATTGGTTTCATCGCTGGCCTGAGTGGACAACACCTGCATCGCCAGCTCCAGCAGGTCATCTTTCCCCGTGGCACCGGTCGTTCCCGCCGCCATGGAAGATTTGGTCACCATACCAAAAATAGGCATCACACCATATAACGCATCAACAAAACGCCAGCGCTTGCGGCACAGCGCACCGAGGTACGCCGTGTAATCAATACACATCCTTTCAGAGGAGCCCGCAGGCCCAGAGTGAGCCTCTTCCATCCCTTCTCTCCTTTCCGCCAAGCGACCATTGCCGTCGCGCCATTCACATCAACCATTACAACGTAAAAAGGATTAATAAGGTATAGTATCTCTAACAATTGTAGAGCTATACGGCAAAAGCTGGGGCTTTTCTGCTGGCAATGCGATCCAGCGCACCCTACGCTTTGGCCGTCGCTTCCATGCTGTCGCATGAACCATAATACGCGTACTGTTGTGAGTAGAATGTCATGTATAAAGTTGTTTTTGTTGAGGATGATCCGGAAGTTGGCAAACTGATTGCAGCCTATCTGGGCAAACATGATATTGATGTGCGCATTGAGCCTCGTGGTGATAACGCTCTGGCCTTCATCGAAGAACAACAACCCGATCTGGTGCTACTGGACATCATGTTGCCCGGCAAGGACGGCATGACGATTTGCCGTGAGCTGCGCCCACAATACACCGGCCCGATCGTTCTGCTCACCTCGCTCGACAGCGACATGAACCACATTCTGTCGCTGGAGATGGGGGCCGATGACTATATCCTGAAGACCACACCGCCTGCGGTTCTGCTGGCACGTCTGAGATTACATTTCCGTCAATACGCCGCCACACCGCAACCTGTCGTTGAGAAGAACACCCCGGAAAAAGCACAGGTGCAGGTGCATAAATCGCTACATTTCGGCCTGCTGTGTATCGACCCGGTCAACCGCGACGTCACGCTGGCGGATGAAAATATTCCGCTTTCCACGTCGGACTTCGATTTACTGTGGTTACTGGCCACCCACGCCGGGCAGATCATGGATCGTGAAGCGTTGCTCAAGGCGTTGCGCGGCGTCAGTTACGACGGTATGGACCGCAGTATCGATGTGGCGATTTCCCGTCTGCGTAAAAAGCTCTACGACAACGCGCTGGAGCCGGTGCGTATCAAAACCATCCGTAACAAAGGCTACCTGTTCGCCCCGAATGCCTGGGAGACCCTCACGCCATGAAAAAACTGTTTATTCAGTTCTTTCTACTGCTGTTTGCCAGCTTTCTGGTGATGACCCTGCTGGTCGGGTTGGTGTACAAAGTCACGGCGGAGCGCGCCGGTCGGCAATCGATGGACGACCTGATGAAAAGCTCGCTGTACCTGATTCGCAACGAATTACGCTCCATCCCCCCCAGAGAGTGGCACAAAACCATCAACCAGATGGATCTCAATTTGTCGTTCAAGTTACACATTGAGCCCATCAATAAATATCGGCTCAGCACGCTGGCGCAACAGCGGCTGATTCAGGGTGAAATCGTCGCGTTGGATGACGAGTACACCTTCATCCAGCGTATTCCGCGCAGCCATTATGTGCTGGCGGTCGGCCCCATCCCCTACCTGTTCTTCCTGCATGAAATACGTCTGGTCAATTTACTGTTTCTGGCGTTAATCGGGTTGTCGCTGGCGCTACCGGTATTTTTATGGATGCGCCCACACTGGAAAGCGATGCTGCGGCTGGAAAGTGCGGCACAACGGCTGGGCGACGGGCATCTGGAAGAGCGCACCCATTTTGATAATACCTCCAGCCTGTTTCGCTTAGGCGTGGCATTCAACCGTATGGCCGATAACCTCAACCAATTAATTACCAGTAAGAAACAGCTTATCGACAATATTGCCCATGAGCTGCGCACCCCGCTGGTTCGGTTGCGTTACCGGCTGGCGATGAGCGACAACCTGACCGATGACGAGCAGGAAGCCATCAACCGGGATGTCGGCCAACTCGAAGCGCTCATCGACGAACTGCTGACCTACGCCCGTCTTGACCGGCCGCAGGTGACGCTGCATCTCGAAGAGATCGACCTGTCGCAATGGTTGCAAAAACGGGTCGATGATTTTCGACTGGTGCACGATGACAAACTGATTGAACTGGATGTCGCGAGCGGTAACCAGTTCGGCTATGTCGACCTGCGCCTGATGGAGCGGGTACTGAATAATCTGGTCAATAATGGTTTACGTTTCTGCCAACAACGCCTGCGAGTCGGGTTGACGCTCGATCAGCAGACCGCGTGTCTGCAAGTGGAAGATGACGGGCCAGGTATCGCACCGCAAGACCGTGAGCACATTTTCGAACCCTTCATCCGTCTGGAGGCAGGCATCGAAAACAGCAGCGGCGGTTGCGGTCTGGGGCTGGCCATTGTTCACGCCATCGTGCGTGCTTACAACGGCACTATCGACGTCGACAGCAGCCCGTTGGGGGGCGCTCGTTTCCTGTTCCGCTGGCCGATTGTCACCACCAAACCCGCATCAAATTCTTCGTCTGCGAACCTTGTACAATCCGTTACACGCGGAAACCAAACACTCACAGATCGTTAGCGTCGCTTATCTTATGCTTCAGTCATCGGCCCACCCTGGGGCTTGAAATGTGAACGGGATAATGAGGAATTTACGATGAAGAAATTTTTAGTGTTGATCGCAGGTGCGGCTCTGGGTCTGTCCTCTGTAGCCTTCGCAGCTGGCACCACTGCTGCTCCGGCTAACGCCCCGGCAACTGCTGCCGCTCCGGCTAAAGCGGATACCGCGAAAAAACCGGTGAAAAAAGTTGAGAAGAAAAAAGCGACCCAGAAAGCTCAGGCGGCTAAAAAGCACAAAAAAGTAGCTAAGAAAAAAGCCCCGGCTGCTCAGAAAGCCCAGGCTGCCAAAAAACACAAAAAAGTAGCTAAGAAAGCTCCGGCTGCTCAGAAAGCCCAGGCTGCCAAAAAGCACAAAAAAGTAGCTAAGAAAGCTCCGGCTGCTCAGAAAGCCCAGGCTGCCAAAAAGCACAAAAAAGTAGCTAAGAAAGCCCCGGCTGCTCAGAAAGCCCAGGCTGCCAAAAAGCACAAAAAAGTAGCTAAGAAAGCCCCGGCTGCTCAGAAAGCTCAGGCTGCTAAAAAACACAAAAAAGTGAAAAAAGCGAAGAAAGTTGCTGCTCCAACAGCTGCTTAATTCACCCAGGTAAGAAATAGTTAATGGTCATGAACACCGGTAGCGATTATCGGCATGACAGTAGTGTTATAAAACACCCGGTTCGCCGGGTGTTTGTTTCATGGGGGACCTGATAATGCTGCGGCGTTATTCATTCGAAATCATGTTGTCCTTCCTGCTTATCTGCGCGTTGGTCATTGTCGTCTTTTTCCTGTAATCCGATTTCACTCTCACCAGCGCGCCCAAATCAGGTCATTCGATTCACCTGACTACCCTATCGTTTCCTGCTTTGATGTCGGCATGCTACGTTTATAGTGGATTGATGACGGTTACTACGCTGAATTTTTTCATTTTTAAAGGCCATTCATTACATGCGCATATCAGCCTGGTTGTTATGTTCATTGAGCGTGCTCGCCCCTTACGTGTGGGCCGATGACGACACCTCGACCCTGACGGAACAACAAAAACAGATCCTGTTCTTTAATCATGATGATCGCGATAGCGTGCCGGATACCTCCCAGTGGCCATGGCAGGCGATTGGTCAATTAGAAACCGCCAGCGGCAACCTGTGCACCGCCACCTTGATTTCACCCCATCTGGCACTGACGGCAGGCCACTGTGTCGTAGCACCGCCCGGTGTACCGGACAAACCGGTCGCACTGCGTTTTCTGTCGACAGAAAATGGCTGGCGCTATGAAACCGATAAAATTGAAGCGTTAACCAATAAGAAACTGGCCAAAATGTTAAAAGCGGACGGCGATGGCTGGATTGTTCCCCCCGCTGCCGCACCGTGGGATTTCGCACTGATTCGCCTGCGGGAAACGCCGCCGGGCATCCGCCCATTACCTATCTGGCAAGGCACGCAGGAAGAACTGAAAACCGCGCTGGATGCGGCACAACAGAAGGTTACTCAGGCCGGTTACCCGGAAGACCATGAGGATACCTTGTACCGCCATCAGGATTGCCAGATTACCGGTTGGGTCCATAACGCCGTGATGGCCCACCGGTGTGACACCTTACCGGGTGATAGCGGTTCGCCGTTGATGCTGAAAACCGCCGGTAGCTGGATTCTGGTCGGTATTCAAAGCTCCGCCCCGGACGCCAGCAACCGCAAGCTTGCCGATAACCGCGCTGTTGCGGTCACCGCTATACGCCAGCAGTTGGAAGCACTGGCTAAAGAGAAACGCTGATAGCAATGACCCGCCGGTATCGTCGCTGACATGCCGGCAGTTTCCCGTTCCCTCCGTTAATACCGTCTGCACCTCCCCCTTTTTTTGCAGTAAAAGTCCACAAATTGTTAATGGTATTAACCTTCTCTTATACCTAAGGGTAACCTATTCATACCTTTTAGCGACAAGTTGAAACTTATCTTTCAATGAAGCGATCCAGCCACCTGACCCGATTTTTTTATCTCTCTATAAACGATTACTCCTAGAACGATATCAATAAGTTACATTTTTATTTTAGGGAGCATCATGTACGAATACTTACAATTCTCACTTGGCGTGTTGCCATTAGTGATAATGATCATTCTGATTTTGAAAATCAAAATGCCCATTCATCATTCCGTCCTGATCACCCTGGTGATCACGGCAATATTGAGCATGACGGTCTGGCACATGCCGTTACAAACACTCGGGTCAGCCATTGGCTATGGGGTGATAAAGGGCTTATGGCCTATCATCATTGTGATTCTGGGGGCGATTTACAGTTATAACCTGATGCAAGAAACACGCAGCATGGATGTTCTGCGTGACGTACTGGCCAGCATCAGCGACGACAAGCGTATTCAGGTGCTGTTGATTTCCTGGTGCTTCGGCGGCTTCCTTGAAGCGGCAGCGGGCTACGGTACCGCCGTGGCGATTCCTATCGGTATTCTGATTGCGCTGGGTTTTAACCCACTAAAAGCGGCCATCGCCTCATTGGTGGCAAACACCGTGCCCACCGCCTTCGGTGCCGTCGGTATTCCGGTGTCGATTTTGGCAGAGCAGGTCCACCTGCCGGTTACCGCCCTGGGTGGCACGATCATTTTGCAACTGGCGTTGTTCAACATTCTGCTGCCGTTTGTGATTATCGCCATCATCGGCGACGGTGTGAAAGCGATAAAAGGCGTGGTGGGCATCACCCTGGTATGTGGGATTACCACCCTGATCCCGCAGTATTTTGTCGCCGTTCACCTGGGTGCAGAACTGCCGGCGTTTGCAGGCAGCCTTGTCAGCCTTATCGCGGTCGCGGCCATGGGGCGTGCACGTAAGGGGCAAACCGACCCGCGCTACCTTATCCAGAATAATACCCGCTCAGGGGCGTTGCCTTCAGGCCGTGAATTGCTGAAAGCCTGTTCTATTTATATGCTTATTTTTACCTTTATCCTGCTTTGTTCGCCGTTATTCCCCGGCATTAAGCAGGTTGTCGGGCAGGTGACCTCAACGCTGTCTTTCCCGTTACCGCAAGGAAAAGCGCTATCACTGAAAATCGACTGGATAGCCACACCGGGCGTTCTGATCATTATTGCGACCCTGCTGGGTGGTTTCATTCAGGGTGCCACATTAGGCAAGATGCTGAGCGTGTTAGCTAGCACGATTAAGCAGTTGAAAAACTCGATTATTGCTATCACCACTATCGTCGCGATGGCGACCATCATGGATGTCAGTGGGCTTATCGCCACGCTGGCGCAGACCATGGTGAATCTCACGGGGGGTGCCTATGTCTTTATCGCGCCTATCATCGGTGCGCTGGGGACGTTCGTCACTGGTAGCGATACTAACTCGAACGTTCTGTTCGGCAAGTTGCAAACGGTCGCGGCAGAAAAACTCCATATTGACCCCGTCTGGCTGGCGGCTGCTAACACCTCCGGGGCAACCGGCGGGAAAATGATCTCCCCGCAGAGTATCGCCATTGCGGTGTCCGCCACCCGAATGGACGGACAAGGCAGCGCCATTATGGCCGGTACGCTGAAATACTGCACCGCCTATATCCTGATTCTCGGGCTAAAAGTCGGGCTGTTTTATTATTTATTTATGTCTTAAACCTATTTATGTCTTAAACCTGTTTATGTCCTGAACCTGTTTGTTTTTCCGAATAATCAGCGCCGGACGATAACGTCTTAATTATAAAAACAAGTCTATCTACTGTATTGGAGAGATGTCGTGAATGTTAACTTTTTTGTGACCTGTATCGGCGACGCGCTGAAATCACGGATGGCACGTGATTCGGTGCTGTTGCTGGAGCACTTAGGCTGCCAGGTTCATTTCCCTGAAAAGCAGGGATGCTGCGGTCAGCCCGCGCTTAATAGCGGCTATGTGAAAGAAGCCATCCCAGGGATGAAAAACCTGATTGCGGCGCTGGAAGAAAACGACGACCCGATTATCTCCCCAGCGGGTTCTTGCACCTACGCCATCAAGAGTTACGCCACCTGGCTTAGCGATGAACCGCAGTGGGCGAAACGCGCTGAGCAGGTCGCCGCGCGGATGTTCGACCTGACCTCGTTCATCGTCAACACGCTGGGCGTCGTCGATGTGGGCGCGCGTTTACCCGGCAAAGCGGTTTACCATCCGTCCTGTAGTCTGTTTCGCAAAATGGGGGTGAAAGAAGAACCGCTGGCGCTACTGAAACAGGTCGATGGTCTGACACTGCTGCCGTTTCAGGCACCGGAAACCTGCTGCGGTTTCGGTGGTACCTTCTCGGTAAAAATGGCGGAAATCTCCGGTGAAATGGTGAAAGAAAAAGTAGGCCATATTATGGATGCCGAGCCGGATTACCTGATCGGTGCCGATGTCAGTTGCCTGCTCAATATCGGCGGACGTCTGCAACGCGAAGGACGCCCGGTCAAGGTGATGCATATCGCCGAAGTGTTGATGAGCCGCTGAGGAGGTTACCCATGTACTTAAAAACCAGCGATGTTGCTTTCAAAGCGCGTATCAAGCAGCAGATAGACGACCCCATTATGCGTAACGCCGTTGCCAACGCGCAGGAGCGCATCGGTGCCAACCGCCAGAAAATGGTGGATGAGTTGGGGCATTGGGAAGACTGGCGCGAGCGTGCCAGCCAAATCCGTGAACACGTACTGGCTAATCTGGATGCCTACCTCTACCAGCTCTCAGAACGCGTCAGCGCTAACGGCGGTCACGTCTTTTTTGCCAAAACCAAAGAGGACGCAACGGATTACATCCTGCGTGTCGCCCAGTCGAAGCAGGCGAAAAAAGTGGTCAAGGCCAAATCGATGGTCACCGAAGAAATTGGCATGAACCACGTGCTACAGGAAGCCGGTATCCAGGTGATTGAAACCGACCTTGGCGAATACATTCTGCAGTTGGATGGCGATCCACCGTCACACATCGTGGTACCGGCGATTCATAAAGATCGTCACCAGATTCAACGTGTGCTGCGTGAAAAACTGGGCTACGACGGGCCGGAAACCCCGGAAGCCATGACACTGTTCATCCGCCAAAAGATCCGTCAGGATTTTCTGAGTGCGGAAATCGGCGTCACCGGCTGTAACTTCGCCGTGGCGGAAACCGGTTCCGTGTGTCTGGTGACCAATGAAGGCAACGCCCGCATGTGTACCACCCTGCCGAAAACGCACATCGCAGTGATGGGGATGGAGCGTATCGCACCGACGTTTGAAGAGGTGGATGTGCTCATCACTATGTTGGCGCGCAGTGCCGTCGGCGCGCGGCTGACCGGGTACAATACCTGGCTCACCGGCCCACGCGAGGCAGGCCATGTGGATGGCCCGGAAGAGTTCCATCTGGTGATTGTCGATAACGGCCGCTCCACCGTGCTGGGGTCGCAGTTCAAGGACATACTGCGTTGTATTCGCTGCGGCGCATGCATGAACACCTGCCCGGCGTACCGCCATATCGGCGGTCACGGCTACGGCTCTATTTATCCAGGCCCTATCGGCGCGGTCATTTCTCCCCTGCTGGGTGGTTACGATGATTTTAAAGATCTGCCCTACGCCTGCTCGTTGTGTACCGCCTGCGATAGCGTATGCCCGGTCCAGATTCCGTTATCGAAGCTGATTCTGAAACACCGCCGCGTCATGGCAGAAGGTGGGCTCACGCCCAAAGGCGAGCAGAGCACGATCAAGCTGTTCGCTTATGCCAACAGCCACCCGACGTTATGGAAAGTCGGCATGATAGCGGGTGCCCGTGCCGCCAGTTGGTTTATCCGGGATGGGAAGCTCCCCATTAACATCGGGGCCATCAGCGAATGGACCCAGGCGCGCGACTTGCCGCCCGCCGATGGTGAAAGTTTCCGTTCCTGGTTTAAAAAACACAAAGCGCAGGGAAATAAATGATGAATCACAGAGACGCATTTTTAGCCGACATCGCCAACGCACTGGGCCGACCGGTTCGTCATCTTCCGTCGCCGACGCCGACTCCTGCGCATGACCATGCCCAGACCCGTCTGACGGAACTTGACGCGCAGCAACGCTGTGACGCGTTCATTGAATGCGCCACCAACGTCATGCTGGCGCATTGTGAATTGACCAGCGAGGCGGATGCCGCCGAGGCCGCATGGCGTTTATGCGAACGCTATGGCCGCGAGCCCGTCATCCTCAGTGGCGATGAGCGACTGGTCGCGTTGGGGATCACCGCCCGGTTGCAGGAAGCCTGCCACGCCGAGGTGTGGGACCCTGCGCGGGGAGAAGAAAATATCCGGCTGGCTGAGCAAGCCAAAGTCGGCGTGGTCTACGCCGAATATGGGTTAACGGAATCGGGCGGCGTGGTGCTATTTTCCACCCCGGATCGCGGCCGTGCGGTCAGCTTACTGCCGGAGTCGTCAATTTTTGTGGTGCGCAAGAGCACGATTTTACCGCGTGTCGCGCAACTGGCGCGCCATCTGCATCAGTTGGCGGAGCAAGGCACCCGAATGCCTTCCTGTATCAACCTGATAGGTGGCCCCAGTTCCACCGCCGACATCGAGCTTATCAAGGTGGTCGGGGTACACGGCCCGGTTAACGCCGCGTATCTGATCATCGAAGACTGTTAATTGCCACCATTAATGGCCACTATCCCCTTGCCCGATGCTACTTGAGCACCGGGCAAGGGTTATCCCGCGTTTACTGCTAAGGTCGACTGCCACAAGGCCGGTTATCCCGCTATCCGCGTTACCCGTCTATCTGATCCATCGCCTGCATAATGCGTTTATCAGAAATGGGATACGGCGTGCCCAGCTGCTGGGCAAAATAGCTGACACGCAACTCTTCGAGCATCCAGCGGATGGCTTTCACGTCATCATCATCGCGTCGTTCCGGCGGCAGCTTATTCAGCCACTGCTGCCAGGCCTGCTGCACCTGCTCGACTTTCAGCATCTGCGCCCGATCGCGGTGAACATCCTGCGCCAGTTTATCCAGCCGACGCTCAATGGCTTGCAGATACCGCAGCACATCCGGCAACCGCTTATAGCCGTTATCGGTCACGAAACCGCGAAATACCAACCCGCTCAACTGACTTTTGATGTCGCTTAACGCCAGTGCCAGCGCCATGTCCACCCGGCCTTTCAACCGTTTATTGATGTTAAACACCGTGGTGAGGATCTGCTCCACCTGACGGGCAATATCCACCACCGTGTCGTTCAGCTCCGCCCGCACACGCTCGTGCAACTGGCGAAACGCCGCTTCCTGCCATACCGGGCCACCGGCTTGTTCCATCAATTTGTCCACACCGCAGGCGATGCAATCGTCAATCAGCTCCAGCACCTTGCCGTAAGGGTTGAAATACAACCCCAGCTTGGCCTTATTCGGCAGTTTCTCGTGCAGATACTTAATGGGTGACGGAATATTGAGCAGCAACAGACGGCGCTGACCACGCCACATCATCTGCTGTTGCTGGTGCGGCGAGTCAAACAGACGGATTGCCACGCTGTCTTTTTCATCCACCAGCGCCGGATAGGCTTTTACCGCATAACCGCCCCGTTTTTGTTCGTAGCGCTCCGGTAAATCGCCAAAACTCCAGATGTGCAAATCGCGTTGCTCGATGCCGTCATCCGCCACCGCCGACAACGTCTGTTGCACCTTCTCCTGCAACTGATCTTTCAGCGCTCGCAACTGCTTGCCTTCCCGCAGCGTCCGGTTTTTCTCATCCACCACCCGGAAGGTGATTTTCAGATGATCGGGCACCTGATCCCACTGCCAGGCTTCGCGGTCAACCGTCACACCAGTCATCAGGCGTAATTCACGCTCCATAGCCTCCAGCAACCCTTTTTCCAGTGGGGTGACCCGCGCCAGAAACGCTTGCGCGTAGTTAGGTGCCGGAACAAAGTTACGCCGTATCGGTTTTGGCAATGACTTGATCAACGCCACCACCAGATCACGCCGTAACCCAGGAATCTGCCATTCGAATCCGTCTTCTTTCACCTGATTCAACACCGGCAGCGGGATATGCACGGTCACGCCGTCCGCATCCGCGCCCGGTTCAAACTGGTAGGTAAGCCGTAACCGCAGTTCACCCTGCTGCCAATGGTTCGGGTAATCCAGCGCGCTGACACGCTCCGCGCCATCTTTGATCAGCATCGCCTTTTCGAAATTCAACAATTCCGGGTTGGCTTTGGCGGCCTGTTTCCACCAGCTGTCGAAATGACGGCTCGAGACCACATCCTGCGGCACTCGCTGGTCGTAGAACGCAAACAGTGTCTCGTCATCCACCAAAATATCGCGGCGGCGGGATTTGTTTTCCAGTTCTTCCACTTCCTGGCGTAATTGCTGGTTGGCCCGGAAAAAACCGTGGGAGGTTTGCCAGTCGCCTTCCACCAGCGCGTGGCGAATGAACAGCTCACGCGATACCACCGGGTCGATAGCGCCATAGTTCACTTTCCGGGCAGCCACCAGCGGCAAACCGTACAGCGTGACTTTCTCCTGCGCCATCACCGCGCCCTGCGCTTTTTCCCAGTGCGGATCGCTGTAACTGCGCTTGATCAGGTGCTGCGCCAGCGGCTCGACCCATTCCGGTTCGATGCGGGCAGCGATACGCCCCCACAAACGGCTGGTTTCCACCAGTTCCGCCACCATCGTCCACTTCGGCGGTTTCTTAAACAAACCGGAGCCAGGGAAAATGGCAAACCGGGTGTTCCGCGCCCCGCTGAATTCCTGCTTGTCGACGTCCTTTTGCCCGATATGGGACAACAGGCCGGTCAGCAACGCGCAATGCAGGCTGCGGTAATCCGCCGGTTCGCTATTCACCGGGAAGCCCAGCTCTTTTACTACCTGGCGCAGTTGGGTGTAGATATCCTGCCATTCCCGCACCCGCAGGTAGTTGAGGTAGTCGCTACGGCACAGCTTGCGAAACTGGCTGGATGACAAGGCTTTTTGCTGTTCCTGCAAGTAGTCCCACAGGTTGACGAATGCCAGAAAATCAGACTCTTTGTCGGCAAACCGGCGATGCTTTTCTTCCGCCGCCTGCTTTTTCTCTACCGGGCGTTCGCGTGGGTCCTGAATCGACAACGCGGCGGTAATGATCATCGCCTCACGGACACAACTGGTCTGTCGCGCTTCCAGCACCATACGCGCCAGACGCGGGTCAACCGGCAGTTGCGCCAGTTGCCGCCCCTGCGGTGTCAGGCGATAACGGCCGTCATCGCTGGTGTGAATCGCGCCCAGCTCTTCCAGTAGCCGTACCCCGTCCTGAATATTGCGTTTGTCCGGCGCTTCGACAAACGGGAAGGCCGCGATATCCCCCAGCCCCAACGCCGTCATCTGCAAAATGACCGAGGCCAGGTTGGTACGCAAAATCTCCGGGTCGGTAAACTCGGGCCGGGAGAGAAAATCCTGCTCAGAATAAAGGCGGATACAGATACCCGCCGCCACACGGCCACAGCGCCCTTTTCGCTGGTTGGCGGAAGCCTGTGACACCGGCTCAATCGGCAAGCGTTGCACCTTGGTGCGATAGCTGTAGCGGCTGATGCGCGCCGTGCCAGGGTCAATCACGTAGCGAATGCCGGGTACGGTCAGCGACGTTTCTGCCACGTTGGTCGCCAGCACGATGCGACGCCCGTGGTGAGACTGGAATACCCGGTTCTGCTCCTGACTGGAAAGACGCGCATACAGCGGCAAAATCTCGGTATGCGGCAAATCGAGCTTGCTTAACGCATCGGCCGTATCGCGGATTTCCCGCTCGCCGCTCATAAACACCAGAATATCGCCCGGCCCTTCGTGGCACAGCTCATCCACCGCATCCAGTATCGCCTGTAGCTGATCACGGTCGCTGTCTTGCGCTTCTTCCACCACCGGCCGATAACGCACGTCCACCGGGTAGGTACGTCCGGACACTTCGATGACTGGCGCATTACTGAAATGGCGCGAAAAACGCTGCGGGTCGATGGTCGCCGAGGTGATGACAACCTTAAGGTCCGGGCGTTTCGGTAACAGCTGCCTGAGGTAACCGAGAATAAAGTCGATATTGAGGCTGCGTTCGTGGGCCTCATCAATGATCAGCGTGTCGTACTGCATTAGCAGCCTGTCCTGCTGAATCTCCGCCAGCAGGATACCGTCGGTCATCAACTTGACCAGCGTGTTGTCACTCACCTGATCGTTAAACCGCACCTTGTAACCCACGGTGCTGCCCAACGGGGTTTCCAGCTCGGCGGCAATGCGGTCCGCCACGCTGCGGGCCGCCAGTCGACGCGGCTGGGTATGGCCTATCAGACCGGTCACGCCGCGCCCCAACTCCAGGCACATCTTCGGCAACTGGGTGGTTTTACCTGAACCGGTTTCCCCGGCCACAATCACCACCTGGTGATCGCGGATAGCGCTGAGGATCGCCTCACGTTTCTGGCTGACCGGCAACGCCTCTGGATAATGGATGGTTGGCAGCGACGTCCTGCGTTGTTCTACCCGCAGGCGAGCAGTATCAATCTCCTGACCAATTTCCTGCGCAATCGCCGCCTGTGCCTGTGGGTTCCCCACTTTCATCGCGCCTTGCAAACGGCGACGCAGACGTTGCCGGTCACGTAGCATTAAGGCATCAAGTTGAGGTTCTAACGCATGGAGAGGTGATGTCACGGTGCAATTCCTTACTGTCTGATTCCGGGAGTGCGTCGCCATACCGAACACCTAGGGGTGATGGCCGCTGTCCGGTGCCGCTGGTCGGCAAGCATCGTCTGATGGGTTACCAGAACGCATAGTGACCAAAAAACGGCGACCAGAAAAAATGATGACCAGCGCAACATGGCGAAAACACAAATTCGGGCGGCGGGCATGGTATCACATTGACGGCGCAGGCTATATGCCATCAAAAGGGATTCTGCCGCACTATTCTATCGCCCCTCGCTCTCGCCCCACGCTCTTGCCCCTCGCACCCTTCATTCAATAAAATCGAATAAAGATCTCGAAATATTGCGCTATCCCGTTGCCCATAACACACCTATGATGCGTTCATGCGACGACAACGTTCGTTCTGGCACACTTAACAAGGAATAGGCAATGAGCAAAGTACTCGTTCTGAAATCAAGCATTTTGGCTGACTTCTCTCAATCCAACCAGTTGGCTGACCACTTTACCGCCTCCTGGCAGGCAGCACACCCTGCTGACACCATTACCGTTCGCGACCTGGCCGCTCAGCCGGTACCGGTACTGGATGGTGAGCTGGTTGGCGCGATGCGTCCTTCCGACAAACCGCTGACCCCGCGTCAGCAGGACGCGCTGGCGCTGTCTGATGCCCTGATTGCTGAACTGCAGGCGCACGACGTTATCGTGCTGGCCGCCCCGATGTACAACTTCAACATTTCAACTCAGTTGAAGAACTATTTCGACTTCATCGCCCGTGCTGGCGTCACCTTCCGCTACACCGAGCAAGGGCCGGAAGGTCTGGTGAAAGGCAAACGCGCTGTGGTACTGACCAGCCGTGGTGGTATCCACAAAGATACCGAGAGCGATGTGGTCGCACCGTACCTGCGCCTGATGCTGGGCTTCATCGGCATCACCGATGTCGAATTTGTGTTTGCAGAAGGTATCGCTTACGGCCCGGATATGGCACAGAAAGCGGTGGCTGATGCTAAAGAACAGCTGTCCCAGTTAGCATCTGCATAATACTCCCCGTCCGTCTTCACGTTGCCGGTGCGTTGACTGGCCTGCAACGTGAATGATTTGGGGTATATAACGCGTTAATTACCCTCATACTCGCCGCCGTGTTGCCTGATTACTCCTTTTTATGGCACACGGCGTTTTTTTATGACTTGCCTATAACGACTACCCGTCTATACCCAAAATAATTCGAGTTGCAGGAAGGCGGCAAGAGAGTGAATCCCGATGAGCTTACTCAGGTAAGTGATTCGGGTGAACGACAAATCGGCATACGCCGATTTGAACGCTGCTTGCAGCGGCCCGAAGGGCGAGGCCCATTGATGGGCCGAGTAACGCAGCCAACACACCTGCAACTTGAAGTATGAAGGGTATATAACGACTACTCGTCTATAACGACGCCTTTACTACCCTGATTTCTCTTTATCTGCTCACCGGCCCGGTTACCGGCACTATCGAGCAGTTGTGCCGTTTCTTTATCCGTGTGAATACGAATATCGTGCTCAATATGCACGTTCATGTTGATGGTAATCGGCTCCTTTGGCGCCGCCACCTCAATGCGCGGGGTGCAGCCGGTTAGCAACACGGCCGTTATCGCGACACAGGCTGTTCTCATCTCGTCCTCTTACCACTCATCATCGATTACTCAGCGACCTGTTGTTCCAGTGCCGCCTTCAGATTGTCGCCAAAACGCAGGCTGCGCCATAACTGGAAGATATTTTCCTGCTGGCGATAGTTGAGCACAATGTCACGCCGTGACAGGTCATCCATCACGCTTTGTCCCGTAATGCGCGACACCAGCGACAACTCACCGTTCTGACTGATATCGACCGTCACCCAGGAGCGCCCCACTTCCAGATAGCGCAACCAGGCTACAGCCGTCGCATTGGCGACACTGTTTCGTGCCAGTTGGTCCGCCAGTTGCGAATCCAGTTCTATGGTTAAGGGCGTATCATTGGTGAATTTGCCGTCTTTGACCAGCATCGACGGGTGGCTGAAGTTCAGCGGGAGTACACCACTCACCCGGCCGGACATCGACAGCTTCTTCACCTTCAGGACACTCACCAGTTGGCCAATATCAATCCCTTGTAGTCGTAATATCGCCGAATCATGCGCAGGCAGGCGCAACGGCGATAGCGACAGGTGCCCTTCCAGCACATCCAGGTCCAGTTGCGCCAGCGTAAACGGGTGACGCTCACTGTAAGGATAATGGCCGTACAGTTGTATATCGATATTCTGCATCGGGAACAGGCTATCGAGCCGGTTAATGCGTAACGCCACCGGACGGGAAATACCCAACTGCCAGCGATGATTTTCGAAGCGATACGGCAGCACAAAGTTCACCCCGCTGACTTCGCCATCCTCCAGCCAGGCACTGGCGTTTTTCACCACCCAATGTCCCCCGGCGCGAAATCCCTGCCCACGAGCAGCGGAAAACGCCGCCTGTGCGTAAAACTGCCCGGTACGAATAGCCAGTTGCCAATGTGGCGGTAACAATGTCTGGAATACCCGCAACGGCTGCGGCGCCCACCACCCGTTACCACGCAGCCGTTGTCCATCCCAGCGACCGTTAAGTCGAATAGGACCGACCGCCTGCGCCTGCAACAGACCATTCCATTGGAAATCCTGCAAATTGCGGCCATGAATATCCAGCGCCAGCTCGGTGGCTGGCAGCGTGCCAGCTCCGTGAAAATTCACCTGCTTCGCCGCCAGTTTCAGCGCGCCGCGCAGCGTGCCCGTCGTGGGGTCGCGTCGCCAGCGCAGGGGTTCGGTCAGCGTCAACCTCGGCTGCTCTACCGTCACCACGCCGTAACGCAGTTGGGTAAGACCGCTGGACAACGACTCGACGTCAATCTCATTGTTCTGCCAGCGCCCCTGACCTGCGATATCCCATCGGCCTTGCAACGGCGGCAACTCGCCTTCTCCCCAATAGCGCCAGCGCCAGTCACCGCTGTCTGGCCAAAACTGCTGCGCCTTACCGTCAAGGTGCAAGCGAAAGCGCCCCCAGTACCGGTCACGTACGTTGACAATCGCCTGTAACCTGCCGCTCACACCCTGTCGGGTCACCTGGATTCCCGCCAGCGGCCAGCGCGCTTCCTCCAGTTCGACGTCCGGGCGCGGCGTTCCCCAGGCCCGTAACAGCGCGCCCGGTAGCAACGCCACGGTAGGATCAAGCACCGCTCCTTTCACCGTGCCCGGCAATGACGCGAAAATAGACACGTCAGGTAAATTCACTTGCCCGGTAAACTGGAAGCGCATATCGCTGTCAGCCACCCCCAGTAAACCGGGCCCCAACGACAGCACGGCGTTAGCGCGGCCATGGTGACCCTGGGTCAGGATATTGAGGCGAGCTTCCAGCCGCAGTGGGTCGCGCGGTTGCAACAGATCGTACAATGTCAGCGAAACGCCGCCGGTCAGCGGCTGACTGGCATACGGCCAACGCCAGCGCCCGTCCTGAATACGCAGGTTGCCATCACTTATCTGCCACGGCAGCGTCAGCAGCGGTTCGTCCATTGACGCCACACTGACCGTCAACTCGCCCTGATTCCCCTGCCAGCGCAACACCGCACTGGCCGGTTCCGGTAACCGTAATGGTAACCCAACGCCTTGCACCTCCCCCCGTTGCGGCAGGCGGTTAAGCGTTGGTGCCAGATGCATCGCACCGTTGATTTGTAGCGGTGTTTCTTGCGGTGCCGTGCGCATCAGGCCTTGATGTAGCGTCAGTTCAGCGCCACGCAGTTCGGCCTGCACCTGTAGCTGGTCGCTCTGGATACGGAGTTGCTGGCGCGATGCGTCGGTAGACAGTTGCAGACTGCCCGCCTCGGGCAGCCAGGGGGTAAGTGCAACGTGGTGCAAAATCAATTCGGTTTCCGGCAACCACTGTTGCCACTGCGCTAATTGAGGTGCCGTCATCGCGGAAGAGGCTGGCCATTGCCGCAAACAATCCGCATCCAGCGTCAAGGCTTGCGCCTCCAAATGCCAGCGCCCTTGCCGATAACGCACCAGCAAGCCTGACAGCGTCGCGGGCTGACACGATGCCAGACGCAGTTGTACATCGGGCAACCAGAATCCCCCCTGACGCCAGCCGGGCGTGTCATTCAACGCCACCTTCACACCGGCAGGCAAATAAGGCTGCACTACCACGGGCAACCAGCGCGGCATCGTCAGGCAGGCGATGATTCCCCCCAGCGTCAGCCCAACAACCAGCAGGGCCAGCCATCGGGTACAGCGTATAAACGTCAGCATGGATTATGTTTCAGGGTGTTCTCGCTATCATCATTTTTATCATTCAGTGCGAATTGTTACGATTAATGCGCTAAATGTCACCATTCAGTTCACATTACCCAGCAAAATCCGTACATCCCAATTACCTGATCGTGATAAAATTTTTACATAAGCGTAGTATCTGACTACAGCGCTGCCTTGATGGCAGGCACGGTGGCGACGCCCATACACCGCGCTCCTGCCCGGATTATCGATTCATTAGTATTGTTGCTTATTTAGACAATATGGACTCGCTTTACCCTTCAATATCGCAAAAAGGGATGCTTCATGCGTAAAAATTACCCGGTAAGCCAACGTCAGTATCCGCTGGATGCCAACACCAAACTGATGTCGGTTACTACCCCTGACAGCCTCATCACTTACGCCAACGCCGATTTCATCAAAGTCAGCGGCTATGAGACGGAAGAGCTGATGGAGCAACCGCATAATATTATCCGCCATCCGGATATGCCACCGTCGGCCTTCGCGGACATGTGGAATACGCTAAAAGCCGGAAAAATCTGGACGGGTGTAGTCAAAAACCGTCGCAAGAACGGAGATCACTACTGGGTTCGTTCCAGCACGACGCCGCTAAAGCGCGATGGCAAGCTGGTCGGTTATATGTCGGTACGCACCGCCGCCACCACAGACGAAATCAGCCAGGCGGAAGCACTCTATGCTCAGGTGAATCAGGGTACCCTGAAAAACCGGACTTTCCATCACGGTTTGGTGGTGTATACCGGTCCGCTGAAATGGTTGAGCATGTTCAAAACCATGCCGCTGCGCTGGCGCATTCGCAGCTATTTTGGGCTGCTGGGGCTAATGCCTCTGGCTATCGCGTTCGCACTGCTGCCAAAAACGGCGTTGGTATGGGGCGTGTTTGCCGCCTTGATCGCCTGTGCCTGCCTGTTCTGTGAGCTGCTGGTGCAACATATCGCCAAACCGACGGAACTGATCCTCGAGCAAGCGATGCGTTCTGCGTCCGGCCAGGCCAACAGCCTGACCCAGCTTAACCGTGCTGATGAAATAGGCATGTTGATGCGCGCCGTCAATCAATCCGGCATGAACTTCCGCACCTTTGTCGATGACGTCAACGTCAACCTGCATGAACTCAAAACCGCGTGTAGTGAAATCGCGCAGGGTAACCACATTCTGGCCGAGTGCTGCGAGAAAACCGAAGAGAGCCTGCAACAAACCGCCGCCTCGGTCGAACAGCTTACCGCGACCATCAAGAGCAACGCCGACGCGTCGTTACGCGCTTCGCAATATGCAGAGGATGTCAATCAGGTCGTCAATGTCGGCGAGCAAGCCGTTTCGGAGGTTGCCAGTACGATGGATGCGATCACCCGCGCCAGCGAACGCATCACCGATATCATCAGCGTGTTGGATAATCTGGCATTCCAGACCAATATTCTGGCTGTCAACGCTGCCGTAGAAGCTGCCCATGCCGGGGAGCAAGGTAAGAGTTTTGCGGTGGTCGCCAGTGAGGTCCGCTCGCTGGCGCAGCGCAGCGCCTCCTCCGCCAAGGACATCGCGGCATTGATCGACAACACGCTCTCCAGCATCCGCGCCGGCGACCAGCAAGTGGCCCACACCAACCGCTCGATGAACAACATTTTGGTCAAAGTGCAGGAAGTAACACACTTGATGAACGACATCAGCCTGGCCACCAAAGAACAGTCTCAGGGGCTGCAGCAGATCAATGACGCGGTCAACCGCATTGACGAACTGACCCATCAGAATACCGCACTGGCGAGCCAGTCTAACTCCGCCACCGGGCACCTGCAGCAGCAGATCGCCAGCATGGCGCAAGCCATCTCGGTATTCGGCGCCTCGAAGTAAGTCACACCATCTTTGTCATACTATCTTTGTCATACAAGAGGGGGGAATTCCCCCCTCTTGTCTTGTTTTTTCAACAGTACCGCCGCCCTGACGCTTTCATTGCGTTACCATGATGAAGGTAACGATTTTGTCTGTTTATGGTTTTCTGCTAGCTTATTCTGGTTGCCATCATCACGGCAGGTGATAAAACCACCTATGGCCGATGCGCAACCGACAATACCCTGTGGAGAGATAATCATGAAGCTGGCGATTTACAGCACCAAACAATATGACCGCAAATACCTGGAACAGGTAAACCAACAGTTCGGGTATGAGCTGGAGTTTTTCGATTTCATGCTGAGCCCGCGCACCGTCAAAATGGCGGCGGGCTGCGACGCGGTTTGTATCTTCGTCAACGATGAAGCCGGGCGTGAGGTGTTGACCGAGCTGGCGAATACCGGCATCAACATTCTGGCGTTACGCTGCGCCGGTTTTAACAACGTCGACTTGGAAGCGGCCCGCGAACTAGGCATTCGGGTAGTGCGTGTACCGGCCTACTCACCGGAAGCCGTCGCCGAGCATGCGGTAGGCATGATGATGAGCCTCAACCGCCGCATTCATCGCGCCTATCAGCGCACCCGCGATGCCAATTTCTCACTGGAAGGGTTAATTGGATTCAACATGTACCAGCGCACGGCGGGGATTATTGGCACCGGGAAAATCGGTATCGCCACCCTGCGTATCCTTAAAGGATTCGGCATGACGCTGCTGGCGCATGACCCTTACCCAAATCCGCTCGCACTGGAACTGGGCGCAGAGTATGTCGACCTCGATACCCTGTATGCCCGCTCAGACGTGATTTCACTGCACTGCCCGCTGACACCGGAAAACCATCACCTGCTCGACCAGAATGCGTTTGCACGCATGAAGAATGGAGTGATGATCATCAACACCAGCCGGGGCGGATTGATTGATTCTCAGGCCGCCATCGACGCGCTCAAACAGCAAAAAATCGGCTCGCTGGGCATGGATGTGTATGAAAACGAACGTGACTTGTTTTTTACCGACAAATCCAACGACGTGATTCAGGATGACGTGTTCCGTCGGCTTTCGGCCTGCCACAATGTGCTGTTCACCGGTCATCAGGCCTTTTTGACAGAAGAAGCATTGACCAGCATCGCCGACACCACCTTGCACAACATCCAACAGCTTAGCGAAGGCGTACCCTGCCCCAACCAGGTCAATCCGTGATCACACTGCCGGTGGCGTCATGCCGCCGGTTTATTTACCTGCTTACCTGCTTATTACCTGCCGAATGGCTCGCCGGGATCACCCCGCCGGGCAATGACCGTTCATCAATGAGGTTTCGTCACAGCGCTTGCCATTCGCCAACAGGCACGTACCGATGCTGGCCCCACTCAACTGGCGCGAAACGCCCATGCGCCCACCGGCCAGCGTACAGTTCACCGCGGCCGGGGTCTCCTGCCCCTGCCAGGCAGCCCGCTGCGGCGCGACCGACTCCTGCATTTGCGCCGATTCAGATTGTCCGCCACTACATCCGCTACTACAGACCACCAGCATCAGCGCCGTGCCCGCCACCAGCCATTGCGGCATCATCATATTCTTGTCGACTCCTATTTCGTGAATGTGAGAAAGATCGTGAGTGTGAGAAAGCCTGCATGTGAAAAGCAATCGGTCCATTTTATCGCTAAATATCGGAATGCGGCATAGTCCTATTTACTTCTCTTTTCGAGCGTTTCTCATGGCGTAAAAAATCACCGTTTAGCCCCCATTTCACCTCTCATGTTTTTACTCACGGTAAGTAACAAATACAATTATTGTCAGGGGGATAAATTATATGTCCTTATTTTTCAGCGACTAAAGGCAGTCATTCGTTGGTCGATTAATGGTTAGGCTGGTAATCAATCAGCCTAATTGCCAACGGGAGTAGATAATGGCACCTGTGAGAAAACGTTTTTTTGACATGCATGTCTCAACCAAGCTATATCTGGGTTTTGCCATCATTTTATTTTTAGTGGTTCTGTCCTCAGCACTGAGTATTTACCGTTTTTCAACCATCAAAGCGTACGACAGCAAAAACGACCTGATGCATACCGTCATCATGGATATTTTTCAGGTCAAAATTGCCAGAACAAAGTATTTCGCCAGCAATGACAATGAGCCTTACGACACCATGGTCAGCTATAACAATGACCTGGCTAAAAACCTTGAACAGGGTAGCCAGTTATACCGTGAAAGCGAGTTCAGGCAGCCGCTGGCCCAGATGCAGAAACACCAGATTGCCTTGCAGCAATCCATCCGTGAAATGGCGCGTGCCAAACACGCGCTTAGCGACGCCAACGCCCGGTTTAACGACATTTCGGTCGATGCCGCCCTCTCCCGCTTTCGCAGCAGTCTGACGACCATCACGTTTCCCTCCGATAACGACCGGGAAAAAGCCATGGACTTCATCCTGGCGGTCGCGTCTTACAAAGCAACGGCCGATGCGGTAGTGATTGAACATACTCCCGCGGCGCTGAATATGCTGCAAAGCCGTTTTGGCGATCTCGAAAAAAACTACCGTGACCTTGCCGCACAATTTCCCGCTGACAAGAAAGCCACGCTGGATGCGTTCTGGGGAAATGCCGTTAACCTGAAAACCGGTGCGGAAAATGACCAGGCGGCGTACCAGACGTTGTCGAACGCGGAAGCCGCAGTGAAAACCGACGGCGACAACGTCAGCAATATCGCCAAAGAGGTCATCAAGCGCCTGAATGAGATCAACACCACGCTGACCAACAACGCCATCACCGGTACGGCGGCCTTCGCCCTGTTGGCACTGGTATTCGGCGTACTGGTGTCACGCTATATCACCCGCCAGATTACCCAGCCGGTATCCCACAATCTGGTGCTGGCGGAGCGCATCGCCAGCGGCGACCTGACCGCCCGTATCGACACCACACGTCATGATGAGCTGGGCCAGTTGACCACCGCCATGGCCGGGATGACCGAACGGTTGCGCCAGATGATCGGCAACATCCGTGATAGCGTGAGCAACGTAGCAGCCTCTGCCGCGCAAATCGCCCACGGCAACCATGAACTGTCGTCCCGTACCGAGCAACAATCCGCCGCTGTCGTCCAGACCGCCGCCAGCATGGAACAGTTGACCTCAACGGTGAAAAACAACGCCGACAACGCGCGCCACGCCAGCCAGATTGCGGCAGAAGCCTCCAAAGATGCTCAAACCGGTGGTGTCGTGGTACAAAACGTGGTCAATACTATGAATGACATCGCCGTCAGCTCGAAAAAAATCGCCGATATTACCGACGTCATCAATAGCATCGCCTTCCAGACGAATATTCTGGCGCTTAACGCCGCCGTGGAAGCCGCGCGTGCCGGAGAACAGGGGAGAGGTTTCGCCGTCGTCGCAGGCGAAGTGCGCAATCTGGCACAACGCAGCGCGCAGGCCGCACGTGAAATCGCGGATCTGATCGCCGAGTCGGTTCGTCGTATCGATACCGGCTCCATGCTGGCCTCAGAAGCCGGTGACGCGATGCAGAAAATCCTGCGCTCGGTTTCTCGCGTCAACGACATTATTGGCGACATCGCCGCCGCGTCGGATGAACAGCGCCGTGGAATCGAGCAGATCGCCAGTGCCGTGAGTGAACTGGATGTCACCACCCAGCAAAACGCCTCGCTGGTTACAGCATCCGCGTCCTCCGCCAGCTCGCTAGAGGAACAATCCGTACAGTTGGAAACACTGGTAAGCCATTTCCGGCTAACGCAGGATAATCAACCGTTAGAGAATCAACGGTTATATCATCAACGAGTAGAAAATAAACAGTTAGGGAATAAACCGTTAGATAGACAGCCGTTATTGCCCCGTACCACGTTGTCTGCCAGCACCCGCAATCCGTTACCCATATCGAGTCAGGCCACATTGAGTCAGGCAACATCGTCGTTAAACCACAACCGTCGCCAGAACCAGCAGGACTGGGAAAGCTTCTGAGTCAGCCTGTTTGTCATCAGACAGCAGCACTACTCAGTGATAAAAAAACCGGCAAGGACGCCGGTTTGATCAGGAAAGCCATAATGGTAAGTCAAGCCATGATGCATCATCCCGGCATCATGCCGTTACCCTCGTTCACGGGTTAACGATCCTCAATGGAATGCATCTCGACTTTTTCTGCCAGTGACACTTCCACCTTGATGTCATCGGTCAGCGTCAGCATCGCCTTTTTGTCCATGCTCACCACGGTGCTACGCTGTGGGATGAGGAACTGTCGCACGCTCTCGCCTTCAATCATGTCTTTGCCATTCTCAACACCATGTCGGGCCGACAGCAGGTAATTCACCATCCCGTTATAGGTGATCCGATATCCACCATCAGCAGGTTCCACCCGATAGTTAAGGGTAATTTTCGGCAATGCTGCCTTATACGTACCGCGAATTTCATCCCAGCGTGCCGGGTTACCGGTCAAGTAGACAGAATCCACCCAGTTAGTCTGGCCCTTCAACACATGGCTCGTGTCATAGGTAAAGTAATACGGCGAGATAAATGTACTGTTCAGGCTCGTTGTCTTGGTACGGAATACCGAGCATCCTGACAACATCGCCGTGACCGCTACGGCCAGAAGCAGTTTCTTCATGGGTATTGTTCTCTATGGGTATTGTTCTCTTTTCGCCAACAGTTTCAGCCCGGACAAGCGCCATACCGTGTCTTGTCATGGCCTGTCGCACAACGCGTGCAGGCACCAGGTCCTGTCCACAGGATAGCAGTGTTCTCACCCATCGATGAGAGGAAAAAGAGGCAAGTCGGGGGATAATTATCCGTATCGGCAAAGGCCATCCTGTAGTCCCCACACCATGTACCTGTTTGCTGAGCCACCAGCAAACGCATCTTAATAGTGTATTCAGCCACAAACGATAATATAACGCCATCGTTCTTCTCATGACGCTGAAATATATCCACCTCAGTGAGCAATAACGCTGAAGCGGCTTCCCATTCATCCTGCTGGCGTTAATTTTTATCATTGACGTCAGCTAACACGCTTATTAAACGCCTATGAAAAAGAATAACACCACCCGGAAACAACTCTTCGTCGTGATAAAAAAAACGCGGTCATTTACGAAGAAAACGGAAATAAACTCCCAGTCACGACAAAATAACTCGGAAGCCAATAATACAGCGACGGGTTATTCTACTTTGCCAGCAACCGGGCCAGACAATATTCGATCATCCGCACCGGAATCCGCACGGCCATCATCAGCGCCAGCCGCCGCCAGCCAACCGACACCGCCTACAACGCCACCGGTGACAACGGTTCCGCCGCTGCCTAAATTTTCCCCACCGCAGACGCCCACGCCGCCTGTGGAAGCACCGACACAGCCTGCGGCAACCAATACCGCCCCACCCAGCCAGCCGACGCCTGCACCGACTGCCGCTGTGCCCACTACCGAACCGGCCGCACCGCAAGAACCGGCCACTACGCCGTTTGCACCTGATTACGCCGCTGCGGGAAGCCAGCTAAGCAAGCTGATGTCCGGCATGGCGGCACCCTTATCGCGGTTGACGAGCAGCCTGCAAGGCTTTACAAGCCAATCCTTGTTGAAGTCTGCTACGCCTAAACCAGTGGACAATACCGGAGCATCGCCCAGCCGAGTAGACTCAATATCTTTACCAACAGCACCTGCACAAAAAATCAATGTGCCAATCCCCGCGGGCAGGAGCGGTACTATTCAACGCGCACTCGCAACCGGTGCTGCATATAAACAAGGCAATATTGAAGGCCTTGATGATGCTCACACTCGCGCACTGATAGCCTCAACTGCAGCCACAGAAAGTGCGGGTGGTAAATTAGATATTCGCAACTCAGCCGGATATCTCGGCCGTTATCAGGCTGGTGCAAGCTGGTTAGCTGAAGCTGGGTTGATCGCGGGTGGTGCGAATGCCGTTATCGCCGCGATGAAAGCGGACGGATTCAAAAATGAGTATAAATGGGGAAAATCCGGTGGTATGACCCGCTTTCTGAAAAATAAAAACAACTGGAAGAATGGACTGGACTATGACAAATATTTGTCCAGTGCAGAGATACAAGACAACGCGTTTAAAACCAACTCTGATAAAGCCTATGCGTACTTAGTTAAAAAGGGCGTCATTAAGCCTGAAATGACTCAAAATGAAATTGCTGGCATTCTCAAAGCACGGCATATTGGTGGCATTGGTGGCGCAATAAAAGCAGCCAAAAATATTGAAGGGGCAAAAGATGCCAATGGTACATCTGCTCTGAAGTATAAAAACGACTTGGCTGACGGCAATGTATTTATTGAGAGTTATCAGTCAATGACATCTAGAAAAGAAGATATCACTGACACACCTTCAAATAATGCGCCTACTCCCAAAAGAGAATTTACTTATAAAAAGTACGACTATGAGCTAACCGATGCACTCAATAAACAAATGGCTTTAAATGGAAGTAGCAAAGCGACATATGGGAACTATGGTGCCGTAACTAGAAGTACTGTTAGTGGTTATATGGATCCTCAGAAAAATATGAGTGAAAATTCAATATATCAATTCTTAGATCTAACGGAATCAGCAGAGCTACCAGAAAAAACCATAAAAGAAACGCTTAAAGGAAAGGGCGTACTATCAGGAAAAGAAAAGGTGTTTATGAATGCCGCAAAAAAATATGGCATTAATGAAGCATATCTTGTAGCACATGCTTTAGTGGAGACAGGGAATGGGACTTCTCCTTTTTCGACTGGGTATCATACTAAAAATGGAAAAAAAATATATAACATGTTCGGAATTAAAGTATTTCCTAAGAATCCAGGCCCTGGAATAAATCTTGCGTACGATGAGAACTGGTTTTCTGTAGATGCTGCAATAGACGGTGGAGCAAAATGGATCTCAAGTCATTATATCAATAGAAATACAGGGCAAAACACATTATATAACATGAGATGGAATCCCAAAAAACCTGCAACTCATCAATACGCAACCGCAATAAATTGGGCAACAGACCAATCTATCAAGATGAAAAAAATGATGGATACATTTCCCAATGCAAAACTAAAATTTGAAATACCTGAATATAAAAAATGATCAAAGAGCCACTCTCCACCGTATGGAGAGTGGTACTATCGTCGGATAGAAACGCTGAACAGTGAACCCGGAATGCCATAAGTATTCTTCCTCCACCTCGTGTTTATGGTGCCACCAGACTCCCCTGGTGCGCACTTAATGGTACACTTAGCCCCCAGCAATGCTGGAGCACCGGCCCCATGAACACGAGTTACCGTTAAATGTCAGAAAATCAATCTGTTACACCCAAGCAGCAGTACAACCTCAACAAACTGCAAAAGCGTCTGCGTCGTAACGTGGGCGAGGCGATTGCCGATTTCAATATGATCGAAGAGGGCGATCGGATCATGGTCTGCCTGTCCGGTGGCAAAGACAGCTACACCATGCTGGAGATCCTGCGTAATTTGCAGCAGAGCGCACCGGTGAACTTCTCGCTGGTGGCGGTGAATCTGGACCAGAAGCAGCCGGGGTTCCCGGAGCATGTGCTGCCGCAGTATCTGGACAGTATCGGCGTTGAATATAAGATTGTGGAAGAAAACACCTACGGCATCGTGAAAGAGAAGATCCCGGAAGGGAAAACCACCTGTTCACTGTGCTCTCGCCTGCGTCGCGGCATTCTGTATCGCACCGCTACCGAACTGGGTGCCACCAAGATAGCGCTTGGTCACCACCGCGATGACATTCTGCAAACGCTGTTTCTGAACATGTTCTACGGCGGCAAACTGAAAGGCATGCCACCCAAGCTGGTAAGCGATGACGGTAAGCATGTGGTCATTCGCCCCCTGGCGTATTGCCGTGAAAAAGACATTGAGCGCTTTGCGGAGGCACGCCAGTTCCCGATCATCCCGTGTAATCTGTGCGGTTCACAACCGAACCTGCAACGTCAGGTGATCAAAGACATGCTGCGCGATTGGGATAAACGCTACCCCGGCCGTATCGAAACCATGTTCAGTGCCATGCAAAATGCAGTGCCATCGCATCTGTGCGATACCGCCTTGTTCGATTTCAAATCGATCCGTCAGGGCAGCGCTGTCGTGGATGGTGGCGATTTAGCGTTCGACCGTGAAGAGATGCCGCTACAACCCGCAGGCTGGCAGCCGGATGAGGATGACGAAGACAACACCCGGCCACTGGAACGTCTGGACGTGCTGGAGATTCGCTAGTTTTCGCGTTTACCGATTTAACAACGCAAGCGGTTGATCGGCGGTGTGATAGCCGCCGATACGCTCACTGCAAGCGTGCGTTTTATTGCCATGGCGGCTTAATCGCTGGTTCCTACGTAAACGCGACAGTCTTCAACGCCAGCCCCCAATAACAACATCGTCAAATTACAGGCAAAAAAAAGCCGACGAAACGTCGGCATGGTGTGAATTAATTGTGCTATGCAGTAATTCAAAAAAGGAAGTAAGACAATATGGAGCGCAACGCCCATCGCTTGACGTTGCATTCACCTGCGGGATGCATAGTGCCGCAGGTAGGTGCCAAAAATGTTGATATCGCTCAATATTGACAATGGTTTTTATCTCCGCCGACGGTTGTGTGATATTTCACGCAATAATGCCACCACGCCACTCACAACCATTTACTGCGTTTTAACCACCAGGCAACGCCGCCCACTAATAACACCAACATCAGGCAAAATATGCCAAAACCAATACCGCTATTCGCACCCGGAATACCGCCCAGATTGACGCCAAATAAGCCGGTCAGAAAGGTGGTGGGCAAAAACACCATCGCCAGCAACGACATGGTATACGTGCGTCGGTTCATGGCATCCGTCATCAACGAGGTAATTTCATCGGCAATAACGGTGGTTCGCGCGATACTGGCATCCAAATCCTCCAGCCCGCGGCCAAGACGCTCGGCAATTTCCTGCATGCGGCGGCGATCGTCATCCTGCATCCAGCTAAATTTTTCACCCGACAGGCGCGAGAAGATATCACGCTGCGGCGTCATATAACGGCGCAACACAATCAACTGTTTGCGGATCAACGCCAGTTCACCACGCGGTGGAATGCGTTGTTCCAGTAACGCATCTTCCAGATCGATGATTTTCTCATGCAGTTCATCAATGAATTCACTGGTGTGGTCGGTTAATGCCTCAGCGATGGACACTATCCAGTCACCGCTGTTAGCCGGCCCGTTGCCCTCTTTCAGGTCACTCATCACCTCATCAATCGCCGCGACCTTACGGCGGCGGGTGGACACAATCAGCCGTTCAGAAATAAACACCCGAATAGCGACCAGTTCGTCCGGCCGCTCATTGGGGTTGTAGTTGATGCTGCGCAGGGTTACCAGGGTGCCCTCGCCCAGCCGGACCACGCGGGGCCGGGCGCTTTCGCCCGCCAGCGCATTGCGTACGCTATCCGGTAACAGGGTGGTTTCGTGCAGCCAGCGCACGCTGGCCGGTTGTGTCGAGTCGAGGTGCAACCAGACGGGTAACCCTCCTTCCTCTCCCAGCCCACTCTCTGCCAACGGCAGAATGCCGCCCAGTCCATCCAGTTGATAGGTAAAAACCGCCCCCATATGCTGGATAGCGTTACTGTCCATCACGTCCACACATCCTCTCCTGACTTCACTCCGGCTTTGTTCACCACGCACATCTTACTGCCTGTATCCCAGGCTGCAATCGGAAAGCGGCGCACCGGCGATATCTGGATAACCCCTCGATAAAACCCGGCGGCTTCGTTTATCAGTGCTTTAGAATATACAGCGTATGACTGTAAGCCACATCCTCCGGGTTAGTGATGGGATAGCCTTTCACCCAGGGTTTGATCAGACGGCCATTGGTATACTGGTAGATAGGGGCGATCGGTGCCTGCTCCGCCAGAATCTGCTCAGCGCAGTTATAATCCTCGTTGAGGATCTTCCGGTCAGTCTGTCCGGCGGTGTCCGCCATCAGGCGGTCATAGTCGGCATTATTGAAACGGGCGATATTGCCGCTGTGGCTCGAAGTCAGCAACGACAGGAAGGTGGAAGGCTCATTGTAATCACCAATCCAGGACGCACGTATCACATCAAAATTACCGGTGTTACGGCTGTCAATGTAGGTCTTCCATTCCTGATTCACCAGTTTGACGTCCACACCGAGCTTCGTCTTCCACATTGACGCGATTGCAATGGCG
Organism: Dickeya oryzae; assembly: GCF_020406815.2. Classification (NCBI taxonomy): domain Bacteria; kingdom Pseudomonadati; phylum Pseudomonadota; class Gammaproteobacteria; order Enterobacterales; family Pectobacteriaceae; genus Dickeya; species Dickeya oryzae. Next base: position 2,737,215 of record NZ_CP162670.1, read on the forward strand.
ATTTTCTGGTGAACTTCCTGCATGTTGTACAACAACGTCAGTTTCAACGGTCTGGACAGGCCATAACCAGCAGACGCCATCAGCGCTTTAGCCTGCATGTCCAACTCAGCCTGTGAATACTGTTGCAGTTGTCCCGGTTGCGGCGTGAAACCGGCGGTAACATCGGGCGTAAAGCGATAGGCCGGCTTTTCCCCCGTCCCTAACACTTTCTCAGCAATAATCTTGCGATCGATGGCATAAGAGAGCGCTTTACGCACCCGTACATCGTTGGTCGGCGCACGCTGGGTGTTAAACGCATAATAGTAGGTACCCAGTTGCTCTGGCGTAAACACCTGCCCCGGCAGATCTTTCAACAGTTTCTGATACTGATTTTTCGGGAAGGATTCGGTGATATCGATATCACCTGCCAGATAACGCTTGGTGGCGTTAGATTCCTGATTAATAGGCACAAACGTCACTTGCGTCAGGCGGGTATTCGCGTGATCCCAATAGTGATCGTTAGGGGTCAGCACCAGTTTTTCATTCACTACGCGCTCTTTAAGCACAAACGCGCCGTTACCCACCAGATTGCCGGGTTTAGTCCACTCGTTACCGTATTTCTCCACCGTGGCCTGATGCACCGGATAAAGGCTGAAATTGGCCATCAGGCTAATGAAATACGGCACCGGTTTGCTCAGTTGCACCTTCAGCGTGTGGTCATCAACCGCGACAGCTCCGAGTTTATCGGCAGGCAACTTACCGGCCAGAATCTCATCAGCATTGACGATGCCCGCCATTCGGGCAAACCAGCTAAACGGCGAGTTATTCTGCGGTGTGACCAGCCGCCGCCAGCTGTAAACGAAGTCTCTGGCGGTGACCGGGTCGCCATTTGACCAGCGCGCATCCGATCGCAAAGTAAAAATAAAGGTGCGGTTATCGTTAGTCTGCCAGCGCTGGGCCACGCCGGGAATCGGGTTGCCATGTGCGTCCTGATTCACCAGCCCTTCAAACAAATCGCGAATCACCTGAATTTCCGGTAGCCCCACTGCTTTAATCGGGTCCAGCGAAGCGGGTTCGTCCTTGATATGGCGCACGATCTGCTGCTGGTCCGCCAGTACTGTACCGGGGGGAACCTGTGCCGCATTCGCCGCCCCTGTCAGTGAGGTTATCAGTATGGCGCAAAGCACGCTCACGGAAACTGCAGAGTCACGAAATTGCATGTTGTGTCCTTTAACCAAAGAGCCGTGTCCTGCTACCCCGTAGCAGTGCATGGCTCGAATTATGTTGGGCATGTGCCTACTGAAAAAATCGTTATCAGGCTGGAAGTTATCATAGTCGTAAACCCGCCCTTCCAGCCAGTAGCGCGAAAGCGGTTTGCAAAGCGCCCCGCAATTCAGATTCACCGACGCGACCAGCCCGAATTTTTTGTTATTATCAGACGATACAACGCAGCAACAGTCAGGATAACACCATGACAGATATCGGGTTTGTGCCGCGCCCTCGTACCGAGCGCGGGGGATTTACCTCACCGGGTCAGGAGTACGGACGTTCCCGGCTGGGTGCGCCACTACTGTGGTTCCCGGCGGAAAACGCAGGAAAACACAGCGGATTGATCCTCGCGGGGACGCACGGTGATGAAACCGCCTCGGTAGTCGCACTTTCGTGTGCCTTGCGCACTCTGGCACCCGGCAGTCTGGCGCACCATGTGGTGCTGGCGGTCAATCCGGATGGGTGCCAGTTGGGTTTGCGCGCGAATGCCAATGGTGTTGACCTCAATCGCAATTTCCCCACCGCCAACTGGCAACCGGATGGCACCGTCTACCGCTGGAGCAGCGATACCCCGGTGCGCGATGTGCAGATATCGACCGGCAGCCACCCTGGCTCTGAGCCAGAAACACAGGCATTGTGCCGTCTCATCGAACACTTATCGCCACCGTGGGTGGTGTCGTTTCATGAACCGCTAGCCTGCATTGATGACCCCCAACACTCCGAATTGGGTGCCTGGCTGTCAGAGACCTTTTCGCTCCCGCTGGTCGACGATGTCGGGTATCCAACACCCGGCTCATTTGGCAGTTGGTGTGCTGAACGCCAGTTGCTGTGCATTACGGCAGAGTTACCGGTGATCGCCGCAGACAGTGCCACTCAGCGCTATTTGCCAGCATTGACTCAGTTACTGAGCCATAACTTTTTATACCAATGTTGATAATGTTGCCCTACACTAATCGACATGTTAATCACCTGTAATAGAAGGACGTAAGCATGTCAACAAATGTACATTTCCAGGGTAACCCGGTACCAGTAGCAGGATCTTTCCCGGCTGCGGGCAGCAAGGCACCGGCATTTTCACTGGTTGCCAAAGACCTCTCTGATGTGGCGCTGAGCCACTACGCCGGCAAGCGCAAAGTCCTGAACATTTTCCCAAGCATCGATACCGGTGTGTGCGCCGCGTCTGTGCGTAAATTCAACCAGCTGGCTTCCAGCCTGGATAATACCGTTGTCCTGTGCGTTTCTGCTGATTTGCCGTTCGCGCAGTCTCGCTTCTGCGGCGCAGAAGGCCTGAACAACGTGGTGGTTCTGTCTACACTGCGCGGTGCAGAATTCAAAGAAAACTACGGTGTGGCGATTTCCGAAGGCGCACTGAAAGGGCTGACCGCCCGTGCCGTTGTCGTGCTGGATGAAAACGACAACGTCCTGCACAGCGAGCTGGTAAACGAAATTACCAACGAGCCGGACTACGATGCCGCTATCGCCGTACTGAAATAAATCCCGGCGATAGTCCACATCACAATGCCAGTCTGTTGACTGGCATTTTTTTACTGTTTTCACCTTATCCAACAGCGCATCACCCGCCCGACAGGGCTTATTCCCCGCAGGCCACCGTCTGTGACACGGGGCGTGATGGGCGGTTACGCAGCGCGCACAACACCAACACCAGCATGACAACCCATTCCGCCATCAATGCCGCTGTCAGTGCGCTGGCAAAATACCCGCCGCTGGCGTGCAACACATGCACCAGTACGGTACCCAGCACGATAGGCCCTAGCCCCAGTGACGCCTGTTGCATGGTAGAAAGCAGCGCACTGCCCGCCCCTGCCTGCTGCGTCGGTACATCAGACATGCCAATGCGATAGAAGCTACTGACGATAAACGCCTGACCAAACCCAATCATCATGGTTGCGGGCAGTAATTGCAGCACCGATACCGGCCAGCGCCAGGCGAGCGAAGCCATCAACAATGCCAGGCCGCTCATCTGGATAGCACACCCGATCAGCAGCACATTTCTATTACCCAGACGGGTCAGCAGGCGGCCGCTAAACAGCGATGAGACAAAATAAGACAATCCCAGACCGATAAAACTGTTACCCGATTGCAACGGGGTGAAGCCCGCGCCGGATTGCAGGGTATACGCCACCGCAAACATAAACCCGCTCCAGCTGGAAAAGAACAGTAACGCCAGCAACAAGCCAAAACGGATCCCCGGTAACCGGAATAACGCCGGTGGCAGCAGCGGCGCAGGCTGGCGGTTTTCTACCCGCCATAGCCACGCAAACCACAGCAGACTGCTCAGCAATACCGCCACGCAACTCAACGGCCAGTGCCAGATTGGCCCCAATGCCAACGGAAACAGCAGGCTGGCTAACCCTAGTGATAACAGCACGGTACCAGGTAAATCCAACGCCACCGGTTTTTCACCGCGGGTATCCGGCAGGCGTGACGGTGCCACCAACAACACCAACAGGCAAACCGGCAAATTCACCAGAAACACGCTCCGCCAGCCATAACCGGCGATATCTAACTGAATTAAAAATCCGCCTAACACCTGCCCAACCACAAACGCCAGCCCGCCAATCGCGCTGTAAAGCCCCAACGCCCGGGCATGCTCGCGTCCTCGCAGGCAGACATGAATCGTCGCCAGAATCTGCGGCACCACCAGTGCCGCCCCAACACCTTGCAAGGCGCGGGCCGCCAGCAGCACCCATACCGACTGGGCGATGCCACACAACAGCGACGCAACGCCAAACACGGCTACGCCCGTCAGAAACACCCGGCGTCGGCCCAGGTTGTCCCCCAACCGCCCGCCCATCGCCAGAGAGACGGCAAACGCCACACCATAAACCGACACAACCAGTTCCAGCTCAGCCGGGCTGGCAGATAGTGAATGGGCGATCGCTTCCAGTGCGACGTTGACGATCGAAAAATCGATCATCGGCAACAGTTGGCCGGTCAGCAATACCATCAGACCGATGCCGGTAAGCCCCTGTGAAAATGAAACCTGTTTCATCGCAGTACCCGTTGTGTTAATTCTGTGAGGTAGTTAGCATTATCGATAATTTAAACGGGTACCAGTTCTTGTTTATCCTGTTATAAAAACTACCTGTCTGTCACGTTCCCCCATCTGGAGATTGCTATGGTTATGCCGACACCCGTTCCTGCTGCTGACTCCCGGGTTACGCCACTACAACCGGATAACCGTAAACGGCTAGGGGCGTTTTTACGCGCACGACGTGAAAGCCTTGACCCGCTGCGTCTGGGGCTTTCCATTCCCCGCAAGCGGCGCACGCCGGGCCTGCGCCGCGAAGATGTGGCGCTGCTGGCGGATGTGGGTATCACCTGGTACACCTGGCTGGAGCAAGGCCGGGAGATTCGCGCGTCGGCTAAAACGCTCACGGCGATAGCCAATGCCTTGCAATGCAATGAAGCCGAAACCCGACATCTGTTTATGCTGGCCGGGTTACCGTTTTCCCCCTCGGCTCAGGCCAGTTGCGAGAAGATCAGCGCCGACAGCCAACGCATTCTCGATCAACTCAGCCCGCTTCCGGCGGTGATCGTCAATGCGCGGTCCAACATTCTGGGATTTAACCGCGCCTGGAGCCAATTACTGGATATCGACCTGCATCAGTTGGCACCGGAAGATCGTAACTGCATCTGGCTGGCGCTGACGCACCCGAACTGGCGGGAGAGGATGGTCGATCAGCAGGATTTACTGCCCAATCTGGTGGCGATGTTTCGCGCCCAGATGACCGAGCATGCAGGGGAACCGCTGTGGGAAGCGCAGCTACAGCGCTATCTGAACGCTTCGGACGAGTTTCGTCAGTTGTGGTATCAGCGTTACGAGGTGCAAGGCGTGGATGACAAAATCAAACGATTTCGTCATCCCTCGTTGGGTATTTTCACCCTGCGACAAATCAACTGGTGGAGCGCTTCGCGCAGCGGTGACCGGCTACTGGTCTACATGCCTGCCAGCGAGCAGGATAGCGCACAATTGGCACAGCTGGCGCAACTGCCGCCACCTGGCGATGCACCGCATTCGTCATAAACGCTACCGGTGCCCCCGCCTAATCATTGCCAACATGATTAAAGCTGAACGCTGTCAGCCGGTTTCAGTCGCAGTTGTCGGGTGCCGGTACCCGGTAATAACGGCGTCTGCGCTTCGCTTATCCAGCGGTGATACCCATCGAGCCACCAGCGACTGAGCGGATTACCACTCTGCCCCCCCGGCAGGCTCAGCGTCGCGCCTGCGTCATCGCCCGGCGCTATCACCAGCCGCTCCGACGCGCCAAACGTCGGGCGATTGACGTGTGGCACGTTATTGTCTCCAGACAGCGGGTATACCGGCGCTTGCAGCAAACGGCCCAGCAACGGCAGTGACGACGCCAGCGGGTGAGCGATGTGGCTCTGATTCTCATCCCCCCAGCGACGGTGGCCCTCGCCGTTATCCCGCCATACCGTTTCCAGTTGCTGTAACGAAAACTGGCACCAGTTCTTCGCCGGTTTAGGTACCCACAAAATGGCCTCATCACGCATGAGCTGTTGTACCGTCATATCCCAGCGCGGGTTAGCCGCCCGGTAACTGGCCTTCGGCCACGCTTGCGACAGTTGTTGATCGAATGTGCCGAACAGTTGTTGGTAAAGCGCCTCACGCCAGCGATTCAGCAACAGGTACGCCACAGAATCGGCCGATGCCTGCCCATTCCATTGCTGTAATAACGTTTTGACCGCGGTGTAATCGGCCATCGAGTCAGGCGCAGAGGCGTTCATGCACTCCATCAACCGGTCACGCCAGCTGGCCGCCAGCAGTGCGCGGTTATCGAGTTGGATCCGGTGCATCGCGGCGATATCTGGCTGGCTGACCTCCCCCAACGCCTGATGAATCGCCGACGCGCGCACACCGGGGTCCGCCCCGCCATCCCCGAGCCGCTCCCCTTGATCATCAAACAGCATACGGTTGTTGGCAGCAACGATGACGCCTTGCGGCGGGTCGATGATTTCAGGATAGGACTCGGGGGGTAACCCTCGTTCACGCCAGCGCGCCTGCGACAAATCCACCAGAGGGAACGTGTTCTGCCTGCCGGGCATCAGTCGGTCCGGCAGTACGCCAGCCAGCGTCCAGCCAATATGGCCTCGGTTATCTGCCACCAACAGGTTTTGTGCCGGCAGACCGGCGCGCTGCCCCGCAGCCAGCGCGTCTGGCACGGAGTGTGTTTCTGCCAGCGACATCAGCGACAGATCCAGCGCCCCCGGCAACTGGAGTACCCAATGCATCGCCATGCGTCCTTGTCCGGTATCGACCACCGGCCCCCAGTCGCTGGTTTGCACGGTCATCGTCTGCGGCTCGCCATGACTGACTGTCAGCGTTTCTTGTACCGTGCGTTGATGGCCTTCCTGATGGTTTAGTTTCACCCAGTCAAAGGTATCGACATAACTGTTGGTAAAACCCCAGGCAATCACCCCATTACTGCCACTGACGATGGCAGGCGCTCCGGGCAGAGAAAATCCGGTCAGGCGCAGTGTGCCCGCCTCCGTCGGGTAAATAAGCTGTGCGCGATACCATATCGTCGGCAGGCTCAAGCCAAGATGCATGTCGTTAGCCAGTATCGCCTTCCCGGCGGTGCTCACCAGCCAGCCATTACTGCCTTTGGCTTGCTCCTGGCCGCCAACTGACGCACCAGTCTTGCCACCAGACTGCCCCCACCACGATGGCGGCGTAGCCGGTTCTTCCGAAAAAGGCGGCAACTGGCCTGCCAACGGCGCATCCCATACGCTGGCATCCGGCAACAAAAAATCAGCCTGTTCCGGCGTACTCTGGCTGGCAATCCAGCCACGGGCGTACTCCCGACCAAACTGGTTATCCTGCAAATCAAAATACATGGAGGCGATCACCAGTAAGGTGTCTTCCGGCAACCAGACTTGCGGCTTAACGCGTAGCAGCCAATATTCAAACGGACGCGTTTTCAGACTACTCAGCCCGGCATTGACGCCATCGGCATAACTGCGCAAGGTCTGCTGCTGCTCAACGGGCAATGCCTGCCAGTTTCGGGCCACTTGCTGGCGCAGCAAGAACAATCGATGCTGCCGATCCAACGGTAACGCCGCCACGCCTACCAGCGCCGCCAGTTCTCCTGCGGCATTGCGTCTTAGCAAGTCCATCTGGAAAAAGCGGTCTTGCGCATGGACAAATCCCAGCGCGAAGGCGGCTGACTGACGATCGTTAGCCCGAATGACCGGCACACCGGCATCGTCCCGGTCGATCGTCACTGCCGTGTGCAACCCAGGGACAGGTAACTCGCCGTCTATCGGGGGTAAACTCTGGCGCAGTAACCACCATACGGTGGCAGCCAGCGCTATCACCAGCACGCCCCCCAGCGACAACGCGCCAACCGTCAGCCTTCGCCAGCTTTTGATACGCACAATCTATTCTCCCGCATTATTCAGGTGAGCGTTAATGACCATAGCGTGGGGCCAAAAACTGTTGCATTATCATTTGTATCATCCTGTATCCGCCAGGCTGATTTTCTGGAGGTGATATGTTCCCACTGCTAACCGAGCGTTTGAGTCTGCGCCCGTTCATGCCTTCTGACGACATCGCACTGTTTGACGCCATCCGTGAATCGATAGAATCGGTAGGACGCTGGCTACCGTGGTGCGTGCCCGATTACGATCTGCCAATGGCACAAAGCTGGATAACCTTCTGCGAACAACTACGTCGTGAAGGCACCGCCTTTGATCTGGTGATCACCGACCGTACTACTGGCGATCTGTTGGGTTCCATCGCCATCAACAATATCAGCAAAGCCTACCGACTCGGCAATATTGGTTATTGGGTTCGCCAGTCCGCACAGGGACAAGGGGTCGTTCCTGAAGCGCTACGAGAAGTGGTGCCATTTGGTTTCGGCACGCTGGGGCTGACACGACTGGAAATCATCGCCGCCGAGGAAAATCACGCCAGCCGTCAGGTCGCGGAAAAAGTCGGCGCACATTTTGAGGGGTTGCTGCGAAACCGGATTATTATCCATGACCAGCCGGTCACTGCCGCGCTCTATTCGTTGATTCCGGGAGACACACTGCTTGAGTAGCGTTGTAACGCCGCGCCGTTGCTTATTCTGGTAGCAATGGCGCGCACGAATCAAGCAGACTGACGGTTTTCTATACGTGCATTTTTGGCAGAACAGCACACGATTCCGAAGACAATCAACACCAGCGTGATGATATGGTAAAGCCGGAGTTCATTGCCCAAAAAAACTATCCCCATGATACCACCCGACACGGGGATCAAGTGGGTGTAAATTTCACTTCGGGTCGTCCCAATCAGTGAGACGCCTTTATTCCAGAAAACATAGGACAACCATGACGGAAAGATAATGAGATAAAGAATTCCGGCTATAACAGATGGAGAAAGTGTATAAATGATGCCTCGGTAATCCTGTGCCAGCATGACATGCAATATAAATACGGGTATCAGGATAACAGTGCCGATCAGTGAACTGAATGCGACAAATGAGGTATTTTTTACCTCGGTATTTTTCAGCCGTAAAAAAGCGCAATAGAAAGCCCAACTCAGTGCGGAAAGTATTGTCAGAATATCGCCCCAGCCAAAAGTCTGAACGTGCCCCTGTTCTCCCGCACTGGAAAAAGCGAGATAGAGCACACCGACAGTACTGGCAATAACGCCGATGACATTGCGTACTGAAATGCGTTCACGGAAAATAAAGTGATTAATGAGCAGAACCAGACAGGGTGTACTGGATATGTATATGGCAGCGTTCAGGGAAGACGTATATTGTAACCCAATGTATAGGCTTAATGGGAAACTGACCTGCCCCAGAAAGGATAAAAGGGCATTAAGACCTATATTACTACGCAGAATCGCCATATCAAGGGTAAACCGTTTCCAGTATAACGACAGCATCAGTAAGGTGGTTCCCGCCCAACGGATTAGGCTCAGGCCATAGGGGTCGACGAACTGAACAAGGATATGTCCTACAACATAATTCCCACCCCAGAATATGGCTGCCAACGCCAGTAATACATATGCCACACAGCTGCCCTCATTCTTCATAAATGAACGCCCGCAGTAAGGTTATTCCTCTGCGGGCCTGTATTGTCAGATAGTATTTAACTTCTGCATTAACTGATCATAATAACGCTCAGCCGTTCGTAGTCTTAGCAAACTACCGAGATAAAATTCTTTGCGGCTTTCAGGGTACCGTTTAGCGATGACATCAATAACGTGATAAAGCCAGTCGTCACCATGTTTGATATCAATGGTGATATGCTCGGTATAGTACTTCACATCTCGCTCAATAAGACCAAGACGCAAGCAGCCATTAACCAATTTTTCATACTGAGGTGGATCAAGCACTTCTGTCATTGCCATGACACCAAGCAATTTATAATAGTGTTTGCGGTTGATAGAGCCAAGCATGAACGCATTATGTCCGGCAAGCGCTTCGGTACCATACATATCAACATAATGATTTTCTGGCAGCGAGATATCCTGTCGTGACAGCACATCTTTGTAGAGATTGACATGCGTAAAAATATTATCACCATGCCCAATCTCATCCCATAGATTTTCACTGATGGTGCCTCTGGTTTCCGGCTGAGATCCAATGAGCGTATAAGCAACCAGATCAAAGAAAATCAGATTTAAGGCGCTATCACTTTTAAAAAAATAATAAAGCTGTTGTGTAGAGGCATCCTTTTCGAGAAATTCAAAAATAGGATGGTGAGAAGCGTTATGTGCGTGCCAGACTGTTTTTAAATAATCACCATAATGCTCTGAATTATTCACCTCATCGGGGATGACCACCCCGGAAAACTCATGTTCAAGCCATGCCGTTTCAATGATATCTTTAATACTCAATAAATTGACATCATACTGTCTTGATGCGGCAGCGGATAATGGATGAGTGAGCACACTTTGATAAATAACAAATAAGGCATTATGAACTATTTTCCTATCGAGGGCTGAGTTTTGTTGATAGGCCCTTATAATAATTTCATCCAGGATTTTTTTATCAGGGGAAATATCGCTATCAGCGTTAATGTATTTCAGAAGACTTTGTGTAAAACCATAAATATCATCCGTGAACGCTGCCTCAACCCTTTGAAGACTAAACATTAGGCTCTCCTTTGCTATTAGCCTTAATCATAATATGGTTATTTATCGACCTATTTTTGTGATTCACATCACAAAAATAACCGTGATGCTTGTCAAAAAAAGCGAAATGACTCGTTGCGAACAGCTACGCCATTAAGGCACCGCCTTTGATCTGGTGATCACCGACCGTACTACTGGCGATCTGTTGGGTTCCATCGCCATCAACAATATCAGCAAAGCCTACCGACTCGGCAATATTGGTTATTGGGTTCGCCAGTCTGCACAGGGCCAAGGGGTCGTTCCTGAAGCGCTACGAGAAGTGGTGCCATTTGGTTTCGGCACGCTGGGGTTGACGCGACTGGAAATCATCGCCGCCGAGGAAAACCACGTCAGCCGTCAGGTCGCGGAAAAAGTCGGCGCTCATTTCGAAGGGTTGCTGCGAAACCGGATTATCATTCATGACCAGCCGGTCACCGCCGCGTTATATTCGCTTATTCCCGGGGATGTGCTGGCCCATTGAAAAATAAGACAGCTAATATCCGATCAAGAACCAGAAGTACCTGCGCACCGGCATCGCGCCTGTCAGTCATCATCGCCGCCGAAAACCACGTCAGCCATCAGGTCGCAAAGAAACCGCATTATCCTCCATGACCAGCCGGTAATAACAGCGTTATATTCGCCGATTCCGGGGGATAGACTTATTGACGCGTTTTTTAGCGTTACACCATCGCTTAGCGTTACAGACATCGAGTACAATCAAGTACGCAACGTCTGAAAAAATTTATTGCTGGGTGACTGAATTGGAATCACATATCTTCAACAATACCGTATAAGCGACGAATATATTTTTTAGCAGCTTTGTGGCTCGTTTTATTTTTTCCATTTCGCCAGTGTGTCAAGGCACCGATGATTACGATGAAACGCTTACCGATTAAATCACCCTATTTTCGACGCCTGATCGTAGATTGCTTGTTCCTATTTACTCTGACATTTATTGGATCGTTTTGGCCCGGTGAAATTCTGACATTTTTACTGGTGTTCGCTTTGCTAATCTGGTTTAGCGTGCGCGTCATCCAGCTATTGATTGCTGTTTTCCGATGGCAGTGGCGGAATATTGCGGCCAGGATTGGTGCATTTTTGTTATCCGCGATTGTTCTGTTGGTCTGTTTTGTTGGGCAAGAGACCATTCATGTTGCCTTGTTATACCCGATTTATCTCAAAAAAATTCACGCGGCCAGTAACTCGCAAAATGAACCGCTGATATTAGAATCTTCTGATTATGGTCTGGGTTTTCACACTTATGTGTATGACGTGAGTGGTAAGGAAGTTCCCGGCATATCTCACCTGCCTGAGTTTGAAAAAAGCGAGGTGGATACAAAACATCTTTTTGGCCCGTTTTTTGCTGAGAAAACCCTCTTTTTATAGAGTGCGTTTTTTATCAATTTATTACTGAATAAGATTAATTAAAACAAGACGTTGAAATTGATGAAAAATGCCACTATAAACAAGAAGTCATTCCACATATCGTTCATTAATTTATTTTACTGACAAGGAGATTGTCCAGGTGTTTTTATCTACACATGCGGGTACCTATACCAAACAGATCGAGACATTTTTTGAACAAGATACCCCACTAAATATTGCGGTAGCGTTTCTCGGTGGTGGCATCGAACCACTCTTTGATAGTATTAAACATCAATCAGCAGCGAGGATTATTTGTAATTTTGATTCCGGTGCAACCAATCCTTATCTGGTTGAACAGTTGAAGCGCAAGGGATTGGATATCCGAAATCAGCCACGTCTGCACGCCAAGGTTCTGCTCAGCAACAATAGCATGATCATTGGGTCTGCCAATCTTTCAGCTAACGGCTTATCTCTTGAGGGAAAAGAAGAACTCACCGGCTGGGAGGAAGCCGGTATGTTGATAGATAAACCAGAACAGATTGCTGATGCCAGTCGCTGGTTTGAGCTGCAGTGGCAGCAGGCCAAAGCGATTGACGACAGCACTATTGCGCGTCAGAAACAGGCCTGGGAGCAGCGGCGCAATCACCGCCCACTTATTACGGATACCGATACGTCCCACAGAAGTCTGCTGGAGGCAGCACGCACTCATCAGGCATCGTTTAAAGACCGGGAAATTTATCTTGCAGCCTACAGCGAAGGTGCCTCGAAAGAGGCAAAGAACGCATTCGCTGCTTTCTGTCACGCTGAACCAAACAGGTTGCCAAAGCAAACTGACTTTTACGAAGACTGGAAGGATCTGCCTCACGACGATTTTTTGATAAGCATTCGCCTAAAAAAACCAAATAGCATCAAGATTGAAGGACTGTGGAAGATGGCTGGCCTCTCACCAATTGAGTTCATCAATGCAAGTGGTGGCAAAAGCACACTTCACATTTGTGGAAAAGCTGACAACTTCTGTGATTTTAAATTAACGGACACAGACTGCCAGTTCATCAAGAAACATATCGATGCACTGTGGCCTGATAACGCCAGTTCAAAACGAAGGGATGCGGTAGTTGTACGACTGGATGAATGGCTGGCACGACTAGACTCATCAGCGCAGTAACAACCTGCTCGGGGCCTGAGTCGCCAGCCGTGCTCAGCCCCGATTACTCGTCCTCGTCCCCACTTTTGCGGCTACTCAGCCCATACTCCCGCAATTTGTTGGCGATGGCGGTGTGAGAGACGCCAAGCCGTTTGGCCAGCTTGCGGGTACTGGGGTAAGTCTGGTAAAGGCGGGTTAATACCGAGCGTTCAAAGCGTTTGCTGATATCGTCGAGCGAGCCTTCCAGTAAATCGTCATTGTGGGTAATTTCCGGCTGAAAGGCCGGTAAATCGATGTCGTGCAGGCGCAATTCGCCACCGTCCATTTGCGCCAGTGCGCGATAGATGGTGTTTTTCAACTGCCGCACGTTGCCCGGCCATCCATACTGCGGCAGCAGGTTACGCACTTCCTGAGCGATAGGTGGACGCGTCATGCCTTGCTCATCAGCAAAGCGGGCGACGAACAGCTCAACCAATGGCATGACATCCGCCGGGCACTCCCGCAGCGGCGGCAGTTGCAACGTCAGCACATTCAGGCGGTAGTAGAGGTCTTCACGGAACAGGCCACGCTGCACCAGGTCGAGCAAATTTTTCTGTGTCGCGCAGATAACCCGCACATCCACATGCACCTCATGCTCTTCCCCTACCCGGCGAAACGTCCCGTCGTTGAGGAAACGCAGCAGTTTAGTCTGCATCTGCGGTGACATTTCACCCACTTCATCCAGCAGTACCGAACCGCCGTTCGCCTGCTCAAAGAAACCTTTCTTGCCTTCCAGCGCGTTGGGGTACGCACCCGGCGCATGGCCGTAAAGCTCGCTTTCCATTACGTCGTCTGGCAAAGCGGCGCAGTTGAGCGCCAAAAACGGTTTTTTACCACGGCTACTGCGCAGATGACAGGCACGGGCCAGCATATCTTTGCCGGTGCCGGTTTCGCCTACCAGTAACAATGGCGCATCCAGCATCGCCAGCTTGCGTGCCTGTTCCACCACCTGCCGCATGCGTGGACTCACGGCCACGATATGGTCGAACTCGCGCTCGTCGTTAACGGGGGTATCCTGTAACTGGCGCCCCATGCGTGCGGCGGATTTCAGCATCACCAGTGCCCCGACGACGGTCGGTTTCCCTTTATCGTCTTCCAGGTGAACCGGGGTGACTTCCTGCAGGAAATCCTGACCGCGTAGCACCACGCGGGTGGTTTCCGGCTGGCCGCCCTGCTCTTGCCAGCGGGTGATAGGGGAATCATTGAGCAACTGGCTGATGGTCAGTGTACGGGCTTTTTCCTGCGTGAGATCAAACAGGCTAAGGGCTGCCGCGTTGATAAGCTCCACTTTTCCTTTCAGGTCACACGATAAAACTGGCTCAGGCATCGACTCCAGCAACGCATTCAGCGCCCGATGCTCCCGCTCGGATGGCATAAACGCCACGGTACGCACATCACTGACCCCCGCGATGCGGCGAATTTCCGTCATCAGTTCACGGAAAGTGTCAAAACCGAGGGTGGTGAAATTGAGGTAGATACGACCCGCAGGATCAATTTCGATACCGCGCAGGTCGATATGCCGCAATACCAGCAGATCCAGCAATTCACGAGTCAGACCAATGCGGTCTTCACAAAATACTTCCAGACGCATCAATAAAACCTTCTTCTATCAGGTGCGGCAGGGACGAGAGCTGCATCATACCCTTTCACCGCCACCGGATGAAGTGGGGTGTCAGCAAAAGTTGACACCCCGGCAAGTGAATTTCAGGTTTACTTCGCCTTTTCCTCTTCAGGAAACGGTGTTGTCAGCATGGAGACCATAATCCGGATGCCATCGATATAGTTGCCGATGCGCATATTCTCATCAGCGCCATACGAACTGTTATCCGCATTCACCAGTGAGACCACCGCAAACGCGTTTTTCAGCGCGGCCAGTGCGCCGTTAATCGGCGGCGAGACCCCCAGCATGCGGTTTTTCTCCGGTTCCCCTTTTACCGGTGCCTTCACGCCGTCTATCGCCCATTTCGCCAGTGGCGAGGCCATCTGGGTGCGCACCGCAAAGGAGCTGCCCGACGAGGTCATCATGCTCATGGAGATAAGCCGGGCATTATGATTACGTTCCTGCAACGAGGGCGAATCCGAACGAACGATGTAGAACCCTTTCGACATCACGTATTTTTTCAGCAGGTCATACAGGTAATCCGGCGATGTTTCAGGCACAGTACGGATATTGATACTGGCGGTCGCGGTTGAGGGAATGGCGTACACCGCCTTACGGCCAGTATCGCCCGCCCTGAACCCAATCACATCCAGCGATGGGTACTGCACGGCTTCCACCGGGTTGGGTGCCATTTTCTCCAGTTGAGTCACCCCATAACGGCTTTCGATAGTGCCCGGCTGCGGGGCCTGCGCAGCCAGTTGCTTATGCTCCTCGTCGGTTAATTTGACCCGGTCATAGAAACCGGGCAAGGTCACCCGTCCATCGGCGTCTTTAAGCCCGGCCAGCAATGTCGCCATCTGTTGCACCGGGTTGATAATCACATTACCGAATGCACCGCTGTGCGCTGCCGGGTCCGGGCCAAAGACCGTCATATCAACCTGTATCGACCCGCGATAGCCGAAGGTGATCACCGGTTTGTTATTGGTGTTCACCCCGCCATTGAAAATCACTACGCCGTCGTTTTTAATCCGGGCGGCATTCTGGTTGACCACCGCCGTCAGGTGCGGCGACCCGCGCTCCTCTTCAGAGTCGAGTAACACCTTGATATTGACCGTCGGCGTGATACGGGCGCTTTTAATCGCATCTACTGCTGTCAGGAACATCGAGATAACGCCTTTCCCATCCGACGCGGACCGCCCAAAGACACGCCATTCCGGATCCAATCCCGGTTGCATCAGCCGATCATTGGGCTGCGGCATCCAGATTCCACGAGCATCTTTAATTTTCAGCGTGGGTTTCCAGGGGTCCGACGTCCAGTCAGAGGCGCTGGCTGATTGGCCGTCAAAATGCATCAGAAACAGCACTGTCGGGCGATTAGGCTGGATAGGCCCCCACTCCGCATACAACATCGGGTGTGCGCCGTTAGCCAGTTGCTGGGTGGTGAATCCGCGCTTTTGAAACGCCTTATCCAGCCAATTGAGATTACGCTGAATATCAGCGGCGACATCGGTATCGTTACTGAGCGTCAGGCCCTCAAGATATTCGGGAAAGCTGGCCTTAGCGAAATTCAGGCCTTCTGTAGGCGTCATGACCCACTGTTGTGCCTGAGCAGAGCCTGCCAGCGCCAACGCGCCAAGCACGCTGAACAACAGGCGTTTTTTGCCACGAAACATTATCAGTATCCTTCCAGCCAGAGGAAAAAAAGAACATCCATCTTCTGGTTATCGGCAGCGTCGAACGTCGTGTGAGCGATTTGCCTGCCGGGTTACCCGTCACCTACCTTTAAAACCGTCAGGTTGCCGCACAATGGCAACCCGATAGATAACAAGTATAGATAAACATGCTTCGTGGCAACGCGGGTTACATCAAAACCCGGTTGTTTTTAGGCGGTATTTTTCATAACGGATGGGCAACGGCATCTCCCCCTCAGATATTTTCCAGCCGAATGCCACGGGTCCGCGGGCCAAATACCCCGACGGTGACCACCACGGTTAACATACTGATGATGATAAACGCCAGCACGCCACTGGTATCGTAGTGCTGTAAAATCAACCCGATAAGCAGACTACTGAACGCGGTAGACAGGCGGCTGAACGAGTAGCAAAAGCCCACGCCGCGAGCGCGAATCGCGGTGGGAAAGACCTCGGTCTGGTAGGCATGATAGCTGATGGTCAGCCAGGCGTTGGAGTAAGCGACCAGAAACCCGCAAACAATCAACCACAGCGGTTGGGTCTGGAAGGCAAACAGGGTACCGAACACCACGGTCATCAATGACGACAACACAATGTGCCATTTATTGTCGAGTTTCCCGATGTACCCGCAGCACAGTAGCGACCCCAGCGGATAGGCAAGCGTAATAAAAAAGGCATACAGCAGGCTGTGGGTGACGGTGGTTCCCTGCCCTGCCAGTAACGTCGGCAACCAGTTACCGAAACCGAAAAAACCGATGGCCTGAAAAATATTCATCACCATCAACATCAGGGTTCGCCGTCGGTAACGCGCCGACCAGATATCACGAAAGCGACCACGTGATGGAGGGATAATGGCCGACTGTGGCGGCGTCAGCGGTTCCCCCGGCTGCACACCGCAACGGTGTTCCATCGCCGTCATCACCTGCTCGGCTTCCCGATAACGCCCGCGTGACAGCAGCCAGCGCGCCGACTCCATCAAATTGCGCCGCAACAACCACACCACCAGCGAACATAGCGCGCCGATAATCACCACATAACGCCAGCCAGACAGCCCCCAGAACTGGTGCGGCACCAGCCACCACGACATCAGCGCCACCGCCGGCACCGAGAGAAACTGCATGAAGAATGCCAGCGCAAACGCCCGGTTGCGCAGGTAGGTCGGCATCCATTCAGACAGGTAGGTATCGATGGTCACCAGTTCCACCCCCAGCCCAATACCGACCAAAAAGCGACACAGGATCACCCCTTGCGCCTGATGCTGGAACGCCATCAGCAACGAGAACGCGCCGTACCACGCCAGCGCAAACATGAATGCGCTGCGACGCCCCAGTTTATCAGCCTGCGGAGCCAGCACACTGGCCCCGACGAATAAGCCAAGGAAGGTGACGCACGCGAAAGTCGCCTGATCCGATACCCCGAGGAGTCCCGCCTGACCAGCATGAAAGATGTTCTCGTTCATCAGACCGGTGCTGATATACGCCGTCTGAAACAGGTCGTAGAGTTCAAAGAATCCGCCCAGCGATAGCAGCATGATGAAACGCCATAACCCCCACGACGGGGGCAAGGCATCAATACGCGCCGCCAGTATATGGAACGGAAGTGGATGATTGACTGTATAAACCGTCGGCGCACTGCGTTCAGTAAAGCTGGAATCCATGGCTTGCCCCTGATTGATGATAGGTTATCGATAATCGCGTTCCGGCAAACCATAGCGGTAATAATTATCATTTATTACTGCTTATAAACGGAATTATTTTCAGAATATAACGGTATAACTGAACGGTAACAGGCGCGTCAGTTTTTTATGAAAGAAATCGATAAGTTATCGCCATTATTACCCGCAATGGCGATATATCTGGTTACATCATGCACAACCTGTGGAGGGAAGTCAGTGGGTTGTAGCAGGGGTTATTCCCCCGGTGACGACGGTGTTTTTACCCGCATCCGGCCAATCAGTTCGCGCCGGAAATCACCCAGTCGGGGTTTATCATCCAGCCACGGCAACGGGCGACATAACTCCATGGCGCGGATCCCCAGGCGTGCGGTCAGCAACCCAGCCCCCAGCCCTTGCGCGGCACGTGCCGACAGGCGAGCCGCCAGATCCTGCGACATCCAGCCCATGCCGATTTCCCGCACCAGTTCACTGGCACCGGCAAACGCCACATTGAGCAGCACCAGTCGGAACAGGCGAATACGGCTGAAATAACCCAGCTCGATGCCATACAACCGGGCGATGCGATTGACCAGCCGCAGGTTGCGCCAGGCAATGAACGCCATATCCACCAGTGCCAACGGGCTGACGGCAATCATCAGGGCGGATTCGGCGGCGGAGCGGCTAATCTCACGACGCGCCTGCGCATCCAGCACCGGTTGTACCAGACGCGCGTATAATTCCGTCACTTCGCGGTCGTTGTGGGTATCCTGCAGCGATGCCTGCCAGCGTTGCAGCGCTGGATGCCCGGCTTCAAGCCCGGCCTGGCGGGCCAGATGTTCGCAAAACGCCCGCGCTTGCCCGGTGCCGTGACTGTTAAGCAACGCCCGCGCCCGGTCTCGGGTTTCCGCCCGCTGGCGCAGCCGGTACAGCCGACGCCACTCCACCGCCAGCGACCCGACACCCGCGCCAACAATCAGAATACCGGCGGCCACAGCGCCAAGCGCAATCCAGTCCTGGCCGACCCACGCCTGATACAACGCACGTCCACCCTGCGCCAGCGCACTCAACCCGAACAACGCCACACCGGCCCCCAGCATGCGTCGCCACAGACTACGACGTGGGCGCAACGCATCACTGACCACCTGCTCCGCCCCTTCGCCGTCATCGGTCTGCGTATCGTCAACGGCGACGGTCGGCGCGAAATGGCGGGCGTCGCCGTCGTCAAATGCAACCGAGGGACGCAACGATGAGGCCGCTGGCTCAATCGGCGTATCGTCAAAGGTGATGCGAGGCTTCAGCGGTTCACTCATCGCAATTTATCTCCCAGTAAAAACTCCATCACCGTATCCATACGAATATGCGGTAGCGGCAGGTCCATCTGCATCTCTTGTGGACGGAACGGTTCGAAATGGAACCCCTGCTCGCGCCAGAAGGACGGGTCCGGTAACCGTGCCGGGACGTCACCCGGATACAGGGTGATAGGCTCACCGTCCGCCAGCCGGTTGCCGCGCAAAGCAGGCAACGATTGCCCCTGATGCGACACCACGCCGCTTTGCGTCGCCTGCACGGCCGCAATACCAGCACAGTCGATCTCGATGCCCTCGAACGCCACATTGCGCCAGGCCTCCTGCACCAGTTGCTGCAACAACGACACCAGATTGGCGTGCTGGTCGGCGGTAATATGGTCAGACTGGCTGGCGGCAAACATCAGCCGGTCGATACACGGCGAAAATACCCGGCGCAACAGCGTGCGCTTGCCGTAATGAAAACTCTGCATCAATTGGGTCAGCGCCAGTCGCATGTCGTTAAACGACTGCACGCCATGATTGAGCGATTGCAGGCAATCCACCAGTACGATTTGCCGGTCAAAGCGGACAAAGTGCTGGCGATAGAACTCACGCACCACATGCTGGCAGTAGTATTCAAAGCGGCGGCGCAACATCCCGATCACCGTGTGCTCGCCTGCCTGCGCCAGCGCAGCGTCCAGTCGCTCGTCGGGCTGGGGCCAGGGGAAGAACTGCAATACCGGCGCTCCGGCCAAATCGCCCGGTAACACAAAACGCCCCGGCTGAATGAAATGCAAGCCTTCCTGCTTACAGCGCAACAGGTAGTCGGTGTACGCCTGGGCGATCGCCGCCAGTTGGTTTTCATCGGCGGGGGCCAGTGGGTCAAGCCCTCCACACAGCGCCAGAAAGGGCTGCGCCCAGCGTAGTCTATCCCCCTGCAACAGGGTGGACATCTGCCGGGACCAGTCGGCGTAGCTTTGCTCCAGCAGCGGTAAATCCAACAGCCATTCACCGGGATAATCGACGATTTCCAGATACAGCGTGGCGGTATCACGAAAGTGACGCAACAGGCTGTCGCGGGAGCGGTAACGCAGCGCCAGCCGGATTTCACTCACCCCACGCGTCGGCGTCGGCCAGGCAGGCGGCACGCCGTATAACGATGCCATGCCTTCGTCATACGCAAACCGAGGAATAGCCAAATCCCGCTGCGGGATACGACGAGCCCCCAACAACCGGTTTTCGCGCACCACCGAAAACAGCGGCAACCGCGCACCATGCTGCGCGTTCAACAATTGATTGACCAGTGAGGTAATAAACGCCGTTTTGCCGCTGCGGCTCAGGCCAGTAACGGCCAGCCGCAGGTGACGATCGGCGCTGCGATTGACCAGCGCGCTGAACTCGTTCTGTAAGCGGCTAACATGATGGGAATAAGCCATGACACTCCTGTTGGTTGTCCTGCCATATGATTGTCCTGCCATATCCGGCCACCGCCGCGTTACCTGTCAATTACGAAAAAACCGAACAAACAGCACAAACACAAGCAATAATGCGACGGTGCGAAAAACGGCGAGCAGAATTCGATACCTGCGCCGCGAATCCTGCTCAGAAGATCAGGCCAGCCGGGTGGCTGGCAGCGCGATTACAGTTGGCGAAACTTACTGCGCACGCCGTAGGTTTCTGACGTGATATAGCGTTCGATATGGCGTAAGCGTTGTTCGCTGGCGCTCAATATCGCATCGGCTTGATCGAGCAACGTCTGCGGTGAAGCCTCATCACGTGTCGTCGTGTATGCCTCCGGCGGAGCGGGCTCCAGTACGAAACTGAGAACGATATAAGCGATGACCGTAATCAGAAACAGACCGAAAAAAATCGACAGCACGGCAATAAAACGCACCAGTTTTACCGGCACATCGAAATAGCGCGCCAGCCCGGCACACACGCCTTTAATCATGCCCTCTTCCGGCAGCAGGTAAAGTTTTCGCTCAGCACGGGTGTTCATCAGGATTGTCTCCAGTTGGGATGTTCCGCATCCAGAATCTGTTCCAGCGCCTCAATCCGTTCGCGCATGCGCTGTGCGTCTTGTGTTAACCGGGTCAGCCGCTGCATTTCAGCCTGATCCCACTGTGGCGCACGGCGGCGCTGACTGTAATGCAGCCACAACCACAGCGGTGCGACAAACAGCAGAAACACCGTCAGGGGAATCATTGTCATTACCAGAGCACCCATTTTTTCTCCTTAATTATTATGGTGATGCAGCCTGATTGCCGCCGAAACGGCAACCAGTAATCATTATTCCGCCGGTTTGACTTTCGCTTTCAGCGCAGCCAGTTGCGCATCGATCTCGTCGCTGGTTTTCAGCTCGGCAAACTGTTGATCCAACGATTTTTGTTTACCCAGCCCCACGCTTTCCGCTTCCGCCTCCAGGGTATCGATACGGCGTTCAAACTGCTCAAAACGCGCCATCGCTTCATCCAGTTTACCGCTATCCAACTGACGACGAATATCACGGGATGAACTGGCGGCCTGATGGCGTAATGTCAGCGCCTGTTGACGGGCGCGGGTTTCGGTCAGTTTATTTTCCAGCTCGCCAATTTCGCGTTTCAGGCGATCCAGCGTTTCTTCAACCGCCGCACCCTCTTGCTCCAGTACCGTTACCAGTTCCGTCAGCTTCTGCTTTTCTACCAGCGCCGCTCGCGCCAGGTCTTCACGCTCGCGCCGTAACGCCAGCTCGGCTTTTTCCTGCCATTCCTGCTGCTGGCTGCGCGCCTGTTCAATACGGCGAGCCAGTTGTTTCTTTTCCGCCAATGCCCGGGCGGAGGTGGAACGCACTTCAACCAGTGTATCTTCCATTTCCTGAATCATCAGCCGCACCAGTTTTTGCGGGTCTTCCGCCTTATCCAGCAAGGCAGTGATATTGGCGTTCACGATGTCGGCAAAACGGGAAAAAATACCCATACTCTACTCCTCAGTGATTTCCGGCGTCTGCGACGCCCGGTTCGTTATCTCCATCAGCCGTTGCCTGATGACATCCTGACATAATCAAATACTGTGCCAGCTTTTAAAATCATCGTAATTACATGATAAATAATGTGTTATTGATTTTGATATACAATAGACGCGTGCTTTGCTATGGTCAAATTGACC
The DNA here is from genome assembly GCF_020406815.2 of Dickeya oryzae. Lineage (NCBI taxonomy): Bacteria > Pseudomonadati > Pseudomonadota > Gammaproteobacteria > Enterobacterales > Pectobacteriaceae > Dickeya > Dickeya oryzae. The sequence continues at coordinate 2,759,537 of NZ_CP162670.1, forward strand.
AACATATGGTGAAAAATACAAGGCGATATCATGACGCATGGACAGGATTCGTTACTGGGCGAGGCCAACAGTTTTCTGGAGGTGCTGGAGCAGGTGTCCCAACTGGCGCAGCTCAACAAACCGGTGCTGGTGATTGGCGAACGTGGCACCGGTAAAGAACTGATTGCCAGCCGTCTGCATTACCTTTCTCCCCGTTGGCAGGGGCCGTTTATTTCACTTAACTGCGCCGCCCTGAACGATAACCTGCTGGATTCCGAACTGTTCGGTCATGAAGCCGGGGCATTTACCGGCGCACAAAAACGTCATCTGGGCCGTTTTGAGCGTGCCGACGGCGGAACCCTGTTTCTGGATGAACTGGCGACCGCGCCGATGCTGGTGCAGGAAAAGCTGTTGCGGGTGATCGAATACGGCGTACTGGAACGTGTGGGCGGCGGGCAACCGCTACAGGTGGATGTCCGGCTAGTGTGCGCCACCAACGAAGACCTGCCAGCGCTGGCGGCACAGGGCAAGTTCCGCGCAGACCTGCTTGACAGGCTGGCGTTCGATGTAGTGCACCTGCCGCCACTGCGCCAACGCCAGCAAGACATCATGCTGCTGGCACAGCATTTCGCGGTACAGATGTGCCGGGAATTGGGCTTGCCGCTGTTTCCCGGCTTCAGCCCACAGGCGGAACGTACCCTGCTGGACTACAGCTGGCCGGGCAATATCCGCGAGCTAAAAAACGTGGTGGAACGATCGCTGTACCGCCATGGTGCCAACCCGGACACGGTGGACCGCATTATCCTTAACCCGTTTACGCCACTGGCCCCCCCCGCACTGGCGCTCGACTCGCCACACGCGGGTGCGACGGGCTTACCCACCCTGCCGTTGAATCTGCGTGACTGGCAGCACCATCAGGAGCGACAATTGGTAGAGCGGGCGCTCGTTCAGGCGCAGTTTAACCAGCGTAAAGCCGCCGGGTTGCTGGCACTCACCTATCATCAGTTTCGCGGCCTGCTGAAAAAGCACGAGATCGGTGCCAGTGACTAACTGTGGCCTGCAAAGCCCCGACGTAGCAATACTGCCCCCGGCGATAAAACCGGGGGCGGTGCGCGTTACCACTCGTCAAAAGGGTCGAGCAAATCCTGCCAGCTCTCCACGCCACCCAGCAGTTCCTCATCCGTGAGCAGGCAGGCATTCAGTTGGGCGGTAATCCACGCCTGATCCAGATGTTGGCCAATAAACACAATTTCCTGTCGCATATCGCCAAACGGCTCCTGCCATTTCTCCCGAATCGCCGCCAGGGTTTCTTCGTCCTGCGGCCAGCGCTCTGGTGCGACCGCTTTCCAGAACAGACCGGCCAGCCCGTAGCGCAAAATCCCCCCAGCCTGATGCCAGGATCCGGCCTCGAACGGACGGCTCGCCAGCCAGAAAAACCCTTTGGAGCGCAGCAGACGACCCGGCCCCCACTCCTCGCGGCTCAGAAAGTCATAGAAGCGCTGGGGGTGAAACGGCCTGCGTGCCTGATAGACAAAGTTACCGATGCCATACTCTTCGGTTTCCGGTGTATGGCTACCGCGTAGCTCCTGTAGCCAGCCCGGCGTCATGGCCGCCGTTTGCATATTAAAACGCCCGGTATTTAACACTTCGTCCATCGGCACCTGCCCGTGTGCAATCGGCAGAATACGTGCGGAAGGATTGAGCGTGTGGAGAATAGCGATCACCTCATCACGCTGGCTGTCGGCCATTTCATCGGTTTTACTGACCAGCAGCACATCGCAAAACTCAATTTGTTCAATCAGTAGATCGGTGACACTGCGAACATCGTCGTCTCCCAGGCTCTGCCCCACCGATTGCAGGCTTTCCGCCGCCTGGTACTGCGCCAGAAAGCTGGCACCATCCACCACGGTGACCATCGTATCCAGGCGGGCGAACTCAGACAGACATTGCCCTTGTTCGTCTTCAAACGTAAACGTCTCTGCCACCGGCAACGGCTCGGAAATGCCACTGGACTCGATCAACAGATAATCGTAACGCCCGGTGCGAGCCAGTTCGCGCACCGCCACCAGCAAATCTTCCCGCAGGGTGCAGCAGATACAACCGTTACTCATCGACACCAGCTTTTCCTGGCGGTGATCCAGCGTCACCTCCTGGTTAACCAAATCAGCGTCGATATTCACTTCACTCATGTCATTGACGATCACCGCGACCCGACGTCCCTGACGATTATTCAGAATATGGTTCAGCACCGTGGTTTTCCCGGCCCCCAAAAAGCCGGAGAGTACGGTAACGGGTAAAGGTTGCATGCGAGTGCTCCTGCTCAAAAATGATTGCCCGGCGACCGACTTAGCGCGAGTCACCGCCTGGCTGCGCATACTACCACAAAAAAGATATGTTATAACATAACAATTTTAAGTACCGGGTTTATGTTTTCCGTGGTGTACAAATACCTGCCAGCCGCTGCCGACAACCCCAGCAGTTTGTAGAAAAAACCGGCAGATAAGCGTAAGAAATTGGGTGGAATCACAGAGTGCGGTACACTCTCTGTATTGCCGATTGTCTGAAAAAAACCGTATGTCTGGAAAACACATTCTCATACTGGCGCTGGCCTGGCTGACACAGTCCGCTCTGGCACAGACGCCGACCGTCCCCGACGCGCCGGTGCCCCCTATCCGCCAGAGCGGTTTTGTCTATTGCGTCAACGACGTTCTCAACACCTTCAATCCCCAGATGGCGCGTAGCGGGCTGATGGTGGATACGCTGGCCGCACAACTCTATGACCGTTTGCTGGGCGTTGACCCTTATACCTATCGCTTGATGCCGGAACTGGCGCAGCACTGGGAAGTTACCGACAACGGCGCGACCTACCGTTTCACCCTGCGTCGTGATGTGCCGTTCCAGAAGACCGCCTGGTTTACCCCCAGCCGGATGATGAACGCTGACGATGTGTTGTTCAGTTTCCAGCGCATGCTGGATAAAAAGCACCCGTTCCATGATGTCAACGGCGGCGAATATCCTTACTTCGACAGTCTGCAACTGGCGGATAACATACAAAGCATCCGCAAGCTGGGCGATTACACCATCGAGTTCCGTCTGCAAAGCCCTGACGCCTCGTTCCTGTGGCACCTCGCTACCCATTATGCGCCTATCCTGTCGGCGGAATACGCCCAGCAACTGACCCGCCAGGACCGCCGGGAACTGCTTGACCGCCAACCGGTGGGGACTGGCCCTTACCGGCTGGAACAGTATCGCTACGGGCAGTACGTGCGGCTCAAACGCAACGATAATTACTGGCGCGGCGAGCCCCGTATGGAGCAGGTGGTTATCGACCTGGGTGCCGGTGGGACCGGTCGCCTGTCAAAACTGTTGACGGGCGAGTGCGACGTGCTGGCTTACCCGGCCGCCAGTCAGTTAAGCATTCTGCGTAATGACCCTCGTTTGCGGCTATCGCTGCGACCGGGGATGAACGTCGCCTATCTGGCGTTTAACGTGCGCAAACCACCGCTGGATGATGCTCGCGTGCGTCACGCCATCGCGCTGGCTATCAATAACGATCGTCTGATGCAGTCGATTTACTATGGCACCGCCGAAACCGCCGCCTCGATTCTGCCGCGCGCCTCCTGGGCTTACGACAACGAAGCGCAGATTTCCGAGTACAACCCGGATAAAGCGCGCCAGTTACTTAAAGTGCTGGGCATTCACGGCCTGCAATTGCAATTGTGGGTGCCGAGCGCGTCGCAGTCCTATAACCCCAGCCCGGTGAAAACCGCCGAACTGATTCAGGCTGACCTGGCGCAAATCGGCATTCGGGTGACCATCATGCCGGTAGAGGGCCGTTTTCAGGAAGCGCGTCTGATGGAGATGAACCACGACCTGACGCTGGCCGGTTGGGCTACCGACAGTAACGACCCAGACAGTGTGTTCCGCCCGTTATTGAGCTGTGCCGCTATCCGCTCCCAAACCAACTATGCTCACTGGTGTGATCCCGATTTCGATCAGGTCTTGCAGGATGCGCTCTCTTCCCAGCAACTCTCCCGACGTATGGAGTACTACCGGGTCGCCCATCACATTCTGACCGAGCAGTTGCCGGTGCTGCCGCTGGCCTCATCACTGCGGATGCAGGCCTATCGCTACGACATCAAAGGACTGGTGCTCAGTCCGTTTGGTAACGCCTCCTTCGCCGGTGTTTACCGTGAGGACGGCAGCGATGGTCATAAAGACAAACCGGATGAGCACGCCGTTGATCCATCTTCCAATGCGCCGATCCAGGGGGAACAGCCGTGATTATCTTTACCCTTCGTCGCTTGTTGTTGCTGCTGGTCACGCTGTTTCTGCTGTCGCTGATCGGCTTTAGTCTGCTGTATTACACCCCACACGCCCCACTGAGCGGGGCGGCGCTGTTCGACGCCTATCGCTTTTATTTCGTCAGCCTGTTGCAGGGGGATTTTGGCGTTTCCAGTATTAACGGACAGCCGATTAGCGAGCAGTTGCGCGATATTTTGCCCGCCACCGTCGAACTATGCCTGCTGGCGTTTTCGCTGTCGCTGCTGGTGGGTATCCCACTCGGTATCACCACTGGCGTGTTGCAACACAAAGCTGCCGATCGGGTGATCAGCGCGCTGGCACTGCTGGGCTTTTCCTTGCCGGTATTCTGGCTGGCGCTGTTAATGACCTTATTCTTTTCGCTGCATCTGGGCTGGTTGCCGGTTTCCGGTCGTTTTGACCTGCTTTACCCGGTGCCGCCGGTGACCGGTTTTGCGCTGATCGATGCCTGGCTTTCCCATTCCCCCTACCGGGACGAGATGATCGCCAGCGCCATACAGCACATGATTTTGCCGGTACTGGTGTTATCCGTCGGCCCGACTACCGAAGTGATTCGCCTGATGCGTATCAGCACCACCGACATCGGCACCCAGAATTACATTAAAGCGGCGATTATCCGTGGGTTACCCCGCGCGACGGTCATCCGCCGTCACCTGTTGCATAACGCCCTGCCGCCGATCATTCCGCAACTGGGGCTGCAATTCTCCACCATGCTGACACTGGAGATGATTACCGAGGTAGTGTTTAACTGGCCGGGCCTTGGCCGCTGGCTGGTCAACGCCATCCGCCAGCAGGATTTTGCGGCGATTTCCGCCGGGGTGATGGTGGTCGGCGCGCTGGTGATCACCATCAACGTACTGTCCGATATCTGGGGCGCCATGACAAACCCGCTGAAACATAAGGAATGGTATGCACTCCGATAACATCTACGGCGAAAAAGCACTCCCCAGCCGCTGGGTCGACACCTGGACAGACTTCCGGCAGGACCGGATGGCGATGGTGGGTTTTTACGGATTCCTGTTGCTGCTGGGGTTATGCCTGTTTGGCAACACACTGGCACCCTACGCGTTGGATCAACAATTTCTCGGCTACCAGTTGCTGCCGCCGTCCTGGTCACGTTATGGCGAAGTGTCGTTTTTTCTCGGCACCGATGACCTGGGCCGCGACCTGCTGAGCCGCTTGCTGAGCGGCACCGCGCCGACCTTTGGCTCGGCGCTGCTGGTTACGCTGGCCGCCACGCTGGTCGGTATTGTGCTCGGCATGCTGGCCGGGGTGACCCACGGCCTGCGTTCTGCGGTACTCAACCATATTCTCGACCCGCTGCTGTCGATTCCATCGTTGCTGCTGGCAATGGTGGTGATCGCGTTTATCGGCCCGCAACTGAGCCACGCCATGCTGGCGGTGTGGATGGCGCTGTTGCCGCGTATGGTGCGCACGATTTATTCCGCTGTGCATGACGAACTGGAAAAAGAGTACGTGACCGCTGCCCGGCTGGATGGTGCCTCCACACTCTACCTGCTCTGGTATGCCGTGGTGCCCAACATCCTGCCGATACTGGTCAGTGAAATCACCCGTGCGCTCTCCATCGCCATTCTGGATATCGCCGCACTCGGCTTTCTCAATCTCGGTGCGCAACTCCCCACCACCGAATGGGGTGTGTTGCTGGGTAATTCGCTGGAGCTGGTGTACGCCGCACCGTGGACGGTGATGCTGCCCGGAGCAGCCATTACTGTCAGCGTACTGATCGTTAATCTGTTGGGGGACGGCATTCGCCGCGCCCTGCTCGCTCAAACCGAATAGTGACGGAACTGCATCATGGCATTACTGGAAATTCGTAATCTGACCATTGAATTCCTCACCCCGGATGGCCCGGTGAAAGCGGTGGATCGCGTCAGCATCAGCCTTAACGAGGGTGAAATTCGCGGGCTGGTGGGGGAATCCGGCTCTGGCAAGAGCCTTATCGCCAAAGCCATCTGCGGCATCAACAAGGAAAACTGGCGTATTACCGCCGATCGTTTCCGTTTCGATGACGTGGATTTGCTCCAGCTCACGCCCCGTCAGCGCCGTAAACTGGTGCGGCACAACATGTCGATGATCTTTCAGGAACCACAATCCTGTCTGGATCCCTCCGCGCGTGTCGGTCGCCAGTTGATTCAATCCATTCCTGGCTGGACGTACAAAGGCCGCTGGTGGCAGCGCGTCAACTGGCGCAAACGCCGGGCCATCGAATTGCTGCACCGCGTCGGCATCAAAGACCATAAAGACATTATGCGCAGCTACCCCTATGAACTGACCGAGGGGGAGTGCCAGAAGGTGATGATCGCCATAGCACTGGCCAACCAGCCCAGATTGCTGATTGCCGATGAGCCAACCAACGCGATGGAAGCCACGACACAGGCGCAGATTTTCCGCCTGCTTTCCCGGCTTAACCAGAACAACAACACCACCATTTTGTTAATCAGTCACGATTTGCAGACCATGAGCAAATGGGCGGATCGTATCAACGTGTTGTACTGCGGCCAGACAGTGGAAAGCGCGGTCAGCGATGAATTGATCAGCGCACCGCACCACCCTTACACCCAGGCATTGATCCGCGCCATGCCGGACTTCGGCTGTTCATTGCCACACAAGAGCCGCCTGAATGCGCTGCCGGGGGCGATTCCGGCGCTGGCGCACCTGCCCGTCGGCTGTCGGCTGGGGCCGCGTTGTCCCTATTCGCAAAAACGCTGTATGACCGCACCACCGCTCGTTCCGGTGAAAACCCATTGGTACGCCTGCCACTTCCCGCTCAATATGGAGGAATCCTGATGGTGGAAACCCTGCTGGAAGCCCGTAATCTCACCAAAACCTTCCGCTACCGTACCGGCTGGTTCCGACGTCAGCACGTTGAGGCGGTGAAATCGGTGAGTTTTACGCTGCGTGAGCGGCAAACGCTGGCGATCATCGGCGAGAACGGGTCGGGCAAGTCCACGCTGGCCAAGATGCTGAGCGGCGTGATCCCACCCACCTCCGGCGAGCTGGTCATTGACGATCATCCGCTGCAGTACGGTGACTATCTCTACCGCAGCCAGCGTATTCGCATGATCTTTCAGGATTCAGCTAACTCACTCAACCCACGCCAGCGGATTGGTCAGCTACTGGAGTTGCCGCTGCGGCTCAATACCAACCTGACGCCGCAAGAGCGCGAAAAAGCCATTAATCTGGCGTTGCGTCAGGTTGGCCTGCGTGCCGACCACGCCACCTACTACCCGCACGCACTGGCACCGGGTCAGAAACAGCGTATCGGGCTGGCGCGGGCGTTGATTCTGCAACCCAAGGTGATCGTGGCCGACGAAGTGCTGGCGTCACTGGATATGTCGGTACGCTCCCAGATAATCAACCTGATGCTGGAGCTACAGGAAAAACACGGCATCTCCTATATCTACGTCACCCAGCATCTGGGCATGATGAAGCACATCAGCGACCAGATTCTGGTGATGCAGGCGGGCGAAGTGGTCGAGCGTGGCAGCACCGCCGATGTGCTGGCATCGCCGTTACACGACCTGACCAAGCGCTTGATCGCCAGTCACTTTGGTGAGGCACTGAGCGCCGACGCCTGGCGACAGGACAGTCACCGCCCGTAAAAATCTGTGCTGAAATAGACGACGTCGCCGGGTAAGCCGTATCGATGGGGTGAAAGCCTCTCCAGCCTCCAGTGGTTGGAGTACCCCTTGGGGCACCATACATGCTAGAATCGCCCAGTTTATTCACATCGATCATGGTAAATAATTATTTTTATTAACGATGATCGCAGTAACAATGATCACAAGGATACTGCCATGGGTTTTCTTAACGGTAAGCGCATTCTGGTAACGGGCGTTGCCAGCAACCGCTCCATCGCATACGGTATCGCACAGGCAATGCATCGTGAAGGTGCAGAACTGGCGTTCACCTACCAGAATGACAAGCTGAAGCCGCGTGTGGATGAGTTTGCCAAAGAGTTTGGTTCGAGCATCGTGTTACCCTGTGATGTGGCAGAAGATGCCAGCATTGAGGCACTGTTCACTGAACTGGCGAAAGTGTGGCCGAACTTTGATGGCTTCGTGCACTCCATCGCTTACGCGCCGGGCGACCAGTTGGATGGCGACTATGTCAACGCCGTTACCCGCGAAGGCTTCTCCATCGCTCACGACATCAGCGCCTACAGCTTTGTAGCAATGGCGAAAGCCTGCCGCAGCATGCTGAACCCGAACTCTGGCCTGATCACCCTGTCCTACCTGGGTGCTGAGCGCGCCATCCCGAACTATAACGTCATGGGTCTGGCTAAAGCCTCTCTGGAAGCTAACGTACGCTATATGGCTAACGCCATGGGCGCGCAAGGTGTTCGCGTCAACGCCATTTCTGCAGGCCCGATCCGTACGCTGGCTGCTTCCGGCATCAAGAACTTCAAGAAGATGCTGTCTCACTGCGAAGCCGTCACGCCGATCCGCCGCGTGGTCACCATTGAAGACGTGGGCAACGCTGCCGCGTTCATGTGTTCTGACCTGGCAGCCGGTATCTCCGGTGAAATCCTGCACGTTGACGGCGGCTTCAACATCGCCGCGATGAACGAGCTGGAACTGGGCGAATAATCACGCCACCTGTGCCGGATTCCGGTCTGGCACAGGGTTCCCTCCCATTCTATCTCGTTCGCCATCCTCTCTGTTATTGCCCCGCTTGTAGTTTTATTATCTCGATTATGGCTATTGCCTTGCCGCCCGTTCTCGCATCTTATTGCGGCGGTGAATGCTCGCCCAGCCAGTGCTGCGCGGCGTCAAAGAAATGTTGTGCCAGCATGGTGGCCCGCCCGGCTTCGGCAATCACCACCGCACCGTGTCGCGACATCGGTGTCAGTGCCAACGGCCGCCAGGCCAGTTCCGGGGTCATCTCCGGCAGCAAACTGCCATTGGGTACAATGCCGCACCCCAGCCCAACGAACACACTTTGCATCAATTGCAGTATCGAGGTGCTTTCCACCCGCACTCGTGGCGTCACCCCGGCTTCCCGGAACTGACCGTCCAGATAGCGACGAAAGTAACGGCTGGGTTCCGCCAGACACAACGGCACGGTCGCCAGTTCCGCTAATGTCAGTGGGCCGTCTCCCTGTAGCGTGGGAAAGTAGCGTGGATGATACAGCAGCGAGGCCCCCTGCTCCGCCAGCGATGAGGCCTGAAAATGTAACTCACGCAGCGTCGTCAGCTCGAAAAAACCGATCCCGACATCCATCGTATGGGCGGTGAGTGCTTCCAGTAACTGATCAGCGCTAAACAGTGCGACCTGATAATCCATCTCCGGGTAGGTACGGCTGACCTCGGCCAGCAAGGCCGGTACTGCCAGGCTGCATTGTGGCACCGCACCGATGCGCAACAACCCGCTGGTACCGCGTGCCAGTGATGCCACCTCCAGCTTCAACCCCTGATACACCGACACCATTTCCCGCGCCCAGGCCAATACCCGCTCGCCTTCGGCGGTAAACCCCTCGAAATTGTTACCCCGATTGATAAGCGACAGCCCCAGCTCCCGCTCCAGGTTCTTCAGTCGCATCGATAACGTCGGCTGGCTGACAAAACTGGCCTCGGCCGCACGGCCGAAATGGCGCTCTTTTTCCAGATTGCACAAGTAGATAAGTTGCTTAATGTCCATCAGATTCTCCAGCATGTCAGGCTGGGGCAGTATACCACCCCCCTCTGGCGCAGCAGAGATGACCACCACGATAAACCCCCTCTATCCCGCTATTACCTCCTTTGATTAGACGCCCTGTGGCACGCCGCCTACACTCTTGATTAGCAAGCAAAGTTTTAAAGATTTTTTTACATACTAAAAACATCATCACCTGCGTAGCGAATCATGAAATTTAAATCTGCCATTAAGCCATACCGCGCCGCTGCTGGCGGTTGGGGCTCACTGGAAGCCACCACCCGCTTTGTACTGGACAGCAAGCAAGCGCTGAAAAATATCCGTAATTTGATGCGAGTCAACAAAAGCAAAGGATTCGACTGCCCCGGCTGTGCCTGGGGAGATGACAACAGCAGTACCTTCAGCTTTTGTGAAAACGGTGCCAAGGCGGTCAGTTGGGAAGCCACCCGCAAAGCTGCCGGGCCGGACTTCTTCGCTGAGCACAGCGTCAGTACACTGCGCCGCCAGAGCGATTATTTTCTCGAATATCAAGGCAGGCTGACTCACCCGCTGCGTTACGACCCGGAGCGCGACCATTACGTGCCGATAAGCTGGGACGATGCCTTCGCGCTTATCGCCAGCCATATCCGCACGCTGGAACACCCCGACCAGATGGAGCTTTATACCTCCGGTCGGGCCAGTAACGAAGCCTCGTACCTGTACCAACTGTTCGGCCGTATGGCGGGCACCAATAATTTCCCCGACTGCTCCAACATGTGCCATGAAGCCAGCGGTACCGGGCTGAAACAGAGCATTGGCGTGGGTAAAGGCACGGTTCGATTAGCGGATTTCGAACACGCCGACGCCATTTTCGTCTTCGGTCAGAATCCCGGTACCAATCACCCCCGTATGCTGCACAGCTTGCGACATGCCGCCGATCGCGGTGCGCATATCGTGGCGTTTAATACCTTGCGCGAACGGGGTCTGGAACGCTTCGCCAACCCGCAAAACCCGCTGGAATTACTGACGCCACTGTCCGGCACCATCAGTGAAACCTACCTGCAACCGCATCTGGGCGGTGACATGGCGGCAGTCCGCGGCATGGTGAAAGCATTGCTGGAAGTCCATCGTCAACGGCTGAACGCGGGAGATGCCGGGCTGTTCGATCAGGGCTTCATTGATAAGCATACCGACGGCGTCAACGCCTATCTGCAACAGGTGGATGCCACCTCGTGGGACAAAATAGTCCAGCAGTCCGGGCTGAGTGAGGCGCAAATCCGCTATGTCGCCGATATTTACCGGCGCTCTGAGCGGGTGATCTGCACCTGGGCGATGGGGGTGACTCAACACCGTCACTCGGTCGCGACGGTACGGGAAATCGTCAACCTGCAACTGTTGTTTGGTCAGCTCGGCAAGCCGGGGGCAGGTTTGTGCCCGGTGCGAGGCCATAGCAATGTGCAGGGTAACCGCACCATGGGGATTGATGAAAAACCCTCTGACGCGATGCTCGACAGTCTGGCACGTCACTTCGGTTTTACCCCGCCGCGCGGCCACGGCCACAATACCGTACAAGCGCTGGAGGCGATGCTGCGTGATGAGGTGCGAGTCTTAATCGCGCTGGGTGGCAATCTGGCCGCCGCCGCACCGGATACCGAGCGCACCGCACAGGCGCTTAGCCGCTGCGAACTGGCGGTGTATATCAGCACCAAACTCAACCGCAGCCACCTGATTACCGCACAGCGTGATACGTTGATTCTGCCGACGCTGGGGCGCACCGAACGGGATGTGCAGGCCAGTGGCCCACAATTCGTCACCGTCGAGGACTCGTTTAGCATGGTGCATGCCTCTGAGGGGATAAGCCCGCCGTTATCGGACCAACAACGCTCGGAAACGGCCATCGTGGCGGGCATTGCCCACGCCGTCCTCGGCAACGCGCACCTCGACTGGCTGGCGCTGGCGGCCGACTATAACCTGATCCGCGATCACATCGCCGCCACCCTGCCGGGTTTTGCTGACTTCAATCAGCGCTGCGCCGAACCGGGGGGATTCTGGCTGGGTAACGCTGCCGCCGACTACCGTTTCAACACCGCCACCGGTAAAGCCGGTTTCAGCGCCGCCGCCTTACCCGACAGCGTGGTGCCGGTATACGGTGATACCCCGGCACCGTTTACCCTGCAAACACTGCGTTCCCACGACCAGTACAACACCACGATTTACGGGTTGGATGACCGTTATCGCGGCGTGTACGGCCAACGTGACGTGCTGTTTATGCACCCGGAGGACATCGCCGCGCTGGGTCTACAAGACGGCGAGCGGGTGGATATCGAAACCCTGTGGCATGACCACATCGAGCGTAAAGTCAGCGGGTTTCGGTTGGTCAGCTATAACATTCCTCGCGGTAATCTGGCGGCGTACTATCCGGAAACCAATCCGCTGGTGCCATTATCCAGCTACGGCGATGGCACCTTCACCCCGACGTCCAAATCCGTGCCGGTACGCATTACCCCCAGTGCCGACACCACGCTGCAACGCATCGCCTGATCCCCCTGGCCGGGTGGGTTCTTTTCACGCCCGGCTTAATCCATCATGCTATCCACAACGGGTGTCATACTGATGCCCGTCAACTGCGACAACAGATTGAGTGGATAGCATTCGCCATTACCATGACTATTCTGGCGATCGCGACTTTTTTTGCCTGGAAAGGCGAAATGGTGTTTGCCGGTACGTTAATCACGCTTGATTTAATCGGGCTGGCGTCGGTATTTGTTATCGGAAGATATCGTCCTTCCAACAACAGCGAATAACTCCCCCACCTATCCCGCGACGCAGTTCAAACACGTCGGCATTGTACAAGCTATTCATTGCAGCAACGCTTGCCGCCAGCGGCCGATTCGCGTAAAACTGTCTGCCGCTAAAGCCACTATTAACCGCAATTCTGGACGCTATGTTTCAAGATAACCCGCTGCTTGCGCAGCTTAAACAGCAACTCCACTCTCAGACGCCACGAGCGGAAGGTATAGTCAAAGCCACCGACAAAGGATTTGGTTTTCTTGAAGCCGACGCGCAGAAGAGCTATTTCATCCCGCCGCCGCACATGAAGAAAGTGATGCACGGCGACCGCATCATCGTCACGCTGCATACCGAAAAAGAGCGCGAAATCGCGGAGCCGGAATCGCTGGTGGAACCGTTTCTGACCCGCTTTGTCGGCCGGGTACAGAAAAAAGATGACCGCTTGTCTATCGTGCCGGACCATCCGTTGCTGAAAGACGCCATTCCCTGCCGCCCGGCGCGTGGCGTCGAGCAGGACTTTAAAGAAGGCGATTGGGCGGTCGCGGAAATGCGCCGTCATCCGTTAAAAGGCGATCGTGGTTTCTTTGCTGACCTGACCCAGTACATTACTACCGGCGATGACCCGCTGGCCCCCTGGTGGGTGACGCTGTCGCGCCATAATCTGGAGCGCGAAGCGCCGAACGCCGACGCGGCCGAACTCGACGACGGTGCGCTTGAGCGTGAAGACCTGACCGGGCTGGACTTTGTCACTATCGACAGCGCCAGCACCGAAGACATGGATGACGCCTTGTACGTGCAGGACAACGGCGACGGTACGCTGGAGATGACGGTGGCTATCGCCGACCCGACCGCTTACGTGCGTGCCGATAGCGAACTGGACAGCATTGCCCGTCAACGTGCGTTTACCAACTATCTGCCCGGCTTCAACATTCCGATGCTGCCGCGCCACTTGTCAGACGACATCTGCTCGCTGCGCCCGAACGAACGCCGTCCGGTGCTGGCCTGCAGCATGACCGTCGCCGCTGATGGCGCACTGAGCCAGATTCGCTTCTTTGCCGCCTGGATTGAATCGCGCGCCAAACTGGTGTACGACGAGGTGTCAGACTGGCTGGAGCAGCGTGGCGACTGGCAGCCGCAGAGCGATAACATCGCCAGCCAAATTCGTCTGTTGCATCGCGTGTGTCAGGCGCGCAGTGCCTGGCGTTCCACCCATGCGCTGGTGTTCCGCGATCGCCCGGATTATCGCTTCCTGTTAGGCGAGAAAGGTGAAGTGCTGGATATCGTTACCGAACCACGTCGTATCGCTAACCGCATCGTGGAAGAAGCGATGATCGCCGCCAACGTCTGCGCGGCACAGGTACTGCGCGATACCGTCGGTTTCGGCATTTACAACGTCCACACCGGCTTCGATCCAGTCAGTATTGATCAGGCGGTTGCCGTGCTGGAGAGCAACGGGATTCATGCTGAGGCTCAGCAACTGCTGACGCTGGAAGGCTTCTGTATCCTGCGTCGTGAACTGGACGCCCAACCGACCCAGTTCCTCGATAGCCGTATCCGTCGTTTCCAGACATTTGCAGAAATCAGCACCGCTCCCGGTCCACACTTTGGCCTGGGTCTGGAGGCTTACGCCACCTGGACGTCACCGATTCGTAAATACGGCGATATGGTTAACCATCGTCTGCTCAAGGCCGTCATCACCCATACCGCGGCAGACAAACCGCAGGATGAGGTCACGCAGCAGTTAGCTGAACGTCGTCGTCTTAACCGTATGGCCGAGCGTGACGTCAGTGACTGGTTGTACGCCCGTTTCCTGAAAGACAAAGCCGGTACCGACACGCGCTTTACCGCCGAGATTATGGATGTCAATCGTGGCGGCTTGCGTGTACGTCTGCTGGAAAACGGCGCTTCCGCCTTCATTCCTGCCTCGTTTATCCACGCGGTACGCGACGAGCTGGTCTGCAGCCAGGAAACCGGCATCGTGATGGTGAAAGGCGAACCCGTCTATCGCCAGAGCGATTCCCTGACGGTGGTATTAACCGAAGTGCGGCTTGAAACGCGCAGCATTATCGCCAAACCCGCCGCCTAATCCGCGTCCGTATAACGCCACCCCACCGGGTGGCGTTTTTTTATCGCCGGGAGCATGCCGCCCGCCCCTGTAACAGAGAGCAACATAACGGAGAGGTGAACATGAAAAGAATCACACTGGGAACAAGCAGCCTGTCAGTACCGAATATTGCGCTGGGTTGTATGCGGCTGGCGGGCAAGACACAGCAGGAAGCTGCCACGGTGTTGCAAACGGCGCTTGATGCCGGTATCGATTTCTTTGACCACGCCGATATCTACGGCGGTGGCCGTTCCGAGGAGATGTTTGCCGCCGCGGCGCGTCAGGCGGGCATCACCCGAGATCAGGTACTGCTGCAAAGCAAATGCGGTATCCGCCCCGGCTTTTTCGATTTCTCCAAAGCGCACATTATTGCGTCGGTCGAAGGTAGCCTGAAACGCCTGAACACGGATTACCTCGATACCCTGCTGCTACACCGCCCGGATACACTGTGCGAGCCGGATGAAGTCGCCGCCGCCTTTGAGGCGTTAGAAACCAGCGGTAAGGTGCGCTATTTTGGCGTCAGTAATCAGCACCCGTTGCAGGTCGAATTACTGAAAAGTGCGGTACGCCAGCCACTGCTGACTAACCAGTTGCAGTTGAGCATTATGCACACGCCAATGATTGACGCGGGTTTAAACGTCAATATGGCCCATGCGCCGTCGTCACTGCACCACGATGGCATGGTGTTGGAATACAGTCGTTTGCAGAAGATGACCATTCAGGCCTGGTCGCCCTTCCAGTACGGCTTCTTTGACGGTGTATTCGTGGATAACGATAAATTCCCGCAGCTTAATGCCACGCTGACGCATATCGCCAGCGAGCACGGCGTATCCACCACCGCGCTTGCGGCGGCCTGGATCCTGCGTCACCCGGCCAGCATGCAGGTGATTGTCGGCAGCATGGACCCACAACGTCTGCAAGACATCGCCACCGCCTCTGAACTGCACATCAGCCGCGAAGAATGGTATGAAATTTACCGTGCGGCTGGTAACAAGCTGCCCTGACCTGCCTTTACCGCACATTTACTGTATTTTTACCGTGCCTTGCCCGGCTCTCGCCGGGCTTACCGCACCGGACCATTCCCCTCATCGCCCCGTTTCTCTCTGTTTGAAAATACAGACAACTGCTTTATTCGTAACAAAAATATATCTTTGCTCACATTTTTATCTTGTTATGACCACGCTGATTAATCGCTGCACTATGGTTATTTATTGATATCACAATATTTCCTGCTATCCCGCTGTGGATACGATTCGAGTATTGCGGGTGTCTTGCCGTATTCGTTACGCCAAGAGGTACTTTGACAGGGTGCCAGGATTATCGACGACCGGGAATCATAACCAGTCAGGAGTCAGTGAGATGAAAACGATCAAGAGCGTGTCTATCTGGATAGCTGTTGCTATAGCCGGCGCCGTGGCGTTTGCCATGCTGGCGCTGAGTCAGGGAGAGCATGTGAGCGCCGTCTGGCTGGTCATCGCCGCCGTCGCGTGCTACAGCATTGCCTACCGTTTTTATAGCTTGTTTATTGCGCGTCGGGTGTTTGAACTGGATGACCGCCGTTTAACCCCGGCGGAACGTCACAACGATGGTCTGGATTACGTTCCCACCAACAAGTGGGTGTTATTCGGCCACCATTTTGCCGCCATCGCCGGTGCTGGCCCATTAGTGGGGCCGATTCTGGCGGCGCAAATGGGTTTTCTGCCGGGTACCCTGTGGATCTTGATCGGCGTGATGCTGGCAGGTGCCGTGCAGGACTTTCTGGTGCTGTTCATCTCCACGCGTCGTGATGGTCGCTCATTAGGCGAGATGGCGCGTCAGGAATTAGGGTCGTTCGCCGGGGTCGTCACCATGCTGGGCGCACTGGGCGTGATGATCATCATCCTGTCAGCGCTGGCGCTGGTGGTGGTAAAAGCGTTGACCAACAGCCCGTGGGGGGTATTCACCATTGCGGCCACCATCCCGATTGCGCTGTTTATGGGGGTCTACATGCGCTTTCTGCGACCGGGCAAGATTGCCGAGGTGTCGCTGATAGGCTTTGTGCTGATGATGATGGCGATTGTCTACGGTGGTGACATTGCCGCCCATCCTTACTGGGGACCGTTTTTTACCCTGAAAGGCACCACCCTGACCTGGGTGCTGGTGATTTACGGATTCATTGCCTCGGTACTGCCGGTCTGGCTGTTGCTGGCACCGCGCGATTACCTGTCCACCTTCCTGAAAATCGGCGTGATCGTCGGGCTGGCGATCGGCATCCTGTTTGCCATGCCTGAACTGAAAATGCCTGCGGTTTCACGCTTTATTGACGGCAGTGGGCCGGTGTTCTCAGGCAGCCTGTTCCCGTTCCTGTTTATTACCATCGCCTGCGGTGCTATCTCCGGCTTCCACGCCCTGGTATCCAGCGGTACCACGCCCAAGCTGGTTGAGCGCGAAAGTCACATCCGTTTCATCGGTTATGGCGCGATGCTGATGGAGTCTTTCGTCGCCATCATGGCGCTGATTTGCGCCTCGGTGATCGACCCCGGTGTCTATTTCGCCATGAATGCGCCCGCTGCGCTGATCGGCACCACGGTAGAAACTGCCGCGCAGGTGATCAGTGGCTGGGGCTTTGTCATCACACCAACTGATCTTAGCAGCATCGCCAAGGACGTCGGTGAAGCCTCGATTCTCTCGCGTGCTGGTGGTGCGCCGACCTTTGCCGTTGGCATGGCGCACATCATTACCGACATTTTCAATAGCCGGGCCATGATGGCCTTCTGGTATCACTTCGCCATTCTGTTCGAAGCATTGTTTATTCTTACCGCCGTTGACGCCGGTACCCGTGCCTGCCGCTTCATGGTGCAGGATCTGGCGGGGTTGGTGGTGCCGGGGATGGGGAAAAGTCACTCCTGGCTGGGCAACATGGCGGGTACCACCGTGGCGGTGGCGGGCTGGGGCTTCTTCGTCTATCAGGGGGTGATCGACCCGTTGGGCGGTATCAACACCTTGTGGCCGCTGTTTGGTATTGGTAACCAGATGCTGGCCTCAATGGCGCTGATCCTCGGCACGGTCGTGCTGTTCAAGATGAAAAAACAGCGTTACGCCTGGGTGACGATACTGCCTACCGCCTGGCTGTTTATCACCTCGATGACCGCAGGCTGGCAGAAGATTTTCCACGAAAAACCCAGTATCGGTTTTCTGGCGCAGGCTAAACGCTTCTCGACAGGTATTGAATCCGGCACCCTGATAGCACCGGCCAAGAACATGCAGGATATGGCAACCATCGTGTTTAGCAACCAGATCAACGCCATCCTGTGCGGCTTCTTTATGCTGGTGGCGGTCACCATGCTGGTCGCTGCGTTCTTCGCTATCCGCCGTGCATTACACAGTCACAGTCCCACCACACACGAAACCAGCGCCGCCTGGCGACAGGAGGCGCATAACAATTGATCCCTTTCGGGGAGTTAATCCCTTTCGGGGAATTGATCCCTTTCGGGTGTCATGTCACACCGCTCACGCCCCCTTGCCAGAGGGCGTGAGCGCTATTTTAGTGGTGTGCTGCTTAGTGGTGTACGGCTTAGTGATGTGCAGCCTGTTGCGATTGTTCTTGCTCCGGCGTTCCCTCTTCTTGTGCGACGGTGCCATCGCCACCTTTGACATGTTTTGACCACATCGCGGTGATGATCGGTACCAGAACCGACGTCACAATCACCGATGTCGCCACCAGTGTCGTAGCCGCCGGTGCCACCGGTTTAAACGCCGGAACCATTTCCGCAATCAGCACCGGTGTCGCCACTGCTGCCCCTGCCGAACTGGACGCGGCAATCCCCGCGGTACCGTCACCGCCGCCCAGCAACTTGTCCGCCACCATCAACGGGATACCGGTAATGATGATCACCGCGACACCTAACATAACGCCCAGGAACCCGGTCTGACCGATAACGTTCAAATCAATGGTATTGCCCAGCGCGAAAGCAAAAAAAGGAATGAGCGTCTGCACCGAACGGCTGAAAAACTCACGTAATTCCGGATCCAGATTCCCCAGTACAAACCCCACCAGAAACGGCAACACCGCACCGACAAAGACATGCGGTTCAAACGAGGCGATACCAGCGGTACCGAGGATCACCATCGTCATCAATGGGCCTGACTCCAGCGACATCAGCACGAACGCGCCGGATTCTTCTTTGGTGCCATATTGCTGCATGATGGACGCATACAACCCGCCATTGGTCATGTCCATCGCCGCCACCAGCGCCAGTGTGGACAACCCGGCAAAAAAGCCAGCTTCCACCCCATGCTCCGGCAGCAGACGTGACGCGAGGGCTGCCACCACCCAGGCTACCGCAATTTTCGTCACCACCAACGTGCCAGATTTACGCAATACCGTTGCGGTGGCACTCAGCCGAATCGATGCCCCCATGCAGAAAAACCACACCGCCAGAATCGGCACCGTGCCGCTGATCAAACCGTTGGTAAACGACCCGAAATACTTGCCAGCACCCGGCGCAAAGGTATGACACAACGCGCCAAGAAATAGCGGCACCAGCATCATGCCACCCGGAATCTTTTCAATAGAACGTTTGATATGCATAGGATTCATTGCCTGAAAAAGGGACAGAAACCATGAGCAATACAGACGCCGCCAGCATGACCCGCACCTACCGCCTATGATTGTGCATTCATGACGTGATGCCGCCTGTTCAGCCCACCCGAAGAAGGGCCACGTCACATCCCTGTACGACATCGCCCCCTTGCCGATGAAGAAAAATCGGCAATGAAGACGAATCGACGCTAAAAAAACAGCCGGGAGAGCACTGACCCCATACTTCTCAGTGCTGAAGGTAGTCGTTTAATGATGAGAGAAAAGTGATCATTGGCAAGCAAATGAAACGATGTTTCTTTTTTTAAGATCTGCCATTTTGTTTATTTCGCAATGGAGAGAATGATACCTATCCCTCCATTGCGTGAGGTAAAGCACGTATGACGGGCAACCAGCGCGTGACGGCTGGCTCCCTGGTGAATCACTGCCCGTAGTAGGCGTTCTTACCGTGTTTACGCAGATAATGCTTATCCAACAACGTGGATTGCATCGGTTCCAATGTTGGGGTCAGTTGGCGCGAGAAAATCCCCATGTAAGCGATTTCTTCCAGCACCACGGCATTGTGCACCGCGTTATGCGCATCGGTTCCCCAGGCAAACGGGCCATGGGCATTGACCAGCACCGCCGGAATATCTTGTGGTGACAGGCCGCGTTCACGAAATGTCTCGACAATGACCTGCCCGGTTTCCCACTCATAACGCCCGTTGATTTCCGCCTCGGTCATCAATCGGGTGCAGGGAATCGGCCCATAGAAATAATCGGCGTGGGTGGTCCCCCACGGCGGTAAATCCTTACCCGCCTGTGACCAGATAGTGGCATGGCGTGAGTGTGTATGGACAATTCCGCCCAACGATGAGAAAGCCAGATATAACACGCGGTGGGTATCGGTGTCAGACGAGGGCTTACGCTGCCCTTCCACTACCCGGCCGCTTTCCAGTTCAACGACGACCATGTCTTGCGCGGTCATCACGTCGTACTCAACCCCTGAGGGTTTGATCACCATCAGACCGCGCTCACGATCCACCGCGCTCACGTTTCCCCAGGTGAAGGTCACCAGTTGATGCCGGGGTAAAGCCAGATTAGCTTCAAGCACCTGAATTTTAAGTTCTTCCAACATCATCCGCCCTCCTGTGTGGTTTGCCCTATTCTCACGTTGGGCTACCGGCACAGGTATGGGCTGAATGGCTGAAAAACGGGCTGTGTTCTGCTGGGACGACAGGAAAGGGATCACACCGACACCGAAGGCGTGCCTGAAAGCGGGTCGTATTGTCGCCATCGCCGCCAGCCTACTGTGAATTAAGAGTTTTTCACCTGTTACGCCCCCTGCCGATAATTATACTGGCAGCCAGATAGACACAGCACGTCACGGCAAGTCATCGCGCACTGTCATAACGCCCCTTGCCACGACAATAACATTGTTCATGGCCGTGATAACCCGCTGCCGTGACAGGTGAACAACCGGAGAAGAACCATGCAAATCAATAAAAAATTCACAACCGCCGTTCTGGCTATGGTGATCGTCAGTACACTGGCAGGCTGTGCCGGTATGAATAAACGGCAACGGAATACCGCCATCGGTGCGGGGATTGGCGCACTCGGCGGCGCGGTATTGACCAACGGCAGCGCCCTCGGCACGGTTGGCGGCGCGGCGGTAGGTGGCATCATCGGTCACCAGACGACGCGATAACCACCCCGCAAAACAAACAGGCTCCCAAGGGAGCCTGTTTGTTTTTATACGGCTATGTTCATGCTGTTATCAATGCCTGTCATGGCACAGAGAAGGTTAGCCTCCAGCCAGCTTGACCTTCATCCCTTTGGCTTCCAGCAACTGCTTGAGTTGATCGCGTTTGTCGCCCTGAATTTCGATCACCCCGTCTTTAACCGCACCGCCACAACCGCACTTCTTTTTCAGCTCGGCGGCCAGTACGTCCAGCGCCGTGTCATCCAGATCGATACCGGTAATCAGGCAAACGCCCTTACCTTTGCGACCACTGGTCTGGCGTTGAATGCGCACAATGCCGTCGCCTTTCGGACGGGCCGCTTTCTGCTCGGGTTCATCAATACGCCCGGTTTCGGTGGAATACACCAGTCGGCTGTTATCGTCGCGCATTATTTCTCTCCCAGCGAAGCCAAAATCGTTTTCAGGGTCAGAGCCGGATCAGCAGACTGGGTAATAGGGCGGCCAATCACCATGTAATCCACACCGGCATGTTGTGCCTGCTGCGGCGTCATAATCCGACGCTGATCGCCAGCATCGCTGCCCGCCGGGCGAATACCTGGGGTCACCAGCCGGAAATCCGCACCGCACACCTGCTTGAGCCGCACGGCTTCATGGGCAGAACACACCACCCCATCCAGACCGCACTGCTGGGTCAACCGCGCCAGTTTTTCTGCCTGCTCGGCCGGAGAGAGCGTAATCCCCAGTCCCTGCAAGTCTGCGTCATCCATGCTGGTCAGTACCGTCACGGCTATCAGTAACGGCGCGTCACTACCAAACGGCACCAGCGCCTCACGGGCAGCCGTCATCATGCGAGCCCCGCCGCTGGCGTGGACATTCACCATCCATACCCCCAACTCTGCCGCAGCGGCTACAGCTCTGGCTGTGGTATTGGGAATATCGTGAAACTTGAGATCGAGAAACACCTCAAAACCACGCTGTTGCAAATCCTTGACCATCTGCGGCCCGAACAGCGTGAACATCTCTTTGCCGACCTTCAGCCGACAGTCACGTGGATCGATACGGTCGACAAACGCATAGGCGGCATGTTGATCGGCGTAATCCAGCGCCACAATGATCGGCGAGCCTGAAGCCGTGATATGCGAAGGCGTCGTATTCGAAGAGATGATTGGGCTGTTCACTGGTATGCTCCCGTCGTTAAGCGTGAGTGAGTTAATCATTTTATGGCGCGCATTCTACCCGCCCCTGCTCCTAAATGCCAAACCGCGCCGATGCTTAACCCAGCGTAGCACTTACAGCGCCTTCAGTATGTTGTAACTAAGAAGCGTAATACAGGAGGAAGGAAATGACGGCATAACGTGACGAGCCATTCTGGCCGCGCGGGGATAACGGTTGGGGAACAGAATGGCCGGACGACTTATTCGCCGTCCAGCCCACGAATCGGTTTAACACTGGCCCAAGTGCGGCAGGAAGGACAATGCCAGTAGAGTGATTGCGAGGTAAAACCGCATTTATGACAGCGATAACGTGGTTTGGCCTGGATTTGCTCGCCGACCATATTACGCAGCACCAGCAGGCTTTCCTTGGCACGGCCATCTTCCGCTTCACGCAGATGGTAGTCAATCAACCGGTGGAACACCCGCATTGTGGGATGGCGCTGCAACTGGCGCGTGACGTAAGTCTGTGCCGACTCGGTGCTTTCATACTGCTCCAGCACATCAGCCATCATCAGGTCTGCCGTGGAGCCGCTTTTCTCTTCAACACAACGCCGCAGAAATGCCGCCCACCCTTCAGGTTGTTGCAGATGACGGTAGCACTCCTGCAACATCGGCAGAGTTTCACTGACCAGTTCGGTATCCTGATCCAGAACCTGCTGCAGTAATGCAACAGCCTGCGCGTAATTCTGCTGCGCCATATAAATGCGCCCCAGCATGATAGACACGCGCGCGCATTGGCTATCCGCCGCCGATGCCTTTTTCAACATCGCCAGGGCTTTATCAAGATCATCGCTGCCCATCGCCTGTAGCGACTGTTCACAGTAGAAGTGGGCGATTTCACTGCGAAATTGCGTTTTGCCCAATTTCACCAGCTTTTCAGCGGTGTCGATAGCGTTTGGCCAGTCACTGGTGGATTGATGAATCTGAAGCAGTTGCTGCAACGCGCTGACGCGAAAATCCTCTTCATCCACCAGTTGCTTAAAAATCTCTTCGGCGCGGTCGTACAAACCAGCCACCATGTAGTCACGCCCCAGTTGCTGTACCGCCAGCAGGCGTTGTTCAAAACTGAGGGACGCGCTTTCGGTGAGCGCCTGATGGATACGGATAGCCCTGTCGACCTCGCCGCGCGAGCGAAACAGGTTGCCTAGCGTCAGGTGAGCTTCAAAGGTATTGCTGTCATCTTTGAGCATGTCGAGAAACAACTCGACCGCTTTATCCTGCTGGTTAGACAGCAGAAAGTTCACCCCGGTGACATAATCACGCGACAGGCGGTTGGTTTCGTCCTGCTTGTCCTGCTGTGCACTCCTGCGCCCCATATACCAGCCATAGGCGGCGGCAACCGGCAGCAACAGAAACAGCAGTTCTAGCATGGAGGCGATCCTTAGTGGGTAGCGGACTCAGCGGAGGTCGCACCGCTGGCGCTCTCCGGGGCAGACAGTTGCTGCTCAAGACGTTTGATTTTACGTTGTTCCCGCCCTAGCGCAATGCGCAGGCGCAGATAAAACAGGCCACAGATCACCCAGCCGAGCGCAAAACCAGCGGCAAACAGCGTTGCCAGCAACGTCGACAACCGGTATTCCCCCTGAGCCAGCAGGTAGTTAAAAGTAATCACTTGATCGTTATGCGCTCCCAGTGTGATCGATACGATGAATACCGCCAGCACCAGAAAAAAAATCAGCATATATTTCACGTTCGCTTCCTGTGATATCGCCTTAAACAGATGAATTATGCCAAATTTCGGCAGTGAACCCTATTAACTTAACATTTCCTCAGCGGAGGGGGAACGCTAACGGGGGCCGTGAAAGGAAAAACGGGGGATAAGCGGCACACTACCGATACACCAGCGGCGGCGGCGACAGTCAATCTGCGAAGCCGCCTGCTATCATTGGTATCTACTGGCATTGGTATCTACCGGCTGTGAGTATCCAGATGATGGATACTCACGTCGCCATACCCGCTCAACCGATTTCCTTATCAGCGATCATCGGGCGTTCGGCCGGGCTTGCTGGTGATACCGTGCTATTTTAGGTGGCGCTACCGCCAGCAGTGGTCCACACCAGCTCTGCGCCAGCAAGACGGCCACCAGCGAAACCACCGTACCTATCAGGGTGGCGGCTGCCACATCCTGCGGCCAGTGCATTCCCAGCAACAAGCGGCTGGCAATCACACTATTCGCCCACAATACGATGAGGGAAACCATCAGATAATGACGCCGCGTCCACAGTAATCCCACCGCCAGCAACGCCCAGGTGGCGGCAAACACAGTGTGGCCCGATGGGAAGGAGTAATCTGCCTGTTCCTGCCAATGCTGGCGCTGCCACGGTGGCAATTGCGAGACCTGCTGAAGTTGCTGTTCCAGCAAGCTGGCGCGCTCGCTGGTGGGTAATGAGTAAAAATAGTGCTCATCCACCTGATGCGCTTGTTCGAGCCAGACCACAAATGGCCGGGCTTCCTGCGTCAGGTTTTTCGTTACGGATTTCACGCCCTGCCCCAGCACGATGCTGGCAAACAAGATAGCCAGCAGAGTCAACGTCGGGCGCAAAGGTAGTCGCAGCAGCCACAAAAACCAGGCAGACATCACCACGCTGGTCAAAATTCCCCACGGGGCTGATACTGTCTGTGTCATCCAGAATAACGGTTTGAGCCACCATCCTGATACGGTTGGTTGCCAGTGCCATCCCGTGATCCAGACCAAAATAGGCAACACCATCAACGATATTGTGCCAATTACGGTGCGTCTGGCGAGGTCGTACATTACTTCTCCCTATAATTCAGCAGGATATTAGAACAAAATTTTTACATTTTTATCAAAAAATAGGACATCGGTTTTCAGTATGACGTAAACTATCTGTCAGTTCTGTCAACGACACCACGATTATCCCGAATCATTCAGTCATCGATAACAAAGCAGGTGACTATCTGCCACCGGGGCTCAGCACGGCGGCGGCGATACGAGATTCCCTTCCTGCCTGGAGCGGGAATTTATCATTTATGCGTTGGAGAGTAACATGCAGCTAAAACGGGTGGCGGAAGCCAAACTACCCACTCCGTGGGGCGATTTCCTGATGGTAGGATTCGAGGAAACAGCAACCGGGCGCGATCACCTGGCGTTAGTGTACGGTGATATTTCCAGTCCCGAACCGGTACTGGCGCGAGTACACTCTGAATGTCTGACGGGAGATGCACTGTTTAGCCTGCGTTGTGATTGTGGCTTTCAACTGGAAGCAGCACTCAATCACATTGCCGAAGAAGGGCGCGGCATTCTGCTGTATCACCGTCAGGAAGGACGTAACATCGGTCTGCTGAATAAGATCCGGGCTTATGCGCTACAAGATCAAGGTGCCGACACCGTGGAAGCGAACCACCAGTTGGGCTTCGCCGCCGACGAGCGTGATTTCACACTGTGTGCGGATATGTTCAAGCTACTGAACGTGGAAGCGGTGCGTCTTTTGACCAACAACCCGAAGAAAGTCACCATCCTGACCGAAGCGGGCATCAACATCGTTGAACGTGTGCCGCTCATCGTTGGCCGCAATCCGAAAAACGAGCATTATCTGGCTACCAAGGCCGCCAAAATGGGCCACTTGCTGGACAGCAAATAATCCCCCCTTCATTGTCACACCAGGCGGTGACCGCCTGGTGTGCTATCGACAATCAATCATCGCCAATCAATCATCGCCAATCAATGTTTGACGATATAAATATCCTTGCTGTAGAAATCCCCTTTCAGGTCAGGCTTAAACCCACCCACATACGGCTTCACCATCTGGCTACGGACGTAATAATAAATCGGGATCAACGGCATTTGCTGTTGCAGGATAGTTTCCGCCTGATGATAAAGCGCATTGCGCGCCTCCAGCGACGATGCCATCACCGCCTTATCCAACACCTCGTCGTACGCCTTGTCAGTAAACTTGCCGGTGTTATTGCTGTCGTTGGCACGCAGGGTGTCAAAATAGGTGGAAGGTTCATTATAATCGGCTCCCCAGGAGTTCCTTACTACCTCGAAGTTGCCGGTACGTGAGGTATCCAGCAGCGTTTTCCACTCCTGATTCAGCAATGTCGCCTCCGCGCCGAGGTTCTGCTTCCACATTGAAGCAGCAGCAATAGCAATCTTTTGATGGGATTCGGAGGTGTTATACAACAACTGGAATTTCAGCGGATGACTTGCATCGTAGCCCGCCTCCTTGAGCAGTTTTTTCGCTTCAGCGTTACGCTGCTGCTGCGTCCAGTTCGCCCATTCCGGCTGATTGCTGGTATAGCCAGCCATGCCACGCGGCACGTAGTTATACGCCGGTACCTGGCCCTGCCCCAACACCTTGTCGGCAATCACGCTCTTATCGAGCGCCAGGTCCAGCGCACGTCTGACCCGTGGGTCATTAAACGGGGGTTTTTGGGTATTGAAGCGATAAATATACGTCGAGAGATACGGCGTGACTTTCACTTCATTCGGTAATTCCTGTTGCAAGGATTTAAACAGCTGGTTGGGCATGGTGTACGTTGTGTCGACTTCCCCCGCTTTATAGCGGTTGACTTCGGCCGTATTGGAGACGATGACCAGATAGGTCACTTTGTTCAATACCGTGTGCGCGTTGTCCCAATAGTTAACGTTACGTTTGGCGGTGATACGCTCGTTGACGACCCACTCGGTCGGCACAAACGGCCCGCTGCCGACAAAATTGCTCGTTTGGGTCCATTTGTCGCCGAATTTCTCAATGGCCGCTTTCGGCACAGTCACCATCACATAGTGGTCGACCATCGGCAGGAAATAAGACAGCGGTTGATCCAGCGTTACCTGTACCGTTTGTTTATCCAGCGCCTTAATACCCAGTTCCTGCGGGCTCTTCTTACCCGCGATAATGTCGCTGGCATTCAGCACGTGCATACTGCCAAGGTAACTTTGATATGGCGACAAGGTTTTGGGGTCTATCAGACGCTGCCAGCTAAACACCACATCGTCAGCGGTGATCGGGCTACCATCTGACCATTTCAGCCCCGGGCGCAGGTGGAACGTCCAGACCTGATTGTCTTTATTTTCCCAGCGATCCGCTAAACCGGGTGCCACCGTGCCGTCATCATGTACCGACACCAGCTTTTCAAAAAAATCGTGGATCAGGTTCCCTTCAACGTCGCTTTCCACTTTATGTGGATCCAGCGACGCGGGCTCGGACCCATTGGCACGAACCAGTTCCTGTTTATCTGCCAGTTGTACACCCGCCGGTACCTCCGCCGCCTGTACTGAAACCGCCGCAACACTCAACACCCCAAAAATGGATGCCAGCCAACCCTTGTCTATCGCCATTCTGTGCTCCTCTGCATGTCGGTCTTATTTCCATTTACCGTGGTATAACGACCGTTACCCCACGACGTGAATTATTCAGGTGCAATAATTTTATGTTATGAATCATGGCATTAAACCATCAATCACTAATACTGTATCCGTGAGAACAGTACAAGTGCGCAACGCACAATTCCTGTAGTGCAACGACTCGTGCCACCACAATGGCAAAAATCAGCCCCATAGCGAGGGCATAACACGCAGGCAGGGGGACAGGTACCGTTCAGGCGTCAAGCACGCGACGAATAACGTAGTGCAGGATGCCATCATGGCGAAAATAGGTCAGTTCGGTGTGGGTATCGATGCGGCAACGAGTCTGAATAATCAGAGACTCGCCATTTGGTCGGGTGAGCGTCACCATGACTGTCGCCCCCGGTTTCACGCTTGCCATATCACGGATATCAATCCGTTCGTCACCGGTCAGACTCAGCGTCTGACGGTTTTCACCGTTCAGGAACTCCAGTGGCAGAATGCCCATGCCAATCAAATTGGAACGGTGAATTCGCTCGAACGACTCGGCAATCACCACCCGCACGCCCAGCAAGCGCGGACCTTTGGCGGCCCAGTCCCGACTGGATCCCGAGCCATACTCCTTACCCGCAATCACCACAAGCGGTATGTGCTGTTCACGATAGCGTACCGCCGCCTCATAGATCGTTGTGATCGTCTGCGACGGCACATGCCGGGTGAAACCACCCTCTTTGCCCGGCACCATGTCGTTACGAATACGCACATTGGCAAACGTGCCGCGCATCATCACCTCATGGTTGCCACGCCGCGCACCATAGGCGTTGAACGCCGACGGTATGACACCGTGTTCCTGCAGGTAACGACCGGCCGGGCTATCGGGCCTAATATTGCCTGCCGGCGAGATATGATCGGTAGTGACCGAGTCGCCCAACATCGCCAGAATGTGTGCGCCACAGATATCCTGCATCGGCGCGGGTGTTTTTGGCATGTCGTCAAAAAAAGGAGTACGCCGAATATAGGTGGAATCCGCCGGCCAATGGTAGGTTGGCCCCTCAGCTGTTTCAATGGCCTGCCACTCAGGCGTGCCGTCAAATACCGACGCGTAAGCCTTGCTGAATAGCCCGGCGCTGACCACCTGTAGCGTATCCGCCACCGTATCGGCAGTGGGCCAGATATCGCGCAGATACACCGCCCGCCCCTGCGCATCTTCGCCCAACGGGTCGCAGGTCAGGTCCAGCGTCATGTTCCCGGCCAGCGCGTAGGCAACCACCAGCGGCGGCGACGCCAGCCAATTGGTTTTTACCAGTGGATGAATACGTCCTTCAAAATTACGGTTGCCAGACAACACTGCCGCCACAGTGATGTCGTTATCACGAATGGCGCTTTCGATAGCATCGGGCAGCGGACCGGAATTACCGATGCAGGTGGTGCAACCATACCCCACCAGATGAAAACCCAACTGCATCAGTGGTTCGGTCAACCCAGCCAGTTCCAGATAGTCTGAAACCACACGGGAACCGGGGGCCAGCGAGGTTTTCACCCAGGGTTTAACCTTCAACCCACGCATCACGGCATTACGCGCCAACAACCCTGCTGCGATCATCACACTCGGGTTCGACGTATTGGTGCAAGAGGTGATGGCTGCAATCACCACCGCTCCCTGTGCCAGTGGCGTCGACTCACACTTTTCCGCCGCTGTTACGGCCCTGTCTTCCGTCGCCAGCTCGAGTTCCAGACTGGCGTTGAACGCACGCGGCACCCCGGCCAGCGACACGCGATCCTGTGGCCGTTTAGGGCCGGCCAGACTGGTTTCAACGCTCGCCATATCCAGTTCCAGCACACTGCTGAAGCGAGGTTCATCGCCTGGATGACGCCACAGTCCCTGCGCACGGCAATACGCTTCCACCAGCGCGACCTGTTCATCGCCACGGTTGGTTAGCCGCAGGTAATCTAGCGTGATGTTGTCGATCGGGAAAAAACCACAGGTCGCACCATACTCTGGCGCCATGTTGGCCAATGTGGCGCGATCCGCCAGCGGCAGATGGTCGAGACCATCACCGAAAAACTCAACAAATTTGCCCACCACGCCGTGCTGGCGCAACATCTGGGTCACAGTCAACACCAGATCGGTGGCGGTGATCCCCTCACCCAATTTGCCCACCAGCCGTACCCCGACCACATCGGGGATCAGCATTGAGACCGACTGTCCCAGCATCGCCGCTTCCGCTTCGATACCACCAACGCCCCAGCCCAGCACACCCAGCCCATTGATCATCGTGGTATGTGAATCGGTGCCGATCACCGTATCCGGGTAAGCCAGCAGAACATCATTCTGTTGACTGTGCCAGACCGCCTTTGCCAGATATTCCAGATTGACCTGATGGCAAATACCGGTGCCCGGCGGCACCACCCGAAAATGCTGGAAAGCGCTCTGTCCCCAGCGCAGGAAGGCGTAACGCTCATGATTACGGGCCATCTCCAGACGGGTATTTTCTTCCAGCGCGCGTTCATTGCCGAAATGATCCACCGTAACCGAATGGTCGATGACCAGATCCACCGGCGTCATCGGATTCACCCGGCTAACCTGCCCGCCCAGTCGCTGCACCGCATCGCGCATCGCAGCCAGATCCACTACCGCCGGCACACCAGTAAAATCCTGCATCAACACTCTGGCAGGATGAAAGGTGATTTCGCGATCCGCATGGCCGTCACGCTGCCAGTCTGCCAGCGCTTGCAGGTCGGCATCCTGTACCGTGTCACCGTCCAGATGGCGCAGAAGATTCTCCAGCAGAATCTTCTGCGACTTGGGTAGCCTGTCAAGGTTCCCCAGCCATTGGGCCGCCAGCGGTAAACTCCAGTATTGATAAGTGCGCTTGTGGACGGTAAGGGTAGCGAGACAAGCATCACTATAGGATTGAGATAACATGGTTCCTCCCCGACAGGCAACGGCCCTGCGGACTCACGTCAATGAACGCCACGCGGACATGGCTGCAGATGTGTCAGATGGCTAAAAACCACCGGCGTTGCATTGTCCTATAGTGACAGGCATCACCTATTTAAAGATAACACAAACCACCTTTAACGCATTTTTAACACACCGGGTTGTAAGATAAACCACACATCAGGGTGAACATTCCCTCGTTGCAACCGATAACAATAGGAAGAAGGGGACTCGCTGTAGACTAACGAATATTGGGAAAAGGAGACAACCTGGCAGTGCGTTGATTTCACAGCACTCTTATCTTGAGATACCGCGCACAGCCTGACTCTGTGATTTATAGCAATATGAATTTACATGATCGTGTGAAAACGCTTACGTTGTTAACACTATGCTCTGATAGGACACGCTCTGATAGAACATGTTTTGATACAACGTGCACTGACACGATATACCTGACACTACAACTCACCGCAAAGACGTTTACTGAAGGAATGGCGAATGAAACTCTATTACAAACCGGGAAGTTGCTCACTGTTTCCTCATATCATCCTGCATGAGACCCGGGCCAAGTTCACACTGGTGAATGTCGACCTGCGTACCAAGAGAACCGAGCAGGATGGCGACTACCTGCAGATCAACCCCAAAGGAATGGTCCCGGCGCTGGCATTGGATGACGGAACGATTCTGACGGAAAATATTGCTATCGCCCTGTATCTGGCAGACAAAGCCCCGCAATATAATCTGATAGCGCCATCCAGCACTATCCATCACTACCGCGCCATTGAGTGGCTGGCCTATATTTCCACTGAATTGCACAAATCGTTCACGCCGCTGTTCCGCCCCGGTACGCCAGAACTGTACAAAGATTTGCTGAAAAGCTATCTGGAACAGCGCTTTCGTTACCTGAATCAGGTACTCAGCGAACACGATTATCTGGTCGGTAACCGGTTCGGCGTCGCCGATGCTTACCTTTTCACCATTTCTCGCTGGGCGAATGAACTGAAATTTAACCTGCTCCAATTCCCTGCGTTGGTGGCTTATCTGGAGCGTGTTTCCGGGCGACCGGCGGTAGAAAAAGCGCTGACGGCGGAAGGGCTTGAAGTGAAATTCTGACAAGTCAGAAGGATGGAATACACACTGCACTTATCGCAGTAACCATAACGGGGCTAAACGCCCCGTTATGTTATGCAGGTCACCGCTGGTTTTAGTCGCTACCGATTTAGTGGCTATCGATTTAGCAACTACCGATTTAGCAACTACAAACGAACAGCCTGGAAATGGTGACGTGGCTGTACGATGCCATCCTGCGCGGCCACCAGTTGCAGTTCGTATTGCTCCATTTCCTTGGTGACCAACATCACCTCGTAGACAGCCGCCGTGGTGTGTTCCAGCGCTTTTTCCGGCGCGACGCCTTTTAGCAGATTCACCAGTAACAAACCGCTGGTCAGGTCACCCACGCCCACCGGCTGGCGCGGTCCAAAATCCACCAGCGGACGCTGGATATGCCAGGCTTCTTTCGGGGTAACCAGCAGCATTTCAAAACTGTCTTTACTGGCTGCCGCACGGCTTAAGTGTTTAACCAGCACCAGTTGCGGCCCGCGCTGACACAGTTCCCGACTGGCCTGCACGGCTTCCTCTACTGTATGAATCGTCCGCCCACTCAGCAGTTCCAGCTCCGGCAGGTTGGGGGCAATCATGTCGCTTGCCTGCAGTGACTGGTTGCAGTGAAAATCCGTCACCCCTGCTGGCACAATGCAGCCTTTTTCCGGCGTACCCATCACCGGGTCGCAGAAATAAATGGCTCGCGGATTCGCCGCCTTCACCCGGCGTACCACCTCCAGAATATGCCCGCCCTGCTCTGGTGAGCCAATATACCCACTTAGTACCGCGTCGCAGTCCTTCAGATGATCAATATTACTGATACCCTGAGCAATCTCGGTCAGGTGTTCGGCGGGCATAACACAGCCTGTCCACTGACCATATTGCGTGTGGTTGGAGAATTGCACGGTATTCAGCGGCCAGACATTGACGCCCATCCGACGCATGGGAAACTCCGCCGCGCTGTTGCCGGCATGACCGAAAACCACGTGAGACTGAATCGACAGTATGTTTTTCATGAAAGTGACTACCTTTGCCTGCTCAAATGCGATGTGCTTGTTTTTATATACTGCTGGTTATTAAACCGTTTTTTATCGAACAGCGTCATGCTGTTATCCCGTCCGCCACGGTATGGCTGATACGGTATTACCTGGTGAACTTGTCAGGCTATCCCCCGCTGTGGGGAGGTACCTAAAAACGAAGGGAGCATGTTGCTCCCTTGCGTGTTTCTATCAGTCTTTCCAGCAGACCAGGCAGTAGTTTTTCTTGCCCCGACGCAGCAAGGTATAACGGCCAAACAGACGGTCAGCATCCGTAAAGGTGTATTCCGGATCAGACTGTTTTTCACCGTTGATCGTGATCGCGTTGGAGGCGATGGTCTTACGCGCCTGCCCACGAGAAGGCTGCAATTCGGAATCAACCAGCGCCTGTTGTAAATCCGCGCCTGTCGCCAGTTCCACCATCGGTACGCCATCTTGCGCCAGCTGCGCGAAATCCGCTTCAGTCAGGTCGTTCAGGTTACCGTTAAACAGACTCTGGGTGATACGTTTAGCGGCTGTCAGCCCCTCTTCGCCATGTACCAGACGGGTCACTTCTTCTGCCAGAACGTACTGAGCACGCGGTGCAACCCCACTATTCTTGTCTTCTTCTTCCAGCGCATTGATAACGTCAATGTCGAGGAAGGTGAAGAACTTCAGGAAGCGGTACACATCTGCGTCAGAGGTGTTGATCCAGAACTGGTAGAATTTGTACGGACTGGTCTTCTTCGGATCCAGCCATACCGCCCCACCTTCGGTTTTACCGAATTTGGTCCCATCCGCCTTGGTGATCAACGGAACCGTCAAGCCGAACACCTGCTTCTGATACAGGCGACGGGTCAGGTCGATCCCGGAGGTGATGTTACCCCACTGATCAGAACCACCAATCTCCAACTCCACACCATGCAGCGCATTCAGCGAAGCAAAGTCGTAGCCCTGCAACAGGTTGTAGGAGAACTCGGTGAAGGAAATGCCCACGTCATCGCGGTTCAGACGTTGCTTGACCGCTTCTTTGTTGATCATCTGGTTGACGGAGAAATGCTTACCGATATCGCGCAGGAACGTCAGCACGTTCATGGAACCAAACCAATCGTAGTTGTTGGCGGCTATAGCGCTGTTGGTACCACAGTCAAAATCCAGGAAAGGAGCGACCTGACGGCGGATTTTCTCCACCCACTCCTGTACTGTTTCTTCGGTATTCAGCTTACGCTCGGCGGCTTTGAAACTCGGGTCGCCAATCAACCCCGTAGCACCACCTACCAGTGCTACCGGTTTGTGTCCGGCCATCTGAAAGCGTTTCAGGCACAGCAGCGGTACCAGATGTCCCAAATGCAAGCTGTCGGCGGTCGGGTCGAAGCCGCAATACAGTGCAATTGGCCCCTGCGCCAGTCGCTCTGCTAACGCGCCCTCGTCCGTTACCTGGGCCACCAGGCCCCGCTCTTGCAATTGTTGAATCAGATTGCTTGCCATCAAAGTCTCCATGTATAAACGACTGCACCTTTGCCGGTACACGACTTTTCGCCATAGCGGCGAAAGTAATAATTCAGGGTGACATAGAATAAAGCGCCGACACCAGGAGTGCCAGCGCTTAACTCAACAAATTCCAGTGATTTAGGGTGCCAGGCGGTCAATTGTCCAGCCATTGCCCTCACGTTGGTACAGAAAACGGTCGTGCAGGCGGTGCTCGCCCCCCTGCCAGAACTCCACTGACTCGATAGTGACGCGGAACCCACCCCAGAAGCTCGGTAGCGGAATCTCACCTTGCTGGAACTTCTGCTTCATTTCAAAGAATTTGCTTTCCAGCATACTCCGGGCAGAGATGCGGCTGGACTGCTTTGAAACCCAGGCACCAATCTGGCTATCGCGCGGGCGACTATGGAAATACTTCATGACATCCAGCATCGGCAGTTTTTCCGCCTTACCCAGGACGATGACCTGACGCTCCAGCATGTGCCAGGGGAACAGCAGACTGATACGGGCGTTGGCAGCCAGTTGCTGAGCCTTACGGCTGCCCATATTGGTATAAAACACCATGCCTTTTTCGTCATAGTGCTTTAGCAGGACGATGCGCTGATAAGGCTGGCCCTGCTCATCGACCGTTGCCACGCACATCGCGGTAGGATCCGCCAATTGCGCTTCGCAGGCTTGTTTCAGCCAGCGTTCAAACAGATCGAGCGGGTTGGCGGTGAGGTCACGACGGCGCAGGCCGCCCTGAGTGTATTCACGCCGCAAATCGGCGATATCGACACTTGCGGCCTGTTCCGGCGCAAGGGCCACCTTGTTGCGGGCGTTGTCGTTTTCTGTGGTCATGCAATCCTGCCGTTGCCTTATCGGGCGAGAAAGGGGAATGGCCCATTTTGCGCCCGCGTCGTCGAAATCTCAACGCCCGCAACGACATACAACGGTATAGAAACGGCCTTACTGCAACACGCAATCATTCACGATGATTCTATCGCCTCTGACGATAAACGCCTGCTGGCCCTTGCTCCAAAACGTATAACGATCATCGCTGTAACGCGCACCAGACGCAGCCGGCACCTGTGGCAACGTGTGGGATTCGCCATCCAGCAGGAACGTCACGCTATCGACCTTTTGGCCGGGATTCAGTGTGACGGTAAGCGGCATGGTGCCACATTGATAATGTAAGGCTTGTGGCTTCGCCGTCGGCATAAAATGGGCGCAGCCACTGAGCAAGACCAAGGCCCCGGCCATAAACAGTGGTTTCATCTTATTCTTCTCCGTCTTTTTCTGGCATTCGATGATTCCGGCATCCCACCCGAACCCTCGCACAAAAGAGGAGTCTATCAACAACGCACTCACAGGCCTGTCGGCAAAATCTGATTACGCCACCCTCATCCGATTTACGGCACCATCGCTGGATAAATCGCCCCCAGGACCGTTTCACGGCTGGCCCCCGTCACCGAGGGTAAATTGCCCGGCAGCCCCGACAGGGTGCGAAATGCCAGCCAGGCGAACGCTAACGCCTCCATATCATCACCCCGGATACCGAAGTTATCGGTCGGGCAAACCTCAATACCCGGCAGACGCGCCGACAGTTGGCTCATCAGCAATGGATTACGCGCGCCACCGCCACACACCAGTACGCGTTCACAACCACCGGTTAGCAGCACCTGCTCCGCGATGCTTTCCGCCGTCAGCGCCACCAGCGTGGCCTGCACATCTTCCGGGCGCAAACGCTCCGGGTACAAACGTGCAAACGACGCCAGTTGCCTTTCCAGCCATGTCAGATTGAAATACTCACGCCCGGTACTCTTTGGTGCCGCCAGACCAAAATACGGATCGGCCAGCATGTGGCTTAGTAAGCGGTTATCCACCTGCCCCGTCAGCGCCCAGGCAGCATCTTTGTCATAGGGCTGCGCCCGATTGCGCCATACCCAGGCATCCAACAGCATATTACCCGGCCCGGTGTCATAACCTTTTACCGCCTTCCCCGGCGCCAGTACCGAAATATTGGCGATCCCACCGATGTTCAGTACGATTCGCCGCTCCACCGGATGTTGCAGCAACGCATGGTGGAAAACGGGTACCAGCGGTGCCCCTTGCCCGCCCAACGCCATATCTCGCCGCCGAAAATCACCTACAGTGGTGATACCGGTCACCGCGGCAATACGGTTACCATCGCCAATCTGCATCGTACAAGGGGCATCGCCGTCTGGTTCATGCCAAACCGTCTGTCCATGACAGCCAATCGCGGTAATATCCCCCGCACTCAGGCCGGTCTGGCGCAATAACGCCTGTACCGCGTCGGCAAACAGCGCGCCAAGGCGGGTATCAAGCTGCCCCAGTTCGGAAAGTGTGACCGACTGCCCTTGATTCATGCTCAGTATCGTCTGGCGAATCTCAGGCGGAATCGGGTGACAATAACTGGCTTGCTGTGCAACGGTGTGCTCGTCAATGGCGGCCAGCACCACATCGACACCATCCAGGCTGGTGCCAGACATCACGCCAATATATCTTCCAGACCTCATCGGGTTACCTTTCGTTATGTAAATGACCGCCTGTTACGCCATAGCGGCATCGGCGCATACGGTTCGTGGAACGCAGTTTTCTGTGCCAATTTTGTCTTTTTTGTCAGACAGATGCCAGAACAGATCACCCATTACCATTCAGTGCCTTTTTCAGAAAAAGAGCGATTCTCAAGGAACTTTATAACGCGTTTATTATCAATTTAGTCGCGCTATTCTATCTTTGACGTTAATCGACACAGTAGAATGGTGCGTTCGACCACGCCATAATGCGACAAGAGATAATTCGTCGGCTCAGGCTGCGCCCTCCGACACAGACACAGCTATAACAGGAGTCTTTCTATGATGAAACGTTTTCTCGTGATCACTTTAGCAGGTATCACACTGGCGGGTTGTGCTAACACCAGTACCCTGTCAGGAGACGTTTATAGTGCATCTGAAGCCAAACAAGTCCAGACGGTAACCTACGGTACCGTTGTCTCCACCCGTCCGGTACAGATTCAGGCCGGGGAAGACAGCAACGTCATCGGTACGATCGGTGGCGCGGTACTGGGCGGACTGGTGGGGAATACTATCGGTCGTGGTACGGGTCGTAATCTGGCAACAGCGGCAGGCGCGGTTGCAGGTGGCGTTGCGGGTAACAGCATTGAAGGCGCGGTTAACCGCGTTCAGGGGGTTGAGCTGGAAATCCGTAAAGATGACGGCAGCACCATCATGGTGGTACAAAAACAAGGCGACACCAAATTCCACGCTGGTCAGCGTGTAGCGATGGCCAGCAATGGTCGTTCCATCACGGTATCTCCTCGCTAAGCGATAATAATCAATCACCACCCAATGGGTGGTGATTGTCTTATCGCCCTCATCCGACTCGCCTGTTCAGATATTCGTACGCTATACCCGTTATAACGTCATACCTGTTATAACTTCAGGTTACAGGAATGTTGGCGTTATCAGTCCAGTCCTGACTTTTACCCTTCAGGTCTGCGACCTATCGAACACAACGCCGCTCCCAACAACGTTGCACATTATCTCAGTGACTTATTCATGCCAGTCACTTCAAATACGCCCGATTACCGCATTGCAAGATTCATCATGAATCTTGCCCTGAAGGGTTAACGCCTTGCACAACATACAATTGAGCAACATAAAATTGAACAATATGTTATTGAACAACACGCAAGCGCACTGTCCCGCAACTCGAATCATTGTGAGTATATATTGCCTGAAATTCGAATTACCTGCCGGGACATTTACTGCTTCGATTAATTAAGACTGAGTCTCATGTAATGCCAATATGTTTTTTTCCAGCCGGGAGATAATAGTGGCTAACTCATCTACTTCGGCAGGAGTAATACCATCTAATATTTCGCTGCGTGTTTGATCAATAACATCATTGACCGCCTGAATGATCGGATCGGCCATATCGGTTAACAGAATACGTTTGGCGCGTCGATCATGGGCACAAATATGTCGGGTAATTAACCCTTTGTCTTCCAGCTGATCCAACGTTCGCACCAACGAAGGCTGTTCTATTCCAATCGCCTTGGCAAGTTGAATTTGGGACTGCCCCGGAGGCAGTTGGTGAATATTATGCAGCGTGACCCAGTGAGTTTGAGTGAGCTCTAGAGGCTTCAATCGATGATCAATCAAAGCACGCCATACACGAACCAACCGAGCTAAATCAGAACCTAACGGCAATTCCATCACCTCTCCTTATAGTTAGCATACTAAGCAACTTCCCTGGATTGCAATCAACTCTGATTTAAAACGAAAGTTTTATAAAAAGGTCTTATTGTTATCTATCTATTCTAGCAAATAATAATTAATTAAAAATGATCTTGAACTTAATTTATGCCATTAAATATCACCATGTCGATTAAAACAGGGTCGGCTGTTCCGGTTCTGAGGATGTTGAATTTTTCTCATTTCGCTGCGAACGCTTCATCCTTTGGCGGCATAATCGTAGCACATCCTGTTTTTGCGCATCGCTCATCGTTCCCCAATTAAAGCGCTCGTTACGGCTTCGAAAACAACCACGGCAGAAGCCCCGGTCATCCGCCTGACAGATACCGCGGCACGGGTTGGGAACGGGAAAAAGCTCGAGCTGCTCGGCCACAGTACCTCCTCATCCGACGTCTTTATTGAAACCTTGATTGCGGCCACTGGCAAGCCTTACGTGGCGTTAATGCGCAATTAACCGCCATATTTCCGTTTGTCCTGGCTGTTTGGCGGCAAACGCGCATCAAAACAGGACTCAGCGACACGATACATCTCTCAGCCACAGGTTTGGACTCCCCCCAGCAACGACGCTATACTCTGGCCCTATTGTTTCAGACGATAACGGAATACCGCCGATATCGTCCAGACGGTTAACCCACGGATCAAAATAGGGGTCATTATGCGTTTACTTCACACCATGCTACGCGTTGGCGACCTGCAACGCGCTATCGATTTTTATACCAAGGTACTGGGCATGCGTCTGCTGCGCACCAGCGACAATCCTGAATATAAATATTCTCTGGCATTTGTCGGCTACACCGAGGAAAGCGAAGGCGCGGTGATCGAACTGACCTACAACTGGGGTGTAGACAGCTATGACATGGGTACCGCCTTTGGTCATATCGCACTGGGTGTGGATGATGTTGCCGGAGCGTGTGAGCGTATTCGTCAGGCGGGCGGCAAAGTGACCCGTGAAGCAGGCCCGGTCAAAGGCGGCACGACGGTGATCGCCTTCGTTGAAGACCCGGATGGCTACAAGATAGAACTGATTGAGCGTTCGCAAGCCGGTCAGGGCCTGGGTAACTGATTCTATCCTTGTCTGTTCAGGTGCCGACGGCACCTGCCTTTTCCGGGGGGACAACGCCATGTCCGGCTGCTGCATCCCCCGACACATTTGCCATAATGCGCACTGCATGTTGCTGAAGAAATAAGAAACGAATGGCTGAGAAAAATGACCTGAATGCGCTGAATGCGCGTTTTCGTGGCTTTTACCCTGTGGTGATTGACGTTGAAACCGCCGGATTCAACGCGAAAACTGATGCGCTGCTGGAAATTGCAGCCGTAACGCTGAAAATGGATGAAAACGGTTGGTTACAGCCGGACGACACCTTACATTTTCATATCGAACCCTTTGAAGGCGCGATTCTGCGGCCTGAAGCGCTGGCGTTTAACGGTATCGACCCGAGTAATCCTCTGCGCGGTGCGGTGAGTGAATATGACGCCCTGCACGATATTTTTAAAGCCGTTCGCAAAGGTATCAAAGACCAGAATTGTAGTCGTGCGATCATCGTGGCGCATAACGCGACCTTCGATCACAGCTTTCTGATGGCGGCGGCTGAGCGTTGCGGCCTGAAACGCAACCCATTCCACCCGTTTGCCACTTTTGATACCGCCGCGCTCAGCGGGTTGGTACTGGGGCAAACCGTGTTGGCCAAAGCCTGTATTGCTGCGGAGATCCCTTTCGACGCCAGTCAGGCACATTCGGCACTGTATGATACCGAGCGTACCGCACAGCTGTTTTGTGAACTGGTCAATCGGTGGAAACGGATGGGAGGTTGGCCGCTGGCGGGCGGTGTCGGCGATACCGAAGACGCGCCACTGGCTGTCGACGAAGAATAAGAGCGGTACAACTACTGTTCACACGCCGACCTAATGCTGGCGTAAACAACGATAAACAGACTGTCAGGCAGCGCAATACTGCCTGACAATAAGGAAGATTACTGCTGGTCTTCCTGCTCGGAACGGTATTTGTCGGCAGTCTCTTTAATCAACTTTTGCAGTTCGCCGCGCTGATACATCTCAATCACGATGTCGCAACCGCCAACCAATTCACCATCCACCCACAATTGCGGGAATGTCGGCCAATTGGCATATTTCGGCAATTCGGCGCGGATATCCGGGTTCTGCAAAATATCTACATAAGCAAAACGTTCGCCACACGCCGACAACGCCTGTACTGCCTGAGCAGAAAAACCACAGCTTGGCAGTTTGGGAGAGCCTTTCATGTACAGCAGAATCGGGTTTTCAGCAATCTGGCGCTGAATTTTTTCAAGTGTCGTTGTCGTCATTCTATTGCTTCCTCAAGCGCGTGATGAACGGCCCTGTAGGACCGCTCATATGACTCGCGGCAAACCGTGGCATACCGCTTCTTTTGTTTTGTATTCTAACGATAGCGACGGCCACAAAAAAACGCTATCTTTTATAGGGTTTTATCCGGACGACGCATACCGGTACAAAGCGACGCCAAATCGCCTGATAATTAAGCAGCAAACGCTGTTGTTAACGTTTTCTCACTATTTTGTAGTAGGATTATTCTATCTCCCGCTTTTTTATCAGGTCATTTTCGGGAATACTGTGAAGATTGAACGATTGAGGACAACATTCGGTCAGAACTATCATGCGGTTATTTATTACGCTCTTTCTATTATTTTTCAGTAATCTATTTTCTGGTCTGGCGCTTGCTAATCCGCATGGCGGTGCAGTGTTACCTCGCAAATCTGGCGTAGAAACGGCGAATAAAGCGCTTGATGAGTCCAAAAAGAACAAAGTTGCCAAAAACGCCAACAAAAAAGGTGCGGAGCCGACGCACGGCAAAAAACCGGAGAAAAACGCGAAGTCTACGCCAGCCAAAACCGTAGCCAGTCATGATAAAAATGCGAAGTCGCACAATGACAAGAAGTCTGCGGACAAAAAGTCAGTGGCGGTCGCCGCCCATTCCCTTCATACAAAATCGCAGCCTGAGAAAAGCACACATACTGCCAGCGCTCATGC
Organism: Dickeya oryzae; assembly: GCF_020406815.2. Classification (NCBI taxonomy): domain Bacteria; kingdom Pseudomonadati; phylum Pseudomonadota; class Gammaproteobacteria; order Enterobacterales; family Pectobacteriaceae; genus Dickeya; species Dickeya oryzae. The sequence continues at coordinate 2,800,981 of NZ_CP162670.1, forward strand.
AACTAAAGCGGTATTAGCTAAAACGACAAAAAAAGAAACAACAAAGAAAGAGACGCTTGCGCAAGCTAAAACCAGCCATAAAGCCCATGAGCTGGCGGTGGCTAAAACCGCACACAAAAAAGGTAAAGCGGCGGTCGACGAAGAAGATGAGGTAGCGGCCACCTCTTCACATGGTAAAAGCAAGAAAGGTAAACACGATAAAGCGCCGTTGACCATCAGTGCTGCTCACCAAAAACGCTATCAGCACGCTAAATTAACGGCCATGAACAAGCTGATGAGCCAAATAGGTAAACCTTATCATTGGGGCGGTTCAACACCTTATTCAGGTTTTGATTGCAGCGGGCTGGTGTATTACGCCTATAAAGATGTGGTAAAAATCCCGATTCCGCGTACAGCCAATGAGATGTTCCACCTGCGCGATGCGGCCCCCATCAAGAAAAGCGAACTGGAAAGTGGCGACCTGGTGTTCTTTCGCATCACCAACCGCGGTGCAGCCGACCACGTTGGCGTCTACCTGGGTAATGGCCGTTTCATCCAGTCACCGCGTTCGGGTTCCGATATCAAGATCAGTAAATTAAGTGAAGATTACTGGCAGGATCATTATGTCGGCGCTCGCCGCGTGGTGACACCGAAGACCATTCGCTAACAGATATGCGCTGGATAATCACCGACTAGATTTAATTAATAACGAGAAAAGGGGCATTAGCCCCTTTTCTGTTTTCTTTTTACGCTACTGGCGATCGGTTATCAGTTCAATACCGCAGTGAAGCTAAAAACAATGATCACCACCAGTGCGACCAACGTACTACACAGCGACATTTTCAAATTTGTATCCATCGTATTCTCCTGTATATGACTGATGATCGCCGTCATCCCGTTATGTCTGAATCAACACCGTATCCCGGCGGATGGGCAAACACACAAAGTATAGGTCTATTATTACCCAACTGAAGTCAAAAAACCGGTTTCTGCATCACAGAGATAACACGAATTGCCTCTTCCCCTTTTGCTCTAAATCGGCCAAAATCCGCAGTTTACCGTGTACACTGCGTTGGTCGAAGCGTCAGCCCTCCCTTCAAGCTACACACCTCGGCATGTCTCCTACTGAAATGTTGCCTTGTTGTCCAGCAGGAGCAAAATTCACGCAGGCAAACGATTAACAACATATTTACTGCTGTAACAGACACGCGACTGTAACAGATGAGTTCAGGAGTCACTTTAGATGGCAACGATTAAAGATGTGGCAAAACGCGCAGGCGTTTCAACCACAACCGTATCACACGTGATTAATAAAACACGTTTCGTCGCCGAAGAGACCAAGGCTGCGGTACGCGCAGCTATTGATGAATTGCATTACTCACCCAGTGCGGTGGCCCGAAGCCTGAAAGTCAACCACACCAAATCTATCGGGCTGCTGGCCACCTCCAGCGAGGCCCCCTATTTCGCCGAAATTATCGAAGCGGTGGAAAACAGTTGCTACGCCAGAGGCTATACGCTGATTCTGTGTAACTCTCACAATAATCAGGATAAACAGCGTGCGTACCTGTCCATGCTGGCGCAAAAACGTGTTGATGGCCTGCTGGTGATGTGTGCCGAATACCCGCCTGAACTACTGTCAATGCTGGCGGATTATCGCCATATCCCGATGGTTGTCATGGATTGGGGCGAAGCGCACAGCGATTTCACCGATACCATTATTGATAATGCGTTTGCCGGTGGGTATATGGCCGGTCGCTATCTGATTGAGCGCGGTCACCGCGATATCGGTGCCATCCCCGGCTCTCAGGGGCGCAATACCGGCAGCGGACGTTATTTGGGCTTTCTGAAAGCGCTGAAAGAAGCGGATATTTCCCTGCGTGAAGAGTGGGTGGTTCAGGGGGATTTTGAACCCGAATCCGGCTACAAAGCCATGCACCAGATTCTGGCGCAAAAACAGCGACCGACAGCGGTATTCTGCGGCGGCGATATTATGGCGATGGGGGCGATTTGTGCAGCGGATGAACTGGGCCTGCGTGTACCACAGGATATTTCGGTGATCGGTTATGACAATGTGCGCCACTCCCGCTATTTTACGCCAGCGCTCACGACCATTCATCAGCCGAAGGAACGACTAGGACAAGCGGCATTCTCCATGCTGCTTGACCGCATCACCAGCAAACGCGAGGAAGCGCAAACCATCGAAGTCCACCCGACGCTGATCGAGCGTCGTTCCGTGGCCGATGGTCCGTATCTCGATTACCGCCGTTAATGAATTAGCCAGACGATTTCGTTATCGCACGCAGGTGTGTCAACCGCCGCTATACCGCGCAGTAGAGCGCCAAAGCGTGTCTCCCTGGTCCCCTAATATAGAACGCAATGTGCTGCTTTAGCCCGATGAATCTTGTCGCCGGGCTAAAGCAGTCATACACTTGTCACTGTCATTGACAACAATAACCATGATCAGACGATGCTTTTAGCAATACGCATCGCCTTACTTTTTCTACCCCACTAATGACTGTTGCACCGTTTGTCACGGCCGGGGTAGACGCCTTTCGTGTCGGCTTGTCTCTTATTTTCCTCTGAGGCTCTCAGGGATAGACGATGACGTGTGGAATGGGTACATCGAATACCCTTCATCGCGTGGTGGTCTGGTTTATCCCGTGTAACGCATGTATCTGGCAAGGTAGGGAGAAGTTATGAGTTCATCTTATGTGGAGGATCTGGGTACCCCCAGTCAACCCTGGTTCCAACTGGTTAATGAAATGCTGTCGGCCGCTGATATCGCGATTAACGGCTCGCGACCGTTTGATATTCAGGTCAAAAATCCTGAACTGTACAAGCGCATATTGCGTGACGGGTCACTGGGTCTGGGCGAAAGTTACATGGATGGCTGGTGGGAATGTGAACGGCTGGACATGTTTTTCCACCGTGCGATACGCGCCGGGCTGGAGAAGCAACTACCCCAGCGTTGGCAGGATACGCTACGGATACTGATGGCGCGCCTGACCAATCTGCAATCGCGTCGGCGGGCATGGATTGTGGGTAAGGAGCATTACGACCTCGGTAATGATCTTTTCAGCCTGATGCTAGACCCGTACATGCAGTACTCCTGTGGTTACTGGAAACAAGCCGAAACGCTCGAGCAGGCACAACAAGATAAGCTGCGACTCATTTGCGAGAAATTGCAGTTACGCCGCGGGATGACACTGCTGGATATCGGCTGCGGCTGGGGCGGCCTGGCCGAATTTGCCGCCCGCCATTACGGTGTCAGCGTCACCGGTGTGACCATCTCCCGCGAGCAACAGGCACTGGCGCAGCAGCGCTGTCAGGATCTGGATGTCACCATTCTGCTACAGGACTACCGCGATCTGAACCGGCAGTTTGACCGTATCGTTTCCGTCGGCATGTTCGAACATGTCGGTCCGAAAAATTACGATACCTACTTCCAGGTGGTCAGAAAAAACCTCAAATCCACCGGTCTGTTCCTGTTGCATACCATCGGTGCCAACGAAACCAGCCTGAAGGTCGATGCCTGGATAGACAAATACATCTTCCCTAATGGGTGTTTACCCTCAGTGCAGCATATCGCCCAACGCAGCGAGCCTTATCTGGTCATGGAAGACTGGCACAATTTCGGCGCGGACTATGACCGCACCCTTATGGCCTGGCACGAGCGCTTCCAGCAGCACTGGCCTACCTTGTCGGCACGCTACCCCGAGCGCTTTCGGCGGATGTTCGGTTATTACCTTAACGCCTGTGCTGGCGCGTTTCGTGCACGCAACATCCAACTCTGGCAGGTGCTATTCAGTGTCGAAGGAATTGAAGGCGGTATGCGCGTGGCACGATGACCGGGTGGGTGGCACATCGCCCACGCTCCCCTACCGTTCTCGTACCTCGTATTAAGCACCTCAAATAAAAACCGGCAGTCAGACTGCCGGTTTTTATTATGGCTAACAGGAATAACGCGCACTCAGACGCCTTTTTATTCACCCAATTATTCACTCTTCGCGGCAAGCTCTGCTGCCGCAAGCGCTTGTTGCTGCTCAGCCTGACGAGCCATAACACGCTCAACCGTGTCGATAATGGCCTGAGTCTGCGGGTCAATCTCGATATTGATGCGGGCGCCCAGTCGTTTTTGTCCCAGCGTCGTGCGTTGCAGGGTTTCTGGGATCAGGTGTACGCAGAAACGACTGCGGGTCACTTCACCGACCGTCAGGCTGATACCGTCAATACCAATAAATCCTTTGTGCAACACATATTTCATCTGTGATTCATCAGACAAGCGGAACCAGATCTGATGATTATTTTCCGACGTCAGAATTTTCACTATTTCAGCGGTACACATGATATGACCAGACATGACATGCCCGCCAATCTCATCGCCATATTTGGCTGCACGCTCCACATTAACCCGATCGCCGACGTTCACGTCACCCAGATTGGTCAACCGCAGAGTCTCTTTGATCAGATCAAAACTCACCCGGTCGCCGTCGATATGGGTGACAGTCAGGCAGCAACCGTTGTGCGCTACGGATGCGCCCGTTTCCAGTCCCGGCAACAGTTCGGGGGGCAGTTGAACGACATGGGTGCGGAAATTGGGTTTTTCATCGACGGACACGACGGTCGCCGTGCCCTGAACAATACCGGTAAACATGGTGTTGAGCTTGCCTCCTGATCAGTAATAGGCGTGAACGCCCTAAAACAGCGGGGCGACATAGCAGTCGACGCCCGGCAGTGGCGACGTTCACTTATGTCTGGCAGTTTGCACCATATCATCAGGAAAACCAAACGGGATCATTCTCTGTCAGTCAATCATTGGTTTACTGTTGGCAAATAGTTACAATACTTCATCTTTTTTCGTAAAAATAAAGGATGATTGTCTTTCTCTCCTCATTAGAGATCTCTCTCCATCCTGCATTAGGAAGGTGTTTTCGTGCAGAAGTACTTATCAGAAGCCCGTCATTTGCTGGCGCTGGCTATTCCGGTCATCATCGCGCAAGTATCACAAACCTCAATGGGTGTGGTGGATACCATCATGGCAGGCTCCTACAGCGCCACGGATATGGCCGCCGTAGCCGTAGGGACATCCATCTGGTTGCCTGTCATCCTGTTCGGCCACGGTTTGCTAATGGCGCTCACCCCCGTTGTGGCGAACCTCAACGGTTCCGGACGTCGGGACCGCATCGCGCATCAAACCCAGCAAGCCTTTCTGCTGGCGACAGGCATTTCCATCCTGACCATGGTGGTGCTTTATCAGGGGAAATACGCAATCAACCTGATGCATGACGGCGCGCCGGAGCTGGCTGACAAAGCGGTGAACTATCTGCATGCGTTACTGTGGGGCGCGCCCGGTTATTTGTTCTATCAGGTATTGCGCAGTCAGTGCGAAGGGCTATCCAAAACCAAGCCAGGTATGGTGATCGGCTTTATCGGCCTGTTGATTAATATCCCCATCAACTACGTGTTTATCCACGGTAAACTCGGCATGCCGGAACTGGGTGGTGTTGGCTGTGGCGTGGCGACGGCCTCCGTATACTGGATAATGATGCTGATGATGGCGGTCTATTCCCGCAGCGCTTACTGGCTGAAAGATATCCGCCGGTTCAACACCCCGTTAAAGCCGGATTGGACGGTACTCCGGCGGTTGTCTGGTCTGGGGTTGCCGATAGCACTGGCGATGTTATTCGAGGTGACACTATTTGCCATCGTCGCCCTATTGGTGTTGCCTCTCGGGGTCGTGAATGTGGCAGGGCACCAGATTGCGCTTAATTTCAGTTCACTGATGTTCGTACTACCGTTATCGGTGGGCGTTGCTGCAACCATTCGCGTCGGCCACCGCCTGGGCGAAGGATCGGCACCGGCCGCCCGGGTGGCGGCGCGCACCAGTATTGCGGCCGGTGTGTTACTGGCTATATGCACCGCTATCTTTACCATTACGCTGCGTGAGCCTATCGCCATGCTGTACAACAAAAACCCCGATGTCGTGGCGATGGCATCGCATTTGATGCTGCTGGCAGCGGTCTACCAGCTCTCTGATGCCGTGCAGACTATCGGCAGTGGCGTCTTACGTGGTTATAAAGATACGCGTGCTATCTTCTTCATCACGTTCATCGCTTACTGGTTGCTGGGGTTGCCCAGCGGTTATGTGCTGGCGCTAACTGATATCGTGGTGCCACGTATGGGGCCTGCAGGATTCTGGTGGGGATTTATCATCGGCCTGACCTCCTCCGCCACCATGATGGTACTGCGGATACGCTGGGTACAGCGCCAGTCGCCAGATCGTATTCTGGCACGAGCCGCACGCTAAAGACGACAGAGCGCCGAAAAAAGCGGCGCTCTGTCTACAAGCTCGTCAATCAGTGAGATACAACGGGAATTTTTCGTTTTTCTCCTTGCAAGCGTCCATCCAGCCCGTTAATATTCGTCCCCGCTGTCGCCCTGACAGCTGCTGATAAAAAATAATGCGTTCATAGCTCAGTTGGTTAGAGCACCACCTTGACATGGTGGGGGTCGTTGGTTCGAGTCCAATTGAACGCACCATTTTTTAGTCATTAGCCTTTCGCTAATGTGCACGTTGCGACCGTAGCTCAGTTGGTTAGAGCACCACCTTGACATGGTGGGGGTCGGTGGTTCGAGTCCACTCGGTCGCACCATTTCTGGTCATATCCCGTAATAACTATCTCTATAATCACTATATCTGTAATAACTATCCTGCAAGAAGACACTCACGTCATTTCCACCCGATAGCGCTCTCAGACAATATCGTTTTAGTAACCTGGCAGCATGCTGGCCAGAGAGCGCTTATTTCCAGCTATCTCACCGCCCTTTATCTCCAGAACACGCATCTCCGGCACGCCAATCATTATCATAAACGGGCAGGATACCCTGCCCATGTTTTTACCCGGTAGGCGGGTGTTATTTAAATATCTTCTGCACAAACTCGATATAGGCCGGACGCCAGACGTCCATTTCATGCCCTAAGCCAGGGTATTGCCGGTAATCGAATTTGACGCCTTTCTGTTCCAGTTGCGTTTTCAACCCAGCGATATCTTTACCCGTGACGGTATCTTTTTCACCCACGGCTACGCTGAAATTATGCAGTTGCCGATTGATAGTAGCGGCATTCCCCAGTTGTGCGGTGACCTGTGCATTCGGTACGGTTTCCGTCGTCACACCGCTGAAGGTTGCCAGCCAGCCGAAATAATCCAGATGACTCATGCCGGACACCAACGCCTGATATCCCCCCTGAGACAACCCGGCCAGCGCGCGGCCATCAGCATCCCGACGGGCATTGAAGCGTTCGCTGACCAGCGGAATAATGTCATGGATCAGCTCGCGATCAGCGGCGGCGGCATTACGCGGATAGAACACCTTACGCCGATCTTTCGGCAGAAAATCTTCCGCTATCGCGTCTTTCGCATCGGTCTCGGTATCCGGGATCACCACCAGCATCGGTGTGATTTTTTTCTCCGCCAGCAGGTTATCCATGATCTGGGGGATACGCCCTTGTCTGACGGCAGAATCCCCGGCATCACCAAACCCATGATAGAAATACAACACGGGCAGCGGCTTACCGGTACCGGTGTATCCCGGTGGCGTCCAGACATAAATCTGCCGTTCTGATTTCAGCGACGCTGAATGGTAGGTCACCGTACGCAGTTCACCATGTGGCACCGCCCGTGTATCCAGCACGCTTCCGGGTACCAGAATCATACTGGTATTGACCTGACGCTGCGGTTTGGGGAAAGCGGAACCGGTATCAATACTGCGAAAACCATCCACATTAAAAAAATACTCATACAGATTGGGCTGCTTTGGCTCGCTACGCCACGACCAGACACCCAGCTCGTTTTTTACCATCGGGTGGGCAACCCAGGTTTCCGGCGTTGCACCGGTCACGACATTCACCGATTTCGCCGCCGGTGCAAACAACCGAAACGTAATACTGTTATCCGCGTTAACCTGTGACAAATACTGTTTCGTCGGCACATCAACACGTGGTAGTTCTGGGATAGCCCCCGAAGCGGCTAACGCCGTCAGTGGTGCCGAGATGCTCAGTGCAGAGAACAACAGGTACAGACAGGTTTTCCTGGTTTTCATTATTAACCTCTTTTTGTCGGTGCAGGGAAAAGAAACACACTGTGTCAATAAAACGGCCCCAGCTCACGTAACGTGATGGACACCCGGCTGGTAGTTGACGATGCTACGGTAGCGGGCGCAGGATTGTCCGCGATCGACGTAGCGGTTTTCGTTATGCTGCTAACATTATTTTTCACACGCTTATCGGCCATAAAACACGCTCTGATTGGTGTGATAAAAATCAAAACATTATTTTCAGGTGCACGCTCTCGCCCCAATACAGAAAGAATTGAGACTGTGATGTTACCGCTAAAAATAACTGTCATGACCCACGTTGCAGGTATACCAGTACACCTGCAACGTGGATATTCCGACTATTATTGGGTCGTCATATTGTTAGCGTGTCAGCGTTTTTCCGTTGCTGGCAATAACGGACTGATACCAATAGAAGCTCTTTTTACGCCGCCGTTCCAGCGTTCCCCTGCCAGTATCATCACGGTCGACATAAATAAAACCGTAGCGCTTTGACATTTCCGCTTTTGAGGCACTGACCAGGTCAATTGGCCCCCAGCAGGTATACCCTACTACGTCCACACCATCGGCAATCGCTTCGCTCACCTGTACCAGATGATCATTTAAATAACGGATACGATAATCATCGTGTATTTCGCCATTGTCTTCGATTTTATCTTTCGCCCCCAGGCCATTCTCAACAATAAATAATGGCTTTTGATAGCGGTCGTACAAGAAATTCAGTAAATACCGCAACCCCAGCGGATCAATCTGCCAGCCCCATTCAGAACTTTCTAAATAGGGGTTCGGCACCATATTCAAAATATTGCCACGCGTTTTTTCGAGTTGCGCTTCATCGGTGCTGACACAGCCGGTCATATAATAACTAAACGAGATAAAATCGACGGTAGCGGTCAGATCCTGCTTGTCCTGCTCCGTTATCATCAGCGTGATACCTTGCTCACGGAAATAACGCTGCATATATCCAGGGTACGCACCGCGTACCTGCACATCACCGAAGAAGAGCCATTCCCGATTCTGGTGCAGGCTTTCCATCACATCTTCCGGTTTGCTGGTCAGCGGGTAGAGCATCGCCCCCAGCAGCATATTGCCGATTTTCGCGTCCGGAATGATGTCGTGGCAGGCTTTTACTGCCCTGGCACTCGCGACCAGTTGATGATGGATAGCCTGATAAATCGCCGCTTTGCTGCTGTCTGGTGGCAACCCAACACCGGTAAACGGCGCGTGGAGCGACATGTTGATCTCATTGAATGTCAGCCAACGCTTCACCTTGTGCTGGTAACGCGCAAACACCGTGCGGGCATACCGCTCAAAACAATCGATGGTCAGACGATTTCCCCAGCCGCCATGCTTTTTCACCAGTCCATACGGCATTTCATAATGTGACAACGTCACTAATGGCTGAATACCGTGTTTTGCCAGCTCATCAAACAGCCGATCGTAAAATGCCAGCCCCGCTTCATTCGGTTCCTGCTCATCGCCCTCGGGAAAAATACGCGTCCAGGCAATGGATACACGCAGGCAGGTAAAGCCCATTTCAGCAAACAACGCGATATCTTGCGGATAACGATGATAGAAATCGATCGCCACATCTTTAATACCGCTGTCGCCAGGCTGGCGCGCCACAATATTGCCGAAAATCCCCTGCGGCTGTAAATCTGAGGTGGAAAGCCCTTTTCCATCCGTCAGATAGGCACCTTCCACCTGGTTGGCGGCAATCGCACCGCCCCATAAAAAGTGTTCCGGGAAAGGATTACTCATCACTGATCTCCTGTATCGCTATTCACGCATTATTCAATATACCAGCTGTACCAGCGGTGTATTGGTATCGACCTTGCCACTGGCGACGGGCGTTACCCCTTGATAATTCTCACTATTGGTAATCACTATCGGCGTGGTAAGGTCGTATCCTGCCGCCTCAATCGCCGGGCTATCAAACTCCAGCAGCAGATCACCTCGCCGCACCACATCACCGACACGCACATGCACAGTAAAGTAGCGGCCATCCAGCCGGACAGTATCAATACCAACGTGTATCAATATTTCTGCGCCGCCCCTTGATGCCAGACCAATGGCGTGGTGGGTCTTAAACACTGACATGACGGTGCCGTCTACCGGCGCACAGAGCCGCCCCTGTAAAGGCCGGATAGCAACCCCTTTGCCCATCACGCCGCTGGCAAAGGTGCGATCGGTGACCTGCGCTAACGGCACGACCTCACCCACCAACGGACTACACAGTTCTTCCGCGCAAACCCGGTTTTCGCCACAAGTAAAGGAGTCATCACGAGTAACGGGTTCATCGTGAACCACACCAGTGTGATCCGGTGTCGCGGCGGGTTGCGTTGTACTTTCCACCACCGCCTCTTGTGCGTCATCTTTCGGTATGCCGAATGCCCAACTGGTTATCGCCGCGAACGTGAACGCTGCCAGTGTCCCGATGACAGCCGCCCAGACGCTGCTATCTACACCGGTCGACGGAATGATCTGGGTAAAGGTAAAAATGCTCGGGAAACCAAACGAATAGATGGTGGTGTGGAAATACCCCATGACCGCCGCACCCACCGCTCCCCCGATGCAACCAAAGATGAAAGGACGGCGTAGTGGTAACGTCACGCCGTATACCGCCGGTTCAGTGATACCGAAAATCGCGGCGGAAAACGCCGAACCAGCAATCCCTTTACGCTTCATGTCGCGGGTGCGCAGTAGTACGCCAAGCGTTGCGCCAGCCTGGCCGAGTACCGCTGGCGTCAACAGTGGCAGCAGCGTGTCATGCCCCATTACGCTCAGGTTATTCAGCATCAGCGGCACAAACCCCCAGTGCAGGCCGAAAATCACACACACCTGCCAAAATGCCCCCATGACCGCGCCAGCCAGCATCGAGTTCAAGCCATACAACCATTGATACCCGCCCGACAGCATCTGGCTAAGCCAGGTGGCACTGGGACCAATCACTAAAAATGTCAGTGGGACGCTGATGGCAACGCACAGCAACGGCGTGAAGAAATTGCGAATATTGGCGTGCAGCCAATGGTTTAACGGTTTTTCCAGTTTGCAAGACACCCAACTGGCGAACAGGATCGGAATGACCGACGAACTGTAATTAATGAAGGTTATCGGGAGACCCAAAAAATGGAGTATCGGATGATCGGGTGCCTGCATGGCGCTAAAAGCGGCGATCATACTGGGGTGAACCAGCGTGGCGCCAATCACCAGTGTCGTAAACGGGTTACCGCCAAATTTCTTGCCCGCGGTATACCCCAGCACAATCGGGAAAAAATAGAACAACGCATCACTGGCGGCAAACAGCAATTTATAGGTGCCGCTGCTCTCCACGATTATCTGGGTGGCAATGCCCAGCGCCAAAAACCCTTTCAGGATCCCCATTGCCGCCATCACACCGACGAAGGGCGTAAAAATACTGGAAATAATATCGATAAAGCGGGCTAGCAGGTTCTCTTTCTTCTCTTCTGACGAAGCAGAGGGGTCGCTAAAACGCGCCATGCCATCAAGCGATAGTAATGCCTGATAGACCTCCGCGACCTGATTACCCACCACGACCTGAAACTGCCCGCCACTTTCCACCACCATAATAATGCCGGGATTATTTTTCAGGGCATCCGCATGGGCAGCAGCATTATCTTTTAATTTAAACCGCAAGCGCGTGGCGCAATGGATCACGCTGATAATATTATCCTGCCCCCCTACGCCCTCTTTTATCTCACTGGCTAATGTTTCGTAATTCATGGTGATATCCTTAATACTCAGTCCATGCCCGAAGAAAACTGCTGAGTGGCTGCGCTCTACGCTATCAGTAAACCTTGATGTCAGCGCACCTGGGTTTGCGGCAAAAAAAAACCTGAACCGTTTCATTGCGGCGTAACGCTCACAAAAAACGATTCAGGTTTTGCCTGTATTCTCCTTAGTGGGAGATACAGTCGCAATCCATATTTCTTACATTACAGACTACCAGCGTAGTGTATTCTGACAAGCGTTTCGCACCGGTCATCGGCTATTTTGTGATGTCACGCAATATTCTGTTGCTCGCTGCCAGCATTTATTTTTTCGCCTGTTCCTGTAATTCAGCACGCACCCGCTCAATATGAATAGTCAGAAACATCAACTCTTCTTTTGTCAGTTGGTACTGGTAATTCAGTATCATGTGATCCTGAATTTTCTCGGCACACCGATACGCCAGACTGTATTTCTCTTTTACCACATCGTGTAGCGACTCATCGTCACTGGAAACCGGTATACGCCCCAATAAACGCTGGGCAAAAAACTTCAGGTGGGTGACAAAGCGATGATAGCTGAACGCCTGCTCGTTATAGTCAAGATGGAGATGGTACTTAACAATATTCAGTATCTCCTGCATGATGCGGGTGATACGCATCACTTCCGGCATATGGCTATCTAATTGTGCATTCACCAGGTGCAATGCAATAAAGCCCGCCTCATCCTCCGGTAGCCGCACCCCCAAACGCTGGTGAATGATGTCCAGCGCCTCCAGCCCGACGGCGAACTCTTTTTGATACAACCGTTTTACTTCCCACAGCAGTCCATTAGGGATATCCACACCTTGTCGATGCCGTTCAATGGCAAAATGGCAATGGTCGGTCAGCGAGATGTAAAGGCTGTTTTGCAGGTTTCCGGTCAGTTTTTCTTTTGCCAGCGCGATGATGCGATCCGCTGTCGTCACCACCTCCAGCGGAATACGCTCCAGCACATCACTCAGGCGCGCGGTCAGTTCGCTACTGCGCAAAGAAAAAACCTTCTCGACAAGGGTGGTGTCCAGCCTCTCGCCCGGCCGTTTTTTAAACGCCAGTCCTCGCCCCATCACCACCTGTTCGTTACCCTGCTCATCGATGACCGTGACGACATTATTATTCAGTATTTTAGCGATCTTCATTGTTCGACCCCTGAAAACAAAAAAACCAGACGCTCGCCACCGCGAACATCTGGTTTTGCCTGCCAACGGCAGTAACAACCCCGGGCTGCACACCGCCACGACGCCACCCTCACGCCTGACCATCTACAACCTGTTGCTAACTTACCACCAGCCTACAAGGGCTCAACCGCCCGGTGATGGAAACGTGACCGGATCGACACAAAGCCAGCATTATCACGACAAATTATTGTCAGACCTGTCACTGACGCCTCACGTTTAGCGCCATCGCCACACCGACAGCCAGATGTTTTTCGTGCATTTGCGCAACAAGTTTGTGTAAAAACAATAAATCGTACGTTTTTTTGCGCAAGAGCACGAAAATACGTGCTATACAGCCCTTCAACAGCTTGTATCTCTTTGCCTGATAACTATAATACGGAACGTTGTTTCATTGAATGGTTTCAGCGAATCCACGTGCCACTGATAAAAATACAACCAACAACATACTCCTCAGGGATATTGCCGCCTCGCCCACTTCTTACTATGGGCAATATCCAGTCACGTGCTTCTTCACTCTCCCTCGTCTGTCACCATCTATACTTATCATTCTCTCGCAATCGCAAGCATATTGTCCCCGACGGTCAAGTTTCAGTCTCAGCTAACCGCCGGTCATCCTGTTTTTTTATCCATCACAACTTGTAGAAACTACCGTTATGAAAAAGACCAAAATTGTTTGTACTATCGGCCCGAAAACCGAATCAGAGGAAGTACTGGGCAAGCTGCTGGACGCCGGTATGAACGTCATGCGCCTGAACTTCTCTCACGGTGACTACGCCGAACATGGTCAGCGCATCAAAAATCTGCGTGCCATTACAGAAAAAACTGGCCAGAAAGCAGCCATCCTGCTGGATACCAAAGGCCCGGAAATTCGTACCATCAAACTGGAAAACGGTGCAGACGTTTCTCTGACTGCGGGCCAGACCTTCACCTTCACCACCGATACCAGCGTTGTCGGTAACAAAGAACGCGTGGCGGTCACTTATGCGGGTTTTGCTGATGACCTGAGCGTTGGTAACACCGTGCTGGTCGACGATGGCCTGATTGGCATGGAAGTCGTCGCAATCAACGGCGGCGAGGTCGTGTGTAAGGTACTGAACAACGGCGACCTCGGCGAAAACAAAGGGGTTAACCTGCCGGGCGTTTCCATCCAGTTGCCAGCACTGGCGGAAAAAGACAAACGCGACCTGATTTTCGGTTGCGAGCAAGGCGTCGATTTCGTTGCAGCATCCTTTATTCGTAAACGTTCTGACGTAGAAGAGATCCGTGCCCACCTGAAACAGCACGGTGGCGAGCACATCCAGATCATTTCCAAGATCGAAAATCAGGAAGGCCTGAACAACTTCGACGACATCCTGGACGCTTCTGACGGCATCATGGTTGCCCGTGGCGATCTGGGTGTTGAAATTCCGGTTGAAGAGGTGATCTTCGCCCAGAAGATGATGATCGAAAAATGCAACCTGGCTCGCAAAGTGGTGATCACCGCAACGCAGATGCTGGATTCCATGATCAAGAACCCACGCCCCACCCGCGCTGAAGCCGGTGACGTTGCCAACGCCATCATCGACGGTACTGACGCCGTCATGCTGTCTGGCGAGAGCGCCAAAGGCAAATACCCGCTGGAAGCGGTCAGCATCATGGCGACCATCTGCGAACGTACTGATAGAGTCATGACATCACGGCTGGATAAACTGCAAAACACCAGCAAACTGCGCATTACCGAAGCGGTATGCCGCGGTGCGGTGGAAACGGCAGAGAAACTGGAAGCTCCGCTGATCGTGGTTGCCACCCATGGCGGTAAATCTGCCAAGTCTATCCGCAAATACTTCCCAACTGCCCGCATTCTGGCGCTGACCACCAACGAAATCACCGCCCGCCAGCTGCTGCTGAGCAAAGGTGTGGAAACCATGCTGGTGAAAGAAATCGCCTCTACCGATGATTTCTACCGCATTGGTAAAGAAGCCGCGCTGAAGAGCGGTTTAGCGCAGGAAGGCGATGTGGTTGTGATGGTTTCCGGTGCGCTGGTACCGAGCGGCACTACCAACACTGCGTCAGTCCACCGCCTGTAATTCGATAATGAGAATTTTTTAAAGCGCCCTGCGGGGTAATGCCGATCGTTTAAGGATCGGTTGACCGATCCGGTGGCTGATGTAAAAAGGGTTCATGTCTTCACATGGACCCTTTTTAATGGAACTTTCACAGGCCCTCGGCATTATCAATCTTACTGCTCCCGATGAAGTTCAGAGTCTTGCCGACCTCCTTTCCCCCGACCTTATTCAGCAGGCCTTTACCCTCACGGATACCGTGACGCTACGTAAGCGTAAGCTTCCCCTCGAATCCATGGTCTGGCTGGTTATAGGTATGGCTATTTTCAACAACAAGCCTGTGTCCCATATCGTCAATCTGATGGACATCGCTGACCGGACTGGCAGACCTTTTACCGCACCCAGCTCCGTCATTGCCCGCCGCAAAACGCTGGGTGAGGATGCCATTAGAGTTCTGTTCGAACTGACACAACAGCACTGGCATGAGGAATCCCGGCATCCGCTCTGGAACGGGCTGACGCTGAACGCCGTTGATGGCGTGGTCTGGCGAACGCCCGACACACCGGAAAATGCCGCTGCCTTCGCGAAAGCGGAAAATCAGTACGGTGAAAAAGGCTTCCCGCAGGTCCGCATGGTGTGTCTGATGGAACTGAGCAGTCACCTGCTGCGCGCCAGCGTGATGGGCCGGTATGACGTTAATGAGATGCGGCTGGCGGCAGGACTGGCACAGGGCAGGTGAGAACCGCCACTGGTTGTTGCCGCTGAAAAAGGGCACGCAGTATGAGGTGATACGCAGACTGGGCAGGCAGGATGAACTGATAACGCTGAAGACCTCGCCACAGGCAAGAAAACAGTGGGAAGGTCTGCCGGATGAGCTCACTGTCCGGTTAATCAGCAGGAAGGTTAACGGTGTGGAACGTCAGGTTGTCACATCGATGACGGACGCGATGCGTTACCCGGCGGCAGACATAGCAGAACTCTACAAACACCGGTGGGAAATCGAACTGGGGTATCGTGAGGCGAAGCAGTTCCTGTGCGGCAACCGCTGGACGCTGAGAAGTAAATTACCGGAGATGGTGAGACAGGAGCTGTGGGGGATACTGCTGACATACAACCTGGTGCGGTATCAGATGGTGAAAATGGCGTTCAGCCTGAAAGGAGATTATCTGCCGTATCAGCTGAGCTTCAGCGGTTCGGTGGCAGAAATAATGCGGCTGTTAATCGGGCTGCCATGGTCCTCACCGGGAGCAGTACCGGGACACCTGAAACACTTCTACAGCAATGCCGCGATGCTGAAACTGCCGCCGAGACGGGAGCGGGAGTATGAAAGAGAAGTGAGGCAAAAAAAGCCCAAATACCCTTTTAAAAACAATGCCAGTCACCTTAAGTGACTGGCATTAGCCCTGCGGGGCGCTTTTTTATTTTTCGCGATAGGTGTCGATGATAAATAGCACGATCGGTTAGACAAAAAAGATATATCCACGGCCATGAAAGCTACAGGACTCTGATAAAATGGCCCTGTTTTCCTTACTTTTTTAACCTGTTTGTAAAACTCGATGATTCTTTGAGCGAACGATCAAAATTAAGCATGTTCCCATCAAAAATTTATTCTCATCAGAAAACGGTTTGTGTAATACTTGTAACGCTACATGGAGATTAACTCAATTTAGAGGGTATTAATAATGAATCGTACTAAACTGGTACTGGGCGCGGTAATCCTGGGTTCCACTCTGCTGGCTGGTTGCTCCAGCAACGCTAAACTGGATCAGCTGTCTTCTGACGTTTCTTCTCTGAACGAGAAAGTATCTGCTCTGACCAGCAAAGTTGACGCTCTGGCTACCGACGTGCAGGCTGCTAAAGATGACGCAGCTCGTGCTAACCAGCGCCTGGACAACCAGGTTCGTACTTACAAAAAGTAAGAACTGGTTGACTGAAAAATGGCGCACTCCTGTGCGCCATTTTTTTTGCCCTTCGTTTTACACCTCTGCCCTCACCACTCACATCACCACAGACTCATGCGTGCCGCCAATCTGGCGCAGTACCGTCTCATGTTGTATATGACAACCCCGTGTATTCGGACGAGGCGACTGAGCCCGCTCCCCCCTCTGAAGGCTTATACTCCTGATGAGTTATCTCTCTGAGTAGTTATCTACCTGAAGGACTACTGAGGACAGTGTCAGAACGCCCGTTCACGCATGGCGCTCTGACACCCGTTGCCGTTAGTGGGACGATGACGTCTTCACCGCCGATATCGGCGCGGCGTTTTGCGGTAGCAATGACGATGGCTGCTGAGGAACAGTCTGCCCGGTATTGACCAGCACCGGCATACCAGAGCGACGCGCAATCGCGTTATGAACAGCGTCAGTATCGGTATCGCCATTGTGGATAAAAGCCTTCACTTTCTGGTTCAGGGCAATCACCATGGTTTGCGGGTCATCTTTATCGGTATGAGACAGCGGCTGATGCACTTCGACATACCGTTTCCCATCCGGCTCCACCGCAATCTTGATAGGCTCATTGATGATCTGTACACGGGTGCCTACCGGCACGTCATTAAACAACGCCTCAATGTCTTCCGGCCGCAAACGGATACAACCGGAACTCACCCGCATGCCGATACCAAAATCGGCGTTAGTGCCGTGGATAGAGTACACCCCGCCGCTTTTCTCCAGCCGCAGTGCAAACAATCCCATCGGGTTATCCGGCCCACCGGGTACCATAGCGGGTAAATCAATACCCTGTTCTTTGTAATGACGCCGCGTATTAGCGGTCGGGATCCAGGTCGGATTCGGGCGACGCTCAATAACGTGGGTCACCATTACCGGTGTATTACGACCAAGCTGGCCGATGCCGATAGGATAGACGATGACGGTGTTTTTCCCTTTAGGAAAATAGTAGAGCCGCAGTTCTGCCAGATTTACCACAATCCCTTCTCGCGGCGTATCCGGCAGCAGCATTTGCAGCGGGATAGTCAGGCTGGAGCCAGGTTTTGGCAGATAGGGATCGGTACCCGGATTAGCTTCCAACATCCCCAGCAAACCAATTTTAAATTTGGCGGCAATGGTTTCCAGTGGGTGACCATCATTAGGTACGGTGTAGCTAATATTTTCCCCAATCAGGCGGCTATCTGGGGGTGGCAGAGGATATTCCGTCGCGCTGGCAGGCTGTATGCCCGTCAGGCAGGATGCAAACAATAATCCCATCAGGGTAAGCGCACGTTTCATTATGAGTTTCCTGTTGTAATTCTGAAGATAGGGTGAGCGCCAGAGTATGCGTCAGGTCTGCGTCTGTCACAGGCGCGGAAGCATCGCCACCGGCGGGCACTTTCTTTCTTATTTCTTATCAATAGGTTGAATCTCTTTCGTCATTGGAAAGCCCCAAGGATAAAAGCAGGGTAGCAGGAAATCCACCGGATGGATTCCGAAATGTGACACATCAAAGCGCAGAAATAGCGCGCTGTCGGTACGAATAGCCATCAGGTAACGGATAATAGTCACCGACAATATTCCCTCATACCGTCAGCCCTGCCCCCTCTCATATTCCCTTCCCTCAGACAAAGCCACGGGTCAAAAACGTTGCATGATCAATCACTCGAAAATATGATAATGATTCTTATTTCGTAATGAGGTGCCCGATATGTTTCCGTTCCGAGCCTGGTTGCAGACACAGATTGATGACTACCGGCGACAACTGCGTAACGCCACCATGGAGTTTTATCTGGCAGAGTTATCGCTGGAACGGGAGGATGGTGATATCAGTGATTTGCGCCACTACTACCTGACGGGGCTTCATATGGCAGAGCTGAGCCAACAGCACGGTGACGAAAACAGTTATCTGTTCAGCCTGATCAAACTGCATCAGCATCTGATTCATGAAATCAACAACGCCGAACGCGACCGTCTGTTTCGGGTACAAAGCTACTATTTTGCACACCAGACGCTACGGTACATTTGTACTCAGTTCAATCTGATGGGTAACTGGGATAAGGCCACCGCTTTCCAGGCGGATTTTATGCAACGGGTGGCGTTTATTCCCTGAAAGGAAGCAGGCGCTGTCCTGCCAGGCCTCAAGCCCGGCAGGACACGGCTAAGACAGATATCAGGCGTCGGGTGAAATCACCGCGGTGGTCAGTCGTGAGGTGCAGCACAGCCGATCCTGGCTGTCGAAAATATCAATCTGCCAGACCTGCATCCGTTTACCGGTGTGCAACGCACGACACACTCCTCGCACCTCGCCTTCGGTGACCGCCCGCAGGTGGTTAGCGTTAATCTCCACCCCCACTACCCGTTGGTCGCCTTCTGAACACAAGTAACCGGCGATAGAGCCAAGCGATTCCGCCAGCGCCACCGACGCCCCGCCATGCAGCAGACCGAACGGCTGGCGGGTGCGATGATCCACCGGCATCACCGCTTCCAGCGTATCGTCACTCAGGTGCGTCATGCGGATACCGATATGACCGGCCATACCGCCCACCGCCATCTGGTTGAGTTGTTCTATATTTACACTACGTTTCCACAGCATCACACCAGCTCCAGCAACGCCTGCAACGGATGTTTGACTCCACGCCCTTCCATGCGCTTAACCTGACTCCGACAGGAATAGCCGGTAGTCAAACAACGCGCCTGTGGCAACCGTTGCAGGGACGGTTGCCAGGAAAGAGCATAGATCCCCTGAGAATGGGCCAGATTGCGGGTTTCATGACCGTAAGTACCGGCCATACCGCAACAACCGACGCTGACATTTTCCAGCCGGGCACCAAAATGCGCGAAAATCGCCGCCCACTGTTGTCCGCTGGCTGGCAATGCCGTGGTTTCAGTGCAGTGACCGAACAAATACCACGGCTCATCACGCAGGGCCGGAGCGCGGTCATCACGGCTGTTCACCAGCGTCGTCAACCACTCATGTACCAGTTGTACCTGAAACTCACCGCGTCTATCGCCCAACACTTCCCGGTATTCATCGCGATAACACAGCACCAGCGCCGGATCGACGCCCACCATCGGTAACCCCAGGCGAGCAACCCGGTTCAGAAACTCGGCGGTTTTACCGGCGGTTTTCGCAAAACGCTGTAGGAATCCTTTGATATGCTGCGGTTTACCGTTCGGTGAAAACGGTAGCAGTACTGGCCGTAAACCCAATTTTTCGACCAACCGGACAAAGTCCGCCACCACCTGTGCATCGTAATAGCTGGTAAAGGGATCCTGCACGATCAGCACGTGATCAGCACGGGCCTGCGCTGACATCTGCTCCAGTTGCTCCAGCGTGGTGGTCATCGCCCGGTGACCAACAAACTGCTGGCGCAGCGATGGGGTCGACAGTAACGGCAAATCCACCATACCGATCACCGTACGGCTAATCGTATTGACCCACGGCTGGCTCAGGAAGAAGTTAAACGCTTTCGGACTGCGCGCCATCAATGGGGCGTAGCTTTCCACATCGGCGACCAGGTAGTCGCGGGCCGGTCGCAGGTAACGGGTGTGGTACAGTTGCAGAAAACGGGCACGAAAGCCGGGTACATCAATTTTGATCGGGCATTGCGTCGAGCAGGCTTTACAGGCCAGACAACCGGACATCGCCTCTTTGACCTCATGCGAGAAGTCATACTCGCCCTGACGCGCCGCCAGGGTATTGCGGGTTTTGGCGATCAGACCACGAAAACTGACGCGCTGGCGCGGCAGTGCCTGCTCCAGTGCCAGCGGGTCTACCCCTTGCTCTGACAACAAACGCAGCCATTCGCGCACCAGCGTGGCGCGCCCTTTCGGCGAGTGGATACGGTTGCCGGTCACTTTCATCGACGGGCACATCGGGCTGCGGGTATCGAAATTGAAGCACAGACCGTTACCGTTGCACTCCATGGCACCACGGTAAGCGGTACGTACCGTCAGCGGAATCTGCCGGTCATAGGTGCCGCGTTTTACCGCGTCCACTTTCATCATCGGCGCATCTACCCCCAGCGGGGCACAGATCTTGCCGGGGTTGAGGCGGTTATCCGGGTCAAACGCGGCTTTGATTCGGCGCAACTCGTCATACAGTTCTGGCCCAAAAAATGCCGGGCTGTATTCAGCACGGAAACCTTTACCGTGTTCGCCCCATAGCAGGCCACCGTATTTGGCGGTGAGCGCCACTATCTGATCGGAAAGCTGTTTCATCAGCACTTCCTGCTGTGGGTCGCACATGTCCAGTGCCGGACGGACATGCAACACCCCGGCATCAACGTGGCCAAACATACCGTAACTCAGGTGGTGGCTATCCAGCAGTGCACGGAATTCGGCAATGTAATCCGCCAGATGCTGCGGCGGTACACAGGTGTCTTCCGCAAACGGGATCGGCTTTGCCAGCCCTTTGCTGTTGCCAAGCAGACCGACCGCTTTCTTGCGCATGCCGTAAATACGCTCGATCCCCACCAGATCACGACAAACCTGATAGCCGATCACCCCGGCTTCACGGCTAACCAGCAGTCCATCCAGACGTTCGCACAACGAGGCTACCTGGCCATCGATAAGCGTTTCATCGTCACCAGCAAACTCAACAATGTTTAACCCCAGCATCTCTTCGCCGGGTACATCGGTGATAAGTTCGCTGACCGAGTGCCACACGATGTCTTCACGTGCCAGATTCAGCACTTTCGAATCCACCGTCTCCACCGACAGGGCGCGTGCTTCCACCATGAACGGCGCGTTGCGTAAAGCGGAATCGAACGAGTCATATTTGACATTGACCAGCCGCCGCACCTTGGGCAGCGGCGTGATATCCAGCTTCGCTTCGGTAATAAACGCCAGCGTCCCTTCCGCACCGGTCAGGATGCGGGTCAGATCAAACATTTGCATATCATCGCTGAACACATGCCGCAGGTCATACCCGGTCAGAAAACGGTTCAGCTTGGGGAATTTGTCGATAATCAGCTGGCGCTGCTCGCGGCAACGATGTAGCACGGTGTGGTATATACGCCCGACCGGTGAATCTTCCTGCGCCAGTTGTTCCGCCAGCGCGACCGGCATCGCCCGCGTATCCAGCAGTTCACCGCCAGGCAGTACCGCGCGCAAACCCAACACATGGTCTGAGGTTTTGCCATACACCAGCGACCCTTGCCCCGAGGCATCGGTATTAATCATACCGCCCAGCGTCGCGCGGTTACTGGTAGAGAGCTCCGGCGAGAAAAAGTAGCCGTATGGCTTCAGGTACTGGTTCAGTTGATCCTTGATAACCCCAGCTTCTACTCGTACCCACCCTTGCTCCGGGTTGATTTCCAGAATGCGGTTCATGTGACGCGACATATCCACCACAATACCGTGGTTGAGCGACTGTCCGTTGGTGCCGGTGCCGCCGCCACGCGGTGTGAACACCAGCTCATGAAAACGCGCTTCACCCGCCAGCCGGGCGAGCAGCGATACGTCAGCGGTCGAGCGGGGAAACACCACCGCGTCCGGCAATAACTGATAGATACTGTTATCCGTCGCCATCGTCAGGCGATCAGCGTACTGCGTGGCGATATCGCCGGTAAAACCGTGTTGTTTCAAGGCTTCCAAAAAGCTCAGCACCGGTTGAACGATTCCCGGCGCTTGTGTGATCTGTGGGATCATTATCTGTTGACCCTGTCCATGCGAGAGGTGTTTGCCAATAAAATACGTGTCGGCGGGCAGCAATCCGCTACCTGCAGACCTTTCGTTTTATCATATTTCCCCCGGTAGTGCGTCAACGGATCAACAAAAACTTAAACAGGCAATGGCCATAAATCCATGTTACGACACTGCGCCAATAGCCGCTTACGCTCAGGAATCACTGTGCAAATCGCTGTAAATCGCGCATGATAAATTCTGGCCCGGCTTCTGACCTGTCAGCCAGACAGGCATGGCCGCCAGCCCTGTTTTCATCATCTTGCATTAGGCCTGTCGCCTGAATTAACGAGGTAACCTCTCTTGATGAGACAATCTCAGTCACAGCGATTCGATCTCGCTCGAATACTGTTTAGCCTGTTATTTATTGGCATTATGATCATTGCCTGCTTCTGGGTCGTACAACCCTTTATTCTCGGGCTCGCCTGGGCCAGCATGGTGGTTATCGCCACCTGGCCGCTGCTCATCCGATTGCAGCAGATACTCTGGGGACACCGTTCGCTGGCCGTTATCGTCATGACCATACTGCTGGTCTTGTTGTTCGTTTTCCCGACCTCCATTCTGGTCAGTAGCGTCATAGACAACACCTCCAGCCTGATCAACTGGGTCAGCGCGCAAGGGCGGATGACCCCGCCGTCGCTTGACTGGCTGCAATCCATCCCGCTGGTGGGAGCCAAATTGCACAGCAGTTGGCATGCGCTGGCGCACAGCGGCGGCCCGGCGCTGATGGCCAAAATCCAGCCCTATATCGGCCAGACGGCTTCCTGGGTTGTTTCTCAGGCGGCACATGTCGGCCGTTTCCTGATGCACTGCGCACTGATGGTGCTATTTAGCGTGTTGCTGTACAGCAAAGGCGATCAGGTGGCTCTGGGCGTACGCCGGTTTGCGATTCGGCTGGGGGGACAAGGTGGAGATTCGGCGGTGATTCTGGCGGCTCAGGCTATTCGAGCGGTCGCACTTGGGGTCGTCGTCACCGCCATCGTACAGTCGGTGCTGGGCGGTATTGGCCTGGCGCTGGCTGGCATCCCCTACACCACGCTGCTCACGGTATTGATGTTTTTGTCTTGTGTGGCGCAAATCGGCCCGTTGACCGTACTGGTACCAGCCATTATCTGGCTGTACTGGAGCGGTGACACCACCTGGGGCACCGTCTTGCTGGTCTGGAGCTGTGTCGTCGGCACGTTGGATAACATTATTCGTCCGTTGCTGATTCGTATGGGCGCGGATTTACCGATGTTGCTGATCTTGTCCGGCGTCATCGGCGGGTTGCTGGCATTCGGCATGATCGGGTTATTTATTGGCCCGGTAGTATTGGCGGTATCCTACCGTCTGTTGTCGGCCTGGATGAAAGCCTCGCCGGAACCGCAGCCGATCCGTACGCTCTCACACCATCACAAAAAACCCTGACTACGGCATTCATTTCCCGGTGTAATCCGCACCGGGAACATTCCTAATATGTAAGATAATTTTATACTTTTAAGAAACTTCCCAGCCATAAAACACTATTTTTGCTATTTAACTCGATTTCAGATCAGTTTTTCTGAAAAAAACACTTTTACCGCAAATCAATAATTCAAAAATAATTAACCATTAGGATGATTCCTAATGACTCAACTCGGCCCAAAACCTAGTATTCATACCCGGAGCTATTGTTAACGTAATGTTTGTCAGTGAGGTTTCTCCTCGTCAGAGCTAGTAACGAATTGCTGTGTGTAGTCTTTGCCCATCCCCCGAGGTGGGCATTTTTTTTATCTGCGTTTCGCACTAATACCGTCTATACCCAAAATAATTCGAGTTGCAGGAAGGCGGCAATCGAGCGAATCCCCAGGAGCTTACACAAGTAAGTGACTGGGGTGAGTGAGGGCAGCCAACGCACCTGCAACTTGAAGTATGAAGGGTATACAGACATAAAAAAACCGCCCGGCATCTACGCCGGGCGGTTAGGTATAATCGAACAGTCAGACGAAATATTAGCGTTTTTCAGCCAGGCTCAGCCAGGTCTGCACCACGGTATCCGGGTTCAGCGACAGGCTATCAATGCCTTCATCCATCAGCCAGGCTGCGAAATCTTCATGGTCAGACGGTCCCTGACCACAGATTCCAACGTATTTGCCTTGTTTTTTCGCAGCACGGATCGCCATTGCCAGCAACGCCTTCACCGCGTCATTGCGTTCGTCAAACAACTCGGAGACGACACCGGAGTCGCGGTCCAGCCCCAACGTAAGCTGGGTCATGTCGTTTGAGCCGATAGAGAAACCATCAAAATGTTTCAGGAACTCATCCGCCAACAAAGCGTTAGACGGGATTTCACACATCATGATGATTTTCAGGCTATTCTCGCCACGTTTCAGCCCTTGATTCGCCAGCTCCGCCACCACGGCCTCCGCTTGCGCCACGGTGCGTACAAACGGAATCATCACTTCGACATTGGTCAGCCCCATGCCGTTGCGGACCCGTTTCACCGCTTCACATTCCAGCGCAAAGCAGGCGCGGAAATTCGGCGAGACATAACGACCTGCGCCACGGAAGCCCAGCATCGGGTTTTCTTCTTCCGGTTCGTAGCGAGTACCGCCCAGCAGGTTGGCGTACTCATTGGATTTGAAGTCGGACAAACGCACGATCACGCGCTTCGGCCAGAACGCTGACGCCAGTGTCGCGATGCCCTCTTTCAGACGTTCGATGTAGAATTCTACCGGATCGTCATACCCCTGCATCAGGGTACGGATTTCACGCTGCAATTCCGGCATTTGCTGCTCAAACTCCAGCAACGCACGCGGGTGAACCCCAATCATCCGGTTGATGATGAACTCGAGGCGCGCCAACCCAACCCCTTCATTTGGCAGGCAGGCGAAGTCGAATGCCCGGTCCGGGTTACCGACGTTCATCATGATTTTCAGCGGCAGCGACGGCATGGCGTCCACCTGCGAGCTTTTCACGGTGAAGTCCAGCAAATCCTGATAGACATAGCCGGTATCACCTTCAGCACAGGACACGGTGACTTTTTGGCCGTTCTGCAAACGCTCCGTGGCATCGCCGCATCCCACTACCGCAGGAATACCCAATTCACGAGCGATAATCGCCGCATGGCAGGTACGCCCGCCACGGTTGGTGACGATAGCCGCCGCTTTTTTCATGATCGGTTCCCAGTCAGGGTCGGTCATGTCGGTCACCAGCACATCACCCGCATTCACTCGATGCATTTCACTGATGTCATGGACGATTTTCACTTCACCGGCACCGATGCGATGACCGATAGCGCGTCCTTCCACCAACACCTTGCCGCCCGCGGGCAGATGATAACGCTCCATCACCTGACCGTTGGAGCGCACCGTTTCCGGTCGTGCCTGCACGATGTAAAGCTTGCCGGTGTGACCGTCTTTGGCCCACTCGATATCCATGGGGCGGCCATAGTGTTTTTCGATCAACAGAGCCTGATGCGCCAGCGCCTGCACTTCGTCATCACTCAGACAAAACCGGGTACGCTGTGCTTCTTCCACGTCTTCCACCCGCACCTGTTTGCCGTGCTCTTGCGTTGCGGCATACACCATGCGGATTTTCTTCGAGCCCATATTGCGGCGCACAATCGACGGTTTGCCGCTCAGCAGCGTCGGTTTATGCACATAAAACTCATCCGGGTTCACCGCCCCCTGTACCACCATTTCACCCAGCCCCCAGGCAGCGGTAATAAATACCACCTGATCGAAACCCGATTCGGTATCCAGCGTAAACATAACGCCAGAAGCCGCCAGATCCGAACGCACCATGCGCTGTACCCCGGCGGATAACGCCACGCCACGGTGATCATAGCCCTGATGCACGCGATAAGAGATGGCGCGGTCGTTAAACAGTGAGGCAAACACGTGCTTCACCGCCACCATCACGGCGTCTATGCCCTGTACGTTAAGAAAGGTTTCCTGCTGACCCGCGAAGGACGCATCCGGCATGTCTTCCGCCGTTGCCGACGAGCGCACCGCAAAGGATGCTTCCGGTTCGCCATCCGCCAGTTGCTGATAGGCGCTACGGATAGCCTGCTCCAGCTCCGGCTGGAATGGCGTATCAATAATCCACTGACGAATCTGTGCACCGGCTTTAGCCAACTGGCTGACGTCGTCGGCATCGGTGCGATCCAACAGCTCATAGATACGCTGATTGATACCGCTTTGGTTAAGAAAGTCATTAAACGCCTGGGCGGTGGTCGCAAAACCATTCGGAACCGACACCCCAAGTTCCGACAGATTCGTGATCATTTCCCCCAGCGAGGCATTTTTGCCTCCCACCCGCTCAACGTCGTGCATACCAAGCTGGTTATACCACAGGACATTACGCATATCAGGGCCGTTGTTAGACATCGAAAATAATCCTTTTTGCATACAATTAGGGTGTGAAATATTTCGCCGTGAATGAGTTTCGGCTTTATCAGCGTAGCACAGGGTTTTAAAAAGGACGGAAAGGTGAATCGATCAACCAGGTGAAAAAAAAGGAATTCGCGGATTGAGATTGCTAAAAGTCAGAAAAATCCCAATATTGTGAAATAATATCATCGTAATCATGAGGATAATGAAATGCCGTTTCAACAAAAAAATCAGGAAACACCTGATTTTCGGCACAAAAGCCTTATGATAGCCAGCGAGGGCATTTAAGGAGTCAGTATGGAAAGAAGCGTATTTTATGTATCCGACGGCACGGCCATTACCGCAGAAGTGTTAGGCCATGCGGTCATGTCCCAGTTTCCGGTCGCTACCACCAGCTACACCTTGCCGTTTGTCGATAATGAAACCCGGGCTACTGCCGTTCGCGATCAGATTAATAGCTTATACCATCAAAGCGGCGTGCGCCCACTGGTATTCTACTCCATTGTCACGCCCGCTATCCGCGACATCATCGTCGGCAGCGAAGGATTTTGTCAGGATATCGTGCAAGCGCTGGTCGCACCGCTGCAGCAGGAGTTGGGGGTTTCACCAACGCCAGTCGCCAATCGCACCCACGGGTTAACCGCCAACAACCTGATCAAGTATGACGCCCGCATCGCCGCCATCGACTATACGCTGGCGCATGATGATGGCATTTCATTGCGAAATCTCGATCAGGCACAGGTGATTCTGCTGGGGGTTTCCCGTTGCGGCAAGACCCCTACCAGCCTTTATCTGGCGATGCAATTCGGCATTCGCGCCGCCAACTACCCTTTCACCGCCGACGACATGGACAACCTGTTATTACCGGACGCGCTCAAGCCTTATCAGCAAAAACTGTTCGGGTTAACCATTGATGCCGAGCGCCTCACCGCCATTCGTGAAGAACGACGCGGCAACAGCCGGTACGCGTCTCTGCGGCAATGCCGTATGGAGCTGAGCGAAGTGGAATCGCTGTTCCGTCGTCATCAAATTCGCTACATCAACACCACCAACTATTCGGTAGAAGAAATTTCAGCCAGAATTATTGACCTGATGGGCATAAATCGACGTATGTATTAATTGATCTCATCCAGCGGAGTAGAAAATCTCCTGTGATAAACTACGGTCATCGCGGTCAGGCTTTCCTGCAGGCGTATAGGTGGTTTTACAGCCACCTCCCCGCAAGTCAACCAGGCCGACAAGGATCGATACGATAAATTTCACGGACATTTAGAGATTACACATGCAACTAACTGATCAGCGGCGCAGTGAACGACTTGCCAGTCTGATGACGCCCCATGAACTGTTGACCGCGCTTCCGCTCACACCGGATATCGCCGACACCGTCATCGCCTCACGTGCACGCATAGAACGCATTCTTTCCGGGCAAGATCGCCGTTTGCTGGTGATCATTGGCCCATGTTCCATTCACCATATTGATAGCGCCAGAGAGTATGCCCAACGTTTGGCCGCATTACGGACGCGATACCAGCACCGGCTGGAAATCGTCATGCGGACCTACTTCGAAAAACCACGCACCGTGGTGGGCTGGAAAGGGCTGATAGCTGATCCACAACTTAATGGCAGCTTCCTGATCAATGAAGGATTGACGCAGGCGCGCCAGTTGCTGCTGGATATCAACGCGCTTGGGCTGCCAACCGCCACCGAGTTTCTGGATATCGTCACCGGGCAGTACATTGCCGATACCATCAGTTGGGGAGCCATCGGCGCACGCACGACCGAGAGCCAAATCCATCGGGAAATGGCCTCCGCGCTTTCTTGTCCGGTGGGGTTCAAAAACGGTACCGACGGCAACGTCCGTATCGCGGTTGACGCTATCCGTGCCGCTCGCGCCCGTCATATGCTTTTATCGCCTGATGAACACGGCCGCATGACGGTGTATCAGACCCACGGCAACCCATTCGGGCATATTATTCTGCGTGGCGGCAAAGCCCCAAATTACGAAGCGGAGCACATTGCCGCTGCCTGCAACGCGCTGCGGGAATTCTCACTACCAGAACGACTGGTGGTGGATTTCAGCCACGGCAACAGCCAGAAACAGTTCCAGCGGCAACTGACGGTCGCCCAGACGATATGTGACCAGATTCGTGGCGGTAGTAGCGCGAACGATGGTAGCGCGATTGCTGGCGTGATGGCCGAGAGTTTTCTGGTAGAAGGCACCCAGCCGTTACGCCATCCAGACCAGCTCACCTATGGTCAGTCGATTACCGACGCCTGCCTCGGCTGGCAAGATAGCGAACGGCTGTTAAGTATGCTGGCAGATGCGGTAGACAGCCGTTTTGCTCGCTGACGGGATGTCATTCGGCGCACTGTATTACCCAAACCTGAACAAACCTGAAAACGAAAACCTCCGCCGCAGCGGAGGTTGTTCCCTTTTCGATTGACAAGGCGTGATCAGGCCATCACTGCCCTGTCCTCCATGGCTTCTCGCCAGCCTCCCAACCAGTTAGACCGGGCATCGATAGATTGATAAGGACAGAGCTCCTTGGACCGGCCAATGATACCAGCCTGGTAGCCCCGTGAATGCGCCCGTGCCAGACGATCTCTTTTCTGTCTCTTCATGCCTTGTTTCCCTCATTTCGACTCTGGTGGAAAGAAAACAGTGGTCGTTTTTCATGCAACCACACTCTATGAATAGCCATTTGGGAGACGAAGATCAAGGCGCAAAATTCACGCCATTGTCATATTTGTGAACCAGAATGAAGAATTTTCCGTAGAATAAAACCACATTTCGCGCTAACCGGCTGAGACAAAAACAAAACCCCTGAAACCCGATCATGCTCACAAAAACGGGATTCAGAGGTATTTGCTATAACTCAATCTCTCTCGGTATAAGACATCCGAGTTTCACGTCAGATAAGTCTCAATTCCCGGCTAATAGCCGCTGACTAATCTGCTCCGCTACTTGCTGCCAGCCTTTGCCAAGCGCGGCAACCAGTGCGTCATAACCATCTTCGGTTTGTGCCACATCAAGACTAAACGGCTGGGTCACGATACGCTTATTGCTGCGCAGTACCCAATCCCCCTGGATAACCGCTTTACCGTCAAAGCGCCCCTGAAACGCAGTCACATTGATTTGCAAACTGGACGCCGACGCGTCGGCAACACCGTTAGTCACCACATTCCACCCCGGCAGACGGGTGCGTAACGACGATGCCAACACCTGCTGCAGTTGCTGATCCAGCGGGCTGGCCCACAGATTATTGGTGGCAATGGTATAACGCACGGCTGAGGTCTGGAACACGATGCCGTTTCCAGCCAGCGAATCGCTCAGGACAATGGGCGCTACCCACAACTGGCGACTCACCGACAGGCTGGTTGTCCCCTGCGACACAGCAGGCAGTTGATAATAGACTTTCTGCGGGCTGCTACAGGCAGCCAGCAACAACACCAGCCACAACGGCCATTGCTTTATCATGGTTTCGCCTTCTTCGGTTGTGGATCACGGGCACCCGGTGCCTCGAAAATCAGCGCGTTACTCTTGTCATTCAGGGTACGCAGCAGCGGCTGCAACTCACGCAACGTCTGATCAAGGCGTTGCATGTCAACCACCATGCGGTTGTAGGCCGGTGAGCCGGGTTGTACTCCTTGCAGGCTACTGTTCAGCTCGCGCAAGGTGCGTTGCATATCCGCGGGTAACTGCTGCATCGCATCGCTACTGGTCAGCTTATTGAGTGACGCCAGCGTTTTCTGCAACTCACGCAGGGTAGACTGACTCTCTGTCAGGGTTTTCGTCGCCTGTTCCACCATCGGATTGAGTGGCAGGCCATTGATCTTATCCAACACCGACATCAGCTTTTGCTGAATCTGCGTCAGGCCGCCATTCACCGTCGGCAGCACCGGATAACCATCTACTTGCATCAGCGACGTCATCCGGCCTTTCTGTTGCGGGTAAAAATCCAGATCCACATACAACGCACCGGTCAACAGATTGGCGGTTTTCATGGATGCCCGCATCCCCGAGTCGGCGCCTTTGCTTAACTCTCGTTCCAGGTTGATCTGGGCACGTAACCCCGGCTTGAGCCGCCCTGGTTCGATGCGTACCAGGACCGGAATGCGATAATCGCTATCAAAACGCTGCGACATATCTTTAGGGAAGAACGGCACTTCGGTAACGGTCCCCAGGCGGATGCCACGAAACTCGACCGGTGCCCCCGCCTGCAAGCCACGAACCGACTCGTCGAAAAACAGCAAATACTCTTTGTATTCGGTGTAAAGCGAATCCTGAATACTGTTCTGATTATCAAACAATTGGTATTCATCACGCTCATGCGCCGGGCTACCGATGTCCCAACCGGTAGGCACATCAAAACTGACGCCGCCACTGAGCAACGTACTCAGCGAGCCCATCTCCACCCGCATTCCTTGTGCCGACAGATTGAGCGCCACGCCGCTGTCTTTCCAGAAACGGACATTCGAGGTCACCAGTTGGTCATAAGGTGAGGCGACAAACAGTTGATACTGTATTTTTCTGGCGGCGGGATCAAAATGGCTGGTTTCTACCGAGCCCACCCGATAGCCACGAAACAGCACCGGATCGCCCGCGCTCAATTGCCCGGACTGTACACTGTTGAGAATAATACGGATCCCTTTCGCGTCAGGTGACGCCAGCGGTGGCGAATCCAGTAGTTTGAACGAGCGGCTGTCTTCCTTGCTGGAGCCTGGCTGGAGTTGGATGAACGCGCCGGACAGCAACGTTCCCAACCCGGAAACGCCCTCACGGCCTATCTGTGGCTTGACGACCCAAAACGCCGAATCCTTGCTCAGCAGTTTATCCATACCGTCGTTTAACCGTGCCTTGATCTCCACCTGGTGTAAGTCTTCGCTAAGCCTCACCCCTTCCACCACGCCCACGTTCACGCTGCGGCTTTTAATCGCCGTTTTTCCCGGCTCGATACCATCCGCATTACTGGTGGTCAGCGTAATTTCCGGCCCCTGATGACTCACGTGATAAAACAGAATCCAGGCGCCAATCAGCACGGTCACAATCGGCACTATCCATACCGGCGACCAGCGTTTGATAGTCTCTATCTGCGCCATACCTTGATTAGTGTTCGTCAACAGAATGCTCCTCTCCTTGCACGTGATGCCTATCCCACAGCAGGCGGGGATCAAAGGTCATTGCGGCAATCATGGTCAGAATGACCACGGTGGCAAACAACACCGCGCCGATGGCCGGGTAAATGCTCATCAGTCGGCCCATACGCACCATCGCCGACAGTACGGCGATAACAAAAACATCGATCATGGACCAGCGCCCCACAAACTCCACGACCTCATACACCCGGTGCAGACGTTCGGTATCATGACGACGCGCGCCGTGCGCACACCAGCACAACCACCCCATCGCCAGCATTTTAAGCGTGGGTACCATGATACTGGCGACAAAAATCACCAACGCGACCGGCCACGACCCGGAGTCCCACAACAGGATAACCCCGGACATGATGGTCGAGGTAACGTTATGCCCCAGGGCTTCAGTCACCATAATCGGCATCAGGTTGGCAGGGACATACAGCAACACTGACGTGAACAGCAGCGCCAGCGTCCACTGCAAACTATGACGCCGCCGCACATGACCATGGGTATAGCAGCGTGGGCAACGCACGACCCCGGCAGGCAAAATGGCACTGCAACAGTGACAGGAACGCACCCCCTGCGCTTGTCCAACCCGCCCGACTTCCAGCCCGGCTGGCATCAGCGGCGGTGGTGCGACGTCATCCCACAACCAGCGACGATCCAGGCTCTGAAAAGCCAACAGTTGCAACAGACAGAAAACGATATACGGAATAAAACTGGCACCGATGCCAATATCGCCGTATGACATCAGTTTGACGAAGCTGACCAGCACGCCAGCCAGGAAGATTTCCGCCATGCCCCAGCTTTTTAACTGGAACAGCAGCCGGGTAAACAGACGCCGCACCCCATCAGGCAACGGTGCGCGCAGACACAGTAACAGGATCACCGTCATCGAACAGGCGGGAACCAACTGGGCAAACAGCAGAAAAAGCGTCGCCATGCTGGCGTAGTTTTCCGCCACCATCACCCGGGGAATTTCCAGTAAGGTGATTTCACTGCGAATACCGGCCACGCTCATCGAAACGAAAGGAAACAGCATGGACAGCAGCAACATCATCAGTGCGCTAAACGCAAAACTTGCCGGACGCCAGCGCGGCTCGCGCTGACGGCTGGACAACGCGGTTTTACAGCGCGGGCACACCGCCCGCTGCCCATCCTGTAATGTCGGCAGTTCTACCAGCAGATCACAATGCGGACACAGCATATGCCGGTCATAGTGGTGGTGATACACACCCATTCGCCGCCTCCTGTGGCCTGGCTGATAACAACAATCGCTCATACTGCCGCACGGGCATGACCGGGGTGTTGACGCGACGGAGGCGCTCGCCTTAACACTCCGGCTATTGCCGTTAAAAAACATTACCGCTAAAAAAACATTAACTGTTAAAAAACATCCGCGTTAAAAATGACGCACAGCGGCACAACGCCACGCTTTAGCCGTTCTTCTGTGCCTCAAGCGCTTCCCAGCGCTCAAAACAGGTCTCCAGTTGCTGTTCCGCTTGCGCCAACGCCGCCAGCACGGGCTGAGTTTCATCATGCGATCGGGAAAAGAATGCCGGGTCATTCATCTGCTGTTGCAGTGAGGCAATCTCACCCTCAAGCGCTTCAATACGTTGCGGCAACTGTTCCAGTTCACGCTGTTGGTTATAACTGAGCTTGCCGCCGCTACGTTTAGCTGGCTGTGCGGCCGGTGTGCTTTGTGCGCTCTCGCTATCAAGGTCTTCTTTGGTTACCACGCTTTTTACGGGTGCAGCGCTTCGCAACGGTGCGGCGGAGGCGCGCTGGTATTGGGCGTCATAATACCCGCCGACATAGCGGCCAATCAGGCCGTTGCCTTCAAAAATCCAGCACTCGGTGACCGAGTTATCGACGAACTGACGATCGTGGCTGACCAGCAGCACGGTTCCCTGATAACTTTCCAACAGTTCTTCCAGCAATTCCAGCGTTTCCACGTCCAGATCGTTGGTCGGTTCGTCGAGAATCAGCAGGTTGCTGGGTTTGAGGAACAACCGCGCCAGTAACAGACGGTTACGCTCCCCACCTGACAGCGCTTTTACCGGTGTCATGGCGCGTTTCGGGTGGAACAGGAAGTCCTGGAGATAACCCAGTACATGGCGCGGACGGCCGTTGACCATCACTTCCTGTTTGCCTTCGGCGAGGTTATCCATCACCGTTTTTTCCGGGTCTAACTCAGCACGGTGCTGATCGAAATACGCCACTTCCAGCTTGGTACCGCAGTGAATGCGCCCGGATGTCGGTGCCAGTTGACCCAGCATCAGCTTTAACAACGTGGTTTTACCGCAGCCATTCGGCCCGACCAGCGCGATTTTATCGCCGCGTTGTACCTGGGCAGAAAAGCCCGATACCAGTGTTTTCCCGTCAACCTGATACTGTACGTCTTCCAGTTCAAACACTATCTTGCCGGAACGGGCCGCTTCTTCCACCTGCATTCTGGCGTTGCCCATGACTTCACGGCGCTCAGCCCGCTCTTGTCGCATCGCCTTGAGCGCCCGCACCCGACCTTCATTACGGGTACGACGGGCTTTGATGCCCTGACGAATCCACACTTCTTCCTGCGCCAGTTTGCGGTCGAATTCCGCATTCTGCAGTTCTTCCACACGCAGCGCCTCTTCTTTCCCCAGCAAGTATTTGTCGTAATCGCCAGGCCAGGACACCATCTTACCGCGATCCAGATCGACAATACGGGTCGCCATGTTGCGAATAAACGACCGGTCATGGGAAATAAACACAATACTGCCGGAAAATGCTTTGAGGAAACCTTCCAGCCAGTCGATAGTGTCGATATCCAGGTGGTTGGTGGGTTCGTCCAGCAACAAGACCCGCGGCGCGCTGACTAACGCCCGCCCTAACGCGGCTTTACGCAGCCAGCCACCGGACAACGCCGACAACGGCGTATCCGCCGATAACCCCAGTTGCTCCAACACCTCGTTGATACGATCTTCCAGCTTCCACAGCCCTTGGTGATCCAGCACGTCCTGAATCTTCGCCAGTTGATTCAGGTTCTTCTCGCTGGGGTCTTCCCCAACCTGACGCAACGCTACATGGTAGGCTTTCAGGTATTCCGCCTGCGCCGCGACGCCTTCGGCCACGAAATCAAACACCGTGCCGTCGATATCACGCGGCGGATCCTGCTGCAAGCGCGCCACAATCAGGTCTTGCTCGTACACCAGCCGACCGTCATCCAGCGGGATTTCTTTTGCCAGAATTTTCAGCAAGGTGGATTTGCCAGCGCCGTTGCGCCCAACCAGACACACCCGCTCGTTGTCTTCAATATGCAGTTCGGTGTTGTCCAACAGCGGCGCATCGCTGAACGATAGCCAGGCGCCGGATAAACTGATCAATGACATAGTGGTTATTTTTCCTCGCCGGCGTGTTTCAACAGCCAGCAGTTGTGAATCTGACGGTTACGGGCGAAATCCTGCGACTGTGTTTGCGCAGTAATTTCTTTCGCTTCCAGTCCCAGCGTGGCAAGCCCGGCTTTGTCCATCTGGAATCCGCGTTTGTTGTTAGAAAACAGGATGGTACCGCGAGGGCGCAACAGGCGTTTGAGCTGGGTCATCAGCATCAGGTGGTCACGCTGTACATCAAACGATTCGTCCATCCGTTTAGAGTTGGAGAAGGTCGGCGGGTCGATAAAAATCAGGTCAAACTGTTCGTGGGTTTCCCGCATCCATGCCAGGCAGTCGGCGTGGATCAGCCGGTGCTGACGGCCGGTCAGACCGTTAAGACGCAGGTTTTTCTCCGCCCATTCCAGATAAGTGCGCG
The DNA here is from genome assembly GCF_020406815.2 of Dickeya oryzae. Classification (NCBI taxonomy): domain Bacteria; kingdom Pseudomonadati; phylum Pseudomonadota; class Gammaproteobacteria; order Enterobacterales; family Pectobacteriaceae; genus Dickeya; species Dickeya oryzae. Next base: position 2,836,949 of record NZ_CP162670.1, read on the forward strand.
ACATATCCACCGTGGTCGTAGAGCGTGCGCCGCCAAGCCCGGCGTGCACACTGGCGCTGCCAGTGTACGCGAACAGGTTGAGGAAATCCTTGCCGTTACTCATTTCGCCCAGCATACGGCGTGCGATGCGGTGGTCGAGAAACAGCCCGGTGTCCAGATAGTCGGTCAGGTTAACCCACAGTTTGGCGTTGAACTCCGATACCTGCAGGAACTCCCCTTTCTCCGCCAGCTTTTCGTACTGGTTTTTGCCTTTCTGACGCTCGCGGGTTTTCAATATCAGATGACTGGCGGGCAACCCCAGTACGCTCAGAGTGGCATTAATCACATCAAACAGGCGCTGGCGCGCTTTCTGGGCATCAACGCTTTTCGGCGGTGCGTATTCCTGAATCACCACCCGCTCACCGTAACGGTCTACCGCGACGTTATATTCCGGCAGGTCGGCGTCATACAGGCGATAGCATTCAATGCCCTGCTGCTGCGCCCATTTCTCCAGCTTACGCAGATTCTTGCGCAGGCGATTGGCGAAATCCTCGGCAAAGGCGGCCGTAGTTGGCGCACCGTTTTCGTTTGCCGCCAGTTGGTAATTCTTCTGCACGCACTCCAGCGGACCGTTTTTGGCTTTGAACTGGCGATCAGCACGTAGTTGCAGGCAACTGAGCAATTCTGGCGAGGCGCTAAACAGCGACAGTTTCCAGCCGCCGAACTCGCTTTTCATTTTACGACCGAGCAGGTTGTGCAACGCAATCAGCGCCGGTTCGCTCTCCAGACGCTCGCCGTAAGGCGGGTTACTGACCACCGTCCCCGTCGGCCCTTGCGGCAACGGGTTCTTTAACTGTGTAGCGTCATGGGCTTCAAACCGAATCAGGGAACTGACACCAGCACGGCGCGCGTTGCTGCTGGCGATCTCCACCATACGTCGGTCAATATCGGAACCGAAGAAACGGGAAGTGGTGGCCTGCAAACCCGCTCGGGCACGCTCCTGTGCCTCGGAGGTAATGCTTTTCCACAGCGTTGGGTTATGTTTTTGCCAGGCCAGAAAACCCCAATGCTGGCGATGCAAGCCGGGAGCGCGATCGGCCGCCATCATCGCCGCTTCAATCAGCAGCGTACCGGAGCCACACATCGGGTCCACCATCGGCGTACCGGTTTCCCAGCCGGAACGCAGCACAATCGCCGCTGCCAGGTTTTCTTTGAGCGGTGCTTGTCCGGCCATATCGCGGTAGCCGCGCAAATGCAGACTCTCGCCGCTGAGATCCAGCGCGATGCTGGCCTTCTCGCGTTGCAGAAAAACATTAATACGGATATCTGGCTGCTGGCGGGCAACATCCGGGCGCTGGCCGGTTTTACGGCTGAAGCTGTCGACAATCGCGTCTTTCACCTTGAGCGCGCCGTACTGGCTGTTGCGAATCTCATCATTGGTGCCGGTAAAATGCACGGCAAAGGTATGATTGACGTCAAACACCGAACTCCAGTCTATCGCCTGCACCCCAAGATACAGGTCCAGATCGCTATAGACTTTACACTCGTTGAGCGGCAGCAGGATGCGCGATGCCAGTCGGCTCCACATCAGGCTTTGGTACAACAGCCGATCGTCTCCCTGAAAGTGCACCCCGCCCTGCACCACCGTGCAGTGCTGCGCGCCCAGCGCTTCAAGTTCACTTTTTAACAATTCTTCCAGACCACGTGCCGTGCTGGCAAACAGAGAGTTCATATCGCGACGATTACCTTCACTAAAGGACGACCTTGAAAAGAACGCTCTCAACGAAAGAAAACGTCCTCGAAAAAAACGCACCGGAAAGAAAACCGGCATCGATAAAGAAAATTGAGGCGCATTATAGCTAATCCCGGCGGCTTGTCATAAAGTTGCCGCTTTACGTCAGCAAGGAACCCTCACCGTGATTGTGTTAAGTCGGCTTTTTGTTCATCCGGTTAAATCCCTGCGTGGTCTGCAATTGTCACAGGCGATGGCCAGCCCCAGCGGCCTGGCGTTTGACCGTATGTTTATGATCACCGAGCCCGATGGCACCTTCATTACTGCCCGTCAGTTTCCACAACTGGTGCTGTTCACGCCAGCGTTGACGCACGAGGGGGTTTTCCTGTCCGCGCCTGATGGGCAGACCCGGCTGGTACGCTTTGACGATTTCGCCCCTGACACCGCGCCGACAGAAGTCTGGGGTAATCATTTTCAGGCCCGGATCGCCCCCGACGCCGTCAATCACTGGCTGAGCGGTTATCTGCAACGACCGGTACAACTCCGCTGGCAAGGGCCGGCGCTGTCACGCCGTGTCAAACGCCACCCGGATATCCCGCTGGGATTTGCCGACGGCTATCCCTTCCTGCTTGTCAACGACGCATCGTTTAACGATGTACGCAACCGTTGCGGTGCCGGTATCCGTATCGAGCAATTCCGCCCTAATCTGGTGGTCAGTGGTGCAGAGGCGTTCGCTGAAGACAGTTGGCAGACCCTGCGCATCGGCGACGTGATGTTTGATGTGGCAAAACCCTGTAGCCGCTGTGTGCTGACCACAGTGAGTCCGGAACGTGGACGCAAGCATCCGGCAGGCGAGCCGCTGGCGACGCTGCAACAATACCGAACAGCGGAAAACGGCGATGTCGATTTTGGCCTCAATCTTATCGCCCGCAATAGCGGCATCATCCGCGCAGGCGACAGCGTCGAGGTGCTGTCGACTAAACCACCCCGTCCTTATGGCGCGGGTGCCGTCACGGAAAGCCTGACGCCGCCACCCAGTGCAGCCAAACCGGTACACATTACCTATCAGGGGACACGTTTTACCGGCAACAACCAGCAAATTCTATTGGAACAGCTGGAACAGCAAGGAATACGCGTTCCCTATTCATGCCGGGCCGGGTTGTGCGGTTGCTGTCGACTGACACTCAACGACGGTGACGTGTCGCCGCTGAAAGCCAGCGCGCAGGGAGAGGACGGAACCATACTGGCATGCAGTTGCATTCCGGCTGGGGACATTACGTTAACCTGATCAATGACGTTAACCTGATCAATGACGTTAACCTGATCAATGACATTAATCTGATCAATAGCGTTAACCTGAAAGGTTATGCATGGCGCGGGGCGACACGCCTCGCGTCGTCAATATTCAACCGGCAAAGGCGTAACGCGCCGATGTTTCGTCGTTTTCTTCCACCGCTGGACTGAGACGGTCGTGCATGATTTTGATGGCATCGCCCAGTTGCATCGCTTTCCCGCTGAGCATCAATTGCCCTTGCGCCAGCACACACAGGCTGGCTTTATCACCGGCCTCTACCACCATGAAATTCGCCGTTTCCGGGCGCTCATTGAGTTGTACGCTAACCTGATCGCCGGTTTGCACCACTACCTGAGCCTGTGGTTGCGCCACGAAATGCCAGCTTTTCGGCATCATCGGTTTCAGGAAACGATTCGCCACCAGCGCGTTCAATATCAGCTCAGCCCGAGCTTCAGCCGATAACGCCAGTGTCTGGCATTTCTCCTGATAAGTGAAAAACAGTGCGGCATCCTCAACACAGAATACGCTGGGCGTAAACGCATCCGGCGTTAGCATTGAAGAAGAGAAACGGGAACGAAATACCATGCCGTTGGCCAGATCAAGCATCAGGCGCGCCTGATCGGTATCGAAATACCAGCGCCAGCTATCATCAGGGGTTAATTTCATCACATTACCTTTATTTATGCCTTACTGATGCCAAAGTCCCGGAAAACAGGCCAGGATGAATAATCGGCCACCAATCAATAAGCAACCGAAATGAATTAACTACAATCAACTTACCTGTAACTCGAATTATTCTGGGTATAGGCTATCTGTTGTCATCGATAGCGTTAAAAATACCCTATCAGGCACGATGATGCTGTATTTTTGCACAAACGAAGAAAATATAGACCAGCGCGGGGGATAAATAAACCCCCAACGCTATATAACGGGAATGAAAAATCAGATGTGGGTAACAATATCTTTAATCAGGCGCGGTCCACGATAAATAAATCCGCTATAAATCTGAACCAGCGTTGCACCAGCCGCTAATTTTTCTCTGGCAGCGACCACAGAATCAATTCCCCCGACGCCAATAATCGGCAATCGGCCCTGCAATTCCTGTGACAGTCGACGAATGACTTCGGTGCTGCGCAGTTGCAACGGTCGACCACTTAATCCCCCCGTTTGCCCACAATGGTTCAGCCCCTGAATCAATTGTCTGTCGAGCGTGGTATTGGTGGCTATCACACCATCGATATTATGGCGCACCAGACTGTCGGCAATTTGGATCAATTCTTCTTCGGAAAGATCCGGCGCAATTTTTACCGCGACCGGCACATATTTTTGATAATGGGCGTGCAGCTCAGCCTGTTTATCTTTTACAGCCTGTAACAAATCATCCAGCGCATCACCATATTGCAGTGTGCGTAGTCCCGGTGTATTGGGAGAGGAAATGTTGATAGCGATATAACCGGCATGAGAATAGACCTTATCCATGCAGATCAGATAATCCTCTTTTCCCTGCTCTACCGGCGTGTCTTTATTTTTGCCGATATTAATGCCCAACACGCCACCAAAACGCGACTGTTTGACATTTTCCACCAGATTATCGACCCCACGGTTATTGAACCCCATGCGGTTGATAAGCCCTTCGGCCTCCACCACCCGAAACAGGCGTGGCTTGTCATTACCCGGTTGCGGACGCGGTGTCACGGTGCCGACTTCGATAAAGCCGAACCCCATCGCGCCGAGCGCATCAATGCACTCGCCATCTTTATCCAGCCCGGCGGCCAGCCCCAGCGGGTTGCGAAACGACAGCCCCATGCAGGTTACCGGCTTGGTAGGGACTGACTGACGAACCAGCCATTCAAACGGGGTGTGGGTGATACGGCGCAACTGATGCAGGGTAAACTCGTGCGCCTGTTCGGGGTCGAGCTGGAATAACGCTTTACGAATGAGGGGATACATGACTTCTCCTGAATTCCCGGTTATAAACCGGGGGCGTATTATCATCCATCAACGGGCGAAAGGGAATTGACCTGAGCTAAAAAACGCCACAACAACGCAATCGTTTTCCTTTCTTGCTGCTGGATTGGAGTTTTTTTATCCGTTTTTTCACTTTTCATTCCACAATAAATCATTTTCCGACCCTCTCCCTCCTCTGCCAGACTAGCCAAACAGTTATTAAATCGTGACAAATGCTAATTTTTAGTTATAAGGAGTCGCTATGCGCGTTATAACGCTGGCAGGAAGTCCCCGCTACCCTTCCCGGTCAACGGCTTTACTACACCACGCTGGAAAATGGCTGGAGGCCAAAGGCGTCGAGGTGTTGCCGTGGCATCTGCATAATTTCCCACCGGAAGACCTGCTCAATGCCCGTTTCGACAGCCCGGCGTTGCAAACCCTGAACGAACAGCTCGCCAGCGCCGAGGGTGTGCTGGTCGCTACCCCAATTTATAAAGCGTCGTTCTCCGGCGCGCTGAAAACCTTGCTGGACCTGCTGCCAGAGCGGGCACTGGAACATAAAGTGGTATTGCCACTGTCTACCGCCGGTTCCGTCGCTCACATGCTGGCGATGGATTACAGCCTCAAGCCAGTGCTAAACGCGCTGAAAGCCCAGGAAATCCTACAAGGCGTATTTGCCGATGACAGCCAGATAAGTCACTACGATCGCACCCCGCATTTCCACGATGTGCTGGAAACGCGTCTGCAAGAAGCGTTGCACCTTTTCTTTCAGGCATTGATTCGCCGTCAGCCTGAACCACTGCGTCAGAGCGCCTGACTCCGGTTTCATCTATAAGGAAGAATGTCACATGCTATCCTCGATTAAGCACGCCGCCTTGACGCTGCTTTTTACCGCCGCTGTTAGCGTATCCGCTTTCGCCCATGCCGACGACGCCCCCGAACAATTGCGCATCGGCTTTCAGAAAGGTTCGGTCAGTCTGGTGCTGGCTAAAACCCACCAGTTGCTGGAAAAGCAATTCCCGCATACCAAAATTAGCTGGATTGAATTTCCCGCCGGGCCGCAAATGCTTGAAGCGCTAAACATCGGCAGCATTGATGTTGGCAGTACCGGTGATATTCCGCCGCTGTTTGCCCAGGCAGCAGGTGCCGATCTGGTTTATATCGGTGTCGAACCGCCGAAACCCAAAGCCGAGGTGATTCTGGTTCGGGACGACAGCCCCATCAAGACCGTCGCTGACCTGAAAGGCCGCAAAGTAGCATTCCAGAAAGGCTCCAGCTCGCATAACCTGTTGCTGCGTAACCTGCAAAAAGCCGGTCTGGCCTTCACCGATATTACGCCCGCCTATCTGACACCGGCAGACGCCCGTGCTGCTTTCCAGCAAGGCAACGTCGATGCCTGGACTATCTGGGATCCCTACTATTCGGCAGCGCTGTTGCAAGGGGGTGTTCGCGTTCTGGCCGATGGTACTGACCTGAACCTGACCGGGTCGTTCTATCTGGCCTCACGCCATTATGCCGACCAATACGGTCCGTTCCTGCAACAGGTGCTCAACACCCTGACCCAGGCCGATGCCCTGACCATCAGCCAGCGGGCGCAAAGCGTCACGCTACTGGCGAATGCCATGGGGCTACCGGAAGCTGTCATCAGCACCTATTTCGATCACCGGCCTATTACGGTGATTAAGCCGGTGGATGAACACACCTTGCAGGCACAGCAGCACACCGCTGATCTGTTTTACGAAAACCATCTGATCCCCACCCGACTGGATGTCGCCAGCCGCATCTGGCACGCGCCGGTCACCCCCTAATTCTCAGCACGATTGCATGGAGACGATACGAATGAGTCTGAATATTTTCTGGTTTCTGCCTACTCACGGTGACGGCCGCTATTTTGGCCGCGGCGAAAATGCCCGCCCGGTTGATTACAGTTACCTGCAACAGATAGCCCAGGCAGCGGATCGCCTGGGATTCGGCGGCGTGCTGATCCCTACCGGACGCTCCTGTGAAGACTCCTGGCTGGTGGCATCGTCACTGATCCCGATCACCCAGCGTTTGCGTTTTCTGGTGGCGTTACGACCGGGAATTATCTCGCCAACGTTGGCCGCGCGTCAGGCCGCCACGCTGGACAGGCTGTCCAACGGCCGGGCGTTGTTTAATCTGGTGACCGGCGGTGACCCGGAAGAACTGGCCGCTGAAGGCTTGTTCCTTGATCATGAACAGCGCTATGAGGCTTCGGCCGAATTTACCCGCATCTGGCGGCGGGTACTGGAAGGGGAAACCGTCGATTACGACGGCAAGCACATTCAGGTCAAAGGCGCCAAACTGCACTACCCACCGGTACAACAGCCACGCCCGCCGCTGTATTTCGGCGGTTCATCCGATGCGGCGCTGGATCTGGCAGCCGAACAGGTAGAGCTTTACCTCACCTGGGGCGAGCCTCCCGAGCAGGTGAAAGAAAAGATCGAACGTGTGCGGGCCAAAGCCGCGGCACAAGGGCGTAGCGTACGGTTCGGCATCCGCCTGCACGTGATTGTACGTGAAACCAATGAAGAGGCGTGGCAGGCCGCCAATCGGCTGATCTCCCGGCTGGATGACGACACCATCGCCGAAGCGCAGGCATCGCTGAAACGTTTTGACTCCGTGGGCCAGCAACGCATGGTGGCGTTACATGGCGGTCGCCGTGACAAGCTGGAAATCAGCCCCAATTTGTGGGCCGGCATCGGTCTGGTGCGTGGCGGTGCGGGGACGGCGTTGGTCGGCGACCCACAGACGGTGGCGCAGCGCATCCAGGAATATGCCGATTTGGGTATCGATACCTTTGTGTTGTCAGGCTACCCGCATCTGGAAGAGGCCTATCGCGTAGGCGAATTGCTGTTCCCGCATCTGGATGTCGCGGTACCCGAGGTGCCACAACCACAGCCGCTGCGCTCACAGGGTGAAATTGTCGGCAACGAGTTCGTCCCGCTGCTCAAAGCGGCGCAAAGCTAAGGAGCGAGCCGATGCTGAGGATCCTGACACCGATCACCACACGCCTGACGCCCTGGTTGCTGCCGTTACTGCTGGTGGTGCTCTGGCAACTCGCTTCCAGCGCAGGCTGGCTTTCCACCCGCATTCTGCCGTCACCGCAGGCAATCACCCATACCTTCTGGCGACTTATCCGCAGTGGTGAACTGTGGCAGCACCTTAGCATCAGCACCTGGCGTGCGCTAACCGGGTTTGCCATCGGCGGCACGCTGGGGCTGGTGTTGGGGTTTATTACCGGGTTATCCCGCACGGGTGAGCGCCTGCTGGATACATCCATGCAAATGCTGCGCAATGTGCCGCATCTGGCGCTGATCCCGCTGGTGATCCTGTGGTTTGGTATTGATGAGAGCGCCAAGATTTTTCTGGTGGCGCTCGGCACTCTGTTCCCCATTTACCTCAACACCTACCACGGCATCCGCACCATCGACAGCGGCTTGCTGGAAATGGCGCGCAGTTACGGGTTATCGGGCTTTCGGCTGTTTCGCGAAGTAGTACTACCCGGCGCGCTACCGTCGATCATGGTCGGTGTGCGCTTTTCGCTCGGCTTGATGTGGCTGACGCTGATCGTGGCAGAAACGATATCTGCCAGTTCCGGCATCGGTTATCTGGCGATGAACGCGCGCGAGTTCCTGCAAACCGATGTGGTGGTGGTAGCCATTATTCTGTACGCCCTGCTGGGTAAACTGGCGGATATCATCGCCCTGACACTGGAGCGCCTCTGGCTACGCTGGCACCCCAGTTGGCAACAAACGGAGGAACACGCATGACATTCACCCCTACGCCACCCGCACGCCTGAACGTCGGTACGCCACTGTTGATTAGCGGTGTGACCAAACGCTATGGCCAGCGCACCATCTTAAATGACGTGCATCTGCATATTCCGTCCGGTCAGTTCGTGGCGGTAGTCGGTCGCAGCGGCTGCGGTAAAAGTACCCTGCTGCGACTGCTGGCCGGTCTGGAACACGCCAGCCAGGGTGAACTGTTGGCCGGTCGTGCCCCGCTACATCAGGCACGCGATGATATCCGGTTGATGTTTCAGGAAGCCCGCCTGCTGCCATGGAAACGGGTGATCGACAATGTCGGGTTAGGGTTGCGCGGTGACTGGCGTCCTGACGCGCATCAGGCACTGGAGGCTGTCGGATTATCGACACGGGCCGCTGACTGGCCAACGGCACTCTCCGGTGGACAAAAGCAGCGAGTGGCACTGGCGCGGGCGTTAATCCATCATCCCGGCCTGTTATTGCTGGACGAACCACTGGGCGCACTCGACGCGCTGACCCGTATCGAGATGCAAGGGCTGATTGAATCATTGTGGCTACAACAAGGGTTCACCGTGGTGCTGGTGACGCATGACGTCAGTGAGGCGGTAAGCCTTGCCGACCGGGTTATCCTGATAGAAGAGGGTCACGTCGGGCTGGATATCATGGTTGACCTGCCACGCCCACGCCGTCGCGGCTCCGCCCGGCTGGCAGAGCTGGAAGCGCAAGTGCTGGAGCGAATTTTAGCACCTGCTGCTCGCGAGCCCCTCTACCCTTCACAGGCGCACGCCTGACACGTGTATCCACTCAGTGTGTAAAAAAACCACCGTCTGCGAGCAGCGGTGGTTTTTTATTACCGTTATTCTATCAGGCAGATGCCGTCAGGATAGGGCGGTATTACGCTTCCAGCGCTTTAGTTATCTTCTCAAACAGGTCACCGGAGAGGTTTTCCAGCCCTTTGAGGGTTTCCAGCGCCTGACGCATCAGCGCCTGACGCGCGGCATCGTAGCGTTTAAGACGAATCAGCGGTTCAATCAAACGTGACGCCACCTGCGGGTTACGGGTGTTCAGTTCGGTGAGCATCTCGGTCAGGAACTGATAGCCACTGCCGTCTTGGGCGTGGAACGCCGACGGGTTACCCGCACAGAACGATCCTATCAGCGAGCGCAGTCGGTTCGGGTTATTCAGGCTGAAGGAGCGGTGGTTAAGCAAGTCACGAACGCGATGTAGCACGTCACTGGCCGGGCTGCTGGCTTGCAGAACAAACCATTTGTCCATCACCAGGCCATCCTGATGCCAGCGTTCGTCAAACGCCACCAGCAAACCGTCCCGGCACGGCAACTGCGCCGCTACCGAGGCTGCCATCGCCGCCAGCGAATCCGTCATGTTGTCCGCCTGCGCAAACTGCGCCGCCACCAGTTTGTCGGCCTGTTCTCTCTCGGCAAACGCCAGATAGTGCAAGCACAGGTTACGCAGGGCGCGTTTACCCATGTCCTGTTGATCAACACGATAAGAAGGCAGTTTATTGGCGCGATATACCGCCAGCAATTCGTCCGCCATTTCCTGCGCCAGCGTCTGTGTCAGTGACTGACGCACCGCGGCGATAGCTTCCGGGTCGATAACCTCAAACAGTTCCGCCATTTCGTTTTCGCTCGGCAACGACAGAATCTGCGAAGCCAGCATCGGATCCAGACCATCATCGAGCAATACACCACGGAAGGCGTCTACCACATGCATCGGTAACGATAGCGGTTGTTTTTGCTGATGGCGCGCTACATTCAGGCGAATATAGTTCGCCAGCAGGCTCTGGGCGGCATCCCAACGGGAAAAGGCATTGCTGGCATGACGCATCAGGAACGTCAGTTGTTCATCACTCCACGGATAGTTCAGTTTGACCGGCGCGGAGAATTCACGCAGCAACGACGGTACCGGCTGACAAGGAACCTCATCAAACACGAACGTTTGCTCGGCTTCGGTGACGTTGAGTACCGAACCCAGTTTCTGGCCTTTCTGACGCAGCGGAATAACCTTCCCTTCGCTATCGTACAGTTCGATATCCAGCGGGATATGCAGTGGCAGTTTGGCTTGCTTGTCGGCACCAACCGGCGTCATCTGGCTGACATGCAGGTGGTACTGGTGAGTTGCCGCGTCATAGTCGTCACGTACCGTCACGACCGGCGTACCGGACTGACTATACCAGCGACGGAATTGGGACAGATCGACGCTGGAAGCGTCCTCCATCGCCTGTACAAAGTCATCACAGGTTGCCGCGCTGCCGTCATGACGATCAAAATAGAGCCGCATCCCCGCCTGGAATTTCTCTTCGCCCAGCAGCGTGTGCATCATACGAATCACTTCTGACCCTTTTTCATACACCGTCAGGGTATAGAAGTTATTCATTTCGATAACCTGATCCGGGCGGATCGGGTGGGACATCGGGCTGGCATCTTCCGCAAACTGTGCGCCACGCATCACCCGCACGTTATCGATACGGTTAGCCGGGCGGGACCCCACGTCAGAACTGAACTCCTGATCACGGAACACCGTCAGCCCTTCTTTCAGGCTAAGCTGGAACCAGTCGCGGCAGGTCACACGGTTACCGGTCCAGTTGTGGAAATACTCGTGCGCTATCACCGCCTCGATACCGAGGTAGTCCTTGTCGGTGGCGGTTTCGGCTTTGGCCAACACATACTTGGAGTTGAAAATGTTCAACCCTTTGTTTTCCATTGCCCCCATGTTGAAGAAGTCCACTGCCACGATCATATAAATGTCGAGGTCGTATTCCAGCCCAAAACGGGTTTCATCCCACTTCATGGCATTCTTCAGCGAGGTCATCGCCCAGTCAGCCCGATCGAGGTTGCCGCGATCGACAAACAGTTCCAGCGCGACGTCACGGCCGGAACGGGTGACAAAGGTGTCGCGCAGCACATCGAAATCACCGGCAACCAGCGCAAACAGATAGCAGGGTTTCGGGAACGGATCTTGCCATTCCACCCAGTGACGCCCGTTATCCGCTTCGCCCTGCCCAACCCGGTTACCATTGGAAAGCAGGTACGGGTAACGCGCTTTATCGGCAGTGATGCGAGTGGTGAAACGCGCCAGAACATCCGGCCGGTCGAGATAATAGGTAATGTGGCGGAACCCTTCGGCCTCACACTGCGTACACAGCGCATCACCGGACTGATACAACCCTTCCAGCGCACTGTTCGCCGCTGGGTTAATCTCTGTTTCAATCCGCAGGGTGAATTTTTCCGGCGCACCGGCCAGTTCCAGGCCGTCATCCAGTAAACGATATGCCTGCCAGTCTTGCCCATCGACCTGGATACTCAGCAAGGTTAACCCTTCACCATTCAGTTTTAGCGCCGCGCCCTTTTCTCCCTGCAACACGACCTGACTGACGGCCACCACCCGGGTCTTTTGCGGATGCAGATCAAAATCCAGTGCAATGTCGGTAATGGTGTAGTCCGGCGCACGGTAATCGTGCCGGTATTTGACTTGTGGTTGTTGACTCATGACTGATTACCTTAATGACAGCAGTAATAGTGGCGGTAAGACGTGTTCCGGCGGCCCATCCGCGTCCTTGTTCATGAAGCACGTTATTCACGAAGCATGCTATTTACAAAGCCTGTTATCGCTGAAGAACGGTTTTATGCTGCGGGCACACCAGATGTTATCGGATGTCCATCATCCGTAACATTCGCCAGGCGACGACTCCGTCCTTTATATATTCACACAGTAAACAAGGTTAAACAGCGAACCCGGTACAATGTCTCTCTGTGGGCTCTCAGGCCACCACATGATCGTCGGGTTACGCGGTTTATTCCGTTTACTTTATGCGCAGTTCCGTTATTCAACAGGCTGTTACGTCTATTAAAGGGGAGTGACTGACGGAATGCAAACTTTCCTGTCACCCCCTACTGAATGCAGTGACGACAGGATTTTTCGGGTAAAATTGTTTAGTATAAAAAACATTATAATTCAATCACTCATGGTAAACAGGGCGTAAAAACAGCTACTTTTTTGTCACAATCGCACGATTGAATCTCGCCTTCATCCTCCCAATATGATGTGATAAGCCCGATTGAACAGACAGCATGCTCTCGCTGCCGATGACCATGACAGTCACTTGCATTAGCTTGTAAATTGTATTAAACGAGGATGCGGTAACGCATTATGACTTTACACACAGCCCCGATACTAACCTCATTGCTGGATACCGACGCCTACAAACTGCATATGCAGCAGGCAGTGTTCCACCACTACCACGATGTGCATGTGGCGGCGGAATTTCGCTGTCGCGGTGATGAACTGTTAGGTCACTACGCGGATGAGATTCGGGCACAAGTGGAGGCCATGAGCCACTTGTCGTTGCATGACGATGAGTACGCTTACCTCTCCTCGCTGCCATTTTTCAACACCGACTACCTCGACTGGCTGAAGACATTCCGCTTCAACCCGTCGCAGATCCAGGTTCGCAACCATCAAGGTAAACTGGATATTCGTATCACCGGACCGTGGCGCGACGTCATTTTGTGGGAAGTCCCGCTACTGGCCGTCATCAGCGAAGTGGTTCACCGTGCCCGGACACCGGGCGGGCATATCGATGCCGCACTCAACCAGTTGCACCATACGCTGGCGAGTTTCCGCCAGCACAGTGCCGATGTTGATCTTAGCCGCTTTAAGCTGATGGATTTCGGTACCCGTCGCCGTTTCTCTCGTGAAGTTCAGTACCAGATCGTACGCACCCTGAAAGCACAATTTCCTTACCTGATCGGCACCAGCAATTATGACCTGGCGCGTCGCCTGCAACTGACGCCAGTCGGCACCCAGGCGCACGAATGGTTCCAGGCGCATCAGCAAATCAGTCAGACCCTGGCGAATAGCCAGCGGGCGGCACTGGATGCCTGGCTGTTGGAATATCCCGACCAACTCGGCATCGCACTCACCGATTGCATCACCATGGATGCGTTCCTGCGCGACTTTGATCGTTCATTCGCCCGCCGTTATCAGGGATTGCGCCATGACTCTGGCGACCCGATTGAATGGGGTGAAAAAGCCATCGCCCATTACCATGCGCTGGATATCGACCCGATGGAGAAAACGCTGGTGTTTTCCGATAATCTCAATCTGGAAAAAGCACTGCATCTCTATCGCCACTTTGGGCAACGCATCAACGTCGTCTTTGGTATCGGCACCCGTCTGACCTGCGATATTCCGGGGGTGAAACCGCTGAATATCGTCATCAAACTGGTGGAGTGCAACGGCAAACCGGTGGCCAAGCTGTCGGACAGCCCGGGAAAAACCATTTGTCAGGATCAGGCCTTTGTCAGTGCACTGCGTAAAGCCTTTGATCTGCCCCGTGTGAAAAAAGCCTCCTGAGTCGTACACCACCTGTACGACTGACTACTCTTTAAGCCAGTAACACCGGAATCGCATAAAACTTGCCACGTTCCGGTGATTTCTGCTTGTGTCCTGCCCGACGACAAGTAACATAACGAAACGCCCGTATTCGGGTAGTAAACTATTACATTTCACCCATTAAATTTCACCAATAGAGAGAATGTTATGAGCGTAGTGCCTGTAGTCGACGTACTGCAAGGCCGTGTCGCCGTTGACAGTGACGTCACCGTGCGCGGCTGGGTACGTACCCGGAGAGACTCTAAAGCCGGTATTTCCTTTATTGCCGTCTATGACGGTTCCTGCTTTGATTCGCTACAGGCTGTCGTCAATAATAATCTTGCTAATTATCAGAGCGACATCTTGCGCCTGACGACGGGCTGTTCGGTAGAAGTCACCGGCAAGGTGGTGGAATCTCCGGGTGAAGGCCAAAGCTTCGAACTGCAGGCCACGGAACTCAAGGTCGTCGGCTGGGTGGAAGACCCGGATACGTACCCGATGGCGGCTAAGCGCCACAGTATCGAATATCTGCGTGAGGTCGCGCACTTACGCCCGCGCACCAACCTGATCGGTGCCGTCGCCCGTGTGCGTCACACGCTGGCGCAGGCTATCCATCGCTTCTTTCATCAGAACGGTTTCTATTGGGTATCTACGCCTATCATTACCGCTTCCGATACCGAAGGTGCAGGTGAAATGTTCCGGGTTTCCACACTGGACCTGGAAAACCTGCCGCGTGACGATCAGGGAAAAGTCGATTTCAGCGAAGACTTCTTCGGTAAGGAAGCGTTCCTGACCGTATCCGGCCAGCTTAACGGCGAAACCTACGCCTGCGCCCTGTCTAAAATCTATACCTTCGGGCCGACCTTCCGTGCGGAAAATTCCAATACCAGCCGCCACCTGGCAGAGTTTTGGATGATTGAACCGGAAGTCGCTTTCGCGACATTGGATGACGTTGCTGCGCTGGCGGAAAACTTGCTGAAATTTGTGTTCAAGGCCGTACTGGAAGAACGCGCTGACGACATGAAATTCTTCGCGGAACGCGTAGATAAAGATGCCATCAGCCGTCTGGAGCGTTTTGTCACCTCTGATTTCGCCCAGGTGGATTACACCGATGCCATCACGATTCTGGAAAACTGCGGGCAGACGTTCGAGAACCCGGTGTCCTGGGGTATCGATCTCTCCTCTGAGCACGAACGCTATCTGGCAGAGAAACACTTCCAGGCTCCGGTGGTGGTGAAGAACTACCCGAAAGACATCAAAGCCTTTTATATGCGCATGAACAGCGACGGTAAAACCGTGGCGGCGATGGACGTACTGGCACCGGGTATCGGCGAGATTATCGGCGGTTCACAACGTGAAGAGCGTCTGGATCAACTGGATATCCGTCTGGAAGAGATGGGTCTCAGTAAAGAAGACTACTGGTGGTATCGCGATTTACGTCGTTACGGCACCATCCCGCATTCGGGTTTTGGTCTCGGTTTTGAACGTTTGATAGCGTATGTAACCGGTGTACAAAATGTGCGCGATGTCATTCCATTCCCACGTACGCCGCGTAACGCCACGTTCTAAGCAAAAAATAACATAAGAAAAACAGATATATGTAACAAGAAAGAGCACCTGAGACGGTGCTCTTTTTTTTGTTTTAGAGATAGCTCACAAAGTTCCGCAATTTTTACAAATTGAAATACATATTTTCCAATGGTTACGCCATTTGTGAATTTGTATCATTTTAACGGTAGATTAACGCGCGGGCGAATGGAAAACTGCGTGCAGACACAGGAAGACAACTGCATTTGCAATAAAGTTCCGTTAAGTTTTTTTTACTGTGATGCAGATGTCTGAATAACACCAATGAGGGTAATAATGATGAAGCGCAATATTCTTGCAGTGGTAATCCCTGCGCTGTTGGCTGCTGGTGCCGCTAACGCAGCTGAAGTATACAACAAAGACGGCAACAAACTGGACCTGAACGGTAAAATTGACGGTCTGCATTACTTCTCCAAAGACAGCGGCAACAGCGGCGATCAGTCCTATGCACGTCTGGGCTTCACTGGTGAAACCAAGATCAACAGCGATCTGACTGGTTACGGTCGTTTTGAATACCAGTTCAATGCTAACCGCACAGAAGAAAAAGAAACAACAAATGGCATCGCTTCGGGTAAAACCCGTTATGCCTATGCCGGCCTGAAATTTGGTGATTTCGGTTCTATCGATTACGGTCGTAACCGCGCTGTCGGCTATGACGGTATCTCTTACACCGACGTACTGCCGGAATTCGGCGGTGACCAGGGTTATACTGATAACCTGACCGGTCGTAACGCTGGCGTTGCTACTTACCGCAACAAAAACTTCTTCGGCCTGGTTGATGGCTGGGATTTCGCACTGGGTTACCAGAGCGCTCATAGCGACTCTACCAGTGTATCAAAACAAACTGGCGCTGGCTGGGCAATCTCTTCCAGCTATACCGCACCGTTTGGTGTAGGTGTGATCGGTTCCTATACCGAAGCAAATCGTACCCAGACTCAAATGGCTGACGGCCAGGGTAAAAAAGCTGAAGCCTGGGCGACTGGTCTGAAATATGATGCAAACAGCGTCTATGTTGCCGCTACTTATGGCGAATACCATAACCTGAGCTACACCGGAAAAAATACGTTTGTTACCAACCCTGTAACCAATGCAACCCAGCAGGAAGCACTTGATACCACCAAAGTGTTTGAAGCTGTTGCTCAGTATAACTTCGACTTCGGCTTGACCCCATCTGTCGGTTATGTTTCAGCGAAAGCGAAAGATGACAAAAATGCTACTAACGACTACATCACCAAGTACGTTAGCCTGGGCCTGACCTACGCGTTCAACAAAAACTTCTCGACTTATACTGAGTACGATATCAACCTGCTCAAAAGCGATAACGCCTATGGTCTGGGCACCAACGACACCGTTGCTGTCGGTGTGGTTTACCAGTTCTAATCTAGTCGTTATCAGTTAACTGACGCTGTCGTAAACTGACACGCTATAAAATGCCGATCACATTTTGATCGGCATTTTTATTTTCACAAAGTCGCGCATCTCAGTAGTGATATTTTTTTTGATCATCCTGATTAAAATACAACCACGAAATACTAAATCGCAAAAATGATAGCACTGCGCAGCATACGCAGTATTTATGACAAAAAAACACATTCACCATGAAGAAATCATGTCATTTATGCGGTTTTTTTCTTACAAAGAAAAGTCATAACCTTATGATAAAGAAGTGAATAATAAAGAAGATAAGGATAAAAACTGCTTATATCTGAAGAATTAGACAAAATCAGAGTGTGACACATCTCTTATTTTACATTTTGAAACAAATTAAAACATAGTGTTTCATAAACCAGTAATTAGTAGCGTTTATGGAGTGGATAATCATCATTGTGAATGAAACACTGCGTTTGGACACATAGACACCGCCATAATGCAGAAGTTCAGTTCGGATTGTTCTGCAAAAATGAGTGGGCGTGAACCAACACAATGAGGGTTATTTATAATGATGAACCGTAATATTCTGGCAGTGGTAATCCCGGCACTGTTGGCTGCAGGTGCCGCCAACGCAGCAGAAATCTACAATAAAGACGGCAACAAGTTGAACCTGACTGGTAAACTTGACGGCCTGCACTACTTCTCCAAAGACAACACAGGTAGCAACAGTGGTGACCAAAGTTATGCCCGCTTGGGTTTCCTGGGTGAAACCAAAATCAACAGCGATCTGACTGGTTACGGCCGTTTTGAATATCAGTTCAACGCTAGCCGTACTGAAGAGAAAGAAAGCTCGAATAACAGTGCTGCAGGCCAGACTCGTTACGCTTATGCCGGCCTGAAATTTGGTGATTTCGGTTCTATCGATTACGGTCGTAACCGCAACGTGTCTTACGACGGTATCTCTTATACCGACGTACTGCCGGAATGGGGTGGTGACTCTTCTTATACCGATGGTTTCACTGGTCGTAGCGCAGGTGTGGCTAACTACCGCAACAAAAACTTCTTCGGTCTGGTTGACGGCCTGAACTTTGGCCTGAGCTACCAGTCTGCTCACTCTGATTCCAGCAGTATCAGAAAAGACACTGGTGCAGGCTACGCTCTGTCTACTTCCTACACGTCTCCGATTGGTGTCGGTATTATTGGTTCTTACGGTCATGCTAACCGTACAATTACTCAAACCAATGATGGTCACGGTGCTGATGCAGAAATGTGGGCAACTGGCCTGAAATATGATGCTAACAACATCTATGTGGCTGCTACCTATGGTGAATACAGTAATATGACCTACGGTAACAGTTATAAATTTGCTATTAGCGGTGTTTCTCAGCACACTGGCGCTGCATTTGACAAGACCAAAGTATTTGAAGCTGTTGCACAGTACGCGTTTGACTTCGGTCTGAAACCGTCTATCGCCTATGTATCCGCTAAAGCAGAAGATAACACTGCAGGTTCTCAGTTCGCTAATACCAGCGGCTACCTGGACAAGTACGTCAGCTTGGGTCTGACCTACTCCTTCAACAAAAACTTCTCGACTTACACCGAGTATGACATCAACCTGTTGAAAGACGACAATATCTACAAACAAGCAACCAACGACCGCGTTGCTGTAGGTGTGGTTTACCAGTTCTAATCCAGCTTCACTTCTCTGAAGTGATGTTGCGTAAAGCCGGGGATAATGCCCCGGCTTTTTCTTATCAGGTATCCTTTGCTTAGCAAGCGAATTACTTTCTGACTCCTACCCTGTGAAAAATTAAGTGTCCTCCACTCGTGACATTCCACAGTGATACTCACGCCTGTTGATGCACACCACTGACGTCAGTCTTGAAAATCACATCTAAAATTAATAAAACCACCACAAAGCAAAGAACAGGCAACCCCTTGTTTATACTAGGTAAAAAAAGAAATAAAAATGAAATATAATAATTTTATTCGGATAAAAACATAATATTTCACCCCTACCACTCTCGTATCACATTCAGTCTGGTTCCCTCCCTTCGCAGATGTGAGACTGCTGCCGAAAAAAACAAAAAACTAACAATACTCCAGCGGCATCTCTTTGCTGTCCGGCAGAAATGCGGCGGCGCACATTAACGGGTTATGAGGGTAAGAGTGATGAAACATCTGATAGCGATGTCAGCGGTATCGGTATGCTTGTTTTCCGGCGGACTGGCCAGCGCGGCTGAAGTGTATAATAACCAGGGTAATAAACTCGATCTGTATGGCAAGGTGCGAGCAGGTTATTACTTTGGCGATAAGACTAACAGTTTCAAAGGGAATGGTGATTCGACGTATGCACGGTTGGGAATAAAAGGCGAGACGCAGATAAACCAGGATATTACTGGTTACGGCAATTATGAATACCACTTTGATGCCAGTAAAGCGGAAGATACCAACGCGGTAAATGGGAAAACCCGTTATGCGTATGCGGGTTTGAAATTTCGTCAATTCGGCAGTATCGACTACGGCAGGAATAAAGGCATCGCTTACGACGGCTTATCCTATACCGATGTATTACCGGAGTTTGGCGGTGACCAAGGCTATACCGACAGTATTACTGGTCGTACTGCTGGTGTTGCGACCTATCGCAACAAGAATTTCTTTGGCCTGGTCGACGGGTGGGATATCGGTTTGCAGTATCAGTCTGCTCACACGGATTCCAGCAACCCCGCCCTCCAGGTCGGTAATGGTGTGGGCGTATCATCCGCGTATACCTCCCCCAGTGGTCTGGGGGTTATCGCCTCTTACGAAACAGTTAATCGTACAACGGCACAACGCGCAACCAATGAGGGCGACAAGGCCGATGCCTGGGCTGCTGGAATGAAATACGATGCTAACAGCGCCTATCTCGCGGTGATGTATGGCCTATTCCACAACCTGACCTTCATCGGTACGTCCACCACCGCCTTTGCCGATAAAACCAGAATCTTTGAAGCGGTCGCGCAGTATCACTTTGATATGGGACTGACGCCATCTTTAGCTTATATCGCAGCCAGGGCATACGATGAAACCGGCATCGGGCAAGGTACCAGCGGATACATTACCCGCTACGTCAGTTTAGGGGTGAATTACACCTTCAATAAGAACATGGTGATGAATGTCGCTTATCTGCGCAACCTGATTAGCAACACCAATAATCCGTTTGCCAGAAAGACCGATGACACCCTGTTCACCGGTCTGGTATATCAGTTCTGACAACCCGCACGATTCCCGATACACACGATAACGACAGTGTATACGCTGCCTTTGTCATGAGTATCGGGAAAAAATCCCGACTGCCCCATCGCTCTCATTATTTCCGTTTCTTTTGATGCAAACGGTTGGCAAAGCCGAACGCTGGCGTTAACCTGCTATTTCTGTTTATTCTCTGTCATGGATTACTTCGCAATGTTTGAAAAAATCTCTGCCGCACCTGCTGACCCGATTCTGGGGTTGGCCGATTTGTTTCGTGCTGACGAACGCCCCCACAAAATCAACCTGGGGATTGGGGTCTACAAAGACGAAACCGGCAAGACACCTGTACTCACCAGCGTAAAAAAAGCAGAGCAGTTACTGCTGGAAACAGAAACCACCAAAAACTACCTGAGTATTGATGGCATCCCGGAATTCGCCCGCTGCACTCAGGAGCTGTTATTTGGTAAGCAGAGTGACATCATTGCGAATAAACGTGCACGCACCGCACAGACGCCGGGCGGCACCGGTGGTTTACGCGTGGCGGCAGACTTCATTGCCAACCAGACCAGCGCCAGGCGCATTTGGGTGAGTAACCCTAGCTGGCCGAACCACAAAAACGTTTTTGCAGCTGTCGGCCTCGAAGTCTGTGATTACACCTACTACGATGCAGCTAACCACAAGCTGGATTTTGACGGCATGCTGACCAGCCTGAGCGCAGCCCAGGCGGGCGATGTCGTTCTGTTCCATGGCTGCTGCCACAACCCCACTGGTATCGATCCGACGAAAGAACAGTGGGAACAACTGGCTGTACTGGCACAAGAGAAAGGCTGGCTACCGCTGTTTGACTTCGCCTATCAGGGCTTTGCTCGCGGTCTTGAGGAAGATGCCGAAGGCCTGCGTATTTTTGCCGCCAGACATCAAGAGCTGATTGTCGCCAGCTCCTATTCCAAGAACTTTGGCCTCTACAACGAACGTGTCGGCGCTTGCACGATTGTGGCGGCTGATGCCGCTATTGCCGATACGGCATTCAGTCAGGTCAAAGCGTGCATTCGTGCCAACTACTCTAACCCGCCGTCACACGGTGCGGCGGTGGTCGCGACCGTGTTGTCTAACGAATCGCTGCGTAACATCTGGGAACAGGAATTAACGGCAATGCGTGAACGCATCCAGCGCATGCGTCACCTGTTTGTCAGCACATTGCAGGAAAAAGGAGCGAATCAGGACTTCTCCTTTATTATCAACCAGAATGGCATGTTCTCCTTCAGTGGTCTCAATAAAGACCAGGTGCTGCGTCTGCGTAACGAATTCGGTATTTACGCCGTGAACTCAGGCCGTATCAACGTAGCCGGTATGACGCCAGAAAACATGGCTCCGCTGTGCGAAGCCATCGTCGCCGTACTGTAAACAGCCTGCCATCGCCCTTTTGTTAGCTGGGCGCACGCAATGACAAAAAAGCCAGCACACTGCTGGCTTTTCTATTGGTAGGGTAGATAACGCGGTTATTACTCGGTATCACGCACAAATGGATTGGTACGGCGCTCTTCACCAAAGGTAGACATGGGACCATGCCCTGGGATAAACGCGATATCATCCCCCAAAGGGAACAACTTAGTGCGGATAGAGGCTATCAACGCCTGATGGTTCCCCTGAGGGAAATCGCTACGCCCTACGCCGCCTCGAAAAATGACATCCCCCACCTGAGCAAAACGTGCCTGCTTATCGACAAACACCACATGACCTGGCGTATGCCCAGGGCAATGCAACACCGATAATACGGACTCACCCACAGTAACGGTATCACCGTCTTCCAGCCAGCGGGCTGGCGTTAACGCAGAGCAATCACTCAAACCGAACATGCGGCTCTGCGCGGGCAACCCATCAAGCCAGAAAGCGTCTTCACGCTGAGGGCCAACGATAGGTGCCTGAAAGTATTCGGACAACGCGGCGGCCGCTCCGACATGATCCAGATGACCATGCGTCAGCAGAATCTGGGTTACCGTCACTCCGGTCTGCGCCACGACGTGTTTGATTTTGTCTGCTTCGCCACCAGGATCAACAATAGCGGCCTGCAACGTTTTCTCACACCACAGCAGGGTGCAATTTTGGCTGAAGGCCGTAACAGGAATAATTTGGTACTTCATACCGCTCCGTTTCTACTCGACATCCTTATTCAGGGAATAAAACCACCGATATTACCCGGCTGGCACCTGCATTTATGCTATCAGGTACTAATACTACCAGCAGGTACCCATACTACCAGGTACGAACAGCGCCGGTATCGATGTGCACAAAATTGCTCTGCGGGTAGTACCCTACACCACCGGCGCGCATTTTCAGCGCCGCTTTTCGGATATTCGCCAGTTGGACACCTTCAATATGGAAATCCATGGCTTTTCCCTGGGTGTGGTAGCTCTGTTTCGCCACGCCCTTACTGTGCGACCGTAAATCTTCATTGGTGCTGTAAGAACGGTAACCCGAGATCAGCTGTACCGGCTTGGTCGTACCTAACATGACCTGCAGGCGGTATAGCTGATCAAACAGCGCGGGGTCGATAGTTTTCACTTTATTGGCCCGATAATCACGGAAAAAATGATTCAACCGGGATAACTCTGCTTTGTTATAACGCCGACCGTCGAAAAACTCGACCTTAATGCGTTCACCGGTGTTGATATTGTTCAGCGTGAGAATGCGTGGGCGCGAGGTGGAAAGCGAGGCCAGCGCCTGGCCCGGTAACAGCGCCATCCCTAACGCCGCGCCGCCGATCGCCAGCCATTTGCGTCGATGATTATCAATGTATTCCATAAAGATTGCGTACCCTGGGCTAAAAGATGCGAAGCGAAAAACAACAAGCGAAAACGGTGTATAAATGTACCGCTTTGCACCTTAACTGCCAGTGCGTGGCCCGTCAACCCGCTTTACCCAGATGCTGACGCCCACGTTCACCGGCTTTCACTGCGCTACCCCGCCGCCGTCATTCAGGAATTGCCCGAATTACGGATAGTTACTGTAATAATAATCCCACTTTAGACAAAGCCAGTGCGCCGGTTTTCACCGTGTCATCATAATTGTAAATATCTGTGCGGAACTGGGGCTTGCCATCGTCAGCCACCCAGGCGGTGAGATAGTAAAAGTTCACCGGTATCCGCTGACGCACAGCCACGTAAGTCGTGTTTCCCTGCTCCAGGGTTGATGAAATACGGGCATTGTTCCAGCCAGCATCCTGTAATAACAATGCCGCCAGTTCAGACGCCTTGTTAACACGCACACACCCGGAACTCAGCGCCCGAATATCTTTCTGGAATAGCGCATGGTTAGGCGTGTCATGCAAATAGATAGAATCCGTATTGGGCATATTAAATTTATAGCGCCCCAGCGAATTGCTGTCGCCCGGTGCCTGACGCAGACGATAAGGGAAGTTGCTGGCTGACATCATCGGCCAGTCAATCATTGACGGGTCGATAGGCTGGGCGCTTTCGGTCCAGTCCGACAAAACTGTATAACCGTGGCGCTGCAGATACCCTGGGTCCTGAATCACTTTGGGAATGATATCCTGACGCGTCAGCGTGGTAGGGACGTTCCACGGCGGGTTCATCACCACATTACTCAGTGAACTGCTCATCAGCGGCGTCTTGCGTTTAGGCTGGCCGACGATCACTCTGGACGACAATATCTCCGCCCCATGCTGATAATAGATAAGTGAGTAGTTAGGGATATTGACCATAATACCGCTGTTCACATTATCCGGTACCAGCCGTAGCCGCTGGATGTTCAATGCCAGCAGCGTCGCGCGCATCTGCGATGACACATTGAGCCAGTCACGGGTGCGCTTGCCAATGACACCATCGTCCTGCAACCCTTGTGAATGCTGGAAACGTTTTACCGCCTCGACAAGCTCGCCGTCATAACGCAACGGGGATGCATTGCCTGACGAGGCATCATTAAACAGCGGCATCGCCGCACTACTCTTGCTGAGCATGCCAGTGCGCAACAGAATTTCTCTCAGTACCGGTAACTCGTTACTTTCATCACCGGGGCGCAACGAATCTGCCAGCATCAGCTTCGGCCAGGGGCGTTTATCCATCAGCATGTCTTTCAGTGCCACATGCATTTTCGCATACTGAGAATGATGAGGCACCAGTGACGCAATAAACGCGGCCCCATTACCTGACATCATCGCCTGCTGCCATTGTTCAATCATCGTTGTCGAGGGTAGCGCCAGTTTGTAAGGCACACTGCCGTATAGCCAGTTGTTGCCATTTCTCTCTACCCCGGCAACAAATTGCATATACCCCAGCATGGCATCAGACAGCACCACGTCACGGGCAAAACCGTTCAGTTTCGGATCGGTTAACCAGCTCACCCAGGTGGTAAACTGTGGCTGTACACCGGACAGCGCCACCTCCGCCAGTTGTTGCTGGAAGGCTTTAACCGCCTGCGTGTCGCCCCACAGTGGCCGCCGATGCTGGCGCGAATAGAGTGCAGTCAGCTCGTTCAGGTAGTGAGGGGAAATACCAGCGGGCAAGCCTGCCGTGATAGAGGCATCATGTTGGGAGGTGTGATTTGGGCTCGCCACTGACGCCGCCACATTACCGGACACCGTCGGTGACGCCGCCTGAACGGAAAACGCAGTCAATACGCTACCCAACCAAATCGAACCGGCTACTCGCAAAAGCCGTCTTTGCGTATTTCGTTTGACTACCAACATCCATTTATCCCCTGTACTTAAAATGACACGGCTTTTATGACACCGTTTTTTAGCCACTGGCGTTGTTGCTGTCAGCCAGGATGGTTTCACATCCGCGTTATCATCACACCGACTCTCGGTTACCATACACGACGGTCATGCATCAACACCTTGACCACGTCGTTACCTTGACCGCGTCGTTGAACCGGCATCAGGAAAAACAATAGCATTCAGCTTTGGCTTACATTGATTTTACGGCGTGTCATAGGAAATAACGAGTCCCCTGTCCCCGTAATTTCCATCATCATACAGTCAGTTATCGTGTTTTTCTTCACTCGTGTTGCATACCGTCAAAACGCCTCTAGCTGGAGCAGGATATTTCCAAATGCTTGCCCCAGTCTGGCGGTAATGCGGCCAGGTCGGCCTTATCGGGCTGCTCGGCATACGGTTGTTGCAGCGCCTGGTGCAGACGGGCAAGCGCACTGACATCCTCTTTTTCTGCCTGGTCAATCGCCTGTTGGGCCAGATAATTACGCAAAATATAACGCGGATTAGCCTGTTTCATCCGCTGCTGACGCTCGGTATCATCCGCACTTTCCAACATCAGCCGTTGACGATAGGCACTGAACCACCCATCAAATGCCGCCAGGTCGATAAAGACATCGCGCAGCGGGGAGTGGCTGCTGTGCCGTTCCGTTTCCGATAACAGGCGGAAAATATGCGTATAATCCGCCCGCTCCCGCTTCATCAGTTGCAACAAGCCGATCAGCAGATCATTATCCTGCGCCTGCGGCGTATCAAACCCCAGTTTAGCGCGCATCAGCTCACCGAATCGCTGCATCAATGCAGGCTCATACCCCTCCAGCGCCTGTTGCAACCGCTCTACGGGCATCAGCCCTGACAGTGACTGCGCCAGACGATGGAGGTTCCATAACGCCACCGCGGGTTGGTTATCGAAGGCGTAGCGTCCCTGATGATCCGAATGATTACAGATATAATCGGGTTGGTAGTCGTCCATAAACCCGAACGGGCCATAGTCGATAGTCAACCCGAGAATGGACATGTTGTCAGTATTCATCACACCGTGAGCGAACCCAACCGCCTGCCAGTGTGCAATCAGCCTCGCCGTTCGCTCCACCACATCACTGAACCACAGATAATAGCGATCAGCGTCCTGTTGCCACTGTGACCAGTGACAGGCAATGACGTAATCGGCCAACTGGCGGACTTGCTCAGGTTCACGTCGGTAATAGAAATGTTCGAAATGCCCGAAACGGACATGGCTATCCGCCACCCGCAATAGCATCGCCCCGCGCTCTTCCTGCTCACGCCGCACCGGATGATCACTGCTGACGATGGTTAACGCGCGCGTGGTGGGAATACCGAGGTGGTGTAACGCTTCCGATGCCAGAAACTCGCGCACAACAGAACGCAAAACAGCCCGTCCGTCACCCATACGCGAATACGGGGTCAACCCGGCACCTTTGAGATGCCAGTCCTGCGTGCGGCCATCTGCCAGTTGCTGTTGTCCAAGGAGGATGCCACGCCCGTCACCCAGTTGTCCGGCCCAGACACCGAATTGATGGCCGCTGTACACCTGAGCCAACGGAGCCATACCGGGCAATTGCCGCTCGCCACTCCAGATACGCTGATTATCGCCTTCAAACCAGTCGGCAGATAACCCGAGTTCCTGAGCAAGGGGCGCGTTGTGATACAACAACCGCGCGCCATGCAGAGGCGTCGGCGTCAGCTCGGTATAATATCCGGGCAGTTGCTGGTGGTAGTGATTATTGAACGGCAGGTCATGTGGCATAACTTCCCCCTTTTTCATCAGTGTAGAACTGCAACGGGGGAATTAACACGGAGTAACTACAGGGCTATTAGCCGACAGGGACATACCGACAGAAACGTTACATCGAATAGGAACATACAAGCGGGTGCATCATATAACCGGGGCCGACATAGCCATGACAGATGCCACACCGCACTGGGTGCGACATCCCCTATGGCTAGTAAACGACCGGGATAGCAATCAAAGGATAGTCGTAAACCGAGGATAGCGGTCAACCGTAACAGGCTACCGGCATCACTACATTATCCAGTGCATCTGGCGACACAGAAGGCCATAACTGCCCCTGAACGGCGTGAACATTCAGTTCAAGCGCCTTCTCAAAACCCGCGACATTATCCACCCCTTTTGCTACCACCTTTAGCGAGGGGCATTGTTTTCTCATTGCCAGCAACATAGGGTTAATAATAGACACACAAACAGGGCGCGTTAATAATTTATTAGTAAATGCCGTATCCATTTTCACACTGGAAATGACACCATCATAAAAGGGTTTCATATTCATTTTGCCGGAACCAAAGTCATCCAGCCATAAATGGAACGACTGACTTAATTTCATCAGCAAAGGATTATCCCGTCCGGATGATATATCGGGAAAATTTTCATTAATTTCAAGTTGCAGGAAAGGCAGCGCGCGAAATTCTCGTCCCAGTAACGTATCCTCAATCAGAAACTCCGTCAGCGTGTGGTCGATTTTTAGCACCACGGCAACCCGATGATGGATAAACCAAGGTGATTTCTCTTTGAGGATCGCGAGTTGCTCTGTGAGTAACGTCTGCTTTTGGCGGCGATTCAACACCCCCAGTAAAATCTCCTGGGGAACAGAGAACCCGCCTGATTCGTTCTGGAACCGCCCGCTCATCTCCAGTGCCAGTAACTGTGAGTCCAGGTGATAGACAGGAGAAAAGTGGTACTGACTGACATAGTCAACTGCAAGCTGGATACGCATAGTGTTATAGCCAGAGTTAAAAGATGAACCCGCCGTAACGAGCAGTCAGACAAGATGAGCATTGCCTGACCTGATCCTATTCGCTGCTATCACTCCAGAAGCATTAAAGATTATTAACAATAATATTCAAGACGGGTCGATAACATTACGTTTAATCACGAATCCATGCCTCAACACCCGTAAGAAAATATGATAAATAATCCTCGTCCTTTTCACGCGAATACCATTTTGGTTACTGCCAAAACCGATGTTAATTTATCGTTTGATCCTGTCGAAAAACAATCCGCTTTTCACTTTTCAGACAAAGCCCTAATACAGATTTCAAATTATTAACGCACGTTTTCCGATAACCAGACAGTTAGTGCATATATTTCATTGTGTTGTTGCGGATAATCTCCAGCCAATTGTTCACCAACCGCAAGCAGTGCTTCGGGACGGTAAAATACCCCGCTCAACCGGTCGGCTAACGCCTCCAACGGGGTAGGATTCAGGCTATCGGTAAACAGCTGGCACCGAGTGATGACACCTCGCTCCACATCAAAATGCAGTTCTACACCACCCCAGTCAAAACGGGTATCCAGCGTATGACTAAACTCTGGCGCCTGACCAAAATTCCATTCCCAACTGCTTTGATGGGCGAACCGCTCAGCAAACCCGGGGAGATCAGGGAACGCATCCGGCGAGATAATCTCCGGCTGACACTGCGCCTGATAATGGTCGAAAAATGCCTGCATCACGGCGTTGCACACCGTTTCATGGCGAATATCCGGCAATAACTCCACCAGATTCGCCACACGTGAACGTACGGAGGCGATGCCTTTCGCCTGCAATTTCTTTTTATCCGGGTTGAGGTAATCCGCCAGACGCGACAGGTTGGCGTCAAGCAGCAAGGTTCCATGATGGAATCCCCGGTCAATACTTTCCCGATAGGCCGAACCAGAAATTTTTCTGACGCCATCCGCCGTCTCAACCACGAGATCATTACGGCCCGACGCCTGTGCCGCCACGCCCAGCACAGACAGCGCACGCAAGATTATCCCTGTGGAGACACTTTTGTCGTAACCGGGTTTACCTGCCATGAAGGTGAAACAGGTATTGCCCAGGTCATGAAACACCGCCCCGCCGCCGCTACTGCGTCGGGCAAGTTTGATGCCATCCTGCTCCATCCGCCGGGTGTTACACTCTTTCCACGGATTCTGAGCCCGGCCAATCACCACCGTTTCGGCATTTCGCCACAAAAACAGCACTCGCTGCGTCGGCGGCATCTGACGAAAGATGCTCTCTTCCACGGCCAGATTGAACCAAGGGTCCACAGAGTCGGAAATCAACAAACGCAGTGCGGGCATGACGAGGCTCCGAAAACAGCAGGCCACCGTAGGCGGCCGTAACATCAGATGCGGCGGGCCTGCCAGTAGGCCCGTTTCCAGTAAACGTTGTTCAGCGATGAACGCATCACACCGTGACTGGTGGAAGCATGAATAAACTGGTCATGACTGTCGTAGATGCCGACATGCAGCCCGTTTTCGCCGCTGCCTGTACGAAAAAAGACCAGATCACCGGGCAATAAGTCACTGCGGTCAACGCGGGTGCCGATTTCAGTTTGCTCCTCGGTAGAGCGTGGCAACGTGAGACCGAATCGGTCACGGAATGTCAGATAAACAAAACCGGAACAATCAATACCATTGTGATCAAGCCCGCCATAGCGATACGGCGTACCACGCCACTGCGCCAGTTGGGCGTGCAGTTGCGAGCGCACCTCGCTGGTATCACCCAAACGGGTACTCTGCGGAACATGGCTGCTACACCCGGCCAGAAACAATGCCACCACTGTTAGCCAGACTCTCCAGAACCTCATGCCGTTATGCTCACTGTTACCGGGGATGCCCCACAAAAACCGAATTACGACATATTATCATTCACGCGTTGGCGTTAATCGTTCGAGAACAGAGAATTTTTCTGCCTTAACGGTACGTTACGGCGATTATCTCGCCGCTTATCACTCCTGCTGCACCAGCATCCAGTGACGCCCTTCCAGTACATAATCGGTAAAAGCGACGCCAAAAACCGACGATAGCGTTTCTGGCTGCATCACCTCGGCAGCGGTACCCTGAGCGGCCACTTCGCCGTCGGACAACAGCCAGACGCGATCGGCATGGTGCAAGGTGTGGTTCAGATCATGGCCTGACGCCACCACGGTGATACCAGCACGGCATAATTCAGCCAGCAACGCATCCAACGCGACGCGCTGGGCGATATCCAGGCTGGCGACGGGCTCATCGAGCAACAATAGCCGGGCGGAGGAGTTCAATGTCGGCCAGACCTGCAACAACACCGCCGCCAGCCTGACCCGTTGCCATTCACCGCCAGACAAGCGGGTCAGCGGACGGCGCAGTTTATCGGCTAACGACAGCCGCTCAGCCAGCCGCTGCACCACCCTATCCACTTCATCCGCCTCACTTGACGCTGGCTGGTGCAGTTGCAGGTACTGGAATACCGGCATTAACGTCGGCGCGCTGTGGTTTTGGGGCAAATAAGCCCGCACTCTCGCCAGCGCGCGCGCCGACCACACCGCCATTGCCTGTCCCGACAACTGCGTTTCGCCTTCTCCCGGCTGTAGCCCCGCCATCAGTGCCAGCAACGTACTTTTACCGGCCCCATTGGGGCCAATAATATGCACCAGCTCACCGCTATGACAGCCTAGCGTCACCGAGGACAACCGCCCGGTGACACTGACGTGATTAAGGCTCAGCAGGGGTTGATGCGTCACGATTACTGCGCCAGCGCCTGCTCAACAGCTTTGATGATCGCACTGTCGTCCGGCGTCATGTCTGGTGAAAAACGCGCCACGACATCCCCACGGCGGTTAATCAGGAATTTTTCAAAATTCCACAAAATATCACCAGGGTGTGCAGGAGCCTGACCGCGGCTGACACGACGCTCGTAGAACTCACTCCCCTGAGGTCGCAGCGCCTCTGGTTGAGCCTGAATCAATGCCTGATACAAGGGGTGACGACCACTGCCATTGACTTCAATCTTGCCAAACATCGGGAACTCAACGCCAAAAGTCCCTCGACAAAAGGCCTGTATTTCTTCGTTGCTGCCCGGCTCCTGCCCGGCGAATTCATTGGAAGGAAAACCCAGCACGGCGAACCCGCGATCACGATAGGTTTCATACAGATTCTCCAGTGCTTCATATTGCCGGGTCAGCCCACACGCTGAGGCCACATTCACAACCAGCAGCACATTATTACGCCAGTTTTCCAGTGATGTCTGGCGGCCGTCGATGGTTTGCAGGGGAATTGCGTAGATGTCATTGCTCATTGTCTATTCCTGTTGTTGTCTAACCAACCGATTGTTGTCTAACCCACTGATGTCATCGCATCCATGGGTGTTAGTAAACCGCGTGGTGTTAGTAAACCAGTGCTCTGTAGGGGGTCATGGTGAATAACAGGCGAAATCACACCTGATGGCGCAACAACAGCCAGATGAACCAGGGAGCCCCGAGTGTGGCGGTCACCACGCCAACCGGCAGCTCTGCCGTCGCCAGTAACGTCCGCGCCAGCGTATCCGCCAGTATCAACACGACGGCACCCGCCAAACCACACCCGGTTAATAGATAGCGCTGATCCGTCAGCCCACACAAGCGCAAAATATGCGGGATAACCAACCCGACAAACCCGATTACGCCAGCCAACGCCACACTGATGCCGACCAATGCCCCCATCACCAGCACCAGCAGATGACGCCAGTACAATACCGCGACACCCAGTTGCCGGGCAGCCTGCTCACCCAGCGCCAGATGGTTGAGTACCTCGCCACAACGCGCCAGCCAGACTAACAGCGGCAACATCAGTAGCATTAACCCACTGTAACGCCAGTCCACACCGCTAAAACCGCCCATCATCCAGTACATCAACTGGCGCAGATCGAGACTGGTGCTGAAATAGACTGCCCAGGTCATCAATGCACTGCAAATAATGCCCAGTGCAACGCCAATAAGGAGTAAACGCGCATTAGAAACGCCCGCATGGGAAAAACGCAACAGCAGCAATGTCACCAGTAATGCGCCGATGATGGCACACAGACTGAGGCTCCAGACGGGCAATACGCCGTGGCCAAGCAACACCGCGATGACCAGCGCCACACCCGCCCCGTTGGAAACCCCCAGCAGTCCGGGTTCGGCTAATGGATTATCAAACACCGCCTGCATGACCGCACCGCTCATTGCCAGCCCTGCCCCCACCAGCATCACTGCCAGCGTGCGCGGCAAGCGCAGTTGCCAGATGAAAAGCGAGGATTCCGGGTCCAGCCAGTGTGTCGGCGCAATCCAGCGCTCACCGGCACACAGACTCACCGCCACCCCCACGGACAGCAAGAGCCACAACCCCAGCAAACGCTGGCGATCACGCCGCCGCTGCTGATGTTTCAGTTGGGTATAACCTGCTGGGGTTGACTGCATGAGATAGCCTGTCATGAAGAAATCGGATAATGGCACCATAATGCGCATATCCACAGTGATATCAAGCTGATGCAGGGAAATTTCGCCAAAGAATGAAAAGCGGCCCGCAAAGCCCGCTGCCTGCAACCCGGACAGCTCCCCTCTGCGGTATGGTATGAAATGTGATTATCTCATCTAATTTGATTATTTTTCGTTCTAAGAAATCTCAACTACCTTAATAGAGTGACTTTCACCACCCTGTTGCGGAGTAACGTTATGTTGGCATCCTTTCTGCGCATACTGCATCGCGCCCGACGCCAAAACCAGAGTCGGGATAGCGGGCCATCCGACGCCTGCGTCGAGTGCGAATACAGCTTCTATAACCATGAGGCTAACCTGCCGTTCGACCAGCTTGAGGAGTGTCTGCGCGCCCGGCGTGACGCGCTGATGCAGGAGCATCCGCCACAGGCCGAACCCGCGCCGCTCAGCACACGCCCGCGCTGGGCGGCACGGTAAGCGGACTCAGGTTGAGATTCAGCGTTCAGATAACCCGTGGCGCGCAAGCCAGCTCTGGACATACTCCACGACGACCTTGCTGGCAGGGCCATAGATGTGTTCATCGAACTGGCTTTGGATCTCGCTTGGTTCCAAATTCAGTTCCACGGTATGGGCACCGTGCACCCGCGCTTCGTGTACAAACCCCGCCGCCGGATACACATGGCCTGATGTCCCAATGGCAATGAACACATTCGCTTGTGACAACGCATGGTAGATGTGGTCCATGCCCAACGGCATTTCGCCGAACCACACCACATGCGGACGCAGCGGCGCCGGGAACTGGCAGCAATGGCAACGCTCATCGACAGATAGATCGTCTGTCCACTCAAAGACTTGCCCACTGTGGCTGCAACGCACTTTCAGCAATTCACCGTGCATGTGGATGATTCGCTTATTGCCAGCGCGCTCATGCAGGTTGTCAATATTTTGTGTGACCAGAAGAAAATGGTCGCCCAGCGCGGCTTCCAGCTCCGCCAACGCCAGATGCGCAGCATTCGGTGCAATCTCTGGCTGCTGTAGCTGCCGACGACGCATATTGTAGAAATTCTGCACCGTTTGCGGATCGCGATGATACCCTTCCGGGGTAGCGACATCCTCCACCCGATGTTCTTCCCACAACCCATCCGACGCACGGAAGGTGCGAATACCGGACTCAGCAGAAATCCCTGCTCCGGTAAGTACAACAACACGTGGTTTATTCACGTTTTTGACCACCAGATAATCAAGATGAAAAATGCGGGCACACAAACGCTGATGACGCAGACGTTTTCGTTGCCGAAAACGGTGTAATCGTTGACGCGAGTGCATGTCTGCTCCTTAGCCTGTATTACGCGTACCGCTGCCGATTTACAGCGGTCTCGCTTTATGTCCGCTCTGAGAGCGGGGTTATCCATCGCCGCATACACATCAGGACGGCAGCGACGGACTCATCAAGTGTAGCAATGCCGCGCCGCGCACGCCGCCTGCATCGCCATGTCGTGCTTTCTCAATACGCGGGACGCGAGCCACCGGCAACACACTGTCTGGCAATCGCTGCGGCAACTGACGGTAAATTTCATCGAAATTCGACAACCCACCGCCAAACACGACCAGATGCGGGTCAATCAACGTTAGCAGATTTCCCAAACACACCGCCAGCAACGCCAGATAGCGATCGACATGCGCTCGCGCCTGCGGATCGCCTGCGTAGAAGGCGCGGATAATCTCCGGTGCCGATAACATGCGATGGTGAAAATGTGCGTACAACCATTCAAATCCACGCCCGGAAAGGTAATTTTCCACACACCCGGCACGCCCGCAGCCACAAGGCACCCGAGGAATAGACGCGCCAAGAATATCCAGCGCATCGACCGGCAGACGAAAATGCCCCAGTTCCCCGGCGACACCGTTTTTCCCGTCAACGACCCGGCCGTTCACCACCAGACCACCGCCCATGCCGGTGCCGAGAATAATCCCCAGCACCACCGGGTAAGCACGAAATTCGTTGTCCCAGGCCTCTGAGAGTGCAAAGCAATTGGCATCGTTACTGAGCCGAACGTCACGTTGTAGTCGCCGACTGAGATCGGCCCGCAGCGGTCGCCCCATCGCGGCGGGCAGGTTGGCTGCGAACAAGGTACCATCATCCGCATTTTCCATGCCCGGCACACCGACGCCTACGGTTCCCTGACACCCGCTCCGCGCATCGGCCTCACGTGTTAACGCCATCAGGTCATTTAACAAATGCTCATAATCATCACGGGGGGTCGGAATACGTTTTTGCCAGATACGCTGTAGCCCGGCGTCAAATACCGCCAGCTCTATCTTGGTGCCTCCGATGTCAAAGCCGTAGTACATGGATGCTCCCTTCACGTCGCTCGTCGGACAAAAAACAACGCCATTACCTAAGGCAATGGCGTTTCAGATTACTGACCGCTCAATATCCGCGCCGGATCGATAC
Source organism: Dickeya oryzae (assembly GCF_020406815.2). Classification (NCBI taxonomy): domain Bacteria; kingdom Pseudomonadati; phylum Pseudomonadota; class Gammaproteobacteria; order Enterobacterales; family Pectobacteriaceae; genus Dickeya; species Dickeya oryzae. The sequence continues at coordinate 2,871,683 of NZ_CP162670.1, forward strand.
GGCTGGCGCGCCGGGCCGGATACCAACTGGCTATCAGACTCAACACCAGCGAGGTACCCAATACGATAACCACGTCCAGCATGTGCAGCTCGGACGGCAAGAAATCGATGAAATAGATATCTCCGGACAAGAAATGATGACCGGTAAGCGTTTCAAGCCCACGGATAATCGGCGTCAGTTGCAGCGTGACCACAATCCCGACCACGGTACCGACGATGCTGCCGAGCAACCCGGCCAATAGCCCGTACCAGACAAAAATCGCGCGAATAAGGCCATCGCCCGCTCCCAGCGTGCGCAATACTGCGATATCGCTGCTTTTGTCCTTCACCGCCATCACCAGCGTGGAAACGATGTTGAAACAGGCCACCCCAATCACTAACACCATCGCCAGATACATAATGGTACGGATCATTTGAATATCGCGGTACATGTACCCGTAAGTACCGATCCAACTGCGGATATACACAAAGAGATTGGTGGCTTCCCCGGCATCATGCACCACCTTCTGTGCGGCGAATACATCCTGCACTTTGATGGCGATGCCGGTCACACCATCGCCCAGCTCCAGATACTGCTGGGCATCCGCCAGCGGCACCAATGCCAGACTATGATCCAACTGACCGCTCAACTGCAGGATACCGGCAACCTGAAGGCGAATGCGCTTGGGTTGCAACAGCTTCATCTGCGGGTCGCTATTGGGGATCATGACCGTAACCCAATCGCCACTTTTCACACCCAGCGTATCCGCCACGCCTTTACCGATAATCACCTGTTGCGCCCCGGCATGAAAGCGCGACCAGGCGTTATCCTGCACGAAGGTGGGTAACGCACTGAGCTTCAGTTCCTGTTGCGGGTCCACGCCTTTGAACTGAATCGCCTTTAGGCTGGCACCGTTTTCCAACAGACCGGTAAAACTGACGTAAGGTGCGGCAGCGGCAACGCCGGGCACCTGTTCGATTTTCGGCAACAACGGTTGCCAGTGGCGAAACGGCTGCTCACCTGCTTCGATCTCGCCATGCGGTACAACGGCCAGAATACGGTTGTTGAGTTCACGCTCGAAACCGTTCATGGCACTCAGTCCGACTATCAATACTGCGACACCCAGCGCGATGCCAAGGGTGGAAATCACCGAAATCAGCGATACCATACCGCTGCGACGACGCCCGCGACTAAAACGCAACCCAACCAGCAGCGAAAGCGGAGGAAAGGTCATTGCGACGCCCCCATCAGGGTTAGCTCCTGCTGCAACTGTCCATCACGCATTTCCAGTTGTCGGCCGAGACGGCGGGCCAGACTCAGGTCGTGGGTGACCACCAGAAACGCCGTCCCCTGACGTACGTTCAGCTCACCCAGTAACTCAAAAATGGCATCGGTAGTACGCTGATCAAGGTTACCGGTCGGTTCGTCCGCCAGTACCAGTGACGGGTTATTCACCAGCGCGCGGGCAATCGCCACACGCTGGCGCTCACCACCGGACAATTCAGAAGAGCGGTGCTGGCTGCGCTGTGCCAGACCAACTGCCGCCAGCATGGTTTGCGCGCGCTCTTTGGCCTCTTTGGGGGCCACCTTGCCGATAAGCAGCGGCATCGCCACATTTTCCAACGCGGTGAAATCCGGCAGCAGATGATGAAACTGATAGATAAAACCCAGTTCGCGGTTACGCAGCGCTGCTTTCGCCGCCGCTGACAGTTGATTCAACGTGTTACCCTTGAACACCACCTCTCCGGAAGTCGGCGCGTCCAGCCCACCCAGCAAATGCAACAAGGTACTTTTACCGGACCCGGAGCTGCCGACAATCGCCATCATCTCGCCATTCTGCATCTCGAATGACACATCGCGCAGCACATCAGTCGACAGGTTGCCTTCCTGATAGCGTTTACACAGCTGACGGCACTGCAATAAAGGTGAATTACTCATAACGTAAAGCCTCTGCGGGATGGGTGGCGGCCGCGCGCCAGGAAGGATAAAGCGTGGAAAGCAACGCCAGCAGCATGGCGACCAGCGCAATGGCGATCACCTGCAACGGCTGGATTTGTACCGGTAGCGAACCACCGTCAATCAACAGCCCCAGCATCGGTATCAGCGTATTTAACTGGCTGGCCAGCACCATACCCAGTATCGCCCCGACCAGCGCGCCCACCACACCCGCGCCGCCGCCCTGAACCATAAAGACCGCCATGATTTGCCGCCGGGTCAGCCCCTGCGTTTGCAAAATGGCGACCTCGCCCTGTTTCTCCATCACCAGCAAACCCAGTGAGGTAATGATATTGAACGCCGCGACAGCCACGATCAGGCTCAACAGCAGCCCCATCATGTTTTTCTCCATCCTGACCGCCTGGAACAACTCCCCTTTGCGCTCGCGCCAGTCTTTCCATACCGTTCCTGACGGCAATGTCTGCTGACTCAGCGTATCCACCGCCAGAGGTTGATCCAGCCATAACCGCCAGCCGGTGATGTTGCCAAGGGGATAGTGCATCAGACGCGACGCATCCTGCTGGTTCACCAACAGTTGGTAGCCATCCACTTCGCTGTGGGCATAAAACGTGCCGACCACGGTAAACAAACGCTGACTGGGCACCCGCCCCATCGGCGTCAACTGACTGGCACTGGTGACCATCAGGCGCAGTTGATCGCCGGGTTTAACGCCAAGCTGGTTGGCCAGTTGTTCACCGAGAATCACCTGATATTGCCCTGGCTGCAATTGCTGTAATGACGCGCCATGCGTCAGGTAGTTCGCCAACGGCTCTTGTTCATCCGGGTTGACACCCAGCATCACCCCTACCGCCACGCTGCGAGCGCTTTGCAGCACCACATCGCCGGTCGTCAGCGGTGCAATACGCCTGACGCCCGTCAGACCAGAGAGCGACGCGGCAGACAATGTCTGAGGATTCAGGGAGCCTTGCGGCGTCGTGATGAGTGCCTGAGGCATCAGCCCCAGAATGCTGTTTTCCAGTTCCCGCTCAAAGCCGTTCATCACCGACAAGACGGTGACCAGCGCCATCACTCCGAGGGTAATGCCAATGGCGGACAACCAGGAAACAAACCGCCCAAAGCGGTCCGCGGCCCGCCCTCGCATATAGCGCAGGCCGATAAAAAGTGCGACAGGTTGATGCATGAAATCCGTCTGGATGAGGTTGCTAAAGCAAAGTGAACAAGGATAATAAAGGGTAGTACCGCTTTATGGAACCCTAAGCCTCTCTCTTCCCGACTTTTTCTTAGTGGATATCGAGACCTGATAATCGGATGATGCCTGAACAATATCGCTATACCTTGCCTGGCAAAGCGGGCGAACAACGCCTGCTGGGTCAGCTTACCGGCGCCGCCTGCGCCGTCGAATGCGCAGAAATCGTTGAACGCCACACCGGACTGGTGGTGCTGATTACGCCCGACATGCAAAATGCTCTGCGCTTGCGCGACGAAATTCAGCAATTTACCGGCCACCCGGTCATGACGCTGCCGGATTGGGAAACGCTGCCCTACGACAGCTTCTCGCCCCACCAGGAAATTGTCTCCGCCCGTCTGTCTACGCTTTACCAGCTTCCCTCGCTGACACGCGGCGTGTTGATCTTGCCGGTCAATACCCTGATGCAGAAAGTGTGCCCGCACGCGTTCCTGCACGGCCATGCGTTGATGCTGAAAAAAGGCCAGCGCCTGTCTCGTGACCGGCTCCGCGGCCAACTGGAGCAGGCCGGTTATCGTAGCGTCGATCAGGTGATGGAGCATGGCGAATTCGCCACCCGTGGCGCGTTGCTTGACCTGTTCCCGATGGGGAGCGAAGAGCCGTTTCGTATTGATTTCTTCGATGACGAGATAGATAGCCTGCGACTGTTCGACGCCGATACCCAGCGAACGCTGAATGAAGTCGAACAGATTCATTTGTTGCCGGCGCGGGAATTTCCTACTGACAAAAACGCCATTGAGCTATTTCGCAGCCAGTGGCGCGAGCAGTTTGAGGTCAGGCGCGACGCCGAGCATATCTATCAGCAAGTGAGTAAAGGTACCCTGCCCGCCGGGATCGAATACTGGCAGCCGCTGTTTTTCGACCAGCCGCTGCCCGCGTTGTTCAGTTATCTGCCAGCCGGTACGCTGCTGGTCAATACCGGCGATATCCAGCAAGGTGCCGAGCGTTTCTGGCAGGATGTTCAGCAACGTCATGACAGCCGCCACGTCGACCCGATGCGCCCACTGTTGTCGCCGGATGCACTGTGGCTACCGGTTGATGCGCTGTTCGCCGAGCTCAAGCAGTTTCCACGCGTACAGCTTCGCGGCGATACGCTGCCGGACAAAGCCGCCAACCTGAATCTGGGCTACCAGTCGCTGCCGGACCTGGCAGTTCAGCATCAGAATAAATCGCCGTTGGATGCGCTGCGCCGTTTCGTGGAGCAGTTTAACGGGCAGGTGGTGTTTTCGGTGGAGAGCGAAGGCCGCCGGGAAACCTTGCAAGAGTTACTGTCTCGCATAAAGTTATCGCCAACGCCGGTAAAACGCCTTGAACAGCTGGCATCCCCTGGGTGTTACCTGATGATAGGGGCCAGCGAACACGGTTTTATTGACACCCTGCGCCAGCGCGCGCTGATCTGCGAAAGCGACCTGCTGGGTGAGCGCGTCAGTCGTCGACGTCAGGACAGCCGCCGTACCATCAATACCGATACGTTGATTCGCAATCTGGCGGAACTGCGCCCGGGTCAACCGGTGGTGCACCTTGAGCACGGTGTCGGCCGTTACGCCGGGCTAACCACGCTGGAGGCGGGTGGCATCAAGGCGGAATACCTGATTCTGCACTACGCCGGTGAAGACAAACTGTACGTGCCGGTCTCCTCGTTGCACCTGATCAGCCGCTACGCCGGTGGCGCGGAAGAAAGCGCGCCACTGCACAAACTGGGTGGGGACGCCTGGACGCGAGCACGGCAGAAAGCGGCGGAGAAGGTGCGTGACGTGGCCGCCGAACTGCTGGATGTGTATGCCCAGCGCGCGGCTCACACCGGCTTCGAGTTCAAACACGATCGCGAACAGTACCAATTGTTCTGTCAGGGTTTTCCGTTTGATACCACCCCGGATCAGGCGCAGGCCATCAACGCCGTGCTGAGTGACATGTGCCGTCCGCTGGCGATGGACCGGCTGGTGTGCGGTGATGTCGGCTTCGGCAAAACCGAAGTGGCGATGCGCGCCGCGTTCCTGGCAGTGGAAAACCATAAGCAGGTGGCGGTACTGGTGCCGACTACCTTGCTGGCGCAGCAGCACTTCGACAATTTCCGTGACCGTTTCGCCAACTGGCCGGTGCGCATTGAAATGCTGTCGCGCTTTCGCAGCCAGAAAGAGCAGACGCAGGTACTGGAACAAACTCATGAAGGTAAAGTGGATATCCTGATCGGTACCCACAAATTACTGCAAAGCGATGTCCGCTGGCGGGATTTGGGGTTATTGATCGTCGATGAAGAACACCGCTTCGGCGTGCGCCACAAAGAGCGCATTAAAGCGATGCGCGCCAATGTGGATATCCTGACCCTCACCGCCACGCCGATTCCGCGCACCCTGAATATGGCAATGAGCGGCATCCGTGATTTGTCGATCATCGCCACGCCGCCCGCTCGTCGTCTGGCGGTGAAAACCTTTGTGCGTGAGTACGATAATCTGGTGGTGCGTGAGGCGATGCTGCGTGAAATTCTGCGCGGCGGGCAGGTGTATTACCTCTACAACGACGTGGAAAACATCGAAAAAGCCGCCCAGCGACTCAGCGAACTGGTGCCGGAAGCGCGTATCGCCATCGGTCATGGGCAGATGCGCGAACGCGACCTGGAGCGGGTGATGAACGATTTCCATCATCAGCGTTTCAATGTGCTGGTGTGTACCACCATCATTGAAACCGGGATCGACATCCCCAGTGCCAATACCATCATCATTGAGCGCGCTGACCATTTCGGCCTGGCACAGTTGCATCAGTTACGTGGCCGCGTTGGTCGTTCACACCATCAGGCTTACGCTTACCTGCTGACTCCCAATCCTAAAGCGATGAGCAGTGATGCCCACAAGCGGCTGGAGGCTATCGCGTCACTGGAAGATTTGGGGGCCGGTTTTGCCCTTGCCACCCACGACCTGGAAATCCGCGGTGCAGGTGAATTGCTGGGTGAAGACCAGAGCGGCCAGATGGAAAGCGTCGGTTTCTCGCTGTACATGGAGTTGCTGGAAAGCGCAGTAGAATCACTTAAAGCGGGGCGAGAACCGTCGCTCGACGACCTGCTCAGCAGTCAGACCGACGTAGAATTGCGCCTGCCGGCACTGTTACCAGACGACTTCATTCCTGACGTCAATACCCGTTTGTCATTCTATAAACGCATCGCCAGCGCCAAAAACGATAACGAACTGGATGACCTGAAAGCGGAACTGATCGACCGTTTCGGCACCTTGCCGGACGCCGCCCGCCACTTGCTACAGGTCGCGGCATTGCGCCAGCAGGCGCAGGCGCTCGGCATCAAACGCATTGAAGGCAATGACAAAGGCGGGTTCATCGAATTTAGCCAGCACAATCGCGTCGACCCGACGCATCTTATCGGCCTGTTACAACGTGACCCGAAAGTGTATCGACTGGATGGCCCGACCCGGTTGAAATTCATTAACGATCTGGGCGGATACCCGAAACGACTGACGTTTATCACTCAACTGCTGGAGGAGATGGCGCAGCATACGTGCGCTGCCTGATGATGTTGCTATAAACCTAAATCATTCGGGTTGCAGCACAAAACGCATTGCGTGTTGAACCGCGCAATGCGTTGCCCCGTAGGGCGAGGCCCATTGATAGGCTGGGTAAAAAAGCCAGCGCACCGGCAACGTGAAGTATCGCGGGTATAAATGACTTGATGACTTTTCTAAACTAATTGTTGTAGCCCGACTAAAATCAAAGGAATAATCGCCGATATATATCCAGAATATTCAGGTTGCAGGACAACGTGTATTACGTTTTGCGTACACCGCGTTGGCCTACCAGGGCAAGGTCCACGGATGGACGGGTTATCGTGCTGATACGCCTGCAATATTAACGATGATGGATATAGAACAACGATAAGGTCGGATCAAGGGCCACAACCAATGAATAAACTAATCGCTTTTCTGACTTTTTTAGCGATGTTCGCCGTGGGCTTATGGGTAATTTATTATCAGGACTACCGTACTAACCGTCAGGGCGCGTATGACAATGCGCAACGAGCGGTCAGGAATGTTGAAGACATTCTCGATGAGGCTAAAGACGCGGTAGAGGAAAGCAAACCGCTACTGGCCTCCCCCTGCACGCCTGACGTTATCCGGCAATTGAATATGACAGCAGCCCTTGGCAGCCACCTGCGCACGGTCAGCTTGATCAAAAACGACGTGGTGTACTGCTCATCCTTGTATGGCGTGGATAACCGCCCCGCCGCACTGGAGCGTTTCCATATGCGGGAATTGGCACTGCTGGCCGGTAACTCCGTCACACCGGACAGAACCCTGATTATGTACCTCGGTAACACCCCATCCGGCAGTGTGGGGGTAGCCATTCACGGTCAACACCTGACGAGTGTGCTCGATTTGCTGAGTAAACGACGAGACCTTTATTTATCCGTCGGCAATACCTGGATATCCCGCGAGAATAAAGTATCAACACTTACCCCAGACGCTCTACATAATTTTGTTATTACCCCCTCCAGCCACTATCATTTCGCTATTCTGTTTCCAAGTAACGATAAATATTCTATTGCCGATTTCTGGAATCAGGAAAAAATGACTTTTCTGGTGGTGTTTTTTATTGCGCTGGGTTCCAGTTTCCTGGCCTATAAATATTCGACTCGCTTTAACTCGCCTTATGACGGTATTCGACGCGCCATCGAAAATCAGGAAGTGTTGCCCTATTACCAGCCGGTTATTGCGAATGAATCACGGGAAATCTACGGTGTGGAAGTGCTGGCGCGCTGGCACCATCCGAAAAGCGGGTTTATTTCCCCCGATGTTTTCATTCCACTGTGCGAACAAAGTGGGCTGATTATCCCACTGACGCGGACACTCATGAGTAGCGTGGTGCGCGATTTGACACCGCATCTGGACTCGTTGCCAGACAATTTACACATTGCGATTAACATCAGCGCTCAGCACTGCCAGTCCGACGATTTTATTACTGACTGCAAGAATTTCATCACCGCATTCGGCGATAAAAACGTGCATTTGATGATTGAAATTACTGAACGGGAAAAAATCGACATTACACCGGACACCATCGCATTCTTCAAAAAACTCAGTGATGCCGGTGTTTTGATCGCACTGGATGATTTCGGTACCGGTTATTCGAATTTTGACTATCTCAGAAAATTGCACGTCAACGTCATCAAAATCGACCAGTCGTTTGTCAGCATGATCGACGAAAACGATCCGCAATCCAGCACGCTAGTGAACTGTGTTATCGACCTGGCGCGGCAAATGAAACTGATGACGATCGCCGAAGGGGTGGAAACCGAATATCAGGCCGAATTCTTATCCCGTAAGCAGATCAACTTCATGCAGGGGTATTTCTTCGCCAGACCCTTGCCGTTTGATGAACTGGCGCGTACCTGGCTGACTCAAACACAGAGCGTCGATGGCGAGCAGAATCCCTGACAACACACGATTTTTATCCTCCGCGTCTCTTTACAAGCCCCGGAGCAAGCGGTAAATTCCCGCCCCTTCTCTACTGGCATGGGGATGACAATCATGTTTGTCGGCTTTGACTACGGAACAGCCAACTGTTCGCTGGCTGTCATGGAACACGAAACACCACGGTTGTTGCAACTGGAGCAACAAGCGCCTTATTTACAATCTATGTTGTGCGCGCCCAGTCGCGAAGCGGTGAGTGAGTGGCTGTGGCGACATCATCAGGTCGCGGCCGAGGGAGAAAACGCCCGGCAACTGCAACGCGCCATCAGCCACAATCGCGAAGAGGATATTCGTGTCCAACCCGATAGCGTCAGATTCGGGCTGGACGCACTGTCGCACTACATGGATGACCCGCAAGATACCTGGTTTGTTAAATCACCCAAGTCGTTTCTCGGCGCAACCGGACTAAAACCACAGCAGATAGCGCTGTTCGAAGATCTGGTCTGCGCCATGATGCTGCATATTCGTTGTCAGGCCGAGCAACAGCTTGACCAGCCGATTGAACAGGCGGTCATCGGGCGGCCCATCAACTTTCAGGGGATGGGGGGCGAAGAGTCCAACCGCCAGGCTCAGGGTATTCTGGAGCGCGCCGCCGGACGCGCCGGGTTCCGACAGGTGGCGTTTCAGTTTGAGCCGGTGGCAGCTGGTCTTGATTTTGAAGCGACCCTGCAACAGGAAAAACGGGTACTGGTGGTCGACATTGGCGGCGGTACCACCGACTGTTCGATGCTACTGATGGGGCCTACATGGCGTCATCGCCGGGAGCGCGCCGAAAGCCTGCTCGGCCACAGCGGTTGCCGGGTCGGGGGGAACGATCTGGACATTATGCTGGCATTCAGGCAGTTCTGCCCGTTGCTGGGCATGAACGGTAGCACCGAAAAAGGCACAGCGCTGCCGGTCTTGCCATGGTGGAATGCAGTGGCTATCAACGACGTACCGGCACAGGCTGAATTCTACAGTAATGCCAGCGGCAAGCTGCTGCGTGATTTGATTCATGATGCCCGCGAACCTGATCAGGTAGCACGCCTGCTGACCGTATGGCGTCAGCGACTCAGCTATCGGCTGGTTCGGCTGGCAGAAGAACAGAAAATCGCCTTGTCGCAGGCGGACATATCGCAGGCCTGCCTGCCGTTTATCTCGCCCGAACTGGCAACCGACGTCAGCGTAAGCCAGTTGGAAGAGGCGATCGCACAGCCGCTGGAGCACATTAAGCGCCAGCTTATTCAGGCGCAGGAAAGCAGCCAGACGCAGCCGGACGTCATTTACCTGACTGGCGGTAGCGCCCGTTCGCCATTACTACGCGCCGCCATCAGCCACTGCCTGCCCGATGTCCCGATCGAAAGCGGCGATGACTTTGGCTCTGTCACCGCCGGTCTGGCTCGCTGGGCACAGACACTGTTTCGCTAGTTCCGCCAGGTAAAGTAAAACCTTACACTGCCGCTGGCGACTCAGGTCACAGCGGCGCTAAGGCGCTCAAACCAGTGCTGGCTGTCGTAATCGTCCGTCAGCACAATACCGAACTGTTGTTGCAGGCAATCCAGATAGTCACGATGGCTACCGATAATACGCTCGCTCTTCTGGCCGTGCCGGGTGACTATCAAGCGGTTATTCGACAGGGTTAATCGCCCTTGTGCCGTTACGCGGGTGCAAAGCGACTTAGTGGTAAATGGCGATAATGGCGAGGTTTGATGGTAGTGCGCCATCCCGGCATAGTCCGCCAGTTGGTAAGGATGCAGCGTAAACTTGTATTGCGGCTTCCAGTCGTTATCGCCAATCCGCTGCTGCAACTGATAGCCGCCCTCCACCGCCACGACCTGATAACGGGCAAACGCTTCACTCGACACCTCACCCGACAGTGGCACCGGCACACAGAATGAATCCCCAAAACTGATATCGGCAATGACGGACGCTTGCGGCAGCGTCACGTGTAAAAACAGATGATCGAAGGGCTGCCCATAGTGACCGTCATCGTTCCACACCTGACCAGCCAACAGGTGTACCTCAAACCCTAACGCCTGCAGCAGCAAATAAAACCCGTAATTAAGCTCGTAGCAAAACCCGCCACGCCGGTCATCAACGATTTTTCGATAGATAGCAGACGGATTCAGGTGTATCGGTTTTCCGAACACCACATCCAGATTTTCAAATGGAACATGCGTGAGGTGAGCAAGATGAAGGGTACGCAGTTGTAAAGCCGGCTCCGCAGGCAGAGAGCTGACGCCAATGCGCTGCAGATAGCGTTGAACTTCCGAATTATTCAGCATATGTCTTCCCGGTGCCTGAATAAAAGCCTATCCCCTTCCTGCTTCAGGTTGCTGGTATATCGTCCTGCAACGTGAATGATTTGGGGTATACGCTGTAGACATCATTGGCAATGTGCTATCGATAATACCCCTTCGCTGTCTATTGATAAACGGGACTTACTATTCGGCTGACAATAAAGCGATAACGGTCACGACCCTGCCGACAGAGGAGACTGTCGGCAGGATCTAACCTATGCTTCGGTTAGCGCTGGGAAGGCAGTGTGTACTGCGTGGTGCGTTCGCCATTAATGTACAGCGTGCGTTGCTCGTCTGACGGTAACTGCACGGTTAACTGCCGCCACGCCGGTACAAACGCCCCTTCCGGGTGGAAGGTCACGTCAATACGTCCGGCGCTGCAACACAGCTCCCAACGCAGCCACAACGCCTGTCCGTCACGCCAGCGGTGGGTTTCCCCGTCATCTTCAAACAACAGGCCCTGACGTGTGCCATTCCCCATCAGCGGGAAAAGCAGCATAGTGCGTTGGTCGTCGCTATCCGGGCAGACAAAATCGGTACGCGCCGACATCGGTATCATGGCTCCAGCCCGGACCAGCAGTGGTAAACGTTCCAGCGGCGCATCCAGCGTCACCGTTTGTCCTGCGCTGAACCAGTCACCGCGATAAAAGTCGTACCACCCCTCGTGATTATCCGGCAAGTAGACCTGACGCTGACGTTGTCCCGGCTCCACGACGCTGGCAACCAGCAGATCTTTACCGAGCATAAAATCGTCGCTTTCCTCAAAGGTGCGCGGGTCATGCTCATGATCCAGAAACATCGGGCGAAGCATCGGCTCGTCATCCGTATGGGCCTGCCAGAACAAGGTATACAGGTACGGCAACAGTCGATAACGCAACTGAATGGCATCACGGATAATCGGCGTGACCGCCGGGTACATCCAGGGTTCGTTAACCGTGGCGTCGTCATTCCATGAGTGAATGGTAAAGCGCGGATGCATCACACCGTTTTGTACCCAGCGCACAAACAGTTCGGCGTCCGGCTTATTACCGGCAAAGCCACCCACATCATGCCCGACGTTATACAGGCCAGACAGGCTCATACCGACGCCCATGCGGGTGTTATAACGCAGTGTCTGCCAGTTGGTGCGGTTGTCACCACTCCAGGTCTGCACGTAACGCTGCATACCGGCGCTGCCGGAGCGTGAAATCAGGTAAGGACGCAGCTCGGGCGCGAAGCGCTGCTGCGCCTCCATTGACGCACGCATCATCAGCAACGGCATTAACGGGCGAATATGCTTGATGGCAATCGGCTGCCCAAAGCCATGACAGCGCGCCTCGCCATCCCAGACTTCGAATTCGTTGTTATCGTTCCAGGTTGAATCAATCCCTTTTTCCAGCAGTTGCCGGGTGACGTTTTCCTGCCACCAGGCAACGGTGTCGGGGTTGGTAAAATCCAGATGGGAGCCTTCATCGTCCCAGAAACTGGAGCGCTCTGGGTTATCCGATTCTGAATCACGCACAAACAACCCTTTCGCGGCCACTTCCTGATAGCGGGGATGATCCTGCAACAGGCAAGGCTTGATGTTGGCGGCCAGATGCAGCCCCGCATCATGAAACGCCTGGCTCATCTGCTCCGGCTGCGGCACCTTGTCGTAGTTCCAGTTAAACACGTAGCGCTTGTTGCCGATCGAAGTATACCCAGACGAAAGCTGGAAAGAATCGCACGGGATAGCATGCTGGCGGCACAGTTCAATGAACGACAACAGCTGTTGCTGAGCATCGGGTGCATCGGTGTAATGCATGGTAGACCCACTGTAGCCGAGGCTCCATTTAGGGCCAAAGTAGGTTTTACCAGTGAGCCGTACAAAGGCTTTGGTCACATCCAGGATCGCCGGGCCGAGCAGGAAATAGTAATCCAAATCCCCGGCCTCAGCCTGATAGCGACGGTAAGCCAGATGGTAGTTATCAAGCTCGTTACCCAGATCCAACCAGGTGGAACTGAGGTTGTCATAAAACACGCCATAGCTGACACCGGGCTGGTTCACAATGGTGAACGGCAGGTGCTTATACAGCGGATCGGTGCTTTGCGCGTTATAGCCCATCGCATCCAGATTACGGAATTCAAAGCGACGACCGGCGCGGTTGAGATCCCCGGCTTTTTCGCCCAGCCCGTAGCAACGTTCCTCTGGTGTACGGCGCTGGTAGTGCGCCACACCATCACCGTGACGGTTAAGCAGATAAGCGCCGGTTGGTCGGTCAGAAGCCAGCGGTTGCCAGTTCCCCTGCGCATCACAGTATTCCCATGACAACCACAGCGGCTGGTGTACCGTCACCCGCAGTTGCGCGGTGCTTATCTGCAACGCATCACCTTGCCAGGATAAGCTATACCCCGGTAAGGCAAAGCCGTCGCTGCTCTCGCGCACTCGCCCCTGCCACGGAACATCATCCTGCTGCGGCGCGATACTCCAGGTACGGTTCAATCGCAGTTCATCATCCTGCTTAATCAATACCCGCATTAACCCCGGCGCCAGCACATACAACATAAAGCGATGTGCGCCGTCCACCAGCAACTCGACCCGATCCTCGGCCTGATGGTGCAATACCCAGTGTTTCAATGTCTTCATAACATCACTCGTCTATTCGGAAATTCTGTCAATACTGAAACGTTATCAATGTGCGCGCTGACGACGCTCGGCAATGAACGCCACCAAAAACAGTGCGCCAAACAAATCAAAAAAGCCCATCGCCACAAACAGTGGGTTAAAGCCAATCTTGTCGGCGGTCACACCAATCAACAACGAAAACAGGAAACTGGCAATCCAGGCGCTGGCACCACGCATTCCGTTAACGGTCGCCATTTGGCCTTTATCGAACGAATCCACCACCACGGCGCTCAGCATGCAGGAAATGATCTGGTGACCAAACCCACCGATGGAGATCAAAATGATGGCCAGATAAGGGTTTTGAGTCACGCTAACCAATGCGAGCGACAGCATCAGGAATGCGCCGGTCACCGAACTGCCCACCACGGAATTAATCCGTGAACAACCAAACCAGCGCGTGTACAGCTTGGTCAGATAACCACTGGCGATACTGCCAAAGTCAGCGGCCAGAAACGGCAGCCAGGCGAACATGGCGATCTGTTTCAGATCCATACCGCGCTCTTTCGCCAGATACAGCGGTACCCAGAAGCTCAAGACCGCCCAGGCCGGTTCGGCCATAAACGCCGGAATGGCGATACCGTAGAAACGGCGGTTTTTCAGCACCGTTTTCATGGCGGTGAAAAACGGTTGTTTCACCGGTGCCGGTTCGTTGTCCTGACGGATAAATGCCAGCTCGGCTTTACTCAGGTTCGGGTGTTTTTCCGGATCATGGTAAAACAGCCACCACAACACCACCCAAAGCATGGCCAGCACCCCGGCAAAAATGAATGCCCCCTGCCAGCCCAACAGCGAGTGGGCAATCACGATGATCGGCGGAGCCAGCATCGCACCAATGGAAAACCCAACGCCCGCCCAACCGGCAGCCACAGGGCGCTCCTGACGAGGGAACCACTCGCCAATGGTTTTCGCGTTGGCAGGTGTAGCAGCGGCTTCAGCGCCCCCCATCATGAAACGCAAGACTGCGAGTTGAATCCAACTGCCTGCACCGGCATGCAGCAGACACATCAGCGCCCAGATAACCGCGCAAATCATGAAGCCCATCTTTAAGCCGATGACGTCGATAAGCCACCCACACAACGGCTGGAATAGGGTGTAAGCCAATTGGAACGCACCGACAATCCAGGAGTATTGCTCGGTAGTAATGTTTAAAACGGTTTTTAATTCAGGTGCCAGAATACCCAGTGAATTACGGGTGATGTAATTGACGGTGACGCCAAACAGAAATAACGCCAGAACCCACCAGCGTAATTGTTTGAATTTTCGTTTTTCATTCACAGCGGGAGAGGAATTAACGTCGAGACTCATGGTGATCTCCTTACAGCGGATTTCGGTGAATACCTGTCGGCACACACCATCCTGATGTTCTAATATTCAGATTTTTATAAAGTTTTATGTCTTTTAAACCCATTCTTCCGATGGAATATAACCGGAAGAATCGCGACATATTCAGCGTAAGGAAATAAAAAAGCGGGAGATACTCACTTTTTTGCAACTATTTTCATGATAGCGTCATTACCTGCTGTTTTTGGTCATTTTTATGCCTAAAACCGACCATCTTCTGCTTATGAAAATTTTTTCATAAGCCAAATTGAGCAGGATCACAAAATGAAAAAAAACCTCCGGATCCGCGATATTGCCCTGCAAACCGGTTTTTCCGTCAGTACCGTTTCGCGGGTGCTGGCGGGTAAATCCAACACCAGTGAAGAGGCGCGGATGCGCATCCTCACTGCCGCCCGGCAATATGGTGTGATGGATAACCTGGCTACCGGTCGTTTATTACTGAATAGCCTGACCGTGTTCGCTCCAGAGCGGGCGTTTAACAGCCGGGCCGACATCTTTTATCACAAGGTATTGCAAGGGGTGCAGGAGTCGCTGGACCCGCATGATGTCCGTCTGCGTTACTGCGGGCTGGCGGAGAACGACAGCGATGTCTCACTCTTTCTGGAGAAAATGTCCGCGCCGGAAACCGAAGGCGCGATTTTGATCGGTATTGATGACCCGTATATCCACGCGCTGGCGGCAGAATTGAATAAACCGTGCATACTGGTGAACTGCTTTGATCACAAAATGAGGTTATCCGGTGTCTCGCCTGCGCACCAGCTTATTGGCGAATTTGCCGCCAATTACCTGATTGAGCAGGGACACCGCCAGATCCTCACCCTACTCTGCCTGCGGCGTTATACCATGGAGTGGCGGCTGATGGGGATCCGCGAGGCGTATCAACAGCATAATCTACCGTTTAGCGAGGAGCGCCACCTGCTCACCCCCCGCGGTTTCGGCAGCGCAGAAACGGAACAGGCCGTCACTGAGTTTCTGGCTAGCTGCCCACGTGAGCAGTACCCTACCGCGATACTGGCAGGCGGCAACTTCATCGCGGTAGGTGCGATTAATGCGCTGCATAAAGCAAAGTTGCGGGTACCACAAGACATGTCGGTGCTGAGCATGGATGGTGCCAACCTGGCGGCGGTGCATGACATCCCGCTCACCTCGATACTGATTCCATGCGAAGAATTGGGTCGGGAAGCCGTCAGATTATTGCAACTGCAGTTGATGCAACCGGGTCGCGGTCACGGCAATCTGTTGCTGAACGGTACGCTGGCAGTGAGAAGTTCGGTCAAGCGTATTCGGCCAAGTCAGCGCCACTCGCCGGTACAGGACACGGATTTATACGATGCCTGATGAGAGGGTGAAACCAGTAGGATCATAGCTTCAGGCCCGCCACACCGTCAGGGTGTGGCGGGCCTGTCAGTCTGGCGCATCAACTGGATTGGTTGATGACTAACTGACCGTTGCTGTCGAGTGGGATACGGGTACCAGGGTCACGATCCATCCTGATTTTGCCTTCCTGATCGCCAATCTTGTAGGTGACGTCATAACCCAGCACTTTTTGTGACTTGTCATACACCGTTTGGCAGCGTTGCTGCGTAGAGGTAGTGACATCACTGTCCTGCATATTCCCTTGTACCTGGTTGCCAGCATAGCCACCGGCCAGCGCACCGGCGACCGTTGCTACATCGCGTCCGCGTCCGCCACCGATCTGGTGCCCCAGCACGCCACCTGCCACCGCACCCAACAGTGAACCGGCAAGGCGGTTTTCGTCCTGCACCGGCTGACGGTGCGTCACCGTCACATTACGGCATTCCTGACGCGGCGTTTTCACCGTTTCTTTGATGGGTGTAGCTGTCAGCACCTGTGCAAACTGCGGTCTGGATGCGAACACATCCAGACTGGCAACAGCGGCCACGCCCAGCGCTGCCGCCATACCGATACCCACACCCGCTAACATTGACTTGTTCACAGGAAACCTCCTGAATAAATAATCACGCACCGTCCATCTCGCCGTGCCTTATACGGTTTATCACCGCCGGATGGCTGACCCGAAAGCCCCGCTTGCGGGGTGCAGCGTGTGCGCAACGCTGCCTGATGCGATGAAGTCTGCCGAATCCCTGCGGTACTCTCAATCGGATTACTACCTTAAAAGGGAGGGTCAGATAACAAAACTGTCACATTTGAGAGTTTTCTTACCTTAAGTTGGCGTTAGTGCAATATTTTATTCTAGAATAGATGCAGTCTGGCGGGGAATAACAGGTTGCCCACCGGGTAGCGGGCAACCTGAAGGCAAAGCCGAGTGGTGTCAGCCTTAGTGCAATTTGAGGCGCGGGCGGATAACCCGGTTGATGCTACCGACCAGCATCATCAGGCCGGTTTTGAGATAGCCATGCAACGCAATCTGATGCATACGGTAGAGCGAAATGTAAACGAAGCGGGCAATGCGCCCTTCTACCATCACCGAGCCACGCATCAGGTTCCCCATCAGACTACCGACGGTGCTGAATTTGGATAATGACACCAACGAACCGTGGTCTTTATAGACATAGGCTTTCAGTGGCTGATCATTCAGCAAGGCCAGAATGTTGCTGTAGCAACGTGACGCCATTTGATGCGCGGCTTGCGCACGCGGCGGTACCACGCCGCCGCCTGGCTGAGGACAAGATGCACAGTCGCCGATGGCGAAAATCGCCGGATCACGTGTGGTCTGTAGCGTCGGCTCCACCACCAACTGGTTGATGCGGTTGGTTTCCAGACCTGCAATCTCCCTCATGGCATCAGCCGCTTTGATACCCGCCGCCCATACCATCAGGTCAGCGTCAATAAATTCGCCGTCCTTGGTATTCAGACCGCCTTGTTCAGCGCTGGTCACCATGGTTTTGGTCAGTACGCGAACACCGAGTTGGGTCAATTCATGATGCGCCGCCGCAGAAATACGCGGTGGCAGGGCTGGCAGAATACGCTCACCGGCTTCCACCAACGTCACGTTCAGCGCTTGATTGCTAAGGCTGTCAAACCCGTAACTGTGCAGCTGTTTGACCGCATTGTGCAGCTCGGCAGACAGTTCCACGCCGGTGGCACCGCCCCCGACAATCGCGATATTAACCCTCTCTTTTTCGCCCTGAGAGGCGGAGAATTTGAGGAACAGGTTGAGCATTTCGTTGTGAAAACGGCGAGCCTGTTTCGGGTTATCCAGGAAAATGCAGTGATCTTTGACCCCTGGAGTGCCAAAGTCATTAGAGGTACTGCCCAGCGCCACCACCAGAATATCGTAAGGCAGTGAACGAGCCGCGACCAGCAACTCCCCTTGTTCATTGCGGATCTCAGCTAACTGGATAGTACGCTGCTCACGATCAATATCGGTCAGCATACCCAGTTGGAAATTGAAATGATGATTGCGGGCATGCGCCAGATAGCTCAACGCATCCATGTCATCATCCAGCGAACCGGTCGCCACTTCGTGCAGCAGCGGCTTCCACAGGTGGCTGTGATTACGGTCCACCAGTGTGATTTCCGCTTTATTCTTGCGACCGAGCTTGCGCCCCAGGCTGGTCGCCAGTTCCAGTCCGCCGGCACCGCCGCCGACAATCACGATTTTCTTGATTGGCAATGATGTCAAAATGACCCCCTGAAAATTTGTGAACCAATAGTTAATAAAGAGTAAAGAAATAATATCCTTAAATTACATATGGTTATAAATGATTGAATGGGATATTTGTCATGAGAATATCATGTAAGGTCATTTGGTCATACCAAAATTGATTTAAATCAATTTACTTTAGTTACAGATAGTCAGCCTGAAAAATTAGATATTGATAACCAATGGGTTAGCAAAAGAGGTTGGCAGAGGAAAAACAGGCTGCCAGACCCGCACTGAGCGAATCCGGCAACGATAGAAATCGACAGAAAGGGTTCAGCCTAATGATTTAAAGGCTTTGATGCGCTGCAGGTGTGAAGAAATGTCGCGGAACTTATGGCCTTCGATGTCGTTCCAGATGATTTCGTAATACTCGCCCAACAGGCGGGCGCTGCGCTGGTTATCCAGCATGTCGTCATGACGTGATAAGACCACCATACAGCGATCGCGGTTTTTCTCACGGAAATTCTCTACGCATTTGGTGGCGATATCAGCGTACTCTTCCGGGCGATCAATTTTGCCAGCCATATTCTCTTGCGGGAACAAATTAGGGTTGAACATGACCTGACGGATATCGCACAGGAAACCAATGCGTTCAGCCCAAAATCCCCCCAGTCCGACGCCACAAATCAACGGGCGATTATCCTCATTGGATTGCAGCATCTTGTCGATTTCCCTGAGCAGATGCTGCATATCATGACGCGGATGCAGGGTGCTGTAGCTCACCAGTCGGACATCCGGGTCGATGAACTGCAACTGCAGCACTTTCTCATGATTACCCGGACTGCTTGAATCAAAACCGTGCAAATAGATGATCATCTGTGCCTTCCCTCCAGCCTTGTTTAGCGGTGATTAACCGGCGGCTTTATGTGCCTGCCAGCGTTCACTCAATGCCGTCAACTGCGACGTCGCCTGCTTCCAGCGCGATGAATTCAGCAGTTCCCGACGCGTGATCATTCCCCGATGATAGAGCGTCTCCAGCCCCGGTACTTTGACCACCGACAGATTATCCAACACGCTGATGGCTCCCTGGCGCTGATTGCAGACCAAAATCATGTCGCAGCCAGCGTCCAACGCGGCCTGGGCACGCTCAGCGTAGCCGCCCATCACCGCCGCCCCTTCCATCGACAGGTCATCCGAGAAAATAATGCCGCCGAATCCCAATTCCTGACGCAACACCTGTTTCAGCCAGTAGGGCGACCCGCTGGCCGGGCGAGGATCCGCATCACGGTAGATAACATGCGCGGGCATGATGGCGTCCAACTGCTGTCGGGCAATCAACTCCCGAAAGACACGCATATCCCGTTCCCGAATCTGCACCAGCGGACGGTTATCCTGAGGCGTTTCCTTGTGGGAGTCCGCCGTGACCGCACCGTGTCCGGGGAAGTGCTTACCTGTCGCTTTCATACCGGCGGCACGCATACCCGCGATAAAATGCTCTGCGACGGCTAGCAAGGTATCCGGGTCGTCGTGGAAAGCTCGATCGCCTATTGCCGCACTCTGATGTCCCACATCCAGCACCGGCGCAAAGCTGATATCAATGTCCATGGTGATCATTTCCGCCGCCATGACCCAGCCCGCTTCTTGTGCCAGTTGCTGTGCCTGCTCCAATGGATTCAGTGCAGCAAAAGACTGGGCAGCCGGTAATGGGGTAAAGCCGTGACGAAAGCGTTGTACCCGGCCGCCTTCCTGATCGACAGACACCACCAACCGTTCACGCGAGGCACGCCGCATCTGGCGGACTAATTCGGCCAACTGGTCAGCATCGTGAAAATTGCGGCTGAACAGGATAACGCCCCCTACCAGCGGGTGCGCCAGCACCTCACGATCTTCCGCGTCCAGCTCGTAGCCAGCCACATCTAACATTAACGGACCCACAAAAACCTCTTTTTGTTAATTGCCATCAGCCTGATGGCCGCAAAACCGGCCATGACGCTACCCGCCTGCCCGACGCAATGCATCGGCGGTCTGACGGTAGCTCTGCTCACCGGTTTGCCGCCAGCGGACTTCGAACCACATTAAGACCAGGTAATCCGCCCAATATTGCCAG
The DNA here is from genome assembly GCF_020406815.2 of Dickeya oryzae. Lineage (NCBI taxonomy): Bacteria > Pseudomonadati > Pseudomonadota > Gammaproteobacteria > Enterobacterales > Pectobacteriaceae > Dickeya > Dickeya oryzae. The sequence continues at coordinate 2,892,274 of NZ_CP162670.1, forward strand.
CGCGCCACCTGTTGCCGCAATGACGTCAGTGACAAACCACGCCAGTGACGGCAGTAAGCCTGTAAAAAATCCTGCTGCTGTGTCGCATCCAGCTCACATCCCCGAAACAACAATGCCAGTTCCAGCCCAATGTCGCCGTCTGCCGCATACTCCCAGTCAATCAGCCGCCAGCCCGCCGTGGTACACAGCAGATTGCCGGGATGCACGTCCAGATGCAGCGGTGCCATCAGTAGCGGTGTGGGTAGCGGCCTGTCGATAAGCCTCCGACAGGCGCGCTTCAACTGCGGTGAACGCCTTGCCGGGTCCATATGCAGCCAGTGATGTGCTATCAGGCGTTTCAACGCCAGCGGATAACCGTAACGTGGCTGGTGATGCAAACGCGCTATTAACGCCGCCAGCCTTCCTTCGATGAGCAAGAGCGAAAACTGGCTGGCATCCACCTCCAAGCCTGCCAGCCACTCGACTAACAACCAGCCATCACGCCAGCATGCCGGGCGCGGTGCCAGCGCGTGTCCGCTCAACTGACGCAGCACGCGGAACTCACGCTGGCGGGAAGTTCCTAACTGCCGCCCTTGCGGTGTTTCGCCACGCGCCAGCCATATCCCCGCCGGGGATTGCACACGCCAACTCTGCTGGCTAAGGCCACAGACTGGCTGCAGATGAAAACCGGCGGTGGCTACCGCCGGCAGAGCCTGCTGCAACAGCGCATGCAACGCCTCACTGCTGGCGAACCGAGCCATTACCGGACCAGACTATCTCACCGGTCTGCACCAGCATCAGTTGCATCGACAAATCAGGTGATTTGACATCACCGCTGGCATCAGCGTACAGCACATACTGCGCACCGACATAACGGGCCAGACCCACCGCTTTGCTACGCGATTCGAGGCTATCTTCTTCGGACAAACCTAACGATTGCCGGGCTACACCTAACTGTTCATGCGACACCATCGTAAATTGTCCCGATGCTGCCAACGCGTTGTATAACGCCGTTGTCGCCTGAGCAGACTGTAGCGAACCATTGGTGTTATTTTTAATTTTGTTCACCAACAGAATACTGCCTTTCGCAATACCGTCGGTTTTCACCATCTGCCCGACCAGCGGCGTTACCGCAGCAGACCAATTGAGCACCGGTACCTGAATTTTCGGCGGTGTCGGCAACGGCTGACTTTCTGGTGGCGGCAACGTCGGTTTCACCGGTACAGGTGGCGCGACGGGCTCGATAGTCGCCGGTTGTTCTGTTTGTGGCTCGCGGCTGCTACAGCCTGCAATTACCAGCGCCATCAGCACGATGCCAAGATATTTTTTCATGTCTGTCCTCTCAATCACGCATCAGAGAAAAAGATAAAGCCGCACCTGGCTGGCTGCCGGATTAGTATGCGTGGCCACAAGGGAGATATCCGTATGGGCAGGGATCACCACCGTCTGGTTGATACCCGGCGGCGGTACGTCCAGCCCCTGACGATCATACCAGTAAAATTGATAGTGCAGCGTTACCGGCTGTGTAGACGTATTGCTGACACGAGTCGACGCCTGCTGACCTGCATTGTCACGCGACAACGACGGACTGGAAGCACGAATGCCCGCAGCCAGTACCGCGGCATCCAGCACCAATGTCTGTTTGGAATTAATGTTCAGACTGGTCGTCCTGCTACATCCGACGAGTGACATCCCCAGTAGCAGGGCGACCAAGATGCCCGGTAACACGCTTTCGGGTAATACCTTACGCATGACCGTATCAACCAGCCAGCAGCGGCCCCAGCGGGCGACCGCCCAGCAGATGCATATGAATGTGATACACCTCCTGCCCACCGTGGCGATTGCAGTTAATGATCAAACGATAGCCGTCATCCGCAATGCCTTCCTGATGCGCAATCTTACCCGCAACCGTGATCATTCGACCAAGCGCGGCCTCGTGCTCTGGCGCGGCCTCATTCACCGTGGGGATCAGTACATTCGGTACAATCAAAATATGGGTGGGAGTGCGGGGTGCGATGTCGCGAAAAGCCGTCACCAGTTCGTCCTGATAAACGATATCGGCGGGGATTTCCCGACGAATGATCTTACTGAAAATGGTTTCTTCAGCCATAACACAGTTCCTTTAAAAACAAGCGCTCTTGCGCGAAGCGGCTTGCAGTATGAGTGATAAATCTAATGCTTTTCAACTCTCTTTGTCAGCGTATGCCATGCCTTAAGCAAGGTATTACGCCGCAAAAAATGCCGCTGACATCCCCAACGAGCACCCGGCATCGGTAATTTTCCGCCACTCACCTTCGGAAATGACGATACCATCAGCCAGACGTTGCGCACGCGCCTGACGCTCAGGCTCTCCGGCAATCAGGATCGGCGCAGACGAGTCCGGCACGCGCGACGCACGCACATAAGCCAGCATGGCATCATACTCCTGTTGCAACCATGACATGCCCACCAGCTTCGTCGGGTCAATCAGAATCGTGGTCATGTTGTTCACTATCGCACCTTCGCGCGGGTTACCCGGATGGATAGTGCCGCCGCCGGACAAAATACCCGCCAGTAATTCCGCGGCCAGAATCAGACCGCCGCCTTTGTGGCGCGCGATCGGTAGCAGCGCACCGGTTTGCTCCCCTTCCCACATGACGCGAGGGTCTGCGCTCAGATGACCATCACGGTCTAGCATCACCGGCTCATCAAAGGTTTTCCCCGCCAGCCAGGCTACGCGTGTCTTACCCAGTGCTACCACGCTGGTGGCAAAATCCAGAATAAAATCAGGGTTATTGTCACTGCCCGGGAAGGCGATACAAATGGGGTTAGTGCCAAAGCGTGCGTCACTGCCGCCAAACGGTGCCACCAGCGGTGCAATATCACTCACATTAACGAAATGAATTGAAATCAGGCCAGCCTGCGCCGCCATTTCACCGTACGTCCCGATCCGTCCCAGATGGCAGGTTGACGATAACGTCATCAGGCACACGCCGGTGGTTTTCACCCGCTCAATCGCCGCCTGCATCGCCTCACGGCCGGTTCGTTGCCCAAAACCGCGATCGCCCGCGAACTGCATTACCGCACCGCCATCCTGCACCAACCGGGCTGACGTATTGGGGTGCATGTTACCTGCGGCGATAAAACTGACGTATTCCGGCAACATGCCGACCCCATGACTGTCGTGTCCTTTGAGGTTCGCGCCAACCAGGTGGTGCGCCACACACTCAGCCTCATCATGCTCGCACCCGGCATGACGTAACAGTTCATACGCTATCTGCGTCAAGCGCTCAGCTGAAATCTGCATCCTGTTCCCTCTGAAAAGTGATGTTGTGATACGCCGCTGATGGACAATGTTGTTATTCAACGATGCTGTTATTTCAACAATATCAATATCGTTATTCAGGGCGGCGTTGGTTATCGCGCTGTCGGTGATGATAATGCCAACGGTTACATGACACGCGGCAGCGTCAATCATCCTACTGCTGAATATCCTGCGAGGGGAAACGATTCTGTTCAGTCGGGTGGGAATTTAAAGGCACAATATCAGTGGCAATAAAAAAGGGGCCGCAGCCCCTTTCGTCAACTCCCTGTTGTCCGTCAATGATGACGGATCTTTCAGTGATTGCGGATGTAATCATCCATATCGGTTTTCAGGTTATCAGACTTGGTACCGAAGATAGCCTGTACACCGGAGCCGGCTACCACCACACCTGCCGCACCCAGTTTCTTCAACTCAGCCTGGTCAACCTTAGACACATCACCCACGCTGACACGCAGACGGGTAATACACGCATCCAGGTTGGTGATGTTTTCTTTACCACCGAATGCTGATACCAGCGACGCGGCCATTTCAGAACCGCCCTGAGCAGACTGCTCGGATGCAGAATCTTCACGACCTGGGGTTTTCAGGTCCAGCTTGGCGATCAGTACGCGGAATATGGTGTAGTACACCACGGCGTAGCACAGACCCACAATCGGGAACAGCCACAGTTTGCTGCCGTTGCCACTCAGTACGATGAAGTCGATCAGACCGTGAGAGAAGCTGGTGCCATCACGCATACCGAGCAGAATACAAATCGGGAACGCCAGACCAGCCAGAATAGCGTGGATGACGTACAGGATCGGCGCTACGAAGATGAAGGAAAACTCGATAGGTTCGGTAATCCCGGTCAGGAACGCAGTCAGCGCAGCGGAAATCATGATACCGCCCACTTTGGCGCGATTTTCCGGTTTCGCCGAATGCCAGATAGCCAGTGCAGCAGCAGGCAGACCATACATTTTGAACAGGAAGCCGCCTGACAGTTTGCCCGCCGTCGGGTCACCCGCCATATAACGCGGAATGTCGCCGTGGAATACCTGACCTGCCGCGTTAGTGAATTCACCAACCTGCATCTGGAACGGCACGTTCCAGATATGGTGCAGACCAAACGGCACCAGGCTACGTTCAACGATACCGTAGATACCGAATGCCAGCACCGGGTTCTGGTAAGCAGCCCATTTAGAAAATGCCTGAATCGCACTCCCCACCGGAGGCCAAATGAACGACAGCACCACACCGGTGATGATGGCGGTCAAACCAGAAATGATCGGCACAAAACGTTTACCGGCAAAGAAGCCCAGGTACTCAGGCAAGCGAATGCGGTAAAAACGATTGAACATATAAGCGGCAATCGCACCAGCAATAATCCCGCCCAACACGCCGGTATCGGCCATGTGGTTAGCGGCGATATCAGCCGGTGACATGTGTAGCACCAGCGGTGCTACCACTGCCATGGTTTTCACCATGATGCCGTAAGCAACTACCGACGCCAGCGCCGATACACCGTCATTGTTGGTGAAGCCCAGTGCCACACCGATGGCAAAAATCAGCGGCATATTAGCAAAAACAGAGTCGCCTGCCTGCGCCATCACGCTGGAAACAACCGTCGGCAACCAGCTAAAGTTGGCTGACCCGACGCCCAGCAAAATACCGGCGATAGGCAGCACAGACACTGGCAGCATCAGCGATTTACCTACTTTTTGCAGGTTTGCAAATGCATTCTTGAACATAATAGAGAGTGCTCCTGAGTAATAGTGCTTCTATTTCTGATAGTTTCTGACAGTTCACCTGAAGGTGGGGAGGTCATCCTTCACGCGGTCGGGATGTGATATGCATCCTCATTAATTTTTACGCAGAGTAAAATAAATGTTGCATCAAATGTTTGATAGCAGTCACGTTTCAACTCATGGAAAACCCACGTTACTATCAGAAGTCTTATAGTTTGTGATCTAACGCCAAAAATTAGCCCTACCACCGCGCAGTAAACACGACAAGTGGCAGGGATTATTAGCGATTAATTACGAAGCCAAAAAAAACTCGCGTATTCTCAACCAGGATCACGCCACGGTCAACCGTGCAGGATCAATATGGAATAGGCGGGCGAAGTTTTCGGTGGTGGAGGATGCCAGCTTTTCGAGACTGACATTTTTGAGAACAGCCAGATATTCCGCGACATCACGCACATACGCGGGCTGATTTTCCTTGCCGCGATAGGGAACCGGTGCCAGCCACGGAGAGTCGGTTTCAATCAATAGCCTGTCTAACGGCACATAGCGCGCGACATCTCGCAGTGCCTCGGCATTACGGAAGGTCACAATCCCGGAAAAAGAAATGTAGAACCCGAGATCCAGCAGTTGCTCCGCTGTTTCCTTATCCTCGGTAAAACAGTGTAGTACACCGCCGCATTCATCGGCTTTTTCTTCGCGCAGGATAGCCAGCGTATCTTCACGCGCTGAGCGGGTATGCACGATAACGGGTTTATTCAATTCCCGGCCAATGCGAATGTGTTCACGAAACGACGCCTGCTGCGAAGAGACGGTATCTTGCTGATAATAGTAATCCAGCCCGGTTTCACCTAATGCCACCACCGACGGCAACGCCGCCAGTGTACGCAGTTCAGCGAAATCATACGGTGTTTCCTGGCTGAGTGGGTGTACCCCGCAGGAAAACGCCACATCGTCACGCTCACCAATCAACTCGGTCATTGAGCGAAACCCGGGTAAGGTGGTGGCTACCGCCAGAAAAAAGCCCACATCACGCTCACGTGCCTTGTTCAATACATCAGACACATCGTGGTGCAGGGACTGATAATCCAAACCATCAAGATGGCAGTGAGAATCAACTAACAACATAATCAGGACTTCCGGTATTCAGGAAAAAGGTGACGGAATCGGCAACGTAGGAGACGACAATACCGACTCCCACGTCAACAACAGTTCCGTTAGTAACAATTCGCGGTTAACACCAGTCACCGACACCAGTTGGTGGCGGCACTGCAACCAACACCGCAGACTGGCATGCAAGCGGGCATCGCCACACTGTGATGCCAGTTGCGCCACTAATGGTGCCCGATCCTGGTTGGTTCGCAGGCTAGCCGCCTGATAGTGCCATTTCAGCGCATCCAGAAATACGGTGCTAACCCAGTGAATGCGGCGTTCAGCGTCATCATGATTCAATACAGGCAACAGCGTTAGCGCGTCGCCTGATTGCAGACTGAGACCTAACTGCTGGCAAACCGCCTGGCGTGCTTTCCAGATGTCGGGTTGCAGCAGCGACTCTGCGGCCAGTGGCGCCCCTGCCGACAACCGCAATGCGGTCTGTGATGCCATCTCATCAGCGACCCCGCGCGTACGCAGCCACTGCATTGCTTGCGCCTGCGCCGGTGCATCCAGGTATAAATGCAAACAGCGACTGCGCAACGTCGCCAGCAACTGTCCCGGCGCACGGCACCCCAACAGGAAATAGGTCTGTGATGGCGGTTCTTCCAATGTTTTCAGCAACGCATTAGCCGCCGCTTCGGTCAGGCTTTCCGCCAGTGGTAGCCAAACGACCTTGGCCCCCCCCTGCCGCGAACGCTGGTACACCTGCTCCAGTGCATCACGCACCGCGTCAACCCCCAGACTGTGCTTCCCCTTTTCGGGGCTGAGGGTGTGCCAGTCAGGGTGGGTCCCCGCGTTCATCAACTCACAGGAATGGCAACGGCCACAGCTTTTGGCCCCCTCCGGCCGCTGACACAGCAGCCACCGGCTGAAGGCATACGCCAACGACGCCTCGCCCATCCCTTCGATAGCCTGCAACAACACCGCATGATGGCCGCGTTTTGCCTGATGCGACGCCAGTAACTGTCGGTAAGGTGCGTTCAGCCAGGGATACCACTCCATCAGCGATTCACTCCCCTCGCCCGGTCAGCCGCTGCAACCAGTCACGGAGTACCCGGCGAATATCCGCGTTGACCTCTTCCAGCCCGCGAGACGCGTCAACCGTCACAATACTGTTGTCGGCCGCCGCCAATTGCTGATAACGGGCACGGGTTCGTTCGAAAAACGCCAGCGACTCTTGCTCGATACGATCCAGTTCACCACGCTGGCGGGCGCGTTTTAGCCCCAGATCAGGTGGAATATCGAGATAAAGCGTCAAATCAGGACGAAAATTGCCTAACACCGTGTCTCGTAATGACGCCATCAACTGCGGGTCCATTCCCCGCCCACCGCCCTGGTAAGCCTGAGACGAGAGGTCGTGTCGGTCGCCAACCACCCAGGCACCGCGCGCCAGCGCCGGGCGGATCACGTTCTCCACCAGTTGCACGCGAGCGGCATACAACATCAGCAATTCTGCTTTATCCGTGAGTTTCTCTTCTGCCACACCCTGTTTGATAAGCGTACGCAACTTTTCCGCTAATGGCGTACCGCCGGGTTCACGGGTAAATACGATATCGTCGATACCAAACTCGCGCAGTGTTTCCACCACCACGGCATGAGCGCTGGTCTTCCCCGCCCCTTCGAGCCCCTCAATCACAATAAATTTACTGTTCATTCTTTTCCTTTCCGGCGGCTGCAGCCTGCGCGGAACGATACGCCTGCACGGCGCGATTATGATCGTTTAGATTCGAGGTAAACGTATGCCCACCTTTACCATCGGCCACAAAATAGAGATAACTGGTTTTGGCCGGATGCGCGGCCGCTTCAAGTGATGCCTTGCCCGGCATGGCGATGGGGGTTGGCGGCAGCCCACTAATCACATAGGTATTGTACGGAGTGGCCGCTTCAAGCGCACTGCGGGTAATCACGCCGTTATAGCTCTCCCCCATGCCGTAGATTACCGTCGGGTCAGTCTGCAAACGCATCCCCACACGCAGGCGGTTGATAAACACCGACGCCACCAGTGGCCGCTCCTCGTTAATCGCGGTCTCTTTTTCAATCAATGACGCCATCACCAGCAGTTCTTCCGGCGACTTATACGGCAGCCCCTCATCCCGAGCAGTCCAGACGTCATTAAGTATTTTGGTCATCCGCTGATGTGCCCGTTGCAGAATCGACTTATCACTCATCCCGGCGGTATGAAGGTAAGTATCCGGGTAAAACCACCCTTCAGGGTTCGGTTTATCTTTCAGACCTATCGCTTCAGCAATCTCTTGCGGGGTTTTATCCTCCAGCGTGTGCCGCAGATACGAGGCCGATTTCAGTGTTTCCAGCCACTCTTTCAGACGCGACCCTTCCACAAATCGCACCGAAAACTGTGCCTCTTTGCCACTGGCTAACAGCACCAGCATATCGCGCACGGTCATGGCAGGCGTCAGACGATAGGTTCCGGCTTTAAACGTGGCAAGCTCCGGTTCTAACTGCAGTAACCAGGGGAACCAGTGACTATCATCAATAATATGCTGTTCTGTCAGTAATGCTTGTAAGCCTTCACGATTCGTGCCGGCAGGGAGAGTGAAAATGGTTTCCTGTTTGATGATAAGCGGTGAGGCAGCGAAGTGTTGTATTTGCCGCCACCCGCTCCAGACAACCACCGCCAACAGAACAATAATCCCAAGACCCCACGTCGTTCTCTTCATAACCCATCATGACTCACAGTTAGGGCTCAGAAAGTCGTATAACTCTCGTGAGCGATAACGCCAGATATGCGCCTGATTCACGGGTATCACCGGCATCAGCGCATTGCACACCAGCACTTCATCGGCATCCGCCAACGTTTCCAACGGTTCCGACACCACATGGAGTTCAAACGCGGAGGACTGCAACAGCGCCATAATATGTCGCCGTGCCACACCGTCAACACCGCAAAGCGAGAGTTCTGGCGTAAATACCCGCGATCCCTTACGCCAGAATAAATTAGCGGCACAGCATTCCACCAGCGCCCCGGAGGTGTCAAGCACCAGCGCCTCATCGGCACCAGAGCGTTCAAGATGCGTGCGAATCAGTACCTGCTCCAGTCGGTTCAAGTGCTTGATACCCGCCAGCCACGCATTTTGCGCCAGCGGCACCGGACTGAGCGCCAGCCGAATGCCATCCTGACGCCAGTTGACGTAATGCTGTGGGTAGGGAGCCTGCATCACGATACGAACCGGCTGGTTACACCCAGCGGGGCTGTAACCACGACCACCATGACCCCGGCTGATGATAGCTTTCACGACGCCATCCGCTCGGCCCGCCGCCGCCTGTTGCATCTCATCGCGCAAGCGCGGCCAGTCGACCTCAGGCAACAGCAATGTTTCCGCCGCCTGCCGAAGCCGCTGGATATGCCGCTCCAGCCATACTACCTGCCCCGCCACAACCCTGGCGGTAGTAAAACAACCATCGCCAAATTGAACACTGCGATCCGATACCGGCAGTTGCTGTTCCGCCTTTCCGTCAACCCACCACATAGTCGCCTCCCCGGCCAGAGTGCAAGCCTGTCAATCGCCGGGGTGTCCGGCAAGCGGCAATACTCCTATTTTTGCACAGACGAAAAAAAACCCGGCAGAACCGGGCTCTTTATTAAAGCATTACATCAGACTTTTCGGAACACCACAGAACCGTTGGTGCCGCCGAAACCAAAGGAGTTACACAAGGTGTATTCCATGTTGGCGACCTGACGCGCTTCATGCGCCACAAAATCCAGATCACAACCATCATCAGGATTATCCAGGTTGATGGTCGGTGGAACAGCATTATCACGCAGCGCCATGATACAGAAGATTGACTCGACCGCACCCGCCGCGCCCAACAGATGACCGATCATCGACTTGGTCGAACTGACCATCACACGGGTATCTGCACCAAAAACGGATTTCACTGCCTGCGTTTCGGCCTTGTCACCCGCCGGGGTAGACGTGCCGTGTGCATTGATGTAACCCACTTTATCGGTGGTAATGCCTGCATCACGCAACGCGTTTTCCATCGCCAGCGCGGCTCCGGCACCGCTTTCCGGCGGAGACGTCATGTGATAGGCATCGCTGCTCATACCAAAACCGACGATTTCGGCGTAAATTTTCGCGCCGCGCTTTTTGGCATGTTCATACTCTTCCAGCACCAGGATACCGGCACCGTCGCCCAGCACGAAGCCATCACGATCTTTATCCCACGGACGGCTCGCTGCTTGTGGATTCTCGTTACGGGTCGACAATGCTCGTGCAGCACCAAATCCGCCTACGCCCAACGGTGTACTGGCTTTTTCAGCCCCGCCGGCCAACATAACATCGGCATCGTTATACGCGATAATACGTGCAGCGTGGCCGATGTTATGCACACCAGAAGTACATGCGGTGGCAATCGAAATGGTAGGTCCACGCAGACCGAACATGATGCTCAGGTGTCCTGCGACCATGTTCACAATGGTAGACGGCACAAAGAACGGACTGATTTTACGCGGGCCACCATGCACCAGCGCGCCATGGTTTTCCTCGATCAGCCCCAGCCCACCAATACCCGACCCGATAGCAGCTCCGATACGACTCGCATTAGCTTCCGTTACCTCGAGGCCTGAGTCCTGCATGGCCTGAATGCCTGCTGCAATTCCGTATTGAATAAAGGCATCCATCTTGCGCGCTTCTTTGCGCGAGATGAAGTCTTCACTGTTAAAGTCCTTTACTAAGCCAGCAAAACGCGTTGCATAGGCACTAGTATCGAAATGATCAATCAGGCTGATACCACTCTGACCGGCAAGCAGAGCATTCCAGGTTGACGCTACTGTATTGCCGACAGGAGATAACATGCCCAGACCAGTCACAACTACTCGACGCTTAGACACGCTGATCCTCCAGGGAGGGAAAAAATGATACTGAGGTAGAAGAAAAAACTTAGGCGGTCGAACGACCGCCTAGATATGTTCGATTACTGCTGATTAGCTTGAATGAAATCGATGGCTGCCTGAACAGTCGTGATTTTTTCAGCTTCTTCGTCTGGAATCTCGGTATCGAATTCTTCTTCCAATGCCATTACCAGTTCAACAGTGTCAAGAGAATCAGCGCCCAGGTCATCAACGAAAGAGGCATTGTTCACGACTTCTTCCGGCTTAACACCCAGCTGTTCAACGATGATTTTCTTAACGCGTTCTTCGATAGTGCTCATACTCTTAAATTTCCTATCAAAACTCGCTTTCGCGATGGTTTTCGTAGTGTATAAAATGTTGAAAAAGATGCAACAAAATCAATACTGGTCGAACCAAGATTTTGTGCTTTTTGCATTTTTCGCTGTAAATTAACGCAAATTACGGTGCTACTTATCAGATCATATACATGCCACCATTGACATGCAATGTTTCACCGGTAATGTAGCCCGCCTCATCAGAGGCTAAAAACGCCACAGCACTGGCGATTTCTTTTGGATCACCCAGACGGCTGGCAGGAACTCCCGCCAAAATGCCCGCCCGTTGTTCCTCTGTCAATGCCCGGGTCATATCAGTTTCAATGAAGCCTGGCGCGACGACGTTAACAGTAATACCGCGAGACGCCACCTCCCTCGCCAACGACTTACTGAAACCGACCAACCCTGCTTTGGCAGCAGCATAGTTGGCCTGCCCCGGGTTACCGCTAGAACCAATCACGGAACCAATAGCAATGATGCGGCCAAAACGTTTTTTCATCATGGCACGCAACACCGCTTTCGACATACGAAAAACCGAGCTCAGGTTGGTATCCAGCACTTCCTGCCAGGCATCGTCTTTCATGCGCATCATCAGATCATCGCGCGTGATACCGGCATTGTTGACCAGAATATCAATATCGCCGAACGCTTCTTTGATGCTGGCCAAAACGCTTTCAATCGAGGCGCTATCCGTAACGTTTAACGCGTAGCCTTTGCCTTTCGGCCCCAGCCATTCGCTGATATCCGCCGCCCCTTTCTCACTGGTGGCGGTACCGATCACGGTGGCACCACGGGCAGCCAGCATCTCGGCAATAGCACGACCAATGCCTCGACTCGCGCCCGTCACCAGGGCAATTTTTCCTTCAAAATTCATTATCTTCACCGTTTTTACTGTTCAAGCGCTGCTGATAAGGAAGCAGGATCATTAACCGCCGTCGCCGTGAGGCTGTCGACGATTCGTTTGGTCAGCCCGGTCAATACTTTACCAGGACCAATTTCCACCAGGGTTGACACGCCCTGAGCGGCTATATATTCGACGCACTCCGTCCAGCGGACCGGATTGTGCAGTTGACGCACCAGTGCGCTGCGGATAGCTTGCGGTGCAGATTCCGCACGCACATCCACATTATTTACCACCGGAATCTGCGGTGCATTAAACGTCACCGCCTCCAGCGCTTGCGCCAGTTTATGGGCTGCGGGTTCCATCAGTGCACAATGTGAAGGTACGCTGACCGGCAACGGTAAAGCACGTTTCGCACCGGCGGCTTTACAGGCAGCACCCGCACGTTCAACCGCTTCTTTATTACCGGCGATAACAACCTGCCCTGGCGAATTGAAGTTCACCGGCGAAACGACCTGGCCTTGCGCCGCCTCGGCACAGGCAGTGGCAATCGCGTCATTATCAAGACCGATGATCGCGGACATTGCGCCCGTTCCTTCCGGAACCGCTTCCTGCATCAGTTTACCGCGCAGTTCAACCAGGCTAACGGCCTGTTTGAAATCCAGCACCCCAGCGCATACCAGCGCGGAGTATTCGCCCAGGCTATGACCAGCCATCAATGTCGGCTGTGCACCACCCTGTTGCTGCCAGACACGCCAAAGTGCTACTGATGCTGTCAGCAACGCTGGCTGGGTCTGCCAGGTTTTATTCAGTTCTTCTGCCGGCCCTTGTTGGGAAAGCTGCCACAGGTCATATCCCAATACCGAGGAAGCCTCGTCAAACGTTTCTTTGATAAGCGGAAACTGTTCAGCCAACTCTGCCAGCATCCCCACAGACTGGGAGCCCTGGCCGGGAAATACCATTGCAAATTTCGTCATAATAATAGGTCCTGATTAATCAAAAACGGATCAGCGCTGAACCCCAGGTGAAACCACCACCGAATGCTTCTAAGAGAATCAACTGACCGCGCTGGATACGACCATCGCGAACCGCTTCATCAAGCGCTGAAGGCACGGAAGCCGCGGACGTGTTGCCATGGCGATCGAGCGTGACCACCACTTTATCCATGCCCATACCTAATTTTTTGGCAGTAGCGCTTATAATGCGCAGGTTTGCCTGATGGGGAACCAGCCAGTCGATTTTGCTCTTATCAAGGCCAGAGACATCCAGCGTTTCTTCAACAATATGGGCCAGTTCCGTTACAGCGACTTTAAATACTTCGTTACCCGCCATCGTCAGATAAGCCGGCTCAGGCGCTTGCCGATCGGTATAAGGCAAGGTCAGAAGCTCACCATAACGACCGTCAGCATGCAGATGTGTGGACAGAATGCCTGCTTCTTGCGAGCGTCCCAGCACTACCGCGCCCGCCGCATCGCCGAAGAGAATCAGCGTACCGCGATCAGCCGGATCAAGCGTTCTGGACAACGCATCAGACCCGATGACCAATGCATAGTCCACCGCACCACTTTTGACATACTGATCAGCGACGCTTAACGCATAGGTAAACCCTGCACAGGCGGCAGCGAGATCAAAAGCGATCGTATCTTTAATTCCCAGCATGTGCTGGATTTGGCAGGCCGAGCTGGGGAACGCATGGCTGGACGACGTCGTCGCTACGATAAGCAAACCGACCTGACTCTGGTCGATACCCGCCATATCCAGTGCGTTCTGTGCCGCACGATACCCCATTGAGGCGACGCTTTCATCAGGCGCAGCAATGCGGCGTTCACGGATACCGGTACGTGTAACGATCCATTCGTCTGACGTATCCACCATTTTTTCTAAATCAGCATTCGTCCTGATTTGTTCGGGCAAATAACTTCCCGTTCCGAGAATCTTTGTATACATGTACGCTCAGTCACTCTTGGGTAATACAGCCTTTAGTCGCGACGCAATCCGCTCCGGGAGTTGCCGCTGCACCGTCTGCATGGCCTGTTCGATCGCTACGGCAAACGCATTCTGGTTCGCAGCGCCGTGGCTCTTTATGACAGTTCCACGTAATCCTAACAGACATGCACCGTTATAGTGGTCAGGGTTCAGGTGTCCAAAACGCCTGGCCAGACGCCTTTTCAAAAAACGCCCTAAAAATTTCAACCACCACGGCTGTGCTTGCCGACCTTCTCCCTCACCAGACGTTCCCTTCAGGAGAGACAGAAACATTCGCACGACACCTTCCATAGTTTTCAACGTGACGTTACCTACAAAGCCGTCACAGACCATCACATCCGTTTTGCCGGTCAGTAATTCGTTGCCTTCCAGATAACCAATATAGTTAATCGAAGGCATAGCTTTCAGTTGCGCTGCAGCGTCACGGATACTGGCAAGCCCTTTGCTCTCTTCTTCACCGATATTCAGCAGCGCGACGCGCGGATTCTTCAATCCAAGCACTTCTTCCGCCATGACCGACCCCATCACGGCAAACTGCACCAGCATCGTGCTGTCGCAGTCAACATTCGCTCCCAAATCCAATACGACGCTCTTCCCGTGCTGCTGATGAGGCAACATCGTCATCAATGCCGGGCGATCAATCCCCTCAATCGGTTTGATCAGTAACGTCGCCAATCCCATCAGCGCGCCAGTATTCCCTGCACTAACGCAGGCTTGCGCACGCCCTTCCCGGATCAGCTCCAGAGCGATGCGCATAGAAGTCCCCCGACTGGCTCGAATAGCCTGGGATGGACGCGCATCACCAGCGATCACCGATTCGGCTGGTACAATTTCCAGACGGGAAGATAAAGGGGAATCGACGTTGGCAAGTAATGGAGTAAGCGCAGAAGGATCGCCGACCAACAGTAAATGGAGGTCTGGATTAGAATCCAGTGCCTGCAATGCAGCAGGCACTGTAACGCAGGGACCGAAGTCCCCGCCCATTGCATCTAACGCCAAGGTTAGGCGCGTCAAAGTGTTTCCTTGCGAAATCGCAAGAATTACTTAGCAACAACCTTGCGACCGCGGTAGTAACCATCCGCAGTGACGTGGTGACGCAGATGAGTTTCGCCGGAAACTTTATCTACGGATACAGCGGAAGTGGTCAGCGCATCGTGAGCACGACGCATACCACGCTTGGAACGGCTAGGTTTATTCTGTTGTACGGCCATGGACCTTACTCCTTAATTACTTACGCTTTAAACTGGCTAATACGGCAAATGGATTCGGTTTTTCCGCCTCAGCGGGCAACTGACCAAACACCATATCCGCTTCGGACACTTCACAGTGTTCAGAATCATGCACCGGCGCAATGGGTAAAGAGAGGATAAGTTCATCTTCAACCATCGCCAGCAAATCAACCTCACCGAACTCATTGACTTCGATAGGTTCATAAGCCTCCGGCAAGGCTTCGGCCTGTTCATCACTGATGAACGGGCTAAAACAGAACGTGGTGTGGACCTGATGTTCGAAAGTCTTGCCGCAGCGCTGACACAGCAACGTCACCGTTACATCAGCCTGTCCATCAATCACCGCCAGCCGCTGGCTGTCAATGTTGAATGACAGCGTCGCATTCACATCACTGTCCACACTAACCACTGATTCGGCAACACGCATCACCTGTTCAGCCGTATAGACACCAACATAATCTAAACGTTTTTGAGCAGTGCGAACCGCATCAAGGGTTAAGGGTAATTTTACCTTTTGCATAGGGCGCGCATATTAACGTCGTAACGACGGAGAGTCAAAGAAAAAGGTGGCGATGTCAGTGCTTTCACCCAAATTTACTTTCGCACACCTCAATTCGCTTCCAGAGCGACAAGCAGTTTAAAATGCATTCCCTGATTACGCTATGACCTGGTTGAAATTTATGTCCCGGATTGTACTCGCCTCTACATCCATTTATCGCAAGGCCCTGCTTGAAAAACTGGGGTTGGCGTTTATCTGCGCCGCACCTGATTACGATGAAACACCGGATACCGGAGAAAGCGCCACCGAACTGGTTCGCCGACTGGCTATCGGCAAAGCAAAATCGCTCGCAGAACGCTACCCAGACAGCCTGATTATTGGCAGCGATCAGGTGTGTGTGGTGGGCAACACGATTACCGGAAAACCGCACACGCCGGAAAACGCGATACGCCAGTTACAGCAAGCCAGTGGACAGTGCATTACCTTTTATACCGGATTGGCATTATTCAACAGCGCAACGGCGCATCTGCAATCAGTCGTTGAGCCGTTTGACGTGTACTTTCGTGCACTCAGTACACGCGAGATTGAACGCTACGTTGATATTGAGCAGCCGCTTGACTGTGCTGGCAGCTTTAAAAGCGAAGGACTTGGCATTACTTTGTTTGACCGGTTATCAGGGCGCGACCCCAATACGCTTGTCGGCTTACCGCTCATTACGTTACTGGAGTTATTGCGCGTGGAAGGGGTTAATCCGTTATTGCAATGATGAGGGAGTGATCTGGAGGCAGAGCGCGCACGCGCCCTGCCATGTCGGCAACGCGTGCGCAGTAACGCACGTGTTATTTCTGACTTTGCCGTTGTCGCAAAACCTGCAGACAGTGACGCAAGCCCGCATCGAGCGGAGCCTCAATGCGTAACGTTTCACCGGTATGGGGATGTTCGAAACGCAATGCTTGTGCATGGAGAAACAGACGTTTTAGTCCGGTACCTACCAGTTGAGCGTCGAAATCACGATCACCGTAGCGATCATCAAACGCAATCGGATGACCGGCATGCTGAGTATGTACGCGAATCTGGTGGGTTCTGCCGGTTATCGGGCTGGCTCGTACCAGTGTGGCGCAATCGAATCGCTCTTCCACCTTAAACAACGTTTCCGATGGTTTACCTTCACTATTAACGCGCACGATGCGCTCGCCGCTTTGCAGCACATTCTTCAGCAACGGTGCCTGCACAGATTTACAATGTGACTGCCATTGCCCACGAACCAGTGCCAGATAATCCTTCTGCATGCCTTTAGCACGCAGTTGCTCATGCAGTGAACGCAACGCCGAACGCTTCTTGGCCACCAGCAACACCCCGGACGTATCGCGATCCAGACGATGTACCAGTTCCAGAAAGCGTGCTTCAGGACGCAGTGCTCTCAGCCCCTCGATCACCCCAAAGCTCAGCCCGCTGCCACCATGCACCGCTGTCCCTGACGGTTTATTCAGCAACAACAAGTAGTCATCCTCATAAAGGATGCAGTTTGCCAACGCGGAGACTTTATCAAGGCTGGCGGAAACTGCTGCCTCTTCGCGCTCTGACTGGCGCACCGGAGGAATGCGAATTTCATCACCATCCAGTAATTTGTATTCTGGCTTCACGCGCTTTTTATTTACCCGCACTTCGCCTTTACGCAAGATGCGATAAATCATGCTCTTCGGTACGCCTTTAAGTTGCGTACGCAAAAAATTGTCGATCCGCTGGCCTGCTTCTTCGGCGGAGATCGTCAGAAATTGTACGGTTGGATTCTCTGTTTTCATGGAAGCGGATTCTAAAGAGCACACACCGATAGCGCCACATCTTTTTCTATGGTTAACTGTCAGTCTGGCTTATGAAGATATTGTTACTGTCTATGGCCCGACTGGTTTCGGCATCAACAGGTATCAGTTTGGTTAAAAACAGCACAATAAACTTTATATTGACAGGCAAAGTCACCTTGCTATCGACGTGTCAGCAATGGAATAATGCTTTGGCTTTCCGTGCTGATTTCCGGTAAAACAAGGGAAATTGCGGAATTATTATATTTGTCTGATTACTCATAAACGCAGCAATGGCGTAAGACGTATTGAATAATCAGGCAGTTAGCGAGCTGTGGTTTGCAGCTTGGCCGGCATATGGAATCAGATCTGGCAACCTATTTTCAGAAGCTGTTCCCGCAGTAAACGTGCTGTATTCCATCAGGAAATACAGGCTACCGAAACATGCGCCTCTATGCAGGCGACAACCGTGAGGTTGACGCCCCTGCGATAAGACACGAGGCCATCGGTCCCCTCCGGTCATGCACCGCGTTCATCCGCAGCTCTATCAATAATGCAAGTAAAAATAACGAGTTAAGTACGATGAAAAGAATGTTGATTAACGCAACTCAGCAGGAAGAGTTGCGTGTTGCCTTGGTTGATGGTCAGCGGCTCTACGATCTGGATATTGAAAGCCCTGGACACGAGCAGAAAAAGGCAAACATTTACAAAGGCAAAATCACCCGCATTGAACCCAGCCTTGAAGCCGCTTTTGTTGATTATGGCGCAGAGCGACATGGCTTCCTTCCCCTCAAAGAAATCGCACGCGAATACTTCCCCAGCAATTACAACTCTCACGGTCGGCCGAATATCAAAGACGTGCTCCGTGAAGGCCAGGAAGTTATCGTTCAGGTGGACAAAGAAGAGCGCGGCAACAAAGGTGCTGCCTTAACGACGTTCATCAGTCTGGCCGGCAGCTATCTGGTGCTGATGCCAAATAACCCCCGCGCTGGCGGCATTTCCCGCCGTATTGAGGGGGATGACCGTACCGAATTGAAAGAAGCGCTTGGCTCACTGGAACTGCCGGATGGTATGGGCCTTATCGTCCGTACTGCCGGGGTGGGTAAATCCGCCGACGCATTACAGTGGGACCTGGCGTTTCGTCTGAAACACTGGGAGGCTATCAAAAAAGCAGCAGAAGGCCGCTCAGCCCCATTCCTGATTCATCAGGAAAGCAATGTGATTGTCCGCGCGTTTCGTGATTACCTGCGCCCGGATATCGGCGAAATCCTGATCGATAACCCCAAAATTCTGGAATTGGCCAAAGAGCATATCGCTGCGCTGGGCCGCCCGGATTTCAGCAGTAAAATAAAGCTGTATACTGGTGAAATTCCGCTGTTCAGCCATTATCAGATTGAGTCGCAAATTGAGTCCGCCTTCCAGCGTGAAGTGCGTCTGCCATCTGGCGGCTCTATCGTCATCGATACCACCGAAGCGTTGACCGCTATCGATATCAACTCCGCCCGGGCAACACGCGGCGGCGATATTGAAGAAACTGCGTTTAACACCAACCTGGAAGCCGCCGATGAAATTGCCCGCCAGTTACGTTTGCGTGACCTGGGTGGTTTGATCGTTATCGACTTCATCGACATGACGCCAGTTCGCCATCAACGCGAAGTGGAAAACCGCCTGCGTGAAGCCGTCCGCCAGGACCGTGCCCGTATTCAGATTGGCCGCATTTCCCGCTTTGGTTTGCTGGAGATGTCTCGTCAGCGTCTGAGCCCTTCACTGGGTGAATCCAGCCATCATGTCTGCCCTCGCTGTAATGGTACCGGCACGATTCGTGACAACGAATCGCTGTCGCTGTCTATCCTGCGATTGATTGAAGAAGAGGCGCTGAAAGAAAACACCAAAGAGGTGCATGCGATTGTACCGGTGCCTATCGCGTCTTATCTGCTCAACGAAAAACGTGAAGCCGTCAACGCGATTGAAAAACGTCAGGGCGGTGTACGCGCCATTATCGTCCCGCATGACGGTATGGAAACGCCGCACTACGCCGTACTGCGTATCCGTAAAGGTGAGGAAAAACAGACCCTAAGCTATATGTTACCTCAGTTGCTGGAAGCTGAAGCCCAGCAGGCAACGGAAGAACAGGTTTCTGAGCGCCGGGCTCCGGAGCAACCGGCTCTGGCCTCCTTCACCATGACGGACATTTCACCAGAGGAAGCCCAACCCGCTCCCGTCACCCCGACCCCGAGCGTGGAAAAACAGGCCGCTTCCGAGCGCGGGTTGTTTGGTCGATTTATTGGTGCGCTGAAAGGGATGTTCTCCTCTTCTGACGCCGTTAAAGATAAACCGGCTGAAGCAGCGAAAACCGAGTCTGATGAGCAGGAGCAGAAGCAGGATCGTCGGAACAATCGCCGTCAGTCCGGTCGACGTGATCGTCCCCGTGATAATCGCGAACCGCGTGAGCGCGATGAGCAGCGCCGTAACAAACGTTCACAGCAACAAAATGCCGACGTCGATACTACCGCAGTAGCAGAGACATCAGTGCAGGATAAGGCGGTACGTGATGAACAACGCCGCGAACAACGCGCTGAACGCCAACGTCGCCGTCAGGAAGAAAAACGCCAGGCGCAGAATGACGTTAAAGAGCTGAATACGGCTGCCGTTGAAGCAGAAGACACCGTTGCTGCCGAACAGGAAAAACCGGTACAGGTGATGCCGCGTCGTCAACGTCGTCAGTTGCCCCAAAAAGTAAGGGTGGAAGATGGTAGCGCTGCTGGAGAGCAGACGGTAGAGAATGTTGACGCGTTACCTGTGGCGGTATCCTACGTGCAGGAATCAACGGTAGAAAAAGCGCCGGAATCAGCCACCTCGGCCACCGACATTACCAATACGGAAAACGAGGTAGCAACCGAAAGTAACCGTGAAAACGGCCTGCCACGTCGTTCTCGCCGCTCACCTCGCCATCTGCGCGTCAGTGGTCAGCGTCGTCGTCGTTACCGCGATGAGCGTTACCCTGCACAGTCGCCGATGCCGCTGGCACAAGCGTCGGCCTCACCGGAAATGGCTTCAGGTAAAGTCTGGGTTCGTTATCCGGTTGCGCAGCCACAGCAACCAGAACGTGTAGAAGATCTGAACACGCCGGCCGATGAGCAACTGTCTGCCGCACCCGCGCTGGCAACTGCCCTGACCGCGTTACCCGATGTCACGACACCGGATATCACTACACCGAACGTCACAACTGCTCTGGATTCAGCGCCTGCCAGCACCCCAGTCGAGGAGAATCCGACCGCGGTGCCGGTCCTCGCATCAGCGCAGCAGGATGAAGCCTTAGCTGCACCAGCTACTCAAACCGTCGAAAGCACTGTACAGCAGGCAGCTACAGCGCCTCTGGAAGTAGAAGAGCCGACACCGCAAGTTGAGGAGCCGGCTGCGCCTGTTGTAGAGCACGTTGAAGTCGTAGAGCACATTGAAGTCGAGCACGTTGAAGAAACACCAACTGCCGTCGTTGCCGATAACGCCACGACAGCCAGCGGTGATGAATCCGTGGATGCTCAACCTGCCGAACCAGCGCCGGTGATTCATGCTGCCGTAGACGTGATACCAGCCCCTATCGCTCAGGAACCAGTGTCTGCTTCTGCACCCGTTGATACCACCGTGACGGCTCAGCCTCACCAGCATTACGCCACGGCACCGATGACACGTGCACCCGCACCGACTTATATTCCGGATGCGCCGCGTGTCAGCAACTGGCAACGCCCAGCGTTTGAGTTCACAGGCAAAGGCTCTGCTGGCGGTCACTCTGCCGTTAATCAGGCCAGTGCCCCGGCAACTCGTCCTGTGGAATAAAGAGTCTTGTGGACTCAATAAGAGAAAAAAGCACCTTGCTAACGCAGGTGCTTATTCTGATTCGATGCCCGTCTGTATGACGGGCATTTTTTTACGCTACTGGCTGCAATAATTTAATATCCATGCGCTCTACCTTGCCCTCCAGCTGAGCGACAAGCGCCTGAAAATGTGCGGTCAGCTCATGTTCACTGATGGCCTGCTGACTCTTCCAGCGCTCAAAAAATACGAACGAGCCGCTTTTGTTCAACTCTTCATGCAATTCATACTGCAAATTACCCTCTTCCTGACGGCTCGGTGCAACGACCTGGCGAACCGCAGCGGCAACCTCATTGATAAATTCCGGCTTGGCCTGAACACTGGCAACGATACGAATTTCCATCACAATACTCCATTGATATAGCAACAGATTGAATATTCACCCATAAAACGCCAATAACAAGCTAATTTCAACCTTTTCACAACGAACGGATGCATTCGCTGCGCTTTCCGCTTATGCTTATTCCCCGCCGTATTTCCCCCTGCTTCAGGGGCGTTATTTACTGATCGCGGAGCGTTTCATGACCCCTTTGCCGACTATTCTGAAGATTCGTCGCCCTGACGACTGGCACCTTCATCTGCGTGATGACGAGATGCTCAAAGCCGTGCTGCCTTACACCAGCAGCCTGTTCGCCCGAGCTATCGTCATGCCGAATCTGACACCACCTATTACCAGTGTGGCCCAGGCAGAGGCGTACCGGCAACGGATCCTGTCTGCCGTACCGGCTGGCGACACCTTCCAGCCGCTGATGACCTGTTATCTGACAGAATCACTGGATAAAAACGAAATTATCTCCGGCTACCAGCAAGGCGTTTTTACTGCCGCCAAACTGTACCCAGCCCATGCCACCACGAACTCCAGCCATGGTGTCTCAGATATCAAAACCATCTACCCAATACTGGAGTCGATGCAGAAACTGGGCATGCCGCTGTTGGTTCATGGTGAAGTCACCGACCCACAAGTCGATATTTTCGATCGCGAAGCTCGCTTTATCGAGCAAGTCATGGAGCCGCTGCGCAAGCAATTCCCAGAACTAAAGGTGGTATTTGAGCATATCACCACCCGCGAAGCCGCCCAGTATGTGCAAGCGGCCGATCGCTTCGTCGCCGCGACTATTACCCCGCAGCATCTGATGTTTAACCGTAACCATATGCTAGTCGGTGGTATTCGCCCACACTTGTACTGCCTGCCTATCCTAAAACGTAACATTCACCAGCAGGCCTTACGCGAAGCCGTTGCCTCAGGTAGTGAGAAATTTTTCCTTGGCACAGACTCTGCACCCCACGCGAAACACCGTAAAGAGTCATCCTGTGGCTGTGCCGGTGTTTTCAACGCCCAGGCTTCATTAAGCGCTTACGCCACAGTCTTTGAAGAGCTGAACGCCCTGGATAAACTGGAAGCATTCTGTTCACTGAATGGCCCACGTTTTTATGGATTGCCGGTCAATGAAGAGACGCTGGAATTACGCCGCCAGCCGGTGCAATTCCCCGAAGAAATCGTGACAGGTGAAGAATGCATTATTCCATTCCTCGCCGGACAGAGCCTCAACTGGTCTGTCGCCTGATAGTGGTTGACGCGCGGCCATGTAATAAAGGACGCGCGATCTACATTTTGTCTATGTTGTTATTTTTTATCCATGTTGTTGCCTTTTCTTTTTTACTGTATAAAATTACAGTAAAAAGGAGGCAACCATGCGTATTGAACTGACTATTGCAAAAACCACCCTACTGCCTACTGGCGCACTTGAGGCATTAACCCATGAGTTGAGCCATCGGGTGCATGACATTTACCCAGATACCCCAGTGAGCATTCGTTATGCCGCCTCGAATAACCTGAGCGTTTTGGGCGGCAGTAAAGACGACAGAGAGAGAATATCGGAAATCCTGCAGGAGACTTGGGAAAGCGCTGACGACTGGTTTGTTCAAAGCGAGTAATCTCCTTTTTCTATCCGCACAGGTTACCCAATGGTCAGACATCTCGTCTGACCTTTTCGTTTCTTCGGTAAGATGTCGTACTACCTCGCCGTCTTACATTAACGCACTGTACTATTTTTGTTCAAATCACAGCGCTCATTTTGCTGGATAATTAATCGAAACATCCACTTGAGTTTTTTTTACATTTAATTTCCATAAATGAATCCGACAGAGATATACTGATATTGCTCAGCTACAAGAGCCGTCTTAAACCTCGTTTAGTCACTCACGGTAGTAACTAGTCAATAAGGGGTATTTATGGACAGAAAAAATGAGATCATTCAAACGCACCCGCTTGTGGGTTGGGATATCAGTACCGTTGACAGTTATGACGCGATGATGATCCGTCTGCATTACCTCGCTACGGCGGACCAGGCGCCGGACGAAGCCCAGGTTGATCGCACATTATGGTTGACCACCGATGTGGCAAAACAGCTCATCTTTATCCTGGAGGCTGGCATTGCCAAAATTGAATCCAAAGACTGCCAACTGACCGACTACCTTAAGCATTAACGCTTTTTATATTTAGCCTCATTCACCATTATTATTCACCATCCGGACACCGCTCCCTGAGCGGTGTCCTACCGTTATTACCCCAACCACAATGATTCATATTTTGATTTCTTCTTTAAAAGAATAATTGAAATAAAAAAATCAAAAAATAGACAAACCACTTTAAGATAAATCCGCTTTATTTATTAAAAAATAAATCAAAAAGAAAAATAACAAACCCAACTAAAACAAAACATTCGAATAAAAATTCCAACACACACTCAAAACTACTGAAATACAATTTAACCGATTTGGATATGACATTTTTATATTGATTTTACGATTCCGTATAGTTATGTTCCTGTAACAGTTGTCAGTAAATGATAAGGACTTCAATAATGGTTTGGCGTAATACATCAACCCGATATGGATATATCAGTGTACTCCTGCACTGGGCCAGCGCCATAACAGTGTATGGTATGTTTGCCTTAGGACTGTGGATGGTCACACTGGGATATTACAACCCCTGGTATCACAATGCGCCGGAAATACACAAGGGAATAGGCATACTGCTGTTTCTTACCCTGCTTTTTCGCGTTATATGGCGCTGGCTTTCTCCACCGCCCCCGGCGTTGTCAAGTTATTCAACATTAACCCGCATCGGCGCTACAGCAGCGCATGTTTTCCTGTATTTGTTGTTATTTAGCATTCTTATTAGTGGCTATCTGATTTCCACGGCTGAAGGCCAGGCCATTTCTGTTTTTGGCTGGTTCTCCGTGCCTGCAACGTTAAGTGGCATTCAAAACCAGGCGGATAGCGCCGGGAAGATTCATTTATATCTGGCCTGGTCAGTTGTCATTTTATCGGTTTTACATGCACTGGCGGCACTAAAACATCATTTTATTGATCGTGATGTAACGTTAAAACGCATGTCAGGTCGACATGTTGATTAATTTATTTGGGAATTTAAGGAAAAATACCAATGCTGAAAAAAACGCTTCTGCTGGGTGTCACCCTGGCGTCTCTGTTCTCCTGGACCAGCTCGGCCTCTGCTGCCGATTATCAAATTGATAAGAAAGAGCAACATGCGTTTATTCAATTTCGGATTCAACATCTGGGATATAGCTGGATTTACGGTTCATTCAAAGACTTCGACGGGACATTTACGTTCGACGAAAATAACCCTGCAGCAGATAAAGTGAATGTTACTGTTAATACCAACAGTGTGGATACCAATCAGGCAGAACGCGACAAACACATTCGTAGTGCTGAATTGTTAAATGCCGACAAATACCCTCAGTCAACATTTACCTCGACCAGCGTTCAGAAAGACGGGGATATATTAAAAATCACCGGTAATTTAACATTACACGGTGTCACCAAACCCTTAACGCTGGACGCCAAACTGATGGGCAAGGGTGACGACCCCTGGGGCGGGTATCGTGCTGGTTTTGAGGCGAAAGGTAAACTGGCGCTAAAAGACTTCAATATCACAACCGATCTCGGCCCAGCGTCTCAGGAAGTAGAATTGATTATCTCTATCGAAGGTGTTCGTCAGAAATAATCGCTGACGCAGGGCTCTTACGAGCCCTGCGCTTATTTTCAATCTGATTATTTGTCTTTTCTGGGTTCTTTTTCCGGTGCTGGAATCCCCAATGTGGTGTTCAGCAACCCCTTCGATTTGTTAAAAATCTTCATGCTGATTTCACGATTCTTGCGGCGCAGACGTTGCTCTTCAAGCGGCAGTTGTGTTTCTTCCTGACACGCGCTGCTACAGCAACCCGCATATTTTTCTGCGCATGTCGGGCATTGAATGAACAACAAATGGCATCCCTGATTTTTGCAATTGACGTGGGTATCACAAGGCTCCCCACATTGATGGCAATGCGCAATCACATCATCGGATACCCGCTCACCCATCCGTTCGTCAAACACGAAATTCTTACCGATAAATTTCAGCGGCAGCCCGCGGGATTTAGCCTGACGGACATACTCAATAATACCGCCCTCAACATGGTAAACATTCCTGAAACCATGATGAAGCATATAGGCACTGGCTTTTTCGCAGCGAATCCCGCCAGTGCAATACATCACAATATTCTTGTCACGTACGTTTGCCAGCATATCGACGGCCATCGGCAATTGCTCACGAAATGTATCGGAAGGCACTTCGAGCGCGTTTTCAAAATGACCAACCTCATATTCGTAATGATTACGCATATCCACGAACAAGGTGTCGGGGTCATCGGCCATCCGGTTAACCTCTTCCGCTTTGAGATACTGCCCTACCCGTGTTGGGTCGAAACTGGCATCGTCAATCCCATCGGCCACAATGCGATCCCGCACTTTCATCCGTAATACCCAAAATGACTTGCCGTCATCTTCCAGTGCAATATTCAAACGAACGCCGTTGAGTGCCGGATGCGCGCTATACAACGCGGTACGGAAATCCTCAAATCGACTGGCGGGGACGCTTATCTGCGCATTGATCCCCTCACGGGCGATATAAACGCGGCCGAAGACCCGAGCCTTATCAAACGCGATATACAGTGCGTCACGAAAGGCTTGTGGTTCATCCAGTTGAAAATATTTGTAAAAGGACACTGTCGTTCGCGGCTCGGTTTCAGCGAGCATACGCGCTTTCAGTTCCTCATTGGAAACACGGTTATGTAACACTGGCATGGTGTACTGTCCTGTTTTTATTGAGGTGAATGGCGTTAAGATGATATGAACGCGATGTTGCGTAACCAATAAATTTCCGTCGCATCATACAGGAGGGATAGCATGCTGTCAGTGAACGACGGGGATATCGGAATGTGAAATCAGGATTTCAGCCACACTCTGGCATGGTGTGCTGAATCTCTCTCAGATAAGGGGTTATTTTCATGAGCAAGCTGTTCAGTCCATTGGCACTGGGAAACCTGACGCTACCAAACCGTATTATCATCGCCCCCATGTGTCAGTACTCCGCAAAAGACGGCAAAGCCACAGAGTGGCACATGATGCACCTGGGCACGTTGTCGCATTCCGGCGCGGGCTTACTGATTCTTGAAGCCACCGCCGTGGCGCCGGAAGGACGCATCTCACCACATGATCTCGGCCTATGGGATGACGATACCGAGCGTGCTTTAGCCCCCGTCATCCGGGGAATCCGTCAGCACTCCACTATCCCGTTGGGTATTCAACTCGGCCATGCCGGCCGAAAGGCATCAACCGACGCCCCTTGGGCTAACCGGGCCTTCCTGTCTCCCACACAAGGTGGCTGGCAAACCGTCGCGCCCTCGGCATTGCCTTATGCCCCTGATGACACCGTGCCGGTCGCCATGAGCCATGATCAAATCAAAAACCTGATTGATGCCTTCGCCGCTTCAGCCAAACGGGCAGACCGACTGGGATTCGATTTGATAGAAATCCATGCGGCACACGGTTATCTGTTGCACCAGTTTCTCTCGCCTCTCTCCAACCAGCGTGACGACGAATACGGTGGTTCACTGACCAATCGGATGCGGTTACTGCGTGAGGTTTATATGGCGGTACGAGAGGTGTTTCCACCGCATAAAGCAGTCGGTGTTCGCATTTCCGCCACGGATGCCGTTGAAGGTGGCTGGGATTTGGCACAATCCATTGAACTTGGTCACGTATTGCGCCAACTGGGATGCGACTATATTCATGTTTCCAGCGGTGGGCTATCGCCATTGCAGCACATCCAGCCCGCGCCCAACTATCAGGTGCCTTTCGCACAAAAAATTCGCCAGGAAACGGGGCTGGTAACGATTGCCGTCGGCTTAATTACGGAGCCAGAGCAGGCGGAAGCTATTCTTGCAACCGAAGAAGCGGACGCGGTGGCCCTTGCCCGAGCCATGCTGTTTAACCCTCGCTGGCCATGGCATGCCGCGATCCGACTGAAAGAAAACGTCACCGTTCCTCCGCAGTTCTGGCGCTGTGAACCTCACTACGCCAAAGGTTTGTTCACCTCCTGACCGCCATATCCCCGCCGTCACCGTGCGGGGATCACAGGCATGATGCCGATCCCACCCTAATGTCATCAAACGTTAAAATCCGTATTTCACAGATGCTATGATAAATACCGTGTTGAATTTGCGGATAAAAAACACACGTGTGTTTTCTTCTTAAGAATGTCGCCTTTGGCTGCTCGGTTGGAAAACGCAAAGAACTCCATTAACCGTCGGCGTGTTATTCGCCGTTTTTTAATACTAACGCTATGACTCAAATCCCCGCCTTCAATCGCTCGCTGCTACACCCACGCTACTGGCCGACCTGGACAGGCATCGCGCTACTCTATCTGGTGGTCCTGTTACCTTATCCTCTCATCTATCGCATCGGTACGGGGTTGGGAAGACTGTCAATGCGTATACTGAAACGCCGCGTCGCGATCGCACATCGTAATTTGCAACTTTGCTTCCCGGATATGCCAACTGAGGAGCGAAAGGCGCTGGTTAAGAAAAATTTTGAATCCGTCGGGATGGGCGTCATGGAGACGGGGATGGCCTGGTTCTGGCCAGACTGGCGAGTGGAGCGCTGGTTTACGGTAACCGGACTAGAACACATGCAGCCACTGCGAGAACAACAACGCGGTGTGTTACTGATTGGTCTGCATTTCCTTACGCTGGAATTAGGGGCTCGCATCTTTGGTATACAAAACGCCGGTATCGGTGTTTATCGGCCTAACGACAACAAATTGATCGACTGGCTGCAAACATGGGGAAGAATGCGTTCTAACAAATCCATGCTGGACCGAAAAGACGTTAAGGGCATGATCCGTGCGCTGAAACAAGGCGAGATTATCTGGTACGCCCCTGATCACGACTATGGTCCACGCAGCAGCGTATTTGTTCCTTTTTTTGCTGTTAAAAACGCCGCAACGACGGTCGGTAGTTATATGCTAGCCCGTGCAGCAAAACCCGTTATTGTGCCATTCGTCCCCCGTCGTTTGCCGGATGGAAAAGGCTATGAGCTGCTCATTCGCCCAGCCCAACTGGATATCCCATTGGAGAATGAGACAACCACCGCAGCCTGGATGAATAAGCTGATTGAAGAAAACATCCTGCTGGCACCGGACCAGTACATGTGGTTGCATCGCCGTTTTAAAACACGCCCTGACGGGGAACCTTCGCTCTATTAAGCGCTTTTTGAATCATGTGCTGGCATACGGCCAGCCAGGGAAACACTATGGATGATACCGCTCCGATTGACTGGAAACGCAACCTCTACATTGCCTGGTTGGGATGTTTCTTTACCGGGGCGGCCTTCAGCCTGGTCATGCCTTTTCTTTCACTTTACGTCGAACAACTGGGCATACAGGGTCATGAGGCGCTCAATCTCTGGTCAGGTGTAGTGTTCAGCATCACGTTTCTATTTTCTGCGATCGCTTCGCCTTTCTGGGGACGCCTTGCCGACCGCAAAGGGCGAAAACTGATGCTACTACGCTCCGCCCTGGGGATGGCGATAGTGATGGCGTTAATGGGCCTGGTGCAGAATATCTGGCAGTTTCTGTTACTCAGAGCCGCATTAGGCGTTTTGGGCGGATTTGTGCCGAATGCCAATGCCCTGATCGCCACACAAGTGCCTCGTAATCGCAGTGGCTGGGCACTGGGAACCTTGTCTACCGGCGCGGTTGGTGGCGCACTGCTTGGCCCGCTACTCGGCGGCTATCTGGCCGATACCTTCGGTTTGCGTCCCGTTTTTTTCATTACCGCCGTAGTGTTGTTTATCTGCTTTCTGGTTACGCTCTTTTTCATTCGCGAGCGCATTGAGCCTGTCAGGAAAAAAGACATGCTTAGCGGGCGTCAGGTCATGGTTTCTCTGAAAAATCCCCATCTGGTAATGAGTTTGTTCGTTACTACGCTTATCATTCAGGTGGCAACCGGCTCCGTTGCACCGATATTGACCCTGTATGTACGCGAGCTGGCAGGCCAAACCGACAATCTGGCGTTTATCAGTGGTGTGATTGCGGCTATTCCCGGTGTCTCAGCACTCCTGAGCGCCCCCCGGTTGGGAAAACTTGGCGACAAAATTGGCCCGGAGCGGATTCTGGTTGCCATGCTGATACTGTCAGTATTACTACTGATCCCCATGGCATTCGTGCAATCACCCTGGCAACTGGCAGCATTACGTTTCCTGCTAGGTGCGGCTGACGGCGCGTTACTGCCCGCCGTGCAAACGTTGCTTATCTATCACTCTTCTCATCAGGTTGCCGGGCGAATATTCAGCTATAACCAGTCATTCCGCGATGTCGGTAACGTGACGGGGCCGCTGTTAGGTGCCAGCGTTTCCGCAAGTTTTGGGTTCAGGGCCGTATTTCTGGTAACAGCCAGCGTTGTGATGATCAATGCGTTCTACTCATGGCTCTCGTTGCGCCGGAAATCCAACCGGGAAGCGTTATCCGAAGCAGAATAGTGCTGCCAGGAATAGCTGCCTGGTATCGCGTGTGGACATGCGATAGGCATAAAAAAAGCAACGGACTAGCCGTTGCTTTTTCACTGACTTATGCGGGTTTATTCGCTTTTAATCACCGGTGCAGCAAGCGTCTGGTAATGGTTTCGCCAGTTGCTGTACGCATCAGACTGACTCCAGACTCGATGATGCAATCGAGCCAATGTCACCGGATCGCTAATCAATGCCAGACGCAAATTACCATCAACCTCATGAGGGTTACGATGCAGTGCGTCATTCACGCGCTGTTCACGCATATCCTCAATCGGCTTACTCAGGCAATGACGTGCTGTTGCCATAGCACTGGCCAGCGCATTGACGGACGGATCAAACACCGCATGCATAAAGCCATGTTCCAGCTTGCGCTCACGATTACGACGGAAGTATTCGTCGGTCGCCACCAGCTCTCGCGGAGGAGTAGATTCTTCCGGAATAAGTAGCAACTTGCCACGCTTACAAGCCAAACCGAGGCTGGCTCGACTGGACAATACAGAGACCAGCGGTGAGAGGATCAGTGAGAACACGATTGGTCCGAGCCACCACAGGAAGCGCAAATCCAGCCATGCCATGCCGCCAGCCCATACCAGCCCCAGCAATAACTGAGAACCATGACGGGTGAAGGCTTCGCTCCAGGGCGTTGCGTCATCATCACGCTGTGGCGATTTCCATTGTACTGACCACCCCAGAAATGCGCTGACCACGAATACGGTATGGAACAACATACGCACCGGCGCCAGTAAGACAGAAAACAGCATTTCAATCAGCAGTGAAGAACACAGCCTTATCGAACCGCCGTACGCCTTAGCACCCTTGGCACAAACCAGAATGACACTCAGCAGCTTGGGCAGGAACAGCAACACCAGTGTTGTCGAGAACAAGGCGATCGCCAGTTCCGGACGCCACTGCGGCCACACCGGGAACAACTGGCGGGGCTGCAGGAAATACTGCGGCTCCATCAGCGTATGTACCACCTGCAATGCCGTAGACAGCGCCAGGAACATGAACCACAACGGCGCGGACAGGTAAGACATCACCCCCGTCAAAAATACCGCCCGATGTACCGGGTGCATGCCTTTGACCAGAAACAGGCGGAAGTTCATCAGGTTACCGTGACACCAGCGACGATCACGTTTCAACTCGTCCAGTAGGTTAGGCGGTAGCTCTTCATAACTGCCCGGTAAATCATACGCGATCCAGACGCCCCACCCGGCACGACGCATCAACGCGGCTTCGACAAAGTCATGTGACAGGATCGAACCGGCAAAAGAGCCTTCGCCCGGCAACGGCGCCAGCGCACAATGCTCGATGAAGGGTTTCACACGGATGATGGCGTTATGCCCCCAATAATGGGATTCACCTAACTGCCAGAAATGCAGACCGGCAGTGAACAGTGGCCCATACACACGGGTAGCAAACTGCTGGCAGCGGGCATACAGTGTATCCATACCCGATGCACGCGGTGCGGACTGGATAATCCCAGCGTTTGGATTGGCTTCCATCAACCGAACCAGTGATGTTAAGCACTCGCCGCTCATCACACTGTCGGCATCCAGCACCACCATATAGCTGTACTGGCTACCCCAGCGACGGCAGAAGTCATCGATGTTGCCACTCTTACGCTTCACACGGCGACGACGGCGACGATAGAAGATACGACCCGCACCGTCGACTTCCCGGCATAAATCCATCCACGCTTTTTGTTCCGCGATGCAAATATCCGGATCATTACTGTCACTGAGGACATAAATATCAAAATGATCCAGATCACCGGTAGCCGCCACCGACTCATAGGTCGCCCGCAACCCTGCGAAAACGCGTTCTACGTCCTCATTGCAGATAGGCATAATCAATGCCGTGCGATGTGCCGGATTTAACGGTTCATTCCCGGTGACTGTCGACGAGATACTGTATTTATCCTTACCGATGAGCAACTGCAGGAAACCCATCAGCGCCGTCCAGAAACCGGCGGAGACCCAGCAGAACAGAATCGCAAACAGGATCAATATTCCGCTTTGCAGCACGTAAGGCAGCAATTGCATGACAGTGCGCCAGACATCCTGATGGATCATCGCAAACGGATCGATCAAGGCCCATCCCTGATAAGGAAGAATGGTCTTCATATACCAGGTAGCAATCGCTGTCTGGAACAGAGTGAGCACCAACAGGATATAACGACGCAGCGTCCCCACCTTACGCCAGCGGTTTTCCGCTTCGTTTTCCTCTGCCGTCTTGTATTGATGACGAGGAGGTTTGGTGCGTCCTTTGAAAGTATCCCACCAGCGCACCATTGGGTTCGTCTGCCAGGCATCAGGGAACATAGAAGCACGGGTAATACGCGGCATAGCCTGTAATGCGGTGCGACCTTCACGGTCTTTGCCCAGTTGCTTACCGCCATTGAGCCCGTCCTCCCACGCCATTTCCAGACGGCGCGGTACAGAAACCAGCGGAATATCGTCCGGCGACTGCATATTGACGACAGAACCATCAGACAGTGACTGATGTAAGGAAGACAGCTCCTGAGACGAAGACAGCGTCTCGCGAAGGGCCTCTGCCTGCCCGGCAGGCAGAGGCAATTTCTCGATATACTCGAGGGAAGTCGTTGATTTATTCATTAGCAGGCAGCTGATAGCTCCAGGTTTCAGTCAATGTGGTATCACCATTGACCAACGCTGCTCGCATTTCCGTCGGCTGCTTGTTGTCCTTCACTTTCAGACGCAGTGTCAGACGCCAGCCATGCGTTACCGGATTATAGCGAACACTGTTTTCCACAATTTCGCCGTTGTCGCCAATACTGGCTTGCGATGCGACCGGCGTATTCGGATCCAGATCCTTCATCTTGCCGCCGACAAAATCAACCAGGAATGCGATGGTGCCATCTGGCTGACGAATCAGGTTAGACTGTTTCACGTCACCCGTCGAACGCATGGTCTGCATGACATAAGCCTGTTCCGGAGAATGCAGTGCTTCTTCATCCCGTGTGAAATGCAGGCGGTACTTCATTTCCAACGGCTTGCCTTTCTCTGGCAGATTTTCCGGTGTCCAGAAAGCGACAATATTGTCATTGGTTTCATCCGCAGTCGGAATTTCTACCAATTCAACTTTGCCTTTACCCCAGTCGCCTTTGGTTTCAACCCAGCCGCTTGGGCGCAGGTCATAACGGTCGTCCAGGTCTTCATAACCGGAGAAGTTACGGCCGCGTTGCAGCAGACCAAAGCCTTTCGGGTTTTCAATGGTATAGGTGCTGACCGACAAATGTTTGGGATTATTCAGCGGACGCCAGATCCACTCACCATTACCGGCATGGATCGACAGACCGTCGGAATCATGCAGCGCCGGACGGTAGTTCAGCGTCGGCGACGGCTGGTTTGGCCCAAACAGGAACATACTGGTCAACGGCGCTATGCCCAATTTACCCACTTTATCACGCAGATAGACTTTGGCTTCCACGTCCATCATGCTGTCACTGCCTGGATAAAGCACAAACCGGTAAGCACCAACAGAACGCGGAGAATCCAGCAATGCATAGATCACCAGATGTTTGTCTTCCGGTTTCGGATGCTCAATCCAGAATTCGCGAAAACGTGGGAACTCTTCACCGGAAGGCAATGCCGTGTCGATAGCCAACCCACGGGCAGACAACCCATACACCTGCCCTTTACCAACGATACGGAAATAACTCGCCCCCAGCATGCTGAGGATTTCATCGTTCTTATCCGCTTTATTAATTGGGTAAAGTACCTTGAAGCCAGCAAAGCCCAGATCTTTCACGGTCGCCGGGTCATGGTTGACCGAGCCAAAATCGAAGTAATCCGTAGAGTATTTGATTTCGTTGACTTCAGTGGCAGTCACTTCGTTGATTTTGACCGGAATGTCAAAATACATACCTTGATGGTAGAACTGCAGTTTGAAAGGCGTTGGGTCTGAATTCCAGTAGGATTTGTCCTGGTTGAAGCGAATCTGCTGATAATCAGCAAATTTCATGTCACGAAACTGGGCAGGAAGATTGCTCTTTGGTGCTTCATAGCCCTTTTCAGCCAGCTTTTCCGCCTTTTGCGCCACATCATCAATGGAAAAAGCCCAGGCGTGCAATGATGTCAAAGACAACATGACCGCCGCTGAAACCCAGCGAAGATTAGCAACACGCTGCTTAACCCTAAATTTATTAACCAGCACATCTCCCCCTGTATGTGTGCCTAAATCAACTAAAACCCATATTAATGGATAAGTTAGCTTTCCGACAACTTGAGAAAAGAATGGTTCATCATAATAGGTCACCGTTTAGACAACATCGACCCACTTCAGTGATAAACCACGTCCTCAAGATGAAAAACCATAACGGATATAACACCAGAAATGCCTAGGAATCATCCGTTGAGAAACGAGGGTAAATTTTCCTCTCACATGACGGCAGTAGCAAGAAACTTCTGGCCCCAACAGGCATTAAACGGCGATTTATGGAAAACAGAGCGCAATTTTTTCACCGAACGGGATCAAAAAAGAACATTTTCTTAACCCTTATCAACTGATCGGGTACAGTGTCGCCCATTCTGCCTTTTTCTGAGCATCGCATGTAACGCATGTCCCTGTTTGAACTGAGACAACGACGCCTCCCTGCCTGGCTTGGGATATTGGCCCTTGTCATGATCTTTTTGGCTCCGCCCATTTCGCAATCGCTGCGAAATAGCCATCACGTTCAAACCCCCTCTCCCGCTTCACTGTCAGCCATGGCCCCCATGTCGGGTCATCATGAACATCACAGTATGCATACGTCCGCAGCGTATCCTGCTCATTCGCCCATTACCCCGATGTCACACGGGGAGATGGGGATGGAGGATCATGCTGCATGTGGTTACTGTGTCCTGTTGTCGCATTTACCGCTGCTGGCGTTATCAGGCACACTCCAGCCTGCCCATGCTGTCTGGTTATCCCGCTGGCAGAAACCTTGTCCTCTATGTTCATCGCCTCATCTTCTACGTTTTCTGCCGCCTTTAGCTCGCGCCCCACCTTTATCAATTGCTCGTTTATAAAACAATGTGTTTATAAAACAATCTGTTTATAAAACAATCTGTTTATAAAACATGGTGTCCATAAACATAGTGTTCATCAAGCGTGGTGTCACGTCGCACGCTTACGGCTGATTTCATCAATGAGACGATGATTTCAGTGCCGGTGAACAACAATGCCCGCCAACAAGCCTGGAAATATCCGCTGTCGGCGGCAGGGTTACGCTATTGGAGAGGTTATGTCCGAGTCAAAAACAGTCACCACCTGCATCCATCAGGAAGAAACACTCACGGATGTGTCGCCCGTGCAAAACGCGAGCCACGACAATCTGGTTCGGTCTCAACGTATCGCGATGCAGGCATTATTGATGCGTTTGCATTTTTATATTGGGCTATTTGTTGGCCCGTTCATCTTTATTGCGGCCCTGACGGGCACGCTCTATGTGCTAACACCCCAGATTGAAACAAAGCTCTATTCCCAGCAGTTGTTTACCGATACCAGCGGAACGCCACAGTTGCTGTCGCACCAAATTGACGCGGCAGCGCATGCGCTGGGTGATAAGGCGCAATACGCCCGGCTGACCGCCGTTCGACCCGCACCTAGTGCCGGGCAGACGACGCGGGTGATGTATTCCCTGCCAGAACTCGGCCCATCAGAAAGTTTTGCGGTCTTCGTGGATCCGGTATCCCTTGATATCCGTGGCGCACTGACCGTCTATGGCACCAGTGGTATTTTGCCGTTTCGCACCGCGCTGGATTATCTGCATCGCAACCTGTTGCTGGGTGATATTGGTCGCCATTACAGCGAACTGGCTGCCTCCTGGCTATGGATTGCGGCACTGGGAGGGGGTTATATCTGGCTCTCGACCCGCAAAGTACAGCCTCGTTCGCGTCGTCGTTCCACCAGCGAGCGCCCAAGCCCCGTCAGGCAACGTCAGGGATTACGCCGCAATCATGCGTCCCTCGGCCTGCTGTTGCTGCTTGGATTGCTTTTCTTTTCAGCAACCGGTCTGACCTGGTCACGCTGGGCAGGTGACAATGTTGCCCAGCTTCGCGCTGTACTCGGCTGGCAAACCCCGTCGGTGAATACCCATCTGGATACGGTGCCGAACACGCCAGCGTCACCACATGCAGAACATCACATGATGTCTATGCCTGCGATGCTCTCCCCTGTCACACCGCAGATCTTCGATAACGTGCTGGCCGCCGCCAGAGACGCGGGTATTGATGCCGGGAAAATAGAGATTCGCCCATCACTCAAACCTCAGCGTGCCTGGACTGTCAGCGAAATTGATCGGTCATGGCCAACACAGGTTGATTCGGTTGCCGTTGACCCAACAACGTTCCACGTCATAGATAAAGTCCGCTTTGCCGACTATCCACTGGCCGCCAAACTGACTCGCTGGGGCATTGACGCTCATATGGGCGTACTATTCGGCCTGCCCAACCAGTTGTTGCTCGCTGCTTTTGGACTCGGGCTTTGCTGCCTGATTGTCTGGGGATATCGCATGTGGTGGATACGACGTCCAGCATATGCCTCCGCCCGCAACCCGGCACAGACCTTAACCACCGCGTTCTTGCAATTGGCTGTACCTCTGCGGCTGCTGGTGTTAATCATTTCAGGTGTGCTGATGGTTAGCCTGCCCGTCATGGGGGTCAGTTTGGTGCTATTTCTAGTCGTCGACATCTGGCGATGGTCACGACACCAGCTCATTGGGTAATTTTTCAGCCTGATGAGATAGCAGGGATAAGCTAATACAGATAAGCAACCACCACGATATTCTATGGTGATGCTCGCGTCTGAATATAAAAAACCGCAGCGACATGCTGTCAGGCTGCGGTTTTTATTTGCATCAGCAATGAATCGTTGATCAGAAGGTTACCCATTCCGGCGTATCAGACACGTTCGCGTTTTTTGTGCCCGGTAATCCGGTCAGCGCCACCCCTTTTCCTGCTGATTCGCGCCGCAACGTTCCTTTCCCTGAACCAGAATGGTTCAGCTTGAATACACTGACGGTCTTCGCCAGCGTTTGCGCCTGTTCCTGTAGCGATAACGCCGCCGCTGCGGATTCTTCTACCAGGGCAGCATTCTGCTGCGTCGTCGTATCGATCTGGCCGATCGCCAGGTTTATCTGATTAATGCCTTCACTTTGCTCCAGACTGGCCCTCGCGATTTCCGTGATCACGCTATCGGCGTTGTGCGCATTATCAATCACCGCCCCCATCGTGTGCTCCGTGTTTTCTACCAGTAACATGCCGTCCTGCACTTTATGCACCGAGTTATCAATCAACTCTTTAATTTCCTTGGCTGAATTCGCACTGCGTTGTGCCAGAGCACGAACTTCGCTGGCTACTACTGCGAACCCTCGCCCTTGCTCACCGGCCCGGGCTGCTTCCACGGCGGCATTCAGCGCCAGAATATTGGTCTGGAACGCAATACTGTCGATGACCCCAATAATTTCAGCCATACGCTGAGACGCATCACGTATTTCACGCATCTCCCGGGTGACGTCCACCATCATTTCACCACTCTGACGCACAATGTCGGAAGCCTGTCCCGCCAGTGACGCCGCGTGTTCCGTATTGGCCGCCGTATTTTTGATAGTCGCGGTCAGTTGTTCAATCGACGCGGCGGTTTCCTCCAGCGAACTGGCCTGTTCCTCAGTTCGGGCAGACAAATCCTGATTACCTGATGCAATCTGCGAGGCAGCGGAAGAAATGGTTTCCGCGCCCTCACGGACCTGACTGACGATATTGCACAAACTGTCATTCATCCCATACAGTGCGTGCAATAACTTCCCGGTTTCATCTTGTGTGCACACCGAAGGTTCAGACGTCAAATCTCCTTTGGCCACTTTCTCTGCCAGAATGAGCGCCTCCTGCAATGGCCGTGTCACACTACGGGTAATTCCCCAGGCGATCAGCCCACCAGCCACAATGCTGATGATAAAAACCATCAACAACATCATACGAATTTCGTTATAACTCTTTTGCACCATATCTTGTGCGCCAATCATTTGGCTATCCTGATAATTGATGAATTCGGCGACTTTGCTTTTATATTTTTGCTGTAACGACTGAGAGACACCCATCAATTCCGTCATGGCTTCACGCTTGTTCCCACGACCTGCCAGGTCCATCAACTTATTTGCTGACAAGCTATACTCGCTGCGAATCTGCTGGATATCTTTAAGCAAACCAATAGAGTGGGCATCTTTAACGTCTTTATTCAACGCCATCAGTAAAGTCGTAATTTCCGCTGAGTGCGCTTTAATCTCTTCATTCTGCTTTTGAATATCTGCCACGGAATCTGACATTAAAATAAACTGCTGTCCCAGCAACGCATTGTTCAGCTCATCAACTAACTTATTTCCTTTAGCTGTCAACGGATAAAGATCGGAGACGGTATAATCCATTTTTTGGTTAAAATCGCTCAATTTGCTTAATGCCACAGCACCTGAAATCAATAACATAACAATAAGAAATGAAAATCCGATTGCCAATCTGTAGCCTATTTTTAAATTAGAAAAATTCATTGTGAGCCCCTTTAATAAAATCCTTTCGTTTACAATCCAATAAAAAGATCGGTAAATAATCTATATTTACCAGGTACCATACCTTGATAGGTTCATTCTTTTGGCTTTATGAATCATGGGTCATCCCCTATACACGCCATACTTCAAGCTTGAACCTTGCCCTAAAGGGCTAACGCGTTGCATGCAAGCGCGTTGTCCTGAAACTCGAATTATCTGGGGTAGAGAAAGGAGGCAAAATAAGATAACAACACTGATCTCTTACCTGCGCACCATGTGACAACAGCTGTGTGATGCCATGCGCATTGAGGAAATGCACATAAGGGAAAGTCGAGTCTTACATTGTTCCGGTTAGTACAATGAATACGTTTACCGTATATTTTATATCTGGAAATCACATTATCCTCCATGATTATCATTTCCTGCGATGTACCCATCGCTAAAGCAACCATGCATGGTTTAGTTTTGAGTCTGGAGCATGACACGGTTATATCTATAAGATATTGATTGCAATAATCGGATTCGGCGTCCTGCCATCCTCATTATCAGCGTCATCTCTGTAATGAAATCACACCGATGATGGATTGTTTCATATTATAAAAAGAATAGTAAGTGTATTGTTGTTACTGACAGAAAAATCTTACAAAATTTTCTATATCATTACGCGATAAATAATGTGACTGTCTATTTAAGCAATATTTTTTGAGTAATATTTTTGATCCGAAAATACTTATCATTGGAACACACAACGATCTACGATAGTGCAGGAAAATACTCGGTTTTTTTTTGGAAAGATAGCGCGATGTTTATTTTTTCAGGTAAACACCTGGCAAAACGACTCCCTGCGTTATTCACATACACCCGATACGGTACGCCCATCTTCACCGCTCACACCTATTAGCGCTGGAGTATTAGTACTGGAGTTGGTCGACGACCGATGTCAGATCATACCGAGCAATACACCCGACATCCTGAACTAACAGTAGTCGGTGAGAACTTAATCGATGAGAACTGAGTAGTTCGAGTCAGGTAAACGTTCCTTCGAGCTGGCCCCTTTTTACGACGGCGCTGCTGCTATCGTGCATACTGGGATAAGACGCGTGCATCAACTCTATTGATGAGGCAGGGAGAGCAGTGGCTCAAACTAAAGGGAGAAAAACAAGATAAATGCTGTACCACTTAAGGCTGATACAGCATACAAGGCGAGGATTATTTCTTCCTGGAGGTTCCTTTGCCTTTGAGCAACTGGCGAAGCTTTTTGATTTCCTTCGCTGTCAGCGGTTGCTCGACGAGCTCTTCCGTGTTCTGGCTATCAACGATCTCTGCCTCATCAGTGTCATGGGCATGATCTTCGATATCAAAACTTCTCAGCAAACGGGCACTGACCTCAGCGCTGATAGAAACCTCGTTTTCCAACGCGGCAGCTTTAATCTTTTCTTTCAGCTCTGATGGTATTTTCAGTGACAGACTGGATATCTCACTCATTTCATTACCTTTCTGGCAGGATAAAGTCTCAAACTATGCCAGTCCTTTGACAAAGTCCATACTGAAACAAAAAATTAATATAATTGTCATATAAATAACAAAAAAATATAAAAAATACGTGTTCTTGATGTGATATAGATCTCAGTTTTATTCTTTTTAACCCATCCCTTGTTTAAGCGTGTTCTGACTATTCCGCGTGAGTAGCGATTTTTATCACAACCACTCATTGCGTTTTATACTTTGCCTGAAAATAAATAATTATCTATACCCCAAATAATTCGAGTTGCAGGACAAAACGCACTGCGTTTTGAACAACGCCACGCGTTGGCCCTTTAGGGCAAGGCTAATTAGAGCCTTGTAACGCGGCAAGTGAGTGACAAATTCGTTGGGAACGAATTTGACCAGCCAACGGCTGGCCTCTGGTGAGCGACAGGATGTCTCTCATTTCATCCCGATGAGCTTACTCAGGTAAGTGATTCGGGTGAATGAACGCAGCCAACACACCTGCAACTTGAAGTATGACGGGTATAAAAAAGGGATAAATACAGCTCAGACTATTCTGGATTTGTATTCTTTGACATATCTGGCAAAAATAAATCGCGACCTTGTGTAATATTATTACAAAGTGAATTTTACGGCTGAGTGCCCAACAGCGGCAGCTATTCCATGCTGTTAACATTTTTCCGGCATTCAGGCACGCATAGTGAGAGTCTGTCACAACAGTGGCGATGGCCACTTATGTGGTCGTGCTGCAAGGTTCTCCCGCCAGTATGTCCATGCAGGCATCACTCAGGTAGGTTAATCGATTGATCGTAAAATTTTAACGGCATAGAATACGCGCCCCCTGCAACCATAAGGAAGTAAATGTGTCACACCATCACCTGTGGGAAATGATCAGAACCCTCTATTTCCTGGGCCTTGCGGCCTCGATGATATTTACTTTTTTTATGAGCAAAGATAATTCGTTAATCATGCGTTTTTTAGCCGCCATATTAATTGGTGTTACCTGGCCATTAAGTTTTCCGGTCGTCATCGTTTTTTCATTTTTTTAATTATTGTACTCAGAATAATTTAAGTCTCAGGGCAATCAGTTAGCATGTTGAAATGTGTTGGCGTGCTGAACTGTCAGGTGCTGTCGGGGATGAGATCTGAAATCTGTGATGGAACTCACTGCATTAATCGGGAAGGGATAACGTATTAACACCACTTAACGAGTAAACCCCTCTTATTAATCGACGAACTCAACTGGCGAAATAGCGCGTTATCACCGACGAGTTTCAGTCCGAAACGTCATTTTCCGGTGGTTGATTCAGCATGGCCTGGAGGTCTTGTCTGAGCAGCGACATCTGGCTGGCGTACTTTTCTTTATGCTCGGCATCTTCGAGCAATTGCACAATGGTCTCTGACAGGGTAATACCGCGACGCTGCGCCAGCGCCGCCAGGCGTTGCCACACCAGATAATCCAGATCGATAGATTTTTTACGGGTGTGCTGGTGTTCCGCGTTGAAATGCCGTTTACGCCGGGCACGGATCGTCTGCTTCATGCGATTCTCCAGCGTCGGATTCATGCACTGCGCAATCCACTCCAGCACCAATACCGGCTGACTTTCCATTTTCAGCAGTCGGTTGACGGCGTCATCGGCTGCGCTTTGCTCAATAAAGCGCGTTATCGGCTCACCCTCGCGATGTTTTTTAACCAGGTACTTCCACTTCCAGCCGCACTCAAGATTTTTTAGTTGTTGATATTTCATACATTATTCTTTAGTGACCGTGTAACGTGCCTGAACTTGCCCCCATTGTTGCCCGATATTCCCACTCCAGGCAATCCCTGTCTGGTTATTTTTCGCCCAGAACGGCCCCTGAATGCTCTCTTGTTAACCTCTCCCAACTCAGCACGTATGCAGCCTTGAGAATTCTTGTATAATTACGGTTTTCCTTTAAACGATTACAGCAGATACTTTGACCAATAACCGACTCGAATGGCAGCAACTGCTGCCCGATCATACGCCATATCAGACGTTATTCTCCCAGGCAGCCCAACTCGCCCCCGCTGAATTCTCTGCGGTACAGCCTCGGCTTGCCGATGCACTGACGATTTTTTGCCATCCCCGCTCGCCATCGCAGTTTATGTTGCTGAAGGCGCAGGAAAATAATGCCTATCTGGCCTTGATCGCCAACGCCATCGCGCAGTTACCTGCGCGGCAACCAGAAGCGTTATCTGGCTATCGTTATCATATTGATGGACGGCAGATCAGCATTCAGCCAGCCCAGTATCAGGATGACAATTTTGCGGCTACGTTGCGTTGCGGCTACCAGGAATGGATCGAACCGGAACAG
The DNA here is from genome assembly GCF_020406815.2 of Dickeya oryzae. Taxonomy (NCBI): domain Bacteria; kingdom Pseudomonadati; phylum Pseudomonadota; class Gammaproteobacteria; order Enterobacterales; family Pectobacteriaceae; genus Dickeya; species Dickeya oryzae. Next base: position 2,935,121 of record NZ_CP162670.1, read on the forward strand.
CTATTTGGCTGTGTGCGGATATACAAAGACGATATTACTCTGCAGCCCGGTCTGCTCCATCGCGTCAACGGCGGCACGCTGATCCTGTCCGCCCGGACATTGCTGGCGCAGCCGTTGATGTGGTTGCGGCTTAAGCAAATCATCATTGATGGTCAATATCACTGGTTGTCTCCCGATGAGCGACGACCGTTACCGGTAGAGATCCCGCCGATGCCAGTCGACCTGCGTCTGGTTGTACTCGGCGATCGTGACAGTCTGGGCGATATCCATGATATGGAGCCAGAACTGGGCGAGCTGGCGATCTATGGTGAATTTGAGTCGCACCTGCAATTAATCGAACCGGAAGATATGGTGCACTGGTGTTCTTACATCAACGCGTTATGTCTGGAAAATCAATTGCCGTTGCTGGCCGCTGATGCCTGGCCAGAGCTGTTCTCACTGGCTGTGCGCTATAGTGGTGATCAAGGTAATGTGCCGTTATGCCCGCAATGGCTGACGCACCAGCTCAAGCACGCGGCGCTCTATACGCGCCAGGAAGAGATCACCGGACAAGCGTTTATTGATGCCGTCACGGCACGCCGTTGGCGCGAGGGGTATCTGTCTGAGCGCATGCAGGATGAAATTGAACTGGGTCAGGTTCTGATCGAAACCGAAGGCGACATGATTGGCCAAGTCAATGGCCTGTCAGTGCTGGAATATCCTGGTTACCCGCTGATGTTTGGTGAACCCACCCGTATCAGTTGCGTGGTCCATCCTGGCGATGGCGAACTCACCGATGTCGAGCGTAAGGCCGAATTGGGTGGCAACCTGCATGCTAAGGGTATGATGATCATGCAGGCGTTTCTGATTTCCGAGCTGGAACTCGAGCAACAACTGCCATTCTCTGCCTCGATTGTGTTTGAACAATCCTATGGCGAGGTCGATGGTGACAGCGCATCACTGGCTGAACTTAGCGCGCTGGTGAGTGCGTTGTCGCAGTGTCCTATCAATCAGCAACTGGCGGTGACCGGTTCCGTCGACCAGTTTGGGCATGTACAGCCCATTGGCGGCGTTAACGAAAAAATTGAAGGATTCTTCGAGGTATGCCAGCGTCGCGGCCTGACAGGTAAGCAAGGGGTGATAATCCCATCGACCAATCAACGTCATTTATGCCTGCAGCCAGACGTCATTGACGCCGTACGCAAAGAGCAGTTCCATATCTATGTCGTGGATTCGGTCGCCGAAGCACTGACGCTCTTGACGCAGGTGCCTTACGACGATGAACATCAACCCAGCCTGCTGGCAGCGATCCGTGAACGAATCGTGCAGTTGGCACCACCGGAGCGGCGTCGCTTTCCGTGGTTTTTCCGTTAAAGAAACTGGTTGGGCCAGAAGCAACAGACTTGCTCAGCGTACATCTGTACGCTAACCTGCCTGCTCCACAAAAACAGGGCTTATAGAAACATGGTAGACAAACGCGATTCCTATTCAAAAGAAGATCTTTTCGCCAGCGGACGCGGTGAACTGTTTGGGCCACAGGGGCCACAACTGCCAGCCGGCAACATGCTGATGATGGATCGTGTCATCTCTATGACCGAAGACGGTGGTCTGCACGGAAAAGGCTATGTGGAAGCAGAACTGGATATCAATCCTGATCTGTGGTTCTTCGGTTGCCACTTCATCGGTGACCCGGTGATGCCAGGCTGTCTGGGTCTGGATGCAATGTGGCAGTTGGTTGGTTTCTATCTCGGTTGGCTGGGCGGCGAAGGTAAAGGTCGTGCGCTGGGCGTAGGCGAAGTGAAGTTCACCGGGCAAGTGCTGCCGGATGCTAAAAAAGTGACATATCGCATCCATTTCAAGCGCGTTATCAACCGTAAGCTCATCATGGGCATCGCCGACGGCGAAGTGTTGGTTGATGGTCGCCTGATCTACACCGCAACTGATCTGAAAGTCGGTCTGTTCAAAGATACCAGCACATTCTAATTCCGCGTCGCTTATCGATAGCGATGAGATGAATAGAAAAAACGCGGCGATAACGCCGCGTTTTGCTATTGATATTTCTGTTATACCTGACACCTCCCCGCTTACCATGTGCTGTTAGCACATTAAATACGCCGTCCGGCAACCCAGCCCATTCGTACAACACATCACAGCAGCATCGGTCATCACGAGATGGTCGAGCAGGTCACGTTTTTGCGATCAATTCCGGTTTCTGGTGGTTTGCGGTTTCTGACGAGCAAGGTATACTGGGTCAATTGAAATGAAATAGTGTTTTAAAAAATGTAGTTGTCCGCACACTTAAAGGAACGAACATGAAAATTGCACTGATTAACGAGAACAGCCAGGCTGCAAAAAACGCGATTATCGCGACTGCTCTGTCCAAAGCCGTTGAACCGATGGGTCACACCGTATACAACTACGGTCAATATGCTGTTGAAGACGCTGCACAGCTGACCTACATCCAGAACGGTATTCTGGCTGCCATCCTGCTGAACTCCGGTGCCGCTGATTTCGTGGTCACAGGTTGTGGTACGGGTCAGGGGGCAATGCTGGCCTGTAACTCTTTCCCGGGTGTAATCTGTGGTCTGGTTGTTGACCCGTCTGACGCTTACCTGTTCTCTCAGATCAATAACGGTAATGCCGTTTCTCTGCCTTACGCTAAAGGCTTTGGCTGGGGTGCTGAACTGAATCTGGAAAACCTGTTCACTCAGCTGTTCAAAGAAGAAGGTGGCCGTGGTTACCCGAGCGATCGCGTTGCACCGCAGCAGCGTAACAAGAAAATTCTGGATGCAGTAAAAGCAGTGACCTACAACGATCTGATCACCATTCTGAAAGGTCTGGATCAGGATCTGGTTAAAGGCGCTATCGCTGGTCCGAAATTCCAGGAATATTTCTTCGCCAACAGCACCAATGCGGAGCTGACCAGCTTCATCAAATCCCTGCTGAACTAATTCAGTCAGCTGGTGTTATCCCGACCACTGCATGCGCGGTGGTCTTTTTTTATCGGTAATTCGGCGCACGTCTGTTCAGGTCGAACAACTGTTAGCCAGACGTTTTAAAAGCCTGAAATACTGCTTGACCATAACTGGGTGACTCCCTATAGTAGCGCCCCGTTGCCCTTGAGGTAACAATCCGGTGAGGTGTCCGAGTGGCTGAAGGAGCACGCCTGGAAAGTGTGTATACGTGAAAACGTATCGAGGGTTCGAATCCCTCCCTCACCGCCAGATTAAAAACAAAAACCCCAGACGAAAGTCTGGGGTTTTTATTTTTAACCGGTGATGGGACGGATGAGAACTCCCGACAGGGTTCGACAAAACGGCCTGCCGTTTTGGACCGCCGCAGGCGGCCCGCAGGGCGAGCGCAACGCGCGAGTCAATCCCGACCGGACATTTCACTCCCGCCTTTCTTTTCAGACGAAAGTCTGGGGTTTTTATTTTTAACCGGTGACGGGATGGACGAGAATCCCCGACAGGGTTCGACAAAACGGCCTGCCGTTTTGGACCACCGCAGGCGGCCCGCAGGGCGAGCGCCACGCGCGAGTCAATCCCGACCGGACCATTTCCCCTCCCAGACAGTTAAACGCAATACATCGTCACCTGATAAATGAGAGAAATACCAGTACTTATGATAAAAACGCGTTTTCTCTTTTGTCGGAGTAACATTAACGCTTATTTCATATAACGATCCACACCATGTACCTGCCTTACTTACGTCTTTCTCGTAAAACGAGGAGATACCTTGTGAATTAAACAGACAAAACATTGATGTAAAACAACAAAGTTAAAACGCTCATTAGTCACTCTGGTTATACTTAACCAGTGAATAAAAATACAAAGTGGTTTTTTACTTTCATTAATGTTCACTTAATCTAAATAAAATAAATTTATTTCCGAAAGAATATTGAACCTTTGTATTTTTATCATCGTGTATTTCCTTGGCGGAGTATTCCAACATGACTATCGTAAAAAAACTAGCTATCGTAATCAGCATCTTCGCCCTTGCACTGATTAGCGTAGGTGGCTTTGGACTTCAATCACTTAGCCAGTCAAAAGACCGACTGGAATATGTGATGGTGAATACCTTACCCAGCCTCGACAATCTCGTGAGATCGAATAACACATTAAATGATGCTCGCAGTGCGTTGGCACTCATCTTTCTGACCCGAGAAGAACAACAACGTAATACCTTAAAACGTGCACTCGATGAGTCACTCGCCAAAGTTGAAAAACTGAATGCCATTTACAAAAAGGATCTGATTTCAGATCCCAAAGATTTACAGATGGCGAATGATAATCTGCAATACCTGAATGATTTCCGTGCCGCTAGAGATAAGCTTTTTCAGCAAGCACAAACCGACACGCAGGCAGCAGAAAAAGCGTTCTCCTCTCAGGGCTATGTCACTCTGGCCCAGGAAAAACTGGTGAAAGGGTTTCAGGACCAGTATGACTATAATGTCACGCTGGCTGGTGGACTGCAGGAGCAAAACAACACCAGTTTCAAAGAAGCGTTTTTTGGGCTGATTGGCTTGATTGTAGTGGCGTTACTCGTTGCTGGCACCTTCTCCACGGTGATCATCAGTTACGTGCGTAACAGCCTGAATGCCTTACGCCAGACACTGATTACCGTCAGCGAAAACCTGGACCTGACCTTGCATGCCGATGCCAGCAAAAATGACGAAATTGGCCAGACATCAAGCGCGTTCAATAATCTGATTCAACGTTTTGCGATGGTATTGTCCGACGTTCGTTCTGCCAGCGAGAGTGTATCAACGGCATCCGGTGAGATTGCGGCCGCCAATGAAGACCTTTCTGCTCGCACAGAAGAGCAAGCCTCTTCTCTGGCACAGACCGCTGCCAGCATGCATGAGATTTCATCCACGATCGAAAGTAACGTCGACAATACAGCACAAGCCAATAAGTTAGGCCAGCAGGCAAGCGTTGCGGTTCAGCACGGTGACGAAGCCGTGGAACGTATGGTGCGTGCCATGGAAGATATCGCCAATGGCTCTGCCAAAGTTGCCGATATCACTAACCTGATTGAAGGCATCGCGTTCCAGACCAATATTCTGGCGCTGAATGCCGCGGTAGAAGCCGCTCGGGCGGGTGAGCACGGCCGGGGCTTTGCGGTGGTTGCTGGTGAAGTTCGCACACTATCACAACGCTCTTCGTCCGCCGCCAAAGAGATCAAGAACCTGATCGACAGTGCCATTTCCGCGGTGAAACACGGTGCGGTGCAAGCCGATGAAGTCCGAGATGCTATCAGCAACGTGAAAGGTGTGATTCAAAACGTGTCTAACCTGGTCAACGAAGTATCACTGGCCTCCGAAGAACAGAGCCGCGGTATCTCCCAGATTAATACCGCCATTAACCAGATGGAGGCCGTCACACAGCAGAATGCCGCCATGGTGGAACAAGCCTCCTCAGCCGCAGACTCACTGAACGAACAGGCAACCAAATTGCGTCAGTCGGTCGAGGTTTTCAAACTCGAGGCGGGCTCTCACTTTACTGACTCACACACCATGAGTGGTGCCAGCCATCTGCGTCTGAGCCACCACTAAGTCGTCAGGTATAGCGATAAAAAAGGGTTGCGAAAGCAACCCTTTTTACCTGGATGTTAACCCGGTATCAGGAATAGGCCACCAGCGTGCGCTGACACAACTCCGAACGCACACAATCCTCTTTACCAAAGGTCACGATGCTGACCATGCTGTCTTCCGTAAACCGCTCCAGTGCATCCCGCAGACCGGATTTTACACCAGCAGGCAAGTCACACTGGGTAATATCGCCATTAACAATCACCGTCACATTCTCACCCAGGCGCGTCAGGAACATCTTCATCTGACTGACGGTAACGTTCTGGGCCTCATCCAGGATCACCACAGCATTTTCGAACGTCCGCCCACGCATGTAAGCAAACGGCGAAATTTCCACTTTAGCGATTTCTGGTCGCAGACAATACTGCAAGAAAGAAGAGCCAAGTCGACGTTGCAACACGTCATAGACAGGGCGAAAATACGGTGCGAACTTCTCTGCAATGTCGCCCGGCAGGAAGCCAAGATCTTCTTCTGCCTGCAAGACCGGCCGTGTCACGATAATACGTTCAACCTCTTTATGAAGCAGTGCTTCAGCCGCTTTGGCCGCACTGAGAAACGTTTTGCCACAACCTGCCTCCCCGGTGGCAAAGATTAACTGTTTATTTTCTATTGCAGACAAGTAGTGTTCCTGCGCCGGGTTTCGGGCCTCAATGATTGAGGAGTCACGGCTCTCACGCGCCATACCGATAGCTTCAATGCCGCCCAACTGAACCAGAGAAGTGACCGAATCTTCTTCACGCTGACGATGACTGCGCGACTCACGTCTGATAACACGTTTGGCTTCACGACGCGCTTTGATCACTGCTTTTTGTCTTCCCATAGTGGCACCTTACAGTTTGTTTCACTGACCGAACGACCTGAGATCGGCGGTGTTTTGTTCACAAATGAGGTTTGGCTTCCTTATTAAGCCGTAGCGTTGGAAATGACGAAAACCAATGCATAACCGACACCGCTCCCCTTGCGAAGAGTCGTGTTCAACATTGGCATAAGTGAATGGAGCGGAAATCGCTCTATGGGGATTATCGCAACAACCGGGAGACAGTGAAAAAACGGAGCGGGAGAGAGAACCTCCACCTTGACAAGGCGGCAGAAACGGGCGAATTTGCTGACTATTCCGTCCAGGAAAGGACTCTACCATTCGCGTTCCTCACTGTGACAATAACTATTCGGATGAATAATGATTGACCGCATCAGGCATCCGACAACTGGGATGAAATTACCGTCCGTAGATGTCATTACGATGACAGTGCTATATTTTGCCCCGTCATGGCAAGTATTTTTGCATAGCCATAACATAAAACTCTATATTGCGCCCACTCTGGGTCAGGCCAGTTATACCCAAAATAATTCAAGTTGCAGGGCAACACGCCGGCAACTTCAAGTATGACGGGTATATATTGGATTAGTCACACGGGATTCGTGCAAGGGAGATATCCTCCGCCAACTGACGGAGGAATCCGGGGGTTAGTAATGTTTCTGCCAGTGCAGATATTGGTCATACTTGCGCAGGGCACTGCGGTATGTGTTTTGTTCGATATCAGGTAAATAATCGCAGACACGCTGCTGAATATTACCGTCTGAGGTGAAACTTTCCTGTGGGTAATTTTTCGCCAACAGTAATTCATCCAGACGTCGTAAGCGAATGACATATTCACGCATAGTGCTGTGTCGCACTTCTGTCTGCTCTATCAAATACTGCGTAAACGCTTTGATATCGAAATAATTGGCGTGCGTATTGCAGGAGACCTCGCTGCAAAAACGGCATAGTGGGATAAGTTCTTCCTGCACAGACTCCCAGATCGTGTTGTCAATCAGTCTATCCATCATGGCAATCGACTTCTTGTTGATCAGCTGATCACGAAATACCAGCGACACGCGATCCAATTCTTTGGCGCAATGAGCGCAGTGTGTTTGTCTGTGCTTGAAGTCCTTCAAATAACGGCTAAGAAGCTGCTTCTTCCTGGTTGATTGAGGCATGAGTCCATTCCTGACTGTAGGGTGGTACAACTACATGTCTGTGTGCTCCAAATTAAACGTCACTCATTAATTTTGCACGCAGACGCTTTATCGCCTGGCTATGCAACTGACTAACGCGCGACTCGCCCACCTCAAGAACCGCACCGATTTCCTTCAGGTTCAGTTCTTCCTGGTAGTAGAGAGTCAACACCATTTTTTCGCGCTCTGGCAGGTTTTCAATCGCGTCCATCACCCGTTGACGTAGATTTACGTCCATCAACAGGTTTAATGGATTGGCATCCTCATTCCCTTCCAGTAACGCCTCAGCGCTATCCCCATGCTCTTCTCGCCACTCATCGTAAGAAAACAACTGGCTATTGTTGGTATCCAGCAGAATCTGACGATATTCCTCTAACGAGATGTTCAGGGTTTGGGCCACTTCCTGTTCGGTTGGGGCCCGGCCGAGTGACTGTTCAGCCTGCTGCATTGCCTGCGCCACTTCCCGGGCGTTACGCCTGACGCTACGCGGCGCCCAGTCCCGGCTGCGCAACTCATCCAGCATCGCGCCACGAATACGTTGCACGGCATAGGTAGTAAATGCCGTGCCTTGCAACGAATCATAACGCTCTACGGCACTGAGCAGCCCAATGCCCCCTGCCTGCAGGAGATCATCAAGCTCAACGCTCGCCGGAAGACGAACCTGCAACCGCAAGGCTTCATGGCGCACCAACGGAACATAGCGCTTCCATAATGAATTTTTATCCATTGTGCCTTCAGCGGTATACAGTTCGCTCACAGTGATAAATACCTATAAAATTAAGGTGCTCAACATCATTATGCGTTTAGCATACTATGACAATCGGAAGAATAGGTGCAGAAAAAAGGCTTTTTTCAGATATGCTGCCAAATTCCCATTTCTGAAAATTGTAGCGGCTATAGCGCAAGGTGGATACCTGTCCCACCAGGAAAGGCGCATTTTTTGTGATATTGATGTGCAGTTACTGACTGATAATGAAAGAAACTATTAACACAATAATTGTCATGATGAAGGAAAAATCAGACTGCTATTACTGCACAATCCGCTTTATGCTGAATAAGGTGGTGTAGCCACCACCTTATTCCTACTCATCGACTGATCTTATTGATTAATTTTATTACCATATTTTTCAGACAGATAGTCTTTATATTCTGCGTAGCGATTTTTGGCATCCTTGATGGTCGTCACCACCCAGGAAAATGAGCCTTCCCTGTGATTAACATCACAGACAAAAGAAGCATCAATACGCGATACATGGGTCGACTTTCCAATACCATCCAGGACAGCAGATAACGCAACCTGATCTAGAAACCAGACGGCGTTATTTTTCATCAAGTTATTCCATATAAAAAGCGCAACTTTTTTGATGAATCGTCTGGACTCTTCGCTACCATTTAGATAAACAAACCCAGCAATCGCTTTTTCCCAAAACGGTGCACTATCGCTTTTCGTCAAAGCAATGTCAGCACTCCCTACCCTATGGCTGATAAATTGCCAGTCATTTCTCATCAGACAATCTGCATCGACAACGATCAGCGGTCCTTTAATGAGAGGCAACAGATAATTGGCAGCAACAAATCGTCTGCAGGCGTAATGCACATTGATACCCGTTACATCAGCAATAAATTCGGATGTACAAGAGATAGTTAACTCAGGGAATTGAGCATGCTTGATTTTTATATCTTCAGCTGTTGCATCATCAATATTATAAACATGCAGATGCACATTGAATTTTTCACGGTTCGTCTCGTAAAGAGAGTAAATCAGATACGCGGCATGCTGATGATAATACTTGACATCACAGGCAATCAATACAGTAGGTTTATCATTATCTGACTCTCTTTTCAGTAGCCACTGATAATGATCGTAATTGATATCCTCTGTTTTTGATATGAGTGAGCTAAAATCAATGTAGGAATCAGGGTAACCACCATTTTTGAAAATGGTCGAGACCACCATCAATAACGTCAACGGATCTTCGCCAATAAGATAGGAGTTCGCCGTCATTTTTTTGACAAGTAAGAATGCATACTCGTAATCCTCTTCCAGAATACAAGTAAGCAATAGAATCTTAAAGATAACAGGCACATCTTGCAGAGTATCTAAATTGTTCTCGATGAGTCCAATCGCCTGTTCTGTCGCACCAATACGAAAAAGAAGCTGGATCGATGCGACCAAATACTCAAGATTCGGAGCTAACTCCAGCACGTCACTGAGATAGCTGATAATACTGTTAATATATTCGGTCGGCATGCGTACCTGCTGACCGTCCCACTTTTCATCGAAAGACAGATTAGACAGTGCTATCGCATTAAGCAGCTGTTTTAACGCGCGATCCTGAGCTTCGGGTAAATTACTCTGACTGGTGGACAGACTTTTGTTCAGGGTATAGAGATCGCTGCTTCTATTGACGATAACATCAAGGACAATTTTTTTCGGCAGATCACCAATGCTGCCAATCATCAATTCACGACTGAACACATCCCGATAGTATTGATGTGTTGATTTTACCTGCGTGTAATCTGCCATAAACAACCTTCAATTGTTGTATTTACTGTTACAGCAACATGACCATACATATAACAGAATGTCTTTTCGGGTGATGAATATCATCACCCGAATAAGAACGTATCAGTCGGCCACAGGGATAAAGAACATAATGGTTTCAGCCCACCCTTCGGTGTAATGACGCAAATAAATGCGATAGTCACTCCGAAGACTCAGAATATATTCGGGGATTGTCCAAAAGTCGCTAGGGTAATGATAAACCGCCACCGCCAGCTTCGGATGATCATCCAGAATATGCTGCTTCATTCCGGTTAATGCGGCGATTTCCGCCCCTTCCAGATCAAGCTTGATAAAGCTAACCGGTTCATTCACCACGCTATCCAGCGTCGCGACTTCAATTTTCACATCCCCGTCTTCCGAAATATGGCTGGCTGAACCGTCACCCGAGGAAAAGCTCAGCGTCGTATTACGGTCGAACAGCCCCAGCAGATGATAGTTAACGTTATGCAAATTACGCATATTTTCTTTCGCTAACACCAGGGTATCACTGCCCGGTTCGAAGAAATGAATACTGCCATAACCAGGGCAGCGTTTAGCAAACTCCAGGCTGGTAAAACCATCAAACCCGCCACCATCGACAAAGACTTCTCCTTCGGAAAACACAACGAATGGTTCGAAGTACTGTCTGTCGACACAAAAGTCGTATTTTTCGATGGCAGCCAGATTGGCTTCAAGGCGGAAACGCAAAATATCGTCAAATACCTGGCGAGACTCATCGTCTATCAGCAACCCACGAATCCACTCAAATTTTGCGGAATTGGTCGCATGTTCTTTGCGCATATCCGTGATGCATTCAAGCTGTGGAACGCTACCATTGCTCAGATCAGCAAACGCGAAATAGTCCATCACCTCTTTAACGCCGGCCGCTTTCAGTTTTTCTACGCCAGTTTTGGGCCGGGAATTGGTCACCGCAGACACCACCATGCTGTCTTTATCGATTTGATTCAGGCGCAGCACCGGCTTACCCAGCCATGTCGTTAGGGTAGTGTACTCGTCAATAAAACCATCAACCGGTGCGACTCTGGCGACCGCCTCTGCATACGGGTTCACACCCAGTACATAGCGTTTAGTCCCATCTGTACGGGTAAAACGCTCAAAAAAGTTAGCTGTTGCGCTGTTTGCTGCCGCAGGCTTACTGGTTGTATTCATTCGTTTTCTCTCCAATACCTTCTGATATCGCCATGAGTCATCACCCTCATCATGTACTGCTCTGACATGGCTGTTATCCGTCATCGCAGTTTTACCAGTAAAAGTTTAGCGACAATAACACCGGGTGATCTCTAAACCGATACAGTACAAAATCAGCAACACATTATTTTGGGTATAATCAGGTCATCGCTTATTCCGTGATCCTAACCTTTTCGCCTTTATGCGCACTGGCTGCCGCGGCCTGAAGATAACGTATCCCCCTCATCGCAACATCACTACCAAACACATACTCGCACGCGCCATCTTTAAGATAAGAAGCGATGTCCTCGTAATAGTTGGCGAACGCTTCTATAAATCCAGCCGGGTGCCCAGCTTTAAAACGGTGGTATCGCGGTTGCGACGCCACCAGATTATCTGGGTGAGTTCGGTCTATTACACTGGAAATGCCATTGATATTGCTGAGTTTCAAATGCTCAGGATCCATTTGTAGCCATTCAGCCGCCCCTTTGCTGCCATAAATCCGGATACGTAAGCCGTTGCGGCAACCCAGTGCTGCTTTGGTGTACCAGTAGTTACACACCACCTGGTTGGTATAACCGGAAATGCAATGAACGGTATCCTCCACATCAGGGATCTCACCAAAACGGTGGTGTACGGCATACACATCCTCAGCCTGCTCACCGATAATGTAATCCACCATCTGATGAGCATGAGCGCCCAGATCCAATGACACGGTAGGGATCACACCATCATGCTGCCGCCAGTCTTGTGGACGAGGTACCTCCCCACTTTTGACATGACGCAGAAATCCCTCTTGAGGCATCTCAACCATCACCTGTCTGATCTGGCCCAGCTCGCCACTGGCAACACGCTGCCTTAGCTCTCTAACCATCGGGTAACCGGAATAGTTAAAGGTAACCAGCAAGGTTCCATTCATTTTTTCCAGCGCATGCTGGATGGCAGCGACCTCTTCAACATTGGTAGCCAGCGATTTTTCACAAATGACCGGTAGTTGATGTTCAATACAGGCAATAACAATGTCTTTATGCGTCGGTGTCGGCGTCAGGATAACGACCGCATCCAGCTTACTGGCTTCCGCCTGTAAGAAACTGGCCAGGTCACGATATACGCGATCTGCCTGGATTCCCCAACTGGCGGCAGTCTGCTGATTAATATCCTCATGACGGCTAAAGAAACCCGACACCAGTTCGAAATGACCATCCATTTGCGAAGCTATCTTATGTGTTTCGCCAATTGCCGAATTAATACCACCACCGATGAACCCAATTTTGAGTGCGCCACCGGCGCTTGTTATATTTTTCATTTCATTCTTCCCAGAAAAGAGTGGCACACATTCAGATGATGTTTCAGACTCTCGGTATTACCTAATAGTTGGGTTTGATCAGCAAAGGTCATAAAGACCACCGCCGCACGATCACCTGGTGCCGGGTTTAGAATTTCGCCACTTTTCTTCAGCACAACACTTTCCAGTAACTCACCAGGTAGCTTGCGATAACGCAACGCATTGAAGATAGTCTTTTCAGACACCGATACCGTGTGTCTGGCAACATAGTGGTGGGCAGGCGGGCGCTTATTGGCAAATGTCGTAGGTGACGACAAGAAAGGCGCCACAAAATATTCCGCATAAGGAATATCAGTGGAATAACGAATCAACTGACAATAAAGATCGCCGGGGCAACGTCGGGTGAGCTCAATCAGCCAAAAATTATCACCATTAGCAATAAACTGTGTATGCAGCAGGCCATCGCATAATTTCAGGTCGGCAACAATGCTATTAATACAATCGCTCACCGCATTTTTCAGCGCTTCACTCATCTGATGGGCAACACAACTGCTATCCACCTGATAAGGGTAAACGGTGCAATATTCATTAACGAAGAACTCGCAGGCTATCTCACCATTGCGAATAAAGGCCGAGTGACTGTGCAATGAGCCCTGCTTGAACTCTTCTATCACGACTTGACCGCTTGCAGAGGAGGATGCCGCCAGTTGATAAGCCGGTAAAATATCCTGCTCACACTGGACTAACGTAATACCACGGCCACTATAGGCATCCACGGGCTTCACCAAAATCGGGTACGACAGTTGTCCTGCGCAGGCAATATCACGTACCGCGGTGGGAACAGGCAAGCCTTTGCGCTGAGCATAACTACGAAATTCATCTTTTCTCAGCAAAATGTTGGTTGTCTCAACCGAATCGAAACCAGGCATACCTAATGATTCAGCAACCCAAGCTCCGGTTTCGTAAGACACATCCGTCACACCGGGTAGGATAGCCTTAACATTTTCCTTTCTGACAATACCGAGGATTGCCTCTTTGTCCGAATAATCCTCAACAATCGACCGGGTTGCACGGATATGACCAGGATCGCCCGGTTTACCGCTACACACACCGATGGCAACCCCCTGCTCCAGGCACGCTTCCAGCAGTGGTAACGCAGAAAAACCGGCATCAAGCATTAAGGCATCTATCGTCGACATATCCATTCTCTGTTACAAAATTTCAGGTATCTCCTGAGGAGATATGCCCCCTTTGCTCGCGTTCAGTCGCGATAAGGGGAGCCGGTTTATTAACACACGTTTTCGTTCAACGTGCGCTCGATAATCTCAATGATGCGATCCTGGTCGTCAGCTTCCAGCCCTGGATAAATAGGAAGACACAACACCGAGTTGGCCACATTCGTCGCTACAGGCAAGTTAGCAGCACTCGCGCTGTTAATACCGCGGTACATTGGGAAGCTGCTGATTAACGGATAGAAATACCGACGAGACATAATGCCTTGCGCTTTTAACGCACTATATAGTTTCTCTCGTGTGTCGAATGAGCAATCATCCATAAAAAGCGGAAAATAGGCATAATTCCAGTCAATTGAGTCAGGTACGCTCAGCGTTGTTAAACCTTGAATACGGGCTAACCCGTCACGGTAATAGTGATAAATACGTTTTCTATCTTCCAATGCCTGTTCAATATATTTCAGCTGTAATAAGCCAAACGCAGCCTGCACTTCGTTCATCTTGCCGTTAATACCTGGCGCTACAACGGTAGTCTCATCCGCAAAACCAAAGTTTTTCAGATAATCAATCCGCTTCTTCATTTTCGCATCAGGGCAGATAATCGCACCGCCTTCTATGGTGTTGAATACCTTGGTTGCATGAAAACTCAGGATAGAGAGATCGCCATAATTCAGAATACTGGATCCCTCTTTTTTTACGCCGAAAGAATGTGCTGCGTCATAAATTACTTTCAGACCATACACATCGGCAATTTCCTGAATTTTATCCACATCACAGGGAATACCATAGCAATGGACAGGAAGAATCGCGGATGTGAGAGGTGTAATCGCCTCTTCGATCTTTTTAGGATCCAGATTACAGGTGACGGGGTCGATATCCACAAAAACAGGTTTCAGGTTATTCCACAGTAACGAATGCGATGTCGCCACAAACGAATAAGGTGTGGTGATAACTTCACCGGTGATACGCAATGCCTGCAATGCCGTCAGTAGCGCCAGCGTGCCATTGGTAAACAAGCACAGGTGCTTAACACCCAGATGCTCTGCCAGTTCCTGCTCAAGTTGCTGATGAAAAGGCCCACCATTTGTCAGGTACTTGTTATCCCATATCTTTTCCAGATAGGGCATAAACTCATCAAGCTGAGGCAGTAAAGGGCTCGTTACATAGATATTCTTGCTCATCATTCACCTGTCCTTGCGCTTATGTCGCCATGCATAACGCAGCGTTATCTATTTTTTATCGCTATCACTGCTCCCGCCAAACCTTGCCACACAAACGAAAACAGCGGTACCTTCGTCAGTTTTATGACTCACTTTCCCAGTCAATGCTAAATGAACTGGGTTCTTTTCCTTCGCAGTACATCTGCCATGCGTTGCGTATCGCATGCTCGAAATACACAGACGGAGACAGGACGGAGTTCATTCTGGCAGCAATGCGTCCCCGAATTCCGGCACGCACATCGCTCAGTTTTTCTAACGACTGGCTCCAATACAACGCTTTTTGGAGAAACTCGTCTTCACTCGTCGAGATAAAGTCATCCAGCCCCAGAATGCGCATCGTGACGCTGCCTTGCCGTGAGGCGATAGACTCCCCTTCAAGGGTCAGTACAGGGACGCCCATCCAGGCCGCATGACTCACCGTCGTACCACCGGTATACGGATAGGTATCCAGCAATAAATCCACTTCGCGGTGCATTCCCAGATACTCTTTCAAACCGGTCCGCATGCGGAAAGATAGCTGTTCCTCGTTGACACCATATTCAAGCAGCCGTGTACGGAAATAATCTATTGTTTCCTGGCCCGTCATGTATCCCATGATCAAACGCGAATTCGGTATTGTCGTCAGAACATTAGCCCATAAAGCCAGTGTTTCATCAGAAATTTTCTGCGGGCGGTTAAAACTGGCAAACGTCAGATAGCCATTCTTTAAGGCCGGAAGCTCGTTTACATCTGGGCTGTCTTTAACCGGCTCAAAGTATTTAACCGAGGGCAAATAAATGATTTTTTCTGTCAGATACGGATCCAGTGCCCCGCCTTGACGGTAATGTACATCAAGCAGAATGTAGTCAACCGTCTTCATCCCCGTGGTGCCGGGATAACCTATCCAGGTCATCTGGATCGGTGCGGGCTTCAATGCCAAAACCGGCAGGCGGTTATAGGCCGTATGACCGGACAGATCAATCAGGATGTCTATCTCATCCTGATTGATGAGCATCGCCAGTTCCAGGTCGCCCATCTTATCGACGTTATGCCAACTGGCTGCAGTCTGTTTTAAGCTTTCAGCCTTTGCATCATTACGTTGAAAACTTGAATAGGCATAAAGCGAGAATAGAGTGCGATCAAGCGAGTTCCAGATAGGCTCCAGGAAGTTGGTTACGGGATGATCACCAAAATCGCCGGAAATAAAACCAATGCGTAACGGGCGTTGGCTATCTTTGTTCTGTATATAGCTAAAGTGCTGATGATAATTCGCAGCAGCGGCTTCAACGCGGTTACCAAATAAGACATGCTCCTGATACAACGCTTGCGGCGTCACGTCGACATCATGGGACAGCCCCAGTAACAAGTTACTGTACAGATGGAACGCCTCTGGCATCAATTCAATCGTTTTACGGTGATACTTGATGGCGTCCTTACGGCCCAGATTATGGCAAATCATCCCCATATGGCTGATAAAGTTGGGGTTTTCAGGGTCTATTTGCAGCGCTTTTTCCATACAAATAAACGCCGAATCAAGATTATGGGTAATGTTCAGCAATACCGCCAACGTGTCCCACGCCAACCCTTTTCGCTTATCACAACGCAGTACCTTTCTGGTCAGTGCCATGCCATGGTGCCATTCATTCTTTTTCCAGAAGCACACCGATAAATCGACATAGAAATCCCAGTTAAAAGGCATCAGTGCGATGGCCCGAGTAATGACGCCCAGTGCGCCATCAAAATCACCGGTTCGCACATAGGTATTCACAAAGGGGTACCAAACACTCAGGTTATCTGGATAGGTACTGATAATTTCTTCCGCTTTCGTTCTGACTTCAGCGAAATGCCCCAGCGCAGTGAGGCGATCCATCTCTTCGTATACCTTGCGACTAAGCGGGTTCTTATCCTGTAGTTTATTCTTTTTATGTGTCACGGGCTTTTCTGGTTCGATGAAGCCACCCGCATTCGTTTCACTGACGTACACCACCAGTGACTGAATATAGACCGCAACCTGCGTGGCATCCGCTTTTACTATCGCCTCCTGCAGGTAATCTCGCCATGCCCGTGGCGTTCCCCATACCACGCCTTTATTACGCAGCGCCCAGAGTTGGCTATAAAAGGCGTTGTCGTTATCCTTGAGCGATGGGGGTAATTGCTGCAGAAAAAGTCGCTCATCACTATCGAGCGAAACCGGTTCATGCCAAAAATTGAATGCTAAATCTGTTGTAGCAAGGCCTGGCAACCCAGTCAGCGTCTTATGCCGACTGTTACGATAAGGACAATTTCCTATCCGGATATAAACGCCGTCGATCCCTTTTGCAAACAAACTTCTGAGTGCATCCAGCACATCCTGCTGGTGATTATCCGTTTCTTTTTCCGGGAAACGCGTATTAAAGACCAATTGATCCAGACTCAAGCTGGCAGGCCAAGCCTCACCTAACGCATCGAGAATACTCAAGACCACTGGGTTGTCAGTACTGATGGTTTCGCCGTTACCGGAAGTGTGAGCATTTAATATTCGATTGCCATCGGCTCTGACACGTTGAAAATTTCCAGCCCAATTGAAATCCGCAAGTTTTGCCAGATCAGGCCCGGACAGGATATCGCCTGCGCGTTCCTGCGGAACCAGTATGCTAAAACGCTGAGAACGATTGACGGCGAAATCCAGATACTGCTGGCGCAAATAGACCGTATTTTCAGGGCAAATCGTCTCATGCAAATGCGAAACCTGATCGCCATAATGCTCCGCCAGCTCGGTGTATGCGCGAACATCTCCTACATAGGCGAAGCCCGCCTGCGTAATTTGTGAATAGAAATCAACAAAATAGCAAGGCTGATTCAGCCCTTGTAGATAGAGCAACGCGAAGTCTACATCAGACTGTTTTTCAGCTTGTTCAATGAACGATTTCAGTGCGGCATTTTGAGGGTTATCCGGCGCAGTCCCTAAAGACATGTAGGTCAACATGGCTCGGGCACTGGCATTTGCCGTCTGTTCATCGCTAGCAAGACCGCTATGAAGTTGAATAGCATCTCGTAGAATTTCGCCGGTTTTCCATCCAGGGTAAGTATTGTAGCAATAGCAGACAATGCCTTCTGTTGTCAGATGTTCATGGCAGAATCGCAGCAAGGCATCTCGCGTTTCACCGCCAATGAGACTAAACAGACCGTGGATAATAATGTAATCGAATGTCCCAGGATCGCAGGCCAGTAGAGACTCCAGGTCCAGTGCGAATAATGCAATGTTCTCCAGTTCGAGCTGCTGTATCAGTCCGTTGCCTTTTTCAATTTGCTCCGCATCAAGATCGACCCCGACAGCCTGCGCCTGTGGATTTGCCAGCGCAAAAGGCAACAAATTGCCACCATCTTTACACCCAATCTCAAGTACACGCGCCTTTTCCGGCGCAGCGGACTTGATACCGTAAAGATGTGCTGTGGCTTGCAAATGAAAGGGGGCGGTATGAGGGATGGGAGGTGACATCGAACTCAGTGGTGCTTTACCAGTATCTTCACCCAGGTCAGTATTATTCGCTAAAGGCTGTGTATCTGGCATGGTCACAAGGCATTTCCTTCAATACTTTATGCGGAGATAAAATTGCTTCCAGTATATAAGAAAACCTTTTTCACCAATCCTCTGAGCATCAAATTATAACTTCCCTATTTCATCGCTTAAGAAGTCGATTTTTATTCTGATAATTTTATTTATCGCGATAACATCACAGAATAAAAAAAACCAACCCCTAAGGGTTGGTTTCTGAATTCATCACTGCGTAAACCGAGATTACTGCAACAGTTTCAGAACAGTCTGCGGAACCTGGTTAGCCTGAGCCAGTACAGAAGTACCAGCCTGCTGCAGAATCTGCGCACGGCTCATGTTAGATACTTCGGTCGCGTAGTCAGCATCCTGAATACGGCTACGAGCACCGCTCAGGTTGTTGATGGTGTTGCTCAGGTTGTCAATGGTAGACTGGAAGCGGTTCAGAGTCGCACCAATGTTTGCCTTAGAGGTGTTTACAGTCTGCAGAGCTGTGTCGATTGCAGCAACCAGAGCAGTTGCGCCAGCAGAGGTAGACACGTCGGTATTGGTAGCGGTGATACCCAGGCCACCAGCAGTCGCGTTGATCAGTGCAGAGCTACCAACGGAGATGGAGTCGTTAGTTGTGGTGCCGGCACCAACCTGAATGTTGAAACCAGTAGCGGTAACAGAACCGTCCAGCAGTTTTTTGCCGTTGAAGTTTGCGCTGCTAGCAACACGGTTGATTTCGTCAACACGACGGTTGATTTCAGTCTGGATTGCAGAACGGTCGTTAGTACCGTTGGTGTCGTTCGCTGCCTGTACGGCCAGCTCACGAATACGCTGCAAGTTGTCGTTGATGGTGTCCAGGTTACCTTCAGCGGTCTGAACCAGAGATACACCGTCGTTGGCGTTTTTGGAAGCCTGGGTCAGACCTTTGATCTGAGCAGTCATGCCGTTAACGATACCAGAACCTGCTGCGTTGTCTTTGGCGCTGTTGATAGCCAGACCAGAGGACAGACGTTCGATAGCAGTCTGCAGGGATGATTGAGATTTGTTCAGGTTGGACTGGGCCAACAGCGACATGCTGTTAGTATTAATGACTGCCATAATTGTATTCCTTTCATCTCTATTAATGGGGATGGGCTGTTGCCCCCGGTGTCATCACCGTCACTAACTGTATCGGCCGGGGTAAAACAACCTTTAGTTTTTTTTTGAAATTTTCGCGGTTCCCTTAAAAACCCAGACTGCGCAGCCGTTGCAAAGAGGAAAGTGAGGGGAAAATGCGATGACGGAATACGCCAATCATCCTACTTCTATAAATGACGGCTTATCAAACCATCCTAAAGAGCCAACCGGATAAACGTTCGCTATGCGCAACTGCCATCACCTTTACTGATGTCGTCGCAAAAAACCATGGATGGAAAACGCGCATGCAATGTGATAACCAGAGCTCAGGCGCACGACATTCGATGTGTTACCAGCCGGGCCCTGGATGCGAACGCAACAATGTTTCTTTGCATTACGTTCATAATACCGTGATAGAGTCCCCAGTGTGGGTAGGCGTGATGGAAATCAAGGTGAATAACGATTACGCTGAAATTTACATTACGCCTGTAAACTTTTCGGATACAGTGCCGATAAGACTGTCAGTTCACAATTTAAATGCAAGGGTGTTTCTATGGCTACGACGGTTAGCAGTAACTCAGACATTATCTCTTCGATAGGTATGAACTTGGGTACCTCGGTCAGTGGTTCCTCACTCGACCTGAGCACTCTGCTTACCAAGCTGCAAACCGTCGAAGAACAGCGTTTGACGCCTTACCAAAACAAGCAAACCTCGCTGAGTGCACAAGCAACAGCTTATAGCGCTGTCGAAGCATCAATGAAGAGCCTGCAGACGGCAACCACAACGCTGCAGAATATGAAGAGCATTACATCGACTGCAGTGACAAGTACCAACACAGCATTCAGCGCCAGCACAGACAGTACGGCTGTGGCAGGGACTTACAGTATTTTTGTTAATAACCTCGCCCAGGCCCAATCGCAAATCTCTGGGGCTTTTAGCAGCGCCTCTACCGCGCTGGTCTCCGGCGGCACCTCCAGCACCAGCAGTACGATCACGATTTCTCAATCCAGCCAGTCTACGCCACTGACCATTACATTGACGGATGACAAAACGTCATTGAATGACATTCGTGACGCTATTAACAATGCCGGTGGCGGCGTTAGCGCCAGTATCATTAATAACGGCACCAGTAACTACCTGATGCTGACCGCAAAAGACACCGGTACAAAGTCGGCGATGACCATCTCCGTAAGCGGTAATCTGTCCAGTTCACTGGGTAGCTTTACTGAACAGGTAGCCGCCAAAGATGCGTCATTTACGCTTAATGGCATGTCAGTCACTAGCCAGAGTAATACGGTAACTACCGCTATCACTGGTGTAACGCTGAATCTTAAAGCGGCATCAGCGACAGGTTCGTCTGCAGAAAGTCTGAGCATTTCCTCAGATACTACCAGTACACAACAAGCGATCCAGAATTGGGTCACAGCTTACAATAATGTGCTGGATACAATTAACAAGCAGACGACTTATACCGCCCCAACATCCACTGAGCAGAGTAACGGCACTCAGTCTGCCAGTAATGGTGCCCTGGTTGGTGACAGTACCGTTCGTACCATTCAACGTCAATTACAGAGCCTGATGACCAACCTACAAAGTGGTAGTGGGAGTCTGCATACCATGGCTGACCTGGGGATTACTCAGGACCCAACCAATAACGGCAAACTGCTTGTCGATAACACCAAACTGACAAATACACTGAAAACCAGCGCTGGTAGTGTAACCACATTCTTCGCCGGCAACGGATCCACTACTGGATTTGCAACGCAGGCAGGTAATTATCTGAGCCAGACGCTGGATTCAAGCGATGGCCTAATAAAATCAGCTCAGGCTAGCATCAAAACTAGCCAGGCATCAGTAACGAAACAGCTTGCCAGTATTCAGGACAGTATTGATGCGACGATGAGTCGTTATAAAACTCAATTTACCCAGCTTAACACCCTGCTGGCTACACTGTCGTCAACCAGTAGTTACCTGACGCAGCAATTTAATAAAACCAGCAGTAGCTAATTAGCCCGGATGTATCTGACGTGCTCTATTTGGGGCACGTCAGATAACAATAAGTATTATTTTTTATCATTATTAATCGGTTATTCAACGCATGGTCATGTATAGAAAGAGTGCCAGTCAGGCGTATGCTCAGGTGAGTGTGGAAAGCGCAGTAATGAGCGCCACCCCCCATCAGCTGATCGTTATGTTATTTGACGGGACTAAAAGTGCACTTGTCCGGGCAAGAATTCTTCTTGAGCAGAATGATGTCGTCGGCAAAGGGAATGCGCTATCGAAAGCCATTGACATTATCAGCAATGGCTTAAAGCTCGGATTAGATATGGAAAACGGCGGTGAACTGGCAGAAAATCTCGCCGACCTTTACGACTATATGGTGCGTCGATTATTGCATGCCAATATTAATAATGACTTGCAGGCGATTATGGAAGTGGAAGCTCTCCTTGATAACATTGCGGATGCATGGAAACAAATTGGGCCGGGTTATCAACCAACGACGGAAACGCGCTAATGGAAAATCTCTCTCCATTACTAACTGAGTATCAGGGGTTACTCACACTCATCCGGAATATCAGAACCATGGCCCTCAATGGATTATGGGATGATGTTGTTGAACAGGAAATTGTTTATATTCAGTCAATAGAGAGAATCAGCCAGATTACAGTCCCTGCCAATATCCCCAGCACGGTGCAATTACAGTTCCGGCAACTGCTTCAGGATATACTGGATACGGAAGCGCAAGTGAAGGAACTGCTACAAAACAGAATGCAAGAGCTGGCGGTCTTGATCCAGCAGTCTCAAAATCAAAAATCGGTCAATAATACATATGCCGAGTTTTCCAACGATATTCTTCCTGGAAAACCCCAGCCCTGATTCACACCGCCGCTTTATCCGCTGACGAGCCCTGACCACGCAGAACGGGCTCATCGCTACGATGTTTATAACGATACGTTTTTCTTAAAAACCAGGGTGAATAACCACTGGCTATTCACCCTGATACCAAAGCGCAATATATAACGCCCCCAGATTGCATCGCAATGTGACCGGCTTGCGATTATATCGTCATATTCATCACTTCCTGGTAGGCCGACACCAGCTTATTGCGCACCTGAACGCCCATCTGCAAAGCAATGGAAGCCTTCTGGTTATCAATCATCACATCGTTCAGGGCAACCCCAGGCTTACCTAACGTAAATGCCTCGCCTTGTGCCTGAGCTTGTGTGCGTGTTTCGTTGATTTTCTCAATTGCAGCTTTCAGCTCACTGGCAAAGCCAGATTGCGACGCCGTGGTGGAATCTACCCCACCGGCAGCTTTGGTTGCGGTGACCTGCATTTGTTGCAATACCGCATCAATACCCTGAATAGACATGCCCTATTCCTCAACTAAAGATTGAGAACATAATAAAAACCAAATAAATTATAAACATACATAACACCAGCAAGAAAAAAACGCTGGTAACGCAGTTTATTTCACATACATCTCTTTACCGGTTTACTACGCTATCATATCCATCAGGTAGTAAATCGTATAAATGACATTAAAAATGCCAGCTTATCGACCCATCAATTTTCGCGTTACGGAAAATAATGGCATGCCGGTAAATGTAAGTGATGAGTTTTTATGATTGCGCAATCAGGGAGTTCTGTTTTGTTACGTTACAACGTTATCCATATCGTTCAGCAACCAGGCAGAGATAGAGTATGAACGCCTTAACATCCGGAGCCGCTACCGGAGGGAAAAGCTTTGGCGAGATACTCAACCGTTTACGCGCCAATCCTAAAATCCCTTTGTTGATTGCTGCGGCAGCAACGATTGCTATTGTTGTCGCCTTATCCTTGTGGGCTCGTGGCCCAGATTATCGTGTGCTCTATACCAATCTGAACGAGCGCGATGGTGGCAGTATTATTTCCGAACTGGGCAAAATGAATATCCCCTACCGCTTTGCGGAAAACGGTGCAGCCATTCTGGTCCCGGCAGACAAAGTTTATGACACCCGATTGAAACTGGCGCAGCAAGGTTTGCCGAAAGGTGGTGCCGTCGGTTTCGAACTGCTCGATCAAGAAAAATTCGGTATCAGCCAGTTCAGCGAGCAAATTAACTACCAGCGCGCCCTTGAAGGTGAACTGGCAAGAACCATGGAAACGCTGGGGCCAATCCAAAGCGCCCGCGTTCACCTTGCCATTCCTAAACCCTCGCTGTTCGTACGTGAGCAGAAATCTCCCTCTGCGGCGGTTACCGTCACACTGCAACCAGGTCGTGCACTGGATGATAGCCAAATCAACGCGATTACCTATCTCGTTTCCAGCAGTGTAGCCGGACTCCCAGCCGACAAGGTGACCGTTGTTGATCAGACTGGCAAACTGCTGACGCAAAACGATGGTTCAGGGCGCGATCTGAATGCCGCGCAGTTGAAATATGCCAACGAGGTGGAAAGTAATTACCAACGTCGCATTGAAGCCATCCTGACACCGGTTGTTGGCGCGGGTAATGTGCATGCGCAGGTCACGGCTCAAATCGATTTCGCCAATCGTGAGCAGACTGATGAACAATATCAACCGAACCAGACGCCGAATCAGGCCGCAGTACGTTCTCAACAGACCAGTCAAAGCGACCAGCGTGGTGGACCCAATGTAGGTGGTGTGCCTGGCGCGCTGTCTAATACCCCGACTCCTGCGCCGACAGCACCTATTTCAACGCCGCCGGCAAACAACGCAAATAATGCCAATAACGCTAACAATACCAATAACGCGAACAATGCTAATGCTGCGGGGAACAATACCCAAACATCGGCAAGCAATTCGGCAAACCAGACATTCAATAGCCGTCACGACCAGACGATCAACTATGAAGTTGACCGTACTATCCGGCATACCAAACAAAGCACAGGGAGCGTCCAGCGTTTATCTGTCGCAGTTGTGGTTAACTACACACAAGGTGAGGATGGTAAACCAGCCGCGCTCAGCGATGAGCAGCTCAAGAAAATTGAAGCGTTAGTCCGTGAATCCATGGGCTTTTCCAGTGACCGTGGTGACTCTGTCAACGTAGTCAACACGCCATTCACCGTCACAGATACCTCTGCAGGTGAACTGCCCTTCTGGAAGAAACAGGCATTCTTCGATCTGCTGATTGAAGCAGGCCGCTGGTTGCTGGTACTGATTGTCGGCTGGATTATGTATCGCAAACTGGTACGTCCACAGTTGCAAAAACGTGCTCAGATACAACAAGCTGCTGAGGCTGCTGCGGCGCTTCGTGGTCAGGATTCGGGTGTCTCCGTCACCATCAGTGCAATGGAAGAGGAAATACAGAAGAAATCCGAGCAGCGGGCCCATGCCGAGCTGCACAGCCAGCGTATTCGTGAGCTGGCCGAGAACGATCCTCGCGTTGTCGCACTGGTAATCCGCCACTGGATGAGTAACGAACTATGAGTCTGACAGGTACAGAAAAAAGCGCCGTCTTGTTAATGACCATCGGCGAAGATCGTGCAGCGGAAGTTTTTACGCACCTTTCGACGCGTGAAGTACAGCACCTCAGTACTGCGATGGCCAACATGAAACAGGTCTCTCAATCCGAGTTGCTGGAAGTATTGCGCGAGTTTGATCTTGAAGCCGAGCAGTATGCCGCATTGGGTGTCAATGCCGGCGATTACCTGCGCTCAGTGCTGGTGAAAGCACTGGGTGAAGAACGTGCCTCTAGCCTGCTGGAAGACATTCTTGAAAGCAAAGAAACGTCTTCTGGTATGGAAACGCTCAACTTCATGGAGCCGCAAAGTGCGGCCGACCTTATTCGCGACGAGCACCCGCAGATTATCGCGACCATCCTGGTGCACCTAAAACGTGCGCAGGCAGCGGATATTCTGGCGCATTTCGATGAGCGTATGCGTAATGATGTGATGTTGCGTATCGCCACCTTTGGTGGGGTGCAGCCATCAGCATTGGCGGAATTGACCGAAGTGCTTAACGGACTGTTGGATGGTCAAAACCTCAAACGCAGTAAGATGGGTGGTGTTCGTACTGCGGCGGAAATCATCAACCTGATGAAAACGCAGCACGAAGAAGCTGTTATCGATGCGGTACGCGAATTCGACGGCGAACTGGCACAGAAAATTATCGACGAAATGTTCCTGTTCGAAAACCTGGTGGAAGTGGACGACCGCAGTATCCAACGTCTGTTGCAGGAAGTGGAGTCCGAGTCTTTGCTGGTTGCCCTGAAAGGCGCCGATCAGCCGTTGCGCGAGAAGTTCCTGCGCAACATGTCGCAGCGTGCGGCAGAAATTCTGCGCGACGACCTGGCAACCCGTGGCCCAGTCCGTATGTCTCAGGTGGAAAACGAACAGAAAGCCATTCTGCTTATTGTGCGTCGTCTGGCAGACAGCGGAGAAATGATTATCGGTGGTGGTGATGACGCGTTTGTCTAATTCTTCCAGTGATCTTAACTGGCAACCGTGGAAGTTGGATGACCTTTCCGCTCCTACCGCCCCTGCAGTTAAAGAGGCGGCAGCACCGGCTGCGCCCTCTTCCGCGTCAGCCGCGATGTCGTCAGAAGATGATAACGGCTTTTTTGCCATGTCTGATTTCCAGCAACCGCAGGATGACCTGGCAACATTACGCGAACAAGTGCTGCAACAGGCTCGGGAAACCGGATTTGCTGAAGGTAAGCAACAGGGATATGCAGCCGGTTATCAGGATGGACTCCAGGCGGGTACACAGCAGGGCTTGCAAAATGCAGCCCAACAGCAGCAGCCAGTTATTGCCCAGATGCAGCAAATGGTCAATGAATTCCAGCAAACATTGGATTCTCTTGACAGCGTCATCGTTTCACGGCTGATGCAACTGGCTTTAACCGCCGCCAGGCAGGTCATTGGACAGTCGCCGGTTTGTGACGGAACCGCATTAATGGGGCAAATACAGCAGCTTATCCAGCAAGAGCCCATGTTTAGCGGTAAGCCGCAGTTGCGGGTGCACCCTTCAGACCTGGAAATGGTGGATCAGCACCTCGGCCCAACCCTCAGTCTGCATGGCTGGCGGTTATTGGCGGATAATCAGTTACACCCCGGTGGATGCAAAGTCAGCGCTGAAGAAGGTGATCTCGACGCGAGTATTGCCACACGCTGGCATGAACTTTGCCGACTGGCCGCACCGGGAGAACTTTGATGACAGTGCGTCTCTCCCGTTGGCTTTCTTCCATTGATGCATTTGAGAAACGCATCACCAATACGCCTTCAATACGCCGTTACGGACGGCTAACGCGGGCAACGGGATTGGTGCTTGAAGCAACTGGCCTTCATATGCCATTAGGCTCAACCTGTTTGATTGAACGGCAAACCGGCAATCAGGTTGACGAAGTTGAAAGTGAAGTCGTCGGATTTAATGGCCAGAAATTGTTCCTGATGCCACTTGAAGAAGTCGAGGGCATCATCCCAGGTGCTCGTGTCTACGAGCGTGTTGGCCTGACCGGTAGCAGCCAGGGTAAACAATTGCCATTAGGCCCGGCATTGCTGGGACGAGTGCTGGATGGCAGCGCCAAACCGCTGGATGGCCTGCCGACGCCGGATACCGGCTATAGTGCTCCGCTGGTGACAGCACCGTTTAACCCTCTTCAGCGCACGCCCATCGAACATGTGCTGGACGTGGGTGTTCGGGCCATTAATGCCTTGCTGACCGTTGGTCGAGGTCAGCGTATGGGGCTTTTCGCTGGCTCCGGCGTGGGTAAAAGTGTGCTACTCGGTATGATGGCGCGCTATACTCAAGCTGATGTTATTGTTGTTGGGTTGATCGGGGAGCGTGGACGTGAAGTCAAAGACTTCATTGAAAACATTCTCGGTACCGAAGGGCTCGCCCGCTCGGTGGTGATCGCAGCACCAGCGGATGTCTCTCCCCTACTGCGTATGCAGGGTGCGGCTTATGCTACACGTATCGCAGAAGATTTCCGCGATCGTGGACATCATGTATTGTTAATTATGGATTCGCTAACGCGTTATGCGATGGCTCAGCGTGAAATCGCGCTGGCAATTGGCGAACCACCGGCAACTAAAGGTTATCCGCCTTCAGTTTTCGCAAAACTGCCTGCGCTGGTAGAACGTGCAGGTAACGGTATTTCAGGCGGCGGTTCGATCACTGCGTTTTATACGGTGTTGACCGAGGGCGACGATCAGCAAGATCCGATTGCTGATTCAGCCCGTGCGATTCTGGACGGCCACATTGTGTTGTCCCGCCAGTTGGCAGAATCCGGGCATTATCCGGCTATTGATATAGAGGCATCGATTAGTCGTGCTATGACAGCATTAATCGATGAGAACCATTATTCTGCAGTGAGGCAGTTCAAACAGTCGTTATCCAGTTATCAGCGCAATCGTGACCTGATTAGCGTTGGTGCCTATGCCGCGGGTAGTGACCCGATGCTTGATCGGGCAATACAGCTGTATCCGCAAATGCAACATTTTTTGCAGCAGGGAATGTTTGAGCGCAGTTCGTTTGATGAAGCCTGTCAGGCACTCAATAACATTTTCCCGTATAATAGATAGGAGGGCGAATGAGTACTCAGTCAACCTTCGTCATGCTCCGTGATTTGGCTCAAAAGGAAGTCGATGCGGCAACAACGCATCTGGGCCAGGTGCAAAAAGCCTATTCACAGGCTGAACAGCAATTGAATATGTTGTTAGGCTACCATGATGATTATCGCCAGCGGCTCAACGATTCGATGACCGAAGGTATGGCCAATACCGCCTGGCAGAATTATCAGCAATTTATTTTGACTCTGGAAAAAGCGATTGAGCAGCATCAGAATCAGTTATTAAATTGGTCTTCTCGTTTGGAGCAGGCGATGAAAGCCTGGCAGCAAAAGCAACAGCGATTAAATGCATTTAGTACGCTGCAACAACGTGAACAAACCAAAATGCTGGCACACGAAAATCGCCTGGAACAAAAGCGGATGGATGAGTTCGCCCAACGTGCATCAATGAGGAAAACATAATTATGAACTTGCCAGCAATGACAACCACTACAACGATTGACGCAAGCAGCACGACTACGCCTCAGGGGAACTCTCTACTTGCGCTGCTGGGCAAGGATCAACTGCCAGAGAATTTTGTGCAATTACTCTCGCAAAAACTCTCTGCAACGCAATCTGCCAAGAAAACGGTCATCAGTGATCAGGAAGCGGCTGAATTCAAAGATGCTCTTGCAAAGAGTGGTATTGAGGCTAACAGTGATGAATTAAATGCCATCCTGACCGCCTTGACCAAAGGAACGCTGACACTAAGTGATCTACAGTCGGGTAATTCCCTTGAGTCGCTCCTGGCAAAAGCGCAGAAAAAAGACAGCGTAAAAGACGAAAAAACAACGAATACCGACGCATTAGCGATGCAAGCGTTGTTTGCGATGATTCCGGCGCAGACTTCTGCTCAGGGGAAATTAGCCACTGACGGTACAAGCTCAGCGCAATCTGTATCTGATGCGCTGGATGCACTGAAAAATGGTAAAGGCGACAACAGTGTTCTGAGTTCGTTAATCAGCTCAACGAAAAACACTGACACATCAGCACAAGGCAATTTTGCGCTGAACGCCTCTACAACAGCGACAAATAACACCGGCTCAACACTGTCTGGCACCGGTGCATCAGTTGCTGCCGCCCCAAATGCTGGATTACGCGCCACTGACAATAGCTACGATCAATCCAAAGAGAATGCTCTGCTGGTATCGCGTAAAGAAGACAGTGCCAGCAACCCGATTGCCGCCACCGCGCCTGCCGATGCCGGCACACACTCGTCATTACAAGCACTATCTACATTGTTTGCCAGTAATGCGGCGCCAACCCAACCGGCAGCGCAGCATGTCACCAGCCAGATTAGTGCGCCTTTGGGTACTCAACAGTGGAATGACGCACTGGGTCAGCAAGTTGTCATGTTTACCCGTAACGGGCAGCAGACAGCAGAACTGAAGTTGCACCCGGAAGAACTCGGTTCACTGCATATTACGTTGAAAATCGAAGATAATCAGGCCCAGATTCATCTGGTCTCTGGCAATAGTCAGGTGCGTTCCGCACTGGAATCCGCTCTCCCCCATCTGCGCAATGCCATGGCTGAGAATGGTATCAATCTGGGACAAAGCAGCGTAGGCTCAGACGCCAGCAGCTGGCAGCAGTCCCAGCAACAGGTGGCAAGTAATGCCAACGGGAATGGCGGCGGCAACGCTTCGTCTTACCAACAGCAATTTGGTCAACCTGATCGTACAGGCGCTGAAGCGGACACACTGGCTGTACCAGCACAGTTGCAATCAATGGTAACGGGGCTTAATGGCGTTGATATCTTTGCCTAATGAAAAAGTTAACGCTTTTTTTATTGTTTATTCATTGTATTGAAGCGGTGAATAGGCAGGATAATCATGATATCACGCATTTATCTCATGGCTAACATTGCCATGAGATACTGATAAATAACAGGATACATCATTGGCTACGTCTAATAAGAAAGCCCAGTCAGGTGGTAAAAAACGCTCCCTCTGGCTGATAATCTTGATTGTTATCGCCCTGGCAGCTACAGCAGGGGCGGGTGCTGGCTGGTGGTTCTTGAATCATAAAAAAACCGAGACGGCATCCAGCGAGCCGCCTCCGCCGCCGGCACCTGTATTCATGCCGTTGGATACATTCACCGTTAACTTGTTATCCCCAGATAACAACCCGGATCGGGTGTTGTACGTGGGCATTACCCTGCGACTGCCGGATGAAGCAACCCGTGCACGCCTGACGAACTATCTGCCGGAAATTCGCAGTCGTTTGATTATGCTGTTTTCCCGCCAGAGCTCATCTGTTCTGGCAACGGAACAAGGTAAACAAAAACTGGTTGAAGATATCAAGCAGGTATTAAGCCCACCGCTGGTCCCTGGACAACCTAACCAGGTCGTCAGCGATGTCCTGTTCACTGCTTTTATTTTGCGGTAATCACTATGGGTGACAGCATTCTTTCACAAGCAGAGATTGATGCTCTGCTAAACGGTGACAGTGGTGATAGCAGCGCTGATGCCAGCAGCGCCGCTTCCCAAAAAGATGGGGATGTTAAGCCCTATGATCCCAATACACAGCGACGCGTTATCCGTGAGCGTCTGCAAGCGCTGGAGATCATCAACGAGCGTTTCGCGCGCCAATTCCGTATGGGCTTGTTTAACCTGCTTCGTCGTAGCCCTGATATTACCGTTGGTGCTATCAAGATTCAGCCGTATCATGAGTTTGCACGTAACCTGCCGGTTCCAACCAACCTCAACCTGATACACCTGAAGCCCTTGCGCGGTACTGCGCTATTCGTGTTTTCACCCAGTCTGGTTTTCATTGCCGTCGACAACCTGTTTGGTGGCGATGGTCGTTTTCCTACCAAGGTTGAAGGCCGAGAATTTACACATACCGAGCAGCGCGTAGTGCGTCGTATGCTGAAACTGGCTCTCGAATCCTACAGTGACGCCTGGAACGCGATTTACAAGCTGGATGTGGAGTATGTGCGTTCGGAAATGCAGGTAAAATTCACCAATATCACCACATCGCCAAACGATATCGTGGTAACTACCCCTTTCCATCTGGAAATTGGTACGCTGACCGGTGAATTCAGCATCTGTATTCCATTCTCCATGATTGAACCTTTACGCGAATTGCTCGCCAACCCGCCGCTGGAAAACTCGCAGCAGGAAGACCAGCACTGGCGTGAAACACTGGCAAAACAGGTACAGCACTCAGAGTTAGAGCTGGTTGCTAACTTTGTTGATATTCCGGTTCGACTGTCAAAGGTATTAAAACTCAAGCCCGGAGATATTTTGCCGATTGATAAACCTGAACGCCTGGTAGCACATGTGGATGGCGTGCCTGTATTGACATGCCAATACGGTACGTTAGATGGTCAGTATGCCTTGCGTGTTGAACACTTGATTAACCCCATTTTAAATTCTCTGAATGACGAGGAACCGCTCAATGAGTGACATCAAGAAACCGTCCGAAGAAACGGATTCCGTGGACGATCTGTGGGCTGATGCATTTAATGAGCAGCAGTCGGCAGAAAAAGGCGCGTCGGGTAGTACTGATAATATCTTCAAAAACTTTGATGTGCAGGATACCCAAGGGTCAATGCAGGATATCGACCTGATTTTGGATATCCCGGTTAAATTGACCGTGGAGTTAGGGCGCACCAAAATGACGATCAAGGAGCTACTGCGCTTGTCACAGGGCTCTGTCGTGGCACTAGACGGTTTGGCTGGTGAGCCACTGGATATCATGATTAACGGGTATCTGATTGCTCAGGGTGAAGTGGTTGTCGTTTCCGACAAGTATGGTGTGCGTATCACCGATATTATTACACCATCAGAACGTATGCGCAGGCTAGGCCGTTAATGGCTGGCACCACCGCACAACAGACTACATCGACCATTCAGCAGCCACCAGTGGCTGCTGAATCCGTTATTTCTGGCGGTGCGCTCTTGTCACAAGTGGGTACCGCCCTGTGCGGCGTGTTATTGCTGATTTTACTGGTCGCCTGGGCACTGCGAAAACTGGGATTTGCGCCGCAGACTAAGAAAAGCAACGTCATGAAAATGGTGTCGACTTATCCAGTTGGACAGCGTGAGCGTATTGTGATCGTTGAAGTTGATGACACCTGGCTTGTATTGGGGGTTACAGCCCAACAAATAACCCACTTGCACACCCTGCCCGCTCATCCCATTAACGATGTACCGTCGGCAGAAAGTATTGCGCCAGCCGATTTTCTTCAGTTCCTTAAGAAAGCGACCAAGCGTCCGGAAAAAACCGAATGAGTACCCCCCTGCGTCCGATTTCACTTTCTCCCTGGTTCCGCCTGCTTCGTTACCCTGCGGCCTTCATGTTGTTGCTGATTGCGCCTTACGCACTTGCACAGTTGCCAAGCATTATCAGCCACCCACTACCTAATGGTGGGCAGAGCTGGTCCTTACCCGTTCAGACACTGATCTTCATCACTGCGCTGAGCTTTATTCCCGCCGTACTGCTGATGATGACCTGCTTTACGCGTATCATCATCGTGCTGAGCTTGCTGCGTAACGCATTAGGAACCCCCACGGCACCCCCTAACCAGGTTCTGCTAGGTCTCAGTCTGTTTCTGACTTTTTTTGTTATGTCGCCCGTACTGAACCGTATTTACGATGAGGCTTATCGCCCGTTCAGTGAAGACAAAATCAGCATGGAAGTCGCTATTGATAAAGGTTCAAAACCGCTGCGTGAGTTTATGCTGCGGCAAACCCGGGAAGCAGATTTAGCGTTGTTTACCCGTTTGGCTCAGATTCCCTCGCTGCAAGGCCCGGAAGCTGTACCGATGCGAGTATTAGTACCGGCTTATGTTACCAGCGAACTGAAAACCGCCTTTCAGATTGGTTTTACGATTTTCATTCCTTTTCTGCTGATTGACCTGGTTGTCGCCAGCGTATTAATGGCACTGGGTATGATGATGGTTCCTCCAGCGACGATTTCGTTGCCATTCAAACTGATGCTTTTTGTGTTGGTTGACGGATGGCAATTACTGCTGGGGTCGCTGGCCCAGAGTTTTTATACTTAGTTAGTGCGGACGCTGCTGTCCACCACATCAGAGGAATGCCTGTATGACTCCTGAATCCGTCATGGCTTTAGGCTATGAAGCAATGAAAATAGCGCTGATGCTGGCAGGCCCTCCTCTTATCGCTGCGCTAGTTAGCGGTTTGATTGTCAGCATGCTTCAGGCGGCTACACAAATCAACGAAATGACCTTGTCATTCATCCCCAAGGTTCTTACGGTGTTTTTTACCCTTGTGGTCGCCGGGCCTTGGATGCTTAGTGTCATTCTCGACTACATGCGTACAATGTTCAGCCAGTTCCCTAACATGATCGGGTAGATATGGTTACCCTCAGCAGCATCGATATGATCGGCTGGTTCAATCAATTTTTCTGGCCACTGGTCAGGATTCTGGCACTGATTAGCACTGCCCCTATTTTTAGCGAACGGGCTATTACCCGCCGAGTGAAAATCGGTATAGGCGTGCTCATCACTATTGTCATTGCGCCAAATATCCCACATTCCTCGATCCCTGTCTTTTCTGCAGCAGGTGTATGGATGCTGTTTCAGCAAGTCGTGATCGGCGTCATGTTGGGTTTCACCATGCAACTGGCGTTTGCGGCAATCCGACTAGCAGGAGAGATTATCGGTCTGCAAATGGGGCTGTCATTCGCCACGTTCTTTGACCCCAGCGGTGGGCCCAACATGCCAGTCGTATCCCGGTTCATGAACCTACTGGCATTATTGCTTTTTCTGACGATGAATGGGCATTTATGGCTGATTTCATTGCTGGTTGACAGTTTTCATACCATTCCGATTGGGGCTGCACCTGTCAGCGGTAATGTCTTTATGACTCTCGCTGGCGCTGGTGGAAGGATCTTCTCTAACGGGCTGATGCTTGCACTCCCGCTCATTACATTACTGCTCACCATTAACATGGCGCTTGGGTTATTGAGTCGGCTGGCGCCACAGTTAACCATCTTCGCTATCGGTTTTCCTATCACCCTTTTTACCGGGATTATTACCGTAGGATTCCTGCTTTTCCTTATTTCCCCTTATGCCGAAAAACTGTTTGGCGAAACCTATGATCTTCTGGCTGATTTGCTAAACCAGTTTGCCGGATAGTCCCTCGATCATTGGGCCTCGAATCTTTTTCATGCACTGCGCACAATAAAAAAAAGCATGTCATCTTATGAAGGATGACATGCCAAAAAGAATACGCCCGGTTTAAGCGTATCCAAATACTGGACCGCTATTCCATATTATTTGTTTAGCTGGAACAGCGAGAGGCCCTGCATATCGCTAAATGCTTTATATGATGCTTGCAAGGATTGCTGTTGCATCATGTATGTGGAGATGGTTGCGACCATATCGATATCAACCAAATCGCTCAATGTTTGCTTATTGGCATTGCTGCGATCAGTACCAATACTGTTCAATGTATCGACTTCCTGCAACTGAACGCCCAAGGTGGCTTGCGCAGAAGAAACATTCGTCAGCGCATTTTTGAGGTTCTGGCTAGCCGCGTTGATAGACGCCGTATTGGCAGCCTTTACCGCATCCGTTGCCCCTTCCAGCGGTGTTTCCAACGCACTAATCGCACTGTCCAGAGCACCAAAGATATCCGCGGTACCGCTAGCGTTATTAAATACGTCTGACCCGATATGCCCGACCGTCATGACGCGATCCGCATCCACCTGCTGAGAAATAGCCTGAGTACCACCAACATAGCTCACTGTACCGGCAGCATTGGTAGTAAACGGTTGAGCATCGGTCTTGTAACCGCCGAAGATAAAATTACCATTACCGTCGGTGCTGTTCCCCAGGTTGAGCAACTGAGCTTTCAAGCCACGCAAAGAGGTAGCGATGAGCTGACGATCGTTATCATTCTTTGTACCATCAGCACTTAACAGTGTGGTACTGGCGCTGGTCAATGCAGTCGCAACGTTAGTCAGTACAGAAAGCTCACTATTCATGCCATTTTCGGCAAATGTACGCGCCAAAGAATATTGATCGTTTTGAGCCTGAGCCTGGTTGACCATTACCGCTTTAGAGGCCGCAATCGGATCATCAGAAGGGTTCACCACCCGGGTATTACTGGCTAACTGTTGACCCGTCTTGCTGAAATTTGACAGCCCGTCTGTGACGCCCTGCATGCCTTGCTGAAAAATAATACTGGTACTCAGTCGCATAATCTATTTCCTTACTGATTTTATCGTCACAAACTTAGCTACGGATCGCCAACAGGGAATCAAAGATCGTCGAAGCCGTCTGGATTACCTTGGCATTGGCCATGTAGTACTGTTGGTAACGAACAAGATCACCGTACTCTTCATCCAGGTTTACACCAGACACAGACTGCTGCTCCGTGGTTAACTGCGACACCACGTTCTTCTGAGATGTATCAGTCACCTTAGCCGTACTCGTCTTGTTACCAATGTCCCCAACCAGACTGGCATATGCCTGACTGATACTCGATTTACCTTCAACGACTTTAACCGTCTGCAAATTCAGTAATGCTTTAGCATTCGTGTTATCACTAACCCCACCACCGGTAGAGGTTAGCGAAGAACCCGCCGCTGCTATCTTGGAAGAATCTGAGATGACAACAGACATACCAACGACGACATCGCGCACACCTTTCACAGTAAACACGTCTTTAGCCGCTGGTGTACCGGTGATATCTAATTTCATACCATCAAAAATCAGACTGGCGGGTGTAGACCCACTGGCTGCGGCATAGGTGGCAGAAGAAGACAAATCAGCGCCATCTGACAGACGGGTAATCGACCAGTCGCTGGCAGCTGGACCTACGAATTTAACGGTGTAATCGCTCGCTTTGATGTAGTTGTTATCATTGCGTGTCAGCGACGCAGCCGAGGCTGTCGCTGGCGCAGTTTGCGAAATGGAAGACTGTCCCGGTGATACTTTGAAGCTGAAGGTATCCCCCGACGCGGCGGAACCGGAAATATCGATAGTGAAACCATCAAACGTTAACGCCGAACCCGACAACGTTGAGCTGGCAGTGGTACCGTCAGACCGGGTAACACTCCAGGACGTTCCGTTGTACTGCATCGAGTACGTATCACTGAGATAGGAAGAACTCAGCTCCGCAGCAGACGTATTTTTAGCGCTTTTCAATGTGACGGACGAACCGACGCCAAAGAAGTCCCCACCCTGGGCGTTGTTCAAGTCAAAACCGGCTTTGTGTTGCTGGTTGAAAGCATCAGTAAACGCCAACGCCATCTGGCCTAATTGGTTACGGGCGCTATCGAGCGTACTGGTACGGAAATTAAGTAGCCCGCCGAGAGAGCCACCGGTAATCGTGCTCTCTTTCACTTCACTCACACCAGCAATAGCATCGTTGTAAGCAACGGTAGTACGGGTAGGGTCAGTGCTGGATGTCGTCGCAACAAGCGTATTAAAGCTTTTACCTTGTACCAGTGTCAGGCCGTTTTTCAGCGAGACGTTGTACATATCGCCATCCTGAACCGCGACATCGACACCAACCAGCTTGTTCAACGAATCAACCAATGAGTCACGTTGGTCCAGCAAATCATTTGGCGCCGCGCCATTATTCGCGCCTTTCAAGCGCACAATCTGATCGTTGATATTGGCGATTTGCTGGGCATAAGTGTTAATCTGCGTCACTGTGACGGAGAGCTCGCCATTGATGTTGCTGTCCATATCACGCAAATACTGATCGGTGATTTTGAACTGGTTGACCAACGCATTGGCTTTACCCAACACAGTCTGACGAACGGACGAATCACTGGAGTTACTGGTCAGGTTCTGCAGGTTCTTAAAGAAATCCTGAATAGAAGTTGACAAGCTGGATGAACTGCTCGATAGCAGGTTGTCAATTTTGGAAATCTGGTCGTAATAAGAAGTCGTCGCGCTACTGGTTGCCTGCGCCGCACGCAACTGCTTGGCGATAAAATCGTTGTAATCACGGTTAATGCTGACAACCGTCACCCCGTTACCAATGTAACCGGCAGAGGTCGTTGTACCATTATTCTGTGCCAACAGCGCGTTTTGACGGCTATACCCTGCAACAGCCTGATTACTGATGTTGTTACTGACAGTGCTCAGTGCCGCTTGTGCTGCACTCAAACCACTCATTCCGGTGTTAATCAAATTGGACATGCTGGGTTCCTTTTACTCTTACTCATGCGCAGACAGGGCACAACCTATTGCCGGGCACAAAAAGATATCGCCGTTATAAATTAACTTGTATAACTATCGGCAAGCGGGCTGAAAACTTGAGAAAAATTAGAAAATCCCGCTCAGATCATGTGTATAGGCCTGAACTGCCTTTTCACCTGTATTTTTCATCTGCTGGATCATGCTGACCAGCTTCTTCGCATAAGCTGGATCCGTCGCATACCCCGCCTGCTGTAATGCTACCGCGGCCTGTTCCGCCGTTGCCGCCGCAGACACGCCAGCATAACGGGGATTCTGAGTTAACAGTTTGGCATAATCATTCAACGCTTCCAGATAAGAACCATACACGCGGAAAGCAGCAGTGACTTTTTTGGCAACACCTTGTTCGTACTCTGTCGTGGTGATTTCCGTGACCGGTCCATCCCAGTTGCTACCAGCCTTAATACCGAAAATGTTGTGGCTACGACGCCCATCGGTGGTAGGGATTTCATGCTGTCCCCAACCCGATTCAAGAGCGGCCTGAGCCATAATGAGGTGATGTGGAATACCACTTTGCTGACTAACCAGCATGGCGGGTGTGGACAAACGCGAAATAAAATCAGCACTGCTCATGGGCAATGGTGATGACTTTTCCGATAGCTTAGGCATCGCTTTACGCACCATCTGCTCCACGGCAAATGAAGGCATATTGCGAGCCAGTTGACCATCAGGCTTAAATGGCGTCGATGGTGCAGGTTGCTCAATTCCGACTATACCCTGCCCCATCATCTGTTTTTCAATAACAGCGGCCAGTCCTACCCCTTTGCCTGACGACATTTGTTGAGCCAACTGCTGGTCATACATTGAGGTGATCATACGCGTCTGATCACTACTGAACATACCATCCTTCGGTAGCGTATCACGCATGCTCTTCATCATCATTTGCACGAAGACGCCTTCCAACTGCTTGGCCACAGCACGGATCCCTTCCCGGCTCTGGGGATGGCTCGATACATCCCGCTTTAGCGCGTTAAGCGACTGTGTTTCATAAGCCGGGTTGTTAAACGTCTTCATGTCACTCATCAGATGATTTCCAGCTTCGCTCTCAGGCAACCTGCACTTTCCATTGCCTGAAGAATTGACATCAAATCCATGGGTGTGGCACCAAGTGAGTTCAAGGCTCTAACTACACTGTTGAGGTTAGCACTCGAGTTCACGCGCTGTAATGCTCCACCTTCCTGACGCATAGAAATTTCCGTTTGCGGCGTAACGACCGTCTGCCCACCAGCCAGCGGTGTATTTGGCTGACTCACCACATTCTGTTGATTGATAGTCACCGACAGATTGCCCTGTGCAACGGCACAATTTTCCAGTTGGACATTGCGGTTCATCACCACTGAGCCGGTACGGGAATTGACGATGACTTTGGCATCCAGCGTACCGACATTGACTTCGATATTCTGCATATCCGCCAGGAAGCGAACCTGAGCACTGTTACCAGCAGGTACGATAACTCTTACGGTGCGTGAATCCAGCGGTGCCGCCGAACCGCCACGACCGAAACGGTTAATCGCATCACTAATACTCTGCGCCATAGTGAAATCGTCTTGATTCAACTGCAGCATGATCGTATTGCCGGTCCCAAAGGTGTTCGGTAGCTCACGTTCAATAATCGCACCACCGCTAATACGACCACCTGATAACTGGTTGACCTGAACACTGCTACCACCAGCCGCCGCACCCGCGCCACCGATCAAAAGGTTACCTTGTGCGATGGCATAGACCTGATTGTCTACACCCTTCAGCGGCGTCATCAGCAATGTACCGCCTCTCAGGCTCTTGGCATTACCCATAGAAGAAACAACCACATCGACAGTCTGCCCTGCGCGAGCAAACGGCGGCAATTTAGCCGTTACCATTACTGCCGCTACGTTTTTCAACTGCATATTGGTGCCGGCAGGTACGGTTATCCCCAATTGGGATAGCATGTTATTCAAACTTTGAGTGGTGAACGGCGTCTGAGTAGTCTGGTCACCTGTACCATCAAGCCCTACCACCAGACCATAACCGATGAGTGCGTTATCACGCACCCCCTGAATCGTCACCAAATCGCGGATACGCTCAGCTGATGCTGGCGGAGCCACCATCACCAGCAAAGCAAGAAAAAGAGTAAAAACTGAAGTGATCCGCATTATGTGCCTCATCAATTTAGAACGGCGAAACATTAAGGAAGAAGCGCTGCAGCCAGCCCATGGTCTGCGTTTCGTTAATGTAGCCATTACCCACATATTCCATACGCGCGTCCGCCACTTGCGTCGACGGCACGGTGTTGCTGCCGCTGATAGTCCTTGGGTTTACCACCCCAGAGAAACGAATAAACTCGGTTCCCTGATTAACGGCGATTTGTTTCTCACCAACGACATGCAAATTGCCGTTTGTCAGCACCTGATCGACCGTCACGGTGATTGTGCCAGTGAAGGTATTATTCGCGTTAGCTCCGCCCTTCCCGGTAAACGCATCTTTACCGGTAGCATCAAGTGCCGCCCGGTTGTTGCCCAAAGGCCCTTCAAGTAAACGTGGTGTCGTGGTCATACCAAAGGAGCTGGATGCATCCCGGCTGGCATTCGCCGACGAGTTCTTGCTGGCACTGACGTTTTCCTGCAACACGATAGTCAGCGTATCCCCGACGTTTCTCGGTCGACGATCCTCAAACATCGGCTGATATCCGTAATTCATCGCCTGACCGGTCTGGAAAATAGACCCATTAGGGATAGCCTGTAACGGCGATGCAGGTTGCGCTGTCGTTGGTCCAGTGACAACCTTATCATGAGGTACATAGGCGCAACCGGACAGTGTTAACATCATCACGTATGCCAGCAACCGGGGCCGACACGGCTGCAATGCGGCAACCGACTTCGTATTCATCATCACTACGGATATCGCCTTACTTTCAGTAACCTATCCACATATTGAATCAAGGTGGCTACTTCACCCATTTGCGCGCTACACGCAAATCAGTAAAAAGCCACCCTATCTTATACACAAACGCTACCCAGGAAAGATTACAACTGGGTCAGTTTTTGCAGCATCTGGTCCGTGGACGAGATGGCCTTACTGTTGATTTCATACGCACGCTGAGTCTGAATCATGGAGACCAGTTCTTCAGCCACATTCACGTTCGATGTTTCAACATATTTTTGCATAATCAGACCTGCGCCATTCAATCCAGGCGTACTCTGGGTCGGGGCACCGGAACTGGCCGTTTCTGCATACAGGTTTTCACCCATATTCTGCAATCCAGCTTCGTTGATAAACATGGCCAGGTTGAGCTGTCCGACCTGAACGGGTGCAGTTTGCCCTTGCTGAGTCACGGTCACCACACCGTCACGACCAACCGTAATATTGGTCGCATTCGCTGGAATAGTGATCGCAGGCTGAACCTGAAAACCGCTGGATGTCACCAACTGACCATTCGAGTCCAGTTGAAAAGAACCATCACGGGTATACTGAGTTGTGCCATCTGGCATCAATACCTGAAAGAAACCTGCGCCGTTGATTGCCAGGTCTTTAGCGTTACCGGTTTCAGTCAACCCCCCTTGAGTGTGGATACGCTCGGTCGACACCGGACGCACACCCGTCCCCAGTTGCAGACCTGAGGGCAAAGTGGTCTGTTCAGAAGACTGCGCCCCCGGCTGGCGTACAGTTTGATACATCAGGTCTTCAAATACGGCACGCTGACGTTTAAAACCGTTGGTACTGACGTTTGCCAGGTTGTTGGATATGACATCCATATTGGTTTGCTGGGCGTTCAGACCGGTTTTGGCAATCCATAAAGAACGGATCATCGAGTCACTCCTGTGCGCAAGGGCACTTAATTCATCGCAAGTATCTGATTAGCACGCTGCGTATTATCGTCAACGCTGCTAATCACTTTCATCTGCATCTCAAAACGGCGTGAGTTGGAGATCATTTCCACCATCGACTCAACCGTATTGACGTTACTACCTTCCAGAACCCCAGGCATGACTCTGACCGTAGCGTCATTCTGCAGTACTGCACCACGCTGCTGCTGCACAGCAGGGGATACACGGAAGAAACCGTCATCACCACGAACCACTTCATTGGCTGTCGCTTTGACCAGTTTCAAACGCCCGATCTGAGTGACCGTATTAGCGGCATCACTGGGATTCAAGGCGTTAATGGTGCCGTCGGGGCCGATAGTCAGTTGGGTCTGCGGTGGAACCTCGATCGGTCCGCCATCACCCATGACCAGTTTACCCTGAACGGTCAGTTGCCCGTTGGAGTTAATCTCCATATTCCCATTACGGGTATAGGCCTCACTGCCGTCCGCGGCCCGTACTGCCAGCCAGCCGTCCTGAGAAAGTGCAACATCCATAGAACGCCCGGTGTAATCCATAGAACCCGGGGTGGTATCCACCCCAGGTGTCGAGGACACTACCAGTGTGCGGGTTTCATTCGTAACCCCCTGGATTGGCACGGCACGCATCGCAGCCAGTTGCGCGCGGAAGCCCGGCGTAGAGGCGTTAGCCATGTTATGCGACGTAACAGCTTGCTGCTCCAGCGTCTGACTTGCCGCGCCCATCGCTGTATAGATAGCGTGATCCATGCAATATCCTCGTTATGATAATTAACGCAGGTTAACCAACGTGTTGAGTATCTGATCCTGCGTTTTGATCGTCTGAGCATTTGACTGATAGTTACGCTGAGCAACGATCATATTAACCAGCTCTTTACTCATATC
Source organism: Dickeya oryzae (assembly GCF_020406815.2). Classification (NCBI taxonomy): domain Bacteria; kingdom Pseudomonadati; phylum Pseudomonadota; class Gammaproteobacteria; order Enterobacterales; family Pectobacteriaceae; genus Dickeya; species Dickeya oryzae. The sequence continues at coordinate 2,977,217 of NZ_CP162670.1, forward strand.
AACGTTAGAACTTTCTGTTGCCTTGCCTACCAGCTTCCCGAGGTTACCAGAACCCGCCAGACCGACTACCGCCTGACCAGAATTGCTGGTTGCCGCCCAAACGTTATCCCCCTGAGGAGACAGCCCTTCCGGGTTAGCAAAGCTAGCCAGTGCAATCTGACCGAGTACCTGAGTTTTCGAGTTGGAGTAAGAACCGACAACGGTACCATCGTTGCTGATGCTGTAACCGGTCAGTTCGCCCGGCGCATAACCATCCTGTGTTGGGGTCTTAGTACTGTTGGAACCGCTGTTCTGCTGTACCGTACCGGTAAAGGCAAGCGTAAAGGTACTGGCGGCAGAACCGTTCAGTGTCGCCATACTGATGGTTGCAGGTGTGGTGGTCGTCAGTGCACCACTACTATTGAAAGACAATGTCGTCGGCCCCTGGAAACCGGCACCGCTAATGCTGGTGTCCTGTGCGTACACGTCCCAACTGTTAGCAGCGGTTTTCACGAAATACAGCCCGAAGTTGTGTGCGTTACCCAAACTGTCGTAGGTCGTAATAGAACCTTTGTAGTTTGAGGTGTTGGTCGGGTCGGTTGCGTTCCAGGTATTGGTGCTATCAGAAGAGTTCAGGTTGGCAATAATCGAAGCCGTCGACGTCGCTTTAGCCGACATTGTCGTTTCGGGAATACTTAGCGCAACCGGACTTGCACCCTGTTGAATGGTCGGTGGTGTACCGGTGGCGGGATACCCCGTCAATTGCAGGCCCTGTGAGTTGACGATATTACGGCTGCTGTCCAACGTGAACTGGCCGTTACGGCTATAAACCACGCTACCGTTAGTATCAAGCAAACGATAAAAACCGTTACCGTTGATGGCTACGTCAAGCGCACGAGACGTATTGTTGATGGAACCGTTGCCGAAATCCTGCAGTACGGACGCGACTTTGGTACCCAAGCCTACGTTGGAGCCCGCGTACATATCGGCAAAAGAGATATTGCTGGCTTTAAAGCCAACAGTAGCGGAGTTGGCAATGTTGTTACCAATGACGTCCAGATTACTAGAGGCAGCGTTTAAGCCACTGACCGCCTGAGAAAAGCTCATGATGCTCTCCTGAATATTGATGAACTGTTATTCACTAAAAAGTGACGCGCGTTATATCCGTAACTGCTACAAAATCTGGCGTACATTATCCAACGTGGACTGACCACTTAGACCCAAATCCAGCAATGCACCGCTGCTATTGGTCACAACACCATTCACATAGGCATAATTCAGAGCCTGAACAACCTGTTGAGTACCGTTTGAGGTCGCAGACACCGAGATAGTATAAGAACCATCCGGTGCCGTTGTACCATCAGTAGCCTTGCCATCCCAGGAATATGCATGAACCCCGGCGCTCAACGCTCCCAGATCAATGGTGCGAATCACTTTCCCTGAGCTGTCAGTGACGTTGACGCTAACGCTATCCGCTGCACTTTCCAGTTCAACACCAAACGGTGTGGTGGTTTCTTTACCCACCAATACGCTGGTACCGGGCACCAAAACACCATGACCAATTAATGAGGCGGCCTGGATAGATTGATTGCTATTGATTTGCGTAGAGATAGAACCGAGGGTGGTGTTCAGTTTTTCGATACCACTCACCGTGTTTAACTGTGCCAGCTGTGAAACCAGTTGGTTGTTATCCATCGGATTTGTGGGATCCTGATTCTTCAACTGAGCAACCAGCAGAGTCAAAAAGCTGTTCTGTAGGTCAGCAGCACTGCTTCCGCTAATAGACGATGTCGACGTCGTCGATGTCGTACTTTGAGCACTACTGACAGAAGAGGTAGTAGCCATGATTTCTCCAGATTACTGACCAATAGTGAGAGTCTTTAGCATCATCGATTTTGTGGTATTCAATACTTCCACGTTCGCCTGATAGCTTCGGGATGCTGAAATGGTGTTCACCATCTCATTGACAGGATCCACATTCGGCATGCGGACATAGCCTTTGGCATCGGCCAGCGGATTACCCGGCTGATAGACCAGTTTTTCCGGAGAAGGATCTTCAACCACCTTAGCGACTTTCACACCACCGGTCGCCTGCCCCGGAGCCGCATCGACCTCAAAAACCACCTGCTTGGCGCGATAAGGCTGACCATCAGGGCCTGTAACGCTGTCGGCGTTAGCCAGGTTACTGGCGCTAACGTTAAGGCGCTGAGACTGGGCAGAAAGCGCCGAGCCGGAAATATCGAAAATATTAAGTAACGACATGAGACATCAACCTTATATCTGTCACCAAACTGTTATGATGACCCGGACTGCAGTACCGACATCATCCCTTTAATCTGCCCGCTGATGAGAGTCAGGCTACTTTGATACTTGAGACTGTTGTCCGCGAAATTGGTACGCTCGCGATCCATATCAACAGTGTTGCCATCAAGCGCAGGTTGAGTCGGCACGCGGTAGAGCAGATCGAGCGAAGGTGGTTCTACAGCCTGCGCAGGAATGTGGCGTGTAGACGTCAGGCTCAGCGAGACGGATTGAGGGCTGGTACGCCCTTGCTCCATGACCTTGTTCAGTTCGCTGGCGAAATCAATGTCACGCGCCTGATAACCAGGGGTATCGGCGTTAGCAATGTTAGCCGCCAGAATCTCCTGACGCTGGGCACGGAGATTCAACGCTTCTTGCTGAAACCGTAGCGCCGCATCCAATTTATCGAGCATGCTCCCTCCGCAATTTAAACTTTAGTCTGCGTAGGATAATTCTCATCCTGCAAAAATCATCGCAAGAATAGACATAAAATGAAGCGCTATTTATTGCCTTAACTGTAAGCAAGTGCCGTTACACTGGTAGCGTGAAATTAACTGGGTTTGAGAGAGCATAAAACGGATGCTGGATATCAGAAAATACATACAGTTATCGATTTTGGGTTTGCTGTTTGCCCCGATACTGGTGAATGCTGCCGATCTTGCATCACAGTTATCCCGTTTCTTTTCGGATAATTTTAAAGGCTCATCCAATACGGTGAACGTTGTCGTGAAAACGCCCGAAGCGCAATGGCTCGTCTGTGACAACCCACAGATTTCATTGCCAGGAAACGCAAGGATGTGGGGTAACCTTTCCGTGTCAGTGCGCTGCAATCAGGACAGGCGTTTTGTTCAGGTTGAAGTACAGGTTACCGGGAATTATGTGGCGGCAGCAGCCCCAATTAGCCGGGGTACCGAGCTGGCATCAGGAGATATCCGGATGGTCCGCGGCAGGATAGACCAACTGCCGCCTCATGCCTTGTTTACACAAGAAGACGTTCAAGGGGCCGTCGCGTTGCGAGATATTGCCCCCGGTCAGGCCATCACCCAGGTCATGATCAGGAAGCCCTGGGTGATCCGTGCCGGGCAAAACGTCCAGATTCTTGCGCAGGGAGATGGCTTTAGTGTGCGCAGCGAAGGGAAGGCAATGAACAATGCGGCATCAGGACAGCAGGCAAGAGCCCGTACAGCGTCAGGACAGGTTGTTTCTGGTATCGCGAACGGGGATGGGATTATTCTGATCTCACAATAATTTGCTAAAGTAATGCTCAATACTGCCGATATGATGAACATAGTCGCTGATGATAATGCTGGTCAAGTTAGCAACCTGAGTGGGCAGTTAAATCTATCTCACTGATTATCATCATTTATACCTTTTATGACATGAGCACACTACCATGAGCATTGATCGGACCCAGTCAGTCAAACCGGTAAGCCAGGTTCAGCCTCGGGATACTGGCGATGTGGCAAAATTAAAGCGTAAAGAAGAAGCCGGGCAGCAAAGTTCTGTGACGGGTACTCAGGTTAAGTTGAGTGACGCTCAGTCTAAACTGATGCAGCCATCTGCCCAGGATATCGACGTACAGCGTGTTGAAACGCTGAAACAGGCTATTCGTGACGGTTCATTAAAAATGAACGTCGGTAAAATTGCTGACGCATTAATCAAAAATGCGCAGGACTTGATTTCAGGCGAGTAATTCAATGGAAAAACTTGTAAAGCTGCTAGAGCAACTTCTGCTCAACATGCGTGAACTCGAAGCCGTGTTGTCTGACGAGCAGTCGTTGCTCTGTGCTGGTCATGTTGATGGCCCCGCTCTGCAAGTGATCACCGATAGAAAAAGTTCATTGTTAGCCACTATCCAGCATTTGGATAAGATTCGTCTTCAGGGCGAGTCTGCATTGCGAGTAAAAGCCCCCTACAGCTCCCATCCTGCTGTGGCTCACGTCTGGCAACAGATTACCGCGTTAAGTGAAGCACTGCGTGATAAAAACCAGCACAATGGGTTGTTGCTTGGTTACCACCTTGATCATAATGAAAAAGCATTGGCGGTACTAAAACCACGTCATGCGCAGTCTCTGTATGGGCCTGATGGTCAGTCACGGAGTAATTCAATTTCTGGTCGTCGGATTAGCATCTGACCTCATTAGGTCTTTTCTGCTTACTCACTACACAGCTGAATCCACAGATGAGCTGCTGCCGTTCATCACTAATGGGTTACTTGTAGTTTACTGATATCTCGTTAGATGCTACATCAACCGACGTTGCCATACGCCCGGAACCGGGCACATAAAATAGCATTCTAAATTCACTATTTGCCGGTATACCTTGCAGTCCGTAGGTTTGCCCGCTGGCACCATCCAGATTAATGCATCGATTAGCCGCACAGAGCTTAACAGCCAAATCTATCGGTGCGGGCGATTTCAATTGATATCGCCAGTAAACCACGGTGACGGATTGGGTGGGGGTAACACCCAATCCAGAGGGAGGAAGAAAAGCAGGGGAAGATGCTAACATCCCTTTGTATTGAAATGATGGCCCTGTCAGACTGGCATTCCAGCCGCCTTGCTGAGCATAGACAACGGGCGATGATATTGCTGCAGTCATCCCCCAAAACACGGCCATCATGATTTTTTTCATCAGGAAAGTTCGCCACCAATCATTGATGTCATTCTGATTTGACGACTATCGCTAATCTCAAGGTTCGACAGTACGGCAATTTGCGGCAGACTGCGGCGCAGGAATCGCGACAATAGCCCACGCAGTGCATGGTTGACCAACAACACTGGCGGCGCACCCAATGCTTCCTGCCGTTGCAATGCCTGCCGAGCCTGATCCAGTAACCTGTCACTCAATCCAGGTTCCAGACCGCCTCCTCCCTGAAGCGCTTGCAGTAGCAAACGCTCCAGCGCGCCATCAAGACCGATGACCTGAAGTTCCGTATCACCTGGGAACCATTGCTGAGTGATGGCCCGTCCAAGTGCAATACGTACAGCCGTCGTCAGCTCATTAGGATCCGTTTGCACTGCCGCATGTTCAGCCAGCGTTTCGATGACCGTGCGCATATCGCGAATCGATACCTGCTCGCTTAACAAATTCTGCAATACTTTGTGTAACGTGGTTAACGTCACCACGCCTGGGATAAAATCCTCGGTTAGCTTTGGCATTTCCTGAGATACGCGGTCCATCAGTTGTTGCGCTTCCTGGCGGCCAAACAACTCACTGGCATGCAAGCTAAGCAAATGATTCAGGTGAGTCGCCACTACTGTACTGGCTTCAACTACGGTAAATCCTTGCGTTTGTGCCTGCTCCTTCAATGCACTTTCTATCCAGACCGCAGGCAAACCAAAAGCGGGATCTTTCGTTAAATCTCCCGGTAGCGCACCCACCGCATTACCGGGGTTAATCGCCATCCAACGCCCCGGATGTGCTTCACCGCTACCAATCTCAACACCTTTCATCAGGATGCGATAGCTGGCCGGCTGCAAGTCCAGGTTATCCCGAATATGCACCACCGGTGGGAGGAACCCCATTTCCTGGGCAAACTTCTTACGGATACTGCGAATACGTCCAAGTAACTCACCGTTTTGCTGGAAATCCACCATAGGTATCAGACGATATCCCACTTCCATACCAAGAGGGTCTTCCAGTTGAACGTCAGACCAACTGGCTTCTATCACCGGTGGTGTTGTAGGAGTGGCAGCCGCCGCCTCCGTCGCTGCAAATGCGGCTTTATTCTCCCCTCCTTTCTTTATCCACCAGGCTAACCCCAACAGCGTTGCGGTAAACAGCAGGAAGACAAAGTTAGGCATACCAGGAACCAGACCAATCAGTCCCAACACCCCCGCACTTAAGATCATGACACGTGGGTTATTGAACAGTTGGGTCACCATCTGTTGACCGACATCCTGATCGGTACTAACCCGGGTCACAATCACACCGGCAGCGGTTGAAATCACCAGCGCCGGAATTTGTGCAACCAGACCATCACCGATGGTCAGAAGCGTGTAGTTTTGAACAGCCTGCCCCAGCACCATATCGTGCTGAACGACGCCTACCAGTAAGCCACCGATGATGTTGATGGCCATGATCATCAGCCCGGCGATAGCATCACCACGTACGAACTTACTCGCACCGTCCATGGAGCCATAGAAATCCGCTTCCTGGGTGACTTCAGAGCGACGTTTTTTTGCTTCATCCTCACCAATCAACCCGGCGTTCAAATCAGCATCAATCGCCATTTGTTTACCGGGCATTCCATCCAGAGTAAAGCGTGCGCCAACTTCCGCGATACGCCCAGCACCCTTGGTGATTACCATGAAGTTGATCAAGACCAGGATAATAAACACCACGATACCGATGGCAAAATTACCCCCGACCAGGAAGTGACCAAAGGCTTCAACCACTCTCCCTGCCGCACCCGCGCCGGTATGCCCTTCCATTAGAATGATACGAGTGGACGCAACGTTGAGTGACAAACGCAATAGCGTGGAAAACAACAAGATAGTCGGAAAGGCCGCAAAATCGAGCGTACGCTGGGTAAACATTGCAACCAGCAACACCATAATGGACAGTGCAATGTTGAACGTAAACAGCAGGTCCAAAATAAACGGTGGCAGCGGCAGAACCATCATCGACAGGATGAGCAATATCAGAACAGGTCCTGCCAGAATCTGCCATTGCGAACCTTTCATATTGCCAGGTAGACGAAGTAAAGAGGCCAGGTTAGCCATCGGTTGTTTTCTCTTTAGCAAAATCCAGTGCATCCGGCACAGGTAAGTTTTTAGGTTTACGTGGAATCAATCCGCCTTCACGTTTCCAGCGTTTGAGCTGATAGACCCACGAAAGCACTTCGGCAACAGCGGCATATAATCCGGTCGGGATCTGCTGCCCAATTTCAGTATGACGGTAAAGGGCTCGAGCCAACGGCGGCGCTTCAAGTATCGGGATACGGTTCTCTGTACCAAGTTCACGGATGCGTTGGGCTATCCGATCAGCACCTTTGGCCAGCACTCGGGGTGCACTCATTTTCTTTTCATCATACTTCAGCGCAACAGCATAGTGAGTCGGGTTGGTGACGATAACGTCTGCCTTCGGCACATCTGACATCATTCGGCGTTGTGCCATCGCCCGCTGCTGCTGGCGGATACGGTTTTTAATATGCGGATCCCCTTCGTGCTCTTTGTATTCGTCACGAATCTCCTGCTTGCTCATGCGTAGCCGCTTAATGTGACTCCATATCTGCCACGCCACGTCAAAGCCAACCATAGGGAACAGCCCGAGGATCACCCAAAAACAACACAAGAACGCGATATTCAGCGCATCTTTTATCGCCATCCCCATGGGTTCCGACACAAGGTGCAACATACTATTCCAGTTGTGCCGGAGAAACCAAAAAGTAATAAGACCGACAATGACGGCTTTAAGGATTGCTTTAAATAACTCAGCCAACACCTGGGTCGAAAACATGCGCTTCAACCCAGATAACGGGTTCATCTTACCAAAATCGAAACTTATCGCCTTAGTACTGAAAATTAGACCACCCAGCAGTATGGGGGCACCCAAGGCGACCAATACTAATCCAAACAGGATAGGCACAAGCGCCATCACCGCCTGCTCGAGCAACGTACCGACATGGGCGATTATCAACCGTTCGTCATTAATGAAACCGTGGTCAAAAATCAGCCCTTTAGCCATCATATCAGACAGTCTGCCAGCCATACTGGACCCATATCCCCATAAAATAGCGAGGCCGGCAATCAGCATGAATACTGACGTCAGTTCCTTCGATCGGGGGATCTGACCTTCTTCTCGGGCTTTTTCTGTTCGTTGGGGGGTGGGAGCTTCTGTTTTCTCCAGATCGCTATCATCTGCCACTAGAGCCGCTCCTGTTAACGCTCGCTGACATAAAGTTATACAACGCTAGCATGACAAAATCTGGCAAATTCTTATGGGTAGAACAAAGGAGAAAATAAGTGGCTATTTATTTTATTGCATAAGAAAAGGGGCAGGAATTTACGATCGGGACAAGCCCGACCGTAAAAATCCACATACCTTACGCCACGATGCCCACTCATACGAAGGATGAAATGGGTGTCGGGGTGAAATCAAAAACCCAGGCTATCCAACAGGTCATCGACCTGATCCTGATTGGAAACAATACCTGCAGCGGTTTTATCAACCTGAGGCCCGTTAAGCAGACCTTCATTCGCACGACGTGCATCAGACGGTTTCTCTGGAATATTTTCCAGCAATACCATCAGCAGTTGTTTTTCAATTTCCTGAACAACATCCATCATACGTTTAATAACTTGCCCGGTTAAGTCCTGGAAATCCTGTGCCATCATGATTTCCAGTAACTGGGCATTGGTAAACGCAGTATGATCCGGGACTGACTCAAGGTAGCTACGCGTATCGGTAACCAACTCACGTGCCTCAGAGAGTTCAATCGGATTCTCAAACCACTGATCCCAACGGGTTTTCAAGGCTTTAGATTCTTCTTCCAGTTGGTTCTGACGAGGCTGGGCGGCTTCAACACAACTCAATGCACGCTCTGCAGCCTGCGCAGTCATCTGAACAACATAATCAAGGCGATCACGCGCATCAGGAATTGCTTCGGCCGCTTCGGTGATAGCCTGATCTAAACCAAGCTCTTTCAGGCTGTCACGCAGCATGCGTGTCAATTGCCCGATACGAGAAATAATCTCTGTAGCAGACGCATGATCGTTAATGGGCATCGGATGTGGATTCATGGCATCTCCTTACATACCAAGCTTTTCGAAAATCTTACTCAGCTTTTCTTCAAGCGTAGCGGCAGTAAACGGTTTAACAACATAACCGCTGGCACCAGCCTGTGCTGCAGCAATAATATTCTCTTTCTTTGCTTCAGCGGTTACCATCAACACTGGGAGCTTGGAAAGCGCGCCGTCGGCACGGATAGCCTGTAACAGTTCCAGTCCGTCCATATTAGGCATGTTCCAGTCAGAAATGACAAAATCGAAACCGCCTGAACGAAGTTTGTTCAGAGCATCAGCGCCATCCTCCGCTTCTTCCACATTGTTGAAGCCCAGTTCTTTTAGTAGATTTCGAACAATACGACGCATTGTCGAAAAATCATCCACTACTAAAAATCTGAGTTCTTTATCAGCCATACCTACTCCTAATATTATTGCTCACCCCGGAGCTGCTATATACGTAATGCCTGTCCGGCAGAAACTTGTGCCAGCATCCGCTGACTCACCTGGTGCAAATCCACCACCTCATCGACACCACCGAGTGCAATAGCCTCTCGAGGCATACCGAATACTACACAACTGGCTTCATTCTGCGCGATCGTATACGCCCCCGCATTATGAAGCTCCAGCATTCCTGCGGCACCATCATTCCCCATGCCGGTTAGGATTACTCCTACTGCATTTCGTCCGGCGTACTGTGCAACAGAGTGGAACAGTACGTCAACAGAAGGACGATGACGATTGACCGGCGGACCATCATGCAGTTTTACCTGATAGTTCGCGCCACTACGCGCCAGCTCAAGATGACGAGCGCCAGGTGCGATATAAGCATGCCCTGGCAGGACACGTTCACCATCTTCGGCTTCTTTTACTGTAATCTGACACAGCTTGTTCAGTCGTTCAGCAAAAGACTTGGTAAATCCTGGCGGCATATGCTGAGTAATCAGTAATGCCGGGCTGGTTGGCGGCAGCGGCTGTAAAACATGTCGGATTGCTTCAGTACCGCCTGTTGACGCCCCAATTGCGATCAACTTTTCACTACTCAGCAGCGGCATGCTGGGGAGCAATACCGCAGGTGCAACACCCGTACTACGCTGCGGCAGGCGTGCTTTGGCAGCCATACGGATTTTTTCCGCAATCAGCTCACTGTATGCCAGCATCCCCTCGCGAATACCCAATTGAGGCTTGGTAACAAAGTCAATAGCCCCAAGTTCAAGCGCCCGCAAAGTAATTTCAGAACCTTTCCCCGTCAACGAAGACACCATCACCACAGGCATTGGGCGAAGGCGCATTAACTTCTCAAGAAAATCAAGGCCATCCATACGTGGCATTTCCACATCAAGCGTCAACACCTGCGGGTTGAATTTCTTGATCAGATCGCGTGCCACCAATGGGTCAGGTGCAGTAGCAACCACTTCCATATCGGGATGACTATTAATAATTTCGGTCATGATCTGCCGCATCAGGGCAGAATCATCAACACATAATACTTTTATTTTGCTCATTATCTTTCCTTAGCCAGCCCATAAACAGTCTGCCCGCGCAGGTAGAATTCCCGACTGATCTGACTGAAGTTCTCTGAGTGTCCGGCAAACAATAATCCGCCTGGTTTAAGTAGCGGAACAAAACGACGCAAAATGCGTTCCTGAGTCTCTTTATCGAAATAAATCATCACATTACGACAAAAGATCGCATCAAAAGGCGCAGGTACAGACCATTCTGGTGCCAATAGATTCACTTGCTGAAAATGAATCATGTTCGCCAGATCCGGACGAACCCGAACCAGACCACTGTGCGGCCCGGTTCCACGCAAAAAGAAGCGCTGCATCTGCTGTGGAGAAAGTGATCGGAGATCTTCCTGCCGATAAATACCCGCAGAGGCTTTCTCTAAAACTTGTGTATCAATATCACTGGCTGTTATCTGGCAGTTGCTGGCACGATCGCCATAAACCTCCGCCAACGTCATAGCCAGAGAATACGGTTCTTCACCGGTAGAAGCTGCAGTACACCAGATACTGTACCCACCCTGCTGCCGTTTGCGGGCATGCTCAGCAAGGATAGGAAAATGGTGAGCCTCGCGAAAAAATGCCGTCAAATTCGTTGTTAACGCATTGATGAATGCCTGCCACTCAGCACTGTTAGGATCTGACTCCAGCAGCGCGAGGTACTGACCAAAATCATTGATTCCCAACAAACGCAACCGTCTAACCAGGCGGTTATAGACCATTTCACGTTTATGGTCGGCCAGCACAATACCAGCACGTTGATAGATGAGCTGACTGATTCTCCGAAAGTGAACATCAGACAGCGGCAACCGTTCAACCATCTGACTTAAAATAGATGTAGAACCTGAACGATTTGGCGATGGTGTATTATTCATATCTGACCGCCCGAAAATGGATAGATGATTTTATTGTTTTTCAATCAGACTTCCCATTATGACTATTACAGGTCTAATGCCTTATCTCAAGCTTCGCCACGCGATGAACACTATCTATCAACATACCACCGGGAAACTTGCTTTTATCCGTCTTTTTCCGACGAATTAATAGCGGTAATCACACAATGGTTTGAATTGATGCTTTTGACATTGTTCATCATGAAGATTGTTCACACTAAAACAATTCAATCTTCATCGTCGCCACACACCCCGAGTAGCACCATCGTTACCAGCCAACGCTGCTGACTGAGAGTCGCCCTTTAAGGCTCGCTAAAATACGCCTATACAATTGGCATTAGTTATATAAATCGGCTGTATTAAACCTTTCTTTAACTAAAGAGGCGTCATAACGGCAACAAAAATTAAAACTGCAACATTTGTCTCAAAACCGTCAGTTCCTCTGTACTGCCTCGGGACTATTAGTGCACGAAATCCCTTAAAAAAAACTTAAGTAAGCAACACTAATATAGATGTTATCAGCTATTTTTTCTGTTCTGTGATGCAACTTTCATCAGAAATAGAGCTGAAAGATGAAAAATTAGCCAATCGAAAATTTATACTCAACACCGTTGCTCAGGATAAATTTCCATTACTATTTAACTATCAATCGGGTGGGCCATATCCTGACCCACCCGACGCAGTCACTAAAAACGATTAAAAGGTTTCCCAGTTATCGGTAGTTTTACTGGTTCTGGCCTTTTTCTCTGTCTCCGTTGTTACTGAGGTTGCCAGCAAGGCGGGTCTGGCAACGCGCGCTGAAGCAGCAACCGCAGCAGGCTGGGTTGTCATACCGTTGTTTCCTGATAAACGGAACACCGCTACCGCCTGATTCAGTACCCGAACCTGCTCTTCGAGCGAGTGAGCGGCAGAAGCAGACTCCTCAACCAACGCAGAGTTTTGCTGGGTAACCCGATCCATTTCTGTCACCGCCTGACCGACTTGATCGATACCACGGCTTTGTTCTTCAGAAGCCGATGCAATTTCACCCATGATGTCAGTCACACGGGTCACCGCACCCACTATCTCTCCCATTGTTTCACCGGCACTTTCAACCAGTACTGAGCCTTCTTCAACCCGGTTTACCGAATCTTCAATCAGAGACTTAATTTCTTTCGCCGCCTGCGCACTGCGCTGGGCCAGACTGCGAACCTCACCAGCAACAACGGCAAAGCCCCGTCCCTGCTCCCCTGCTCTCGCGGCCTCAACAGCAGCGTTCAGCGCCAGAATATTAGTCTGGAACGCAATACCGTCGATCACACTGGTGATATCAGCAATCTTCTGCGAGCTTCCCGCAATGTTATGCATGGTTTTCACCACATTATCGACCACTTTCCCACCTTTTTGCGCAGTCTCAGACGCGCTCAAAGCCAGTTGGCTCGCCTGACGTGCGTTTTCAGCATTCTGCTTCACGGTAGAAGTAAGTTGTTCCATGCTGGCAGCGGTTTCTTCAAGTGCGGCAGCCTGCTGTTCCGTTCTTGACGACAGGTCAGTGTTACCCGCACTGATTTCCGACGCACCGGTGTAAATGGCCTCTGCACTTTGTCGAACTGCACTCACCGTCGTAAAAAACTCGGTTTGCATATGTCGCAGGCTATCAGCCAGAATGCCCATCTCATTTGTGCCGTGAAAATCAATCCGGGTCGTCAGATCACCTTTCGCCATATGACGAATATGCCCAATAAGGTTGTGCAGTGGCTGAACCAGAGAACGGTTGATACCCAACCAGACGATCAACGCCATAACCACAACGAATATCGCGACAGAAACCAACAACCACAATGCCGTCGAATAAGAAGCATTATTCTCTTCTACCGCATTGGCATAAACTTTATCGTAGGAGTCTTTGTAAGAATAATAAGCTTTCTCGAACCGGTCCTGAAAACCTTGGGTAGGTTGATCAAAAAACTCCTTCAGTTTTCCGGTAGAGATAAAAACAATCAACTCACTTAATGCATTGTTCAGTGCGGTATAATTATCTTTTACCGCCTGACCAATAGCAGGATCTTGTTGATTCGTATATGGTATTTTTTCATAATTGGCAAAGTGGGTGTTGGCGATAACCAGTTGCTTTTTCGCCAGTTCAATCAGATCTTTTGCTGATACCCCGCCGGAAACCCCACCAGATATGTCCATCGCATAACGCGTTCCTGCACGGTTCAGCGTGTTACGCGTTTGCAATAAGTAAGACCAGGTCGACTCCAGTTCTGATTTCTGTTGGTTAATAATTCTTGTCGTCGTGAAGATATCTCTGTCCGACTTCAATGCATTGAAAAATAGTCCGCCGGAAATGATTTGTAGGGCAATAAATAACCCAAGAATAATAACTAGCCCAGTAACAACTTTTATACGATTCAGCATATTAAAACCTTAATTGCAACGATCCCTGATGCTTTGGTATCTCTACAGCCTTTTAACTTCCAGAGATTGGGGGTAATAAATGATATGGGCCACCGAAGTGGCCCAGTATGGCTTTTTTATCAAACCTTCATGACGCTATCAACCAGCGCCATTTCTTCGCTACTGAGTAGCCTTTCAATATCTACCAGAATCAACATACGTTCCCCCAACGAACCCAGTCCGGTGAGGTATTCCGTTGACAGCGTGACAGCAAACTCCGGTGCCGGGCGAATTTGTTCAGCTGTCAGGGACAGAACATCAGAAACGCCATCGACCACGATGCCCACAACCCGCTGTCCCAGGTTTAATACGATAACAACAGTATTGTCATCATAGTCGACTTCCTGCTGCATGAATTTGATGCGCAAATCGACAATCGGTACGATAACGCCACGCAGGTTGGTTACACCTTTAATAAACTCAGGGGTATTGGCAATACGGGTAACTTGATCGTAACCGCGAATTTCTTGAACCTTCAAAATATCCACGCCGTATTCTTCATCACCCAGCGTGAAAATCAAAAATTCCTGACCTACTGTCTCGCCTGCTAATTTTGTGACATTTGCAAGTCCAGTCATGTTTCTCACCTTTAATCTATAGCTGTAATTTGCTGTTAAGCTGCGGTTTCAACCACACGCTTTTCCCGATAAAGCGCCTGCAACGCAGAAACATCCACAATCAGCGCTACGCTACCATCACCCAAAATAGTTGCGGCTGAAACGCCTGGCACCTTGCGGTAGTTACTTTCCAGGTTTTTCACAACAACCTGATGCTGACCAATCAACTGGTCAACCAGCAAGGCATAACGACGGCCAGCACTCTGCAGAATAACGACGATACCTTGAGTGGCATCCGTTTTTGCTCCGGCGACATCGAATACCTGATACAGCTCAACCAGTGGCAGATATTCGCCACGAACCTGCAACACTCGCTCGCCCCCCGCCAGAGGATACAAATCCTCAGACTGAGGCTGCAGAGATTCCATCACAGCGTTAAGCGGAAGTATAAAGACTTCATCATTAACCTTGACGGACATCCCATCAAGTATGGCCAGTGTCAGCGGCAGCAGAATGCGAATCGTCGTTCCTTTACCTTTCACGAAATGGATTTCAACATGCCCACCCATTTCCTGAATATTCCGTTTCACCACATCCATACCAACGCCGCGGCCTGACACATCGGTCACTTTCTCTGCGGTAGAAAAACCTGGAGCAAAGATCAGCATACCGACATCTTCATCCGTCATGCTTTCACTGACAGCCATCCCTTGGGACAATGCCTTAGCCAGAATACGTTCACGATTCAGACCAGCGCCGTCGTCAATCACTTCAATGCAAATATTGCCGCCCTGATGTTCCGCAGACAGTATCAGGTTCCCTACAGCAGGTTTGCCCGATTCAATGCGCTTCTCAGGTGATTCAATACCGTGATCGAGACTGTTACGCACGAGGTGCGTCAATGGGTCAATGATGCGTTCAATCAGGCTTTTATCCAGTTCGGTTGAACTCCCTTGCAGGGTCAGTTCAACTTCTTTACCCAATTTAGCAGCCAGATCGCGAACCAAACGTGGGAAACGGCTGAATACATACTCCATCGGCATCATACGGATGGACATTACCGATTCTTGCAGGTCACGAGCATTTCTCTCAAGTTGCCCCATGCTATTGAGCAGATCGCCATGTGCGACAGGGTCAAGAGCGCTGGAGCGCTGTGCCAGCATAGACTGAGTGATAACCAATTCGCCGACCAGGTTAATGAGTTGGTCAACTTTTTCTACCGCTACACGGATACTGGTATCACCTGTTTTCTGTCTGCCTTTAGCGGCCTCATTATTACCGCCAGCAGGCTTAGCCACTGGAGCAGCAGCCGCAGTCGGTGCAGCAGGCTGAGCTGGTGCAACCGCAGGGGCAGGCTCGACAGGTTCCGTTGCGGCGACAGGCGCTGGCTCTGCTTGGGCTGGAGCCCCACCAGTAGCAGACTTGAAGCTGATCTGATCTGGCTCCAGCACAAAACACAATACAGCGCTGATGTCATCTTCGCTGGCTGATGTATCGAGCGTCAGTTCAACACTGTTACTGGTCTGTACGGTGTCCTTCACTGTTCCGAGATTACCCAGCTCTTCAATTAACTGAGGAATATCCGACTCTTTCAGATTAGTAAGGGCTATACGCAATCCCGAGTGGCTGCCGGCAGACGCCGGAGCTGAGGATGCGGAAACCGATTGTTCGGCCTCTGCTGCTTTGACAGGGGCGGCCGCTCCAGCAGTACCATTTTCTTTGGACTCCAGAGCAAGCTGGCGCAGAGCCTGACAGATATACTCAAAGCTTTCGGCGTTGGGCTCTTGCGCGGTTTTGTAAGCATCCAACTGATCCTGCATGATATCTTTGGTTTCCAAAAACAGGTTGATAATGTCAGTGCTCAGCCGCATTTCACCGCGTCTGGCACCATCCAACAGGTTTTCTAGTATATGTGTAGTTTCCTGTAATACAGTGAAACCAAACGTTCCCGCGCCCCCTTTAATCGAGTGAGCAGCACGAAATATGGCATTCATCTGTTCCGTATCGGGCGCTAACGGATCAAGTTGCAATAGATGCTGCTCCATGTCCGCCAACAATTCATCTGCTTCATCAAAAAATGTTTGATAAAAAGCACTCATGTCCATGCTCACGTGGGTCACCTCTGCTGTGAATCGCGGCTTGTTGAAGAAGGTGTCGCCTGGCTATCAGGTGCTGCTGGCAAAGCTGTCGTAGGCTGCCGACGGCTTGTTGCCGATGAGCCATTCGCTCCCGACGCAGGCACCGCTGTTGCGGGTGCCTGAACAGGAGCCACAGTTGAGCCAGATACAGGCGTCCCATTGGTTTCGGGTTGTGGTGCAGCCGTACTGTTACCGTTATCGGCAGGCGCGGTAACTGGCTTGGCTTTATCCATCCCCATGTTTTGTAAATTTTCTATTTTATCAATGTTTACTGCACTGCTTTCAGCATTTTCACGTTCGATATTCTCCTGAGCCTGCTTATTCAGGACAACCAGACTGATACGCCGGTTGATGGCATCACTGCCGCCTTTCGCCTGCTTCAAATTCATCGTGTCAGCCATACCAACAACGCGCAACACTTTGCCATCGGCAAGTCCGCCCGCAATTAACTCACGCCGGGAAGCGTTGGCACGATCAGCTGAAAGCTCCCAGTTACTATAGCCACGCTCTCCCATCGCATACTGCGCATCATCAGTATGGCCCGATAAACTGATCTTATTGGGAATATCATTCAAAATCGGCGCGATGGCTCGCAAAATATCGCTCATGTAAGGCTCAACCTGCGCACTACCCGTCTTAAACATGGGACGATTGTTACTATCGATAATCTGGATGCGCAAACCTTCATCAACCATTTCGATCAACAGGTGCGGCCTTAATGCTCTGAGACGCGGATCCGCTTCAATCAACTGATCGAGCCGTTCGCGCAATTTATTCAGCTTAATTTCTTCAAGACGCCCATCCATCGTATCAATCTGTCGCTTCACATCCCCTTCCTGCTGTGTCGGATCAGAACCGCCACCGGGGATAGGATTGGACGCATCACTGATCTTCGGACCAGATGTAATGGCAATTTTTAATGGTGTACGAAAATACTCAGCAATCTGAGCCAACTGGGAAGGCGAAGAAATGGCAATCAACCACATGACCAAAAAAAGCGCCATCATAGCGGTCATGAAGTCAGCATAAGCAATCTTCCATGAACCGCCATGGTGGGCGGCATGTCCCGATTTACGTTTTTTGCGGATAATGGGATGCTGATGTTTCATGCGTCATTTTCCGATGCCTGCTGTGCCGGAGCCTTCACATTACGAATATGCTCTTCCATTTCAGTAAATGAAGGACGCACGGTTGAATAAAGCGTTTTACGTCCAAACTCAACGGCAATCTGTGGCGCATAGCCATTCAGGCTGGATAACAGAGTCACCTTGATACATTGTAGCACCTTGAGCTTCTCTGAGTTCTTCTGACGCAACAGTGATGCCAAAGGCGACACGAAGCCGTAAGCCAACAAAATACCCAGGAACGTCCCCACCATAGCATGGGCAATCATCATACCCAGTTCTGCCGCAGGACGATCAACAAATGCCAAAGAGTGCACTACCCCCATAACTGCAGCGACGATACCAAATGCAGGCAAACCATCCCCCATCAGGTTCAAACTGGTGGCCGGTACTTCAACTTCATGCTCGACGGTTTCGATCTCTTCATCCATCAGCGTTTCAATTTCAAACGCATTCATGTTGCCGCTCACCATCAGGCGCAGATAATCCGTGACGAATTCGACAATGTAGTTGTCAGCAAGAATTCGGGGATAATTGGAAAATATCTCACTCTCTTTCGGGTTATCGATGTCAAATTCCAGAGAAAGCATCCCCTGCTGGCGAGACTTAGCCATTAACCGGAATAAGACTGCCATCAGGTCCATATACACGGCTTTGGTATATTTGGAGCCCTGAAATAGCACCGGCAAAGCCTTCATCGTCGCTTTGATAGCTTTGGCATTGTTACCGACAATAAAGGCCCCTACTGCCGCGCCACCGATAATCAGCAGTTCTGAAGGCTGATACAACGCCCCCAGCTCGCCACCAACGATAAGATAACCGCCAAGTATGGAGCCTATAGTGACAAGATAACCCAATATAACCAGCACAAGAATTCCTTATAGATAGTAAAAGGGTAGCTGAGAGAGTTATAAATGCAGTCTTACCAACGACTTATTTGGAAGGGATACTGCCATCGAGCAATGAACGCGCGATGACAGAACCACAAAATCGCCATCAGGCTCAGACTGCATGCTTAACCTGTTCGTCCAGCAGTTGAGGTATGATATCGGCAACACTCGGCGAAAGTTTACGTCTTTTTACTGCTCTGGAAGGTGGCTGGCATAGACTGCAGACAAAACTGTTTTTGGGCTGGTGCGCATGGGTGATAAACATACCCTTGCAGCAATTGCATGAGGACAACTGCAACATGCCGCTATCGACAAAGCGTACCAGTGTCCAGGCGCGGGTCAACGCCAGCAACGGCACATCACTTTGGGGGGCACATTGTTCGAGGTAAAGGCGATAAGCCTTGATAACCGCTTCAACACCACTGCATTGACTATTTTTGAGCAAAAACAGGTAGGCGTTATAAAACATGGAAGAGTGGATGTTCTGCTCCCATGTCATGAACCAGTCGGTAGAAAACGGCAGCATCCCTTTAGGCGGAGGGCTACCTCTCAATTCTTTATAGAGCTTAATCAAGCGGCCACGGCTTAATTGGGTCTCGCTTTCTAGCATCTGGAGGCGTGCGCCCAGTGAAATGAGCTCCATCGCCAGTTGTATGTCCTTAGCTTCCTGAACAATACTTTTCTCAGCCATCATTATGCCCTTTTCTTAGGCAAGCTCTCTTCTTTTGAAGATAGCTCTTGTAATAAATGACTCGACAACAAAATACCGGTATGAATCTGTTGCAGATCATCGACCCGGGATTCTTGTGTTAATAACTTAATCGTATTGTGATCACTGAAACGGAAGTGGCATATCAGTTGATTGGTTTCAGCTAGCTTGACCATTTGCGGTAAGGTCAACTGCATCAATGCATCAGCCATTTCTTCATTGATACCCAACCGGAACATCGCTGATGCTTTTTCGTCGTTTATTAATCGCTGAGCCAGTAACAAATAAGACAAATTGATGTCATAAATGTGCTTTAGCAATTCAGAGGTACCCATATTCCCATCCCGACAGACTATGTTTCAAACATAAGTTAGGTGATAGACTGCTCACCCGCTAAACAATCACTCTCCATAGGTGGCATGAAAACTATCGGTGCCAGACAATTCTAATACTTTATAATCTTCTAATATGACGAAAAATACAGCATCAATGTTTATAAGTTTGAGATCCCATCTCTTCATAACGTCAGGCTCATCCTTTCCCTGTATTGCGTCCAACATAGAACGTAGGATTAATCCTAATGCTACGCCACTGTACCGCCTTCGGCCTGATTCACACAACGCAAGCCTATTGGCATTTTGATAATTATGTGACCGTGATCACAAAAATGAAAGAGGCAAAACATAATATTTCACTGATTTTTGCTCCGCTGTGAAATTTTCCTGAACACAATATACGCATAACAGAAGAAAAAAACTCCCCATGGCAACACACTCTTTTGACAAAACATCATAAACAATTGATATTATTATATAAAAAACAAATCCGATGACTAACAATTTTTGTCCTACTTCTGCGACCATCTTGATTTACATTAACATTTCTAATTTTATAACCTGGGTTATTATTTTATAAGTTTCCTATCTGTTCCGGTGCATCTGTGTCACCAGTGCACCATGGAGACTGACCATACACATGTACATCTATTCCCGACATCTCAGCACCTGAACGAGAAAACACCCTCGTTATCATCACGCAAAGCGGCAATGTCATGGAGGAATTCCCCACACGTATCCTGAAGTTACGCCAAGTCTGTCGGGTCTGCTGCAAAGGACAGACGCACATTACTAAAAGCGATTGCTGAACTTAATAGAAGAAAGCGCTAATGCCGTCACGTCTGCGGGTAATCCGCTACCGATACAGGCACATTAATTACCGTTGTGTTAAAAACGCGAGATGGCTTAGGGCTTCCCCAGATGAAGGACCGACAACATGGTGAGGCTATGGACTGCCAGAAATCACTGTCTGCTATCAGCACACCGCGAAAAAAGTGCAATTTTGCTCACCCCCTATTTACCTACCTTTATTTGCTTTCCCGGCGACGGCACCAGAAGAGATATTGGGCTAAATCCACCAGGTTTTACATCAGAGCGCTTAGACAGGTTCCTGCTAAACTGGTAGACCATACACACCTGTGTTTCCAGGAGGGCTATTTCCCTATTTTTAGGTATCCGTTATGTTGAATAGCTACCGATTGGCTGAATAAAAAAGAGACAGAACCTGATATCCTTCTGCCAGCAGATTCGTGATCGACATCGCATTGAAATTCATGAATGTTCCACATTATATGACGATGTTAGATTATGTTGGTATTTTGAAAACGGATCGCCACACAGCTGTTTCCAGAAACAAAAGCACCCAAACTACACCTGCAAGTAGTACGGTTGATGTACATATATTTTTCCTGAAAATGAGCGAATGGATATGAAAATGATGTCAAAGTCTGAACAACAGGGTAAAACCGGCATACTGGGTAATCTTGGACTGGTGCCGTTATTTGTCATCATTCTGGGCGGCATTATGCTGTTGTTTGCCCTGGCTATCGGTACGTCCAGTTATTTTCTGGTGCGTGCTAATCAAAGTCTGGATTATGTCACTCAGGAAATTGACGTCCGTCTTGGGCTGTCAAACAGCTCTAACCATCTCAGAACCGCCCGTCTGTTGATTATTCAGGCTGGCGCTGCGGTGCGCGTTGGGGACACTGATG
This sequence comes from Dickeya oryzae, assembly GCF_020406815.2. NCBI lineage: Bacteria > Pseudomonadati > Pseudomonadota > Gammaproteobacteria > Enterobacterales > Pectobacteriaceae > Dickeya > Dickeya oryzae. The sequence goes on from NZ_CP162670.1 coordinate 2,998,527, forward strand.
TATTCAACAACAACCTGAAACAGGCAGAACAGCGCATTGCCGCCTCGAAGGAGGCATTCAAAGCTTATCAAAACCGAAGTGTCAAAACCGATACAGATTTGGCTCTCGACCCCGAACTGAATAAAGCCTATAACGACTACCTTGAGAAAGGCATCATGCCGATGCTTAAGGCAGCTAAAGACGGCTATTTCGAAGAAATCCTGACACACGAATCAGAAGAGGTTCGCCTTCTCGATGATGCCTATAACAAGCCATTACTGAAAGCCATTGCCTTTCGTACTGAACGTGCCAAAGCACTCAATAGTAATGCACAGTACGAGGCCAAATTGGGTTACACCCTGATGGCTGTCAGCTTCGCCATCGCGATTGTCATGACCATGCTAACCTTCTTCTTCTTGCGTGGTACGCTGATTAAGCCGATGAATCGCCTGGTGCAACGTATTCAACGTATTGCTCAAGGTGACCTGACCCAACCGGACGAAGTCTATGGTAAGAACGAAATCGGCATACTGGGTTACAATATCCAGCAAATGCAGGTATCGCTGGTGCATACCGTTTCCACCGTCCGTGACAGCGCAGATTCCATTTATCAGGGAACCACTGAGATAACCGCCGGCAATACCGATTTGTCTTCACGTACTGAGCAGCAGGCAGCAGCAATCGAGCAAACTGCCGCCAGCATGGAACAGTTGACCGCCACCGTCAAACAGAACTCCGATAACGCGCACCATGCCAGCCAACTGGCTTCTAATGCTTCTGGCAAGGCGAAGCAAGGGGGTGAGATTGTCGAAAATGTCGTTAATACCATGAACAGTATTTCCGGCAGTTCACGGAAAATTTCTGAAATCACGAATGTGATCAACAGTATTGCTTTCCAAACGAATATTCTGGCGCTGAACGCCGCGGTAGAAGCGGCGCGTGCGGGTGAACAAGGTCGAGGGTTTGCGGTAGTGGCCGGTGAAGTGCGTAGTCTGGCTCAGCGCAGTGCCCAGGCGGCCAAGGAAATTGAAGGATTGATCTCTGAATCCGTTTCACTGGTGCACAGCGGTTCGGAACTGGTGGATAAAGCAGGCCAGACTATGCACGAAATTGTTCAAGCCGTCACCAATGTGACTGACATTATGAATGAAATCGCTTCTGCATCAGATGAGCAAAGTCGCGGCATCACCCAAGTCGGCCAGGCAATTTCAGAGATGGATAGCGTGACACAGCAGAATGCGGCGTTGGTGCAACAAGCCTCTGCTGCCGCAGCCTCACTCGAAGAGCAGGCCATGATACTGACCCGTGCCGTATCAGCGTTCAAACTTGCCAACGCTATTAATAGCACAGCCCCCACCCGAGCGACATTTACATCGAAGCCTTTACTGGCAACATCGACTACAGCGACGGCGGCGTTAGGTGCCTCTTCCGGTGCAAAATCCAGCCGAGATAATTGGGAAACTTTCTAAGTTCCTTTGGCCGATACAGATAACCGTATCGGCCTGTCTATTTATCGGCTCATTGATGTGGTTCAACAAAGATCCCTTCCGGATTATCCCGTTCATTGAAAAACCAAATGCCTTCGGGATAGTCTTCCAGGGCGATGAGATACATCGTCCCCTCCTGGAAGGGCTCTACTGCCATAATCTTTCCTTTTCTGCGGGCTTCACCATCCGTTTTTACGGTTACCACATCATTTACGTTCACACGTCCACCTTATCCGTCATTCACCTTGAGGCTACGGCCTGTACAACCGTTCATACCAATCCGCCGATAGTATTATCAAACTCAGGCGTATAAACAAAACACAACTTGTTCCCCTCAGGATCACGACAATAAGCCCCATAATAATCAGCCGCATAGTGTGGGCGAAGACCCGGTGCCCCCTCGTCATAAGCACCCAACGATAATGCCGTTTCCCACACGTGGCGCACAGCCTGTGGCGAACTGACTGCAAAGCTTACTTGCGTCCCATTTCCCCAGGTCGCGGGCAAGCCATTGACCGGAATCTGGACATAAAACTGGGGCCAACGTCGCCCAGGGATATGCCACCCTTGCCCAGTTGGACCGCCTGGTTCCTCCTGAACCGGAACGAAGCCTAATTCGGTCAGGATCACCGAATAAAACCGAATCATCATGTCGATATCTCGGGCGCCAAGAATAATGTGACTGAACATCTTTTTTCCTTCTGTTATTCCACATCCCGGTTGTTGTACCAGCCAACCACACCATTGCTCATCATAAATACTACGGTCGAAGTAAACGAATAAGACACATTCCCACTTTTATTTACTACTATGTGTTTTGGTACATCGCCACGGGGTTATTGCTACAGACAGTTGAATATATCGCCATATCTGCTTAAAACACCGTTTCATCTAAATTATTATTTTTCTGATATTAGCATCCCCACCTTGTGCAGCATGCTTTTATAATCGCATCAGTGAATTGTTATCCGGACATGTAATTCGGTCACAATCCACTGGATGAAGAGACTTGAGGCATTCACCACGTGTCCACCAGTAAGACAAAAAGATAGGCTATATGATCTTAAACGCAGCCAAACAGCTGTTAAACACACTAAAAAATACCGCCTGGTACAAAAAACGTCACTCCAACCGAGTCCTGCTCTGGCGCGAAATCACGCCGTTGGCCGTCCCCATTTTCATCGAAGGATTATGTGTGGTACTGATGGGGATCTTCAGTACCTTTCTGGTGAGCTGGCTTGGTAAAGAAGCCATGGCCGCCGTGGGACTGGCGGATAGCTTCAACATGCTGATCATTGCCTTTTTCACCGCTGTCGCGCTTGGGACGGCGGTTGTCGTCGCATTTAGTCTCGGCCAGCGTAACCGTAAACAGGCACGACAAGCCGCACGCCAATCAATCTCATTACTGGTGCTAGTTTCCTTGCTGCTGGTAGTGCTGGTTGAAATCGCGGGACAGTCCATCATCGATCTGATTGCCGGTAGTGCCGAACCCGCGGTCAAATCATTGGCACTGACATTCCTGCGCCTTACCGTCTGGGGTTACCCTGCACTAGCGATCACGCTGGTAGGGTGTGGGGCGTTACGGGGCGCTGGCAATACCCGCTTACCGATGGTTATCAATATCTGGATGAATATCCTAAATATTCTGTTTAGCGGCGTGTTGATCTACGGTGTTTCTTCATGGCAAGGGCTAGGATTTATCGGGGCGGGATTAGGGATCACACTCTCCCGTTACCTGGGGGCGTTTTGTGTCGTGTTCGCACTGACAAAAGGTTTCAATGGTGCACTGCGTATCCCCTTTCAGAGTTATTTCGCTCCGTTTACCACAGTCATCCTCTACGAAGTACTCAGCATTGGCATCCCGGCCAGCATTGAGTCGGTGATGTTTAATGTCGGTAAATTGATCACCCAGCGTTTTGTCGCAGGCATGGGAACGGAGGTGATCGCCGGCAATTTTATCGCTTTTTCGATTGTTGCACTGATCAATCTGCCGGGTAATGCCCTGGGCTCAACATCGACCATTGTTGTCGGTTCCAGACTGGGCAAAGGGCAACGCATGCAACCGGAGCGGCAGCTGAAATATATCTTTTGGCTTTCGAATATTGGCCTGTGTGCGTTAGCGCTACTGTCAGTCCCCACCGCCGGATTGTTGGCTGCAATGTATACCAATGAACCTGAGGTGATTCAGGTTGTTAAACACCTGCTCTGGCTGAACGCGCTATTCATGCCAGTATGGGCGGCATCCTGGGTACTGCCAGCCGGGTTAAAGGGAGCCAAAGATGCCAGCTATACCATGTGGGTAGCACTGGCTGGTATGTGGGGGTGTCGGGTGATCGCAGGTTATATTCTGGGCATCATGTTGGGTTTTGGCGTGGTCGGCGTCTGGATGGGTATGTTTTTTGACTGGATTGTCCGTGGCGTTCTGTTTTATCACCGTATGGTTAGTGGAAAATGGCTATGGCGCTACACTACCCCAAACAGGAACAATCAGTAAAAAAATTACTGGCGGTGATGTCCCACTGACACCAGCGACGAAAAAATCTTCATGGTATGCAATACATTAGCCGGGATGTCATCCACTAACTTTTATCTTTCATCATTATCCTGACGCTGCGATGTAAAATCCATTTGACCATACATAGGTGGTCGTCAATACTGCCGAAAACTAATAAAGGGTATAAACCCCGCCATCAGGCTAACTAACAGGAGTGAGCAATGAAAAAAACTATTATGGCTATCAGTCTGGCAATCGCGGCATCTGCAGTCACGCTGCCGTTCGCCAGTCAGGCTGCAGTCAAAGATGAAATGGGTGCGATGGCAAAGAGCTATAAAGGGGCCTCAAGTGCCACGGATGCCGCCACACTGAAAGCCGATCTGCTGAATATGAAAGCACATGCAACCAAGGCTAAAGCAGACCCGGAATTCAACAATAGCCCAAACAGCAAGGTCTTCAATGAAGGGCTGGACAAACTGCTCAAACAGATTGATGCCGCCATTGCACTGGTTGATGCAGGAAAACTTCAGGAAGCGAAAGCGGCTACTGATGAGCTGAAAAAAACTCGCGCAGAGTACCACAAAAAACTGGGCGTATAACCCGTCGTGATTCTATTGCAGCAGTGAGGTTTATTATCACTGCTGCATTTTTCTTCCCTACCCCACCGATGCTTAATTAACAAAAAAGCGCGAACCCAATCATCGAAGAGTAATATTATCACGCTAATTTCCACAGGAAATTATCACCAATAGTTCTGGTTTTGCCAGAAAAAACCTCGTGTTATTTTAATTTATCGCATTATCTGAACCATAGGGATTTTTATTCCCTGACATGACTGACCGCCGATAAATAGACCTTGGTAATCCTTCATGACATCAATGTCTTTAGATTCTATCGCAGAAAGAAGGATGGATTAAAATACCCACATAGCTAAGAAAACTGGAACTGCTGGATAAACAGACTATAACATTACAGTGTCTTTCATCATATTCGACACTCGATATGGATAAAGACCTTCAATTGATAGCATGCCAATGTTGCGCATTCTATTTATTACTCAACCTAAAATATAACCATCTGAAATGGAGATTCATTCATGCCTCTATCTGATTCGAAAAACAACGCTGCCATCAATAAAAAAGAACACAGATTTCGTCAAAGAATGTTCTTTTCCTGTGGCTGTGTAGGTCTCAGCCTTATTTTCATGTCTACTAATACATGGGCAAGTGTTGAACCATTGTCTGTCAGTGGAAGTAAAATCTATGCAGGAGGAAAAGTCAGAAGTTTTTCCGGTAATAGCTTATTCTGGAGTAATACCGGATGGAATGCGGAGAAATTCTATACGGCAGAGACGGTTGCCTCACTTAAGAAAGACTGGAAATCCAGCATTGTCCGCGCAGCAATGGGAGTGCAGGAGTACGGTGGTTATCTTCAGGACCCGACCAACAACAAAGCCAGGGTTGAAAAGGTCGTGAATGCAGCGATTGCCAACGACATGTATGTCATCATCGACTGGCACTCGCATTCAGCAGAAAATAATCGTAGTGAAGCTATCAGCTTCTTCCAGGAGATGGCCAGGAAATATGGCAATAAGCCAAACGTGATTTATGAAATCTATAACGAACCACTCCAGGTATCATGGAGCTATACCATAAAACCGTATGCGGAAGCCGTCGTTTCTGCGATCCGTGCGATTGACCCTGATAACCTCATTATTGTTGGCACCCCTAGTTGGTCGCAAAACGTTGATGAAGCATCACGAGATCCCATCAATGCCAATAATATTGCTTATACACTGCATTTCTATGCAGGAACGCATGGTGAGTCATTGCGAAATAAGGCACGACAAGCGATAAATAACGGTATTGCGCTTTTTGTTACCGAGTGGGGTAGCGTTAACGCAGATGGAAATGGCGGAGTAAATTACTCAGAGACAGATGCCTGGGTCACGTTTATGCGTGATAACAATATCAGCAACGCGAACTGGGCATTGAATGATAAAAATGAAGGGGCTTCCACCTATTATCCTGACTCTAAAAATCTGACTGAATCAGGTAAGAAAGTAAAATCAATCATTCAAAGCTGGCCCTATAAAACTAGTAATGCAGCCAGAGCGATGGCTGACGACGATATCTCAACAGACATTGACAGCAACAGCGCTAACACACCTGATTCATCGGTTACGACTAATTGTGCCAATGCTAATATTTATCCCAACTGGGTCAGTAAAGACTGGGCTGGTGGCCAAGCTGATCATAACGAAGCGGGTCAGTCGATTGTTTATAAAGGCAGCCTCTACACCGCGAACTGGTATACGACATCCGTTCCAGGCAGCGATGCATCCTGGGCGTTGGTGGGCAGTTGTAACTAGACTGGTTACAATGCATTGATTTAAATATAAAAATAGGGCTGCGCATTGCAGCCCTGATGCACATGTCGTTTGATTAATTACGTTCAAACGCACCAAGATCAGGTGCACTTCCTGAATAACTAATATTGCTCTCCTTCGTACCGGCATTGATCAACTTTGAATTAGCCGACAGACGAAACAATGATGTTTCCGGTAATGTTCCATCGGTATCACGCGCTACTGTAGCCAGCGAGGTATCCAGGCTGACGAAATCAGACTCGGTGGCTGCTGGCCCAGTATCCCACGAGTTGGATTTTGCATCCGCATTGCTTACCGTTACCGAACCAGCCACTGAAATGTTGTTACGAAAATAGTGCTTCTGCCCTGACTGCACACTGTTGCCAAAGCCATAGTTAATACCATTTTTATACGACGTATTATTTATTACCGTCACACCACCAGCATTATTGTTCTGATCAAAGCCTTTACTTACATTGCCAAACGCAACAGAGCGGGTAATTTGGTGATTACCAACCGCTCGATTACCACCCAGTTTAAATCCATTACCATTACCAGCGAATGCGCTGTCACTCCAATAGTTGATACCATTACGGAAAGCCCAGCTATTCTCAATCACGACCTTTTGTGGGCTATCAAATAAGTCAAACCCATCATCTGAGTTTTCCCAAGCCCGACAACCAATAAAGCGGTTACCTGGACCTTGCTTCTGCTTCGGACCAAAACCATCGGCCATGCTACCATTCTTTTTAGGATCATAATTGCGGTAAGCGTCTGAGTTAATAACGGTGTTGTATGAACCACCATTATTGATCTCAAGACCGGTATTACGATTATGATGGAACGCGGTGTTTTCAAACGTATTATGACTACCGATGACATAGGCGCCCTGATAACCAGCCCGTGTTACCTCAACACCTTTGAAATACCAATAATCCCCCGTCACATAGAATCCGTATGATGCCTGTATCCATTGACTGTCTGGAAATGAAAAATCAAATACGGCGCGACCACAATTAGCCGCCGCCACATAAATTGGTGATCCTTCTTTTCCTGATTTATTAAACGTAATGGTATTCCCTTTCCCCTGGCTATAGGGAATGGTATACGTCCCAGGCTTGAGAAGAATCAGCTCACCTGGGTTAACCACTGCCATCGCAGCAGAAAAACTCATTGGAGAATTAAAGCTATTGCCATCATTGCTACCATTACCATTAGGTGCAACGTAATAAATACGTTTAGTACTAATTCCACTGGTGAGATCAGAACTACAATCTGCGGCCAGAACAGATGTACTATTTACCAAAAAGAATGCTGCTAACCCGGTACTGATGAAACAGTTTAAATACTTCATCTCTTGCCCCATTTATGTTGTAAAAATCATTTATCCATTAGCCCCAAGATGCCTAAACCAAACTATGCTATCAGGAAAATAAATCGTTATAGCGCTATCTATCTGACATCAATAGCGGTATTGATGACTGAATGAATCAGCCCCGTCAAAGTTAAGCAACCTGTCTCGGTAAATATTATGTTAAAAGAAAATGATATTCCTTCGACGATCCATGAACAAAGGCTGTGTTGAATACATAGCATCCTGCATATTGGGGTGAAGTGAGTATACTCTTTTTAGGCGATATGAAGATAAAGAAACCCTTGGTGACACTCAGCCACCAAAGAAATTTATCCCTCTAGAAAATGACATTACATCATAAAATAACAGAGATAATACATTTTTAGCCATTCCTCGCTCACCTAAATAAAAATATCGTTATTAGTATATGAATTCAAAAATGAGAAATAGCGCAGTCGGCAACATCCTGTTTGCTGATAACTGAACCATCACCCATCGCTGCCATCACCTTGTACCAGTTGGTTTAATAGCGGGCGTATACCACGAGACAACACGTAAAAACACGCCGTTATCTCTGTTGCTTTATTGCTCCACTTCCAACACCAACGACTGGACTTACACATGAATGAAACTGATAAAAGCATCGTCTCCCTATTTATTATCGGCACGCTGATTGCCGTCGGCAAAGTACTGGCAAGCAGCAAACCCATCACACTCCGACTGTTTGTAGGGCGTGTGATGCTGGGAGGATTCGTCTCGATGATGGCGGGTATCGCACTGGTTCAATTCCCCGACCTGTCACCGGTTGCCATTAACGGCATTGGCGCAGCACTTGGCATCGCCGGTTACCAGGCGATTGAATTGCTTATTCAACGCCGTGTTCAACAACTGAGCGAACAGACCAAACCGGAGGAAAATGACGATGCCCACTAACGCACCCAATCTGACCGCATTTCTGGATATGTTGGCATTTTCCGAAGGGACCGCAACACACCCACTTACTCGTAATCGCGGCTACGATGTCATTGTTACCGGTATTGATGGTAAACCGGAGATCTTCACCGACTACCATGATCACCCGTTTGCTAACGGCCGTCCGGGAAAAATCTTCAACAAGCAAGGGCAACGTTCTACTGCAGCTGGGCGCTATCAACAGCTCTACCGCTACTGGCCGACATACAAGGTGCTGTTAAAGCTGCCGGATTTCGGGCCCGATTCACAAGATACGCTGGCTATTCAGTTAATCAGGGAACAGCGTGCTCTCGACGACATCGCGCAGGGACAGATCGCCAGCGCCATCACTCGGTGTAGCAACATCTGGGCTTCATTACCAGGGGCTGGCTATGGTCAACGCGAACATAGTATAGAGCGCCTCCTTACCGCCTATCAGCAAGCGAGAGGAGAACTGGCATGAAAAGCAGCATGATCATTGCTGCCATCATAATGCTACTTAGCGCTGGAATCGGTGTGCAGTCCTGGCGGCTGCACACCAACCGGCAGTTGACAGAGCAGCAAGCACAAACACTGTCGTTGCAACAAACAGCACTGAATGAAAAATCCAGCCAGTTAACAGCTCTGTCTGAGCAGGCTGAACGTAGCAACATTGAGCAGGCACGTTTACGCGATATGGCCGCAGACACCCAGGTGGCTCTTTCCGAGAGACAAAAAATGATAGTGAGATTACAACATGAAAATGAAGCGCTTAAACGCTGGGCTGATTCTGAGCTGCCTGCTGATATTATCCGGTTGCGCCAGCGCCCCGCCCTCTCAGGTGGCCGTGCTTACCGTGAATGGTTGTCCCAGACTGACTCCCTGCCGGTTTCCACCCGCCAACCCACAAACCAACGGTGAATTAAACACTCAACTGGATGAGACTGAAGCCGCACTGGCAACCTGTGCCGACCAGGTGGACTCAATCATCGAGTGCCAGGCAAAAAGTAATGCTGCAGATGACTCCGCGACGCTACACACGGTTCAATGGACCCTGGCACCGAAAGAGCAGTAATAAAGTTCCATTGTCAGGTGGCTGATTGAAGGCCACCTTTTTTGTATCTGAAAAACGAGGGCCGCCATTTTGGCGCCACTTGCCAAATTACAGGCACAAAAAAACCGCCTCGTGGCGGTCATGTTCTTTTAATTATTTTCTTATATTACAAGACGTTATCGCATGGTGCCCAGAGCGGGACTTGAACCCGCACAGCGCGAACGCCGAGGGATTTTAAATCCCTTGTGTCTACCGATTCCACCATCTGGGCTCAGAATTTGGAGGCGCGTCCCGGAGTCGAACCGAGGTGGACGGATTTGCAATCCGCTGCATGGCCACTCTGCCAACGCGCCCCATTTTTAACACTACAACACTACTACTCAACTAACTTGGAGCGGGAAACGAGACTCGAACTCGCGACCCCGACCTTGGCAAGGTCGTGCTCTACCAACTGAGCTATTCCCGCATTCTACAGAACATATTGTTTATTAAGTAATTTCAATAAACTGTGTTGCTGTCGATGCGGTGCATTCTACTTACCTGACGCAGTGAGTCAATAAAATTATCACCTCACCAGAACCGTTTGCTGTTTTTTAAGGCGAGGCGATCAATGTTCAAGCAAATCACGCCAGGCTGCGCTCAAATACTGGAACATTGACCAGAACGTTAATACAGCCGCCACATACAGAGCCACGACACCCGCCGCCTCAACCATAGGCTCCGGCCGCCACAGTAAACCGACCAACGAGACCATCTGCGCGGTAGTTTTAATTTTGCCAATCCAGGAAACCGCCACACTGCTGCGCTTACCCAGCTCTGCCATCCACTCACGCAAGGCGGAAATGATGATCTCTCGCGCAATCATCGTCGCAGCAGGCAACGTAATCCACCAGGAATGGTAGTGCTCGCAGACCAGCACCAGGGCCACCGCCACCATCACTTTGTCAGCCACCGGATCCAGAAAGGCACCGAAACGCGTGGTCTGCTTCCATAGACGGGCAAGGAAACCATCAAACCAGTCGGTTACCGCGGCAAAAACAAAGATGCCAGCGCATACCATCGGCGCCCAGCTAAATGGCAGATAAAACGCCAGCACAAAGAATGGAATTAGCACAACACGAAACAGGGTAAGCCACGTTGGTATATTAAATCGCATAGCGTCTGGGTAACTGTCTGGCCCGAAAGATAATAGGGTTATGTTGCTACATTGCCTCTAGTGTTTCAATGCATGAAAGATTTTTTCTGCCAACGCGTGCGAAATTCCCGGCACATTGGCAATGTCTTCCACACTGGCATTCATCAATGGCTGCAATCCGCCCATGTATTTCAGCAACATTTGACGACGCTTTGGCCCAACCCCCTCAATCGTTTCCAGCGAACTGGTACTTTTGACTTTAGCACGCTGTTTACGGTGGCCACTGATAGCATGATTATGCGAATCATCACGAATATGCTGAATCACGTGCAATGCTGGCGAATCAGACGGTAAAGCGATACCCTCACCCGTCGCTTCAAAGAACAGTGTTTCCAGACCGGCTTTACGATCACTGCCTTTCGCAACGCCAAGCAGTACAGGGCGAGAGGTATCCCAGGTCACATGCAATGACGCAAAAACATCCCTGGCCTGCGCCAATTGCCCTTTACCGCCATCAATGACGATCACATCAGGAATCTTGCTTTCATCAATTGATTTATCGTATCGCCGCCGGATTACCTGATTCATCGCCGCATAGTCATCACCTGGTGTAATACCCGTAATATTGTAGCGTCGATACTCCGAACGTAGTGGACCCTCAGCATTGAATACGACACAGGAGGCCACTGTCTGCTCGCCCATGGTATGACTGATATCGAAGCACTCCATGCGGTTGATTTTTTCGATCCCAAGCACAGAGGCCAGCGCTGTCAGACGTTGCTGAATTGTCGACTGCTGTGACAGCTTCGTTGTCAATGCAGTGTGCGCATTCGTGCGAGCCAGTTTGAGATAACGTGCCCGGTCGCCGCGAGGTCGGGTTTGAATCTGAATTTTTCGGCCCGCTTGCTCGGTCAGAGACTCAGCCAGCAACTGATGCTCGGGTAGGGAAAAATCCAGCAGGATGTCAGACGGCAAGGTACGAGAAACGCTCCCTTGCAAATAGAACTGGCCAACAAAGGTCTGTACCACTTCTGCCAGTTCCGTGCCTCCAGGAACCTTCGGGAAATAACTCCGACTCCCCAATATTTTGCCCTGACGAATAAAGAGCACATGCACACACGCCATACCGGCATCGAACGCCACACCGATGACATCAAGGTCATCTCCATCGCCAGAGACAAATTGTTTTTCGGTGACACGGCGTACAGCCTGAATCTGATCACGAATACGGGCGGCTTCCTCAAACTTCAGTGCATGGCTGGCCGCTTCCATTCGTTCAATCAGACGGGTTAATACCTGCTGATCCTTACCTGACAGAAACAGACGAACATAATCGACCTGCTGTTGGTATTCCTCTTCGCTAACCAGGCCGCTAACGCATGGCCCCAGACAGCGGCCAATCTGATATTGCAGGCAGGGACGCGAGCGATTGCGGTACACGCTATTTTCACATTGCCGAATGGGAAATAACTTTTGCAGTAGCATCAGTGTTTCACGAACCGCATTCCCATTGGGAAACGGGCCAAAGTACTCGCCTTTGGCATGTTTAGCGCCTCGATGGACAGACAGCCGGGAATGTGTATCCCCGCTGAGGAAAATCATGGGGTAGGATTTATCGTCGCGCAGCAACACGTTATAACGTGGCTGATAACGCTTGATATAGTTGTGCTCAAGCAACAGGGCTTCGGTTTCAGTATGCGTGATCGTCACATCAATCTGACGGATACTTTTTACCAAAGCCTCTGTTTTGCGGCTGGCAACATGAGCACGAAAGTAACTGGAAAGACGTTTTTTCAGATCCTTAGCTTTACCGACATAGATAACCGTGTCACTGGCATCATACATACGGTAAACCCCAGGCTGACTGGTTACGGTCTTCAGAAAAGCCTGGGCATCAAAACAGTCAGTCACTACTAATCAATGTCTCCGCATTAAAGAGCCCATGACGAATCGCCAGATGCGTCAGCTCTACATCGCCATTAATATTCAATTTACTGAACATTCGATAGCGATAACTGTTGACCGTCTTCGGGCTGAGATTGAGTTGATCAGAGATCTCCGTCACCTTCTGCCCTTTCGTGATCATTATCATGATCTGCAATTCACGCTCAGACAAGCACTCCAGCGGTGTTTCCGTCTGCGGCTCCAACTGGCTTAATGCCATCTGCTGAGCAATGTCCGACGCAATATATCGCTTACCGGCATGCACAGAGCGAATGGCGCAAATCACCTCTTCCGGGGTTGCCCCTTTACTGAGATAACCCGCCGCGCCTGCCTGCATCACCTTAGCTGGCAAGGGGTTCTCTGTGTAAATCGTTAGCATTATAACTTTAATTTCAGGGGAAAATCGCACAATTTTGCGCGTTGCCTCAAGACCGCCTATTCCTGGCATGTTCATGTCCATCAGCACAACATCCACACTATTATTACGGCACCATCTGACCGCATCTTCACCGCACTGCGCCTCACCAACAACCTTGAGGCCTTTGATATCGTCAAGAATGCGCCGTATCCCTGCTCGCACCAGTTCATGGTCATCAACAAGAAAAACGCTAATCAAAGAACAATTCTCCAAAAAGAGTAACACTTACAGACGCGTTTGTTGCAGGTGGTACTACATGGTTTAGAAAAAATGAATACACTTTTTAATTAAAAATGTATTTTTTATTCTACTATGTGGTATTATTGTTTAAGCTCCTGAATGATACCGAGTGCGTATCAGACAAGGAACTCTCCACCATCACAGTATTCATATTTCAAACCTGGTTTTTTAGAGAAACAGACGGCATCACCGCCTAAAAATTTCAAAAAATAAATACAATCAAGAGATTATCAAGTTTTACGATTGTAGGCAATCAGTCACACGACGACTTTTTCCCATCATTGTAACTGTCTTGTCACGTTGCTGCACCGACTGTTTACTACAAATAATACACCTGCCCCAAAATATCCATATAAAAGTTGCAATGTTTCTAATCGAACGCATTTAAAAGCCAAAAAACACGTTAACAAAATATAGGCAAAATGTGGCATAAACAGATAAAAACAATACAACTTCACCGCCTGACAGGATTATTTTCCTCGCCAGACAGATTGTCATCTATGGTATAGTAGGCCCAATTTTTGTTATATCGTCGGCAAGCATAGCGTGTAGACCCCTTCAGGAGCCGTGCGCCGACTTCCGTTTGCCAAAGGAGATTCTATGAATAACAACGACTTCCCGACAGCTTCTATACCAGAAACACTGGCTCATGAAGTGAGCTGTCTGAAAGTGCTGATGACGTTGATGCTGAAATCCATCGGTCAGGCTGACGCTGGGAAAGTGATCGTTAACATGGAGAAATACGCGGCTCAACTGGAAGACCCTACCCAGGCTGAGATATTCAATACAACGATTAAGCAAATCAAAACAGTCTACCGTCGCTAATCAAATCCCATCGAACAAGATTATAGCCACAATTGTTCGATGGGTATAAATCATGCTTATCTGATTAATAAAAAAACAGAGATAGAAATAACAATACACAAATACTGACAAGATGTCTTATATTTCACCAACAAACGGAATTTATTGAGTAGACATCGGATCTGTATTTGACCATTTTTATTTAAAATGAAATTTTCTAAATGAAAAAAAAGTGAAAAAAGAAATTATCTTGGTAATTAAACATCGCGTCGTATTCGTATGAGCAGCTAATCACGCTCATGAAAGGAAGTGTTGGTGGGTCGTATAGGGCTCGAACCTATGACCAATTGATTAAGAGTCAACTGCTCTACCAACTGAGCTAACGACCCAACGGGGACGGATTATTCTCCTCTTAACGCCATCTGTCAAATAGTTCATCCTACTTTTTTCACCACAGCCTATTCAACGAACACCTTGTAACCCATCACTATTTTCCCTTCCTGTTTCCCCTCCCGGTTGACTTCCCCCAGTTGCAACCCGATGCAAATAGGTGGGTATCGCTTCCTATCATTCACCGGATGCAGCTTTACCCGATAAGCAGGCGCGATGTTCTCAACTCATCATCAGATGAATACCGTGTTATTATTAATCATTCTGATTTCTTATCACTTGAGGGTGATTCGTTCTCCCCTTTATCACGACAGACAGGATCCGGAAACTACAACAAATGACAGAACAAACGCCTCACTCCCCGGATAACACCGGGCATAGCGACCTGCGGCGCAATCTTACCAACCGCCATATCCAGTTAATTGCCATCGGTGGCGCTATTGGCACCGGCCTATTCATGGGGTCGGGAAAAACGATCAGTCTTGCAGGCCCATCGATCATCTTTGTTTATATGATCATCGGTTTCATGCTGTTTTTTGTTATGCGTGCGATGGGGGAACTGCTGCTCTCTGACCTTAATTACAAGTCATTTAGTGATTTCGCCGCCGATTTGCTCGGACCGTGGGCCGGATTTTTTACCGGCTGGACATATTGGTTTTGCTGGGTGGTAACCGGTATTGCCGATGTCGTCGCCATCAGTGCCTATGCACAATTCTGGCTGCCGGATTTATCACAATGGATTAGCTCACTGCTTTGTGTGTTGCTGCTCCTGACGTTAAACCTTGCCACCGTTAAGCTGTTTGGCGAAATGGAGTTCTGGTTCGCCATGATTAAGATAGTCGCCATCGTCGCACTCATCGTGATCGGTGCCGGACTGGTTATCATGCACTTCACCTCACCTTCTGGTGCGGTCGCATCCGTGAGCAATCTGTGGCAGGACGGAGGGTTTTTTCCTAAAGGGCTCAGTGGCTTTTTCGCCGGTTTTCAAATCGCGGTCTTTGCCTTTGTTGGTATAGAGCTGGTCGGCACCACCGCGGCGGAAACCAAAAATCCTAATGTGGTATTGCCACGCGCTATTAACGCCATCCCCATACGCATCATCATGTTCTACGTCTTTGCGCTGATCATGATTATGTCCGTAACGCCATGGAGTCATATTGCGGCGGATCGCAGTCCGTTTGTTGAAATGTTTGTCCTGGTTGGGTTACCGGCGGCGGCCAGCGTCATTAACTTTGTGGTACTGACATCCGCAGCGTCCTCCGCCAATAGCGGGGTTTTCTCCACCAGTCGCATGCTGTTCGGGTTGGCCAGACAAGGGGACGCCCCGGCACGCTTTGGCCAACTATCTAAACGCGCCGTACCTTCAGCAGGCCTGCTCTTTTCATGCCTGTGCCTGCTTTCCGGTGTGGTACTGATCTATTTAATTCCCAACGTCATGACGGTGTTTACCCTGGTGACGACCGTCTCCGCTATTCTGTTCATGTTCGTATGGAGCATTATCCTGTGCTCTTATCTGGCGTACCGTCGGCATCGCCCACAGCTACACCTCGCCTCTTCATACAAAATGCCATGTGGTATAGTAATGAGTTGGGTTTGTCTGGTTTTCTTTGCTTTCGTTCTGGTATTGCTGACGCTGCAGCCGGATACACGGCAGGCATTGATGGTGACACCAATATGGTTTGTGGTGCTGGCAATCGCCTATCAGCTTATTCGCCGACATAGAATGCAGGCCCAGGCATAAGCCCCAGACACCAAAATAGAGTGTAAAACAGCCAGTGATTCAATACGGTCAGCTACACCTGCTGGTATAGCTGACCGTATCCGATTAAACACTTACTGTTTGTCGTACACCGTTCACCGCGTGCTTTGCTTGTTCACACTGATTCAAAATAGTTTGTGCATGCGAATACAGAATCTTGCCCGCTTCAGTCGGCGTTACGCCACGACGACTACGTACCAGCAATTGCTTCTCCATTTCGCTTTCGAGCGTGGCAACTTGCTGGCTCAGCGCTGGTTGCGCAATATGCAACATTTCAGCGGCCTGGGTCAGGCTGCCAATATCAACGATTTTTACAAAGTATTTGAGCCGTCTCAGATTCATGTGTACCTCCTGAATAGTTACGGCTTAGTAGTAGCAAGAAGCGCGCCAGATCATTTCACTATTATCAAAAAAAGTGCTCCAGTGGCTTAACCCACTTAAAAATAAGTAAAAGCAATGATGGCAGCCGCAACAGTAACAATACTAATTCCCCCATCATGAGCCGCTACCCGCCCATAGCTCAGCCCACTCGCACTAAAATAGTGCAAACGCTGCTATCTGAAAGTGCATTCCTGAACAATGTCGACCATCGGCTGGTGTAAAAAACGTCGACTACCGCAATAATTTCAATAATTTGATTATAAGTTCAGCAAACAGTCATCCCCGGCGCTATCATGCTTTGACAAGCACTCAGGCTGCCGCTATCATCCACACCAATTAGAGATTCCTCTGTAGTTCAGTCGGTAGAACGGCGGACTGTTAATCCGTATGTCACTGGTTCGAGTCCAGTCAGAGGAGCCAAATTCAGAAAAGCAGATGTCGAAAGGCATCTGCTTTTTGCTTTTTATTTAGCACCATAGCGTGAAATATCTTCCCGATGCATTTTCAGTTTTCCCTCTGCATCGGAAAAATGTGAGGGTCAGATTTAGGGTCAGGGTCAACTGACCCAAAAGCGAGATTATCCATCCAGATCTTGATGGGATAATCTGAATCGATATCACCAAATATCAGGACTCGCACTTCCCAAGGGTTAAAACAAGAAATCGCCAGCACGTCAGCAGGCAGAGTGGCACTAAAATAATACATCTCAGTGCCCACCTTTTCTCATTTCATTTCAGCAGCCTGATCAAACTGCTGCCTGGCGGCTTCGACTTCAGGCAATTTATCGAGCGTCCATTGATGTAGTTCACGAAATGGTTGCTGTAAGGTCCGGCCCAGCGGGGTGATTTCATATTGTACTGCCACAGGCGAGAAGGAAAGAATCTGTCGCGAGACCAAACCATTGCGTTCGAGTTTCCGCAGGCACTGCGTCAGAGCCTTTTGCGTAATGCCCTCAAGTCGCCGTTTAATGGCATTATATCTCTGTGGTCCATCATCTAGTACAGCCAGAACCATCATTGACCATTTATCTGCAATTTGGTCAAAGAGTGCCCGACTCGGGCAATCCGATGAGAAACACTGTGGGTGTAAAGTCAGCATAATGGGTTTCCTTCGATATACCTGGGTTATTCAAGGTGCCTAATTGACATCAGGTCTACAAAATATACCTAATATGACTCCCAACACAATGGAGTCGATTGGTATGTCTCACAATAAAACCAGCATTCTGTTTAGTCCCTTTTCTGTCCGTTCTCTTCAGCTTAAAAACCGGATCGTAATGGCACCTATGACACGGCTTTTTGCACCAGATGGTATACCGGGAGAAGCAAATGCGGCCTATTACCGACGTCGTGCAGAAGGAGGCGTCGGTCTGATCCTTTCGGAAGGCACTGTTGTCGATCGCCCTGCGTCCCGCAACGATTCAGGTATCCCCTTTTTCCATGGGGAAGCGGCACTGACTGGCTGGAAAAACGTGATTGATGCTGTACACAATGCAGGTGGCCGCATGGCACCGCAGATCTGGCATACAGGTGCAGCACGTTATATCAACGGCTGGGAACCAGATGCCCCTGTTGAAAGCCCGTCAGGTTTTGATGCGCCTGGAGACCCTCGCGGCGTTGCAATGAGTGAAGAAGATATTGCGGATACAATTTCGGCGTTTGTGAAGGCAGCATCTGATGCTAAACGCTTAGGCTTTGACACGGTCGAAATCCATGGAGCTCATGGATTTCTGATCGACCAATTCTTCTGGGCGGGTACTAACCTGCGTACCGATCGTTACGGCGGTACCACAATAAAAGAGCGTACGCGCTTTGCCAGGGAGATTGTCGCTGCTGTTCGTCATGCAGTCGGCCCTGATTTTCCGATTATCATGCGAGTCAGCCAATGGAAGCAGCAGGATTTCGGAGTCCGAATTGCCGAGACTCCGGCGATGATGGAAGAATGGTTATTGCCGCTGGTTGAGGCTGGCGTCGATATTCTGCATTGCTCGCAGCGCCGGTTCTGGGAACCGGAATTTCCTGAGATTGATGGTGAAAACGGCCTGAACTGTGCGGGTTGGGCGAAAAAGGTGACTGGAGCTGTGACAATTAGTGTCGGTTCAGTTGGACTGGATAACGATGTTACTAATGCTTTTGCTGGAAAGGGAGCTGCGCCTGCAAGCCTTGAGCGACTCGTTGAACGCATGGAGCGTGAAGAGTTTGATCTCATCGCTGTGGGGCGTGCTCTGCTAAGCGACCCTGATTGGGTAACTAAAGTAGAAAGTGGTAATTACTCATCATTAAATGGATTTAATCCGACATCCCTTGCCGGGTTGGTTTAAAGCTGAATTTTTAGCAGAATTAAGCTGTAACACACTTTCTAACTGGCCGAATTGTAAAAGCAGGACAGTGGAGCAGAAACGTAGGCTCGCAGAGTTGATCACCCGATACGCAGTAGAAAAGGCTGGCGTCAGCCAGGACGATGTCACCCTTATAATGCATGCTATTCACTTGAAGAGCATGAGATTCGGCGGTGAAAAACCGGTCTCTGACATCAACCTTTCTATGCGTTGAGTAAACAAGTAAGAAAGACGAATCGGCCCTGTTCTTGAAGACAGGGCCGTAAATTTGCCTTGAAACGGATGTCTCGTTCGTTTATCAGGCGTGGGGCTCATGTGGCTCCAATCCGACACCATTCTCTGGACAGGTATCGGGATGAATGTAACCATCGCTAAGGCCGAGGAATTACTGATGCGTACCGAACCGGAAACACGGACTGCATTCCTTGTGCCCGCTCCTAAAGAGGTAACACTATGACCCACTGGCATTTCTACGAACCGGCGCAAGGGCATTCCCTGCGTCATGACCCGCTCAACGCCATCGTAGCTCCGCGACCGATTGGCTGGATCAGCACAGTATCTAAAGACGGCGTACGCAACCTTGCACCCTACAGCTTCTTCAACCTTTTCAACTACAAGCCACCGATCATCGGCTTTTGCTCACTTGGTGCGAAGGACTCGCTTGCCAACGCGCGTGACACCGGCGAGTTCGTATGGAATCTGGCGACGCGAGAACTCGTCGAGGCGATGAACGCCTCTGCGGCGATGGTACCAGCACATGTCGATGAGTTCGAGTTAGCCAAGCTGGAGACGTTGCCCTCTGCCAAGGTGCGGCCATCGCGTGTTGCAGCTAGCCCAGTGCAGTTTGAATGCGTAGTCACCCAGATCGTACAGCTTGAGGCGCAGGGCGGCGCGGCACTTCCAGCGTGGCTGGTGTTGGGAGAAGCAGTAGCAATCCATATTGACCGGCAATTGATCAAGGACGGCGTGTACCAGACTGCGCAGGCACGACCGATCCTGCGCGGCGGTGGGCCAGCCGACTACTTCGAAATCAGCGCGGAGCAGCTTTTCAAACTTGAGCGACCGATTGATTGACTCGACGTCGAGCGACTAAAGCAAAAAGGCTGAAGGCGAAAGCTGTCGCTATGCATGGAGATGATCTTACCCACCATTAGTGGACACGCGACTAAGTGAGTAAACTCTCATATGTTTATCACTGAGTCATTTGTTGCGATAAGTGTTTCTGCAATAAGGCTTAATTTTCTCTCTCTGATAAACCGTCCAAGACTCTGACCCGTTTCCGAAAAAAACAATCTCTGCAAATGCCATTTTTAATATCCAGATTTGATAGCTACATCATCAATTTTCAGTGGCATTTCGATGTTATTATTGACCCAAACAATTAAGTCCATTACAAATTCTTTTCTGTTCTTCATAACCGTAATCTCAGCGTTACTCTACCAGAAAAATACATTCTCATCGGGCTTATAGATTCAAAAGATGATAATTCTCCGGTTCTGCAGAAATACTCAACAAAGACAATACTTGTCATTATGGTGTGACGGATATACTGGCGGACAGTCCCGCCACCAATTCGATGCCCTCCGGCAACGTGTCTATATGAATCCGAACCGGGATACGCTGCGCGAGCCGCACCCAGCTAAATGTCGGCTCGACATTAGGTAGGCCAAGCTTCCCCGTCTCGTCATTGCTGTCACCTATTCCACGTCCGATACTCTCCACATGACCTGTGATTACCGGCTCAAACCCCATCAGCGAAATGTGTGCAGTATTTCCCACGCGAATATGGTGCAACTTAGTCTCTTCAAAATAGCCAACCACCCAAAAACTTTGGGCATCGATGATGGCAACGTTAGTTTCTCCCGCCATGGCATAGTCGCCAGGGCGGAGCCGCAAATGCGTAACATAGCCCGCAACCGGGGACCGGACAGTGGCATGAGACAAATTAAGCTCTGCAAGGTTCAGTGTAGCCTGTGCCCCCTGATAATTGGCTGCAGCGATACTGGCTGCGCTGGCTGTTTGCTGTAAATCCTCACTGGAAATCATCCCTTTGATCTGAGAGCGTCGCCTGGCCGCATCCTGGCGCATCAGCATCTCATAACGCTTCGCCTCAACATCTGCCTGTGCGCTGACCACTGCCAGCTTCAGCCAGTGCGGGTCGATGGAATAGAGCACATCGCCACGATTAACCCACTGATTATCGCGAACGGCCACATTCAGCACCGGTCCGGAGACATCCGGCGCAATCTGTACCACCTCCGCACGAACCCGGCCATCGCGGGTCCAGGGCGTTTGCGCATAATGTTTCCAGAGAATAAAAGCCAAAAGTGTAGCCACCGCCACCGCGCTTAGCGTCAGCGCGTAGCGGCCCAGTAGAGAAAGTAACGATTTCATGCAAATAACCCCAGCTCGGTCAGTCCCTGCAACAGCAGGTAAAAAGTAATAATACAGATGGAAAAATCGATCATCGGGCGAAGCGGCAAGCGGCGGTAGCCCTTGCTGAACGAGAAAAGCGGCACGATTAACAGCGTACAGGTCATCGCGACGAGGGCAATTATCAGCAGACCTGGTACAAAAACGCCCCCAATATTGAAGTCATTGATCATCGTCTGGCTCCATTTTCTGATCACGTAATGCGCAGTACAGATCAACCAGTCGGTCGACATACTGTCGCGATAGTTCATCTGTAACGGGCAAGCGGCTCTCAATCAGGATGGCAATACGTTGAAGTAAGGTGCCAATGTCTGTCGCGCGGGTAAGGAGAGTGAGTATTTCTGTTATTTCTTTGTTCGCATGCGCATCACATTGGCGTAAGTACATGACACACAAGCCTAGACGTAGAGCGTGCAACAGATGATTCAGTGCTAGTTCAGGTGACTGTCCGCTGCGCTGCAAACGCGGCAGTATCAATGCAGCCCGATCGATCATCAGGTTAGTCCAGTGGGTTTCGTCGATATTCAGCACACCTTTCACGCTGCGGTTAATATCGCGCTGGCATAGTTTAAGCAGGCGTTTTATCGCCGCATCTGCCTGCACGGTTTGCAGAAGGGCCATGCCGAACACCGCAAAGCCGGTAGCAGAGAATAATGCGATAGAGGTATTCACCGCCACGGCAAAATCCCCGCTGTAGTGTGTACCTAACTCGCACAAAATGGGCAGAGTCAGGGTGATCCCCATGGCCATAAACGTGGTGGGTGGTCTGGCCTGGAGCGATCCGGCCAGCAGATATATCGGAGCTAAAACCGCTACCAGCACGATAAAATCACTGACTTGTGGTAGTAGGGCGAAGCTGTAGATCAGGCTCATCACAACCCCCCAGAAGGAGCCGATAATGTATTTCACAATATGCGGGGCGGGCGTATCGAAGCTGCCAAACAGGGTGCAACAGACGCCAAGGATAGAAACCGCCGTGCCGCCATCAGGCCAGGCCGAGAAAATCCACACCAGACAACCGCTCAGGATGATGGCAAAAGCGCCTGACGCCATGCGGGCTGCAGTCATGAAATCCCGGTGGAATACATACCCTTTCACCGTATATTTTTCTGCGTGTGTCGGTGCGATCTTCACGTGATGTATGGCATCAGAAAGACGCTCGCACTGCTGGGTAAGGACAATAACTTCTTTCAGATAGCGTACGAAACTTACCCGCAAAGCATCTTCAAACGTCAGCACTTGCGCCGCGTGCCAGTGCAGCAATTGTTCACTGCGTTTTCTGAGCGCTTCAGCCGCGTTTTTACATTTTCCTTCATCTTTACACACAAGCCAGGCCTGGACATCACTCACCAGGGTTTGTACATCGGCAGACATCCCCGCCATCAGCGACAGGCGATCGCGTAATTCACAGTTGATGATGACTAATCGAGCCAGCCGGTCATGGATCCCTTTTCTGGCTTGCCGGATCGGTACAGAGAGCGCGAAATCATAAGGAATATGATGGCTGATGCCCTGCAGAAACTGCAACGCCAGTGCCATATGCAGCGGCCCGGAAACAGCATCGGGTTTACCTGCTAAAGTGTCTGCGACCCGCTGTCGCGCCGCGTGCAGCGTCTGCGATAATTTACTGTTGAACTGGCCGGAGATGCGCGCGGGCAATACATAGCGATGAATAAGCGCCGCACAGAAGATACCAATCATGATTTCCTGTACCCGAACAATAGCGATGTTAAAAATCGCGCCAGGGTCGGATACCGCAGGAAAGCCAATCAAGCTCGCGGTGTAACCAGCCAGGACAAAGCCATAGGCGCGGGGCGTGCGTTCCAGCAGAGACAAATAGAGGCAGAAGGTGATCCAGCCAGTCAGTATCACGCTGCAAAATACTGGCGTATTCACGAATGCGGGTATAATTAATACTGTCATGCTCGCACCAACTACCGTTCCCGCCAGACGATACAGGCTTCGACTAAGCGACGCTCCGACTGAGGTTTGCGAAACGATATACACGGTGATAATTGCCCAGGAAGGCCGCTCAAGGCCAATTGACAGGGCTATGTGGTATGCGAGCATCGCTGCAGCAAAACTCTTCGCAGAGTAGAGCAGAGCGCCGGCATCATTCAGCAGCACAGGAGAAGCTGCACCGCGTAGCCGATGGCATATCGCGTGTAAAAAATGAAAGTGACTAGCGTTGATTTTTCTCATGCCGGAAATTATTACCGGCTTGCATACCCTCTTAAATACTCTATTCTGTCAAAAAATACCTAAATGTTGCCAATACTATGTTGCCCCCACTCGCCAATACGCTGTTTGATCCGGACTCCACACCCTGCCCCGCAGTCGCGCGTCATCTGGATTTCGTTGATTACGCGGCAGAAGTGCCGGTACATACACACCGTAAAGGGCAATTGATTATTGCCCTTTATGGCGCGGTAATTTGCCGTGCCGAAAATGACATCTGGATCGTGCCGCCCGATTGCGCCGTCTGGATCCCAGGCGGAGTGCCACACAGCGCCAAAGCGACCTGGAATGCTCATCTCAACTATCTGTTTATCGAGCCTGGCACCGCCGCGCTTCCAGAACAATGCTGCACCCTGGCAATTTCTGGTCTTATCAAAGAACTCGTTGCTCGTTTAACCTGCGAGGATGTCGAATACCCACCAGAAAGCCATCTCGCCAGACTGACCAGAGTGACACTTGATGAATTAGCCACCATGCCGCAGCAGAAACTGAGCCTCCCGGTGTCGTCACACCCTAAAATCCGCGCCATGGCTGATGCGTTGGTCAGTCACCCTGACGATAGAAGCACGTTCAAAGCGTGGGCAAAAAGGCTTGCACTCAGCGAGCGTTCTCTCGCGCGTTTGATGCTGCGCGAAACCGGGCTGACATTCGGACGCTGGCGTCAACAACTTCAGCTGATAATCGCTCTTCGGGAACTAGCAAGTGGCGTGTCGGTACAGAATGTTGCGGCAAATCTCGGATATGAATCGGTTAATGCGTTTATCACCATGTTCAAAAAAACAATGGGCAGCACGCCCGCTCACTACTTTGCCGAACGGAAAATAAATGTACCTTAAACTGGTACGCTACGGCATCAGGTTATTACAGGCGGTTTGTGACGAACCAAATCATTACGTCATTGCAAAAGCCTTGTTCATCTCGCAATCAACCACTTCTGACAGAAACCGCCAGGCAATACGTGTTAGCTTATTTGTCAGCGCCGCGGCGGCTTTCATTTTCCCCCGGCGCTCAGTGACATGATTAAGCTATCAAAGCACACGGGAGAAAAAACTGCCCTTGCATAGTCGGGCGTAGCCCCCCTTGATCCGCAGCGATAAAATGGGTTTGAGCATGTGAGCTACCTCTTACATGAGCATTTACTCACTTAGTTGCATGTCCACCATTTCACTATGAATTCACCATCCTAACGATGACGATCTATCTGCTATTAGTCATCAACGCAAAATCAAAAAATAAGTTAACCAACTCATTTTAAATAACCCTCTACAAAAAAACTTTTTCTCTCTTAATTACGGGGTAAATCACATCAGGTGAAATACTTTCAAAAAACTTATTTACATCTGGATGTATTTTATTTTGATTTTTTAAAGATACAAATAAAAACACAACATAAAAATTTACAAAAAATCACCGAGTAAACTTACACAGACATGGAATTATTCATTTGGTCATAAAAGCACACTCATTACAACCGTGATGCCATCAAATATCGAATTGAAATTTCAAGGTCATATCACCACCAGCCACGTCACAATCGCAGAGCGTATTGCGTTGAAATCACGTGTGTTACCCTTTGTTCTATGAGAGCCCCCTAACATTCTCCTAATCATTCCGTCATATTTAATAAACCTACGTTGTATTTAATAATGGGATTGTTAGTATGCAACACGAGCGTTACCGCTTTTTGTTTTGATTTACGTTCCTGCACCTTTATCAAAACAGGTAACTCTGAATTTTTCAAAAGGATGTGTCAGATTAAATAGGGACTAATTCATATGAGTAACAACAAAGAGCGCCGTTCATTAAATAACTCTTCCTCGTTTCCATTATCAACCGCTCAGCAAGGCATCTGGTTAGCACAGGAAGTGAATCAGGATGCACAAGCTAATGTATTCAAAGTTTCCAAATATACCGATATTGGTGGTCAGGTAGATGCCAATATATTGAAGGTGGCTATTGCTCAGGCCATTGAAGAGACCGAAGCGTTCCGATCAGTCATTGATGCCTCTGGCCCCATACCGGTACAGCGAGTGTTGAAAGCGCCACGCTGGGCGTTTCCAACACTGGATTTCAGTACCAAACAGTACCCTGAGCAATGTGCCATCCAATGGATGCGGGAAAACCTGAACCAGCCTTTTGATATTGAGCAGGGGCCACTTTTTTCATTTGCCCTGCTGCGCATCGCGCCTAACCGGTTTTTCTTTTACCAGTGCGCTCACCATGTGGTGATCGATGGTTACAGTGGAACCCTGATGACACGCCGTATTGCCGATATCTACTCGGCACTGATGCAGGGGCAGCCGGTGTCAGAGCACACCTTTGGCAGCATTCAGGACCTGATGACGCTGGAGCAGGATTACCATACATCCAGCCATGTTGAGCGTGACCGTCAATACTGGCTGACGTTGATGCAAGACGCACCGGCCCCCGTCAGTCTCGCCAACCAGCAGGCACGTTGTGCTGATATTGTCAGACGAGCCCAGGCTATGAACCGTCAGGAAAGCCAGCGCGTTCGTGCCCTCGCCCGCCAGCACGATGCCAGCCTTGCGCAGTTATTGACCGCCCTGACCGCCATTTATCTGTACCGGATGACCGGCCAGAACGACCTGGTCATGGGGCTGCCGGTCACGGCGAGGATGACCCGTCAGCATCGAAGCCTGGCGGGCATGTCGTCCAATATCGTCCCGATGCGCTTAACCCTGTCAGCTGACCTGACACTGAGCGAGTGCCTGCAACAGGTGAAAGGCCGGTTAAGCAGCGCGCTACGCCACCAACGCTACCGGGGCGAGCAGTTAAGAACCGACCTCGGCCTGGCGACAGAGAACCGGACATTTTATGCCACCGCGTTCAACTTCCTGCCGCTGTCAGGCGAGGTAACGTTCGATAGCCTGAGCACTGCCGAACACAATCTGGCCTTCGGCCCGCTAGACGACCTTTCCATCACCGTCTCCGACCTCGGTGAGCATGGCCTTGAATTTTACCTGGACGCTAACGCGGCCTTGTACAGCACCGCTGATCTGGACAGCCATCTCCAGCGTCTGCTCTGTTTTATCGCTGAGGCCGACCAGCATCAGGAGCAGCCTGTCGGCGAGCGGGAGCTGTTTGTCCCCGGCGAGCGAGCCCGCATTCTGGAGCAGTGGAATGCCGCTCAGCTCGCCGGTCCTGTCAGCGACTATATCCACCTGCCGTTTGAAGCACAGGCACGTCAACAGCCAGACGCGATAGCGTTGTCACTGAACGGTAAGACGCTCAGCTACGGTGAGCTAAACCACCGGGCCAACCAGCTGGCCTGGTGGCTGCGCCAACAGGGCGTGGGGCCGGACAGTCGGGTCGGTGTTGCGCTGGAGCGCAGTCATGAACTGGTTATCGCCCTGCTGGCAACCTTGAAAGCCGGGGGTGCTTACGTGCCGCTGGACCCGGATTACCCGGAGGATCGGCTGTCCTACATGATCAATGACAGCCAGCCTGCGGTGCTGATCACCAGTCGGTCTGTCCGCGCCCGGGTCAGCCTCCTGTCTGCACAGTCCAGTGCGACTCACCTGATTGAACTGGATGGCGAAACCACACCGTGGCAGCAATGCCCGACAGACAATATCAACCCCAGCGACATCGGCCTGGAGCCTCATCATCTGGCGTATGTTATCTACACCTCCGGCTCGACCGGCCAGCCCAAAGGGGTGATGAATGAGCACCGGGGCGTGGTCAACCGTCTGGCCTGGATGATTGAAGACTACGCCTTCACCGCGCAAGACGTTATTCTGCAAAAAACCCCATTCAGTTTTGATGTCTCGGTGTGGGAGTTTTTCTGTCCGTTATGGGTCGGCGCAACCCTGCTGCTGGCTAAGCCGGAGGGTCATAAAGACCCGTATTATCTGAGCACACTGATTGAACAGGCACGGGTAACCATCGCCCACTTTGTCCCGCCGATGTTGAGCCACTTTATCAGCGTGCTGAAAGCCGGTCAGTGCCCCAGTCTGCGAGCGATATTCTGTAGCGGGGAAGCCCTGCCTGCCGCCACCATCAGGCAAACGGGTAGATATTTGCCCCACACTGAACTGCACAACCTGTATGGGCCGACGGAAGCCGCCGTGGACGTCACCGGCTGGGCCTGCGCCTATGATACCGACAGCATGCTGGTATCCATCGGTCGGCCCAAAGCCAATGTTCGTATGTATATACTCGACCCGCAGGGACGCCCGGTTCCTGTCGGGGTGGTGGGTGAGCTCCATATTGGCGGGGTACAGGTTGCGCGCGGCTACCTGAACCGGCCAGAACTGAGTGCCGAACGTTTCATTCCCGACCCGTTTTCATCTACACCCGGCGCACGCCTGTATAAGACAGGGGATCTGGGGCGCTGGCACGCCGATGGCACCATTGACTATCTTGGCCGTAACGACTTTCAGGTCAAGATCCGCGGTTTTCGCATCGAGCTGGGTGAAATTGAGTCCTGCGCACGCCACTGTGCCGGTGTTACTGACGTCATCGTCATGGCCCGAGCGGATCAACACCATCAGCCACGGCTGATTGCCTGGTTTACCGGTCATGCTGGAGTAGCCGAGCTACATGCACATCTTGCCGCGCAGTTACCGGTTCATATGTTGCCGGGCGCGTATATTCACCTCGATACTCTGCCGCTAACGCCGAATGGTAAGGTCGATCGCAAGGCCCTGCCGGAGCCCACTGAGCACGATGTGGTGCGCACCGAATACGAAGCCCCACGGGGTGAGCGCGAACAGCTTTTGGCTACTCTCTGGCAGGACCTGCTCGGCATCGACCACGTCGGTCGTCAGGATCATTTCTTCGCACTGGGCGGCCATTCCCTGCTGGCGATTACCTTGCTCGAACGTTTGCGCCGGGCCGGTTATACGCTCTCTGTCAGTCAGTTGTTCAAACAGCCAACACTGGCCGCTCTCGCCGCAACGCTCACCCAAACCATCACGACCGACGCTGTACCAGCCAATCAGATCCCCCTGCATGCAGAACAGATCGCCCCGGCCATGCTGCCGCTGGTGGCCCTGACACAGTCGCAGATCGATACCGTAGTGGCCACCGTGCCGGGTGGTGCCCGTAATGTGCAGGATATCTACCCACTGGCACCGTTACAGACCGGTATTCTGTTCCACCATCTGCTGCAACCGGTGGGAGATGCCTATATCACCCGTTCCATCCTGAGCTTTGAGGCACAAGCCGGGCTGGATAATTTCATTGCCGCCTTGCAGGCGGTGATCCAGCGCCACGATATTCTGCGCACAGCGGTCGTCTGGGAAGGGCTGGATGAAGCCGTGCAGGTGGTCTGGCGCGACGCGCTGATGCCGGTGGAAACGCTGGTTATCCAGTCCGACGATGTTATCGGGGCGCTGCACCAGAAATTCGATCCGACGCGTTTATCCATGAACCTTGCTCAGGCACCGATGATCGAGGGGTATCAGGTCGCCGACCCGGCCAATAACCGCTGGCTGTTGTGCCTGCTGCACCACCATTTGTGTATGGACCACACCACGCTGGAGCTGCTGCTCGAAGAGGTGCAGGCGCACCTTGAAGGCAAGGCCGACCAGTTGCCCACTCCGCTGCCGTTCCGGCAGTTTGTCACCCTCGCCCGTCAACAAACGGCTATACCGGCACAACAGTCGGCACAGCAGGACTATTTCCGGGCACAACTCGGGGATATTGACGTGCCCTGTGCGCCGTTCGGGCTGCTCGATATTCAGGGTGACGGTCAGGATGTCGGGCGCATTGAAGAATGTCATTTACCGCTTGAAAGCGAACTGGCGCAACGGCTACGAGCGCAGTCACAACACCGTGGCGTCACCGTAGCCAGCCTGTTCCATCTGGCGTGGGGTCGTGTGGTGCAGGCCACCACCGGGCAGGATAACGTCGTGTTCGGCACCGTGCTGTTCGGCCGTATGGCCGGTGGTGACGGCGCTGATCGGGTGCTGGGCATGTTCCTGAATACCCTGCCATTGCGCCTGTCGCTGGGACAGGTCAGTGTCGAACAGGCGCTACGCCTGACGAAAGACAGCCTGGCCGACCTGCTGAACGTCGAGCACGCCTCGCTGGCTGAAATTCAACAATACAGTGGCGTTGATGCCCAAAACCCGCTGTTCACCAGCCTGCTCAACTACCGCTACGACGGCGGCAGTCAGCAACTGGACACGGCGGAGCGGTCCGGCATCACGGGGATGCACATTCTGTTCAGTCAGGAACGTACCCACTACCCGGTTAATATCTCGGTCAATGACCACCGTGGTGTGGGCTTCAGTCTGGATGTTCAGGTCGACCAACGCATTGGCGCAGCACGCGCCGGTCAAATGATGCTGGCAGCGTTAGCAGAGCTGGCTAAGGCATTAGAGCAGACACCCGAGCAGCCCGTACCGGCGCTGAATATCCTGCCGGATGCAGAACGCCAGCAGGTGCTGTACGGCTTTAATGACACCGAGGCGGACTTCCCGGCCGATCAGTGCATCCATGAACGGTTTGAGCAGCAGGTCGCGCGCACGCCGGATGCCATCGCCGTGGTCTTCGAAGGGCAGTCACTGAGCTATCGCGAGCTGAATGAACAGGCCAACCAACTGGCGCACTGGCTGATTGAATTGGGTGTCAGACCGGATAATCGTGTGGCGATTGCACTGGAGCGCCGCCCTGAGCTTATCGTGGCACTGCTGGCAACGCTGAAAGCCGGTGGGGCCTATGTGCCGATTGACCCGGGTTATGCCTCACAACGATTAAGCGACATGCTGGCCGACAGTGCACCGGTGGCGCTGATTACTACCCGTGCGGTACACACGACACTCATCACGCAGACCACCGCTGAGCTGGCGGTTGTCGAACTGGACAATGAGATCGAACTGAAAAGTAACGCCCAGCCGTGGGCCACCTGCCCGACTGATAATATCGCACCGGCGACCCTCGGCCTGACACCGCGACATCTGGCCTACGTCATCTACACCTCCGGTTCCACCGGTCGACCCAAAGGTGTCATGATCGAACATCGCAGCCTGATGAACTACCTGCACTGGAGCCTGCAAACCTACCCGGACACCGCCGGTGACCGCGTCCCGATGAACTCATCCATCGGTTTTGATGCCACCATTACCAGTGTGTTTGTACCGATTCTGGTCGGTAAAACGCTGTATATCGTCGACAGTCAGGATGAAATCGCGTCGTTGTACCATGCGCTGGTGTCCGGCGAGCCGTTCAGTTTTATCAAGCTGACGCCCTCCTATCTGGATGCCTTAAGCCGTCTGCTGATCAGTGATCCGAACGGTATCGACATCGCCACGCTGCCCGGTTTGCAGCAATTCATTCTCGGCGGGGAAGCCGTGCTGGAGCGCCATGTGAGTTTCTGGCGGCAGCATCGGCCCGATGTGCGCATCGTGAACGAATACGGCCCGACCGAGACTGTGGTGGGGTGTTGTATGCATACACTGACCGATTTGCGCAGCACCGGTGCGGTGCCGATCGGTCGTCCGATCGCCAATACCCGGATGTATATTCTGGATGAACACCGTCAGCCAGCACCGATTGGGGTGGTGGGTGAAATCTATATCGGCGGGATGGGGGTGGCACGCGGCTACCTGAACCGCCCCGACCTGACAGCGGAGCGTTTTCTGGATGACCCGTTTGCTCACGAGCCGGGTGCACGGATGTACCGCGCTGGTGACCTCGCGCGCTGGAATGCTGACGGTACCCTTGACTACCTCGGCCGTAACGATTTTCAGGTCAAAATTCGCGGCTTTCGTATTGAGCCCGGCGAAGTTGAATCGGCGTTGCAGTCATGCGACGGGGTCAGTGACGCGGTGGTCGTCGCCCAACGCACCGATACCGGCGATCACCGGCTGGTGGCCTATTACACGCTCTCGGATACATCCATTTCAGATGCATCCATTTCAGAGGCATCCGTTTCCATTGAGGCACTAAAACAGCAGCTCGCGCGCCGTCTGCCCGATTTTATGGTGCCATCGGCCTATGTGCCGCTGGCGCAGATACCGCTGACCCGGCATGGCAAGGTGGACCGCAACGCTCTGCCCGCGCCGGATGACAGCGCCTTTGTCCGTACTCACTACGAGGCACCACAAACCGCCACCGAACAGGCGATTGCCACGATATGGCAGGACCTGCTGGGGATTGAGCGCGTCGGGCGGCAGGACCATTTCTTTGAACTCGGCGGCCACTCCCTGCTGGCGATTAAACTGATCGAACGCCTGCGCCGGGCGGGGTATACGCTCGCCGTCAGCGAGCTGTTCAGACAACCGACGCTGGCCGCACTGGCCGCCACACTGACAGCCAGCACCACGGCCGACAGCGTACCGGCCAATCGGATCCCC
Source organism: Dickeya oryzae (assembly GCF_020406815.2). Classification (NCBI taxonomy): domain Bacteria; kingdom Pseudomonadati; phylum Pseudomonadota; class Gammaproteobacteria; order Enterobacterales; family Pectobacteriaceae; genus Dickeya; species Dickeya oryzae. The sequence continues at coordinate 3,030,597 of NZ_CP162670.1, forward strand.
CTGCATTGTGAACAGATCACCCCGGAAATGCTGCCGCTGGTGGCATTAACGCAGGCACAGATCAATGCCGTGGTAGCGACAGTACCGGGCGGTACCCGTAATGTGCAGGATATCTACCCGCTGGCACCGCTCCAGACCGGTATTCTGTTCCATCATCTGTTGCAACCGGTGGGGGATGCCTATATCACCCGCTCCATCCTCAGCTTTGAGGAAAAGGACGGGCTGGATCATTTCATTGCCGCCTTGCAGGCCGTCATTCAGCGTCACGACATTCTGCGCACAGCGGTCGTCTGGGAAGGGCTGGACGAGGCCGTGCAGGTGGTCTGGCGCGAGGCACTGATGCCGGTGGAAACGCTGGAAATCACCGCCGACGATGTCGCCGACGCCCTGCAACAGCGTTTTACCCCGGCGCAGTTGCAGATGAATGTCGCGCAGGCACCGATGATCCAGTGTTATCAGGTCGCCGACCCGGCCAATAACCGCTGGCTGCTGTGCCTGCTGCACCACCATTTGTGCATGGACCACACCACGCTGGAGCTGCTGCTGGAAGAGGTGCAGGCACACCTTGAAGGCAAAGCCGACCAGTTACCGGCCCCGCTGCCGTTCCGGCAGTTTGTCGCTCTCGCCCGTCAGCAGACGGCTATACCTGCACAACAATCGGCACAGCAGGAGTATTTCCGCACACAGCTCGGCGATATTGACGAACCCTGCGCCCCGTTCGGGCTGCGGGATAGCCAGGGCAGCAGTCAGCATATCGACGAACATCACCTGCCATTGTCAGACAGATTAGGACAACGGCTGCGGACGCAGTCACAACGGTACGGTGTCACCGTCGCCAGCCTGTTCCACCTGGCCTGGGGACGCGTGGTGCAGGCCACCACCGGGCAGGATAACGTCGTGTTCGGCACGGTGCTGTTTGGCCGTATGGCCGGTGGTGAAGGCGCAGACCGGGTGCTGGGCATGTTCCTGAATACTCTGCCGTTGCGCCTGTCGTTGGGGCAAGTGAGTGTTGAACAGGCGCTACGCCAGACGCACAACAGCCTGGCCGGGTTGCTGCGTTTTGAACACGCCTCGCTGGCTGAAATTCAGCAATGCAGCGGCGTTGATGCCCAAAGTCCACTGTTCACCAGCCTGCTTAATTACCGCTACGATGGTGGCAGTCAGCAACTGGATGCCACGCAACGCTCTGACATCAACGGTATGCACATTCTGTTCAGTCAGGAACGCTCCAATTACCCGGTCGACCTTTCGGTTAATGACCACAGCGGCAAACACTTTAGTCTTGATGTTCAGGTCGACCCGCGCATCGGTGCCGAACGGGTGGGTCAGATGCTCCTGACGACGTTGAACGCACTGATCGACGCGCTGGAACACACCCCGACGCAGGCAACCAACACGCTGCCCGTGCTGCCGGAAGCGGAACGACAGCGGGTGCTGTACGATTTCAATGCAACCCATACCGTATTCCCGTCAGGTCTGTGTGTGCATGAGCTGTTTGAGCAGCAAGTCGAGCAACAACCGGATGCCACGGCGGTGGTTTTCAACGAACAGTCATTGAGTTACGGCGAACTGAACCGCCTGGCGAATCAACTGGCGCATCGGTTGGTTGAACAGGGTGTCCGGCCGGATAATCGCGTAGCGATTGCCCTGGAGCGCAGCCCTGAACTGATCGTGGCCCTGCTGGCAACGTTAAAAGCGGGCGGAGCCTATGTGCCACTGGATACCACCTACCCGCCAGAGCGTTTAGGCTACATGCTGGCCGACAGTGAACCGGTGGCGCTGATCACCACATCCACCCTGCGCGCGCAGCTGACCTGCCTGTCTGCCGACACAGCGACACCACACACCGTGATTGAACTGGAGCAGGCGTCGCCGCGTCAGACTGTCTACCCGACCGATAATATCCCCCCGGCGCGACTGGGCCTGACACCGGCACATCTGGCCTATGTGATTTATACCTCCGGCTCGACCGGAAAACCGAAAGGTGTGATGATCGAGCATCGTCATGTCGCACATCTGGCGATGTCTCAGGCGCAGTATTGTGCGCTGACCAAACACGACCGCGTGGTTCAGTTTGCCAATATCGGCTTTGACTATTCCGTGGCCGATATTTTCGGCTCGCTGTGCTGCGGTGCCACGCTGGTGCTGCGCACCGATGACTGGATAGGCAGCATGGAGGCCTTCTGGCAGTACTGCCGTGCGTACCGCATCACCTACGCGGATATCCCCACCCAGTTCTGGAAACAACTGTGTCACGCCGGATTAGCACTGCCTGAAACACTGCGAATTGTCTGCACCGGTGGTGAAGCCGCACCAGAAGCGGCGGTACAGAGCTGGTTTGAGCATTACCCTGAAGGCCCGGCGTTGCTCAACTTCTACGGCCCGACGGAAGCAACGGTCAATACAACCGCCCTGCGCTTTCAACCGCAGGATACGGCGGCGATCTCCATCGGTCGGCCGCTGGCCAATATGGCAATCTACATTCTTGACGCAGCCGGACAACCGGTACCGGTCGGTGTCGAAGGGGAACTCTATATCGGCGGCGTGCAAGTGGCGCGAGGCTACCTGAACAAGCCGGAATTGAGTGCCGAACGCTTCCTGGACGACCCGTTCTCAACCGAGCCGAACGCACGCATGTACCGCACCGGCGATCTGGGCCGCTGGTACGCCGATGGTCGCATCGATTATCTGGGCCGTAACGATGATCAGGTCAAGATCCGCGGTTTCCGGGTCGAACTCGGTGAAATAGAAACCTGCCTGCGGGCGGACGCTGGTGTGAGCGACACCGTGGTCATGATCCGCCGCGGCGCTCAGGGTGAACAGCGTCTGATCGCCTGGTATGTCGGCAACGCTACCGCTGAAACACTGCGTGCGCATGTGACGGCGCACCTGCCTGCGTATATGGTGCCGTCGGCCTATGTGCAGCTCAGCGCTCTGCCGCTGACACCAAACGGCAAGGTCGATCGCAAAGCCTTACCCGCCCCGGATGATAACGCCTTTGCCCGCACCGACTACGAGGCACCGCAAACCGCAACCGAACAGGCGATTGCCTCGATATGGCAGGACCTGCTGGGGATTGAACGTATCGGTCGTCAGGATCATTTCTTCGAACTCGGCGGCCATTCCCTGCTGGCGATTAAGCTGGCTGAACGCCTGCGCCGCGCGGGGTATACACTCTCCGTCAGTGAACTGTTCAGACAGCCGACACTGGCCGCACTGGCGACTACGTTGACCGCCACCACCAAGACCGACACCGTACCGGCCAATCTGATCCCTCTGCAGTGTGAACAGATAACCCCGGCTATGCTGCCGCTGGTGGCATTAACGCAGGCGCAGATCGATGCTGTGGTGGCGACCGTGCCGGGCGGTGCCCGTAATGTGCAGGACATCTACCCGCTGGCACCGCTCCAGACCGGTATTCTGTTTCACCATCTGCTGACCCCTGTCGGCGATGCCTATATTTCTCCGCTGCTGTTGAGTTTCAGCGATGAAAACCGACTGACCGAATTCCTCAGCGCCTTGCAGGCGGTGATCCAGCGTCACGACATTCTGCGCACGGCGATTGTCTGGGAAGGGCTGGACGATGCCGTGCAGGTGGTCTGGCGTGAAGCCCTGATGCCGGTGGAAACGCTAGAAATCACCGCCGACGATGTCGCCGACGCCCTGCAACAGCGTTTTACCCCGGCGCAGTTGCAGATGAATGTCGCGCAGGCACCGATGATCCAGAGTTATCAGGTCGCCGACCCGGCCAATAACCGCTGGCTGCTGTGCCTGCTGCACCACCATTTGTGCATGGACCACACCACGCTGGAGCTGCTGCTGGAAGAGGTGCAGGCACACCTGTTGGGCCGTGCCGACCAGTTACCCGCCCCGCTGCCGTTCCGGCAGTTTGTCGCCCTCGCCCGTCAACAAACGGCTATACCGGCACAACAATCGGCGCAGCAGGACTATTTCCGAGCACAACTCGGCGATATTGACGCGCCCTGCGCCCCGTTCGGGCTGCTCGATAGCCAGGGTAACGGCCAGCACATCGACGAACATCATCTGGTACTGTCAGACACCCTGGGGCAACGGCTGCGGGCACTGTCACAACAGCGCGGCATCAGCGTCACCAGCCTGTTCCATCTCGCCTGGGGCCGTGTGGTGCAGGCCACGACCGGGCAGGATAACGTCGTGTTCGGCACGGTACTGTTCGGGCGTATGGCCGGTGGTGAAGGCGCGGATCGGGTGCTGGGCATGTTCCTGAACACCCTGCCGTTGCGCCTGTCGCTGGGGCAGGCCAGTGTTGAACAGGCACTGCGCCAGACGCACGACGGCCTGGCCGGACTGCTGCGTTTTGAACACGCCGCGCTGGCCGACGTCCAGCAATGCAGCGGCGTCGGTGCCCAGAGCCCGCTGTTCACCAGCCTGCTCAACTACCGCTATAACGGCGGCAGCGAGCAGACGTCGGTACAGACAGAGCTGGATGGCATCGACGTGCTGTTCAGTCAGGAGCGCACCAACTACCCGGTCAACGTATCGGTGAACGATCAGGGCGTGGCGGGCTTCAGCCTCGATATTCAGGTTGCAGAGGGTATCGGTGCGGCGCGTGTCGGCGAAATGATGCTGCTCACCCTGACGACACTGGCTGACGCACTGGCGCAGGCACCAACGCAACCGGTGCATGCCCTGACGGTGCTGCCGGACGCCGAACGCCAGCAGGTACTGCATGACTTTAACAACACGGTGGCAGACTTCCCGGTGGATATCTGTATCCATCAGCTGGTTGAGCAGCAGGCCGCACATTCACCGGATACCCTTGCGGTGGTCTTTGAAAGCGCATCGCTGAGCTATGGCGAGCTGAACCGCCGGGCGAATCAGCTGGCGCACTGGCTAGTTGAACAGGGCGTCAGGCCGGATGACCGGGTGGCGATTGCGCTGGCGCGCAGCGTCGACCTGGTGGTGGCATTGCTGGCCACGCTGAAAGCCGGTGGGGCCTATGTCCCGCTCGACCCGGCCTACCCGACGGAGCGCCTGCAGTACATGCTGGCTGACAGCGCACCGGTGGTGCTGATCACCACCACCGCGCTTCGCTCAACCATCACCACTGATAGCGCTGTCATTGAGCTGGATAACCCGGCCCAGCAGTGGTCAGCCTGCCCGGCCGACAATATCGCCCCGGCGGCAGTGGGCCTGACGACCCGTCATCTGGCGTATGTCATCTACACCTCCGGCTCCACCGGGCTGCCGAAAGGGGTACAAGTCGAACACGGCAGCGTGGTCAACCTCTGGGCCGGGCTGGAACAGGCAGTGTATGGCTCCATCGACCCGCAACGCGTCAGCCTCAACGCCTCACCGTCCTTTGATGCCTCGGTGCAGCAGCTGGTGCAACTGGCCTCGGGCCGCACGCTGGTGATTGTGCCCGACGCGATACGCCAGAACGGTGAGCAACTACGCGAGTGGATGACACAGCAGGCGCTGGAGGTCTTTGACTGCACACCGTCACAACTGGCGCTGCTGATGGCCGCCGGGCCGTTACCGGCCTCACTGCGTACGGTCCTGCTCGGCGGTGAAGCCATCGGTGTCGCCCAGTGGCAGGTGCTGGCCTCGCTGGAAGGCATCACATGCCATAACGTCTACGGCCCGACCGAATGTACCGTGGACAGCACCCATACGCGCATCACCGGGCAGACGACCCGGCCGCATATCGGCCGGCCGATGGCCAACCGTCGGGTTTACCTGCTGGATGCGAACCGCCAGCCGGTGCCGGTCGGGGTGACCGGTGAGATTTATATCGGCGGCGTCGGTGTGGCGCGCGGTTACCTGAACCGCCCCGACCTTACTGCCGAGCGCTTCCTGGCCGATCCGTTCTCGACTGCGCCGAATGCGCGGATGTACAAGACAGGCGATGTGGGCCGCTGGCATGCCGACGGCACTATCGACTATCTGGGTCGTAATGACGAGCAGGTCAAGATCCGTGGCTTCCGTATTGAACCTGGTGAAATCGCCGCCGTGCTGACTACCTGCGCCGGCGTCACCGATGCCGTGGTGACGGTCAGCCCTGATCAGCAACTACTGGCCTACTATATTAGTGATGACACTATTAGCGATGACAGTGAAATTAGCGATGACAGTGAAGTCACAACGGAGGCACTAAAAGCGCAACTGGCACAACGCCTGCCTGCGCATATGGTCCCATCAGCCTACGTGCGGCTGGACCGGATCCCGCTGACACCCAACGGCAAGGTAGACCGCAAGGCCCTGCCCGCCCCGGATGACAGCGCCTTTGTCCGCACCACCTACGAAGCCCCGCAGGGCGAGACCGAACAGGCGCTGGCCGCCATCTGGCAGCGCCTGCTCGGCATTGAACGCGTCGGGCGGCAGGACCATTTCTTCGAGCTCGGCGGCCATTCCCTGCTGGCGGTGCGGCTGGTCTCCCATATCCGCTCCGAACTTAACCGTGAACTGCCGCTGGCACAGCTGTTTGCCCACCCGACGCTGCAGGCGCTGGCCGCGGTACTACACGAGGCCGCCCCACAGACCCTGTCGGCCATCACACCGCTGCCCGATGAGGTTACCCCGCCGCTGTCACTGGCTCAGCAGCGCCTCTGGTTCCTGACCCAGCTCGACCCGGCCGCCAGCGCCGCCTATGTGATTCAGGGCGCGGTGCAGTTGCAGGGCGCGCTGAACGTCTCCGCACTGACCCGGGCGCTGGACCGCATCATGGCCCGGCATGCGCCCCTGCGCACCCGCTTTGAGCCGGTACAGGGCGACGCGGTTCAGGTCATCGAACCCGCCGGTCTGCGCCCGTTCCCGCTGGCGATAATCACCGTGGCACCCGGCGACGACCTGCCGCTGTTCGCCCCGGTGTTTGACCTGCGCACCGGCCCGCTGGTGCAGGGGCAGCTGCTCCGTGTGGATACGCAGACCCACCTGCTGCGGCTGGCGCTGCACCACCTCATTGCCGATGGCTGGTCGGTCAGCCTGTTTATCAGTGAACTCAGCACCCTGTACGCCGCCTTTAACGCCGGTCAGTCCGACCCGCTGCCGCCCCTGCGCATCCGTTATGGCGACTACGCTGCCTGGCAGCGCCAACATCTGCAGGGCGCGGTCCTGCAGCGTCAGCAACAGTACTGGGTCGGCCACCTTCGCGGCGCGCCGGACTGCCTGACCCTGCCCACCGACCACCCGCGCCCGCCAACACAGCGTTACGACGGTGCCACCGTCGCGTTTACGCTGGAGCGCGAGCTGACCGACGCGCTGCACGCGCTGGGCCGCCGTCACGGCACCACGCTGTTCATGACCCTGCTGGCAGCCTGGGCCGCCCTGCTGGGCCGCCTCGCCGGGCAGGACGATATCGTTATCGGCACCCCGGTTGCCGGGCGTACCCGCACCGAGCTGGAGGGGCTGATTGGCATGTTCGTCAACACCCAGCCGCTGCGCATCGATTTGTCCGGGCCAGTCGATACCGCCACTCTGCTGGCCCGTGTCAGGGAGACGGTGATTGCCGCGCAGGCCCATCAGGACCTGCCGTTCGAGCAGATTGTCGAAGCCGTCGCCCCCGTCCGCAGTCTGGCCCACAGCCCGCTCTTCCAGGTGGTGTTCGGTGTCCAGAACACCCCGTCCGCCACACTGGCGCTGGACGGGCTGACGCTGACGCCGCTGACACCGGACCACGACACCGCCCAGTTTGACCTGAGTCTCGACATCACCGAGAGCGACAGCGGCCTGAGCGGCCAGCTGAACTACGCCACGGCGCTGTTTGACGCCCACACCATCCGGCGTTTCCTGGCCTACTGGCAGACGCTGCTGCGTGCCATGGTGGCCGACCGCCATCAGCCGGTGGCCCAGATAGCGCTGCTGCCGGACGCCGAACGCCAGCAGGTGCTGCATGACTTTAATGACACGGTGGCAGACTGCCCGGTGGATATCTGTATCCATCAGCTGGTTGAGCAGCAGGCCGCACATTCACCGGATACCCTTGCGGTGGTCTTTGAAAGCGCATCGCTGAGCTATGGCGAGCTGAACCGCCGGGCGAATCAGCTGGCGCACTGGCTAGTTGAACAGGGCGTCAGGCCGGATGACCGGGTGGCGATTGCGCTGGCGCGCAGCGTCGACCTGGTGGTGGCATTGCTGGCCACGCTGAAAGCCGGTGGGGCCTATGTCCCGCTCGACCCGGCCTACCCGACGGAGCGCCTGCAGTACATGCTGGCTGACAGCGCACCGGTGGTGCTGATCACCACCACCGCGCTCCGCTCAACCATCACCACTGATAGCGCTGTCATTGAGCTGGATAACCCGGCCCAGCAGTGGTCAGCCTGCCCGGCCGACAATATCGCCCCGGCGGCAGTGGGCCTGACGACCCGTCATCTGGCGTATGTCATCTACACCTCCGGCTCCACCGGGCTGCCGAAAGGGGTACAAGTCGAACACGGCAGCGTGGTCAACCTCTGGGCCGGGCTGGAACAGGCAGTGTATGGCTCCATCGACCCGCAACGCGTCAGCCTCAACGCCTCACCGTCCTTTGATGCCTCGGTGCAGCAGCTGGTGCAACTGGCCTCGGGCCGCACGCTGGTGATTGTGCCCGACGCGATACGCCAGAACGGTGAGCAACTACGCGAGTGGATGACACAGCAGGCGCTGGAGGTCTTTGACTGCACACCGTCACAACTGGCGCTGCTGATGGCCGCCGGGCCGTTACCGGCCTCACTGCGTACGGTCCTGCTCGGCGGTGAAGCCATCGGTGTCGCCCAGTGGCAGGTGCTGGCCTCGCTGGAAGGCATCACATGCCATAACGTCTACGGCCCGACCGAATGTACCGTGGACAGCACCCATACGCGCATCACCGGGCAGACGACCCGGCCGCATATCGGCCGGCCGATGGCCAACCGTCGGGTTTACCTGCTGGATGCGAACCGCCAGCCGGTGCCGGTCGGGGTGACCGGTGAAATCTATATCGGTGGCACCGGTGTGGCGCGCGGTTACCTGAACCGCCCCGAGCTCACCGCCGGGCGCTTCCTAGCCGATCCGTTCTCGACCGCGCCGAATGCGCGGATGTACAAGACAGGCGATGTGGGCCGCTGGCATGCCGACGGCACTATCGACTATCTGGGTCGTAATGACGAGCAGGTCAAGATCCGTGGCTTCCGTATTGAGCCCGGCGAGGTTGAGTCGGCAGTGCAGGGCTGTGCCGGTGTACGCGAGGCGGTGGTGGTGGCACAGCGCACCGCAACCGGCGATCAGCGACTGGTGGCCTATTACACCCTGTCGGATAAGGCACTCACCGTTGAGGCGCTGAAAGCACAACTGGCGCAGCGCCTGCCCGCGCCCATGGTGCCGTCAGCCTATGTGCGGCTAGACCGGATCCCGCTGACACCCAACGGCAAGGTGGACCGCAAGGCGCTGCCCGCCCCGGATGACAGCGCCTTTGTCCGCACCCGCTACGAGGCCCCGCAGGGCGAAACCGAACAGCGACTCGCGCAACTCTGGCAAGACCTGCTGGGGATTGAGCGCGTCGGTCGGCAGGATCACTTCTTCGAACTCGGTGGTCATTCGTTGCTGGTGGTACGTCTGATTGCCGCACTGCAGAGTCAGGGGCTGAATATCCCGGTGCGGGCGGTATTTGAGCACGCCAGTCTGGCAGAGCTTGCCACGACGATTGAACGTTTTGAACAGGCAACGGTGCCGGAAAACCGGATCACCACCGACAGTCAGCGCATTACACCCGCTATGCTGCCGCTACTTGAACTGACGCAGGAGAACATTGACGGGATTGTGTCCAGCGTTCCCGGCGGTGTCCGCCAGATTCAGGATATCTACCCGCTGACCCCGTTACAGGAAGGGGTGCTGTATCACTACCTGCTGGCAGAGTCGCATGATCCTTACCTGAACAGTTCACTGCTGGCATTTGCGACACAACAACGACTGGAGGCGTTTATCGCCTCGCTAAACCGCGTGATTGCCCGTCACGATATTCTGCGCACGGCTGTGCGCTGGGAAGGCTTGCCGCAACCGGTACAGGTGGTGTTACGGCGTGCCGAACTGACGGCAACGCTGGTGCACCTGCATCCGGCAGCGGGCGACGCTGCCGATCAACTACTTGGCATGAAACCGGGGCGTCTGGATCTGCGTCAGGCACCGCTGTTCAACCTGCTGATGGCAAACGATGAAGCCAATAACCGCTGGCTGTTGTGCCTGCAACATCATCACCTGTGTCTGGATCACACCACGCTGGATATTCTGCTTAACGAAATACACGCGGACGAGCGCGGTGAACTGGAGAAACTGCCCGCCTCGGTTCCTTTCCGTAATCACGTCGCACAGGTGCGCGCCAGAGCCGCCACCACTGACGATAACGCGTTTTTCCATCAGCAACTGGCCGATGTGGAATCCCCCACGCTGCCCGGCGGCCTGACCGAACTGGTCGATATGGATGAAGCTATCCTGCCGCTGCCGGACACACTGGCCGGGCGCATTCGTCGGCAGGCACAATACGAGGGCATCAGTGCCGCCAGTCTGTTCCATCTGGCCTGGGGGCAGGTTATCGGTGCGCTGTCCGGTCGTGATGATGTGGTCTTCGGCACCGTGCTGCTAGGTCGGCTGCAAGACGGTAGCGAACAGGCGCTGGGGCTGTTCATTAACACCCTGCCACTGCGACTGACGCTGGCCGATGTCACTGTCCGGGCCGCACTGGAGCAGACGCATCGTCGCCTGACCGACTTGCTGGCCCATGAACACGCCTCGCTGGCTCTGGCGCAGCAATGCAGTGGCGTTGCCGCATCGCAACCCTTGTTCAGCGCATTGCTGAACTATCGCCATGACCTCACACAATCACATGATGTCACACAATCAAACGACAGCGTTGCCGAAGACCCGTGGCACGGCATCACACTGCTGAAAGCGGAAGAACGCACCAATTACCCGCTTACGCTGTCCGTGGATGATACGCTTAACGCCGGTTTCTCACTCAAGGTTCAGGCCGATAGCCGTCTGGGCGGTGAACGGATCGGACAAATGATGCAGCACGTGCTGACACAACTGATCGATGCGCTGGAGCGGTCACCTGAACAGCCATTGTACCGGTTGTCTGTTCTGCCGGACGCTGAACGGCATCAGGTGCTAACGGGGTTCAATCGCACTCAAACGGCTTACCCGACCGGGATCTGTGTTCATGAACGTATCGAGCAGCAGGCGACACAGCATCCGGAACGGATTGCGCTGGTCTTTGCAGACCAGTCGCTAAGCTATGGCGAACTGAACCATCGCGCCAACCAACTGGCGCACCACTTGCGTGAACTGGGCGTCGGTGCCGATGATCGGGTGGCAATCTGTACTGAACGCCACCCGGAGATGATCGTCTGCGTGCTGGCCACACTGAAAGCCGGGGCCGCTTGTGTGCCGCTGGACCCAGAATACCCCTCCGCACGTCTGGCATTTATGCTCAAAGACAGCGCCCCCGGCGTTATTCTGGTCGATCAGCTCGGACAGGCGGTGTTAGACAACCTGACCGGTACAGCAACAGTGCTGCATCTGACACGGGATGCCGAACGCTGGGCAACACACCCCAGCGACAACCCGTCTCGCAACGAAATCGGCCTGACACCGGATAATCTGGCCTATGTCATCTACACCTCCGGCTCTACCGGGCAGCCCAAGGGGGTGGCGATGCCGCATACGCCGCTGGTCAATCTGCTGCACTGGCAGGCCAGAGAACAGGCAGCCATGACCACACTGCAATTTGCCTCCTTCGGTTTTGATGTCGCGTTTCAGGAAATCCTCAGCGCCCTGACCGGTGGCGGCAAACTGGTGATGATCGCCAGTGAAGATCGCTTACAAATGGACCGGCTGCTGAACGTTATCGAGAAGCACGCCATCGAGCGCGTCTTTTTGCCGGTCGCCGCATTGCAGACACTGGCCGTGACCTGCGCACAAACGCAGCAGGGATTGCCGGTAAAAGAAATCATCACCGCTGGCGAACGGCTGCTGATAAGCAATGAAATCCGCGCCCTGTGCCAACGCTCCGGCCCAATCCGCCTGCACAACCAATACGGCCCGGCAGAAACCCACGTGGTGACGGAGTATCAATGTTCCGGCAACGCCGCTGACTGGCCGCGCCTGCCGCCGATTGGCTACCCGATAGACAATAGCCGTCTCTATATTCTGGATGCGCATCAGCAGCCGGTACCGCTGGGTATTGCCGGTGAAATCTATATCGGGGGTGTCGGTGTGGCACGCGGTTATCTGAACCGCCCCGAGCTTACTGCCGAACGCTTCCTCGCCGATCCGTTTGCAACCGAGCCGAATGCGCGGATGTATCGCACCGGTGATCTGGGTCGCTGGCTGGCCGACGGTGGTATTGAATATCTGGGTCGTAATGATTTTCAGGTCAAAATCCGCGGTTTTCGTATTGAACCCGGTGAGGTTGAATCGGTATTGCAAGACTGCGCCGGTGTGCGCGAAGCGGTGGTGGTAGCACAGCGTACCGCAACGGGTGATCACCGACTGGTGGCCTATTACACCCTGTCGAATGAAGCACTCACCGTTGAGGCACTGAAACAGGAACTGGCGCAGCGTCTGCCGGGCTATATGGTGCCATCAGCGTATATGCGTCTGGATCGGATCCCGCTGACACCCAACGGCAAGGTAGACCGCAAGGCCCTGCCCGCCCCGGATGACAGCGCCTTTGTCCGCACCACCTACGAAGCCCCGCTGGGCGAGACCGAACAGGCACTGGCCGCCATCTGGCAGCGCCTGCTCGGCATGGAACGCGTCGGGCGGCAGGACCATTTCTTCGAGCTCGGTGGTCATTCCCTGCTGGCGGTGCGGCTGGTCTCCCATATCCGCTCCGAACTTAACCGTGAACTGCCGCTGGCACAGCTGTTTGCCCACCCGACGCTGCAGGCGCTGGCCGCGGTACTACACGAGGCCGCCCCACAGACCCTGTCGGCCATCACACCGCTGCCCGATGACGTCACCCCGCCGCTATCACTGGCTCAGCAGCGCCTCTGGTTCCTGACCCAGCTCGACCCGGCCGCCAGCGCCGCCTATGTGATTCAGGGCGCGGTGCAGTTGCAGGGGCCACTGAACGTCTCCGCGCTGACCCGGGCGCTGGACCGCATCATGGCCCGCCATGCGCCCCTGCGCACCCGCTTTGAGCCGGTAGAGGGCGACGCGGTTCAGGTCATCGAACCCGCCGGTCTGCGACCGTTCCCGCTGGCGATAATCACCGTGGCACCCGGCGACGACCTGCCGCTGTTCACCCCGGTGTTTGACCTGCGCACCGGCCCGCTGGTGCAGGGGCAGTTGCTCCGTGTGGATACGCAGACCCACCTGCTGCGGCTGGCGCTGCACCACCTCATTGCCGATGGCTGGTCGGTCAGCCTGTTTATCAGCGAACTCAGTACCCTGTACGCCGCCTTTAACGCCGGTCAGTCCGACCCGCTGCCGCCCCTGCGCATCCGTTATGGCGACTACGCTGCCTGGCAGCGCCAACATCTGCAGGGCGAGGTCCTGCAGCGTCAGCAACAGTACTGGGTCGACCACCTTCGCGGCGCGCCGGACTGCCTGACCCTGCCCACCGACCACCCGCGCCCGCCAACACAGCGTTACGACGGTGCCACCATCGCGTTTACGCTGGAGCACGAGCTGACCGACGCGCTGCACGCGCTGGGCCGCCGTCACGGCACCACGCTGTTCATGACCCTGCTGGCAGCCTGGGCCGCCCTGCTGGGCCGCCTCGCCGGGCAGGACGATATCGTTATCGGCACCCCGGTTGCCGGGCGTACCCGCACCGAGCTGGAGGGGCTGATTGGCATGTTCGTCAACACCCAGCCGCTGCGCATCGATTTGTCCGGGCCAGTCGATACCGCCACCCTGCTGGCCCGGGTCAGGGAGACGGTGATTGCCGCGCAGGCCCATCAGGACCTGCCGTTCGAGCAGATTGTCGAAGCCGTCGCCCCCGCACGCAGTCTGGCCCACAGCCCGCTCTTCCAGGTGGTGTTCGGTGTCCAGAACACCCCGTCCGCCACACTGGCGCTGGACGGGCTGACGCTGACGCCGCTGACACCGGACCACGACACCGCCCAGTTTGACCTGAGTCTGGACATCACCGAGGTCGACAGCGGCCTGAGCGGCCAACTGAACTACGCCACGGCGCTGTTTGACGCCCACACCATCCGGCGCTTCCTGACCTACTGGCAGACACTGCTGCGCGCCATGGTGGCCGACCGCCATCAGCCGGTGGCGCAGATAGCGCTGCTGCCGGACGCCGAACGTCAGCAGGTGCTGCATGACTTTAATGACACGGCGACAGACTGCCCGGCGGATATCTGCATCCATCAACTGTTTGAACAGCAGGCCGCCCGGCAGCCGGACGCCATCGCCGTGATCTTTGACGGCGAATCACTGAGCTATGGCGAACTGAATGAACAAGCCAACCAACTGGCACACTGGCTGATTGAACAGGGTGTCAGGCCGGATGACCGGGTGGCGATAGCGCTGGCGCGCAGCATCGAGCTGGTGGTGGCGCTGCTGGCGACGCTGAAAGCCGGTGGGGCCTATGTCCCGCTCGACCCGGCCTACCCGACGGAGCGCCTGCAGTACATGCTGGCCGACAGCGCACCAACAGTGTTAATCACCACCACCGCGCTCCGCTCAACCATCGCTACTGACGTCACGGTGATTGAGCTGGATACCCCGGCCCGGCCGTGGGCCACCTGCCCGGCCGACAACATCAGCCCGGCGGCGGTGGGCCTGACGCCCCGTCATCTGGCCTATGTCATCTACACCTCCGGCTCCACCGGGCAACCCAAAGGGGTACAAGTCGAACACGGCAGCGTGGTCAACCTCTGGGCCGGGCTGGAACAGGCGGTTTACCATGACGCCGCGTTGCAACGCGTCAGCCTCAATGCCTCACCGTCCTTTGATGCCTCGGTACAGCAACTGGTGCAACTGGCTTCGGGCCGCATGCTGGTGATTGTGCCCGACGCGGTACGCCAGAACGGTGAGCAACTACGCGAGTGGATGACACAGCAGGCGCTGGAGGTCTTTGACTGCACACCGTCACAACTGGCGCTGCTGATGACCGCCGGGCCGTTACCACCGTCACTGCGCACGGTCCTGCTTGGCGGTGAAGCCATCGGTGCCGCGCAATGGCAGGTGCTGGCCTCACTGGAAGGCATCACATGCCATAATGTCTACGGCCCGACCGAATGTACCGTGGACAGCACCCATACGTGCATCACCGGGCAAACCGCCCGGCCACATATCGGCCGCCCGATGGCCAACCGCCGGGTTTACCTGCTGGATGCGAACCGCCAGCCGGTGCCGCTGGGTGTTGCCGGTGAGATTTATATCGGTGGCACCGGTGTGGCACGCGGTTACCTGAACCGCCCCGAGCTCACCGCCGGGCGCTTCCTGGCCGATCCGTTCTCGACTGCACCGAATGCGCGGATGTACAAGACAGGCGATGTGGGCTGCTGGCATGCCGACGGCACTATCGACTATCTGGGCCGTAATGACGAGCAGGTCAAGATCCGTGGCTTCCGTATTGAACCCGGTGAGGTTGAATCGGCAGTGCAGGGCTGTGCCGGTGTACGCGAGGCGGTGGTGGTGGCACAGCGCACCGCAACCGGCGATCAGCGACTGGTGGCCTATTACACCCTGTCGGATAAGGCACTCACCGTTGAGGCGCTGAAAGCACAACTGGCGCAGCGCCTGCCCGCGCATATGGTGCCATCAGCCTACGTGCGGCTGGACCGGATCCCGCTGACACAAAACGGCAAGGTGGACCGCAAGGCCCTGCCTGCCCCGGATGACAGCGCCTTTGGCCGCCACGATTATGAGGCTCCGAAAACCGCCACTGAACAGGCGATTGCCACGATATGGCAGGACCTGCTGGGCATTGAACGTGTCGGACGGCAGGATCACTTCTTCGAACTCGGTGGTCATTCGCTGATGGCAATTAAACTGATCGAACGCTTACGACAGGCGGGGTATACGCTCGCCGTCAGCGACCTGTTCAGGCAGCCGACACTGGCCGTACTGGCAGCTACGCTGACGGGCAGCGACACCACCATGACAGTACCGGCCAACCGGATCCATGCCGACAGCACCCACATCACCCCGGCCATGCTGCCACTGGTTACCCTGACGCAGGCACAGATCGATACCGTGGTGGCGACCGTGCCGGGCGGTGCCCGTAATGTGCAGGATATCTATCCGCTGGCACCGTTACAGAACGGCATTCTGTTCCACCATCTGCTGCAGCCGGTGGGGGATGCCTATATCACCTACTCCATCCTGAGTTTTGCCGAAAAGGACGGGCTGGATCATTTCATTGTCGCCTTACAGGCAGTCATTCAGCGTCACGACATTCTGCGCACAGCGATTGTCTGGGAAGGGCTGGACGACGCCGTACAGGTGGTCTGGCGCGAGGCCGTGATGCCGGTGGAAACGCTGGTTATCGAGTCCGACGATGTCGCCGACGCCCTGCAGCAGCGCTTTACTCCGGCGCAGTTGCAGATGAACATCACTCAGGCCCCGATGATCCAGAGTTATCAGGCTGCCGACCCGGCCAATAACCGCTGGCTGCTGTGCCTGCTGCATCACCACCTGTGCATGGACCACACCACGCTGGAGCTGCTGCTCGAAGAGGTGCAGGCACACCTGCAGGGCCGCGCCGACCAGCTACCGGCCCCGCTGCCGTTCCGGCAGTTCGTCGCCCTCGCCCGTCAACAAACGGATGCGCAGGCTCAGCAGGACTATTTCCGGGCACAACTCGGGGATATTGACGCGCCCTGTGCGCCGTTCGGTCTGCTCGATGTTCAGGGCAGCGGTCAGCACATGGATGAACACCATCTGCCACTGCCAGACGCCCTGGGGCAACGGCTGCGGGCACTGTCACAGCAGCGTGGCATCAGTGTCACCAGCCTGTTCCATCTCGCCTGGGGCCGTGTGGTGCAGGCTACCACCGGGCAGGACAATGTTGTGTTCGGCACCGTGCTGTTTGGCCGTATGGCCGGTGGTGACGGCGCTGACCGGGTGCTGGGCATGTTCCTGAACACCCTGCCGTTGCGCCTGTCGCTGGGTCAGGTCAGTGTTGAACAGGCACTGCGCCAGACGCACGACAGCCTGGCCGGACTGCTGGCTCATGAGCACGCCTCGCTGGCCGACGTCCAGCAATGCAGCGGCGTTGACGCTCAGAGCCCGCTGTTCACCAGCCTGCTTAACTACCGCTATAACGGCGGCAGCGAACAGACGGATACACAGACAGAGCTGGATGGCATCGACGTGCTATTCAGTCAGGAGCGCACCAACTACCCGGTCAACGTATCGGTGAACGATCAGGGTACGGCGGGCTTCAGTCTGGATATTCAGGTTGCAGAGGGTATCGGTGCGGCGCGTGTCGGTGAAATGATGCTGCTCACCCTGACGGCACTGGCTGACGCGCTGGCGCAGGCACCGGCACAACCGATGCATCGCCTGACGGTACTGCCGGACGCCGAACGCCAGCAAGTGCTGCATGACTTTAATGACACGGCGGCAGACTTCCCGGCGGAGCTCTGCATCCATCAACTGTTTGAGCAGCAGGCCGCCCGCCAGCCGGACGCCGTCGCCGTGGTCTTTGACGGCGAATCACTGCGCTATGGCGAGCTGAACCGCCGGGCGAATCAGCTGGCGTACTGGCTGATTGAACAGGGTGTCAGACCGGATGACCGGGTGGCGATTGCGCTGGAACGCAGCGTCGAGCTGGTGGTGGCGCTGCTGGCAACGCTGAAAGCCGGTGGGGCCTATGTCCCGCTCGACCCGGCCTACCCAACGGAGCGCCTGCAGTACATGCTGGCCGACAGCGCACCAGTGGTGCTGATCACCACTACCACGCTGAATAGCCGGATAGCCGCCGACTGCCCGGTGATTGCACTGGATACGCCGATACAACCGTGGGCCACCTGCCCGGCTGACAACATCAGCCCGGCGGCGGTGGGCCTGACGCCGCATCATCTGGCCTATGTGATTTACACCTCCGGCTCCACCGGGCTGCCCAAAGGGGTGCTGGTCGAGCACCGGGGCCTGTGTAATCTGTCGCAGGCACAAATTCGTCTGTTTAACGCAGGGGCAGGCAGCCGCGTACTCCAGTTCAGTTCCCTCAGTTTCGATGCCAGTCTGTTCGATATCGTGATGGCATTGTGCTCTGGGGCAGCGCTGTACCTGCCTCGGGGCCGACTGCTGGGTGAGACGTTGACGCAGTTTATGCAGCAACAGCGTATCAGCCATGCCACATTGCCACCGGCGGCACTCTCCAGCCTCAACCCGGCACAGGCGCTGCCGGATCTGGCCGTGCTGGTGACCGCCGGGGACGCCATCAGCCGTGAAGCGATTGCGCCCTGGTGTGCTGGCCGGGCAGTCTACAACGCCTATGGTCCGACCGAAGCCACCATCTGGGCCAGCACCTTTGCCCTGCATCAGCCTTATGCCGGTCAGCCACCGATCGGCTACCCGGTTGAAAACACCAAAATCTATCTGCTGGACAGTCACGGTCAGTTGGTACCCGTCGGTGTCACCGGTGAGATTTATATCGGTGGCGTTGGTGTCGCGCGCGGCTATCTGAACCGCCCCGATCTGACGACTGAGCGTTTTCTGAATGATCCGTTTGCTCACGAGTCGGATGCACGGATGTACCGCACCGGCGATCTGGGCCGCTGGCAGACTGACGGGACGCTGGAATACCTCGGCCGTAACGACAGTCAGGTCAAGATCCGCGGTTTTCGTATCGAGCCGGGTGAAATCGAGTCCTGCGCACTCGGCTGCCCTCACGTCACCGAAGCCGTGGTGCTGGCGCGAGCGGATCATAACGGCCAACCGCGGCTGATCGTCTGGTATGTCGGTGACGCCGAGGCGCACGTCCTGCGCCGCCATCTCGCCGGGCGGCTGCCTGCCCATATGGTACCGGCAGCCTGTGTACAGATGCTGGCACTGCCGCTGACGCCGAACGGTAAAGTCGATCGCAACGCCTTACCGGCCCCGGATGACAGCGCCTTTGTCCACACCGACTACGAGGCACCGCAAACCGCAACCGAGCAGGCGATTGCCACGATATGGCAGGAGTTGCTGGGGCTTGAGCGCGTCGGGCGGCAGGATCACTTCTTTGAACTCGGTGGTCATTCGCTGCTGGCGATTAAGCTTATCGAACGCCTGCGCCGGGCGGGGTATACGCTCGCCGTCAGCGACCTGTTCAGGCAACCAACGCTGGCCGCACTGGCGACCACACTGACGGGCAGCGACACCACAATGGCAGTACCGGCCAACCTTATCCATGCCGACAGCACCCACATCACCCCGGCCATGCTGCCACTGGTTACCCTGACGCAGGCACAGATCGATACCGTGGTGGCCACCGTGCCGGGCGGTGTGCGCAACGTGCAGGACATCTACCCACTGGCACCGTTGCAGACCGGCATTCTGTTCCACCATCTGCTGCAACCGGTGGGGGATGCCTACATCACCCGCTCCATCCTGAGTTTTGCTGAAAAGGACAGGCTGGATCATTTCATTGCCGCCTTGCAGGCCGTCATTCAGCGTCACGACATTCTGCGTACCGGCATCGTCTGGGAAGGGCTGGACGAGGCGGTGCAGGTGGTCTGGCGCGAGGCCGTGATGCCGGTGGAAACGCTGGTTATCCAGTCCAACGATGTCGCCGACGCCCTGCAACAGCGTTTTACCCCGGCGCAGTTGCAGATGAATGTCGCGCAAGCACCGATGATCCAGAGTTATCAGGTCGCCGACCCGGCCAATAACCGCTGGCTGCTGTGCCTGCTGCACCACCATTTGTGCATGGACCACACCACGCTGGAGCTGCTGCTGGAAGAGGTGCAGGCGCACCTTGAAGGCAAGGCCGACCAGTTACCGGTCCCGCTGCCGTTCCGGCAATTTGTCGCCCTCGCCCGTCAACAAACGGCTATACCAGCACAACAATCGGCGCAGCAGGATTATTTCCGGGCACAGCTCGGCGATATTGACGAACCCTGCGCGCCGTTCGGGCTGCGGGATAGCCAGGGTAACGGCCAGCACATCGACGAACATCATCTGGTACTGTCAGACACCCTGGGGCAACGGCTGCGAACACTGTCACAACAGCGCGGTATCAGCGTTACCAGCCTGTTCCATCTCGCCTGGGGCCGTGTGGTGCAGGCCACTACCGGGCAGGATAACGTCGTGTTCGGCACGGTGCTGTTTGGTCGTATGGCCGGTGGTGACGGTGCTGACAGGGTGCTGGGCATGTTCCTGAACACCCTGCCGTTGCGCCTGTCGCTGGGTCAGGTCAGTGTTGAACAGGCACTGCGCCAGACGCACGATGGCCTGGCCGGACTGCTGCGTTTTGAACATGCCTCGCTGGCCGATGTCCAGCAATGCAGCGGCGTCGGTACCCAGAGCCCGCTATTCACCAGTCTGCTCAACTACCGCTATAACGGCGGCAGCGAGCAGACGGCGGTACAAACAGAGCTGGATGGCATCGACGTGCTGTGCAGTCAGGAGCGCACCAACTACCCGGTCAACGTATCGGTGAACGATCAGGGCACGGCGGGCTTCAGTCTGGATATTCAGGTTGCAGAGGGTATCGGTGCGGCACGTGTCGGTGAAATGATGCTACTCACCCTGACGACACTGGCTGACGCACTGGCGCAGGCACCAACGCAACCGGTGCATGCCCTGACGGTGCTGCCGGACGCCGAACGCCAGCAGGTACTGTACGGCTTCAATGACATTGAGACCCACTTCCCGGCGGATATCTGCATTCATCAATGGTTCGAGCAGCAGGCCGCCCGGCAGCCGGACGCTGTTGCCGTGGTCTTTGACGGCGAATCACTACGCTATAACGAACTGAACCACCGTGCCAATCAGCTGGCGCACTGGCTGATTGAGCAGGGTGTCAGGCCGGATGACCGGGTAGCGATTGCACTGGAGCGCAGCATCGAGCTGGTGGTGGCGCTGCTGGCAACGCTAAAAGCCGGTGGGGCCTATGTCCCGCTCGATCCGAGCTATCCGGAAGAACGGTTGCACTATATTCTGCGTGACAGTGAGCCAGTCGCGTTGATCACCACCACCACGCTGCGTGCCAGCGTGCCGACTGACAGCCCGGTGATTGAGCTGGATGATCCAGCGCAACCGTGGGCTACCTGCTCTGCTGATAATATCAACCCGGCGGCAGTGGACCTGACGCCGCGTCATCTGGCCTATGTCATCTATACCTCCGGCTCCACCGGGCTGCCGAAAGGCGTGCTGGTGGAACATCACCATGTCGTGCGGCTGTTGCGCGCCTCGCAACCGCTGTTCCAGTTCGGTGCCGGGGATGTCTGGACACTGTTCCACTCCTACGCCTTTGACTTTTCCGTCTGGGAAATCTGGGGGGCGCTGCTCAATGGCGGTCGTCTGGTAGTGGTGCCGTATCTGGTCAGCCGTTCGCCGCAGGCCTTCTATCAGTTGCTTTGTGAGCAAGAAGTCACGGTTCTCAACCAGACGCCGAGCGCGTTCCGGCAGTTGATGGCAGCGCAGGCCGACAACGCCGGGCATCACG
Source organism: Dickeya oryzae (assembly GCF_020406815.2). Taxonomy (NCBI): domain Bacteria; kingdom Pseudomonadati; phylum Pseudomonadota; class Gammaproteobacteria; order Enterobacterales; family Pectobacteriaceae; genus Dickeya; species Dickeya oryzae. The sequence goes on from NZ_CP162670.1 coordinate 3,052,147, forward strand.
CATTGCGTTATGTGATTTTTGGCGGCGAAGCGCTGAATCCATCGAGCCTGGCACCGTGGTATGCACGAGCAGCCAATCACCGCACACAGCTCATCAATATGTACGGCATTACCGAAACCACGGTACATGTCACCTGGCAGCCGTTGCAGCCTGCGGATGTTGCGTCCACCGCCAGCCCGATCGGACGTCGCCTGCCGGATTTACGCACCTACCTGCTGGATGCACAGCAACAGCCGGTGCCAATCGGGGTGATCGGCGAGCTGTATGTCGCCGGGGCCGGTGTCGCGCGCGGTTACCTGAACCGGCCAGAACTGACCGCAGAACGGTTCCTTGACGATCCGTTCGCGGCACAAACCGGTGCACGAATGTACCGCTCTGGCGATCTGGCTCGCTGGAATGCTGACGGCACCCTCGACTATCTGGGCCGTAACGATCATCAGGTCAAAATACGCGGTTTCCGTATCGAGCTGGGTGAGATCGAAGCGGCGGTGCGTAGTCACGCGCAGGTCACGGATACGGTGGTGCTGGCGCGCCCCGGTCAGGATGGTGAGCCGCGTCTGGTGGCCTGGTATGTTGGCGACGCTGACGTGCAGGCGCTACGTGATCACATCGCCGGGCAGTTGCCTGCTTACATGACCCCGGCGGTCTATGTGTCTGTTGACGCCCTGCCGCTGACGGCCAATGGCAAGATTGACCAAAAAGCCCTGCCGGAACCGGATGACAGCGCCTTTATCCACCAGATCTTTGAAGCCCCACGTAGTGCCATGGAGCAGATGCTGGCGGAGCTGTGGCAGACGCTGCTGGGGGTTGAGCGTGTTGGTCGCCAGGATCATTTCTTTGAACTCGGCGGCCATTCATTACTGGCGGTGAAACTGGTGAGTGAAATACACAGGCGTGGACTCACGCTTTCCCTGTCCACCCTGTTTGAATCCCCTCGCCTGTTTGAGCTGGCAGCCGCGCTCGGCACAGCAGAAACACAACGCAAGGCCTGGGTAGCGTTGCGTTCATCCGGGTCGCAACGTCCCTTGTTCGTGGTGCCAGAGGCAACCGGCGAACTGCTTTACGGCCCGCAACTGGCGGCAGCGATTGATGCGGATATTCCGGTGTACGGCCTGCTGGGGCCGGATCGCCATCTGCCGAGCTTCACAACGTTGCAGGGGGCGGCAGCCCGTTATGTCGGCATTATCCGCGAAGTGCAACCGCAGGGGCCGTATCGCCTGCTGGGCTGGTCGCTGGGCGGCACGCTGGCGTATGAAATTGCCGCGCAGTTGATTGGACTGAACCAGTCGGTTGAATTCCTGGGGCTGCTGGATACCTGGGCGTTACCACCAGTCGAATCAGTATCGAATACGGCAGAGACGCTGGAGCAGATGAGTCAGGCGCTGATTCAGGATGTCCTGACACTGCGGGGTGAACCGCTGCCAACCGCGGCGCTGGCAACCTGTCGGCAATGGCAGGATTACCATGCACTGGCCTGTCAGCAGGGCGTCATCCCCTCTGACTGGACGCCGACGTATTTCTGCCGCTGGCTGCAACACCGTCAGGATCTGCTGAATGCCGAGTACCGGCCACAGCCGTTGCCGGTTCAGGTTGACCTGCTGGCTGCCCGTGACAGTCTGGCACGAGCAGAGCCGTACCTGCACTGGGACCACATCTTACCGCCGTCCTCGATCCGGGTGACCCCGGTGCCCGGTGATCATATGAGCCTGTTTACCGAGGCTCATGTCGGCACGGTCGGTCAGCAGATATCCCGGGCGATTCAGGCCCGCAGGCTGCCAGAGCCGACAGCCATGCAGCATACTCAGACGCCGGTGATAACGTTACAGGCAGGCCGACAGGCCGGGCCCGTGCTGGTCTGCATTCCCGGTGCTGGTGATAACGTCATGAGTTTTATGGCGCTGACTGCCGCCATGCCGGATGACTGGCAGGTATGGGGCCTGCAGCCGCAGGGCTTGCTGGAAGGCACCACACCCCACAGTTCGGTCGAGGCTGCCGCCCAGTATTATCTGGCGGCGCTGAAGGCGCAGCCGCTCAATGGGCCACTCCATCTGCTGGGCCATTCGTTCGGTGGCTGGAGTGCACTGGAGCTGGCGCGACGGCTGGAGCAGGAAGGCACGCCGGTGGCATCGCTGACGCTGGTGGACTCCAGAGCGCCTCAGGCAGCGAAAGAGTACCCGGACCTGCAGGTATGCATGCGGCTGATCGCGCTGTTTGAAATGCAAGGTACGGCACTGGCACTGACGGAGCCTGAGCTGGCGACATTGACGCAACCGCAGCGACTGGTGTGCCTGCATCAACGCCTGGTCGAGCGTGGTGTGATGTCGGCCAGTAGCCGGGTACAGGATCTGACGGCTATCTTCCGGGTTTTTGCCGCCAACCTGCGCACCGGATACCAGCCGACGTCGCTGCCGGTGGTCACGCCGTCACTGATTCTGGCCGAGGACGCAGACGTCGGCCGGATGACCGGCTGGCAGACGCTGATCCCAGCCATACCGCTTCAGCGCGGCTCCGGTAACCATGTCCAGTTGCTGAAAATGCCACACGTGACGTTTATTGCCGACTGGGTACAGCGGCAATAAGCCACCGTGCTGTCGTTCATCCCCGCCGGTTGTCACAACCGGCGGTTTTATACTGAATAACAAGGGAAAACAGGAAAAACGGATGTTCAAACTTATCGTTGTCCGTTTCAAATGGCAGGTTCTGCTGGCCACAGTGCTGAGTGCTATCAGCGCGCTGTCTGGTATTGGCATGCTAAAGATCATTACCCTGCAGATCGGTGCCATGACCAGCCAGTCCGCTGCCAGCGTCACACCTTTTGTCTGGTTTTTACTGGCGGTTTCGGCGGTATTGCTGTTCGGCCTGATGTCCCGCTATCTGCTGGCCAGGCTGGGGGCCCGCGTCGTTTATGAATTCAGGGACTCACTCACCCGCCGTCTGCTGTCAACGCCTTATGCCATCATTGAACGCATCGGCGGGCACCGCATTCTGGCCGCGCTGAAAACCGACGCGGCCAAGCTGTCGGAAGGCCTGCTGATCCTGCCGGAGTTCATCTACAGCCTGATCACGGTGGTGCTCTGTCTGAGTTACATGAGTTATCTCTCCGGACGCCTGTTTCTGGTTTCAACGGCGCTTATCATCCTGCTCGGACTGATCGCCAGCGTCTTCCTTCGTTATGGGCTGCACCATTTCAAGCACCTGCGCCACTATGAAGATGCGCTGTTTCAGGGCATGCAGATGATGGTCGACGGCAGTCAGGAGCTGAGCATTAATGCCAGACGGCGTCACTTCATTTATGAACGGGTTCTGAAAACCAATTACCGCGATATCCGCCATCTCAGTGTCCGGGTATCGTTAATCTTTACGATGCTGAACAGTATTGGCTCGACGTTGATTTTTTTTCTGGTTGGTCTGGTGGTATTCGGCTCCAGCCTGTATTTCAAAGACATCCCGACCGACTCGGTCGTCGGCTTCGCGCTGGTGATCCTGTATATGATCGACCCGGTGGAAAACGTCGTCAGTTCATTATCCCATTTCAGCGAATTTACCGTCTCCTACCGTAACGTCGAAGGGCTGCCGCTGGCCCGGGACGAGGCCGACATGGCGCCATCAAGCCACCATTCGCTCTCAGAACGGCTGGCATGGCAGACGCTTAACGTCCGCCAGCTCACCTTTCACTATCAGGCAGATGCCGGGGATCAGTACCGCTTTGGTATCGGCCCGATCGATGCACAGTTCCGGCGCGGAGAAGCAGTCTTTCTGACCGGCGGCAACGGTAGCGGTAAATCGACGTTTGCAAAACTGCTGGTCGGCTTGTACCAGCCGGATCAGGGCCAGATCAGTCTGGATGATGACATCGTGTCTGACACCATCCCGCTTACCGAATACCAGCAGGCATTCTCCACGATTTTCGCGGATTTCTTCCTGTTCGATCACGTTCTGGATGAATGGGGTAACCCCGGTGATGATGCCATGATCCAACGCCATCTGACTGACCTGGAACTGAACAATAAAGTGATCGTCTCCCACGGTCAGCTGTCCTCGACAAACCTCTCCTCCGGGCAGAAAAAACGCCTGGCGCTGATCATGTCCTACTGTGAAAACACACCAATCTGTGTCTTTGACGAATGGGCGGCGGATCAGGACCCCAGATTCCGTCGGCTGTTTTACACCGAGATCATTCCCCGCCTGAAAGCGCAGAATAAACTGGTGATTGTGATCACCCATGATGACCGTTACTTTCATCTGGCCGATCAGTTGCTCCGGTTTGATGACGGTCAACTGGCCACAGGGGCACCCGCATCGGCGAGCGGGACATCGGCTGATTGAGGCGATGGCGGGTATTGCGTGCATTTAGCCGCGCAATACCCATATCGTGATTCGAAACACGAATGACGACGAACAGTCTCTTTCTATTTTCTACATGGGATATATTATAAAATTATCCCTTTACAACAGGCAGCATCGGCAATGGCTTTAATCCCCAAAAACTACGCGCGGCTGGAAAGCGGTTACCGTGAGAAAGCACTAAAAATCTATCCATGGGTGTGTGGACGTTGCTCACGGGAGTTCGTTTATTCAAACCTACGCGAATTAACGGTTCACCATATCGATCACGACCACACCAATAACCCTGAAGATGGCAGCAACTGGGAGTTGTTATGTTTGTATTGCCATGACCACGAACACTCGAAGTACACGGAAGCCGAGCAGTACGGTACAACCGTTGTGGCGGGGGAAGACGCGCAAAAAGATGTTGGCGCAGCCACCTATAATCCCTTTGCCGACCTCAAATCGATGCTTAATAAGAAGAAGTAGTGACAGCAACGTCCGCTTTACACACTGAGGCATTCGACAAACGAACATCACACCGATGAGACAAGCCCGGCAAGGACACAGTAGCCGGGCACCCAATGAGGGGAACAGGGAAAGTTACAGGCCCAGCTCAGATAAACCCGGATGGTCATCCGGACGACGTCCCAGAGGCCAGTGGAACTTGCGCTCACTTTCTTTGATAGGCATGTCATTGATACATGCGTAGCGATGATGCATCAGCCCGTCTTCACCAAATTCCCAGTTTTCGTTGCCGTAAGAACGGAACCAGTTACCGGAGTCATCGCGCCACTCGTAAGCGTACCGGACAGCAATGCGGTCACCGTCGAAGGCCCACAGCTCCTTGATAAGACGGTACTCCAACTCTTTTTTCCACTTGCGTTCGAGGAAACCCCTGGCCTCTTCACGATTATTGGCAAACTCTGCGCGGTTGCGCCATTTGGTGTCCAGAGAGTAAGCGAGCGACACTTTATCGGCATCGCGGGTGTTCCAGCCATCTTCAGCAAGCCTTACTTTTTCAATTGCTGACTCGCGGGTGAACGGCGGCAGTGGTGGACGGATTTGTGAATCGGACATGGTGGTGCCTCCAGGATAATTGGATATTTCAGTGAGTGTTTCATCGTTGGAGCTCAGACCCCTGTTACGGGATCGGTTTCAGTAATAGCTGAGCGACATCTCTTGCATCATCGGCGGCGCTGTAATCGCCCATAACACGCGACATGGTGATAGCGCCTTCAATCAGTATCAGTAGCTGCCGGGCCAGAGGTAACGGCTGCCCTGTATCCAGTTGCCCGGTAAGCTCAAGCACGTAATCCAGTAGTTTCTGTTTGTGCAGCTTGGCTATTTGACGAACCGGATCAGAAGGATCCCCCACTTCGCCTGCCGTGTTGATAAACGCGCATCCGCGATATCCCTCTGACTCGAACCAGCCTTTAAGCACAGTGAACATATTCAGGATGCGCGCCTGCGGCGTATCCGCCTTGTCGCATTCCGTCCTGAACCACTCCATCCAGCGCACATCACGCGCACTCAGCGCCGCGGCAGCCACTTCATCCTTGTTCGTGAAATGGCGATAAATACTTTTCCGGGCCACGCCTGAAGTCTTCACCAGAAGATCCATACCGGTGGCATGAATACCGTTCTGGTAGATGAGCTGTTCAGCGGTCGCGAGAATCTTCTCTCGTGTGTTAGTCATGTTTTTGTTCATAGGATGATGGTAGAACGATCGTTCTCCTCGATCAAGTGTTAGTCGATAATCTTTTTTATCCCCCGGCGGGGGGAATTAACAAAGTGCTTTAAAATCAAAAACAAAACATACATCTGGCAAAAAAATTGTATAACGCTGTAGCGTGTCGGAACGAAAACCCGATATCCGGCGGGTTATTCCGTACGATCTCAGCGTGATGGATGGATGACGCGTTAGGGAGAGGCAGGTTAAAAAAATCCTGTAAAAATCAGGCGGTCTGAATTCTTGAAAACACAGTGAGTTTAACCGGCCCACGGATCCGGATGACGTCAGCCCTTTCCTGAACGGAAGCAAACGACACGGGCTGCCCAGAGCAGCAACCCTGTGGAAGAGATCAGCATCGCTACGAATTCTTCCTGAAACGACGCGACGATTATCCGGCCATCTTTGTGAAAGATGATGCACTTATGATCACGCTCTGGAAAACGCAAACAGAAGCCCCGTTAAATAGTTAACATGTTATGCTTCCTACGATGAGAATACGGTTACTCTCAACACATTCAATCGTTACCACATTGTCATTACACATCCAAAAGACCTCTTTCGTTAAAGGCGTCATATTTCAGAACATCTCCCTTCATGCGTCCCTGCCATTGGGTGATAAACGCTTGGGTGTTGGTCGCGGCAAGATGCGCAGTCAGTGCATCCTGATTTTGCCAACGTTCAGATACGAGCACTCTTGCCATCAGAGGATCCTCTACTGCAACGTCATACGCGAGGTTTCCTTCACGCTTTCGCACGGTTTGAGCAAGTAACTTTATATCAGCCATAAACTGCTGTAAGTAAGAGGGGTCAATCACCACATAACCGGAAATGATGAGCATATTCTTTGCCTTTTCTGTTACTCCCCGACCGTCATACAGGGCTGGTCGGGAAAGTGATTATCAAAAATTTGTCAGCACAATTTTGCCCTGAATACTTCCCATTGCCGCACGCCGATGGGCAGCAGATGCCATGGCTAACGGATAAGTGCTATCAACGACGACCCGGATAATACCGGTTTCCAGAAGATGACCAGCTTCAGATAATTGCGCACCACTGGAACGTACTTGCGTTGATGACACCAAAATATCTTTTTGGGCGGCCTCACTCCTTGCGGAAAAACCCAAAGGATTAACGAGAAATAATGCACCGCCTGGTCTTATACAGCGCAGAAAGCGATCCATATTGGCGCCACCAACTGCATCAAGAACGAGATCAACATTCTTTACGGCTCTCTCGGCCGCTGTTGTGGTGTAGTCGATAAATTCGTCAGCACCCAGGTCGCGTAATAGCGTCTCATTGCGCGAAGACGCCACCGCAATCACCCGCGCACCTTTCCAACGAGCAAGCTGCACGGCAAGGTGTCCCACGCCGCCACCGGCCCCATTAACCAATACGGTCCGACCTGCCAATGGCACCGCTTTATGAGGGAAAGGCTGGAAAGGATTCGGCGCATCATGCCCCGTTTCGACAAGAAACTGCCAGGCCGTGAGGAGTGACATCGGCGCACCCGCGGCTTCAACATGTCCAATTCCCCGAGGTTTCAGCGCCAGCTCTGATGAAGGAACGCTGACATAGTCTGCATAGGCACCACTGCCCGCCATCACCCTCTCAGGAAAGCGCACCATCGAATAGACCTCATCTCCGATGCTGAACGCTGTAACATTTTTACCGACCGCTGCGACAACGCCGGATATGTCAGTACCTAAAATGAGCGGGAAAGCGGGATTTGGCCACCATTCCGGCGGCAATGCCCGATAACCGTCACGCAGATACCAGTCTGGCGGATTAAGGCCGGCCGCCCGCACATGGACAAGAACATCGTCATTTCCCACCCGTGGCATGGATATGTCTTCATAAAGCAGATTATCTGGCCCGCCAAACGCATGTAGCTGTACTGCTTTCATCATTTCAGTCATTACCATCTCGCTCTAAAAGGTACTCAGGTGACAGAGCATACGACCAATATCCGGGATTGATAATGTGGCTGAATTTCGCTTTACTTATGCCATGAAGGAACAAATTGGTTTTGAAAGACTCACGGGTCTCATTGCATTCGCGCGCGCAGGCGCTTTGGGTAGCTATACTGCCGCTGCCCGCTCGCTTTCCGTTTCTCCTTCAGCCATCAGTAAAAGTATTCAACGGCTGGAGAAGCATCTCGGTGTCACCTTATTCACCCGAACAACACGTTCGCTCGTATTGACTGCCGAAGGGCGTGAGCTGCATGAACGAGCTTTGCAGTTATTACGGGATGCCGAGGAGATAGAGCAGATAGCGAAGCGCTCGCGTGCCGAGCCTGCAGGGATGTTGCGCATTGCGGCATCGTTACCGGTGGGCATCCATATGATTGCTCCGGTGCTTGCGGAATTTTGCGCGCGTCATCCAAAAGTGACGATTGATTTACGCTTGAGCGATCGGGTGGTAAGCATCGTTGATGAGAATATTGATATTGCCATTCGGATGGGTGATCTCGCGGACTCCAATCTGCTATCACGTCGTCTTCCGCCGTATCAGATAGGTTGTTATGCCTCGCCTGAGTATTTAGCCCATAGCCCCCTTCCGGCACACCCCAATGACCTCATCGGGCATAAAACGATTAATCTGCGTTACCAAAATACAGGGCAACTTTTTCGCTGGCCGTTCCGCATCGGGGAGCGGGAGGTTGAAATAGTGCCGCCGTCAACAGTGATTGTTGATGCAAGCGAAGCGGTCATCGCAGCAGTTGCAGCCGGAGCCGGAATAGGTATGGCTTCAGATTTTATGGTCGCGGCTCTGGTAAGGGAGAAAAAATTAGTTCCTGTACTCTCAGATTTTGCTGTGGAGCGTCGCAATATTTCAGCGGTCTGGCATGAAAGCCGTCGTTCAAATCCTGCGGTACGTGCCTTTCTGGACCATATGCTTAAATACGCTTAAATTGCCTGCCTTCGGCGATAATAAATACGGCACTGTGAGCGTTACCGTGAGCATGGTCTGCTGGTGTATGAGAACCTGCTGAAGCAGGGTTTTTACACCTGGTATCCATTATTACTGGGGAAGATCATTCTCGGGCAGTTTTTTTATTGGATAAGTAACCAATGGTTTGATTTCTTTAAGGACAAACATGCTCTGCATTTCTTTAATTCCCGGCAAGCGGCGTACAACTGACATGGCGAAATCAGCATAGTAATCCAGATCAGATACCACAACTTGTAGCAAAAAGTCTGCATCTCCACCGATGCTATAGCAAGCAACCACATCTGCCAATGCAGTGACCTCTTCTTCGAATTTTTTTGCCTCCGCTTCACTGTGGCTATCAATCGAGACCCGAATGAAAACCATCACGCCCAGACCGATCTTTTTACGGTCAAGGACAGCACGGTAGCCCTGAATCACCCCATCTTCCTCAAGCTTGCGCACTTTGCGCCAACAAGGAGACGCTGACATGCCTATCTTTTCAGCCAGTACCTGGTTAGTTACACGCGCATCGTCTTGTAACAGCTTGAGGATTTTCATATCTATCGGGCTAAGCGCCATAATGGAAAACTCCTTTCTTTTTTTAAGCACCAGAGGGTAATCTTTACCTAAAAATCACGAACAAGTAAATAATATAGGTAACAATTTTCCATTGAGCTGCTGCATAATATATGTACTTCTTCGATAAATTATTACAAACAGCATAAGGGAACCGCTGAATCATATGTTGATGCATATAGTCATGTTTACATTCAGGAGCCCATGGAGCTGGTCATCCCTGGAAACCATTGATGCCGAAAGAGCAAATAGTGGTTTGCTATCTGTATTAAATGACCTCCCCAGTATTCATTGAAATATTTTCTACATAATTGAGGATAAAAGATGAAATTTGATGCCAGCCAACATCGCTGTACGATTATTATTGATAAAGATCTGCCAACGGGTCTTGCTATGAATGCAGCGAGCGTCATTGGAGTCAGTTTTGGACGTATGATTGAAAACCTTGTTGGTCCTGATATGCAAAGTCTTGACAACGTCAATTATCCTGGTGTTATTTACAGCCCACTTCCTGTTCTGGACTCATTGGCCCAAAAAAGAAAATAACAAAAATGACAGGAAATCTCCCACTCTACAAATAATTTACCGTCAATAATTAAAATGTGGCCTCAATTGCTCACGTCAGAAATTCCCCCGACAGCACGTAAGCTGCAAAAAACCTTATTTAAGCCCGTTGGGCTTGCCGTTCAGGATCTGGTCTTTGCAAGAGCCGTTGTTGCTCACACCCAAATATCTATGGACAACGAGTTTAAATAATCTTCTTTCCCGTATTTAATTTCGACAGGAAAAATCATGTTAGGAACTGCTCAAATCATATCTTATATTGCTGCGCTCGGTTTAGCTGCCGCAATCCCAGGACCAGGAATGACTGCATTAGTCGCCCGTAGCGTAAGTGGTGGTGTAGTAACCGGTTTTACGATGCTGGCCGGATTAATTCTCGGGGATTTGATTTATTTGTCTATTGCGGTATTTGGTCTGGCGGTAATCGCACATACTTATACATCTCTTTTCACACTGATTAACTGGGCCGCTTCACTCTATTTATGTATGCTGGCATGGCAATTCTGGCGCTACCAGCCTCAGGCAATAAACATTGCCAAAAGAGCAACCAAACGAGAATTAGCATCTGCATGGTTTTCAGGGTTGACTATTACACTTGGGAATCCTAAAACCATCGCCTTCTATCTGGCAATACTGCCTCTTGTTATCTCCCTGGATAATGTATCATTACAAATATGGGGAGGAATGTTGGTGCCGATTACCATATTCGTCCTTCTGGCTGTTGGAGCAGCCTTTATTCTCGCCGCACTCAGAATACGACACGTCCTCACCAGTGCAAATGCACAACGGCTCCTTTTTCGGTCGGCGGGATTGATTATGATGCTGGCTGCGTTTGGTATGGTGATCAAGACATTTTAGCGTTCCATTCCCCAGCATCTACTAACAGATTTGGGATCCCATAAAAATGGAAATAATCGGGTAGTCTTAAGTGAGATCCTGAAACTCAGGGCACAGTTAAAGCGTACCGAAGAAAAACGGGACACTCTGAAAAAGGCCGCGCGATACTTTACGAGGGAGCCCGACTGAAGTACCGCTTTATCAATGAACGCCGTTCTGTATGGGGTGTCATGACGATGTGTCGGGTATTGAATGCCGCCCGGGCCGGATTTTATGCATGGCTGCATAATCCGGTCTGTGCACGCGATAAAGATAGCCAGCGCCTGCTGGCTCTCATCCGCGATTCGTACGCCCTGAGCGGTGGCGTATATGGCTATCGCCGAGTCCATGGTGATCTGAGCGAAATCGGTCAAACCTACGGTAAAAATCGTGTAGGTCGCATCAATGCAACTGAACCGGATCAAAGCGGTACGTGGCTATAAAGCGCCACGCCAGATCGCAGGCAGACCTTCCGTTGTCGCCCCGAATCGTATGCAGCGTGAATTTACCGTGGTAATACCGATGTCCCCCTCTCGCGTGAACTGGCGCTGGATGCGCTGATGATGGCCGTATTGAAGCGTAAACCAGAAAGCGAGGTCATAGTATACAGCGATCAGGGTAGCCAGTACGGCAGTGACGACTGGCAGCGATTCTACCTGGCAGATATGGACTGAACGCCGAAATGGATACAGATTTTTAGCATTCCCCTGAATCGCGCCTTGCGCATAACAATCTCCTCGGACATATCGGAAGATCTCTAAAAATAAATGGCTCGGTTTACAGGGACACTTACAATTATAAATAATAAATTACAACTACGAGCATTAGTTAATTGTTAAAATTCCACTATTGATTTAATGGGCTAACAGTGGTAATGATTTCAGGCATTTAGGTTTATAAAGTATTCTTACATTACTGTCTCATGGAAGGGATCTATCATCATGATTATTGTCAGTGATCGGATTAATAGCATTCGAAATTCACATATCCGTCTTGGTACACTCGGCCCAGAAGGAACCAGTAGTGAATACGTAGCTAAAAAATTCATAAAAAATCATTTGGAAAGTAATAATACAGAATGTGAAATAAAGCTGTATGACACGTTCGAAGAAGCTAAAGAAAAACTTCTTGATGGTTCAATAAATTATATAATCTGCCCCCATGCTTATAAAAAGATAAATGATTTTTATATGCATCCCCTCATCTCTCTGATAGAGATATTCCAATGTGATACACCTATGTATGGTGTTGCCGTAAGGCAAGATTATTCTTTTGAAAACAAAGACCTTGAAGAACAGGTCATAGTGAGTCATTCAGCACCGCTGGAGTTAGTGGCCAACTACCTCGGAACAAAAACCAATTTCCATATAGTGAATTCAACCAGTAAGGCTGCTGAATTGATTGCTAATGGCAATTTCAACTTAGCTATAACAAATGAAGAAGCCTTGAAAAAATTCGACCTGAGATTTGTGCATGAGTTTAAGAAGATTTCAATGAGTTGGTCACTTTTTGGCAGAGCATGAATTCGCTACCATTTATTAACTTAAATCCTACAATAATTTTATATATAAAAACATTTTTCGCCCCGCTGATTTAATGGGAGAACAGGATTAATGAGGAATTTATTGCGATAGATATTAAAAGATAAAAAAAGTGAAAATTACTCTTTAGAAAATCGGTTTTTAAGACCATACATGAAGAAACAAAATGAAAGGTCTTGCGGGAAAAACCGTCATAGTAATAGGCGGTGCTTCAGGGATTGGTCGCACTACAGCCTTATTTTTTCTAAAATGGGTAGCAGGCCAATAACCAGATAGCACCCAGTATAAGCCCCATAGTGAGTTTCAGGCTGTTCTCCCTGAGCGTGGCAATACGACGGTGCTATCTCAACCAGGCAAAGCAGCGAATAGGCCATTGTCATCAAATAAACCGACCAGTGCATCCGTAGTCTGTTGTATGTGATGATTCATCAGTTGTTTGATTCGTTGGGTATCTTTGTCCAGCGCCGCGTCCATCAACGCCTTCGTTATCCACGTTAAAAAACAAAAGATATCTGCTTTGAAAAACGAAAGAGGTTCGCGATGAAAATATGTCGTTACGGCAATCAGGGGCAGGAAAAACCTGGCGTTTTGGATGCACATAATATCTTAAGGGACCTTTCCGGCAGAGTAAGCGATATCACCCCGGAAACGCTCCCCATCGTGTTGGATCTGCTAAAGAAAGAAGACGATATCGCCAGGCTGCCTGAAGTTAAAGGGAATCCACGGTTAGGTTCGCCACTCAACACCGTATCGAAGTTTGTCGCCATCGGCCTGAACTATCTTGATCACGCTAAAGAGGCGAATCTTGCTGCTCCTGATGAACCCGTGATCTTTTTTAAAGCACCGAGTTGTATGAGCGGACCTGACGACAATATCGTCATTCCTCCGCATTCCACAAAGCTCGACTGGGAAGCCGAGCTGGGAATCGTTATTCGCCGAGAGGCAAAACAAGTCAGTCATGATGATGCGCTGAACTATGTTGCGGGCTATTGCATTGTGAATGATATCTCTGATCGGGGTTTCCAATTCCAATCATCACAATGGGACAAAGCGAAAAGTTGCGATACCTTCGGCCCTGTCGGCCCTTATATCGTCACGCCGGATGAAGTGGGTGATCCCCAGCAGTTACAGATCTGGCTTGAGGTGAATGGGGAAAGACGGCAGGACAGCCATACTTCCCTGATGATTTTCTCCGTGGCGCACATCGTCTCCTATGTCAGCCATTACATGACGCTCAAACCCGGCGATATTATCGCAACCGGTACTCCTGCCGGTGTGGGGCTGGGGATGAAACCTGAGCCTGTCTGGCTCAAGGACGGAGACCACATCCGTATCCACATTGAAAAACTGGGATACCAGAACCAGTTGGTGACTAAACAGGCTGTCAGCCGCTGATTACCACATTGCGACCGGTGAATCATCCCGGTCGTTACTGACCGGGCATGACACGCGGTATGCTCTTCAGCGATCAGACGGTATCGGGTTGTTTCTGTGCAGAATCACCCAATGAATGCGTTAGCTTTGAGCGTTGCCAGTCAATTCGCTCAAAGAACATTATTGTCAGCCCTGCCATGAGCAGGTTAGTGACAGGAAACGCCCACCACAAACCGGACACGCCAAGCGACGTATAGTGGGATAACCCCCACGCCAGCGGGATTTGAATCAGCCACTGAGAAACCAGCGCCAGCGCCATTGTCGTCATGGTGCGCCCTGTTGCGCGAAACGCCCCGTTTAATGCCATCTGTAACCCAATTAGCCCATAACTGGGGGCTATCAGGTGGAAGAAATGCGTTCCGTGAGCAATCACCATCGGCTGGTCGGGGGCAAATGTACCGATAATATAAGGGCTAAATACGACCCCTATCAGGCCAATGACAGTCAGTATCAGAAATGAAATAGCGCCACTGAGTCGACCAATCGCCCGCGCACGTTCAGATTGTCCGGCACCGACATTTTGTCCTACCAGCGTCGCGGTGGCGATTGACATCCCTATCGCTGGCACAATGACCAGCGCATTGATATTAATCACCACACCGTACGCGGCCGTCACGTCGGTGCCCAGCCCGGTAACCAGTGTCATCATACCGCTCGCCCCCAAGGCGTGCGCGCAGAGTTCAATGGATGCTGGCATGCCAAGACGAGCGACGGATTTCACCATGTCCATTTTGGGTTTCATCGCACGGAAATAGATCTTAAGGCCAACACGACCAAAGCGTAATACCAGTAACCCCGCGACCATCGCAATGCCCTGATTAATCAGCGTGGCGATCGCCGCCCCGGCTACGCCAAAGGCAGGAATAATGCCGTAACCGAAGATCAATAGCGGATCCATGATGGCGTTGAGAATCAGCGTACCCAGTGTAATCAACAATGGAATACGCACCTCGCCAGCGCCTCTCATCAACGACTGCAACATAGAGAAACCAAAGGTAAATATGATGCCGCTGATGATGACACGCAAAAAACTGAGCGCGTAGGGGAACACCTCATTCTGCGCACCCAGCGCGCGTAACAGCCAGGGGGCGAGGAAATACCCCGCCACCGCAATAGGTATGGAAAACAGTATCGACAGCGTAAACACCTGGGCGGCAATATCGTTTGCCCGTTGATACAAGCGAGCGCCGATACACTGTGCCACCAGTGTTGTGCCCGCCACACTCAGCCCAATACCTAAAGCAAAAGCCAGAAAGATGATGGGCTGACTCACCGATATCGCCGCCACGGCTTTGTCACCCAAACGCCCGACCCAGAATGCATCAATCATGATGTATCCTGACTGTAAAAGATTGGCAAAAATAACCGGCACACCTATTTTTGCCAGTGAGCGTAATATCGAGCCTTGTAATAAGGCATTTGATTTTTCATTAGCGATTTCAGGTGACAAGAGTTGATCCCTTAATGTCCGTAGTAATGGGAAACCGACCGTGATGAAAACAGTGAATATCGATGAGCTTTCCCATCACACTGTTTCAGTGCGGTGGAATGTTACATCGCCTTCGATTCCGTGCATCCCTTAAATACAAGGAGTTTACCGAGTAACTCCTGTCGTATTTTATTGTCATGACCTATTGTAAAAATATGAATACTCATCATGGCTCTGTCTGGCCTGGCTGGAGAAATGTCGATATCAATAATCTTTGCTTTTATTCGCAAGAGATCACCCGGCCGGGTAGGCCGAAGCCAGGTAATATTTTCCACCCCTTTGCCGATAATGCCATGAGCCAGCGGTAAACACCTCACCAGCAGATTCATGGTAATACTTACCGTATGCCAGCCGCTCGCCGCCAGCCCCCTGAAGATAGACTCTTTTGCCAGTTTATCGTCCATGTGGAAAGACTGCGGATCATACCGGGTTGAAAACTCTATGATTTCCTCGGCACTGACATAATACTCCGAACTATAAAAAACCAGGCCGACCTTAAGGTCATCCATGTACAGTTTTGGTAACGCCGTATCCCCTATATCATTCTCTATTGAGTATGCATCTGCCGAATTGACATAATCGCTTGAGTAGTTTTCATCTTGCATATTCACGAGCCTCCCTTCCTGACATGAACATATCCGCTTCATGCTAACAGTGATTTATTCCCATACACTGCGCGCCCTATAAGCAACCATCGGTGAAAATAAGAGATATCTATCCATCGCCGTCAGATTTCAGGATGCTGCCCTTCATGAAATCCGAACGACTCCAGGTGTTAGTTTTCTATGAAAAAGCCATCCATGACGATTTATTTTGGCCTTTTCTCATACGAAAGTTTGTAAACAACTCCTGATTATCGAAAGACAAATAAACGTTATAACGAAATACCTCTTCAAACGTTAAACCAGGTGGATACCTATAACTGTGTCCAGGATAAATACGAACCGTTCCAGGTAAAATAGCCTTCAGGCGTTCAAGACTCGAAAATAGGTGCGCCGCATCATCATGATTGGCACACAGTCCGCACCCTTCAATAAACAACGTGTCCCCGGTAAAGAGATGCGGGCCTATCCAATAACAGACACTCCCTGGCGTATGGCCCGGCGTTATTATCGGGCGAACCAGCATTCCCGCGACATGCCAGGCCTGTTCATCAAACCAGCGTGCCGCTGGCGTACTGAAACCGGAACACGCTGCCTCCTTGCGCGACAGCCATACCGGGCAGCCATGTTTCTCTGCCAGGCACCCGGCGAGATCAATATGATCAGGATGAGCATGGGTTATCAATATTCCTGCCAGTTGCGCATTCGCCGTGCGAAGTGCCGTTTCCAGCCGGTCTATTTCCCATGCTGGATCAACCAGCAATGCCTGCCCTGTGCCACGATTAAGCACCATATAGTTGTTATTAATAAAGCGGCCACGACGCACCTTTATCGTCGTTACCGCTATATCGGCTGATGACATCGTATACGCTGACGACACCCTCTTATTTTCCAACCACATAGCACTTACTCCACACCATCACTGGTCAAATTCATCCCTTATCACACCACCAGCGCAACCAGAGATCGCGATTTCACAGTAACCCCCAGCACTGCAATTCGGATATCGTGTTCTCCACCCCGCGCTCCTGGCGAATTTGTTGTCCAAGTGCCTTGGCTCGCTCCCTGACGGCGGAAGAAAAACTCCGGTTAAATGCCTGCGCGATGTCATCTTCACCAGACCGTTTCAGATCAAGACTGCCGCCACTGCCGCCCAGCGCCTCCAGCCGCCACGCCCAATAAAACTGGTCGTAAATAAACGGCATAATCACCTGAGGTGTTCCGGCCCTTAGCGCCGCCGCCACCGTCCCACTGCCACCGTGATGGAAAACGGTTCTTACCCGGGGGAATAACCATTCATGCGATACGTGCTCGACACAAATAACCCCTGGCAGACTGGCCGCGACAATCATGTCTGTGTCGATAGCCCCGCCACCGCTCATAATGACGGCCCGCACGCCTAACCGTTTAATGACATTGATGATTTTCTTTGTCAGCCCTTCGGGATCGGTACTTTTCATGCTGCCAAACCCGATATAGACCGGCGGTGCGCCCTCGGCGATAAACTGCTCCAACGTCGGCGATATCGACGACATTGACTGGACAGCGCCAAACCAACTGCCGGTTATCTTAACGGTCTCTTCAGGCCATTCTGGCGGCCGTGGCACCACATGCGGACTAAACGCATAGATAACCTTTCTGGCCTGATTGCTTTTATCAAACCAGGGGCCGAACCAGCTCCATGTCGGCAAACCAAGATGCGTGCGACAGGCACTGAAAGACTTCGCCACAAAACGCCACATGATGATGCGCAGCAACTTCCATACCGCGAGATTAATCGGCCCCGGTAACCTGATTATTTTTTTCAGGAAAAACGGCGGAATAGAACGCGATGGCGTCAATGGCGCAAAGTAAACGGTCACGACAGGAATATCGAGTTTCTCACCGATGGATACGGCCAACGGTACCGCCTGGTTAGCGGCGATAATCAGGCGACTATGCGTGGCGGCCTTAATAGCCTGCTCGACCCACAGCGACATCAGTTGGTCAACGACCCCCGACATTTTTTTCGCGTTCTTATACGACGATTCACCATCCATCAGCTCTTGTTCAATCTTTCTGGCCTCTGGGAGATCAAGACTCCATGTGTGATATCCCAGCCCTTCATCGGTAACGATTTTCTCATTTCGTTCCCCCGACATGATGGAGCACTCGTGCCCCATCTGTTGAAGTTTCTTACCCAGAACGATAAACGGCCGTATATCTCCCATTGAGCCGGCGGTAAAAATAGATATTTTCATCTATTGCACACCTCGCAATCGTAATATTTCAGCACTCGTTCCACTTATTGCCTCGGATACTCAGTCTTTGTGGATAATGACGTTCAGATTCTCAAAACCATGTAAAAAGTTTGAGTAATTGCGCTCAGGCTCTTCCAGTACCTCTATTCTGGAAAAACGCTTGAGAATCTCTTCCCAGACAATCGTCAGTTGCATTTCGGCCAGTCGGCTACCGATACAGGTATGAATACCTACGCCAAAGGAGAGGTGTCTGCGCGAGCGTTCACGGTCAATGCTGAAGACATCCGGCTCATCAATCACCGAACCATCGCGGTTACCGGACGCATACCACATCACCACACGGTCGCCTGCTTTGATGGTTTTGCCATTAAGCTCAACGTCACGGTTAGCCACACGGCTCATAAAATTGACCGGCGGGTAAAAACGCAGTGTTTCCGACACCATCGGCATCACCAGTTTGGGGTCAGTCTTGAGTTTGGCAAACTCCTGCGGGTATTTATTGAGCAGGTACAGGCTGCTTGAAATGGTATTACGCGTCGTATCGTTACCACCGATAATCAGCAGCACGATGGTGCCGCGGTACTGCTCCAGGGTCATATCGCAGGTGTCGGGATGATGCGCCAATACGGAGATCAGGTCATAACCGGGCGGTGCATTACGGCGTTTTTCCCACAGTTCTTCAAACACCTGATAGCACTTCACTGTTTCTTGCGCTTTTTGCTCCCAGCTGGTGACCGGGCCATGTCCCGGTTCGAACATCAGCACGTCAGACCAATAGGTCAGTTTACGGCGATCCTCAAAAGGGAAATCGAGCAGCGTTGCCAGTACGGTGGCCGTCATCTCTTTAGAGACCCTGTCCACCCAGTCAAAGGGCTCGCCAATCGGCAGGCTATCGAGAATCATGCCAGCACGTTCGCGCATTACCGGTGCCATTTTCGACAGACTGGAGGGCGCGACCGCCGGGGTTGCTGCCTTGCGGTGTTTAGTGTGCTCAGGGGGGTCCATCGTAATGAAACCCACGTTCTTGCGACGTTCATGACCCAATGCTTGCAGCGCGGTTTCCAGTCGGTCTTTCTCTTCGAGCGTTTTCAGATCGATATTCTGCGTGGAAGTGAAATCGCGATGATTGCTACCTACCGTGCGGATGTCATCCCACAGGGTGACCGACCAGTAAGGCCCAAACTCACTTTCCGGCGTGAAATGTACCGGGTCTTCACGCCGCAGACGCTCAAACACCGGCAGTTCTGTTCCATTTACAAAGCGATCCCGGCGTGCAGGATTAATTTTATCCAATGGGATCGCATTCACATCCTCAACCACATCCTGTAATTGTTTCGTCATTTTCATCCACTCATTCCCTTGTTGTAAGCGTGCGACCGCACCATCCACGTCTGCATCGACAGCGCGATAGCCAGGTTGCCGAAGGTGCCAACCCTGCGCCTTCGGCAACCCGGGGGCGAGCCCCGCTATGCGTTTACCCACCGTTCACCGTAGCGATTTTGGCGCTATCGACCTGCACATCGGCCTGCACAGACTGCGCAAACTGGAGCCACTCGCGCGCCAGTTCAGTCACATGCGGTGCCTTCAACACCGTAAAGTGCTGTGCTGGCCCGGCGATGGTTTCCAGTTTATCTATCCAGTAAGCCCATCCAGCCGCATCGTCATGTCGACGCTGACTATCCGCATCAGGCTGTTTCCAGGGGTCACGCACCTGAATCAGGTTCACCGGACCGTGGTAACGCGCGGTCGGTCGATACTGCGTTTGTCTGGCGGCATAAAAGGTTTGCCACGGACCTTGCAGTAACCGGGGCGACGAGTTGGACGGGATTTTCCCTGCACGACTCAGGTGTTGATGTACGGCCGACAACATCTGCTCAATGTCATGACGGGCATAAAGCGATTCGTCTATTTCCAGCGCCATCTCCAGCGTGAATCCGATACTCTCAACATACTCGCGCATACAGGCGCCCAGGCTCGGCGTCGCTGATGATGCCTGACGGCCCAGGGGGGCTTCGGAGTCGATAATCGTCAACGACGCCACCACACCGCCTTGTGCCTCCAGCCGACTCGCCATGTCGAACGCCACCTGCCCACCAAAAGAGTGCCCCAGCAGATGAATCGGTGTCTTCTCACCGATACCTGCCTGATGAAGCGCCATAAGGTTACGCACCGCCGCCGCTTCCACTGAGGGATCCGGTTCGCCGACGCCATCCACCCCTTTCGGCATTAACCCATAGACCGTCTGTTGTTGAGGCAACGCCTGTATGAAAGGCAGGAAATCCGTCACGCTCGCCCCCGCCCCAGGCACACAAAACAGCGGGATGCTGGTGCTATCGCCCTTCTGTAAGGTGATAAGTGGCTTGAAATCATCAGCCGCCATGCCCACCACCGGTGAGCCTGCCACACGTGCAGCTACCCCCACCGGTTTTGCCAGATCGGGCGTCGTCAGTTGATGAATCGATGCGTTCGGATTGGCGACCACAGCCTCTAACGTCGCGAGATAACCAGCGACCATGCGCTCGGCAGTCTCACGACGGAACAGGTCGGTGGCATACTCCATAATGCCCCCCAGTCCCAGCGGTTCCCCCGTATCGCTGTATTCTTCATACAGCGTGAAATAGAGATCCCACTTGGCATGCCCGCTGTGTACGGGATAAAGCCGCGCTTTCAACCCAGGAACGTTGAGGGTTTCCGAGGGTGCGTTTTGTAGGATCATCATGGTCTGGTACAGCGGGTAGTGAGACAACGGACGCTCCGGCAGTAGCTCGCTGACCAGTTTCAGGTAAGGAATATCCTGATGTCCATACGAACTGAGTGCCTGTGTGCGCACCCGTGCGAGCACCTCATTGACGGTGGGGTCACCGGAAGTATCAACACGCATCACCCACTGCGTCAGGAAGCACCCCACCAGGTTATGTAGCGCTTCGTCGCTGCGACCGGCTGAAATCGCACCCAGCGGAATATCGGTGCCTGCACCAAGCTGGGTGTAATAGATGCCGAGAGCCGCCTGCAATACCATCGACAGCGTCATGTTGCGCTCATGAGCCAGCTCGCTCAGCCGCTGGTGCAAGTCGACATTGACCTGCAACGGCACCAATTCGCCACGATAGCTGGGTTTAGCCGGGCGTGGGTAGTCTTGCGGCAGCGCCAGCGTTTGCGGTACCCCTGCAAGGGTGATTTTCCAATACGCCAGTTGTTCCGCATACAGGCTGTTCGCATCGGCAGGGTCACCCAGCAGCTCGCGGTGCCACACCGCATAGTCAGCATACTGCACCGGCAGCGGCGTAAACTGCGGTGCATGACCGGCGACACGCGCCTTGTAGGCCAGGGTGAGATCCCGCGTCAGCGGTGCCAGTGAAAAGGCGTCACAGGCAATATGGTGAAATAACATCACCAGAATGTGTTTTTGCGGCCCAACCCGCAGTATTGACGGACGGAACGGCAAATCTGTCGACAGGTCGAATAACGAGGTAATCGCCGTAGACACCGCCTGGGGTACCTGCTCGGCTTCCACTTGCGTGTACGGGACATCGATATGCACATTAGCAAAGGGCTCGATGACCTGAACCGACTGGTCGTCCACCACCGCAAACCGGGTGCGCAGCGGTTCATGCCGTTCCACCAGGTCGTACAACGCGGCCGTTAACGCAACCACATCCAGCTCGCCTTCAAGCGAGACCACAATCGGCGTATTGAGTGATGAACCGCCACGGACAGTATGCCCCACCCACATCAGCTGTTGGCTGTAAGAGATGGGCAGCGGATCCGGTCGCGGTTCTACGCGGGTCAACGGTTTGCGCACTTTGACGTGCTCATCAAGCTGTTTCGCCAGTTTCTCGACCGTCGGGTTCTCAAACAGTAACCGCACCGGCAGCTCAATCCCCAATCGACCACGGATACGGGCGATTAATCCGGTAGCCAGAATGGAGTGCCCACCCATCGCGAAGAAGTCATCGTCAATGCCGATTTGCGGCTGCTGGAGTAATTCGGCATACAGTTCGCACAGCACCGTTTCACGTGCATTACGCGGTGCCCGATAGACCGCGGTATCGCTAACTTCCACCGCAGGCAGCGCTTTGCGGTCCACCTTCCCGTTAGCCGTCAGTGGGAACTGTGACAGTGTGACAATCCGTGAAGGCACCATGTAATCAGGCACGCGTTGACCAAGATAATCCTGCACCGCTGATTCAGAGAATGTCGATGCTGCCGCAGCCAACCCTTCCCCTACGACGTAAGCCACCAGCCGTTTGCCGCTGCCATTATCCACCGCCAATACCAGGGCTTTCTCAACGAGTGGATGCTCTACCAGACGCGCTTCTATCTCGCCCAGTTCGATACGAAAACCGCGCAACTTGACCTGCTGATCGTTACGCCCGATAAACAGCACATTACCGTCGTCCTGATAACGCACCAGATCGCCGGTACGATACAGCCGGGCGTGTGGGTCATCGACAAACGGATCAGCGATGAAACGCTCGTCGGTCAAATCCTGCCGGTTCAGATAACCGAGTGCAACGCCATCCCCACCGATATACAGCTCGCCGACTGCACCGACTGGCACCGGATGCTGGTGTTTATCCAGCACATAGAGCCGGGTATTGCCGATAGGCCGCCCGATAGGAATGCTACTGGTGGTATCCGTCAGCTCATTGATCGGGTAGGTGGTGGCGAAGGTGGTGGTTTCCGTCGGGCCGTAGCCATTGACCAGTTTCACAGACGGAACCGCGCGCCGTACCTGTGCGATGATGTTGGGATCCAGCGCATCGCCACCGATAAACAGCGCGGAGAACTGTGCAAGAACCGGCGTCAGTTCGGTATAAAGCTGATTGAACAGCCCCACCGTCAGCCACATTTGGCTCACACGCTGAGCATGCAATGTGCGCACCAACCGGGCTGGGGTAAGCAGGGTATCCTGATCGATAACCACACAGGTGCCGCCATTGAGCAGCGGCCCCCATATTTCCAGTGTGCTGGCGTCAAAGGCGGTATTGGCTGCCAGCGCCATACGATCGCCTGGTGCAAACACACCAACGCCGCTGTTTATCACCAGCCGATTGATGGCGTAATGCGGCACCATCACCCCTTTGGGTATCCCGGTGGAGCCGGAGGTGTAAATGATATAGGCTGGGGCGTTGGCAGAAACCTGCACCGTCACCTCGTCATCACTCGCCTGCATCACTTCGTCACTGTTGATATCAATGACGGTGCCATCGATAGCGGGCACGAAGGCATCCGTCGCCAGCGCCTGATGCGCATCGCTTATCAAAAACCGGGCGGCGCAATCCTCAATAACCCACCGCACACGCTCTTGCGGTGCCTGCGGATCCAGCGGCACGTAAGTCGCCCCCACCTTGAGTATGCCAATCGTTGCCGCCAGCAAGGCGCTGCCACGCGGCAGCAACAACGCCACCACGTCACCGGGTTTTACACCACGGGCAACCAGCACCTGCGCCAGTCGGTTAGCACACTGATTGAGGCTGCAATAGCTAATCTGTGCGTCACCTTCGATGACCGCTATCGCATGTGGACTGTGCGCTACCTGCTGCTCGAACAGACGATGAACCGGCGTATTCGCCGGATACGGTACCGTCGTGGCATTCCAGTCAACCAGCAGTTGGGTGCGTTCGTCAGGCGGGAGAATATCCAGCGCATGCATCGGTGTTGCTGGGGCATTATCCAGCGCATCCGCCAGGCTTTTCATCGCCTGCTGGAAATACCCTGCAATCCGTTGTGCCGACAACGATGGTGCAGCCAGCACGCTCATACGCAGCGTTTCGCCAAAATCGTCCACCGATACGGTCAGCGGATAGTCGGTATGCTCCTCAAAACCGTGCCATTCCACCTCATCACGCTCACCAGTGGTATCCACGCTTTCGTCTTCAGACTGCTGGTTATGACGGTAGTTGAATAACACGTTGAACAACGGGGTTGGCGGTGCAATCCCGCTACAGCGCTGAGCCAGACTGAGCGAGGCGTGTTCATGACCCAGTAATGCCGCCAGACGTTTGTGCGTTTGACGCACACTCTCTTCCACGCCCACGTTGCCCAAATCAAGACGGATCGGCAGCGTGTTAATGAACGGCCCCATGATCTGGTCCGCTCCTTCCCCGGCTTGTAAACGGCCAAGCAGGATAGTGCCGAACACGACGGTATCGCTGTCGCTGGCGCGTGCCATCACCTGTCCCCACACCAGATGGCAGAGGCTGCCCATACTGACGCCAAGGCGGCGCGCCTGCGCACGCAAACGTGCGACGACACCCGGCTCGACATTCTGGCGTAGCTCCGCCACCCCAGTGTTATCCGCCGTGCCGGTCGACATGCCGAATGCCAGCGTCGGTTCCTCAATATCACCCAGCATCTGCTGGAAGAATTGCTCGTGCTCCGCCTGCGTCGTCCCATTGCGCACACTGGCAATTAACCGGCGGAACGGTTGCGGTGCTGGCAATGACTGACCTTGCCCCATCAGGAAGGCGCGAATATCACGAATCATGATCTGCAACGAGGCGATATCGTCGATCAGGTGATGCAACAGCATCAACATCTCAAAACGCCCGCTTTGTGGGTCATGCGCGGTATACAAACTCAGCAACGGTGCCCGGGTCAGGTCAATACGGTAGTGCGCGGGGTTATAGCGCTCCACCAATTGCGCCATGATGGGGCCATTGGCTGGATCAAGCTCAATTTCCGTCACCTGCACCGGCGCATGACGCAGCACGACCTGCGCGGTACGCGATACCCCGTGCGAGAAAAAAGCGGTACGCAAAATGTCGTGCCGATCCACGGTCTGTTGAACCGCCTCGATATAGCGCGTCATCACCTCTCGGTTAGCCAACGAAATGCGGGCAAACTGCAGGTACGGGTCCCCTTTTTCGCTCAGTTGGTGCAAAAAGAGGATCCCTTCCTGTAACGGCGTCAATGCATAGATATCCTGCACATTCGCCACGCCACCCGGCACATTGGCCACAATATGCGCAATATCCTCCTGGGTCAGCTCGATCAACGGCAACATATCTGGCGTCAGGTGGGTCGTCTGCGGCGTGATCAGGTTCGCCGGCACCCTTGAACCCCCACTCCCGTCTTGCGAGGAGAGCGCTCTTCCCTGGCGCAGGGCGTCAACGAGAGCCGCTTTGTGCTCCCGCAACGCCGCTTTGATATCAGGGGTCAACGACCCCTTTGCTGCCTTGATGACCAGTGCATCACCGTCAAGTGATAAGGCGATGTTGGCCTGATCCAGTATCTGCAACATGTCATCAAAATCGGTCATAATCTCATCTCGTCGAGTTCAATGGTACGAGCGGACAGTTCCGCCAACGTCGGGCTATCGAACAGGGCACGGATTTCCGTGCTCAAATCGCGCTGGCGCAGGTGTTCCATCAGTTGCACCGCCAACAACGAATGCCCACCCAACTCAAAGAAGTTGTCGTGACGACCGATGCGTTCGACACCCAGCAGTTCCTGCCACAGTTCCGCCATCGCGATTTCAATGTCACCCTGCGGGGCTTCATAAGCGCGACGGGAGAACGACGAGTCATCCGGCTGCGGTAACGCTTTGCGATCGAGCTTGCCATTGGCGGTCAGCGGCAGTTGTTCCAGCGTGACGAAGGCCGCAGGCACCATGTATTCCGGCAACTGTGCTGCCAGGCTGCTACGCCACTGGGCAATATGCTCAGAGGTGCTTAACCCATCAGCCTGACCTTCTGCACTCAGCACCACGTAGGCCACCAGACGCAGATCACCCTGGGCATCCGCACGGGCCACGACGACAGCATCACCGATAGACGGCTGTTTGAGCAGTTCCGCGTCAATTTCGCCCAATTCGATACGGAAACCGCGAATCTTGACCTGGTTATCGTTACGACCCAGGTACTCGATATCGCCGTCCGACAGATAACGCGCGATGTCACCGGTACGGTACATCCGCGCATCGGCGTTGCTGGCAAACGGGTCGTGCACGAAGCGTTCCGCCGTCAGGTCAGGACGGTTAAGGTATCCACGTGCGACACCGACCCCACCGATATACAGCTCGCCTACGACGCCACGCGGTACCGGACGCAGGTGCTGGTCCAGCAAATAGATACGCAGGTTAGCGATAGGACGACCAATCGGTACGGTGGCGGTTTCAGGCAAGTTTTTCGGACAGGTCCACGCCGTCACGTCGATCGCCGCTTCGGTCGGTCCGTACAGGTTATGTACCGCCGTGTCCGGCAGCAGTTTGTAGCAACGAGCCACACTGGCGGAACTGAGTGCCTCACCGCTGCACACAATACGGCGCAGTGAGCGGCAGGCCGCCACGCTGTCGTTTGCCAGGAACAGGTTCAGCATCGACGGCACAAAGTGCATGGTGGTGATGTTGTTGGCCTGAATCACCTCAGCCAGCGCCTGGGTGTCTTTGTGCGCGCCCGGAGGTGCCATGACCAGCGTTGCACCAACGGAAAGCGGCCAGAAGAACTCCCATACCGACACGTCAAAGCTGAAGGTGGTTTTTTGCAATACGGCATCGCTGCTATCGAGTTGATAGGCGTCTTGCATCCACTGCAAGCGGTTGATCAGACCACGGTGTTCGTTTTCTACGCCTTTCGGTTTACCGGTTGAGCCGGAGGTGTAAATCACGTAGGCGAGATTGCGCGATGTCAGGCCCAATTCAGCAGGCGACAGCGACTCCTTCGACAACGCAGAATCAGCCAAAGACGTGGCATCCAACTCCAGCGTAATGATACCGGAGGTATCAAGCTCAGCGGTCACTTCACGACCACGTTTGTCTAGCAGCAACAGTTTCGGCGCGGAATCCTGCAAAATGTAGGACAGACGTTCCTGCGGGTAATCGGGGTCAAGCGGTACATACGCACCACCGGCTTTGATAATCCCCATCAGGCCTACGACCATCTCGATGCTGCGGTCCAGACAAATTGCTACGCGGTCATCGGGTTTCACCCCTTGCTGGTGCAAATGGTGCGCCAGTTGGTTAGACAGGGCGTTCAGCTCGGCATAGCTCAGTTCACGGTCGCCAAAGCGCAGCGCCGTCGCCGAGGGAGTCCGTTTCACCTGCTCTTCAAACATCTGGTGGGTATAGGCAAACGCCGGGTAAACCTTGTCGGTGTTATTCCACTCTTTCAACAGCAAATTGCGTTCTGCAGCCGGCAAAATATCAATCTGCTGCATCGGCGTAGTGGGCGCGTTATCCAGTGCTGTTGAGATATTTTCAAGCGCTTGTTGCGTGTAAGCGAACAGCAGTTCCGGGTCCAGCGACTCCACCACCTGAATATTCAGGCCCAGCGCGTTGCCGTAGTCATCCACCGACAGCGTGATCGGGTAGGTGGTGCGCTCTTCAAACCCATCCCACTGATCGGCTTCCGGCACCACGAAATCCAGCGAATTGCTTTCCGACTCACGGTTATGGCGATAGTTAAACAAGGTGTTGAACAGCGGAGTAGAGCTGTTCACGCCACTGCAACGCAGTGCCAGCGCCAGCGAGGCATGCTCGTGGCTCAGCAATTCCGCCAGACGTTTGTGGGTGGTACGCACGCTTTCCTCAACGCTGGCACCTTGCATATCCAGGCGGATAGGCAGCGTGTTAATGAATGGCCCCATGATCTGGTCCGCGCCATCACCGGCATGCATACGGCCAAACAGGATAGTCCCGAAGACCACCGAATCCTGACCGCTAACGCAGGACAACACTTGTCCCCAGGCCAGATGGCAGATACTGCCGAGGCTGACCCCCAGACGACGTGCATGCGCACGCAGGCTGTCGTTCAAACGCTGGGGTACCTTGCGGTTAACTTCGACTATCTCGAAGTCATCCAGCATGTTGACCAGGCCGTAAGGTGCGGTAGGTTCATCAATGTCACCCAGCGTCGAGCGGAAATACCGTTCATGTTCCTGCGGGCTCTTGCCAAGCCGCACCTGTGCAATCAGGCGGCGAAACGGCTGCGCCGGGGGCAGCGTGTGACCACGGCCCGCCAGGAAGGTATGAATCTCGGCGGACAAAATCAGCACGGAGGTAATGTCATCGATCAGGTGATGCAATACACGGAACATTTCCCAGCGGTCGTTACGCTTGTCATAGGCGACAAACGCGTGCAACAACGGCGGTTTAGCCAGATCGATGCTGTAGTGTGAGGGGTCAAAGCGTTCGGCCAGTTGTTCGGCGATCGGACCATTGGCGGGATCCAACTCCACATCCAGCACATGCAGTGTCGCCTGACGCTGAACCACCTGGCACGGTGTCGATACCCCTTCCCAGTAAAAACCGGTACGCATGATATCGTGGCGATCGACAACCTTTTGCACCGCAGCAAGATAGTTGTCGACTTTTTCACGGCTATCAAACGTCATCTGCCCGGTTTGCAGGTACGGGTCGCCTTTGCTGGCCAGCATGTGATGGAACAGGATCCCTTCCTGCAACGGTGCCAGCGAGTAGATATCCTGAATGTTACTCACACCGCCGGGTACCTGTGCCACCACGTGGTCGATATCTTTTTGGGTCAAGTCGATAAGCGGCAGCAGTTCAGGGGTAATCGCCGTGGTTTGCGGTGTAATTTTGTTTTCAGGAACCACCACTTCAAACGCGTTTGACAGGCGTTTCCCATTACGCAGCGCATGCACCATAGTGGCTTTGTGCTCGCGTAACGCACTCTTAATCTCGCTGGTGAGCGCACCTTTGGCTGAGGTAATAACCAGGTCCTCGTTATCCAGCGATATCGAGATCTTTGCCTCTTCCAGGGTCACCAGTAATTGTTCGAAATCGCTCATTTTTTATCCTCCGTGATCATAACGTGTAGTCGATGGTGCTTGACGTAATGCAATGCAACAAAACAGCCAGGGCTATGCAGCCAACCTACGGGAAACAGCCTGCTCACAGTCGAGTCTCCGCCAGTTCAATGGTTCTGGCCGCAATGTCTGCCAGAACCGGTGTATCAAACAGCGTGCGTATCTCGATGCTCAGCCCCCTGCGGCGCAACTGCTCAATCAAACGCACGGCTAACAACGAATAACCTCCCAACTCGAAGAAATGATCCTGACGACCGACCCGCTCGACACCGAGCAGCTCTTCCCAGATAGCAGCCATCGTGATTTCCATCTCCCCCTGAGGAGGCACATAAGCGCGACGGGCGAACGACAGCTCATCCGGCGCGACCAGCGCATTGCGGTCTATCTTGCCGTTCGGCGTCAGCGGCAACGCTTTAAGCGTCACAAAGGCTGCTGGCACCATGTAATCCGGCAAGGCATCCTGCAGGTGCTTACGCAGCGCCTGACGGCTGAAGTGGCTTTGCACCATGTTTTTGAGCGTGGCCACGTGTTCCAGCGCCGCTAACGTATTCTCCGGCACAATCCAGTCGATCAGACACGACACCTCATCGACCCCGGCTTCCTGCAGATTTTCCGCCACAGACAGCGCGGATTCCGGCGTACCGATAAACGACAGTTCACGGGTATAACGCCTGAACGCGAACTCCAGGATGCGGTGTTTGTCTTCACTGGGCAGCGTATCGAGGTTGATGTTCTGTTCTTTAAGCCACCCAGACAGCAAGCTGAGATGACCTTCCAGATAACCCAGGAACGGCCCTTTCGCCTGTGTCAGTACCTCGTCCAGGTTCTCTCCCAGATAGGTGTGGATCATCACCGTCACGATGCCGGTGCGAGGATCAAAGCCGACTTTTTCACGCGCCTCACGGTATATCGCGATATGCTGGGCCAGCCCTTCGATGTTCTGCGTGAGCAAGTGGGTCAGCAAATGCGCGCCACTACGCCCGGCATACTCAAAGGTCTCTGGCGCACCCGCCGCCGTTATCCAAATCGGCAATTCTTTTTGCACCGGTGCCGGGTAAATCTGGACGTCGATGTGATTGCCGTGATGATCCCGGCGAGAAACGCTGCCGCCCTGCCACAGCGTTCTCAGCTCCTCAATACGGTGTTGCATCACCGCGCGGCGGTCGTCGTAATGATCGGGAGCCAGCACAAAATCTCGCTGATTCCAGCCGGACGCGATACCGATACCGATACGGCCGTTCGACAGGTTGTCGACTATCGACCAGTCTTCCGCCACGCCGAGCGCATCGTGCAGCGGCATGACCACACTGCCCGCACGCAGCTGGATATGCCGTGTTCTGGCCGCCAGCGACGCGCTTAACAACGCCGGATTAGCGAACAACCCACCCACGCCGTGGAAGTGACGCTCCGGCGTCCAGACGGCGGTAAAGCCGTGCGTATCGCCAAACTCCGTCACCTCGGTGCAATAGTGATACCCCTGCTGGGCGTCGGTATGCGCACCGAATAAAAACAGGCTGAAATCCAGGCTTTCAGAGCGGGAAGAGGGTTCCTGCTCGCTTTTTTCGCCACGGCCGGGCACCACGTAGGCCACCAGTCGGGTCGCCCCGGACATATCTTCTCTGGCGACCACCACCGCTTCACGCACTGACGGATGACTCAACAACCGGGCTTCGATTTCCCCCAGCTCTATCCGGTGCCCGCGTAATTTCAACTGGTGATCGGTACGGCCGAGGAACACCAGCCGCCCATCGTCCATCAGTTGTGCAAAATCACCGGTCCGGTAAAGGCGTGCCGCCGAATCAGTTGAGAAGGGATCGGGAATAAAGCGCTCAGCGGTCAGTTCCGGACGCTGATGGTAACCACGGGCTACCCCGTCCCCACCGATATACAGCTCGCCGATAGCCCCCATCGGCACCGGTTTGCCATGCTTGTCCAGCAGATAGACCTGGGTGTTGGCAATCGGGCGACCAATCGACTGGTTGTATTGCGTCACATCCCCGGCATTCACGCGATTACAGGTTGACCACACCGTGGTTTCTGTCGGACCGTAGAGGTTCCACAGGGATTCCCCGAAGGCATGCAGGCGCGTAGCCAGATCACTGGGTAACGCCTCACCGCCGCACAGAATCTTCAATTGCTTATGCGGTGTCGCGTCGGCATCCACCAGCAAGCGCCAGGTGGTGGGGGTCGCCTGCATAATGGTGATATCGAGGGTTTGCAGCAGCGTCAGCAGCGCGTGGGGATCCATCGCCTGTGTGCGGCTGGCCAGCACAATCGACGCCCCTGTCATCAACGGCAGATAGAGTTCAAGCCCGGCGATATCAAACGAAATACTGGTCACGGAGAGCAGGCAGTCGCGGGTGCCCAGTTGGAATAACGCCTGCATCCCGGTGAGGAAGTTGACCACCTGACGATGTTCAACCATCACCCCTTTTGGCTTGCCGGTAGAACCTGAGGTGTAAATCACATACGCCAAATGTCGGCTATGCTGCATTGCCACATCCGGATTGTCGCCGGGCAGTTCGTCCCAGCGCGCGCTGTCACGTTCCAGATCCACCACGGTGACATCATGCCCTGTCTGCTCCCCAAAGACCTCGCGTCCACGTCTGTCGACCACCAGTACCTTCGGTGTGGCATCGTCGAGAATATACGCCAGTCGTGTCGCCGGGTATTCCGGGTCAAGCGGCACATACGCTCCCCCCGCCTTGAGGATCGCCAGTAAGGCGATGAGCATGGTTTCCGAGCGTTCAGTACATAACGCGACGCGTGTATCCGGCACGACACCCTGCGCTATCAGGTAGTGAGCCAGACGGTTAGCCCGCTGATTCAATTCGGCATAGCTCAGACGCACGTTGCCCATTTGCAACGCCAGCGCCTGCGGTTGTTGCGCGACCTGCTGCTCAAACAATTGGTGAATCATCGTGGTCGCCGGGAAGGCCAGCGCCGTATTGTTCACGGTTTTCAGCAGTTGCTGGTGTTCTTCGGGCGGCAACACCGTCAGTTCATACAACGGCGTGGCGGCAGAAGAAGCGGTACTGGAAGCTTCCAGCGCGCTCACCAGGCTCAGCATACTCTGCTGGAAGTAACCCCAGATACGCTCGCCCGACAGCGATTCCACCACCTGAATGCCAATATCAAAGCCAGTGTCAGCATCATCCACCGAAACCGAAATAGGATAGTTGGTACGCTCGTCAAAACCGTGCCATGCCACACCGTCAAACTCGATTCCGCCTAACACGTCCACATCGGTCGGGCGGTTACGACGGTAATTGAAGACGGTACTGAACATCGGCGTCGGTGCCACTATCCCGCTGCCTTGTTGCGCCAGCGACAAGGTGGTGTGCTCATGCTTTATCAACGCAGTCAGGCGCTGATGGGTTTGACGCACCGCATCGACTACCGAAACGTCACCGACATCAATACGCAACGGCAAGGTATTAATGCACGGGCCCATGATTTTATCGCTGTTTTCACCGTGCATACGCCCTGACAACACGGTGCCGAACACCACGCTATCGTTGCCACAGGCGGCGCTCAGTACCTGCGCCCAGCTCACATGACACAGGCTACTGACACTGACGCCAAGACGGCGTGCCTGTGTCCGCAACCGTTCACCCAGCGCGCCCGCCAGCGGACGCCGGGTCTCATGGATACGCTGACCGTTGAGGTGGCCGTTACGCAGATTAAACGGGGCGGACGGCTCGGTGATGTCCGACAGCATGTCACGGAAAAAGGCCAGTTCTTGTTGCGTATCACGACCGTGTTGCAAACGCGCCACGTGATGACGGAACGGTACCGGTGCGGGCAAACTCTCGCCGTTACCGGTAAGGAACGCCTGAATGTCAGAGAGCAAAATCTGCAACGACGGGATGTCATCCACCAAATGATGGATATACATCAGCGCTTCCCAGCGGGCCTGCTGGTCGTCGTAAGCCACCGCCATGCGCAGCAACGGCGGCTGCGTGAGATCAATGCGATGGGTTTGAGGATCGAACTGCGCTTTTAGTTGATCGACTACAGGCAGTTGCTCGACCACCGGGCCTTGCTGCGCATCCAGGTTGAGTGTGGTGACGTGCAAGCGTGCATGACGCAGCACAACCTGTACCGGCGTTTCCACCCCTTGCCAGATAAAAGCGGTACGCAACACATCGTGGCGGTCAATGACGCACTGAATAGCATCAAGGTAGCGGTCCAGCGTCTCGCGGTGTGCAAACGACAGGTGACCACACTGCAGGTAGGGGTCTCCGGCTTCATCAAACAGATGGTGAAAGAGGATGCCTTCCTGTAGCGGTGCCAGCGCATAGATATCCTGAATATTGGCCACACCACCCGGAATCCGGGCCACAATCTGATCTATCTGCTGTTGCGACAGCGACACCAGCGGGAAAAGCGCCGGGTGCAGCGCGGTGGTTTCCGGCGTCACCTGATTTTCCGGTATCACCCATGTCTGCGAGGCGTCGTCTTCATCACGAACCTGTTGCGCCAGATCAGCCAGCACCGGATGAGCGAAGATGGTCGGCACATCGGTGTAGTACTGCTGCTCACGCAGCATCGCCTGCAACTGCATCGCCATCAACGAATGGCCACCCAGTTCGAAGAAGTTGTCCTGCCGCCCGACCTGATGCACGCCCAGTATGGTCTGCCATAACTGCGCCAGCACGGTTTCGATACCGGCATGAGGTGCTTCAAAGTCACGCTGCACGTAGGCGTTATCATCCGGTAACGGCAAGGCTTTGCGGTCAATCTTGCCATTGGCGGTCAGCGGCAGTGATGCCATCACCACAAACGCCGACGGGACCATGTAGCCGGGCAGTTGCGTGGCTAAGACGTCACGCCATTGCGTAATCGCGCCGTCGCTGTGGTAACCGGCCTCGGGTACCACATAGGCCACCAAACGCGCCTCGCCGCCATCCGGTGTGATACCGATAACCGTCGCGTCTTTGATATGTTCCAGCGCGGTAATACGTGACTCAATCTCCCCAAGCTCAATGCGGTATCCGCTCAATTTGATTTGGTGATCGCGCCGACCGAGGAACTCGATACGCCCATCGTCAAACCAGCGACCGATATCACCGGTGCGGTAGACGCGGCCTCCGGCAACCCAGGGGTCGTCGATAAACTGCTGAGCCGTCAGCTCAGGGCGGTTCATGTACCCGACCGCAACACCCTCACCGCCGATCCAGATTTCGCCCGCCATCCCCGGCGCGCAAAGCTGCCCAAAATTATCGACCACGTACATCCGGGTATTGGCAATCGGCCGTCCGATGCTCAGGCGCGTATCCTGACTTTTTTCAAAACCACGCATCCACGCCGACGACATAATGGTGGTTTCTGTCGGACCGTAGCCATTGATATAACGACAGCGTTCACTCCAGCGTTCAATCAACCCCAGTGTCGGCGCTGAACCGGCGGTCAAAATGGTCATGCCTTGCGGCACTAAAGCCGGATCGAGGTGTGTGAGGTAGGGCGGCGGGAATGCCGAGAAACGGATGTCGTTTGCCGTCATGTAGCTCATCAGCGCCGGTGGGTTCTGAATCAACGCGTTCGACAGCAGATGTAATTCACACCCTCGGGTCAGCGTACCAAAAATTTCCCCCGCCGAGGCATCAAAGGTATAAGGCGCGAACTGGGTAATCGGTTGCCCGACGCTAAAAATACCGATGTGTTCACACCAGGCACAGAAGTTAATCAGGCTGCGATGGGCGATCTCCACACCTTTTGGCGTGCCGGTCGTGCCGGAGGTATAGATAACGTAGGCGATGGTGTGTGAGTCGATAGCGTCAAACGCGGTATCGTCACGCAGGTCACCCTGCGGTTGCTGATGGAGATAGTCCTCGACAAAAAGCAGCGTACTGCTTTCATCGTCACTGAAATCTGACTGATTGGCCCGGCTGGTCAGCGTCCAGCGCACGTTGGCGTCATTAATGATAAACGCGCGACGTTCGCTCGGCGCATCCAGAGCGACAGGCACGTAAGCAGCACCCAGCCTGATGATACCCAACATGGCAGCGATCAGGTTCGGTGTTTTATCCATACTCAGTACGATGCGATCGCCTTTCGTCACCCCGACACGACGCAGCCCTGCGGCGATAAGCCCGGCACGCTCGGCAAGTTGCCGATAACTTAAGCGTTCATCATCAGCCACCAGTGCGGTGGCCTCGTTTCTGGCCGCCACCTGTTCAGCAAACAACGCGTACAGCGAGCGATCCAGCGCCACATCCAGTTGCGTGGCATTCCATTCGTGGACCACACGTTCAACTTCAGCGCTATTCAGCAGCGACTGCGCCCCCACCGTGCGCTCAGCCCCCTGACCAAAACTCACCAACAGTTGTTGCAGGCGTTCGAGAATGTTATGCGCATCCGCATCGCTGATATCACCCGCGCGGTAATGCAGTGCCAGCAACAAGTTATCCCCAGTGTGTGCGACAAGATGCAGCGGCACAGACTCGTCCAGATTTTCCGGTTCCGGGTGTTGCTCGTCACGTACACTGAGCAGTGATTCAAACAGTGTCTGGTTTGAGAAACCACTCACACCTTGCGACAAGGCCTCTGGCAGCAACCCGGCATGTTGCCGGTGCTGCTCAAACACGGCGGCGATATCACGAAACCACTGATGCAACGTGCGCCCGCCATCCATCGCCAGTCGCAACGGCAGCGCACACGCGTCCCCGGCCTCACCGGCGGCGAAACGCTTGCCAAACAGCACCTCATCCTCACCGCTGTATTTACTCAACAACAGCGCCCATGCGGCGGTCAGCAACACCTCCCAGGAGGTCGACTCACGCTGCACCAGCGCCAGTAATTCTGAATTCAGCGTCCGCCCAACGTGAGAAACGAGCACTCGATTCTCTTGCGTAGCGGAGGCGGCCATCTCCCCACTCTCCGTGGTATTGACAAAGTTGGCGTTCGCCGTCCTTTGCGCGCCGGTAAGATGATGCTGCCAATACGCCACAGCTGTTTCCTTACGCGACAAGAGCATATTTTCCTGCGTGATAACCATCGGTTACGCTCCCTCTGTGACAACTTTTATAGAATTATTTTTTAACGTACTCAGTAAGTTGGATACGCTTTCGGCGTTTCTGCCGAATTGATTAATGGCCGCGCCGTGCTGAAAACGTCCAGCAAAACCGTATTTAATGAACGTTGACAACGTGCCGGTCGGGCTGAGATCAACAAAGAATGTGCCGTCTTTCACCTTCAGCGATTGCATCAGGCGGTAAAAATCAACAGGTTCGCGCAACACACGCCAGAAATACTCGCTGTCCCACCGTTCAACCGATGTGCCCAACAAGGAGGAGTACACGGTCATTTCCGGTGCGTTTTTCGCAAGGGTATCAACCAGTGCGCGGAACTCTGTCTCGATGACGGCGATGCCGGACGAGTGGAACGGTTGCTCAACCGGCAGCAACATCGAAATCACGTCCTGTTGCGTCAGACGCACTTTGAGCGCCGACAGGCTGGCCTTATTGCCGCTAACTACAAAGTTATTCTGGAAGTTAATGCTGGCAAGCTCAGTCCCCTGATACAGCGCGGGGTTGCTATGAAAGTGCGATACCGGTGCCAGCACGCTCATCATGCCGCCGCCAGCCGTTTTCTCATGCAGCATGTGCGCCTGCGACACCACCAGTTTCATGGCGTCATCCAGCGTCAGTACGCCCGCGACGACAGCGGCGATACACTCACCCAGGCTGTATCCCAGTACGGCGTCGGGTTTGATGCCTTCGGCGTTGAACATGTGGGTCAGGCTAACCCCGACACTCAGCAGCGCCACATTCGACAACGCCACATCCGAGAGCGGCAGTTGACGACGGGTATCGTCATACAGTGTTTCCACCAGACTGTAGCCAGTGTGTTTACGGCACAGCGCGTCGCAGCTATCCATCTGACGGCGGAACGCGTCATTCCGGCGATACAGCTCCTGGCCCATGCCGTAATATTGCGAGCCCTGCCCGCCGAACATAAACACCACCCCAGAGCCAGTGGCATCTGACGCCGGTGAGTGGCGAGTGGGTTGCGCTGCAGGGGCGTTCGCGTCATCAAGCACCATCGGTTGTGCTTTGATCTTCGCAAACAACCCGGTGAGCACTTGCCCCGGCCCGATTTCCTGTTGACTGACCTCACCCGAGGCCAGTAACCGCGACATACTTTCGTACCAACGCACAGGGTGGCTTATCTGGCGCGTCAGCAGTTCGAGATAATCCGACGTGGGGTAGTCGTGCGCGGTGTAGTTGGAAATCACCCGCGCGTTGAGCGGATTGAAGGTAAAACGGCGGGCAAACTGCGCGAATTGGGTTTCAATGTCACGCATATAGCGGGAATGGAACGCCGCGCTCACGTTCAGCTTGATGTAACGCGCCCCGGCTGAGGTAAACAGCGACTCACAGGCAACGATGTCATCATACAACCCTGAAATGACGATCTGCTGGGCGCAGTTGATGTTGGCGATATCGATACCGCTGAACGGTGACGACGCCAGCAGCGCCATCACCTGATTCAGGTCGATACCCAAAATCGCCGCCATCGCCCCACGTGGCGCTTTCGACATCAGCATGCCGCGCTCTCTGACCAGTGCAACACCGGTGGCAAAGTCAAACGCCCCTGCCGCAAACAGCGCAGCAAATTCACCCAGACTATGACCGGCGTAGCAATCCGGCGCGTCTGCGCCGTCTTGCCGATGGGCCAGAACCCCGAGCGCTGAAACAACAAACAACGCCGGTTGGGTGAATTCCGTTTCACCCAGTACGCCCTGAGGATCGCTCAGGCACAGATCACGAATCGAGAAACCGAGTACCTCGTCAGCCTCCCGAACACGCTCGGGGAAACGCTCAAACAGCGCACTCCCCATCCCTTTCTGCTGCGATCCCTGACCAGGAAATACCCAAATTGAAGAAGGCATAAATCCCCTATTACTGTTCCCCAGTATTGTCACTTAACGTTGCTTGTTGCTCCCGCCTTCCGTTCGCGGGATCAGGACTTAAGCGCGTCTTCCGGTAGATGCGCTTCAATCGTACTGACCAGGTCGCCGAGCGTGTAAATACCGCGTTTATCGCCGTCGTTGACCTTGATGTTGAGTCGCTTCTCTATCTCGTACCACGACTCCAGCATCTCAACCGAATCCACGCCGAGCTCGCCACCAATGAAGGCATCCAGCTCTACGACATCGGGCGTAAACCCGGTGTTTTTGATGCCATTAATGATGTCGAGTACAACCGCGAGAACATCTTTCTGAGCGTCCATTTCTTCTCTCCTTCATCCAGTCCGTTAGAGCGCGTCAAACTCGCGCGCAACCTCAGTGATAATCTCAACGACCTGATCGATCTCTTCACGGGTGTGGGTCGACATGACCGAGATACGCAGACGTTCTTTATCGGGGGGAACCATGGGGTATTCCATGATGTTGGCAAACACGCCGCGCTCGAAAATGCGGCGATTGATGTTGCCCACCACAGAGAGCTTGCTAAAGAAAATGGGAATAATGCCCGACTCGCCGCGCAGGATGTTGAATCCTTTCGCTTCCAGCTGGTCTTGCATGTAACGCACATTGTCGTGCAGACGGGCGATACGCTCTGGCTCACGCTCCATCACGTCCAGCGCCGCGGAAATCGCCGCAATCGTCGGCTGAGCTAACCCGGAGGTGAACAAATAGGGGTAAGAGAAGTTGCGCAGCATAAAGATGTGCTCGCGGCTACCGGAAATAAACGCCCCTTGCGCGCCCAACGATTTGCTACAGGTGGACATACGCAAGTCGACCTGACCTAACAAATCCAGATGCTCAAGCGTGCCTTTACCGGTCGGCCCCATGGTGCCCAGGCCATGCGCGTCATCGAGAATGATGATGATGTCATGCTTGCGGCAGATCTCGATGTAACG
The DNA here is from genome assembly GCF_020406815.2 of Dickeya oryzae. Classification (NCBI taxonomy): domain Bacteria; kingdom Pseudomonadati; phylum Pseudomonadota; class Gammaproteobacteria; order Enterobacterales; family Pectobacteriaceae; genus Dickeya; species Dickeya oryzae. The sequence continues at coordinate 3,091,098 of NZ_CP162670.1, forward strand.
CTTAAGGTCGATGATCGAACCGTCGGTAGAACGCACCCCTTCTACGGTCGAGAAAATCTGGGTATTCGGTTTGGAGCGTGCCCGAATTTTAGGCAGCATCGCTTCAAAGTCGTCCAGACGTTCCGGGTCGAAGGTAAAGAACGGCACATTAGTCATTTTGACCGCGTTGATAACGCTGGCGTGGCTGTTCTGGTCATAGATGATGATATCGTTACGGTTCATCAGCCCATTGACCCAGCACAGGTTGGCCATATAGCCGCTTGGCAGCAATACCGCATCTTCGTGGCCCGCTAACGCCGCCAGACGCAACTCCAGATCCCGATGCTGCTTGGTGTAGCCGGAAAACGCCGGTGATCCGCCAGTGCCAATGCCGTATTTTTCTACGGCTTCCATCACCTTGCTTTTAACGTAAGGGTGATTAGCCAGCCCCAGGTAGCTATTCGAGCCAAACACCAGAACGCTTCTGAAGTCATCGCTGTGCAGGTCTTTGTATTGCATCTGCGCATCGACAGGCCCCATCCCCTGACGGCTGAACATAAACCCTTTTTCGAGTTCTTTTAAATAGGTGTCATAGCGTAATTTTACGCGCTCTTTGAATGGCTTACGTTCGAGTTCGATCAGATCATGAAAATCCATTATAAAAACCTCCTTGATGATTTATTCTCTTTTAGAGAATGATTCGGCTTGCTAAGGCGCAATAAACCCGTTGACCCGATACCAGGACACACACTCATCCACCATCTGGCTTAAGGGCGAGGGCCGGTAACCCAGCTCACGCTCCGCTTTTGCACTGCTAAAGTAATAAACGCCACCGAAAACACGCAGGCGGTAGGCATCCACCACCGGTTCGCCGCGTACCAGCCAGGGCAGTTTTTCCTGAAGCCACGTTTTCAGATAGACAGATGAATAAGGGGTTTGAGGCCGGTCGGCTTTACAGGGCACGACCGCTTCAATCGTGTTAATCAGCTCGCTATAGCGCGTATTGGCCCCGGCAATCAGGTAGCGTTCGCCAACCTTACCGTTGGTCAAGGCGCTGACGTGCGCCTCGCCAACATCGCCTGCGCCGCAAAAACTGGCACCGCCGGGAGGCAGGAACGGCAACTGGTTATAAGCAACCGCCAGCACCATACGTCCCCACTGCATGGAATAGTCATACTCACCCAGCACTTCCGCCGGATTCAGGATGACGGCAGACAAGCCGCGATCGCAGGCCCGATACACCAGCGCCTCTGCCTGCAATTTGCTTTGGGCATAAGGGTTTTTGGCACGAAAACCCGACAGCGCGGTGTCTTCGGTGGCTTGTGCCGTAGGATCGTTATGCGCCCCTATCGTCGAGCTGGTGCTGGTATAAACCAGCCGGGGTATCCCGCAGGCCAGCGCCGCGTCAATCACGGCACGCGTACCTTCCACATTCACCGCCGCCAGCAGCGGCCAGTCGCGTGGATTACTGCTGGTATTGCCCGCCGTATGGATAACCCCGTCATGCCCTTCCATCGCAGCGCGCAGGCGCTGGCCGTCATGCAATTCGCCACGCACCAGGGTGACGCCGAAAGGTTCCAGAAAGCTCACATTGGAAGACGCACGCACATACGCTGTGACCTGATGGTTGGCCGCCAGCAGCGCTTTTACCACGTTGAGCCCGACAAATCCGTTTGCTCCGGTGATCAGTATTTTCATGGTGTTTGATCTTGCTGGTTAAGTTTTTCAAGCGTTTTCAAAAAGGCCTTACGCCCTTCCCCTTTGCTGCGCATCGGCAATGCGGCCGGATTTTTATCCGGATGGCGGGACGCGCCATCCAGCAGCAGCACGAACTGCTCAAGCAGCTGATTAAGCTGTGTCACCTGGATATCCCTACCCCGGCATACCAGACGCACATGCACACCGTTCCCTTCAAGGCGCACCAACAGCGCCAGACGCAGTGACGGGTGTGTCGCAAACAACGCGGATACCGCCGGGGTCACCGCGACATCGTCCGTCAGCAGCGCCACCGTACTGTCGAACAACGCCACATCGCCGCCCCATTGGGCCAGTTGCTCTGACGTGGCACCGACATGCTCAAGGCATTGACCCAGTTGTTTTTCAACACCCTTGAGCCAGGCGGCGGTCTTATGACGTCCCACCACCTGAATGCGGGTAGGAATCAGGCGGGGTTCATCGCTCTCAAGGTGTCGAATCAGACCAAACTGCGCCTGTTTGACCCGCGCATGGCGATTGACGAGCAGCGCCCACCCCGCGGTTAGCAGCGTTTCCAGCGCAATTTCCTGACGTTGCGTGCAGGTCTGCATCGCCACCACGGTGTCAGGGTCGATATGCAGCTCGGCTGACAGGAGTGGCTGCTCCACGTCGTCATCCAGAACGGTGGCCTCACCGAGCAACGCCGATGCCGTCAGCGAGCCTACCTCCTCGTCAGCCTGCAACAGCCCGCGCCAGAACGCCTGCAATGACGTGTCATCCTGGGTTGAGGCATCCTGGGTTGAGGTGTTGTCCACTGGCACGGCATACGCAAACCACGCCTGCGGCACAACCGGCGAGACTGTCGCCTCAGCGTCCAGCGCGGCGATCTCCTGCCGTGGTGTTTGTCGCACCGGGGCATCAAGGCGCAACGCGGCGTACAGGTCGCAAGGCTTACTGGCAAACGGGTAGCCGGGGAACGGCACACGCTGACGAGGCTCGGCGTCGTGCAGCAGGCTCCAGTCGATATCGCACCCGCGAGTCCACAGCGTGGCAACGTTGGCGAACTGCCGGTTTTTAACCAGTTCGCGGACAAAGTGCTTACCGGCCTCGCCAGCGATGAGTTGTGACACGTCTTTGCTGTCGTGGATGTTTCCGCTGTAGGTCTCCCGGCGGCTATGGTCGGCTCCTGGTTGGGCAATAAAGCCCTCCAGTTTCGCCAGCAGGTCCTCCTGACTGGTCGCGACGATAGCCAAACGATGATCCAGCATGACGCGCCCTGTCTGACTGGTGTAGGCCAGGTCCGCGAGCGAAAGCGCACGCCCTTGTTGCTGTTGCTGCTGGATAAAGTCACGCAGTTCACTGGCATAGGCGACGACACGCTCCACCTGCTGAGCCGACAGCACCACTATTTGTGCATGGGTAATCTGTGCATGGGTGGGCGCGTTTTCTTCCCGGCTCGCCCGTTGGTGTGCGTGCGGTCTGACCAGCGCATCGGCCGATTCCACCACGACAAAGGCGGTCGAACCGCCCATGCCATAGGCGTTAATCCCGGCCAGACGAGAACCTCTGGCGTTGGTCTGCCATTCCTGCGCCTCACGCGGGAACACGAAAGCGGATGTTTCATGCTCAAACGAGGTGTTGATGCGCTGCAGGTTGACGCACGGTGACACACGCCCGTGTTGCATGCTCAGCAGCACCTTAATCAACGAACAGATGCCCGATGCCGCTTCCATATGCCCCAGGTTGGCTTTAGTACCCAGCGCGCAGAAATGTTGCGCCTGAGTCTGGCGGCGTAATGCGTTAGACAGTGCCTTCAGTTCAATCGGGTCGCCCAGTTCCGTCGCCGCACCGTGGCTTTCGATGTAAGTCAGTTCGTTAACATCGATGCGTGCTTCGTTGATGGCCCGCACGGCGGTTTCTTCCATAACCGTCAGGTTCGGCAGGTATTGCCCTGCACCGGTACCGGCATGCCCAATGCTGGAACCCCGCAACACACCGTAGATGTGATCGCCATCGGCCAGCGCGCGGCTCAGACGTTTAAGCACCACGATGCCGCTGCCTTCGCTCGGAATCAGGCCGTTGGCCCGTTCATCGAAGGTGTGCTCCTTGCCGTCGGCAGACAGCACCTTCATCTCTTGCAACAGCATGTATTTGCTGGGATGCAGACTCAGGTTGACGCCGCCTGCCAGCGCCATATCACACTCCCCACCGAGGATGGCTTTACGAGCGATATGTACGCTTGTCAGCGATGACGCGCAGGTGGTGGCGATGCTGAAACTCGGGCCACGCAGGTTCATCAAAAATGAGATGCGATTCGCCAGCTCACTGACGACCGAACCGGCACCGGGGTAACGACCGGTGCGGGCATAAATCTCTGCCATCACCCAGGTGAAGTCTTCGTTCATTGCCCCAACGTAGACGCCCACCTGCTGATCGCTGAGTGCCGCCGGGGTATAACCGGCATTCTCCAGCGCGTGCCAGGCACTACGCAGTAACACACGTACTTGCGGATCGAGGCGACTGGCTTCTTCGCCGCTCATACGGAACATCTCTGGATCAAAGACATCCACGTTGCTGAGGAAACCACCGCGATTTACATAACGCGGGTTACCGTTATCTTCTGCAGGGAGCGTCCAGCGCGCATCCGGAATGGCACTCAGGCTCTCTTTGCCCGCCTGAATGTCGGCCCAGAAATCCGCCAGACTCGCGGCACCTGGGAACTCACCCGCCATACCAATAATCGCCACGGCGTCGCTATCGGCCTGCACGCTGGCTGTTGACGACATCGGTGTACGCATCACTCGTGAGCGCAACGCATCCGTAACCGTAGCAGGTACCGTCCGTTTGACAGGCGGCGCAACAGGTGTACTGGCGTGATGGTGGCTGACAGTGTCTGTACGCTGCGGTGCAGCCTCAGCGGTATGAGCCACCGGTGTCGCGCCATAACGCTCGCACAGGTATCCCGCCAGCTTCGCGGTGGTGTTGTACTCAAACGGCGCGGTTTTCGGCAGCCCGTCGTACTCTTTTTCCAGCACCGCACGCAGTTCCATCAGCATGACGGAATCCATCCCGAGCTGTTCAAAGGTGGCATCCACCACGATATCGCTGGCAGGCAGCTTGGTGATGGCTGAAATCTTCTCTTTGAGCGCGCTCTCGCTACGTGCATACGCACTGTCGCCAGCCGGTGTCGTTATCCCCGCTGTCGGTTGCGGACGCGGTGCCTGCGTCACCGTCGGCACAGCGATTGACGGTGCGGGCTGCACGGTTTCCTCAACCTGAATGCGTAATGAACGGGCAACCTTGTTGCGATCGCCAACCGCGACCAGCAGTTCCGGACGCTGTTCAAGCAGTGCGCGTTCGAGCGCGATAATACCGGCCTCCTGGCCTAACGCCGCCATCCCTGAAAACTCGAACAGACTGGCATCGTCTTGTTCGATGTTCATCTGCCCGCTGGCCCACAATGGCCAGTTGACGGAGAGCGTCTGACCGCTGCGTTGTCCCTTTTTCACCTGCTGGGTACGCCATAGCGCATGGCTATCCATAAAGCGGTTACCGGCGGCATACGCGCCAGACCCCAGGTCACCCAGCACCGCAGAAACGGAGGAGAAGTTGATAAAGACAGCGAGTGGCTCTTGTGCTGTAGCACGGTCAAGGGCCACCAGACCGTCAACTTTCGGTCCGATCAGCGCATCAAACTCATCATCCGACAGCTCAGTCATCGGCGTGGCACTGGCAACACCGGCGCAGTGCAGCACACCATCGAGTGCACCGAACGCCGCTTTTGCCTGCGCAATCAAGGCGTCGGCCTGCCCGTCCTGCGCCATATCGGCCGCGACGTAACAGACTTCAGCACCCAGCTCACGCATCGCGGCCAGTTGCTGCATGACCGCCTCACTGGGCCTGGCCGAACGGCCGCTCAGCACGAGGCGCGCCTGATAGCGGGATGCCAGATACTGCGCCATCAGCAATCCCAGCTTGCCCGCACCACCGGTTATCACATAGTGACCGTGCTGGACGAAACGCAATTGCGGCTGGCTGCCCTGACCATCGGCTTGCGGCGGCGTGATGGCGCCAGCCTGACGCTGATAGCGAACGCCCTGCCGATAGGCCACTTCAAGCCCGGCAAGCGCCTGCGGACGTTGCTCGAACTCCTGATACACCGCATCGGCCAGCGACGCGGCGTCATTCGCATCGCTACGCAGCGTGAACAGCTCGAAACGATGGTTGATGGTCAGCAATGAACGGGCGTACCCGCTGACCGCATCCTGCTGCGGTTCCACCTGGTCATCAGACGCGGTATAGACGTTGACGCAGCGCAGCGCTTGCCCCGGATTTACTGTTTCCAGCGCCACAAACAGGTGCCGTAACGACTGTAATGGCGCATGCAATGGCGCCTGTAATGACGACGCACTGCCAATGGCGGTGACATCATCAAAATGGCTATCGGTACCAATCGCCTGCACGATGTGGGTCGGCCACCATTGCTGTTCAGCCAGTTGCTCACACAACGCCCGCATGCTTAAGGCCGACTGGGTATCAACGCTAAAGCGGTGGCTATCGTGCTGGGCGAACGCGCTGGCCGCTGTCGCGGTGATGAGGCTGGCATCATCGCCATAACGTGCGCGCAGCGCTTCAGCCAGGCTCTCGTTATCGCTGAGCACCAACACTCGCGTCGTCGCGGTGCGCATTGACGCATCAGAAACGACTGCCGGTAACGGTGATACCTGCCACTCGTAAGCATAATACTGCACGTCTTGCGACGCCGAAGGCTGTGCCGAACGGGCATCCTGTTCCAGTCTGCGGGCGGCGAAATCACGCAGCCGCGCCAGCACCCGACCGGTGGCATCCAGCAACGTAATATCGTGTTTCTGAATGGTGCTGCCTGCCTGCTGACCACCCGCTTGCGATTGGGCAGATGTCACATAGGCATAGCACTCCGTACCGAGTGGGTGGCGGAACTCCAGTTCCCCCAGAGAGAACGGCACGATAGGCGTGGCGTATTCCACCGGCTCCAGCCCGACCGCCAGACAGGTACGCAGTGCCCCATCCAACAGTGACGGGTGCAGATAAAACGCATCAGCATGCACGCCCTCCGGCAGGCACAGGTGGCTCAGCGCGGCGTCCGCGAAGCGATAGCGCTCACGGGTCACCTGATAGCTCGGGCCATACGCGAAGCCCATGCGGGCAAAATCGGCGTAGATAGCAGCCTGATCGCTTTCGCGTTTACCGCTGCTACGCAAGGCCTCAAGATCGATCCACTCCTCTTCAGGTTGTTCCGCTTCGGGGCGGTAGACCAGTTCGGCCTCCAGCGAGGGCACATCGGTATGGCGGTTACGTACTGCGACCTGTACGTTGTCGTCGCCGGTATGCGCCAGTGCGATCTCCACATCCACCGGTTCGCTATCCACCTCAAGCGCGTTCATCCACATCAGATTGCGGATTGCCGCTACCGTCCAGTCGCTTTCCATCGCCAGTTGACCGGCCGCATGGAGCATTTCGATGTAGGCCGAACCGGGTAAAATCATCCGCGCGTCACGGCTGCCGACCACATGGTCACGCAGGTAACGCTCTTGCCCGGTCAGTTGTTTGATAAACTTCTGCTGCGCCAGCGTTGAAATATTCTGATCTATCAACGGATGCAGCGATGCCGCACGGTGCGAAGCGTCCTGAGCCGACGGCAGCGCCAGCCAGTGGCTACGCATCATCAGCGGCAGCGGCGGGAACGACACCCGACGCACCGATCCTGCTGTTGTGCTGGTGGTGTTTCCGCTGGTGGTAAAGAGTGACGGTGCAAACTGCTGCCAGTTCACATCCAGCATCGTGGTCCACAACCGCCCTAAACGCAGCAGTTGACGTTCCTGAACCAGCGAGGTGATCAGTTCATCAAGCTGTTTGCCTTCCAGAATGGTATCCAGACGCTCGCCACCGCCCGCAAGATGCCCGCGGAACAGTTGCTTCGCCGCGCCCTCACGCTGGTATTGCTCAAGTTGGTTCAGCAGGTCGTCCAGACTGCTCGCCACCACCGCCAGACGTTCCGTCATGGCATCGCGACCGACCAGTGAAGAGAAGGCCAGCGAGTCAAAATCCGGCGCGGTGTGTGGTTCGCGTACCGCCTGGCGCAGGAAGTTCACCATCCGCTCAACATACAGCGCTAAACGTGCATCGCTATCCGCCGAGAGCACAAACAGCCGTGGCTCTCCCGGTAGCAGTTGGGCCACAGCCCGTGTCGGTGCTTCTTCTATCAACACGTGGGCGTTGGAGCCACCCGCCCCGAAGGCGCTCAGGCCAGCACGGCGCGGGTGATCAATCGCGGCATCCCACGGTTCGAGCGACTGCACTACACGAAATGGCGATGCGGCAAAGTTAATTTTTTCATTCAGCGTGCGTGAATGCAGCGACGGTACAATCTGACGGTGACGCAGTTGCAGCAGGATTTTGGTCAACCCGGCGATACCGGCGGCAGACTCCAGATGCCCGATATTACTTTTCACCGAACCGATACGGCACCGCCCCGGCAACAGCGCAGACGTTGCCCCTTGCTGTGCGTGATGTTGATCTCGGTGATATTGATCACGGTAATGTTGAGCACTGATACGTGAAAAGGCTTTGGTCAGGCCGGAAATTTCAATCGGGTCGCCCAGCATGGTGCCAGTACCGTGCGCCTCGATGTAATCGACGCTGGCAGGGTCCCAGCCGGCACGCGACAGCGCAGTACTGATAACGTTGCTCTGCGCCGCCTGATTCGGCACGGTAAAGCCGCTGGTCTTTCCGCCGTGATTCAGCGCCGTTGCCTTGATAACGCCATAAATCTGGTCGCCATCGGCAATCGCCTGCTGTAACGGTTTGAGCAACACAGCCCCCATCCCTTCACCGGGAACATAGCCATCACCGCCTTCGCCGAAGGCACGGCAACGCCCATCGCTGGACAGGAATTGGTTCTGCCCCAGTTGGTAGTACTTCATCGGGTGCACAATCAGATTGATGCCACCGGCTATCGCCATGTTGCAATCGCCGTTTTGGATCGCCTGACAGGCCATATGCAGCGCCGTGAGTGACGACGAGCACATGGTATCCAGCGCCACGCTCGGGCCATTCAGATTGAAATAGAACGACACGCGGTTAGCGACCGAGGAATGCAGCGACATCGCCCAGCCCGATTCATGCTGTTTTTCCGTCGTTTCAATGCATTGATAGTGCGACCACATCACCCCGACATAGACGCCGACTTGCGCCTTACTCAGCGCCTGACGAGAGTAGCTGGCGTCTGAGATACATTCCCAGGCAGTTTGCAGGAACAGTCGCTCTTGTGGGTCCAGCAGTTCGGCTTCGCGTGGCGAAATATTGAAATACTGGCTATCAAACTTATCCACATCATCGATAAATCCGCCCCATTTGCTGTATACCTTGTTCTTCGGCCCCCGCTCTGGCGAGTAATGTGGGTGATAATCCCAGCGAGACAGCGGAATTTCGCTAACGCTATCAACACCGCTGGTCAAATTGGCCCAGAACTCATCGACATTGCGGGCCCCCGGATAACGGCCACTGAGCCCGATAACGGCAATATCCGTGCTCGCACCGGCTTCACCCGAGGTATTGCGTTTCAGCGCATCGATACGCGAATGGTTTAACAAACTGGCCAACGTCGGGCGTGCAGGCGCTGCCGAGACCCCATTGGAGTGTGCGGGTGCCGATGAAGACGGCGGTGCAACCTGCAGCGTGTCGGCCCACTCCGCCAGCGTTTGATAACGGTAGACGTCGCTGGCATTCGCCTCGGCAAAACGCGCGTCCAGCTCATGTTGCAGACGAATCAGGTTGATGGTATCGAGCGGCCATTGCCACAGCGGCGTCAGTACCGACAGGTTGGCCGCCGTCGGGCCGATCGCCACCGTCAGACTGTCAAACAGTCCACGACTGGCCGTATCATCGTCCCCTTCGGCATTGCTTGTCGCAGCAGGCACCCGGCTTTCCTCTGACGCCGTCGATGCCACCGGAGCCAGAGCGACTGCTGTCGCTGGCTGCAACGCGGCAACCTGTTCCGGGTAGCTTTCGCACAGGAAATCAGCCAGCGAGTCGATGTCTGGGTACTCATAAAACAGGGTTTGCGACACCTCACCAAAGGTGGCCGCCAGCTTACCGTTCAGCGCCAGGATCATCATCGAATCCAGGCCGTAATCCGACAATTGCGTGGCCGGTCTCACTTCGCTGGCATCCAGCTTCGTGACCTCCACGATATTAGCCATCAGATAATCCAGCACGCTGTCACGCACCGAAAGGGTTGGTGCTGTTGCAGATGCGATGGTTGGTACAACCGGTGCAGTGGCTTCTGTTGATGCTATCTGTGCCACCTGTGCCACCGCTTGTGGTGCGGCCGCTACGACGCCCGTGAACACCGCTACCTGCTCGGGGTAATTCTCCAGCAGATAGTCTGCCAGCGAGGCGAGGTCTTCATATTCATAGAACAACGTTTGTGGCAGCCCCTCAAACACCGCGGCAAGTTTCTCGTTCAACGCCAGGATCATCATCGAATCCAGACCATAATTCGATAACGGCCCGCTGGCGGTAACTTCACCGATGTCCAGTTTGGTCACATCGACAACCTGAGCAATCAGCGTACTGACCAGAGCGTCACGGGCAGACACTGCCCCTGCGGATTGCTGCGATGCAACAGCAACCGGCTGAGGTGCACGGGTGACGTCGGCACGCATAGGCGCGCTGGATTTCGCTTTCACCGCCCGTGAAGATTTCATTCCCAGATGCGGTACAGCCTGCGTCTGCAAGTGGGTGAGCCTGACCACTACATTACCGATGCTATCGAGCAAATCGATGTGGTAGCTCGCCGTCGCCCCACCTACGGCGTTATCACGACGCGCATACGCATAGCAAATCCCGTCAATCGGCTTGAATATCTGCAGTTTTGCCAGCGCGACCGGGACTTCCAGCGTATTCGCCGTGGTGCTAAAGCCACCAATACCCAGCGCGGTGCGCAGCGCACCGTCCAGCAGTGACGGTGGCAGGATAAACGGCTGCACAACTGACTCGGCTGACAAGCCATCAGGAAATTTCAGTTCCGCCAGCGCTTCTTCGGCATTGGCATACAGACATTCAATCACCTGAAAGGTCGGGCCCAGCGTAAAACCACGTTGCCGGAACGCCATGTCGATATCGTTACGCTGATAAACCTGACCATTCGCCTGCAAGCGTTGCAGGTTAGCCGGTTCCGGCTGAGGAGACGTGTCTTCGCGCAAGTGGCCGCCACCGAAGACGTGATGCTGCTCGCCGTCCACACGGTAGATTTCAAAATCCAGCCCCCCTTGCGACGGAGTCAGCGCGATCTCCACCTCCATATCATCACTGTCGACCAGAACAGGCTGACGCCATTGAATATTCTGTACCTGCGACAACAGCGGCCGCTCACCGGAGGCAGGCAACGCCCGGCCCTGCAACGCCAGTTCGCTGGCGCTCAGCGCCATTTCGATATACGCGGCACCCGGCAAAATACGGTTATCGCCAAGACGGTGATCGCTCAGGAAAAACTCCTCCGCACGCAGCCGTTTGCGAAATGCCTGCACGGCCAGCGTGGAGATATTGGCGTCGATCAGCGGGTGCAGCACACCAACCCCTGACGCAGCGCTCGTCAGCGGTGCCGTGGCGGGTAACGCCGGTGCCCAGCAATCCTGACGCTGGAAGGCATAACCGGGCAGAGACAGACGCTGGCGGCGTATTGCCGCATGCAACTGGCTCCAGTCCACCTCATGCCCGTTAGCCCAGGCTTCACCCAGCGCGCCAAGACGCCCTTGTTTGAGCCACTCAGCCAACGGCGGCGTTGACGTCGCCTGACGTGCATTCGCTTGACGTGCATTTTCTTGACGTAAATTGTCCCGATGTCCGGTGCTCAGGCCCGACAATTGCTGTTGGGTATAGGCGCGCAGCAGGTTGACCGCCTCGGTTGCCGTTTCAGCGACAAACGCCAGACGATACTCATGCGCCACACGCCCAACTTGCAGCGTATAAGCCATATCCTGTAACGACAGTGCCGGGTGTTGCGCGATGAAATCGGCCAGTTGTCCGGCCATCGCCTGCAACGCCGGCTCACGGCGTGCAGACAGCACGATTAACGCCGGTTTACCTTTATCGGCATCAACGCTGGCTGATGGTGGTGCAATGTATTCCTCGACGATCAGATGGGCGTTGCTGCCGCCCGCGCCAAACGAACTGATACCGGCGATACGCGGGATTTCCCGTGTCACGGACTGACCGTCCTGCTGTGTGACTTCCAGCACCGGGCGCTGCCAGTGTTCCAGCGATTGCTGAACCCGGAACGGCCCACTCTGAAAATCGATAAACGGGTTAATCACATCGGATTGGATGGACGGCACCAGTGTCTGGTGCTTCATTTGCAGCAACACCTTGGTCAGCGCCGACATGCCCGCCGCCGCTTCCAGATGACCAATGTTGGCTTTCACCGAACCGATCGCACAGTATTTACTGCTGTCCCCGGCAATCGAAAAGGCTTTATTCAGGCCGCTGATTTCAATCGGATCGCCCAATTTGGTGCCGGTGCCATGCGCCTCAACGTAGCTGATATGTCGTGGGTTCACCCTGGCGGTTTCCAGCGCCTCGGCAATCAAATCTGCCTGACGCTTCGCGTTAGGCACCGTGAAGCCGGAAGTTTTACCGCCATGGTTAACCGCCGTCCCCCGGATGATGCCATAGATGTGGTCACCTTCTGCCAGCGCACGCGACAGCGGTTTTAATACCACGGCCCCGACCCCTTCACCCGGCACATACCCGGTGCCACCTTCGCCAAAACTGCGGCAACGACCGTCCGAGGAGAGGAAATGCATATTGGATAACAGGTGATACTTATACGGATGCAGCGACAGGTTGACGCCACCGGCAATCGCCACCGGGATATCGCCGCTGCGAAGCGCCTGACACGCGATATGGATAGCAGTCAGTGACGAGGAGCACGCCGTGTCCAGCGCCATGCTCGGGCCAGAGAAGTTAAAGAAGTGCGAGACCCGGTTCGCGACCGACCAGTAAGACGAATGCGAGGTGGTCCACGCCTGTTCCGGGCTGGTGACCGCATGAAGCTGGTAATCCCCCCACATCATGCCGACATACACACCGACGCGATTTTCCCGCCCGGCGTGCGCGGGCGCGAGCTTATCTGCCGTGTATCCGGCATCTTCAATGGCGTGCGTGACAGTCTCAAGGAACAGCCACTCGTTCGGGTCCATGATTTCCGTTTCTTTCGGCGAAATATTGAAATAACGCAAATCAAAGCGTTCCACATCCGACAGGAACCCGCCCCAACGGCTATAGCTTTTCCCCGGTGTGGCCGCCCCTTGCTGGAACCAGTGATCATCCCAGCGATCGGCGGGAATCTCGATAACGCAGTCACGCCCCTGGCTCAGGTTGAGCCAGAACTGTTCGAGGTTCTGTGCCTCAGGGTAACGCCCGGCGATACCGATGATGGCAATGTCATCCTCGTTCAGCACCGGTTGCGCCGACCGGGAAGCGGGTGCCACGGCACGCACGCTATTCGATGCGGATGCGGCGGCATGATGCACTGGCGGTACCACCGCCGCTGACGGAGCGCTTCCTTGCAAACCACGGCAGGCATCCTGACAGTTTTCCAGCAGGAAGCGACTCAGCTCATCCATGGTTTGGTATTCAAAAAACAGCGTCATCGGCAGCGCGCTGCCAAATGTCTTTTTCAGCTCATTGACCAAATCAATGACCACCACCGAATCAAAACCATAATCACGGAAGAAACCGTGACGTTCGAAATGCGGCGGGATCTGGAGTTTTCTGGCAAACAGCTCGGACAAATAACGGATCACCCCATCCTGCAAGGCGTGCGGGTCGGCCACATCCGTCGTGGCTACCGCTGCTGCATCAGGCTGTTGCGGCAATGATGGATGCGACACGGTGGGTTCAACAACGCCCAACACCTCATCTATCCGTGCACGTTCGCCCGGCACACCGGGCATAACCACCAGCTGCGATGCCTGACTTTGCAGGGCATAGTCGAAAATCGCGATGCCGTCCTCGGTCAGTAGCGGCACAATCCCGAACTGGCTTTTCAGGAAGCCCGCTTCTTTCTCGGTCAGGCGCATGCCGCCGTCCTGCCAATACGGCCAGTTCAGCGAGAGGGTTTTGCCGCTGCGTTCGCCTTGCTGTTGCCGAACATTACGCTGAAAGGCGAAGTAATCTTCAAAGGCATTGCCAAAGGCGTAATCACACTGCCCCATGTTGCCCAGAACACCGGTGATGGACGAGAACAGCACGAAAAAGTCGAGCGGCAGTTCACGGGTCGCGTCATCCAGCAACCAGGTGCCGATCGCTTTCGGGGTGATGACACGCCCAAAGGCTTCCGGGCTTTTACGCAGAATAAAGTTATCTTCGATAACACCCGCAGAGTGGATGACACCGTTGAGCGCATGCCCCGCTGTGCGAATAGCATCAATCAGCCCTTGCACGCTAGCGGGGTCGTTCATGTCACACGCCAGATAAATGGCGTTGCCGCCCAGCGCATTCAGGGCGTCAAGCTGTTGCTGACGCGGTTCATCCAGTGCAGAACGGCCACTCAAATAGACGGTGGCACCGTAACGTGAACACAGGAAACGGGCAAAAATCAGCCCCAACGCCCCCAACCCACCGGTGATCAGATACGTTCCCTGCTGGCGCAACACCGTCGGTGCGGACACCGGCCGGTTTACCACATCGGCCACATTTGCCGTATCCGCTGCCGCGATAGCGCGCGATGACGAGTGAGCTGAGGCCGATGACGGTGCATCGACAACAAAACGGCGCACCAGCCGCACACCCTGGCGATAACGCACATCCGCATCTTTAGACACGTCACTGAATTCAGTTTTAATCAACGCCGCGATAGCGGTGGACGCATCCGGTTCGCCATCCGCCACCGCCTCGTATTGCACCACCCGACCGATATACGCGGGTTTTTCAACACGTAACGTCCGGTAAAAGCCGCTGATAGCAGCAACATCCGGCAGGCTCTCGTCAGCGAGATGGAAATGCACGAAGCGAGCCTTCTTCACCTTACGCATCATTGCCTTCGTCAGCGCAAAAAGGCTATGTGGGCCCTGATTCAGACGAGTGGCAAAATCAACGTTGGCCTGCGGTGCACTGGCCCACAGTACCCGTTCAAAGTTAGCCCCCTGTGCTAACAGGGCATCGACCGCGGCGATAAAGTCATCATGATGACCGGGGCGAACCCAGGCACTTGCAGCTTCACGGTTTACATCCAGCGCTGAGGCCAGCAGGACTCGCTGCATCTGCGGCGGGTTTTCTGACTGCGCCAGCAGGTTTGCCAGCCAGTCGACATCCTGCTCTTCGCCCACCAGCACCCATTGCGTCATCGGTTCATCTGCCTCTGACACCGGTTTTTCAATCCAGTACGGCTGATACAGATTGATGCCATCAGATAACGCCGGTAACCGATGTTCCGGTTTCGACCGATCAGCGGCCGTGAGGGTGTCATCCAGCACGCGCATGCTTAAGCCACGGAATACCAGCGCCACACGTTCAGGGTGGTTTGCCTCGCAAACATGGATATCTACCTTGAAAACACCATCATGGAGAAGATGCTCGTCAGACACAGTGATGGTCGCGGTCATAGCAGAATGGCAAGGGCGCAATAACACCAGCCCTTCCAGTGCGAAGGGGATGACGAGCGCCCCTTGCTGATTATCCTGACGCGAGGCACGCAGTTTTTCCGTCGCCCAGACCACCGCGGACTGCAACGCGCCATCCGCCAATGACGGGTGGATAACAAAGTCGGTACTATGAGCATCCGGTAATGCCAGTTGGGCAATACAGGCATGCTCATTGAATTGGATTTGTTGAATGGCACGCAGCTCGGCGCCATAACACATCTGCAGACTATCAAGCAGTTGATAACTGGCGGGCGCATCACGCACCGGTGCATCGTCTGTCAACGACACCGCCGGTAACGCCGGATGTTCTGCGTCGGAAAAACCGACCATCCCCTGGCAGTAAAGCGTTTGGCCACTATCGAGGACCTGGAACAGCCACTGTTTACCCGGTTGATGCGGATCAATCTGAATAAACAGATCGGTTGCGGCATCATGGAACTCAAGCGGTTTTAACCAGGCCACCTGAGCGAAGCTGAGCGCGTCAGCCTCGTTTAGCGCGATAGCATCGGTGAACGCGGCGCGCACCAGTTCGAGATAAACCACACCCGGTAATATGATTTGACCGCCAATCTGATGACCGGCAATAAAAAACTCATCCCCCGCCAGCCGGGCCTGATAGCGGGAACTGCCAACATTAACAACACGGTGACGCGCGCCACGTAACGCAGAGGCAGAGGAGTCGGTACGATAGCTGTCACTCAGCCAGAATGGCGTATGCATAAACGGATAACCGGGTAACGCCATGTGCGGAGGGTGGCTACCGCCAAATAACCGGGACCACTCCAGTTGCGCACCGCGCAAATAACAGGTGCCCAATTGCTGCAACAGCGGCGTCGCGGCAGTCGAATCCGCTTCGCGCAACGCATCAAGCAGGGCTTCCCCCTCAATCCGCGCGTTTTCCAGTGCCTGTGCGTCATCTGCCACATGGTCTTGCAACGACACCGGGCCTTGCTCCACCGCCTGCGTCAGCGCCTGAATAATCGTCTGACGGTCAGTGCCCACACAGCTATAGCGATAAGCGAGATGATCACGGCGCATCAGTAATGTTGCGCTTACTGCGCTTAACGCAGCGTCTGCATGCTCACTCAACCAGTCGAGCAAATCTTTCTGACGTTGCAATAACGCCGCCGGGCTTTTAGCCGACAGAGCAATTAACCAGGGCGTATCCGCCGCTGATGGGTTTTCCTGATGTGCCGTGTTGACCGGCTCAGGCGCTTCTTCCAGTACGATGTGAGCGTTGGTCCCGCCAAAGCCAAACGAACTCACCCCCGCACGGCGTGGCGTGTTTTCCGCCAGTCGCGGCCACTCACGGGCCTTATCGACGAAGAAAAACGGCGTTGCGGTGGTGTCAATGTTGGGGTTAAGCGCCTGGAAATTGCGCAATGGCGGTAACGTGCGGTGTTTAAACGCCAGTAATACTTTGATGATACCAGCCACACCGGCCGCGGCTTCAAGGTGGCCGATGTTGCTCTTCACCGACGTCACACCACAATAAGCCTCATTTAACGTCGCCCCTTGTTGCTGGGCGAGCGTACTGAAAGCATGGGTAAGCCCGGAAAATTCAATCGGGTCACCTTTGGGTGTTCCGGTGCCATGCGCTTCCACCAGACCAATCGAATCAACCGGTACGCCCGCGTTCGTGTGTGCGGCAATAATGACATCGGCCTGAGCTTCCGCACTGGGGTACGTCATCGTGTACGTGGTGCCGCAATGGTTAACCGCGCTGCCTTTAATCACGCCGTGGATGACATCGCCGTCAGCCAGTGCACTATCCAGTGGCTTTAATAATAAAACGCCAGCGCCTTCTCCGCGGACATAGCCATCAGCACGGTTGTCAAAAGAGTGACAAGCACCGGTAGGTGACATCATTCCCATTTTTGCAAAAGACTGATGCCGGGTAGAAGTTAAAATAAGGTTAACACCACCGCTGATTGCAATATCACAATCACCACTGGCGATGGCCTGAATAGCATTATGGATAGCGTTTAATGAGCCAGAACAGGCCGTATCAATGGCGACACTCGGGCCGCGAAAACCAAAGAAATGTGAAATACGGTTGGCAATAATCGATGTAGCGGTACCCGTGGAATGATGCGCTTCTATCGGCGCATGGGTATTTTCCTGTAATTCTTTATAATCGTTATTGAAAACACCGAGAATAACACCGACTTTATGCCCACGTAAGGTTGAGGGCGCAATACCCGCATCTTCCAGGCAAGACCAGGTCAGTTCCAGCATGATCCGTTGTTGGGGATCCATCGTTTCGGCGACTTTCGGGATTACGCCAAAGAATTGGTTATCAAAACCCTCAACATTATTAACAAACGCGGCCCATCGTTTTTCACTGGCATCAGGCCAATGTAACGATCTGCGGTTATCAGGTTGTGTATCGCGGTTAACATCAGCAATTTCAGAAACCGAATTGCGCTGATGGATTATATTTTCCCAGAAATCGCTGTAGTTATTGGCATCAGGAAAACGACAAGAGATCCCTATAATTGCAATATCCATACCCATCACCCATATCCATGTGATTATGTTTATTCTTCCTCGCAAAACAGATGCGAGTTAGCCGGTCAAATAGCCCTTTTGACAACGGTTTTAATCGTAGAACAATGAATTTGATATTCCATTACCATTAAACGGAGGATTCTGATGGATATTGCATTAAAAACAGTCACACATCTAATACTATCAAAAAATTTTTTTGTCAGGATGTTACTTACCCCCCTATGAATACGACAAAAAACAAAGCATAAATAACATAATATATTGTTTTATAACGATAAGTTAATGTAACAAAAATACATAATTTCCGATATAAACAGAATGAAATAGATGAAAAAGATAAATCACCAAAATAAAGCATTATATTGAAAACGTTGTGTTAAACATCTTAACAAGATGGAAAATAATTTCAAACAAAATGAATACCATTCAAATCATGCCATCGTCTCAATGCAATAAAAGTGCAATAAAATGCAATGAAAATGGTAATGCAATAATTGCTTAAAATGAAAATGATTACCAGGCTAATATATTAACCACACTCATTCTATAGATAGGTAATAAAATATAATTTCATTTATTCAGAGAACATCGGATACCATAAACGCGTTCGCCATCGTTATTGACAGCCATTTATTACTTTTTACAACCAAAACATTTTAAATGGAGTTATTATGTTAGGAATTGTAACGGATATGCCAGTGTGGGTAATTATACTTTTAGTCTCCTCCCTGCTTTATTGTATAAGTTTCTGCTTTAAAAAAGATGTCAGCATTAAACTCCTGATCATTATCCCCGGCGGATTTATGATTGTCTCGATTATTTCGTTATTACAACAAGGCAATATTATTATTGCAGGTTTGATGTGGCTTGCTGGTTGTATTATCGGGGGTATGGCGGCAAATCGGATATTCTCACCTCAGACTTATCATCCTGGACGTAAAGCCGGTACCATTACCGTACCGGGAACCTGGTCTGTTATTATCATTTTTTTGGTTTACTTCCCTCTTCGCTATTATATCGGTTATCGTCAGGCAATGGCGGCCGACCATGTTCTTAGCATGCCGCTGATTTTATTATTAGCAGTGTCTTCCGGCGGCGCTGTCGGTTTCTTTACCCTTCGTGCATGCATTATATTCTGGCGTTATAAAAAATTAGCCGTGAAGGAATAGCAGAGTGGGTCAATTCAGCCGGTTCAGGGACTCCGATAACACCGAGTCCCTGGAATGTTCAGACAACCGCCGCGCGAGCATCCGCATCGGAGATAGCCTGTCGTGGAGATAGTCTCTGGTAATGGGGGTATTCGCTCACAGGCGTCTTAAACGTGTTGCAAGAGCCTCACCAGCCGCACACGTTCGTCTCCTCGTCGGATTCGTAGCCTCTTACAATGTTAATCAGTTCTTTGACGGCATCTGCCGCGATTGCCGGGTCCTTTAACACTGTCAGGGTGGCGAAGTCTTTATCAACGGACACCCCATTATTGTTGTTGGTCACACTCAGCACGACGTCGCTGTCATCACCCATTTTTCCCGACAGCGCGCTGATCAAATCCGTCACCGCCTGAGCGGCGACATCCGGCACATACAACGCCATCGGTTTAAGAAACACCCGTTCTTCTCTTTGATGGTGTTCACGGCCTGATAACGCTAAGGAATAACCTTTATTCTCGATATCCACGATAACTCCCTTACCCTTCGATTAAAATTTTAGGATCAACATAAAAATCGACGTTAAATAACGTGTCATCGGATAACGCTTCTATACGGTGCCACGTCTCTGGCGGGAAAACACCAAACTGCCCGGCCTCAATCGTCAGCGTATCAACCGGGTCCAGACTGGTTTCGTCCGCATAACCGTAATAGCGGATGGTCCCCTGCATGACGCATAAACGTGGGTAAACCCCCTGTCGGGTTCCGGCATCCAGATGACGTTGCCAAATAGACGCGGGGGCCGTTTCTTTTGTCCAAAATGATGTGGTTCGTGTGTGAATATAATGAGCGGGTATAACGATTCGTTGCATAGTTCAGCCTCTCTTTCCCCGATAAGATTGAAATGACGGGAAGATAAAACCATATGTTGCATATCATATACCTCTTTTTTAGTTTGTGGATTACTTTTTACACCCAATTGAATAAATTAAATAAAATCATTAAAAATAAAATAGATGAAATAAAAAAGGCATGACATTAGACGAGAGAAAACAATCACTTAAAATTAATAAACCTCATTTAATAGCCTGATATCAATAGGCCCGACGCCCAATAGATTACCCCATAAATACTCAATTATAGTTATTGTTAAATGAATACAGGGAGAGTAGAAATGGGCAGTAGAGTTCCGTTAGCAATAGGCATCGCCACAATGAAGAAGAACGTAAAATTAAATTCATTTTATTATGGATTCCCGGTATTTCTCGTCACCACAATAGATAGCAAAAATGGGAATACCAATATTTCCCCAGCCTCGTCAGCCATTTCTCTGGGGGACAAGATTATTATAGGCATTAGTAAAGGGAGTAAAACTCACAGTAACTTGCTGTCAGGCTCTGATGTGGTCATCAATATTCCTGACTATAATCTGTGGGAAAAAGTGGAAGCGCTCGGCAAACTGACAGGGGGAGAAACACTGTCTGAAAGACAGATAAAATGGGGCGTTCAGGTCTGTCATGATAAATTTGCCCAGACCGGACTTCATACGGAAAAATCCACCCGCGTCGCACCACCACGCGTGGTTGAATGTCCGATTCAAGCGGAATGTAAAACCGTAAGCACAACGGATAAAGGACGTTTTATACTCGCAGAGCTTGATATTCTGACCGTGTGGGTGGAAAACCACCTCTTAGGTCAACATGATGTTGTCGATTCATCAAAATGGAAGCCACTGATCTACAACTTCCGTGAATACGATACCACCGGCGACGCATTAGGCTTTAATTTTAAATACGGGCATTAATTCGACAAGATCCCGTTATCCCCTAAATAATCCGAGTTGCAGGACAATGCCCGTACCGCGTTTGTCCTGCAACGGCGTTTTAGGAGAGCAATGCCTCTCACACAGCGGCGGGCATATTCATCAGGAAATGAATTTCACGCCTTGTTTTAACACGATATCGCACGCCTTGGTTTTGACCTTTTCCGCGAGCGGGCTGTTGCCAATCGCATTCAGATCGACCTGTTTCCCCTCACCGGTCTTTAACAACCCCGATACTCCTTGCAGGTAATCCGCAGGTTTCTTCTGTTCCGGTTGAGAAGCCAGCCCCAGCTTACTCATCAACTGATTTTTGATATTTTCGGTGTTCGTGGCCGCAACCAGTTTCTGTTTTATGCAGTATTGCAGGATGCCCGCCGCATTATGCATGCTGCCAGCACTCAGCGAGCGCGCATCACTACTGAGCAGGCTACCAAGCCCGCTGGTATTGCTATCCGAAGCATTATGCTGGCTTAACTGGCTGGCCGCGCTGGAAAGGGAATCTTGCCAGCTGGCCGCCTGAACATAACCAGAAACTGCCATCAGGGCGGCAATACCCGCCATGTTCACTGCACGTTTGATTACTGTCATAACACGCTTGCTCTTCTTTGTTATCGAAAACTGCGATGAGTATACCTGCACTGTGGCAAGCCACCATCCGATAAAACTGAAACAGAACGCGTCATCATCATGGTGCAGTAACTGAGCCAATACGCCATCAGACCGATGAGCCAGACTTATTTCCTGTCAAACGGCGCGTAGTATTCCACTTCAAAATACCCGGTATCTATTTTGCCGTTTTCATCTTTCCTGCACCGAATGATCTCCAGTACGCCACCATTGACATGGGTATAGTCCTGGCCGGGTAAGATGTGGTGGTAAATCGCTTTCAAAAACGATTTGTATTCCTGCTCGTCACCGGAAAAGGCGAAGCGTAAATAACGGTCACTTGATGTTGACGCCTGACTGTCCACATCATCAGCAAGCAGGCGTTCATGCGGGTCGACTGCACTCATGTGATACGCCACGCGCACATGGCGATTAACCCGGTTTTCATCCGGGATCACGGTCGAAAAGGAATAAATGACCACCTCGTCGCCATCATATTGCTGGCTTGCCTGCTCCCACCAGTGGACCCGGTGCGAAATGTCATTCCCCGCGAGGAAGTCATCAACATTTTGCGAATGTTCAAACGAAAAGGTGGCCGTCGGTCTGGCCGGTAAATTAACCAGTTCGGGGATCGGCAGCCAGTCAACACCCGCGCCTAATGACGGTTGCAGATTGGAGAAATCCCAGAATGAGGTTCTGCGGTAATGGCCTGGCGACATACCAAAACGTTTTTTGAAGGTGCGGGTAAACGACTGCTGCGAGTCAAAGCAATAACGTAACGCCACATCCTGAACGGTTTGGCTGGTGAGCTTTAACTCCACCGCCGCCTTGCTCAAACGCCGGTTGCGAATATAGGTTCCCAGAGAAACGCCGGTTTCCTTCTTAAACAACCGCTGCAAATGCCATTTGCTATAACCCGATTTCGCGGTGACGTCATTGATCATCAGTGGGCTTTCAAGATGGTTTTCTATCCAGCCAACCAGCTCAGTAGTAAATCTCACCATCGATGGCATCGTTGATAACATCATTGCAAAATCCCCCTTACTGACTACCAGAAATACACTCAACCCTACCGATAACACGTCGGCATCAGCGTCAACACCCCGCCGCAGGAGCGCGGCGTGGGCGGACACAACATACCGAAGAGATAACGTCAGTAAGGCAAGTAGCGCGCCACCACATCATCCGGCAGCATCTTGGTTAGCAGCCGTTTCAGTTGTTCCGTTTCCTCAGGCGTCAGGCGAGCAGTGATCTTCGCCGGCAAAACCTGCATCCCTTCCTGTTCAAACTGCTGGCAGATTTCCCGCCCTTTTTCCGTCAACGCCAGAATCACCTGCCGTTTATCACTGGGGTGAGACTGACGAATGAGCAACTCCCGCTTCGCCATACGCTCAATCATGCGGCTCAGCGCGCCGCCGTCCATCATCACGTTTTTGCTCACCTCTATCGGGCTGGTCAGCCCTTTATAGATACTGATCAAGACCTTGAACTGTGGAGCGGTGATATCACCGTCAGCAAAATACTCATTGAGCAGGTGATCTTTAAACTGATTCGACAGGTGGATAAGCAAACCTATCGGGCAAAGCGCATCGTCGTGGTTACTGTTCATGACTTCGTAAAATTGACCAGGCATTAATTGAGTAAGAAATTAATGCCTGGTCAGTGAAATGTCAACAGCGATTCGTGCCCAGTTACATTTTCGCAACAATTAAGGAGGAAATGAGGCGTTAGCGAAAGGTCATGACCGACTGCAACAAGCGTTGCGCATAAGGGTGGGAGACGTTGGGCAATGCATTAACCGCGCAGCTTTCAACCATTTCCCCCTCACGGAAAAACATCACGCGATGGCACAGATACGCCGCCGCCTGAATATCATGCGTAATGAATAGACACGCGAGATTAATGCGTTTTTGCAACGCGATGAGCAAATCCAGAATCTGTACCTGAGAAGAGACATCCAGCGCGCTGATGGCCTCATCCAGCACCAATAACTGAGGCTGGGTTGCCACCGCGCGGCAAATGCACACGCGCTGGATCTGACCGCCCGACAGCTCATGGATATAGCGCTCGCGTAATGTGGGCGCTAACCCGGCTAATGCCAGCAATTCGGTGATTCGTTGATCCTGTTCGGCTCGATGGAGGGTTTCCTGTAGCCGCAACGGCTCGGATAACGCCTGATACACCGTCATCAGCGGGTTAATCGACGAGGTGTAATCCTGAAACACCGCGCTGATACGGTGCTTCCTGTTTTGGGCACAAGAAACCGGCTCGCCCGCCAGCAACACACGTCCCCGATCAGGCTGCTCCAGCCCGCAAATCAGGCGCGCCAGCGTACTTTTCCCGCCACCGCTTTCACCGACAATACCGAGACATTCGCCCGGCTCAAGCGAGAACGACAGCGGTTTTATCACTTTACGCTCTCGTTTACGGAAAAAGTGACCATGCGTTTGCCAATAACTTTTTTCAACCTGCCGGACCTCCAGCAACATACGTTATGTCCCCATAATCCGGTGAAACGCCTGACTCAATCGCCTGCGGGTATCAAGCAACGTCCGTGTATAGTCCTGCTCGGGGCAGGTAAAGACCCGTTCGGTCTCGCCCTGTTCAATCACCCGACCGTCTTTCATCACCACCACAAACTGTGCCAGTGCCCTGACTAACGCCAGGTCATGGGAAACAAACAGCATCGCGCTCTGTGTGCGTGTTTGCAGCCGGATAAACTGCTGAACGATATCGAATTGCGTAATACTGTCGAGTGACGCTGTCGGCTCATCGGCAATGATTAACGCCGGTTGCAGCACCAATGCGATGGCAATCATCACCCGTTGCAACATGCCACCGGAAAGCTGATGGGGGTAAGCGGCCAGCACGCTGTCCACCTCCCGTAACCCCACACTGTCCAGCATGCGCTCGGCGCGGGCACGACGCTGCGCACGCGGTAATGACGTATGTTGCCTGAGCGTTTCGTCCAGATGGTTGCCCACGGTATACAGCGGGTCAAACGCGCTGGGGGCGTCTTGCATGATGAGCGCAATCTGCCGCCCTCGCAGCGAAAGCCATGCTTTGGGTGAGAGGCGTTGCATGTCGCACCCGTTGAACATCGTTTCACCGCTGGCGTACAACCAGGGCGGCAACAAGCCAAGCAGGCTCTTGCACAGCAGGGTTTTCCCGCTGCCACTCTCGCCTACTATCGCCGTACAGCAACCACGATGGAGCGCCAGCGTCACATCCTGCACCAGCAGGTTGCCGGTGCGCTTGTCAGCCACCGACAGCCGATTGACATCGAGCAATACCGGTTGCGTCATGATGGTGACGTCTCCCGGTGGACGTAACCGGCAGGCTCCAGTGCGTCATGCAAGAAGTCGCCGACCACATGGCAGGCTGCTACCACCACGGCAATGGCGATACCGGCAGGCAACATCTGTGTGGGATGGGTCAACATGACATTTTTCGCTTCGCTCAGCATATTTCCCCATTCCGGTAACGGTGGCTGAGCCCCTAACCCCAGGAAAGAGAGCGCGGAAATCATCAGGATCACACTGCCGATATCTGCTGACGCCAGGATAACGCTATCAGCGGCAGCGGCGGGCAACAAATGCCGTCGCATGATGTACGTTGAGGGAGCGGCAATAACACGCACGTAGTTGATATAATTTTTGCTGCTGTGCCTGAGCGTCATGCCGCGGATCATCCGTGCATACCAGGCCCATTTCGCCAGTACCACCGCCAACAGAATATTTGGCATGCCCGGCCCAAGAATGCCGACGATGGCAAAAATCATCACTTCGCTGGGAAACGCGAGCATGGCATCGCACAGGCGCATCACACCGCTATCGAGGCGGCCTTTGAAATAACCGGCGATCACCCCGATGATTCCGCCGGTCAGTACGGTCAACACCATAGCGGCGATGCTATAAAACACCGTGGTTCTCACGCCAAACACCAGGCGTGAAAAAACACACCGCCCCAGGTTATCCGTACCGAGCGGATACAGCAGGCTGACGCCCTGATATTTGTCTTTTATCGATATCAACGTCGGGTCATGCGGCGCAATGATTGGGGCAAACACACCGGTCAGACAGACCATCAGCAACAACAGGCTACAGCACAACGCCAGCTTGTCCTGCCTGATTCTCGCAGCGATACCGGGCCGTCTCATTCCCGGGCCTCCTTCATGCGTGGGTCAAGCCTGACCTGCATCACATCGGTCAAAAAATTCCCCACCAGAAACAGCAGCGCCATCAGCAACATGTAAGCCTGAATGATCGGATAATCACGGTTAAAAATGGCGGATAGACACAGCCGACCGACACCGGGCCAGGCAAAAATATTTTCTATCACCACCGTACCGGCAATCAGTTTGGGAATACTCATGCCTATCGCCACCAGCGACGCATGCAGGGAATTCACCAGCACATGCTTAGTGATAATCAGCGGTTCAGGCAGCCCCCTTGCTCTGGCGTACAACACGTAATTTTGCCGCAGATTGCCGAGCATACTGCCCCGGATAAGGCGGATATAAGTACCGATATACCCCAACATCAAGGTACACGCGGGGAGGATCACGGAATGCGTTTCCTGCATACCGCCAACCGGGAACAGGTTCAGCCTGACCGCCAGCCCCCACATCAGCAACAGGCCAAGCCAGTAATTAGGGATAGAAACGGTTAAAAACACCAGACTACGCACGACCTTATCCCACCCGGAATGTTCGGTTATCGCACAGGTGATGCCTAAGGTCAGCGACAACGTCACGATCAGCACCAGCGTGACCGACGCCAGATGCAAGGTCGCGGGCAGCGCTTGCATAAACTCATACCAGACCGGCTTTCTGGTGATAAATGACGTGCCGAAATCCAGGTGCAGCACCCGCCAGAGCCACCACACATAACGCTGGAGGAATGGCCTATCCAGCCCCAGCTCATGGCGCACCAGCCGTATCGCTTCATCAGTCGGGACTATCTCATTAACACGCAGGGCAACCTCTGCCGGGTCGGAGGGCACCAAATTCAGCAACGAGAAAGCCAGAAACGAGATGACCGCAGCCAGCGGCACCATCATGAGTAATCGTTTGATGAAATAAGCACGCATCCGCGTCGTTTTCCTCTTCCACTCGCCGATTCCATCCCGGTTACAGCGCCATCAGCATGATCGCCCGGTATTCAGAACGACATGTTCTCGAAAGGGATCTCATACTGTGAGGCATTAAATGACACCCCTTTCAGCGTCGGTGCATAAATCGCTTTTGTCCTTGAATACGTCAACGGGATGTACACCGCTTCCTCCGTCAGCAGGGTGAATAACTGCGTGTAGCGTGCCTGGCGCTGCTTTTCATCCGGCGTCAGTAAAATATCGCCAATCAAGGTGTCGATTTCGACCTTGCGACGTAACCCCTTCTGCGCCTGATAATCCGCATGTGCGGGGATGCGGAACGAGGAGATATACGATGCCGGGTCATAAGGCGTTCCCCACGACAGCGAGTATTGCAGGTCAAAATCACCGGATTTCTGGCGGTCTAAAAACGCCTGCTTTTCTTCGCCCAGAATAGTCAGTTGCACGCCGACGTTCTTAAAATCACCCTGAATCAGCTCGGCAATCTCCCGCTCCGCCGCGTTGTTGCGGTTATACGACAGCATCAGTACCAACGCCTTGCCGTCTTTTTCCCGCACCGTTTTTCCTGCCGTCAAATGCCAGCCAGCGGCGTCCAGCAAGGCACTCGCCTGCTGCGGATTAAACCGGTAAACCGGCAAATCGATGTCACAATACGGCACACGGCGCGACAGTAAGGTATCGGCGACACTTTCGGTGTTACCCATGACACCACTGGCGATAGCCGTTTTATCAATTGCGTATTGCAGCGCCTGGCGTACCGCTTTATCGCCGGTGATAGGGCGACCGCTATTGAGCACCAGTGCACGGGAGGCAACCGGCGGGCTTATCAACGTCCGATACTTCCCCGACGCCTCAAGTGCGGCAAAGCTATCCATATCCAGCATGTCGCCGTCCGCCCCGAAAATGAGCTGGACGCTCTCTTTTTGCAATGCCATCAGCATCGACTGTTGGTCAGGCATCACCCGCCACAGCACGCTGTCGAGATGCGGTCGGCGACCCCAGTAATCGGGATTGACGACAAAGCGCGCATACTGATTAGGTTTATGCTCCGCCAGCACCCAAGGGCCGGTGCCGACATACCCGCTGATGCCCTCTTTGGTTTTACCGTTGATAAACGCTTTCGGTGACACAAAACGGAAAGGCCGGGTCAAACCCAGTTCGATTAACGTCGGGTAATAAGGGTGTTTGAGTGTTATCTCGACACGGTAGCTATCCAGCACCGTGACCTTATCAATCTGCTGTACCAACTCAAGCCAGGCATGGCGTTGATAGTTGTCTAACACCGCGTCGATATTGCGTTTAACCGCATCCGCCGTGAACGGCTCACCATCGCTAAACCGCACGCCGTGACGTAACGTGAAAATATACTGTTTGCCGTCGGGTGATATCGTCCAGCTTTCCGCCAGCCAGGGTTTAACCCCCTCAGGCGTATTGATGACCAGCGATTCAAACACCATATTCTGAGCGGCCATTTCGCCCGCATAAAGATGAGGATTGATATCGCGAATATCTTTGGTACTGGCATAAACCAACTGATTGTCGCGCATATCGGCAGCAACAGAAAATGCGCCGAACAGCAAACACAGTATCAACGCCGCCAGTGTGATGGGGTGTATCCTAACCATGACCTGTCACCCAGAGCTAATATACCCGTCATACTTCAAGTTGCAGGTGTGTTGGCTGCGTTACAAGGCTCTAACTAGCCTTGCCCTAAAGGGCCAACGCATCGCGTTGTTCAACACGCGAGCGTGTTGTCCTGCAACTCGAATTATTTGGGTACAGAAATAATCGATCGCAGTTTATTTTTCCGCAACAACCATAAACATCGGTGTAGAGGCGTAATTAATTTTCTCGTCGTCGTCCCACAGCTGTTCAGCAATATTTTCATCGATAATTACCTGCTGAAAACCACAGGCTGACAGGGCACGACGATCCCATTGCGGACGTATTTCCCGGCTTAACGGCAGTGCTCTGGCGATATTTTCCATCGCGACGGTATCGGTATTCGCATAATGATCATCAATTTTTAATCGACGGGCATTGTGCCGGTCACGCAAATAGCCTTCACGCGCCTCATCATTGAAAAGATGGGCGTACCAGTTAGCATCAAAGTTAATTAACCGTCCACCGGGTGCTAATACCCGATTCCACTCTTGATAGGCCTGTCGCGGATGTTCCAAATTCCAGGTCACGTTGCGGGTAACCAGCAGGTCGAAGTGATTATCGGGAAACGGCAAGGTATGGACATCCGTGGCAGTGAACCGGATATCAACGCCATAGTGCGCGGCATTGTTCCGGGCCTGCGCCAGCATGGCAGGCGTCACATCCACAGCGCTAACGTTATGCCCCGCCATCGCCAGTGTGACGGCAAAAAAACCCGGCCCGGTGCCCACATCCAGTATATTTAATACCGTTTTTTTCGGCGCATGACGTAAAATTATCGACTGCCATAAGTGACGTTTAGCGCATGCCAATTCAGCGACGTTAACGTCGTTATATCCTTGTGCTCTATTGTTCCAATAATGTTTTACATCATTAAGTAAATCATCACTGGCGATATCATCCATGACGATGTCATGTGTTATTAATTGCGTCACAACAGGTCACCCCTATTCGACAAATTAAATGATTACGACAAATTAACATCCATAAAAAAACTGTGCGGGGAATTCACCATCAAGGAATAATAGACCGCGAGGAGATAGTACACCGTGAAGAAAATAGATACCCGCACTGCGTATGAACTTTTATAAAAATATCACACTTCATTGAGGTAGATCATGAAAGCAATAACGCGCCAGACAGGTTAATTTCCTGTCGGCGCGATGTTCATCACAGTTACGGATTATTCGGTGAGCGCGTCTGGTGGGATATCCATATGGCGCAGCACCTCACCCATGATCTGCCCAAAGACAGGGCCGGCGACTGAGCCGCCGAAATGTTTACCTGCATCGGGGTGGTTGATCATCACCACCAGTGCCACACGTGGGTTGCTGGCGGGTGCCACCCCGGCGGTGTAGTTGACATAACCACCGTCGTATTTGCCGTCTGACCCCATTTTCTCCGCCGTACCGGTCTTAATCGCCAGACGATAGCCCGGCACCGCGGCCGTCACCCCACTTCCGCCGGGCAAGGCGTCGCTCTCCATCATGTGCACCACGGTTCTTGCCACATCTTCATCGATAATCCGGGTGCCGAGCACCGGCGGCGTCACTTTAGTGATGGAAACCGGGCGGTAAATGCCGAATGAGCCGATAGTGGCATACTCACGCGCAATCTGTAATGGCGTGACGCGTAACCCGTACCCGAACGCAAAGGTTGCACGCTCAATGTCAGACCACCGCTCACGATGCAGCGGGAAATAGCCGCTGGTTTCCCCTTCAATGCCTAAACCACTGGCAACGCCCAGCCCAAAACGATGGTAGAGATCGACCAGCACGTTTGCCGGCATCGCCAGGGCAATATGAGACACCCCAATGTCGCTGGATTTTTGCAGGATGCCGGTAATGGTCAGTCGGCTCCAGTGCCCGACGTCTTTAATCAAATGACCATTCACCGGGTAAGGCGTGGTGTCGATAACCGAATCAGGCCGGATCAAATGGCGCTGCAGCCCCGCCATCACCACCAGCGGTTTAACGGTGGAGCCGGGTTCGAAGCTGTCCGAAATCGCCACATTGCGCATGTTCTTTTGCGGCTCGCCTTCGTAATTGTTGGGGTTATAGGACGGATAGCTGGCCATACCGAGAATTTCGCCGGTGTTAATGTCAATCAACACCGCCGCGCCGGAATCCGCTTTGTTCAGTTGCACGCCGTCACGCAGATGCGAATAGAGAACGAATTGCAGATAACTGTCGATGCTCAGGGTCAACGTCGGTGCCTGCTGCGCTGGATCGTCAGCCATCAGGCTCACCACATTGCCGTAGCGATCTTTACGGTAAACCCGTAACCCCGGCTTACCCTGCAACAACTTGTTGAAACTCCGCTCAATACCGTCCAGCCCTTGCCCGTCCACCCCCACAATGCCAATCAAGTTGGATACCGCGTCACTCATTGGGTAATAGCGGCTGGCGTCCGCCGGGGTGGAAATACCGCTGATATGCAACTGGTGGATATAATCAGCGATACTGGATTCAACCTGACGTCCGATATAAAGAAAATGGCGGTGCGCATTCTCCTGAATTTTATCTTTGATGGTGCCAAGCGGCAGCGATAAAGCGGTGGATAGTGCACTCCACTGCGCGCTGGCAAGCGACGGGTCACTCTCCAGCACATGAATAGGGTCAGCCACCACGTCATTCGACGACACGCTGACCGCCAGCGGATGACCGTTACGGTCGGTAATGGTGCCACGCAACGGTTGCATCACCAGTTCACGTAACGAACGCTGATTCGCTTCTTTTTCCAGTTGCAGGCTGGTCACCACCTGCAAATACCCCACACGTGCTACCAGCAACACCAGACAAACACAGATGCCAACACACAGTAAAACAAAGCGCCCTTGAAAATAGGTCGCAGCCACTACACTGACAGAACGTCTTTTGAGCATACACCACGCCAACTGAACGGAGGTTACGTCTCGCGATGCGGGACACCGCGGCGAAACGCACCCGATAACAATACTGATTTATCCTGTGGCGGCACTATAAATGACATCAATAAGCGGAACAGAAGCAGGAAACATCCTCACGTAATTCATTAATCATTGAAATGAAAGACACAGATGAAAACACCCTGTGACGAAAAAACAGCCAATACCGTCCACCTCCCGCTCTCATTTAACAACTATTTTACTTATTAATTTTCACAGTTAAATAGCCACCATCTATCACAATATTCATGTAATTCGATTTCATCTCTGAGCAAGCGGCGACTAAGATGAATAGTGAATTTTAGCCAACGAATGCTCAGCACACATTGGCGAATGACAACTAACTCATGAAATTCAACGTATTGCGTTAAAACTAACGCAGTACCACTGCAAGAGCATGAGCCATTCATTGTGCACCACTCACTGCCCGGCAATCTGTGCAGGCCGGGTCAATGGGGACACATAGCATAAGGTAGAGAACGCATGACAACCGAAAGCAAATGCCCGTTCCATCATCAAGGTACACCGGTTACCGCCAGCGGTAGCGGCACCGATAACCGCGCCTGGTGGCCCAATCAACTGAATCTGAACATTCTGCACCAACACTCTTCCCTGTCTGACCCGCTGGATAAAAACTTCAACTATGCCGAAGCCTTTAACAGCCTTGATCTGGACGCCGTCAAAAAAGACCTGCATGCCCTGATGACTGACTCACAGGAGTGGTGGCCTGCCGACTTCGGTCACTACGGCCCCCTGTTTGTCCGTATGGCCTGGCACAGTGCCGGGACTTACCGCACTGGCGATGGTCGTGGCGGAGCCGGTGCCGGTCAGCAACGTTTTGCACCGCTCAACAGTTGGCCGGATAACGTCAACCTTGATAAAGCGCGTCGCCTGCTGTGGCCGATTAAACAGAAGTATGGTCAGAAAATTTCATGGGCTGACCTGATGATCCTCACCGGCAACGTCGCACTGGAATCGATGGGCTTCAAAACCTTCGGTTTTGCCGGTGGCCGCGCTGATGTGTGGGAGCCGGAAGAAGATGTGTACTGGGGCCCGGAAACCACCTGGCTGGGTGGCGACAAACGTTACTCCGGCGAACGAGATTTGGAAAATCCGCTGGCCGCAGTACAAATGGGGCTGATTTACGTCAACCCGGAAGGTCCCAATGGCAATCCAGACCCGCTGGCCGCAGCGAAAGACATCCGCGAAACCTTCAGCCGCATGGCGATGAATGATGAAGAAACCGTCGCGCTGATCGCAGGGGGTCACACCTTCGGGAAAACCCACGGCGCAGGCGATGCCGCGCAAGTTGGCCCGGAACCGGAAGCGGCTGGTATCGAAGAGCAAGGCCTGGGCTGGAAGAGCTCGTTTGGCAGCGGCAAAGGCGGCGATACCATCTCCAGTGGGCTGGAAGTGACCTGGACACAAACCCCCACCCAATGGAGCAACTATTTCTTCCAGAACCTGTTCGGTTACGAGTGGGAACTGACCAAAAGCCCGGCAGGTGCCCACCAGTGGCGGCCGAAAGGCGGTGCGGGTGCCGGTGAAGTGCCGGACGCACATGACCCATCCAAACGTCATGTTCCGAGCATGCTGACGACCGACCTGTCGCTGCGCGTCGACCCGGCGTATGAAAAGATCTCCCGCCGCTTTTATGAAAACCCGGATCAGTTCGCTGATGCCTTCGCCCGTGCCTGGTTCAAACTGACGCACCGTGATATGGGGCCACGCGCTCGCTACCTCGGCCCGGAAGTCCCGGCTGAAGAGCTGGTGTGGCAAGATCCGATCCCGGTCGTTAACCACACGCTGGTCAGCGAACAGGATATCGCCAACCTGAAGGCAAAAGTCCTGGCTTCCGGCCTGACGGTTTCCCAGTTGGTCTCCACCGCCTGGGCGTCGGCTTCCACCTTCCGTGGGTCTGACAAGCGTGGTGGTGCCAACGGCGCGCGCATTCGTCTTGCCCCGCAGAAAGACTGGGCAGTCAATCAGCCGGAACAACTGGCGAAAGTGCTGGGTACGCTGGAAAGCATCCAGAGCGAGTTCAACCACGCGCAGTCCGACAACAAGCGGATTTCACTGGCCGACCTGATCGTGCTGGCGGGTGCCGCTGGGGTAGAACAGGCAGCGAAAGCCGCTGGTCATGCGGTAACCATACCGTTCACCCCCGGCCGGATGGATGCCTCTCAAGAGCAAACCGACGTTGAGTCATTCGCCGTACTGGAACCGATTGCCGATGGTTTCCGTAACTACCTGAAAGGCCATTACAGCGTGGCGGCTGAAGCGCTGCTGGTGGATAAAGCGCAGTTACTGACCCTGAGCGCACCGGAGATGACGGTGCTGGTCGGCGGGCTGCGTGTACTGGGCGCGAATGTCGCTCAGGCATCACATGGCGTGTTCACGGCCAAACCCGGCGTACTGACCAATGACTTCTTCGTTAACCTGCTGGATATGGGCACCGTCTGGAAAGCCACCGCAGCAGAAGAAGGTGTGTTTGAAGGGCGTGACCGTGTCAGCGGTGACCTGAAGTGGACCGGCACCCGTGTCGACCTGGTCTTCGGTTCACACTCGCAGTTACGTGCGCTGGCCGAAGTTTACGGCAGTGCGGACGCACAGGCGAAGTTTGTCCACGACTTCATCGCCGCCTGGACCAAAGTGATGAACCTCGACCGTTTCGATCTGGCGTAATCATCACCCTACCCCGGCGTGTTTCACGCCGGGGTATCTCCCGCTAACGTATACCCTTCATACTTCACGTTGCAGTTTTCTCTTCGGGTGCCAGAATGCTGTTATCCTGTTTTCTTCGATTTATATCCCGCCAAATATTCATAAAAGATTCACAGTAAGTAAAAAATAAATATGCTGCTGGATCTATTTATCCATCGGGTGATAAAAAATATCCGCAGCGATTATTAAACACAAATATAGAACATAAAATAAACAAAATTAATCGTTTGATTTTTAATATAAAAAATTAAATTTCCACATAGAAAACACCCTCCTTTTTCGCGAGTATACTTTGGTATACATGACCTATACTTTTTAATCGTGGACGCTCTGTCTCGATTATTTTATTTTCCTGCCACGCATTAAAGAATAACGCCGCACCATCGTCGTATTGCTCAGAGCACACTGACAATGCCGGTATCATTTGGCTAATAGATTTGGCAAATAGCTCCGGAACCTCGTTCCGGCTACTGCCTGACTTACCGGGAGGAAAATCATGCGCCATCCACTCCAGGACATCATGACGGACAACCGTGCGCTGCTCACCAGACAGCGCACGGCACCGTCCTATCGGGCCGATATCCTATTTTTTACTCTGCTGGCGCTGGTTGTTGCGCTGGTGGTATACGGCATGGAGCAAATGAGCCTGCCACTGTCTATCCTCGATGCCAGCCCGGTCAGGCTGGATATCGCCCTGCTGCCGGAATATGCGCTACGCACCACGTTGCGCATGTTCGTGGCACTGGCAGTGTCGTTACTGTTCACACTGGTTATCGCCACGCTGGCGGCCAAAAGCCGTAAAGCCGAAATGGTGATCATCCCAGCGCTGGATATTCTGCAATCGGTGCCGGTACTGGGTTTTTTAACCTTCACTGTCACCTTTTTTATGGGGCTGTTCCCCGGCCGCCAGATGGGGGTGGAATGTGCCGCGATTTTCGCGATTTTCACCAGCCAGGCGTGGAACATGGCGTTTAGTTTTTTCCAGTCGTTACGCACCCTGCCGGGTGACCTGAGTGAAGTCAGCCAGCAATTCGGCTTTTCACCCTGGCGGCGGTTTATCCGGCTGGAGCTGCCATTCGCCATCCCCGGACTGGTCTGGAACATGATGATGTCAATGTCCGGCGGCTGGTTCTTCGTGGTGGCCTCTGAAGCCATTACCGTCGGCAACACCACCGTCAGCCTGCCGGGGATCGGCTCCTGGCTGGCGCTGGCTATCGCTCAGGAAAACCTGACGGCTATCGCCTGGGCGGTGGTCGCCATGACAGTGGTGATCGTGCTTTACGATCAACTGCTGTTCCGGCCGGTGGTGGCCTGGGCGGATAAATTCCGTTTCGAACAAACCGCGTCGCAGAAAAGACCGCGTTCCTGGGTATACGACCTTGTTCGCCGTACCCACATCTCGACGGCGATCATCAACGTGCTGAGCTGGCCGTTTTACACACTGGCAGCCTTGCGCTGGCCGTCGGTGCCGCGGTTTTTACGCCATACGCCCAGCCCTCGCTACAACAAAATCACCGACCGCTTGTGGCTGGCTCTGGTCATTATCGGCGTAGTGGCAGGCGTGGTACAGCTGGTGCAATACATTGGTGCCTCGCTCGGTATGGCCGATGTGATTGCCGTGTTTGGCATGGGGCTGGCAACACTCGCTCGTGTGGTGGTGTTGATTGCGCTGGCCAGTGTTATTTGGGTACCAATCGGTGTGTGGATTGGCCTGCAACCCAGTGTGGCGGAACGTCTGCAACCACTGGCGCAGTTTCTGGCGGCGTTTCCGGCCAACGTGTTGTTCCCGTTCGCCGTCATCCTGATTGCGGGTTTTAACCTTAATCCGGATATCTGGCTGTCACCGCTGATGGTGCTGGGTACCCAGTGGTACATCCTGTTTAACGTCATCGCAGGCACGGCGGCCTTGCCGACCGACCTGCTGGAAGCTGCGCGTATTTACGGTATCCGACGCTGGCAGTGGTGGCGTCAGGTCGCGCTGCCGGGCATTTTTCCCTACTACGTGACAGGCGCGCTCACTGCCTCCGGCGGCTCCTGGAACGCCAGTATCGTGTCCGAATCCATTTCCTGGGGGAAACAACATCTGGAAGCTACCGGCCTTGGCGCTTATATCGCCAACGCGACCACCGCCGCCGATTTTCATCAGGTCGCGCTGGGCATCGCGGTGATGTCGGTATTCGTGATCGCGTTTAACCGCCTGCTGTGGCGTCCCTTGTACCAATTCGCCGAACGCCGCCTGCGCCTCGGTTAAGGAGAACATGATGACTATTCTTCAGCCAATCAATCTGGCTCATCAGCAAAACTGTCTGGTGAATGTACAACACGTCCGACATCTGTATGGCAAATCCGGCAGCGCCGAACGACTGGTGCTGGATGACGTAAACCTGACGTTGTACGACAACGAAATCGTCGGATTACTCGGCCGCTCCGGCTCCGGCAAATCGACCCTGCTGCGTTCGATAGCGGGCCTGCTGACGCCCAGCGCCGGTCAGGTGGATTTCCCACCGGGGCCGGACGGCAGGCCGACAACCGTCAGCATGGTTTTCCAGAGCTTCGCCCTGTTTCCCTGGCTGACGGTGCAACAGAACGTCGAAGTCGGGCTGGAAGCGCAAAACGTACCGGTGGAGCAACGTCGCAAACGAGCACTGGCCGCCATTGACCTGATCGGTCTTGATGGCTTTGAAAACGCCTACCCCAAAGAACTTTCCGGCGGCATGCGTCAACGCGTCGGACTGGCACGGGCGCTGGTGGTGGACCCAGACATCCTGTTGATGGACGAGCCGTTTTCCGCGCTGGATGTGCTGACCGCTGAAACCCTGCGCACCGACCTGCTGGATCTGTGGGGCGAAGGCAGAATGCCGATAAAATCCATCCTGATGGTGACGCATAACATCGAAGAAGCGGTGTTAATGTGCGATCGTATCGTGCTGTTTTCCATCAACCCCGGTCGGGTCGCGTGTGAAATCCGTGTCGACCTGCCGCAACCGCGTAACCGTCAGGATCCGGCGTTTCGCGCGCTGGTTGAAGACATTTACGTTAAAATGACAACGGATAACAGCGCGGGTACCGCACGTCAGGGGATTTTCCCCGGTTCAGGGTTGGGTATGGTGTTACCGTTAGTTTCCACCAACTCGCTGGCTGGCCTGATTGAAGCCGTACACGCCGCGCCTTATGCGGGCAAGGCAGACCTGCCTGAACTGGCTAACGCTTTGCAGTACACGGCTGACGAGCTGTTCCCGGTAGGAGAAATTTTGCAGCTGCTGCGCTTTGCCGAACTGCAAGGGGGCGATATTCGGCTGTTGCCTGCCGCCGCCCGGTACGCCAATGCCAGTGTGGACGAACGTAAACAGCTGTTCGCCCAGCATTTGCTCAATTATGTGCCGCTGGTCGCGCACATCCGGCGGGTACTGGACGAACGTTCGTCGCGCACCGCCCCGGCGCGTCGCTTCCGTGACGAGCTGGAGGATTTCATGTCGGAAATCGACGCAGCACAAACGCTGAATGCCGTCACACAGTGGGGACGTTATGCGGAACTGTTCGCTTACGACGACATCCACGACCAGTTCAGCCTGGAAAATCCGTCGTAATCACAGACTCATCGCGGTGTGATCGACACAGAAAAAGGCCCTTGTTCATGAGAGAAACAACATGAGTGAGAAAACACGTGTCGGTCACGCGGCCACGACACTGCGGGCTATCCCGCTGGTGCTGATGGCCGTAGGCATCGCCGTGGTGGATACCCTCACCGATCTGGAGATCGCGGTGGGGGTATTTCAGATTGCCATTGTGCTGCTGGCGGTGCGTTTTTTACCGCCACGCGGCGTCACCGCCATCGCCACGCTGTGTATTATCCTGACCCTGCTCAGTTACAAGCTCAGCAAGCCTGACGGTAGCGAATCCAGCCTGATTAACTGCGGCATCAGCCTGCTGGCGATCACGTTATCGACCTATCTGGCGTTAAAAATGTCGGCCGCGATTAATGCTTTTCACGAAGCGCGCGCCCAACTGGTACAAATCTCCCGTGTTAACCTGATGGGAGAACTCACCGCCTCAATCGCCCATGAAGTTAACCAGCCATTGGCTTCCATCGTCACCAGCGGCGAAGCCTGCCTGCGCTGGCTCAACGCCTCCCCGCCCAACCAGGCCCGCGCCGAGCTGGCAGTGCAGCGCATCATCAACGACGCGACGCGCGCCAGCGAAATTATCGCTCGTATCCGTGGCTTCGCCAGCCGCACCCCACCGCATAAAGCGTGGCTGAACATCACCGATACCATTGACGAAATGCTACTGTTGATCCGCACCGAACTGATGCAACAACATATTCTGTTTAGTCTCAATGTGGCGGAGGGGTTACCGCCCATTCTGGCGGATAAAATCCAGATTCAGCAGGTGTTAATGAACCTGATGCTGAACGCACTGGATGCCATCGCGGCCACCGGTGCCGAACAACGCACACTGTCGGTCAACGTGGAGCGGGATATCAGCGGTGATATCCGCTTTGCGGTTTGCGATCACGGTGTGGGTTTTACACCGGAACAACGCGAGCGGCTGTTTGAAACCTTTTTCACCACCAAATCGACCGGGATGGGGATGGGCCTGACCATCAGCCGCTCGATTATCGAAGCCCACGGCGGCCAGATTTGGGCCAGCGCCAATAGCGACGGCGGCGCGACGTTCTACTTCACCCTGCCGGGGACGGAAAAAAAGCACCATGAATGACGCCTTACTGAATAACACCTTAGCGAATGACCCTGCACCGCTGGTCTATATCGTGGATGACGACGCCTCGGTGCGTGCGGCACTGGAAGATTTGCTGGCATCGGTCGGGCTGGAAAGCCGCACCTTCGAGTCACCGCAACACTTCATCAGCGCATCACGGCCTGACCGCCCTGGCTGCCTGATTCTGGATGTGCGTATGCCGGGCATGAGCGGACTGGACTTTCAGGATGAGATGCACCGTCATGGCATCACGCTACCGGTGATTTTTATTACCGCCCACGGTGACATTCCCATGTCGGTACGCGCCATGAAGGCCGGTGCGCTGGAGTTCCTGACCAAGCCGTTTCGCGAGCAGGACTTGCTCGATGCAATCCAGAAAGGGCTGGAGCGCGATGGCGAACAACGCCGCCATGCCGATATGCAGGCTAAGCTACAAGCGTGTTACGACAGCCTGACCGCCGGTGAACAACAGGTGCTGGAACACGTGGTGACCGGCCAATTGAACAAACAGGTAGCCGCTCAACTCGGTGTCAGCGAAATCACGGTAAAAGTACGACGCGCAGCGGTGATGCGCAAGATGAACGCCGACTCGCTGGCCGAGCTGGTGCGCTTGTACGATGCGCTGAAAAAGAGCGTGCAGGGGTAACCACCACGCTTGTCGTTTAACTTCGTCACATAATCGATAAACATCGTCCTGATTTGATAATAAGCGCCACGGCTAAGCGAGCGATAATCAACACCGTTATCCCCCCACTGCTTCAGTGGCAACTTTTATCCGTGGTAAATGCGTTCATGAATACCTTTATGACCCACTTCTGGCACCAG
Source organism: Dickeya oryzae (assembly GCF_020406815.2). Taxonomy (NCBI): domain Bacteria; kingdom Pseudomonadati; phylum Pseudomonadota; class Gammaproteobacteria; order Enterobacterales; family Pectobacteriaceae; genus Dickeya; species Dickeya oryzae. The sequence continues at coordinate 3,130,509 of NZ_CP162670.1, forward strand.
GCCAGGGCGTTCTTACTGATTTACGCCTGTTTGTTCCTCGGTATCGGCATTGCCGCCGTGCTGCCTATCACCTTGCCGGGCAGCATCATCGGTATGCTGATCCTGTTTTTGCTGCTGTCGTTGCAGATTATTCCGGCGCAGTGGGTCAAACCGGGCTGTCACGTGTTGATCCGCTATATGGCCCTGCTGTTTGTGCCGATTGGCGTCGGCGTGATGCAGTATTTTGATTTGCTACGCGCCCAGTTCGCACCGGTGATCCTCTCGTGCGCCGCCAGTACGCTGGTGGTGTTGATCACCGTCAGCAGCTGCTCGCATCTGGTTCACGGGCGTAAATCAGCCCGTCATCAGGCTGACGAGAAAAAAGGAGCCAACCATGTGGCATGATATCGTCTGGTCGCTGCCGTTAACGCTGCTGGTGTTCTTTCTGGCGCGTCGGCTGGCACAGCGGCTGAATTCACCGTTGTTAAACCCACTGCTGGTGTCGATGGTGGTACTGATCGCGTTTTTACTGCTGTGTCATATCCCGTACGAGCACTATTTCCGGGGCAGCTCGGTGCTCAACAGCCTGTTGCAACCGGCCGTGGTCGCGCTGGCGTTTCCGTTGTACGAGCAATTGCATCAAATCCGCATGCGCTGGAAGTCGATCATCAGCATCTGTTTTATCGGTAGTCTGGTGGCGATGGTGACCGGCACCTGGATTGCTCTGCGTCTGGGGGCCACCCCAGCGATTGCCGCTTCCATTATGCCGAAATCGGTCACCACGCCGATTGCCATGGCGGTGGGTGGCAGCATCGGCGGTATTCCGGCCATCAGTGCCGTGTGCGTTATCTTTGTCGGTATTCTTGGCGCGGTATTCGGTCACATGTTGCTGAATGTGATGCACATTCACACCAAAGCGGCGCGTGGCCTGGCAATGGGCACCGCATCGCACGCACTCGGTACGGCCCGCTGCGCCGAGCTGGACTATGAAGAAGGCGCGTTCAGTTCGCTGGCGCTGGTTATCTGCGGCATCATGACGTCGCTGATGGCACCGCTGCTGTTCCCGATGATGATGGCGTTGGCGCACTAGATTCGGCTGTAGACAAACAGCCAATTGTCTTACGAACGATGAATTTTGTCCGATAAGTGAATGGTTTCGTGCGTGATAAATGACGGTGTATCTCTGCCATTCTACCGCACGCACGACAAGGAGAGGTTCAAAACGCCACCTCTCCTTGACCACTGGCTTGAGGGCTAAACTGTGCCGCTTCGCGGTCCCTTCGGCGTTCGCCTTCGCTGTTCGGGCCGCCCGTGACGCGCTCCCGACGCGACACGAGCTTTCGCGGCATCCATGCCGCTCACCCGGCGAAGTCGCCCACCTCAGCACAGTTTTAACGCCGGAACCCCCTTTGTCTTGTACTTATCGGGGTCGCCAGCAGTCTGACCGCTGACAAAAAATGGTATTAATAACGCGTCGGTGGCACGCCAAACATTTGTCGGAAGGCGAAGGTAAACGAGGCAGTGCTGGCATACCCCAGATCCAGCGCCACCTGCGTGACACTGCGGTTGTTTTTCAGCATCACCACGGATTCCAGTAACCGCATGCGCTTCTTCCACTCACTGAACGCCACGCCGGTTTCTTTCTTAAAACGACGCGAAAACGTGCGCACCGACATGCCGGTGCGTGCCGACCACTCCTCAATGCCGTGAGGCGCATCCGGCGTTTGCTGGATATCGCGGCATACCCGCATCAAGGTGGCGGAAGACGGCCACGACAGCGAAAACCCCGCATCCGGCAACTGCCGCAGCAAGGTCGTCAGTACCTTCACCAACTGGGCATCATCCCCGTCATAGTCATACTGTTCCGGCACGTGTTTGGTGGCATAGTGGATAAACTCACGAATAAAATCGCTGACCAGTACCACCTTGCAACTGCTGTGGTCAATAGCCACATAATCCGGCTCGATATACAGGCTTTCCAGCATCACGTCGCTGGTTGACAGAATACAGTGCGGCACATGCGCCGGGATCCACACCCCATACAGCACCGGCACAATCAGCGTCTTCCCCTCAATCTCTACCCGCATGCCCCCTTCACGCGCATAAAGAAACTCGACAAACGGGTGCTGATGCTGTGCCACTTCGGTCCCTTTCACCAGTGGGTAAGAGCGAAAGTAGACCGGACGCGGTAAAGACAGCAATACCGGCGCAGGCTGCCCTGCTATCGGCAAGCGGGGAGATGACACAAGCGAATGAGACATAACGGCCTGACCTCTACTCGATGAAGTTTGTCTTGATAGGGTAACGCAGGCCAGCCTGATTTACCCGATAATCAACACCTATTCAGCAGGTGCCAGCCCATGACCTGATGACCGAATTCTCTGTGAGCATACGATTTTTCAAACCAGAAAATGGATTGGGGAACACTTCATGGAAGCGACATTACGTTTATATCACGGCTACCCGCCGTTTTTAGTCATACCTTGTCCATGTTTTGAGGGAATACGTCATTTTTGCGGCAACCACAGATGTCACGAAACAAGATGTCCCGAAATAACAGTACCCCAGTAGTGATTAGCACCTGTAATAACTCATTGAACTAACTGTTATTTAAGGAGACATCATGAGTAATGTTTGCATCGTTGATGACATCAGCGAAAAAAATGAATGGCGGCGTATTGCGCAGGAACTGTTACATCAGGCTGGGATAACCATTAACGGTACCGAACCCTGGGATATTCAGGTTAACGACTCACGCTTTTTCAAACGGGTACTACAGCAAGGCTCCGTGGGATTGGGTGAAAGCTACATGGAAGGCTGGTGGAACTGTGCACGGCTCGATATGTTTTTTCACCGGATACTCGCCGCCCAGTTGGATGAGCAGCGCCCGGCACGCTGGCGTGACCTGATGCGCATCGCGCTGGCCCGGCTGGTCAACCTTCAATCACGCAAACGCGCCTGGCAGGTCGGCAAAGTCCACTATGACCTCGGCAATGACCTGTTCTGCCATATGCTTGACCCCTACATGCAGTATTCATGCGGTTACTGGAAAGAGGCCGACACCCTTGATGACGCCCAGCAGCACAAACTGGCGTTGATCTGCGAAAAACTCCAGTTGAAACCCGGCATGACGCTGCTGGATATCGGCTGCGGCTGGGGAGGGCTGGCGGTATACGCGGCTCAACATTACGGCGTTACCGTGCATGGCGTCACCATTTCCGCCGAGCAAAAAGCCTTTGTGGAAGCGCGCAACGGCGGGCTGGATATCCATATTCTGTTGCAGGATTACCGCGACCTTCACCAACAGTATGACCGTATTGTCTCCGTCGGCATGTTTGAACACGTAGGGCCGAAAAATTACGCCACCTATTTTGACGTGGTCAATCGGTGCCTGAAGCCGGACGGCCTGTTCCTGTTACATACCATCGGGTCGAATAAAACGGCGCATAACGTTGACCCATGGATCAATAAATACATTTTCCCCAACGGATGCCTGCCATCCATTAAACAAATTGCCGACACCAGTGAATCCTATTTTGTGATGGAAGATTGGCACAACTTCGGTGCCGATTACGATAAAACCCTGATGGCCTGGCTGGCACGTTTTAACACCGCCTGGCCGCATCTGGCTGACGATTACTCCCCCGCTTTCCGGCGCATGTTCAGTTACTACCTGACCGCCTGCGCCGGTGCGTTTCGGGCCAGAAATATCCAGCTATGGCAGGTTCTTTTTAGCCGGGGCGTCGAACAGGGATTGAACGTCCCCCGTTGAGTGTGACCCATGTTCAGGCTACAAGGCGCAGGCCGATGAACATACGACAATAATGCGCCTACTGACGTTTAACCCGAGTGACTCACCCGAGTTGTTAACCCCTACAAACAGGAAGCTAAAACAACATGAATGTGAATTTCTTTGTCACCTGCATCGGCGATGCGCTCAAATCGCGTATGGCCCGTGACAGCGTGCTGTTGCTGGAGCAGCTCGGCTGCCATATTCACTTTCCCGAGCGACAAGGCTGTTGCGGTCAACCCGCCATCAACAGCGGATATATCCGCGAGGCTCGGCCGGGTATGAAAAACCTGATAGCCGCGCTGGAAGAGAACGACGACCCTATCGTGTCGCCTGCTGGCTCCTGCACCAACGCCATCAAACACTATGCCGACTGGCTGGCAGACGAACCGGAGTGGGCCAGACGCGCCACCCAGGTCGCCAGCCGGATGGTGGACCTCACCTCGTTTATTGTTAACCGCCTTGGGGTGACCGATGTCGGTGCCCGTCTGCCGGGCAAAGCGGTTTACCACCCGTCCTGTAGCCTGTTTCGTAAAATGGGGGTGCGGGAAGAGCCACTGGCGTTATTGCATCAGGTACGTGATCTGGAATTGCTGCCGTTTCATGGACAGGAAACCTGCTGCGGCTTCGGCGGTACCTTTTCCGTCAAAATGGCGGAGATCTCCGGTGAAATGGTGAAAGAAAAAGTCGCGCACATCATGGAGGCCAAACCGGACTACCTGATCGGCGCTGACGTCAGTTGCCTGCTCAACATCGGCGGGCGACTACAACGCGAAGGGCATGCCGTTCGGGTGATGCATATCGCAGAAGTACTGATGAGCCGCTAAGGAGACGCCATGTACCTCAAGACCAGCAATACCCCGTTTCATGAGCGTATCCGCCAACAAATAGACGACCCCATCATGCGCCAGGCGGTTGCCAACGCGCAGGAGCGTATCGGTGCCAACCGTCAGAAGATGGTCGATGAACTGGGCGAGTGGGATGTCTGGCGTACCCGTGCAGCGCAGATTCGCGCCCATGTGCTCGATAACCTCGACGCCTATCTGTATCAGTTATCCGAACAGGTCACCGCTCGCGGCGGCAAGGTATTCTTTGCCGAAACACGCGAAGATGCTACCCGTTACATCTTGCAAGTCACACAGGCTAAACAAGCCCGCAAGGTGGTGAAATCCAAATCGATGGTGACCGAAGAGATCGGGATGAATGCCGTGCTGGAGAATGCCGGTATTGAGGTCATCGAAACCGATCTCGGCGAATACATCCTGCAACTGGATAAGGACGCGCCTTCCCATGTGGTGGTACCTGCCATCCACAAAGATCGCCACCAAATCCAGCGCGTACTGCAACAACAGTTGGGTTATGACGGCCCGGAAACACCGGAAGCCATGACCCGCTTTATTCGCCAGAAAATCCGTGCCGACTTCCTCAGCGCCGACGTGGGGATCACCGGCTGCAACTTTGCTGTCGCGGAAACCGGCACCGTCAGTCTGGTGAGTAATGAAGGCAACGCCCGCTTGTGCACCACCTTGCCCCGCACGCACATCGCCGTGATGGGCATGGAACGTATCGTTCCGACCTTTGAGGAACTCGATGTGGTGCTCACCATGCTGGCGCGCAGCGCAGTCGGTGCCCGTCTTACCGGTTACAACACCTGGCTGACCGGACCACGCGACCAGGGCGGCGTTGACGGCCCGGAAGAGTTTCATCTGGTGATCGTTGATAATGGCCGCTCAAAAATACTGGGGTCGCCGTTCCAGGATATTCTGCGTTGTATTCGTTGCGGTGCCTGCATCAACACCTGCCCGGCCTACCGCCATATCGGTGGTCACGGTTACGGTTCTATCTATCCCGGCCCTATCGGCGCGGTGTTATCACCGTTACTGGGCGGCTATGAAGACTTCAAGAACCTGCCTTACGCCTGCTCGCTGTGTACCGCCTGCGATGACGTGTGTCCGGTGCGCATTCCGCTGTCCTCACTGATTGTGCAACACCGACGCACGCTGGCAGAAAATGGGATGACGCCTGCGGCCGAGCGACGCATCGTCGGGTTGTTCAACTACGCCAATAGCCACCCTGGCCTGTGGAAAGTCGGCATGGTGGCTGGCGCGCGTGCTGCCCGCTTACTCATTCGTAACGGCAAGATACCGTTTAACATCGGTGCGATCAGCGAGTGGACCGAAGCCCGAGACCTGCCGGATGCCGATGGTCAGAGCTTCCGCAGTTGGTTCAAACAGCATCAGCGTCAGACTAAGGAGAAACGCTAATGGAAAACCGCGACGCCTTTCTGTCCACCCTGGCCCGTCGACTGGGGCGCGAGCCACGTCAAACACCGCTGCCGTTGCCGCCGCTGGACAATAACCCGGCCCCGACCCGTCTGACCGAGCTGACGGCGCAACAGCGCTGTGACGCCTTTATTGATTACGCCAGTAACGTGATGCTGGCGCATTGCGAGGTCACGCCGCTTAATCAGGTCGCAGAGGCCGCCGGAAAGCTGTGCCAGCATTATGGCGGCGCGCCGGTACTGGTCAGTGGCGATGAACGACTGGTAGAGCTGGGGGTCACCGACTACCTGCAACAGCACTATCAGGCACAGTGCTGGGACCCAGCCGCCGGGGAAGACAACCTAAAACTCGCCACGCAGGCGCGTATCGGCGTGGTGTACGCCGATTATGGCCTGACTGAATCTGGTGGTGTGGTGCTGTTCTCTACCCCGCAACAAGGACGCGGCCTGAGCCTGTTGCCAGAATCAACACTGTTTGTTGTCCGCAAAAGCTGCCTGTTGCCACGCGTCGCGCAGTTGGCCCAGCATTTGCGCCAGCGGGCGCAACGGGGCGAACCCTTACCGTCGTGCATCAACCTGATAGCAGGCCCCAGTTCTACCGCCGATATCGAGCTGATTAAGGTGGTGGGGGTACACGGGCCGTTAAATGCCGCGTACCTGATTATTGAGGATTGCTGATAGTCTGCCTGCGGCATGAGGTGTATGACGGTAGAGTGATGACACCCATTAAGCGCCTATAGCAGAGTGGCCCCCGCTGGGGGCCACTCTGCGGTTAGGCCAATCCCAGCAAGGCGTTGAGACGGGCAATTTCTTGCCGCCACTGCGTCTGTAGCGCGGGTTTCTGGTGCTTCGCCTTACGCGCCAGGTCTTCGGCCAGCCGGTTTTCCAGTTCAACCAGTTGCGCCAGCAGCCTGTCAGCTTCATCGATATGCGCTGATGTCACCTGTGACGCCGCCGTTGGTGGCGGTGGCAAAGAGGGTGCGGTGTCAGCAGGCACGGCCCCCAGACGCTGATAGATCAGGTCCAGATCGTGCCACTCGCTCAACACACCGTGCTCAATCAGCCAAAAGCGGTTGCAACTGCGGCTGATTAGCGCCCGGTCATGCGTCACCAGCAATACACCACCGTCAAAGTCTTGCAGCGTATCGGCCAGCGCCTCTTTGCCTTCCATATCCAGGTGGTTGGTCGGCTCGTCCAGCATCAGTAGTCCGTAACGCGCCAGCGACAGCCCGACAAACAACAGCCGGGCACGCTCGCCGCCACTCAGGGTGGCAACGGTTTGCTGATGGCGCGACCATGGGAAACCGGCGCTGATCAAGGCCATCTTGCGGTCCTGCGCCACCGGTGCGAACGGTGCCAGCGCATCGAACAGGGTGTCGTCATCACGCAGTTGATGCAGCGTCTGGTCGTAATACCCCAGTCGAACACGGGGATGCAGACGAATCGCCCCATCCGGCATCGCACTCGAGTACTGTTGCCACAAAAGGCGCAACAACGAAGACTTACCACAGCCATTGCGACCGATAATCGCCACCCGATCGCCGCTTTTCACCCGTTGTAACGGCAACGAGAATAACGGCGGGTGCTGCGGTGCCGGGCTGACGTCCAGCGTTGTCATCTCTAACAGACGATCAGCACTCAGCGCTTCGCCTTTCAGCGCCAACCGCCACTGACTACCGGCGGTCAGTTCGGTTTGATCCTCTTTTAGCCGCTCGATGCGTTTTTCCATCTGCTTGGCCTTGCGCGCCAGGTCTTCGTTATCATAGACCTTGCCCCAGATAGCCAGCCGCTTAGCACTGGCGGTCACGCGGTCGATTTCCTTCTGCTCCGCTTTGTGGCGCAAGGCATCGCTGCGATCGCGCTCCACCAGCGCCGCACGGGCAGCACTACAAGGCAGAGCAAAGTAATGCAGTTGTCGGTCGCGCAGGATATAGCTGCCATTGGTGACGTTATCGAGCAACTGGCTGTCGTGGGAAACCAGCACAAAGCTGCCACTCCAGTGTTGCAGGAACTGCTCCAGCCACAATAGCGTCGGCAAATCCAGGTGGTTACTCGGCTCGTCCAGCAACAACAGGTCTGGCGAGGTGATCAAGGCTCTCGCCAGCAGCAGTCGGGTATGCTGCCCGCCACTGAGAGTACCGGCACACAGTCGCCAGTCGTGTTCGCCAAAGCCCATCTCCGCCAGCAAAGTTTCCGCCCGCCAGCGTTCGCTGAGGCGTTCCGTCTCGGGAAGGCGGGCCAGCACCGCATCCAGCATCGTCAACGGGTGCAGATCCATCGGCAGATGCTGCTCAACACGAGCCAGCAGGCAATGATTAGCGCGCGTCACACTGCCGCGACCTGGCGATAGCGTACCGTCCAGTAGCTTTAACAGCGTACTTTTGCCACAACCGTTATGGCCGATAAGACCAAGGCGATCACCCTGGTTCAGGGTAAAAGAAATGTCGTTCAGCAGAGGGCCGAAAGGGGTATCCACGCTCAGGGCGTGTACTGTCAGTAAAGTGCTCATTGCTTACTCAAGAGTTACAGGCACAAGTGTGCCTCGTCAACACAACGCTGACGATAACCCGGTAAGCCCGAGAGAAGGGAAAATGCGGTTTGCTTCGCTCAAGCCACCGTTATCGCAGCACGATATCGATAACGCTTGAGCAGCGGCGATCGCCAAAAGGATGTGAAGTGTTAAACATTTCACAGCGCAGCATAATAGTCCTCCTTATTGTTATCCAAAGGTTAATCGATGAACGGATTGTAGCGGCAACGGGCGGTTGACACCACCCGCCAGCGACATTTCCGCGTGTTATCTTCCCGCCAGCATCACTACCGCAACGCCAACCAGCACCAGACAGAACGTCAGTCGCAATGCCACCACCGGTAACTTATGCGCCAGCGCCACGCCCCATGACACGCTGAGAATGCCGCCAATCGCCAGCGGAATGCCGGTCGCCCAGTCGACATTACCTGCCTGCGTGTACGACACCAGCGCCGCCAACGCGCCGGGTACCACCAGCGCCAACGCGATACCTTGCGCCTGTGTCTGGGTGAAACCAAACAGCGTTACCAGCGCCGGGACCACAACCAGCCCACCGCCGACGGTAAAGATACCGGACATAAAACCACTCGCCACCCCCAGCACCGGAAGATAACGAGCTGATAATACTGACGTCGGTGTACGGCTACGTTGGCTGTTCACCCACTGCCAGATGTAGTAAGTCGCCAGTACCAACAGGAAAATGGCAAACGCCTGTTGCAGGTTATCAACCTGAATAGCTGCCGCCATGTGCGCGGCGATATAGGCCGATACGGTGGCAAAGGCGCACAACATCAATGTCATACGGGTATCGATTTTGTTGCGCTGCCGATAGCGCAGAAACCCTATCAGCACATTCGGCGTAATCATAATCAGCGCCGTTCCCTGGGCGAGATGCTGGTTCATACCAAACAGCATTCCCAGCACCGGGATAGCTATCAACCCGCCGCCAATGCCCAACATACCGCCACACACCCCAAGCCCCATTCCCAGTATCAGGCACATGGCCACCTGGGTTATCACTACACTCGTCATAAACTGCTACTGCATCCTGTTACATCGTTGGTAAAAACCGTTGATGAAAAATCGTTGATAAGAAATAGAGCATGGAATACCCATTCATACCCTGAATAAAAAACAGGCGTCGCTTAGCGCGCGCTGTCTGATAATGAGTTATCTGATAACGAGTTGTCTGATAACGGTTCGGCTATCTCAATCAGGTTCAGATCCGGGTCACGCAGGTAAATCGAGCGGATTTTCCCGGTTGCACCGGTACGCTCAACCGGCCCGTCGATAATCGGCCAGCCGCAGCGCTGCACATGCGCAATCACCTGTGTTAGCGGTTCGCTGGCAATAAAACACAGATCAAGCGCCCCGGGAGCAGGCAGATGAGCATGCGGCGTGAACTCACTTCCGCTGACATGAAGATTGATTTTCTGCTGCCCGAAGCAAAACGCAATGCGGCCATTACCGAAGGTTTCCTGCCGCAGTTGCAACACCTGCGTGTAGAACTGCTGCGTCGCCGCCGGGTCAATACAGGTCAACACAATATGGTCAATGTGACTAATCAACGAGAAGTTTCCTGTCGTTAAAGCAATAAGATCAAAGGGAATAAGATCATAAGGCAATAGAATGACATCCTAAGCGTTGGCGACGCGTTTGATAATGCCTTAATCGTCAATCACCCTTTCCTGTCAGGAAAGGGTCACGGCTGTGGTAGGCTTGCTCTGCTTACGCTTTCAAGGACCCTCACCCGCTCATGATCAATCCCACGCACTTTGACTTGCAGTCACTGCGCCTGTTTTTGCAGGTTGCCAGAATCGGTAGCCTGACCAAAACGGCTGCCCATTTTCACATGACGCTGTCCGCCCTGAGCAAGCGCATGGCGGAGCTGGAGCGCACCGTCGATTGTGTGTTGTTTATCCGCCTGCCGCGCGGCCTGGCGTTGACTGCGGCGGGAAAAGAGCTGGTACACCACGCGCGTCAGGTGGTAAACAGCGTCGATCGTATGGCGGGCGAAATGCAGGATTACGCGGTGGGCGTACGCGGTCATGTCCATATTTGGGCCAATACCTCAGCCATCATCGAATTTCTGCCGCAGGAACTGGCCGATTTTCTGCAACGTCACCCGCTGGTGCGTATCAACCTGGAAGAAAAACTGAGCGAAACGGTGGTCACCGCGCTGCTCACCGGGCAAGCCGATATCGGTATTTTCGCTGATAACGTCCCCTCGCCCGGCGTCGAAAAAATGCCTTATCGGGAGGATCAACTGGTGGTATTGGTCTCCCCTCAGCATCCACTCGCCGGTTGCCGGGACATCCCCTTCGCCGACACCTTGCCGTACGATTTCGTCGGCCTCAACGATGGCAGTTCCTTGCTAAAACTGTTGCAGGACACCGCTGAAGAATACGGAAACCTGCTGCGCCTGCGCATTCAGGTCAGCAGCTTCGATGCCGTGTGCCGTATGATCGAAGCCGGGCTTGGTATCAGCATCCTGCCTGAAGGCGCAGTCCGCCCGGAAATTCTCGGCGTCGGGCTGCACGCCATTCGACTGACCGATGACTGGGCTACCCGCAAACTGTGGCTGGGTATTAAATCCGGTGCGATATTGCAGCCTGAAGCCGCCAATTTGCTGGCACACCTGCGCCAGCCAGTACCCACACGCGCTGCTGATGCCGACCCCACCTCGTCACCCGAGGGTGATTGAGCGATGAAGGTGTTATCGCGCCATGGTCGGGCCTTCACAGTCGCGGCCCGCAATCGGCCAGCGGAGTTCAAACACCGCGCCGCCGGATGGTGCCGGGTAACAACGTGCCTGTCCACCGTGCGCCTGAGCAATCGCCTGCACCACCGCCAGCCCCAGCCCGCTGCCTTTGGTGTTATCCGGGTGCGAGGGTTCCCCCCGGGTAAACGCCTCAAAAATGCGTCCGGCAAAATCAGGGGCGATACCCGGTCCGCTGTCTTCCACACGCAGAAATGCCTGTTCGTGTTCCACCCTGGCTTGAATACCTAACGGGCCGGGGGTGGCGTGTTTTTGCGCATTTTCCAGCAGTGCCAGCACAGCCTGGCGGATGCGTACCGGGTCGCAGGGCACCGGGTAGTCATCCAACGCCAGCGACAGCGTAAATCCCGCCTGTTGCAGTACCGGGCCGAATGCATTGACCACCGCCGTCACCTCATCAGATAAGCGGGTCGGCATCCAGCGCAGTTCCAGATGACCGCTCTCTGCCAACCCCACGACCCGCAAATCTTCAATCAGCCGTCCCAGCCCTTCCACTTGCGTCAACAGATTGCGAAATAACCCGATATCCGGTTCGAACACCCCTTCAGTCAACCCCTGCAAACGGCCGCGTAAAATCGTGACCGGCGTGCGCAACTCATGGGCGATGGCGGCATTCCAGAACGCCCGCTCTTGTTCCATGCGCTCCAGCCGTTCCGCCATCGTGTTGAAGTCGCGCACCAGTAAGGCCGCCTCCCCCAGCGAGTAATCGTCGGTTTCAGCACGTGCCTTCAGCTCACCTTCAGCGATTTGGCGCAGGCTGTGCGCCACCGAATTCAACGGCACCAGAATGCGGCGGGCCAGTCGAATGGCTAACACCACGGCTATCAGCAACGCCAGTAAGGAAGTTCCCCCCATCCAGAACCACTCAGCCGTCGTCGGCATCCACTGATTGTCTGGCGACAGGCTCTCCGGCGAAACACTCAGCATGAGCGCATAGAAGAGATAGGAGCCGACCACCATCATCAGCGTGACGGACAATGCCAGCAGGATCATGGAGCGTATAATCTGTCGGCTCAGGCTACCGTTGTGCTTCATGACGATTCGCCCAACCGGTAACCGACACCGCGCACGCTGGACGGGACACCGTTTAACCCCAGGCGCTCGAGTTTCTTACGCAATTTGCTGATGTGGCTATCCACCGTGCGTTCAAGGGAATCCCCTTCTGGCAGGCAGGCTACCAACAGTTCCTCACGGCTGAAGACGCGGCGCGGGGCGCGCGCCATATGGGCAAGCAGACGAAATTCGGTCAACGTCAGGTCGAGCGACTGGCTGACCCCGTTGATCTCTACCATCGCCTCATGGTTTTCCAGGTCTATCTGAAACAGGTCGGTGCGCAAAAAACGCGGCGCTTGTGGGGCCTGACGCTCGGCGCGCAGCCCGGCACGGCGTAACACCGCCTGCACACGCGCCACCACCTCAGCCGGGTTAAACGGCTTGACCACGTAATCATCCGCCCCAATACGCAACCCCATCAGCTTGTCGATATCCTGGTCCAAGGCAGTCAGCATGATAACCGGGGTATCTCCGCGCAGGCGAATCCCCGACAGCACCTGCCAGCCATCAACCAGTGGCATCTGTACATCCAGCAGCACCAGATCCGGTTTCATCGCGAGGTGTAATTCCAGCGCCTGACGGCCATTGGCGGCGTGAAGCGTGCGTAAACCACTGCGGGTCAGGTAAGCGCGAAGAATATCCGCAATTTCCGGCTCATCTTCGGCAATAAGCACCACCCCATGAATCTCGTCGGTCATCGGCATGGATTGCGCATGAACAGTCATTCGTCGACTCATCATAAAAAATGCAGGTTCTCCATCATATCTCCATATTTCTCCAACGGAAACCGCACACAGCTGTCGCACACTCCCGCAGTCTGGCCACCTTATGGCCGGTAAACAGGGATTACGACGTTATATGAATACCAAGAAATCGCATCAATATTCGATCGCCTGCATGTTATCGGCCTTGCTGTTGGCCGTACCGGGTCAAACCGAAGCGAACACGCCAACAACACGCCTGCCATTGTCACTCAAGCAGTTGTGTCGACATGGCGTATTGCTGGCACTGGTGGGCATGCTACTCACCGGTTGCGACCAGCCCGAGATCCCGGTCGAAGCGCCACCGGCAAAGGTCACGATCATGACCGTAAAACCGACCCCCATTACCCTGACCGACGATCTACCCGGCCGGGTAACGGCGGTAAGAACGGCGGAAATCCGCCCGCAGGTGGGCGGCATCATCCAGCGCCGCTTGTTTGAACAGGGTGCCGAGATCCGTGCCGGACAACCGCTATTCCAGATTAACCCTGCGCCGTTCAAAGCCGAGGTCGATACCGCCCACGCCACGCTGCAACGCGCCCAGTCGGTATTAAACCGGGCACAGATTCAGGTCGCTCGCCTTAAGCCCTTACTCAGTACCGGCGCTATCAGCCAGCAGAGCTACGACGATGCGACGGCACAACGCGAACAGGCCGCCGCCGATGTCGCACAGGCACGCGCCACACTGGCGCGTCGCCAGCTCGATCTGAACTTCGCGACAGTCGAGTCCCCCATTACCGGGCGTATCGATCAGGCGCTGGTTACTGAAGGCGCACTGGTCAACACCAGCGACACCACGCCACTGGCCCGGGTTCAACAGATTGACCAGGTGTACGTCGATGTGCGCCAGCCCGCCTCCTCGCTCGAACAGCTACGCGACATGCTGAACCAGCGGGCTAAAGACAGTGACGGTATCCCGGTGGAAATCCTGCGTAGCGACGGCCAGCCCTACCCGATGTCAGCGCGGATTCTGTTTTCCGGCATCAATGTGGATGCGAGCACCGGCGACGTGCTGCTGCGGATTCTGGTCGACAACCCGCAACGACAACTGCTACCGGGGATGTTTGTTCGCGCCCGCGTGCCGCTCAGCCATTACACCGATGCCCTGCTGGTGCCGCAACAGGCCGTCACACGCAACGGCGGCGAGGCCAAAGTCTGGGTGGTTGATGGGCGCAGCAAGGCGCACATCGTCACGGTTGAGCCTGGCGAGCTGGTCAACCGGCAATACCGCATCCGCGCCGGGTTGACCGCCGGTCAAGTGGTGGTGATCGAAGGTGGCGACAGGTTGAACGACGGTGCCTGGGTGGCAACCCAGCACTGGAAAAAAGTGCCGTCCGCCACTGACATGGCCTCACGCTAAGCGCAAAGGAGTCAGGTACCATGCCGCAATTTTTTATCCAGCGCCCGGTGTTCGCCTGGGTGATAGCCCTGTTCATCGTGCTGCTGGGAACGCTCGCCGTTCCCCAGTTGCCGATTGCCCGTTATCCGTCGGTGGCACCGCCAACCATTTCCATTACTGCGTCTTATCCCGGTGCCACACCTAAAACGCTCAACGATGCGGTGGTCGGGCTGCTGGAGCGCGAGTTATCCGGTGTGAAAAACCTGCTGTACTTCGAGTCATCGGTAGATACAGCCGGACTGGCGCAGATCAACGTCACGTTCAAACCGGGCACCGACCCAGAGCTGGCACAGGTGGATGTGCAAAACCGCCTCAAGTCGATAGAACCGCGGTTACCGCAAACCGTCAGACAAAACGGCATGCAGGTGGAATCTGCCGACTCTGGTTTTCTGCTGATGGTCAGCCTGACCTCGGATAACGGGCGCTACGATGAGGTTGAATTGGGTGACTATCTGGCTCGCCACATTGTCGAGGAATTGCGCCGGATTGACGGGGTGGGCCGCATCCAGCTATTTGGCGCGGA
Organism: Dickeya oryzae; assembly: GCF_020406815.2. NCBI lineage: Bacteria > Pseudomonadati > Pseudomonadota > Gammaproteobacteria > Enterobacterales > Pectobacteriaceae > Dickeya > Dickeya oryzae. The sequence continues at coordinate 3,145,604 of NZ_CP162670.1, forward strand.
ACAGGCGATGCGTATCTGGGTCGATCCCAACAAGCTGTTGTCTTACGGGTTGACCATGAACGATTTGTCGACCGCCATTACCCAGCAAAACATGCAAATCGCTCCAGGACGGCTCGGCGATGCCCCCACCTTGCCGGGACAGCAGGTAACGATCCCGTTGATGGTACAAGGGCAACTGGAAACCCCGGAGCAATTCGCCGCTATCGTGCTGCGCGCCAGAGAAGACGGTTCCCGGGTGGTGTTAGCCGATGTGGCACGCGTTGAACTGGGTGCCCAGTCTTACGGCTTTTCTGTGCGTGAAAACGGCAAAGACGCCAGCGCTGCCGCGGTGCAACTGGCACCGGGTGCCAATGCTGTGCGTACCGCCAATGCCATCGCCCAACGGATGGCCGAACTGAAAATATCCATGCCAGCGGGCATGGACTATTCGTTGCCGTTCAACACCGCGCCTTTCGTCAAACTCTCCATCGAGCAGGTGCTCAGGACGCTGATTGAGGCGATGGTGCTGGTGTTTCTGGTGATGTACCTGTTTTTACAAAACGTACGCTATACCCTGATCCCAGCGATTGTGGCCCCTATCGCCCTGCTCGGCACCTTCACTGTGATGCTGGCGGCGGGATTTTCCATCAACGTGCTGACCATGTTCGGCATGGTGCTGGCGATCGGCATCATTGTGGATGACGCCATCGTGGTGGTGGAGAACGTTGAGCGATTAATGGCGCAGGAAAGATTATCCCCCAAGGCGGCCACCACCCGTGCCATGAAGGAGATCACCGGCGCGATTATCGCTATCACACTGGTCCTGTCGGCGGTGTTCATTCCCATGGCATTCGCCAGCGGTTCGGTAGGCGTGATTTACCGGCAATTTACCTTGTCGATGGCGGTGTCGATCCTGTTTTCGGCGTTTCTGGCGCTGACGCTAACGCCTGCGTTGTGCGCTACACTGCTCACCCCCGTCGCCGATGACCATCACACCAAACGCGGTTTCTTCGGTGGTTTTAACCGCCGTTTCGAGCAACTGACGCATCATTATGCCACCGGTACCCGTGCGCTACTGCGCCGTTGCGGCAGTATGCTGTTGCTGTTTGCCGTACTGACCGGTTCACTGGCGTGGATCCTCCGTGAGCTGCCTTCCGATTTTCTGCCAGAAGAAGATCAGGGATACTTTATGACGTCATTCCAGTTACCGTCGGACGCCACAGCAGCGCGAACGCTGGATGTGGTCAACACCTACGAACAGCACATTGCCTCGCGCCCGGATATCGAATCCAACATGTCGATTCTCGGTTTTGGCTTTTCCGGTTCCGGCCCTAACGCCGCCATGGCCTTTACCACCTTAAAAGGCTGGTCTGAGCGTGGCGACACCACCACGCGCGCTGAAATCGCGCTGGCGCAACAGGCAATGTCGAGCATCCGTGAAGGCACCAGCATGATACTGATGCCACCGGCTATCGATGAGCTTGGCACCTCGTCAGGTTTTACCCTGCGTTTGCAGGATCGCACCGGCCGGGGTTATCAGGCGCTCAAAGCAGCGGAAGCACAACTGCTGACGCTGGCAGCCCACAGCCAGATTGTCACCAGTGTCTACCCAGATAGCCTGCCGCCCGGTAGCGCGGTTCAGCTAAAAATCGACCGCCAAAAGGCGGAAGCACTCGGCGTCTCGTTCAGCACCATCAGCGACACCTTGTCTGCCGCTATCGGCTCACTGTACGTGAACGACTTCCCCAATGCCGGGCGTATGCAACAGGTGATCATTCAGGCCGATGCGCCAGCGCGTATGCAACTGGATGACGTGCTCAAACTCTACGTGCGTAACAGCTCAGGCGGTATGGTTTCGCTCAAAGAAGTGGTCACGCCGGTGTGGAGCGATACCCCGTTACAGTTGACGCGCTATCAGGGCGTGCTGGCAGCCCGCCTCTCCGGCATGGCCGCAACCGGCGTATCCAGCGGGGCGGCCATGGCCGAGATGGAACGACTGGCGGCGCAGCTTCCCCCCGGCTTCACCATTGAATGGACCGGTCAATCATTGCAGGAACGGCAATCTGTCGCCCAGGCACCGATGTTGCTGCTGCTGTCGATGGTGGTGGTGTTTCTGGTGCTGGCGGCGCTGTATGAGAGCTGGTCTATTCCCGTCTCGGTGATGCTGGTGGTGCCGTTGGGGCTGCTCGGTGCGGTGTTGGCCGTCGTCCTGCGTGGTATGCCTAACGACGTGTTCTTCAAAGTGGGGCTGATCACCGTTATCGGCTTATCCGCCAAGAATGCCATCCTGATCGTCGAGTTCGCCAGACAGTTGCGAGAACGAGGATATGAATTGGTGGATGCCGCCGTCACGGCAGCGCGTTTGCGTTTGCGCCCCATCCTGATGACTTCGCTGGCGTTTGTGCTGGGGGTGGTGCCGCTGATGGTGGCATCCGGTGCCAGCGCCGAAACCCAGCACGCCATCGGTACTGGCGTGTTCGGCGGCATGATCAGCGCTACCGTGCTGGCGGTGTTTTTCGTCCCGGTGTTTTTTGTGACGGTGATGCGGATACAAGAGCGCTACAACCACTGGCGTGAAAAACGCCAGACAGCACACGTAAACACCCCACACTAACCCCATCAGAGCGGCGACAGGCTGAAAAGCAACGGCACGTCGCCGCTCTGATTGTGCGGCTCCCATCACGCCATGACCGCAGGTACGGTTTTTGTGTGTTTAGAGCAGAACCTGCTGACCTGTCTGCTATGCCAGAAACAGAAATTGCAGACTTTACAGTAGCTATAACAGTCTGCTCAGCTTTTGAGTTTTATATCGTCCGGGCGTAGTGCCAAATACTCGGCGAAATAAAGCAATAAAAGCACTTACATTGTCATACCCGAGACCCAGAGCAACTGCTGTCACTGGCTTGCCCGCAGCAAGAAGCTCAAGCGCCCTAAGTAGTCGCACACGTTGTCGCCATTCACTGAAACTAAAACCAGTTTCAGCATGAAATCGCCGCGTGAGCGTTCGCGATGAAATCCCGGCCCAGTCTGCCCATTCCTCCATGTTGCGGTCGTCGTCTGGTTGCTCTGACAGCGCCCTTGCAATTTTAAGGAGCCGGGCATCCTGTGGCATTGGCAGGCCAAGATCAACTTGGGGGAGTGAACAGATCTCATCGAGGATAACGCTAACCAATCGTTCCTGCGATTCGTTGAGAGCAGTTTCTTCCCATGCTGCCGCTCGCGTTATGGCTTCACGCAGCAATCCTGTAACTGAAAGAATAGAAGGCTTATCGGGTAGCTCGGTGCAGGCACTGGCGGTGACATAAACACTCCATCCTGAATATGGACCATGCGAGCATAAACCATGCAGCATGGCTGGTGGTATCCAGACTGCATGCGTTGCCGGAACTATCCAGCGATGATTTCCGGCATCAACTGTAAGCAGCCCATGTTCGGCTCCAATCAACTGTCCACGGGCATGATGATGAAGTGCGGTTTCCCGTATCACACCCGAATGGCGTACCACGACAAATAAAGCTGGCCCTTCTGCAGAGGAAGCCAGAGTTAGTGGAATCAGTGGATCAGTCATTTTGGCTTATTTGAGGTATTTGATGTCATCTATACCGTACTGAAGCCACTCAGTCTATCGTAAAGTGCTTACAAAATTCACTGAGGACTGTTCCATGAAATTTATTACAATCGATATCGTTCTGGATGAAATCATCAATCACCAGGAAGTACCACTGGAAGAAATACTCGATCGCTACTTTAGCCCCGATTACCGGCAACGCACCGATAACGAGTGGGAGGATCGGGATGGGTTCGCTCATCATGCACATAAGCTCAGAGAAATAATTGCTTCCGGCAGAGTTACAGTGCTCGATGAACTTCGCTCTGGCAATCTTTACGCCACCCGGCATCGTGTTTTATGTACTAAGCATGACGGAGAAGTGGTTGATGTAGAAGTATATATGTTTGCTGAAATAGATGTCTCAGGGCGCTTCCTGCGCATTGAAGAGGCCACTCTGATGCTCAAAGGCATGGAGAGCGACCGGGCTTTAGGTAGCGCCAAATAAAATATTTTAATCGAGGAGATGTCTGCTATTCACTCACAGCAGACATCCATCGTTTACAACATCTGCATAACGCTTCACCCACCTTATTGACATCAAACACAACGGCTCCCCTTTGCGTTTCCAGCCAAGTGCGTGGTCATCCCCCCATGTCAGCCACCAGAAAACCCCACTCAACACCAGCATAAAACACCAATAAAAAGCCATTAAATCGACATTTAAAACCAAATAAAATATCAAAAAATGTCGATTATTTTTATAAATTAAAAAATTGTGATATTATTAACGATATTGCGTATTGACGATGCCTGCCAGAGCGGTATCACCGCAGGACGTGATACGCGATCACGCCAGGTCAACATCACCCTGATGACCCGACCCGGCGGATGCTCAAGGGGGAGGATGAGAGGGTGTCGCACCATCGCCGATGGGGAGCGCATGCCACCGGCAAGCGCGCAAAACTCTCTCACCACACTACCCGATAGCACCTGACGTCATACCCGGCCAGACGGTGTTTTCCCCACGCTTCACCTCCCTTTTCATGTCACGATAATAAAAAGGTTAGTTACTTTATGAAATTGAAGAGAAAACGTGTAAAACCCATTGCGCTGGACGATGTCACCATTATTGATGACAGTCGTCTGCGTAAAGCCATCACCGCCGCCGCACTCGGCAACGCCATGGAATGGTTCGATTTTGGCGTCTACGGCTTCGTTGCCTATGCGCTGGGCCAGGTGTTTTTCCCCGGTGCCGACCCCGGTGTACAGATGATCGCCGCACTCGCGACCTTCTCGGTACCGTTCCTGATTCGTCCACTGGGTGGCGTGTTTTTCGGCGCTTTAGGGGACAAGTACGGCCGCCAAAAAATCCTCGCTATCACAATCATCATCATGTCGATCAGTACCTTTTGTATCGGGCTGATTCCCTCGTATGAACGCATCGGTATCTGGGCCCCTATCCTGCTGCTGCTGGCTAAAATGGCGCAGGGGTTCTCCGTTGGCGGCGAATATACCGGCGCGTCAATTTTCGTGGCGGAGTATTCACCCGATCGCAAGCGCGGTTTTATGGGAAGCTGGCTGGATTTCGGCTCCATCGCCGGGTTCGTGCTGGGTGCTGGCGTCGTGGTGCTGATTTCTACGTTTATCGGCGAACAGGCGTTTCTGGAATGGGGTTGGCGTTTGCCCTTCTTCCTGGCGCTGCCGCTCGGCATCATCGGCCTGTATCTGCGTCATGCACTGGAAGAAACACCAGCGTTTCAGCAACATGTCAACAAGCTGGAGCAAGACAGTCGCGATGGGCTAACCAGCGGGCCGGGAACCTCGTTTCGCGACATTGCGACCCATCACTGGAAAAGCCTGCTGGTGTGTATCGGGCTGGTGATAGCCACCAATGTGACCTACTACATGCTGCTTACCTACATGCCGAGCTATCTGTCGCACAGCCTGCATTATTCAGAAAACCACGGCGTGCTGATCATCGTCGCGATTATGATTGGCATGTTGTTCGTACAACCGATGATGGGGCTGCTTAGCGACCGCTTCGGCCGCAAGCCGTTTGTGATTATCGGTAGCATCGCCCTGTTTGTGCTGGCGATACCGAGCTTTATGTTGATCAACAGCAACATGATCGGCCTGATTTTCGCCGGTCTGCTCCTACTGGCGGTGATCCTGAACGCGTTTACCGGGGTGATGGCATCAACTCTACCGGCCTTGTTTCCTACCCCGATTCGTTACAGCGCATTGGCCAGCGCCTTTAACATTTCGGTCTTGATAGCCGGTCTGACGCCAACCCTCACCGCCTGGCTGGTCGAGATCAGCCATAACCTGTATATGCCTGCGTACTACCTGATGGTTATCGCCGTCATCGGCCTGTTGACCGGCCTGTTTATGAAAGAAACGGCCAACAAACCGCTGAAAGGTGCCACCCCAGCCGCATCCGACCTGTCAGAAGCCAAAGCGATTCTACGAGAGCATCACGACAGTATTGAACAGAAAATTGACGAACTCGCCCGGCAGATCGCCGAGCTGGAAGAGAAACGCAACCTGCTGATAGCACAGCATCCGCGGATTAATGGCTAGCAGACATGCCTATATAAAACAGCATGCCCGTATCAAACATCTGCCAGTATAAAACCTGCCCGTCGGCCAGAGAGACGACGGGCAGGTTCTACGTGTTAACTGACATGTTACAGGCTAGCTCACCATCAACGGCAAGCCTGAGACCTGCCACCATGCCATACACCCACTAGCGAGCAAGTACCCGTCGGGTCGATGCCGGGTTATTCACCAGCTTTTCTGCTGGTCGGATCGGGCGGCGAACCAGTTCACCGCCACAATTGGGGCAATGTCCGTTGAGTTTATCCTGCGCACAATCGGCGCAAAACGTGCATTCAAACGAACAAATCCGCGCCAGCAAGGAGTCCGGCGGCAGATCGACATCACAGCATTCGCAGTTGGGCCGTAACTCCAGCATGGTGTGTTCTCTCCGGTTTTTCAGGGATGATTTATGATCACTGACTTTACGCGCTCAGTAAGCCGCTCGCCAGCCAGTCATCTGTGCTTTTTATCCCCGGCAACACGAAGAAATAGCCACCGCCGATCGGTTTGATGTACTCCTCCAGCGGCTCACCATTAAGCCGTTTTTGCACCGTCAGGAAACCTTTTTCCAAATCGGCCTGATAGCACACGAACAACAGCCCCATATCCAGCTGGCCGGAATTGGATACCCCCAGCGAGTAGCTGTAGCCACGGCGCAACATCAGGTTGGCGCGGGTCTCCGGCGTGCGCGGGTTCGCCAGACGGATGTGCGCATCCAGCGGGATCACTTTCCCCTCCGGGTCACGGCTGTAATCCGGCTCATCATGTTCATTCACCATACCCAGCGGCGCACCGCTGTGCTTGTCCCGCCCGAAAATGGTTTGCTGCTCCTGCAACGGTGTGCGGTCCCAGAATTCAACATGAAAACGGATGATACGCGCTGCCTGATAGCTGCCGCCTGTCGCCCATGCCGGCTCGCCAGATGCCGCACCGACCCACACTATCTGGTTCATCAAGGCGTCATCCCCGGTATTGGGGTTGGCGGTACCGTCTTTGAAACCCAGCAGGTTAACCGGCGTTTCGTTGCCTTTGCTGCGCGCGGCATGTGCGGAGATAAATCCTTCGCGCTTCCAACGCACGCTGAGCAGGTCCGGCGTTTGTTTGATGATGTCACGCAGCGCGTGCAGCACCGTTTCGTTGGTGTTGGCGCAGATTTGCAACAACAGATCACCATGACACAGGCTGGCGTCCAGCGAATCGTTGGGAAAACGGGTCATGCGTTGCAGCTTCAGCGGCTTGAGTGCCTGCAAACCAAAACGCTCGTCAAACAGTGATCCACCGACCGACACGGTGATAGTGAGGTTATCCGGGTAGATATCGGGCCCCATGATGCCGGAATCCAGCGGTGGCAAGCGCGGGTCTACATCAGGCACTTTGCCCCCTTGCGTCAAAAACGCAATACGCTGGGTCAGCAACCGAAACAACCGAACCAGATCGGCTTTGTTGGTTGCCAGTACATCAAACGCCACCAGCATCATCGCCGCCTGTTGTGGCGTGACGACACCCGCCTGATGTTCGCCCAGAAACGGCTGCTTTTCCCAGCGATCATCCTGAGCTGCCTGCGGTTTCTCTTCCGCCTGCGCCAGCGTGTCCGCACCGAGCGCCAGCGCACCGCCCATCATCCCCAGCCCTTGCAATAAGCGGCGGCGTGACGGTGAAGCCAGGTCAGGATGAGCCGGGCACGCAGAGGGATGAGAAGACTTCGGCCCGCCTTGCGGGCCCGTGGTATGACTCATGATTGCTCGCCTCAATCCAGCCCAAGCACGCCGCGCAACTGTGCCAAATCTTCCGCCAGCGTCGTGATCGGCCCTTTCAACGCGGTGCGATCGGCATCACTCAGCTTCTCGTAAGACTCAAACCCGTCTTTGGTTTTGTACTTCGCCAGTACGCTATCAACGGTTTTGAAATTGGCGTCAACTTTGCCAAGCAACGTCGGATTGGCCTTCTCCAGCAACGGACGCAGCAGGTTAACAATCTTTTGCGCGCCATCAACGTTGGCCTGGAAGTCCCACAAGTCAGTACGGCTATAGCGATCTTCCTCACCGCTGATCTTGGTTGCTGCAACTTCCTCAATCAGATCTGCGGCACCGCCCACCACTTTATTCGGCGGGAAGGTCAGGCTGGCGATACGTTTTTGCAGTTCCTGGGTATCGGCATTGAGTTGATCGGCGTAATGCTCCATCCCTTTGGTGGAGTGATCGGCGAATAGCGCTTTCTCCAGGCGGTGGAAACCGGTGAATTTCGGGTCGTCAGCTTTCTTCTCGTAGTCATCTTCGCGGGCGTCAATACTCCCATCCAGATCGGAGAACAGCTCGGCAATTGGCTCAATACGCTCGTAGTGCTGACGGGTCGGTGCATACAGTTTGCGCGCCTCATCCAGCTTACCGGCCTTGATAGCGGCCGTGAACAGTTTGGTCTGCTGAACCAACGCGTCCACTTCTTTGGTCACATACACCTTGTATTCGGCGATAGGCCCGACCAGGTCCAGAACGTTGGTTTTGGCTGTAGTCGCCTCAGCGCTGGCGGTAACCACCAGCTTACCTTTCGGGTTGCTGAGCAGCCCGCAGGTCATGTCATACTCACCCGGCTCCAGATTCGCGGTCATCTTTTGGGTAAAGCCCGGCGCGATGTTCTCACGCTCTTCCACCACCATCACCCCTTTGAGGATTTCCCACTCCAGGTTTTTTTGGCTGGCGTTGGTGACGACAAACTGTGTTTTACCTGCCGCGACCGTCACCTGCATCGGCTCGCACTGCTTGTCATTGACGGTTATCTTAACCTGCGCAATATCCGCAGCCAGCACACCAAACGCAGGCATAACCAGCAGAGCGGCGCACAGCGCCGTACGACGAAAAACAGGTGTAGACATAGACGTATCCCTTTTTGCATTAATTGTTAATGGTGATAGTTTCTTGAAATTACAATCGTCATTGATGATGTTTACGTGCCGTTGCCATCGCATTCGGCTCCATGCGCTGGGGCAGGAAAAAGCACACCAGCGCCGGGATCAGGTACAGGAAATAGACCACCACTTCACTGACCGTCGGTGTTTCCTGATAACCGAACAAGCCTTCTAACAGGGTGCCAAACAGGGTGTGGGTCGACAGCGTGGCGCTGAAATCAAAGGCAATCTGCTGGAATTGATTCCACAACCCGGCTTCGTGAAAGGCGCGGATCGCCCCGGCAGCCAGACCGGCGGCAACAAACAAAATGAACAGGCTGCTCCATTTGAAGAAGCGGGCCAGATGCAGTTTCACCCCGCCCCAGTAGATCATCACGCCGACGGCAATGGCGCACACAAGCCCAAGCACCGCGCCGATCGGCGCGTAAATACCGACATCCTGCTGGAAAGCGGCCAGCAAGAAGAACACCGACTCCAGGCCTTCGCGCGCGACGGCGAAGAACACCATCGCCACCAGCGCCCACCCTTGACGCTTGCTGGCATTGAGTGCCTGATCGATAGCACCTTCCAGATGAACGCGCACCGAGCGAGAGACTTTGCGCATCCAAAACACCATGTAAGTGAGGATGACCACCGCGACCACCGCCACGATCCCTTCAAACAGCTCCTGCTGTTTTTGCGGAAACTCACCGGTGGTGGCGTTGATAAAGACCCCGAGTGCCAGACATAACGCCAGCGCCAGTACCACCCCCGCCCAGACGGCTCCCAGCCACTGTTCGCGCTGGGTACGCTTCAGGTAGCTGGCAATCAGGCTGACGATCAGTGCGGCCTCCAGACCTTCACGGAACATGATCAGTAACGGCACAAACATGGATGGATACTCCTTAAGGCAGCCTGCACATACCGGCAGTCACACACAAACGATGCAAATCGGACAAAGAATGATAATAGTTCTTATTAATATAAAAAGGGAAGGAGGGGATAACTCAATTTTTTCTAATCAAATATTTCAATACGGTCAGTGATACGGGTCAGAGACAATTCCGTGTCGCGACCAGCCAATAGCAGATAAATTACCCATCAATCATATTTTTATATAAAAATAACGATACCCACATCTGGAGATAACTCACCGGCACTATAGTCGTACACACTGGCTGCGGCCTTTTTTCTTCGCCAGATATAACGCCTGATCAGCCCCCTCTTTCAGGCGCTGAATATCGCAGGGGTTATCGTTGGAATGTGAATAGACGCCTACGCTCACCGTCACCACCTGTTCAGGCAGTAGCGACGCCTCATGCGGCAGTGCGCAGCAGCGTATATTCTCCACCACTTTCTCACCGTATACCGCAGCCTGTTCACCATTCATCCCAGGCAAAATAATCGCGAACTCCTCACCGCCATAGCGGGCCGCCAGGGCGTTGTCCGGTAGCGGCAGGCTGTTCAATACGCTGCCCAGTTGGTTCAGGCAACGATCGCCTAGAACATGACCATAGGTATCGTTGTAACGCTTGAAGAAATCCACATCCAGCATAATCAATGACAACGACCCGCCTTCATCACGAGCACGGTTCAACGATTGCTCCAGGTAGAGATCGAAACGCCGACGGTTAGCCAGTTTGGTGAGTGGGTCGATCAGGGCCAGTTTTTGCAATATTTTATTCTTGTCGCTTTCCTCCTGATGCAGACGACTAATCGCATCCTTGTTTTTTACCGTCTGCCGAACCTGCCTGAGCACAATGCTCCCGAGGAAAAGCATAGTGAGTAACACCATGAGATTAATCACTATCGCCGGTACATTCTCCTTCAGCCAGCGCGCCTGCAATGCCTCCCGCTCAAAGCTTGCCGCCACCACCAGCGGATAACGCTCCAGCTTGACATAGCCGACAATACGCACCTTGTTATCCAACGTGGTGCGCCAGATACCCGTACCGCTGCCCTGCTCCAGCCGGGATTTTTCAAACAGGCCACCGTCAGAGAAGTTGCTGTTAATGTATTGTTCCCGGTTAGGGTAGAGGTAGATGGCATGCCCATCAGCATTCATCAATGACAGCACACCGTTATAATCCAAAATGAAATAACTGTAGAAATTACCAAAGTAATTATGATCGATAGAGGCAATTAAAACGCCCTTGAATTCACCGTTCGGCCCATTGATTCGTTTCGCCACCGGAATAATACGTTTGCCAGTCAGCGCACTGGTGGTCACCTTATCAATGTACAACGACGCAGTGTCATTATTCTTTAGCCAGGAAAAATACGCCCGTCGGCTGGCATTATAGATATACAACGGCCCTTTTCCGGAAGATGAAATCAGTGTCCCAGTTTGGTCAAAGAGGTAGAACCCGACTAATTGTGGCAATACCGAACGGTGAGCATCGAGCACGCTTTTAACGCGCGAGGAATCCAGCATGCCGGTTTGTGATAATTCGCGCAGCATGTCATCCATAGCCACTTCAATGGGGACAAAGGTATCCTGCGCCTGACGTGACATCGCCACGGATAAATTGGCGACCGTTTTCTCTGCATGCATCAACAGACGGTGATACGAGTTCCAGAAATTCCAGGCGCTGCTGGTAATAAAAATCAGGCTACAGGCTACCAGAAACACCACGGTAGCCATGCCGGGAGAAGCGCGAAAAGGCAATGTGCGAAGGAAACGCAGAACACGGAACTGAAAATGATTATTATCTGACATAGGCGTTCTCAATGGGGCAACAACTTATCTATACCCGTCATACTTTCTATACTCGCCATACTTCAACTCGTCATGCTAGCCGATACTTCAGGTGGCGTCCCGTTAGTATCACCGCTTGCACCGCCACCCTTTCAGATGCGGAAGCACAAGGCGACCATCACATCATGCTCTCATCATCCTGCATCAGGATTTATTTTCTGCCCGCGATGCAGTGCTGAACCATCTCAGTGCAGTCCACTCCCCGATATCATCGCTAGCATTCACATCTGCACGCTATCCGTGCCTTTTATTAACCCAACAATGATAGCTCTTTTAGATTATTTTAACATTTCAAGAAAAAAGACAGCTGTTTTTTTCTGATAATGTGCAGCGGCACTAAAATAATGCAATTAGCGCACTGAAATAATCAAATATAATTCTCCCGACATCTCGTTTTATAAAAATCTGTCGAACATTTCATTTTCAACACCGGGCGGATTTTTACATTACATAAAAAAGAAATAAAGTCATAAAGACCCAACAAAAAACCAATATATCAGAATATAATTCTTATTTTTAACCATCGTTGACAATATAAAACTGTTTGATAGCATCAAACAACAGTACATGGGTCCTATGCCGTCGTCTTATTCTTTTAAAGAAAAGACGCGAGTGCTCATTATTTTTATGGTTTTAATTATCCACACCCAAAATAATTTGAGTTGATGAATACAGCGCATTGCGTTGGTTCTTTTTGTTTTTATTCTCATGATGGAGTTGGCGATGACGATCAAAAAACCGTATTTATTGTTTCTGGGTGATGCCCATGACCAGCTGGCCGCTAAAGTGGCGATAGGTATTAAGCAATGGCATCCAGAATACTGCGTCGGTCAGTATCGCATGTCAGGATGTCAGGCGGATTGCGGCCTGCCTGATATGACACTCGACGAGGCATGGGCAGCAGGCGCGCGCACGCTGGTGATCGGCGTAGCAAACCGCGGCGGTATCATTTCTGATGCCTGGGTAGCCATACTGCGTCAGGCGCTGGAGTACGGCATGGATCTGGCGGCCGGTTTACACAATAAACTGGCGGACGTGCCAGCCATCAACACGCTGGCCACCCGGCTCGGGCGCTCACTGTTTGATGTACGTCATCCGACCCAGCATTTCCCGGTAGCCAGTGGCCGTAAACGCAGCGGCAAACGCTTGTTACCCGTCGGCACCGACTGCTCCTGTGGAAAAATGTACACCGCTCTGGCAATTGAACAGGCGCTGCTGGCTCGCGGCGCTCATGCCACCTTTCGAGCCACCGGCCAGACCGGCATTCTGATTTCCGGTGCGGGTGTGAGTATTGACGCGGTGGTATCTGACTTCATCGCCGGTGCGGTGGAAACCCTCGCCCCCGATAACGATGCTGACCACTGGGATATTATCGAAGGTCAGGGATCGCTATTTCATCCCTCTTTCGCCGGGGTAACCACCGGGATTATCCACGGCGCGCAGCCCGATGCGCTGGTGCTGTGCCACGAACCGACCCGTACCCATATGCGGGGAGTGGACTATCCGCTGCCGGACCTGCAAGCCTGTATAGACCTCAATCTGGCGATGGCGCGGTTGACCAACCCACACGCCCGCTTCGTTGGGGTTTCTATCAACAGTGCGCAGTTAAGTGAAGCGGACGCGCTGGCTTATATGGCGAAACTGGAACAGCAACTGGGATTACCGGTGGTTGACCCCTTCCGTCAGGGCGTGGACCGCATCGTCGACCAACTGTAAGGACTGCATGATGGCAGAGTTAATCGTCGCCCATGAGCGGTGGGCGTTGAAAGAAACCTTCACCGTTTCACGTGGCAGTAAAACCCACGCTGATGTCATCAAAGTCACAGTCCGTGACGGGCATGTTGAAGGACACGGCGAAAGCGTCCCTTACGCCCGGTACGGTGAAAATGTCAGTGGTGTGGCAGCACAGCTTACCGCGCTACAAGACAAGGTTCGGCAAGGGCTTGACCGACAAACGTTACAGACACTGCTGCCGCCGGGCGCGGCGCGTAATGCGCTGGACTGCGCATTGTGGGATCTCGACAGCCAACGACAGGCAACACCGGTCTGGCAACTGGCCGGGTTACCGCGCCCGGAGCCTGTTGTCAGTGCCTTCACCTTGTCGTTGGATACCCCGGAACGGATGGCGCAGGCCGCGCAACGTCACGCACACCGCCCACTGCTGAAACTGAAACTGGCGGATGAACACGATATCGAGCGCGTCGCGGCGGTACGCCAGTGGGCACCGCAGGCACAGATCATCGTCGATGCGAATGAAGGCTGGACCACCGATCTGTATCTGAAACTGGTACCCGAACTACAACGTCTTGGGGTGAGCTTGATTGAACAGCCACTGCCCGCTCACGACGATGAAGTGCTGGCCACGCTGCCACGCCCTATTGCACTGTGTGCCGACGAGTCCTGCCATGACCGCCGGACGCTACCGGGGCTGGCGACTCGCTACGATATGGTCAACATCAAGCTGGATAAAACCGGTGGATTGACCGAAGCGCTGTTGCTGCGTCAGGCGGCACAAGCACAGGGGCTGAAAATCATGGTGGGATGCATGGTCAGTACGTCGCTATCGATGGCACCCGCCTCGCTGGTGGCGCAGGGTGCGCATATTGTCGATCTTGACGGGCCGTTGCTGCTGGCAGAAGACCGGGTCGGCGGGCTGGAATGGCGCGGCAGCCAACTGTATTTATCTGAAACCGGGCTGTGGGGCCACCCTCGCCTTTGCTTAACGGGAGCGGTGTAATGTCACGTACTGTTTATGTTAACGGGCACTATCTGCCTGAGGAACACGCGACGGTTTCGGTGTTCGATCGTGGTTTTCTGTTTGCTGATGCGGTGTATGAGGTCACAGCGGTGGTCAATGGTCGGCTGGCGGAATTCGACGGCCACATGGCGCGACTGGAACGCTCCTGTCGTGAGCTGAACCTGCATCTGCCCGTCAGCCAGGCCGCGCTGCGGGAGATTCATCTGCAGCTTATCGAGCAAAACCGGCTGGAAGAAGGCGGTATCTACCTGCAACTCACGCGGGGCAGTACCGGTGACCGTGATTTCGCATTCCCGACTGACGCCGCGCCGACACTGGTGTTGTTTACCCAGTCACGCCCGGTGATTCATCACCCGTGTGCGGAAAAAGGTATTCGCGTCATCACCTGCCCGGACCTGCGCTGGCACCGGCGCGACATCAAAACCGTCAGCCTGCTGATGGCTTGCATGGCGAAAGAGTGGGCGCACGCAAAGGGTGCCGATGACGCCTGGCTGGTGGAAAACGGCATGGTGACCGAAGGCAGCTCCAGTAACTGCTATATCGTCGATACCCACAACCACCTGATCACCCGACCGCTGAGTAACGACATCCTGCACGGCATCACCCGTAAGGCGTTACTGCAACTTGCCGCCGAGCAAGGTTTGACGGTAGAAGAACGGGCGTTTAGCCCGCAGGAAGCACGGGCCGCCAAAGAAGCGTTTATCAGTTCCGCCACCACCTTTGTCTGGCCGGTGGTGGAGATAGACGGCGTGACCATCGGGGAAGGACGCCCCGGCCCACTGGCACGGCAGTTGCGGGACATCTACATCGCCATGATTCGCGAGCAGACCGCCGGGTAACATCGCCATCATCCGCTCAATCATCAATGAGCGGATGATGACGTCTCTTGCCACGCAGGCGCTATGCTACCCCTTGCGACACAGCGGACGACCATTGACCTTACCGGAGCCACACAACCAGCGGGCCTTGCCATCCGTGATGGTATAACCGTTGGCGTCCGGCTCGACCTTAACGTCACGCAGGCTCAGCCCGGCCAGTTGCACCGGCTCCACGCCCAAAAACCAGAGGTGTTCGCCGTCGGTCGCCAACTTTTCATTATTCGCCAGCATGCGGATATCCGCCGCTTTCACGCCGTCAGGCATGCCGGGATACGCCCGCCCGAATACATAAAACCCGGTTTTATCCAGTGCCGTACTGAATGTCAGACAGCGAAAACTGGCGGCATCGCCATCGGAGCGCTGTTCACCCCGGTAATACAGGTTGCCGTCGATAGTCGCCCAGCCAAAGCAGTGGCCCGCGCTCGGTGCCGATTTCTGATAGGGAATGACGCTGGTTTCGTTCTCCACAAAATAATAATTCTGCTTGTCGAATGCCTGATTTCTGGCCAGTGTTTTAAAACTGGCGACATCCACACCGCTCAGTTCCTCACCATCAGGCAACCAGATGTGGTTACGATCGCGGAAAAACGGAAAATCCAGCGCCTGAAAACTGTCGGCGTCAATGTCCTGTTTCATGCGCTCGCACCCAACATAGGACCCGACATTAGTAATCAGAAACGTGTCATAGCGCAATCTGGCGCTTTCAGGCTTGAAGCCATTCGGCAGCGGTTGCTGATTGCAGTAGTAACGTGAGCCGGATACCGCCAGCGCAACGCGCTTTTCCCGCAGTAACACCCGAAAATCGTCCGGTTTTGCACCGGCCAGCACCTGCGGATCGGCATTCACCGACACCCGGTAGACCACGTTACCCTGTTCAACCTGATAAGGCGTCTTCACCTCCGCCTGCGACGACAACGCCGTCATACCCAGCAGCAAAGCAAGATATCCGTTCCGTTTCATACAGTTTCCTTGGGTTTTATTGGTTTTATTTTTAGCAACGTTATTACTGACAACGTTGATTTTATAATTACTCGCTATCCACCTGCGATGACATGGCGCATCGTATCACTGCGTATCGGTCTCTTTCCCGCTTGACCAGTGCATCGCCAGCTTTTGGGCAGCCTTAATCTCATCTGGCTGCATGGTCACTTCCAGGTCATTACGGGCAGCGAGCGCCTCGGCCATGCCTTCGGTCGCCGCCAGCGAATACCACGCGTAGGCGTGGATACGATTACGTGACGCACCCAGCCCATCCTGGCGCATCATGCCCATACGATACTGTGCCATACGGTTGCCGTCATGCGCCGCGAAGCGATATTGCTTCATCGCTTCCACATAATCCGCTTTACCGCCCTGACCCAGTCGCAATATCTCACCATAAGCCAGCCGGGACTCGGTATCACCGGTCGCCGCCGCGTTGGCAAATACCTCACGAGCCCGCTCCAGTTCACCGCGTTTAAGCAACCAGTTGCCCAGCTCTCGTGACGCCGGGACATACCCCGCCGCCGACGCCAGCACCAGATAGTATTCCCGTTTGGTGGCGTCTGACTGCATCTGACTCAGCTTGTAATCCGCCTCGCCATTGCCCTTGCCAGAGGCGCGATCCAGCCAGTAGTGCGCCTGTTTGTCGTTCTTCACCAGCCCTTTATTGCCGTCACGGTAAGCCTGTGCCAGCCACAGCTGTGCATCGGCTTCGCCGTTAGCCGCCGCTTTTTGGTACCAGTCGAGCGCGTCTTTCCCCTCGGCATGTTTTGCCATCCACAACTGGGCCTGCGGTTGCCCCCGGTCTGCCGCCCGGAAATACCAGCGCTCGGCCAGATCGGTACGCTTCGCGACACCTTTGCCTTGTTCATAGCGCTGGGCAAGCTGGTACTGCGCGTCCCGATCGCCCAAATCCGCTGCCTTTTCTATCCACCCGGTCGCTTCTTTTTCCGCACCGGGATGCGCCGTATACCACTGTGCGACCACCAGTTGCGCTGGGGCATACTGGTTATCCGCCGCACGTTCGAAGGCATCCAGACAGGCGGCAACCAGTTTACCCTGATGCTGTGCCTGACAATCGGTACCCAGCCGGTAACCCGCCTCGCCACTCCCCAGCCGCGAGGCTTTCTGCCACCACTGACGCGCCAGCGGCGTATTTTTCGGCTCACCCAATCCGGCCTGATACCAGTCACCCACCTGTAATGCCGCTGCGGCGCGGGTGTCTTTGCTGGCAGCGGAGACATCCGTCAAGGCGGCGGCTTTTTGCATCCACTGCATCGCTTCAACGTAATGCGAGTGGGAAGCGAGTTGCTTCGCCAGCCGATACTGCGCTTCACCGTTGCCGCGCTCCGCCGACTGGCGCAAATCCGCGTCGGACAGCGACGACACCGGTGCCTGACAGGCGGCCAGCAAACTACAGGACAGCGCCGCCACTAATCGTATTTTTCTCATCATGTTACCGTCATTACCCTGGTGATATCCGGCGGGCGGCCGACGATGCCGCCCGGTGCCAGTTTTAACCTCGCGCCAGTTTTACTTCACGACTGTCTTTATCCCGAGACTGTCTTTATCTCGCGACAGTCTTTACCTGCCGCTCTCGCCTTGCTGTAAACGGTACAGCCGAATGGTGAAAGCACGCAGTTCGTCTTCCATACCGCGTAATTCCGCCGGGGTCAGCGACTGACGGGCGGCTTTGCGCGCCTCCAGCGTCCGCAGGCGAATGCCAAAAGGCACGTCGGAGGACAAATCTTTTTGAATATCATAAAGTTGTGATTTCAGGTACGAAATGGTCACCGTCCGGCGCTGTTTTTCCAAATCCAGCAACTGTTGCAGGGTATCGCCCACCTCGGCACGTGCCAGCTCGTAACCGCTGACACGCGGCGGCTTGTCACCTTGCTGACGATCAAGGGCTATCTGCCACTGCCGGTCCATCTCTTTCACCGCCAGCGAATCGGGATACAGTTGTTGCATCACACCTTTAAGCCCCTCGCCATACTGGTAGAGGTAAAACGACGAGGCGTTTTTCACCTGTTCCAGTTGCGCCTGATAGCGGTTGATCAGCTCCCCTTCCATGCTTTGCAGCTTCTGCTCGCCCAGCACGATGCGCACCCGACGGATGTCGTTGTGATCCGGCGCGGCAGGCAGCGTGTACGCCGGTTGTTGTAACAGCGCCAGCGCCTCGGCTTTCTGATTCTGCCAGTACTGCCAGCCGGTGATGGCTGCCACCGGCAGCGCACAGCTCAGCACACCACAGGCAAACCAGAACCAGCCCGGTTTCGGCTTACGGTGCGCTTCAATTTTCAATACGGTAGGTTTCATCTGCCCTTTCTCCCGTCCGACCAGAATACTGCCCGACGGCAGCGCCGGCTGGGCGGCGGCGGCCGCAGACGCCATACCGCCCGGCTCCATATCAGACTGGAAGAACACCATCGGCGGAATCTGCATATCCTGCTGTTTCTTCAGTGTCTGATCGTCAGACACAATCACAATCTCGGTTTCATCGAACAGATGGGTATACCCTTCGATAAAATGCAGCAGGTTTTCCACCCGCGGAATACGGCTCAGGCCCGAGTTATGCAGCTTTTCGCTCATCAGTTGCAAGGCGCGCTCGCAGCGATACACCAGCCGCTTATGTTCGTGGCTGATGGCGTACTGGCGGATCACCTCGCTGATGCGGGCGATAAACCAGTCCAGCACTTCGATACGCGCCCGCTCCTGATGCACCGGCGGCCAGAAATTCTCCCACTGGGTCACGATCAGGTTGGCGAGAAACTCGCACCCTTCGGTAAAACCGTTCAACCCGGCCAGACGCGAGCGCGCCAGGGTGAAATAGATAGCGGTTTGCAGGTCGACACCCTGCTTTTCAAAAATCGCGGTCGCCATATCGTGCACCCGCATCCAGTCCACTTCCGGGCGGGATGCATGGCTTAGCTTGTTGATTTCCGCGCGTAACGCCTCGTACTCAGGCAGCATCCGTGGATCACGCCCCACTTTCAGGGCCTGTTGTGCATCTTGCATATCACGTCATCCGGCTACGGGCGAGCAGGCCGATGCCCACTCGCCCTCTGGGTTAATAGAGAGAATCAGGCAGCTTGAACTGGCTAAACAGGCCACCGGCAAACGGGTTATGGCTGGCATCGGTATATACCCGATAAGTCATGCCACCTTGTTCCAGTGAGAAGCGCACGTCGAACGTATTGTCGTTGACCTGGGTTAGCTGGCCGTTGGTCAACAGGCGGAACATCGCCCACGGTCCGGTGAAGCTCAGGCTACGTGGCGAGCGCTCGCGGTCATCCGGCACCAGCGTCAGCTTGCTTTCAGCGCCGTCACGCATGCTGTTCGGCCACACCAGCGGCGTTTTGGTCCGGCGTCCGTGGCTGTATTCCAGCAACTGTCCGTCAAGGTTCAGAACACTGCGACGCTTGTTAGCGGTCAGTTCCACCGGCTCCACCACGAAGTGGATTTCCAGGCTGCCTTGCGCGTTAAACAGCGTCTGGCGGATGCGGGTCGCACGATCAAGCTGTTTCACCAAATCGGTTTGCATTGCCGACGCACCTTCCCCTTCCAGCATCCCGCCTTCCATGATGGATTTGAGGTTGGTCTGGTAGAAGTTATCCAGCGTGCCGCCAGCCGCGAAGAAGCGTTCCATCTCGGAGAGCGGAACATCTTTGTCAGACGATGGGTTGAACGGGTAGCGATCCGCCAGTTTTTCATTAAACAGCGTCACCACCTTGTCCAGCCATTCCTGATTCAGTGACGACATGGCAAGACCGGTCACCAGACTGGCGCTTTCTCCCGCCAGTTGACCGACCCACCGATCCAGCGGCGATGGCAGGCTGCGGGCATACTGCTGCAACGCGAACACCGGGTCAGCGAACTTGTTACCCTGACGTGCCTGCACCGCTTTCAGTGCCGCCTGCCCCGGATCTGTCGCATTCACGATCTGATCGAGATAGTGGTAGAGATCGGTCAGCTTCTGGTTGACCTCCTGCACCAGCGGCCCCTGTTCACCCCGCCCGCTCAGCGCGGCGTTAATTGTCATAAACGGACGACCAATACGGGTATTGATACCTTGCGCGGTGTCGTTCTCGTCATCCGCCAGCTTGCGGATACGGGTGTTATCACTCACCGTGGTCAGCACCCGCTGGAACGGCTGATCATTACCGGTAATGTCAGTCAGGATGTTCAACGCCTGCTCCGGGCTTTCCAACGGCTGCACATCGATATTCGCCAGCGCTTTTTGCCACTGGTTGATGTAGTCGGTGATGTAGCGGTCATTCACCTGCCGCAGAATTTCCTTACGGTCTGCCTCGCTCAGGTGAGCACGCTCACGCTGCCCCAATACCCAGGCATCCAGCGCGGTCAGGTCCAACAGTGTCTTATCCTGCTTGAGGTAAAAATCGCTGAAACCGGGATAGGTCAACAAGCGAGGTACGGTGCCTGCCTTGTCATTACGCAAACTAAATACCGAGTCAAACGTCGGCCCGACCTCGTCGCGGAGCGCCAAATCCGGCGGCAGCACCTGCGTGGCCTTCATCACCAGACTCTGGTAGACACGCTGGTACATCGGCAGCTTGCTCAGCTCGCGCTGAGCACTGGCGATCGGGTCGACAAACGGTGCAAACGTCGAGATGGCCACCGTATCCTTTTGCTCGCGGGACTGGTGCCAGTCGGTCCTCTCCAAGGCGTAATCCAGATGCTGCATCAGCTGTTCCTGCACCTTGCCCTGACCGGGGAATGCCTTTTGCCAGCGCAGTGCCATAAACTGCTCCACCAGCGTCTTGTTACGCCCGGAGGCGTCGTCCAGCATCCGCATTACCCGCAAGATAGTGAGCTTTTGTTCACTACCCGCCGGTGCCTGATTCAGGTCTTCCAGCAGCCCTTGCATCACCGCAGGCAAGAAACGCTGGTTAAGCATTTGCAGATATGAGCCTTCCACGTAGGGGCCAATCTTATCGCCCTGATACAGGCCAAGATCCGCCAGCATCGGCGTACGTTCATGGTAGTTACCGAACGACAAGGTAGCGTCGCGGATCAAATTCAAACGCGGCAACTGCTGGTAACCGTATCCCGCCTGCCCTTCCAGCTCGTTGGTGCCGATGAACGCCTGCGCTTTGGTCAGCACGTTACGACCGGCTTCTTCGTTGACCCGGTAGAAATGGTGCCAGCTACCGATCATCGCCAGCCCAAACAGCACCATGCAGGTCACCCCAATACTCATGCGGCGACGACGATAGAGGCTGTGCAGCCGGTTTTCCCCTGCCAGACTGGCCTCCGGGAAAATCACCTCCGGGAACAGTTTCTGTACGAAGAAGGTATTGGATTCGCCGCGCATCGCCGCATTAATCGGCTCCGGTAATTGGTAACGGCGGGAAGCGGACTGAGCGAAGGCGTCAAACGGCACCCCTTGCTGATACACCGAACTGGCGTAAACGCCGCGTACCAAAAACGCACGATCGTCGCCGGTCGCCAGTGTTTCGTTCAACACGTCCGTCACGTAATCCTTCAGCCCGGCCAACTGACGCACGAAGGTAAACAGCGTATTGCGCACGCCGCGGTCCGACTGCGTCAGCAGCATTTCCGGCAGGTTATTGTTAAGGCTGTTGATCCACTCATCCCAAAAGCGTTCCAGCTCCTCCAGCCAGCCTTTGCTATGACTGGCCTGTGGGGTAAACGTCACCCCCAACACCGCCTGACGCGCTTCCCGGTTCAGCGACCGGTACACCACGTCAAAACCACGCAGCATGTCCAGACGGGTCAGCGCCACATACAGCGGCAGGCGGGTATTGATGTTGACCGCTATCTCCTGCAGGCGAGCGCGCATCACCTGCGCATAGGCCTTGCGCTCCGACACGCTGGCCTGCGACAGCCAGGAGAGATCGATAGTCAGCACCAGCCCGTTCAGCGGCTGGCGACGGCGGTTAAGGCTCAGCCATTGCAGCAAATGCTGCCACAGACGCGCGTGACGCCCGGCCGACGGCTCTGCGCCAACTTCCGGTTGCGCCAGCAAGTGACCGCTCGGATCCCAAATAACCGCTGATTCACCGACCCAACTGTTCACCTGCTGGCCGCCAGCGACTTCACGCAACTCCGCATCCAGCTTCGGGTTGAGCTTATTGGCCGGGTTAGCACGATGGATCAGGCTGCTTTTACCGCTGCCGGACAAACCAATCGCCAGATACCAGGGCATGGCGTACAGCGCCTTTTTGCCGAGCTGGGTTTGAAACGCCTGTAGCCAACGGTCCAGAAAGGTTTGCTGGCTATCAACGTATACCTGCAAGGGGTCTTGCTCGATAGTCTGCTGTTCGCGACGTTCCGCACGCAGTTGCTGTACCCGACGCCAGACACGCCAGGCGCTGTAGGCAAACCCCAGCCACAGCCAAACCAGCGTAAACACCACGCGACCCCACACGCTTTGCAGTGGGCGTATCTCGCCGAGGAGCAGACGCGGCCCCAGCCACCAGGCCAGCACTAACGCGACTACCCATACCACCACCCCCAACAGCAGCCAGGACGGTTTCAGTTTCGGCAGTTGTTGCCGCAGAAAGGTAATGATTATTTTCAACATAAGTGACCATTCAACTCCGAATGTCTTATTTCCTGCGGGACGCGCTCAGCCGCTCCAGTCGGCTGACCATTCCCGGTTCCCACTGCATCAGGCCCAATCGCTCGCTTTCCTGCCACAGGTGCTGATAATGCTGTGCCGCCAGTGCTTTCATGCCTTCTTCCGCCAGTAAATCCGCCAATACCAGCTCGGCCAAAAAACGCTCACGCGGTTCTTTCAAACGTCGAATACGTTCATCCAGTAGCGACAATGCAGCGCTCAGCCCTTGCTCGGCGCAGCACGCCGCCGCCTCTGCCGCCAGGTCGTCCTGTCGCTGAATGCCACCGCTACCACGCCCTGACTGCGCGGATTGCAGCCACTGGACGCATTTGGCCGACAGAAACGGCGACCCATCGCTAAACGACAGTTCGCGCAATTCCGGCAGCCGGGTGAGAAACGCCGACAGTTCATCGGCGATGGCGCTGGCGACAGCGCCATGCCCCAGCCGGGTCGCTACCATCGCTGACAGCATGTGGCCGTCAAACCAGTACGGTGCCAACGTCAGGCTCTGTTCAATCTTGTTCCACAGCGCCAGATCCGCCTGTCCAAGCGCGCTGTGGTACTCATCCACCCGGTCAGGCGATACCGGCGCTAACTGGGTTTTGTTACCCCGCGTCGCCATCGGTGGGGTGGTAATACCCGCCCAGATAGCATTGCGGCGCAGGCGATACCCCACCGGCGCTTCCGGCTGGCGTTCTACCAGCAACGCCGCCACGGTCAGTTGCGTCTGCTTCCAGCTACGATCGTCCGAACTGTTGATATCGACCGTCGCCGCCACACTGGCCGTACTGCTGTGACTACTGTTCCCGGTGCCCCCCTCCAGGCTGGTTGCACCTTGCGCGCCCGACGTCGGTGCCGCAGCCGCTTGGTTGGCTTTCTCCTGCGCCTGATGGCGTTGCCGGGCACGCTGAAGCGCCGCCACCAGTTCATCGGTGAGGTCCGCGTTGCTGTCCGCAAGCCCACGCCAGCGCGAGGCCAGTTGTTCCGCCAGCTGATGCAACTGGCCTAATTCCGCTCCCGAGGCCTGCTCCGTCATACGGGGCAGCACGCCTTCAAAACGGCGGATAATTTGCACCATCAGCTTCTGTTTTTGTGCCGGACTGGCCGGAAACGCCACCGTCCAGTAAGCCTCCAGCCAGCTATCGAGCAACATGATGGCGGTGGCGAATGGCGTCGCCTTAGCCGGGTGTTGCAGGCAACGCAGCAACTGCACCAGCACCCGCATGTCTTTGGTTCGGCTCTCCAGCAACGTCAGGCATTGACCAGCCACCGCGTTAAGGTCCACCTGGCTGTGCGCCAGCGATCCCAACTTGACCAGCTCGGTTTCTACCTGCTCCCACAGCGGGTCATCCGCCGCTACCGCTGCGCGCAGCGCCTCATCAGGCAATGACGTCAGTAATCGTTTACACCAGGGGTGTGCATGCATACTCATCGCCCCTACCAGCGACACTGCTGGCGCAGCGGTGTCAAGGCGTCACCCAACCCGGTGAGGTCGATACGCAATATCTGGTTTTGTTCGCCGTTGAGCACCAGTTCCTGATGGCCGACCCAACGCTTGAGCGCGTCGATAGCGGGCAGACCACGGCCAAATTCCAGCAAGGTGCCGCGATTACGCACGAACCAGTTATCCGGTGCGCTGGCCCCATCCAACTGAGAGGTCACGTTGTCACCTGACCACGGCTGGCTCAGCGTCAGCCGCAGGTGGGTAATGCTGCTGGCGCAACTGATAACCAGCGTGTTGCCATCCGCCAGCGTGCGCGTCAGAGTGATATCGCCATTGGCCGCCTCACGGTTAAGACGAAACGCATTCTCCCCCGTACCGCCATGATTCATCGCGGACGCAGGGTCGTTTGCACGCGCGCTCTCGCGCCCCAGCGCGTCATAACAGGCCAGACGCACCTGCGGCGACGTCTCATTACGGCACTGTTCCCACAGCGATTGCCAGGCGGGGTCGGGCGAGCCGACTGCCGCCATCAGCAACGGCACCATCGTCAGCATCATCAATTCACCTCCAGTTTCTGGCACTTGTGATCCAGGGTTCGTTTAGGAATATTCAGGCTTTCCGCTACCAGCAGGCGGTTACCCTGAAACTGGCGCAGACGCGCGGCAATCACCGCCGCCTCGTACTGTTGGGTGGCGATACGCAGGTCCTGAATATGGTGGAACGCGTCGCTGTCGGCGGCAGCGCTTGCGCATACCCGCTGGTGTAATTCAGGCGGCAACGACTCCAGGCGGATCGGCTCACCTTCCGGCGTATGGGCGCACGCCACTTCCAGCAGGTTGCGTAACTCGCGCACATTACCGGGGAAGTCATACCCCAGGAGTTGCTTAAGAAAGGTGCGATGCAGCGGCCCCAACGGTTTTTGCTGTTGTTGGGCGAACTGCCCGATAAAGTGCTCGCACAACAGGCCGATGTCGTCCGGGCGATCGCGCAGCGGTGCCACCTGCACCAGACACTGGCACAGCCGGTGATAGAGATCCTGGCGAAACTGCCCTTGCGCGACCCGCTGCTCCAGTGGTTGGTGCGTGGCGGCGATCAGCCGAAAATCGGAGTGACTCTCCTGCCCTGCACCCAGCGGGCGGAAGCTGTGTGTTTCCAGCACCCGCAGCAATTTGGCCTGCATCAACGGTGGCATATCGCCCACTTCATCCAAAAACAGCGTGCCGCCGTTGGCCTGCGCCACCAGCCCGATTTTGTTGCTCTGCGCGCCGGAAAACGCCCCTTTCTCATAGCCGAACAGCTCGCTTTCAATCAGGTTTTCCGGAATAGCGGCACAGTTGATGGCGATAAACGGCCGCCCGGCGCGATCGGAACACTGGTGCAACAGCCGGGCCACCACTTCTTTGCCCACCCCGGTTTCGCCGTGAATCAACACCGCCAGACGATGAGCTGCCGCCTGACAAATCTGTTGATGTAACTGCCGCACCGCGACGGACTGCCCAATCAACGCGTCCGCCACCCGTTTTTCCCGTTCCTGTCGCAGTGCGCCTTCGTCTTTCATCTGGCGTAACGAATCACGCAATGCAGTCTGTTCACGCTGGCTGCGCCCCAGATCGCGGATCAACGCCAGCTGGCTGCAAAATATCTGCGCCAGTTGCACGTAGTCATCACATCGCCCCAGCGCCTGCAACCGCTCCGGCGTATCCAACAACGCCAGTACCGCCAGTGCACGGCCATCCTCGGCCAGCAACGGCATGGCGTGCAGGCCACAAGCGGTGCCTGCATCAGCCAGTAACTGGCGAAACCCTTCGTGTTCAACACGGGCACCGCCATACAACGATGCCCAACTGCGAACCTGGTTCTTAAGCAGCACATAGGCCAGCGGATGGCTGAAATCATCCACCCCGAGCGACAACGACAATGGCGTGCGATGCACCCAGCCGTTACAAACCAACTGACGCCCGCTAACGTCCACCATTCCCAGCAACGCCCCCTGCGGCTGCCATGCCGAGCGCAGCGTGCCGAGCAGCCAGTCACACAGACCGGCTTCATCCCGGTGGCGGGTTAGCGAGAACGCCAGAGAGAGGGCCGCTTGCATGCTCAGCCCTCCACCTCAGACCGGAACTGGCCGTCTTCCACCCGGAAATGAATACGGCTGACCGGCTGACCGGCCGACAGACGTTGCAGCAACTGCAACGACACCGGCGGCAGCAGCGCACCGTCGATCACCGACTCCAGCATGCGCGCCCCGTTCTCGCTGCGGTTTGCCAGACGCAGAATGTCTTCCGGCACGGCGTCGTCGATGACCACCTCGGCACCAAAGCGCTGTTGCAGCAACGTCACCAGACGGGACAGCTTGCCCTGTACGATCTCAACCAGCGTGTCGTGGTCCAGCGGCAGGTAAGGGATCACTTCCATGCGCGCCAGCAACGCCGGTTTGAAGAACGCCGCCAGTTCCGGGTAGAGCGCATCCAGCAGTTCGCTTTGCCGATCTGCAAAATTAACAATCGTCTGGAACCCGAGGTTAGAGGTCAGGAAGAACACCACGTTGCGACAGTCGATCAGCCGCCCTTCGCCATCGGCCAGTTCGCCTTTATCAAACGCCTGATAGAACAGATTGAGGACATCCGGGTGGGCTTTTTCCACTTCATCCAGCAGCACCACCGAATAGGGTTTCTGGCGAATCGCTTCGGTCAGCACCCCGCCTTCGCCAAAGCCGACATACCCCGGCGGCGAACCAATCAGGCGGGAAACCGTGTGCTTCTCCTGGTATTCGGACATGTTGATGGTGGTGAGATAATGACGACCGCCGAACATCAGGTCGGCAATCTGCACCACGGTTTCGGTTTTACCGACCCCGCTCGGACCCACCAGCAAAAAGGCCCCCAGCGGTCGGCCGGGACGGCGCAGGTCGGCACGGGCGGTCAGCAGGTGCTTGTGCAACTGGGCGATAGCCAGTTGCTGCCCTTTGATGCTGTCGCCAAGGTAATCCGGCAGGCGGGTGACCACGTCCAGCTCGCCCTGAGAAATGCGGTTTAGCGGTACACCGGTCCACTCGGCAATCACCGAGGCAATCTGGGTTTTATCCACGTGGGGTGACACCAGTACTGACGGCTGTTGCAGTTCGGCTAATGCTCGCTCGTTATCGGCCAGCTCCGCCGCTGCGGCGGCGGCATCAAAATCCTCCGGCGGCGCATCATTGAGCAGCGCGGTACGCAGGGCGACAATCTGCTGCACCAGCGTTTTTTGGTGTTGCCAGTCGGCCTCCAGTTGCGCCAGTGTCGCGGCGTCGGTTTCACGAGCCTCACGCAGCGTGACCAGCCGCTCCTCTGTATCCCCCAGGCCAATGCGGCCCTGACGTTCCAACTGGGCGATTTCCAGCGCCTGTTGGTGCAGGCGGGTCTGCAACTGGCTGACCGCGCGCGGTGGTGTGGTCAGATTGATGGCGACACGCGCACAGGCGGTGTCCAGCACGTCGATAGCTTTATCCGGCAACTGACGCCCGGAGATATAGCGCGCAGACAAATTGGCCGCTGCCTGCAAGGCTTCTTCGTCAATCAACACGCCATGCGACTGTTCGTAAATGCTGCGTAGCCCACGCAGGATCACCGTGGCCTGCTCGACGTTCGGCTCCCCCACCTTCACCAGTTGGAAACGGCGTGACAGCGCGGCGTCTTTTTCCACGTATTTCTTGTATTCGCTCCAGGTGGTCGCCGCGATGGTGCGCAGTTCGCCACGCGCCAGCGCCGGTTTCAGCAGGTTGGACACATCCAGCCCGCCGGCCTGATTACCCGCACCAATCAGTGTGTGCGCCTCGTCAATGAACAGGACAATCGGCTTTGGTGCCTCTTTGACTTCCTGCATCACCCCTTTAAAGCGCTTCTCGAATTCGCCTTTCACCGACGCACCGGCCTGCATGGCACCCAAATCCAGCGTCAGCAATTCCACATCCCGCAGCCGTTCCGGTACCAGACCCGCGACGATACGCAGCGCCAGCCCTTCAATCAGTGCACTTTTCCCTACCCCGGCCTCACCGACCACGATCGGGTTATTTTTACGACGGCGGGAGAGGATATCGATCATCAGGTCGATTTCGTGATCACGGCACAACACCGGGTCCAGCTTGCCCTGACGGGCCGACTCGGTGACATTCTGGGTATAACGGGAAAGCTGGGTGGTCGCGGCGGCGGCCTGCTCCGGTGCGACACCTGTGGAGGTCACCACCTCGGTTTCCGCCGAATCTTTCACCCACTCGTCAAACTGCTGGCGCAGCAGTTCGCGGTTAATTTGTGCCAGCTGGCGGGTTACCGCGGCGGACAGATAACGCGTCGGTGTCATCAGCAGCACCAGCAGCAGT
The DNA here is from genome assembly GCF_020406815.2 of Dickeya oryzae. Lineage (NCBI taxonomy): Bacteria > Pseudomonadati > Pseudomonadota > Gammaproteobacteria > Enterobacterales > Pectobacteriaceae > Dickeya > Dickeya oryzae. The sequence continues at coordinate 3,174,389 of NZ_CP162670.1, forward strand.
ACGCCACTACGCAGGCGAGCGTGTTGAAGCTCGGCCGAAGCCAGCAACCAGCTGTCTTGTAACCACTCCACCAGCAACGGTGAAAACGACGGGTAGCCAGCCTCAAAGCCTTTATCCGCCGCATTGGGTTGCAGCAATGCCGCCAGCTCGTCGGCCTCTACCCCAGCGCGTTTGAGGATCTGGCGTACATCGCACAACGGTGTTTCCAGCATTTTCAGCAACAGGTGCTCAATGCGGATCTCCGCGCCCTGATGCTGAATACACAGCGCGGCCGCTTCTTCCATCATGTGGCGGCACAGCGGGTTGAGTCGCTCAACCAGGATCGGCAGTTCGATTCGAATCACGAGAATACGCTCCTGTTATTGTAATAATTCGCCCAGTTGACGCAGCACGTCCTGGGTCTGGTTGGTTAGCTGGTAGTGATACAGGCCAAACGCCACCGCCATTACCACGCACAGGCCGAGGAACAAGGCGCGCAGCGAAATCTGTTTACGCAGGTGGTAACGGGAAGATTGCTGTCCCAGATTGAGGTGAAACACCGTCGGCGAGTTTTCCGGCTCTGGTCGCAGGGTGTCATGCAAGCGGCGCACCACCCGGTCCAGCTCTTCTCGCCCTTGCGTCATCACCCGGTAACGGCCTTCAAAGCCAAGACACAAGCACAGGTAGATAAACTCCAGAATGTCGCGGTAACGCACCGGGTCATCCAGCAGTTTTTCCAGCAGCACAAACACCTTCTCGCCACCCCAGGTTTCATTGTGAAAGCGGGTCAGCAGCGAATGGGCCGACCACACGCTCTGGCCTCCCCACTCCCGCCCCATTACCGCTTCATCGATAAAGGTGCACAGAATGTAGCGAAACGACAGGATCACGCCGTTTTCGTAACCGTGGGAATGCAGTTCCTGCTCGATGGCCTGAATCTCGGACTGCACGCGCTGGTACAACTCCGCCACACCGTCGTATTCAGACAGCTGGCGAACCCGCTCCACCATGCCCAGCAGCGGGGTCACGGCATCGATCATCGGGTTGATGCTCTGCCCGCGCAGGCGGAACCAGTAATCGGAATCCATATCCAGTTGCCGGGCGTTGTCATACAGCAGGTCGCCTAACTGGTCATTTTTAATAATGTCGGTACTCACAGGTTCCTCCTGTTAACTACTGGCCGCGGATGGCCCACAGTTGCATATCCAGTTCCGGAAACTCGCCAGCGATGTGGAACGCCAGCGTGTTGCTGGTGACCAGCGATTTCCAGGCCGGGCTTTGCCTGTCCAACTGGAAGTAGCTGTAACCGGCGTGGTACGGCAACTGACGCGGTGCCACGGGCAGTGGAAGCAACGGTACGCCAGGCAGTTGCAGACTGATGAGTTCGCGGATTTTGTCGCTGGAGGCGATCTTGGTTTGTTGCAGCAGTTGCTTGCGCAAATGTTCTTGCGGCATACGGGCGCGCACCGCCAGCACAAATTCGGCACTGGCCATCAATTCGGCGTCGCCCACCAGCGCCACCCTGACGCCGTAAGGCTGCGCCTTCATCTGAATCGACACCGCACGTGGCGACAGCACGGTACTCAACGCCTGACGTAGCGCCATCATCAGTGGCTCAAAGCTCGATTGCTGATGCTCATGACGATAAGCGGGAAACTCCGGCGGCAGGCGCGATTCATCGGTAAAGGTCATCAGCTCGCCGCACAGTTGCACCAGTGCTTCATGCAGCCGCTCCGGGTGTAACGTGCCGAGGCGCGCCAGATGCGACAGTTGCGGCTGGGCACGGTTAAGCAGTTGCAGCATCATGAACTCCGCCACATCCGCTACCCCTTGCTGACCGGGCGCGGCGATACGCTGAGCCAGACTGCGGGCGCGTTCAGCCACCAGACCGGCCGATTCCCCCAGAAAGCGTTTCAGGCTCGGAATCGCCGTGACGCTGATGCTGCACGGCATAAAGTTAGGGTCAAGAACCAGCCCACCGTCCGGCCGTTTGTCGAGGATGTTGGCGATCGCCAGCGACGCGTAGGCACTGCGGTCATCACGCTCCAGCATCAGCCGCAGGCTGACCTTGCCCACTTCCACCGATACCACGTCACCGCCTTCGCTGTGCAAGTCACGCACATCATGCCGGTGGGATTGCAGACGGGTGGCAATACCGGCCCCGGCCTGCCCGACTTCGCTCACACCGTTCACCGCCAACGGCAGCGCCAGATAGACCTTCTGGTTCGCCAGCGCCACATCGGTAATCTCCAGCGGTTGCGGCAGCGCGTCATCCCCAGGGATATTGAAGACCGTGCCATCCGGCATCACGCCGGTGGCGTTCACCAGCGCGATACGCCCGAAGTTAAGGTATTCTTCGTTAATAGCCAGCGATTGCAGGCCGTAGAAATAATCACTGAGCGCGCTAAGACGGGCATGCAGCGCGTAGTCGGTGTGTCGTTGCTGTTGCTGGAAATGCTGCGGCTTGATGAACAGCCCTTCCCGCCAAATAATCCGATTTCGGCTCGACATAGTTATTCTTCTTCTTGATCTTTCTTGATTTCGACTTCTTCACGGCGCAGATGCACCAGAAGCTGATAAGTGCGGCCGGTGTTTTTCAGTTTGATAACCTTGCGCCACTCGGCGCTGTCCGGGTCGGCGTATTTGGCGATCACCCCGATGTAATGCACTTTCTCGTCCAGCTTGACCTGCGGCAGGTATTTGAACTGCCCTGGCAGCAACGTGTAGTCCTGGTGGCTGACGTAGTTTTTAGCCAGCGCTTTTTCGATGTCGCCGGTCACCTGGTCATAGTCGGTCGCCAGCAGGCGGGAGTCTTCCGCCAGCATCACCACCTGAAACTCGATAGGTGCCGCGTCGCCACTCTCACTGGGGTTAACGTCCGGCTCGGCCAGCAGACTAAAACCGACGGTCGAAGGCTGGTTATCATTGCTGCCAATCTGAATATCCGGATTGGCCGCCACCTTCGCCATCTTGCCGAGCGTGGTACAACCGGGAAGCAGCAGCATCAGAACGCATAACCACCCGGTTCGCAGCATTAAGGCTCGCAGCATTATTTCTGCTCCTGTTGCTGACGAACGGCGCGGTCATACGCCTGCGCATACACCTGATGGAACAGTTTCTGGAACCCTTGCTGACGCGGTGAGGTCAGTTCGCGGTAATAGTGCTGATACATCTGCCACGCCCAACCGTCATCCAGCGCCTGACGCTCGCCGCTGCGGCGATAATGCTCGAAACGCCCCAGCAACGCCGCCGGTGAAAACGCCTGTAAAATGCTCTCCAGCGCCACGGCGATCGCCTGCTGGTTAGCCCGGTGATGCGCCTGCATATTACTCAGCACTTCGCTGATGGCGGCCGGGGCGGACAGGTGCACCGGGCTTTTATCGTCAGCGAACAGCAGCGACAGGGTGTCGGTATAATCCAGCCCCAGACGCAACGGGTTATCTTCGATCGGCCGCAAATGGGTATCCGCCAGCGCGGCCTGCTCGGCCTGCAACGTCAGCAAGCCTTCCACCATCGCTTTGAGGCTTTTGCCCATCTCTTCGAGCATCTCGCGCAGTTGTTGCTCATCGCCGGTATTGAGTGATACGCCCAGCCCGCGCAACAACGGTGCCAGCGTCACCGCATCCACCGGTGCGCCAAACGCGGTACCGGCATGCGGATTGTTAATGTGCGGATTGTCAATGGTCGGTAATTCCACAAATTTCTGATCCATGGTGTCCTCAACGGCAGAAAAAGAAGAAAGCGAGGTCGGCAGTTCATCACCGCGCTCAGCCTCCGTTGCCAGTAGCGAGCGGCTCTGTTCCTGCTGCAGCGCCCACAACGGGTCATTAAATCGGTCCGCCGCCGTTTCATCGGCAGGCGCACGGCGTTGTTCTTCCCCAAGCCATCCTTCCAGCACGTCACCGGGGCGTTGCCCCAGCACTTGATCGATATCCTGCTCGAAAGCGGGATCGTCGAGGTAAACCCCGAGCCGGAATGGGCCAATCACCAGTTCGTCACCCTGCGCCAGACGCACCCGGCGATCACGACCGATGGGCGACAACGCGCCATTGATGAAGGTCTGGCCACTCAGGTCGCACACGCAGAAATAGCCATCCTGTAATTCGATACGTGCATGCTCCGGCAAAACCGCACCGAGCCGATCGCGCAACTGCCATTGATCTTTTTCCGATGCGCCCAGCGTGCCGCCACGGTGGTCAAAGCGGTGTTGCACCTGCGAGTTGATATCCAGTTGTTCGCTGTTGAGCACCACCAGAGTGAGTGGGTTGTTTTCGTTCACAATTACTCCTGCACACAAATCGTCACATACGGGTCGGCGGGCGGCTGCCCGAGAAAGCTGCTCCATCCCAGACGGCTGCTCTGGTCATCGCCCAGTCTTAGCCCTCTGGCCTCCCCTTCGGCGAAACCGAGGCGTAAGTCCCAGGCCAGTTGATCACGCAAAATGAAGGAAACAAAACGCACCAGCGGTTGAAAATGTTCGCCGTTGGGCAGGAAACTGAGAAAACGGCTGAAGCTGAGGTTATCCACCTTGAGCAGGAATTTACCGGCGCAGTCGTTCACTTTGTCGCCGATGACAAAATCCCCACCCAGCAGGCTATTCGCGCGCCCAAGGCGGTTTTGCTGGTCTTCAAAAATCGGTACTTTGCGGTGTTGCCAGGCGATGACTTCGACGTCTTCCAGGTCAAAGCAGTGAATCACCAGACCAGCCACCACTTCCGGCGAACGGCTAGGACTGGCCAGCAGACCGGCGTAAGACAGCATCTTGGCGCGGTTGACCGGCAGACTGTCGCGCACCGCGTCGTTACCCAGCCCCACCAGCGCGAACATCAGCCGGGAGAAGCCGTCTTCGCCATCATTCTGGAAACGCACGTGATAGCGGTACTTACGCCAGGCACGATGCAATAGCGTCAGCAATCGATGATGAAAGAAATCGAGGAATACCCCCAGTTTCTGCTCGCCCTGGGCGTATTCCCACGCCAGCTCTTCAAGGTAGTACCCCGGCATCGGCGACTGGCTGCCATGCAGCCCGAGAAACGCCACTTCCAGCTCCTGCCTGCCGTCGGTATCTTCCCCTACCCGCAGCACATCACTGGGGTGAAAGCCAATCGAGGCGGTGGAGCGAAAGCGAATGCGCTCCAGTTCCGGCCGGAAGTCGAGCGCCTGCTCCAGATCGACGCCTTCCATCTGGTTGAGTAACTCCACCAGTTGGAAAAAGTTGAAGTGGCGCGCGTCCTGACGAAACATCGCCTGCCCTGCGGTCACATCATCGAGTGCTGACCTATCTGCACCGGCCATCGGTAGCGCTCCTTGTTATCGATGTTGACCACTTCCAGCAGGTGGAAGGCGTTAACGCTGGCATATAACGAGAAGAAATGCGCCAGCACGGTGCTGAACAGATAGAGTTCGCCTTCACTGGCGAACGCCGACTGCCGCACGGAGAGAACTGATTTGAGTCCGCGTACCGGCATCCCCTGTACCAGCCGGTCGACCGGTGTGGTCTCAATCGTTTCTATCCCCGCCAGCCGTTTGCGCGATGCCTGTTCGGCCTGTTTGTCATGCAGCGCCGGGAAGTCGTAGGTACGCAGGATCTGCACCAGCGCATCGCGTCGCAGCAGCGACACGTAGTTCAACGACAGGTTGGAGATAAGCGTCCAGTGCAGGCTGCCATCGAGTGCCGGGCGCAATGGACGGGTCGGCCGAATCAGGTTACGGAAGGTGGCAAAAGACGGTGAGCTACCGGTCGGCACACAAATCGCGCCCACGGGCAACTGCGCGGCCCGTGAACGGTTGGTGCAGGTCAGGCTCACCGAAATGGACTCGTCCAGGTCAATGACTTCTTTTTCGTCGCCCCGCACGAACGACAATAAGTGATCGAAACCATCACCGTTGACGGCTTCACGCACCCGAATGCGGTAATACAGCGCCAGTCGACCTTTGGCCCGCTCGATTTGGTGCTGAAAACTCTCGAAAGGTTGGTAAAGCCGTGGGATACCGCGCGCACGCCCACTGTTACCTTCCACCCACCCCTCCACTTTATCGATAGAGAAAATTTCGAAACTGTCGGCGTGGCGGTAGCTGGCTTTCAGCGGGTAATCCGTCTGGCGACCATCCAGGTTGATCGGTTCGCTGTCATGGCGGAACAGGTTGATAGCCGGTACGCAGTTGAGCATGAACGAATCCGGGCGGATTTTCAGTTCCGCTGGCAGCGGCCGGTCAAAGCAGAAATGCAGTTTGAAATCCGTCACGATCAGCGGCTGGTCAGGCCAACTGGCACCAGACAACTGAAAGAACAGGAAACTTTCCGGAAAACAGAAATACTCCTGCAAGATACGGTAGCCGGAGTACACATTACCGGGATACGGCAGCATCGCGTCTTCACGCTCAAAGCCGACGGTTTTAAGTACACTCGCTTCCTGACGAAAGCGTTTCCCGTCCACTTCCAGCTCAATGTGTGACAGCTGGCTGGCTATCCAGAAATAGAGTTCGTAGGCGGTATAGCGGTCGCCACCCAGGAAGAAGCGCAGTTTATCCAACTGCAAATCCCCCAGCGCCACCGGCCCGTGCAGACCAATATCCAGCGTGATGGCAGACATGTCGTTGCCGCTTTGCGCGTTGATCTGGCGGATATCCGCCGGGTAGATCCAGGCATCGTGGCAGGTTTGGAAATGGCAGACCACATCGTCTATTGGCAGGCTATCCAGCTCGCAGCCACGCGCCACAAACGCCGGTTGCGCGATAGCACCGGGCAGCACCGAAAATTGCATGATGGTCATGCTGGGTACCGGGCGCAAATAGTTCGGCCACAGCATGCCCAGCAGGCCGTGAGTCAGTTCCGGAAATTCATCCTCGATCTTCGCCCGCAGACTGCCGGTCAGAAAGGCGAACCCTTCCAGCAATCGCTCGACATCCGGATCCGTGGTCTGTTCTGACAAAAATCGGGTAAGTTCAGGGTGTGCATTGGCAAATTCACGTCCTTGCAGACGCAAATAAGCGAGTTCATCCCTGAAAAAATGTTCCAGCGACATAATCACATCATTCTGTAATGGCGGTGGCTGTCCATATGAATATTGAAGGAGGTGACCTGTTCCAGTTCTTCCAGCCGCACATGGGCGGTGACCTGAAACGACATCTCCAGCGGATTGGACAGATAGTCCGATGCACTGACGTCCACATGGACAATGCGCGGTTCAAAGCGACAGATACACTGCCGGATCGCCTCACGGATTTTGCCCCGGATATCCGCACCGCCCTGCGTAGCGTCATTAAAATCAATCACGCCAAGCTCAGGTGCGCTGCGACAACTGCCGGGACGCGTATTCAGCACTTGATCAAGCTGGCGTTTCACCGACGCGATCAAGTCTTCTAATTCCGTTTCGGGGGAGGAGCGACGCTCCTCTCCCCGGATGCGATCAAACAGGCTGGCCGCAGATCCCCGCTCCCAGGCAGAGAGCGACGGCATCAGTCGTTATTCCTTATCCAGACGACCAACCAGGGACAGTTCAAAGTTCGCCCCCATGTACTTGAAGTGTGGACGCACTGCCATGGTCACCTGGTACCAGCCCGGTTCGCCTTCTACGTCCAGCACTTTGATTTGTGCCGCACGCAGCGGACGACGGCTGCGGACATCAGCGGGCGGGTTTTCCTGATCAGCGACGTACTGCTTGATCCAGTTATTCAGCTCGCGCTCCAGATCCTGACGCTCTTTCCAGGAACCGATCTGCTCGCGCTGCAACACTTTGATGTAGTGCGCCAGACGGTTGATGATGAACATGTACGGCAGCTGCGTACCCAGTTTGTAGTTGGTTTCCGCCTCTTTACCTTCTTTGGTATTGGCGAACACCTTGGGTTTCTGCACCGAGTTGGCAGAGAAAAACGCAGCGTTATCGCTGTCTTTGCGCATGGTTAGCGTGATGAAACCTTCTTCGGCCATTTCGTATTCACGACGGTCGGTGATCAACACCTCGGTCGGGATCTTGGCCTGCAACTGGCCCATCGCTTCATACACATGCACCGGCAAGTCGGTGATAGCGCCGCCGCTCTGTGGGCCGATGATGTTCGGACACCAGCGGTACTTGGCGAAGCTGTCGGTGATGGCGGTGCCCATCAGGTACGCGGTGTTGCCCCACAAATAGTTTTCGTGACTGGCGCTGATGTCTTCCTTGTAGTTAAACCCTTTGATGGGGTTTTCTACCGGGTCATACGGCAAACGGGCCAGGAAACGCGGCGCAGTCAGCCCCAGATAACGGGCATCTTCCGACTCACGCATCGAGCGCCATTTGGTATAGGTCGGGCCTTCAAACACCGACTTCAGGTCTTTGATCGACGGCAGGTCGGTAAAGCTGTCCACACCGAAGAAAGTCGGTGCAACGGAGGAGATAAACGGGGCATGCGCCATCGCGCCTACCGCGCTGACATACTGCATCAGCTTGATGTCCGGCGAGCTTTGGGTCAGCGCATAATCGCCAATCACCCCGCCGATCGGCTGGCCGCCGAACTGGCCGTAGCCGTTGGAATACACGTGTTTATAGAAACCAGACTGGGTAATTTCCGGTGCAAACTCAAAGTCTTCCAGCAGCTCGTCTTTGGTCGCGTGCAGCAGCAGGATTTTGATGTTTTCACGGAAATCGGTGCGATCAATCAACAGCTTCAGTGAACGCCAGGAGGATTCCAGTTCCTGTAGCTCCTGAGCATGCAGAATCACGTCGATTTGTTTGCTGAGTTTTTTGTCCAGCTCAACGATCATGCTGTCGACCAGCGCTTTGTTCACCGGCTCGGCTGCGTTGCCGCTATCCAGAATGTTTGCCACCAGTGCGGCAATACCCTGTTTGGCGACGTTATAACCTTCATCCACCGGGGTAATGCGCGCTTGCGCCATGATCTCTTCAAGCAGCGATGATGAACCACCGGCCGCGCTTGCCTGGGCCTGTTCTTCAACCATTGACATGTTTGTTTCCCTTCTCGTCAGTGACAATCAATTATTCGGCGGGTTTCACCAGATCCAGCTCTTTGAGCAGCTGCTCTCTGGCTTCTTCGCTGGACAACAGGTCCTGCAGGCGATTACGGAAAGCGGGAATATTACCCAGCGGCCCTTTCAAGGCGACCAGTGCTTCTCGCAATTCCAGTAATTTGCGCAGTTCCGGCACTTGCTGTGCGATGCGATCGGGAGAGAAATCATTCAGCGAAGCAATGCTGAGTTTGACGGGAAGGTCATCCTGGCTGTCTTCTTCCAGACGGTTAGGTACGCTGAAATTCAGCTCCAGGTTGGCCTCTTTCATGACCGAAGTGAAATTATTCTTATCGATAGACACCGTCTGACGTTCTTCAATCGGCGTCTCTTCTGTGCGTCCTTTCATATTTCCCACCACCATCAGCGTAAGCGGGAGTTCAATTTCCGCCTGCTGACCACCAGTGGCCGGGACATATTTGATATTAATACGTTCCTTTGGTGCGACAGATGCACCGTCAGTTCCTTTTGCCATATGTCAATACCAACGTGAGGGCACCCTGGCCCGAGAAAATAAGGTCGAATCCTACTGAAAACCCGCCAGAATCCATGACAGACCGGGCTGTTCAGCGAACAAATACACTATTTGTTTTTCGACCGACGATATGCACGAAATAGAACCCGCCGCCTCGGCGCATTCACTCACCGCATTCTTAAACCGTATGGAATCACTAAGCCAAATAAAAACGACAGAACTGTATTCAAAATGTGTAGATATATTTCTGCTTCGTTAGCCAATCATACACATAACGCCAACGCGTGGTCAACGCCAATATATTTTTAATATTCCAAAGCTCCAAAATAAATAAAAACACTTAAAAAACAACAATATAATAAAAAATATTAGTACCAAAACACGAAATAAACCCACCAAATCACAGGCATAATTCCAGATTGCAATTTTCTAAAAAGCGGGTATTTTTGGCCTCTCTAATTCCGTTAGATTTAAAAACAATTACCGTGCTAATAAATTTTAAGAATAAGCCTATTTTTAATGTGTGATATTATCGATTCAAAAAAACCGATTATTTTCATGCTATAACACCCTGTCAGAGAACATTTCATCACTACTTATGCCATGAAAAACAAATAAAAACCTGATGTGTTTTTCAATTTAAAAACGTGACAAATAGGCTTACCACCGCACAGGACACGTCATCAGTAAAAAATCGGGTGACATTACATAAACTGACAATACTCATGGGGGGAAACGGCTGTTTTATTTTCCGTTATTGCAATTTAAGACAAGAATAAAATAAATAATCACTTTATGGAAAAATAGTTTCCATTACCTACCTTAAATTACTCGCATGACGTCATAACCTGTAGCATTGCTTAACAACGCAGTCTGTTGTCCACGATAGGCCGTTTCCACAAGCGCCCTGAGTCGGCTTATCGTCTGGCCCCACAACTCGTCTGGTCCAACACTCGTCTAGCCCAGCAATCCACAAAAAAGCACAAAAAAACGGCCCATTCCAACAAGGGCCGTTAGCAGTGATGGGTATCGTCAGGGATTTCGCTGCCATCAGGCAGAACGACAACGTAGTACGTGAGGAGTTCGAGCACTGCCCAGGGCCAAAATGGCCAGTGAAATCGCCCTAATGGGATAGGCTCTTAGCTAATCGCCAAGCGTTTTTCCACCAATGCTACCCACAAGGCAACGCCATGTGGAATGAGCGCATCATTGAAATCATAGCAGGCATTATGCAACGGGTGAGACGGCGTATCCCCATCAGCACCTAACCAGAAATAGGCACCGGGACACTGTTCGAGCATGCAGGCAAAATCTTCGGAAGCCATTGACGGCGCAATATCCCAGTGCACCTGGTTTACGCCACATGTTATTTCGGCCACCTCCCGCACGGTTTGCGCGACCTGTGCGTTATTGTGGGTAACCGGATAGCCGGGATAATAGGTTATGGCACCGGTGACACCGAATGTCTCTGGAATTTGCGCCACGAATTGGGCAATGAACGCCTTGACCTGATCACGCACCGAGGCTTGCAAGCAGCGCAACGTACCTCGCAGCACGACCTTTTCCGGGATCACATTGATAGCTTCGCCCCCGGCAATCTGCGTGATGCTGATCACCGCAGACGACTGGGGCGAAAGACGGCGGGAGGGAATGGTTTGTAACGACAGCACCAGTTGAGAAGCCGCCATAATCGGGTCTGCGCCGTTTTCCGGCATCGCCGCGTGACAGCTTTTTCCCGTCAGGATAATTTCAAACGAATCCAGAGAGGCCATCATCGCCCCACTACTCAGCCCAACATGCCCGACAGGTAGCCCCGGCCAATTATGCAATGCATAAATGTCGTCCATTGGGAAACGCGTAAACAGCCCTTCTTCTACCATACGACGCGCGCCCCCCAGGTTTTCTTCCGCTGGCTGGAATATGACGTGAACCGTACCGCGAAAACGACGAGTCTCACCGAGGTGGCAGGCGGCCGCTAGCAGCATAGCCGTATGACCGTCATGGCCGCAGGCATGCATCACACCAGGGTGTCGGGATTGATAGGGGGTGTTGCCCAGCTCGGTGACCGGCAACGCATCCATATCGGCCCGCAACCCAATGACCGGCCCCGGCCCATTCTCCAGCGTGCCTACCACCCCCGTTCCCGCCAGTCCGGTATGAACCTGAAAACCAAACTGGGTCAGTAATTCAGCCACCATCTGGGATGTCTGGTGTTCCTGATACCCCAATTCCGGGCTGGCATGCAGAGTGCGGCGCCATTCAATGGCCCGTGTAATCAGCGCTGGAGCAATGCTCATACGTCTCTCCTTATTCATTCACACCTCAGCCACCTGCTTTGGTGTTTATTTTCCCATCCAGAGTGGCGCTCAGGGAATAATCTACTCTACCCCAGCCCTCCCTACCGGCAAAGATTATCTACCGCGCAATAATGATGTTTTGGGTATAAGGCACGGGCATATTCGCTGTAAGGGAAATATCATGCTGTGTGAAGATGGCTGGAGAAGAAGAGCGAAAAATCGGATAGTAAAAATCGAATAAGTAAAAATCGGATAATGCCAGCGCCAATAGAGCAAATGCCAATTCACGCCAAATGAGAAACCAGGAGAGTATCAATGATCAATTTCTTAAAGACGCTTTTTGGCGGCAAAGAAACCGGTGCCACTCGCGACACCGTAGCGCTTGCAGACCCCCACCTGACGATTGCACGCGCAAATCACGAGATGCAATTGCGTACACAAGCGGCCGTGGAGATGTGGGGTCTTGATGTGGCTGAAGGATGAAACCGGCGTTGCATGACAGCACCGGGGGGTGAGCTGGCGAACGGGGAAGGAGACTGCGACCCCGCGCAGCCAAGCGAGCATAACGCCCTGCAGCGGAGGCCGTCAGATCGAAAACCCTTTTTCCGGGCTGTCCGGCGATGCAGCGTTCTCAGTCTGCCTCATCCGTGAGCAGGTCACGTTCATAGTCCTGACCACCGTGCCAGATGCCCAGTACCGTTACCCGCTTTTTCTCATCCTCCACCATAAAAGCAATGACTGTTCTTTTACGGTAGTTCGTTACGCGCAACCCTGCCAGAAGGTCATTACGGGTGCTTCCCCTCTCCGGGAACAGGGATAATGATTCACAGTAATCAACCACGCTTTCAGTGTAGCTGAGTGCCGTATTGGGTGTCGCAGCCTCCGCGATATAGCGATACAACGCCGCCAGTTGCTCTTCCGCTTCGGGGGCGAACACCACTTGATACTCCATTATGACTCTCCGGTCGCTTTCTTGTGCTCGGCTTTCAGTCTGTTTCTGATGTCGCTACCACTGAGGCTGTCCGTTTCTTGCAGCGCATTCCAGGCCGGAACAACCTGCTCCTGCAACCATTTTTCCACCGCATTATCACGTGCCAGCAACGCCCGAAGACCCTCACGGATAACTTCGCTTTCCGACGCATATTCGCCGCTGGCGACGCGCGCTTTGACCAGTGCCGCCATCTCATTCGGCAACGTGATACTCATCTGCTGTGTCGTTCTCATTGGTAACCCCTTTCTCCCGCCACGTAGGATTTAATCATACTCGCTCTTTTAACCCTTGTCAGGGGCTGTACGCGTCGTTCTCTTTCGGCGTGACCGCCGTTTCTGCTCTGTCGGAGCGCTTTACCCGCGTCGGCTACCGACCGGTTAAAGGCAACCACGACACCCCCGCCATCACCATGGCAGGCAACTGGCTGAAGGAAGCCGGGTTCCGCACCGGGCAGCCGCTGAAGCTGCGCGTGATGCCCGGCTGCATTGTCATCACCACGCAGGATATCCGCTCACTGTGGCAGGACCTGCACGCGCTCAGTGTTGCCGCGTTCGATGAACAGGCGGTGGCACAGTGGCTGAGGGGGTTTCCCGGCGGGCTGGATGTTGGGGGCATACAATGAGTATTCACATTGCGTGGCAGCAGGGCGACCAGCCGGAACTGACCCTGAGCGGCACCGCACTGGCACAGGCTGGGTTTACCGCCGGGGCGTTGTTTCGTATCAGCCTGTACCGCAACGGGCTGATGCTGACCCGGCTGGACGATGATACCGATATCGCCGCGCTGGTGGCCGAACTCGACGGGAGCGACACCGACGGCGCGGACTGGGTGAGTGACAACGGTGAACTGACGCTGGCAGGCGACTGGCTCACCCAAAGTGGATTATTCACCCCGCCGTTTAGCATTGAAGCCCTGCCCGGCCGGATCATGATTCGGGCTGGATCGGATGTGATGCTGGCGTAATCACGCTGATGGCCAAATAAAAAAGCCGGAAGGATCGTTGGATCACTTCCGTCCCCCTATATTTAATGATTCAAAAAACTCTTAATATCCTCAACATCCTTTCTTACATACTCTTTAGGTGGAAGTTCTAACTCAGGATATAGAAATTTTATCTGAGCATCGAAATTTACTCCCTCAGAAAAATACCTCACCAATCTTTCCTTTATTTCATCCACTTTCCCATTCATACCAAGCAATTCAAATGAACAAAGGATATCTTTATGAAAAACAGGGTCTAAATTTTTAATCAAAACCCTAATATTATTAGGATCAAATACGTCCCCATATTCTATTAAATTCAGACCAAAAACACCTGTACTTTCCCTTACTGATGAATAGCCGAGTCCAACCAGACAGCGCGCTCTCTCATTAAATATAACTTCTGATGTAATATTCCTGTGAAATAAAGCTAGTAATCGATGTGCTGCAACCACAATACAGAAAAGTACTTTTTCTTCATTTAGATCTACACCACCCCATTCATCCCTCGCTCTAAGAATATCAAAGAACTCCATTTGACAATCATCTCTTAGTTGGGCAATTGTATAACCAATCCCTTCCAAATAAACTGAAAAAACAGAATTCTCGATCAAATCTTTTTTCTTTATTTTAGACATTCCCTCCCCCTTTGACCTGCGATTATCCGCAGCCACCAAATAATCATCGCTACGAGGATTATTTAAACCTATCGGATTTTTATGTGATGTTCATACTAAATTGGTGCGATTTTCATATGATGAGCAACAACGGCGAACTGACGCTGGCAGGCGACTGGCTCACCCAAAGCGGCTTACTCCCCCGTCGTTCAGCATTGAAGCGTTGCCCGGCCGGATCATGATTCGGGCTGAACCGGGCGTGATGCTGGCGTAATCACGCTGACTTCTAAATTAAAAAGCCGGAAGGATCGTTGGAGCGCTTCCGGCTTTTTTCTAGTAGAGATCAGTTATACTTTTCACACTCATTTTGTAAATCTTCTAATAACTTATCCGCACTTACAATTGGTGTATCAGTTATTGATGGAACCATAAAAATACCAATATTTAGACCATCAGCAGACAGATTTGGCAAAAGCTCATCAATAATATAATCCAGCTCGATTTCTTTCGCCTTATAATCAGACCAAACGTCTACTGCACAAGCCTCCGCATACTCTTTGGCAGGCCAAAATACGATAAAGTCATTACCAGCATCATCACTACTTAAAGCAAAACCATCATCATCAAGCACCCATGCAGACTCATTATCGGCAACCCGTTTGATGAAATAGATATATCTATCTTCATTACCTTTTTTTGACATTACTTCTATTTCTTTAGCTGATAGCTTCATTCTTTTTTCCCCTTACATCCAGCTTTACCACTTGCTTCAGGTTTATTCTTCCTACCGTGACCATCATATTTATGCTGCTGTCGATGTAGATCTGTATGCTGAGGATCTGAATACTCATAACCATAGCCTTTAGATGCCTCATACCCACGCCAGTGAGCTAACTGATAACCGGGTGGATTTCTAATGTTAGTTCTTTGTCCCCTAGCAATAGAGTTTTGCTCTTGCTTTATCCATCCACGAACATGACTCGGCTGTTTAGGATCATTCGCCAGTTCTTTTAGCCGTGCTTGTTTTCCTGCTCGACCAACAGATAACCCAAAAGGATCGACCCACTCTAACGGGTTATGGACATAAGCATATGGACTAAAACCACCATCTAAACCTATCGGGTCCGCCGAGATATACTGCCCCAGCGTCGGGTCGTAGTACCGATGCCGGTTATAATACAGCCCCGTCTCGCTATCGTACACCTGCCCCTGATAGCGCAGCTCGCAGTACACCTCCTCGTTCGCCGCATCGCCCAGCCAGCGCCGTAACGGGATCGGGATTTTCTCTTCCCGGTGCGTGCCCCACAGCCCCTGCTCGCCCCGCCAGTGTACCTCGCCCGTCTCGCTGCACAGCTCCCGCGCTGTTCCCGTCAGGTCTGTCACGATGTAGTGCAGTTGCGTGCGCTCGTCCTTCTCCTCCACCTGCGCCAGCGGCCGGAAACTCCCCGGCTCGTACACCCACTGTACCGCCCGCGCCACGCTTCCGTCCGCACGGTACTGCGTCTGGCCCGACAGCTGGTCGCCGTCCCACCGGTACGCCACCCGCGCTACCGCCTGCGCCGACGGATCCTGGCCCTCGCGCACCTTGCTGATCCGGCGGCCGAACGCGTCGTAACGGTACCGCCACCGCGCCCCGTCCGGCAGCCTCACCCGCACCAGCCGGTCCTGCGCGTCCCACTCGAACTGCGTTTCCCGTGGCCGGAAACCGGCGCGGCTTTCCCGTTTGTTCACCAGCCGACCGCAGGCGTCGTACTGATACCGGCTGTCGCCACGCCTCACCACCCGCCCTGCCGCATCATAACCCGCAGAAGCCTTCACCACCGCATTGGCCGTCGACAGCCTGCCTGCCCCGTCCAGCACTATCGCCGATACCTCGCACAGGTTCTGCTCGCTGTCGTAACCAAACAGCCGCGCATGCTGCTGCCGACCCTGCTCGCGCCGCTCCGCCACCACCTGGCCCATGCCGTTCAGCCGCAGCGCCTGCTCGCCCCAGTGGCTGTCGCTGATGCCCGTCAGACGGTCCAGCACATCGTACTGGTAACGCCGCTCCAGCACCCCGCTCACACCGTCCAGCGCCTGACGCGACAGCAGCCCCGCCGCACTCCACTCATGC
Source organism: Dickeya oryzae (assembly GCF_020406815.2). NCBI lineage: Bacteria > Pseudomonadati > Pseudomonadota > Gammaproteobacteria > Enterobacterales > Pectobacteriaceae > Dickeya > Dickeya oryzae. Next base: position 3,190,846 of record NZ_CP162670.1, read on the forward strand.
CGCAGCGAGAAGCCCGCCCCGTTGCTGCGCTGTCGCTCCTCCCCCGACGCCGTGTGGCTGAACGTCAGCGGCTGGTGCGAACCGATGCCCAGCGTCGTCAGACGGCCACCCTGCCACCCCAGGCTCAGCGACGCCAGCAGCCCCGACACCGCACTGCGCTGCCCCGCCGCGTCATACCCCGACGCCAACGCCTCGCCGTTGACCGTCTCGCTCACCACCTGCCCGGCGCGGTTGTACGTATACTCCACCACCGCGTCCGGGCTCGCCGCCTTCAGCAGCCGCCCCGACAGGTCATAGGCAAAGGTCGTCGTGCCCTCGCTGGCCCCGTCGGCCTGCACCGCCGCAATCGCGCTCAGCCGACCGCCCGCGTCATACCCGTACACCAGTCGGCTACCGTCCGGGGCCTGTCGGCTCGCCAGCTGCCCCGCCACGTCGTAGTCATAGCGGTACACCCGGCCATCGTAATGCCGCTCCTCGCTGAGCCGACCCGCCGTGTCAAACCGGTACTGCCACGTCTGCCCCTGGCTGTTGGTCACCCCGGCGAATTCTGACTCCGCATTATAATGATAGCGGACACTCGCCCCCAGCGGGTCGGTCGCCTCCAGCAGGTTGTCGAACGCGCCGTAGCGGAACTGGTAACGCTGGCCCAGCGCATCCGTCACCGACGTCAGGTTCCCTTCACCGTCGTAACCAAACCGGGTTTCGCTGCCGTCTTCGTAAATCACCTTCTCCGGTGTCTCACGACCGCCTTCGTACACCCACCGCCGCACCTGCACACCCTGATCATGTGCAATGTGCCGCTCCGTCAGCCGGTCATGACCGTCGTAGAAAAAGGTCACCGGCGAGGTGCCTTCCGCTTCCAGACGCTCCAGCAGCCCGCGACGGTTGTAGTGATAACGCTGCACCCGGCCGTCCGGCCCGGTCACGCCCGATAACAACCCCTGCGGCGAATAGCGGTGCTGCCACGTCCGCCCTTCCGGGTCGCTCGCCGTTTCCACCCGCCCTGCCGCATCGCGGGTATAACGCCAGGTGCTACCCATCGGGTCGGTATAGGCTAGCAACTGGCCGTCATCATCGTAGTCATAGCGATGCGTGGCCCCATCCGGCAGGGTCACCGCCGTCACCTGCCCCCAGTCGTTGCGCTGATATTCGGTGCGTCCACCCAGCGGGTCAATCTCCGCCACCAGTTGGTTATCCACCCACTCGAAGCGGTATTCCCCGCCGTCCGGCTCCCGGCGCAGCAGAATGTTGTTGCGCGCATCGCGGACATAGGTGGTGACGCCACCAAACCCGCTGTGGTAATGGCTGGTGAAGGCGTCATCATCGTAACGAAACTCGCCCGGCCAGAACCCGCCAGCCGTGCGGTCACGCCGCGAGCGCCCCTCGGCGTCGTACTCGTGCTCAACCCAGGTGTGCGCTAAATCTGACCAGCGCAGCAGCCAACCCTGCGGGGAGTAGTGATAGTCGAAATTGCGCCCTTCCCCCGCCCGCACGTTCAGCAAATAGCCTTGCGCATCATACTGATAACTGACCAGCGTTTTCAGCGGCTGGCGGTGCTCATCGCACAGCGTCAGCCTGGTTATCCGCCGCCGTTGTGTTTCCACGTGGACCAGCCGCCCGTCCGGCAGGCTAACCCAGCACAGCTCGGAACGGTCCCACAACAAGGTGATGCGATTGCCCGACCGGTCTTCGATCGCGGTCAGGCACAGGTGCAGCCCCAACGCGTGCTCAAAGCGGTAGCGCAGCCCGTCTACGTGCTGTAACACCAGTTGCCCTTGCTGGCGGCTCAGCCGCCATGACGGGTTGGACGCCGCCCGGCTCTGTTCCCCCTCTTCGGGCAGCACAAATACCGCCTGGTTGAACTCGCCGTCGGTCAGGGTGGCGACACCGCTTTCCAGCGTCAGGCTCATGTCCCAGTTGCTGCGCCACAACGCCCCCAGCAGCCCCGGCTTGCGCTCACCGCCAGAGCGGTAATAGCGCTTCATCACCAGCGGCAGCAGGCCACCGAGTGTGAAATCGGTACGCCAGTCCACCACGTAGCCGGTCGCCATATCCACCGGCTCGCCTTTGCTCTGACACTTATCACTGCCTGCTTTGCACGCCTTGTCGTCCTCCCCGGCTTTTTTCTTCTGTGAGGTGTTATCCGGATGCTCGCCCTTATTACTCCCGGCGTTGATGTCTTCCATCCCTTCCGATGACTGACGTGTTTTTTTCTTACTGGCGGCTTCTTTCGGTTTCGCTGCCGGAGTCGCTTTACTCTCACCGTGAGCCGAGGGTTTAGCGGACTGGCTTTCTGCGTGCGTAGGGTTTTTGGGTGAAGCGGTGGCTTTGGGTGCAGCGGTGGCTTTAGCGATGCTGCCTTTCGGCCGGGGGGTGCCGGTCACACGGGTGACGACCTTGCCGATAAATTCATCGAATTTGGTTTCAATGTATGCCAGCGCGCTGTCATATTTGGCGATCAACTTTTCCAGCGCGGTGATCATGGCGCTGAAGCTGTCTTTCATCAGCGATACGATCCAGTTGTTCTTCAACTTTGACTCGGCCAGCACCTGTTTGAGCGCCGCATGAATTTTCAGCAACAGATCTTTGGCCTGCGCGCCGTAATGTCGCAGTTCAGAACGCAGTTTGGTCAGCCCTTTGACCAGATTACCGTCAGACAGGCTGCGGATGGTCTTGATAGCAAACTGCAGCTCTTTGGGAGTGGATTTTTTGAGCGCACGGATGATCGCCCGTCCGCTGACCTTCAACGCATCTCCCAGCCCAGGAATGACGCCGATCGCACAAAGTGCGCCTTCGGCAAGATGTAACGGGTCTTCCAGTTTTGCCGGTTCTTTATACGACTGCCAGCTCCACTCGCCAATCGAGTACACATCCATGGCCTGCCCGACCACGGGAATAAACCCCAGCGCGATTTCGCAAAACAGCATCAGCGCCGCATTATCATCCCCACCTTTGTCCGCCACTTCTGCCGCCAGGCTGTGGTGAATTTTATTGACCGCCCGTTTAAGATCGCGGCTACCGCGATTAACCCGCTTATCCAGTTCCCAGAAGCGGTCATAGGATTTGCGGTACTCTTTGGGAATGGAGGTAAACAGCCCGGCACCGTCCACATCTACATGGCGATCGCTGCTGTCGTCGGCGTCATAGCTCACCAGGCCTTGCTTGCGCAGCAACAAAAACAGCGTGAAATACTCACCCGCCAGCGTGGCATACGCCGGGTTCGACTGTAATACCGGGTTGTTTTCGACGGTTTCACGGGGGGTAAAGTCATCCGAGCCTTCATCCAGCATCAGCGTGAAGCTAGCGCAACCCATGTCGTAGATTTTGCACAGCCCGTTGGCATCGGTCTTACCGTGAATTTCGGTCTTATTGCTGTCAATCAACACAAATGGTGCGTTGGGCACCGGTTTTCCCGAGTCATAGTGGTAATGAATCAGCACTTCGCAGCCGCATTTGGCGCACCCACCCGAGATTTTGTTATCGGTGGAAAAATTCTGACTGGCGGCTTCTTCGCTCGACATCAGCGTTGCTTTTTTATTCTCGCTCATGAAAACGTCCTGTTAGATTATGCGTCGTCCAGTTGGTCAATTGCCGCCTGGTACAGGCGATCCATCCGGTTTTGCGCGCCGATATACTCCGGCTGCGACAAAATGGTTTGTGCCCACGGCTGCTGAATGAAGTCTGGCGTCAGTTCGGTGGCCAGCGCCAGATAACGCACGATATCGCGGTCGTTGTTGAACCCCTGAATACGGGCTTGTTCGGTTTGCTGGTGGGTAAAATCCAGCAAGCTGTCGTCGTCGCTGTCGTGCCAGCGCGCATGATGCGCTCGCAGGTGCGCCATGTAGCCTTCCAGCGTATTACGCAGCGAGGGAGCCAGCAGCGCCTGCCACTGCGCCTCACTGAGCGGGCGCGGCAGGGTCTCCGGCAGATGGTGTGCGACGCGTTCCGTCAGGCTCAGAGTTTGCAGGCTGCCGTCTGGCGCTAGCGCGCAAAATGTGGCGATCGGCCCGTACAGCGCGGTGGCTTCCTCCACCGTACTGGCGAACAACAACGGCTGAACCACCTGCCAGTCACTGACGCGCAGAATCGCGCTCTCGCCTTCCTGCGTAGCAACCAGGCTCCATTGGCGCAGGTGTTTTACCAGTTCCCGCAGTTGATCGAGCGGCGAGTAAGCCTGCATAAACCACGCCAGTTGCACGCCGATGCCCCATCCTTCCTGCGTTAGTACGTGTTCGCGCACCTGCGCCCAGTTGGTGGCGTGAACCGGAATGCAATAAGGCGAGACCGACGCGTGTACCCGCCCGGCCTCCCCCCAATACAACCGGGTCTGTTCCAGGCTTCCCCCCCATCGCTCCGCCAGCCAGGGCACGGCGTCGTTGAGTGCCGCCTCAGCAATCACAAAACATCCTCCGGCGTTGAGCCGCGCCAGCCAGTCGGCTTCGGTTTCCGGTTGCAGCGTCAAAAAAGAGTGAGACAGACTCACGGCATAACCTCCGTCGTATCCGGTAATTCGTCCCGCATCCAGCCGGGCCGGTGATAATGAAGGCGAACATCGTCCACCCTGGCGGAGTCGGATTTGAAAATCCGAATGCTGTCGCCCAGTGAATAACGCTCAAGCAGGTGTATAAAAATCGGGTGGTGATAAAACTCGCTGCCAATCACCCAGCGGTGAGCCGACCAGGCTTCACATTCCGCTTCCGAGGCTTGTGGGTACCACGCTTGTGCCAGCGCAATACCGCTGAGAAAGCGGCGTTTTACCACCTCAACATCCAGTTCGGCCCAGTAGAGCGCACTGACATGCAGAAACAGTTCATTTGCCAGCCGGTGTAAGCGGTTGTCGTTGGATAACAGATAGAATTGGTAGCGATTCAGGGTGATCAGGTAATCATCAGGCAGCGATGTCGGCTTCAACGGCACCTCATCCGGTTTCGTTAGCACGTGATAGCGGCAAGGTGCGTCTGGTTCATCCTCTTTCAGCGGTAGATAGAGGCGGGTCAGCAGCCCCATAAACGCCGCCTGTTCGTCGTGATTCAGCGTTTGCCACCAGAGTTGAAGCACATCCGCCGCATAGCTACGCAGCAGCGCCAGCGTTCCATCTGGATAACGGCACCGCAGGCGTTGTTGCCAGAAATCAACCACACGACTCAGGGGTTGATCGCTATGCATCAGCATCACCCCCTGATGGCGCGCTGGTTGTGTGTCCGCCAGCCAGTGCAACAGGGTTTCTCCCGGCTCGCCTTCTTCCACCAGCACCACCATGGGTGCCCAGTTCTGCCAGTCGTCACCGGCACCATCAAAACGCAAGGGATGCCATATCTGCGCCGCCCGTGGCTGAAAAGCGCGCCAGAAATCCGGCAACGCCGGATAATGCATCGGGTCGACAATGGCATAGAGTGGCTGCGCGCAATGCTGACTGAGTTCAAACAGGGTATAGCCCGTTATTGGCATGATGTTCACTGGGATAATGAATAGAGTTAACAAGCACGCCCAATAGCGTTATTCAGTTTTAAATAACGCTATTGGGTCAGGAAAAATGAGAAAGAACCGTAGAAAAAATTGGCCGTACCGCGTTACAACGCTATGAAATAGAATACGAGACAACCCGAAATGCTTTATTTACAGCGATTCACCTTTAGCGCGGCGTTCCCGTACTTCCTCTGGCGATAAAGGAGGGAATTTGATGCCACGTTGTTGTAATTGCTGTTTTACCTTTAGCAACCATGAATAATTTGGAGAGTTATTAGCAACTATCGATAGACTGTCATGAACTCGCCATGCCAGGCTTCCACCTGTTGCAGAATAAGTATCGACTTTCGCACCATGCTCAATAAGCCAATATACCGTTTCATACTCGTTAATATACGCTGCATATAGAGCACCATTCCGCTTTTGTGCATCTTCTAAATTAAGATCAGCACCTCGCTCAACAAGAAGTTTAATGTCATCCCATCGTGATTCATTGATTGCACTGAATAACACAGGTGATTTATTGAAATCCATAGAATTAGGATCACCACCAGCATCTAACATCATCTTCAACCATTCAGGCGATTTCGCACCAGCAACCATATTAACAGCACTATTTCCATTACCTGCGAGGAAATTAGGATCTGCGCCTAGTTTTAATGCTAATTGTGTAGCAGATTTATCCTTTTGCATGACTAACCAAAGTAAAGGTGTAATACCTTCCTTACCCTGAATATTCAGATTCAGCCCCTGAGCAAGCTGATGCCGGGCTTCCGCTTCATCACCTTTGCGGATAGTTTGCAGTAATGTCGCCATCGGCGGCTGGAACAACTCACTGACCTGCATACTGCGCCCCCCTGCCTGACAGGCGGTTAACAGCGGCAGGCAAGCCAGCAGCCAGTGCCACCACTTCAAAGGGACTCTCCCTTAGCGCGGCGTTCCCGTACTTCCTCTGGCGATAAAGGGGGGAATTTGATGCCACGTTGTTGTAATAACTGTTTCACTTTCAGCGCCCAGGGATAATGTGGTGACCGATGATCCATAAGCGATAAACTGTCTTCTACCGTCCATGCCAGACTCGCACCTGTCGCAGAATACGTATTAATATTAGCGCCGTGCTCTATTAGCCAATATGCGATTTCATATTGATTAATATAAGCAGCGTAATGTGCGCTCGTCGTTTTTTGACCATCAGTCAAATTCACGTCTGCACCACGCTCGACCAATAATTTGATATCAGCCCAACGTTCTTCATTAATCGCACTAAATAAGGCAGGTACCTTGTTGTGATCGAGGGAATTAGGATCACCACCGGCATCGAGCATCATTTTCAACCATTCAGGTGATTTCGCACCAGCGGCCATATTGACAGCCGTCGTGCCTGTACCCGTTCGAAAATTAGGGTCCGCCCCCAGTTTTAACGCCAGTCTGGCACCGTCCTTGTCCTGCTGCATCATCAGCCACAATAGAGGGGTAATCCCTTCAGCCCCCAATACGTTCAGGTTTACCCCCTGCGCCAGCTGTTGTCGGGCTGCGGCTTCATCACCTTTCTGGATACTGGATAACACATTCACCATCGGTGGTTTAAAAAACTCACTGGCCTGCATATTCTGCCCTCCTGCCTGACAGGCAGTTAATATTCCAATAATCAGTATCCCCAACCATTTGAGCCATTGCATTACGCCCCCTTAAGTGCCTTAGTAATACTACCAATATCATCCTTTTTCTGGCTCTCAATACCCGCAATAACCTGATCCATACCATGGCGTGCTAACGGAGAGCCGCCCGATGCAGGCAAAGGCATCATATTCCCGGCCGCTTTAGGCAAGGCCCCACTCAATAATGTCGCAGCGCCAGCAATTCCACCCACAACAGCACCGACACCACCTCCAATCAATGCCCCTGCACCCGACAACAGTCCCGGCAACGCCGCTTTACCATACGTCTGAGCCATAGTCAGGACTTCACCATCTACAGCCTGGGTCTTTATTAGTGAATTGATTTTTTCCATAGCCAATCCACCAAATCGACTAACCGTATTCTCATGAAGTCCAGCGGCATTGAAGGTATACCCTTTCAAACCACTAGCACCTACACCAGCAGACCCTAATCCCCCCCCCAAAGAATGACCAACAATAATTGTATCTTTGGGTAGAGTCTCTTTAACCTGCTTAGCAAGATACATTGCCTGTTTGTATTGTGCAGTTTCTTTCCCCATTCCTTGCGATAAATTGGTCATCCAATCTTGTTTTCCTGTCACAGCATTATTAGTTCCCCGGTATGTCAGCATGGTTTCGCCATTTATCGAGGATTTAAACAGCGCTGCGCCAAAGCCGGTATTTTTATCCATAAATACCGCATCTTTTAGCCCTGTCACGCTATCTGGATTAATCAAATCCAATCCGACGGGGGATTTAGGTAATACCGACCTCGCACCTCGGCGGAATTCATCTACAGAGTAAACATACTGCGCCGCTTCAGCACGCAAGATGCTGTCATTATTAAACGCCAGTCGGGTGGCGGCGTCTTTCAGGCCCGGCATAGCCGATGCCTGTTGCGCCAGCCTGGCACGCGCCAGATAGCGATCTTTACGCTGTAATACGGTCAGCGCTTCATCCAGTACCGGTAGTTCGGCAGTCGCGGCCCACTCCATCATGGCGGGCAGCAGCATCGGCGTGAGTGCCAACAGTGGGGCCCGACTTTTTGCGGACTGTTCCGCACAGGATTTCACCGGCGACTGGTAAGGTGTGTCGCCAATAATCACATCCCCGCTTCCGGCCGCCACTGACCCGCCGCAACCGATGGCATCACCGATACGGGCAGCCAGCTTACCGTTGATAATCACCGTGCCGGAACCGGCGGAAATCGCCCGACTGTGCACACCGTGCGGCATGTTCGGGCAGGGGCAGGCGTGCAGTAACACCGCGTCGCCTTTACGCGCCGCCGGTTTGCCATTGATAATCACATCGCCACTGCCCGCAATGACCGGGGTAGCGGGAAAACAGCCGTGACCAGCACAACTGTCTCCTAAACGCGCAGCTCCTGGCATGATGACTCCTTAACGCCGGTCCGGCGCATCGGGTAGCGTCGGTCTGGTGGGGGACTCGGGTTCGATGGACACTGGCGCCGTACCCGCCCCGGCGGAACCACCGTCGTTAATTTTCACCAACGTGCCAGAAATGGTGACCCCCGCGCCGTCAATCTTGATAAACCCGCCAGGCGCTTTAATGGTCAGCGATTGTCCGGCTTCCAGCACGATATCCGCCGCTTTGAGGTAACTGTCGGTATTCACCAGCACGCGCTGATGTGCACCGATTAAGGTCTCTTCCGAACCGGACAACGTGGTCTGGCGGCTGCCGTCAATGCGGGTAATCTCGCCGCCACCAATAAAGCGCTTGAACGACTGGGTGATGCGTTGCACGAAATGACGCCCGATTGACTGGTGGTGATCCTGACCAATCTGCTCAAAGTCATCCTGCCCGATGGTGCGATGGCTATGACGATCGACCCGCTCGAACTGGTCATTCGCCACGCTCAGATGCTGATCTAACCCGACACTCTGGCGATGAATGTTGTTAATCACCGCATCCATGTCTTTTTGCGCGTGTAGATAGATTTGCTCCCGGGTCGCTTCATCTTCAAACCGCAGTTCGTTGAATCCGCTGCCTTTGTGCGTATCGGTACGCAAGGTGGTGCGGGTTTTATGCTCCGGTAAGACATACGGCGTTGGGTTAGTCGCATGAAAGGTACGGCCGGTGATAATCGGCTGGTCCGGGTCGCCTTCCAGGAAGCTCACCACCACCTCATGGCCGATGCGCGGAATGGCAATCAGGCCGTACTGACCACCGGCCCAGCCCTGACTGACCCGCACCCAGCAGGAGCTCTGGTCGTCGCTGGCACCGTAGCGGTCCCACGGGAATTGCAGTTTCACCCGGCCAAATTTATCACAGTAAATCTCTTCCCCCGCCGGGCCAACAACCATGGCAATCTGCGGGCCGTCCACCATCGGCTTGTACGGCATGGCCGCACGCCAGGTGGTGGTGGCTTTTACCACCTCGAAACTGTTGCTGATGGTAGTCGGCTCACCACCGCTCTCTTCTTCCAGCGCCTGCGGCTGCTGGCCACTGTGGGTCACCGCCACCACCTGCCAGGCCAGGTTAAACGCCGGGTTCGGGTGCTCGGTCAGGGTAAAGGTGCTGCCCGGCCTCAGTTCGGCGGCATTCGACTCGCCCACACCGGTTATCGCATCCGCACGCAGCGCATCCAGCCGGTAGCCGGTAAACGCCTTACCGCTCGGGTCCAGTTTGAAGCGGCCGGGGTAATCAAAGTGCTGGTAGGATTCACGCTGGTGCGCCAGTTCGTTGCTGGTTTTCTTGTGCGACAGGCCATACGCCGGGGTTTTGAAGCTGTAATCCTTCAGTTCCACCTCAGCGGTGCTCACCGCCTCGGCATAACGGAAACGGCGCACATACGCCCCTTCGCTCAGCCCCTGCGTGGCGAGATTGAAGAACAGTTCCGGGCCTTTGGTCAGCGCACCGGCGTCATCGGCAAACACCACCCGGTGCTTACCAGCGTCGAACTCGTGGTAGTAGAACATCCCTTCTTCTGCGGCCAGCCGGTTGATGAACGCCAGGTCGCTTTCGCGGTACTGCACGCAGTACTCACGTGCCGCATGCTCGTGGCGCAGGGCAAAGGCAAAGTCGCTGATACCGGCTTCCTGCAACAGTTCGGTGATGATCTCATCCGGTTTTTTGGTCTGGAAGATGCGGGCGTTGGTGCGCAGACCGAGCCGCCACAGCGCCGGGCGCACCTCAGCCTGGTAGCGGGTGCGGCGAAAACCGGTGTCGCCCTGGGCAAAGCGGCTGACGATACCGCTGACCCGGCGCTGCAATTCGCCTTCGTACCACACCAGCAGTTCGCATGGCTGGTCCAGCACCGCGCCGAAGTCGATATCCGCCTGACTGCTGGCAAGGCTCAGCGACAGCGCAAACGGCTGGTTCAGCGCCTCGCTCAGCTCAAAACCCACCACCGCGAAGGTGGTGTCCGCCAATGCGCCGATTTTCACGGTAAACTGCAATCCTGTACTGTTGGCCACCCTGCTTCCTCCTTTCCCCGGCTCCATAGCTACCGCACACCCGGTCTGTGCCGTGTGTCAGTGCATTTATCACGATGAGTACTTCTGCACTCAGCGATGGGGGCACCATCGCTCAGCACAGACAAAAACAGAAAAACCCGGACCGGAGTCCGGGTTGATGGCAATTACGCTTCGATCGGCGCGCGCCAGTCGTCAGAGCCGGAAGTCCCGGCCACGGTGTGTTCCCAGTCGATTTTGCGGTACGCCAGCGACACTTCGATAAGCTGGGTGTAATCCTGCTTGGACGGGTCCTGGCAGTGCGGCATCTGGTTGTTGATGTCGACGATGGTGGCGTCGGTCAGTTTGGTGGTGAAGAAGTGCTCCTGCTTGCCTTCGACAGAGGTGCGGAACCATTTCAGGGTCACGGTCGGCAGCATTTCGCCGGAGGCCAGCGCGTTATACAGCAGCGGTACGGCTTTGTTCAGTGCGACGGTGAACTTGAACGGCTTGTGCACGCGCTGACCGGCAGGCTGGCCGGACTGCGGGTCGGTCGGGACGGTGACGATGTGTTTGAATTCCTGCACCAGCATCTCGTCTTCGTGGCCCTGCACGTAGATGTTACCGACGGAGTCGGAGGTGAAGGCACCGGCAGTGATGTTGCCCTGGGTTTTACCTTCGATGCTGATATAACATGGGGTTGGCATAGTCTTGCTCCTTGTTGTTGAACGATTAGATGTGACTTCACCGTTCATAAAGCAATGACTATGCCAACTTTTATTATATTGTTTTTAAAGGGAAAAATAATATCGCCATTTTCCCTAAGTCAAATTTGAGCAAAAAATTGCGCAGACTTCCCGAAAAAACGGCATCCATTGCGCAAACAGGGATTTATGCTGGAAAGTGAGCAAGAAATTGCGCAGATTTTGTATTTATTCTGCAACAGATTAAAAACAGAACGATAACACAGCCATTTTTCGTGACATTTATCACACTTAACTTTCCTGCAAAAATGCCAGCCCCGACTTTTCAAATTCACTTTTCTCCCATCGTGCCGTGATGTGCGCTGTGCCACAATGAGCCTACGGCATGGCATCCGCCATCGCATTAATCGCATGACAAGAAAGGAGCGAAGATGAGTTATGCACCAGGCGCTGGCTTGTCCGCCAGCGAAGCGCTGGACCAGCTGGAAGCGCTGTATGAGCGCTCAGTCAAAGCGCTGCGCACCGCAATCGGTGATTTTATTACTCACGGTACTCCGCCAGATGCCGAGGCTCGCGCCAATGGGCTGTTTGTTTACCCGGAACTGCGTATCAGTTGGGATGGGCTGTCGCAAAAGCACAGCAAGACCCGTGCCTACGGTCGCCTTACCCACGGCGGCAGTTACCGCACCACGGTCACACGGCCACAGTTGTTCCGCCACTATCTGGCAGAACAACTGGCTATTTTGGAAAACGATTATTCAGCGACTATCGACGTGGTGCCGTCAGACAAGGAGATCCCTTATCCGTATGTGATCGATGGCGCGAACCTAAAGCTAGACCGTTCGATGAGTGTCGCACTGGCGCAGCATTTCCCTACCCCGTCGCTGGCACTGATCGGCGATGAAACCGCCGACGGTTTGTTACAGACACTCGATCATTTCCCACTGTCGCATTTCGATGCACTGCGTACTGATTTCTCGCTGGCTCGCCTGCGCCACTATACCGGTACCCGGGCTGAGCACTTCCAGCCGTTCGTGTTGTTTACCAACTACACCCGATATGTCGATGAGTTCGTACGCTGGGCTTGCGACCACATTGCCGATCCCGCCAGTCCGTATCAGGCATTGGCCTGCGCAGGTGGCGCGCTGATCACCGCCGATACGGAAAACCCGCAGCAGGCGGTATCCGACCTGGCATGGAAAAACCACCAGATGCCCGCTTATCACCTTATCTCACGCGAAGGACGGGGTATTACGCTGGTGAACATCGGCGTTGGGCCATCGAATGCAAAAACCATCTGTGACCATCTGGCGGTACTACGACCGCACGCCTGGCTGATGATCGGTCATTGTGGCGGCCTGCGGGAAAGTCAGAGCATCGGCGATTATGTACTGGCGCACGCTTACCTGCGCGATGACCATGTGCTGGATTCAGTACTGCCGCCGGATATCCCGATCCCCAGCATCGCCGAAGTACAGCGCGCGTTGTACGATGCCACCAAACAGGTTAGCGGCATGCCGGGCGAAGAAGTGAAGCAGCGCCTGCGCACCGGTACCGTGGTGACCACCGATGACCGCAACTGGGAGTTGCGCTACTCCGCCTCGGCGTTGCGTTTCAACCTCAGCCGGGCAGTCGCCGTCGATATGGAAAGCGCGACTATCGCCGCACAAGGGTATCGCTTCCGAGTGCCATACGGCACCTTGCTGTGCGTGTCAGATAAGCCACTGCACGGGGAGATTAAGCTGCCCGGACAGGCAAACCGCTTCTATGAAGGCGCGATTTCCGAGCATTTGCAGATTGGCATCCGTGCGGTAGACCTGCTGCGCGCTGAGGCAGAACACCTGCATTCGCGCAAACTGCGCACCTTCAACGAGCCGCCTTTCCGGTAATATCCAAGCCGCTCCCGGCCCACGGGAGCGGTTAGCGCGGATTACTGGCCCGGATATATATTGATGTTATGACGTATTACATGCACCCGGCACAACTGGTGCAGCGCCAGTCATGCGGATTCACTGCCTGATAGAAAAAGCGAAAATAGTCTTCCTCAATCGGTACCTGATGCTGTTCAAAACAGTCCGCCAGCCAGTCAACGTTTTCCAGTATCCAATCGTCTTCATCCAACCCATCCCGGTAAAGCTCATCGTCAGGGTCAATCACCGAATAAATCCCCAGCGTTCCTAAATGCTGATCGCGATATTTCTCCGGCAATTCAACTTCGCGTTCCAGATAACGAATGATCCAATGACCATGACACAAAAGATTACCATTTCGACTCCATGACACCGTAAAAGGATTTACCCTCATTTTCTAAAACCCGATAAATATCATTCTAATTGCCCCTAACTCATTCGGGTATCCATACCACACTCCGACAATCCCTGGATGAATATCCCGGCGCGAATAATACAATCAGTCGGGGAAGAAAAATATATGGAGATAAACCTATAACCCTCAATGGGTAAATGATGAATGCATTGATAAAAAACAATGTACTTGCCATTACCCTCTCATGAGGGATGAGGAGCCAGTTTGTGGTCAGAACATATTCTGTTCAAAGGTATATGCTTTTTTACTCATACCACGAATGGATAACCCATCGGTGCGCTCCTCCTCCCAATAGCTCCCTGCGGTTATCAACATGGGATGCAGTACAAAAATAGTGATGCGCCGCAAACGTTTATCCACAGAATCGTTTTATAAATGACTGTCAGGTTTTACCTGTGGTCGTCATGTTTTACAAATAGGCAGTCAGGGTTACAAATGATAGCCAGGTTTACAAATGAGAGTCAGCCCGTTGTGCCCAGTGGGTAGAGTAGGTAAGACTTCTGGTCTATGATGGGAAGGCTGTCACGTTGCCCGGTAAGTGAGCACATACCGGACGGCTGTTCATAGCGAATGCATACGCGATTGACACAAAGGAGAGCGTTATATGTCAGGCAGTAAGAAGAAAAAAAGTCCGATTGGTCTTGATGTACAGCAGTCTGAGAAAATTTCCGCCAAACTGAACACCTTGCTGGCCAACTACCAGATTCTTTACATGAATGTACGCGGCTATCACTGGAATATTTCCGGCGCAGCCTTCTTCGAACTTCATGCCAAGTTTGAGGAAATCTACAACGAACTGCTGCTGAAAATCGATGAACTGGCAGAGCGTATTCTGGCGCTGGGCGGACAGCCGTTGCATGCGTATAGCGACTATCTGAAAGTGGCGGATATCAAAGAAGACGTCAACGCTACTGATGGCAAGAAAACGCTGGAAGGGTTGCTGGCTGGCTACGCCGTGCTGTTGCAACAACAGCGGGAAATCCTGCCACTGGCAGCAGAAGCCAGTGATGAGGGCACCGCGTCGCTGATGACCGATTACATCCAGGAGCAGGAAAAACAAATCTGGATGTACAACGCCTACCTGAAATAATGCGAGCCTGATGGCCCCTAATTACCCCGTCCAATCAGGGCGGGGTACCCATATGCTGTAGCGATTATCCCATTGCTAAGATGGCATTTATTCTGTACCGATCTCTTATTGTAACGCACTTTCGGATATAAAGTTTAAATCAATCCCAAACAGAACCATAATAAGCTGGCATTTATTATTTTCGCTAAATCAATACTCAACAGCCAGGGGGTTATGATTTTTATTTTTTTCACCATCACTATAATCCCCAGCCATATACAGTGCGAGTGTTGATGATATCGCCTGTTAGCATGACAGGGTTCTTGAGCTCAAGTATTACGGTAATGCATTGTTATCGGGCATCCGCTCCCCTGTGGTTATTTTTAGCACGCTTTCACGGGGAATGTTCATGGAAAACACATCTGCACTGTCATTATTTGTTCATCTGCTAAACGGCAATTTTCTCTCTGAAAAAATCTGGCGAAAAACGGATATAAAAGCCAAATTCTTATTGCGCTCATTATTAATGCCGTCGATTACACTGCGCTATCTGAATAATATTATTAAGATTCCCGCAATGCAGAAAGCGGTAAGAATCCGGCCGATGTTACCAACCAAAATCCATCGCCCGTATCTGTCCGCCACGCTATGTGCAGCTGAGCGCGCTGATGCTATTTGCGCCCATTATACGTTTGTGGAACAACTGGCTAACCCATTTCTGAAACAGGCGTTGCTTAGCCTGGATGACTACTGTCTGGCACGGTTTTCCGGCAAGAACGGCGAAAATGTTTCGCTGATTTGCAGCACGTCGCGTTATGACAAAGAGGGGGAAGCCACCCTGCGTATTCGCTACAACGATGTGGTATTGGCATCGCTGACGTTTTCCGTGATACGTGACCAGAACCAACCCACCATCATGATCGGCGGTTTACAGGGGAAAGGCAGTGAACTGACGCGTGAGCTGACCAAAGACGCGTCGAAAGCCTGCTTCGGGTTATTTCCCAAACGTCTGTTGCTGGAGTGCTTACTGACCGTTGCGGCACTCACCGGCATCGACCGTATTCTGGCGGTAGGTGATGAAAATCATGTGTATCAGAACCTGCGCTACAGCTATCGTAAAAATAAAGTTCGCTTTTCCAGTTACAGCGAATTCTGGCTTTCTGTAAACGCGAGCAAAAACGCGCAGGGGTTGTACCAGCTGCCACTGACGATTACGCGCAAAACGCTGGAAGAATTACCCAGCAAGAAGCGAGCCCAGTACCAACGCCGTTATCAGTTACTCGATGATATCAACACCCAAATCCAACACAATCTGGGTCATATCGCGTCATCAGACGGGTTACATCGCATCGCCAGTTAACGTCCGCCGATACCGGGGAAAACCATTACCGGGAAGAACCATTACCGGGGAAAACCCTGTTCCCCGGTATGCCATCCCAATTACGCAAATCCGCCATTGCTACGAACCACCTGACCGTTGATCCAGCCTCCTTCCGGCCCAACCAGAAAAGCCACGATATTGGCGATATCCTCCGGTTCTCCCAGCCTTTCCAACGGTGTCATAGCCGTAATCGCCGCGACCTGCGCCTCGGTTTTACCGTTAAAAAACAGCTCTGTCGCCACCGGTCCTGGCGCTACCGCATTCACCGAGATCTCACGGCCGCGCAGTTCGTTCGCTAGCACGCGCACCAATCCTTCAACCCCCGCCTTAGACGCAATATAAGGACCATAACCGGGCAACGATCGGGCAATCACGCTGGTCGATAGCGCGATAATTCGCCCGCCGTTTTCCACCTGTCGGGCCGCTTCACCCAGCACAATGAACGCACCACGCAGATTGGTCGCCATCATCTTGTCGAACTGCGCCACATCGCCATCAGCAATCGGTGTGTTCGCCATCACACCAGCACTGTTGATCACCGCATCAATACGCCCGAATTCGGCTTTCGTCTGCAAAAACAGCGCCGCTACCTGCTCGGGTTCGTCCACCTGCGCCTGAATCGCCAGCGCGTGTCCACCCATGTCGTGAATCCGATTCACCACCTCGTCGGCCTGCTGGCGTTGCCGGGCAAAATTCACCACCACCCGCCAACCTTGTTGTGCCAGCTTGAGTGCAATCGCTCGGCCAATCCCCCGCGACGCGCCTGTAACAATCGCCACATTGGCATCCTGGGTGTGCTCATGTTTGGTGTGATCTTGTTGGGTGTGCCCTTGCTGAGTGTGCCCTTGCTGAGTGTATTGTTGCATTACGGCTCTCCTGTTGTATCGGGATGAAAACAGGCTGGCTTACAGCGGCCCTACCTGTTGCGGGAGATCCTATCTGGATGCCAATAGGGGATAAAGATGGATAAATGGATATGATTATTCCATTTTTACTTACAGTGATGTCGAGACGATAAATATCACTACTTAGAAATATCATGACTCACATGCAGCGCATAGCGGTGCATCACGGCAAGTGTTGTCGGTACTTTGGTTCAGGCACAGACCGTACAACCACGGCCATTATCCTTAGCCTGATACAACGCCGTATCCGCTGCTTTCAGCCAGACCCGGTAATCTTCCATGCCGGGATGAAACTCAACCAGTCCAACGCTGATGCTGACCCGCAGCGCCGGGGCGTGGTGCAGTTGTATATCGTGCAGATATTCGCGTAATTGCTGGATAATACGTTCTGCCTCAGCAGTCGCCGTCTGTGGCAGCACCATACCAAATTCATCTCCGCCAAAACGGCCGGTGATGTCTGATTGCCGCAACGTCGACTTAATACCGCGGCTCAGCAATAAAATCACATCATCACCAACATGATGGCCAAAGCTGTCATTAATACGCTTGAAGTGATCGATATCCAGTAATGCCAGTGTCGCCACCTGCGGGCAGTGCACACACAGTTCAAACTCGCTTTTGAGCAACTGCTCCCAGTGGTGCCGGTTGTACAACCGGGTCATGCCATCAAGTTGGCTGATCTCCCGCAACTGACGCTTATGTTCAGCCAGTTTGATGGCGGTACGATACGTCACCAGGCCCACCAGTATGGGATAGATAAGTAACATCGGCAGGCAAAAGTAGATCTGCTCAGGCGTCGTCGCAAACACAATCGGCCGATGAACCAGCCAGAGGATCGCCACCACGGTGATCAGTTGAATAGCCAGTCCCTGAACAAAAAGCCGCAACCCACCGGCGGCAATATTGTTCATCCCCATCATCGATATGATCAGCACGGACGGCAGAGAATTCAGGCCCATCATGCCAATCCAGATCCCCCCCATGAAGGCATCAAATCGCAGATTGCCCTTCTCAAACCGCATCGGGTCATCTGCCCGGCTGGCTAGCCACAACGCCAGATGTGGCCAGAGAAAACCGTTGAAAAACAATACACCCCACACCCACCCTGGTTGGGTCAGGTCATACAAAACAGCGGCTACATAGAAAAAACCGAGCCCTAATCCCATCAGGCGAGGAATATAAACACGTCTGGCAAACGCCAGTCCCGAGCGGCGTTGATCACGTTCAGCCGGTGTAAAGACAAATGCCGAACTCATGCCCATTCTCCTTTTTATAATCATTATCATGGGGACATGCCGACATTATTCCAAATTCCCGTTCAGAGCGCTTCATTTAAGAGACAATTTTGCTTAAAACAGGGCGAACCCATGTAATGGGTTAAACAATCCGCGCGATAACCTGAATATCGCGCAGCACATCACCAGAGAGCACGCATTATCGGCATGGAATCAGACGATTACATGACAGGGAAAAGAGAAAGAGGGAAAAAAGGGCGGAAAAACAGTAAGGAAGGACACTGCCGAAGGGTGTTGATACGCGGCCAGTCCACAGGGGGAGAACCGGCCGCGGGGACATCAGGGATGATCCGCTCCGTTTACGGGCTGATAATGAAAACCACCGTGGCCGCCATGCCCGCCACCGGGCCCTCCCCACGGGGGTGGAAAGATACAACCGCTCAGGCTTGCAATTAATGCCAGAAAACCGACCATTTTGACGACACTTCTCATGATTCACCTCACTATCAACGGGTGCCATCATAGGGATGCCGCGCGCAGGCAACAAGTCAGATATTAATAAAAAATCAATTAGTTACACAACCTTTCATTGCCTACATCCCACTATCGTAAAATGATCACATTCCTTACATCTGGCACGGCCATCAACAACTGATCAGTTTCAGTTCATGCATATCCAGATAATCACCCACACTGGCCGAGGAAAGATTGAATGACAACGCAAACAGCCAGGCGCTGCGCGGAACCTTCCAGAGAGTACCGGAACTGCCCTTCTGTAACTGATCACTACGCTGGATACAATCTTTACCGTCACGCGTCAGATCCATCATGACGGGACCGGGACCATTCTCACCATAGGCGTGGAGGGCTTTGGTAATGGCGACTTTATTGGTCGCGGAGGTTTGCGCCTGCCAGACCACACCGATTTGATCATGCCCATTGACCGGTATCAGAAACTGCAACTGTACGTTATCGCTGGCGGCGATTTTGACAAACCGCCCGTTGTCTTCTTTGATGTGTGCCGGATCGTAGCGACAGGCACAACCGGCAGCACCAGGATAAACCACGGTACTGCCGTTATCGTTCAGGGCGATCAGCTCCGCCATCTGATTGGTGAAAATCAGGTTATTCTTCCAGCACGGTCGATTGGAGATCACACAAGACGTGACATTAATGCCATCGGTCGCAAAACGCACACTGGTCAGTGTGGTCTGATAGTCAAATGCCTGATCAAAAATCACATAGGGTTGTTCGGGATTCTGACGCACGAAAATCGCCCCACCATTAAATACAAAACTGGCGTTCTTTTTTCTGAGTACAACCACCGGTTGTTTACGCTTCACGTACTCGACATGGCCGTTAATCTCGACATGGCCTTCATTAATCAGCGCTATCCCTTCACAATAATCAAAGCTGCCCGCCTGCCAGTAGACCACACCGTCCGGGTTATCGATTTCAAACGCATAGCCGCCGTTTTGCCAGATGCAGCCGATGAACGTAAAACGCTCATAAGAATCCGGCTGACGGGTCAGGTACAGCAGGCGATCACAGTTATTAAAACCGCAGGAAAACCAATTCCAGCCCCACCCACCAGCACCATTGGAAAAGACCCGCCTGAACCCGGTGAAGCGGCAGGAATAAATACTGAGCAGACAGGACGCATTACGGTTAGAGTTGTTCTCCGGGTTATAGGCAAAAAACAGATCTAACGTTCTCTTTTCCGAAATAAAATGCACACCGGAAAAAAAACTGTCAACGATATTACTGTAAGCGGCATCCACATCTGGATTACCTGTCACCACAATCGCGTAGTTATCAAAATTACCATTTTTGGTAAAAATAATTGTCAGCGGACCATGAATAGAAACTTTCGATGCATCGATTTTAATTGTGGAAGAAACCTGCACGACCCCCTGTAGCATTAACCTGACTTTTTGCTGTGCATTTGATAACGACTTTGATTGCTCCAGCATATCATTAAGAAGCGTCTGAAAAGGGCCGGTGGAATCATTCTTTCCGGAGAAATCAATATTGTAATTCCTGATATCGCGGGTAAAGGCAACAGCATCATTATTAAAGGTATTATTATTTTGAGATGCCGCCGCAGATGTCGCTGCCAGCGATGCCAGGCTGCCGGCAAGGAAATCTCTTCTGTTCATAGCCATTTCTCCAACATCAATTAATTCAATACATTAAGATTAACAACTCGCCTGGTGAAACGTCATTTATTGATAAACACCATGATAAACAATCACGTCAATAACTGTCATAATCCTTCTGAAAAAATAATTAAAAATTCAATTCAATCTGCTTTATCATCACTCATGATAGAACAGCAAATGAGATAGGGAGAATAGAAAATTGAAAGCAACCATAAAGCATGATCCTCTTTACTGGACAATGCTTTGCATTTTCCTGATACCGCAGTTTGTGTTTGTATTTCTGCAACAATCCTCATTGGCACCAGGGATGATGGTGGCTATCGTCCCCATTTATATTTATGGCCTGCGCCATATGAAAATGCTGTCATTTTCCAGTGGAAAAATCTTACTTTTCTCGATAGTGGTATTTATATTACTGGCACAGTCCGGTTATATCGCCGCGATGTCTGATAATTACAAGCCTTTATTTACCTTACCTGCACTGATTATTATTTTTCTTGGTGCCATACTGTTATCTAATCGCTTGTTAACGGTTTCTCCCGCTACGCTGGCTAGCGTGTTTCGCGCCGTGACCTATACGCTATTGTTGCTGGGCTGGCTCTCGGTTATCCATCGCATTGACATCGGCAGCTATGCGGCCAAACCCAAAGCGGTATTTCCCTTTTCCGAAGAGAGCCATTACGCACTGACGGTAGGCCTGTTTGTGTGCGCCAGCGGCATTCTGATGAAAAACCGGGAACGCCTGGTACTGCTGGGGAACCTGCTGTTGCAGGCGTTGATTTTCCCTAGCCTGACGTTACTGGTGTTCTGCATGATGGCGATTTTCGTCTTCTGGATGGCGCGCCGTGTCACACTGATGTTAACGGTGCTCGTCATCGTGGTCGTCGCAGTCTATATCATGTTGACCTACTTCTCCGACCTGCCTGCCATCGCCTACTTTGGATCACGTCTGGCTATCAGTGACGATACCGATAACCTGACCACGCTGGTGTTCCTGCAAGGGCTGGACGATGCGAAGAACGCCTTGCTGGAAAGTCACGGTATCGGTCTGGGGCTACAAATGGCTGGTACCAATGGCGTTGGCCAATACGGGTATGTCATCCAGTCGCTGGCGGGTAGTGATTTCAACCGCAACGACGGCGGTTTTCTGGCGTCGAAAATCGTCAGCGAATTCGGTGCTGTCGGCCTGCTACTGAGCGCCGGTTACTTGTGGGTTCTGAAAAAAGCCGTCAATACCATCAACCGCATCCGCGATAATACGGACACTGAGTCGACACTGTTGAAAATCGCTATGGCGGTCGTGATAGGGTATGCCGTTGAATTTTTCCTGCGCGGTTATGGTTACTTTTCGCCAGGGTTATTCCTGTTCGTCACCATGATGATGGTCAGCAGCACACTGCATCGTCGGCAGGCCACCGCCCTGCCCCCATTGGCATCCCAGCCGTCACTCCAGTTCCAGCGCTGATACGCCCCGACACCTCCAGTTTGGTTTGAGAGGTGTCGGCAACGATTCGGGCTGCGCGTGTTCCATGGGGGGCTCATCCCCCCCGAACGCGATATTCCTTATCAACCATTTATTCCTTATCAACCATGTTGTACAGCACATCACGTCTATCCAGCATCTGGCCGCCATCTCGGGTGAGCGGTACCCAACCAATGGAGCCGCGGCGGGTCGTCGGCGAACTAAACAGCAAATCAAATGGAATCGTAAAGTAGATGCCCTTGGTGAAACTGCCTTCGCCGTACTCACTGGCACTGACATTGGTGACGGTCGCAAAAGCACCGGCCACAATCCCGCTGTCGAAACGGCGCGACAGATCCAGCGTGATACCTTTATCGCCCGCCAGATAGCGCCCAACACTGATTTTCGCCAGCCCACCTTTGACAAACGGCAACGACCAGTAGGTGGTGAGATGACCGGTGGTGACGCTGTAATCCCTCAGCCGTTGCGGGTCGTCCCAGTCACGTTGCTTAACGTAGTTAACATCCATCCCGACCGCCCAGTTGCTACCAAATGGCCGATACAGCACTTCTCCCCCTACCCCGGCATACATCATTTCCAGATAACCGCCATAGACCTGGGTATACCAGTCGCGAGCGGGGTGATCGTAACGAGACAGTTGCAGATTGGTCAGCAAGACATCTGACGACGTCACATATTCACGGATATGGGTACGAACACGAGGTAGCGCGGCACCATCCTGCGGCGGTGATTTAAAATTGAATTGATCGTAGTTGTTGAGCAGGTTGATGTTCAGCGTACCGCCCAACCGCCAGTTGTCCGTAATGCGGTAATCCGCGCTGGCATTCGCGGACAACTGATACATATAAAACGATTCTGGTCCACCAAACGACTGCTGCAACGACGGGTCAATGCCGTAGGAAAAACGCGGCGGCGTGGTATGCAACACCTGTTGGCCGCGCGGCTCCGACAAGGGCTCAACACGATAGGGATCCGGTTCATCCACCCCCAGCGGGGTGCTGCCGGATTCCAGCTGACGAAATGCAGCCGCATCCACACGGGTACTGGTGGTGGTCAGCGGGCCGCTACGCGTTACAATATGATATTGCGCCACACTCTCCGGCAGGTTATTCGCCAGCACCGTTGCCGCCCGTCGGCTGGCCTGCGCATCACTGTTATATTTATACTGATCCGCCACCACCGTGACCTGCTGACCATCAGTATAAATATCTGGTTCGCTAAAACCGGCCTGCTCATCAAGCTCTTGCGAGACACGCCGCCAGTCTGTGCCGCCAGCTGCATTTTTCGATGGCAGATAGACCGGTGGTTCATCATCCGGGTGCTGTGGTCTGAGCCGATTAAAGTTGGTTCGCAGGGTAAAGCCCCACATCAGGGTATTGCCACGTTCCCACGACAGCGAGGTATCCAGCCAATCGGTAGCGCGATACACCAGGCCGACGTTAATCGGCGAATCCTGCTTGATATGCTGTGAGGCGGGGCGAGTCAGATCAGCGGCCTCCTTACTGTAATCGTTACTGTCGTATTCCAGCTTGATGCGCAGTGGGTCCCAGGGGGTCTGGTATTCCAGCCCGGCGAATAGCGCGGCTGGTCCGTGGAAAAAATTCTTCGCCGCGAATTGCCCGGTTTCGGTGGAGGCGGAGCGGGTACAGAATCCCGCAGACAACCGACAGGCAGGGTTGGTGATATTCCCGCTCTGCGCCATATTGCCCCAGCCCATCCCCAGTGAGAAATCGAACGGTCCCCAGCGTTTACTGGCCACCAGATATTCGCTGTCGAACAAGCCAGTCCCGGCGATATCCCTCAAGCCCAGAGAGACCTGCGGCAACCAACGACTTTCCTGCCATAACCGCGCTTTGACATCAAAACTCTTGTCTTTATAGGTTTGATGTCCACTGAACGAGGGCGAGGTGCTGTAAGGCCGGGTACGAATATCGGTATAGCGTAGGGTCATTTCCAGCCAGTCGAGCGGCTGCAGTGAGATGGCATAACGACGATATTCCTGATTATCACGGTAGCTGGCGCTAAACTCACCGGTGTCCGCCATACGTGCGCTCGGCATCTGCCATAACCCTACGCCACCAAAATCCATCTGCGACACGCCAGCGGGTTGGTAATAACCGCTACGATTCACTGCGTCGTTATTATCCCCATCCGCCGCCTGAGCCGACGTTCCCAATGCGCTACCTATCGCCAGTGACAGGCAGCGTAGTTTCAACATTGTGTGATTAGCCATTAGTGTGGAATCCGATTGGCAAGATAGTCGGCAATCTGCGCATTCAGCGAAGAGAAGCCGTCAGGCAAAATGGAAGGATCGAAACCGATGAACAGCGTTTCTCCGGCCGCCGGTTCATGGTGCTGGCGATTCCAGATAGCCAGTGGAACCTTGCGCCAGTGCCCGTCACCCGAGATCAGATACCCTTCCCGGTTATCACCGCCCGGCAAGAAACGTCGCCTGCCAATGTATTGCTCGACCGACCAGCCTGGCTGAAGGTCGATGTCCTTAAACACGTTTGGTGTGCCGATATCAATGCCGGTACTGATTAACCCAAACAGGAAGAACTGTTGCCGATACGGCGATAGATAGAGGGTGTAGTTCCCTACCAGCGGGCGATTCTTCCGCGGTGATAAACGGATGATGTCCGGCGCGATACTGGCGCGAATGCGGCCAACGGCGTTCACTTGTTTTAGCGCCTGCGCCATATACCAGGCGGCTATCGCCCAGTCGCCATCGCCGTCAATCTGCCAGGCCAGTTGCAGTTGATAGAGCCGGGCCTGTAATTTCTCTCCCGCTTCTTTGGCTTGCTGCGTAACACTCTCATTGGTGAGTAATGCCGTCTGCCAGTTAATATTGTCCGCAAACGTTATCCGGCTGTAGAACTGATCCAGACGCGTACCGTCATCCTGCACGACGGCAGGCAACGTTTCATTCGCAACCTTGACCGTTAACTGCGCTGCCCCTGATGTTCCGGCCACCAGCAATAACAGGGCAGCCAGACGATTGAATGACAACATAAAATAACCCTATTTATTGTATGGCTTAAGCACAGTGAACTGAACCTGAGCCATGTTTGGCCCCATGTACTGGTAGCTTTGGATGACCTGCCCGGAAGCTGGATCCAGCCAGTATTGGTTGGTGTAATGTGTGCCCAGCGCCGGAACGGTTACCTGCTCATCAAAACGCACTGCCTTTATTGGGGTGTTCAGTACCGTCAGGGTTTCCAGACCTTTGTTCTCGAAGACAGATTGCAGGTCATAGCCGCCACGCAGCACCTGTGACCAATTCACCACGGTGTGCCAGTTTTTGGGTGTACCAGGTTTGAGCAAACCGAGGCTCAGCGGGTCTGACTCCAGTTCGGTAACATGCCGAATGTCTTCTCCCCACCCTTGCGTTTTCACCAGTCGCCCAAAACGCGTCGTCACACTGTTTTTATCTTCCGTCACCCATTGCAACTGCTGGTTATCAACAAACGCGAGTACGACAAAAGCACGCGGTGCCTTACCTACTTTCAGATACGCCGAGGCATAGGGAAGTTGTGCAACCTGTTGTGGCGTCATGCTTACGTCTTCCCTTCCCCACAACGCCAGCCGAAAGTCCCGCCCAAGTTGACTGATTTGCTGAGAACACCCTGTCAGCCCCGGTATGAAGCAAAACATCACCAGTATCCTGAACAGTGTTAACTCAAGGATTCTTTTCATTGTTCGGGTTCTCGCCTGAACATCCTGAAGCAGAAAAAAGGCCACCGGAGTGGCCTTGGTGAATAGCCCATCATTAACCGCGAGTTGACGTCACGGTTGAGGTGCTGGTTCCTACGGTACTGGAGGTCGTACTGGTGGAGGCAGATACGACGCCAGCCGCGACGGCACGGCCGAACCCATAGCCATAGCCGGTACCGCGGCCATGAGCCGCACTAAACGCATGAGAACCAGCCGCGATACCGCTGCCCTGGAAGGTCACCCCTCCAACAGGCTGGCCGCCATTGACTGCCGGCTGTTCAGCCGCCAGTGCACCCGCCGGGATGGCCAGAGCCAACACCAGGGTCGCCAACGTTTTCTTCATCATTACCATTTCCTTTTATTTCCCGTTAAGGAGATAGGACAGGGATAATTCGAAAATTATTCCCTACCCCACGACTGGCCGAATTAATCAGCCAGGTTGGATCTTCCCCATGACTGATGAAGTAATTATTTCAATTCATCCTTTACGAAATAATCACCCGCATACGGGAAGTATCCGAACCAAGACTCAGATAAAGAATAAGAAAAGCAGGATTAGACAGATAAGAAAATAAGACAAGTCGCAAGAGCGCTGATTTTTCCTCATTGGTTACAATGAGATGAAATATTCTCGGAAAAGTCTTAGTTATTTACGATGAGATATTGAGAAAGAAAAACCGGATATTTCTATCCGGTTTTGAGATAGGGAAATATTTCAGAATATTATTCCAACCATTCAGTATGGAATACGCCTTCTTTATCAATACGTTTATAAGTATGCGCACCGAAATAATCGCGCTGAGCCTGAATCAGGTTAGCCGGTAATACCGCGGAGCGATAGCTGTCATAATAAGCGATTGCCGCAGAGAAAGTCGGAGTCGGGATACCCTGCTGTACCGCATAAGACACCACATCACGCAGCGCCTGCTGATAGTCGTCGGCGACCTGGCGGAAGTATGGTGCCAGCAGCAAATTGGCAATATCGGCGTTTTCGGCATAAGCATCGGTGATCTTCTGCAAGAACTGGGCGCGAATGATACAACCGGCCCGGAAGATCTTAGCGATTTCACCGTAGTTCAGGCTCCAGTTGTTTTCGTCAGAAGCCGCTTTCAACTGAGAGAAACCCTGCGCATAGGAAACGATTTTCCCCAGATACAGCGCACGACGCACTTTTTCCACAAACCCGGCTTTGTCGCCATTGAACGCCTGCGCTACCGGGCCACTCAGCACCTTAGAGGCAGCCACACGCTGGTTTTTCAGCGAAGACAGGTAACGAGCAAACACCGATTCGGTAATCAGAGACAACGGCTCGCCCAGATCCAGCGAGCTCTGGCTGGTCCATTTACCGGTACCTTTGTTAGCCGCTTCATCGAGAATCACATCGACCAGGTATTTACCGTCTTCATCTTTCTTGGTGAAAATATCGGCAGTTATCTCAATCAGGTAGCTGCTCAGTTCACCTTTGTTCCACTCAGCAAAGGTGCTTGCCAGCTCGTCATTAGAAAGCCCGAGCGCCTGTTTCAGCAATGCATAGGCTTCCGCAATCAACTGCATGTCACCGTATTCGATGCCGTTGTGCACCATTTTCACATAATGACCGGCACCGTCAGCGCCAATATAGGTCACGCAAGGCTCGCCTTCGGCACGGGCAGCAATCTGCTGCAGAATCGGCGCGACCAGTTCATAGGCTTCTTTCTGGCCGCCAGGCATAATGGACGGGCCCTTCAGCGCGCCTTCCTCACCACCAGACACGCCGGTGCCGATGAAGTTAAACCCTTCGGCAGACAGCTCACGGTTACGGCGGATAGTGTCTTTATAGAAGGTGTTGCCGCCATCGATCAGGATGTCGCCTTTTTCCAGATACGGTTTCAGTGACTCAATGGTTTTGTCCGTCGCTTCGCCTGCTTTAACCATCAACAGGATACGGCGCGGTTTTTCCAGAGATTCAACAAACTCTTCAACGGTGTAGCACGGTACCAGTTTTTTACCTGGATTCTCGGCAATCACTTCGTCCGTTTTGTCTGAGGAACGGTTAAAGACGGAAACGGTATAACCACGGCTTTCAATGTTAAGCGCCAGATTGCGCCCCATGACCGCCATACCGACAACGCCAATTTGCTGTTTGGACATTAAAACAACTCCTGTCTGAAGGTAACCTGCCTGCAGCTGATTGCGCCCCAGGCAACAAAAAGCAGGCTGACATGGTAACCCAGCTAACGGCTGAGTGGGTAGTTATTGGTGCGACAAGCTCGCTGGCAGGAGTTCTACAGAAGGTGTGTTACCGGTAAATCAGGAAAACAAAAACAATACAACCCATTATCGCGCTATTAATGCCCCTGGTAATCATATGACTACAATCAGAAATCACTACTGTCAGAAATAACTACAGTCAGAAAAAACCCGATAACACCAAAGCGTGTTATCGGGTGTTCAAGGGCTGATTAATATTTCTCCAGCAACGCCTTGATTTTAGTTTTAAAGGCATCACCCAGTTCTGGGTTGCGCAGACCGTAGGAAACAAACGCCTGCACATAACCCATCTTCCGTCCGCAGTTGAAGCTGCGTCCCGTCATCTGAACCGCATCCACCTGCTGGGTTTTGATAAGCTCAGCGATAGCGTCGGTCAACTGGATACGACCCCACGCGCCCGCCACGATGTTTTCCAGAATCGGCCAGGCTTCGGCCGTCAGCACATAACGGCCAACCGCGGACAGGTCCGAGCCTTCCACCGGCGCCAGTTCCGGTTTCTCAATCATGGAGGTGATCGCCGACGCATCGCCCGCCTGATTCAGCGGCTTCTCACATTCCACGATGGAGTATTCCGGCAACACTTCGTACGGGCGGTGTTTTACCAGCACCTGACTGTGGCCGGTTTCTTCAAAACGGGAAATCAGCAGCGCCAGATTGTCTTTCGACTGATCGGCGGAGCTGTCGTCCATCACCACATCCGGCAGCACCACGACAAACGGCGCGTTGCCGACAATCGGGTGAGCGCAGGACACCGCGTGCCCCAGACCCAACGTCTGCCCCTGACGCACGTTCATGATGGTCACGCCCGGCGGGCAAATGGACTTAACTTCCGCCAGTAACTGACGTTTGGCGCGCTCTTCCAGCATCGACTCCAGCTCGAAAGAGGTATCAAAATGGTTTTCAATGGCATTTTTAGAGGCGTGCGTGACCAGCACAATCTCTTTAATCCCCGCATTAACGCATTCGTTGACAATCTTTTCGATTACCGGCCTGTCAACCAGCGGAAGCATCTCTTTCGGAATCGCTTTGGTAACCGGCAACAAGTTCATCCCTAAGCCGGCAACAGGGATAATCGCTTTTAATGCTGTCATTTCGTGTTCTCTCAAAAAACATGCTGCTGTTTGTCGCGACGAGGCAACGACCGCGCCACATTGATTTTTCTGGCGCCAGAATACACCTAATCAGCCCCAAAGAGATCGCGGGTATACACTTTTTCCATTACATCAGACAATTCTGGTGCCATCCGGTTCGACAGAATGACATCAGACATCTGTTTGAATTCTTCCAGATCATGAATCACACGGGAACGGAAGAACTCCGACTCTTTCAACGCAGGCTCATACACCACCACGTCGATACCTTTAGCCTTGATTCGCTTCATCACCCCTTGAATCGCGGAGGCGCGGAAATTATCAGACCCGGTTTTCATCACCAGCCGGTAAATACCCACCACTTTCGGACCGCGTCGAATCACTGAATCAGCAATGAAATCCTTACGAGTGGTATTGGCATCGACAATCGCCCGAATCAGGTTATTCGGCACGGATTCATAGTTAGCCAGCAGTTGCTTGGTGTCCTTCGGCAGACAGTAGCCACCATAACCAAACGATGGGTTGTTGTAGTGCTGGCCGATACGCGGATCCAAGCCAACGCCTTCGATAATCTGCTTGCTATCCAATCCCAGTGTCTGGGCATAGGTATCAAGCTCATTGAAATAGGCGACACGCATTGCCAGATAGGTATTGGCAAACAATTTGATCGCTTCGGCTTCGGTTAACCCGGTAAACAGCACCGGAATATTGGTCTTGATGGCCCCATCGACCAGCAGACGAGCGAAACGCTCAGCACGTTCAGAACGCTCACCCACCACGATACGGGAAGGATACAGGTTATCGTACAGTGCACGGCCTTCACGCAGGAACTCCGGCGAGAAAATGATATTTTCTGTGCCAAACTGCTCACGAACCTGTGCGGTATATCCCACCGGGATAGTGGATTTGATGATCATAACGGCGTCTGGGTTCACTTCCAGTACCTTGCTGATCACTGCTTCCACCGAGCGCGTGTTGAAGTAATTGGTTTTCGGATCGTAATCTGTCGGCGTGGCGATAATCACGAACTCCGCCCCCCGATACGCGGACTCAGCATCCAGCGTGGCGCGAAAATTCAGCGCCGGGTTGCGCAGATACGCTTCGATTTCCTTATCGACAATCGGGGAGATGCCTTTGTTCAGCATATCCACTTTTTCGGCGATGATATCCACCGCGACGACTTCATTATGCTGCGCCAGCAGCATAGCGTTGGACAAGCCAACATAACCGGTACCCGCAATTGCAATTTTCATCATCTGTCCACATTCATCCTACCGGGTAACACGCTGTACCCGTCACAGAACATAGCAAAGCCGCAGAAATGTCCGCCGCCTAATGCCGTAATATCTCGTTTTATGTCGTTCAGGCCTGATAGAAATCCCGATACCAGTCTACGAAGGCACGCACTCCTTCGCTCACCCCAACTTGCGGCCGATAGCCTGTCACCGCGAACAGATCGCTGGTGTCGGCATAGGTCTGATAAACATCACCAGCCTGCATCGGCATAAAGTTTTTCACCGCCTCACGTCCCAACGCCGACTCCAGCGCAGTAACGAAATCCATCAACCGCACCGGGCTGCCGTTGCCAATATTGTAGAGCCGGTAAGGTGCGGAACTGGTGGCTGGCGAGCCGCTTTCCACCTTCCAGTCAGCCTGACGCGTCGGTATTTGATCCACCACACGCAGAACACCTTCCACGATATCCGTCACATAGGTGAAATCACGCCACATATCGCCCTGATTGTAGATATCGATCGGTTCACCAGCCAAAATACGGCGAGTGAACTTAAACAACGCCATATCTGGACGCCCCCACGGCCCATACACCGTGAAAAAGCGCAACCCGGTAGTCGGCAGGTCATACAGGTGCGAGTAGGAATGCGCCATCAGTTCGTTGGATTTCTTGGTCGCGGCATACAGCGAAATCGGGTGATCGGTCGAGTCGGTGGTTTCGAACGGCGTTTTGCTGTTCAATCCGTATACCGAACTGGAAGAGGCATAAATCAAATGGCCGACGCCGCTGTGGCGGCAGCCTTCCAGCACATTCAGGTGGCCGATCAGGTTACTTTGCGCATACACCATCGGGTTTTCCAGCGAGTACCGCACCCCGGCTTGTGCCGCAAGATGGATAACACGCTCGAATTTTTCCGCCGCGAACAACGCTGCCATTGCCTGACTATCGGCAATATCAATGCGTTCAAAACGAAAACCGGCCAGCGTGCGCAGTTTTGCCAGCCGCGCCTCCTTGAGCGATACCTCGTAGTAGCTGTTGAGGTTGTCTATCCCCACCACCGTATGGCCGGCAGCGCAGAGTGACTGACAGGTAAAGAAGCCGATAAAGCCGGCCGCTCCGGTAACAAGAAATTTCATTCAGGAACTCTTAACGTGACTTGAATGGCAGAGATAATACCATCCACCGCCTTGATTCAGCACCCGCTAAGCGCGGAAAACTGCAAGAGGGTGCCAGAAATCGCCTCAACATTGACGCAACAGCGCCAGAATCGTCCGGGTTTTTTCTTCCATTAGCCGAACATCCTGTCGTGATTCGACATTAAGCCGCACCACGGGTTCAGTGTTGGAACTGCGCAGATTAAAACGCCAGTCTGCAAATGTCAGGCTGATGCCATCGGTTTCATCCACCGCCAGTGCCTGTGGCTCCAGGGCGGCGCGCACACGGGCGATAGCAGCTACCGGGTCAGTCAGCACGGAGTTGATCTCGCCGGAAGCGGGATAGGCGCGCATACGTTCGCTCACCAGTTGCGACAGTGATTGTCCGCGAACACTAATCAATTCCGCCACCAGCAACCACGGAATCATACCGGAGTCACAATAAGCAAACGAGCGGAAGTAGTGATGCGCGCTCATTTCACCGCCATAAATGGCATCCTCCTTACGCATCCGCTCCTTGATAAAGGCATGACCGGTTTTCGACATCACCGGATTTCCACCTTTGCCGGTCACGATATCCACCGTGTTCCAGGTCAGGCGGGGGTCGTGAATGATGGTGGAACCCGGTGCCTTATTAAGGAATGATTCCGCCAGTAACCCGACAATATAATACCCTTCGATAAAGCGTCCCTGATGGTCAAACAGGAAGCAACGGTCAAAATCGCCGTCAAACGCCACACCAAAATCCGCCTGATGCTCCACGACGGCACGGGCGGTATCGGCACGGCATTCCTGCAGTAACGGATTAGGAATGCCATTCGGAAAAGTGCCATCGGGTTGATGATGGACTTTGATAAAGGTGACTGGCGCACCATGGCGGCCTAACGCCACCTCCAGTGCATCCACCACATGACCTGCCGCTCCATTACCACTATTGATGACGATCTTCATCGGCGTCAGGTTACGCGGATTAATGTACGACATCAGATGCTCGATATACGGCGACGATATCGCCAGTGTTTCATAGCGACCGCGATGCTGAGGATTGACGGGAGCAAAACGGTTTTCCTGCGCCAGACGTTGAATGTCCTTGAGTCCACTGTCGCCGCTGATAGGTTGAGAACCAGCGCGCACCAGCTTCATGCCGTTATAATTAATCGGGTTATGGCTGGCGGTCACTTCAATACCGCCGTCCATGCCAAAGTGAAATGTCGCAAAATAGACTTCTTCTGTACCGGATAACCCGATGTCGTAGACATCGACGCCGGCATCGCGCAGGCCATCGGCCAGTGCGTGTTTCAATGCTTCACTGGTTAGCCGAACATCGCCCCCAACAACGACACGTTGAGGTTGAATAACCTCGGCATAGGCCCGTCCAATGCGGTAGGCTATCTCTTCATTGAGCTCCGTTCCCAACTCACCGCGAATATCATAGGCTTTAAAGCAGGTTAATGCGGACATCTGCCCTTCTCCCTTTATACCCGACCATAACGGTCATGCAAACGAACGATGTCGTCCTCTTCCAGATAGCGTCCTGAACGCACCTCAATCATCACCAGGTCAATCAAACCGGGGTTTTCCAGCGTGTGTACCGCCCCTGGCTGGATAAACGTGGACTGGTTTTCCGACAGAAAATAGGTGTTGTCATCAACCTGAACCCTGGCCGTGCCGGACAGCACGATCCAGTGTTCCGCTCGGTGAAAATGTTGTTGCAACGACAGGCCCTGCCCTGGACGCACAGTGAGTTTTTTCACCTGATAGTGCTCACCGGCATCAATGTTGCAGCTCTTGCCCCAGGGGCGAAATGACTCGGTGTGATCACGAAACTGATGGCGATTTTGCGCTTTCAGACGCTCTACGACTTTTTTGACGTCCTGCGCCCGTTCTTTCGCCGCGACCAGCAACGCATCCCCCGTGTTGACGATAATTGCGTCATCAATACCGATGGTTGCCACCAGCGGTGCAGAAGTAGAGACGTAGTTGTTGTGGCTATCCAGCGTGATGACATCCCCTACGGTTACGTTGCCCTGTTCATCCTTCTGCGATACCTCCCATAAGGACGACCACGACCCCACATCGCTCCAGCCAGCGTCAAAGGCGATAACGACCGCATCGTGCGTTTTCTCCATCACGGCGTAATCAATGGAATCATTGGGGCAATCGCTAAACGCACGCGACTCCACGCGGATAAAGTCCATATCACGCTGGCTGCGTGCCATCGCCACACGCGTCAGTTCGTAAATATCGGGTTGATGGTGTTGCAGTTCATCGAGGTATTTGGCTGCACGAAACATAAACATGCCGCTGTTCCAGCAATATTTACCCGATGCCAGATAACGCTCGGCGGTTGCCAGGCTCGGTTTTTCCACGAACTCATCGACCGTAAACCCACCATCAGTAAGTGGTTCACCGGTCTTGATATAGCCATAACCGGTTTCCGGCGTGGTCGGGACAATACCAAACGTCACCAGCTTGTTTTCGCAGGCATACGGCAACGCCTGCTGAACAGCCAGATGGAAGTTTTCGGTTTTCTTAATCAGATGATCGGCGGCCAATACCAACAATATGCTGTCAGGGTCGGTTTTCACACTCAGGTGGGCGGCCAGCGCAATCGCTGGCGCGGTATTGCGCCCGGTGGGTTCCAAAATAATGTTGCCACCCAGTTGTTGCTGTTCGCGTA
Source organism: Dickeya oryzae (assembly GCF_020406815.2). Lineage (NCBI taxonomy): Bacteria > Pseudomonadati > Pseudomonadota > Gammaproteobacteria > Enterobacterales > Pectobacteriaceae > Dickeya > Dickeya oryzae. Next base: position 3,224,770 of record NZ_CP162670.1, read on the forward strand.
ACTGTTCGGCGACCAGAAAACGATGATCCTCATTGCAGATAACCAGTGGTCGCTGCTGTACCAGAAACGGCACCCCCTGCAAGCGCGCCAGCGTATTTTGCAATAAGCTGTACTGGCTCTCATCGCCCAGTGACAAAAACTGTTTGGGAAATAATTCTCGGGATAGCGGCCATAATCGGCTACCACTGCCACCAGCCATAATGACAGGAATAATGTTAGACATATCACACCTTACTAAATGTGGTGGTGATACCCACATATTTCAGGCAGCAGCGACGTACACACGTTGCGCCTGAATCATAGTGGGCATAGGGGTATTACTAAAGTTTATTGAATAAAATAAAGCTCAGATTGAAGACGTAATTCAGCCTATCACCAGGAATAATTAATTTAATTCATCGATAAATTTATTAATAAAAAACTAACTACAGCGAGGGTGCTTACCACGAAAGAAGGCCTGAATAGCAACCAAAACTGTTTTAAACCTCAAACGAATAAATTGCTTAAACAGCCGCCAACCAAGATGGTAATACAAGTGAAACTTGGGATATCGACGCGCTGACACCGCCAAATCAATCAGGTTTTCCGTTATTCTGAATTCACTTTCTTTCTTTTCAGAACGAGAAAGCGCATGCTCCAGATAACAACTGCTTTTCAGTAAAAAGGTTTCGCCGTCTGCACTCAGCCGGTGTATACGACGAAACACGCTGACATCAACCCCGTACAGCGCATAGTTCTCATCGAATAATGACAACCCATGCCGCTCGAACACATCCCATAACCGACGGTGAATAATCAGCCCTGAGCCAATAGAAAACGCCGTTGCCGGATCCAACTCCTGCTCATTCAGTACGATCTCCCCTCGAGATACCGGGTAGTAAGTTTTGTAATTAATACTGGAAATAATCCTGGGGCACTCAATATCTGCCTGAGTATGTTCTACCGCAAACCAGAAAGATTCATTTATGGTGGTATCATCATCCAAAATGACCCATCGCTCCACCTGCAGATTATTCATAATAAATTGATTATATACCTGACTCAGCGGTTTATTCTCAAGACAATTCACCAGGTCAACTTGCTCATAAATCGTTCTCAGTCGCAGAAAAAAAGCATCCTCCTCAGAAATACGAAATGGTCCGTTATTATGAATAGTTAACTTAACATGTTTAAATGGATGTTGAATCAACGTCTGCAGCGTTGTCGACGATTCCAGTCCCTTATTGTACAACACCACCAGAATGGCATTTCTTATCATGACTCTCTCCTGGGAAAACAGGGTGACAACAGCGACTCCATTCAGATACTCGGTATTATCCCTGTTTATGATTAAATGCTGATACAGTCGTTACATTATTGATGGGATAGCTATTGATGGGTTAGCTTATTGGGATAGATCTGCCATCCGATGACCCAGTGTGTTCTTTTTCATCACCATTCCAAAGAAGAGTACGGTAATGATAAGTTCCGTCGCCCCGACCGCCACGGCGACGCCTGCAACCCCCCACCATTCGGCAAAGAAAAACAGATAGGAAAAGTGGCATAGCAGCCCAACGAAATAGACGCGTTTCAGATAAAGACTCAACCCGGCAGGAATAATGATCAGATTAACCAGAATGATCGACAATGAAATCACAAACTGCGTGACTATCATGATGGTCAGCAGCGCATTAACATTGTACTCCTTACCGAACACCCAGTGGATTAACGGCGCGCCCACCAATAGATTGCCCAAAAAAGCGCAGCCGGTCAGCAACGAAAACATCATGAGTACCTTTTTCAACCGGGTCCGAATGGCGCTGTACGCCTGCTGATTGTACAAACTGCAAATATGGCTGAAATTACCCTGCACAATCGGGTTATACAACTGACGTAATACGGATGCCAGCCTGTCCGCTACTGCATAGTGGCCCAGTGCCGCATCGCCAAACAGAAACTTGATGAAAACGGGGTTAAGATAAGTGAACCCCAACGTGAAGAGCGACGCGGAGAAGTTGTGAAAACTCTCCTTGATTTCGCCCATCACGGTTTGCCGATTGATACCAGATAACTGCCAGCTTACCGATTCGCGACGTTTCAACTGGCACTGAATCACCAGCCCAACCAGCACTGGGGGAAACAGTTGAATCAGGGCTGCCAGATAAATATCCGCTGGTGAAGCCACTAGCAAAAAGATCAAACCCAGCGCCAGCACGCGAAAAATCAGGTTCAGGATAGCCAGACGGGAGTTTTTCCCCATCCCTTGAAAGAGCCAAGCGGCTGACAGCAACGAACTCAACGACGACACCAGACCGATAAAAAACAGGATACCGTCCATTTTCGACTGCGCCGTTAACAAATCCAGCACGGTTCCTGTCACCATCATTACCGCGAATAACAGGGTCTTGGCACATTGCACATTCGAATACAGGATAGTGATCGCGGCCATGTCACCGGCATGAGTGCTGACTTTTCTGGCGGCAGAGAAGTTAAACCCAAAATCGACAATAAACAGCGCGATAAAGCTGATGGACTGGGCGTAACTGAGCTTGCCGAAAAACTCCGCACCCAACACTCTGGCCAGGTAAGGAAACGTCACCAGCGGCAGCAGCATGTTGGAAATCTGGATAACGTAGAGAGAGATAACCTCGCGCTTTATTGCCTTTTTATCACTCATACCATCCACCAGATTGCACAACTCAGCAGCTTCCGCTCGCCGTTACGTGCCCGCCGCATCAATGACAGCTTGTGCCGCACCCCGGCTTCTCCGCGGATCACGCGTAGAAAATCGGGATGGTCAGACTGATGCTGCTGACAAAAGTGCTTCAGCGCGCTCAGCATCATATGGCTGTGCTTGCGAGTGGTGGGATAACTTCTCAGGCACAGCAGGCTGTCCGGTAACAGACGTTTTCGCAAAATACCAGGCGCACCAACGGTATTGTTACCATGCTGACGGTATTTAATCAGCGGCCTATCCACGTAGGTTATCTTGCCGCTATGGGCGGCTATCATCGCAATCCACCAGTCGTGCATGCGGATCTCGTCTGGCATCGGTTCTATCAACCGTTTCAATGCGCGGTTAAACAACATCGCGCAACCCGGAATATGGTTGCTGACGACAAAATCCTCCGGCTGGCTGGCCGCTGACGATTTAATCGAAGCACGGTAGAAAGAGGGATACAACGGCTCCAATACCGTATCCACAATTGCCAGGTCGGAAAATGCCAGTACCGGCATACTTCCGCCCTGTTCATGGGATTGGACCTCGGTTAACAACAACGCCAGTTTTTCCGGTACCCAATAATCATCCTGGTCGCACAAAGCAATATAGCCATCTTCACAGCAGGCAACCGCGCGGCGGAAGTTTTTCATCGCGCCAAGGCCTCCCTCTCCGGGATAAAGGCGGATTTTACCTTGCTGATAAAGCGCATGACTGCGCACCACATCCAGTGTGTTATCACGGGAACCGTCATCACACACATGGATCATGATGTTCTGATGCGTCTGATGCTGGATAGAATCCAATTGCTGTTTGATATAGCGCCCACCGTTATAGGTGGCCAACGCGATACTGATCCGATCGTGACCTGTCATCTCTGCTACCGAAGATAAAGAAGAAATACGAGAACGATGTGCGGTAAATCCATCACAGGATTTACCGCGCCTGATGATTATCAGCGTAATTTAGGAATGATAGTGTTTAATGCCGCCCGCCAAGCGGACGGTGGTATGCCAAGACGGGCTATCTTGGCGCAATCCAGTGTGGAATACGCCGGTCGCGCCGCTGGCGTCGGATACTGCTCGGTGGTAATCGCGTTGACCACCGGTATACGGGCCAACACTTGCTGCTCATTAGCCAGGGTAAAGATAGTGCTGGCAAACTCATGCCATGATACTTCTTCATCACCACAGAAATGGTACAGCCCACCATCGGCCTGCTGCTGTAACAAACTTATAATGGCATCAGCAATATCACCGGCATAGGTTGGGCAGCCTCGCTGATCCGCCACCACCCCCAGGCTCTCGCGCTCCCGGCCCAAGCGCAGCATCGTTTTAACAAAATTGTTGCCGTATTCGCTGAATACCCAGGCCGTGCGTACAATCTGCGCGGCCGGGTTCACTTTCAGCACAACCCGCTCACCGTCGAGTTTTGTCTGACCATAGACACCCAGCGGGTGAGTGATATCCGTCTCGATATACGGTCGGGTAGCGGTTCCGTCGAACACATAATCGGTAGAGACATGGATAAAACGGGCCCCCTGCTGACGAGCCGCGCGCGCCAGATATTCCGGCCCAGCCACATTGATACGCGTAGCTAGTTCCGGTTCCGACTCCGCTTTATCAACCGCAGTATAGGCGGCAGCGTTGACGATAACATCCGGCTGCCACGACTTTACTGTCGCCTGCACCTGCGCCTCGTCAGTGATATCCAGCGAATCGGCATCCGTCGCCAGTACCGACCATCCTTGCGGCAACCGATCCTGAAAGCAGCGTCCCAGTTGACCGTTAGCACCGGTTAACAACACTTTCATCCCCATAGCTCCTTAAATGTTTTACCTTTTTTATCTTTCTCTGATAACAAAGGCGACGCTATCGGCCAGTCGATGCCGATATCTGGGTCATTCCATAACAAACAGCCTTCATGTGCCGGGTTGTAATAGTCGGTGCACTTGTATTCAAAATCTGCCAGTTCAGACAGCACCACAAAACCGTGTGCCAAACCGGGGGGGATCCAGAACTGGGTTTTATTTTCCTCTGACAGCGTAACGCCATCCCAGCGGCCAAAGGTGGGGGAATCGGGCCGGATATCCACTACAACATCAAACACAGCACCACGCACTACGCGTACCAGTTTTCCCTGTGGGTTTACCGTCTGAAAATGCAATCCGCGCAATACGCCTCTGGCCGAACGGGAATGATTATCCTGTACAAAATCCAGGTCGATATCCAACATCTCCTGATAGCGTTTTTTCTCAAACGTTTCCAGAAAAAAGCCTCTGGCATCACCAAACACCTTGGGTTGGATAATTTTGACGCCCTGTATAGCGGTATCATGAACTTGCATATCATATCCCTGTCAACAACTGGGCCAGATACTGGCCATAATGGGTTTTAGCGAGATAACGGGCTTCATCCGCCACCTGTTCACGGGTCAGCCAGCCTTTGCGAAACGCAATTTCCTCAAGACAGGCGACCTTAAAACCCTGACGTTTCTCGATAGTACTGATGAACTGGGAGGCCTCCAGCAGGCTGTCATGGGTACCGGTATCCAGCCAGGCAAAACCACGCCCCAGTACTTCCACATTCAGCTTGCCCTGTTGCAGGTACATCTCATTAAGTGTGGTGATTTCCAGTTCGCCACGTGCAGAGGGTTTAACCTGCTTAGCCATTTCCACCACCTGATGGTCATAGAAATAGAGCCCGGTTACCGCCCAGTTAGACTTTGGCTTGCTGGGTTTTTCTTCCAGCGAAATGGCCTGTTTATTATCGTCAAACTCCACTACACCAAAACGTTCTGGGTCCATCACCTGGTAACCGAACACCGTCGCCCCGTCAGTACGGGCAGCGACGCTCTCCAGTTTCTTACCAAAGCTCTGCCCAAAGAAAATATTGTCACCCAGTACCAATGCGCAGGTATCACCGTCGATAAAGGTTTCGCCAATCAGAAACGCCTGTGCCAAACCGTCCGGTGACGGTTGCTCGGCATAGCAGAGATTCAACCCGAACCGGCTACCATTACCCAGTAACCGACGATACGCGGGCAGGTCCTCTGGCGTGGAAATGATCAGGATATCCCGAATGCCGGCCAACATCAGTACCGAAATCGGATAATAAATCATCGGCTTATCGTAGATGGGCAACAGTTGCTTCGATACCCCACGGGTAATCGGATAGAGTCGAGTGCCGGAACCGCCTGCCAGTACAATGCCTTTCATTGAACTTTCCTTAACTAGAATACGATTAAAGGGGTAAACCTAAACGTTCACCGGTATAGGAGCCATCCTTAACGCCGCGCCACCAGGTTTCGTTCGCCAGATACCACTCCACTGTCTTACGGATACCGGACTCAAAGGTTTCCTTTGGTTTCCAACCCAATTCCCGGTAGATCTTCGAAGCATCGATCGCGTAACGCAAATCGTGTCCCGGCCTGTCGGTCACATGGGTGATAAGCTCAGCGTAATGACGGATACCAGCCGGCTTCTCCGGTCTCAGCTCATCCAGCAACGCACAGATGGTTTGCACTACCTCAATATTTTTCCGCTCGTTATGACCGCCAATGTTGTACGTCTCCCCTACCTCTCCGGTAGTAACGACGGTATAGAGCGCCCGCGCGTGATCTTCGACGAACAACCAATCCCGAATCTGGTTGCCTTCGCCGTAAACCGGCAGCGGTTTACCTTCCAGCGCATTGAGGATCATCAGCGGGATAAGTTTTTCCGGGAAATGATACGGCCCATAGTTATTGGAACAATTGGTCACCAGCGTTGGTAAACCGTAGGTTCTTAGCCAGGCACGCACCAGATGATCGCTGGCGGCTTTGGAGGCGGAATACGGACTACTCGGTGCATACGGCGTGGTTTCTGTAAACAGATCATCAGTACCATGCAAATCGCCATACACCTCATCGGTCGAAATGTGATGGAAACGAAACGCGGCCTTGCGCGCTTGCGGTAACGCCGACCAGTACTGCCTCGCGGCTTCCAACAACGTATAGGTCCCAGTAATATTGGTTTCAATAAAGGCGGAAGGCCCATCGATAGAACGATCGACATGACTCTCCGCCGCCAGATGCATCACCGCATCCGGCTGAAAGGTCGTAAACACCCGATCCAGCGCAACCCGGTCACAGATGTTGACTTTCTCAAACAAAAAACGGGGATCGGCCGCCACCTCTTTCAACGATGCCAGATTACCGGCATAGGTCAGGCAATCGACCACTATGACCCGATCCTGCGTATGCTGAATGATGTGACGCACCACGGCTGAACCAATAAACCCAGCCCCACCCGTTACCAGAATATTCATGAATAGTGACCTTTCAGAAATGAGTTAATACGCGGATTTACCCACAAATCCTTTGAAAATTGTCAGAAAGATAATCTTGATATCCAGCCAGACACTCCAGTTTTCGATATAAAACAGATCGCATTCCACCCGTTTTTCCATCTTCTCCAACGTGTCGGTTTCACCACGCCAGCCGTTAATTTGCGCCCAACCGGTGATACCTGGCTTCATTTTGTGCCGCAGCATATAACCCTTGATAAGCTTGCGATACTGTTCATTGTGCGCCACCGCATGAGGTCGCGGCCCGACAATCGACATTTCGCCACGAATCACGTTGATAAACTGCGGCAGCTCATCCAGCGATGTGCGACGCAAAAAGGCACCTACCGGTGTAATGCGCTTATCTCCCTTACAAGCCTGAATAACCGTGTCGCCGTTTTCCATCACCGTCATACTGCGAAATTTCCACACTTCTATCGCTTTGCCGTCCATGCCGTAACGCGTCTGCCGGAATATCACCGGCCCTTTGGAGGTCAACTTGACCAACAACGCAATACCCAATAACAGCGGGGAAATAAGCACAATAATCATCGACGCGACCACGATGTCCTCCAACCGCTTGAGCAACCGGTTCACACCGCTCATCGGCGAGTCATACAGTGACACCACCGGAATGCCGTTGATGATGTCACTACGGGACTGCAGTACGTTGAACGCCAGAATATCTGGTACCAGCATCACCGTGCAGGTGGTATCCGTCAGCACTGACATCAGGTGGTTGATCAGGTCCGCTTCCTGTAACGAGAACGCGATATAGATCTTATCCAGATCCCCTTTACGCGCCCGCCTGACCAGTTCTTCCACATCCCCCAGACAGCGGATGCCATTGCGCTCATAACTGTACTGAAACTGGCTGCTTTCAGAAAAATAGCCGATGATGTTCAGTCCCAGCCAGGGTGCCTGTTTAATACTCTCCGCCAGATATACCCCAGCCGGTTGTGCGCCGATAAACGCCACATTGACCTTGTTGTAACCCAATTTTCGCAAATATTGTATCACGACCCGAATCAGGGTGCGTGATATCACAAATCCCGCCACGGTAAATAAAAACCAGACCGCATGAAAATGGTAACCAATATATTGATTAGGCACTAAGGATAGAATACCGGCACCAAATGTAATGCTAAGCCCCCAATTAATAATCAGCGTGCGGATCTCGGCATACAATGCTACCCCTCGCCATGAGCGATAAAAATGGGTAAAGCCCGCCAACAGTTGAAAAACGGAGAAGCTTATCAACGCAATCAAATACGACGCTGTTGATATTTCTTTTTTGGTTACCAGACATGCCAACACAACACTGATAAAGATTACAGCCATATCAGAAAAACGCTGTAATACCGACACCAGAGAAGGAATAGCATAAACCACATTTTCTTTTTTCCTGACCATAGTCGTTCACCTGTAGAAGTAGAAGTTATTGCCAGAATCTTTTATGCATACTCAGTTTGCTGATTAAGCCATGAGGTATTTTTTGATAATGCTGCCCTAACTTATATCCCACAATTTTCAGGGCATTGTGCACACAGGCACAAGGGATCCACAGATAATGATTTTTTTTCATCAGATAACGGAGCTCGGAAAAAATAAACCGCATCCCTTCGCCGCCAGCACCGCCAAACGCCTCCCTAATCCATTTTTCGTCACAGTGGAAAACACCAATATCGAAATAACGTTTAAATTCCTCTATCGGTGTATAATTATGCGAGTGCTTAACCGCCGCTTGTGCAACATACGCTACCCGATATCCCGCCAGTACCGCCTGCGCTGCCAGATACATATCCTCACTGAGAATCGTGTTAGACGGAAATCCCCCTAATTCATGGAATACCTTCACCCGGTAGGCGGCAAACGAGTTCGAACTGAACACCGTCTTGATGCCATGCTGCGCCTTATTCATCATCCCCATAATCTGACTGCGAGAACGGTAGTTAAAACCGCGCGCATGGCGGGCTAGCGGGTTGGCATCGTCATGTGGCAGCTGACGTCCATACGCCACGGCAACCCGCTCATCAGTGAATGCCGACACAATCTCACGAATAAAATAAGGCTGGGGAATCGCATCCTGGGTCAGGAACACCACCACATCACCGCCACTCATTTCCACACCGAGGTTACGTGTGCCACCGTGATTAAATTCGGCGGAGGTAATCGAGTGACAACGAAAACCATAGTGGGCAGCGACATCAAGCGAGTTGTCCCGTGATGACGAATCAATGACCAGCACCTGCTGAGGTGACAATTTTTCAGCGACCAGACAGGCATGCAGCGCCGCCGCACACTGCTCCCAGATACTGCCGCCGTTATATACCGGAACGACAAAGTTGACTTTCATATCGATTCTCTTGCACATCTGAATGGCACACAGGAATAGCGAAAACGCTATTGGTTTGGTTACACCGCACTGGGTCTCAATGCCCCAATACGCGCAACGTTTCAGATGCACACCGCTTCCAGGTCAGCGATCGCGCGAACGACTCACCCTTTTCCCGCATCCCCGTTGGCCCTTGACCGGTCACCAACTGGTGAATACCTTCGGCGATAGATTCCACCGACAATGGATCGACCAGGATCGCCCGTTTTTCACACAACTCTTTCATTGATGTGGTGTTACTGGTTAATACCGGCAGGCCATAGCACATGGCTTCAAGCGGTGGTAAACCAAAACCTTCGTACATCGAGGGATAGCAAAAACCGCGCGCGTGCTGATACAAACTCACCAGTGCTTCATCACTGACATGGCCGGTAAATACCACCGCCGGGTTGTCGGCCAACGCTTGCGTCCCGTCATCCTCAAAAACCCGTGAGACGCCTTTCTTACCCACAATTACCAGACGCATATCCGTGTGGCTTTCCTGCCTGAATCGTAGAAATGCCTTGATTAATCGGGGAATATTTTTCCGTGGTTCCAGTGACCCCACCGACAGCAAGTAATCACCATCCACCACCGGCAGACTTTTTCCCGTTTCACTACCGTCAGCCTCTGGCTGTAGCACATCCACGCCGTTATAAATCACCGACACCTTACTCGCCGGTACGCGTAAATGGTGGATGATGCGTTCTCGGGAAAATTCAGAGATAGTGATGATGTGTTCTACTTTTTTCGCCAGGCGCGGCTGCATGAATTGATACCAGGCCACAAATTTTCTATTCAGCCACTCCGGGTGATCAAAAGGCACGGTATCGTGGATAGTGACAATCTGATTTTTAATCAATAAAGGCCCGGTATTACAAGGAGACCATAATATCTCTCGTGAAGAGATATTCATTGGCAGAGAAAATTGCTCCCACAAATGTCCTTTCATACCATAAATAACCCTGTCAGGCTGTATTGACGCCACCCTGACACCCTCATTGGAAATATAATCAATAATCTTTCTGGTATAACGTTGCACGCCGGTAGTGTGCCCCAGTAAATTACGTGTATTCACATACATGAATGACATCCCCTTCCGGTTACACGGAAATAGTGAAACCGTTTAGATAAGATAGAATATTTTTGCTGGGTTCCCTACCCAAAGACAAGTGAGTTAATACATTGCTCGAGTTAACACATTGAACAAGTTAATACGTTATTCAAGTTAATACATTGATGTGTTTTATTTTTCACCTTTTGCGGGTGATAAATAATGCTGATGACATTCAGGCATCAGTATTTTCATATAAGCGCATTCAAATTCACCGGCAATTTTCTCTGGCGTGAAGGCATGCAATATTTCCGAACGGATCGGTTCGACATGTTTATTAATTACTGACTCGAGAGAGCTCTCTTCCATGAAATAAATATTCGGTAATAGGGTCGATAATTCACTGACCGCCCCCATACGGTTAGTCAGTACAATCTTTCCATAAAACACACTCTCTACCACTACCCGGCCGAAGGGTTCATGCCATTTTACCGGCAATACCACAATATCCACCTGTTGCATAAACGCTTCCAGGCTCACAAAGCCCAGTAACGTCACCCCGCTATCGCGAGCTTCCGCCACCAACGGATTACCGGGATTGATATGCCCAGCAGCACAAAAGGCATACTCCGGATAATGACGGTAATGGCGGGCCAGCAGGCAAAATTCGTCAAATCCCTTATCCTGCGCCAGCTTACCGATAAAACCGATACGCCAGCGTTTTCTGTTGTCTGCAACTACTACCGTGTTTGATTCAACATCCTCAACCGCAGGCAACACAATGTCATAAATGAACGACTGCGGTACGCCGGGGAAAAATCCTGCCCGATGGTGGCGTTCAAAAATAAACTGGCTAATGCCGACATACCCATCCACCAGTCGGCTATAGCGTCTTTTCAGCCAGGACAGCAGACGAATACTGGCAGCGTATGGATCCTGATTTCGCCCCCGACTAAACAACGTTGCGTTAGGATGAAACAGATAATAATCCCGACTGGTGTGCAGAATTTTTACCCCACAGGCTTTCGCCGCCGACCAGGCCGACACCGAAAATCCGGCAATATTGTTGGTGTGAACCAGATCCGGCGCAAAATCCCGAATGACCTCCATCACGGTGACTCGCATCGCACTGTTGTAGTGATCTTTCAGATGCCAGCGTATTTTCTGACAGAAAGACCTTTTTTCACCATCAAACGGCCAGTAATCGTTAGCTAACGGCACATAACACACAGCAACACCATTAATTACCGTTTCACTGCGCTGCTTTTCCGGCGTCAGACACAGCACTTGTACCTGGTGATGCCGTTGAACCAACGCTTCCGCCATTAACTGCACGGAAACTTCGGCTCCCCCTACCTTATAAGGGTGATATAACGTATTAATAATCAGAATTCGCATGGTGCGTTGTCCCTGGCAAATACGGAGTCGGCACAGACGATAGCCGTCTTCTCCGTGTTACATAAATGGTGTTAAGAATCAAATTGATAGCCAAACTAACCCAGAGCAAATAAAGCAATGCGCTAAAGACCACATTCTTGATTGCAGCACCATGACCGCCAGTGCAACGTTATGCGTTTTCTTTATTCATCATTTCATAGGCAAAAGCGAAACTGCCTTTGTCTATCAATATACGGCTGATTGATTCAGCTCACGTGAAACACACGGATACGTTGGATTGCGTTGTATTAAGCGGTTATCTCAGGCCCCCAGTACGTTGCGGTACGCCTGTTCATATTCCTGTGCAACCCGGCTGGGTGTGAAATGGGCCAGCATGTCAGGACAAAGCGGCTCAACATGCTTCACCACATCGTCCATCTGGGTCTCTTCCATAAAATAGATGTTCGGCAGCATAGCAGCCAGTTCACCCACAGCCCCCATCCGGTTGGTCAGGACTACCTTTCCATGGAATATGCTTTCTACTACCACGCGACCAAACGGTTCGTGCCATTTCACCGGTAACACCACCACATCGACCTGTTGCATAAAGTCTTCCAGATTGACAAAACCCAACAATGTCACCCCACACTGACGGGCCTCTTCCACCAGTGGATTATCCTGAGTGATGCGGCCTGCGGCGTAAAAGGCATAGCCGGGTCGATGACGGTAATGCCGGGCCAGCGCGCAAAAATCATCAAATCCTTTCTCCGCCGACAGTTTGCCGATAAAACCGATTCGCCTGACGTCCGTTTGCCCGGTACACTCCTGATTTTCGCCACCGCCCTTGACTGCCGGTACCGTGTTATAAATAAAGGCATGGTGAGCATGAGGGAAAAAACCGGCCTGACGATGCATCTCGCTAATAAACTGGCTGATGCCGACATAACCATCGACCTGACGACTCAATCGTTTTTTCATGACTGACATCAGGCGGATAGCTGGCGCATCAGGATCCTGGTTATGCCCTTCAGAAAACAGGGTGGCATTATGGTGAAACAAGTAATAATCCCGACTGGTGTGTAGAATTTTCACCCCGCAGGCTCTCGCCGCCGACCAGGCCGACACCGAAAACCCAGCAATATTGTTGGTGTGAACGATATCGGGCAAAAACGCCTGAATTTCACGCATGACCGCCCCGCGCATATCGCGGTTATAGTAGTCTTTCAGGTGCCAGCGTATCTTCTGAACGAAAGAGCGCTGTTGCCCGTCGAACGGCCAGTAATGATTTGCCAAAGGCAGATAGCACACCTCTACGTCATTGACTTTCTGCTCACTGCGCTGTGAGTCAGGCGTCAGGCATAACACCCGAACCTGATGGCCGCGTTGCACCAGCGCTTCAGCCAGCAACTTAACGGAAACCTCCGCGCCGCCCACTTTATAAGGATGATATAAGGTATTGATAATCATTATTTTCATATTGGCTGTCCTTATTCTAATCGTTTATACCCGCCCTAATTCCTGATGGCCGCCCTCGTTCCCCTTTATCCCTGACATAGCGTCAGGGGAACCACAGCCAGCTCCACATCCCTGCTACTTCTCTCTCTTTTTTTAGTGCTCCCGGCGCTTTCGGTGTGCCATCAGGACATACGCCTGACTACTTTTTATCTGAACCGTAAGAATACTGATAAGAATCATAACCATAGCTGTAATAACTTAATGCCCGGCGGATAACCGCATTCAGGATAACCCCCTTAATCGGTGCCCCATTCTGCTCAAAACGCCGGATGCTGATTTCCACTTCTTTTGGCGTATTCGTTTCAAAACGCGCCACCAGCAGCGAGGTCCCCGCCTGTCGGCTGATAATTGCTGCATCGGTCACCGCCAGAATGGGCGGTGTATCTAACAGCACGATGTCGAATTGCCGGGTCGCCCAGTTGATGAAGTCGGTAAAGTGACTGTGCATCAACAGTTCTGAAGGATTCGGCGGGATCTGACCGCGCGGAATAAAAAACAGGTTCTCCACCACCGTGGTACGCAGTGCTTGTTGCGCCTCGATCTGCCCGGACAAGATATCCGACAATCCACGTTCAGGCGTCGCCCCCAACAAGTGGTGGGCATACCCTTTGCGCATGTCACAATCGACGATCAATACTCGCTGGCCCGCCTGAGCGATCACCGCCCCCAGATTGGCACTGATAAAGGATTTACCGATCCCCGGGCTGGCACCTGAAATCATCAGCACATTGTTTTTCGCCTCCATCATGGCGAAGTGCAGGCTGGTGCGCAGACTACGAATCGCTTCGATCGCCAGATCGGCCGGATTGCCCACGGCTAACAGCGAATCAGAGCGGGCATTGCGTTTGCGGTTCTTGCCGACGAATTCCCGATCTTTCTTCTGTTGCCACTCCGACAGTGGCACACTGGCGTACACATTGATGCCAAGCTCTTCGAGTTGCTCCGGGCTTTCAATCCCGCGATGCAGCAACGTTTTCAGCAAGACGAACCCGATAGCCGCCACACCACCCAGCATTGCGGCCAGCACAATTACCAGCGTTTTCTTGGGTTTCACCGGTTTTAACTGCACCACCGCGGGGTCGATAATGCGCACGTTACCGACGGTGCTGGCTTTATTGATGCTCAGTTCCTGTTGCTTATTCATCAGCTGGACATACACTTCCTGCCCGACATTCACATCCCGCGTCAGACGGACAATTTCCTGCTGAGTTTTCGGCATGCTGCTAACGCGCCGATTCAGGCTGTCCCGCTCCTTTTCCAGCGTGACGCGTTTTTCCAGTAACGCCCGATAAGCCGGATGCTCACGGGTATACAATTTAGAAATTTCCGCTTCGCGGAACGTCAACTGATTGAGCTGAGACTCAACATCTACGATGGTATCCAGCACTGACTTGGCTTCCAGCGACAAATCCACCGAATCCTTCTGCTGACGGTACTTATTGAGTTTGTCTTCTGCTGTTTCCAGCGATGCCCGCACCAGTGGCAATTGTTCCTTCAAAAATGCCAGGCTTCTGGCCGCCTCTTCTGACTTGCGGTCCACATTCTGTTGCAGATAGTTATCACTGATACTGGTCAGCGTCTTCTTCACCAGTGCAGGGTCGCTGCCTTCCAGCGTTAACTGCAATACGCCGGTATCCTTCCCCTTATCCGCCACCGACAATTCCGCCAGAATGTCATTGATAGCCGTTAGCGTATTTTTTTTCCTGACGGTAAACACGGTTCCCGGTGGTGCGTCGGTACTACTCACCAGCAGACTAAAGCCATGCTGAGAGGCGACTTGGCCGATGTGGCCGGTAAAATCCGCCTCCTTACCGGCGCTAAAGCGATAAGTGCCGTTCTCCCCGATAGCCAGCGTCATTTTTTCATCCAGCCAGCTGTCCGGTACCGACAAGCGGGACACCACCACGCGAGCCGGTTCTTCATCTTTCAGGCGGGCGAGACCTTTGCCAAACAGCGGGAAGTACTGCTGCTCCACGTCGGTATCCAACCCCAAATCCTGTACGGTTTTCCCTACCACCATCCGGGAGCGGAGCAATTCGACTTCCGGCGCAGACTGCGGTTTGGTATCCGGCAACACTTTGGAAATATCGCTCATGAGCGAATCGCTGACGTTCTGTTCGACCTGTACCATCGCATCCGCCTGATACACCGGGGTTGCCAACAGCGCATACAAAATACCCAGCATGGTAAAGATGGTGGTGATACTGATAATGAGCCAGCGGTGATCCAGCACAGTGCCCAGTAAACGCCCTAGGTCAATTTCATCCGCCTTGTCCGCTTCAGCTGTTTTCACGGCAATTCTCTCTGACATCGTAATCCCTGACTGGTTAACGGCTCAGCGCCTGCGCCCACTTACGGGCAGATTGTTCAAGTTGGGTATACACAAACTCAAAGGCTTCCCGGCTCTTGCGGTACGGGTCGGTGATCTCCTGCTGGTTAAACCAGTGCCCGAACAACAACGTTTTCCCTCTGACCTCTGGGGCGAAACGGCACACGGCATCAACGTGCGCCTTTTCCATCACCAGAATCAGGTCGTAATGCCGACACAGCGACGAGGTCAACTGACGTGCGACATGTCCACCTAGCGATACACCGTGCTCAGCGGCGACCAGACTGGCCGTTTCATCGGCCGGTTTCCCTTCCATCGCCCGCCAGCCAGCGGAGGCCACGGTTTTCTCCGGCAAAGCCTGTTTGAGTAAACGCTCGCCGGTTGGTGAACGGCAGATATTGCCCTCGCAAATGACCAAAATGCGGTTAAACATCAACACCTCCCTCGGTAATTACGGCCAGGTACGAACGCGCAGACTGCCTTCGCTCAGGTCATTAAACCCACTGATAGTTGGTACCAGTTGCGAAATCAGGCGGTTCCAGCGTGCGACCGGCGCTGAGGTGACATACACCACGTCATAGGGTTGCAACGGGAATTCGGATCCCATCACCAGTGCGGTGGCGTCTTTGGTGTTGAGCTGATAAATGTTGGCCAGTTTTGGCCCTTGCGTACCGCGTAGCGGACGGATAACAAATATGCCGGTCGCATCGGCCACCAGTTGGTTTATCCCTTCTGCGCTACCCAGCGCTTCGGTCAGCGTCATGCCGCTGCGATCCATCTTCAGGGTCGATTGTTTATTCACTTCCCCCATCACGAAGACTTTCAGGTCATCGTTACGGGGTACAAACAGAATGTCGCCGGGGTACAACAGGCGATTCTGAGACAAATCCCCGTTTTGCATCAGCGCCTGTAGGGAAATCCGTTCATCCTTGCCGTTATGCGTCAGCACCAGGTTGCGCCAGTCAGCGAACTCGCTCAACCCACCGGCATTGTTGATGGCATCCAGAATCGTCAGCGGTACGTTGGTAATAGGTTGTTGCCCCGAGTGTTCCACTTCCCCTGTCACATAGGCTTTTTGTGAGCGGAATGCGGCGACGCTGACCTCTACCTGAGGTGACTCGATGTATTGCGCCAGACGGCGCATGATTTCATCGCGCACTTCGGTCAGGGTTTTATCCACGACACGCATCTTGCCGATATAGGGATAAAAAATGGTGCCGTCGGCATGAACCCAGTTACCGGTGTCGGCAGCCGTGCGGTAAGTCCCTGCCGGCGTGGTCAATTCCGGGTGATCCCACACAGTCACCATCAGTACATCACCGATACCGATGCGGTATTCGTAGCGTTTCAGTTCCGCCTCGAGCGACGGGTTATTCTGGGCAATCGCCGGTCGCAGGCGCATTTTGTCTATCAGCAATGGGGTGATAGGGTAAATGTTGACCAGCTTATTGATATTGAAATCATCATCCGGCTGTTCTATGACCTCTTTTCCACTGGTAGAAAGGTGCGTACCTGGCACCAGCGTACAACCCGCCAGGAATGTCGCCGACAACATCAGCGGTATAACTTTCAGTGTTGGTTTTAACATCCTTTATGCCATCGCTTTTTAGTAAAGTGAGAAACAAAAGAGCAGCATTGCTTGACCGATCCCGCTTCGGGCAACCAGACGCCTTTCGCTCATGCGTTGATCGGTAATGAATTGATGAGATGTATTTTCGCTCCTGTTCCAACGTCAAATTCTTATAGCCAGAGCCGCCGCCGCTATCGCAACGTGCTCAAAAAGAAAGCAAAACGGTGATGTCAGCGGATAAGCCGCTGAATGTCGGGCACGGCAACCCGAAGGACTCCCGGCGTGGGAAACCCGGTGGATAAAACGGCGGCATAACGCGGCGTTGTTATCCGAGCATTGTGTTTGAAAATCGTATTTGAAAAGTGAGGGAGCGCGCGGGCAACAGCCGGCTGGACACACATCGGCTGCGAGCCAGTCGACTGAAAACGAGCCGATTGAAAACGAATCAACTGAAAACAAGCCGTTTCATCAGGCCGCGCGGTTACATCGCTGTGGGCAGAACAAGGCGACGCGGACGCGAATAGTGCGCCGGTCAGGGGAAATGTCGCTGGTTGTGCCAGCGGTATAGGTTTTCGTGTCAGGGTAAACATGCTTACGCCATCGCCTTTCAGTCAAGTGAGTAACAGGCAGCCCACACGTCAGGATTCACGGTGGACCCATCGACCTTGTCGCCGTTTCGCTCATCACTAACCGGCAATCCGGTAGCTGAACGGTTTCAACGTCATGGAGGGCATGTTCTGAAACACCAGCGTACGCTTGTGGGAGAGCGGTTCAGGTACGCTACCGCCCTTGGCTTGTAGCTACCAACTCGCTGTCTCGATGTTGTTCCAGACTCGCCCAGCTATTGCTGTGACTCGTCATTAACTGACTCGTAAAAATGGCTTGCAAAAACATTAATGACACTAAAGTTTTGGATTAAATATTTTTAAAGTTGTGTCAATATCGCCACACCGGAGAGTAGTAAAAAATATTTGTTTATAACAAGACAAATATCTCCCTGATGTTTTTTTTCGGAAAAATACTAACATTCCATGCAATTTCTCTTATGACAGAAGATATTTTTATCCTTTAAAAACAAAGTTATAAATATATAGGAGACATCTTAATAAATATTTCATTTTCATATAATAATACCGTTAACACATTAGCGAACACCTGATGAGACCACCGATTGTGCTATTTTTCCGATGTTTTAGTGCATTCGGCATATAATGCATCCCCTTAATGAATAGATTATTTTTTGACCTGATCACTATTTTTTCTGTTTCTCAAAATGCATTGCAATCCATTCCATCTTGCTGAAAGTATTGTGATCACCCTCACAGGGGAGGAAGTGGGATAGCGTTGCCCGGCAATTTGATATCTATCAATCGAGATCGGTCGCGTTATGGTTGAGCGACGCAACGCCTGATACGCTATGCGCATGTAATTTGAAAAGGAAAAGGTGAACTCAGCCTATGGAATGGATCGTTGATCCGACAATGTGGGCCGGTCTGGCTACCCTGGTGGTGCTGGAACTGGTCCTGGGTATCGACAATCTGGTTTTCATCGCCATCCTGGCGGAGAAATTGCCGGAAAAATCACGCGATCGGGCGCGAGTTGTCGGATTATTGCTGGCTTTGTTGATGCGGTTCGTGCTGCTGTCCTCCATCTCCTGGCTGGTCTCGCTGACTCACCCATTGTTTAGCGTTCATGGGCATCCGTTTAGTGCGCGCGACCTGATTATGCTGGTTGGCGGCCTCTTTCTGCTGTTCAAAGCTACGATGGAGCTGAACGAGCGGCTGGAAGGCAAAGATCAGGCGCAGCAAACCCAACGTAAAGGGGCGCGCTTCTGGCCGGTGGTCGCTCAGATAGTGGTGCTGGACGCCGTATTCTCACTGGATTCGGTGATTACCGCCGTTGGGATGACAGATCACCTGCTTATAATGATGGCAGCAGTGACCATCGCCATCGGGCTGATGTTGCTGGCCAGCAAACCCCTGACTCGTTTCGTCAATGCACACCCCACCATCGTGATTCTGTGCCTGAGCTTTCTGCTGATGATAGGCTTCAGCCTGGTGGCGGACGCGTTTGGTTACCTGATTCCAAAAGGTTACCTTTACGCTGCCATTGGTTTCTCAGTGATGATCGAAATGCTCAACCAGCTGGCACAGTTCAACCGTCGGCGTTTTCTCTCTTCATCGACCCCATTGCGCCAACGCACCGCTGAGGCGGTACTGCGATTACTGCGCGGCGAACATGACGAGGCGGAGCGTGACAAACCCACCACCGAGCGAGTAGCGGATAACACCAGCAATGCCAGCCAGCCGGTGTTTAACCAGCAGGAACAGCGCATGATCGAGCGCGTACTCGGCATGTCGCAACGTTCTGTCAGCAGTATCATGACCATCCGCCATGATATCGAGCAGGTGGATATCAACAGCGATCCCGCCGATATCCCGACGTTGATGGAGAAAAACCAACACACGCGGCTGGTGATGTTCGACAGCCATGTGTCCAGTGAGCCGTTAGGTGTGGTGCACGTGATAGACCTGCTACGCCAGCAACTAAACGGCCAGGCATTGGATCTGCGGGCGCTGATCCGCCAGCCACTGGTATTTCCGGAACAACTATCGTTGCTGTCGGCGCTGGAACAATTCCGTGAGGCACACACACATTTCGCCTTTGTCGCTGATGAATTTGGGTCTATTGAAGGTGTTGTCACCCTGAGCGACGTCATGGAAACCATTGCCGGTAATCTGCCGCTGGAGGGGGAAGAGCTGGACGCCCGCCACGATATTCAAGAAAACGACGATGGTACGCTCATCGCCAACGGCTACCTGCCGGTCGAAGACCTACAGATGTACATCCCACTACAACTGAATGAAAAACGGGAATACCACACGCTGGCAGGTCTGTTGATGGAGTATGCACAGAAGATTCCCCAGGAAGGGGATGAAGTACATATCGACAATACCTTGTTCCGGGTACTGGCGGTAGAAAGTCATCGCATCATGAAGGTGCTGATTATCCCCGAAACTGACCCACAGCCGGATTATGAAGTGTAACTCACGCGACGGCTCAGTCGGTATGTCATAGCAACGGGGGTAATGACAACAAGAAAGGCGACCTGAGTCGCCTTTCTTGTTTCATCACATACTATTTTGTTGAAGATACCATTTCGCTGAAAACACGTATTTTCCGAAAATGATATTTCACCGAACCTGCCGCAGGCACATTACGGGTTTGTGGCAGGGGCCTTAGCGGCAGGTTGATTTTTCTCCGCCCAATCACTCAGGCGTTTTTTCATCTCATCCTGTAGCCGTTTACGCAGTACCTGGTCGACCTGCAACTGGTAGTTCAAATTACCGAATTCACCGTACAACCGGAATGGAATAGCGGTATCCTGCAATACCTGCACCCACTGGTCATCCCCTTTCCATCCCTGCTTCACCCGCACATTCATATTGATGTCACAGCGCTGGGCCGGTAAATCGAACTGACCATCACCCTCTAACGTCAGTGCTGCTGACTGCCCGGACAACGATTGCAAATTCAGTTTGCCCGCGTTAAGCGTTGCCTCACCACCCATCTGTTGGATATCGGTATAACGGCTATAGTCATCAGGGGCTTGAACGCTGTTGTTATTGCGCACGACCGCTTGCTGGATCAGTTGCTGGATGTTCAACCCGGAAAGCCGCAGTTGGTCAACCTGAACCGATGCAGAGCCCCGCCACTGAGAGATAAACGCCTGTCGCGACAGATCATTACCACTCAGCCGCCCTTGCAGGCTCAGTTTCCCATCCAGACCGTCAGGCAACTCAAACACCGGCAACAACGTAGCGAGCGGCAAAGCGGTCAGCGTTGGTTGAATAGAGACGACCGGAGAAGCGTACACATCCATAGTTCCCGGTATGGTAAAACGCCCCTCGCCAATCTGACCGCTAAAATCCGTCACGCTCACCTTGCCGCGCTGATTACTGCCTCTCAGCACAAACGCCTTAACCGTTATACCGCGGTAGACCAGGGTCGCTGCGTTCACTGCTACCCGCGCAATCGAATTACGCAAGCCTTGATAAGGTTCGGGCGGTTGGTCGTGCGAGAACACCGGTTGTGCGATGACCGCTTTGTCCCCACCGTCACCGGATGAGGTAGCATGCGCCAACCCCAGCAGGGCATCCAGATCCAATTTTTCTGACTGCAACGTCAGCACGTATTCCGGTACTGTGCCGAATGTCGCCGATAACGCCCCATTCAACTGGCTGTTATTGGCGCTAAGTGCGAATTGGTTGACGGTCAGTTTCTCTGGCTGGCGCTGATAGCTGCCGCGAATCGTCCCTTTCCCACTGATACCTTCTGCTGGCAAACCCGCGCCTTGCAACTGGTAACTGATGCTACTGACATCAGCTGCGACCTGTTGCGGGTAGTTTTGCATATCCAGTACAGCGTCGAGCGAAAACGACAAATCACGTTGATCGCGATTAAAACGGCTGGAAAGCGATACCTGCACCTGGCGGGACGCATCGCTGCGCATGGTCAGGTTAATGTCCCGAACATTCAGTGCCGGTGCGTTGCCACGCTGGAATACCAACACGCTATCGGCCACCTCAACCTGATTGATATCGAAATGCCACGGTGTATCGGCCTCCGGTGCCGATGGCCCCGTCGGCGCAATCGGTGCCGGGCTGGCAAGACGCGCTTCGCTATCCGGCGTCAAACGAATCACAGCGCCTTTCAGCATCACCTGTTTGACTTCCAGCTTGTGGGACAACAGCGGCCAGAGTTTCACATCCAGCCGCATGTTTTCGGCGTTGATCACCGGTGTGGCAGCACCCGGCGCACTGACCGACACATTACCGGACAGGATGCTCAGTTGCGGCCAGACGTGCCAGCGCAGCTCACCGTCCAGACTCAATCGATAACCGGTACGCATCTCGACCTGACGCACCATATAAGCCCGAAAATCGTTCGGGTTGATTAGCACCACCAACGCCGTCATGCCTGCGGCCAGCACCACCAGCAGGATCACCAGCGTGGTAAACAATCTTCTCATGCCATCCTCATTCGCTGTCGTACCTGGCCCAGCTAGTCTTTATCTATCCGGCTTGCTACTGCGCCCTGCTGGTCCTTGTATTTCGCGTCTTCACGGCGGTTATACGGCCGCGCCGCCGGGCCGGAGAGCGGTTCGAAACTCAATGCGCCGATAATCATTCCCGGGCGCAATGCCAGCGGCAGTTTACCCGAGTTATAGAACTCCAACACGATGCGTCCCTGCCAACCCGGATCGATACGATGAGCCGTCACATGCACCATCAACCCCAGACGGGCCAGCGAAGAACGACCATCCAACCACCCCACCAAATTATCGGGCAGTATCACCGACTCCAGCGTCACCGCCAGCGCCAGTTCACCTGGATGGAGGAAAAAGGCCTCGCCCTCCGCCAGATTGATTTCATCGCTCATGACGCGATCCAGCGCGGCGCTCACTTCATCCTTTGGCCCGCTCAGATCGATAAACGGTGCGGTATGACCGCTAAACACCCGGAACTGATTGCCTAATCGCACATCCACCGTCGCACCATTAATCCGTTCAATCGGGGGACGTGGTGTAATCACCAGACGGCCGTCATCCAGCCAGGCTTCAATGTCACGGTCGCACAGTCTCATCATCTTCTCCAGTCAGACTCTTGCAGGTGTTCAAACTGCCACAGCAGCGCCGGAAATACCACGCTGATCCCACCTGTTTTAAGGATTTTCTCAGCGAACAGCTTACTCAAAGAACTGGCTGATTTTCGCCTTCAGAATATCAATGGCGATACGGTTTTTGCCGCCACGCGGGACGATAATGTCCGCATACTGTTTGGACGGTTCGATAAATTGCAGGAACATCGGACGCACGGTTTTCTTGTATTGTTCCATGACCGAATCCATCGAGCGACCACGCTCGTTGACATCACGGCGCATACGACGCATCAGGCAAATATCCAGCGGGGTATCGACAAAAATGGAGAAATTCATTTCATTCCGCAGTCGCGCATCGGTCAACAGCAGAATACCTTCAAGAATAATCACCTTTTTCGGCGCCATCTGTAGCGTTTCCTGCAAACGCGTATGCTGCACATAGCTGTACTGCGGCAACGCGATCGGCTGACCGGCTTTGAGCATCTGCAAATGGTGCAACAACAGGCTGTGATCCATCGAACTCGGGTGGTCGTAGTTGGTTTTGACCCGTTCTTCCATGGTCAGGTGGGATTGATCCTTGTAATAGCTGTCTTCCGGAATAACGCCAATGTGTTCATCACCGACCTGATCGCGCAATTCACGATACAGCGTACTGGCAATAAGACTTTTTCCGGATGCGGACGCGCCGGCAATCCCGATGATGACACACTGGCGAGACTTATCAGTCATGGCAATAAAGACCTGATTAACAATAAAGAGGGAGGGGGACACACCGAACGGTTCTGGCGCGATTCGCACGAGAGCGTGCACCGAAGGATTACCATCAGCAACAGGCGTGGTTGATGCGCAACACAGTCAGGGGTGTCTGGACGCGGGCAATTATAGGGAGTTAGCACGATTCACGCCAGCATTACGCAGGCCGAGCGGCTGACAAAGGCATCATTCCCTGACGGATACCACACACTGGCATGACGGGCCTCCAATACCAAAGGCAATGACCAAAGGCAATGGATAACCCAAAGCAACGGATACCGCGCCTGCCACGGTATCCGCTTCATGAGGGTCAAACCGCGCGAAACGCGATTTCCGTCGGGATGACTTCCCCCTGCCAGTACAACTGTGCGGCTACCTGGCCTGCCAGTTCGCGGTACAACTGGGTAAACTCGCTGTCCGGCTTACTGACTACCGTCGGTTCGCCACGATCCAGGTCTTCACGCAATGAAATGTGCAGTGGCAACTGGCCCAGCAAGGCGCAGTGGTATTTTTCCGCCAGCTTTTGCGCACCGCCGGTACCAAAAATCGGCTCCAGATGACCGCAATTGCTGCAAATGTGCACACTCATGTTTTCCACGATACCTAATACCGGCACTTTCACTTTCTCAAACATCACGATGCCTTTCATGGCATCTACCAGTGCGATGTCTTGTGGCGTGGTGACCACCACCGCGCCGGTCACCGGCACGTTCTGCGCCAGTGTAAGTTGGATATCACCGGTACCCGGCGGCATGTCCAACACCAGATAATCCAGATCCGGCCACAGCGTATCCTGCAACAATTGCAGCAGCGCCTTACTGGCCATCGGCCCACGCCATACCATGGCGTTATCGTCCGTCACCAGATAGCCGATAGAGTTGGTGGCAAGCCCGTGCGCCATGATCGGTGCCATGTGCTGTCCATCCGGCGATGTCGGCCGCTCGCTGGCCGCCCCCAGCATGGTAGGAATCGACGGCCCATAAATATCCGCATCCAGAATGCCGACATTAGCCCCTTCGGCTGCCAGCGCCAGCGCCATATTCACCGCAGTACTGGACTTCCCGACACCGCCTTTACCGGAACTGACGGCGATAATATTTTTCACGCCTTTCACGCCAGCCTGATTGTTAACGCGACGCAACGTGGCGATGTTATGCGTCAGACGCCATTCCACTTCACGCGCGCCACACAAACGCAGCAATTCCTCACTGACGCTGTCTTTTAAATCGGCCAGCCCGCTCAGCCAGACGAACGGCATGGTCAGTTCGATATGCAACACATCGTCCAGCAACGCACAATGATGCAACGCATTGAGGGTGGTCAGGTTATTTTTCAGCGTCGGGTGCGAAAAGGAGGACAGTACGCCATTCACCATGGCGCGCAACATCTCGGGGTTTTGCGCGGGGAGTTTATCGTTCATCCCGGCTCCTTGAGTTTGAATTAAAGTCGTTAACAGCGGCCCTAGCATAACAGAACGCTTGCGCGTGGGTGTACCGCACACCGCTCGCAGAAATGGAAAAAATGGATGGAACAGCTTTCCGTGCACGTCCACACAGAGACTCTCTGTCGGTTTATTAACGGTTCTCTGTCGGTTTATTGAAGGGCAACGGATGGGTTTTGTTGCAGCCCATATCGCCGCAAGGTTTACGCATTACGACGCGATGGGGTAACATCAAGGCTCCTTCTTAATTTATTCACCAACCAACAAGCAAGTTCCCCACTATGACTCAAGTCGCAAATAAAATTTTGGTAACGTGCGCGCTGCCTTATGCTAACGGCCCGATCCACCTTGGCCACATGCTCGAACACATTCAGGCGGACATTTGGGTCCGTTACCAGCGAATGCGCGGCAGTCAGGTCCACTTTATTTGTGCGGACGACGCCCACGGCACACCGATCATGCTCAAAGCACAGCAGATGGGTGTAGCGCCTGAGCAGATGATTGCGACGGTGAGTCAGGAACACCAGCAGGATTTCGCCGGGTTTAACATCAGTTACGACAACTATCACTCTACGCACAGCGAAGAAAACCGCGAGCTGTCCGGGTTGATTTACCGTCGGCTGAAGGAGAACGGTTTTATCAAAAACCGCACCATTTCCCAGTTGTTCGACCCGGAAAAAAGCATGTTCCTGCCGGATCGCTTTGTAAAAGGCACCTGCCCGAAATGCAAGGCACCGGATCAGTACGGCGATAACTGCGAGGTGTGCGGCGCAACTTACAGCCCCACGGAGTTGATCGACCCGAAATCCGCTGTGTCGGGTGCAACACCGGTGATGCGCGAATCCGAACACTTCTTTTTCGACTTACCGGCATTCAGCGACATGCTGCAAAGCTGGACCCGCTCCGGCGCGTTGCAGGAACAGGTCGCCAACAAGATGCAGGAGTGGTTCGACGCCGGGCTGCAACAGTGGGATATTACCCGCGACGCCCCTTATTTCGGTTTCGAAGTACCGGATGCACCGGGCAAATATTTTTACGTCTGGCTGGATGCGCCAATCGGGTACATGGGGTCATTCAAAAACCTGTGTGATAAACGCGGCGACCTCAGCTTTGACGAATTCTGGCGTAAAGATGCCAGCGCCGAGCTGTACCACTTTATCGGCAAAGACATCGTTTATTTCCACAGCCTGTTCTGGCCAGCCATGCTGGAAGGCAGTGGTTTCCGCAAGCCGACCAACCTGTTTGTACACGGGTATGTGACCGTCAACGGTGCCAAGATGTCCAAATCACGCGGCACCTTCATCAAGGCTGACACCTACCTCAAGCATCTGGATGCCGACTGTCTGCGTTATTACTACGCGGCCAAACTGTCGTCGCGTATTGATGACATCGACCTCAATCTGGAAGACTTTGTACAGCGCGTAAACGCCGATATCGTCAACAAAGTGGTCAACCTGGCATCACGTAACGCCGGTTTTATCAACAAACGCTTTGATGGCCAACTGGCGGATAGTCTGGCTGACCCGGAGCTGTATCAAACCTTTATCGACGCCGCACAAACCATCGCCGAAGCCTATAGCAGCCGTGAATCCGGCAAAGCGGTTCGCGAAATTATGGCGTTAGCAGACCTCGCCAACCGCTATGTGGACGAGCAGGCCCCTTGGGTGGTTGCTAAACAGGAAGGCCGTGATGCCGACCTGCAGGCCATTTGTTCTATGGGTATCAACCTGTTCCGCGTGCTGATGACGTACCTGAAACCGGTACTACCGTCACTGGCAGAACGCGCTGAAGCCTTCCTGCAAACCGAGCTGAGCTGGGATTCACTGTCGCAACCGCTGACCAATCATCGGGTCGGTACGTTTAAAGCGTTGTTCAACCGCATCGACATCGCGCAGGTGCAAGGCATGGTCGACGCGTCCAAAGAGGAAGCCGCAGCGGCAGCCAAACCGGCGTCTGGCCCGTTGGCCGACAATCCGATTCAAGACACCATCGACTTTGCTGACTTCGATAAAGTCGACATGCGCGTTGCCTTGATCCAGAAAGCCGAACTGGTAGACGGTTCAGACAAGCTACTGCGGTTGACGTTGGATCTGGGCGGTCAGACCCGCCAGGTGTTCTCCGGTATCCGTGCTGCCTACCCGGAGCCCTCTGCGCTGGAAGGTCGTCTGACTGTGCTGGTCGCCAATCTGGCACCGCGTAAAATGCGCTTTGGCGTTTCCGAAGGCATGGTGATGGCCGCAGGCCCCGGCGGGAAAGACATCTTCCTGTTAAGCCCCGACAGCGGTGCCCAGCCAGGCATGCAAATCAAGTAAGCTCACTTGCATCAGGCCGCGTCGTCGGCCTGATGTCTCTTCCCTACCTCGCCTTATTTCACATCCGTTGTTAACACCTCCGACCTATCGCTATTTCAGATAAACGGCATAGCGCTTTCACCGTGGGCATGATAAACAGTGTCTCGGCGTGATTATCACTTCACGCACATAGCAGTATGCACGAGTGGCCCGTTCTTTCACACACCCTGTGATGGCCGCACCGTCATACCCACCGTCGATCATGGAGGAATATCGAATGTCTCGTATCACCCCGTTGCTGCTGAGCGCAGCCCTGCTTGTCACCGCCGCACCAGCCATGGCATCCAAATCATTGAAGAGTGCCAGCGATGTCATCACCGCCCTGAATCAGGGGCGCAGTGTTAACGTCACTATCGATTTATCCGCTTGCACGCCTCAGGATGGCACCCCAGTCAGTAAAACGCGTGGTGGTCTGCATATCAGCGCTTATCGTCTGATTGATAACGGTACGCTGTCATTTAGCGATGAGCACTTTACTGTCGCCAATGACGGCACGCCGATTCAGCAGTTCATGCGTTATCAGGTTCAGCCGGATAATACCGTGCGTTTCACCACCTACATGTTTAACCTGCCGGGCCTGCAGCAGCGCGGCAATACCCTGAGTTACCAGTGCAAACTGGGTCAGGACATCGGCTTCTTCGTGCAATAAGCCTTGCCAGACATACCCGGCAGACCGGGTATGTCTTTTCCCTCATTGATATTCCCCTCAACCAAGCTCGCCCTCTTGAACAAAACAAAAAGTTATAAGGTAAGCGCAAAAGGCATAATTCCCCCCCTTTGCACACCGCCAGGTTACCCGCTATGATTCCTCATCACTAAAATAGACATCCAGACATAAAGATATCTATAAGATATCCATAAATAGCAAACTTGCTTCACAACACCGAGGATTGAACATGAAGAAATTCCCTGTCGCACTGTTGGCCCTGAGCCTGACGGCTTCTTTCTCCACGCTGGCTGCAGAAACCCCCGCCACCGCCGCCCCGGTTCCTGCCGCCATCGCCAACCATCAGGGGCCGGTACGCATCGCCGTCATCCGCAACCTCGGTTCAGATGACAACACCACTCAGTTCGTTTCCGGCGTGCTGGAAGAAGGCAAAAAGCTGGGTTTTAAAATCAGCACCTTTCTGAGCAACGGTGACGACGCTAAATTTCAGGATTTCGTGAACCAGGCCATCAGCCAGAAATACGACGGCATCATTCTGTCGCAAGGCCGTGCGCCCTACTCCACCGATCTTATTCAGCGCATCGTCGACAGCGGCATCAAAGTGGCCGTGTTTGACACGGCTGTTGATCGCACTATTCCCGGCGTGACGGTCAGCCAACAGGATGACGCCTCGCTGGCTAACGAATCCCTCGGCCAGTTGGTAAAAGACTTCAACGGCAAAGCTAACATCATCAAGCTGTGGGTGGCCGGTTTCCCGCCGATGGAACGCCGTCAGACGGCCTACCAACAAATTCTGAAAGACAACCCCGGTATTAAAGAGCTGGAGTCCATCGGCGCGGTGTCTTCCGACGTACAAGGTGATACCGCCAATAAAGTCGGCGCAATTCTGGCGAAATACCCGAAAGGTAAGATTGACGCTATCTGGGGTGCGTGGGATGCCTTCAGTCAGGGTGCATACAAAGCGCTTAAAGAAAACGGCCGTACCGAAATCAAACTCTATAGCATCGACATTTCCAATCAGGATTTGCAACTGATGCGCGAAGCCAATAGCCCGTGGAAAGTCAGTGTCGCGGTAGACCCGAAACTGATCGGTAAGGTCAACCTGCGTCTGGTCGCCAACAAGATTGCCGGTGAACCGACACCCGCCACCTACCAATTCCGTGCCGCCAGTATTCCGCAGGCGCTGTTGGTCAGTCAGCCTGGGCCGGTCAACGTGGCTGGGCTGGCAAAAATCATCCCAGGATGGGGCCAGACCAATGACTTTATTGCGCCGTGGTTTGCTACACTGGAAGCCAAAAGCAAATAAAGGTCTGTCATAACGGAGGCTTATATGGCATCAGCGCCCCTGCCCATGCCGGAATACAGCCGCAATATGCGGCTGATTGGACACAGCGATCAGGGCGGGCGCCCTGATGGCGTACAGGTCATGGTGCATCGCGGTTACGCCTATATCGGACACATGGTGTCGCAGGGCGTATCCATTGTCGATGTGCGTGACCCGAAGAATCCCAAACCAGCCGGTTTTATCACCGCACCACCGGGTACCTGGAACATCCATCTGCAAACCCATGATGACCTGCTGTTGGTGGTCAACGCGCGCGACCTGTTCGCCGACGCCCGCTTCGCAGAAGAAAAGGTCTACTACACCCGCTCGGTGGCAGAGACCGTCAGCAGCGGCCAGCAGGATAAACACTGGAGCGCCGGACTACGGATATTCGATATTTCTACCCCCGACCAACCGCGTGAAATCAGCTTCCTGCCGCTTGATGGTATCGGCATTCATCGTATCTGGTACGTGGGCGGACGCTGGGCGTATGTTTCAGCCCTGCTGGACGGCTACAGCGACTACATCTTTCTGACCATTGATCTCGCTGACCCGCGCAAACCGGAAGTAGCCGGTCGTTACTGGCTACCCGGCATGCACACGGCTGGCGGTGAAACACCGAGCTGGCCAGAAGGCAAACGCTACGCGCTGCACCACGCCATTGTCAGCGGCGACACCGCCTACGGCAGCTGGCGTGATGGTGGCTTGACACTGCTGGACGTCAGTGACCGTACCCAGCCGAAACTCATCAGCCATCGCAACTGGAGCCCACCGTTCGGCGGCGGTACCCACACGGCGTTGCCATTGCCGGATCGCGACCTGCTGATCGTGCTGGACGAAGCGGTGCTGGATAATCAGGAAGACGGAGAGAAACTGATTTGGGTGTTCGATATCCGCGAGCCAGCTAACCCGGTCAGCATCGCCACCTTCCCGCAGCCCAGTGAAACCGATTATGTGAAGAAAGGGGCACACTTCGGCCCGCACAATCTGCATGAAAACCGACCGGGTAGCTTCATCAGCTCAACACTGATTTTCGCCACCTATCAGAACGCCGGCGTGCGCGCTTACGACATCAGCAATCCATACCGGCCAAAAGAAACCGGTGCGCTGGTGCCTGCCGCACCTGAACGTATGATCGATAAACGCCCTGGGCGGCCACAGGTGATCCAGTCTTGTGACGTGTTCGTTGACGCGCAAGGGATTATCTACAGCACCGATTACAACGCCGGATTATCGATCATCGAATACCGCGGCTGAGCCACCGGGCGAATACGCGCTGCCTTACGGCAGCGCGTGATACAAACCTTGCTTGTCAGTGATTAGTCCAACGCCAGTACTGACACCCACATCGGCCCTTGTCCCACCGCGTAACGCGCCAGCGGCGTCAGGTTACCGTTGTCCGGCTGAATGCCGTAAACCTCAATATGGTGAGATTTCTGACCGGCGGCGATCAGGAACTGGCCGTTATGATCGATGTTAAAACCGCGCGGTTGCGTTTGCGTCGGCTGGTGCCCGGTCAGGGTCAATGTCCCGTCTTGCGCGGATACATCGAAAATGGAAATCAGGCTGGCGGTACGATCCGTCGTATACAGATGACGGCCATCCGGCGTGATGTGGATATCCGCCGCCCAGCAGGTGCCGGTGAAATCGGCTGGCATGGCATTCAGCGTCTGGATCCGTTTGCCTTCGCCCTGCGCATCCAGCTCGAACACATCCACCGAGCTGTTCAGTTCATTAATGCAATAGGTGAAACGGTTATTCGGGTGATACGCCATATGACGCGGCCCGGCACCAGCGGCGGCACGCTGCTCCGCAGGCTGGTGATCGCTCAGACGGCCATCGCTGCCGACATCATACAATCTGATGCGATCCTCTTTCAGACAAGGGGCCCACAATACGTGATTCGCCGGGTCGATGTTGGTCGAATGGCATCCTTCCAACCCGTCGAGCTGCTGGCAGGGTTCCTGTACCACACCATCATCGCCGATGGGGCTGACGCTAACACACGCATTGCTGTAAGAAGCGCTGAACAAGAAACGTCCGGCGTGATCGGTCGACAAGTGGGTTGGGCTGCCCGGTAACGATGCCACACCGGCTTCGGTCAGTTTGCCTTGCCCATCAATCCGGTAGCTGATGACCCGAAATTCAGGACGCACACCGACATACAGATGGCGCTTATCCGGCGCGATAACCATCGGTTGCACCTGTCCGGGGACATCAACCACCTGTAACAAGCTCAGCGCCCCGCTGGCGGCGAGCTGCCAGACATGAATCTGCTGACTTTCCGGACTGGCGATATAAACCACTTGCTGCATTCGATTCTCCTTGTTGGCACCGATGAGGCGGCAGGTGCGCCTCGTTACGCTCAGGCTAGGCTTTCATTTTTCTGTACTGACTTCCAAAGTCAGTACAGAAAAAGGCTCTGTCGCTGCAGAGGGCATCCAGTGTACCATCCCAAAGAAGTGAACCCGATAACCTGTTGAGAATACCATGACCTATCGCATCATTGCCCTCGATCTGGACGGCACACTGTTAACGCAAAAGAAAACGATTTTACCTGAATCCTTACAGGCGCTGGCACAGGCCCGGCAGGCCGGTATCAAGGTTATTATCGTGACCGGTCGCCACCACTCGGCTATCCACCCGTTTTATCAGGCGCTGGCACTGGATACCCCCGTTATCTGCTGCAACGGCACCTACCTTTACGATTACCAAACCGGGCAGACCCACGACGCCAACCCGCTCACA
This sequence comes from Dickeya oryzae, assembly GCF_020406815.2. NCBI lineage: Bacteria > Pseudomonadati > Pseudomonadota > Gammaproteobacteria > Enterobacterales > Pectobacteriaceae > Dickeya > Dickeya oryzae. The sequence goes on from NZ_CP162670.1 coordinate 3,256,957, forward strand.
CCGGCACAGGCCAAAAGCGTGCTGCAAGGCTTGCAGCAATTCGCCATTCACGGCCTGATGTACGCCGACGACGCGATGCTCTACCAGCACATTACCGGCCACATCACCCGCACCCAGACCTGGGCGGAAAAGCTTCCCGAATCTCAGCGGCCCGTGTTTCGCCAGGTCGATGACCTGATGACCGCCACTGACCGCAGCCGCTCTATCTGGAAATTCGCCACCCACCATACCGATACCGCTGTATTGAATGACTTCGCTAAACAGGTTGAAGAAGAGTTAGGTCTGGCTTGCGAGTGGTCATGGATGGATCAGGTGGATATTGCCCAAACCGGTAACAGCAAGGGCCGTTTACTGCAACGCTGGGTGGAATCGCAAGGGTTCAGCATGAACGACGTCGTCGCGTTTGGCGATAATTTCAATGATATTAGTATGTTGTCTGCTGTTGGACTGGGTGTCGCGATGGGTAACAGCGCCGACGACGTCAAAGCTCATGCCGATCTGGTGATTGATCATCATGAAAAACCCGGCATTGCAGAGGTTATCCGCAGTCGGGTACTGGCCTGACACCATCACGGCCCACCCACGTACAGGTAGGTGGTGTGGTGCCGTGACCGTCACAAACACACTCATGGCGTGATCGACACGCTCTTAACCTGAGCGTACAGGCGCTGCCCAGCCGTCAGCGCCAGTTCATCACGCGCCCAGGGCGTGATGCGGGCCCACAGAATGTGCCCACCGAGATCCAGCTTAACTTCCACCTGTTCGCCGACCTCAATGCATTCCACCACACGAGCCAACAGCACATTACGAATGCTGCTGACAGCGGGTCGTTGCGTCACCAGCGACACATCAGCCGCATTGATGCGAATGCGCAGCTCATCGCCCTGCGGTGCATCAACACGCCCCACCCACAGCGGCTGTTCACCCAGTGACAGCGCCGTCATCGCGTAATGCGGATGATGCTCCATCACCGTCACCTTCAGAATGCTGCTCTGCTCTTCTCGCGGTAACCAGGCGCGCAAGGCGTTACTGGCCCATACCTCCTCCAGCGAGCCTTGCGCCTTCACCTGCCCTTTATCCAATACCAACACCCTATCCGCCAGCCGCACCACTTCTTCCAGACTGTGGCTGACATACAGAATCGGTGTATTGACCTCACGGGCCAGGCGCTCCAGATACGGCAACAGTTCGCGTTTACGCGGTGCATCCAGAGATGCCAATGGTTCGTCCATCAGCAGCAATTCCGGTGCAGTCAGTAACGCGCGACCGATAGCCACCCGCTGTTTCTCACCGCCGGACAAGGTCATCGGGTAGCGTTTGAGCAAGTGCCCGATACCGAGCAACTGCACGATATCGTCAAACTGCGCCTGCATCGAGGCGGCCATCCCGTAACGTAAATTCCCCAACACCCGGTAATGCGGGAAGAGCCGAGCATCCTGAAACACATAACCAATACGACGCTTTTCCGGCGGCAAGAACACCCTTTGTGCGCTGTCTGACAGCACCCGATCATTAAGCTGAATAAGCCCGCTATCCGGCCGGGTCAGGCCGACAATGGCATTAATCAGCGAGGTTTTCCCGGCCCCCGAGACACCGAATACAGCGGTAATACCACTGGCGGGAAGCTGGGCGGCGACACGGAGCGTCAGGTCTCCCAATTGCTGAGTAAAATCCAGTTGCAGCATTATCCCCCCAACCGTTTACGGCTCCAGCGGGTGAGCCATTCCGACAACAACAGTGACACCAGCGACAACCCAATGGCGATAACGCACAACCGGGCGGCCTGCATTTCCGCCCCCGGCGTTTCAATCAACGTATACATGGCATTGGGAATGGTACGGGTTTCGCCCGGAATATTAGACACAAAGGTGATGGTGGCACCGAACTCCCCCAGCGAACGCGCGAACGCCAGTACGGTGCCGACAATGATCCCCGGCGACGTCAGCGGCAGCGTGATGGTGAAAAAAACGCGCCAGCGCCCGGCACCCAACGTTCGCGCCGCCAGCTCCAGCCGGGTATCCACCGCTTCCAGCGCCAGCCGAATGGCGCGCACCATCAACGGAAATGCTACAACCGCCGACGCCAGCGCCGCGCCATGCCAGCTAAAACTGAAGCTAAAGCCAAACCAGTGGTAAAGCCAGCCGCCTACCACGCCTTTGCGCCCCATGACAATCAGCAGCAAATAGCCGATCACCACCGGCGGCAGCACCAGCGGCAGGTGGATCACGCTATCCAGCAACGATTTTCCGACAAAGCGGCAACGCGCCAACACCCAGGCGGCCAGAATGCCTAACGGCAAACTGCAACTGACCGCCACCAGCGAAACCTTCAGGCTCAGCGAAACCGCCTGCCATTCATAATCACTGAGCAGCATTAACCGGCGTAAATCCGTATTGTTTAAACACGACAGCGGCCTGCGGCGTTTTCAGGTAATCAAAGAAGGCATTGACCGTCGGCGTGTTATGCCCTTTCACGATAGCCATCGGGTATTCCACCGGTTTGTGGGTGTTATCCGGGAAGATGCCGACCACTTTCACTTTGGTACTGGCAACCGCGTCCGAGCCGTACACTATCCCCAGCGGTGCTTCTTCACGTTCAACCAACACCATAGCGGCACGTACGTCATTGGCGCGGGCCATCAGCGGTGACAAGGTGTCCCAGGCGTTCAGCTTCTGTAAGGCTTCTTTGGCGTAGATACCGGCCGGTACATGGTCCGGGTCGCCGACAGACAAACGACCGCCTTTCAGCAGCGCTTTCCAGTCGGTTTTCTCGTCTATTTTAAAACCTTTTGTTTCAGCGGATTTAGGCGCAATCACCACCAGTTGATTGCCCAACAGTGTGTAGCGGGTATCGTTTTCAACCAACTGCTTACCCTGGGCATAATCCATCCACTGCTGATCAGCGGAAATGAACAGATCCGCGGGCGCGCCCTGTTCAATCTGACGTGCCAGCGTTGATGACGACGCATAGGATGCAACGATAGAAACCTGTTTTTCCTTTTGGTATTGCGCAGCGATATCCTGCAAGGCGTTGGTCAACGAGGCCGCAGCAAACACCGTCACCTTCTCCTGCGCCAGTGCACTATTCGCACTCATACCCAGTGTCAACGCGGCGGCGGTCAGCCAATAAGTCCATTGCTGTTTCATATTATCTCCAGAGATTACCGTTATGTAGTGAATCACATAACGATAAATACCGAATCTTAGCCGCGTTGTCATTGTTCTTAAGCAAAAAAAATCCGGCCAAGGCCGGATTCTTTAAAACAGGAACGCAGGGAACGGATTATTTGCGCGCCACAGAGGACTCGCGGTGGCCGATGGCGGAAAACAGGTTGAACACTTCGCCCAGCCCATAAATAGCCCCCAGAATCAGTGCCATCATGACCGGCACCATGCACACCGCAAACAGCAGGCTTTTCAGCAATTCCAACATATCGACCTCATCTTTCACCGTCGCTGGCCGTTGTACCACCAGCATCTGATTAACTCAGGATAGACTATTCTAACCTCATTGCTGTCGATGAGTTTACCTGAATCGCCGGAATTAGAGCGGCCATTTGTGCGGTTTGCCTGTTTGACGCAAAACGATGACAATACAAATGATTAGCCGCCCAGATACGGATGTGACCATGCAAGCAGAAATTCTTCTTACCTTAAAACTTCAGCAACGGCTCTTTGCCGACCCGCGTCGCATCGCTCTGCTCAAGCAGGTGCAACAGACCGGCTCCATCAGCCAGGGCGCGCGCCTGGCTGATATCAGCTACAAAAGCGCCTGGGATGCGATTAACGAAATGAACCAGCTCTCGGAGCAGACCATCGTTGAGCGTACCACCGGCGGCAAAGGGGGTGGCGGCGCGGTGCTGACACGTTACGGTGAACGGCTGCTGCAACTCTATGACCTGTTAGGACAGATTCAACAAAAAGCGTTCGATGTGCTACAGGATGACACCCTGCCGCTGGACAGTCTGTTGGCGGCTATCGCCCGTTTTTCACTGCAAACCAGCGCCCGCAATCAGTTTTTCGGCACCGTTCTGGAACGCGATCAGCAGCAGGTTCAGCAGCATCTGTCTATTCTGCTGGCCGATGGTCATACCCGTATTCAGGCCGCCCTGACCCAGCAGAGTGCCGACAGGCTGCAACTCACCGGTGGTAAAGACGTGCTGGCGTTAATAAAAGCGCCGTGGGTGACCATTACCCCGCAAATCGCCTCAACCCCCGGGCACGACAATGTGTTGCCAGGCCGCATCAGCCACTTGCAACCCGGCCAGACACAAAGCGAAGTGCTGGTGACACTGGAAGGCGGCGAGGTCGTCTGCGCCACCTTATCCAACGATGAAGTGACACGGCAAGGTCTTCAACCGGAGATGGCGGTCTATGCCAGTTTTAATGCCGACCAGGTGATTATCGCTACCCTGTGTTAACACCTCTGACACCACGCCGCTTGACAAGACGCTAGCTTCCCTTTACCCGTAAAGGGTCTGTCATTTCGTAAAGGGAATCATCATGTCATTGCTGCACATCCATCAGGCACAGTTCCGGTTAAGTGATACCCGAATGATGCGTCTGGATGAACTTACGTTGCATCAGGAACAGTGCTGGGCGTTTGTCGGCGCTAACGGTAGTGGAAAATCGGCGCTGGCGCGCGCACTCAGTGGTGAACTGCTGTTGCTGTCAGGGCAACGTCAGTGCGACTTTCAACGTGTGGCGCGCCTGTCATTCGAACAGTTGCAACAGTTGGTATCGCAGGAATGGCTGCGCAACAACACCGATATGCTCAGTGTCGACGAAGACGATACCGGGCGTACCACCGCCGAAGTCATTCAGGACAGCGTGCGCGATGTCGAGCGCTGCAACCAACTGGCGACACAATTCGGCATCGCCCATTTATTACCACGTCGCTTCAAATACCTCTCTACCGGTGAAACCCGTAAAACCATGCTGTGTCAGGCATTAATGGCACAGCCGGACCTGTTAATTCTGGATGAACCGTTCGACGGGCTGGATGTGGCCTCACGCACACAGTTGACCGATTTGTTAGCGTCGCTGGCGGCCCAAGGGCAGGCACTGGTGTTGATTCTCAACCGCTTTGAAGATATTCCGGCTTTTATCGGGCAGGTCGGCGTGCTGGCGGATTGTACGCTGACGCGCCAGGGTGCTCGCGAAACGGTGTTGTCCGATGTGCTGATATCGCAACTGGCGCACAGCGAAACACTGGCCGCTACTGCGTTGCCAGAAGCGGAAGACCCGACTCAGCGGCCGGCGTTGCCGCCGGATCAACCCCGCATTCGGCTATTGCACGGTGTGGTGAGCTATAACGATCGCCGCATACTGGACGATTTAAGCTGGGAAGTGTTGCCCGGCCAGCACTGGCAGATAGTCGGCCCGAATGGCGCGGGTAAATCCACCCTGCTCAGCTTAATCACCGGTGATCACCCACAGGGCTACAGCAATGACCTGACGCTATTTGGCCGTCGGCGCGGTAGCGGCGAAACCATCTGGGACATCAAACGCCACATCGGCTACGTCAGCAGTAGTCTGCATCTGGAGTATCGCGTCAGCACCAGCCTGCGCAACGTTATTCTCTCCGGGTTCTTCGACTCCATCGGCATTTATCAGGCGGTATCGGACCGCCAGCGTTTTCTGGTCGCCGAATGGCTGTCGCTGCTCGGCCTGCCGGACAGTGTGGCTGATGCGCCATTCCAGTCGCTGTCCTGGGGGCAACAGCGGTTGGCATTGATTGTGCGGGCACTGGTCAAACACCCGGCCTTGTTGATCCTTGATGAGCCGTTACAAGGGCTAGACCCGCTCAACCGTCAGCTCATTCGCCGCTGGCTGGATATCCTGATCGGTCAGGGACAAACCCAATTACTGTTTGTTTCCCACCATGCGGAAGATGCGCCGAACTGCATCACTCACCGTCTGACCTTCGTACCCGATGGCGATGGCTACCGTTACCTGACAGAAAGCTGCTGATCTTGCACACACGGTTTCGCAGTAAGCGAAACCGTCATCTCACAGGCAATAATAAGCACATTAGTGATAACGCTACCACACCAGTTGCAATCTATTTTCATCTGAACGCACATCGCGCTATGCTGCTCTTTCATCATCCTGGGAAGAGGTGGGTTATGAACCAACAGCCCTAATATCGCTATTTACGGCGTTGATCACCTTTTTCCTGCCACGGTCATGCTATTTTTCCACTCAGTTTTCTGCAACAGAGGTCATTATGAAAGTATTGGTTACAGGTGGTAGCGGTTACATAGGAAGCCATACTTGTGTACAACTGATCGCCGCCGGTCATCAGCCGGTTATTCTCGACAACCTGTGCAACAGCAAAGCCAGCGTGGCGCAGGCGATTACCCACGTCAGCGGGCAGACGCCGGTGTTTTATCAGGGCGATATTCGCGATCGCGACCTGTTGCAGACGATTTTTTCTGAGCACGATATCGGCGCGGTGATCCATTTCGCCGGTCTCAAAGCGGTGGGCGAATCAGTACGTGAACCCATCAGCTATTACGATAACAACGTCTACGGCACGCTGACGCTGGTGGAAGCCATGAAGCATGCCGGTGTTAAAACGCTGATTTTCAGCTCGTCGGCTACCGTATACGGCGACCAGCCGCAAATCCCCTATCAGGAAAGTTTCCCCACCGGTACCCCCGCCAGCCCTTATGGCCGCAGCAAACTGATGGTAGAGCAGATCCTGCAGGATTTGCAGCGTGCGGAACCGGACTGGAGCGTGGTGCTGTTGCGCTACTTCAACCCGGTGGGCGCACATCCGTCAGGTGAAATGGGTGAAGACCCACAGGGCGTGCCTAATAACCTGATGCCCTACATTGCTCAGGTAGCGGTAGGCCGTCGTGAGTCGCTGGCGATTTTCGGCAATGACTATCAGACCGTTGATGGTACCGGCGTGCGCGACTACATCCACGTGGTAGACCTGGCAGACGGCCATGTCGCTGCCATGAATACGCTACACGGGAAAGCAGGCGTACACATTTATAACCTTGGCGCTGGCGTGGGTTACAGCGTACTGCAAGTGGTGGAAGCCTTCAGTCGCGCCTGCGGCAAGCCGTTGCCCTACCATTTTGCACCACGTCGTGACGGCGACCTGCCTGCCTACTGGGCCGATGCAGAAAAAGCCGCACGCGAGCTTAACTGGCGCGTCAGCCGGACACTGGATGAAATGGCGGCCGATACCTGGCGCTGGCAATCCCTCCATCCAAACGGTTTTTCAGACTGATAACAGTTTTCAGACTGATAACAGTGTCCTGATAACAGATAGCAGCGTCGCCCTGTTTTGCAGTGCGTGTTTTGTGCACAAGTCGCTGTGAAATCACTGTGTTGATGACGAACATTTTTCGATGAGAAAGTAAGGTATCCGAATGGTGTATTTTGATCCCGTTGAACATCCGCATCGTCGCTACAACCCACTGACCGGGCAGTGGGTGCTGGTGTCGCCACACCGAGCCAAACGTCCGTGGCAGGGGCAACAGGAGAGCGTGTCATCCGACCCGCTGCCGTCACACGATGCCACCTGTTTTCTTTGCCCCGGCAACGTGCGGGTCACCGGCGATACCAACCCTGACTATCCGGGTACCTTTGTGTTCACCAACGATTTTGCCGCGCTGATGGCAGACACACCACCCGCCCCGGAAAGCAACGACCCGCTGATGCGCTGCCAAAGTGCGCGCGGCACCAGCCGGGTCATCTGTTTTTCACCAGACCACAGTAAAACCCTGCCGGAACTGCCGCTCAGCGCACTCGAACAGGTGGTCGCAACCTGGCAACAACAGAGCGCCGAACTGGGGCAAACCTACCCGTGGGTACAGGTGTTTGAAAACAAGGGCGCAGCGATGGGATGTTCTAACCCACATCCGCACGGCCAGATCTGGGCCAACGATTTCCTGCCCAACGAAGCGGAACGGGAAGACCGGCTGCAACGTGACTATTTCCATCAGCACGGTTCTCCCCTGCTGGTCGATTACCTGCAACGCGAATTGCAGGACGGCGCACGCCATGTGGTGGAAACCGAACACTGGCTGGCGGTAGTCCCCTACTGGGCAGCCTGGCCTTTCGAAACCCTGTTACTGCCCAAAGCTCACACCTTGCGCCTGCCGGACATCACCCCAGCACAGCGCCAGGATTTGGCACTGGCGTTAAAGCAGTTGACCAGCCGTTACGACAACCTGTTCCAGACCTCATTCCCGTATTCCATGGGCTGGCACGGCGCGCCCTTTACTGACGGTGACCATCAACACTGGCAGTTGCACGCCCATTTTTATCCACCGCTGCTGCGCTCCGCCACGGTGCGTAAATTCATGGTGGGGTATGAAATGCTGGCAGAAACCCAGCGTGATTTAACCGCCGAGCAGGCGGCTGAACGGCTGCGCGCCGTTAGCGACATTCATTACCGTGACAGTAGTCACCTTCGTGATTCAGGAGTTCAGGCATGACCTTATCAGCACGCACCCAGTCGGTTTTCCAGCAACAGTTCGGTTACCCGGCAACCCTTACCGTTCAAGCGCCGGGACGGGTCAACCTGATAGGTGAGCACACCGACTATAATGACGGCTTTGTGCTGCCTTGTGCCATCAACTATTCCACCACTATCAGCGCCGCCCCACGTGACGACCGGCAAATCCGGGTCATCGCGGTGGACTACGACAACCAGCAAGATAGCTTTTCGCTCGATGCGCCGATCGACCACCACCCGCAGTGGCAGTGGGCAAACTATGTACGCGGCGTCATCAAGCACCTGAAAACCCGTAGCGATGCCTTTGGCGGAGCAGATCTGGTGATAAGCGGCAATGTGCCGCAGGGCGCTGGCCTGAGTTCGTCAGCGTCTCTGGAAGTCGCGGTCGGTAAAGCCATTCAGGCGTTATACCAGTTGCCATTGGACAATGTGGCGCTGGCACTCAACGGCCAGGAGGCGGAAAACCAGTTCGTCGGCTGTAACTGCGGCATCATGGATCAGATGATTTCAGCCCAGGGCCAACGTAACCACGCGTTACTGATCGACTGCCGTTCGCTGGAAACCCGTGCGGTATCGATGCCGGACAACGTGGCGGTGATGATAATCAACTCCAACGTCAAACGTGGTCTGGTAGACAGCGAGTACAACACGCGTCGCCAGCAGTGTGAAGCCGCCGCACGCTACTTTCAGGTTAAAGCGCTGCGTGACGTCAGCGAGGCCGATTTCGCGGCCAAAGCAGCCGGTCTGGATGACGTGGTAGCACGTCGCGCACGCCATATCATTACCGAAAATGCCCGTACGCTGGCGGCAGCCGATGCACTGACGCGGGGCGACCTGCGCCAGATGGGCGAACTGATGGCCGCGTCTCATGCCTCGATGCGGGATGACTTCGAAATTACGGTGCCGCCTATCGACACACTGGTGGAGATAGTCAAAGCCGTGATCGGCGATGAAGGTGGGGTTCGCATGACAGGCGGTGGATTTGGTGGCTGTATCGTGGCGTTGATCCCACAACAGCAAGTAACAGCGGTGCAAAATGCCGTGATGCGGGAGTATCCGGCAAAAACCGGATTACAACCGACCTGTTACGTTTGCCAAGCCTCGTCAGGAGCCGGTTATGTCGAATGACCCAGTTGAACCACGAGCGCCACACACGGCGCTCGCCCCAGATGGTCAGCCATTTCAGCTGACCATACTGCAAAACCGCCACGGTACGCGGGTAACGCTGATGGACTGGGGAGCCACCTGGCTCTCTTGTCAGTTACCGTTGCCCGACGGAACCGTGCGAGAAGTGCTGTTGGGCTGTGCGCCTGAGCAATACCCCCATCAGTCTGCCTATCTGGGCGCATCGGTGGGGCGTTACGCTAACCGCATCGCCAACGCGACCTTGCATCAAGGCGATACCGCTATTCACCTGCTGGCTAATCAGGGCGAGCACCAGTTACATGGCGGGCCGGACGGTTTTCATGCTCGCCGCTGGCAAGTCGTGGAACAACGTGACGATCAGGTCACTTACCAGCTGTTTTCACCGGATGGTGACCAGGGCTTCCCCGGTGCGCTGACCGCACGGGTCAGTTATCAACTCACCGATCAAAACGCACTGGATATTGAGTATCAGGCCGAGGTCGATCAATCCTGCCCGGTATGCCTGACTAATCATGCTTATTTCAACCTCGACGGCGAACCAACCGATGCGCGTCACCATCAGTTGCAACTGATGGCGGATTACTATCTGCCGGTCAATCAGGATGGCATCCCCGGTGATGCGTTGCGGGAAGTGGCCCACAGCAGCTTCGATTTTCGTCAGCGCAAAACCTTACTGCAGGACTTCCTGTCCGATGCCGACCAGCAGGCGGTTCAAGGTTATGACCACGCCTTTTTGCTGCACCGTACCGGTGGCTCCAGTGAAAGTCCGGCCGCTAACCTGTGGTCAGCAGACGGCAAGGTGCAGATGCAGGTGTACACCAGCGCACCGGCGCTACAGCTCTACAGCGGTAACTTTCTGGCGGGTACGCCCTCACGCGACGGGTCGCCTTATGCCAACTACGCCGGGCTGGCGCTGGAAAGCGAATTTCTGCCAGACAGCCCCAATCACCCCAACTGGCCGCAGCCTGACTGCTGGCTGAAACCGGGCAAGCGCTACCGCTCACTGACCCGTTACGCGTTTATCGTCACGCCAGCGGACTGACATACACCAGAGAGCCAGCACCGCTGGCTCTTTACAAATCTGTGCAAATTCCTGCTTGTCCGACGTAGAGAGCGCCTTTTACACTGGCTGCACTTGTTATCAGGACATTTCTTCATGACAGCCTCGCGCCCTCATCCACTCAGCTTGCGACATCTGCGCTATAAAAGCAGATGGGGCTGGATGTTGGCATTATGCTGGCTCTTGCTGAACACTCAGTTGGCTATCGCCAGCCACCGTTGCGATATCCCCCTCATCGCGGCGGCACCCGTAAATGTTCAGCATGATACCCATCGCATGCAGCCGGACGCCGTCATGCCTGACATGTCGGCCGTGTATGATGTTCAAACGACAGCGAGCGTCGGCCCACTGTGTGAAAAACATTGTCAGCCTGACACCGCCAGCCAGGATTTACCGTCGTTATCGTTACTGGCATTGCCAGTCAGCAGTGAACTGTTGCCCGTACAACCACCGCAACCTGTCACTGTCGGCAGTAACCGCTGGTTTACACCACCTGTCGCCGGTCCACCCGCCGAAATCCGTTTTTGCCGATTCAGAGAATAGCTTCCGCGATAAACAACTTCTGTGCGTTTTCACGCAATGACTTGTTATTTATCGTATTTATGGAGCTATTATCATGCGTACACTTTCTATTGCCATTGCAGCCTTACTCTTCTCTGCCCCTTTATTGGCTGAACAGCCCCAGACCCATTCTATGACCGGTGAGATGAACGGCATGTCTCACTCGATGACTGACAGCATGCAGCATAGCGATATGCAGCATAACACTATGTCTATGTCACCTGCCCCGACCGAATCCGCAACGATCTACCATGCCACCGGCATCGTCAAACAATGGAACGCCGACAGCGTTACGCTGGCGCATGAAGCCATTCCCGCATTGCGCTGGCCAGCGATGACCATGACCTTTCGTCTGCCTGTAAACGATAATCTGACGCCGCTGCAACCGGGCAGTTCAGTCCGTTTCAGCTTCGTGCAACGTGCGGACGGCTACACCCTGACCGACATCAAACCGCAGCAAAACTGACCGGAGACCACCATGCACATACGCACGCTCCGCGCTTCGCGCGCGTGGCTGGCGATGTTGTTGTGGCTGCCTGCCGCGTCATTCGCGGCTGCACTGGATCTGGATGGCGCACTGCAGGCGGCGGAACACTATTCCGCCGACCTGTCTGCCAACCAGCACCAGATGGGCGCGCTGCAAAACATGGCCGACTCCGCCACACAACTGCCGGACCCACAACTGAAATACGGCATCGAAAACGTACCGATTGGTGGCAATAACACCCGTCGCCTGACACGCGAAGGCATGACCATGCAACGCATCGGCATCATGCAAACCTATGTCAGCGCCACCAAACGCGAACGTAAAGCGCAAACCATTCTGGCCCAGGCCGACGCGGTACGCAGCAACAGTGACACCCTGCGCGCTCAGTTGCAGCGTGATACGGCCCAGGCCTGGCTGGAACTGGCGCTGACTCGCCAGACACGGCAAGACATCGTCGCACTGGTACAGGAAAGTCAGCGTCAGATTGCCATTCAAAAAACCAGCGTGGCTGCGGGTGGGGAATCCGCCCGTGTGCTGGATGCCCGTCTGACGCTTTCGGCGATGCAAGACCGGCTGGCAGATGCCGAGCGGGATGTCGCCATCGCGCAGGCCCGACTCACCCGGCTGACCGGCATCAGCGACGTCACCACACAAGGGCCATTACCTCGCTTCGAGCGCCTGCCTGCCGAACCGGCAGTCTTGTACGCTGCTATCGCGCAGCACCCGGAGATAACCCAGGCCGAACAGGAAACCCGTCTGGCACAGGCCCGGGCGGCGCAATCTGCGGTAGCGGCCATTCCGGATGTCGGCGTCGAAGTGTATTACGGTCGGCGCGGTAACAATTTCGACGATATGGCTGGCATCGAAATCAGCATGGATTTGCCACTGTTCCAGTCCAGCAGGCAGAACAAAGATCACGCCGCCGATGTGGCGCTCAGTATGGAGGCACGCGACCGGGTCACCCTCGTCCAGCGAGAACACCGGGCGCAACTCGACACACTGCTGGCACAGTATCAGGCCGCCCAGTCCCGCTGGCATCGCCAAAACGACGAGGTGCTACCGTTGCAGCAACAGCGCATCCGGCTGCTGCAAAGCCAGTATCAGAGCGGCAACAGCGATCTGACCAGCATACTGGAGGCCCGCCGCGCACTGCTGGATAGCCGTATCGCCGCGCAAAACGCTGCCCGTGACATGGCAGCACTGTGGACCACCCTCCGTTACCTGACGCCACAAGGAACCGCCGCAAAATGAACCGTACTTTTACTGTCAGTCTGATTGCCATAACGCTGGTGGCGGCCACAGCCGGTTACTCCGTGGGTTACTACCGCGGTGGCAGTAGCACCACCGCGATAGCAAATCATGCCGCCACCGCCACACCCGAGGCCAACAACGGGCGTCAGGTTCTCTATTGGTACGACCCGATGGTGCCGGATAAACGCTTCAGTCAACCCGGCAAATCCCCCTTTATGGATATGCCGTTAGTACCGCGCTACGCCGATGAGGTGCAGGATAACGGCGGCGTAATGGTCAGCCCACGCCAGCAACAAAACCTCGGTGTACGCACCGCTCGGGTTGAACGCCGTGAACTACGACCTCAGGCAGTTGGTTATGGCACCGTGACGTTAAACGAACGCACACTACGCACCGTGGTCGCCCCCAGTGGCGGCGTGGTGGAACAGCTTAACGTCAGTGCAGTGCAACAGCCGGTACAGAAAGGCGAAACGCTGGCGGTGCTGTGGAACCCAAGCTGGGCAGCCGCTCAGCAGGAGTATCTGGCGGTGCGCCAGTTGGGGGACACCGGGCTCAGTCAGGCAGCACGACAAAAGCTAGCCTTGATGTTCATGCCGGAAAGCGTCATCCGGCAGGTTGAGCGTAGTAGTAAACCGCAACCACGTCTGACGATTACTGCACCGGAGAGCGGCTACATCAATCGGCTTGATGTGCGCAGCGGCAGCCAGTTAACACCGGCACAGCCGTTGTTTGAGCTGGCCAGTCTCGACCCGGTTTGGGTTGAAGTGGAGTATCCGGCCACACAGGCGTCAGCGTTGCATATCGGTGACGAGATGCTCGCCAGCAGCGACAGTTGGCCGGGCGAAACCTTTCGTGGACGCATCGCCGAATTGTTGCCGCAACTCGACACAGCCACCCGCACGCTGAAAGCCCGCGTTGTCCTGGACAACCGCCAGCAACGCCTCAAACCCGGTATGTACCTGACAGTTCGACTGGCTACCGGCACAGCTCGGCAGACACTGATGGTTCCGCAACAAGCACTGTTGGTCAGCAGCCGTCAGAACCGGGTACTGCTGAGCGACGGTCAGGGCTATTTCACCCCACGTCCGGTTGAGGTAGGCCTTATTCAGGACGGCTGGGCAGAAATCCGCTCCGGCCTCGCCAACGGCGATAATGTCGTGATTTCCGGCCAGTTCCTGATCGATTCCGAAGCCAGCCTGCGCAGTGCACTAGGCGCGTTTAGTGATAGCTCACCAGACCAACCTACGCCGCCTGCGGCCCCAGCCACCAGTGACTACCAGACCCGAGGGGTCATCAAAGCCATCAAGGGTAAACAGGTCACCCTTGCCCACGACGCCATACCAGCGCTCAACTGGCCGCCGATGATCATGGATTTCACCTTCGATGGTAATGCGCTACCCGCTACTCTGCAGCCCGGCATGACGGTGACATTCCGTTTTCGACTGGATGATAACGGTGCACACCTGCTGGCTATCCAGCCTGTTGATACGGCAGTTCACGGAGGCCACCTATGATCGCCTCAGTGATTCGCTGGTCGATAAAAAACCGCTTTCTGGTGCTGATCGCCACCCTGATGATGGCGGCGTGGGGCGTCATTTCACTGCAAAAAACACCGTTGGATGCACTGCCTGACCTCTCCGATGTACAGGTGATTATCCGGGTCAGTTATCCCGGTAAAGCGCCACAGGTGGTGGAAAATCAGGTCACCTACCCGCTAACGACCACCATGCTGTCGGTACCCGGTGCGAAAACTGTACGCGGCTTTTCAATGTTCGGCGACGCGTATGTTTACGTTTTGTTCGAGGATGGCACCGACCCTTACTGGGCGCGTTCCCGCGTACTGGAATACCTGAGTCAGGTGCAATCTACCCTGCCCGCCGAGGCGAAAGCCTCGCTGGGGCCAGACGCCACCGGGGTCGGTTGGATCTACGAATACGCGCTGGTTGATCGCAGCGGCCAACACAGTCTGGCTGATTTGCGCGCCATCCAGGACTGGCTACTGAAATATGAACTGAAAACCGTGCCCAACGTGGCGGAGGTCGCCAGCATCGGCGGTATGGTTCGTCAGTATCAGGTGGTGCTGAACCCGGAACGACTGCGCGCGCTTAACGTCACACACCAGCAGGTGATCGATGCGCTGCGGGCCGCTAATCAGGAAAGCGGCGGGTCCGTTATCGAGCTGGGCGAAGCCGAGTACATGGTCAGAACGTCCGGGTACCTGCTAAAAGCGAAAGACTTTCTCAACGTACCGGTAGGTCGGCGAGACGGCACTCCAATACTCTTGCAGGATGTCGCCACCTTACGACAAGGCCCGGAAATGCGCCGTGGCATTGCCGAGCTTAATGGCGAAGGTGAAGTCGCGGGCGGTGTGATTGTGATGCGCTCGGGTAAAAATGCACTGGAAACACTGCGCGCTGTTCATGCCCGCTTACAACAGATTCGACAAAACCTGCCCGCTGGCGTCGAGATAGTCACCACGTATGATCGCTCGCCGCTGATCGAACGCGCTATCACCACCCTCAGCCACAAATTGTTGGAAGAGTTTGTGGTGGTCGCATTGGTGTGTTCGTTGTTCCTGTTTCACTTCCGCTCTTCGCTGGTGGCGATCATCAGCCTGCCGCTGGGGATTCTGGGTGCGTTCATCATCATGCGCTACCAGGGGATCAACGCCAACATCATGTCGTTAGGCGGCATAGCTATCGCCATCGGTGCCATGGTCGATGCCGCGATTGTGATGATCGAGAATATGCACAAGGTGGTCGAACAGTGGCGACACCAGCACCCGGACACCGAACCGGATAGCGCCACCTGGTGGCAACTCGCAACACAAGCCGCGACAGAGGTCGGGCCCGCGCTATTTTGCAGCCTGTTAATCATCACCTTGTCGTTTATCCCGGTGTTTTCACTGGAAGCCCAGGAAGGCCGCCTGTTTTCGCCGCTGGCGTTCACCAAAACGTATGCAATGGCAGTGTCAGCCGGGCTTGGTATCACCCTGGTGCCGGTGTTGATGGGGTATTTCGTACGCGGTCGAATCCCTGATGAGCAGGCTAATCCTCTCAATCGCTGGCTGATAGCGTTGTATCAACCGGTATTGCAGCAGGTACTACGTTTTCCCCAAACCACCCTGGCGGTTTCGCTGGCACTGCTGGTACTGACGTTGTATCCGCTTTCTCGTCTCGGCAGTGAATTTATGCCGCCGTTGGACGAAGGTGACCTGCTGTACATGCCCTCCACCCTGCCCGGTATTTCACCACGCGAAGCAGCCCGGTTACTGCAACAAACCGACAGGCTGATTAAAACCGTACCGGAGGTGGATAGCGTGTTCGGCAAAGCTGGTCGTGCTGACAGCGCCACCGACCCGGCACCGCTGACCATGCTGGAAACCACCGTCCGTTTGAAACCGCGCGAGCAGTGGCGACCCGGTATGACCATGGACAAACTGGTAGCCGAGCTGGATCGCACCGTCAGCCTTCCCGGCATTGCGAATGTGTGGGTACCGCCCATTCGCAACCGACTCGACATGCTGGCAACGGGCATTAAAAGCCCGGTCGGCATCAAGGTCAACGGAGACGACTTGCATGCGATAGAGCAGGTAGCCGCGCAGATAGAGCAGGTTGTGAAACGTGTACCCGGCGTAACATCGGCACTGGCAGAACGCGTGGCGGGCGGGCGCTACATTGATATCGACATCGACCGGCGACGGGCTGCCCGCTACGGTGTATCGGTACAGGAATTACAGTCGATGGTCGCGACACTGATCGGTGGGGAAAATATTGGCGAAACGCTGGAAGGCCGCCAGCGTTACCCTATCAACGTGCGTTACCCACGAGAAATCCGCGACTCACTCGAGGCGGTAAAAAATCTGCCGGTGGTAACGCAAAGCGGCGCTCGATTGGTTCTCTCCGAACTGGCTGACATACGTGTCAGCGAAGGACCACCGATGTTAAAAAGCGAAAACGGCCGGTTGTCCGACTGGATTTATGTCGACCTGCGCGGACGCGACCTGAAATCCGCAGTGGAGGAGATGCAGCGCCAGGTGGCGCAGCAGGTCTCATTGCCACAGGGCATTTCACTCAGTTGGTCCGGTCAATTCGAGTATCTGGAGCGTGCCACCGAGACCATGAAGCTGGTGATCCCCTTCACTCTGCTGATTATTTTTATCCTGTTGTTCGTGACTTTCGGCCAGATCAAAGACGCGTTGCTGATTATGGGTACACTACCCTTTGCGCTGATCGGCGGTGTCTGGCTGTTGTATCTGCTCGGCTATAATTTATCTGTTGCCGGTGCGGTAGGATTTATTGCGCTGGCTGGGGTAGCAGCGGAGTTCGGGGTGATCATGCTGTTGTACCTGAACCACGCGGTGGAAAAACATCGCCTGCCGGGGCAGACGCTGAGCAACGCGCAGTTGATGGCCGCTATCCGTGAAGGCGCGGTATTGCGTGTACGTCCGAAAATGATGACGGTTGCCACCATCATGGCCGGGCTGTTGCCCATCATGTGGGGCGGCGGCACCGGTTCGGAAATCATGCAGCGCATTGCCGCACCGATGATAGGTGGCATGGTCAGCGCACCGCTGCTGTCGATGCTGGTGATTCCGGCGCTGTTTTTGTTGCTCCACCGCAATAGGGTGGAGAAATAGACAAGCTGAAACGATAAAGCCGTTTGTTTTATCGCCATTGTGGCGGCATATAAATCAGGCGGCTGGGTGACTAGCGATTGCCGATAACCGCTCTCCGGCCCTATAATGAGCGTAGTTATCATAGAAATCTTAGTATATGAAGGAGTTAAGCTATGGCTGTAACTAAGCTGGTACTGGTGCGACATGGTGAGAGCCAGTGGAACAACGAAAACCGCTTCACCGGCTGGATGGATGTTGATCTGTCCGAGAAAGGCGTCAATGAAGCCAAACAAGCAGGTAAACTGCTGAAAGAAGAAGGTTTCAGCTTTGATTTTGCCTACACCTCTGTGCTGAAACGTGCCATTCACACGCTGTGGAACGTGCTGGACGAGTTGGATCAGGCATGGCTGCCAGTAGAAAAATGCTGGAAACTGAACGAACGTCACTACGGTGCGTTGCAGGGCCTGAACAAGGCAGAAACCGCTGAGAAATACGGTGACGAGCAGGTTAAACTGTGGCGTCGCGGTTTTGCGGTCACTCCGCCGGAACTGACTCGTGACGACGAACGTTTCCCGGGCCACGACCCGCGTTACGCGTCGCTGAGCGACAAAGAGCTGCCGCTGACCGAAAGCCTGGCGCTGACCATCGAACGCGTGGTGCCGTACTGGAATGAAAACATTCTGCCGCGTATCAAAAAAGGCGAGCGCGTGATCATCGCTGCACACGGCAACTCCCTGCGTGCACTGGTGAAATATCTGGATAACATGAGCGAAGAAGAAATTCTGGAGCTGAATATCCCGACTGCCGTACCGCTGGTTTACGAATTCGACGAAAACTTCAAGCCGATCAAACGCTACTACCTGGGCAACGCCGACGAAATCGCTGCGAAAGCAGCCGCCGTCGCTAATCAGGGTAAAGCGAAGTAATTCGTCTGATACACGTGATGTAAAAAGCAAAAACCCGGTTAAAACCGGGTTTTTTTATAGTCAGGATAAAGGCTGTCAGCCGCGACGCTGACGTACCGCCGCCGCCAACTGGCGCAGCAGGCTATCGGTATCATCCCAGCCGATGCAGGCATCGGTGACACTCTTGCCATAAACCAGCGGTTCGCCGCTTTCAAGATTCTGGTTACCTTCCACCAGATGGCTTTCCACCATGACGCCCATGATAGCTTTCTCACCACCTGCTACCTGACGGCATACGTCTTCGCACACGTCCATCTGCTTTTTGAACTGCTTGCAGCTGTTAGCGTGGCTGAAATCGATCATCACCTGTGCTGGCAGGCCCGCTTTTTCCAGACCCACTTTCACCGCCTGCACATGCTCTTCGCTGTAGTTAGGCGCTTTACCGCCACGAAGAATGATATGGCAGTCGTGGTTACCGCTGGTATTGACGATCGCCGAATGGCCCCACTTGGTTACCGACAGGAAACAGTGCGGTGCACGAGCGGCATTAATAGCGTCAATCGCGACCTTGATAGTGCCATCGGTACCGTTCTTGAAACCCACCGGGCAGGACAGCCCGGATGCCAGCTCACGGTGCACCTGAGATTCCGTCGTCCGGGCGCCGATAGCCCCCCAACTCATCAAATCAGCCACATACTGCGGCGTGATCATATCCAGAAACTCACCCGCAGCCGGTAAACCGGTGTCGTTGATCTCTAACAGTAACTGACGGGCGATGCGCAGGCCATCGTTGATCTGGAAGCTGTTATCCATGTGCGGATCGTTGATCAGCCCTTTCCAACCCACCGTCGTACGCGGCTTTTCAAAATAGACGCGCATCACGACTTCTAAATCACCACGCAATTCTTCACGCAGTTTCAGCAATCGCGCCGCGTACTCTTTAGCCGCTTTCGGATCATGGATGGAACAAGGCCCAATCACCACCAGCAGGCGATCATCATTGCCTTTCAGGATTTTATGAATAGCATTGCGGGCATTAAATACAGTTTGTGCTGCACGCTCAGTGGCTGGAAATTTCTCCAACAGTGCAACGGGGGGAAGTAGTTCTTTAATTTCTTTAATTCTCAAATCATCATTCTGGTAATTCATAATGGGTCCATGTCTCCATAGCAACAGACGATCATCCCCTGTCGACCCGGAGTAAAAACGAAAAAAATAATAACGTCGCCATTCATATTGCAGGCTGGCGAATAGAAGTCAAGCAGCTCACACCTGGCGCAAATAATACTCACCGGTATTCAACCACGGTAACGACCACTATTCACTGTGCGTGAGAAAAATACTGAGTGCAGGTCAACCACCGACTTCAGACACAGAACCGGACAGGACATGCGAGCGGGTGCTCGCATGCCTGATGTCAGCTATAACGCGCGGGCAAGCGGCTGCGAGTGATTATCGCGGGCACCTTTTATCCATAGCCAGGTGCCGTTCAGCGCAATCAGCGTCAGCACCATATACTGCAGTGACATGGCGTACACCCCCTGATAAGCGAAAATCACCACGCTGATAATGTCGATGACGACCCACAACAGCCAGTTTTCAACATACTTGCGGGTCATCAACAACATAGCCGCCACCGACAATACCGTCATGGCTGAATCCCAGAAAGGAAACGCGTCCGGCTGCAACGTCGGCATCGACACATCCATACCCACGCCCTGCATTGCCGCCACCGCAATACGACTCAGCAGGAAGAAGAATGGGTCGATATACCGAGACATCAGTACAATCGCAACCACACACGCCATGCTCCACCACAGGGCCTGCCGACGCGATAACCAACGAACCTGTAACGCCGCCTCCTTGTCCTGCGTCGTTCTGCTCCAGGCATACCAGCCGTAGACATTGGCGGCGAGAAAGAAAATCTGCAACAACAGGCTGGCGTATAGCTGAATCTGGAAGAAGATCAATGCAAACAGCGACACATTGACCAGCCCAAACAAGTAATTGCTGGTCTTTTCCAGACTCGCCAGCCAGATACATACCAGACCGGATAACGTCCCCAACGCTTCAACCCATGACAGGTCATAACCGTTAGCCCCTAACGGGATGTGAACCAGAATATTGCTGGTACTAAAAAAATCCATCTTTACTCCTGAATGATAATGACTATGACCTGAGTGTAGCCGCAAACTCCAGCATCCGATTCAGTGGCACCAAGGCACGCTCACGGATAGCGCCATCCACCTCAATACTATGATGGGATGCCTGAGGCTGTTCCAGGGCCGTTGCAATCGCCTCAAGCCCATTCATCGCCATCCACGGGCAATGTGCACAACTGCGGCAGGTAGCCCCTTCACCCGCGGTGGGCGCTTCCAGCAGCACCTTTTCCGGGCACGCCTGCTGCATCTTGTAAAAGATGCCGCGATCGGTCGCGACAATCAGTTCTGGATGAGGCAACCGCTTTGCCGCCTGAATCAGTTGACTGGTCGACCCTACGGCATCCGCCATCTCAACGACGCTTTGAGGTGATTCCGGATGAACCAACACCGCCGCCTGTGGATACAGCGCCTTCATTCGCTTTAACGACTGCGTTTTGAATTCATCATGCACAACGCAAGCGCCCTGCCAGCACAGCACATCCGCTCCCGTTTGCTTTTGCACATAGTGCCCAAGATGGCGATCCGGTGCCCAGATGATCTTTTCACCTAAACTATCCAGATGTTCGATAAGTTCCACCGCAATACTGGACGTCACTACCCAATCTGCCCGGGCTTTTACCGCCGCCGACGTATTGGCATACACCACCACCGTGCGATCAGGGTGGCTATCGCAAAAAGCGCTGAAGGCTTCGACCGGGCACCCTAAATCCAGCGAGCACTCCGCTTCGAGCGTTGGCATCAGTACGGTTTTTTCCGGGCTGAGTATCTTTGCCGTTTCCCCCATAAACCGCACACCCGCGACGACCAGCGTAGTAGCAGGATGAGTACGGCCAAACCGGGCCATTTCCAGTGAGTCGGCAACACAACCACCGGTTTCTTCGGCCAGTGACTGAATCTCTGGATCGGTGTAATAGTGCGCCACCAGCACGGCGTTGCGTGCTTGTAGTTGGTGTTTAATCCGGTAGCGATACTGTTGCTTTTCCTCTTCGGATAGCCGTCTGGGTTTGGCGGGAAAAGGGTAATCAATAGCAGATGGTTCAAAAAACAGGCTCATCATGGGATTCCGTGCAGTTGCAGGCGTTAAGGCGACGTCATTTACGAGAAACGTGTTTTATATACTAAACAAAATATCGCAATAACATCATAAAGTCTGCTTTTTCTTCACTAAGAAATTTCAGAAATGCCAGATGTGTTTAATTTATTAAAAAGATAGATCCGTTGATGCACAAGGCGGCCAGAAAGACCGCCCGGTAGCCATCAGGAAAAGAAGCGGTGCCAGTATAAGGAGAAAGGAATAATCAGCACCAACGCTGGCAGGAAGTTAACCACCGCAAAGGTTTTTATCTGCGCAATGCGCAATCCGACAGCCATCATCACAATGCCGCCACACGCTGCGAAATCGCCCATCGTGATCTCGTTCATAAACGGCATGATAAGCCTGGCGGAGAAAAATAGCAGCGCCTGTACCAGTACCTGAGGAATGGCTATCGACATCACCGCCACCCCTAGCGTAATCGCAAAAATCAGTGCCGTGAAAATATCGAGCGCCGACTTAATGATTAATAGCTGGTAGTCACCGGTCAGCCCTTCCGTCATGGCACCGACCACACCGGTTCCACTGGCACAGAACAATACAATCAAGGCGGTAAAATTTTGGGTATACACATCCTGAGGTAACTTGTGCTCTGGCGATGGCACAAACCGGCTCAACAGGCGCTCTATCATTATCGCCCCTTTCTGCACACCGGCTTCAAGACGCAGCAACTCGCCAATCCCCACCCCCAGAATAATCGCCAGCGCCACTGCCGGGAGCTGGTGAACCTTGACCACCAGCGTTACGCCCATGGCAATCGATACCATCGCAAATGCGGGCGGTAACCCATCACGCATACGTTGAGGAATAAAACGGCGCAACGCCACACCCAATGCGCCACCAATCAAAATAGCCGCGCCATTGATAACCGGACCAATCATCATCAATTATCTCTTAAGGCGTATCCTTCTACGCACAGGACTATAAAGGAATATCGCCAGCCGTCAAAAAAGAAGCCATTACTATACGCCAAATGCTACGGTGTGATTGAACTGGGTTGAAGCAAAAAGAGATATAACAAAAGCCAGCGAGAGCATCAGGGATGGGTGATGTAGAACCTGAACGCAGCTTCTCACCTGCACGACAGCGTTATGTCTGAAATACACAGTGAGCGAATTAGAATAAGGTGATTTATTTAGCGGTGGTGGGTCGTGCAGGATGACTCGGCCTGTGGCCTTGCCCTTCGGGCCAGCGCGATGCGCTGTTGTCTCGCTTCGCTCGACTCGAACCTGAACGCAGCTTCTCACCTGCACGACAGCGTTATATCTGAAATACAGAGAGCAAATTAGAATGAGGTGGTTTATTTAGCGGTGGTGGGTCGTGCAGGATGACTCGGCCTGTGGCCTCGCCCTTCGGGCCAGCGCGATGCGCTGTTGTCTCGCTTCGCTCGACTCGAACCTGAACGCAGCTTCTCACCTGCACGACGGCGTTATATCTGAAATACAGAGAACGAATTAGAAAGAGGTGATTTATTTAGCGGTGGTGGGTCGTGCAGGATTCGAACCTGCGACCAATTGATTAAAAGTCAACTGCTCTACCGACTGAGCTAAC
Source organism: Dickeya oryzae (assembly GCF_020406815.2). NCBI lineage: Bacteria > Pseudomonadati > Pseudomonadota > Gammaproteobacteria > Enterobacterales > Pectobacteriaceae > Dickeya > Dickeya oryzae. Next base: position 3,280,269 of record NZ_CP162670.1, read on the forward strand.
GACCCGCTACGAGATATGCTACACAGAGATTGTTTGGTGGGTCGTGCAGGATTCGAACCTGCGACCAATTGATTAAAAGTCAACTGCTCTACCGACTGAGCTAACGACCCAAACATTCGGCTGCTTTTAGCGATTCAGCATCGCCTTGGCAACGGCGGCATATATTACTAATATAATTTTTCTGTGCAACACATTTTCAGAAAAAAAAGCTCAACTGCTTATACCTTGAACTCTCCAGCGCAAAAACCACGCATATCGCGCAGTTTTTGTGCCAGAAAGGAAATCACAAACTATCCAAACGCTTCTGAGCTTGTTTTGCACCATCAGTATTGGGGTAGTTCTTTATCACCTGTTGGTAGACTGCCTTGGCTTTATCAGTCTGACCTTTTTCCTGCATGATGAGGCCAACTTTGAACATGGCTTCCGGTGCTTTCGGTGATTTAGGGTAGTTTTTGACAACATTAGCGAAGTAATACGCCGAGTCGTCTTTTTTACCCTTGTTGTAGAACAACTGTCCTAACCAGTAATTCGCATTCGGCTGGTAGGTTGAATCAGGATATCGCTTCACGAAATTCTGAAACGCCGCAATCGCCTGATCATACTGTTTCTTTTCCAGCACCAATGAGGCAGCGGCATTGTAATCGGTATTCGCATCACCCGTCATAGCAGGTGCTGCGGAACTCGTACCGGTATTACTTGCGGCTCCCGCATCGCTGGCTGCCGCTGGTGCAGACGCCGCAGCATTAGCTGCCGATGAGGCACCAGAAGAGGCTTGACCACCGCTTTGAGAACCCAGGCTGTCAATTTGCTGATAGATCTGCTTTTGACGCTCAACGACCTGATTCAGCTGATATTGATTTTCCTGAATTTGGCCGCGCAAGCCATCGATATCGCGCTGAGTGTCGGCGAGTTGTTGCTGAAGTTGGGTTAATAACTGACTATGAGCGTTGGAGATACGCTCCAGCTGAGTGACTCGATCTTCTACCGAGCCTGAGCCGACATTACTGATTGGCGCCTGGGCAGTAGCGGCCCAAGGGGCCGCTACGCCAACCAGTAACGACAGACTCAACATGTGATGTCTGAAGTTACTGCTCATGCGATTCTCTTAGTATACCAGAACGGCACGACGGTTCTTGGACCATGCAGCTTCGTCATGACCCAGAACAGCAGGTTTCTCTTTACCGTAAGAAACCACGGAGATCTGATCGGCAGACACGCCTTTACCCTGCAGATACATCTGCACAGCGTTAGCACGACGCTCGCCCAGAGCGATGTTGTATTCCGGCGTACCACGTTCGTCCGCATGACCTTCGATAGTCACTTTGTAAGACGGGTTGCTACGCAGGAAAGCAGCGTGGGCATCCAGCATCTGAGCGAAGTCAGGACGAATGTCATATTTGTCCAGATCGAAGTAAACGATATTGTTGCGCTGCAGTTCCTGCATCTGCAGACGAGCCTGCTCAGCAGAAGACATGTTACCGCCATTTTCCATACCAGCGCCGCCGTTCAGGGAGGACTGGTCATTGTTAGCGTGTTTGTTGGAGCTACATGCGGCAACAGCCAGCACCGGCAGAGCCAACATCAGGCCTTTCAGCACTTTATTGAATTGCATTTCTATGTCCTTTAAATAGGTTATTGTACATATTTTTGATTACATATACGGCGACCAGGTAGGGAATCTCACCTGACCATCGGTTGCCGGAAGACGCGCTTTAAAACGCCCGTCGGTCGAAACCAGTTGCAACACGGAACCCAAGCCCTGTTTGGAACTGTAGATTACCATGGTGCCATTGGGTGCGATACTCGGCGTTTCATCCAGGAACGTGTCCGTTAACACTTGAACGCCACCCGTTACCAGATCCTGTTTGGCGATATGCTGAGCGCCACCATTGGAGCTGACCATCACCAGGAATTTACCATCGCTGCTGATTTCAGCATCCTGGTTTTGAGCGCCTTCCCAGGTCAGACGCTGAGGAGCACCACCGTTGATACCGATTTTATAAATCTGGGGACGACCAGCCTGGTCAGAAGTATAGGCCAGCGTTTGGCTATCAGGGAACCAGGTCGGTTCAGTATTATTACTGCGACCATCAGTTACCTGAGAAATCTGGCCAGAGCCCAGATTCATCACATACAAATTCAGGCTACCACTTTTGGACAGCGCAAAAGCAAGTTTAGACCCATCTGGTGAGAATGCCGGCGCACCATTGTGACGAGGGAAAGACGCAATTTGTCTGATATCGCCATTGGCCAGTGTCTGTACCACCAGCGCAGAACGGCCACTCTCGAATGTCACATAAGCCAGTTTGCCGCCATCCGGCGACCAGGCTGGTGACATCAACGGTTCTGGCGAGCGGTGAACCACGAACTGGTTGTAACCGTCGTAATCCGCTACACGCAATTCATACGGATACTGGCCGCCATTGGTTTGCACCACATAAGCGATACGAGTACGGAAAGCACCCTTGATACCTGTCAGCTTCTCGAAGACTTCATCACTGGCGGTATGGGCGGCATAACGCAGCCACTGCTTGGTTACTTTGAACTGGTTCTGCGCCAGCACGCTGCCTGCACTGCCGGAAGTGTCTACCAGTTGATAGGAAACCAGATAGCCATCCGCTGTTGGCTGAACCTGCCCGACGACTACCGCGTCAATACCCAGAGCGGTCCAGGCGGACGGCGTCACTTCAGCCGCGGTACCCGGCTGTTGTGGCATACGGCTGGGATCGATAGGGTTGAATTTACCGCTGTTACGCAAATCTGCAGCAACAATGCTGCCGATCTCTTCAGGAACTGCGCCGCCCGTCGATTTAAACGGAACCACGCCGATCGGCCGCGCAGAGTCGACCCCCTGAGTAATTTCAATACGGACTTCTGCATGCAACACAGCCGTCCACAGCATCAGAAAACTCAATGCAATTTTTAATGCCTGCTTCATCTCATCTCCCTTATCCCGGCTCCAGAGCCTACGATAACCTGGCAGCGTTTAACAAACCCATATCAACAAACACGATGTGCACGGTGACCAGTGAAGTCATAGTCGTAAACTCCGCCAACTGGCAACCGGATCACTGCGGTTTAAAGTCTATCGGTGCGTTCTTGAAAGCCTCATATACATCAGAGGTGGGTGGCTTCGGTATCCGAGCCTGCTTGGCCGCAGCAATTGCAGCCTGACACAATGCCGGATCGCCGCCCTCACTCTTCACATCGATTAGCAGGCCATCAGGCGCCAGTCGGATGCGTAACGTACAGGTGCGTCCTTTGTAGGACTCCCAGTCATAAAACTTGCTCTGAATCGCGGTGCGAACCTGGCTTCCGTAACTATCCAGCGCAGCGCCTGATGCCCCGCTCTTCTTATTATTCCCTGCCCCGGCCGGTGCATTACTACCGGCTGCATTACCACCACCTTTTGGCGCATTCTTCGATGAAGCCAGACCACCCAGCAGGTCGTCAACCTCACCCGCCTGTTTAGCAGCCGCAGCGGCAGCTTTTTTCTTGTCGTCTGCCGCTTTCTTGGCAGCAGCAGCGGCCTCAGCTTTCTTAGCCGCTTCAGCCGCGGCTTTTTCCTTAGCTGCCTCTGCCGCCTTAGCTTTGGCATCGTCTTCCGCTTTCTGCTTAGCCTCAGCAGCCGCTTTAGCTTTAGCGTCTTCTTCAGCTTTCTTCTTGGCTTCAGCTGCAGCAGCCGCTGCCTTGGCTTTTGCTTCTTCTTCCGCTTTCTTCTTCGCGTCAGCAGCAGCCTGTTTTTTGGCTTCGTCTTCCGCCTGCTTCTTCGCTGCGGCGGCAGCCTTAGCCTGCTGTTCGGCTTCTGCTTTAGCCTTCGCGGCCGCTGCTTCGGCTTGTTTTTGCTGTTCCTTCGCTTTCTGGGCGGCTTCTTCCGCCTGCTTTTGCTGTTGCGCCTGTTCCTGCGCTTGTTGTTTCGCTTCTTCTTGTGCCTGCAGGCGCTCTTTTTCCAGTTCTTTTAGCCGCTGTTGTTCGGCAGCCTGTTTCGCCTGCAACTCTTCAGCCTGCTGATCTGCCTGTTTTTTACGCAGCTGCTCAGCGCGGCGGGCGTCACTCTGCTGTTGTTGCTGACGATTGTATTGATCGACCACTGCACTGGGGTCAACCATCACCGCGTCAATGGATGAACCGCCACCACCACCGCTGGCGTCATCCATCTTCTGGTTCAGTGAACTCAGAATCAGCAACGCAATCAGAATAACGTGCAAAACGACCGAGATTATGACGGCTCGCTTTAGCTTATCGTTTCGTTCGTTTGCCTTTAACACAAAGGATTCCCAAAAACAGTTTTGCCAGACAAATGATGTCTATCCTTCTCAGAAGTCATCATTCACGGACTCGCCGGTCAAATCGGCTGCGTCATCAACCCGACAGATTTGACACCGGCCTGATGCAACAAATTCAGCGCCTTGATGATCTCATCATAAGGAACATCTTTGGCACCCCCGATCAGAAAGACCGTTTTCGGGTTTGCGGTCAGGCGAGACTGAGCTTCAGCCACCACCTGCTCCGCAGGCAATTGATTCATACGGTTATGATCAACGACCAGACTGTATTGTCCTACACCGGATACCTCGACAATCACCGGCGGATTATCGTTGCTGGATACGGTCTTGGATTCGGTTGCATCCGGCAGATCCACTTCCACGCTCTGAGTGATGATTGGCGCAGTTGCCATGAAGATCAACAACAGCACCAACAACACGTCCAGCAAAGGAACAATATTAATCTCGGATTTCAGCGACCGGCGGCCGCTACGCGCACGAGCCATATCACCTCCTGATTAACGGTTGCCTTCGCTGGAGAAAGCCTGACGGTGCAGGATAGCAATAAACTCTTCCATGAAGTTGTCGTAATTCTGTTCCAGTTTATTCACACGCTGGTTCAGGCGGTTATATGCCATAACGGCCGGGATTGCGGCGAACAGACCGATAGCGGTAGCAATTAGTGCTTCAGCGATACCTGGTGCCACCATCTGTAATGTCGCCTGCTTCACCGCACCCAGCGCGATGAACGCATGCATAATCCCCCACACGGTACCGAACAAACCGATATACGGACTGATAGACCCGACGGTGCCGAGAAAAGGAATATGGGTTTCCAGTGTTTCCAGCTCACGGTTCAAGGAAATGCGCATGGCACGGGACGCACCTTCCACCACCGCTTCCGGTGCATGGCTATTGGCCCGATGTAACCGCGCAAACTCCTTGAAGCCCGCATAAAAAATTTGCTCAGTGCCTGTCAGATTCTCACGACGAGTCTGACTTTCCTGATAAAGGCGAGACAGCTCAATACCCGACCAGAACTTGTCTTCAAACGCTTCGGCGTCACGCGTCGCAGCATTCAGAATACGGGTACGCTGAATGATAATCGCCCAAGAGGCAATGGAAAAACCGATTAAAATTAACATGATAAGTTTAACCAGAAGGCTAGCCTTCAGGAACAAATCAAGAATATTCATGTCAGTCACTGCTTAAACTCCGCGACAATAGACTTAGGAAGCGCAACCGGCTTCATTTGAAATGGATCGATACATGCGACTAAAACCTCGGCATGGCTCAGCAGGGTGCCATACGAGTCAAGAATGCGCTGTGCGAATGTCAGGGAAGCGCCGCGTATCGTAACGATTTCGCTTTGCACTTCCAGTAAATCGTCAAGACGCGCCGGGGCAAGATACTCAATCGTCATTTTACGTACAGCAAAGGCAATATGTTCATTCATGAGTACGCGCTGATGAAAATCGTGCGCGCGCAACATTTCAGTTCTGGCTCGTTCATAGAAGGCCACATAACGCGCGTGATAAACCAAACCACCTGCATCTGTATCTTCATAGTAGACACGCACTGGCCAGCGGAACACTTTATTACTCACTCTACATCCCGGTAATGCGATAAACCCCGCTACTATACGCAAGAGGGATAAAGTTGGGAATGGGTTCTATGTACAGGAAGGTAAATAATTATGGGTTGCGGACAACCCATAACCAAAAGGAATGAAAAGCTATCCTACAGGAAGTAGTAATACAATCCTGCGGCCAGGATCACAAAGGCTGGAAGGGGGGAAAGGAAGGCTCGCCAGCGCATTCTCTGCGGACGAAACCCTACGCCATGCACGACACCCGTACACACCGCCCAAATCAGCACGATTCCCTGCCAGACTGCCAGCGAGCTGGTGCGAGCGGCAAAACGCGCAGGCTCCCAGAAAACACATCCAGCCAGTAATAACGCCATGATCAGGGAAAGGGCCCGTAACGGGCCCTTATCCATACAGCAGTAAAGACGATCAATAACCATCATTACAGTTTATCTTTATTCGTCTTGGTTGCTTCGCTCTGTTCCAGTGCCAGAGCAGTAATCACGCCCAGCGAACAAGCAAGAAGCGTTCCCAATATCCAGGCAAAATACCACATAAATCAGGCTCCTTACTTAGTACAACGAATGAGAATTCTGCTCGATATGCTCTTTAGTGATGCGTCCGAACATCTTGTAGTAACACCAAATGGTGTAAGACAGCACGATCGGGACGAAGATAATCGCCACCACAGTCATCACTCGAAGCGTCAGCAAGCTGGAGGTTGCATCCCACATGGTCAGACTGACATTAGGTACGGTCACTGACGGCATGATGAACGGGAACATGGCAATACCAGCAGTCAGGATCACGCAGGCGATACTCAGGGAGGAGAACAAAAATGCCATCGCTCCCTTGCCTGCCCGCGCCATGAGTGCAGTCACCAGCGGCAACACCACACCGAGCAGCGGAATAGCCCACAGCACAGGATGGCTATTGTAGTTGACCAACCAGGCACCAGCCTGACGAGCTACTTCTTTATGCAGCGGGTTAGACTCGCCAGCCGTATTAATGACTGACGTTAGTACATAACCATCAATGCCATAAACAACCCATACACCCGCCAGAGCAAACGTCACCGTCAGCGCCAACGAAGCGAACTGAGCGACTTTTTTGGCACGGAACAGCAGGTCGCCGGAAGTACGCATCACCAGGTAAGTCGCCCCCTGAGCCACAATCATGCTCAGGCTGACAATACCTGCCAATAACCCGAACGGATTGAGCAACTGGAAGAAGTTACCGGTGTAGTACAAGCGCAGATACTCATCCACATGGAACGGAACACCCTGTAACAGGTTACCGAATGCGACACCGATAACCACCGGAGGAACGAAACTACCGATGAAAATGCCCCAGTCCCACATATTGCGCCAGCGCGGATCTTCGATTTTCGAACGGTAGTCAAAGCCGACCGGACGAAAATACAACGATGCCAGAACCAGAATCATCGCGATGTAGAAACCAGAGAACGCAGCGGCATACACCATCGGCCAGGCAGCAAACAACGCACCACCAGCCGTGATCAACCAAACCTGGTTACCGTCCCAGTGCGGCGCGATACTGTTAATCATCACGCGGCGCTCTACATCATTACGCCCCATGAGGCGTACCAGTACACCGACGCCCATGTCAAAACCATCGGTGACGGCAAAACCGATCAGCAGCACACCAATCAGCAGCCACCAGACAAAACGCAAGACTTCATAATCAAACATAGTGGACTCCTGTTACCGTACTTCCTGAGCCGCGATCGGCTGTTCGAAGTGATAAGCACCTGTTTTCAGACTGCTTGGACCCAGACGCGCATACTTGAACATCAGGTATGTTTCAGCCACCAGGAACAGCGTATACAGACCGCAAATCAGTCCCATGGAGAACAGGATGTCTCCCGCAGTTAGCGAGGAGTTGGCGACAGCGGTCGGCAACACTTCACCAATCGCCCACGGCTGGCGACCGTATTCCGCAACAAACCAACCCGCTTCAACGGCAATCCACGGCAACGGGATGCCATACAGCGCGATGCGATGCAGCCAGCGTTTCTGACCAATCTTGTTGCGCAGCACCGTCCAGAAAGACAGGCCGATAATCAACAGCATCAGCACACCACACGCCACCATAATGCGGAAGGAGAAGTACAGCGGGGCTACACGCGGAATAGAATCTTTAACCGCCTGCTTAATCTGTGCGTCGCTGGCATCCGCCACATTCGGGGTATACCGTTTCAACAACAGCCCATAACCAAGATCCTGTTTGTTCTTCAGGAACTCAGTACGTACAGCCGGGTCGGTGTTACCGGAGCGCAGTTGCTGCAACAGATGGTAAGCCTTCATACCGTTGCGGATACGAACTTCATGCTGCTCCATCAGTTCTTTCAGACCAGTCACCGTCTTGTCGGTAGAACGGGTAGCGATCAGGCCCAACATGTAAGGGATCTGAATTGCATACTTGTTCTCCATCGTTTCCTGATTCGGAACACCGAACAAGGTAAACGCAGCAGGTGCAGGTTGGGTTTCCCATTCTGCTTCGATAGCCGCCAGCTTGGTTTTCTGTACGTCGCCCATCTCGTAACCAGACTCGTCACCCAGCACGATAACAGACAGTACGGCCGCCATACCAAAGCTTGCTGCAATCGCAAAAGAACGTTTGGCAAAAGCCACATCACGTCCTTTCAACAGGTAGTAGGAGCTGATACCCAAAATGAACATGGCACCGGTACAATACCCTGCCGCGACGGTGTGAACGAATTTCACCTGTGCAACCGGGTTCAATACCAGATCAGCAAAGCTCACCATCTCCATGCGCATGGTTTCGAAGTTGAAATCCGAAGCAACCGGGTTCTGCATCCAGCCGTTGGCCACCAGAATCCACAATGCAGACAAGTTGGACCCCAACGCCACCAGCCAGGTTACCGCCATGTGCTGCACTTTGCCCAGTCGATCCCAGCCAAAGAAGAACAGCCCGACAAAGGTAGACTCCAGGAAGAACGCCATCAATCCTTCGATTGCCAGAGGTGCACCGAAGATATCGCCGACATAGTGAGAGTAATACGACCAGTTAGTACCGAACTGGAATTCCATGGTCAGACCGGTAGACACACCAAGGGCAAAGTTAATCGCAAACAACTTGCCCCAGAACTTGGTCATATCTTTGTAGATTTGTTTGCCAGACAAGACATACACGGTTTCCATGATCGCCAACAAAAACGCCATCCCCAGCGTTAAAGGCACGAACAGGAAATGATACATCGCGGTCAAGGCAAACTGTAAACGTGACAGTTCGACTACATCAAACATCTTAACTCCTTGCTCCTCGCAGGAGGGTCTTTAGCTCGCTGTACAGACAAGCCACTAAATACCCGGCAGTTAGTAACCTAAAGAACACAACAATTGCTTTAGCACAGGCCTCAATATGCGCCACCACGTTGTCACGACGCATTTGAAAAGTAAGCCGAAGAAAAAATTACAGAATTACGAATACTATACTCAGATATGAGTATAGTTATATTACGCCTCTACAACCTTACAATAAATAGGTTTTTACGTGATGCGGATTGAGTTTTTTGATTTTACGCCAATCGCCACGTTACAGGCCCTCAAGGGCATAATTGACCCACCGCAATTTAATCTTATTTCCGAACAGATATCCAGTTTAGATTTTTGATCTAAAACAACTATCGCCCCAGATGTTAATAAACATCGCCTTTTATTTTACACATCATTAAATGTTAATCTGATGTAATCGTCTGGTTTCTGAAGCGTGCCGTTAATAATGTATTTTTTGTTTTAAATAAAAATAGCATTGGTTGATCTAAAATATGGAAACTTTTAATTTATACACCATGTGTTATTTTATTGTTGCCAGATTGATTAAATATATTTCCATGAAGCTACATTTTTGCGACAAGGTTCAAATATAAAAAAGGCCACCTGAGGTGGCCAAACATGTCGAACCTGGAAGGTAATGACACACTATATTCAGTACAGTGCATTCCGCTTAACGTGACAGCACTGCTTTTACCGCATCACCAATGTCAGCCAGGCTGCGTACTGTCTTCACGCCTGCCGCTTCAAGCGCAGCAAATTTGTCATCTGCCGTACCTTTACCGCCAGCGATAATCGCCCCAGCATGGCCCATACGCTTACCTTTCGGCGCGGTGACACCAGCAATGTATCCTACTACAGGTTTGGTGACGTGTTCTTTAATGTAGGCAGCCGCTTCTTCTTCAGCAGTACCACCAATTTCACCGATCATCACGATAGCTTCGGTCTGCGGATCCTGTTCGAACAGCTTGAGAATATCGATAAAGTTGGAGCCAGGAATCGGGTCGCCACCGATACCCACGCAAGTCGACTGACCCAGACCAGCATCTGTAGTCTGTTTTACGGCTTCATAAGTCAGCGTACCGGAGCGAGATACAATACCGACTTTACCCGGTAAGTGGATGTGGCCTGGCATGATACCAATCTTACAAGCACCCGGGGTGATCACACCTGGGCAGTTCGGGCCTATCATACGCACACCGCTTTGCTCCAGCTTCACTTTCACCGTCAGCATATCCAGCGTCGGGATACCTTCGGTGATACAGATGATCAGTTGGATACCCGCATCAATAGCTTCCAGAATGGAGTCTTTACAGAACGGAGCCGGTACATAGATAACAGACGCCGTCGCACCCGTGGCTTCTACCGCTTCGCGTACCGTATTAAATACTGGCAGCCCCAGATGTTCTGTACCGCCTTTACCTGGCGTTACACCACCTACCATCTGCGTACCGTAGGCAATCGCCTGCTCAGAATGGAATGAACCCTGACTGCCGGTAAAACCCTGACAGATGACTTTGGTGTTTTTATCGATCAGAATGGACATTATTTACCCTCCACTGCTGCAACCACTTGCTGAGCCGCATCCGTCAGGCTGGTCGCAGCAATGATGTTCAAACCACTATCCGCCAGTTTCTGCGCACCCAATTCAGCATTGTTGCCTTCCAGACGCACAACGACCGGAACGTTCACGCCCACTTCCGCTACCGCGCCGATAATACCGTCGGCAATCAGGTCACAACGAACGATACCACCGAAAATATTGACCAGTACCGCTTTCACCTTGTCATCAGACAGGATGATTTTGAATGCTTCGGTTACACGTTCTTTGGTCGCGCCACCACCCACATCGAGGAAGTTAGCCGGTGAACCACCGTGCAGCTTCACGATGTCCATGGTTCCCATCGCCAGACCAGCGCCATTCACCATACAACCGATGTTGCCATCCAGTGCGACATAGTTCAGTTCCCACTGAGCAGCATGTGCTTCACGCGCATCTTCCTGGGAGTGGTCACGCATTTCGCGCAGCTCCGGCTGGCGGAACAGGGCATTACCGTCAGCACCCAGCTTGCCGTCCAGACACACCAGGTCACCTTGTTTAGTGATAACCAGCGGGTTGATTTCAACCAGTGCCAGGTCACGTTCCAGGAACAGTGTCGCCAACCCCATGAAGATTTTGGTGAACTGCGCCACCTGCTTACCGCTTAACCCCAGCTTGAACGCCAGTTCGCGGCCCTGATACGGTTGAGGACCGGTCAAGGGATCCAGAGCGACTTTATGAATCAGATGTGGCGTTTCTTCGGCCACTTTTTCAATTTCAACACCACCTTCGGTGGAAGCCATGAATACCACACGGCGAGTACCACGATCGACTACGGCACCCAGATAAAGCTCTTTATCAATATCCGTCGCACCTTCCACCAGAATCTGATGAACCGGCTGACCGTTAGCGTCCGTTTGGTAGGTAACCAGACGTTTACCCAACCAGTTTTCAGCAAAGGCACGAATCTCTTCTTTGCTGTTCACCAGTTTCACGCCGCCAGCCTTACCACGGCCGCCAGCATGCACCTGACACTTAACAACCCACGGGCCAGCACCAATCTTGGATGCAGCTTCTTCCGCTTCACGCGGTGTTGTGCAGGCGTAACCGGTGGGTGCCGGTAAACCATACCGAGCAAAGAGCTGTTTTGCCTGATACTCATGTAAATTCATGATGTTCTATCCATTTAAGTTTGAAGATAAGTCCAGAGACTCTCTGTCGTGGATAACGCCGCCGCACAGATGCAACGGCCTGCATAGCACATAATAAAGGCGGCAGGACGCAGGCCAGCCGCCTTTTACTACAACGGGTTAGACATCCAGCAACAAGCGAGCCGGGTCTTCCAGCATTTCTTTAACAGTAACCAGGAAACCAACTGATTCGCGGCCATCGATCAGGCGATGATCGTAGGACAACGCCAGATACATCATCGGCAGGATGACCACCTGACCATTCACCGCCATTGGGCGATCTTTGATAGCATGCATCCCCAGAATCGCGCTCTGCGGCGGGTTGATAATCGGGGTCGACATCAGAGAACCGAACACGCCACCGTTGGTAATAGTGAAGTTACCACCCGTCAGCTCTTCGACGGTCAATTTACCGTCGCGGCCTTTCACCGCCAGTTCTTTGATTTTCTTCTCGATCTCGGCCATACCCAGCAAGTCGACATCTTTCAGCACCGGCGTTACCAGACCACGTGGGGTAGATACCGCAATGCTGACGTCGAAATAGTTATGGTAGACCACATCTTCGCCATCAATAGACGCGTTCACTTCCGGATAGCGCTTCAGTGCTTCCACGACAGCCTTAATGTAGAAGGACATGAAACCCAGACGCACGCCATGACGTTTTTCAAACGCTTCGCCATACTGCTTACGCAGATCCATAATCGGTTGCATGTTGACTTCGTTGAACGTGGTCAACATGGCGGTACTGTTTTTCGCTTCCAGCAGACGCTCAGCCACGCGCTTGCGCAGACGGGTCATCGGAACACGTTTCTCGCTGCGGCTTCCCAGCGCGGCAGCAGGCTGTGCGGCGACCGGTGCTGCAGCAGCGTTGCTGGCTGACTTCTGAACAGCCAGGTGTTTTTCCACATCTTCGCGAGTGATACGCCCGCCGACGCCACTGCCTTTAATAGCGGATGCGTCCAAACCATGCTCGGCAATCAGACGACGAATCGCCGGGCTCAGCGCATCGTTATTTTCATCTTCCAACCCGGCGGTGTGACGCTGTGCCGGAGTAGACTCTTTGCTCTGTGCTTTTTCGCTGGTTTCTTTGCCGGAATTATCTCCCGGACGCAAACGCCCCAGAACCTGACGAGATGTCACGGTAGCGCCTTCAGCTTCCAGCACCACTTCCAGTACACCCGCTTCGATCGCCGGTACTTCCAACACGACTTTGTCGGTTTCAATTTCAACCAGCACTTCATCACGCTGGACGCTATCGCCCGGTTTCTTGTGCCAGGTAGCGACAGTCGCGTCAGCTACAGATTCCGGCAGGTCAGGGACAAGAATATCTACGCTACTCATTATCTATCCTTATTCATTTAATTAACGTTCAGCGCGTCATTAACCAGAGCTTGTTGTTGTTTCTGGTGTACGGACATATAGCCAACGGCGGGTGAAGCAGAGGCCGGGCGACCGGCATACCGCAACGAGGCACCAAAAGGAATCACTTCACGGAAGTGGTGCTGGCTGCAATACCATGCGCCCTGGTTCAGTGGCTCTTCCTGGCACCAGACAAAATCATGTACGTGAGCGAACGGTTCCAGCGCGGCCTGCACCGACTGATGCGGGAACGGATACAACTGTTCGATACGCACTATCGCCACATCGTTCTGTTCATTCTTGCGACGCTGTTCCAGTAAATCATAGTAGACCTTGCCAGAACACAGCACGACACGCTTCACTGCTTTTGGATCCAGGCTGTCAATTTCCCCTATTGCAGGCTGGAATTGCCCATTAGCCAGTTCATCCAGCGTAGACGTCGCCAGCGGGTGACGCAGCAACGATTTCGGCGACATCACAATCAGTGGGCGGCGCATACCACGCAACGCCTGACGGCGCAGCATGTGGTAGACCTGAGCTGGTGTGGAGGGAACACAAACCTGCATGTTTTGCTCAGCACACAATTGCAAGTAGCGCTCCAGACGTGCGGAGGAGTGTTCTGGCCCCTGACCTTCATAACCATGCGGCAACAGCATGACCAGACCGCACATACGGCCCCATTTCTGTTCGCCGGAACTGATGAACTGGTCAATCACCACTTGAGCGCCGTTGGCGAAATCGCCAAACTGCGCTTCCCAGATAGTCAGCGTACGTGGCTCAGCCGTAGCATAACCGTACTCGAATGCCAGCACGGCTTCTTCAGACAGCACCGAATCCCAGACATTGAAAACACCCTGGGCGTTATGCACATACGCCAGCGGTGTATAGGTAGAACCACCTTTCTGGTTGTGTACCACCGCGTGGCGATGGAAGAAGGTACCGCGACCAGCATCTTCACCAGACAAACGTACCGGAATGCCTTCGTCTACCAGTGTGGCATAGGCCAGGGTTTCCGCACCGCCCCAGTCAAACAGTTTTTCGCCTGCCGCCATTTCAGCGCGGTCGTTATAAATCTTGGCGACACGCGGCTGCATTTCCAGCGCCTCCGGCACTGTGCTGATACGGCGTGCCAGTTCCTGCAAACGCTTGGTTTCAACTTTATGCGGATACGGCTCGTCCCAATCATGGTTGAGATAAGACATCCAGGTGAAAGAGTGCATGTCCATCGGACGCCACTCGTCTACCACACATTCACCGGCATCCAGTGCATCGCGGTAAAGATTGACCATCTCGGTAGCGTCGGCAAGCGTTGTGAGCTGCTGCTGTTCCAGACGGTCAGCGTAGATTTTACGCGGCGTTGGGTGCTTCTTGATTTTCTGGTACATCACCGGCTGGGTAGCGCTCGGCTCATCGGCTTCGTTATGGCCGTGGCGGCGGTAGCACACCAGATCGATGAAGACATCACGCTGGAAGGTATTACGGAAATCCAGCGCCAGACGGGTAACAAACGCGACTGCTTCCGGATCGTCAGCATTAACGTGGAAGATAGGCGCCTGCACCATCTTGCCGATATCGGTACAGTATTCGGTAGAACGGGCATCGAGAGGGTTGGAGGTGGTAAAACCGATCTGATTGTTGATAACAATACGAATGGTGCCGCCAACTTCGTAACCGCGTGCTTTGGACATGTTCAGGGTTTCTTGCACTACCCCTTGCCCCGCAATCGCGGCATCGCCGTGAATAGTAATCGGCAACACCAGTGAACTACTGGGGTTATCCAGACGATCGATACGGGCACGTACCGACCCTATGACTACCGGGCTGACGATTTCCAGGTGCGATGGGTTAAACGCCAACGCCAGGTGAACCTTACCGCCCTCAGTTTCCATATCGGAGGAGAAGCCCTGATGGTACTTCACATCCCCCGTGCCGAGATGATCTTTGTGCTTACCGGAGAATTCGTCGAACAGATCCTGGGGTTTTTTCCCCATCACATTCACCAGCACGTTGAGACGGCCACGGTGGGCCATTCCCATCACCACTTCACGCGTACCATTTTTGCCCGCGTGACGGATTATTTCCTTCAGCATCGGAATCAGCGCATCGCCACCTTCCAGCGAGAAGCGCTTGGCACCAGGGAACTTGGCGCCCAGGTAGCGTTCCAGCCCTTCAGCCGCAGTCAGTTCTTTCAGGAAGCGCTTTCTTTCTTCAACGCTAAAGCTGGGCTGTCCCACCACTGACTCGATACGCTGCTGAATCCAGCGTTTTTCATCCGTGTTGGTAATGTGCATGTATTCCGCACCGATCGAACCGCAGTAAGTCTGTTTCAGTGCGCTATACAATTCGCCAAGCGGCATGGTTTCTTTACCAATGGCGAATGAACCAACGTTAAAGCTCTCTTTCAGATCGTCATCGGTCAGGTTGTGGTATGCCAGATCCAGATCGGCTACGCGCTCTTGTTTCCACAATCCCAATGGATCCAGGTTGGCATGTTGATGCCCACGGAAACGGAAAGCGTTAATCAGCTGTAATACTTTGACTTGCTTGGCATCACTGTCAGGATCAGTAATGGAAGAAGTATAACGCGAGGCATCTTTCGCCAGACGGCGAAAATAGTCGCGGGTTTTGGAGTGAAGTTGATCCGGTTTAACCCCAGTGGTAGGAAGTTGTTGAAAAATCGAACGCCAGCTGTGATCAATAGAATCTGGGTCGGTTAAAAAATCTTCATAGAGCTGCTCTATGTAGGACTGGTTCGCGCCCGCCAGATAGGAGGAATCCAGCCAGGCCTTCATTGCGCCGTTCTGCATTGTGATCCCTTAAGCTAATTAGCTTCAGTTTTCGCCGTGGTTAACATGTTCTATGTTGCCGTTATAAAACGGGTTGCCGTAAAACGGTTCACTTGTTGTGCTTAGTTACGCACAATGCGGATAGTCTTATCCTGAAGGAACCTTTAAAAAACGGTTTAAGCGCACAAGCCGGCTTTTAAAGGTTTCCTGCTGCTCCCCCGCCTCGCGACGGGGGAAACAGTGTGCTACAGAGCCAGAACTCAGGCGCTACGCTGCAGCAACATCGACTTGATGTGGCCGATAGCGCGCGTCGGGTTCAATCCTTTCGGACAGACGCTGACGCAATTCATGATGCTGTGACAGCGGAATACGCTGAAAGCATCGTTGAGATCATCCAGGCGAGCCTTGGTTTCCGTATCGCGGCTGTCAATCAGGAAACGGTAGGCTGCCAGAAGACCTGCAGGCCCGACAAACTTATCCGGGTTCCACCAGAAAGATGGGCAGGATGTCGAACAGCATGCGCACATGATGCACTCGTACAACCCATCCAGTTTTTCCCGCTGCTCTGGTGACTGCAGATGTTCGCGAGAAGGTGGATTCTTCCCATTATTCAACAGGTAAGGCTTAATTTTCTCATATTGAGCATAGAACTGCCCCATGTCTACCACCAAATCACGTACGACTGGCAGTCCAGGCAGGGGACGAATCACAATTTTGTTGTTGCCATTACGTAGGGTGGACACTGGCGTGATGCAGGCCAACCCATTCTTACCATTCATGTTCAGACCGTCGGAACCACACACCCCTTCACGACAGGAGCGACGGAATGCCAGTGTCGGGTCCTGCTCTTTGAGCAGGATCAGCGCATCGAGCAGCATCATGTCACGGCCTTCTTCCGCTTCCAGCGTATAGTCCTGCATGCGCGGAGCGCTATCGACATCCGGGTTATAACGATAAATGGAAAATTCAACTTTCATCGCTTTCTCTCCGCAAAATTAATAGGTACGCACTTTCGGCGGGAACGCCGGACGCAGTTTAGGCTGCATGTTTACCTCACGGCGCGTCATGCTTTCGGTTTGCGGTTGATACAGCGAATGGCACAACCAATTCTCGTCATCACGTTCAGGATAGTCGAATCGGCTGTGAGCTCCACGGCTTTCGGTACGGAAATTTGCCGATACCGCAGTGGCATAAGCCGTTTCCATCAGGTTATCCAGTTCCAGACATTCAATACGCTGAGTATTGAACTCGCTGGATGTATCATCCAGACGGGCGTTTTTGAGCCGTTCGCGGATCACTTTCAGCTCTTCCAGCCCCTTCGCCATGGCATCACCTTCACGGAATACCGAGAAATTGTTCTGCATGCAGGACTGCAACGCTTTGCGAATTTCCACCGGGTCTTCACCAGAGCGGGTGTTATTCCAGCGGTTAAGTCTGTCCAACGAGGCGTCGATATCAGAATCGCTGGCATCACGCGTCACGCCCTGTTCAGCCAGAGATTCCTGCAAGTGCATACCCGCAGAACGGCCGAACACCACCAGGTCGAGCAATGAATTACCGCCCAGACGATTAGCGCCATGTACCGATACACACGCGATTTCACCTACAGCGAACAGACCCGGGATCACCACATCCTCACCCTTCTCATTCACCGTCAGTGCCTGACCGGTCACTTTGGTCGGGATCCCACCCATCATGTAGTGGCAGGTTGGGATAACCGGAATCGGCTCTTTCACCGGGTCAACATGTGCAAACGTGCGAGACAGTTCCAGAATGCCCGGCAGACGAGATTCCAGTACATCTTTACCCAGGTGATCCAGTTTGAGCTTGGCATGCGGCCCCCACGGACCATCACAACCACGGCCTTCGCGAATTTCAATCATGATAGAACGGGCTACCACGTCACGTCCGGCCAGGTCTTTAGCGTTTGGTGCATAACGCTCCATGAAGCGCTCACCGTGTTTATTCAGCAGGTAACCACCTTCGCCACGGCAACCTTCGGTCACCAGTACGCCCGCACCCGCGATACCGGTCGGGTGGAACTGCCACATTTCCATGTCCTGCACAGGGACACCAGCGCGCAGCGCCATGCCGACCCCGTCGCCGGTATTAATGTGGGCATTGGTCGTAGATTGATAAATACGACCGGCACCGCCGGTTGCCAGCACAGTAGCACGGGCTTTGAAATAAACGACTTCGCCGGTTTCAATACAAATAGCCGTACATCCAACCACCGCGCCATCCTGGTTTTTCACCAGATCCAACGCATACCACTCGGAAAACACTGTGGTGTGATTTTTCAGGTTCTGTTGGTACAACGTATGCAACAACGCATGACCGGTACGGTCTGCCGCCGCTGCAGTACGGGCAGCCTGCTCGCCGCCAAAATTCTTAGACTGACCACCGAACGGGCGCTGGTAAATGCGTCCGTCATCAAGACGGGAAAACGGCAACCCCATGTGTTCCAGTTCCAGAATCGCTTCCGGACCGGTTTTACACATATATTCGATAGCGTCCTGATCACCGATATAGTCGGAACCTTTCACGGTGTCATACATGTGCCATTCCCAGTTATCTTCATGAGTATTACCCAGCGCTACCGTAATGCCCCCTTGGGCAGATACAGTATGAGAACGGGTCGGGAACACTTTTGACAACAGGGCACAGGACAGGCCCATCTGGGAAATCTGCAGTGCAGCGCGCATACCTGCGCCACCTGCACCGACAACAACGGCATCAAACTCTCTGACTGGCAAATTCATCACGCACCCCACACCACAACAGTTCCATAAATGACGTACACCAACAACGCGACGACGATAGCCAGTTGCAACGTCAGCCGGATAGCCAGCGGTTTGATATAGTCAGTCAACACCTGCCACATCCCGATCCAGGCATGAACCAGAATGGCGAACAGCGTCAGCAGGGTGAACACCTTAGTGAGATGCATGGCGAAGAAACCGCGCCAGACTTCATACGTGAGGTTACCGGCGCTGGCTACAAAACCAACGATATACAGGACATACAGCACGATGACGATGGCAGAAGCGCGAAGTAATAACCAATCGTGTACGCCATTACGCCCCAATGCGGAGGCATTGCTTACCATACGAGGACTCCAGCCAAAAATGAAAGCACGACAGTAATGATGAAAGAGGTTTTTGCAGTACGTGATCCCGCCTCGAAGTTCTCTTCGATATAGCCGAAATCCATCAACAGATGACGCAGACCACCTACAATATGATAGGCCAGTGCGGTCAAAATGCCCCAGACAACGAATTTCACGATGAAGCTGCCCATGATGGCCGCCGCCTGAGCAAACCCTTCTGGCGAAGAGAGAGACAGGCCCAACAGCCACAATAGAATACCTACAGCAACAAACGTTATAACGCCGGAGACACGGTGAAGAATAGATGCTATCGCGGTAACGGGGAACCAGATCGTTTGCAGATCCAGATTGACAGGTCTTTGTTTTTTCACGAGTTTGCCCACACAGCTTTTATTATTTTCTTCCTCCGGACCTGTTGTGGGGTCAGACAGTGCGGACGGTGAGATGGTGCTTATCTCTGTCAATGTACGGCTGGATACGATCCTTTATTTTCATCCGCACAAACCGTTCACACTGGGTGCTCCTACTGCAGGGTATTCCGGAGACCTGGCGGCAGTATAGGCACTTCACATTCTTATTACAATTACCCTACAAACTGTTTGGGCACATTTGCCCTGAACAGTGATTGAGATCACGAATTTCACAATTTATATAAAATTAATTATCTGATTTGACAAATCTTAAACATTTAAATTACAACTAGGACCCAAGAAACCTGTTGTCCTGTTAAAGCTCATTGGTAGCTCTTTCCCATTCACCAAAGTTATGTAACAGTGGGAAACAAAGTCCCCGGAAAAATTATAAGTACTGGCTACAATTAGAGCAGGACAGGGCTAAAACCCGAGCTGGGAGAAGACGAGTTCATCCTGACTGTGACCGCCTGACGATACGCCTGACGATAATAGTCAACTCTGTACCCGATTTGGTTGCCGACGACAGTTTGGTTTCCAACTACAGGGCGACGTCTGGTCTGTTTACTTTGTCCAGCGTGCGGGCATGACGGTATTTCTGCAGTGACGAATTTTTAAAATTAAAGATTAAAGCGCTAAGGAGACTGTAAATGGCTGATAAAAAAGCAACGCTTACAATAGACGGCAATGAAGCGATTGAGCTGAATGTCCTGTCTGGTACGCTTGGCAACGATGAAATCGATATTCGTAGCCTAGGTTCTAAAGGTTATTTCACGTTTGACCCAGGTTTCACTTCCACCGCATCCTGCGAATCCAAAATCACTTACATTGACGGCGATGTGGGCGTACTGCTGCACCGCGGCTATCCGATTGCGCAACTGGCGGAAAAGTCGAACTATCTGGAAGTCTGTTATATCCTGTTGTTTGGCGAAGCGCCGACACAAGAACAATATGACACGTTCAAGACCACCGTAACCCGCCACACCATGATTCACGAGCAGATCACGCGTCTGTTCCACGGTTTTCGTCGCGACTCCCATCCCATGGCGGTGTTGTGCGGCGTAACGGGCGCGCTGGCAGCGTTCTACCATGACTCGTTAGATATCGGAAACGAACGTCATCGTGAAATCGCCGCTTACCGCCTACTGTCGAAAATGCCGACCGTCGCAGCCATGTGTTATAAATATTCCATCGGCCAGCCGTTTGTGTACCCACGTAACGACCTGTCCTATGCGGGTAACTTCCTGCACATGATGTTCTCAACGCCGTGCGAAGAGTACGTCGTCAATCCGGTACTGGAACGTGCAATGGACCGCATCCTGATTCTGCATGCTGACCATGAGCAGAATGCGTCCACCTCTACCGTGCGTACCGCTGGTTCCTCCGGCGCTAACCCGTTCGCGTGTATCGCCGCTGGTATTGCTTCACTCTGGGGGCCGGCACATGGTGGCGCCAACGAAGCCTGTCTGCGTATGCTGGAAGAAATCAGTTCTGTGGAGCATATTCCAGCCTTTATCAAACGCGCCAAAGACAAGAACGATTCGTTCCGTCTGATGGGCTTTGGTCATCGCGTGTACAAGAACTACGACCCACGCGCTACCGTAATGCGCCAGACCTGTCACGAAGTTCTGAAAGAACTGGGGACAAAAGACGACCTGCTGGAAGTGGCGATGGAGCTGGAAAACATCGCGCTGAACGACCCGTACTTCATTGAGCGTAAACTCTACCCGAACGTGGACTTCTACTCAGGCATCATTCTGAAAGCCATGGGTATTCCGTCTACCATGTTCACGGTGATTTTCGCGATGGCTCGTACTGTCGGCTGGATTGCTCACTGGAGCGAAATGCACGGCGAAGGGCTGAAGATCGCGCGTCCGCGTCAGTTGTATACCGGTCACGACGAACGCGACTTCGAGCCGTTAGTCACCAAGCGCTAAGCGTTATCACAGTTAGTCAAATAAGTAAGGTCGGGGATTTACCCGACCTTTTTGCTTTCTGTTCTTTATCTTCAGTATTTTCAGTGCATGCCCGTATCTACGCTTTTCTGCTAACGGGCCGTAACCTGTATGCCGTACTGTGTGAAACTCTCCCTAAGCCGACGGGCAAATACCAGCGCATGTGCGTTATCGCCATGCAAGCAGACCGTTTCTGCCTGCACTGAGACCCAGGTACCATCCTGAGCCCGAACCCGCTGACGCTGCACCATCTCCAGCGTCTGAGCCAACGCCAGTTCGTCGCTACTGATCACGGCAGAAGGCTGATCACGCGGCACCAGCGAACCATCCGCCTGATAACTGCGATCAGCGAAAACCTCCTGACGGCACTTCAGCCCGGCGCGTTGACCGGCATGAATCAATTCACTCCCCGCCAGCCCAACCAGACACAACGACGAGTCGACCGCCGCTACCGCACGGGCAATCGCCTCTGCCAGCACCGGATCGCGCGCGGCCTGATTGTAGAGCATGCCATGCGGTTTCACATGAAACAGGCGCGCCCCTTCAGCCTTAACGATCGCCACCAGGGCACCAATCTGATACAGCACCTGCGCGTATACCGTTTCCGGCGGTACGTTCATGGCCGTCCGGCCAAAGTTTTCGCGATCAAAAAAGCTCGGGTGAGCCCCGATCGCCACGCCATACTGAATAGCCCAGCGTACCGACTGGCGCATCAAACTGGCATCGCCAGCATGAAAACCACAAGCGATATTGGCGGAGGAAACCAGTTGTAGCAACGCCTCGTCATGTTGACCGCCTTCTCCCAGATCGGCATTCAAATCAATGACCATGTAACCTCCAGGCAATCTGTTCCAGGTAGCGAGACTGCTCCTGCCATGCTCGCTGAGCCTCATCCAGCGAACAACGAATAAAATGTACCGGCTCACCCAGACGCAACTGCGCCATGTTGTAAAGATCAGCGTCAATCACACAACCGATACGCGGATAACCGCCGGTAGTCTGCGCATCAGCCATCAGTACGATAGGCTTGCCGTTATGCGGTACCTGAATCACCCCCGGCAACAGGCCGTGCGACAGCATTTCCCGCTGCTTTTCGCGTACTAGCTCGGGCCCCAACAGACGGTATCCCATACGGTTACTCTGTGGGCTTAGGTGCCAGCCGGTGCGCCAGAAATTATCCCGCGCCTCTTCACTAAACTCCTGATATTCCGGCCCTGGCAACACACGTACCCGGTTACTGAACAGCAGTTGCTTCACCCCCACTGAACGTTCCGGTAAACGTTCCGGTTTCCCTAACGGGAGCACATCGCCTTCCGCCAGCAGTCGCCCTTCCAGCCCACCAATCCCAGCTTTCAGGTCAGTACTGCGGGAGCCCAGTATCTCTGGTACGGCAATCCCTCCGGATACCGCCAGATAGCTGCGCATACCGTTACGCGGTGAGCGCAGGCGTAGCGTCTGGCCTTTTTGTACCGCAAAACGCCAGCCGGTCCACAATGTTTTACCGTCCAATAAGGCGTGGCAATCGGCACCGGTCAACGCTATCCAGCATGGTGCGGTAAACGTCACCACCAATTGCCCCAGCGTAATTTCCAGTGCTGCTGCATTCGCTTCATTCCCCACCAACAGATTGGCGAGTTTCAACGCTGGACTATCCAGCGCGCCACACTGGCTGATCCCCAGTTGGCGCCAGCCGGGTCGGCCGAGATCCTGCACGGTGGTTTGCAACCCTGCGCGAATAATCTTCAGCATATTCCCTCCCGCTGGGGTATAAAACGCACCCGATCTCCCGGTCTTAACAACACCGGCGGCGTTTGCGTCGGCTGGAACAACGCCAGCGATGTCTGGCCAATCAGTTGCCAGCCGCCCGGCGTATTGAGCGGATAGATACCGGTTTGATTGCCGCCGATCCCGACCGAACCGGCGGGCACCTGCAGGCGTGGTTCGGCACGACGAGGGGTAAACAGCGCCTCATCCAACCCGCCCAGATAAGGGAAACCGGGCTGGAAACCCAGAAAATAGACCACATAACGCCCGGCGGCGTGACGTTCTACCACCTGCTTCGACGTCATACCACAGTGCTCAGCCACCGTTTTCAGGTCCGGGCCGTAATCACCGCCATACGTCACCGGAATATCAACGTCACGGGCCTGCTCTTGCGCGAAGGATGCGCTCTCTTCCCACCACCGTTGCAGGCGCTCGATGGTATCCAGCGCCTGTGTACGGGGATGTTTGAGCACCACCGTCAGGTTATTCATGCCGGGGATGACTTCACTGACCTCGTCATGCCCGGTCAAACGCTCTGCCAGCCCCCAGATCCGCTGCTGGCTTTCCAGTCGTAACGGCGGTTCCAGCTCCAGCACCACCGCTCTCTCACCCAGTAAATAACAGCGTGCACGTTGCATTCCACCTCCCGACTGATGTATCTGCCCTATCTCGCGACGGCCTCATCCAAACCTGGTCGGCTCTACGCCGGGTTTGGGATATCGATAAATGTCACGTCAAAACCGTGTTGTGCCGTAAGCCACTCACCTAATGCACGAATACCGGCACGCTCAGTGGCATGATGCCCGGCAGCGTAGAAATGTAGCCCCATTTCACGAGCGGTATGAATCGTTTTTTCCGACACCTCACCGGTGATGAACGCATCAACACCGAAGTCCGCCGCCTGATCGATAAAACCTTGCCCGCCACCCGTACACCAGGCAATACGCCGGATCTGTGCCGGTGCGTTGTCACCACAGTGCAGCACCGGTCGCTCCAGCACCCCTTCCAGTTTGTGGCGCAACGCGTCACCGCTACACGGCTGAGCGAGTTCGCCATACGGCAACAGCGGCTCAATGTCGCCCAGAACCTGAATATCCAGCATCGCCGCCAGTTGGGCGTTATTACCGATTTGCGGGTGAGCATCTAACGGCAGGTGGTAACCATATAAATTAAGATCATTCGCCAGCAAGGTTTTCAGACGCTGACGTTTCATACCGCGTACCACCGCCGGTTCGTTACGCCAGAAGTAGCCATGATGGACCAGCACCGCATCGGCTTGCTGCGCGACTGCCGCATCCAGCAAAGCCTGGCACGCCGTCACACCGGTCACGATACGCTGCACGTCACTGCGCCCTTCTACCTGTAATCCATTAGGGCCGTAATCCTGAAACGCAGCCACATTCAGAAAACCGTTAATCAGGCTTTCCAGTTCTGTATTACGCATAGCTCTTGTGCTCCTTAATGCTGTTGTGGCGATGATGCCGCTTCCTGTTTGGCAGCCTCGAATGCTGCCAGCGTGCGCGTGCGCGCCTGTTTATGATCGACAATCGGTGCCGGATAATCGATACGCCGGTGCTGGCGGGCAGCCCAGTCATGGGGCTGATGTACCGCCTTGCCAGGAATCTGCGCCAGTTCAGGTATCCAATATCGAATGAACTCACCGTCCGGGTCGAAGCGCTCACCCTGAGTGGTCGGATTGAAAATACGGAAATATGGCGCAGCGTCGGTACCGGTGGAGGCAGCCCACTGCCAGCCGCCATTATTGGCTGCTAAATCGCCGTCCAATAGACGGCTCATGAAATAACGCTCGCCTTCACGCCAGTCGATCAGGAGATCTTTCACCAGAAAACTGGCGCAAATCATGCGAAGCCGGTTATGCATCCAGCCGGTCTGGTTTAACTGACGCATCGCCGCATCAACGATGGGATACCCCGTTTCCCCGCGCTGCCACGCGGCCAGTTCATCCGGGGCGTTGCGCCAGGCTACGCGCCGCGTCCAGCCAATAAACGGCTGGTGCCGACACAACGACGGGCTAAACACCAACAGGTGGCGGTAAAACTCACGCCATACCAGCTCGTTGAACCAGGTAAACGCGCCGCTTTCCGGCCGGGCCAACCCGTCCGGGTGTTCCATTCTTAGCCGGTTGAAACACTGGCGTGGTGACAGCACCCCCAGCGCCAGATAGGGCGATAGCTTGCTGGTGGCAGGTCGCGCAGGCAGGTCGCGCAACTCATGGTAGAACGCCACCTGTTCGCGGCAAAACTGACGCAGACGCTGCACAGCCGCCGCTTCACCAACCGGGAAATCGGCATGCACCTCAGCTTGCGGATAGTCGAACGGTGCCAGCGGCACCAGCGTAACATCCCCCTGCTGGCGGGCTACCGGCGCAGGTAACGAGCTGACATCCTGCTGTTGCAGGCGTTTGATAAAGGCAGAGCGGAATGGTGTAAACACCTTGTACATATCGCCAGACCCGGTCACCACGCTGCCCGGTGGCAATAACAGGCTGTCATCAAACTCCCGACACACGGTCACACCCGCCAAAGCCTGGGTCAGTTGCTCATCGCGCTGGCGTTCATTCCATTCATACTGGCGGTTGTAAAACAGCTGCGTGACCTGACGCTCACGGCAAAAATCAGCCAGCCAGCGCACACTGGCGGCAAAATCATCACATTGCTGGTAGTGCAGCGGGATGCCTTTCTCCTGCAGTGCCTGTTGCAGACAGCGTAAATTACCCAGTAAAAAAGCGGCCTGACAGGGTGCCATGTCATGGCTGCCCCACTGTTGCGGCGTGGCGATAAACACAGCTTCCACCCGCGCATCAGCATCCTGACAGGCGGCGTGTAACGCCAGATTATCGGTAAGGCGTAAATCGTGGCGAAACCAAACCAAATGTGTGGTCATGAACCATCCTTAACGTCGTACTACTAAAACGAAAACCTGACTTAACGCCTCTCCCGGTAGGCGTTCGCAGATAACATGCAATGCATGTTGAACAGACAATCCATATTGAACAAGCAATCACTCGTCCTATCCTGCGGGCGAGCGCAGCGAATCAACCGGAGCGTACACGGAGTGCGTGAGGATTTCGAGCACTGCCCAAGGCCCAAATGGCACGTGAAATAGCCTTAATGAGACAGGCGCTTAGTGGCCATAACGTAACCGTAGCGCTTCCGGGTAAGGATCAAAATAGCGCTGCTGCGACAACCAGGCATCCGGGTATTCTGTCATGTAATGACGCAACAAGGTAAGCGGTGCCAGTAAGGGTTGGACACCCTGTCGATAGCGCTCGATCAACTGAGCTAGCTCCTGCCGCTGCCCGGCAGTCAACTGACGGCGAAAATATCCCTGCACGTGCATCAACACGTTGGTGTGATTACGGCGAGAAGCGGGATGAGACAACAGCGTCATTAATCGCAACCGGTACTGTGCCGCGAACGCATCCAGAGAATCCCACTGGTCGATTGCGGCGACAAACGGCCCCAGTTCGCGGTACGCCGGTTGCGAATGCGCCAGCAACAACAATTTATAACGACTGTGGAAGCTCATGAGTGCGCTACGGCTCAATCCTCTTTGCCATAACTGATTGAATTCGTGGAGAGCATAAACCCGGGTAATGAAATTCTCACGCAGCATCGGATCGTGCAGGCGACCATCTTCTTCCACCGGTAGCCACGGCAACGTTTGTTGTAATTGACGGGTAAACAACCCCACCCCGCTTTTACGTGCGTTATTTTGGGCAACCTCATACACCTTAACCCGCTCCATGCCGCAACTGGGTGACTTGGCACAGACAATATAGCCACACAGATGCGCCAGTTCCGCCGTTCTGGCAGCAGAAAACGCGGCCATTTCTTCCGTCGCATCCAGTCCGGAGCCATTGCTGGCTAGCAACCTGATGCCCCCTGAATCCGACTTCACCAACCGCAACGCCGGGCGCGGTACTGGCAAGCCTATCGCCATCTCCGGGCATGTCGGCTCAAAATGAAAATAAGGCGCTAACTGTTCAACGGCAAAAGCCAGCCGTTTGTGCCCACCATCAAAACGTACCGGATTGCCCAGCAGGCACGCACTGATACCAACGGAAATCAGATCGGCAGTCATGATATCTATCCCCTTGATTAAAAGAGAGTGCTATTGCCATAGCATAGCAGAGCGCAGGAAAACGCCGCACAGAGAAGCGGTCAGAGAATCCGTAAAAACAGCAGGAAAAAACGGGTGGGCAAGGCGATGAGATAGCAAAAAATGATTACGCAACGAAAAACAATGCTACAGAAAAAAATAACACCACGGGAAAGCAAAAAGACGTAAAAAGAAGCGGCAGATCAGAAAAGCGCAACGGTCGCCGGGGCTTCCCGTCACACAGTCAATCAGTAAAAATACCCGGCGGCGTGTTCCGACTGCTCCAGCCATACCGGCTTGTCGCTGGTTTTAAGCCATACACGGTGCAAATAGCTATAAAAACGCGCACGGCCAGGCCAGAACAGCATGATCGGCAGCGCCAGCGTACCAGCCAACACCACGCCGATGCGTCGCAGCATAACCCGATACCAAGGGTACACAACATAAGACATCATAATAACTCCCTTCCAAACACACTATAGACTGGTTAAATTTTACACTCATCAGACCAGATAGCAACACAAAAAAATGACTATTTTTTCATACTCATCAATAAGTTAATTTTATGTTGATTTTTTTAACCACTAAGTTACACCTCGTTGTCTCGCCTCTGCATAGCGTTAGAACGACACGACTGGTTAACCACCATCCCACCGCCACCCTAGCGGTAGCCTAACTGACGTATCTTTCATCATTTTTATACTTTTTTTACGCCCCCTACCTGGAAATTTGCACCTTCTTTTTCTCACTCTGCGTAGCCTTAACCATGCAGCAAGACGCTCATTATTCAGGTGTGCGGTCATCAGTAGGATACCGCAGCCGAACAGGGCGACGACAGGATAAACGTGTCAACACCGTTGGAGGTGACTGTGAATATTGGCCTGGTGGCAGGCGGTATGCTGGTGGTTTTACTGCTGGTTTACCTTTTTTATGCATTGCTTAACGCGGAGGAATTCTGATGCCCAGCGATGCTTTTTTACTCATCGTCAGTCTGTTTGCACTCCTGTTAGTGCTGGCACAACCGCTCGGCCAGTTTGTGGCCCGACTGGTGGAAGGAGAAACCGGTGTATTACGCCGTTACGAACTGAGCGTAGCTCGGCTCTGCGGCTTTTCAACCCGTGAAATGGGTTGGCAGCACTACGCGATCGCCATTCTGGCGTTCAATCTGTTAGGTATCGTGCTGCTGTTTCTGATACTCCTGTACCAGGATCATTTGCCGCTGAACCCACAGCAGATGCCGGGGATGTCCTGGCATCTGGCGCTCAACACCGCAATCAGTTTTGTCACTAACACCGACTGGCAGGCTTACAGCGGGGAAAGTGCTCTGAGCTATTTCAGCCAGATGGTTGGGCTGACGGTGCAGAACTTTTTATCCGCTGCAACCGGTATCGCCGTCGCATTCGTGCTGATGCGAGCCTTTGCACGCCGCACCACCCATGAATTAGGCAACGCCTGGTTGGATCTGCTGCGCATCAATCTGTATCTGCTGCTGCCGATTTCATTGCTGCTCAGCCTGTTCTTCATCAGCCAGGGAAGCATTCAAAACTTCCTGCCTTACCAGCATATCACCACGCTGGAAGGGGCATCTCAGGTGCTGCCGATGGGGCCATTGGCCTCACAAGAAGCGATAAAAATGCTGGGTACCAACGGCGGTGGCTTTTTTGGTGCCAACTCGGCCCACCCGTTCGAAAACCCAAATGCATTGACTAACTTCGTGCAGATGCTGTCCATTCTGCTGATCCCAGCCGCGCTGTGCTTTGCCTTTGGTCGGGTGGTCAACGACCGACGTCAGGGCCATACCCTGCTGTGGGCCATGTCACTGATGCTGATCGTCGCCTCAGTCGTCGTGATGTATGCCGAAGTGAGTGGTAACCCGCACCTGTTATCGCTAGGGGCAGACAGTGCGCAAAACATGGAAGGTAAGGAATCGCGCTTCGGGGTACTGGCATCGGCCTTTTTCGCCGCCATTACCACTGCCACGTCTTGTGGTGCGGTTAACGCCATGCACGATTCATTTACCGCGCTGGGTGGTTTGATCCCGATGTGGTTGATGCAGATTGGCGAAGTCATCTTCGGCGGCGTAGGTTCCGGTTTTTACGGCATGCTGGTGTTCGTCTTGCTGACTGTCTTTATCGCCGGACTGATGATCGGCCGCACTCCGGAATACCTGGGTAAGAAAATCGAGGCCTGGGAAATGAAAATGGCGGCGTTGGCTATTCTCATCACCCCAGCACTGGTGTTACTGGGTACGGCACTGGCGCTCAGTACCGAAGCGGGTCGCGCCGGTATTCTGAACCCCGGAGCACACGGTTTTAGCGAGGTGCTGTACGCCTACTCATCCGCCGCCAACAACAACGGCAGCGCGTTTGGTGGTCTCACCGTCAACACCCCGTTTTACGACGTGACGCTGGGCATCGCCATGCTGGTAGGGCGTTTCTCATCGCTGATTCCAGTGCTGGCTATCGCCGGTTCACTGGTGGCGAAAAAACGCCAACCGGAAACCCAAGGGTCGTTATCCACCCGTGGTCCGCTGTTTATCGGCCTGCTCATCGCCATCATTTTACTGATTAGCGCGTTGAACTTTATCCCTGCCCTGGCACTGGGTCCCGTTGCCGAGCAGTTACAGTCAAGTCTGGTTCACTGAGCCGGAGAAAGAAGATGATTCGTAAACAGCAAACGCTTTTTGATTCCGCACTGTTGCGTAATGCGCTGGTGGATTCAGTAAAAAAACTCGACCCACGCATCCAGTGGCGCAACCCGGTGATGTTCGTGGTGTATATCGGCAGCCTGCTGACAACCGGTATCTGGCTGGCCATCGCCAGCGGTCATACCGACGGCAGCGCCGGTTTCACTGGTGCTGTCGCGCTGTGGTTGTGGGTAACAGTCTTGTTCGCCAATTTCGCTGAAGCACTGGCGGAAGGCCGCAGCAAAGCACAGGCAGAAGCCCTGAAAGGGGTGAAGAAAACCAGTTGGGCCAACAAGCTGACCACCCCGCATCATGATGCGGCAACCCAGCAGGTACCGGCTGATAGCTTGCGTAAAGGTGACATCGTACTGGTGTCCGCCGGTGAGATGATCCCCTGCGACGGTGAAGTGCTGGAAGGTGGTGCCTCGGTGGATGAAAGCGCCATCACCGGTGAATCTGCACCGGTGATCCGTGAATCCGGCGGCGATTTCGCCTCGGTCACCGGCGGTACCCGCGTACTGTCCGACTGGCTGGTGATCCAATGCACCGTCAACCCCGGCGAAACCTTTATCGACCGCATGATCGCCATGGTGGAAAACGCCAAACGTCGTAAAACGCCGAACGAAGTCGCACTGACTATTTTGCTGGTGGAACTGACCATCATCTTCCTGCTGGTAGTCGCGACCTTATCGCCGTTTTCCTGGTTTAGCGTGCTGGCTAACAACAGCGGTTCGGTTATCAGTATCACCGTTCTGGTGGCGCTGCTGGTGTGTCTGATCCCTACCACTATCGGTGGATTGTTGTCTGCCATCGGTATCGCCGGTATGAGCCGTATGCTCGGTGCCAACGTCATCGCCACCAGTGGTCGTGCTGTCGAGGCCGCTGGCGATATCGATGTGCTGCTGTTAGACAAAACCGGCACCATCACGCTCGGCAACCGTCAGGCGTCAGCGTTTCTGCCAGCCCCGGGGGTCAGTGAACAAGCGCTGGCAGACGCGGCGCAACTGGCGTCACTGGCGGATGAAACGCCGGAAGGTCGCAGCATCGTGGTGCTGGCTAAACAACGCTTTGGCCTGCGTGAGCGCGCGCTACAGGATTTGGACGCCACCTTCGTGCCGTTCTCAGCACAAACACGCATGAGTGGTGTCAATATTCAGGGCCGCACGATCCGCAAAGGCGCGGTGGACGCGCTGCGTCGCTACATTGAAGCCAATCAGGGGCAATTCCCAGCCGAAGTGGAAGACGCTGTCGCCAGCGTTGCACGACAAGGCAGCACCCCGTTAGTGGTGGCGGAAGGCAAACGCGTGTTGGGCGTCGTGGCGCTGAAAGATATCGTCAAAGGCGGTATCAAGGAACGCTTCGCTGAACTGCGCAGCATGGGGATCAAAACCGTCATGATCACCGGCGATAACCCGCTGACTGCCGCCGCCATCGCCGCTGAAGCTGGCGTAGACGACTTCCTGTCGGAAGCCACGCCGGAAGCCAAGCTGGCGCTGATTCGTCAGTATCAGGCGGAAGGCCGCATGGTCGCCATGACCGGTGACGGCACCAACGACGCTCCGGCGCTGGCACAAGCCGATGTGGCGGTAGCCATGAACTCCGGTACTCAGGCGGCTAAAGAAGCGGGTAACATGGTGGACTTGGATTCAAACCCCACCAAGCTTATCGAAGTGGTACACATCGGCAAACAGATGCTGATGACCCGAGGGTCACTCACCACCTTTAGTATCGCCAACGATGTGGCCAAGTACTTCGCTATCATCCCGGCGGCGTTCGCGGCAACCTATCCGCAGCTAAACGCGCTTAACGTCATGCACCTGCACTCCCCCGCCTCGGCGATGTTGTCTGCGGTGATCTTCAACGCGCTGATTATCGTGTTCCTGATCCCGTTAGCGCTGAAAGGGATTAGCTACAAACCCATGAGTGCGGCGGCATTGCTGAGCCGTAATCTGTGGATTTACGGGCTGGGCGGACTGCTGGTGCCGTTCATCGGCATCAAGCTGATAGACCTGATCCTGACCGTCACCGGACTGGCGTAACCAAAGGTAATCATCATGAATTATATTCGTTCTTCTCTGGTGCTATTGCTGCTGATGACCCTGATAACCGGCGTGGGTTATCCCTTGTTGGCGACAGCGCTGGGGCAATTGCTGTTCCCGGCGCAGGCCAACGGTTCCCTGCTCTACCAACAGGACAAGCCGGTTGGATCGTCACTGATAGGCCAGGCATTCAGCCGTGACGGGTACTTCCAGGGACGCCCATCCGCGACCTCGGACAGTGCCTACAACACAATGGCGTCTGGCGGCAGCAATCTAGCGGTCAGTAACCCGGCGCTGGACAAAGCCATCAGCCAGAATGTCGCCGCCTGGCACCAACGTCATGGTGATAACGCTGCCGTACCGGTCGATCTGGTCACGGCATCGGCCAGCGGCCTTGATCCGCACATTTCGGTACAAGCAGCACGTTATCAGGCCGGACTGGTCGCCAAAGCTCGCGGATTGTCGCAGGATCAGGTGGATCAATTAATCAATAGCCATACCTACACGCCAATGCCCGCATTTATCGGTGCGCCGGTAGTGAATGTCGTAGAATTGAATATGGCGCTGGATACGCTTAAACCGCTTCCCTGATTAAAGAACCGCGGTGTCGACAGAACAGACCCGATTGATGAGGAACAGAAATGACCGACGAGGAACAACGTCGACCCGACCCGGATAGCCTCTTAAGCCAGATTGAGGAACAGCCGCGCGGTAAGCTCAAAATCTTCTTCGGCGCTTGTGCAGGCGTAGGTAAAACCTACGCCATGCTACAGGAAGCGCAGCGCCTGAAAGCACAAGGACTGGATGTGCTGGTCGGGGTGGTGGAAACCCACGGGCGCAGTGAGACCGCCGCATTGGTGGAAGGTTTGCCCTCCCTGTCGATGAAGAAGATCAGCCACTACGGTCGCCATCATCATGAGTTTGATCTGGATGGGGCGCTGGCACGGTGTCCGGCAATCATCCTGATCGACGAACTGGCGCACAGCAATATTCGCGGTTCTCGTCACCCCAAACGCTGGCAGGACGTTCAGGAACTGTTGGATGCCGGCATCGACGTCTTCACCACCGTCAACGTACAGCATCTGGAAAGTCTCAATGATATCGTCGGCGGTGTCACCGGTATCCGGGTACGGGAAACTGTTCCTGACCCGATTTTTGACGACGCTAACGAGGTGGTGTTGGTGGACCTGCCACCTGACGACTTACGCCAGCGTCTTAATGAAGGCAAAGTTTACCTGCCGATGCAGGCAGAACGCGCCATCGAAAACTTCTTTCGCAAAGGCAATCTGCTCGCCTTACGTGAGCTTGCACTGCGACGTATGGCCGACCGGGTAGACGATGAGATGCGTGCGATGCGCGCCAGTCAGGGACGTGAGCGGGTCTGGCATACCCGCGATGCTATCTTGCTGTGTATCGGTCGCGGCGTGGGCAACGAAAAACTGGTGCGCACCGCCGCCCGTCTGGCTGCCCGCCTGGGCAGCATCTGGCATGCGGTGTATGTTGAAACTCCCGGTTTGCATCGTCTGCCAGAAGGCGAACGACGGGCCATCCTGCGTGCCCTGAAGCTGGCGCAGGATTTGGGGGCGGAAACCGCCACCCTGTCTGACCCTTCGGTAGAACGCGCGGTATTGCGTTACGCTCGCGATCATAATCTCGGCAAAATCGTCATTGGCCGTCATACCGAGCAAAAACTCGGCTGGTGGCGTCGCACCCGCTTTGCCGAGAAGCTCGGCAAGTTAGGGCCGGACCTCGACCTTGTGGTGGTATCAGTAC
The DNA here is from genome assembly GCF_020406815.2 of Dickeya oryzae. NCBI lineage: Bacteria > Pseudomonadati > Pseudomonadota > Gammaproteobacteria > Enterobacterales > Pectobacteriaceae > Dickeya > Dickeya oryzae. The sequence continues at coordinate 3,314,172 of NZ_CP162670.1, forward strand.
AGGACGACGCCACACCGCCACCGCCCAAAGCGCCAGACAGTCGTGGTATTACCGACAAATGGCGATTACAGCTCTACGGCTGCGGTGTAGCGATGCTGCTGTGCACGCTGATCACTCTGCTGGCGCTGTGGTCGCCCTTCTCGATGCTGGAACCGGTCAACCTGGTGATGCTCTACCTGCTGGCCGTGGTGCTCATTGCCCTGTTTTATGGTCGTTGGCCATCGGTCTTCGCCGCCTTCATCAACGTCGCCAGTTTTGATCTGTTTTTCGTGGTGCCGAAAGGTACCTTCGCCGTCGCCGACGCACAATATCTGGTCACGTTTGCGGTGATGCTGACTATCGGTATTCTGGTGGGGAATCTGACTGCCGGGGTACGTTATCAGGCCCGCGTCGCCCGCTACCGGGAACAGCGGGTGCGCCATCTGTACGAAATGTCCAAAGCACTCAACCGCAGCCTGTCAGTTGAGGATATCGCCAAAGCCAGCCACCATTTTCTGCGCTCCACATTTCAGGCCAAGATAGCCATTTTGCTGGCTGAGCCATTGTCTGCGCCGACGGCAGAGCTACAGCAGGTTGCGCTTGATGAACCTGAGCAGTTGATCGTCGATAAGGCCATTGCTCGCTGGAGTTACGACCATGCCGCGCCTGCCGGTGCCGGTACCGCCACACTGCCGGGCGTGCCTTACCAATTGCTGCCGCTGACCACGTCGCAGCTGACGTTTGGCGTCATCGCCGTAGAACCCACCAACGCGCGTCAGTTAATGATTCCGGAACAGCAGCGTATGCTGGAAACCTTTACGGTGCTGATCACTAACGCACTGGAGCGTCTGCATCTGGTTAACAGCACCGAAAATGCACGTCTTGACGCCGAACGCGAGCAACTGCGCAACTCGCTGCTGGCCGCGCTATCCCACGATTTACGCACTCCGCTGACGGTACTGTTCGGTCAAGCTGAAATCCTGACGCTCAATCTGGCATCCGAAGGTTCCCCCTATGCCCCACAGGCCAGTCAAATACGCCAGCACATTCTCAGTACCACGCGTCTGGTTAACAACTTGCTGGACATGGCGCGCATCCAGTCTGATGGCTTTAATTTGCGCAAAGAGTGGCAAACACTGGAAGAGTTGACCGGAAGTGCATTACGGCAGTTGGAAAACTCGCTGGCAAGCAATACTATTCACTTACGGTTGCCGCAGGACATGATACTGCTGTACTGCGACGCCAGCCTGATCGAACGGGTGCTGATCAATCTGCTGGAAAACGCCATCAAATACGCAGGTGAGCAGGCGACCATTACCCTTTCTGCCAGCCGACGCTCCTCGTCAGCGTCCGGCGATGTGCTGGAAGTGCAGATTCAGGATAACGGCCCGGGCATCCCCATCGGTCAGGAAAAAATCATTTTCGACAAGTTTGCCCGTGGGCACAAAGAGTCTTCGATTCCCGGCGTTGGGCTGGGACTGGCGATTTGCCGGGCGATTGTAGAAATTCACGGCGGGAAAATCTGGGCCACCAACGCAGACGAAGGCGGCGCAGTGTTCCATTTTACCCTGCCGCTGGGTGCGCCACCGGCGCTCGAACCTGAAGAGATGGAGTCCTGACCCTGTTACAGACCAACATACTGATCGTAGAAGATGAAAAAGAGATCCTGCGTTTTGTCCGTAACGCGCTGGAAGGTGAAGGCTGTCGCGTGTTTGAAGCCGAAACGCTGCAACGGGGGTTGATTGAAGCCGCGACGCGTAAACCGGATCTCATTATTCTTGATCTGGGTCTGCCCGATGGCGACGGTATTGATTACATCCGGGATCTGCGGCAGTGGAGCGCCATCCCGGTTATCGTGTTATCAGCCCGCACCGACGAACAGGACAAAATCGCCGCACTGGATGCCGGTGCCGAGGACTATCTCACTAAGCCCTTTGGCATTGGCGAACTGCTGGCACGTTCACGGGTCGCGTTACGTCGTTTTAGTACTCCCCAGCAGGAAACCCCGCTGATTACCTTTTCCAATGTCACCGTGGATTTGATCAACCGTCAGGTTATCCGCAATCAGCAGGAACTGCACCTGACGCCTATCGAATTCCGGCTGCTATCCACCCTGCTCGCCAGCCCCGGCAAAGTGCTGACACAGCGCCAACTGCTCAATCAGGTCTGGGGTCCTAACGCGGTGGAACACAGCCATTACCTGCGCATCTATATGGGGCATTTACGTCAAAAACTGGAAGATGACCCGGCACGCCCACGTCACTTTTTGACTGAAACCGCCATCGGCTATCGGTTTATGCCCTAAATGCCCAGATACTACGCCTGACGCAACTGCTGTCCTGCCAGCATCAAGCGTAGCATCCCGGCTTTTAGCCACGAGAAGACTATCAATTAAAGAGAAAATAATCGGATGAGTAGCTGGTTACTTTACGCCTTACTGTCGGCGCTATGCGCTGCGCTGGTGGCGCTGTTTGGTAAAATCGGCCTGCAACAGCTGGATGCCAATACGGCCACCGCCATTCGTGCCGTGATTATGGCGTTGTTTCTGGTCGGCGTGGTGGTGATGCAAGGTAAATCATCACTGTTCGGCACCGTACTGGCCAACCATAAAGCGATGTTGTTTATCGTATTGAGTGGTGTGGCAGGGGCGCTGTCCTGGTTGTTTTATTTCATGGCACTGAAAAGCGGTAGCGTCGCGCAGGTAGCGCCAATCGACAAACTCAGTGTGGTGTTTGCCGTCATTCTGGCTGTGCTGCTACTGGGTGAAAAAATATCGCTGCTGGCGGGGGTGGGTGTCGCGCTCATTTCTGTCGGCGCGTTGCTGGTAGCATTGGGATAAGTGGGCCACTGTCATAAAAAAGGCGCTGTTTACACAGCGCCCTGATTACAGCTGATGGCTCATTACTTCGCGTTGCTCAGCACCGCGCTAACGATTTCCACCGCTTCTTTCTCGATCTTTTCACGGTGTTCAGCACCGAGAAAACTTTCGCAATAAATCTTGTAAGCCTCTTCCGTGCCGGATGGACGAGCGGCAAACCAGCCGTTATCAGTCATCACTTTCAGGCCGCCAATCGACGCGCCATTACCGGGCGCGGCAGTCAGACGGGCCGTGATTGGGTCGCCTGCCAGCGTACTGGCGGATACCATTTCCGGCGATAGCTTCGACAAGGCCGCTTTCTGCGCATGGGTTGCCGGTGCCTGTAAACGGTTGTAGCTCGGTGCGCCAAAACGTGCCGCCAATTCATCATAATGCTGCTGTGGGTTCTTACCGGTTACTGCGGTGATTTCCGCAGCCAGCAGGCACAGAATGATACCGTCTTTATCCGTTGACCAGGGCTTGCCGTCAAAACGCAGGAACGAGGCACCAGCGCTCTCTTCACCGCCAAAGCCCAGCGTACCGTCAAATAAACCATCCACAAACCATTTGAAACCGACTGGCACTTCCACCAGTTTGCGGCCCAGGTCGGCCACCACACGGTCGATCATCGCACTGGATACCAGTGTTTTGCCTACCGCGACCGACTCACTCCACTGCGGACGATGGCGGAACAGATAGTTGATAGCGACAGCCAAATAGTGGTTCGGGTTCATCAACCCAGCCGGAGTGACGATGCCATGGCGGTCATAATCCGGATCGTTGGCGAAAGCCAGGTCGAACTTATCGCGCAACGACAGCAGGCCAGACATCGCCGAAACCGATGAGCAGTCCATACGGATAACACCATCGTGGTCCAGCGTCATAAACCGGAACGTCTGATCGATAGCATCATTAACCAGCGTCAGATCCAGTTGGTAGCGCTCGGCGATGCGCTGCCAGTAGGCAATACCGGAACCACCGAGCGGATCCACGCCAAGTTTCAGACCCGCACGCTGGATAGCGGCCATGTCCACCACGTCACCCAACGACTCGACATACGCCTCAACCAGATCACGTTCATGCAGGTGGCCGCTCTGGCGTGCGCGGTCCAGCGACTGGCGCTTCACGTCACGCAAGTTATCTGCCAGCAATGCATTCGCACGTTTTTCAATCACGCTGGTGAGATTGGTATCCGCCGGGCCGCCATTAGGCGGGTTGTATTTAATACCACCGTCTTCCGGCGGGTTATGCGATGGGGTAATCACGATACCGTCAGCCAGTGCGCCACCCTGGCGGTTGTGCACCAGAATCGCATTCGACACCGCCGGTGTCGGGGTAAACCCGTTATCCTGCTGGATAATGACGTCGACACCGTTGGCGGTCAGCACTTCCAACACGGAAATGAACGCCGGTTCAGACAACGCGTGGGTGTCTTTGCCCACATAGCATGGCCCCGTGATGCCCTGACGGCTGCGCTCTTCGGCAATCGCCTGGGCAATCGCCAGAATATGGGCTTCATTGAAACTGTGGCGAGCGGCACTGCCGCGGTGGCCTGAAGTACCGAATTTAACCGACTGAGCCGGATTGCTCGCATCCGGGCTCAACACATAATACTGGGACGTCAACTGTGCGACATTAATCAGGTCGCTTTGCCGGGTAGGTTGTCCGGCTCTTGGGTGATTAGCCATTGGCGTTTCTTCCTGACGCAGTGATTTAAATGGTGCCGCAAACTTTCTCTGTCAGTTCCGGCGGGAACTGCATCGCCAGCATGATGTCCTCGACCATGCTACGTTTACGACCGGTATTGGTATTGGTGATAACCCAGTAAGGCGTGCCTTCAATGAGGCGAGGTTTAGTCTGGGCGCCGTGCAGCAACAAGGTCTGCTCGTCAGCCGCAAAATAAATGCGGGTACGGCCGTGCAACGATTCGGTAGCCGCCGCAAACTCTTGCGGCGATAAGCTATGCAGGGTAGACAGCACCATCAGGAAACGATTGACCGCCCTACTCTGCTCGGCGTATTCGTCCGACAACAGTAACTCGCGCACGGTTCTTACCCGATCACGTGGCGGCTGCGCAACGGCAGGCTGGGCAATTGTCGACTCTGCTGTCGGCACTACTGCCACCGACGCTGGCTGCACGCTATTGAATTTCAGCATGCGCCGTAAAATATCTGATGCACTCTCGCCGATATGCTGAGTGTGGCTGGCGATATAACGGTAAAGCTCGTCGTCGACCTCAATAGTTTTCATCTTTATCCAGTACTGTTTTATGTCTTTAATTAATCATCGGGAATTATACAGGCTATGCGCAACCCACGAACAGCAGCAGACAGCGGAGATAACATATTCAGGATTATCCTGAACGCGCCGCGCACATCCTGTACATGAACGCGGCTTTCCGCCTACTGCCCCGGCTGACGCTGCCTGAGAGAGTTTACCCTGCGGCGAAGCGACATGGTAAAGTCATGATACCCTAAGCCACTGTCTCTCTGAATGAACTTCACCATGAAATTGAATTATCGCTGGCAAAACGCACAATCCCCGCAAAATCAATTACCCGTAGTCCTCATTCATGGGCTATTCGGTAATCTGGATAACCTCGGCGTACTGGCACGCGATCTGCAAAAACATCACGATACCGTGCAAGTTGATCTGCGCAATCATGGGTTGTCGCCGCGATCGTCAGAGATGACGTATCCAGCAATGGCGCAGGATGTGTGTGAGCTGATTGACGATCTGGGTCTGGAGCGCGTCATTCTGATAGGCCATTCGATGGGTGGCAAAGTATCAATGGCGCTGACCGAACAGCTTGCTGCACGCATCGATCGTATCGTGGCAATTGATATTGCACCGGTCGATTATCAGGTTCGCCGCCATGACAAGGTGTTTGCCGCCATTCGTGCTGTCAGTGACGCGGGTGCGACACAACGCTCGCAGGCAGCGGAAATCATGCGGCCTCATCTGCCCGGTGAAGAAGGCGTGGTGCAATTTTTGCTGAAGTCATTTCAGCAAGGAGAATGGCGTTTTAACGTGCCGGTATTATGGGATCAGTACGAGCATATTGTCGGCTGGAAAGAAGTATCCCCCTGGGCAGGCCCTATTCTGTTTATCCGTGGCAGTGAGTCGCCTTATCTCGATGATCGCTATCGTGACCTCCTGGTGCGCCAGTTTCCTGCCGCGAAAGCCCATGTGGTGAGTGGTGCAGGCCACTGGGTACACGCGGAAAAACCCGACGCCGTACTGCGCGCCATCCACCGTTTTTTAACCTCGAATTAAGACGCAACGGGAAGATAATCCACCCAGCGGGCGGAAAGGTCGCCTTATACCACGCGTTAATTAAATCTTAATTGAGTCCTGGCCCCAGTAAACGTTGTCGCCACCGCAATGGCTGGGGTATTATGGCGCGCTCAGTATGAGGGACGGCTGTATGGCCACTTGCATCGTTAACCACATTTCATCAAAACGCGGCCTGAGTTGCTAAAAGCACCAGATAATCCCGGCGGTCAACCTCCGGAGTTCACACGCGGCGTTTTGGCCGAATTTCTTGCAGTACCATTAGTTATGGCAAAAGAACAAACGGATCGCACCACGCTGGATCTGTTCGCGAATGAGCGTCGGCCTGGGCGGCCGAAAACCAATCCGCTCTCGCGTGACGAACAGTTACGGATCAACAAGCGCAACCAGTTGCGGCGTGACAAAGTGCGGGGGCTTCGTCGTGTCGAGCTGAAAATTAACAGTGAAGCGGTAGAGATTCTCAACGCGTTGGCTGAACAAAAAAACATCAGCCGAAGTGAACTGATAGAACAGATGCTGCTGGCACAGTTGGCAGAGCAACAAGACTAGTACAACACGACTACAATACGACACAACTACACGACACAACTACATAGTGCTGGCGTCATCCATGACGCCTGACGTCCTCAATACATCAGAACGTTTCCCAATTATCACTGCCTTTCTTAGCCGATGTTGCAGCGGGCAATGCTTTAGCTGACGGAACCGCCACGGCTTTAACCGGTGCCTGACGTTCGCGCCTTGGCGACAGGCCGGATGACTGTTCCTCTGAAAGACGGAAGACGGATACCGCTTCGGTCAGCACCATCGCCTGTTCTTCCAGTGAGCGGGTTGCGGCAGAGGCCTCCTGCACCAGCGCGGCGTTCTGCTGAGTCACGCCATCCATTTCCGTAATCGCCTGACCTGCCTGGGCGATGCCTTTACTCTGCTCATCCGATGCGGTGGCGATTTCTGACATAATATCGGTCACATTGGTTACCGCTTTCACAATCTCGCTCATGGTGCTGCCTGCGTCAGCCACCAACGAGGAACCGTTATCCACGCAACGAACCGACTCGGCAATCAGATTTTCAATCTCTTTGGCCGCCTGCGCACTGCGTTGCGCCAGGCTTCTTACTTCACCGGCCACCACCGCGAATCCACGCCCTTGCTCACCAGCACGAGCCGCCTCAACCGCCGCGTTCAACGCCAGAATGTTAGTCTGGAAAGCGATGCCATTAATCACACTGGTAATTTCAGCGATTTTCTTCGAACTACCGGAAATTTCCGACATGGTTTTCACGACATTGTCGACCAATTCTCCGCCTTTACTGGCCGTGGTCGAAGCCTGACGAGCCAGTTGACTGGCGTGGCTGGCATTTTCCGCGTTCTGTTTCACGGTCGACGTCAGTTGTTCCATACTGGCAGCACTTTCTTCCAACGCCGCTGCCTGCGACTCGGTACGGGCCGCCAGGTCGTTGTTGCCGGATGCGATTTCCGACACACCCTGATAAATGGAATCTGCACTGCTTCGAATCGTACTCACGGTGTTCGCCAGGCTGGTTTGCATATCGCGCAACAGCGGGAACAGTTTACCTACACAGTTGTTACCAAAATCCAAAATCGGTTTGCCAAGACGGCCAGCCGCAATCACCTGGAAGTGTTCACGCAGATCGTTAAGTGGGCGTGTCAAACAAGCTACCAGATAGCGATCGGTCATAAACAGCATCAACAAACCAGCTACCAGCCCTGCCAGCAAAATATTCTGTCCGACAGCGGTAATACTTTCCAACCGGTCACCTGCATCGACGAACATCGTTGACCCGGCTTTGTTGAAGTTGGTAAACGAGACATTGAACTGGCGACTGAAGGCGGGCACGATGTCTTTGGCATACTTGTCGTACTCATCGAACTTTTTGTCCACCGCACGCTGGAACATCGGCTCAACCCCTTGGGTAATCAGGTTGCTCCAGTCACGTGTTACCGCGTCCACCAGCTCCGGCGACATGCCAGCATGATCAATCTTTTTGAAGGCTTCCAGGTTAGATTTCAGTAGATCCAGCGCAGCTTGTGATGATTTTTGCTGTTCATCTGCCTTCTTATCATCGCCACTCTGCCGATAATCAATCGCACGTGCCAGCCGGGTGACCATCCGGAAATATTGGTCATTACCGGTATTAACCAAATTCATATTATTAACCAGCAAAGCACTGGTTTTAGATGTTTCATTCATGGTTTTGAACGAATACATGGTGTAGAGCGAGACCGCAATCCATAACACACAGAAGATACCAAGCACCCATAACATAGCAGTGCGAATGGCAATATTTTTTAGGAATTGCATAATTGACTCCATAAACGAGCTATTGATCGAGGAGGTAAGGCTTGTTTTGACTTATGTAATGAGAAAGTCTCTCGTTTTGTAAGAAACATTGCTGCACATTTACATTCAATAAAGCACTATGTTTCGTCATCGTCAAAACGATAAGAATATTTAGTCTTTTCTGTTTTTTTAAAAACTAATAAAAATTAGGTATTTAACCAATTGTCTATATTTTCAGTTATCTGTGAGAATATCGTATTTTAAAAAAATTAAAAAAACATTAAGAAGGCGATTAAAAAAGAATCAATTAATTGTTTTTACAGCACGACTGCAGGCAGCCACAGATACACGTTTATCCGCCAGACAGTGTCTGCTATTATTAGCAGATAGTGGGTGACTCAAGCACCATACCCTTAGGAATCAAGAGGTTATTTAATCTATGGCTCTCATAGGCATTTTTTTTGGCAGTGATACTGGTAATACGGAAAATATTGCTAAAACTATCCAGCAACAACTGGGCAGCGACGCCGCCGAACTGCACGACATTGCCAAAAGCAGCAAAGAGGATCTGGAACGCTTTGACATCCTGCTGTTGGGTATCCCGACCTGGTATTACGGCGAAGCACAGTGTGACTGGGATGACTTTTTCCCAACGCTGGAAGAGATTGATTTTTCTGGAAAACTTGTAGCCATCTTTGGTTGCGGCGATCAGGAAGATTACGCAGAGTACTTCTGTGATGCCATGGGCACCATTCGCGACATCATCGAACCACGTGGTGCAAATATCGTCGGTCACTGGCCAACCGAAGGTTACTACTTCGAAGCCTCAAAAGGCCTGGCGGATGACGATCACTTTATCGGCCTGGCTATTGATGAAGACCGCCAGCCGGAACTGACCAGCGAACGCGTCTCCAACTGGGTCAAGCAAATCAGCGAAGAGCTGAATTTGAAAGCCTTACTGGCCTGATTCACCCGTGGCCCTGATGCACCGCTGGTGCCAATGTATTCGGGGCCATATCACTATCGATAAGTAAACATCGATAAGTAAATATCGACAGGAAAATCGATGGCTAAATCGATAATGAGAGCCATAGATAGATAAAACCTATCGCAATCAGTGATACATTTTTTTAACTTTTTCTCCTGACAAGGTACAATGTCACCCGCTCAGCCGGATTATGTTTAATGATAAATCCTGGCATATAATTTGTTCCTTATCGATAACTACTCTGAATACAGTACGTTAACCTGAACCATATTGTAAAAGTTCCGTAGTTTTCATTTCGATGGTGCGGTTCTATAATTGAGACACATGACCTTTTTTACGCCGACCGATGATACTAGGCTAATAGCCTCCCAGATAAAGCACGTAACAGGACTAAATCCGCATGACTGACAACAACACCGCATTAAAGAAGGCCGGCCTGAAAGTCACACTTCCACGACTGAAAATTCTGGAAGTCCTTCAGGATCCTCAATGCCACCACGTCAGCGCGGAAGACTTATACAAGAAGCTGATTGATATGGGGGAAGAGATTGGTTTGGCCACTGTCTACCGTGTGCTTAACCAGTTTGACGATGCAGGCATCGTCACCCGCCACAACTTCGAAGGTGGCAAATCTGTTTTCGAACTCACCCAACAGCACCACCATGATCATTTGATCTGTCTGGATTGCGGTCGGGTGATTGAATTCAGCGATGAGTCTATCGAAGCACGCCAGCGTGAAATTTCCGAGAAGCATGGCATCAAGCTCACCAACCACAGTTTGTATCTGTACGGCCATTGCAGTAGCGGCGACTGCCGTGAAGACGACAACGCCCACGACGAACGCTGATTGAGCCTTCTCTCTTTATTCTGAGCAAAAATAAAACCGCCTCGGCGGTTTTATTTTTATCTTGTACCCCACCATCAGGCGGTGATTAACCCGCCCAACTGTCACGCAATCCTACCGTGCGGTTGAATACCAGATGCTCAGGACGAGAATACACGCGATCCGCGCAGAAATACCCTTCACGCTCAAACTGATAGGCTTTTTCGACCTCGGCATTACCCAGACTAGCTTCAACAAAGCCCTGAGCAATACTCAGTGAATCAGGATTGATGGTGGAGAGAAAATCCTCCGCTCCGCCAGGGTTCGCCACGCTAAACAGACGGTCATACAGGCGGAACTGTGCGGGCAGCGCGTGAGCGGCAGATACCCAGTGGATCACGCCTTTCACTTTACGGCCGTCAGCCGGATCCTTGCTCAGGGTTTCTGTATCACAGCTGCAGTAAATCGTGGTGATCACACCCTGCTCGTCTTTATCAATACGTTCAGCCTTAATGACATACGCATTGCGCAGACGGACTTCTTTGCCCAGCACCAAACGTTTGTACTGCTTATTGGCTTCTTCACGGAAATCAGCGCGATCGATATACACTTCACGACTGAAGGCAACCTGTCGTGTCCCCATCTCCGGCTTATTCGGATGGTTGGGCATGCTCAGCCACTCTTCATGGCCTTCAGGCAGGTTCTCAATCACCACTTTCACCGGATCCAGCACGGCCATCGCACGTGGTGCATTCTCGTTGAGATCATCACGAATGCACGACTCGAGTGCCGCCATTTCTACCGTGTTATCCTGCTTGGTCACGCCAATACGGCGGCAGAACTCACGAATAGAAGCAGCAGTATAGCCACGACGACGTAAACCAGAGATGGTCGGCATACGCGGATCGTTCCAGCCTTCGACGATCTTCTCACTCACCAGTTGGTTCAGTTTCCGCTTGGACATGACTGCGTATTCCAGGTTCAGGCGGGAAAACTCGTACTGACGCGGGTGAGCAGGAATGCTGATGTTATCCAGCACCCAGTCATACAGGCGGCGGTTATCCTGAAACTCCAGCGTACACAGTGAGTGTGTAATACCTTCCAGCGCATCGGAAATGCAGTGGGTGAAGTCGTACATCGGGTAGATGCACCACTTATTGCCAGTCTGATGATGCTCGGCGAATTTGATGCGATACAGCACCGGGTCACGCATCACGATAAACGGTGATGCCATATCGATTTTAGCACGCAGGCAAGCAGCACCTTCGGCGAAACCGCCATTGCGCATTTTTTCAAACAGCGCCAGGTTCTCATCAACACGGCGATCGCGGTACGGGCTATTTTTGCCAGGAGAAGTCAGCGTGCCGCGATATTCGCGAATCTGTTCCGACGTCAGCTCATCGACATACGCCAACCCTTTATTGATCAGTTCAACGGCATACATATGCAACTGATCAAAATAATCCGACGAATAGCGAACATTGCCGCTCCAGGAAAAACCCAGCCACTGCACGTCATGTTTGATGGATTCAACGTACTCGATATCTTCTTTTACCGGGTTGGTATCATCAAAGCGCAGGTTGCACTTGCCGTGGTAATCTTCAGCGATACCGAAGTTCAGGCAGATGGATTTAGCGTGGCCGATATGAAGATAGCCGTTCGGCTCTGGAGGAAAACGCGTCTGAATGCTGTCGTGTTTACCGGTAGCCAGATCTTCATCAATGATCTGACGAATAAAGTTGGTTGGGCGGGCTTCAGCCTCACTCATGCTTGGTTCCTCAAATGCGAAAAAACAACCCTTAACCACTAATGATCCAACAAGCCACGCCGGGAAACAACCGTTTGTTTCATGAAAATTCAAGATAAAAAAACGGAGCGTGCTTGCAGGCACACTCCGTTTATCGATATCAGACGGCGATGATGACGCCAGCCGAATTATTCCTGTGAAACCTCACGCAAGGCGGCGGCGATATTCTCGGCCTGGGTGCCAACCACAATCTGCACGCTTTGCTTGTTAAGACGAATCACACCCGCAGCCCCTAACTGACGTGCCGCCGATTCATCCACCAGGCTCGAATCCTTCACGCTCAGGCGCAAACGAGTAATACAAGCGTCGATGCCGGTCAGATTATCTTTACCGCCGATAGCCTGCAAATACCCTTTCGCCACCGATTGGGTATTACCCGCAGGAGCGGTAGTCCCTTCCGTTGAGGGCTGGGTCGCAATCGTTTCACGTCCCGGCGTCATCAGGTTAAACCGGGTAATGGTAAAGCGGAACACCACATAATAAATGGCGAAGAACACCACCCCCTGGAGCAGCAACATATACCAATGTGTCGCCAGCGGGTTACGTGTAGAAAGCACCAGGTCCACCAAACCAGCACTGAAACCAAAACCGGCAATCCAGTGCATGCTGGCCGCGATGAATACTGAAATCCCGGTCAACACCGCGTGCAGCACATACAGCACTGGCGCAACAAACATGAAGGAGAATTCCAGTGGTTCAGTAATACCGGTGAAGAAGGCGGCAAACGCTGCTGCCACCATAATGCCCGCCACACGGCTGCGGTTTTCAGGACGCGCACAGTGATAAATCGCCAGTGCCGCACCCGGCAAACCAAACATCATGATCGGGAAGAAACCGGCCTGATAACGCCCGGTAATGCCCGGGATCGCTTTGCCAGCATCAATCGCCTGCTGCCCGCTCAGGAAGTTGGGGATATCGTTAATGCCCGCCACATCAAACCAGAACACTGAATTCAGTGCATGATGCAACCCGACCGGAATCAACAAGCGGTTAAAGAAGGCATAAATACCCGCCCCTACCGACCCCATCTGCTGGATATGTTCGCCAAAGGAAACCAGTGCGTTATAAATCACCGGCCAGACGTACATCAGCACAAACGCCACCACAATCATCAGCACCGATACCAGAATCGGCACCAGTCGGCGACCGTTGAAGAAAGAGAGTGCTTTGGGCAATTCAACCTGGCTGTAGCGGTTATACAACTCGGCGGAAATCACGCCGACCAGGATACCGATGAATTGGTTTTCAATCTTGCTGAATGCCTTTGGCACCTCTGCCAGCGGGATATGCTGAATCATCGATACCGCCGCAGGCGAGCATAGCGTAGTCAACACCAGATAACCGACAAACCCAGACAGCGCCGCCGCACCGTCTTTATCCTTAGACATACCGTAGGCGACACCGACAGCAAACAACACTGCCATGTGCTCGATAATCGCCGCACCAGACTTGATCAACAACGCTGCCAGCGCGTTTTCACTCCCCCAGCCAACCGGGTCTATCCAGTACCCCACCCCCATCAGGATGGCGGCTGCGGGCAATGTAGCGACCGGCACCATCAACGCACGGCCTACTTTTTGTAAATAACCGAGTGTACTCACCTTCCCCTCTCTTTCCCTTACGGGCAATAAATTGTCTGTCAGCCTTGCTACCAAATCACCCGCCAGCCATGTGGGCCTGACCAGAGTGCCAAAAAAATAATTCGCCACGCAAATTAATAACAGTGATTATGTGATAATAATCACCACAAACGCACATATTAAAAGTTTATGGCGCTGCATTAACACAACTTATTTCAAGACTAAAAAAAACACGCTACACTAGCCCCCAGATAAACACCGACACATCGCATCGGCATAGTACCTGGCAGCCAATCTATCTGGCTGCGACGACCCGATGATAGCTAACCGATTGCCAGAGGAGAGCACCATGAGACTGATTCCACTAACGACCCCCGCCGAGGTTGGCAAATGGGCCGCCCGCTATATTGTCGAGCGCATCAATGCTTTCAACCCAACGGCGGAACGCCCGTTCGTGCTCGGACTGCCAACCGGCAGCTCGCCGCTGGAAGCCTACAAAGCGCTGATTGCGCTATACAAAGCAGGTCAGGTCAGCTTTAAGCATGTTGTTACCTTCAACATGGATGAATACGTCGGACTACCGGCGGACCACCCGGAAAGCTACCGCACCTTTATGTACCAGAATTTTTTCAATCACGTTGATATTCCGGAAGGAAACATTAACCTGTTGAATGGCAACGCGGAAGATATCGCTGCTGAGTGTCAGCGTTATGAAGAAAAAATCAAGTCTTACGGCAAGATTCACCTGTTCATGGGCGGCGTCGGCAACGATGGCCATATCGCTTTTAACGAACCGGCGTCTTCTCTGGTATCCCGTACCCGTATCAAAACGCTGACGGAAGAGACCCGTATCGCCAATTCCCGTTTCTTCGACGGCGATGTTAGCCTGGTGCCTAAATACGCACTGACAGTCGGCGTGGGTACGCTGCTGGATGCAGAAGAAGTCATGATTCTGGTTAGCGGCCGTCATAAGGCACAGGCGCTTCAGGCAGCAGTAGAAGGCAATGTGAATCACATGTGGACCATCAGTTGCCTGCAGTTGCACGCTAAAGCGCTGATGGTGTGCGATGAGCCTTCCACCATGGAATTAAAAGTGAAGACCGTGAAATATTTCCGCGAGCTGGAAGCTGAAAATATCCAAAATCTGTAATCGGTGAGCCAGGAGCTTAGAGATGTTCGCTTTAATCAATGGTCGTGTTTTTACCGGCCACCAGATCCTTGACGGTTATGCCGTCGTCGTCGCCGATGGATTGATCGAGGCAGTATGCCCGGTAAATGAACTGCCTGACACCCTGCCCCAGCGTGATCTTGCTGGTGCGCTACTGGCCCCTGGCTTTATTGACCTGCAATTGAATGGTTGCGGCGGCGTTCAGTTCAATGACGCGCTGAGCAGCCTGTGCGTCCAGACACTGGAAACCATGCAGAAGGCCAACGAAAAATCTGGCTGCACCAGTTTCTTACCGACGCTTATCACCTCCTCTGATGAATTCATGCGCCACAGCATCGGCGTCATGCGTGCCTGGCTTGCTCAGCACCGCCATCAGGCGCTAGGGTTGCACCTGGAAGGCCCGTGGCTTAACCCGATAAAAAAAGGCACCCACGACGCCAGTTTTATCCGCCAGCCAGACGATGAGCTGGTGGCTTATCTGTGTGACAATGCCGATGTCATTAGCAAGGTCACGCTGGCACCGGAAATGGTGCCAGACAGCGTGATAAGGCAGTTGAGCGATGCGGGTATCGTCGTATCCGCCGGGCACTCTCATGCCACCTGGGAACAGGCCAAACGGGGTTTTGCCGCCGGGATCCGCTTTGCTACCCACCTGTTTAACGCCATGCCCCCCGTTACCGGCCGGGAACCCGGCCTGGTCGGTGCCGTCTATGACGCACCGGAAGTCTATTGCGGTATCATTGCCGATGGTCATCATGTCAGTTGGGCGACTATCCGCAACAGCAAACGCATCAAGGGCGACAAACTGGTGCTGGTCACCGACGCTACGGCACCCGCGGGTTCCACTATCGACCAGTTCACATTTGCCGGTAAAACCATATACTACCGCGACGGCATCTGTGTGGATGAGAATGGCACCCTGAGCGGTTCGGCTCTCACCATGATCGATGCCGTACGCAATTGCGTAGAACACGCGGGTATCGCTCTGGATGAAGCGCTGAGAATGGCGACGCTCTATCCGGCAAGAGCCATCGGCGAAGCATGCCGACTGGGAAGCATTGAAACAGGAAAAGTGGCAAACCTGACGGCGTTTACCCGCGATTTTGACATCCTCAGTACGTTTGTGAATGGTGAAGAAGTCTTTCGCAAATCGTAAGCGTATTGCATCGACACGAGTAACGCGTCATGACCACAGGCGGACAAACCCAGATAGGAAATATCGATCTGGTTAAACAACTCAACAGTGCGGTCGTGTACCGCCTGATTGACCAGCAAGGCCCTATCTCCCGAATTCAGATTTCAGAACAGAGCCAGCTTGCTCCCGCCAGCGTCACCAAAATTACCCGCCAGTTGCTGGAGCGCGGTCTTATCAAGGAAGTGGATCAGCAGGCATCAACCGGTGGGCGTCGCGCTATTTCCATCATTTCTGAAACACGACCGTTTCATACCGTGGCGGTGCGGCTCGGCCGCCACGATGCCACCCTCGCCTTATACGATTTACAGGGCAAACGGCTGGAAGAAGAGCACTGCAACCTGCCGGAAAATACCCAGGAAACGCTGGAAAGTGCTTTATTCACCGTGATTGATCAATTCATCACCCGTCATCAGCGCCGAATCCGCGAATTAATCGCGATCTCAGTGGTGTTACCGGGGTTGGTGGACCCGATTGCCGGTGTAGTACGTTATATGCCGCATATCAGCGTGGATAACTGGCCGCTGGTTGACAACCTCGAACAGCGTTTCAACGTACACAGCTTTGTTGGTCACGATATCCGCAGTCTGGCCCTGGCCGAACACTACTTTGGTGCCACCCGCGACTGTCAGGATTCGTTACTGGTGCGGGTTCATCGTGGCGTAGGTGCCGGTATTCTCGTCAACGGCAAAATCTTCCTCGGCAGCAACAGCAATGTGGGAGAGATAGGCCACATCCAGATTGATCCTTTGGGGGATCGCTGCCACTGCGGCAACTTTGGTTGCCTTGAAACGGTGGTATCCAACGGTGCGCTGGAACAGCGGGTTCATCATTTGCTGCAACAAGGTTTCCCCAGCAAACTAACGCTCGATGACTGCCAGATTGCCGCCATCTGTAAAGCGGCAGTCAAAGGCGATCGCCTGGCCAAAGAACTGATTGAAGCAGCCGGGCAGCAACTGGGCAAAGCTATCGCGATTGCTGTTAACCTGTTTAACCCACAACGGGTCGTTATCGCCGGTGAAATTACCGCCGCAGACAAAATTCTGCTGCCCGCCATTGAGCGTTGCATCAATACGCAGGTGCTAAAAGATTTCCGACAAAACCTGCCCGTCGTCATCTCCGAATTGCAGCATTTGTCTGCCATCGGCGCTTTTGCGCTGGTAAAACGCGCCATGCTTAATGGTGTATTGCTGCAACGTCTGCTTGAAAATCAGTAAGTTTTGGTTTTTGCTATAAGGCCGGATTATGAGATCGCTAAAAATCCGGCCTCTCTCTTCAGGCGTTGTGAATAAACCATAATAAATCACGCCAAAAATTACACATTCACCATCACAATGGCTTTTTTCATTAAATGATATTGAATTAGTATCCCCTTTTGATGCTAAATCAGTGTTACCGACACGGCGGCGACCGACCCATAGCAATGCCACCCGGCAAGGAAAACCGCTGCTTACCGCCATACACTTTGACAGTTTTCACGTTGTGATGCGTGAATAAAGGGAGCCTTTGGTATGTGTTCTATTTTTGGTGTGCTTGATCTGAAAACTGACCCGGTTGAACTGCGTAAAAAAGCGCTGGAATTGTCCCGTCTGATGCGCCATCGCGGTCCGGACTGGTCCGGTGTTTATGCCAGCGACAAAGCCATTCTGGCGCATGAACGTCTGTCTATTGTCGACGTCAACACCGGCGCACAGCCCCTCTACAACCAGGCGCACACCCACGTTCTGGCCGTGAACGGTGAAATTTATAACCATCAGGCTCTGCGTCAGCAATATGGCGACCGCTACCAGTTCCAGACCGGTTCCGACTGTGAAGTGATTCTGGCGTTGTACCAGGAAAAAGGGCCGGAATTCCTGGATGAACTGCGTGGTATGTTCGCCTTCGCGCTGTATGACAGTGAAAAAGACGCTTACCTGATCGGCCGCGATCACCTGGGCATCATCCCGCTGTATATGGGTTACGATGAGCACGGCAACTTTTATGTCGCCTCTGAAATGAAAGCGCTGGTACCGGTATGCCGCACCATCAAAGAATTCCCGGCAGGTAGCTACCTGTGGAGTCAGGATGGCGAAATTCGTGAATACTATCGCCGTGACTGGTTTGAATACGACAACGTAAAAGATAACGTCACCGACGCCGACGAACTGCGTGAAGCACTGGAAGAGTCTGTGAAAAGCCACCTGATGTCCGATGTGCCTTACGGCGTATTGCTATCCGGTGGTCTGGATTCGTCCGTCATTTCCGCCATCACCAAGAAATTCGCCGCCCGCCGCGTGGAAGATGACGAGCGCAGCGAAGCCTGGTGGCCGCAGCTTCACTCCTTCGCCGTTGGACTGGAAGGCGCGCCTGACCTGAAAGCGGCACGTGATGTTGCCGAACACCTCGGCACGGTGCACCACGAAATCCATTTCACGGTACAAGAAGGTCTGGACGCTATTCGCGACGTGATTTATCACATCGAAACCTATGACGTTACGACCATCCGCGCCTCGACGCCGATGTACCTGATGTCACGTAAAATTAAAGCCATGGGCATCAAGATGGTGCTGTCCGGTGAAGGTTCTGACGAAGTTTTCGGCGGCTATCTCTACTTCCACAAAGCGCCGAACGCCAAAGAACTCCATGAAGAAACCGTGCGTAAACTGCTGGCTCTGCACCAGTATGACTGCGCCCGCGCGAATAAAGCGATGTCGGCCTGGGGTGTTGAAGCACGCGTACCGTTCCTGGATAAGAAATTCCTGGACGTCGCCATGCGTATCAACCCGAAAGACAAAATGTGTGGTAACGGCAAAATGGAAAAACACATTCTGCGCGAATGTTTCGAATCCTATCTGCCGCACAGCGTGGCCTGGCGCCAGAAAGAGCAGTTCTCTGACGGTGTTGGCTACAGCTGGATTGATACGCTCAAAGAAGTGGCCGCTAAACAGGTTACCGACCAGCAACTGGAAACCGCACACTTCCGTTTCCCGTACAACACGCCGACCAGCAAAGAAGGCTACCTGTACCGCGAAATTTTTGAAGAACTGTTCCCGGTTCCAAGCGCGGCTGAATGCGTCCCTGGCGGTCCGTCAGTAGCCTGTTCGTCAGCTAAAGCCATTGAATGGGATGAATCCTTCAAAAAGATGGATGACCCGTCAGGCCGTGCCGTCGGCGTGCACCAATCCGCCTACCAATAACCCGCTTTATTTTACTGTTTTAAACGGGCCAATCGCGGCCCGTTTTTCTTATGTAATACCGTTAAAAGCCTGCTTTCTGACGCTTTTCTCACCAGACTGTTCATAACCCAAACAAACAATTCGAATACGCCGTTTTTAGGGAAAAAATGTGTTGACGCCAAAAGGCCAACTCCGCATAATGCGCCCCGCAACGCCGATGAAGGTGACGCGGAAAAGATGGCTACGTAGCTCAGCTGGTTAGAGCACAGCACTCATAATGCTGGGGTCACAGGTTCGATTCCCGTCGTAGCCACCATTTTTTCCCTGCGGGAGTGGCGAAATTGGTAGACGCACCAGATTTAGGTTCTGGCGCCGCAAGGTGTGCGAGTTCAAGTCTCGCCTCCCGCACCATTATCTTCATCGGTGTGAAAGCCGAAAGCGTCAACTCGGATTGCAACGATTCATTGGGGTATCGCCAAGCGGTAAGGCAGCGGGTTTTGATCCCGCCACTCCCAGGTTCGAATCCTGGTACCCCAGCCATATATTTAGTGAGACACATCTTACGATGTGCACCCTGTTGGGGTATCGCCAAGCGGTAAGGCAGCGGATTCTGATTCCGCCATCCCGAGGTTCGAATCCTCGTACCCCAGCCATTTTCAGTCACAAAGCTTCACGCTTTTGACAGTGCAGTATTTGGCTACGTAGCTCAGCTGGTTAGAGCACAGCACTCATAATGCTGGGGTCACAGGTTCGATTCCCGTCGTAGCCACCACATTAAATTGGGGTATCGCCAAGCGGTAAGGCAGCGGATTCTGATTCCGCCATTCCGAGGTTCGAATCCTCGTACCCCAGCCATACAGAAAAGCCCGTTTATCGGGCTTTTTCTTTTTTGGCCGCCATCTCTTGTACGTTACCCTGTACGATGTCCCGTATAAGCCCCCGCTGCCAACCTATTGTCGGCAGCGGTTTGGCGATTAATGTGCGACGGAATTGGAAAACAGGTTAATGACCGCGACCCCGGCAATAATTAACGCCATTCCCAGTACCGCAGGCCAGTCCAGCCGCTGGTCGTAAAAAATCCAGCTTACCGCCGCGATCAATACGATGCCGACACCGGACCAAATGGCATAAATCACCCCCGTCGGCAACACCCGCATCGAAATGGTCAGGCAATAAAATGCAATTGCGTAAAACACCACCGTGACCACACTCGGCACTAGCCGGGTAAGACTCTCCGACAGTTTGAGTGCCGTCGTCGCTATCACTTCTGAGACAATGGCCAGACAAAGAAATAAATAGGTCATCAGCTTTACTACCCAAAGATAAGGCTTTCACCATAAAAAACCGCGATACCGCGAATGACACATGATACAGACCAGCACATTATTGCTAACACATCATTGCTGACACATCGTCAATACCGCACCACTGTAATAGTGCGGCATGAAAGCGGTATGACGGCGAAAAAGGAATCCCCAGATACGCCCATACCGCTGACTATAGCCCTAATGCATACCGCAACGCCTGCTGTTTCAATTTACCGGCACGTTGCGCTACCATCAGCGCCAGATTACGCGCCAGTTCAAGCGGTGGCAGACGGTTACTGAACGCGCCGTAAAACAGATCCATGCCGCTTTGCATCAACAGATTGTCGGGTTTACGCAGCCGTTGATAACGCTGCAACACCGGTTCGCCATACCAGACCTCGCCGTCATCGCGAGCCTGAATAACTACATCCATCAGTGTGGCAACATCGCGATACCCCAAATTCACCCCCTGCCCGGCCAACGGATTGATGGTATGGGCAGCATCGCCAATCAAGGCTAATCCCGGCAACACATACTGCTGAGCATGGCGGCGTACCAGTGGAAACGCGCCGGCTGCAACGGCATTGACGGCCCCCAGTCGCTCAGGAAACGTCTCGGCAATAGCCTTATTGAGTTGAGGAAGCGACATCGCTTGTAACTGGCGAATACGCTGCGGGCTGTCGTACCACACCAGCGAGCACCAACCGTCAAATAGCGGCAGAAATGCGCGTGGTCCGGACGGCGTAAAACGCTGCCAGGTCGCATCCTGCTGCGGGCCGGGCATTTCGGCGCTAATCAACATGCAAGACTGGCGATATTGCCAACCAGTAATACCAATCCCCGCCCACTGCCGAATGCGCGAATTAGCGCCATCCGCACCAATCACCAACGACGTCGACAGGCTCTCTCCCTGTTCGCTCGTCAACCGCCATTGGTCGTCCTCGCGGTGTAACCCTTGTAATTGCCACGGGCATAACAGCGTTATATCTGGCGTCTTCTCCAGTTCCTGCCATAACGCCAGTTGCAGCACCCGGTTTTCCACCATGAACCCCAGCTCAGATAACCCAAGGTCTGCCGCATCAAACACCACATGTGCGTTGTCCCATTCCCAGGTTTCAAGCCGTCGATATGGCGCGCTACGCATCTGCTCAACGTTCTGCCATACGCCCAGACGCTCAAGCAATCGAACCGATGCCTGACCGATTGCCGAAACGCGCACATCCGGCGCACTGCCCACGACAAACGGTGGTGGTGCATCCTGCTCCAGTACCGCCACCTGAAAACCACGTTGTGCCAGGCCCAACGCAGCGGCGGCACCGACCATGCCACCGCCTACAATTACCGCATCATAGTGCATACCCGCCCCACTGTTTCTGCTGCGCAGTTCAGTCAAAGCACCTGCGCCAGAAAGACAAAAGATGCCGATAGTTTACTGGATTTCACGGTGAGTTTTTCACAAAAGCGACACCTGTCGCTAGCAAACGCCCTCTCACGCTTGATCTGGTCACAACGGCGGCAAAAGATTACAATACGCGCCCGCATGTACGCGCCCCTCGAAGGACAGCGTGTTTACCCGCACTGAGTAATGGCTAGTCGATGACGATGACAAAGAAACTGCATATCAAAACCTGGGGCTGTCAGATGAACGAATACGATTCATCGAAGATAGCCGACCTACTGGAAAGTACGCACGGTTACCAGCTGACCGACGTCGCTGAAGACGCTGACATTCTGCTGCTGAATACCTGTTCGATCCGAGAGAAGGCGCAGGAAAAAGTGTTTCATCAGCTCGGCCGCTGGAAAACACTCAAAGACGTCAATCCGAATCTGATTATCGGTGTGGGTGGCTGTGTGGCGTCGCAGGAAGGCGAACACATTCGTGACCGCGCGCACTATGTGGATGTGATTTTCGGGCCCCAGACACTGCATCGTCTGCCGGAAATGATCAATCATGTTCAGGGCACCCGCAGCCCTATCGTGGATATCAGCTTCCCGGAAGTAGAGAAATTTGACCGTCTGCCGGAGCCGCGTGCCGAAGGGCCAAGCGCATTCGTTTCCATCATGGAAGGCTGCAACAAGTACTGCACGTTCTGCGTAGTGCCTTATACCCGTGGTGAAGAAGTCAGCCGTCCGGTCGATGATGTGCTGTTTGAAATCGCCCAACTGGCGGCACAAGGTGTGCGTGAAGTGAATCTGCTGGGCCAGAACGTGAATGCGTATCGCGGAGCCACACACGATGATGATATGTGCAGTTTCGCAGAGTTGCTGCGTTTAGTCGCGGCGATCGACGGTATCGACCGTATCCGCTTTATCACCAGCCACCCGATTGAGTTCACCGACGACATTATCAGCGTTTACGAAGATACGCCGGAACTGGTGAGCTTCCTGCATCTGCCGGTTCAGAGCGGTTCAGACCGTATTCTGACGATGATGAAACGTCGCCACACTGCGCTGGAATACAAGTCTATCATCCGTAAACTGCGTAAAGCGCGCCCGGATATCCAGATCAGTTCCGATTTTATCGTCGGCTTCCCGGGTGAAACTCAGGAAGATTTCGAACAGACCATGCAGTTGATTGCTGATGTCGATTTCGACATGAGCTTTAGCTTTATTTACTCGCCTCGCCCAGGTACCCCGGCCGCCGATATGGTGGACGATGTAACCGAAGACGAGAAAAAACAGCGTTTGTACATTCTGCAAGAGCGCATCAATCAGCAAGCCATGCAGTACAGCCGCCGGATGATGGGTACCGTGCAACGTATTCTGGTGGAAGGGACGTCACGCAAGAGCGTGATGGAGCTATCCGGCCGAACTGAAAATAACCGTGTGGTGAACTTTGAAGGCACACCAGACATGATCGGCAAATTCGTCGACGTAGAAATCGTTGATGTTTATCCGAACTCACTGCGTGGTGTGGTCGTTCGCACCGAAGACCAAATGAATCTGCGCGTCAGTGAATCACCGACCTCGGTTATCGCCCGTACCCGCAAAGAAGACGAACTCGGCGTCGGTATCTATCAGCCGTAATGGCTGGCTCATGTGCATTATCAGGCGGGCCGTCAAACGGCCCGTTTTTTCTTTGGTCCTGACTCACTGACCGGGCGAATACATCGACCTTGCGGCCTTTATGCCGAATCTGACTTGCGCCTTGCGGGCTTCACGATAAATAATCAAGGTAATCTCTGCGCCACATCCGGGCAGATACCACTGCCCGTGGCACAACGTCATTGCTCATTCTGCTTAAACCCAAGAGGAATAGTTTGAACGTAACGATAAAAGAAATTGCCCTCGAACCTGCGGATAATAAACGTCTGCTTAGTCTGTGCGGCCCGTTTGACGACAACATCAAACAGCTGGAACGCCGCCTCGGCATAGAGATCAATCATCGCGACAATCATTTCAAGCTGGTAGGAAAAGACCTCTGCATCGACGCCGCTGCTGATATCCTGCGCCATCTGTATGTGGATACCGCGCCAGTGCGTGGCGTGATTCCAGACATTGATCCGGAGCAGATTCATCTGGCTATCAAAGAATCCCGGGTACTGGAACAGACCGCCGACAGCGTGCCGGAATACGGCAAGGCGGTGAATATCCGTACTAAACGCGGCGTTATCAAACCCCGTACGCCCAATCAGGCGCAATACATCGCCCATATTCTTGATCACGACATTACTTTCGGTATCGGTCCGGCCGGTACGGGGAAAACCTATCTGGCGGTGGCCGCTGCGGTGGACGCGCTGGAACGACAGGATATCCGCCGTATCCTGCTGACCCGTCCAGCGGTAGAAGCCGGTGAAAAACTGGGCTTCCTGCCGGGTGATTTGAGCCAGAAAGTGGACCCTTACCTGCGCCCACTCTACGATGCATTGTTTGAAATGCTGGGCTTCGAGCGCGTGGAAAAGCTCATTGAGCGCAACGTCATTGAAGTCGCGCCACTGGCCTATATGCGCGGTCGCACCCTGAACGATGCCTTCATCATTCTGGATGAAAGTCAGAACACCACTATCGAGCAGATGAAGATGTTCCTGACCCGTATCGGTTTTAACTCGAAAGCCGTTATTACTGGCGACGTCACCCAGATAGACCTGCCACGCAACCAAAAATCCGGTTTGCGTCACGCCATTGAAGTACTGTCAGACGTGGAAGAGATCAGTTTCAACTTTTTCCACAGCGAAGACGTGGTACGCCATCCGGTGGTGGCCCGCATCGTCAACGCGTATGAAGCCTGGGAAAGCGCCGACCAGAAACGCCGGGAAGAACTGGCAGAACAGCGTAAACGTGAAGCGCAGACCAGCAGCACGCAGGAGCAAAAATGAGCCAGGTCATTCTTGATTTGCAGATAGCCAGTGAGAATAGCCACGGTCTGCCCTCTGAAGCCGACTTCCAGCGCTGGCTGGAAGCGGTGTTACCGCAGTTTCAGGACGAGGCAGAGGTCACCATCAGGGTGGTGGATGAAGAGGAAAGCCATCACCTGAACCTGACCTATCGCGGTAAGGACAAGCCGACCAACGTCCTCTCCTTCCCCTTTGAGGCACCACCAGAAGTGGAACTGCCGCTATTGGGCGACCTTATCATCTGCCGACAAGTGGTCGAGCAGGAAGCGGTCGAACAAGGGAAAAGTGAAGAGGAACATTGGGCGCACATGGTTGTCCATGGCAGTCTGCATCTGTTAGGTTATGATCATATCGAAGACAGTGAAGCCGAAGAAATGGAAGCACTGGAAACGGAAATCATGCAGAGTATGGGTTATGCCGACCCGTATCTGGCAGAAAAAGAAAATTTTACGGATACACCTTAAATTCGATATTTTAAGGACCAGACGCCAGCGGTGATATCGCCTGTTTACTGTATTCACTGCTGGTCATCATTTCTTAACAAGAGTGATATTTACTGACGCCATGAGCGACGACCATTCTACCAACAGCGATACCCCCAGTCCCAAAAAGGGATTCTTTTCTTTTTTTCTCAATCAAATTTTTCACGGTGAGTCCAAAGATCACGACGATCTGCTGGCGTTAATCCGCGATTCGGAACAGATCGACCCGGAAATCCGCGACATGCTGGAAGGCGTGATGGACATCGCCGAGCAACGGGTGCGCGATATTATGATCCCGCGTTCTCAGATGATTACACTCAAACATAATCAGACGCTGGAAGAGTGTCTGGACGTGATTATCGAATCGGCGCACTCCCGTTTCCCGGTTATCAGCGAAGACAAGGACCACATTGAAGGCATTTTGATGGCCAAGGACCTGCTGCCGTTTATGCGTAGCAACTCCGAGCCATTCAGTATGGATAAAGTGCTGCGTCCTGCCGTTGTGGTGCCGGAAAGCAAGCGGGTAGACCGCATGCTCAATGAATTCCGCTCCCTGCGCTACCACATGGCTATTGTCATTGATGAATTTGGCGGCGTTTCCGGACTGGTGACGATTGAGGATATCCTGGAGCTTATCGTTGGTGAAATCGAAGACGAATACGATGACGAGGAAGATCGCGACATCCGTCAGCTCAACCGCCAGACTTATACCGTACGTGCGCTAACACCTATCGAGGATTTCAATAAGATCTTCGAAACGCGATTTAGCGACGAGGAAGTTGATACCATTGGCGGCCTGGTGATGCAGTATTTCGGCCACCTGCCGGCACGCGGGGAAACTATCGACATAGACGGTTACCTGTTCAAAGTTGCTATGGCAGATAGCCGCCGTATCATTCAGGTTCATGTCAGGATCCCTGACGATGCCCCACAACCGCAACTGGAAGACTAATTTATTCATGGCAGTCGCCTCATTATTACAACGCCAGCAGGTTCGCCTCCTGCTGGCGCTTTTATTCGGTGCCTGCGGCACACTGGCTTTTTCCCCTTATGATGTCTGGCCTGCTGCCATCGTTTCTCTGATGGGCTTATTGGGCCTGACGCTAAACCGTCGGGCTCGTCAGGCTACCGCCATCGGCTTTTGCTGGGGATTTGGCCTGTTCGGCACGGGTATCCACTGGGTTTACTACAGCATCGCCGACTTTGGCGGCATGCCCGGCCCCGTCAATGTCGGCCTGGTGACGCTACTGGCGCTTTATCTGTCACTCTACCCGATGCTGTTCGCCGGGCTACTCTCGCGCCTGTGGCCGCAAACCACCCTCTGGCGACTGGCACTGGCCGCGCCGGTTCTCTGGCAACTCACCGAACTGCTACGTGGCTGGGTGTTAACCGGCTTTCCCTGGTTGCAATTCGGCTACAGTCAGCTTGATGGCCCGCTCAAAGGCCTTGCGCCGATAGCCGGGGTGGATACCCTCACCTTTCTGCTGATGGTGATAAGCGGGTTGCTGGTGCTGGGATTAGTACAGCGCCGCTGGCAGCCAGCCTTGGTTGCGGCAGCGTTATTGGTGTTGCCATGGCCGCTGCGCTCGCTCGAATGGTACAAACTGCAACCGGAACGCGCCGTTAACGTCGCTATGGTGCAGGGCAACATTCCACAAGAGCTGAAGTGGGATCCGAACGAGCTGTTCAACACACTAAAAATCTATTTCGACAACACCCTGAAGGTGATGGATAAGGCACCACTGGTGATTTGGCCTGAATCTGCC
Source organism: Dickeya oryzae (assembly GCF_020406815.2). Taxonomy (NCBI): domain Bacteria; kingdom Pseudomonadati; phylum Pseudomonadota; class Gammaproteobacteria; order Enterobacterales; family Pectobacteriaceae; genus Dickeya; species Dickeya oryzae. The sequence goes on from NZ_CP162670.1 coordinate 3,341,206, forward strand.
ATTCCTGATGTCGAAATCCGCCAGCAGCAGTACCTGACGCAACTGGACACTATCCTGCGCGAGCACCATAGCAGCCTGATTACCGGCATCGTCGATGCCCGCCGGGAAAACAATCGTACCGATTTTTATAACAGCATTATCGTGCTGGGTGACCAGCAACCGTATCACTACCCCACCACGAACCGCTACAGCAAGCATCACCTGGTGCCATTTGGTGAATTTGTGCCGCTGGAAGCCTTGCTGCGTCCGCTGGCACCGTTTTTTGATTTACCGATGTCGGCGTTCAGCCGCGGCGACTATCGCCAGCCGCAACTGGTCGTCAACGGTTATCGCCTCACCGCCACCATTTGCTATGAGGTAATCCTGGGGCAACAGGTTCGCGACAACTTCCGTCCTGACACCGACATGCTGCTGACAGTTTCTAACGATGCCTGGTTTGGCAATTCGATTGGCCCCTGGCAACATTTCCAAATGGCGCGGATGCGTGCGCTGGAACTGGGACGCCCACTGCTACGCGCTACCAACAATGGGGTAACCGCCGCTATCGCGCCTGATGGCAGCATTAGCGCCAGCCTGCCGCAATTCACCCGTGATGTGCTGGAAACCCGCGTCACACCCACAACAGGCATCACGCCTTACGCCCGCTTTGGCTCATGGCCACTGTGGGTGCTGGAAACCTTGTTGGGCCTGACAGCGCTGGTATACCGTCGGCGCTCACGTTAATCCTCCCCCTCTCCGCCCGAACCCGAACAAGACATGCTCAGACATGTCTTGTTTCATTTCTGGCACATAACTTGCTACCTATTCAGACGAAACGTCTTGCATGCACGCTTGCGACCCTCTTCATCCCTGAGTCAGCACAACATCAGGGCATGAACTGCACCAAATCAGTGCCATAAGTTTTTTATTGCAGCAATTTGGTGCGGGACACCTCGCAAAAAACAAACATTCTCGTTTCATTATGTTTACAATCCGCTATTTTTAAACATGACAGCGTTTTATTCGCTCTTTAGCGGTGCACAACATGACCTGGCCTGAACCACAGAGGCCACATCATCCATGATAGGCATCGATCACAACAGCAAAGGAGTTAGAACATGCAATTGCGCAAACTGGCACTGTCATTACTGTTGATCTCGGCAACCGGAAGCCTGGCCCACGCAGAAGAACTGACGGGCACGCTGAAAAAAATCAAAGACAATGGTGTTATCACCATCGGCCACCGTGAATCGTCAGTGCCATTCTCCTACTACGACAACCAGCAGAAAGTAGTCGGCTACTCTCAGGCCTACTCTGACAAGATTGTTGAAGCGGTCAGGAAAAAACTTGATGCACCGAACCTGCAGGTAAAATTAATTCCCATTACCTCACAAAACCGTATTCCGTTGCTGCAAAATGGTACCTATGACCTCGAATGTGGCTCGACGACCAATAACCTGGAACGCCAGCAGCAGGTCGCTTTCTCCGACACCATTTTTATCATCGGCACACGGCTGCTGACCAAGAAAGACTCCGATATCAAAGACTTCAGCGACCTGGCAGGTAAAGCTGTCGTCGTTACCTCCGGCACCACCTCAGAAGTGTTGCTGAACAAGATGAACGAAGAGAAAAAACTGAATATGCGCATCATCAGCGCCAAAGACCATGGTGACTCGTTCCGTACGCTGGAAAGTGGTCGAGCTGTGGCCTTCATGATGGATGATGCCTTGCTGGCAGGTGAGCGCGCCAAAGCCAAAGCCCCGGATGAATGGGTTATCACTGGTACCCCGCAATCCCGCGAGGCGTATGGCTGTATGCTGCGTAAAGACGACCCGCAATTCAAACAACTGGTTGATGCGACAATAAGTCAGGTGCAGACCTCCGGCGAAGCCGAAAAGTGGTTTGATACCTGGTTCAAACAACCGATTCCGCCGAAAAACCTGAATATGAACTTTGCCCTGTCAGACGACATGAAAGCCTTGTTCAAGGCACCCAACGATAAGGCGTTGTAACCGAATTAATAATGACAATAAAGGGCAGTAATCTGCCTTCCGATTGCTGATTCGTGGCAAGACAGACAGGTGCAGAGTGGCCGTTCCCCATTCTGTGAATCCATGAGCCACTCACCAATCTTCGGGGTAGCGAACGCTACCCCTTTTTTACCGGAGTTCGTTATGTCAATAGATTGGAACTGGGGTATCTTCCTGCAACCTGCCCCTTTCGGAAATACAACCTATCTGGGGTGGATTATTTCCGGCCTGCAGGTCACCGTCTCACTGTCGCTATGTGCCTGGGTCATCGCTTTTCTGCTGGGCTCACTACTGGGTATTCTTCGTACTGTCCCTCATCGTCTGCTATCGGGTATCGGCACCTGTTATGTGGAAATGTTTCGCAACGTGCCGCTGATTGTGCAGTTTTTTAGCTGGTATCTGGTGGTGCCTGAGCTTTTACCGACCAAAATAGGGATGTGGTTTAAAGCTGAGCTGGACCCGAATATCCAATTTTTCCTGTCTTCTATGTTTTGTCTGGGCATGTTCACCGCCGCACGGGTGTGCGAACAGGTGCGGGCAGGCATTCAGTCATTACCGCGTGGACAGAAAGCGGCCGGTTTAGCTATTGGCCTGACACTTGCGCAAACGTACCGTTATGTTCTGCTGCCCAATGCCTACCGGGTGATTGTGCCGCCACTGACCTCTGAAATGCTCAACCTGGTGAAAAACTCCGCCATCGCCTCCACTATCGGTCTGATGGATATGGCAGCGCAGGCAGGCAAGCTGTTGGATTACTCTGCCCACGCCTACGAATCGTTCAGCGCGATTACGCTGGCTTATGTCGGCATCAACGCCATCATCATGCTGTTGATGCAAGTTGTAGAGCGTAAGACCCGTTTGCCGGGCAACCTGGGGAGCAAATAAATGTATAACTTTGACTGGAGTTCCATTCCCCCCAGCCTGCCTTACCTGATTAAAGGCATGGGAGTGACGCTGGAAATTACCCTGACAGCCGTGGTGGTCGGGATAGTCTGGGGAACCGTGCTGGCGGTGATGCGACTGTCGCCGGTTAAGCCCATCAGTTGGTTTGCCAAACTGTACGTCAACCTGTTCCGTTCAGTGCCACTGGTGATGGTGCTGCTGTGGTTCTACCTGATTGTACCTAGCTTATTACAAAATGTGCTTGGCCTTTCCCCGAAAACCGATATTCGGCTGGTATCGGCTATGGTAGCCTTTTCGTTGTTCGAAGCGGCCTATTATTCCGAGATTATCCGCGCCGGTATCCAGAGCATTTCCCGTGGACAGGCGTCAGCAGCGCTGGCGTTGGGAATGACGCACTGGCAATCCATGCAACTGGTGATTCTGCCTCAGGCATTCCGGGCTATGGTACCTTTACTGCTGACTCAAGGTATCGTGCTGTTTCAGGATACCTCGCTGGTGTATGTGCTCAGTCTGGCGGACTTTTTCCGTACTGCATCCACCATTGGCGAACGTGATGGCACCCAGGTAGAAATGATCCTGTTCGCCGGGTTTGTCTATTTTGTTATCAGCCTCTCGGCGTCGATGCTGGTCAATTATTTGAAGAGAAGGACGGTTTGATGATTTTCCTGGAAAATGTTTCTAAGTGGTATGGTCAATTTCAGGTGCTGACCGACTGCTCCACCGAAGTAAAAAAAGGTGAAGTGGTGGTGGTTTGCGGACCTTCCGGTTCCGGGAAATCGACCTTAATCAAAACCGTAAACGGCCTTGAACCCATCCAGCAGGGTCAGATCGAAGTTAACGGCATCGTCGTCAACGATAAACGAACCAACCTGGCACAACTGCGCTCCAAAGTGGGCATGGTGTTCCAGCATTTCGAGCTGTTCCCACACTTGTCTATTGTCGACAACCTGACGTTAGCGCAGGTCAAGGTACTCAAGCGTGATAAAGAAGCCGCCCGTGAGAAGGGATTGAAACTGCTGGCCCGCGTCGGATTGTCGTCCCACGCCAATAAATTCCCCGGGCAGTTATCCGGCGGCCAGCAACAGCGTGTGGCGATCGCGCGCGCGCTGTGCATGGACCCGGTTGCGATGCTGTTTGACGAGCCAACCTCGGCGCTCGACCCGGAAATGATCAACGAAGTGCTGGACGTAATGGTTGAACTGGCGCAGGAAGGCATGACCATGATGGTCGTTACCCATGAGATGGGCTTCGCTCGCAAAGTGGCACATCGCGTCATCTTCATGGATGAAGGCAAGATAATCGAAGACACGCGTAAAGAGGATTTCTTCGGCAACCCACGCTCTGATCGCGCCAAAGACTTTTTGGCTAAAATCCTGCATTAATACGCACGTCTCACCGTCCGTCGATTTTTGACATCGATAACATTTGACCGCGATAACATTTAACCTCGATAACAAGGGTGCTCCGGCACCCTTGTTTTTATCTATGGTTGTTCAGCAATAACGGACTTAGCGGAAAAAGGGATCACGGAGAAAACGGCTGGCGATGGAACTGGTCGTGCCCACATTTCGGGCATAGCGGCAACACTTCTGGCGTATAAAAGGCGATATGGTGATGGCACTGCTCACACACCAGATTTCCCAGCCCCACCACTTCACCACTGTGATACACGCCATGGTGACTGACATCTTTGAATACTTCACGCCACTCCAGTTGTGTCTTGTCAGTGATATCCGCCAGGTTCTGCCACAAACTTTCGCGGACAACACGCATGAAGACACTGTCGGAAAAGGCATTCTGGCTCTCCTCATAGCTGAGAGAAAACGCTTCCAGATCACGCTGGAGCGCCAGTATTACCTGCTCAATCTCCTTTTGCGTCAGTTCGTTGGTTTCCTGCAACTGACGTCGTGCATCCGACATCAGTTTATCTATGTCTCTCTCACCTCGGCTTAGCCACTCGGTAACGGCAGACATCAGTTCCCGGTAATACCGCACCACTTTGCTCATCGTGACTCCTTAGCGTAAAATCGCTTATCGACGGGCCTGCAAAGTCTAGTGTAGATGATTTTTACAACACTACCGGGAGCCGCTTCCCAATCCGCAGTTTTCTCCCTCATCTTGCCACGTTCTTCGCCACTAACACCGCATAAATCAGCTACAGAGCGCCTCAAGCGGTTGTTGAGCCCGTTGCTTATCAGCTATGCTATGCGGATCTTTTGAAATGAAACAGAACATGCTATCGCGTTAGCAATTTCACTAAGGACCACTGGCAGCCATGCAAGAGCAATACCGCCCGGAAGATATCGAAGCGCACGTCCAACTTCACTGGCAAGAAAAACAGACTTTCAAAGTGACCGAAGAACCCGGCAAGGAAAAATACTATTGCCTTTCCATGCTGCCTTATCCTTCCGGCCGTCTTCACATGGGTCATGTCCGCAACTACACCATCGGTGACGTGATCTCCCGTTATCAGCGCATGCTGGGTAAAAACGTATTGCAGCCGATCGGCTGGGATGCCTTCGGCCTGCCGGCAGAAGGCGCGGCGGTGAAGAACAATACGGCACCGGCTCCCTGGACCTACGCCAATATCGAATACATGAAGAACCAGCTGAAACTGCTGGGTTTTGGTTACGATTGGGATCGCGAAGTCGCCACCTGTAAACCAGATTACTATCGCTGGGAACAGTGGTTCTTCACCAAGCTGTATGAAAAAGGTCTGGTTTACAAAAAAACCTCCGCGGTGAACTGGTGCCCGAACGACCAGACGGTACTGGCCAACGAGCAAGTGATCGACGGCTGCTGCTGGCGCTGTGATACCAAAGTAGAACGCAAGGAAATTCCGCAGTGGTTCATCAAAATCACCGCGTATGCTGACGAGTTGCTCAACGACCTCGATACGCTGGAAAGCTGGCCGGAGCAGGTCAAAACCATGCAGCGTAACTGGATCGGCCGCTCCGAAGGGGTGGAAATCACCTTCCGTATCGCTGATGCCGACGATACGCTGACCGTTTACACCACCCGCCCAGATACCTTTATGGGCGTCACTTACGTTGCGGTAGCAGCCGGTCACCCTCTGGCTCTGAAAGCGGCGGAAAACAACCCAGTCCTGCAAGACTTCATCGCCGAATGCCGCAATACCAAAGTGGCCGAAGCCGACATGGCGACGATGGAGAAAAAAGGCGTCGCTACCGGCCTGTTCGCTATCCACCCACTGACGGGTGAGAAAGTGCCGGTATGGGCCGCCAACTTCGTGCTGATGGAATACGGTACCGGAGCCGTGATGGCGGTGCCGGGTCACGACCAGCGCGACTGGGAATTCGCTCACAAATATAACCTGCCGGTGAAGCCCGTTATCCTGATGGCAGACGGCAGCGAGCCGGATCTGTCCGCTCAGGCGCAAACAGAAAAAGGCTGTCTGTTTAACTCTGGCGAGTTCAACGGATTGGATTTTGACGCCGCGTTCAACGCCATCGCCGATAAACTGGTGTCGCAAGGCGTCGGTCAGCGCAAAGTGAATTATCGTCTGCGTGACTGGGGTGTATCCCGCCAGCGCTACTGGGGTGCGCCTATCCCGATGGTGACGCTGGAAGACGGCACAGTCATCCCAACGCCAGAAGATCAATTGCCGGTCATCCTGCCGGAAGACGTGGTCATGGATGGGATCACCAGCCCGATTAAAGCCGATCCCGAATGGGCTAAAACCACCGTTAACGGTCAGCCAGCGCTGCGTGAAACCGACACGTTCGATACCTTTATGGAGTCCTCCTGGTACTACGCGCGCTATACCTGCCCGCAGTACGATCAGGGTATGCTCGACCCGGCGGCAGCGAACTACTGGTTACCGGTTGATCAGTATATTGGCGGTATCGAACACGCCATCATGCATCTGATGTATTTCCGCTTCTTCCACAAACTGATGCGTGACGCCGGTCTGGTGAATTCGAATGAGCCAGCCAAACGTCTGCTGTGTCAGGGAATGGTGCTGGCCGATGCATTCTATTATCTCGGCAACAACGGCGAGCGTATCTGGGTATCCCCAGTCGACGTCACACTGGAGCGCGATGACAAAGGCCGCATCACCAAGGCGTTTGATAGTGAAGGTCGTGAGCTGGTGTATGCGGGCATGAGCAAAATGTCGAAATCGAAAAACAACGGTATCGACCCGCAAGTGATGGTGGAACGCTATGGTGCTGACACCGTCCGTCTGTTCATGATGTTTGCATCACCGGCGGAAATGACGCTGGAATGGCAAGAATCTGGTGTTGAAGGGGCCAACCGCTTCCTGAAACGCGTCTGGAAGCAGGTTTACGATCATACCGGCAAAGGTGCTACCGCACCGCTGGATACGGCAGCCCTGACCGACGATCAGAAAGCGCTGCGCCGTGACCTGCACAAAACCATCGCGAAAGTGACCGACGATATCGGTCGCCGCCAGACCTTCAACACGGCTATCGCTGCCATTATGGAGCTGATGAATAAGCTGGCTAAAGCGCCGCAAGAGTCTGAGCAAGATCGCGCGCTGACGCAAGAAACGCTGCTGGCGGTTGTACGGATGCTCTATCCGTTTACCCCACACGCCTGCTTCGTACTGTGGACCGAGCTGAAAGGCGAAGGTGATATCGATCAGGCACCGTGGCCGGTAGCGGATGAGCAGGCGATGGTCGAAGATTCTCGCCTGGTCGTGGTACAGGTTAACGGTAAAGTTCGCGGCAAGATTACCGTAGCGGCCGATGCTACCGAGCAGCAAGTGCGTGATCGTGCAGCGCAGGAGCCGCTGGTGGCAAAATATCTGGATGGCGTGACTGTCCGCAAGGTGATTTTCGTTCCGGGCAAACTGCTTAACCTGGTTGTAGGTTAAGGCAAGGAGGTACTGTGCGACACCCGTTTTTAACGCTGGTGCTGGGGCTGGTGGTCTTAATGACCGCCGGCTGCGGCTTTCATCTGCGCGGCACCACCCAAATACCGACGCAGTTGCATAATCTGATGTTGGACAGCGGCGACCCCTATGGCCCAACGACGCGGGCTATTCGTGAACAACTGCGCCTTAACGATATTCAGGTAACGGAAGATACTAATCGCAAAGATATTCCATCACTGCGTTACATGGGAGAAACCCTGTCACACAACACGGTGTCCATTTTCCAGGATGGGAAAACAGCGGAATATCAGTTTGTTATGGTGCTGAAAGCCCAGGTGCTGATCCCAGGGGATGATATTTATCCTCTCAGCGTCACGGTTTTCCGCTCGTTCTTTGACAACCCGCTGGCCGCGCTGGCTAAAGACGCCGAGCAGGACATTATCATACAGGAAATGCGTCAACAGGCCGCTCAGCAACTGGTACGCAAGCTGCTGACCATCAAGGGTAACCAGAACACGAAAAGCGCCCAGAAAGCAGCGACTAATGCTGCAACTCCGGCACACCCATGATTCGTCTCTACCCCGAACAACTGACCGCGCAGCTCCATGAGGGGCTGCGCGGCTGTTATTTGTTGTTTGGTAATGAACCCTTATTGCTGCAGGAAAGTCAGGACCACATTCGTGCGGTCGCCCGTCAGCAGGATTTTCTGGAGCATTTTAGTTTCACGCTCGATAACAGCACCGACTGGGATGCCATCTTTTCCACTTGTCAGGCACTCAGCCTGTTTGCATCCCGTCAGACCCTGTTGCTGATTTTGCCAGATGCTGGCCCGGGTGCCCCCGCCAGTGAGCAACTGGTTAAACTCACCACGCTGCTGCATCCCGATATTTTGTTGATGGTCAGAGGAAATAAGCTGACCAAAGCACAAGAAAACAGCGTCTGGTTCAAAGCGTTATCCCAACAGGGTGTGTATGTTCCCTGTATGACGCCCGAACAGGAACAGCTTCCCCGCTGGGTAGCCCAGCGAGCCAGAAATATGAAGCTGGAGCTGGATGATGCCGCCAGCCAACTGATTTGCTATTGCTATGAAGGGAATATGCTGGCGTTGGTACAGGCACTGGAGCGACTCTCACTGTTGTATCCTGATGGCAAGTTAACGCTGCCCCGGGTGGAACAGGCCGTCAACGACGCCGCTCACTTTACGCCATTCCATTGGCTGGATGCCTTGCTCGGCGGCAAAAGCAAACGGGCATGGCACATTCTTCAGCAACTACGGCTGGAAGATTGTGAACCGGTCATTCTGTTGCGCACAGTGCAACGGGAATTGTTGCTGCTGCTACAGTTAAAGCGGCACATGACAAATACACCGCTGCGTACGCTGCTTGACCAGCACAAAGTCTGGCAAAACCGTCGGCCGCTACTGACGCAGGCATTGCAACGTCTGTCGTTAACCCAGTTACAACAGGCGATCACCCTGTTGAGCCGACTGGAGATCACCCTGAAACAGAATTATGGGCAGCCAGTCTGGGACGAACTGGAAACGCTGTCGATGATTCTGTGTGGTAAAGCACTGCCTGACAGCCTGCTTGAGGTATAGCGATTTGCCAACATCCCCCACTCGCCCTACCCTGACTGCCTATTTTGGCGGTACGTTTGATCCGATTCACTACGGACATCTGCGCCCGGTTACTGCACTGGCGCAGGAAATCGGCCTTCAGCGCATCATTCTGTTACCCAATAATGTGCCGCCGCACCGCGAGCAGCCCGAAGCCAGCGCCAGTCAGCGCAAGACCATGGCAGAACTGGCAGTACAGGGGAATCCGCTGTTTTGCGTGGACCCTCGTGAGTTACAACGCGCCACACCGTCCTATACGATTGAGACACTGGAAGCGTTGCGTACAGAGCAAGGCACCAGTACGCCACTGGCATTCATTATTGGGCAAGACTCGCTGCTGACGCTACATCACTGGCACCGCTGGCAGGAAATTCTGGACTACTGTCACCTATTGGTGTGCGCCCGACCCGGTTATCGCCAACAGTTGGATACCGACGAACTGGAAGCCTGGTTGACACGGCATCAAACCCAGGATGCCGCACAATTACACCGTCAAAACCACGGGTTGATTTATCTTGCCCATACGCCGTTGCTCTCAATTTCAGCGACAGAAATCCGTCAGCGTCGACAAAACGGCCTCGACTGCCATGACCTGCTGCCCGAGAGTGTGCTGAAGTATATTGACACACACGGACTCTATCGATAACCACACGTCGATACCACTCATTATAAGGCCGTGATATACTCCGCCGCTGGTTTCAGCCACAGGAAAACCTCCTGCCATAGCCCTCAGGCTTCGGTGAAAACGGCTGTTATCCGCAATTACCGCCTGGCCGGCATAACCGGCTGATTAACCACTTATCGAAGGGGGAACCTTTGCAAGGCCAAGCACTCCAAGATTTCGTTATTGATAAACTGGACGATTTGAAAGGTCAGGATATCGTGGCGCTCAATGTAAAAGGGAAATCCAGCATCACTGACTACATGGTGATTTGCACCGGAACATCCAGCCGCCATGTCAGCTCTATCGCCGATCACGTTGTACAGGAATCCCGCGCTGCCGGACTGATGCCGTTAGGTGTCGAAGGTGAAAATGACGCCGATTGGGTCGTGGTCGACCTAGGTGATGTGATCGTTCATGTGATGCAGGAAGAAAGCCGTCACCTGTACGAACTGGAAAAGCTCTGGGGCTGATATGAAGCTGCAACTGGTCGCCGTCGGCACCAAGATGCCCGACTGGGTGCAGACAGGTTTTACCGATTATCTTCGCCGATTTCCCAAAGATATGCCGTTTGAGCTGGTGGAAATCCCAGCGGGTAAGCGTGGCAAAAACGCGGATATCAAGCGGATTCTGGAGCGGGAAGGTGAGTTGATGCTAGCGGCTGTAGGGAAAGGCAACCGCATCGTCACGCTGGATATTCCCGGCTCGCGCTGGGAAACGCCGCAGTTGGCGCAACAACTGGAACGCTGGAAACAAGACGGACGCGATATCAGTCTGCTGATCGGCGGCCCGGAAGGGTTAGCACCACAATGCAAAGCCGCGGCGGAGCAAAGTTGGTCGCTGTCACCGCTGACGCTGCCTCATCCGCTGGTACGTGTGCTGGTAGCGGAAAGTCTGTACCGGGCCTGGAGCATTACCACCAATCATCCTTACCATCGGGAGTAAGGCGAATGATGAACCCTGTGAAGTAGCAATCGCTGGATGAATATAGAACGTAAACCCTTTCGTGACTATACGGCTGAGGCGGCCCTGTTTGTACGCCGGGCGTTGGTCGCATTTCTGGGCATTTTGCTGCTAAGCGGTATTCTGGTCGCCAACCTATACCACCTGCAGATTGTACGTTTTGACGATTACCGTACCCGTTCAAATGAAAACCGTATCAAGCTGGTACCTATCGCCCCCAGCCGTGGCATCATTTACGACCGTAACGGTACGCCACTGGCGCTCAACCGTACCATTTACCAGTTAGAGCTGATTCCCGAAAAAGTTAACAACCTGGAAGAGACGCTACAGGCGCTCAAGCCGATTGTTGACCTGACCGATGAAGACATCGATAACTTCAGAAAAGAGCGCAAGCGCTCACGCCGCTTCACCTCTATCCCCGTCAAAACCGGACTGAATGAAGTGCAGGTCGCGAGCTTCGCGGTCAACCAGTACCGTTTTCCCGGTGTAGAAGTCAAAGGCTACCAACGCCGCTACTATCCTTACGGTTCCGCACTCACCCATGTCATCGGCTACGTTTCTAAAATCAACGATAAAGATCTGGAACGGCTGGACCAGGAAGGCAGGCTTGCGGATTACGCCGCTACGCACGATATCGGCAAACTCGGCATTGAGCGTTATTACGAAGATGTGCTGCACGGCAAACCGGGTTACGAGGAAGTGGAAGTCAATAACCGCGGTCGTGTCATCCGCCAATTGCACGAGCAACCTCCGCAAGCGGGTAAAGATATCTACCTGACACTGGATCTCAACCTTCAGCTTTATATCGAGAAATTGCTGGAAGGCAGTCGTGCCGCCGTGGTGGTCACCGATCCGAAAGACGCGTCTATTCTGGCGATGGTCTCCACCCCCAGCTATGACCCGAACCTGTTCGTAGACGGTATTTCCAGTAAGACCTATCACGCCTTGCTAAACGATCCAAATCGCCCGTTGATCAACCGTGCGACGCAAGGGGTCTATCCACCGGCTTCAACCGTCAAGCCCTATATCGCGGTTTCTGCGCTCAGTGCCAATGTCATTACCCCGTATACGTCGCTGTTCGACCCTGGCTGGTGGCAGTTGCCAGGTTCGGAAAAACGGTTTCGCGACTGGAAAAAATGGGGGCATGGTCGCCTGAACCTGACCAAAGCCATTGAAGAATCTGCGGATACCTTCTTCTATCAGGTGGCTTACGATATGGGCATCGACCGCCTGTCCGAATGGATGACGAAATTCGGTTACGGTCAGCGTACGGGGATCGATTTGTCCGACAAAGAAGAAAGTCCGGGCATCATGCCGACGCGTGAATGGAAATTAAAGCGTTATAAGAAACCGTGGTATCAAGGGGATACTATCCCTGTTGGTATCGGTCAGGGTTACTGGACTGCTACGCCGATTCAAATGCTGAAAGCGCTGACGACGCTGATTAATGACGGTCAGGTGCAAGTACCGCACCTGCTTGGTAGTACCATGGACAACAACACGAAGGTGCCATTCCGTCAACCACAACACCAGCAGATTGGTGACATTCGTTCCGGTTATTGGGAAATCGTCAAAGATGGTATGTATGGTGTAGCTAACCGCCCGAACGGTACCGCGCATAAATACTTTGCCGACGCGCCGTATAAAATTGCGGTCAAGTCAGGGACGGCACAGGTATTCGGTTTGAAGGAAAACGAAACCTATAATGCCAACCGGATTGCCGAGCGGCTACGTGACCATAAGCTGATGATTGCTTTCGCCCCTTACAACAATCCGAAAGTCGCTATGTCCATCATTCTGGAAAACGGCGGCGCAGGCCCCGCCGTCGGGACCATTGTGCGTCAGATCCTCGACCATATTATGTTGGGCGACAACAATACCAGCCTGCCGGACGCGCCGCCGTCGCCGCCGGGCAGTGAAACCGAGTAGAGACACCATGACAGACAGTCAACAAAAAGGCTCAATCTGGACCAAACTGCACATTGACCTGCCTTTCCTTCTGTGTGTAATGGCGTTACTGGGCTATAGCCTGTTCGTCATGTGGAGCGCCAGCGGGCAAGACCCCGGAATGATGGAGCGCAAAGTTGCCCAATGCGTGCTGGGGCTGGTCGTCATGATTGGCATGGCGCAGATTCCGCCACGGGTGTATGAAAGCTGGGCACCTTATCTGTACATTTTTTGCTTTATTCTGCTGGTCCTGGTGGATGTCTTCGGCCAAATCAGTAAGGGGGCGCAACGCTGGCTCGACCTCGGTGTGGTGCGCTTCCAGCCATCAGAAATCGCTAAAATTGCGGTACCGCTGATGGTGGCTCGCTATATCAACCGTGATATGTGTCCGCCGTCGCTAAAAAACACGGCTATCGCGCTGGCGTTAACCTTCGTCCCCACGCTGCTGGTTGCCGCCCAGCCGGACCTGGGTACCGCTATCCTGATTTGTGCGTCGGGTTTGTTCGTGCTGTTTCTTGCGGGCATGAGCTGGCGGCTGATTGCGGTTGCGGCCATTTTGCTGGCCGCGTTCATTCCCGTGTTGTGGTTTTTCCTGATGCATGATTATCAGCGCGACCGAATCATGATGCTGCTTGACCCGGAAACCGACCCTCTGGGGGCTGGCTACCATATTATTCAGTCGAAAATCGCAATAGGTTCCGGTGGCTTGAGCGGCAAAGGCTGGTTACAGGGCACCCAATCTCAATTAGAGTTCCTGCCAGAACGCCACACCGACTTCATTTTTGCCGTACTGGCAGAAGAGCTCGGTTTGATCGGCGTGCTGATTCTGCTGGCGCTTTATCTGTTCCTGATCATGCGTGGTCTGGTGATCGCCGCCAATGCGCAGACCTCCTTCGGCCGGGTGATGGTCGGCGGGCTGATGCTTATCTTTTTCGTGTATGTGTTTGTTAACATCGGCATGGTGAGTGGTATTCTGCCGGTGGTTGGTGTGCCGCTGCCGTTGGTCAGCTATGGCGGTTCGGCGCTGGTCGTCTTGATGGCGGGATTCGGTATCGTCATGTCGATACACACTCACCGCAAAATGTTATCCAAGAATTTATAGGGGTAAGCAATGCGTAAGGATTGGGTTTGGATTGGCGCGCTCAGCCTGGCTCTGGCTGGCTGTAGCGTCACGGAACAACCGCAGTCTCCCTCACCGCAGGCCTCGGCATACAACGGCCCGGTAGAAGAAATCGGCGGTGTCGAACCGCGCTACGAACCGTATAACCCTGCCAACATGCAAGATTACAGCATGAATGGTAAAACATACCGTATTGTCAAAAACCCGGAAAACTTCAGTGAAAGCGGGTTTGCCGCCTGGCACGACAGAGAATCTGTCGGTAACCGCACCGCGACCGGTGAAGAATTCGATGTCAATGCGATGGCGGCGGCGCATCCAACGCTGCCTATCCCCAGTTATGTACGCGTGACCAACCTCAGCAACGGCCGTCGTCTGGTCGTGCGCATCAACGATCGCGGGCCTTATACGCCGGGCAGAATCATCGACCTGACCAAAGGGGCGGCCGACCGTCTTAACCTGTCCAATAATACCAAGGTGAAGGTAGACTTTATCAGTGTAGCACCGGACGGTACACTCTCCGGCCCGGGAACCATCGGTACACGTGTCGCGAAGCAGAGCTTTGCCTTACCTGCACGCCCGACACTCGGCTCAAGCGGTATGGGAACCCCCATGATGGAAAGCGCGCCACAGCCTGCCGCTACCGTACGGCCCATCAGCAATGCGACGCTGGTACCTGCTACCAGTAACGCAGGTATGACTGGCGCTGCGGATGCCTCAGCCCTTCATACCACTACCGCAACCGGGGGCGGTTTCCTCGGCGCGCCTAAACCACTGCCCAGCGGTGTACTGGAAGGTTCAGAAACGACTCCCGCCGCGGCACCGGTTCGCTCAACACCAGCGGTCGGCGCAGCCTTTGTCGCCACGTCATCCCTTGCATCATCATCGGCAAGCGTGCCCGCAGGCTCGGGTAATATTGTGGTGCAGGTCGGGGCGCTGAGCGATCAGCAACGGGCGCAAGCCTGGCTGAAAAGCCTGAACGAGCGTTTCCGCGTGCCCGGCAAGGTGACCCTGAGTAACGGCTTGTATCGCATACAGTTAGGCCCATTCCAGAACCGCCAACAGGCCGTTGATCTACAGCAGCGCCTGTCCAGCGAAGCACAGCAGCCGTCATTTATCACGACATTATCTGGCGCGCAGTAACGCATTGACTCCCGAAAGAGGGGTTAATCCCCTCTTTCTTTATCGACACAAGCGATAACGATACCACCTGTGGCGATCAGCAAAATCACGTAACGTATTGTCTGGTGCCGCCCCGATTTTCATCTGCTATAGTGTGGCTCGTTTTTTAACTTATACCCACGGATGTTGTTGTTCCAATCATGAAAACAGTAATCACGTCTTGTTTTACCAAACGTATTGCGCTCGGCACGTTGCTCGCCATCAGTGCATCCACTTTCGCCTACGCAGACGACATTAATCTGAAAACCATGATTCCTGCCGTCCCGGATATTGATGCCGAAGCGTACATCCTGATTGATTACAACTCGGGTAAAGTCCTGGCGGAAAAGAACGCCGACACCCGCCGCAATCCGGCCAGTCTGACCAAGATGATGACCAGTTATGTTATCGGGCAGGCGATTAAGTCCGGGAAAATTACGCCAAACGACGTCGTGACGATTGGTAAAGACGCCTGGGCGACTGGTAACCCCGATTTTCAGGGTTCATCACTGATGTTCCTCAAACCGGGTGATCATGTACCGGTTTACCTGCTGAATAAAGGAATCATTCTGCAATCCGGCAACGATGCTTGTGTGGCAATGGCGGATTACGTAGCAGGCAGTCAGGATGCGTTCGTCAACCTGATGAATGGTTACGTCAAGGCATTGGGCTTACAGAATACCAACTTCAAAACTGTTCACGGTCTGGATGCGGAAGGCCAGTACAGTTCAGCCCGCGATATGGCGCTGATTGGTCAGGCATTGATCCGTGATGTCCCGGATGAATACGCGACCTATAAAGAAAAAGAATTTACCTTCAACAACATCCGCCAGTTGAACCGCAATGGTCTGTTGTGGGATAGCAGCCTGGCCGTGGATGGCATCAAAACCGGTCATACTGCGTCAGCAGGATATAACCTGGTCGCCTCAGCGACCGAAGGGCAGATGCGCCTGATTTCCGCGGTCATGGGTGGACGGACGTTCAAAGGCCGAGAAACAGAAAGCAAGAAACTGCTCACCTGGGGTTTCCGTTTCTTTGAAACCGTGGCACCGCTGAAAACCGGTAAAGAGTTTGCGTCTGAGCCGGTATGGTTCGGTAATAGTGACCGCGTATCATTGGGTGTGGATAAAGACGTTTATATCACCATCCCACGTGGACGCATGAAAGACCTGAAAGCCAGCTATGTGCTGACCAATACAGAATTGCATGCGCCACTGGCTAAAAACCAGGTGGTAGGGACTATCAACTTCCAGCTCGACGGCAAAGTCATTGATCAGCGCCCGCTGGTTGTCATGAACGAAGTCAAAGAAGGCGGTATTTTCGGTCGCCTGTTTGATTACATCAAACTGATGTTCCACCGTTGGTTTAGTTGATCCCCCTTGAATCCTGAGTAACTGCCCTTATGTTGCTCACTTAAGGATCGACAACCCGCTTTCGGTCATACTTATACACTCCCGCTTCGGCGGGAGTGGTAATTTTTGTACTAATGAATAACTCTGGAGTCACCATGAAAACCAAACTCAACGAACTGCTTGAATTTCCATGTTCATTTACCTACAAGGTCATGGGGTTGGCAAAACCGGAGCTGGTGGATCTGGTTGTGGAAGTGGTTCAGCGCCATGCTCCCGGTGACTACACCCCACAGGTCAAGCCCAGTACCAAAGGCAATTACCACTCCGTATCGATTACCATCACCGCGACCCATATTGAGCAGGTTGAAACGCTCTACGAAGAACTGGGTAACATCGATATTGTGCGTGTCGTGCTCTAACCAGCCCGACTCCCCAGCCTTGTCTCCCTAATCCGGAGACAAGCGAGGAAACCGCTATTCGCTCCAGTCTCCCCTCGCTATAATTGCGCTCATCCCTTCTTTACCCGACGATGACACTCTTGCAACAAGATACGCTCACAGCACGCAATACGATCATAGTGCGTCAATTAGGCATACAGCCTTATGAACCGGTATCGCAGGCCATGCATACCTTTACTGAGCAGCGGGATAGCAACAGCGCCGACGAGTTATGGCTGGTGCAGCATCTGCCCGTTTTTACCCAAGGTCAGGCAGGCAAAGCCGAACACGTCCTGATGCCTGGTGATATTCCTGTGATCCAAAGCGATCGCGGTGGTCAGGTCACCTATCACGGTCCTGGCCAGCAAGTGATGTATGTGCTGATTGATATCAAAAGACGTAAAGTGGGCGTACGCCAGTTAGTGACCACTATCGAAAATACCGTCATCAACACGCTGGCGCATTATGCTGTTGAAGCGCATGCGCGCCCGGATGCTCCCGGTGTCTATGTCGGCGAGCGTAAAATTTGCTCGCTGGGATTGCGTATCCGGCACGGTTGCTCGTTTCATGGTCTGGCGCTAAATATTGCGATGAACCT
This sequence comes from Dickeya oryzae, assembly GCF_020406815.2. Taxonomy (NCBI): domain Bacteria; kingdom Pseudomonadati; phylum Pseudomonadota; class Gammaproteobacteria; order Enterobacterales; family Pectobacteriaceae; genus Dickeya; species Dickeya oryzae. The sequence continues at coordinate 3,358,827 of NZ_CP162670.1, forward strand.
GTCCCCTTTCCTGCGCATCAACCCTTGCGGCTACGCGGGTATGAGCATGACCCAGCTCAGTGAACTGGTTCCTGGTACAACGGTAGCCAACACCGCACCAGTCATGGTGAACGCGTTTATGACACAGTTGGACTACCAACAGCAAGAATGGCTGGACTGGGACTGGTCACAGCAGGGAGAACCGCACCCGCTGCATATCGAGTGACATCGACCAAAACCATTCAGTTACAGTTTATTTACATTGTTTCTGCATTTTGTTGTTCTATGGCTGCTCGTCAGAAGACAAAGATGATATAATTTTGTGAGTTTTTTAAAAAAAAGTTTAATCACTCACGTAATCCAATGAATTTTAGATAAATTCATAACAGCGATTCAGAACTGGAAATTACGCAACCATGAGTAAACCGATTCAGATCGAACGTGGCGTCAAATACCGCGATGCAGACAAAATGGCCCTGATCCCGGTACGCACCGTCGCTACCGAGCGTCAGGAAATGCTCCGCAAACCAGAATGGATGAAGATAAAATTACCTGCGGACTCCAGCCGGATTCAGGGCATCAAGGACGCCATGCGCCGCAATGGTCTGCACTCGGTTTGCGAAGAAGCCTCCTGCCCTAACCTGGCGGAGTGTTTTAATCACGGTACCGCCACGTTCATGATTCTCGGGGCTATCTGCACCCGCCGTTGCCCATTCTGTGATGTTGCCCACGGCCGCCCGCTGACGCCCGATGCCAACGAACCGGAAAAACTGGCGCAAACTATCCATGATATGGGGTTACGTTATGTGGTCATCACATCGGTTGACCGCGATGACCTGCGTGATGGCGGTGCACAGCACTTTGCTGACTGTATCAGTGCGATACGCCGCAAAAACCCAACCATCAGAATCGAAACACTGGTGCCGGATTTTCGCGGCCGTATGGACCGCGCACTGGATATTTTAACCGCCACGCCGCCAGACGTGTTCAACCATAATCTGGAAAACGTGCCGCGTCTTTATCGTCAGGTTCGTCCGGGTGCCGATTATGAATGGTCGCTAAAATTGCTGGAGAAATTCAAAGCGTCTCATCCAACCATTCCGACCAAATCCGGTCTGATGGTGGGCCTGGGTGAAACCAACGACGAAATTCTGGATGTGATGCGCGATTTGCGTCGTCACGGTGTGACCATGCTGACATTGGGACAATACCTGCAACCTAGCCGTCATCACCTGCCAGTACAGCGTTATGTGCCGCCGGAAGAATTTGAAGAAATGAAAGCGGAAGCGCTGGCAATGGGCTTTACCCATGCTGCCTGTGGTCCGTTTGTTCGCTCTTCCTACCATGCAGACCTGCAGGCTAAAGGGATTGAAGTGAAATAACAGGTTATTACCTGCAACATTCCCTTACCAAAAAATGAGCAACACAAAAAGCGGATGGGTAGCCCCCTCCGCTTTTTCGTTTCAATACTGTCAGCTGATACGCTTATTCTTTCGGACGCGTCTCGCTGATAGCAGCATGATGTTCATCCTGAGCGGAAGATTTCGCCGCTGGCTGATCATCGTTCATGGCTTTCTTGAAGCCTTTGATAGCCGCGCCCAGATCGCCGCCCAGACTGCGCAATTTATTGGTGCCAAACAGCAGAACAATCAAGGCGCCAATCACTAAAAGTTTGGCAATACTGATACCTTCCATACATACCTACCTGATAATGTGAGCTGGAAAAGCCAGCGCGCTTTAATGCATTAATAATGCTCTTTTTAAATCGATATACCGGATAAGGCAATGCCTATCTGTAACAAAGTAAGACCCAACGCATTACCCGATGCATTTACCCGACCAGAAAAGCCTTACCCTTATCGTAATACAGGTGGCTTAAAGCGATTGTGATGTAGCACAGGTAACTGGCGACGAACGGTTTGAATTCGCTCCAGGTGCAATTCCGCCAGCAACAATTGCGGTTGCTCAGCAGCCTGAGCAATCACCACCCCCATAGGGTCTATCACCATGCTATTGCCGATATTCCTGTCACCACACTCTCCGGTCGCGACCAGATAGCAGGTATTTTCCAGCGCTCGGGTTCGCGCCAGTAACTCCCAGTGAGCTTCTTTGTGCGGCCCTTTCACCCAGGCCGCCGGGACGACCAGAACATCAGCGCCACTAATCGCCAACTGGCGCGCCATCTCGGCAAAACGAATGTCGTAGCACACCATCAACCCGACCCGCATTCCCGCAATCTCCACCACTGGAGGCAACGCACTGCCCGGCGTCACCCGGCGGGACTCCTGTACCGAGAAAGCATCATACAAATGCAGTTTATGGTAATGGGCCAGGACTTCTCCCCGCCGGATAACCAGCAATGTGTTATGCACCTTCCCTTCTGCCGCTGGGGTATGCAAGGTAAACACAACGCTAATATCCAGTGACTGACTCGCCGCCAGCAGTTGGCTAACAAAAGGGCCAGTTATCGGTTGGGCACACCCGACGCCCCATTCTGGGTCCGCATTATCACGCGCCAGTACAGCCTCCGGCAACACCAGCAGATCAGCACCGACAGAGGCAGCCTGTACCATTAATGTCATGCAGGTCTGGGCATTGTCCTGCCATAAACGCTGAACCGCAAATTGACCAAGCGCCACCTTCATATCAGGCTCCTTCATAACCGGCGGATACATTTGGTAAAACTACCACGGCTACAAAACACATCGACATATAGGTAAACTTTATCAGACAGTAACGGAGATGACATTCCTCCATAACCGCCTTTCCGGCTGATGATGTCTACGCGTCCCTCAATCGGCATCACTCGTGCCCTTTCGAGAGTAGTCTAACTTACACCTGAACGAAAAGGTGACTATGTACAGTACGTTACTTGCTATTTTTCTTGGCGGCGGATTGGGCAGCGTCGCACGCTGGCAATTGAGTGTGCGTTTTAACAACCTGTTTCCCCAGATTCCGGCGGGCACGCTGCTGGCAAACCTGTCAGGAGCCTTCATTATCGGTGCCTGCATGAGCTATTTCATCCGCCAGCCTGACCTTCCGCCACACTGGAAACTGTTGCTCACAACCGGTTTCTGCGGTGGTTTGACAACGTTTTCCACCTTTTCCTACGAAATGGTGACCTTACTGCAGAGCGGTGAATGGGCAGCGGCGTTGTTCAATCTGCTGCTTAATTTGCTTGGTTCACTGATGATGACGGCACTGGCATTTGCGCTGATGGGCTGGCTGAGTACCCATTAAGAGAAGAGTAAAATACAAAATAAAAACCCGCCATAAGGCGGGTTTTTCAGGAAATCGGTATAATTAAATAGCGATAACGTTAGCAGCAGAAGGTCCTTTAGCGCCGCTGGTGATTTCAAACTCTACGCGCTGACCTTCAGCCAGGGTTTTGAAACCGTTGCTCTGGATAGCAGAAAAGTGAACGAATACGTCCTTGCTGCCATCTTCCGGAGTAATGAAACCGAATCCTTTGGACTCATTAAACCACTTAACGCTACCTTTAATCTTAGACATCAAACTTACCTTTACATGAATGAACGACACAAAATCTGTGTCAAATACAGTACAGCAAGTAGCGGCGCATTTGTCCAGCCGAACATCACCAAAAAGTGATAAAACATGATAAAAAAGCGAACTGACTCCATTCATCCCACAGATTTACCAGCCGCATCGGCATTATTTGGCATCTTATGCGTGGGTGGTCACTCTCTTTTTATTCGTACATTTTACTAGCACCGCGATCATCGCAAACACCGGGGCGATAAACTGAGATGTCGATGGCCTGAACCGGGGATCACATTGACTACTACTCCGGCGTCTCCGGCGTCACCCAACCCATCCATCTTTGCCAGCGAATGTCGTTATCAACTTATGTCTTTACCACCTTAATCCTCGATCGACATGGCTCACCGACATGGGTAACGACAAATGCAAATAATAGCCTCTTTTATTTACTCAGGCTTCCTCATTTCGCCTTCCTCACCGGCGGCAGAAATCTGAAAAACATGAGCGAAAATTAGCGACATAGATCACAAAAATGAAAAGAGAAAAATGGGGTAAAACGGGGGAGTTTATGGATAACACAACCACCTTAAGCGAAAATTAATTTTTATAAATCAGTTCATTAAAAGCGTTGTCAGTCACATAAAAAAAGCAGCAACCCGTGGGTTGCTGCTTTGGTAACACTCAATATGGGTCCTGGTAACTAATGACAGTAAATAAAATTGTACTAGTCTAAATACATCAGCAATTACTTACGCAGCATTGCGTCGATGAAGCTTTTCCAGTTGTTGAGTTCGATTTCGATCATGTTGGTAGCTCCTTAAGGCTTTGTGGTCTTACAGGGTTATTATACGCTTCTTTTTTGACCAAGATAAAGACTTTGGGGCGCAGAAATGTGCTCTCTTTCGCATTTCCGCAACTTTTCGTTAATTCCAACCCTATGATTTCTTAAGATAATTTTAATACTCTGCCGTATTTCATCGTTATGCGGTATGCTTTTTCGCCTTATAACATGAAAAGTAACGAGTTTTAAATATATGGCTATCACCCTGTATGGAATCAAGAACTGCGACACCATAAAGAAGGCCCGTCGCTGGCTGGAAGAGCATCGTATCGACTATCGCTTCCACGACTACCGGGCAGACGGGTTAACCGCAGAGCGTCTGCAATCATTTATAGATGACATTGGCTGGCAGCCGTTGCTCAACACCCGCGGCACCACCTGGCGTAAGCTGGACGAAGCCTATCGCAACAGCATCAACAACGATGTGGCGGCAAAAGCTGTTATGCTGGAGCAACCGGCGTTGATAAAACGCCCGTTACTGGTAACCGATGATGGGAAAACCCTGCTTGGTTTTAGTGACGACAGCTATCAGCACTTTTTTACGGAGAATACCGCACATGTCTTGCCCGGTAATTGAACTGGCCCAGCAACTCATTAAACGCCCGTCCCTCAGCCCGGATGACGCAGGCTGTCAGGCACTGATGATTGAGCGTCTGAAAGCTATCGGCTTTGTTATTGAAGCGATGGACTTCGGTGATACCCAGAACTTCTGGGCCTGGCGAGGCCAGGGAAAGACTCTGGCATTTGCCGGTCACACCGATGTGGTACCGGTTGGCAACCAAAGTCAGTGGCAGACCCCACCGTTTGAACCCACTATTCGCGATGGCATGTTGTTTGGGCGCGGTGCAGCAGACATGAAAGGCTCGCTGGCCGCCATGGTTGTGGCAGCAGAGCGGTTTGTCGCAGCGCATCCTAATCATCAGGGGCGCCTGGCGTTTCTCATCACCTCTGACGAAGAAGCCAGTGCCGTTAACGGTACCGTCAAGGTGGTCGAAGCATTGATGGCACGCCAGGAGCGGTTGGACTATTGCCTGGTCGGCGAGCCATCCAGTACCGAACGTGTTGGCGATGTGGTGAAAAATGGCCGACGCGGCTCCATCACCGCCAATCTGCGGGTTCATGGCGTTCAGGGGCACGTTGCCTACCCACATCTGGCGGATAACCCGGTGCATCGGGCGATGTCCGCGCTCAATGAACTGGTGGAGACCGTCTGGGATCAGGGCAATGAATTTTTCCCGCCTACCAGCATGCAGATAGCCAATATCAACGCCGGTACCGGTAGCAATAACGTTATCCCTGGCGAACTGTTCGTCCAGTTCAATTTCCGCTTTAGCACTGAATTGACCGATGAACTGATTAAAGAGCAGGTCAAGGCGCTGCTGGACAGCCACCAACTTAATTACACACTGGAATGGCAGTTGTCTGGTCATCCATTCCTGACCGGACGCGGCGAGCTGGTCGATGCCGTCGTCAACGCAGTGGAGCATTACAGTGAAATCACGCCGCAACTCCTGACTACCGGCGGTACGTCAGACGGTCGCTTTATTGCCCGTATGGGTGCGCAGGTTGTCGAATTGGGTCCGGTCAACGCCACCATCCATAAAGTGAACGAGTGCGTCAGCGCTGCCGACCTGCAACTGCTCAGCCGCATGTATCAACGTATTATGGAGCAATTGATCGCATGATGTCCCCCGCCTGCCTGACTGGCAAAAGCGACCGCCATCTGGTGACGTTGAGCGGTTCACACCGTCTGCAGCGTGAAGCGGTCGCGGCGTTTACTGCTATGCAGCAGGCGGCGCGACAAGATGGATTCAATTTACAGCCTGCCAGCACATTTCGCGATTTTGACCGCCAGCGCCAGATCTGGAATGGCAAGTTTACCGGTCAGCGCCCGCTGCTGGACCATCACTGCCAGCCGATCGATGCACTCACACTGGATGAAGGCGCGCGTTGTGAGGCTATTCTGCGTTGGTCTGCATTGCCAGGTGGTAGCCGTCATCATTGGGGCAGTGATCTGGATGTTTACGACCCAGACTTATTACCCGCTGGCCAGAAATTACAACTGGAACCTTGGGAATACCAGTCAGGCGGCTATTTTTCCGGTCTGAACGACTGGCTCACCCGCCATATGGCCCGCTTCGGTTTTTACCGGCCATTCGCCCAGGATAACGGTGGGGTCGCGATAGAACCCTGGCATATCAGCTACGCACCGCTGGCTCAGGTTGCTCAGTCACAGCTAACGCCTGAGTGCATTTTACACGCCTGGCAAGGCGAAGACATTGCCGGGCGGGAATGGCTGGAACCCAATCTACCGAGCCTGTTTCAGCGCTTTATACTGTCTGTTGATACACAATATATCGGTTGATCAATATATCGGTTGATAGACAGTGTATCCGCTGACCTGCTGCATGCAGGTCTGTGTACACCGACAGCCTGAAATAATGGCGGCTTACCAGCTACAATAAGGCGTATACGAGAAGATTCGCCAAAATAACGAGGAACAACCATGGGATGGCTGGCTGATTACTGGTGGGTGATACTGCTGGTGCTAGTGGGAATGCTGGTCAACGGTATCAAAGAGCTACGTCGCCTTGATCATAAACGCTTTTTGAATAACAAACCGCCTTTGCCGCCGCACCGCGATAACAACGCACAGTGGGACGACGAAGACGACTGGCCACAGAAAAAACCCTGAAACATACATGAACATCATAAGGCCGGGTCACTATGTGGCCCGGCCTGTTTATTGATGGGCGGTTTCTGCCGCATTTCTCACTTAAAATACATAGCGTAAAATACGTGGCTTAAAACACGAAACCCGTCATCGGTCAGTTAGCGAAATGCCACCAGCTCACCGCGTTCCCCCATCACCGCCTCATCCCAGAAACGTTTAGGAATATAGTGATGCAGTCGGTCCAACGCGTATTCCATCATGCGGCCATCAATAGCGTGCCCGAGTTGCGGCACCAGATCCAACGTAAAATCCGATCCCTGAGCGCGCAAGCTCTGTGCTGCCTGCCGGGCATGATCCACGGTAATCACCGGGTCTTCCTCACCATGAACCAGATGGACCACAACATCGTACATCGGCTGGTCAGGCAGCGTGGCAAAACGGCCACTGAATGCCACAACCCGCCCAGCCAGATTCTTCTCTGCTTTCAGCGCTTCCAGGATCATGATTGAGCCCTGAGAAAAACCAATCAACGCCGTGTGGGAATAATCGATTCCCGTGGATGCCTGCCAATAGCGAACCGTATCGATAAAACGCGGCATAACGGCATTCACGCGGCGGGCACGGTTATCTTCCGTTACCCCCTGAACCGAAAACCACTGGCGTCCTTCGCCCAAGCCAATCGCTTCCGGGCCCCCCACACTGATAACCTGCGCCATGGGAAATGCATTGGCAAAATAACGGCCAATCTGTCCCATAGAAACCGGGTTGTCGCCTACGCCGTGAAATAGTAAAAACAACTGCTTAGGTGAAGGTGGCTGTTGCACCACAAAATAGTCATGCTTCATATCGCCTCTCCTGCGGTTCTCTTCTGGGGGAACCGACTATGTAAAATATTCAGCGGTCACTATACGCCCCTCGATGGCGGGTCAATATTGAGGTTTATTGAACAAGTTATTCCATTATCCTGTATCAGGATCAGTGTATATGAACGGGGGAAATCAGCAGGTCGTCTCACAGTTTTAGTTGCAAAATTGTGATCGTTACCACTTGAAATAAATCTGAGGAATAAAACCACTTATTTCGCTATAGCGATAATGTCATGCCAGCGTTGCCATTGTGCGGCATCCAAATGCTGCAACGCCTGGGCCGTTTCGGTACGCCAGCGCTGAACCAACGCTTTTTTACCCGCCAGTTGGAGCTGCTGAACGCACTCCGCCACGCTTCTCCCTTGCTCAAGCCACAGCCTTAAGGCCGCCAATGCCATCGGCGAGTGGATTACCAAACGTGACAACGCTCCCTGACAGGCTTCCGGCGGACGGTGAGCCAGAGCAAACCCCGCCAGATTACGCCAGTCATCAACCGTGAATGTCTGTTCTGTCTCCAGTGGCAAATCCAGCGTCAACGGAATATCACGTCGCAGCCAAAACCAATCCCGACGTAATTCATGGTGTGCTAAAGCGGTCAACGCCTCCCCTGCTTCACTGAGCGGGAACAGTGCCATCGCGCTATAGCACCCACTGCTGGCCTCAACATGACTACCGATACGTACCAACCGGAACCCACAACGTTGCCAGAATTGCCACAAATCGGGCTGAAAACCGAAACTGACAGACAGAAAATCCAGCTGCGCCTGTTGAGCCCGTTGCTGTTGATCTCGCACCAGTGCCAGACCGATTCCCTGACCTCGATGGGCGGCTAGCACAGCGATACGACTGATACGACGTGATCGTAACACCGGTGCCTGCCATTGATTAGCGTGTGCGGCCAACGACTGCGCTACCAAATTTCCGCTTGGGCGACGGCGTCCGGCCCACACCTCCTGCGCCAGTGTCGCCGACAATCCCCCTTCATCCACCAGCCAGATAACCCCGCCAACCTTCTCGTCGACACAAGCGCTGGCAACATACATACCGGGGGCATCCATCAAGCGGCGTAAATCTAGCGCAGAAGTACGGTAATGGGCGCTACAGAGCAATCCATAGCAACCTTCCAGGCGTTCGGGCTGGCTCAGCCAGTCATCCTGCCACTCCGGGCGAATAACAGGGGGAGCATCAAGTCGTTCCGGTACCTGTTTTTCAGCATCAGACAGCATCATGCGATCCACAATGTGCTCCAGCGGATCGTGCTGCGCCCAACGTAATGGCTCAGTCAGTTCGATAGCCTGCCAGTCCGGCAATGAGGCACAAAATTTAAGCAGAAAACCACGTCCAGTCCCCTCATAGCCTTGAACCGTGGTTGTCATCACCACCCGACGGAAAAACGGCAATAACGATCGCAATAGCGACGTAGGGATAGCGGCGGCTTCATCAATCAACAGCCAGTCTACCGGTGGTGTGCCGTGCTGCTGACAGAACGCCAACAGGGCGTCCGGTGCCCAAAATGTTGCTGCCTCTCCGGCTTGTCGTAACAGAATCTCGCCAGCAGCGCGTGACGGTGCCGTTACCCAACATCCCCCCTGACACTGGCTTGCCAGCATACCGGACAACGTTGATTTGCCACGCCCACGCAGTGCGGTAATCACCGACACGGCACACGCGGTATGCTGCAGTTGCTGCACGATACGATACTGGCAAGATGTCGGCTCACCGGTAGCAGGCAACCAATCCGGGCGACGTGCAGGGGGAGAAATCACCGGTTCGGCGTCTTGCTGGCGCCATACCACGACCTCTTCATCCGTCAACAGTTGGCGCTGCACATGTCGGATAAAGCGAGGCGTGACTATCGGCTGTGGCTGTTCACTCCAGCGCAGGCTATCGGCATCCGGGCTATCAGGCCACGACGCCCACTCAGGAACCAATAACACGAGCCAACTACCAGCCTTGAGCGCCCCTGCCAACATCGCCAGCGCTTGTGCATCGAAGCCTTCTCTGGCATCAAATACCGCGTGCAGATACTCCTGCCCTAACACTCCACGCACGCGCGAAGGCGCTAAAGGGGTCATGTGCTGCGGTGCCGATGTGCCCACCCACAACCAGTCACCAGGCCGCAGAGCGCTCAAACGTACAGCCTGCTCGCCACACCAGTCAGGCTGGCCGCTTAACACCAGCAGGCGACGAATGCCACAGCGCTGCTGATAATGCTGGCTGACAATGAAAGATTCCACGACACTCCCCAAAGCACACTTAGCCTTTGCCGATCAGTAACGAGAGCAATCCCGCTGCAATCAGTGGCCCCACTGGCACGCCACGAAATAGCGCTACCCCCATCACGGTACCCACCAGCAAACCGGCCACAACCGAGGGTTGGTTACTCATCAGTGCGACGCCTCGCCCACCGAGCCAGGAAACCGCGATACCGATGGCCACAGCCAGTAACGATTTCCAGTGTAAAAACGAAGCGAACACATCACCGGCAGAAATTTTGCCGCTGGCAATGGGTGCCATCACACCGATGGTGAGTACCAGCACCCCAAATGACAGGCCATATTTTTCCACCCACGGGAAATAGTGATTCAGCGGGGTAATACGCACCACCACCAAAAACAAAATAGCCAGGGTAACCGTCATGTTCTGGCTGATAATACCGAGGGCAGCCAATGCCAGTAAGATAAGTAACGTTGGGTCAAAAAAGGCCATAAAACATATCCTTGCCGGAATCAGTCGACACACAGGCGGAGAATAATAGCACTCATTTCACTCAGGCAGCATGATTCACTAAAGCAATATGAAGAGTGCCACGCAGCAGGAGGCCAGCCGCGAAGAGGCATCAGAGAGACCTACGATCGGATGTCGTCAGGCAGTATCCGGCAACGGGCTGACAGGTACCGACTTGTCAGACAAATCGCTACCAGATAGACCTTTGGCTGATTAACAGGTATCAGGTAAACAGCTGTCCCGTTCTGGCAACCGGAAACCACAGCCGCCTGCCAGAACGTAAACGATTGCGCAGTTAGTCCAGTTTAACACCCAGACGGCGTGCGACTTCTTCATAGGCTTCAATCAGGCCACCCAGGCTCTGACGGAAACGGTCTTTATCCATTTTGTTCAGGGTTTCTTTATCCCACAGGCGGCTACCGTCCGGCGAGAACTCGTCGCCCAGCACCACTTCGCCTTTGAACAGACCGAACTCCAGCTTAAAGTCCACCAGGATCAGGCCCGCGTCGCCGAACAGCTTGCTCAGTACTTCATTGGCTTTGTAGCTCAGTTCCTTCATACGCGCCAGATTCTCTTCACTGACCCAGCCGAAGGTCTTGCAGTAGGACTCATTCACCATCGGGTCGTGCATGGCGTCGTTTTTCAGGAACAGGTCGAACAATGGCGGATTGAGAATCTCACCTTCCGTGATACCCAGACGTTTAACCAGCGACCCCGCAGCACGGTTACGCACTACGCATTCGACCGGCACCATTTGCAGCTTCTTCACCAGTACTTCAGTATCCGACAGCAGGCTCACCATCTGGGTTGGGATCCCGGCTTCTTCCAGCTTGGTCATGATGAAGTGGTTGAACTTGTTATTCACCATCCCTTTACGATCAAACTGCTCAATGCGAGCACCATCCCCTGCTGACGTATCATTGCGGAACTCCAGCACCAACAGATCCGGATCTTCCGTGGTGTAGACCGTTTTCGCTTTTCCGCGATACAACTCAGCTAGCTTTTGCATCTTTTATTACTCCACACAAGTAAGGGCCACCCGCACCGGGCCCGTTAATTGAACGTGTTGATAAACCCATCACGTTGATGACTAAATGAATAAGGGCCGGAGAACCCGACCCTTATACCCGTCATACTTCAAGTTGCATGTGCGTTGGCTTTCCTCGCTCACCCCAGGAGCTTACTTAAGTAAGCTCCTGGGGATTCGCTGCGTCGCCGCCTGCCTGCAACTCGAATTATTTAGGGTACATATTCTTGCGTTTTACGACTTGCTGAACGCGGCCTGCAACACTGCGACCAGCGCGTCATTTTGCGACTGGCTTAGCGTATGTCCTTTGGAGTCGATAAATTGCAGCGTACTGCGGTTGCCCAAATCACCGACCTGCAGTTTGTAATCGCCGTTCGGCAATTGTGGATCGCGCGCCCCCAGTTCGTTCCAGGTTCCGCTACCCGGCGCCTTATAGCTGACAGACACCGATCCTTGCGGACGGCTGCGATCGTTAACGGTCATCCCGACTTTATCCAGCGCTTTCGGCAGGCGGTCCCATACCTGATTGTAGGAACCACGCACCACCAGCAACGGCAGGCCAGAATCATCAGCGCCGCTCTGAACATTGAGCTGCTGGCTGTTACGACTAGCCTGAGCGCTGTCATTATCGTTCAGGCGCTTATCCAGTTCGTCAGACAGTGTATTGAGCATCATCGCGGTATAACGCTGAGTTTCGCTACTATCTGTCACCGGGCTGGTGTTCTGTTGCAGATCCAGCAGTTTCACGGTCAGCGCCAGTTGATAGCCTTGCGTCTGCAGCGTTATCTGGTAACGCGCCTGATGCGCGACATCCTCATCTTCACGCTTCCAGGTGATCCAATCGGTCGTCAGTGTCCGGTTGGCATCCTGGCGACTGGCAATCGTATAGCCTTTTGACTGGAGGACTTGCGTCAACACCGACCACAGGCTGCTGTTGCGCGCATTGTTCTCCAGCAACAGCGTCGCCGTATTGCCAGATACCTGACCGCGGGAACCATTCAACAAAGCCAATGGCTGCATCGGCGGGCGAATATCCAGCGCTTTACCAACCAGCCCATTCTGGTTGACCGGAGGAATATCGAAATCCCCGTTCTGCAACGGCAGAATCAGACCGGGCGGTACATTCAACGCCCGGTGTTCGGGTGTTTGCAGATAGGACTCATCGCCGTTAACCTGACGCTTGTAGCGTTGATCGCTGGTACAGGCGGCCAGCAACATGATCAGCGAAACACCGACAACCTTTGCCACCATCGACTTTTGCAATGAAGAACTCATCAAATCTCCCTAACGGTTACAGCAGACCCGCCTGCTTCATAGCCTGCTCCATCACGTCGCGACCAGCATCGGTCAGCGGCGTCATCGGCAGACGAAGCGTATCGGTCGCCATCAATCCCAATGCCTTACAGGCCCATTTCACCGGAATCGGATTGGGTTCAACAAACAGTTTATGATGCAACGGCATCAGACGCTGATTAAGACGGCGGGCTTCAACGAAATTCCCTTGAGCTGCCAGCTTGCACAGCGCCGCCATTTCACGGGCCGCGACATTGGCTGTCACGGAAATCACGCCTTTGCCACCGAGTTGCATAAAGTCCAGCGAGCTGGCGTCGTCGCCGCTCAGCAAAATGAAACCTTCATGAACCAGCTCTTGGATCTGGCTGACACGGCTTAAGTTCCCGGTCGCTTCCTTGATGGCAACAATATTTTTGACTTCTGACAGACGGGCGACGGTTTCCGGCAACATGTCACAACCTGTACGGGATGGCACATTGTAGAGGATCTGCGGCAGGTCGGTATGCTCGGCAATCGCCTTGAAATGCAGGAACAAACCATGCTGGGTCGGCTTGTTGTAATACGGCGTCACGGTCAGGCACCCGGCCACACCCGTATCGTTAAAACGCTGGGTGAGGGAAATCGCCTCAGCCGTTGAATTGGCACCGGTACCGGCGATAACCGGGATTCGGCCGTCGCTTAATTCCAGTGTCAACATCACCACGTCGCCATGCTCATCGTGACTCAAGGTGGCGGACTCGCCGGTGGTGCCCACCGACACAATCGCGGACGTACCGCTAGCGACATGATAATCAATCAGTTTTTTCAGGCTCGCGCGATCAACGGCACCTTTGTCGTCCATCGGCGTCACCAGAGCAACAATACTACCCGTAAACATTAGCCATCCCCTCCACAAACAAGTGCTTCATGGTACTTTTGACTTCTATGCAAAAGCAAGCAGACAACCGTGGTTGTCTGCGCTTGGCAGGTGGTTTTTTTTATGTTTACCATGTTACTCCCAACATTTTGTACAGGAAGCACTATTTTGCCGCGCCCACAAGAACACTATCTGGTCATTACCGCGTTGGGGACGGATCGTCCCGGTATCGTTAATACGATTACCCGCCATGTCAGTAGCTGTGGTTGCAACATCGAAGATAGCCGACTTGCGATGCTGGGCACCGAGTTCACGTTTATCATGTTGCTTTCTGGCAGTTGGAACGCGATTACGCTTATCGAGTCCACCCTGCCACTCAAAGGTGTCGAACTGGATTTGCTGATTGTGATGAAACGTACAGAATCGCAGTCCCGCCCACCGATGCCTGCTACCGTGTGGGTCAAAGTGGATGTTGCTGACTCCCCACACATCATTGAACGCTTTACTGATCTGTTTGATTCTCATCAAATGAACATCGCTGAGCTGGTGTCAAAAACTCGCCCTGCCGATGGCAATACACCGCCGCAACTGTATATCCAGATTACAGCGCACAGCCCGGCTGCGTTAGCCGGTTCAATTATTGAGCCAGCCTTTCATCAGCTATGTACAGAACTGCACGCGCAAGGCAGTATTAGCGTTGTGAACTATCCACAGCACGAAGAGAAAGATGGAGAGTAGTGATGACCACACTGAAAGCCGGTGATACCGCACCGAAATTTAGCTTGCCCGACCAGGATGGCGAACAAGTTAATTTGGCCGACTTCCAGGGACAACGGGTGTTGGTGTATTTCTATCCCAAGGCCATGACGCCAGGTTGCACCGTGCAAGCCTGTGGGCTTCGCGATAACATGGACGAGCTGAAGACATTCGGCGTTGAGGTTCTGGGTATCAGCACCGATAAGCCGGAGAAATTGTCCCGCTTTACGGAAAAAGAGCTGCTGAACTTTACCTTGCTGGCTGATGAAGACCATCAGGTAGCAGAGCAGTTCGGCGTATGGGGTGAAAAAACCTTCATGGGTAAAACCTATGATGGCATTCACCGGGTCAGTTTTCTGATCAACGCTGAAGGCAACATCGAAAAAGTATTCGATGACTTCAAGACCAGTAATCACCACGATATCGTATTGAATTACTTAAAAGGTGCCTGAACCTTTTCCTTTTCTTGATTATTCTGCTCCTGATTATTGCCGACGCGGTATTCGGTGCGTCGGCAAACCACAAGCCACCACGCATTTCCCATTTTTTACACCGCCTTTTTCCCTATTCATGTTTCATTGTTTGCCACTGCTGGCTAAGATGATGACCATTCTTTCAGGTTGTTCGAAAGGTTGTCTTCGTTATGTCCTATCGGTTCAAACAGACGGTCATCACCCTACTGGCAGGCGCGTTACTGAGCGCAAGCCCGCTGATGGTCACAGCCACGACACAGGACACGTTGCCGGATATCGGCACCACCGCAGGCGGAACGCTCAGTATTAATCAGGAACTGGTGATGGGGGATTTCTACCTGCGCCAGTTGCGTGCCGGTGCGCCGCTGATTAACGACCCGCTGTTGCTGCAGTACATCAATCAGTTGGGTGGACGATTGGTGAAGTCGGCCGATTCCGTGCGTACGCCGTTTCACTTTTTTCTGGTCAACAACGACGAAATCAACGCCTTCGCCTTCTTCGGCGGCAATGTCGTGCTGCACTCAGGGCTATTCCGCTATGTGGAAAGTGAAAGTGAGCTGGCCTCGGTACTGGCGCACGAAATCTCCCACGTAACCCAGCGTCATCTGGCTCGCGCCATGGAAGCTCAGAAAGCCAGCGCACCGCTCGCCTGGGCCGGCGCGTTTGGTTCACTGCTGCTGGCGATGGCAAACCCACAGGCCGGGTTCGCCGCACTCAGCGGTACGCTGGCAGGTGCACAACAAAGCGTCATCAGCTTTACCCAGGCGAATGAACAGGAAGCGGACCGTATCGGGATTCAGGTATTACAACGGGCCGGGTTTGACCCACAGGCGATGCCCAACTTCCTGCAACGATTGGCGGACATCTCGCGCTACGCCACTAAACCGCCGGAAATGTTGCTGACACACCCGTTGCCGGAAAGCCGACTTTCGGACGCCCGCAACCGCGCCAATCAGATGAAATCCACCCCGGTGCACTCCTCTCAGGACTTTCTATTCGCCAAGGCGCGGGTGTTGGGAATGTACGTCTCGCAAGATAACCCGTATGGTGCCGCCCTGTTAGACAACTGGGCCAAAGGCAATGCACGCGAGCAGTTGGCCGCTCAATACGGCCGAGCTATTCGGGCCTATCAAGCCAAAAAGTACGATGAAGCACGCGCGACGCTGCAACCCTTGCTGGATAAATCGCCGTCAAGCCCCTGGTTTCTTGATCTGATGACGGATATCGATATCGGCCAGCAGCGTGCAGATCAAGCCGTCGCCCGTTTGCAGAAAGTGCCGGATGCGCAGGACAACCCAGTCCTGCAGATCAATCTGGCTAACGCGATGGTAGAAAGCCATAAATCCGCCGACGCTATTCGTATCTTGCGTAAATACACCTATGCCCATCCGGACGATCCAAATGGCTGGGACTTACTGGCGCAGGCTTCTGCAGCACAGAACATGCGCGGTGAAGAGCTGGCATCCCGGGCAGAAAGCCTGGCACTTAACGGCAAACTGGATCAGGCGATTCGTTTGCTGAGTAACGCCAGCTCACAAAGTAAGCTCGGCAGCCTCGATCAGGCACGCTACGACGCACGCATCGACCAGTTACGTGCGATGCAGCAACGTTTCCGCCCTTATGAAAAATCCTGAAAAAGGTAAATGGAATGAGTAAATCGGTGACCATCTATCATAATCCTCGTTGCTCCAAGAGCCGCGAAACACTGACGCTGCTCCAGCAACAAGGCATCGAACCGGAGGTGGTGCTGTATCTGGATACGCCACCGGATGCCGCTACCCTCACCAGGCTGATTAAACAACTGGGATTTAACAGTGCGCGCGAACTGATGCGTCGAAAAGAAGAGTTGTACCGCGAATTGAATCTGGCTGACGACACACTGACAGAGGCTCAACTGATTGATGCAATGGTCACCCACCCGAAATTGATTGAACGCCCAATCGTGGTTGCCAACGGCCACGCTAAACTGGGTCGCCCACCAGAACAGGTGCTGGATATCCTGTGACAGATGGCATTACAGCCCGAGGATCTCTTTAACGAAAGGGATCGTCAGTTTACGTTGGGCGGTGATGGACGCGTGATCGAGCTGGTCCAGCGTCATAAATAACGTGCGCATTTCCCGATCCAGCCGCTTTAGCAAAAAGCGGCTGACGTCTTCCGGCAGTTCAAAACCACGCAACCGGGCCCGCAATTGTAACGCCTCGCCTTTTTCTTCATCCGACAACGGCTGCAACCGATAGATTTGCCCCCAGTCGAGACGTGAAGCCAGATCCGCCAGTTGCAGATTGATCTGACGCGGCGGACGATCGCCGGTAATCAGCAAGCGGGTGCGTCCACCTTCCTGAATGCGGTTGTATAGATTAAACAGTGCCATTTCCCACGCGTCATCACCGGCGATCGCTTCAATATTGTCGATACAGACCAGCGACAGTTGCTCCATCCCGTCCAGTACCTCTGGAACGAAATAGGCACGCTTATCCAACGGCACATAGCCGACCGCACGACCAAGACGGGACAATTCAGCGCAGGCTGCATGCAACAGGTGACTACGGCCGCCGCCTTCACGTGACCAGAAATAGATGTAACTGCCATGTTCCTGATCTAACGTCGTATGGATAGCAGCCAGCAGAGACGTGTTTTCTCCCGGGTAGAAACTGGCAAAGGTTTCGTCATCGGGTAAGTAGAGTGGCAATGATAACTGTGCCGGTGTGTTCAGAAGCACCTCAAACCAAACAGGCAGGAAAACGAATCAAGTTTAGCATAGAAACCTTTTGCGATTGAACCGGCATCCCGCCGGTTCAACGCACCGCCCGTCGCAACATCAACGGGCTGGAGAATTAGTGTGCAGAAGAGGAGTGAGCAGAAGTGTTGTCGTCCGCCTCATCAATCACCTCTTCTTCTTTACGGAACAGGCTGATAACGCGAAACACGAGGCTCAGGAACACTCCCACCACCGTGGCCAGCGCCATCCCTTTGAGCTCGACCGCGCCCAGGTGGATCTTCGCGCCGCTGACGCCGATGATCAGGATGACCGAGGTCAGGATCAGGTTCTGTGCCTTGTTGTAATCCACTTTGGATTCGATCAGCACACGAATACCAGATGCCCCGATAACACCGTACAACAGCAGTGACACGCCCCCCATCACTGGAACTGGCACGGCCTGAATTGCCGCAGCCAGCTTACCGACGCAAGAGAGCAGAATCGCAATGATCGCCGCGCCGCCGATAACCCAGGTACTGTACACTTTGGTAATCGCCAGTACGCCGATATTCTCACCGTACGTCGTATTCGGTGTGGAACCAAAAAAGCCGGATAACATGGTAGAAATGCCGTTAGCAAACAACGACCGGTGCAGACCTGGGTCACGCATCAGATCTTTTTTCACGATATTGGCGGTGACCACCAGATGGCCCACATGTTCGGCGACTACCACCAGCGCGGCGGGCAGTACCGTCAGCATCGCCACCCACTCAAAACGCGGCGTATAAAAGGTGGGTAAAGCGAACCAGTGCGCCTGAGCGATCGGCGTTAAATCCACCATGCCCATCACGAAAGCAAGCGCATACCCTACCAGTACGCCAATCAGGATAGGGATAATCGCCAGAAAACCGCGAAACAAGACGGAGCCCAGCACGGTTACCGCTAGCGTTACCAGTGAAACAGTGACGGTCTTGGTATCCATTTCAGTACCGGCAGCAGGCAGCAAGCCAGCCATGTTGGCCGCCACACCCGCCAGTTCCAGCCCGATTACCGCGACAATCGCCCCCATCGCCGCCGGTGGGAAAATCACGTTCAGCCAGCCAGTTCCGACTTTTTTCACCAGCAACGCCACCAGACAAAACAGTGCGCCGCACAGAATAAAACCGCCCAGCGCCACTTCATATCCCTGCGGCAATAGCAGAAAGACCGGCGAGAGAAACGCAAAACTCGAACCCAGATACGCCGGGATTTTACCTTTACAGATAAACAGATAAAGCAGTGTCCCGATGCCGTTGAACAGCAGTACGGTCGCCGGGTTAATTTTGAACAGAATGGGCACCAGTACGGTGGCTCCGAACATCGCAAACAGATGCTGGAAACTCAGCGGTATCGTTTGCAAAAGTGGGGGGCGTTCACTGACGCCGATGGCGCGACGAGTCATCGTGTTTTCCTCTGTGTCTCAGACTGAAAAATACCGGGAACCCCGGCAGAAAGTTCAGCGCCGACCACTCTTCATCTCATCGACGCTGAAAAAATGTCGCCATCCGTGGAATGCGCAGGGGCCAGCCGTTAGGTTAGGTCAGAAACGGCGGCTTATACGCAAAAAAAAGCCGACTCTACAGTCGGCTGGATATCATTTCGTACCAAACAGCTTGTCGCCCGCATCGCCCAGGCCCGGCATAATGTAACCGTGTTCGTTGAGGCCCTTGTCGATGGAGGCGGTGTACAACTCTACATCCGGATGCGCTTTCTCCAGCGCAGCAATCCCTTCAGGCGCAGCAACCAGCACCAGCACCTTAATGCTAAGGCAACCGGCTTTCTTCAGCAGGTCGATAGTGGCAATCATCGAGCCGCCAGTCGCCAGCATCGGGTCAACGACCAGCGCCATGCGTTCGTCGATGTTAGAAGCCAGTTTCTGGAAATAGGGAACCGGCTCCAGCGTTTTTTCGTCGCGGTACATCCCTACCACGCTGATACGCGCACTCGGTACGTTTTCCAGCACCCCTTCCATCATGCCAAGGCCAGCACGCAGGATCGGTACGACGGTAATTTTTTTACCTTTGATTTGGTCAACTTCAACCGGGCCGCACCAGCCTTCGATGGTCACTTTTTCCGTCGCCAAATCGGCGGTGGCTTCATAGGTCAGCAAACTACCGACTTCAGACGCCAGTTCGCGAAAACGCTTGGTACTGATATCGTGCTCGCGCATCAGACCCAGTTTATGCTTAACGAGCGGGTGTTTTACCTCGACGATTTTCATTACTTTTTACTCCCATCGGCAGTGGACGGCCAAAAAAATCGCGGGATTATACCGCTTTTTCAAATGTACGCCATAGATTCCAGTCTGATCCAAATCAAGCGAAAACGGAAATTATCGCTATCCCTCCCCCCAGACCGCCGATAGCGGCCTTCATCGTCTTCTGACGAAAGCGCCACACAGCGAAGACACCGCTCGCAAACGTTTGCTTACGCTGTTAGAATTAGCGCGCTCCATTTTTTAAACCAATCGTAACCTCCGTGGGGACTCCGCAGTGACCGATAAAACCTCTCTCAGCTATAAAGACGCAGGCGTGGATATTGATGCTGGTAATGCATTGGTAGACCGTATCAAAGGTGTAGTGAAACAGACCCGTCGCCCGGAAGTCATGGGTGGATTGGGCGGTTTCGGTGCCCTGTGCGCCTTACCGCAAAAATACCGCGAACCGGTACTGGTTTCCGGTACCGATGGGGTTGGCACCAAGCTGCGTCTGGCGATGGACCTGCAGCGTCACGATACGATTGGTATCGACCTGGTGGCAATGTGCGTCAACGACCTGGTAGTACAAGGTGCCGAGCCGCTGTTTTTCCTGGATTATTACGCCACCGGTAAGCTGGATGTAGACACGGCAGCCCGCGTTATCACCGGTATCGCCGAAGGCTGCAAACAGTCTGGCTGTGCGCTGGTGGGCGGCGAAACGGCTGAAATGCCCGGCATGTATCACGGTGATGATTACGACGTGGCCGGTTTCTGCGTCGGCGTGGTTGAAAAAGCCGAGATTATCGACGGCAGTAAAGTACGCGAAGGCGACGCACTGGTAGCACTGGCTTCCAGCGGCCCGCACTCCAACGGTTACTCGCTGATCCGTAAAATCCTCGAAGTGAGTGGCGCTAATCCGGAACAGATTCAACTGGATGGCAAACCACTGGCTGATCACCTGCTGGCCCCGACTAAAATTTACGTGAAATCCGTACTGTCACTGATTGAAAACGTAGACGTACACGCCATTTCGCACCTGACCGGCGGCGGTTTCTGGGAAAACATTCCGCGTGTATTGCCGGAAGGTATGCAGGCGACGATCGAAGAATCCAGCTGGCAGTGGCCGTCTGTGTTCCAGTGGCTGCAGCAAAATGGCAACGTCAGCCGTCACGAAATGTATCGCACCTTTAACTGTGGCGTGGGCATGATCATCGCGCTGCCAGCCGAACAGGCGGACAACGCTATCGCTCACCTTACCAGCAACGGTGAAACTGCCTGGAAGATCGGTGTCATTACCCGTACCGATGGCGGAGAAACCGTGGTCATCCAGTGATGAAAAACATCGTTGTCCTGATTTCAGGTCAGGGAAGCAATCTGCAGGCGTTAATTGACGCCTGCCAGCATGGTCGCCTTCCCGGGCGAATTAGTGCGGTATTGAGCAATAACCCTGATGCTTTCGGCCTCAAGCGGGCTCGTGACGCCGGTATAGCAACCCATGCGCTACTGCCGGGCGATTACGCCAGTCGTGTCGATTTCGATGCAGCACTGGCAGTCGAAATCGAGAAATATCAGCCAGATGTCGTGGTATTGGCTGGATATATGCGGATCCTCAGCGCCGAATTCGTTACCCGTTTTCTGGGGAAAATGCTGAATATCCACCCGTCGCTGCTGCCCAACTATCCCGGCTTGCATACCCATCGCAAGGCGCTGGAAAACGGTGACAGCGAGCACGGCACCTCGGTGCATTTTGTCACCGAAGAGTTGGATGGTGGCCCGGTTATTCTGCAAGCCAGAGTGCCCATTTTTCCCGGCGATACCGAGCAGGATATTCAAGAGCGGGTGCAAACGCAGGAACACAGCATCTACCCGCTGGTTGTCGGCTGGTTCCTGGCAGGACGTCTGGCACTGCGCGATAATCACGCCTGGCTTGACGGCGAAGTGATTCCCGCAAGCGGCTACGCCGCCGAATAAACCTCCTGATTCAGCGTCCGCCTACCTCACGCCCTGGCATCGCCGGGGCGTTGTTTTTGCGTGTTATCCTCGTCATGCCTTCATAAACAGAGTCGCATCAAGCCGCGCTCTTTTTCCCGGATAATGACCCTCGTCACAAAGGTTACAGAATTGTATGTAACCGCTTTCATCACTGTGACATGACTCACGTAGTCTATCCATAACGCCTGACAGAATAAGCCCAACAGGTTGAATGCCAGAGGCGCCCTTGTGAACTTTTTCTTCTGTGGTGAGTATGCATGATTACCATCCGTGATGTCGCACGTCAGGCGGGCGTTTCCATCGCTACCGTTTCCCGTGTGCTCAATAACAACAGCGCGGTCACCCAACAGACACGCGATCTGGTGCTGCAAACCGTCGAACAATTAGGGTACCGGCCTAATGCTAACGCGCAGGCACTGGCATCACAGGTCAGTGACACCATTGGTGTGGTGGTCATGGACGTGTCGGACCCGTTCTTCGGCGCGATGGTCAAAGCCGTCGATACCGTGGCACAGCGCCTGCAAAAGCATGTGCTGATAAACAACTCCTACCACCAGGAAGAAAAGGAACGGCATGCCATCGAAGTCCTGATCCGCCAGCGTTGTAACGCGCTGATCGTGCATGCCAAAGCCTTATCCGATGAGGAGCTGGCAGGCTTCATGGATCAGGTCCCCGGCATGGTGCTGATCAACCGGGTGCTGCCGAACTACGCGCACCGCTGCGTCTGCCTCGATAACATCAGCGGTGCCATGATGGCGACCCGTATGTTGTTACAACAGGGGCATCAACGCATTGGTTATCTGCGATCCAGCCACCCGATAGAAGACGTAACGGAACGTCTGACTGGCTGGCGACAAGCGTTACAGGAACATGGCATCGAGCCACCTGATGAGTGGATTGCCGCCGGCGAGCCTGACCTGCAGGGGGGAGAAGCGGCGATGGTGGAACTGCTGGGACGCAACCAGCAGTTAACAGCCGTCTTCGCTTATAACGACGGTATGGCCGCGGGCGCCTTAATGGCGTTGAAAGATAATGGCATTTCGGTACCGGAACGGTTCTCGGTGGTCGGCTTCGATGATATCCCCATTTCCCGTTACACCGACCCGCGCCTGACCACTATCCGCTACCCTATTGTTTCTATGGCGAAAATCGCCACAGAGCTGGCGCTAAAAGGCGCGGCAGGGTTGCTGGACCCAACAGCCAGACACTGTTTCATGCCGACGCTGGTACGGCGGCATTCGGTGGCGGCCCGTTAAAATGTGGAAGCGGTCACTAATTCATTCAAATCATCCATGTAACCGCTTTCAATTTGTGAGTAAATTCACAGTTAATTAACATTGCGCTCTCTATGATGGTGGCGTACTGCGTAGGCCGGACGCCTTGTAACACGGTCGCCCAGTCAGTTGAATTGTTAGCGGCCGCCACGGCGAAAACGTTCACAATATCAGTTTCAGGACGCTGTTTATATTCAGGATGCATTATCAGGTCGCGCTGCCAACCGGCGAACGCCGCCTGAAACAGGGAAGTCAGGCTTTAAGCGGGCCATGCCTGCAAACTCCATCAGACCGGCGTTACCCGCCACTGATGACGACTAACTGACTGCCGTACTACGTCTACCTTGCGTTGTGCGGCCGGACTGAGAACTACCCTGCATAAACCCGGAGATATCATGAATAAGAAGGTTTTCACTCTCACCGCCCTGGTTGCCAGCATGATGTTCGGAGCCTCCGCCCATGCCGCGGATACCCGTATCGGCGTCACCATCTACAAATACGACGACAACTTCATGTCGATGGTGCGTAAAGATATTGAAAAAGAAGCCAAAGCCCTGGGTGGCGTCGACCTGCTGATGAATGACTCGCAGAACGACCAATCCAAACAAAACGATCAGGTCGATGTCCTGCTGGCCAAAGGCGTGAAAGCACTGGCTATCAACCTGGTTGACCCGGCTGCTGCGGCCATTGTGGTACAGAAAGCGAAAGCGGCCGATGTACCGGTGGTGTTCTTCAACAAAGAACCGAACGCAAAAGTACTGGCCAGCTATGACAAAGCCTACTACGTCGGTACTGATTCGAAAGAATCCGGGATCATTCAGGGTCAGTTGATCGCCAAACACTGGAAAGCCAACCCATCATGGGATCTGAACAAAGATGGCGTTATCCAGTACGCCCTGCTCAAAGGCGAACCGGGCCATCCGGATGCCGAAGCCCGTACCAAATACGTGATTGATACCCTGACCAAAGACGGCATCAAAGTCCAGCAGCTGCAGATGGATACCGCCATGTGGGATACCGCTATGGCGAAAGACAAAGTTGACGCCTGGATGTCTGGTCCTAACGCCGACAAGATTGAAGTGCTGATTGCCAACAACGACGCCATGGCAATGGGTGCTGTCGAAGCGCTGAAAGCGCATAACAAGAGCAGCATTCCGGTATTCGGCGTTGACGCGCTGCCTGAAGCCCTGTCGCTGATCAAATCCGGCGCACTGGCTGGTACCGTGCTGAATGACGCCGACAACCAGGCCAAAGCCACTATCGATCTGGCGAAAAACCTGGCGCTGGGCAAACCGGCAGCTGAAGGCACCAACTTCAAAATTGAAAACAAGGTGGTTCGCGTACCTTACGTGCCGGTTGATAAAGAAAACCTGGCGCAATTCACGAAGTAATCTTGTCGGGGCGCAGCAACCGCTGCGCCCTTCACTGTTTGAACGACCGGTTTTTTCAGCCAGACAGTCATGTTCAGTCTGGCAACGTTTCAGCCAGGTAATATTTCGACCAGGTAAAATATGACCAGTGATACTCTAACCACTCAGCGCGAATTCCTGCTGGAGATGACCAATATCAGTAAGTCGTTTCCCGGTGTAAAGGCATTGGATAATGTCAACCTGAAGGTGCGCCCTCACTCTATCCATGCCCTGATGGGAGAAAACGGCGCAGGAAAATCGACTCTACTGAAATGTCTGTTCGGCATTTATCAGAAAGATACAGGCAGCATTCAATTCCAGGGGCAGGAGATCGATTTCAAAAGCGCGAAAGAAGCGCTGGAGAACGGCGTATCCATGGTGCATCAGGAATTGAACCTGGTTTTGCAACGCTCGGTCATGGATAACATGTGGCTCGGCCGTTATCCCAAAAAAGGGTTGTTCGTCGATCAGGAAAAAATGTATCGCGACACCAAAGCCATTTTCGATGAACTGGATATCGATATCGATCCGCGCGACAAAGTAGCCACACTGTCCGTGTCGCAGATGCAGATGATCGAGATCGCCAAAGCATTCTCCTACAATGCCAAAATCGTCATCATGGACGAGCCCACCTCGTCGCTGACGGAAAAAGAGGTGAACCATCTGTTCACTATCATCCGTAAGCTGAAAGACCGGGGCTGCGGCATTGTTTATATCTCCCACAAAATGGAAGAGATCTTCCAGTTGTGCGATGAAATCACCGTCCTGCGTGACGGTCAGTGGGTCGCGACTCAACCGCTCGAAGGCCTGAATATGGACCAGATCATCGCCATGATGGTGGGCCGTTCCCTCAATCAACGCTTCCCGGATAAAACCAACACCCCGGGCGACGTGATGCTGGAAGTACGCGGTTTGACCTCAATGCGTCAACCGTCTATCCGCGATGTGTCGTTTGACCTGCGCCAGGGTGAGATTCTGGGGATTGCGGGTCTGGTCGGTGCCAAACGTACCGATATCGTCGAAACCCTGTTCGGTATCCGCGAAAAACTCAGCGGCACTATCAAGCTGCACGGCAAAGACATCAACAACCACAACGCTAACGAAGCGATTAATAACGGTTTCGCGTTGGTCACCGAAGAGCGCCGCTCTACCGGTATCTACGCCTATCTGGATGTCGGCTTTAACTCGCTGATTTCCAATATTCACAAATACAAAAATAGCCTCGGCCTGCTGGACAACAAACGCATGAAAAGCGATGTGCAGTGGGTGATTGATTCCATGCGGGTAAAAACCCCAGGCCACCACACCGCTATCGGCTCGCTGTCCGGCGGTAACCAGCAGAAGGTCATCATCGGACGCTGGCTGCTGACTCAGCCGGAAATACTGATGCTCGACGAACCGACCCGTGGCATTGACGTGGGCGCGAAATTCGAGATTTATCAGCTGATTTCAGAGCTGGCGAAAAAAGGCAAAGGAATCATCATCATTTCGTCTGAAATGCCAGAGCTGCTGGGCATCACCGACCGTATTCTGGTGATGAGTAATGGCCTCGTCGCAGGCATTGTCGAAACCAAGAACACCACGCAGAACGAAATTCTCCGTTTAGCGTCGTTACACCTTTAATGATGCAAGGGCTGTTACCATGAAAGCTACAACTAAAAAAAGTGCGCTCACCTGGCTGAAAGACAGTGGCATTTACGCCGTACTGCTGGTACTGCTGGTGATTATTATTATCCAGGACCCCACCTTCCTCAGCCTCACCAACCTGAGTAACATTCTTACCCAGTCTTCGGTGCGCGTCATTATCGCGCTTGGCGTCGCTGGGCTTATCGTCACGCAAGGTACCGACTTGTCAGCTGGTCGCCAGGTCGGCCTCGCCGCAGTGGTTGCCGCCACGCTGTTACAGGCGATGGACAACACCAACAAGGTGTTCCCACACCTGGAAACCATGCCGATCCCGCTGGTTATTCTGATCGTTTGTGCTATCGGTGCAGTGATTGGTCTGGTCAACGGCCTTATCATCGCCTACCTGAAAGTGACGCCGTTCATCACCACATTGGGTACGATGATCATCGTTTACGGTATCAACTCACTGTACTACGACATCGTGGGCGCTTCCCCGATCGCCGGCTTTGACGACCGTTTCTCCACCTTCACACAGGGCTTTTTGCGCTTCGGCGATTTCAAACTGTCCTACATCACGTTCTATGCAGCGATTGCGTCACTGTTCGTGTGGATTTTGTGGAATAAAACCCGTTTTGGTAAAAACATCTTCGCTATCGGCGGTAACCCGGAAGCTGCCAAAGTGTCTGGTGTGAACGTGTCGCTGAACCTGATTTGGGTGTACATGCTGTCCGGTGTGTTCTATGCCTTCGGCGGTATGCTGGAAGCAGGCCGTATCGGCAGTGCCACCAACAACCTCGGCTTTATGTACGAACTTGACGCCATCGCCGCGTGCGTGGTTGGCGGCGTGTCTTTTGCCGGTGGTGTCGGTACGGTTGCCGGTGTCGTGACCGGGGTTATCATCTTCACCCTCATCAACTACGGTCTAACTTACATCGGTGTCAGCCCTTACTGGCAGTACATTATCAAAGGCGGCATCATCATTTTCGCTGTTGCCCTCGACTCCCTGAAGTACGCTCGCAAAAAATAACGCGAACCGTGCCTCACGCTGTCAAACCTGCCACTTCGGTGGCAGGTTTTTTTTATCCGGTTTAACTTATCGGGACGATAAGATACCGCCAATCACCGATGCTTATGCCCGGCTTTCCAACTACCCGACAAAGACCGTATTTTGCACTCGCCCGCTGCTGCTATAAAATAGCGCCTTTGTGATTTCCACACGGGACGCGGCCACTCGCCCTGCGTTAATCGTTGTGATGCTCGCTTATAGGGAAAATAGATGAAAAAACTCCTCGCTCTGATGGCTCTCGCCCTGAGTACCTGTTTGGCGCTGAGCACCGCGCAGGCCGGTAGCACGCTGGACCGGGTTAAACAAACCGGTGTTGTCCGTAACGTGTTGTTCAATGACTACCCGCCATTCAGTTATCTGAATGATAACAATCAGTTGGTCGGTTTTGATGTCGATGTTGCCAACGCCGTCGCGCAGAAACTGGGGGCAAAGCTGGAACTGGCAACACCAGGCTGGGAAACCATCGTCGGTGGTAAATGGCAAGGCCGCTGGGATATGTGCATCTGTTCGATGACGCCAAACGCCGAGCGCGCCAAAGTGCTGGATTTCGCTACCCCCTATTACAGCACCTTCGCCGTGCTGATCGTCCATAAAGATGAGAAAAACATCCACTCCGCCGCTGACCTGAGCAACAAAAAAGTCGGGCTGGGGTTGGGTTCCAGCTACGAGAACTACCTCAACAAAAGTCTGGTGATCCCCGGCGGCAAGCCGATTGCCTTCCCATTTGACCATGTTCAGGCAGTCCCCACCGATGAAGAAATGGCATTCCGTAATCTGGCGTTAGGCCCAGGTAAACGTCTGGATGCGGTCATTTCCGATCGCATCACGGCTAAACCTCGCCTCGAAAAACTGCCGCAACTGCGCATTCTGCAGGAACTGTATGCTGAACCGAACTGGATTGCCGTTGATAAAGGCGACCCGGAATGGAGCAAAACACTGGCCGACACCATCACTGCACTGCGTGCCGACGGCACCCTAAAAGCCATCTCCATGAAGTGGTTTGGTGAAGACATCTCCGGGGTCACCCCGTAATGTCGCGCTCCACCGCAAAAACCCCATCCAACATGCCACCGGCACCTGAGCGCGCCGGATTAGGTTTTCGTTTGCGTGCGGGGCTGACCTGGCTGGTGTTGCTCAGCCTGCTGTTGTGGCTGTTTTCATTTATGGATTTGGATACCGGCCTTATCCGTCAGAAATTGCCTTCCATGCTGGGCATGCACCTGTCGCCGGATGGCTTCATCCAGGGAGCGGTGCTGAGCGTCGTCATCACCATCATCTCCATGCTGTTCTGTATCCTGTTGGCGGTTATCACCGCAGCAGGCAGGCTCTCTTCCAGCGCCATCGCCTTTGGTTGCGCCACGTTTTACGTTTCGCTGTTTCGCGGCACTCCTCTGCTGGTGCAGGTACTGATAATCTACCTCGCCCTGCCCCAGGTCGGTATTGTGATGAGCGCTTTCACCTCCGGTATTATTGCGCTATCGCTCAACTACGGCGCTTATCTGGCGGAAACCATTCGCAGCGGCGTACTCTCGGTTCCCCGCGGTCAAAAAGAAGCGGCGATGGCGTTGGGGTTGTCACGTTGGGTCATTACCACCCATGTGGTGGCACCGCAGGCGCTGCGCATCATCATTCCTCCTGCCGGTTCTCAGTTCATTTCAATGATCAAAGACTCGTCACTGGTGTCGCTGATGGGCTTGTGGGAACTGAATTTTCTGGCGCAGTCTTACGGGCGCAGCACCTACCACTACATGGAAATGCTCACTACCGCTGCCGTGATTTACTGGTTGCTGTCTATCGGGCTGGAACTGATCCAGGGACGACTGGAGCGACGCTTCGGTCGTGGTTACGAGCATCACGACGAGAAAACCCCCTCTTGATTCTCCGTTAATGCGCTCGCCGTATCACACGGCCGTCGTTAACTATCGCCCCCATTTGCAATAGCCCTGTGAAATAGCAGGGCTTTTCTTTTTTTACTTTCGTTTTTCGTCTTTTTGTTGCAAATAAAAATAATTCTTATTATTTTTTCACGCCTAATTTTTACGAGAAAAGCACATGCGTATCCTTTTTCTCCTCTTCACCCTACTCAGCCTTTCCCCTCTGGTTCAGGCCAAAATCGTCACCGACATCACCGGTCGTCAGGTCATCATTCCGGATAACCCGCAACGGATCGTGCTGGGTGAAAGTCGCATGTTGTATACGCTGGCCTTGCTGGAACCGGGGAGCCCGGCGCAGCGCATCGTGGGATGGCCTGGCGACCTGGCGCGTTACGATGCCCAAAGCTGGCGACGCTACATAACGGCATTCCCTGATATCGCGCGTATTCCACAGTTGGGTAACGGCAATCTCAACAGCGTCAACGCAGAGATGCTATTGCCACTGAAGCCCGATCTGGTGATCCTGCCGCGGCTGGCCAAAGGGGCTGACAACGAACAGAGCATCCAGCAGGCGTTAACGCAGGCGGGCATTCCTTACATTTATGTCGATCTGCGCATTGACCTGCTGAAAAACACCGTCCCCAGCCTGCGTCTGTTGGGTGAGGTACTGAACCAGCAGTCACGTGCCGATGCCTTTATCACGTTCTACCAGCAGCATATGGATGCCATAAGAACACGGCTCGCGCAGTACCAAGGGCGCAAACCGACGGTGATGTTGCATTTGCATCTTGGCCGCCGGGATACCTGCTGCACCACTGCCGTCAACGGTAATCTCGGCGAACTGCTGGCCTTTGCTGGCGGCGATAACATCGCGGCAGGCAAAGTCAAAGGAGTATACGGCGAGCTGAGCCCGGAACAGGCATTAGCCGCCAACCCCGATGTCTACATTGCCACCGGCATGGCCGGGCCGGATGGCAAACGCTTTTCTGACCTGATGCTCGGCCCGGACGTCACGCCCCGTCAGGCAAGCGACAGTTTACGCACGCTACTGCTGCAAGAGCCTCTGCTCTCACACCTCAGCGCCGTCGGCAACGGCCGGGCCTGGAGTATGTGGCACAACTTTTATCTCAGCCCTTATCACGTGGTGATGGTGGAAATGTTCGCCAAAGCCCTCTACCCGACGCTGTTTAGCGACATCGATCCACAGCGCACCTTACAACAACTCTATCAACAATTTTTACCGATTGATTTTTCAGGGACCTATTGGAGTCAGTTAACACATGAATAACCGCCACTGGCAAAAAAGCTGGCCACTGCTAGCTTTGCTACCGTTCAGCCTTCAGACCACCGCCGCATCAACAGATAGCACTACCCCGTCAGAGACCAAAAAGCAGGAAGATACCCTGGTAGTGAACGCCAGCACACCTGCTACCAGCACTGGGGATACCGGCTATCAACCGCACAACGCCGTAATCGGCACCCGTACCGACAGCCGCCTGCTGGATATACCGCAGGCCGTTAACGTGGTGCCGCAGCAGGTGCTGGAGGATCAGGCGGTCAGAAACCTTGATGATGCGTTATACAACGTCAGCGGCATCACTCAGGCTAACACGCTGGGGGGAACACAAGACGCCGTGATGAAGCGTGGTTTCGGTGATAACCGTGACGGTTCCATCCTGCGTGACGGCGTACGTTCGATTCAGGCGCGTAACGTCACCCCAACCACCGAACGGGTGGAAGTGCTCAAAGGGCCAGCATCCATGCTGTACGGCTGGGGCGACCCTGGCGGTATGATCAACATCATCAGCAAAAAGCCGCAGCTGGTGCAGAAAACCCATATCGAAGGCTGGAACAGCAGCTTTAACGGCGGCGGTGGCCAGTTTGACGTCACCGGCCCGATCAGCACCTCTGGTCTGGCTTATCGCCTGATTGTCGATCATGATGAAACCGATTACTGGCGTAATTTCGGCCGTAATCGCCAGACAACCGTTGCCCCCTCACTGATGTGGTATGGCGAAAATACCACCGTGCTGGTTGCTTATGAGCACATGGAATACCTGACACCGTTTGATCGCGGGACTGTCATCGATAGCCGCACTGGCAAACCTGTTGCCACGCCGCGCGAGCGACGGTTTGATGAAACCTATAACGCCACCCGCGGCGATCAGGACACACTGACGTTCCAGATGGAAAATACGCTGAACGAGCGCTGGAAAAGCAAACTGAATTACGCCTATAGCCGCAATACCTATAACGACAATCAGGCGCGAGCCATGTCGTTTAACCCCAATACCGGATTCCTGACACGCCGGGCTGATGCAACGCAGGACGCGCACAGTCAGTCACAAAATGTGCAACTGACGTTAAATGGCGATATCGACTGGGGCAGCATCAACCACCAGTTGTTATTCGGTTTCGATCATGAAGCTGACCGTACCCATCGCGGCAATATGATTCGTGGTAAAAACAACAGCAGTTTCAATGTTTATAACCCGGTATACGGCCTTTTCCCGGCGTCCAGCTCGGTTATCGCAGCGGAGAGCGACCAGAAAGAAGACGTCGATAGCACCGGCGTTTTCATGCAGGACGCCATACGACTGGATGAACACTGGATGCTGTTAGGCGGCGTGCGCTATGACCGCTTCGATGTCATGTCAGGCAAAGGGCGTCCCTTCGTGACCAATACCGACAGGTCAGACAGCCGACTGGTGCCACGCGCGGGTGTCGTGTACAACCTCACGTCTTACGCCTCGTTGTACACCAGTTATAGCGAATCCTTTAAGCCTAACTCGGCCGTCAACAAAGCAATAGGGGCGACGATGGAGCCGGAAGTCGGGCGCTCCTACGAGATTGGTGCCAAGCTGGATCTCCCCAATCGTATTACCGCCAACCTGGCGTTATTCGATATTCAAAAGCGCAACGTGATGGTGGATGAACTGCAAACCATTAACGGCATCAGCGAAACGGTTACCCGCACCGCCGGTAAGGTACGTTCACAAGGGGTAGAAGTGGATGTCGCGGGCAAACTGACCGACAGCCTGAGCCTGATTGGTGCCTACGCCTTTACCGATGCACGTGTCACCTCCGACCCGACGAATCAGGGGAATGAAATGGCTAACGTGGCGCGCCACACCGCGTCACTGTTCCTGACCAACGACTTCGGCAATCTGGGCCTTCATGCGGGTGATGATCTGCGTGCTGGCGTCGGCGCACGCTACGTGGGCCGTCGACCGGGCGATGCCGCCAACAGCTTTTTCCTTGACGACTACACCGTGGCGGATGCCTTTATCGCCTATAGCGTGCCGCTCAACGGTTACAAGGTGAAATGGCAGTTGAACATCAAAAACCTGTTCGACAAAACCTACTACCCCTCCAGCGGCAGCAGCCAATATGTGGCGATTGGCGACCCACGTGAAGTGGTGTTACGCGCCAGCGTCGACTTCTAACTCATCCGCACTGCGCGGCCTTAAACACAGGCCGCGCATCTTCACACTTCACACACTGTCATCACCGGGCACTTGCCCTTATCCCAACGGCTGTTAACGTCATATCATTACTCTCCATTAGGATGCTGTATTTAACTCAGGCGTGATAACGACGGAACAACGCCTTACCGCGTAACAGACGCAGCCCCAGCCAACTGCCGTACAGCGACAGCAGCAACGCCGCCACGACTGGCAACCCGCCCCACAACCACAGGTTCGGCTGCCACGGAAAATCAAACACCTTGCGTTGCAACAACCACAATGCGGCTTCCGCCCCCAGTGCTGCCGCCACACCGGCCGATAACCCCAGTACCGCGAACTCCCACCACAAGGTGGCGCGTAATAAACGCTGCCCAGCCCCCAGCGTGCGATAGACAATCAACTCCTGACGCCGCTGGCGCATCCCCACCTGAATCTGCGCCAGCAATAACAGCGCGCCGCAGAACAACACCAGCACCACCATCACTTCCAGCGCCAGCCCGACCTGCTGCAACACAGCACCAAGCTGCTGTAGAATCGCCCCGACATCCAACACCGTCAGAGTAGGAAACTGTCGATTCAACTGGGTGATCAACGTATCGCCGCCGTCATAACGGAAGCTGGTCAACCATGACTGCGGCTGGCTATCCAGCGTTCCTGGCGGGAAGATAAAGAAAAAGTTCGGCCGCAGGCTTTCCCAATCCACCTGCCGCAGGCTGCTGATGGTGGCCTGAAACGGCTGAGTATCGCCGGTAAACGTCAGCGTATCGCCAATCTTCAGCCCCAGACGTTGCGCCACGCCTTGTTCTATCGACACTTCGCCCGCTTTTGGCGGCCACTGCCCTGCCACCAGCGGATTATGCCCCGGCAACTGCGCCAGCCAGGTCAGGTTCAACTCCCGGTTGACGGTTTCCCCACCGGGATCATCCTCATGCACCAGATCAGTCGCCCTCAGCCCATTGATTTCCGTCAGGCGGGCGCGAATGATCGGGTAGAACGTTTGCGGTTTTACCTGATGCTGCGCCAGAAAATCCCTGACCTGCGGCACCTGATCCGCATTGATATTCAACACAAAGTAGTTAGGGCTACCGGGGGGTAACTGCTGTTGCCAGCGCTCCAGCAAATCACCACGCAACAGCAGCAAAAGCGACAGCAGCATAAAAGAGAGTGAAAACGCCGCCAGTTGCCCCAGCGTGACCCACGGTTGACGTAACAAGCGGTTAATTGCCAGACGCAATGACAGCCTTTTCAGCGTCAGGCGACGCAACACGAGCAAGCTGCCCCAGCCAATCCCCCCCAGCAGCAGCGATAATGCCAGCATCCCACCCAACAGCGACCATAACAACGCGCCGCCACCAGACAACACCACCAGTAAACCGATAACCATCACTGCCACGGCGGGCAGGTAATAGCGCAACGGCCACACATTCGCGACCACATCCTGACGTAATACCCGCAGCGGCAGGGTCGCCAGCAACTGCCGGTAAGGGCGAATCCCCACCAGCAAGGAGATCAACACCAGCGTTCCCAGCGCCCAGCCCCACGGCCATAGCCCGGCAGCGGGTAATTCGCCCGGCAACACCGGTGCAAGTACCCGTATCAGCAACGCTTCAAAGCCCATTCCCAGCAGGCTGCCGCACAATGCCGATAGCATCAGTACCGATACCCACTGCCCGATAATCAGCCGACGCAACGCCTGACGCCCAGCCCCCAGCGTTTTCAG
Source organism: Dickeya oryzae (assembly GCF_020406815.2). NCBI lineage: Bacteria > Pseudomonadati > Pseudomonadota > Gammaproteobacteria > Enterobacterales > Pectobacteriaceae > Dickeya > Dickeya oryzae. The sequence continues at coordinate 3,393,188 of NZ_CP162670.1, forward strand.
TACCGCCACCAGATCGTAACGGCTGCGGCAATAATGCCCCATCGCCACGGCGACCGCCGCCACCGAAAGCAGTAACGTCAGCAGTGCCGACAACAGCAGGAACTGCTGGGAGCGTTGCAACGATTTGCCCACGGCTCCCTGCGAATCCGCCATACCATACCAGCGTTGATCCGGTTTCAACTGTGGCGTGATAACGTCGCTAAAACGGGTGAGTTGTGAGGGTGTCCCGGCAAACATATAGCGCCAGGTAATGCGTCCACCGGGCTGAATAGCGCCGGTTTTGTCCACATCAGCCAGATTCATTAACACCCGTGGCGCGGTCTCGAACGGATTAAACCCCGCGTCCGGCTCTTGCAGCAATTCCCCGGCGACGGTCAAGGTGGTATCGCCGACATCCAACTTATCGCCCACCTTTATTCCCAGTAACGCCAGCAGACGTGGAGCGACCAGCACCGTGCCCGGCGACGCCCGCAGCCCGGCGGGTTGTGTCTTCAGCTCGCCATACAACGGATACTGCGTATCGGTGGCGTTAACCTGAGCCAGTTGCGCGTTGTCTCCCGCGTAGGTCATGGTCATGAACGATACTTGCCGACTCTGCGCCAGCCCTAATTGCTGCGCCTGCTGTAACCACTGTTCATCTACCGGGCGGGATGCCCGCAGCACGCGATCGCCGGCCAGAAAATCCCGACTTTGCAGGCTAAGCCCTTTCTCCATCCGATCACTGATAGACCCCAATGCCAGCACGCAAGCCACCGACAGCGTTAACGCCAGCCAGACAATCAGCAACGACGGCGATCGCCACTCTCGCCAAAACCAACGCCAGATCATGCATCCTCCCACAATTTTCCGTCGCGCAACCGCAGACAACGCTCACAACGCGCCGCCAGCTGTTCGTCATGCGTCACTAAAATCAGCGTGGTGGCAAAGTCACGATTAAGGGAAAACAGCAGATTAGCGATACGATCGCCCGTTTGACGGTCGAGGTTACCGGTCGGTTCATCGGCAAATAGCAACCGTGGGCGGCCGCTGAACGCACGAGCCAGCGCGACGCGCTGCTGTTCACCGCCGGAAAGCTGCGCAGGCAGGTGGTGTAATCGCGCACCCAACCCAAGCTGCTGTAAAAGCTGCTCCGCCTGCTGGCGGCTGTAGCGATCGCTTTCGCCACGCAGCAACGCCGGTAACTGCACGTTCTCCAGCGCGGTCAGGGTCGGCACCAGCATAAAAGACTGAAACACAAACCCCACATTCTGCGCCCGCAGTGCAGCACGGCCTTCTTCATCCAGGCTATCGAGCCGCTGACCAAGCAGCGACACCTGCCCGCTGCTGCCGTCATCCAGTCCGGCCAGAATCCCCAACAGGGTCGATTTCCCCGAACCGGACTCACCCACCAGCGCAATGGTCTGAGCAGGTTTGACAACCAGCTCAACTCCGGTGAGGATGGAGAGCTGATGTTCCCCCTGACCAACGTGCTTACTAAGATGATGAACTTCAAGAATGTTTTCTGCAGGCATGTCGTTATCCTTCTATTCTGGGGCCTGTTCAGTCTGCGCGCCTTCGCGACAGATACGCTATTGGTGCTGGGCGACAGCCTGAGCGCAGGCTATCGCATGGCGGCGAACCAGGCCTGGCCTGCATTACTGGATGCGACCTGGCAGTCGCGCTCCCCAGCCGTCACGGTCCGGGTGGTGAACGCCAGCATCAGTGGCGACACCGCCGCACAGGGGCTGGCGCGCCTGCCGATGCTGCTACAACAACATCAGCCGCGCTGGGTATTGATTGAGCTGGGCGGCAATGACGGCCTGCGTGGGTTTCCTCCCCAAAACCTGGAGCGGGAACTCACCAGCGTCATTACACAAGTCAAAGCGGCCAACGCCCAACCGTTGCTGATGCAAATCCGCTTGCCTGCCAACTATGGACGGCGCTATACGGAATCATTCAGCGCGGTTTATCCGCGGCTTGCTACAACGTTGGGTGTTCCTCTGCTGCCGTTTTTCATGGAACAGGTTTATCTCAAGCCAGAATGGATGCAGGATGATGGCATCCATCCCAACCGTGACGCCCAGCCGTTTATCGCGCAATGGATGGCAACACAGCTTGACCCCATTATTCACCAACACTGAGTCTATTACAGACTACCAGTTAACCACGACTCTTGATATTTAAGCGTTTTCGTTAGGTAAAGTTATGCAAAAAGCGGTTTTGATTACCGGTTGCTCCAGCGGCATTGGCCTGATTGCCGCTCAATGTTTGCAACAACGCGGCTATCGCGTACTGGCGGCCTGCCGCCGTCATCAGGATGTGGCGCGCATGAATTCGCTGGGCTTTGAAGGGATCGATCTGGATCTCGACAACAGTGCCAGTGTCAGGCAAGCGGCGGATATCGTGATTGCCCTGACCGGCAACCAGCTCTACGGCTTGTTCAACAACGCCGGTTACGGGCTGTACGGACCGCTTAACACCATCTCCCGTCAGCAACTGGAACAGCAGTTTTCCAGTAATCTGTTTGGCACCCACCAGTTAACCCAACTGTTGCTGCCCGCCATGTTGCCGCACGGCGAAGGACGAATTATCCAGACCAGTTCGGTCATGGGACTCATCTCCACCCCAGGGCGAGGCGCTTACGCGGCCAGTAAATATGCGCTGGAAGCCTGGTCCGACGCATTGCGTATGGAACTACACGGCAGTGGTATACATGTATCGTTGATCGAACCCGGCCCCATCAGTACCCGATTCACCGATAATGTGGCGCAGACACAACAGGATAAACCGGTCACCAACCCCGGTATCGCCAGCCGTTTCACGCTGCCGCCGCAAGCCGTGCTGCCAAAGTTGATTCACGCACTGGAAAGTCCGCGCCCGAAACTACGCTATCCGGTCACGTTGCTTGCCCACGGCATTACTGTACTACGCCGCGTACTACCGGGCTGCGTGCTTGATCATCTGCTGCGGACAAAATCCTGATTCGGGGTTGAAGTGTCGGACATCGACCCCATAATGGCTAAAAAGGCTGAGAGAGAATGACATGTTTGAACAACACGCCAACGTGATTGATATCAACGAGACCAATTTGCATCAGGTGCTGGAACAATCCATGAGCGCCCCGGTGCTGTTTTACTTCTGGTCTGATCGCAGTACTCACTGCCAGCAACTGGGCCCTGTGCTGGACAAACTGGCGGCGGAGTATGCCGGTCAGTTTATTCTGGCAAAAGTAGACTGCGATGCTGAGCAACGTGTGGCGGCGCAGTTCGGTCTGCGCGCTATTCCAACGGTGTATCTGTTCAAGGACGGTCAGCCCGTAGACGGTTTTCAAGGGCCGCAGCCGGAAGACGTCATCCGTGACTTGCTGCAACGTGTCTTGCCGAAAGCCGAAGACCTCAAACTGGCGCAGGCGCAGCAGTTGATTCAGGAAAACCAGTTAAAAGAAGCGGTGGTCCTGTTGAAAGACGCCTGGCAGTTGGACACCAGGCGCAGCGACATTGCACTGTTGCTGGCGGAAGTGCAGCTCCAACTCAATCGATCCGAAGATGCGCAAGCGGTACTGGATACCATTCCACTGCAGGATCAGGACACCCGCTATCATGGGCTGATCGCGCAAATCGAATTGATGAAACAAGCGGCGGATACGCCAGAGATTCAGCAACTCCAACAGCGACTGACCGCGTCGCCGGATAATCAGGAACTGGCGGTACAGCTGAGTCTGCAACTGCATCAGGTCGGGCGTAACGAAGAAGCGCTGGAACTGCTGATAGGCTTGCTGAAAAAAGATCTGGCGGCGGCTGATGGCAGCGCCCGCAAGACACTGATGGATATCATGGCAGCACTGGGTACCGGCGATGCGCTGGCTGCCCGATACCGCCGTCAGTTGTACTCTTTGTTGTACTGATCCATGTTGTACTGATCCTTATTGTACTGATCCTTCGCGAATTCCTGACGCTAACGACGGGGGCCACGGCCCCCGCCTTCGTTTTCCCTGGTGGCAGATTAGCGCGTCGCCAGCACGCTTATCCAACCATGACCACCATACACCGGCCAACCGTTAAGCCAGCGGCGCAGCATATTCATCGCCAGCATCGCCACCACATCCTGATGGGTTTTGCGGCTATAGCGTCGTGCATTCACCTGAATGGTCTGGGCAAATGTCGCGTCAGGGGTATGCAACGCCAGCGTCAGCACCCCATCCTCCTCAGAACGCCCCACGTATAACGCTAATTGCGCCTGATGACGCGCTGCCAGCGTTAGCGTCTCTCCGGCAGCATCATCCAGTGTTAATGCGCTCTTCTCCAACCGTAACTCACCGCCGGATAGCGGGACTTCCGCCTCGCGCAGCTGCCAGTTGAGCAAACCAGCGGTGAAGTCTTCCGCCACCGCCAGACGCAGCCCACGCTCACGAAGGCGTCGGGCCAATTGCGCAGGTAACCCCTCCGTGCCCTCGAAAATCATATTGTCGCCCGCGACATCACGCACCGTTTGCCACACGGTTTCCATCTCCTGACGCCGGGCTGCGGGGCCGGTGAGTTTCAGCTCGATTATCGGCATTGAGGAGCGATACCCCAGCACGACATCCGGCGGTAACGGCAAGCTGTCAAGCTGGCTGGCCAGGTCGCTTTCGGAGCGCCCAAATGTGGTCAGCCGCAGGCACAGTGGCGGTTCAGCCACCGTAAAACGCTGGCGAAGACGCGGCAGAATCTGCTGCTCCACCATCACTTTAAATTCAGAAGGCACCCCAGGGGTGAAAAACATCAGGCACCGGTTCAGTTGCATGGCAAACCCACAAGCGGTACCGACCGGGTTATCCACCAGTTCCGCACTGGCAGGCAGTTGGGCCTGTTTGCGGTTGCTATCAGCCATGACACGGCCGCGCTCAGTGAAAAAAGCCTCCATCCGGACGAGCCATTCAGGATGCTCAACCAGCGTTTCTCCGGCGGCAGTAGCGGCCGCCAGCGCACTGAGGTCATCACTGGTTGGGCCCAACCCACCATTCACTATCAGTACGTCGGCTATCTGGCTGCGCTCGGTTAACGCGGCGACCAGTTCTTCGAGCTTATCGCCCACCGTCATACGACTGGTCATCGGCACACCTTGTGAAAACAGGTAATCCGCCAGCCAGGCGGCGTTGGTATCCACAATCTGCCCGTGCAGGACTTCATCGCCGGTACATAACATCTCAACCCTAAGCATCCACGGCACTCCTTATGATGGTTTCACACCACTTTAGAAATTAGTCGCTATAAACACAATGGTGCGTTTTGCCTGATAAACGCGTTAGCGGGCAAACCGTGTCACTGGATAAAAAGTGTCACCGGATAAAAAGACAAAAGGCGTGACTCAGCACGCCTTGGGTTTTTACATATCGACCGTTGATACACATCGACTATTTATACATATCGACAGTGTATACACACTGACAATGGAATTAGAAATTCAGCCCCACGCCAACGTAAGCGGTATCCGCGACACGGTTATCGTTGCTGGATTCGCCAGACGCCATATTGATATAGCGATAACCGACATCCAGCGATAACGGACGGAACGGCTGCCAACGCACACCACCACGGGCTTCTACATAGTGATCAACGTGGCTGGAGAACGCGTCCGGCGAGTAATACCCTTCACCGTACAGGGAAATGGAGCTGGTCATCGGTACCTGCAATCCGCCACCCAGCGCAACGCCATAACCGTCTTTAAAACGATTCTGGTTCAGATAAAGCCCTTTGGCACCGACTTTAAGCGACGCATTACTCAACGCGAAGGTATAATCCACACCAGCGCTATAAACGTCATTGCTGTGTTTGTCATTATGACCCCAGCCGACGTTACCAGACAAACCTGGCATACCCAGACCGAAACCTGCGCTGGCACCGGTATAATTTCGTCCAGCTTCCCCAGAAAGACTGATGGCATGAGCGGAAACTGTCGCCAGCAGCAAACCTCCCGCCAAAGCAATACCCCACTTTTTCATATCTATAATCCTTAATATGATTAGGTTAAACGCGCATAGCACTGTGATGTTAACAGGCATTTTACCCAAATATTCTGCGGCCAAAAGCGTAAATAACCGCAAGTGTAATACGATTGGGCGGGGAATCAGGTGGTTATACCAGGCTACGCGGTTGCTGTTCCACCCAGGTTTTCACCTGTTGACGGGAGATTTTTATCCCGCCGTTCTTCAATTCGTCCGGTAAAAGATAACAGGCTATCGGACGCTGGAATCCTGCCAGTCGGGATTGCCACCACGCGACTAATTGCGACAACGGCAGATGGTTCGCTACCTCCACCACCGCCACCGGACGCTGACCGAACTCGGGGTCATCCACGGGCACCACGCACGCGTAGGTCACATCCGGGTGTTGCATCAGCACAGCTTCCACATCTTCAGGTTGAATGCCTTCACCACCGCTGAAAAACTGGTTATCCAGCCGTCCCAGAATTCGCCACTCGTGGCCATCCCACTGCCCACGATCACGGGTATGAAACCAACCTTTCGCGTCAGTAAGAGGATTAACCCGCCCTTCGCGCCAGTACCCCAACGCCAGACAACGGCCACGCAGCAAGATCTCCTCCCCCTCCAGCATGATCTCACGCCCTGCCAGTGGCAACCCGACACCGTCATGACCGTCGGCCCGCTTGGCACAGACTGTCGATGCCAGTTCGGTCAAGCCGTAGCCACACCAGCAACGGATCCCCCGCGCTTCGGCCTGTTGCATCAGCGCTGCCGGGATCATCGAACCACCCAGCAATACCGCCCGCAGGCTTACCGGTGAACGATTCTGCGACAACAAACGCCAGAGCTGGGTAGGCACCAGCGAGGCATGGGTGCACACGCGCAACGCGACATCCAGCGGCAGGTCTGGTTTCACGACCAGTGACGCACCGGCGGCCAGCCAGCGCCAGACGATCCCCTGTCCAGACACATGAAACAGCGGCAGCGACAGCAGCCAGCGATCGCCAGCACTGAACGCCATCAACGCCAGCACACCTTCCGCGCTGGCCAGATGGGCTTCACAGGTGTGCACCGCCGCTTTCGGCATGCCGCTGGAGCCGGAGGTCAGCGTCATGGTTGCCAGTCGTTGCGCCGCCCATGGCAAGGGCGGCGGCATCTCTGGCGATGATAGGGGTGACGGCACATGTAACGGCATGATGCCTTGCGGCCAGCCGTGTTCGCCGGTACACAATCCATACTCGATATTCAGTGACGGCAACAACGCATCCAGCAGCGTATCCGGCAGTTGGGGATTCAGCGGCAGCAGACGTGCGCCGCACTGTAACAACGCCAGATAACAAAACAGCATCGTGGTGCTGTTTTTACCGCGCAGTGCGACCCCCATCCCCGGCTTTACCCCCTGACGCACAAAACCGATCGCCAGTTGATTCAGATGTGTTGCTACCTGCTGCCAGGTCCAGATCCCGCTGTCGTCTATCAGCGCCGGGGCCATCGGCTGCGATACCGCCCAGCTTCGCCAGGGCCAGTCGCTCAGGCCTGCCATACCTGCTCCAGACGGTCTACCGTCATCAGCGGCAACGTACTATCAGGCCAGGCGCGGACAATCTGCGCCTGCATCAGGTCCAACGTATCCAGCCCCGGCAGCACTCCCGGCGTCAGCCAATGCGCCACCCGTGCCAGTTGCGTCAACCCCAGACTGGACTCAATGCTGGAGCTGATAACCGCCGTCAACCCCGCTTGCTGCGCTTGAGTAGCCAGTTGTCGACAACGACTCAGACTGCCGGTCAGTGACGGTTTGATGATAATCGCTGCCACCCCCGGCTCTGCTTCCACCTGAAACCCCGGCTCACGCACGCTTTCATCCCAGGCGATAGCAATACCGGTGTCCCTGGCGAAATCGCGCGACTCGTCACGCGTTTTACACGGTTCTTCCAGAAAAGCGATGCGGGCACGATAAGCCGGTGTGACATAGCGAGCAAAGCCGTCAGCCTTCTGCCGTGTCCAGCTACGGTTCGCATCCAGACGCAACCGCAAATCAGGCAAGGCTTCCAGCAACAGATTAACGATCATGCCATCGCGTACCGCCTCATATAGCCCGACTTTCACCTTTGCCAGCGGCTCGGGCAGATGCTGCAACATGGCAAACAGTTCATCCGGATCGCCACTACACAGCGGTGCCTTACGGTAATCCGCCGCGTTGGGTAGCGCCCCGGTCAGTTCTGCCAGCGCGCAACTGACGCCGAAATCCACCGACGGCATCCCACATTCATCCGGTGTTTGCCCGGCCAGCCAATGTTGTAACGGCACCTGCGCCGTGTTGAATGCCTCTTCAAGCGTTTCCACGCTGAACTGCGGTAGCGGCGCTATCTCACCCCACCCTTCCCGCTCGCCATCACGCAAGCGAAGCAGCAGCCCATCACGGGTTTTCAGACGCTGGTTACGCAACACCACCCCGGCGTCCATCGGCACGCTGTAACGATAGAGGGTAGCCTCACGCATCAGGGATTCCGTTTGAATTTGCTGAAATCAGGCTGACGTTTTTCATTGAAGGCATTACGGCCTTCCTGCCCTTCATCCGTCATGTAGAACAGCATCGTGGCGTTGCCCGCCAGTTCCTGCAAGCCCGCCTGCCCGTCGCAGTCTGCGTTCAGCGCCGCTTTCAGGCAACGCAGCGCCATCGGGCTGTTCTGCAACATCTCACGGCACCAACGCACGGTTTCACGTTCCAGTTCAGCCAGTGGCACCACGGTGTTAACCAGCCCCATATCCAGCGCCTGCTGAGCATCATACTGACGGCACAGGAACCAGATTTCACGGGCTTTTTTCTGCCCCACGATACGCGCCATGTAGGACGCGCCCCAACCGCCGTCAAAAGAACCGACACGCGGCCCGGTCTGACCAAAAATGGCATTATCCGCCGCAATGGTCAGATCACACATCATGTGCAGCACATGACCGCCACCAATGGAATACCCGGCCACCATCGCCACGACCGGCTTCGGACAGGTACGGATCTGGCGCTGAAAATCCAGCACATTGAGGTGGTGAACACCGCTGTCATCCTGGTAACCGCCGTAATCGCCACGGACTTTCTGATCGCCGCCGGAACAGAAGGCTTTCTCACCGGCACCTGTCAGGACGATGACGCCAATACCATCGTCATGACGGGCATTGTCCAGCGCCTGAATCATCTCTTTTACTGTTTGCGGGCGAAACGCATTGCGCACCTGGGGACGATTGATGGTGATTTTGGCGATGCCGTCGGTCGACTTGTGATAGAGAATATCGACAAAATCCCCGCTGCAATCGTGCCATGTTACCGGGGCGTAAAGCAGTTCTTCACTGGGATAAAGCATAGTGGATCTTCCTTTCGGGATACGAAATAAACTGGCGAACCCGTTCGGCATAACCTGACGGGTTCGCATGATGAGCGTTGTGCCCGGCACCCTCCACACTCAGCAGCGGTAGACGATGCTGCGTAGCCAGCGCCTGAAATTTTGTGTCCTGGCTACCACAGAGGTAACCGAATGGAACCTGTAACTGATGCAATGCGTCAACCAGACAAGGCTGACGAGATAAGGATGTCGCCTCCAGCATATCGGCGACGGCAGGCCCGTGGTTGTTGCTGCGCAGTGCTATCAACGTTGCACGCTGCACCGGTGATAACCGGGCGAAAACCGGCTGTTGATACCAGTCCGCCAGCACGCTATCGAGCGGTTCAGCGCGAAAACGCCGCGCCCAGTTGGCATCATGCTGCTGTCGTGCCTCACGTTCGTCTGGCAATGCCAGTCCCGGATGCCCGCCTTCCACCAACAGCCCCTGCAACCCATCCGCAGACCCCTGACAGGCGTGGTACATGGCGATACGACCGCCCAGCGAATACCCTAACAACCAATACCCGGCAACACCCTGTTGCGCCAACAACGTGGTCAACTGCCGACTGACATCGGCGAAATCTATCGCCTTTAGCAACCGGGACTCACCGTGCCCCGGCAAATCCACCAGCAGCAACGGCCAGTCGGTTAAATACGGCAGCACCGGTTGCCAGTCCTCGCCGCTGCCGAGCAGTCCGTGCAGCACCACCAGCCAGGGTTTTCCCGGCTCTGGCTGCCCCAGACGACGGCAATGCATTACCACGCCGACACCTCGGCCAGCAGTTGTTGCAATGTTTCAGCTCCCGCTTTGGGTTCTACTACCACTTCAAGCAGTGTCGTGCCACCCAACCGCCACCCATTGCTGACAGCGTCCTGTACGTCTGACCATTGCTGCGCTCTGGCATAACGTAGCCCGAACAGCGCCGCCGCATGGCGGAAATCCACCTGCTGTGGCATGCAATAGAAGGTTTCGCGTTGAGCTTCTGGGGTCGGCAATAACGAGAAAATCTGCCCGCCATTATTGTTTACCACCACCAGCACCAGTGGCGCAGGTGGCTGGCGCAATAATGCCAGCCCATTAAGGTCATACAGCGCCGACAAGTCACCGACAATCGCCAGCATCGACCGGGCGTTAGCACGCTGTACGCCAGCCAGCGTCGACAGCAGTCCATCAATACCGCTGGCACCACGGTTGGCGTACACCGGATACCCAGCAGGTAAACGAGCAAACGCATCCACCAGTCTGACCGTCAGGCTGTTACCGACAAAAAATTGCCCTTCTGGCGGCAGCAGTTCCGTTACGCGATGGGCCAGTTGCGCCTCACCGAAACCACTGGATAAACGGACGGCAACCTGGCGAGCGACCCGTGCCGCGCAAGACTCCACATCAGGAGCCCAGGCAGGCTGCACTGCCACCGGATGCGCGGCCAGCCAGCCGGAAATATCGGCAACCAGACGACGCCCACGATGGTGGGCAGGGTCGAGCCGACCCGGCAGTGCATCGACCAACCAGTACTGTTCAGGCGCTATCGTCGCCTGCCACTGCAACAGCCGTTTACCGGTCAGGCTGGCGCCAAACTGCACCACAATCTCAGCCTGACGTAGCGCATCCGCTTGCGGGTGTTTTAGCCACACATCGGCGCAGGCCAGCGGTTGGCCCGTCTGCGATAAGACATCACCGATAAGCGGCCAGCCGAGCTGACGCGCCCAATCGGCTATCTGCACGCCAGCCTGTGGCGGCACACGCCCAACCAGCACGACGCCACGCCGTTGTCGCCATTGCGGCCAGTCTGGCTGCATCGATGCCATCGGCAATGCCTGCTCACGCTGCAACCACGGCTGGGGCTGATGCCACCAGTCGCCCAGCGCCCGTAACCAGTCCTGAAACGCGGCCGGATCGTCATCACCGTATAACGGCTCAGCGAAGGGACAGTTAATATGCAATGCACCGTGGCGCAACTCCCCCAACGCATTATCGAGCGCAGACACCAGCCAGCGAGCGGGAATGTCTGGGGTAGGACGCGGCAATTCCAGCGTCACCGTCGGGTGCGAAGCAAACATACCGGGTTGCCGAATCGCCTGATTCGCGCCGCAATCGATAAGCTCCGGTGGACGATCCGCCGTCAGTATAACCAGCCGTTCGCCGGTCAATCCCGCTTCAATGATCGCAGGATAAAGATTGGCGGCCGCCGTACCGGACGTCACCACCACCGCTACTGCTTCACCTGAGGCCTTAGCCAGCCCCAGAGCCAGATGACCAAGACCACGCTCGTCAAAATGGGTATGGCATACCAGCGCCGGATGCGAGGCCGCCGCCAGCGTTAAAGGGGTAGAACGTGATCCGGGCGCAATACAGACATGGCGCACGCCTTGATGACTCAGCGCCTCGAAAACCACCGTTGCCCAGCGACGGTTAAAAATATGTGTGGACATGATCGACTCAACAACTCCGGTTGCGGGTTGTGGCAATAATTATATTTTTTTTCATCCGGCCAACTTTGATATAAGCCAGTAACAGGCAATAAATCGCGCTATGAAATAGCCTCATCCAGCAACGATTTTAACCCGGCAGCCTTATTCTCCAGCTCCTGCCATTCTTGCTCAGGATCAGATCCCGCCACGATTCCCGCGCCAGCGTACAGCGTCAGTTGACTCTCAGCCACACTGGCCGAACGCAACGCCACGCTGAATTCAGACTGCTGGCGCGACAAATACCCTGCCGAACCGGCATACCAGCCTCGCTGAAACGGCTCATGTTGAGCCAGAAACGTTCGTGCTACAGCACGCGGTAACCCAGCCACAGCGGCGGTCGGTTGCAGTAAATACAAACACTCGCTATCCCTGCTACTGCGCAGCGTCGCCTGAATTGTCCGCCGTAAATGTTGCACCTTGCGTAAACGCACAATCTCTGGCGGCATCACATCCAGTGTCAATGCGACCTGATGCAACCGCTGGCAGATATCGTCCACCACCAACATATTTTCACACTGGTTTTTGACATCGTTCATCAGCCAGTCTGCCAATTCGGCGGCTTTTTCATCGTTCTGGTGGCTGGCTACCGTTCCAGCCAGCGCCTCGGTTTCCAGACGGGTATGCCGTCGGCGATAGAGACGCTCAGGGCTGGATCCAAGAAAGGCCTGATGCGGTGCAAATGCCAGCATAAAATGGTAGCAGTGGTGATTAACGGCACGACTGGCCGCCATTAATGTTGTTGCCCGCAAAGGCTTATCAAGCGATAAAACCGTCGCTCGTGCAGGCACGACTTTTTCCATTTTACCAGCAGCGATATCCGCCAGAGCCTGATGCAATAACGCAATCCACTGCTGGCGATCCGGACAATGCTGGGTGGCTTCGATGCGGGAATGCAGTTGCGGCAAGGGGTGATGAGCTTGTAGCTGACGCAGAAAGTCTTGTGCGTCACGAGCCTCGGCGCGCAGCGATAGATCGCTGAATAAATTCACCCGCAAACGAAGACGCCGTCCTTGCCGTAATAAGGCGATACGCGGCAGGAACAGAAATGAAGACGTGTTGGCTCCTGATGGGCGCTGTTCAAAGGCGTTCAACCCCCACAAGCGCACGCTGTCATCCACATCATCACGTTGCAGAAATGCCTCGGCGTGCGCGATATCCTCAAACACACGCACCTGACCACACACCGCCGCTTCTTCATCATCCTGCCGGTGCTGCCAGTAAAACTGCGGATAAATAGGTTGCGAGGCCAGCCACGCCAGCAATTGCGAACTGTCCTGCAATGACATGGTCAGCGTAATCGCATGAAAACCTGCCTGCTCCGGCAAGGGTTCGTTGAGTGCCTGATGCATCTGGCGCAGCAGGTCGGAGAATTGCAGCACATTCACCCCATAGCCTAACTGAAAGTAGGGAATTATACGGGCCTATCCCCACAAAAAAAAAGTCATTAGCTTGATATCTACCCCGTAATAACCCGCATATTCACCCATTATTTCTGCATTGAGCTCACGGTCTGGCAAGATGCGCTAAACACATCCGATGTGAAGGACGTATCTATAAGCTGCCTAAACGTATTGTATAACCAGCCTGCCTGCGATTTCCGTTTGCCTACCGACATATTAGCCACACAATCGCCTAAAATGTTTTCTCAATAATTCTGCGTCAATAACGCAAATTGCCACAAAATGAAATACCTCTATTACCCTTATAAAAAAAGGGATTATTGTGTTTTTCTTCATCCTGACTGTTTATACCCGTCATACTTCAAGTTGCAGGTGTGTTGGCTGCGTTCATTCACCCGAATCACTTACCTGAGTAAGCTCATCGGGATTCACTCACTTGCCGCCTTCCTGCAACTCGAATTATTTGGGGTATATGCCTTTTTTCTATTTATTCCTGCGATAAATCAATCGATAAAAGCGCTGATCGTTCGTCTGGCATATAAAAATGGGGAGTATTTATTTTACCTGTAGCGGCTCGCGTGAATACCGCAAGCAGCACTAAGCGCCTTATCGCTTAAAAACGTATGGTATAAATCACTACCGCACAAAATGAAAAACAATCCGGTGCAGTTAGCATTAAGTGACAAATTTCTTATTACTGACGGCTCTAGAATTTCGTTGCTATCATCAAATTCCACTCCGTTTTATCATAAATTACCTTCTCCTTGCCGGGTTTTTCCCGGCATTTTTTATCTGTACCCAAAATAATTCGAGTTGCGGGAAGGCGGCAATCGAGCGAATCCCCAGGAGCTTACACAAGTAAGTGACTGGGGTGAGTGAGGGCAGCCAACGCACCTGCAACTTGAAGTATGAAGGGTATATACATGCAGTGTAGAATTCGTGGCATATTTTCTGCTGAGCGACACATCCGTCGCCATACTCTCTCTGTGGTCGTAACACTTCCCCTTTCGATAAAACGCCACAATTGTGGTAAAAATACCCTTCTGTCAGGTTCAGCGACGATAGTTATTTAGCAATGGATACAATGTTAGGTTCCCTTTTAGGTGCTTTCGCGCGTACTCAGTTGCCGCGATTGGGTGATAACGCGGCACGCATCGCCATACCGGCAGCCAGTTTTATTACCGGTCGTTTTATCGCCAGAAAAGCATTCGCAGCGCAGAAGCTGCCAGCACCAGGCCTCGTCCTGCCACGACTGACAGATAGCGTCAGCCCTTCTCTTTTTGTCTGTTCATCAGGAGCCTGATGTCATGCCTGCGGTTATCGTGCGTTTTTTTCTGCTGTTTATCCTGTTGTTGCTGCTGATGACCGGCACCTATAGCTATAACTATGTTACTAGCTGGATGACGGAGAAAAAATCTACCCTGACAGACATTGCGGAAGGCATGCAAAAGCGTATTGACGCCTATCGCTTTTTTACCGACCAGATTTACAAAAACCTCATCAATGACGCCAGCGCGCCGACTCCTCCTAACGTCAATCTGATTACGCTGATGCCGAACGTGTTTTATGTCGAGAAAAGTGGTCATAAAACCGACGCATTGGTATTCGGCCCCTATGACAAGAGCACCCTCGGCACCATGCAACGGATGTCGCAATATCTGGATGTATTATGGGGCGCGAAGACGAATATCTACTCGATGTACTACCTCAACGGGCAGGACAATAGCCTGACGATGATATCCACCCAGCCGCTGAAAGATATCTCGTCACAATTCCGTGGTAGTTATTTGTCATCAATGGTGGAGTCACGCAAAGCCGAGATGCTACAGCAGGCGAATACGCTGGATGAACGTGAAAGCTTTTCCCCTTTGCGTAAGCTGCGTTTTTACAACGATTACTATTTTACGCTGCGTACTACCTTCAATCAGCCCGGACATCTGGCGACTGTCATTGCATTTGATTTATCAATCAATGATTTAATTCCGCACGCGCTATCTCAAGACAGCTTCATCCTTCGCCAGCAGACACCACCGGTCAACGCCGACGCCAGCGCTGATACCGACATTCCTACCGACATTCGTCGCCAGGGTTCTCTGCTGGAAATCTCCGCCCAGTTAATGAACGCGCCGATTAAGCTGGTGTATGCCATTCCGTTGAGCCGACTGGTGGCGGATATGCTACGCAATAATATCTGGCTGATTGCGATCAATCTGGCGTTACTGTTTATCTCACTGGCGTGGTTTTATGCGTTACGACGCTACTATGCCCGCCCCAAAGATGACCTGTCACATCACCTGCAAGAACAGCAGCGGATGTACAGTGAAATTGTCAGCCGTATCCCGATAGGCGTACTGTTTTACGATTTCAGCAACAATAAAGTGATGGTGGCAAACGCACTGGCCGAAAGGCTGTATCCTCACCTTAGCCTGAAGAAAATATCCACGCTGGCAGAAGAACATCAGGGGGTCATCCAGGCTACCGTGGATAATGAAATGTACGAAGTCCGCGTTTTTCACAGCCAGCACACGCCTTCACTGTGCCTGTTCCTGTTACGCGAACAGGATCAGGAAATACTGATTACCAAAAAGCTGCAGTTGGCACAGCGGGAGTTCGACAAGAATGTGTCGGTTCGAAAACGCCTGTTCCGCAACCTGAGTCAGGAGTTCCGACAACCGTTGTCCGCCGTACACCAATTGGCGCTGGCATTACGTCACATCGACACGCCGTCGGAACAGCAGAAAGCGCTCCAGACACTGATAGCCGAAACCAGCAGTGCTATCCGCCTGATGGAAAACATCGCCCTGCAGGCACGGCTGGAAACCGCAGAATGGCACATGGTGCATGGTTCGTTTTCACCGCTGACGTTATTCGACGATTTGATTCTGGAACTGCTGCCGCGTATCCAGCAAAAAGGTCTGAAGCTGTTCAATCACTACAAACTGGATCCACGCCAGACCTATCTGGGCGACAGCGAATTGCTGAAGAAAACCCTGTCGTTATTGTTGGATTACTCCATCACCAATACCGATTACGGCAAAATTACCCTATCGTGCGAGCTGTCAACCCATGCGGCTGATCAGTTGCTGATCCGAATCAGCGACACCGGCACGGATATCTCCGGCATGGAGCGAGATAATCTGGTGCATCCGTTCGCCACAACCCCACTTTCTGATCGCTTCCGCCACAATTCCGGATTAACCCTATTTTTATGCAATCAACTGTGCAACAAACTGGGCGGTCAACTGCAAATCAATAGTCGGCCAGGGCTTGGCACCCAGTATGTACTGACATTGAAAATGCAGCCGGAACCATTGCCTGCGCAGGAAGATGAGAAATTATTGGACGATATCACACTGCTTCTGAATATCACCTCGGACGAAGTGCGTACCATTGTGAGCCGTATGGCAGGCAATTGGGGCGCAGATGTCGTGGTTTATGACGAGCGGCTGGTGAATCAGGATGCAGATATCACGATTACCGATGACCCCAACCGGGTGAACAGCGATACGTTACTGGTCACCAGTGACGATACGCAGTTGATACCGCTGGGACACCGCCGTCTGCGTACCAACTACAACGTCAGCCAACTGCTGCAGGATGGTCTGCTGAAACTGATCGAACAGCAACTGGAGACAGGCAACGATGATGGCCTGTCTGAAGAACAGGATGATATCGGCTTCTATGTCCGTCAGTTACACAACAGTGACTACTATTCCTTGTTTGTTGATACAGTACCGGAGGACATAAAGAGACTATATACTGAAGCCCAAAATGGCGATTTTTTGTCACTCGCGCAAACCGCACACCGCCTGAAGGGTGTCTTTGCCATGTTGAATCTTCATCCCGGCAAGCAGTTATGTGAAGCGCTGGAAAAGCTTATTACCACCCAGGATCGTGCGCAGATAGAAGACCATCTTCAGCAGATAAACAGTTTTGTCACAGCACTGTTGCAGCCTGGTGGCCAACAATACGAGTAAAAAACAATGAGCAATCTAAACGTAATTATCGCAGACGACCATCCTATTGTTTTGTTCGGCATTAAAAAATCGCTGGAGCAAATCGAATGGATTAACGTCGTGGGTGAATTCGAAGACTCGACAGCCCTGATTAATAATCTTCCCAAACTGGACGCAAGCGTCCTGATCACCGATTTATCCATGCCTGGCGATAAGTACGGTGATGGCATTACCTTAATTAAATATATCAAGCGCCACTTTCCTCATCTGTCCATCATCGTACTGACCATGAACAACAACCCGGCTATTCTCAGTGCCGTTTTGGAATTAGACATTGAAGGGATAGTGTTGAAGCAAGGGGCACCGACTGACCTGCCCAAGGCACTGGCCGCGTTACAGAAAGGCAAAAAATTCACGCCGGAAAGCGTCAGCAAGGTGCTGGAAAAAATCAGCGCCAGCGGCTATGGCGATAAACGCCTGTCGCCGAAAGAAAGTGAAGTGTTGCGTCTGTTTGCCGAAGGCTTCCTGGTGACTGAAATCGCCAGAAAGCTCAACCGCAGCATTAAGACTATCAGCAGCCAGAAGAAATCGGCCATGACCAAACTGGGCGTGGACAACGATATTGCGTTGTTAAACTACCTCTCCTCCGTCGGCGTATCGCCGTCTGACAAAGAGTAATCATCTTGTCGGCAAACAGGCTTGTTTGCCGACCCCTTCTTTCCTTGTGACTTTGTGACGGGATCGTCAAAGACCGCGTGACAGTTATACCGTATTCCCCTGCCTGACCAGATTACTGTAATACGACAGTGACTGTTGCAATGTATCCAGCGTCACCGGTTTAGACAGGCAATTATCCATCCCGGCCTGCAGACAGCGTTGCCGCTCTTCGGCTAACGCGTTAGCCGTTACACCAATCACCGGCAGTGTCTGCCCCATTTCACGCAACCGCTGGGTGAAACGGTAGCCGTCCATATTCGGCATGTTGACATCAGTAAGAACGATGTCTACCGGGTTTTTCGCCAGCACATCCAACGCATCCAACCCGTCATTGGCCGTAATCACCTGATACCCGAGCGAACCGAGCTGGTCAGCCAGCAAACGACGGTTAATCGGATGATCATCCACCACCAGCAGGCGAATATCGCCATTTTCAGTACGACTGTAACTGACCGTCGACAGGGAAGTCGTTGCCGTCGACAGCGCTTCTTCGCCCCGATAAATACGCTGCAACAGCGTCGGCAGTTCATGTAATACGGCGGTACTGTAGAGCCAGTACCCAGACCGGATCTCCTGAGCAGAGCCAGCATGCGTTCCACTGATTTCGACACAGGCGTGCGCATTCGATTCAACCGCTGGTGGATTGTCTACTATCATGATGTCATCGTGGTTTACCGTGAGCCCCTCTTCGTAGCGCTGAACGTCCAGAGCGCAGGACTGGAGTAACTCCAGCAGATAGCGCTCCATCAACGCATTACGAATCTGTAGCCAGCAGGTTTTTCCCTGCACATCCGGTAATTCGACGGTCTGCGGATAGCTCGCACGGTAAAGCGGAATACGAATGCCGAATTCGCTGCCCAGCCCCGGTTCGGATTCAATCGTAATGTCGCCATCCATCAGGCTGACCAGTTTTTCACAAATCGCCAGCCCCAACCCGGTTCCCTGAAAATGGCGCTGCACACCGGTTCCAGCCTGGAAGAACGGGTCAAACAACTTCATCACCGCACGGGTATCGATTCCCATCCCGGTATCCCGTACTTTAAACACCAGATACCCTTCATCGCTGCACACCACCTGAAACACGATACAACCGGTATCGGTGAACTTGATGGCATTACTGAGCAGATTACTCAACACCTGTTGTAGCCGCACCGCATCCCCCATTAATCGTAACGGAACGTCAGGGGCGATATAGCAATACAATTCAAGGCGCTTTTTCACCACCAGCGGCAGATAGTTACTCACGATGTGATTGATCATCTCACGCGGTGCAAACTCGCTGGGCTCAATCTTCAACTGTTCCGATTCAATCTTTGAGAAATCAAGGATATCGCTGATGATCTTCAGCAGTAGCGATGAAGAGTTTTGCATTGCCTCCACCAGCCGGTTGGCATCCGAGGGCAGCGATTTAGTCTGCAGCAAGTCCAGGTTACCGATAATCCCATACAACGGCGTGCGTAGTTCATGGCTGACTGTCGCCAAAAACATGGATTTGGACTGGCTGGCCTGCTCGGCGGCATTCGCCATCTCCTGCAATGACTCTTCCATTCGCACCCGGGCGCTGACGTCAAGCAAGACACAAATGGCCACATTCTCGTTGCGATAGCGTGAGTGTACGAAACTGATTTGCAAATGGTGATTGCGCCCGGTCACCACATCCAGCGATTTGGACTGCTGCTCGCAAATGATACGAATAATGCGTACCCGGTCCTCATACGTCAGGAGACTGAGATAATTGTGCGCCAGCTCATTACTGAGGATATTGGTGCCGTCGCTAATCCTTAAAATACAAATCCCGACGGGTGCCGAGGCCACGATTTTACGGTTAAATTGCTCATTTTCTTCCAGTTGGGACGCGTTACGCTCTGCTGGCAAAAAGATCTTACGTTCAAAAAGACGCGTCAATAAAAACAAGCAAATAGCCGAGATCAGGTTCAACAACGCAATATTGATCATCAGCGTATTGAGCGACATCAGCAACACTTCCAACGGCAGTGAATACACCACCGCCATTGATGTCGGCGGTAACGCCTTTTTCATCAACAGTGCGCTATACCCTTCGCTATAGCCAAAGTAATTGTTCGAGTCGGGATAGTGGCCAGGAATATTACTGCCAGACTGGTTATTGGTCAGTTGCAATAAGACGCGGTCATTCTGGTCTAACAATCTGACGCTAAACGGCAGGTCGCCATTGAGCATGAAATCATCCAGCCTGATGGTCTGCTCGATCCCCATCATGGTGACCAGATGATTATCGACATACACTGGCGTCAGCGCGTACAGATACCCCACTTCCGGCGTCGGCCCTGGCGTCACCCAAAACAGGCTCTCTTCGCGGCGATTACCGGTCAGGTTGGACTTCTGGTTCTGTAACCGCTCCTGCACACTTTTCAACAGGCTATCGCTATCCAGCGATTGATTGCGGATACTAAAATCAACGAGACATTGCTGGCTGCCATCAACAAAAAAGATACGGTTAAGGTCATAAACCGACGAAAAGTCATCATGCCATTGATCAAAGAAACCGCTCAGTGACTGCAACTGAGCGGGATTCTTTGCATACTGCTCGGCGCAGTTAAACGTGGGTGATAACGGGTAAAGAGAAAACGGCGTCTTTTTGGCCGCTGACAGACGCTCACGGGATAACGTCGGGGTACTAAAGCGGTTGGCGGCGATATACCGCAATTCACGTGCCACATCCGTGGTATGGCGGATATACCCCAGCGACTGTTCAAAATTGAGTGAGAAAATCTGGCGCAGGTGCGATTCCCGTTGATTCAGTTCTTTGTTCACGTAAAAAACTGAAATCAGTGCGCCAAGAATCCACAGCGTGGTCGCCAGCACCCGGAACATATACCGGGAGACTTTGAGGGTAGTCTGAAAAGAAGCGATAACTTTCAAAGGGATACCGTAGAGGTTGTCAGCACGGGAAAACACGGTCAGAACCAGCCGATACAGTACCGATCCTGCATAAAAAAAGCCAGCGCATCAGGCGCTGGCTCTTGCGGGGTTACCGGCAGGACAATTTACCTGCAGGACTATTT
Source organism: Dickeya oryzae (assembly GCF_020406815.2). Taxonomy (NCBI): domain Bacteria; kingdom Pseudomonadati; phylum Pseudomonadota; class Gammaproteobacteria; order Enterobacterales; family Pectobacteriaceae; genus Dickeya; species Dickeya oryzae. Next base: position 3,414,092 of record NZ_CP162670.1, read on the forward strand.
ACCTGCACGACAAAGCATTACTCATCGTCTGCGGGGATATCATCATCGCTGTCCGGCTCGTCGATATCCTCTTGCGGTAGTTCACCGTCAACCGGCACTACGCTATCGAGTTCATCGTCTTCCACCGGCTCAGCCACACGCTGCAGACCGACCACGCGTTCTTCCTCAGCGGTACGGATCAAGGTGACCCCCTGAGTATTACGGCCAACAATGCTGACCTCGGATACGCGGGTGCGCACCAGCGTACCAGCATCGGTGATCATCATGATCTGATCGGCGGTATCAACCTGCACCGCACCGACCACTTTACCGTTACGCTCGCTGACCTTGATGGAAATAACGCCCTTAGTAGCGCGCGATTTCACCGGGTACTCGGTCACGGCGGTACGCTTACCGAAGCCGTTCTGCGTCACGGTCAGAATATCGCCTTCACCGCGTGGAACAATCAGCGACACGACGCGATCGTCATCCTGCAGATTGATGCCTCGCACCCCGGTCGCGGTACGTCCCATCGTGCGCACTGCGGACTCAGAGAAACGTACCACCTTGCCTTCGGCGGAGAACAACATCACTTCGTTGCTGCCGTCGGTCAGATCGACGCCAATCAGCTCATCACCGTCATTCAGATTGACCGCGATAATACCCGCGCTACGCGGACGACTGAACTCAGTCAGTGCGGTCTTCTTGACCGTACCGCTGGCCGTCGCCATGAACACATTCATCCCTTCTTCGTACTCACGTACCGGCAGAATGGCGGTAATACGTTCATCCTGTTCCAACGGCAACAGGTTAATAATCGGACGACCACGCGCACCGCGGCTGGCTTCCGGCAACTGATAGACCTTCAGCCAATAGAGGCGACCACGGCTGGAGAAACACAGGATAGTATCGTGAGTATTCGCCACCAACAGACGGTCAATAAAGTCCTCTTCTTTGATGCGAGCGGCAGATTTACCCTTACCACCACGACGCTGGGCTTCATAATCCGTCAACGGCTGATACTTGACGTAACCCTGATGCGACAAGGTCACCACCACGTTCTCTTGGGAGATCAGGTCTTCAATGTTGATGTCAGCGCTGTTGTGGGTGATCTCGGTGCGGCGCGCATCATTATACTGCTCGCGAATCGCCACCAACTCCTCACGGATAACTTCCATCAGGCGCTCAGGGCTACGCAGGATAAACAGCAACTCGGCTATTTGCGTCAGCAGCTCTTTGTATTCATCCAGCAGTTTTTCATGTTCCAGACCGGTCAGTTTCTGCAAACGCAGATCCAGAATCGCCTGAGCCTGCTGTTCGGTCAGGTGATATTTGCCGTCATGGATACCGAATTCCGGCTCCAGCCATTCCGGACGCGCGGCGTCATCACCGGCACGTTCCAGCATCGCGGCCACGCTGCCCAGTTCCCACGCCTGAGCCACCAACGCAGTTTTTGCATCAGCCGGGGTCGAGGCATGACGAATCAGTTCGATAATGGGGTCGATATTAACCAGCGCAATCGCCAGACCTTCCAGGATGTGGGCGCGTTCACGCGCTTTGCGCAGCTCGAAAATGGTACGGCGCGTCACCACTTCACGGCGGTGACGAACAAACGCCGCCAGAATGTCCTTCAGGGTCATCAGCTTCGGCTGTCCCTGATGCAACGCCACCATGTTGATGCCGAACGACACCTGCATCTGGGTCTGGGAATACAGGTGGTTGAGCACCACCTCGCCCACGGCATCACGTTTGATCTCAATGACGATACGCATGCCGTCCTTGTCGGACTCATCACGCAACGCGCTGATACCGTCGATGCGCTTGTCTTTTACCAGTTCGGCTATCTTTTCAATCAAACGTGCTTTGTTCACCTGATAAGGGATTTCATGCACGATGATGGTTTCGCGACCGGTCTTGGCATCCGCTTCGACTTCGGCGCGCGCGCGGATATACACCTTGCCACGGCCAGTACGGTAGGCTTCTTCAATACCGCGTTTGCCGTTGATGATAGCGGCAGTCGGGAAGTCCGGCCCTGGGATGTGAGCCATCAGCCCTTCAACGCTAATGTTCTCATCATCGATATAGGCCAGGCAGCCGTTAATCACTTCAGACAGGTTATGGGGCGGAATGTTGGTCGCCATCCCCACCGCAATCCCGGAAGAGCCGTTAACCAGCAGGTTGGGGATACGAGTGGGCATCACGTCCGGGATCTGTTCTGTGCCGTCATAGTTGGGCACAAAATCCACGGTTTCTTTGTCCAGATCGGAAAGCAGTTCGTGGGCAATCTTCGACATGCGCACTTCGGTATAACGCATCGCCGCGGCGGAGTCGCCGTCGATGGAACCGAAGTTACCCTGCCCGTCTACCAGCATGTAGCGTAACGAGAACGGCTGGGCCATACGCACAATGGTGTCGTAAACCGCGCTATCACCATGTGGGTGATATTTACCGATAACGTCCCCGACCACACGGGCCGATTTTTTATAAGGCTTGTTCCAGTCGTTACCCAGCACACTCATCGCGTACAGCACGCGGCGGTGTACCGGCTTAAGACCATCGCGAACGTCCGGTAACGCACGCCCGACGATGACGGACATGGCGTAATCCAGATATGAACTTTTCAGCTCTTCCTCGATGTTGACCGGTGTAATTTCTCTGGCTAGGTCGCTCATGGAGCCGCTATCCCTCTATTCACATCTACCCGATTTTAAAAGGTGGAAAATGATATCATAAACCGGGGTTTCAGGGGAAACTTCGCGCCGGTTTGCTGGCGCTTCTTTACCAGATGCAACGCATTTCATTGCCGCGGTGTTACCCTCATCACAAGACGCCGCGAGTTATCAAACCTGTGCGAGCGACTACACCCCGCGCCTTTCGCTCGTTATACTCGGCCCCAGTCAATATTGATGAAAGGTGATCACGCACCATGAATACAGACACCACGAACCCCGCAGAAGCCGATGTTCTGAAATCCTCGGCCACAACACCGAATGTTGACCTTGATGAAATCGCCAAATTTGAGGCTGTCGCCTCGCGCTGGTGGGATCTGGAAGGGGAATTTAAACCGCTGCACCGTATTAACCCGCTGCGCCTGAACTACATCATCGAACGTGCCGACGGCATTTTCGGCAAACAGGTACTGGATGTGGGCTGTGGCGGCGGTATTCTGGCCGAAAGCATGGCACGAGAAGGTGCCCGTGTGACCGGCCTGGATATGGGGGCAGACCCCTTGCAGGTCGCCCGGCTGCACGCGCTGGAAAGCGGCATTGAGGTCAGTTACGTGCAAGAAACGGTGGAAGCGCACGCCGACGCCCATACCGGTGCTTATGACGTCGTCACCTGTATGGAGATGCTCGAACATGTGCCGGACCCACGATCCGTGGTGCTGGCTTGCGCCAGACTGGTGAAACCCGGCGGTCACGTCTTTTTTTCTACCATCAACCGCAACGCCAAAGCCTGGCTGATGCTGATTGTCGGCGCCGAATACCTGACCAACATGGTGCCGCGCGGCACACATGACATCAAAAAATTCATCCGTCCGGCAGAACTGCTGACCTGGGTAGACCAGACGCCGCTACAGGAACGTCACATGACCGGGTTGCACTATAACCCGTTACTAGACCGTTTCCGGCTTGGCGCGAATGTCGACGTCAATTATATGATTCATACCGCGCACGCAGACTGATCACACAGAGCAGTCAGGCGTAACCGTTAGCGGTATATGTCCTTGTTAATGGTATATGTTTTTATTAACGGTATATCGCTTTCATGACGCAAGCCGGTGGTCACTCCACCGGCTTTTTTATCAATGGAGAATAAGTTTCCCGACATAAATTGCGCCCTATCAACAATTGGGCAACAGATCAAACTCAGATTATTCCTAACAACTTGTCTGAAACACGGTTTTAGCCATAACGCGAGTGCGGCAACAGGACAAGAAACCGGCGGTTGATCAATTTTTTTATTTTTTATCCCCTGCGGTTGACAAAATAAGGAAGCCGCACAGTGGCTGGGATTTAGCGCGCTTGTAACATTTATTCCCTATGTTATCCACAAGAGAGCCCCATTTTGCTCACTTGCAATACGCCACTTTTCACATTATCTTGTTATCAAAAGCTGGCCCACCCCCTATATATAGTGTTTACTTCTGACAGAAAACACTATTTTTTTGTTTGCGTTTTTTGTAAATGAAGCTGCGGGGGGGGCCGATAAAAACAAAACTCGTGTCAAAAAACAGGTGCTACGCCACATGAACCAGAGTCTGCTTGTTACCAAACGCGATGGCAGTAAAGAACGCATCAATCTGGACAAAATCCACCGGGTAATCACCTGGGCAGCAGAAGGGTTACACAATGTCTCTGTTTCTCAGGTAGAACTGCGTTCCCACATCCAATTCTACGACGGCATCAAAACTGCCGATATCCACGAGACGATCATCAAGGCTGCGGCTGACCTGATCTCTCGCGAAAGCCCCGACTATCAGTATCTGGCTGCTCGTCTGGCTATCTTTCATCTTCGCAAAAAAGCCTACGGTCAGTTCGAGCCACCGAAGTTGTATGATCACGTGGTAAAAATGGTCGAGATGGGTAAGTACGATCGCCATTTGCTGGAAGATTACACGGAAGAAGAATTCGCTCACATGGACGCTTTCATCGATCACTGGCGTGACATGAATTTCTCCTATGCAGCTGTAAAACAGCTGGAAGGGAAATATCTGGTCCAAAACCGCGTGACCGGTGACATCTACGAAAGCGCCCAGTTCCTGTACATTCTGGTCGCCGCTTGCCTGTTTTCCAGCTACCCGCGTGAAACCCGGCTGGACTACGTCAAGCGTTTCTATGACGCCGTATCGACGTTCAAAATCTCGCTGCCAACGCCGATTATGTCCGGCGTGCGTACGCCAACCCGCCAGTTCAGCTCTTGCGTGCTGATCGAATGCGGTGACAGCCTGGATTCCATCAATGCGACATCCAGCGCTATCGTGAAATACGTGTCCCAGCGCGCCGGTATCGGCATCAACGCAGGCCGTATTCGTGCACTGGGCAGCCCGATCCGTGGTGGCGAAGCCTTCCACACTGGCTGTATCCCATTCTATAAGCACTTCCAGACCGCGGTGAAATCCTGCTCTCAGGGCGGGGTACGTGGCGGCGCTGCCACACTGTTCTACCCGCTGTGGCATCTGGAAGTGGAAAGCCTGCTGGTGTTGAAAAACAACCGTGGCGTGGAAGGCAACCGCGTGCGTCACCTTGATTACGGTGTACAGCTCAACAAGCTGATGTACCAGCGTCTGGTGAAAGGCGAAGACATTACGCTGTTTAGCCCGTCCGATGTCCCGGGACTGTACGACGCCTTCTTCAACAATCAGGATGAATTTGAACGCCTGTACGTGAAATACGAGCAGGACGACAGCATTCGCAAAAAACAGCTCAAAGCCGCCGAACTGTTCTCGCTGATGATGCAGGAGCGTGCCTCCACAGGTCGAATTTATATTCAGAACGTCGACCACTGCAACACGCACAGCCCGTTTGATCCGCAGGTTGCACCGGTACGCCAGTCCAACCTGTGTCTGGAAATCGCGTTGCCGACCAAACCGCTGGAAGACGTCAACGATGAAAACGGCGAAATCGCACTGTGCACCCTGTCGGCCTTTAACCTGGGCGCCATCAGTTCGCTGCATGAACTGGAAGAGCTGGCGATATTAGCAGTACGCGCGCTGGATGCCCTGCTCGACTATCAGGACTACCCGATTCCGGCTGCGAAACGCGGCGCGATGGGCCGCCGTACGCTGGGCATTGGTGTTATCAACTTCGCCTATTATCTGGCGAAGCACGGTGTGCGTTACTCCGACGGTAGCGCCAATAACCTGACGCACCGCACCTTCGAAGCTATTCAGTACTATCTGCTGAAAGCCTCGAATCAGCTGGCTCGCGAACAGGGTGCCTGCCCGTGGTTCAACGAAACCACCTATTCGCAGGGTATTTTGCCAATCGACAGCTACAAGCGTGATCTGGACAATATTTGCAGTGAACCACTGCACTATGACTGGGAAACACTGCGTAAGGATATCCAGACCTATGGTCTGCGTAACTCTACGTTGTCGGCACTGATGCCGTCGGAAACGTCGTCGCAGATATCCAATGCCACCAACGGTATCGAGCCTCCGCGCGGTCATATCAGCGTCAAGGCATCCAAAGACGGTATCCTGCGTCAGGTAGTGCCGGAATACGAAACGCTGAAAGACGCCTACGAGCTGCTGTGGGATATGCCGTCTAACGATGGTTACCTGCAATTGGTCGGTCTGATGCAGAAATTCGTCGATCAGGCGATTTCAGCCAACACCAACTATGACCCGGCGCGTTTCCCGTCAGGCAAAGTGCCGATGACGCAGTTACTCAAAGATCTGCTCACGGCGTATAAATTCGGGTTGAAAACCCTCTACTATCAAAACACCCGCGACGGTGCCGAAGATGCGCAGGACGACCTGCTGGACTCTGCACCGCAGGATGACGGCTGCGAAAGCGGCGCGTGTAAAATCTAAGCACGGCGCAGGGGGAGCTGCGCAGGCGGCTCCCCTGAAATGACGATGTCCTCATCTCGTCGCGGTTAGTCTGACAAGGTAGCGGCGACATAGCCCGCTCGGGTTACAGAGGTTTAACAGCGCCGCCCTCGGGCCGCGCTGTTGGCTTGTTTGGAGAGACCATGGCTTATACCACTTTTTCACAGAATAAAAACGATCAGTTGCTGGAGCCGATGTTTTTCGGCCAGCCGGTTAACGTGGCGCGCTACGATCAGCAGAAATATGACATTTTCGAAAAGCTGATCGAAAAACAGCTGTCCTTCTTCTGGCGTCCGGAAGAAGTGGACGTTTCCCGCGACCGTATCGACTATCAGGGCTTGCCGGAACACGAGAAACACATTTTCATCAGCAACCTGAAATACCAGACCTTGCTGGATTCCATTCAGGGTCGTAGCCCTAACGTCGCCCTGCTGCCGCTCATTTCCATCCCGGAACTGGAAACCTGGGTGGAAACCTGGGCTTTCTCGGAAACGATTCACTCCCGTTCCTATACCCACATTATTCGTAATATCGTCAACGATCCGTCGGTAGTGTTCGATGACATCGTCACCAATGAGGAAATCCTCAAACGGGCCAAAGACATCTCCGGTTTTTATGATGAGCTGATTGAACTGACCAGCTACTACCATCTGCTGGGGGAAGGTACCCATCAGGTCAACGGCAAGACTGTGACCATCAACCTCTACGAGTTGAAGAAAAAACTCTACCTGTGCCTGATGAGCGTTAACGCGCTGGAAGCCATTCGCTTCTACGTCAGTTTCGCCTGCTCTTTCGCTTTCGCCGAGCGCGAACTGATGGAAGGCAACGCCAAAATCATCAAACTGATCGCCCGTGATGAAGCGTTGCACCTCACTGGCACCCAGCACATGCTCAACCTGATGCGCGCAGGCCAGGACGACCCGGAAATGGCCAAGGTCGCGGAAGAGTGCCAGCAGCAATGCTACGATCTGTTCGTGCTGGCGGCACAACAGGAAAAAGAGTGGGCGGAATACCTGTTCCGCGACGGCTCGATGATCGGTCTGAACAAAGACATCCTGTGCCAGTATGTTGAATACATCACCAACATCCGCATGCAGGCGGTAGGGCTACCGTTGCCGTTTGAAACCCGTACCAACCCCATTCCATGGATCAATGCCTGGCTGGTATCGGATAACGTGCAGGTGGCACCGCAGGAAGTGGAAGTCAGCTCCTATTTGGTCGGCCAGATTGACTCAGAAATCAACACTGACGATCTTAGCGGCTTCCAACTGTAATCACGATGACAGCTCCCACCATTACACTGCGCCTGTCAGGGGCGCAGTTACTTTGCTCTGACGAACACACCACCTTGTTGGAAGCGCTTGAATCCCAACGGGTGCCGGTCGAGTATCAGTGCCGTTCCGGTTATTGCGGCTCCTGCCGCCTGCGCCTCATCAAAGGTAAGGTCGCCTACCGGGAAACACCGCTTGCCTGCCTGCAACGAGACGAAATTCTGCCCTGCTGTTGTATGCCAGTAGATGACATCGAACTGGATATGTAATCGGTGCTGTGCTCTTGCAGCCTGCTTTACAGGCAGGCTCGCATAATCCCTTGTTCACCCGTAACTTTACTACGCCAGTTAGGCTATCCTGCGTTACACTTTCCACAGGAGAAACCCACGGAGAACAGAGCACATGCTGACATTTATCCCGGTTCTGATCGTCGTTGCGCTGGTGATTGTCTGGTCTGGTATCAAAATCGTACCTCAAGGCTATCAGTGGACAGTGGAGCGCTTTGGCCGCTATACCCGCACGCTGATGCCCGGCCTGAACCTGATGGTGCCGTTTATGGACAGAATCGGCCGCAAAATTAATATGATGGAGCAGGTGCTGGACATCCCGTCGCAGGAAATTATCTCCAAGGATAACGCCAACGTTACCATCGACGCCGTCTGCTTTATTCAGGTGGTGGATGCTGCCCGTGCCGCGTATGAAGTCAGCAATCTGGAACTGGCCATCATCAACCTGACCATGACTAACATTCGTACTGTGCTCGGTTCGATGGAGCTCGATGAAATGCTATCGCAGCGCGACAGTATCAACACCCGGTTGTTGCACATCGTTGACGAAGCCACCAATCCCTGGGGTATCAAAGTCACCCGCATCGAAATTCGTGACGTGCGCCCGCCAGCCGAGTTGATTGCCTCGATGAATGCTCAGATGAAAGCGGAGCGAACCAAACGCGCCGAGATTCTGGAAGCGGAAGGGGTGCGACAGGCGGCGATACTGAAAGCCGAAGGGGAAAAACAGGCGCAAATTCTCAAAGCCGAGGGGGAGCGTCAATCCGCCTTCCTCGAAGCCGAAGCGCGCGAACGTGCAGCAGAAGCGGAAGCCCGCGCCACCCAAATGGTGTCTGAAGCCATTGCCGCAGGCAACATCCAGGCAATCAATTACTTTGTGGCGCAGAAATATACCGCTGCACTGCAAACCATCGGGTCGGCCAACAACAGCAAAGTCATTATGATGCCACTAGACGCCAGTAACCTGATGGGCGCCATTGGCGGCATCAGTGAACTTATCAAAGAGAGTCAGGCAGACCGGAGAAAATAGTCATGATGGCGCAGGTGTTGGAAAACGCCCACTGGTTCTGGTTATCGCTCGGCGGGTTGCTGCTGGCGGCTGAAATGCTGGGGGCTGCCGGTTATCTGCTGTGGAGCGGTGTCGCCGCCCTACTTACCGGCATTCTTGCCTGGCTATTGCCGCTGGATTGGGCCTGGCAATGTATCGCCTTTGCCGTACTGACAGTCATTGCCGCGTTATTGTGGTGGCAGTGGTTACGTCGCCGCCTTGAGAAACAGCCGTCTCCGATGCTCAATCAACGTGGCCAGCAGTTAATTGGCCTGCATACCACGTTGAGCGAACCGCTGGTTAACGGCTTTGGTCGCGTTAACATTGGCGACAGCAGTTGGCGCATCCAGGCAGAGCAAGACCTGCCTGCTGGCACCGTAGTGGAAATCACCGCCGTGGAAGGCATTACGCTACAGGTCAAGCCGCGTGCGTAATATCATGGGATAGGTTCTAAGGCTGTGGGTGCTTACCTTGCCCACCTGCGCCAGTATGGCAGCACCCTGCCAGTTGGGTAATGATCGGACATTCTGCGCTACTGTCGCCGGGACAGGACTCTGCCAACGTCAGTAAACGCTGACGCATCGACTTAAGCTCTTCTATCTGCTGCTCGATATCCTGCACTTTCTGTAATGTGCGGGCTTTCACATCGGCACTGTGCCGCATCGGATCATTGAACAAGGTCACCAATTCACGGCATTCCTCCAGCGTGAACCCCACCTGACGCGCCTGACGCAACAGCGTTAGCTCTTCGATATGGTGAAGATCGTAACTGCGGTAACCATTTTCGCATCGCAGCGGTGCCGTCATCAGCCCCTTTTCTTCATAGAAACGGATAGTCTTGCTGGTCAGTCCGGTTTTTTTCGCCACATCACTGATATTCATGATTCCCCCTTGACCCTTCCCTTGCTGGAAGGTTTACGCTTCAGGTAGTGCTTAGAACTAATCAAAATCACGACGGCGGTCAATGCCTTTGACAGTCTGCTGTGATCACCGAGGAATATTATTATGTCGCAAACCATACGCCTTTCATTGCAGGGTTTATCCTGTGAACACTGCGTCGGCAGGGTAAAGAAAGCCCTGGAGTCCCGACCGGATGTGGAACAGGTTGATGTATCACTGAAACACGCCAACGTTACCGGTGATGCGGATCCCCAAACACTGATAACCACCATTGAAGAAGCCGGTTATGAGGCAAGCCCTGCCATCCCGAATGTCACCTTGCAGCTCTCCGGCCTCAATTGCCAGCATTGCGTGGCATCAACCCGTAAAGCGCTGGAAGCCGTACCGGGTGTCAACGCAGCGGATATTACCCTGCAACAGGCGGCAGTTTATGGTGATGCAGACCCGCAAACGCTGGTCGCCGCCGTTGAGCAGGCCGGTTTTCATGCCACGCTGGCAGCGGAGATCCACCACCCAAAATCTGAGCCGCTGACAACACCCCACGCCTTCACGCCGGACAGGCTGTCAGCGGCGCTTACCTCTGTTCCGGCAAACACCAACGCTGTCGATACAAGCGCCGTTGTCGACATGAGCACGGCCCACTCGCTACCGGCTGGCGTCACGCCAGCCGATAATCTCGCCGCGAGTGATGACGATACGGTCCAGCTGTTATTAAGCGGCATGAGCTGTGCCAGTTGCGTTAGCCGGGTGCAGTCAGCGCTGCAACGTGTTCCCGGCGTAACACAGGCACACGTCAATCTGGCCGAACGTAGTGCGCTGGTCAGCGGCAGCGTAGCGCACCAGGCGCTGATCGATGCGGTAGAGAACGCCGGCTACGGTGCGGAAATCATCCTTGATGAAGCCGAACGACGCGCCCGACAAGAGCACACATCGCGTCAGGCGGTGCGGCGTTTTCGCTGGCAGGCTGCTCTCGGCCTGGCACTCGGTATTCCACTGATGGTTTGGGGCATGATCGGCGATAACATGATGCTCACCGACCACAATCGTACTGGGTGGTTACTGGTTGGCGTGTTGACGCTGGCGGTCATGATCGCTGCTGGCGGTCATTTCTATCGCAATGCCTGGCGTAGCCTGATGAACGGCGGCGCTACCATGGATACCCTGGTCGCACTCGGTACCGGCGCAGCCTGGCTTTACTCCATTACTGTCAACCTGTGGCCGACCGCCTTCCCAATGGAAGCGCGTCATCTTTACTACGAAGCCAGCGCCATGATCATCGGTTTGATCAATCTTGGTCACGCGCTGGAACAACGGGCCCGTCAACGCTCATCGCAGGCACTGGAGCGATTGCTGGATTTGACGCCGCCAACCGCCCGTTTGGTCACCGCACAAGGTGACAGCATTATTCCGCTTTCGCAGGTGCAAACCGGTATGACGCTGCGCCTGACCACCGGCGACCGTATTCCGGTAGATGGTGAACTGGAGCAAGGCGAGTTGTGGGTTGACGAAGCCATGCTCACCGGCGAACCATTGCCGCAACAGAAATCGGCGGGTGATAAAGTACACGCGGGAACACAGGTACAGGATGGAAGTGCAACGTTGCGCGCTGGCGCTATCGGCAACCAGACCACGCTGGCCCGTATTATTCATCTGGTGCGTCAGGCACAGAGCAGTAAACCCGCTATAGGCCAGTTGGCTGACCGGATTTCCGCCGTTTTCGTACCGGTTGTGGTGGTGATAGCCTTGTTGAGCGGCGCTATCTGGTATGTTGTCGGCCCGGCCCCCCACCTCGTGTACACGCTGGTGATCGTGACAACCGTGCTTATCATCGCCTGCCCTTGCGCATTGGGGTTGGCAACACCGATGTCGATAATCTCCGGCGTCGGGCGAGCCGCCGAGTTGGGCATACTGGTGCGAAACGCGCAGGCACTACAGCAGGCCAGCCAGCTTGATGTACTGGTATTCGATAAAACCGGCACCCTGACAGAAGGTAAGCCACGTGTGGTGGCCCTGCATACATTCGGTGATATCAGCGAATCTCAGGCACTGAGCTGGGCGGCATCGCTGGAGCAAGGCGCTCATCACCCACTGGCACAGGCAATAGTTCAGCGTGCTGATGGCATCCCGCTCAGTACCATGACGCAATTTCGCACCCTACCGGGGTTAGGCGTTAGCGGTCAGGCAGGCGACACGTCACTGTTGCTCGGCAACCCGGCGTTGCTGGAACAGCATCAGGTCGCACTGGCTGACGGTGAAAACTCGCCGCGTTACTGGCTGGAGAAACAGTCTGCAACCGGCATGACCCCGGTGTTGCTGGCGGCTAACGGCCAGATAGTGGCGCTATTTTCCGTGCAGGACACCCTGCGTCAGGATAGCGTGAGTGCGCTGCAACGGTTACATCGGCAGGGCTATCAGTTGGTGATGCTCACGGGCGATAATGCGGCGACAGCCCAGACCATTGCCCGTGAAGCGGGTATTGATCAGGTCATCGCCGGGGTATTACCGGACGGAAAAGTTGACGCCATTCGTCAGTTGCAATCGCAAGGCAAACGGGTCGCGATGATTGGTGATGGTATCAACGATGCACCAGCACTGGCACAGGCCGACGTCGGCATCGCCATGGGCAGTGGCAGCGATATCGCCGTAGAAACCGCTGCCATGACGCTGATGCGCCATAGTCTGCACGGTGTTGCCGATGCGCTGGCGCTTTCCCGGGCGACACTGGGCAACATGAAGCAGAACCTGCTGGGTGCGTTTATCTACAATACGCTTGGTATTCCCATTGCCGCCGGTGTGCTTTACCCCTTAACAGGCACCTTGCTAAGCCCGGTCGTCGCTGGTGCAGCGATGGCGCTCTCGTCGATTACCGTGGTGAGCAACGCCAACCGGCTGCTGCGCTTTACCCCACCGGACGCGCCCACCGGACATAGCTGAATCGGGGCACCTCTCTGGGTGCGATGTGCTATCGAACCGCGCTCGATATGCCGCATCGCACCGCTTTCATACCGCTTTTTCTTACCACGACCGTAGCTGACATGCCGAATTAGCGATACAACTTGCCGGGCGAACCGTTTAGCATAGGGAACCTGACGGCACCAAAGGTCTGCATTGCGACGGCATGATATCTGTTCGCAAGGTTACGCCCGAAACCGCCACTACCGGAGATGTCGATATGAAACGGCTGATACGCCAGATTGCGACGTTTCTCGGCCTTCTCGCGCCCGCGGGTTACCGTTACCCGGCGCTGGATGTCGAGATCGTTAACCAACGCCAGTTCCATCTGGTGGGCAGTATTCACATGGGTACGGTGGATATGTTCCCCTTACCTGCCGAATTATTGGCCCGCCTTGAACAGGCTACCGCGCTCATCGTGGAAGCGGATATCTCTGGCAGTGACTCACCGTTTGACCCGATTGGCGCAGAGCCCCCGTTAGCAGAACGTCTGGACGCCGCCACGCTTGAGCGCTTGCAACAGATATGCCGGGAACTGTCGTTCAGCTACGACAGTATTGATAGGGTTCCCGCCTGGCAGGCCGCACTGGTGCTACAGGCTCGCCAGGCGATGATGTTAGGCCTGCGACCGGATTATGGCATCGATTACCAGTTGATTAACGCCGCCCGCGACAGAGGGGTGAACATCATCGAGCTGGAAGGCCAACAGCAGCAGGTCGACTTGTTGCTGCAATTACCACAGGGTGGATTGCCTCTTTTGGAAGACACCCTTATCCACTGGCATACCAACGCGCGCCTGTTGCAAACGATGGTCAGTTGGTGGCTCAATCACAAACCAACCTGGGCGGACAATGTGCCGTCCACATTCAGCAACGAAATAACGGAATGCTTGATGAATCACCGCAATCAGCGCTGGCAACAGCAACTGGCCGCGCTGCCGCAGGGAAATTATGTTGTGTCTGTCGGCGCCCTGCATTTGTACGGTGAAAATAACCTGCCCGACTTGTTACAGGCCCATGCGGCCACCTTTTGAAGCAAGGACAGTACATTATGACACCCGCAGTCAAACTGCTTGAGAAGCAAAAAATCACCTTTACGCTTCATAGCTACCATCACGATGCTGATGAAACCAATTTTGGTGAAGAAGCCGCCCGCAAACTCGGGCTGGATAAACAGCAGGTTTACAAAACCCTGCTGGTGTCGCTCAACGGCGATGCCAAACAGCTGGCTGTCGCGGTGACTCCAGTCGCCAGTCAGTTGGATCTGAAAAAGGTGGCCAAAGCGCTGGCGGCCAAAAAGGCCGACATGGCAGACCCACAGATAGCCCAGCGGGTGACAGGTTATCTGGTCGGGGGTATCAGCCCGCTGGGGCAGAAAAAATTGTTGCCGACAGTAATCGACGAGGGTGCTCAGCAATTCGGCACCATTTTTGTCTCAGGTGGCAAACGAGGATTAGACCTCGAACTGGCTGCGGCTGATCTGGCCAGTGTACTGAAAGCGCAGTTTGCCGACATAGCCAAACACGACTGACCATAGCGATATTGATGTTCAGGAAGAAGACGGCGGCAGAGGGCTCCACGGCCAGTGTCGCCCTCTGCCACCGCTTCATAACGGTTATGATGGGATGAGTGATAACCCACAATTAAAACAGCGTTTCATTTAATGACAATATAACATCAGTTTCGTTTAAAAACGATGGTAGTGATCACGATTTGGTTTGTAAAACAAGTAATTGAGATTGCGCTATGACACGGCAAAAGAGGGCCGAAAAGACCGCAGGAAGACAAGAATGAGTGCCAATCAAACAAACCCGGTGAGTGCGAACACGCGGACAAAAAGGCGGCCGTCTACCGGCCGCCAGTGTTATGAGTAGATTGACGTTACCGTGATGGCACCCGGCCAATCGTCAGCGCCCCCCGGCCATGATCCACACCATCGGTATTAAAATAAGCGACCGAGGTTTTTAACCGCTGAGCCTGTATTTCCAGTTCATTCGCCGCCGCGACGGCCCGTTGAGCCAGAGCGGTATTCTGCTGAGTGATAGAGTCAATCTGGACGATCGATTCATTGATATAGCTGATCCCTTTGCCCTGCTCGCTGGTCGCCGTCGCGATTTCTGACACAATATCCGCGACATGCTGCACCGCGCTGATGACATCCTTGATGCTGCTGTCGGCCAGTTTTATCTTCGCCGAGCCACTATTCACGCGGGAAACCGACTCTTCTATCAGGCTTTTGATCTCTCCAGCCGCTTGCGCACTGCGTAACGCCAGGCTTCGTACTTCACCAGCCACAACAGCAAAACCACGCCCTTGCTCACCGGCTCGCGCCGCCTCTACCGCCGCATTCAGCGCAAGAATATTGGTCTGGAATGCGATGTTATTCACCACTTCGGTAATATTAGCGATTTTATCTGAGCTTTCAGAAATGCCGTCCATGGTGTCGTTCACTTCCCGCATCACTTCACCACCGCGAGAGGCAATGCCCAGTGCCGAATGCGCCAGGTGACGGGCCTGCTCCGTATTATCAGCATTCTGTTTAACGGTAGAGGTAATTTCCTCCATGCTCGCCGAGGTTTTCTCCAGTGCGGTAGCCTGCCGTTCCGTATAAGAGGACAAGTCGCTATTACCGGCGATCACCTCACCACTACTGGCATCAATCACCTCTGCACCGGCACGAATATCTTCGATAACAGTAATCAGCTGTTTGCGCATCATCTCCATTTCATGCAGCAGGCTGATATTATCACCTGGCAATGTCGTCACTGAATGCGATAAATCGCCAGCGGCAATACGCTCTACGACTTCAGCGGCATAAGAGGGTTCACCTCCCAGTACACGCAAGATACTGCGATTTATCCAGTAAACCAGCAGCGAAAGTAACACGCTGACTAAGATAAAAATCATGCCGTTGTTATATAAAGAATGGGTAAACGCCTCATTGATATCATCAATATACAGCCCGGTCGTGATTATCCAATCCCAAGGGGCGTAGCGTAAATTATAGGCTGCTTTCGGTTGTGCAACGGTGGAACCGGGACGGGGGAAAGCGTAAGCCGTATAACCCGCCTCGCTGTTTTTTGTCGCGGCCACCATATCCCGATAAATAAAGGTACCGTTAGCGTCTTTCACATCCGGCCCCTGACCAATCAGCTTTTCATTAATCGGGTGCATTAAGACGCGGGGTTCGGAGTTAAGTATGGTGAAATAACCTGAATCGCCATAACGCAAATCTTTTATGGACTTCATTGCACGCCGCTGTGCTTCTTCCAACGAAATCGTTCCGCTGCTGGCTAACTCGGCATTGGTTTTTACAATCCCCAACGCCAACTGAGTCACATGCATTAACTCCATTTCTCTCAGCGATAATTGATCTTGCTTAATTTTCATCGATCCATAAAGCAGCGTCCCTGCCAGACATAACAAACTAATGATAAGTGGAAGCCAAACTTTCCTGGCAAGAGATATTTTCATTTGTTTAACACCTTTTTATGAGGTTGTATTTTCAATTTTTATGCCATACCCACCCATTACTACCCTATATCTAATAAAATCAGCCTCCCCCCCTTTTTTAATAGCAGAAAACATAAAGATTACTTATATGCTTTTTAAGCATAAAAAAGAGTTTTCATCAGTAAATCCGGTTTACTCCCTACATGGCATAACCCCCTTCCACATTGCTCACTATACCCTTCATACTTCAAGTTGCAGGTGTGTTGACGGCGTTACTCGGCCCATCAATGGGCCTCGCCCTTCGGGCCGCTGCAAGCAGCGTTCAAATCGGCGTATGCCGATTTGTCGTTCACCCGAATCACTTACCTGAGTAAGCTCATCGGGATGAAATGAGAGACATCCTGTCTCTCACCAGAGGCCAGCCGTTGGCTGGTCAAATTCGTTCCCAACGAATTTGTCACTCTCTTGCCGCGTTACAAGGTTCTAACGAGCCTTGCCCTAAAGGGCCAACGCATGGCATTGTTCAACACGCGAGCGTGTTGTCCTGCAACTCGAATTATTTTGGGTATAAATAGCCTTACAGCAAAAAGAAAAACACCACGCCCTAATACGATGATGCAACAGTATCATAACGTTAAGCAGGCCTTCCCCCTGGACATGGCAAATTTGATGCTGACATCACTGATTTGAAAAAGAAAACAAAACGTATTTTCCACAAACTAAAAAATTCTCAGGCTAACATTTTCATTTTCTTTCATAATGAAATGCGATCACGATCACCTGAAACGATACAAGGACGGGAAGAGATAGAAAGGAATAACGCCAAAGGGTTCACTCCAACGAGGCGTTATTCTCAAGCGAGCGCTGTCAATAATCTGGAGTGCATTATTACATCATCAATACCACAACAGGTTTATATTCACGGTGGAAACTGACTTAATACCAGCAAGCGTCGGCCTGTATCCGACAGTGAATGCGGCTACAGGCCATCACTCAATTAGTTAGCTTTTTGTATCAACAATGTGGCCTGGCCAATATTATCAGAACAATTGTCATCGCTAACATAGGCGATAAACGCTGAGCCGGTTGAATCCACCACAACCGGATTACTGGTAACAGAAACACCCCAACGCGCGTTTTTAAACCCACCCTGTACCATGACCGCATCAATCACACAGCTGTTACTGGAAGAGTTGGTGCAATTCATCGTGTTAGACACAAGGGATAAAACATATCTCCCGGGCTCTAAGGTGAATTTAGCCGATGTACCCGATACCGTGTCTACCAATGGCGCTGTCTGACAATTCCGTAGAGCATCAATCGTAACGCTGGTCGCCGCTTCACTCACAAAAGGCAAAGCAGCCAGCATAAAAATGCCAATAGAGGTCATTCGCATTATTCAATCTCCTGAATAAATAGCATATAAAAAATAATTATGTGTAATTGATTACTCAAACCATACGATTCAAAGAATGATGGCCGCGCCATCCTAGCCGATAAAATTAAAAACTGTCAACGCGGTCACTTCATGCCCCGTTTAATCCTTTTTAAATGGCAGATAATTATTAGTGAGTTATATATACGAAACAATTCGAATTACAGCTTAATTTGCTTATGCGCGGCCCCACCAGAATGAGACTGGCAACGCGATGCATCGTGCTGCCAAAGGGGGGAGTAATTCAATCAACGCACTACCAACATGAAGCATGACGAATATATCAACACACTTCATATCTTCATTACTTTAAATAATGTAGTTATAAACAACATTCAAACTATCATCATTTATCAGAAAATAAAAATAACAACTGTTATTTTACGAAACACCTCAAATATCGGGTAACCGGGTCCAGGTATGACCCACGAGCCATGACGTGACAAGTAAAGTAGCGGTTGCCCCGTCGATATCGGGATAACAACCGCTCTATGCCTTATTGACTACACGCGAATCATTTACGCAGCAATGATCACGAATAAGCCATCATTACTCATAAACAATCTCACCTTTCGGCTCATAGTCTGCCGCCTGTAGAGGAGAATGATCCTCAACATATTGGCGCAACACTTCTGCATCCACGAAACCAGTATTGACGTAACCCGGCAGCTCACTCAGCTTCGGATAACCGTCCCCGCCGGTGGCGTTAAAACTCAGGGTGGCAATACGGTAGACTTTGTCGGCCTGCAGCGGCTCGCCCTTAATCTTCACGTTCTTAACGCCAGTGCCATCAGCTTGCAGGCTGACATTCAGGAACTGAGCATAACCGCCGGAATCGACTTTTTTATTGGCAACAACTGCCAGATATTTTTCCACCTCACTGCCTTTCAGATCAGCGTATACCAGCGTGTTGCCGAACGGTTGGACTTTGAGCAAGGTCTTGTAAGTCATGTCGCCGGATTCAATGGAGTCGCGTACACCACCACCACTCATGACGGCGAAATCCGCTTTGGCGCGTTCCAGTTGCGCAGACAGCAATACGCGCGCCAGGTTGGTTTGCACAAAACGCACCTTATTGCGATCACCCTCCAGTCGGCCATTCACACTCCCCACCTTGACATCCAACTGTGCTTTGCCTTTTTCCTGAAAGGGCGTCAGCAGTTTTACCATGTCCGGGTTCTGGCTGATTTCCTGGGTGTAATACACGCGTTCACTGGTACCGTCGGCCTTCTCGACTTTCTTCTTGAGATTGACGGGAATCAGTTGGTAATGCGTCAGCGCCAGCTCACCATTACGGAAAGTAAAATCAGCACGACCGACATATTTGCCCCACTCATGCGCCTGTACAATCCAGGTACCGTTTTGACGATCCGGTGCGCAAGGTGTACCGGGCACATAATTGACCTGCTTTTTATTCTCACTGGCCATACATACCGGGTCTTGCGAATGGCCACCGACAATCATATCGAGATACCCCGCAGGCAAGCTGCGCGCCATTTCCACGTCACCCGGTGCGTTAGAACCGTGCTCGCCATTATCGTAATGCCCCATGTGGGTCGCAGCGATAATCACATCCGGTTTTTCTTTTTTACGCAGCTGTTCCACGACTTTTTTCGCCTCATCGGCGGGTTTGCGAAACTCAATATCGTGGAAATACTCTGGATTACCAATTTTTGCCGTGTCGTCCGTTGTCAGGCCAATAACCGCGATCTTAACCCCCTGACGCTCGAAGAGCGCATAGGGTTTGAATAATCGCTTATCGGTGCTTTTCTGGTAGATATTGGCGGAAAGTAGCGGGAAATGTGCCCATTTTTCCTGCTGACGTAACACCGCGAGTGGGTTATCAAACTCATGATTACCGACTGCCATCGCGTCATAACCGACCAGATTCATGCCACGAAAATCCGGCTCAGCATCCTGCAAGTCAGACTCCGGCACCCCAGTGTTAATATCCCCGCCCGACAACAGTAATACGCTGCCGCCTTTACCTGAGACGTCCTGACGAATCTGGTCTACCAACGTTTTTTGCGCCGCCAGACCATATTCACCGTAATCGTTATGCCAGAAATGACCATGATGGTCATTCGTATGCAGGATAGTGATGTTGTAAGTTTTATCTTTTTCCCATGCCTGTGCAGCAGGTGACGACACCGCCAATGTTACCGCAATCAGGCACCCCAGACTTTTGACAGAAAAATGCATGACAACTCCCGTGATAAAAATCCCTTATCTACCTGTCATATCCAGGTTACGGCCACACGGCATCGTTCAACACGCGAGTATGCCGCCTGCAACCTGAATTACTTTTGGTATAGGATTGTTACATTAAACTGGTAAACATACGCACAAACTAACACAAGTCGGGACGAGATAGTTGACGTTATAGTGAACCTGGGCATTTTTTCGCTATGGCGCGGTGGTGGTGATGCAGTAGCACTATCCGACTGATAATTCATAAATTGAATCATAGCCTTGATATCACCGCTAACGCTCCACTGGGTTTATCCACAAACAGAAATTAAATTAGCTCTATATATCAACGATAAAAGCAATAATTTAACTATAAATATGTGTTACACTATTTAAACAGATGAAAAACATCATTTATGTCTCACTCTGTCGCCTTTCCGACGGTTTTAACCCCTCTGACGTTGCATAGCACCGGCGTTATACGGACGGGGAACGGGTTGGCGCGGCAGAGCACAGAAGCATTCAGGAACCACAGCCTGCTGTCGGTTCAGGAATATCCGCCCATTCTCGTTACGCATGGTAAAGGAGTCGGAATGCATGATAATACCACCCCCTTAATCTCCACGATGGCCGTCGGTCTGGTGCTGGCTTTCTTGCTGGGCATTCTGGCTAACCGACTGCGTATTTCGCCCCTGGTCGGGTATTTGGTGGCCGGTGTGATAGTCGGCCCTTTTACACCCGGTTTTGTCGCCGATACCCAACTGGCACCGGAAATTGCCGAACTGGGCGTGATTTTGTTGATGTTTGGCGTCGGGCTGCATTTTTCGCTACGGGATTTGATGGCGGTAAAGTCGATAGCTATCCCCGGCGCGGTGGCGCAAATAGTGATGGCGACACTGCTGGGGGTGGGACTGTCGTCAATTCTGGGCTGGAGTCTGCCTGAGGGATTGGTGTTTGGTTTATGTCTGTCCACCGCCAGTACCGTGGTACTGCTACGTGCGCT
Organism: Dickeya oryzae; assembly: GCF_020406815.2. Classification (NCBI taxonomy): domain Bacteria; kingdom Pseudomonadati; phylum Pseudomonadota; class Gammaproteobacteria; order Enterobacterales; family Pectobacteriaceae; genus Dickeya; species Dickeya oryzae. Next base: position 3,435,165 of record NZ_CP162670.1, read on the forward strand.
GGAAGAGCGCCAGTTGATTGACAGCCAACGCGGACAAATCGCCATTGGCTGGCTGATTGTTGAAGATCTGGCGATGGTACTGACGCTGGTCCTGCTGCCCGCTTTCGCCGACATGTTGAAAACCGATACCGCCAATACCAGCAAGCTCTTGCAGGATCTGGCAATTACGCTGGGGAAAGTGGTGGCGTTTATTACGCTGATGGTGGTGGTAGGCAGACGCGTGGTGCCGTGGGTGCTGGCAAAAAGCGCCAGCACCGGCTCGCGCGAACTGTTTACACTGTCGGTGCTGGCAATGGCGCTGGGCATCGCGTTCGGTGCAGTCAAGCTGTTCGATGTGTCGTTCGCGCTGGGGGCCTTTTTCGCCGGTGTGGTGCTAAACGAGTCAGAACTCAGCCAGCGTGCCGCCCACGATACGCTGCCGCTACGTGATGCATTCGCCGTACTGTTCTTCGTTTCCGTCGGTATGCTGTTCGACCCCATGATTCTGGTACACGAACCACTGGCCGTGTTGGCAACGTTGCTGATTATCGTAATAGGTAAGTCGATGGCTGCGTTCCTGCTGGTGCATATGTTTGGTCACTCAAGACGCACAGCACTGACCATTTCCGCCAGTCTGGCACAAATTGGTGAGTTCGCCTTTATTCTGGCAGGCCTTGGCATTTCACTCGGTATGCTGTCGGAGAATGGCCGCAACCTGGTACTGGCGGGCGCTATTTTGTCGATCATGCTTAATCCGATGCTCTTTGCACTGCTGGAGCGCTATCTGGCCAGACACGAAACCATTGAAGAACAAATCGTTGAGGAAGCGATCGAAGAAGAAAAGCAGATTCCTGTTGAGCTGTGTAACCATGCGTTATTGGTCGGCTACGGACGTGTGGGCAGCTTGATCGGCGCTCGGCTACATCAGGCCGACATCCCGATGGTGGTGGTTGAAACATCGCGTGCGCGCGTCGATGCTTTGAGGGAACAGGGTATTAAAACCGTACTGGGCAACGCAACCCGACCTGACATCATGGATATTGCCCGCCTCGATTGCGCCAGTTGGCTGCTGCTGACGATCCCTAACGGATACGAAGCCGGCGAGATTGTCGCGGCGGCGCGAGCCCGACGCCCGGACCTGAAAATCATCGCCCGCGCACACTACGACGATGAAGTCGCCTATATCACCGATCACGGAGCGGATCACGTTGTCATGGGTGAGCGCGAAATCGCCGAAACCATGATAACGATGCTAGACGTGGATGAGATTGTCGCCGCCAAAGCCTGTCCAATCTAATCAAAGCCTTGTCAGGCACCCCGGTGCCTGACTCCCTCACCAAGAGGTTTATCCCTGCTCATTGACCAGTTGTGCCAGCAATGCAATATGCAACGGCGCGTCGTTCAACGCTGGAATATACTCAAAAGACTCGCCGCCCGCGTGCAGGAAGAGCTCCCGATTCTGCTCTTTGATCTCTTCGAGCGTTTCAAGACAGTCAGCCGCGAAGCCGGGACAAATCACCTGGATTCGTTTCACACCCTGCTTCGGCAACGCCTGCATTGTTTCATCGGTATAAGGCGTCAACCAGGCCTCACGACCGAAACGAGACTGGAAGGTCATCATCACTTGCTCTGACGATAATCCTAGTGCCGCCGCTAACGCCTGTGCCGTAGCGGCACAACGTTTAGGATAATCATCACCTTCATCGGCGTAGCGCTGTGGAATGCCATGAAATGAAATCACCAGCTTATCCGGTACGCCATGCTGTAAAAATGACTGTTCAACGCTGTGCTTTAACGCTGCGATATAGGCCGGGTGCTCAGCATAATCACGAATAAAGCGAATGCCCGGAATTTGTCGCCGGTTACGCAACAGCGCGGACACGCCATCCCACACCGCCGCAGTAGTGGAGCAGGAATACTGTGGGTACATCGGCAATACTGTCACCTCGGTAACGCCCTGCGCCAGCAACGCGTCCAGTGCAGATTGCAGACTCGGCGAGCCATAGCTCATCCCCAACGCTACCGGGATATCCGGCAGGCTTGCTGCCAGCGCCTGCTGCTGTCGGCGGCTGTAAACCAGTAGCGGTGAACCTTCATCCATCCACACCGACTGATACAGTTTTGCCACTCGCGGCGAACGCGTCGGCAGAATAATACCGTGCAGCAGCGGACACCATAGCAGCCGGGTCAGGTCAACCACGCGCCGGTCATGCAGGAATTCGGCCAGATAACGTTTTACCGCTTGCGGCGTCGGGGCATCCGGCGTCCCCAGATTCACCATCAACACACCGCGTTTCTCTTTTTTCATCAACGTTTTCCTTTACTATCGCTTCGGCATCATGTGTAGACGAGGGTGAAACAACATTGTAGCGGAAACAGGACGATGAGGAACCGCAGGCTACGAGGTTAAAGCCGATACCAGCGATTGTCGGAAACGATATTCCCTCATCGGGGCAAACTGTTGGCTGAAAACGCCGTCGCTATCCCGTTGTCATCGTAGAGGTGGAATAACAGAGAGAGAAAATCGTCAGGGAATACGAAAAGAAGAAGCGCCACCAGTAATGGCAGCGCCTGCGAAAAACGGGATCAGCCCAGAATACGAGCCAGTTCTGCACTGACATCGTTAACCGGACGGGTACCATCAATCTTATGGTAATGGGTATGGTTAGCCGCCGCTTCCTGCTGATAGTAGTTCACCAGCGGTGCGGTCTGCTGGTGATATTCCACCAGACGTTTACGCACGGTGTCTTCCTGATCATCTTTACGGATAGTCAGCTCGTCACCGGTCACGTCATCTTTGCCTTCCACTTTGGGCGGATTGAATTTCACGTGATACACACGACCGGAAGCCGCATGTACGCGACGGCCGATAATACGCTCAACGATCAGCTCATCCGGCACATCAAACTCAATCACGTGATCGACGGCAATGCCAGCCTCTTTCATCGCGTCAGCCTGAGGAATGGTACGCGGGAAACCATCCAGCAGGAAACCATTGCGGCAGTCATCTTGTGCGATACGCTCTTTAACCAGGGCAATCACCAGTTCGTCTGTCACCAGTTTACCCGCATCCATGATCTCTTTTGCCTGCTTGCCCAGTTCGCTACCGGCCTTTACCGCCGCACGCAGCATATCGCCGGTGGAGATTTGCGGAATGCCATACTTCTCCATGATGAACTGAGCCTGAGTACCTTTGCCTGCGCCCGGAGCGCCCAGCAGAATAATACGCATTGCGTAATTCCCCTTGCTATGTAGTTTTTTTAAAAAAAATTTGAAAAACGCTAAACCATACCATTCCGGAGGCGCTTCCTCAAGGAACGGGCTCGCTTCAGCGGGCGCGGCAAAGCTGAAATTCGTGATGGCGCATGGCTTTTCAGCCGACTCTGAGAGTGTAGACGACAGGGAGTCAGGCGGGAAACCGATATGGTAACAAACCCTCATTACCCCCGAAGGCTTGGCTTTAGGCTGATAAAAAACGCCCCGGTAAACCGGGGCGCTTATCATGCGGAGCCAATCAGGCGGTCAGCAGTTGGTTCATACGGCGGATAAACTGGTTAGGGTCTTCCAGCGTACCACGCTCGGCAAACAGCGCCTGATCCAGCAACAGTTCGACCCACTCACCGAACTGCGCGTCATCCTGGGTGTCAGCGGCACGTTTCACCAGTGCATGTTCCGGATTCAATTCAAAAATGTACTTCACTTCCGGTGCCTGTTGCCCGGCGGCGGCAAACAGCTTCGCCATCTGGGTGCTCATGTCATTGGCATCCGTCGTTACGATAGCCGGTGTGTCGGTCAGGCGATGCGTCAGACGTACCTCTTTTACACGCTCTCCCAGCAGCGTCTTAACACGCTCGACAAATGGCTCCAGCGCTTTTTCTGCTTCTTTTTGCGACTCGTTGGCTTCATCTGCCAGCTTATCCAACGATTCGTCAGCTTTGCTAACCGACTGGAACGATTTACCGTCAAACTCGGTCAGGTAGCTCATCATCCATTCGTCGATACGATCGGAGAGCAGCAGTACCTCAATGCCTTTCTTGCGGAACAGTTCCAGATGCGGGCTGCTCTTGGCCGCAGCATAGCTGTCAGCAGTGATGTAATAGATCTTATCCTGACCTTCCACCATGCGGGTGATATAGTCATCCAGCGATACGGTCTGTGCATCACTATCATTGTGGGTGGTCGCAAAACGCAGCAGTTTAGCAATGGCTTCACGGTTGCCACCGTCTTCCGCCGGGCCTTCTTTCAATACCAGGCCGAACTGACTCCAGAACGTCTGGTATTTTTCGCTGTCGTCTTTAGCCAGTTTTTCCAGCATTTGCAGCACACGCTTAGTCAACGCGGTACGCAAACTCTGCGTGACACGGTTATCCTGCAGAATTTCACGGGATACGTTAAGCGGCAGGTCATTGGAGTCTATCAAACCGCGGACAAAGCGCAGGTAGTTCGGCATGAACTGTTCTGCATCGTCCATAATGAATACGCGCTGCACATACAGTTTCAGACCATGCTTGTGATCGCGATTCCACATGTCCCAGGGAGCCTGGGAAGGAATATATAACAGGCTGGTGTATTCCTGCTTCCCTTCTACCCGGTTGTGGCTCCAGCTCAGTGGGTTGGTAAAGTCATGGGCGATATGTTTGTAAAACTCGTTGTACTCATCATCGCTGATGTCGGACTTGTTGCGGGTCCACAGGGCCTGGGCCTTGTTGATTTTCTCCCAGGTGACGGTCTCTTCACCGCCCTCTTCCTCGCTTTCCGTGCGGGATTCAATTTCTACCGGCAGTGCGATATGGTCAGAATATTTGCTGATGACTGAGCGCACCCGCCAGTTATCGAGAAACTCATCTTCGCCTTCGCGCAGATGCAGGGTGATTTCGGTACCACGTTGCGCTTTAGCGATATCAGCGATGGTGTATTCGCCTTCACCGGCTGACTCCCAGAACACCCCCTGTTCGGCATCGGCACCTGCCACACGGGTTTTTACCGTGACCTTATCGGCGACGATAAACGCGGAGTAGAACCCAACGCCAAACTGGCCGATCAACTGGCTGTCTTTTGCCTGATCAGAACCGAGAGACTCCAGAAACGCCTTGGTACCGGATTTGGCAATCGTCCCCAGATTATCGATAACGTCATCGCGGCTCATACCGATACCGTTATCGCTGATGGTCAGAGTGCGCTTTTCTTTATCGATAGAGACCCGAACGCGCAGTTCTCCATCACCTTCATACAAGTCTGGAGTGGACAGTGCACGAAAACGCAGTTTATCCGCGGCATCGGACGCGTTGGAGATCAATTCGCGCAGAAACACTTCTTTGTTGGAGTACAACGAATGGATCATCAAGTGCAGCAGTTGCTTGACTTCTGACTGGAAGCCGCGGGTCTCTTGGCCTTTCATACTCATTATTACTTCCCTCAATACGTATTTATTCAGGCTGATTCAACGGAGGATGAGCAACAGATGGGGATTAACCGTCAGGGTTTCAAGGGGGGATATGCAATTGGCGATACAGAAGACGGCTGAGGCAGACAGGCCGTCGGGTGACGGCCATAGAGATTGACGGTGGTAAAAATCAGAACCGGATAGGATGACGCCCGGCCAGCGAGTGAGACAGCGTGGTGCCGTCCACCATTTCCAGCTCACCGCCGACGGGAACGCCATGAGCGATACGGCTGGCCATGACCCCGTGCTCGGCGCACAGCTCGGCGATATAATTCGCCGTTGCATCGCCTTCCACCGTCGGGTTGGTCGCCAGAATCACTTCACTGATGGTTTCCGTCGCCAGACGCTCTTCCAGCCGATCCAGCCCGATATCGCCAGGGCCTATACCATCAAGCGGCGACAGGTGCCCCATCAGCACAAAATAACGACCCGCGAACTGCCCGGTCTGTTCAATGGCGTGGATATCCGCCGGACTTTCCACCACACAAATCTGACCGTTCTGCTGACGGCGCGGGTTCGCACAAATGCTGCAAACGTCCTGCTCGGTAAAGGTCCGACAATCGGCACAATGGCCTATCTCCGACATGGCGCGGGTCAGTGCCTGCGCCAGACGCATCCCCCCGCTGCGATCACGCTGCAACAGGTGGAACGCCATGCGTTGTGCTGATTTTGGCCCCACGCCGGGTAAGCAGCGCAGCGCCTCCATCAATGCTTCAAGAAGCGGGCTGGTTTGCATCAGAACGGCATCTTGAAGCCGGGCGGCAACGGAATACCGCTGGAAACCGAGGCCATTTTTTCCTGCTGAACTTCAGCGATACGGCGCGCCGCATCATTGAATGCCGCCGCAATCAGGTCTTCCAGCATTTCTTTGTCGTCTTCCATCAAGCTCGGATCGATTTCAACACGACGGCAATTGTGAGCGCCATTAATCGTCACTTTTACCAGCCCTGCGCCCGATTCCCCGGTCACTTCCAGATTGGCAATCTCTTCCTGCGCTTTCTGCATTTTTTCCTGCATCTGCTGAGCTTGCTTCATCAGATTGCCTAAACCGCCTTTACCAAACATATCGCTCTCTCTACCACTTTCGGGCTGCCGATGGGCAGCGGGGTTAAACGGGGCGGATACTTTCTTCGTCCAGTTCCGCATCAAAGAAACGCCGTAGCGTTTGAATATTAGTATCAGACAGGATGGACTGACGCGCCTGCGCCAGCTTCTCTTCATAAATGGCCTGTCGCCACTCCAATGGTGTCAGCACCGTCGGCGTATCGTCTTCGGTAACCGTCAGGCTGATATCGCGTCCATAATGCGCCGCCAGTGCCTCCGACAGCGCTTTCTGCGCCGCCGCCGAATTCAGATGACGCTGTGAAGAACGCAGGTGCAGATGAATCACCCCGTCTTCCGGCATCTCTTTAAATGCATTAAGCGCCAGCTGTTGTACCAGTTTCGGCAGCGTCAGACGATCGATTTCCGCCGCCCAGGCATCACGTGCCATCGCTTCTACTGCCAGCTTTGCGGCCAGCTCCGGCGTTTTTTCGTATTCCAATGCCGAACGCAGCGCTTTAGGCGTCGTCACCGGCTCGATTTCCGTCACTGCGGCTTTCTTCTGCGCCTTCCAGCGATACGCTTCCTGCTTTTTCTGCTCGTCCTGTGCCACCGCTTTGGCTGCCATTTGCTGCTGACCACGCTCGGTCACTGACGCCAGACGCTCCAGTGCCGAGTTTACCGGCCGCGTTTTTCCTGACGCCGCCGGTTCAGCCTTTTTTGCGGGGGTATTTCCCTGCCGGTTCAGTAACTGACTACGCGCCTGTAACAGTTGTGCTGTCGCATCAGGCAAATTGTTCTCTGCCGTCGATGGCAAGGTTGGCGGCAACGACGCGACGCTCGCCCCCTGCGGCGCATCATTCACCATCGGTTCTGCGCCAGGGGCAACGGGTGCAACGCCAACCACCGGTGCTGATGCTGGCATACGGGCCGGTTCAGTCGCTAACGGAGCCGCAGGCACGAGCGATGAAGTACTGACAGGAACCGGTTCAGCAATCACCTGACTGGGGTGAAACGCCAATGCCCGCAACAGCGCCATTTCCACGCCCATACGACGATCGGGTGCAAACGGCAGCTCTTTGCGGCCGACCAACAACGTCTGATAATAGAGTTGCACATCCGAAGGCGGGACAACCCGCGCCAGTTCGCGCAAGCGAGGGGCAACCTGGTGGTATTCATCGCCCAGCGCGGATGGCAGCAACTGCAGCATGGCAATCCGATGCAGCAGCGTCAGGGTTTCTACCAGCAAGGCTTCCCAGTCAATGCCGCGTGCTGCTGCTTGCTCCATCAGCGCCATAACCCCGGCCCCATCGCCTTTTACCAGCGCTTCAATCAGCCCCAGCGGTTGCCCATCATCCAGAGTACCCAGCATTTCGCTGACAGCAGCGGCTGTCACCTGCCCTTGCCCCATGGCGATAGCCTGATCGGTCAGGCTCAATGCATCACGCAGACTGCCATCGGCCGCACGGGCCAGCAATTGTAATGCACGTGGCTCCGCCGCCAGTTGTTCCTGCTCCAGAACCTGTTGCAGATGTTGGCGAATTTGCTCGGCATCCAATGCTTTGAGATGAAACTGCAAACAGCGCGACAAAATCGTCACCGGCAGTTTTTGCGGGTCCGTGGTCGCCAGCAGGAATTTCACATGCGAAGGCGGCTCTTCCAGTGTTTTCAACAACGCGTTGAAACTGTGGCGGGAGAGCATGTGCACTTCGTCAATCAGGTAAACTTTGAAACGACCGCGAGCTGGCGCGTATTGCACGTTATCCAGTAAGTCTCGCGTGTCTTCAACTTTAGTGCGGGATGCTGCATCGATTTCAATCAGATCGACAAATCGGCCTTGCTCTATTTCCCGGCACGTATCGCACTGACCGCAAGGTGTCGCCGTCACCCCGGTTTCGCAATTCAGCCCCTTCGCCAGCAAACGGGCGATCGTCGTCTTGCCTACGCCCCGGGTACCGGAAAACAGGTAAGCATGATGGATGCGGCCTAACGAAAGACCATTAGCCAACGCGGTCAGGACATGTTCCTGGCCTACCACGTCGGCAAAGGTTTGGGGACGCCACTTACGGGCAAGAACCTGATAGCTCATCAATACCGCAGAAGTTGAGTTATTGAGGAGGTGATGCTAACACAGTCTCGCCGCCATCGGCGAGACTGCTGTCATCAATGGCCAGGGAAATCGACCAGGCTGTAGCAAGTGATGCCCATGTTTTCAAGGCGCTGCTGTCCACCCAGGTCGAAGAGATTGATAATAAATGCCGCGTCACAAACCTGGCCACCAAGACGGCGAATCAGTTTGACCGTCGCTTCAATCGTGCCACCCGTCGCCAGCAGGTCGTCTACCACCAGCACGTTATCGCCAGCGGTAATAGAGTCGGTGTGAATTTCCAGCGTATCGCTGCCGTATTCCAGCTCGTAGCTTTCGCTCAGCGTCGCTCGCGGCAGTTTACCCGGCTTACGCACCGGAACAAACCCGACGCCCAACGCCAGCGCTACCGGGGCACCGAAAAGGAAACCACGCGCTTCGGTACCAACAACCTTGGTAATGCCGGTGTTCTGATAACGTTTAACCAGCATGTCGATGCTCGCCGAATACGCCTGCGGATTTTCCAGCAAGCTGGTCACATCACGAAACAGTATGCCCGGCTTGGGATAATCCGGAATACTCTTGATACTGTTTTTAATTAATTCTGGCTGCTGAGTTGCGGTCATAATGTTGTGCCTGATAAAACCTGATATTCACTGAACACCGCCACAGTGCTTCGCCATGCTGCCTACAGGTGCTGACGATAAAAAATACGGTGGCGGCTCGCGCACGAAAACGCTCAAATCTAGTCAAACTGACGGGCAAATGCAACCGGCCCGCTCGGATCTGCACATTTTTATCGCAGGCTATTGCTTCGGATCAATAACCGGCAAACGCAGCATAAACGTCAACAGCACCGCCAGAATAACCAGCAGCAACCCTCTGACCCAACCGACTTCCACCAACCATAATGACAAGGCGAAGGTCGCGATAACCACGATGACCGCTTTGACTTTCACGCCCGGTGGCAGGGCACGGTGCTGCTGCCAGTGACGCAGGTAACTGCCAAACCAGGAACGATACAACAACCAGTCGTGAAACCGTGGTGAAGAGCGGGCGAAGCACCAGGCCGCCAGCAGTAAAAACGGCGTAGTCGGCAGCAACGGCAACACCACACCCAGCGCTGCCAGCACCACCGCCAGCCACCCTACGGTTATCAACACTATCCGATACATATCGTCTCCTTGTCCTCACCGCCTTTCTCGGCCCCCGGCAACCCAGCCCGGTTGACACGATCGCAATCCACAGGAAACGTTGTATCATACCGCCACGTTAACTCAACCCATCGTCGTACATGTTTGAACATTCCATCCTCGACCCGATTCACACCTTTCTTCACGCCACTACCCCCGATGAGTGGATTGACGAAGCCCGCAAACCGGAAAACCTGCCCACACTGTTACGCGACCACGTGCTGTGTGAGTTGAAGGCCGCCCAGAGCGCGCTGTTTCTGCTCCGGCGTTATGCTGTCGAGCAGGATATCAGGCATCAGTTGCAGGAGTGGATTGCCCCGTATGAGAAGTTTGCCTTCCGGGGAATGGGCGACATGCAGACGCTGAAAGCCAATGCGCTGATTTCACGGCAGATTACCGCACGCGCCAACTGCCACTACAGCCAGGACATGATCGATAAAATGGTGTTGTTGATCCGCGAAGAATTACACCATTTTTATCAGGTGCTGGAAGTCATGGAGCAACACGGTATTTCTTACCAGAATATCCCCGCCAGTCGTTACGCGCGTGGCATGACGCAGCACATGAAAACACATGAGCCGGATGCGCTGGTGGATAAGTTAATTATCGGTGCCTTTATCGAAGCTCGCTCCTGCGAACGCTTCGCCAGACTGGCTCCCCATCTGGAAGAGAGTCTGCGTAAGTTCTATATTTCACTACTGCGCTCCGAGGCACGGCACTATCAGGATTATCTTGTTTTGGCACAACAGATTGCCGGACAGGATATTAGCGCGCGTATCGCGTTTTTCGCGCAGACAGAAGCACAGTTGATTACCAGCCCGGACGACGACTTCAAATTCCACAGCGGCAAACCGGCTTTCAGCACACACTGAACCGGCCCGTTATTCCCCTGCCGCAACGTACGGATACAGCGGTAAAGCGACGGAGGAGACGACATGGACACACAGGCATTGCTGGCCGTGCTGACACGCCAGATTGATACGCTGGCACAAAATGTCGAACCGATTGCCGCACGACAAGCTCCCCGGTCACGTTTTGACCGTCAGCTTTTCAGCTGTTACGGTACCAGGCTCGGTGATTATCTCGACGAAATCCGTCTTAATTACCAGCATCTGCAACAGTATGTGCAAGAACAGCGTCAGGACAGGGTCGCGTTCATGGCCGAGAAATTGCTGACGCAAATGACGGCGCTCCAGCGAGAGCTGGCGACGCAGCCATTACGGGAACACGAACCCACAACGCCAGCACCACAGGACCGTTATCAAAAGCTGGCTGAATATCAGGGTTATGAGCGTCGACTACTGGCGATGATTCAGGACAGGGAGAGCCTGCTGGCAACCCAAAGTACGCTCAATGAACAGCAGCGCCTGCAACGCGAACTGGCGGCCCTGGAAGGCCGACTGACTCGTTGCCGTCAGGCGCTCTCAAAACTGGAACGGCAGATTGAACGTCAGGAACAGGGATATTGACCGTAGTTCACTATTTTCTGCTATGTTTTAGAAAAAACAAAACAGGATCGGAGTGAGGTAGAAAAATCATGTCGCTGGAAAACGAAACGCCAGACGTTAAACTGGCGGTCGATCTCATCATGCTGCTGGAAGACAATCACATTGAGCCAGAGGTAGTGCTGGCCGCGCTGGAAATCGTCCGCCGGGATTATCAGTTAAAAGCCGACGCCCCCCAGCAAACACCGGCCTGAGACCGGAGCAGGCCTGGTTACCTGCCCCGGCATCCGATATCGCTCCCCTTTGCCCGTTGCCACAATCGGCGGCTATCGGGTTTCACTCTCATTCTGTGGTGGCGTCAGCACGCGGGATATTTCCTGTACTTCTTTGCCCTGAGTATTGTGCAGATACACTTCAAGCTGGTTGAAAGCAATGTTGATATTATTTTCGCGACACAGCCTGTCGATAGTGCGGTTCAATTCATCAACGGTATAGCTGCGATCACGCAGTTCACGTACATATAAACGCAGCTCATGATCCAACGCACTCGCGCCAAACGACAGGAAGAACACCTGCGGTTCCGGATCCGCCATCACGCGTGGATTCTCACGCGCGGCCTGTAGCAGTATTTCTTTAACCTTATCCAGATCAGACCCATAGGCAACGCCAATACGGATCAACACACGCGTAATGGTGTCGGACAATGACCAGTTGATCAGCCGCTCGGTAACAAACGCTTTGTTAGGAATGATCACCTCCTTGCGGTCAAAATCGGTGATCGTGGTGGCTCGGATGCGAATCTTACTGACCGAGCCGGAGAACGAGCCAATAGTAATGGTGTCACCAATACGCACCGGTCGTTCGAACAGAATAATCAGACCCGAGACAAAGTTGGCGAAAATTTCCTGCAAGCCAAACCCTAACCCCACCGATAACGCCGCCACCAACCATTGCAATTTGTCCCAGGAGACCCCGAGGGAGCTGAGTGATGTGATAGCACCGACCGCCGTAATAAAATAGGTCAATATCGTCGTGATGGCATAAGACGTACCCTGCCGCAACTGCATGCGTGAGAGCACCAGCACTTCGAGTAAACCAGGCAGGTTACGCGTCATCACATAAGCCACACCACCAATCACCAGTGCCACCAGCAAGTTACCCAAGGTGACCGGTTGCAAGACCGTACCGCTGGCATTCGCCATGCTGTAATGCCATAGCGTAATGCTATCCAGATAAGAGAAAACGGTAACCAGATCAGCCCAAATCCAGTAAAACGCACCGGAGAACGCCAGAAACAGCACCATGGTCGTCAGGCGCAAAGACTGCTGGCTGATTTGTTCCAACGCCAGCGGCGCTTCTGGTACCGGTTCACTACCTTCCGCGCCTTCCTTGACCAGGTTCTGGCGTCGCGCCAGCGCGCGGCGATAAGCCAGACGACGTGCTGCCACACTTAACCCACGAATCGTCGTAAAATACACAATATTCCAGACGATCAACAGGTACAGGCTCTCAATCCAGCGGCTGGCCAGTCGCAATGTGGTATAGAAAAACCCATTCAGCATTAATCCGATCAGGAACAGCGGCATAGCGGCCATCATGGTGACGACAATTAATTGCACGGTATGACGTTCTTTCTCGCGCCAGCAGTCGCGGCATACCGGGAACACCAGAATAGTCAGCAACAACAGGTTGCAGACGATCACGCTCTGCCCGATAACATCATCCACCAGATACAGTGGCGCTTTCTCACCCACCACCGACCAGAACATCAACGGTAGTAGCGCGCCACCGAGCCGCACCGTCTGACGCCGGTAATGCGCACAGCGAGACGCCGGGATATTAAAATGACGTTCGCTCAGATTCCCCGGTTTAAGGCTGAGGCAAGCCGTGGCAAAGACCACCCAAAACAATGCCAGATGTTCACTCAGCAACCAGGCAAAACCGCTGATCTGGTTATCGCTTCGTTTGAGCCATAGCCCCAGCGACAGTATCACCAGCACACCCGGCAAAGTCCGCAAGATCAACAGCAAAATGGCTTTCGGTGTATGCAACTGGCTGTCGCGCTTGAGTTGCCCCACGTCGTCTGCCAGTTTCACCATATAGGCATCGATACTTTTACGCCGCCACCACAGCAAACCCACTATCACTATTGCCGGGATAATCAGCAGCAGCGAATCCATGAATCCCTGACGTAGTTGCCCATTCTTAAGGGTGAAATGCAGATTTTTGACCTGTTGTTTCAGTGCCGACGGCAAATCCTTCAGCCAGCTCCAGTCCATCGGCTTATTACTGCTCACCCAGAAAATTTGCTGGGTCAGGGTTCGTTGCAGCGAACTATTCACACTCATCAACTGCTGGCGGCTGATTTGCAGGTTAATCGCCAGCATTAATTGATTACCAAGTTGTTTATTGAGTTGATCGAGCAGCTCGCGGCGCATGTCCAGAATCTGCTCCAGCGCATCCGTCACTTCGCCGTCTACCGCCGTGTTACTGTGCGCGACCAGTTGCTGGATATATTCATCTCCCCGAAACAACACATCGCGTTGCTGGTTAATATCAAACTGTTCCAGACGCAGGTCAGCTATCTGAGCGCTGATATCGCTCATTGCATCGGCCGACGGCAGGTTTTGCTGTTGCTGGTAAAGAATACGTGACAGCAACAGACTGCCTTTTAGCACCGTAATCTGCTCTTTCAGGTTACGTTCCGATTGCGTAGCCCTATCCAGCCAGTTTTTAACCTGAATACTCTCCTGAACCAGCGTATTGCCTGCTTCCGTTGCTTTAATGAGACGCTGACTGAGTTGACGGTTCGTTTCCATTTCCGCTTTCACCAGCGGGTTTTCCTGAATACGTTGCAGCTCATCGGAATTCTGCGCCTCTTTGGCGGTTTTTTCCGACAGCGTCAGGCGCTTATTATTAATCACGCCCTGCAACGTCTGCACCATATGCTCCAGTTGGCCTATCTGTGCGGCGGTATAATCCCGCTGCTTTTGCAGCAGGTCTTGCAACGTGGTATTTACTTCCAAACTTTTACGCTGCTGCTCCATTTGCAGACTGACCAGCACCTGCTCTGCCTGTAGCAAAACCTGTTGACTCGGCCGTAGTGGTTCCTGTGACGGGTCCAGTCCACTGAGTTGGGTGCGTAACTGCTGACTGCGTTGCGAAGCGGCATACAATGCGCTTTGAACCCGCTCAGGTTGGGTTTGCAGCGAGATCAGTTGACTGTTGTAAGTAGAGAGGTTTTCCTGCGCTGACTGCAAATCGTCCAGCGTTTCATTCAAGCGCGCTTCCAGTTGCTTTAACGCCAGCGACTCCAACGATTGCTGGGGCACCGGTGCCGCGCTGCCCAACGACACCAGATCCTCATTCACCTGCTTAAGTTTGGCCGGTGCTTGTGCCGCCTGCTGTTTCAGTTGGTTGGTTTCCTGCCGGACACGATCGATAGAGTCCAGCACGTCCAGTGTCTGGGTCAGATCCTGTTGGCTCAGTTTGTCTACCGAGGTCAGGCTTTTTTGCTTATTCAGCATATCAAGACGGTTTTGGATCTCAGCCCGACTGGGCAAATCGTTACCCGCAGCTAATGCGGGTTGCAGCAGGAGAATGCCAAATAAGCCGACCCAGATACCCGGCAAACAGCGGCGACCACATCGTGCACTCATAGCACGAATAAAGGCGCAGATATCGGAAAAAGAGCGGAGCGAAATAGGAAATAAACCAGAAATGGCGACACAGCGCTTCATGATGCATCATCAGTTTTACAGAGATAACGCAGTTTATCACGTCTGCCGGAAGACAAGGTATGTCAGGTGGTGTTTATGAGGTTCTGTTCTGTCTCCATTTATACCGATTGCTTACGTTTACCACGTCACTTATACGGCACTCTTGCCTATCTGGCGCAAGGCGGGACTGCTACGCAGCATATCAATCAGCCCATCAACCAGATAAGGCGCTTCATTTTTCAAATCGAAACTTTCCGGCAGGAACAACCAGTTCTCCATAATGCCCGACAGATAAGCCCTTATGATCACCGCTGTACGCCGGGAATTGAGATCCGCTGGCAGCATGCCTTGCAAAATGCACTTTATTAGCGAGACCTCTATTTTGTTATAGCAATCGAAGTAGAGATCTTTACGGGCATTGGATGTCGGCAGTAACTCGTTGGCGAACTCACACTTATGAAAGATAATCTCCATCATCGATCGCCACTCGCTATCGGAATCAGTCAGTCTCAAGATATAAATTAGCAACTCTCTGAGCACATGCAGTGGATCGTCAGGAAATTTTGCCTGATACTCAGCTTCAAAGTCAGAAATCTTGGACTCGGACCGCGTCCATATCTCATCAAACAGTTCAGCTTTGTTTTTGAAGTGCCAGTAAATAGCACCACGTGTCACACCAGCAGCGGTCGCAATATCAGACAATGATGTTGAGGAAACACCATGCTCGGAAAACAGACGCATCGCCGCGTCCATAATCTGGAGTTTGGTTTCATGTGCCTGTTGTTTGGTTTTTCGTGCCATAGCGCTGACTTTAAAGAGAAGTGAGATTTACATACATTCACGGATGTATGTAACATAGCACGGACCTGAATTTATCGCAGCAATGGGTTTAATAGCATGTGATCCATTGGTCAATTAAAAATCGGATACTTGGGGTTTACCTATGAATAAAAACAGAAGGCTTACGCCTCTGGCAACAATGCTGATGCTTTCTGGCGGCCTCGTACTCACAGGATGTGACAATCAGGCCTCTAAAGGGGGTGCCCATCAGGGGGGCGCACCGGAAGTCGGCATCGTTACGATAAAATCACAAACTCTGAATATCACCACGGAACTGCCGGGACGCACCAGCGCCTATCGTATTGCCGAAGTACGCCCTCAGGTAAATGGTATTATTCTCAAGCGTAACTTCGTTGAAGGCAGCGATGTCAAAGCGGGTACATCGCTGTACCAGATTGATCCGGCGACCTACCAGGCCCAGTACAACAATGCTAAGGCTGCTCTGTCTCAGGCTCAGGCGAATGCTGAAATTGCAGAGTTAACGGTTAAGCGCTACAAACCGCTGCTCGGCACCAATTACGTCAGTAAACAGGATTACGATCAGGCTGTCGCAACGGCGCGCCAGAATGAAGCCGCCGTCGCCGCCGCCAAAGCGACGCTCGACAGCGCCCAGATCAACCTGAACTATACGCGCGTAACCGCCCCGATTAGTGGCCGCGTAGGAAAATCCACCGTCACGGAAGGCGCACTGGTTTCCAATGCCCAGACGACGGCGCTGACAACCATTCAGCAATTGGATCCGATTTATGTGGACGTAACCCAATCCACTAACGATTTCCTGCATCTGAAAAAAGAGCTGGAAAGCGGTACGTTACAACAGACCAATGGCAAAGCTGACGTTCATCTGACCCTGGATAACGGCATGCGTTACAGCCAGGCCGGTACGCTGGAATTCTCTGACGTCACTGTCGACGAGACGACAGGCTCCATCACGCTGCGTGCAGTGTTCCCCAACCCGGATCACAACCTGTTACCAGGCATGTTCGTTCGCGCACAAATGGATGCAGGCGTGAATCCGAATGCCATTCTGGTACCGCAGCAGGGTGTTAGCCGTACACCACGTGGCGAAGCGACGGTGATGGTAGTAGGCGAAGGCGATAAAGTGGAAGTCCACCCTGTAACTACTGGTCAGGCGTTCGGCGATAAATGGCTCATCACCTCGGGCGTCAAACCGGGTGATCGCATCATCGTGACTGGCCTGCAAAAAATCAGACCGGGTATGCAGGTGAAAGCGCAGGAAGTGACCGCTGGTAATGCGCAGCAGCAACCGCAGTCTCAACCCGCTAAGTCTTAACAGGAGCCGGTAATCCATGGCCAAGTTTTTCATAGATCGCCCGATTTTTGCCTGGGTCATCGCCATTATGGTGATGTTGACCGGGACACTGGCAATCCTGAAGTTGCCTATCGCGCAGTACCCGACCATCGCACCACCGGCGGTTCAGATTACAGCGACCTATCCGGGGGCTGATGCGAAGACCCTGCAGGATACGGTTACGCAGGTAATCGAGCAGAACATGAACGGCATCGACAAATTACTGTATATGTCTTCCAACAGTGATTCCTCTGGTACCGTTCAGATCACACTGACATTTGATGCCGATGCCGACCCGGATATCGCGCAGGTTCAGGTACAAAACAAACTGCAACTGGCCACGCCTCTGCTGCCACAGGAAGTACAGCAACAAGGTGTGAGCGTGCAGAAATCCAGCAGCAGTTTTCTGATGGTGTTAGGTTTTGTCAGCGATGACAATAGCGTCACCCAGCAGGATATCGCTGACTTTGTCGGTTCCAGCATCAAAGATCCGATTAGCCGAGTGCGCGGCGTGGGCGATACACAGCTGTTCGGTGCACAGTACGCCATGCGTATCTGGCTTGATCCAGACAAGCTGAACAATTACCAGCTAACCACCAGTGATGTCGTTACGGCGATTCAGGTACAAAATAACCAGATAGCCGCAGGCCAGTTAGGCGGTACCCCACCGGTGCCCGGTCAAAAGCTGAATGCTTCAATTATTGCGCAAACCCGGCTTAATTCACCGGAGCAGTTCGGCAACATTCTGCTTACAGTCAATAAGGATGGTTCACAGGTTCGCCTGAAGGACGTTGCCCGCATCGAACTTGGCGGAGAAAACTACACTACTATCGCTCGTTACAATGGCCGCCCAGCTTCAGGTTTGGGGATTAAGCTCGCCACTGGCGCTAACGCGCTGGATACCGCCACAGCGGTAAAAGCAGAAATTGCCAAATTGCAGCCGACGTTCCCTGCCGGTCTGAAAGTGGTTTACCCGTATGACACCACACCGTTCGTAAAAATCTCTATTTACGAAGTGGTGAAAACGCTGGTTGAAGCCATCGTGTTGGTGTTCGTGGTGATGTATCTGTTCTTGCAGAATTTCCGCGCCACACTGATTCCGACTATTGCCGTGCCGGTGGTATTGCTGGGAACGTTCGCCATCCTGTCAGCTTTCGGCTACTCGATTAACACGCTAACCATGTTCGCCATGGTGCTCGCCATCGGTCTGTTGGTGGATGACGCCATCGTCGTGGTCGAGAACGTAGAGCGTGTGATGTCGGAAGAAGGGTTATCGCCCAAGGAAGCGACCCGCAAATCCATGGGGCAAATTCAGGGCGCACTGGTAGGTATTGCGCTAGTGCTATCCGCTGTATTTATCCCAATGGCATTCTCGGGCGGCTCGACCGGTGCTATCTACCGTCAGTTCTCCATCACCATCGTGTCCGCCATGGTGCTGTCGGTACTGGTAGCATTGATGCTGACACCGGCGTTGTGTGCGACTATCCTGAAGCCCGTGCCCAACCACGGTGAGAAAAAAGGTTTCTTCGGTTGGTTTAACCGTCTTTTCGATAAGAGTACCCATCATTACACCAGCAGTGTCGCCAATATTCTGCGCAGCACGGGCCGTTATGTGGTGGTGTACCTGCTCGTGGTCGCGAGCCTGGGCTTTGCCTTTACTCAAATCCCCAGCTCCTTCCTGCCGCAAGAAGACCAAGGCGTATTGCTGACAATGGTGCAGTTGCCGGTAGGCGCCACTCAGGAAAGTACTCAGAAGGTGCTCGACCAGGTGAGTGACTACTACCTGCATAACGAAAAAGACAATGTGAAATCGGTCTTTACCGTTAATGGCTTCGGCTTCGCTGGTCGTGGTCAGAACATGGGGATATCCTTCGCCAGCCTCAAAGACTGGGATGAACGTAAAGGGGCAGCCAACAAAGTCGATGCCATTATCGGTCGTGCTTTTGGTGCCTTCTCGCAAATCAAAGAAGCGATTGTTATCCCGTTCAACATACCGGCTATTGTCGAGTTGGGTACCGCCAGTGGTTTTGACTTTGAGCTGATTGATCAGAATAACCTTGGTCACGATAAGCTCATGGCCGCCCGTAACCAGTTGCTGGGTATGATCGCCCAACATCCAGATACGCTGGTGCGAGTTCGTCCTAACGGGATGGAAGACACACCGCAATACCGTCTGGAAATTGATCAGGAAAAAGCACAATCACTCGGCGTATCGATTGCCACCATCAACGCCACACTGTCCACCGCACTCGGGGGGACATACGTCAACGACTTTATTGACCGTGGCAGGGTGAAAAAGGTGTACGTTCAGGCTGACGCCAAATACCGTATGCTGCCCAGCGATATCCAGAAATGGTATGTCCGTGGTACGTCCAATCAGATGGTACCGTTCTCAGCGTTTGCTTCGGCACACTGGGAATACGGTTCACCACGTCTGGAGCGTTATAACGGTCTGCCGTCTGTAGAACTAGTGGGTGAAGCGGCTCCTGGTAAGAGTACAGGGGAAGCGATGGCACTGATGGAAGAGCTGGCTTCGCAATTACCGCCGGGTATTGGTTTCGACTGGACGGGTATGTCCTATCAGGAACGACTGGCGGGTAACCAGGCACCGGCACTGCTCGTCATCTCCGCCATCGTGGTCTTCCTGTGCCTGGCAGCGTTGTATGAAAGCTGGTCAATTCCCTTCTCGGTTATGTTGGTTGTTCCGTTGGGCGTGTTCGGTGCTGTCATGGCGGCGGGCTTGCGTGGAATGGAAAACGACGTCTACTTCAAGGTGGGTCTGTTGACCACCATCGGTTTGTCCGCCAAGAACGCCATCCTGATCGTCGAGTTTGCCAAAGACCTGATGGAGAAAGAAGGAAAAGGCCTGGTAGAAGCCACGCTGGAAGCGGTGCGTATGCGTCTTCGCCCCATTCTGATGACATCGCTGGCGTTCATTTTGGGTGTGGTCCCGCTGGTCATCAGTACCGGTGCGGGTTCCGGCGCACAGAACGCGGTCGGTACCGGCGTAATGGGTGGGATGATCACCGCCACCGTATTGGCTATCTATTTCGTACCCGTGTTCTTTGTGGTTGTTCGCCGACGCTTCGGTAAGAAGAAAGACGACAACGAGCCTCACCATGAGCACTCACAAACCAGTCACTAAACCGTGATATCTCTTCTCAAAAGGCCGCTATGCGGCCTTTTTTAATGCGTGACAAACACAGCGAACATCACCCTACATTCCCCCACCTCACCAATCCCTACAAACCATAGCGTTGATCATTGTTCCTGAAAGGCGCAAAATAGTGGTATGTTATAACGTATCACTTGAGGTCATTATGAAAGCGGGTATCCACCCTAACTACCGTACTGTGCTGTTCCACGACACCAGTGAGAATGTGTTCTATAAAATCGGCTCCACCATCAAAACTGACCGGACTTACGAATACGATGGGGAAACCTACCCATACGTTACTATCGACGTCTCCTCCGCGTCTCACCCGTATTACACCGGTAAACAGAAAGAATACGCCAAAGAAGGAAGTGCTGCGCGCTTTCAACAGCGTTTCGGCCGCTTTCTCAAATCGTAATAGGGGGAATTATCCATGCAGGTATTAAGTTCTCTTCGCAGTGCCAAAACTCGCCACAAAGACTGTATCGTGGTCAAACGGCGCTGACGCGTCTATGTCATCTGTAAAACAAACCCACGCTTCAACGCAGTACAAGGTAGGAAAAAGAAAAAACGCTAATTATTATTAGCTAAAAACTTATCGGAAGGTGCGCATCGTCGCACCGACCATCACATCAGACCACTTTTCCAATTTCTTTTAAAAACAAAAGGATAAAATAAGAGTGTTTTCACACCTTCAAAATCTTTACAAATAAAGACAAGCCAGAAAGAATAATTAACACAGTGATTCTTGCTAACGCCGAAAAAAATTAAATATACTTGCTTCAGTGGCCGATAAATATATCACGGCACACCGGAAGCAGCCTACACCGATGACAGCCATCGTCATAAAGATGGTTCGACCACATCATAACTGTTAGCTTTTTTGCTATAATGAATTCAGAATGATTGTTGACAGTGACGTTGCATCATTCTCCGGCATTCACCGTGTTACCCCTGTTCGTCTTAAGATTAAGGGACATTGAGGCATACTGAGGGGCATTCTATCTTCTGCACTTCATCACACCACCTGTCTGGCCAAGTGGTAGCCCTAAGTGACATTGAATCGTAGCTTACGGAGGGATAGAAATGGATGAGTACACACCTCAACATTATGATATTGCCCAACTCAGATTCTTGTGTGAAAATCTGCACGACGAAAGTATCGCAACATTAGGTGACAGCAGTCGTGGCTGGGTGAATGATCCGACCTCTGCGGTCAATCTTCAACTAAACGAACTTATCGAACACATTGCGGCATTTGTTGTTACCTACAAAATAAAATATCCGCATGAGGCGGCGCTGTGTGAGCGGGTTGAAAAATACCTGGACGATACTTATATCCTTTTCAGCAACTACGGTATAAATGATTCAGAGTTGCAGAAATGGAAAAAATCCAAGTCGCAATTATTCAGAATGTTCTCAGAAAAGAGCGTCTGTACGGTAGTAAAAACTTAAGCAATAATTTGTTTCATACTTAATTTAAATCCAGGAAAATTAACAAGGTCACTATGAAAAAAATCGACTATTTAATGCGTTTGCGTAAATGTACAACCATCGACACGCTTGAGCGTGTTATAGAAAAAAACAAGTACGAGCTTTCTAACGACGAACTTGAAATGTTCTATTCAGCTGCCGACCATCGTCTGGCTGAGCTAACGATGAATAAACTTTACGACAAAGTGCCAACCGCCGTATGGAAATACGTTCGATAAGCACTAAAAACAGCAGCTTAATACATAAATACACTGTGCCGATATGTTATCGGCCTTTGTTTTTTAGCGCCAGAAAACCACAGCTTTTGTAACAAAAAGTGTGCTTTTTTACTTAAAACTTTCTTTATTATTCATTATTCGCCTCCACCCTCGAAATTAATTTAACTATCGCCTTATCAGTTTTTATTGTTTTACCATGCAGGTTAAACATTCAATTTTTTTACTATCAATTTTTTTACTAATAGTTAAACCGGCGTAGAAAAGAGAACGGTGATGATATCGGGGAAAGTATAAAATGGTGGAGGCCCCGCCAGCTACATCCCGGCACACACGTCGCCTGCTGCGGCTGCTTCCTTCCGGACCTGACCGGGTCCACAGGTTAGTGTTGCGGGAGAACCAACGGGGCCTCCATTGACTGCTCCGCAGTTGCGAAGCGGAGGGCATTATCGGTGATGGACTAAGCAATTGCAAGGAAACAGCGCTTAACCGCTGTTTTCTTACTCATCACCAGCTTTTATACTCAATATTATGTGTCCCCTTGCCTGTTCTAACACCGTCTGAGCCTGTCCATGACTATTGAATCGGATAATTTCCGCCAGCGTGTCATCCACGTAATCGCCGCCATTCCTTACGGGTGTGTTGCTACTTATGGTGATGTCGCGCATCTTGCCGGTTCAGCCCGCGCAGCCCGCCAGGTTGGCGGCATATTACGTGGCCTGCCCGCAGGCAGCCAATTACCCTGGTATCGAGTGATTAATCGAAAAGGTGAGATCTCACTGACTGGAGCGGATTTTCAGCGCCAAAAATCTGCTCTTCAGGCTGAAGGCGTTATGCTGAATTCAGAAGGGAAAATAGACCTGGATAGATTTCGCTGGCGGTACCTGCAAGGCATTTAGCAGACCACGCACCGCCAGCGAAAAATAACGGTAATTGAGATTAATACAACTGCGGTGACGAGCCTGAAGTGTCATCAGGCGTTGTCGTTTCTGTGTTCGGTGTCAGAAACCCGGCGGGTTTCGCAGGAACAGGCACCGCCGGAACCGGTATCAGGTTCAGATCGGCATTATTCACACCATTCGTGACCACAGGCATGACATGCTCAGTAATCAGTGTGACCCGGTTATTTATCGCGACAGCAGCGCTAAGCAGGATACGCGCATCCGGCCGAATTTCTGATGGGTTATAGGGTAATACAAATCGGAACGGTGCCTGCTGACCTTCTGTACGGATTACGCGCTGGGAAATCACTTTCGAAGGCGCATCCGGGACCGTTGCATCAGAAACTGTCACCGTCAGTACCGAATCAGGTGGCAACGCGATTTTTTGGCGAATGTTCACTGTGCCGGTAACAGCAGGCATGCCGCTGACAGGTTGAGAAAGCATCTGGGCCTGCCGCATTGCCGGTGCAGTTGTTTCAGGAGCAATACTATGATTTTCAGGAGCAACACCATGGTTGTTAACACACCCACTGAGCGCGATCGATACCGTAATACCGCTAAAGATATGCCATAATCTCATAGGCTAAGCCTCCTTAATTATTCTATTCAGGATGGCGGTCTGTTGACTGCATCCGTTAAGAAGTATGAACCAACCTGCATGACAATTATGGTGGATAATTCCGATAGTTATGGCAAAGCCTACCGCTATCCCAAATTCTGCCTACGTGTTTTGATGGAACCTGGTTCTTTAGACGATGAATTGACGTGCGTAATCACATTACTCCAAAGGCAGAACTATGAGTCAGGCATTACAACAACTTCTCGACCTGCTAAATCTGGAAAAGCTCGAAGAAGGCCTATTTCGTGGCCAAAGCCAGGATCTGGGATTACGCCAGGTATTTGGCGGTCAGGTAGTCGGCCAGGCGTTGTCCGCTGCCAAACAGACTGTGCCGCCAGAGCGTTTCGTCCATTCGTTTCACAGCTACTTTTTGCTCCCCGGCGACAGCCAGAAACCGATCATTTACGACGTAGAAACCCTACGAGATGGCAATAGCTTTAGCGCCAGACGCGTCAGCGCGATTCAGAATGGCCGTTCGATTTTTTACATGACGGCGTCTTTTCAGACTCGGGAAAGCGGTTTTGAACATCAAAGCGACATGCCACTCGTCACACCGCCAGATGAGCTCCCATCAGAGCAGGACATTGCCCGCAGCATCGAGTCGTTAATTCCCCCTGCTATGCGGCAGGTGTTCACTAGCGATCGGCCTATCGAAATTCGTCCGGTAAAATTCCACAACCCATTAAAAGGCGAAGCAGCCCCCCCGGTCAGGCAAGTGTGGTGTCGAGCCAACGGCACCATGCCGGATGACGAACGGACCCACCAATATCTGCTGGGTTATACCTCTGACTGCCACTTCCTACTCACGGCACTACAACCACATGGTGTCGGGTTCCTGGAACGGGGTATGCAAGTCGCAACGATTGACCACGCGATGTGGTTCCATCGACCGTTCCGGCTTGACGACTGGCTGCTTTACTCTGTCGAAAGCCCTTCAGCATCCGGTGCTCGCGGATTTGTACGCGGCCAGTTCTACACCCGCGAAGGCGTGTTGGTCGCCTCCAGCGTACAGGAAGGTGTCATCCGTCGGCATGGACAGTAATCCAGGCGATGTTGAAACATAGAAATGTTGAACGATAAAAAAACCACCTTTTTCAAGGTGGTTTTTGTTTACTTCATAACGGTAACCGATATTTACCCGTTATCGATACTGAACATGACAGATTACTGGTTGTATGCGTTTTCGCCGTGGCTGTTGACGTCCAAACCTTCGCGCTCTTGTTCTTCCGGTACACGCAGACCAACAGCAATATCCGCAACCTTGAAGGAGATGAACGCGGCAACGCCAGACCATACGATAGCAACAATCACGCTAAACAGCTGAACCCATACCTGATGCGCCATTGTCACGCCCTGCGCATAACCGACACCACCCAGTGATGACGCGGTAAACACCCCCGTCAGCAAGCACCCTACGATACCGCAAACGCCATGCACACCGAACACGTCACAAGGGTCGTCAACACGCAGCCATTTTTTCAGCACGGTCACGCCCCACAGGCCAGCAAAACCACCGGCAAAACCAATCACCATGGAACCACCGACACCTACCGTACCAGCGGCTGGCGTAATGGCAACCAGACCAGCGATACAACCGGAGCACGCGCCCAATAGCGATGGTTTACCACGAGTAATCCATTCACCTACAACCCAGGCCAGAATCGCTGCGGCAGTCGCCACTACCGTAGTCAGGAACGCCAGGCCTGCAATATTGTTAGCCGCTGCGGCAGAACCGGCGTTAAAGCCGAACCAGCCGATATACAGAATCGCAGTACCCAGGAAAACCATCGGCAGATTGTGTGGTTTGAACGCTTCTTTACCGAAACCAACGCGTTTACCCAACAGCAATGCACCCACCAGACCAGCAACCGCAGCGTTAATATGCACCACCGTACCGCCAGCGAAATCCAGTGCACCATCGGCAGCCAGATAGCCACCACCCCAGACCATGTGGGTCATCGGCAGATAAGACAAGGTGAACCACAGTGTAGAGAAGATAAGTACCGCAGAGAAACGAATACGTTCACCCAGCGCGCCAAGCACCAGCCCCACAGTAATGCAGGCAAAGGACGCCTGATAAGCCACATGGATAAACTGGTAAAACGTACCGCTGACTGAATTGATATCAATGCCATTGAGCATGAAATTAGTCAGGCCGCCGAAAAACGGGCTGCCGGTGCTAAATGCCACACTGTAACCATAAATCACCCACAGAATGCACACCAGTGCAAAAGCCACTGTTATCTGGGTCAGCATGGACAGTACGTTTTTGCTACGGATCAAACCACCGTAGAACAGCGCCAGACCAGGAATGGTCATGAACAGTACCAACGCGGTACAAATCATCATGAACGCATTGTCGGCTTTGTCTACTACAGGTGCAGGCGTATCCGCCATAACCCATGTCGGAAGCATGGCTGCCGCACCTAAACCTAACGACAAGGAAAGTTTCTTCATTTTTTCATTCATCCCTATTTAATAAGGCTAAATCAGGTAATAGTTATAATGCGGCTTCGTCAGTTTCGCCGGTACGGATACGGATGACGCGTTGCAGTTCTGCAACAAAGATTTTGCCGTCGCCGATCTTACCGGTGTAAGCAGCTTTGCTGATGACATCGATAACTTCATCCAGTTGGTCGTCAGCGATCGCGATGTCGATCTTCACTTTTGGCAAAAAGTTCACGCTGTATTCCGCGCCGCGATATAACTCGGCATGCCCTTTCTGACGCCCAAACCCTTTCACCTCAGTGACGGTGAGCCCCTGGATGCCTACAGAAGACAGTGCTTCACGAACGTCTTCCAGCTTGAACGGTTTAATGACTACAGTAACCAGTTTCATCCTCATCCCCCTAACTGTGTAAGTTCAGGCTTGTGCCCGTCACTCTCAATATGTCCACGCATCACTTAAAGCAAATCGTGTGCCATAACGACAACACCCGCATAAAAGTGACGAAACGCGACGCTTTAAAGACAGAAAAGAAGAGGAGTGGATAAAGTATGGACAATGAACGGGAAAAACAGGAGCGCGTGATGCACAAAAATAGTGCGTCACGCTTAATTTCAGTGCACCACACTGCACAGTAAGGAAAGCGCTGCCAAATTATGGTGCGAAACGCTGCCCGATACAGGCAGTCATGGTGCCTGGGAGATCAGTTCCGCAGAGTCATGTGGCTGTGAAAAGGTCAGCTCTCTGCTCGCCTGCTGCAATTGATACATTTGGTAGTACCGACCGTTTTTCGCCAACAACTGTTCATGTGTTCCCTGCTCCACCGTTTTACCGTGGTGCAGTACCAGAATGTTATCGGCCTCAACGATGGTTGACAGGCGATGTGCTATCACCACCAAGGTGGTGTGGGAACGCACCAGTCGCAGTGCTCGCTGGATAGCCTGCTCCGTACCGGAATCAATATTGGCGGTCGCTTCGTCCAGAATCAGTATCCTGGGGGTCGCCACCAGCACCCTGGCCAACGCCAGCAGCTGCTTTTGCCCCACAGACAAATTATTGCCCTGCTCGCCAATGCGACTATGAATGCCTTCCGGCATGTCTCGCACCAGCGGGGCCAGTTGCACCGCCTCCAGCGTCTGCCAGACCTTTTCCTCACTAACATCCCGCCCCAGCGTAACATTAGCGAACATGGAATCAGCCAGCACAACCGGGTCTTGTTGCACCATCGCCACATGTTGACGCAGCACCTGATGCGATAACCCCGATAATGGGCGTCCATCCAGGCGGATTTCACCGCTATCTGGAACGTAATACCCCATCAACAAATTTGCCAGCGTACTTTTACCACTACCGGTATGCCCAACCAGCGCGACAAATCCCCGATCCGGTACATGCAACTCGATGTGGTGTAATACCGGTTTATCTTTATGGTAAGAAAACGTCACCTGCTCGATATCGATACGACCACTTTCCAGTGCGCGGGTATCGTCACCGTACTGTTGTCGGGCACCATCCATCAGTTCAAAAATACGCTCCCCGGCAACAACGGCCTGTTGCAGCATCGATTGCTGGGTGGTGAGTTCGATCAGAGGCTCATTCAGTCGCCCCAGATAATTAATAAACGCATACAACACCCCGACCCCAACAGAACCGACAGCGCTGAATCCGAATTGCAGCAACAGCCCACACATCACCAACGCCGAAAACAGGCTTAATAGCGGGCGTAACAGAAACCCATCCAACCTCAGCGTCTGCATCCGGGTGTGATAATGCGCCCAGCTTGCATCACTCAGTTTTTTGCCGAATCGCATCTGTTGGCGAAACTGTTGAATGACATGCATGCCGCTAATCGACTCGTTAAAGCCGTCGTTGATATCCGCCAGATAACTACGCATCCGGCGAACAATCGGTGTGCTGTAACGCTGATAAATCGCCATCACAATCGCAACCGCGGGAAAGATAGCCGTGGCTATCAGCGCCATACGCCAGTCCAGGCTAAACATGGCTATCAGCATTGCCCCAATCAATGCGGCGCTACGCAACACGCTGCCCACTACCATGACATACAAGTCACGCACGACTTCGGTATCGTTGGTCACTCGGGAGATAAGTTGCCCAACCGGCTGGGTATCGAACACCGCTAGCGGCTGACGCAGCGCCGCGTCCATGACATCCGTGCGCAACTGCTGCACGACGCCGACGGCCACCCGATTGAACATCAGCGCCTGGACGTAATGCAACAACGCGGCCATCCCTTGCAGCAACACATATCCCACCGCCAGGCCGGCCGCTATCATCAGCGGAAACTCACCGTTGCTGACCAGATGATCGATGAAGTAACTGACCAAAACCGGCCCGGCTACCTCAGCCCCCGCTGCTATCCATAATAGCAATACGCCGGTTCCGACCGTTTTCTTCCACGGTAATCCGTAAGACAGCAACCGTTTTAACGTTGGCCATAACGCACGAGAATTACTC
Organism: Dickeya oryzae; assembly: GCF_020406815.2. Lineage (NCBI taxonomy): Bacteria > Pseudomonadati > Pseudomonadota > Gammaproteobacteria > Enterobacterales > Pectobacteriaceae > Dickeya > Dickeya oryzae. The sequence goes on from NZ_CP162670.1 coordinate 3,463,570, forward strand.
ACTTGATTGCTCCTCACGGGGGGAATCATCCAATGCGGCTTCCAGTTGCTGATAACGATACATGTCGCGATACCACCCCGTTTGCTGTGATAGATGTGCGTGATCACCACGCTGCGCCACATGCCCTTGCTGCAATACCAGAATCTCATCAGCATCGACCAGCGCCGATAAGCGATGCGCACTGATAATCAGGGTTCGCTTCTGTCCCCACTGACGCAAGTTACTTAAAATCTGATGTTCTGTACGACCATCTACCGCCGATAAGGCATCATCCAGCACCAACACTTCGGCTTCCAGCAATAAGGCTCGGGCAATAGCGATACGTTGTTTTTGACCGCCAGACAGCATCACGCCCCGCTCGCCCACCTCAGTCTGGTAACCCTGCGGCAGGCGAAGAATGTCGTCATGAACATTTGCCAGTCGTGCTGCCTCTTCTATTTGTTGTTGAGACGCATCAGGACGCCCCAGCGCAATGTTACTGGCGACGGAATCCGAAAACAGGAAAGGTGTCTGCCCAACCACCGCAAAACGCGCTCGCAACGCGTCCAAATGGAGGTGATGCAATGCCTGCCCATGGTAAGTAATCTGACCCTGCTCAACATCGAAATAGCGCAATAGCAGTGCCAGCAACGTACTCTTGCCAGAACCCGTTGGGCCACAAAGCCCCAGTGTTTTGCAGGGTGTCAATGTAAAACGGACATCGTTAAGCACCATTGCCGAGTGTTCCGGGTAATGGAAGGCCGTAATCTCAGCCACCAGCGTTCCGGGTTCAGCAGGTAAGGGTTGAGTCCCATCTTCAACCACTGGCGCTTCGGACAAGAGCTGGCGAATGCGGCTATAAGCGGCACTACCGCGCTCCACAATATTAAACATCCAGGCCAACGCCAGCATCGGCCAAATCATCAACCCGAGATACATCACAAAGCTGGTCAATGACCCCAGAGTCAAAGAACCTTGTATCACCATCCAACTACCGCCCCCTACCGCCAGCAGATTAGACAGGGCGACGGCGATATAAATCGTTGGGTCAAAACGCGCGTCTACCCGCGCAACTCGCATATTTTTCTGACCCGCGTCAGCCGCCACCCTGGCAAAGCTGCCAGACTGGTGATCCTCCAGGCCAAACGATTTGATCATGCGGATACTGGTGAGACTTTCCTGTGCATGGTCATTGAGTGAAGAAAATGCGGCCTGCGCGTCTTTGAAACGCAGGTGCAACTGGGTGCCATAACGTTTGATGATAATCGCCATCAATGGCATCGGTGCCAGCGCTATCAGCGTTAACTGCCAACTAAGTTGGGTACTCATGACCACCAACACCGCACAGCCCATGACCAGTGAATCCACCAGCGTCAATACGCCTTCACCCGCAGCGAATACCACACGATCCACGTCATTGGTCGCGCGTGCGATCAAGTCTCCGGTACGATGGCGAAGATAAAACGCGGGATGTTGACGACTCAGTTGCCGGTAGAACGCTTCTCGCAGTTCAACAGCCAGTTGATAGGCCGCACCAAACAACCAGATACGCCAGAAATAGCGCAGCAGATACGTTAATAAGGCAATCAGCAGAATTCCACCAATCCACCACAGCACGGAAGCCGTGGTCATTTGGTGTTGCGTTACGCCATCTACGATAATGCCAACCAGTCTGGGCGGCAGCAATTGCAGGATAGCAATCACAATCAACAGGATGACTGCCCCCAGATAGCGCTTCCATTCACGGCGGAAATACCATCCCAGTTGAACAAAAAGTCTCACGCGGTTTCAATCCATTAGCTACATAGCAAAGTAGAATGCGGTAAACAGGTCATTATACATAAAGTGTATGGTGAATAAATTTTATACCTGGAGGGGCAAGGCGGTAGTCTGTTTTATACATTCCATCGCGAAACTGGATGTCACATCAACCAGCCCCGGTATGCCATTGACCAGACGTTTATAAAACGCATCATAGCTTTTCATGTCAGCAACCTGAACCTGCATCAGATAATCGTATTCGCCTGCCATGCGGTAAAATGCCAGCACCTCCGGCATCTCGGAGACAAACCGGGAAAACGTCTGATACCAGGCACTGTTATGCTGCTGGGTTTTCAACAACACAAATGCCGTCAGCCCCAGCCCCAACTTTTCGTTATCCAGCAATGCAACCCGAGATTTGATATATCCGTCATCCTCCAGCCGCTTTAACCGCTTCCAGCACGGTGTCGAGGTCAGATTCACCGCTTCAGCCAGCGCCTGCAGTGAAAGGGTGCAATCCTGCTGTAATAGCGACAGCAGCATACGATCGGTTTTATCCATCATGGCGACATAGAAGAGAAAAATTTTCTCTCATTAGCGCTTTTCGAAAACAAAAAGGCAATCTTTTTTTCTGCAAAACCCGATACGCTACATCGTATGCCACCCAAGGCTGATACGCGCCGGTGCAGGTGGTGGAACATTCCATGAAACATCATTTTCTTTCAGCAGGATAACATCACATGACCACCACCTGGGTACGCGACGCCGTTAGCGCGATTGAGGCAGACTTTCAACGTTCGGCAGATACTCACCTGATTCGACTTACTCTGCCGGATTACCCCGGTATTTATTTTTATCTTAAAGACGAAAGCACCCACCCAAGCGGCAGCCTCAAGCATCGCCTTGCCCGTTCTCTATTTCTGTATGGCCTGTGTAATGGCTGGATCAAAGAGGGCACGCCGATCATTGAAGCCTCATCTGGCAGTACCGCTGTATCAGAAACGTATTTCGCCCGCCTGCTGGGATTACCGTTTATTGCTGTGATGCCATCCTGCACCGCCAAACGAAAAATCGAACAAATCGCGTTCTACGGCGGCAACTGCCATTTTGTCGAACAATCCTGTCAGATCTATGCCGCCTCGGAAGAGCTGGCCAAAGAGCTGCACGGCCACTATATGGATCAATTCACTTACGCCGAACGGGCCACAGACTGGCGCGGTAATAACAACATTGCGGACAGCATCTATCGACAAATGGCCCGCGAACCGTTTCCTGTCCCTGACTATCTGGTCATGAGTGCCGGTACTGGCGGGACGTCTGCTACGCTTGGGCGCTATATCCATTACAAAGGGTTGGATACGCAGTTGGTGGTGGTAGACCCGGAAAACTCGGTATTCTATGACTGCTATCACCAGCAGGACCGGACTCTCATCGGCACATGCAGCAGCCGTATTGAAGGGATTGGTCGCCCTCGTGCCGAACCCTCGTTTATCCCCGGCGTAATCGACGATATGGTGAAAGTACCTGACGCCGCCAGCATTGCCACCTTGTACTGGCTCGAGAAAATACTGGGACGTAAAGTCGGCCCGTCTACCGGAACCAATGTATGGGGCATGTTGCAACTGGCGGGGAGAATGGTAGCTGAAGGACGCCGTGGCGCGATCGTTACCTTGCTGTGTGACAGTGGTGAGCGTTACCTCGATACCTATTACAATCCAGACTGGGTAAAAAATCATATCGGTGATGTCACCCCCTACTTGCAGCAACTGACCGAAGGACACCCCTTTTCCTGATGGTATTCTGGTCGGCCGCACTCCCCTCGAACTGAACTGCATCGGGATTTCAAGTACTATAACCACCAGTACAAGTACAGTATCCGCCAGAATAAGTTTGGCGGATTGCGGCCGACTGGCAGCACCCATGCGTGAGGGAAGAGAAGAATGACAAGTGCAGTTGTAGTTTTTAGTGGTGGTCAGGACTCTACCACCTGCCTGATACAGGCATTGCAGCAGTACGATGAAGTCCACTGCGTTACATTTGACTACGGACAGCGCCACCGTGCTGAAATCGACGTGGCTGCCGAACTGGCCCGCACACTGGGAGCCAGGGCGCATAAAGTGCTGAACGTCAGTCTGCTTAACGAGCTGGCTGTTAGTAGCCTCACTCGTGACAATATTCCTGTACCCGAGTTTGATGCCACGGTCGATGGCCTGCCAAGTACCTTTGTTCCTGGCCGGAATATCCTCTTTTTGACATTGGCCTCGATCTACGCCTATCAAGTGGGGGCCGAGACTGTTATTACCGGTGTCTGTGAAACCGATTTCTCTGGTTATCCCGACTGCCGGGACGAATTCGTTAAGGCCTTGAACCAGGCGGTAACCCTGGGGTTGGCCAAAGATATTCGTTTTGTTACACCGCTGATGTGGCTCAACAAAGCAGAAACCTGGGCACTGGCAGACTACTATCAACAGCTTGATACCGTGCAAAACCATACGCTCACCTGCTACAACGGCATTAAAGGAACAGGATGTGGGCAGTGTGCTGCGTGTCACCTGAGAGCGAAAGGGCTGGCAGAGTACCGCCAGAATCCATCCGCGGTCATGGCCACCATGAAGAAAAAAACCGGGCTGAAGTGACCCTGCCAGGTACCAGACAAGAGAATACTTGTCTGGTACTGGCTTTTCACATTGACGTTTACCCTCGTACTGAAACCATTCCCTCAACAACACGTTCTGACGATAAACGCACTTACAGACGCAAACGTGACTGATTACGTTCGATTAGCGCACTGCCAATCCCCGGTACTTCCTGCAGTTGCTCAATTTGGGTGAACGGCCCGTTTTGCTCACGATAAGAGACTATCGCCTGTGCTTTTTTCAGCCCTACACCATTGAGCGCCGCAGCCAGTTGTTCCGCTGTCGCCTTGTTAATACTTACTTCTTCTTCATCGGTTGCTACCGATGGTTTAGCCGCTTTTTCAGGCTTATGTTCCGGCGAGGTAGGTTTTACTGCACTGACGCCTGTTTTTTCCAGCGAAGCGGTAGTGGGAGAAGCATGAAGCCACGTTGACATCCCCGCCAGGCTCATCCCCACCATAAAACATAACGCTTTGATTCCTGAGTTTTTCATGCTGTTTCCTCCTTGTGTTTGACAGCACGGCAACAATGCCCGAGTGTGCGACACGCGGCAAACAGCAAACTGAAAATGTGGAAAAGGCCGCGAAAGCGGCCTTTGAATGTTGCAGTGAGTTGCAAAACGCTGCGGGGGTTATTGCACTTCTTATTGCACTTCTTGTGCGGCGTTACCATACTTGATTTTCGCCTGACTGCGCAGACTCGTCAGCAGGGTATCGAACAGTGCGCCCACCGAGCTCTGTTCTATCTGGTTACCGAACTGTTTCTTCTGATCGTCCGATAAGGCGTGCGGTTTCACCGCATCCAACGCGACCAGTACGATATTGCCGACCTGATCCTGCGCTACAGCGTAAGAAGGTTTATCTTTCTTCGGCTGAGGCATCGCAAATACCGTCTCTGACAGCGCATCCGCCTGACCGACTGAAGATATCACTTTCGCTGCACTAAAACTCAGACCAGCAGCAGTCATGCTGTCGGTTTTCCCCTGATTGAGATCAGCAAGAATCTTCTCTGCTTCAACCCGTGCTTGCTGTTCTGCTTTCTGGCGTTTGAGCGACTGTACGACCTGATCGCGCACCTTATCCAGCGGCTGGGTTGCTTCCGGTTTGTGGTCAGTCACGCGCAATACGAACGCACGATCGCCTTCGACACTGATCACATCGGAATTGTTACCCGGCGTGCCATTCTCACCCACCAGAGAACCACCAAAAATCGCCTGAGTAACCGGCTGGAAATTCAATGCGGCAGGGACGTTGTCACGCGTAAACCAATCTGTCTGAACGGCTTTGACGTTAGCGACTTTCTCAGCAGAAACCAGCGACTCGTTATCGTTGCTGGCCGCTTCGCTCACCTTCTGCTGCAAAGCGTAAAACGCATCCAGTGATTTCTCACGTTTTACCTTTTCAGCCAAATCAGCGCGTACCTCATCCAGCGCTTTGACGCGCTGAGCCTGAATATCATCCAAACGGATAATCAGGTAACCCACGGAAGATTTGATAACGTCAGAAAGCTGGCCTTTCTGCTTCAGACCCGCCTGTTTGATTTCATCCACCGTGGAGCCATCGTCCATCCAGCCCAAATCCCCACCATTACGACGGGAAACAATATCGGTGGATTTTTCTTTAGCCAACGCTGCAAAATCAGCGCCTTTCTTCAACTGGTCGAGCACAGCCTTAGCATCTGCCTCGGTTTTCAGCTGAATAACGCTGTACTTTTTGCGTTCCGGCTGCGTGAACTCGCTTTTATGTTGCTCGTAATACGCCGCGATATCATTGTTATCTACCTTGGTTTTATCCATGATAGACGCTGCATCCAGCATGATATAGCTGACTTTGAACTGCTCAGGTGCCAGATAACGGCTCTTGTTCTGATCGTAGAAGTTTTTTACTTCGTCATCAGAGACAGTCTGACTCTTGGCACGAACGCCAAGATCAAGGGTTGCCGTACGGATGGTGCGATCCTGCGCGGCCATCGCCACCAGGTTATCAAGCTCCTGCTGCAATACGAAATCCGTACTGCCTAACCCGCGAATCAGCTGCTGAGTCAGCAATTGCTTACGCAGGAATTGCGCATACGCGTCTGGTGTCAGTCCCATCTGACGCACCTGCGCCAGGTATTTGTCGTTATCAAACCGGTTATTGGTCTGAAACTCAGGTACGGAGAAAATCGCCTGTTTGATCTGCTCGTCGCTGATATTCAGCCCCAGGGTATGGGCGTACTGCACCACCAGCGTTTCATCGATTAGCTGTGACAGCACCTGTTTGCGCAACTGCTGCATATACCCTTCGTTAGCGGCCAGGGCGGAGAAATTATCCCCCAGCATCTCTTGCTGACGATTGCGCTCATTCTGTACACCTTGCTCAAGCTGAGAGCGGGTAATCTCTTGTCCATTCACCTTGGCCGCGTAATCACCTGAACCACGGATCAGGTAATCGCCCACACCGGTCAACACGAATGAACCAATAATCAAGGCAAGAATAACTTTTAGCACGACGTTGTTAGCGGCCGCGCGTAAATTGTCCATCATAATGTGACAACACTCCGCTGTAGAATGGATAACACTTCCCCTGCGCAGGCCGTAGCCATGCCTCCCTGCTATTGCTATAGCCACACTCGGCCAGGGCGCATTCAAGTATTTGCCGGATAACAGTAATCTTAATTACCTGTAAAAAAAGGCACATCATACCATGATGCGCCTTATATCTTACCTTACCCATCACGCTGAGTCAGGTAGTGTTTGGACAGGAAGACCGTCCCAACTCAGAATTTGCTACTTAATAATCAATTCACTGAGTCTTTCAGTGCTTTACCGGCACGGAAACCGGGTACTTTAGCAGCCGGAATACTGATTTCTTTGCCGGTCTGCGGGTTACGCCCGGTGCGCGCTGCACGTTCACGCACGGAAAACGTACCAAAACCAACCAAAGCGACGTCATCCCCGGCTTTCAGAGATTCGGTAACAGACCCAATAATTGCATCCAACACACGCCCTGCTGCCGCTTTGGAAATATCAGCATCTGCGGCAATTTTGTCGATCAATTGTGACTTGTTCACACTCTCATCCCCTCTGAAATACTGTCATTACGCCAGAGCCCCCAGCGCAACACGTAGCTTTATCTATTCAGTCAAACCGCAGGCTACCAGCCAACAGGATCAACAGTGCTCTAACTTAGCGGCACGAAAAAAGGCTGGCAAGCACCATTTCACTTACCAGCCCTTATTTTCTCAGTGGTTTTTGCTATAGGTCACTATTTCTTCTTAGCCGTCTTTACCACATCCATACCGTAAGGCGAGTTCTGCAAAGCAATAGTCAGCACTTCCTCAATGCGTTTTACCGGGTGGATCTCCAGATCGGCAATCACATTTTGTGGAATCTCTTCCAGATCGCGCTTGTTCTCTTCCGGAATCAGCACGGTCTTGATACCACCACGATGCGCAGCCAGCAGCTTCTCTTTTAACCCACCAATTGGCAGCACCAGCCCACGCAGGGTAATTTCACCGGTCATCGCCACATCTGCGCGTACCGGGTTACCCGTCAGGCAAGATACCAGTGCGGTACACATCGCAATACCGGCACTCGGGCCATCTTTCGGTGTTGCCCCTTCCGGTACATGCACATGGATATCGCGTTTTTCATAAAAGTCGGAATTGATACCCAGTTTTTCCGCTCTGGCGCGCACCACGGTCAGTGCAGCCTGAATGGACTCCTGCATTACCTCACCCAGCGAGCCGGTATACGTCAGTTTGCCTTTGCCCGGTACGCTGGCGGTCTCGATCGTCAGCAGATCACCACCCACCTCCGTCCAGGCAAGACCGGTTACCTGACCAACACGGTTCTCTTCATCTGCCCGGCCGTAATCGTAGCGCTGTACGCCAAGATACTCTTTCAGGTTATCGCCGGTGATGAGGATGTGCTTGATGGCTTTATCCATCATGAGCGATTTCACCGCCTTACGGCACAGTTTGGAGATTTCACGCTCCAGACTACGCACCCCGGCTTCACGGGTGTAATAGCGGATTATGCCGATGATGGCACTATCTTCAACCGTCAACTCGCCTTTTTTCAGGGCGTTACGTTCAATTTGCTTGGGCAGCAAGTGCTGACGCGCAATATTGAGTTTTTCATCCTCGGTATAGCCAGACAGTCGGATCACTTCCATACGATCCAGCAACGGTGCCGGAATGTTCATGGAGTTAGACGTCGCCACAAACATCACGTCGGACAGGTCATAATCCACTTCCAGATAGTGATCGTTAAATGCCACGTTCTGTTCTGGATCCAACACCTCCAGCAAAGCAGAAGCCGGGTCGCCGCGCATGTCGGAAGACATCTTGTCGATTTCATCCAACAGGAATAATGGGTTTTTTACCCCCACCTTCGCCATCTTCTGGATCAGTTTACCCGGCATCGAGCCGATATAAGTACGGCGGTGGCCACGGATTTCCGCTTCATCACGTACGCCGCCAAGCGCCATACGGACATATTTGCGCCCGGTGGCTTTGGCAATAGACTGCCCCAGAGAGGTTTTACCTACCCCCGGTGGCCCCACCAGACACAGGATAGGCCCTCTTATCTTGCTAACACGGCTCTGTACTGCGAGATATTCGAGGATGCGCTCTTTGACACGCTCCAGACCATAATGGTCGCTGTCGAGCATTTCCTGGGCTTTCACCAGATCTTTCTTCACCTTGCTGCGTGCCTGCCACGGCACCTGCACCATCCAGTCGATGTAGCTGCGAACCACGGTCGCTTCCGCTGACATCGGTGACATCATGCGCAGTTTCTGCAATTCCGCTTCCGCTTTCTCGCGGGCCTCTTTCGGCATGTTGGCGGATTCAATCTTACGTTTCAGCGCCTCCTGCTCGTCAGGCGCATCATCCATTTCGCCCAGCTCTTTCTGGATGGCCTTCATCTGCTCATTCAGGTAGTACTCGCGCTGGCTTTTTTCCATCTGTTTTTTAACGCGACTACGGATCCGTTTTTCCACTTGTAGCAGATCAATTTCGGACTCCATCATTGCCATCAGGTATTCCAGACGCTCGGTCACGTCAGACATTTCCAACACGGATTGCTTGTCCGCCAGCTTCAGCGGCATATGTGCAGCAATGGTGTCGGCAAGACGCGCCGCATCATCAATACTATTAAGCGATGTTAATACTTCAGGAGGAATTTTCTTATTCAGCTTGATGTAGCCTTCAAACTGATTGATGGCCGTACGCATGAGCACTTCCTGCTCACGCTCTTCAATTGCCGGCGACTCCAGGTATTCCGCCTGGGCCGCAAAATGCTCCCCGCTATCAGAGAGTGTGGTGATGCGCGCGCGCTGCAACCCTTCCACCAGCACTTTAACGGTGCCGTCGGGTAATTTCAGCATTTGAAGAATAGAGGCGACCGTCCCTACCGAGAAAAGATCGTTAACACCAGGCTCATCCGTTGAGGCTTCTTTCTGTGCCACCAGCATGATCTTTTTGTCGTGATCCATAGCCGCTTCAAGGCACCGAATTGATTTCTCCCGACCAACAAACAACGGAATGACCATGTGCGGATAAACCACCACATCGCGCAACGGCAATACGGGGATTTCTATGCGTTCGGAACGCTCAGGGTTCATAGAGCTCTCTCTTAGTTTCGTTTCCGCCAGGTTAAGGGAATCCGTGGAACACGTGCATCACGGGTTTCACCTATAGGTAATCGAGTATATGGGGATAAATGTCTTACATTCAACGACTGAACGTGTGTAAAAAAAAATGGGGGACTAAACTCCCCCATTTTATCGTTCAGCATTGTTTTTTAGGCTAATTATTCACCAGATGCCTGCTGAGCTTCTGGCTTACCGTAAATCAGCAACGGTTCGGTCTGCTCTGAAATGACAGACTCATCAACCACCACTTTATCCACGTTTTCCAGTGAAGGCAGATCGTACATCGTTTCCAGCAGTGCCGCTTCAACGATAGAACGCAAGCCACGTGCACCGGTTTTACGAGCCATCGCTTTTTTCGCAATGGCGGTCAACGCCTCGTCACGGAACTCCAGCTCAGCACCTTCCAGTTTGAAAAGCGCCTGATACTGCTTGGTCAACGCATTTTTCGGTTCGCGAAGAATCTGTATCAATGCGTCTTCATCCAGCTCTTTCAGCGTAGCGACCACCGGCAAACGGCCAATAAACTCAGGAATAAGACCAAACTTGATCAAATCACCCGGTTCAACCTGACTCAGCAGTTCGCCCTCGCTCGCTTTCTGGGACACGCCTTTCACTGTCGCGTTAAAGCCAATACCGCGGCCGGTATCGGTACGCTGCTCAATGACCTTGTCCAGCCCGGCAAATGCACCGCCACAGATAAACAGGATCTTGGAGGTATCAACCTGCAGGAACTCCTGTTGCGGATGCTTACGGCCACCTTGCGGCGGAACCGCGGCGATCGTCCCTTCAATTAACTTCAGCAATGCCTGCTGAACACCTTCACCGGACACATCACGCGTGATGGATGGATTGTCGGACTTGCGGGAAATCTTGTCGATTTCATCGATATAGACGATACCACGCTGCGCTTTCTGTACGTCGTAATCGCACTTTTGCAGCAACTTCTGAATGATATTCTCGACGTCTTCACCCACATAACCGGCTTCAGTCAGCGTAGTCGCGTCAGCCATGGTGAAAGGGACATCCAGGAAACGAGCCAGCGTTTCCGCCAACAACGTTTTCCCGCTACCTGTCGGACCAATCAGCAGAATGTTGCTTTTGCCAAGCTCAACACCATTGTTGCTATCGCCATTGCGCAGACGTTTATAGTGGTTGTAGACAGCAACCGCCAATACCTTTTTCGCCTGCTCCTGACCAATAACATAGTCATCAAGATGACGGCGGATTTCGTGTGGCGTCGGTAACGCGCTGCGCTCACGGTGTGGCGCTACTTCTTTAATTTCTTCGCGAATAATGTCGTTACACAAGTCAACACATTCATCGCAGATATACACTGACGGCCCGGCAATGAGCTTACGAACCTCGTGTTGGCTTTTGCCGCAGAAAGAACAGTACAGCAGCTTCCCTGAACCGTCTTTGCGCTTATCTGTCATGAGTCAAACCTCTTCTTTAGTCTCTTGCCCGCAGGCCAACCACATAGCAATCGCGCCACAACACACACCAGCCGGCTTATCACAACGGCCGACAACCCGCGTCATCGGGCTATTTCGCATCAATGGCGTTATTCACGATGGGTCAATACAGAATCCACTAACCCGTACTCTACTGCCTCTGCGGCAGAGAGGAAACGGTCACGCTCCGTATCCCTTTCTATCACGTCAAGAGACTGACCGGTATGCTTGGCCATCAACTCATTCATCCTGGCTTTCACCTTGAGGATCTCTTTGGCATGAATCTCGATATCCGTCGCCTGCCCCTGGAATCCCCCCAGCGGCTGATGGATCATCACCCGGGAGTTCGGCAGACAGAAGCGCTTGCCTTTTGTACCAGCAGTCAGCAGGAAAGCCCCCATTGACGCGGCCTGCCCCATACAGATGGTGCTGACGTCCGGTTTAATAAACTGCATGGTGTCGTAAATCGACATACCAGCAGTAATCACGCCACCCGGAGAGTTAATGTACAAATAGATATCTTTCTCAGGGTTCTCCGCTTCCAGAAATAGCATCTGCGCCACAATCAGGTTAGCCATATAATCTTCAACCTGACCGGTCAGAAAGATCACACGCTCCTTCAGGAGCCGGGAATAGATATCGTAAGAACGCTCCCCACGCGAAGTCTGCTCAACCACCATCGGCACCAAAGCCATGTGCGGGGCCAGTTTTTCTTGTTCGCCACTGTATGACATTAACGTCTCCTAGATAAAATGCACTTGGCGCATATACCCTGATTCTACTTGAGATAGAAAGTGATGACCATGCTAAGACACGCAGTTAGCCATCTCTGTGTTGCCGGAATCAGGCGAATTTCCCTGACGATGCGATCTACGCAGTTATTTAACCAGTTGGGGACCGATGCATCCTTTTTCAAGATTACACCAGTGATTCATTTCGGTTAAAGCGATATCCTGCGCCGAAAGCAGATCGAATGACGCCTTGATTAATCGTTATTAATCATAGTGCAGATTTAGCAGGAACTGACAGCACGCCCAACGGTTTACTGTACCCAGAAGAGAAAAAGCCCACAGCACAGGCTGCGGGCTTTGCAGAAACGATGTCAGGTAAAAATCGTAATCAGGCAGCGGTCGTCTGATTCATCAGCTCATTGAAGCTGACTGATTTTTCTACCACTTTCGCTTTGGACAACAGCGCTTCGATCGCCTGCTCTTCCAGAGCGACGTTACGCATGTTGTTCATCATTTCTTTGTTTTTCTTGTAGTACTCAACCACTTCACGCGGATCTTCATACGCGGAGGCGATTTCGTCGATCAGTGCGTTAACGCGTTCTTCGTCAGCTTTCAGCTCGTGGGACTCAATCACTTCGCCCAGCAGCAAACCAACAACGACACGGCGTTTAGCTTGTTCTTCGAACAGTTCACGCGGCAGTTCCAGAGCCTGTTTCTCGTTACCGCCGAAACGCTGAGCCGCCTGACGACGCAGTACGTCGACTTCGCCGTCGATCAATGCAGCCGGCACGTCAATTTCATTGGCTTTAACCAGACCGTCGATAACCTGAGACTTCACGCGATTACGGATAGCGCCTTTCAGTTCGCGCTCCATGTTTTTGCGTACTTCCGCGCGCAGGCCATCAACAGAACCGTCTTCAACGCCAAAACGTTTGATGAAATCAGCAGTCAGTTCCGGCAGTTCACGCTCTTCCACTTTCTTCAGAACGATAACGAACTTAGCGTCCTGACCTTTCAGGTTTTCAGCGTGGTAATCTTCCGGGAATTTCACATCGATAGTGAACTCATCACCGGCTTTGTGACCGACGATGCCGTCTTCAAAACCAGGGATCATACGACCCTGACCCATGGCCAGTACGAAATCAGATGCTTTACCACCTTCGAACTCTTCACCGCCAACAGAACCGGTGAAATCGATGGTTACGCGGTCTTCAGCCGCTGCAGCGCGATCGGTGTCTTTCCAGGTCGCCTGCTGTTTACGCAGGGTGTCCAGCATACCGTCAACGTCAGCGTCAGACACGTCTACCAGCGGTTTTTCAACTTCGATAGAATCCAGGCCTTTCAGCTCAACTTCCGGATAAACTTCGAACTCTACCGAGTAGGTGAAATCGCCACCGACCTGGTATTCGCCCGGAACATAGTTCGGTGCGCCAGCCGGATTGATTTTTTCTTTGATGATGGCATCAACAAAGTGACGCTGCATCAGATCGCCCAGTACATCCTGACGGACGGAAGCGCCATAGCGCTGTTCAACAATCTTCGCCGGCACTTTGCCTTTGCGGAAACCGTCGATACGAACTTTTTTAGCCACACTGACCAATTCGCTCTTAACGGCATTCTCAATGCTGTCAGCAGCAACAGTAATCGTTACGCGGCGCCCAAGGCCTTGAGTGGTTTCAACTGAAACTTGCATCTTGTTACCTCAAAAAATCACAGTTCTCGGTCAACCTCAGAGGCCGTTTTCATAAAGCGCCCTGGGGCAACCTTGCTGATCACAGTCTCACAGAACCAGAACGGCCACTTTAGCGGACCCGTTCCCTATAGTCAGAAGCGTCCCGAATACATTCCGGAAAATAAGACGCGGCATTATAGCGGCATCAATAGACCGAGTCGAGGAGAGTAACCAGACTATTGACAGAGGACTTTCACACTTTTCACCTGTCCTTGCCCAGTATTACCACCTTTATTACTACAAGGCCCTCAATCGGTGATGCGCCAACGGGCATACACACACCGTCATGCGCATCTTCACAGAAGTAGAGAGACGCCTGATTTCAGCGGTCCAACCCCGCACCGCCGCAAGGCGGGGAAGACGGCACCGCCATTTGTAAATCAAGCCACTCCTGGGGCGTATAGGTATGCAACGCCAACGCATGAACCGAACCTGCCAGTTCATCAGCCAATACGCGATAAATCGCACGATGGCGGCCGATGACCCGCTCCCCCGAGAAATGCTCACTGACAAGCACCACTTTGAAATGGCTTTCTGAACCAGCAGGTACATTATGGCGATAACTTTCATTAATCACTTCAATATGTTGCGGTTCAAATTCAGTACGCAACTTAGCTTCTATCGTTTCGCGAATCATAGGGTGACCTTTTTCAGGTATCAGCGAAATTGCTCTCGACAACGCGGCCTTTATTACTGATTGCACGCTTATTCACTTCAATTTCAGTCATTTTTTGATTATTAATGGGCATCATCGCTAGTCTGGATGCGTGGCAACAGGCTGCACTCTATCTCGCCATCTCGCCGAAATGCATCTCGCCGAAATGCCAGTCGTCGGTGCCAGACAGCCTTCACGTCAAACACAATGGAAAAAAATGATGCAAGCTCAGCAGGATACTGGCCACTTTCTGCTCTTTCCCTTGTCCAAGACGATGATATGATACCGAACTATATTTATCCGCCAACCACCGTTTTATGACGAGAAGACACACATGTTAAAAAAATTCATTTTCCCGTTGTTCGCCGCACTTGTGCTGGCAGGATGTGCCAGTAAAAGCAACACGCTGGATGTCACCCCGAAAATTGCCCTGCCGTCGCAGGATCCAACCCTGATGGGGGTGACTATCAGCATTAATGGCGCAGACCAACGTGCCGACCAGTCACTGGCCAGAGTCAATCGTGACGGCCAACTGATCACGCTGATGCCATCGCGCGACCTGCGGTTCCTGTTGCAGGAAGTGTTGGAGAAACAGATGTCTGCCCGTGGTTACATGATAGGCACTGGCGGCCCGGTGGCACTGCAAGTGGTAGTTAACAAGCTGTATGCGGATGTTTCCGAAGGGAACCTGCGCTACAACATTACCACCCGCGCTGATATTTCTATCATTGCACAAGCCGCCAACGGTAATAAGCAAATCAAGAACTACCGTGCCAGCTATAATGTACAAGGCGCGCTTACCGCCACTAACAGCAAGATTACCGAGTCGGTCAATCAGGTGCTGAGTGATGTCATCAGTGATATGGCTCAAGACACCAGCATCAGTACCTTCATCAAAACCAACTCCCGGTAACGGTTTATTCCGCCTCACCTCCCTTGCCCCTCCCAGGGCAAGGGAAAAGGACCTCGCATGCTCAGCCGCTTTTTTTCGCTTTTCCGTGAACGCAACAGTGTCATTCTTCTGATTTTAGGGTTCGCCTCTGGTTTACCACTGGCCTTGACCTCCGGTACGTTGCAGGCGTGGATGACGGTGGAAAACGTGGACCTGAAAACTATCGGGTTCTTTTCTCTGGTGGGGCAGGCGTATGTCTTCAAGTTTTTGTGGTCGCCACTGATGGATCGCTACACGCCACCGTTTATGGGGCGTCGGCGTGGCTGGCTACTGGTCACACAGTTGTTGCTGGTAGCCACCATCATCGCTATCGGCACGGTAGACCCATCGCATCATTTATGGTGGCTGGCGTTACTGGCGGTCATCATCGCATTCTGTTCCGCCTCACAGGACATTGTGTTTGATGCGTATAAAACCGATTTGTTGCCGCCAGAAGAACGTGGCAGCGGCGCAGCGATTTCTGTTTTGGGTTATCGCCTGGCGATGCTGGTTTCCGGCGGGCTGGCATTATGGATAGCCGACCGTTTTCTCGGCTGGCATGCCACCTACTGGCTGATGGCCGGTCTTTTATTACTGTGCACACTGGCAACCTGGCTGTCGCCGGAACCCGCCGTGAGCGAACCGGCCCCTCGCTCGCTGGAGCAGGCGGTCTTAGCGCCGCTGAAAGATTTTTTCGGCCGTGATAATGCCTGGCTAATTTTACTGTTGATTGTGTTGTACAAACTGGGGGATGCGTTTGCCGTCAGCCTCAGCACCCCTTTTTTAATTCGCGGGGTCGGCTTCAATCCGGGTGATGTCGGGTTGGTCAATAAGACGTTGGGCTTGTTCGCCACCATTATCGGCGCGCTGTACGGCGGTGTGTTGATGCAGCGCTGGACGCTATTTCGGTCATTGATGCTATTCGGCCTGCTACAGGCGGTCTCGAATGCCGGTTACTGGTTGCTAGCCATCACCGATAAACACCTGTTCACCATGGCCTGTGCGGTGTTTCTGGAAAACCTGTGTGGTGGCATGGGGACAGCCGCGTTTGTGGCGCTATTAATGACGCTTTGTAACAAATCATTTTCCGCCACCCAGTTCGCCTTGTTGTCTGCACTGTCGGCGGTGGGGCGGGTTTATGTCGGTCCGATTGCTGGCTGGTTTGTAGAACTGTATGGGTGGGCCTGGTTTTATCTGTTTTCCATCATCATCGCTATCCCGGGACTTCTCCTGCTGAATATCTGTCGTTCATCATTAGAACACGTGCAATCAGGTGGCGAATTTCTGCGTCGTAACGCCTACCCACACCTTTATCTATTGGCTTCTCGCCTGTTTTTCATCGGTTGTATTGTGTTTGTCGGTGGTCTGCTTGTCTGGGGCATGCTGGGATTGGGCTGGCTGCAAAGTGAGCTTGCCAAAAACATACTGATGGCGGCTGGCGCAACAGGAGCAGCAGTGGCGATTTTGCTGGGTGCTCTGCTTGATTACCTGTCATTACAACGCCGGTAAACCCGGCAGCACAAAGCAATGATGTGTAAACACGGTTATGTACTGCCTCATGCGCGCATCTGTCAGGATAAGGCAGGAGCAATCGCTTACTTCATCGCCTGAGGCAGGGAAGTGATATCGCTAAAAACACCCCCTCATTATCTATTATCACTTTATTAAATTATTTTTCTCTCCAGGCATACGGCAAAAAACATTTATTTCGTTGTCTTTAATAAATCCCGTCACCCACATTAATTTACGCAACGTTACAGAAACGAAATATTAACACCAGGATAAAATAATATTCAGGAAGAGTTGTAATTCCTGAAAAGCGATACATACTTTTTATGTAGGCGGTTTACCCACTGTTTTTAAAAGTAATTTTGTAAAATGTAGCTCACGTGTGACAGGTCAGGCAAAATTTGTAAACAGCGGACTGACATCTCTTTAATGATGTTTACAGTGCGGTAACCTTCCCGTAAAATGCCCGCTCGCGTGAAATGACAATAGAGCCCTTGTAATTGAGGTCGCTAGATGAGACTCAGGAAATACAATAAAATTTTTGGGATGTTGTCTTTAATCGCCACCACACTGCTTCTTAGTGGTTGCGATATGGCATTGATGAACCCCAAAGGACAAGTCGGGTTAGAGCAACGTTCGTTGATACTGACAGCACTCGGTTTGATGCTGATCGTTGTTATCCCGGTGATCATTATGACGATTGCCTTCGCCTGGAAGTTCAGAGCCTCCAACGAAAAAGCGAAGTACACGCCAAACTGGTCGCACTCAAACAAAATCGAAGCCGTTGTCTGGACGGTCCCTATCATCATTATCCTCATCCTTGGGACGATCACCTGGAAAACTACCCATTCGCTTGATCCGTATAAGCCTTTGGATTCCACGGTCAAACCCATTAATGTTGAAGTGGTGTCTCTTGATTGGAAATGGTTGTTCATTTACCCGGATCTTGGCATCGCCACGGTCAATGAACTGGCGTTCCCGACCAATGTTCCGGTCAATTTCAAGATTACATCCGACACGGTGATGAACTCCTTCTTTATCCCGCGTCTTGGTGGTCAGATCTACGCCATGGCCGGCATGCAGACCCAGTTGCACTTGATAGCCAACGAGCCGGGCAAATACGACGGTATCTCTGGTGGTTACAGTGGCCAAGGGTTCTCTGGCATGAAGTTCACCGCCATTGCGACCCCGGATCAGCAAGCCTTTGACCAATGGGTTGAGAATGTACGCAAGTCATCCAAAACGCTGAGCACGATGAATGACTTTAACAAACTGGCACAGCCTACCGAGTACCATCCGGTAGAGTACTACTCTCAGGTACAACCTGATTTGTTCCGCCAGATCATTACCAAATTCATTGGCAACAACATGAACATGCAGCATGGTGCTGAAGGCGAGCCTAAAAAAGAAGAAGGCATGCAGAATCACCAGGGCATGAACATGAGCGAGCACTCCTCTCATTAAAGGAGTCGAGGGATAAACGATGTTCGGAAAATTAACTCTTGATGCGATCCCCTACCATGAGCCGATTATCATGGTCACGGTGGCGGCAATCATTGTAGGTGGATTGGCGCTGCTGGCTGCCGTTACCTATTTCGGTAAATGGAAATGGCTGTGGTCCGAGTGGTTCACCTCTGTAGACCATAAGAAAATCGGTATCATGTACATCATCGTCGGCTTGGTGATGATGCTGCGTGGCTTTGCTGATGCCGTGATGATGCGTGGTCAGCAAGTGCTGGCTTCCGCTGGTGAAGCGGGTTTCCTAACCCCTCACCACTATGACCAGATCTTCACCGCGCATGGCGTTATCATGATTTTCTTCGTGGCGACGCCGTTTGTTGTCGGTCTGATGAACCTGGCTGTGCCATTGCAGATAGGCGCACGTGATGTGGCCTTCCCCTTCCTGAACTCACTGAGCTTCTGGCTGTTTGTTGCCGGCGTTATCCTGATCAACCTGTCGTTGGGGATCGGGGAATTCGCCCAGACCGGTTGGGTTGCCTATCCGCCGTTGTCGGGTAAGGAGTACAGTCCCGGTGTGGGGGTAGACTACTGGATATGGAGTCTCCAGATTTCCGGTGTCGGTACGACGCTGACTGGTGTTAACTTCTTCGCCACCATCATGAAAATGCGCGCGCCTGGCATGAGCCTGATGAAAATGCCGGTGTTTACCTGGACGGCGCTGTGCACCAACATACTGATTATTGCTGCGTTCCCGATTCTGACGGTGACCATTGCGTTACTGACGCTGGACCGTTACCTCGGCACCCATTTCTTTACCAATGATATGGGTGGCAACATGATGATGTACATCAACCTGATTTGGGCCTGGGGCCATCCGGAAGTGTACATTCTGGTGCTACCGGTTTTCGGTATTTACTCCGAAGTGGTGGCAACCTTCTGTAAAAAACGCTTGTTTGGCTATACCTCACTGGTATGGGCAACCATCGCGATTACCGTCCTGTCGTTCATCGTTTGGCTGCACCACTTCTTTACCATGGGTTCTGGAGCCAACGTCAACGCCTTCTTCGGTATAGCGACGATGATTATTTCAATCCCGACCGGGGTTAAAATCTTCAACTGGCTGTTCACCATGTATCAAGGGCGTATTCAACCGCATTCTGCCATGCTGTGGACCACCGGTTTCATCATCACCTTCTCCATCGGTGGTATGACCGGGGTACTGCTGGCCGTTCCGGGCGCTAACTTTGTACTGCATAACAGTCTGTTCCTGATCGCTCACTTCCATAACGTGATCATCGGTGGCGTGGTATTTGGCTGCTTTGCCGGTATCACTTACTGGTTCCCGAAAGCATTTGGCTTCAAGCTGAATGAAACCTGGGGTAAACGCGCGTTTTGGTGCTGGATCATCGGCTTCTTCGTTGCCTTTATGCCGCTGTACGCACTGGGCTTCATGGGGATGACGCGTCGTCTGAGCCAGCAGATCAACCCGGAATTTCATCCGCTGCTGGTGGTCGCTTCCGTCGGTGCTGGTCTGATTGCACTCGGCGTGCTGTGCCAGATTATCCAGTTTGCCGTCAGTATCCGCGACCGCGATCAAAACCGCGATCTGACTGGCGACCCGTGGGATGCTCGCACGCTGGAATGGGCAACGTCTTCACCACCGCCGTTCTATAACTTCGCCATCGTGCCGCATATTCAGGAGCGCGACGCGTTCTGGGAAATGAAGGAAAAAGGTGAAGCCTATCGCAAACCGGCACAGTATGAAGAAATTCATATGCCGAGAAATACCGGTGCGGGCGTAATCATCTCCGCATTCAGCCTGGTATTTGGTTTTGCGATGATCTGGTACATCTGGTGGCTGGCGATCATCGGTTTTGTGGGCATGATTGTAACCTGGATAGCTCACAGCTTTAATCAGGACGTGGACTACTACGTGCCGGTTAACGAGGTCGAACACATCGAAAATCAAAACTTCGATAAACTCAGCAAGGCAGGCGTGAAAAATGTCCACTGATACGTTAACTCATCACAACACAGCCCATGCCGAGCATGGGCACCACGACACCGGTTCCAATAAGGTTTTCGGTTTCTGGATCTACCTGATGAGCGACTGCATCCTGTTTGGGATGTTGTTCGCCACCTACTCCGTTCTGGTGAACGGTACCGCTGGCGGCCCAACGGGCAAAGAACTGTTCGATCTGAAGTTCGTGCTGGTGGAAACCTTCGCACTGCTGTTTAGTAGTATTACTTACGGCATGGCGATGATTGCCATGAACAAAGGTAACAAGAGCCAGGTTAACGCCTGGCTGGGTCTGACCTTCCTGTTCGGACTGGTGTTTATCGGGATGGAAGTCTATGAATTCCACCACCTGATCGTAGAAGGTGCAGGCCCTGACCGCAGTGCATTCCTGTCTTCCTTCTTCGCGCTGGTTGGTACTCATGGTATCCACGTGACTTCAGGCCTTATCTGGATCGCCATCATGATGACTCAGGTAACGAAATACGGCCTGACCAGCACGAACAAAACCCGTCTGATGTGCCTGAGCTTGTTCTGGCACTTCCTTGATGTGGTATGGATTTGTGTCTTCACTGTTGTTTATCTGATGGGGGCGATGTAATGAGTCATTCCACACACGATCATGCAGGCGCCAGCCACGGTAGCGTGAAGTCCTATCTGATTGGTTTCGTCCTGTCCATCATCCTGACCGTCATTCCATTCGGTCTGGTGATGAATGGTTCGGCGTCCCATAGCGCCATTCTGTTAACCGTGCTGGGTTGCGCTGTTATCCAGATCCTGGTTCATCTGGTGTACTTCCTGCATCTCAACACCTCATCAGAAGAGCGCTGGAATCTGGTAGCCATCGTGTTTACCGCCCTGATTATCGCAATTGTGGTGGTGGGATCCATTTGGATCATGATGAACGCGCACCACAATATGATGATTCAGTAACCGAGCCTTTTACATGATGATTAAGCAATACCTGCAGGTCACCAAACCCGGCATTATTTTTGGCAACCTGATTTCCGTTATCGGTGGATTTTTACTGGCAGCCAAAGGCACCATTAACTATCCACTGTTTGTCGCGACCCTGATCGGGGTATCGCTGGTTGTTGCATCTGGTTGCGTCTTTAACAACGTTATCGATCGTGACATCGACAAAAAAATGGAGAGGACCAAGAATCGGGCCCTGGTTAAAGGGCTGATTCCGCTTAAAAATACGCTGGTTTATGCTTCGTTGTTAGGTATTGCTGGCTTCGCGTTACTGTATCTTGCGGCAAATCCGCTGGCCATGTGGCTGGCGGTGATGGGGTTTGTGGTATACGTCGGTGTTTACAGCCTGTACATGAAGCGCCATTCGGTTTATGGCACGTTGATTGGCAGTCTGTCCGGTGCAGCACCGCCGGTTATTGGCTACTGCGCTGTGAGTAATCAGTTTGATGCTGGTGCACTGATCCTGCTGCTGATTTTCAGTTTGTGGCAGATGCCGCACTCTTACGCCATTGCGATTTTCCGCTTTAAAGATTATCAGGCGGCGAATATTCCGGTGTTACCGGTCGTCAAAGGCATTTCCGTCGCGAAGCACCATATCACGCTGTATATCCTGGCGTTTATGATTGCCACGTTGATGCTATCGCTGGGTGGTTATGCTGGTTACAAATACCTGGTGGTGGCCGCGGCGGTCAGCGTTTGGTGGCTTGGCATGGCGTTATCCGGCTACAAACGCCCGAACGACGATCGTGCCTGGGCCAAAAAGCTGTTCTTGTTCTCTATTGTCGCGATTACGTCATTGAGCGTCATGATGTCAGTCGATTCCATGACACCGATGCAGGACACGCTGCTGACCTACCTGCACTGATTTCATCAGTCTATACGACCAGACAGACGGGCTTGCCCGTCTGTTTTTTTATCTCCCCTCCCCTGCTTTGCCAAATACGGAAACAAACCCGTCGTTTACGCCTTCTGGCACGGACACTAAAATAGCGCTGATAAAATATCAGAGGTAGCAATGAACGATAATCGCATGACCCCGATTGAACAGCGGGCAACATGGGGACTGGGTCTGGTTTTTTCACTTCGCATGCTCGGCATGTTTATGGTGCTCCCGGTACTCACCACCTACGGTATGGCTCTGCAAGGCGCCAGCGAGTCACTGATTGGCATTGCCATCGGCATTTATGGCTTGATGCAGGCGGTTTTTCAAATCCCATTCGGGCTCATGTCTGACCGTATTGGTCGCAAACCGCTCATTGTTGGCGGCTTACTGATATTTGTGCTGGGTAGTGTCATCGCCGCACTCAGCCATTCCATTTGGGGGATAATTCTGGGTCGTGCTTTGCAGGGCTCCGGGGCGATTTCTGCTGCGGTCATGGCGCTGCTGTCAGACTTAACACGTGAACAAAACCGCACCAAAGCTATGGCGTTTATTGGTGTCAGCTTCGGCATTACGTTTGCTATCGCCATGGTTGTCGGCCCGATTGTTACCCATGCGTTAGGGCTGAATGCGCTGTTTTGGGGAATTGCGCTGCTGGCGCTGCTGGCTATCGCTATTACGCTGGCAGTCATTCCCTCAGCCCCTTCCCATGTGCTCAACCGTGAGTCTGCCATCGTGCGTGGCGGTGTCGCCAAAGTACTGGCCAATCCTCGCTTGCTAAAACTCAACTTCAGCATCATGTGCCTGCACATTCTGCTGATGTCGAGCTTTGTCGCTTTACCGAGAGTCATGGAGCAAGCAGGTCTGGCACCGCAGGACCACTGGAAAGTCTATCTGACCACGATGCTGATATCGTTCGCGGCCGTGGTGCCATTCGTCATCTACGCAGAAGTAAAACGCCGCATGAAGCAGGTGTTCATTGTTTGCGTGATGATAATCATTGCCGCAGAGCTGGTTTTGCTGCAAGCAGGCAACCATGCGCTGTGGCAACTCTTTATCGGCATTCAGTTGTTCTTTCTGGGCTTCAATGTCATGGAAGCATTGCTGCCATCCCTTATCAGCAAAGAGTCGCCAGCAGGCTACAAAGGTACTGCCATGGGGGTTTACTCCACCACCCAATTTATGGGGGTGGCGATTGGCGGTAGTCTTGGCGGCGCGTTGTATGACCTGCATGGCGCGTCACTGGTATTCAGTGCGGGCGCATTGCTGGGGGTTGTCTGGTTATTGGTCAGCGTCACCATGCAGGAACCACCGTATCTGAGTAGCTTGCGAATTACCCTACCGGATGAAGCGCTACGCGATAGTAAGCTGTCCGATAAACTGCAACAGCATCCTGGCGTGGCAGATGTGGTGATCGTACCGGACGAACTCAGCGCCTATGTGAAAATTGATCGCAGCAAAACCAATCGGCAGCAGTTGGAACAGCTAGTCGGTCAGACGGCTAAGCTAGCCTGAGAGGCTAACTGCCCGTAGAAGCACAACCGTCACGAGGTCAACGAGGTCACCCCAAACCACCTCGTCGATTGAAAAACCAAAGGCACCATTTCGGTGCCTTTGCATATTTAGCGTATCACTGCCTGAACAGCAGCCGGTTTAATCACGGAAGTTGTTAAACTGAAAGGGTTGTCCTAAATCAGCACCACGCACCAGCGCAATCACACCTTGCAGATCATCGCGGGATTTCCCGGTAACGCGGACTTGTTCGCCCTGGATCTGGGCTTGCACTTTGAGCTTGCTGTCTTTAATCATTTTAACGATTTTCTTCGCCAGCGTAGTTTCAATACCTTGCTTGAGCTTCGCTTCCACACTGTAGGTTTTGCCACTGTGTTCCATGTCTTCAGGGATATCCAGCGAACCGCCCTCAATTCCGCGTTTTGCCAGCTTTTCCCTTATGATTTCAATCAATTGCTTAACCTGAAAATCTGATTCGCTGGTCGCCTTGATGGTTTGTGCTTTTTCATTCAGCTCAAAGCTGGCAGGCACATTACGAAAATCCCAGCGAGTACCCAGTTCACGAGTCGCGTTTTCCACCGCATTGCGGACTTCCTGCATATCGATTTCCGAAACAATATCGAAAGATGGCATAATTTTTTCTCCTGACAATAGCTGCCGAGCATGATAACCGCTCACGCCCAATAAGCAAACTTCACCGACCTTGCCGTCTTCATCGCGACAAGCAGCGGCAGACGGCAGCAGAATACTTTATGATAGACAGGAAAGATGATAGGTCGGAAAAATGATAGTCCGGACAGACGCAAGCTGGCCCGATAAAGGAAAGTGTGGATGAAAATTACCGTTCTTGGCTGTGGCGCGATCGGTCAACTCTGGCTTAATGCGTTACATCGGCAAGGGCATGATGTACAAGGCTGGTTGCGCATTCCGCAAGTTTCCTGCCAGATTAACGTTATGATGCTCAGCGGTGAGCGTTGTAACCTTAATCTGACAGCCAACAACGCAGAACATCTGGCGCAAAGTGAATTACTGCTGGTCACACTAAAGGCATGGCAAGTCTCCGATGCACTTGTCACGCTGCTCCCTCGGCTACGCCCCGACTGTACTATTTTATTGTTGCATAACGGCATGGGTACCTGGGAAGAACTGCCGCCAATCAGCCAACCGTTATTGTTAGGCGTCACCACGCATGCTGCACGGCGTGACGTCTCAACAGTGGTACACGTCGCGGCTGGCGTAACCCACATCGGTTCGCTTGGACGTACCACACACCGTGAAGAAGAGCAAAGCCAGTTGGCTGAAACGCTGCATCAGGCGCTGCCTGACGTTGCGTGGCACACTCATATTGCGGCAACCTGCTGGCTGAAACTGGCCGCCAATTGCGTCATTAATCCGCTGACCGTGCAGTACCAGTGCACCAACGGCGAATTACAGGCTTATCCCGAAAGAATAGCCACACTCTGCCAGGAAGTGGCGCTGGTCATGGACCGCGAAGGTTTCCACACCTCGTCGGAGAGCCTGCTGCTTTATGTGAATCAAATCATTCAGAACACGGCGGCTAACACATCGTCAATGCGTCAGGACGTGCTGGCGCAGCGTCATACGGAAATCGACTACATCACCGGTTACCTGCTGCGTCGCGCTCGCGCCCACGGACTCGCCCTGCCGGAAAACAACCGCCTGTTCGACTATATCAAACGAAAGGAGAATGAATATGACCGCCTCGGTTCTGGTCTGTCTGGCGCCTGGTAGCGAAGAAATCGAAGCCGTGACCACCATCGACCTGCTGGTCAGGGCGGGGATCCGCGTCACCACGGCCAGCGTCGCGAGCGATGGCAACACAGAGATCACCTGTTCTCGTGGTGTGAAACTGCTTGCTGACGCGCCGCTGGTCGCCGTCGCCGATCATGACTTTGATGCCGTCGTGTTGCCCGGTGGTCTGCAAGGCGCTGAGTGCTTTCGTGACAGCCCGTTGCTGGTTGAACGCCTGCGCCAGACCCATCAGGAAGGAAAAATCGTCGCGGCGATCTGCGCTTCACCCGCTGTGGTGCTAGAGCATCACCAGTTGTTTCCCGTCGGCAACATGACCGGTTACCCCACACTGAAAGAGCAGATTTCACCAGAAAAATGGCTGGAAAAACGGGTGGTATTCGATCCACGTGTCAATCTGCTGACCAGTCAGGGTCCGGGGACCAGTATCGACTTCGCACTGAAGCTTATCGATCTGCTACTGGGTAAGAGCAAAGCCGCAGAAATCGCTGCACAACTGGTTCTGCCGCCGGGGATCTACAATTATCAGGACCCGGCCTGATCTGCCGTACAAAAACAAAAAGCGCCGGATGATGGCGCTTTTTGCTGGTAGCGAACGCAGGACATAGCCTCAGGGACGATAGACCTTAACGTTATTGAATCCCTGCTCACGCAGGTATAACGCCTGCAAACGGCTCATCACCCCACGCTCACAGTACAACAGATAGGTTTTGCTCTGATCCAAATCGCCGAACTGTGTCCCCAGTTTATAGAACGGCAGGGATTTTACCTCAACGTGCGCCACTGCCAACGGGTGTTCATCCTGCTCATCGGGCGAACGAATATCCAGCAGAATATCGCTTGCGACAAAGGCATCGACCGTTTCTACTTCGGTTACCGTCTGCTGGGTTTGTTCAGCAATCTCGCGGATGTCGATGTTGCGCGCCTGCGACACGACGCGGTCGAGAATCGCGAAATCAAACAGACTTTCTTCGTGCTCGATTTTGGCTTTCACCGCCTTCACCGTCGGGCTTTTGGAGATCACGCCGCAATACTCAGGCATGGTCTTGGCAAAGTCTTCCGTACCCAATTCCCGTGCCAGACGAATAATGTGTTCTTTGTCGTGAGAAATTAGCGGCCGCAGGATAAGAGTGTCCGAGGCGTTATCAATCAGACGCAGGTTGGTCAGCGTCTGGCTGGATACTTGTCCCAGTGCTTCGCCGGTGACCAGCGCTTGCACGCCATACCGTTCGGCGATCTGCGACGCAGCACGCACCATCATGCGCTTGAGCACCACGCCCATTTGGCCGTCGTCCACCTTTTCCAGGATTTCACCGACCACTGGCTCGAAGTCAATCGCGACAAAACGTACCCGGTGTGAACTGCCAAATCGGTTCCACAGATAATGCGCGACCTGACGTACGCCGATTTCGTGCGCTGCCCCACCGAGATTGAAGAAGCAGTAGTGAACCCGGCAACCACGACGCATCAGCATATAGCTGGAAACACCGGAGTCGAATCCGCCGGAAATCAGCGACAACACATCTTCCTGGGTACCGATTGGGAAACCACCAATACCTTCATAGCGGCCTTTGATCAGCAACAGGCGATCCTGGTCAATTTCCAAATGCACCGTGACCTGAGGCGCAGTCAGGTTAACCCGTGCGCTCTCAATATGCTGATTCAACCCGCCGCCGACATAACGCTCCACATCCTGAGAGCTGAAATCGTGTTTACCACGACGTTTCACCCGCACGCAGAATGTCTTCCCTTCCAGTTGATCACGGTAAGTGGCCAACGTTTGTTCAAAAATATGGTGGATATCGGTATAGGCGCAGTCTTCCACCTCAAGGATATGATGAATGCCGGGGATACGCGTCAACGCATCACGTATTACCACGCGCTGACTTTCTTCTTTGGCACGAACCTCGATATGATCCCAGTGACGGACAACCGCCAGCGATTCATCATACTGTTTTAAAACGTTACGAATGTTACCGGTAAGGATTTTTATAAAGCGCAACCGCACAGATTGGCTTTTGATGGTGATTTCCGGGAACAATTTAATGATAAACTTCATGGCGGCTATCGTTAGTTAATTCTGAAGGCGTGAAACACGGGTACGCGGACAACACGCAGGCACCCTGAGCGCTAAAGTTACGTTATTGGTAACACTATCCCGAGTCGGGTGGCGTTACCAATAGCATCCAGGGCGCGGAGTATACCACCATATTGCGGTAAGCTGCGCAGATTAAGCGCATAATTGCGCACCATAAGGGCGCTTACCGTGACAATCCGGTGGCGTCGGCGCCGACAGGCGCGTATAAACAGGATCCGGAAACGAATATGCCGAAAAAAACTGAACAACCCGTCAGCTTTGAAAGCTCACTCGCCGAACTGGAACAGATTGTGTCGCGTCTGGAGTCGGGCGAGCTTCCATTGGAAGAGGCGTTGAATGCCTTTGAACAGGGTGTCCAGCTTGCACGACAGGGACAAGTAAAACTGCAGCAAGCTGAACAACGCGTTCAGATTCTGCTCAATGACGATCCCGATACCGCCCTGACACCTTTTACGCCGGATAATGAGCCGTTATGACAGATTTTCTCAAGCAGCTTGCAGCGCATCATCAGCGTATCGACGCCGCACTCAACCATTTCATTTCCAGCCTGCCTTTTCAGAGTAGTCCACTGGTGGAAGCGATGGCGCATGGCGCACTGTTGGGGGGCAAGCGGCTACGACCGTTTCTGGTTTATACCACCGGCCAGTTATTCGCGGTCTCGCCAGACAGCCTTGATGCACCGGCAGCGGCCGTTGAATGTATTCACGCCTATTCTCTGATCCACGATGACTTACCCGCCATGGACGATGACGATCTACGGCGCGGGCAGCCAACCTGCCATGTCAGGTTTGGCGAAGATAAGGCGATTTTGGCAGGTGATGCCCTGCAAACGCTGGCGTTTTCTATTCTGGCTGACGCCCCGATGCCACAGGTCAGCGACCGCGACCGACTGGCGATGATCTCCGAACTGGCCAGCGCCAGTGGTGTGGCAGGCATGTGCGGCGGTCAGGCGCTGGACCTGGAAGCGGAAGGCCATCAGGTCGATTTGCAAACACTGGAACGAATCCATCGCCATAAAACCGGAGCGCTGATTCGTGCTTCGGTTCGGCTGGGTGCCCTGGCTGGCGGTGAGCGTGGGCGTCTTGCCCTGCCTTACCTTGATCGTTATGCCAACGCGATCGGCCTGGCCTTTCAGGTGCAAGACGATATTCTCGATGTGATTGGCGACAGCGCCACCACCGGCAAACGCCAGGGCGCTGACCAACAACTCGGTAAAAGCACCTACCCAGCGTTACTGGGTCTGGAGCAAGCCAAACAAAAAGCCCGGGAATTGTGCAAAGAATCACTCTCGGCACTGAATGAACTGGAAGACACGCTGGACAAGCCCGCAGCCATTGCCCCGTTGCGAGCACTGGCGAACTATGTCGTTGAACGCGATAAATAATTTTAATACTAATACCGCTTGATGAGTATCCAATGACCTTTGATATAGCGAAATACCCTACGCTGGCGCTGGCGGAAAACCCTGAGGAACTGCGCCTGCTGCCACGGGAAAGCCTGCCTAAATTGTGCGATGAACTGCGACAGTATCTGTTGGACAGCGTCAGCCGCTCAAGCGGGCATTTTGCCTCAGGTCTGGGTACAGTCGAGCTGACTGTGGCGTTGCATTACGTCTATAACACGCCTTTCGACCATCTGGTATGGGATGTCGGTCATCAGGCTTATCCCCACAAGATCCTGACCGGGCGGCGTGACCGTATCGCCACTATTCGCCAAAAAGGCGGGCTGCACCCGTTCCCGTGGCGTGGCGAAAGTGAATATGACGTCCTGAGCGTCGGCCACTCGTCTACCTCCATCAGCGCCGGTATCGGTATGGCGGTGGCGGCGGAGCGCGAAGGACTGGGACGGCGCACCGTCTGCGTAATTGGTGATGGCGCGATCACCGCTGGTATGGCGTTTGAAGCCATGAACCATGCCGGTGATATCAAACCGGACATGCTGGTGGTCCTGAACGACAACGAAATGTCAATTTCCGAGAATGTTGGTGCGCTGAACAACCATTTGGCGCAATTGCTCTCCGGCAAGCTCTACTCCACCTTGCGTGAGGGTGGCAAGAAAGTGTTGTCCGGCCTGCCGCCAATCAAAGAACTGGTTAAACGTACCGAGGAGCACCTGAAAGGAATGGTGGTGCCGGGTACGCTGTTCGAAGAGTTGGGCTTTAACTATATCGGCCCGGTTGATGGGCATGATGTGCAATCACTGGTGCATACTCTGAAGAATATGCGCAGCCTGAAAGGCCCGCAGTTGCTGCATATCATGACCAAGAAAGGCAAAGGCTATGCCCCCGCTGAGCAGGACCCGATCAGCTGGCATGCCGTACCGAAATTCGATCCGGCCAGTGGCACCTTGCCGAAGAATAAAGAAGCGCTGCCGACCTATTCCGCCGTTTTCGGCGAATGGCTGAAAGAAACCGCAGCGGCAGACTCCAGGCTGATGGCCATCACCCCAGCCATGCGTGAAGGCTCCGGCATGGTATCGTTTTCGCGCACCTACCCGCAGCAGTACTTTGATGTCGCTATTGCCGAGCAACATGCGGTGACCTTTGCTGCTGGCCTGGCAATTGGCGGTTATCGCCCGGTCGTGGCGATTTATTCCACGTTTCTGCAACGTGCCTACGATCAGGTCATCCATGATGTCGCCATTCAGAACCTGCCGGTGCTGTTTGCTATCGATCGTGGCGGCATCGTTGGCGCGGATGGTCAAACGCATCAGGGCGCGTTTGACCTGTCGTTCCTGCGCTGTATTCCACAGATGGTGATCATGACACCCAGCGACGAGAACGAATGCCGGTTAATGCTGCATACCGGTTATCACTATCAGCAGGGACCGTGTGCAGTTCGTTACCCACGCGGCAATGTGTTGGGTGTGGAACTCACTCCGCTGGAAACCCTGCCTATCGGCAAAGGCGTCGTTAAACGTCAGGGCGAGAAGATTGCGATTCTGAATTTCGGTACGCTGTTACCAGAAGCACAACAGGCAGCCGACGCGCTCAACGCCACACTGGTGGACATGCGATTCGTCAAACCGTTGGATGAAGCGCTGGTCGCCTCGCTGGCTGCCAGCCACGATGTGCTGGTGACGCTGGAAGAAAACGCCGTGATGGGCGGTGCCGGTAGCGGTGTGAATGAATACCTGATGGCGAATCGTCTGCCCGTCCCCGTACTCAATCTGGGCCTGCCCGATATCTTTATTCCGCAGGGCTCACAAGCGGAAATCCGCACCGAGCTGTCGCTGGATGCCGCTGGCATCGAACGTCGCATTCGAAACTGGCTGGCCTGATACTGGTCACCAACAGGCAGAAAAAAACCGGGAATTCCCGGTTTTTTTCTCGCTGGCAACCACCCGCAGACTATTACCCAACCACATACCCAGCCACATACAATATGGCCGCGGCGATAACACCGGCGATAATATCGTCAACCATGATGCCCATACCGCCGTGCACGTGACGATCAAACCAACGGATCGGCCAGGGTTTAAGAATATCCAGGATCCGGAAAATCACAAACCCGGCGGCGACCCAGCCCCAGTGGGTTGAAGGCACCGCTATCAGGGTGATCCACATGCCGACAAACTCATCCCAGACGATGCTGCCATGGTCATGCACGCCCATATCTTTGGCGGTACGGTGGCAAAGGTAAACCCCTACGCAGATGCTGAGCATCACCAGCAGTGAATACAGCTGTAACGGCAGCAGCATCAACAGATACCACACAGGAATGGCCGCCAGCGAACCGGCGGTGCCTGGCATCCACGGCGATAAACCACTGCCAAAACCGGTTGCCAGAAAATGCCACGGATTACTCATCCGTAGGCGGCGTTTGGCAACTAACGATCCTTTGCTCTCACTGGTCAAAATGGTCATACCCTTTCAGATTGACGTCCACCGGCTGACCGGAATGAAAGAAACTCATTCCTTCCGACGCAGGCCCAATCTGGCCGATGCAAGTGTAACTAGCCCCCAGATGACCAATCGCTACCTCTAACGCGCCCCGATTCAGTTCGGGTACCGTAAAGCACAACTCATAGTCTTCACCGCCACCCAGCGCCCAGCGCATAGCCTGTTCCGGGTCGGTATGCCGCAGCAGTGCATCAGAATAAGGCAACGCCTCCAGATTGATACGTGCGCCGCAATCACTGGCTTTAAGGATGTGTCCTAAATCTGACGCCAATCCATCAGACAGATCGATAGCCGCACTGGCCAGATCGCGCAACGCCTGCCCCTGCAAAATGCGAGGCTGAGGACGCAGGTGGCGCTGCAACAGCCATTGGCGATCATCAGCATCCGACACCTGTAGACTGTGCTGCAAAATGGCCAACCCTGCCGCACTGTCGCCCAGCGTTCCGGTGACATAAATCCAGTCGCCGATACGTGCTCCACTACGCTTGAGCGCGCGTCCTGCTGGTACCAACCCTTGAATAGTCAGCGTCATGCTAAGCGGCCCACGCGTGGTATCACCGCCTATCAGTTGCATATCATAGTAAGAAAGCTGTTCAAACAGGCTGTCGCTATAGGCGGCCAGCCAGTCCGCATCAATGCCCGGTAACGTGAGCGCCAGCGACACAAAGGCAGGATCTGCGCCCATCGCCGCCAAATCACTCAGGTTGACCGCCAGTGATTTATACGCCAGATCGGCAGGGTCAATATCGGGCAGAAAATGAATGCCGGAGACCAGCGTATCCGTGCTGACTGCCAGCAGTTGTTTGTCCGGAATGTTCAGCAGGGCGCAATCATCACCGATCCCCAGTTCAACACCCCGTCGTGAATAGCCAGCCCGATTGAAATAGCGGGCAATCACGTCAAACTCACCTTGAGCCATACTTTTTCCAGATAGTGGTAACCTAAAAAAAACCAAGGCCGGAAAACCGGCCCTGACTGACTTATTTTTTACCCGGCCGCAAGTGTGGCCCGGCTTTGTCCAGCACGCCGTTGACAAACTTGTGGCTGTCTTCGGCACCGAACACTTTAGCCAACTCAATCGCTTCGTTGATGGCAACCTTGTACGGTACATCTTCGCGCTTGCTAAGCTCATACACCGCCAGACGCAAAATAGCCCGCTCAACTTGCCCGAGTTCATCTAACTGACGGGAAAGATACGGCGCCATCTGAGCATCCAGTTTTTCCGCCTGAGTGGCGACGCCCGCCAGCAGCTCGCGGAAATAGGCGATGTCCACGCCTTTGACATCCTGCTCACTCAGAAACTGGAGTTCAACATCGGCAATATCATTTTTGGACAACTGCCAGGAATAAAGCGCTTGAACCGCACATTCACGAGCGCGGCGACGAGCAGCAGGTTTCACGGAATACCCCTTACAAAATAAATCAGGCTGACTTGATTGAGTGTAATACATTGATCATTTCAAGCGCGGTCAGAGCGGCTTCCGCCCCTTTGTTCCCCGCTTTAGTGCCGGCGCGCTCGATAGCCTGCTCGATACTTTCCGTAGTCAGCACACCGAAGGCGACCGGAATGTCGCTGTTCATCGCGACATGAGACAGGCCGGAACTGCATTCACCGGCAACGAATTCAAAATGCGCTGTACCACCGCGAATCACCGTACCCAGAGCCACCACGGCGTCATACTTCTGGCTGTTAGCCAGCGCACGCGCGGTCAGCGGCAATTCATAGGCACCCGGTACCCACACCACGGTGACGTTTTCTTCTTTCACCTGACCAATACGTTTGAGCGCGTCCAACGCGCCTTCCAGCAGGCTGTCATTGATAAAGTGATTGAAACGGGCAATAGCAATCGCCACGCGGGCATTCGGAGCGGCAACAACACCTTCAATAATGTTCATAGCTTTCCTTTGATTGTTTTACGACCCCGCAGGGGGGCGGATTCTATCATATTCTTCCGGGCGCGTATCCGCTTTTGACCCTGTAACGGATATCCGCCACCTCAACGCGCGCAGAAACAGACTAACGAGGCTTCAGTGTCAGGCGAACATCCGGCCCTATCTGGCGAACATCGGTCATATCGAACAGCGGGGCCTGCGACAACTGTTCCAACCCCGGCAATACGCACAACGACCGGGCCGCATCACCTAATAATGTCGGAGCCAGATAGACTATCAGTTCATCCACCACACCAGCCTGCAATAGTGCTCCGGCCAGGTGAGCACCCGCTTCCACCCAGACCGTATTAATCTGACGTTTACCCAGCGTCATCATCAGCGCCACCAGATCAATACCACCGCCATGCAACGGCATGGTCAGTTGCTCCACGCCATCCGGCCAGGACTGTGCATCCTGACTCGCTCGCGCCAGCCAGGTCTGGCCCGGCTGACTCACCAGACGATGGTGCGGCGTCACTCGTGACTGACTGTCGACGATGACGCGTACCGGCTGGCGCACCGCACTTTGCGGATAAAGGCGCTGGGTATCGACATCCAGTTCTGACCAGCGCACGGTCAGCGACGGGTCATCTGCCAGCACGGTAGCACTGCTACTGAGGATAGCGGCACTCTGTGCACGAAAACGCTGTACATCCTGACGAGACTGCGGCGAGGTTATCCACTGACTTTCGCCGGAAGCCATCGCCGTTCGACCATCCAGCGACGCACCGAGTTTGAGTTGTACATACGGGAAACCGGTGCGCATGCGTTTTAGAAAGCCACGGTTAATTTTTTCTGCCTGATCCATCAGGACGCCGTGATGCACAGCGATACCGGCTTGTTGTAAGCGATGCAACCCGCGCCCGGCGACCTGCGGGTTAGGGTCTTGCATCGCGGCCACAACCCGCGCCACACCCGCCGCGACCAGGGCATCGGCACAAGGTGGAGTACGTCCGTGATGGCTACAGGGTTCCAGCGTCACATAGGCCGTAGCGCCACGTGCCTTGTCGCCTGCCATACGCAACGCATGCACTTCTGCATGGGGTTCACCGGCTTTCTGGTGGTACCCCTCACCGACTATCTCGCCATCTCTGACGATCACACACCCGACATTCGGATTCGGTGCCGTAGTAAAGCGGCCGCGGCGAGCTAACTCCAGCGCGCGGGCCATATAGAATTCATCAGAGTATGTAGCCATCCGGTGCTTATCCTGGATTAAGAATCATGTTGGAAGCGCGCGATAGGCAAAAACAACGCACGATTAATCCTGCAGACGGGCGATTTCCTCGCCAAATTCACGGATATCCTCAAAGCTGCGATATACCGATGCAAAACGGATATAAGCGACTTTGTCGAGCTTTCTGAGCGCATCCATAACCAGATTGCCCACCATCTTGGCCGTTACTTCACGCTCGCCGGTCGCTCGCAATTGAGATTTGATGTGAGTGATGGCCATTTCCACGTCATCAGAGCTGACCGGGCGTTTCTCCAGTGCTTTCAACATCCCACTGCGCAGTTTGTCCTCATTGAACGGCTCACGCACATCATTACTCTTAATGACGCGCGGCATCACCAGCTCCGCCACCTCAAAGGTAGTAAAACGCTCATTGCATACCAGGCACTGACGACGCCGACGAACCTGCGACCCTTCGCCGACCAGACGAGAATCAATGACCTTGGTATCTACTGCGGCACAAAAAGGACAATGCATAACGTTTCCAGACCCTAGCCGTATAAACCTGACCTAGTTTACCCCGAATTCCGCTTATAACCCAAATGCCGGTACGACGCCTTTTTTCTGTATCGACTGCACGGTGGTTTAGCTTCGATTGAAGTGAGTTAGGCTACAGTAATGTCGCTTCTTGATTATGTGGTTTGTCGATAGCAATCAACGGCTCATCGCCATCCGGCATCTCAGGATTATCAAGCGGAAACTCCCCAAGTTTCATACCGTTTCACTACCGGAGACCCCTCAATGGGACCTGACCCGAATCCTCATCCAGGACAGCGCGTCATTCACCGGTAAGTCAGCTTTTGCTGCCTTGCCGGCTAACACAGGCAAGGCAGCGGCGTTCAATTCGTCCCTGCTTTTAATTTAGTCGCCGCATGCAGGCCTACGACCCCTGCGTGTTATCAGGCTGTGGCGTTTTTGGCTACGGCAGGGAGTATTGTTTATGCTGTTTATTCGACTCACACGACAGCTGTTTTCACAACTTGGTCTTCATCTGCCGCACCGCCTGTTCCAGCGCGACCTGATGCCAGATGGAAAAGTGAACGCCAGTCAGGCCATGACGGATACCATGGCGACTCGTTGCCTGCGTCTGGCCCGTCTTGATGAAACAGCCTTGTATCAGGAGTTCGCCAGCCATCCCGACGGATTAATGGCGGATGAAGTGATACGGGTGCGGGCACAGCATGGCGATAACCGTATTCCTGGCGAGCAGCCCTTGCCCTGGTGGCGGCACCTATGGCGTTGCTATCGTAACCCGTTCAACCTGTTACTGACGCTGCTGGGCATGATTTCTTATGCCACGGAAGATCTGACTGCCGCACTGGTTATCGCGCTGATGGTGCTGATCTCGACCCTGCTCAATTTCATTCAGGAAGCACGCTCCGGTAAAGCAGCCGATGCCCTGAAAGCGATGGTTAGCAATAAGGTCACGGTGCTGCGCAGCGATGCCCACACCGGTTATAGCGACTTTCAGGATATCCCACTGGATCAACTGGTGCCCGGCGACCTGGTGAAGCTGGCCGCAGGCGATATGATCCCAGCCGATCTGCGTATATTACAGGCACGCGACCTGTTCATCAGTCAGGCGTCGCTCACCGGCGAATCTCTCCCTGTGGAGAAGGTAGCCAACAGCCGCCAGAGCGATGCCGCCACCGCGCTGGAATGTGACACCCTCTGCTTTATGGGCACCAACGTGGTCAGCGGTACCGCACTGGCTATGGTCATTGCTACCGGCAGCCACACCTGGTTTGGTCAACTGGCAGGCCGTGTGGTGCAACATTCCGATGAAATAAACGCGTTCCAGCTAGGTATCAGTCGTGTCAGTTGGCTGTTGATTCGCTTTATGCTGGTGATGACGCCAATCGTGTTGCTTATCAATGGCTACACCAAAGGTGACTGGTGGGAAGCCGCCTTGTTTGCTCTGTCGGTCGCGGTCGGTCTGACGCCGGAAATGTTGCCGATGATCGTCACCTCAACGCTGGCAAAAGGCGCGGTCAAACTGTCTCGCCAGAAGGTGATCGTCAAACGCCTCGATGCTATCCAGAACTTTGGTGCGATGGACATCCTGTGTACCGATAAAACCGGGACACTGACGCAGGATAAAATCGTGCTGGAATGCCACACCGATGCATTCGGGAATAGCTGCCAGCGCGTGTTGCGTCGTGCCTGGCT
This sequence comes from Dickeya oryzae, assembly GCF_020406815.2. Lineage (NCBI taxonomy): Bacteria > Pseudomonadati > Pseudomonadota > Gammaproteobacteria > Enterobacterales > Pectobacteriaceae > Dickeya > Dickeya oryzae. The sequence goes on from NZ_CP162670.1 coordinate 3,500,543, forward strand.
GAACAGCGCCTACCAGACCGGGCTGCGCAATCTGCTTGATCAAGCGGTGCTGGCGGGTATTCCATGCGAGGAACAGCAAGCCGAACTGTCTCGCTGGCGCAAAGTAGACGAAATTCCGTTTGATTTTGAGCGCCGCCGTATGTCGGTTGTCGTCGCGGGAAACAGTCATGAACACCTGTTAATCTGCAAAGGCGCGCTGGAGGAAACCCTGAGCGCCTGTACTCAGGTGCGCCATGCTGAACAACTGCTGCCGCTGGACGCCAGCTTGTTATCTCGCATTCGCCATCTGACGGATGACCTGAACCGCCAGGGCCTGCGGGTGGTGGCCGTCGCCAGCAAAGTGATGCCTGCCGACCGTCAGGATTATGGCCGGGCCGACGAATCCGACCTGATTTTGGAAGGTTACATCGCCTTTCTCGATCCGCCGAAAGAAAGTACCGCCCCAGCGCTGAAAGCGCTGAAGGACAACGGCGTGACGGTAAAAATCCTCACCGGCGACAGCGAGCTGGTGGCCGCCAAAGTGTGTCGAGAAGTGGATATTGAGCTGACCGGTATTCTGACTGGCCGTGACATTGATGCGCTGAGTGATGAACAACTGGCGCAAGCCGCCCGCGATACCACGCTGTTTGCCCGTCTGACGCCATTACACAAAGAGCGTATTGTCCGTTTGCTGCGTTCCGAAGGCCATGTGGTCGGCTTTATGGGGGATGGCATCAATGACGCGCCAGCACTGCGGGCGGCGGATATCGGTATTTCGGTGGACTCGGCGGTGGATATCGCCCGCGAGGCGGCGGATATCATCCTGCTGGAAAAAAGCCTGATGGTACTGGAAGAAGGCGTCATCGAAGGGCGTCGTACCTTCGTCAACATGCTGAAATACATCAAAATGACGGCCAGCTCCAACTTCGGTAATGTCTTTAGTGTCCTGATTGCCAGCGCCTTCCTGCCGTTTTTGCCGATGTTGCCGTTGCATCTGTTGATCCAAAACCTGATGTACGATATTTCGCAGATAGCGATCCCGTTCGATAACGTGGACGACGATCAGGTCAAAAAACCTCAACGCTGGAATGCAGGCGATATTGGTCGATTCATGGTGTTCTTCGGCCCGATTAGCTCTATTTTCGACGTGCTGACATTCTCACTGATGTGGTGGTTCTTCCACGCGAATACACCGGAGACTCAAACCCTGTTCCAGTCCGGCTGGTTCATTGAAGGGCTGCTCTCACAAACACTGATTGTGCACATGATCCGTACCCGGCGGATTCCGTTTATCCAAAGCCGTCCCTCCTGGCCAGTGATGATGATGACGCTCCTGGTCATGATAACCGGCATTGGGTTGGTATTCTCACCGCTGGCGGGTTTCCTGCAACTGCAAGCGCTACCGATGAGCTACTTCCCGTGGCTGCTGGCGATTCTGAGTGGTTACCTGCTACTCACCCAAGCCATGAAGGACTTTTTCACCCGTCGCTACGGCTGGCAGTAACCGCAACCGGCGTGGTGGTCAATGACCACTACGCCTTGATTTTTCTCTCTTGATTCAGCCTGTTCTGCTTATCTTTTTCCCCGCATCTCATTCACTATAAGAGACCGTAAATCACGTCTACACTGACACTACATTATTGAAGCATGACTAACTGCTATGGTCCCGGGGAGAAACAGGCTATGCGTTTGTACCACCGCGTTATCCCAATGTTATCTGCCATTGTGCTGCTCGCCGGATGTGCACAACCGCAGACTACCCACGTAACAAACGAATTAGGTCAGATAGACCAAAAATTACACGACATCACTAACCGTGCCATGGCGCTGGAACAGCAAAATACGTTAAACGCCAACTCTACCTCGGGTGTCTATCTGCTACCCGCAGCGCAGAACCGGGCCTTACTCGACAGTAGCATCGGCAGGTTAAGCCTGGAATTGACCAAAATTGAGCCGGAATCCAATGGCACACGGGCGTTACTGGTTATCCAGACCATGAACACACTGACGTTACCGGCCTTCCAGGCGCAACTTGACTGGGGTTCGCTGGACCCGGTGAGCGGCAAACCGTTGACTGGCGACATGCAGACGCAGTTGATCACTTTCTCACCTGCGCTCACCCCGGTTTCAGAGGCGAGAATAGAAGTGCGGCTTTCTGGCCTGACGCCGGATCAACTCGGTTTTGTACGCATCCATGATGTCATCGCCGATTCCGGGCAAAGCCACCGTGAACCAGCTCAGTCTCACCCTTGATTTCCTCGCCTGAAAACAGCCATAAAAAAACCCGCCGGACGGCGGGTTTGTAGTTACCAAAGCTTTAGTTACCAAAGCACAAGTGTAAATAGGGTTACGGTAACAGCGACGGCTGATCCGCACCTTCTTTTTCCACTTTCTGTACCAACATGTGCTCACGCTTCATACCCAGCTTAAGTGCCAGCGCGGAAGCCACATAGATAGAAGACGCCGTACCGATGGTCACACCGATCAACATCGTCAGTGAGAACCCTTTCAGCATCGCGCCACCGAACAGATATAGCATCAGGATCACCACCAGGGTGGTTCCTGATGTGATCAAGGTACGGTGCAGCGTTTGGGTCAACGACACGTTGAAGATTTCGTAAGGCGTTCCACGGCGAATTTTGCGGAAGTTTTCACGAATACGGTCAGACACCACGATACTGTCGTTCAACGAGTAACCGATGACCGACATTAACGACGCCACAATGGTCAGGTCGATTTCAATATTGAATAACGACAGCACCCCCATCGTGATGATCACGTCATGCGCCAACGCGATAACCACCCCTGCCGCCAGACGCCATTCGAAACGGAAGCCGACGTAGATAAGGATACTGATTAACGCCGCCATCAACGCCATCGCGCCCGTCTGCGCCAGATCCGCCCCCACACTGGGCCCGACGAACTCAATGCGTTTAACGACCGCATTCTGGCTGGTTGACGCGTTGATGACGTTAACCACCTTGCTACCCAGAGCCTGGCCGCCAGATTCATCGTGAGCAGGAGGCATACGCACCATGATGTCACGACTGCTACCAAAGTTCTGTACCAGTGGATCGGCAAAGCCCGCCTTTTGCAGCGCTTCGCGCATCTGCTCCAGATCGACCGATTTCTCAAGCGAAATCTCAATAACCGTACCACCGGTGAAATCCAGCCCCCAGTTGAAACCGCGCACGCCCATCACGACGATAGACAGGATCAATAGCAGACCGGACAACGCGAAGGCCCAGTAGTCCCAGCGCATAAAGTCATACACTTTACGGCCGTAGTTCAATTGTTCAACAGTATATTCCTGTGCCACAACGCACTCCTCAGATAGACAGCTTTTTGATGCGCTTGCCGCCGTACAGCAGGTTTACGATGGCACGGGTTCCAACGATAGCGGTAAACATGGATGTCGCTACACCAATACCGGTCGTGATAGCAAAGCCTTTAATCGAGCCGGTACCCACCGCATACAGGATAATGACTTTAATCAGCGTCGTGACGTTGGCATCAAAGATGGAGCTAAATGCCCCCCGGTACCCTTCATCGATCGCCTGCTGCACAGAGCGTCCGTTGCTGAGTTCTTCTTTGATACGCTCGTTAATCAGTACGTTGGCATCCACCGCCACCGCAAGGGTTAACACGATACCCGCAATACCTGGCATGGTCAGCGTGGCCCCTGGCAACAGCGACATCACCCCGACCACCAGCACCAGATTCAACAACAGCGCAGAAGTCGCAATCAAACCGAACTTCTTATAGAAGAAGATCATGAACAGGATAGACACCGCCAGACCCGCCAGACAGGCTTCCAGCCCCTGAGTGATGTTTTGCATCCCCAGCGTCGGGCCGATGGTACGTTCTTCTACAATCTGAATCGGCGCAATCAGCGCACCGGCACGCAGCAACAGTGACAGCTGGCGCGCTTCGTTTGGGTTGTCGATACCAGTAATACGGAAGCTATTGCCCAGACGTGACTGGATGGTGGCGACGTTAATCACCTCTTCCTGTTTTTCCAGAATCGCACGACCGTTGGCGTCTTTCTTACCACTATCCTTGTATTCCACAAACAAGGTCGCCATCGGTTTACCGATGTTATCCTTGGTGAAATTGGACATCAGGTTGCCGCCCGCGCTATCCAGAGAAATATTCACCTGCGGACGGTTGTACTCATCATTACCGGAGGTGGAGTCGGTAATATGGTCGCCGGTAAGAATCACGCGTTTGTACAAGGCGATCGGGCCACCGTCACGCATGTTCATGACTTCGGTATCGCCCGGCACACGACCGCTGGCTAACGCCGCCGGGTCAACATTGCTGTTTACCAGACGGAATTCCAGTGTGGCGGTCGCCCCAAGAATTTCTTTCGCGCGTGCCGTGTCCTGAATCCCCGGCAGCTCAACCACGATACGGTCAGCACCCTGACGCTGTACCAAGGGTTCAGCCACACCGAGCTGGTTGACACGGTTTCGCAGGATGTTGATGTTCTGCTGTACCGCATATTCGCGGGCTTCACTCAGACGCGCATCGCTCATCACAGCACGCATCGCGTCACTGCCGCTATTGCTGAACACCAGATCGCGATGGCGCGGAGTCAGGTAGTTCACGGCGTTGTCACGCAGTTGACCGTCGCGGAACAGAATTTCCACGCCATAATTATCTGCTTTACGAACAGACGCATATTGGATGCCTTTCTCGCGCAAATCGCTGCGCAGGGAATCCATGGTCTGCTCCTGCAACTTGCCTAACGCAGTATCCATATCCACTTCCATCAGGAAGTGCACACCACCACGCAGGTCAAGACCCAGTTTCATCGGTTCCGCTCCCAGCATTCTCAGCCAGGTAGGCGTTGCAGGCGCCAGGTTTAGGGCAACCACGTATTTCTCGCCCAGCGCACTCACCAGCACTTCACGAGCACGAAGCTGGATGTCCGGCGTAGAGAAGCGCGCGAGAATGGCACCGTTTTCCAGCGCAATAGATTTGCTGGCGATATGTTGTTCTTGCAAAACATTCTGGATCTGGACCAGCGTAGATTCACTGGCGGCGGTTCCTCGCGCGCCAGTGACCTGAATTGCCGGATCCTCACCATACAGGTTAGGAAGTGCGTAGAGCAGACCGACGACGATCGTCACGATCAGCATCAGGTACTTCCACAGAGGATAGCGGTTTAACACGGTAGTTCCCTTCGGGAAAGTCGAAAAATTACAGGGCCTTCATGGTACCCTTCGGCAGTACGGACGTCACGTAATCGCGCTTTATAACGACTTCGTTGGTATCGTTCAGGGCAATGGTGATAAATCCGTTATCCGCCACTTTGGTCACACGCCCAACCAGGCCGCCGTTAGTCAGCACTTCATCGCCTTTACTGATCGAATCCATCAACTTTTTGTGTTCCTTGGCACGTTTTTGCTGAGGGCGCAGGATCATGAAGTAAAAAATCAGACCGAACACGGCCAGCATAATCACCAGAGAGTACGGGCTTCCTTGAGCCGGAGCACCTGCAGTTGCTGCCACAGCGTCGGAAATGAAAAAACTCATTTAAATGTCCTCTTTAGTTATCAAAACAACAGTTATCTATAAAACGTTCATGCCACGCAAACGTGCTTATTGTGGTACATGACCTTCATGGTCATTTCCCGCCGCGCTATCGGCCAACGGCGGAACCGGTTTACCGATGCGCTGGTAAAACTCGGCCACAAAGCTCTCTAATCTACCTTCCCCGATAGCCTGGCGTAAACCCGCCATCAGGCGCTGATAATAGCGCAGGTTGTGGATAGTATTGAGGCGCGCGCCGAGTATTTCGTTACAACGGTCCAGGTGGTGCAAGTAGGCACGGCTATAATTGCGACACGTGTAGCAATCACAGTGCTCATCCAACGGTCCGGTATCGTCTTTATGTTTGGCATTACGAATTTTGACCACGCCGTCCGTCACAAACAGATGGCCGTTACGAGCGTTACGCGTCGGCATTACGCAGTCAAACATGTCGATACCGCGGCGAACCCCTTCCACCAAATCTTCCGGTTTGCCTACCCCCATCAGGTAACGGGGTTTATCCGTCGGCAACTGCGGACAGACATGCTCCAGAATACGGTGCATATCGGCCTTCGGCTCGCCGACCGCGAGGCCGCCCACAGCGTAACCATCAAAACCGATGTCCACCAGCCCTTTTACCGACACATCACGTAAATCTTCGTAAACACTGCCCTGAACGATGCCGAACAGCGCGTTTTTGTTGCTTAATTCGTCAAAACGCTGACGACTGCGCTTCGCCCAACGCAACGACATCTCCATCGACCGCTTGGCATAGTCCCAGTCTGCGGGGTAAGGCGTACACTCGTCGAAAATCATCACGATATCGGAACCGAGATCGTACTGAATTTCCATGGATTTTTCCGGGCTCAGGAAAATGGCGTCACCATTGATCGGGTTGCGAAAATGCACCCCTTCTTCGGTTATCTTGCGGATATCGCCGAGACTAAATACCTGAAAACCACCGGAATCGGTCAGGATCGGGCCATGCCACTGCATAAAATCATGCAGATCGCCGTGCCGCTTCATGATTTCCTGCCCCGGGCGTAACCACAGGTGGAAGGTGTTACCTAAGATTATCTGGGCACCGGTCTCTTTGACTTCTTCCGGCGTCATCCCTTTGACGGTGCCATAGGTACCGACGGGCATAAATGCCGGGGTTTCCACCACACCACGTTCAAAAACCAGACGACCACGGCGCGCGCGGCCGTCCGTTTGCAACAGTTCGTACTTCACTTAACCTCCAGCATCAGAAAACAGTCTGATGGCATCATTGATATACCCACAGAACCTGGCCTGCGGTATGAAAAGATCGGCGGCAGATGAGATTATCCCACCTGCTCCTGTTCCGCCGACGGGTCACGGGTGATGAACATGGCATCACCGTAACTGAAAAAGCGGTATTGCTCAGCCACGGCCTGATGGTAAGCATCCATCGTATGGCGGTAACCCGCAAACGCCGACACCAGCATAATCAACGTCGATTCCGGCAAGTGGAAATTGGTCACCAGCGCATCCACCACCTGATAGTGATAGCCGGGGTAGATAAAGATGCGGGTATCGCCGAAAAACGGCGCGATCACGGCTTCCGCACTCGCTTGAGCCGCACTTTCCAACGAACGCACCGAGGTCGTACCGACGGCGATAACACGGTTGCCACGCGCTTTACAGGCCAACACCGCATCCACCACCGTCTGCGGCACTTCGGCATACTCAGCGTGCATCACATGGTCTTCGATAGACTCAACCCGCACCGGCTGGAAGGTACCGGCACCGACATGCAGAGTCACGAAGGCCATTTCCACGCCTTTTTCTTTCAGAGCAGCCAGCAACGGCTCATCAAAATGCAGACCCGCGGTGGGTGCCGCCACAGCCCCAGGGCGCTGACTGTACACAGTCTGGTAAAGCTCACGGTCTGCGGCTTCATCCGGACGGTCGATATAGGGTGGCAGCGGCATGTGCCCGATGTCATTGAGAATGGTCAACACATCGCGCGTATCATCGAACTGAATCTCGAACAAGGCGTCATGGCGCGCCAGCATGGTCGCTTTCACGCTCTCGTCTTCGCCGAGCAACAACGCGGTACCGGGCTTAGGTGCCTTGGAAGCACGTACATGCGCCAACACGCGCTTATCATCCAGCATGCGTTCTACCAGCACTTCCAGCTTACCGCCGCTGGCCTTACGACCAAACAGGCGCGCTGGAATCACCCGGGTGTTGTTAAACACCAGCAGGTCACCAGGCTGGAGTTTATCGAGCAGATCGGTAAAAACGCCGTGCGCGACCGCGCCTGTAGGGCCATCCAGCGATAACAGTCGGCAACCGCTACGTTGTGCCTGCGGATAGCGGGCAATCAGGGATTCAGGCAATTCAAACGAAAAATCGGCAACACGCATGACTATTCACTTACATTTCGGCACAGTGGAACAAACGAAGCGGCTTAGTCTAGAGCCCGTCGGGACTGGCTGCAAGAAATAAGCGGGACATCCCCCCACCTTCCTCTATACTTGGCGCATCAACCTTATTCGTTATGCCTCCTGGGAGTGCGCGTCGACGCTATGAATTTTCTTGCACATCTGCATCTCGCCACGCTGGCGCAAAGCTCGCTGACCGGAAACCTGATGGCAGACTTTGTGCGTGGTAACCCCGACGCGCTTTACCCACCCGACATGGTCGCGGGTATTCGCCTGCACCGGCGTGTTGATGTACTGACCGACAGTTTGCCGGAGGTGCGTACGGCCTGCCGCCATTTCAGCGCGGACTATCGCCGGGTCGCGCCCATCGCGCTGGATGTGCTGTGGGATCATTTTCTGGCGCGTCACTGGTCGATGATAGAACCGGCAACACCTCTGACGCACTTCGTCAGCGAGGCAGAACAGCAAATCGCTCCCCACCTGCCCGACACCCCGGAGCGCTTTCGTAATCTGAGTCATTACTTGTGGCCGGAACGCTGGCTGGAACGCTATGCCGAGCTGCCGTTTATTGCCGAGGTGCTGCACCGTATGTCAGTGCGAAGACCGAAGCTGGCAGCGCTTTCGGGCTCATTTATCGATATTGAGCGTGGCTACCATCAATTTGAAACATTATTCTGGCAGTTCTATCCTCGTATGATGCATCTGGCAAAAACAGGTCAGTTGGATGGCCCGGCTAACGTCGCACAGTAACACAGGGTAAAAGGAGGGACAGCGCGCCATGCTGTTCCCACGTCAGTGAAAAGGATTATCAATTGATCCGATAGGCAAAAGCTATCTTATTGATTGGTCGCTTTCGCTTTATTCACTGACAGGCTGTACCTATACTTACGGCGTTTACTACATTCACCTATCATTAACAGCTATTTACAGGAGTAATTATGGTCCTGGTAACTCGTCCTGCCCCTGACTTCACTGCCGCCGCCGTACTGGGAAGCGGGGAAATCGTTGAGAATTTCAATCTGAAGAAACACATCAACGGTAAAGCGGCTGTGATCTTCTTTTGGCCGATGGACTTCACTTTCGTATGTCCGTCTGAGCTGATCGCCTTCGATCACCGCTACGAAGAGTTTAAGAAACGTGGCGTTGAAGTGGTTGGTGTGTCTTTTGACTCTGAATTCGTACACAACGCCTGGCGTAAAACCCCGGTCGACAACGGCGGTATCGGCGAAGTGAAATACGCGATGGTCGCGGACGTTAAACGCGAAATCCAGAAAGCCTACGGTATCGAACATCCGGAAGCGGGTGTGGCGCTGCGCGGTTCTTTCCTGATCGACAAAAACGGCATCGTGCGTCATCAGGTCGTGAACGATCTGCCGCTGGGTCGTAACATCGATGAAATGCTGCGTATGGTCGACGCGCTGCAGTTCCATGAAGAGCACGGCGAAGTGTGCCCGGCTCAGTGGGAAAAAGGTAAGGCCGGTATGGGCGCTTCCCCGGACGGCGTAGCGAAATACCTGAAAGAAAACGCCAACAACCTGTAATCAGCTCTCTGCTATTCAGGCATCAGCCAGCGGTCTTGCCGCTGGCTTTTTTATTTCACCATGACTCCAACCCGGCGCGTCGCTGAACGATACCAAGACCAGACACAGCCTTTTTATCAATAAATTAGGCAGGTTCATCCTACGCAGACGCTCTCTGAAACGTGATCCAGCATTATCATGAAGCGGCATGGGACACGCCTCGTTATCGACTGCGCTTATCTCAGGGGCAGGGTGTCTTACTCTTCACGGCAGGGAATACCCGACAGCACAGGAAATCGACCAACGCCCGAACCTTTGGCGAGGGGTGCTTGCTCGCGGGCCACAGCACATGGAAAACCCCACTGTGCTGCACATACTCGGCCAGGATCGGCTTGAGCCGTCCATCAGCCAATGGTTCTCGAATGGCGAAATCCGGCAGATAGGCGATCCCCAGTCCCTGTAATGCAAAACACACGCGTGTCTCGATGTTGTTACAGATCATCGAAGTGGGCAGTTGCCATTCTGGCTCACCGGGCGTTTGCCGCAGCGCCCAATTCTCCAGCTTGCCACTGTTGGGCCATCGATAGTGCAGGCAGGAGTGCTGACGCAGATCGGCGGGCTGCATGGGGGTACCACGGCGAGCCAGATAGTCCGGCGAGGCCACCAACTGCATTTCAAAGGTGCCCAGACGGCGTGCCGACAGACGCGAATCCGCCGGTTCACCGGTGCGCACCACAGCATCGAAACCTTCCTCAACCACATCGACCATCCGGTCGGTAAAATCCAGATCGAGTTCTATCTCGGGGTACTCACGCATGAACTCGCCAAGTACCGGTAACACCAGCGAACTGACCAGCGGCAGGCTCACCCGCAGGCGTCCGCGCGGTGCGGCAGTCGCTTGCGACAACTCCAGTTCTGCCGCCTCAATCTCGGCCAGAATGCGTCGGCTGCGCTCAAGAAATAGCGAGCCCTCGGCGGTCAACGTGATGCTGCGTGTACTGCGGTGAAACAGACGCACTCCCAACTTCTCTTCCAGCCGCACTACACTCTTGCCAACAGCCGAGGCTGAGATCCCCAGCAGCCGACCGGCGGCGACGAAGCTGCGCGTCTCGGCAACCTGCACAAACACCACGAAGCCATTTAGGCTGTCCACTATACTATTCCTCTCACAGTTACTCCTCTCACAATTACGGACATAAAGTTCCGCACATCACGGAACTGTAGTCTACTTTTTCTTTAATCAAAAATTTTCTATCGTCGGTGCGTTGCCCATTGAATCGAGGTATTTGTCATGACAAATCAGTCATTCCCGCTGCGCCAGGGTGTTCCACACGCACACCTGTCAGCACGTATCGAGACCGCCGTGCAGCAGGCGCTGGACGACAGCCGCCTGGTCGGTGCCGTTATTCTGGTAGCTCGCGACGGCGAACTGATCCACCAGCAAGCCGCTGGTTTAGCCGACGATGAAAGCGCACGGGCAATGACGCTGGAGACGGTCTTTCGACTGGCTTCGGTCAGCAAGCCCATCGTCTCTACCGCAGCCCTGGCGCTGGTGGCACAAGGCCAGCTCGATTTGGATACGGGTATTGAACGTTGGTTGCCGACGTTTCGTCCCGCATTGGTCGATGGCCAACCGGCGCGTATCACCGCGCGACAACTGCTTAGCCATACAGCGGGGCTGGGTTACCGTTTTTTTGAAGCCGACGCAGACGGCCCCTATGCGCGGGCTGGCGTCTCGGATGGCATGGATGCTTCCGGTATTAGCCTGGAGGAGAACCTGCGACGCCTCAGCAGCGTACCGCTGCTGTACGAGCCGGGGACAGGTTGGGGTTATTCACTGGCGACCGATGTGTTGGGCGCACTGATCGAGCGCATATACGGTACACCACTGGACAAGGCGGTGAGGGAACTGGTCACTGGCCCACTGGGTATGACCGACACGGGCTTTGTCGCCTGTGATGCGCTGCGCGTGGCAACCCCCTATGTCAACGATGCGCCGAAGCCGCACCGGCTCGCCGAGGGCGAAATCGTCTCCGCCTTCGAAGGAGCCGTTGGTATTACCTATAGCCCGGCCCGCATCTTCGACGCTCAGGCCTTCCCATCAGGGGGTGCCGGTATGGCCGGTACGGCGGGTGACTTCCTACGTCTGCTGGAAATCCTGCGACAAGGCGGCGGCACACTGCTACCCGTTGAACTGGTCGAGGAAATGGGACGTGACCAGACCGGCGGGCTAGAATTGCTCGATGCCCCTGGTTTCGGTTTCGGTCTGGGTTTCTCGGTACTGCGTGATCGCGGTCTGGCAGCGTCACCAGAATCCGAAGGCACCTGGCGCTGGGGCGGTGCCTACGGACACTCGTGGTTCATGGACCGGGCGCAGGGTCTGAGCGTCGTGGCCTTCACCAACACGTTGTACGAAGGCATGTCCGGCCGCTTCATCACCGAGCTACGCGATGCCGTGTATGGCGCGCTGGAGGTGCGCTGATGAAAACGATACCTGCACACATGACCGCCGTTGCGTTTCGCCGCGGTACCCCCCTAACCGATCCAGACTGCCTGACCGACATCGACACTGAGCGCCCGAAGCCGGGACCACACGACCTGCTTGTGGCGGTCCGTGCCGTTTCGGTCAATCCGGTGGATACCAAGATCCGGGCTGGTTTGGTTGCCACGCCCGACAGCGTCCGCTCGCTGGGCTGGGATGCTGCTGGGATCGTTGAGGCCGTCGGTGAAGCAGTCACGTTGTTTCGGCCGGGTGAGGCCGTCTACTACGCTGGTTCCTTCGATCGCAGTGGTAGCAATGCCCAGTTTCAACTGGTAGACGAGCGTATCGTCGGCCACATGCCCGGAACCCTGGGTTTCGCCGAAGCAGCGGCTCTGCCGCTAACCTCGCTAACCGCCTGGCAACTGCTGTTCGACCGCCTTGGCGTGCCACCGGGCAAACCGGCCAATGCCGGTAGCCTTCTGGTGCTGGGCGGCGCTGGCGGGGTCGGCTCCATGCTGATCCAGCTCGCCAGACGGCTGACTGGCCTGACGGTGATCGCCACAGCCTCGCGCGAAGAAAGCCGCGACTGGTGCCTTGCTTTGGGCGCCCACCACGTCATTGACCATCGGCAGCCGTTACCAGCACAGATCCGCGCACTGCCGGTACCGCCTGTCACACATGTGGCGGCTCTGTCGAACACAGCCGGGCACTGGACCGAACTGGCCGATTTAATCGCGCCACAAGGGCAACTGGGCATTATTACTGATCACGAGATACTTGACGCAGTGCCATTCAAGAGCAAGAGCGTGTCGCTACATTGGGAAATGGTGTTCACACGCCCGTTGTTCGGTACGCCGGACATGATCGCGCAGCACCGCATCCTCGACGACATCGCCGCGCTGGTGGATGCGGGCGTACTGCGCTCAACCGCCTGCCGCGTGCTGCATCCGCTAGACGCAGCCCGGCTGCGCGAGGCACATCGACTGGTGGAGCATGGAGGCATCACCGGCAAAGTGGTAGTGGCCCGTTCCGCACAGGATGTGCAACGGCAAAGTGCCAAAGAGAACCTGGCATGAGTGCCGTTGCACAACACCGCCCGCCGTGAATCATGCTGCGGCTTGCGGCTCCGTCGTATCAGGTCAGCAAGTAAACGACGATAATACGATTATCACTCAGCGCCGACGGCGAAGGGCGTAGCTTGCCAGTAGCAGTAGGATCCACCCCATCCCCGCGTACAGCGCAATGCGGGTATCCGGAAAGTAACCAATCAGGCCGATGATAAAGACCAGGAACACCACGCCAACTACTGCGGTCGCCGCACCGCCCGGCAGAGGAAACGCCAGCGCGTTCACCTGCTCGCGGTTCAGTTTGCGGCGAAACGCAATCTGTGAGCACAGAATCATGATCCATACCCATACGGTGGCAAAGGTGGCCAGCGACGCAATCACCAAAAACACTTTCTCCGGCATGATGTAGTTGAGGTACACCGCCACCAGCAACGCCAGCACCATCACCACGACCGTTACCCAGGGGGTTCCACGACGGGACAACCGGGCGAACACCTGTGGTGCATGGCCTTGCTCCGCCATGCCGTGCAACATACGCCCCACGCCAAACACATCACTGTTGATGGCAGACAGCGAGGCGGTAATCACCACGAAATTCAGGATACCGGCTGCCGCCGTGATGCCCATGTGCTGGAAGGTCAGCACAAATGGACTACCGTTGGTACCCACCTGATTCCACGGGTAAATCGACATAATCACGAACAACGTGCCGACGTAGAACACCAGAATACGCCAGGGTACAGAGTTGATGGCGCGCGGAATGGACTTGTGCGGTTCTTTGGCCTCACCCGCGGTGATCCCGATGATCTCAACACCACCATAGGCAAACATCACCATCTGCAATGACAGGATCATCCCCATCACACCGTTACTGAAGAAACCGCCATTGCTCCACAAATTATGGATACCGGTAGGCTCGCCGCCGTTGCCAATCCCCCAAACGATGATGCCAACCCCGGCCACGATCATGACCACAATGGTCGCGACCTTGAAAAACGAAAACCAGAACTCCAGTTCGCCAAACACTTTCACATTCATCAGGTTGATGGCACCGATAATCAGCACCACGCTTAATACCCAAATCCAGTGCGGCACCTCCGGAAACCAAACCCCCATGTAAATGCCGAAAGCGGTCACATCGGCAATCGCGACGATCAACATCTCAAAGCAGTAGGTCCACCCGGTGATATAGCCAGCCAACGGGCCGAGGTAGTCGCGGGCATAACGGGAAAAGGAACTGGCTTGCGGATTGTTGACGGACATCTCCCCCAGTGCCCGCATAATGATATAAGCGAACACGCCGCCAATCAGATACGCCAGCAGCACGCTGGGGCCAGCCATTTGAATAGCGCTGGCAGAGCCGTAAAACAGCCCGGTACCAATGGCGGAGCCCAGCGCGATAAAACGAATATGCCGCGTACTTAAGCCGCGCTTGAGTCTGGATTGTTGTTCCATAGGTTTGGATTGTTGTTCCATAAATGAGCAACCCTGTCTTTACAAACGAAAAAACCACAGGCAAACGCCTGTGGTGAAAAGTATCCATCCCACTTCATTCAGGAATGTGCGGTGAGTTCCTGACGACCAGTGATACGGTCATAAATCCCGACCACCAGCAGAACGAGCAAGGATGGCGGCAACCAGGCCAGCCCCTGCTCGCTCATCGGCAGGCTCTGTGTCCAGCCGGGCAGTAATGACTGAAAAGCTGATGACTTGATACCGTCCAGCAGGCCAAAGACCAGACTGACCAGCATCACAGGAGCAATAACATGCGTGCTGTTATTCCACCAACGACGGGTAAAACTCAGCAGCACCAGCACGATGCACGGCGGATAAATAGCGGTCAACACCGGCACAGACAGTTGAATCAGGTGGCTCAACCCGAGATTGGACACCACCATCGAAAACAGTCCCAGCACAAACACCAGTGCACGGTAAGACAATGGCAGGTACTGCGCGAAGAATTCAGCACAGGCGCAAGTCAACCCCACCGCCGTGACCATACAAGCAATGAAGATCAGCAACGCCAGGAAACTGCTGCCCATGTTACCGAAGGTGTACTGTACATACGCATGCAGGATTTCAGCACCGTTTTGCGCGTTCGGCACCAGCGAGCCACTGAAGGAGCCGAGATGGAACAGGCTCAGATAAACCAGCGTTAATCCCAGCCCCGCAATCAGCCCGGCCAAAATGGTGTAACGGGTTAACAACCCTGCGTCACTCACACCACGGGAACGGGCCGCATTGACGATGACGATACCGAACACCAGCGCACCCAGCGTATCCATGGTCAAATAACCATTAACGAAACCGGTGGAGAATGGCACCTGTTGGTAGGCTTCCGCAGTCGGCGCTGGCGTACCTGCCGGCCATACCAACGCCGCAATCCCCAGTACAGTCAACGCGATAATCTTCACCGGAGCCAGAATGTGACCAACGGTGTCTAACAGACGACCGGGATAGAGAGAAATCGCGATCACGATGGCAAAGTAGATCAGGCTATAAACCAGCAGAGGCGTCGCCCCCTCACCCACCAGCGGCGCAATACCGACCTCGAACGAGACCGTCGCGGTACGCGGCGTAGCAAACAGCGGCCCTACAGCCAGATAGCAAACCGTCGCTAACAGTACGCCCGCTTTCTTGCCGATCGGGCTACTGAGCGTATCAATACCACCGCCCACACGCGCCAGTGCTATCACCGTCAACACTGGCAAGCCGACAGCGGTAATCAGAAAGCCGAGTGCGGCTACCCACACGTGTTCGCCGGCCTGTTGACCCACCATCGGCGGGAAAATGATATTCCCGGCACCGACGAACAAGGCAAAGGTCATGAAGCCCAATGCCACGATATCTTTGGAAGTTAAACGATGACTCATAATGTATGTTGTTGTTGCCTGTAAAAATGGTGTTGCCGGTACAAACCGGGCGCGTAAAGCGGTGCACGCAAGCAGCGAGACAGCCGAGCGATGTGCAGGATTATGATGTGAGGTTTTATTGCACAGCGTTAATGGGGGCTAAGTAAAACGTTTATAGCAATAAAAGGCAATACGTGATCGGTAAACCAGAACATTAATCTGATCTTCAATATAAAGTCAGCATTAGAATTTATATTTTCACCCACAGACTATACATGATTTGTGCATGAAAACAGTTTGCAGCGCGAAAGATAAGCTCAAATTTCCATCAAAGAGCAACAAGTAACCATATTAAAAACTTATGGGAATAAAAAACGCCGATAGGGTATATCGGCGTTATAAAAAAGCACAGCGCACTGACTAGCAGCAATGACAAACGTGGTTAGCGATATTCACGACCAGTTTGAGTTTTTCCCATTGCTGCTCTTCCGACAACGTATTGCCCTCTTCGGTAGAAGCAAAGCCACACTGCGGACTCAGGCACAGTTGGTCCAGCGCTACATAACGTGTTGCTTCAGTAATGCGCTTTTGTACTTCATCGGCGTTTTCCAATTGCCCGTTTTTAGTGGTGATAAGCCCCAACACCACTTTCTGATGACCTGGCTTGATGAAGCGCAGCGGCTCAAATCCGCCCGCCCGCTCGGTATCGTATTCGAGGAAAAAGGCATCCACATTCACTGTCCCGAACAGTGTTTCCGCCACAGGTTCATAGCCCCCTTCGGAAATCCAGGTAGAGCGGAAATTACCACGGCAGACATGCAGGCCCACCACTAAATCGGCCGGTTTGCCTTCCAGCGCTTTATTAAGCACTTGCGCATAGGTACGGCACAGATAATCCGGGTCATCGCCACGCTCACGAATCTGGCGTCGCTGATCTTCAGAGCACAGATAAGCCCACACCGTATCGTCCAGTTGCAGATAACGGCAACCGGCATCATAGAAGGCACGGATGGCATCACGCCAGGTCAGCGCCAGGTCGTCGAAGTAGTCGGCCAGATCAGGATAAACAGTGCTATCAATCACTTTACGACCACCACGGAAGTGCAACACGCTCGGGCTGGGGATCGTCATTTTAGCGACAGCATCGCCAGACACACGTTGGAGGAAACGAAAATCCTCCAGCATCGGATGCTGGGGATTAAAGCTGACCTTGCCGGTGACTTTTACGCCACGGGCTTTCGTCTGTACACCAGTGAACTGGATGCCCTGCTCCGCTTCATAACGTTCCACGCCATTGAGGCTGTCGAAAAAGTCAAAGTGCCACCAGGCGCGACGGAATTCGCCATCGGTTACCAATTGCAGACCCGCGGCACGCTGCAATTCCACAGCACGCTGGATTTCCTGATCTTCGACATGGCGTAACGCGGCGGCATCGATCTCACCGGCCTGAAACTGTAAACGTGCCTGCTTGATAGCCGCCGGACGCAACAAACTGCCGACCACATCGGCACGAAACGGAGGAAGGGCTTGTGTCATGTTTTGCTCCTGCACGTCTGACCCCAAATAGCCGATTTCAGGTGTTTGGTTTCAGACAAGTCGATTTTTAGATGAATGCGTTTTCAGTAGAAATAGTTTTCTATGTAAATAGTTTTTAATAAAAACAATTTCGCCACTGAATTTTATAGCCGTCCAGACGGCTAGAAGTAAAACTATCCTGTCATGCATTTTTCTCAACGACAATGGAGGAATTTTCACGACATGTGAAATAAATTCATTTTCATCTTCAATTTGTTACAGAAACACTCGTTGAGGCAGGCGCCAGGTCATCAAGACCGAGTGATTGTCTGGTTTGCTCACGTACCCGTTCCGGCAAGGGCAGATAGCCGTCCTGGCTGACCAGCGCCTGCCCTGACACTGACAGCACCCGGTCCAAAAACGCGGCTGTCAGTGGCTCCAGCGGCTGGCCCGGCGCTTTATTCACGTAGATATAGAGATAGCGGGTGTAAGGATAACGTCCGCTACGGATAGTGTCGGCGGTCGGTAACACGTAGTCGTCTTTGTCGCTGGCAGCCAGTGCCAGCACCCGCACCCCGCTGGCGCGAAAACCAATACTGGCGTAACCGATGGAATTCACCGATGCGGCCACCGCCTGCACTACGGAAGCAGAGCCGGGAAGCTCATTGACCTGCGGCAAAAAATCGCCACCGCACAACGCTTGTTGCTTGAAAAAGCCATACGTGCCAGACGCGGAATTACGGCCATAACGCAGTAGCGAGCGCTGTTGCCAGACACCGCTTAGCCCCAACTCCTGCCAGCGCTGCACCGTTTTCCCCGCGCCACAGCGGCGGGTTATGGAGAAAATGGCGTCCAGTTGACGCACCGTCAGTCCGGTTAACGGGTTATCCTGATTGACCAACACCACCAGTGCATCCAGTGCGACCGGCACGGCCGTTGGCGCATAGCCATAATGCTGCTCGAACGCTTCGATTTCGCTACTTTTCATTGGCCGGCTCATCGGCCCCAGTTGCGCCGCCCCTGCTGCCAGTGCCGTTGGCGCTGAGGATGACCCCGCCGCCTGAACCTGGAGATTAACACCGGGATGATGCTGGCTGAAATCCGCCGCCCAGAACGTCATCAGGTTCGCCAGTGTGTCGGAACCCGCACTGGAAAGGTTACCCGCCAGCATCGCCTGCGGCGCAGCAGCAAGCTGACCAGACAGGCACAACAGCAAAGCAAACAGGTAATAGATGGGTCTCATGTGCGTTTTCCATCGGAGTGAAAGAAGTGAAAGACAAGAACGCACTATTCTCGGCACTGCAGCGGGGACAATCAAGCCCCGCTGCAGTGCTTAGCGCAGCGGATTCGCGGCATTCTGATTTAATACCGAGCGGACAATCAGCCGGTTTGGCAAGGTAAACATGAAGCGGGATCCCGCCCCTTCTTCGCTGAGGATCTCCAGACGAGAGTCATGATGACTGAGTGCGTGTTTGACGATAGCTAGCCCCAGTCCACTGCCGCCAGTCTGGCGCGAACGGGCTTTGTCGACACGATAAAAACGTTCCGTCAGACGGGGAAGATGTTCTGCGGCAATGCCCGGACCGTTATCGCTAACCTGGAACTGCGCGCCCTGCGGCGTTTGCTGCCAGCACACCTCAATACGCGTGCCTTGCGGCGTGTGGTTCACCGCGTTATACACCAAATTCGACACCGCGCTACGCAACTGCTCCTCATTGCCGAACACCTGTAACTGCTCATTGACGCGAAACACAATCTCATGACGCCCCTGACTCAAGGTATCCGCTTCGCGTTTGAGTACCCGCAACATCAGCGGAATATCCACCTTCTCGCTAAGATCGATAGCCGCGGCGGCTTCAATACGCGACAGTGTCAGCAACTGCCGCACCAGCCCATCCATCCGGCGGGTTTGTTCCTGCATGGTGTGCAACGCCTTAGCCTGCAAAGCACCATCCAGCGATTCGTCGTTCATCATTTCCAGATAGCCTTGCAACACCGTCAACGGCGTGCGCAGCTCATGGCTGACGTTGGCGAAAAAGTTACGCCGCGCCCCTTCGAGTTGGTGCATTTGGGTGACATCACGCGCCACCATCAGCAACTGCCCTTCTGAATACGGCATCACCCGGAATTCGACATGATGTGCATTTTTCAGCGTCAACGTCAGCGGGCGGCTGAAATCTTGCTGTTGCATATACTGGGTAAATTCTGGGTAGCGCAACAAGTTGAGGATATTCTGACCGTTATCTTCCGGCCAGCGAAAACTCAGCAGGTGCTGCGCCAGCCGGTTACACCAAATGATGACGCCCTCTTCGGTGGTGATGACCACCGCATCCGGCAGCGATTCCGCCCCACTGCGGAAACGTTTGATCAGCAACGCCAGCTCGCGCCGCCGACGGCGATTACGCAACTGCATTTGGTATAAACCGTAGAATAACGGCTCCCAGCTCCAGCGGCCGGGCGGCGGGGTCATACTGCGGTCAACCCACAACCAGTAGGACAAGCGCAGTTGGTTATAGAAGTTCCAGCACAGTGCCGCCAGCACCGACGCCAGTAAAAACCAGGGCAGATAACCGATGATTAGCCCCAGCAATAAGCCGGGCAAACAAAAAAAAGCCAGCTCCAGCGCCAGCTTTTTCCAGGACAAACGTTCTAGCACGTCAGATTTTCTCCGGGACTCACGCTATCAATAACGTGTTGAGAAACGGTATCCAGTTCCCCGAACGGTCTGAACCATCTTGTCGTGTCCACTGGTCTCCAACGCCTTGCGCAGACGGCGGATATGGACATCCACAGTACGATCCTCAACATAAACGTTAGTGCCCCACACGTGATTCAACAACTGCTCACGACTATATACCCGTTCAGGGTGAGTCATAAAGAAGTGCAGCAGTTTGAACTCCGTCGGCCCCATGTCCAGCGCGTGCTCTTCCGTGGTCACCCGGTGAGAGGAAGGATCCAGACTTAAGCCGCGCATTTCGATCACTTCTTCCACCGCCATCGGCGAAATCCGACGCATCACCGCTTTGATGCGCGCCACCAACTCTTTAGGTGAAAACGGTTTGGTGATGTAATCATCGGCACCGACTTCAAGACCGCGAACACGATCTTCTTCTTCACCACGGGCCGTCAGCATCATGACCGGAATATCCCGCGTCAGCGCTTCACGCTTCATGTGCTTGATAAACTGTAAACCGGACCCGCCGGGCAGCATCCAGTCCAGCAGCACCAGCTCAGGATAAGGCTCAGCCAGGCGGTTTACCGCGCTGTCGTAATCCTCGGCCTCAACAGGCTGATAGCCGTTCTGCTCAAGCACGAAGCACACCATCTCGCGAATCGGCGCTTCATCTTCCACCACCAAAATACGTCTTGCCATATCAATCCTGCCGTTAATCGTCACGGTTAGCGTGCGGTGTGCATTATGCGTCAGTTTTATGACAGATTTATGAAAAATCCCCCGGTAAACCACGCCCCTGACGCGGCCTTACCAGCACCTCCGCCCGGCTGATTTTCTCCGCCCTACCACTCTATGTTGCCATGTTCATACAGATATTATGGGACATGCCCTAAACTGCACGCCTATAATCGCCGATGATAAAGACGCGGCGTTTCGCCATTAACTACGGTGCCCGCCTTGTGCCGTTGTCTGAACACCGCCAAAAACAACATCTCGTTTGCACTCACCTGCAGGGAGTCTCATGCGAATTATTCATACGTCTGACTGGCATCTCGGTCAGTACTTTTATACCCGTAGCCGTGCGCCTGAGCATCAGGCTTTTTTGCACTGGCTGGTGCAGCAGGTTGAGCAATATCAGGCCGATGCAGTAATAGTAGCAGGTGATGTGTTCGACAACGGCGCACCGCCCAGCTACGCCCGAGAAATGTATAACCAGTTTGTGGTGGCGTTGCAGCGTACCGGTTGCCAGTTGGTGGTACTCGGCGGTAATCATGACTCCGTTGCGACCCTGAACGAATCCCGCGCGTTGCTGGCCTGCCTGAATACCCAGGTGTTCGCCGGTTTTGACGGCGATATCCATGAGCAGGTGCGGGTACTGAATAACCGCGACGGCGAGCCCGGCGCGATGCTGTGTGCTGTTCCGTTCCTGCGTCCGCGCGATGTACTCACCAGCCAGGCGGGCCAGTCTGGCGCGCAAAAACAGCAGGCGTTACAGGACGCAATCGCCAGCCATTATCAGCGCTGCTACCAGCTCGCCTGCGAGCAGCGTGCGGCATTGGGGAAAGAACTGCCGATTGTACTCACCGGGCACCTCACTACCGTGGGCGTCGCCACCTCGGATTCCGTGCGCGATATTTACATCGGTACGCTGGATGCCTTCCCGGCACAGGCTTTCCCACCGGCTGACTACATTGCGCTTGGGCACATTCATCGCCCACAGCGTGTGGCTCAATGCGAACACATCCGCTACAGCGGCTCACCTATCCCCTTGAGTTTTGATGAACTCAATCATGAGAAATCGGTCTATCTGGTGCACTTTGAGCAGGGAAAATTGCAAGAAGTCACCGCGCTGACGATACCGAGCGAACAGCCGATGCAACTGGTGAAAGGCAACCTGCCAGAGATAGAGCGCCGTCTGGCCGGGTTTCGCGATTATCATGGCGACAAACCGGTATGGCTGGATATTGAAATCGCCACACAGGACTACCTGAGCGATATCCAGCAACATATTCAGGCACTGACCGAGCCACTCAATGTGGACGTGATCCTGCTGCGTCGTGCCCGGGAACAGCAGCAACAAATGCTGGTGCAATTGGAAAAAGAGACGCTGGAAGAGTTACAACCGGCTGAAGTATTTGAACGACGTCTGGCGCTGGAAGACGGTCTGGATGAGGCTCGCCAGCAACGTCTAAAAGGATTGTTCAATCGGGTTATGCAGGAGATTGACGCACAGCGACAGGAGACGTCCGCATGAAAATTCTTAGCCTGCGCCTGAAAAACCTCAACTCATTGCAGGGCGAGTGGAAAATCGACTTCACACGCGAGCCGTTTGTCAGCAATAGCCTTTTCGCCATCACCGGGCCGACCGGTGCCGGGAAAACCACCTTGCTGGACGCCATCTGTCTGGCGCTCTACCACCAGACACCGCGCCTGAAAGTCAGCCCCAGCCATAACGAATTGATGACCCGCCACACGGCAGAATGTCTGGCTGAGGTGGAATTCGAGGTAAAAAACGTCGCTTACCGTGCGTTCTGGAGCCAGCGTCGCGCCCACAACAGCCCGGAAGGCAATCTGCAGCCTCCCAAGGTTGAGCTGGCACTGTGCGCCGACGGCAAGATCCTGACCGATAAAGTGAATGACAAGCTGACGATGATAGCCGACCTTACCGGGCTGGATTTCGATCGTTTCACCAAGTCGATGATGTTATCTCAGGGGCAGTTCGCCGCGTTCCTCAACGCCGATGCCAATCAACGGGCAGAATTACTCGAAGAGCTGACAGGTACCGATATTTATGGACAGATCTCCGAACGCGTCTTTGAGAAACACAAAGAAGCCCAAAGCCAGTTGGAAACCTTAAGGGCGAAGGTCGCCACGCTGGAATTATTGAGCGACGAGCAACGCCAGGCGCTGGAACAGCAACTGGAGGCCATCCGCCAACAGGAGCAATCCATATCGATACACCGGGAAGAGGTCCTGGCGCATCAACGCTGGTACGACACGCTGCTACAGCTCCAGCAGGCACAACAACACGCGCAACAACAGCACGCGGCACAGCAACAATTACAGCAACAGTCACAACCGCAACTGGATAAACTGGAACGTGGCGAACCGGCGGAAAAACTACGCCCCCGCTTCGATGAGCGTGGGCGGGCACAACGGGAAAAACAGCGGCTGAGCCAACAGCTGACGAATGTGCGCCAGCAAATCAGCCGCCAGCAGGAAGCGCTGAACCAACTGAAAACACAGCTGGAAAAAGCGCTGTCTGCACGCCAGCAACATGCGGACTACCGCCAGCAACAAGAAACCCTGATCAACGAGCGGATTCTGCCGCTTGATCATCACATCGCCACTCTGCAAACACAGCGCAACCAGCAACAGCAAGCGTCAGATAATCTGGTTGAACAGCAAAAAATGCTGATAACCACGCTGGCCCGATTGCAGCGCCAGCAAGAACAAACACGGCAACGGCTGGAAGATATTGATACCTATCGCCAGCAGCATAGCCGCCACCAGTATCTGGGCAGCCATATTCCATTGTGGCAGGCGCAATTCCCGCAACAGCAGAAATGGCAGCAGGACCTGCACGTCGTGCAGGAAAAGGCGACGCAGCAGCAGATTCAGGCGGAATACCTTGACCAGCAGCGCGCTTCGCTGGTTGAGAAACAGCAGGCGCAGCAAAATGCCACTGAGCGCGCCCAACAACTGCTGAATGACCATCTGAAGCAGGATGAACAGATGGAAGCGGAACACCCGCTGGCAGGCTTGCGTCAGCAGTTGGCACGGCGCATGGCGGAACGACCGGAGCGTCAGCAACTGGCTACCAGCGCAGCGGTACTGCAACGGTTGATTAGCCAGCGCACCCTACTGGAAGCGCAACAGCTAGAGACGCTGCAACGGATTCAAACGCTGGAAGAACTGCAAGTGCAGCAACGTCGGGATTATCAAAATCAGGCCAGCCATCTGGCGGATCTCGATAAACGTCACGAGCTGGAACTGCACATCGTTAGCCTGGAAAAAGAACGCCAGCAATTGCAACCGGGCAAAGAATGTCCGCTGTGCGGTTCAACGCATCACCCGGC
Source organism: Dickeya oryzae (assembly GCF_020406815.2). Taxonomy (NCBI): domain Bacteria; kingdom Pseudomonadati; phylum Pseudomonadota; class Gammaproteobacteria; order Enterobacterales; family Pectobacteriaceae; genus Dickeya; species Dickeya oryzae. The sequence goes on from NZ_CP162670.1 coordinate 3,524,660, forward strand.
GGTGGAGCTTTATCAGGCGTTGCGCCCCTCAGAAACCCAGATTCGATTGCACGCGCTGCGTCAGGAAGTAGAGACGCTGAAAGCCAACGTCGTGCAAACCGAAACCCAGCTTCAGTTGCAAAAACAGCACCGCCAGCAGCAGCAAAACGCGCTTGAAAGCGTCCAGCGTGATTACGAGTCGCTGCGGCAACAGTGCCAGTCGGTGAGTGAGCGTTTACTGGTGAGCTTCGATCCACTTCAATTGCCGACGCTACACCAGTGGATTGAATCCTGCGATGCACAAGAACAGTCGCTGCAGGCGCAAATTGCCAGTCGTGAGCGCAACCAACGTCACATTCAGGAAAGTAAGGATTTACTCACGTCTGCCCAGCAACTGCTGGCACAAACCGTACAACAGCTGGCGCTGAACAGCCAGCAGCAGGAGGCGTTGCAAGCATCACGGGATGAATTGCGGTTATTACTGGATAAAACCGAACGTGAACTGGCTCGGCTGCACGACAGCCTGAGCCAAACGATGGAAACCTTCGGGCTGACTGCACCGACACTGGCACAGCAGGAAGAGTGGTTACGCCAGCGCCAGACAGAATGGTTACGCTGGCAGGAAAACGAGCACGAACAGAATCAGTGCCGCCCACAACTGGCCGCGCTGGAAGCGGAAATCATCGCCAGCCAGCGGCGACTGGAAGAGACCGAGAACGCCATCAAAACCGGCCAGTTGCAGTTGACAGAAACCCAACGCACGCTGGAACAGGCACAGCAACAACGCTGGCAATTGATGGGCAATCAGGCGGTCAACGACGTGCTCAAGCAATTGCGGCAGGTCAGCCAGACACTGGAGCAGGAAGGCCTGCAAGCGCAGCAGCAGTGGCAGCAAGGCCAGTCACTGCAAAGCCGTCTTGGCGGGGAAATCGACAGTCTGGAGCAACAAAGCCAGCATGCCGATACGGCGTTACAACAGCTTCAGGCTCAGTTTGCCGAAGAACTGGCCGCCGCCGGGTTCGATGACGAAACCGCGTTTCGTCAGGCCTTGCTGGATGAGGCTGAACGCCAGCAGCTCGTCACCTTAAAAGAGCGCCTTAATCAGCGCCAGCAACAGGTCGATGCCTTGCTACAGCAGGCGAATAGCGCGCTGGAACACCACCAGGCGTCACGACCAGAATCCATGCCGGAAGGCATCAACGACTGGGATATCCGCCAGTTACTTTCCGGACTCGGCGATATGGTAAAAGTCGAAGCCGAACGACAAGGCGAGTTACGCCAACAACTGGTCAGTGACCAGCAACGTCGTGATAAGCAACGTCAGTTACTTGAGGCTATCGAACGTGGTCAGCACGTGTGTGATGACTGGGGCTATCTCAATCAGTTAATCGGTTCGCAAAAAGGCGATAAATTCCGCCGTTTCGCACAAGGATTGACGCTGGATCACCTGGTGTTCCTGGCCAATCGTCAGCTCTCGCGGCTGCATGGGCGCTACCTGTTGCACCGCAAAGCGTCTGACACACTGGAGTTGCAGGTGGTCGATACCTGGCAGGCTGACGCGGTACGCGACACCCGAACCTTGTCCGGCGGCGAAAGTTTTCTGGTGAGCCTGGCGCTGGCGCTGGCGTTATCCGACCTGGTGAGCGCGAAAACCCGTATCGATTCGCTGTTTCTTGATGAAGGGTTCGGCACACTGGATGGCGAAACGCTGGATACCGCGCTGGACGTGCTGGACAACCTCAATGCCTCCGGCAAAACCATCGGCGTTATCAGCCATGTGGAAGCGATGAAAGAGCGTATACAGGTGCAGATTCGGGTCAAAAAGCGCAACGGCCTCGGCATCAGCCAGCTCGACAGCGTCTACGCAGTAAAATGAGTCATGCCGTGAAATGAGTCATCAGGGGACGTCGACGACGTCCCCTGTCATCGACATGATTCTCGGTTATGATTCTCGCGGCCACAACCAGGCCGCACCGCGCACACCGCTGGAGTCGCCGTGCATCGCCTGTCGAACCGGGGTGTCACACTCACCGCCAAATACCCATTGTTTTAGCAGCGCGGGGACGGTGTCATACAGCCGCTTCACGTTGCTCATTCCCCCACCCAGCACAATCACATCAGGATCCAGTACATTAACGATGTGCGCCAGCGACTTCGCCAGCCGCTGTTCATAGCGCTGCAATGCCTGCTCCGCCAGTCGGTCGCCCTGTTCAGCCAACGCAATAATCTCATGACCATGCCGTGTATGACCGCTCAGACGTTGATAATCCATGCCAAAGCCAGTCCCGGAAATAAACGTTTCGATACACCCGGTACGGCCGCAATAACAGGGCATGGCCTGCTGGTCACGCCATTCGTCCTCATCCATCCACGGCAATGGGTTATGACCCCATTCACCTGCAACACCGTTGCGCCCACTGTGAACTCGTCCCTCCAACGCCATCCCCGCGCCACAGCCGGTACCGATAATCACCGCGAACACTTTACTGGCTCCTGCCGCGGCACCATCCACCGCTTCGGATACCGCAAAGCAGTTGGCGTCATTCGCCACCCGTACCGGTCGGCCCAACAGTTGCGCCAGATCCTGATCCAGCGGTTGCTGATTCAGCCAGACCGAGTTGGCGTTTTTGACCCGGCCGGTTACCGGTGACAACGTACCGGGAATACCAATACCCACACTGCCGCCTTGCCTTGTGGCCTGCTCCGCCATCTCGACCAGGTTGGCGATAGCAAGCAGGGTTTGACGATAATCGTGGCGCGGCGTCGCCACTCGATGACGAAAGGCTTCCTCACCGTCATCCGTCAACGCGATCACCTCGATTTTGGTGCCGCCCAAATCAATACCTATTCGCACGTTGTCTCCTGTTTATCTGGCGAGCCCATTAGGTAGATGTCGATAATGGTCTACCGAACTCACACATGACTGACGATGACATTATCGTAATCGTACCGCCTCTCACCACAATTCGTTATTATGCCCGCTGCGATTAACCCTTGCGTCTTGAAACTCGCTTCGTGTGCTCACGAGAAAGCGCGCCAGAGACGCGCCAGTCTGGGAAGAAAAATGCTGTGGTTTAAAAATGTGATGATCTATCGCCTGAGTCGCGATATCAGCCTCTCTGCGGATGCCATGGAGACACAGCTGGCCTCCTTCGCGTTCACCCCCTGCGGCAGTCAGGATATGGCCAAAACCGGCTGGGTGTCGCCGATGGGCCCGCACGGTGATGCCCTGACGCACGTGACTAATGGTCAGATTCTGATCTGTGCGCGCAAAGAAGAAAAAATCCTGCCGGCTCCCGTCATCAAACAAGCACTGCAGGCCAGAATCGACAAACTGGAAGGTGAACAGCACCGTAAACTGAAGAAAACTGAAAAAGACGCGCTGAAAGACGACGTATTGCACAGTTTGTTGCCTCGCGCCTTCAGTCGTTTTAGCCAGATTTCGCTGTGGATAGACACCGTCAATCATCTGATTATGGTGGATGCCGCCAGCGCCAAGAAAGCGGAAGATACACTGGCGCTGCTGCGTAAAACGCTGGGGTCGCTGCCGGTGGTCCCACTCACGATGGAAAACCCGATTGAACTGACGTTGACCGAATGGGTCCGCTCCGGTCAAACGCCAGCCGGTTTTACCTTGCAGGACGAAGCCGAACTGAAAGCTGTGCTGGAAGATGGCGGCGTGATCCGCTGTAAGAAGCAGGAACTGGTCAGTGACGAGATAGCCACCCACATCGAAGCAGGCAAAGTGGTCACCAAACTGGCGCTGGACTGGCAGGAGCGCATCCAACTGGTGCTGGCGGATGATGGCTCACTCAAACGGCTGAAATTCGCCGATACGCTACGTGAACAAAACGACGATATCGACCGGGAAGACGTGGCACAACGGTTTGATGCAGATTTTACGCTGATGACCGGTGAAGTCGCCGCATTGATAGCCAGCCTCACCGAAGCCTTAGGTGGCGAGGCACAACGTTGACCGGTAATCAACGTCGGCCTCTGGACGCCGGGTAACCCGGCGCCCTGTTGATTTACAGCTTGAAATGGCTGATGGAGGAGTGCAGTTCTTCAGATTGCGATTGCAACGATGCGAACGCAGACGCCGCTTCCTGCACCATGGCCGCATTCTGTTGCACCATCGAATCCAGTTGCGCGACGGCCTTGTTAATCTCCTGAATCCCGCGCATCTGTTCTCCCGATGCATGCGTGATTTCCGACATGACCGTCGTTACTGACGATACGCCGCCGACAATCTCAGTCATGGTGTTCCCGGCCTGGCGAACCTGACGCGAACCGACATTCACGCTCTCAACGGTAGATTCGATCAACGACTTAATCTCTTTCGCCGCCTGCGCACTGCGCTGCGCCAGGTTACGCACCTCACCGGCCACCACAGCGAAGCCACGCCCTTGCTCACCCGCACGGGCCGCTTCCACCGCCGCATTCAACGCCAGGATGTTAGTCTGGAAGGCAATGCCGTCGATAACCCCGATGATGTCGCCAATCTTGCCGGACGCCACCTCAATCTCTTCCATGGTATTGATGACTTCGGATACCACTTTGCCCCCGACACTGGCATCGTTCGCCAACGCCAGCGCCCGGTCATTCACCTGCTGGGCAGAACCGGCCGACTGTGTCACGGTGGCGGAAATCTGCTCCAACGCGGCAGCGGTCTGTTGCAGGCTGGCAGCAGCAGCTTCGGTACGGGAGGCCAAATCATTGTTGCCGGTCGCCACTTCATCGGTCGCCATTTGCAGCGACGCACTGATATCGCGAATCTGCAGCATGATCATGCTGAGCTTATCGACAAAGCTATTGAACGAACGAGCAATCTGCGACACCTCATCGTGGCCCTCATCCGGCAGACGCTGGGTCAGATCGTTATTACCGTGGCTGATGTCATCCATGGCGTCACGAATCTGCAGCAGGCGACGCAGCGACGCGCTGATAAGCAGCCCCAGCACCACCGAACCCAGAATACTGATGATCACCAGCGCGATAACCGACGTCCACAACAGCGACCCCATCCCCGCCGTAGCTTCCGCCTTATCCAGCGCGACCAGCACATACCAATCGGTGCCCGCTACTGGCTGAGTTCTCACCAGCATGTCACGTCCACTGATATTCAGTTGTACCGGGCTGCTGGATTTCAGCATCTGTGCCAGATTCAACTGTGGGGCTATCTCAGACAGCTTTTTCAGCGTCAGTTTGGCATCCGGGTGGGCGATAATCGTGCCATCAGCCTGAATCAGAATGCCATAGCTGGACGGGGTTGGATGGATGGCTTTGACGTTGGCGATGACGCTGTCCATGGTCACATCACTGCCCAACACCCCTTTGACGTTACCGCCATCCAGTACCGGAGCAACAAACGACACCACGATGGTATTGGTGGCCATGTCCAGATAAGGTGCTGTCGCGACAGCCTTCCCTTCTCTCACCGCCTGCTGATACCAGGGGCGAACAGTCGGGTCATAAGTGGGCGGGATACCGCCAGGGTCTGAAAATTTCGCCGTGTGATTGGCATACCCCATGTAAACATTGATGAAACTGCCTGCGGCCGCCATCTGTTTGAATACCGGGATGGGGTCGTCATTGGTTAACGCAACGGCGTTGAGTGAAGTAATAATTTGTTTTTTAGAGGCTACCCAATCACTGATCGCCAGACTATGACCAGCGGTTACAGCAACAAGCAGGTTATTGATAGATTCATCGTTATATTTATCGGTTACCCGGTAATTTAAAAACGTATTAATGACCAAGGCAACCACAATGATAGCCGTACACACGGCCAGAATTCGAGCGCGAATAGTTTTGAGCATAATGACCACGTTATTATTGAAATGCTTCCCTAGATAACTACACCGATCGCCTCATTGGTAACGAGACATTCCATTCGAAAAAAGGAAACCATAGCCATAAGTATCACTTACCATCACGCGGACTCACGACATCGGAGTCCAAAGCAAGGTCTCCTTACAGGAAAATACAATGGCTGATACCAGATTTACAGACTTATCTGAAATTTTTTCTATAAGAAAATAATATTGCCTTCCCAATTAATAACAAAACAACAATATAGGGAAATATATATCCTCACTATCACCATCGGTTTTTCTGATAATAACCAAACGTCACTATCACTATAAAACGAAATAGCAAAACGTTTCGACGAAAATATGACAACAACATGATCAACAGATTACGTGGACACAGAATGTGCAGAATGCACCACTGGCCCCAAAAGAAAACGGCTACCGATTACGGTAGCCGCTTATCACGAAAAGAAACCAGTAGGGATTACAGATAGCGGCACAGATAAGAGGACGGCTCGGATACTTTCAATTTGAATTCGCTTTTTTCCGGCACGTTGAACACAGCACCGGCTTCGAACAACTGCCATTCCTGTGCTCCCGGCAGCAACACGTTCAACGCACCGCTAACGACGGTCATTTCTTCCGCCTGACCGGTACCAAACGTGTATTCGCCTGCTTCCATCACCCCGACGCTGGCACGACCGATGCGGCTACCGTCAAACCCGATGGATTTTACTTTTCCTTCAAAATACTCATTTACATTCAGCATAATGCCAACCCTTCTGTTAAAAAATCAGTTGTCCGTCAGGCCGCAGGCAGACGCATCGTCTGCATCAATTCGCAGACAATCGCGGCGGGCGGTTGGGTCGCATCGACCACATAGTGCGCTACATCCTGATACAACGCTTCGCGTTCACGGAGCACCGCCTCCATTTCCTCAGCAATAGGCCGCCCGGTCAGTGTCGGTCGCTGGTGTGCCTGTGGGCTTGCCTGCAAGCGTAACGCCAGCTCCTCGGCTGGCGCGAACAAATAGACGACCGTTCCGTGCGCACGCATAAACTGGCGGTTTTGTTCCAACAACACCATACCGCCACCGGTCGCCACCACACGATTCGGTGTCGCGACAGCCTGCAAGGCCTCGCTTTCCCGGCGACGAAACCCCGACCAGCCTTCCGCTGCCACCACGTCCGCCACTGTCATGCCGCTGGTGTGCTGCATAAAAATATCCGTATCGACAAACTCATAGCCAAGCGCCCGCGCCAGCTCACGGCCGACGGTGGTTTTTCCGCACCCTCTGGCGCCGACCATAAAAATGGGTTCTGTCATGTCACGACCTGTCCTTCTTTTTCTCAGGCCAGCTCTGCGCAACAACGTTGCCGTCAGCCTGCGCCTGTCGTACCAAGAGCAGAATCATACAGGCAATAATCCTCATTAAGAAAGCCTCCGTACGGCTCTGGTACGGGGAAAGCCACTTCACGCCAGCTTTCCGCACAAATCCAGCACAACACGCCACGATTTACACCAGACATGGCTAATCTTCCCATGAAACATCGGCTGCTATTGATGGTTCTGTTATCAACAATAAGGCCGCCCAAAGGCGGCCTGCATAGTTCAAATCGCACTCACACGCTAAAGCGATCAACGCGAAGACAACCAACATAAAGACAATCAATAAGTATGGAAATACTCTTGAATGACTTTCGGATCACTGGTGCGAGTCAATGCCAGCATCAACAGAATGCGGGCATGTGCCGGGTTAAGAGAGTCAGAAACCAGACCTGGCAGCTCTTCATCCGGCGGCACAATACCATTGCCTGTGCGGGTAGAACGGATCACAACAACGCCTTTCTCCATCGCCTTGCGCATACCAGCAATACCGCGAACGGACACTGAACCTGCGCCCATACCAGCATAGACGATACCTTTTACGCCATGCTGAATAGCCGCGTCATACAGATATTCCGGGTCATCCTGATAGCCATAAAGAATGTCGACTTTCGGCAGAGAAGTCAGGCCACGCACGTCGAACACAGACCGGGTGGTATGCACCTTGTCGATACGGTTTTGGTAGTAAATGCGGTTACCAATGATAACGCCCAGGTAGCCTTCTTCATTCGCCTTGAACGTATCCAGCGTAGAAGCGTTGGTCTTGGTGATGTAGCGGGCAGAGCCGATACGATCATTGATCACCACCATCACGCCACGACCGCGAGACTGCTTGTCACCCGCCACGCGTACCGCTTCCAGCAGGTTCATCGGGCCGTCAGCACTGATGGCCGTTGCCGGACGCATCGCTGCGACAAACACCACCGGCTTGTCACTTTTTACCGTCAGATGAAGAAAGTAAGCCGACTCTTCCACAGTGTCGGTCCCGTGGGTGATCACTACACCATCCACATCATCCCGTGCCAGCAGTTCATTCACACGCTGGCTCAGCTTGAGCACCACATCACCGGTCATGTTTTCGCTGGCCATGTTGGAGAATTGCTCCCCCTTCACATTAGCCAGTTTCTTCACCTCAGGCACAGCGTTGATTAGCGTATCCACGCCAAGCGCGCCAGCCTTGTAACCCGTGGTTTGGGTACCCGTTGCCGCTGAGCCGGCAATAGTACCGCCGGTCGCCAGGATAACGATATTGGGCAGTTTATCTGCCGCACTCGCCGTAAAAACAAAAAATAAAACCAGAACAAACAGAGATTTAAACCATCTTTCCATAACAGATTCTCTTTATTTGGTCAGAGGATGATCGGTCTGTTTTGCCATAACACCGGCACCAGCCGATCATTTTTTCTCGTAAAACGCATTAGCTGCCAGTCTGCAGGACTGGCATCGGCGGTTATGTTGCAGTGCCATAAGAATTATGTATAGCACCTGATGATCAACAGGAGAGCCAGATCACTGAATGACCTAACTATTTTCAACCAACACCTTTCAGGGGAGGAAAAAGACGAACGATTGACGAACCGGCGTCAGGCGCATGTCATCAACACTGACGCTATACCACAGCGCTGTTTTACCAGACAGACTATTCCGGCATGGTCCAGACGTTATGAGCGATATTCACCATATGCCGTAGCTTGGCCCATTGCTGTTCTTCCGTGATCCCTTGCTGTTCGCAGTGCCCAAAGCCACACTTCGGGCTGATGGCTAACTGTTGCAACGGTACATACAACGATGCGGTATTGATGGCCATCTTGACTGACTGCGGCGCATCCAACTCAGCACTGTGGGAATCGATGACCCCCAGCACCACCTTCTGGCAACTCACCTGGCGTAACGGTTCCAGCCCAACCGGGCGACGGTCGTCATACTCGATAAACAAGCTGTCTACCGACAGGTTTGCCATCGCATGCCCCATGACCTCACGCCCACGGCCATGCACCCAATTGGGTGAAAAACGGCGACAACACATGTGCAGGCTGATAAACATATCCTGTGGACGTTGCGCCAGTGCCTGATTCAGCGTGCGGGTGCAACGCTCAAGCAATTCCGATAATTCAAACCCGGCGGCATGTTCTCGCACCATCATTTGACTGTCGCACAGGCGAGCCCAAAACAGATCGTCGAGCTGGATATAACGGCAACCCTGGCGGTAAAACGCCTGGATAATTTTGCGATACACCGCAGCCAGGTCATCACAGAATGCATCCAATGACGGATAAACCTCATTGGTGCGAATGGCCGGGTACATCAGCATATTTGGGCTGGGTAGGGTCTGTTTCGCCAGGTTTTCCACGCCCTCACCCACCGCTTGATGCAAAAAGCGGTAATGGGTCAGAAAGGGGTGACTGTCGTCAAAATCCAGTTTACCCACGACTCGTAATGGGTGGGGCATATCACCGTCAGAGGAAACGGTCTCATCAACCTCTATCCCCGTCAGACAAGAGAAAAAATCACCAATACCATTGCGAACGCGCAGTTCACCGTCGGTAATCGCGTGCAAACCGCATTCTTTCTGGCGCTCGACCACATTCAGCACTTCTTCGTTTTCGATTTCAGTTAGCCGATCACGGGTCATGAGCCCTTGCCGCCATGCCAGCCGAGCCTGCTTTAAACGAGGTGGCAGCACAAAACTGCCTACATGTTCAGCATGAAACGACGGGTAAGGTTTCTTTACTGTGCGCATCTCACGCGTCCTTTTGGTTTAGACGACACTGTTGGCTTACACGCGGGTTTACGCAACATTGTCAGCGCTTCAATGCGCTTTGGTTTGTTCGGGTTATCATTATTGAGCTGGTGAACTGTCACCATTTAGCCTACCAAGGTCAATAGATGAAAGCGGGTGATTGTCGCATCGATTACTTCATGACAACAAATAACAAAAATTAATTATTTTTCTGCTATCAATTAAGCCAATTGACGAAATAATAACCGCCTGCCATTGCGGGTTGCCAAACCGCTGGTCTACCCGCAATAAAAGCATTTACAAGATAAAAACATTTACAAGATAAAAACACCCTCAAACTGACCGCCATCTTTATGATTCAACGGATGATTTTCGTCAATCAGCTTGTTGTATCTCATGTTGATTGTGCGCGCTTGCTCGCAAGGTTGGGAATCGCCATACACGCACTCACGTCATGTGCCTTTTGTTGACGCGCCGTTGTCATCAATCGCTGGTACACTGGACACCAGTGCGCATGCCTACAATACCGACAGCCCGATACATTCTGTTTTCACTATACGCACTGTTTTCACTATCCATTCTGACTTTCCGGAGGACCCCAATGGATTTAGCCCTGTTTGATCTGGACGAAACCCTGATCTGCGCCGACAGCACCGGCTTGTGGTTACGCTGGCTCGAATCACAGGGATTCGCTGGCAAAGAGCTGCTGCAACGGGAAAAACACCTGATGCAGAGCTACTATGAAGGTACATTGGCGATCGAAGATTATATGTATCTCTCACTGTCGCCACTCATTGGGTTAACCACAGAGACCGTGTCCGGCTGGATAGAACGCTTTATCCAGCGCGATATTCTGCCCCGCCTCTACCCGGCAGCACGCGAACAAATGGCGTGGCACCGCCAGCGTGGCGATACCCTGGTGGTCATCTCTGCCAGCGGCGAACATCTGGTAGGACCGATTGCGCGTCACCTGGGAGCCGATCACGCGCTGGCGATCGGTGTGACCCTGGAAGACGGCCGCTTTACCGGCGATATTCACGGGGTGCCAACTTATCAGCACGGCAAGGTTACCCGCATCCGTGAATGGCTGACACAGCGTGACGCCGAGCCTTTTGGGCAACTTTACGGTTACAGCGACTCGCTTAACGACCGCGCCATGCTGGAGTTCGTTGATCAGGCTTATGTCGTCAACCCGGTGCCTGAACTGGCGGAATTAGCCCAGGAGAAAGGCTGGCGTATCTGCCGCTGGGAACGCTAGGCCCACCGACTATTATTCTCAACTATTTCAACATCCCGGCAGGTAGCGGCTCCAGTCCGATATCTGCCGCCAGTCTCGCGTGCTCGCGGCCCAGTTCGTCAATCATAAAAGAAATAAAGTGGCTTAATGCGGCAGAACGGTGCTTACCTGCAAGCGTCTGCACCTGCAGGCTGCGTTGGGTCAACGGTTCGCTGTGTACCGGCTTAAGCAACAGGCCGTCTTCCCTGGCTCGATACAGTACCGAGAAATGGCTACAGGCGGTGACGGCATCCGGCGTTTGCTGCATAAAGTAGTACAGCGCGGAAAAATTGTTGCAACTGAGCGTCGGCTCCAGAAACGTGCCGCTCATCCGGCAAGAGAGATCGAACAATTGGCGAATAGTGGTCCCCTGTTGCGGCAGTACCAGCGGAAACTCATGCAGGTCCGGTAGCTGGATTGATTTGTTCGCCAGCGGATGATCAGGCCGCATGAGCAGTAGCACCGGTGCAGGATAAGACGCCATGACTTCAACGCCGCGATCCGGGGATAAGCTAAACTGTAGTGCCACATCGCACTCGCCGTTGCGTACCATTTCTGATACCTGTATCGCGCTACCGACTTGCAGGAAGAACGTGACCGCCGGGTTATCCCGCCGAAAACGGGCAAATAACCCCGGCAGCAGATCAAATGCCATCCCGTCAGTACAGGCTACCCGAACAAACGTGCGCCGTACCGCCTTTAACCCTTGAATCTCCGCGATGGCGTATTCCATGTCCATCATGCTTTTGCGCACATGGTTTTCCAGTATTTGCCCGGCATCGGTCAACACCATACCGCGAGCGTGGCGCTCAAACAGCGACGCACCGATGCGCTCCTCCAGTTTATGAATTTGTCGGCTGATAGCAGATACCGCCACAAACAGTTGCTGGCTGGCGGCGCTCAGCGAGCCAGTATTGGCCACCGCCAGAAAATACCTGATTTCATTGCTATGCATCGCTTTTTCGCCTGCCTCGTTTTTGTGCAACCAAGCTTTATATTAAAAGCAAAGCTTGCTTGCAATTATTATTATTGTGGCAATGCTGGTGATGATTTAGAACAGGATGAATAGAACGATATAGAACCGTACGACACGAATACGTTCGATAAAAATCAGTTCAAAAAAAGTTATCCAACATAAAAAACACAACATCAAACATCATCACAGACAGGCATCACATGACAACACCACAGGTTATTCAACAGGCTCTGGCGTACTTCGATAGCGGCCGCTTTCGTGACGTTTTAGCCCGCCGCATCGCCATCGCCAGCGAAAGTCAGCGAAACGACCGGGACGCCGAGCTACAGCACTATCTCACCGGGGAAATCATACCGGCGCTACAGGCACTCGGTTTCGACTTACAGCAAATCGATAACCCGACAGGCGCTAACCGTCCGTTTTTAATCGCCTCTCGCATTGAAGACGACAGCCTGCCCACCGTGCTGTGCTACGGCCACGGCGACGTGGTATTCGGCGATGATGAGCACTGGAGCGAAGGGCTTTCCCCGTGGCAACTGGTGGAGCGCGAGGGCCGCTGGTACGGACGCGGCAGCGCCGACAACAAAGGCCAGCACTCCGTCAATATTGCGGCGCTGGAGCAGGTATTTCAGGCTCGCCAGGGGCGACTGGGCTTTAACTGCAAGTGGCTGTTCGAGATGGGCGAAGAGATAAGCTCACCAGGCCTGGCCGACGTATGTCATCAACATGCGCAAGCACTGCAAGCCGATTTGTTCATCGCGTCAGACGGCCCACGCCTTAACGCAGAACGTCCGACGTTATTCCTCGGCTCGCGCGGCTGCGTCAATTTTCGACTGACCATCCGCGCCCGCGAGCGAGATTACCACTCCGGCAACTGGGGCGGATTACTGAGCAACCCCGGGACGCAACTGGCTAACGCGATTGCCTGTCTGGTCAATCAGCACGGTCAGATGCAGGTAGAGGCACTGAAGCCGCCGCATCTGACGCCAGCCCTGCGCACCATCCTCTCGGATATCACGCCCGGCGGGCAAGCCACGGATCCGGCTATCGACCCAAACTGGGGTGAAGCTGGGTTAAGCGCATCTGAAAGGCTGTTCGGCTGGAATACGTTGGAAGTGCTGTCGTTTCTGACCGGTAACCCACAGCGGCCAATGAATGCCATTCCCGGCCACGCCACCGCAGTCTGTCAGTTGCGTTTCGTGGTCGGCACCGACTGGCAGCAACTGACACAGCATTTACGTCAGCACCTCGACACTCACGGTTTCACGATGGTGGAAATCAGTGACGTGCGTGGCACACCGGCCACACGCCTTGACCCCACCGACCCGCTGGTCAACTGGACGCTCGACCTGATGCGCCAGACCAGCGATAAAAAACCGGCGTTGCTGCCCAACCTTGGCGGTTCGCTGCCCAACGAAGTGTTTGCCGATATCCTCGGCCTGCCGACATTGTGGATCCCTCACTCTTACCCTGCCTGCGGTCAACATGCCGTGGATGAACACATGCTGATCAGCGTCGCCCGTGAAGGTTTGCAGATAATGACCCGCCTGTTCTGGGAACTGGGTGAACAAGGCCATACGGTTATGGCTGCGCATCGCGCACACCGTGACGCCAATACACCACGCTGAGGGAAACATCATGACGACTGCATCGGTTTCACACCACAGTACCGCGCGCCCCAGCCTGTATAAAACGCTGTTTGCCACCTGCATCGGCAACGCGCTGGAGTGGTTTGACATCGCGGTATACGGCTTTTTTGCCAATTACATCGCCCATGCGTTTTTCCCTACGCAGGATCCAACCGTATCCTTACTGCTGGCTTTCGGCAGCTTCGGCGTTTCTTTTCTCATTCGCCCGCTGGGTGCCATTGTGCTGGGTGCCTATGCGGATAGAGCCGGGCGCAAGGCCTCTTTGTTGTTGTCCATCAGCCTGATGCTGCTGGGCGGCGCAATGATCACCCTGATGCCCACGTATGCCAGCATCGGCATAGCGGCACCGATCCTGATTATGCTGGCGCGGCTGATTCAGGGATTTTCCGCAGGTGGCGAGTTCGGCAGTTCCACCGCGTTTCTGGTGGAGCATTTCCCCGAGCGTCGCGCCTTTATCGCCAGCTGGCAGTTTGCCACCCAAGGGGCCAGCACTCTGATGGCCTCGGCATTCGGCCTGGGATTATCACAGTCATTGAGCGAAGCCCAGATTCAGGACTGGGGATGGCGTCTTCCGTTTGCCTTCGGTTTGTTAATTGGCCCGGTGGGGTTGTATATCCGACGTCATGTACATGAACCAGCAAACTTTGCGCAGGCAGAGAAAACGCAGGCACCGATCAAAACCCTGTTTACCCGACAGAAAAGACTGTTCCTGATTGCTGTCGGCCTGATGGTGATTTCCACCGCCATCAACTACATGCTGAACTATGTTCCTACTTATGCGACCAAAACGTTGCATTTGCCGTCAGGCGCAGCGTTTAGCGCCACGCTGATTGCTGGCATTATTCTGACGGTGATTACACCGCTGGTGGGGCTGTGGGCGGAAAAAATCGGACGCCTGCCGCTGATGTGGGGATCACTGCTGTTGCTGGCGGTGACTATCTATCCGGCATTCTGGTTGATGACGGAATATCTGTCGGCCACCTCACTGATTATCGTGGTCGGGTGGATGGCGTTGTTGAAATCGGTGTATTTCTCCACCGTGCCGTCGATGATGGCCGATCTGTTCCCGGTATCAACCCGCGCCAGCGGCATGGCAATCAGCTATAACGTGGCGGTCACCGTGTTTGGCGGCTTTGCACCGTTCATCTGTACGCTACTGATAAGCGCCACCGGCAGTAGCCTGGCACCCAGTTACTACCTGATGATCACCGCCTTGATGAGCGTGCTGGCGCTGTGGCAAGCCCAGTTACATCATCGCTGATGACAGCCTCATCCCCGTCAGAGCGGCCCTGCGGCTCTGACGGGCTCCGTTATAGCAAACTCGCTCACACCACCGTTCAGGCAGGTGGCAAGGAACTGTCGCCTTCGCCTAACGTACGCTGCAACAAGGCCGTATCCAACCAGCGTCCGTGCTTCATACCGACGGAACGTAACGTGCCTGCCTGTTCGAACCCCAACGACAAGTGCAACTGCAGCGAGGCTTGATTGCCACTGTTAGCAACGACCGACACCACCTGACGGTATCCCTGCTGCTCAGCCCGTCGCAAGGCCTCGGACAGCAAGCGCTTACCTAAACCTCTTCCCACCTGCTCCGGGTGCAAATAGATAGAATCTTCCAGTGTGAAACGATACGCGTAGCGCGGGCGATAAAACCCCAGATAGCAGTACCCTAACACCTGTTGATTTTCCGTTGCCACCAGCCAGGGCAAGCCAGCATCACGAATTTTCCGCCAGCGAGCCAACATCTCCGCCTGATCGGGCGGTTCGGTTTCAAACGTCGCGGTGCCATGCAAAACATGATGGGTATAAATATCCTGGATAGCGGCAATATGCTCTTCTCTGGCATCCTCAATGAGAATCGTGGTCATTCTTGTATCCTTGTCAGAACAGCGAGTGAGATGAAGTCCGGTGTTGTGCCTCATCACTCACTGAAGGGGCAACCCATAGCCGCCAGCTTAACCAACGCCCGAACGGAGCAACAGAAACAATTACTTATACCTGTAATTAGAACATCTCATTGTAACCAATAAGAAAATAAGCGGTGACGAGGCCATCAGAGACAGGAACTTACTGGGGTGGAATGTAGCTGAGCAAGCCAGGAAAAACGGCTGTCCATGAAAAACCGATATTCATGAAAAACCAGTGACATGAAAAAGCATTGTTCATGAAAAAACATGAACCTTGGTTTTGGAAAGACTAAAGGAATAAAATTTAAAAATAGATAACCACCTGATAATAAATCAGGCTATTAATGCTATTAAATATAGAATAAAGCGTCAGCAATACGTTTGCATATCAACTGGTTTGCGGCAATTCGCCGCTGCCCGGCAATTTCCAGGCAACGTCACCGGAACCTGCGTTCAATAGATGCTGTATTTTCTCGTACACTTCCGCTGCCGACATGCCGCTATATAAGCCCTGGCTATAATAACCAAACTCTGCCGCACTCGCTGGCGCACGCACGCCACTCAGAGTGGGATCCGTAGATGAAATACGTTTCCCGGTAAATACATTATAACTTTCACTCTGACCATCAGGATATTTCACGACAGACACCAGCACGCCGCCATACAGCGGGATACCGGTCATCCGCAATGAGCGCTCCACGGAGGATTCATTTTGCTGTTTCTGTAATTTTTCTTTAGCTAAACGCTCGTCCAGTGATGATGCACTGCGATCACGCGTATCAGTAACATCGTTGGAATTATTATCCTGAAACTGATTATTTTGCGAATCATTTGTTTTCCCTGTTTTCAGGGAAACAGATTGATTAGCGCCGAGAGCATCGGTGCTGTCGCTTGAGTTACTATTCGCAACATAAGTCTGCTGTGGATAGGAAGACGATGTAATGTTTTGATTCTGAATGCCTGATATAACCACGATATCACTCCTTTTTTCTAACGAAAACATGCCTCTAAGGGCACTGATTTACTACCGCGACGTAACACCAACACACCGAAAAAAAAACAACATACCTGCCAAAGCATGTATCAAAAAGACGGCTTAACAGATTTACCCCCGTATATACCCTTCATACGTCAAGTGATATTGACCTTCCTTCACTTACATTATTTACGGGTAGTGCCGTCTAAAACTATCTATCAGGAAATAGAAAGAGTGGTTTACAAACCACACACGGTGCCATCTCATTTTTCGCACCGTGTGAACGAAATAGATAAAGACAGATCCACTCCTAAAATATATCGGCCATTTTATTTTTTCATTAATACGAAAAAAGCATAAAAACGCTCAGGAAACGAGCACATCAGAAATATTTAGCCATGACTGTAAAGAGAAACCTGACAGTTCCTTAGCATTTCAGCGCGTTGTCATGTTTCCGTCATCTGCGACTGCTACCGTGACGATAGCCTAATTCCCCAGAAAGACAAGACAATGAGCGCCTTACCGCCACAGGAACATCGGTTACATTTCGTTTCCTTTCCAAGCGCACGCGACTTGTGTATCACCACGCCGGATGTCTCTCCCTCCACCGATAACGCCACTGTATTGCAGTTGTTCAGCCGCCACAAAGACCTGGTTAGCCTGCCAGTCGTGGAAGACGGACGCCCGTTTGGCCTGATCAACCGCCATAGTTTCCTGTCGCAAATGTCACGGCCTTATTACCGTGAACTGTATGACCGAAAAAGCTGCATCGCGTTTATGGATAAAACGCCGCTTATCGTCGAGGCCTCAGCCTCCTTGAGCGATGTCGCGGACAAGGCGGTCATCAGCGGTGAACGCTTTCTGGCTGACGGCTTCATTATTACCGAAAACGGCCACTACCTCGGTATCGGCTTGGGTATCGATTTGTTCCGCATTGTGTCGGACACCCATGTGCGCCAGCACCAGCAGATAGTCCAAAGCATAGAGTACGCCAGCGTCATTCAGGGGGCGATGCTGACCCCATTCCGTCAAACACTGGAAGCCACCTTGCAGGATTGGTGTCTGGTGTGGGAACCGCGCGACTGCGTCGGGGGTGACTGCTATGCCTTCCGGCGATATGAACAAGGTTGGCTGGCCGTGCTTACCGATTGCACGGGGCATGGCGTACCGGGTGCCTTTATGACATTGATATTCAATTCAGCGCTGGAACAGGCACTGGCGCAATACCGCCCGGACCAGACGGGGCAATTGCTGGGCAGCATCAATCGATACATCAAAGATACATTGGGTCAGAAAAGCGGCTACCCGGGGCAGATGTCCGCTTCCGATGATGGTTGCGATGCGCTGGTGGTCTACGTGAATACCACTGAACAGACTCTCAACTGGGCCAGCGCGCGTATGACCGCATTCGTGACCGATGCGCAAAGCGGTGACCTGCTGACGCTGGATAGCGACCGGATGGGCGTCGGTTATACCAATACGCCATATGACTACAGTTGGCCGGCGTTTCAGCGCCCGTTGTCAGCGCAGGATCTGTTCTTCGCCGCCACCGATGGTTTACTCGACCAGATAGGCGGCGAACGGCAGATTAAATTCGGCAAACGTCGCCTGCAAAATCTGCTGCAACGCCTCGGGGAACTGCCGATGAGTCAGCTTGCTACTCAACTATTACAACACCATCGCGCCTGGCAAGGAACGCAGGCACGACGAGACGATCTTACATTTTGGGGCTTCAGGCACCATGAACACGCTTAACCAGGTAAAACCGGAACATGTCTGAAACGAAGTACGCTGAATTCTTTGACCTCACCCAACAGCAGGATATCGCGCTGTACTATGTGGGGTACTTTTCACAAAACATTATCTGCTCACTGGCAGAAACAGTGCGCTTACAACTGGAAAAAAGCCGGGTGCCCCCCAGCGTGCGTCGCAAACTGTTTTCCAGTTTTGTGGAAATGGTGCAAAACATCATCCACTATTCTGCCTCAGCGTTGACGACAGAAGAGCAGACCAATGAAATCCGTCATGGCTCGGTGTGTATCGGCGTTGAAGCGGGGAAATACTTTTTATTGAGCGCCAATCGGGTATACCCGGCAGATGCGGAGATACTTCGCCAGCGGCTGGAACCGCTATGCACGATGACACTTGATGAAATCAGACTTGCCTATAAGACCTCGCTGCGTGAAGACATTCCGGCTTCCAGCAAAGGGGCGGATATCGGTCTGTTGACCGTGGCCCGCGACGCCAGCGAGCCACTGCAGTTCACCTTTCGTAGCGACGACGCCACCGGGCTCTCCACGTTTTATCTGAAGGCGGTGATTTAACCATGACAGACATAATAACAACGAACAATCTCCATATTACCGGCACAGCCAGCACGCCGACCGTGGATTTTCGCTTTGATACACATCAGCTTTCACTTTCCGGCGAGTCTTACCCGGAAAACGCAGCGGCATTTTATGGCCCGCTGATTGAACGGGTACAACACTACCTGCAAGCCTGCCTTGCCGCATTCCCCTCCTCACCAACGCGCATTGACGTGCATGTATCGCTGCCCTACTTCAATAGCTCCAGCACCAAGATGCTTTTTAGCCTGTTCAATATTCTCGACAAGGCCGCCCAGCAGCAGCTTCCCATTGCATTGCACTGGTATTACGACCAGGACGATGACATTGCCGAGGAGTTTGGACAAGAGCTGCATATCGACTTTTCTGCACTCGAATTCCACCCCCACATTCTGGAGTAACGGCATGAGTAGCTACGAACTGTTCACCCCCGAATATGACATCCTGCTGTCGGCGCGTAATATCGCCGCTCAGGCCGACATGCCAGCGGAGGTGTATCGGGAAAGCCTGATTATGCTGGCAGAACACTACCAACGTCTGGTACGTGAAACCCACCGGCTGATCACCCGTAGCGATCGGGCGGAGCGCGAACTGACCCGCCTGAATACCCAATTGCATCAGTTGGCGGTGGAACTGGAGTACAAAGCCACGCATGATCCACTGACCGACGTCTTCAACCGCAGCGCGATCATCGACCTGGTCGATCACGCACTGGAGCAGGATCAGGCGGCATTGATCGTGCTGGATATCGACCATTTCAAACAGGTCAACGACGCCTACGGCCATCCAACCGGAGATGCCGTCATCTGCTCGCTGATTGCTCGTATTCGTGATGTATTACAAGGGAAAGGCAGTATTGGCCGCGTCGGCGGCGAGGAATTCACCATCCTGCTGGACGGCTACACGCTAATGGCGGCGGTAGATATCGCCGAGCATATCCACGCCAGTCTGAATCACTCACCGCTGGAACCGCTGCCTGAACATCAGGTCACCGCCAGCTTCGGTGTCAGTTGGGCACCGCCGCATACCGGATTCGATACCCTGTACGGCACGGCCGACGCCGCGTTATACCGGGCCAAACACCAGGGCCGTAATCGGGTGGACTATATACCGATCGATACTGCCAGCTAACGTACGGGTAGCCCACCGTACCTTACCGTAATATTCCACACGATGTCGGGCAGTACGCCCCGCCGGATGAGGCGGGGACAGACTTAGTTTTTCTTCACAAATTCAGATTTCAGTTTCATTGCGCCAAAACCCTCGATCTTACAATCGATGTTGTGATCGCCTTCCACCAGACGAATCCCTTTCACACGGGTGCCGATTTTCAATGTCGACGAGCTTCCTTTAACCTTGAGATCCTTGATGACGGTAACGGTGTCGCCGTCTGCCAGCAGGTTACCGTTGGCGTCACGCACCACCAGCCCTTCCTCCTGTGCCCCCGCGTCACCCTCCATCGACCATACGTGTCCGCACTCCGGGCAATTCAGCATTGCGTCATCCTGCCAGGTGTATTCAGACTGACATTTAGGGCAAGCAGGCAACTGTTGCATAATAATCCTCATTAATACCAAATAAGTTTGATAAATTTTAAATATATCAATACATAATAAATTTCGTGTTTATTATTTTATCGTCTTTTACTCAACACTGTCAGCAAAAAGAGTCAGACAAACCGATATTCGCTCACCATTTTCATCAAAGCCACTCAATTTATTCACTTTTCTCACTACCACAACGCACCATGAGAGGCATGGGTCAATGGTTATCTTTTCCTTACATCTGTGGAGAAAACTTCAGTTTAATAAAACAATAAGTTGGGTACACTGAACACTTCTCATTACAACAACTGGCATGGATAACACCCTGTGGAAATCGCGTCCCCACTCAAAAACCCCACCTTTCTGTGCTTTTGGTTAGGACAAATTGCTTCCTCTTTTGCGTTTCAGATGCTGGTGGTCGGGATTGGCTGGCAAATGTATGACCTGACGAACAGCGCGCTGAATTTGGGTCTGGTCGGGCTGGCGCAGTTCCTGCCACAGTTAGCGCTGACGCTGGTTGCCGGTCATACCATCGATCAGTACAACCGCCGGGTGATTATCCTTTGTTGCCGCTTGTTGATGGCAGCCACCATACTGGTGTTGGTGCTGGGCAACGTCACCCACACCATCAGCGCCACCATGATTTATGCATGTTCCGCGCTGCTGGGGGCGACACGAGCCTTCGAAATGCCCGCCACCCAAGCGCTATTGCCGAATCTGATCGCCCCCAACCAACTGTCTCGCGCCGTGGCGTTGATGGCCTCGGCCCGTGAAGCGACGGTGATCGTCGGCCCGGCACTGGGCGGGGTGATTTACCTCATCGGCGCGACCACGCTGTATACCGCCAGCGTAGCCTGCTTTCTGATGTCATTTCTGGTGTTGCTCAACCTGCGCTATGAGTACAAAGCGCCCGCTCGCGCACCGGTAAGCCTGGAAACGCTGTTCGGAGGCATGAATTTTATCCGCCGTAATCCGGTGATTCTGGGGTCTATCTCGCTGGACATGTTCGCCGTGTTGCTGGGTGGCGCTACTGCGCTACTGCCAATCGTCGCCAAAGATATCCTGCATACCGGCCCGTGGGGATTAGGGTTACTGCGCTGTGCGCCCGCGCTTGGTGCCGTGCTGATGTCGGTTTACCTGACCCGACACCCGCTTACCCGCCATGTTGGAAAAATCATGTTTTCCGCCGTCGCGATGTTTGGCATCGCCACCATCGCGTTTGGCCTGTCCACCAATCTGTTTGTGTCGTTGCTCGCCCTGCTATTGTTAGGTGCATCTGACATGATAAGCGTCGTCATCCGTTCAACGCTGGTGCAACTGGAAACACCGGACGACATGCGTGGCCGGGTAAGTGCCGCTAACTCCATCTTCATTGGCACATCGAATCAACTGGGGGAATTCGAATCCGGCGTAACGGCGGCCTGGTTGGGGGTCGTACCGGCTATCGTCGTCGGGGGAATTGGCACCTTGCTGGTTGTCGCGCTGTGGATGAAATACTTCCCCACACTCACCCAGCGCCAAACGCTCGAAGCCGGAGAAAATGCCTGAGACAGGCCGTGGAAGGGAGGATTATTCCCTTTCACGGCAGCTATCTCTGTGCCGAAAACCACCGTAATGATGCATTCACCAGCATACGGTGGTTTACGCTGTGGTTTTCAGTCAGCTATGACACGCTCAGGTGCGCCAGGGCACTGGTTCCAGCATCGCTTTGAGCATATTCACGAACCGCTCCATGCGAGCCGCCCGTCCAGCGCGCGGCCCCAGCAACGCAACAACATCCGCGTTTGGCAGGCTCCACTCTGGCATGATTTCAACCAGCCGTCCGGCGTTTAAATCATCCGCGACGGCCCACTCAGAACGCTGAATCAGGCAAAGCCCGGCAACAGCCCAATGCCTGACCACTTCGCCGTCATTACTGGTGAAAGCCGGTCTGATACGCACCGTGTTCGTTTCGCTGCCACCACGGCGGACAAAACCCCACAACGACGCATCCGCACGGTCTTCACGCAACACCCCGCAGACATGAAGGTGCAGATCCCGCGGATGCTCAGGCCAGCCGTATTTCGCCAGATAATCCGGTGCGGCACACAGAATACGGCGGTTGGGTGCCAGTGACCGCAATGCCAGACTGGAATCCGTCAGTGGGCCGACATGGATCAGCACATCCCAATCGTCGGTATCCAGCGTACCAATCGGCGCGTCTGACAGCATCAGTGAAGGTTGAATCGTCGGAAACTGTCGACACATGCGAGCCACGGCTTCAGCCACATAAGCTCGCCCAAATCCCAACGGGGCCAGTATCCGCAAGTTCGCCCCGGTACCCACATCTCTTCAATGGGGTCGGACGCGGTCGGTAAACAGGAACTGCCCGTCGAACTGCTGGCAACCGGCCGATTATTCTGCGATTTTCCGGTTCAATCCCGCCGCATCGGCGAGTTCCAACATACTGGTGACGATAAAGCAGTATTCGCGATTGGTGATGTGCTGGCAGGTAAAATCAGCGGCCGGTAAACGGCATCCGATATCACCGTTTTCGACAGTTCCGGCCTGGCGATTCAGGATTTGTATATAGCGAAAGCGGTGATTAACGCCCACCATCATCACGCTATCAGAAACAGTGTGCGGTAATGCATTTCGATAACCGCACCACGGTGTTTCATCACATCCAATAAACGGCAGTCGTCCGTCAACACCCCCCGCCACCGTGCGGGGATTGCCGTTGTTATTATTGATTCTTTTGCGCCGGACGGCCGTAGTAAGCCGTGAAACTGGCTTTGGCGAGCGTATTGGCGTTAATCATAAAGCCACCGAGTGCCGGATTCGCGTCTTTAGGCACCTCCAGCGTTTTGGTTTTCAGAGCGTAGACGGTAAAAATATACCGATGCGGTTTGTCACCCGCTGGCGGGCAGACCCCACCCCATGCCGCCACCCCGTAGTCAATACGCACCTGGCTAGCGCCGGTTGGCAAGTGCTTACCGCCAATCTCGCCTGCGTCAGTGGCAAGGCTGTTTACATTCGCGGGAATATTGATAACCATCCAATGCCACCAGCCAGACCCTGTCGGTGCATCCGGGTCATAAACGGTGACGGCAAAACTCTGGGTACCTGCCGGTGCGCCACGCCAGTTCAGCGCAGGGGACTGGTTCTGCCCACTGCAGCCAAAACCGTTAAATTCAAAGCTGGCAGGCAGCGTACTGTTCGGCGCAATTGCCGGGCTGGACAATGTCAGCGTATTCGCATGGGCTGCGGCGGCAGTCATGATGGCACCAGCAAATAATGAAACGCAGGAACGGGTCATCCGCAAACTGGTTCTCATATCGATACTCCTGTTATTCATGGTAGGCTTGGACCGTCACTCACCGCGTTTTCCAAACGGCAACGCCTTGACGATGAGTGTCAGCACACACTAAAAACTGTGATAACAATAGTAGCGAACCGCCCTTGTTCCCGTTGTTCCGGTTCGTGCAATCTCTGCTCCATTTTCACCACGGATAACGATACGGGATGACGCTAACCCACCATCATACTGCCCTGTCCCTGACGAATCCCGTCGAACCTATCCCGCTACACGCTGCCAGCCCGCTGCTTTTGCATCAGATTGTTGCCCGCAGCCAATACGCATTACGCACCGTGGTTATTCGGGCTGACCTGATTGGGTTAGTCGTTTCTGGCACCAAGCAGTTGCTGGCACCGGAAGGCCGCAGTGATTTTGCACCTGGAGAAATATTCATTTTGCCACGTGGCACCCAATGGGATGTTGTCAACGACCCGGCACCACAAGGGCGCTATGTGGCGCAGATCCTCAACCTGCAACCCGAGACGATAGCGCGCTTTTATCAGTCTTTCGGTCAGTTTGCCGCACTGGAGCCACTGCGCCGCGTCGCCAGAGTGGCGGATAACGTCGCTATCAAGACCGCGTTTTTACGCACTGTCGATGCACTACGTGATACAGGTAGTTCAGCCACGCTGAGTGAACACCGAATGTTGGAGGTGTTGTTGCTACTGGCTGAACACGCCGGTGTGGTTCTGGCCCCGCCAGAGACAATGAACTGGAGTGAGCGCGTGCGCCGACTGGTGGCACAACGCCCATATGACGACTGGTCAGCGGGTCGGGTAGCCCAAGCGCTCTCCACCACCATCAGCACCTTAAACCGCCGACTGGCGCAGGAGGACAACACCATTACCCGCTGCGTGCGGGAAACCCGGCTGGAAACCGCCATGGTGTTATTACAGTCATCCGAGCGCTCGGTTGCCGCCATCGCCCTTGATGTCGGTTACGAATCTCACAGCAAATTCACCGCCGCCTTCCGCCGCCGCTTCGGCATCGTGCCCTCGGCATTACGCAGGTGAATGACTCATAGGGCGCTCGTGCTCCTCTAACAAGCGCCCCATGATTCCCTGCCCAATGCCTAACAGGCGGTTATCCAGTATTTCTTTCATCTGATTAAAACATTCGACAAGCACACCTGCACCAACCTACCCAATTGCGCTCGACAATGACTACCGGCACACTGGTGATGAATTAGTCAAATCAGGAGAGACAAGATGCCAGACCATACTTCGATTGCGCTTATTGGCCCCGGAGCTATCGGCACCACTATTGCGGCGCTACTGCATGACATTAACCGCACGCCAGTCCTTTGCGGGCGCACTGCGCATCCTCAGTTAGTTCTGCGCCACGATGACGGTGAAGTGGTGGTGCCGGGCCCGGTATTGAATAACCCTGCGATGCTCAACCATGCGTTCGATTTGGTGTTTCTTGCGGTGAAAACGACCCAGGTGGCTGATTGCACCGACTGGCTGGCGACACTGTGCGATGAAAACACTGTCGTGTGTGCACTGCAAAATGGCGTCGAGCAGAAAACCCAACTGACCCCGTTGGTCAACGGCGCACAGGTGCTGCCGTCAGTCGTCTGGTTCCCGGCACAGCGTGAACCCGATGCCTCTGTCTGGCTGCGCGCCAAACCACGTCTGACACTGCCGGATGTACCTCAGGCAAAACGGGTCGTCGATGCGCTCAACGGTACCCGCTGCGCGGTTGAATTGTCATCGGATTTCACCTCTGTGGCCTGGCGTAAACTGCTGCAAAATGCCGTCGGAGGCCTGATGGTGCTGGCGAATCGCCGCGCCGGAATGTTCTCTCGTGGGGATGTTACCGAGCTGGCGCTGGCCTATCTGCGTGAATGTCTGGCAGTCGCACGTGCGCAAGGCGCGGTGCTTGATGATAGCGTTGCGCAGGAGATCGTTGATGTGTTCCATCATGCCCCTGCGGATTTAAGCACTTCAATCCTCGCCGACCGACAGGCTAATCGCCCGCTGGAGTGGGATATCCGCAATGGCGTGATCCAGCGCTACGGTCATTTACACGGTATTCCCACCCCCATCAGCAACGTGCTGGTCCCCCTGTTGGCAGCAGCAAGCGAGGGGCCGGGTTGATGGTAGGTAAGTAGAGCACCTATACGGACAGACCCAATTCGTTCTATTTTAGGTTAGAGCCAAAATCATTAACATAATTGTCCAATTCTGGATTGCACTAACCGACAAGAAGCGGGTCAACTCAACCAGCCCACAACAAGGGCTAGATTCTTCCCGACAACCAAAAACCCAAAAATCACTTTGTTTTATAAAAACAAAACCCCCACTCCGGCAACACACTTCCCTTAAAAATAGCCTGAAATGACCGATTATCATGACCATTGCCCCGAGCAATATGTGCCAGAACGATTACAATTATTGTAGGAATTCATGAGCCGCGTTCAGGAATGACGTGCAGGACGATGAGGCGGCCATTTGACCCAGTGTGCTTAGTCAGCCGCGAGCTTCTCGCTGGCAACGAATTCGGGCGCAGAAAACTCTCTGCCAGGACGCTACTCAGAGGATGTTCCAATGAAATCGATAAAATCCATCCTACTTTTTTTGCTGCTTATCGGACTAGGATCAGTGTTAACACAAGGTGCAGTCAATTGGCGGTCAGGGCAACAGATGCTCTCGCAGGCCAGTAAGATCTTCACCGCTAAAGACATCACTGCGGATATCCTGCCACCGCCGCTATACCTGATAGAAGCTCGACTAACGTTATCGCAAGGGCTTGATGGCACACTATCACCAGCCGAAGCGACCAAAACGTTCGACAAACTGGCCCAGGACTATACCACGCGTGTCGACTACTGGCGCAAGACACCGACCTTCGGTATTGAGCAATATCTTTTGGGAGAACAACACGATGCCGCGCTGAAATTCCTGGAGGCGGCGCGCCGTGACGTATTGCAGCCGCTGGCCGCTGGCAATACCGCGGCCGCGCGCGCGGGACTGACTGGCGTACACAAGCTCTATGAAGCGCATCGCGTAGCAGTGGACAAGACTGTTGAGGTTTCTAATGCGTTCGCTGATAAGAACCTGGCAGCCTTTGATGCGATCGAGGCATCGAACGCCAGAACCAGTATGGGCGTGCTTATCGGGGCGCTATGTGTGTGTTTAGCCCTTTACATCGGTGCACGCCGTCGTCTGCACACAGCCGTCTCCTCGCCATTGCTGAATGCCTGCGACGCGGCACAAAAGATTGCCGAGGGCGACCTGACCTGCCACATCCAGGTACATGGCCGTGACGAAGCCAGAGAAATGCTCAACGCGTTGGCCGACATGAAAAATAGTCTGCAAAGTATCGTCGCGATGGTGCGTACCAGTTCCGACGCTATTTTCACCGACTCAATGCTGATATCCACAGGTAACACCGACCTGAGCAAGCGTACGGAAGAGCAAGCATCCAGCTTGCAGCAGACTACCGCGTCAATGATGGAGATTCGCTCCGCGGTACAAAAGAACGCGGAAACAGCGGAGCAAGCAACCCGGCTCGTGTCGTCAACCCGTGATACAGTGCAACAAGGGGGTGATGTGATGCATCAGGTGATCTCAACGATGCAAGACATTACTACCAGCGCCCAGCAAATCACGGAAATCATCGCCATCATTGATGGCATCGCCTTCCAGACTAACATTCTGGCCCTGAACGCAGCGGTTGAAGCTGCCCGTGCCGGTGAGCAGGGTCGAGGTTTTGCCGTTGTTGCGGGTGAAGTTCGCTCACTGGCCCAACGCAGTGCTGAAGCCGCTAAAGAGATCAAAAAACTGATCAGCTCCAGTATGGAGAAAGTCGAAAACGGTTCGCATCTGGTTGAAAGCGCTGGCGCATCGATGGACAGCATCGTTTCGCAAGTACGCACAGTTTCTGATTTCATCACAGAGATCAGTTCTACGGCGAAGGAGCAGGTCTCCGCCATCAGTCAAATCACCGATGCCGTAGGGCAGCTCGACCTCGTAACACAACAAAACGCATCACTGGTCGAAAAAGGCGCCACGACGGCGAAAAACCTCACTCATCAGTCACAATTACTTGCCGGGTTGGTAGGGCGATTCCGACTGGAAAACACGGCAATGCAAGCCAGTACCGATCATGGATACCTGGCAGTTACAGATCAGGCAACGCCTCTGTTGACGTCCAGCCAGGACTCTTCAGGAGGAAGAAACGCTACACGCAAACACTCAGAACCCGCAGCTGAACATTGGTCAACATTTTGATACAGACGCCACTGAGGCGGCATCACGTCCAGAACATCATATTTGATCGTTGAGGTTAGGCATAGCTGGCAACGATGGGGGCGTGTTGCCAGCTATGCATGTTCATCGATAGCCACGTCACCGCCATCACCAAACGCGATTGTTTCGAGCGCGCTCGAAGAATGCGGCGTCCCCTCTTGTTTTCCTGCCTTGAAGACTCCGTTATCATGCAGCCTGCATACGAATGAAAGCCATGCGGGTCAGCTATGTGCCCAATCACCGAACCAAGCCGGCCAGCAGTACAACACAGGATTTCATGCGCGCTAATGAGCATCGCCGGTATCATTAACGCATTAAAATTTAAGAAGATGGACATAACAACGCGATGAGTACACCAGAGAGTTTAGACGCCCACACCCCCATGATGCAGCAGTATCTGAAGTTGAAAGCCCAGCATCCCGATATTTTGCTGTTTTATCGTATGGGTGACTTCTATGAGCTGTTTTATGACGATGCCAGACGCGCGTCGCAATTGCTGGATATCTCGCTCACCAAACGTGGCGCGTCAGCGGGTGAGCCAATTCCAATGGCCGGTGTTCCTCATCACGCGGTAGAAAACTATCTGGCAAGGCTGGTGCAGTTAGGCGAATCCGTGGCGATTTGCGAACAAATTGGCGACCCGGCGACCAGCAAAGGGCCGGTAGAACGTAAAGTGGTTCGCATCGTTACCCCCGGCACCATCAGTGACGAAGCACTGTTACAGGAAAAACAAGATAACCTGCTGGCCGCCATCTGGCAGGAAAGCCAGGGGTTTGGTTACGCCACGCTGGATATCAGCTCCGGTCGTTTCCGTCTGGTCGAGCCGGTTGATAAGGAAACCATGGCGGCTGAGTTGCAGCGCACCAACCCGGCAGAACTGCTCTATCCGGAAACGTTCGAAGCGATGTCCTTGATTGAACACCGCCACGGGTTGCGTCGCCGTCCGTTGTGGGAATTCGAGCTTGATACCGCTCGCCAGCAGCTAAACCTGCAATTTGGCACCCGTGACCTGACCGGTTTTGGCGTAGAGCAAGCCCGACTGGGCCTGCGTGCCGCAGGTTGCCTGTTGCAGTACGCCAAAGATACCCAGCGCACATCGCTGCCGCATATCCGTGGCATCACCATGGAGCGCCAGCAGGACGGCATTATTATGGATGCGGCGACCCGCCGTAATCTGGAACTGACGCAGAACCTGTCTGGTGGGGTCGACAACACACTAGCCTCTGTGCTCGATCGAACCGTAACCGCAATGGGCAGCCGTATGCTTAAGCGTTGGTTGCATGCCCCTATTCGCGATACTCAGGCATTGCTGCAACGTCAACAAGCTATCGGCGCGCTGCAGGATACCGCCGCCGAACTGCAACCGTTTCTGCGACAGGTTGGCGATCTGGAGCGTATTTTGGCGCGTCTGGCGTTACGCTCCGCACGCCCGCGTGATTTAGCCAGAATGCGCCACGCATTTCAGCAACTACCCGATATCCATGCCTTGCTGGAAACCGTCAACGCCGAAGCCGTACAGCAGTTACGCGCTTCTATCGGCCATTTCGATGAACTGCGTGATCTGCTGGAACGCGCTGTGGTAGAAGCGCCGCCGGTGTTGGTACGCGACGGTGGGGTGATTGCCAGCGGCTACAACGACGAGCTGGACGAATGGCGCATGCTGGCTGACGGTGCCAGCGATTATCTGGATAAACTGGAGATCCGCGAGCGTGAGCGGCTCGGTATCGATACGCTGAAAGTCGGTTTTAACGGTGTACACGGTTACTACATTCAGGTCAGTCGTGGGCAAAGCCACCTGGTGCCGATGAACTATGTCCGCCGTCAGACGCTCAAAAACGCCGAGCGTTATATCATTCCCGAGCTGAAAGAATACGAAGATAAGGTACTGACCTCAAAGGGCAAGGCGCTGGCGCTGGAAAAAGCGCTGTATGAAGAGCTGTTCGACCTGTTATTGCCACATCTGGCGGAACTCCAGCAAAGTGCGGCTGCACTGGCAGAACTGGATGTACTGAGCAATCTGGCCGAGCGCGCCGATACGCTGCATTACGTCTGCCCGACCCTGAGTGACAAACCGGGGGTCAAGATCAG
This sequence comes from Dickeya oryzae, assembly GCF_020406815.2. Lineage (NCBI taxonomy): Bacteria > Pseudomonadati > Pseudomonadota > Gammaproteobacteria > Enterobacterales > Pectobacteriaceae > Dickeya > Dickeya oryzae. The sequence continues at coordinate 3,554,929 of NZ_CP162670.1, forward strand.
CGGTGGCCGTCACCCCGTCGTCGAGCAGGTACTGAGCGAACCGTTTATTGCCAACCCTTTGTCACTGTCTCCCCAGCGCCGACTGCTGATCATCACCGGCCCCAATATGGGCGGGAAAAGCACCTACATGCGCCAGGCGGCGTTAATTGTCTTACTGGCACATATTGGCAGTTACGTCCCGGCCGAACAGGCCGTCATTGGCCCGGTTGATCGTATCTTTACCCGCGTCGGTGCCGCCGATGACCTCGCGTCTGGCCGCTCTACCTTTATGGTGGAAATGACGGAAACCGCCAATATTCTGCATAACGCCACCGAACACAGCCTGGTACTGATGGATGAAATCGGGCGCGGCACCTCCACCTATGATGGTTTGTCGCTGGCCTGGGCCTGTGCCGAAGCGCTGGCAAACAACATCAAAGCCATGACACTGTTCGCCACCCACTACTTCGAGCTCACCAACCTGCCGGAGAAAATGGAAGGGGTGATCAATATCCATCTTGACGCACTGGAACACGGTGACACGATAGCGTTCATGCACAGCGTGCAGGAAGGAGCGGCCAGCAAGAGTTACGGGCTGGCGGTTGCCGCGCTGGCTGGCGTACCCAAAGAGGTCATCAAACGGGCCAGACAAAAACTGAAAGAACTGGAGTCACTGGCTGGTCATGCTTCCGCCAGCCATGTCGATGGCTCGCAACTGGCGCTACTCGCACCCGTTGAGCCGTCACCGGCGCTGGAAGCACTGGAGTCTATCGACCCTGATGCGCTGACACCGCGTCAGGCGCTGGACTGGCTGTATAAATTAAAAGGCATGCTGTAAAGGGAACACACCGAGCGGGGAACAGCACGACTCAGGTTCTCCGCTCACACCGGTCGATTTGACCTGCTCACGTTGTGGTTTACAACGACGAGATCAAGACGACGAGGCAGGATAAGCGATCACGCGGGAATGGGAGTAATAGCTCACACGGATGGCTGCCAACCCTTGCGTGGTTGTCACCGAGAACACATACCCACCCGGTTGTTTGGTGATATGACGCTCAGCCACGCTAGTCCCCGTCCCCATGTCAACATTCGAAAGCCAGCTAATACAATCGGGTGCCGCCGATGCCTCTTGCTTATCTACCGCCAGAAGCCGGTAACGCGAAGCTGCCGCCAGCGGATGACCATCATCACCCAACGCTTCCAGATCGTTGTTCGACGGGCGGAAATAACGCTTCTCACCATGACTATCGGTCAACACCAGGCGCTCGGCAGTGCGACTCCAGCGACCGGATTCTGCAACCGTAGCCTTGCCATCAGCCCTCGACGGATAGCTCTCCTGCATAACAAAACTGCCATCCGCACTTAAAAAAAGCGAGGTATCCACATCGCCGCAGGTACCGCAAGGCAGCTTACCGCGATAATACTGCGCCATCGGGCGTAACGGCTCATCCTGAACCTGAGAACGGGAATGGCATCCCATCAGCCCCGATAATAGAACAACAAGCATCACCCCTGTCGCCAGTTTTTTCATCCTTATTCTCCTGCTGTGTTGTGCTGGCATGCCGTCAGATCATCCCTAACCCTGCGCAATTTGCCAGTCACTGAACGACAATTCCAGATTATTCTGATCGTCGGACAGCCAAATAGTTCCCTCTTGTAACGTCGCTTGTAACGTCATGGTGCGTCTGGCTAACGCTGCCAGGCTCGCCAGTTGCTGATCATCCAAAAAACGTACCGTCAGGTTAGTCAGGGCTCGCGCTTTATCGGTCATGCCTTGCCACCAAACCCGGGCGGCACGCTCACCGTAAGCATAGAGCACCACATCCGGTGACAGACTGCAGGCCTTCTTCAGACGCTTCTCGTCTGGCAGACCCAGTTCCACCCATAACAGCACTCGACCGTCGTCGCTGTGTCGCCAGATTTCTGGTTCGTCATCCGCACACAATCCCTTGGTAAAACGCAGTTGCTCATCAGCATGACAGATCCATGCCAACAGTCGCAGCATCATGCGTTGGTCGGTTTCCGAAGGGTGCTGAGCCAGCGTCAGGCTGACATCCTGGAAAAACGCGCGATCCATATCGGCGATGTTAACACTGGCTTTATAAACCGTTGCTTTTAAGGCCATTCTCTACCCCTTGTCACAGAACCGGTAGTCTACCCCAGCGGCGACCGACATCACAGTCGCGCGCGTCAAACCGGCGGTAACGGCAGAATATGCTGTTGCATTATGCTGATAACCTGCCGGGGCCTATGCTATAGTCGGAAAGAAGAGGAGAGTTTATCTTCGTAGAATTACATTGCAGTCGCGATAACAACGAAGGGTGCATGAATCTCTACCGGGTTAAGCTCTAAGGGAGGATATTGTGCAACAATACAGTGAATTAGTACGCCGTCTGTACGCGGAGATCGCCAGTGGTGATCTGGGGTATATACCCGACGCGCTGGGTTGTGTGTTGAAAACCCTGGATGGCATCGCGACAAACAGCGAGTTACCATCCTCTGTCAGGGAACAGGCGGCTTATGCCGCCGCTAACTTATTGGTGAGCGATTATGTCAATGAGTAATGAATATCAACCCATTAATTGTGATGACTACGATAACCTGGAAGCCACCTGCCAGCAGCATTTGACGTTAACGGTAGAACTGCGTAACGGCGAAGTCGTGGTGGGTAAAGCCAGCGATATGATCTCTCGAAAGAACATCGAATATCTGGTGATTGACGACGCGGGCCAACAACGCGAACTCCGTCTCGACCATATCCTCAGCTTCAGTCACCCAGAGATTGGAAAAGTTGTCGTCAGTGAACCCTGACCCCCTTCCTCGCAACACGAACGGACAACCTTAGGTTGTCCGTTTTCATTGCGCTTTGCACCAGTCGATAAACCATTCACCATCGATAAACGACCCACCATCATCCGGCATTGCCTGCCCATCACGCGTCACGAACCGCCCCACTGCGGCAATCAACTGCTCGTTGTAAAATATCAGCGGTGTACGATCGCGCAACCACGGCGGCACCCCCAGTTCCTGCCACAACTTCTTTATCGGGCGGCCGTGCTCACGTCCGACTATCTGTACATAGCCTTGAAAACCAAAGCGTACCGTCACGCTTTCATCGCGACGCGGCTGCCGCACCCGGGTCCCTGATGTCAAGAGCGTCAGTTGCCCGAGATAATCCGGTAGGGATAACGGCGCGATGGCCGGTTGCCACGGCAACACATAATCGGTTACCGGCTGCATCATCGGCAGCCAATAAAGATAACGACGAAATCGTCTGACCTGCCATGAGCCAAGTTGTAACTGCGGGTTGGCATCATCACGGCTGAGTGCCACCTCATGCCATAATCGCATCAATTGCTCGCGGGACGGCATACGCGCCCCCTGCTCCGACAGCCAGCGACGCAGTAGCGCAAATCGCCGGGTCGCACTCATGGGGATCAGGGCATCCACACTTAATCCGCCATCGGCATTACGCAACGCTGCCAGCGACTCCGCCAGCAATTCATCCAACAGTTGCTCCTGCTCGGCACAGAGTGCCGCACTGCGCGCCACGGCAGAGGGGAAATGGGGCCAGCGCTGCCTGAGCACCGGCAGCACTTGCCGACGCAGGAAGTTACGGTCGTAACGTTCATCGGCATTACTGTCGTCTTCAACCCAAACCAACTGCTGCAACCGGGCATAACGTTCCAGTTGCTCACGGCTAATACCCAACAGCGGTCGCAACAACGACACACCGTTCAGGGTCGCGCTCGCCGCCATCGAGGCTAATCCCGCCGGGCCACTGCCGCGTTTAAGCGCCAGCAGAAAGGTCTCGCTCTGATCATCCTGATGCTGAGCTGTCAGCAGTGTTTCTCCCTCGCACAACTGTTGACGTAAAACCTGATAACGCGCCGTTCGGGCCGCCGCTTCAATGCCACCGTCTCGTGCATCCACCTTCACTGCCAGCACATCAAATGGCACCTGCCAGTTAATACACTGAGTACGACAATGCTCGGCCCACGCATCAGCATTCACACTCAAACCGTGATGCACGTACACCGCTCGTAGCGACAGGGCGTGAGGCAAACGCAGACGCGTCATCACATGTAGCAACACGGTAGAATCCAGACCACCGCTATAAGCCACCAGATAACGCCCACCGGTAGCGAGCTGTTCGCCAACGGCCGTCAACAGCGTGGAGGAAATATCGGTCTCAGCGTTCATACAATTCGAGCGGTAACCCATCTGGATCAGCGAAAAACGTAAACCGACGCCCGGTATACTCGTCCGTCCGTACCGGTTCACAGTCTACGCCTGCAGCGTGCAACGCAATTACCGCGTGTTCGATATCCTCAACCGCAAACGCCAGATGACGCAACCCGCAGGCTTCCGGTCGGCTGACGCGTGCAGGCGGTGAGGGAAATGAAAACAGTTCGATCAAATAGCGGTCATTGAGCGCCAGATCCCCTTTCCAGGAATCACGGGCGGCTCGGTAAACCTCCTGTTGCAGCGTAAAACCGAGCACGTCGCAATAAAAACGCTTACTGCGCTCATAATCTGAGGCAATAATCGCGATATGGTGAATATCCAGCAGTGTCAGCATAAGGTTGGTTCTCCGAAAAGGCGTACCACCACGCTTATCGATACGATGTCATGAATAATAAATGAAATTAAGGAGAAAGGGTCTGATAAGACAATCCCGGCAATCACCGCCATGGAAATCATGACATCGTCTAAAACCGTTACCAGCATAACAAAAAGTCCGCGATCGTTCCCAATCGCGGACTTTTATGGCGTAGAGTGAGCGAAATCAGCAGTAGCCGTAGTTCATCAAACGCTGGTAACGACGGTTCAACAGTTCCTGTTCGCTCAGTGTATCCAGTTCTTTTAAGTCGGACAGCAACTGAGATTTCAGTGATGCCGCCATCGCTGCTACATCGCGATGAGCAGAGCCCAGCGGTTCAGGGATGACGGAATCAATCAGTTTCAGCTCTTTCAGGCGCGGAGCGGTAATGCCCATGGCTTCTGCCGCCAGCGGCGCTTTATCCGCACTCTTCCACAGAATCGAGGCACAACCTTCCGGCGAAATCACCGAATAGGTGCTGTATTGCAGCATGTTCACTTTATCGCCAACACCGATAGCCAGTGCACCGCCAGAACCACCTTCCCCGATAACGGTACACACAATCGGTACACGCAGACAGGACATCTCACGCAGGTTGCGGGCAATCGCTTCAGACTGACCACGCTCTTCCGCGCCCACACCCGGGTAAGCCCCTGGGGTGTCAATAAAGGTGATGATCGGCATTTTAAAGCGCGCGGCCATCTCCATCAGACGCAGTGCTTTACGGTAGCCTTCCGGAGCCGGCATACCGAAATTGCGGCGAATTTTTTCTTTGGTTTCCCGACCTTTCTGGTGACCAATAATCATCACCGGTCGATCGTCGAGACGGGCAATCCCACCGACGATCGCTTTGTCATCGGCATAAGCGCGATCACCTGCCAATTCATCAAAGTCGGAGAAAATATGCTTAACATAGTCCAGGGTATAAGGACGCTGCGGATGGCGAGCCAGTTGGGCAATCTGCCAGGCACCCAGATCGGCGAAGATTTTACGCGTCAATTCCACGCTCTTTTCACGCAGACGCTTTACTTCCTCGTCCAGGTTAATATCCAATTTTTCATCTTGGCGACTGACTGCGGTCAGGGAATCAATCTTCGCTTCCAACTCTGCAATCGGCTGCTCAAAATCAAGAAAATTCAGACTCATAGTATTCCTATTTTAGTCAAATTCCAGTTCAACCTGTTCATTACCAACCAGGGTGCGTAAATCATTCAGCAACACGTCGGTAGGCGTCACACGCCATGCGGCACCAAAACGTAGCCGGGCGCGCGCATCCTGACGCTGGTAGTAAAGATGCACCGGAATCGTCCCCGATCGATGGGGTTCCAACGACTGACGAAGACGGTTTAACAACTGGTCATCAATTTGCCTGTCAGTCAGCGAGATAGCAAGCCCGCGCGCATATTTTTCACGCGCTTCGCTGATATCCATTAACTCTCTGACTGTCATTTTAAGTCCACCGCTGAAGTCATCAAAGCTGACCTGTCCGCTGGCTATCAAAATACGATCCTGTTCCAGCAGATGCTGATATTTTTCCAGCGCGTCGGTAAACAACATGACTTCCAGACGACCGGAACGATCGTCCAGCGTGCAGACCCCAATGCGGTTACCCCGCTTGGTCACCATCACCCGGGCGGCCAGCACCAGCCCAACGGCAGTGGTCATTTTTCCCCGCTCCGTGGGGTGCATGTCTTTCAAACGCACGCCCCCTGCGTAGCGTTCGATTTCCTTCAGATACTGGTTGATGGGGTGGCCGGTCAGGTACAACCCCAGCGTTTCCCTTTCCCCATCCAGCACCACCTGCTCTGGCCACGGTGGCACGGTACTGTAGGATTGCTCCACCTGTTCAGGGGTTTCCGCCAGTACGCCGAACATATCCGCCTGACCGATGGCCTCCGCTTTCGCATGCTGCTCTGCGGATTTCATGGCATCTGCCAGCGAATTCATCAGCGCCGCACGATGGGGCCCCAGGCGGTCAAATGCGCCAGACATGATCAATTTTTCCAGCACTCGCCGGTTCAGTTTCTTAATATCCGTACGGGCGCACAGATCAAATAAATCGCGGAAATAACCGCCGTTGTTGCGTGCGTCGATAATCGCTTCGATTGGCCCCTCGCCCACCCCTTTGATGGCACCGATGCCATAGACAATCTCGCCGTCATCATTAACGTGGAAATGGTACAACCCGCTGTTGATGTCTGGCGGCAGGATCTTCAATCCCATACGCCAGCATTCATCTACCAGCCCGACTATCTTATCGGTGTTGTCCATATCAGCGGTCATCACCGCCGCCATGAACTCCGCCGGGTAGTGCGCCTTTAGCCACAGCGTCTGGTACGATACCAGCGCGTAAGCAGCCGAATGCGATTTGTTAAACCCATAACCGGCGAACTTCTCCACCAGGTCGAAGATCTTCATCGACAGTTCACCGTCGACGCCCATCTTCTCAGCACCCTCTTTGAATACCGAGCGCTGTTTGGCCATTTCTTCGGGCTTTTTCTTACCCATCGCACGGCGCAACATATCCGCACCACCGAGGGTATACCCCGCCAGTACCTGGGCAATCTGCATCACCTGTTCCTGATACAGAATGATACCATAGGTCGGCTCCAGCACGGGTTTCAGCGTTTCATGCTGCCACTGGATATCCGGGTAGGATATTTCTTCACGCCCATGTTTACGGTCAATGAAGTTATCCACCATCCCCGACTGCAGCGGCCCCGGACGGAACAGCGCCACCAATGCTATCATGTCTTCAAAGCAGTCTGGCTTAAGGCGCTTAATCAGGTCTTTCATGCCGCGCGATTCAAGCTGGAATACCGCTGTGGTTTCCGAACGCTGCAGCATATCGAAACTTTTCTTGTCATCCAGCGGAATGGCGGCGATATCGACCGGTTCCAGCCCTTGCTTTTCGCGCCGGGCGTTGATCATCTCCAGCGCCCAGTTAATGATGGTCAACGTACGCAAGCCGAGGAAGTCGAACTTCACCAGACCGGCGTATTCTACGTCGCTCTTATCAAACTGGGTAACCGGGTGATTGCCTTCCTGATCGCAATAAAGCGGCGCAAAATCGGTGATTTTGGTCGGCGAAATCACCACCCCCCCGGCGTGTTTACCGGCGTTGCGGGTCACCCCTTCCAGTTTGCGCGCCATATCGATCAGCGCTTTGACTTCCTCATCCGCCTCGTAGATCTCACCTAATTGCGGCTCAGCCGCAAAGGCTTTCTCCAGCGTCATCCCCGGGTCAGGCGGTACCAGCTTGGAAATTCTGTCGACAAACCCATACGGGTGTCCCAGCACACGGCCCACATCACGGATTACCGCTTTAGCCGCCATGGTACCGAAGGTGATGATTTGCGACACCGCATCACGGCCATACATATCCGCGACATGATCGATAACCAGATCGCGTTTTTCCATGCAAAAGTCGACGTCGAAGTCAGGCATCGACACACGTTCCGGGTTGAGGAAACGTTCGAACAGCAGGTCAAACTCCAACGGGTCCAGATCGGTTATTTTCAGCGCATACGCCACCAGCGAGCCTGCGCCGGAGCCTCGTCCCGGTCCTACAGGTACGTCGTTATCCTTGGACCACTGGATAAACTCCATCACAATCAGGAAGTAGCCGGGGAACCCCATCTGGTTGATAACGCCGAGTTCGATATCCAAACGTTCATCGTATTCAGGGCGGCGCTGAGCACGTACTTCTTCATCCGGGAACAGGAACGCCAGTCGCTCTTCCAACCCCTTTTTGGCGCACATCACCAGATAGTCTTCGGTCGACATGTCACCAGTCGGGAATTGCGGCAGGAAATACTCACCGAGCCGAATAGTCACGTTACAGCGTTTGGCGATCTCTACCGTATTAATCAGCGCCTCGGGGATGTCGGCAAACAGCTCGCACATCTCCTCTTCGCTGCGCATGTACTGCTGCGGGCTGTAATTGCGGGGGCGTTTGGGGTCATCCAGCGTAAAACCATCATGAATCGCCACGCGGATTTCATGCGCGTCAAAGTCATCTGGACTGATAAAACAGACATCATTGGTGGCGACGACCGGCAAGCCGTGCGCAGTCGCCAGCTTGATTGCCGCATGCAGGTAGCTTTCTTCATCCGGTCGGCCAGTACGAATCAGCTCCAGATAAAATCGCTGAGGAAAATGTTGCTGATAAAACGCGACGCACTGCTCCACCAACGCCTGGTTACCACGCAACAAAAACTTGCCGATATCACCATGACGCCCACCGGACAACAGCAGTATCCCGGCTTGATGTTCCACCAGCCATTCCCGATCAATAGTCGGACCATCAGCGCCATACCCGCGTTGATACGCGCGCGAAATCAGCAACGTCAGGTTCTGGTAACCTTCGTTATTCATCGCCAGAACGGTGAGATGCGCCAGTTCGTCGCCTAACTCTTCGCTCTGCAGATAAAAGTCTGCCCCGATGATCGGCTTGATACCGGCGCTATGCGCGCCACCATAGAACTTAACCAGCCCACACAGGTTGGTAAAGTCGGTGATTGCCAGCGCGGGCATCCCCAGCGCGGCGGCTTTTTTTACCAACGGGCCGGTCTTCGCCAGCCCATCGATCATGGAATAGTCACTGTGAACACGCAGGTGAACAAAACGTGGTTCGGCCATTTCCGGATCCCATAATCTTTTCAGTAACCCGCCTGATGCAGATCTTCAGGCACATTATGCGTTTACGTTACAGGCACTTATGTTACATACGGTTGCGTTACGCCAGACCCAGCGCCCGCTTAACCGGGGCAAAACTGCGCCTGTGGTGAAGGGTGGCGCCCAACGTCGCCAGCTTTTCAAGATGATATGCCGTAGGATACCCTTTGTGCTGCGCAAATCCATACTCTGGAAATTGCTGGTCCAGCACTTCCATTTCACGATCCCGCGTCACTTTAGCCAGAATCGAGGCCGCACTGATTTCCGCCACCCGACTGTCGCCCTTGACCACCGCCTGTGACGGCATCGGCAACGTCGGACAACGGTTGCCGTCTATCAGCACAAAATCTGGCGTAACAGGCAAGGCAGCCACCGCACGCTGCATCGCCAGCATGGTGGCGTGCAGGATATTAAGCGTGTCAATTTCTTCCGGCTCGGCACGACCCAGACTCCAGGCCAACGCCTTTTCACGGATCTCGTCATATAACGCCAGACGACGTTTCTCGCTGAGCGTCTTAGAATCTGCCAGTCCGACGATCGGCCGATTCGGGTCCAAAATCACCGCCGCCGTTACCACGGCGCCAACCAGCGGGCCACGCCCAACTTCATCCACCCCGGCAATACAATGTGCCGGTGGATAAACAAAAACCTCACTCATGACCGCCACAGCTCCAGTACAGCCTGCGCCGCCTGTTCATCAGCGTCGCATCGAATCTGTTCATGCAAATGTAAGAATGTCTGCTGCAAGTGCTGCGCCGCGTCGCCACCTTCAAGCCAGGGCAATAACGCCGCCGACAGTTTGTCAGGCGTACAGTCATCCTGCAGTAATTCTCTGACCAGTTCGCGTCCTGCCAGTAAATTGGGCAACGAGACCCACGGTGTTTTCACCAGTCGTTTCGCCAGCCAATAGGTAAAGGGCTTCATGCGGTATCCGACGACCATCGGGCACTTCGCCAGCATACACTCCAGCGCCGCCGTACCGGACGCCAGCAACGTGGCATCAGAGGCTATCATCGCTTCACGCGCCTGCCCATCCAGCAGTCGGATTGTCATATCGGGTGCAACGTCAGCTTTGATTTTTTCAAACTGCTCACGGCGACGCGAGTTAACCAGCGGTACCACAATCTCCAGTTCCGGATAGGTTTGCCGTAGCATCTGCGCCGTTTTCAGGAAATCCGCACTCAGCATATCCACTTCGGCACCACGACTACCCGGCAATATCGCCAGACAACGCCCTTGCTCCGGCAATCCCAGCGTACGCCGCGCTGCCGCTTTGTCCGGACGCAATGGCATCGCATCCGCCATGGTGTGACCAATAAAACGGCAAGGTACATTGAAACGGTCATAAAAGGCTTTTTCGAACGGCAGAAACGCCAACACCAGATGCGTCGCTTTACCTATCTTGAAAACGCGCTTTTGTCGCCACGCCCATACCGATGGACTGACATAGTGGATGGTTTTGATACCATTGCGCTTGAGGCGACCTTCCAGGGTAATATTGAAATCAGGCGCGTCGATACCGACAAACACATCGGGTTGCAGTTCGCTGAAACGCTGCGTCAGGTCACGACGAATTTTCAGCAAGCGGGGCAGGCGCTCCAGCACTTCAACTACGCCCATTACCGCCAGCTCTTCCATCTCATACCAGGCTTCGCAGCCTTCTGCCTGCATCAGCGGCCCAGCCACACCGACAAAGCGGGCATCAGGTACGTGTGCTTTTAACGCGCGAATCAAACCGGCACCAAGAATATCGCCGGAGGTTTCTCCGGCGACCAGTCCGATAGTCAGGGGACGTTGTGTCATGTCTTATCGAATAATGCCGCGCGTCGAGCGGGCAAAGAAATCAAGATAGGCCTGTACCGCTGGATGCTCTGCCGCCAGAGCCTCAAGGTCAGCTTTCACCTCATCCAGCGTTTTACCGCTGCGGTAGATCAGCTTGTACGCATTGCGGATAGCGTGCAGGGTCTCTTTCTCAAACCCACGGCGCTTGAGCCCTTCAATATTGATACCAAATGGCGTGGCATGGTTGCCTTGTGCTATCAGATACGGAGGGACATCCTGCGCTACGCCAGAACAACCGCCCACCATCACGTGTGCACCGATGACGCAGAACTGGTGCACCGCTGTCATGCCGCCAATAATCGCGAAATCATCAACGCTGACATGACCACCCAGCGTAGCGTTATTCGCCAGAATACAGCGATTGCCGACAACACAGTCGTGAGCAATATGGGTATTGATCATCAGCAGGTTATCGTTACCGACTTTAGTCAACCCACCGCCTTGCGCGGTACCACGATGAATGGTCACACTCTCACGGATACGGTTACGATCGCCCACTTCAACACGGGTCGGCTCACCGGCGTATTTCAGGTCCTGATTGACCTCACCGATCGTGACAAACTGATAAATCTCATTGTCACAACCGATTTTGGTAATGCCGTTAACAACGACATGGGACTTCAGTACCGTACCTGCACCGATCTCAACCTGCGCACCGATATGGCAAAATGGACCAATATGCACGCCGGCACCGATAACAGCGCCGTCTTCAACAATGGAACTGGGGTGAATAAAGGCGGTTTGATCAATCACTAATCAGCCCTCCCGACGACGAGCGCACATCATTTCCGCTTCACAAGCCACTTCACCATCAACTTTAGCAACGCCTTTGAAACGCGCAATACCACGGCGCTCCTTGATGAACTCAACTTCCAGAATCATCTGGTCACCGGGTTCAACCGGACGTTTGAAACGTGCTTCATCTACGGCAGCAAAATAATACAACTCACCCGGCTCCAGTTTACCCAGGCTCTTAAACGCCAGAATACCTGTAGCCTGCGCCATTGCTTCCAGAATCAACACTCCGGGGAAAATCGGTTTGCCAGGGAAATGCCCCTGAAAGAACGGCTCGTTAAAAGAAACATTTTTTACCGCTCGCAGGAATTTCCCTTTCTCAAAATCCAGTACACGATCCACCAGCAAGAACGGATAGCGGTGTGGTAGTAGATCCAGAATCTCTTCGATATGCAGAGTATGCGTGTCTGTATTCAAAATACTCTTCCTGTCAATAAAAACGATAGCATGAACAACACGGCCTGCGTATTCCCCAACAAGGGAGGAACAACATGCAGGCCGCAAACAAAAATTACGCACATCGGCGTGAGTCTTACACCCGAAACACAGGGCTACGAATACGGACGATTAACGGTCTTCGAGCTTACGCTCGACAGCCTTGAGTCGTTTACTCATCTCGTCAATATTCATCACCAGCGCGGCTGTTTTGCGCCAGACCTTGTTCGGTTGTAATGGGATCCCGGATGAATAAACGCCCGGCTCGGTGATCGGCCGCATGACCATCCCCATCCCTGTGACTGTAACCTTGTCGCAAATCTCCATGTGACCATTGATCACGCTGGCGCCGCCAATCATGCAATACCGGCCAATCTTCAGACTGCCCGCCATGATTACCCCACCAGCAACTGCGGTATTGTCCCCAATCACAACGTTGTGTGCAATCTGACATTGGTTATCAATGATGACACCGTTACCAATAATGGTGTCGTCCAGCGCCCCTCTATCAATAGTGGTGCTGGCACCGATCTCAACACGATCGCCGATGATGACCGTTCCCAACTGGGGAATTTTGATCCAATTGCCACGATCATTCGCGTACCCAAATCCGTCCGAACCGATTACCGCACCGGACTGAATCAGGCACTGCTCGCCCAATACGACGTTATGGTAAACCGTTACATTGGCCCATAACCGGGTGCCCGCACCAATACGGGCATGCTTACCGACGAAGCAACCGGCACCAATCACGACGCCGTCACCCAACTCAACGCCGGATTCAATAACTGCATTAGCCCCAATCGAAACCCCATCTCCTAAACGCGCATCAGGAGCAATCACCGCTGAAGGTGCGATCCCCTGTGCAGGCGCCGGCGTTGTATCCATCAACTGCGCCATACGCGCATAGGCCAAATAAGGATTCTTTACCACAAGTGCAGCGGCATTATTGCAGAACGGCAAATCCGCTTGCGTCAGTACCACCGCTGAAGCCTGGGTACTGCTCAGTTGTTCACGATAGCGGCTATCGGATAAAAATGTAATCTGTCCAGCTTGTGCTGAATGCATAGAAGCAACAGCGGTGATGACGATATCGCCATCACCGTGTAATTGTGCATCCAACTGTTGAGCCAAGGCGTCCAGTCGAATTGAAAACATGGATTATTTAACCTGTTTCAGCACGTCAGCAGTAATGTCTTTCGCGTTGTCGGCATAGGCAACCGCGTTAGCGTCGATAACCACGTCATAACCTTGCTTGGTGGCAACCGCTTTTACCGCGTCCTGAATACGGCTCAGGATTTTGTTGCGCTCTTCCATCTGACGACGGCGATTGTCTTGATCGAAAGCCTGCGCTTTGCTGGAGAACTGCTCACGCTGAGCCATCACGTCGCTTTCCATTTTGGAACGATCGCTGGCTTTCATGGTAGAACCATCACGCTGCAACTTCTGCATTTTTTCCTGCAGAGAACGTTCCATGGACTGCAATTCTGCAGCACGGCCTTTGAACTCGTTTTCCAGCTGTTTGCTTACGGCTTCACGCTGCGGCAACTGTTGGAAGATGCTGGAAACATTGACAATCGCAATCTTATCAGCAGCCTGAGCACCAGCAGAAACAGCCAGCGTTAAACCCAACCCTGCGGCATACAACCACTTTTTCACGTTAAAACTCCTTACCCTAAGTATTTCTGCGCTGAACGCGCTTATCGTAATCACGGCATCGGCAGTCAAGCTATATGCTCAAATCGCCACCGGATGCCGATACATCTTCCTTTCAAACTCAAACCTACGCAGCCCGTTTACCAGGTCTTACCAATGTTAAACTGGAACTGTTCGGAGCGATCCCCATCATACTTCTTAAACGGCTGAGCGTAAGAGAAGACCAATGGCCCCAGAGGTGAAACCCACTGCACGGCAAGACCCGAAGACATACGAATGTTGCCAGGCTTACTGTAATCCGGTATGCCAGCGGCCAACGTCTGTGCGGTATTTTCCCAGTGCGTATCCCACACAGTACCGGCATCAACGAAGAACGACGTACGGACAGAGCTGGCGTACTTATCGCTAATAAACGGTGTTGGAACGATTAACTCGGCGCTAGCCACCGCCATCGCGTTACCACCCACCGCATCAGTCGAGTTAGTGACGCTACACGATGACACGCTCGATGAAGAACAAGATCCAGCAGTGTAGTAAGCCGCTTTCGGACCGATGGTGTTGGAACGGAAACCACGAACTGTGTTGGAACCGCCCGCAAAGAAGTTATCGTAGAACGGCACTTCTTTGCCGCTCAGACCATCGGCATAACCCGCTTTGGTTTTCGCCATCAGCACCCAATTGCGACTCTCGCTCAACGGGAAATAGCTGGCGGAATCAAAGGTCACCTTATAGTACTCGTTATCCGAACCTGGCACCGTCACCTTGGTGCTCAGGTTGACACGGTTACCTGCGGTCGGGAAATAACCACGGTCAAGGTTGTTGTAAGTCCATCCTGGCGTCAGGAAGAAATCGTTGGCACTGAAGCTGGCGCTGGACGTCGAGTTAGGATCAGGATCAACGCCTGCTTTATTCAGATAGCGCCACATTGCAACCTGAGGTTTCATATCCGACAACGAGTTATGCACGTAGTCCAGACCCAGGCGTAACGAGTTGTTTTCGTTGATCGGGAAGCCCAACGTTGAACCGATACCATAGCTTTGATTGGTATAGTCGGCCAGATCAGCATTCAACGCTTTGAAGTTGTTGTAGAAAACACGACCACCGAGACTCACGCCATCTACCGTAAGGTACGGGTCTGTCATCGACAGTTCAACATAGGTCTGGTAGTCGTTACGGGTCCCGCTGATGCCTACCGAGTTGCCGGTTCCCAGCCAGTTGTCCTGCTGCACACCAGCCTGGAAGCTGATACCGCTTTCTGTACCAAAGCCCACACCGAAGTTCAGGCTACCGGTATTGCGTTCCTTAACCTTGTACACCACGTCAACCTGATCCGGTGTTCCGGGCACGCGCTGGGTCTCGGTATCGACACTTTCAAAATACCCAAGACGATTCAGTCGTTCTTTACCCTGTTGCACCAGATCGTTGCCAAGCCAGCCACCTTCCATCTGACGCATTTCACGGCGCAGTACGGAATCTTTGGACACATCGTTGCCTTCAAAACGGATACGACGCACGGTGAAGCGGTTACCCGCATCCACATTGATGCTCAGTCGTACTGTCTTGTCGGTATCATTGATTTCAGGCTGCGTCACCACGCGTGGATAAGCATACCCGTAACGTCCCAGCAGCTTTTTGATGTCCTCTTCCATCCGGGTTACTTTGGCGCCGTTATACAGCTCCCCCGGTTGGATGCGGGTTAAATCTTCAATTTCAGTGGCGTGTCCTACCAGATTGCCACGCACTACCACACCCGAGAGTTTGTACTGGTCACCTTCGGTAATGTTGACAGTGATGTAAATACCTTTTTTATCCGGCGTCAGGCTCACTTGCGTTGAGTCAATATTGAAACGCGCGTAGCCACGGTCGAGATAGAAACTGCGCAGCGTTTCCAGGTCGCCAGACAGTTTCTGTTTCTCGTATTTACGATCCCCTACCAGGTTCCACCACGGCACTTCATCGCGTAACTGGAAACGGGAAATCAGCTCATCGGAACTGAAAGATTTATTACCGACGATATTGATTTGCTGGATCTTGGCGGATACCCCTTCGGTAAACACCAATTTGAGATCGACACGGTTACGAGGCAGCGGCGTCACCACGGCCTTCACTGTGGCGCTATATTTACCTACGCTGTAGTAGAAATCTTCCAACCCTTTTTCAATGTTGGACAAGGTGGTGCGGTCCAGTGCTTCACCGACACGCACACCTGATGCTTCAAGGTTCTCCTTGAGCATTTCTTCCTTCACCGCTTTGTTGCCGGAGAAGGTCAGGCTGGCAATGGTCGGACGCTCTTTGACCTGAATCAGCAGCGAATTCCCATCACGCAGGACACGGACATCCTCGAAGTTCCCGGTCGCAAACAAAGCCCGAATGGTGTTACCGATATCCTCGTCAGTGACAGTATCTCCTACCCGAACAGGCATGCTGAGCAATGCCGCACCGACGGCAACCCGCTGCAGGCCCTCGAAATGAATATCTTTCACTACGAACCCGTCTGCACCGTATACGGTGGCGCTGCTAAACAGCAGCGACGCTATGAGCAACTTTTTCATCGCCATCGTTGTTATGCGTTTTTCCTAACCTAATCCACGCCTACAGGCGGGAGAAATCATTGAAAAGTGCAAGCCCCATTAACATCATCAGCAACACCGTGCCAATGCGATAACTGACGTCCTGCACACGCTCGGAAACCGGTCCACCCTTTAGCTTTTCGATCGCCAGAAAGAGCAGATGACCACCATCCAGTACCGGCAAAGGGAACAGATTGATAATCCCCAGATTGACGCTAATCAACGCCAAAAACATCAGGTAATACACCAATCCGTAATCTGCTGACATGCCCGCCCCCTGTGCGATAGAAATCGGACCGCTCAGGTTATTCAGCTTCACGTCGCCGGTAATCAACTTACCCAGCATACTGACTGTCAGTTTCATCAACAGCCAGGTTTTATTCCCAGCTTCATAGATGGCGCTGAACGGCCCATACTGGCGCACGGTTTTGTACTCATCAGGCAAAGGGGTCACTTTCGGCACTACACCGGCAAACCCTTCCAGCCGCCCTTTTCCTACCGTTTTACTGTCTGGTGTTAGCGTAACGGACAGCGTATCCCCGCCTCTTTCCACCTCCAGCGCAATCGGTTTGCCAGGGTTATCACGCACGGCAATGACAAACTGCTGCCAGCGAGCCAGCAATTGACCATCGACTTTAACGATCCTGTCCCCGACTTGCAAACCCGCTTTTTCAGCGGCAGAACGGGGCTGGACCTGAGTCAGCACCGCTTCAACCTGAGGCCCTTTCGGTATAATCCCCAGCGACACTGCCGGATCCTGCCGTTCTGGATCGAAATGCCAGAGTTGCAGATCAAGCCGTTTGCTCTCTGTACTGGCGGAACCTAGCGGTGCGGTTTCGAAAACCACGTCAGGTTCTCCAATCCTGCCAATCAAAGCCAGACGCGCGCTATCCCAGTCAGGCGTTTCGATGCCATCAATTGACTTTAGTTCCATTCCCGGTGAAATTTGCGCCGTTGCCGCAATCGATCCGGGCAAAACCTCGCCCACTACCGGACGGATACCCGGCACACCAATAATAAACACCAGCCAGTAGGCAATAACGGCAAACACGAAGTTGGCAATCGGCCCGGCGCTGACAATAGCTGCGCGCTGCCAGACCGTTTTGTGGTTGAATGCCCGATGCCGAAGTTCGTCAGGAACGTCATCGACCCGACCATCAAGCATTTTCACATAACCGCCCAGAGGAATCAGCGCGATGACATACTCGGTACCCTGACGGTCACGTCGACGCCACAATGCCTTCCCGAAGCCGATAGAGAAACGCTCGACGCGAACGCCGCAGCGACGGGCAACCCAAAAATGCCCAAACTCATGCACGGTGATAAGCACACCGAGTGCGACAACGAATGCAGCCAGGCTCCAGAGAACATTCAGCATAAACCGACTCTACCTGTATTCCTAAACAGCCTTGAACAATAGCAGCATCAGACAGGCAAATACCGGTATGGCTGCAGTCAGGCTGTCAATACGATCCAGTACCCCACCGTGACCCGGGATCAGGTGACTGCTATCCTTGATACCGGCCTCACGCTTGAACATGCTTTCCGTCAAATCCCCCAATACCGAGGCCAGTGTCGCGACAATAGAACACACCAACAGGGTAAAGGTTGAGATAGACAATGGCGCATAATGGCTAAACAGTAACGCAATCATTGCAGATGTTGCCAGCCCACCGATGAAACCTTCCCAGGTTTTTCCCGGCGACACTTTGGGTGCCAGTTTACGCCGACCAAACAGCTTGCCAAACAGATAAGCACCACTGTCAGCACCCCACACCAACACCATCACATACAGCAACCACCAGGCACCGCTAAAAGGATTGGTTTCATATTCGAACTGGCGCAGCGCCAACATACCCCAGAAAAAAGGCACGATAGTCAGCAGGCCAAAGCACAAACGCAGCGCACGGGAATGTCGCCACATTGCAGCGGAAGAGGGATAAAACAGCACCAGTAATAGCGCCACGCCCCACCAGGAAAGAGAAATCCATAGGGACAGGCAGACCGGTACAAACGTGATGGAATAGTGGTAATCCGGCAAGGTCAGCATCATCGCTGCCAGCAGAAAACCACAGGCAATGGAAAGCCAGATTCGCTGTGTGTAAGAAACCAAACCAGCCAGTTGACCCCATTCCCAGGCAGCCAGCATACAAACAGCCAGCGTCACCAGAGAAAAAACCAACGGCGGCAGGAAAAAAAGCGCCGCAATAACTAAAGGAATAAGAATCAGCGCAGTAATCAGGCGATACTTCAGCAAAAATACCCCCTACGATGCATCTGCATCGTCAGGCGTAGTTCCCCCAAAGCGACGCTCACGTTGAGCAAAGGCATGAATGGCACCTTCAAAGGTTTGTTCGTCAAAATCCGGCCAGAGAACATCGGTAAAATAGAGTTCTGCATACGCAATCTGCCATAGCAGGAAATTGCTGATGCGATGTTCTCCACTGGTTCTTATTAGCAAATCAACCGGAGCCAGATCGTTTAAGCACATATAACGATTCAGAGTTGACTCATCAATAGTATCAGGACGCAGTATACCTTCCTGAACCTGCTCGGCGATTTTTCTGACCCCGTGGATAATATCCCAACGGCCACCATAATTCGCAGCAATATTCAGAGTCAGGCCCGTATTATTTTCTGTCATCGCTTCAGAACGTTGGATCAGTGCCTGTAATCGACTACTGAATCGACTAATATCACCGATGACTCGCAAACGGACATTGTGCTTGTGCAGGCTTTTGACTTCGCTATTCAATACGCGCACAAACAGCTCCATCAACGCAGAAACTTCCTGCGCCGGGCGGTTCCAGTTTTCGCTGCTGAATGCGTATAGCGTCAAGGCTTCAAGGTTCTGGCTGACCGCATAACTGATCGCACGGCGTACTGACTTCACTCCCGCCTGATGACCGGAGATCCGCAGCTTTCCCCTCTGTTTAGCCCAGCGGCCGTTGCCATCCATGATGATCGCGACATGACGAGGGCCGTTAGGTAACAATTTTTGATTACCGTGTTGATTTTCGGCGGGCATAGCGTGTATTGATTTCCTCGAGCAAGAAAATGATTATCCAGTCGCAACCAAACCTGACAGCATAAAAAAAGCTGTGAGCACACAGCTTTCATCAACGTGGTATTTTATTAATAACCACCTGCATCAAGCGGCGCAGACTATACCATTTCAGGCGCATGTGAACAAACACACCCGCGTAAGGTCACTGATAACGCCGCAATACATTTTCTGCGGCTTGTCTTGCCCAGGTATCGATAGACAACACATCATCAACGCTTTGCGGCTCAGGTAATGTCAGTTGTTCCATCACGCACTGATTGACTGCGGCGATATCGGTAAACCGAATACCGGATTGTAAAAATGCCGCAACCGCAATTTCATTTGCCGCATTGAGTGCCGTCGTAGCAGCCTGCCCTTGATTACACGCCTCAATCGCCAGACGCAGACAAGGGTAGCGCTGAAAATCCGGCTCAGAGAAGGTCAACGCGCCCAACCGGCTAAAGTCGAGCGCCGGTGCACCGGAAAAAACACGCTCAGGGTAAGCCATCGCGTAGGCTATGGGGGTTCGCATATCGGGTGTACCCAATTGCGCCATCACACTGCCATCCCGGTAACGCACCATGGAGTGGATAACGGATTGGGGATGGATAACCACTTCCATCTGTGATTCCGAGGCATTAAACAGCCATCGCGCCTCGATATATTCCAGTCCCTTATTCATCATGGTGGCGGAATCCACCGAAATCTTTCGCCCCATAGACCAGTTTGGATGGGCGCACGCCTGTTCAGGAGTGACACTCTCCAATGCAGCAAGCGGAATCTCACGAAATGGCCCACCTGAACCGGTCAGTACCACTCGCTCAACCCCGTATTGCGTTAACGAAGCATATCCCAGTTGCCGCTGGATTGGCTCAGGTAAACTCTGAAAAATCGCACTGTGTTCACTATCGACTGGCAACAATCTCGCCCCGTTCTTCGACACCTCGTCCATGAACAGGCGACCACAGGTCACCAGCGATTCTTTATTCGCCAGCAGAACCTGTTTACCCGCACGAATGGCCGCGAGTGCCGGCAACAACCCTGCAGCACCGACAATCGCTGCCATCACCTGATCGACACCATCCAGCGCTGCCAGCTCGCAGGCAGACTGCGCGCCTGATAGCACCGCCGTTCGACTGCCCGCATCACGTAAACGGATACGCAGTTCGCGCGCGGCATCTTCATCAGCCATTGAGGCATACGCCGGACAGAACTCCAGGCACTGTTCCGCCATCAGCGAAACATTACGCCCGGCGACCAATGCCATTATCGAAAATTTGTCTGGATTGGCTCTGACCACGGCCAGTGAACTAACGCCAACAGAACCGGTGGAGCCGAGGATTGTCAGTTGCTTCATGAATATGACCTGATAAAGCTGGGGTTGATGACAGGCGTGGTGCCAGTCTGTAACGTCAACGCCGACCTGTCGATGAGGCTGGTGTGAAAATGCGTGGCGTTACGCAAAACATCCCGCATTGAAAAAGCTGGAAAACAAAACGCCGCGGAAGGAGCAGACAACACTGCACACCTGCCAGCGGCGCTGTAACGAATCGATGAATCAGAAATCCATCAGTTCTTTTTCTTTCTCCGCCAGAGCGGCGTCAATCTTCTTGATAAAACCGTCAGTCAGTTTCTGGACGTCATCCTGAGCGCGACGCTCTTCGTCTTCGCTGATGGTTTTATCTTTCAGCTGTGCCTTGAGCTTGTCGTTAGCGTCGCGACGAACGTTACGCACCGACACTCGTCCTTGTTCTGCTTCACCACGCACCACTTTGATCAGATCTTTACGGCGTTCTTCCGTCAGCGGCGGCAGCGGAACACGAATAACCGTACCGGCGGACATCGGATTCAGCCCCAGGTCGGATGCCATGATAGCTTTTTCCACCGCCGGGCCCAGGGTCCGGTCAAATACAGTGACAGCCAGCGTACGGGAGTCTTCCACCACGATATTGGCTAACTGGCGTAACGGCGTTGCGCTACCGTAATACTCCACATGGATACCATCCAGAAGATTAGGGGACGCACGACCAGTACGCACTTTACTGATCTGGTTCTTGAAAGCCTCTACGCATTTATCCATGCGTGTTTCGGCGTCTTTTCTGATTTCATTAATCACGTTGTGAACCCTTGAAAACTGGTTGCCAGTCAGGTCACGCACGGCTTGCATGACCCAGCGAATCATCGATTGCCAGCAGCAGGCTGGCAATATAGGCGCAATCTTGTGTCACCAAAACAAGATATTACCTTAAATTAGACGTTAGCCGTTATTACTGATCAACGTCCCTTCTTTTTCGCCCATCACGACACGACGCAGCGCCCCTGGCTTGTTCATATTGAACACACGGATTGGCAGATTATGGTCGCGAGCCAGCGTAAAGGCGGCCAGATCCATGACTTTGAGCTCACGCTCCAGGACTTCCTGATAATTCAGTGATTCGTAGAGCGTTGCATTAGGATCTTTAACCGGATCAGCCGAGAAAACGCCGTCTACTTTGGTGGCTTTCAATACCACGTCGGCTTCGATTTCAATGCCACGCAGGCAAGCCGCTGAGTCGGTGGTAAAGAAGGGGTTGCCGGTACCGGCAGAAAAAATCACCACACGGTTGTTACGCAGCAGACTGATAGCTTCAGCCCAGCTGTAATTGTCGCACACGCCATTAAGCGGAATGGCCGACATCAGACGGGCGTTGACATAAGCACGATGCAGCGAATCACGCATCGCTAAACCGTTCATCACGGTTGCCAACATCCCCATATGATCGCCCACCACGCGGTTCATGCCTGCTTTGGCCAAACCCGCGCCGCGGAACAGGTTACCACCACCGATGACTACACCGACCTGAATGCCCAATTCAACCAACTCTTTTATTTCCTGGGCCATGCGATCGAGAATGCTCGCATCGATACCGAAACCTTCAGCTCCCTGCAGCGCTTCGCCACTCAGCTTCAGCAGGATACGTTGATATACGGGTTTTGCGTTGGTTGCCATGGTGTTCTTGTCCTAACAGGCTGTCATCGTACTGGGGGTTATTACTGCCACACCCGGCGCACCATTGATAAGGGGCCAGATGCCATGAAATTGCTTGTATCACGAATTACGGGTATCGCGAATAGCTTGGCTGGATAAAAAGGAACCGCCAACTGGCGGCTCCCTTTTTATTAAGACTGTTTGCTCATTGCTGCGACTTCAGCAGCAAAGTCAACTTCAGCTTTCTCGATACCTTCACCCACTTCGTAACGGATGAAGTTGCTCACAGAAGCATTGTGCTCTTTCAGCAATTGACCAACAGTTTTGTTCGGGTCCATCACGAAGTTCTGACCGGTCAGAGAAATCTCGCCGGTGAATTTACGCATACGGCCTTCAACCATTTTCTCAGCGATTTCGCGCGGCTTGCCGGACTGCATGGCGATATCCAACTGGATCTGATGCTCGCGAGCAACCACGTCAGCCGGTACATCTTCAGCGTTGACGTATTCCGGTTTGCTGGCAGCAATGTGCATAGCGATGTGCTTGATCAGCTCGTCGTCAGCACCGGTAGCAGCAACCATAACGCCGATGCGAGCACCGTGCATATAAGAACCCAGCGCGTCGCCAGTCTGCACAGCGATACGACGGATGTTGATGTTTTCGCCGATTTTCGCTACCAGCGCGGTACGCTGTTCTTCGAATTTCGCTTTCAGAACGTCAACGTCAGTGATGCGCTCGTTCAGTGCAGCGGTAGCCACTTCTTCGCCAAACGCTTTGAAGCCAGCGTCTTTTGCTACGAAGTCAGTTTCGCAGTTCAGCTCAACGATGATGCCGTATTTGCCGTCAGCGGCAATCTTGGTCAGGATCACACCTTCAGCGGCAACACGACCCGCTTTTTTTGCAGCTTTAGCCTGGCCAGATTTACGCATGTTGTCGATTGCCAGCTCGATGTCGCCATTGGCTTCAACCAGAGCTTTTTTACATTCCATCATGCCTGCGCCGGTACGTTCGCGCAGTTCTTTTACCAGGGCAGCGGTAATTTCAGCCATTATCTTTTCCTCGGTTATCTCGTGGCGGAGATAAGTAAGAGATAAGTAAAAAGGGGGCCCGACAAGGCCCCCTAACCAACATATGTCAATACCTGGTTAATAAGGGCTCAACAGAGCTGGCCTTATTATTCAGCTTCGACGAAGCTCTCTTCTGCCTGAGCAGCCAGATCCTGAGAACGGCCTTCACGGACAGCAGCAGCAACAGCATTCAGGTACAGGCTTACTGCACGAATGGCGTCGTCGTTACCAGGGATGATGTAATCAACGCCATCCGGATCGGAGTTGGTATCAACGATTGCAAATACCGGGATACCCAAGTTGTTTGCTTCTTTGATAGCAATATGTTCGTGATCGGCGTCGATAACGAACAGCGCGTCAGGCAGACCGCCCATGTCTTTGATACCGCCCAGGCTGTTTTCCAGCTTGTCCAGTTCACGGGTGCGCAGCAGCGCTTCTTTTTTGGTCAGCTTGTCGAACGTGCCGTCCTGAGCCTGAGTTTCCAGATCTTTCAAACGCTTGATGGACTGACGAACGGTTTTCCAGTTAGTCAGCATACCGCCCAACCAGCGATGGTTCACAAAGAACTGGTCGCAGTTGATAGCAGCTTCTTTTACCGCTTCGCTTGCTGCGCGCTTAGTACCAACAAACAGAATCTTGCCTTTACGGGAAGAAATTTTGCTCAGCTCAGCCAGGGCTTCGTTGAACATCGGTACTGTTTTCTCAAGGTTGATGATGTGAACTTTGTTACGAGCACCGAAGATGAACGGCTTCATTTTCGGGTTCCAGTAACGTTTCTGGTGACCAAAGTGTACGCCAGCCTTGAGCATGTCGCGCATGGAAACAGTTGCCATGATTACCTCTATAGATTAAGTATGGGGTTATGCCTCCACGTGTCCCATTACACCGACCAGAATGGAAAACCATTACAGGCACCCCGGTGAATGTGTCGACACGTGTGTGTTATACACATAGTGAGTTCAGTTTGAACCGACAGGAACTCAGTCACCTGAAACTCCAGCCGGAACACCGGCGCGCTTTATACCATAAACCGCCCCCGGACACCAACTTTTGTTGCATTCTACCGCCACACATCCTGCCTGCGATGACAGTCCCATGAAGGAATGATGATTTGGCAGTGTCAGGCTGGGCTGATACCATAAATCACTATTTACTGACCCTCTTTCGTCGAAATGACGATACCTGCGGACTGAATTCAATGGCAATCTCAATAAAGACCTCTGAAGACATCGAAAAAATGCGTGTGGCTGGCCGCCTGGCGGCGGAAGTGCTGGAGATGATCGAGCCCTATGTGGTGCCCGGCGTGAGCACCGGTGAACTGGACCGCATTTGCCACGACCACATCACCAACAAGCAAAATGCAATTTCCGCCTGCCTCGGTTATCACGGCTTTCCTAAGTCCGTCTGCATTTCTGTCAATGAAGTGGTGTGTCACGGTATTCCGAGTGATGACAAAACCCTCAAGGACGGCGATATCGTCAACATTGACGTTACGGTGATCAAAGACGATTTTCACGGCGATACCTCCAAAATGTTCATCGTCGGCAAACCGACGATTCTGGGGGAACGCCTGTGCAAAGTAACGCAGGAGAGCCTGTATCTGGCGCTGCGGATGATAAAACCGGGTATCCGGTTACGCACTCTGGGCCGCGAAATCCAGAAATACGTCGAAGCGCAGGATTTCTCTGTGGTGCGCGAGTACTGTGGTCATGGTATCGGCCGTGGTTTCCATGAAGAACCGCAGGTACTGCATTATGATGCTGACGACGGCGGCGTCGTGTTACAACCGGGTATGGTGTTCACCGTAGAACCCATGGTTAACGCCGGTGATTACCGCATTCGGACCATGAAAGATGGCTGGACGGTAAAAACCAAGGATCGTAGCTTGTCGGCGCAATACGAGCATACTATTGTGGTGACTGAAAACGGCTGCGAAATAATGACGTTGCGTAAGGATGACACCATCCCCAACATCATCACGCATCAGGAATAATTGAGCATAAGCCGGCTAACGCCGGCTTTTTTTTGTTTATGGTGGCGCAACATGATCGACAACAATTCCCCGCATGATATCACCGGCTCTGCGCCCTTCACGGCTCACCCCATTCCCGCTTCACCGCTAACCTTTACGGACGACATGCTGAAATGTCAGACGCTGAAAACCCATCTGGAACAGTTTCAGAGCTGGCTGGCGGAAGAATTCAAAGCGGGTGTGAGTGCGGAAGCCCTGATTGACGCCCGCACGCTATTTATCGATCACCTGATGCAGCGGCTGTGGCGGTTCTATGGGTTTGAAAGTACGTCACAAACCGCACTGGTCGCGGTAGGCGGCTACGGGCGCGGGGAATTGCACCCGCTGTCGGATATTGACCTGCTGGTGTTAAGTCAGCACAAGCTCACCGATGCGCAGTCGCAGGCAGTCGGGACGTTTATCACCCTGCTGTGGGACTTGCGGCTGGAAGTCGGGCACAGTGTGCGTACGCTGGATGAATGTCTGGAAGAAGGACGGGCGGATATTTCCGTCGCCACCAACCTGATTGAATCCCGTATGATTTGCGGTGACGTGGCGCTATTCCTCATGCTGCAAAAGCACATTTTCAGCGATGCGTTCTGGCCATCAGAAACCTTCTTCGCCGCCAAAATTGCAGAACAACGCGAACGCCATCAGCGCTACCACAGTACCAGCTACAACCTTGAACCGGATATCAAAAGCAGCCCAGGCGGATTGCGAGATATTCACACCCTGCTCTGGGTCGCTCGTCGCCACTTTGGCGCGACATCGCTTAACGAAATGGTGGGATTCGGGTTCCTGACGGAAGCTGAGCGTAACGAGCTCAACGAGTGCCAGAGTTTTCTCTGGCGTATTCGTTTTGCTTTGCATCTGATCCTGCCGCGTTACGATAACCGCTTGTTGTTCGACAGGCAGCTCAATGTGGCACAACTGCTGCAATATCAAGGCGAAGGCAACGCGCCGGTTGAACGAATGATGAAGGATTTCTACCGTATGACGCGCCGGGTCGGTGAACTCAATCAGATGCTGCTGCAGCTGTTTGATGAAGCCATACTGGCGCTGGATACCAGCGAAAAACCTCGCCAGTTGGATGAAGATTTTCAGTTACGTGGTCAGCTTATCGACTTACGTGATGAAACGCTGTTTGAGCGCAAGCCCGAAGCGATTATCCGCATGTTCCACCTGATGGTGCGCAATCAGGAAATCACCGGGATTTACTCAACCACGCTGCGGCATTTACGCCATGCGCGTCGTCACCTGAGCCAGCCACTGTGCACCATACCGGAAGCCCGTAGCCTGTTCATGAACATTCTGCGCCACCCGCGCGCCGTCAGCCGCGCACTGTTGCCGATGCATACCCACAGCGTCCTGTGGGCCTATATGCCATTGTGGGGCAACATTGTCGGGCAAATGCAGTTTGACCTGTTCCACGCTTACACCGTGGATGAACATACCATTCGGGTATTGCTGAAACTGGAGAGTTTTACCGAAGAGGCGACCCGCGCATCCCACCCACTGTGCGTAGAGCTGTATCCGCGCTTGCCGCAACCGGAATTATTACTGCTGGCAGCACTATTCCACGATATTGCCAAAGGACGTGGTGGCGATCACTCGGAACTGGGAGCCAAAGACGCGCTGGAGTTCGCCGCACAGCATGGGCTGAACTCACGAGAAGCGCAGTTGGTAGCCTGGCTGGTACGCTGTCACCTGTTGATGTCCGTCACCGCCCAGCGACGCGATATTCAAGACCCCGCAGTCATTCAGCAATTTGCCGAACAGGTACAAAGTGAAACCCGGTTGCGTTACCTGCTGAACCTGACCGTGGCCGATATCTGTGCCACCAACGAAACGCTGTGGAACAGCTGGAAACAAAGCCTGTTGCGCGAGCTGTATTTCGCCACCGAAAAACAGTTGCGCCGCGGCATGCAGAACTCGCCAGACTTGCGCGAACGGGTGCGTCACCACCGTTTGCAGGCGCTGGCGTTGCTGCGTATGGACAATATCGACGAAGAAGCGCTCTACCATATCTGGAGTCGCTGCCGTGCAGACTATTTCCTGCGTCACTCGCCCAATCAACTGGCCTGGCATGCCCGCCATTTACTGGAGCATGATACCAGTAAGCCGATGGTCTTAATTAGCCATCGGGCCAGCCGTGGCGGTACCGAAATTTTCATCTGGAGCCCGGATCGCCCCTACTTGTTTGCAGCGGTCGCAGGCGAGCTGGACCGCCGGAATCTCAGCGTACACGACGCCCAAATCTTCACCAGTCGTGACGGTATGGCGATGGACACGTTTATCGTACTGGAGCCGGACGGCAGCCCGCTGGCACCGGACAGGCACGATATGATTCGCCATGCCATCGAGCAGGCCCTGACCCAGCGGGATTACCAGCATCCCAGGGTGCGGCGACCCTCTTCCCGCTTGCGCCACTTCAGCGTACCAACGGAAGTCAGCTTCCTGCCAACCCATACCGACAGGCGCAGCTATATGGAGCTGATTGCTCTCGATCAGCCCGGTTTGTTGGCTCGGGTAGGCGAAGTATTTGCCGACCTCAACTTGTCGCTGCACGGCGCGCGCATTTCCACCATCGGCGAACGGGTCGAAGACCTGTTTATTCTGGCTGATAGCGAAAGGCGGGCATTAAGCCCCGAATTGCGGCTTAAATTGCAACAACGGTTGACAGAAGCCCTCGACCCAAACGATAAAGTAGCTTCTTAAATATTAAGCTGCGTTCCGCCATTTGGTATTGGTGGCACGCGGCCTGGTTTGATTAATCACGAAAGAGAAACAGGATGCAGCAATTACAGAACATCATCGAGACCGCATTTGAGCGTCGCGCAGAGATCACCCCGGCCAGTGTGGACGCGGTGACGCGCGAAGCGGTGAATCAGGTTATCAGCCAGTTGGACAGCGGTGTGCTGCGTGTGGCTGAGAAAATCAACGGTCAGTGGGTAACGCACCAATGGCTGAAGAAAGCGGTGCTGCTCTCTTTTCGCATCAATGACAACCACCTGATGGAAGGCGCGGAAACCCGCTACTACGATAAGGTGCCCATGAAATTCGCCGGTTACGACGAAGCGCGCTTCCAGCGTGAAGGGTTCCGTGTCGTCCCTCCGGCCAGCGTGCGCCAGGGGGCATTTATCGCCCGTAATACCGTGCTGATGCCTTCTTACGTCAATATCGGTGCCTACGTTGACGAAGGCACGATGGTGGACACCTGGGCAACTGTCGGCTCCTGCGCCCAGATTGGTAAAAATGTGCACCTGTCCGGCGGTGTGGGTATCGGTGGCGTACTCGAGCCGCTGCAGGCCAACCCGACTATCATTGAAGATAACTGCTTCATCGGTGCACGTTCTGAAGTCGTTGAAGGCGTGATCGTTGAAGAAGGCTCAGTCATTTCGATGGGTGTCTTCATCGGCCAGAGCACCAAGATTTATGATCGTGAAACCGGCGAAGTGCATTACGGCCGTGTACCGGCAGGCTCAGTGGTCGTTTCCGGCAACCTGCCATCCAAAGACGGTAGCTATAGCCTGTATTGTGCCGTGATCGTGAAAAAAGTGGACGCGAAAACCCGCGGTAAAGTGGGCATTAATGAGTTATTGCGCACTATCGACTAATACCACTATCGACTAAACTGAATGGCGGGTAACAACCCGCCATTTTTTTACGGCATCTCGCCGTCACGACCAACAGTACTGGCACAGTTTTTCAGGCCGACGTAAAACAAGAAAGGTGGTGTTATGTACGACAATCTGAAAAGTCTTGGGATTTCCAACCCGGAAGATATCGATAGGTACAGTCTCCGTCAGGAGGCCAACAACGATATTCTGAAAATTTACTTTCGCAAGGATAAAGGGGAATTCTTCGCTAAAAGCGTCAAATTCAAGTATCCACGCCAGCGTAAAACCATCGTGGCAGACAATGCCGGACAGGGTTACAAAGAAATCAACGAGATCAGCCCCAATCTGCGTTATGTCGTGGATGAACTCGATCAGATTTGCCAGCGTGATCAGGCTGAAGTGGACTTGAAACGCAAGATTCTGTCTGACCTGCGCCATCTGGAAAGCGTGGTCACCAATAAGATCAGCGAAATCGAAGCCGATCTGGAAAAACTGACTCAACGTTAAGCTTGCGGGTATCACCAACGCGGTTGGTGATACAACAACCACACGCCAGCCATACAAGAAGCGGGGCCATCAGGCCCCGTTTTCACAATCTGAATACAGACAGCCATTACGCCGTCAACATCGCCGCCCAGGACTCTACCCATGGGCAGGAAACCACTTCCGGCTCCGGATGCTCAGCCGCGTCAATCTCCAACAACTCGCCGACACGTTTTGCACCCATCTCCTGTAACAGGGCATCAAACTGATGTCCACCACCACAGAAGGTATCGTAGCTGCTATCGCCCAACGCAATCAGCCCATAATGCAGGTCTGGCTGATAACCCACTTTTTCGCGCAGCGCCTCGTACAACGGCAGGATAGACTCAGGCAAGTCCCCTTGTCCGGTGGTAGAGGTCACAACCAGTACCGTTTGCTGACTGTAAGCCAGCCAGTCATCCACTGAAGCATCCTCGAAAATTTTCACCTCATGTCCATGAGCTTTGAGAATGCCTTCCGCTTCTTCCGCAACCAGCAACGCATTACCGTATACGGTGCCAACAAAAATACCTACTTGCGCCATGACGCTGACTCTCCTTTTTTACGCTGACGTCAGGTTGCTATCCTGACCCGACGCCAACGGAAACTCAACCCTTTCAACATCAGGGAGATGGCCTTGCCAGCCAAACTGCGTCATGACGCCTTGCCATGCCTCATCCCAGCGCGCCGTGATAACCAGCGGCGCGTTGGTAACCGGATGGATGAGCGATAATTGGCTGGCATGCAGCATCAAGCGGGCACAGCCAAAGTGCGACGCCATGCCACGATTCTGACGCAAATCACCGTGAGTCGTATCCCCAATGATGGGATGACGCAAATGCGCCATATGTCGCCTCAACTGATGCTTACGACCGGTTTTAGGCGTTAACTCCAGCAGGCTGTAACGAGCCGTGTCGTAACGCCCAATAGCCACAGGCAATTCAGCATGAGCCAGCACCCGATAATGGCTGACGGCAGGCTGTGGCGCTTTATCTGGGTCGGCGAATTTATCAGCGATGCGGTCCAGCTCCTCCGTCAAAGCATAATCAATGACGCCATCTTCCATCACGTAGCCACGTACCACCGCGTGATACATTTTCTCCATCTGATGTTGCTCAAACTGCTGCGCCAACAGGCGCGCCACATCCGACGATAACGCCATTAACAATACGCCGGAGGTTGGCCGATCGAGGCGGTGTACGGTAAACACATGCTGACCAATCTGGTCGCGCACCGTTTGCATCACTACCACTTTTTCTTTGCGATCCAGCCAACTGCGATGCACCAGCCAACCTGATGGTTTATTTACCGCTATCAGATGCTCATCCTGATAAACAATCTCCAGCATCCTTATTCCTCAAACAAAGCGTCAAGCACACGCAGTTGCGTCAGCAACTCACCCACTTCCGCCGAGCGGCCATCGAACGCCACCTCGAAATAAGGCAGAATCGCGAGCCGCGTTGGCAACGGCGCGTTACCATCCAGCAATGCATGCATACGCGGTAAAAAAACCCATTGCAGCCACTGCTCCGCCGCCATCGTATCGATACAGAACGGCTCCTGGCTGGCAAATGCGGTTTCGTCAGGCGCAGAAGACTGCCATAGCGGGCTCGCTTTCAGCGCACGCTCAATAGCAAACAGCGATTGTCGAATCTGAATCTCTACACTCATGGGCCGGGGTCTCATCAGGCACAATAACAGGGTGGCAAAGCATAGCATCGTTACGGTATTCTGGCACTCCGATCCCCGACATCGGCACAACCACGGCAAGCGAGATAATAAAAGAGCGATAAACCCACAACGAAAAGAGGGAACCGATTTCTCGGTTCCCTCTGGTTCGTTTGCAGCAATCCCGCTACCTTGTTGCTTCCCTGCTCGTCCTTGAAAACTTGTCCTTTATGGTCGTCCTAACCCACAATCCTTGCTGGCGATCCCTCTTTCATCCGTGACGTTCGCTCCTTCACAATCATCCGTGATCCCATTCCTTTAGGCTCCTGCCCCACCGGCATTCCCAGGCCGGCTCTCATTCTCCATCCTGGAGGTGTCCCTTATTTCATCCTGAAAAAAGAGTCTGGCTGTAACAACGTTTACGCGTCCTGCCCTCCTGGCATGGTCGACATAACCTGTTACCGTGTTACGAAACTGAATAATAAGATGTATTAATTAAAGCGAATCAGCAAGCCACCCAAATGCCACAATAGCCATACAAAAAGTGCGCCTTGATGGCGATTGCCATTAATTCATTAATTAATAATACAAAAATCGAATGGAAATCTTAGTTTAAGATTAAAGATAAGAGATCGCTTACACACAATGTAAGAGATCTCTCACACGCCGAAAAGCGAAACGCGATTCAGCATTATGGAATCAATGGCAACAGCTTATACAGGAAATCAGTTAGATTGGGTGACAACACCCGACGCTGACGTGTACCAAATTCTTCCAACACCACTTCGCCACTCAGGTTACATAAAGAGATTAGCGACATTTCAGCATCCGTTGTCCCCAAAAATAATGTAGGTGACAATTTTAGTCGTTTTTGTGTCAAAAGATGACCAATCAGATTCTCCTGCAGACGAATGACATCATCCTCGCTCCAGGCCTGAAGCAGCGTGAAATCCAGCGTCTCAAAACGTGCCGTCATATCACCGGCAAATTGGCTGGTGTAAAAAGCATGAATATCCGGGT
The DNA here is from genome assembly GCF_020406815.2 of Dickeya oryzae. Taxonomy (NCBI): domain Bacteria; kingdom Pseudomonadati; phylum Pseudomonadota; class Gammaproteobacteria; order Enterobacterales; family Pectobacteriaceae; genus Dickeya; species Dickeya oryzae. The sequence continues at coordinate 3,587,411 of NZ_CP162670.1, forward strand.
GTAACTGAATCTCCAGCGCCTTCTCAACGCCATCCAGTTGCATAGGGGTGGCCGACGTCTGTGGCAACCAGTGCACCTGGTTTTCCAATGTTGCGACAATACAGGGTGAAGCCACGCCGTACAGCTCATCGCTCGCCGGTGGGTGCCCGGTTTCTCGTTGCCATAGCTCGACATAATGCCGGGTGAATACGCTCAGCGCCTGTGATACCTGCTGCTCCATCTTGCCTCTCACTCTGTACCGGTTAACTGCTACTGACACGCATTTTATCCTGATTATGCTGCCCGACGTCGACAGAATACGCATCAAAGTGCGTAACGCCGCGCAACTTTACTGTTGAAGCACGAGCATACCTTGGCAAAAGACTATGCGACACGTTAAGGTGAGGTATCAGAGAAACATGCCACACAAACACATTGAACCCGCGTTTGTATCCCGGTTATCTCGTTTCGGCATCGTGTTGTATCTGCACGATATTGCATCAACCCGGTATTGTCTCAATACATAAGTCTGATAACTGTATGGTTTTATGAGTGTATGGATTTATCAATGAACGACAACAATGTCTTGAACAACTGTAGCCGCACACTGCGTTTCAGGGAGTAGTATGATCACACACATCAGCCCGTTAGGGTCCATGGATTTATTGTCGCAGTTGGAAGTCGACATGCTGAAAAGCACCGCCAGCAGCGATCTTTACCGGTTATTCCGCAACTGTTCCCTCGCTGTACTGAATTCTGGCAGTCAAACGGACAACAGCAAGGAGTTGCTCTCCCGCTACGAGGATTTCGACATCAACGTGCTGCGCCGTGAGCGTGGCGTCAAACTGGAGTTGGTCAACCCCCCCGAAGAGGCGTTTGTTGATGGGCAAATTATCCGCTCGCTGCAAGCCAACCTGTTCGCCGTGTTGCGCGACATCCTGTTTGTGAGCGGCCAGATAGCGAATGCGGGCCGTTATCAAAATCTGGATCTTGAAGATTCCACCCACATTACCAATCTGGTGTTTTCTATTCTGCGTAACGCCAGAGCCCTGCACGTCGGCGAAGAGCCGAACCTGGTTGTATGCTGGGGTGGTCATTCCATCAATGAAAACGAATACCTGTATGCCCGTAAAGTCGGCAGTCAACTGGGTTTACGCGAACTGAACATTTGTACCGGTTGCGGTCCGGGCGCGATGGAAGCGCCAATGAAAGGTGCCGCTGTAGGCCATGCCCAGCAGCGCTACCGGGATGGGCGTTTTATCGGGATGACCGAACCTTCCATCATCGCGGCTGAGCCCCCTAACCCGCTGGTGAACGAACTGATTATCATGCCGGATATTGAAAAGCGCCTGGAAGCCTTTGTGCGCATCGGTCATGGCATCGTGATTTTCCCCGGCGGGGTGGGTACGGCGGAAGAGTTCCTGTATTTGCTGGGGATCATGATGGACCCGTGCAATAGCGAACAGGTGCTGCCGATTATTCTTACCGGCCCGCGGGAAAGCGCCGACTACTTCCGGGTGCTTGATGAATTCATTGTCAGTACCTTGGGGCGTCAGGCTCGCCGCTATTATTCCATCATCATTAACGATGCGGCCGAAGTCGCCCGACAAATGAAGAAAACCATGCCGCAGGTGAAAGAGCACCGACGCCACACCGGCGATGCTTACAGCTTCAACTGGTCGCTGCGTATCGCGCCAGACCTGCAACTGCCGTTTGAGCCGACGCATGAGAACATGGCGAACCTCAACCTGCATCCCGACCAGCCTGCCGAACAGCTGGCTGCGACGTTGCGCCGGGCTTTTTCCGGTATCGTGGCCGGTAACGTCAAAGACGCAGGTATCCGCCTGATCGAAGAGTTCGGCCCTTACAAACTGCACGGTAACGCCGACATCATGAAAAACATGGACCGGCTGTTGCAGGACTTTGTCTCCCAGCAGCGCATGAAGCTGCCCGGCAGCGCCTATGTGCCATGCTATGAAATCTGTTCCTGACCATCAGTCAGCCACCGGCATTAGCCGGTGGCGACCACTCACATGATCACCACTTATGGCCGTACACCTATTAATTGTCGATGCGCTCAACCTGATAAGACGCATTCATGCGGTACAGGGCTCGCCTTGTCTGACCGCTTGTCAGCATGCGTTGAATCAGTTGCTCCAGCACAGTCGACCCACCCACGCCGTTGCCGTTTTTGACGACGAACATCGTGACCAGAGCTGGCGCCACCAGTTGCTACCGGAGTACAAGGCCGGTCGCGCACCTATGCCGGAAAATTTGTCGAATGAATTGCCGCAGATAAGAGAGGCCTTTTTGGCGCTCGGGGTCGCGAGCTGGCACTCGCCAGGCAATGAAGCGGACGATCTGGCCGCTACGCTTGCCAGCAAAGTCACCGCCCAAGGGCACCAGGCCACCATCGTGTCAACCGACAAAGGCTACTGCCAGTTACTGGCCCCTACCCTGCGCATTCGCGATTATTTTCAAAAGCGTTGGCTGGATGTCCCGTTCATCCAACAGGAGTTTGGTGTGCAACCAGAGCAGCTACCGGACTACTGGGGGCTGGCGGGTATTAGTAGCAGCAAAATACCCGGTGTCAGCGGTATTGGGCCCAAAACGGCCGCACAGTTGCTGCAACAAGCTGGCTCGCTGGAAGCGTTGTACCAGCAGTTAGAACAGATACCGGAGAAATGGCGTCGCAAGCTCGAATCACACCAAGAGATGGCTTACCGTTGCCGTCAGGTTGCGACACTCAGAACCGATCTGGTACTGAACGGCAACCTGCAACAATTGCGTCTGCCCGTATCGGGTTAGGCGTGGGGTTAGGCATGTGGGGTTAGAGACATAAAGTCAGGCTGTCGTTGGCGTAATGATATGCGTCTTGCGGCCAACGGCAGCCCAGTCACACACTTAGCGCTCGTCGCGACGACCGGGAATCGCACCCCAAATACGTCGTGCGTGGACAGTCACCTCTTCACGATCATGGTAGAGGTGCTTGGCGTGAATCTCGAAGTTAATGCCGTTCTCTTCCAGCCGCTGCGCCAACAAGGCCAGATTCTGGGTCACTTCCTCATAACGCTTTTTCATCGGCAGCTTGAGATTGAAGATCACTTCACGACACCAGCCATTAACCAGCCAGTCCGCCATACGGCTGGTGACTTTGGCCGGTTTTTCTACCATATCGCACACCAGCCAGTAGATATTGTTGCGTGGTGGCTCAAAACGAAAACCGTCAGCCTGATGATGGATAACTTGCCCGGTATCCATCAGGCTCGGCGCCATCATACCGTTATCGACGGCATGCACCATCATACTGCGTTTAACCAGCTGATAAGTCCAGCCCCCTGGGCAGGCACCTAAATCCACCGCGAACATACCACTGGCGAGGCGTTCATCCCACTCGTCAGCCGGTACAAAAACATGAAAGGCCTCTTCCAGTTTCAGCGTCGAACGGCTGGGGGCGTCCGCAGGGAATTTCAGCCGGGGGATGCCCATATAGAACGGCGAATTGTTATTGCTGTAGGAATAGCCGACATAGCAGCAACCGGGAGCGATAAACAACACATGAATCACCGGGCGGCTGGCTTTCTCCTGCGCCAGCAGAATGCGGTTTTCCCGTAGTGCAGCGCGTAGCGGCACCGTGAACTTACGGCAGAACTTCATCAGTTCCTTGCTTTCGTTCGTATCCGGTACTTCAACCCGCAACTCACCGGCACGCTCCAGCGCCCCAGTCAGCATACCCACTATCGGCGTGATGCGATCTTCCGGTGGTAAGTCACGTAGTAACTCGCCACAAACCATCATCTGACGAGCAAACACCAATTCCTGGAACGGTAATTCTTTAATCAGTCGATCGGCATCTTCATGCTGATAGCACTCAAACACCACATAACCGCTGTTGTCTTTTACCCGTACAAAGCCATAAACATTATGACGCGCTGCTTTGTCGGTAATTTCCGCCGCACATTCTTTCTCAAACCCAGGGCGGCAATACAAAATCACTTTATTCATGCTACTCAGCCTTTTTCTTTAAGCGTAAGGCTCCAATTAACAGTAACAGCCAGCCCGTCAGGAAGCAGAAGCCCCCTACCGGGGTGACAAATACCCACAGTTTGAGCTGCGACAAGGCCAGGCAATACAGACTGCCGCTAAACAGCAGCGTACCTAACGCCAGAAACGCCGCGCTCCAGTAAAACCAGACATTCGCCCGTTGATGCATCATCACCGACAACACCAGAATCGCCAGCGTATGAAACGCCTGATACTGGAGCCCGGTATGTAACCAGGACATTTCAGCTTCGCCCAGCGACTTGCTCAGTACATGTGCGCCAAATGCGCCCAATGCCACGTAGACAAACCCACTGACGGCAGCAAATATCAACATAAAACGGCTGTTCATCGTTCGAGTGTATCCATTATCAAAAAATAGGGACTGAACCCGGTGGGTTCAGTGTAAACGGAATGTGCAACGAAAACGGTCGATCAACGCGCCGTGTTATCGTAGCGGAAACGGAATTTTTCCTGTTCGCTGGCCGCCCGCGCCAGGATCCACTGACGAAAGGCGGCTATTTTACCCAGTTCCGCCTGACTGTCATGACAAACCAGATAAAACGCATTCTTACTGACCAGCACGTCGTTAAACGGGCACACCAATCTGCCAGCCTCAATTTCCGTCTGCGCCATCACATTGTTAGCCAGCGCCACCCCTTGCCCGTGGATCGCCGCCTGCAACACCATCGCACTATGACTAAAAATCGGCCCCTGCTGCACATTAATTTGTGCGATACCTAGCTGGCGGGTGTAAGCCAGCCAGTCACGCCGTGAGGCATCATGCAACAGCGTATGCCATGCCAAATCAGCCGGCGTTTTCAGCGGATGCTCTCCTGCCAGTAACTGCGGCGCACAAACCGGTAGCAGATACTCAGCGTAGAGCTTTTCCACCCGCAGCCCCGGCCAGTTACCCCGACCGTAAAAAATCGCCACATCCACATCGTCAGACAACCGCTCTTCTTCACGATCAACAGCCTGAATTCGCACATCAATACCGGGGTAATCGGTATTAAAACTCGATAAACGGGGAACCAGCCAATGGATGGCAAAACTGGGCAGCAGGCTGACGGTAAGCGCACCTTTAGCACTGCGTGCCTGCAATTTACGGGTTGCCTCATTGAGCGCGGAAAAGATTTCCTTGATATCCAGAAAATAGCTCTGCCCTTCCTCCGTCAGCAACAAAGAACGGTTACGACGGCGAAACAATTTCAGGCCGAGAAAATCCTCCAGCGATTTGATCTGATGGCTGACGGCAGCCTGGGTAACAAATAACTCTTCGGCCGCACGGGTAAAGCTCAGGTGGCGGGCAGCAGCATCAAAGACACGTAGGGCATTGAGAGGCGGCAATCGTTTCGACATAAACCGGATTCTTCATAAGCGGCTTATCCCGGGAGTCGCACCGCGATTTGCCATTAGTTTTTGTAATCCGATGCATTATAAATTGTCCGTTGAGGATGTACCAGCAAATACCTATAGTAGCGCCACTTCCCTGAGCCGGAACGAAAAGCGCACCAGCTAGCTGATGTGTTTTTGGCTTGTGGTTGTGATGTTGTGTTTGCTATTTATTTACTGTCTGCATTTCAGACGTGGTAGCGATGCTACCTTATCATTTCCTGTACATTTACCCTGTCTGTCTAAGTGATTTTTGCATAGCACCGCATTTTTGCGGTGCTTTTTTTTCGTCTGTATTGTCGACTCTAACGTTATCCGTCACTTCGCTTCCGTCATTGATTTCAGGTCATTACGGTTAATTTGTTGATGATGACCGTAGGCGTCGGTGTAACTAATCAGGCCCGTTTCATCGTCCACCTTGGGTTTACCATTAGCAACGATAGTCCGCCCATCAGAGGTTTCCAACACATAGTTGCTGGAACAGGCTGACAACGACAACACCACACCCAGCGCAACAGTAACAACAATCTTATTCTTCATAATTAACTCCTGATGATTTTTAATGCCTAAATCAAGGCATTTTTCGTTATTAAACGCTAAAACCAGCAAGATTAAGGGTAGCAAGATGCGCACAGTTTTCGTTCAGGATCGTCCTAAACTTGTTTCAGCCACAAAAATGGGACAGGATCTGTCGTTCAACAGAGGATCGACATGAAACCGTTCAACGCCCCATCTTTTCGCCAGCACTTTCCTGCACTTCGTCAGCCAGGCGTCTATCTCGATAGCGCCGCCACAGCGCTGAAACCTGACGTCGTCATCACTGCGATTGAGCAGTGTTACGCCGGTGAAACAGGTAATGTGCACCGCAGCCAGCACCGTGCTGCCCGCCAGTTATCGGCATCGTTTGAACTGGCGCGCGAAAAAGTCGCGAACTTCATTTGTGCCCAGCAGGCGCGCAGCATTGTCTGGACGAAAGGGACAACGGGAGCCATCAACCTGGTGGCGCAATGTTATGCCCGCCCCCGCTTGCAGCCCGGTGATGAAATCCTGGTCTGTGAATCCGAGCACCATGCGAACCTGATCCCGTGGCTGATGGTGGCGCAGCAAACAGGGGCGCGTGTGGTAAAACTGCCGATTGGCACAGACCATCAACCCAACCTTCATCTGCTCCCCTCGTTGCTCACGACCCGAACTCGCCTGCTGGCGATTAGCCAAATGTCGAATGTGACAGGCGGAATGCCGGACCTGCGACTCGCGATTACACTGGCACATCAAGCCGGTGCCGTGGTGATGGTCGATGGCGCGCAAGGTATTGTGCATGGGCAAACGGATATCTCGGCGTTAGATGCCGACTTTTATGCCTTCTCTGGTCACAAACTGTATGGCCCGACCGGTATCGGCGTGCTGTACGGCAAACCCGACCTGCTGGAAAGCATGCCGCCCTGGCAAGGAGGGGGAAAAATGATGACGACGGTATCGTTTGACGGTTTTACGCCTCAATCGATCCCACAACGGTTTGAAGCGGGTACACCACATATTGCCGGAGTTATCGGTCTGGCGGCAGCGATTGACTGGTGGCAGCAACAGGATCGTATCGCCGCAGACAAGCACAGCATCACGTTAGCGAGCGATGCAGAGCAACAACTGAGCGTATTGCCCGGCTTTCGCAGTTTCCGGGCTCCCAATTCCAGCCTGCTGTCCTTCACTATAGAAGGCGTACATCACCATGATCTGGTGACATTGCTGGCAGAAGACGGCATCGCGCTGCGGGCAGGTCACCACTGTGCCCAACCGCTGATGGCAGCACTCGGGGTCGCGGGCACGTTGCGCGCTTCATTTGCGCCCTACAACCAGCAACAGGATGTGGACAAACTGGTCCACTCGACCCAAAAAGCACTTGAATTACTGATGGATTGATTGATGACTACCGACTCCACACATCACCCGTTTGGTACCGATATCGATGAAGCGGCATTGATAGCGCGATTTAGCGCCTGCCGCTCCTGGGAAGAGCGGTACCGCCAGTTGATTCTGCTCAGTAAAACCTTGCCGTCCCTGCCGGAAGCCTACCGTCAGGAACAGATTGAGCTGTCTGGCTGTGAAAACCGCGTCTGGCTGGGATATCAACGCCAGACGGACGGCACACTGCATTTCTATGGCGACAGCGACGGCCGCATTGTACGTGGACTGCTGGCTATCATATTGACAGCGGTGGAAGGCAAAAAGGCACAGACGTTGCGACAGAATGACCCGCTGGCGCTGTTCGATACGTTGGGTCTGCGTACCGAACTGAGCGCCTCGCGTGCAGGCGGGCTGGCCGCACTGGCCAACCGCATTCAGGAGATCGCCAGTCACGAATCCTGATTGGATGCCGTAGCCTGACGGGCATCACGCGCCATCATTTTTTTCAACGCATGGGATACTGCCACAAAGCCAAACGTGGCAGTCACCATCGTCGCAGCACCAAAACCGGATGCACAATCCATGCGTTTCACACCGTCAGCAGTGCTGCGTGAGGCGCAAACCGAACCATCCGGCTGCGGGTAGACCAGAGGCTCACTGGAAAACACACAGTCGATGCCTAGCTTACCTTTGCTGTTCTTAACGATATTGAAATCGTGCTTTAGCCGCTCGCGCAGCTTGGCCGCCAGCGGATCCTGAATGGTTTTCGCCAGATCAGCAACCTCAATACGGGTGGGATCAATCTGCCCACCAGCCCCACCGGTCGTCACCACCGGAATCTTGTTACGGCGGCACCAGGCCAGCAACGCCGCTTTAGGGCGCACGCTATCAATCGCGTCAATCACATAGCTAAAGCGCTTATCCAGCAGTTCCGCCACGTTATCCGCGCTGATGAAATCATCAACGCAAGTCACCTTGCATTCCGGGTTGATCGCCAGAATGCGCTGTGCCATCACCTCGGTTTTCAACTGCCCAGTGTGCTGGCGCAAGGCGTGAATCTGCCGGTTGGTGTTGCTGACGCACACATCATCCATATCAATCAGAGTAATCGCGCCGATACCGGTGCGAGCCAGCGCTTCAGCGGCCCACGAGCCAACCCCGCCGATACCGATAACACAGACATGTGCTCCGGCAAACAGCGACAACGCCCGCTGGCCGTACAATCGCGCCGTTCCGCCAAAACGCTGCAAATAACTTTCGGATAACTGCGTACTCATCGCCCACCTTCTTTCAATCACAAACGGCAGCGATGATACCCCAGTCAAACGGTTTACGCAGCGTATACCGATCCAGAAGCCTTACCTGTGGGTCACCCTGTTGTCTAACCGTCTGCCCTTGCCTTGTCTGGTTACCACAAGCTGGTTTACACAAGCCAGGCCGACACGCCTATTTATCGCTCTGGCAGGTGACGAACTCCGGCGAGCTATGGCACTTTAACGTTAGCTACTGAAACGTTAGCAACTGATGCATCATGAAACCCAGCGCTGCCGGAGAAAAACCATGCATGTTGACCTGATCCCCGCTACCGAATCCGATATCGACTTCCTGCTACAACTACGCTTGCTCACTATGGGGAAATACCTGACGGATATTGGTGCCGCGACAGACGCCGAGAGCCTGATGCGCCGTGTGCGTTATGGATTCGAACACGCACAAATCGTAGAGGTCGACGGACAACCTGCCGGGCTGTTCAAGTATTGTTTCATGCCACAAGAGCAACATTGGTATCTGATGCAGATTCAAATCCACCCGGACTTTCAAAACCGTGGGCTTGGCAAACAACTGATTGAAAAGCTGCTCGCTCAGGCATCCACGCAACACCAGCCGGTGGTGCTGAGCGTGCTGAAAAATAACCCGGCGCGCCATCTGTATCACCGACTGGGGTTTCGGGTCACCGACCAAAACGAGCGTGAGTTCATCATGACTTGCCTCCCCAACACACCATAAAACGCGGTTAAGGATTAGCATGAACATCGCCATTCTGGATGACTATCAGGATGTCGTCAGACAACTGAATTGCTTTTCGCTGTTGCAAGGCCATCAGGTCCGGATTCTGAATAAAACGTATACCGACACTGCCCAGTTGGCAGCCCAGCTGCAGGATGTTGACGCGCTGGTGCTGATTCGCGAACGCACCCGTATTAACGACGCGCTATTGAACCTGCTCCCTTCGCTAAAACTGGTTAGCCAGACCGGTAAAGTGAGCCAGCACCTCGACGTTGGCGCGTGTACCCGGCATGGTGTTGCGGTGGCTGAAGGCACTGGCTCACCAATTGCGCCCGCAGAATTATGCTGGAGCCTTATTATGGCGGCATCACGCCATCTGCCTGACTATCATGCGCAGTTGACTCAGGGCAATTGGCAGCAAAACGGCCCACTGGGGCTTGGTCGAACCCTACACGGTCTGACGCTCGGTATCTGGGGATACGGTAAAATCGGGCAGCGTATCGCCCGCTACGCTGCCGCCTTTGGGATGACCGTGTTGGTGTGGGGCAGTGATACATCGCGGAAGCTGGCGCGCCAGCACGGTTTTACCGCTGCCGACAGCAAGGCATCCTTTTTCGCCAGCGCGGATATTCTGTCGTTACATCTGCGTTTGAACACGGCCACACGCCACGGCGTCACTCAGGAAGACCTCGCACTGATGAAGCCGGACTCGCTGTTCGTTAACATCAGCCGCGCTGAGCTGGTGGTACCGGGCGCGCTCTGGCATGAACTCCGTGCTCATCCGGGCAAACAGGCGGCACTGGACGTGTTCGACAATGAACCAGCCACGTCAGAAAACGAGCCGCTGCTAACGCTGCCCAATGTCCTGGCTACACCGCATATCGGTTATGTCGAACGAGGTAGCTACGAGCTGTACTTTAAAGCCGCCTTCGAAAATGTGGTGGCGTTTTCTGCCGGTCACCCAACCAATCTGGTGAACCACGCCGCACTGGCCGACACGCATTCTCATGATACCGCTGCAGGAACCGAGTAATGCAGACACCGACTATCACGCTGCGTAAGGCTCGCCGGGCCGATGCACCGGCCGCATTTGAACTGCGTAATCGCGCCATCTTGCACGGTTGCCGACACGATTACACGGCAGAACAGCTACAACTGTGGACCAGCGGTGAATTCAGCGAGAAATTTGAGAACACCGTCACCCACCATTTTCATCTGGCAGAAATAGCCGCCCGGATTGTCGGGACAGGGATGATCAATCTTCATACCGGAATGATAGATGCGGTGTTCGTTGAGCCGGACGTGATGGGGCAAGGCGTCGGTAAACGGATGATGCGGCATCTGGAAACGCTGGCGCGCGCGGCGGGTCTGGCGGAAATCAGGCTCGATGCCAGCCTTAACGCCGCGCCGTTTTACCGCACTCAAGGGTTCGAAGGCGATGAGATCAGTCTTTATCAGTCACCACGCGGTTTTTCACTGCCGTGCATCCCGATGGTCAAAGCTATCGGTTGATACACCCGCCACCGCGTAGCGCTGGCGGGATCACCGGTTAATTTGGATTGCTGGCCATTAACCCGCCAACATGAGTGGCGGCGTTGTTACCTGCACTGAGCAACGGCATGGCAGAGGGAGATTGCGCGCTTTTTAGCACCCACACCCGGCCATAATGGTTGTAAAACCCGGCGGCATGACCCGCTTCCGGGCCGATCCCCTGATAGATGTCGAAGTGCTGTCCTTTAATCGCGCCTCCCACATCCAGCGCTACCATCAGGCGCATCTCATACTTACCGGTAAACTTGCCCTGTGCGTCCAGCAGCGGGACTTCCGCCAGCAACGTGGTACCCGCCGGTATTAATGAACGGTCAGACGCGACCGAAGCTCGCGCTACCAGCGGTACCGCGCTCGCCCCTTTCACGGGCATTGATGCCATAGACTTAAAGAACACAAAAGAAGGATTCTGCACCAGCAGGTCTCGCACTTCCGCCTCGGAGTGCCGATCGGCCCACTGCCGAATTGCCTGCATCGACATCTCTTCTCGGGGGACTTCGCCTCGGTCAATCAATATCTTACCGATACTGCGGTAAGCATGGCCGTTTTTGCCGGCATAACCAAAAAAGGTCAAAGGACCACCATCACCAAAATCAACATAGCCGCTGCCCTGCACTTCCATCATGAAGTTGTCCATCAGCGAATTGGTCCAGGCGATAGCCAGTTCGTTGCTCAATGCGCCGGAATAAATGGCGGCACGGTCCGGTAAACGGCCGTTTTTACGCACACGCGGCATGGCATACAACGGGAATCGGAACTCACCCTGACGGTAGCGACGCGCCTGCACCACCGGGGTGTAATAACCGGTAAATTGCACGTTGCCGAAACTGTCGACACCTTCCATCTGCCAGGCATTGAGACCGAATTTCGTCAGTTGGCGCGTGTCACCACCAGACTGGAGCCAGTTTTGGACAGCCTGGAAAATATCACTGTTACGGGAATAGAGGCCGGGAGAGGAGGCCTGGATCTGGCTAATCTGCTGAGAAAAATCGCCTGCATTCACCGGCTTGCCATTGGCATTCGGCGTATTTACCCATTCCAGCGGTTGATCAAGACGCCCATCTTTATACTGTTGACCGCGATCGCTGGGCCGGGTCTGGCAACCTGCCAGAATCGCGATGACCACACCGGTCAACACGTATTTCCCCCACCATCCTTTCATTTTCCGTGCTCTCTTGTTTTCTTGAGTGTGAAACCACGCAAAACGATAGCAAACAGACGGAGGTAATAAAACGCATCATGACAAAACGGGCCTCAGCAGTCTAAAAAAGAAACACCATGATGAGATTTTCACCATCTATCTGTAAAAACGTAAACTATTTGAAAAAAGAGGTTGCATCGAATCGAACGCGGAGTATAGTGCGCATCCACGGACGCGGGGTGGAGCAGCCTGGTAGCTCGTCGGGCTCATAACCCGAAGGTCGTCGGTTCAAATCCGGCCCCCGCAACCAATTGATGTACCAGCATCATATCAAAAGAAAGAAGACGGACGCGGGGTGGAGCAGCCTGGTAGCTCGTCGGGCTCATAACCCGAAGGTCGTCGGTTCAAATCCGGCCCCCGCAACCAATAAATAGACACCCTGATGGGTGTTTTTTTATGTCTGTCGTTCAGACTATTTTCGTCATACGCTTAACGCGCCTGCGCTGCGAAATAAGCCTTTATCCCATCCATAATTGATTGCGCTATTTGCTGCTGAAAACGGCTGGTCCGCAGTTTACGCTCTTCCTCCAGATTACTGATGAATGCTGTTTCCACCAATACGGATGGAATATCCGGCGCTTTCAGCACCGCAAAACCGGCCTGATCGACGCTGTTCTTATGCAGATGATTAAAGGTCCCCAGCCGGTGCAAGATCTCCTTACCAAACTTCAGGCTGTCGTTAATGGTCGCAGTTTGCACCATATCAAACATCGTGCTGTCTAAATAGTGATCACCACTGAGACTCACGCCCCCTATCAAATCCGATTCATTCTGCGTTTGTGCCAGATAACGCGCCGCTGAACTGGTCGCACCTTTTTTAGACAACGCAAACACGGAAGAACCGCGAGCTGAGCGATTAGTAAAGGCATCGGCATGGATAGAGACAAACAAATCAGCACGCTGTTTACGTGCTTTGGCAACCCGGACCTTAAGCGGAATGAACACATCCTCATTACGGGTCATGTAGACCTTCATGTTGCGTTCGCGCTCAATCAGCGCTTTCAGACGCCGGGCAATTTGCAGCACCACATCTTTTTCACGGGTTCGGTTTTTACCGATAGCGCCGGGGTCTTCACCGCCGTGCCCCGGATCCAGCATAATAATCAGCGGTCTTTCACGCCCGCCCTTACCATCGTTAGGCCTTTCTGGTGGCAGCGTCCGCTCCAGATCACCTTTATTGTAATCCTCCAGCAAGGCCAGTAGTGGATCCTCCGCATTATCATAACGCCCAGCTGCGGGATACAAATCCATGACCAGACGGTGTCGAAAGCCCGCGACCGGAGCCAGCGTAAACAGCTTGGGGTTAACCTTCTGGCGCAACTCCAGCACCAGACGCACGGTATTTTTATCGAATTGCCCGGCCCGTGCTGTCTTGATGAAGGGATCTGGCCGCTCGAATTGTCGACCCGCATTTTTCAGCACACTGTTTAGCGAAGCATTTTCAATATCGACGACCAGCCGGTCAGGGTGTTCCAGCATAAATTGCCGGTACTTGAGCGGCTGACTGGATTCCAGCGTCACTCGGCTATACGCTGAAGAAGGCCACACTCGCACAGCAATCACCTGCGAGGTAGCGGCAAGCCCCACGCCACTGATACTCAATAACCAGATGGCGGCGGCGCCCTGCAATAAATGACGACGGGTCAGATGGTGCTTCGGATCAGACATGCGGCTCCGCTAATGACTATAAAAATCAGACAGATTGAGAAAAACGTCAAAAACTTTAACCAATACCTCTCACGCTGTCATGCAAAAATCATTTTCATGTTTTTTACTGTGTCAGGCAGGCTTCGTTAAACTATAAGGTCAGACCGAAAAGTTATCGCTTGCCTTTTGGTTGGCAAGGAATAAAAATACGAAAATATCGAATAAAAATTCAAGAGGGCTCGCAGTGAAGGAACGTAGTACAGAACTGGTTCAAGGCTTCCGCCACTCAGTTCCTTACATCAACGCACATCGTGGTAAAACGTTTGTCATCATGCTCGGCGGCGAGGCCATCGAACACGAAAACTTTACCAAAATTGTTAATGATATCGGTCTGTTACACAGTCTGGGTATCAAGCTGGTGGTGGTTTATGGCGCACGCCCCCAGATAGATGCGAATCTGATGGCCCATCACTATGAACCTCGCTACCACAAGCACACCCGTGTAACGGACAGCACCACGCTGGAGCTGGTGAAACAGGCAGCCGGTATGCTGCAACTGGATATCACCGCACGGCTGTCGATGAGTCTGCTGAACACGCCGTTGCAGGGTGCACACATTAATGTGGTCAGTGGTAACTTTATCATCGCCCAGCCTCTTGGGGTGGATGATGGCGTAGATTACTGCCACAGCGGACGCATCCGCCGCATTGACGAAGAAGCGTTACATCGTCAGTTAGACAGCGGTGCTATTGTGTTGCTGGGACCGGTAGCGGTTTCCGTCACTGGCGAAAGTTTCAATCTGACCTCAGAAGAAGTCGCCACCCAGTTGGCTATCAAGCTCAAAGCCGAGAAGATGATTGGCTTTTGTGCCTCTCAGGGGGTCACGAATGTCGAAGGCAACATCGTATCGGAGTTGCTGCCCGACGAAGCCCAACTGCGCATTCAGTCACTGGAAGACGCGGGCGACTACAACTCCGAAGTCGTACGCTTCCTGCGCGGAGCGGTGAAAGCCTGCCGCAGCGGAGTGCGCCGCAGCCATTTGATAAGCTATCAGGAAGATGGCGCGTTGCTGCAGGAACTGTTCTCCCGTGATGGCATCGGTACCCAAATCGTGATGGAAAGCGCCGAGCAAATCCGCCGGGCAACCATCAACGATATCGGTGGGATTCTGGAGCTGATTCGCCCGCTGGAACAACAGGGTATTCTGGTGCGCCGCTCTCGCGAGCAACTGGAGATGGAGATCGACAAATTCACCGTCGTAGTCCGCGACAATCTGACCATTGCCTGTGCCGCACTCTATCCGTTTCCAGAGGAAAGTATCGGTGAAATGGCCTGCGTGGCGGTCCACCCGGAATACCGCAATTCATCGCGTGGCGATCAGTTGCTGCATCACATATCCGTGCAAGCACGCCAGCAAGGGTTAAAACGCTTGTTTGTATTGACCACTCAC
The DNA here is from genome assembly GCF_020406815.2 of Dickeya oryzae. Classification (NCBI taxonomy): domain Bacteria; kingdom Pseudomonadati; phylum Pseudomonadota; class Gammaproteobacteria; order Enterobacterales; family Pectobacteriaceae; genus Dickeya; species Dickeya oryzae. The sequence continues at coordinate 3,602,581 of NZ_CP162670.1, forward strand.
AGCATTCACTGGTTCCAGGAACGTGGTTTCCAGCCAGCGGAAGTGGAGGTGTTGCCAAAACGCAAGCAGGAGCTTTACAACTATCAACGTCGCTCCAAGATCCTGGTCATCGACCTGTAAACAGATCAGTTAAAGCAATACTCATCACGTCATTGCTCACAAACTCATAACGCGTGGCCCATCACCACGCGTTACCTCTCAATGCGCCCTTACGGGCTCTACTGCGTTTCCGTTTGTTTTTGCTCGGTGGACTTTAGCGGTAATGTCTGTTGCAACGCGGACGTTGAGGCATAGAACAGCCACTCCGATGGCCGGGCATAGTCAACATGCCCACTCGCACTCCCGGAAATCTGGGACAAAATGGCTAACCCTTGCGGATGCAGCGCCTGCCGGAAAAAGTCCGTTAATTGTGCCGATGAGATGGACGCCAACTGCCCGATCAACTGCTGGCGAGTATCGAAGGCAAAGTTCTCACGGTCGAGATCGCCACGCAAACGGGCCGCTTCTTCATCCAACGTCTGAGGCGGCTGGCTGAGCGCATTGATAAGCCCTTGCTTATTCTGGGCAAAAGTCTCGGCGCTCATTGCGTTCAACCGCTGCTCAGCCTTGCCAAAAAAGTCCTGATAACGCTGGTAAAGGTAAGCCGGTTGCTTGTTATTGCTTTGCAACAGGAACGCAATCCCCCACTGCCGGTCAATGGAAACCGATGTGGCAAACACGGCATATCCCAATTGCTCATCAGTCCGCAATTGATTAAAGAACCAGGGGTGAATAATTTGCCCTAACAGCTTGCTGTACGCTGCACTTTGTACCTCGCCATATCCCGCCGGAATATAGACCGCCGCCAGCGCTGAATCGGTGCTGCTGCCTGCACGCTGCAACATGGCCTTTTGTGACTGACTAATGCTGACAGCTTGACCACGCCACCACTGCGTCCCCCCGCACCCCAGGCGCTCATGCAGGCTATACGACAGGCTGACCACGTGATCCTGAGCCAGATTACCCACCACCAGCATTTCCGGTGCCGCCTGCTGCAACAACGCCTTACGGTATTCCATCAGCTCTTGCAGCGTGATGTCCTTGAGCACATTGCGTCGTTCACTTCGCTCGCTATACGGTACGCTCGATAACCCCTGAATGGGGAACATCGCCTGTTCATAGGCTTTAGCCTTCTCGCTGGCGTCGAGCTGCTCGGCGTACCAGGATTTCGCCTGTTCCAGTTGCTCTTGCGTCGCGCTGAAACTGGCATACTGCTCAACCAGTGTCAGCAATAATTCTGGCAGGTGTTGGGTATAGCCGCTGGCTGTCATCACCAACCCGTCATTACTGCTGGTCGAAAAGCTGATACCGCCAACTGAGGCCTGATAACTGAGCGCATCCAGTGCGATACCTGCCAGATAATCGTTCAAGGCGAACAGCACCTGGTGGCGGGCAGAATCATTCGCCATGCGGTTGCGCAACATCACGGTAATATCGGCTTTGGGTTCGCTGGCGAAATGGCGGCTTGGCATGTAAAACACGCGTAACCCCGGCTGATCGACCACTTTTCTGGGGTGCGTAATCGCCGCATCAGCCGTGATCAGTGAAAAATCATCCGGGATATAAGGATTAGGCGTCGGTAAGCTAAGCGCCAGCGATTGGGCCATTTTCTGCCACTTCGTCATTCTGGCGTCACCGATTTTATCCACCTGATAAGGTGCACCGACAAAATAGGCTTCCTTGTCATGGGGTTGTTCCGGGCTTATCACCCAAATGCGGGCATTCGGTGGCGTCATGCCCGACAACCGACTCTTGATAGCATCAGGATCAAAGCGATCAGCCAGATAAGGCCCTTCAAGGGTGTACTCCACCGGCAGACGCAACATGGTATCGACCAGCCATTCCACATACCCCATATCACGGTTCAAGGAGGGGTAGCGAAAGTCAATGTTGAGCACCCGCGAGATCTCATCGAAGTAACGCGACTGAATGCCTTCGTTGCGCAGTTTATCCAGATAGCTGAATACGGCGGCAATCACATCATCCTGCTGTTCCAGTCCCTTGTCAGTCAAATCGACACTGATATTGAATACACCGCTGTTACGCTCGGACATTGGATCAGCGCTGGCACGAATGGACTCGGCCAGCCCTTGCTTCTGCAACCAGTCAGAAAGCGTATTTTGACTACGATTACCGATCAGATAACTGATGTAGGTATCCGTTTTACTGCGAAACGCCGGGCTGTTGTTATCAACCCGAAACTCAATTTTTAACTGCTTGCGGGGTTGCGCCGGAACATAGTGAATAAACAGCCCGCGTTGCTCATCCGTGACTACTGGTGTGGTAATTGGCGGCACACTCGCCTGATGATTCGCAATCCGCCCAAATGTCGAGGTCGCAATAGTCGCCAGCGCTGGCAACGGCTGCTTGCCATAAATCACGCCTTTCATCAGATTGGCGGAGTAATAACGCTGGTAGAACGCGACCAGCTCATCATGCAGCTTACTGCCAGGCTTATCACTCAGGGTTTCCAGATTGCCGCCTGCGAAGCGGGAACCAGGATGTGCCGGGTTGATGGTTTCCGCCCCTACCTGCGCCATACGCAACCCGTCACGCGCACGCGCCATGGTTAATTCCGCATTAACCGCATGACGTTCACGATCGGCGTTGATGGGGTCGAGCAGCGGTTCTGCTATCGCATCCGCCAGTCGGTCAACCGCCGGTTGTAACGCGTCATTCTCCACCTCAAGGTAAAACGCCGTACGGTAAGAGGCTGTGCTGGCATTGTGACTGCCGCCATGCATTTTCAAAAACTCGGCCAATCCATCGGTCTGCGGATAGCGTTTCGACCCCATCAGCAACATATGTTCCAGATAATGAGCCAAGCCGGGTTGCTGTGGGGGGTTATCCAACGAACCGACCGGTAACGCTAACGCCGCCAGTGAACGGGTAGCCTGAGCATCAGAAACCAGCAGTACCGTCATCCCGTTGTCGAGCCGTATCGCCTGATACTGCCTTACATCATTCTCACTCTTTCGTATCGTCTGCGGCAGTGGCTGCCAACCGTCCGAGGCCTGAGAGAGCGGTAACCAGAAAAACAACAGCTGTACGCTAAACCACACACAAAATGTCCGCATTACTCTCTCCAGAGGCGTTATATATAGGCTCTTATTTCAGGCTACGGGTTACCGCGTTGTTCAACAGCGTCGGGGGTATCACAAAACCAGCGACTGAGCGCCGCCCGATAACGATAAGGCGTGACCACCGTTACCGTTACGCAGCGGCAAAACGGTGGATAGGCTTGTTCGGTTCGGCTCACACCCCATCCGGCGGGAACGAGCGGCGACGATAAAACCGGCCCGACGTTTTCACCCTCCAGTTTCTGGTGAGCTAACCGCCACGCCTGACGCTGTTGCATCTGATGCAATAATGATTGCTGAAGTACCTGATGATATTGCAAGAGCCCTGCCAGCGAAACCGCGAATAACAGCATTGCCACCAGTGTTTCCGGCAAACTGAAGCCAGCACTGGCGTAGCCGCCACGCTTTTTATTGTGTCGGAACACAGGCCTGCTCCATCGTATCCGGACAAAAATCTGACCAGCCCCCCATAATGGGCCGGATATGACCCTCTGCCGCGGTGACATCCATCATAACCCGGTGATAAAACGCCAACGGTTGCCGTTCGCCATGTACTCGCCCCTCACCTCGCAGCAACCCGGAGCGGTCATCGTGATTGATACGCAGGCACGCGCGCAGTTGTGCCGATGGCAAGGTCTGACATTGCCATTCATCAGTCACTGACCAGCGTAACGACAGACCCCAGCTCAGTGACGACAGCCCTTGATTGAAAGCCTGCCAGAAACGCTGCTCCTCAATACCTTGCTGCAACTGGAGATCCAACTGACGTTGCAACCCACTCAACATCAACATGCCGATCATCATTACCAGCATAACGACCACCAGTATGCTGCCCCGTTGCTGTCTATAGGAGTGTCCAAATGACCTGTATGGGCTGCGAGGTCGATGTAACCGGTGTGGTGTCCATTGCCTAACCCTACATTGCCTAACCCGCATGATTTCTCCCGGCCACCAGACTCTCAACCTGCTGGCGCTGCCTGGGACGTGTTGTCCAGTAGCCCGCCAGTAATAACCGGTAGCGCGGCTGCACACCGGACGTTTCCCGAGTGACGTCAAAACGGGTGATCGTCACCTCGCCAGGATCCAGTAACCTCTCCCAGCGATTTCCCTGACAGCGAGGGCCACCCGTTTGAACCTCCAGCGCGCCAGCACGCAAACGGTAACTGAAAAACTCAGGCTCAGATTGCTCTGCGGTTTCGAAGCGGCCATTGCGATTCACGTCGTAAGCAACCGACAGACAGCTCACCAGATCCGAGGCGTCAGTCTCCAACGTCAATGCTGTTCCCTGACAGCGACCAGCACAAAATCCGGCCCGGCGCACATCTTTTTCGATGCCAAACAACGTCTGCCTCAACACCTGCTCCAGACGGAGCAGGCTGGCGCTGTCCTGCGTCTGGGCCCGTAGCAATGGCAACAATTGTGCCACCGCCAGCATAGTCACACTGCTCACCGCCATCGCCAGCATCACCTCCGGCAGGGTAAAGCCGCGTACACATCGTCTGGTCGATACGCTCAGCATAGTGGTATCCCCTGCACTGGCTGTAATTCGCTACAAAGGCGCAAGCGCCCACGTACTGAAATCACCACGCGCACCCGCCCTGCCGGGTTACCCACGGTAAGGTGTCCGGCTTGTGCCGCATTACGCAACCCGTAAAACATCAGCCGATCACTGGTCGTCTCAACCAGTGCGACGTCCTGCGAAGCGCGGGTAAAAATGAGAGGGTCGTCCGGTGGGCAGACGGCAGGTTCAGTACCGCGCCCTATGCACCAGTTGCCGGGCGCTGATTTGACCCACAGACTGTCGGTCTGATTACGCCAGTAAGCATTCGCCTGTATACGGCCGATGAACGCCAGCATGTGGCGGGCATGCTGTTCCAGCATCAACGCCTGACGGTAAGACAGCCAGCTGTGCCACCCGCCGCCTGCCAGCAACGCCACAATGGTTATCACCACGATTAATTCCAGCAGGGAAAAACCCTGCTGCCTACGGTTGGTTTTGTCCATAGCGGCGATTTTAAAGTGCGGTATCAGTATGAATAGCGCTGAATCATGAAGTTACAGGACGTATCGCAAACAGTATGGGGGGCAACCGCAACAGACAGGGAAAATGCGCGGCCGCTCGCAGACTGGCACACCCATCGCCACCGACAGATAAAAAAACCGCCCATCAGTAAGGTACCGAACTCAACAACAGGGAAAGCATGAGCAAGAGTGCTTTGGTATTGTCGGTCGTACCCGCCTCTGGGCGGTGAGAGTCGTGCGGGATTAAGATTTAGACCGCGACCGGTGCCTTGATGGCAGGGTGCGGGTCATACCCTTCGATGTCGAAATCTTCAAAACGATAATCAAACAACGACTCCGGGCGGCGCTTGATAACCAGCTTCGGCAAGGGACGCGGCTCGCGGCTGAGCTGCAGGCGAGTCTGCTCCAGGTGGTTGTTATAGAGATGGGTATCGCCACCGGTCCAGACGAAATCACCGACCTCCAGATCGCACTGCTGCGCCATCATGTGCACCAGCAACGCATAACTGGCGATGTTGAACGGCAGGCCAAGGAAGATGTCGCAGGAGCGCTGATACAACTGGCAGGAGAGTTTACCGTTAGCCACGTAGAACTGGAAAAAAGCATGGCAAGGTGCCAGCGCCATTTTATCCAGTTCACCCACATTCCAGGCGGAAACGATGATGCGGCGAGAATCCGGATCCTGCTTCAGTTGATTCAGCACAGTCTGGAGTTGGTCTATCTGACGGCCATCTGCTGCCCCCCAGGCGCGCCACTGCTTACCGTAAACCGGCCCCAGTGAGCCATTTTCATCTGCCCATTCATCCCAAATGGTGACGTTATTGTCATTCAGGTAACCGATATTGGTATCACCATTGAGAAACCACAACAGTTCGTGGATGATCGAGCGCAGGTGGCAACGCTTAGTGGTCACCAGTGGGAACCCCTCCTGCAGGTTGAAACGCATCTGATGACCGAAAATCGATAACGTCCCCGTGCCGGTACGGTCATCCTTGGGAGTCCCTTCTTCGAGCACTTTTTTCATCAGTTCCAGATACTGTTTCATACCACCTCTATCTCAATAATTTTATCAACAATTACTGCCGGGCTGACTGGCGACGGTACGCCCATACCATCATCAGAATACCCGCTAACACCATCGGTACTGACAGAATCTGCCCCATACTGATGCCGCTAAACAGTCCTAACTGCGCATCCGGCTGGCGGAAGAACTCCACAATAATACGGAAACAGCCGTAGCCAATAAGAAACAACCCAGATACGCTGCCCATCGGGCGCGGTTTACGAATAAACACATTCAGAATGATGAACAGCACCACCCCTTCCAGCGCCAGTTCATACAACTGCGACGGATGACGCGGCAACACACCGTATTGGTTAAAAATGGCCTGCCACTGCGGGTTACCCGCCGCCAGCGCCATGTCTTCACCGCGAGAGCCAGGGAACAGCATCGCCCACGGCGTGTCAGTCGTGACACGGCCCCACAGCTCACCGTTGATGAAGTTACCCAGACGACCCGCGCCCAGACCAAACGGAATCAACGGCGCGATGAAATCAGAAACCTGGAAGAAATGGCGTTTGGTACGGTGCGCAAACCATAGCATAACCGTGATAACACCTAATAATCCGCCGTGGAAAGACATGCCACCATCCCACACCCGGAACAGATAGAGCGGATTATCCAGAAATAAAGGGAAGGCATAGAACAATACATAACCCAGACGGCCGCCGACAAACACGCCAAGGAAACCGAAATAGAGCAGGTTTTCAACTTCGTCTTTGTGCCATCCGCTACCCGGTTTGTTCGCCCGGCGCACCGCCAGCCACATGGCGAAGACAAACCCGACCAAATACATCAATCCATACCAGTGCAGGGAAACCGGTCCTAATGAAAAAATTACCGGATCAAACTTGGGAAATTCCAGATAGCTCGTCGTCATCGATCACCACATTCTTGTTGCTTTGTCCCTGATTTCGGGGCTATTAAGGGGCCGAGAGAAGGCTGCACCGCCATCGCCCGTCTGCGGTTGCGCATAATAGCATAGCCAGTAGAAACAGTTGGCAACGAGGGAATAAAAGAACTGTAAACATTTCCGGGTACCGCCGTCCGGATGAGGGAATCAGGATGGAGAAATCCGGGCAGAGAAATTCAACGGCCTGCGTTTAACGCCCACCACGAATCAAACCGCCCAATCCCCGCTCTTCAATGAAAATCGACGCCCACTGACGGACTTCACTGGCGGTTTGTGCGTTAAGCACTTTATTGACCAATTGGCGCGTTTCATCCTCGCCAATGCGGCGCAGCAGATATTTGATGCGGGCAACGCTGCGTCCGTTCATGCTCAGCGTACGGAACCCAAGACCAATCAGCAACAAGGCCCCCATCGGCTCACCTGCCATCTCGCCACACACCGAAACGGGCAGCCGATAATGATGGCACTGGGTGATTATCATGTTCAGCGCCTGCAACATTGAGGGATGCAAGCTATCGTATAGCGAACCAACATGTGGGTTATTGCGATCTACCGCCAGTAAGTACTGGGTCAGATCATTGGTGCCGACGGAAACAAAATCGATACGGGATGCCAGATGCGGCAACAGGAATAACACTGACGGCACTTCAATCATAATACCGATGCGCGGGCGCGGTGACGGGAAGCCAAGCAGTTCCGACACCTCTGCTGCCGCCCGGTCGATCAACCGTTTTGCCTCATCGATCTCATCCAGGCTGTTGATCATCGGCAGTAAAATACTCAAATTGCCGATATGGGCGTTGGCACGCAGCATAGCGCGAACCTGAATCATGAAGATTTCCGGCTGATCCAGCGTGACACGAATACCGCGCCAGCCCAGACACGGGTTTTCCTCGCTGATGGGCAGATAAGGCAACTGCTTGTCGGCACCGATATCCAGCGTACGCAACATCACCGGTCGGGTCGGATACAGCCGCAGCATGCCTTCATACTGCGTCATCTGCTCCTCTTCCGAAGGGAAGCCGTTTTGCAGCATGAACGGAATTTCGGTGCGATACAGACCGACACCGTCAACCTGGTTGATAAAACGCTTCTCATGCTCGGCGCTCAGACCGGCATTGAGCATCACATCCACCCGTTCGCCGCTTTTCAACACCGCCGGGCGTTCCATATCGTCTTCCGCCAGCCGGGTGAGCTCGTTCTCCTCGCTCAGCAGGCGTTGATACTCCTGCACCAGCACCGGCTCCGGGTCCACCAGCAACTCACCGCGATACCCATCCAGCACCAGCAGGCGCTGATGCAGTAGATCAGGCTGAATATCCGCGCCCATCAACGTGGGGATGCCCATCGCCCGCACCAGAATGGCAGCGTGGGAATTGGCAGCACCGTCATAGGCCACTACCCCAGCCAGACGATCCTGCGGTACTTCGGCCAGCAACGTAGCAGTCAGCTCATCGGCCACCAAAATAAAGCGCGGCGGCCACTGCCCATTGCTTTGGGCATTGTCGTCAAGGTGAAACAGCAGACGCTGACCTAACGCACGCAGGTCACTGGAGCGATCACGCAGGTAAGGGTCCTGCAGACTGGCAAACTGCGCCGCGAACCTCTCGACAACGACTTTAACAGCCCACTCAGCCACGCTGCCGGTATCCACTTCCTGAAACAAATCACGTTTCAGACGGGCATCATTTAGCAAGTGCGAATAGAAGTCGAAGATGGCCGCGCTCTCTTTTTGCGAGCTGGCGCTAAAACGTTTGCTGAAACGGCGAAACTCCGCGCCTGCCTCTTCCATCGCCACCAATAATCGGGAACGTTCACGATCACTGTCGAGGCTGGAGGCCGGAAACACCAGTTCCAACGACGGCTGGCTACGGTCCTGCCAGCCCGGTGCAATAGCGACGCCGGAAGAGGCCGCCATTGCTTTAATACGTGTCTGGCGGTATTGCCCGAACAACGCCTTCATTTGGGACAGGGAAAGGATGGCCGCCATCTGGGTGGCCAGCGTCACCATGAATGATTCTTCGTTTTTGTCGAACTGCCGGTGCTCGCGCTGCTGCACTACCAACACGCCCAACAACTGACGCCGGTGAATAACCGGTACACCCAGAAAGGATCGAAAGTGCTGCTCACGGACAGCAGGAATAAATTTGAAGCTGGGGTGGCTTTGCGCATCCGCCAGATTGATAGGCTCCGCCCGCTCGCCCACCAGGCCGACAATCCCCTGACCAAACGCCAACGTGATGGTACGACCGCGCGGTTTTTTCAACCCGCGCGTCGCCATCAGGTAATAACATTGACGATCGTGATCAGCCAGATAGATAGAACAGACTTCCGTATCCATCGCCAGACAGGTTTCATTAACCAGAATGTCCAACGCATCACTCAGCCGGGCCGCGGCCGCAACCTTTTCAATAATTTCTCGCAGTCGCGTGAGCATCATGATGTGTCGGATTATCCTCGTTTTCGTCTGGTGCCTGATGATATTCGGGTAGCCGAATTCTCCTGTAGCTGCATCACGGCGATGACAAATTCCTTCATCACCTTACGGTAAACATCCCGTTTGAACGACACCACCTGGCGTACCGGATACCAGTAGCTCACCCAACGCCAGCCGTCGAATTCCGGGGTGCCGCTGCTTTGCATATTGATGTCGGATTCATTACACATTAACTGTAGCAGAAACCATTTTTGCTTTTGGCCGATACATACCGGTTTTGTATCCCAACGCACCAAACGTTTTGGCAATTTATAGCGTAACCAGCTTCGGGTGGAAGCCAGGATACGAACGTCCTTTTTCCGCAGCCCCACCTCCTCGAACAGTTCGCGGTACATCGCTTGTTCCGCGCTTTCTCCGGGGTTGATCCCCCCTTGAGGAAACTGCCAGGAGTGCTGGCCGTAGCGGCGAGCCCACAATACCTGACCCTGCCGATTACAAATTACAATACCAACATTCGGGCGGTAGCCATCATCGTCGATCACCGGACTACCTCGATAAACTAGAATGCAAAGATGACTCGATTGTTTCACACTCCTGACAGACGGTAAACTCCCGCTTTACATCCCTTTTATTGATGTGTTTACGGCAATCGCGACAGATGTCGGTAGCTCGGGTCGCAGCCTTGCCATTCCCACGAGATTTTAGATAACACATCGGTAACCCACAGATAGGATCGAAGTTATAAACATTCACATGGCAATTCCGTCGGTTTATTCACTTTTTCTGTGGACATCTTTGTGAAGAACATCATGAAAAAGTGCGCAAAACTCATAGCAGCTTTTATGTGAGCGTGATCCAGCACGCTAAATTGCCATTCCCTTTCAACGAATTAACCGGCTTTTCCCCGTTCCATCCACTTCTCACCACCAGCCGATACGAATCCAGTTTTCAGAATGGCGAAAGATCGCACTACGATGCTTTTATCCACAGGCAACGAGGTAAAACCAGCCAAAAAATCAGCAAAACCAGCAAAACCACCGTCCGTCAAGGCTGTAAATCAAAACAGTAATCCTGAGTTATCCCGGTTATCCCAGAAATCTGTGGATAACATAGTGTAAAATCCTGTTCATTGCCGGTGTCTTGTCATGAACAAAAACCGGCAGTATGTTTTTCACTGTGGGGAGCAGAAGAAAAATCATAAAAGAATCATGCTATTATTATTTTTCTTCTGAATAGCTGAATGCCTGACGTTATCCCCCGTTATAGCTGTATTTTTTTTAATCAACCCTGTTATCAGTAACGGATACTCGATCCATGCAGACACCCACGCCTCATCAGGTACCGCCGGACAGCGAACACACTCTGTTGCTACGGGCGCAAGCACTGGCCGGTTACTCACTGGCGGAGCTGGCCCGAATCGCCCAATTACCGCTGCCCGCCAACCTGAAACGCGACAAAGGCTGGATAGGCGTCTTGTTGGAACGTTTTCTGGGTGCCAGCGCCGGTAGCAAACCCGAGCAGGATTTCCCTGATATCGGGATTGAATTAAAAACCATCCCGGTGGATGAACAAGGGCGTCCGCTGGAAACCACCTTTGTCTGCGTAGCGCCGCTCACAGGCAACAGCGGTGTCACCTGGGAAAGCAGCCATGTGCGCCATAAATTAGCCAGAGTGCTGTGGATTCCGGTGGAAGGTTCACGCCCTATTCCGCTGGGGGAGCGGCGTATCGGTGCGCCGCTGTTGTGGAGTCCCAGCCCTGAAGAAGAACAACAATTACGTCAGGATTGGGAAGAACTGATGGATTTGATCGTGCTGGGCAAGGTGGAAAGTATTACCGCCCGTCACGGTGAGGTGTTGCAATTGCGCCCCAAAGCCGCCAATAGCCGGGCGCTGACGGAAGCCATTGGTGAACATGGACAACCGATTATGACGCTACCACGCGGTTTTTATCTGAAGAAAACCTTTACCACACCGCTCCTGGCCCGCCATTTTCTGTTGTAATAGCCAGAGCGGCGCTATACCAGACGTTTCCTTCTGGCGTATATCTCTATCACCTGACTCCCGGTGTGCCGAGACTACAGCTTAAAAAGGGGCGGCGATAAATCCGCTTGCCTGCCCGGCATCAGGCCGGAGATAATAGTCATTTACATTTCGTTTAAGGATGTACTGAGATAATGTTCGATTGGATCGCCGACCCTAATGCCTGGCTGGCGCTAGGAACCCTCACCATATTGGAAATCGTCCTTGGCATCGACAACATCATCTTTTTGTCGCTGGTCGTCGCCAAACTCCCTAAACATCAGCAGAATAAAGCCCGACGTATCGGTTTACTCTGCGCCATGCTGATGCGGCTCTGCCTGCTGGCATCAATCGCCTGGGTTATCAGGCTGACCAATCCGTTGTTTAGCGTATTCGGACAAGCCGTTTCTGCCCGCGACCTGATCTTGTTCTTCGGTGGTCTGTTCCTTATCTGGAAATCCAGCAAGGAAATTCACGAAACGATTGAAGGCGGCGCGGAAGATCATGCGTCGCAGGTGCATTCATTCTTCGGTGCCATCGTGCAGATTATGCTGCTGGATATCATCTTCAGCCTGGATTCCGTGATCACAGCCGTCGGCCTGTCTGACCACCTGTTTATCATGATGGCCGCCGTGGTAATTGCCGTCGGTGTCATGATGTTTTCCGCTCGTCCTATCGGTGAATTCGTCGACCGTCACCCCTCGGTGAAAATGCTGGCGTTGTCGTTCCTGATTCTGGTGGGCTTTACACTGATTCTGGAAAGCGTGGCGATTCATGTGCCGAAAGGCTACATCTATTTCGCTATGTTCTTCTCTATGTCGGTGGAAGCGCTGAACCTGATGCGCGGTAAGAAATCCGTCAAAAATCAGTAATTCTCTGGCGGGAAACGGTGTATTCGCCGTTTCCCCGCTTATCCTTACGTATCTTTTTAATTTTTTTACCATAAATCCTAACCTCATCCGAACGACGCTTTGCTAGACTGAAAAAATATTCAATTTTTTTGCTAAACAATAGGTAAATTCAGCATGCGATCTCGGATAACAACCGCCATTGCCCTGACTTTTGTGGTCCTACTCTCCGGCTGTGCCAGCCACTATGTTATCGCCACGAAAGACGGTCAGATGCTGTTGACCAAAGGAAAGCCAGTGCTGGATCCTGCAACCGGACTGCTCAGTTATACTGATGAAGATGGCGTACAACACCAGGTCAACAACAACGGTGTTTCTCAGGTAATGGAACGCTAATGGGTGATTCAGGGCGGTTTGAGGGTAAGGCCCAAGCCGCCTTCGTTGCCGCCTCCCGGTCAGGGGGACGTCGTTTTTGCCCTGATCAATGCGTAGTCTGACCGCACAAAGGGTCTTCCCCCCTCGTCACAGCTTAGTTATAGTCAAAATTGCGGTGCCGTCGCACCCGCGTTACTCAGAAGAATAAAAAGGAAACCGCAATGCTCTATCACCGTATTCCCCACAGCAGTTTGGAAGTCAGTACACTCGGTTTGGGTACCATGACCTTCGGCGAGCAAAATAGCGAAGCAGACGCCCATGCCCAGTTGGATTTTGCGGTTGCCGCCGGTGTTAATCTGATTGATACCGCAGAAATCTATCCGGTTCCGCCACGGCCAGAAACGCAGGGACTCACGGAGAGCTACATCGGTTCCTGGCTGAAAAGCCGCGGCGGGCGTGAAAAGCTGATCATCGCCAGCAAAGTCGCCGGGCCGGTGCGTCTTAATGACAGTAGCTTGCGCCCGCAGCAGGCGCTGGATCGCAAAAATATCCGCGCTGCACTGGACGACAGTCTCAAACGCCTGAACACCGATTATATCGACCTGTATCAGCTACACTGGCCGCAGCGTCAGACCAACAGCTTCGGCAAGCTCAATTACCAGTACACCCAGGAAAAACCGGCCGTCACGCTGCTGGAAACCCTGGAAGCGCTAAACGAACAGGTGCGGGCGGGGAAAATCCGCTATATCGGTGTATCGAACGAAACCCCATGGGGGGTGATGCGCTATTTGCAACTGGCGGAAAAACATGAGTTGCCGCGTATCGTCTCTATTCAAAACCCCTATAGTCTGCTGAACCGCAGCTTCGAGGTCGGTCTGGCTGAAGTCAGCCAGCATGAAGGCGTGGAACTGCTGGCCTACTCGCCGCTGGCATTCGGCACCTTGACGGGGAAATACCTCAACGGCGCTAAACCGGCAGGCGCACGTAATACGTTGTTTAGTCGTTTTGTCCGCTACTCGGCACCGCATACCCAGCAAGCCATCGCCGAATATGTGGCACTGGCGAACAAGCACGGTCTGGACCCGGCGCAGATGGCGTTGGCGTTTGTGCGCCAGCAACCGTTTGTCGCCAGTACCCTGCTTGGCGCAACAACGCTGGAACAGTTAAAAACCAACCTGGATAGCCTGAACCTGACGCTCGGCGAAGAGATCCTGACGGAACTGGAAGCTATCCACCGCCGCTTTACCATTCCCGCACCGTGATGGTGTACTGCTCTATGATGGTGTAGTGCTCCATGATGGTGTAGTGCACGTTGATAATATACTGCGCCTTCCCAGGAAGGCGCAGTACCCACAGTACCGTTCAGTCAGAACGCCATGCTAAATAACGCCTGAGCGCTATCATCTTTAATACGGGTAGCGCGATCGCCTTGATACCCCAGTGACAAATGCATATTACGGGAAAAATCCACCGCCACGCCTGCCCGCATCAGGCGCGTGTTATCCGCCAGCGGCAACCCTTGTGTGGTAAAGGTATCGCCACCGGAAACAAAGCGTAAACGAACCTGATTGTCATCGTGGGTTAAACGATGCTGATAGCCGATATCCCCATACAACGACACCGGCAGGCGTGATAACGGCCGGACTTTCAGGCGCAAGCCACCGGTTGCAAAGGCACTACGGCTGGTCTCTTTATCAAACGCCAGTGCTGCACTATTACCGCCCTCCTGCCCTGCCTGATTTTGCAGCCAGACCCAGGCGGTATTGCCATAGGGCTCGACACTGACGTTATCAAAGAAGTCAAAGCGGTGGCTGGCTTCCACAAACCCCTGAGCCAGATTGGCGCGATAATCACCGGTTGCCTGCCCGTCCAGGCTGAGGACAGTAATACCGCGCTGGCTATCGAGCGTGATATGGCTATAACTCAGGCCAGAGCGCAGATCGAGCGCCAATGCCCGGCCAGACAAATACACACCGGCATGCAAGGCGTTCAGATCACCTCTGGATGCACGAGAGTCCATCGTGATTTGCCCTTTTTCCGCACCAACGGCAACCCCCAACGCCCCTTGTTCGCCAACCGGGGTACCATTGCCAAGCAACACGCCGTAACCATTGTATTTGATTCCTGCCTGTACGCCGTTGCTATCCTGCCGACCATCATACCCCCAGCTACTGACCCAGGGCTCCACGCCTTTGCCTGCGCTGCTCATGGTATTGTTCAGAATCTCTCTAACCGACTGGCTGTTTTGAATCAGCGCGTTGCGCGCACTGGCATAAAACTCACCGTTCAGATTATCAAACGCACGTCGGGCGCTGTCGGCATCCGGCAGATCAGCAATTGCGCTCAATACCGCTGTACCCGATTGGTTATCGATGGCGTTAGCTATCGCACTCTGATTCGCGGTTTGCGCCACATCGCTAAAACGCACACTGTTACGCACCACACTGACCAGCGCACTTTGCGCGTTATAGGTCAATGCATTGGTCAAAAACAGCGAATTGTTCGTCGACTCCAGTGCATCAAATGCGCCGGTCAAGGTGCCGGCCTTCACCAGCGTGAACTGCGCCCCCAGATGGGCGGGAGCTTGCCCAACCAACTTAACCGTCCCGGCCAACTGAGCAGTATTCGTCACCACCAGTTGATCTGCATTACCTTGTTGATCGATCTCCACCAGATAAATGGAGCCGGGATCAAAGCGTACATTACCCACCGTGAGTGTCCCGATTGAATTGCCCGGTGATAATGTGCCGCCATTCTGTACCACGACAGAGCCGTTGATAGTGCCATGCCCACCGAGTATCGCGCCGGATAATACCCAGGCGTCACCGGCCAGATGCCCGGCATCACCGGCGACCTTACCGACAATCAGCTTGCCACCTTCTACTACCGTCGGACCGGCAAAGGTGTCATTCCCTGTCAGGTATAGCGTACCGGCACCCTGCTTACGCAGGCCGACATCCAGCCCAAGCAACGCACTCCCACTGGTGGTATTTTTCACCTGGCCGATGTCGTTACTCCAGGTGCTATCAATACCTTTGGTATCAATAGAGTACAGGGCAAAATTCCCACCAAACGTACCGCTACTGAGATCGCTGTCCACCAGACGTTTCGCGTTCAGCAAACCGGGGCCTTGTACCGCTTTAAACGCATTGACGACCCCTTGCCCAAATAGCGCCTGATAGTCACTCTGTGACATCACGGTAATATTCTGGTCGGCAGCTGCACTCAAAATCGCCGCGCGCACCTGATCATCCGTCATACCGTTATAGGGGCTTTTAATTTTCAATGAGCTTATTAGTGTGGTCAGTTCATCATCGGTGAAGGTAATACCGGTATGGGTGGAATACACCTTGATAGCCGTACCGGTGAGCGACTGATTCTCGTCATACTGTTCATTCGCCAGTACCACCGCTTTCGGCAACGCATCACCCGTCAGTGGCGTCGCGGTCGACAACAGCACATCCGCAATCTGCTTGCCACTCATATAGGGAAACGCCTGGCTGACCAGTGCACCGACCCCCGCGACATAAGGTGAAGCGAATGACGTGCCGCTCACCCGAAAATAAGTGTTATTGGTGGAGGGTGTGATGATATTAACGCCCGGAGCCAGCAGACTATACTCGGTCGCGCCCTGCGCCAGGTTGCTGAAGGTGGCAATAAACGCCGCGCTGCTGGTAGGCTGAGAGGGATCATAAGCCATGACGTTAATCCAGGTATTGGCGATATTGTCCTGAAGGCCATTGTTATCCAGCACGGTCGGCAGCGCGGAAAACAGTGTCGGCGTCAGGTGTCCTTCGTTACCGGCGGACATCACCATTAACTGCCCCTGACTGGCCAGCACATTCCCTGCGCTGACATAAGCAGGGACCACCGTATTGAGCAGCAAGTCCTGCATGGCAGCCGAGTAAGAGGAAAGCTGGTCGGGATAGAACAGAAACCCCCAACTGTTGCTGATGATTTTCACATCCGGGCGGTTGGTCATATCCACCATACCCTGCAATAAATCCCCAATGGAGTTATCCGTTCCCAGCGTTAACAGGTTCGAATCATAGGCAATGCCTTGTACCCCAACCCCATTGCGGGCAGCACCGATCACCCCGGCGACCCAATAACCGTGCGGACTGGCACTGCTGGGGTCGCTAATCCAGTGTGAACCTGAGTCCACCTTGCCATTGAATTCATCATTACTGGATAAATCCCCGACGCGGTTAATAATGCCAACGGTGACCCCAGCACCGCTGTACCCCAGTGCATACGCATCAGCCGCGTGGATAGAATCGAGCGCGGCACCGTTGCGCAGATATTCAGGTGTGCGAAAATCCTCAGCGGTTGCGGCATAACCTGGAGAAACCGCCCCGCTAATGCTCAGCATCAGTAATACTATCGCGAGACATCCTATCTTAACGCGAACTCTCTTAACACGAATGTTATCGATGACAACCCGGCAGATGTGATGAAAAAAATCCGTTTTTTGGGCATGAGAAGCCCCTAACGTCTGAAACGTCATGCGCATATGACTCATCCTGGCAATGAAAAAATAATAAAATCTCAATAAGCGGATCAAGAGATCCGATAATCAAGCAGTACGGGACATTTTATTTGCTGTGCGAGGAGTGACGCCTTACTCATTATTCCCTTCATGCGCCATTACGCATTGAGGGACAGGGATGAGAAGCCGTCACTAAAAGAGAACATTGATGAATCTCGTTGAACAAAAAAGTGCTCAATCGTCATCATCATAGTGGTGAAAATACCGCCTGTTGGAGCACACCTTGCCATCATCAACCGTCATCCTTATTCGGTAATATATTCCATTTAATACATTCCATTGCTTCAGAAGCAGCACTATGTTTGTCATAACCCGTCATACTTCGTGTATCACACTTCAGGTTTCAAAGACGGGTTTCAAATACGTTGGGTATCAACTCCCAACCATTAACACATCGACCTGCAACCCGGTGACCATGAGCCTGTTTTTACAGAATGACATCATGCCATAACGAAAATCTGCACTTCTTAATAATATTCTTACACAAGAAAAATGAACAAAACAAGCCATTTCATTTTCAATTTTGTGAAAGAAAATAAAATTGAAACAAAATTAAAATGAATAGAAAGATCAAGAAACAATGACGTGAATAAGGAAATAAGGAAATAAGGAAATAAGGAAATAAGGAAATAAGGAAATAAGGAAGTTTAATAAATGTAAATCGCAGCAGCGAATGTGAAGGGGTGCATATACGATAAAAAGAAAAAGACGAACACAGAATAATGTATTCGCCCTTATAAAAACAAAGGTTATTTAATTGACTTCAATAACGTCTGGCGTTGATTTTCCAGTGCCGTCACCCGATTGCAAACATCATGACCAAAACGCTGAAAATCTGATTCCTGCGTTTTCCACTCAGTTTGAATGGCTTGTTGCAGACCACCCAGATTACCCATCATCGCCTGCAATGGATTACCGCCGCTGCTGCCCAGTTGTTTGACGCCCATTTCATTGAGGCTATCTTGCAAGACCCCACCCATTGTCCGCTCGACAATCTGCTGTCCGTCCTGCTCAGCCTGCTTAATTGCCTGATGATGAAAGGCCAGGCCATCGCTGCGATGCTCGATAATTCGGTTCATCTGCTGTTTTAGCTGCTCATCCAATGACCCCAGCCGATTGCGCACATTGCTGTCACTACCTAACTGCTGCACAATCACCTTGTCTAATGCCTGACGCGCTTTCTCCAGGTGTTGGCGTGCCCCTTCGTCAATCCACGGCAGTTGCTGGCGCAATTCAGCCTGATACGACTGAGCCTGCTGACGCTGTGCACTATTGAGGTTCAGCGCACTGCCGTTGCTCACTACATCCCCTTGCGGTGAAATTTGCAGATTACCGCTGGCACCGACCACGCTCACACTCTGTGGGCTGATAATGATGTCGTCTTGTGGTTGAACATGGCATTGATAGGCTGCCTGTGCTTGCCAGGCCAGTAACATCAATGCTCCCAAGGTCATTTTACGCAACATAAAAACTCCTGAAAAAACGGCGTCAAACACCAGCCGCAACACACCCGGCGGCAAAGGCTTTCACCACAGTCATCACCGGCGTACTTCACCGATGATGACAGCAGTGGTGACAAAAAACGCGCGATTTAACCGAGGTGAGCGGGCAGATCCCACCAAATGTCGAACAAATCGCTGACCGTTACTTCCGTCAACTGATGTAACTCCAGCCAGTTACGCACCAGTTCACGCTGTTCATCGGTGCAGTTACCCAGCTTTTGCAGGCACACCAGACCTTCCCATTGCAGATAGCCGCTGCCTTCAAACGCCAGGCCGTTTGGCTCGATCACCTCATCAACAAACAGATCCAGCGTGCGATCGATCTCTTCCACACTGGTTCCTTGCGCAAAACGCCAGCTAACCGAAAAACCAAACTCCTGAAACTCATCGATATGCAGTTTCTTGCGTAAACGACGACTCCGATTCTTAGCCATTATTGATTCCTCTCAAACATCAGATCCCAGACGCCATGCCCCAGCCGTTGGCCGCGGGCCTCAAATTTCGTCAACGGCCGTGAAGCCGGACGCGGTACATAATCATTATGGTCAGACAGATTGCGGTAACCTGCGACCGTACTCATCACTTCGAGCATATGTTGCGCATAAGGTTCCCAGTCGGTCGCCATATGGAACACCCCGCCAACCGCCAATTTCCGCAGCACCAGCTCAGCGAACGGTGCTTGTACAATGCGACGTTTGTTATGGCGCGCTTTGTGCCACGGGTCAGGGAAAAACAGTTGCACCATGGCAAGCGAACCATCGGGAATCATTCGCTCCAGCACTTCTACGGCGTCGTGGCACATCACCCGTAGGTTTTCGACGCCCGCTTCCTGAGCGGCCCCCAGACAAGCGCCCACACCG
This sequence comes from Dickeya oryzae, assembly GCF_020406815.2. Classification (NCBI taxonomy): domain Bacteria; kingdom Pseudomonadati; phylum Pseudomonadota; class Gammaproteobacteria; order Enterobacterales; family Pectobacteriaceae; genus Dickeya; species Dickeya oryzae. The sequence goes on from NZ_CP162670.1 coordinate 3,622,285, forward strand.
GGAACATGTACTTCGATACCGATAAAATTCTGTTCCGGGTGCTGCTGCGCCATCGTCACCAGTGATGCGCCCATCCCAAAACCAATCTCCAACACCACTGGCGCCTCACGCCCAAATAACTGGGTGAAATCCAGCGGCTCATTCTGATATTCCACGCCCATCACCGGCCAAAAATCATCCAGCGCCTGTTGCTGTCCTTTGGTCAGGCGGCCCTGGCGGCGCACAAAACTGCGGATTCTGCGCAGTGGACGCCCGTTTTCATCGAATTCCGGAGAGATGACGTTATTGATCATAATGCGTTCTGTAAGTCTGATTGGGTTGGGAAAACGCGCATTATCCAAGGATACGGTTGTTTAGCAAGTAGGCGGAGGCGGAAAGTTCCGGTTTACAGTACATTCACTCTGTGCTGCAATCGCTGTCAAATTTTTACCTGCCGGATAACGACGCCTCTATGATGCAAGCGCAACAGTTCGCGCAACAGGTGCTGGAGTGGTACGAGCGCTACGGACGTAAAACCTTACCCTGGCAGCTCGAGAAAACCCCGTATAAAGTCTGGCTGTCAGAAGTGATGCTACAGCAGACCCAGGTCACCACCGTCATTCCCTATTTCGAACGGTTTATGGCGCGCTTTCCTACGGTGCGAGAACTGGCTGCGGCTCCATTAGATGATGTACTGCACCTGTGGACCGGGCTTGGCTACTATGCCCGCGCCCGCAACCTGCATAAAGCGGCGCAAACGATAGTCGAACGCCACGGCGGCGACTTCCCTACCCGATTCGATGACATCGTCGACCTGCCCGGCGTGGGCCGCTCCACAGCGGGTGCTATTCTCTCGCTGTCGCTCGGTCAGCACTATCCGATTCTGGATGGCAATGTCAAACGGGTATTAGCGCGTTGCTACGCCGTCGCTGGCTGGCCGGGGAAAAAAGAGGTCGAGAAGCAGCTGTGGACGTTGAGCGAAACCGTCACCCCGTCGCTCGGTGTCGAAAAATTTAATCAGGCGATGATGGATTTGGGAGCGATGGTCTGCACCCGCAGCCGCCCCAAATGCGAACTCTGCCCGCTCAGTAACGGTTGTGTCGCTTACGCTAACCATAACTGGGCAGAATACCCTGGCAAAAAACCCAAGCAGACATTACCGGAAAGGACCGCCTGGTTCTTGCTGATGCAACAGGCACAGACTGTTTGGCTGGAGCAACGTCCGCCGGTCGGCCTGTGGGGCGGCCTGTACTGTTTTCCGCAATTCACTACGAAAGATGAATTGGTGCAATGGCTCAGTCAGCGCGGCATCCCCCAACAAGGGCTGCGTCAGGGCATTGCCTTTCGTCATACCTTCAGCCATTTCCACCTGGATATTGTACCGATGTGGCTGGAGGTCTCCGACACAGGTTCCTGCATGGATGAAGGTGCCGGTCTTTGGTATAACTTAGCGCACCCGCCATCCGTAGGGCTCGCCGCCCCGGTAGAACGGTTGTTACGCCAGTTGGCTCAGCCGCAATCGGTCTTCGCTGACGCCTGTGCACATGATGAGGAATAAGCATGAGCAGAACCATTTTTTGTACTTTTTTACAACGTGACGCCGAAGGGCTCGACTTCCAGCTTTACCCCGGTGAGTTGGGTAAACGCATTTATAACAACATTTCGAAAGAAGTCTGGGCACAGTGGCAAACCAAGCAGACCATGCTTATCAACGAGAAAAAACTCAACATGATGAATGTGGAACACCGCAAGCTGCTGGAACAAGAGATGGTGCAGTTCCTGTTTGAAGGCAAGGACGTGCATATCGACGGTTACACCCCGCCGCAACACTAAATGACAAGGGCCGACAGGCCCTGATGCATTCCTGATCCCGTACGGCTAGATACAATGAAGAAACTGCTTGCTTTGCTGCTTGTCGCCCCGTTGTTGATCTCCTGCTCCAGCAAAAAAGGAGGTGAGAACAACGAAGCGTTTATTAAAGACACCAACGCCTTCGACATTTTGATGGGGCAATTCGCCAATAACATCGAAAACATCTGGGGATTGAACGAGGTTCTGATCGCCGGCCCCAAAGACTACGTCAAATACTCCGATCAATATATGACACGTAGTCACGTCAACTTCGACGCCGGTACCATCACCATCGAAACCATTTCTTCAACTAACTATCTGTCCAGTTTGCGTCAGGCGATTATCACCACCCTGCTGATGGGGGATAACGCCAGCAATACCGACCTTTATTCCGATGCCAACGATATCCAGATAAGCCGTGAACCCCTGCTGTACGGTCAGGTGCTGGACAACACCGGCCAGCCGATTCGCTGGGAAGGCCGCGCGGGTAATTTTGCTGATTATCTGCTGCAGAACAAGTTGCAACGCCGTACATCCGGTATGAAGGTCATCTGGTCGGTCACCATTCAACTGGTGCCGAACCACCTGGATAAACGTGCGCACAAATACCTGCCGATGGTGCGTCAGGCTTCCGAACGCTATGGCATCGACGCCTCGCTGATTCTCGCCATCATGCAAACCGAATCCAGTTTCAACCCGTATGCGGTTAGCCGCTCTGACGCGCTGGGGCTGATGCAGGTGGTACAACACAGCGCAGGACGCGATGTATTCAAAATGAGAGGTAAATGGGGCCAGCCAAGCCGCAGTTACCTGTTTGACCCGGAGAACAACATCGATACCGGTACGGCCTATCTGGCGATGCTGAAAAACGTCTATCTGTCTGGCATTCAGGATCCGACGTCACAACGCTACGCCATGATCACCGCCTATAACGGCGGCGCGGGTAGCGTATTACGGGTCTTCTCCAGCGATAAAGACACGGCGTTTGGCATTATCAATACCATGTCGCCCAACCAGGTCTACCAGACCCTGACGACACGCCATCCATCTGCTGAATCACGCCATTATCTGTACAAGGTGAATACGGCGCAGAAAAACTATCGCGGTTATAGCCGCTGATATCTCGCCGCAACAAGCGGTGTCCGTTCAGGACACCGCTTGCTTCCCAACCCTCTCTATTTTTTGTCGCCTCCAGCGCCATTTCTGCATCACCTCATTAGCAATGATTAACAAATGACCATTGCAAACGATTGGTTACAGTCATAAGCAAACACTATCTAAAAAGCCAATTAATAGACTTAACGACTAAGAAAACAACATTTAACCAATTAATCACTTACTAAAGGCGAAAAATGAAGCATACAAACAAAACAAAGTGAAGGAATCGACGCAGAGAGTTTTTGCCTCTCCGGTCAGGAAACGGTAGCATCGCTGGCGTTTTTAGCTCCCCTGCACCGCAGAAGCAAAAACGCTATTCATATGATGAAAAGCAAGCCACACGATGAACCAGGCTGTGACACAACAGCTAACTTCATGCTCCTGAATGACAGACAAGGAATCAAACGGGCAATGAATCAACATAAAAATGAGGCCGAGCACCACGCCAAACGGCGTTGGCTCGATTCACACGAAGCGGGTTACCACAAAAGCATGGGTAACCGTCAGGTGCAGATGATCGCTATCGGTGGTTCGATTGGTACCGGCTTATTTCTCGGCGCGGGCGCGCGATTGCAGATGGCTGGCCCGGCACTGGCGTTGGTGTATCTGACGTGCGGTATTTTCTCGTTTTTCATTCTGCGAGCACTGGGCGAATTGATCGTACACCGTCCTTCCAGCGGAAGTTTTGTTTCCTATGCCCGCGAATTCTTGGGCGAAAAAGCCTCTTATGTTGCAGGCTGGATGTACTTCCTCAACTGGGCGATGACTGGCATCGTCGATATCACCGCCGTCGCGCTTTACATGCACTATTGGGGAACTTTTGCCGATATTCCCCAATGGATGTTCGCGCTCGGGGCTCTGGCTATCGTCACTACCATGAACATGATTGGCGTGAAGTGGTTCGCCGAGATGGAGTTCTGGTTCGCATTGATCAAAGTGGCAGCCATTTCCCTGTTCCTGATCGTGGGCACGATTTTTCTCGGCACGGGCAAAACGCTGGATGGCAACATACCGGGATTGCACCTGATAACCGATAACGGCGGTCTGTTTCCGCATGGTCTGCTACCCGCATTAGTGCTGATACAAGGGGTTATCTTCGCGTTTGCCGGGGTAGAGCTTATCGGTACCGCCGCAGGCGAGTGTAAAGACCCGGAAAAGACACTGCCCAAAGCGGTCAACAGTGTTATCTGGCGTATCGGCCTGTTTTACGTCGGCTCCGTCATCCTGCTGGTCTGCCTGTTGCCGTGGAACGCCTATCAGGCCGGACAAAGCCCGTTCGTTACCTTCTTTAGTAAACTGGGTGTCCCTTACATCGGCACTATCATGAATATCGTGGTGCTCTCGGCGGCACTCTCCAGCCTTAACTCCGGCCTGTATTCTACCGGCCGCATCCTGCGTTCGTTGTCTCAGGGCGGTTCAGCACCGAAATTCCTTGGCAACATGAACGCGCAGTCAGTGCCTTATGCCGGGATCCTGGTTACCGTTTGTATCCATGTGATCGGGGTATTTCTGAACTATATTGTGCCGTCGCAGGTATTTGAAATCGTACTGAACGTGGCTTCGCTCGGTATTATCAGTTCCTGGGCATTCATCATTATTTGCCAGATGAAACTGCGTCAGGCCATTCATCAGGGCAAAGCCAAACCCGTCTCTTTCCGTATGCCGCTGGCACCCTTTTCCTCCTGGCTGACGCTGGCCTTCTTGCTCAGCGTGCTGGTGCTGATGGCGCTGGATTACCCTAACGGCACCTGGACCATCGCTACGATTCCGATGCTGGCTGTCCTGCTTGTCGCGGGCTGGTATGGGCTGCGCAAACAAAAAGAAGACGCCAACCGTCTGAAAGCAGAGCATGAGAAAACAGCAGGGTAAAACATCAGTAGTAGTATAAATAAGAAGCCCCGACAGTTTGCCGGGGCTTCACTTTTTACGCGCAACAAACAGATTTAGTTGTCATAGTGCCACATAATCCAGGCACCATTTTCATATCGGCATTTAAAAGTTGCATTACCAGCTGCAACACCGACCAAATCCTCTTCAACGGTATAACCATCGATACCTTTGCGCGTACTCACTTTCGCAATAATATCTTTGTTGGCAATATACCGCTCTATCTGGTCTGGGACGCCACCAACCGGTGCCGCCTGTTCCGCACAATAGGTACCATTCACCAGTTGATCAAAAGTCCGCTGACGAATAAACAACGTGGTATTCAATTCCGTTGATTCCGGCCGTGTTTTATGTTGCTCGATAGCCATACTAATTCGAAGTTCTCGATCACTCTTTACCGCCTCAACCATGTCATTGGTATCCTTGACTGGTTCAAAGTGTTTAATAGCCGTTTCTTGTTTCATCATTACTAATGGCATCATGTTTCCCTTTGTTTCGAATATCACGACCCAGAGTCGAACATACTGGGGAGTATATTAATGTGGACATACGGTCAAATGACCATCCACTGGAGCATCATAGTGAGGCAGTGATCCATTAAGCTCGGTCTGACAAAGGAATAAATTGGAGAACATCAATAGCAAGGAGGGATTTAAAGAGTGGGTGCCTGAAGGCAGAGCAAGGATTGCCGCATTATGTCGATTCATAATGCGGCAAGAATGATGATGAAATTAGCGGACAATCACATTCGCACACAGACGTTTGCTACCGTCTTCCTGCGCCACACTGTAAACGCCTTGTAGTTCCGGCGCAAAGCCTGGCATCAGGTTAATACCGGCTTCGAGAGCCTGGAAATAGTGCAGCACCGCACCACCCCACACTTCCCCCGGCACCACGCACAACACGCCCGGTGGGTAAGGCAACGCGCCTTCAGCGGCGATTCGCCCCTCAGCCTCAGCCAACGGCACCAGATCCACCTCGCCACGGATATACGCGGTATGCGCGTCCTGCGGTAATACCACCGCCTGCGGGAAAGAGGCTTTACGGAACATCTCTTTTTGCAGCCTTTTCACGTCATGGCTGGCGTAAAAATCATGCATTTCCTGACATAACTGCCGCAACGTATAACCGGTATAACGCTGTTCATGCTTGCGATACAGACTCGGCAAGACTTCGCTTAACGGCGCGTCCTGCTCGATCAGTTGCTCAAACTGCACCAACGCCGCTACCAGACGCTCCATCTTCGCACGGTCTTCTGCTGGCGTAAGCAAGAACAAAATCGAGTTCAGATCGCATTTCTCTGGAATGATGCCGTGCTCACGCAGGTAGTTGGCGAGAATCGTCGCCGGAATACCAAATGGGGTATAAGCCCCCGTTGCTGCGTCAATCCCCGGCGTAGTCAGCAACAGCTTACACGGGTCAACAAAATACTGTTGCTGCGCGTAGCCTTCAAAAGCATGCCAGTTGTCGCCCGGCTCGAAGTTAAAGAAACGCACGTCTTGTGCCATCACATCGGTATCGTGATCCTGCCAGCGTTTCCCCCCCACCATCGGCGGCACAAACGGTTTGATAAGCGTACAGTGCTCCAGCAGTTGCTTGCGCGCTTCAATCCCCAGCCTGACGCATTCCATCCACAACCTGCGACCGCTCGGCCCTTCGTGCATTTTGGCGTTCACATCCAGTGCCGCAAACAGCGGGTAAAATGGGCTGGTGGAAGCATGCAGCATGAAGGCGTTATTCAGGCGCTTATGCGGACAAAAGCGTTTTTGCCCACGAATATGGTTATCTTTCTTGTGGATTTGCGACGTTTGTGAGAAACCAGCCTGCTGTTTATGCACCGACTGGGTGACAAAAATCCCCGGGTCGTTCTCGTTTAAATCCAGCAGCAGTGGCGAGCACTGCTCCATCATCGGGATGAACTGCTCATATCCCACCCAGGCAGAGTCAAACAAAATGTAGTCACACAGGTGACCGATGCTATCCACCACCTGGCGGGCGTTATAGATAGTGCCGTCGTAGGTGCCCAATTGAATGACGGCCAGCCGGAACGGCCTGGCTTCATCAGCACGGTCTGGAGCGGCTTCGCGAATAAGCTCGCGCAGATAGCCTTCATCAAAACAATGCGCGTCCACCCCACCGATAAAACCAAATGGGTTACGGGCCGTTTCCAGATAAATTGGCGTCGCCCCCGCCTGAATCAGCGCACCATGATGGTTGGATTTGTGGTTATTACGATCAAACAACACCAGATCGCCGCGTGTCAGCAAGGCGTTGGTCACCACTTTGTTCGCCGCCGACGTCCCGTTCAGCACAAAGTAGGTTTTATCAGCATTGAACACGGTTGCAGCAAATTTTTGCGCTTTTTTAGCGGCACCTTCATGGATCAACAAGTCGCCCAGTTTCACATCTGCGTTGCAGATGTCGGAGCGGAACATGTTTTCGCCATAAAATTCGAAAAACTGACGGCCTGCCGGATGCTTGCGGAAAAATGACCCGCCCTGATGCCCTGGGCAGGCAAACGTGGTATTACGCATGCCAACATACTTAGACAGCGTGTCGAAAAATGGTGGCAACAAACGAGCCTGATACTCCGCAGCCACTTTTTCCAGTTGCAGCGCGTGTTCTCCGCCTTTATCCAGACTCAGCCACTCGCTGCCCGGCGGCAACAGTTCCTCACTGGTGTGCCACGGCTCGCGCACCACGAACGCCGGAATACCGAAACCGGAGTGATGCATCACCGACAGGATGCCACTGCGCGCCTCCTCAACCGACACCACGACGGCCGCGATATCGGTAAAATCGGTCTGACTGAGCGCCACAATCGGACGCAAGGTGATTAGACGGGAGGCAACCGCCGCATTAGCCGCAATTTTTAACTGTTTCATGTACCCAAACCCAAACGGTCAAGAATGAGTGTACGTGCCTGAAAGACACCGCGCAGAGATAACGCTACGTGTTAAGCGTAACGTACCCCATCAACTACTGCCCAAAACGACAAACAGCATGCCAGCTAACCGCGACAAATGTATGACCCGCGCCAGCGGCACAGGGAAATACGCATCATCTGGGACCAGCACCGTCCGATAGACATCAGTAAAATCAGAGACCGAACGGCTCTATTTTTAGTCATGCCTAACAGTGGGCGTCAGCACGCCTCACCGCATGGTGGTAAGGGATAATCGAGAAAACAGGGGGGGGGTTAACGCAAAGCGTTCAGAGTGCGGCAACAACAGCGGAGATCCGGCGCACGGTGTCTGTACCATGGGCGTTGAATCTGACATATCCGCAATCCTCTAAATAACCGCAGGTGGAAGGTAAGCTAAAAACCGCGCAATAGTGGCATTATTTTTCACCGAATTCAAGAAAACGAATGTGACAGTATTTATCGGCGTATTACCGCCTGCCATCAGGCTTGCCAACCCCCTTCCCCGCTCGTCAAATCAACGGCGAACAAGGGCGACTGGCTGAAAATAGACCAACCGCAGCGATTGTGACAGAAACTCGTTGACGCTCATCGCGATATACGGTTTAATGCGCCCCGTTGCCCGGATAGCTCAGTCGGTAGAGCAGGGGATTGAAAATCCCCGTGTCCTTGGTTCGATTCCGAGTCCGGGCACCATTCTTCAGAGCCTGTTCGTTACGAGTATCCGCTCATAACGGGCAGCTAAATGGGCCCAACCTTGGATCTGTGTCCGTTGACAAGTACACACAGTGAAGAAGTTGAGACTCATAAACCGGTGCATATTAGTCGTATGCACCGGTTTCCTATTGCCCGCGAAATACTTACAACTTTTCCTTTTTCTGTCAAGCCAGTGTAAAGAACAAAGTTAATTCATCCTTATCATTAGTCAGCTAACAGCGCAATTCCCCCTCAAGCGCCGCCCGGATACTGTCAATATTCGACTCCACGTACTCCAACGTCGTAGTCAGACTGGAGTGCCCCAGCAGGTTTTTCACGATCTGCAGGTTCCTGTCCGGGCTTTTCATCATTTCCGTGGCCAGCGTATGACGGAAACGGTGAGGGCTGACCGTAAAACGGCATTCATTCGACAGTCTGCGGAAGAACGAACGCAGTGGTATCTCTGACATCGGCACCATGCCATTGCTCGCTCTGCCAATAAACCGATAAACATTAAACAACTGCTCATCCGGTTGCGCCTCGCGGGCTATCGATTCCTCGATCAGCCGACTCAATCCCTGGCGTAGCACAGAAATTATCGGCACCCGGTGTTCGCGATGATTTTTCGACCCTTCCGGGCGCAAATTGATGATCCCCAAATCCAGGTTCACATCACTCAGACGAATGTGCAGCAGCTGATTCTGCCGCATACCCGTATAACGCAACGTATCGAGAACCGTTTTCCAGAACCAGGCGGGATACAGTGCGCATTCATTAAAATTCACCCCCATCCCCTGACGCTCCAGCTCCAGATGCTGCTCCATGAGGCGATCAATCGCGTCCAGTTGTCCAGCAGCCAATGTCTTCTTGCGCTTCATATCGGGCCGTGTAATCACGTTATTAAACGGATTCTCGGTATGGGGCAGCAGTCGTGTTTTTATGCCGTGATTAAATATCGCACGCATATGTGCCACCTTATTGTTCCAGGTTCTTGCCGATACTTTCTTTTCTGTCAGTAAGTGTCGACGCCAGTGCAATACTGCCGCCCTGTCCACACGACACGGCGGAATATCAGATGCAAACCGAATAAATGAATTTGTGACCTTGCGGTAACTCCACTCCGTAGCCGGACGTAACGATTTAGAAAAAAAATAATCATCCAGCAGACTCTCATAACCAATATCAGTCATGTAGATTGTCCTTAATTATTAGGTGAAACATATGGGCTGCTATTTACCAGCCTGTTTTTGCATTTAGACAATGCAGTAATGGGTATCATATAACCTGCTATTTTTTCATATTTCCCTGCTCTTTCCTGATTATCATAAATACGATAGGTATAAATTCCTTTACCTCCGCGTGTATGGTGGTAGCTGCAAGCTTCAAACGATTGCTGCAACGCAGATTTATCGATATCGACGCCTGACGAGGATAAATACTTAAAAAAGCACTCTGGCGTTTTCAAAAATAAGAACTGACTGACTACATGAGTAAAGCTATCTCGCTCATTGACAGAAATAGAATCCGAATTAATCCCTTCGACAATCCAATCAAAAAATAAACGACCGTACTGCTTCTCACCATGCTCACCCGTTGGCTCATTGACGGAAATGGATTCCTTATCTTCCGCTGACGAAAAAAGCTGACGATCAAGTATCGACAGTGTGTCGATATCCGCATCACCCGACGCAGTATCCTGCTGTTGTTGCTCGCTATCTTCAGCGTTTTCTGGAGAGTGCAATGCAGAAACCAGTTCATCAGGACTGATACTCATTGGAACGTCTGGTTCCTGAGTAGCCAATACCGGCATGTTGTCAGCAATCTTATTATCATCAGGCTTATTATTATAATTATTGTTTTGTTTTTCTATTTCGCTTTTTATCCCCATTGATACAGGATGTTCATCAGAATAGTTCTCAGTATTCTGAGATATACTGGTACTCGTTGACGTTGCAATTAACTGTGTTGCATGACTTTCTTCCCCAGAAAGACCACATCTTTCCCAGGCATTACCAACAATGACAGAAACCATCCCGCCTGCCCGTTCATCAAGATATGACAGCAACGCTTGTAATACGGGTGGCCATTGAGACAGCCAGATGAGTGCCGACTGTGGAAGCAGGCGTCCCGCAATCATCAGACGCCAGTAATGCGAAGCTGATACATCAGACTCCAGACGAAACCGATACACATCAGTCGGGGGGATTAACGCAGGTAACCAGGGCTTGCCATTACGTGTTTCGCCGCTGACAGAACCCAGCTCACCAGCCAGACTGAACAGTGCTGCGTAGTAGATAGCCGTACACCATGCAGAACTCTGCGCAGCCTGCTCTTCCGGCGGTGCCCCTGGTGGCAGCAAGTGAGACCTGGATAATCGAACGGCACACACCGACACAGACAGCACTGCATCAAGTAGTCCACCACGCCGTCCATATTCACCTGATGCTATTGGCAGCGGCAATGCCTGAGCCAGCTCGGCGATGTGGTGTAAAGGAGAAAGCCACAATGACTCAAACATGCTGGCTGAGAGTGGACAGTTCTCCCAGAGCGCTTGCATGAGCCGAGGCCGGCCTGCAGAAGCCAGCAACTCATCGGCCGAACAAGGGAGGATCCAGCCCTCAGCTGATACGGTCTCCCCAGCTGAGACACCGGGCGTTATAATATTTCCGCGCGGTGACAGCCCTGATACCTGTTTTTTCAGCCAGCCAAGCATAATTTCCCCTTCTCACCTGAAAATGGGCTATTAAGCTATGAGGCGCTCTCCATCCAGCAACAAAATTTTAATTTCATGGTTGAACATAAAAAATGATTGTTATGCTACTGACTATCCTGATATGGGAACTTTTCCTGTTGTTGACAGCTTTCGTGATTATCACTCCATCGCTACCTGTACCGATGTCCAATATTGCTGCGTTAGTCGCTATCGTCACATCGCTCGCGTTACTTTTACCTCTAATTTTAAGACCGGCATATTGGCTGATTGGTCATATAGATCGTGATTATTTCTTTGTTAAGAAACTTCGCCGAACTAACGCTGGTACTGTTGCTCTACACGTCAATAACGTTAGAGATGTCAGTAAACTTCGAACCTCGCCGACCGACCTTGAACAGGCATGGAATGAACTCATCGACCGTATTAATGACATCGCAAACAGCGACACCCAGATTTTGATGCAATCACACCTGTTCACTCGCAGTAAGATTAGGCGACTAAAAAAGACCTTTCCGCAGATGCGTATTCACGTCAGGCAATGGCGAATGTCTGGATGGCAGGAGGGTGTATTCAGGGCAGTTGAACTCTGCAAACAGTGGCGTTATCCGCAGATTCAAGACCGTGGCTATATGCTGGTTATACGTGCACGCAGCGGAAAAATCATGTCTGGCTTAGAAACAATGTCCTCTATTACCTCGTCGACAACGTATTCAAAATGAATACATAAACAGATTCACAATGTCGGGTGCTAAAAGCATCACACTTTTCTCTTTTACCCTCCCCAGTTTCTATTTTTACAATCGCACCGTTCACATCAGCCACTATGATTAAAAAAACTTCATAGTGAACATCGATACCATGACGACATTGATCCTCGACAGGCCTGATTATCATCTCTGTTTGCAAGATGGACTGCTTCATCTTTCTCACCCGGAGAGAAATGCCCGCCTGTTTCCATTAGGCGATCTTGAACGCATCGTTATTGGTCCGGGAATTACCCTCAACAGCGATCTCCTGTTACGGCTGGCTGAAAAAGGCATTGAACTAATCGCAGTCGGACGCCGGGGTTGCGCGCACCTCTTTAACCCGCAAACACCGCCTAACGCATTACGCCTGCTACAGTATCGGGTAACATTACAAGAAGACTGCCGAGCTAAGTTGGTAATGCAATTAATAACGGCGCGCCGGGAGGGACAAAATCGGGTTTTAAAACGCTTACACGCCGAGCCGCTACCACCACTGCCAACTGAAATACACCATTCGCTGATGTTGGATGAGGCCCATCTGAGCCATCATTATTGGCAAGCATGGCATCACGCGCTGCCGGACAGTGGCTTTCAAGGTCGCCAACGCCAGCCACCGAGCGACCCGATAAATGCGCTACTGTCGCTTTCATCTACGTTAGAAGATCAGGCACTGATACGCCCACTCCTCGCTGAAGGCTTTGACATTAATCTTGGACTGCACCATAGCACCGGGTATCGCCGCCACAGTCTATTACTCGATATCAAAGAACTGACGCGCGCTACGCTGGAAAACCACATACTGGATTTATGGCAACAGCGCCAGCTCACTGCCGAACACTTCACTCATAATGATTCCGCCTGTCGGCTTACCAGGCAGGGACAGCAGATTTTCTACACCGACTGGTTTAGCTGGCTGGCAAGCCGCCGCCAGGGTTTACGCCGCCTGGCGCGATTGTGTCGCCACCTACTGGAACGGGAGGCCCGTTATGTCTAAACCCCTTTGGCTGATTGGTTATGACATCACCTGTCCAAAGCGGCTGCGAAAAATGCAGCGACGCTGCGCGTCACAAGGCTGGGCATTGCAAAAGTCGCTTTTTTTATTTGCGCTTACCGTACCGGAACGCCAGGCTCTATGCCGTGAATTACAACGTCTGATTAACCCAGAGGAAGACCGTCTGCTTTGCCTGCCGTTTGACACCCCACCCGGCAGTTTTCACCTTGGCCCTCGATCGGACTACTTACTCATTCACTCCGACCCGCGTCTGAATGATTTTGTGTTTTAAGCACACAACCGGCACGTAATTTGCTTATTTTCCCCTCCGCGCCCATCGCTCCCCAGTGGGCCGCTTTTACGTACAAAAAACCAGCAAAAATAAAATAACGCTCACCACAATTCACGCCACATCAAGCCATTAGCGCCACGGCGTTTGTAGTGGCACTACTTTTGCTTAAAAACGTGTTTTTTGCGGCGGAAAAAACAGAAAAAAACGCGTTTGCTTGCTCAAATAAAAACAATGAGTTATACATTTTCATTAGTCCGTAAGGACATTCCCTGACTGAAGGGATTAAGACCTAAAATTATCTTTATTTAATATATTTGTTTGTAGTCCGTAAGGACATTCCCTGACTGAAGGGATTAAGACAAGTACGCGGTCACATACGCGTCAGGGGCTTTAGTCCGTAAGGACATTCCCTGACTGAAGGGATTAAGACCCGTCTTTGCACGCGCCGGCATCCAGAATTTCGTCCGTAAGGACATTCCCTGACTGAAGGGATTAAGACTTATCATGAACCGGATTTGCGTGGGTGGTTCGCGTCCGTAAGGACATTCCCTGACTGAAGGGATTAAGACAGGAACAGCACCACCTCAGCCTCCAGCATCATCGGTCCGTAAGGACATTCCCTGACTGAAGGGATTAAGACTATTTGACGCTGAGCTTCGAATGTTCTTTTAAGTCCGTAAGGACATTCCCTGACTGAAGGGATTAAGATCAATGGGCGGGCCTGACGAATATAGCTATTTGGTCCGTAAGGACGTTCCCTGACTGAAGGGATTAAGACATAGGCGGCACGGGCGGCAGCATAGGCGGCATCGTCCGTAAGGACATTCCCTGACTGAAGGGATTAAGACCCAAATTTTTCAACGCGATTGGATGATGAACCTTGTCCTTATGGACTCACCCTGACTGAAGGGATTAAGGCACTTCCTCCTCTTCTTCAACTTCTTCCTCTCCTGTCCTTATTGGACATCCCCTGACTGAAGGGATTTTCTCTCCACCGGGCGGTTTTCCGCCCATTCTCAAATTTCCTTTATCCGTTGGTAGGCATTCCGGCTGAAATTTCGTATGGTTAAGCCCGTTACGGGCGGGCAACGTGGCGCGCCCCGTTTTGGCACAAGGAGATGTCAATGAACTGGCTTGCCGCCTCTTGCCATGTGGCTGCCTTTGCGCTGTTACATAACCTGAAACCGCTGGCGCAGCGTGCCGGCATTCAGGACTTCCCGTCACCGGCACTGGCAAACAAACTGTTTGCGCCGCTACCGGAAAGCCTCTCAAACCGTGCGGATCTGCACGAAAATACATTAACCCCGCTATTGGATTTCGCCGCCAGACTGGCGCGCGGCGTGCCGGACACGCCCGTAAGCCGTGGCGAAACCGGGCTGATACCGCTCACCCACCTGTTAGCGGACGATAACCACAGCGCCCCGGCAGCACCCAGTTACAGCCCGCTGGCCCCGCTGGGGGTCGATTCGCTGATGCCGGTGACGGCAGCGTTGCCTGCCAGCGAACGGCAGGCGGCGTACCGGCAGGTGTATCAGGCATTGCTGGCGGGACTGGAGGCGATCCCCGCCGCCCACCGCCTGCAACCGTCACTATGGCTTGACCACCTCGACAGCCTGTGGATGACCACCTGCCACGCGCTGCCAGACGATGACGGGACCAGCGGCATTTCGCTGTACGATCAGGGTAAAACCACGGCGGCGCTCGCTGTCGCCCTGTGGCAGCACCACGCCCGTCAGGCCGAGCCGGAGCAGGAGATGCCGCTCACGCCGGGCGACGATGCGCGCCTGCTGCTGATTCAGGCCGATGTGTTCGGCATTCAAGAGCTGATTTTCGCCCAGGGCAACCAGACGCAAAAAATGGCCGCCAAATTGCTGCGCGGGCGCTCGTTTCAGGTGTCGCTGCTGGCGGAAACCGCCGCGCTGCGGGTGCTGGAAGCCTTTGACCTGCCGCCGGTGTGCCAGTTGATTAACGCCGCCGGCAAAAGCCTGATTGTCGCGCCGAATCTGCCGGATGCCACCGAACGGCTGGCTGAGTTGCGCCAGCGCCTTGATGAGTGGTTTTTAACCCACACCTACGCGCAAACCGGCATCGGGCTGTGCAGCACGGTGGCAGGCAGCGCCGAGTTCCTCGGCGAGCAGGCTTACGGCACGCTGCAAAACCGGCTGGCGCAGGCGATGGAGCAACAGAAATACCAGCGCTTCTCCCTGTGTGCCGGTGATGCGCCCCCGCCGGTGTTTGACGGTTATCTGGACCACATCGCACAGGGCGCAGGGGGCGAGCCCTGCCCAATCAATGGCCGACACCCGGTGGACACCACCCTCAACGGGCTTGGCTGTAGCCGACTGGCGGCAGACCAGATAACCCTCGGCCACTGGATAAGCCGCGGCGAGCGTTACGCCCGGCTGCTGATCCTGCGTGACAGCACCGCCACCTTCCCTGATAACCGCTGCCTGCACCTGACGCTGTTTGGCTACCAGGTGGTGGCCGTCAGCCCGCAGGAGGCCAGCGGCAAATTCGGCGAGCTGGCGCGTAACGGCAGCCTGCGCCGCTGCTGGGACATCAGCCTGCCGCCGGAAGGTGTGCCCCTGTTTCAGGGTTATGCCCGCCGTTTTATCAATGGCTGGATGCCGCTGGCGCAGGGCGAGTATCAGCCAGAGCGCTACCCCGGCGTTGCAGAGGAGCTCGATGATGGCGACATCAAAACCTTTGATCACCTGAGCTATGAAGACGTGTATCAGGATGCCGACCAGCAGTTACGCGGCACCTGCGCGCTGGGCGTACTGAAAGGGGATATCGACAATCTTGGTCATCTGTTTCGCAGCGGCTTGCCGCAGCCAGGCTTTGCCAAAACCATCGGCCTGTCGCGCCAGATACACCTGTTTTTCACCCTGTGGCTGCCGCATCTGTGCCGCCAAGACCCGCGCTTTGCCAATACCTACACCGTATTCGCTGGCGGTGACGATTTCTTTTTGATTGGCCCGTGGCGCAGCCAGCAGACGCTGGCACTCACAATGGCGCAGCACTTCGCGCGCTACAGCGGTCACAACCCGGCGCTGCATTTCTCGCTCGGGCTGGTGCAGGTCAAACCCGGCTACCCGGTGCGGGCGCTGGCGGCTCAGGCCGAAGCTGCTCTGGAGCAGGCCAAGCAACACCCCGGCAAGAATGCCATCTGCCTGTATAACCAGGTGATGGGCTGGCCGGAATATGACGCGTTACTGGCGTGCAGCGAGGAGCTGGCGCGCTGGCGCGAGCAGGAAGGCTACCCGCTCTCCTCCGGCCTGCTTTACCGGTTGCTGGCGCTCAGTGAACAGTCGGCGGAGGAGTCAACAAAACCGCAGTCGGCACTGTGGCGCAGCCGACTGGCCTATTTTTTACGCCGCAATCTGGTGGATAAAGTGAAAGTACCGGCACAAGAAAACCCGGCAGCGTTCCGCCATCAGCTTCATTTGGCCTTGTTCGCAACACTGGAACAGCACCTGAAACAGCACCGCCAGCGTTACCGGGTCGCGCTTCAGCGCCATCTTTACCACTACCGCACGGTGCCGCGCGGCGAATAAAACGCACAACAATAAGGACACAGCATGACGACGCTCGACTACTTTAAACGCCAACTGGACAAGCCGGAGGCGACGTTTTTTGATACCGACGCCCAAAAATTTGCCGAACAGTTGGAGCAACGCGGTAAGAAGGACAAACCCACCCAGTTGCGCCGCTTTTACGACCAGTTACAGCAACTGGAGCAGCGCATCAATGGCGATAAGAACACCTTTGATACCTACCTGCCGGAAATCCGCATGATCAGTGCCCATCTGGCGTACGCCGAAGGGCGCGAGCTTATCTCTAAAACGTTTTGCGACACCATGCAAAACCTGATTCGCAGCATCGACACCTGCCAGCACCTGAAAAACGGTCGGCTGTTTTTTGAAGCCACCCTCGGTTTTTTACGCGCCATGCGCCGCGACTGACAAGGACATCTCATGCAACTGAACAATATCCAGACGTTACGCGCCACCCTTGTGTGTGAAACCGGGTTACACATTGGCGGCGGCGACACTGAATTGCAGATTGGCGGCATCGACAGCGCCGTGGTGCGCCACCCATTGACCCGGCAGCCTTACATTCCCGGCTCCAGCCTGAAAGGCAAACTGCGCAGCCTGCTCGAATGGCGCGCTGGTGTGGTCGGCGAAACCGAAGGCAAGGTGCTCAGTCATCAGGTTTACCAGAAACTGAACGACGATAAAAAACAGGCACAGGCACTACAGGCACTGAAAATCCTGCAACTGTTTGGCGTCAGCGGCGGCGACAAGCTTTCCTCCGAACAAGCCCAACAGGTCGGCCCGACCCGCCTGTCCTTCTGGGACTGCGAATTTGACCAACACTGGCTGAAGCAGCAAGGCGGGCACGTCCAGACCGAAGAGAAAGCGGAAAACTGTATTGACCGCATCAGCGGCGTGGCGCTGCACCCGCGCTTTATCGAGCGTGTGCCTGCCGGCAGCCGCTTTGCCTTTCGCCTCACCGTGCGCCAGCTTGATGGCGACAGCCCCGACCTGCTCGACACCTTGCTGGCGGGCCTGAAAATGCTGGAGCTGGACGGGCTGGGCGGCAGCATTTCCCGTGGGTATGGCAAAGTGCGCTTTGAAGCGCTGACCCTCGACGGGGAAGACCTCCAGCCGCGCTTTGAGCAGTTACAGCCGTTTAAACACACCACGCAGGGAGCCAGATGATGTCCTCCCCCGTTGCCCCCGCCGCTGCGTGGCAATGGCTACGCCTGCGGCTGTTCCCCGACAGCGCCTTTGCCACCGCGCTGCGCGGCGACACGCTGTTTGGCCAGTTATGCTGGTATTTGCGCGAATCCCTCGGTGAGGCGGGCCTGAATGCGCTGCTGACAGGCTACCACGACCAGCGCCCGTTCACGGTGATTAGCGACCCAATGCTGGCCGACCACCTGCCGCGCCCGCACCTACCCGAACACCTTCTGGGCTTCGCCGCCGATGCCCGCGCCCGCAAACAACGTAAACAGCAATGCTGGCTGCCGCTTGAGGCGGTTCACCGGCCGCTGGCCGAGTGGAGCGCGCATTTAACCGCCGCGCCCGAGCACCACCGGCACCTCAGCGACGTGCAGATGCACAACAGCATCAACCGCCAGACGCTCACCACCGGCGACGACGCTTTCGCCCCGTTTGGCAGTGAACAGCACTGGTTTGGTGTGGACACCGCCTGGGATCTCTACCTGCTGCATGATGAGCGCCTGAGCGCCGCACAACTGACCGACGCGCTGCGTGCCATCGGCCTGCTGGGCTATGGAAAAGATGCCAGCATCGGCAAAGGGCGTTTTCACCTCACGCCACAGCCGATGCCGGAGCTGCCCACGCCTGACGGCAACCCGCTGCGCCTGACGCTCGCCCCCTGCGCGCCGCAGCAAGGCCACTGGCACAATGCCGACAGTTTCTTCTCGCCGCTGGTGCGCTTTGGCCGCCACGGTGCCGCACTGGTGGTGCAGGGCCATCCGTTTAAAAACCCACTGCTACTGGCAGACAGCGCCGCCGTGCTGGCCCCCGTCACCCCGGATAACTGCCCGTTTGTCGGCCAGGGGTTAGGCGGCAATGGTCGTCTTTCCTCCGCCCTGCCACAAACGGTGCATCAGGGCTATGCGCCGGTGATCCCGGTGCGCTTTCACCATAAGGCACAGCCACAATGACCCCTGACCAGACGCCACGTCGCCACACCGCCTGTGACAGCGACAAAACGCAATGCTTCACCCTCACCTGCCTGTCGCCGGTGCATGTCGCCACCGGCGACAGCCTGAACCCCGGTGAATACCTGATAGACCAAAACGCGCTGTATGAACTGGGGCAAGGCGGCCTTAGCCCGGCGCTCACGGCGACACAGCGCAGCGAGTTGCTCACTATTCTTGAGAGCAATGACCCTGCACTGCCGCTGACCGTGCAGCGCTTTCTGGCTCGGGAAGCGGGCAAGCTGAAATACGCCGCCCGCCGGATGTGCCCGCTGTTACCCGGCATCAGCCGTTATTACCAGTCACGGCTCGGGCAGGTGATGCAGAACGATACCAAAAACAAAAAGCAGGTGATCAACCAGCTAGAGCTAATGCGCCACGTCGGGGCTGCACTGGGCGCACCTTATATTCCCGGCTCTACGCTCAAAGGGGCTATCCGCACCGCACTGGTCAGCGCGCTCAATCAAGGCCAGGCACTGCACGCCGAGCGACGGGAAACCGACAAACTGAGCAGCAAGGTGGCGCAGGATGCGGAACGCCAGCTACTGGGCTTTGATACCCGCCGCGACAGCCCCACCAAACAGCGATACCGCATTGAGCATGACCCCTTCCACTGGCTACAGGTGGGGGATGCCGTAAGCCCGGCAGAGCACCCGCCCATGCTGGATTACTGGCTGGTGCGCCGCCAACCGCTCAAACGCACCGAGAAGCAGAATAACAAGGCTGACAATATGGAACTGCCGCCGGTTGAATGCCTCAAACCCCGGCAAAGCCCGTTGCACTGCCAGATAACCGTGAAAACGCCGCCCGCCGCTCTCGCAATAAAAAACCCGCACCTGAAGCAGTGGCTTGGCAAAGTGTCGCAACTGGCGCAACAGGTGAACCAGATAACCCTGCCGCAATGCCATCACGAGCTGGCATGGCTGGTTGAAAATGGCATCGGCACCGATGATGTGTACGCCCCCGGCCAGGACTGGGTGGCGCAGATGCAACAATTACTGCGCCAGTTAGACGGCCCGCTACAGCGCGGCGAGGTGCTCTTGCTGCGGGTCGGCAAATACGGCGGGGCCATCAGCAAAACCGTGGAAGGCTGGCGGCATATCGCCCGGCTGGGGAAACAAGGCACGCGCCCCACCTACCACCCGGATGTCACCACCTGCACGCTGGCGCTGCCCCAGGCGGATGCACTGACGCAGGCGCTGCCCTTTGGCTGGGTGCTGCTGCACCAGCCTGACCAGCCGGAAGTGACTGAGTTTGTCGCCAGCCATCAGGACTGGTGCCAGCGGCAGCAACAGTGGCTGGCAGACCATCAGCAACAGCAGCACGCCCACCGCCAGCAACGGCTGGCCGAGCAACAACAACGTCAACAGTTGGCCAAAGCGCGAGAGGAAGAGGCACAGCGGCTGGCCAAGGCCCGTGAAGAGGAAGCGCAGCGGCTGGCAGACAAAGCCCGCCAGAGCCAGGCGCGCCAGTCCATCATGTCGCTGGCAGAAAGCCTGACAAGTGAGCAAACATTCCAGCGTAAAAACCCCAACGGCCCGCTGCGTGGTCAGTTAGCCACCTGTGTGGGTTGCGTTGCCGCTGAAGGCTCGGCAGAAGAGAAAGCCGATCTGTGTACACTGTTTGACACCATCCTCAGCTATTGGGGCATCAAACCCGGCAAAGACAAAAAGCTCACGGCCTTGAGGAATAAGCTGCTATGACATGGGCTTGCCATCTGGCGCGTTACCGCCTCTGTTTTCAAAGCAGGGAACCGCTGGTGCTGCCGCTGTTTAGCGGCTCCATGCTGCGCGGCGCGTTTGGCCATGCGCTGCGGCGCATCTGTTGCATCAGCCGCCAGAAACAGTGTGACGGCTGCCCATTGCTGGCCGGTTGCCAATACCCACTGCTGTTTGAGCCGCGCCTGCTGCAACACACCTCCGGCCAGCCCCAACCGGCTCCGCCTTATGTACTGGAGCCACCCGCCGTTCAGGGGGCGCTTGCCGCAGGGGAAATCTGGCCGGTAGACGTGGTGCTGCACGGCCCGGCGCTACCGCACCTGAGCCTGATCATTCTGGCCTGGATGCAGGCAGCCGTTCAGGGGTTTGGCAGCCAGCGGGTGCCAGCACAGTTGTGCCAGGTGCAGGTCGAGCAGCCCGATACAACACCGCATGACGCGCGCTGGCTGACCATCTGGCGTCACGACCAGCCGTTTATCCTGCCGCACGCCACCACGCAAACACCGCCACCGCCCCCGGCGGCAGACGCACTGCGCCTGCACTTCACCACCCCGACCCGGCTGTTGCGCCAGGGGCAACTGGTGCGGGTGCGTGAACTTCAGGCGCACGACCTGCTGGCCGCGCTGGAGCGACGCCTGCACACGCTGGCCGCCTCTCTGGGCATTGCCCCGCCGCCGCCGCTCACCACGCAGCCCATCACGCTGCAACCCGGCCAGTTGCGCTGGATGAACTGGCAACGCTACTCCAGCCGCCAGCAACAGGAGATGAATCTCGGCGGATTTATCGGTGACGTCACGCTCCACGGCGAGCTGACGCCGCTGTGGCCGTGGCTGTGGCTCGGCCAGTGGTTGCACGTAGGCAAAAACAGCAGTTTCGGGCTGGGGCGCTACCAGTTAGAGGCGGTTCCCCGTTAACGCCAGAAAGAAAAAACGCCGCCTGCGGGCGGCGTGGAGGGTTAGGTTGACGGCTCATCATCATGATCCAACATATTGGCATACTCATTCCAGTCAATCGCTGGCACCGTACCCAGCCACTGCAACTCACGCAGCAGGCGAAATAAAAAACAAGCCAATGCACCTTCTTCTTTATTACGAATCGTTAAATGGTCCATTTGAGTATTCTCTATGGTTTTAACAATACCGGTAATCTCAGTTCCAGGCTTATTTTGGTGGGCTTCATTTTTTTTATTTTTCTTTTCATCTTCTTTAGAAAAGAAGTCAAAACATCCACCATTTAATGCCAACCCACAATCTAAATTCTTATGCCCGTTATCTTCACTCTGGTTTATGCTTTGTAATTTATTTTTAAAAGCATCGCTATTAAACCCATCACGCCAATCAACATCAATGGCAATAATTCCGGTGATAATATTAAACAGTCTTCCCTGCCCCGTTCCCCCAGCATGGCGAAAAGTCGTATTGGTACGTTCTAATGACCTGACAGACGCCGCTTTACGGGCGGCATATTCCAGGTTGGATGCATCTATTGTCGGTTTAACCTCCATGACTGCATACACTGCTTCTGCCGGGATTAAACGATGCCCCTGCTGATTTAATAATGTCGGCGTATAATGCCGGTCAAAAATCACTACATCTATCTGGTCGCTGGTGTGGCCTTTTGAGTTCACTACAATTCCCCGGTCAACCGAATAGCGCTCAGGCAAATACTGGCGAATAATATCTAAAAAATAGCTCTCATTGACATCCCCTTTGATACCGTCATGGGTAATCGCTGATTTTGACTGTAACAATTGAGTTTTCAGCACTTCCTGTTGCAATTTAAATGCATTTTTCAAATATTTCTTACCATCTTTTTTAGATAACTCTTTTATCTGATTAGACATATTATTTTCCTGATTTTAATTTTATAAATATCCACCCGGAGGGAAAGTATACACCCTAAATAATTCGAGTTGCAGGAAGGCGGCAACCGAGTGAATCCCCAGGAGCTTACTCAAGTAAGTGACTGGGGTGAGCGTGGGAAGCCAACGCACCTGCAACTTGAAGTATGACGGGTATATCGCTTATCTATAAATTTTCCTGCGATATCAGGCCCCCGTTTAGGCACAGATTTTGCTTATTTTCGCCACTCTGCCCGTCGCTCCCCGGCGGGCCGCTTTTTCGCACAAAAACAGGCAAAAATAAAACCATACCGATAACAACTCACATGACATCAAGCCATTAGCACCACAACACATGCACTGGCACCGTTTTTGCTTAAAAACGTGTTTTTTGAGGCGGGAAAAACAGAAAAAAGCGCACAGCCTTGATCAAATAAAAACAATGGGTTATAAGTTTTCATTAGTCCTTACGGACTTGCCCTGACTGAAGGGATTAAGACGATATCACCGCCGAATACCGTGCAGAACATCTGCGTCCTTACGGACTTGCCCTGACTGAAGGGATTAAGACCTGCAGGTCATACCCGCATTTCATCAGATACTTGGTCCTTACGGACTTGCCCTGACTGAAGGGATTAAGACCAAAATCCTTATACCCTGCACTCTTACACATTCGTCCTTACGGACTTGCCCTGACTGAAGGGATTAAGACAGCAGTCGCCAGCCCGTATGCGATCATTTTTACGTCCTTACGGACTTGCCCTGACTGAAGGGATTAAGACGTAGCGTGCAAGGGTTGTTTCATCCGTCCAGTGTCCTTACGGACTTGCCCTGACTGAAGGGATTAAGACTATATTCAATAGATGCATTATCCATAATTTTTTGTCCTTACGGACTTGCCCTGACTGAAGGGATTAAGACAATATTACCATCCAACACCAATTTCCCTTTCAGGTCCTTACGGACTTGCCCTGACTGAAGGGATTAAGACGGAAACTGCTCGTCATCAGCGAGATTCAGGAGTTGTCCTTACGGACTTGCCCTGACTGAAGGGATTAAGACTTCAGTTTCTCGATCATGTCGGCATAATGCCTGCGTCCTTACGGACTTGCCCTGACTGAAGGGATTAAGACAATACATCTGTAATGATTCGTATCTTGAGCTAAAGTCCTTACGGACTTGCCCTGACTGAAGGGATTAAGACCAAACGCAGTGATTGAGTTGACGCCGGGTGTTGTCCTTACGGACTTGCCCTGACTGAAGGGATTAAGACCCAGCGGGCATCATCAAAGCGGCTGTCATCAATCGTCCTTACGGACTTGCCCTGACTGAAGGGATTAAGACCTAAATTTTTGTCAGAAGTATAAGCTTCCATATGTCCTTACGGACTTGCCCTGACTGAAGGGATTAAGACGGTGATTGTGGTGCCCGGCAATATACGAAGTTTATGTCCTTACGGACTTGCCCTGACTGAAGGGATTAAGACATAGGCATCCCGTGGGGTGCCACTGTGTTTGTTTGTCCTTACGGACTTGCCCTGACTGAAGGGATTAAGACCTGTCACCGTAGTGACCATAGCTTTTGCCATAACGTCCTTATGGACCTGCCCTGACTGAAGGGATTAAGACATAATCACCTTGAATAAACATTGCACCATCTTCGTCCTTATGGACTTGCCCTGACTGAAGGGATTAAGACTCAGGGTTTTTATCAGATTTCAGAACTGCGACAGTCCTTATGGACCTGCCCTGACTGAAGGGATTAAGACGAAATCACGCACTGAATGCCGTGCTGCCGGTTTGGTCCTTATGGACTTGCCCTGACTGAAGGGATTAAGACTAGAGGGCTCTTGAGCGGCGGTGTTGACGTTGTTGTCCTTATGGACTTACCCTGACTGAAGGGATAAAAAAACCCCTCAACTTTGAGGGGTTTTTCCATGGTGTTTTTATGCTTAGTCAATTTATGCCGCTATCTTGGGTCTCAATGGGATCGGCATCACCTCTCCCCCTCCTTCTCTCCTTTCAGCTCTGACCACATCAAACTGCGCCCTCACCCACTCGATGGCATCTGCCACCACTTCGTGGTAGTCGTAACTGGGTATGCTATCCAGGTTGTCAACGTCGACATCGGCCAGGAACGACTCCATCTCGATACCGTTATTGTAAAATACCGTTGCCTGTACACAGACTGGCGTAACGATACCTTCCGCCACCTTATCGATATACTGCACAAGATAGTCGGGGTCGAACTCACATATATCTATCTCCGATAATTTCTGCGGTCGGCACATTACATCAATGTGGCCAATCGAGAGCTGAAACCGCCGGATACGTCGTTCGTCAAAGTTGCAGCGGTGAAAGAACCGGTTGAGCTGGTGATAACAATGCCTGCTGATGTCTGCCAGTTTTTCCCCCAGATGCGTCATAAACGCAATCCAGTGTGAAACGGTTTTTGCAAACAGTCCCCGCGGAATCTGCTGTGCCGGACTCACATCCATCTGCCCCGTCATAGCCAGAAAATCTTCATCCGTCAGTTGCAGCAGCGCCAGGTAGTCCGGACAAATCAGCGTCATGAACCGCCCACTGTTCTGCCGGTGCATATACGGTAACAGTGAATAGTTCTGCTCCCGCTCACTCAGGGCCTGCAATCCCTGGATCCAGAGCGACAGATAACGCCGACTACGCTCACAACGTGCTTCGTTTCCAGGCTTTTGA
This sequence comes from Dickeya oryzae, assembly GCF_020406815.2. Lineage (NCBI taxonomy): Bacteria > Pseudomonadati > Pseudomonadota > Gammaproteobacteria > Enterobacterales > Pectobacteriaceae > Dickeya > Dickeya oryzae. The sequence continues at coordinate 3,647,527 of NZ_CP162670.1, forward strand.
GCCAGCTCGGTCAGCGTCGCTTCCATCACTTTCAACAACCGCTCCCGGGTGAATATCAGGCTGGCGTTAACATACCCTTCCAGCCCATCACCAAGATTCCAGTCCAGTTCACCACTCTCCAGCTCCAGACCGATGGCCCGAAATTGCTGGATAATGTACATATCAATCAGTTCCATAACATGCTCCGTCAATGAAAAAGCCAGAGCATTCCCGCCAGGAATGCCCTGACGGGTTAGAAAAAATCAGTTAAACGTTACGCTGCTTCGCCTTTTGCGGGAGCCGTCGGCACGACATCGTGACGAATGCCTTCATCCCGGGCCAGTTTGTAACGCCACAGTCCCAGATGGTACATCGGCGTTACCAGGTGACGACTGAACTCCTGGCTTAACGAATTACCAATAACCACCACGGCCGGTAATCCCAGCAGGGATAACTGTACGTAGGTCATCATGGCCGCTACCGGATCGAGGTCGACACAGTGTGCGAACATTTGCTTCTGCGGGTTTAAACCTTCATCCAGCATGGCCTGGTACATGCCGATGATCATCGCCCCGCCACCACAGGCTGGATCAGACACCGTCACGTACTCGCGTTCGCCACTACGCAGCGCTTCAGCCATCGGTACCATCTGTATTTTGCCCATCATGTAACTGACAGAATACGGGGTAAAATACTGCCCTATCCGACTGCTGCTCAGTTCCAGCTCCATGAATATGGAGCCAAGAAAATCACAGACCTCATATTCCAGGCCCATGGTCAGGATCCCCATCAGCTCCGCCAGTCTGGACGCATCCTCTTTTGAGTAGCGTTTGACCCGGCGCATATAGTCCGCCTCCAGCTCTTCATTTTTGAAAATGCTGTTGTACAACGAGATAGCCGCCATATGCACAAAGTCACTGAACACCTGCCAGCGGTTTTCATAGGGCGATATCCGTTTAAACAACGCAACAAACTGGCTGCGATAAGGAGTACGGCCAGAACCTGACGTTGCAGCCGATGGCAACTCGACTACGTTATCTGCCGGATCATCACCATCATCCTCGGGATCATCATTGGCTGCATCAGGTACCGGTTCAACGGCAGAAAGCGTCGGTACAGACAAAGGCGTCATTGCATCATCAGGCAAAGACAATTGCCGCTCAGTCTGCCGCCGGTATACCGTCAGCGACGTCGGGCACACTTCAGCCAGAGCCAGGACATCATGCGCCAGTGTCAGTGATGCACGAGTCAGCGTTGAACGACGTGGCCACCGATACAGCTCCGCCAGTGCACTGATAGCCTGCCCAGGCGAATTGCCCGCCTTCAGATGCCCGACCACCTCACTTTCACACACCAGTGAGGTATCAGCGAATGACTGATCAAAATACTGACCGGTCAGAAACGCGGCCAGTTCCTGCCAGCGCTCTACCGCCAGAGAACGAGGTTCACGCAGCAGATAGCGTTGTACACGACTGGCTAACATGCCGGCACGAAAGAGCACTGACTCATCCTGCCGTAACCGACTCGTCAGAGCCGGCACAAATGACAATGACGATCTGAACCCGGACAAACGGCAGCGGGCCAACAGAAACGCCGTCGCAAGCTCTTTTACCAGTTCCCAGACCACATCATCCGGAATATTCAGCCGCTGTTCGTGCCCGCTTGATGCAACCAGCAACGGCAACAGTGCCTGGTAAAAACCCACGTCAGTATCAAACTGTGTAACAGGTGGTATTTCGATACGATCCGGGCCTGGCAAATAACAGGCCGGTTCGGATGTCATATCCTCCCGGAACACAATCGGCACCTCTGCCATCGACACCATCTGCTCCAGCAGCGGTAATTCTGCCCGCCATGGTTTGATGTCCGGTCCGAGATAGGCTGCCGGCAGTCCTTCACACTGCGCCACATTGGCCACTTTCATCAGTGAAAGTGTGGGACGAAAACGCACTATCGTCGTCGGCCTGGCACTGTCAATCAGTCGCCCGCCGACCGCACGCAGTTCGTCACCAGTCAGCCACCGATTAGACGGCAGCATGTTGTCCCGGGTGGCCTGCCAGAGCAGCAGAATGTTGATGCCGGAGAACATCTCCCCCGTCACGGCGTGCTCGGGGATCCCCGACGCAGGAAGTGGTGTATCAAGATGCCAGGGGATCATTCCACGTTTCATCAATGCCAGCAGTCTGTTATTGATAAAGTGAAAAATTTGTTGATGTGAAAAATGTGCCATGCTCAACCTCTCATGCAGCAGGAGAGAGGTATCCCCCGGAGGAGATACGCTCTCCCCGGGGGATGGTGTGGTAATTATTGTGCAGACGGCGTCTGCGGATGGAACAGACCAGTGGCAAAGCTCACCAGTCCCTGGACATTGGCATAAAGCTGATGGGCTTTTCCGGTCAGATACGTCACATCAATTATACCAAAGTGCCAGGCGGCCAGTGCGCCGGTGACCACGGTGGTCACTGCCAGTGTGCTCAGCCAGCGAAGACGACGGCGGCGCAGTTCAGCACGTTTGAGCTCAACCTGCTGGAACAGGAACAACCCCAGTGTCTGCAGCTCGGTGAAACGCTCAAACTCGGCATCACGCAACTGTTCACAGGCCTGGTCATACTGTGCCAGTTCCTGCGGGAACTCCGCCTTCAGGAAATCGCGATAACTCTCGTTTCGCAAAGAGCGGTAGCGTTGATCGAATTGCGTTTGCAGCCATTTCTGAAACCGGGTGCGGGTTTCACTGACGATTGACGGCTCGGTTACTAAAGTCTGCAGGTTGTGATTAGTCATCTCGGTCATGGATAAGTCCTTGGTTTATTAAGATATAAAACGGCGGACTTATCCTGACGGATAAGTCCGCCAGGCGGTGGATATAACGTTAACAGCCCATCAGAATCGACAACTCACTGCCGTTATAGTGGAGCCGAAGTGGCTGCCATAATGGCGTGAGACTGTCAGCACTGCCGGGTGGCTCGCTGTATATCCCGAATGACGCATCAGTAACACCAGGCTTCAGTGCTGCCCAGGCGTGACATGATGCAATGAGTAGTGACTGAAAACGCTCGCCTTCACGCTGCGGATCAGCCGGAAATGTAACGACACGATGCCAGACGTCATCGTCAATGACGATAGCCGGCACACGAGGTACCAGGTTCATAGCCAACAACTCCAAATCGTATCGGAGCTGCCGGCATGATACGCGGGAGCCCCGGTATCATGGGAAAAGTAACAACAGAAAACGACGCGAACACTAGGCGACGTTGAGCACGCGATGGCGTTGGCCAAGCACACGCTGCAACATCTGATTTGCCATATCGACGGCTTCGTTTTCATCCTTGAGCTTTTTATCGCCCCACATCTGATCTGGCGATTCATCGCCGAAATAGATCAGTTCGACGCCAGGCTGAAAATGGTTCAGTGCATCACGTATCACGACAGGCCGACCACAGGCCGCCGCATTGTCGCTCAGTAACCATTTCCCGCTGTAAACGGTATGGAATACCACGTTCTGCCGCTCACGATGGTTGTAATGCGTTGTCAGCAGCAGTTTCAACACGTACAACAATGACATCATTAACCAGCACACGCCTTTCCAGACCATTATGGCCAGTCTCAGAAGCATAGATATCTCCTCGGTTTAGCCCGTCAGAGAAACCACTTGTACACCATATACAGCAGACCAAACGCCAGTGAGCAAACCAGTTTTACCACGGTCATCATGCCCAGCAGTTTGAGTAGCGATGAACGGTCACGTTCATAACACTCATCGCGAATAATTTGCCGAACAAGCCTTTTCTGCTCGTTTGTCAGTGAGTCTGCTGTGTCACCAGACTCAGATACTGAGAATGTAAAGGGCATCTGATACAGGGCTCCGCAAAGCGGGAACCTCGTTATCGGGAAAAGATCCCCGCGGGGTCAAAGGAAGGGGAAATCCGAATGGATTTCCCCGGTAACGGTAAATTACAGAGTGAAACGGTAGCGGTAAAACGCCATATGCCTGGCCATTATACTGGCTTCTGCCAGTGCACGCCGTGCACTACGGAACTCTCCTACCGAAGCGAAGAATTCAGCGGCGCGAGTACCGGCCCGGCGCTCCACATTTGCAACATACATCCCGTTACGACGTGAAATCACAGGGCGGAAACTCAGTTGCCCTGTGCGGTTTGTAAACCACTCCTGTTCGTGATCAACAGATTTCTTACGCAATACGTTCATCAGCTTACGCAACAGTGAAATTATCATTGAAGTCTCTCCGTAAAAATGCGGAGAAAACTTCGCCACGATCGGGGAGGTTTTCCCCGCGGTGGGTTAAGAAAATATCATGCTATCGTCGAGCTATCTGGTTCATACAACCAGCTCAAGCGATGTTGTCAAAAATACGCATCAGTTCGCATAGAACATCCTCATACAGTCAATAAAACCTATCGAGGATGCATTACCCGTATCGGATAACATCCCGACAGGGTGAGTAAGAAAAAACAGAAAGGTTGGGTGGAAATGACCTTGAATGCGTTAGCATCCGCTGTTCTCAAAGGTTAAACAGCATTACCACCATTTCTGGCGATCATCTTTCAGGTCACATAACTCGCTCATGAGGGTTATGCGGATGATCTTCATTTATCGTGATTACCCGAAGGCGTTCCTCTCAAATCACCGGAACATTGGCTGTTGTCGAAAGACAACGGTTAGCGTGGTTACTATACATCGACAAAAAGATGGGCAGCAAGTACTACTGAAAAAAATTACGTTCATCCCGAATAGCACAAAACAATACGCCTCCGGCAATCAAACTTACCGTTCGTTGCCGAGGATATAACGACAGCTTAAAACTACTCCATGATATCCTGCGCTGTAGGAATATCCTGAACATGCGTATCACCCGGAATAAATACCACATCATCATTACTCATCCTGGTCAACTTTACTGTATACACGATTAACGTAATAACCTCGTCCGTCACCGTGACCTAAATCCATTGACACCATTGCCTTAGCCTCTTCCTCACTCAGTCCCCTTTGTTGATGGAATACCAGCGCTTCCTGGGCATAAGCATATCTCAAACTATGTGGAGCATATTTCCCTACTAAGCCAGCTTCTCTGACTACTGTTCTATAACGGTCTATTGATGAGTGCAGGTTTGGTTTATCAATCAGTCGACCATTATTTTCACTGGCAAAGCGAATAGCCGAATTAATAACAGGTAATAACTTATCTCTATCAATAATTGTCGTTTCCCTGGGACGCCCCCCTTTTGTCCCAAATATCACATTTACTCGTTCGCTATTGTTGATAATCGCTGTTCGCCATGTCGTCAATGATTTAACCGACTGAACTGCCTCTTCCGTTCTCAATCCTAATAAACGAGACAGTTGCAACGTTAATCCAATACCACTGTCCGTTTCTAAAACCTTAGATAAAACAGACTCAAATACGTTTTCAGGAATGGCGACTTTCGTACCATCTCTGTTAGCCCCGGAAATACCTAGCGATGCATTATTCAATGCATCGTGTTCAGGATCAGCCATAATGGTTTTCCCCGCGACTCTGAGCACTCCTCGAATAGCGGACATCTCATTTTGAAGTGTACGCAATGAAATGCCTTCTTCGCGTCGACTCTTTATGTATTGCTGGATGTGACGGACTTTCAAATTGTTTGCATCACGAATCTGTATATTCAGTGATATCAACCTGGACGCAACGCGATCAGCAATTTTCATGCGATCAGCGACAGTTTTAAAACTACCGCCACCTTGCTTTGCCAGTGATACCAGTTGACGACTTAATTTACTCATTCCCCCTCCTCAACCCAATCCGCTGACGATACCTACATTTCGTCTGCGTGAACGAAATGTAGGTATCGTCAGTGGCACGCCACCAACGATTTACGATTTGAATGTTCACCCCGACGGCACGGTTAAGATGCGCTTCCTGCGTCTCGACAAGTATCTGTGCATCGGGGTGGCGAATAAGTTGAGTTCTTGCGAAGCACCCCGGGGATTTCACCCGTTCGCGGCTTATGCCGGGCTGACTCGTTAATGAATCAGACTGCTTCCACACGTCAGTGTTAGTGACGTCGCCATCGATACTGTGTCGATTTTTCTCCTCATGCTTAAAAGAACATCGTTGACGCGGTTATTGCGTTACATACGACGTTGATGTTGAAAAAGTGAACACTTCAAAGCGCATTTACGATATGAAAAGCGTCAAAACGAAGTTCACTACGTGTTGGTCAGATGGAACAACTTTCATTGAAGCGGCGCTACGTGCGGTTCAGCACGTTGTGCGCTACGCGCGTCACTTGGTTTTCGTTTCACTCAACGCAAGTGACGCGCGCTCGTGTTCCCAATGCGTTCTCCCGAAAGATGCCAAATGTTCCAAATGGCATATCCTGGAGCGCAAAGGTCTCAACGAGTCGTTGCATATAATTAAATCAATGAATTAACTTCATTCTCTGACGTGAGCAGCAAAACGATCAAAGCGTACGTCGTACGTTTTTGCTGTTGTGATGTGAAATGAACCCTAAATGCAGTTACGCAGTTACGCAGTTACGCACTTGCCGTTTTCAAGGGATAAACGACTTTGCCACCTTGCAGCACCGCCTTTCAGGCTAAACAGTTCGCTTGTAATTAAAGGTCTGTTCATGCGGTTTTGTGATCACCCGAAGGCGCCCCTCTCAGATCACCAGGGCATTGGCAGTCACATCAGTGACGGTACAACGGATGCATGGTAGATCAACTCAGCGATCCAGATCAATGCCACAAACAGCCTGCACAGACAAAACGTAGGGTAATTTGAGTTATACACATACCCACCGGCAAAGTCGGCTCGGCTCGACACTCGCCGACCGCCGACCGCTCCCGCATCTGCTCCCCCCTTGTTGGGGGGGGAGACAGATGCTGGCTTTTTTGCCCGTGGATATGTGCATAACTAATGAAATTATTGACAATTACTAATAAGATAACAACACACAGTAAAATGAATTAATTCGGGAAAGACACTTATGTATAACATAGCTGAAAAAACAGAAGACGAACGGAATAAAATAAATGTCGATTTAGCCGCATCAGGCGTTGCATACCGCGAGCGCCTGAATATACCCGTCATCCCCAAAGATATTGAAGAAAAGCAGCCAGAGTATTTAAAGACCTATTTTAGAGAGCGACTAGAGCATTATCGTCAAGTCAGTAAAACCCTACCAAAGGCTGATTCTCCAGAGTATGCTTCAATGCGAGATGATGAGCCCACATCTAAATAATTCACTTTTAAAGCATTACTCACTTATAACAGACCAGACAAATCATCCCTGTGATGCGAATCATCATTGGGATGATATTGGTCAAACATAAACCATTTAATTATAATTTTGTCATTTTAAATTCTTCGCGATCAAGGCTAACCGTATCAATTTTTACTACATGCCCATGCATCTCTTGGTATCTTTTGACAGCAGATGTAACTTCAGCTACATCCTTCTCATTCATTTTCATACCCAGATATATTCGGTTAAATTGATCTTTTCGAAAAGGATATGCGCCTTGTTTATTTTCCCTGAAACATCGCATTTCCTGTTCATATGACCAAGCCTCATCTTTTGTTAAAATAATATTTTGTGCAATTTCACCTGTAACAATTCCATCTTTATCGTATAGCCGAGGCCTCTTTTTGCTATATACAACATCCAATGGATAGATGACTTCATTATCCATACAACCTTTATCCAGACATTCAACAATGTAGTTACTAATAGCCGAATTAACCCGAAACTCAAGCACACACCCCTTATGATTGTCAGCATAATGAGCCCATAAAGGAAGAATAAAAGGCGACTTACTAAAACACGTCACGGCCCATTTCTTTGAGAACTCAGCGCGCATGTCATCAATATTTATATTATTTAAGGTCGATTTCTTCTTTTTTCCATGAACATCAGGGAGAATGTTATGATGCCTAAGGATATATTTATAATACTTACTAAGCCCCTCCTTGGGTACACAAGGGAAAACATCAAATGGATCATTGAAATTTAAAGGGTTGGTAAAAAAAAGGGTGCCATTATTAATAATTAACAATGCATCCTTTTTATTAACATACTTATAGAATGAAAAGCCTTTTATCATTTTATATATTTCTCACATCTAACATACATCTGAGCCTGTTCTCCAAGGCTCAGAAACGATTAGCTACAGTGTGATCATATGGATAATTGGATCTTTCTGTTTACAGATCACCATACAGACTACGCAGTCCTGTCAGGGACTCGGCCAGCGCCCCTTTTTCTGCCCTAGCAGTCAGTTGGCCAACGAGTGACGCAAAGGCATCTGGCTGCAAAAACACACGCAGACCATCAAGGCCGAAAAATCCGTCTTCAGAGACGTTCCCTGGTGGCGAGAACATGACTCTATCCCCCTGATGCCCGTGTTTTAGAGCATTCGGGTATTTCGCATATAGCGTCAACACACCCAGGAGCTCTGAAAAATGCTCCCAGCCATACGGCACAACGAAATCCTGACCAGTGATGAGTAGATGAAGACGAGGCATCTCATACCATGTTCCAGGCCGCTGTCCAGCAGGTTGCCCATCGATACGAATATCCAGCCTCAGCGATCCAGCTTTAATGCTCTCCACCACAGCCGGTATGAGCGGACGGAGTTCCTGCACCAAGGCCTCGGCCTTGCTATCAGACCACCTCAGACCACGCAGAACCAGCGGAAACATCTGCTGTAAACGCGTTAGAGTGAAAATTTGGTTCAGCGCATCACTGGGAAACGTGGTGAGATCAAAACAACCACACGCCAAGGGACGAAGCAGACATTCGGCATAGTCCTGGTCGATAACTGGTCGAAGATCCGTTAGGAAATGGGCGTATTCGGCAGGTAAATCCTCCCCAGTCAGCCTGAAAGTCCCTTGCAAGTAGTGCTGATCCACATCCATATCGTGTTCAGTCTGCCATATCAGCAGTTCGTGGGTAATCTCCAGCATCGTGCGCAACGCGGGCAGGCTCGCCAGACGGTTGCGACCAGTGAGATAACCCTCCCGAGCAAACGTCACCATGAATCGCAGTTCATCGCGTGATACTGGTACCACACCAAAACTCTGACCGAGGATCAGTCGACGATACAGTTGGCTGACAGTCGCATCAGGATCGGAAACCAGGCTCAGATAATTGTCACTGACCGTGGCAGTTTTCAGTCCATCATCAATGAAACGCTCCGCAAGCGCGTTAACGGATGTCTGTTCACTGGCTGCACGTTTTTTAAGAGCATCAATGAGTCGTTTGTGAAATCGCAAATTCAACTGGCTAAGCACGTCACCCCTCCATAATCATCACAATAGAATGCTATCATAGCAAAAAAATGATAGCACACCATAAGCAGCACATGATGAAAAAACGGGTCACAAAATCCACATTAATGTGACAGTGATAATAAACTGTTCTCATATTTATCTCCAATAAAACCTTGATAAGTCTCATCCAAGGGCATAAACTCAAATAGTTCTCATATAGTTCTCTTTATAATCTCGCTATTCACCCATAGATATCACAAGGAGTCATGATGAAGATTTTTGTTGACGACGGTTCGACCAACATCAAGGTGCAATGGAACGAAGGGGGGGAAGTTAAGCGCTTGATCAGTCCGAACAGTTTCAAGCGCGAATGGTCGGTTTCTTTCGGCTCAGAACCCGTGTTCAACTACTCGCTTAACAGCGAAAACTATAGCTTCGACGCTATTAGCGCCGATGCCCTTGTGACGACTAATGTGGCATGGCAGTACAGCGACGTGAATATCGTAGCTGTGCATCACGCGCTGCTGAAGACCGGCCTGGAACCACAGGATGTCGATGTAGTTGTAACCCTGCCATTGGCCGAGTTCTATGACCGCGATAATCAACCACGTCTGGACAATCTCCGTCGTAAGGAGGAAAACCTGAAACGCCCTATTTCCCTGAATGGTGGGCGCACATTCACGATCCGCAGTGTTCAGGTTATGCCGGAATCAATTCCGGCCGGGTACGGCATCGCGAAGGAGATGGATGATCTTGAATCGCTCCTGATTGTCGACCTTGGTGGTACTACACTCGATATATCTCACGTCATGGCACGTATGCGCGGAATTTCCCGCATTTACGGCAACTCGCAACTCGGGGTATCGCTGATGACACAGGATGTACGTGCGGCAATGGCCATGGCCAGAACGCGGAGCAGTAGCTATTTAGCTGATGAAATCATCATCCACCGCAACGATGAAGACTATTTACGCAATCGCATTAATGACACAGAGCGGTTGGAACTGGTGAAAAACGCTCTGTATGAGTCACATCACCGCCTTGTAAACCGGGTGATTGAAGCGATTAGCAGCTTTGGCGGGTATTCTCATGTTAAGGTGATCGGTGGTGGTGCCGCGCTCATCGCTGATGCGGTCAAAAAACACTGTGGACTGCGTGAAGATCGCTTCTTCTTAAGCGATGATCCGCAATTTGATCTAGTTAATGGCATGTACGAAATTGGTTGATGATATGGAAAAACCGGACACACGACGCAAAATCATGTTTTATCTCAATCCTGAAAGCAGCATGGCTGACCGCTATGTCTGCGACGAAATAGACAGAATGCCTCAAGGGGATCGAGGAAAGACATGGCGTGCTGCGCTGCTGGCCGGTTTTGCTTTGCGTAAGCAAGATAGCCGACTTCCTCACATGCTGGCAGAACTGCTGACAGATCACACCACATTCGAAGAAATGGTACTGGTCATGCAGGCAGTTTTCCCTGAAGAGATGAAAACCTTCGGAGCGCGGAGACCAGGTCCTGTAACCAAAGCTCCAACTATGCCTGAAGGACAAAGAACAGAGTCTGAAGTTGAAGCAAAGCTCAGGGATGAAACGCAGGAAAATGCCAAAGCGATGTTCAATTACAAAGCTGATTAATAAAAGCCCGTCAGTGACGGGCTATTGATACCGCGGACGAGAAGTACGATGAAAACAGCTAAAGAGATGGCAGATGAAATTATTACCCTACTGACACTGTGCCAAACGCTGCAGTCAGAAAAGGATGGTGTAGAACGCCCTGCTCCTGGTATTTATTCACGCGAGAGGGATGATTTTTCTGCAAGGATTAATGATGCCTGTGTCTGCGCGAAACAGCTTCAGGAACTATTGCTCATGGCTAACCAGTTGACATCTGTGGGTACAGAGATGGAGCGTCAAGGCCAGCTTCAAGTCAGTGTGGGGATGAGTTATCCCCAGGCAATAGTGGAATACCTGCATGCGCAGTACCTCGGCGAATAATTGCGGACAATTTTTCACCATGTTAGATTAACAGCAATAATCTATTTTTGCGGGAGCATAAATACGATGACTCAGAAACAGTCAGACTGGGACCTTGAACTCAGCAAACTAGATGGGAAGAGCCTCAAAGAAAATCTGCTAGGTGCCTTTGGTGCTACCAGCTCGGCCATGCGTGTAGCCACTCCGATTCTTGATGTTTTGCTATCACCCAGAAGAGAAGACAGTCGTTCACGTCTGGACAAGGAATTCGAAGAAAGGGAGAAAATATCTAATAGATACTATTACAATAAGGATTATTACGATTAATTCGCCGGAGGTATTACTGATTACGGCATTGCATTACCTCCGGCTGATTACTACCCTACTTCTTAAATGCTATCGACTTGGCTTTATCTGTAGCTGCACTCCCACCTTCTTCGCCAGCTTTTTGTGGCAATTGAGAGGCTTTATCCATACTCCCAGCAATCCCATTGGCTATATTGCCTACGGTCGCCCCTGTCCAGCCCAACATCCCCACCCATACCATAGGGAAGACCAGATACATCATCCCCAAGACCAGATTCATGATCCAACCGTCACGCGGAGAGGTCATGAAATCGATAATCGGCAGGTTTGAGCTTTGAGCATCCACGCCAGCCAGCCCCTGCTCCATCATCGCTGAGTAGAGAATGGTGATGAGCCGATCATCCAGCCAGCCGGCTAACTCCCACCAGAACGAGATGAATATCAGTGCAAATAGCGCGAATGAAATCGTCACGACTGTTTTGATTTCATAGCCGCTGAACATCACTATCGCTGGAATAGTGATGACAATCATCATCTCCAGCAGTGCCTGGATCATCGGCAGCGCCTGTTTCATCGCATCAAACCCCGGCAACGCTTCCGTCTGTTTCATACCCAGGCCAAAGGATGACGCCACTTGCGTCAATGCGCCGGTAAAACCCGAAGAGCCAACGCCGGCACTACCGGTCGCATACGTCTCACCACCTTCGGATAAGCCGACGTTCTTCGGGCTCACCAGCCAGCGCAGCGCAATTTCTTCCGCCTGAGCCTGAGTATAATTGCGCTTCAGGTACTCCCGAGTGTTGTCACTCAGTCCTGCCATCACTCTGGCTTTCAGGCCGTTGGTGCTGTCGGACCACCACTGCTTACAGGTGGGATACCCTCCCCGCCCGACGTCCGGATAACCGCTGTCCCGGGACGCCTCATAGGGCCACTGACTTCGCGGCTCTGTTGATGTGTAGTAGTCGTAGTAGCCCGACGTATTGAGAAAATAGCTGCTGCCAATCCATCCTACCGAGTTGATCGTCGCATCACTCAGTGCGCTGTTGCTGCTCTTCAACTTGAAATACGCCCGGGAGTAACACTGATCAGCAAACGCCCGGATTTCAGACAACAGAATAGGGTCACGCAGCTTGGTACTCTGTACCTCAAACCGAAGTTGTCGAAGCTGCTTGCCACACGGTATCGACGCGATCATTGCTTGCGTCGTCCCTTTCGAGACTACATGCACGAAGTACCACCAGACCGGTACTTCCGCCGTCTTGCCATCGAAGTCGTTAACCAGTGCCTTATATCCCGAGTTTTGCGGCGACGGAACATTAAAACCGCACTGCTGCGCCCGGGAGCTGTCAAACTTGATGGTACTAACGTCAACCGGCAGCAGAGGAACGCAGCAGAACATAATGACGCAGAACGAGATGTAAGCCGCGTGCTCAACACGCGGCAAGACCAGTGCACCCTTGTTACCCTCGTCTGCGCCCTCTTCACGCACCTTCAGCCAGATGCCGGCGATTTTGAACACCACCGGTAGCAGATACAGACCCGTGCCATTCAGGATGCTCCACATTGCGTTATTCAGCAGCCAGCCAAAGAACACCAGGAAGTATTCGAGGTAACTTTGTGTCGTCATGACCGCTCCTTACACCGTACGCCAAGCGAGACATTCGCTGAACACTACAAAGAGCAGCAGCAACCGCTCTACCTTCAGCACAGCCTGACGCGGGGTGGAACGCAAAAACCGGGCACGTATCGTCATCCACATCCATGCAGTGCCGGCATACAGCATCAGCCGCCAGACGAATAATCCGTAGCGACTTGCCTCCAGCCAGGCTTTGACGTGCTGACCATCCGGATCGGATTCAAACAGCACGGCGGCCAACAGCAACAACACGACCAATATGACAATTAACAGTCCGAACACCAGGGCGGATTGTTTCGCCCAGGCGAATATCCTGCGCTTCCGGCCCTTTACCTGTGGCTCTACGGTCGTAGGCATCATCACTCTCCTGCCTTCTGGCTCAAGCCATTAAAGCCCTGGTCTTCATTCCCGGATTTCTGCTGCATCCGGTTGTCAGTATTACGCAGCCCCTGGCGATCGAGCGCAGTCAGCAGGCTGTTGTTGCTGATCGCTTTGCGCAGCTCCATTTCGTTTTTCAGCGCGTTAATCTCTCGGTCCAGTGCGTCGATACGGCGATCGCTTTCGGCCATCGCTTCTGGCTGATCTGCCGCATTCGGTTCGGATTGCCCCGTCGTGATCATTCGGCGCATCACCAGGGCTGTCTCCACCGTTTCCGACATTGCCAGCTCACTGGCCAGTCGCATCACAAGCGCGCTATTGTCCGGGTCATCTTTCAGCGACTGGATCACACCGCGAGTCACCGTGAGTCCCCCCGTCTTCAGCTTGCCGATGTTCTCCGCGGTGGGCGCCAAGGTGCCCGATACCAGCTGCGACAGGACTTCGGTATTGACTTTAGTTGCATCTTCCAGCATCGGGGCAAAGCCCGTGCCAGCTACGCTGCTGCGTGGCTCATTCTCGCTACCACCGCTGGTACACTGGCTGGCATCACGACAGGTGCGGATGGAGCGATCGCCCAACACCTTCACAACCGCCTCTGCAGCTTTTTCGGAATCGGGAAACTTCTGGCAGACAGAACCGTTACAACTGGATGCTGATACCGTGTTGTTGCTGGTTACAGGCTGGTTGTTCATCATGTTGTAGCCCGCCTTGGCCAGGTCATGTGTCGGCCGAATGGCTGCCTGCCCTTTGCCACCTTTTTTCTGACCACCGACCCAGGTTGTGCCCTCTTCGCCTGTCGCCTTTTGCAGTTTCTGCTCGCTGCGTACCGCATCACCGTCGGATGACTGCACAATGTCTTTGAACTCCTCCGCTACCGCCGCCTGCGTCCATTTGTTGCCCATGGTAAAATCGGCCATACGGTTGGACAGGCTTTCACAGCGCATCTTGGCTTTATCGAATGACAACCCGGCCTGCAGAATGCCGTTGGTCAGCATTTCGTACAGGCTGGGATTGGCGCGCTGAATAATCATCGCGGGCATACTGGCTACGGCACCGGTCGCCCCCTGGATCACCGTGCTCATCAGGTCTTTGAAACCACTAGTCATACCATTGAGCTGATTACCGACCGTGGTTTTCATGTCGAAATTGCCGCACATTAAATCACTCGACCAGCCCCCCTGAACGCCTAGTCGGGTCATGCTATTGCGCGTGGCAGGCTGCGATATCACCGAGCCACCTCCGATGCTGTAAAACATCATGTCGCTGATCGCCCCGGAACTGGATGTACCCAATGGGGTAGATGCTGCAAAACTCATTACCGGCATCAGATACGCCGCTGCAATCATCGTTTTCATATTCATCATGGAAAGTCTCAAATGTCAGTGGTGTAAAGGAGGGTTTGTCCGCGGCGCTGGCAGCAGCTGTACGGTTGCCATAATGCCCAGGCGTAATTGCCTTGTTCTGAATACGGCATCGATGCCTGGCCAACGTTGTCCGGAAAGATTGCGCAGCTCATGGACAACTGCGGTGCCAGAGCCTGCCACTTGTGATTGGTTGTGCCGGTATTTTCTGTCACCGGCTCGGGTGGCCAGTATCCGGGACTGGGTGTTCCCACCAGGGCCTGGTAAATATGCAGTTGCCCGTTTCGGGTGATCACGTCGGCCGTTCGCTGGGCAACTAACGCCGCGGCCTTATAACCGTCCTGCTGGGTAACAAAGCCGCTGCGGGGATAGATGTTGCCCCACATATTCCCGCCCGTCTGGCTACCCAGTTCTCGCTGGCCAGGAATGAGTGCTTCTGGATACAGCGACTCCGGCAACGACGTTCGCCAGAACAGCGCATCGAGCGAGCTGAGAAAATACGGATTGAGCGGCAACGCGGCACTACGGCATGAGTACCCCGGGACCATTCCACCAATCAATGACGTGGCCGGGTGACCAATCGCATCGCTATAGAGATAGCGCAGGTTCTTCTTGCGCCCTGCTTCGGGGGCTTTCAGTTCCTGATTGCCCCCGCCGGCAACAACGCCAGCGATACTCCCGATCAATCCGCCTTCTGCAGATGCCGCGCTCTGGCTGACCAGCGACATTTCAGTCCAGGGGTTATCACCGCTGTTACCGTACGCCGATACGACAGCCTCTGGAATGAAATGCTCGACGCGGACCGAGGTCTTGACCGAGCAGCCAAATGGGGTACAGAGTAGCCAATAGCAGATACCCTTGACACGCCAACTGATGCACGACACCGACGACGCACTTGCCACAATCTGCGCCGTATTCACGCTGGCCGTTGTCAGCCCGCTGACAGATAACAGGGTGGCCATCAACATGCGTCGGGTTTTTAGCGTCATATTCATCGGCGCGCCTCCTGCCAGTTGCTCAGGTGGGCACTGGCCAGATCGACGTCGGTGGTGCCATAGACAACATAGTTATCGTCAAAGACGACAGCGGGATAACGCTGCAGCTGCAGCTGCCAGGCCTTGATCACGCCGGCGAACGCCGATGACAGATCAGCCTGCCGCTGCCTGAATTCAGGCGACGTCAGTACTGCCCGGGCGCGTGCTTCTGCTTGTCTCGGATCGGCAGACAGTCCAGTAAACAAATCAGCCTGAATTTTATCTGGAGCATCGAGGTAGACGACCTGGGCCTCGGCGGATGAGCCAGGTATAACAGGGTGAGCGCTGTCGGTATAAATGACCGTACCGGCAAACGTACCAGCAGGCAGCAACAGCGCCGTCAGATAAACAAATCTGATCATGGTGAGCACTCCTTAAACGGGGAAAACTAACCCGTTTAAGGTGCGTTTATGGGCACGGCGTGTCAGTAAGGAACTGTTTTCTGAGATTCAAAAAATTAACCAATTTACTCCCTGTCACGCCACGCCAGGTAATCCGTCACAGACCAAAAACCTGCAGCAGAAGCATTGCGCTCCAGTGACCACCGGGTTTCTCCCGGACGAACACCTTTCCACTCGGCAGGGATGACAGCCTCAGGCTGGTGTTCAGAAAAATAATCAAGATAGGGATCAAACTCATCATCATGCTCCCAATGCTTTTCTTTCCACGCAATCAATGCGTCTTCATCGTTCTGGGTCTCATAATACAAGAAGTAAAATGCCCTGTCGGATATGTCTTCCGGTTTCACCTGAAAGAGGGCTGCGTAGTGCTCTCGTATCTTACGCTCCTCACACCTATCTCGCTCCTCCTCCGCCTTCCGTCCACACAAGTCCTTCCAGGCTTCTGTAATATCCTCATCCGTCAAACAGTTAGGAAAACTCAGCTCAGCCAGATCGTCATAGGTCAGTACATCGGGTTGAATACCCAGCAGAGCAGCAATACGCTCACGCTCGCAGCGGTCTGCCTCCGCCCGTTGAGCCTGACTGTCTTTATGAGCGCGAACGGCTGCAGGGATAATTTTCGTCCAGTCTGGGATAGCTCCCGATCCTCGTTGTTTTCCGGACAAAAGATTCATCCGCTGGATGAATGTTTCATCTTCATCAGATATGGGTGCCCTGATATCACCGGCTACGTCGTTCGGGTCGATAGTCCCTGGTAATCCTCGTTTTTCCCGGCCGCTCCCCACCCGATCCGATAAGAAACGTTCCTGCCAGGCTTTCCCTTGTGCGCGCTTGCCCTCTGCTTCCATGCTAATGGTGTATTTCATTAACCAAACATGCATATAACGCTGACGTTTTTCAGCCATACGGATACTGATGTCGTGGAACCGTTGGTAGAAGACTTCATCATGGCCACAGTCAATGCTGTCGCCTTCATGCGCTACCTCATGTTCGGTTAAGCTGAAAAGGTAGCCCGCTGTCTGCAGCGGCTCACTCTTCAGCCGCCTGACCACATTGACATTAAATGCAATATACGATCTGCCGTCAGTCCAGGCCGCGGCACTATTCGACTCTCCGAGCAGTATTTGGTAGTCAACACCGTTACTACAACAACGCCGTGCGTATTCCCTCAAACACCATCGCAACGCCACCCATGCGCGACGCGTTTCGGCATCGAGAGCAGCCTTTTCAGAAACCAACGCCGTGACATCAACCAGTTGTTTGGCAATATACTCAAATGATGCCAATGCAGGTGTATAAAGCCATCGGCCACGATAGTCATTGTTAACAATCCACTGGCCAAGAATGTCATGGATTCGATCCAGACATTCCAGAAACTCTTCTGACGAATGGCACCCAAACCGGGTTAATGTCACAGGATGAACCACGGCAATAATCCCTGCCATCGCCAGTCGTTCCCCAATCGGAATATCCGAGGAAGGCGAGACAACAAAAGCCCCCTCAAAAGCACCGTCATCATCGGCAAGAAGGTCGCTGCGACATGCTGTGCGGCAAAGCCCCAGAAAACGTGAAAAAGAAACATGCCGCTTCCCTGGCAGGATAGTGATCACCTCCTCATCCTGACATAGCCGGTAGTAATCCCCCTCTCCTGATAACAACGAGCGAGCGGTCTTTTCCCGACGATTCTCCGTTTTCCTGTTTGCCCCCAGTCTGCCTGTGAAGTCGTTGGCCAGACGTGCGAAGGTTTTTGAAATGGATTGCCAGACAGGACATGTCTTACGCAAGATTTCAGTCCGGGAGACGTTCAATGCCACAGCCTGTTTGCTGACAATCAATCCGCCGCACCCCCACACATGCCCGGGATCATGACGTACAAGAACGCCCTGGTTATAAATGGCCACTGCCCCCTCGGCTTTCAGCCGATACCAGGCGAACTCATCTTCGGCATCCCATTGCTCAAGTGCCGGCGCGCGTGTGATAACCGCACCATTCAGTGTTATCGAGACAGGCGTGTAACGAACCAGGTCACGGATCTCCTGAACTGCTGATACCAGTTCTACATCACTCAACGGTTCGTACCATTCACCGGTGATGTGACACCCCCGGATTCGTTCTTCGAGCTCATCCAGATCGTAGCTATAACCCATCTCACGCGTATCTACACGCATTCTCCATTGGGTCGACTGCCATACCGTTCTGGCGTGAGCCATAATCTGTCCACGCCCCAGGCGAAATCGCCCATATGTTGCGTCCCCTTCCTGGTGTGGTGTACCGAAACGGCCAAAATAGTTAATGACGTCATCAAGTGACGCAAACCCTGTTCCATCGTCAACGCAACTGAAACCAGTACGATCCAGTGACAGCACAACCGCTTTCGCCTGGGCATCTACGGAGTTCATCAATAGCTCGATGATGGCTTTACCAATCGAGCCAGCCTGGCTGTAGATAATGTGATGAATGATTTGAGGGTCAAGTTCGAATGGGTATCTCATGATGCACCTGTCGGTTAAAAATGAGACCCCATTCTGTTTACTGATAAGGATGAAACAATGCGGAATTGTTTTTCAAAAGCAGTGATAAACAGAGACACATAAGCCATGTGGCCCTGTTGTTCTCATGTTTAATGCTATAATCCCAGACCGTCAAAAATACGTTCATTAATTGCTGGATAACATTATGCCTGAAACTTTCACCCCCAAGATTAAACCAGAACGAGAAACGCTTGGGGATATCACCCCTCAATTCCTGGCCCACTGGAAGGTCGGTTATAAAATTTGCAAGGAAGAATCAAGTAGAATGCAAGAGTGGGTAATCGAACTGGTCAAACACCTGGTCATTATTAACGCAGCAGGCCTGGCTGGCGTTGTCTCGCTGATCGCAATTCAACCTGGGACCGGCATTGACAAACAATCGCTTATGTCATCTGGGTTCTGTTTCGTTTTAGGACTGGCATGCGCTGTTGCAGACATGTATTGCAATTTTTTAGGGCACTCTCGCAGAACAAGTGAAATGGACGAGAGAATTAGAAATCTGGTACTCCATCATGAAACAAACTCTTTAGAAATAAAAGAAGACATAAAAGAAAAAACAATAGAGAAACCATTTAAAACAAAATACCCATTCATAATAGCAACGCTTCTGGGAGGGATAGCAGCTTTTGCATTCACAGTCGGAATGATATACGTCTACATATCAATAAAAGCGCTTATTCATTAGAATACAAGGGCGTTTCCCTCACGAATGAGAGAAACGCCCTCCTTTCAATCCATATCCTTCAATGTTGCTTCCAGTCGGCTCAATAACCACAGCGCATCCACCGTATCGGGGATGCTGATATACCAGCGCATACCATGCTGATAATCCTGGTCATCTGGCCATGAAATATTACCCGTAATGGTGACCAAAATATCCAGCGTGTTCTCCAGTGGGTCGCTCAGGTGCACTGAGATGCTGTTGCTACGACCGATCCGGTGCGGCAATATTGCCGCCGCTATCGGCAGAGTCAGCCGTTTTTTCACCTCAGCCTGCAGCCTGGAAAGCTCACGGTGCTCATGTTCCCCTATGCGGGCGCCGCCCTGTGGCGGGACATCGAACATTACCGATGGCGCGATATCGCTATCCGGAACCACAACCACATCAGTCATCAGCGATTTCATAGTATTTCAGCCCGTTCAGAGAGTATGCCACGTGCTACATCCAGGCGCTTTGCCACCCGGAACGCAGCTTCCAGTTCACTGCAGTTAAACTGCTGCATCAGTTCCCGGCGCTCAGCCTTCTCCTCTTTTTCTGTCATCCCGAGAGCCAGATAGAGACTGGGCGGCACAGACCGGAAGAGTGCCTGCACACGCGTTGAGAGCACAACGCCTTCGGTATAACATCGAGGCAGCTTCGTAGCTGACAGCAACATCGCTTTCTGCTCTGCAGTCAGCGTCTTGAAACGCGCTATTTGTTCCACTTCATCCGGCGGCATGGTCAGGCACAACCACCACTCCGCCATGTTGAGCATTTTTTCGGATACACTGGGATAATCCTTCAGGTTCTGTGTCGCCAGCCACAGCCAGGCGCCGAGCTTACGCCACATTTTCACCACCTTGGTGACATACGGCGACAACAAGGGATTGGTGGTCACGATATGCGCCTCGTCGATCACCATGACTATTTCCCGATCCAGGTACTGATCACGTTCAGCAATATTGTTGACGGTATTAATCAGTGCAATCACCGCAACAGCCATCTGCGCCTCATACCCTTCACGTGCCAGCGTGCCCAAATCAATAATGGTGACATCCGACTCCGGCCAGGGAATGCCTGGACGATTGAACAACTCACCTTCAAACCCTTCGGTGAACATTCGAAGGGCCTCAGACATTTCTTCCGCCCTGGCACGACGCGCCGCCGTTCGACGCTCCCGACCTTCACTGTCCCGGCTATTGTCGCGAGCAATGGACTCCAGGGCTTTCATCAGATGCTCAGGCAACATCTGGGTTTGCTCATCGTGAGCGGCATGAGCAGCTATCAGAATGGCTTCACGCAGCATCCCGCGATCTGCCCGTGTCATCCGCAGTTCTTCTGCCGCCTCTCCACCAGTAACCATCAGGCGTGCGGCGATCTCCATTTCCCCCAGAACATCGCGTTCATCGTCACCGTCGTCATCCTTGATTTCATCCAGTTCAGGAAGTTTATCTTCATCCGTAATCAACGTGTTGGGTGCTGCATCCAGCAACAAATGCGAATCAGCAAACGGCGCTAACGAAACGCCTTTCCCAGGCTTGATACTGATTTTATTGACAGTCAGCCCTAATGACTCGCAATAGTCGCCATAAAGCCCGAAGGAATTACCCGCTTCCAACAGGAACAGCCTGGGACGGTGGAGTGCCATCGTCTGGGACAAACCGCTACAGAGCGTTGCCGACTTTCCCGACCCTGTTGGGCCAAACAACAACAAATGCGCATTCTGAGTACGATCCGCCTTGTTCATCGGGTCAAATGTCAGCGGTGCCCCGCCCCGATTGAAAAAACTGAGTCCAGGATTGCCAGTGCCTGTATCTCGACCGAAGACCGGTAACATGCACGCAAAATGCTGCACGAACATCAGCCGACTATACCAGTGTTGCTTGTCCAACTCCGGATTAAAGGCCATCGGCAGCGCGCGGAGGTATCCATTCAGCGGCGCGACATCGTGCTCCGGATTGACCGGCTTCATACCGTTGTTCAGCAGCTTACTGTTCAGATCTAACTGGCGTTTTGACAATGTATCGGTGTCATGAGCCCGCAGCAAAAATGTTATCGCCGCTCGATACAGTTTGTGACGTTCACCCAGATAGGCTTTGGCTGTTTGAGCGTCCTCACGAGCCCGGGCCGAATCGACGTTCTCACCCATCGCATCACGACCTAATTTGTTAAACTGTTCTTCCAGCACGTCCTGGGGCTGCACAATCAGCGTCATGACCAGCATCGAACCCTGGGGCATCAAATCCATTAGCGCGTTGACGTTATCGCCTCGCCGCACTTCCCCGGTCAGATGCCCGGTCTGTGGCACCCGACGCAGCGCCTCCACCGGCACAGCCTTGTGTGCAATGTCGTCAAACCACCAGATCCCCCGTTCAGCGTCGCTCCTGGGGCGGGTGTACCATAACGATTCGCTAAAATCGTTCATCAGCGGCAACGAACCTGGCCCACCATCGTCATGGTGGGCTGAGCGGTAGAGTGCGTCCGGTGCTACCCACCTGGGATTAGGATTGAACCAGCGCAGCAGCCAGCCGTGGATCTGCTCACCATTCTGCCGATGACATTTGATACTGGCTCCGGCCAGTGCCGACGTCACCCTGTCACACACCTGATTCAGCATCACCACAGGTGACATCTGATCACGAACCGGCGTTTCAACATACCGGTAGATCACCATGCGGGTACGACGAGCCTGCCCCCGCCAGGGCGCACCGGTTACAATCTTGTCTTCAAACAACCCTTTTTCGACCGATATGCTCTTCATATGCCTTTCGGTCTCAGCGAGCCAGGCATTCGTAAACGCCGTTCCCTCCGCCCAAGGTTTGACATACCCCCGCAGCCGGTCAATGTACTCGGTTACGTCAGTTTCATCCTGACAGTAAAACTGGACCACCCACTGATGACTATCCAGCTCAGGCAGGCTGTCCTGCAGCGCATCTTCTACCGTGTCGCGGATCTCATCCAGCCGTTCTGCCGGGCGCCCTTCGGTCCCTACCGGTATGACTTCATATACCGCCCCCACCGACACGCCGTCATCCAGCAGAATACAGCGCTCCTGGGGCAAATATTCTGCATACGGCATGAAATCAATGATCGATGGAGCTGTGTCGTATAACCGCTGCTCATCGCGATGAGTAAGCGTACCATCTCTGTGTAACGGCTCGCGGCCGGCAACGGCAAAAGGACCGTCGCCCTCCTGATATTGAGGACGCACGTTCACTTTAGAGCGGAATAAGGAAAACATTACAGGTCCCCCAGCCGCTCGCCCGGCAATGCGTATTGGATCTGAGAGTAGAACGGGAACACCGTGCTGTACCCCGGAACCGGGGTACTGCCTTCGGCAAGATGAGGGAACACGTACATGACCAGGTCAGGATTGGGTAACCGAGGAAACGTCTGCTGGATTTCGTTCTCCTGGGTACGACTGTAGCTGTCTGACTCCTGTTGCAGTTGAGTGCGATCCCGTTCAGAGAGTGCCCGACGCAACACGCTCCGACCATCGCCGGCAGATGGTGAGGCAGTCCCCGAAGCGGCACCATTACGCCACAACTCCAGCATATTGCTGTCCCCTGGCGGTAGCATGGCGTCCTTGCTGGTACTGCATCCAGCAAGCAAAAAAACCGATAATACTAATACCATACGTTTCTTTTCCGTCATTGTGCTCCCCTTCAATCCATCCCCATTCCGGTCTTATTCAGGCTGAAGTCATATTTGACCTTGCGCCCTTTTTCTTCGTAATCGATAGCCAACTGCCGGGTGATATGTACTGCCACCCGGGCGCCGGGCTGCACATAAATGGCATCAAACGTCTGGCCATACCTCGATTTCACCCAGTCCACGATTTCTTTGGTACCACCCGAAAATGCTTTACCCAGCACCGCCTGACCAGCATTCCCAGTCAGCGAGGATGTAACCCCGCCATACCCATTGGTCTGTGAGGTATTCTGGTTTTGTGCCAGTGCATCACCGGCTGTACTGGCGCCGGCCAGCAACGTAATGGTGGGCAGGTACGTGGAGGCATTCGATTTGCGTTCGCCGGCCACGCACGGGATACCGTGCTCATCTGAAATCCAGCCAATGCTGCCGCCCGCCGACCCATTGCCGGAATTATTCTGGCCACCACTGCTGTCCGCTTTATCTGACGGGCGCGGTAATGTACGAACAGTACCGTCCGTAAACACAAAGGTGATGCTGGTCACTGACCCGCGTACGCAGGACAGCGTCCAGTCACCGGTGGCCGTTCCCGAAACAATGGCACCCTCGACATCAGGCAATTCAATACCATTGGCCGTCAGGTTATCCTTGCCGATCACCGCTTTGAATGGATACGGATCGACGACCTTGCCATCAATGGGAATGCGTCCCAGCAGGGCCGTCATTGCCTGGCTGCCCACCAGCGTCGAGTTCTCCGGCAGGGTATAAACCGGGTCAACCGGTCCCTGCGTACCATTGTCGTTCAGTGATGCCGAACCCGACTTGCGATCCAGTTCGGCCTTCTGCCGGGTAATAGCGTTATCATCAAGAAATGAAAGTGGGAACGTAGTGCTGGTGGCCGCAACCCCTTTCGCCACAGGTTTACCACTGGCATCGGTGGCAATACCGTCCGTGGGCTCAACCCACATCAGTCCATCAGCACCTGCCACACCTGTCGTTGATGCAGGAGGCATTCCACCCGTATCGCCCAATCCCAGGCCAACGGGAAAATCTGACCGGCTATTCACCGATGGAGAAGACGTACGAGACTGTCCATTCTTCAACTGATCCAGCGCATTATTCATCTGCTGCGTCAGCTGCTGAATCTGCCCTTTTAATGCGCCCTGCTCTTTGGCAGCTTCCTGCTGGGAGGTAGACACAGCCTGATTGATGCGACCATCAACATCCGCATTTGCCGATTTCAGCTTCTTGTTTTCTTCCAGCAGTTGTTTGTTCTGCTCTTCGAGTTGTGTCTGTTTTGCAGACACATTTTTGAGGGTGCCTACCAGCGTCCTCAGCGTGTCCTGTGGGGTATCCCCTTCAATACCCAGCGTGCGCAAGTCATCCGGCGTTAACTCGCTCAACGTCGCCTTCTTCGTTGTTTCACCGACGTCATTGCTTTTACCCCCGGAACAACTTTTCACACCGATGACGGCAGAGGCCAACAACACGGTAGGTACCAGGATTTTTACCAGTCCGTTCGACTTCATCTGCATTTCTGCTACCTCTTTTTAGTCGACTGAGCAGGCATTACCGGCTCGGCAATAAACGCACTGTCCGGTTTGCCCTGTACAACCAGGTAAACGGCCGTTGTGTCTTCGGGGGTACCAGCTCGCCCCAACCAGCGATGCTGAAAAGCAGCAGACAGGAAACGGCCGTCCAGTCGACGCGGATCCAGGATCACCTTACGCGTGGAGGTATTACGCACCTGTAATGCCACCACGGTGTGTTCATTGAGAGCCCACGCCGCCAGGGGTTTAATCTGTACCGGCTCAGAGGGATAAAGCGTGGTGATCGTGCCAGGCAGACGCAGCGGAACCGGGTGAATACCGGGTACAGACTCGACAGCGCGCAGAGGGGCATACAGGTTTTGTGCGGCATACCGTGTCATCACCACGGGTAACGGCGCGTTCAGCGAGGGAGCCTGGCGACGGGAAGTTGATCCACTCCCCGAATCAGCACTCTCCGACTTAACTGAGCCTGAGCTTGCCCGGTGCCCATTACCGTTGCTGCTCCCCGTGGTTTTAGCGTTATCCGGAGATGACACCGATGTGACCTCTCCCTCATACACCACTTTCACCGGTTCACGGAGTGCCTTACCGGCAGATGCACTGATATCCAACAGGATAATTTCACCACTCTCTGCATCCAGAAGGGTCAGGCGCGTTGTCGGGAAGGCCTCGCTGGCCGACAGATAGACCGCACCGCCACTGCTCTGAACCCGGAGTTTGTCTTTCAGTGACGGCGGGAATCCGACCCGCACGTTCTTATCGACAAACACAATGCGCTCCTGGCCAACGTTGAGCGGTACCTGCAACGGGATACGCTCCCAGCGCATCAGCTCTACCGCCGAAACCGGAAATGCAGCGGCAATCAGCAACGCGGATGTGATACGTGAAAAAACGGTCACGGTCATTGGAATACCCCCGTTTTCTTTTCCGGTGCCGCGACCGGCGCAGCTTCAATGCGTTGAGGCATACTGTCGTAGCAGTCCAGTGCCAGACCGAACGGGTTACGTTCCGGGTCACCCTCCCAACGCAGTACACGCAACGGATAACGCACCATGGCACGCTTTACAGGCTCGGTGTGGTAGTACTCGTCGGCTACCAGATCCAGACGTACCACCCACTCATCGTCTGAGCGAACGGTAACACTCTGGCTGCTATACCCTCGCCGGGGCAGCTCATACACCACGCGGACACGGTCCTTCAGCTCGCCGCTGTCACCACGCACTTTCGCATCTTTGTTGAGAAAGTCCTGACACGCTGGGGTCAGGAACGCGCCCAATTGAGCAATTTTGGCCGGGTAGTCCACATCACCATTCTTCGGCCAGGCATTGAGTTGCTGGAAAATGTAAAACCCAAAGGCGTAGACCGTGGAGGGCGGTACTTTCCACCATTCACGCGTGCTGCCACTGCGTAAATCGGGGGGATTGTGGATAGTGAGCTGACGCGGTGCAGACATCCATCCGACAATAGTCATGATGAGCAGCAGCACCAACAGCACAATAATGCCGCGTAACGTCAATATGTGGTTATCACGAGCGCTGACCGCATTACGAAAACGACTCAGCATCAGCGCCCCCTCGTGATACGAACAGAGCGCTTGATTTGCCAGGGCTGAGATGACAGGACCAGCCCTGAACCCGGAGCCAGGGACAAACGGGCACGGAGCTCCTGGAAGCGACGCCAGATATAGTTATCCGGCTTACCGCGTTTGTAACTGCTGATGTAGTGTCCGCCGATAAAAACAACCAACAGCGGCGTCAACAGCATACAGGTCGGTAATATCACCCATCCCACCAGGGGCAACATCGGCAGAGCCAGAGGTACACCAAGCAGAACGCCAGTTCCAGCAGCCAGTCCCAGCTCGCCGGTGGTAAACCCCTTGTATACGGCCGGAGGGTTATTCAACCGGTCCGGGAGGAAGTTGATCACCGCCATGTTCCCTCCCTTAGATGATGTCTGCCGCTTTAGTCAGCAACCAGATCACCGCAACCAGCAAGACCACACCAACAACGATAAACGCACCGAATTCGGTCCACGTCGCTTTTCCCTGACGAACATGGTGAAAACAGCTGATGGCAGCATTGGCTACCACGATAAAGGCGATTACTGCAATCAACAGACCACCCAGAGTGGACCCATCTCTGATAATCCCCTTCATTGTGTTAAACAGTCCACCACCGCCACCAGTCGACGGCGCTTCAACAGGTGGCAAGTCGGCATAAGCACGAAATGACAGGACAGCAAGCAAACAGGCTTGTCCAATACGGTTAAGTAGATTTTTCATAACGTTAAGAATTTCCATCGATTAATTGGCAAAGAAAAAGAGACAAATCACCAGCAGCAGGATGAACCGGAGCACACTGCTCCCCATCGTTTCGGTATCTATCGCCTGACTCCGCCATCCCCGAAACAAAGAAACGAGTGCCCATGCGGCTATCAGAAACAACACGACAAAGAGCGTCCCCGTGATCAAGTTGTTGAGTACGGAGGGCTCGCCGCCCCCGGCACCAATACTCCACGCCCCACTTTGTGCGCTGGTCATCGGCATCAGCGTGACTCCTGGCTGTACTGGCCAGTGACGTTCATCGGCACAGCGGGCTGCGCCCGGGACGGCTGTAGATATCGCTCGATACCGAGCTTCATCGCCGTGATGTCGCGCGTAGCACTGGAGTAGTCGAAGTAGTAGCGGGCGGAATCACCTGCGTTCTGACTGGCAATCACCTGAGCCCGGTTGAGCGCGGCTTGCACCTGATCCAGTTGACGCATCACCAATGCCAGCTCGTCTTTTTCAGAGGCCTGTGCAGACGCCGAAAACAAAAAGGAAAAGATGACGACAGAAAGGACACATTTGAGGGGGTTGATAGATCGAACCACCATGTCTCTGCTCCCATAACAGTAACGGTGGGAGCAGAGTGGAGGATTAGCGTGGAGAGGACAGCACGAAACCCTTTTTCGAGTTAGAAAAATTTACTGTAACTGTACGTTATCTTTATTAAAGAAAGGGTCTGCACCAATAAAGACTTCATCGGGGATGTCCTCCCATTCTTTACGGAGCGCATCAAACTCGCCGTAACACCATAAATGCAAAAAGGTGTGGCACTCATCAGGATCTAACTCTAATGCATACTCAATTGCCGCTACAGCAGGATTGTTTTCCATATAAACTCCTCACTACAGGTATTTTTTAAATGCGCCCATCGTCACCGAGATAACTCCCCCCAGCAGTATTGCGGCAGGCAAAATCAGCAGATTCGGCCATACAGCCGTTGGCCAGCCGAGATAGAGCATGGTCGGACCGTAGAACGCTGGTTTGATAAAGCGTTTGGCATGGTGATAAAGAAAACTGGATTCATAACCGGCGCCGTAGCGCCGTAAATCGCGCCGAACCAGCCCATCTACAACCCCGGTGATTATGACCAGGACAAAGAGAGGGATTGAGAGAACGAGGATGCACACCCGGATGACGTAGATGAGCGTCACGTACATCATCGCCTCCAGGTACTCCCCCACCCACATCGCCAGGGATCTTCCTGTCTGGCTAATCGCCTCCAGCAGCTCACCACGACGATGGCCTGCTGCCGTTTGGGGAGCCGCACTGCCGTTCAGCCAGCTAATAAAGCCGGTATCAACAAACCCCCACTGATAGACCCGGTTCACTACGTGATTCATCGTGATAACCGGTTCCGACATCAACAAACTGCGGGTAAAGCCTTCTGATAAGTAGGCGCTTTCTGTATGCAGAACTTCACGGCTATGCTCCGCCCCAGCTGTCGGCCAAATCAGCGTCATGCAGGCAAACTCAACAATAATGCTGACCAGCCACGCCGCCAGAAAAATCCCCACCAGTTTCCACGGCAAATCCCAGAGCAGAAACATGATCGGCCCTGACTGTTTCGGTGGAGCGGCAGGCCGCTGTTGCTGTGATTGTTGCTGCGTCTGTGCCATCACGCCGCTCCCTGGCTCAAGGACGCGTCTATGCCAGGCTCAGACCACCAGGACTCAGCCGTTCTGTAGTTACGCTGCATGTATTCCGCTATTTTCTCGATGCTCTCCGGCATCAAGGGATCATTTTCGGATGCCGGCAACGGCATCCGAATCTTCCACAACTTACCCCCCTCAAGTAACGCAAAGGCCTGCCCTTTCGGCAGGTTGATCACATCTGCCGGCGTTATCATCGGCATCCGCACCGAGCTCACGCTATCCTGGACATTACTGGTGAAATCGCTGCCATGCTCCGGATTAGACACATCCGTCACACCAGACATCAAGGTCTTGGTATAGACGTCGACTTCAGGCAACTGGCTGGTGAGCAGCTCGGCTGTAGTGTTCTCACGAACACGCAGCATGATGAGCGAGTTAAAGTTCCCCACAACCTGCGCGGCCTTTGCGGCACTACCGATGCGAGCCTCGATATCTGAAACCGTCTGTGTATATGCAGAAACCTGTATCCCTGCCCCGCCGCCTTTGTTGATCAAGGGAATGAACTCGTCGCCCATCAATTCGTTAAATTCGTCACAGTGGAGGTTAATCGGGGTTTTCTCGGTATTGTCCAACCCTTCGCCGAGACCAAATTTGTAGATATGGCCGGCTACAGAAACAAGGTCGGCAAACATGGAATTGCCGACCGCCGATGCCACCGCCGCATCGGACAGCGCATCCAGGCCAATGTAGACAATGCCTTTCTTACGGATAACATCGAGCCAGTTGAAGATGGGGCGGGGGTCGTCCATATCGTCGTAATCCGGTGACAACAGCCCCGCGGTCTTGCCGGTGGTGAGTTTTTCCAGCAACGGCAGGAGGCTCGCGACTATCTTGTCGAAATAGGTCCTGTCATAGCGCACCGCGGAGCGCAGCCCATCCAGTACCGGATCATATACAAGCGCCTTGGCCGCCTCGCTGCCGAGCACGGTTTCCAGCGCCCAGACTTTCATCGCGTTCGGCTGCCCGGACAAATTGCGGGGAAGGTTACGTTCGTCCAGCGTGGACAGCAGGTTCTCCGCGTCTATCAGCAACTGGGGGGCCACTCTGGCCAGCAGGCTCTCCGCATAGCTCTCGTACAATTCCCCGATGTTGGTCACATAACGCAACACCAGGGTGTAATCCGGGCGCTGCCCCTGAGCCACCAGCGCGCGAGCAACGATGTTGACGAAACGCCACGCAAATTCTTTAAATGCCGCGGAATTGCCCTCCCCAGACAACTGCCCTGAGATACGTGAAGCGACTTCTGACACGCGGCTGAACCGCCCAATGGCGTTATAGCGGGCGCTGATGTCTGGCCAGCCCAGATGAAACACATAAAATTCATTTTCCCGGCCGGATCGCCGGGCTTCTGCCCACATACGTCGCAGCAGGTCAGCATCCCCTTTCGGGTCAAAGACGATAGTCACGTCCCCCCGACGTATATCCTGCGTGATCAACAATTCAGCCAGTCGGGTCTTGCCAACACGGGTGGTCCCAATCACCAGCATATGACCAACACGCTCTCCCAGGTCATAGCTGACATCCTGTTCATCCAGCTCCACACCGTGGTAAATCGAGCTGCCCCCCACCGGCGGCAACGGGCGTGCCGTGTTCAGCGGCGAATCCCATCGCGTCAACTTGCATAATGCCGGCACATGTTCAAATCGCTGCTCCAGTGATCGGGCCGCCCGATAAAGCGCACCGGGCTGGACAAAATGAGCCAGCTCTGGCCGACGCGCCTCCATCACTCGCTGGGTATGTATCGGCGTCCAGGCAAAACCACGCCCCAGGAATAACCGTTTATGGCTGACCGGAATTTGATGACTGGACACAACGTAACGCGGCAGGCGCCGGATATTACGGCGATAACGCAATATCCGTAGTCCCTCCCTCGTTCTCTTCATGGCCAGTACACCAAATCCCACCGCAGGCACCCAACTGACAGACGGGGCCAGTGCAATCGACCAGGGAGCAGTCAGGCACAGACAAGTCGCACAGCTGGCGACAACGGCCGTATTCAGCTCAACGGCTGGCCGCAACAGCGATTCCATCACATATTTATGGCTCATGACGCGACACCTCGCTGACTCGATGAGCTGCGTTCACATTCAGGGTAAAGACCCACTGGAACACCAGGTAAAAAAGCAGAAAACCCGACCAGTACTGGATCAGCAGCTCGGTGATATGTTCGTTTTCAAAAAAGGCACGGACATACAGGAAATAATCGGGCAGCGAGAACAACCACAGCGGGATAACAACCAGGCATCCGATCCCAAATAACGGGAAAAGAAGCACCGCTTTAAACACAAAAATCATGGCCTCCCGGCCGCTCGTCACACCAAAGAGCAGAAAAAAACGCGACAGGTAATACATGATTATTTCCCCTTCACACAGGCGCTAAGTCCAATAGCACCGGCGGTGACCATGACCGGGTAGTGCGACAACTTCAGACGTCTGGCCAGATCGCTGCCATTAACCGGCAAAACAGTGATATCCGGGTAATCAGCCTGGATGGCCCGGAACAGACTCTCATCCGGCACACTGACCATCAGTACCGTCGCCGCCATCTCCTTGAGTTGTGGATAGCAGTGACGCAATATCGCCAGCGAGCGCTGATCATCCCCAAACAGAAATAGCGGCTGCATACCCGGCAGCGACACCGCCCGTTCCGGCTCAACGCCAGGGGACAATTCTGGGGTACGAATTGGCATCATGGACGACACGAACGCCCGCCCAGTTTGATGCGTGTCCGGCATACGAACCTCATCCTGAACCGGGTTAATTGCCGAAAAATAGCGATCGGTCGACTCCCCACCCAGGTCGGCCACCACCGTCAGCGCCATAGCCGCAGCAGGTACAACAAAGCAAAGAAAACACAGCAGAATACGGATCATTTATCGGGCTCCACCCAGGTCAACTGGGACAATGACGTGGCAGAAGCCACAGAAAGGCGGTTCAGCTTGCTGCGAACGATGTCCATATACACCCGGGCAGCCTGTCCGCCGGCAGGGTGGTGATAACATCCCGCCGCCCGAATCCAACTCCCAGGACTGGATTCGTAACAGGCGCGCAGCAGTCGTGCCGCCACACGCAGGTTGAGATAGGGATCAAACGCATCGTGTAGAGATGGGAAAAGATGGCCATTCCAGCCGAGATTGACCTGTGCAATACCGACATCAATGCGTTTGAGTGGATACACCCGGATAAATGACAACAGCGCCGCCATCGCTTTCTCACGGGTCTCATAGCGATATCCCGTCCCCGCAACGTTAATCGTCCAGGGCCACGGACGTACCCGCCCCCCTGCCAGCTTTTTGGAGCTTTCAGCCAACGCCAACGAGTACAGGGATTCAACCGGGACCCGCTCGTCCTGCGCGATCTGTTGGTAAGCCCAGGGGATATCCAGGACAAGGTCAGTTGCCGCTGATGTCAACGGCATCATCAGAGAAAACAACAAAGTGATTAAAACGCCGCAATTTGCCATCCGCCGTCCCCTTGTTGCAAGACCACAGGCATTTGCCCCTGGCCATACTGCATCCATAACCCCTTGTCATGGTTCAGGGTAATCTGCCGGCTGCGCACCCGATCAACCGGTATCCGGTGGGCTATCGCCCAGTTACGCACCTTGTCATCACTGCCATTGCTGTCGACCAGGTAAATGTCTACCGGCCTGTTATCAGCCAGGATAGCGGCGAGACGCGCATCACAACGCGAACAGTTGTCCTGCACAAAAAGAGCCAGGCGGCCAGACGTATCATGAGCGATACCCGTGGCATTACCCATATTGACGGCCAGTGAATTCGGATACAGGCGCGTCCACGCCGCATTCACCTCACGCTGGAACGCCAACTCTTTTTCAGTACGCTGGAACTCCTGCTTTACCCACAGCTCAGCCAGTCTGCGGCGGTCGGTCGGATTGTCGCTTTCAATCCCCAGCGCCGTCAGCGGATCTAGCCCTGGAGACTGTACGCCACGCGGTCCATTCATCAGCTGCTGGTATCGCTGCCATTCGTTTGCACTCAACCCCCACGCACTGGCCTGACGTTGCTGCTCGTCACGGATAATCGACTGCTGCAGAGACGAGAGTGATTGAGACTGCTGGACGCTGGAATCCTGTTTATCTGCGGCCAGTGCCATCGAACAAACAGACAGCAGCAATACGCCGCCGGCCAGTTTCCTGGATTTATAATTCATGCTCATGGTGTTACCTCAGGGGAATAGATTGGGAATGGCCATTGACAGTGAAGTGAGCCTGCCCACCATCAACCGCCGTCAGTGTCCAGCCGGAAAGGCTGTCGCCGGGAGATAAAAGACGTACCTGTGATAATGATGTCGGCGCATCAGCAGGCGATGCGACCAGAAACATCTGGCCGCCGCGGCGCTCAACGCCATTCACGACGAAAGGTGGAGACAGCGATTTATCCTGCTCTCTAATGCGAGGTCCCCGAGTCAGGGACTTTTTTTTTACTGTCTCTTTGGCAGCTGAGGCACCTTCTGTCGTCGACGTCGTGGCCGATTTTTCCGCTTTGCGGTCAGCGGTCATTTTTGACCACTGTTCTTTCCAGTCAGACAGGGCATTAAACTGCAACTGCAACGTTTCCAGCGCTTGCCGTTCTGCCGCCTGCGCGGTACTCAGACGCTGTATACTCTGTGTATTTTCAGCAACCTGCTGTTGCACCGCGTTACGCGATTGCTCAACGGTCGTTACCCGATCAGCCAGGGCCTGTGCATCCTGACGAGATAGAGTTAGCCGCCCTTCAATAGTCGCGATAGATTCTGACAGCTTGCTCAGATTCCCCGCACGGAAAGCCGCCTCAAGCGATGTCATCCTGATTTGCTGCAGACTCAGCTCATTGAGCAGATAAGCGTTGCAAGCCAGACTCGCAGTGATGATGACCACTTTACCAACACGCCAGATAGTCATCAGAAGCGAGGCAAAAGGAGGAGTGGATTTACTTTCACGGCTCTGCCGGAAGATAAACCCGTTTTTTACTGGCTTCTCATCGGGCAACGACGAGACGGCAGGAGAAACGGCGGGCTCCTCAACCGAAAACGAAGTAGCGGCTTCGGTGAGTGTTTCGGTCGTCATAACAACATCCTTTAGCATTTAGCAAATAGCAGACTACTGTCGCGCTACAGTGCTAAATTCAGTCAGCTATGACGAGCCGAAACTCATTTTGTGAAGGATGAAAAAACGTTAACTATTATTATTGTCCGACAATCAACTTGCCGACATAATTGCACCCTGCCTGGCCACCGCTTGCTCGACACTGGCACATCGGTTGCGTACTCAACTGGCCGGCACATGTTGAAGCCGAGTTGTTGTCGCAAATGCTGTACGGGCATTGATAGACGTTGATGTTCGTAGCCGTGCCTGACGCCGCCGTCCAGATGTGATCTTTACACGACAGAACGCCGCCTGGCCCATCACGACTCACTACGCCATTTTCGTCACACCAGGCCCCTGCAGTATTCACTTGATCAAGTTTCAGAACCTCGCCAGCACTTAATCGGCCATTTGCCCGAACACCGCCCCCTAGTATTGTTCCCCCCGTGTAAATATTTTTATCATTCACAGACCGAACCCAATCGTTGTCTGTCATATAAAATCCGCCGCCGTGGTCGGCGTTAAGCCAGCCAAGATTCCCACGTGAAACCAGCCATCCGTTTGTGCTGGTAACATTACCACCGGCGGTCACCGCGCCGCTGGCATTCACATCACCACTGAAATTCCCCGTCTGTGCGTTTACAGCATTGACGCTATTGAGGTCATTGCTTCCCATGTCGATGTCGGTATGCATTTTGTTTAAATCCGGCTTTCCTGTGACGGAGAACCGGTATAACCGATCGTTTTCGTTTCTTGCGGCTCCGAGTTCGTCCGTGGTCAGTAACGCAACAATATGGCCATTGGTAGTACTAACGCCAAAACTGCTGAGCGGCACACTCCAGCTGTTCATCGCACCGGTCGCATTGGTGCCATCCCATATATAGCCTCCCAGTCCATTGGTAATATCGATAGCAATCTGTCGTAATGCCAAAAACGGCAGCCCTACCCCACCCTGAGTAAACACCAGAGCCTGCAACTGGCTGGTATTGGTCGCATTGCGAATGACGGCTGCGCGGTAGGTATGACCTGATGAATTGGTGTCACTGAATCCGGCTTCCAGAAAACCAGTGCTCTTGAGCATGGCAGGAGTGATCACCACCGGTGCAGTTGTCGTGGCCGAATTCAACAATGTATCGTAATACCGGGCGGCATAGCTTTTTACCGCCACGGTAAATCGACTGGTCTGTGCCGCGACTACCTGCCATTCCCGCTGCTGCAGGTAGTCATTCCACTTGGTAGTTCCCCATATGGCTACCATAACGAGAATAATCAGCGCGACACCGGTACTCATAATGGCCCAGCCACGATCCGGCGTTTTTCTGGTTGAAATGTTCATGTTCACCACGTCAATAAAGGTTGATACAGCATCTGCAACATCAGCAACTGGCCGCCCCAGCACAGCCAGGGTCCCAATGGCCCTCCGTGGGATTGACGGCCAGCCAGTTGCCACAGGACAAATCCACCAGTGCCGGCCAACAATGCCTGCAACGCTGGCATCCAGCCAAGCCAGGCACCGAGCGCACCGGTCAGCCACACATCACCAAGGCCAATAACCTCCTGTCCGGCATACCAGGAGCCGACGCTGCGCAGTAGTGCACTCGCGCACACCAGCGCCGTGGCAACTGCGAGGTTAACCAGCCCCTGCGACTGCATCACGGCGACAAGAATGCCAGCGAGCAGACAGCTCCAGGTAAAATCACTCGGCAACCAGCCGGACAGGCGATCTGTCAGGGACATACGGAAGACGAACAGACAGAAAAACGTCCACAACAGCCGCGTCAGGCCATCAGTTGGTGCCATGATAATGAGCGTCAGTACACCGGCATGCAGCCAGGCGTAGCGCAATACCGTTCGTCTGCACCACAGCTCAACAGAGCGCTGTTCAGCCAGGAAATAATGCACCTGTCCGGACACAGCCATCAGTGCAGTCAGAGAGAGCACAAAAATCGGTACCATCAGCGGCCATGGCAGGGCCAGCGTAATCAGCGTCACAGTACGATCCCACGCCGTTCACGCAGCAACTGGCGATAAATGGCATAAATGCGGTTGGCATAGGATTCGCGGCTTTCGTGTCTGTCCTGACGAAAACCAGCGTTGTAGGAACCAAGACAGTTCCATGAGATACCGCACACCTGGAAATGGCGGGCCAGTATCCAGGTGCCGATTTGTACGTTAAGACACGGACGGGTGAGAAGATCGTCCGGCCCGCTGATGATGCCTTGTTTAATCAGGCCAGGCAGGTTTGTTGAATTCACCTGCATCAGACCATAATCCCTGCTGACCTCCCGCCGGGTGACTTTGTCACGATTGATATTTACCGCGGCAGGATTAAGTGAGCTCTCTCCCTTGGCTATCGCCAGCAGCAACAGCGGATCGATATGGTATTTTTCGCCGGCCGCTTCGAAGCAGAATGCCCGTGCCGACGGCGATACCAGAGCCAGCAGGACGGAAAGCAAGGCCGCATACCACATCATCATCAACCGTTAACAGTAAAAACCAGCGTATTATTGCCGGTACGACCACTATCAGCCTGGCACGCCTTGCCGGCATCTTCAGCGGACACTGCACCATCGCTAAACGCCGTGCTGTTGATCGTGATACCGGCAAATGCCCCACCGGCACCCAGTTGCTGGGCAATGGAGATACAATCCGCTTGCGGAACTCGCGGATACGTGACCGAAAACCCATTGTTAAACCCGCTAGTGGCGACAGGTGCCATCACTACCTGTCCGCCGTAAGAGTTCCACAATGTTGCGGTTCCCGATGATGCAGTGCCCTGCACCGTCATCCCCTTGGGTGCCCCCCCCACCTGGATTAGGGTCCCGGTCATGGTGGTACCACTGGTAAAGTTGTAGCCACTGTTGCTTTTCATTGCACGTCCATTCGATACCAGGGTCTGAATATTAGTGGTTTCAACAGCAACGTCCTTTTTAAACCACAGGTCCCACAACTTTGATGCCACATAGGCCACGACAATGATGATGAGTACAGCGACCGCACCATGCTCAAGAATCGCCCAGCCACGATGTGGACGTTGATTAACTGAAACTGACATAGGTATTCCTTAATGGACAGATAATGAAACGATGTCTTGAATTTGCATCACCATCTCAAGGATGAGTAAGAAGAAAGTGATTATCAGGAGCAGGGAAAAAAACTTGGCAGTATTGGCGCGACGGGCGACCTGCTGCAGAGCTTGCTCAAGCCAGCGGTCGGCATAGTTGCTGATAAGCGAGGAGGCACCATCCCCCTTCCCCAACAGCGACAGATAGTTGGCAGCCTCCTGACTCGGGAAACGATAGCCACAATGACGCAGTGCCATGCCCAGTGCATCACCTCCGGTCATGCAGTCCATCGCCGCTTCCAGCCGCTCCTGCAACCACGCAGAGCCGTAACCATGCAGGACCTGCAGCGCTTTCAGCTCAGGCACCCCTGCCCCTAGCAACGCGGCAACATTCATCAGGAACACCGCCCCCTGCAAGTCCTTGTAAAGTGACCACGGCAGAGCATAGTCAGCCAGTCTGCGCAGTTGGCCACACCAGCGTGGTAACGACCAGGTCACCCCAATCACCAACAACACGCCACCAACCCCTGCTACCACACCCCATTCGGATGTCCATGTGGCGATGGTGTTCATCAGGCCCAATGCGCCGGACCAGTTTTTCGGGTCTGACATCGTACTGAGTGTGGGAACAAGCATCAGGTTATTAACAGCCAGCAGCGCCCCACCAAGGATTACCAGTACCAGCGGGTAAATCGACGCGAACAGGACCTGGAGCAGGATCCGCCGCCTCGCCATAATCAGCTTGTCAGCTTGCATCAGCGCACGAGGCAAGCCACCACTTTGCATCCCGGCACTGATCAACGCGGCCTCTTCGCTCGGTGCCCATACAGCAAGCACGTCTTGCAGTTCACGCCCTGCACGGTTATCGCTTAGCGCCTCAAGGCAGTCGTCTACCAGCTCGATATATGGACTCCACCGGCGTCCGAAATCGGTATGCACATCACCGATCATCTGCAGCGCTTCAGCCAGCGGAGTCTTGTTATCCAGAAGGAAACGCAGCGTTTCGTAAAACGGCTGCCGATAGCGGCTGGTAAACGAATTACGAACCAGGTAATAACGCAACCGTCGTCCGATATTCATCGGGCGTTCTGGATGAAAAGCATCAGACATTAGAACCACCATGCCCTGCCCCTGAATCAGAATAAATACCAGATGCGTAGTACTTCACTTGTATATATCGGCTATAGATAAGCGTTGCCAGGCCATCAATGGCCATCGAGAGGAGTAACAATGCGAAGTACATTGCCTTCAACTCATGAGCGGATTCATTCGCTACATCAGATAACGGTTTGGAAACATTCGTACAATTATCGACTGACATCTCCGGGGGTAACACCGCACAATGCTCCGTCATAACATATCCGGCGGATGCGGTCTGAAAGGCTTTCGCATCAATTTCCAGTTTATGGAGATAAAACCCCTCCAAACCCATTGATAGTGATTTAATAAAAATTACGCAAAGAAAGAGCCAGCCCAGTAAAAGTGAGGGCCAAAATAAAGTAATTCTTAATACACATATGGCGTACCGTACAAATTCACTTAATATTTGTCTTTTCATGTTTTACTCCAATAGTATTTATCCAATTCGGTTTACCTGCTAATAACGCCAATAGCCTTTGCCCACTAATAATGAAAAGTTCAGTATTGCTATGGCGTTCCCCTGATGCATGTTTCCAGCTTTTATTCCCCGTTCGTCCGGTATGAATAAAGAAACCACCACACTGATGCTGTATTAGGCGTTGTGAAAACTCGCTAACGTGGCGCGGGGATATTGCGTTTTTGTAACGTTTGGCCTGAATAAGCCAGCGCCGTCCATGGATAAATACCTGCCCATCAATGCCACCATCGCCACTGTATGAAACGTTACGGATCACCTGTAACCCATAACGTTCAAAAGCCAGCAATAGCAGCTCCTCAAAAACATATGGGCTAACACGTCGCAGATAAGCCAATCGCTGCCCATCGCCAGCTAATGTCGGCAGTCTCATCAGCACACGTTCAGCACTGGCACGATAACGACGATGACGCCGGGTACTGGCTTTTTCACGCCGACGCCACGGATACGTAATGAAGAGTGTAATACCCGCGAAAACAAAAAGAACCTCCATCAACTCAAGCAGCATGGGGAACTTCACTCGCTAGCACCGCATCTTCATCGAGCGGGCAGACACGATCCCCTTCCAACGGATCGACCCGTCCTTCGGACAGCCGACGTAGCAGATGTAGACGGCGGCTAATACCACCCCGGTGGTTCAGCCAGTACTGACGGGCTACGGCATTACCGTGCGACAGCCATAGCGACATAAATCGCGCATCCGGGCGAATAACTTCCGCTATCGCAGTCCGGCCAATTACCCCACGGCTGACGATACGACCGGTCAGTTCCAACGTCTTCTGACAGTGGGGGCACCCTTCAGGGTTTCGAAAGTAAAGTTGCTCCGGGGTGCAGACACCAGGCTCATTACACCACTGTTCGAGCCGAGCATGAGTTTCCTCATCCAGTTCCGGTACTTTGTCATGCCAGGGAACCCGGCAATGTGGACACAACACCGGAACCAGCCGCTGACTAATGAGGCCGACCATCAGTTGCGCATCGGCGATCAAATGCCGGTCAACCCCCATCACGGCCATACGCGAGAGAATGCCGACGGCGCTGTTACTGTGCAGGGTGGACATCAGCAGATGCCCGGTCTGCGAGGCATAAATACTCGACATCAGCGAGTGATACTCACGCATTTCACCGTTTACAATACTGTCAGGGTCAAGACGCAACAGGGATGCGTCGCCATCTTTCCAGGCTTGCGCAACATCATCTGGAGACTGGCTTTTCGGTATCACAGGCGTCTGAACGGCACCGACGGTACGTCCCTCAATGGGATACTCCTGTGTCAGAAGACGCCGCCTCCCCTGATACTGATCCAGCCACATCCGACTGAACACACGTAGCGTGGTCGACTTACCCGAGCCCGTAGGGCCGGACAGCACCACCATGCCTTCTGGCTGACGTAAGATGTACTGGCACTCTTTTTCCTGCTCCGGCAGAAATCCCTGATCGGCCAACGTAGGCACATGGTCGCCGTCATCAAGAATCGTTCGCAGCACCACATACAGACCGTCAGCAGTCGGTTTGTGCTCATAGCGTGCCCCATACAGACCGGCACGTCGCGCATAAAGGGCATCGATACGTCCTGACTGTATCTTGTTGTCATAAAAGCTGGTTTCGTGGATATCACACATCGACAGGTAGATTGTGGATACCAGCGTCCGACCTTCTTCAGCTGTCAATTCGTCAATGACATAGAGTTCGCCGTGAACACGCATCTCAATAATCGTCAGGTTGAGATCACGGCTGATGGTAAAATGGATGTCTGACGCAGCGTGCTGTTCTGCCAGTGTCAGATATGCAACGACTTTTTTCTGCGACTCGCTGAGATCACCTGTTGCATCCGTTGACGGAATCGTCAACTGTAAACGCCGTGAGCTAATCTCACTCAACGGCACAAATTCGGTTTCAACTCGCTGGTTCTTCTTGCGCTGATCCATCACCCAGCGCTGAATACGTTCATCTCCACGCCGGTTAATGTCGATAACCAGTCTGGTGGCCCCCAATGTCGGCGTTTCCACCAGTACAAAGTCCAGAATGTCTTTATCTACTTGCTGCATTGCTGGCATGGGTTACTCCTCAGAACGACAGTTCGGAGCCGTCACTCAACTTGACGGCCGTTGCGGTTATCGACTGAACGTGCGTTTTCGTGCCAGGAATGGGGTCTCCCACAGCAACTTCGGTGACACCACCGCGTGGCAGCAGAATGCGGGCGCGTAACTGATTGCCGCGCCCATAGATTTCCTGCAGTTTTACCGTTGATGGCTCGATGCCGGCTTTCTCCTGTGCTATCGATAATGGCGATGAGGGTGTCATGGACGGTGATACCGGCATCGACAACGGTGATGTCGATGGAATCGATGGAATAGATGTCATCGCCGTTGCTGCGTCAGTTTGGCTCTCACGTAGTTGACGCTGCAGACGTGCAGTCTGAACCTGCTGCTCAAGCAGCATATTTCGCGCCTGTGCTGTCTCAAGTTCACCCATGGTGACATTGCTGCCGTCATCCATAGCCCATACCGGTGCAGAACCGGTGAAAAGGAACAGAGCCAGGCACCCCCCCGGCCAAATCGGGTTATTTTTGCGCATACAGGCTCCCTGTGATCGTGTAGGTAAATTGCGACTGTGGACTTACCGTGATGGCAATACTGGTCAGACGCAGACCATTGTCATCAACGTCAGCCAACAGCCATTCAGCAGCCAGACGGGAATTGAGGGAAAAGGTGAATTCACGCCAGTCCTGTTTCAGTGGAATATTCTGTGCGCCCGGGACCGGCTCTGGTGGCTTGACTTCGGTAAACTGCACACTGATACGCCGACGCTGCAGATGGGCGATAAACCGCATCAACTGCTCATCCACAGTTGGTACATCCTCATCACGAAAGGCCGTTCTTTCTTCTGACAATGGGATGAAAACGTCACCGCTCTGCCCCCCCTCCAACAGGTTGAAATGAGCAGAATAGCCAAATAGCTCACGAACACGTCGGGCGAAGTCAACCAAGGTACTACCTGGTGTGGCGGCATATCGCAGCCGCAATTGACCTGGAACACATTCGGCATTAGTCAGACGCCAGCCAACCACAGAAACCTTCAGCGGTTCTCGAGTAAACCAGCACTGGTTCAAAAAAACCGAGGCAGGCAAGATCCGTGACCAGGGATGCGGCGCTTTTTGAGGCTCTGCCGGTTTTGTGGGCAACAATGCCTGACGGGCACGCAACTCAGCCAGTGCAGCTGCCTGCTGCGCCTTTTTAGCCGCCTCATCGCGCCACATATAAAGCCCGGTCAGAACCAGACTGACCGCCAATGTGAGTGTGAAAAACCTCACCGGTGACACGTTCTGTCGCAGGCGCGACTGACGTAACTGACGGCGGCTCAGCCCATGAATCAATACCGACCAGTCTTGTGGGTCATCTGCCGATGCACAGCAGGAAAAGCCGTCGTCACCAGACTCGTTAAAATCCAGAAAATGCTGCTGAGCCAGCTCAACATCCTGGCGTGTCCCCATCACATCAGCCATGACGGATAGCCGCCCCTGTACCGTGGCCAGAAATACCCAGCGGTCATCCACGTCACTCAGCCGGTAGATACCATAGCTGTTGGCCCCGGCCTGTTGCAAAAAGGCCATGGCCAGCGCATACAGTGGCAAACGACGCCGCCGTTTCGCCAGGCTGACATAGCCGACCATGCGAGAGGGCTGACGTCCGGTAAATATCACATGCGAGTCCGGCTGCCGGACAGACAGGCGACGTAACCAGTCCGTAGACTGGTAATTCTCCCATCGCAAACCGGCCACCCACCCCTGTCGGTTAGCCAGCAATAACGTGCCAACGGTTCGTGCATTATTTTTTGTACGTTTCATAGCGGCCTCAGTTCAGCAGGACAGGTGTGATCAGGATGACTAGCGTTGTGCGCTGACCGGAGCCGGTCTGACCGCCCCCCGAGAGGAAATCATTCGGGGTGAAAGCTCCCTGTTTATCGACAGACTTGTTCTGCATATCAGTCCCGGTCAGCACCAGCGTCTGCCCGGACTTCATGTTCACTCTCTGCGTCAGCGCTTCCGTTGTCGTATTTGGGATATCGTTACGTGTGTTCCCGTCTTTGCTGATAAATCGCTCAATCTTGGGTGGGGAGGTGTAACTAAATGCGAACTGCAACTGCACATCGCC
Organism: Dickeya oryzae; assembly: GCF_020406815.2. Lineage (NCBI taxonomy): Bacteria > Pseudomonadati > Pseudomonadota > Gammaproteobacteria > Enterobacterales > Pectobacteriaceae > Dickeya > Dickeya oryzae. The sequence continues at coordinate 3,690,205 of NZ_CP162670.1, forward strand.
GTTGTCCTGGATGTTGGGCAGCATGGTCATGAACAAACCAGTAGTCAGCGTCGTGGTGGTCATTGTTGACGTTACCCCCACATTCGCCGTCGCTGTGGAACTGGAACTGGTCAGGATCCCCTGCTGATTTGAATATTGATACGGCACAGGCGTCAGGTTGGTCGAAGTGCGGGTTTGATTGGTCACCACACTGACGTTCCCTTGTTCATTCAGAGCTTTAATCAGTAGCTGGGAGCCGGAGAAACGAGAAGCACTCCCTGTTGCTGTATCCAGAATAGATAAACCAAGAGAGGACGACGTGTCAGATGCATTGGCAAAACTCCCGTTCAGCGTCGCGCCAAAGCCATGCAATGTCTTATTGACCAACCCGACATCCATGCCCAGGTTGAGATTCCGGGTCTGAGTGAAACTCAATATTTGTATATTTAGTTGTACCTGCCGGTTGAGCACCCGGTTCTGATATTCAATGTAGCGACCAACGCGACCCAGCACTTCGGGCGTATCAGTCACGGTGAGCGTACCAGTAGCAGAGGACAGCCAATAACGCCCATTTTTCGGCGTCAACATGTTCTCAATAGTTTTGCGGATATCTTCGTACAAGTTACTACTTAAATCAGTGCTCGTTTTTTGTGCTGAACTGACATCCCCCGTGGTCCCGGAGGATGTACCGCCTCCAGACCCCAATTGATTACCCGAACCAGAGTTGATCGACGCTGAGCTGTCAATTTTGGTATTGAGTATCACCAGCTGATACGTTTTGGTGTCGAGCTGGTAAAAAACAATGTTGCCCTGCTCACTACGCCAGGACAATCCGAGCCGACTGGCAATCATGTCAAGCAAGCCATGCAACTCTCCCTGCCATTTCAGGCCGGATACCGTTGCAGCAGGCAAGGCCACCGCAGTGGACTGGGACGTACCGCTTATCTGCTGCAAAGGCACCCGACCGTTATCACTCGGTGCTGGCAGCGTGCCACTCATTTGTTGTGTTGGTGTATAGCTGACATTACCTGAAGACAGCGCCTGGAAGGCATCTGGCGTGATGGTGACTCGCACGCCACACAGTGCAGTAATGCGCTGTCCCAGTTCCGGCAGTGTTATACCGTCTGGCCGGTTAATCACAACCTGACAGGATGGTACAGACTTATCTTCAGGGGTTGCCACTACCGGGGTGACCGGTTTGAGATTAACCCAAGGTTTCTCCGACCAAACCACAGTGGGGTGAGACGCCTCCTGGCGACTTTGAGCAATACGCTGTGCAGTATCGGCACCAGTTGTAATATCCCGCTCCATTTTGTTGATCTCAGACAGCGAACACCCGGCGAGGATCATCGAGACGGCCATACTGACGGACGCCCGACGAAAAAAATGCTGAACACGGCTGGATGGCATCCGGCTCTCCTTAATTCAGGTAAACAACATTGCCTTCCGCCACACCAGCCGGAAGAGCAAGATTCATATCGGTACCGTCCGCCATGAGCAGTCGCCCACGGGTCACCGTGAGTGCAAGGGCGGAACGGGTAGAAAGACGTGAAAGGGCCGGAACCAGCCCAGGCATATCGGCGCTCCAGATCCACAGTCGGCCACCACTCATAGCGGCATGGATACGGCTATCCGGTGCAGGAACCAGACTGAACTGGCTGAGTGAAAGTTCACCGTCAGGCAGGCTCCGGGTGTAACGCCAATTGTTTATTGCGTCAGCAATACGCAGCATGTCCGACGCCACAAACGCTGCCGTATAGACTTCAATCTGTGCGGCGTATTGATTGCGATCCCGAAGCTGGACGCTGCTGACCAGCAACATAAAGACCGTCGCTATAGCGGCAATGGCGTAGCCCATCTCAGCGACCAGCCCCTGAAACGGGCGTATCACTGACAGAAACCAGGCATTGCATCCTGCTGGCTTCGGCAAACAACGGTTTCTCCGCACGCCGATACAGATCAAAAATCTGAACCAGTACGGATTCAAAATTGCCGTGGAAAGACAGCGGCGCATCGATGCGGTAATCGACAGCCACCGGCCAGATAACTACCCAGTTACCACCGTTCGTATCGCATTTGGCCTGTGTAGCCCATTTCGTCAGTGTCTCTTTCAGTGTCGAACCAACGTCAGCTTTCCATGTCGGTCCTGTCTGTGCTGCTGGCACCAGTGATGAAGACAGTTTCATAGGCACAGGGGGAGTAGCAGCCGGTTGAACACTTGCTGCAACAGGCGTTTGCGTTTGTGTGGGGCGAGCAGACTGAGGTTGTACCGCTGCCGCCGGTGCCGGAGGTAACGCCGTGGTAGGTACATGAGTTGTTCCCCCTGACACTTTCTGCGTAGCTTTCTGTGCAGAGTTAGCACTGACCTTCTGGTTCGGGTTATACGGCGGCAAATCAAATGATTTAACCGGTGCCGATGCAGCCGTTGTTGCTGTTGAAGCAGCAGTTGTAGACGAGGGCTGAGTGCTCAGTGTTTTAGCCGAGGGTAACGGTGGCAGCGGCTGGGAGTCTGGTTTCAGCAGGAATTTCTGCGGTGATTGAACGGTTGAAGCAGTTGCAGATACGGGGGCCGAAACGGTTTTGGCAGTAGCGACAACAGGTGTGGATACAGCAAATGAGCGGTATTCATCACGGAGTACAAAACAGATTTCGCGGTTCACTTCATCGATGCGCAGTCGCCATGCCTGACCGGCAACAATCTGCAATGCTTCGCTAAGGCGAACGGGACCGATAGACCGTTGAACAGCTGGCAATGGGCGGCTCAGCAACTCAGAGAAAACGGGAGAACTGGATGGACAGAGGGAATAACCAGACTCCAGCAACAGGTAACGAAACCCGTCACCGACCGATTTGACAATCGACGTCGGCATCGTGATATCGACTATCTGATTCAGCGGATCACGTTGCGAATCCGCGGGCCGGGTATTGACCAAGGTGTAGCGATCGTAACGCACCACTTCAGGTGAGCGTTGATAGATATCATTTACGCGGGGGGGAACCCGATAGGGAGATGGTTGGGGCGTTTCAGCGCATGCAGAAAGCAGCAATGGCAGCGAAAGCGCTGATAATATTAACGTTTTTTCCATCCAGTTCCACCGTCAGATTGTTCTCAAAATGAGACTGTATTCTGACCAGCAGGCAATAACGGACAACGCTAAACTATGTATGTAAAAGATAAAAAAACGCCGGAAAACCGGCGTTATCATGAAAAAAGACTACGTATTCTTATTCTGGATAAAAATCGGGATTAACAGCCTGCTCAAATGACCAGGGACAGTTAGCCGGGAACAATCCACGATTCAGGCCGGTTTCACGTTCGGCACCAATTACCGCATCCCCATAGGCATCAGCGATAATATCCTGGAGCCGGGACTTGAGGCTCGGGTTCTCGGACAGAACACGCGTTGCTTTGCGGCGCTGTTCCTCTATTGTCAACTGCCAGCTTTTTCCACGATGGCTCGGCTGGTATTCCCACTTCAGCAGATGCATAAACAACACCTGAAGCCGGGACTCCAGCTCACGTCGTTCGCTTCGCCCCATCGCTTCAATTTCCTCCAGCAGGTTATGAACGTCTAACTCAGCCAGACGGCCAGAGCGTAACAAACTCGCCTGCTCCTGAGTCCAGCCGTAAAAGTCATTATCATAACGGATTGTCATATATCCTCCCCTGAGCTGCGGGCATACCCACCTTGATGCCCTGAGTCTGTCAGAGAAAAAAAAGTTAGTCAAAAATAGCAAAACGCCGGAAAACCGGCGTTTTAAGAAGTAAAAAAATGCTCTGCCAAAGGACAGTACCAAAATTACAGAATTGACAAAACTTCCGGATGTTGACGCCAACGGCGGTCGACATCAGCTAGCAACATGACTCTGACAGATTCCCATAGCCTTTCAGCGACGTAAGAATAGTCATCCGATGCTTCGAGTTCAGCCTCGCGATCTATTTCGTCACATTTGGCACGTAAATCTGCAGATTCAGCATCACTCTGAACCGGTTTAGTCCATCGAATTCCATTAGTATATACAGCACACAGAACGAGCCGATCAAAACGGTCATGAATCTGTATATACTTGGGATGAAACTTATTAGTATTTTCTAATCGGTCATTAACCTCTGATGTTACTCGGTCAACAACCTCCGTGATTGTTGCACCTGTTACCCGAAAAGATGCATCACGAAAAACTAAATCATCAGCGAACTCTTCATTGTTCACACGATACTCAATCTGACCGCTAACAACAGCAACAAATTGTTTGTTAAACACATCCTGACGCAATGCGACACCAGGCTCATAAGGTGTATGCAAAAATACGGTATTGTTCATGGAAAGTTCTCCAACTATAAAAATTAATACGGAGAACTCCCAAACTGGGAAATTCTCCCAGTGGGAAGTAGAAAAGAAAAAGGCACCAAACATCTGGTGCGCTTTTCATAAAAGTCATTAAGAAATGGCATAAAGCGCATGATTTGGCATTGCCAGGCCGAGGCCGGCGAACGGTATGTCGTCGTCAAAATCCATCGGGGGTTCATTCCCCATGGATTGAGCTGGCGTTCCGCTCATTGCCGGTGCTGCAGGCTGCTGAGGTTGCCCCCAACCTGCATTCGGGTTACCACTGCTACCACCGTTGTTAGCTTTACCCAGCATTTGCATTGTGCCCTGCTGAGTGACGACTACTTCGGTTGTCCAGCGATCAACGCCACTATTGTCCTGCCATTTTCGTGTACGCAATTGGCCGTCGATATACACCTGAGAGCCTTTGCGCAGGTACTCACCGGCGATTTCCGCCAGTTTGCCGAACATTACTACCCTGTGCCATTCAGTACGCTCCTTTTCCTGGCCAGACTGCTTGTCACGCCAGGATTCTGACGTTGCAACCTGAATTCCAGTCACAGCAGTACCGTTCGGCATATAACGGACTTCTGGATCCTGCCCCAGAAAACCAATCAGAGTAACTTTGTTAACACCGCGTGCAGACATGATTCATTCCTCGAAAATAAAGTTTAAAGAGGAACACACCATCAGGTGGTATGTTCCTGACGGTATGATTACGAATCGGTTCAGAAAGAATCAGCAGGGTATTGTTTATCCTGCAGAGATTCATTCTGTGCCAGCGATGTCGTCGTAGAGTTTTCAGTCTGGTCAACCATATCTTTCCGTGTGTTGATGTTACCGATGGTGACAATCAACATCAGCAAGCAAAAGACTACTGGCAGACTCAAAAAACCGTTCAGCGTCGAGACTATTGCCAGGAAACTGATCAGAGTAATTTTGTTAACACCGCGAGCCATGATTCATTCCTCAAAAAGTCAAAATTTGAAGAGGAACACACCATCAGGCATGTTCCTGATGGTGTGATTCCGAATCGGTTCAGAAGGAATTAGCAACGTATTGTTTCTGCTGCTGAGCTTCGTTCTGCGCCGGCGGTGTTGTAGACGTCGGCTTTTCAGCCTTATAAACCGTCTCTTTCCCAATTTTGATAAAGTCGATCTTGATCAGACGGGAGCGAAGCGCGATGCGATCTTCACCAGCGTGTTCACCACTTTTCAGCGTGAACACCTCAGAAGACAGACCACTGAGGACAAAGCCAATCAGTACCTGCTGTTGTTCATCAACCGCTTTTTGACAACGGTTGACCAGCTCCACCGTACTTTTGCCCGATACAGTCACGTCAAAACGTATATACGACGCGTTATCCGTTGGACCGGACAAAGCGTTAATCACAGCACAGGTAAAAGGGCCTTTATCGCCAGAGACCTGACGAATATTGGACAGATAACCAATACCTGTGGTGTTGAGATTAAAATACTGAGTTTCAGTTGCTGTGGATGATTTTGCTGATGCAGTCATGATGTTTCTCCGGAGTAAAAAGATGTCATGCGGAAAAACATTCATTCCCGACGGGAAAAATGTTTCCCGCAGGAAGTCAGACTAAGCGCTTAGACTGACTGCTAAGTTGAAATGACCTTAAATGCTGTTGTGCATTCGCCGTTCTCAAAGGTTAAACGGCTTTACCACCTGTTAAGGCGATCATCTTCCAGGTCACATAACTCGCTCAGATGAGGGGTATGCGGATGATCGTTATCGTGTGACTACCCGAAAGCGCCCCTCTCAAGTCACCAGGGCATTGGCTGTTGTCAAAGACAACGAAGGTTCGCCTTAATCATTAAACCGGGAACAAGTTAAGTCAACAGTGGTAGGGTTGGATAATTATTCATCCGCCGAAAAAAAATAACGGCGCAGAGTAGTCACCTACCTGCGCCGTTATTTAATCTAATTTTCACCACAATCGCTGTAAATGATGTGCTCCGCAGCGCCCTCCAGGGCTCAGACACCGGTTTCACGGAGTTTTGGTGCCTCATAAACTCGCCCGGTGTGTGTGGGTAGGCGGTTCATCACGTTGCTCCGACAACCTGAACCTGGCATATAAACAGAAAACAGGCAGGGACCGCAACGACGGGGTGTGTACTCAGCTTCTTCAGAGCCGAAATGAAGATAGCCGAAACACCCGCGTTACACAATCAGTTAATTCTCAATCAATTCTGCTTTTTATTGAATGACTTGGATGACCCCGAACGGTTTCGGCGCTTATTATTAGCACCAGAATCGACAATCCCTTTACAGGTTGGATAATTTTCACACCCGTAAAACGTCCCACCGGGCCCTTTACGTAATCGCGTTCGGCCGCCACATAGAGGACACTTAGGTCGTTCCGGAATACGAATGGTAAAAGCCTGCTGTTTACCCTGCTCAACCAGTTGATTGACCCATCTCAGTTGGCGATCGACAAACGAATCCAGAGTCATCTTTCCGGCCGCAATGTCATCAAGCGCCTGTTCCCACAGCGCTGTCATTCCTACCTGCGTTAGTGCCGCCGGCAGCGCATCAACCAGGTCACAGGCCGTATCAGATGCATGCAAATGGTTCCCTTTTTTAATCAGGAAGCCACGTTTCATCAATACATCAAGAATCCCGGCCCGGGTGGCTTCGGTACCAAGTCCTGCATTATCGCGCAGGACTTTCTTCAATGCCGGATCATCAACAAGTCCAGCAGCGTTCATCATTGCCGCAATCAACGTCTTGAATGAATACGGCTGAGGAGGCTTGGTCTTCAGCGCCTTCAATTCAGCTCCACGGATACCACACACGGCGTCTTTCGTCAGCGGCGGCAAAGAAACAGCAGCCGCCTCATCATCACGTTCATCGCTATCTGATACAGCCGCCTGGCCAAACAAGGTCTTCCAGCCTGGAACAACGGTCACCCGGCCACTGGTTCTGAATAGCTGCCCACCGATATTGAATGATGCCCGGGTTACATCCATTTCCAGCAGAGGCATAAACTGAGCCAGGTAATGCGTACGGATCAACGTATACACATTCCGTTCAGCTTCATTCATACCTGCAAGATTGCACTTATGCGGGGTGGGTATAATCGCGTGGTGTGCGGTGATTTTCTTGTCATCCCATATACGGGAGCGAAACGAGGGGTCAATAGAATCAATGACCGGGGCCAGTGACGGATCTGATTGCTGTAATGCTGATAGAACGTGCGGAACCTCCGACAGCATGGATTCGGGAAGGTAACCACAATCGGTTCGCGGGTAGGATGTCGCTTTGTGGGTTTCATACAACGCCTGAGTGATATCCAGAACCTTTTGCGGAGAGTACCCAAAACGATCGGCACAAACCTTCTGCAACTCTCCCTGGCTGAACGCCAGCGGCGCTGGTATTTTTTCCCGTTTCTTTTCGACATCCAGGATTACTGCCTTTCCGACCGTCAGGCAAAGCTGACGAACCTGCTCGGCTACCGCTTGATTTATACAACGCTTTTCACCGTCGGTATACGCCGCAGCGGCAACCCACTCAGCCGGAAACATTACGCCACCCGACTCCAGCTTAACATGCACCTGGAAATACGGTTTGGGAACAAAAGTGGCAATCTGTCTGTCACGACGGACCACCAGGGCCAGTGTCGGCGTCTGCACCCGGCCAGCAGACAACACGCCATCGTACCCAAGCTCGCGTGCTTTCAGTGTATACAATCGACTGATGTTCATACCAATCAACCAGTCGGCTCTGCCGCGTCCGAGACCTGCATAATACAAATTCTCCGTCGAGTTCCCAGGCCGGATGTTTGCGAGTGCCTTACGCACACTCGCCTCATCCAGGGCTGACAGCCACAGCCGTGATACCACACCATTAAACCGGCAGTACTCCAGCAGTTCCCTGGCAATGACTTCACCTTCCCGATCCGCGTCAGTAGCTATAACCACTTCATCGGACTGCTTTAATAAACGGGTAATCACTGCAAACTGGTCGGCGGTATCTTTCTTTACCACCATCTGCCACTGCCGGGGCAACAGAGGCAGCACGTCCAACCGCCAGGGTTGACCATACTGCTCGCCGTACATTTCTGGGGAAGCATTTTCCAGCAAGTGACCGACAGCCCAGGTCACCACGGTATCGGGGCCGGACAAAAAGCCCTGGCCACGCTTTGATGCCCCGAGTACCGCCGCAATGTCTCGTCCCTGTGAGGGCTTCTCACACAGGAACAACCTCATGATGGTACCCCAACAGAGTTATGTCCTCCCTGGCTCTGAAACGCCTTCATTTTGGCGCGGATTTCATCGTTCAGTGGAGCACAGAACGATGCACGTCGGCTGCCATCCAGGATGGCCGGATTGAGTTCTTTCAGACGGTACGAACTGAGCGCTTTTTGGTAGGCCTCCGAGTTGTCCATCACATCCTGCCGGGTAACGGGTCCTGCGCGGTAACCCTGAACAATGGCATAAATGGCACGCAATATCCGCGAGCCATTTGAAAGATACTCATCACGCGAATTGCGTGAGATAAAGCCGAAGTGGTATGCCTGAAGCACTTTCTTAGCATACTGATCGAAGCCGACCAGCAAATACACACAGCGATAGCCGAAGGGCGTTCGGCTGAAAACCTGAATATCAAGAGGCTCGCGGCTGACAACGTCAGTAATGTGGACCCCAGCAGGCACAGCCACAAGCACACGATCCAGCGTACTGACATAGCTATTCATCTTGAGAAACGCGGACTGAATAGCCAGGTCCAACTTGTACAGAACGTGATCCGCGAACGGGTTATCCGCCAGTGAGGCGTCATTAATTCGTCCAGCCGCCGCGATAAACATTGGCATACTGGGAATAGTGAACTTCACCCGTTCGTTATTATCATCAAAAATCGCCCGGCGTCCCTCCCACAGGGAAATAGCATAGTTGGTGTGGAGTTCAATTTTTAACTCGGAGACCAGCGCACCAGCACGTGCGCGTGACGGCAATTCATCTTTTTCAGTTTTTTCAGTCATATCGATTACCTTTAAAATAACCACAGACTGAAATAGTGTTGAATCTCATGCACATCCAACAACACGAAAATCAAAACGGCGCAAAACAGATTAATGGAAAGGTTATTTTTTGTACCGTGTTGCGCCCCGCAACACGGTACATTTTTCAATCACATCGATTATCCTGAACCATTCACCTACACAGCGAGCTACGCTACAACAACATCATTGGTTGTTTTTTGTACTTGCTGCCACTGGCAGCAAGGTTGTTTTTTAATCAATTCGATTATCACGGCCACTCTCCTGTCTGGCAACCCCTCAGGCAACAGCAACATTGATTGTTTTTTATACTTGCTGCGCCCCGCAGCAAGGTTATTTTTTAACCAATTCGATTATCACGGGCCACTCACCTGTCTGGCAAACTCTCAGGCAACAGCAACATTGATTGTTTTTTATACTTGTTGCGCCCCGCAACAAGGTTATTTTTTAACCACCACGGCGTTGAGCAAGATGTTGCCGGAGATCTGAGACCAGGCGGCTCACCGCCTCCGGAGATGCTTTGACCAGATCACTTTGTAGTACTGGCGATGGTGTTGCAGACTGAGTCTGGTCTGGAGAATACGCAGGTTGTTCACCAGGTCGTGCAGATACGGATGTCTCTGACACGCTGCTAGGGACAACAAGCTCCCCTTCACGGGCCCGCTTCAGCATGGTCAGCATCCAGCCCAGCGGATTCCTGACACTACCCCGGCCAAGTTGGTCAGACAGCATGGTCAGCAATGTGGTTGCCGCAGATTCCGGCAATGCAAGCAACTGTCCCTGCAGCATGTCGGCATCCTCCGCTGTAATTTTTTCACGCAATGCGTCAGGCAATACGTACGTTTTTTTATTCACACTGTGTGTGATAGTACGTACGTTACAGTTCGAATTTCGAACTCCGGTGTAACTCCTTGTTTTTAGACTGGGTTCGGATTCCGAACTCGGTGAATCTGACCTTTCTTTTGTACTCAGTTCGGATTTCGAACTCAGTGAAATAGATTGATTTTTAACCTTTATTTCTCCCGATTCGGATTTCGAACTCTGTGGGAGAGTACTGCGTTTTAATGCCGCCATTTCAGCGGGTGACGTCGGTTCACCTAGGCGGGCATTTATCGCCGCCAGGCTGGAATGACGATGACGCATCGTCGGGTCGTTCAGTATCTCCTCCAGAACAACACGAGCCGTCATCCGGACACTCTTATTTTTGTGGTTGCAGCTTTTCGCCACCAGGTCCAGCCAGCCCGGGTCAAACATTTCTGCATCGCGACAGCTCAATGGTTCATCATGCTGAGCATAGATATTGCCGCGCACACGCCCCTGCGCGTCACGAACGCGCTTGCATAAGCTCAGCCACCCTGTTATCCGGAGCATAAGCAGCGCCCTGCTGACAGTTTCGCGCGATGCCTTTTCGGCATGCGGTGATGCCAGTTGCAGTTGCAACTCGTCGTACGATGGAAATACAGCACCACTGTTCTGCTGTGCATACAGGCGTATCATGACCCATGCTGTTTTATCCAATGGCGACAAGCGTGTATCGAGAAAAAGACGCCTGGGGACGGCATCATGCACATTGCCGAGGAACAGCAGACCGCTGCGCTCTGTCGTGACATCATCCATGCGTTGTTCGATGCTTGCCTGCATACGTGACAACGTAAATTCAACGATGCTGTCCGGCGGTAATCCCGTCATCGTTGCCCTCTCATAGTGAAACGGGGCCTGGATGGCCCCACTGATTATTGGTTATTTTTTGATTTCACGGTTATATGTAGCATGTTGCAGCAGGTACCATTTACGGCCCCCATCCTTGCTCAGCAGTCGCCAGAATGGGCCGATATCGATTTTCAGATACCCCTGCGCGGTCAACCGTTTGCAGAATCCACGTTCGCCGGTTTTGAACCGCTGTAGCAGATTTGTGGCCTTGCTCTGCGTACAATGTGGAACAGGCAACCCTCGGGGCATGACGTCAAATGGCATATCCATATCCAATATCATGACTGCTCCTTGTTCTTGGCTCGGGCTTCCCGACAGAACACCTGCACCCTGATCCATACCGCCGTCAGAGATATGTTGTTCTGCTCAGCAGCCAGCATCATGACATCGAGCGCCTCATGTGAATCCGCATTTGATATTCCGGATTTCTGCCAGACGTGCCAGATTGCTGCATCTGTCTCTTCATCTGGTGACTGTGTGCGCCCCTGCCGGGTCTCGATACCGTGTAAACGACGACGCGCGGATACCTCAGCAGTCGTCATCCCAAAATACGCCTGCATCATTTCAATCGACCCGCCGAGCGCAAGAGCGCGATCGATGCGCTGCATCCTTTTTTGCTCATTCCGCGCCTGATTCATCATTAAGTGAAGATTTTCGTGGTTAACTTCAAAATTCAGAACCGATACATGACTGTTCATCAGGTAATGCAGGTCATCAACGGTCAATTGGTTCAGCATTCGGATTTCCTCAGCTGTCAGCCCCAGTGACTCACAGCGGCGGACGTTGCCGCTCTTGAGCTCCATTAATATGTGAGTTAGCAGGGAGTTAGTTGCCTGCGACAAATTTTGGCTCATGAGAGACCTCCCATCAGGTAAATAACTGAAACCCATGCCATTACGCAGGCACCCAAAAGAACGTAATCCCCCCATTCTCTATTCGCCATGAGGACCTCCAGGAAGGCAAATACCGTTAGGAGATGAAGATGAATCCGCTTTATTAAGGGCCTGATTCAGTTCGGCATTACGCCCGGCAAGATAACCAGCTAATTTTGCACGCCGATCCCCCCGACATGCCCTTGCCTGCCGGGACGTAGCTTCACGAAACTCACCATCACACCGCCGGTTCAGCCAGCGCTGCAGCAAAAGATCATGTTGCTGTGGGTGTACAAAGGACTCCAGAACGACCCAGACGCCGCTGATGTAGCCCTCGCGGAATTGATCTGCCCGGTTGCGGCGTGTCTGCAACTTCAATCGGCTCTGACTTTTCATGTGTGTCGCTGTTGCATGACGCAACTGTCGGCAGAGCACAGCAAAGATGTAAACCGCAATCTCGGGCCGCTGTTCAAATCCATAGAAATGCAGGCTACGTCGCTGCCGTCGGTGGCCATTGCTGCCTGTTACGGTATACGAGTCAAACCAACACCGGCATTCCGTTGCCATACAAACAACTGAGGCCAGACCATGTAACCATGCTGGCAATGTGTGAGCATTGCTTGGCAACTGGCGATATTCGCGTTCGCTGATTGCGTCAATCGACAGATCATCATCCGTGATGCCGTGTCGCTGCATCAGTTTCTGTGCCAGCCGTAATGCCCGTCCAGACTCATTAGCGTTGTTGTTACGGCTCCCAAGAGCCATCAGCTTGCGAATACGCGAGCGAATCTGCGACAAATCATTAGCCATGCTGCCTCCCTTTACCGGTACCAACATGCTGATGGAATTCGAGCACCGACTGGCATCCAACACACAGCCTGACCCCATTGATAGCCTTCCGGCGTGCTTCAGGGATGTCATTGCCACACTCTTCGCACTGCATCAGCGACGGCCCGGTCACTGCTGCCTGTGAACGTATTTTATTGAGGCTGATATCCAGGAGTTGTTGTGTCACTGCCTGGGCCAGCTCGTCATCAATATCATGAGACATAGTCAGTACCCTCCTGAACAGAAACAGCGCGTTGCAATTCACGCAGACGGCGGATTACGCGGATGAGACGCATAAGCTTGACGACAGCCACATCGTTAAATACCGGGCTGTCTCCTTTCTTTTCTGACCCTGTCAGCCATAACGTAAATGCGAACAAATTGAATGCCTCATTACCGTCATCATTCCCGGTGAGGCCATTAAGAAATGCTGGAAAAGCGCTAGAGCTGATGGAATGAACGGTATACCCAACGCTGTGCTCACTGCGGTCATCAGAAATGCAATCCGCACAGCCCATCATTTCAGCCATCTCATATGCCAGTCGATAAGCCATGTCCTGCAAATGCTCGATATCGTCCTGCAGTGCGGAGATGTGCCAGATATCAGTAACGGGTTCCAACCCGACAGCCGCAAATGCCAGAGATGCCTCACCAGCAGAGGCAGAACACTCAGGTTCGCCAATCGCAGACACCAGCTCCCCTGACAACACAGGATCCCCGCCATACATATCTGGCTGAAGCTCCACTCGCGGAGGTGATTGCAGACCAACGACGTCGGAGGACAGAACCCGCTCTGTCGCCGCAACGCCATGCATCGGCATGGGTGGAACAGCTATCGTGGTCTGTTCTTCTTCCTGCATTACCGTTCCTGATGCTGACGATGCAGGCTCGGGTGGCGTATCCTGAATAAGTGTTCCAGAACGTAATCCAGCACTCTGTTGGCGTTCTGATTCCTGGGGAGGGACGACATTAACTGTTTTAGAGTCAGGTGCTTCTGTTTTGGAGTTAGGTGCCCCTGTTTCTTGTGGTTGAACCGGCGGTATAAACGCCGGTGGCTCACCAAATAATGCGCGCCGCTGCTGCTCGGCAGGATCCAGTTCAATCAGCCACCTGTCGTAATTCAGAGAAGGATGCGGCAAGGCCTGTAATAATTGCCCGATGAACTCATCGCGAAACATTTCCAGCGAATACGTGTCAATGTTGTCAAAATTGACGCATGTACGCGCAAATGCATCATGGAACGAAAATTGAGGGGAAACATTCTCAGCAGACGAAAACATCTGCCATGTTTTTTCTGCTGCTGAGCGCAAATTAAGTAAAGACAATACCTGTACTCTGGGCAAACCAGCGTCTAACAAATTAGGCAAATGTGGATGCAGATATCTAATCGTATCCTCCATCCTGCTGATTGTAGAATTGTGTACCGGGTATCCTTCCTTGTTCAGGAGATCAGACAATTCGCGTAATGTAACCGAACGGCCAAGCTCTGTTTCCCAAATTGTACGAGCATTATGAATGCCAAAGGCTTTCTCTATATATGTGAGATCCCCCCTGACCTCATTTTCAGCAAGATGCCCAATTACGCATTGCAAACGACCTGGCCAGGGTTTGAATACCACATGGATACGGTAAAACCGCTCATCACCGGTTTCCTGCCACAGCTCGCACAGGATTTGGTACCGCGTATTACCGCCATCACTGAAAATATATTCACCAGCACCTGCAGGATCACGCGTAACTTTTGGCAGCGAATCGAGCCCTCTTGCCCTGATTGATGCTTTAATTTCGTCATACCGGGGATTACGTGACGTACGTGGGTTATCCGGGTTCGGGCGCAACTCATCTAACGTCAACAACATCGGCATTTCTGAAATGGGCAGAACCGACACACTATTGTCAATAGCAGGCTCACGCACGCCTTGCAGCATTGCATCTGCCAGATTCAGTGAATGAATAGATTTAGTGGCTTTCATCATCGACCTCCCTGTTGCTGCCGTTCGGCGAATGAGGCGTAACGATCGTGAAATTCCAACATAACGGTTCCCAGCGGACCATTACGTTGTTTGCCGATGATGATCTCAGCCAGCCCCTTATTGTGTGTATCCGGTTCGTATACCTCTTCACGATGGACAAACATGATGAGATCGGCGTCCTGCTCAATAGAGCCACCATCGCGCAAGTCACTGAGAGTTGGTCGTTTATCACTGCGTTGTTGCAACAAGCGATTCAGCTGAGATAATGCCACGAGTGGCACCCTGAACTGTTTAGCGATGCCTTTCAGGGAGCGCGTAATGTCCGCGATTTCCTGTGTCCGGTTTTCGTGACCCGGGCTTTTCATCAGTTGCAAGTAATCAAGCAGAATCAAACTTGGCTTACCATATTTACGGATATAACGTCGGCAACGTGCTCGCAGTAATGACGGCGTCAAATCTGAATTATCATCGATGACCAGGCGATCGCCCCATTCTGTAATTTGCGCCGTCGCTCCAGCGACTTTTGCCCAGTCTTCATCATCCATTTGGCCAGACCGAAGGCGCTGGAACTCAACGCGAGCCAGTGATGACATCATGCGCATCAGCAGTTGCTCGGTTGCCATCTCAAGGCTAAAGATAAAAACGGGCTGATCAGGAACGCGCCAAAGAGCACGTGTTGCGAGATCCATACCGAATGTCGTTTTACCCATTGATGGACGGCCAGCGAGAACAATAAAATCATTGGGCTGTAACCCACATGTTACTGCATCCAGTTCGGCAAACCCGGTAGGCGTACCAGTGACACCGTCAAGCGACTCATTATTCCGCTCAAGGATAGCGAGTACACGATCCATACCATCATGAAGACTCATTTCCCTGGATGGATTTTGCCGCTCGGCAATCTCAAATAAGGCCTTCTCGGTACCCTCAGCCAACTCGCTAATATCACTCCTCGGCGACATCGCATCAGCACTCAGAGAACGCCCCAACATAACAAGTTGTCTTGCCACAGAACGATTTCTGACGATATCAGCATACGCATCGATGTTTGCCGCGCTGGGGGTGTTTTTCGCCATTTCCGCCAGGTAAGCAAACCCACCAACACTGTCAATAGCCGTACTACCGTGGCTCTCCAGATAGTCTGTCAGGGTGATCAGGTCGATGGGCCGGTTCATTTCTATCAGGCGTTGCATTTCAGTAAACACACGCTGATGAGCCGGATGATAAAAATCACTGGCTGAGACTCGTTCAGTCACGCTATCCCAACGGTGATTATCGATCATCAACCCGCCCAACACGGCTTGCTCAGCGTCCGTTGCCTGAGGTAATTGTGACATTTCAATCTCAATAGTTGATTTAGCCATGAGCAGCCTCAAGAACCGGGTGGCAATCCATAAATGCGCTGACCAGACGTCGATGATTTCTGGGGCTGACCAGCATTAGCGGCCAGTCGTTGAGTGATGGATAAATTGGGCCTTGTAGCGAGCAGCCAATCTCAAACAGTTGACGTTCGAACTCAGGGCCGTGATAAGCGGGTGGGACACCATTGTCATCGCTGGTGATCGACTGCCGATGCAGGTCGGTTTCGGAACTGAGGTTGTAGTAGTCAATAGCTGATGCTGGTACGCCCCAAACCGCAATCAGCAGTCTCTTCAAATGCTCAGCAGGTGATTGGTGAGATGCCGCATCGATATCAAAGAAAACCAACTTTTCACAGCTTTCGTACCTATCTGTACAAAAGCAAACAGCACGATAGATGATCCTCATTGTTCACCCTCCGTCCCTGGGCGATTCAGTAATACGGAATCGAACTGCTCCCTCCATTGCGGAAACAACTCGCAAGCTAGTGCATGAATCGTCACGGCAGCCGCTGGACTTTTGCGATCTGTCTTGTATTCAAGGCGGTGTACGGGTTGTCCTAAAGCATGGCCATATTTATAGATGTCAAGCTGGTCAATTTTTGTTTGGAGGAGAGAAACTCTGATACTGTCCGACTGTGGATACTGTTTTTCAGACACAATCTGACCCAACTCATTCAAAGTACTACGGTCAAGATTCGTATACTGAACACAGTTAACCAAGATTTTGATATCAGGGATTTGGATACCATAAGGCTGCAACACCAGCAGACGCGATATCAGCCGAACTGTACCGCGCATAAACTCACGGACGTCAGGCAAGATGGGCTTGACAACCCCCAACACACTCTCAGTAGCTGCCAGAACAACCAGCTCAACCATTACGCCGGCGGCGCCTTTACTATCGATGATGATGGCATCGTACTTCTGAAAACTTTGATGCTGCAGGACATTACGCAAACGCATCCGGCCATCAGGTGCGTGCAACATCGCGGTGGATAGACGATCGTCTGGATCGTTTGAGATTATCAGGTGGAGATTCTTGATAACCGTCCGGGATATCACCGTATCGGGTTGCCCAAGATCGGCAGTCTGCATCAGTAATTCAAACAGTCCATACGGTGCTTCATACTCCAGCGCATAGATGCTGCTGGCTGTTGGCTGATTATAATCGCCATCAATGAGGAGGGTTTTGATACCGGCATCAGCAAGGAAACCTGCCAGATTGGCCGCTTGGGTGGACTTACCCTCGCCGCCTTTGGTGGAGATAACAGGGATTATATGCATTTACACACACCTAACAATAAGTTAAGCGTGTACTCGGTCATGTGACCCAAAATGGGCGCGGGGATTGAAAATCCCCGTGTCCTTGGTTCGATTCCGAGTCCGGCACCACTTATTTAAAGAACCCGCCCACAAGGCGGGTTTTTGCTTTTCTGCGATCTGGTAGATTTCTGGTCGTTGCAACACGTTATTTGCTTGCTGGATTTGTAATTATCCCACTACACCAAACTATTCACTTTTAGCGATCTTCCGACATACTGATTATGTCCCTCGGAGGAGATAGCTATGCGTAAAGCTCGATTCACGGCCCCTCCCACCATCACTGTTTTGAAATCTGTTGAAGCCGGATGTGCCAATAAAAGATATCTGCTGCGAAGCAGCGGATACCTAAAAGTAATAATTCGACAATTAATACCTGCTTCACAAATCAGGAATAAACCCTTCTTCCCGAAGAACCTTAATCACCCCCACGAATCAGATATGAGATCGTTACAAAATACCGCTGTCGGATTAAGAACCCGTCCACCCGCCTGAACATTAAAACCATACTTGACCAATAACGCATAGGTCAGCAGTCTGACCGCTCTACCAGTACCGTTGCCAAATGGATGTATCCAGCCAAAACGATGATGCGCCAGCGCAATCTTCATCAGATCATATTTTGGTTTATCAGCACGGTTAATAAAGGCGGTCAGTTCTGAAATATAGTCAGGAACGCCGATGTGATCCGGCGGTAAATGGTCAAACTGAGCGATGCTGACGTTATATTGTCGATAGGCACCGGGTGTTCGGTCGCCTTCCTGTTGCAACCCGACAACCGCCAGACTATGTAGCTCGCGGATAAAATATTCCGTTATCTCATCACCATTATTTAGATGCTCGTCGATGAATTACAGCGAGGGGGCAAAGTGATTAAATTGAGCCATGATATGTAGTTATCTCAAACCAAGCATGACGACATCTCAAAACGATAGAAAAAATATCAATACAATCAATAAATTATTTCTCACACCATTTTTGGTTATCTCAAAAATCGCAAATCCAACATATCAAATATACGTTCAAAAGATCTTCAACACAGAGAGATATCGGCTGTTACCTGCACAGGGGTCATCAGGAACAGGAATCGTCAACAAAATACTTAACCTTCACTAATACCTGCATGTTGTTTCCTAATCCTCTTCTATCCCGCTGGTCTTTAATGCGAATTTTTATTATTCTTATTCAGCTTTTTCGGCGCATGATTCCAGGTCATATAAGAAGAGAGGTCAGGATGTTGTTCAGTATTTTCAGGGGTATCGTGTTACTCGGTTTATCTGTCATTAGCGGTGCCTCCATCGCTACACAAGTGACGATCAATGACACCGCCGGGCGCAACGTGACCGTTGATGTGCCGGTTAAACGCGCCATTCTGGGCTTTTACTTTGAAGACTACATGGCGGTCGGCGGTGAGAAAGCCTTTGATCATGTCGTAGGTATCTCGCGCGAAGCCTGGCGCGGCAAGGTTCCGTCCAACTGGGAGATGTACGTGAAACATCGCCCTTCACTGGCAACACTGCCCGATATTGGCGAAGTTGACTTGCATAACGTGTCAATTGAGAAGTTGATCAGCCTGAAACCCGATGTGGTGATCCTGGCGAGCTGGCAATATCAGGCGCTGAAAGCAGAAGTCGCCACCCTTGAGCAACTGCATATCCCTGTCGTCGTGGTGGATTACAACGCTCAGACGGTCGCTCTGCATGTGAAATCAACGCAAATATTTGGTCAACTGACCGGAAACACCGAACGTGCCAATGAGATAGCACACTTTTATCAAAGCAGCATCGAAACGGTAGAAGCACGTATCGCTGCGGCCCATAAACCTAAACCCAAAGTGTATTTTGAATTCGGTAACCGTGGCCCGTCCGAATACTCCTTTACCTACGGTCAAAACATGTGGGGATCGATGCTAGATTTAGCCGGTGGCGATAATATTGCTGCCCCCTATGTGAAATTGTGGGGAATCATGAACCCTGAGCAAGTGCTGAGCAGCAAACCAGACGCCGTGTTCTTCTCCGGTCGTGAGGACAATAAAGTCGCCGATGCAATGCTCATGGGCGTGGGTGTGAATAAAGCGGATGCTGAAGCAAAATTGCGTGGGTTCACGCAGCGCGCTGGCTGGGCTGATTTCCCCGCGGTGAAAAACCAGCAGGTGTTCGCGGTTTATCAGGGCGCGTCACGTACGCTGTCTGACTTCGCCATGGTGCAATTCATTGCCAAATCCCTCTACCCGGAGTTATTCAAAGATATCGATCCGGTCAAAAACTATCTCGACTATTACCGTAAATATCTGCCGGTGGTTCCGCAGGGTACCTTTGCCATTTCACTGGCAAAACCCTGAGCCACAAACCGTTCTGACTTAGCAGCACAAGAACGGTAAAAAGCCCCCTTATGCTGCAACCTGCTTACTTAAACAAGCGTGTTTAACATCCTGGCCTTAAGGCTGGGATGTTCTGTTATCGCGCCAATGACAGCATCATTCGATGATAATCCCTCCCTTCCCGCTAAGCGGTCGATTAATAATAGAACAATGGCATCAACGTCAGTATTATTGGCTCGGGTTCAGCGGCGATGAATGAGAGTCTCGATGAAACTTTCCGATTTAGGCGACAGAATTTGCATTATCGGGCCATCGAATAGCGGTAAATCTACCCTGGCGCATGCTATCGCGAAGAAACGTCATCTGGAGGTTATTCATCTGGACCGTTTTTTCCATGTCCCCTATTCGAACTGGCAAGAACGTCCATTCAATGAATTTCTGCTATTGCACGATGCGGCAATCAATAAAGAAAAGTGGGTCATGGATGGAAATTATAAAAGATGCCTGCCGCAGCGTTTATCCCGTGCTACCGGGCTTATTTTGCTTGATGTATCCACACTGGCGAGTTTGTCTCGCTATGTGAATCGCACACTGTTTCAATACCAGCGTTATGGTGGTCTGGAAGGAGGAAAAGACAGACTGAACTGGAGAATGGTCCACCATATTGCCGCTGTCACGCCAGGGAACAGGAAATACTATGCTGAGCTTTTTGAAACGCTGACACTCCCCAAGATAAAGCTCGCGTCCATTAAGGAAATCAGCAAACAGTTTGATGAGTGGGGCCTCACAAGATAGCACTCGGGGACAACCTCAACCTGTCACGCAGTTCGAACGCGCAGCAAATATCAGGCAGGCGTTTTCAACGAACGCAGCGCTCCCGATTTACGCCAGTGTTCAGTAATACGCGGCATACTTTCTTCTATCCAATCGACCAGCACACGCACCTTTTCCGATGCTTCTTTTCCCAGCGGGGTCAGGCTGTATTCCACGTGCGGCGGCACCACATCGTAAGCCACCCGATGAATCAAACCGTCGCCTTCCAGACATTGTAAGGTCTGAGCCAGCATACGTTCGCTGATACCATTAATCAGCCGACGTAATTCACTGAACCGCAGCGTTTTGGATTCCAGCACAATCAGAATCAGAATGCCCCAGCGGCTGGTGATATGTTGTAAAACTTCGCGCGACGGACAGGCCGCCACCAGTAAATCCCCACGCTGAAATCGTTCAACTTTTCGCATACTTCACCTTTTATCGTTACTGCCCACACGCCGGTACAAGATAGCGGTAGAAATAAACACTCGCTTTCCTATGCCCCTTGCGCTTTCACCCTATCAGGGATTAAAAACATCATCGGCATAAAATAATCTAATGGAATAATGAGAGGTAAATGAATGCCGCCATCATCACAAAGAAAATAAGGAAAGAGGCAACGCTGCTACAGGGTGGATATTGACGTTATCTGGCAGATAACACAGGGATTACATAATATCGACATTAATTCAAGATATTCATTCCATCAAATAGAGCAAATTAAAGCACGCTATTCACGCAATCAATAAAGATAATAAATTCAACAAACTAGAAAAACATGCCACCAGAGGTGCCTGATATCAGGTAAAAGACTATCACTGCCAAAAATGAAAATGTTAGGCTGTCGATGCTTTTTGCACGCGAGTCTTTGGTGCAATAACACACTGAAAAAGCGACACACCGAAAAAGCCATTTCAAGCTGCTGTGAGGCAAGCCTCCTGCCACTGGAGTATTTTTTCTCAGTCTGTATAAGGGTGTCCTCTACTTTTACTTTAGCTACTACGTTTATTTTTAAAAAACACTACGAGCACACAGCAAAAAGGAAATTTTTCCTCAATCCCTTATTTGATAAAGGAATGCTCGTATGCACAAAAACTCACTCGTCCGCGCCATAACGGTAGCGGGTTTGTTTTCTCCCGCCGTCACCTTTGCTGCTGGCACCTGGTCGGATGCAAGGAATGACGCTATGGGGGGAACGGGTGTCGCCTCATCCCACTACGGTTCTGCGGCATTGACCAACCCGGCACTGCTCACCAACGCGCAGGCCAGCGATAATGTTAGCGTGATCCTCCCGTCCGTTGGTGTCTTCGTTTCCGATCCAGACAAAGTGGAAGACAAATTCGATCGTATCAAAAGCAGTTGGGACAGCGTCAAAAACACGCTGAACGCCAGCAGCGGTGTCACCAACCCGCTGTTGCGTCGACTGGCGTTACAACAGGGTATCTCCTCCTTTCAGTCGCTACGGGGTGAATTGGAAGGCATCAATGGCGATCGCGCTTACGGCGATGCCGCGGCAGCGGCCGTCATTGCGGTTCCCAATCAAACACTCCCCTTCGCTTTTGTTGTGAAAGGCTGGGGGGTTGCCAACGCCAAAGCGGTGGTGACCGACCGTGACCTGGCCTATCTGGATAGCGTGGCGGCCGGAAGAACCATTCCCAGTTCAGCCGACCTGAATAGCTTCACCTCCCGGGCCGAAGGCGCAGGCGCGCTGGTGACCGAGTACGGTGTCGCCATGGCGAAAGCATTCAGTATTGCCGGTCAGCCGGTCTCGGTCGGTATCACACCGAAACTGCAACAGATTGATACCTATAACTATATTGCATCAATCAATAACTACAGCACCTCCGATTTTCGCAATTCAGAATTCAGAAAATCCACGACCGGTGCGAACCTGGATTTGGGGGTAAGTACCAACCTGACGCCCAACTGGAGCGCCGGTCTGGTGGCACAAAACCTGATAGGACGCCGGATCGATACCAAAGAGGTGCAGGGCATTCAGCGCACTTTCAGCCTTCGCCCGCAGGTCACTGCCGGTACCGCCTGGAACAAAGACAAGCTGACGCTGGCGACCGATATCGACCTGACGCCCGCCAGTGGTTTTGATGCTGAGAAAAAGAACCAGTACGCCGGTGTGGGTGCGGAATATCGCGTACTGTCCTGGGCGCAATTGCGTGTGGGTTATCGCGCCAATATGCGCGACAGTGACAAAGACCAGGTCACCGCCGGTGTTGGGTTGTCTCCCTTCGGCGTCCATCTTGACCTGACCGGCATGGTCGGCACCGCAAGCCAACACACCTATGGCGCTGCCGCCAAACTGAGTTTTACCTTCTGAGCCTGCGGCCCGGTATCGTGACTGATGCCGGGCCATATTCGAATAACAGGCTCTCTTACCCGCGTTATCCACGCGTTATCGCTGCGATTTAGTGCGCGCCTCCCACTGCATCACCAGACTGATAGCCGCTGGTAACACCGTCAGCGTCAGCAATGTCGCGACGATCAGCCCGCCGATAATGGCGTAGGCCATCGGCCCCCAGAATACCTGTCTGGAGATGGGGATCATCCCCAAAACCGCCGCCATGGCAGTCAACAGAATGGGACGCGAGCGGTGGCGAGCTGCGTGGATAATCGCCTCGGTGGCCGACATACCGGCGGCGGTGTTGGTGTCCACCTCACTGATCAGGATCACCGCATTACGGATGATCATCCCTGCCAGGGCGATAACCCCGAGTAAAGCGACAAACCCCATCGGCGTACCGGTTGGCAGCATCGCCGCCACGATGCCAATCAGCCCGAACGGTGCCATCATCACCGCCAGCATCATGCGAGAGAAGCGTTGCAACTGCACCATCAGCAATATCAACATCACCAGCAGCGTGACCGGCAACACCCGATATACCGAGCTGTTCCCCTTGTTGGACTCCGCTACCGAGCCGCCTTCTTTAATACGGTAACCCGAGGGTAATGTCGCCTGATACGCCGCCACTTTCGGTGCCAACGTCGCTGACAATGCCTGAGCACGAACCCCAGGAGCCAGGTCGGTTTGCACCGTGATAAAAGGGATACGTTTGTGACGCCAGATGATCGGTTCGTCAATGCCATACCCAATGGAGGCTATCTGCCCCAGCGGTACCTGTTGCCCATTAGCCGCACGCAGTTGCAGACTGGCAACCGTATCCAGATCCTGGCGCTCCTCATCGCGGGCACGCACCACCACGCCCACCATGCGGTTACGATCGCGCACGCTGGTTACCCTGGTGCCGGAGAAAATGGTCGCCAACGCGCTGGCGACATCCTGCGAACTGATGCCCACCGCACGCGCTTCCGTCTGATTGAGGTCAATACGAATCGCACGCTCCGGTTCACCGGCGGTCAGGTTCACTTCCCGTGTACCGGGGGTGTTGCCAATCAGCGCGGCCAGGCCGGTCGCATACTCGCGAACCTTGCTAATATCCGGCCCGCTCACCCGGTATTTGAGCGGCCAGCCAACGGGTGGCCCTAATTCCAGCGGCGATACACGGGTCACCAAGTAGCTGAAATCCTGTTGCAGGCGTTTCTCCAATCGGGCACGCAGCGCATCCCGCTCTTTTAACCCTTTCGCGACCACCACCAGTTGCGCGATATTTTCATTTTCTAACAGTACGTCCATGGGCAGATAAAAACGTACTGCACCGGAGCCGACATAGGTAGAGAAATGATCCAGGTCCGGGTCGTCTTTCAGCGACTGCTCCAGCCGCGCCACCTCTCGTTCAGTCGCTTCCTGAGAGGCATTATTCGGCAACGTCAGGCTGACCAGCAGTTCTGGCCGGTCCGATGCCGGGAAAAACTCGCCTTCCAGCCGACCAGCAGCCACAATAGCCAGCGCCAGCAACACCACCGCCAGCAGCAGTGTTCGGCCACGGTAGCGCAACGCGCTCGACAGCAAGCGCTCGTAGAGACGCGACAGCCACCCAGCGTTATGTTGATGGGCTTTCACCGCCTTCGGCAGCAACCAGACGCCAATCAGCGGCGAGAACAGAATAGCCACCACCCAGGAGCTGATGAGCGAAATCATCACCACAATAAACAACGAGTAGCAGTACTCACCGGCGCTGGATGCGGCAAACCCCACAGGAATGAAACCTGCGATCATCACCAGCGTACCGGTAAGCATCGGAAACGCGGTGGTGTCATAAGCACGGGTAGCGGCCTGTTCACGGGCATCGCCCTTCTCCAGACTCGATACCATCGCCTCC
This sequence comes from Dickeya oryzae, assembly GCF_020406815.2. Classification (NCBI taxonomy): domain Bacteria; kingdom Pseudomonadati; phylum Pseudomonadota; class Gammaproteobacteria; order Enterobacterales; family Pectobacteriaceae; genus Dickeya; species Dickeya oryzae. The sequence goes on from NZ_CP162670.1 coordinate 3,714,961, forward strand.
ACCGTGATCATGGCGTCATCCACCAGCAGCCCGAGCGCGATAATCAGCGCCCCCAGTGAAATGCGCTGCAGGCCAATACCTGCTACCTCCATACCGGTGAAGGTCATCGCCAGCACAATCGGTATCGACGCCGCCACCACCAGACCAGCACGGCTACCCAGCGAGACGAACGATACCGCCAGAACGATCACGACGGCCTCCAGCAGCACCCGGACAAAACCGTTGACCGACGACGCCACCACCGCAGATTGATCCGCCACGTTGGTGACCTCAATCCCATACGGTAGTGACGCGCTGATCGTCGCCATCTTGCTGCGCAGCGCGTTACCGAAGTCCAACATATTGCCGGTCGATGCCATTGAGATCGCCAGCCCAATGGCCGGTTGTCCATTAACGCGAAACGCCGGTGCGGGTGGCTCAGCCGCCTGACGGTGAATCGTCGCGATGTCGGTCAGCGGGATGAAACGGCTCCCAATACGCAGCGTCACGTCCCGCAGGCTCGCTTCGGACACAAACGCGCCGCTGACCCGAAGCGCCACCTTGTCACTATCGGTTCGAATGATGCCAGCCGGACTAACGGCATTCTGTGCCTGCAACGCTGCCGCCACCTGTTGCAGGGAAAGCCCCATCCCTGCCAGTTGTCTGGGCGAAAAGGCCACCACAATTTGCTCATCCTGCGCGCCCAATACCTCAATTTTGCCGATATCCGGTGTAGAGAGCAGCGCAGTACGAATGTCATCCACCTTATCGCGCAGCTCACGCGGCGAGTATCCCTCGGCGGTAAAGCCATAGATAGTGCCGAACGTGTCGTCAAACTCATCGTTAACCGCTGGCTCAGTCACCCCATCAGGCAGGCTGGGTGCCACATCCTTCATCTTTTTGCGAACGGTATACCAGATGCTCTGCACTTTGGACGGTGGTGTATTGTCACGCAGGTTGACGAATATCACCGCCTCACCAGCGCGGCTGTAGCTTTCAGTAAAATCAAGGTAAGGCGTTTCCTGCAGCTTCTTTTCCAGCACATCGGTCACAAAGCTGACGGTATCCTGCACGGTGGCTCCGGGCCAACTGGCAGAGACCACTGCGGTTTTGATGGTAAACGCCGGATCTTCGTTACGCGGCAAGCGCTCATAGCTCATCACACCGGCTGCCACAACGACCAGCATCAGAAATGCCACCAGTTGCTGATGGGCCAGTGCCCAGGCAGAAAGGTTCCATTTTTGCTTGAATCCCGATGACATCATTGCGCCTCCGCCAGCGCGACCTTTTCACCCGCCCGCAGTTTACTCACGCCAGCGGTGACCACCTTGTCACCCGCCGACAAACCACCGGCAACAACCAACTGAGATTCGTTATAATGCCGCAGGGTGATCGGTTGTAACCGCAACACCTGCGTCTGCGGGTCGACCACAAACACCGCCGGATTATCACCCTGACGGCTGAGCGCCGAGGCTGGCAACACGATAACGCGACTGCCGGGCAGCGTGATTTCACCCTCTACGGTGGCTCCCAGCACCATTTCTTTCGGTGGTTCGGTGAGTGAAACCCGCACCCGCCAGGTACGGGTTTCCGCGTCCGCCAACGGGCTGACGTCCCGCACACGCCCACGGACTTTGATAGCTGGATTGGATAACAAGGACACGGTCACCAGCGGGTCGGTCATGCCGCTGGTAATCAACCGTTCAGAGACATTGAAAACCGCATCGCGGCCGGTAAACGTCGCCAGTCGCACCACTTCCTGACCCGCATTCACCACCTGACCGGGGTTAGCGCTGACCGAGGTGATCACACCGGCGACCGGCGCAGAGAGCCGGGTATACCCCAGGCGGTCCTGCGCACTTTTGACACTGGCTTGTGCGCTTTCACGCACCGATACCGCCGATGCCCAGTTCGACTGGGCCTCATCGAGTTGAGAGCGGGAAATAGCGCCATTCGGCGCCAGTTGTTTCATTCGGTTAAGATTTTGCTCCGCGAGTCGCTCCGATGCTATCGCTCGGGTCAAATCCGCCTTCGCGCTTTGTAGCTGGTTATCCGTGTCGCGGGGATCGAGCGTGGCTATCACATCGCCAGCCTTTACCTCTGACCCGACATCCACCATACGCGATACGATTCGACCATCCAGACGGAAACCCAGCGCGGTTTCTTCCGCCGGACGGATCTCGCCGGTCTGGGATAAGACATCACCGGTATCGGATGGCTCGACTGTCACGGTACGCACCGGGCGCAGCGGCGCAGGCGCGGGCTTGCTACTGGTGTTATCGCAACCGGATAGCACACCGATAAGCAGTAATACCGCCCACACGCCACAGGCACGAGCAACAGCGCTGCGCCAGTGACAGCTCAAATGATGCAAAACGCAAAGCATGGACTCTGTCTGTGTCATAATGGTTTCCTGTTAACCGCTACGGATCATTACACCACATACATTTCCAGATTGTTTCCACGCTTTATCAAGAAACCATCAAGGTTGCTGAAAAACCAACGTTATCTCAGGCAACAGGCTTCCTAATCTTACGCCACCGGTAATTCAAGGGTAAAACACATGCCCCCCTGCGGATGGTTTTCCGCTGTCAGGCTGCCACCAAGCGCACCACAAATCGCCTCAGCGATGGACAACCCCAGTCCGCTGCCGCCGGAATGGCGCGCCCGCGAAGTATCCGCCCGGGAAAAACGCTCAAAGATATGCGGCAGGAAGGCATCACTGACGCCGGGCCCGTAGTCACGAAACTGGATACGCCATCGGTCCTGCTGGCGTATGACGTCAATCCGTTGTGTCTTCCCTTCCGCCGCATAACGCAAGGCGTTATCCATCAGGATGGTAAAGACCTGCCCCAACCGGAGCGGATCCGCCAGACAGTACCCTTCCTCATCGGCATGCAATGTCACCGTGAAACCGGCCGCCTCCGCATTGGGCTTCAACCAGGCGATACGGTCACGCAGCAGTTCCACCGGGTTTAGCCGGGTTTTGTCGATAGCCAGTTGTCCGGCACTGGCCATCGAGAGTAAATGCAGGTCTTCAATCAGTCGGTTAAGGTTGAGCATCTGGTTCATCACCATTTGCAACTGGTGGGGATCCGGCTGAAAAACCCCATCCAACATGCCCTGCAACCGCCCCATCGCAGCCGTCAACGGCGAGCGCAACTCATGCGCCATCGCCACATGCGAGGCATGCAACTCACGCTCGTAACGCTCGAGTTGTGCGGTCATGGCGTTAAAGTCATGGGTCAGCAACGTCAGCTCGGCGGGCGCCCCTGGCACCATGCGGGCGCGGGTGGAAAACTGCCCGCGCGCTACCTCGCGCGCCGCCACAGCCAGTTGACTGAACTGCACCGATAATGGTCTCGCCGCCCATAGACCCAGCATCACGATCAACGGGATAGCAACCAACACCAATACCCCCAAAATCAACCAATCTTCAGAGGCAATAGAGAGGTCGAAGAGTTTGGGGCCGAACCAGGTCTCCAGAATGTGGTAGTAGTGGGTGCGGTCCAGTTCAGGATTAGCGCGTAATATTTCGAATTCATTACGCACGGCTTCCGGCATACTGTGCACTACCCACAGGCTCCAGATAATAAAACGCAGCCACATACAGGTAGCGATCAGTACCACTGTGCCTATCGCCAGCGACAAAATCCGCAGGCAAAGCCAGCGCCATAACGAGAGAGGAGGTAGCGTTTTCATGGCTGACGAAACCGGTAACCCACCGCGCGAACCGTCAGCAGAACCCCGCTAATCCCCACCGCTTCGAGTTTTTTGCGCAGATTATAGATGTGCGTATCCACCACCCGCTCCAGCGCATCGCTATCGGGCAAGCAGGCTTCCAACAGTTCCTGACGGGAAAAGGCTCGAGTCTGCGCCCGCAATAGGGTCGTCAGCAGGCTAAACTCTGTCGGCGTCAGCTCCAGCGGCTGACTATGACCTTGTGTGTCAGTCACCGCCGCCAGCATCGCATCCTGATCGACCACCAACGGACCAAAGCTCAGCGTCTGGCCTGGCGTCATCGCACCGCTAGTGCGTCGTAATACAGCCTGAACCCGCGCGACCACCTCACCAGGGTGATAGGGTTTAGTGACGTAGTCATCGGCACCGTAGCGCAACGCACCAATCTTATCGGTGTCATCCCCCATTGCGGTCACCATGATAACCGGGATGTCGCTTTTACGACGTAAAGCCGTCAACACTTCAGTCCCGTTCATGCCCGGCAGCATCACGTCGAGCAGGATCAGATCGGGCTTTACTCGCAGCGACATTTCCAGTCCGCCAACGCCGTCACTTGCCAACAGTACCTGAAAATTATCACGTTTCAGGTACGCTTCCAGCACGCTGGCAGCATCCGTGTCATCTTCGATTATCAGAATGCGTTTCAGACTCATCATGGCCCTCTTGATAATTTCTTCATCATTTACTGACGGGGTATTGACGCTAATGTGTATACTTCGACACTTCGTACAAGGAAGCACAAAAGCGCCAGAATAAAACACCACGACAAGGCAACATCACGTTCCCGTTTTAAGGAGTTCAGACAGGATGATAGTGCGACATATCCCCTTTTACATAGCTACTCTTTTCTTGGCCGCCAGCAACACCAGTTGGGCTGACGATACCTCGCCAGATCAACAAGATGGCGTGACTGTCGGCCTTGCCGCTCACAATGCGCCGCGCTACAGCGGTTCCGATCAGCAAGTCTGGAACCTGCTGCCGGTGATTCAGGCTCGTCAGGGGGCTTTCTTTTTCGATACCGCCAAAGGTGCCGGCTATGACCTGCAATTCGGCCAGTTTTATCTCGAGCACACGCTAGGCTACAACCCAGGCCGAACCGACAAAAACTCCACGTTCCGTGCCGGCTCTGACAAATTACGCGGTATGGGAAAAATTGATGGCGTACTGAATACCGCAGTGGCGATCGGCTGGCAATTTAACAGCCAGTGGTCAGTGGAAGCGAAGGCAACGCTGCCGTTAACCGACAGTCAGGGTGTGCAATACCAGACGTCGCTGACCAGCATTCTGTTCCAGAATAAGTCAGACACACTAGGCGCACAGGGCATATTGCTGTTCGGCGATGCGCGCAATAACAACCTGTTTTACGGCGTCAGCCAGCAGCAGAGCCAGAACTCGGGTTATCGCGTCTATCAGGCTGGAAGTGGCCTATACGGGCAGTCTGTCTCGCTGTTCTGGTCACATCAGTTCGACTCACACTGGACCACCCTGCTCAGCGGCGGTTATACCCACCTGAACGATAAAGCCTCAGACAGCCCCATCGTGTTTCGCGCCGATCAGGGTGAAGGCACCGTTGCCGTTAGCTATACGTTCTAATCCAGGCTCTCCTCGCCTCTGTTCTCGTCGGTGCCAGACGCTAAGCGCTGACGAGAACACTGAGTCTCCCCGGGTTCTCGCTGAAAAAACAGTGCTGATACCATCACGGTACTGTATTATACAGCGGCTATCCGGTGAGGCTATCGCCACTGGATGACAAGTGCGTCACTCCATTTTCCACTCCTTCCTCGATTATGGCTTGATACGTCGACCGGGTAGGTTCGTTTTCATTTCATGGGTCACGTATGGCATAAAAATCCAGAGAAATAACATCTTAAGGAAAATAACAAGAGCACAAAAAGCTAAACAGAACGACAACAACATAAGAAAAAGCGTCTGGCAAATTGAAAATATAAAACTGACTGAAATAGAATAGCCGCGCTGCTCCTGAGCGTTATTCAGACAGCACTCGCTTTTGGCCTTTTTGACAAATTAATCAGGGTTATCACGTCATGAAAAAAGTCTTTATCACCGGGGCCACAGGTTTCCTTGGCGGTGCTATTATGGAAAAAGCGTTACAGGACAAGCAGATCGAAAATATATTTATGCTGGTCAGAGCTGAAACGCAGCAGGATGGACTTAAACGAATTCTCAATAATCTGCGTAAATTTGATATTCCAGAATCGGTATTATCTCGTTTAACTGCAGACAATATTATCGTTGGTGACCTGGCTGAACCGGAGTCTTTTCTACAGAACCCGGTACTGGACAGTATCACCCATGTCATCAACAGTGCGGCCATCGCCTCATTTGGCAATAATCCATTAATTTGGAAAGTTAATGTGGAAGGCACGCTGGCATTCGCCAAGCGCATGAGCCAGGTTGCTTCACTGCAAAAATTCATCCAGATCGGCACAGCGATGTCGTGCGTTCCGGAGCAGGATCAGGTGGTGGAAGAATGTGGTCATCTGGATACGGAAAAATCACACATCGTCGAATACACGCTGTCCAAAGCAACCATCGAAAACCTGATGCGTGAGCACTGCCCGGCTATGCCGTTGCTGATCGTGCGTCCATCCATCATCGTCGGCCATTCACGTCTGGGCTGTAAACCGTCGAGCAGCATCTACTGGGTGTTCGAAATGGCGATGAAACTCAAGAAATTCATGTGTTCACTGGATGACAAAATCGACGTCATTCCGGTGGATTTCTGTGCCGACGCGATCCTGCTGCTGATGCATTCAGAACAGGCCGTTAACGATATCTACCATATTTCCGCAGGCGAAGCTTCCAGCGTCAGTTTCAACGAGGTAGATGAAGCGATGGCACAGGCAGCTGCACGTCCGCCGATGGGCGAAGCCTACCGTCAGGTCAGTTACCCTGATCTTATCAAACTGCGCAGCAGCTTTAGCGAGCTGTACGGCCCTTGCAATGAACGTCTGATGCTGCGTGCGATGCGTCTTTACGGTTCATTCGCCCAGTTAAATGTGAAATTCAGCAACCGTAAACTGTTGCAACTGGGTATGAAAACCCCGCCACGCTTTACCGAATACGTGGGTAAATGTGTGGAAACGACCCGTCATTACAGCGTACCGGAACTGATGACGGTCGATTTTAAATAACCGTTCCCAACACTGGCCCCGTGATTACCACTGAAGACAACGGGGCCAGTGCAGACTCTGCCTACTCTTCCTTTTTCCCACTATTCATCAATCACTTCCCGTCTTGAGCAACGCCACATCGCCCTTGGTAATAAGCCGCCGGGTTCACTAAAAACTCTTTAAGAAACATGGCTAATTCACAATAGGAATAGGTTTAAAAAACAAAGCCAATCAGGAATTAAAAATAACGCTTTACTATCAATACCGTTAATCAATTCCAACAATAATAAAACCAACAATAATAAAACCAATAATAATAGAAATATCCCCGTCATACTTTAAGTTGCAGGTGTGTTGGCTGCGCTCGCTCACCCGAATCACTTACCTGAGTAAGCTCATCGGGATTCACTCTCTTGCCGCCTTCCTGCAACTCGAATTATTTTGGGTATAGCATTGGGATTATTTTTTATTTCAAATGCGAAATATAATAACGCCCTGCAATGTCAGGGCGCTAATTGATATATCATTTTGTACTCGTGTGGTGCTCTGTCACGCGGCGTCAATAGACTGGCGAGACCCTGGACACACCAATTGACGGCTCTTGATGTGATACATCTCCAGATTCGGGCGCAGGAAGAACGCCATTTCCCACGGGTTTTTATTGATGAACGCATGGCGCACTTCTTCAAACAACGGCGTTGTCGGGTCAATCAGATGTGCATCACCTTCAATCAGGGTGTAATTCCACTCGATCGAACGCTCAAAGGTATAGTGCGAGCGCTCATCCATCGCGAAGAAACAATGTGGATTACGTTTCAGTAATTTGGATTTGAAGGTTTCCGGGAAGGTAATCAGGAAAATATCGTCCTCGACCGAGGAGAGAAACGCCAGCACCGTGGTATGCGGCTGCTCTTCAGCCATCGTCACCAATACGCCGACTTTATTGGTGAAGTCTTTGCGCTCGGTATCGGGCAGTGACGTCATCGCCGTCCAAGGCACCGGTCGTTCCGGGCGATTATCAGTTGGGAACACGTAACCCGGCTCACGAATATCCACGACCGGGGTGAACCCGTGCAACAACTGGCATTCGCGCGGTGCCAGAATAACCCAATCTTCATCTACGCTGACCACACGTCCCTTGTACGACGCACGGTAGACCGAAATATTGGCATCGAACTCATCAACACCGGTGCGATTATCAAGGTGTACCGTCGCCAGCGTCCCCACCGTCAGGTCATGCCCTTTGGGGAAGAACACCCGCAAGCTGTTATCCGCACGCGGATACACCCCACAGATATGAATTACTACATTTCCTTGTTGATAACAGGCCAGCACCCCCAGCACCTGCTTACCCAGATACGTCGTCAGACTCATGTTGCAACACCTTATTTTATTATTCTCATTACGAAGACGTCAGGCTGTGTGTAAAGTCGCCGCGGCGTCGACTGGCTGGGCGTTATCGGTCCATCACGTCAGCCGTTTCCACCCTATGCAAGCGGAAGATTGACTGTCAAGGCGTTTACCGCCTTTACCATTTCATCGACCCATATGTGAATTTAACTCACACAACTGTGATTTTTTCGGCAGAGATACTCTCTTTTCACACAGGTATGCTCACCTCAAACACAGCAATCCCTACGCAGAGGTCATCTATGAGCGACATCCTGATCCTTATTCTCGGTCTGTTCGCGGGCAGTGTCAGCGGCATTGTCGGCACCGGCGGCTCCATCATTCTGCTGCCCGCACTGGCGTGGGCGTTCAGCCCACAGGCCGCGGTGCCCATCATGGCGATCGCCGCGACCATGAGTAATATCTCCAAAGTTATCCTGTGGCGTAAGGCCATCAATTTACGGGCGTTGGGTTATTACTGCCTGCCGGGCATTCCGGCATCGATCATCGGTGCCAGCCTGCTGTGGGTGATGCCGGTACGTTTGTCGAGCCTGTGTATCGGCCTGTTCTTCCTGTTGCTGATTCCACTACGTCACCTGGCCCACCGACGTGCTTTCACGCTCAATGATAGTCAACTGGCGATGGCGGGCGGCGTAGTCGGCTTTCTCACTGGCGTCGTCTTTTCCACCGGTCCACTGACGATACCGTTGTTCGCCGGTTACGGCTTGCTAAAGGGCGCACTGCTGGCCACTGAGTCTGCGGCTTCGCTGGTCATCTATCTGACCAAAGCCTCCACCTTCGGGGTGATAGGTGCGCTACCGTGGTCGGTGCTATTGGCAGGCGTGCTGGTCGGGTTAACACAGGTCGCCGGGGTGTACATCGGCAAACGCTTCGTACTGCGCCTGTCAGACACCCTGTTTAACCGACTGGTGGATAGCATGATGCTGATAGCTGGTCTCTCACTGCTGTGGGAAACTGTACCTGCGCACTAACGTGGCGACGATAACGACAAAAAATAATCGAGGTATTCCCGATACTCGTTACCCAATGTCGGCAACGCCTGAAAATCGAAAAAGCGTACGTCCTGCGACTCGGTTTTATCCACCACAATATCGCCTTGCCAGTCGCGGCACACATACAAGGCCGTCAGCACATAGATCTGATCCTGATTGGGCAAGGTGAAAAAGTGGTCGGGGCCAGAAAACATTTTCAGAAAATCGAACCTATTGAGTTGCAGCCCGGTCTCTTCACGCACTTCGCGAATCGCGGTCTCTTCCAGTGACTCCCCCAGTTCCAGTAACCCGCCGGGCAACCCCCATACCCCTTCCAGACGATGCTGCAACAGCACCTGTCCACGCGTGTTTAGTAAAATCACGTTAGCGCCCGCCAGCAGCAGCGGACGATGCCCTATCAACTGACGCATTTCCTGCACATAATTCATGACATACCTCTATTCATAGCGAACCTCTATTCATGGCGTACCTCTGCTGACTCAGCCGCGTACGGATTCGGTCATGTATCCACGTTAACGCGGGTGCATGACAATAATGTGTGGTGTCAGCCAAGGTGCGTGGTATCAGTCAGACCGTCTCCGTGCTGGCGACCTGTTCCAACAGCCACTGTTCGAAGCGGTGATGCAGCCGGGTTTTTGCCAGCCCTGCAGGCGTCAGTAAATAATAGGTACGCTCGGCGACACGCAGCGCCGGCAAGGGAGCCACCAACCTGCCGAGTGCCACATCACGCGCCAGTAACGGCAGCGGACCCGGTCCAACGCCCAACCCATCAATCAACGCCGCATACGTGACGTAGAAATGATCAAAACGCAACCAGTTAAGCGTACCGGGGTCCACTAACCCACCCACATCGAACAGCTGTGACCAAAAGCCGGGGCGCGTTTCGGTATCTAACAACGTATGGTTTACCACGTCGCCGAGAGCAGAGAGCGGCTGATGCGCCAGCAATGAAGGGGCGGCCAGCAAGGTATAATGCTCCTGCATAAACGGCAGCGCACTGAAACGATCGCTATTAAACACCCCGAGACGGATCACCAGATCAAAACCGCTGGTCATCGCCAGTTGCTGGGTCGTGGCGGTATGGATCTGGATAAGCGTTTCAGGATTAGCCTGATAAAATGCAGGTAGTCGAGGCGCCAGCCAGCGCATGGTAAAGGTCGCCGGTGCGCTGATACGCAATAACTGCGTTGCCTCACCGCGGCCATAGCGGCGGGCCGCTTCATCCATGACTCCCAGTACGTCGTTCATCTCCTTGGCAAAGGCCTGCGCATGCAGCGTCGGCACCATGCACTGCCCGGATCGAACAAACAGTGTCTGCCCTAACCAGCTTTCCAGGATACGAATCTGTCGGCTGATAGCGCCGTGGGTCACATTCAATTCTTCAGCGGCAGCGCTATAACTGCCTGCCCGACAGGCAGCCAGAAACGCGCGCAACGCAGGCAGAGGAGGCAGTCGGTGCATGGGTCGTCGCTTTATGGGATTACACACCGTCAGACTGTATCACAGTCTGGAAAATACACCGTGACCGCCCGGTATAACACATGCCTGATTGGCATAAGGACTGACTGGCCTGTCATGTAGCAGACTTGTATGATGATCAGCCAAATAGATAACAAACCATAGCATTATCAGCAGTACCTTTCAGGGAATACTGCCTGGCGCGTTACCGCCAGCCTGCACGGCATCCAGCCTATTTATCGAGGACGTTATGACAATCAGGCGTTATCCACACCTTGCCCATTGGGGCGCGTTCACCGCTGTTGTTGAAGACGGCAGGCTTATCCGCTGCGAGCCGTTTGCAAATGACCCGGACCCGTCGCCCATGCTCGACTCCATCGTACCGCTAGTCTATTCCGACAAACGTATTCGCAAACCGGCGGTGCGCCGATCCTGGCTGGAAAAACGGGAGAACAGCGATCGTACGCTGCGTGGTAAAGAACCGTTCGTCGAAGTGGACTGGGACCTCGCGCTGGATCTGGTGGCGGAAGAAAACCGCCGGGCACGCGATCGTTACGGCGCTGACGGTCTGTTCGCCGGGTCATATGGCTGGTCGTCCGCCGGGCGCTTTCATCATGCCCGCTCTCAGGTACGACGTTTCTATTTCTCCGGCGGTGGCGCGGTAGACCAGACCGGCAACTACAGTTGGGGAGCGGCACAATTCTTCCTGCCGTATGTGATAGGCACCTTCCACCCGCTCACCGGCAAAGTGACCGAGTGGCGTAGCGTGGCAGATCACTGCGAACTGTTTATTGCTTTCGGCGGACTGGCGCTGAAAAACGCCCAGGTAGCCTCCGGTGGTGCCGGGCACCACACGCTGAAACCGGCGCTGGAAAAACTGGTGGCGCGCGGCATTCCGGTTATCAACATCAGCCCCATGCGCGATGACTGCCCGGCATTCGTCAACGCAGAGTGGATCCCTATCCGCCCTAATACCGACGTAGCATTAATGCTGGCGCTGGGCTACGAGATACAGCGACGGGAAGCGCAAGACCGTGACTTTCTTGAGCGTCATTGCGTCGGTTACGCACAACTGCGTGACTACCTCAATGGGCACAGCGACGGTATTGCCAAAACACCGGCATGGGCCAGCGCCATCACCGGTATCCCGGCTGCACGTATCGAAAAACTGGCGCAACAGTTGATCGGTGTACGCAGCTTTATCACCTGCTCTTACTCGGTGCAACGCGCCCATCGTGGCGAACAGCCTTACTGGATGATGATCGCACTGTCTGCCATGCTCGGGCAGGTAGGGTTACCGGGCGGTGGTTTCTCGTTTGGTCACGGCTCGATGAACAGCGTCGGTAACGAGCGCATGACATCCCCCGCGCCCGCGTCACCCTCCGTCCCCAATCCCGGCCAGTCGATTCCGGTCGCGCGTATCGCCGACATGTTGCTCAACCCCGGCAAACCCTATACGTTTTGCGGTGAGCAACGTACTTATCCCGATATCCATCTGATCCACTGGGCCGGTGGTAACCCATTCCACCATCACCAGCAGCTTAACCGGCTGGTTGAAGGCTGGCAGCGCCCGGATACGGTTATCGTGCAGGATATCGTCTGGACTGCTGCCGCGCAGATGGCCGACATTGTGCTGCCTGTCACCACTTCGCTGGAAAGAAACGACATAGGCGGCTCCTCACGGGATCGTTTCGTGTTCGCCATGCATCAGGCGATTGCGCCACAGCATCAGGCGCGCCATGACTACGACATTTTCAGCGAACTGGCCCAGCGTTTAGGTTATGGCGACGCGTTCACTCAAGGTGGCCGTACCGAGCGTCAATGGCTGGAAACGATGTACCTCAACTGCCGTGAGCGTCAGGGCAGCGTAGGCGAAAGCTGGCCTGACTTCGACGGTTTCTGGCAACAGGGCTACGTGGATATCCCGATGGATGAGAAACCGTTCGTGTTTTTCGAAGAATTCCGCCACGACCCGGTGAAACACCCGCTCAACACGCCCAGCGGCAAAATCGAGCTATTCAGCAGTACCATCGCCGATTACCGTTACCCGGATTTCGCCCCGCATCCGCAGTGGCAGCCGCCGGTAGAATGGCTCGGCGCAGACGTCACACAACGCTGGCCGTTGCACTTTATCTCTATCCAGCCAGCCGATCGGCTGCACAGCCAGTTAGGCAGCACGCCGCAGGTTAGCGCGAACAAAACCGCCGGGCATGAAACCCTGTACATGCATCCGCAGGATGCGGCGGCTCGCGGTATTCGCCACGGCGAACGGGTGGAAGTACGCAACGAGCGTGGACGCATCTACGCCGGGGTGGACGTGACCGATGGCGTCACACCGGGTGTGGTGATCATGGCGACCGGTGCCTGGTTTGAGCCCGGTTTCGGTCAGGCGCAATGGCACGAGGTGGAACAGTCTGGCAATGCCAACGTGCTGACCCGTGATATGGGGTCATCACCACTCACACAAGGCCCTAACGCCATGAGTTGCCTGGTGGATGTGATCGCGCTTTGAGTAACATCCCTGTACCAGCCATAAAAAAACGCCCGCGGTTATCGGGGGCGCTTCCTCTCTATACCCGTCATACTTCAAGTTGCAGGTGTGTTGGCTGCGTTACTCGGCCCACTTCACGGGCCTCGCCCTTCGGGCCGCTGCAAGCAGCGTTCAAATCGGCGCATGCCGATTTGTCGTTCACCCGAATCACTTACCTGAGTAAGCTCATCGGGATTCACTCTCTTGCCGCCTTCCTGCAACTCGAATTATTTTGGGTATATAACTCGGATCAATGCTTATCGTGCGCTTTTTCAGCACCGTGATGAGCATGGCGTGACAGCCAGTCCAGATACCCCATCACAAAAGCAGACAACACAAACGTCAGGTGAATAATCACATACCACATCAGCTTGTTGTCCGGCACGTTTTTAGCATCCATAAACACCCGCAGCAGGTGAATAGATGAAATCGCCACAATTGATGCCGCCACTTTGTTTTTCAGCGAGCTGGAGTCCATTTTCCCCAGCCAGTTTAGTTTTTCTTTGTGCTCGTCGATATCCAGCGCCGAGACGAAGTTTTCATAGCCGGAAAACATCACCATTACCAGCAGCCCGCCCACCAGCGTCATGTCCACCAGCGACAACAGCGTCAGGATCAAATCGGATTCCGCAATGGAGAAAATGTTCGGCAAAACAAGCCAAATCTCTTCAAAGAACTTGATGGCCAGCGCCAGTAATCCCAGCGACAACCCCAGATAAACCGGAGCCAGCAGCCACCGTGCAGCGTACATCGTATTTTCAAGAAAACGTTCCATAGCGCCTATCAGGTACAGGTTTGAGAGAAAGGCATGATAGCGAAAAAACTCGCCAGAGTGTTATTCAAATATTCACCGATATAGCATATTGATTTTTAATAAAATAAACCCGTTTTCACCGAATTATACCGTCAATACCCCGAGTAAAGCCGCTCCATAATAGAATCGACAACTATGAACCCGATAGCCCCCGTCTTCTCACCACTGTCGCCCATACAACGCTGAATGAATAGCACAAGCCAGGGCAGACCCACAAAACAAAAACGCTGCACAGTTGTGCAGCGTTCTGAAAGGTGAGAAACGATATATCTCCTGTCACTTCACCGTGGTAAAGCATCCGTTCTCGGTTCCCTGGTGTCGGATGCATGACTGTTTGCGTCAGAGACGCCATCAACAATCAATTAGCACATCAGCTATATGTAATTCTTATATTTGGTTATCTGCATGACACAGATTAATTAATTTATCTAAACGTTATAGCAATAAAAACATCCAAGTCAACACATTAATAGACACTTTATGATCTTTAATGTCTATTTTTAATGACTGCATTACAACAACCACCAATCTATTGAATACATCCACGCTTTTTTATGCGTTTTTTCCAGTCTGTACGCGGCGTGACAGGCCTGACTATCTGATATTTTTTTACCTGACAGGGATAGGTGAAACTAACGCGTTATCGTAAAATGAACCCGTCTGAGAACTGACCTGAGAAGGGATGACCATGAAAACAACGAATGCTCAGCGCAAAACTAATATCATTAAAAATATTGAATATCTGATGCGTACCCGAGGCGAAACCAAAGCCTCATTTTCTAATCGTACCGGGGTAACGCGCACCACTATCTACAAAATTCTTGAAGGTAGGGTCAACAAGGTCCAGCAATCCACCATCAATCGCATTTCTGATTTCTTCGGCGTCTCCTGTGAAGAAATTGAAGATTACGATCTGGAAAAGGTGGAACAGCTGAACAAGACCGTTTCATTTGACGGTAACAAAAACCCGGCGGCGATTCCTATCATCCCGCAGTCACAACTGCTATCGGTTCGGCAGAACAAGATTGGTCAGTTAGCGGTCCAGTATCCATTGACCTGGTTCTTCGGAGAAGAAGCCAACATGGTGGCGGTACAGGTGGAGTCGCCGATTGGTGATGCGTTCCATCCCGGCGCGTTGTTGCTTCTGCGCCGACCACCCGCGCTGATGCCAAATACGCCGATACTCTACCACGCTCCTGATGTGGGATTTTTCGTCGACATCCCCGACCCGGCAGCAGTGGCAGACAAAAGACGCCCGGAGGACACTATCCTGCTGGGATATATCATAGAGGAAAGGATATAAATGGATGCAAACAAGAAATTCAAGCTGCTGGGGTTTAACCACAGTGGTGAGTTATCCGCCAATATAATGGTGCTGTCGACCGGTAAGATGATCCATATGGATCTCAAGGAACTGGTCGATAGCGAAATTTCTGATGACCTGAGCCGACACGAACTCAATGCATTGTATAAAAAACTCTATGCCGGCAAAGACATTACTACCGCCTACGATCTCAGCGACAGAAATGAACGCTCCTGGTATGCCTATCTTCTGATCACGGTCATGTTGAGCGTTATCTACATTTTTTCCAATGTTGCCGGTTCCAAACCCATTTTTATTCCTTCGCTGAACATGGTGGTTCCAACCGCAATATTTATCTACCCGTTCACCTTCATACTGGTAGATATTCTCAATGAGTTCTATGGGTTACGTCTCGCACGGCGCACCATTTATGTCGCGTTTTTCTCCAACGTATTCTTCGTCATCAGCCTGTGGTGCACCACCCTCATTCCCAGCTTACCCGAATGGGAATTAGGAAAAACGTACAATGGTATTACCGAAAGCATCATGTCAGTGTTGGTGGCCTCATCGCTGGCTTACCTGATTTCCGAAAACATCAACGCCTGGGTGCTGCACAAAATCAAGATAATGACCAAGTCGCGTTATCTGTTTATCCGCGTGATCACCAGTACCGTTACCGCTTCGGCCGTCGACAGTGTGATTTTCTGCACCATCGCGTTTTATAATGTGCTGAGTTTTGATGTGATCCGTACGATGATTCTGTCGCAATTTCTGGTTAAAGTGGTCTATGCGGTGTTGGGCGTCGGCCCGATTTACGGTACCCGCAGGCTGTTCAGAAAATACATTCATGCCGTACCAGCAAGGAACTGAGCGATATGCATATTACAGAAAACGATAGCATTACCCATTTGGGGGTGCGCTCCAGCTACCCGGACAAATACGACCCGACACTGCTCGAAGCGCTGCCGCGCGCCCGTGGCCGTGATCTGGTAGGCCTGACCGGTTCATCCCTGCCGTTTGACGGCTACGATCTGTGGACGGCCTTTGAGCTGTCGTGGCTCAATCGCAAGGGAAAACCACTGGTGGGTATCGCTGAATTCATTATCCCAGCCAGTTCGGAAAACCTGATCGAATCCAAATCGTTCAAACTGTACCTCAACAGCTTTAACCAGACCCGTTTTCAGGATATCGGTGAAGTACACGCCACCCTGATCAAAGACCTGTCCGCTGCCGCCAATGGCGATGTTAAGGTCACGCTGTACCCGGGGTTGACCGGTTATTCATCACAGATCGATACCCTGCCCGGCATCAACATCGACGAGCTGGATATTGAAGTGAACGATTACGGCTTTAATCCTGATTATTTACAGCACGCTGTACGTGACAACGCGCCGCACGTCACCGAAACCCTGTGTTCCAATCTGCTGAAATCTAACTGTCTGGTGACTTACCAGCCGGACTGGGGCAGCGTGGTCATCAAATACGAAGGCCGACAAATCGACCGGGAAGCGCTGCTGCGTTATCTGATTTCGTTCCGCCAGCACAATGAATTCCACGAGCAGTGTGTCGAGCGCATTTTTAATGACCTCAAACGTTACTGCCAACCGGAAAAACTAACCGTGTTCGCCCGTTATACCCGTCGTGGCGGCCTGGACATCAACCCGTTCCGTAGCGACTTTGAAACCGAAGCCACTACCGGTCGTCTGGTTCGTCAGTAATACCGTGCGCCTCTCCACCTTCGGGGAGGCGCTGCCCGCGTTCTTCCCGTTGCGGTAAATACTGTTTCAGCCAGGCGATAAATGCTGAAATGCGTGCAGGTACATGCCGCCGCTGCTGATAAACCGCGTAGATATCCGCCTCCGGCATGATGTAATCCGGTAATAACGCCACCAGCCTCCCGTTACCAAGCCAGGAACGCACGTCCCACAACGAACGCAAAATAATGCCGTGTCCGTCCAGCGCGTAGCGCATGATCACCTCACCATCATTGGCAGAAAGATTGCCGAAAGCCCGATGGGTAAACTCGTGGCCATCACGATAAAAACGCCATAAGCCGTAATCGCTCTCATACTGACGCAACACCAGACAATTGTGCTCGGCAAGGTCTGCCACGGTTTTCGGTGTACCACAACGCGCCAGATACGCGGGTGAGGCACACAGTACTCGCGGGTTTGCCATCAACCGATGTGCGACCAGTCGGGAGTCTGGCGGCGCACCGAAGCGAATATCAATGTCGACACCGGCATCCAGCATATTGAGCGGCTGGCTGGTGAGCTGCAACTGCACTTCCAGTTCCGGGTGCAGGCGGGCAAACTCGGAAATCAGCGGCGCGATGTGGCGTCGCCCAAAACCGAACGAGGCATTCACGGTCAATCGCCCACGCAGCGTAAGCTGATTACGACGTACCTGACTTTCCAGCTCCTCGATTTCATGCAGAATCGGCAACGCGCCTTCGGCGTATAGCTGGCCTTCCGGCGTCAAATCCAACCGGCGGGTGGTACGTCTGATCAATTGCACCCCCAGACGTTGCTCCAGTTGCGTCAGGCGTTTGCTGACAGCAGGCAGCGACAGCCCACTTTCACGCGCCACTGCTGTCAAACTGCCGAGCGCGGCAATGCGGCTAAAGAACAGCAAATCGTCGATTGAGCGCATTTATTCTTCTCTTTTATTCAACAATGACTTTACCGGAAGCGAAATTGTTTACGTCAGGCAAAGTAAATACACTTTCTATTATCCGAGTGCAATCGTTCAAAAAAACATTCAGGAGTTGCCATGTCTCAACCGCATTACCGTATCGCCGTCATCCCCGGCGACGGCATCGGCAAGGAAGTGATGCCGGAAGGGGTACGCGTTCTTACCCGTACTGCAGAGCTGTTTAATATCCGGCTAGAGTGGGAATGGTTTGATTTTGCCAGCGCCGATTACTACCTCCAGCACGGCAAGATGCTGCCGGATAACTGGTTTACGCTGCTCAAAGGCTTCGATGCCATCTACTTTGGTGCGGTAGGCTGGCCGGACGTAGTGCCGGACCATGTATCGCTGTGGCAATCGCTACTGTTATTCCGCCGTGAGTTCGATCAGTACGTCAACCTGCGGCCCTGCCGCCTGATGCCGGGAGTGAAAGCGCCGCTGGCCGGCCGCGAGCCTGGTGATATCGACTTTTATATCGTGCGTGAAAATACCGAAGGCGAGTATTCCAGCGTCGGTGGCACCATGTTCGCCGGAACCGAGCGCGAGGTGGTCATTCAGGAAACGGTGATGACCCGCGTTGGCGTTGATCGCATCCTCAAATTTGCCTATGACCTGGCGATGAAGCGGGCGAAAAAGCACCTGACCTCCGCCACCAAATCCAACGGTATCGCTATCACCATGCCGTACTGGGACAGCCGCGTCGCCGAAATGGGCACCCGCTACCCCGAGGTGAAAGTCGACAAATACCACATTGATATTCTCACCGCCAACTTCGTGCTACACCCGGACTGGTTTGACGTGGTGGTCGCCAGTAATCTGTTTGGCGACATTTTGTCCGACCTTGGCCCTGCCTGTACCGGTACTATCGGGATTGCGCCTTCGGCCAATATCAACCCGGAACGCACCTTCCCCAGCCTGTTTGAACCAGTACATGGCTCAGCGCCGGATATCGCCGGTAAAGGCATTGCCAACCCCATAGGCCAAATCTGGTGCGGGGCGATGATGCTGGAGCATCTGGGACATGACGACGCCGGGGCCGCGGTGCTCAGCGCTATTGAGCGTGTGCTGGAGCAAGGCCCGGGCAACGCACCGTTAACGAAAGACCTCGGCGGCAACGGTAATACCGCAGCACTGGGTGAGGCGATTGCGCAGGCTGTGCGCCGCTAACCGCATCAGCATGCAGTAACAACCCGCTCGAAGAACAAGAAGGCCGCTATCATAGCGGCCTTCTTGTTAGTATCTTGGTCTGCTTAGGCAATTAATGCATGGCACCCGGCGGGATGTCTTTGTAAGCATTGACATAAGCGATCAGCAGTCTTCTCAGAAATTTACGCACGTTCATCACCTTGGTTAACGACTTATTTGTGAACTTTCTGGTAAAAGATTGTACGTTTTGTTGAATTCGGACGCAATGCTTTTGTGATGGCTATCACAAAAAAATCAGACTCACGTTTTAGTTTCCCCACTTAACCCGGTCATGCCGCCTGCTCATTCCTTCTCTATGACAGCGCTTTTTTGCAACCAAAAACACCTCACTATCCGGATTTGGATTATTCTTTGATCTATAAAATTATTTCCCGGCTAAGACAAAAGCAGCCATACTAACGGGGCTGCGTAATTCAGCGCGGCACTGGCGCGCTTGCCCCGGCCATTTACTGACGATGTAAACCTGCCCTATGGAAACCTGGAAACTCAACCTCTTCGCCGCCTGGCTGGGATGCTTTTTTACCGGCATGGCAATGAGCCAGATACTGCCGTTTCTGCCGCTCTATATCGAACACCTTGGGGTCAGTGACCACACCGCCTTGAATTTGTGGTCAGGACTGGTGTTCAGTTCGGCATTTTTGGTTTCAGCCATTGTCGCACCGCTATGGGGCAGCCTGGCCGACCGCAAAGGTCGCAAGCTGATGCTGCTGCGTGCCGCGCTTGGTATGTCGCTGATCATGGGGCTACAAGGCATGGCGACCAACGTCTGGCAACTGTTTATGCTGCGCGCACTGATGGGGCTGACTTCCGGTTACATTCCTAACGCCATGGCGCTGATTGCCTCGCAAGTACCGCGCAGCCGCAGCGGTTGGGCGCTCGGCACGCTGTCTACCGGGCAAGTCGCCGGGGTCTTGATTGGGCCACTGCTTGGCGGCTTTATGGCCGATACCATCGGTTTGCGTATGGTGTTTTTTATTACCTCCGCCATGCTGTTTATCTGTTTTCTGATTACGCTGTTCGCTATCCGCGAAAACGCGATTACCGTCAGTAAAAAAGCGCAGCTCAGCGGCCGGGCCGTATTCGCCTCGCTGCCTTACCCGCTACTGATTATCAGCCTGTGCGTCACTACCATGATGATTCAGATGGCGAACGGCTCCATCAGCCCCATTCTGACGCTGTTTATCCGCGACCTGTCGCCTAACATTGACAACATCGCCTTTATCAGCGGCATCATCGCCGCCGTACCGGGTGTGTCGGCGCTGCTGTCCGCCCCCCGCCTCGGCAAACTGGGGGATCGCATCGGTTCTCAGCGGGTGTTGATCGTCGCGTTATTCCTGTGCGCCCTGCTGTTTTTCCTGATGTCGGCGGTGCAAAGCTCTGTCCAGCTCGGGATTCTGCGTTTCGCGTTAGGGTTCGCCGACGGTGCGCTGATGCCCGCCGTGCAGGCGCTGCTGGTCAAATACAGTAGCCAGCAGGTCACCGGACGTATTTTCGGTTATAACCAGTCCTGTATGTATTTGGGCAACGTGGTCGGCCCGCTGCTGGGTTCCACGGTCTCCGCTACGTTGGGCTACCGTTGGGTTTTTCTGGTTACCGCACTGCTGGTGCTGATTAACGGCATCCAGCTGATGGTGAGTTTCGCCCGCCTGCCAAAAAAAGTCTGACCTCGTCAGGGGAGCCGTGTCGTCGGCTTCCCCTCACCACGGCTGGATCTTCGATTGTTCATCCTGCTTTCATGTTTTTGTCATCCTTGTCGCCAAAGATAGCGCCTGTGCAAACGTATGCACTCCTGACAAAAGGCGCTCACTATGTTTGGCAAAGATATGTTTGGCAACACCACTCACTCACACAGTAAGACTTCCCTTTCCCGTCTGTTGCTCGCCGTGGGTCTGGCATGCAGCATGACATCGCAGGCCGCTGATCTGGTCATCGCCGGACGCGATGACGTCTACGGCAAAGCGCTCGACAGTACGCTGGCCCGTTTCCAGCAACAGCACCCTGGCAAGCAGATCGAACTGCTGAAACTGCCCTACGCCAACCTGTATGAAAAACTGGTGATTTCCCTGCGGGAAAACGCCTCATCCTACGACCTGATGCTGATGGACGACAGTTGGAGTCCGGAATTCGCCGGTAATGGCTGGCTACAACCACTGCCGGAAAGCCTGCAAAGCAGCGATTTTATTCCGGCGGTACTGAATGTCTCACGCGTGCCGGAAAACAGCGGCCCGGCGTACAGCCTGCCGGTGGTCGGTAACGTGGCGATGTTTGCTTATCGCCAGGACCTGTTCGATAAACACCAGCTCAAAGCACCTGCCAACTGGGATGCGGTATTAAGCGATGCCAAAACCCTGCAACAGCAGGAGCCGGGGGTTTCCGGCGTGGTGTTCCGTGGCATGAAGGGCAACCCGATTGTGTCCGGCTTTATGCCAATGCTGTGGGCCTACGGCGGCAACGTCATCACCAACGGCAAAGCCTCGCTGGACTCGCCGCAAGCACTTCAGGCGCTCAATACCCTCAAGGCGCTGAAAGCCTTCGCGCCGACCGGGGTTGAGGTGTACAACGCCGCCGATGTCCGTCAGGCGATGGAACAAGGTAAAGCGGCGATGGCGATCGAAGTCTGGCCAGCCTGGGCGGCAACACTGGACGACGCTGACAAATCTAAAGTGGTCGGCAAAATGACGTTACAACCGGCACCGGGGCAAAACGTCGGCCCATCACCGATGCTGGGTATCTGGCAGATGGCTATTGCCAAAAACAGCCAGCACAGCGAACTGGCGCAGCAATTCCTGAGCTACCTCACCAGCGCGGAAAACCAGAAAGCGCTGGCGCTGGAGCTGGGACTGCCGCCGACTCGCCGCAGCGTCTATCAGGATGCGCAAGTGGTGCAGAAATACCGCTGGTATCCGGCACAGTTGGCAGCACTGGAAGCGGGCAAGGCGCGTCCTCGCATCCGCAACTGGCAGGAAGTGGAAAGCATCCTCGGCGACTACCTGCAACTGGCGCTGATGGATCAAATGCCAGCGAAGGTCGCGTTAGAACAGGCTAATCAAAAGATCGCACAAGTCCTGAAGTAATACGTACTGAAATAACACGCATCAACATGACTGTTTTCGGGCGGGCCACGGTCCGCCCACGCAAGGACACCCCATGCATTTTGACTCCCGCTGGCAACGCTGGCTGCTGCTCCTGCCCGCCGCCACGCTGCTGCTACTGCTGACGCTCTACCCCATCGGCCAGATGCTGCTTTACTCCTTCAGCAAGGTCGATTATGCCGCCGCCAGCCGCAGTTGGGTCGGGTTGGAGAACTACCGCCAGTTGTTCGACGACTGGTTCTTCACCACCAGCCTGAAAAACACCCTGCTGTTTTCAGTCGGCAGTTCGCTGTTACAGGTGCTGCTGGGACTGGTGTTGGCGTTATTGCTATACCGCCATTTTCCCGGTCGCCAGTGGGTGTTGAGCCTGCTGATTTACCCAATGATGATCTCCACGCTGGTGTGCTCAGCCATCTGGCGCGTGTGGTTTCATTACGATTTTGGTCTGCTGAATAATTGCCTGACCGCGTTGGGGCTGATGCCGCAACCGTGGCTATCCAGCCCGCATCTGGCGCTGTGGTCGCTGATGCTGGTGGATATCTGGCAGTGGACGCCGATGGCTTGCCTTATCATTCTTGCCGGATTACAGGGCATCCCCAAAGACGTACTGGAAGCGGCGCAAAGCGACGGAGCCAATGGCTGGAAACGGCTGTGGTACGTCACGCTGCCACTTATCCGCCAGCCGCTGATGCTGGCGCTGCTGCTGCGCTCCATCGACACCTTCAAGCTGTTCGACAAAGTGTACGCCCTGACCGGCGGCGGCCCCGGTTATGCGACCGAAACCCTGTCGCTGTACATCTATCAGCAAGGCTTCAAGTTTTTTAATCTGGGACTCGCCAGCGCGGGGGCAGTCATTATGCTGCTATTCGCCGCAGCCATGAGCCTGGTCTACGCCTGGCAGTTACTGCGTGGAGGGAAAAGCGCATGAGACTCCCCTACTGGCTGACAGCACTACGTGCCCTGGCGCTGGCTATCGCGTTGCTGTTTTTCACCTTACCGATCCTGTGGATGGTGGCAGCGGCGTTTAAGTCCACCGCGGAATTCTCCAGCCTTTCCAGCCCGTTCTGGCCGCAACAGTGGACGCTCACTCACCTCAAGAGCCTGCTGGATAATGGCGTTGGCGCACGGCTGCTTAATACCCTCTGGGTCGCGGCGGGTGCCACCGCGTTATCGCTGATAACCGGTTTTATGGCTGCCTATACGCTGGCACGCCACCGCTTTGCGGCACGGCTGGATAGCCTGTTCCTGCTGCTGGTGCTGTTGATCAAAATGATGCCGCCGATGGTGGTGGCCATCCCGCTGTATTCGTTGCTCAAATCACTGCACCTGCTCAACAGTCTGGCCGGGTTGATGCTGGCGTATCAGGTCTACACCCTGCCGTTTTGTATCTGGATGCTGCTCAGTTTTATCCGCGATGTGCCGCTGTCGCTGGAAGAAGCCGCCGCGATGGACGGTGCCGGGCTGTGGCGACGGCTGCGTTACATCGTGCTGCCGGTGTGTGCTCCCGGTCTGGTCGCTACGGCGATCTTCACCCTGATCATGGCGTGGAACGAATTTCTGTTCGCCTTGCTGTACCTGCAAACCCCACAGCAATTCACGCTGCCGCTATTTATCGCCAACTTCATGACTGAAAACCAGATCTACTGGGGAGAACTGATGAGCATCGGGTTGCTGTCTTCGCTGCCGGTGTTGCTGGTGGCGGGCTTTGTTCAACGTTATTTGCTGCGCGGCTTTGCCGTCAGCCAGAAATAGGATTCGCGGATGAGTGAATTACGATTACATCAGGTCACCAAGCACTACGGTCGCCAGACGGTGCTGCACGGCATCGACCTGCATATCCGGCAGGGGGAATTGGTGGTGTTCGTCGGCCCATCCGGCTGTGGCAAATCAACCCTATTGCGGACCATCGCCGGGCTGGAAGAACAAGACAGCGGCCAGATTCTGCTGGGTGACGACGATATCTCGCGCCAGCCGCCTGGCCTGCGGGAAATGGCGATGGTATTTCAATCTTATGCGCTGTACCCGCACATGACCGTGGCGGAAAACATGGGCTTCGCGCTCAAGATGGCCGGTGAACGACGCCCTGTGATTGCCGAGAAAGTGGCACAGGTCGCAGAGATGCTACAACTCACACCGCTACTGGCGCGTAAACCCGGTGCGCTTTCCGGTGGGCAACGTCAACGGGTGGCGATTGGTCGTGCCATCGTGCGTAAACCGCGCCTGTTTTTGTTCGACGAACCGCTATCTAATCTGGACGCGAAACTGCGCACCCATACCCGGGTGCAGTTAAAAGCCCTGCACCAGCAGTTAGCCGCCACCATGATTTACGTCACCCACGACCAGGTCGAGGCGATGACGCTGGCCGATCGCATCGTGGTATTGCACGAAGGACGTATCGCGCAGATCGGCACACCGGAAGAGCTGTATCACCAGCCCGCTACGACCTTTGTCGCCGGGTTTATCGGCACACCGGAAATGAACTTTTTTCAGCTGTCGTCCGGTCAAACATTATCGCCGTGGCTGCAACGACTGGCGCGCGACGAACGCGCGGTGACCCTCGGCGTTCGCCCGGACGCCTTTGAGATAACCAGCAGTATTCCAACCTTTCAGGTGGATCTGGTGGAAAACCTGGGGGCGCAATATCACCTGCACGGCCACATCATCCATGAACCTGGCATCAAACTGGTGGTGGAAAGCCGTAGCGCAGCGCGTATCGGTCAGGAGCTGGCGTTGCAGGTGGTAGCGGAACGCTGCCACTGGTTTGATATTGATGGACAGCGTTTACCCTCACCCGCGCATACCGGGAAACAGGAGACTGTGCATGGAGCTTGATATTCTTGGCAGCGGTGAAGCCTACGACAGCCAACGGGTTAACGCCGCGATACGGGTCAGCGAAAACGGGTTTCAGTTGCTGGTGGATTGCGGTCCGACGGTTCCGCAGGCACTGTGGCAACGCCAGACCGCACCGGACGACCTCAACGCCATCTATATTACCCACGTCCATCCCGACCATGTCCTCGGCCTGACGACCTGGCTTAACTGGTGCGAATCTTGCGGGCGTACCGCACCGCTCACGGTCATCGCTCCGCGTCAGCAACTCCCGCAGTTACAGCGTCTGGCGGATTTCGCCTTTTGGCCCGCCGGTCGACCACTGTTTACCCTTCACTGGCAGGATAGTGAAAGCCTGAGCGAACTGGGACCATGGCATTGCCAGACCGCACCGACCCGACACTCGATACCTAACCGGGCGTTGTATCTGAGCGCTAAGCAGGGGTCATTGTTCTACAGCGGTGACGGTCAGTTGACGCCCGCCGCGGCCACACTGCTGGCGCAGGCGGACCTGGCGCTGGTGGAATGTTTTTCACCGCAGGCAACCGGCAACGCCTGGCACGGCAACTGGCCGCAGGTGCAGACGCTGGCGCGTAAACCGGGTGCGCAACTGGGGCTGTACCATGTGCAACAGTCGCAAAAAGCGGCACTGCAACAGGCTATCGCCGCCTCGTCCGCTATTTTTCTCCCCGAACAGGGCGACCTCGCGCGCTGTCATGACGGCCACTGGCACATCATCAGAGGTTCTGGACATGAATAAGAAGCGCATCACCTCGATTGATGTTGCCCGTAGCGCGGGCGTTTCTCCTTCAGCGGTGTCGCGCACCTACTCCGCACCGGGAAAAGTCAGCCAGGCAACCCGCTCACGGGTACTGGCAGCCGCCGATGAACTGGGCTATCGCCCCAACGCACTGGCTCGTGCGCTGGTCAATTCCGGGCGGCAGGGTTCCGGCATCGTGGCGGTAGTAATGGGGGAATTCGATAACCCGTTCCAGCCCTGGTTGTTTAATCTGCTAACGCAGGCGCTGCAACAACATGGGCTGGTGCCGATGCTGGTCAGCGTCACCGAACACTGCGACATCCGCGCCCGACTGCAACAGGCGTTGTCGTGGCAGGTGGAAGCGGCGATTATTTCTGCCGGTAGCCTATCGCAAGAAACCACCGAACGTTGTCTGGAACTGTCGCTGCCGATGGTACTGATGGGACGTGAAGATAAGCGTGAAACCGTCACCGCCGTGCTGTCTGATAACCGGCTGGCCGGTGAACTGGCGGCTGATCACCTGATGTCACAGGGGCTGACCCGGCTGGCCTACATTGCCGGTCGTCATGATGGACAAGCCTCGCTGGAGCGACTGGTGGGCTTTCGCCAGCGCCTGCTCAGCCGTGGCCTGCCTGAACCGATCGTCGCCGATAACCCGGATTACGCCTACCACAGTGGCTACCGCGCCATGTGCCAGTTACAGCAACAATACCCCTCGGTGGAAGGCGTGTTCTGCGCCTGCGATGCGCTGGCTTTTGGCGCGCTGGACGCCCTGCGGCTCAACGGTGGCGCGAACTGTAAAGTGATCGGCTGCGACGACACCCCGCAGGCCGCCTGGGAAGGCTACCGGTTGACCACGGTGCGTCAGCCGGTTGAGTTGCTGGTGGAGCACGTGATACGCCATCTGCAACAGGTGTTACGCGGTGAGGCACAACACGGTGACACCGTTCGTATTGCTCCCACCCTGGTCGTGCGCTAAACCCGCTCGGGCGCTCATCGCGCCCGATAACGGATAAGCCAGCCGTTACCCACGTAGCGTCGGGTGATGGCGTTCCATGAAATCCAGAAAACGGCGCACCATCGGAATGCCCGCGCTACGCTTGAGATAGCTGACAGCAAACGTACGGATGATCGGCGTAGCGACCGGGCGAATAGCGATATCGTACCCCTTCAGGCTCCCCGCCACCGAGGTGCACAGAAAGACAACGCCGCCGTGGTGCATCACCAGATCCATAATGATGTCGAGATTGCTGCACTCACGAAAGCAGGTCTCCTCCAGCCCGGCACGATTGAACGCTGCCGACACCGCCGCATGCTCGCCGGTACCTTTTTGCGGCACAATCGGCCGCTCCTGCGCCAGTTGCTCCAGCGTCAGGCTGTCTTGCCCTGCCAGCGGGTGATCGGCTGCCATCACCGCCACCAGATTGTCATCCAGAAAGATGGTGTGATTAAACAGCGGATCCTGTAAGTAATCATCGAATGGCGTGGAGAGCGACACATGAATCTCAGCATTTCTGACCTTTTCCAGCAAGTCGCTGCTGACGCCATCAATAAACGATAACTCGATATTTGGGTGCTGCTTCTGAAATGACGTAAAGACATCGTAGTATTTCAGCCGGTTGAAGATAGGAATCACCCCGACCATCAGGGCACCATCCTGACTTTCTTCGTATGACTGCACAAATTGTTCTACGTCGTAATACTCGCGAATCAGTGGTTTGATTTTTTCATCAAACGCCTCGCCAAATGGCGTTAACGCAAACTGGCGGGTGGTGCGATTAATCAGTTTTCGTTCTAACTCCTGTTCCAGTCGGGATATTTCCTGAGAAAGAAAGGCCTGAGAGATATTGAGAGATTTGGCGGCACGGGTAAAACTCCCTTTGCGGACCAACTCATGGTAATAAAGTGCTCGCTTGATACTTATCATGATTATTTTTATTTATAACCTTATCGAATATTAATTATATGAATTTGTTAAAATACTAATGTGAGATTAAGCACAATTGTATTAATCATCACCATGTTAGCCTGCACCCTGACTGTACCTCATGCTCATCCGTCTGCTTGCATATTGATTCAAAAGCAATGATCAGAAAAAAACAATGTTCATAAAATAATTTTTTAAGGAATAATTCATGCGTACGCCACCCCTCAAAATGATACTGTTATCTTCCATTATTATTACCGCAGCCGCTCAGGTTCCCCATACGATGGCAGCAGACAACACACATGAACTGACGCTGACCCCGCGTCAACCGTCGGTTAAACTGATTTCCGACGTGGTTTACGCGCAGGTGCCGATGCGCGGCTATGCTAACGTCGCGTTGAAAATGGATATCCTCCAGCCGGAAGCCAGGTCACCGCAACCCGCCGTGCTGTTCATCACCGGCGGCGGCTTCATCAACGCCAATAAAGACAACTATATCCAGCAACGGCTGAAAATGGCGGAAGCGGGTTACGTGGTCGCCAGCATGGAGTACCGCGTGGCACCCACCGTACTGTTCCCCGCCCCGCTGGAGGACGTGAAATCCGCCATTCGCTATCTGCGCGCCAATGCGAGCAAATTCGGCATTGATACGAATCATGTGGCCGTGTTCGGTGCCTCAGCCGGTGGCTATCTGGCTGCATTCGCCGGTACCAGCAACGGCGACAAGCAATTTGACCGTGGGGAACACCTTGACCAAAGCAGCCAGGTACAAGCAGTTATCGACTTCTATGGCCTGTCGGATCTGACCCGCGTCGGTGAGGGCTTCCCGGATGCAGTGGTACAAAAACACGCCTCACCGTCCTCGACCGAAGCTATCTGGGTCAACGGCACTTCCGTATTCAATGACGGTGGACCGATTACCCGCTTCCCGGAAAGAACGGCTGCCGCCAACCCGATCAACTATATCAGCAAGAACACGCCGCCTTTTTTAATTATGCACGGTAGCGCCGATACGGTGGTTTCTCCCCACCAGACCGAAATGCTGCACAAGGCGCTGATAGCCCACGGCATCAACAGCACCTATTACGTGGTGAAAGGCGCGGAGCATGGCGGCATTTACTGGGTACAACCAGAAATCATGCAGAAAGTGATTCAGTTTCTGGACCGCCAGTTGAAGCCATAATCGGCTGATAGCCATTAATTGGCAGAAGGTCATTAATGAGCTATACCCAAAATAATTCGAGTTGCAGGAAGGCGGCAAGAGAGTGAATCCCGATGAGCTTACTCAGGTAAGTGATTCGGGTGAGCGAACGCAGCCAACACACCTGCAACTTGAAGTATGACGGGTATGAAAATCATTCCGCTAAAGCGCCTCGTCAGAGGCGCTTTTTATTTATGTGCCGAAACAAATAACGTACCGCGCGAATGAATTATTGCGCTACATCACTTTCATTCATTTTGACTAAAGAGATAGTTTTCCGCACAAGTCAAAAAAGACACGTTGATAACAAAAACAAACAATAAAAATAACATTAACAATGAAACTCACGACAATAATAACAGGAACCGCGCCAGTTATCGTATTTTGCAATTATTTTTATCCGGATATACAAAAAATTAAATGTGAAGCGTGACACATATCCCGCCAGGTGCACATGCTCCAATTATTTCCATCAAGATGTTTTATTTCCTGACACACATTTCATTCAAATACCGGCTTATTTCTAAAGCACGAGCATTGTTGTTATTCACTGCGTGTATTCGTGCCCAGTGAAAAGAAAATAAAAAATGATTTATTGCAGCGCAGAGCGTAATGGCTGCAAACCGACATTTGCTTTCTGAAAGGTTATTTTATGGAAAATTATACCCGACGCCGTTTTATTGCCATTATGGGCAGCGCACTGGCCGTTTCCGGCAGTGGCCTGCCAGTGGCCGCACAGGAAACGGCACTACCGTCCTCTGGGGTGCGACCGCTTAAATACGGCATTTTGCACAACGAGCTGCGCTGTATCGGCTGCAAAGCCTGTATGACCGCCTGCCGTAAAACCAATCAGGTGCCGGAGGGCGTCACCCGGCTGAATATCATACAAACCGTCGATATCCCCGCCACCGATACCACTAAACCCATTAAACAGTTCTTCCGTCAGTCCTGCCAGCACTGCGATAACCCGCCTTGTGTGTCTGTCTGCCCGACCGGGGCCTCATTCAAAGATGCGCTGACCGGCATTGTCGATGTTAACGACAAACGCTGTGTCGGTTGTCGCTACTGCATCGCCGCCTGCCCATACCACGTGCGTTTTATCAACCCGGTAACCAACACCGCAGATAAATGCAATTTCTGTCGGGAAACCAATCTGGCGGCAGGCAAGAAACCGGCCTGCGTCGAAATTTGCCCGACCAAAGCGCTGGTGTTTGGCGATCTCAACGATCCGGACAGCGATATTTCGAAAATGATCAAAAGCAACCCTATCTACCGCAGCAAAGTCTACCTGGGTACCGGCCCTAACCTTTACCGCATACCGGGTAAATACGGAGAAAGCGATCATGCATAACGCCTTTCACTTTCCTTCGCTGGTATGGGACTGGCCCATCGCCGTTTACCTGCTGCTGGTGGGGATCTCCTCGGGAATGATGGTGTTGACGTTACTGTTTCGCCGCTATCTGCCCGCAGAAAACCAACAGGCAAACCCATTGATAGCCGCCACAGCGATCATCGCGCCGTTGTCGGTCATCATCGGGCTGGTGATCCTGATTTTTCACCTCGCCCGCCCCATCACCTTCTGGTATTTGATGGTTTTCTATAATCCCCATTCCATCATGTCGTTGGGAGTGATGCTGTTTCAGGTGTACATGCTGGTGATGTTCCTGTGGATTGCCAGCCTGTACCGCCAACCGCTGCTGGCCTGGAGTGAACGCCGGTTGCCGGGCGCACTGCACGCGGTGCTCAATCGGGTTATCGCCTGGGTGACTCGTTACCTGCGTCCGGTAGAAAATGTCTTGCTGGTGCTGGCGTTGCTGCTCGGTTGCTATACCGGCTTTCTGCTCTCAGCATTGAAATCCTTTCCACTGCTGAACAACCCGGTACTGCCGGTGCTGTTTCTGGTATCAGGTGTCACCTCCGGCGTCGCGGTACTGATGATGGTCGGTGCCTCGGCGAGCAGCCAGCAATACTGCCCGCACACCCTGCATCTGCTGCACAAACTGGAAAAGCCGATCGCGCTGGTCGAACTGTTTCTGCTGTTCGCCTTTTTTATCGGCCTGATGTTGGGCGGTGGGCAGAAATCAGTCGCGGCACAGGTAGCGTTGAGCGGATTCTGGGGCGGGGTGTTCTGGATCGGTATTATCGGCATCGGTATGTTGGTGCCGCTGGTAGCAGGTGGCTTGCCTGCGATACAACGCCGTATCGCATTTCTGCCACGCTTTACCGCCGGCCTGACGCTACTAGGCGTGTTCCTGCTGCGGTTATTCGTGCTGTACGCCGGTCAGATGACGGTAGCCTGACCATGAACGGCCCACGCGCACTCTTCTGGCTGGCCTCGGCGGCGTTCTTCATGCAATCGCTGGACACCACCATGCTGTACGTCGCCGTACCGGCGATAGCCCGTGCGCTGCACCAGCCTGTCTTGCGTATGGAGCCAATCGTCATGGCTTACGTCATCACCGTCGTGGCCTTTACCCCGATTAACAGTTGGCTGAGCCAGCATCTGGGAGAGCGGCGTACGTGTCTCGCCGCCCTGACCATCTTCACCGGCGGCGCGCTGCTGTGCTTTCATGCCGACTCCGCATTTCAACTGGGTTTGGGGCGATTTATTCAGGGAACCGGTGGCGCGTTACTGTTGCCGGTGATCCGCACACAAGTGCTGCGATACACCCCCGCCGATACCCGGTTGTCATTCCTGAATCGCATGACCCTGCTCGGCATGTTCGGCACCCTGACTGGCCCGCTGTTGGGTAGCCTGCTGACCGACGGGTTATCCTGGCGGGCTATTTTTCTCGCGCCAGTTCCCCTGGCGCTGCTATGCCTGTGGCTGGCATGGCGCATCCTGCCGACGGATAGCGGCATCCGCGTCAGCGCCTGCCGGGTGTCGATGCGTAACCTGCTGCCGCTGGTCGGCATTCTGCTGACGGTGACCCTGCTGCTGGCCGCGGCACCGCGGCACCTGCTGTCGCTGCCAGTCATCGTGCTGTTGGGTCTGGCCTGTACCCTTTGCACGTTATTTTACCTGCGCAGTGACCTGCCGGGGCGCGAAGCCCTGCTGCCGGTGTCCCTGTTCAGCATCCGTTCTTTTTATGTCGGGGTATGGGGTGGCGTGCTTACCCGCTTACTGCTGGCCTCGCTGCCGGTGGTGATATCTCTGGTGGTTCAGACCTCGCTCGGGCTGCCGCCCGCGACCGCTGGTCTCATCATGTTGCTGTTTTCCATCGGCGCGCTGCTGGCCAAGCTGCTGTTCGAACCGCTGATTCGCTGGCTGGGTTACCGCAATGTGCTGATGTACGGCACGCTGCTGGCCTCAGCACTGGTGCTGCTGCTCGGCCTCGCTATCCAGCACCGTTTACTGCCGGTGATCGGTGTCTGCGCTGTCGCTATCGGCCTGATGACCGCGTTATTGCACTCGGCGGAAAGCACGCTGGCCTGCTGCCACCTGTGCAGCGACACCTACAACAGCGGCAATAACATCATGATCCTCAGTCAGTTGATTGCCGTCATGCTCAGCATGGCGCTGACCTTCCCGGCGTTGCGGCTGTTTTCCCAATGGGAACCACTACTGAACATCAACCATTTCAGCCTGCTGTTGTTACTGCTCGGCACCGGATTACCGCTGAGTTGCCTGTTGTTTCGCCATCTCAGCCACGAAGAAGGGAAAACGCTGCTGGCCCCTTAGCCCGGCGCGGGTTCCCGTTTATTGATGATATTAACCATACAGAGTGAATGTTCGTTATGAAAAAAAGTTCCATCACATTATTGGGTTGCCTGTTGTTGGTAGCTGGCGTGGCCGTAGCTGAAGACCAATTTAAAGCCGGTACCTACTCAGCGACCGGACAAGGTATCGGTGGTGACGTCACCGTCACTCTGGATATCGATGCCAAAGGCGTCGTGCAAAAAGCCACTATCGATGCCCCAGACGAAACCCCGGAAGTCGGCGGTGAAGCGGCCAAAGAGCTGGCAAAAACCATGACCGAGAAAAAGACCATCAATGTCGACGGGGTTTCCGGCGCCACCATGACCAGCGGCGCGGTGCATGACGCCTCGCAGGCGGCTTACGCCAAAGCCAAGGCGAACTGAATACCGGACGATGCGCCAGTCTTTGGCGCGTCATTCCACGCGTAAAATAAAAGGAAAATAATATGGTTCAATACCGAAAAAAACTCCTTGCGGCTTTGTGCCTCTCGGTGCTGGGAATCACGTCTGCTCAGGCATCAGGGCAACCCGAGCCAGCGGCAGAACCGGCGAAAAACGCTGAACCGGCCAAATCGGTCGACATCCCGAAAAGCGCGGATGTGGTGGTGATTGGTGCGGGTGCCGCCGGTACTGCCGCTACTATGGCGGCCGCCGAGAAAGGCGCTAGCGTCGTGTTGCTGGAAAAACAGCCCGCCGTCGGCGGCACCGGCAATTTCGCGGAAGGTATCTTCGCGGCCAACAGTTCGATGCAAAAACGCCAAGGGATCGTAGTCACGCCAGATATGGCCTTTAAGACCATCATGGAATACAGCCACTGGATGGCCAACCCGTATGTGGTGCGTACCTTCGTCAACCGCTCCGCCGACACCATCGAGTGGGTGAAATCCAAAGGCATCAAGTTTGAATACATCGGCCCCGGCGGGCCGGGCGGGATGCTGACCTGGCACGTTATCGATGGCCCCGGCCACGGCCGTTACCTGATCAAAACCTTCCATGAGCAGTTTAAGAACATGAAGGTCACCACACTGGTGAAAACCGCCGGTAAAGACCTGGTGATGAAGGACGGCAAAATTACCGGCGTGATCGCTGAAGGCAGCGACGGTAAACCGTTCCAGATCGACACCAAAGCGGTGATCGTCGCCACCGGTGGTTACGCCAACAACAAAGAGATGCTGCAAAAATACGTCGCCATGCCCGACACCATCATGGTCGGCAACATCGGTAAAGACGGTGACGGCATCAAAATGGCGTGGAAGGCGGGTGCCAAAGAAGAAGGCATGGGCGTGGTGCAGTCTTACCGCCCCGGTCTGCCGGAGTATGCCCCTAACTCCCAGATGCTGGCCGCCGCTCGCCAGCCTTACCTGTGGGTAGACAAAACCGGACGCCGCTTCACTGATGAGTCCATCGTTATCATTTGGCCGCACGCCGGTAACGCGCTGGCGAAAGCAGGTGGCGTTATG
Source organism: Dickeya oryzae (assembly GCF_020406815.2). Classification (NCBI taxonomy): domain Bacteria; kingdom Pseudomonadati; phylum Pseudomonadota; class Gammaproteobacteria; order Enterobacterales; family Pectobacteriaceae; genus Dickeya; species Dickeya oryzae. The sequence goes on from NZ_CP162670.1 coordinate 3,749,187, forward strand.
TACTCCGTCTTCGACGAGGAAACCCGCAAGCACGTGGTCAACGACGGTATTGATGTGCCGATCGGCGAATGGGTTATCGCCAATACCAAACTGGTGAAATTTGATGACGAGTTTGCCAAAGAACTCCAGAAAAACCGCGGTTTTGTCTTCAAAAGCAACAGTATCGACGACCTGGCCAAACAAATGGCCATCGACCCGGCCGTGCTGAAACGCACCATTGAAGACAACAACCGCTATGCCACCCAGAAACGCGACGACATCTTCAATAAGAGCATGGACTATCTGCGTCCGGTGAAAACCGGCCCGTTCTATGCCGTGAAGATGATGCCAGCAGCACTCGGTACGCTCGGTGGTGTGAAAATTAACGAGAAAATGGAAGCAGTCAGCCCGAACGGCAGTGCGGTACCGGGCCTGTACGTGACCGGCAACGATGCCGCCGGTATGTACGGCGACACTTATGATTTGCTGTTGGGCGGCGGGACGTTCGGTTTTGCCCTCAACTCAGGTCGTATGGCGGGTGAAAACGCGCTGGAGTACATGCACTTCTCTGCGAAGTAATCATACAACGTCATGGCAAGTGTCCCTCACTGCGTGGGGGACACTCATACGCAGCGAAACGTCAGATTCAGGCGCACCTCATCGGACATTCCCATCGGCAACGGCCCACGTTTTAGCGGCAAAATAGCGTGGTAACACAATCGGGACGGGCCCCCCCATACCACCACATCACCGTGCATCAACGTCAGCCGCTGGCAAGGGTCGCTGCGTTTCATACCACCGAACAAAAACACCGCGCTCAACCCTAACGATACGGACACAATCGGCTGGCGTAAGTCCAGCTCGTCTTTATCCTGATGCAACGACAGTTTGGCACCAACGGCGTAGCGGTTAATCAGGCAGGCATCGGGCGCAAAGTCGTGATATCCCGCCTCGCGCGCCGCGGCCTGAGACAATTGCAAGAAACAGGTCGGCATAGCAGGCCAGGGCTGACCGCTGAGCGGGTCCTGCGCGCTGTAGCGGTAACCCTGCTCGTCGCTCACCCAACCCAGTGGCCCGCAATTACTCATCGCCACCGACATGGTATACCCGCCCGGCGTCACCAGGTGCCGAAACGGCGCTCGTTGCGTCACGGTCTTGAGAGCAGCCAGCAACGCATCGGCCTGTGGCCAGGCAAAACCTCGCAACACCACCGCACCGGGTGCCAGCGTTTCATTCCGGCGCTCCGGCGGCTCATCGGCAAACAGTTCAAAATTCATGCGTAAACCTGTTCAAATAACCAGTATAATTGAGTATACAAGGTCAATGGACAGCTTGCCCTTCTTGTTTTAGGAAACACAATAATTATCTAAAACAGAAAAAACATATTGCTGAAAAACCCTTTATTTACAGGCAATAGCGTTTTATAGCGTCAAAAACTGTGCTGAGGTGAGCGACTTCGCCGGGTGAGCCGCACGGACGCGGCGAAAGCCCGTGCCGCTCCGGGAGAGCGTCACGGGCGGCCCGAACAGCGAAGGCGAACGCCGAAGGGACCGCGAAGCGGCACCGTTTAGCCTTCAGCCAGTGGTCAAGGAGAGGTGGCGTCGAACCTCTCCTTGTCGGGCGTGCGATGACGCCGCAAAGAAACAACCGATGCTATCACGCACGAAACTTTCCACTGTTCTGGCATAAATTTGTCTGTCATAACACAACAAAGCTGTTTGTCTACAGCACCAACCATAAGGATGCCACCCTATGACGCCATCACCCCTCCCGTTCAACGAACCTCAGGCTCTTGCCCATTTGTCCGCCATTGATGTGCACTGGGCGCGCTTGATAGAGGGCGTCGGTCATATCCGCTTTGAAAGCCGACCGGCACGGGAACCTTACGAAGCGCTGATCCGGGCGGTCTCCAGCCAGCAACTCAGCAACCGTGCCGCCGCCGCGATCATCGGCAAGCTACAGCACCGTTTTGATGTGGGAGACGGCGGTTTTCCATCCGCTGAACAACTGGTGGTGTGCGAACCCGAGGTGTTACGCCAGTGCGGTTTTTCCGCCCGTAAAATCGATACGGTAAAAGGTATTGCGCAGGGCGTACTGAGTGGATTGGTACCCGCCAGAACGGCAGCCGAACATCTGGATGACGACACACTGATCGAGCGCCTTTGCACTTTGAAAGGCATCGGCCGCTGGACGGTAGAAATGCTGTTGATCTCCACACTGGAGCGGATGGATATCATGCCGGTGGACGATCTCGGCATCAAACAGGGGTTTCGTTACCTGTATCGCCTGCCACAAAACCCCACGCGCAAAGCGATGCTGGAGATGAGCGAGCCTTGTCGCCCCTATCGCACACTGGCAGCCTGGTATCTGTGGCGCATTCCTCACATGCCGGATTACGCCGAATACCGGGCGTCACTGCGTCAGTCGACCGACGAATGAAAACAAGCCCGAGGCAGGAGAGTGAAGCAAGCACTCACTCTCCTGCCTCGGGTGCCGACTAGCGTCCCTGTACCGCTGGGGTTAGCAGACGCTCACGCAGCAGGTCGTACAGCCAGTTGTAGGCCATGGTGTACGGCAGGAAAAACAGGAAGAAGCCGATTTCCACCATCAGTGCCTGCCACAACGTAATATTCAGCATCCAGGCGGCCAGCGGCAAACCAAACAGGATAAAACCACCTTCAAAGCCCAGCGCATGCCCTGCGCGCACCCATACACCACGCCTCACGCGGCTGACCGGCCACAGGCGATCAAACACGCTGTTGTACACCACGTTCCAGACCATTGCCACGCTGGACAGCATGATGGAGAGCACCCCGACCTGTAGGATGGATCGCTCCAGTACCCACGCCCCTATCGGCGAGCAAATCAATAACGCCATCACTTCAAAACCCACGGCATGCACTATCCGTTCACGCCAGGATTTTGACGGATGATGTCCTGTTTGCTGAGTATTCTGTTGCATAATTCCCCCTACTGATCGCGCGGTGGCGCTAACGGATTGCTATTTTCATCGAAATAACCAATAGTGATAAATTAGAATCCATCTAAAAAACCGATAGAGGTAGCGATGCGTTATTCTCCTGAATCACTGCTGGCGTTCATCGCCACCGTGAATACCGGCTCGTTTTCCGCCGCGGCACGCCACCTGCAAAAAAGCCAGTCCACCGTCAGTACGGCGGTGGCGAATCTGGAAGCCGACCTGGGATTGCAGCTGTTCGACAGACGTGGTCATCAGCCAGTGCTGACGGATGAAGGACGTAAGGTGCTCAGTCATGTGAAAGCGATTCTGGCCGCCAGCGAAGCACTGGATGAACTGTCAATCCGGCTGGCAGATAAAGTCGAGCCACGGCTCACCTTCGTGTTATCGGACACCTGGCAGTGCCGTTACTATCACCCGATACTGCAACGCTTCGCCGTGCGGTTTCCCGACGTGGAATTCGAATGCCTGATTGCAGAAGACGAAGACGTGGTGGAACTGCTGCAATCTCAACGCGCCCATGTTGGCGTGTTACAGGCGCAGGCACATTATCCTATCGACATTGCGGTATCCCGGTTGCAGGTGAAAACCGAAATGGCGGTGTATGTCGCCCGCACGCATCCGCTGGCGCAGCAGCCCCAGGTAACGCAGGAACAACTCGCTACGGTGCGTCAGTTATGTCTGCATACATACAGCCAGCGAGAGCGCCCACAAACGGAAAGCGCCAGTTGGTCAACGCCGTCGTACCTGATGCTGTTGGAGATGGCGCAACAAGGATTTGGCTGGAGCACCCTGCCGCGCTGGCTGGTCAAGGAATACGCGCAGAATCAGTTGGTGGAGCTATCGCTGCCAGGCTGGCCGCGGCAAATTGAAGTGGATATCGCCTGGTCCCGCCCCTCGCCCCCCGGTCCGGCGGGATTATGGCTTATCGATACCTTGCTCGAACAGCGCGAATAATACAATCAACATACTGTCAGTGCGATGTGTACCCTTATTTATTCAATGGGTATTCATCACCCAGCCACATTGCACTTAATTAACTTAAATAAATGACTTAATATGACATCCGTAACGTCATGATTATCAATATCAACATCCTGTTTCTGCCAGCGATATATTTTCGACGAAAACATGACGAAGATAAAAATAATGTGACTTGTCAGCGTGGTACTCCCCGCCATAAAGCCATAGTATGTGAGGTGGTATCCCTCAATAGGCGCACAACTGGCGCAAGTTAAGGAATATCAACCACGTTTATTGCTTTTGTCGTCGTGCCAAAGACGACGGACACAACAATAAGACCGGCACAAAAGCCTTAGGCGGAAATAAGACCCGATAAATCACTCAATTATGCGGCTGCAAGTGAGAAGAAAATGTCGAATAAACCGTTTTATTACCAAGATCCGTTTCCATTAGCGAAAGATAAAACCGAATACCGTTTGATCAGCAGCGACTTTGTTTCCGTTAGCCAGTTTGAAGGCCAGGATATTCTTAAAGTTGCCCCGCAGGGGCTGACCTTGCTGGCACAGCAGGCATTTCACGACGCCTCTTTCCTGCTGCGTCCTTCCCACCAGCAGCAGGTCGCCGATATTCTGCACGACCCGGAGGCCAGCGAAAACGACCGTTATGTCGCCTTGCAGTTCCTGCGTAACTCCGAAATCGCCGCCAAAGGCATCCTGCCGACCTGTCAGGATACCGGTACTGCTATTATCGTTGGCAAAAAAGGCCAGCGTGTGTGGACCAACGGCAACGACGCTGAAGCACTGTCGCGCGGTGTATACAACACCTTTATCGAAGACAACCTGCGCTACTCCCAGAATGCGGCGCTGGATATGTACAAAGAGGTCAACACCGGCACCAACCTGCCAGCACAGATAGACCTCTACAGCACGGAAGGTGATGAGTATAAATTCCTGTTCGTCACCAAAGGCGGCGGTTCCGCCAACAAAACTTATCTGTATCAGGAAACCAAAGCGCTGCTGTCACCGGGTAAACTGAAAAACTATCTGGTGGAAAAAATGCGTACGCTGGGTACCGCGGCTTGCCCGCCGTACCACATTGCCTTTGTCATCGGCGGCACCTCTGCGGAAACCAACCTGAAAACCGTGAAACTGGCCTCCACCCGCTACTACGATGAATTACCGACCGAGGGTAACGAACACGGTCAGGCGTTCCGTGATGTAGCACTGGAGCAGGAACTGCTGGAAGAAGCCCGTAATCTGGGGCTCGGTGCCCAGTTCGGCGGCAAATACTTCGCGCACGATGTGCGGGTGATCCGTCTGCCGCGTCACGGTGCATCCTGCCCGGTGGGGATGGGCGTGTCCTGCTCGGCGGACCGTAACATCAAAGCCAAAATCAACCGTCAGGGTATCTGGCTGGAACAGTTGGAAACCAATCCCGGTAAATACATTCCGGAACACCTGCGTCAGGCTGGCGAAGGTGAAGTGGTGCGTATCGATCTGAACCGCCCGATGGCAGATATCCTCAAAACGCTGTCGCAATACCCGGTTTCCACTCGCCTGTCGCTGAACGGCACCATCATCGTGGCGCGCGACATTGCGCACGCCAAGCTGAAGGAACTGCTGGACAACGGCGGTGAACTGCCGCAATACGTGAAAGATCACCCGATCTACTACGCAGGCCCGGCCAAGACGCCAGAAGGCTACGCGTCTGGTTCACTCGGCCCGACGACCGCTGGCCGTATGGACTCTTATGTTGATTTGCTGCAATCCCACGGCGGCAGCATGATCATGCTGGCCAAAGGCAACCGCAGCCAGCAGGTCACCGACGCGTGTCATAAACACGGTGGCTTCTATCTCGGCAGCATTGGCGGCCCGGCCGCGATTCTGGCGCAGAACAGCATCAAGAGTCTGGAGTGTGTGGAATACCCGGAACTGGGTATGGAAGCTATCTGGAAAATCGAAGTGGAAGACTTCCCGGCCTTCATTCTGGTGGATGACAAGGGCAACGACTTCTTCCAGGTGATCCAGTCACAGAAATGCACCCGCTGCGGCTGATGACTCGTTAAGCCTGTCCTTCAAACCCCGGCCATGCCGGGGTTTGTTATTTTATCCCCAGCCGTTTTGCCATACGGTGTAAATTACCGCTGTCTACCGCCAGCTCGCGGGCACAGGACGACCAGTTACCCTGATGCCGCGCCAGCGTATCGCTAATCACCTGTCGTTGATAATGCTCTGTTGCATCCCGCAGGCTGACGCCACGCCACGACGGCGCGGTATTCTCCGCGTTAGCAGGATGAGGCTCATCGGGCAGTACACCATCCAGATTCAAGTGTTCCGGTCGCAAGACAAGATCGCCGCTCGTGCCGCCTGCCCGCGCCACAATCGTCGCCCGGTAGATGACATGTTCCAGCTCGCGCACGTTCCCCGGCCACGGATAACGCACCAGCAACTGGGTCGCTTGCGGCGATAATGACAGGCGTTGCAACCCGAGTCTGGCACGGCTGCGCTCACAGAAAAAACCGGCCAGCAGCGCAATATCCTGACCACGCGCACGCAGCGGCGGTACCGACAGCGGAAACACGCTCAGCCGGTGGAACAGGTCGGCACGGAACGTCCCCTCCTGCACCGACTGCTTTAAATCCCGGTTAGTCGCCGCCAGCACACGCACATTCACTTTCAGGCTGCTGTCGTCACCCACGCGCTGCAAATCACCGTATTGCAATACCCGCAGCAGCTTGGCCTGCAAGGTCAACGACAGCTCGCCGATTTCATCCAGAAACAGCGTACCGTTATCCGCCAGCTCAAACTTACCAGTACGATGATGGATCGCGCCGGTAAACGCCCCTTTCACGTGGCCGAACAGTTCGCTTTCCGCCACTGACTCCGGCAACGCGGCACAATTCAGATACACCAGCGGGCGATCTGCACGCCGTGAACCCTGATGAATGGCCCGCGCCACCAGTTCCTTGCCAACCCCGGTTTCCCCCATGATCAGCACGTTAAGGTCGCTATCGGCCACAATCGCCACTTCTTTTTTCAATTGCTGCATGGGCGCGGACAATCCCACCATCTCGTCGGCACTTGCCTGCGCCATCGGCGCGACATCCGGCAGTGGTGCTACGGTCTGGCGCTCCAGTTGTTCCATCAATAGCGCATTACTCAGGGCTACCGACGCCATCGCACCAATCAACCGTAGCTCTTCATCACTAAAATGATCGAACTGGTGTGGATCCATCCCGTCAATGGTCAATACGCCAATCAGGGAATGGTGAGCAAACAGTGGCAGGCCGACGCAGGCATGTACTTTCAACGCTTCCTGACCGGGGATCAGGCCATCGTAAGGGTCGGGAAGCTGGCTGTCCGCCGGGAACCGCACCACATCACCGGCCCGGGCTATCGCCTCCAGACGCGGGTGTTCGGAGAGCCGAAAACGCCGCCCCAGCACGTCCGGTGCCAGCCCATCGGTTGCCAGCGGGCGCAGCAACTGACTTTCATAACGCAGCAACGCGGCGGCATCGCAGCAGAGTAATTGGCGCAGGCTATTTAGCAGGCGTTGAAAACGGTCGCGGGTTGAAAGCCCTTGCTGCAACTCAATAGCAATGTGCGCAAAGGCATCTATCGATAGCGTCATGGTGTGTCTTTTTCACAAAGAAGTGTCAAAAAGACATTATCTGGTTATTGTCATAATGACAAAGGCTATTTTTAAAATCATTGATAATCAACAAGATAAAAAATGGCACGGCCTGTGCAATGACATGGCATCGACCTTTACTACGTTCACTGGAGTATGACGATGTCTATTCATGTTAAAAATAACATTCACTGGGTTGGCCAACGAGATTGGGAAGTTCGCGACTTCCACGGCACTGAATACAAAACGCTGAAAGGCAGCAGCTATAACAGCTACCTGATCCGGGAAGAAAAAACGGTGTTGATCGACACCGTTGACCACAAGTTCAGCCGCGATTTTGTCCAGAACCTGATGGCGGAGATCGATCTGGCGCAGATCGACTACATCGTCATCAATCATGCCGAGGAAGATCACGCCGGGGCACTGAGTGAGCTGATGGCCTATATCCCCAATACGCCGATTTACTGCACCCATAACGCCATCGACTCGATTACCGGTCATCACCATCATCCTGAATGGCATTTCCACACCGTCAAAACCGGCGATTCGCTGGATATCGGCAACGGCAAACAATTGGTGTTCATCGAAACGCCGATGTTGCACTGGCCAGACAGCATGATGACCTATCTGAGCGGTGATGCAGTCTTGTTCAGTAATGACGCGTTTGGGCAACACTACTGCGATGAACACCTGTTTAACGATGAAGTCGATCAAGGGGAACTGTTCGAGCAGTGCCAACGCTACTTCGCCAATATCCTGACGCCGTTCAGCCGTCTGGTCACCGCTAAAATCAACGAAGTGCTGGCGTTTAACCTGCCGTTATCGATGATCGCCACCTCCCACGGCGTGGTATGGCGCGATGACCCGGCGCAGATCATTCACCACTATTTGCGCTGGGCCGACAGCTATCAGGAAGATCGCATCACGCTGTTCTACGACACCATGTCCAACAATACCCGCATGATGGCGGATGCCATCGCCCAAGGGATCCATGATGTCGATCCGGGTGTTGCCGTCAAAATCTACAATGTGGCCCGTCATGACAAAAACGAGATTCTGACGCAGGTATTCCGCTCCAAGGGTGTGCTGGTGGGTTCTTCCACCATGAATAACGTGATGATGCCGAAAGTAGCCGCCATGTTAGAAGAGATCACCGGCCTGCGCTTTCAGAACAAGAAAGCCTCCGCCTTTGGTAGCTATGGCTGGAATGGCGGCGCGGTTGATCGTATCCAGACCCGGCTGATGGATGCGGGTTTCGAGACCACGCTGTCGCTGAAAACCAAATGGCGTCCGGATGGGTCTGCGCTGGCAATTTGCCGGGAACATGGTCGTGAAATTGCCCGCCAATGGGCGCTGCATCCGCTAACCGTCTCACCGGTCACCACTGATATCAGCCCCACGCCGGTGGCGGCCGATACCGGCATATCAGCAGAGATAACCGCCGCCTCCCCTTGCTCCTGTAACAGCACCGCTGCACCGCAGTATAACGGGCGCATGCAGTGCAGCGTATGCCAGTGGATTTACGATCCGGCTATCGGTGAACCGATGCAGGACGTGACACCGGGCACCCCCTGGTCTGATGTACCAGACACCTTCTTATGCCCCGAATGCAGCTTAGGTAAAGACGTGTTTAACCCCATCAACTAAGGAACGGCCATGTCTGATGAGATCATTTCTGATGAAACCATTTCTTATGAAACCATTGTTGTCGGGGCTGGCTTTGCCGCCCGGCAATTGATTAAAAGCCTGCGTAAGCAGCATGCTCACTGCCCTATTCGCCTGATCACCGCCGACAGCGGCGACGACTACAGTAAGCCGGAGCTCAGCCATGTGTTAAGCCAACAGCGCCGTGCCGACGACCTGACACGCATGCATGCCGCGCACTTTGCCGAAGAACAGCGGATTACCCTGTTGGCGCATACCGCTGTCACCGCGATTAACGCCAGTCGACGGCAGGTCATCTGTGGTGACCGGCAGTATGATTACCACACACTGGTGCTGGCTACCGGTGCCAGCGCCGTGCTCCCACCGATTCCCGGTCGTGAATGGATGCTGACGCTCAATAGCCAGCAGGAGTATCGTCAGGCGGAAACTCGCCTGATGCAGGCAACACGCATTCTGGTAGTCGGCGCAGGGTTGATCGGCAGTGAACTGGCGATGGATATGGCGCAAGCCGGTAAACACGTCATGGTGGCGGATCGGGCATCGCATCTTCTTTCTGCTCTTCTGCCTGTCGAACTCAGCGCACGCCTGCAAACCACCTTGCTGCAACAAGGGGTGGAGCTGTTACTCGGCACCGAGCTCCAACAGGTGGAAAAAACCGAGGCTGGCCTGCGCGTTACGTTGGTGTCTGGCCGCACACTGGTGGTAGATGAAGTCATCTCCGCCATCGGGCTGCGCGCCAATACCGAGCTGGCCGCAGCGGCAGGCCTGTCGGTAAACCGTGGCATCGTTACCGATAGCCAGTTACGCACCTCTGATCCGCATATTTACGCGTTGGGAGATTGCGCTGAAATTAACGGTAAACTGCTGCCCTTTTTACAACCGATCCAGTTAACCGCCAGCATCGCGGCTAACAGTATTGCCGCACGCCTCACCCCGGAACCCCATCACCCTCAGCCACAAGGAGAGCAGCCACTCACCCTGCCTGCGATGTTGATTAAAGTAAAAACGCCGTTGTTTCCGTTGCAACTGGCGGGGGAAACACAAAACCCGGCGCTCACCTGGCACCTCATCGCCGATCATGGCGGCATCGTGGCAAAGGGAATGGCAGGGGAACAGTTGCGGGCCTTTGTTGTCGGCGGCGACCGCATGAAAGAGGCCTTCCCACTGCTACGACAACTGTCATCATGATGGTGTATCCAGCGACCGCCCGGCGGTCGCCTTGCCATTTCATGCATTTATAATACATATTTCTGGTCACACTACTGCGTGATTAATAGAATGGGAAAAGACGAGAACGTACGAGGTCCCTATGCAAGAACTGATTTGTTATAAACAGATGCCGGTATGGAACAGCAATACGCTGCCTGCTCAGTTCCAGGAAAAACACAACACCAAAGAAGACACCTGGGCAAAACTGGAAATACTGCAGGGCGAACTGACGTTCGAACTGCTGACGGAACAAGGAGAAGTCACAGAACGCTTACAGTTTTCACCGCAGCAGCAACCGCCTTATATTGAACCGCAACGCTGGCACCGCATTGCCGCGTTTTCTGACGACCTGCAATGCAGGCTCAGTTTTTATTGCACGGCGGAAGATTACTACCACAAAAAATATGAGCTGACGCGCACCCACTCGGAAGTTGTCAACGCTCTGCGTTATATCCAGCCGGGGAAAGCGCTGGATCTGGGCTGTGGCGGCGGACGTAACGCACTCTACCTGAACCTGAAAGGCTTTGAGGTCACGGCCTGCGACAAGAACGCCATGAGCATTGATAAGCTCAACCAGATAATCGCGGATGAGTCACTCAGCGGGATCGACGCATTCGTCCACGACATCAATCAGGCCGATATTCGTCATCAGTACGATTTCATCCTGTCGACGGTGGTATTCATGTTTCTGGATCGCTCCTGCGTCCCGGCTATTATCAGCAACATGCAGGAACACACGGTTGCCGGTGGCTATAACCTGATTGTCGCCGCCATGTCTACCGACGACTTCCCCTGCCCTCTGCCGTTCTCGTTCACTTTCGGGCACAACGAACTGCACGACTATTATCGTGACTGGGAGATAGTGAAATACAACGAGGATGTGGGGGAACTGCACAAGACCGACGCCGACGGCAACCGCATCAAGCTGCGCTTTGCCACGCTGCTAGCCCGCAAATCAGCCTGAACCCGGCATCTGAAAAAGCCTGCGCCTGAAAAAGGCTATGTCTGAAAAAGCATCTACCTGAAAAAATACATACCTGAAAAAACAGGGCCGGAAAACTGGCCCTGTTTCAAAGACGTGATAGTGTCTGGCAACAATCAGCTGGCTTTACGTTCAGCCGCCTGACGGTAAGCCACCAGATCTTCGATAGTCAGCACCGGCATATTGTGCTGTTTTGCGAAAGTGATCACTTCCGGCGCATGCGCCATGGAACCATCATCATTCGTCAGTTCGCACAGCACGCCGAACGGTTTAAACCCAGCCAGACGCATTAAATCCACTGTGGCTTCAGTATGACCACCACGCACCAGCACGCCGCCCGGCTGCGCACGCAGCGGGAACACATGGCCAGGGCGATTCAGATCGCTCGCACGGGCATCATCGGCAATCGCGGTACGAATGGTTGTCAGGCGATCGGCGGCAGAGACCCCGGTAGTGACGCCTTCAGCCGCTTCGATAGTCACGGTAAACGCGGTCTGATAATGGCTGGAATTGTTTTCCACCATCATCGGCAGTTCCAGCTTCTGACGGCGTTCTTCAGTAATACACAGGCATACGATACCGCTACCGTGACGAATGGTCAGCGCCATTTGCTCAACGGTCATGGTTTCGGCGGGGAAAATCATATCACCTTCATTTTCCCTGTCTTCATCATCCAACACCATGACGCCACGGCCTTGACGCAATGCATCCAGCGCACGTTCAACGCGTTCGACAGGTGTACCGAATTCGGAAAGTAAAGTCTGATTCATGGTAAAAAAACCTCATTGTTAGTATGGATTACCAGAATCAGGGCGAACTTGAGGAGTCGTTTTTGTACTGAGTAAACAGACAAAAACGCAAAAAATAACGCGGGCAGGCGCTAGCCTGTCAGAAACCGTTACTCTCTCCCATCCGGACTATAACCGTCGGCCCCGGAATTACACCGGATCTGCTGACCTCAAACCATGCAGTCTGAGCGCTCGCGGGCTTCCAGTTGACCTTAAGGCCACATACTGGTTTACCGCCGGTGGGGAATTACACCCCGCCCTGAGAATAAGCAGGATTACTATAGCGCTAACCGAAGGGAGGGGCAATCACTAACCCCGCTTATGGATCGCAAAATTTATCGAATGAAAATGACTTTTTGTTTATACCGTGCGGGTCAGGCATTACACTTGATGTATATCCACCCTTTCGTCAAACAGTTCAGGAAAGTGTCATGATTGACCCGAAGAAATTAGAGCAGATTGCCCGTCAGGTGCAGGAATCCATGCCAAAAGGCATCCGGGAATTTGGCGAAGACATGGAGAAGAAAATCCGTCAGATCTTACAATCGCAGTTAGGCAAACTGGATGTAGTCAGCCGTGAAGAATTCGACTTACAAACCCAGGTATTGCTGCGTACTCGCGAAAAACTGGCGCTGTTGGAACAGCGGATGAGCGAGCTGGAAGCGAAAGTCGCAGGCCGCGACACAGCGGAACAACAACAGCCTGCCGACGCTCAGTAACGCGGCGGTCTGCACATGCCAGACGGGGCCTGCGCCCCTGTCTGGTTTTACTTAGTGACCTCGGTGACAATGTCAGCGCGTCTTACCGGTAGCACCAGCCATAGCACCGTCAGCATCCCTAGCGCATACAGCGATTTCCAGCCGAGTGTCAGCAGCAACGCCACGCACAGTACGCTCCCGATGCTTGCCATCACACGGGAACGGCCATGCAACAGCCGCCACCCCGCCAGCATACACAGCAGATAAATCAAAATAAAAATGCCGTTGGCGTAAACGATCAGCTCAGATAACGGCAGTTGCAGCCAGTAAATCAACAGGCAACAGAGCAGGCAGCAGGCCACCACCAGCGATAACGCGTTCACCGGCGCACGTGCGGTGGATAAACGCGCCAGTCGGCTTCCCTCCGGGGCCTGCGACCACACCAGACGGGCAAAACCCTGGGTATAAATATTCACGCTGGCGAAACAGGCTAGATAGCCGACAATGCAAGCCAGCCACAAAGCATGCTCGCCAAACAACCGCACCACTATGCCAGGCAGCGATGCGGTGGCAGCCTGATGGGGACCGTAAGCCCCGAAATGCAAAACGGCGACAGTACATCCCCAATAAACGGCACCGGCCAGCAACATGCCTATCAGCAGCGCCCGCGGGAAATCACGCTCGGGTGATTTGAATTCCGTTGCCAGATGCGCAAAGGCTTCCAGCCCGACGAAACACCAGAACATCACCGCCAGCGCATCCAGCATCTGTGCGCCGTGAACCTGCGTAAGCGCAGGCCACGGAATCTGAGACGGCGCAATCTGCCCTTTCCACCAGATTGCCGCCACCAGCAGCACCACCAGTAAAGCAATCAGTGTCTGAATGGTGGCGCTGGAACCCGCACTGCGTATTCCCAGTAGCCAAATCGCCGCCAGCGTCAGCAATTGCACCAGCAGTAACCCGTCAGCACTCACCCCAAAAGCAGCCTGCCAGAACCCAGCCGCAATCTGCATTGCCGCTGGCAACCCCACAGGGATCACCGACAGGAACAACCATCCAGTCACCCGCGCCAGCCGCGGCCCAAACGCCAGCTTCACAAAATGCGCCGCCCCACCGGCATTCGGGAAGTGCCTTCCCAGCGAGGCAAAGGCAATCGCAATCGGAAACACCAGGGCAATCAATAGCGGCCAGGCCCACAAGCTAGCACCTTGCGACTGCTCAGCCACCAGAGCAGGCACAGCAAACACGCCGGTTCCTAACAACGAGGTCGATAACAACCCAATCCCCTGAACCAGTCCCAACTCCTGTTTTAACGTATTATTGCCGCTCACTGTCTGCACCTTATTGCCAACCGGTAGGTTCACCGGCCGACACTGCCATACGAAACGCGCTCGTTACGGAAACGACGCGATGGAGATAGCACGGAAAAACCGCGCGATGAAATTAATTACCCGATGAAAGTCATACCTGATGAAAGTCATACGCGATGGATGTAACACGCGATGGATGTAACACGCGATAAAAGCAAGAAGCCCCCGTAAACGGAGGCTTCTGATAAGCGCTGATATCACAACACACTGCCATTATTCGCTCTGCGCACTGTTCGCTTTGAGCACATCGCGGATACGGGCTTTATAGGCTTCCACTTTCTGCGGTGTCATCAGACGACGTTCGTCATCCAGCACCACGCCGCCCACATCGTCAGCAATACGCTGAGCGGACTGCAGCATCAGCTTGAAGTTCTGACTGGCATCGCCATAAGACGGCACCATCATGAAAATCGACACGCCCGGCGTGGTAAATTCAGACATCGCGTCCACATTGAACGAACCGGGTTTGACCATGTTAGCCAGGCTGAATAACACCGGCCCACTGCCAGCCGGGTTGACATGACGATGGAAGATGTTCATTTCGCCAAACTGGAAACCTGCCTGCAACACGCTTTGCAACAGCACTTCACCACCAATCACGCCGCCCTGATGAGCCGCTACGTGCAAAACCAGCACCACTTCTTGTTGCGGCATCGGCGGTGAAGCTACCGGCGCTTCAGACACCGGTTCAGCATGAGGGTGATGGTTGACGTCAGCTACCGGCTCTTCCGCTCTCTGCTCCGCAACGCGTTGCACCGGTTCTGTCGGCTGGGGTTGGGAAGCTGGCTGCTGATAGCGAGGCTGCGGTTCGGCATACGGGGCAGCAGACTGATGCGACGGCGCTGGCGGCTCAACTTCATCCAGCAGCGGATCGTAGACGGTCGGCTCCTGGCGGAAGGTCGTCTCAAAACGATCACCCGCCGCGTTGCCGGACGGCGTATTTTGCTGACGGCGAGAAGACGTTACCCGCACTTCACCCACCCCGTCGTCAAGCTCCTCCAGCGGGGCATCATCACGCTTTGGCTTCAGGCGCTTTACCGGACGATCGCGGAAAAGGGACGAGCGCTCCTTACGGCTTGTCCAAAGACCATGCAGTAACAGTGCTATAATTGCGATCGCGCCAACGACAATCAAGATCAGACGCAGGTCCTGCATCATTGCTATCCCAGTTATTCCAATACATTGCCACTACGGCAAATACACATACCTCTAACTGTATTTGCCTGTGTACTCAAGTGCAAGTCTGTACACTAGTTTATGATAATAAAGATCGACTGCGGGCATTTTTTTGCCGTTTTTTCAGGCAAATCGCAGCTAGCCAGCCGAAATTCATCCCGATATGATGCCGTAACCTGCCTACCATAAGGTGAGAACCACCCCATGTCCTACACGCAACACCTTGATCCCAAACACAGCGGCCTGCATTATTTTCTGAAAGGCTGGCAACTGCTTTCTCTGCCCGGTATCCGTCGTTTTGTCATTCTTCCCATGCTGGTGAATATCCTGCTGATGGGTGGTGCTTTTTGGTGGCTGTTTCGCCAGCTTGGCACCTGGGTCCCACAGCTAATGACCCATGTGCCAGAGTGGCTACAGTGGCTTAGCTACCTGCTCTGGCCGCTGGTGACACTTTCCGTCTTGCTGGTTTTCAGCTATTTCTTTAGCACCCTGACCAACCTGATCGCCGCACCGTTCAACGGCCTGCTGGCGGAGCAACTGGAAGCCCGGCTGACCGGCCAGCCGCTGCCCGCCAGCGGAATACTCGATATTGCCAAAGACGTGCCCCGCATCATGCGACGCGAGCTGCAAAAACTGGCCTATTATTTACCCCGTCTGCTGGTGTTACTGCTGCTGTATTTCGTACCCGGCATCGGTCAGACCGTCGTTCCTGTGATGTGGTTTTTGTTTGGTGCCTGGATGTTGGCAATCCAATATTGCGATTATCCGTTCGATAACCACAAAGTCGGTTTTGCCACCATGCGAAAGGCGTTGCGGCAAAACAAGCTGGCAAATCTGCAATTCGGCGCGCTGGTCAGCCTGTTCACGATGGTGCCAGTGCTAAACTTGTTGATCATGCCGGTTGCTGTCTGCGGCGCGACCGCCTTGTGGGTCGATCGTTACCGCCACCTTTCCAGCACATTGCCTCGGCACTGATACCGACACAGAACTGACACCGACACAGAAAGGAGAGCCAGTGACGCTACCCTGTTCTATAACTGGATATTAATGAAAATATATTTCCTCAGAACATATCGATATAGCGATTCTTTACTTCACTGGCTTTCCCGAACGAGTATTCTCTCTGAGGTTCGCAAAAATTTCATACAGTTATTAAGGACGGGCTATGAGTAAGATCTACGAAGACAATTCTTTCACTATCGGCCATACGCCGCTGGTTCGTCTGAATCGCATTGGTAATGGGCGTATTCTGGCTAAGGTGGAGTCACGTAACCCGAGCTTCAGCGTCAAATGCCGTATCGGTGCCAACCTGATTTGGGATGCCGAAAAACGCGGCGTATTGAAGCCCGGTGTCGAACTCGTAGAGCCGACCAGCGGTAACACCGGTATCGCACTGGCGTATGTGGCGGCAGCACGCGGCTACAAACTGACACTGACCATGCCGGAAACCATGAGTCTGGAGCGCCGTAAGCTGCTCAAAGCGCTGGGTGCCAATCTGGTGCTGACCGAAGGTGCCAAAGGCATGAAAGGCGCTATCGCCAAAGCCGAAGAGATTGTGGCCAGCGACCCGGAGCATTACCTGCTGCTGCAGCAGTTCAGCAACCCGGCCAACCCGGAAATTCATGAGAAAACCACTGGCCCGGAAATCTGGGAAGACACCGACGGCGAAGTCGACGTGTTCATTGCTGGTGTAGGTACAGGTGGTACGCTGACGGGCGTCAGCCGCTATATCAAGCAAACCAAAGGCAAAGCGATCATTTCTGTGGCCGTCGAACCGACAGACTCTCCGGTTATCACCCAGGCGCTGGCCGGTGAAGAAATCAAACCCGGCCCGCACAAGATTCAGGGGATCGGTGCCGGTTTCATTCCTGCCAACCTGGACCTGAAACTGGTCGACCGAGTTGAACGCATTACCAACGAAGAGGCCATCACCACGGCCCGTCGTTTGATGGAAGAAGAAGGCATTCTGGCCGGGATTTCTTCCGGTGCGGCGGTGGCGGCTGCACTTAACCTGTTAAAAGAAGAAGAATTCGCCAACAAAACCATCGTGGTGATTCTGCCGTCCTCCGGCGAGCGTTACCTCAGTACCGCGTTATTTGCCGATTTGTTCACCGAACAGGAATTGCAGCAGTAATTCCGGCACTCAAAAATGTGATTTAAAAGTTAAAAAAGCACCCTGCGGGGTGCTTTTTTGTGGCAGAGTTCAAACTTTCTGCTACTTGCAGATTGCTTTTCATCGTCAGGTTTAGTATTTAACCGGACAATTATTTTGATGCGTAAAATTAATATCTGTCGACGCTCCACATACGGATATCACTCTTGTGACATGAAGCAGCAAGGCCGGACGCTTCATCAACGCAAGAGCAAGGAGCATTGCCGATTTGAGCCAGGGGTAAGCGCATTCCGTTTCCCTTAACCGCATCCCGGCCTGCCCTGACCCATTCAGGGCAACCAAACAGGCTAAAGTTCAGTAGATACACTAAACTTTAGTTCCGCAACATGAACCTAATCCAACAAGTTGGGGAAAACAGAATGTTCAAGCAAGAAGTAACGATTACCGCACCGAATGGCCTGCACACTCGTCCTGCCGCACAGTTCGTGAAGGAAGCTAAAGGTTTTACCTCTGAAATCAACGTCACCTCTAACGGCAAAAGCGCGAGCGCGAAAAGCCTGTTCAAGTTGCAGACTCTGGGTCTGACTCAGGGTACGGTTGTCACGATTTCAGCTGAAGGCGAAGACGAACAGCAAGCGGTTGAACATCTGGTTAAACTGATGGCTGAGCTTGAGTAAACGGCCCGCTCTCTTTAGTGAACATCAGGATTAAGTAAGGTAGGGTTATGATTTCAGGCATATTAGTATCACCGGGTATCGCTTTTGGTAAGGCGCTGCTACTGAAAGATGATGAGATTGTCATCAACCGGAAAAAAATCTCCGCAGACCAGGTCGAGCAGGAAATCGAACTCTTCCTGACCGGTCGCGCCAAAGCGTCGCAACAGTTGGAGGCCATCAAGCAAAAAGCCGCCGAGACGTTGGGGCCAGAGAAAGAAGCCATCTTCGAAGGGCATATCATGCTGTTGGAAGATGAAGAGTTCGAGCAGGAAATCATTTCCCTGATTAAAGACGAGCATGCGTCTGCGGACGCAGCGGCGTTTTCCGTCATCGAAACCCAGGCGAAAGCGCTGGAAGAACTCGATGACGAATACCTGAAAGAGCGCGCTGCAGACATGCGCGATATCGGCAAGCGCCTGCTGAAAAACATCCTGGGCATGCATATCGTTGATCTGGGTGACATTCAGGACGAAGCGATCCTGATAGCCAAAGATCTGACCCCGTCTGAAACCGCACAGTTGAACCTGAAAAAAGTGCTGGGTTTCATTACCGATATCGGCGGCCGTACTTCCCACACCTCCATCATGGCGCGCTCGCTGGAACTGCCTGCCATCGTAGGGACAACCGACGCTACCCAGAAAATCAAGAATGGCGATTTCGTTATTCTCGATGGGGTCAACAACAAGATTTACCTGAATCCTGATCAGGCCACCATTGACCAGCTCAAGGCTGTTCAGGAGCAGTACAACACCGAAAAATACGAGCTCGCCAAACTCAAAGATCTGCCGGCCATCTCGCTGGATGGTCATCAGGTCGAAGTGTGCGCGAACATCGGTACGGTACGCGACATCGCAGGAGCTGAACGTAACGGCGCCGAAGGCGTGGGTCTGTATCGCACCGAATTCCTGTTTATGGACCGCGATGCGCTGCCGACCGAAGAAGAGCAGTTCCAGGCGTACAAAGCCGTCGCCGAAGCAATGGGCGCTCAGGCCGTGATCGTGCGTACCATGGATATCGGTGGTGACAAAGACCTGCCGTACATGAATTTGCCGAAAGAAGAGAACCCGTTCCTCGGCTGGCGTGCGATTCGTATCTGTCTGGATCGCAAGGAAATCCTGCATGCACAGCTGCGCGCCATTCTGCGTGCCTCCGCGTTTGGTAAATTGCGCATCATGTTCCCGATGATCATTTCGGTAGAAGAAGTGCGTACACTGAAAGCCGAACTGGAGATGCTCAAAGCCCAGTTGCGTGCTGAAAACAAAGTATTTGATGAAACCATCGAAGTCGGTGTGATGGTGGAAACCCCGGCCGCGGCGGCCATCGCCCATCACCTGGCGAAGGAAGTTGACTTCTTTAGTATTGGGACAAATGACTTAACCCAGTATACTCTGGCGGTAGATCGTGGGAACGAGCTGATTTCTCATCTCTATAACCCGATGTCTCCGGCCGTGTTGACCCTGATTAAGCAGGTAATCGACGCTTCCCATGCCGAAGGCAAGTGGACTGGCATGTGCGGTGAACTAGCAGGTGACGAACGTGCTACACTACTGCTGCTGGGAATGGGTCTGGATGAGTTCAGCATGAGTGCCATCTCGATTCCTCGCATCAAGAAAATTATTCGCAATGCCAACTACGAAGATGCGAAAGCGCTGGCGGAGCAGGCATTAGCCCAGCCGACAGCAGAAGAGTTAAGCAGTCTGGTAAGCCGGTTCATTAAAGAAAAGACGCTTTGCTGATACCGCTGTGCTGACCCAATATTAATGCTTAGGAGAAAATCATGGGTTTGTTCGATAAACTGAAATCTCTGGTTTCTGATGATAAGAAAGAAACCGGCAGCATCGAAATCATTGCCCCGTTATCCGGTGAAATCGTCAATATCGAAGACGTGCCTGATGTTGTCTTCGCTGAGAAGATCGTCGGCGATGGTATCGCTATCAAACCTAGCGGTAACAAGATGGTTGCGCCGGTCGATGGCACCATCGGTAAAATCTTCGAAACCAACCATGCTTTTTCTATTGAATCAGACACGGGTATCGAACTGTTCGTTCACTTCGGTATTGATACCGTTGAACTGAAAGGCGAAGGCTTTAAACGCATCGCCGAAGAAGGACAGCGTGTCAAGAAAGGTGACGTCGTGATCGAGTTTGATCTGCCGTTGCTGGAAGAGAAAGCCAAGTCCACTCTGACGCCAGTTGTTATCTCTAACATGGATGAGATTAAAGAACTGACTAAGCTGAGCGGTACCGTGGTTGTGGGGGAAACCCCGGTTATTCGTATCAAGAAATAACCGCACATCCTCATGAAAAACGGCACCTTCGGGTGCCGTTTTGATTTATCGCTCAATCTTTTCTCTCGCCAGCTAGCTTATGCACCACACAGCGCTTACTGCCAGCGTGGAATGCAAATATGGATCTGTAATCCGCCCTGCTGACGATTCTCCGCCTCAATCCGGCCGCCATGCGCCACCACCGCCTTGCGGGCGATCGCCAGTCCCAGCCCATACCCTTTGCCCGACTGCGGCGAATCGATACGCATAAACGGGTCGAAAATGCTGGAGAGCTTGCTCGCATCCACGCCCGGGCCGCTATCGGCCACACCGATACACCACTCTTTCTCGTCGCGAGACAAGGTTACCAGCACCTGCTGACCACGTGACGAGAAACGCAAAGCATTACGGATGATGTTATCCAATGCATGCCGCATCAATTCCGCCGAGCCCTTAACGGTATAATCGTCGTATTCGCCGGGGCTTAACGCAATATCGACCCCTGGCACCTGCGCTTCATAGCGGGCATCGTTGACCACCGCGCTCACTAATCCGAGCAGGTCAAAATACTCGTCACTATTGACGGCATGGCTATTAGCCATATGATTCTCAGCACGGGAGAGCGTCAACACCTCGCCTATCATCTTATCCATGCGCTCGGCTTCACGCTCCATACGCTGTAACGCGTTTTCCACGTTGTCGGGGTTCTGGCGCGCCAGCCCTATCGCCAGTTGTAATCGGGCCAGCGGCGAGCGCAACTCATGGGAAACGTCGTGCAGCAGTTGCTCGCGCGCACTCACCAGTATCGACAAACGGCTGACCATCGCGTCAAAGTCACGAGCCACATCGCCAATCTCATCATGGCGCCGCCGCATCGATGGATAAAGGCGTACCGACAGGTCACCCTGCGCCACCTGCTCGAAGCTCGCCCGCAACCGTCCAAGCGGACGCGCCAGATTCCATGCCAGCATCGCGCTAAACAGCAACCCGCCCAGTGCGCCAATCCAGATCATCGGTAGTGGCAAATGCAGGAAAAACGGCAGCGACGCCGGGGGTTCCTTCGGCATCACATCACGCCGCCAGCGCGCAATATCAAAACTGACCCGGTAACGCTGCCCGTCAGGGCCTTCCACAGCCTGCTGCAATGTCTGATCCGCCCGGTCTGGGAAGCGTCCTGGCTCTGGCGGAGGCCCAAAGCCCACTCTGCCGGGGTGCGGTGGCTCATCCGGCATTCCCGTGCCCGTCAAGGGATCGAGATTGCCCGTGTCGTTATCACCGACAACCGACACATTGATATAAACACGCTCGTTCTTCGGCCAGTCGGCCAGCGTTTGCCCCAGTTCAGCCATTCCCCCCTGACGCAACGCCTGTGCCGCCAGTGCCATTTGAAACGACGCGGTATATTTGACCTGACGCATTTCCGGTGGCTCGGGGCGCTCGCCGTAAAATGAGAACCCCACCCACAATAGCTGCGAAATGACGAAGAACGTCAGCCACAGTCCCAGCAGGATCTTCCAGAACAGCCTTCCATGCATCATTAACGGATCCGATAGCCAACGCTGCGCACGGTCTCGATGGTCAGGTTACACTCATCCAGCGCGGCCAGTTTCTGACGAATATTACTGATGTGGACATCCACACTGCGGTCATAAGCCTCACGGCGACGCCCCAGACATTTCTCCGACAGTTCATCCTTGGTCACGACCCGGCTCGACGAACGCATCAGCAGTTCCAGCAGGTTGAATTCCGACGCGGTGAGATCAAACACCTTGCCACGCCACTCGCTGCTGCGTGTAGACGGGCACACCACCAGGTCGCCATAGCTCACTGTCCCGGCGTCTTCGCTTTTTTCCGACTTATCTTCATAACGGCGTAACACCGCGCGCAAACGCGCCACCAGTTCCCGCGGATAACAAGGTTTCGGCACATAGTCATCCGCCCCCATTTCCAGCCCAATGACGCGATCGATATTGTCGCCTTTGGCCGTCAGCATAATGATGGGAATCGCGTGATTCCGACGTACTTGCCGCAGCACGTCAATCCCGCTCATGTCAGGCAACATGATGTCCAAAATCATCGCGGTATACTGACTGGACATGGCGCCGTCTATCCCTTCCTTGCCGGTCATGACCTGTGAAGTACTAAACCCCTCCGCCGTGAGGTATTCACACAACATGTTCCCCAGTTCAGCGTCATCGTCTACCAGTAAAATTTTCATACGTTCTTCCCATGCATTGTTACCGCCCTTATTGTCAGGGCTGGTCGCAATCTGCGCAGCAGTATTTACGGAATCCTTACCTTTTGCCGTTCAAAACATAACGCCTGTAAAGCCGAAGGACAGGTAAATTATACCCAGCCCTGATTTTACTCGTCAGTGATACGCCACGTGTGCTGCCCACGTTGGTTGTATCGGCAATTTATTCAGTCAAGGATGCGTTCGTTTTGATGAAATACCCTCTTTGCACCGGCCGCCGTGTCTGGTGGCTATTATTGTTACCTGTCACCATCGCGCTCTTCGTCGCCATGCCTCTGTTAAGACCCGCGCCTGCGAAAAATTATATTACGGCGGCGGTAGATATTCGTGACCTGCAACAAACGGTACTCGCCGACGGCACGGTGAATGCCCGCAAGCTGGTCAGCGTTGGCGCACAGGTTTCCGGGCAGATTAAAGCCTTGCACGTTGCGCTAGGCGATAAGGTAAAACAGGGCCAGTTGCTGGCCGACATCGACGATCTGACGCAACAAAACACCCTGCAAGACAGCAAAGCGGCGCTGGATAATATTCAGGCGCAACTGGCCTCCAAACTGGCAACGCTACGCAACAACCAGCGTAACTGGCAACGTCAGCAACGCCTGATGCAAACCGGCGTTGGGGTGCAGGCAGACTACGACAGTGCCCAGACAACACTGGAAGCCACCGAGGCCGATATTCACGCGCTGGAGGCGCAGATCGTGCGGGCGAAGATCGCCGTGAATACCGCACAGGTCAATCTGGCTTATACCAAAATCGTCTCGCCGATAGCGGGCACGGTGGTGGCGCTACCCGTCGAACAAGGGCAGACCGTTAACGCCGTGCAAAGCGCACCGACCATCGCCAAAATAGCCAGCCTCGACACCATGACTATCGAGGCCAAAATATCAGAAGCTGACGTTATCAACGTCAAGACCGGCATGCCGGTCTGGTTCACAATCCTCGGCAATCCGCGTCAGCGCTATCAGGCGGTGCTACGTGCAATTGAACCCGCGCCAGAATCCATCAGCAGCGATAGCAGCACGACCAGCAGTAGCCGAACCAGCAGCAGTAGCACCAGCAGCAGTTCCTCCAGTTCCGCCATCTACTACAACGGGTTATTCGATGTCGCCAACCCGGATGAAACGTTGCGTATTTCCATGACTGCACAGGTCTACATTCTCTTATCCGAAGCGAAACACGCCACTGTAGTGCCTATCAGTGCGTTGCAGAACCGCCAGGGTAAATGGTTTGTTCAGGTCGTTCGGCCACAAAGCCCACCACAATGGCGCGAAGTGACACCCGGCATCAGCGACAGCGCGTATATCCAGTTGCTGTCCGGCGTACAACCCGGTGAAGAGGTCGTGATAAGCCAGCAGTTAGCCAGCGACAGTAACCGTACCTCGTCACCGCCGCCGCCGATGGGGTTTTAAACCATGAGCACACCGCTGCTGGTATTACGTCAGGTTCACCGCCGCTTTACCCACGGTGAACTCGGCGTCGATGTACTGAAAAACATCAACCTGACGATTAACGCGGGTGAAATGGTGGCGATCGTCGGTGCATCCGGGTCTGGAAAATCCACGTTGATGAATATCCTTGGGTGTCTGGATAAACCCACGCAAGGGGACTACCAGGTCGCGGGGGTATCGACCCTAACGCGAGATGATGACCAGCTTGCCGCATTACGCCGCGAGCATTTCGGGTTCATCTTTCAACGCTATCACCTGTTAAATGATTTGAACGTCAGCGACAACGTAGAAATGCCAGCGGTCTATGCCGGTCAACCCCGCCACGAACGCCGGGCGCGCGCCGCCGCCCTGCTGGCAAGATTGGGTCTGGCCGGGCGTTTGCAGGACACGCCCAACCAACTGTCAGGCGGTCAGCAACAACGCGTCAGTATCGCCCGGGCACTTATCAATGGCGGTCAGGTGATTCTGGCAGATGAGCCAACCGGCGCGCTCGATAGCGCCAGCGGCGAAGACGTCTTATCCATCCTGCGCGAGCTACACCAGCACGGTCATACTATCGTGCTGGTGACGCATGACAAACGCATCGCCCAACAGGCCGAACGCATCATCGAGCTTCACGACGGTGAAATCGTGGCCGACCACCACACCGCAGCACGAGGGATGAAACGCAGTCCGACAGCTACCCCAGCCCCTCAGCCGGGCAGAACGCTGACCCGCGGGTATGACCGGTTGCAGAATGCGTTCAGAATGGCGTTACGCGCCATGAACGCACAGCGGATGCGTACTTTCCTGACAATGCTGGGGATTATCATCGGTATTGCCTCGGTCGTCTCGGTGGTCGCACTCGGCAAAGGGTCGCAACAACAGGTGCTGGAACACATCAATGCGATGGGGACCAGCACGCTGGAGATTTTTCCCGGCAAAGATTTTGGTGACATGCGCTCTGCCGCTATCCAAACACTACGCAGTCACGATCTACCGCCACTGGAACAACAGCCTTATATTCACAGCGTCACCCCCACCGTTTCGACCTCGGCCACGCTGCGTTATGCCAGTCACGCCGTCTCGGTCAGCGTTAATGGCGTAGGCGAGCAATTTTTTACGGTACGTGGCTATATCTTGTCGCAAGGGAGTGGGTTTTCACCGCTCAGCGTCGAGCGCCTGACGCAAGAGGCGGTTATCGACCAGAATACCCGCAACACACTGTTTCCTCATGGTGAGAACCCACTGGGACAAGTGATTTTTCTCGACCAGTTACCTTGTCGCATTATTGGTGTCGCCACCCGCAAACAGTCCGGCTTCGGCAGCGATGAAAACCTGAACATCTGGGTGCCTTATACCACCGTCATGCGCCGTATGGTCGGTCAGTCGTACCTGCGCAGCATTACCGTTCGGGTCAAAGACAACATTGATCTGAGTGTGGCACAGCAAGGCATCACCCAAATCCTGACGCGTCAGCACGGCAGCAAAGACTTCTTCGTCATGAATACCGATACCATTCGCCAGACGATTCAGCAGACGACGGCCACCATGACGCTACTGGTATCCGCCATTGCACTGATTTCGCTGATTGTGGGCGGCATCGGCGTCATGAATATCATGCTGGTGTCTGTCACCGAGCGCACGCGAGAGATAGGCGTGCGCATGGCGGTCGGCGCACGTACCGGCGACATTATGCAGCAATTTCTGATCGAAGCGGTGCTGGTGTGCCTGTGCGGCGGCGTATTGGGTATGCTGCTGTCGGTTCTGGCTGGCACCCTCGCCAGCCACCTCAGTGGCGTGACTTTCGTTTATTCCGCCACCGCGATGGTCGCGGCGTTCTTATGCTCCAGCCTGATTGGCGTGATTTTCGGCTTCTTCCCGGCCAGACGGGCGGCACAGCTGCAACCGATCCACGCGCTGGAGCGAGAGTAGCACGTCAGCCAAATACACCGGTAGACAGATAGCGATCACCGCGATCGCACACCACGGTCACCACCAGACTGCCGGGGTGTTCGGCGGCGATACGCAGCGCCCCGGCTACCGCCCCGCCGGAGCTGACGCCGCAGAAAATGCCTTCCAGCCGCGCCAGTTGCTGCATGGTGCTTTCCGCCTCCTGCTGCGACATATCCATAATTCGGTCAACCAGCTGTGGCTGAAAGATGCCCGGCATGTAGTCCGGCGACCAGCGGCGGATCCCCGGAATCTGGCTACCGTCTTGTGGTTGCAGGCCCACAGTGCAAACCGTATCGCTCTGGCTTTTCAGGTAACGGCTCACGCCGGTGATGGTACCGGTGGTCCCCATGCAGGACACGAAGTGGGTAAGTCGCCCTTCGGTTTGCCGCCAGATTTCCGGGCCGGTGGTGGTGAAATGCGCCAGCGGATTATCCGGGTTGTTGAACTGATCGAGCAGCACGCCCTCGCCAGCCTGTGCCATTTGCCGGGCCAGATCACGCGCGCCCTCCATCCCCTGCTCTCGGCTGACCAGCAGTAGCTCAGCGCCGTAAGCGCGCATCGCATCCTGACGTTCCCGACTCATGTTTTCTGGCATCAGTAACCGCAGTCGGTAACCTTTCATCGCTGCCACCATCGCCAACGCAATCCCGGTATTCCCGCTGGTCGCTTCAATCAACGTGTCTCCGGGGGCTATCTCGCCCCGGCGTTCCGCCTGCTGAATCATCGACAACGCCGCCCTGTCTTTTACCGACCCAGCCGGGTTATTGCCCTCCAGCTTCAACCAGATTTCGCTGCCGGTATGCGCCGCCAGACGTTGTAATTTGATCAACGGCGTATTGCCGACGCAGTGTTCAAGCGTACTCACGTTCTCTCTCCGCACGACGTCAGGCGTCGCCAAAAAAACAGGCACCGCGATGCAGTGCCTGTTTGTCACTCGTAGCAAAACCGGATTCTGTTATAGCGATAGCAAACGATCAAGAGAAGGCGCGAAGAAGTAGCTACCGCTGACTGCGCGGGTAAAGCGCAGCATCTCGTCACGTTTGCCGTCACGGTCGCCGAACATGCTCAACAGTTGCTGTTCAATATTGTGAAGACGGGCGCAGTACGCCGCGAAATACAAGCCGTGCTTACCGCTGGCGGTACCATAGGGCAGGCTCTGGCGCAGAATTTTCAGCCCTTTGCCATCCTCTTTCAGATCGACACGGCTCAGGTGTGAGGTTATCGGCCGCGCGTCGGACGACAGCTCTTCATTGTCTTGCTTCGTGCGACCGATCATCTGTTCCTGCTGTTCGACGCTCATGCGGTTCAACTGGCGCAGATTATGCTCCCAGCGCTGAACAAACACATAGCTGCCACCCTCACCTGCCTGACCATCCGGTACGATGGCGACATCGCGACGCGTATCGCCTTGCGGGTTCTCGGTACCATCAACAAAACCGCTCAGATCGCGGTCTTCCACCCAACGAAAACCATGGGTTTCTTCTTCGATGTTGATGGTGTTGCCGAACGCAGCCAGCACCGCCTGTGCCAGTGAAAAATTGACGTCATGACGCAGTGACTGGATGTGAATCAGCATATCGCGCTGGGTCGCAGGAGCCAGCCCGTTACCCAACGGCGTGAAAGGTTTTAGCTCCTGTGCGCTGTTATCGCAGTCCAGCTCACGCCAGACATCGTAGCCAAATGCGATCACCGCGCCGAGCCCCGCGTCAGGGAAGCGCTGCTGTAACTCGGTCAGCGCCTGACAAAACTTCTTGCAACCCTGGCGGATGGCATCAAATTCGCCCTGTACCATAGCCTCCATGAAGATGGCAAAACGGCGATGCTCCAGCAAAATACCGCTTTGAATTTGTGTCATCTGTTGCTTCCTCACTCGGTGCAGTTTCTTTTACGCCGACAAGACTATTACGCCGACAAAACGATTACGCTGACAAAACTATGCCGGACGGCTATCTCAATACTGCGTCAAAAAAATACGGGGCGCGACCTGCACGCCCCAATCGGATTCACATCATATCAAACGATGTTGACGATAACAGGATAACCTTACCAATAAAGGTAGAAATCGCAGGTGACTGTTTTTGCAAGGATGATCATCACAGACTACCGATTACTCCGCATAAACGGGTTTCGGTGCCGGGGCAACCACCTTGATGACCCAATACACAACACTGGCTGCCAGTAACGAGTTCAAGGCCGGAACACCCCATTCGGTGAACAGCCCAATGGCGCTCCCTGCCAGACTGGCGATCATCGCCGACCAGCCGATAGGTGGCGTACTGGCGGCATCTGGCAACTCACCGCGTTGGCGACTTTCATCCAGCACGGCCCGGCTGGTACGCAAAATATAGTAATCCACCAGCATGACGCCAATTACCGGTGGGAAGAACACCCCCAACAAGGTCAGGAAATCCACAAACCGGTCCAAAATACCGATCACCGACAGGAAGGTGCCGATAAAACCTATCAGTAACGTGATGGATTTATAGCTCAGCTTTCTGCCGGTGATGCCCTCAACCGCATTCGCAATCCCCAGCGATGAAGAATACAAATTGATGTCGTTGATGCGCAACGTGGAGAAAATGACGGTAATCAACCCGATACCGCCCGCAGTTTGCGACATGATAGTCACAATGTCAGCAGTATTCAGCACACGGGCAATCAGTATTGCCAGCCCGTTAACGACAAATTCGCCGATAATAATCGACAGCATGGTAATCCAGAAAACATGCTGCCCACGACGGGAGTAACGGGTCATGTCGGGGGTAATCAGGC
Organism: Dickeya oryzae; assembly: GCF_020406815.2. Classification (NCBI taxonomy): domain Bacteria; kingdom Pseudomonadati; phylum Pseudomonadota; class Gammaproteobacteria; order Enterobacterales; family Pectobacteriaceae; genus Dickeya; species Dickeya oryzae. The sequence goes on from NZ_CP162670.1 coordinate 3,778,128, forward strand.
TCGCTACAATGCAACCGCCGACCACCATGGTCGCCCCGGCACTCACGGATATGGCCTCACCAGACACGCCCTTTTGCAGCAGTTCGCTAATGTTGTGGCCGGTGAGCGTCATAAACGAAATATAACCGACGACCATGATAAACAGTGGCACCGCAATTCTGGCGGTATACCGCAGCGCGCTAAAACCAAACGTGACCAACAACGTCAACGCACAACCAGAAAGTGCGGCCGACCAGCCGAACCCCAGTCTGTCGCCCAATGCAAAATTGAGCGATTTGGCAAACACGGCGTTTTGCACACCGAACCAACCCAACAGGCTGACAGCAATAATAGCGCCGATAAATACCGCACCGATGCGGCCAAACCCACACCAGCGCGCCAGCAAACTCCCGGACAACCCTTCCTTCATGCCCGCGTAACCTAACCCCAGCGTTACAACGCCAAATATCGCACTGCCGATGGCAATAGCCAGAAACGCATCGCTGAGTGTCATCGAATGCCCCAGCACCGCGCCCAACATAAACTGATCCAGTGCGGTCAGCATCCCTATATGCACCAACGCCACATTGAAAAACGGCAGTCGAACAGACACGGGAACCCGACTTACCGGGTAATCATCAATATTTTCCATTACCTCTATCCTTGCTTAAATAAATAAAATACCTTTCGCGATCAGCGAATGAGGTATAAAACTCTCCAGGCCGCAATCCCGGCAATACTCCTCGAATTGATTCAGTGAGTGAACGCCGACTTTCTGATACATGTTATAAATTCTATTTTCGATTGTTTTATGAGAAACGTTAAATTTCCTGGCAATTTCTTTACTGGAAAATCGACGCAACATCAAAAAAATCACATCAAGCTCTGCTTTAGTAAACAAATCAATATTAATCGTCGTTTTTAACACCGATGGCTTTTTCTGATCGATATAAATTAACGGCGATAATGTACTGAATGGTTTGGCATTCCATATCACACCAATACATTTTTTATCGCTGTCAAAAATGGGGATTTTTTCACTGACGAACGGCGTGAGTTCATTTCGACCATACCAGTAATCGGTTTCGATAACTGAGACTCGTTGTTCACTGTTTTCTGTTCGCTTATCATGCTCGATAAAGTCGTCAGATAACTCAGCCCAACTGGCAGGAAACTCCTCATCTAACCGCCCCTCAATGCTAAATTTTTCAGGCGTTACCGTATAAAGGCGGGCAGCACGATTCATGTAAATATGACGCGATGCCAAATCTTTTATCCCCCAAGGCTCGTTTAGCCCCTCCAGCAGGGTGATGAGATTACCAATATAATCGCTTGTCACTGATAACGACAAATTCATCCTGTTATCCCTATTCCTTATCAGTCAGTCTGATATCAGGCAATATGCTTCGTCAGGTAATGCCGGGTATATTTATGCGCATAATCCGGTTGTGAGCCATACTCCTTATACCCTAATTTTTCATAGAACCCTTTAGCCTGAAAATTGAAGGTATCAACATAAGCCATATGGCATCCGCGCGCCAGAGCCTCTTTTTCAGCCTGTCGCATGAGCTGACTGCCTAAGCCTGTCTTGCGATATTCAGCACTCACCCAGAGATACTGCACTTCCAGTCCCCCCCACCAGGTTCTGGCTACCAACCCCGCGATAATCTCCCCCTCGTTATTGGTAAAATGCAAAAAAAGCGGGCGAATATCTACATGCTCATAATCTTCATTATGTCTCCACAAACTCTCAATAACATACTCCTGCTCCTTGTGATTAGGTGTATCGGTTACATGTAATTCCACACTATGCTCCTTAATGCTGCTTGTATTTATAGGGTAGTGGTCAGGCTCAATCAAGATTCACCGAAAAAATCAAGGGTGTTTTTTACCCGTTCAAAATTAGCTTCAGCAGGCTACCCTATAGAAAACCCACAATAATAACTTTTTTGATTGGTCGCAATTATTCCCACACCAGGGAAACACGTAAAGATAGCTCACCAATTATTTACATAAATTATTATATACTGATGTTTTTCATTTAAAAGAAAAAGATTAATAGTCAGAAAACGAAACCACTTTCATTAAATAATAAAAATAGTAATTAATAGCATAAAAACTTTCACGGAAAATCATACTTCGCACTGAATTGTGATAATCCTTTCAGATATCTCAAACTCAGAATAATCGGTTAGATATAGCAGAGAAAAAGCCATGCACATAAGGAAAACAGACTGGCATACAGCAGATATCATTGCTGCATTAAGGAAAAAAGGAACATCTTTATCAGCCGTCTCACGCCAGGCGGGATTATCCTCGGCCACGCTGTCTAATGCCTTATACCGTCCCTGGCCGAAAGGGGAACTGTTGATAGCCAGGGCACTGGGGGTTGGCCCGGAAGAGATCTGGCCAAGCCGCTATTATGACCCGCAAACCAATACGTTAATTGATCGTCAAAAGCTGATGCGTAACAAATCCAACCGACACATTGCAGGTTAATACGTTATTGTCGCGAAACACAGAGCACGCTTATTTTCGGAACGTTCAATAATAAAACCGCTCAGCATTGGCATGACGTAAAAACCTAACCCGAAGACACTCCACGGGTTAGGCATTCAAATAATGCGGATAATGTATTCCCCCGTGCCAGATAGACACATCAGGGACGGTGTTATACCTGCAGGGTGGTACCTGAAATCGCGGACGCCACGGTGTCAACTTGCGACGCTACCAGCCCCAAACGCTGGATGATGTCCTGTCGCAACAGATATTTCCTGATTTTCCCTGACGCGGTGCGGGGCAGATGGTCAATCACTACCAGATGCTCGGGGTATTTGTACTTGGCGACACGCTTGCGGCCGAAAAAGGCGATCACCTCTTCCAGTATCAGTGTATGGTAGGGTTCCTTCAGTACGACATAAGCGCAGGTACGTTCACCCAGACGCTCATCCGGCATGGCAACAACGCCCGCATCACGCACCCGTGGGTGTTGCAAGAGAATTTCCTCCACCTCCCGACTGCTGATGTTTTCACCGCCACGGACAATAATGTCCTTCTTACGACCGGTGATCTTGATATAGCCCGCCTCATCCATACGGCACAAATCACCACTGTAGTACCAGCCTTCGTCGTCCAGCGCTCTCGCCGTCAGTTCAGGTTCGTCCAGATAGCCCATAAACACCTGGGGGCCACGGGAAGCCTCTTCCCCTTCATCACCACACGCTACCGTCTGCCGGTGCTTATCAACCACCCGGATTTCAACACCGGCGACAGCCGTGCCATCAGTATTAACCACGCGGGACAGCGGATCATCCAGCTTAACCACAGCGTGAGGCGAGCTTTCCGTCGCGCCATACACACTCAGCAGCTTGATGCCAGCTTGCAGACAGTCGCGGGTGATTTTTTTCGGGATCGTGGTGCCGCCGCACAGGAAAAAGCGCAGTGACGACAGATCGTAAGGGTGCTGCTGTACGGTACACAACAAGTCGTAGACGAACGGCGTCGCCCCCAGCACACAGGTACAGCGTTCCCGTTCCAGTAAGGTGAGGCAGTGCGTCGGATTAAAGATGTCCAGCAGCACACTGCGGCCCCCGATCAAGAATGGCAGGGTGACGCCGTGCAGAAACCCCGTAGCGTGCGCCAGCGGTGCTGGCATCAGGATGGTGTCCAGCCAGTTCAGATTAAGAGTAGCGGCGTAAGCTCGCTCGCTGGCAAGAATATTGTTGTGGGTCAGCATCACTCCCTTGGGTACGCCTTCGGTACCAGAGGTGAACAACACCGCAGCCAGTTCGTCGCCGTTGACGTTGACCGGTTGCGCCAGCGGTGGGTAGTCCTGCAACAGTTGGCTAAGCGCAGGCGTCGAGGTCGTGGGCACCAGCTTGTCTACCGCCACCAGATGCTCTAAATACGGCAGTTGCTCACGCAATGGCGTAATCAGATCCAGCGGGCTGCTGTTTTTGAACCAGGTCGGCACAAACAACATGCGCGCCTGACTCTTGTTAAGAGTCCAGATCAACTCCGTCTCACGGTAGGCAGGCAGCAGCGGAACCGATACCGCGCCGACTTTCAGGCAGGCCAGATAGATTAACGTGAACTCGCTCCAGCCGGGAAGCTGGAACGCCACCCGGTCGCCGGGCGTAATACCGCAAGCCAGCAAATACGCCGCCAGGCTCCCGGCAGCGCGGTCCAGTTCAGCGTAGGTATAGGTCGCGCCTTGATTGTCGATAACGGCAATTTTGTCAGGTGCCGCCTTTACCGACTGGTGCCAGTAATCGCCAAGCGACGCGTCCCCCCAGTACCCCAACCGCCGATAGCGCTCGCGGCGTTCGGCGTTAAATTTTATTGTGACCGTCATGATGTTATCTCTGTTTTATACACGGCCGCGCTATCGTGAAAGGCTTGCACGGTATCGAGCCATTCCATCATCCATCACCGACACGACGACCTCTCGTTGCAGGTGAGCACAGTCCAGACAGAACGACTGGCTGGCCCCACTGCTGACGTGAGAGTCTCAGCCAAAACGGAACTCGATACCGAACGTGCCCTGGGGGTACTCCCATTTTTCCAGAATCGTATCGCCGCACAGTACCCGACAGGTGCCGCACTCCAGGCAGCCAGCGTAATCAAAGTGGATATTGCCTTCGCCGTCCTGCTTATAAAGCCCCGCCGGGCAGGCTTTCACCAATTTGTTGAACTGCTCTTGCGCCGGTTTATCCATCAGCACGATATGCGGATTGCCTTCATCGACATGGAATTTGTTGATGCCCAGTTTGACGTCAACATTGACACTACTTTCGTTGCTCATAGCGCGGTCGCTCCCTTGATGCCATCTTTCAACAGATTCATCAGCCCCACCTGTTTGGCACGACCCAGGATTTTTGAGCGCATGGATTTGCTGGGGCCGCCATCAATAATGAACATGTCGCTCATGATGTCGGCTATCATGCGCGGGTACTGGGTGAACATGCGTGGGTTCTCCATCAGTGCTGGCAGCTTGCGGTAGCGGTGCATGTCTTGTAGCACGAAGCTCTGCTCCAGAGTCTTGCGGTATCCAGCCAGCCCATCGGCGGAAAAGTCCTGCCTGTTTTTCGCGTCAATGGCGGTCAATGCCGCTGCCTCCGCCGATGCGATGGCCAGGTCCATCCCCCGCACGGTATACCCCAGATTGAGGCACAACCCCGCGGCGTCACCCACGATCATCACGCCATCGCCCACCAGTTGCGGCACCATATCCAGCCCCCCTTCCGGTACCACATGTGCAGAATACTCCCGCAGAGTGCCCCCTTGAATCAGCGGTCGGATAGCCGGGTGCTGCTTAAAATCCTCCAGCATCTGCGGCACGCTCTTGGTGGCGTGCTCGATATCGCCCAAGCCACAAACCAGCCCCAATGAAATCGTATCCCGGTTGGTGTAAAGGAAGCCGCCACCCATCAGGCCGTTTGATGGCGATCCGGCAAATAGCCAGGCCGCGCCTTCGCCCGCGGCGAGGGTAAAACGGTCTTCAATTACAGACGACGGCAGTGCAATCAGCTCTTTAACGCCGACCGCATAATGATGCGGTGATGACGGCTGTACCATGCCGATAGAACGCCCCAGCAGCGAATTGACACCTTCGGCCAGAATCACGATGTTGGCTTCCAGTACATCGTCACCCGCCTGTACGCCGACCACCCGGTTACCCTCGCGGACCAGAGAATCGACACGCACGCCGGGAATAAACTGTGCGCCCGCTGCTTCCGCTTTTTCCATCAGCCACGGGTCAAACAAATTGCGCAATACGGTGTAGGAAGCCTTCGATGCGATATCTGGCTGTTCGCTGTGGTAATCCATCGTGATCGCGCTTTCTTCAGTGAGAAAGGAGATTTTTTCCCGGGTCACCTTGCGTTCGACAGGCGCCTCCTGCGCAAAGCCCGGCATAATTTTCTCCAGACTGTGCGCATAAAGACGCCCACCGGTCATGTTCTTGCTGCCCGCCGAGTTGCCACGCTCAATCACCAGCACGTCCAACCCGGCTTTCGCCATTACATACCCGGCCACACAACCGGCGACACCCGCACCGACCACGATGGCATCAAATTTTTCTTCCGACATAGCGTCGTCTCCTTATCCCGCCACCAGCAGGGCGGCGGGGCCAGTGTCGTTAACGGGTCAACTGCTCGATCAGGACGGGTACAACTTTGTAGATGTCCCCAACCAGACCGTAATCGGCGTATTTGAAGACGGGCGCGTTTTTGTCTTTGTTGATGGCGATGATGGTTTTCGCACTGTTGCCACCCACCATATGCTGAATCTGACCGGAGATACCCAGCATCAGATAAAGATCGGATTTCAGCAGCACACCGGAAACGCCGATGTAGCGTTCACGCTCCATCCAGTGTTCCCCTTCGGCGATAGGACGGGAACAACCGACTTCTGCGCCGATAGCCGTCGCCAGCCCTTGCACCATACGCAGGTCATCCTGAGACGCCAGACCACGGCCAACACCGATAACGCGTTTGGCTTTGCTCAAATCAACGCTACTCACGGATTTCGCACGACGCTCCTTGCACAGAATTTCCTGGCGCGGGGCAACATAGCTGGCCTGATAGACCGGGCAGTCGTGTGCCGGATTGGCAACAGCAGGCTCTAGCGCGCCGGGTGCCAGCGTGACAATGGCGATCGCGGTGTTGATCTTCTCGCGGCCAAAGGCCAGACCACCGTACATGCGGTGTTCAGCAAACACGCCATCATCACCTATGCTCAGGGTGGTGACGTCGTTGACCACGGCGGCATTGAGCAGAATGCTAAGGCGTGCAGCCAGCGCTTTGCCGCGTTTGGTGGAGGACAACAGGATAAGCGACGCGGTACGGGCATCGTCTGCCGGTTTTTCTACGACGGAAGCCAGCGTTTCGGCATAGTTTTCAATACGCTGGTTTTGCGCATTCACGCCCAGAACATAGACGGCGTCCGCCCCTAGAGGTTTGACTGCCGAAACCACGTCGTCATGCTGGACCAGCACATCAACGCGCTCCCCCCACTGACGGGCACCGGCCAGTAAGTCGGCATAACGTTCGGTGTTGTCGCTGAACACCCATACATTGGCTACTTTACTCATGGTGATTGTTCTCCATTCCGGGTTAGTTCAGCACTTTCTTCAGATGTTCAGCCAGTTCAGCCACGGCTTCCGGCGAATCGCTTTCAATGATGATATGTTTGCGTTCAGCCTGGGGCGGTACATGGATAGCGGCCAGTTCAGTAAAGGGGGACCCGGGCGTCCACTCGATATCACTAGCTTTCCATTGCGTAACCGGCTTTTTCCCGGCACCGAGAATGGCTTTCATGGAAGGAATGCGGGGGACGTTGATATCAGACGCCACGCACAGCACCGCTGGCAGCGTCAATTCCAGCACCTCGACGTCTTCTTCCAGCGTGCGCTCAACGATGACGCGGTTACCCTCCAGTTGGATACTGCTGACCGCGTTGACGGTCGGCACCTGTAGCAGTTCCCCGGCCAGCAGCCCCACCTGCTGGGCGTACAGATCGCCGGAGCCTTCACCGAACAGCATCAGATCGAAGCCGATTTTGCCCGCTGCGGCGGCAATCGCCTGTGCGGTGTCCTTCGGCTGTGCGTTTTCCAGCCGCTCATCCTGCACCAGACAGAGTTCATGCGGGCCGCGCGACAGCACGTCCTTGCGGACTTTGGAGTTTTCGAGATAGTGGCCCCCCACACAGAGTGCCGTTACCTGACCGTCATCCCCGACCAGTTGGGCCGCCGCCTCAATAGCGTTGAGGTCAAACTGGCTAATCTTGGCATCAGCGTGGTCGAAATTGAGCGTCCGCTCTGCGGTAACCACAATGTCTTGCTCTTCGGGTACCAGCTTGAAGCAGGTTATAATTTTCATGGTATCTCCTATCGGCAATCACAACGATTTGAGTGGGCAACATATTAAGTGGGCAACATAGGCGTCCTTACCTGAATGGTGATACCCCAACAGGTCAGTAAAACAATTCAGACGGATGCCGCTCGCTGGCAATAAATAATGTGGAGAGATGGGTTGTTGACTCATGTTTTTCTCCGGTTAAACAGGCATGGTTAAAGAGTAATAGCGCGGTATTCCTCATCACCGAATGAGAAATGCCGTGGCGTAAATAAAAATCGGCTCTCTCAAGGTGAGATAAAACTCACACCTCAGTTCATTCGTGTTAAACAACGCAACGCGTTGACTCTGCAAAGGTAAATCCTCTGGATAGAGCAGCTAATAAAGCGAAACTGAAGCATGAAGAATATATGCAGATATACTGATACCGACGCACGGTAAATACGACATGATAATATGTTTTAGTTACCAACTATCTTGCAAAAAAAAGTGTTAACTTGCTCAATGTGTTAATTAATTGTTTTATATCCACAGCCATTTTATCAGCCATAAATAAAAAGATGACTAATACACGGCGTTAACACACCTGGAAAAGCCATCAATTCATGTGTGATCGCCATCATAGTTATGATCTTTTTTTCTGATTTTTTGATGTTGATTTCCATGAAAAATAAAATATGACTCGAATTGTGAATCTCGTGTATCAATCTTGTAGATTATTCTTCCATTTTCTCTCACATGCTGACCGTATAATCAGGAGTAGCTTATTCCTCGTCGGGCTATTTATCCTGTTGGCAAGCCAACGCACGATCTTGCATGACATACCAACAATCTTGTTTTTGCCTGCATATTTCGTGTTATATACTGTCTTCGGTTACTCTATTTCGCCATCCAATAATTGGCTTACGCCTTACGGTTAACTGTGGAGGTCGTTATGTATCAATGCTGGTTTGATAATAAAACGGATGCTGTTTTTGAAAATGGACTGACACCCAAACTCTCCCGCTATGTTATTAGCGACGATCCCAACTGGGAATCCGGCCACCATGTACACGAGACCGAAACGGAACTTATCTATGTCAAGAAAGGCGTTGTTAATCTTACCATTGACTCATCCAGTTATACCGCACGGACGGGGGATATCATTGCGATAGAGCGCGGTAGCCTGCATACGGTGGCGTCTGACACCTCATCACCTGCCACCACCTACACGTGTGCCGTTTATGGTTTTAAAATCAATGGACTGGAAGAAGGTCGCATTATGCAACCCCATTCATGCCCCGTCATTTCAACGGTTAAAAATAAAGAGGTGATCCGCAGCATTTTTCAGGAGCTCAGTGTATTGCTACCACAGAAAAAGACAAATTCACCGCCCCTGGTGTACGATGCACTCAGCTATGCGTTAACCGTGATTTATTATGAAAACTTCAAGAATGCTTATCGAAATGATCGGGGGTATATAAGAAAGGATGTGCTTATCAAAGATATCCTGGTGTATTTAAACAATAACTATCGAGAAAAAATCACGTTAGAAAATCTGGCAAAAAAATTCCGGGCCAGTGTCAGTTACATCTGTCACGAATTTACCAAAGAATACCATATTTCACCGATTAACTATGTTATCAAGCGCCGTATCACCGATGCAAAATTTTCACTGACCAACACCGATCTCTGCCTAAACGAAATATCGTTCAGGGTGGGGTACGATAATGTCGATCATTTTACAAAACTGTTTATTCGTCACGTTGGCTGTTCACCGTCTGAATATCGAAAACAGTTCAAAAACGACCTTGATAGCCTGGAATACGTCACCCAGCTCGATGACCATTCAGAAATGCTGACGTAAATCGACCACATTATCATCAGTAAGCCACCATGATTCGGCACGGGTGATAGAACACCGGCACGAGTGATAGAACACACGCTCTGTATCCAAACAAGCCAGGCCAATAGCTCTCCACTCAGATCACAGCCCACTCAGTTCACACCGTGAGGTGTGAACTGAGATGAATAACCGATTATTTATTCTGGTAATCTTTCAGAATCTGACGGCCCGCAATATAAATCATGATCTCATCGGTGCCGCCGCCAATCCGCTCGCAACGGACATCACGCCAGAACCGGGAAACACGCGCATCGTCGGTGTAGCCCAGACCGCCCATAATCTGTATCGCATCATCAATGACTTCCAGCGCGGTACGCGCACAGTACAACTTACACAGCGCCGCGCTGGTACGCAGCGACTGGTGCATATCCGCCTGCCATGCCACCTTCATCACCATATTGCGCATGTTCTCGATTTTTATCGCCATCAACGCCAGCTTTTCCTGGATCATCTGGTTATGGCCGATAGGCTTGCCGAACGCAATGCGCTGGTTGGCGTATCTGGCGGCATCCTCAAACGCGCACTCGGCAAACCCGGTACTACGCGCGGCGTTGATCAGGCGTTCCATCTCGAAGTTGTACATCACATTGAGAAAGCCCATGCCTTCTTCGCCGACCATATCACTTTCATCCACCTCGACATTATCCAGATAGACTTCACAGGTGCTCAGCATATGCCAGCCGATTTTATGCAGCGGGTTGATTTTGATACCTGGCTTGTTCGATTCCACCCACCAGAGGGTGAACGCTTTTTTTGGATCCTTCGGTTCAGGATCGCGCGCCAGTACCAGCATATACGGGTATTCTTTCGCCCCGGTGATGAAGGTCTTCTGACCATTCAGATAGACTTTGCCGTTTTTGCGCGTATAGGAAGTGGTTGCGCTACTGTTGTCCGAACCCGCGCCCGGTTCAGTCAGCGCCAGCGCATAAGCCGGGTCGCCGGTGGCCAGCGTACTTTCCGCCGTTTTACGCAACTGCTCAGCAGATCCGAAACGACGCATACTGTGAATGCATTGCCCGTTGGTGATAAGAAACGCAGGTGCACCACATTTTGCCACTTCCATCAGCGCCAGCATCTGGGTGACATAATCAGCCGGAATGCCGTTATATTCTTCCGGCACACCCAGCAGGGAAATACCGTTATCAGACAACGCTCTCATGAATTCTTTGGGATACGTCCCGGTCTGATCGCATGTCCTGAAATATTCTTCCGGGAAATTATTGGTAATTAACTCGCGAATACTGGCAAGCAAGAGTTCTTGTTCTTCAGTTAAGGCAAAGTTCATCTTCTTTACTCCTATTATTGTTCTGCTTCAGGCAAAACAAACCCCATGACGTTGTCGTGAAACATTCTTTCATCCATCAATTTCAGATCGCCGGAAATAATGGGTGTGAAGTCCATTTGAGCCAAAATGTCTTTTTCCAGATCGACACCGGGCGCAATTTCGACCAAATGCAAACCATCTTCTTTCAACGTAAATACCGCACGTTCGGTGATATAACGGACATCGAGACCACGCTCCAGCGCTGTTTTCCCACTGAAGGTAATTTCCGGTATTTCTTTAATGAATTTTTTAACTTTCCCTTCCTGAGTAATGGTCAGCTTGCCATCCCCCACGTCGGTTTTCAGGCTACCGGCGGTCAGCGTGCCGCAGAAAATGATTTTCTTCGACGTGGCGCTGATATCGATAAACCCGCCGGTCCCCATGATCTTGCCGTTGAATTTGTGCACGCCGACGTTACCGTGCTGGTCGATTTCCGCGAAGCTCAGGTAGCACACGTCCAACCCACCGCCGTGGTAGAAATCAAACTGGGCGGTCATATCCAGAATGGCGCGGGTGTTCACATTGGCCCCGAAAGCCACCCCCTGAGTGGTGATACCGCCCACCGGGCCGGTTTCCACCGTCAGCACAAAATCGTCGGCGCATCCCTCTTCCCGTGCCACCAGGCCGATACCATCGGCAATCCCGACCCCCACATTCCCGACTGCGCCTTTGCGCATTTCAAACAGTGCGCGACGGGCGACCAGCTTGCGCTGGTTCAGTGGGATAGCCATTTGCGTGCTGTCATCAAGGGTGAAGTCGCCGGAAATAAAGCGATTGACGGGCGCACCGCCATAGAGCTGCGTCTGGGCTGAATCAACCACCACGATATCCACCAGATAGCCGGGGATCCGCACCGATTTGGGGTGTAACGTGGCCTTCTTCACCATTTTCTGAACCTGCATCATCACGATGCCGCCATGATTGTGAACGGCTTGCGCGATCACCAACGCGTCCAGATACATCACCTCATCCTCAAACGAGGCATAGCCTTCACTGTCGCAGGTGGTGGCGCGGATAAAGGCGATGTTCGGCGCTATCGCCTTGTAATACAGGTATTCCTGGTTATCGATTTCAATCAGTTTGATCAGCTCTTCTTTGGTGACTTCGTTGAGCTTCCCGCCCTGCTGACGTGGGTCGACAAAGGTACCGATGCCGATATTGCTCAGGATACCGGGCTGATGCGCGGCAGCGGCGCGTAGCGTCTGGGTCAACACCCCCTGCGGGTAGTTGTAGGCAAAGATTTTATTCTGCTCGGCCAGATCGGAAATTCGCGGTGACTGCCCCCAGTGACCGCACAACGCCCATTTCACCAGTCCCTCCTGCGCCAGTGGGCTGATGCCGCGCTCAGCGCGATCCCCTAATCCGGTCGGGCTGATTAGCGACAGGTTGCGCGGTGACTGCGTGGCTTTATATCTTTCGGATAACGCAGTAATTAGTGTTGTGGCTTCAAGGATGCCGCCACCAGCGCCTAATACGCATAGCGTGGCTTCATCCGGAATATATTTAACGGCGTCTTCGGCAGATAATACCGGCACTCTGCCATTGACTCTTTTCGGTTTTTCCAGCTTCATAGCGACTCCTGACTCAGGCCGAATTGAATTCTTTTTATTCAAAAATGAAATACACTGACGCATCATTAAATCATTTTCTTTTCGCGATATTTGAACGCAAAAAAAAAAAAATTCATTTTTGAATGAGGATATATTTATTATTGCAATTTACGCTATCAATTCTAATTATTGATAGCAGGTGAGTGTTCGAGCTATAGCATCAATACTATTTATCTCATCAATGATGCTAGTTTATATTTATTTCATTCAGGCACCATAATAGTGTCTGAATAAATACATCAATGCCGTTCAATCAGGCTTCATGCAAAACTCTCAGCACGTCTCTCAAATCTTTGATGGCTATCTGGCCGGGTGCAGATGCTTTTTTCAATGCCCCAAACGTTGCCGCCGAACCAAATATCTCTCCCGACAGACGCGAAATCACCCCGGTTTTCGACATCGACATGGTGATGATCGGACGATCCGCATATTTCTCGGACATTTCCTGCGTAGCCGATAATAACGTCACCACGTCACTCTTGCTTTGTGGCATCAGGGCAATCTTGGGAATATCAGCACCCAGCTCCTGCATTTTGCACAGGCGCTTGACGATCTCGTCCTTCGGTGGCGTTTTGTGGAAATCATGGTTGGACATCACGACCTTGATTCCGTTGGCATGTGCGTGAGCGATGGTGTCACTCACCAGTTGGTCACCGGTAAACAGTTCCAGATCGATCATATCCACCAGACCACTATCGATTAGCTGTTTATTCAGGGCAATATAGGCTTGCGGCGAAATGTCTTTCTCGCCCCCTTCTTTCGCGGTGCGGAAGGTAAATAAGATGGGTTTATCGCGAATAATACTGCGTAGTTTGCGTGCAGCGTTGAGCACGCTGTCGATCTGTTCCACGTCATCAAAATGATCGATGCGCCATTCCAGAATATCGAAATCAAAATCCCGGTAGTAATGCGCTTCCGACTCGATGGATGACACATCTTTTCCCATTAATGACACGATGATTTTGGGCGCACCTTCCCCTATCACCACATTCTTCACGGTTACGGTATTCATGTTGTTCCCTTAAAATTTTATACCCTGACCAGAACCGCCTGGGCGAACAGCGTGCTTCAGGCGGCCACCGCTGGGCAACTAACAGCCGGTGCGGACCATCAGGCACCAAACCCCATCGCTTTTTTAATGTATTCCAACGGGAAGTCTTTTCCGGTCCAGAGTTTGAACTGCTCTGCCCCCTGCCACAGCAACATGCCATAGCCATCAATGGTCTTGCAGCCAGCGTCCATCGCCATCTGCAACAGCTTGGTGATATGCGGGTTATATACGCATTCGGTAACCAACAAGCCTGGGCGCAACAAGGATTTATCCGTAACGATGCTCTCGTTTTCCAGCGGTTTCATCCCAAGCTTAGTGCCGTTGGTCAGGATGTCGGCGGTAGCGATAGCATCAGCGAACGCCTGTTGATCACCCAGATCGTGCACGGTAACCATGCAGTCGGTGTTGTCGTTCACGCGTTTGGCAAAGGCGAGCGCCTTTTCGTAAAACTCATCACGCCGATTGAACAGTTTGATAGCCTTAATGCCTTCAATCGCCGCCTGAGCGCCGATCGCGGTCGACGCGCCCCCGGCTCCGACCAGCACCATGGTTTTGCCTTTGATATCAAAGCCGCTTTCCTTGATGGCGCGGATATGCCCGGTACCGTCGGTGTTATACCCTTTGAGGTAACCATCGTCGTTGACGATGGTATTAATCGCGCCGACCAGTTTGGCTGCTGGCGTCAATTCATCCACATAATCGCAGGCCAGCTGTTTATTGGGCATGGACACACCAGTACCACGCATTTTTAGCGCTTTAAGCCCTTCGATCGCCTGAGGGAAGGTGGTGTTATCCACCTCAAAAGCCATATAGGTATAAGGCAACCCAACTTCTTCCAGCGCTTTATTCTGCATTTCCGGTGACAGGCTGTGTCTGATTGGATAAGCCATTAACCCAATCAGTTCATATTTTGCAGTTACATCCATTATAAACTCCTTACGCTATAAATATATTCTTACCACCTGCGCCATTATTATGATGACGAGGGATTCTGCTTATGAATGTGATGGTCTATTACTGGCATTCTTCATCGAAAACATGTTTTCCCCCATACGCACATCGTTTTCAGGAATATTGAATACCTTGTAATAGCGAACGAAAACGATAAACGCGGTGAGCAGCGATACCACGGCAAAACCAATATCCAGTAGAATGATGTATTTCAATTCAATCTTGGATAAATAACCGGTGATAATCGGAATCACGAAATTAGCCAGGCCGCCCATCAGCATATAAAGACTGGTGACTTTTGCTTTGCTTTTTGGGAAGAACTCGGACATCACAGAAACGCCCAGTTGTAATAACCCACCGGCCGCAGAGAAGCCGATAACAAATGCGCCGACGTTACAAACCAGCGCAGAGGGATACAGATAAATCACCGTGCTGGCTACCACCGCCAACGCGGAGTTGAACACGTTGGCCCAGACTGGGCGAACCATGCTTTTCAACAGCAGAGCGAAGACGAATACGCACACCAACGATCCCATGCTGTAATAAGAAATGGTCTTCAACGCGTCGGTTTCCGCCATACCGGCATAGGCGACGGCATATTTCGGCATCCAGACCACGATGACGTAAAAGGTGGAGAAGATGGCAACGCCGAATACAATCGATGCCACACCTTCCAGCCAGACCAGCGGCTTCTGGTTCATCTGCGGCAAGTCTTTGATGGCATTGGCATCCGCCGTCTGGCTCGGGAATTTACTCCTTACTATAAGCAGTGATACCAGCAGGAACGCGATCCCCGGCAGGACAATGCCGTAGCCGTACCAGATATTGCTGGTGAGCAGGTAGCCGACCAGGACCGGATAGAACATTTGTCCGAAAGAAATCATTGCCTTGAGTAGAATAACGGCCGAACCGGACGTTTTGGGATAAGCCTCCATCAATGCCGGATAAGCGCCGGTATCCAAGGCCGCGTTGGCCACACCCACGCAGACCGCGAGAATAAAAGCAACGATCAGGTTGGGGCTGGAAGGAATACCGAAAAAGAACAGTAAATACAGCGCCACCCCGATAAGAATTGACACGCGGCGGCCGAACTTATCGGAAATCACCCCGAAGAACAAAATACTGACCAATCTTCCCAGGCCAATACCTGAAATAAGATAGGCGATGCCTGCATTATCAGTTCCGAATTTTGCCGCCAGACTCGTCATATTCTGCGCCAGGGTGATGACGCTAATGCCATGAAGAAAATAGCTTAGATATATGCCGATAACAGCTAATAAAAATGGCGAATTGAAGGCCTTATTATGGCTCATGCTTCTCTCCGTTTATAGTGATTTTTTCATTGCACAGTTTTCATTGCATCATGTTCATCGCACAAGTCGTGCCTTGTTGCACAAATTGCTCCGGCAGTCTTATTTCTCTTATTTACTCCCCATGAGTTATACGCCCATGAGTTATACGCTTCGTAAAATATTGCTAAATTACTCTCTGTATTTAATGTACTCAGCCTGGGGAATAATGAACACGCAATATAAGGTTTTCGTTGCAAACTTTATTGCAGGGAACGACAGACCTCATTCAGTCAGCGTGTTGAAGATTTGTTTTCTCTTTTACAAAATCACCACATCACGATGACCAAAAGCACTACCCTAAACACCAACAAGACAGAATAAAATAATGCGACACGCTTCAAATTTATTTTTATGATTCGTGTGTGAATAAGTTTTTTTCATGCCAACTATCGCCACGCTCAAAAAACAGCACATTGTTATTGTGAGCCAGCTGGCATTAATACATAAAAGAGAAAAATGAGATGAAGTGACACCTATCTCCCACCTTATAACTCACGAGGCGAGAGACAACAAAGCCGCTTTCAAGTAACACTCTATTTACCTTTCCCTCCTGTATTTCATATTCAAAAAGACATGCTATTTTGCAGTTCACCATAATAATGTTGCAAACAGGACAAAGCGGCCTCGTTTTTACGGTCATACCCGTGTACACCATGACATAAATCCCACAGATAATCTGATTCTCATATATTTGCGGTATGTGGGTATTATCAACCGTATCGTTAGGCTACGCTCGTAACCAATACGGTAGTACCACCGGCAGTGATAGGCGCTTCATTGATCTGACGAGAACCCGAATGAACTTAAAACAACTACACTATTTCAAACGACTGGCAGAAAAACAGCACTACACGGAAGCGGCATCCAGCCTGAACATTACCCAACCCTCGTTGAGCCATGCCATCTCTGAGCTGGAAAAAGAACTGGGGGTCGCTCTGTTTGAACGGCATGGGCGCAACGTTCGAATTACCCAGAGCGGGAAACTCTTTTTACCTTATGTCGAAGGTGCGCTGCTTGAATTGGAAAATGGCCGCACGGCGCTGAGGAAAATGTGCGCGCCCCACGATGAAATCATCAATCTGGCGTTTATTTACACCATGGGGGAAACCGTGGTGCCGCAATTGATCGATCGTTTTATTCACATTCCAGACAATGCGCATAAACGCTTCGCTTTTTTTCAGGGCACCACACTGTCGATCGTGCAGGATCTCAAGGAAGATAAATTTGACATGGCGCTGTGCTCCCATATTCCAGACGAGTCAGACATTGACTTTATCCCGGTGATCAGTCAGGAACTGGTGCTGGTGACCTCACGCGACCACCCACTGGCGCAACACCATCGCAGTGAAATCGATCTGGAAGACGCCATCGCCTATCCGTTCATCTTTTTCTCCCAGAAAAGCGGGCTGCGGCAGTTTATCGACAAAATCTTCATGCAGAAAAAACTGATCCCGGAAATTGCCTGCTATGTGGAGGAGGATACGGCGATGGTGGGCCTGGTTAGCATCAACTACGGTGTCGCGATCATGCCACGTATCAGCACACTGTCGCACTCCAATGTACAGGTGATGAAAATTCGCAATCCAGGCCAGACGCGCTACGTCTATCTGGCGACACACAAAGAACGGACGCTGTCGCCAGCAGCGGAATCTTTTAAGCAGTTCATCCTGAGCACCTGCCAGTCGATAGCATTGGCATGACGGTGTCGACGTCAGGGAACTGAAATAAACGAAAGTGGCCGTAGCCTCCCAGCGGACCTCAGGCACCAATCTGATTCATACTGATGGAACAGCGACGGGCTTCCATATCGCGGTAGCCAATAAACAGTGCGGTCAGAAAACCTGCCGCCGCCAGGCCAACGTCAAACCACATAATGCTGGCGATGCTGAGTTGCGACAACCGGGCAGTGACCAACGGAATCGTAAAAGTCGCCAGACTCCCCGCGCTGTAATAAATGGCGGTGGCTTTCCCTTTAGCATTAGGAAAACGCCGCGCCATCAGCGTTAACCCCAGTTGTAACACCCCTCCCGCCGCAGAAAAGCCGATCACAAAGGCAAACACGATCACCACCTTCACACTGGGATACAGGCACACCACCAACAACGCGATGAAAGACAGGAAGGTGCAACCTATCAGCACCAGACTCGAATGGGTACCGTTTCTCGCCAGTCCCGCGATAATCACCACGCCAGACAGCGAACCGATGGTGTAGAGACTCAGCAACTTGATTGCCATTTCATAAGGCATGCCCGCCACAAACTGCCCGTACTGCGACAACCATTGACTGATCAGGTAGAACGTTGCCATAGCGATGTAACCGTAGAAGGTAAAACTGGCGAGATCCAGCATGGCACAGGCATGGTGTTCTTGCTCCGCCAGCACTGGCTTAATCTGGGCGTCGGCCCGTTTGGCCTTATCGGTTTGCGGATGATGTGGTGGAAACGGATACCGGAACAGGCACACCGCGTTTAACATCATGATGCCAGCAGCCAGCAGGAACGACCAGCCGAACCAAAGATTAGCCCACACCAGTACGCTTATCACCAACGGCAGAAGAAACTGCCCACCGGAGACAAACGCTTTGATCAGGATGTTGGCGGTACCTGGACTGTTGGGAAACGCCTCCATCAGTGACGGATAAGTCCCGGAATCCAGAAAACTGTTGGCCACGCCAGCCAGCAACCCAAAGCAGTAAGCCACGATAATATTGGTCGTGCCGAGGATACCCAAAAAAAACACCAGATAGCATGCGATACCAAGATAGATAAAAGGCTTACGACCAAATCTATCGGACAGCGTACCGGCAATCATCAACAGGCTTAGCCGACCAATCCCCAACGAAGAAATGACCACAGATACCCCAGCGGCATCGGTGTGCCATTGCTGTTCCAGATGGTGCATATTCAAGCTCATCAGGATAACGCCCATACCATGTACCAGATAATTGAGGTACAAGCCAAATGCCGTTGGTATATAGGGATTTTTCATACAAGACCTTCGGTTCAGAAAAGGATGCTGTCATTAAGCGGCATGTCCTTATTCCCCCCGGATACCCATTCATCAATGGGTATGATACAGAGAGAGCGCAGCCTTCTCATGGCACATCACCTGGCGTCATGCAGACAAAAAAACTACGGTCTTGTCTGCCCATAAGGCACATTTCATTTCAGGTATTCCATACCTTTTTCATGCTATCAATTCATTCTCAAAATAAATAATTCCTTTTTTAGTCACAATTCATAGATTCTTTCTATAGTGAAATTTCATGAACCACTGCACATAAAAAAATGAATTATTCGAATTTACTCATACAAATAAAAACACAAATGCAACATCTCAATCGTTATTTAACAGCATTTTTGGCTATAAAAAATGCCTTAACTATTAACAGACAATACCCTTACGTATTGGCAGCAAAGAAAGGGTATCTGTCCATGCTTTTCATTATGAATGTGTGCATTACCCTGGCCTTCGAAAAATAAAATGCAAGATTGTATGTTTTCTTATAAAAAAGGGGAAATACCCGTTTCTCTTGCCAATCAGTCTTTCTTCATAATAATGGTTTACATATTTTTCCGATGGCCAAATTCATTCACGAGACAAAACCTGATGTCTGAGCAACACCGCTGACCACACCAGATTATACCGAGCTACACCGGACTATACCTAACTACACCGATGCTCTACCAATGCCTTCACCTCCAGGCACCTGCGCTACGCCCGTATCTGGCGCGCAATGGCGCTATGTCTGGCGGTATCCACATAGGTGTTAGCCATTAACACAATCGCTCCAGATCACGCGAATAAAGCTCATTGGCGACGGATTGGTACACTTTCCACTCCAGGAAATCGCCATCGGGATAAACAGAAAGGAAATCATTAAAATCGGTAAAGGAACGCATGGTGTTATTGCCAATGCGGTTATTTATCTTTTCAATTATTGCGCTAATTCTCCGCCTTCTCTCCTGATTCATTGATTCAAACTGCTCAACAATCAATAAAGGTATTTCCCGTTCTCCCCGTTCCCACATGACCCACTGTTCGTTATTCCTATCGTTAGCAATATAGTATGCAGCCTCATCCACACTCAATAGAAAAAGCTGGCGCATTGCCAGTAGTTCAAGATGATTCATGATGCATGACTCCGAAATTACCAGGGTGAGAGAGGAATTAAATATCACCTTCATTCTTAAGACGGTATGATCATTATCACACTATCCTGAAGAAAATAGTGTGGCTATCTCTCGTCATATTTCAAGAGACAAGACAGTGGCGTGCAAGATAGTGGGGTGTAAAATAACGAATCGGGATATAAGCCGGAACAATATTGCTCCGGCTCATACCGTCATAAAGCACGCAGATACCTTATTCCCGGCCCTGCGCATGCCAGACAATCTTCGTGACTTTCCAGGTTTTAAGAATATCGTCGGATGGCATCAACCCTTCAGGGCCATTCCAGTCGCCAGAAAACAGGTAACTCACGTGTTTACCCTGCGGTGCCACACACTCTACACTGCGAGCATCCGCGCCTTGTCCCGGCTGACAAACGCCAAACGCTTTGCTGTACAGTGAGCTGAACTCATCACCGATTTTTACGCCCCACTCGCTGGCGATAGCGTTATCCGTTACGGTCACTTGCTTTACCTGGCCTTTTGGCGCGCCGCTGATTTCCAGTCTGACGCTGTCATCCTTAAGTGCTTCATAGAGAGAAACCAGTTTACCGTTACGGGTTTCCATACCACCACGCAGGCGATAGTCGCCATCCAACGCCTTATCCAGAGCAGACTCCAGCATGGGAGTAGAGGCATTAATATCACCCACGCCCGCGTCTGACACCGTCAAGCGGTGACCAAACCAGTTGAACGGCGACAGACTGGACCAGGAAAAACCGGACAGGGTGCTGCACCCAGCCAGCAACAGCGGGAAAGCCAGAAACAACGGACGCACTTTTGTCACACTCGACTCCTCAACATAAAACGGTGCCGACCCACAGTCGTCAGCCCATATAGTGCTGGCTGTTGGAGTCCGCCCCCGGCAAAAAGTGCCGTAAATATTCGCGCGGGTTTATTCACGGCGCGCACAATGGCGCCAAGATTACCATTGTTCAGGCTGGCCGGGGACCATTTCAACCTGATAACGCCGTCATCAGATAAAAACGCCGCCGACCAGTGGAAGAACATCAGCGAAACGCCGCCAGATCGATGTGGTAGTGGAACAAATCGGCCAGTTCCTGTTGGTGAGTCACTGCAATGACGGTGCAATCCGGCAATGCCTGGCGGATGACCCCCAGCAAGTGTCGGGCAGCATACGGGTCGAGATGGCTGGTGGCCTCGTCCAGATACAGGTGATCCGGGCGATTAATCAGCGCCCGTGCCAGCGCCAGTCGTTGACGCTCACCACCGGAGAAGACCCGATCCCAGTTCATCTGCTGTTGTAACCGCTCCCCCCAGTCACCGAGACCAACCTGATCCAGTACCTGACGCAGCGCGGTTTCATCATCCAGCGGCGCATGTGGATAACACATCACCTCCGCTAATGTCCCCTGCCCCAGATAGCTCTGCTGCGGCAGCAACAGCGGTGTACCGCGTCCCACTTGCCAGGCCCCCTCGTAATAGGGCCACAATCCGGCCAGCGTACGCAACAGCGTCGATTTTCCCAATCCACTGTGACCAGAAAGGCAGTTCCAACTGCCGGGTACGCACTGGAAGGTCACGTTGCGCAGCAGCGGCTGTCCCTGTGGTGTGGAGAAACTGAGCCGTTCGACATGCAGCTGATCCCCCTGCACCAACGGCATCGCCGTATCCTGATGCGCGTCGATTTCCCGCCGAAACTGATCCAGACGCGTCATGCTGGCAGACAGTTCTACCAGTGAGTAGTACACCCGAATAAACCAGCTCAGTGCGCCATGTACCTGACCGAACGCGCTGCGGATCTGCATCAGGCCGCCCAGCGTCACCGTCTTGCTGAGGAATGCAGGCAACGCGGCGAATACCGGTACGATCAGGCTGACACGGGTATAGCCGACGGTGAACAGGCCCAGATTACGCTCGGCGTTCATCAAGGCGCGCCAGTTACTGACAATCGAAGCAAAATAGCTGCCGAGTTGGCGTTTTTCCTGCTGCTCGCCGCCATACAGCGCAATCTGCTCTGCACTGTCGTGCTTACGCAACAGTGAGGCACGGAAATCGGCTTCCGCCTGCTGCTTATGGTAATTGATACCGTGCAGCCGCTTGCCAATCCACTGGGTAATCAGGCTCCCCAACAGGGTGTAGAGCACCGCGACCCACACCAGATAGCCGCTGACCGTGACGCTATGCCCCCACAACGTAAACTGCTGCACGCCGGACAGGTCCCACAGGATCACCAGAAACGAGCACAATTGGGCGAAAGTGATGATAAACGACACGGACAGCCGTACCGTTTGGGTGACGAACAGGTCGACATCCTGCGCGATACGCTGATCCGGGTTATCCACCTTACCGCTTAGCGACAGGCGATAAAACGTGCGTTTCGCCAGCCAACTGTCGATAAACGCCGCTGTCATCTGTTCACGCCAGCGAATGATTAACAGTTTGGTCAGCCACTCCTGATACACGAAGATACCGATATAAATCAGGATATAGAGGCAATATTCTTTGATAAGACGGTAAAGCAGACTGCTATCGAATGCTCCCAACGCATCATAAAAGGTCTTGCTCCAGTCATTGATACGCACGTTGAGGTACACAATACTGCCGCCCATCGCCACGATCGTGGCCAGCAACAGCCAACATTGCCAGTAACGCCGATCAAGCCAGAATGGACGACATAACAGGGCAAACGCCTGCAGAAAGGTGCTCACGATTTTTTCTCCTGCGGCAGCGTGATGGTCGGCAGTGTGATGTACAACACCTGATTTTGCGGATGCCACAACCGGGACGCCGCGTCGCGCACCGCCTCAACGGTGATAGCGGGTGCCAGGCTATCGAGTTGGGTCAGATAGCGGGGGTCGTGATAATTGCGGTAACTCAGTATCAACCGGGACATCAGGGTGGTGATGTCTTCCTGACGGGCACGTTCGCTGTGAATAAACTGTTTGCGCTCCTGTTCAACATCCTGCGGCGTGATGCGCGTCGCCAACGTTTCCAGCACCTGCTGGGCGTTATGCCTCAACGCCTGCGCCCGTTGCGGCGAGGTGGTGAAACGCAGCTCAGTTTCAATGCGCTGGCTCTTATCATTCAGGCGGCTTTCCATCTTCAGGTTGTACACACCCTGCGCCTCATCCCGCAGGCTGGCCTTGAGATAACGCGCCGCCAGCCGGGCGGCGATATTCACTTGCACCGCCTGCTGCGGCGTCCAGGTTTGGGGTGAAAAACTCCACAGATAAACATCGGCTCTCGGCTCCAGATTGATAGCCGAAATACGCTCACGCTTCCCGTCCTGCGCCAGATGTGGCGGGCTTTCCCCCACAGACTGACGAGGCAGTGACGCCAGATAGCGCTCCACCAGAGGGCGTAATTGCTCTGTCGGTAGGTCCGCCAGCAGGTAATAGGTAACCGGTGCCGCCACCGTCTGCCGCCACTGTTGCGCCAGTTGTTCGCCAGTCACCGCATCCAGTTGTGCTGGTGTCGGGAAAGGCAGACCGGCTTTGCCAAACTGCAATTCGGCACTCTCCCGCTCCCGCTGGGCGCTAATGCTCTGCTCGCGGGTAATCTGCTGACGTTTCAGTGTCGCCAGGCTCTCGCGCAGATCACCTTCGTCGATACCCGCCGAGCGATTCATCACATGATACAGATGCAGCAACGCCCCCAACTTATCGGGGCTCGTACTCCCGCTCCAGCGCAGTTCATCTGGCTGATAATCCAGACTGAGGGAGAGTTTTCGTGCTTTTTTCCAGTCGTTCAAATCACGGCCTTTCCATCCCGCAGGCCCGCTTTGGCTGATCAACTGGGCGGCAAGTTGAGACAGCCACGGTTCACGCCCCGGAGCCATAAAACCAGCAGACGACAGCATGGTCAGTGATACTGTTTTGCCAGCCTGAGGCGTGCGTAGCCACACCAGACGATCACCATTCGCCAGTTGCCACTCTTCCACCTTCTGCTCCGGGAAGAGACGTACACTGATAACCTCGCCACGGCCTTCGCTCGGCGGCAGTACGGGCGCAACCCGCTTCATTGGCAGTTGTAACGGTGCCAGCTCACGCTGCGCGACCGACTGACGCTGTTGCTCGATCGCTGCCGCTGACGGCGGCGTGAACGGCAGGCTGCCGGGAACACTGAACTGAACCAATTGATCTGGCGACGACAACCAGCGTTGCAGGCAGGCGTTAATATCATCGGCTGTGATGGTTTTCAGTACCGCCAGCGCCTGTTGCCCCAACAGTTGCTTACCGATGTAAGGACGATCTTGCTGCCAGGGCACCACCAGTTGTTGTACCCAATCGGAGAACTCGCGCTGCTCCGGCGTCGCTGCCATGTTCTCTGCCGATTGGCGCAACTCGTCCTTGATTGCGGTGATATCCGGCTCGTGAAGCGGATAACGCTGCAAGCGAGCAATTTCTTGCAGCACGGTATTAATCCCTTGCTGATGCCCTTGCGGCAGCACCGAAGCAAACAGCCCCAGCGCTACCGTGGTCGTGCCGATATCAGACTTGCGCACCACCAGACTGCTGACTGCCGAAGACGAAGAGAGCGGCTGACGCTGCACCTGCCGGCTCAGGGCATCCAGCGTTATCTGGTTAATCAGACGACGGCGCATCCCCTCTTCCCCTGTCGCTTTGGCCGCAGCGTCATCAAAACGGAACACGAATGACACCTGGCTAACGCTGCTCTGACTGTCTTGCAGGCGCGCCACATGCAGTTGCGGGCGCAACGTCGGCTCATACGACGGCCGCGATGGGATCGGCGTGTCCGGCAGACTCCCCATCACCTGCGAAATCGCCTGTTTTACCTGCTCGGGCTGCAGGTCGCCTATCACGATCAGGCGCATATTACGGGGGTGATACCAGCGGTCATAAAAACGGCGCAGCACCGTCACCGGCGTGTTCTGAATAGAAGCTTCCGTGCCGATAACCGGTCGCTCGGGATAACGAGAACCATGCCTGATGGCAGCGACCCGCTGCTGATTCATGCGCTCTGCGACCCCGAGCTTGCCGCGCCACTCCTCCAGAATCACCTGGCGCTCGCGCTGCCAGTCCTCCGGTTCGAAACGCGCTTGTCTGGCTATCTGCGCCAACACGTTCAGCGCCAGCGTCAGCGAGGCTTTCCCCGCCGGCGGACTCAACATGTACATCGTGCGCTCGTAGTTAGTCATGGCATTGTAGTGCTGCCCACGGATCCAACCCTGTTGCCCCAGCGTTTGTGCCAGTCCGGCCGGATAATCCTGAGTAGCGCGAAACACCATGTGCTCAACCATATGCGCGACGCCGGATTCACCGTCCTGCTCATCCAACGACCCCGATTCGACCAGCAGCCGGATATCCAGCCGTTGTTGTTGACCGGCTAACGGCACAAGGGTGTAACGCAAGCCATTAGCCAGTTGCCCTTCGGTGATCACCGGTAACGGGCTGGTAACGGTTTGCGCTGATGCCAGCGTGCTGAACAGCCACAAGCCGATAATGCCAATCCAGCGTGATGTCATTTTTTTCATCAATTACTCAATCATGGATGCATAAAATAGAAAAAACAGTTCGATAAACCATTGTGTTACTGCCAGGTAATCGTGTTATTGCCGGGTAATCGTGTTACTGACAGAGAATGGTATTACCGCTAGGGAAAGCACCATGCCCGGCGGCAAGTCATTACCAGTTGTACGCAACACCCAGCCAGAACTGGCGTCCCAACTTGTAGGTCACCGTATTGCTGGTTGACTCCTGCGAGGTGGCGATCACGTTGTCGAACACGTTGATCACATCCAGCGTCAGGTCCAGCGACTGGTTTTTGTAGGTCGGCAGCGAGTAATTGAAACGCCAGTCATAAGAGAGGTAATCCTGATATTTGTGCTCGGTATACAACGTGGCGCTACCGCTGTAATCACCACAGGCACTGACACGACTGGTGTTGCCGGAGCAGGTTACGCTGCTGGTGCGGTAGCCTTTGTAGCCCGAGGTATAGGTCAGGTTATGATCCCAGTTCAGGCGAATGGCCGGGAAATAGGTATTGACGTTCAGCGCAATCGACCACGGCGTGTTGTAGTCCAGTGCATCCATGTCACGGCGATCGGTCAGGCGTCCTTTAAAGATCACCTTGCTGTCGTCCATGTTGCTCTGGTCGTAATAAATCTGTGAGCTGGTCTTGTTATCCGCCATGCTGGCGCTCAGTCCCCAGCGAATGTCCGCGTATTTCAGTTTATACGGGCTGATCGGTTCTACTGTCAGCGACACGGTATTGCCTTCGGTACGTGCATCATTGGTCAGGTAGTAATAGCGTTGACCGCTGCTATCGGTTTGGCTGCTGCGGCCAAACTGGTCACGCCCCTGGCGATTCACCCATTTCAGCGTCCAGACGGTGTCATACACCCGTTGCGACAGCCCCAGCGACAACTCATCGCTGTACGGCGTTTTCAGGTCGGAAATATCGTAGTCATATGTGCCATAGCTGGTCGTGCTGTTCGTCCAGGCGCTGTTGGCATTGGTTCGATTCTGCACCACCGACTCGTTGATTCCGGAACGCAGTTTGTACGCCAGCATATTCTGGGCGTAGTAGCGGTTGGCACCGCCGAAAACACGGGTAGCACGATCGCCAAACACATCGTAAGAGGCCGCCAGACGCGGGGCGATATTGAGGTTTTTAAGGTAGTCGTCATACTGCAGGCGCACGCCCGGCGTTACCTCCAGGTTCTTGTAGCTGACGCTATCTTGCAAATACAGCGCATAATTAACGTAGTTCCCTTCAACCTGACGCGCTGGATACAGCGTGCGGCTGCGGAAATACTGTTCACGGTTGATACAAAACGCATCGCCAGTCTGACACACAACGCTGGTACTGATGGTTGGTGTGCTGCGGCTGGTATACACATCGCTAAAACGGCGGTATTGGGCGTGATAAGAATCAACCTGCCAGCCCATATCCCACTGATGGCTGGTTCCCCATAAAGCCAGTGGGTTTAGCTCGTAATCCTGTTTGAACGTGAAGGTGCGCTTCTCGGTGGCATACTTGCCATAACCGCCGATCCCGGATAACTGCGAGGTATTTCCCGCCACACCAGTGCCCCAATCCACAACGTTGGATACAAACCGGGATGTCCGGTTATAGCGATACCAGGACTGGTAAGTATCCGCTTCGTGTTCAATACGGTTTTCTTCAGACTGATACCCGGCAAGGCTGCTGACTTTTCCCCAGTCGGCGTTGTGTTCCCATTCGATATTGCCGCGATAGCCGCCGCCGGTATTGGTATAACCGCCGTTTTTAATGTCTTTCTTGTAATAGCCGGACTCATGCGGCGCGTACATCCCGGTAAGGCGAAAAACATCGCCGTTATCCGCCAGATAAGTGCCTTTAAGCAAATAGGTTTCCGCCTCACGAGTCTGTTTGACCCACTCATCCATCACACTGTTGTAAAAAGGAATGGTCGACTGCTGACGGTTATAGGCAAAAATAAATCCGGCTTTATCGCTTAATGGCTGATTAAAGGTGGCCGAATAAAAATGCTTGCGGAATTTCGGCTGATAATAGAGCTGACTGGCGGAATAAAAGTCACCTTCAATATCGTCGTCAATGTGATAGCGGGCCCAACTGTCGCGAGTGGTGCGATAAGAAATTTTGCCGGAAGCGCGATCCAGTTTCGGGTCTTTTAATTTGGCATCGACCACACCGCCGGTAAAATCACCATATTTCGCAGAGATATTACTGTCGAATACCTGTAACTGCTCGATCAACTCCGAATTAACCCAGAAGGATTGCGCGCCACCGGCAGGCAAATCCGTTGGCGAATAACCATCCGGCGTATTAGTCAATTGACCGTTATTGGCTCCTGGGTTAATCACATTATTATTGGATAACCCATCGATCATGTAGTTATTCTGGTAAAACTTTTCGCCATGGAAAGACACGTTTTCCGGCGCCAATTCACCTGGCGTCGTACTGCTATCAAGATCATTTGAAAACCGTACGTTTGGGTTGGAACGCAGTAATTCAGTAACGCTACCGTTACGTGTCGGCCGACGCTGAATCTGCTCGCTATTAATAATTTGCGTTCCCATACTCTGGCTGGTGGGCGTGGAACGCACCAGAATCGTATCTTCATCGGCTGGCTTTTTTTCTGCCGTCACTGGTTTATCCGTAGCGGTATTTTCCGCCTGTGTTGTCTGTTCGGCAGCCGTCACCGTTGATGATACGCCCAGTATCATCATCAAATAGAGATGCTTATTCATGTCAGTATTTCCTGTACCCTGATGATATTGAAAAAAAACGATCAATTCTGAAGTTCGATATGACCACTCAATCGAAAAATGACTGACACGGTCTGATCGGTGGCGGGTGAGCCCGCCTGATAACGCCAGCGCGCCATATCTTTGATAACGTCGCTGCTGAACATGCCGTCGGGGTTTTCTGATAGCACCCGAATGTTGGTCACCGTGCCGCTGGACGTCACGTCAAAGCGCAATCGCACCTGACCCTCCACCCCCATTGAACGTGCCCGAACCGGGTAGCTCACCCGACGCTGCAACGCCTTGAGCACGTCGTTTTGACTACTTCCTGCGCCACGACTGGCCTGCCCTTGAGTGCTTTCGCCCTGCGGCGCAGCCTGACCACCGGCTGACATACTGGCGGACACCGGCGCGGTAGCGCGATCTCCCTGCCCGGCAAACGGTGCCTCAGCCTTCACCGGCGTATCCCGGCTATCACTGCGCACTGCCATCGGCATGTTTCGGACATCAGTTTTTTCACTCGCCCGCACCGGTGTGGCATCAACTGGCGTACGCGGTGTTTCCCGCGGTTTTTCCGGTGGTTTTTGCGGGCGCGTTTTCGCCGCAGTCTCAGCCGACACCATACGCACTACCGCGCGTTCATTGACCGGCACCGCCGACGCAGCAGCAATAGCGTTTTTTTCTGGCACGGTAGGCGTTTCTGGCACAGTAGGTTTTTCAGGCACGGTAACCGGCTCGACACTCGGGGAAGGTTCAGGGTGTGAAGAAAACAGCCGCACCGAATGAGGCGAAAATGACGTGACATGCATACTTGCCGCGCTTTCCCCGGCACGCCCAGCCTGCAGCACAACCTGTTCACGAGACACCACGCCCCACAACAAGGCCCAGAGAACCGACAGGTGTACCGCGACAGACAGCAGAAAAGAGTGCGTGACTTTCAAAGTAATACCATGTTTTATTTATAAAAATAGTCATCGAGCCATGAACAAGGCAACGGTATGCCAGCCACCCTGAACTCCCCAATCGGCCCACACAAATGTAAATATTTATTGATAATGGTAATTATTTTACAAATGATATTCATTATCAATAAATATTTACAACGAGGATGACGATCACGGGATTGCAGAACGTGGAAACGACGGCAAAAGAACGTGGCGCAAGCGCGCTTACAGAAAGGAGGGGGAAAAGAATGTGGCCGAGACGCGCAGGAAAATCAGGCGAGCTGGCATCGCCTCTTCGTTATCAGCCGACGATGTACCAGCGGAATTTAATACTCCTGATCTTCAATCAAACGCTTACCCAGCGTAATGCTATCAACCAGGTCGTAATTCATCTTTTCATACATGCTGATGACGGCCGTGTTGTTCTGGCGCACCATCAGGTGAATCTTCGGGCAACCACGCGCGATCAGTTTTTTCTCCAAACGGCTGATCAACGCATTGGCGATACCACGGCCACGGTAATCAGGATGCACCCCCAGATAGTAGGCAGAACCGCGATGCCCGTCGTAGCCGCCCATCACGGAACCCACGACCTCACCGCCCACTTCCGCCACCAGAAACAGGTCGGGGTCATGGTTGAGCTTACGCTCAATATCCATTTCCGGATCGTTCCAGGGACGCAGCAAATCACAACGCTCCCAAAGGGTGATCACTTCTTCAAAGTCATCTTGCCTGAATATGCGGATTTCCATTGCTGCTCGCCATCTAGAGTCAATCGGTTATTCCTGATTATCCCGCGATTCATCGCAGACGCAATATCTCCGTCATACACTTTTCAACCGCAGGCTGATAATTCATGCCAGCGACATTTTCGGTAATGGGCGACGTGGCGAAGTCCGATATACTAAGGCCAGAATCAGCCCGGGCAGGAAATCCGCCCTCACTGCCTTTCACTATCATGATAAGGGACATTATGAGTTCACCGGACACCAACGCTATCAAGCATTTTCTGCTCGGTTTGCAAGACACCCTGTGCCGACAACTGGAACTGGCGGACGGCACCGCCAGCTTTATGGAAGATGCCTGGCAGCATGCCTCCGGCGGCGGTGGGCGTAGCCGTGTTCTGCGTCAGGGGCGTGTATTTGAACAAGCTGGCGTGAACTTCTCTCACGTTTCGGGTGCATCGCTGCCACCCTCTGCCAGCACCCATCGTCCCGAGCTGGCAGGACGCAGTTTCCAGGCGATGGGCGTGTCGCTAGTCATCCACCCGCTTAACCCTTATGTGCCAACCAGCCACGCCAATGTCCGCTTTTTCATCGCCGAAAAACCGGGTGAACCGGCGGTATGGTGGTTTGGCGGCGGGTTTGATCTCACCCCGTTCTA
This sequence comes from Dickeya oryzae, assembly GCF_020406815.2. Classification (NCBI taxonomy): domain Bacteria; kingdom Pseudomonadati; phylum Pseudomonadota; class Gammaproteobacteria; order Enterobacterales; family Pectobacteriaceae; genus Dickeya; species Dickeya oryzae. The sequence continues at coordinate 3,808,809 of NZ_CP162670.1, forward strand.
CGGTTTCGAAGAAGACGCCGTCCACTGGCACCAGACCGCGTTTGACTTGTGCCAGCCATTTGGCGATGACGTTTACCCGCGCTACAAGAAATGGTGCGATGATTACTTTTTCCTCAAACACCGTAACGAAGCGCGTGGCATCGGTGGCCTGTTCTTTGATGACCTCAACACGCCGGATTTCGACACCAGCTTTGCTTTCATGCGCGCAGTCGGTGAAGGGTTCCAGCACGCCTATCTGCCTATCGTTAATCGCCGCAAAGATATCCCGTGGGGCGAGCGGGAGCGTCAGTTCCAGCTCTACCGCCGGGGCCGTTATGTGGAATTTAATCTGGTATGGGACCGGGGGACCTTGTTCGGCCTGCAAAGTGGTGGCCGTACCGAATCTATTCTGATGTCGATGCCGCCGCTGGTACGCTGGGAATACCAGTACCAACCCGAGCCAGACAGCCCGGAAGCCTCGCTGTACCGGGACTTTTTACCCGCTCGCGACTGGCTGGGTGTCGCAACATCGCCGGAGTCACACGGATGAGTGCCATCTGGGTCGATGCCGACGCGTGCCCTAACGTCATTAAAGAGGTGTTATACCGTGCAGCCGATCGTACCTCGACCCGGCTGACACTGGTGGCCAACCAGCCGCTCAGAACGCCGCCGTCACCACACATCCACAGCCTGCGCGTGGCCGCAGGGTTTGATGTTGCGGATAACGAAATTGTGCGTCGTGTCCAGCCAGGCGATCTGGTGATCACCGCCGATATTCCGCTTGCTGCTGAAGTGCTGGCAAAGCAGGCTATTGCTCTTAATCCACGTGGCGAGCGCTACACCGCGGATACCATCCGCGAGCGGCTGACCATGCGGGATTTCATGGATACGCTGCGCGCCAGCGGCGTACAGACCGGTGGCCCGGCGGCACTCAACCAGCGTGACCGCCAACAGTTCGCCAACGAACTGGAGAAGTGGTTACGCCAACAGGCGTAAAAAAACCGGCAGGGTGACCTGCCGGTTTCGTTGTTCTCGCAGTAATCAGGACGATTACAGCGGTGCGGTCTGTGCTTCCACAACAGCCAGTGCGACCATATTGACGATACGACGAACAGAAGCGATCGGCGTCAGGATATGTACCGGTTTCGCCACGCCCATCAGTACCGGCCCGACGGTCACGCCTTCGGAAGAAGAAACACGCAGCAGGTTATAGCTGATACGCGCAGCTTCCATGTTCGGCATGATCAAAATATTAGCCGCCCCTTTCAGCGGGCTGTTCGGCATCTGTTCACGACGAATGGCTTCCACCAGCGCGGCATCGCCGTGCATTTCACCATCGATCTGCAACTCCGGCGCCATCTTGTTCACCAGTTCCAGCGTCGCACGCATTTTCTTCGCCGTCGGCGAATCAGAGGTGCCGAAGCTGGAATGCGACAGCAAGGCCACTTTAGGCTCAATACCAAAACGGCGTACCGTGTCGGCGGCCATCAGCGTAATTTCCGCCAGCTGTTCTGGTGTCGGATCCGGGTTGACGTAGGTATCGGCGATAAAGGTGTTACCGCTCGGCAGCAGCAACGCGTTCATCGCGCCCGCCACATGCACACCGTCACGGTAGCCGAACACTTTCTCTACCACACCGAAATGTTCTTCGTAATTACCGACCGTCCCGCAGATCATCGCATCCGCTTCACCGCGATGGACCATGATAGAGCCAATCAGCGTCGGGTTAGCACGCATATCACGCTGCGCCTGTTCCTGAGATACACCACGGCGCTTCATCATCTCGAAGTATTCAGTCCAATAGGCTTTGAAACGTGGGTCGGACTCGTTATTGACCACTTCGAAGTCTTTACCAATGGCTATTTGCAAGCCCAGTTTCTGAATACGTTTTTCGATAACACCAGGGCGACCGATCAGTACCGGGAATGCCAGCCCCAGCGACACCAGTTCCTGCGTTGCATGCAGCACACGCGGGTCTTCCCCTTCCGCCAGTACCACACGTTTTGGCTGGGTACGAGCCTGAGCGAAGACAGGCTTCATGAACAGGTTGGTTTTGTAGACGAACTGCGTCAGCTTCTCGATGTAATCATCGAAGTTTTCAATCGGGCGGGTTGCCACGCCGGAGTCCATCGCCGCTTTCGCTACCGCCGGTGCAATCTTGATGATAAGGCGTGGATCAAACGGTTTCGGGATCAGATATTCCGGCCCGAAAGAGAGATCCTGATCGCCATAGGCAGACGCAACCACATCGCTCTGCTCCGCCAGCGCCAGGTCTGCAATGGCATGCACGCAGGCCAGCTTCATCTCTTCATTGATGGTGGTCGCCCCAACGTCCAGCGCGCCACGGAAAATAAACGGGAAGCACAGTACGTTGTTAACCTGATTCGGGTAGTCAGAACGGCCAGTACAGACGATAGCGTCCGGACGCACTTCTTTTACCAGCGGCGGCAGAATTTCTGGTTCCGGATTCGCCAGCGCCATGATCAGCGGGCGCGGTGCCATGGTTTTCACCATGTCCTGAGTCAGCACGCCCGGGCCAGAACAACCGAGGAAAATATCCGCGTTCGGGATAACATCCGCCAGTGATCGGCTGCCATTGTCGTCAATCGCATAGGCCGCTTTGGTTTCCGCCATATTGGCTTCACGACCCTTGTAGATAACACCGCGGGAATCACACACCACGATGTTTTCACGTTTCAGGCCCAACGCCACCAGCAGATTGAGGCAGGCAATCGATGCCGCACCCGCGCCAGAAACCACCAGCCGGACATCGGCAATCTGTTTTTCTACCACGCGCAACCCGTTGAGTACCGCTGCGGTACAAATGATAGCGGTGCCGTGTTGGTCGTCGTGGAATACCGGAATCTTCATGCGCTCGCGCAGTTTCTGCTCGATATAGAAGCATTCCGGGGCCTTGATGTCTTCGAGGTTGATACCACCGAAAGTCGGCTCCAGTGCGGCGATCACATCGATCAGCTTGTCAGGATCCTGCTCATCCACTTCGATATCAAATACATCGACGCCGGAGAACTTCTTGAACAGTACCCCTTTACCTTCCATCACCGGTTTACCGGCCAGTGCGCCGATATTACCCAGCCCCAGCACGGCGGTACCGTTGGAGATCACCGCCACCAGATTACCGCGAGCGGTGTATTTGTAAGCAGCCAGTGGGTCTTGCGCAATTTCCAGACAAGGCGCGGCAACGCCCGGTGAGTAGGCCAGCGCCAGGTCGCGCTGAGTTGCCAGCGGCTTCGTCGGGGAGACCTGGATTTTTCCCGGCACCGGATATTGATGGAAGTCCAGTGCGCTTTGCTTGAGTTGTTCATCCATAGCTAATTACCTTGTCTTCTTGCTTTGTTTGTAGGGTAGTGGGCTACCCAGTCTATCGTGTCTGTCATTTGCGAAACCATGAAGCATTACAAAATCCGCGCCGGAATACCGCTTAATATAGTTAATTAATGAGAGTGAAAATCACTCAGCGCCATACGCCCTCACAACCTGTGACAACGCGCATATCCGCGATAACCCCGCGTGATGCGCCGGGCAAAAAAAGCAGAACATGCCAGAAAAAACGCCACTTACCCCTCAATTTATCCAACCCGACGGCAGATGGCGTACAGATTAGCTATGCTTAGCCAGTGTTACGGCATGACGGGGTCAGCTCTGCCGATGGCTGCGCAATCAGAAAAAACGCATGTCATTCCACCACAGAATCCTGCAGTGTGATTCCGCCACATTTATCTTCCGGGAGCTAAGCCATGAACCAGCTAGACGCATTGAAACAATTCACTGTGGTAGTGGCAGACAGCGGCGATATCGAATCGATTCGCCACTTTTCACCGCAGGACGCTACCACTAACCCCTCACTCATTCTGAAAGCCGCCAGCCTGCCCGCGTATCAATCACTCTTTGCCGATGCACTGGCGTATGCCCGCCAGCAAGGCGGCACGAAAGAGACACAACTCATCAACGCCAGCGACCGCCTGGCGGTCAACATCGGGACGGAAATTCTCAATAGCATTCCTGGGCGAGTCTCCACCGAAGTCGATGCCCGCTTGTCGTTTGATCGCGGCATGTGTGTGGCGAAAGCCCGTAAACTGATCGCGATGTATGAGGAAAAGGACATCCATCGTTCGCGTATTCTGATTAAGCTGGCCGCCACCTGGGAAGGGATCTGCGCCGCCGAAGAGCTGGAAAAAGAAGGGATAAACTGCAACCTGACGCTGCTGTTCTCATTTGCTCAGGCTCGCGCGTGTGCCGAGGCGGGTGTCTATCTGATTTCGCCGTTTGTCGGCCGTATTTACGATTGGTATCAGGCCCGACAGCATTCTGCCGACTACAACGCCGAACAGGACCCCGGCGTACTGTCCGTACGACGTATTTACGAGTACTACAAACAGCACCGCTACCGCACTATCGTGATGGGGGCCAGCTTCCGCAAGGTGGAACAAATCCTGGCATTGGCCGGATGCGACCGTCTGACCATCGCCCCGGCGTTGCTGGAACAGTTGAAAAACAGCACTGCACCGGTAGAACGCCGACTCAGTCCGTCAACCGAAGGCTTCCATCAGCCAGCGCCACTGTCGGAAACCGAATTCCGCTGGCAGCACAATCAGGATCCTATGGCGGTAGAAAAACTCTCTGAGGGTATTCGCCTGTTTGCCGCAGACCAGCAGAAACTGGAAGATCTGCTCGCCGCCCAGCTATAAGCCCGCAGAATCACCAAACGACACGGGGCCTGTCGGCCCCGGATAGCGAGATTGCTCCATTCCCTACGGTTAGCGAGCGTTGGCGAACCAGCCATTAATCTGTGCGTGCTGCAACAACATGATGGTTTTGCCATCCTTAATACGGCCATCTTTGACCATCGCCATCGCTTCACTGAATGGCAACTCCAGCACTTCGATATCTTCGTCTTCCACACCACCGCCGGAAGTCCGTTTTTGCGTATCGTCGTATTCCGCCGCAAAGAAGTGCAGCAGCTCAGTGACACCACCCGGCGACATATAGGCTTCAAACAGCTTTTCCACCTGACCAATCCGGTAGCCGGTTTCTTCGATAGCCTCATTACGGATGCACTGCTCCGGCGATTGATCGTCCAGCAGGCCAGCGCAGGCCTCCAGCAACATCCCGCTTTCATTACCGTTCAGATAGGTCGGCATACGGAACTGACGGGTCAGCACCACTGTGCCTTTAGCCCGGTTATACAGCAAAATCGTTGCGCCATTACCACGGTTGTACACTTCCCGCATCTGACGCACCGTACCACCGTTTTTTCTCTTCAAATCAAATACGTATTTATGCAAAACGAACCAGTGATCGGATAGCAGCTTCTTCTCAACGATAGTAATCGGCGCAGACATAATGGTATCTCGGTATCAAAAATCAGCTTCAGATAATAGGCCGGGCATCACCCAATTGCACGTGATCATCCGGTGAAAGCAAAAAGTCAGACACACAAAAACAAAACGCCCCCGACACACGGAGGCGCAATGGAAAACGCAATCAATAAAGAACCGGCGGGCATTATCCCAGCAACGTATCCACAACCAGATACAGGTTGAGCGCAACCACCATACACACGATCACTTTACCCGTATTCTGCACCCGGCGACTGTTGACCAGGTTTCCCATCAAATCGCGGTTACCGGTAAACACCAACAGTGGGATCAGCGCCAGTGCAATACCGAAGCTCAACAGCACCTGGCTTAATACCAGCACCCGGGTCGGATCCATACCGCACAGAATCACGACAAAGGACGGCAGCATGGTCACCACACGGCGAACCCACAATGGAATATGAAAACGCACAAAGCCTTGCATCACCACCTGACCGGCCAGGGTTCCCACCACGGTAGAAGACAGACCAGCCACCACCAGACTCAGACCAAAAATGGTTGCTGCTGCCTGCCCTAACAGGGGTTTGAGCGTCAGATACGCCTGATCCAGCTCTGCAATCGAGGTGTTACCGCTAAAGTGAAACGCCGCCGCCGCTGTCGCCATCATGGCCAGATTGACAAACCCGGCGATAGTCATCGCCACCGCGACATCCACCTTGGTGGCGGAATAACGTTCAGCACGGGTGATGTGACTTTGCTGCTGCGTCAGCGACGAATGCAGATAGATAACATGCGGCATGATGGTAGCACCCAGCACACCGGCCGCCAGTAATACCGCATCGGAACTCGGCAAACTTGGCACCACCATGCCTTTTGCCAGCGATGCCAGTTCAGGACGAGAGAAAATCAATTCAACGATGTAGGCCGCAGCGACGAACATCAGTAACCCGCCGATCACCATCTCCAACGGCTTCTGCCCACGTTTTTGCAACATCAAAATCAGAAAGGTGGCAATCCCGGTCAGGATAGCGCCTTCCAGCAACGACACGCCAAGCAGCAACTTAAAGCCGATAGCCGCACCGATAAACTCGGCGAGATCCGTCGCCATCGCGATGATCTCGGCTTGTATCCAGTAAGCCCAGACCACAGGTTTAGGAAAACGATCGCGAATATGCTCCGCCAGATTCTTGCCGGTCGCGATCCCCAGTTTGGCAGAAAGCAACTGGATTAACATCGCCATCAGGTTAGCCCATACCACCACCCACAACAGCTGGTACCCGTAAGCAGCACCCGCCTGAATATTGGTGGCGAAATTACCGGGATCGATATAACCGATCGCCGCGATAAAGGCCGGCCCCATCAGCGAAAGTTTGAGCTTTCTTGACGTTCGGCTGACTGATTCCACTACACGACTCCCCGGCATATGAGTAACCCTTCTAATGCTATTGTTTTGCTACTGTCGCAAAGTTGATAATGATTATCAAGTGCATTTAGAATGAAAGAAATGATTGCTCTGATAGGTAATGATAATGATGCATCTACCCGGCAAGTAACACCGGTTTTAACACATAAAGATTAACAAAATATAAACACAAAAACGAACAATGAATAACGGACTAACGAATTTGTTTCACAACATGGCACGGGGGAAAGTGGGGAGAACAGCGGGAAGGAAAATGAGGGAAGAAACCGTAACACAGAAACCCCGGGAAGACGCCGTTAGCCGCTTCCCGGAGCACGAACAGACGTTACTCTTTTGCTTTAGACACGGCGACCATCGCCGGACGCAACAAACGACCGTTCAGGGTATAGCCTTTTTGCATCACCATCATGACATGGTTTGGTTGATGCTCGGCAGATTCGAGCAGTGTCATCGCCTGATGTACGTCCGGATTAAACGGCACGTTCACCTCAGCCACGACCTCGATGCCGAACTTGCTCACCGCAGAAAGCATCGCTTTTAGCGTCAGCTCAACCCCTTCAATCATGCCGGACAGCGCTTCGTTCGACTTATCCGCCATTTCCAGCGCACGCTCCAGGTTATCAATCACTGGCAGCATTTCTCCGGCAAACTTCTCCAGAGCGAATTTATGCGCTTTTTCCACGTCCAGTTCGGCACGACGACGGACATTCTCCATCTCGGCACGGGCGCGTAATGCGGTTTCACGTTCACGCTGCTGAAGCTCGCTCAGTTGCGCTTCCAGTTCGGCAATACGCTCTTCACGCGGGTCAGCGACATCCGTCGTCTCTGGCACGGCATCCGCTTGCTGACCTTGCGCTGCTTCCTTTTGATCCAAGACTTGCTCGTCAGGCGACTTCTGTTCTTTACTACTCATGAAATTCTCCGCGTTTTTCGCATTCATCTCGCTAGTTCGCTTATTATGGGGATCAAAACCGGGGTTTCAAGGGAACCACTCACATATTGGTCTGATTACCGGTCCGAAAACCGTGAGCTGCCGGTGCGCCTATGAGGACAAACCACCCAAATGAACAGAGCGTTTAACTGCATTGGTATTGTAGGTCATCCACGTCACCCACATGCATTGACCACCCATGAAATGCTGTATCACTGGTTACGTGCGCAAGGATACAAGGTCGTGCTCGAACAACAGATCGCCCGCGAATTGCAGTTAACCGAGGCCGCTACTGGCAGCCTGTCGGAAATTGGTCAGCAGGCTGATCTGGCAGTGGTGGTCGGCGGTGATGGCAACATGCTGGGCGCAGCGCGGGTGCTGTCGCGCTACGATATCAACGTCATTGGCGTCAACCGTGGCAATCTCGGTTTCCTCACCGACCTCGACCCGGACCACACCCAGCAGCAACTCAGCGAGGTGCTCGCCGGGCGTTACATCCGCGAACAGCGTTTCATGCTGGAAGCACAGGTGTGCCGCGCAAATCACCCCAACAGCAGTAGCACCGCCATCAATGAAGTGGTGCTACACCCGGGCAAAGTGGCACACATGATTGAATTTGAAGTCTATATTGACGACAAGTTCGCCTTCTCGCAGCGCTCCGACGGCCTGATTATTTCAACCCCCACCGGCTCCACAGCGTATTCGTTATCCGGCGGCGGCCCCATCCTGACCCCATCACTGGATGCGATAGCGCTGGTGCCGATGTTCCCACACACCCTGTCGGCAAGGCCGTTGGTGATCAACAGCAGCAGTGCCATTCGGCTGAAGTTTTCCCACATCACCCAAGATCTGGAAATCAGTTGCGACAGCCAAATTGCGCTGCCAGTTCAGGAAGGTGAAGAGGTCCTCATCCAGCGCAGCCAGTACCACCTGAATTTGATCCACCCAGAAAATTATAGCTATTTCAACACATTAAGTAGCAAGCTCGGCTGGTCCAAAAAATTATTCTGAAAGTGGCGATTGCCTCTTTACTGTACAAAAAACCAGTCTATACTGTATGTAATAACAGTTGTTGTTACATACAGGACACTATCATGCTGGCGCAACTCACAATCAGTAATTTCGCCATTGTGCGCGAACTGGAAATTGATTTTCAGGCAGGGATGAGCGTCATTACCGGTGAAACCGGGGCGGGAAAATCCATTGCTATTGATGCTCTCGGCCTGTGTCTCGGCAACCGCTCTGATGCCAGCATGGTGCGCCCTGGGGCCACTCGCGCTGACATCTGCGCCCGCTTCTCGCTGACGGATACCCCCGCCGCGTTACGCTGGCTGGAACACAATCAGCTTGATGACAACAACGAATGTCTGTTGCGCCGCGTCATTAGTGCCGACGGCCGCTCTCGCGCCTTTATCAATGGTACCGCGGTGCCGTTGTCGCAGTTACGCGAACTGGGCCAACATCTGATTCAGCTCCACGGCCAGCACGCGCACCAGCTGCTGCTCAAGCCGGAACATCAACGCCATCTGCTGGATGCCTACGCCGATGAATCACAACTGCTTGGTGCCATGCGCCAGATGTGGCAGCAATGGCACCAGAGCTGTCGCGAACTGGCGCAACATCAGCAGGCCACCATCGAGCGGGAAGCGCGCCGGGAATTGTTGCAGTACCAGCTCAAGGAGCTCAATGAATTTGCCCCTCAACCGGGTGAATACGAGCAGATCGATGTCGAATACAAGCGGCTTGCCAACAGCGGGCAATTGATGTCACTCAGTCAGCAGACGCTGCAAATACTCAGCGAAGGTGAAGAGCTGAACGTACTTGGCATGTTGCACAGCGCCAAACATCAGTTATCGGAACTGATCAGCATGGATGAGACGCTCTCCGGGGTGTTTTCCATGCTGGAAGAAGCCAGCATTCAAATTAGCGAAGCCAGCGATGAGTTACGCCATTATTGTGACCGCATGGACCTGGACCCTATCCGGCTCTACGAACTGGAACAGCGTTTGTCGCGCCAGTTAACGCTGGCACGTAAACACCACGTCACACCGGAAGAATTGCCAGCGTATCACCAACAGCTGTTGCAGGAACAACAACTGCTGGAACAGCAAGAAAGTGACCACGACGCCCTGAACCGTGCCGTGCAGGAGTACCATCAACAGGCCCTGCATGTGGCGGAGCAGTTACACATCCGGCGCAGCCAGCACGCCAGTGAACTGGCACAATTGATCACCACCAACATGCATGAACTGGCTATGCCGCACGGCCATTTCACCATCAACGTCACCTTCACCCCAGATTCGCTGACCGCCACCGGTGCTGATCACATCGAGTTCTGTGTCACCACCAACCCCGGCCAGCCACATCAGCCGCTGGCTAAAGTGGCGTCTGGCGGGGAACTGTCGCGTATCGCACTCATTATTCAGGTGATCACCGCCCGCAGAATGGATACACCGGCGCTTATTTTTGATGAAGTGGATGTGGGCATCAGCGGCCCGACGGCGGCTATCGTCGGTAAAATGCTGCGCCAGCTTGGGCAATCAACCCAAGTCATGTGTGTGACCCACCTTCCACAAGTGGCCGGTTGTGGTCATCACCACTACTTTGTCAGCAAACATACCGACGGTGAAGCCACAGAAACCCTGATGCAGCCACTGGGTAAACGTGAACGGCTGCAGGAACTGGCGCGTTTGCTCGGCGGTTCGGCCGTCACCAAAAACACGCTGGCAAACGCCAGAGAATTACTTGCAGCCTAGTGAGGATCAACTTTTTCGAATTCCCGCGGTCTTACAGACGTCTTGCAGGTTTTCAAGTCAGGCAAGGTCTATTATCATCTGCAACCTATGCCCTTAAGGAATGTAATCACTATGCGCTGTAAAACGCTGACTGTCGTCGCTGCGGTGGTTGTTGTTATGTTGACTGCTGGTTGTTCCACACTGGAGCGTGTCGTCTATCGGCCTGACATCAATCAGGGGAACTATCTGGCCCCCGCTGACGTTGCCAAAATTCATAATGGAATGACCAAACAGCAGGTCATCTATACGTTGGGCACCCCAATGCTGCAGGATCCGTTTGGATCAGACACCTGGTACTACGTCTTCCGTCAGCAGCCAGGGCATGAAGCCGTGAAACAGCAAACGCTGACGTTGACCTTCAACAGTCAGGGTGTGCTGACGAATGTGGATAACAAACCCACGTTACAGGCGCAGTAAGTGAGCAGGTCTGGCGAAGTAGCCCTTCATTGGAAGTAGTCCTTCGCTGACCGGCACAAAAAATAAGGCACGTTACCGTGCCTTATTTTTTGAACGCTCTGCGCGCTGACGGCGCAATTCTTTCGGGTCAGCCAGCAATGGCCGGTAGATCTCTACTCGATCGCCATCACTGAGCACGTCGCTTAGCTTCGCCGGGCGGCTAAAAATACCGATTTTATTGACGCTAAGATCGATATCCGGGCGCAACGCCAGCAAACCGGATGCCTGAATAGCCTGTTCCGCGGTACTCCCCGCTTCCAGCGTTAACGGCCGCAAGTACTGACGCTCCGGCAAGGCGTAGACCACCTCAACATGGATCTCAGGCACAGTAAACCTCTTTGGCTCGCAGGGTAAATGCCTGCACCATACTGTTGGCCAGCTCTTTGAAAATTTTGCCAAATGCCAGCTCAATCAATGCATTCTTGAATTCAAAATCCAGATTCAGCTCCACCTTACAGGCATCATCACTCAATGGCGTAAAGCGCCAGTCGCCACTGAGTTGACGGAACGGGCCATCCACCAGTTGCATCAAAATGCATTGATTGTCGATAAGCGTATTGCGGGTGGTAAATGTCTTGCTGATGCCGGCTTTTGACACATCAACCGCAGCCGTCATTTCACTTTCGGAAGAAGACAGCACGCGGCTACCGGTGCACCCAGGCAGAAAGGCAGGGTAAGAAGAGACATCATTCACTAATTTATACATCTGCTCGGCACTGAATGGGACCAGCGCAGACCGGCTGATTTTAGGCATACAATTTTCCGTGATTCATAAAACGCGCAAAATCATACCACCGATGAGCAGCCAGACAACCATTCTGCGAGGAACATCGCACCTGTTCATAAAGAACGGGATGAATCCCGGCTGGGGATTTCATTCACGACGACAACCAGTATAATGACGGCACTATGACAAAGAAAAAAGCACATAAACCCGGTTCTGCCACCATTGCGCTTAACAAGCGCGCCCGCCATGAATACTTCATAGAAGAAGAGATTGAAGCGGGCCTGGCTCTTCAGGGATGGGAAGTCAAATCACTGCGCGCAGGTAAAGCCAATATCAGCGACAGCTACGTGCTGATGCGTGATGGCGAAGCCTACCTGTTTGGTGCCACTTTCACCCCGCTGCACGGCGCTTCCAGCCATGTGGTGTGTGACCCGACCCGAACCCGCAAGCTGCTGCTAAACCAGCGCGAGCTGGATTCGCTCTACGGTCGCGTCAACCGCGAAGGCTACACGGTAGTCGCGCTGTCACTGTACTGGAAAAACGCCTGGTGCAAGGTCAAGATTGGCGTTGCCAAAGGTAAGAAAGAGCACGATAAGCGCGACGACATCAAAGAGCGCGAATGGAAGCTGGATAAAGCCCGCATCATGAAAAACGCGGCCCGTTAACGGCTGCTAGCGTCGCTACCCATCTTTCTGTTATAATAGTGAAATATCTTGGGGCTGATTCTGGATTCGACGGGATTCGCGAAACCCAAGGTGCATGCCGAGGGGCGGTTGGCCTCGTAAAAAGCCGCAAAAAAATAGTCGCAAACGACGAAACTTACGCCGTAGCAGCTTAATAACCTGCTTACAGCCCTCTCTCCCTAGCCTCCGCTCTTAGGACGGGGATCAAGAGAGGTCAAACCTAAAAGAGATCGCGTGGATGCCCTGCCTGGGGTTGAAGCGTTAAATCCAATCAGGCTAGTTTGTTAGTGGCGTGTCTGTCCGCAGCTGGCAAGCGAATGTAAAGACCAGACTAAGCATGTAGTACCGACGGTGTAGGAATTTCGGACGGGGGTTCAACTCCCCCCAGCTCCACCAAATTTGATAGGACAGCAGCAGGACAACATCTTTAAATACAACCAATTAAAGACACAGGCCTGACAGTGACTGGACTATAAAAGGACTAGATTATGCACGTGAACTGCACGTGCATTTCACGTCTATCCCGACAACCCCTGAGTCGCAATCAGGGGTTTTCTGTTTGTAAGAAAATGAAATAAGAAATCCTGCACTGCTATCCTTACCCGAATCGAGTGCTGCTTTTTCCCATGCCGGAATACCTTTCTCTATCGATTGGCAGGATATATACCGTGTGACAATGTACTGCAAACACGCTGGAATCCTGATGTTCCTCTCTCGGTATTATCTCAATAGTGCGGATGGCGGATCTGAACGCCTTTCCTCAACAGCAAAGCTTCACCAAAACCAGACAACCGCGAATAGAGTGAAGTAGATGTACTTGTTTCCTGTTTATCGCGCTTCCTGACGCACATTCCTCTGCCAGACTCCAGCGATCGCACAGAACACATTATGTGATAGTTGTCACATAAAAACAGGCGTCAGATGCTCACAAAACAACCACAAACAGAATAAATGCAAAATCTGCGCAACTTCTTGCTCACTTTCCAGCATAAATCCCTGTTTGCGCAATGGATGCCGTTTTTTCGGGAGGTCTGCGCAACTTTTTGCTCAAATTTGACTTAGGGAAAATGGCGATATTATTTTTCCCTTTAAAAACAATACAATAAAAACTGGCACAGTCATTGCTTTGTAAACGGTGAAGTCACACTAACCGTTCAACAACAAGGAGCAAGACTATGCCAACTCCATGCTATATCAGCATCGAAGGTAAAACGCAGGGCAATATCACCGCCGGTGCCTTCACCTCCGACTCCGTCGGCAACATCTACGTGCAGGGCCACGAAGACGAGATGCTGGTGCAGGAATTCAAACACATCGTCACCGTACCGACCGACCCGCAGTCCGGTCAGCCAGCCGGTCAGCGCGTGCACAAGCCGTTCAAGTTTACCGTCGCCCTGAACAAGGCCGTGCCGCTGCTGTATAACGCGCTGGCCTCCGGCGAAATGCTGCCGACCGTGACCCTGAAGTGGTTCCGCACCTCTGTCGAAGGCAAGCAGGAGCATTTCTTCACCACCACCCTGACCGACGCCACCATCGTCGACATCAACAACCAGATGCCGCACTGCCAGGACCCGTCCAAGCAGGACTACACCCAGCTGATTGAAGTGTCACTGGCTTACCGCAAGGTGGACTGGGAGCACACCGTGGCCGGGACCTCCGGCTCTGACGACTGGCGCGCGCCTATCGAAGCGTAATCACGCCGTCACCCGGACTCCGGTCCGGGTGTTGTCGTTTTCAGCCTGCCCTGAGCGATGAAAGGGGTCATCGCTGAGTGCGGACGCAGACAAGGAATAAGGAGAAAGCCAGGTGGCCAACAGTACCGGATTGCAGTTTACCGTGAAGGTCGGCGCGTTGCCGGACACCACCTTCGCGGTGGTGGATTTTGAACTGAGCGAGGCGCTGAACCAGCCGTTTGCGCTGTCGCTCAATCTGGCCAGCAGCCAGCCCGGCATCGATTTCGGCGCGGTGCTGGACCAGCCGTGCGAGCTGCTGGTGTGGTACGAAGGCGAACTGCAGCGCCGGGTCAGCGGTATCGTCAGCCGCTTTGCCCAGGGCGATACCGGTTTTCGCCGCACCCGCTATCAGGCAGAAGTGCGCCCGGCGCTGTGGCGGCTCGGTCTGCGTACCAACGCCCGCATCTTCCAGACCCAGAAGCCGGACACCATCATCAGTACCCTGCTGGAAGAAGCCGGGATTACCGATTATGCCTTCGCCCTGCGCCACGACCACGCGGTGCGCGAGTACTGCGTGCAGTACCGCGAAAGCGACCTGGCGTTCATCCACCGGCTGGCCGCAGAAGAAGGGATGTTCTACTACCACGAATTTGAGGCTGGCAAGCACCGGGTGGTGTTCGCTGACGATGCCGGTGCGCTCGGCAAAGGCCCGGAACTGTTCTTCAATCTCGCTACACAGGGGCTGAGCGAAGGGGCGTATGTGCGCCGTTTCCGTTATGCCGAGGCGGTGAGCACCGCTGAGGTGGCGCTGAAGGATTACAGCTTCAAGACCCCTGCCTACGGGCTGCTGCACAACAGGATGAGCAGCGAGCTGGACCATCAGCGCGAATCCTACCAGCACTTTGATTACCCCGGCCGCTTCAAGCAGGACCCGAGCGGCAAGGCGTTTACCGGCTACCGGCTGGATGCGCTGCGTGCGGATGCGATAACCGGTGTGGGCGAGTCGAATGCCGCCGAACTGAGGCCGGGTGGCACCTTTACCCTGACCGAGCACCCGAACCCGGCATTCAACCTGGCCTGGCAGGTGGTGGCGGTGACCCACAGCGGCCAGCAGCCGCAGGCGCTGGAGGAAGAGAGCGGCGGCGAGCCGACCACCCTCAGCAACAGTTTCGAGGTGGTGAAAGCCACCACCACCTGGCGGGCGGCCATGCCGTACAAGCCGATGGTGGACGGCCCGCAGATTGCCACCGTGGTGGGTCCGGCGGGCGAAGAAATTTACTGTGACGAGTTTGGCCGGGTGAAGCTGCAGTTCCCGTGGGACCGCTACGGTGCCAGCGACGACCAGAGCTCCTGCTGGGTGAGGGTCAGCCAGGGCTGGGCCGGTGGCCAGTACGGCCTGATTGCCATTCCGCGCATCGGCCACGAGGTGGTGGTGAGCTTTCTGGAAGGCGACCCGGACCAGCCGATTATCACCGGCCGCACCTTTCACGCCACCAACCCCTCGCCGTATCCGCTTCCGGCCAACAAAACCCGCACCTCGCTGCGCACCAGTACCCATAAAGGGGCCGGATTCAACGAACTGCGCTTTGAAGACCAGGCAGGGCAGGAAGAGGTGTTTATCCACGCCCAGAAGGACATGAACACCGTGGTGCTGAATAACCGCAGCACGGCGGTGAATGCCAGTCATACCGAGAATGTCGGCGGCGACCAGACCGTGATGGTGCAGCACAACCAGACGGTGTCGGTGAAGGAAAATCAGGTCACCGAAATTCAGGGCGAGCAGACCGTCGCCGTCACCAAAAACCGTAACACCACCGTTGACGACAACGAGTCGCTGCAGGTGAAAAAAAATATCGCCATCCAGTCCCAGAGCGGCGACATCCTGATTGCCACCGCGGGTGGCTTCATCGCCATTGACAGCGAAGGCAACATTTCCATTACCGGTAAAGGACTGGTGCTGAACGGCACCCGTATCGATTTGAACTGAGGGAGCAGCACGCATGTATCAGATGAACGAAGGCACCCTGGCTATTCCGACGGGCTGGCGCGACGAGTCGCTGCACGTGTTTGTGCTGCCGGGCGATACCGCCAATCTGGTGGTCAACCGCACACCGATTGAATTCGGCCTGTCGCCGGACACCGTCTATGAACAGACGCTGTCACAGTTTTCCGCCCACCTGAAGGGCTATCAGGAGCGTGCCGCCTGGGAACTGGTGCTGGATGGTCAACCCGCACGCGGGCTGGAATATACCTGGCGCTCGCCGGAAGGTCCGATGCATCAGGTGGTGGTGATGCAGGTACGCGGCGAGCTGCTGCTGACCTTTACCGTTACCGCCGCCGGTGAACTGCAGGACGAACAAAAAACCGCGTTGCTGGCGGTCATCGAGACATTTAAAGCCGCGTCCTGAAGGGAGTCACGATGCTCAACGATATTCTGAGCCGGGTGGCCCGGGTGGGGGCCATGCATGCCGGAAACCGTCCCAACCCGCCCGCCGACCGGCCACAACCCTGTCAGGGTAAACCGCCAACGTCGCCGGGCAAGACCATCAAACACAAGAGTTTCCTGGGTGCACTGGCCGGTGCCGTGGCCGGGGCGCTGGTGGCGGCCGCCGTATTTACCGCCGCCGCGGCCGTGGCGGGCGCTATCGCCGTCGCCGTGGTGGGGACTGGCGGGATGGGTGCGGCGCTGGTGGTGGGGGCGGTAAAACTGGCCGCCGGATTTGGTGCGGTCAGCCTGCTGGGTGGGCTGATAGACGCGGTGTCCAGCAAGGTGTCGGCGATGGTGGACAGTGCATCACCGGCCTTCGGGCCGGTGGCGTCCGGCTCGGGTAACGTGTTTGTCGAAAAGCAGCCGGTGGCCCGCGCCACGAAAGATACCGTCGCCTGCACCAAGCACAACAGTCCGCAACTGATTGCCCAGGGCAGCGAGTCGGTATTTGTGAATGACGCACCGGCCGCCCGTATCGACGATAAAACCGTCTGTGGCGCCACTATCAAGGAAGGCGCCTCGACGGTATTTTTCGGCTCCGGGCAGGGCACCTATCTGGAGATTGCCGAAGAGTTTACCGCGCTGCAACGAGCGCTGCTGATTGCGGTGGAGTTTCTGGTGCCACCCAGCCGCGGCATGTTCAAGGGGCTGGGGAAACTGTTCACCCGTGGGCCGATGTGGGTTCTAAAAGGGATGCGTGTCGGGGCGCTGAAAACGCTAAAAGGACTGAAAAGCGCCGTTAAATGTGCCAGTGAGGGATTTCGCAACAACAAGGGATTGTCGCGTGTCACGGAAGCGGTGCGCGGTTTCCTCAAAGACCCGGTTTATATCGCCAGCGGCGAGGTGATTGAATCCCGTACCGATATCGCGCTGGGCCAGACGCTGCCGCTGGTGTTCGAACGCACCTACCGCTCCGCCTCGGTACATGTCGGGCTGCTGGGCCGCGGCTGGCACGACAGCTGGAGCGAGGTGGCGACGGTAACGCGCGACGGCCTCAACACCCACGTGGTCATCACGCTGGCACAGGGCTACGACATCGATTTTACCTTCCATCAGGACGTACAGGCGGTGTACTGCCCGCACTACCCTGAATTTACCCTGCACCGCCGGGGCGAGGGTTTCAGCCTGTGGCACCGCGACCAGCAGACCTGGCGCGACTTTAGCGTGGTGCAGGGCGAGCGCCGGTTGCTGTCGGCCATTCACGATACCCACGACAACCGCATCGAGCTGGTGCGCGACCCGAAAGGCTACCTGCGCCAGGTGCGCCACAGCGACGGCGTCACCCTGCTGCTGGTGTGGCGGGGCGAATTCCTGCACCAGATACAACGCATCGATGGCGGCCAGAAAACGTTGCTGGCCGTGTACCGCCAGGACGAACAGGGCCGACTGGTGGAAGCGGACGCCACCCACGCCTATCACCTCTACTACGAGTACGACGCGGCCCATCGGCTGACCCGCTGGCACGATAACGACCAGACCTGGGCGCGCTACGAATACGACGCACAGGGGCGCTGCGTCTACACCACCTGCGCCGACGGTTTTCTGACCGCCCGCTTCGACTACCTGCCCGACCGGGTGGTAATGACCGACGGCCTCGGCCAGCGCAGCGAATTTGGTTTTAACGACCTGCACCTGATGAGCTGGGAAACATCCCCGCTCGGTCACGTCACCCGCTACGACTACGACGAGGTTGGCAACCTGCTGCGGGAAATCTCGCCCGCCGGGCGGGTGGTCGAATTCGGCTATCTGGACGATACCGGGCGGGTCAGCACCTTTACCGACGCCAGCGGCCATCAGTGGCAGTACGATTATGACGACGCGTTGCGGCTGTGCGGCGTCACCGACCCGCTGGGACGCGAGTGGGGCTGGGCGTATGACGCCGAAGGCAACCCGGAGCGGCTCACCGGGCCGGACGCCAGTGAAGTGCGATTCACCTGGAACCGCTACGGCCTGCTGACCCAGGTCAGCGACGCCGCCGGTGAGGTGCAGGCCCGGTTACAGTACGACCACCGCCAGCGGCTGCTGAGTGCCACTGACGCCGAGAGCCGTACCCAGCAGTTACGCTACGACGGGCAGGACCGGGTGGTGCAGTGGCAACGGGCGGACGGTGCCCGTTTCCGGCTCGGTTACCGCCGGGCCAGCTGGACGCTGCCGGAGCAGCTGATACGCCCGGATGACAAGGAAGAGCAGCGCCAGTACGACCGCCATAACAACCTGCTGAGCTACGTGGACGGTAACGGCGCGTTGTGGCGTCAGAGCTTCGGGCCGTTCGACCTGCTGACCGCACGCACCGACGCCGAAGGCCGCACCTGGCACTACGCGTACGATAAAGAGAGCCAGCAACTGACAACGGTTATTGCCCCGGACGGCAGCCGCTGGCAGTGGTGGCTGGATGCCGACGGGCGGGTCATCCGCGAGCGTGACATGACCGGCACCGAGACCCACTACGGCTACGACGAGGACGGCCTGTGCATCAGCGTGCGCAACGGCGAAGGCGACACCCGCCACTTCCTCTACGACGCCCGCGGCCTGCTGTTGCGTGAAACCGCGCCGGACGACACCCTGCACTACCGGTACGATGCGGTGGGCCGCCTGACCGAGGTCTCGTCAGCCACCGCCCATGTGCAACTGGACTACGACCTGCGCGACCGGGTGGTGCGTGAATGGCACAACGGCACGCTGCTCACCCGCCAGTACGATGACGCGGCCCGCACCGTCACCCGCACCCTGACCTGGGACGGCGACGCCGGGGACACCACCGGCACCCTCGCGCCGCTCACCAGTCTGTTCCATTACACCCGCACCGGCGAGCTGCGGCAGGTGCAGTTGCCGGACGGTGCCGACCTGACCCTGACCCAGGATGCAGCGGGCCGCGAGTCACACCGTCGCGGCGGCAGCGGCTTTGTCCAGCAGCGGGAATACGACGTGATGGGCTGGCTGACGCGGGAGATGAGCGGCGCACAGCACGACGGCCACCTGCTGGCAGCACAGACGCGGGAATACCGCTACGACGGTGCCGGTAACCTGACCGGGGTGCGTCACAACCGCGACGCCGAAGGTTATCGTCTGGACGCCACCGGCCGGGTGCAGGCAGTGCTGAGCGGCGGTGCGGGCAAACCGGTGGACACCCTCGCCCGCTTCCACTACACCCGCACCGGTCTGCCGCAGGAGGCGGGGCGGCTTACCGAGTGGCAGTCTGGCCGACTGGTTCAGCACGATGACACCCATTACCAGTACGACAGGGCCGGGCGGCTTATCCGTAAACAGGTGGTGCAGCCGGGCTACCGCCCGCAGGTGTGGCAGTACCGCTGGGACAGTCGCAACCAGCTGCGGGTGGTGGATACCCCGAGCGGCGAGCGCTGGCTGTACCGTTACGACCCGTTCGGCCGCCGGGTGGGCAAACGCTGCGACCAGAAAGCCGAAGAAATTCGCTACCAGTGGGATGGCGACCAGATAGCGGAAATCCGCCACTACCGCCACGGCCAGTTGGTAGCCCGCCGCCACTGGGTCTACAACGGCTGGGAGCTGGTGGTCCAGCAGCGCCAGCACACCGGCGGCGACTGGGAAACGGATTTTGTCACCAGCAGCCAGAACGGTACCCCGCAGGCGCTGTTCACGCCGGACGGCACCCTGCGCTGGCAGGCCCCGAAAGCCACGCTGTGGGGCCAGCGTCAGGCAGAAAAATCGGAAAGTCCGGACCCCGGCCTGGCCTTCGCCGGGCAGCTCCGTGACAGCGAAAGCGGGCTGTGCTATAACCGCTTTCGGTACTACGACCCGGCCGGTGGGTGTTATGTCTCGCCAGACCCGATAGGGATAGCGGGTGGAGAAAGCAGCTACGGGTATGTGCCGAATCCTAATACGTGGGTTGACTCTTTGGGGCTGGCAGGTTGTCCGGTAATCAGGCAACGAGTTCTGGATAATATTGCGTCTAGCAAAGCTGCGAGAGCCGCCTCAAAGTTTCCAAGTAAAGCCAGAGTTGGTTCTTCTCTAAGCAATGATTATAAAGGAACCTTTTTTGCTGCACATCCAACTTTGCAAGGAAAGGTCATTGTCCATCATGCAGTGGAGCAGCAGGTGTTAAAGCGTTACCCTGGACTATTTAGTACATCTGAAATGCACTCATTGCCTAATTTAAGGGGGATTCCTAAGGAAATTAACTCTGACGTTCATTTAAGTAAAATTAGGATGGAGTGGAATAGATTTTATAAAGCGAATGCTTCTCCCAGTCGTGAAGACTTATTAAACAAGGCTACAGAGATAGATAATATGCTCGGTAACCTCTTTAATCCATCGATAAGGTAAATTTATGTCAGAAATTTATTACATTGAACCTGAAGTCGCTGGCGAGCTCGGTGATGGGACAGATATGGATACCAGTGTTCACCCTCCTTTGGTGAAAAAATTGGAGCTTTGCTTTTCGGGGTGGCTTGGCGATGATCTACTTGAATGTTACCCATGCTTTATTGTATCAGAGCGTTTATTCAATGAATTGAAAGATATAACTCAAGAGTGTGTTTTTTTTGAAAAAATCAATGTGACACAGTCTGATGAATTCATTGAACTCTACCCGGGGAAAGAACTACCTAATTTTTATTGGATGAAATTTAGTAGTGGTAAAGATATCTTTTTATCAGACGACCAACGATTAGCCGTGTCTAAGCGTATAATGAATATTCTGAATAATTTCAACATATCCAATGCAATTATAGAAAAAGCATAAACAGCCACCACCTCTTATGGAGGTGGTAAAAATCTAACAATAAAATCTGGAAGCATTTATATTTCTATTATTCAGTTGAGATTATTTACAGCAACAGCGACACCAAATATGTACAGCTTTTTTCAGGGCTTCCTCACGAAATTCTGGCGCATGCTGTTTACGGGGCCTTTTATTGGTTGATACTGGTTTTTTCATGAGTAATCACCTCTGGTTTAGAGTTTACTCACTTAGTCACGTGTCCACTATTGCTGGGTAAGAGCACTGGTCCATTTTTCCGAGACCTGCAAATATGTTCTGGATACTCAATCACCTGATTATATCTATAACTATGGCATGCTGTTTGTTCGTTTGGATTACCTGACCAAGCTTGAAAGCAAAATTTACGAAAATGGTGAAAGGAACTTCGGCTGTAGCCGGAAATAATAGTTTGAATTGGCCATCTCAACGTGGGAAGGCCTTGCTTTTATTTAGGAGGAACACCCTTAAATTACTCTCCCAGCTTACACTTATGTTGTTAGAATCATGTTTAAATTTATCTTAACCATTCTTAATAAAATCAGTATATCTATTGATAATTAATGGCAAAATTTTATCTATTAAACTATTTTTAAAAGCATGCATAGAGTGTGGACGTGGAATTATCACAGACGTCAACTCCTCCAGAGTAATAACTGAACTTGGAAAGATTGAATTTAAATTAGCCATACTTAAAACTTCACGACCTAAATTTATCGCTGTATCGACACAGTCTGCGCACATTGCCATATCCTCATAGTCTATATTGTTTTTATCTGGATTAAATAAAGGTACTTTCTTTATTTCCAGCACCCACGGATTCTTTTTGGATGCTCTGACGCACTGGTACTTTACTCGTTTACAGCAAGGGCACATCCAAATCTCATCGTATCTATTCCAGTACTTTCCTCTGGTAGACGATAGATGAGCCACTTCATTTGAAGTTGGTTTGTTTTTAGCAATAGGATTAATTTTCATTCTCCAAGAGTTGACTGCCCCCTTGAAAACTTCAGTGTTATACAACAAACTTTCAGGCCAATACTGGTCAAACTCTAACAGCCCGTTAATTCTAAAGAAATACTTAGCTGACGTTTCTATCTGTTTAGCCGTTTTCTCTGAGGGTTGATACCAGTCCTGCTTTTCGGCTGCGATAATTGCAAATTTTTCAGCCAGATCCAAGCGAATTTTAAATACAGGCTCTGCTCTTGCCCAAACTTTTTTCGCAGCTTCAATATTTATCTGATGCTCGCGATTACTCGTAACATAAATGAACTCCGAAATCTCCTTCGGTGAAAATGAAAAAAACTTATGACATTTAACTAAGCGTTTGGCATCAGCATCGGCTTTGTTGCAATCAGAACATATAACCGTATTGTCATAGGCTGATAATGAAAATGCTGTCTTTATGGCAAATCGTTCAGAAAGAGCATCTGCAACGATAACTTTCTTCTTTGTCGAAAATTCCTCGAAAAGAGACTTTACGACCTCTTTCATATGATCATGATGTTCATGTAGTTGGCAGCTTAAAAAATTATTTTTATTTAGCCTTACGATTTCTGATTTTTTCCTTCTACAGCAGGGACAAACCCACTCTACTGGGGTCATAACCCACCATTTATTAAGATGGGCTCCATCCGCTTTAAAAAGAGAAACCAAACGCTTTGTTGAAAAAGTAAATTCTGAATCCAGACCCGTAAGATCTCGCTGTGCAAGAGAGAGTTTAAATGTTTCCCAATCCATTATAGGCCTCAGTCATTACTAATAATCCAGCCAAGAGCTTACTCATCAACATCATCGAAAATACTCCGCCCTAATGGCAAATTTATATTCAGGGCTTCTTCTGTTTCTAGTTCGTCGTAATCCACTGCCTCGGATTGCTTCTGCTTCAGCCTATCTTTCTTAGCTTCGATTTCACGAATGAACTGTTCAGATTTTTGCCATTCATCTTCATCATAGAAATCCTCATTGCAAAGCTCATTGTTCTCGTCACGAAATCGCTCCAAAAGGTGTGTGACATCGTAGAATGCTTCATCTACATCATCGTCTGTGTCCCAAGAGTCCTCTATATCTTGAATTATTTCGTTCATGTTAGTGTAAAATTTGACTTTTTGGACTGAAAGTCTAGTGTCATTCTCTTCTTGTGAGAGTAAAACTCCGACAAAATCGGCGTCAATGAAACAATCTGAATGGCTTATTGCTGCAAGGAAACTCAGTTTGTCCAGTACTTTTTTTCTAAGCTCATCACCGAGCAAACCATTTACATTCAGCTTGCCCAGTATTGTCAGGCTATGGTCGTACCTTCTCGCAGAGTTTATTAAATCAAGCAAATCAGCTTTCGTTTTGTCGCTATTAAAAAAAAGTCCCAAGAATTGAGGTGAACACCTGCTTGCCAAAAATGAGAGTATTGGCCTACTGATGGGGAGTCTGTTGTCCCCAGGAGTGATGATGTCCAAAACTCTGTTAAACATACTGCGTGGCACAACCAGTTTTATCCCCTCAATTCCCATATCCCCACAACTGATTTCCTCAATTAATCTTTCCTTTGTAACTCCGGAAAGATAGATTTCTATGAGTTCTGGATTACCTGAAACATCGGTCGCGAAAGCATCGCGAATGGTTGGGTGGCGGAATGTCCAGTAATGTTCATCTTGTGTTTTGCTAATTCTGATAAGTGAATCATCTAATGTTGACAATGCAGCTTTTACGTCGCCAAAATTTGATTGCATGGACGTGATGATATTGGTTGTCTGAGGATTTTCTAACCGAAGCGGAATTGGTAATTCCCCTCCGTTTGCAAATACAAGAGCTAAGGCAGCTCTTTCGGCAGGTGCGAGTCCACCTATAATATCTGCCATAATCCCGGTGGGGTTGGAGAAAAAATCAACTACGGCTGCTTCGCTAAGCACGGGCTTTTTTGTGAACTGCGGGTTGGCGAATCTCCGGGCAATTTCCGGAAGAAATTTTGGCACTGAAACTACTGTCGGTAGGAAATTTTTTATCGCCCTTCGAAATGCCTTAGTCTGTTTCCCAAGCTTCAAGTGGTTGTACAGGATCATGGCTTTTTCAGGTTCGGAGAGTTTTTCAACTTCAATTGTGACTCGACTATCTTTGAATAACTCGAACTTATTTGCATTTAAGCGATTCTGAGCTGTACGGAAGATATAGCTACGCGAAGTGAAAATCACTCGCGCCCCCTTATGTATAGCGGCTTTCAACTTAGGAAGCCTTTGATTCCACTCCTGGACTCGGTTAAAGTCGCAATGATTAGATCCAAAAGCATCGTCAACCCAAAAGAATTGTCCTGGATCGTCTGGGTTCCATTGCCTATCCAAGTCTTCCGGCGAACTTAAAATCAGCGTCTGCAACCCCCACTCATCAGCCGCCGAGAGCGCCAACAAATTAGCTATCATAGTTTTACCGCTTGCCGGTTCACCTATAAGCATGACGAATCCGTGATCCCTAAGAGCGTGTGCACAACGACGGTATGCCTCTGTAGGGACGAAGCATGCAAGATCGGGAGCAATCGAATCGAGCACACTTTTCGCTTGCCGGAATGCCTGATTTGTAATTATCTGGGAAAGGTCCCCAAGACCATATATTCGGGGTACCATACGCCTAAGACTTGGGTGTAAGGATATGCTGTGGTTTATCCATTCGGCACCATAAATCTTTGCGAACTTTGCACCAGCCTTCCGCATTTCCTCTTCCATAACGGCGGCTGTTTCGGCGGAAACTGAACAATTAGTGAAGAGAAGGTATACATCGGCTAGCCCTTTCCTCACCAGCCGCTCAATCTTTGGAAGTTCACCACTAATAACTCCCTTTGAAAGCTTCATATCTTGTTTGCTGGAATGTTTACATTGAGTAGTAAAACTACTGCTGCTGTCATCGCCGAAACCAGTTCCAGACCAAGTGCCATAGAAAGCCCCATCGCGGCCACCATCAACGCCGTCAGAGAATACTTGAAATGTCTGCCCAAAGGTCTCTTTCAATATACATGATACGAGATCCTCGAAAGCCTTCCATCCAAGTTTGTGGAGGTCGAACTGGATTGGTTGCATTGTTTTTTTAGAATTTCGGACTTAATAGATACTTATTTTAAAGTGCATGTTGGGGATGTCTAGGGATTGATTACAAGATGACCTGCCCTCAGGATTAGATACAACCGTCAATTAGTAATATCGGTTTGCTTACCTTCAAATTCTCCGTTCCAAATGCATCATGTTGACCTCTACAACAGAACCGCCACTGTATCCTGAGAACAACGTTACACGGTAAGCCGATTCTCCCTTCAAAAAAGCAGCAAAAACTGACGAGATTGGATAAAATGACACCACATGTGACAACACATGCAATCTATCGGAGGCGGTCATGGGGACAATACACTTCAGAATTGACGAGGAAACCAAACGTCTGGCTATGAAGGCTGCTGAACGTCAGCAGGTCAGTCTTACCGAACTGATGCGCCAGCGTGCGGAAGAACTGGCCGAGGAAGAGCGGCAGTACCAGCGCCATACTGGTGATGAATGGCTGGAAGCGAAAATTCAGGAAGCTTTCGCCCGTTACGATGCCGGTGAGGTCCAGTTCATCAGCAATGATGAGGCCAGTCAACGTATGGCAGCGCTGAAAGCGCAAGCCGCCCGGGGGGAACTGTGACGGCAACGGTTCGCTGGGAAAGGCAAGCTATCGCTGACCGCGAAGACATTTACCGTTACCTGTACCTGAACGCGGGACTGGAGGTCGCCAATGCCACCGATGACAAATTCGCCGCCGCAGTGGCGTTGCTGGAAACCACCCCGGAAGCGGGCGTCAGCATAGGAAAGTCGGGAGAACGGCGTAAACTGGTGCTGGCCCGGCTGCCGTTTATTTTGGTCTATGCGCTGAAACGCCACAGCGGCGACGTACATATCTTGCGACTATTGCATACCGCCCGGGATGTGTCGGCACGCTACCGTTCCAGATAAACGCCCATTCAGGCCCCCTGCTTCGTTCCTCTCGTCCATACCCATTCAGCGCGCACTCCCCTGATTAAAAAACAGTGGTTGATACGGCCTTAACACCAAATCCCTGTTGACGATGATACGAACCGGCAGACCTGGCCGTTCGGTCAGTGTCGGCTGAATATCGAGGTTACGCCGGGTGAGCTCTTGTCCCACCTGACTGACCGAATCCTGCAAACTGTCACGTCCGGCAAGGATAATACGATCGCCATGCTGTCGGTTCTCCGGGGCAGCGAGTTCAGCTCCCACCCCCAATAGTGTAGTCATTGCTGCACCGGCAATCACACGATCCCAATGCCAGTCCACCTGATCTTCCAGCCCGATGTAACCGGCCGGGTCGGCACCGGCCAGATTATCCAGCGTCAGCGATGACGTATCCGGCAGGATAATGCGGTTCCAGACCACCTGAACCCGGCTTTGCCCATAGCTGACCTGGCTGTTGTATTTCCCCAGCAAGCGCGAGCCTTGTGGGATTAGCAGATAATGTCCGGTCGCGCTGTCGTAGACCGGTTCGGTGACGGTGGCGATCACCGGTCCCGGCAGGTCGGAACGAATACCGGTCACCAGCGCCCCGGCAATCACAGTTCCCGCCATCACCTGATAAGGCGAAGCCGGTAGCCGCAGATCGCCGTGATTTCGGGTATCAGTCATGTCACCGAGCAGGAACGCCTCTTTCTGATCCTGCCGGATACCGGAAACCGCCCCCTGTTCTGCCATAGGGTCAGCCGCAATCGGGGCTGGAGATGGGCTGGTGGACGCCAGCGGTGGTACCGGCTGGCTGCCACGACGAAAGAACACCGGCGAGGCGGCAGCGTCTTCAGCTTCTTTCAGGTGTGCCTGACTCGCCGATTCATAGGCATCTGGCCCGGATGGTGTGGCCGCCTTAGCGGCGCGGATCATGGGCGGTCCCATATCCCCCGGCAGCGGCGGCCCCAATACAGGTGCCACCTCCGCAGGTTTCGTCGGCAACCGGGTGTAATCCGCCGGTAGCCGGCTTAGTGCTTCGGTTTTCGCCACCCGCTCGACGTTATAACGTTCAGCCAGTTCACCGTTATCATGCGGCCTCGGGCGCTGTAATGCCCACAGCGTCGCTGCCAGCACCGCCAGCGCCAAACCGCCAGTCAGGATGAACAGCGATCGCCGATTCAGCCGGGTCACCGGGCGTGGCCTGCTGCGCAGCGCCAGTGTCTCGGGGGCCACTTTCTCTGACGGTGCTGGCGTGCTATCCGCCTGTGATTCCGGTTGCATATTCACGGGCTCCGTCCATCGATACGCGTAATGCGCACCACCTGGGCACTGCCATTGCCCAGTCGCAGCTCGGCCGCCCCGAACAACCGGTCCACCACGTAGTACGGCGGCTGGAACCGGTAATTCACCAGTTGTCCGTCCCCCTGTAGACCGATGACGAACAGCGGTGGCAGTTCACCCTGCGCGATACCGGCCGGAAACCGGATATAGACCTTTTCCCCGTCATCAAACACCTGTCGGGGGCACCACGGCGGGCGATCACCGCTGATAGCGTAACGAAAGTGGAGCCTGCCAGGTGCCAGCGCGCTTCCCGGTAACCGGAGCGATGTGGCTGGTGAAGGTATCGACGCCGGATCGGCTGGGTACTGCCATGACACCGTCGCCATCCAGCGCGTCCCGCCGGAGGTCATCAGCAGCAGGTAAACCCGCCGGCTGGTGGTGATCACCAGATTGGTTTTCAGCCCGGCCCGCACCGGCTTGACCATGATATTGACGCGCTGTTCGCTGCCCGAGCCGCTGGTGGTATCACCGACAATCCAGCGAGCCGTATCACCGGCCGCTACATTTGTCAGTGTTTCACCCGGTTGCAGGGCAATTACGGTGACGCGCTCCGGTGCCGTATAAAGCCGATACATTGTCCCCTCGCTATAACGCCAGGACGACAGGTTGCTGTTATCCGCAACGCGCCAGTTATTACTACCCGACAGTTCGCTCCCCATTCGTCCGGGCGCTCCGTTCTCCCCCTTCCCCACCTCTATAGAGGCCGGTGGCATCGGAACAGGCTCATCCAGATCGACAACCGGTGGCCGGTTTCCCATACCGCGACACCCTGTCAGCGCCAGTATCAAGTAACAGGCAGAACCGTAATACCACCACGTTCTCATGGCTGACCGCCTTCCGGCATCGCCAGTTCCCGACTCCACGACAACCCGTTGATATAAATGCCCAACGGGTTCAACCGTAACTGCTGCTCGGTACGCGGCGTGTGTTGCACAACGGTCAGCATGGCAGTCCAGCGTTCGCTCTCCGACGGAGTGCCGTGGATAAAGTGTTGTTCGCTCCAGCGCACTTCAAACGATCGATCGCTGGAGCGCACCACACTGGCAATCTGCACCGTGACAGACTCGTTACCAATGCGGCTAAAGGGATCCTGGGCGCGGGCATAGGCGTTGAGCACCGCAGCACCCTGATCGGTGGTATAGGCATACGCCTCCAGCCAGTTCTGCCGCACCACAACCGGGTCAAGCGAGAGTGAACGCACCAGCGTGATAAAACGCGCCAGATGGTAGGCGATTTGTGCCTCGCTGGGCTGGTACGTCGTCACCGCCGGGGCCACCGCCCGCACCTCGCCGGATTTTTCCACCTCCACCACATAGGGGACGAGGGCCGATTGCATCGCCCGCCAGATCAGACCGACCGCCATCAGCAACGCCAGCAGCAGACAGCCAAAGGCCATCAGTCGCCAGTTCCTGGCTTGCACCCGAGCAGTGCCGATGCGGGTATCCCACACCTCGGCGGCTGCCTGATACGGTGTGGCGGGGGATGGTGTTTCGCCATAGTGCACCTGCGGTCGCCGAAAACGCATGGTCAGCCCCCTTCCCGGTCGGACTCACGCAGAGTCGGGCCGCCGCTGCTGCCACCGTGCTCTGCACTGCGCAACGTATGCGCCACCGTGCCCGCCGCTTGCGCCAGTTGCTGACGGCGATACAGCCGCTTCGCCCAGTCCGGCTGTGCCGTGGCTGACGAACCGGATGAACCGGCCTCCCGCCCCGGTTGTCCGGTAGCAGACGGGGTCGTATTGGCTTGTGGCCCGCGTAACGCCACCGGCAGCAGACGTGCCCCGGCTCCCACCGCACTGCCTATCCGCCCCGCCAGCGCGCTGGTTCCCGCCGCGACGCCGGCCACTCCCAACGCCGTTCCAGCCAGCGTTCCGGCTCCCAATTGCGGCGCACCGCTCACCAACCCGGTAGCAATGCCAGGACCGAAAATCCCCAGTGCCAACAGTGCAAGTGACGCCAGCATGGCGACCAACGCCTGATCTAACGAGGGGTCATCCGGACTCAGGGCCAGCGAACCGAACAGACCGGTGCCGATCCCCACGATCACCGCCAGTACCAGCACCTTCACACCGGAAGCCACCACATTGCCCAGCACTTTCTCTGCCAGAAACGCCGTCTTGTTCCACAGTGCGAACGGCACCAGCACAAACCCCGCCAGTGTGGTCAGCCGGAACTCCACCAACGTGACGAACAGTTGTATCGCCAGCGCGAAGAAACTCAGTACCACCACCAACCAGGCCAGCAGCATGACGGTGACGGGCACAATATTGATGAACACATCTGGGAAACCACTCAGGCGGTCGATTTGATGCAGCAGAGGGGCAGCCGTATCTATACCGGTTTTAGCTAACCGCCCGGGCTGCAGAAACGTAGCCAGACTCAGCGCCGCGCCACCGGCCTGCAGGCCCAACCCGGCAAATGAGCGAAACACTATGCCCGACAGCCCGTTGAAGTTGTTGAGTATGTAAGCAAACGCGCCGACATAGAGCACCTTGCGGATCAGCCGTGCCATCACATCCTCTCCCTGCCCGCCCGCCTGCGACAGCGCCCAGTACAACCCCGCCAGCGTCATGTCGATCGCCACCAGTGTGGCGGTCAGAAAGGAGACTTCACCGCGAACCAACCCAAACCCAGAGTCGATGTAGGTCGAAAAGGTATCAAGGAAGCGGTCAATCACCGACACATCGTCCATCACTCACCGCCGTCCTTACCGTAAAAGTGCACTGGCTGCGGCGTGTAAGGGGTTCCCGTACCCAGAAAACGTCGCGTGATTTCCCGGCCGCGTTCAACCGCCGCAGCCTGTCGCGCCAACTCCAGCGCGACCGCACGGTTCTGCGTCAACTGGAGCTGCTGGCCTTGCATCGTTTGTTTCGCCTGCAACGCCAGCAACTGGTTTGTCGCCTGCATGGCCTGCAGGGCACCGGTGGCCGCCTGACTCTGCCCGACCAGCGCGGACAGCGTGCTTTCGTCCGCCGACAGGCTCTGCACCATCTGTGCCTGCATCTGCAAAGCGGTATGCAAGCCTGCCAGCGTGTTGACCCAGCGCGTACCGGCATCCTGATACAGGCGATCGTGGCCCACCGTGGTGGCATACTGTTCGGGGTACAGCCGCGCAAAATCCGAGTCCATGCGCTGCACCTCATAGGCCAGGCCACGCGCCTGGGCAATCAACCGGTCTGTGCCCGCCAGCGTGGTGCGCAGTTGATCGGTTACCGTGAATGGCAGACGAGTCAGGTTGCGGGCCTGATAAATCAGCATCTGCGCCTCGTTCTGCAACTGGATGACCTGATTGTTGATCTGATCCAATGCCCGGGCAGCGCTCAGCGTGTTCTGCGCATAGTTGGCAGGATCAAATACCGTCAGTGCCTGCGCTGGACGCAGCGGCAGCAACGCCAGCAGGATGACAAGCCACACAGTTTTCATCACGGTGTCCCCCTGCACGGTGGAGAGGAAATCGGCTGCGCCGCTGGAGTAAACCCCGGCAGCAGGTCGGCCGCCCACGCCAGCCCCTGGTGACGCAACCAGGCGCTGGTGAAATCTGGACGAGGGTCCTGTGCCAGCAGGCGCTCTATATCGCGCTGACTCTGTGGTGAGGCCGCCGCGGCAAACGCCAGAGCCACCGGCCCCAGATCGAGATCGAACCGGCGGTTGCCCTGTCGGGACTGGTAGTAGTAATCCCGTTTGGGCTCTGCGGCAGCCAGCATGGCTATCTGCCGGGCGTTAAGACCAAACCCTTCATAGATGACCCGGATCTGGGGTTCGCTGGCCTGTGGATTGGGCAGGAAAATCCGGCTGAGGCAACTTTCGATGATGGCCGGTGCCAAGGCAGAGCGTTGGATATCCGCCAGCGATTGGGTGGCGAATATCACACTGACGTTTTTCTTGCGCAGTGTCTTGAGCCACTGCCGGATACGCGCCGCAAACACCGGTTCATCAAGAAACAACCAGGATTCATCCAGGATCAACAGCGTCGGCGCGCCGTCAAAACGGTTTTCCAGCCGGGCGAACAGGTATTCCAGCACCGCCAGTACCGCCGCCTTGCTGGGCATCAGCGCCTCCATTTCAAAGCACTGCACATCAGCGTCGCCCAGCCGCTCCTGATCGGCATCCAGCAGGTTGCCGTACGCCCCACCCAGCACATACGGCGCCAGTGCCTGACGCAACGCCAGCGACTGCAACAGGACCGACAGGCCGGTCAGGGTACGCTGTTCAACCGGTGCACCTGCCAGGCTGTCCAGCGCCGACCAAATGGCGGCCTTCTCCTCCGGCACCACGTTCACGCCCTCCTGCCGGATGCGCCCCACTACCCATTCTGCCGCCCAGCGCCGCCAACCCGCCTGATCGATCCGGGCCAGCGGCTGAAACGCAATCGCCCCGTCAGCCCCCAGATCATAATGCTCGCCCCCCAGCCCCAGCGTAGTGGCCCGCAACGAGCGGCCAACATCAAAAAGAAATACACGCGAGCCGGGATAGCGGCGAAACTGCATCGCCAGCATGGCCAGCAGCACCGATTTGCCCATCCCGGTGGGCCCCACCACCAGCGTATGCCCCACGTCGCCAATGTGCGTCACCAGCCGAAACGGCGTGGCGCCATCGGTCCGGGTCACGATAAGTGGCGGCCCGTCAAGGTGAGCATTGTTCTCCGGCCCGGCCCAGACCGCCGACAGCGGGATCAGGTGCGCCAGATTGAGGGTGGAAATGATCGGCTGGCGCACATTGGCATACACCTGGCCGGGCACCGACGACAACCAGGCGTCCACCGCGTTCAGCCGCTCCGGACAGGTCACGAAGCCCCGCCCCTGAATCACCTGCTCGGTCTGGCGCCGTTTTTCCTCCGCGTCCTCCGCCTCATCGGCCAATACGGTCACGGTGGTGGTGACGTAACCAAACGCCGCCTGATCGCTGCCCAGCGCCTGTAACGCTGCATCGGCATCGGCCGCCTTGTTGCCGGCATCGTTATCCACTAGTGGACTTTCCTGCTGGAACACGGTTTCGCGCAGCAGCGTCGCCACGTTTTTCCGTTTCACAAACCACTGTCGGCGCAGGCGGGCCAGCGCTTTCTCCGCCTCCGCCTTGTCCATGAACAGAAAACGCACCGACCAGCGGTAGGCAAACCCCAGCCGGTTCAGGTCGTCCAACATGCCCGGCCAGGTGGAAGACGGAAATCCCCGCACCGTGATCGTCCGCAGGTGTTGGTCGCCTAGCATCGGTGCTATTCCGCCCATCATCGGGCTGTCAGCCAGCAAGGCATCCAGATGGAACGGCACCGCCGGCACGCTAAGCCGGTAATGCCGAGTCGATACCGTGCCATGCAGGTAGGTCAGCGTCTGACTGTCATCCAGCCAGATGAGCTCTGGCATGACGCCGGTCATCAGGTCAGACAGGCGATCGGTCTCCGCCACAAAGGCCGTGAGCCGTTCCCGCCAGTCCACACGCCCCGACGGGGTGTTCTCGTATAACCAGGCCACCGTACGTGACTGCGCGTCCTCCGGCGGCAGATACCACAGGGTGAGGTGGTACAGGCTGTCAAAATGGCCCCCCTCCACCTGAAACGCGGCACGCCGCTCTTCGTCCACCAGCCAGGAGAGCGCCTCGGGGAAGCGGATACGCGGCGGCAGGTCGCCTTTCGGCGTCGGTAAACAACGCCCAGTTGCTGCCGAGACGTCGCAGGGCGTTATTCAGGCGGGCAGCTGTGGCGATCAGTTCGCCGGGGGTGGCACTGTCCAGATCCGGCCCACGAAACCGGGCGGTGCACTGAAACGACCCGTCCTTGTTCAGCACTACACCGGGTGCCACCAGCCCAGCCCACGGTAGCCAGTCGGCCAGTAAGGCTGGGCGCTGACGGTATTCGGCAAGATTCAGCATGGTACGCCCCTCAGACATCCAGCAGCGACGGGTGGCGGATATGCCGGGCAAACACAGTCATGAACTGCGGATCCTCCCGCGCGCCCCATACTGCCAGCGTATGCCCAACCACCCACAGCACCAGCCCCGGTAGCCACAGCTGTAACCCCAGCCCGACGGCGGCGGCCAGCGTGCCATTGGCAATCGCCACCGTGCGCGGTGCGCCCCCCAGTAGGATCGGCTCAGTCAGCGAGCGGTGCAGCGGTACGTCAAAACCGGGTAACATCGTGTATTCGTCACTCATACCACCGCCCCGCCGGCAAAGCTGAAAAACGACAAAAAGAACGATGAGGCGGCAAAGGCAATCGACAGCCCAAACACGATCTGGATCAGCTTGCGAAATCCGCCCGAGGTATCGCCAAAGGCCAGCGCCAGCCCGGTGGTGATAATGATGATGACCGCGATAATGCGCGCCACCGGCCCCTGTATGGATTCCAGGATCGACTGCAGCGGCGACTCCCATGGCATACTTGAGCCACTGGCGTAGGCCGTCAGCCCCCACAACAGGCTGACGGCCAGTGCGGCTCCGGGCAGACTACGTCGAACGAGCCAGCAGTCGGAAAAGCGAAGAGTAAACGGGAGCATCATGATGAGCCTCCGGGTGAGGGTGTCGATATCGCAGGACCGGGAGAACTAAGGTTACTGAGCTGGTAGTGCGTGCCGTCAAAGCCGGTCACCCGGACCAGCGAGGCGATACGGCGTGCCTGCCCACGCCCGGTCAGGTGTACGATCAGGTGGATGGTGTCAGCGATCAGCGCCCGGGGCGGGGTGATCGCCACTTCGAGGATCAGTTGTTCCAGCCGCAACAATGCCCCCAGCGCAGACCCCGCATGCAGGGTGGCTATCCCGCCGGGGTGACCGGTTCCCCAGACCTTGAGCAGGTCCAGCGCCTCGCCGCCACGGACTTCACCGACGATGACGCGATCAGGGCGCAACCGCAGCGTGGTACGCACCAGTTCGGCCATGCTCACCACACCCGGCCGGGTACGCAGGGGCACCTGATCGCGTGCCACACATTGCAGCTCCACGGTGTCTTCCAGCACTAGCACCCGATCGCCGGTCTCGGCAATCTCGGCCAGCAGAGCGTTGGCAAGTGTGGTTTTCCCGGTACTGGTGCCCCCGGCAATCAGAATGTTTTGTCGCTCACGTACCGCCTGACGCAGCACCCCGGCCTGCGCGGCGGTCATCATCCCGTCGGCGACATAGCGCGCCAGCGGGATCACGCCGACGGCGCGCTTACGCAAGGCGAACGCCGGTCCAGGCGCTGCCGGCGGCAGTATGCCTTCAAAGCGTTCACCGGTCTCCGGCAATTCCGCCGTCAGCAGCGGCCGGTGGCGATGCACCTCGGTACCGACATGGGCCGCCACCAGTCGGATGATGCGTTCCCCCTCGGCAGCAGACATCCCCCCCTCCAGCGGAGCCAGTCCGGTGGACAACCGATCCACCCACAAGGTGCAGTCTGGATTAAGCATGATCTCCACCACATCGGGATCGTCCAGCGCTGCCGCAATCAGCGGCCCCAGTGCGCTGTACAGCATATGTCGGTGGCGCGTACGGGATGCACACATCGTATCGTCCGCAGATATGTTGCTCATGGCATCTCCTGCGTCGTCTCGTCTGCCGTGTCGGGCTGAAGTTCCCGACAGACGTCTTGCACCAGACTGTGTCCGCGCAGCAAGTGGCGGCCCAGTTGCTCAACAAACTGCCCGAAACGCGCACGGCCCTGTGCGTTGGCGGCATCTTGATGGGCGTCAGCCACTGGCGGGCTGACGGTCAGGTAGTAGCGGATAAACAACGCCAGCGTTTCAATCTGAATGGTTTGATCGCGCTCCAGCCGCCCAAACTGGCGTGACAGCTGATCCAGTCGCCGGCTCAGGAGGCTGTCCCGTTGCCCTCCCGCATCCGGCGACAGCCAGGCGGCCAGAGCAGCCGCGACAATGGAGGATTTCGAGACCCCTTTTCGGGTCGCCAGCTCGTCCAGCCGCCGGGCGTGTTCAGGTGGGATAAATAGATTCAGGCGATACTGACTCATGGTGCTTCCCCCCTTTCCGGGGCCGACGTGGATCGTGTAAGGAACCGGTTCACCGTGTCATCCGACAGCCACGACAGGTCGCTGGCCGGTGCCACCGACGCTGGCATGGGGACAGTGATCTCGTCTTGTCCGGCTGATGGGTGCCCTTCCCTGTCATCGTCAGCCAGTCCGGTCATCCCAGGAGGCACCGGCACCGTCGGAAGGCGCAGATCGCGCCAGTCATCCGGTCTGGGCTCAGGCACATCGGTGTAATGACCGTCTGTCAGCGACGGCGGCGGGAGAACACGCGACTGAAAGTTGGCATCCGCGAAGTAGCGCATCTTTCTGGCGCGGATCGGCGGCTGGCTGCCCACCATCACAATGGCGTCACTGGCGGGCAACTGCATCACCTCGCCAGGTGTCAGTAATGGCCGGGCCGATTCCTGACGCGCAATCATCAGGTGCCCCAGCCAGGGGGCCAGCCGGTGACCGGCATAGTTGCGCTGGGCGCGCAGCTCCGTGGCGGTGCCCAGCGTGTCGGAAATGCGTTTAGCCGTGCGCTCGTCGTTGGTGGCAAAGGCCACTCGCACATGGCAGTTGTCCAGAATCGCGTGGTTCGGGCCGTAGGCCTTGTCAATCTGGTTAAGCGACTGGGCAATCAGAAATGCGCGCAGACCGTAACCGGCCATAAACGCCAGCGCCGATTCGAAAAAATCCAGCCTCCCCAGCGCCGGGAACTCGTCCAGCATCAGCAGCAAGGTATGCCGCCGGGTGCTACCGTCAGCGTCTTCCAACGACTCCGTCAACCGACGGCCAATCTGATTGAGGATCAACCGAATCAACGGTTTGGTACG
This sequence comes from Dickeya oryzae, assembly GCF_020406815.2. Lineage (NCBI taxonomy): Bacteria > Pseudomonadati > Pseudomonadota > Gammaproteobacteria > Enterobacterales > Pectobacteriaceae > Dickeya > Dickeya oryzae. The sequence continues at coordinate 3,845,114 of NZ_CP162670.1, forward strand.
ACTGATATCCGATGGCGGCACCACCAGATACAGCGACACCGGATGACGGGCCGCGATCAGGTCGGCGATGCGCCAGTCACACCGCGAGGTCACCGCCGCCACGGTCGGGTCGCGGTACAGCCCCAGAAAGGACATGGCGGTGGACAAAACGCCGGAGCGCTCGTTGTCAGATTTATTGAGGACCTCGCGGGCCGCTGAGGCAATTACCGGGTGCGGCGCATCGCCCAGGTGTGCCGTGGTCATCATCCGATACAGCGTGACTTCAAACGGGCAGTCCGGATCGGAGAGAAAATTGGCGACACCACGCAGGGTCTTATCTTCCTGTGCATAAAGCACATGCAGAATGGCCCCCACCAGCAGCGCATGGCTGGTTTTTTCCCAGTGGTTGCGCCGCTCCAGCGCCCCTTCCGGGTCTACCAGAATATCGGCGATATTCTGCACGTCGCGCACTTCATGCGCACCACGCCGCACCTCCAGCAACGGATTGTAAGCCGCTGAGCGGGTGTCGGTCGGGTTAAACAGCAGGCAGTGGCTGAAGCGGGCGCGCCAGCCTGCCGTCAGTTGCCAGTTCTCGCCTTTGATATCGTGCACCACGACGGAGGCTGACCAGCTCAGCAGTGTGGGCACCACCAGCCCGACGCCTTTCCCCGAACGAGTGGGGGCAAACGCTAGCACATGCTCAGGCCCTTCATGACGCAGGTATTGCCCGTTATGCAGCCCGAGGAACAGCCCCGACGGCCGGTACAACCCCGCCCGGCGAATATCCTGTACCCTGGCCCAGCGTGCCGAACCGTAGGTCGTGACATGTCGGGACGAACGGGCACGCCATACTGACAGGGTCATCGCCACCATTGAGGCCAGCAAACTGCTGCCACCCGCGATGGCACCACCGATATCAAAGATACGCGGCGCATACCCGCCAAACAGAAACCACCATTCAAACAGCCGCCACGGGGGATAAACGGGAACGCCAATGCCCTCGAACCACGGGGTGCCCAGGCGCGGAGAATACCCCAGCGCTGCCGCAGTCCATTGCGTGGCGTACCACACACCGGCGACAACGACACTGAACACCACCGCAACCTGCCCTACCAGTATGCCCTGCCCCTGCATTGCTGCCCCCTTCTCGCCCTCAAGACCGCACAACGGTTATGCCGCCTGCGAGAGAGCATCGGTGCGGGTTCAGCCCAGTGCAAAGACCGTTACCGACTCAATCAGGGAGCAAAAAGTCACAATGCGTACAGGGAAGAACGTGAGCACAGTGCAACCCGCTATGGCGTAACCAGGCGTAGCGGGTGCCGGGAGTGATTTTTGTGATGATGGCGACGACTCAGAATTTGGGCGGCGTTTTGGGTGGCGTGTAGGGGGTTCCCGTCCCCAGAAACTGTTTGGTGGTGGCATGCCCGACTCGATTGCACAACGCATTCCCCACGCGCTCCCAGTCGTCATGGCACTGCTGGCGCAGTTCCTTTAATCGCTTCGGGTTAGCCAGTAATGATTCTACCGTCTCCGTTGCCGGTACGGCGCCACTGCCGATACACCACAGCACGATGCATAAGAAAACACGAAATGAAAACATAAGATTACGCATGAGGATCCTCCGATAGTCGTCGAATCAGGTGATAACATCAGGCGAGTTATCGTCCGCCCACGCCAGCGCGTCAAGCCGCTCGATAAAGCGGGCCACCGTTTCTGGCGGATCTCCGGCATGGCGCAACAGATAGGTGGTCATCATGGGGGTTTTCCCAGCTAGTGGGCGAGCCACCACTCCAAAAGCCCGGCTAGCCGCAATATGAGAAACGTCAGCCAACCCCAGTGCAAACCCGGCTGAAACCAAGGTCATCATCAGGTCGAACGAGATAACCTGTTCGACAATCAACGGCTCCTGCGCAGAACAACGCAAAACCCGCGCCACCTGACGAGCATGCCCTTCACACACTCTCGGGTCACACAACACCAACGGGTAACGCAGCACTTCGTCCAACGGGATCTGGCTGTAGGCCAGTAAAGGATGTCGGGCAGGAACGGCCACCATTAATGGTTCGGCCCAGACCGGTTCAGCAGTGATATGCTCACCCACTGCATCAGACAAGGCAAAACCCACATCGTACAGTTCATCCTGCAATCCCTGAATTTGCTGAAAGAGCGGCATTTCAAACAGGCGAATATCCACCTCGGGTTCTTCCTGGCGGCACAGCGCCAGCAAGGTTGACAAGCGCACAGGGGTAATGCCGTCTGACAGCGCAATGCGCAACTGGTCATGATAACCGTTGGCTACGGACTGCACGCTGTCGCGTGCCTGTTGCAACACCGCGAACACCCGGGCGACATGGTCCAAAAATAACTTACCGGTGCGAGTCAGCCGGGTACTGCGGGTGGTGCGCACAAACAGTTTCACCCCCAGCTCGTCTTCCAGTTCCTTGATGGCACGGGACAACGGTGACTGCTCAATATGCAGCCGTTCCGCCGCCCGGGCAAAGTGCAGTTCTTCTGCAACCGCCCGAAAGTAACGAAGATGGCGAAGCTCCATACCCGATACCTACATCTCATCATCGAACAGGTGGCCCGGCATCGGGCCACGGAATACTGAGTGTAGGAGAGCGCGTTAGCACAAAGTTGAACAGAACTCACACTGACAAGACGATTCAGGCATTATCAGGGCATTCTTATAGCTGCCCCTGCTTACCCTGATGGACACAGATACGGCTAACTATCGGGCGCGGGGGATTCTTCCTGTTCAGACCTGAGCCGAGAGCGGGGAACGCGTGGGATTAGCCGCCCCTGTTCGTCAAAATAACGGCTCGGCCAAATCTCATAGGCTGGCACCCCCAGTGCATCAGCAATCAGTTGCTCCCCTTTAGGCCACGGACGATTAAGCGCATTACCCAGTGTGGAGGAATTCAGCCCCGCCGCCCGCGACACAGCAGCCATTGTGGTTCCCCGTTTGTGAAGCCCGGCAATAATGTCGGCAGAATGCCAGTCAGCCAAGCCATGCCTTTGAATAGAGCTCATTCACTGCACCTCTCAAGATAAAGAGTTACTTTCCATAATAAAGGATAGTTTATTTTGAGATTAAATATCAACCAAAAATAAAGTTTAACTTTATTTATGAAAAATAATCTTTAAGAAAGAACCGTTAGCGGCAGAGATAATGCCATCATGCCATTTAGATGAATTGGATATCGCCGTGATCGGGAAACGATTGAAACTGGCCAGAGTCAACGCAGGCTTAACGCAGCTTGAGCTTGGATGTCGGGCCGGTCTGGATGAAGAAACCGCCAGTTCGCGTATCAGCCAGTATGAAAGGGAAGTCAATGAGCCAGACTTTGGTCTGGTCTGTCAGTTTGCTGCGGTTCTCGATGTCCCCGAAGCTTACTTCTATGCAAGAGATGAAGAGTTGGCACTAATTATCCTGCAATATCATTATCATAAAAAAGTACATCCTGATGCGGTGTTTGGTGCAGCTTTCTGGCTGGAACATGGGCGTTAAGCTGCCTCTTTACTAGTTCCGCCCCCTGAGCATTACCTAAAATACTGTTGCTCAGTATCGGTAAGTGTCAAGATAGTTAGCGCCCCAGTTGATTTAGGCTGTCTGTTTTTTTCCGTTCTGGATTCAGCATGACCTCGTCTGTCGGCTACCATTTCCTTGTCCTGCCTGACCAGCGTTCTGAGTGTTACGCTTTTGTTTTTTGATACACCTCTTCCCGATTTTTCAGCAGCGCACGATCTTCACCTCGGTGTCGTTGACCACCCGGTAAAACGCTCTACCCATTCACGCGCATCCTCTAAGGGACACCCCAGTACTGATATCTAACCGAGCGGAAGAACGCCTGCGCGGCGGGTTGGATGAGATAGTCGATGCATGATGTCGCCGAGCGGGGAAACTTTTGCGAATGCAATACATCGATGGGGCTGCGCACAGCTTTTCTGATGACGGCCCTGAAAAAGATACAGCCTGCGCCTTGGTTGGGAAACGGCGCAGGCGGCTCCGAGTATGACAACCCGGAAACCGGAGAGCGGGTTCATAACCCTTACAACCAGTACCTGCTGGATTCCGCCGAGGGGCATCTGTTCATTATCCTTACAGTGATGTTGGTGGCAGGGAGTCGAATAACGAAAGAGGAAGGGAACCTGATTAGGCGGTGAATGATTTTGATGCACAGTTTTGCCGGACGCATAACCCGTATTGTCTCTATCGGGTGATAACAATTTGATTGTAAAATGTTTACTGGCTGATATATTTCCCAAGGCAGGCACGTTGTCCTTTTCTGGTTGGATTGGCTGAATACCTTGAATATTGCTGATTTTGCGAGCAAAATCGCAGTAAATATTCCCTGCCATCATGTAGAGATGTCATCCGCTCAAGCCCTTCAAACAGCAATTACTCACATGTCTATGTGGCGTAAAGGCGACCAGCGTGCGCCACATAAGCCGCTGTTGCTGCTTTACGTACTGTCAGCCTATCAACAAGGGCATCCGCGCCTGTTTCATTACGGCAATGAAATTCGCCCTAACCTTTTGACTCTGCTGAACAGCTTCGGGCCTCAGCGGCGCACTCATTACCCGGAGATGCCATTTTGGCGGCTACGAGGCGATGGTTTCTGGGAATTACAGAATGATGATCGTTGCTCACCACAGAAAGGTAGTAAAGAACCGCCGAACCGTGAGCTTATTCAACATGATGTCATGGGTGGTTTTGATGAAGTCAGCTATCAACTATTAAAAAAACAGCCACGGCTCATTGAGAAACTGGCCCAACAGATTTTAAGTGAACATTTTCCTGAAAGTGTCCAGGCCGTGATTGCCAGCAGTCTGGAACTGTCGATAGAGGATGTCAGACAATCCCGCGATCCCCATTTTCGTCAGGCAGTGTTACGTGCGTATCAATACCGCTGTGCGGTATGCGGCTATGATTTACGCCACGATACAACACCGGTTGGTCTGGAAGCCGCACACATCAAATGGAAGCAATACGGTGGCCCTTGTACCGTAACCAATGGACTGGCCTTATGCTCGGTACACCATTCCGCATTTGATATCGGTGTTATCGGTATTACTGACGAAATGAAATTGATGGTTTCTGACGGTGTTAACGGCAGCAAGATTGTTGAACGCCTATTCTGGGATTTTGAAGGAAAACCGCTTTTTATGCCCAAAAAGCGGGAGTATTACCCGCTGGAACAGTTTGTGGAATGGCATCGGGGGCAAGTGTTTAAAGGTGTTTAATTTCATATCGAGAGGGAAGATAATGCTGATAAAATAAAATCAAAAGATTACTGCAGCAACAAGTAAGTTTAGTTTTTCAGCTTCTTCAAAAAAGGAAGTATTAATTAGCATTAAAATATTTACATATAAAAGCATATCACGCAAAACACCTTATTTGTGATTGATTTACATGGATAATAATCAAAGAGCTATGATGGCTAAGACGTCTCTATCAAATAATATTCTCCGAGCCTGGCAGCGTGTAGAATTTTTCCAACCTTATACGCTTGAAGAAAAAAAGAATAGCTTACGAATACCACTTAGCAAGCTCATCCAGAATGGTGATAACTACTTGCCCTGGCTTTCTGCTGATCTGCGTGAGTTACATCGTATCCCCAAAAAAGTGTCATACTGCATCCATATCGGCCTGTTTGATAAAGGGATAGCCAACACCATCACCCAAAGTGTGTTTGGGCCAGATAAAGGGCATGATGCAGAAGAACAAGAGCAACGGCTGGATCAGGAAGGGATCACCTGTTTTGCTAAAGTTCAACTGAATTCGGAAGGCGTACCGGCGTTGGATAAACTGTCTGTAAGTTCTCTTCCTTGGGCACTTGGACATTTACAAGAAAAGCGCTTTCAAGCCCTTAACGCTAAGTTTTTTTCTGAAGCGTGCCAGAGACTCGCCAGCACACTCAGGAATTTCAGCTCTACGTTAAAACCAGAACGTGAGAATGGTCCTGGCGTAATGAAAGCTGATGATATTTTAACATTATTAGCTACACATTTAGTGGAGTGGGCAGATTTTAAACCAAACTGGGAATATGCTTTACAAATTGACTGGTTTGAAGGGAAAAGTGAGTGTACAGAAGCTTCCTCGGAAGAAGATGATGAAATTGAAGAAGAAATTAGTGACAGTGATCAAAGTTTAGCGCTACCTATCTTAAACAGTTTCTTTTTTGAGGACATTGAACACATTATTTCGGCGTTACAACTTAATAATGATTGTAAAGCTCTCAGAACTTACCTTTCTGACAATGCTCCACGAAACACCGATCTGTATTCACAAGATGGTCTCGAATCGATCATCGATAAACTACATCCAACATATATGCCTCATGGCCGCTGGCCCACCGAACCAGAACACACTATGTCGTTGATGCAGCAATTTGTCATTAATACAGCGGTAAAAGAGCTGGCTGAAGGTGGATTGCTTTCCGTCAATGGTCCGCCGGGAACGGGAAAAACAACGTTGCTACGTGATTTGGTCGCACATAATGTTGTTGAGCGCGCTAAGGCACTGTCTCGTTTCAAAAAGGTTGATAACACTCTGGATAGTGATGGTTTTATCGTAGAAGCGCTCACCGGTTTTGAAATGGTTGTTGCATCGTCCAATAATTCGGCAGTGGAAAATATTTCGAAAGATCTACCGCAAAAGAAATCGCTGGCTAAAGAGTTTCGCTCACTTAATTATTTAGCACCAACAGCAAATCAGATAGCGGCAGAATATCTGCCAAAGCGTGAACGTAAAAAAGATAAGAATGGTGAGGGAAAAGAGCGTGAGTATCATCTTTTTAAACCTCTGGAAAAGGATAAGCAATGTTGGGGCATGATTTCCGCTGCATTGGGTAAAAAATCTAATCGGGTTAAGTTTGCGCAAAAATTACTTATTGACGAGCATTTTTTACGTAAAACCCCCGCTGAAGATCCTCGTCCTGAAGATGAGGATTTTCTCAGCTTGTGGCGCTGGAAACACTATCATTCACAACTCTCTTTTGCAGAATCGAAAAGAAAATTTCTGCAGTGTTTGAAAGAGACAGAAATGCTACAACAGCAATTAGCCGCCTTTGCCCATCTACTCGAAAAACAGTCTGACGATTCGCTCGACACCTTATCACTAGAATTGGCTCAAACCCAAAGCCTCTATGAGGAACAGCTTGCTAAGCTAAAACGTGCTGAGGTACAACGTGATGTCGTAGAAAAACAAGTTCGACATGCAGAACAACAGCAAAAAATTGTTGAAAGCACGGCACCTGGCTGGCTAACTCGCCTGATAAGCCGTAAGCGGGTAAATGAGTATCAGGCTAAGCTACGTACAGTACAACTTGAACTACTAAAGCTGACAAGGTTACAAATCGAATGTGCACAAGACGTAGCTAAACAGATCAAGTTTTGTGGTGACCTTGAGGAGAAAAAGCGAGCTATAGAGCATGATATTACCCAAATGACTCAGCAGCGGAAAAATGATCTGGACAAATTGCAAACATTGCGGAATCAATTCTCTGATATAACATTACCCAATATCAACCAGCCCATTTATGATGCAGCATTGCAACGCACAGCATTCTGGCAAAACGCACGGATAAACCGTCAACGCTCCGAGTTATTTATCGCCGCGATGGAACTGCATCAAGCTTGGGTCTATGAAGCATTAGGAATAAACCGTTTTAGATCTATTGTTCTTGGGTTTAATTCATTCCTTGCACACCCCCACACCAAGATATCCCCTATCCGTTGGTGGCAAACGCTATTTATGATTGTACCGGTACTGTCAACTACCTTTGCTTCAATTGGGCGTATGTTCCACGGAGTGAAAAGCGAAGAATTGGGGTGGCTGATGATTGACGAGGCTGGTCAGGCATCGCCACAGCAAGCTGTTGGAGCAATCTGGCGAGCTAAACGAGTATTGGTAGTGGGTGATCCCCTACAGGTCGAGCCGGTGTTTACCACATCACCATCTTTGGTTGAACGACTCTGTTTAGATGTTCTAAAGGAGCGTGCCAGGGACTGGAATCCAGCGTTACTCTCGGTACAGCAGGTTGCCGATCGCGTTAACTCATGGGGGTGTGAATTAGAGGTGATGAATATACCTGTTTGGATTGGTATTCCCCTATGGGTACATCGACGTTGTATTGAACCAATGTTCAGTTTGGCGAATAAGATGGCCTACAACGAACGGATGATCCACGGTCTTAGTGCTGACAAGGTTAGTAGTCAGTCGATAAACAACATGATTGATAATCACTGGCTGATTTCTTCTGGTGGTCAAGGTGAAAAACAGTACCGTGACAGCCATGGCAACGATTTGCTCACCTTAGTCGATCGCCTACTAGCGGAGAATGTGGCACTTAATTCAATTTATGTCATCACACCGTTTAAAGCAGTTAAGGCAGGGATATTACAGCTAATTAGACAGCGAAATATAAAGGCGTGGCGACAACATGCACCTCTGATATCACACCAAGAACTCAGCGATTGGCAGCAGAAATGCATTGGTACTGTGCATACGTTTCAGGGGAAAGAGAATGATATAGTTATTCTTGTCCTAGGTTGCGACAAGGATAATGATGGTGGTGCTAAATGGGCGGCAAGTAAACCTAATCTGTTAAATGTTGCCCTTACCCGAGCCAAAAGACATATTTTTGTGATTGGTGACCCAACCGTATGGCATGGGTTGCCTTGGTTTCGTGATGTGGCAAAAACACTGCCGACAGAATAATAAGATCAGTGCATTAGCTAATACAAATAGAATATTTCTTGACGTATCCTTTAAACAGGAGTGGGCGATGAGGTTAGAGCAAGCAAGAAGTTTAGAGTTGGATAGAGACATAACAGCGGAGGAAGCTGATAGATTATTCACTCAAGGTCTTGTCACATCAAAGCACCTTTTCGAATGCCCTGAACTCCATTGCCATGCGCAAGTCACATGTGCCAACCTTGATCGGCCTAAGCGCTTACGTAAGCGTGACCCATATTTCAAATTTGTCTCTGAACATATTCTCGGATGCAAACTGGAAGAGCAGAGCGATGATGAATTGCGTCGAGCCCAGCATGCGAAAGGTGATCCTGAAGCATTACCTTTTATCCGTGATGATGTTGTTGAGCTTGTTTTGTCCGTATCGAATAAACATGTCACACGTATTCTTCCCACGACTGATGACAAAAAAGAATCAACAAAACGTTCTAAGTCTACTGATATAAATGAAAGTGGTGAAGATCAGCAAAAACGACGTTCTCGCAAGCGGTTATCTGGATTAGCTGATGCATTTATTGCCAAAGAAAATTTCTTTATTGAGACCATTGATGGTAGGATTCATTTAAAAGATTTTTTCATCCGAGTTGACGATCGCAAGGATATTAGTGAATATCCAGATGAACCACGAGTTTACTTTGGCAAGGCTTGGATTAATCGAAAAGAAGACTATTACCTAGTCCGCTTTGCAAATGAAATGCGAGCTGGAAATCTCAGATGCAAACCAACCTTTTTTATTCCCTCTAGGTTTGTTGAGCGATCCGATTATAAAAGAACATCTAGGGAATCACTGGATAAGATAGCGATGAGCAATCCATCTAAACCACTCTATTTATTCATTCTTAGTGAATTACCCCCAGTTAAAGATAACAATGCCAATTATATCAATTTTAAACTAGATACACTGACCTATCTCTATTATCGCCATTGGGGAAAAGATAAATATTGATGAGAGACCTCGGTATCAAGAAGGCAAAAAGTATCACACAGCGCCCGCGTAATATGGCCAGCCTACTACTTGATGGAGTTGCATTTATCGAGAAGTGTTTTGCTGAAAGTCCCTCTTTAGTCTGGATAAATCTTCTACGAGCTGGAACCGAACGTCTGAGCACAAAGAGTTTGCTCTGCTCCTCAAAGGTCCAATTTCTGCAATCCGTAACCCCACCTGAAAATCCTTTGGTAGGGAGAAGAAGATACAGCAGACTACCTTATTCTACTTTCTATGCTGCATCGTAAACTGGATAAATCCCATGTGGTTAAAGCATAATTTTGATGATCGATTAGTGAGCAAAGAAAATGATTATGTGAATTGGTATACTGATTCCAGTTAGGAAATAAGCTATATAACCTAATGAAATTTTATTTGATTTACTAAAGTATGGTTGCGTAAGGATGCACTGGTAATGAAAACACTACAATCTGTCAAACCTACTGATGAGCAATTGAAGTTGATGGTCAGACCCAGACCTGGCACATTAATCATTCGTGGTGCTGCAGGTAGCGGTAAAACAACAACTTCAATTTTAATGATGAAGCTATCTATCGGCTATTTTTTAGAAGAATTTTCCAGACTTGGCATAAATGAAAAAATTAACATTAGAATTTTTACTTTTAATAAAACACTTTCGGCTTACATTAACGATTTAGTAATAAGTGAAACGTTGCTATCAACACCCGAAAACCATAGCCGGTTAAACATTGATGTGTTGACATTATCCAAATATATGTACAACAGAATTGATGGTTCTCCAAAAGTTTTAAGTTTGCAAGACCAAGCAAATAGGATAAGACACATTGGTCATTTAATCCCCTTAAGCAATCAATTTTTGGTAGATGAAGTAGAATATCTTTTAGGAAGATTAAATGAGGAAAATTTAGAAGATTATCTTGAGATGGAACGTACTGGTCGTGGTACTATGCCAAGAATGGAAAGGCCACTACGAAGGAGAATTCTCGATGAGGTCGTTTACCCTTATATTAGATCGAAGGAAGTTGATAAAATTTTGGATTGGAACGATGTTGCAATTTTGTTTATAAAAAATAAAATAGACAACATTCACATAGCTATTATTGATGAAGCACAAGATTTCTCAGCTAACCAACTTAAAGCAATCACTAACCAATTATCTGACATCAACTTCACTACAATTATCCTTGACAGCAATCAAAAAATATATAAACGAGGGTTTGCCTGGAAAGAGGCCGGCATTAACATTGCTAATACTCGATATGCTCGATTAGAGTTCAATTATAGAAATACAGTTGAAATAGCTACTTTTGCAAGTAGGTTGATCAAAAATACAGCCATTTCAATAGACGATGATGGAACATTGCCAATACTTGATGCAATTAAAGAGCATGGCCCTCTCCCACTTGTCTTGGAAGGTCGTTTTAATCAACAGTTAGATTTTGTGATCGATTACATATTAAAAAATGTAGATTTAGATCATGAAACTGTTGGTTTTTTACATGCTAAAGGTGGTGGGTGGTTTGATCGTGCAGGCGGAATAAAAGATACACTTAGAAAACAAAACTTGTCCTTCGTTGAAATATCGGGAGAAAGCTCTTGGCCACCGAATGAAACGAACATAGCCCTGTCGACTATTCACTCAGCCAAGGGACTAGAGTTTGACCACGTCTTTATTCTTGGGCTTGAGGAAAATCATTTTTATTTTAGTTTTGCAGATAGTCAAGACTCTGATTATTCATCGGTAATAAAACTTATTTCAATGGGGATTACGAGAGCTAAGGTAAGTATTATCCTAGGTTATTGCTTCGACACAAGACCATTTTTCATCGATCATTTGGACACTAGTACCTTCCAGAAGGTGGTGCTATGAACGAATTTGAGACACTGATAAAGGCTAAAGACATTAAAGAGATACTCCACTTCACAACAAACCAAGGTCTTTTAGGCATTCTTAGAACCGGAGCTGTACTTCCTAACTCTCAGCTAACAGAAGAAGATACTTTAGCGTTTATTTTTCAACAAAACTCATTGAAAAGAAGAGAGAGAGATTCAAAGTGGTTAAGTTATGTTAACCTATCTATAACAAAATTAAACTTTGAGTTCTTTGAGCATTCGCGAAGTGTTCACCAATATTCTGACATCTATTGGGTAATATTATCTTTTTTACCAGAAATTATAATAGACTCAGGTGTTTGCTTTACGACTACAAACAACATTTACCCGTCTTGCCTTCGAGGAGAAGGTATTGAAAGTTTCGAAAGGATGTTTCGCAATACTATTGTTGGTAAGTATCAAAGGGAAATTTTCAGAGGACCATCACATCTACCGTCGTGGACGACTTGCGAGCAAGCTGAAGTCTTGTACCCCGGAAGACTTGCTTTAGAGCGTCTGGCAAAGGTTTATGTATCAAACTTTGAGGATAAAGCTAGTATCATGGCTCAATTGGCTGTGTTAGGTTTAGTCCTAGATGTGGAAGTTTGTCCCAACAAGTTTAGAGATGATACGAATGACAATTAACAATATTGAAAACACTGTTAACTCAAGTCTTTGGGCTGCATATGGGGATGCTTTAGGGTTCATATCTGAACTAGCAGACTGCAGTTTGCTGGTAAAAAGAACAGGTCGGGACCATTTGTCTGGTTTGATTGAATGGAAAAGACAAGTCGGTGGAATGTATGGGCCTCTAGTATCAATACCTTCTGGTGCTTACTCTGATGACACCCAACTCCGACTATCGACGTCACGAGCAATTAATCAGAATAATTATTTTGATATAAATGCATTTTCAAAAGTGGAACTTCCTATTTGGTCTTCTTATGCTTTAGGTGCCGGCATATCTTCAAAACTGGCAGCGGAATCTCTCGGAAAAAAAAACGTCACCTGGTATAACAATTTTTATCAGTCAAAGAAAACAAGTTATGTGCACTCTGGAGGTAATGGTGCAGCTATGCGAATCCAGCCTCATGTTTGGGCAAGCCGAACGCCAGAAATAGTAGATTCGTTCCTGCTTGATATAATAAAAAATTCTCTTACTACACATGGGCATCCTAGAGCTATTGCAGGAGCTGTATTTCATGCTTTATGCTTGAGCCAAGTTTTAAAAAATAAAAGCATACCATCAATATCTGATGTTCGGCTTTTTCTCCGATGGATAAATGAAATTCCTAATAAAATCCATAGCGACATAAACCTTAATACTGCCTGGGCTCCTTTGTTCGAATCTCAAACATCTACAAGTCTTGAAGAAGCATATGATGAAGTATACCAAGAATTAGTGCACCTTCTTGATATTGTCGAAAAGTGGAAAGCAGAGGAAAATCCATCATATAATTCCTTAGTAAAAGCTCTTAACTTGAAAGACAAAAGAACAAGAGGAAGTGGTACATTAACTGCAATTGCAGCACTGGCTGCATCATATTTACACCCAGATAATTTACCTTTATTAATGCTTGATATTGTTAATGAACTTGGTACAGACACTGACTCAATTGCAACTATGGTTGGGGCGTTAAGGGGATATATTGAAGGAACAAGACCACCTCAAGAACTACAGGATCAATCGTACTTAATTTATGATGCAGAGAGATTATATACTCTTTCTCAAGGTAATGAGTGTAATAGTTTTGCATTCCCCGATGTATCGGAGTGGAACGCTCCTGTTTCTTCACTAGATTTTGTTGGTATACAGGATGGAAAAATTGTGTTTCCACCATTTGGGGAAATAAAACCAATATCAGAAGAATTCAGAAGCAATGGCACTGACACGTACCAATACTTTTATCAATGGATGATATCTGAGTTTAATCAATCATTCTTGCTTAAACGTCGTAATGCCTCAACTTTGAAATCATTTAAGTCAGAGCCTAGCTCTATGGAAAGTAACAATTTTTCGAAACGGGTAGATTCCTCGTTATCAAAGCAGCAACAAATTGAAATCCCCGTAGATTATCGCACTCAATCAAAGAGACCCATTGAGTCAAATCCAACCATAAAAAGCAGTGAATTAGATATTGACAAACTAACAACAGAAGCAATTAAAAGTAATTTCGATGAAAAATTAATTGGAAGTCAATTATTATACATTTCAGGAGTCATGGGTGTTAATGGTGCAATTGCATACTCAGCCATAATCGCGAAAGCAATTACCTCCCGAAAGAATCGAAATAATCGAAATAATTAAATGGATTAGCATGGGATATCTAATTTACTAGATATCCCATATTTAGACTACTGTAGCACCTGAATCATTCTTCAACTCACTGAAAAGCACACATCAGAAGCCAAACCGACACTCTCCACATGAACTCAGTCATCATTAGTAATCCTTTTTATCACTAAGAATTACTTTATTTAAGACCAAAAAAAGCACCAAAATAAAGTATTACTTTTATTTTTAAAGGATTTTTTCAAGAAGCGTAACCACGATACCGTGATAATCAATCATCGTTCGATCAACAAACAAGGTAACACGGTGATTGGTAAACGTTTGAGGCTGGCAAGGGTCAATGTGGGGTTAACCCAGGCAGAGCTAGGAAGGCAGGCCGGGATTGATGAAGAGTCGGCAGGCGCGCGAGTCAGTCAGTATGAGAAGGAAACCCATGCGCCCGACTTCAAACTAGTTTGCCGGTTCGCAGCGGTGCTGGATGTACCTGAAGCTTATTTCTATGCCGTGGATGACGATTTGGCAACACTGATTTTGCAGTACCACCGGTACAAGAAAAACAACCCCAACTCGACGCTGTTGATTACGCCGCAGTAAGCCATTAAACCTGTCCACCTCCGGGACACAACACCTCAGCCAATAGCCGGTCCCCGCTGCCGGCTGAATTCCCAGGCCACCCGGTTGCCACGGATGATCGCGGTCATTGACTGACCTAGCCATGGTTCGATGACAGGTTTCCACGGTACCAGGCTGAAGCCCAGCCCGTCATCCAGCATCGCGTAGCGCCCGCTGGCAAGTAACAAACTGCGTCGGTAGATACCGCTGATACATTGCCCGTCAGTCGCGGGGCGGTATACCAGTCCGGTTTCCCGGGCAATATCCTGTGCAGTTTTCTCCAGCTCACGCTGGCGCAGTGTCGCTAGCAGGTTACTCACCAGGCGCACTCGTTGCCCTTCCTGTACCGCCAGCCCTTGCGAGATAAGAAAGTCAACACGCTGGCGGAGCGCTGCCCGTACCTCGCCCCCAAAGCCACGTACATCCGGCGATAGGTTTCCACTAAGCAACTGCTGATCGAGCCAGGTCGCCCCGATTGCCCGGATCTGGCGTTCAACCGGCAAGGGCGATTGTAGCGAGACAGTAGCCCCACCGGCCAGACGCTGTATATCGTACTGACGGCCACGCTCAGGCAAATCGTCAGGAGTACGCCAGACACCTTGTGCCACGCGCTCGACAACCCCTGCCCGGCGTAACGCCTCCAGCCGGCGCACATGGAAAGCCACCTCCTCATGTGGATCGAAACCGTCATCCCGGTGCTGTGCTACCCTCAGATGATGTTCGGTGCGATAGATACCCGCGGACGCCAGACTTGCAATATTCCGGTCAGTCTGGCGGATAGCGGCCCCGTTCACCGCCACCACCGAACCACTAGGAAACTGCGCTAGATCGGCGCCGGGCGGCAACACCACGTAGTGAGCCTTGCCGTCCACACCGTCAATCACCAGATATCCTCTGTCATACAGTTCATCAGCCAACCCTTTACCGGCCACCCGGCCGATGAGTGGATGAGGGTCTTCACCGGGCTGGAACACCGCCAGCTCACGGGGTTGACCGTGCATGGCGCGTTGCATGGCCCGGATGATATCGCCACGCTCACCCATCTCTCTCAGCGTCTTTTCCGCGTCTGCCTGTACGTCCCAGACACCGGGCGTCTGCTCACATGCCAGCCCCATCCGCGCTAAATATTGTAGTCGGCCAATCAGCAGCTGCCGCTGGTGTTTCAAGGATGACGCGGAAAACTGCGCAGTATGCACCCGGCCATTGTCGGCAAGACGCTGAAGCGTGCGATCCAGCCCCGTCCACCGCGCCTGCTCCACTTCGCGCTGACGGGTGTGCTGCATTTCTAGCTCCGTGCGCGGCCCCAACCATTCCGTAGCCAATGCCGCGGCCCGCAACCGCATCCCCTCGGCAATATAATCCCGCGAAATAATCAGATCTCTGCCGGTCTCGTCTTTGCCCCGCAATACAATATGGGTGTGCGGATTATCGGTATTCCAGTGATCCACCGCCACCCAGTCCAGCCGGGTGCCCAGATCGGCTTCCATACGCACCATCAGTTGACGGGTATAAGTTCGCAAATCGTCGAGAGACTCCGCGTCTTCAGGCGAAACGATAACGCGAAACTGATGCCGATCTTCACGTCCGCGTAGTTCGAACGCCGCCCAATCGGCGTGATCGGTCAGTGGGCCATAAGCCTGACCCGGTTCCCCCTGTCGGCCGACACCGTCACGCTCGATATAACGCAGGTGCGTGGATGTTGAACGGGCACCGGCTTTCGTCAGATTTACCAGCCGGGTCTTTACCGTCACACGCCGCCAGTCTGGCGAATAGGCATCATGGGCAAATCGCGCCGCAACCTGACCGCGCCCCAGTCGGGCACCGGGTCGTCGCCCATTTTTAGCGGTCCTGATACCGGCCTTGTTTATCTGGCGGGCCACCTGACGTACAAAGGCATCGCCACGCTGCTTCGGCCTACCCGGACGAGGGGTAAAACGCTCATCATGCTTCTGGCTCATCACTTCCTCCCTGCTACTTGTCAGCACAGGAAATAGCCATGATTAATAATCAATTAGTGGTTCCACAGCACGCCAGAACACCGGATGCGTGCCGCCCTTTCCCCGTGTGCAGACGGCACGTCGGCGTCACCGCGTGTCGCCCCCTTTTATCTTGCCCTGCCCTTCGTCTATTCCACGACGCGCTGTTCAGCCGTAAGCCGCTACCTTGTCAGCAGGGGTTGTGCCGCTCCCCGCACAGAGGCCATCGGTACCGGTCCAAAATAACGACTGTCAAACGATGCCGGGTTCGAGGTGCTCAGCAGGAACACCTCGCCTGGATACAGGTGCCGACAGCCCGGCCAGGCCGATAACGGTCGCCCCAGCCGGTCGGCCCGCAGCACGCGAGCCACAACCATGCCGTTAATACGCACCGTGTCGGCGATAACACATACCTGTTGGGGTGCCATAGCCCCAATCGGTTTAAGCAGTGGCACCCCCGCTGGAAGGTAACCACGCTGCGCAGCCAGCAGTGCGGCCTCAACCGGAGGCGACACCAGTACCACGCTGCCAACGAATAGCGGTGGCAATGGCGGGCGAAGCGGCTGAAGGCGATACCAGCCTGGGGCGATACTGTCCGTCGGGTTGTAGACCAGATACGGCGTAACATCCCCCACCGCTGCCCAAGCCAGTGAAACCAGGCCGGATAACGACAGGCCCGCCAGCCACAGCGAAGGCGCGCCCCATCGAACGTGATGTGTCATGCTCATCGGGGTATGTTCTCCTGCCATCCGCGCTCTTTTGCGGTGATGTTGCCGCCCGTCCTGTAAGGATTCAGGGTGTTGAACCCCGACTTTCTGCCAGCGGTCTGGGCGTGCCGTTTACCGGTTATCCACCGGTATCGCCACCCCCAACAATTCGTTAGTTTTTTTATGTTAGAACCGTTAGCGCGATGCCAAACCCGCGCCAGCAGCGGGATACGGGCTCGCCGATGCGCCTGATAGCACGAGGGGGATGCGCTCGATAGCCCGATAGCTCGTGCGCCTGATAGCACGACCGTCTTCACCGTTTTTTCCCAGGTTATCCCCGTGCCGCGGATGACACCGGCCGGAACGTGAGTAGCTCCCCGCCTCCCGGCAAACGCCCTATACCGAGGACATACCCCGGCAGGGACTGGCGGGCCACCAGCGTGCGCAGATCGCAGGCGAAATCGCTGTACCGGGCTGCGCTGCCGGATTTGCGGTACAAATGGCGAAAATCGAACCGCCACCCAGCCGCCTGTCGGCCGCCATGTTTGCGCACCAGACGATACAGCCAGCGCTCGATCCCACCGGTCAGTCGGAAGTAAGCCGAATCGATGGTCAGGACCAGCGCCGCATCGAGAACACCGGCGTAAAACCAGTCCGGCAGGATCAGCTCGATGCCCAGCGACATGCCCCGGGTATCGGTTCGCTCGTGCCATTCGTTGAGCCAGGAGAAACGGTGTAACCGCCGTCCGCTTTCGGCTCGAATCGAGGTGGCAACAGTAGTGGACTGCAGACGGTCGAGGGCAGCTTTCAGCCGCTGATAGTCCCGCTGCGAAGTGCCACGACCGATAAAAGTCAGGATCTCGTAGGGCGTGGCCCGCATCCGGCGTGACGTCGGAATGCCCGCATCGCGGGCTTCGACGATTTGGCTGGCCGCCCAGATCAGAATGTCGGCGTCCCAGATAGTGGCAATACCCTGTTCGGCAGTGCCTTCCACCCGGATCCTCACGGTACCGATGCCATACTCGATCGGCACCGTGCGGCGTGATTTCGATAAGGAAAAGAAGGGATACGCCATCAGATCCCGGGCATCGCGCGGTGCCATGCGTCCCGGCAATGCCTGGAACAGGTCGAGCGAACCGGACATCAGACGTGCGGCCAACGCGCCGCCGTTCAGCGTACACGGCTGTCGGCCGAGTGGTACTCGGCATAGTCAGGATCGGACGTGGTTTCAAAGCTGTGCTGATTAGCCCAGCTATCCAGATCCGATACCGCATACATGACACGGCGGCCAAATTTGCGAAAGCGCGGCCCACCACCAATGACCCGCTGCTTTTCCAGCGTGCGCGGTGATAATCGCAGATAGGCAGCCGCTTCGTCGTTGGTCAGATAACGGGGCGGCTGTGGGGAACGGGCAGGCTGCGGCGTAACCGCAACAGCAACATCAGGGCGAACAGGAACAGGGCGCATAGGATCAACCTCCAGTAGTCAACAGGGTCAGCCACGCCAGCGCAGCCAAACGGAGACAGTCTCGAAAAAATACGTTCGCCTGCTCAGGGCCGTTTTGCGCCGGAAACAGAACGACCCTTCCCAGCCACGGACGGGGAAACAAGACAGCGATACCCGCCCCACATCAGCCGCTTGCCGCGAGAGACCAGCCGCCGGACTCGGGAGCGGAGGCCACTATCCGCGTGCCAGGCGTCAGCAAGGCCCTCCGCACCCATTAAACCGGCAGCTACGTCACGCAAGGAAGCACCAGCCAGCGACGCATCCAGCGCCTGCAGGGTATGTAACTCCCGCAATGCGGTGGGAGACGGCCGGGGATAAGCCATCCTATCCGGTACTGCTTTGCGCCTTTCCACTCCGTGACTCAACGCGGCCGATAATAGCCGGTAACGGGAATGCAGCAACACACCGCCCCTGATGGCACAGACATACGCCATGCCATCGGTCAGCATCGGTACACACACCAGCCGTAGGCAACCGCCGGGCCAGCGCGTCAACAGCAGTAAGCGTCGGCCATCATGCACCAGATCATGACGGCCGGGCATGTGCCAAAAGGCGAAAACCGGGGCAACGGGCGATGGGTCGGCATCCGGGTAAAGCAGCACAACGCTGTCAGGGTCGGGATACCAGACGGGATGCGCCTCACGCGCATCCCGGGACGGATCTTCCCACAGGCGTAGGCCCCAACGCTGTGCTCCACCGGCGCGACGCGGGCGGTGGAGCCAGTCAAAGCGGTAATCCGGATTTCGGCGCAGGTATTCCCAGGCCAGCGCGGGGCCATCAAGATGTAAGGCGTAAAGGTAAGCGGCAACTGGGCGGCAATGCCCGACGAGATGAGACGTCATGATACTTTCTCCTGTCAGAAACCGTGTTCGTCACCACAGGCATTGAAAGGACCATTGACCAAAGAAAAGTCGACAAAACAAATCATTAGTGGGTGTTAATGGCATGACCCGTCACGCCAGCGTTTACGACCTTACCCGAAACTGTACCCGGGATCATGACCGTTCCAGTCAGGGGGACAGGCGTCAAACGGCAGAATGCCGATTATGATCGATGGCGCCGTGAGTCTGATCGAGGTTGTCGTAATGCGAAGTCAGTAGCCACGTTATTATCTTAAAAACAATCACCACCTCTCGAGGAGGTTGACAATAAAAGGAATAAAAACCGTTATTCCGTTCAGGTCGAATGAAAAATCCAACCGGGAGAAACGGCGAAAACTCGATATCCGGTGGTATAAAAAGCGCAACGTCGTTGAACGCTGTTTTGCCCAGCCTTGGCCTGGCTGAACGAACATCGCCGTATTGCCACCCGCCCGGAAAGAACAGCCAGAAACTACTTGAGTATACTTAAACTGGGTGTTGTCCGGTTATTTTTGAAGCGACTGTTAAGTTAAGGGACACAGCCTAAATAGCTGCGCCTAATACCGCTACACCTACCGTTTACTGACATGTGGCATGTTGCGTAAGGGCAACACATCCGAGGCCTTATGTAGAACAGCCAGACAGAGAAAACAGCTCCAACGCCTTACCCTGCAAGAGCTGGCCGAAAGTGGAGCACTATTCCGCACAGCTATTTAATCATCTCACTTTGGATATTAATCATAGAGTCAGTCTTTATAGGAAGAACTCCACTTGAGTTTAACTTGGCCAACGAGATATCTATCATGCAGTAGCAAAAAAAACTTTTTCTGTTAGAATTATTCGACTACAATAGATAATTGCACATAAAAAACAGAATCAATAATAATGAGTCAAAATTAACTCTGGAGATAATAAATGGATAAATTAATTAAAACGGATAGATATAGAAAGTCTAGTGCAGATCACTCATCAATTCTTGCAGCCACTCAAAGTGATCGAGCAAGGTTAATATATTCTGCAGCTTTTAGACGATTACAGCAGAAAGCTCAAGTATTCTCATTAGAAAGTAATTCTTCTGTTCGTTCTCGCTTGACCCACTCAATCGAAGTTTCACATATAGGCCGCTATTTAGTAGCCTCTATTTTTGAAAAAATATTAGCAGCCGATAGAATCGATAGTTCAATAAAAAACTTCTGGATGAAAAACAACCTAACAATTTCCAATATTGTAGAAACCGCATGTTTAATGCATGATATTGGCAATCCACCTTTTGGTCACTTTGGTGAGTCCGCAATAGTAAAGTGGAGTAAATCTGACGAAATAAAAAAATCAATTAGAACATCAATAAATAAAGAATTAAATAATGAAGAATTTGATGATTTACTTTGTGATATAAATAATTTTGACGGCAACCCTCAGGGTCTGAGAGTTATAACTCGCTTACAGGGAGAGGACGGATATTATGGACTCAATTTAACATATACACAACTAGCTGCCTTCCTTAAGTATACATTTTGTCCTAAAAGCATTAATTCCGAAAAACCATTTAGTAAAAAAATCGGATACTTCTGCAGCGAAAAGAATATAATAGAAAGAGCTTGGAAAAGCCTTGACATGCCACCTAATTCAAGACACCCTCTGGGTTTTTTAATGGAGGCTTCAGATGACATATCTTATTGCATAAGCGACATTGAAGATGGTATAGAGAAAAAAATAATTTCTTTTGAAAACTTCAAAGAATTTACAACCAAAAAACTTTCAGATCTCAAAAATTCTATCCCCACACAAGAAAAAATATGCGAAGAATTAATTAACAGTTTATCTGTTACTCCGAACTCACCGATTGGTAGTTTTTTATCTTTTAAAACAAAGCTCTCTAATTATCTCGTAGAACAAGTTGCTCTTCGCTTTGTGGAAAAATATGACAGTCTTGTAAAATCAGAATATAATAAAGAATTAATTTCAGAATCAGATTTCGAATACAATCTATTGAAAATCCTTAAAGATTATACATCTCAATACTTATTCACCTCTGAAGAAGCCGAAAGAATGGAGTTATCAGGATTTTCTATAATAAAAGGGATATTGGATGAATACTTACAATTATTATCACTTTCAAAAAACGATTTTTCACTCCTATTAACAAAAGATAACAAAAAAATCAGAAAAAACAATTTAGACATTCAAAGACGCTTATTCAACAGGCTTCCTTCTAAGCATCTCAATGCATATAAAACATCTTTATTAGATTTACCATTAAATGATCCTGGTTATTCTGAAGAAAAAATCAAAAACAGATTAGAGTCAATTGATAGTACTATCGAATGGAAACTTCGCGTCCACCTTATAGTTGATTTCGTTTCCGGCATGACAGATCAATTTGCAATGGAAATGTATCATATGCTTAAAGGTATAAAGGTATAAAGGTATAAAGGTATAAAGGTATAAATACAATGAGCGAATTACTAACAAATCATCCATTTATTATTAGGCATCCAATATTATGGGTGACTAATCTTATAGAAAACCAGATAAAGAATAGTATCGTGTCTAGTAGCATTTCTCTTACATTTAGTAAGTACCGTTATTTACCTCAAAGCTTTACTGATGAGAGATATATTTTCAGCCTACCGATATGGCAACTTAACGAACAAACCTTATTAGATATGATAGCAAATTTACAACATGGTGAAGAGTTAGCACTCCATTCACAACTTTTTGACTTTGGCTCGGAACATCACATTCCATTAATCGATTTTGGTAATGTTGATAGAGGTATAATTGACAGCACACCACTAAGAGACTTAGCATCCCATTGGAATTTAAGCTTTTACATTTTTAATAGCGGTAGGTCTTTCCATGCTTATGGAAACAGGTTAATAAAAAATCATGAATGGATAAAATTCATGGGCAGTTTATTACTATTGAATAAACCAAGCGGTTTTAAATTGATCGATGAAAGATGGGTTGGACATCGAATTATGGCTGGTTATTCCGCCTTAAGGTGGTCTTGCAATACAACTCATTACAAAAAAAAACCGACCTATGTAGGCTATCTAAATCCGTATGGATTATTTATGGAAAAGTAATTTTTAAATTAGCTGTGTTGGCTCTTTATAAATCAACGGTAAGCAACAGCATTTCGCTAATTGGCTGTAGGTAGCATGATCATGGGCGTAATAGAGATAGCTCATTGAGGGTTACCGAGATTATAGAACGGTTCGATCTAGCTGATTTTTTTCCGCACAGCATCTACATCGTAACCACCGTCCGTCTGATTACACAGAATCGCGGACAGGCTTTTCCCTTCACTATCCTCGACCGCAGCACATCCCACATATGCCGCAATACCCGCTCAGGGTCTGCCATGTCCGCTTGGCGTTGAGCGGAAAAGCCGGTGGTGTGGCCCATTCTCTACCTACGGCAACCCCGCCATTCGGCGGGGTGCTGTGTTTCCGTTAAACCGCCGCTTTGCTGCGCGACCAAATCAGGTTATAGGTGCCATCATCGTCCTCGATCAGGCGGGCGTAAATGGTCGTCGGAAGGGACGGGTCATCGAGCGTGACCGACAGGTAAGGCCGTTCGGCCTGGCTGATTTTTTTCCACGCCGCGCCGATGTCGTAACCGCCTGCCGTCTGGATGCGGTAATCGGGGACGCTGTCGCCGCTTCGGTCATTGGGAACAAACTTCACCTTGACGTTAAGGGTCAGGGTGCGAACCGTGCCGGTAAAACCGTTCGTCTGGGCGGTGAAGGTGCCGATGTTAGCCATGATCATTTCTCCTTTCGGGTTCATCAAGGTCGCGCCATCGCGTCCTTGTTGTGAACCGACAGACGGAGACCGGGCTGGCCGCACCTGCGGCCGTAACACCGTGAAGGACCAGCAAACGCCAGGAATTTGCTGCGCGAGGAAGGCGCTGGCGCCGGGGACATTGCTGGTGCTTGCTGGTTGCGGCCATCAGGCCCGAGGCGTAGCCGTGCCACCGTCAGGATTCACAACGACACAAGGACGTATGGCCCTACCGCCCCCGAAAGGTACCATGGCTAACGCACCTGACCGACACAACGGCGTTACCGATTCGCCACGCCTGTGTCAGCCTCACGCTGTTCCCATGACGGGCGACAGCACCTTACCTCACCGGGCAACGGCAGAAGTCATCACGCGACGCAGCGTCGTAGCCAGGCTGCCGGCATATCGGCCACGCCGCCTTCACGACCTTACGGCAGTCGATCACCAGTGTCGGGGACGATGCACGGCCACACAACCTGATGCAGCACATCATGGCGAGTCACAGCGCTGCGCCGAATGACGGGGTATCCAGTCAAGGGCAGGCCACCGCAAAAAAGGGGGCTCACGCCCCCACAGTCACAGTAATGCCCGTTCAGCAAATGACAACGTGTCATTACCGCCCACAATGATGTGATCTAGAACCCGCACGTCCACCAGTGCCAGCGCCGCACTGACCCGGCGCGTCAGCATCAGGTCGGCCTGACTCGGCTCCGTATTTCCACTCGGGTGATTGTGCGCCAGGATCACCGCCGCGGCATTGCAGCTCAGCGCTTTTCTGACGATTTCGCGCGGGTACACCGCAGTGGTAGCAAGGGTGCCGTAAAACAGTTCGGCATACTCAATGAGGCGGTGTCGTGTCGTGAGAAACAGCACCGCGAACACTTCGCGCTCAAACCCGGCCAACTTGGCGCACAGGTACGCCTGGGTCTGGCTCGCTGACGTGAACTCCGTGCCTAAAGGCATTTTGCAGTCTATGGCCTGACGTGCCGCCTGCAAGATTTGCTCAGTCGTCGCCGGCAGATAAAGCCCGTGTGTATCCCGCACCAGCAGTGGCGCGGTCAACAAAGAGAACGTGGGTTGTGACATGACAGTACTCCGGTTGCTCGGGCGACATTGCCCGGAGCCGACGCAGCACGGCGCAGCGCACGCCGTCACAGGGTCGCAGACGGCTTTGCCGCCAGCGCGCAACGCGCGCGCCGCCCTTGACGGCGAGAACGCCGTGGTACGATGGGCGAGACAGCAAGGCCGCCTTCATTCTCCCCTGACATTCCGTCTTCACCGTTACCTATCCTCCTTACGCTGGTATACGCCCTGACCGGTTTTGTTCAACTGCGCTTTTTTGCATGATGATCCCCTCTGCGGTCGACTTATTCGAAGACGATCAGGAAAGGATGACGACTGGCAGCCGTGAAGACTTGCCGCAGGCTCAAACGTATGACTCGTCAGTCAGGCAAGCGCAAATGCACCAACCGGAGGCGATCGATGAACCTGGATTGCATACCCATTTCAGCCTACTGCCGGGAGTCCGGTGAATCGCTGGATGCCATTAACAAACGGATACAAAGGGGAGTATGGATTGAAGGCGTCCAGGTATTAAAAGTTGATGGAGTGAAAGAACGCTGGATAGACTTAACGGAGGTTGCCAAATGGGCCAGAAAGAACAGAGATCCCTATCACTTCCCAGAGGTATAACCCTTCGCCAGCACAAAACCGGCTCCACACTGGTGATGACCTTTACCTATAAAGGGCTGCTGTGCCGGGAGCCCTTGTCATTGATGGACGTGAACACGAAAACCATCAAATATGCCGAAAGGCTACTGGGCGAGATCCAGAATAAAATCGCGGCTGAGAGCTTTGCTTACATCGATTATTTCCCTCACTCCAGAAAGCTAAAGATTTTTGGCGCCATCACCCGTCGCCGGGCTGTTATTGACTATCTGGATGAGTATCTGACGATCTGTAAAAACCGGAATCTCTCACCGTCCACCCTTGTGGGGTATAAAAAGTGCCGTTCAGTACTGTCTGCACTGCATAAGCTGCCAGTAACCAGCCTGACCCCAGCAATCCTCAAAAACTGGATCAGTCAGCAAAAAACAACCCTGAAAACCACCAGGAATCGCCTCTCATTTCTGCGTAGTGCGCTTGATGAAGCCGTCACAGATGGGCTGATCGAGGTTAACCCGGTAAAATTGGTCAGTGCGGCCAGATACCAGACAACCAGGTCGTTGAATAGCGGCCGTCATTATGAGGTCGACCCGTTTTCCCCAGCAGAAGCAACGGCCATCTATATCGCCGCAGGCAACAAGCAGTGGGAAAACCTGTTTCGGTTTGCCTTTCATACCGGTATGCGCAGTTCTGAACTCTGTGCGCTACGCTGGGAAGATATCGATTTCACCGGAAAACGCGTTAACGTCAAATCCGCCCGCGTTGTTGGCGTTATCAAAGAAACCAAAACCAAGGCTGGCCGCCGTAGTGTCGATCTAGACACGGAAGCGTTAACCGCCCTTGAGGAGCAAAAACCGTTCACGCTTATGCGTAGCAAGTTCGTGTTTGACGATCCGAAAACCGGCGCACCGTGGGCAGGCGCAGATGCCATCAGGAAGAAAGCCTGGGTTCCCACGCTCCAAAAAGCCGGGATACGCTACCGCAATCCCTACCAGACCCGCCACACCTTTGCCACCCGGCACATCAGCCGAGGCGCCAATCTGTTCTGGCTGGCCGCACAAATGGGCCACAAAGGGCCCGAAATGCTCTTTCGTCACTACGGTTCTTACCTGTCCGATTATGACGGGAATGCGGGGCGCGAATTCAACATACAATGAACATCGCGTCCCCCAGCCTCGTTTTTCATCCTCACCCAATGCGTCCCGACAGCACCGGCAAAACCGGGAAATGCACGTAAAATGCACGCGCTCGAACCTTAATAAAAATAAATCTTATAATTCAAACAGTTAAATTAAATGCGGACGCGGATTCAACTCCCCCCAGCCCACCAAAATTCTCCATAGGTGATTACCAGAGTCATTCGATGAAGTCCTGAAAGCCCGCACGGCGCAAGCCCTGCGGGCTTTTTTGTGCCCTTCGGGTTAACTTTCTGATTCATGGCATAACTCTGATTCGTCGATCAGATGAGTGTTACGTCCGACGCGGCGTAAATCCCTCACTGCGGTTTGTTTCGTTGCTTGCCGCAATGGGGAATTACCCAAATAGGTATCCTGCAAAATTTGCTCAGGTGGCCGCTTGGTATGGGTAAATTCGATCACACCGAAAGGCGTTTTATGTTCTTCTGAACGCCCGGTTGTCATTACCGTGATCCGGCCAATCGGGATTTGAGAAATGACGCCATACTCAGATAGCGCTGATTCAAGGCTGAGATAGTTATACCCGCCACGTCGCAGCGCTAACACGATGCGCTCAAGCGTGTAGGCATCTTTGCTTTTGGCATGGTTATAGACGTACACCCCGCGAATCGCACGGGTCAAAATGCCATCTTTTACCAGCCTAGTTAGCCCGGCATTAAACGCTCTGGGGCGATCGTCATGAAATATTTTGGCTAAATCGCGGAAAGTGAAAACATAACGCCCCTGCTTATCGAATGCGTTTAAACGTTCAATAGCAGTGATTCTGTCCATTCATAAGTCCACATGAAAACCACATAATTATGTTATTCACGGATACTTGAATAAGCCCACTCAGTCAAGTACACACGAAAACCACCAAAAAGTGATATTCGCGTGCACTTATGAAAATGACGTGGAAGAAGGTGATGAAAAGATGTTGCCAGACAAGGCGCACCACAGATAAAAAGGTCCATCACTTTTCAGCATTGGTATACGTTTAGGTATACACGTAAAGTCTGAATTCATATTTATGTTATAAAAATCATTATATTATATTTAGGGTGTGTCCCGTAACTATTTTTTGTACAATCAGGGACATGATTTCACCACAAAAAGTCCTTTAATTTGGCTCGTTACGATTTTCCCGATGACGCCTGGGCGTTGATTTCTCCCATGCTGCCACCTGAAAGAGGCTCTTCCCGAGGCGGGCGTCCTTATTTTGCGCACAGACATGTCATGAATGGCATATTTTGGGTGCTTTGCTCTGGCGCACCCTGGCGGGATTTACCTGAGCGTTATGGTCAATGGAAAACCATTTACAACCGCTTCAATCGGTGGTCTAAAGCCGGAATAATGAACAGCATTTTCAATAAATTACTCCAGATTCTGGATGAAAAAGCACTGATTGACTGGGATGTTATCGCGCTGGATGGCAGTAACGTTCGTGCCCTGAAAGCAGCCGCGGGTGCGAAAAAAAACATCCCGATGAATACGAGGACCATGGGCTGGGTCGCTCTCGCGGCGGCTTTGGCACCAAAATCCATCTGGCGACAGATGGCACAGGATTACCGCTGAGTTTTTGCCTGAGCGGTGGACAGGCCCACGAAAGCCGATACGCGGAAAGGTTGCTCAACCGGGTCGGGATTATCCGAAAAAGCGGGCACCTGAAATCACGCCCGAAAGCGGTGCTGGCGGATAAGGGTTATTCAGGTAAAAACCTTCGCATTCATTTGAAAATGAAAGGAATAAAAGCGGTTATTCCGTTTAAATCGAATGAGAAGGCTAGTCAGGACGGACGTCGCCCCCTCGACACACGCCTGTACAAAAAACGTAATGTCGTGGAGCGTTGCTTTGCGATACTCAAAGAAAATCGCCGTATTGCCACCCGCTCGGAGAAAACAGCAAGAAACTACCTGAGTATGCTAAAACTGGGAGCGAACAGGTTATTTTTAAAGCGGTTGTTAAGTTAAGGGACACAGCCTAGTTAATAATAAAATTTATTTTTACACCAATGAAATCTCAACTGAAAAAGCAGGACTTTTAAAATCATTTAATGTAGAGGTTGTAGCTCTTAATTTATCTAACAATGACTACAAAAAATGTATAATTCTGCAATCAATAAAATGAAAATTAATTTCAAAGATTCGATATCCGCGTGAAAATAATAAGTCCAGTCCATCCTACAACTTGACTGGACCCATTCAATTCTAACTTATACGTTTTCCCACAACTGGCATTCAGTTTGAATCTCCAATAATATTGAAAATAACTAACTATCACCTCACAAAATTAAAGTGTGGTTCAACAGCCACCTTGGAAATTCTATTTAGCGTTTCTTAAGGTAAGATCAATAAGAATCACATCGATCGCAGCAACACCAGGAAATTACTGGCAATAGAATTCCAATAAATTTTAAGAGATTCTTCAACGTTAGAAAGCTTGGCTCTTCGCTTCCCAATCTGCCAGTGTGTAAGCATCCCGTTTAACCGAACCATTCTCTTTTAGAGATCTTCCGGCAGACTAATTATGTCCCTCAGAAGAGATAGAAATATGCAAGATACAATTAACTAAATGCCATAACATAAATATATCAAGGATTATTTAAGATGAATATGCAGAACAGAAAGGTCAGGTTTTTAATTGCTAATAACACTGATTTAAGTTATGGCAAGCACTAGCATAAGATTGAGCACATACAACCATATTCAATCTAATTAACTACCAAACAGCTTGATACGAAAATATAATATCAGCGAGCTATATAAAAATATGCCTCAAGCGTCCTCGATTACATATCAACTCCACCGAGTCATGAACCCAATAAAATTTGAGTAGCTTTCTTAGTATATTACCACCATGCTCTACATCAGCCAGGTTTTACCCCGTAGTCAACTAATATCTGCATCAAGATCACTCGTGGAACATTCTTGGTTTCAAGCATAATGCCAGATTTCAATCTGGAAAGAATAAGAGCATGCATTAAAAGATGATCTTTGTAATAAATTTCAAGCTCTTTACCCATATTCTGAATGGTCAGAACGCTAAGTTTTTCCCCGCATTCACCAGTCAGGTTCATATCAACCCGCTCTGGATAATCGTCACTTTTATCGTGAAACTCTAAATGTTCTATGCAAGATGCTGGGAAACGGTAAGTTTCATTATTCACTCGAAAAATAAAATCACTCCCCACAGCACAAGATGTGCTCGAGTAAAAGAGTGCCATGCCCAATAACATCCCAATCTTAATTCTCATTATTTCCTCTGTGAGGGTCTCTTTCTTAATGCAGTGCCAGGCTAAATCAGAAATCCAGACATTCTGATCTTGAGCCTACCCTCATAAACGATATCCATTGAGTAGACTATCAGCCATGAAGTCCGTGCACCAGCATACCGGCCCCCCTTACATCACCGTCGGTGCCGTTTCGCGCGTGACCCGACCACTGGCTAAGTTGGTCACAACGATCATGGCTCCGTAAGCCAGCGCGCTTAGCGCGACAATCGTGAACAGCGATGTCAGGCCAGCGCCATACTGAGTGACAGCCAGCCACCCCACGGCCGCGGCAATGACCATGCGTACGGTTCCGGCCAGTACGGGCCAGAGCACACGTTTCGCCCCCTGGCCTGCAAAATAGAGCGCCATACCGATGCCAATAGCCCCATAGCATGGCGCGACGTTTCGCAGATACAGGCTCCCTGCCGCCAGAATGGCGTTATCGTCGCTAAACAGCGAAAGCCAAAGGCGCGGATAGACCGCCACACCAAGCCCGAGCAATTCCGTAAAGGTGAAAGCGACTGCCGCCCCCACCCAGGCGATACGTTGTGCGCGCATCGTTTGTCCCGCGCCAACATTGACGCCAACCATCGTCATGATGGCTGTCCCCAGCCCAAACAACAGCGGGATTTGCAGATAGTCGAGCCGTGAAGCAATGCCATACCCGGCGATGGCATCAGGCCCAAACCGCCCGACAATCGCCGTCACCACGGTAACGGTCAAATTGATTTGCACGGTGCCAATGGCCGATAAAAAACCAACGCCCAACACGTCGTTGAATAATCGCGAATGTAGCGGTGTGATTGCCAGCCTGATAACACTGTTGGCGGAACGCATGTGCCTGACCAGCAATAGCGTGGCGAAGAGGTAATAGAACAGTATCGCTATCCCCGCGCCAGCAACGCCCAACGACGGTATCGGCCCCCACCCCAGTATCAGCACAGGAGAGAGCGGCATCAGGATAATGCCGCCCAGCAAGGTGATGCGCGCCGGGGTTTTCGTGTCGCCCGCACCGCGCAAGGCGGCTGACAGTAATGCGACCAGCCACACCAGCGGTGCCCCGGCAAAAACCAGGTTTGAATACGCCAACGCCGCAGACAGTGACGGCCCGTTAACCCCCATGGCGCGATACAGCGCTTCACCGCCAGTAAGGATCAGTGCTGCAAACACCGCGCCCATGACAACCGCGATAATCACACCGTGCCACACCAGCGCTTGCGCATCCTGCCACCGACCGGCACCCGATGCCCGCGATATTGCCGATGATAATCCTCCGCCAATGCCGCCGTTTGCCATCATTTGCATCAGCATCAATATCGGAAATACCACGGCAACCCCGGCCAATACCCCCGCGCCAAGCGAGCTGACAAAGTAGGTTTCCATCACGCCTACGAGTGTTTGCACCACCAGCACCGCCACCGTTGGCAACGCCAGACGGAGCATCACCGGCAGGATCGGCCCGGCCAGCATCGCGGTGGTCAACGGTTTTGCGGCCGGTTCCCGGCTCCGGTTTGCATTCGGTAATAATGTCGTCATCATGCAAGCTCAACACTCAGTATGGTGGATAAGATTTACACGCTATTTTTGCTACGCTGACCCGCCGTGACCGAACCCGCGTCACTGGGCTGCCAGCCACCGCCGAGCGCTTTAAACGCCGCGACCGCCGCACGTGCGGATTCGGTTTGCGCCTGTAGCCGCGTGTCGGAAGCCTGTAGCAAGCTTTCGTCGGCCTGCAACACCTCTATCAGGCTAAGTGTGCCGTGCTGATAGGCGGCAAAGGCGGCATCCCGCGCCCGTCTGAGTGAGTCCACCCCTTGGGCCAACACGCGGGCTTGTTCTTCATCGTTAACTAACGCCGAAAACGCGTTTTCCACATCTTCTGTCGCCCGTAATACCGCCAGCCGATAGGCCGCCAGCATCTCAGCTTCCTGACCTTTAGCCTGATGGATCTGCGCGTTGATGCGACCAAAATCGAATAGCCGCCAGCGCAGTCCGATTACGCCGGACGATTGACTGGCACCATTGGTAAACAGGTTGCTGCCAGATACCGTTGTCGCGCTACCAAGCAGCCCACTCAGGGAAAATGAGGGGTAATACCCGGCGACGGCAGCACCAATACGCGCGTTGGAGGCCGCCAGTCGACGCTCGGCCACAATCAGGTCCGGGCGGCGTCGCAGCAGTTCGCCCGGCGAGCCGGTCGCGGCGATGCGCGGTGCGGCGGGAATGGCGCCAACCTCAGCCAACATGGCCCGATGCGTGCCCGGCGCTGACCCTAGCATCACATCCAGCGCGTTCATCGCGGTATCCAGCGCGGTTTGTAAAACGGGTACCGATGCCTGTACCTGCGCCAATGCGCCTTCGGCCTGCCTGACCTGAAGCTCCGCCGCCAGTCCCTTGTCATGCAAGCGGTTAATGGTCGAGAGCAGTTCCTGCTGCGTCTGTACCTGCCGACGGGCGACGTTCAAACGGGCCTGCAATCCACGAATCGTGATGTAGATATCAGCAGTCTGTGCGGCCACCGCCAGACGCGTTGCCACCGCCCCTGCTTCGGATGCCTGATACTCGGCGAGTGCCGCCTCTCGCTCACGGCGCAAGCCGCCAAACACGTCCAGTTCCCAACTGGCACCGAGGTCGGCCTCATAAGCATTCCCATAGCGGTCAAAACCCGGCGTCGAATTCAATACTTTCCCCAACGGGGTCTCGACAGACTGGTAGGCCCTGCTCGCTTGACCGGAAATATTGCCGGAAGGCAGCAGTGCTGCATTGGCCGAGCCAAGACCGGCACGCGCCTGAACCACACGTGCAGAGGCCTGCGCGAGGTCGAGATTCTGTTGCAGCGCCTGCGTGACAAGTTGGGTTAATTGCGGGTCGCCGAATCCTTCCCACCAGGTCAGAAGATCAGCATGGACGGCAGTGCGTCGTTGCTCAACGGCGTCCTGACCCAGGTATTTTTGCTGCATTGGTACAGCAGGCCGGGTGTAATCAGGGCCGACCGTACAACCGGCTAACAGAGCCGCCACGCCAAGGACGATAAAAGAGGGCTTAGGTAACATATGTTCCACCATAGACATCACGCCGAATTGTGACCATATTACAATTTAGTCACTCGTTGTCAACGCATAGGTCAGGGGGTAAACTGCCTTTTATGTATTACGTCAGGGGTAAATAGCAGACCATGAGTAAAGAAAACCCTTATCCCGTGTCGAACCGGGGCCCGGCTGATCATGACGTGCGAGATCAGATAGTGAACGCCGCGACAGAGCACTTCAGCCGCTATGGCTATGAAAAAACCACGGTGTCCGACCTTGCTAAATCAATAGGTTTTTCAAAGGCTTATATTTACAAATTCTTCTCATCTAAACAAGTGATTGGCGAGATGATTTGCTCTAACTGCCTGCGAGAGATCGAAGCGGAAGTGCGTGCCGCCGTTGACGCCGCCGACAGGCCACCTGAAAAATTACGGCGGATGTTTAAGGCCATCGTTGAAGCAGGCCTGCGCCTGTTCTTCAAAGACAGAAAGCTGTATGAGATTGCTGCATCCTCCGCGACCGAGCGCTGGCAATCGGCGATCGCCTATGAAGAGCGCATGCAGGCACTGCTGCAGGATATTTTGCGTGAAGGGCGGCAAAGTGGTGATTTTGAAAGAAAAACCCCACTCGATGAAACGACGGCGGCCATTTATCTCGTCATGCGCCCTTACCTCAACCCGCTAATGCTGCAGCAGAGTTTCGATTACATCGATGAAGCACCGGCACAGCTGTCCAGCCTGATACTCCGCAGCTTATCGCCATAGCGTCACCACCATCATTCAACATTGTGACCATTGACTAAAATGGTCACATGATTAAAGATAGGTCTCCTGATTAATCCGTCAAGGGGACTCTACTTATGGCTCGTCACCGCCTCCTTCCACTTGCAGCCATCTGCGCATTGCCGTTTGCCCTGGCCGCTTGTGGCGAAAAAACACCTTCCGACCCGCGAACACAGGCACCGCTGGTACGCTCCACTGTGGTGAGGGCCGCCGGGGTTGAATCACGGGCCTTCACCGGCACGATCGCCGCCAGAATAGAGAGTGATTTAGGGTTTCGGGTCTCCGGCAAAGTACTGGAACGGCTGGTTGATACGGGGCAAGCAGTGAAACGGGGCCAACCGCTGATGCGCCTTGACCCTGTTGACCTGGAGCTGGCTGCGCGTGCACAGCAGGAAACCGTAGCCGCCGCCCGGGCACGGGCGCTGCAAACCGCGGAAGATGAAGCCCGTTACCGTGGCCTGCAAGGAACCGGGGCGATATCGTCATCCGCTTATGACCAGGTGAAAGCCGCGGCAGACGCCGCCAAGGCTCAACTGAGTGCAGCACAAGCCCAGGCCGATGTGGCCCGGAATGCTAACCGCTATGCGATACTCGTCGCTGACAGCGATGGCATCGTGATGGACACGCTGGCCGAACCGGGACAGGTGGTCAACGCCGGGCAGACTGTCGTACGTCTGGCGCAAGCCGGGCAGCGCGAAGCGGTTATCCAGCTACCGGAAACACTGCGCCCCGCACTCGGCTCACTCGCGCTGGCAACCGGCTTTGGCAAAGAAAGCGTCGTCAGCCCGGCCACCCTGCGCCAACTCTCCAATATGGCGGACAGACTCACGCGGACATTCGAGGCCCGCTATGTACTGCAAGGCGAGCTAGCCAACGCCCCACTGGGCACGACGGTGACGATTAGAATCCCCGAACAACCCTCCACCACACAAGGCCTGCAGGTGCCACTGGCCGCCTTATTTGACGCCGGCAAAGGGCCGGGGGTGTGGGTGATCCACGGCGAACCGGCGACGGTAAGCTGGCGTCCGGTCACCATTGAAAACATGGGGGAGGATACGGCACGCGTCACCGGCCAGATACAGCAAGGCGCACCGATCGTCGCGCTCGGCGCGCACCTGCTGCACGAAGGTGAAGCGGTGCGGGTCGCTGACGTTACCGCCACAACCGCTGTGGCAGGAGGCCGCCCGTGAGCGAGAGCCGTTTTAATCTGTCGGCGCTCGCAGTACGCGAACGCGCCATTACGTTGTTTCTGATTTTCCTGATCACCGTCGCCGGTATCCTCGCGTTTTTTCAGCTCGGACGGGCGGAAGATCCGCCTTTTACAGTCAAGCAGATGACGATTGTCACCGCCTGGCCGGGAGCCACGGCGCAGGAAATGCAGGATCAGGTTGCCGAACCGCTGGAAAAACGCCTGCAGGAACTGCGCTGGTATGACCGCACAGAAACCTATACCCGTCCTGGTCTGGCTATCACCATGCTTTCTCTGCTTGACAGAGCGCCGCCTTCGGAGATTCAGGAAGAGTTTTATCAGGCGCGTAAGAAAATGGGAGATGAAGCTCAAAAATTGCCTGCCGGCGTCATCGGCCCCATCATCAACGATGAATATGCCGACGTGACGTTCGCGCTGTTTGCACTCAAAGCCAAAGGCGAGCCGCAGCGGCTGCTGGTACGGGATGCGGAAACATTGCGCCAGCAACTGCTGCACGTGCCAGGGGTGAAGAAGGTTAATATCATCGGCGAGCAGCCTGAACGCATTTTCGTTTCATTCTCCCACGACCGCCTGGCGACACTCGGCGTCACACCGCAGGATATCTTCGCTGCGCTCAATAACCAGAACCTACTGACCCCGGCCGGCTCCATCGAAACCAAAGGGCCACAGGTGTTTGTACGCGTCGACGGTGCGTTCGATAACCTGGAGAAAATCCGCCAGACCCCTATCGTGGCGCAAGGACGGACACTGAAGCTGTCGGATGTGGCGACTGTCGAGCGTGGCTATGAAGACCCCGCGACCTTTATGGTCCGCAGCAACGGTGAACCGGCGCTGTTGCTGGGCGTCGTGATGCGTGACGGCTGGAACGGGCTTAAACTCGGCCAGGCGCTTGAAGCGGAAGTCACCAATATCAACGCAGGGCTTCCTCTAGGCATGACCTTGAGCAAAGTAACCGACCAAGCCGTCAACATCAGCTCTGCCGTCGACGAGTTCATGGTCAAGTTTTTCGTCGCTTTGCTGGTCGTCATGCTGGTGTGTTTTCTCAGTATGGGCTGGCGCGTCGGTATCGTGGTCGCCGCCGCAGTCCCGCTGACGCTGGCGGCGGTGTTCGTCATCATGGCCGCCACCGGCAAGAACTTTGACCGTATCACGCTGGGTTCGCTGATTCTGGCGCTGGGCTTGCTGGTGGATGACGCCATCATCGCCATCGAAATGATGGTAGTGAAGATGGAAGAAGGGTATAGCCGTATTAAAGCGTCCGCCTATGCCTGGAGCCACACGGCGGCACCGATGCTTTCGGGTACGCTGGTAACGGCCATCGGTTTCATGCCGAACGGATTCGCCAGCTCCAGTGCCGGTGAATACACCAGCAATATGTTCTGGATCGTCGGCATCGCCTTGATCACTTCCTGGGTGGTGGCGGTGGCATTTACCCCTTATCTCGGGGTGAAGATGTTGCCGGATATCAAGAAGGTCGAGGGTGGGCACGACGCCATCTACAACACCCGTAACTACAAGCGCTTTCGGCAGGTGCTGGGGCTGGTTATTGCCCGCAAATGGATCGTCGCCGGTGCGGTCATCACGCTGTTCGTGGTATCGGTGCTTGGCATGGGAGCCGTCAAGAAGCAGTTCTTCCCGACATCCGACCGGCCAGAAGTGCTGGTTGAAGTGCAGATGCCGTACGGCACTTCGATTGAGCAAACCAGCGCCGCCACCGCGAAAGTCGAAGCCTGGCTGGCACATCAGAAAGAAGCGCGGATCGTGACGTCCTACATTGGTCAGGGTGCACCACGGTTCTATCTGGCAATGTCGCCTGAGCTACCCGATCCGTCGTTCGCCAAAATTGTGGTGCTGACAGGTAATCAAGAAGAACGGGAAGCGCTCAAATTCAGACTGCGTAACGTTGTTGCCGATGGATTGGCCTCTGAGGCCAGGGTTCGGGTGACACAACTCGTGTTCGGCCCCTATTCTCCTTTCCCCGTCGCCTACCGCGTCATGGGTCCGGATCCGGACAAGCTGCGCGCCATCGCCGATGAAGTCGGGACAGTGATGCGCGCCAGCCCGATGATGCGCACCGTCAATACGGATTGGGGGCCGCGAGTGCCGACACTGCACTTCACGCTCAATCAGGACAGGCTACAGGCCATGGGGCTGACCACCAACGCGGTATCCCTGCAATTGCAGTTCCTGTTGAGCGGCGCCCCGCTGACAGACGTGCGTGAAGATATTCGTTCGGTGCAGGTGATCGGCCGCGCGGCGGGCGACATCCGCCTTGATCCCGCCAGGATCGCCGACTTTACGTTAGTCGGTTCCGCCGGGCAGCGCATCCCATTGTCTCAGGTGGGGTCGGTCGATGTGCGCATGGAAGACCCGATCCTGCGACGCCGTGACCGCACACCGACCATCACGGTTCGCGGCGACATCGCCGAAGGACTGCAACCGCCGGATGTTTCCACCGCCATCATGACGCAGTTGCAACCGATTATAGCGCGCCTTCCGGCAGGCTACCGGATAGAACAGGCCGGTTCGATCGAGGAGTCCGCCAAGGCGACCCAGGCCATGGCACCCCTTTTCCCGATTATGATCGCTCTCACTCTGCTCATCATCATTTTGCAGGTGCGTTCGATGGCGGCCATGGTGATGGTGTTCCTGACCAGTCCGCTGGGGTTGATCGGCGTGGTGCCTACGTTGCTTATCTTCCAGCAGCCGTTTGGCATCAATGCGCTGGTCGGCCTTATCGCCTTATCGGGGATACTGATGCGCAATACACTGATCCTGATAGGGCAGATCCACCACAACGAACAGGAGGGGCTGGATCCGTTCCGTGCGGTCGTTGAAGCTACCATACAGCGTGCCCGACCGGTACTGCTAACGGCACTGGCGGCGATTCTGGCGTTTATCCCGCTCACCCATTCGGTGTTCTGGGGCACCCTGGCCTACACGCTGATTGGTGGCACGCTGGCCGGAACCGCCCTGACGCTGGTGTTCCTGCCAGCCATGTATTCTATCTGGTTCAGGATCAAACCCGTTCGCCACGGCTGAGACGTGGCGTGGCGCTATCAGGCGGTGTGATAGCGCCACGATGCCGAAATGAAACGCGGTGACGATAAGCCCGACAAAGGCTGGCGCAGTGTCGTGGTGCGCCAGCCAGATAAGTCTGAAATCGCCAATCGGCGGCAACACCACACCTCATCAGCATGACAACGGTTATTCGGCTGGATTATATAGCTGATGTACTGTGCGTACTAAAGCCAGCCCGGCTCAATATCTGAAGGAGGGAGTGTGATGACAACGGCAGAACATCTGACGCTATTAAGACGGATCGATGAATGTTACCGCGCATTGAACGGTAAGGGGCTCTATTGTGCTGAGGATGTAGAAGATCGTTATCTGTGGCTGGATCAGGCCGCCCCTTACAGTATTCTGGCCCATAGCAGCACAAGCGACCCTGTCTTTATCTACGCCAACCAGTGTGCTTTACGTTGCTTTAAGTACAGCCATGAGGAGATGTTACGGTTGCCGTCGCGGCTGAGCGCTTCCCCGGCGGATCGCGCTGAACGCCAAACGTTACTCGATATCGTCACCCGCGATGGTATTGCGAAAAACTACACCGGGCCACGTGTCGATAAGCAAGGCAATACCTTCACGATTTATGATGGCGAGGTATGGCAGTTAGGATACAACAGCGACAACGTCTGGGGACAAGCGGCGCTGTTCTGGCCTGTGCCACGTAAAAATACCCTATATACCCAATAACGCCCCTTTAGGCGTTGAAACGTCAAGGAAATAACGAGGCCCAGGGATGGGCCAAATAATACAATCAACACAGCGGCAACGTAATCTATCACGGATATATAGCAACGACTCTCCCTTTACATAAGACTCGTCCGAATAAAAAATGATTCTTTTATTGCAAATAATACGAATTTATCAAAAGCCATCACCTCGCCTGCCGATATTTACGACCTGTTACCATTTCTATATCCGCTAAAATACCTTGCACTGGCGAGATAAATTCAGGCACCGACACCTGAATATGCATAGATTTACATCCTGAAAATAAAATAACGCCCTCTATCATTCTTTCACGTATAAATTAACGTCCACTTTCCAGATAAGGTATGGACAGGGATATGAATAAGTACAGGGATGTAGCAAAAAATAATCATGCCGTGCCTGACGTTTTTTCCATCCTCGCTTTACAGGCTATATGTTGTGTCGTCTCTGGCGATACAACATCAGCAATGTTGCCAGCCACCCCATCGCTTTCACTGAGTGAGGGCATGCCTTTTCCCTATAAAAAGTATGCCATTAGCTGGCAGGACATTGACTCATCGCAGTTATTATCACCCATCGATGAAAGGCCCCGTCAGCCGCGCTTTCAGGTATCCCCTTCGGGAAGGCCACCGCTAGCATCTGGCCGCTACTGGAATGTAACGAGCAACCCGACTCAGGACAGCGTCTTTATTTCACAGTTCACAGGTAACGACATGAATATATGAATATTCGCATTCATTTTTACATGGTTAAAAAGAGGTATCATTTTTATGTTTAAAAAACTATTTATTTTTCCAGCTATTATTCTCCTCGCGACCTCACCGGTCGTATTTGCCAGGCAAGGCGTCATTCGTATTGGTGTGGATCTCGCTTATTCACCCTTTCAAACCAGAGACGTCAATGGCAATCCGGCAGGATTTGAAATTGATATTACCGATGCTATTTGTAAATCCGTCAACGCGAAATGTGATTACATCGTCAATACCTTTGATGCCCAGATCCCAGCACTTCTGGCCAAAAAAATAGATGTTATCTCACCACTGGCCGTCACCCCAAAAAGAAAAGAGGCGATAGACTTCAGTCACTATGTTTTTCATGTCCCGACCCGATTCGTAGCCAGAAAAGGAAGCACACTGCTGCCTCAGGCCGACAAGCTGTGGGGTAAAACTATCGCGGTGCAGCAAGGCACCATTCAGGAAGCCTACGCCAACAAATACTGGCAGCCCGCCGGGGCCAACGTGAAAAGCTATCCTGATCAGGACGCCATCTATGAAGATTTACGCGCCGGAAGGGTTGACGGTGCGCTGTGTCCATCGGTGTCCCTGATATTCGGTTTTCTACAAACGCCGGACGGTAAGGATTTTGAATTAAAAGGCCCGGAAGTCACGGATGACAGGTTATTCAGCATCGGCTCAGCCTACGGCATACGCAAAGGGGATACGGAAACCCAACAGCTGTTCAATCAGGGCCTGCAAAATATCATCAATGACGGTACCTTTTTGCGTATCAAGGCGCGGTATTTTGGGGATATGGATTTAAGCGTAAAAGAATAATTGGGGGGTAATTTGGCTATCCCTTCACGTATTTCTCCTTATCTCCTTGCACTCACCGTATCGCACCCGGCCTACAACGAGGCCGGGAGAAATAACATACACAGTGCGGGAACGCCCTCCGTTAAATGCCGAGGGTGTCACGCAACAGCGCGCGACATCCGCTAAAACACCGCCACATGCAGCACAGTTCTGACGGCAATACCGAACAGTGCCCCCAATGCGGCATAACGAAACAGACGAGTAAAGCGGGAGCCCACACCAAGAAAAATACCGATCCCCGGTAAATCAAAGGTCTGAATCAGTAAACCGGCCGAAGCGTTGATCTGGCTGGCTGTCATCTTGCCTTGCTGCATCAAGTCCGACACCACACCAAAATAAGCGGTACCGCCCGCCAGACATTTCACCAGCGTCGGCAACACGAAAACCGGAGAAATATGCGCGGCAGCCAGCAGTGGCGAGAAAAAGTGCTCAAGTGCCGTCACCGCGCCCGCCGCTTCCAGTATGCCAACGATCGTCATGGAGAGGATCAGCATCGGCACCGACCCCAGCGCCAGACGGATGGCATCCGCCCCGGCACTGTTAATAATGCCGATGAGGCCTCTGGCGGTGGGTTCATCCGCCGCCATCTCGCTGGAACGCTGACTCTCTGCGACAGACAATCTGCGCCCCAGCACATGATAGGTCAGCGCAGCGGCAGCCAGTCCGCCGACAATCGAGATGACAATCGCCCCCGCCCAGTGCAGACCAAACGGCGTCAGCGGATAAAACACGTTGCCCTGCCCCATCGCAAACACCATCGCCAGCGTCGCCGCCATGTGGCGATCGGACACGCCACGTTTTTCCATCATCGACAAGGTGGCGAGTGGCGCGGCGAAACTGACGAAATTGAGCTGAATCAGCGCGAAGGTGCTCATCCCGGTGAGCCCAAACGGCTTGAGGATCGGTGCCATCCAACGAACCAGCGCATCGACAACACCTTTCACTTCCAGAAAACGCATGATGACCAGCATCACCACCATAATCGGCAACAGTGTATACAGTGCAACGTCAACGGAGGCCTTCCCCGATGACATGATAATTCCAATCACGTTCATGTAATGTCCCTGTGCGGTTGAAACAGTGCCGGTTGCTGTCGCTGGCGACGCCAGCCCGACTTTTCTTACCGGCTATTTTCGTGACAATCATCACAATATTCCACCACGTTTTTTATCCCTGTCTCATCCCGGCCTGCGCCATGGTCGTGACTGGCAGCGATGTCATGACTGACAGATAACCCATTGTGTGCCAGTGCGCCACAATTCGGTTTTTTCCCTATGGACGTTGCGCTACCATGGCCGCCACGTTGTTTTTGACAGAATTATATGGATATCTGATGCGTCGCCTGGTTGCTATTCTCCCGCTGTTGTTGGCGCTGTCCGCCTGCAGCAATAAATCCGCTGAGCCCGCTGGGGCTGAAATTATCGGTACTCCCCCTTCCACGGCCCCTTCCGGTGGTTTTCTGTTATCTCCCGGCCATTCTGGTGGCCTGCTGACTAACGGCGATTTTGCCAACAGCCCGGACGTGGACCGCTTTGTGGACAAGATGGTGCGGCAGTATGGCTTCGAGCGCCAGCAGTTGCATGATGTGCTGGCACAAGCGCAGCGGCTGGACTGGGTGATAAGACTCATGGACAAGCAGGCACCCGCGCCGTCCACCGCCACCCCATCCAACATTCCCAATGGCTCCTGGTTGCGTTACCGCAAGCAGTTCATCACCCCGGATAACGTGCAAAACGGTGTCGCATTCTGGAACCAGTATCAGGACGCACTGGCACGCGCCCAACAGGTTTACGGTGTGCCGCCGGAGATCATCGTCGGTATTATCGGGGTAGAAACCCGCTGGGGCCGGGTGATGGGTAAAACCCGCATTCTGGATGCGCTGGCGACGTTGTCCTTCGCTTACCCACGCCGCGCTGAGTACTTCCAAAGCGAGCTGGAGTACTTTCTGCTGATGGCGCGGGAAGACGGCTTTGACCCGTTATCGCTGCGTGGTTCGTTTGCCGGGGCGATGGGCTACGGTCAGTTCATGCCATCGGCGTTCAAGAAATATGCGGTGGATTTCAACGGCGACGGCATCGCCAACTTGTGGGACCCGGTGGATGCCATCGGCAGCGTCGCCAACTACTTCAAATCAAACGGCTGGCAACCGAACCAACAGGTCGCCATACCCGCCAGCGGTCAGACGTTCTCGCTGGAAACCGGCTTTAAAACCCGTTATTCCCTGTCAACGCTGGCAGCAGCCGGGCTACGTCCGACCGCGTCACTGGGTGGCTATCAGGAAGCCAGTCTGCTGCGTCTCGATATGGGGAGCTACTACCAGTTCTGGTACGGTCTGCCGAACTTCTACGCGATTACCCGTTACAACCACAGCGTGCACTACGCGATGGCGGTATGGCAGTTAGGAGAAGAAGTCAGAAAAGCACGGCAGGGGTATTAAACCGGAGTCAAACTGCTGACAAACCCTTTAAGTACAGGGTGAACGGGTTTTCCAGCGTCAAAAACTGTGCTGAGGTGGGCGACTTCGCCGGGTGAGCCGCATGGACGCGGCGAAAGCCCGTGCCGCTCCGGGAGAGCGTCACGGGCGGCCCGAACAGCGAAGGCGAACGCCGAAGGAACCGCGAAGCGGCATAGTTTAGCCCTCAAGCCAGTGGTCAAGGAGAGGCGGCGTTTGAGCCTCTCCTTGTCGTGCGTGCGATGAAATGGCAAAGAAACTATACCGTTTATCCCGCACGAAACCATTCACCGCCCAGGCAGACGTCACCGTTCACGAGACAACATGGCGGTTTGGGCTGCCAGCCCGGTTTGATCTGTACGATAAAAAGCCTCATACATCATCTCACCCGCTGTGTTTTGCGGCATATTCCGCGCTGTTCACCCACTGGTGATCCTGCTCCCAGCTAAAGCGCCACTGGCGCACCGGCCCGGCCATCACGTTGAGATAGTAGCTGTCGTAGCCCGCCAGCGTCGCTACCGGGTGGTAACCACGCGGCACCATCACCACATCCCGGTCGTACACCGCCATGCACTCGTCCAGCGAGCGATCCTCGGTATACACCCGTTGCAGACAGAACCCCTGCGGCGGGTTGAGCCGGTGATAGTAAGTCTCTTCCAGATACGTTTCCTGCGGCGGATTATCGACATCATGTTTGTGGCTGGGGTAAGAGCTGGTACAGCCTTCGTCGGTGTAAACCTCAACCACCAGCAGACTGTCCGCCGCTTTGTCCTCCGGCAAAATGTTGTGCACGAAGCGGCGGTTGCGCCCGGCGCCACGCGCTTCGGCACCGATATCCTGTGGCGCAATCAAGCGGGTAGGATGGTTCCCGGTGCCCGGCGCGGCACAGACCGCCAGTTCCAGCGGTGTGTCGGCTATCACCGTTACCGTTTCCCCCGGCGTGACGTACACCGCCCAGGGTTTCTTGCGCTCGAATGGGTTCATGCGTTCGCCGATATGTTCAAAGCGCGACTGCGGTGTTATCACCGTCGCCCGGCCGCCAACCAGCACCAGACAACGCTCCTGCGCCACCGCAGGCAGTGACAGCGTTGCTCCAGTCGATAGCTGGTAAACCTCAAATCCGACATGACGCCACCCCGCGCGAGCCGGGATAATCTGTTGGATACACCCTTGCTCATCCGGCGCATGATAACGAGACAGTAATTCAGACATGACCCACCTCCTGGCTGCAACCGTCA
Source organism: Dickeya oryzae (assembly GCF_020406815.2). Classification (NCBI taxonomy): domain Bacteria; kingdom Pseudomonadati; phylum Pseudomonadota; class Gammaproteobacteria; order Enterobacterales; family Pectobacteriaceae; genus Dickeya; species Dickeya oryzae. Next base: position 3,888,626 of record NZ_CP162670.1, read on the forward strand.
GATCAAACCGGCATCGCGGGCGAAGCGCTGCAGGTTATTGAATCCCAACGTCGCGTACGTCAGCGGATGCGCCACTGCCGGGTCCTGTTCGGCTTCCACCACCAGCCAGCCCTGATAATCCTGCGCTTTTAGCAGTTGGAACAGCGACGGGTAATCGACACAGCCGTCACCCGGCACGGTGAACACCCCACTGAGTACCGCATCCAGAAAACTGGTTTTGCGGTTTTTCACGTCTTTGAGCACCTCGGGGCGGATATCTTTGCAATGCACGTGGTTGATGCGCACCGCCCAGCGTTGCGCCACCGCCAGCGGGTCGGCACCGGCAAAGGTGAGATGGCCGGTATCCAGCAGCAACCCGACCTCCGGCCCGGTATGGGTCATCAACTGGTCTACGTCGTCAGCGGTTTCAATTACCGTCCCCATATGGTGGTGATAGGCGATTTGTACCCCCTGCTGTTGGGTATAACGGGCGAATTCGCTGAGCTTCTCACCGTACTCCTGCCAGCGCGCCGCTGGGAAACGCGGACGTAAATGCACCGGTGTGCCTTGCTCGCCGTGAATCGCACCGGTCACCTCAGCGAACACCAGTACGGTAGCGCCTAATTCCCGCAGCAGGTTGAGGTGGTCTTGTACGGCAGCGATTTCCTCTGCTACCGAGCGGGTCAGCAGTTGGCCGGAATACCAGCCAGAGACCAGACGCAGCCCATGCTGTTGCAGAATCGGCCCCAGCACGCTGGACTGACGCGGAAACTTGTTGCCCAGTTCAAACCCGGCGAAACCGGCCTCACGCCCCTCGCTCAGACAAGTTTCCAGCGGGGTTTCCGCGCCCAGCGATGGCAGGTCGTCATTGGTCCAGGTCAGCGGATTAATACCCAGTTGAACGCTCATTTCGATTCCCTCTGCTCAGAATTAATGGAGTTAGCCGCGCTGACGCCACAGGGCGATCAGGTGCAAGTAGTTATCTTTGATGTCGGCGATCAACTGCTGATCGTCGATGTCACCACGCAGCCATTGCTGCGCCGGTTGGGCAAACAGTGTTCGTCCCACCGCAAAGCCTTTCACTACCGATTGACCCGCGGCGGCGTTGAACCCCTGACGTAACGTCTCGATCGGCGCATCCAACCCGAGGATCACCACACCACGGCAATAGGGGTCGCGCTCGGCCAGTAACGCTTCCAGCCGTTGCCAGCCGCTAGCCGACAGCGGCGGTAGCTTCCACCAGTCCGGCCGGACGCCAAGGTTGTAAAACCGCTGAATCGCCCGCAGGTACAAGTCATCGCTACGCGGCATATCGGCAGGGAGGATCACCTCCAGCAACAGTTCATGACCCGACTGGCAACAGGCACGATAGACCTCACTCACCTGCCGCTCCTGCGCCAGCCGTAACGGGCTGTCGTCTTCCGGGTGGAAGAACACCAGACATTTCACCACCTGCTCCAGCGGCCAGCTCACCAGTTGCGACCCAATGTTGCCGTGCTCCAATGCCAGCGGCCGTGAACCCGGCAGTTCGATTGGACGACCGATCCACCAGCCTTGTCCGGTAATGGTATTCAGCGCGTCCTGCCCGAAGGTGCCATCGCACAGTAATCCGGCTTTGCCGGGGGCTAATCCGGCTCTGCCGGGGGCTAATCCTGCTCTGCCAGGTGTTAATCCAGCTCTGCCGGGCGACCCGGTAAGACCCAGCAACCCGGCCTGCTCCGCTGCCTGCTGGCTGGCGTTGAGAATCAACTGTTTAAGCAGCGGGATCCGGCTGCGCTCAGCACCGCACGCCAGCGCCATCTCTTCCAGTTGGATGCGGTGATCGAAGGCGATCACGCACAGCTCCTCCCAGTGCTGCCGACGGGTGGTGACGCGATGCAGGTGGTTCAGTTCCGGGTCCAGGTCTGGCCTTGGCACCGCATGCGCCCGCGCCAGATAGTTATCCAGTTCGATGCGGCTCGGCATCGCCGGGGCGCAGCCGTGGCGTGATACCACCAGCGCACCGCAGGCATTGGCGTAAGCACAGGCTTTTTCCCAGCCTTCTCCGCTCAAATAACCACGCAACAGACCAGACATGAACGCATCGCCCGCCCCCAGCACATTGAGCACGTCAACGCGCACACCTTGCACAGTAATGCCGTCATCCAGCGACGCCGGAATAGCGCCGGTGAATACCGAACAGCCCAGTGGGCCACGCTTACACACCAGTTCCGCTGCGGTGTGCGCCCGCACCTGCCGCAACGCCTGCAGGGTATCGGTACTACCACCGGCAATATGAAACTCCTCTTCAGTGCCAACAATCAGGTCAAACAGGTTCAGTACCTGTTGCAACTGTGCCGTCACCGCCGCAGATTCGATAAAACGGGTTTCGCCGTCGCCTAACGAGGTCAATCCCCACAGCACCGGCCGGTAATCGATATCCAGCACCGTTTTCACACCGTGGCGACGGGCGTAACGCAATGCGGTTAATACCGCCTCGCGGGTATTGGGATGCGACAAGTGGGTGCCGGTGATCGCCAGACAACGCGATGAAGCGATGTATTCTTCGCTGACGTCTTCCGGCGTGATGGCCATATCGGCGCAGTTATCGCGATAAAAAATCAGCGGAAAGGTTTCCCGGTCTTTGATACCGAGCAGTACCAGCGCCGTCAGCCGCGTCGGGTCGGTAATCAAATGGCTGGTGTCGCAACCGACCTGCTGTAGCTCCTCACGCAGAAAGCGCCCCATGTGTTCATCGCCGACCCGCGCCAGCATGGACGAGCGCAGCCCCTGCCGGGCGGTACCGTAGGCGACATTACCGGAAGAGCCGCCCAGATATTTGGCGAAGCTGCCCATGTCTTCGAGACGTGCGCCGATCTGCTGACCGTACAGGTCCACCGCCACCCGCCCCATGCAAATCACATCAAACTGCTTTTGCGTAGTCATTACGTCCATTCCTGTCAGCCAAAAAGGGAAATCGACAACACGTCGGCCCGACGGTTATCCCACTTATTCCACTTATCCCACCTCATGTACCGCCACCCAGCGCGCAGCCTGATGCGACAACACAATCGCGTCCAACACCCGGGAGACTCGCCAGCCCTCTTCAAAATCGGGCCACAGTGGCTGGTCAGCGGCGATGCCGTCGATAAGATCGCGTACCTCGACGGTTTTCTGATCGTTAAAGCCGATACCATGCCCGGCGCTGGCGCAAAACGCGGCATATTCCGGGTGCTGCGGCCCAATCAACAAGGTTTGGAACCCCTGCCGATTTACCGGGTCGTCATGCCGATAGAGCTTCAGTTCCGCCATCCGCTCCTGGGTAAAACTGATGGCACCACGGGTGCCGGTAACGACATAACTCAGCCCCATTTTGCGGCCACAGGCCACCCGCGAGGCTTCGATCACCCCGCGTGCACCGCTGGCGAAACGCACCATGGCATGGGCCTGATCTTCGTTTTCCACCGTGACTCGATCCGCACTCCCGGCACTCACCGGCCGCTGCGGCACCACCGTGTGCAAATCGCCGCACACCTCAGCAATCTCGCCCACCAGGTAGTGCGCCATATTGACGATGTGCGCGCCCACATCGCCCAGTGCACCCAACCCGGCGGTGTGCCGGAAGCAGTGCCAGTCCGCCGGTTTGTTCGGGTCGGCCAGATAGTCTTCGTTGTGGGTGCCGTAGAAATGGGTCACCTCGCCGATTTCACCGCGGGCGATAATCTCTTTCGCCAGTTGTGCCGCCGGGTTTTTCATGTAGTTAAACCCGACCAGCGTTTTCACCCCAGCCTGACGGGCGGCATCCACCATCTCGCGTGCTTCGGCGGCATTCAGCGCCAGCGGTTTTTCCGAATAGACGTGTTTGCCGTGGCGAATCGCCGCCATCGCCATGGTCTGGTGCAAAAAGTTAGGCGCGCAGATATCCACCACGTCGATAGCCGGGTCGGCCACCAGTTCCTGCCAGTCACCGGTGAAGCGGGCAAACCCCATCTCACGCGCGCGTTGCTCTGCCAGCGCTGGCGAGACTTCCGCCAGCATTTCACGCACCAGTTGTCCTTTAAGGGGATACACCACCGGTGCCTGCGCATAAGCGATAGCATGAGCGCGGCCGATGTAACCGGTGCCGATAAGGCCGATTCGAACCTGTTTCATGACTGTCGCTCCCACTGTCAGAGTGCACCGCGTCGGCTTTTGGCGTAGGTATCGAACGCCACCGCCAGCACGATAATCAGCCCGGTGATGATCTGCTGGTAGTAGGCCGAGACATTCATCAGCACCAGCCCGTTAATCAGGATCCCCATAATGACGGAACCGATAATGGTGCCGCTGATACGCCCGTAACCACCCATCAGCGAGGTACCGCCAATCACCACCGACGCAATCACCCGCAGTTCGAACGAGATACCGGCCACCGCTTCGGCACTACCTAAGCGCGCGCTGAGAATAAAACCGGCCAGCCCCGCCAGCGCGCCGATCACCACGTAGACGCTGACCAGTACCCGCTGCACGTTAACCCCGGCCAGTCGTGCCGCTTCGGTATTACCGCCGATGGCGTACACGAAGCGTCCCCAGCGGGTTTTATGCAGCGCCAGCCAGCCTATCAGCGCTACCAATGCGAAGATCCAGATAGGGATGGATATCCCTAGCAGTTCGCCACGGCCCCACCAACGGTAGCCAGGGTCAAACCCGGCGATAGGCGCACCGTCGTTGATGACCAGCGTCAGACCACGCCAGATGGTCATGCCGCCCAGCGTGACGATGAACGGTGACAACCGCAGGCGGGTGACCCCCAGGCCGTGCAAAAAACCGATGATCGTGCCCATCGCCAGACAGATGCCAATCCCCACCAGCCAGCTCATACCGCCCCAGGCTTGTGCATCAACCGTGGTGAAGTTATCGCCTTTGATCACATAAGCGGCGGTCATGGCGCACACCGCCAGAATCGAGCCGACCGACAGATCGATGCCTGCCGTCAGGATCACGAAGGTCATCCCCACCGCCATGATGCCGTAGATAGACACCTCGGTAAGAATGTTGGTGATGTTGCGTTCTGTCAGGAAGTTGCTGTTCTGCGACTGAAAAAAGATCAGCAGCAGGATCATGAAAATCAACACGCCGAAACGCTCGAAGAAGGCGATCGGGTCGATGCGTCCCCGGCCGTTGGTCGGCGTCGGCAATTTAATGCGCGATAAAGGTTGTTGCATACTCATAGACTCTCCGTTATGCGGCCTGTTGTGCGTCATGGCAGATGGCCATCAGGGTCATCAGCCGCTCTTCCGTAGCGTCATCGCCGTGCAGTTCGCCGGTCATCCGGCCTTCGCTCAACGTGATGATGCGATCAGAAATCGCCATCACCTCTGGCAGGTCGGAAGAAATCACGATCACCGCCACGCCGCGTTTTGCCATATCGAACAGCACCTGATGCACTTCGGACTTGGTGCCGACATCGATGCCGCGCGTCGGCTCATCGACAATCAACACCCGGGGGTTGAGCGCCATACAGCGCGCCAGAATCACTTTCTGCTGGTTGCCGCCAGAGAGCTTGCGCACCTCCTGCTCGCTGTCCACCATCTTGATGCGCAACGCCTGCCGGTAAGATTCAATCAGGTCGTCCTCACGGCGGGTATCGACGAAGTAGCGCCAGCGCAACAGTGACGACAGGCTGGAAAGCGACAGGTTATTGCGGATAGACAGCCCCAGCACGGCACCCTCTTTTTTGCGATCTTCCGGTACCAGCGCGATGCCTTGATCCAGCGCGTGCAGCGGATCGACCGGGTGATAAGGCTGGCCGTCGAGCCAGAACTCGCCAGAGGTAAACGGGTCAGCGCCGAACAGGCAGCGCGCCACCTCGGTACGCCCGGCTCCCACCAGCCCGGCGATCCCCAGGATCTCGCCCTCGTGCACCTGAAAACCGATGTTATCGAGCGCGATACCGTGCGGGTCGAGCGGTGGTTTTTCCCGGCACAGCCCTTTCACGGCCAGCCGCACCGGCTTGTCCTGATGATGGGTTTCTGATGGCGGACGACGGGTAAACACCACATCGCGCCCGACCATCATGCGGATGATGCCCGCCACATCGATGTCGGCCACATTGCCGGAACCGGTGTAACGGCCGTCCTGCAAGACGGTGAAGCGATCGCACAGTTGAAACACCTCATGCAGCCGGTGCGTGACATAAATCACGCTGACACCGCGTGCTTTGAGTTCACGGACCACCCGGTGCAGGCTCTCGACCTCGCTGTCGCTCAGCGCGGCGGAGGGTTCATCCATCACAATCAAGCGGGCATTCAGCGTCAGTGCACGGGCGATTTCCACCATCTGTTGCTGCGCCACGCTCAGCCGCGCTACTTGTGTGGTCGGCGATATGTTCAGTTGCAGGTACTCCAGTACCGTGCGGGCTTCCTGATTGACCGCCTGCGCATCGACAAACAGCCGGTTGCGCTGTAATTCACGGCCGAGAAATAGGTTTTCCGCCACCGTCATGTTGGGCAGCAGATTGAATTCCTGATAGATGGTGACGATACCGCGGTTTTGCCGTGCTACCGGCGAATCCTGCGGTGACAACAACTCACCGTTGAAGCGGATATCGCCGCTGGTCTGGGGTTGCGCCCCGGCCAGTGCCTTGAGCAGGGTGGATTTTCCCGCGCCGTTCTCACCCAGCAACGCGTGGATTTCCCCCGGTAACACCGTCAGTTGCACTTTGTTCAGCGCCCAGACGCCGGAGAAATTCTTGGCCAGATCGGTAATAGCCAGTAAGGGTTCAGTCATGGGATAGCCCTCCTTCATCACCGGCCTCCCGGCCGGTGAGTGAGTGGTGTGTCCGCTTATTTGCCCGCTTCGCCGATACGTTCTGCATCGTTCAGGTTGTCTTTGGTGATCATGGTCGGTGGGTAGTCCGCTCCGGTGATCGCCGACTTGGTGCGAATATTGTTGGTCAACTGCGTCATCGCTTGCGTGACTGCATAGCCGGGGCGCTGATCAGCGGTCACCGCCATCCAGCCATCACGCACGCGCGCCAGCGCTTCCGGTACGGCGTCAAAACCGGTCACCATGACATCACCCGGCTTCAGCCCCTGGCTTTGCAGCGCTTCAATCGCCCCCAGCGCCATATCGTCGTTAGCCGACAAAATCACCTGTGGCCGTTTGGGCAGCGATGGCAGCACGCTTTCCACAATGCGCATCCCTTCAGAACGCATCCAGTTGCCGGTCTGATCCACCACCAGACGGTACTTACTGCCACCCGCTTTCAGACTGTCGCGGATACCCTGCGTACGTTCGATGTTAGATGACGACCCCGGCTGACCGGTCAGCAACACGATGTCGGCACCGTTCGGAAAACGCGCTTTGACGAAATCGGCAATCGCCTGACCACCTTTGTAGTTATTCGCGCCGAAATGCGGCACTTTCTTGTCGGTCTTCACCGAGCGGTCCAGAGTCACCACCGGCAGTTTGGCGTCCTGAATTTCCGTTACCGCACCGGACACCGCGTTGACATCATTCGGTGACACGATAAAACCCTGGGCTCCGCGAGTGATGGCGTTTTCCAGATCGGCCACCTGTTTCGGGGAACTGCCCTGGCTATCCAACACCTGCAGGTTCACGCCCAGCTCTTTAGCGGCCTTGACCGCAGTACGCTGCATGTGCACTTCAAAAGGCATCGCCAGGTTGGGGGTACTGAATACAATCTGTTCGTTCTGTGCCTGCGCCAGACCGGACGACATCGTGAAGGCCATCGCGGCGGCCAGGATGGTTATCTTTTTCATGGTGTTGTCTCTGCATCAGTTAGTTGGGTGTAAAGGTAAGGTCATGTTGTTATTGATGTCGTGATGCCAGGGTCTGATGCCATGCCAGACCCTGTAGTTGTGTGTCAGAGCGAAACCGCACGCCCTGTCGCCAGCGACTCCAGCGCTTTGTCGGCCAGATACAGCGCCCGCTCACCGTCAACGCCGCTGCACTCAGGCCGGGTACGCCCGTGCAACACCTCAACGAAATGACGCCATTCTGCCGCGTAGGCGTCGCGGTAACGCTGCAGGAAAAAGTGTTCCGGTTTGGCGGCAAGGCACCCGGCATCGCCCCAGTGTTCCACCTGGTTTTCGCGGATATTGCCCGCGCTCAACACGCCGAGTTCGCCGTGCAGTTCCAGCCGCTGGTCGTAGCCATAACCGGAGCGGCGACTGTTCACGATGGTCGCCATCGCACCGGAGGCAAATTTGAACACCACAAACGCGGTATCAATGTCGCCAGCCGCACCGATAGCCGGGTCGACCAGATTGCTGCCTTGTGCAAAGACCGAGACCGGCTCTTCGCCCATGATGAAACGCACCATGTCGAAATCGTGGATGGTCATATCGCGGAACATGCCGCCTGACACACGCACATACTCGGCAGGCGGCGGTGAAGGGTCACGGGAGATAATCATCAGTGATTCCGGCTTGCCGATACGCCCTTCACCTGCCAGCGTCTTCACCCGACGAAATTGCGGGTCGTAGCGACGGTTAAACCCGACGAACAATGGCACCTGCTGTTGCTCCACCACGTTCAGGCAGTCGCGTACCCGTGCGATATCCAGATGCACCGGTTTTTCACAGAATATGGCTTTGCCGTGGCGGGCGGCCAGCTCAATCAGGTCAGCATGGGTGTCGGTGGCGGAGGCAATCAGCACCGCGTGTACCGCCGGGTCGGCCATCGCCTCATCGATGGTTTGCAAACGTGCCTGATACTTATCAGACAACGCCTGCGCGTTAGCCGGGTTGGGATCCACCACCGAGTAGAGACAGGTTTCCCGATGTTCGGCGATGTTGACGGCGTGAACCTGGCCAATGCGGCCGGCACCCAGTAAAGCGATGTTAAACATGGCTACTCCCTCGATACCCTGGGGTATCACTGGTTGGTTGTAGGGGTCAGGGTCTGTTCTGCTTGTTAGCGTAAAGACAATAAAACGTTTATTTCAATTTCAGTAAAACTGGAAATTATGTTTTTGCGTGCCAGCTAACATTTTGGTGACATATGAGCAAAATAGTGTTAGCAAAATCACGAAACCACCGTCATGTCGTCAGCGTATTGCAGGGCAGGAAAAAACCCAGTGAAGGCAGGGGATTAGTGCGTCAGAATAGCCGACTCACTGGCAGTGGAGAGCTGCGCGATGCATGTAGCTCCCTTGCCAACCTCATCGCTACAGGGTTCGGTTCGTCAGACTGAAATGAAATAAATATTTCAACAGATACCGTTGTGGCAGAAAAGCGAGAGCGTTGTTACCAGAGGGGTTCAATCAGGTGCTGGATAATGCACCGCAACGGGTTTATACCGGCCTGACGAACCGCAAGCCACAAGAACCGATGAGCCAGGTGGCTTATTTTTATCACCCAACAACGAATGGCCTATCTTATTATTTTTGTCACGGCAGGCAGCATAGGTAATAGATTATTATTACGTGACACACATGTACCGCCATGGCATCTATTAAAAAAACAAAAGGAAGTTCTTAATGGGTGTACCACAAACAAAACCCGAACTGTTGTCAGCAATTGATAATAATTTTAATAAATTAATCAATTACCTCAACGCCATTCCACCAGAATTGACTTCAGATAAAACGATGGATGGTCATGCACAAGGCACGAAGATCAGCGTCAGCGATCTTGTTTCGTATTTATTAGGATGGAATACGCTGGTTGTAAAATGGATTACTCATGATGCAACCGGTCAGCCTATCGACTTTCCAGAAACAGGTTACTCGTGGAACCAGCTTGGTCTTTTGGCCCAGAAATTTTACATTGATTACAAAGAATTAAATTACCATTTATTAATAAACCACCTCCAGTCGGTAAAGGATGAAATCGTGGAACTTATTAATCAACGTACTGATGAAGATCTGTATGGGAATGCGTGGTATGGCAAATGGACCATGGGCAGAATGATTTCACTGAACACATCATCCCCCTATGCCAATGCAAACGGAAGATTAAGGAAATGGGCCAAAGCGAATAATCTTAGGCTACAGTAAATTCATCGCTCATCGTCCTCGTTTATAATCATCCTAGTTTAAGGATAATAAGCCATGGCTACTGGGATATCGAGATGCCCATTCCGGTTCAGTGCCTAAAAATAAGCAGAATACCCAACCCGTTGGGACAAGCCCGACAACACTGTTCTCTGGATTGTCGGACTTATGCCTGATTGCTTGCCACGTCTCTATCGCCGCCTTAATAGCGGCAGTGCATCACTCTGCCGTCGACGAGAAACATTGTCGACGATAAACATTGCAGAACACCGCCGCCTAAAAGCCTTGTCAGTAACCGGGGGCTAATACTGTCTGGCTTTCTTACGCTGCAAGTGCACCTCACGCGCGGCGGCTTCAATCGCCGGGTTGTCCGCGACTTGCGCGGTGCCGGTGTTCCACCAGGCGTCGTAGCCGTGGGTCATGGTTTTCGGCAGCACCTTAATATCCAGCAGACAAGGGCCGGGGTGTGCCTGCGCTTCGCGCACCGCCTGTAACAACGACGCCTCATCACGCACCGTCCACGCCCGACAACCGTAACTCTCGGCGTTGCGGGCGAAGTCTACCGTGACCAACGGGCCAGTCAGCTTGCCGCTGCCCTGATCACGCCGCCGGTTCTCGGTGCAAAAACTGCCCATCCCCTGACTCATTTGCAGGTTGTTGATGCAGCCGAACCCGGCATTGTCGAACAGCAGCACGGTGACCTTGATGCCTTCTTGCACCGCGGTTTGCAGCTCACTGTGCAGCATCAAATACGACCCGTCCCCCACCATGGCGTACACCGGCTGCTGTGGTGCAGCCAACCGCGCCCCCACCGCCGCCGCGATTTCATACCCCATGCAGGAGTAGCCGTACTCCAGGTGATAGCTGTCCGGGGTTTTCACCTGCCATAACCGTTGCAGGTCACCGGGCAGCGACCCGGCCGCGCCCACCACGATAGCGTTATCTTCCAACGCGTCGTTGAGCAACCCCAGCACCCGGGTTTGTGTCAGACGGGTCCCCAGGGTTTCGCGGTACTCCGCCAGTTGTGCCTCCAGATGCCCGGCGATTTCCAACGCCTGCCCGTCGTCGTCGCGCCGCTCAAACAACCGCTGGCGCTCCTGCTGCCAGTCGCTGCGCGCCTGCGCTATCTCCTCACCCCAGCCACTGCGATAGCCCTGCGTCGCCAGTGCCTGCGTCAGTTGCGTCAGCCCCTCACGGGCATCAGCCACCAGCGCGGTAGCATCCAGCTTGAACGCGTCGAATTCCGCCACATTGAGCAGCAAAAACTCGACCTCCGAGTGCGTAAACAGCGATTTGGAGGCGGTGGTGAAATCGGTCAGACGGGTGCCGACGCCAATCACCAGATCCGCCTGCGCCGCCAGCCGGTTGGCAGCCTGCCCGCCGGTGACGCCGATGCCGCCCACATTCAGCGGATGCGACGAGACCACCGCGCCCTTGCCCGCCTGAGTTTCGCCAAACGGCAGGTTGAAACGTTCCGCAAACTGGCAAAATGCCTCATGCGCACCGGCGTAGCGTACCCCGCCGCCGCAGATCAACAGCGGGCGACGTTTACGCGCCAGCAACGCCGCCGCCTGCGCCAGCCGGGTGGTATCTGGCGGGCGGCGCTCCAGATGGTGCACCCGCCGCTGGAAGAACGACCGCGGGTAATCCCAGGCTTCCGCCTGCACATCCTGCGGCAGACACAGCGTTACCGTACCGGTATCCGCCGGGTCGGTCAGCACCCGCATGGCGTTGACAAGCGCGCTCATCAGTTGCTCCGGGCGGCTGATACGATCCCAGTAGCGCGACACCGGCCGCAGGCAATCATTGGTGCTGATGGTGGCATCGTGATACTGCTCAATTTGCTGCAACACCGGGTCGGGCTGGCGGCTGGCGAACAGATCCCCCGGCAGCAGCAATAGCGGAATCCGGTTGGCCGTCGCGGTGGCGGCCGCCGTCACCAGATTAGCCGCCCCCGGCCCCACCGAGGTAGTCACCGCGTACACCCGCCGCCGCCGGTGCTGTTTGGCAAAGCCCGCCGCGATGTGCGCCATGCCCTGCTCATTACAGCCCTGGTGTACCTGCAGGTGTCCGGCGTCCTGCTCCAGCGCCTGCCCGATACCCAGCACGTTACCGTGCCCAAAAATGGTCATCACCCCGGCAAACAACGGTGTTTCCTCACCGTCAACGTCAAGGTATTGCTGATTGAGAAACCGGACCAGCGCCTGCGCCATGGTCATTTTCAACGTGTCCATCGTTTTGCTCCCGCAAATCAGGTGGAATTACTCCAGCGTCGGCATCACAAAGCTGCTGGCGTGCTGTTCCAGACGCACGCTGGCAGGCCAACGACTGGTGACGGTTTTCATTCGGGTATAGAAACGCACGCCGTCGTTACCGTGTACATTGAGCGGACCAAAAATGGACCGTTTCCAACCGCCAAAACTGTGGAACGCCATCGGCACCGGGATCGGTACGTTGATCCCGACCATCCCTGCCTGCACCTCTTCACTAAACTGGCGGGCGGTTTCGCCGTCGCGGGTAAAGATCGCCGTGCCATTGCCGTATTCATGCTGGTTAATCAGGGTCAGCGCGGTGTGGTAATCAGGTACACGCACCACCGACAGCACCGGGCCGAAAATCTCTTCCCGGTAGATCTGCATGTCTGGCATGACATGGTCAAACAGCGTTGGGCCGACGAAATAGCCCTGCTCATGCCCCGGAACACGAAGCCCGCGGCCATCGACGCGCAACGTCGCGCCCTGATCGACGCCGCTTTGAATATAACCGCTAATCTTGTCGCGATGTGGGCCTGAAATCACCGGCCCCATGTCGTTTTCTTTGCCGTCCACCAGACCGGGGCCGACACGCATGGCGGCAATCTGCGTTTCCAACCGACTGCACAACGCTTCGGCGGTGTCATCACCTACCGCGACTACCACCGACAGCGCCATGCAGCGCTCGCCCGCGGCGCCAAATGCCGCACCGAGGATCGCGCTGGCCGCCATGTCCATGTCGGCATCCGGCATCAAAATGCAGTGGTTTTTAGCGCCGCCCAGCGCCTGACAACGTTTACCGTGCGCCGATGCGGTGCGATAGATGTACTCTGCCACCGGTGTCGAGCCGACAAAGCTCACCGCCTGAACGCGTGGGTCGGTCAACAGCACGTCGACCGCTTCTTTATCGCCCTGCACGACATTGAATACGCCGTCCGGCAGGCCCGCTTCTTTCAGCAGTGTTGCCAACATCAGCGACAGCGACGGATCTTTCTCCGAAGGCTTGAGGACAAAGGTGTTACCGGTAGCCAGTGCAATCGGGAACATCCACATCGGCACCATCGCCGGGAAATTGAATGGCGTGATCCCCACGCACACCCCGAGCGGCTGCATCAGCGAATGGCTGTCCACGCCGGTACCAACGTTGGCGGAATGCTCGCCTTTTTGCAGATGCGGAATACCACACGCAAATTCCACCACTTCCAGCCCACGGGTCAATTCGCCCACGGCATCAGAGTAGACTTTGCCATGTTCTTCGGAAATCTGCCGTGCCAGCGTACTCAGATTCTCTTCCAGCAACGCTTTGAAACGAAACAGGATGCGGGCACGACGCAACGGAGAATGCTTCGCCCAGTCAGGGAAAGCCGCGGCGGCTACGCTGATGGCGTGTTTTGCCTCGTCGGCGCTACTCAGCGCCACCTGACGAATCGCTTCGCCGGTCGCAGGATTAAATACCGGTGCGGTGCGCCCGCTATGACTGGGCGCAATCTCGCCATGAATGAAATTGGATACGGTTTCCATGGTTACACCTCTGCAGGATTTAGGGTGACAGATGGCTAATACCGCTTTACTGTATATGAAATAAAAATTCCATTTTAATAAGAAATAAAACAAATGTTGATTATTGTGATCCAGGATAGATTTTCTGGTAAACGGCAGGTAACCGGCATTTAACCGCGTTATTCAGCGAATTCATTCGCTCATGACGTGCGGGAAAACTGAATTATTCATTCTATTTTTCGTCGAAAAAATAACAAATCGGTTTGAAATGCCGGTTCAACTCACTAGAATCGGATCAACAGCATCCCGCCGGGATGACGGAGAAGACGATTATGGCGATGGCGACCAGCCTGAGAGAATTACAGGAGCAGATCCGCGCACGGTACGATTCCCTGAGCAAGCGTTTGCAGCAGGTGGCGCGTTATGTGCTGGACAATACCAACAGTGTAGCGTTCGACACCGTCGCGGTGATCGCCGAGCAGGCAGACGTGCCCCCTTCTACGTTGATCCGTTTCGCCAACGCGTTCGATTTCAGCGGGTTCAATGAAATGAAACAGCTGTTTCGCATGAATCTGGTGGAAGAAACCGCCAGCTATACCGACCGGGCGCGCTTATTTCGCGAGATGGAAGACCGGGTGCCAGAACGCCCGCAGGATATTTTGCATGAATTCGCCCGTTCCAACGCACAGGCGATGCAACAACTGGCCGCCCGCACCCAGCCAGACGATCTGGAAAAAGCGGTCGACCTGTTGGCACAGGCTGACACTATCTACATCGTCGGGCTGCGGCGTTCATTCAGCGTCGCCACCTACCTCTGCTACGCCCTGAGTCATCTGGAAAGCCGTCCGGTGCTGGTTAACGGATTGGGTGGGATGTTTCGCGAACAGCTATGCCGTCTGAGCGACAAAGACATCGTGGTCTCCATCAGCTTCTCGCCTTACGCGCAGGAAACCGTGATGGTCAGTGAAATGGCCGCCAACGCCGGTGCGCGCCAGATAGTGATCACCGACAGCCAACTCAGCCCGCTGGCTACCCTGAGCGACCTGTGCTTCGTGGTAAAAGAAGCGCAGGTCGATGCCTTTCGCTCCCAGTCCGCCACGTTGTGTCTGGTGCAATCGCTCATGGTGTCGCTGGCGTACCGTCAGGGCAACAGCCTGCGTCAACGTGAAGAAGGGCAAAAAAGTGCCTGATCGGCACCGACGAGAGAAATTTCAGCCGGGTCGCCCTCCCGGCAGTCAGGTTCATCATCCCTGGTTGACGCTCTCATACCTCACGCCGCTACTGCCACAAACGCGATGAAATCGGGTTCGCCCCCTTATCTTTTACGCCCTTTCTTTCATATGGGTTAATTCTGCATCACCACTGAAAAAGACAGCACCCAGTTACCTGAAAAAAGTCCCGCCTCGCGGTATGAAGTGATACTCTTGCACCCACAGATCAAGACGTTTGACTTAGAGCCTATCCCATTAGGTACCAGACAGTTCAATGATCCTAATAACAGAAAACGATCCCATAACGGAAAGAGTGATATGAGTAAAATTCGGGTTGGCGTGGTTTTTGGTGGTAAATCCTCTGAGCACGAAGTGTCACTGCAGTCCGCAAAAAATATTGTGGATGCCATTGATAAAACGCGATTCGATGTGGTGTTACTGGGCATCGACAAGCAAGGGGAATGGCACGTCAACGACGCCTCCAACTACCTGCTCAACGCCGATAATCCAGCGTTGATCGCCCTGAACCGTTCCAGTCAGAACGTGGCGCTGATCCCAGGACAAACCCACCATCAGTTGATCGATACAGCCAGCGCCAGCGCGTTGTCGCAGATTGACGTTATTTTCCCCATCGTTCACGGTACGCTGGGCGAAGACGGCTCATTGCAGGGCTTGCTGCGCATGGCGAATATCCCGTTTGTCGGCAGCAGCGTGCTGGGCTCCGCCGTCAGTATGGATAAAGACGTCACCAAGCGTCTGTTGCGCGACGCTGGATTGCAGGTTGCTCCGTTCGTCACCCTGACCCGTGCCAACCGCGCCCGCCACCCTTACGACAGTGTGACCGCCGAGCTCGGTTTGCCGCTGTTCGTCAAACCCGCCAATCAGGGGTCGTCCGTCGGCGTCAGCAAGGTGCGCAATCAGGCGGAATTCGATCATGCTGTCGAGCTGGCGTTCCGTTATGACCATAAAGTGTTGGTGGAATCGGCGATTGTCGGACGGGAAATTGAATGTGCGGTGCTGGGTAATGACTACCCGAAAGCCAGTGTCTGCGGCGAAATCGTGTTGCATGACGAATTCTATTCCTACGACACCAAGTACATCAACGAAGACGGTGCCGCGGTGGCTATCCCAGCGGTAATGGACGATGACGTACACCAGCATATTCGCGACATCGCCTTGCGGGCGTTCCAGGCATTAGAGTGTCAGGGCATGGCGCGGGTAGACGTCTTCCTGACACCGGACCAGCAGGTTGTCGTCAACGAGGTCAACACCCTGCCCGGCTTCACTAACATCAGTATGTATCCCAAACTGTGGGAAGCCAGCGGCCTTGGCTATACCAGCCTGATCACGCAACTGATCGAACTGGCGCTGGAGCGCTACGCGCAAGACAGTAACCTGCAAAGCTCGGTACACGCCTGACGCTAACGCTCCGGTACGCGCACGACGCCTGCCGGAGCCTGTTCACTCAGATACGACTCAGGGCGGTAAAAGCCTCGGCCGTCATGGATGGCTGAAAGTCGATCACCTCGTAATTTGCTACCGCCTGAAACGGATCCTGTTTAAGAAACGCGTCCAGCTCTTCTCGTGCGACACTTTTGGCCAGAATAACACCGCCAGTACGCGGATTTTTACGCCCGGAAGCCACAAACAGGCCTTGTTCATATCCTCGCTTCAACCAGGTTACATGCCGTTCCAACAAGGTTTCCACATCATCCAGCGGCGCATGGTATGTCAGACTGATGATATACATGGTTACTCTTCTCTTTGTTATTAATCGGTATTCGGCCAGTGCCCTTGCTGCAACACCACCCGGTAACCGTCAGGATCACGGAAAGTTTTTCCCTGCCGCTCCCAATAAGGATTAAACGACGCCACCACGCTGAAGCCGGCCTGCACCATACGATCGCAGGCCTCTCGCCAGCGTTCATGGTCAGGCATGTACAGCACCAGTAAATCGTCTTCCGTCGGTGCAGGCATGACAGGATGAGTATGACAAAAGGTAAACTCAAGGTGCCAGGCCAGCCCCTGTTGTCCCAGCATAACACCACTAAAGCCATCGTGTTGCGCAAACGAGCCGAGTTTCTGCAACCCCATGCCGTCACAGTACATTCGCTCACTTCGTTGCAGGTCCGTTACTGGCCGGGCCAGGCGTAATGTAGTCATGCGTCACTCCTTTTCTGTTGATGGCAAAGACAGTGATATCACGAATCCCCACTATAGGCCATGCTGCTTATTCCCCTTTTTTATCATGGTATTATATGAAATAGTACGTCGATGACGGGTTACCTGAGAGCACGTGATGCCCACACATTGCACGCCGTTGTTTACCATCCGGCCAGAGGCCGTTGATCAGCCGGACATTCTGACGCTGTTGGAAAAACTGGATGCTTATCAATCGACGCTGTATCCGCCAGAGTGCTGCCACTTTACCGATTTGCGCACACTGGCCGCTGACGAACTGATTTTTCTGGTGATCCGCCACCGTGACGGGCACGCGGTAGGTTGCGGCGCTATCGTGCTGCGTCAACCGGGAGAAGGTGAGATGAAACGCATTTATGTCGAGCCAACCTATCGTGGCAGCGGCGCGGCGGATCAGTTACTGCGTCAGTTGGAAAAACAGGCCTCTCTGGCAGGGTGTCAGGTCATCCGCCTCGAAACCGGCATCCATCAGCCACAAGCTATCCGGCTCTACCAACGTCATGGTTATCACCTGCGCGGCCCGTTTTTTCCTTACGGCGACGATCCGCTTAGCGTGTATATGGAAAAAAAGCTGGGTACGTGATCTGAAAAAGCGATTGCGGATCCTGCAATAAAAGCTGTATATTTAGCCAGTATTTTTCATGGAGATGCGGCTGATGTATGTAGAGCTGGTGTACGATAAGAGAAACGTGAGCGGATTACCCAACGCGGCAGAGCAGATAAAAAACGAACTCACCAAACGGATCCACAAGGTGTTTCCTGATGCGGAAATCAAGATAAAACCGATGCAGGCCAATGCCATCAATTCCAATGCCAGCAAACAGGAAAAATCCACCATTAACCGGATCATCGAAGATATGTTCAATGAAGCCGATGAATGGCTGGTGCAGGAATAACGACTGTCTATCCAATAACTACTATCGATCCAATAGCTACAATCGATCCAATAACCACTATCTATCCCATGCCGACGGGGGCTTCTGACACCCTTCGGCATGGACAAAAAGCAATGCAGTGCCTGTCGTCAACCCGTGACAGGCAAGATGAGAGAGACGAACACCGCACAGGTTCGCTTCGGTTAAGCATTCATCAAACGTCGGCTGCTCATCGCGGCCCCATCATCTGACGGGACCGATTACTCGTAATACTCAATTTTGGTCGTATGCGTCAGTGTGGTGACCGTTTGCGCCACGCCTTTGCCATTTGATACCAGCACCTGGCACACACGCGGGTTAAGATGCTGGTCATACTGGCATGTGGTACGGGTCACGCTAACCTGCTGGTTGTCTTCTGTCACGATAACCGTGGCATCCAGCCGTTTTTGCATCGGCGCATCGCTTTGCATCTCCACGCGGGTCACCTTGCCATTTTCCGGTGAAACAAACGTCATGCTGACCGGGAATCCCTCATCATCGTAGCGGTAACGCGCCAATGGCGTTGGTCGATCGCGATATACCACCTCGCTGATAGCCTGCTTATCGTCAGCACGGTAGCTCAGGCGACCATCTGAGGTTTTCGCCAACTGGCAGTGCTCCGTCAGTTGAAACAACGCTTGTCGATCGCTCTTTTCTAACAGTGTCTGCCCCGCTCGCACCAAATCCAGGTCAACGTTCATCGCCGGTTGATAGGTGCGTAACGTCACAAGGCACCCTTCGGCATCAAAGGTCCCATCCACATAGGCGGTCACTTTGCCTGCTTCGTCGGTCTGGGTTTGGGTAAAGTGCTTCACCTTCCCCCGTAGCGCATCAAAACCAAAAATATTGGAAAGCCCAGCCAACACCGGGTTCACCGACTCAGGCGTCGGTTTTCGATCACACCCTGCCAGTAATACCACCCCCACCAGCGCCATGGCGTGTAGTTTCATAGTCCTTACCCTGGATACCTTGCTAAGTCGCGCCAGTTTACGCCAATTCCAAAAGAGAGGATAAAGATAACGCGCCATCACTCCTGAGAAAGAATAAGCATAACGCCAGACAGAAGCACTCACGCCGTCGCCATCATGGGCGATGGCATCATGTAAACCGCCACAGTTTCCTGCTGGCGTCGTGACGACAGCAACACCTGACGTATCCCCAACGAGTGGAAACCACATTTGAGTAACACCCGGCCAGACGCCACGTTCTGCGGCAAATGGCAGCCGTAGATTTTCGCGATACCCAACTGACTAAACGCGAACTGGCATAACGCCCGACTGGCTTCGGTGCTCAATCCTCGTCGTCGGAAATCAGCGCTCAGCCAATAACCAATCTCCGGCTGGGCAGTATCCAGCGCCACCAGCGAAATAGAGCCGATCAGTTGCTGGTTTTGCGATAAACAAATGGCGTAGGCCACACCTTTACGCTGCTCCCAATTGCTGTGCAAATCGGTAATCCAGCTGGCGACCGTTTCACGTGGACAAGGATAGGGAATCAACATGGTCATGGCAGAAATATCAGGGGTGCTATTAAGCAAAGCGCAAACATCAGTGACATCTGACGCCTGTAATGGTCGCAACAGAAGATGTTCGGTAGTCAGGGTAGGTTGCCGCATCAGATTCTCCTCATCAGTCGCCTCCCGTCATCGTGTCTACGGGCGCGCTGTTAGGTGGCATCATAGCGGAGCAGAGTTCCAGCCGACGCGAATCTCGTCGGCTGACTATACCGTTGACTGCACCGCATTACCTGCCGCTGATGTCACTTGTCAGCAACGCTCAGGAATACAGGCTTTTAGCCGCCTGTTCACTCTCTTCGCGGGAATACCCGCCGTAAGTCATGGCAGTGATAAAGGAAGCGCGGTCTGTTTTAGGGTACACCTTTTCATGTAATAACAGTCGCCCCACCTCTTCCGGCGTCAGTTGCGGAAACTGTTCATGAATACCACCGACCACATCCCTGTTGGCATAGCCAAGCATACGGATGATAGCGGCAATCTCCAGTGGTGACGTTTCATCCTGATAGGTCGAATAAATCACATCGGCTATCAGTTTCGAGGTCAGCACATTGATCTTGGATACATCGCTATAACGGCTACCCAGCGATTGAACAATATGATT
This sequence comes from Dickeya oryzae, assembly GCF_020406815.2. Classification (NCBI taxonomy): domain Bacteria; kingdom Pseudomonadati; phylum Pseudomonadota; class Gammaproteobacteria; order Enterobacterales; family Pectobacteriaceae; genus Dickeya; species Dickeya oryzae. Next base: position 3,908,777 of record NZ_CP162670.1, read on the forward strand.
GATGGCATCCTCCGGTCCATAACCCCTTTCACGAATTCGGGTTAATACCGAAACCATTTTGTCTCTCAGATCGTTAAACATAGTGCTATTCCTTCGTCAAAGTCGATAATCAACCCGAAGCGCGCGAAGGCTATCCCTGAGGTATAAACAGATTTCCTTAATGGTCGCGTCTGGGATTTTCCTGCCTGTCTGCCGTTATCCCCCGCATCAGCAGGCCCGGTGCTTTATTTCAGCATAGGCGCAGATGCCTATCCTTCCACTGGCATTTCCTGCTTTGCGGGCAAACGCCGAATTTTTACACTGACCCAGTAACACGCGTCCTGGTCAGCACCTGTTATCCACCACTACACCCTAATTCTATTAACGATACATTAATATTGTTTTTTATCGCTGCGCTTATATTCCTGATAAGAATGCGACACCGGTAAAGTTGATGGTATGACCATCATTCACAAAACTGCACAAGCCCGTTTTTAGCTGGTATTATTTCCCCCCCTATGCTACTGCGCCTGCACGCCATACACATCTTGCAACAACCCAGTGCGCTATAATCGGTCAACAAAACCCGCTGAATGTTGATAATGGCCGTCTTTGTCTTGTCGGGCCATCCTTCAGCAAGGAGGTTTAATCATGATTACCACCGACGGTAATAACGCAGTCGCCTCAGTCGCCTGGCGCACCAATGAAGTTATCGCTATCTACCCTATTACCCCCAGTTCTACCATGGCCGAACAAGCCGCAGCCTGGTCGAGCGATGAACGTAAAAATATATGGGGAGATACACCGCGCGTCATCGAGATGCAATCCGAAGCGGGAGCTATCGCGACGGTGCATGGTGCATTGCAAACCGGTGCGTTATCCACGACCTTCACGTCGTCACAAGGGTTGCTGTTAATGATCCCAACGCTGTACAAGCTGGCCGGTCAGTTAACGCCATTTGTACTGCATGTCGCGGCTCGTACCGTGGCTACCCATGCGTTGTCGATTTTCTGCGACCATTCAGATGTGATGGCGGTACGCCAGACCGGTTGCGCCATGCTGTGCGCCAGTAATGTGCAGGAAGCACAGGACTTCGCGCTGATTGCTCAGGTAGCAAGCCTGAACAGCCGCCTGCCGTTTATCCATTTCTTCGACGGTTTTCGTACTTCGCACGAAATCAACAAAATAGAACCGCTCAGCGATGCCCAGTTACATAGTCTGCTACCGCAGGCGGCGATTGACGCACACCGTGAGCGTGCACTTACTCCTGAGCGTCCGGTGATTCGTGGCACCGCCTCAAACCCTGATACCTTTTTCCAGGCCCGTGAAGCCACCAACCCGTGGTACAACGCGGCATTCGGACACGTTGAACAGGCCATGAACGACTTCGCCCGCGAAACCGGTCGTCAATACCAGCCGTTCGAATACTACGGCCATCCGGATGCCACCCGCGTCATCGTAATGATGGGTTCTGGCGTCGGTACCTGCGAAGAAGTGATCGACACCCTGCTAACACGCGGCGAAAGAGTGGGGGTAGTGAAAGTGCGGCTGTACCGGCCGTTCTCTGCGCAACACCTGCTGGCAGTCATCCCGCAAAGCGCACAATCCATCGCGGTATTGGATCGCACCAAAGAACCCGGTGCGCTGGCTGAACCGCTGTATCTGGATGTGATGACCGCACTGGCCGAGGCGTTTTCACGAGGTGAGCGCCCACTTATGCCGAAGGTCATTGGCGGGCGTTATGGGTTATCGTCAAAAGAGTTCACCCCACAATGCGTTGAAGCGACGTATAAAGAGTTGGCGCTTACCAACCCCAGACCGCGTTTTACCGTGGGTATTTATGACGATATCACCCACCTGTCGTTGCCGCTGTCTGACCAACCGATGCCGACCCAGATGTCTCTGGAAGCGCTGTTCTACGGGCTTGGCAGCGATGGCACCGTTTCGGCTGCCAAGAACTCGATCAAAATCGTCGGCAATTCGACACCGCTGTTCGTTCAAGGCTATTTCGTTTACGACTCCAAAAAAGCCGGTAGCCTGACGGTATCGCACATGCGCGTCGGCCCGCACCCGATTCACTCCGCTTATCTGATTGAGCAAGCTGATTTCGTGGCCTGTCACCAGTGGCAATTCATCGACAAATACAGCATGGTGGATCGCCTCAAGCCAGGCGGTATCTTCCTTATCAATACGCCATACAGCGCTGACGATCTGTGGCATCGACTGCCGCAGGAAGTGCAGGCTGGTCTGAATCAGCGTCAGGCGCGGGTGTACTGCATCAATGCGGCGAAAATCGCACGTGAATGCCAGTTGGGCGCACGCATCAACACCGTGATGCAAATGGCGTTCTTCCATCTGACACAAATCCTGCCGGGCAGCGATGCACAAGATAAACTGCGCGCGGCTATCGCCAGCAGCTATGGCAACAAAGGCCAGGAACTGGTAGAGCGCAACTGGCGGGCACTGGACGCGACACTCGACGCACTGGAGGCCGTCGCACTTGAGCCTGTCAATCCCCAAAGCGCATGCCGCCCACCGGTCGTCTCCGACGCGGCACCTGATTTCGTCAAAACCGTTACCGCCGCGATGTTGGCCGGTCTGGGCGACAGCCTGCCGGTTTCCGCCCTGCCGCCGGATGGGACCTGGCCTGTCGGCACCACGCAGTGGGAAAAACGTAACATCGCCGAAGCCATCCCGCTGTGGAAGCCGGAGCTGTGCACCCAATGTAACCACTGCGTGGCCGCCTGCCCGCACTCCGCCATTCGCGCCAAAGTGGTGCCCGCCGAGGCGATGACCGATGCACCGGCGTCGTTACAGTCGCTGGACGTGAAAGCGCGTGACATGCGTGGTCAGAAGTATGTGTTACAAGTCGCGCCGGAAGACTGCACCGGCTGTAATCTGTGCGTGGAAGTCTGCCCAGCGAAAGATCGCCAAAATCCAGAAATCAAAGCCATCAACATGGAACCGCGTCTGGAACATGTGGCGACCGAGAAAACCCATTACGATTTCTTCCTCAAGCTGCCGGAAATTGACCGCAGCAAACTGGAACGCATCGATATTCGCACCTCGCAGTTGATCACTCCGCTGTTCGAGTATTCCGGAGCCTGCTCCGGTTGCGGCGAAACCCCGTACATCAAGTTGCTAACCCAGTTATATGGCGATCGACTGCTGGTTGCCAACGCGACCGGATGCTCCTCGATTTACGGCGGCAACCTGCCGACAACCCCCTGGACTACCGACGCCAACGGCCGTGGACCAGCCTGGGCCAACTCGCTGTTTGAAGACAACGCCGAATTCGGCCTGGGCTTCCGTCTGAGCGTCGACCAGCACCGTCAGCGTGCCTTGCGTCTGCTGGCTGAACTTAAGCCTCAACTGCCTGCTGAGCTGGTGGCCGACCTGCTGGAGGAATCGGTTGCTGCCGATGTACGACGCGAGCAGATTGCCCGCCTGCGTCAGTCGCTCAGCGCCATCGACAGCGCCGATGCCCGTCAGTTGGCCGCCGATGCCGATCATCTGGTGGACAAATCCATCTGGCTGATTGGCGGTGACGGTTGGGCTTACGATATCGGTTACGGCGGTCTTGACCACGTGATGAGTCTGTCGGAAAACGTCAACGTGCTGGTACTGGACACCCAGTGCTATTCCAACACCGGCGGTCAGCAATCTAAAGCCACCCCGCTCGGTGCCGTCACCAAGTTTGGTGAGCACGGCAAACGCAAAGCACGCAAAGACCTTGGCGTCACTGTCATGATGTACGGCCATGTCTATGTGGCGCAAATTTCACTGGGGGCTCAGTTGAACCAAACGGTGAAAGCGATTCAGGAAGCGGAAGCCTGGCCGGGCCCCTCCCTGATCATTGCCTACAGCCCTTGTGAAGAGCACGGCTACGACCTGGCGTTTAGCCACGACCAGATGCGTCAGTTGACCGCCACCGGCTTCTGGCCGTTGTACCGTTTCGATCCACGCCGTACGGCAGAAGGGAAACCAGCACTGGTGACGGATTCCCGTCCACCATCAGCCAGCCTGAGCGAAACCCTGCTCAATGAGCAACGTTTCCGTCGGCTCAATACACAACAACCGCAAGAAGCGGCACGGTTGTATGAAGAAGCCGAAGCTGACTTGCGCCGCCGCTATGACTTCCTGAGCTTGCTGGCAGGCAAAGCAGAGAAAAACGCGCAGGAATAGAAACGCGCTGGCACCTTCTGCTGTTCAACACCGGGAGTGAGAAATCACTCCCGGTGTTTTTCTAGCCAACCACGCCTGACGACACTTATTCGATTTTTTTGTTCGTATCCTTCACCCGTCGCCTTATTTCCTGCTCCAACACGCCAGTAGCCTGAAATATGAGTGGGATATAATGTAATGGATTGTACATCTGGTTTTCCTGCCGACCTTCTGCACATATAATGCGCATCCGGGCTTTATGATCCGGATAACAACAATTCCTTTGCCGCAATGGCTTTTAACACTCAACAAAGATATGAAAATGAGTATTCGCGCGATCCTGACGTTAGTTGTGGCGGCGGCTGCTTTCAGCCAGACAGCACTCGCCGTAGTTTATCCATTGCCAGCTCCGAATAGTCGGCTGGTAGGAGAAAACATCCAAGTTACGATTCCCAGCGGCAGTACCGATGCGCTGGAGCACTTTGCCGCCCAGTATCAGATGGGGCTGAGCAACCTGCTGGAAGCCAACCCAGGCATTGATGTCTATCTGCCGAAACCGGGCACGACCATGACGGTGCCGCAGCAACTGATTCTCCCCGACGCACCGCGCGAGGGCATCGTGATCAACAGTGCCGAAATGCGCCTGTATTATTACCCGAAAGGTTCCAAAACCGTGGTGGTCTTACCGATTGGTATCGGCCAGCTCGGCAAAGATACCCCGATCAACTGGGTGACGTCGGTACAACGTAAGAAAGAGCGTCCGACCTGGACACCGACTGCCGCCATGCATGCCGAATACGCGGCTCGCGGCGAATACCTGCCTCAGGTTTACCCGGCGGGTCCGGATAACCCGATGGGGCTGTATGCGCTGTACATCGGCAAGCTGTACGCTATCCACGGTACTAACGCCAACTTCGGTATTGGCCTGCGCGTTAGCCACGGTTGCGTCCGTCTGCGCGATAAAGACATCAAGTACCTGTTTGAACACGTTCCGGTCGGTACCCGCGTTCAGTTCATCAACGAACCGGTGAAAGCCACGGTGGAACCTGATGGTTCACGGTATGTTGAAGTACACAACCCACTGTCTCGTACCGAAGCTGAGTTCAACTCTGACACGCCAGCACCGCTGCAGCTGAGCCCGGTCGTCGCCAAAGTACTGTCTGACGCCAGCGTAAACGAAAGCGCGGTTGACCAGGCACTGCAGAACCGTTCTGGTATGCCGACGAAAGTGAACGGTGCCGATGACAACATCGCCCCGATCGCGCCTGCTGCTCCGGCAGCGCCGCAGGCTCCTGCTATCCAGCAGACCAATGCACCGGACAATGCACAACCAGCAGCACCTCAGGCTCAACCTGTCGTCACCGACGCTAATCAGGCTGCTGCGGCTGACAGCAGCAAATCCTGATTCCTACAGGTGAATGCTTTTCCCAGGGCAGCGTAAGCTGCCCTGTTTATTTTCAGTCCAACCGACGCTTCCTCACTACTCCTCCGTTTCGTCCGGCCCTATCCGTCATCGTGTGACGTTCGCCTCTGGTGTTCACTGCCTCACGCTTATCGCCTGATGCGTCTTATCCGTTTGCCGCCCGGCTATTTTGGCCTCACTGCGCAAAATCAATTGACTTATCATTAATTGATTTGTTAACTAATGACACTGTCATCTATTTAAACGGGAACTCATCATGCCACAGACCGAATCTTCAGCCCGCCGACATTTCGCCCTCCAACTGGGACAGACCACCCGTCTATGGCGCCGGGTCATTGACCGGGAATTACAGCCGTTCGGCTTAACCCAGGCCAGTTGGTTGCCCTTGCTGTTTATTGCCCGCGAAGAAACATCCACCCATCAAAAAGCACTGGCCGAATCATTGGGACTCGATGCCTCTGCGGTGGTGCGGATACTGGATAATCTACAAAAACAGGGACTTATTGAACGTCGGGAAGGCCATGACCGCCGTTTTCGCGAGATTCATCTCACCACACTCGGACAGGAACAAGTGAAAAAGGTGGAATCCATCGCCTGGCAGGTGCGCAACCAGGCGCTGGCCGGGGTATCAGAGCAGGATATCCAACAGGTCAGCCGGATTATCGATCAGGTTATTGCTAATCTTTCCCGCAACGAAAACAGTCACCCATGAACCATCACTTATCCAAACTGACGGGATTTCGCCGTCTTAGCCAGCGTCAGCGTACTTTTTTGCTGACAGGTGCCGCCCTGTTATTGCTGGCATTACTGATGCTGGCCTATTGGTTTCACCAGCGTTTTACACACATCAGCGAAACAGATGCCCGTGTCATGGGGGAAGTGATCTCGCTGGCCAGCCGCGAAGACGGTTGGGTGACAGCCCGCCCGGTCATCGATGGCGATGTCATCCACAAAGACCAGTTACTGGCACAAATAGACGATCGCGATGCCCGTCTGCGGCTGGCGGAGCAGGAAGGCAATCTGGCCGCGTCAGACGCGCAAATTGCCTACAGCCAGACCCAGCGCCAGGTCACCGACCTCACGACCCAGGCGGCGTTGGATCAAGCGCGTGCCAAGCTGGCATCCAATGACTCCGCCGTCAGTAACGCCGGTTATCAGCTCAGCCTGGCCCAGAACAATTTTCAGCGCGACGATCAATTACTGAAGAGTAACCTGACCGCCCGTAAAACCTGGGACGAATCCCACACCTTGCTGTTGCAACGCCAGAGTGAGCTGCGTGAAGCCGAAGCCCAACGTACAGCGCAACACGCTGATCTGAACAACGCCTTAGCGCAACGCAACACATTGCAGGTGCTCGACAGGCAGATAGAGATGCAGCGTCAACAACGTATTGCGTTGCAGGCGCAAGTCGATCAGATCAAACAGGAGATCGCCGACCGGGCGTTACGCTCCCCGGTAGACGGTGTCGTGGATCGTACCATTGTCAATGTGGGCAGTTACGCACAAACCGGTCAGTGGATCATGCTGGTACACGATCCGCGTAACCTGTGGGTCGAGGCCAATATCAAAGAAACGGCCATTGGCCGGGTACGAGTCGGCCAACGTGTCGATATTCAGGTCGATGCTTACCCGGACAAGCATTTCAGCGGCCATGTTATCCGGGTTGGCGATGCGGCCACCAACCAGTTTGCATTGCTGCCAAGCCCCAATCCTTCTGGCAATTTCACCAAAATTACCCAACGCGTCCCGGTGCGTATCGCGCTGGATTCCCAGGATAACGGCCTGAAACCGGGCCTGATGGCGGAAGTGAGCATCAATGTCGCCGATTGAAGCCCAGGCAGCCCGTTTTGGCCATCGCTACCGCTGGCTGGCGACAGTGACGATTATGCTGGGTACGATCGCCACCACCGCGACGGCAACCATCGTCAATGTCGCGATGCGTGACATCATGGGGGCATTCGGTATGGGTCAGGATCAGGCACAGTGGCTATCCACCGCCTTTCTGGCCTCAATGACCGCGACCATGTTGATCACCGCCTGGATGCTGGAGCGCTTTGGTTACCGTGCCACTTACGTCGGCTCACTGGCGGTGTTCATCGCAGGCAGCCTGTTAGGCACCTTCAGTCAGAGCAGTACTGAAGTGATCCTGGCTCGTGTTCTGCAGGGTAGCGCCAGCGGCGTGATCCAACCGCTGGCGATGATCATCATTTCGCAGGTTTTTCCGGTATCGGAACGTGGCAAAGCGATGGGGATTTACGGTGTCGGGGTGGTACTGGCACCGGCACTGGGGCCAGCCGCTGGCGGATTGATGGTCGACCAGCTCGACTGGCGTGCCGTCTTCATGGTGGTGGTGCCGTTCTGTCTGGCCGGAATCGCCGCGGCATGGGTGATCCTGCCCGCTAAAAGCACGCAGACGACGAGTACACCACGTCGTTTCGATACATTGGGGTTTATTCTACTGGTCATCGCGCTGACCTCACTGTTGGCCGGGTTATCCAACGGGCAGCGCGAAGGTTGGGACTCATTTTTCATTCTCTGCCTGCTCACCACCGCCGTGATAGCCACACTGGCCTTTATTATCCGTGAATTCACCACACCGTACCCGTTGCTCAGCCTTAGGGTATTCGCGAATCCGGCGTTTACCTCTGGCTGTGTTGTGGCATTCGCATTGGGGGCAGGTATCTACGGCTCGACGTATATCATCCCGCTGTTTGTACAAAGTATTCAGGGGTATACCCCGACCCGCTCCGGTCTGTTGCTGATGCCGGCCGGGCTGGCGCTCGGTATGGTTTTCCCACTGGCGGGCTCGCTCAGCGACAAGCTCAAGCCCCATCTGCTGGTGATTTCAGGCTTAGTGCTGTTTGGACTATCTTGCTGGTTATCCAGCGAGGCAGATACCGATACACCATTCTGGACCATGGCCTGGTGGATAGTCATTGGGCGTATCGGGCTTGGGGTCATGCTGCCTGCCATGAACGCTGGCGCGTTGCGGGCACTGCCCCCGGCGCAACTGGCGCAAGGCGCAGGCAGCCTCAATTTTATCCGCCAGCTAGGCGGTGCGATGGGGGTCAACCTGCTGTCGGTATTTATTGAACGACGCGCAACCTTCCACGGCCAGATGCTGGCGCAATCGCTCACACTGGATAATATCCGCAGCACCGATGCCATCCGCCAGCTCAGTTTGTTGTTTGGTCACGGTGGTAACCCGCTTGGCGACCCGCTCAGTACTCACATCAACCCAGGGATCATGACGTATCTGGAATCCATGCTAACGCCCAAAGCACAGATGTTTGCTTATCTGGACGGTTTTTTTATGGTGGCGTTGTTCTTTTTTCTGGCGATAGTCCCCGCCTGGTTTATCCGGCCTCGACCGGTACTGAACCCAACCTCGCAGGCAGAGACGGCAAAAGCCCGCTCATGACTCTGTGAACAGTCTTCAGAACACGTGATATGACAGTTGCCGCCCAGCCGAAAGATCGCTAAGGTTGGGCGGTTAATTTTTCCCTTTTCAGGACGCCAGCTATGTCCAGTAACAGTCTGTCCGGCAACGAAAAAAATCTGTCCAATACGGCGCTTCCCGCCACTGTTCAACAACCCCGCTACGACCGCCAGTCGTTGAAGCCCCGCATCGTACACATCGGCTTTGGTGCATTTCACCGTGCCCATCAGGCGCTGCTGACCGATCGGGTGCTCAACCGTCAGGGCGGCGACTGGGGGATTTGCGAAGTGGTGCTATTTAGCGATGATTCCCTGATTTCTGCCCTGCGTCGTCAGGATCACCGCTTTACCGTGCTTGAGAAAGCCGCTAACGGTAATCAGGCCATCGTGGTGGGCGCTGTCTGTAAGTCGCTACACGCCCGTGTCGAAGGGATTGCGACCATTCTGGAACAACTGGCAGACCCGGTCGTGGCGATCGTATCGCTGACTATCACCGAAAAAGGTTACTGTCGCGCAGGCAACAAAGGCGAGCTGGATCAGAATAACCCGTTGGTTCAGCAAGACCTGGCCACCCCACGTCAGCCGTCGTCAGTGCCGGGCTTACTGGCCGAAGCGCTGCGCCTGCGTCGTGAACGCGGTATTGCGCCCTTCTCGGTGCTATCCTGCGACAACGTACCGGAAAACGGTAAAGTGACCCGACAGGTTGTTATAGATGCCGCCCGTTTGCAGGATCCTTCGCTGGCGGACTGGATAGCACAACACGTGACCTTCCCTAACACCATGGTGGACCGCATCGTACCGGCTGCCACTCCGGAAACGCTGACCCAGATAGCCGATGTCATTGGAGTTGCCGATCCTTGCGGTATCGCCTGCGAGCCCTTCATCCAGTGGGTGGTGGAAGACAAGTTTGTTGCCGGTCGCCCCGAGTGGGAACTGGCGGGAGCACAGTTGGTTGATGACGTACTGCCGTTTGAAGAGATGAAACTGCGTATGCTCAACGGTAGCCACTCTTTCCTGGCCTACCTCGGTTATCTGGCTGGCTACGAGCATATCAATGATGGTATGGAAGACCCGCACTACCGGCTGGCGGTACGCCATTTGATGTTGCAGGAACAGGCACCGACCTTACAGGTTTCCGGCGTCGATCTGACCGCGTATGCCGACCAGTTGCTTGAGCGTTTTTCTAACCCGGCATTGAAACACCGCACCTGGCAGATTGCGATGGATGGTAGCCAGAAACTGCCACAACGTATGCTGGCCTCACTGCGCTGGCATCTGGCACATGGCAGCGACCACCGCGCGCTGACGCTTGGCGTGGCGGGTTGGATGCGTTATGTCGGTGGCGTTGACGATGCCGGCCAGGCGATCGATATCCGCGATCCACTGGTCACCACCTTGCAGCAGATTGTCAGCACAACCGCTGACAACGAAGCGCGCGTTCGCGGCCTGCTCGCCATCAATGCCTTGTTCGGCGATGATTTGCCCAACAACGCGCCGTGGGTAGCTGAGCTGACCAACGCCTACCTGTCGTTGCGTGATAACGGCGCGAAAGCAACCGTCGCCGCGCTATTCAGTCGCTAGTCACAGTCCGTCACCAGAGCCGTGCAGGGAGTGCGCGGCTTTACTTTTCAGGCAAACACTCCGGCAGAGATTCCAGCACATCGCCGGGCTGGCAGGCCAACGCTTCGCATATTTTCTGCAACGTCTCGAACCGGATGCTCTTCACCTTACCGGATTTCAGCAATGACAGATTTTGCTCTGTAATACCAATACGTCTCGCCAGCTCGCGGGACTTCATCTTTTTCTGTGCCAGCAGTACATCCAGCCTGATAACGATTGGCATAACCCGCCTTACCAACGATTCACCCATAACCCGATAAAATACACTGTCCGGCACAGTGAGATAAATCACACTTTGCGCTATGCACTGACGCAAGATCCAGGCGAGATCACAAGACGGTCACAATTGCTCGCTATTTTTTACAATTATACTTGCTTTTTATCGGCCTACACGGCGAAATAGTGCCGATAGTTTCACCACTTCCGCTGATGTCACCACGAGTGACATCCTCAACTTTTATCGTATAACGATAAAAAAATACGCATTCCCGGTAAGACATTACATTTTATCCAGCTGTATCCATGATCAAATTAAAAAAACTTATTTCATGATCTCCATGACAGATTCCTATTAAAAGCCGTCAGGAGCGGGATGGCTAGTTTACTTTTGTCGCAATCAGGCAAATGATAAGAACATAAGTTCATTTCAAATGAAATAATGTTTTAATATTGTTAGGCGAATTGATCATGAGTAAACCTATTACGTTTAAACACACGTTCTGCTACGGCAGCGCGAACTTGCTAGGCAGCGGTGCATTAGCCATCAGTGGTGCCTGGTTAATGTACTTCTACACCACCTTCTGTGGCTTGACCCTGGTTGAAGCGGCGGCCATTTTCTCCGTCGCCAGCGTTATCGACGCGATCAGTAACCCGATAATGGGTTACATCAGTGATAACTTCTACAACACCCGTATTGGCCGCCTTTTCGGCCGTCGCCGTTTCTTCATCATGCTCGGTATCCCGCTGGTGCTGGTCTACCCGATGCTGTGGATGGAAGGTTTAGGGTTCTGGTATTACCTGTCGACCTACGTGTTGTTCGAGCTGATCTACACCTCCATCATGGTGCCATACGAAACGCTCGCCACCGAAATGACGACCGATTTCAAAGTCCGCTCAAAACTGACCGGCTCCAAGGCTATCTTCGGTAAAGTCGCCAATTTCCTGGCCGCGTTTATCCCAGGCCAGTTCATCGGGATCTACGGTAAAGACTCCGCCACACCGTTCTTCTACACCGGCCTGGCCTACGGTTTCATTATGTGCGCGGCGATGATCGCCCTTTACTTCACGTCCTGGGAACGTTCTCCGAACGAAGTGGCCCGTGAGCACACTCAGAACCTGTGGCAGTCCCTAAAGAAACTCAGCGTCGATATGGCTTCCACATTCCGTCTGCGTATTTTCCGCAAACACCTTGGGATGTACCTGTTCGGTTTTGGTGCTGAATGGCTGTTCGCTTCCGCGTTCACGTACTTCATCGTCTTTGGCCTGAAGCAAAGCACCGCGGTGGTCTCCCAGCTCAACAGCTTCAGCTCCATCATGCAGTTTATCTCCACGTTCCTGTTTATCGGTATTTGCGTGAAGATGGGCTTTGGTCGCCCGTACCGTATGGCGTTGATGGTGGTGATCGTCAGTGTGATCGCGTATGCCGCGCTCTATTTCACCGGTTGGTCTCAGACCGCGACCATGATCGTTCTGTTTGGTATTACCGCTGTCTTCGGTTTGAGTACTGGCGGTATCTACTACATTCCGTGGACGGTCTACACCTTCCTGGCGGATGTAGACGAAGTGCTGACAGGGCGTCGTCGTGAAGGGATTTATGCTGGTGCCATGACATTCGCGGGCAAGATGGTGCGCTCTGTCATCGTCTTCGCCATGGGCTGGATTCTGAGTCAGTTCGGATTTGTCTCCGGCAAAGCCGCCCAACCGGAAAGTGCAGTACTGGCAATTATCGGTGTGTTCTCACTGGGTGTTATCGCACTGGCGGTAGTAGCCATCTACTTCAGTGCTCAAATGCGTCTGGACCGTAAGAACCATATGATTCTGCTGCAGGAAATTGCACGTATCAAAGCAGGTGGCGCCATTGCTGATGTGCCTGCAGAAGCCCGCGCCGTTGCTGAAGAGCTTACCGGCTGGAAATACGAACAATGCTGGGGCAACAACCCGCTCGGCCTGCAACCGACTGAGCCTGAGCCCGTCATTGCAACCTCTCCTCGCTAAGCTATTGCCAGTCAACACAATGCCGCCCTCGGGCGGCATTGTTGTTTTAATACGCTGGTCAGCTGGTTTCACATGGAAGCATCGATAAATACCACGCAGCCATGCTTGAGAAGACAATCAGATCAGCGCCGCTTCCCGCAACTCACTTTTCAGGTAGGCATAATAAATAGGAGCAGCAATCACGCCGGAAATACCGAATGCAGCCTCAAACACCAGCATCGCCAGCAGAATTTCCCAGGCATGCGCCTTGATGCGGGTGCCGACAATCTGCGCATTGAGGAAGTACTCCAGCTTGTGGATCAACATCAGGTAGACCAACGACAATAGTGCGATTGGTAAAGAGATCGATAACGACGCGATGAACACCACGGAATTAGAAATCAGATTACCGATGACCGGCAGCAAGCCAAAAATGAAGGTAAGCGCCACCAGCGTTTTGGCAAATGGCAGATGAATGCCGAAACTGGGTAACAGACCTAAAATGAACAGCGCCGACAACACTGTGTTCACCAGTGAAATCTTCACTTGTGCAAACACAATATTGCGAAACGAGGACGATAACAGAGCGACCCGATGCATCAGCTCGGTTTTCAGCAAGGGCTTATCCACCGTCGGCTCAATGTTATACAAAGAGATGATCGCGCCCAGGATCATGCCGATCAACATCGTGACAAAACCATGCAGGAAATCTTTCCCCATGTTTTGCAGCATCTCCACATGCTTTTGTAGCCACATCACGAACTCATGCTGCAACTCTTCCACACTGACCGGCAGGTAGCCGGGTAGATAGGTCATGATCTGCTTTTGTACATCTTCGAGAATAAAAGCAATTCGGGCGTTGAACACGCTGGTATCTTTCATTTCCTGCATCAACAACCCGACCAGCGAGCCGAAAATTACGCTCAACAGGCAGACAACCAAAGTACTGATCACCGCCACGACCGCAAGACGGGCGCGTTTACCGCTGATCACCTTCTGGAAATACGGTGTCAGTAGATTAATGATTTCGTACACCAGAAAACCGGCGATAAAGCAGGCAAGCAGTCGCAACTCAATCAAGAGCAGCAACCCCCCAAGGATAAACGCAAAGCTCAGCAATCTGGCTTGTTTCACATTCAACAACTGCATACGACACCCTGTTTCTTACCGCGACGTCAGAAGGGAGTGCCACACCGACCAGCGACAAGGAAACCTTACGCCAGAGGACAGCAATACCCTGACCTGAAATAATATTTCAGCAACCATTCTTAGCGTTTTGACTACGAAACACCAGCAGGATTAGCATCAATTTTGGTCATCTATCGTCGCGTTTGGTCACCTGCCGTATAGACAGGCCATATAACGTATAGATAGGTCGTATAGACAGTGCCATCGCGGAAGATACGCCAGGAACAATGAGAAACGACGCCTGACATGCAAGGCGCATCATCACAGTAAAAATGCGAAAACCGGTGGATGAGGCACTTCCAGATAGCAAGATCAGTTCATCCCGACAATATCGTTAGCTCCGGCATACCCCGCCAGTAAAATCCCTGTGTCAGGATTAATATAAAAGATACATTTAACTAAGAAAGTGTATTTAAATATGAATGCTTTATTAGCTTGCTTGTGAAATTGATTATCGAAACGTATCGATATAAAGACGAGACGAATAATAAGGATTAAAATGCGCCCAATTTAATAGTAACACCCCGTGTAAACGCACAAGAAAACATATCAACAAATAACGTTGATATTGTAAAAATTTCATTTTCCTAATCGTTGGCGCGTTATGACGCCATCGTCGTAGTCATGTCGCCATCATCTTGATTGAGGATTAACAGCGACAGAACCCTGTCTTCTACATTCAACTTGGAAAACGAAAGCGTGCTGAGCGGCTTTTTAGCGAAACCATCAGACAACAAATCCCAGGCGACATGTGTGCTCAGTAACTCGTTGTTAGTCATGAAATCCTGGTAAGCGAACCGAACGTTAACCGGCAGGACCTCATCAATAGAGGCAGGGGCAGTAGCACCGGTACGCAAACCAAAATGCGCATTAAATGCGGAATTTGCACAGAGTATCTTGCATTTATCATCAATGACCGCAATTGCGCGTCTGTCATTGTGAACAGGGGCACTTAACATGCTCATGATTTCATTCTGCCCAAATATCAGACTCATATGTCCTCTGCTTCTTGCTATGTGAAATCTATCCCTCCTGAAGCAACCAGAGAATGTCGGCGCAGGCGTGTATGGGGATAGTTTTTAAAGTCAGCCAGCAAATGTCTCTGGCAACCACAATAATCAAACCGTTGATATAATTAGAATCCAACCAACCTGAACAAGACATGATGAGTGATAACTTAATTTCCTACGTGATTACGTAGTCCAAACAATAATAAGTATTATACTTTGGTAAATTATATCCCATTTCATCTGGCTGACTGAAAGTCGAAATTACCTATCATAATAATCAGCCTACTTGTTGCTACGAATTGCTTACAAAGAAAACAATTTCGTAACTTATGGGCGGCATTACATGCGACCCTTTAGGCATTGTTAGCACTATATCCGCTTTCGCTGGAGGTCGATCGCTCAAATAAGGCCGATCTTTTGCTTGTTTGATCATATCGTCCGATCAAAATCTTGCTAATGATAGTTAATGCCAATTGAATAGTCATTTTCATTCACCGTTCCCTTTACGATCCCAACGGGCCGCCCCAACCGGCAAAAATGTGAGCGAAATCGCATAAACCAGCGTACTTCCGCAACGGCTTCCCCATGCTTCTCGATCTGGGACTACTCTTAAAAGCAAACATCTGGACACCATTTCTGTAATGCGTGATCCATCGCGCAAAAAAGAAACAAATGTTAATGGCTCACTATTATTAACCATTGATTGACATAATATTAACAATGTTTAAGGAGAAGCGCTATGAGCCAATATAATAAACACCCTATACCTACCGCGATTGCGGAGAACGCCTTAATCACCGCCGAACAATATAAAAAGATGTATCAGGAATCGGTGCAAGATCCTGATTCTTTCTGGCGGGAACAAGGCAAGATCGTTGATTGGATCAAACCTTATCAACAGGTCAAAAACACCTCTTTTGACCCAGGCCATGTTCGCATTCGCTGGTTTGAAGACGGTACGCTGAATGTCGCAGCGAACTGTCTCGATCGCCACCTTGCCACACTAGGTGATCAAACTGCGATCATCTGGGAAGGTGACGATGCCAAAGAAAGCAAGAAAGTCACCTACCGCGAGTTGTATCAGGCGGTCTGTCGTTTTGCTAACGTATTAAAAGCAAAAGGGATCCGCAAAGGTGATGTGGTCGCCATTTATATGCCAATGGTGCCGGAAGCAGCTGTCGCGATGCTAGCTTGTGCCCGTATCGGTGCTGTGCATTCGGTTATCTTCGGAGGGTTCTCCCCTGAATCGATCGCTGGGCGCATTGTCGACTCCAGCGCCAAACTGGTGATCACCGCCGATGAAGGGATCCGTGCCGGGCGCTCGATTCCACTGAAAAAGAACATCGATGAAGCACTGCGTAATCCTGCCGTGACCACCGTGAGCAATGTCATCGTTTTCCAGCGCACCGGCAAACCCGGTAACTGGCAGGATGGCCGCGATCTATGGTGGCACGAGCTGGTTGCTCAGGCGAGCGATGACTGCCCACCGGAAGAAATGAATGCCGAAGACCCCTTGTTTATCCTGTATACCTCCGGCTCAACCGGTAAACCCAAAGGGGTTCTGCACACGACCGGGGGGTATCTGGTATACGCCGCCACAACGTTTAAGTATGTCTTTGATTATCATCCTGGCGATATCTATTGGTGTACCGCCGACGTTGGTTGGGTCACGGGTCACAGCTATTTGTTGTACGGTCCGCTGGCCTGCGGTGCCATCACACTGATGTTCGAAGGTGTACCTAACTGGCCAACCGCCAGCCGGATGGGACAGGTCGTAGACAAACATCAGGTCAATATTCTGTATACCGCTCCCACCGCTATCCGCGCATTGATGGCGGATGGCGACAAAGCCATCGAGGGCACCTCACGTCAGTCGCTCAAAATCATGGGCTCGGTGGGGGAACCCATCAACCCGGAAGCCTGGGAATGGTACTTCAAGAAAATCGGTAACAGCCGCTGCCCCATCGTCGATACCTGGTGGCAGACAGAGACCGGGGGATTCATGATCACCCCGCTGCCCGGTGCGATTGAAGCCAAACCCGGTTCTGCAACGTTGCCGTTTTTCGGGGTACAACCGGCCCTGGTGGATAACGTCGGTAACCCGCAAGACGGTGCCTGCGAAGGCAATCTGGTGATTACCGATTCCTGGCCGGGTCAGGCTCGCACGCTGTTTGGTGACCATGACCGTTTTGAACAGACCTACTTTTCTACGTTCAAAGGTATGTATTTCAGCGGTGACGGCGCGCGCCGTGATGAAGACGGTTATTACTGGATAACCGGCCGCGTAGATGACGTACTGAACGTGTCCGGACACCGTCTGGGGACAGCAGAAATCGAGTCTGCGCTGGTGTCACACCCGAAAATCGCCGAAGCCGCCGTGGTTGGTATTCCGCACAGTCTCAAGGGACAGGCTATTTATGCCTACATCACGCTCAATCATGGTGAAGAACCTACCAGCGAGTTGTACACCGAGGTGCGCAACTGGGTGAGAAAAGAGATCGGCCCGATTGCGACGCCCGATATTCTGCATTGGACCGATGCACTACCGAAAACCCGGTCCGGCAAAATCATGCGCCGTATTCTGCGCAAGATTGCAGCCGGGGATACCAGCAATCTGGGTGATATTTCTACCCTCGCCGATCCTGGCGTAGTAGAGAAATTGCTGGAAGAAAAACAAGCCATGGGCAACACACCGTCTTAACCGTTATCCGATAGATAAAAACAGCGCCGCCCGCACCAGGTAACAATATGTTGTTGGTAACAATATGTTGTTCTGGTGTGTGGTGGCACCTGAAAAACAGTCGTCTGTTAAGGCGACGCGACTTATCTGACTGGAGATTTATGATGAATGATCTCATTTATCAACGGATTGAAGATAACCCTCTATTTAAAGAACTGGTTCAGAAACGGCAACGTTTTGCCGCCTTTCTTTCGCTGATCATGCTGGTGTTGTACGTCGGTTTCATTCTGTTGATCGCCTTTGCACCGGGCTGGCTGGGAACGCCTATTTCTCCCGGAGCGGGGACGACCCGCGGCATCCCGTTGGGTATCGGGCTCATTATCATTTCTTTTGTGCTTACCGGTGTTTACGTCTACCGAGCCAATGGTGAATTCGACCGCCTGACCAAAGCATTGCTAAATGAGGTGCAAAAATGAAAAGCCGCATTTTCCTGCTGACCGGTCTTCTGGGGCTACCAATATGGGTGCAAGCAGCGGATGCCGTTTCCGGCAACGTTCAGAAACAACCGCTGAACATCCAGGCTATCGTACTGTTTGTGTTATTTGTGGCAGCAACGCTCTATATCACCTACTGGGCATCCAAGCGCACCCGTTCGCGTAGTGATTACTATACGGCGGGCGGTAATATCACCGGCTTTCAAAATGGGTTGGCGATTGCGGGCGATTACATGTCTGCCGCCTCGTTCCTCGGCATTTCGGCGCTGGTATATACCTCTGGCTTTGATGGCCTTATCTACTCGCTCGGTTTTCTGGTGGGCTGGCCGATCATTCTGTTCCTGATAGCGGAGCGGCTGCGCAATCTTGGTCGCTATACCTTCGCTGACGTGGCGTCTTACCGGTTGCAGCAAAAACCCATCCGTACCCTATCGGCCTGTGGTTCGCTTGTGGTCGTGGCGCTATACCTGATAGCCCAGATGGTGGGGGCCGGTAAGCTCATCCAGTTGCTGTTCGGGCTGAACTACCATATCGCCGTGGTGTTGGTTGGCATTCTGATGGTGATGTACGTGCTGTTTGGTGGCATGCTGGCGACTACCTGGGTGCAAATCATCAAAGCGGTCTTGTTATTGTGTGGCGCGACCTTCATGGCAATCATGGTGCTGAAAACGGTCAATTTCAGCTTTGACAGCCTGTTCACTGAAGCCACCAAGGTTCACGCGAAAGGCTTCGCCATCATGAAGCCCGGTGGTCTGGTCTCCGACCCGGTTTCTGCCCTGTCTCTTGGATTAGGGTTGATGTTCGGTACTGCAGGTCTGCCACACATCCTGATGCGTTTCTTCACCGTCAGCGATGCCAAAGAAGCGCGTAAGAGTGTGCTCTTTGCTACCGGTTTCATGGGGTATTTCTACTTCCTGACCTTCATTATCGGCTTTGGTGCGATTCTGCTAGTGAGCTCCAACCCGGCATTCAAAGACGCAGCAGGCGCGTTAATCGGCGGCAATAATATGGCAGCCGTGCACCTTTCAAATGCGGTAGGCGGCAACTTTTTCCTGGGCTTTATCTCCGCTGTGGCCTTCG
The DNA here is from genome assembly GCF_020406815.2 of Dickeya oryzae. Taxonomy (NCBI): domain Bacteria; kingdom Pseudomonadati; phylum Pseudomonadota; class Gammaproteobacteria; order Enterobacterales; family Pectobacteriaceae; genus Dickeya; species Dickeya oryzae. The sequence goes on from NZ_CP162670.1 coordinate 3,928,046, forward strand.
CCACTATTCTGGCGGTGGTGGCCGGGCTGACGCTGGCGGGAGCCTCTGCGGTATCGCATGACTTGTACTCGAATGTTATCAAGAAAGGCCAGGCCACTGAGCGTGACGAACTGCGAGTGTCCAAACTGACGGTACTGGCGCTAGGGGTCATCGCCATCCTGCTGGGGATTTTGTTCGAAAACCAGAATATCGCCTTCATGGTGGGTCTGGCGTTCTCGATTGCCGCCAGTTGTAACTTCCCGATTATCCTGCTGTCGATGTACTGGTCGAAGCTGACCACTCGCGGGGCGATGATCGGTGGCTGGGCAGGGTTGTTAACGGCCATCATTCTGATGATTCTGGGGCCGACCATCTGGGTGAAAATTCTCGGTCACGCTACCCCAATCTACCCCTATGAATACCCGGCACTGTTCTCAATGCTGGTGGCGTTTATTGGTATCTGGTTTTTCTCCATTACCGATAACTCCGCCAATGCCATCGAAGAACGCGGCAAATTCAAGGCGCAATTCATCCGTTCGCAAACCGGCCTTGGCATCTCCAAGGGCTCATCTCACTAACACGAGACAAGCGCAAACGTACAACAAACCGGGGAGCCTGCTCCCCGGTTTTTTTTACACCTTCTCGCTGAGTACGGCTTCCAGCAAATCCAGCTCCCGCAGCATTTTTTGCAGCGTTTCATTACTGATGCGCTGCGTGGCACGCAGGTGATACAGCTCGGCACGCTCAGCACTGACCGCCGCCAGACGAAAGCGCCGCTCCAGATTCTCAACCGCCATATTGTTTTCCAGTTCATCGGTGCCTGCCACACGTCGATGCAGCATACCGATGACGCGGGCGCTGACCTCCGCCAGTACCTGATCATCCAGATTCTCTTCTCTGTCTGCCGCCAGGCGCTCCTGCATTTTTTTAAGGCAATCGATAGCGACCTGCGCCATCGTCACCCGCGCCATGCGTTCCTCTTTTTTCTGCACGCTGTGATCCGTCAGGGTAATCCCCCGCAGTAGCAGCGGTAGCGCCACTACGCCGCACAATAGTGAAAACAGGATCACTCCGGTAGCAATAAATACCAGTTGATAGCGCGATGGGAACGGCTCACCGCTGCTCAGAAACAACGGGATCGACAGCACACCCGCCAGCGTAATGGCACCACGTACACCGGCAAAGGTACTGATCCAGATTTCACGCGCGGTATAGCGGGCAAATAACATCGGGCGCTTATTCTGCACATAGCGGCTGTAGAGTTTCATCAGCCACAACCAGGCAAAACGCAACAACAACAAGGCGCAATAGATCAGCGCGATATCAGCAAACAACAACCAGGTTTCAATGGTAGGGTCCAGTTCCGCCTGCACAATCGACTCTTCAATCACGCCCGGCAGTTGCAGCCCCAGCATCAGGAACACCATTCCGTTGAACACAAATTCCAACATGTTCCACACGCCGTTAGCCCGCAAGCGCATGTTGAGCGGTGCCTGCCGCAACAGTTGTGTTCGGCTTATCGCCATACCCGACGCGACCGCAGCCAAAATGCCCGACACACCGAAATGCTCTGCAATCAGGTAAGCCGCAAATGGCAACAGCAGCAGCAATACGATCTGGGTGGCGGCATCATCATCGTTTTGATGGCCGAGCAGCGACAGGGATTTGCTGTACACCCAGGTGATGCCGATCCCGGCCAACAAGCCCCCTAGCGCTACCTGCAAGAACGCCAGTGTCGCGCCAGAAACAGTAAACACCATGGTACCCATGGCAATCGCCACGGCAAACTTGAGCGACACCAGCGCTGAGGCGTCATTCATGAGCGCCTCCCCTTGCAGGATCCCCATCAGTTTTTTAGGGATCCGGTCTTCACCGACGATACCGGACAACGCGACCGCATCAGTGGGAGACAACACGGCAGCCAGTGCAAACGCCGCCACCAATGGCATTTCCGGGATCATCCAATGCAACAGGTAACCAATACCCACCACGGTAATCACCACCAGCACCAGTGCCAGCCCCAGAATTTCGCGCATATGATGCAAGAACTCACGGGTCGAGGTTTTCCAGCCGTCAGCAAACAGCAACGGCGGGATAAACAACACCATGAACAACTCAGGATTAAAGTCGACGTGCAGGCCGAACTGCGGCCACGCCAACATTGCGCCAAGCGCAATCTGCATCAATGGCAGTGGTATCTGGAAAGGCAGGAGGCGCGTCATCACGCCGGAAAGCGACACGATCAACGTCATGATCAGAATGGTGAAAAATATTTCCATGTGTTCCTTGGTTAATTGCCGTTACATGAAAGGACTCCGGTTAGCTACCATCAAGGCGGGCTGCGCTCACCAATGGGTGATCTTTATGAATAATAACAAGATATTGTGTGATGAACAGAAAACGATGACAAAAAATCATCACATTGGCATCACAGGATAAAAAAGGGGAACCGATGTTCCCCTTCATGCCAGATACGGTAAAACAGGTTTAAAGCGCCCAGCCGCCAGCGTAAAAGGCCACCAACGCCACGGCGATAATCACTGTGCCGACATTCAGCTTGCGCCATTCGCCGGAGAACAGACGGCCCAGCACCAGTGAGCCAAAGCCCAGCATGATGCCGGTCACGATGTTACAGGTCAGTACGATGAATACCGCACACACCAGGCCAGACATCGCATCGACAAAGTCGTTGAAATCCAGTTTGGACACATTGCTCAGCATCAGCAGGCCGACATACATCAGCGCAGGTGCGGTGGCATAAGCAGGCACCAGATAGGACAACGGCGACAGGAACAGGATCAGCAGGAACAACACGCCAACTACTGTCGCGGTCAAACCGGTTTTACCGCCTGCGGCAGTACCCGCCGCCGACTCAATGTAGACCGCCGCCGGAGAGGTTCCCACCAGGCTGGAGAAAATGCTACTGATGGAGTCAGCGGTCAGCGCACGTCCACCGTTAATAATCTGTCCGTCTTTATCCAGCAGGTTAGCCTGACCAGCCACTGCGCGGATGGTACCCGTCGCGTCAAATACCGCCGTCATCACCAGTGCCAGCACACTCGGCAGCACCACTGGCTGCAACGCGCCTTTGATGTCGAGGCTGAAAATCAGCGACTGACCATTGGCATCCGTCAGGCTCGGCAACGCAAACAGCCCTTGGTATTTCACGTTCGGATCAAAAATCAGGCCGATGACCGAAATAGCAACGATCACCAGCAGGATCCCACCCGGTACGCGGCGTTTTTCAAGACCGATGGTTGCAGCCAGACCGATCAGCGACATTATCACCGGGAACGCGGTGAAATGCCCCAATGCCACCGGTAAACCATCGATCGGGTTTTTAATGACCAGACCGATGCCGTTAGCCGCAATGATCAGCAAGAACAACCCGATACCAATACCCGCACCATGCGCCACGCCCATGGGCAGATTGCGCAGGATCCAGGAACGGATGCCAGTCGCAGAAATCACCGTGAACAGCACGCCCATCATGAAGATCGCACCCAGTGCTACCGGCACACTGATATGTTGCCCCAGCACCAGGCTAAAGGCAGTAAACGCTGTCAGCGAGATAGCGCAGCCAATCGCCATCGGCAGATTGGCCCACAACCCCATCAGCAGAGAACCGAACCCCGCCACCAGGCAGGTGGCGACAAACACAGCCGCAGGCGGAAAGCCTGCTTTGCCCAGCATGCCGGGTACGACGATGACCGAGTAAACCATCGCCAGAAACGTGGTCAGACCCGCCAGCACTTCCTGACGAACGCTGCTACCGCGCTGTGTAATCTTGAAAAAGGCATCAAGCGCGCCTGCGGGACGAGCCGCATCGTCAGCCTGACGAGTGGTATTGGACATGGTATATCCCCTGAAATGTCGTTGTTATCAAATGCTATTGGTTATCAAACGACTGGCTATCAAACGCCGGGTTATTACGCGGACGGGTTATCACCGCACGGTGGTCGGCATCTGGTCAACATTCGAAAAACGGTGTGAATCAACATCCTTGCCAGACGCCGTAAACCTGCCGCTTTCCGCTGCCAGTCTGACACGCAAACGATTAACCATTGCGTTACAGAGCGGCTGAATCCTGCCAGTTGTTGTTGAGGCGGCAGATTATCCTGCCTTCGGGACATCCATTTCAACTGCTATTCCCTGCATACGCATCATGGTTGCACTAAAAATGGCGCCAACCCCGCGCAATACAGCACCGACACAGCTACCTATCTGGCAACCGGCCGACATCGTTCACATAGCAATACATTGAGTATGAAAGAAAATAAAACCATGGTTCAGGAAGAGCAGACTGTACGTTTATTTTTTTGTGATGGAGTTCACAAAAAAGTTGACCACTGCCCGAGCTGGGTATATCTTTAAAACCGTGAACAACGTCACATAAATAATGAATCACACAGAGGAATACGACAATGAAACTGCTGCACAAAATTATCGCCATGTTTGAAAACTTCAACATCCACTTCGGTACGTTCAACCAGTAATTCTTTTATGCGTAGAGGGGGAAACACCATGAGTCTTGTCCGTCAAATCACTCAACTACTAAAAGCGCTGGGCAAAACCTACCGCGGTGTCCGTCCTTACGCGCTGTTCCGTTAATCATCAAATCATTCTCTCCTTCTTGAATTGTGGCAGCCCTTGGGCTGCCACTTTTTTATCTCTTTTGTTCTTATACTGATTACTGTTTTTATACTGGTGGTGCCTGTGCGTTTGTACCGAATGTTATCGGTACAACTGTTATCGGTACAAAACTGTTATCGGTACAACGACGCCTCACCACACGGACGCGTCTTGAAACGGCGATGCAGCCATAAGTATTGTTCCGGTGCGCGCAGAATTTCCCGCTCTATTACCCGGTTCATGTATTGCGCGGCCTGCTGTTGATCTTCACTCGGGTAGTCTTCCAGCTCCGGCTCAATCACCAACTGGTACCCCTGACGGTTTGGTTTGCGAATCAACACAGTGGTGATCATCGCTGGCTTGGCTAACCGATGAATGGTGAAGGTACCGCATGTCGTCGCTGCCTGATCCACCGCAAAGAACGGCGCGAAAACGCTACCTTTGGGGCCATAGTCCTGATCAGGCGCAAACCATACCGCTTCGCCGCTTTTCAGCGCCTGCACCATGCCACGCAAATCTTTGCGATCAATCATCGCTTTATTGGAACGGGAACGTCCCCAGGTCTGCACCAGCTCCATGACTTTATTGTTATGGCGTCGATACATCGCCATCATCGGCTGGCATAGCCCCATCGCGCGGCCACCTAACTCCAGCGACATAAAGTGAATGCCTATCACCATCACACCACGTTGCTCACGCCCCGCCTGCTGAAGGTTTTCAAAACCGGATACCTCGAACCAGGCTTTGACTCGCCGATCCGACCAAAACCAGGCCATGCCCGTTTCCATAAGCGCCATCCCCAACGATGCAAAATTCGCCTCCAACAGCGTGTCACGCTGGGATGCCGACATATCGGGAAAGCACAGCTCCAGATTACGACGCGCGATGTTCACCCGCCGCTTAAGAAAGTGGCGGGAAGTCCGTCCCATCCAGCTTCCCAGCCGCATCAGTAGCGGATAAGGCAGTTGTACCAGCAGAAATAACACCGCCAGGCCGAACCACAGCAGCCAGTAGCGAGGGTGGAACAAGTCCTTGGTAAAGGTTTGTTGAGTCATTATCGAATATCTTCTTGAAAGTCATACCAGCCAGTTTTAACAAACCAACCATGTACGACTGCTATTCTCAGTATCCAGACAGCACGAAGGAAAACACAGTTAATGTGAAAAACGGTCAATGTGAAAAAGAGGAAAAACAGGCAGCAGAGAACACGCCAATAAACCCCATGCTTCTCTGCCACTACGAGGTTACCCAGATTACCCGAAATCGGTCACGGAAAGGAGAGCATCGAGTGTAAAGATTGTGAACAACCACAAACCGTTTGTCAGGCGCGGGTTGCCAGAATCACACTCGAAGCCTTAACCAAGGCAATCACGGCAGAACCTGCGTATAACCCCATCTCCTGTACACTGTCATTGGTTACACTGGCGGTCAGTTTTAATCCGTTGGTGGTGGTGATATGCACCGTTGCGTTCACTGCGCCGTCGACAATACGATTAACCGTGCCGCTAAACTGGTTACGGGCTGAGAAATTCAGGCCACAATCTGCCGATGCCAGAATCACCCATGGCGCTTTGATCAACGCCAGCGCGGGTTTACCTGGCGCCAGCCCGAGCGTCACCACACTATTGCGGGTGATAACCGTGGTGAGTGTTTCTCCGCTTTCCAGCGTTAGCACCACTTCACTGTTAACAGCCCCCTCGGTGACACTGGCCACCGTGCCGTTTAATTGGTTTCGTGCAGAAACGGACATATCCCCTCCTGGGTGAATCAATGAATAACCCCTAAATCGGATGAAGCGTATCCATCAAACGCCTTTTCCCTCCTCAGCACAAGCCATCCGCGTTGGTTTTATTTTCTGGAAACTACCGTCACCAAATCGTCACTGACCTGCCATGCCCTTGCAGTATTCCCCGCACAGCATATGTGTTCCGTTTTTACCGAAATTCGTTGACTGGCATTAACCATCACGCTGCGAAAACTATCACCATGCAAAAAAAATGGCTCCCCTGGGTGATTCTGTCGCCTTCTTTATTGTTTCTACTGCTGTTTACCTATTTTCCGCTGTTGCGCTCCGTTTATGACAGCTTGTTCGATACCCGCATGGCTAGCGTGAATGCGCCATTTGTCGGTTTGGGAAATGTGATCCGCCTGTTGGATGACCCCGTTTTCTGGCGTGCCGTATCCAATAATCTGATCTACATCCTGTTGACGGTCATCCCCGGCGTGGTACTGGCGCTGATGTTAGCCGTCGCGTTATGGGAGAACCACGTGGTCAATCGCTGGCTACGCACCGCCTTCTTCTTCCCGATGATCATTCCGATGGTCAGTGCCGCCGCACTGTGGCTGTTTATCTTCATGCCCGGTATCGGCTTGCTGGATTATTACCTGGCCAAACTGTTCGGTCCGATGAACAACAATTATCTGGGTCGTAGCAATAGTGCTCTGCTGGCACTCGCGCTGATTGGCGTGTGGAAATTCGCTGGTTATTACATGCTGTTCTTTTTAGCTGGTCTGCAAAGTATCTCGCCTTCTACCCGTGAAGCCGCCGTCATGGAAGGTGCCACACCGACACAGGTATTTTTCCGCGTCACACTGCCGCTGCTGCGCCCGACGCTGAGCTTCGTCATTACCACAGCGCTGATTTACTCCATCACCCAGATTGACCACGTAGCGGTCATGACCCACGGTGGACCGGATAACGCCACTACCGTGCTGCTGTATTACATACAGAATTTAGCCTGGGACACCCACGACCTCGGCAAGGCCTCCGCCGCGACCTTTCTGACGCTGGCCGGTCTGTTCGTCTTCTCGCTGATTAACCTGAAAGTACTCGAGAAAGGGGCACATTATGAGCGTTGATATTTCCCCTGCTGTTGTCTGCTCGACACAGGCCCCGTTACCGACCTGGCTACGCTGGCGCCAGTCAAGGCGCGCCACCCTGAGTCTACTGATGATCTGTGCCGCGCTGCTCTGGGTCAGCCCGTTTATCTGGATGCTGTCATCCGCCTTTAGCGCTACCACCTTTGGCACTGGCATGGCTTCTCTGTTACCACGCTGGCCATTAACGTTGGACAACTTCCGTGATGCCTGGCAAAGCGCTGACTGGATAAGCCTCTATGCCAACACGATTTTCTTTACGTTTGGCACCTTTTTCGTCCAGTTCCTGACCATCACTACCGCGGGTTACGTGTTCGCCTGCCACGAGTTTCGCGGCAAGCAAACACTGTTTCTGCTGTTTCTGGTGCAGTTGATGATCATGCCAGTCGTGATGATGGTACCGAACATGATGACGCTGAAGGCATTCGGTCTGCTCAATACGCTAACTGGCGTGATGATGCCCTATTTCACTTCAGCATTTGGCGTGTTTCTGATGCGCCAGGCGTTCCTGTCCATTCCCAAAGAGATTGAAGAAGCTGCGCTGATGGAAGGATGTCGTTGGTGGCAAGTGGTATTTCGCGTACTGCTGCCGATGTCCTGGCCTTCCATTCTGGCGTTTGCCACCGTCAGCATTACCTATCACTGGAACGAGTATCTGTGGCCACTGATGATGCTCAACGACCCGGACAAGCAGGTGCTGACCGTCGGGTTAGTGTCATTCGCGATGGGTGCTGAGTCTGGCGGCCAGTGGGGAATGATCAGTGCCGGTACGCTGATGGTATGCCTGCCGTTAATGCTGGCGTTTATCGCTTTCCAAAAACAGTTCCTGAGAAGTTTCGGTTTCTCAGGAATAAAATAAGGGGTTTTTCATGCTGTTAGCACAAATTTCTGATACTCACTTTCGAAGCTCAGGGCAAAAACTGTACGACTTTATCGATATCAATGCCGGTAACGCCGATGTGGTATCACAACTGAACGCGCTCACCGAACGCCCGGATGCGGTTGTGGTCAGCGGCGATATCGTCAACTGTGGCCTGGCGTCGGAATATCAGGTCGCCCGCCAGATTTTAGGTAGCCTCAACTACCCCTTGTACATTATTCCCGGCAACCACGACGACAAAACGCATTTTCTGGAATATTTGCAGCCACTGTGTCCCCAGTTGGGTAACGATCCACAAAATATGCGTTACGCGATTGATGATTTCGCCACGCGGTTGCTGTTTATCGACTCCAGCCGTGCGGGGACATCCAAAGGCTGGCTGACGGAAGAGACCCTGTCCTGGCTGGAAGCACAACTGGCGCGTGATGACAAACCTACCGCCGTCTTTATGCATCACCCGCCGCTGGCTCTCGGCTCCGCCCAAATGGACCGTATCGCCTGCGAAAACGGGTACCGCCTGCTGGAACTGGTGGAGCGTTTTCCGTCGCTGGTGCGCATTTTCTGCGGTCACAATCATTGCCTTATCATGACGCAGTACCGTCAGGCCATCATTGCCACCGTGCCGGGTACGGTTCATCAGGTGCCCTACTACCACGAAGATACTCGCCCTTATTACGACATGTCCCCACCAGCCTGCCTGATGCACCGTCAGATTAATCAGCAGTGGGTCAGCTACCTGCACCCGCTGTCACATTATGCCGGTCCATGGTTGTACGACGAAAAAATCAGTTGCCCGGTGGATGCGCGTTAATGGCCATGTTACGACTGCACAACGTCAGCAAACAATTTGACGATAAACCGGCACTGCGCTCCCTTTCACTGGAGATCGCCGATGGCGAATTTCTGGTGCTGGTCGGGCCGTCCGGCTGTGGTAAAAGTACCCTGCTACGCTTACTGGCCGGGCTGGAAACGGTAAGCGACGGCGAAATTTGGCTGGATGGCGATAACATTACCGCCCAGTCACCGCGTGAGCGGAACTTCGCGATGATCTTTCAGAACTACGCGCTGTTTCCCCACCTGACGGTGAAAGAAAACATCACCTTCGGTATGCAAATTCGCCATGAACCCAAAGCAAGCTGGCAGCCGCGGCTGCAAAAAGTGGCGCACCTGCTGCAACTGGATACCTTGTTGGATCGCAAACCGGGCAAGCTGTCTGGTGGTCAGCGCCAACGCGTCGCGATGGCACGCGCCATTGTACGCGACCCAAAACTGTTTTTGATGGATGAACCGCTGTCCAACCTGGATGCCCGACTGCGCACTGAAGTACGCGACGGTATTATGGCGCTGCATCAGCAACTCAAGACCAGCACCGTTTACGTCACCCACGACCAGATAGAAGCCATGTCGATGGCGGATCGCATCGTCGTCATGAATAACGGCGAGGTCCAACAGGTCGGCACCCCAGAACAACTGTACGCGTTCCCGACCAACCTGTTTGTCGCCAGTTTCATCGGCTCACCGGCCATGAACATTATCACTCTGCCTTGCAGCGGCGGCGTGGTTCAGATTGGAGAAAAAACACTTCCTCTGCCCCCCCACGCGGCACATCTTCAGGAGGTGTTCTTCGGCATCCGTCCGGAACACCTCACCGATACGCCAGAAGCAGAACAGCATACGCATCACGTGCCCGGCACTGTGACGCAACGAGAATTGATGGGCGCAGACTATCTGCTGCACATCAGCACGCCAATCGGCGAACTACGCTACAGCCGCAAAAATCGCGGCGATATCCCGATGGTCGGCGACACCGTCAACCTCGGCTTTTCACCTTTTGATGTTCATCTTTTTCATGCTGAAACACAGCAGAATATATACCAGGAGATCCCCCATGCATAAGCCCCTGAAACAGCGGTTACAGGCGCTCACTCTCGGCATTTCGCTGGCCTTTAGCGCGTCGGCGCTGGCCAAGCAGAACATCGACTTCATGTTCCCAGCCCCAGTGGATGGCAAACTGACGATGGAAATGACGCGCATCATCAAAGAATTCAACAATTCCCAGCAGGATGTCGAAGTGCGGGGAATTTTCACCGGTAACTACGACACCACCAAAATGAAAGCGGAAGCGGCGCAAAAAGCCGGTCAGCCACCGGCATTGGTGATTATGTCCGCCAACTTCACGACCGACCTGGCGCTGAAAAATGAAATTCTGCCGATGGATGAGCTGTTCAAATACGGCAATGAACAAGCCGGTACGTTTCTAACCAACGAGTTCTGGCCGGCCATGCATAAAAACGCCCAGGTGATGGGCGTGACCTACGCGATCCCGTTCCACAACTCCACCCCGATCCTCTACTACAACAAAAACCTGTTTGAAAAGGCCGGGATAGCGCAGCCGCCCCAAACCTGGCAGGAACTGCTGGCCGACGCGAAAAAGCTGACCGACCAGAGCAAAGGCCAGTGGGGTATCATGCTGCCTTCAACCAATGACGACTACGGCGGCTGGATTTTCTCCTCGCTGGTACGCGCCAATGGCGGCAACTACTTCAACGAAAATTATCCGGGTGAAGTTTATTACAACAGCCCGACCACCATCGGCGCGCTGCGTTTTTGGCAGAACCTGATCTACAAAGATAAAGTGATGCCATCCGGCGTGCTGGATTCTAAACAAATCAGTGCCGCCTTCTTCTCCGGCAAGCTGGGCATGACAATGCTGAGCACAGGCGCGCTGGGGTTCATGCGTGAAAACACCAAAGACTTTGAGCTGGGTGTCGCCATGTTGCCTGCCAAAGAGCAGCGAGCAGTACCGATCGGCGGTGCCAGTCTGGTCAGTTTCAAAGGGATCTCGGATGAGCAGAAAAAAGCAGCTTACCAATTCCTGAGCTATCTGGTCAGCCCGCAAGTTAATGGAGCCTGGAGTCGCTTCACCGGCTATTTCTCACCGCGCAAAGCCGCGTACGACACACCAGAAATGAAAGCGTATCTGCAGCAGGATCCCCGTGCTGCCACGGCGCTGGAACAGTTGAAATACGCACATCCGTGGTACTCCACCTATGAAACGGTGGCGGTGCGAAAAGCGATGGAAAACCAGCTGGCTGCCGTAGTGAATGATGATAAGGTGACGCCTGAGGCCGCCGCCAAAGCCGCCCAGCAGGAAGCGGATACCATCATGAAGCCTTACGTTGATCAGACTGCGTTGGCCCCGATAAAGTAATCCCTCAACGTACATGATGTTGTACTTATGATATTGCACTTACGATGCCGGTCTGACCGGCATCGTTTTTTATCAGGGGTATCAGCGCACCCGATCGCCGGAGCCTTTACCGACTACCGTTTGTATCAGATAGGTAAAGTAGTGCTTCACCGACAGGGTCTGAATCATCTTCTGATCCCACTCGGCCAGTTTTTGCGGTGTGGACATGTCGATAGCATTCACCTGTGCCAGCCCGGTTATCCCCGGCAACACATCAAAGACGCCACGCGCCTGGCGTTCGGCAATCAGTTCTTGTTGATTGAACAGACAAGGGCGCGGCCCGACCAGACTCATTTCGCCCCTCAGTACATTGATCAACTGAGGCAATTCATCCAATTTGGTTTTACGCAAAAACGCCCCTAAACGGGTCACCGAACTACGACTGGCAAGATGTGTCGCCACTGACTCGGTCGCCACCGCCATCGTGCGAAATTTAATCAGATTAAAGGGGCGCTGATGCCGCCCAACGCGTTGCTGGATAAAGACCGGCGACCCCGTATCAAATAATCCCAACACATAAACGATCAACATCACTGGCCACAAACACAGCAATCCCACCAACGCCAGTAAGATATCCAGAACACGCAGCATAATAATCAGTCAACCTTCTTTGGATAGAGACTCTGATGCGCCGGGTATTTCCGACAGAAACGCCCGCGCCGTGATGGCAATCGCCTGATGATAGGAAATGGCTGGCTGCCAGCCAAGCTGTCGTCGGGTTTCACTCACATCGACCTGCAATGAGCCCAGCAGGCGATCTGCCACCGCCGATTTCCCCAACAGTGTCGCAGCACCTTTCAGTACCCACGACGGTAACGGCCAGCAGCGGTTTTTAACCCCCAGCGCCATGGCCATGTCCGCCAACAAGTCAGCGGTAGAGACATCATGACAGTCTGATACCAGCCACACCCGTCCAGGCGCCTGCGGATGACGCACACTGAGCAAAATCAGGTCAGCCACATTGTCAACAAACACCAGACTACGTTGATTATGTACCGCCGCCAGCGGCAACGGCACGCCTTTGTGAACCCAATTCATCATGGCACGGAAATTAGCCTTTACACCGGGGCCATACACTAACGGCGGGCGAATAATCACCACCTCCAGACCTGTTTCCTGGGACAAACGCATCAGGCCTTGCTCCGCCTCATACTTACTCAGACCATAAGGGTCGAACGGTGGCACGGCCACATCCGGCTGAAAAGGCGCCCCCGGGTGCGTTGCCTCGCCATTCACTTTAATTGAACTCACAAAAACAAACCGCTTCACACCCGCCGCCGCCGCCTGCTGCGCCAGACGCAGTGTCCCTGCGACATTGGTTTCCCGGTACAACGCCAGTGCATCACGGCCATCTTGCATCTGGTGAACTCTGGCGGCGCAATGCACAACCGCATCCACGCCCTGCAGTGCCGGTGCCCAGTCTGTCGTCGCACCCAGATTGGCACGAATCATGTCACTGTCGGTTGCGTTACTGTGTTCGCTACCATGCAAAACACAGCGCATGCCTTGCTCATTCGCCAACGCAACCACCCGGTTACCGATAAACCCCCGGCTTCCCGTTACTAAGATTTTCAATGAGATTACCTTCCTGAATAGTCCGGTTCATAATACCCGGCATAACGCCATAACTAAAATTAAGATAAGCACATCTGGTCAAGACATGGCTAGACCACTAAAATAGTCCGCTAATACCACTCTATTGTCGCACACGGACATTCAGGCTCTGATGTTTAAACTTATTCCGCTTTTGCTTAACGCAGAGCGTGCCACCAAACGCATAGTGACTGTATTCTATGACGTTGTTGCCATTGTGGCCTCATTGTATCTGGCCGTTGCCGTCCGTTTAGGTACCACTGATTTTCCAATCGGCTCAGCTGAAATAGCCAGCGTCGTTGTCACGTTATCCATCACAATCCTGGTCTTCATTCGTTGCGGCATGTACCGCGCCGTACTGCGCTACATGATGCTGCCCGCAATGGGGTATGTATTTCTATCGGTTATTTTATCCGCTGTCAGCCTGGCGCTGAGTAGCTTCTTTTTTCAGTCATTTGTCCCACGCAGCGTACCGTTTATTTACGCCGGTCTGGCGACTCTCGCTTTGGGTAGCCCTCGTGTACTCATCCGAACCTTCTATTACCACTACTATAAACGCCAGAAACCTAACGTGTTTATTTACGGAGCAGGAGCGACCGGGCGAGATTTGCTTTATGCGTTGATTCAGGGCGATGAATATCACCCCGTTATCATCCTTGATGATGACGAGAAGAAGGTAGGCCAAATCATTTGTGGTATCAAAGTGCACCACAGTAATGAATTCGAGAAGCTAAAACCACTCTACCAGCCTGTAAAGTTACTTTTAGCCATCAATAATATACAGAAAGGTCAGCGCTTAAGATTACTTGAAAGACTCTCCCACTGGCCCATCGAAGTACAGTCCGTTCCCTCGGTTGAAGATATCGCCGCAGGCAAAGCAACGGCGACAGAGATACGCGACCTGGATGTTGCGGACCTGCTAGGGCGCGAAGCAGTTGCCCCCGATAAAAACCTGATGGCGAAAAACATTACGGGAAAATCGGTGATGGTGACAGGCGCTGGCGGTTCGATAGGCTCTGAGCTGTGCCGCCAAATTCTGGCACAGCGCCCAAAAATATTGGTGTTGTTTGAACTCAATGAGTACAACCTCTATACCATCGATCAGGAACTGCAGGGTATCAAAAAACGCCTCATGCTTGAGACAAAAATCGTCACAGCATTAGGTTCGGTACAAAAGCAAAACCGGGTACAAAAGCTGATTCATACCCATCAAGTCGAAACGATTTACCATGCCGCCGCCTACAAGCATGTGCCGCTGGTTGAAGAGAACGTGATTGAAGGGATCCGCAATAACGTGTTTGGCACGTTAGCCTGCGCCGAAGCAGCGATAGCCGAAGGGGTGGAAAATTTCACACTGATCTCCACAGACAAAGCGGTGCGTCCAACCAATATCATGGGCACCAGCAAACGGATGGCGGAATTAATTTTACAAGCATTGGCTGAGCGTCAAAATCAGACCACATTCACCATGGTCCGATTTGGGAACGTATTGGGGTCGTCGGGTTCTGTTGTCCCACTGTTTAAAAGGCAGATCCGCCAGGGCGGCCCAGTCACCGTGACACACCCGGATATTATCCGTTATTTCATGCTCATTCCTGAAGCGTCACAGTTGGTCATACAGGCGGGCGCAATGGGAATGAACGGGCAGGTGTTCGTACTGGATATGGGCGAACCGGTCAAAATACTCGATTTAGCCCGCAGGATGATCAACCTGATGGGGATGAAAAGCTACATAGAAGGGCAAGGACACGCTGAAGAAGGGGATATCGCGATTAAATTTACGGGATTACGCCCTGGGGAGAAACTCTACGAAGAGTTATTGATCGGCGAAAATGTTGAAGGCACCAGTCACCCGAAAATTATGACTGCTCAGGAAGAGAAGCTGAGCTGGCAAGAGATGGACTCCTTATTGAAATCGCTTGATATTTATTGCCACAACTTTGATGTTAATAAAATTAGAGAAACTCTACTTCAAGCACCAACAGGCTATAACATCGGGTGTTATACAGATACGAACTAGTATCTTTTACATACTATTGTCGCTTGATTATGAAAAGGCTAAAGGGTGCTATGCACCCTACAGCTAAATATTGTTATCTTTTTTATGATTTGCAATAACCCTTTTATAAAGGCTCATATAGTTATTAACCATATGGTCAGCAGTAAAATTCTCACTAAATCGCTGTTTCGCTAGTTTCCCCATTTCCTGGGATTTTTCAAGATCCATCCACAACATCATTAGTGCATTCTTTAATGCGGCAGGATCTGCCGGGGGCACCGTGATACCTGTTACCTGGTCCTGATTAATATAGGTTGTTCCAGTCCCTATTTCACAGGAAATCATTGGTTTACCATACATCGCCGCTTCAACTAATGTCATTCCATAAGCTTCCGAGCGAAGATGGGAGGGAAATACTACGCCGTAGCATAACTCAAATAGCGCACATTTATCTTCATCGGATAGTGCCCCCACAAAATGAGTATTCTTCAAACCTAACGAAATAGCCTGCGACTTCAGTTCATTTTCGTAAGGCCCCTCACCTACAATAACCAATGGGTAATCAATATCTCTCATGGCTTCGAGCAAAAATGACAACCCCTTGTAATAGCGTAAGAAGCCTACAAACAGGAAAAAACGCTCGCCAAATCGGCCTTTCCATTTATCAAGGGCAGATTGTGTTGACTGATGATACGAGTCAGGATCCAGACCAAACGGGATAATTTCTACCGGTTTTATCAACGATTGCAACACTGGACTGGTGGCAACATAGTTTGGTGATGAGGCGACAACACTATCAACACTATTCAAAAACCGTTTCATTAGTGGTTGATAGAGCTTGAGCAGGTATTTTTGTTTTACAATATCTGAATGGTAGCTAACAATCGCAGGTTTACCTATCTTCGCAATAAAATGCACCAGATCCATGTAAGGCCATGGGAAGTGATAATGTATGATATCTGCACTCTTGGCCAGTTCCTTGAAATCTTTTATTGCCGATAAAGAAAAGCCTGTTGAAGCTAGATAAAGATCTTGCCGGGATGTGTGAACATGGTGGTGCCCAATAACCCCATTTCTGGATGAACCATCAGGATTCAATGAAAGTACATCAACAGTAGCCCCTTGTCTGGAAGCGCCTTCTGCCAGTTGATAAATAACTTGTTGTACACCGCCATAGGCTACAGGGTAATATGTCTTAAAAAAATGTAATATTCTCATTATCTATTAATGACTTCTTTGTAAACTTCGATTGTTTTCTTGGCGCATTGCTGCCAAGAAAATTCACCTGCGCGCTGCATACCCCTGATAATAGAGGTCTGTCTCCAGGTATCGTCCTCAATAGCCTGAATAAGCAATGTCGTCATTTGTTCAATATCATTAGCTTTACACATAAGACCGACATCCCCTACCACCTCAGGTAAAGAAGATGAATCTGAACAAACAACGGGAACACCCGATGCCATAGCTTCAAGTACTGGCAGCCCAAACCCCTCATACAATGAAGGAAAACAAAACACTCGCGCGCCAGAAAACAGAATCGGCAATTCCCTGGCAGGTAAATAACCAAGATAACGAGCCCATCCTTCGCGTTCGGCCGAATCTATTCGATGCATAATAGATTCATTCTGCCACCCTTGATATCCCGTTAATATAAGAGGTATTTGGCGGCGACAATTAAGAGGCATTCTAGAGTATGCATCCAACAGTGCGATTAAGTTCTTACGCGGCTCAATAGTGCCGACATATAAAGAATACTCCTGATGTTTCAGACCATACTGTGACAATACTTCCTGACACATCTCTGGAGTCCGTTGATGAAAATCAGCTGAGCAGGCTAACGGGACGGAATAAATACGCTCAATAGGCCAATTAAAGTAATCAGCTACCTCTTGCCGAGTATAGGCAGAATCGGTGATCAATGCATCTGCAGAAGATATTGTTTTCTGCAATTCTTTCTGGGTGAAACGGATTCGTTGTGGTGTATTACACTGGGGCCAGGTAAAAGGCGATAGATCATGAAAGGTAGCAATTTTCTTCCCTGGAAACGGAGGGAGAAAAAAATTAGGTCCATGGTAAATGTAATCGTCATACCCTTTTAATGCATTCCGCTTCAGCAATGGCATTAATAGCCGATACGCCTCAGTAGCGATATAACTTTTTTGGACCCATCTCTTCAAACCATGTTGAAATCCTGCATTTTCCTGAGCTACCGGGAGCTCAGGGAGAAATCGTCTTCCCGCAAAAAATTTCAACTCCGAGACCTGAGGTGATTGCATCAATGCGGATGCCAATTCCCAAGTATAGCGCCCAATGCCTGTTAGCGGAAACCGGATCGGCTCGACTGATAATATAACTCTCACTTTGACTCCAACATCCAACGGAGAGTGTCTTCCAATTTCAGCGACTGCCACTCACCAATCATAGAACGCAACAGACTAGCATCACCGCATAATGTCTTGACTTCATTAGCTCTGACAAAAGCAGGGTTCACCTGGATTTCAACCTTGTGACCAGAGATAGACTCACAAAGAGCAACAACATCTCGTAAGCTATACGTTTTACCAGAGCAAACATTGACAACACACCCAGACGCCTTCACATCAATGAGTCGAGCATAAGCCTGAACCAAAGAACGTACATCACTGAAATCACGCCAAACATCCAGATTGCCCAATTCGATAACTTCAGCTTTACGTTTAAAGTGAGAAACAATTTTTGGCAGAAGAAAGCTATCAGCTTGACCTACTCCCGTATAATTAAACGGGCGGGTAATAACAATAGGCAAACGATCCATCCATAGACGAGCCATAAACTCCATGGACAGTTTGCTAACCGCATAGTCATTTGCTGGATCTGGCAAAGTATTTTCGGATAGGGCACCTTCGGAACGGTTACCGTAAACATTGGCGCTACTGGCAATTAATATCATTTCTGGTGTTTGCTTCAACTGAGCCAGAGACTCAAGTAAATTGCGGGTGCCAATGACATTCACCTGATAGAAATCATTCGGATCACCATGACCAACAAAGGCCAACGCAGCGAGATGAATAACGACATGAGGTTGAACCTCATTGATCGCATATTCAAGTGCGGCCCGATCCGCCAAGTCGGCCAAATAGATATTTTTTTCAGATGATGCTTTCGTTCCTAACCCAAAAACACGATATCCAGATGCCGCCATTTCGGCCGCCATATAGCGGCCTGTAAAGCCCTGAATCCCGGTTATCAAGACACGTTTTTCTGTCATCAGAAAGAAAATCCTGCTTCATTACGACGAATATCTTCTTTTACCATCATTTGGCAAAGTTCTTCCAGCGTAGTTCTTGGTTCCCATCCGAGTTTCTCTTTGGCATATGCAGGATTGCCAATGAGTAACTCCACTTCCGCAGGGCGGTAGAATTTTGGGTTCACACGAACAAGAACTTTACCCGTATCCGCATCAATACCTACTTCGTTTTCTGCAGATCCTTTAAATTTCAATGTAAAACCAGCAGCTTTAAATGCCATAGATACGAAATCACGCACAGTTTCAGTACGATTTGTCGCAAGCACATACGTATCCGCTGAATCTGCTTGTAACATTCTCCACATGCCTTCGACATATTCTTTTGCAAAGCCCCAGTCGCGTTTTGCATCAAGATTACCCAACTCCAGCACATCCAATTTACCCAGTTTGATTTTGGCTGCTGAATCGGTAATTTTTCGCGTTACAAACTCACGACCACGCAATGGAGACTCATGGTTAAAAAGAATACCGCTACAAGCGAAAATACCATAGCTCTCGCGATAGTTTATAGTCATCCAGTGTGCATACAACTTTGCCACACCGTAGGGGCTACGCGGATAAAAGGGTGTACTTTCAACCTGTGGAATAGCCTGAACCTTACCGAACATCTCAGAAGTTGATGCTTGATAGAAGCGAATTTTGGGATTCACTATACGAATGGCCTCTAACAGGTTCAGCGGCCCTATGCCAGTGATTTCAGCCGTGGTAACTGGCTGTTCGAAAGAGACGCCAACAAAACTCTGAGCAGCAAGGTTATAGACCTCTGTTGCCTGAGTGTCTTGTAACAGGCGAATACTGGCTGACAGATCTGTCAAATCGTACTCTACTAGATGCAAATTAGGGTCTTTATCAATACCTAGCTCTTCAATACGCCAGAAATTTACAGAACTAGTACGACGATAAGTACCATACACCGTATAGCCCTTACTCAATAATAGCTCAGCCAAGTAAGCACCATCTTGACCAGTAATACCTGTAACAATTGCACGTTTCATTTAGTAATCTCAGAATTAGATAACATACTTATCGTTTAAAGCACCTGGAAGTTTTACAACAACATTTACAGCGTCGGTCAATGCTGTAAAATCAGTTACCTCTCCAGGCTGTAACACAATAATATCACCTTTAGAATACACTTGCCCAGACATCATAATATCCCCTTCGACAACGACAGTAACCTCAGTCGCAATCTTATGGTAATGGGCGGACTCTTTATCACCTTTCCGATATCGTTTTACGGCAACCTCACAATCGCTGGTGTTAACAACTGCAGGAGAAAAAGCGCCAACGAACCATCCACCGATCATATTATCTAAATTATCTAGCTTCATTGAAAAACTCCTCAACCTGATAGACATTTTTTAGTGGATGATAGTCATCCTTATCGATTCTAAATACTCCAACTTTACCACTAGCAAGAATAACCTCATTGAGAGAAGGGCAGATATAGAATTTACTATCAACTCTCGCATCTTTTCTTATCATATTCTTTACCGAGTCGACAAAAAGAGCAGTCGACTTAAACCAATAAATGCCTGCTGTTGCATTCTTACTAATCGGTTTCTTCTCTGACGCCTCATTAACTAAGCCATCATCATCTAAACTAACAAATGAATATCGCGGATGAATTGCTTCAAATATTACAGTACCTGCATCATACTGCATATCAAGCATGTTTTTAGTAAAGCAATCATAATCAATATCAGTCAGTTGGTTGCTACTTATTATCAGCAGCGGCTCATCTTGATTAAGACTAACAGCCCCCAACAGTGCAGACGTAGCAGCACCGGCAGTATTTTCGGGCACAGATGTTACCAGTCCTTTTCCCGATGACAGCAGTTCAACAATTGTAGATAAATGATACTTTCTGATGTGCTTTTCTTGAAAAATAAAGAGAATTTCGTTATTTTCAAAATTTAAAGAGTCTGCGATATGTTGGATGATAGAACGACCATGCAGCTCTGTTAAACAAAGAGGATATTTATTATCTTTCGATGCTATGTATTCTTCACCAGCAGCAAGTATAACAATATTCATTATTATCGCCCCCCCTCTGTTTTTAAAATGAAGTTCTTAATGTTCTTATAATTGACATCGGTTACCTCATCAACAGTCAGAACATTAGCTCCAGCAGCTAGTGCAGCTCTAATCCCATTTTCATTATCTTCAACTACAACACATTCACTGGGAAGAACACCTAACTTATTAATAGCAGTAATGTAAATTTCAGGATCTGGCTTTCCTTTGCGAACATCCTCGTTAGATAGCATTATATCGAGATAATCACTTAAGCAGGCCTTCTCCATCATTGTCACTACCGAATTTTTTATAGAGTTAGATGCCACTGCCAGCTTATATCCTTCGCTTTTTAGCTTTGAAAGCGCATATTGATGAATAAACATAGGTTTACAATGTGTATGGACAATCTCCATTGTATAATGCTGTTTCATCTCATTAATAAAAGAGTGCAGTTCGCTAGGTAATGAATATTCTTTACTTAACATATTCAGCTTATCTTTAGTAGGCAAGCCATCGAATTTAGTAAGATGATCATACCGACTAATATTATAACCGAATAAATTGAGAGCTCGATTTAATGCATCGTAATGCCAATCCTTAGCCTCAATTAGAACGCCATCCATATCAAAAATTATCGCCTTTATCATATAAGTCATCACCTAAAAAAAGTAACAGCATCTTCAGGAAAATCGGTGCAGAGAACAACTTTATCTGAATCGGATATACCGCGCTCTTTGAGATTACCCCAAAAATCCAAGTGATTGCGTTTATGAAGTTCAGGAGACACGATACATAATTCTTTCCCATCAGAAAGAATTTTTTCAATATCAGTTTCATCGTACCAATGCTCAAAAAATGAGTCCAACCATACGCCATGTGATTCTTGGTAAAATGCAGGATATCTCTCCTGCTCACTCATTCTGGTATAAACTCGGACAGCAGATTGCTCATAATAAAGTTTCTGGTCTGGTACAGACATATCAAAAACAAAAGCATTAGTAATGTTGAAACTTTCCATTTCCTTAACTAATAAATCTCTGAGCCCGTCTGCTTTAATATTTAAAGCTAAAATGAGATTTCGCCCCGCCAGGCACTGGAAAAAATCAGAAAGCAGAATACAGTTCTCATCTGATACATCATGAGATATTACCAATTTTCCTTTGTAATCACGAATGTCAGTTTCGGTTCCAAACCCTTTATCAAATGAACGAGAAAATGCTTCAAGAGTATTTTTCTCTTTAGCATCTTTCCAATATCCTCTATGAGAAATAATTTTCATTTTGAGATGCCTTTTGTTGCTCTAAATGATACGTCTTTGGAAAGAAAGAGGTTCAAATCATCAGGTATTCCGAGTCCATACATACCATTCGATTCCTCACCTATATTATAAACACCTATCTTCCTTCCATTTTTTATTAGGGAATTATATGCAGGTGCAACATAAAACTCGCCATTAACACGCTCATCATTAGATATCATCATCTCTGCTGCATGAACAAAATCAGAGCCACGCTTGAAGTTATAAATACCGACAGTTGCCTCGTTTGATATGACTTCTTTTTCAACGACTCTAGAGACAAGATTTTCCTCATCGAATCCAACAAAGGACCATTTAGGGTCATCTGCAGTCATAGTCATTATCAGACCATCCAGGGAGCCAGACTCCAGTGCATCAAGGTAATGATTTATATCAATGTCAACATATTGATCACTATTAGCAATCATCAATGGATCGTCATTGTTTATAAATTCTTTAGCAGAAAGAACCGTACAAGCAGCCCCTTCAGATAAGCCATTTAATGTCACCACCTCGCACCCAGGAGCCCAGAGACGCAGCTCATTTGCGATCCCATATTTATTATCATGCTCTTTCTGTATTATAAAAATAAAACGATGACTCGTATTTGGGGCCAGGTTATTAATAACGAGACGAATCATGGGAATATCATGTACTTTAATCAAAGGCTTCGGGTCTGCATAACCAGCCTTCGCAAAACGACTACCAGCGCCAGCCATAGGAATAACAATATTTAACATTTCTCAACCTCAATTAGATTTTTTTGAATAATTTAAAAAACTTATAAAAAATAGACTTCTTTATAAGAATGACGTTCATTTCAAGATATTCATCATTTTTCATCTTAAGTTGATTGTTTTCTTCGCGGGCTTCAGCTATAGCATTCGTCAAGTGCATAATATGCTCTTCTGGATACTCTTGGCGAAAAGAAGGAAAATGCCAATAGTGTTTACCATCATAATAATGCATTTCTCGGAGACTCAAATTTCTCTCTAATAATTCATAAGAGAGCTCATTTCGACAAAAGAAAACATTAAACTCATTTGATGCAGGATCATTAGGTTTTATTTTATGAATTTTAAATCCATTCTCATTTAGGAATTTTAGTGCAGAATATAAGTCATCATCAGTTTTTGCATATAAAGAGCAATCTTTGGTCGCAGGAACCTCCAGCATACCAGCGTCAATTCTATCTAAATATTTACCCGCTGACTTTAGTGCAGTAAGATCTAACCCTTGGATATCTATCTTTATAAACAAAATCCGATCGAATACTAAACCATCAAGAAAATGCTCCAGTGGCATAGTTTTAACTTTTATTTTTTCAGAGTATTTTAAGTCTATTCGAGTAGCCCAGTATTCATCTTGTTGCAAATGCTCCTTTGAAAAATCCAGAAGACTAGATGTCCCACCATCAGATTCAGATGATATATTGAAAGTATGCTCACCCTCTTCATCAGATATCGCAACCTGGTGCACTATGTGGTTATCAACACATTCATCCTTAGCTTTCTGAATTAGAGTATCGGCTAATTTTGGATAAGGTTCTATAGCATGAATTATAATATTCGAATTCCTTTTAGCTACTTCTAAAGAAAACCCACCAACATTGGCACCAAGATCTAAAATAATATCGCTCACATTAAATACCTGTACGATTAGTTATATCGTTAATAAATTTCACTAGATTTTCCCTATCCCACTTACAATCAAATTCATGAATGGGGTAATCTGAATTTAACACCTGATTAATTCTATCCGCACTATCTGATACATCATCATCAATATTAATAATATATTCTTTATCCACTAAAGTGTTTAATGGCTTTATATCAGATACTATTGCAGGCCTATCACAAGCCAATGCTTCTAGCACTGGCAACCCTAGCCCTTCATTTAAAGACGGGAATAATAGTACTCTTGCTTTTTTATATAGTTCTATCTGCTTTAATGTTGTAACAGAATACCACCACTCAATCTTTTCAATGTTGATAGATTCGAAAAAGCCCATCAGATTATCAAGAGAACAGCGAACACCACCAAAAATAATTAGTTCATCTGCATCAGTTTTATTAATTATTTCTGGCATATATTTTAGTCCTTTTCTCTCATCAAAAGGAGCAGCTAAAATTATAGATTTATTTCTTGGTTCAACATCTGAACTTTCAACGTCATTAAAACCAGCTGGTTTAAATGGCGGTAACGAGTATATCCTTTCACGTCTGGACGTAAACGAAGAGATCTGATTCTTACTATCTTCTGATATAGATAGGATCATATCATAATACTCAAATCCCACTTTATGACGCCAGGCAAACTCTCTCAGCGGGTGGTTATCCATATCATGAAATGAATAAATATTAGGTATTGCATCTAAACCGATACAAGCAACAGGGCATGAGAAAATATTTTTATTTATATGTATCCACGGTGCTGCAACGATAACAAAAGAATAATCGGTGGAAAGCCGACTACCGATACAGCTCGTTGTATACGATGGATCGATATTTGATTGGCTTCCTTTATAACTATTAGATGAGATTTTTTTTACAATATCTGATTTTGATTGACCGACCAAATAATCACTAAAAAAACCATTGTTCACTACGAAGTCATGGCTAAAAACAACTTTATAAAAGCTTTCACAAAAAGAAATTTTTCTGTGAATAACAAAGTCAATATCAAAAATATTCTTTATGGATTCAGAAAGAGATAGTACATACCTCCTAACTCCATGATGAACCGCTAAAATATCATCATCGATGATGAATAAAATTCTTGATTTTTTCATATAGACCGATTCTTCTTTTCAATTTATCTTTAATTGAATTTGGTAATTTTCGCCATATCGAGTACGCAACATAGAAAAGAACACGACTTTTCCTTCCCGATATTCCACGACCATTGAAAGATGATGATGTTGTATCAACAAATGTGGATGTATAGTCTAGAGGTATACCTATCGTCTTAGACGATGAGAATCCATTGAATCTGGCAACAATGCCACTCTCTGAGAGATGGAAAGCAAGCTCGACATCTTCAGCTTCATTGTGCAATAGCAAACTGTTAAATAACGGATTGATAAATATATTCTTCTTTGTAACAATCAGACCACCATTGATAAAAGAGCCAGGCAAAGCTAAATCATGATTTACAATATTAAGTGGCCTCTGCCATTTTTTTTCTCTATGTTCGAACGCTAAATAAGCAGGAAATTCCTTACCATTCTCATAAAATTGTTTAATAGTCAGAAAATCAAAGTTGTAGCCAAAATTATCAAAACCATCGAAGAAATCATCATTAACTATATATCGATCATGAAATATAGCAATGTTAGCCATTTCTGCTGCATTTATAATATTATTTTTCTTCTCAGATATTCTTGGCAAGTCATCTTTTATTGCTGTATTAACATACTTAATAACTACTCCATCGACTCTTTTATCAACTATCTCCGGACCGGCAATAATAAACTCTATCGGTAGATTTTGGTGGTTAGCCTTATTTATACTCTCGATTAAGTTGAGAACAACATCTTCTTTTTTACCATTAGAAAGTATGCCTATACTCCAGCTTTTATCATTATAGTTTATAATATTCTTTTTAATAATTTTAAATACTGATATGACTACTCCATCCAAAAACTTACTTTGTTTTGTTAATATCACATCGATATTCTTATTTCTAAATAGTTGTGATTTTAGATCAAACAAAGTTCCAAAATTACTATCAGTACTTCTGATAATTAAAAACCCATCATTATTTAGCAATCGTATAGATTCATCTAGTACTAGCCGCCAACTATTGCCATAATCAAATATATTTTCCGAAAATAGAAACACCACCTTATAGGTATTATGATGAACAGGATCAGCCCGGAAGTTCGTTGATAGAGATAAAGCCAACTGCTCACATTCTATAAATGGAAGGGTATCACCAACCCAAGCAATGTCACCCTCCATTCTGTTATTTATATATTCTTTAATGAACTCAAAAGATTTTGACTTATCTACGCTCATGAATGAACTCTCATATTACACAGTCCGGCCCAAGATCGGTCTATATTTCTAATGACAGAAAATTGTTTTCTTCCCACATCATGAAGCAATACTTCTTTGAAAGAGCTCAAACCATATCCATCTGATGCTACACCGAAGCTTAGTATGTATGCTCCCTCACATAGGTTATTAGTCAGATGAAATTCAGATTTAAAACGATTACCTTCACGTACAGGAGGGGTTCTCTGACAATAAGTATTGGTTTCAAAATAAATATTGCCTTTTGCGTCTCTTATTTGAAACCCAATATGCAAGTCATCCGAAACGTTCCCTATCGTTTCTATTTCTACAGCAATGGAAAACTCAGCACCTTCATCAATAGAATCAGTAGCTATACCACTACACAAAACCTGCCCACTAATAAATCTAACTGGAGGCGAAAATACACTATCATCATATTGAACAGCTAGTGAGTCACTACTCTTCGAAATACCTTCCTTATCGAGGGAATCTTTATTTATTTTTTTCAGATCGAGTTCATATTTCGCTATTGTTTCTCTGACATCACCAAATGCTTTTACCATACCGTGATCAATATATAATGCCTTATCGCATAATCTATATATCGACCCCATGTCATGGGTTACGAACAATAGTGTTGTACCCTTCTGTTTCATATCGAATATTCGATCAAAGCATTTTTGCTGGAAAAAAATATCACCAACAGCTAAAGCTTCATCGACTATAAGAATATCAGGTCGAACAGCTGTTGCCAGACTAAAAGCCAGACGAACTTGCATACCACTGGAATAGACTCGCACTGGTTGATCAATATAATCACCAATTTCAGCGAAAGACTCAATTTCCGGCATGAGCGTATTTATTTCATTATGGCTCAGACCTAAGAGTTGCCCTGACATATATACATTCTGTCTACCAGTAAAGTCAGGGTGAAAACCTATTCCTAACTCAAGAAGTGCGGAAATT
This sequence comes from Dickeya oryzae, assembly GCF_020406815.2. Taxonomy (NCBI): domain Bacteria; kingdom Pseudomonadati; phylum Pseudomonadota; class Gammaproteobacteria; order Enterobacterales; family Pectobacteriaceae; genus Dickeya; species Dickeya oryzae. The sequence continues at coordinate 3,954,843 of NZ_CP162670.1, forward strand.
CTGCCAGAGACAGATACATTACCATTTGTCCCTGTGGTTGTACCCGTTATAATTTTTAGAAGCGTACTTTTCCCTGCACCATTAGAGCCAATAATGCCAACAGACTCTCCAGCATGAATATCAAAGTTTATATCTTTAAGAACCCATTTTAGTTCATGTCTTTTAATATTAAATGGAGATATCCACTCTACTAGCCTAGACCACCTAGTGGGATACATCTTATAAGCTTTATTTAAACCGCTAATACTAATCATGGGCATTATAATTCATCCACAATTTCACCAGAATGTTTTCTGAAAAGAGACAAACCGAACCAAACGAATACCCCCCCTACACATAGCGCAGGGAGAAGTCCCCACCAGTCAGGCCATACTTTTTTCACCATTACGGTATGACATGCTTCAATTATTCCTGTCATCGGGTTATAAGATAAAATGTTTTTAATCTTTTCAGGTAGGATATCTGATGTATATACTATTGGTGTAAACCAAAACCAAAACTGAACGACAATCGAAAAAAGTTGTCCGGCATCACGAAAAAAAACATTTATAACACCAACAGTAATACCAATCCCAATAGCTAATAGGGATAAAACAAGTAATATTGGTATATATGATAATATTTCTATTCCTGGCATGTTACCTGATAAAATAAGAAATATTAAGAATATAGAAAAACTTATCAAAAAATTAACCAATGCACTCAGTATAGCAACTATGGGAAGGCATAAACGGGGGAATGTTATCTTCTTAAGAAGGTTTGCATTGTCAATAAATGTATTTTGAGATCTAAGTACTATCTCACTGAAAAGACCCCATGTTAGCAATCCAGAGCACAAGTATATACTATACCCAAAAGAGTTATCTATTCCAGGAATACGAGCCTTCATAACACCGGAGAATATCACAGTATATACAATGATCATTGCTAGAGGATTAAGAATATTCCATATTGCCCCCAGCAGCGAGTTTCTATATCGACTCTGAAACTCTCGTTTAACACTACTGAGAATGAAACCTCTATATGCAATTATATTTCTTAATATTGTAATAGTCATTGGTATCTCTTTATTAACTCTTCAATTTCTTTTACTTTTTCCCATACCAATTCCTGGCGTGATTTTGTTTCTATGTTCAATCGTAATAATGGTTCGGTATTCGATATACGGATATTAAAACGCCATTCATTCATATCCACACTCACACCGTCTATATGCTCGATATTGATAGCTTCCGATTTATAATAATCTTCTATTTTAGCTATAATATTATTAGCACCAGCAACCTTATAATTTATTTCCCCACTACATGGGTAGCTCTGCATCCTCAGACTAACTAGCTCAGATAACAAAGCTTTCCTTGAAGATAACAACTCTATGACCAATAACCAAGGGATCATGCCACTGTCGCAATAAGCGAAATCGCGGAAATAGTGATGGGCACTCATCTCACCACCATAAACTGCATTTTCCTCGCGCATACGTTCTTTAATAAAAGCATGTCCAGTTTTACTCTGGACAGGGAGCCCACCCGCTTTATTAACCACATCTATAGTATTCCATATCAGCCGTGGATCATGGATAATTTTGTCACCAGGATTTTTTGCAAGGAAGGCCTCAGCCAAAAGACCAACAATATAATACCCTTCGATGAAATCCCCATTTTCATCGAACAGAAAGCAGCGATCAAAATCACCGTCCCATGCAATCCCCATATCGGCTCGATGTAATTTTACTGCATCTGACGTTGCGGAGCGATTTTCAGGTAATAATGGATTAGGAATACCATTAGGAAAGTGACCGTCAGGTTCATGGTGAATCTTTATAAACTCCACAGGGACTTGCTGCTGCTGAAATCTAGCCTCAATCTCGTCAATGACATGTCCTGCAGCACCATTCCCTGCATTGACTACTAATTTCAGAGGTTTCAATTTCCCCATATCAATATAAGACATGAGGTGATCAACATATGCATTTAGCAAAGAGCATTTCGTATAATTGCCTCTGCGAGTAATAGTATTAAATTGACCTAGTACAGCCAAATCATGAATGTCATTTAATCCAGAATCACCGCTAATTGGTTTGGCACCTCGTCCTACTAGTTTCATGCCATTATAATCCATTGGGTTATGGCTGGCAGTCACCTCAATAGCACCATCTATATCTAAATGGAAAGCAGAAAAATAGATCTCTTCAGTCCCTGTTACCCCAAGATCGATAACATCAACCCCAGCATCTCTGAGACCATTAGCCAAAGCTAATTTTAATTCTTCACTACTTAAACGAATATCCCCCCCGACAGCAATCGTTCTGGCATTCAAATATTGTCCAAATGCACGGCCAACACGATATGCGATATCCGTATTTAACTCACTCCCTAGTCGACCTCTAATATCGTAAGCCTTAAAGCATGCAAAACTCATTGAATTAGTCCCCCGTTATCATCAAATCGAACAATATCATCATCACCAAGGTATTCACCACTTTGCACCTCGATCATTACGAGATCTATAACTCCGGGGTTCTCAACTCGGTGCTGCTCACCAGCAAGAATATATGTAGATTGATTAGTTGAAAGAAATATATTTTTGTTACCATTAACGATTTTTGCAGCCCCTGACATCACTATCCAGTGCTCACTTCTATGGTGATGTAACTGCATACTTAATTTGGCGCCAGGTTTTACAACAATTCGATTAATTTTGAAATTATTCCCTTCTTCCAGGATGGTAGATGTCCCCCAAGGTCGGTGGACAGTTCGGTGAATTTTATAAGCCTGATGCCCTTTAGCTTTAAGCTGATTGTATATAGATTTAACATCCTGACCGTTATCTTTACTCGCAACCAACAAAGCATCTGGGGTATCAACAATAACCAAATCATTTACACCTACTGCACCGATAACTCTCTCATCAGCCTTGATGTAACAGTTGCTTACGTTATGAGTAAGCACTTCAGCACAACCTTCTACAGTATTACCATCCTTATCAATGTCACCTAACTCCCCCAAAGCTGTCCAGGAGCCGATATCACACCAGCCGATGTCACAAGGAACAACAGCAACGTGTTTGGATTTCTCCATAACTGCATAATCAATAGATATGTCTTCGACCTGAGAAAAAGTCTCCATATCTAATTCAAGCTGAGTCGCACCACTACCTTCAAGGCAACGAGAAACACTCATACTATGCTCAACATCGGCCAAAACCTGAGGGCATAACGTTTGCATCTCTTTGAGAATTGTTCCGCAAGCAAAGCAGAACATGCCGGAATTCCACAAATAATCCCCTGATTCGACATATTCTTGAGCTTTACTCAGAGAAGGTTTCTCGACAAACTGCTCTACCTGATTACCTTCGTATTTGATATAGCCATAACCAGTCTCAGGTTTCTCCGGTTGAATACCGAAAGTAACCAGTTTCGATTGTCCAGCCAGCAAAGCTGCCTGAGAGACAGCAAAAGAAAAAGCATCTCTATTTCTGATAAGGTGGTCTGCAGCCAGAATCATCAATACGGCATCATCACCATATTTTTTATGCGTAAGCAAAGCGGCAGACGCAATTGCTGCGGCAGTATTACGCCCTACAGGTTCCAAAATATAAGAAATAGGAGTGGAACCTTTATACACTTCAGAAAAAGCATCCACAGCCTTAAAAAGCAATTCTTTGTTCGTGACAGTGATAATCTCTTTAACACCATCAAATGATAAAGCTCTAAGCAATGCCTTTTGAATCAAGCTTTCTCCATCCGATAAACGGATGAAAGGCTTCGGATGCTGCTCCCGAGATACTGGCCAAAGCCGTGAACCACTACCACCGCACATGATCACGGGAATAATTGCCGTTGACAAACCAACCTCCTGAACATGGTTCTCACCATGGTGGATTTAACTACCTAATACTTATTTGCGATCAAACAGCCCAAAATAAGCATACATTTCAGACGTAAAAGCCCCAAAAAGTACACAGTTGAATATTTTTCCAAAAAATCCCTGCATAAATATAAAACTCAAAATTTCTCTATGAGGAAAAATCTGCTAATGATGTAACTATTTGACAGAATTGCTTAATATTATGGCAGATAAAGAGCATTACTATTTTATTGCCCTCTGTATCAAAAGCTATCCATCATGAGAACCCGCAAACGACAGTCGAGACTCGGTAAGTGGTTTAGTCGTCTCCCAAAGACCAACGCTATATGAGTATTTTTTAGCCAAATAGAGCTTGGTGGAAGCAAGCGATGATACCCAACAACGTGACCAAGGCTTCAGGCATGCTACCGCCCTTGGGATTTAACCCACACGTAGACACTGCCCTCAAATTGTCGTTGCGCGTGTGATTCTGCTGGAAATATAGTCAGAAACAGGAAAAATAATTTGCGTATTTTACATGTCACAGCAAGGGAGGTGTAGCGGTATTGTCGGCCCCCTCCTTCCCCAAAGCCAAAATTTACACCCTATTCACAGTCCTAGCTTGCGATATGAATAGAGTAAAATGGCCTATGAGCACGAATAAAAATAACGATTATTATTCTCATCTAAGGTTGTTTTAGGCTAAAAATCTAACTACAAAGATAATGTGTTAATACATAAGTCTATTCTGGAAATCGTCAATGCAATAGAAACGGTATCACCTTTTAGGCTCTACAAATCGTCTGGAACGGGAATGCACCTATGCCACGGAGGAAACCGAGTTGAGTTCATCATACCGTTGCTGCGCCAGCATGACTTCATCGATGTTCCGCTCCGCCCAGTGGGTCAGTTCATGCACGGTCTTGACCAGTGTCTTACCCAGTGTAGTAATTGAGTACTCCACCGTCACTGGCACGGTAGCAAACACCTGTCGGTGAATCATGCCATCACGTTCCAGGTGTTTGAGCGTTTGTGACAACACTTTCTGCGATACGCCTTCAATATCACGTCTTAGTTGGTTGAACCTGACCGGCTCACATGCCAGCCGATCCAGAATCAGCAGCGACCATTTATTGGACAGACGATCCAGCACCACACGTGCCGGGCAGGTTTTACTGTAAACACTGAATTCAGGCATCCTATGACCTCTGCTTTCTCAGTTAGTTAAGGTTTTATTCGGTATCTCTCGGTATCCCTGCTTACCATAGCGCATGTTATTTCTTTTGGGGAGTTAGTTCTTTTCTGGATGGATAGTTTCTTTTTGATTGGATGGTTTCTATTGGAATGATAGTTTCTTTTTAAAACCTAAATGGGAGGGGAACTTACTTCACAAACCTTGCCAGTATTGAAAAGGAGCATGTGCCATTCCGTGCTTGCATCGCGCTGGAATGACACATCTTTTTGCTGTCTCGCCGGACTATTTGTTCATGGTATCTTTTTTATCTTTACCCATGTTATCCATCTTGCCCATACTGTCCTTCTTCATCTCGTCCGTATTCATCCCTTCTTTGCACATGCCGTCTTTACACTGGCTGCTATGGGGTTTTCCCATCGCGTCTTTCGTCATTCCGTCGTGCGACATGCCTGCTTTTTCTTTCGTCATCCCGTCATGGCTCATGTTGTCGGCAGCCTGTACATTAGCCATCAACAATGTCGACAAAACGGCAGCAGCAATCATCATCTTTTTCATAGTATTTCCTTTTTTTGGGGTTAGTAGCCACCAAACCAGTTGTAACCTTGATCTTCCCAGTAACCCCCCAGGAAGCGGTTGGTGACTTCGATGGATAAAACATGCTTTGGATTTTTGTAACCGAGCTTAGTCGGGATACGAATCTTCATTGGGAAACCGTACTCAGGCGGCAGGATCTGGTTATCCCAGGTCAACGCCAGTAACGTCTGCGGATGCAATGCCGTCGCCATATCAATGCTGGTGTAGTAGTCGTCCGCACAGCGAAAGTTGACGTACTGCGCTCGCTTATCTGCCCCGATCAGTGCTAAGAAATGATGAAACGGTACCCCTCCCCATTTTCCAACGGCGCTCCAGCCTTCCACACAGATATGACGCGTGATCTGACTCACCTGCTGCAGCCGATATAACTCCGGTAGCGTCCAACGACGGGTGTCCCGCACCAGACCCCGGACGTCGAGCTGATAGTCATGACCATCAACCCGAGGAATATCTTCCTGGCCGTAAAAAGCGTTAAATGGGAAGGGGCGGGTAATGTCTGACTCACGGTATTCCGGCGCCAGATTGCTGCGGCTGAACAAGAAGCCCTGCACCCGGTCATTAAAACGAGAGATGAGGGACAGCGTACTCTCGACACTCTCGTTGTTGCTGATATCACAACCGGTCAGCATCATGATGCCACCCAGCGTCAGTCCCTGGCGCAACAGGCGACGGCGCTCTGGGCTTAGCAGTTTTTCGGCCTCTTTCACCAGATAGTGTGCGTCGCTGCCGCTGAGAATAGTGTTTTTTTTCATTGTATTATCCTCAGCGCCCCCGGAGCATGGCCAACAGCGTGCGAGGTACCAGCAGCACCATCAGTAAATGAATGACCACAAACAACACCATCAGGCTCATGCAGAAAAAATGGACATAACGCGCTGTTTCGTAACCATCCAGCAGGTCTCGCAGCAGGGGTAATTGCACGGATTTCCACAACACCAAACCAGATAGCAACAACCCCATGCCCAACAAAATGGCCCCCAGATAAGCTACCTTTTGTATGGTGTTGTAGTGGCTGAGATCGGTGTGTTGAAGCTTGCCGCGCAACGCCCGCACCAGGTCATCCCGAAAACTGTGCAGCGATAGGGGAAAAAATTTGCGACGAAAGCGTCCATCAATTACGCCAAGTGTCAGGTAAACCGCGCCATTAACCACAAAAACCCACATCATGGCGAAATGCCACTGCAACGCACCGCCCAACCAACCGCCGAGTGTTAACACCGAAGGAAAGGAAAAATCGAACAGCGCAGAAGCGTTGTAGATACGCCAGCCGCTAAACAGCATGCCTGCAACGGCGATAGCATTAATCCAATGACAGCAGCGCAACCACAGTGGATGAATATGTTCAGGATTGACAGAAGACATAGCCCGACTCCATGAATGACAGGCCTGCATCATGGATCGACGGCGATCACCACATCCTCACGGAAGTTTAAATAAAATGTGATAACTCATGCTCCGCGCCTGGAGTAAGCTTTGGCGAAAAGAGTGTGGATAGAAAAACCATGAATAGCGCAAGAAAAATACTGCTGGTAGAAGATGACCACGATATCGCCACGCTACTGCGGTTAAATCTGCAGGATGAGGGCTACCAGATTAGCCATGAGGTAAATGGCGCGCATGCACTAATTCAGTTGGAAAAACAGGTCTGGGATGCCGTAATCCTCGATTTGATGCTACCCGGCGTAGATGGGCTTGAGATTTGCCGCCGCATTCGTCAGATGACCCGCTACTTACCCGTGATCATCATCAGCGCTCGAACCAGCGAAACTCATCGGGTTCTCGGGTTGGAAATGGGAGCGGACGACTATCTGCCTAAACCGTTTTCGGTGCTGGAATTAGTTGCCCGGGTCAAAGCCCTGTTTCGTCGTCAGGAAGCAATGGGACAGAATATCCGTATGGAGGCAGGCTCTGTCTCCCTTCACGGTCTGGATATCGATCCACTGGCACGAGAGGTGTCACTGCATGGCGAGCCGATAGAGCTAACGCCGCGCGAATTCGATCTACTTTACTGGTTTGCCCGCCATCCGGGAGAGGTTTTTTCACGACTGACACTGCTCGATCGCGTGTGGGGATATCAGCACGAAGGTTATGAGCATACGGTCAATACCCATATCAACCGACTACGAATCAAGGTCGAACGTAACCCCGCCGAGCCAGAGATTATCCTTACCGTTTGGGGAAAGGGGTACAAATTTGCCACCAACAAACCGGAGTCGCCGCTATGATCCGCCGTTTAAGCCTCAGCCAACGTCTGACGCTCGCCTTTACTGCGATTCTTCTGCTATGTGCTGTTACCGCCTGCGGCGTGCAGCTTTATAGCAGCAGCCAGTACGGCAATGCGATGGTCCAACGCCTCTCTGGTAGTCTGGCACAGCAAATTGTCAGCAGTGAATCACTGCTGGACGCACAAGGCAGGGTAAACCAACTGTCGTTAAAAACCCTGTTTGATCGCCTGATGACGCTCAACCCCAGTGTCGAACTCTACCTGGTTTCTCCTGATGGCCAGTTGTTGGCAGATGCCGCCCCACCAGATCATCTCAAACGCCAGCGCGTGGCTATCACTCCGCTGCAACGCTTCCTGAGTGGCGCGAGCTTACCTGTGTATGGCGACGATCCACGCAGCCCAAACAAGCAAAAGGTGTTTAGCGCCGCGCCGATAAACCAAAACGGAGAACTGCGGGCCTATCTGTATATCATTTTGCAAGGTGAGGAGCTCAATGCACTGGCGGACAGCGCCTGGCAGAAAACGCTGTGGCGTACCGTACTGTGGTCGCTACTGATGGTAGCAGGACTCGGCCTGCTGGCAGGCCTGTTGGTCTGGCGGTGGATAACGTGCCCGGTCAAAGAGTTGACGGCCGAAGTGCGTGGGCTTGAGCGAGACAGCATCAGCACTATCAAGCAGTTAGCGCAACAGATACCGGAAAATCTGCCAACCAGCGAAGTGGCGCTGCTGCGTAATACCTTCATCGAGCTGGCACGGAAAATCGTCAGCCAGTGGGACCAGCTTTCGGACAGCGACAGACAGCGGCGGGAGTTTATTGCCAATATTTCCCACGATCTGCGTACACCGCTCACCTCGCTGCTGGGTTATCTGGAGACCTTGTCAATGAAGGCCGAGACCCTATCGCCGGAAGACAACCGCCAATATCTGGCGATCGCCCTGCGCCAAGGCCACAAGGTTCGTCATCTGTCACAGCAACTGTTCGAACTGGCAAAACTTGAACATGGTGGAATAAAGCCGCAACTGGAGCGTTTTTCCATCGGTGAATTAATCCAGGATGTGGCGCAGAAATTTGATCTGGCTATCGCCACACGTCAGTTGCAGCTAAAAGTGGACATGCAACCATCACTGCCACAGATATACGCGGACGTATCGATGGTTGAACGGGTGGTAACCAACCTGCTGGATAATGCCATTCGGCATACACCGCAGGGAGGAACTATTCAGCTAAAAGTATGGCAAGAGCATCATCAATTGCAGGTGGAAGTGGCAGATAGCGGGCCAGGCGTCGAGCCAATGTTGCGCGAGCAGCTGTTTCAGCGGCCATCGGCGCTCAGTCAACAAAGCGTTCGAGAGAACCGAGGTGGCCTCGGCTTACTCATTGTCCGGCGCATGCTCGAACTGCATGGAGGGGAGATCCGTCTGATTGACGCCGCAGTCGGTGCCTGCTTTCGCTTTTTCGTACCGATCTGAATCTATTCCTGTACCACGCGGTAAAACATGGGGAGCACCCACAGTTGAGACAATAGCAGTACTGTCGCTTACTTAAGCAGCAAGGCGTGATAGCAACAGGAAAGGACTCAAAGGGAAGAAAGAACTTGGAGCGGGCGAAGGGAATCGAACCCTCGTATAGAGCTTGGGAAGCTCTCGTTCTACCATTGAACTACGCCCGCGTAGAAAGTGACTGGCATTATAGCGTCATCTCTCTGGCGGGCAAGATAAAACACGGTTCGATTGCGCGTGTTTTGAGCGGTCGACTCACACCGCTGTCACCAGCAGCGTTTGGTACCCGTTGACGATCACCTGCACGGCAAACACCGCGAATAACACTGCCGATACCGCACTGCAGTAAAACGACAGCCTGCCTTTTAACGCACCACGCCCGTACTTGATTAAGACCGCCATAAACAGCGTCCAGAGTATGCCGCCAATGAAAAATCCCGCCAGAAACAACGTAATTTGTCTGGCAGAACCATCCGTCGCCTGGGCAATCAACGTCCCCCCCACAGCAGCAAACCACAGTAATGCGCTGGGTGACGCCAGTGCCATTCCCATTCCGCTGATAAAATGGTGGCGCGCGGGGGCAGATGCACCAGATGAAGGCTCACTCGCGCTATCAATAGCCAAACCACGGTGCTGGCGATAGTCACGCCAGGCGCTACGTGCCATATTGAATGACAGCCACAGCAGTACACCGCCACCACCAATCCACAACAGCCACCGTACTGGCGTGTAGTTAAAGATCACCGCCATCCCTAACACCGACAGGGTCGCATAGAGCAAATCACCAAAGCAGGATCCCAGCCCAATAAAGAACGCCGCGCCTGCGCCGTCCCGAATGCCACGATTAATAATGGCGGTGTTGACGATGCCCAAATCCAGACACAGCGACAGCGACAGTAACAACCCACTCAACATCACCAGTAACATACATCCCTCTTCTTATTCTCTTCACTCTGTCTCATGCTGGGCCGATGAATCCACTTTCCTGCTTGCCTTACTGGCAAGACGGCTATGCCGATACAGCAAGATAAATGCCCTACGGCAATGCCGCATCAGGACAAACGACAGTAGCATTCCCCCCACGCCAACGGCAAGGCGAGCCTGTCAGATGATAATGCGCGTAAAAGAGGGAAACACTGGGAGATAAAAAAACGGCTCGTCTGCCTGCGGGCAAACGAGCCGGGATACAGCGGTGAGGCTTATTTCTGCGGACGCATCGCCGGGAACAGGATCACGTCGCGAATGGTGTGACTGTTGGTAAACAACATCACCATACGGTCGATACCAATGCCCAGACCCGCAGTCGGCGGCAAACCATGCTCCAGCGCGGTAACATAGTCTTCGTCGTAGAACATCGCTTCGTCGTCACCGGCATCTTTCGCCGCAACCTGATCCTGGAAGCGTTGCGCCTGATCTTCTGCGTCGTTCAGCTCGGAGAAACCGTTGCCGATCTCACGTCCGCCGATGAAGAACTCGAAGCGGTCGGTGATTTCCGGGTTCTGGTCGTTGCGACGTGCCAATGGTGACACTTCAGCCGGGTATTCGGTGATGAACGTCGGCTGGATCAGATGGGCTTCCGCCACTTCTTCGAAAATCTCGGTGACGAGACGGCCCAAGCCCCAGCTCTTCTCTACCTTGATGCCGATAGATTCCGCGATGGCTTTTGCCGCGTCGAAGCTATCCAGATCCGCCAGGTTGGTTTCCGGACGGTATTTCTTGATGGCTTCACGCATGGTCAGCTTCTCGAACGGCTTACCGAAATCAAACACCTGGTCGCCATACGGCACCTCGGTGGTGCCCAGAACGTTCTGCGCCAGCGTGCGGAACAGTGATTCGGTCAGTTCGATCAGGTCTTTGTAGTCCGCATACGCCATGTAGAGTTCCATCATGGTGAACTCAGGGTTATGACGCGGCGACACACCTTCGTTACGGAAGTTACGGTTGATCTCGAATACACGCTCAAAACCACCGACCACCAGACGCTTCAGGTACAGCTCTGGCGCGATACGCAGATACATGTCGATATCCAGCGCATTGTGATGGGTGATGAACGGACGAGCAGACGCACCGCCGGGGATCACCTGCATCATCGGCGTTTCGACTTCCATAAAATCACGACCGACCATGAACTGGCGAATACCAGCCAGAATCTGCGAACGCACACGGAAAGTGTGGCGGGATTCGTCGTTGGCGATCAGGTCCAGATAACGCTGGCGGTAACGGGTTTCCTGATCCGCCAGGCCGTGGAACTTATCCGGCAACGGGCGCAACGCTTTGGTCAGCAAACGCAGTTCAGTACAGTGGATAGACAGCTCACCGGTCTTGGTTTTAAACAGCTTGCCGCGTGCGCCAAGGATGTCGCCCAAATCCCATTTTTTGAACTGCTCGTTGTAGACGCCTTCCGGCAGGTCATCACGCGCCACATACAACTGAATACGGCCACCGACATCCTGCAAGGTCACGAACGACGCCTTACCCATGATACGGCGGGTCATCATACGACCGGCAACCGTCACTTCCAGACCCAATGCTTCCAGCTCTTCGTTCTCTTTTTCGTCATAGCTGGCGTGCAGTTGATCAGCGGTGCTGTCACGGCGGAAATCGTTCGGAAAAGCGATGCCGGTCTCACGCAACGCCGCCAGCTTCTCACGGCGGGTTCTGAGTTCGTTGTTAAGATCCAGCGCCTGCTCGGCACCCTGATTTTGTGGTTCAGACATGAGATTCCTTATAACCCCGCTTTTAAACTTGCTTCGATAAACTTGTCCAGATCACCATCCAGCACCGACTGGGTATTACGTGTTTCAACCCCAGTACGCAGATCTTTAATGCGGGAATCGTCCAGTACATAAGAACGAATCTGGCTACCCCAGCCGATATCGGACTTATTGTCTTCCAACGCCTGCTTCTCAGCGTTCTTCTTCTGCATTTCGAACTCATACAGCTTGGCTTTCAGCTGTTTCATCGCCTGATCTTTGTTCTTATGCTGAGAGCGATCGTTCTGGCACTGCGTCACGATATTGGTCGGGATGTGAGTAATACGCACCGCGGATTCAGTACGGTTAACGTGCTGACCACCGGCACCAGAAGCACGATACACATCGATACGCAGGTCAGCAGGATTGATCTCGATATCAATATCGTCATCGACTTCCGGATACACGAAAGCGGAACTGAACGACGTATGACGGCGGCCGCCCGAGTCAAACGGACTCTTGCGCACCAGGCGGTGTACGCCGGTTTCGGTACGCAGCCAGCCAAACGCATAGTCGCCCATAATCTTGATAGTGGCAGACTTGATGCCAGCGACTTCGCCTTCAGACTCTTCAATGACTTCGGTTTTGAAGCCTTTGCTTTCCGCCCAGCGCAAATACATACGCAGCAGCATGCTGGCCCAGTCCTGCGCTTCGGTGCCGCCGGAACCGGCCTGCAAATCGAGGTAGCAATCAGCGCTATCGTACTCGCCGGAGAACATACGGCGGAATTCCAGCTGACCCAGCTTGTCTTCCAGTAGATCCAGCTCGGCGATGGCTTCGTTAAAGGTCTCTTCGTCGTCGGCTTCTACCGCCAGATCCAGCAGGCCGGCGACATCGTCCAACCCCTGAACCATCTGATCAATGGTGTCGACGATCATTTCCAGGGAGGAACGCTCTTTCCCCAGCGCCTGAGCGCGCTCAGGTTCGTTCCATACGTCGGGCTGTTCCAGCTCGGCGTTTACCTCTTCCAGACGCTCTTTCTTGGCGTCATAGTCAAAGATACCCCCTCAGAACGGCTGTCCGGTCAGACAGGTCCTGAATGCGGTTTTTTACCGGATTGATTTCAAACATGGTCGTAAGATCTTAATAGTTGTTTGTCGATGACAGAATGCATGTAAACCGCGAATTGTAGCGGATCCACGCCGTGGTTTATAGCTTTTTACCGATTTTAGCGGGTTACCGATTTTAGCGGGATGTCCCGCCGGGTGAAAAGAAAACGCCGGGAAAACCCGGCGTCGATTTCAGCATCTGTACGCTACAGCGGCCACAGGTGCTCTATCAGCAGTTGTACCGAGCGTTTGCCGCGGAATTCGTTAACGTCCAGTTTATAAGCCAGTTCGACTTCACGCACGCTGCTGTCAGGCCACAGCACGGTATCCACATTAAACGCGATGCCATCCAACAGCGGGCCGCCACCCAGCGGCTCCACCATGACCTTGAGATGGCGTTCACCAACCAGCCGTTGTTGCAACAGGCGAAAACGGCCATCGAAAAGTGGCTCAGGAAAAGCCTGCCCCCACGGCCCGGCCTCACGCAGCATTTCAGCGGTGCCAAGCGACAACTCAGGCACGGCTAATTCGCCATCTGACCACACCACGCCTTCGAGCTGTGAAGCATCCAGCCACTCGCCAACCAGATCGGCAAAACGCTGGCGAAACTCGTCAAAGCGATCTTCGGCCAGTGACAATCCCGCCGCCATCGCATGACCGCCAAACTTCAGCATCAGGCCGGGATAACAGGTATCCAGTCGCTCCAGCGCGTCACGCAAGTGCAACCCGGCGATAGAGCGCCCGGAGCCTTTCAGAATGCCGTCGCCTGCCGGTGCAAACGCAATGACCGGGCGGTGAAAACGCTCTTTGATGCGCGACGCCAGAATGCCCACCACGCCCTGATGCCAATCCGGGTGGTACATCGCCAGCCCCAGCGGCAACGTATCGCGGCTACGCTCCAGTTGTTCGCACAACTGCAACGCTTCTACCTGCATCCCCGCTTCAATCTCACGGCGACTTTGGTTGAGCGCATCCAGATCGCTGGCCAGCATCCGCGCCTGCACGATGTCATGGCACAACAACAGTTCAACCCCGACGGACATATCGTCCAGTCGACCGGCAGCATTCAGGCGCGGCCCGAGCGCAAAGCCCAAATCACTGGCTACCAGTTGGGCGGCATCGCGGTTAGAGACTTCCAGCAAGGCGCGGATCCCCGGCCGACATTTCCCGGCCCGGATACGGCTCAGTCCCTGTGCGACCAGAATACGGTTATTGGCGTCCAGCGGTACCACATCCGCCACCGTCCCCAACGCCACCAAATCCAGCAATTCCGCCAGATTAGGCTCGGCCAGCCCGCGTTCAGTAAACCAGCCAGACTCACGCAGGCGAGCCCGCAACGCCATCATCAGGTAGAACGCCACGCCCACGCCGGCTAACGCCTTCGACGGAAACGCACAATCCACCAGATTAGGATTCACCATCGCCTCTGCCGCTGGCAGGGTGTCCCCCGGCAAATGGTGGTCAGTCACCACCACCTCGATACCTCGCCGGTGCGCATCATCCACCCCAGCGTGGGACGAAATGCCGTTATCGACGGTGACGATCAACTCCGCCCCTTTGGCAGCCGCCTGAGCGACCACTTCGGGACTGAGCCCATACCCATCTTCGAAGCGGTTGGGCACCAGATACTGAACCTCTCGCCCTCCCATACTGCGCAGCGCCAGCACCGTCAACGCGGTACTGGTGGCACCGTCAGCGTCAAAATCACCGACAATCACAATGCGGCGCGCTTCCGCCAGCGCCCGACACAACACGTCGACGGCCTGAGAAATACCGCTCAGCAGACGATAATCCAGCAGCCCGCGCAGACTGCGCTCCAGTTCCTGCGCCTGTCTCACACCGCGCTGGGCGTATAAACGACGTAATAGTGCCGGGAGGGAGTCAGGTAACTCCGTCTCCGTCACCGGACGGCGACGGAGTTGGGTAACAACATTCACGCTTGATTAACCACTCGATTCAATTAGCCGCCTGATTTCAGCGAGGCTTTGTGCGCTTCCAGCATAGCCATCATTTCTTTAGGCGGCTGATACCCCGGCACCACCGTGCCGTCACTCAATACGACAGCCGGTGTCCCCTGCACGCCAAACAGCACACCCAGTTGGTAGTGCGCGCCGATATCCGTTTTACAGGTTGCAGGCGAGACATCATCCCCTTTCATGGCCGCATCAAACGCCTTGTTGCGATCCGCGACGCACCAGATGGATTGCATGTCTTTCGCTGCCTGAGAGTTCATGCCCTGGCGAGGGAAAGCCAGATAACGCACGGTAATACCCAGCGCGTTGTAATCTTTGATCTGCTCATGCAGTTTGTGGCAGTAGCCGCAGGTGATGTCGGTAAACACGGTGATGACGTGTTTCTCCTGTGGTGCCTTATAAACGATCATCTGGTCTTTCAGGGCATTCAGACGATCATTCAGAATATGATTGGTGACATTCACCGGATCCTTACCGCTGACGTCATACAGTGGACCCTGCAACAGGTGTTTACCGTCGTCGGTGATGTAAAGCACGCCATTCTCCGTCAGCAGGGTTTTCATTCCGCTGATGGGAGAATCTTTCACTTCCGCGTTCTGCATTCCCAAACGGTTAAGCGTCTGCTTAATCGCGGCGTCATCCGCGTGTGCCATGTTGCCGAAAGCCAGCGTCAGCAACGAAAGGAGTATTACACGTTTTTTCATGGAGTTATCCTGTTCTCAGGGCGCAAGCGCCGCGCTTATCCATTATAGGCGGAAACCGCCATTATCATCCTATCGACCCAGAGGCATCATGCCCGGGGATGGTGCTGTTGATGCAGTTGTTTCAACCGCTCCGTCGCAACGTGGGTATAAATCTGCGTGGTGGAAAGATCGCTGTGGCCCAACAACATCTGCACCACTCGCAAATCCGCACCGTGATTCAGCAGGTGGGTTGCAAAGGCATGACGCAAAACATGCGGAGAAAGTTTATTGCTGTCAATAGATGCCAGTGTCGCATAGTGCTTGATACGGTGCCAGAACGTCTGGCGCGTCATCTGCTGGGCACGGTTACTCGGAAACAACACATCCAGCGTCTGCCCGTTTAGCAACCAGGGACGGCTGTACTCCAGATACTGCTCCAGCCAGTACACCGCCTCTTCCCCGAGCGGCACCAGTCGCTCCTTGTTGCCTTTCCCCACGACGCGCACCACCCCCTGGCGCAGACTGACATCGCTCATCGTCAGCCCCACCAGTTCCGATACACGCAGACCAGTCGCGTACAGCAATTCCAGCATTGCCTTATCCCGCAGTTCGATCGGCTGATCGGTAACCGGTGCCGCCAGCAGCGCTTCCACCTGCGCTTCAGTGAGATCCTTCGGTAATCGCTGCGGCAATTTAGGAGAAGACAACGGCGCACTCGGGTCATCTGCTCGTTGCTTTTCCCGGTACAGATACTGAAAAAAGCGCCGCATTGCGCTCAGCAAACGCGCTGAACTGGTGGCCTTGTAACCGCCCTCCAGTCGCTCAGCCAGAAAATCCTGTAGGTCAGACGGCTGCGCCTCCAGCAGATGACGGTCATGGTGCGCCAGCCACTCCGCCAGCGAGGACAGATCATTGCGATAGGACGACAATGTATTTTCCGCCAGGTTGCGCTCCAGCCACAAGGCATCCAGAAACTGCTCGATTAAGGCCTGATCCTGCTTCTGCATTACTCTCTCCTGCCATGCCGCAGACCATACTCTCCCGCCATTATGCCTGACAGAGTATGTTCGGGGTACAATTCGGTAATCATTCTCAACTTCATCACATCCTGTGGCAAAACGAAGCATGAAAGGGATTATATTTTCTTATTGATGCAGATCACGGAATGCTGTTACCACAAGGCTTGACTTCATCCGCCGCAGTGGTTTGAAAAGAACTTTTTCTATGCATAGAATGCGCGTCCGTGTGTTACAAAAAAGCAAAAAAATTATGCAAGCCTCCATCTCATCCACTATTGATACTCAAGCACCAGAAGCGCCAGTCAACTCGCGCAATAAGGTGGTGGTCGCCTCGTTGATCGGTACCGCCATCGAATTCTTTGATTTTTACATTTATGCTACCGCTGCCGTGCTGATATTTCCGCACATCTTTTTCCCGCAGGGGGATGCGACCGCCGCTACGCTACAATCGCTGGCGACCTTCGCCATCGCATTTGTTGCCCGGCCTATCGGTTCTGCGCTATTCGGTCACTTTGGTGATCGTGTCGGGCGTAAAGTGACGCTGGTCGCCTCGCTGCTGACCATGGGGATCTCCACCGTCTTAATCGGCTTGCTGCCGAGCTATGAAACCATCGGCGTACTGGCACCACTGCTGCTGGCGCTGGCCCGTTTCGGTCAGGGGCTGGGTCTCGGTGGCGAATGGGGCGGCGCGGCGCTGCTGGCAACCGAAAACGCACCTGCCCACAAACGCGCGTTGTACGGTTCATTCCCGCAGTTGGGTGCGCCCATCGGCTTCTTCTTCGCTAACGGTACTTTCCTGCTGCTGTCCTGGATGCTCACTAACGAGCAGTTCATGAGTTGGGGATGGCGTGTGCCGTTCATCGCCTCGGCGGTGCTGGTGATTATCGGCCTGTATGTGCGTGTGTCTTTGCACGAAACACCGGTGTTTGCCAAAGTCGCCAAAGAAGGGAAACAGGTACGTATACCGTTGGGTACCCTGCTGAGCAAGCATGTGAAAGCCACTGTTTTGGGCACCTTCATTATGCTGGCAACGTATACCCTATTTTACATCATGACCGTCTACTCCATGACCTACGGCACTACCCCAGCACCGGCTGGGCTTGGCATTCCACGTAATAACTTCCTGTGGATGCTGATGATGGCGGTCATCGGTTTTGGTCTGATGATCCCGGTGGCAGGCTATCTGGCCGACGTCGTCGGTCGTCGCAAGACCATGATCACCGTGACCTGCATTATGCTGGTCTTCGCGATGGCGTTCCCGTCGCTGCTGGGTTCTGGTAACCAGATGCTGATTATGGCCTTTCTGGTCTGCGGCCTGAGCCTGATGGGGCTGACCTTCGGCCCGATGGGCGCGCTGTTGCCAGAACTGTTCCCCACTGAAGTGCGCTATACCGGTGCCTCGTTTTCCTACAATGTGTCCTCGATTCTGGGGGCATCCGTAGCGCCGTATATCGCCGCCTGGCTGACCAGCCATTATGGGCTGTTCTATGTCGGTGTTTACCTCGCCGCCATGGCCTCGCTGACTCTGATTGCACTGCTGCTGACAAAAGAAACCCGTCACCAGTCTCTCGGTTAAGTCTTACAGGGATGAAGGCGTTGCTTGCTTTCATCCCTGCTTTCTTGCTTACCGTCCTCTCATCTTCCGCCCCACCCTGTACGCTCCCAGGTTATTCCGTTAGGCTAAGCGCACAGCAATATCGCCTTTTATTGATGCAATCACGATCAGACAACTTATGAAGATAGGACTTTTTTACGGCACCAGCACCTGCTACACCGAAATGGCAGCAGAGAAAATCCGCGACATTCTGGGTGAGGAACTGGTTGACCTGCATAACGTGAAAGACGTTGCGCCGCAGGAGATGGAACACTACGAGATGCTGATCCTTGGCATCCCCACCTGGGACTTTGGTGAGATACAGGAAGACTGGGAAGCCATCTGGGCGCAATTGCCAACATTGAATCTGAATGGAAAAATTGTCGCGCTCTACGGTATGGGTGACCAGTTAGGGTATGGCGAATGGTTTTTGGATGCGCTCGGCATGTTGCATGACCAGCTCAAACCATTAGGTGTGCGCTTTATTGGCTACTGGCCAACGGCGGGTTACGATTTCACCAGCCCCAAACCCGTCACCGAAGACGGTAAGCACTTTGTTGGCCTGGCGCTGGATGAGGTAAACCAGTACGACATGAGCGATGATCGTCTTCAGCAATGGTGCGAACAAATCCTGCTGGAAATGGCAGAGTTACTTTGACGCGCTGTCGCGCTATTTGATGTCATCAGTCCAGATGAGCATTCAGGCGTGTCTGGCACGCCTGAATCGCACGAATACCGTTCGCCCGTTAATGATGGCGGGAAGATTCCGTTCCATGCAGCGCAGGCTGCTGCAGTTGTTGACGTAACAGCCGCCATTCCTCACTCCCCATACTGTCTGACGCCAGCCACAAACGCTGTTGCCCTTTACCATCCACCGCACGTAGCGATAACAATACGCCGTTGCGCATAAACCACGGTCGCCGGACAATCTGCCAGTCACGTTGCTGCCAGTGCAGTTGGTTATCGCCACGCAGGGAAATCTCCCCCTGGCGCGATTTGATGCTTCGCTGGCTACGCACAAAGTCAAACACGACCAGCGTCACTAACCCGAGCCACAGCGGTGCGTAGCCGTCCGGCCAGGGAGCCAGCAGGATCATCAGCATTAGAAATCCGTGCGTCAGCAGCGAAAACAACTGCATACGCCAGGATACGCGTAAATCACATTGCCACTGGGCCACGATCTTTATTTCGCGTCTGAATAAGGGAAACCATCCGCTTCAAACCGGGATCACCCGGCTCGCCGTGGTTCATCAACCAATTAAACAGGTCGGGATCGTCACACTGCAGCAGACGAATAAACTGCTGCTTGTCGTCGTCGCTCAGCGCATCGTACTCATGCTCGAAAAACGGCATGATGGAGATGTCCAGTTCGCGCATTCCACGCCTGCACGCCCAGTGAATACGTGCTTTGTTATTGATGTCCATGTTCATGTCGCCTGCTTCTCTGTTCTGTCTGGTTATCCGTGCGGGTCGATAACGACCGCCAGTGTACAGCTATTCTACCTGATGCCCTTCAACCAATAGTAACACTTTGACATATTTTCGCGTATCAGCGCCTGTACTATTTTACCGCGACCTTGCGTATCGCACGATTCGCGCCATTTTGCTGATTCATGTTACCAGACGCGCTAATCAGCGACCGGATGGCAGAACACAGCCTAAACTGCTTGCAAACCGTTGTCGCTCTTTTACCATTGGATGATTCGCTGACATTACGCATCGCAGGATTGTAATATGGCTCATCCGTTTACCGAACAACCGCTGTTTTCTTCTGCTCATCTCCCCGCCACCCTGATGTCGCTGGACGACTGGGCGCTGGTTACCCTCACCGGGCCAGACACCGTCAAATACCTTCAGGGGCAACTCACGGCTGACGTTAATGCGCTACAGGCCGGTGAGCAGATACTGTGTGCTCACTGTGACGCCAAGGGAAAAATGTGGAGCACGGTACACTTATTCCATTATGGCGATGGACTGGCTTATCTGGAGCGCCGTAGTGTACGCGATTCTCAACTGACGGAGCTGAAAAAATACGCGGTGTTCTCCAAAACCACCCTGACGGCTGACGACAGCGTCGTGTTGCTGGGTGCCGCTGGTGACAACATCCGTCATCATCTGGCGGCGCTGTTTGATACCCTGCCCGATACCGATAACGCCGTCGTACACCAACCCGGCGCAACGCTCGTGCATCTGTCACAGCCTGCCGAGCGTTTCGTGTTGGTGCTGGATGCACAACGTGCCACAGCTGTTATCGACGCACTGCAAGCACAGATTACGCTCAATGATAGCCGCCAGTGGCTGGCGCTGGAGATAGAAGCGGGCCGCCCCGTCATTGACAGTACTAACAGTGCGCAGTTCATTCCGCAGGCCACCAATTTACAAGCGCTACAAGGCATTAGCTTCACCAAAGGATGCTATGCCGGTCAGGAAATGGTCGCCCGAGCCAAATACCGTGGTGCCAATAAACGCGCACTGTACTGGCTGGCTGGCTCTGGCGCACAGACACCTGCGGTGGGTGATGAGCTGGAACTGAAACTGGGTGATAACTGGCGGCGCACCGGTACGGTACTGGCGAGCAGCCAGTTGCATGACGGCACGCTGTGGGTTCAGGCAGTATTAAATAACGATCTGGACGCAGACAGCGTACTGCGGGTTCGCGACGATAACAGCAGCCAGCTTGCGATTCAGCCGCTGCCTTATTCTCTCGCAGAATAATCGATACGGTAATAAATATCCTCCGGCATAGCCGGAGGTTTTTCATATGCGCCTATAAGGCTCTGTTACCAGCCGCGCCCTAACAGGCGCATCGCAATCTGACATTTGCATCCAAATCCGTTACTTACGGCCCGTAAACGGGCTACCTGGATATGGGATTGATAACTGCTCGCCCAGTTTATCCTGCTCCAGTTGGTGCTTTATGTAGTCCCGGATCTTCGATGTATTTTTACCCACCGTATCTACATAATACCCTCGGCACCAAAACTCCCTGTTCCTATATTTGAATTTCAGATCACCAAATTGTTCATAGAGCATCAGGCTACTTTTGCCTTTCAGATACCCCATGAAGCTCGATACACTCATCTTCGGCGGGATCTCCACAAGCATATGTATGTGATCAGCACAGCACTCTGCTTCCAGAATCTGCACATTTTTCCATTCACACAGCTTTCTTAAGATACTCCCTACTACACGCCGTTTCTCACCGTAGAAGACCTGTCTTCGGTATTTGGGTGCGAAAACTATGTGATATTTACAGTTCCAGCGAGTGTGCGCTAAGCTCTTTTCGTCCCCCATTGGGACCCCCTTTTGATTTCTTGTTTGACCATTGCAGTTGCCAGACCGCAAGGTGTTTTAACAAATCAAAAGGGGTTTTTATATCCGCCCCAAAGCTGGAAGCTTTACGGAACCCCCAGCCTAGCTGGGGGTTTTCTATAGACAAAAAGCTCAGGGAGCTACCGCTCCCTGAGATTATCAACTTCAACATCAATTCACCGCACTTACCGCGCCGTTACCCCACATACAGGTAAATGGCCAGAAAATGGCATACGCTACCGCCTAAGACAAACCCGTGCCAGATAGCGTGATTGAACGGAATCCGCTTGCAGACATAAAACACCACGCCCAGCGTATATATCGCTCCCCCTATCGCCAGCAGAGTCACCCCACCGATGGACAGCTTCATCGCCAGTTGGTAAACCACAATCAGCGATAGCCATCCCATCACCAGGTACGTAATCAGTGATAACACTTCGAAGCGGTGTGCAAACGCCAGTTTGAAAATGACGCCCAGTAGCGCCAGACTCCAGATGGCGATCATCAATCCTCGCGCCAGCGGTGAATCCAGCCCCACTAACAGAAACGGGGTATAGGTTCCGGCAATCAACAGATAGATGGCGCAATGGTCAAATATCTTTAGCCAGCGTTTTGCGCGTTGATGCGGAATGGCGTGATACAGCGTGGATGCAAGAAATAATAAGATAAGGCTACCGCCATAGAGACTGTAGCTGGTAATGGCTAAAGACGTGGCACCGTTGTTCACTGCCTGAACCAGCAGCAACACCAGCCCAACGATCCCAAACACACAACCGATTCCATGGCTAATGCTGTTGGCGATTTCTTCCGCCAGCGCATACCCGGGTTCCCCCACATTTTTCTTCATGCCAACCTCGTGTCCCATACCTACCTCACTCTGTGTAACTGCGACACACAGACTGTCGCGCCGAGCAAGTTTTGAGCAGATTAACTGAGAACCTTTCCAGTGTACACCTGTACGCTAAAATAAAAATCCGTTGCATCGGGGGGATATTCTTGCATGTTCATCGCCCCCTATATCTCCTACAATGACCGCTCTTTATTACAGGAGGTTAACGGATGTCATCTGCTTTACCCGTACTGGATTTCGGCCCCATGACCGATGTCGTCAAATTTCTGATGGAAATCGACAAACTCAAGAGTGTTCAGCGCCGTTCCAAGGTAATCGGCACTGACCGTCAGGAAGACTCCGCAGAACACAGTTGGCATTTTGCCGTCGCCGTGATGAGCCTGGCACCGTATGCCGATGACACTATCGATATCACCCGCGTACTCAAAATGGCGTTGATTCACGATATCGTGGAGATTGATGCCGGTGACGTACTGGTTTACGACCTCAAAGCCCGCGAAGCTATTCAGCAACAGGAACAGGCGGCCGCCACACGTATTTTTGGTCTGCTACCGCAACCACAACATGACCAGTTTCTGGCGCTCTGGCACGAATACGAGGCCGGTGACAGTGCAGAAGCTCGCTTTGCCTTGATGATCGACCGCGTTATGCCAGTACTGATGAACCTGCACAACGGCGGGCAGAGCTGGGTAGAACACGGCATTCGACTGGAACAGGTGTTGAGCCGTAACGATTTTATCCAGGATATTAATCCGGCGCTGTGGGGTTATCTGAAACAGCATCTGGAGGATGCACAGGCGAAAGGCTGGCTGAAGTAATCTGCCGCGCTCATCAAGAACCGGCATAACGAAAAACGGGAGGCTCACGCCCCCCGGTTATTCACAACAAGACTTGCCTTTACTGGTACTCGCTCATCGGCACGCAGGAACAGAACAGGTTACGGTCACCGTAGACGTCATCCAGACGTTTTACCGCAGGCCAGTACTTGTGGGTCTGCCCGGCCGGGAATACCGCCAGTTCACGGCTGTACGGATGCGACCAGTCAGCCGCCAGTTCGGTCTGGGTATGCGGTGCGTTCATCAGTGGGTTATCGTCATGCGGCCATTCACCGGCAGCAACACGGTCTACCTCCGCGCGGATCGCCAGCATTGCGTCGATGAAGCGGTCCAGCTCCACTTTGCTTTCTGACTCGGTCGGTTCGATCATCAGTGTACCTGCGACCGGGAACGACATCGTCGGCGCATGGAATCCATAGTCAATCAAACGTTTGGCGATATCCATCTCGCTGATGCCAGTGCTGTCTTTCAGCGGCCGAATGTCCAGAATGCACTCGTGCGCTACGCGACCATCACGGCCGGTGTACAACACCGGGTAGGCGTCTTTCAGACGCGTCGCCACATAGTTAGCGTTCAAAATCGCCATCTGGCTGGCCTGCTTCAGCCCCTCTGCCCCCATCATACGGATATACATCCAACTGATCGGCAGGATAGAGGCGCTACCGAACGGCGCAGCGGCAACCGCCCCCTGACGAGTCAGCACGCCGTCCATTTCCACCACCTGATGGCCCGGCACGAACGGTGCCAGATGCGCTTTCACGCCGATAGGCCCCATGCCCGGGCCACCACCACCGTGGGGAATGCAGAAGGTCTTGTGCAGGTTAAGGTGCGACACGTCAGCGCCGATGTAACCCGGCGAGGTAATCCCAACCTGCGCGTTCATGTTGGCACCATCCAGATACACCTGACCGCCGTACTGGTGGACAATCTGGCACACTTCACGGATGGTTTCTTCATACACGCCGTGGGTAGACGGGTACGTCACCATGATGCAGGAGAGCTTATCCCCCGCCTGCTGTGCTTTTTCCCGCAGGTCGTGCAGGTCGATGTTCCCCTGTTTATCACAGGCCACCACCACCACCTGCATCCCCGCCATCTGTGCGGAAGCCGGGTTGGTGCCGTGGGCGGAACTCGGGATCAGACACAGGGTACGCTCGCCTTCATTGCGGCTTTCGTGATAGCGACGGATAGCCAGCAAACCAGCGTATTCGCCCTGCGCACCGGAGTTGGGCTGCATGCACACCGCGTCATAGCCGGTCAGTTGCACCAGCCACTCGGACAACTGCGTGATCAGTTGGCGATACCCCAGCGCCTGTTCAGTGGGGCAGAATGGGTGCAGCTCAGCAAATTCCGGCCAGGTGATCGGCAACATTTCTGCCACCGCGTTGAGTTTCATGGTGCAGGAACCGAGCGGGATCATCGCCTGATTCAGCGCCAGATCCTTGCTTTCCAGACGGTGCAGATAACGCATCATCTCGGTTTCGCTGTGGTATTGATTGAACACCGGGTGAGTCAGGATATCGTCACTGCGCAACAAGGCTGAGGGGATCGACGCCGACTGCCCGCTGACCGCCGCATCCAGTGTGTCGATGTCCAGACCATGCGCGTCCCCCAGCAAGACAGCGAACAACGCCAGAACGTCATCACGACCGGTGGTTTCATCCAATGCGATGCCAACCGCGCCATCCAGATCGGCGCGCAGGTTGATACCGGCGCTCACCGCACGCCCCAGTACGGCCGCTTTATCCGCGACCTCGACGGTCAGGGTATCGAACCAGTGTTGATGACGCAGCGTCAGACCGCGCGCCGTCAGACCGGCGGCCAAAATATCCGTCAAACGGTGGATACGCCCGGCAATGCGTTTCAGCCCCTGCGGACCGTGATACACCGCGTACATCCCGGCAATGTTGGCCAGCAGCACCTGAGAGGTACAGATATTGGAGTTGGCTTTTTCCCGGCGGATATGTTGTTCACGGGTCTGCATTGCCATACGCAGCGCGGTGTTACCGGCCGCATCGCGGGAAACACCGATAATACGGCCCGGCATCGCACGTTTATATTCATCACGACAGGCGAAAAAGGCCGCGTGCGGACCGCCGTACCCCATCGGGACACCAAAACGCTGGGCAGAGCCCAACACAATGTCCGCGCCCTGTTTGCCGGGTGCCGCCAGCAGCACCAGCGCCATCATGTCCGACACCACACTGATGATGACTTTGCGCTCTTTCAACTCGGTCATCAACGCGCGATAGTCGTGCAACTCGCCGGTGGTGCCTGTCTGTTGCAACAACACGCCAAAAACGTCGTCGTATTTCACCGCCTCAGCGGCGTTGCCGGTCACTATCTCAAAACCAAAGGTCTGAGCACGGGTACGCACCACATCCAGCGTCTGTGGGTGGACATCGTCGGCGACAAAGAAACGATTGGCCTGCTTGAGCTTGCTAACACGTTTAGCCATCGCCATCGCTTCCGCAGCAGCGGTCGCTTCATCCAGTAACGAAGCGGAAGCCAGCTCCAGCCCGGTCAGGTCCTGTGTCAATTGCTGGAAATTCAGCAACGCTTCCAGACGCCCCTGCGATACTTCCGGCTGGTACGGCGTATACGCGGTATACCAACCTGGGTTTTCCAGTACGTTGCGCAAAATCACCGGCGGCGTCAGCACGGCGTGATACCCCATGCCGATATAGCTCTTATAGCGCTGGTTGCGGCTGGCGATGGCTTTGAGTTCGGCCAGCGCCTGATATTCGGTGGCGGCGTCGCCCACCGCTGGCGGCTGAGGTAACTGGATATCAGCAGGTACGATGTGACGGATAAGTTCGTCCAGCGAAGCCGCGCCAATGGCGGTCAGCATCTGTTGTTGCTGAACAACTGACGGGCCGATGTGGCGCTCGGTGAACGCACTGCCGTGTTCGAGTTGACTGAGAGTCTGGGTCATGTGGGGGAATTTCCTGCATTTGGCACAGTGATGTGCAGCGCAATTAACTAATTCAGAAAAACAAGCAAACCATTCACAAAACAAACCAATAGCAAAACCAGGCGGACCATAAAAACGCCCCGTTGCGGGAAGCAAACGGGGCGTCAGGCTTATTCTTCTTCGTCGCTGTCTTCTTCTTCCAGCAGTGCCTGATAACCGGCGGCATCAAGCAGTTCGTTCAATTCGGCTTCGTCAGAGGCTTTGATGCGGAACAACCAGCCTTCAGCGTAAGGCGCGCTGTTCACCAATTCCGGTGCGCCTTCCAGCTCTTCGTTGATCTCCACGATTTCACCGCTGATCGGCGCGTAGATATCCGACGCGGCCTTGACGGATTCTGCGACCGCGCAGTCGTCGCCAGCATTCACCGTACTGCCGACTTCCGGCAGATCGACAAACACCATATCACCCAGCAATTCCTGGGCATGCTCGGTGATACCCACGCTGTAAACGCCATTGCCTTCCGCCATCACCCACTCATGGGATGAGGAATACTTCAGTTCTGCCGGAACATTGCTCATTGCCACCTTCTCCTTCCATTAATGCCAAAAATTAAAACTGAACCAGCGCTTTGCCTGCCCGGACGAAATTCGGTTTGGTCACGTGCACCGGCATCTCACGATTGCGAATCTGCACGATTGCCTGCTCGCCGATACCGGCGGGCACACGGGCCAGCGCAATGCTGACGCCCAGCGTAGGCGAAAACGACCCGCTGGTGATCACCCCTTCCTGCATCACGCCATGATTATCGGTAAAGCGAACGGGTTGACCGTGACGCAGCACGCCTTTTTCCGTCATCACCAAACCAACCAACTGTTCAGTGCCTTCAGAACGCTGACGTTCAAGCGCCTCACGGCCGATAAACTGACGATCTTCCGGCTGCCAGGCAATAGTCCAGCCCATGTTGGCCGCCAGTGGAGAGATGGTTTCATCCATATCCTGACCGTACAGGTTCATGCCCGCTTCCAGACGCAACGTGTCACGTGCGCCCAGCCCACAGGGTTTTACGCCAACAGCCAGCAATTGTTGCCAGAAGTTGACCGCGAGTTCCTGCGGCAACGCAATTTCATAGCCTGCTTCGCCAGTATAGCCAGTGGTGGCGATAAAAAGGTCGCCCGCCTGCAAACCAAAGAAAGGCTTCATGCCAGCAATGATGTCACGCTGTGCATCACTGAGCAGGCTACGCACTTTCTCCTGTGCCTGCGGCCCTTGCACCGCAATCAGCGACAGGTCTTCGCGTTCGGTAATCGCAACCTGGAAGGAAGCGGCATGCTCGGTAATCCAGGCCAAATCTTTCTCGCGCGTGGCGGAGTTCACCACCAGCCGGAAATAATCTTCGGTCTGGAAATACACGATTAAATCGTCGATCACGCCAGCAGACGGCGTCAGCATCGCGGTATAGAGCGCCTTGCCGGGCTGGGTCAGTTTGGCAACGTCATTCGCCAACAGGTGACGCAAAAATTCGCGGACACGGGCACCGCGCAAATCCACGATAGTCATGTGCGACACATCAAACATGCCAGCACTGCTGCGTACAATATGATGTTCATCCAGTTGGGAGCCATAATGCAGCGGCATCATCCAGCCATGAAAATCCACCATTTTGGCGCCATCGGCCAGATGCTGTTCATATAACGGGGTGTGGTTTGCCATTTTTTTCTCTCTACGTTAGCCGTGCGTTGTGACGCCAGACCTCACGACGCAAACGTTTATCCTGTACCTGAACTTACCACTGAAGTCGACGTTCCACCACTCCCACAACCATAAGTTTATCTATATAAAAAGACAGAACCTCACCTTATTCACAAAACCAAAGAAAAATATATAAAACCAAAAATTATTAATTAAGTGAAATTTAAATCCAATTAAATTAATAAAATTGGCATATATAATTATTAAAAAATGATTTCATGGTGTGATATCAGAATCAGAATTCACCACATGAATTAGATAAAGTAATGCGAAAAAACCCTAAAATTAGATTATTTCAGGCAATAGAGGTGCCCTCAATCATCGCATGCACAGGCTGAGTTTGTGATCGCCATCGTGGACATCTTCCCGTCAACGACAACCTGATGCGGTTACTGGCGAGCGCGAGAAGGTGACAGATACAGAATGTGGATGATCACGTCAGACCATCACCAACGGTGGGATATTTCAATGCAAGACATAACAGATAAGGCGAAAAAACGCGCGTCCTGCCACTCTCGGACGGCGTTCCCGACCGTGTGAAACACAGTGGGGGACGCGAAGCACCCTATCTCGGGGCTTCAGGACGCGTGGAGCATCATGAGCGAATCACACTCAAAAAGGCTGCAAACCCTGCAGCAGGTAGGATGACAGGGCCTGAATAACTGACGATACGACGTCTTAAATCAGGTGGCTGATGTTGACGTTCTCCATCAGGTAATGGTTGTCGGAATAATCCACCGGAATGGCGATAACCGCCGGGCCGTCGACGTCCATGGCCTGCCAGAGTTTCGGCACCAGTTCAGCCGCCGATTCCACGGCAAACCCTTTGGCACCGAAGGCTTCCGCATAGGCTTTGAAATCGATAGGCCCGAACTTGACGCCAGAAGCACGGTGATACTTTTTCTCTTCCTGAATTTCCACCATGTTATAGGCGTTATCCACCCAGATAATATGCAGGATGTTGGATTTCAGCCGTACCGCCGTTTCCAGCTCCATACTGGATTGCATGAAACCGCCATCACCCGAGACGGATACTACCTTCTGACCAGGATTGACCAACGCAGCAGCAATCGCCCACGGCAATGCCACCCCCATGGTTTGTTGTCCATTCGTCATCAACACCTGACGGGCACGGAAGCTATAAAGATAGCGCGCCAGCCAGATATGGAAGCTGCCCATGTCCACGCACAAGGTCACATCTTTATTGACCAGATCTTGCATGACCCGCACCAGCCGCAGCGGGTGAATGGCAAAGCCGTCCATGTTAATCGCGCGGGTCGCCAGTTGATGACGCAACTGACGGCGCTCTTCCAAAATTGCCTGAGCTTTTGACGACAGCACAATCGGTGAGGTCAGTTGCTCATTGAGCATATCGATGGTGATGCTGATGTCACCCACCAGTTCCACATCCGGGCGGTAGGCGCTTTCCACTTCAGCGGGCAACACATCAATGTGCACCAGCGTCGCCTTACCGGTATTCCACAACGCCGGGGCATACTCCACCGGGCTGTATCCCACCGTCACGATAAGATCGGCCTGCTGTAACAGCTTGTCGCCGGCCTGATTATTAAACAGCCCAACCCGCCCGGCAAAATGGTCAAAGTGCTGTTGGTCGATCACCCCAGCCGCCTGATAAGTACTGGTGACCGGCAGGCCGCTGTGATGCAGCAACCGGCGCAACGCCTGCGCATTTTTCGGCTGGCTGGCCATCAACCCCAGCAACAGGATCGGGTTCCTGGCATTTTTGATAAGCCCGGCCACCCGCTCGACATCGGCATACGGCGCACTGTTGAGGGTCGGCAACGTGGTTCGAGCCAGAACAGGGCTATCAACCGGTTCGTTAACAATGTCTTCCGGCAGGCTGATAAACGCGGCCCCTGGACGACCAAATTCGGCGGCACGAAAGGCGTTGGCCATCACTTCTGAAATCGCCGACGACACGGTGATTTCCGCACTGTACTTGGTCACGGGCTGAAACAGGCTAACGGTATCCAGGCTTTGGTGGGTCAGCTTCAGGCGGTCGGCACGTTTTACCGCGCCGCCCAGCGCCACCATCGGGTCGCCTTCGGTTGTCGCGGTAGCCAGCCCGGTCACCAGATTCGAACAGCCAGGCCCCGAGGTCACCAGCGTCACACCGGCTTTACCGGTCAGGCGACCGACAGCCGCCGCCATAAAAGCGCCGTTGGCTTCATGCCTGACGGGAATGGTCTGAATGGGTGAGTCCACCAATGAATCAAACACGCGGTCGACTTTTGCACCAGGAATGCCGAAGACATAGTTGACGCCTTGTTGCTCAAGATGTTTTACGATCAGCTCCGCACCGCTCGTCCAGTGCTGTTGACCATCCATATTTTCCATAATGTTTATCCTCTGCATAACAGTGTGCTTGTGCTTTCAGTACCTACACCTACCCGATGTCTCAGCTCTCTACGGAGTGAATGACGCTATCGAGATCGTCAGGGGATAAATTGGCTTTCAGAAAATCCCGGTCACGGGGAAGGTCGATAACCAGCTTCGCGATAGAGCCAAAGGTCAACACGCCTTCTTCCAATTGATAATCAAGGAGATGTCCACCACCTTTGCGATCGTCGGTGATGAAATGCTCATGATAACCAGCCACATTAATCCCCTGAACATAGGCAGGACTACGGAAACCGATTACGCTGCCCTGACAGTGTTCGAAACGAAACGTCGGTTGTTGGGCAATCGCTTCCAGCATCGGTTTATAAGGTCGTTCCTGGCGGGGTACCGTACGGGTTTCTGCATGGCTAAAACGGCCATCTATCCGCAGGGCACAAAACAGATTATCTGTTGCAATCAATTCATTAATGCGCTGATGAATCGCTTCGCGGCCGATGGTCTGTCCGAAATGGATCTGTTCCGTCGGCCGGAAAAAGGTCATTACCGCGAAAGGGGTTTTCTGGTACGGCAACGCCGCACGTGCGCTACCGTCTTCACGAAGCTGAAAGATGCGGCTATTGAGCGCCACCAGCTCACCATCGAGATTGTTAAATGTTCCTAATCCAAAATCGCCATGTTTAAGAAGTTCTTCCATGGTGGTGTGACCTTCGTAAACCCCATTAATAAGGCCACTCATTAATGAGGTCTGATAAATAACGCATTCTGGATGCTGTTCCTGATGATGAAGTGCAAAGCTGGCCAGTTCCCTGACACACGGGTCGACACAGTTAACATCTTTCATATCCATTCCCTTTCGACGATGATCAACTTAAATTTATTTAACCTTTCACTTGAATATTGACCGCCGTCACACCAAAGTTCCAATACAGAGAAGTGGCCAATTGGAGATCGAAAATATATGGAATTACGTTATCTGCGCTATTTTGTCGCAGTGGCCTCAACCCGGCATTTCACCCGTGCAGCGGAAAGCCTTGGCATATCACAGCCCCCATTAAGTCAGCAGATTCAAAAGCTTGAGCGGGAGATCGGCACACCGCTGTTCAAGCGGCTAACCCGTGGAGTGGAGATGACGGAAGCGGGCGAAGCGCTGTATCAAGACGCCAACCATATTCTTGAGCTGACCGATGCCGCCGTGGAAAGGGTGCGCAGCATCGCTCGTGGAGAGAGCGGCGTTATCAATGTCGGCTTTTCCTGCGCCGTCACCTTTCACCCAGCGGTACTGACACTGCTGCGCCGCTATCGACAACACTACCCCAAAATACGGCTACAGCCGCGGGAAGAGCACATCCATGAAATTCTGGAGAGCCTGCGTAACCGCACCATCGATATCGCGTTTGTACGCCTGCCAGACAACATCGGCGAAGAGTTTGAAGGTGAACTGCTGGCTAACGAGCCGATGCGTCTGGTGCTGCCGGAAAACCACCCATTTAGCGATCAAACGCGAATCAATCTTGGGCAGTTGCAGAATGAACCGCTGATTATTTTCCCACGTGAGCTCTGCCCCAGCCTGCACGACCTGATTGTCCGGGCCTGCTACTTGTCGGGTTATCAGCCCAAAATCAACCCGCTGGCACCACACCTCACCGCGACCATCAGTATGGTGGCATCCGGCTTTGGCGTGACCTTCGTCCCGGCATCGATGACCAGCATCCAGACCGGTAATGTGACCTACCACGATACCAACACCCCCCACCTCACCACGCAGATTGCCGTCATCTGGCGTAAACATGACCGCAATGCCACGCTACTCAACATGTTACAGCTGGTACGCAGCTATCTGCGTGACGCGCCTGAATCTGCCTGATTTATCCCCCTGCCGTCGGCCAAACGGCAGGTCATAGAAAAATCACACAGCATCGGTTGTGTAGCGGAAAATCTGATATATGATATTGGTTATCATTATCAACAAGAGAAACCACCATGCTGACTGCCATGATCGCAGCGTGCGGGCTGTGGGGAATAAGCTGGTATTTTGGTAAACGCCTGTCCAGCGCCTGGGGTGTACTGCTACCGGCTGCGTTGATGCCGTTACTGGCCCTGCCGGAACTGAATCAAACGCACTTAAAATACATCTGTGCGCTGGCCATGCTGCTCACGGTGGGCATGTTGTTCCACCGGCGTATGCGCCACTATCTGCTGCTGCCTTCCTGCATTGCACTGGCAGGCGGCCTGGCGGCGCTGTCGCTCACGCTTAAAGGCTGGCCGCATTGGCCCTGAATCAGCATAACGGTCAGGCGCATGAGGAAATATGAGGGAAAAACGAACAGTAGTAGATGTAGTTATGGGTGGGTATTGCTGTGTTGAAGCCAAAGAAAGATAAGGAGAGTGGTGCGAAGAGAGGGACTTGAACCCTCACGTCCTAAGGACACTAACACCTGAAGCTAGCGCGTCTACCAATTCCGCCACCTTCGCACTGTGTACTACGATTGCTTACTACACGATTACTTACTGCGATGATACAACAAGATGCTGATTTGTATCCCAGTGGTGCGAAGAGAGGGACTTGAACCCTCACGTCCTGAGGACACTAACACCTGAAGCTAGCGCGTCTACCAATTCCGCCACCTTCGCAGGTACTGTGAAATACAAATCTGTGGTGAGTTTGGTGCGAAGAGAGGGACTTGAACCCTCACGTCCTAAGGACACTAACACCTGAAGCTAGCGCGTCTACCAATTCCGCCACCTTCGCAAACCAAGCAACATTACGTCACATAATGCCACCACGGAGGCGCATTCTAGAGATTTTCGCACCAACGTCAATCATTATTTCCTTAGCGCTACAGCGTTTGCTGTAAAAACCAGCATTCACCCAAACGGTGGCTGATGAAAGCATTGCGACAACCAGTCGATCACGGCCCGAATGCGCGGTGCCAGAAAACGCCCGGAAGGATACATCACATACAGCGGCATGTCGGGCGGTGGCAACTGCGGCAGTATCTCAATCAATTCGCCGCCAGAGAGCAACGACTCCAGGCCATAACGGGGAGCCTGGATAATCCCCATCCCGGCCTGACAGGCAGCGATATACGCATCCGCACCGCTTATCTCGACCAGACTGGGCAAGGTACGGGTAACGAGCTGCCCTTGCTGCATGAATTCCAGCGGATAACGCTGCAATGTGCGTAACGAAAAATACCCGACCATGCGGTGTGTCGCCAGCGCCTCCAGCGAGTCAGGCACACCAAACTCCGCACAATAGGCCGACGAAGCACAGGTAACCTGCGGCAGCGACGGCAATGATCGCGCGACCAGTGAGTCATCGTCCACCTGCCAGGCACGCAATACGCAGTCCACGCCTTCTCGCAACACATTAATCGCCGCGTCGTTGGCACTCAGCACCAGTGAAATCTGCGGGTACCGGCGGTAAAACGCAGGTAATGACGGGATCACCACCTGTCGTGCCAGCGAGTGAGGCATATCGATACGCACACGGCCGCTGGGCTGCTGACGCTGATGGGAAAACAACGCGTCCGTCTCGTCGAACTCCGCCAGCAGTTGAACACAACGCTGGTAGTACAGCAGGCCTTCGTCCGTCACCTGTACCTGACGTGTAGTACGTTGCAGCAAGCGCACGCCCAGCCTGACTTCCAGCCGTTTCAGCGTCTGGCTCACGGTGGCGCGCGGCAATCCCAGCTTTTCCGCCGCCCGACTGAAGCTCTCCGCCTCCACGATACGCACGAAGACCCGCATGGCCTGAACCTGATCCATTCCCGGCTCCATTGTTTGTATTTTACAAACAGTGTTGCATAAAACCGCGAATTTATCTTTTTGATTGAAACAACCACACTGAGAAACCGCCGCTAACAACACGGAGCAAGAAACATGCAACAGCGAAAACTCGGCCCGCAGGGGCCAACGGTATCTGCCCTCGGCCTCGGCTGTATGGGAATGAGTGACTTCTATTCCACCCGTCAGGATGAAAACGAGGCCATCGCCACCCTGCATCGGGCGCTGGAACTGGGTGTCACCCTGCTGGACACCGCCGACATGTACGGCCCCCACACCAATGAAATACAGGTAGGCAAAGCCATCAAGGGCAAACGGGATCAGGTGTTTCTGGCTACCAAATTCGGCATTTTGCGCGATCCGGCCAACCCGGCGTTGCGCGGTGTCTGTGGCCGACCTGAGTATATCCGTCAGGCCGTTGAGGGCAGTCTGACGCGTCTGGGCGTTGATGTTATCGATCTCTACTACCAGCATCGCATCGACCCGGCCGTGCCGATCGAAGAGAGCGTTGGCGCGCTGGCTGATTTGGTGAAAGCGGGCAAGATTCGGTATATCGGCCTGAGCGAGGCGTCTGCCGCCACGCTGGAGCGGGCACAGCGCGTGCATCCTATCACCGCACTGCAAAGTGAATACTCCTTGTGGACACGCGATGTGGAAGCGGAGATCCTCCCCACCTGTCGCCGTCTGGGTATCGGTTTTGTGCCTTACAGCCCGTTGGGGCGTGGCTTCCTGACCGGTGCCATCACGCGCCCGGAGGCCCTGGCCGCAGACGATTTTCGGCGCAGTAACCCGCGTTTTAGCGATGAGAATTTCGCTAAAAATCTACAACTGGTAGAAAAAGTCACGCAAATGGCGCGGGAAAAAGCCGTCACGCCCTCACAATTGGCATTAGCTTGGGTGATGGCACAAGACGAGCATATCGTGCCGATCCCTGGGACCAAACGTCGTCGCTATCTGGAAGAAAATATCGGCGCACAGTCGATATCCCTGACACCACAGGAACTGGATGAGATTAACGCTATCTTCCCGCCGCATGTCGCGGCTGGCGAGCGCTATGGCCGAGAGGGGATGGCGACGATCGATAACGCCTGAGCATCAAGCCTGAAGGTCCGGCGAGAAAGCCGGACCTTCAAGTGAATTGCGGGTTACTTTCGGGTGAATCAGCGGTTTTTATGGCGACGCAGCACAGCGCGGTACACGCGGAAACGGCCGGTCTGAGCCAACACTTC
Organism: Dickeya oryzae; assembly: GCF_020406815.2. Lineage (NCBI taxonomy): Bacteria > Pseudomonadati > Pseudomonadota > Gammaproteobacteria > Enterobacterales > Pectobacteriaceae > Dickeya > Dickeya oryzae. The sequence continues at coordinate 3,990,312 of NZ_CP162670.1, forward strand.
ATGACTGCCGAATGTCTCGTCCAACAGCGCCGGGTATGGCAGGAAGGCGTTGGCGACGATGCGCAGTTCACCTTCGATGTTCAGATGAGCGGCAGCACCGCGAATCATCATTTCCGCCGCATGCAGGCTGGTTTGCATGCCGTCGTGGAACGGTGGGTTCGAGATAATCAGATCAAAGCGCCCTTGAATATCCGAGTAGGCATTGCTGGCGATAACCTGGCCTTCCAGTCCATTCGCCGCCAGCGTCGCCTGGCTGGCTTCCAGCGCCGCCGCGCTCACATCGCTCAGCGTCAGGCGAATTTTCGGCGATAACCGGGCGAATGACGCCGCCAGCACCCCAGCACCGCAGGCAAGATCCAACACTTTCCCTTTACGATGCGGTTCCAGCGTCGAGAGCAGCAACTGGCTGCCGCTATCCAGTCCCTCACGGCTGAATACCCCCGGCAATGTGCGTACCGGCACACCATCCACGTCATATTCCAGCCACCAGTCTTCCAGTGCAAACGCGGAAGCAGCATCCAGACGACCGTGGTACAAACCGCAGCGACGTGCGCTGTCTATCTTATTGATAGCGGCGATCGGCTCCAAAATACCTTCAGCGCTGCGCACCCCACTACGGTTTTCGCCGACGACAAAAATCTCACAGCCGACCGGCAACAGCGACAGCAGATTAGACAACTGGAACTGTGCTTCCTGTTTGCTCTTCGGCCAGTAGTAAATCAAGGTGTCGCACCCGGCGACCATATCCGCCTGCGCCAGCAGCGAAAAATGCACGTTGTCGCCCAATACAGGCTGCAACTGCTGCCAATGATGGTATTGCGTGGTGTGCACAGTAACGGCCGCCGCCTCAAAATGCGCAGGCAATGTATCCTGCAAATCACCGGCAAACAGTACCCGGCGGGCAACAAATTCATCACTATGGCGCAATATCACTTCACTGGCGGGGGTTAATGCTGACATCAGGTCTGGCTCCTCAATAAACTGAGCGAGGATTATAGTGGTTTGTTGGCGCAGGTTCAGCGATTTGTTAGCATAGCGCCGCACAATCGTGCGCCACCATCGCCAGATACGACGATTTGCGACATCGGGCGCGGTTACCACGGGCACTAACATCGCACGCAGAGTGAGTAAGGCATGACATCAAGACGGGACTGGCTGTTACAGCAACTGGGGATCACCCAGTGGACCTTGCGTCGTCCGTCGGTGCTGAAAGGCGAAATCGCCGTCAGCCTGCCGCCTGATGCCCGGCTGATTATCATCGCCGATCCACTGCCCGCCAGCGATGACCCGCTGTTACAGGATGTTTTGCGCAGCCTGAATCTCTCTTCGCAGCAGATGATAAGCCTGACGCCACGTCAGGCACAGATGCTACCGGAACATACCCGCTGCCACAGTTGGTGGCTGGGTCAGCCAGTCACCGATGCGCTGGCATTGGATGGCGTGCAACTGACCAGCCCATCTCTGGCCGAGCTCTCTCACAACGCCGGGGCGAAACGCGCCCTGTGGCAACAGATTTGTCACCATGAACATGATTTCCACCCTGACCACGGCTGACCTGCCGCAGGCGTTTGATATTGAATGCTTAAGCCACGCTTTTCCGTGGAGCGAAAAAACCTTCATCAGCAATCAGGGCGAGCGTTACCTCAACCTGAAACTGTGTCATGACCAGCAACTGGTGGCCTACGCCATCACCCAGGTGGTGCTGGATGAAGCCACGCTGTTCAATATTGCGGTTGACCCGGCGCACCAGCGCCACGGCTACGGGCGTCAGTTGCTGGAACACCTGATTACCGAACTGGAGCAGCGTGGCATTGTGACGCTGTGGCTGGAAGTGCGCGCGTCCAACGCCCGCGCCATCGCGCTGTATCAAAGTTTGGGATTTAACGAAGTCTCGGTACGGCGGGATTATTACCCGACTGCCAACGGCCGCGAAGACGCCATTATTATGGCGCTACCGCTGGGGTGATAAGGCGGGAGATACAGAAGCTGAAAATAACAACGCTGCCAGGCGGCAGCGTTGTTTTATCGCATCAAGCCTCAGCGGCGTCGCCCAGCAGTACCGACTCCAGCGCGATTTCGATCATCTCGTTGAAGGTGGTCTGGCGCTCGGCTGCCGTGGTCTGCTCGTGGGTGCGGATATGGTCGGACACGGTGCAGATAGCCAGCGCTTTCGCGCCAAATTCCGCCGCCACGCCGTAGATACCGGCCGCTTCCATTTCCACACCCAGAATGCCGTATTTTTCCATCACGTCGAACATTTGCGGGTCCGGCGTGTAGAACAAATCAGCGGAGAATAGGTTACCAACGCGGGCGTTGATGCCGCGTGCTTTCGCCGCATCCACCGCGTGACGCAGCAGATCAAAATCGGCAATCGCCGAGAAATCATGATCTTTAAAGCGCATGCGGTTCACTTTGGAATCGGTGCAAGCCCCCATGCCGATCACGACATCACGCAGTTTCACATCGGCGCGCACCGCACCGCAGGACCCCACGCGGATGATTTTCTTCACGCCGAACTCGGTTATCAGCTCTTTGGTGTAAATCGAGCAGGACGGGATGCCCATGCCGTGGCCCATCACGGAGATACGACGTCCTTTGTAAGTCCCGGTGAAGCCCAGCATGCCACGCACGTTGTTCACTTCCACCGCGTTTTCCAGAAAGGTTTCCGCGATGTACTTAGCGCGCAGCGGGTCGCCCGGCATCAGTACCACGTCAGCGAAGTCACCCATTTCTGCATTGATATGTGGCGTAGCCATCCTTTTTCTTCCTTTTTAAATCCAGTGTGAATTCATGATGATGAAGTATAGCGTCGCGCGGTCAGCGCATCGACCTATCAACGTATCGATCCATCAAAGCATTGATCCATAAAACATTGATCCATAAAACATCGAGCCGATCCGTTAAAACAGCGGCGTACCGTAATCCATCGGCGACAGGCCGAAATAACGGGCAACCGTCTGGCCGATGTCGGCAAAGGTGGTGCGATGGCCGTAATCACCCGGCTTCACACCCGGTCCGTACATCAGTACCGGTACGTGCTCACGGGTGTGATCGGTTCCGGGCCAGGTCGGGTCACAGCCGTGGTCGGCCGTCAGAATCAGAATGTCATCACCCGTCACGCGAGCGAGCATCTCCGGCAGGCGGCGGTCAAACAGCTCCAGCGCGGCGGCATACCCTGCCACATCACGACGATGGCCGTAAGATGAGTCGAAATCCACAAAGTTGGTGAACACGATGGTGTTGTCACCCGCCTGCTCCATTTCGCTGAGCGTGGCGTCAAACAACGCATCGATACCGGTAGCTTTGATCTTTTTGGTGATGCCGACGTTAGCGTAGATATCGGCGATTTTCCCTACCGATACCACCCGGCCGCCTTTTTCATCCACCAGCTTTTTCAGCATGGTCGGTGCTGGCGGTTCCACCGCCAGATCATGGCGATTGCCGGTACGCTGGAACTGGCCGGCTTTATCACCGACAAACGGCCGGGCGATCACGCGACCAATGTTGTAACCGCCTTCGGTCAGTTCCTCACGGGCGATTTCACACAGTTCATACAGTTTATCCAGCCCGAAGGTCTCTTCATGGCAGGCGATCTGAAATACCGAATCCGCCGAGGTATAGAAAATCGGCTTGCCGGTTTTCATGTGCTCCTCGCCAAGCTGGTCAAGGATCACCGTACCGGAAGAGTGGCAGTTACCGAGATAGCCCGGCAACCCGGCGCGTTCTACCAGCCGGTCCAGCAACGCCTGCGGGAAGCTGTTGTGTTCGTCGAGGAAGTAGCCCCAGTCGAACAACACCGGCACCCCGGCGATTTCCCAGTGGCCGGATGGCGTATCTTTACCCGAGGAGATTTCGCTGGCGTAGGCATACGCGCCGATGATATCCGCCTGTGCATCCAGCCCCGGCGGGAACTGCCCGGTGGAGCCTTCCGCCGACTTGCCCAACCCTAAACGGCTCAGGTTCGGCAACCGCAGCGGCCCCTGCCGACCGGTATCCGCCTTGCCTTGTGCGCAGGCCTGTGCGATATGGCCCAGCGTATCTGAACCCGCGTCGCCAAACCGCCTGGCATCAGCAGTGCTGCCAATCCCAAACGAGTCGAGAACCATAATAAATGCACGTTTCATGTTGTTATCTCCTGCGTCGTGCGTAAGGGCACAGCGTGTACATAAAGTATAAATGCGCGTAGGGCAAAACGGCGACCAACGCTTAGATATCCGCGATATCCAGTCGGCGATAAATCAATGGACAAGGCGCAGGTGCCTGAGAATCCAGACAGATTGCTTCACGCAACGCCTGTGCCGCCTGCTGCCAATCCGATTCGGTTCTGGCATGGATAACCGCCAGCGGACGCTCGGCATCCACCCGATCACCCAGGCTGACCATGTCACTCAACCCTACGCTGCTATCAATGATATCACTGGCCTGACGTCGGCCACCACCCAACGCCACCACAACCATACCCAACGCTCGTGCATCCATCGCGCTGACAATCCCATCCCGTTCGGCAAACACGGGTTTGCTTAGCGTCGCCGGTTGCAGATAACGATCGTAATGCTCGACGAAATCCGCCGGGCCATGCTGGGCTGCCACCATACGGCCAAAGACCTCCGCCGCACGGCCACTGTCCAACGCACTCTGGAGTTTGGCTCGCGCCTCGGCGGCGTCGCGCGCCAGGTTGCCCGACAGCAACATCGATTCGCACAGCGCCATCGTCACTTCAAACAGGCGAGGATTACGCTGCTCGCCGGTCAGAAAACGCACCGCTTCGCGGACTTCCAACGCGTTACCCGCACTGGAAGCCAGCACCTGGTTCATGTCGGTTAACAGCGCACTGGTACGGCAACCGGCATTATTGGCGACACCGACAATCGCCTTCGCCAGCTGTTCAGACTGTTCATAGGTCGGCATAAACGCACCGGAACCGACCTTAACATCCATCACCAGCGCATCCAGCCCTTCCGCCAGTTTTTTCGCCAGAATGGAAGCGGTAATCAGCGGGATGGAATCCACGGTAGCGGTGATGTCGCGGGTGGCGTAAAAACGCTTGTCTGCCGGAGCCAGCGAGCTGGTTTGTCCGATAATCGCCACCCCAACCTGACGAATAATCTGACGAAACACCTCGTCATCAGGGAAGATATCCAGCCCCGGAATAGACTCCAGTTTATCCAGCGTGCCACCGGTGTGGCCCAGTCCCCGGCCAGAGATCATCGGCACATAGCCGCCACAAGCCGCCACCATCGGCCCCAGCATCAGCGATGTCACATCGCCAACACCACCGGTAGAGTGCTTGTCCACCAGCGGGCCATTCAGGTGCAAGCCGGACCAATCTAACACGGTGCCGGAGTCGCGCATCGCCAGCGTCAGCGACACCCGTTCATCCATCGTCATATCGTGAAAGAAGATGGTCATCGCCAGTGCGGCGATCTGCCCCTCTGACACGGTGTTATCGCGCACACCGTTAATAAAAAAGCGAATCTCTTCCGCACTGAGCGGATGGCCGTCCCGTTTTTTACGAATAATTTCCTGAATCAGAAACACGATAGCTTCTCCTGTCTGGTGCTGAGGTACGTCTGCGTCGCGCCGGTAGCACGAACCGCATTAGTAGCTGCTGCGTGCCTGCCCGACGGCGTGGCCCAGTGTGGTCAGCAAGCTGCCGAGCAAACCGGACGCGCCGAAGCGAAAATGACGGGCATCTGCCCAGCCAGCGCCCATTATGCTATCGGCCAGTTGCAGATAATCGGCAGCATCTTGTGCCGTACGCACACCACCCGCGGGTTTAAACCCAACCTGCTCGCCAACGCCTTTATCGCGGATGACACTCAACATCACCTCAGCCGAATGCAGCGTAGCGTTTACCGCGACTTTTCCGGTCGAGGTTTTGATGAAATCCGCTCCCGCATCAATAGCAATCTCACTGGCTTCACGGATCAGTGCGTCGGTTTTCAGCTCACCGGTTTCAATGATGACCTTCAACAGCACACCGGCTGCCGCACAGGCCGCTTTACAGGCTTTCACCAGCTCGAAACCGACCTCGCGGTTACCCGCCATCAACGCCCGATACGGGAACACCACGTCCACCTCGTCGGCACCATAGGCGATAGCCGCATTGGTTTCCGCCAGCGCGATATCAATGTCGTCGTTACCGTGTGGAAAATTGGTCACGGTGGCGATACGAACATCCGGCGTACCCTGCTCACGCAGCACCTTGCGCGCCAGCGGTATGAAACGCGGATAGATGCAAATAGCGGCGGTTTTCCCCGCCGGGCTATTGGCCTGACGACACAGGGCCGTCACCTTTTCATAGGTGTCGTCGTCATTCAGGGTGGTTAAATCCATCAATCCCAGCGCACGCTGCGCTGCTGCAGTTAAATCAGTCATACAAGGCTCCCGCTTATCGACCACACGGTCATCTCTCCGGCGAATACTGCTATTTCACCCGGAGATGACAACCCTTTTTGTGGTTTTATTCACATAAAAAAGAAATTACACACACATAATTCACGATAGATGTGAATATTATCACAATAAAGCCCAATGCATCGCGACGGATTGTGCCGCGCTATTACGTTAACGCTTATCCCCGCTAACGCGGGGAACACAGGACACCAGCACCGCCGTACACGCCAGCCCACGGTTTATCCCCGCTGGCGCGGGGAACACGTGAAAAGACGCGGCATACTGTTCATGTCAAGCGGTTTATCCCCGCTGGCGCGGGGAACACGCGAACCGATTCATGTTCCTGCCGAAATTGAGCGGTTTATCCCCGCTGGCGCGGGGAACACGTCGGTTGAGGTACGCTGTGAGAGGAATATTCCGGTTTATCCCCGCTGGCGCGGGGAACACAACAGCCCAATTAGCAACATTAGTTACACCATCGGTTTATCCCCGCTGGCGCGGGGAACACCATAATTACCTCAACCACAGCCATCGGATTGGCGGTTTATCCCCGCTGGCGCGGGGAACACCGGTTTACCAGCTATTCAAAAACGGCCATTTTCGGTTTATCCCCGCTGGCGCGGGGAACACGCGTAACACTTAAAGGGAATGCATTCCATCTGCGGTTTATCCCCGCTGGCGCGGGGAACACTAACGTGACCGGCACAGTAACAAAGCTCGCCACGGTTTATCCCCGCTGGCGCGGGGAACACATCATATCCACTCCTAATAGTGCGTTATTCCGCGGTTTATCCCCGCTGGCGCGGGGAACACGCCGTGTGGTGTACATCTTTTTGCGCAAGCGCTCGGTTTATCCCCGCTGGCGCGGGGAACACCCCCATTCCAGCACTGCCAGTAGCAAGCTCATCGGTTTATCCCCGCTGGCGCGGGGAACACTGAGCGAACTCAAACATGGTCGTCCTGTCGCGCGGTTTATCCCCGCTGGCGCGGGGAACACAGACGGTTTTCGCTCAGAGGGGTACATCCCGCCGGTTTATCCCCGCTGGCGCGGGGAACACGTGAAAACAGTTGGAAAAAAACACTGTCCTCACGGTTTATCCCCGCTGGCGCGGGGAACACTATGCAGCGCGGCGCTTCTTGTCGGTCGCGGCCGGTTTATCCCCGCTGGCGCGGGGAACACGGCCGCAGGCTCCTGAGTCGTAGTCGTTGTCGCGGTTTATCCCCGCTGGCGCGGGGAACACTTAAAGATTCCGCTTTACTCACGCCAGAAGCGCGGTTTATCCCCGCTGGCGCGGGGAACACCAGCCCTGCTTGGCAGTGCATCGAAAGAATACCGGTTTATCCCCGCTGGCGCGGGGAACACTGTATCCAGATGCCACGGGTAATCCCGAGCGACGGTTTATCCCCGCTGGCGCGGGGAACACAATTCGGTACGCCGTCCGGCGGCCTGATCCAGCGGTTTATCCCCGCTGGCGCGGGGAACACGAGCTTGCTGAAAGTGCTGAAGCGCAACCCTAAAGGTTTATCCCCGCTGGCGCGGGGAACACTCTAAAAGTATATACTTGTTTTCTAATGACTTTTAAAGCCTGAAAAATTCCACCAACTTTTTCACGTTGTTAAAGAGCGCTAACTCATTGATAAATAAAGGTCGCAATTTCCCTCACCCACGTCCACCGATGAATGCCGTCAAACAGGCAGCCTTTATCGGCTTGTCACCGTAAAATAAGCGCTAAACCACGAAAAGGAAATGGCGTGAACAACAGTGAGACTATCTGGTTTGTCTATCTGCTGCGTACTGGCAGCGGGTGGCTTTATACCGGCATTACTACCGATGTCGACAGGCGTCTGGCAGAGCATCAGAATGGCAAAGGTGCGCGATCACTGCGCGGAAAAGGGCCGTTGACGCTGGTGTATCACTGTGTGGCGGGTGATCGCTCGACGGCGCTGAAATGGGAATACCGCATCAAGCAACTGAGCAAACTGCAAAAAGAAAGGCTGGTACAACACCAGCCTTCAACACTGACCGATTTTCTGCCGTGCTTTAAAAACGATTAAACGGTTCGGCGTACTCCACCAGACCACTGGCACCCTGAAAGTGGTTATCTGCCAGCGGATAGACCTGAAAGTCCGACTCGTAACCCAGCCAGCGGCAATACAGTTGCTGTTCCGCTGCCGGCACAAAGCCGAAGCGCGCGTAGTAACGCGGGTTGCCCAGCACTACCACCGCGGTATAACCAAACTCGTTAAGTGCATCCAGCCCTTCGTACACCAGCTTCTCGCCAATACCCTGACAACGGTGGTTTTCGTCCACCGCCATCGGTGCCAGCGCGACCCACTGTAAATCTTCGCCGCCCAGCGTGACCGGGCTAAACGCGGCATAGCCGATGACACCGCCCTCGTCGTCAGTCGCGACGATCCCCAGCGTCAGCTGGCCGTCTTCACGCAACTGATGCACCAGCTCCGCCTCCGCACTGGTCGGGAACGAGCGCCGCAGTAAAGCATCAATCCCCGGTGCATCCACCGGAATCTCAACACGAATCAACATGATACTGGCGCGTGCGGGCTAACCGGCTCCGCGCCCTCCTGTAAACCGGCTGCGACAAATCCCGCCAGTTGCAGCAACGCCACCCGCAACGGTGCAGGCATATTTTCCAGCTCGATGGCGTCCATCAGGTTTTTGACGTACAGCCCCAGCTCGGTATCGCCTTCAATACGCAGACGACGCTGGAAAAACAGCGTATCCGGGTCTTCCCGGCGAGCGGCTATCAAAATCAGATCGTTGGCGTCGGCGCTAAAGCTGACATCCGCCAGCTCATTATGGCTGATTTCCAGTCGGTTATCGCGCAGCGTAACAAACCACTGCAAACCGATATCACGGACTTCAACCCGTAACCAGCGACCCTCCAGAAAATCCAGTTCGCCCTCTTCCAATGCCTGACGGAACTGCCAACCCAGCAGTTGCTCCAGCACCCGGCGTTGCAGGAAGAAAGGCGTTAACGTTAACGGCTTACTCAGTAAACGTGGCCCCTGACGCACAATCTGCGCCCGTAATTTTTCCAACACTGGCGTACTCCTCATAAAGCAATGCTGCCTGACCGACATGGTCATTATTCTGCCATAGAACGGGAAACGGGCAGCAAGGGTCTACATCAATAAAAGTGCCGGAAGCGTTTTTTTAACGTCGTCTGGCGACACCCGCAGGAAAAGTCACACGATGGTGATGAAATAAATTTAGCGTGTTCTGCGCGAAATCACGACCGCAAAGCGCCAGCAATTCCCCGATATGCTGGTTTAAATCAAAGTTGCTGGCAGCCGGGTTCACTAAGATTCTGTCTCATTGCAAACCGGCCCGCTGCGTCAGGCCGTGATGAAAGGACGTAAGAATGGAACTGCTTTGCCCCGCCGGTAACTTGCCGGCATTGAAAGCCGCCATCGATCATGGCGCCGACGCGGTGTACATCGGGCTGAAAGACGATACCAATGCCCGCCACTTCGCCGGCCTCAACTTCAACGACAAAAAATTGCAGGACGCCAGCGACTACGTGCATCGCCACCGTCGCAAGCTGCATATTGCTATTAATACCTTCGCCCACCCGGATGGTTACCCACGCTGGCAGCGAGCGGTGGATACCGCCGTGCAAACCGCGGGAGCCGATGCGCTGATTCTGGCGGATCTGGCGATGCTGGAATATGCCGCCGAGCGTTATCCGTCGGTAGAGCGCCACGTGTCGGTTCAGGCTTCCGCCACCAACGAGGAAGCCATCCGCTTTTATCAGCGCCACTTTGATGTCGCCCGTGTTGTGCTGCCGCGCGTGCTGTCCATCCATCAGGTCAAACAGTTGTCGCGCACCAGCCCGGTGCCGCTGGAAGTGTTCGCCTTCGGTAGCCTGTGCATCATGGCTGAAGGGCGTTGTTACCTGTCGTCTTACCTGACCGGCGAATCCCCCAACACCGTGGGTGCCTGCTCCCCGGCCCGCTTCGTGCGCTGGCAACAAACGAAGAACGGTATGGAATCAAGACTGAATGATGTGCTGATCGACCGCTATCAAGACAATGAAAACGCCGGTTACCCGACGCTGTGTAAAGGCCGCTATCTGGTGGATGGCCAGCGCTATCACGCACTGGAAGAGCCCACCAGTCTGAATACGCTGGAACTGTTGCCGGAATTGATGGCGGCGAATATCGCCTCGGTAAAAATCGAAGGCAGGCAACGCAGCCCAGCCTACGTCAGCCAGGTAACCCAGGTGTGGCGGCAGGCGATAGACCGCTGTAAAGCTGACCCGGCACATTTTACCCCCACCGCCGAGTGGATGGAGGCGCTGGGTGCCGTTGCCGAAGGTACGCAGACCACGCTGGGCGCTTATCATCGCCAGTGGCAGTAGTCAGGAGACATCAATCACATGAAATATTCACTGGGCGCCCTGCTCTACTATTGGCCGAAAGCCGACATTGAAACCTTCTATCGTGCTGCGCTCGACAGCAGTGCCGACATCATCTATCTGGGTGAAACCGTGTGCAGTAAACGCCGGGGGATGAAAGCCGGCGACTGGCTCACACTGGCGCGTGAAGTCGCCGCCAGCGGTAAACAGGTGGTGATATCTACGCTGGCGTTGTTACAAGCGCCTTCCGAATTGACCGAACTGAAAAAATACGTGGAGAACGGCGAATTTCTGCTGGAAGCCAACGATCTTGGCGCGGTCAATATGGCGGCAGAACGTCACCTGCCGTTTGTCGCCGGTCATGCGCTGAACTGTTATAACGCTTACACTCTGCGGTTGCTGCACAAACAAGGCATGATGCGCTGGTGCATGCCGGTGGAATTGTCGCGTGACTGGCTGCAAAACCTTCTTAATCAGTGTGATGAACTGGGTTTTCGCCATCAGTTTGAAGTCGAGGTGCTGAGTTACGGCCATCTGCCGCTGGCCTATTCCGCCCGCTGTTTTACCGCCCGTTCGGAAAACCGCCCCAAAGACGAATGCGAAACCTGCTGCATCCATTATCCACAAGGACGCCAGATGTTGTCGCAGGAAAATCAGCAGGTATTTGTACTTAACGGCATCCAGACTCAGAGCGGTTACTGCTATAACCTCGGTAACGACCTGACTTCCATGGAAGGGCTGGTGGATATCGTACGTCTGTCGCCTCAAGGGCTGGACACACTGGCGATTATCGACCGTTTCCGCACTAACCAGCACGGTGAGCAACCACTGACACTGGAAAATCAGCAGGATTGCAACGGCTACTGGCGACGCGTCGCCGGGCTGGAACTGGTCAGTTAACACCGTCAGGGCGATGCGCACGCATCGTCCGTTGCAACGTGTTAAGATCGCGTAACATCTTATCTGTGTTTATTTGGGCTGATGCGTCAGCCCCTCAACCTGATGAGTGACGCTTATGACCGCTACCGTTCCTTTCTCGCTACTCGATCTGGCTCCCATCCCGCAGGGCAATACGGCCCGTGATGCGTTCCACCATTCTCTGGATTTGGCGCAACATGCGGAAAAGTGGGGGTATCAGCGCTATTGGCTGGCGGAACACCACAACATGACCGGTATCGCCAGCGCGGCCACCTCGGTGTTGATCGGTTACCTTGCCGCAGGAACGCAGCGCATTCGGCTCGGTTCCGGTGGTGTGATGCTGCCAAACCACGCACCACTGGTGATAGCCGAACAGTTCGGGACACTCGAATCGCTCTATCCTGGCCGTATTGAACTCGGTCTGGGGCGCGCACCCGGAACCGATCACCGCACCATGCAGGCGTTACGCCGCCACCTGAATGCCGACATTGATGATTTTCCCCACGACGTGCAGGAACTTCAACGCTACTTCGGCCCAGCTCAGCCGGGTCAACCCGTGCAGGCCGTACCGGGACAAGGGCTGAACATTCCCATCTGGCTATTAGGTTCCAGCCTGTACAGCGCCCAGTTAGCGGCATCAATGGGGTTACCGTTTGCCTTCGCCGCCCATTTCGCACCGGATATGCTGCTACAAGCCCTGCAGCTTTATCGTGACACTTTCCGCCCGTCGGCCCAACTGGAAAAACCGCACGCCATGGTGTGCGTCAATGTCGTCGCCGCCGATAGCGACCGTGACGCCCGTTTCCTGTTTACGTCATTACAGCAGCAGTTTATCAACCTGCGACGTGGTACGCCGGGGCCGCTGCCCGCACCGGTAGAGTCGATGGAAACACACTGGTCTGCGGCCGAGCAATTTGCTGTTGAGCAGACATTACGGCTGGCTATTGTCGGCGATATCGCCAAAGTGCGTCACGGCCTGCAAACCTTGCTGCGGGAAACCCAGGCGGACGAGCTGATGATCAACGGCCAGATCTTCGATCATCAGGCACGGCTGCGCTCCTTTGAGCTGGTCGCGCAACTGCAACCGGATATCGTGCGGGAAGCACGCATCCAGTAACCGTCAGATTGATGCCATAAAAAAACCAGCCCGAAGGCTAATGCCGATCGTTTAAGGATCGGTTGACCGATCCGGTGGCTGATGTAAAAAGGGTTCATGTCTTCACATGGACCCTTTTTAATGGAACTTTCACAGGCCCTCGGCATTATCAATCTTACTGCTCCCGATGAAGTTCAGAGTCTTGCCGACCTCCTTTCCCCCGACCTTATTCAGCAGGCCTTTACCCTCACGGATACCGTGACGCTACGTAAGCGTAAGCTTCCCCTCGAATCCATGGTCTGGCTGGTTATAGGTATGGCTATTTTCAACAACAAGCCTGTGTCCCATATCGTCAATCTGATGGACATCGCTGACCGGACTGGCAGACCTTTTACCGCACCCAGCTCCGTCATTGCCCGCCGCAAAACGCTGGGTGAGGATGCCATTAGAGTTCTGTTCGAACTGACACAACAGCACTGGCATGAGGAATCCCGGCATCCGCTCTGGAACGGGCTGACGCTGAACGCCGTTGATGGCGTGGTCTGGCGAACGCCCGACACACCGGAAAATGCCGCTGCCTTCGCGAAAGCGGAAAATCAGTACGGTGAAAAAGGCTTCCCGCAGGTCCGCATGGTGTGTCTGATGGAACTGAGCAGTCACCTGCTGCGCGCCAGCGTGATGGGCCGGTATGACGTTAATGAGATGCGGCTGGCGGCAGGACTGGCAAAGCAGGCACCGGATAATAGCGTGACGTTGTTTGACAGGGGCTTCTGGTCAACAGGCCTGCTGCATGACTGGCACAGGGCAGGAGAGAACCGCCACTGGTTGTTGCCGCTGAAAAAGGGCACGCAGTATGAGGTGATACGCAGACTGGGCAGGCAGGATGAACTGATAACGCTGAAGACCTCGCCACAGGCAAGAAAACAGTGGGAAGGTCTGCCGGATGAGCTCACTGTCCGGTTAATCAGCAGGAAGGTTAACGGTGTGGAACGTCAGGTTGTCACATCGATGACGGACGCGATGCGTTACCCGGCGGCAGACATAGCAGAACTCTACAAACACCGGTGGGAAATCGAACTGGGGTATCGTGAGGCGAAGCAGTTCCTGTGCGGCAACCGCTGGACGCTGAGAAGTAAATTACCGGAGATGGTGAGACAGGAGCTGTGGGGGATACTGCTGACATACAACCTGGTGCGGTATCAGATGGTGAAAATGGCGTTCAGCCTGAAAGGAGATTATCTGCCGTATCAGCTGAGCTTCAGCGGTTCGGTGGCAGAAATAATGCGGCTGTTAATCGGGCTGCCATGGTCCTCACCGGGAGCAGTACCGGGACACCTGAAACACTTCTACAGCAATGCCGCGATGCTGAAACTGCCGCCGAGACGGGAGCGGGAGTATGAAAGAGAAGTGAGGCAAAAAAAGCCCAAATACCCTTTTAAAAACAATGCCAGTCACCTTAAGTGACTGGCATTAGCCCGAAGGCTGGTTTTTTTATGGCATCAATCGCTGAGGTTATCAGCAACGGACATTATCAGGCATCGTTGAAACGACGCGGTGCGCGCTGACCATCGCGGTTACCGTTACCACGACGCTCGCCGCCTTCACGACGTTCACCACTGAACGGACGACCACGACCGCCACCGGTACGATCGCCAAACCCACGGGCACCACGATCGCCACGCTCACCACCATCGCGGCGCTCACGGCGTTCATGCGGCTGTGCATCACCCATCAGTTGCATGTTCATCGGCTTGTTCAGAATACGCGTACGGGTAAAGTGCGACAGCAGGTCTCCCGGCATACCTTTCGGCAGCTCGATAGTGGAGTGCGAAGCAAACAGTTTGATGTTACCGATGTAACGGCTGCTGATATCGCCTTCGTTGGCAATCGCGCCCACGATATGACGCACTTCTACGCCATCATCACGGCCCACTTCGATCCGGTACAGATCCATTTCACCCACGTCACGACGCTCGCGACGAGCCGGACGATCATCACCACGCGGAGCACGATCGTTGCGCTCGCCACGACGTTCGAAACGCTCATCACGATCGCGGAATTCGCGACGCGGACGGCGCTCAACCACCGGATCCGGCGGCAGAATCAGCGGACGTTCACCCTGCGCCATCTTCAACAGTGCGGCGGCCAGTGTTTCGATATCCAGCTCTTCCTGCGGCTGCAGTTTGCCAAGCAGCGCACGGTACATGTCCAGATCGCTGCTTTCCAGTTGCTGCTGCACTTTGGCAGCAAACTTCGCCAGACGACGCTGACCGAGCAGTTCGGCGTTCGGCAATTCCACTTCCGGAATCGTCAGCTTCATGATGCGTTCGATATTACGCAGCAGGCGGCGCTCGCGGTTTTCCACGAACAACAGCGCACGACCAGCACGACCGGCACGACCAGTACGGCCGATACGGTGTACATAGGATTCGGAATCCATCGGGATATCGTAGTTCACCACCAGGCTGATACGATCAACATCCAGACCACGTGCAGCAACGTCAGTCGCAATCAGGATATCCAGACGACCGTCTTTCAGGCGCTCCAGCGTTTGTTCACGCAGCGCCTGATTCATGTCACCGTTCAGCGCGGCGCTGTTATAACCACTGCGCTCCAGCGCTTCGGCCACTTCCAGCGTAGCATTTTTGGTACGCACGAAAATGATCGCGGCATCAAAGTCTTCAGCTTCCAGGAAACGGATCAGCGCTTCGTTTTTACGCATGCCGTATACCGTCCAGTAGCTCTGGCTGATATCCGGACGCGTGGTCACGCTGGACTGAATACGCACTTCCTGCGGATCGTTCATAAAGCGACGAGTGATACGGCGAATCGCTTCCGGCATAGTAGCGGAGAACAACGCCGTCTGATGCTCAGCCGGGATCTGCGCCATGATGTTTTCCACATCTTCGATGAAACCCATACGCAGCATTTCGTCAGCTTCGTCCAGCACCAGACCACTCAGGTTGGACAGGTCCAGCGTACCGCGTTTCAGGTGATCCAGCAGACGTCCCGGCGTACCGACAACCACCTGCGGCCCCTGACGCAACGCGCGCAACTGCACGTCATAACGTTGGCCACCATACAGTGCGACCACATTGACGCCCTGCATGTGTTTGGAAAATTCATTACAGGCTTCTGCAACCTGCACCGCCAGTTCACGGGTCGGTGCCAGCACCAGCAACTGCGGTGCTTTCAGATCAGCCTTGATATTGTTCAGCAGCGGCAGGGAAAATGCCGCGGTCTTGCCACTCCCGGTTTGCGCCATACCCAGTACGTCGCGCCCGTTGAGCAGATGAGGAATACATTCCGCCTGAATTGGGGACGGTTTTTCATACCCCATCTCAGACAGTGCATTCAGAATAGGAGCAGACAGCCCCAAGCTAGCAAAAGAGGTTTCAAACTCTGCCATGTAAACTTTGCCTCACTTCAAAATGGCGGCCAGTCTACATAACTTGTCGAGAAAATACTCAATCATTTTCATTGAAAAGTGTGAACCGGCTCAAATTGGATTAAAAAGCGAACAAAAAAGCCTCGCCCGTTAAGGCGATGAAGAAATCGTCATGATCTCTGGCTGAAAGGTGTTCGTCAGCTATTGCTGGTCCGATCCTGATAGGTCGTCTTGCTCTTGGCCTAACTGCGCCAATTCCAACAATGCATAGCGGTGCTCAACAAAATTGTGGACATTGTTAGCAACCGTCAGCTTGAACAACGCCTCGGCGGTGTTCTTGTCCCCCAGACTTAGGTAGTGCTTACCTAAATAGAAGTCAGTTTCACTGAGATGCTCGGCGAGCGAAGTGTTATCCTTAGCTTCTTCCTGTACACGCTGCATCAGCGCTTTTTCGCTGATGTTGCCCAGGTAGAATTCGACAATCGTCCATCCCCACACACCTTTCTTTGCACCCTCGTAGCGTTCTTTCAACGCTAGTTTGGCTTTCTCGGGATTGATTTCTCTCTCCACCAGATAAAGCCACAGGGAACGGAAAGGATCATTAGGATCGTCGCGATAAAACGCTAGCAGATCATCCTGCGCCAACTGGTAGCGACCGCCGTAGTACAAAGCGATGCCCCGATTCAAACGCGCATAATTGTAAGTTGGATCAAGCTCTAATACAGAATCAAACGCTTCATAGGCAGCATCAAAATTGCCTGCCTGCGTCAAGTAAATGCCGAGATAGTTAAACACTTCCGGCATATCGGGACGGATAGAAAGCGCTTGTGAAAAATCATTTCGCGCCAACGCCCGTAACCCGAGGCTATCATACAGCACTCCGCGCTCATATAACAGCTGTGCTCGCTCATCGGGAGTAATTGCCCGGCTCGCCAGGATTTGCTCCATGCGCGCCAGGATGACTTCCTGCTGCAACGTAGGCTGCAACGGAACCGCCAGCACTGCATCTTTGCGCCAATCCGTGTTGCTGCATCCTGCCAGCATAATTGCTGTCGCAACATAACACCAGCGCAAGAAAGGCTTCATTTCCCACTCCCGAAGACAAACATTGGATGAACATCCTGTCCCCGACTGCTCAGCATAAGGATATCCGTTCCTTATAATACACGCAGCTCCTTCATACTGTAAGGAGCTGCCAATTGATTATCCGCTATTATTCTGCCTCGGAAACCGGTGTAGTTTCCTGAGGTTGAGCAGTTGCTTCTTTTATGCTCAAACGGATACGACCCTGACGGTCCACTTCCAATACCTTGACCGGTACTTCCTGGCCCATCTGCAGATAGTCGGTCACTTTCTCAACACGCTTGTCGGCGATCTGAGAAATATGAACCAGACCTTCTTTACCGCCACCGATGGCAACAAACGCGCCAAAGTCAACGATACGAGTCACTTTGCCCTGATAGATACGGCCCACTTCGATTTCAGCCGTGATCTCTTCGATACGACGAATCGCGTGTTTAGCTTTTTCGCCGTCGGTCGAGGCGATCTTCACCGTACCGTCATCTTCGATCTCGATAGTCGTACCGGTTTCTTCAGTCAGCGCACGGATAACAGAACCACCTTTACCGATCACATCTTTGATCTTGTCAGTGCTGATCTTGATGGTGTGGATACGCGGTGCGAATTCGGAGATATCGCCACGCGGCGTGCTGATAGCCTGTTCCATCACACCCAGAATGTGCAGACGCGCACCCTTGGCCTGATTCAGCGCCACCTGCATGATTTCGCGGGTGATCCCTTCGATTTTGATGTCCATCTGCAACGCGGTCACGCCTTCACGGCTACCGGCTACTTTGAAGTCCATATCGCCCAGGTGGTCTTCGTCACCCAGAATATCAGACAGGACAACGTAGTTGTCGCCTTCCTTCACCAGACCCATCGCGATACCGGCAACAGCCGCTTTGATCGGCACGCCTGCATCCATCAGCGCCAGCGAAGCACCACAGACGGAAGCCATGGAAGAAGAACCGTTGGATTCGGTAATTTCAGACACAACACGTACGGTGTACGGGAAGGCTTCCGGTTTCGGCATAACGGCCAGCACACCACGTTTAGCCAGACGACCGTGACCGATTTCGCGGCGTTTCGGCGATCCAACCATACCGGTTTCACCTACAGAGTACGGAGGGAAGTTGTAGTGCAGCAGGAAGCGATCGGTACGCTCGCCAGTCAGCTCATCGATGTTCTGTGCATCACGCTCGGTACCCAGCGTCGCGGTAACCAACGCCTGAGTTTCACCACGAGTGAACAGCGCGGAACCGTGAGTACGCGGCAGCACGCCAGTACGTACATCCAGACCACGGATCATGTCTTTTTCGCGACCGTCGATACGCGGTTCGCCACGCAGCACACGGCTACGTACCACGTTTTTCTCGATGCTACCGAGGATGTCACGCAGTTCGTTTTCGTCCAGCGTTTCATCTTCTGCCAGCAGGGCTGCAACCACGTCAGCTTTGATGGTATCAACCTGCGCGTAGCGTTCCTGTTTTTCAGTGATGCGATAAGCGTCACCCAGACGCGCTTCAGACAGCGCCTGCACACGGTTGTGCAATTCGACGTTCACTTCCGGCGCCTGCCAGTTCCACTTCGGTTTACCCGCTTCTGCCGTCAGTGCCTTGATGTTCTCGATAACAACCTGTTGCTGATCATGACCGAATACCACTGCACCCAGCATCTGATCTTCGCTCAGCAGGTCTGCTTCAGATTCCACCATCAGTACCGCACCTTCAGTACCAGCGACAACCAGATCCAAACGGCTGGTTTTCAGCTCTTCGGTCGTCGGGTTCAGCACGTACTGATCGTTGATGTAACCAACGCGAGCGGCACCAATCGGGCCATTGAACGGGATACCCGACAGACTCAGCGCCGCAGAAGCACCGATCATGGCAACGATATCCGGGTTAACCTGCGGATTCACGGAAACCACAGTGGCAATAACCTGAACTTCGTTAACGAAACCATCTGGGAACAGCGGGCGGATCGGACGGTCAATCAAACGGGAAATCAGCGTTTCGCCTTCGCTCGGACGGCCTTCACGGCGGAAGAAACCACCGGGGATACGACCAGCAGCGTAGGTACGCTCTTGATAGTTAACAGTCAGC
This sequence comes from Dickeya oryzae, assembly GCF_020406815.2. Lineage (NCBI taxonomy): Bacteria > Pseudomonadati > Pseudomonadota > Gammaproteobacteria > Enterobacterales > Pectobacteriaceae > Dickeya > Dickeya oryzae. The sequence continues at coordinate 4,009,650 of NZ_CP162670.1, forward strand.
GGGAAGAAATCCTGTCCCGGTTTAGCGTGTTTGGCGCCCACAACAGTTACAAATACTGCAGTGTCATCCATGCTAACCATAACAGCGGCAGTGGCCTGACGGGCCATCATGCCGGTTTCCAGTGTTACGGTATGTTGACCGTACTGGAATTTACGAACGATCGGATTTAGCAAAATACTATCCTTTACCAGAGGCGCGCACCATATCCCTGATATGGCGCACCAGTTAAATACCCGATCCGCTCATTACATCCTCGCGACTAATGACAGACTTTATTCTGATAACGCTATTTTCGATGCAGCTATTTCCCATGCACCCGTATATATAGCAACAGTAATAAATAAAGCCTCTCATTAGCCGCGCGAATCGCTGTAATTACGGATCCTATTCACAACAGCAATACATTACTCTGTTTTGCTGGTACTTCCTAGAAGAAAGGGGCCCAAAGAGGCCCCTTTCTCCTGAAACTCGTCGAATTAGCGACGCAGACCCAGACGTTCAATCAGGGTAGTGTAGCGTGCCAGATCTTTACGCTTCAGGTAGTCCAGCAGCTTACGACGCTGAGAAACCATACGCAGCAGACCGCGGCGGCTGTGGTGATCTTTCTTGTGCTCAGCAAAGTGACCCTGCAGATGATTAATCTGCGCGGTCAGCAGAGCAACCTGGACTTCGGTAGAACCGCTGTCATTCGTGCCACGACCAAATTCCGCAACAATTTTCGCTTTTGCTTCAACGCTTAGAGACATGATTTACTCCAAAATAATATAAATAGAACGAGCGCCGATCTCTAATTCAGCAGCCCAAGATTTAAGCCGCACTATTTTACTCTTAGCGCTATATAATCGCAAGGCGCTCAGATACCCGTCGGCTCAGGGTTTTCTACTACCAGACGGCGCGGTGCCACCCGTCCTTCATCATCGATTTCACCCATACCGATGAATCGGTGTTCGTCACCCTCAGTGATGCGCACCATGCCATCGGTCGGTACAGCAGTAGCACGCACTGCCTGGCCGAGTTTAAGGTAACCCGCCACCACCGGTGACAGATTCACCTCTGGAAACGCCTGCACAGCGGTATCCATTGGTAACAGCAGTACATCCAGCAAGTCACTAATTGGTTGTTCTTGTACTTCTGCCTGTTCACGCAGCGTCTGTAACTGCTCCAGCGTGACCATACGCTTGGTAGGATACGTCGCGACCTGCAAACGGCGCAGATACATCACATGAGCGCCACACCCCAGCTTCTCACCCAGATCATCAATGATGGTACGGATATACGTTCCCTTGGAGCAGTGGATTTCCAGTTCCAGCTCATCGGCTTCCCAGCGGATAAACTGCAACTCATAGACGGTGATGTCACGCGCTTCCCGCGGCACAACCAGCCCTTGACGGGCGTACTCGTAGAGCGGGCGGCCCTGGTATTTCAGTGCAGAATACATCGACGGTACCTGCTGGGTATCGCCGCGAAAACTGTCCAGCGCCAGCATTAACGCGTCATGCGTAAATGTGACGGGTCGTTCCTGGATAACATTACCGTCTGCATCAGACGTATCGGTCCGTTGCCCCAGACGGGCTATCACCCGGTAACGCTTATCGGCATCCAGCAGGTATTGGGAAAACTTGGTCGCTTCACCCAGACATATCGGCAGCATACCGGTCGCCAATGGATCCAGTGCGCCCGTATGCCCGGCTTTGTTGGCATTGAAGAGGCGCTTTACCTTCTGTAGGACATCGTTAGATGACGCCCCTTGTGGTTTATCCAGCAGTAGAACGCCGTGGATATCACGACCACGACGGCGAGGACGCGACATTACGCCTCCTGCTCATCATCTGTGTCAGATGTACGACGCTCGGCATCGCGTTTAACCACGCGGGTCACCAGATTGGACATCCGCATCCCTTCGACCAGAGAGTTGTCATAGGAGAAGGTCAGTTCAGGCACGACGCGCAGACGCATCGCCTTGCCCAGCAGCATACGGATAAAACCGGATGCATCCTGTAATGCTTTCACCCCGGCTTTAACCTGCTCAGGCTCGTTGTCATTCAAAAAGGTCACAAATACTTTGGCGTAAGCCAGATCGCGTGACACTTCTACGCCAGATACTGTCGCCATACCGACACGCGGATCTTTCACTTCACGCTGAATAATAATGGCGATTTCTTTTTGCATTTCCTGCGCCACACGCTGCGTGCGGCTGAATTCTTTTGCCATGATGAATCCTCAAAGAAAAATTGGGGGGCACTCGGCCCCCCAGCATGAAAACATCAGGTACGTTGTTGCACGTATCACTCGATGGTGCGTTTGATCTCAATAGTTTCAAACACTTCGATCATGTCACCGGTGCGAACATCGTTGTAGTTCTTCACGCCGATACCACATTCCATACCATTACGGACTTCGTTGACGTCATCCTTGAAGCGACGCAGGGATTCCAGCTCACCTTCAAAGATAACCACGTTGTCACGCAGCACGCGAATCGGGTTGTGACGTTTCACCACCCCTTCGGTCACCATACAGCCAGCAATCGCGCCGAACTTCGGTGACTTGAACACATCGCGCACTTCCGCCAGACCGATAATTTCCTGCTTGTATTCCGGTGCCAGCATACCGCTCATTGCCTGTTTCACTTCGTCGATCAGGTCATAGATAACGGAGTAGTAACGCAGATCCAGGCTTTCTGCTTCAACGATACGACGAGCAGAGGCATCCGCACGGACGTTAAAGCCAAGGATAATCGCGTTGGAGGCAGCAGCCAGTGTGGCATCAGTTTCGGTGATCCCACCCACGCCGGAACCCACAATTTTGACTTTGACTTCGTCGGTAGACAACTTCTGCAACGAATCGGAAATGGCTTCCACAGAGCCCTGAACGTCGGCTTTCATTACGATGTTCAGTTCGGATACTTCGCCTTCAGTCATGTTGGCGAACATATTTTCCAGCTTGGACTTCTGCTGACGCGCCAGTTTCACTTCGCGGAACTTACCCTGACGATAAAGCGCAACTTCACGTGCTTTCTTCTCGTCACGGACAACCGTCGCTTCGTCACCCGCAGCCGGTACACCGGACAAACCCAGAATCTCTACCGGAATAGACGGACCTGCTTCGGTAATTTCACGGCCCAGCTCGTCACGCATGGCACGAACACGACCATATTCAAAGCCACACAGTACGATGTCGCCCTTGTTCAACGTCCCTTCGCGTACCAGCACGGTAGCCACCGGGCCACGGCCTTTGTCCAGGAAGGATTCGATGACCACGCCACTGGCCATACCGCTGTGAATGGCTTTCAGTTCCAGTACTTCAGCCTGCAGCAGGATAGCTTCCAGCAGTTCGTCGATGCCTTCGCCACTCTTGGCAGAAACATGTACAAACTGGGATTCACCACCCCACTCTTCCGGCATAATACCGTACTGGGAGAGTTCGTTTTTAACGCGATCCGGATCAGCTTCCGGTTTATCGATTTTGTTAACCGCCACAACCACCGGCACTTTAGCCGCTTTGGCATGCTGAATAGCTTCAATCGTCTGCGGCATCACGCCGTCATCAGCAGCCACTACCAGCACCACGATATCCGTCGCCTGAGCACCACGAGCACGCATAGCGGTAAACGCCGCATGCCCCGGGGTATCCAGGAAGGTAATCATGCCGTTATCCGTTTCAACGTGGTAAGCACCGATATGCTGGGTAATACCACCCGCTTCGCCTGCTGCCACTTTGGTTGAACGAATGTAGTCCAGCAATGATGTCTTACCATGGTCAACGTGACCCATGATGGTGACCACCGGCGCACGTGATTCAGATTCGGAGGACAGACCGGTATCACGGTCGCTCATTACCGCTTCTTCCAGCTCGTTTTCACGGCGCAGGATCACTTTGTGACCCATTTCTTCCGCGACCAGTTGAGCAGTTTCCTGATCGATAACCTGGTTGATGGTTGCCATCGCTCCCAGCTTCATCATCGTTTTGATGACCTGAGAACCTTTGACCGCCATTTTGTTGGCCAGCTCGGCAACGGTAATGGTTTCGCCAATCACAACATCACGGTTAACCGCCTGCACCGGCTTATTAAAGCCTTGTTGCAGCGTACTCGGCTTACGTTTGCCTTTGCCGCCGCGAGTCACCGCACGGGCTTCTTCACGGTCAGCTTTCGACTCAGACAGGCGATTGCCTTTCTTCTGTTTGGCTACTTTGCCACCGCGACCGCGACCGCGGCCACCTTCGACCTGACGATCGTTCTCATCTTCCGCTTCACGCGCGTGATGAGAAGTGGTTACGTGATAATCGGCGTCTTCGGTGACTTCGCTGCCTTCTTTTTCCCAGCGTCCGGCATTTTCTTCTGCCATACGGCGAGCTTCTTCAGCGATACGACGAGCTTCTTCCTCGACCTTACGACGAGCCGCTTCTTCCGCCTTACGCTTGAGTTCAGCCGCTTCCGCTTCGCGACGCGCTTTCTCAGCCTGAGCTGGTTTAGTCATACTATCGTTTTGTTGATTGCTCACTTTCTCTTTTTCCGCTACGTCACGCTTAGCTTTTTCGGCGGCCTCACGTTTGGCTTGCTCTTCAGCAACAGCGCGTTTTGCCTTCTCTTCTTCCTCACGTTTGGCTTTTTCTTCAGCTTCACGTTTGGCTTGTTCCTCAGCAGCACGCTGTGCCTGTTCTTCCGCTTCACGCCGTGCCTGCTCTTCCTCAGCCGCAGCTTGCTGCTCTTCGTGAGGATCGCGTTTTACATAGGTGCGTTTCTTGCGGACTTCGATCTGCACCGATTTACTCTTACCACCGGTGCTGGGAATATTTAACGTGCTACGTGTCTTACGCTGCAAGGTCAATTTCCCTGGCGCAGCACCGCGATCACGGTTCAGGTGCGCCAATAGTGTTTCTTTTTCGTTCTGAGTCACAGAGTCCGACGCAGATTTGGTGATCCCCGCATCAGCAAACTGCTGTATCAGGCGGTCAACCGGCGTCTGGATCTCTGCGGCCAGTGATTTCAGGGTTACATCTGTCATGCTGTTCCTTTCCTGCTACAGTTCGTTATTCGTTACTGCCACCAAACCAACAGATATTACGTGCAGCCATAATCAGCTCACCGGCTTGTTCTTCATTAAGCCCTTCGATATCTGCCAGGTCATCGACGCCCTGCTCAGCAAGATCTTCCAGCGTGCAAACACCGTGAGCTGCTAGTTTAAACGCCAGCTCACGTGACAGACCAGATAAATTGAGCAAATCTTCTGCCGGCTGACCGTTGCCACGGTTCTCTTCATTCGCCAGAGCCAGTGTGGTCAGCGCCGCTTTCGCACGCTCACGCAATGCCTCGATGGTTTCTTCATCCAAACCATCGATTTCCTGCAACTCATGGATGGGGACATAAGCCAGCTCTTCTAGTGAAGAAAAGCCTTCTTCAACCAGCGCAGTAGCGAACTCTTCGTCGATATCCAGATGTTTGGTGAAAATATCGATAGCAGCATGGGCTTCGGCCTGATGTTTAGCCTGCAAGTCCTCAATGGTCATCACGTTCAGCTCCCAGCCACTCAGTTGGGAAGCCAGACGCACGTTCTGACCGTTACGGCCGATGGCCTGAGCCAGGTTACCCGCCTCAACCGCGATATCCATGGTGTGTTTATCTTCATCAACCACGATGGATGCCACATCAGCCGGTGCCATGGCATTAATCACGAACTGTGCCGGATTGTCATCCCACAGGACGATGTCGATACGCTCGCCGCCCAGTTCGCTGGATACTGCCTGAACGCGTGCACCACGCATCCCCACGCACGCACCGACCGGGTCGATACGCTTGTCGTTGGTTTTAACCGCGATTTTAGCGCGGGAACCTGGATCGCGGGCAGCGGCTTTGATTTCAATGACTTCTTCACCGATTTCCGGCACTTCAATGCGAAACAGTTCAATCAGCATTTCAGGGCGGGAACGGCTCACAAACAACTGCGCGCCACGCGCTTCCGGACGAACGGCGTACAATACACCGCGAATACGGTCACCTGGGCGGAAATTTTCACGCGGCAGCATATCTTCACGGCCGATCACTGCTTCGGCATTACTCCCCAAATCCAGCGTGATGTTATCGCGGTTCACTTTCTTCACTACACCGGTAACAATTTCGCCTTCCTGCTCGCGGAACTGATCAACCACCATCGCACGCTCAGCTTCACGCACTTTCTGTACGATAACTTGCTTAGCGGTTTGCGTGGTGATGCGGTCGAAAGTCACGGATTCGATCTGATCTTCGATGTAACCACCCAGATCAATACTCGGCTCTTCGAATTGCGCCGCTTCCAGAGTGATTTCACGTGTTGGCTGGGTTACTTCGTTGACAACCAGCCAGCGGCGGAAAGTATCGAAATCGCCGGTTTTACGGTCGATGCAAACACGAACATCAATTTCCTGCTCGTATTTTTTCTTGGTCGCTGTCGCCAGTGCAGTCTCCAGCGCTTCAAAAATCTTTTCGCGCGGCACGGCTTTTTCATTGGAAACCGCTTCAACAACAGCCAGAATCTCTTTATTCATCCTAGTTGCCTCATCCAAACTTTAAAAGTGGGGTACCAGGTTCGCCTTCTGGATATTGCTCAGCGCGAACACTTCATCTTTGCCTTCCACTGTTACGGTAATCATCTCACCTTCGACGGACTTGATAATACCTTGCCACTTGCGGCGATTCTGAACCGCCATGCGCAGTACCAGACTCACTTCTTCACCCACAAAATGCGCGTAATGTGCAGCAGTAAAAAGCGGCCGGTCCAGGCCCGGTGACGACACTTCCAGGTTATAGGCAACGGATATGGGATCCTCAACATCCAATACCGCACTGACCTGGTGGCTAACATCAGCACAATCATCAACAGTGATACCATCTTCACTATCAATATAGATACGCAGTGTCGACTGGCGTCCCCGGATGAACTCAATGCCCACCAGCTCATAGCCAAGGGCTTCAACAGGTGCCGAAATCATCTCTGTTAACTTTTGTTCTAATGTGGACAAGCCCACCCCCAAGACATAAAAAAAGGGCTTAATAGCCCAGTAATTCTGCTGTCAGATAACAAAAAACCCCGATATATCGGGGCTTTATGCAACTGGACCCTATTTACCGCAAACTGCTGCGGTATAACTACCATCAAGTATTCTTTCAAAATTCACCGTAAACAGTACGCTTGATGCAAAACAGTTTATTTGAAAAAAAACTTTTCTGGGAAGTTAAGTGGTTGCGGGGGCCGGATTTGAACCGACGACCTTCGGGTTATGAGCCCGACGAGCTACCAAGCTGCTCCACCCCGCGTCCGAAAACGTGGCAAATACTACGCTGACAACCGCGAAAATGCAAGTTATCTATAGGATTGGTACCGAGGACGGGACTTGAACCCGTAAGCCCAATCGGGCACTACCACCTCAAGGTAGCGTGTCTACCAATTCCACCACCTCGGCATCACAATTTGTTTTTATCATCAACATTTTTGTTGATGAAGCGTCTGCGATTATTTAGGAATATCGCTCGACGGTGCAGCTGGTGCTTTAGGCTGGTCTGCTTTCTCAGCAGCAGCCGGCTGACTCAGGTTATCCCAGCCACTGCTTTTTTTGCTGTGGTCAGAACTCATGTTGCCCAGAATCAGACTGAGTACGAAAAACAGCGTGGCAAACAGCGCCGTCATTCGGGTCATGAAATTGCCGGAACCGCTAGAACCAAACAGCGTAGCGGAAGCACCTGCTCCGAACGACGCTCCCATATCTGCACCTTTACCTTGCTGCAGCATGATAAGACCAACAAGGCCAATCGCTACCAGCAGGAAAATTATCAGAAGAGCTTCGTACATAGTTGTACCCGTTATGTATCCCCACCATTCGGCAAGGCATCGCTAATTCTTGCGGTTCACCCGCGACTATCCGCAATAGGATGTGTTACATCCCCTATAAAGCGGGTCTGAATACTAACTAAAGCCTCGGATGTACGCAAGGGTAATTTGGTGCCCATTAACCGATTGAGGAAAAAAACAGCGCATCGGGAAAAAAGACCGGAAAATACTGATTACTCAGTGGTTCACACATTTGTCGGCGTGGTGGCAAGAGTCTCAGCCCCTTGCCACTGTTTCAGTCCGCTGTGTTGCCGTTTAGCCTGCGGCTTTTACTGCATCCGCAATGTGGTTTGCCATCTGTGTCACGGTCGCCTCATCTTCCCCTTCCACCATCACACGGATTAGCGGTTCTGTACCCGATTTACGCAGCAACACCCGACCACGACCGGCCAGCTGTGCTTCCACATCCTGGGTCGCCTGTTTCACCGCATCGCTTTCCAACGGGTCACCCTCACCGGAAAAGTGAACATTCACCAGTATTTGCGGGAAGAGTTTCATACCGCTGCACAGGTCATGCAAGCTCATGTGGTTGCGAACCATCGCCGTCAGCACCTGCAAGCCTGCGATAACGCCATCACCCGTCGTCGTTTTATCCAGCAGGATAACGTGGCCTGAATTCTCCGCCCCCAGCCGCCAGCCTTTTGACTGCATCAGTTCCAGAACATAGCGGTCACCCACTTTAGCGCGGGCAAACGGCACACCAAGCTGTTTTAGCGCGACTTCAAGCCCCATGTTACTCATCAGCGTGCCAACCGCACCACCACGGAGCTGGCCCTGACGCAACGCTTCACGCGCGATGATATACAGGATCTGGTCGCCATCCACTTTGTTACCCTGGTGATCAACCATAATCAGACGATCACCGTCACCATCAAACGCCAGGCCCACATCAGCCTTTTCAGACAGTACGCGTTCCTGAAGTTGGGTCACATCGGTCGCGCCACACTGTTCATTGATGTTCACCCCATCAGGCTCACACCCAATCGCGATCACCTTGGCACCTAACTCGCGCAATACGCTGGGTGCAATGTGATAGGTCGCGCCATTCGCACAATCCACCACGATTTTGAGGCCATTAAGACTCAGCTCACTCGGAAACGTACTTTTGCAGAACTCAATGTAACGCCCAGCGGCATCGACAATACGGCTTGCCCGGCCCAATTCGGCTGATTCCACGCAAGTCAGCGGTTTTTCCATTTCCGCTTCGATCGCCTCTTCAACTTCATCCGGCAATTTAGTGCCGTCAATCGAAAAGAATTTGATGCCGTTATCGTAGTAGGGGTTATGAGACGCTGAAATAACGATGCCAGCCTCTGCACGGAAAGTCCGGGTAAGATACGCCACCGCCGGGGTTGGCATCGGGCCGGTGAACGATGCTGACAGCCCTGCGGCAGCCAAACCTGCTTCGAGCGCAGACTCCAGCATATAACCCGAGATACGGGTATCCTTGCCGATAATGATCTTTCTGGAACCGTGGCGTGCCAGTACTTTACCGGCTGCCCAACCTAATTTCAGTACGAAATCAGGTGTAATCGGCAGATCGCCCACTTTGCCCCGAATACCATCAGTGCCAAAATATTTGCGGCTACTCATATTTGTTGTTATTCCTTCGCTGATAGAGTTGCTTCGACTACACGTATCGCATCCACCGTCGCTTTCACATCATGGACGCGGATAATATGGGCTCCTTTCATGGCAGCAATCACTGCACACGCCACACTCCCGTAAACCCGCTCAAGCGGCGGGACGCCCAGCAGTTGCCCAATCATGGTCTTTCTGGACATGCCAACTAATAGCGGTAAGCCAAATTGGTGTAAGTCTTCCAGACGTCCCAGCAGCCGATAATTATGCTGCAAATTCTTGCCAAACCCGAACCCGGGGTCCAGCAATAACTGCTCGCGTGGCATACCAGCAGCGGTACAGCGGGCAATATGATGCTCAAAAAATGCCATAACCTCACCCACGACATCATCATAATGCGGGGTGTGTTGCATGGTTTTGGGTAATCCCTGCATATGCATCAGGCAGACGGGTAAACCTGTTGCTACCGCAGCCTCCAGCGCCCCTGGTTCTCTGAGAGCGCGAATGTCATTAATCAGATGGGCACCTGCCTGCGCACTGGCGGTGATCACTTCCGGTTTAGACGTATCGACTGAAATCCAGGTTTCAAAACGTTGTGCCAACGCTTCCACCACCGGAACAACGCGTTCCAACTCTTCTTGCGTGCTGACTTCATCAGCACCAGGCCGGGTAGATTCACCACCAACATCGATGAAAGTCGCACCCGCAGAGATCATCTGTTCAGCATGTATCAATGCAGCGTTGAGGGTATTGTGCTTACCACCATCAGAAAAGGAATCAGGGGTGACATTCAGGATCCCCATAACCTGGGGACAGGAGAGATCTAGCGTTAATCCGCGCGCGTTCAATTTCATGTTCTGTATCTCAGTGCGTTTGGTCAGTGCGCCCTTCTGGAGTAAAAAACCCCGGCAAGCCGGGGTTTGAGGGGATTGGCAGCCCAGATGAGGACTGTCACACCATATTTGTCTTACTTGTCGTTCAACGGCCCAGACATCGTATTGCCCGACGTTGGGGCATGGGGTTCATCCGCTGTTGTCGGCGCTTTAGGTGTTCCGCCATTATCAGACGAGGAAGAGTTATTACCCGGTGTCGAATCTTCCCAACCAGCCGGAGGACGAACATCCTTGCGAGACATCAGATCGTCAATTTGCGGCGCATCGATAGTTTCATACTTCATCAATGCGTCTTTCATTGAGTGCAGAACGTCCATATTCGCCATCAGCAACTCACGGGCACGCTGATAGTTACGTTCGATCAACGCCTTCACTTCCTGATCGATGATGCGTGCGGTTTCATCCGACATGTGCTTGGCTTTAGCAACAGAACGGCCGAGGAACACTTCACCTTCCTCTTCCGCGTACAGTAACGGCCCCAGTTTTTCCGAGAAGCCCCACTGCGTTACCATGTTACGTGCAATAGACGTCGCCACTTTAATATCGTTGGACGCACCGGTAGAAACATGTTCCGGCCCATAGATGATCTCTTCAGCCAGACGACCGCCGTACAGCGTAGAAATCTGACTTTCCAGCTTCTGACGGCTGGCACTGATAGCATCGCCTTCAGGCAGGAAGAACGTCACCCCTAGTGCACGACCACGCGGGATAATTGTCACTTTGTGTACCGGATCATGCTCAGGCACCAGACGCCCGATAATGGCATGCCCAGCTTCGTGATACGCTGTGGATTCTTTTTGCGCCTCGGTCATGACCATAGAGCGACGTTCCGCCCCCATCATGATTTTGTCCTTGGCCTTTTCGAATTCCACCATAGAGACCACACGACGATTGCCACGAGCGGCAAACAATGCGGCCTCGTTGACCAGGTTGGCCAAATCGGCACCGGAGAAACCTGGCGTACCGCGAGCAATAACGGAAGCATCAATGTCCGGTGACAGCGGCACTCGACGCATATGAACCTTCAGAATCTGTTCACGGCCACGTACATCAGGCAAACCAACCACAACCTGACGGTCAAAACGACCGGGACGCAACAACGCCGGGTCCAGAACGTCAGGACGGTTAGTAGCGGCAATAACGATAATACCTTCGTTACCTTCGAAACCGTCCATCTCAACCAGCATCTGGTTCAGCGTTTGTTCACGTTCATCGTGACCACCGCCGAGACCTGCACCACGCTGACGGCCGACGGCGTCAATTTCATCAATAAAGATGATACAAGGCGCAGCTTTCTTAGCCTGTTCGAACATGTCTCTTACGCGCGAGGCACCGACACCGACAAACATTTCCACAAAATCGGAACCCGAAATGGTGAAAAACGGTACCTTGGCTTCACCCGCAATGGCTTTCGCCAGCAAGGTTTTACCGGTCCCTGGCGGGCCAACCATCAGTACGCCTTTCGGAATTTTACCGCCCAGCTTTTGAAAACGGCTTGGTTCGCGCAAATATTCAACCAGCTCGGCGACTTCTTCTTTGGCTTCATCACAGCCCGCGACATCGGCGAACGTGGTTTTAATCTGATCTTCAGTCAGCATCCGTGCCTTGCTTTTACCGAACGACATGGCACCTTTGCCACCCCCGCCCTGCATCTGGCGCATAAAGAAAATCCAGACGCCAATCAGCAACAGCATGGGGAACCAGGAGATGAAGATCGACGCCAACAGGCTCGGTTCTTCCGGCGGCTCACCAACAACTTTTACGTTTTTGGTCAGAAGGTTATCCAGCAGTTTAGGATCGTTGACAGGGATATACGTGGTGTAACGGCTGCTGTCTTTTTTGACAACATTGATCTCGCGCCCATTGATGCGCGCCTCACGGACCTGATCCTGATTCACTTCAGTCAAAAAGGTTGAATAATCCACCCTACGGCCATTCGACTCGCTGGGCCCAAAGCTCTGGAATACGGACATCAGCACAACTGCGATGACCAACCAGAGAATCAGGTTTTTCGCCATGTCACTCAAGGGATTAACCTCATATTACAACTGTGTTAAAGAATAGCGTCAGGGTACTATAGTTTACGGCCTGTCGCTACAATGTACACCTCACGGGACCGGGCTCGGGAGGCATCTGGCTTACGAATCTTTACCGTCGTAAACAGGGAGCGAATCTCGCGCAGGTACTCATCGAAGCCCACGCCCTGAAATACTTTCACTACGAAACTCCCACCTGGCGCTAATATATCCCGACACATATCCAGTGCAAGTTCAACCAGATACATCGCCCGGGGAATATCTACCGCCGGCGTACCGCTCATGTTCGGGGCCATGTCAGACATCACCACCTGAACCTTTTCGTCCCCAACCCGCTCCAGCAGGGTTTTGAGCACTAATTCATCACGAAAGTCCCCTTGAAGGAAATCGACTCCAACAATAGGATCCATCGGTAAAAGATCACACGCGATAATGCGCCCTTTTCCGCCAATCTGGCTGACGACATATTGCGACCATCCGCCTGGTGCCGCCCCCAGATCTACCACAGTCATACCGGGTTTAAACAGCTTGTCCGTTTGCTGTATTTCATCAAGTTTAAACCAAGCACGCGAGCGAAGCCCCTTTTTCTGCGCCTGCTGTACATATTTATCGCTAAAGTGTTCCTGCAACCAGCGACTGGAACTTGCAGAACGCTTTTTGTTAGCCATCGATTTTCCAACTATGATTTTTCTAACTAGTGTTAATTAAGATGCCAGCAGCGGACAACAGCGCTCAACGATAGCCAATCAGTATAGCCGGATTGGTGATAATCATCAGATGGCGGTAGAATGGTCCGCTTTCAATCCTAACCTAAGCAAAAAAGACAATGAATCTGAGTAACAAACAAAAACAGCACCTGAAAGGCTTGGCTCATCCGCTAAAGCCAGTCGTCATGCTGGGCAACAACGGCCTCACCGAAGGTGTACTGGCTGAAATCGAACAGGCTCTGGAGCATCACGAACTGATCAAGGTGAAAATCGCTACCGAAGATCGTGAAACCAAAGGGTTGATTGTCGATGCCATTCTGCGTGAAACCGGTGCCAGCAACGTTCAGGTTATCGGCCACACTCTGGTGCTCTATCGTGCGTCAAAAGAGCGCAAGATTGTGTTGCCTCGTTAACATTTTCGGTTCAGGTTACCTTGTTTCACCGCAAGGTTCCATGACCCGCTGGTGAGAAAAAAGGCCGATATCGGCCTTTTTCCTTTCTTTACAATCCAGACTGGCGTCTTGTTTGCTCGCCATTATCAGAGGTATTCAACCTTCAGAATTTCGTACTCCACCACGCCACCCGGCGTGCTGATCGTCACCACATCATCTTCTTCTTTGCCAATCAGGCCACGGGCAATCGGCGAATTCACAGAAATCAGGTTCTGCTTGAAGTCAGCCTCATCGTCACCCACGATACGGTAAGTCTGCTCTTCTTCCGTATCCAGGTTCATGACCGTCACCGTCGCACCAAAGATAACGCGACCATTGGCCGCCATTTTGGTGACATCGATGACCTGAGCATTAGACAGCTTGGCTTCAATTTCCTGAATCCGGCCTTCACAGAACCCTTGCTGCTCACGAGCCGCATGGTATTCCGCGTTTTCCTTCAAATCGCCATGTTCACGCGCTTCAGCGATCGCTGCGATAATTTCAGGCCGACGCACCGACTTCAGGAAGTCCAGCTCTTCGCGTAACTTTTCAGCACCACGCAACGTCATCGGAAATTGTTTCATATCGTCACTACCTCTAAAAAAATCCGTACGGCTCACGTTACCGTCATCCTGACGCGATAAAATCACCTGCGACGGAATGTTTCCATGCCAGTGCACCTGACAATTTAAACAAAAACCGCCTCGCCCGGAACATGACTTCCAGGCCAGACGCGTTTTTGCATTTTGATACGCATTTTACCCCAGAGTTCCACCAGGGTCATCGTTTACTTTATCCCTTGATGCGCCGTAGTATGACCACCACGTTACCCTGTACTTGATTGAGATTATGCGTTTTTTATCGATTCTGACCGGTTTTACCTGCGCAGTTGCCCTGCATGCCAACGCCGCCGCCATGGATGAGTACACCAAATACCTGCCAGATGGGGCCAATCTGGCGCTGGTGGTGCAAAAAATCGGTGCCACGACGCCAACGCTCGATTACCACAGCCAACAGATGGCGTTACCTGCCAGTACGCAGAAGGTTATTACTGCGCTGGCAGCATTGTTGCAGTTGGGGCCGAATTACCGTTTCGTCACGACGATAGAAAGCAACGGTGCGCTTACCGGCGGGGTATTACGCGGCAATCTGACAGTACGCTTTAGCGGTGATCCTTCACTGAAACGTCAGCAGATTCGCAATATGGTACAGGAACTGAAAAAGCAAGGTGTCCGGGAAATCAGTGGTGACGTCTTTATCGACACATCCGTGTTCGCCAGCCACGATAAAGCCCCCGGCTGGCCCTGGAACGACCTGACCCAATGCTTCAGTGCGCCGCCTGCCGCAGCTATTGTCGATAAAAACTGCTTCTCTATTTCGCTTTATAGCGCGCCCAAAGCCGGTGACAACGCATTTATCCGGGTGGCATCCTATTATCCGGTGCACATGTTCAGTGAAGTACGCACACTGCCAAAAGGCTCGCCTGACGCCCAGTATTGCGAGCTGGATGTCGTACCGGGCGAACTCAACCGATACACCCTCACCGGTTGCCTGACACAACGGGCGGAACCCTTACCGCTGGCGTTTGCGATTCAGGATGGTGCCAGCTATGCCGGAGCCATCGTAAAAGACGAGCTGGAACAGGCTGATATCCGCGTCGATGGAAACCTGCGACGCCAGACATTACCGGGTGCACCCGGCACAGTACTGGCGCAGACCGAATCCGAACCGCTGCATGACCTGCTGACGACTATGCTGAAAAAATCGGACAACATGATTGCCGATACCGTATTTCGCACCATAGGGCATGAGCGCTTCAAAGTGCCCGGCACCTGGCGAGCCGGGGCCGATGCCGTACGCCAAATCCTGCGTCAGAAAGCGGGTATTGATCTTGGCAACACCATTATCGTTGATGGCTCGGGACTCTCCCGACATAACCTGATCGCCCCAGCGACCATGATGCAAGTACTGCAATACATCGCCCAACACGATAATGAGCTGAATTACATCAAGATGCTGCCGCTGGCCGGTTATGACGGCACATTACGCTATCGGGCAGGCCTGCACGAAGCCGGGCTTGATGGCAAAGTCTCAGCCAAAACCGGTTCTCTTCAGGGCGTATACAATCTGGCAGGGTTTATTACCACCGCCAGTGGTCAACGCATGGCTTTCGTGCAGTATCTCTCTGGTTATGCCGTACCACCGGAAGATCAAAAAGAGCGACGCATTCCGCTGGTCCGTTTTGAAAGTCGTCTTTACAAAGACATCAACCAAAACAATTAACCAGACAAAAAAATCCCCTATCTGCGGTATGCAGATAGGGGAAACATGTACAACTAACAAGCAAATCTTTCGACTACCGACCTGATGGTCGTCGCGGCATTAACGCTGATAAACGATTTCGACGCCTTCGTCGTCATCCTCATCCCAGTCGTCATCCCACTCTTCTTCCGCTTCTGCCTGAGCCGCTTCCAACTGCTCACGGTGATAGTCATCCCACATGAAATCGACTTTTTCAGGTGCCTTGCTTTCGACTTCAGCCATTGCTTTCGGCTGAGTCTCCAGGAAGTTCATCACATCCCAGCACAGGGCATTCACCCCTTCACGGTTAGCCGCCGAAATCAGATAATATTTGCCTTCCCAGCCCAGCGCTGTGGCAATTGCCTTCGCACGGCTTTCCGCCTCGCTTTTCTCCAGCAAGTCGACTTTGTTAAATACCAGCCAGCGCGGTTTTTCCGCCAGAGATGCGCTGTATTGCTGCAACTCATTGACGATCACTTTGGCATTTTCGATCGGATCAGATTCATCGATCGGTGCCAGATCGATCAGGTGCAATAGCACACGACAACGCTCCAGATGTTTCAGGAAACGGATCCCAAGCCCGGCACCTTCAGATGCCCCTTCGATAAGCCCAGGGATATCCGCCACGACAAAGCTTTTCTCGCTATCCATACGCACAACGCCCAGACTCGGCACCAGCGTTGTAAACGGATAATCGGCTACCTTCGGTTTGGCCGCCGACACCGCACGGATAAAGGTCGACTTGCCCGCATTCGGTAACCCCAGCATGCCAACATCCGCCAGCAACAGCAACTCCAGCAGCAACTCACGTTCTTCACCCGGCGTACCATTGGTTTTCTGGCGAGGCGCGCGGTTGACGGAAGATTTAAAGCGGGAGTTACCCAGCCCGTGCCATCCGCCTTTCGCGACCATCAATTTCTGCTGATTACGGGTCATATCGCCCAGCACTTCGCCTGTGCTTTTATCCAACACACGCGTACCAACCGGCACCTTGATGGTGATGTCTTTACCGCGCTTACCAGTACAGTCACGACTCTGGCCGTTCTGACCACGTTCTGCGCGGAAACTTTTCTCAAAACGATAGTCAATCAGGGTATTGAGGTTTTCATCCGCCAGCAGGTAGACATCACCGCCGTCGCCGCCATCACCACCATCAGGCCCACCGTTTGGAATATATTTTTCACGGCGGAAGCTGACACAGCCGTTGCCACCGTCACCCGCCACAACCAAAATAGTGGCTTCATCTACAAACTTCATGAACTATCTCCGCAAAAAACCAATAGAGAATGACCGACGCGTTTGAATAATTTATTGGTTCTCTTTGGCTCAACGAATTGGGTTGATGACAGATAACCACAGTATGTCACCTGCCACTGAAAAACCGACGCATCAGAACTGTTTCGATAAAAGGGCGCTGATTGTACCTGCTTGGCGAAAGGATTTCACCTGTATTAAAAATAATCAGTCCACATCAGCTTCGTCATGGCCTTAAACATGCCTTACCACAGCGGCCTCACACCCGTGGGTATTTGGAACGCCTTGCTGCGATCACATGATGCCCGATCGCGGCAAACATCGCCCCTGCCACAACGACAAACGCGCCGACGTATCCCAGCAGGTTAAGCGATGGCGCAGCAAATACCGATGGCCAGGCCAATGACAACAGATCCGAGAAAAACAGCGTAAACAGCGGCGTCAGCGTAATAATGGTACTCACCTGTGCGGCTTGCCAGCGAGCCATGGCTTCCGCCAGTGCACCGTAACCAACCAGCGTATTCGCACCGCAAAACACCAGGCAAGCTAATTGCCAGCCGGTTAACTGAAACAGAGTGCCCGGCTTCGCCCACGGTGTGATAAACAACACGCAGAGTGCATAGAGCAGAAAAAGCAGTTGCTGCGAAGTCAGACGTCGCAGCAATACCTTTTGTGCCACGCCATACGCAACCCACACGGCAGCAGCCGCCACGCCCAGTAATATCCCGAAGGTGTAATCCGTCAGGCGAGTAAACAACTCCATCAGACTGTTGTTGAAAAACATCAACAATCCACAGATCAATATTCCGGCACCGATGACCTGGTTGACGCGCATCTTCTCTTTCAGAATAACGACGCTGGCGACCATCAAGCCTACCGTAGACAATTGCCCGATCACCTGTGACGCAGTAGGACTCAGATATTGCAACGAAGAGCTGAACAATACGAAGTTGCCCAACAGTCCTCCTGTTGCTATCAGCAGCAAAATCCACCAACGTTGATGATCGAACGCCCGAAGCTGTGGCAACGAGCCTTTGCTGTACAAGAAAATGCCCAATCCGACGGACGCAATCAGAAACCGATACCAGACGATGGTGTAAGGCTCCATCGTCGCCAGAACCTGTTTCATCGCGATTGGCAGCGCCCCCCAGCATACGGCGGTGGTCAGCGCCAGACAAAACCCGATGCCAGCATTCTGTTTCATCACATCACCTGTTCTTTTTATTGATGTCGTTAACGTGCAGCGTTTTTATCGTACATCTAAATGTAAAAAGCCCCGCAACAAGTGCGGGGCTTTATGATTCAACCTGATACCGGAAAATTACTCAGCAACGATGCTGATGTATTTACGGTTGTTCGGGCCTTTAACTTCAAATTTGACTTTACCGTCAGACAGTGCAAACAGGGTGTGGTCTTTGCCGCAACCTACGTTGCTGCCGGCGTGGAACTTGGTGCCACGCTGACGAACGATGATGCTGCCAGCCAGAACTGATTCACCGCCAAAGCGTTTTACGCCAAGACGTTTGCTTTCTGAGTCGCGGCCGTTACGAGTAGAACCGCCAGCTTTTTTGTGTGCCATTAATCCGCTCTCCTAAAACTTAAGCGCTGATGCCGGTGATTTTCACGTCAGTGAACCACTGACGGTGGCCAGCCTGCTTACGGTAGTGTTTACGGCGACGAAACTTAACGATTTTAACTTTCTCGCCACGGCCGTGAGCAACAACTTCAGCCTTGATTTTGCCGCCGTCGACGAAAGGAACGCCGATTTTGACATCTTCACCATTGGCAACCATCAGAACCTGGTCAAACTCAACAGCTTCACCGGTTGCGATGTCCAGCTTTTCCAAGCGAACGGTCTGGCCTTCGCTTACTCGGTGTTGTTTACCACCACTTTGGAAAACTGCGTACATATAAAACTCCGCTTTCCGCGTGCTTCTTTGAAAGATGTGAAGCGCGCTATAAATATTCACAATAGGGCGCGAATTCTACGCAAAAAACCTACTGATGACAAGCGCAGAATCAATCAATGTGAAGAAAAAGGATACAACCCATGAACTGCCGTTTATCTATGCCGTTTTTCAAGTACAATCGGGCCTAACGTTCCCTTTTCGGTGCCGATATCAGCAGTATTTTCACGGCAGAAACAGAAGCAATCAGCTGGCAGAAACAATGAACTTAGAGCAAATCACAGCGTTAAGCGCACAGGATATGGCCGCCGTCAACCAGACCATACTGGATCAGCTCAACTCCGATGTTGTCCTGATCAATCAGTTAGGAAATTACATCATCGGCGGTGGCGGCAAGCGCATCCGTCCCATGATAGCGGTACTTGCCGCCAGAGCGCTGAATTACCAGGGTGACAAGCACATTACCGTTGCTGCGCTGATTGAATTTATCCACACCGCCACGCTTCTCCATGATGACGTTGTCGACGAAAGTGATATGCGCCGCGGAAAAGCCACGGCGAACGCGGCGTTCGGTAATGCCGCCAGCGTGTTGGTCGGCGATTTCATCTATACCCGCGCGTTTCAAATGATGACCAGCCTGGCTTCGCTACGCGTTATGTCAGTCATGTCTGACGCCGTTAACGTCATTGCGGAAGGCGAAGTACTCCAGCTCATGAACTGCAATGACCCGGACATCACCGAAGACAGTTATATGCGGGTGATTTACAGCAAAACGGCCCGGTTATTCGAAGCAGCCGCGCAATCTTCCGCTATTTTGTCGGACGCCAGCAGCGAGCAGGAAATGGCGTTACAAGAATACGGCCGCTACCTTGGCACCGCATTCCAATTGATTGACGATTTGCTCGACTACAGCGCCGACGGCAAAACACTGGGGAAAAATACCGGTGATGACCTGAACGAAGGCAAACCCACGTTACCGTTGCTGCATGCCATGCACCACGGTAATGATGAGCAGCGCACCATGATTCGCCAGGCGATTGAGCAAGGCAACGGCCGACATTTACTGGAACCGGTATTAGCTGCCATGCAATCTTGTGGCTCTCTCGCCTATACGCGCCAAAGAGCCGAGGAAGAAGCCGATAAAGCCATCACCGCGATTCAGTGCCTGCCTGCCAGTGATTTTCGCACTGCGCTTGAAGGGCTGGCCCACCTTGCAGTGCAGCGCGACTTCTAAATCACTCTTCTTTATTTACACAGTCCTGGTTTTTGCATTTATGCGGCCCGTTTTCCAAACGGGCCAGCACACTCATCGCCCCTTCACGCAGAATGTGCCCAATTAACCGGGTACGTTCTTCTGCCGACAGTTGATGATAAATTTGAATCCAGGTGTATTCCTGAGCACCGTCCAATGCTGCCGAGACATAATCGGGCGAGGTTTCACGCATCAGCGTCGTCCCCATCAACGTCGCGCTCATCAATGTTGCTTTGACTTCTTCCGGTAAGCTCCAGATAGCGTATTCAACACCTTTACCCTGAACGCCTTTGCGACGTCGTCTTTCCCAGCCATGATCCTTGGCTTTTTTATTCAGCCCCTGACGCGATTTCGGCAACCCTGCCACGCCCAATAATTCATTCGTCGTAAACCATGTTTTTTCCATCCTAATCTCTCCCTTTCATCTCATTCCTGATACGAATACATAACCAGGCGACTAAAAACCCGATTACGTTTCCATATAATAGACTAATTTTATTCAAATCACTAACGCAATAGCGTTAAAGGCAGGAGTAGTGGTGTCGGTGAAAGTTCCACTGAAAGAAATAAACTGGAGAAACCGTAGGGAAATAAGAGAAAGCCATTCCACAATAAGAAAGCAACTGGGAATGGCTGAGAGATTTAATCAGAAAAATCTTTTATCAAAGTTGCGCTTAACGTATTAGCCAGACCTAACTGCTTCAACGTAGAAGACACCCCTTCGCGCATGATATGCGCCACCAATTTTTCCCGTTCAGGGACCGACAACTGGTGGTAAATTTGAATCCAGACTGACAGCATGTCTGATGGTTTTGCCGCATATTCACCTGACGTTTCCTGCAGTAGCAGCGTTTGCTGAACAGACTGAGGTAAGCTATGGATAGAATATTCTACCCCACGTCCTTGTACACCTTTACGGCGACGCTTTTCCCAACCATCTTCTCGGGCTCGCTTATTCAATCCTTGCCGTGATTTAGGGAGTCCGCCAATACCAACCAATTCGCTGGTCGCAAACCACTCTTTTTTCATGTCCTTTTCATCCCGATAGTGATACACGTTACCTATTCAGATCCATTTGGAAATTAATTTGGAAATATTAAGGAAATTGGTGCTATATTATTTCCAAATAATGGCTTGAGGTTAGCAAAACCATTAACCATTAGCTGTTAGTTATACCATTAATACGCTGTCGTCTTAATAGCAATAAGGGAAGGATTATGAATTCAAGGAAAAATGACTGGCATCCTGCCGATATTATCGCAGCATTGAGAAAGAAAGGGACAACACTTGCTGCAGTATCGCGCGGTGCCGGCTTGAGCTCTTCCACACTGGCTAATGCCCTATCCCGTCCATGGCCAAAGGGTGAATGGCTAATAGCCGATGCGCTGGGGATTCATCCGTCGGAAATATGGCCCAGCCGCTATTACGATCCACAAACGCAAGAATTACTCGACCGCAAAAAACTGATCCGTCCTCCATCCGATCCACAACCCGAATAATGCTGCCAAAAAAAGAAAGGCCGGAGCATACACTCCGGCCTTATCAGCAACACAGGTAATCACAATCGTGATTATTTCTTGTTGATGAACTCTTCGCCCAGCGCGATATCCTGTTTCAGGGTATCCAGCATGCTGACCAGAGCCTGTTGTTCAAATGCGCTCAGCGTACCAATCTCTTTACGCTCAGCCACACCGTTTTTGCCCAGCAACAGCGGTTGTGCGAAGAAGCGGGCATGTTTGCCATCACCTTCAACATAAGCACATTCAACCACACCGCTTTCACCCTGCAGAGCACGTACCAGAGACAAACCAAAGCGAGCTGCAGCCTGACCCATGGACAAAGTTGCAGACCCGCCACCAGCTTTTGCTTCAACCACTTCAGTACCGGCATTCTGAATACGCTTGGTCAGGTCAGCCACTTCCTGCTCAGTGAAGCTTACGCCCGGAATCTGAGACAGCAACGGCAGAATGGTCACGCCGGAGTGACCACCGATAACCGGTACTTCAATATCCTGCGGCTGTTTGCCTTTCAGTTCAGCCACGAAAGTATTTGAGCGGATAATGTCCAGCGTCGTGACACCGAACAATTTATTTTTGTCATAGACGCCCGCTTGTTTCAGGACTTCAGCCGCAATCGCCACCGTCGTATTGACCGGGTTGGTAATGATACCGATACAGGCTTTAGGGCAGGTGCTGGCAACCTGAGAAACCAGGTTACGCACAATGCCCGCGTTAACGTTAAACAGATCGGAACGATCCATTCCCGGCTTACGGGCAACCCCGGCAGACATCAGCACGATATCCGCGCCTTCCAGAGCCGGAGTCGCATCTTCACCACTGAAACCTTTGATTTTCACGTCGGTAGGAATGTGGCTCAGATCAACCGCCACGCCCGGTGTAACCGGAGCAATATCATAAAGTGAGAGCTCTGAACCTGAAGGAAGCTGGGTTTTGAGGAGAAGAGCAAGGGCTTGACCAATACCACCTGCGGCTCCGAGAACTGCAACTTTCATCCTAAACTCCTTATTATGTTAAGTAAAATTACCGTGGATGCGTTTAGTTAAAAACGTTTTATGCTCGCGAGACAAGCCAGGCACCAGACCTGCTTTCAGAGGGGCACTACATAGGTCCGCTGCAAGTAGATCGGTGCACAGCGATAACGCACTATGTGATTAATAATAAACTAACAATCCGCCTGATCTCTGAAAGGTAATTAAAGTAACAGGCAATTGTGATGTGCCCCGACATAAGCCCACGACTGATTAACGGGTATGTTACATTACACCTGTAAGTAGCCTCCAAACAACATCATTTTGATAACATTTATTTTACTTTTATGTGATGAAGAGCACACTTTTTGACGTCTCGGTAAAGTATCGCCCTACACATTTTCTCGCCTGATAACCCCTCCTCGCAATCCGGTTTTATACGCACCCATATTGCATAAAAATTCATTTAAATGCATAATCGCGGTATGTTTCACTTTTCCTCGGACACGGTGCAGAATGCGTAGCTCCCCTAAACAAGAAGATCTGGTAAAAGCGTTCAAAGCGCTGTTAAAAGAAGAGAAATTCAGCTCTCAGAGCGAAATCGTGCAGGCATTGCAGGACGATGGCTTCGACAACATCAACCAGTCGAAAGTGTCACGCATGCTGACCAAGTTTGGCGCGGTGCGTACCCGCAACGCCAAAATGGAAATGGTTTATTGCCTGCCCGCTGAGTTAGGGGTACCAACCACCACCAGCCCGCTAAAAAATCTGGTGCTGGATGTTGATCACAACGATGCCGTGGTCGTCATTCATACCAGCCCGGGTGCGGCGCAGTTAATCGCACGCCTGCTGGACTCACTGGGCAAATCGGAAGGTATTCTTGGCACGATTGCGGGTGATGACACCATTTTCACCACGCCTGCCAGAGGATTTAGCGTCAAGCAACTGTATGAAGCCATCCTGGTTCTGTTTGAACAGGAACTCTGATTTCCCGCCGCCCCGCGATCTGTTCGGGGCGACAAGACGATATCAGCAACGCATCACAAGGCCGGCAACTCTGCCAACGGCCAGCGTGGCCGCACAGTAATGCCAAGCTCCCCGGTAACGCCCTGAGCGAACCGTACTGCGCCCGCATACGCAATCATCGCGCCGTTATCGGTACAAAATTCAGGACGCGCATAGAACACCTCACCACCGCGTTTAGCCATGATCTCTGCCAGACGTTGGCGCAATGTCCGATTAGCGCTTACGCCGCCCGCCATCACCAGCCGACTGAACCCGGTCTCGTCAAGCGCACGCCGACACTTGATGGCCAGCGTATCAACGACGGCATCTTCGAATGCTCGTGCGATATCGGCTTGTGTCTGCGGATCGTTGCCATTCTCACGGATGGTATTGGCGGCAAAGGTCTTCAATCCTGAGAAACTGAAATCCAGACCGGGACGATCCGTCATGGGCCGGGGGAAGACAAAACGACCGGGGTGCCCATTTTGCGCCATTTTTGACAGCAACGGCCCCCCCGGGTAATCCAGCCCCAACAGTTTGGCGGTTTTATCGAACGCTTCACCCGCCGCATCATCAATGGATTCGCCCAGCAAACGGTATTCGCCAATACCGGTCACGCTGATCAACTGAGTATGCCCACCAGAGACCAACAGTGCGACAAACGGAAACGCGGGAGGGTTATCTTCCAGCATGGGAGCCAGCAGGTGCCCTTCCATGTGATGAACCGGTATGGCGGGCACATTCCAGGCAAACGCCAGCGAACGTCCCACTGTCGCCCCCACCAGTAGCGCGCCGACCAGACCTGGGCCTGCGGTGTATGCGATGGCATCGATATCACCCTGCTGTAGCCCCGCTTCTTTTAACGCCGCCTGAATCAGTGGCACGGTCTTGCGGACATGATCACGGGAAGCCAGCTCAGGCACCACGCCGCCATAATCGGCATGCAGTTTTACCTGGCTATAAAGCTGATTTGCCAGCAGCCCGGCCTGCGTGTCATAAATCGCGACTCCGGTTTCATCGCAGGATGTTTCAATACCCAATACGCGCATTGCTGTTTTCACTCTCGGTTACATTTTTACCGCGACCAACCTGGCCGCTTGATTCAGGCGGCGCATAGTCTATCATAAGCCTGCCCACAGACACGTACCCCCGCATCGCGCGTTTTATGATCGCTGATGGACTTTACAAACGCGCCACAGTTGCAGTAGAATTCCGCACCATTTTGAAAAGGCTGGCACAAGGCCAGCAACAAACCGAATTTACTGAGGTGAGAGGCACATGCCGGTAATTAAAGTACGTGAAAACGAGCCGTTCGACGTTGCTCTGCGTCGTTTCAAGCGTTCCTGCGAAAAAGCGGGTGTTTTGGCTGAAGTTCGTCGTCGTGAGTTCTATGAAAAACCGACTACTGAACGTAAACGCGCTAAAGCATCTGCTGTGAAACGTCACGCTAAGAAGCTGGCTCGAGAAAACGCACGCCGCACTCGTCTGTATTAATTTTTAGGAGGGTTATCCTCCACCGCGTGATTAATCCGCAGACTTAGCAGTTGCATACGAAGGCCGTGCATTTCCGAAAGGAATGCGCGGCTTATTGTCGTTTATAAACGTATATAGATAAGGGGCTTATGGCTGGACGTATTCCCCGCGTATTTATTAATGACCTGCTAGCCCGTACCGACATCGTCGACCTGATCGATGCGCGCGTTAAACTGAAAAAGCAGGGCAAGAATTATCACGCGTGTTGCCCGTTCCACCACGAGAAAACCCCGTCATTCACCGTAAACGGTGATAAGCAGTTCTACCATTGCTTTGGTTGCGGTGCCCACGGCAACGCCATTGATTTCCTGATGAATTACGATCGTCTGGAATTTGTTGAAAGCATTGAAGAACTGGCTGCAATGCACGGTCTGGATGTCCCTTACGAAGCAGGCACCGGTCCGACCCAGCTCGAACGCCATCAACGGCAAAGTTTATACGAGCTGATGGAACAATTAAGCGCATTTTACCAACATACTCTGAACCAACCCGCCGGTACGCCCGCCAGAGAGTATCTGGCCAGACGAGGCTTGAGCGATGATGTCATCCGTCAGTTCGCCATCGGATGTACGCTGCCAGGGTGGGATAACGCGTTAAAGCGTTTCGGGCGCAACAGCGACGATAAAACGACGCTGACTGATGCCGGTATGTTGGTAACCAACGAGAATGGTCGTACTTATGATCGTTTTCGCGATCGGGTGATGTTCCCTATCCGTGATAAACGCGGACGGGTCATTGCGTTCGGTGGTCGGGTCATGGGTGACGGCACCCCAAAGTACCTGAACTCGCCGGAAACCGAGATTTTTCATAAAGGTAGACAGCTGTACGGCCTGTACGAAGCACAACAGAAAAAACCGGAATTGAAACGGTTGTTGGTGGTCGAAGGCTATATGGATGTGGTTGCGCTGGCACAGTTTGGCATCGATTACGCGGTCGCCTCACTGGGAACCTCAACAACAGCGGATCATATTCAGTTGCTGTTCCGCGCTACCGATCAGGTGGTGTGTTGTTACGATGGTGACCGTGCTGGACGCGACGCTGCCTGGCGAGCGCTGGAAACCGCGCTACCCTATCTGGATGACGGCAGGCAATTGCGTTTTATGTTCCTGCCAGATGGCGAGGACCCGGATACGCTGATTCGCCAGGAAGGGAAAGCCGCGTTTGAGCAGCGTATTGAACAGGCGATGCCACTGTCATCATTTTTGTTCGATTCGCTGCTACAACAGGTAGACATGAGCACCCCTGACGGGCGGGCCAAGCTGAGTACGCTGGCATTACCCCTTATTGGTCAAGTGCCGGGTGAAACGTTACGCTTATACTTACGTCAACAGCTCGGTCATAAGTTGGGGCTGCTGGATGACAGCCAGTTAGACCGCTTGTTATCGAAGACAGCGGAACAAACATCGTCTTACCAGCCTCCACGGCTAAAAGTCACAACTATGCGTATACTGATAGGACTTTTAGTACAAAACCCGAGGCTGTCCGCCGAGGTGCCGACACTGGCACTGGATGGCGTGGAAGAAAGTAAAGTGGCAGGGCTGGAGCTATTTTTAGATCTGGTAAAAGCCTGCAATGAAAGCCCGGGCATGAACATGGGGCTGCTGCTGGAGAAATATCGCGAAAGTAAATATCGCAAGCAGCTTGAAACCCTCGCCGCCTGGGACCATATGATTGAAGACGACGAGCTCGAAGAGAAATTCCGGGTCAGCCTGGCCGAGCTCTACGACCAGTTGCTTCAGCAACGGATGGATATGCTCATTGCCCGCGAGAGAACACACGGGCTGAGCATGAATGAGCGCAAAGAGTTGTGGTCTCTGCAACTGGCGCTGACACGAAAAAACTGATTTCCTGCGGCTTAACTGCCGATAAATAGTAGGGTTGATCCCTACAGCGTGCCGCTACAGGGGCTGCGGCGATAAGAAAAATTCCCCTAATGCTATTGTTAGCGATTTACGCTGACCGACACCAACCCCAATATTCTGAAGTGTGGATACCGTCTTATGGAGCAAAACCCGCAGTCACAGCTCAAGCTACTTGTCACCCGTGGTAAGGAGCAAGGCTACCTGACCTATGCCGAGGTCAATGACCATCTGCCGGAAGATATCATCGACTCCGATCAGATCGAAGACATCATCCAGATGATTAACGACATGGGCATCCAGGTGATGGAAGAAGCACCGGATGCCGATGATCTCATGCTGGCTGAGAATACCGCCGACGAAGACGCTGCTGAAGCCGCAGCACAGGTATTGTCCAGCGTCGAATCCGAGATTGGCCGCACGACCGATCCCGTTCGCATGTACATGCGTGAAATGGGCACCGTTGAACTGCTGACCCGTGAAGGGGAAATCGATATCGCGAAGCGAATCGAAGACGGGATCAATCAGGTTCAGTGCTCTGTTGCCGAGTATCCAGAAGCGATCACCTATCTGTTGGAACAGTACGATCGTGTTGAAGCCGGAGAAAGCCGCCTGTCCGATCTGATAACCGGCTTTGTCGATCCGAACGCCGAAGAAGATTTGGCACCGAACGCCGCGCCTGAAAACGCCGAACTGGCTGATGACGGCATCGACGACGACGACGACGAGAACGAAGAAGACGAAGACGATTCCGACGATGACAACAGCATCGACCCGGAGCTGGCGCGTCAGAAATTCACCGAACTGCGCGATCAGTATGAAGCGACCCGCGTCAGCATCAAGGCGCATGGCCGCAGCCACCCATCGGCGATTGAAGAAATCAACAAACTGTCTGAGGTATTCAAGCAGTTCCGTCTGGTGCCAAAACAGTTCGACCTGCTGGTAAATAACATGCGTTCCATGATGGATCGCGTGCGTGCCCAGGAACGCCAGATCATGAAGCTGTGCGTTGAGCTGTGCAAAATGCCGAAGAAAAACTTTGTCACGCTGTTTACCGGCAACGAAACCAACAGCAAGTGGTTCGAAGCCGCACTGTCCATGGGCAAACCCTGGTGTGAAAAACTGCGCGACGTTGAAGACGACGTACATCGCAGCCTGCAAAAACTGCAACAGATCGAAGAAGAAACCGGCCTGACTATCGAGCAGGTAAAAGACATCAACCGTCGCATGTCCATCGGCGAAGCCAAAGCGCGTCGCGCCAAGAAAGAGATGGTGGAAGCGAACCTGCGTCTGGTTATCTCGATAGCCAAGAAATACACCAACCGTGGTTTGCAGTTCCTCGACCTGATCCAGGAAGGCAACATCGGCCTGATGAAAGCGGTAGACAAGTTTGAATACCGCCGTGGCTATAAGTTCTCCACCTACGCCACCTGGTGGATCCGTCAGGCGATCACCCGTTCTATCGCGGATCAGGCGCGCACCATCCGTATCCCGGTGCATATGATTGAGACCATCAACAAACTCAACCGTATTTCGCGCCAGATGTTGCAGGAAATGGGTCGCGAGCCGACGCCGGAAGAACTGGCTGAACGCATGCTGATGCCGGAAGACAAGATCCGCAAGGTATTGAAGATCGCCAAAGAGCCTATCTCGATGGAAACCCCGATCGGTGATGATGAAGATTCGCATCTGGGCGATTTCATCGAAGATACCACGCTGGAGCTGCCGCTGGACTCCGCCACCTCGGAAAGTCTGCGCTCTGCCACCCACGACGTACTGGCTGGCCTGACCGCACGTGAAGCCAAGGTGCTGCGTATGCGTTTTGGTATCGACATGAATACCGACCACACGCTGGAAGAAGTCGGCAAACAGTTCGACGTCACCCGCGAACGTATCCGTCAGATTGAAGCCAAAGCGTTGCGTAAATTGCGCCACCCGAGCCGTTCTGAAGTACTGCGTAGCTTCCTGGACGACTAAGAAAACAGGTTTTACTCTTTGTCACACCCCCGGTTTCGACCGGGGGTTTTTATTTAGGCCTCAATAGCCTTAGCCTGCCAGTCTGCCCGGCAGAAGCGATCCCCCTCACCTAGCCCATGTACTCATACCCTGCCCCACCAAAGGGTGTATGAATCCCTAATAATAACAATCCACTGTAGAGTGAATACAAAACGACCATATGGTCGCCGCGCTATAGACCCGACTAGCCGGATTACCTATAATCAACACCCGCATGGCCCCTTAGCTCAGTGGTTAGAGCAGGCGACTCATAATCGCTTGGTCGTTGGTTCAAACCCAACAGGGGCCACCAAATTTTAGTTTTAAAATCATATGATTAGGCCACCTTTTAGCGGGTGGCTTTTTTGCTATTCAGGGGCAAGTGTCTCTTATTTGTCTCTCAACACGGGCGATAAACCTCTCAGACCACCATATGAATTCTACAGTCGCCTCACTACCGCGGCTTCCTTCCTCGCCTGATTAAAATCGGTTATAACCTATACACCCTGCACAGACTAACGGTTTCATTATGGAGCTTTATACCGAGCGGTTGTACCTTCGTCCTGTTTCCCCATCCGATGTGGATTGTCTGTTCCGTATCTATGGCGATCCTGCAACTAACCGGTTTAACCCTGCGGGCCCTTATCCTGATATTGAGTATACCCGTACCGTGCTGGCTCGCTGGCTTAGCCACTGGGACGAGCAAGGGTTTGGAAACGTTGCCATTACGCTGCGTGATGACCCGCTGACGGTTATTGGGTTCGGCGGATTAAGCATCAAAACTTTCGCTGACATCACTATCAACAATCTTGGCTATCGTTTAGCGACACAAGCATGGGGAAAAGGGCTGGCAACAGAGTTTGCTCGCCGTATTCTGCGTTACGGATTTGATGATATCGATGTCAGCGAAATTTCAGCCGTGGTCAGGGTAAATCACTAGGATTCACAGAATGTCCTGAACAAAGCAGGCATGAAGTGTGTCGGAACACTGCATGACGTTGACAGTGGACCGCCCAGCCGACTGTTTATACTGACTCAGGATGAATGGCGCAAACGCTGATATTTTTTACCTACAACATTTGCGCCATCACCGCTCACGCGATTCAGGTTGGATTAGAAACGCGTCCAGCCTTCTGTTGCTGTGCTCTGTAACGCTGTCGTTAATTTCGGCTTAGCCAGTCTGGCCACAGAAGGTGGTGCCAGCGACACCGGTGCGGCAGACGTGCCAATATTGAACACCGATACAGACTGCAGAAGCTGTGTTGCCTGCTCTTGCAGACTCTGTGAAGCCGAAGCCGACTCCTCAACCAGCGCCGCGTTCTGCTGTGTGGTTTGATCCATCCCGGTCAGCGCCACGCCAACCTGCTCGATGCCCCGCGCCTGCTCTTCGCTGGCAACGCTGATTTCCGCGACCGTGTCCGTCAGTTGCCCTACAGCGGTCACGATGCCGGTCATGGTTTCGCCGGCCCGGCTGACCAGCTCGCTGCCGCGATCTACGTTTTCCACGTTGGAGGCGATCAACTGCCGGATTTCACCGGACGCCGTTGCGCTACGCTGCGCCAGACTTCGCACTTCGCTTGCCACAACCGCGAAGCCTTTACCGTGTTCTCCCGCACGGGCTGCTTCCACGGCGGCATTCAGCGCCAGAATATTGGTCTGGAAGGCGATACCATCGATAACCGTCGTGATGTCTGAAATGCGTCTGGAGCTACTGTCTATCAATTGCATGGTACTGGTTATCTCAGACGTGACGTCACTCCCTTCCCGGGCGACACGCTGAACGTTTACCGCCAGTTGTCTGGCCTCACGTGCGCTATCGGCGTTATTTTTTACTGTAATACCCAGTTCGCTCATCGTCGAGGCCGTCTGTTCCAGCGCACTGGCTTGCGCTTCGGTGCGTTGTGACAGATCGCTATTGCCCTGCGCTATCTGCATGCTGGCCGATGCCACGCTCTCAGCATTGCTTCTTACCGTGCTGACGGTGCGAGTCAGGGATGTCTGCATCTCGCCAATCGCATTGAGCAACCGGCCCGTTTCATCCCGACTCCCTGTTGGCACCTCGCCACTCAAGTCGCCCCGGGCGATTCGCTGCGCCGACAACAGCGCCTGCTGTAGAGGACGAGTCACACTGCGGGTGATCCCCCACGCAAAGAATATCCCGAGGAGCAATGCAATAGCGGTGGTCACCGCTAGCAATATCACTGCGTTATCACGCTCATTAATGACCCGCGCTGCGCCGTCGCTCATCCTTTTACGCTGGAATTGCACCATGTCTTTTAATGTCGCCATGTAGCTAATCTGGCTCTGATAGCGGGGGCCGAAGAGGAGCCGGGTCGCCTAATGCCGATCGTTTAAGGATCGGTTGACCGATCCGGTGGCTGATGTAAAAAGGGTTCATGTCTTCACATGGACCCTTTTTAATGGAACTTTCACAGGCCCTCGGCATTATCAATCTTACTGCTCCCGATGAAGTTCAGAGTCTTGCCGACCTCCTTTCCCCCGACCTTATTCAGCAGGCCTTTACCCTCACGGATACCGTGACGCTACGTAAGCGTAAGCTTCCCCTCGAATCCATGGTCTGGCTGGTTATAGGTATGGCTATTTTCAACAACAAGCCTGTGTCCCATATCGTCAATCTGATGGACATCGCTGACCGGACTGGCAGACCTTTTACCGCACCCAGCTCCGTCATTGCCCGCCGCAAAACGCTGGGTGAGGATGCCATTAGAGTTCTGTTCGAACTGACACAACAGCACTGGCATGAGGAATCCCGGCATCCGCTCTGGAACGGGCTGACGCTGAACGCCGTTGATGGCGTGGTCTGGCGAACGCCCGACACACCGGAAAATGCCGCTGCCTTCGCGAAAGCGGAAAATCAGTACGGTGAAAAAGGCTTCCCGCAGGTCCGCATGGTGTGTCTGATGGAACTGAGCAGTCACCTGCTGCGCGCCAGCGTGATGGGCCGGTATGACGTTAATGAGATGCGGCTGGCGGCAGGACTGGCAAAGCAGGCACCGGATAATAGCGTGACGTTGTTTGACAGGGGCTTCTGGTCAACAGGCCT
Source organism: Dickeya oryzae (assembly GCF_020406815.2). NCBI lineage: Bacteria > Pseudomonadati > Pseudomonadota > Gammaproteobacteria > Enterobacterales > Pectobacteriaceae > Dickeya > Dickeya oryzae. The sequence continues at coordinate 4,041,815 of NZ_CP162670.1, forward strand.
GCTGCATGACTGGCACAGGGCAGGAGAGAACCGCCACTGGTTGTTGCCGCTGAAAAAGGGCACGCAGTATGAGGTGATACGCAGACTGGGCAGGCAGGATGAACTGATAACGCTGAAGACCTCGCCACAGGCAAGAAAACAGTGGGAAGGTCTGCCGGATGAGCTCACTGTCCGGTTAATCAGCAGGAAGGTTAACGGTGTGGAACGTCAGGTTGTCACATCGATGACGGACGCGATGCGTTACCCGGCGGCAGACATAGCAGAACTCTACAAACACCGGTGGGAAATCGAACTGGGGTATCGTGAGGCGAAGCAGTTCCTGTGCGGCAACCGCTGGACGCTGAGAAGTAAATTACCGGAGATGGTGAGACAGGAGCTGTGGGGGATACTGCTGACATACAACCTGGTGCGGTATCAGATGGTGAAAATGGCGTTCAGCCTGAAAGGAGATTATCTGCCGTATCAGCTGAGCTTCAGCGGTTCGGTGGCAGAAATAATGCGGCTGTTAATCGGGCTGCCATGGTCCTCACCGGGAGCAGTACCGGGACACCTGAAACACTTCTACAGCAATGCCGCGATGCTGAAACTGCCGCCGAGACGGGAGCGGGAGTATGAAAGAGAAGTGAGGCAAAAAAAGCCCAAATACCCTTTTAAAAACAATGCCAGTCACCTTAAGTGACTGGCATTAGCCGGGTCGCCTCTTCTTTTTTGCCCTGCATACCCAGTGCCACAACATCATCAATAAACGGGAAGAACTGCTCGCCGTTACGTTGCATGGCCGTAAAAATCTCTCTGCCTTTGTCGGTTTCAACGTGGTTTCGCAGCAGTTCTGTCATCACGTTTATCTGGTTTTTTTCTGTATTGTAATCGCGTAAGAAACCCGCTTTTCTTTCCGGGTCATCCATCAGAATGATATTGCGAGCAAGCCGACTCATGTCGGCGGTGAAGAAACCGATTGAAGAGGCAGCGTCAACGTTGGCGTAAATGTTGTCTGTAATCGATACAGTCGTATTACCGAGGGAGTACAGGCGACTGATACTACTCAATGCCATAATGATAACCAGCAGCATCATAAAACCCAATGCCATCCAAAGCCGTGTGCCAATTTTAATGTTATTCATAACAGTCCGTCTTACTATTGATTATCAAAAATACAAACCGGTGGATGAAACAAACACCAGAATACAAGCCTATGCGTTTCAGTATCTCGCCGAGATGGGATCGAATTAAAAAACACATAGCGTACGGAGCGAATAGCATTATCACAAAGATATTTAATAAAAAAGTATCTTGCTGTGTGGCACACAACGTATCCCAACTGCGCCCCATAAATTGCCAGACCAATAAAAATCATAACACACTGATATTTAATAAAATTAATATCACTCACAACGTAAAAGCCTGACTATTTACAGGGGAAAACAAAATCAATAGGAGGGGTAAGCAAGGAAAATTATGATATCGGGAAGTTGAATGCCTGCCTGAACAACCTGTATTGTTATCAGGGAAATAAACCACATGACGATGTAAAAAATCGATTATCCAGCCAGTAAATCATTTAAATCAGAAATCAATCATGCCATTGAAATCCTTCACGCCATTATTCAGCCAAATTAATAATTGATAATATTTTAACACCCTGAAAACACCCTATTTATTAAATATATTTTCATTATTCATCCCCTGCCACCACTACAATATAATTTGTATCTAATGGTAAAAACACAAAATTCCGTTGTGATGATAGAATGATTTTTTGATCTCTGGTGACAAAAATGGCATCAATATCTGAACGTTGCGAGAGATAAGCCAGTCCTTTTTCTACCCCCATGCCATAAAGCAGCGTGGTGTAAATGTCTCCATCAATAGACGCATCCGTGATGAGTGTGACGCTCAGTATTTCATTATCGAGCGGATAACCTGTTTTGGGATCAAAGATATGGTGATAAATGCGTCCCCCAAATGTGAAATAGCGCTCATAGATACCGGATGTCACTATCGACTTGTTCACCACCTGTATCAGCCCAAGCAGTTCATGATTCTCGCCAAACGGCTTTTGTAACCCCACCGACCAGGCGGCCTGATGGGCGCTTTGCGGCCTGCCGATGGCCAGGACATTCCCGCCCAGATTGATCAGCGCATGATAGACGTGATGCTGGTAGAGGAATTGCCTGATGACATCCGCAATATAGCCCTTCGCTATCGCCCCTAAATCGATTTCCATCCCTGTTTTTTCCAGCCATACCGAGCGCGCCTTGGCATCAAGAATGACGTGACGGGGGTCGGTCAGCGCCAGTAACGTACGCACCTCATCAGCGGGCGGAATGCGCTCACCCTGAAAGCCGATTTTCCAGCGCTTCACCACCGGCCCGATGGTGACGTTAAAACAACTGCCTTCCAACAGACTGACCTCTCTGGCACGCGTAATCAGATTAAATAACCACGGGCTGACGACAACCGGGTGTTTCCCTGCCGCCTGATTGATAGCCATCACCTCGGAGTTAGCCCGATTAACGGTCAACACATCTTCCAGTTGTTTAATGCGGCCAAACACCAACAATGCCAGTGGCTCATTTGGCTCAAACAACTTGAGCAGGATGGGTGACCCCATCAGCACCGTGGAATAGCTATAAATCCGATCATCTGGCGGCATAGTGGGGACCTCTGAAAAAGAACAGATCGAGCCTGCGTCAGCAGCGAGGGCTGACGCAGGCAGGTATGACAGACCGACACGAGCCCCGTACTTACAGGCGCACGTAAGTCGCGGCGTTACGGCCGGCCTGAATACCAAACACAATGATATCGGCGATGGCGTTACCGCCGATGCGGTTGCCACCGTGGATACCGCCCACGACTTCACCGGCAGCGAAAGCGCCCCGAATCACCCGTTTCTTGCGGTCCAGTACCGCAGTATCGGTATTGATCACCACGCCCCCCATGGTGTGGTGTACACCGGGTGCGATGCGAATAGCGTAAAACGGCCCCTGATTGAGAGGATGACGCAGCGCGGTTTGACGGCCGAAATCGTCGTCATGCTGTTTTTCAACAAACTGGTTATAGCGTTCCAGCGTCGTCTGCAGTGCATCAGCATCGATAGCCAGTTTATCCGCCAGTTCACGTGGAGAGGCCGCACTCACCACAAAACCACGGGATAAATACTCGTCAGCCGCCTTATTTTTCGTCCTCACCTGCTCATCAAACAAGATATAAGCGTACTTCTCCGGTAAACCGATGATTGACGCCGACACCTTGTCACGGGTTTCCATTTCGTTAAAGAAGCGCTGGCCCTGCTGACTCACCAGAATCGCACCGCCGCCACGAATGGATTCAGAGATCAGATAAGAGGTGTTCTGCTCCACCGTGGGATGGATCTGGATTTCGCCCAGGTCCACCGTATCCGCCCCGACCTTCTCCAGAATGGCGATACCACAACCAGTCGCACCGCTATGGTTGGTGGTGACAAAACCATCCAGATCCGGGCGGTATTTCAGTACCATATCGCGATTAGCGCTGAAACCGCCGGTGGCAACGATCACCCCTTTGGTGGCGATGGTCAGTTGCTCGTTGTCTTCGCTCTGCACCCGCACCCCGGTCACCGCACCGGCGTCGTGAAGGATGTCGATGACTGCGGTTTCCAGCATGACATCGATGTTGCGCTTATTGATATTTTTCACCAGCCCACTGATCAGGAAACCGCCAACCGCCGAGCCATCTGCCGGTCGGTGGGTGCGATCCACGCTCATGCCGCCAGTAATAGTAATGTCGTTCAGTTCGATACCACGCTCTGCCAGCCAGTCGATCGCCATCGGCGCACCTTCGACGAATCGTTTCAGCAAATCGGGGTTATTTTTTTGTTTACCGCCTTTCAGGGTCTCCTCGTAGAAACGCTGCTTGTCGTCGACAATACCGCGCATTTTCTGGAAACGCGTGCCTGCGGCATTCATGCCGACAGACGCTTTGATGGTGTTGCCACCGATGCTGGACATCTTCTCGACAATCAGCACGCGGGCACCGTCATCACAGGCCTGAATCGCTGCGGCCAGGCCCGCGCCACCACTGCCGATCACCACCACGTCATAGCAATTCATCTCGGCCGGGTCGCCACCATCTTCCACAATCGCCGCCTTGCAGGAGCGGGCCAGTGCCTTGGAGACGGCTTTTTTTACCGCTTCACTTTGCACCGTCGCGCCAGTCACCGCATCCACATGTGGGCTGTTCGCCTCCAGAATTCGCGAGCGAATCACCTCAAAGCTGCTGACAAAGTCAGTATGCAACTGCGCATGGGGCGCAAGTGTCACATCTGCGATACGGTCCGTTTCCAGGCTGACGTTGATAACCAGTTCACCCGCATCATCCGCTACGGTTTCCTGAAAAACACCGGCTTTGAATTTTTTCGCCGCCAGACTCATATCGCGGATCATCGCTTCCACCAGAGAGAAGCGCCACAACGGTTCCGGAATAGTGAGGGCTTCACGCTGGGTACTGTCGATAAACAAGTCGACCTTCTGCTGACTGATGAGCCGATCGGTCCAGTCCGGGTAAGCAATGCAGGCTTTCCCTACCGCCACCAGATCGTAACCATGCTCCAGCGCGGCATCGGCATCCGCCTGATTAACCACCCCGCCCACGCCGATAACCGGTACTTTAGCCAGCGTGTCAGAACGCATCGTGACATATTTGCCAATCAGCGGAGTAGGATCGGTGGTATCGACGATGGAAGAACGCAGGGTATACCCCATGGAGAAATGCAGATAATCCAGCCCGCGTGCCGCCAGTTTCTCCAACAGGTACAGGGTGTCGTCAAAGCGGATGCCCGGCTCTTCGATTTCTTCCGGTGAAAAGCGATAGCCGATGATGAAAGAAGCGTCTGCGTACTGGCGTGCCATTTTGTGGGTGATATCCAGCACTGCGAGCGGAAATCTGGCACGGTTGTCGCGGCTGCCGCCCCATTCGTCGGTGCGCTGGTTGGAGTTCGGGGAGTAAAACTGCTGAATCAGATAAGTATTGGCACCGTGGATTTCCACGCCGTCGAACCCTGCTTCAATCGCACGGCGTACCCCTTCGCCAAATTTGGCGATCATCGCCTCAACGTCCTCGCCCGTGAGTGCCAGCGGCACCGCTGCGCCGTCACGCGGTGCGGCCACCGCACTGGGCCCAACCGGTGAACGCCCGCCAATCAGTTTCGGCTCCACCATGCGACCACCGTGGTAGATTTGCAAAATGGCTTTTGAGCCTTTCTCCCTGATGGCAGAGGCGATTTTTGCAAGCCCGGCGATTTTATTGTCGTGGTCGATACCGATGGCGCCCGGAAATGCCAGCCCTTTATCATCAATAAAGCAGCACTCCACAATCACTGCCCCGATACTCCCGGCACGCACCTGATAATACTCCACCAGCTCCCTGGTGACGGTGCCGTCATAAAAGCCGGTACAGGTGGTCATCGGTGCCATCAGCAGACGATTTTTAAGCTCGACGCCGTTAGGCAAGGTAAACGGACTGAATACCTGGTTATTAACGCTCATAAGAGACTCCATAAATTACCAATGTTTTATAGGCTTTGAATGGGTTATCGGTTTATTGTTTTTGGTTTTGCTTAATGGGCCGATGTCATAGCGTTAATATGATTGGCTTTTTAGTTTCTAAATAATCAATTTAGTTAATTAACTAATAAACCACTATGATGTCATCACGTTGTTTAAAGCGTGGTAAAAGGGAAAATAAGTTATTCACATTTATTTAAAATTAAATAACGCCTTATTTACCTGAATATGTCGTCTGCCGAATATATCCGTTCTGAGACAGTACATACAGGATGCGACCAAGCCCTGTAGAACACAACCAACCACCACTGCCGGAGCGGACAAAAAACACATTCAATAAATAAAACACCGGTTCAAAATTATCACTTCAAAAAATATCAGATCGAATTACCCTTTCTTTGTTTATGCATATTCTATTGGCAATGCCCATTATTTCCACATTGCCTGAGACAGGGGGAAAGAATGTAAAAAGCCGCCTCTTCGGCGGCTTATATTCTTATACCAACGGCAAGCGTCAGGCGTGTTACTCATTAATCAATTGTGCAACCAACCGACGAGACGCGTCATCAAACGGTGCCCGCATCAGCAAATTGGATTCGCCGCCGGTGCTTTGATAGAACACCGGCCGCGCATGCGAGAAACGTTTGAAGCCAATCTCGCCATGGTAAGCGCCCATTCCCGACGCCCCAACACCGCCGAAAGGTACATCATGCAGCAGCACATGGCTCATCACGTCATTGATAACCAGCGCACCGGACAATATCCGATGCCGGATTTGCGCGATCTCCAGCGGATCATCGCCGAAGTAATAGGCCGCCAGTGGGCGGTCCATCCCATTGATGAGATCCAGGCACTGTTCAAGATGGTCATAGGTGATCACCGGCAGCAACGGACCAAAAATCTCCTCCTGCATGATGCGGGAAGTTAGCGGCGGGTTAATCACAAATGTCGGTACCATACGCCCACGCGGCAGATCATCCTCTTCTTCCGTCGCTCGTACCAACGTCGCTCCCAATGCACGAGCATCGTCCAGTAGTGTGCAGAGCCGCGTCGTCTGACGATCATTCACCACCGATGTGTATTCGCGGTTGTCGATAAACGTGCCAAAGCGCCGGTGTAAAAACGCCAGTGCCTGTTCAACGAATGTCGGCAGATCATCCTGATGCACCAACACATAGTCGGGAGCGATACAGATCTGCCCGGCATTAAAGGTTTTGACGGTCATGATACGCTGTGCCGCCTGGATGATATTACTGCCGCGCGATACCACCACCGGCGATTTACCGCCCAGTTCCAACGTTACCGGGGTAAGATTTTCCGCCGCCGCTTGCATTATCTGCCTGCCCGTCGCGGTGCTACCGGTAAATACCATATGGTCGAATGGCAACGATGCAAACCGCTTCGATGCCTCAATGCCGCCTTGTAGCGTTGAGATTTCTTCTGCACTAAAGTACTCGGCGATCAGTCGGCACAGTAACCGGCTACCGTTTTCGGCTAATTCGGAAGGTTTAATCATCGCCCGGTTACCGGCGGCAATAACGCCTGCTAACGGACCAAACGTCAGTACCAACGGGAAATTCCATGGGCTGATGATACCGATCACCCCCAACGGTTTATATTCAACTACCACTCGCGTTCCAGGAAATGGCGAGGTTCGTTGCTCCTCAGGTACCCACTGTTCCAGATGCTGCGCTGCATGGCGCAGCGCCTCGATCGAACCGAGGATATCCGAAACCAGCGTATTGCCGGGAGCACGGTAGCCAAAATCCTGACTGTAGGCGTCGCATAACGCGTCCTGATGCGCTCTTAACAGTGCGATACAACGGTTTAATATGGAAATACGCTCGGAGACAGTGGGCGGGTGCTCAGCGGCCACCGCTTTCATTCGGGAAAGGTGCTGTGAAATAACGTCAGCCGAAACGGGCTGATTATTCAAAATAAAGTGACTCATGGCGATTCTCATCTGCAATGCATAGCACAACGCGCCTTCTAACAAAAGAAGGGACCAATAGAAAAAATGAGATGAGTAATAGCCGGGGTTGATTGTACGTTTGCGCCGCCGGATTATCCAGCAATAAGTGCAGGAACCTGATGCACGACGTCATCAGGTTCCTGTTCCGATCACTGCGTCGGCAGCAAAAACGCCTTGAATTGCGGGGTCATCACCGCCTCGAATCCTTTATCGGTTTTGGTAATCAGGTAAACCGCCAGTCCCTGCTGTTCCGCCAGCTTCAACGCTTTTTCCGTACCCAGCACCATCAACCCGGTATCCCAGCCATCGGCTTCCAGCGCTGTTCTGGCAATCACGGTGGCGGAAACCATCTGATGGGTAATCGGCCGCCCTGTGGTCGGGTCGATGATATGCGAGTAGCGCTTGCCATCCTGCTCGAAATAATTGCGATAACTGCCGGAAGTGCTGATACCGTAGCCCTGCAGGTCAACTGCGGCCTGAATGGCGTTTTCTTTATCGGTAGGTTTCTGAATCGCGACCCGCCAGGGTTGCCCCTGACCGTTGACACCTCGACTGGAAATCGCGCCGCCGACCGACACCAGATAATTGGTGATACCTTTGCGGGTCATCAGTTGCGCCAGCAACTCGGCACCGTATCCCTCGCCCAGCGTGGAGAGATCCACATACATATCGGGCAGATCTTTTTGCAACCATTCGCCCTGATTATCACTGATCAGACGCAGGTGGTTTAGCCCCACTTTATGCCGCGCTTCATCAATCTGTTGCTGGCTGGGCACCCTGGTCGGCTGTTTCTGCGGCCCAAACCCCCACAGGTTAACCAGCGGCCCCACCGTGATATCCATCGCCCCACCGGTTGCCCGGCCGATACGTTGTGCGGTCAGAATAATATCCGCCATGCCGTTACTGATGGGCTGCGGGTCTGTCCCGGCGTAGCGGTTAAAACGGGATAGCACCGAATCACTACGGTATGTAGATATCTCGTTGTTCGCCTGCTCCAGCAACGTGTCGATCTCCTGTTGCAACTGCTGGCTGCTTTCCGGCAACGCCCCGCTTATCTTCACGCTGTAGAACGTGCCCATGGTTTTACCTTCAAAGGTGGTAAACGGGCGGGAGTTTTCGGTGGATGATTGCGGTTTACAGGCGCTCAGCACGCCAAGAATACCGAGAAAGAGAACGGATTTTAGGGCGAAAGACGCCATGAACAGCACTCCTTGAATCACAATGACGCGCTATTGATAGAGCAAGATAGGCAGATTGAAAAGTGCTGATGGGAAAAAACCTGTCTGAACGCAAGAGATCGGAGCAACATCATGCCTTCTGCCTGTCAAAATCATCCGCCCGCTTTACGATCTTTACCCCTGTACTCAACTAAAAAACGCGCCCTAAAGCGCGTTTCAAACTGCTGACAAATACCTTGATTATCGGTGAGTAGGTTTTTCTGGCGTTCCAAACAGTGCTGAGGTGGACGACTTCGCCGGGTGAGCCCGCAGGACGCGGCGAAAGCCCGTGCCGTGCCGGGAGCACGTCACGGGCGGCCCGAACAGCGAAGGCGAACGCCGAAGGTAGCGCGCAGCGCCACTGTTTAGCCACCAAGCCAGTGGTCAAGGAGAGGCGGCGTTTGAGCCTCTCATTGTCGTGCGTGCGATAAAGCAGCAAAGAAACTACACCGCTCATTTCGCACGAAACTTTTCACTGACCGGACAAACTTCACCATTCATAAAACAACATCGCTGTTTTTCAACAGCATCAAACGCGCCCCAGGGCGCGTTTCGATGACAGCCGGTTACCGTGATTACGGCGCTTTCGGTGCAGCGGGTTCTTGCTGGTGTCTGGCAAAATTGTCGTTAAACTGTTTTTTCTGGTCTGGCGTCAGCACGTTGTACATTTTGTTCTGAATCTCCAGACGGGTCAGCATATGGGCTTTGTTGGCTTCAACCATGTTATTGACCACCGCTTCCGCTTTGGTTTTATCAAAGCTGTCAGAAGCAATCAGGCTGTGCCATTGCGCACGCTGATCCGCTGAAGGACGCTCACGGTCTTTTTTCGCATTCGCCATAATGTCGCGCATTTTCTGACGCTGCTCATCGGTCAGGTTCAGCCCTTTAAACATCATATTTTCCTCCATGCCGCGTTCGCCACGCGCGCCATCATGATGTTTCATCATACCTCCACCCTGATCCGGCGGGGTGGGGTTATCCTGAGCGTGGGCGAACCCGGCGCTACTCAACGCCAATGCAGAGGCAATCATAATCACGGTTAATTTAGACATAAGACCTTCCTTCACGTTACGGTTTTAATGATCAACACACCACAGTGCGTCAACCTGTAATTCATCAACCTTTGCGATGCAGTATAGGTCGGGGAAATTCAATTAACCGGGTGTCAGGGTAAAGGTTTGCAAGGGAGATATTCACAATTGCACCAACTGTGGAGAAAGCGGAAGTATTGCGTAAGCAACACGCCAGAATGAGAAAAAAGGCGGGGTGGTTAATCACCCCGCCTTTTCGTTAACGCCTGATTACGCGATGTTTATCAGGCGGTTTGCGTCTGACGCAACTGCTTTTCGCGGCGGATTTTGCGCTCTTCCATCACCGCGACCATCGCCATCAGGCAGATGCAGCCGATAGCGGCGGCATCCAGCGCGGCAAACGTCCCCGCCCAGCCGGTCAGCCCGAAAATCGGGGTGCCATCGGCTATCATGCCCAGCCCCAGCTTGGCGAAACTGTCACCAATCAGATAGGCGAAGGTGCCTTTAATACCATCCGCGGCGCCGATGGCTTTCTTCGGTACAAAACCCACCGCGGCCACCCCAATCAGTAACTGCGGGCCAAACACCAGAAAGCCCAGCGCAAACAACGACGACAGGTAAACATATTGGTTGCTGGCGTGCTGATAGACCCCCAGCGTCACGATGATCAACGCCAGTGCGATGCAGGCGACCAGCCCACGGCGACCGTTCGCCAAATCCGACAGCCAGCCCCACAACAGCGTCCCCACCAGCGCACCGGCTTCAAACAAGGTAAAACCCTGAATGGCGACAGCTTTCGGTAACTTCAGTTCCTGATAGGCATACACCGTGGACCACTGGTCGATACCGATACGCACCACGTACAGGAAGATATTGGAGAAACACAGCAGCCAAATCACTTTATTTTTCAGCACGTACTCGACGAAGATCTGCCATTTGGTCATGGTGCCGTCTTCGGCTTCTTTGTCTTCTTCAGAGATAGCCTCGTCAAACAGCTCCTCCGCTTTTCCCAGACCGTAGGATTCCGGTGAGTCACTGCCAAACCGCAGACCAATAAAGCCGACAACCAAGGCAATGATGGACGGGAAAACAAACATACCGATGACATGGCCGTCGAACAGATAGTTAGCGCCGAACAGAGCGACACCCGCCGCCCCTGCACCGCCGAGGTTATGGGAAATATTCCACAGCCCCAGCCAGGTGCCGCGCTTGCGACGTGGCGTCCACTTGGTAATCGTGGAATAGCTGCATGACCCGCCGGTACTCTGGAAGAACCCACTTAATGCATAAAACGCGATCATCAAAAACAGGCTGACGGAACCGGTTCCCATGCTGGCACTAAAACCGAGCATGCAAATCGCCGACAGGATCAGCATAAACGGCAGAAACTGCTTGGTGTTTTTACCGTCGGCGTAATAGGACACCAGCGTTTTACCCACGCCGTAGGTTATCGAAAAACCCAGACCAATCATGCCAAGCTGCGTCATGCTCAGCCCATAGGTACCGATCATGTCATTTTGGGCGATGTTAAAGTTTTTACGGATCAAATACATGGTCAGGTAGCCGATGAATACCACCAGATAGGACTGCATAAACGGCTTAAACCACATTTTTCGCCGCACATCGAGCGGCAGATCCAGCGTCGGGCGACGCACCTGGGTTAAAAAGTTAAGCATGATGTTTCCTCTTACGGGACGGGATAGCCTGCGGCCTTGCGACCCGCAGTGATCTTTTCGCCCACATTGTAAGAAGCCCAGACACCACGGGCTTGAGGGAACGTCCTGCTTAAACTAGGAAATTTTCCCGGTTTTTGCCGGTTCAGAGAGAAAGGGTGAAGCGAATCACGCTATAGCTATTTATGCTGCATCTGTTTCGCTACGTCTGTTCACGCTACCTCTGTCGTGGTACGCGGCGACGACGCACGCAGGAAAGGCAGTAACAACAGTGCCGAGACGCCGCCCGCGACGGCAATAACCGCGAAAAAACCGGTCCAGTGCCAGATGTCCATGATACGCGCCAGCGGCCAGCCCGACAGCGACGCCCCCAGATAGGCAAACAGCCCGACAAACCCGGTGGCCGCACCGGCGGCATCTTTGTGAGAACATTCAGCCGCGGCCATGCCTATCAGCATTTGCGGGCCAAAAACGAAGAACCCGGTGGTAAAGAAACAGGTAGCCTGCATCACATAGCTGGCGAATGGCATCAGCCACAACGAGCCGACAGACAACAAAATGCCAGCGGCGAAAATCAGGTTCATCGGGCCGCGGTTGCCGTTAAACACTTTGTCCGACCCCCACCCGGCTACCAGTGCGCCGATAAACCCGCCCAGCTCAAACATGGTCACCGCCGAGTTCGCCGTCACCAGATCAACCCCCAGCGTTTCCGACATGTAAAGGTTGCCCCAGTCGTTAATGGCGGCACGCACCACGTACACCAGCACGTAACAGCATGCCAGTAGCCAGATGTACGGGTTAGTGAACACATACTTATGCAGGATCTCCCGGTGCGACAAGCCAGCACCTTCCTGCTGCTGGGCGATTTCCAGCGCATCCTGCCGCCATTCCCCGACATGCGGCAGACCAAGCGTCTGCGGCTTATCACGTAGCCGCCAGCATAAAAACAACCCGGCGACGATCGCGAGCGTACCGGCGATCATCATCCCGGCACGCCAGCCGTAATGCAGTGTCGCCGCCCCCACCACCATCGGGATCACCGCACCACCCACGTTATGCGCCGTGTTCCACAGCGCCCACCAGCCGCCACGCTCGGTGCGCGAATACCAACTGGTGAGCAGTCTGGCGCATACCGGTGCGCCCCAGCCCTGGAAAAAGGCATTTGCCATCCACAATGTCGCGAACGCCCACAGCGATGAGGAAAAGCCAAACAAAATATTGGCAACACCGGTCGCCAGCAACCCAATCCCCATAAAATAGCGGGCATTGGAACGGTCACTCACCACCCCCGACAGGAACTTCGACGCCCCGTAAGTCACATAAAACAACGTGGCCAACAGCCCGATATCTGTACGCGCCATTAACCCGCTGGCGAGGATCTCCGGCACCGCAGCGTTAAAACTTTTCCGGGTGAAGTAAAACAACGCATAGCCCAGATACAGCGTAATCAGGATATGACGACGCCAGTAGCGATAGGTGTCGTCAATCGCCTGACGGTCGCGCAGCGGCGGCGCACTGGCGGGAATATTCAGGAACCGGATGAGGGAAAAACGGGACATCAAGACTCCTTGCTGGCAGACAGCGGCACACTGACGGTGACACGCGTACCGTGAGTACAGGAAAGTTGCAGGGTGCCACCCAACGCGCTCACACGCTCACGCATCCCAAGCAGACCAAACCCACCCGATCCGGACCCAGGTGGCAGCCCGCAGCCGTCGTCCTCGATAACCAGCATCAGGCGTTCATCCTGCTGCCAGGCCTGTAGCGTCACCGCACTGGCGTTGGCGTGTTTGACAATATTATTTAACCCTTCCTGACAGACGCGAAACAGCGTGACCCGCAACCCTTCGCCGAGCGACGCTTCGTCGATATGCCAGTCAAGGTGGCTGATGATCCCCTGCTCTTCCAGCTCCATCTCGCGCATCAACGAACGTACCGCCTGTTCCAGCGTGAGGTCGTCCAACTGGCGCGGGCGCAAACGCCCCATCAATCGCCGCACCGAGTCATACACACTCAGCGATAATTGCTCAATGAGCGTACTACTCTGACGGACATGGCGGCTTTCCGGGGCCAGCCGCTGAAGAATACCCGCCTGCGTGCGAATGGCCGTTATCGTCTGACCAATATCGTCATGCAGCTCCCGCGCGACGTCGCGTCGCACGTATTCCTCCATCTCCAGCAGGCGTTCCGCCAGGCGGCGATTACGCGCCAGTTGGTTTTGCAGCGACACATTCAACTCGCGCAAGCGCTGGATACCCGCGCCAAGCAGTAGCCCGGTCAGGCTCTGCGCCAGCAACGAGAGCAATAAATCCACCGGATGCTCATGCCAGGTCTGGCTGGCGATAAGCGCAATCGCATTCATTAACGTGGCAATCAGCGCCCCCTGCCAGCCATAATGCCAGGCCAGCGCGATGATCGGCAGCGCCAGACAAAACGGGGTAAAGCGCGACAAATCCGCCGGTAGCCCCAGTTGCAGCCCCAGACTGACCACAAACAGCAGCAAATACCACAGCAGATGACGCCCACGCCAGTTCACCGGCTGCGACACCAGCGATGGCCCCAGCGGTAGCCAGGTCGAGCTGGACAGGTAATGCCAGATAAGCAAACAGGTCGGCGAGAGCGTCAACCCACCGGTCAGCGTTAGCAATAACACGGTCAGTGAGTCTTCACTGCGACCAAGCCACGGCAGGGATTGCAACAACGCGGCTGCAATCAGCGCGCCGCCTTGCAGCAGCAGCGTGTGCCAGTCATCCTGACGGGCACGTCGGGATGCCAGCATCACCGGCAGCAACGCCAGTATGCTCCCCGTGAGCAACAACGGGAGATGGGTCAACGCGACTTCGTTTGCAAGCCAGACCAGCAGCAGCCATTCGCTCGCCAGCAACACCGGCCAGAAACGGCGCGGCGATTGCAGCATCAACCCCAGCCGCAAACCGAAAGGGAACAGCAGCACCGCCAGATCCGGGCGTGCAACCAGATGCAGGCTGATGCTCCACAGGCAAAACCACGCGGCGCAAAAGATAAAACTGCTGGCGAAAGCGGCAATAAGCCAGGTGATAAGCGGGCGCATCACCAACCATCAAACATGCGTCGGGCCAGTTCCACGTCATTGCTGACGCCCAGCTTTTCCATCAGGTTGGCGCGATGAACGTGAACGGTTTTTGGCGACAACCCCAGCTCTGCGGCGATGGTTTTTACCGCCATCCCCTGCGCCAGTTTTTCCGCCACCTGGCGTTCGCGGCGCGTCAAGGGATCCCGCCTGCCGGACGCCAGTTTCAGGGCGATATCCGGCGTCAGATAACACCCGCCGCCCGCTACGGTACGCACCGCCGCAATCAACTCATCCGGGCTGCAACGCTTAGAGAGAAAACCACGCGCACCGGCATTCAGCGCCTGCTCAATCAATGCCGGGCTATCGAGCACCGACAGCATAATCACCGCCATGCCTTTCGGCAGTTGACCAAGCAGCTCAAGCCCGGAGCAATCGGGCATAGAAATATCGCAGATGCACACCTGAGCGCCCCGTCCCGGTAATCCCGCCAGCGCCTCACGCCCGGAGCCGAACTCCCCGACTATCTGCATATCGGGCTCCAGCCCCAGCAACTGGGCAAAACCAGAACGGACAATAAGATGATCATCAATCAGGGCAAGGGTAATCATGGTTGAACCTGGGGCGACCGGGAGGCGTTTTACCTTAGCGTTAAGCCTGGGTCTGTTCAAGCGCAGAACCCTCACCCATCGTCTTTATATCAACAGTGTGAAAGCCATCAACGGTATGGAAACCGCTAACAGTGAGAAAACTGTCAACATTGAGAAAATAGTCAACGGAAAGAAAGTCACCACAGGGTGGGGGCAATTATCGCCGTCAACATAGTGTGACGGCGAAATAGTGTGACGGCGAATCGGCAGGCCAGAGACACTCAGAGCAACGAGCGATGAAACGCCGCGGCCTCGTTAGCCAGTGCATCCAGATGGGCGCGGATCAGGTTAATTTTCTGCAATAACGGATTACGTTCAGGGGACTGATCCATCATGTTGACCCTGGTCACCAGCTCATTGATTCTGGCGCACAAGTCTGCTTCGCGCTGACGGGCCTGTATCAGTTGCACGTGGAGCTGCTGATAATCGCGCTGCCAGATCTGCTGTTGTCGGCTGACACTGGCTTCCAGCGCCTGCAATGCGCTTTCCAGCCGTGATTCCAACTCTTCGATACACATGGGGGTTCCTTCTGCCGTGCCTTCTCTGACGTAACCTGCGGATTATAATGACACTCCCGTGCGACAACAAATGCCATACGGAATTACCGGGTTTTCACCGAGCGCAGCACGACGAATTTCGCGTTACTGGCAACGTTCTGGCAATTGCCAAACAGCCGTTTCAGCTTGTGGAAATAATCCAGATGACGGTTGCCGACTACCCGCAACTCCCCCCCTACCGTCAGACAGCGACGCGCATCAACAAACATCTGCCAGGCAATGTCATCGGTGATCGCCTGTTGCTGGTGAAACGGCGGATTACACAGTATCGCCTGCTGACTGTCTGGCCCGACGCCTGCCAGTGCATGGTTCACAACAAAGCTGCAGCGGTCCTTATCCTGAGGCCGGTTGTCTTCCACATTGCGCTGACTGGAAGCCACCGCCATATAAGACTCGTCGAAAAAGCCGACCGATGCCTGCGGGTTCAGCGCCAGCGCGGTCAACCCAATCACGCCATTGCCGCAACCTAAATCGACAATTTTGCCGTCCAGTTGCTCTGGCAGATGCTGCATAAAAAACCGTGCGCCGATATCCAGCCCGCTGCGGGAAAAGACGTTGGCGTAATTATGAATGCGGGCATTGTGGATTGGGCTTGCGGCCTCATCCAGCGGCCAGACTGTCATCACCGGGTTGCTGTCCACCAGGTTGTCATCGACAACACACGCTTGTGGCTGACAGTGAATCAAACGGGCTTTTTTCCATGCCAGCGAGGTACGGGTTGGCCCCAGAATGTGCTCGAACAGTTGCAGCGTAGACGTGTGGATGTCACGCGCTTTCGCCCCCGCGATAATCACGGTTTGCGGCGTCACCACCTCCCGTAACTGGCGCAACTGATGCTCCAGCAACGCCAGCGTTTTCGGCACTTTCAATACCACCAGTGCCGGTGCACCCGGCAATGGGGAGAGGCTGTCTTGCAACGTAACCGACTCCGGCGCGTAACCATTGAGCGACAGGTTATGTCGGGTCGCCAACTGACTCAGGAACGAGTCGCTGATGCAATAAGGGGCCTGCGACTGCAAGCCACAAGCCAGTGCGCCGAACGCATCATTGAAAATCAGTCGGGGACCGGGGCCAATCGGCATCGTCGCCAGTTCCTGCAGCAGATACTCATCCGCCGCTTCCCATGCCTGCAACGTGGATTCCCGTTCAGACTGCGGATAGCGGACCAGCGTCAGGTTATGTGTTTCCAGCTCAAGTTGGCTCATGGCCTCTCCTGCAATACAAAATCTGGCGCTGTTTATCCCTTAAAACAGCGTCGCAGTAAATGGTTTTCCGGCAACGTAGCGACAGTTCGTTACCTCTACGCCCTATTATACTGAGGTATCAGGCAATTGCGGTGAACACGAACGCAGCAGATTGTCATGCGCGGCAAGCCAGGGGGTTGACCCTGTACAGAAGCTATCCTATCTTTTGTAATGCAAAGGGGAGTAACTTCTCGCTGGTTAATCGTCATTACGGTGCAAGCGCACTCGGTTACCAGGCAACCTTAATGACTCTATCCGCATTAAGTTGTAAGTGAGACCTTGCCAGAAGGCGAGGTCCATTTGCAGCACCGCGAATAGCAAACGGCCTGTGCCTTCTGACACAGGCCGTTTTGTTTTCTGACACAACAGGGCCTCGACACAACACCTCATGGGAAAGGCGCTAAGGATACAGTTATGGTAACGATAGGAACCCCGCTGCTGTGGAGCAGCTTCGCCATCATCGTGGTAATCATGCTGGCTATTGACCTGTTTTATCAGGGCAAGAAAGGCTCGACGGTGATGACATTTAAACAGGCCGCCGTCTGGTCGCTGGTGTGGGTCAGTCTGTCCATATTATTCAACATCGGCTTCTGGTGGTATCTCAGCGGTACGGCGGGCCGTGACGTGGCAGATGCTCAGGCGCTGGCGTTCTTTACCGGTTATCTGATTGAAAAAGCGCTGGCTGTCGACAACGTGTTTGTCTGGCTGATGCTATTTAGTTATTTTGCCATCCCCGCGCAGTATCAGCGCCGGGTACTGATCTATGGCGTGCTGGGGGCGATAGTACTGCGTACCATCATGGTGTTCGCTGGCAGTTGGCTGGTTTCTCAGTTCCAGTGGCTACTGTACCTGTTTGGTGCGTTCCTGCTGATAACCGGGCTTAAAATGGCGCTGGCGAAAGAAGACGATGCTGCCATCGGCGAGAAACCAGTCGTGCGCTGGCTGCGCGGTCACCTGCGGATGACCGATACCCTGCAAGGCGATCGTTTTTTCATCCGGCAGAGTGGCTTGCTGTACGCCACACCGCTATTTCTGGTGCTGGTGATGGTGGAAATCAGTGATGTCATTTTCGCGGTAGACAGTATCCCCGCGATTTTCGCCGTCACCACCGACCCGTTCATCGTGTTGACGTCAAACCTGTTCGCCATTTTAGGGTTGCGCGCCATGTACTTCCTGCTGGCGGGCGTGGCACAAAAGTTCTCTATGCTGAAATACGGCCTGGCGGTAATCCTCGTGTTCATCGGCATCAAGATGATGCTAATAGACCTGTTTCACATTCCCGTCGCCATTTCACTCAGCGTGGTGGCCGCTATCCTGCTGGTCACCATCCTTATCAACATCTGGGTTAACCGGCGCGCCGGACAGTAACGCCATCCTGTCAACGTCGCCCTATCACTCTACGCGCCCCGTCGGAAGACGGGGCATTTTTTTAGGTGTGTTGGGTTCTTTTTGCAGGCGCTGTTCTCAGGCGCTTTTGGTAGAGGAATGCGCCTCATCCACCCTGAACGGGTCGATACCGTTACGCTGCATACGCCAGAAGCGGATGATATTGAAGCCGTTTATCACCAGGAAACTGGCTTCGATCAACGAGCCGCCAATCGACCCCAACCAAATGTTGTGTGTCACCCACAGCGCGGTCGAACACCAGATGATGCAACGGGTCGTCAGTCCGTGTGCACGGAACAGCGCCCAGGTACTGCACACCGTACCGATAATCGGCAGCAGTTCCATCGGGTGTTTTACGCCCGGCAACCCGAGCGACAGTGTCAGGGCGATAAACACGAACATCACCACGATATTGCTGGTTTTCAGGGTAACCAGGGTACGGCCTGAATTGAGCAGAGCACTGATGCCTGCCGCGTTCGCGCCCATCAGGAAGAAGTGGCAGGCGATAACCGCGCTATAGACGGAGAGTTGGATTTTGAATTTTTTTTCACTGCGGTTGAAAAACATGGTGATACCGACAAAAAAAGCCAGTACACCAACAGCCTGGGCAAACACGTAAGAAGTCATGATTCCTGCCTTAAAGCGCCATGATGAAAAAACGGCGTTCAAATAATGAAACGCCGTTTTATTTTATGTGAAATCGTTTAGATTTACAACGCCAGGCTTATCACGATCGGTTTTATAACGTTACACCGCTCTTAAATATCGCCAGTTCGCGGAAGTCGTTGATTTCGTTTTTCGCCAGTTTACCGTTGGCTATCTCGACAATCAGCTCGACAAACTGCGACAGCAGCTCATCCATCGACATCCCATGAATCAGACGCCCGGCGTCAAAATCGATCCAGTGCGGTTTCTTCTGCGCCAGTTCGGTGTTGGTCGCCAGTTTCACCGTCGGCACAAAGCCGCCGTAAGGCGTACCACGACCGGTACTGAACAGCACCATATGACACCCTGCCCCAGCCAGCGCACTGGTCGCCACCGCGTCGTTACCCGGCGCGCTCAGCAGATTCAGCCCCGGCGTATGCAGGCGCTCGCCATACTTGAGCACGTCCACCACCTTGCTCTGCCCGGCTTTCTGGGTACAACCGAGGGATTTCTCCTCAAGCGTAGTGATACCACCCGCTTTGTTGCCCGGCGAGGGGTTCTCGTAAATCGGCTGATTATGTTCAATGAAATACTGTTTAAAATCATTGACCATATGCACGGTTTTCTCGAATGTGCTCTCATCACGGCAGCGGCTCATCAGAATACGTTCGGCTCCGAACATTTCCGGCACTTCGGTCAGCACCGTCGTGCCGCCGTTGGCGATGAGATAATCAGAGAAACGTCCCAGCAGCGGGTTGGCGGTAATACCTGACAACCCATCCGAGCCGCCGCACTCCAGACCAAATTTCAGCTCGCTCAGTTTACCCGGCTCACGGCGATCGTCACGCATCACCTGATACAACTGGTGCAAGCGTTCCAGACCGGCTTCCACTTCATCTTCCTGCTGCTGGCAGATCATGAAGTTAACGCGATCGGCGTCGTACTCGCCCAGCGAGTCACGAAACGCGGACACCTGATTGTTCTCACACCCCAGGCCAATCACCAATACCGCCCCGGCATTCGGGTGGCGCACCATGTTTTGCAGCATGGTACGGGTATTTTCATGGTCCTGACCCAATTGAGAACAACCAAATGGGTGAGTGAACAAATATACGCCGTCGATACCTTCCGCGTTATTGGTTTCCTTGAGGAAACGCTGCTGGATCTGACGGGCGATACCGTTGACGCAACCGACAGTCGGCAGGATCCACAGTTCGTTACGGATCCCGACATCGCCGTTTTTACGACGGTAAATCTGGACTTCACGATCCGCCATCTGCTCCGGCAGACTGATGAACTCCGGCTGATAGTGGTACTCATCCAGATCGCTCAGGTTGGTTTTCGCGTTCTGAGAGTGGATGTGCTCACCTGCGGCAATCGCCGCCAGTGCATGACCAATCGGCAGACCGTATTTCACGATCATCTCGCCTGACGCTATCGCCTTGAGGGCGAATTTGTGCCCGCGCGCCACCGCCTGCGGCAGCGCCAGGGTGACATCACCAACCGACACCGTCTCATCCTGCGCCAGATCGCGCAAGGCAACGGCGACATTGTCCAGTGAGTGAATTTTAATGATGCTCTGCATGGAGACGACCTTATGCGATTAGCAATAACCTGCTAACGCGTCGCGCATGCCGCGCTCAACGATAGCCTGCAGTTGTTCGGTGACCAGCGCCGCCAGACCGGGCACCAGCGTCAAATCCTGCTCCCAGTGTTCCGCATCGCTCAGCACCGCGTTCACTACCTGCGCCAGCGACGTGGTACCGGCGCGCACGCCGCTCCACAGCACTTCGTAACGCTCCAGCCAGTGGGCGTCGTCCTGCAACGGATAGCGGTCATCGTTACGCTCGCCGCGATAAAACGCGATCAAAGCCGCCAGCGCAAACGTCAGGCGCTTGGGCAACGCGTTATGACGTTCACGGTACATCAACAGTTGCGGCAGAATGCGGGTACGGAATTTAGTCATGCCGTTCAAGGCGATAGACAGCAACTGATGCTGAATGAACGGGTTTCTGAAACGGCTCAGTACCGCCTCGGCAAACGACATCAGCTCGTCATGCGGTAAATCCAGTACCGGTACGATCTCTTCGGCAATCGTGGTTTCGACAAATTTGCCTATCTGGGCATCATTCATCGATTCGCCCACGGTATCGAGGCCTGCCAGAAACGCCACCGGCACCAGCGCGGTGTGGGCACCGTTCAGAATCGCCACCTTGCGCTCTTTATAAGGCTTGATGTCATCAACAATGCGCACGTTCAATTTCAGTTGGTTCAGGCGCAGTTCATCTGCCAGCCACTGCGGCCCCTGAATCACGAACAGGTAGAAATATTCAGCGGTATCCAGGAAGGTGTCCTGATAACCCAGTTCTTGTTGTAACACGTCCACTTCATTGCGTGGATACCCCGTCACAATGCGGTCCACCAGCGTTGAGCAGAAGGTGTTGTGCTCGTTAAGCCAGGTGGTGAACGCGGCCGGCAGCGCCCATTGCGCCGCATAACGCAACACCAGCTCTTTGAGTTTTTCGCCGTTGTAATCAATCAATTCGCACGGCAGCAGCACCCAGCCTTTATCGGCAGCGCCATTAAAATGGTTGAAGCGTTCGAACAGCAGACGGGTCAACTTCGCCGGGAAGCTGGCTGGCGGCGTGTCAGTCAGTTTGTCATCGGCATGGTAGCTAATGCCAGCTTCCGTGGTGTTGGAAAATACAAAGCGGATGTTGGCGTCATGTGCCAGCGCCAGATACTCATCAAACTGACGGTACACGTTGATTTCACGGTTAACCGAGCGGATAAGGCGCGGCTCGCGCACCGCGTTACCCTGTTCGTTCAGGCCGCGAATAATGGTGGTATACAGCCCATCCTGGGTATCCAGAGCAGGCGGGAAATCGGTATCAATCGGACGAACCACAACAATACCGGCATCCAGATCAGTATGTTCATTCAACAGATCCAGTTGCCAGTCAACAAAGGCGCGAAGGAAATTGCCTTCACCAAATTGAATCACGCGGTCAGGATGACGACGGCCAGGAAAATCACGACGATTAAGCGTTTGCATTAACAAGCTACCTCAGAACACGACACTATTTCGGGACGAAACCCAGTAGGTTCGGGACGAAACCCAGTAGGGAAAAACGCCAGTCGCTACAGCCATCAGATCATTAAACAGCGTCAGGTCAGCACGACAGCGTCAGGGCGGCAGATTCAGCACCCTGCGCCAGCCCGAAATCACCACATTGACAGACGGGCCAGTGACAGCGCCCGCCCTCCCTTTTTCTTATATACCCGTCATACTTCAAGTTGCAGGTATGTTGGCTACCCTTACTCACCCCGGTCACTTACTGATGTAAGCTCCCGGGGATGAAATGAGAGACATCCTGTCTCTCACCGGAGGCCAGCCGTTGGCTGGTCAAATTCGTTCCCGACGAATTTGTCGCTCGGTTGCCGCCTTCCTGCAACTCGAATTATTTTGGTTATAACTCGATACCGAAATAATTTTTGGCGTTATCGAAACAAATATTTTTCACCATCTCACCCAACAGTTGCAGGTCGCCCGGTGCTTCACCGTCTTCCACCCAACGGCCGATCATCTGGCACAGAATGCGGCGGAAATACTCATGGCGGGTGTAGGACAAGAAACTACGGCTGTCGGTCAACATACCGACGAAGCGGCTCAGCAGGCCCAACTGCGCCAGTTGCGTCATCTGACGTTGCATACCGTCTTTCTGGTCGTTGAACCACCAGCCGGAACCGAACTGCATCTTGCCCGGCATCCCTTCACCCTGGAAGTTGCCGATCATGGTGCCCAGCACTTCGTTATCACGCGGGTTCAGGCAGTACAGGATGGTTTTCGGCAGCAGGTTTTCTTCATTCTGCTTACTGAGCAGGCGTGACAGTTCTTGCGCCAGTGGACGGTCGTTGATGGAGTCGAAACCCACATCCGGCCCCAGCAGGTTGAACTGGCGCAGGTTGTTGTTGCGCAGCGCACCGATGTGATACTGCTGAACCCAGCCGCGACGGGCATATTCAGCCCCCAGCCATACCAGTACCGCGGTTTTGAACTGCGCCACTTCGTGTTCGCTCAGGGTCGCGCCGGACAGGCGGCGAGCCAGAATGCTATCCAGCGTGGCTTCATCCGCGTCGGCGTACAGCACCACGTCCAGCGCGTGGTCGGACACTTTACAGCCGTGTGCAGCGAAGTGGTCCAGACGTTTGGTCAGCGCGGCCTGCAAATCGCTGAAACGACGGATATCGGTATCAGACACTTCACCGAGCTTCGCCATATAGTCGTTAAACGTCGCCTGTTCAATATTGAAGGCTTTGTCCGGACGCCAGCTCGGCAGCACTTTGACGGAGAAAGTTTTATCTTCAGCCACCGCTTTGTGATGCTGCAGGTCGTCAATCGGGTCATCCGTGGTGCCGACCATTTTGACGTTCATCTGCTGCATGATGCCGCGTGCGCTGAACCCATCACGCTCCAGCAAGGCATTGGCGCGATTCCAGATGTCTTTAGCGGTAGACGGCGACAACAGTGTGCCGGTGATGCCGAATGGACGGCGCAGTTCCAGGTGTGTCCAGTGATACAGCGGGTTACCGATGGTGTGCGGGACGGTGGCAGCCCAGGCTTCGAATTTCTCCCAGTCGCTGGCATCGCCAGTACAAAAACGCTCTGGTACACCATTGGTACGCATAGCACGCCATTTGTAATGATCACCCTTCAACCAGATGTCATACAGGTTTTTAAAGCGATAATTCTCGGCAATCTGCGCAGGCGGCAAATGGCAGTGGTAATCAAAAATAGGCTGATCCGCTGCAAATTCATGATACAGCCGACGGGCAAACTCAGTATCCAACAAAAAATCTTCACTTAAAAACTGGGGCATGTTCGCTTCCTCACACTACATTTGCCAACCAAAACGCGGTCACGATTACAAAGATATCACACCAATTATCTGCAATAACCTACATCATTAGTGAGGTCATGATCGCAAAAATGGCAGAAATCGCTTTCAATTACACCATTTTTACGCTTTCACCGCACCAGGAGGCCCTGTTCGTCGGCCTGATTATTTTATTCCCCAGCAAAATAATGGTTTTGTGATATCACTCAACTTTTAAATTGGTATGACAAATTATTGTAGCGCTGCCTGATGAGGGGATTCAATCTCAATATTTATCGTCAACCAGGTTGAACCCCACCGGAAAACAATAAACGCGTACGGCGGGATCGCCGTCGCAGCCCGCCAGCTGTGCCCGGCGGCAGGGCAACCGGCCAGGCGGCAACTCCCGCAGGTTTTGACCGGGGGGCATAGAAGCGCCCCGTCACTTTCAGCGTGGTCGACACCTATCGCAGCAGACTGATAACGGTATTCGTTGCGGTAATTACACTCGGAGAGATATTTAACATGTTCAAGATCAAAGGCTTGCGCTGGTACATGATCGGACTGGTGACCATCGGTACCGTTCTGGGCTACCTGACGCGTAACGCAATTGCCGCAGCGGCACCGACACTGCAAGAACAGCTCCACATCAGTACTCAGCAGTACTCCTATATCATCGCGGCTTACTCAGCCTGTTATACCGTGATGCAACCTGTTGCCGGTTATGTCCTGGATTTACTGGGTACCAAAGTGGGTTACGCTATGTTCGCCATCCTGTGGGCGTTGTTCTGCGCCGGTACAGCGCTGGCGAGCAGTTGGGGTGGTCTGGCAATAGCACGCGGCGCAGTCGGCGCAGCGGAAGCGGCGATGATTCCCGCCGGTCTGAAAGCCAGTAGCGAATGGTTCCCCGCTAAAGAACGTTCTGTGGCGGTTGGCTATTTCAACGTTGGTTCATCAATCGGCGGCATGCTGGCTCCACCGTTGGTTGTCTGGGCTATCATGGCACACAGCTGGCAGATGGCATTCCTGGTCACCGGTGCATTGAGCATGTTGTGGGCAATCGGCTGGCTGTATTTCTATAAGCACCCGAAAGATAAGAAAAAACTCAGCAAAGAAGAACGCGACTATATTCTGAGCGGTCAGGAAGCACAGCATCAGGCTGGCAACGCCAAGAAAATGTCCGCCTGGCAAATCCTGCGCAACCGTCAGTTCTGGGGTATCGCCCTGCCGCGCTTCCTGGCTGAACCAGCCTGGGGGACGTTTAACGCCTGGATCCCGCTGTTCATGTTTAAAGTCTATGGCTTTAACCTGAAAGAAATCGCCATGTTTGCCTGGATGCCGATGCTGTTTGCCGACCTCGGCTGTATCCTCGGCGGCTACATGCCGATGCTGTTCCAGAAGTACTTTAAGGTTAACCTGATCGTTTCCCGTAAACTGGTTGTGACGCTGGGCGCGTTGCTGATGATTGGCCCCGGTACCATCGGCCTGTTCACCAGCCCGTACATTGCCATCGCGCTGTTGTGCGTCGGCGGTTTTGCTCACCAGTCCTTGTCTGGTGCGCTGATTACGCTGTCTTCCGATGTCTTCGGCCGTAATGAAGTCGCCACCGCCAACGGTTTGACCGGGATGGCTGCCTGGACTGCCAGTACGCTGTTTGCTCTGGTGGTCGGTGCACTGGCTGACACCATCGGCTTTAGCCCGCTGTTCGCCGTACTGGCTATTTTTGACCTGCTGGGCGCGGTCGTTATCTGGACGGTACTGAAAAACAACCCGGCTTCCGAAGAGGGTGACAAAGGTGCGGACCTGAAAGCCGCACAGCAGCACTAACAGAGAAATTTCAGCCTCACGTCATTCATCCGGTATCATAGGGTACCGGATGAATCCTTTCCTCTGGGCGAACCCTAGCCGCTAACTGTGACATGGGCGTTGGTCGCCATCTATTGTAGGTGGTATAACAAATCTATTCTGATTATCATTCTATATACCCCAGGTCATTCGAGTTGCAGGACAACCCGCTAGCACATTGAACGCTGACCATGACGCAAGACGCGTTGACGGACAGAGCCAGAAAGCCAGTACACCAGCAACGGGAAGCATGACGGGGATATTAACGACACACCATAACGGGATAGACGCAGTGACGCCGCTTACCTCAGGGAGCGTCATCTATCTTAAGAGCAGGCATCATGGCACTGACAGAATCCAGGCGGCTTTACCAGCAACTGGCCGCAGAATTGAAACAACGCATTGAGAACGGCGTTTATCCGGTTGGTGACAAACTACCGGCCGAGCGCAATATTTCCGAAGAGATGAATGTCAGCCGTACTGTTGTACGCGAAGCGATCATCATGCTGGAAGTGGAAGGTTACGTGGAAGTCCGCAAAGGTTCGGGTATTCACGTGATCTCCAATCAACAGCGCCACCTGCTGGCCGCTAACAGCAGTGATGCCGATTTTCTCACCGCCGGACCGTTTGAGTTGTTGCAGGCGCGTCAGTTGATAGAGAGCAATATTGCGGAATTCGCCGCCACCCAGGTGACTCGTCAGGACATTATCCAACTGATGGAAATTCAGGAGAATGCCCGTCAGGAAGATCGTTTTCGCGACTCAGAGTGGGATCTGAAATTCCACGTACAAGTGGCACTGGCGACGCAGAACTCAGCCATGGCGACTATCGTGGAAAAAATGTGGAGCCAGCGCATTCACAACCCATACTGGCGCAAACTGCACGAACACATCGACGATAAGTCGATTGAAAGCTGGTGCGAAGATCATGACCAGATCCTCAAAGCGTTGATCCGTAAAGATCCTTACGCAGCTAAGCTGGCGATGTGGCAGCACCTGGAAAACACCAAACAAATGCTGTTTCGCGCCACTACCGACGATTTTGAATTTAACGTCGACCGCTATATGTTTGCCGAAAACCCGGTTGTCCACCTCGACCATATCACCAGCGGCAAATCCTGACTTTCCCCACGCGTTAGCACCGTTCGCCCCCATACTTCGGGGGCAAAAAAAGTCATCCAACGTCGAGTTCTGTCAGCAAGTGTAAAATATGACGGCAATCACACTGTTTTCCCGCTAAACATCTCGTTATACGTTTTCAGAACGTGATATTTTCCTATCTCGTCTGCATGGCTTTTGTTACAGTTAGGACACTTTTTTTACGTTTAATGACTGGCAGAATGACCTGACCGGCAAAAAACGAAAAGGAATAATACCGGGCGTGAAAAATACACGGATAAAGAAATAAGTACGTCCGGTGCGCAAACCGCTGGCAGAAAAAGCAGAGGACAGACATGTGAAGGAATACGCAACCGATGTTCAGTCATGACCGCTCTGCGTACCTGACTTGTCAGACTGCCGTTGACTGGCCGCAGGTTCCCAGCGTGGTTTCTCCAACGCCGCAGTACAGGAACACCAGATGGATATAATAAAAGAACTTTTGCATGCGCTCTGGCATCAGGACTTCACTGTTCTGGCCGATCCCAAACTCGTCTGGATGATTTACCTGCTGTTGTTTCTGATTCTATTTCTGGAAAATGGCCTGCTGCCTGCCGCCTTCCTGCCGGGTGACAGCCTGCTGTTTCTGGTTGGAGTGCTTATCACCAAAGGCACCATGAACTACCCGTTTACCATCGCCTTGTTAACCGCCGCCGCCAGCCTTGGCTGCTGGGTCAGTTACCTGCAAGGGAAATGGCTTGGAAATACACACGTCGTTCAGGGGTGGTTGTCACATCTTCCCGCACACTATCACCAGCGGGCTCACCAGTTATTCCATCGTCATGGGTTATCAGCTCTGTTGATGGGGCGTTTTCTGGCTTTTGTTCGCACACTGCTGCCGACCATTGCCGGGTTATCCGGGCTGAACAATGTCCGCTTTCAGTTTTTTAACTGGATGAGCGGCTTTTTGTGGGTCATCAGTTTGGTTTCTCTCGGTTTTGCACTGGGTAATACACCGTTATTCCGCAAATACGAAGAGCTGTTGATGTCCTGTCTGATGCTGCTGCCGCTGGTTTTACTGTGCGTCGGGTTAGCGGGCTCGGTACTGGTGCTCTGGCGTAAAAAACGCATGATGTCACGTGAAAAAAGGAATTGATTGATGAACTCCTCTGGGCTCAAGAAGCCCTCCATCTGGCGTCCACTATTGCTGCTGTTTCCACTGCTGGCAGTGCTGTTGTCGATGTCATCGCCACGACTGCCGGATGAAGTGATGCTGCACATCACCCCGCTGCATCAAGGCATGACGTTGCCAGATGGTTTCTACATCTATCAACGCCTTAATGAACGGGGTATCGCCATCAAGAGCATTACCCCGGAAAACAACAGCATTATTGTGCGACTGTCTTCACCGGACCAAAGCGGCGCGGCCAAAGAAATATTGAGCATCGCACTACCGAATACCATCGTCATCGCACAGCGTACTCACGGCACGACGCGGCTTGCCAGAAGCTGATAGCCGTTTTTCCTCCCGTCAGCCACCTGAGCTGGCTTTCTTCTTTTTCGCTTTTCATCTTGCAGTTCACTCTCGCCTCGTTCTTCCCTCGTTTTTCCTGGCGTTCAAAACTGCCCTGCTGCAGGTTATCAGAATTATCCGTAGTCATTCCGCTAACAAAGATGAAAATCTGCACTATAGTTAAGGTGACTATTAGTTAACACTATGATTCATCAACTAAAGGAGTGTTCATATGGCACAAGAATCCGATACCGAACAATTGCGGGCGGAGTTGCGCTCTTTGGGAGATACTCTGGAAGAGGTGTTACGTTCCTCTGGTGATAAGTCGAAAGCTGAACTGGAAAAACTGCGCGACAAAGCCGAAAGCGTACTGAAAGAATCACGCGAACGCCTGAACGACACCGGTGATCGCATTACCGCACAAGCCCGTGAAGCCACACAGTGTGCTGATGCATTTGTGCATAAAAACCCCTGGACCGGAATAGGCATTAGTGCTGCCGTCGGTGTTGTGCTGGGTATGCTGCTGGCACGTCGTTAACGTATGGCGACAGAATTACCACGTCAGGGCCCCGGCCGTTCCGCCGTTTCTACGGTACAACGCATTTTCGCCTTGCTGATTGGCATGGCGGAAACGCGGCTCAGGCTGGTGGTCATTGAGCTGGAACAGGAAAAAAACCTGCTGATTCAGTTGTTACTGATGGTGGGCATGACGCTGCTGTTTACCGCCTTTGGCCTGATGAGCCTGATTGTACTGATCATCTGGAGTATCGACCCGGCGTCGCGCCTGACAGCATTGTGCTGGATTACCGCCACCTTGCTTGGACTGGCCTTATGTGGCGCGGTGTGGACGCTCAAACGCGCGCGTCGCTCCACGCTTTTACGGGACACCCGTAAAGAACTGGCGGCAGACCGCTCACTGCTGGAGGACGAAACCAAATGAACCGCCAGCAACGCCTGGCTGCCGAAAAGCGACAATTGCTGCGCCGCATCCAGCAACAGCGGTTAGATCTGGCCGCCGAGAAAAACCACTGGCTGGACCTGACTGCACCCTACGATGAGTGCTGGCAAAAATGGGCGCGGATTCGTCGCTATCTGGTGTTGATCCCACCGGCCATCGCCATTCTGGGAATACGCCATCCACAGCGACTGGTCGGATTTGCACGTCGGGCCGCCACCGTCTGGAGCACAGTAAAACTCGTTCGCTCCCTCATATCGCCACCACGTCGTTAAGCCCGTTTTCTCGCTGTTGCCAACCGTTTGCCTATCAAACGCTGCTCTTTTCCTCCAAATCCGTATTTTTGTATGCAACGGGACTTATGCCCTTCCCTCACGATTTTTGTCAGTTAGTTCGCTACATGGTCAATTTTTCTGACAAAAAACAACAATTTTACTCGCTGGTGTCTGCACGTTTACACCTCTAGTATTCCTTCCATCAGTTACACAAACACTTAGACAAGCTACTGCCGGATGCGCCCCCTATCAATTTTGCTCCGGCCGCAAACACACTACTGGAGATATCGATGAAAAATTTTGAAAATGCATTGCTGGTTGTAGCCCGTATCCTGATGCCCATTCTGTTTATCGTTGCCGGTTACGGCAAACTGGGTGCCTCTTACGCCGCAACGCAGCAATATATGCAAGCAATGGGTGTTCCGGGGGCGCTGCTGCCACTGACTATCCTGCTGGAACTGGGTGGTGGACTGGCGGTGCTGTTCGGTTTCCTGACACGTACTACCGCGATCATCACCGCAATTTTTACCCTGTTGACCGCATTCATTTTCCACACTGATTTCGCTCAGGGTGCCAACCAGCTGATGTTCATGAAAAACCTGTCTATCGCTGGCGGCTACATCCTGCTGTTTGTGAGCGGTCCGGGCGCATTCAGTATCGACCGCCTGCTGAACAAAAAATGGTAATAGCAGTCTGAATTACCAGCGGAGTAACACCACCTGATTATCTCATGGCGGTCAACAGCATGCTGTTGACCGCCATTGTCATCATTCTGGGAGGAACCGATTATGGGATTGTTGGTTGACGGTGTATGGCACGATACCTGGTATGAAACCCAGTCATTCGGCGGGCATTTCAAACGACCGCAAACATTCTTTCGCCACTGGGTCACCGCCGAGGGTGAACCCGGCCCTACCGGCAGCGGCGGATTCAAAGCGGAAGCGGACCGTTACCATTTGTATGTATCCCTGGCGTGCCCGTGGGCTCATCGCACCTTGCTGATGCGCAAACTCAAAGGACTGGAACAGCACATTGGTGTTTCCGTGGTACACCCACTGATGCTGGATCAAGGCTGGACCTTTGGCACTGACTTCCCACACGCCACCGGCGACACACTTTATCAACACGAATTCCTGTATCAGCTTTATCTGCATGCGAAAGCTGACTACAGCGGGCGTGTTACCGTCCCCGTATTGTGGGATACCCAGCAGCACACCATCGTCAGCAATGAATCAGCAGATATCATTCGTATGCTTAACAGCGCCTTCGACGGTTGCGGTGCGGTACCTGGTGATTACTATCCGCTGGCGCTACGCGGGCAGATCGACGAGCTTAATGAGTGGATTTACCATCAGGTCAATAATGGGGTGTACAAAGCGGGTTTCGCCACAACACAACAGGCTTATGACGAGTCGGTCGGTTTGGTATTTAGCGCCCTGGAGAGACTGGAAACGCATCTCGACAGGCAGCGTTATCTGACTGGTGAGCACCTAACTGAGGCCGATATCCGGTTGTGGACAACCTTGATCCGCTTTGATCCGGTCTACCATACCCATTTCAAGTGCGACAAACGCCGGATAAGCGATTACCCCAACCTGTATGGTTACCTGCGTGACATCTATCAACTACCGGGGATCGCCGAGACGGTCAATCTGGAGCATATCCGCCACCATTACTACCGCAGTCATGGCACCATCAACCCTCACGGTATTATTTCCGTCGGGCCGGAGATGAATCTGGATGCGCCACACGCTCGGAACAGGCGTTACCCGTAATCCCATACTGTCCGCCGTGAGCAGGCTTTATGGCGTAACACCGTCGCGTGATTAACATCAGCGACGGTGTTGTGTCATATTCAATTGGCGTTGAATATGCGGGGGATTTCCCGTAGAAACCACGCCTTGGCTTCGCCCATGCTATCACGCCGCCATGCCATGATGATTTGGACTTCGATGATGTTTTCCGGACTGACGACTCGCAGCCTGCCTTCGGCAATATCCTGAGCCACCCGTTCATAGGGCATTGTCGCCACCCCCAGTCCGGCCAGCAACGCCCGTCGCTTGTCATCCATCGAACTCACGGTCAAACGCGGCTGCTTATCCAGCAATTGCACCGTTAATACAGGGCGTTCGCGGGCGGTATCGGCAATCGCGATACCGCGATATTTTACCCGCGTCACTTCCGATAACGGCTCCGGTTCATCGTGAATCGGGTGGTCCGGGCTTGCCACATACACACTCTTCATGGAGTAGAGCTTGCGGGTGTTGATTTCCGAAGACGAGCGAAAGTGCATGTCTGGCGCGATAACGATATCTGCCCGTCCTTGCTCAAGCCGTTCCCATGCCCCTGCCAGCACCTCCGTCAATAATGACACCTGGGTATTGGCTTTAAGCGACAACTTATCCAGCAAAGGGAAAAAACGCTCGGTCGGCACCAATGCTTCCATCACAATGGTCAGATGGGTTTCCCATCCACGCGCCAGGGCTTCAGCATCCGTCGTCAACTTATCGGCAGCTTCCAGCAAGATGCGCCCACGCTCCAGCAGCATACGCCCCACATTGGTAAACTTCGTACGATGCCCGGAACGGTCGAACAACACGACATCCAACTCATCTTCCAGTTTCTGCATGGTATAACTCAGGGCAGAAGGTACACGCCCCAGCTCATCTGCAGCGGCGGCAAAACTTCCCCGGCGATCGATAGCATCCATGACTCTCAAGGCTTCCAGTGTTAGTGCCCGTTCCTTTGCCATTTATTCACTCATTCAGGATTTTTGAACGTACCGACCAGATTAACTGGCTAACAATCCATCGTCCAGACAATTACTATCGCTTCATCAATAATTCTCAGGGTCGAATACCATGATCATTAGCAGAGCAGCAGAACAATGCGGCAAGGCTGACTATGGCTGGTTGCAGGCGCGCTATACCTTTTCTTTCGGTCATTACTTTGATCCTGATCTGCTGGGCTTTGCCTCGCTGCGGGTGCTCAATCAGGAAGTACTGGCCCCCGGCGCCTCCTTTCAGCCACGCTCCTATCCCCGCGTGGATATCCTGAATATCATCTTGCAGGGTGAAGCAGAATATCGTGACAGCAACGGCAACCATACCCGAGCCAAAGCTGGCGAGGCGTTGTTGCTCGCCACGCAACCCAATATCAGCTATAGCGAGCACAATACTGGCAGTGAGACGCCACTGACCCGGCTACAGCTGTGGCTGGACGCTTGCCCTACCCGGGAAAACCAGTGTCTGCAACGGCTGCAGGTGGAAGAGCAACAGCCTTATCAGTTGATTGCATCGCCAGATGAATCGGCCAATGCCCTCCATCTGCGTCAGCAGGTCTGGATCCACCATCTGAATCTGGCCGCCGGTGAACAACATCACCTGACACTGAACGGCAATCGGGCTTATCTGCAGTCGATTTACGGCACTCTGCATATTAATGGGAATAGCGCGCCGATACCGAGCGTATTACGTTGTGGCGACGGTGCGTTTGTTCAGCAGGAAAAGAGCATTATCATTCGGGCAGAAACCGCCGCACGTGCATTACTGATTGACCTGGTGGTCTGAGTGCCTTCGGGCTCATCAGACCAAAGCTCCCTAATGCGGGAGCCACCCAAGTAACCTCGATGTCGCTATCTCGGCGTTTTTGTCCAGTCATGATACTATGCCGGGATAATTTCACACTCGCTTCAGGGTTACTGCAATGGATTCAACCAATCCGGACAAACTTGTTGCCCAGGCTGAACAGCTTTGTCAGCAACGCAATGTACGTCTGACGCCTCAACGTCAGGAGGTGTTGCGTTTGATGGCCCTGCAGCCTGGTGCGATCAGCGCGTATGATCTGCTGGATCTGCTCCGTGTTTCCGAACCGCAGGCCAAGCCCCCCACCGTCTATCGCGCACTGGATTTTCTGCTGGAGCAAGGTTTTATCCATAAGGTGGAATCCACCAACAGTTATGTGCTGTGCCATCATTTTGAGGAGCACAGCCATACGTCAGCGCTGTTTATCTGCGATCGGTGCGGACAAGTGACAGAACGCCAGACGGAAGGGGTGGAAGAAACCCTGCACCAGTTAGCCAAACAGGCAGGTTTTGCCTTGCGTCACAGCGTGGTGGAAGCGCATGGTTTGTGTGGCGAATGCCAACAGGTTGAATCTTGCGAACATCGTGACAGTTGCCATCACGATCACAGCATCCCCGTGAAAAAACGCTGAACAGCAAAAACCAACCACGGAGTGCCGAGTGTGAAGCGTTGCTTCACACTGTTTTATCCTGCTCTCTTGAATCTATTGCTTCTTCTGATGCTTCTTCTGAATTCATTTATGAATTCATCGCCCTTCCCTGACGCTATGATGTAACTATCGGCCCATCCCTGACGCAAACCGGAGATCAAACCGGGGATAAAGGTGCCCATCCAGACACACCGGACACCAGTATGGGCAATGCGTACACCCATCAAGGACGGACTGGAACAGGGGCGTCAGCTCCAGTCGCTGTTGCGGATAACACCCACCGCCAACCCTTCAATGGAGAAGTTTTGCTCGCGCAAATCGACAACGATTGGTGAAAACTCTTTATTTTCTGCCAGCAACTGCACAATGTTGCCCTGCTTTTTCAAGCGTTTAACCGTCACTTCATCTTCAATGCGCGCGACAACAACCTGACCGTTACGCACATCCTGCGTTTTATGTACCGCCAGCAGGTCGCCATCCAGAATACCGATGTCTTTCATCGACATCCCACTCACCCGCAGCAGAAAATCAGCGCTGGGCTTAAACATGGCGGGATCGACCTGATAGTGACATTCGATATGCTGCTGAGCCAGCAGCGGCTCACCGGCAGCGACACGGCCAATTAACGGCAGACCTTGGTCTTCTTCTTCCATCAACAGGCGGATTCCGCGAGAAGCGCCCGTCACGATTTCAATGACGCCTTTACGTGCAAGCGCCTTGAGGTGTTCTTCGGCTGCATTGGGCGAGCGGAAGCCCAACTGACTGGCAATTTCGGCCCGGGTGGGCGGCATACCGGTTTGTGAAATATGATCGCGAATCAGATCATAAACCTGCTGTTGTCTGGTAGTTAGCGCTTTCATTCCGCCCCCTGTTTGTTTATACAGTTTCGCTGTGAGTATATACAGGGAAAGTGCCTATGGGAACCGCGAGATCGCTATTGCACGGATTTTTCTGTGATTATGCAGAGCGTCACGCAAAACGGCTCCACAGTATCCCGCCCCACACGACTGCCGCCAACAGACAGGCGACGAATACCGCCGCCGAGCCGATATCTTTGGCCCGGCCTGACAATTCGTGGTAATCCGTACCGACGCGATCCACCACTGCTTCAATCGCGCTATTGACCAGTTCAAACAGTACGATCAGCACGACTGCGCCGATCAACAGCAGTCGTTCCACCATGGAAACCGGCAACCAGCAGGCAATCACCACCGCGACCAGCGTAAGCAGGAGTTCCTGTCGAAACGCCGCCTCATGCTGCCATGCCTGTTTCAATCCTTGCAGCGAATAACCCGTCGCTTTGATGATGCGGGTCATTCCGGTTGCTTTGTTCATACGTACTCCGCCTTTAATTTGTGATTAGCCATGATTTTAACGCGCAGCCCTGGTTTCATCACCACAGATATCCTGTCTGGTTTCTGGTATCCTTGGCCCGAATTGCTAACAAGAGGCTTCTGGTTGTTATGTCAGGTTGGCGTATAATTTACTATAAACTACTGAATTTCCCGCTAAAATTACTGGTTAAAAGTAAGGTTATTCCACAGGATCCCGTTAATGAACAACGGTTGGATCCGGCGCGGCCCATTTTCTATGTCCTGCCTTACAACTCCAAGGCGGATTTGCTGACTCTGCGCACGAAATGTCTGGAGCAAGGCCTGCCCGATCCGTTGCAACCACTGCAGATCGACGGAAAAACCTTACCGAGCTACGTTTTCGTTAATGATGGCCCGCGCCTGTTCCGTTATTACGTGCCTAAACAGCAGTCGATAAAGCTGTTCCACGATTATCTGGATCTGCATCGCAACAATCCGCAACTCGATATACAGATGGTGCCGGTATCCGTCATGTTCGGTCGTTCGCCTGGACGCGAAGGGCAGAATCAGGACACACCACATCTGCGCCTGTTGAACGGTATTGAAAAATTCTTCGCCGTGTTATGGCTGGGACGCGACAGCTTTGTACGTTTCTCCGTCCCCGTATCACTGCGTTACATGGCAACCGAGCACGGCACCGATAAGACTATCGCCCACAAGCTGGCGCGCGTAGCACGGATGCACTTTTCTCGTCTGCGGCTGGCGGCAGTCGGCCCGCGTTTGCCGGTCCGTCAGGAGCTGTTTAATAAGTTGCTGTCTTCCCGTGCTATCGCCAAAGCGATTGACGATGAAGCCCGGGTTAAAAAGATTTCGCATGACAAAGCGCAGCAAAACGCCATCACGTTGCTGGAAGAGATTGCAGCCGACTTCTCCTATGAAGCCGTGCGGTTATCAGACCGAGTACTGAGCTGGACCTGGAACCGCTTGTACCAGGGCATCAACGTGCATAATGCCGAACGGGTGCGTCAACTGGCACAAGACGGGCACGAAATCGTCTATGTTCCCTGCCACCGCAGCCACATGGACTATCTGCTGCTCTCCTACGTGTTGTACCATCAGGGGCTGGTGCCGCCGCATATCGCTGCCGGCATCAACCTTAACTTCTGGCCGGCTGGCCCCATTTTCCGTCGCCTCGGCGCGTTCTTCATCCGCCGCACGTTCAAGGGCAACAAACTCTATTCCACGCTGTTTCGCGAGTATCTGGGTGAGTTGTTCACCCGGGGTTATTCGGTGGAATACTTTGTCGAAGGCGGTCGTTCCCGTACCGGTCGTTTGCTGGAGCCTAAGACCGGCACGCTGGCCATGACCATTCAGGCGATGCTGCGTGGCGGGACTCGCCCTATCACATTGGTGCCGATTTACATCGGCTATGAGCATGTGATGGAGGTGGGCACCTACGCGAAAGAGCTGCGCGGCGCGACCAAAGAAAAAGAGGGTTTCCTGCAAATGGTGCGCGGGTTACGCAAACTGCGTAACCTCGGTCAGGGATACGTGAACATCGGCGAACCGCTGTCGTTGACCACGTACCTCAACCACCACGTACCGCAGTGGCGTGATGCTATCGATCCTATCGATCCGCAACGACCGGCCTGGCTGACGCCAACCGTGCAGGATATCGCCGATAACATCATGGTGCGTATCAACAATGCTGCGGCGGCCAACGCAATGAACCTGTGTTGTACTGCGCTGCTCGCCTCCCGCCAGCGGGCGTTAACCCGTGAGCAGATGGAAGAGCAACTGGAGTGTTACCTGCAACTGCTGCGTAATGTCCCTTACAACCAGGATATCACCGTGCCGAATCGGACCGCTGCCGAGCTGTTGGATCACGCGCTGGGTATGGATAAGTTCGAGGTGGAGAAGGATAACGTCGGCGATATTATCATCCTGCCACGCGAGCAGGCGGTGTTGATGACGTACTATCGCAATAACATCCAGCATATGCTGGTGCTGCCGTCTTTAGTTGCCTGCATCGTGATGCACTGCCGTCGTATTACGACCGCTGAGCTGCTGCGCCAGATAACACTGATTTATCCGCTGCTACAGGCTGAATTGTTCCTGCATTACGAGAAAACCGCACTGGCGGACGTACTGAATGATCTGGTCGCCGAGCTGGCGAATCAGCAACTGATTCAGGCCAGAGATGATGTGCTGGAACTGAACCCTGCGCGTATCCGTACGTTGCAATTGCTGGCCGCGGGTGTGCGTGAAACGCTGCAGCGTTATGCCATTACGCTGGCGTTGCTGAACGCCAACCCGTCCATCAGCCGTGGTGCGCTGGAGAAAGAAAGCCGCAGCATGGCGCAGCGTCTGTCTGTATTGCATGGTATCAATGCGCCAGAGTTTTTCGACAAGGCGGTCTTCTCAACGCTGGTCAACACATTGCGTAACGAAGGGTACGTCAGCGATACGGGTGAAGCCGTGCTGGAACATGTGCAGGCGATTTACGCCATCCTGGGTGAACTGCTCACACCAGAAGTCAAACTCACCATTGAAAGCGCCAGTCTGGCGCAGGAAAGCAGCGAGAGCGAACCCGCTGTGGGTCTGGCTGAAAAGGAAAAAGAAAAGGAAGACGTCGAGTAACATCGAGTAACAATGAAGCCCTGCGCTGGCGCGCAGGGCTGTTTTACCACTTAAGACCGCCCTGTTGCGATAAAACAGCCAGCCACAAAGCTATTTTGCTTTTATAAAACTATCTTACTTTTATAAAACTATCTTGCCTTTATAAAACAACCTTTCTTTTATAAAACCATCTTTCTCTTACAAAACAATCTGCTACAAAC
Source organism: Dickeya oryzae (assembly GCF_020406815.2). NCBI lineage: Bacteria > Pseudomonadati > Pseudomonadota > Gammaproteobacteria > Enterobacterales > Pectobacteriaceae > Dickeya > Dickeya oryzae. The sequence goes on from NZ_CP162670.1 coordinate 4,079,727, forward strand.
AGCCTACGCCAGAAAACCGGCTACAAACCAAACAGGATGCCGAAGAACAGCACCATGCCAACATAATTGTTATTGTTGAATGCCCGGAAGCAGTCATCACGTTCACGCCCGGCAATCAGCCGTTGCTGATAAGCAAACAAGGCAGCCGCCACCAGCACCGACCAGTAGAAGATCTGGCTCAACCCCATCATCCTTCCTAGTGCCAGCATCGCTACCAGCGTCATCAGTTGCAGTACGCCGATAATCAAGGTGTCATGACGGCCAAACAAGATGGCGGTGGATTTTATCCCAATCTTGAGATCATCATCGCGATCCACCATCGCGTATTCGGTGTCATACGCGACGGTCCAACAAATGTAGGCAAAAAACATCAGCCAGCAGGCGGCAGGCAAGGATTCGCTAACGGCGGCATACGCCATCGGGATAGACCAGCCAAACGCCGCCCCTAAAACCAGCTGTGGCAGATGACTAACGCGTTTCATGAATGGATAGACCCACGCCAGCGCCAGCGCGGCAACCGATAGCCAGATGGTCATCGGGTTCATGGTCAGTACCAAACCAAACGCCAGCAATACCAGAACAACAAACAGCACCTTGGCTGAGTGTTCACTGACTAACCCGGCGGGTAACGGTCGTGCGGCGGTACGTTTGACGTGCCCATCGAAATGGCGATCGGCGTAGTCATTAATCACACACCCAGCGGCACGCATCAAAAATACCCCTGCCACAAACACCAGTAACGTCCAGAACGTCGGTGCGCCACGCCCTGCCAGCCATAATGCCCACAGCGTTGGCCATAACAGCAATAACGTGCCAATCGGCTTATTGATACGCATCAAACGGAAGTACGCACCCCAGCGTTCTGACGTTAACAATCTTTCCAACGCCTGATTCTCCTTTTGCATTCAGCCCTGATGGGCGTCGGGGAAATAAACGGGGGCATCCGGCAAAAATAGCTCGGTAATCAGCAACGGATTGCCCGACAAAAGCAAACGAGCACGCCGCACCCACAGCGCGCCACATCGACCAGTTTGAATCACATCGCGCGGCGGCGGCCCTTGCAGGAACAAATAACGCCCCAGTGGCGTATTACCAATCTGCGTCAGGTCAATATCAGCCTCTTCCAGCGTCTGCTCCGGTATCACAGTGCGGCCGAATAACCAGGGCTTGCCGTCACCTGACAGCGTAACCTCACGTAGCCAATAGCGCTCACTCAACGGCAACAACGCCGCTTCACCCGCCACCTCTGGCGACGAGACAAACTGCTCCTGCCTGACGTGTACCGTCAGGCGTAAGCAATGCCGTTCAAGACGGCGCGTCATAGACTCGTGGTAAACCAGCCAGTCCATCACCGACGCAGGTAATTCTTCAGGCGCGCACCACTCAACCGAGTGCAAGCTAGCCAACGCCTCATCAGACATCTCTTCCATTCCACCCGGTGTTTAATAAATAAAACGCGCTTATTGTAACGCAGAAGCGCATTGTAGCGAAGAAGCGTGCGCTGATAACAGGTTCCGAACCCCGCGTTAACGATTTGAACGATTTTCACACAAGTGGTAAGTGTCAGGATAGCTATCCGGCTCACAGCCTGTTGCAAATGCATGGCGCGGTGTCACGCATCATGTACGTTGTAAATAGATGCCTTGTAAACAGATGTGCTGTAAAGACGCCACGGGCGAGCACAACACACCAGAGCGCTGGCCCCATAAAAAAAACTACCCGGCCAAAGCCGGGTAGTTTCTTGTGCGACGGGTATCGTAGCGAAGATATCGCTGCGACGGCACGGCTGATTACATCATGCCGCCCATACCACCCATGCCGCCCATGCCACCAGCAGCACCTAAATCAGGCGCGTCGCCTTTCGGCAGCTCGGTCACCATACATTCGGTGGTGATCATCAGGCCCGCTACGGAAGCCGCGTACTGCAGAGCAGAACGGGTTACCTTGGTCGGATCCAGAATACCCATGTCGATCATGTTGCCATACTGCTCGGTGGCTGCGTTGTAACCGTAGTTGCCTTCACCCGCTTTCACGTTGTTAGCAACCACAGACGGCTCTTCACCGGCGTTGGAAACGATCTGGCGCAGCGGTGCTTCCATCGCACGCTGAGCAACTTTGATACCGACATTCTGCTCTTCGTTATCGCCTTTCAGGCCACTGATAGCAGTAGCAACGCGGATCAGCGCCACGCCGCCGCCAGCAACCACGCCTTCTTCAACGGCAGCACGGGTCGCGTGCAGCGCATCTTCAACACGGGCTTTCTTCTCTTTCATTTCGACTTCGGTCGCAGCACCGACTTTGATAACCGCAACACCGCCAGCCAGTTTAGCTACGCGCTCCTGCAGTTTTTCACGATCGTAGTCGGAAGTCGCTTCTTCGATCTGCTGGCGAATCTGGGTAACACGGCCCTGAATAGTGGCTTCGTCACCCACGCCATCAATGATGGTGGTGGTGTCTTTGTTGATAACCACACGTTTAGCCTGGCCCAGATCTTCCAGCGTCGCTTTTTCCAGCTCCAGACCGATTTCTTCAGAAATCACAGTACCGGCAGTCAGGGTAGCGATGTCCTGCAGCATAGCTTTACGACGGTCGCCGAAGCCCGGTGCTTTCACCGCAGCCACTTTCACGATACCGCGCATGGTGTTAACCACCAGCGTTGCCAGCGCTTCGCCTTCTACGTCTTCAGCGATGATCAGCAGCGGTTTGCCCGCTTTGGCAACAGCTTCCAGCACCGGCAGCATTTCGCGGATGTTGGAGATTTTTTTGTCAGCCAGCAGGATGAACGGGCTTTCCAGTTCAACAGAACCGGTTTCCGGCTTATTGATGAAGTACGGAGACAGGTAGCCGCGATCGAACTGCATACCTTCAACCACGTCCAGCTCGTCTTGCAGACCAGAGCCTTCTTCTACGGTAATCACGCCTTCTTTACCTACTTTTTCCATGGCTTCAGCAATCAGCTTGCCCACGGTCTCGTCGGAGTTGGCGGAGATGGTACCTACCTGAGCGATAGCTTTGGTATCAGCGCAAGGAACGGACAGTTTTTTCAGTTCTTCTACAGCAGCGATAACCGCTTTGTCGATACCGCGTTTCAGATCCATCGGGTTCATGCCCGCAGCAACGGCTTTCAGACCTTCGTTAACGATAGCCTGAGCCAGTACTGTCGCGGTGGTGGTGCCGTCGCCTGCTGCATCGTTAGCTTTAGAGGCAACTTCTTTCACCATCTGAGCGCCCATGTTTTCGAACTTGTCTTCCAGTTCGATTTCACGCGCAACGGACACGCCGTCTTTGGTGATAGTCGGCGAGCCGAAGGATTTGTCCAGTACTACGTTACGGCCTTTCGGGCCCAGCGTAACTTTTACTGCATCAGCCAGCACATTAACGCCACGCAACATTTTTACTCGAGCGTCATTACCGAATTTTACGTCTTTAGCTGCCATTGGTAGTTTCCCTTGAATTCGTTTCGTTCAGTTCACAGATGATTACGTAAGATTAGGCTTCAACAATCGCCAGAATGTCGCTTTCAGACATGATCAACACCTCTTCGTTGTCGATCTTCTCAGTCTTCACGCCATAGCCATCATTGAAAATGACGATATCGCCTACTTTTACGTCCAGCGGTTTCACTTCACCGTTTTCCAGGATGCGGCCATGGCCAACAGCCAGGACTTCACCACGGGTGGATTTACCCGCTGCAGAACCGGTCAGAACGATGCCGCCAGCAGATTTTGACTCAACTTCTTTGCGCTTGACGATTACACGGTCATGCAATGGACGAATTTTCATTGATAGCTCTCCTTTGAGAAAGTCCATATCAGCTTAGGTTAAATGCCGGATGCATCTGACATCCGGCCTTGTGGTGAACTAAGTGGGGACGTTTCACGACGCTTCAAGGGAGGAAAGAAATTTTTTTTGCATTAAATGAAATTTTTCTGCCAAACCCCGGCGACAAACGCGCCCGACGCCAGTCAACGCCCCACAGGGGTCAGATTTAACGCTGCGAGGAACCGCCCGGTGGGTTGTCGTTGTGATGATCGTTGTCGGATTGATCCAACCGCTCATGCTCATCTTTACGCTGAAACTCACCTTCAAACACATTGCCCTGACCACCGCGGTTATTCGGCCCGGGGCGCCCACCCCAGACTTGCAGATGCGGCATCAGTTTAAGCGTCAGGTGTTTTTGTATCGGCGGCAGCAGCAACAATAAGCCAAGAAAATCGGTGAAAAACCCCGGTACCACCAGCAGGAAACCGGCCAGGATCAACGACACGCTCTTAACCAGCTCAGCCGCCGGGCTTTCTCCCGCCTGCAGACGCTGCTGCATCAGCATAATGTTCTTCACTCCCTGGTTGCGCACCATGGAGATCCCAATGCAGGACGTCATCACGACCAACAGCAGCGTGACCGCAACGCCCAGCACATCGGCCACCCGAATAAAGATGGAGACTTCGATGTAAACGAACAGAAAAATCAGTAAAAGCGGTAACCAGCGCACCCCAAGCTCCTGTGGTTAATAGCTAACTCATTGATAAAAATGTTTACTCAACATCACGCGGTGATACAGAACACCTCGCGCTGTCATCATGATCAGGTATGAAGATACGACCAGTCGGCGTGGTACAGTACCTTATACTCGTACACGCCATTTACCCATTATTGGCGGGCGCTGATCAAGGAGATGGTAGTGCAGTCGCCTTTTTTCAACCACGTTGATGAGGTATCTAACTATTTCTTTATGAGGTCATGACCCTCATCACAGATCATGCGCCAGGAGATAAATGACTGCCCATATGTGATCCGGGCAACGGAAATTCGGTTAACCAACAGAATATCATAATAGCAACAGCAAGCATGGTGGTTAAACATTCTGCTGCTGTACTCCACGGTAAGACGATACACCCTATAAATTCTAATCGACAGAAGTATAAGAGAAGGCTCTCATGTCAGATAACATTCGTATTGAAGAAGATCTGTTAGGTACCAGAGAAGTTCCGGCTGATGCGTACTACGGCGTTCACACACTGCGTGCTATAGAAAACTTCTATATCAGCAACCAGAAAATCAGTGACGTGCCAGAATTTGTACGCGGCATGGTGATGGTGAAAAAAGCCGCTGCCATGGCCAACCGTGAACTCCAAACCATACCGCGCAAGATTGCCGACACCATCATCAAAGCCTGTGACGAAGTGCTGGTCAACGGCAAATGTCTGGATCAATTCCCAGTCGATGTTTTCCAAGGCGGCGCGGGTACATCCGTCAACATGAACACCAACGAAGTGCTAGCCAACATCGGTCTGGAACTGATGGGCCACAAAAAGGGGGAATACCAGTACCTGAACCCCAATGACCACGTCAACAAATGTCAGTCTACCAACGATGCCTACCCTACCGGTTTTCGTATCGCGGTATACACCAGCATTCTGAAACTGGTCGAAGCGGTCACCGTACTGGGCGACGGCTTTGAACAAAAAGCGAAAGCATTCGAAAACATCCTGAAAATGGGCCGTACCCAGTTGCAGGATGCGGTACCGATGACGCTGGGCCAGGAGTTCCATGCTTTCAACGTGCTGTTGAAAGAAGAGAACAAAAACCTGCTGCGCACCGCAGAACTGCTGCTGGAAGTGAACCTGGGCGCGACCGCTATCGGTACGCGTCTGAACACACCGGAAGGCTACCAGCAACTGGCGGTGCAGAAACTGGCCGAAGTCAGCAAACTGGCATGCGTACCGGCCGAAGACCTGATCGAAGCGACCTCTGACTGCGGTGCTTACGTCATGGTACACGGCGCGCTGAAACGCCTGGCGGTGAAACTGTCCAAGATCTGTAACGACCTGCGTCTGCTCTCTTCTGGTCCGCGTGCCGGTCTGAACGAAATCAATCTGCCGGAACTGCAGGCGGGCTCGTCCATTATGCCAGCCAAGGTCAACCCGGTTGTGCCGGAAGTCGTCAATCAGGTGTGCTTCAAAGTGATTGGCAACGACACCTGCGTCACCATGGCAGCCGAAGCCGGTCAGTTGCAGCTGAACGTGATGGAACCCGTAATCGGTCAGGCTATGTTCGAATCTACCCAGATTCTGACCAATGCCTGCTACAACCTGCTGGAAAAATGCGTCGAAGGCATCACCGCCAATAAAGACGTGTGCGAATCCTACGTGTTCAACTCTATCGGTATCGTCACCTACCTGAACCCGTTCATCGGTCACCACAACGGCGATATCGTCGGTAAGATTTGCGCCGAAACCGGTAAGAGCGTGCGTGAAGTGGTGCTGGAGCGCGGTCTGCTGACCGAAGCTGAGCTGGATGACATCTTCTCTGTACAGAACCTGATGCACCCGGCTTACAAAGCCAAGCGCTACACCGAAGACCAAGACGCGTCCTAATTCCGTACCGTCTTCTCTGTAAGGCACGTCAGTCCATTAGGGCTGCGTGCCTTTGTTCTATCCACTCTTTTTTCCGCGCCGCAAAGGGCCAACCTTTAGCTATAACCATAAGAAAAAGATATGGAAAGACGTTTTGCAATGTCACGGGCAACAAAATCAGAAGGAACATCAACATGCTTATTCTGGAACTATTTATAGTACTCCTCGCTATTTATCTGGGCGCCAGGCTCGGTGGCATCGGTATCGGTTTTGCCGGCGGGTTGGGCGTACTGGTTTTAACGCTAGGGCTTCACATTAAACCGGGTGCTATCCCGTTCGATGTCATCGAAATCATCATGGCGGTTATCGCCGCTATCGCTGCCATGCAGATAGCCGGTGGTATGGACTATCTGGTCAGTCTGGCGGAAAAACTGCTGCGCCGTCAGCCGCGTTACGTCACCTTTCTCGCTCCGCTGGTGACCTATTTCATGACGCTGCTGGCCGGTACCGGTCACACCGCGTTCTCTACGCTGCCAGTTATCGCTGAAGTGGCAAAAGAACAAGGCATCCGCCCGTCTCGTCCGCTGTCGATAGCGGTTGTCGCGTCACAAATCGCGATCACCGCCTCACCTATCTCTGCGGCGGTGGTTTTCGTCGCAGGCCTGCTCGAACCGAAAGGCGTGAGCTATCTGGCACTGCTTGGCATCTGCATCCCCAGTACGCTGATTGCCATTCTACTGACCGCTATCCTCACCAATTTCCTCGGCAAAGAGCTGAAAGATGATGAGATCTATCAGGAGCGTTTGCGCAAAGGCGAAGTCACACTGCGTGGTCACAGCCATCAGGAACTGAAACCTGGTGCCAAACTCTCCGTTGGACTGTTTCTTATCGGTATTATCGCTGTGGTGTTATACGCGACCGCTATCAGCGACACGGTTGGGCTGATTCAAAACCCGGTGCTGCCACGTAACGAAGCGATCGTCGTCTTCATGCTGACAATCGCCACGCTTATCTGCATCACCTGCCGCGTTGATACCGCGCAGATCCTCAGCGCCAGTACCTTTAAATCCGGTATGAGTGCTTGTGTGTGCGTCATGGGCGTAGCCTGGCTGGGCGACACATTCGTTAAAGCACACATCACCGATATTCAGAGCACAGCAGGCACACTGTTGCAGAGCCATCCGTGGATGCTGGCCGTCGTGCTGTTCTTCGCCGCGACGCTGCTCTATTCGCAGGCGGCTACCGCCAAGGCGCTGATGCCAGCGGCACTGATGTTGGGTGTGAGCCCGGTAACTGCCATCGCCTCGTTCGCTGCCGTATCAGCACTGTTCGTCCTGCCTACCTACCCCACACTGTTGGCGGCGGTAGAAATGGATGACACCGGTTCTACTCGCATCGGTAAATATGTATTCAACCATGCGTTTTTGATCCCCGGTGTGGTGGCGATTTCGTTGTCGGTCGCCTTCGGCTTTATCGTGGGTAACATGGTGCTGTAACCCTCCCTCCTTTCGTAAAGTTTTTTCGGATCGGCGTGCTGGCGCCGATCCAACCTTACGCTTCCCCACCTCACACGGTATAGTGTGTCCACCGTTACCGTTATCGAGGTCACGATGTCTGATTCCAGCGACACTCCGCTGTTAAACAGCGACCCGTTGTTAAATAATGAAGCGTTACCCAACAGTGCCGTGGTGGTATTGTGTACCGCCCCCGATGAGCACAGCGCCCGACAACTGGCCCAATCGGCGCTGCAAGCGCATCTGGCCGCCTGTGTCACCTTACTGCCCGGCGCAATCTCCCTCTACCATTGGGAAGGCAAACTGGAACAGCAGACGGAGATTCAACTGCTGCTTAAAAGCGACAGGGAACACCAGTCCGCCCTGCTGACTCACCTGAAACAACAGCATCCTTACCAGACACCAGAACTGCTGGTGCTGCCGGTCGAGGGTGGCGACAGCGACTATCTCTCATGGCTCAACGCATCCTTACGCTGACGCTCCTGTGCCTCAGCCTGTTTTTCAGCCCTCTGGCCCCGGCGCAAAACCCGTTCGGGCGCAGCGCCCAGTCTCAGTTTCTGACGGTCGACCAAGCCTTCGCACTGGATTTTCAACAGCATGGCGATCAACTGACCGTCAGTTGGCAGATTCACCCTGGCTACTACCTGTATCGCCAGCAAATCAAGCTGGATAGCACGCTTATCGCGCCACCGGGTGTGACGCTGCCACCAGGCGAATCACACCGTGATGAATTTTTTGGCGATGTTTCTATTTACCGCCAGTCGCTGACGCTCAACGTCCCCCTGCGTAATGTGCCGTCCGGTGCGGCGTTGAGCATCACCTATCAGGGCTGTGCCGACGCGGGCTTCTGCTACCCGCCGGAAACCCGTTCGATACCGCTGAGTGCAACAAACGCCAGTTCTACAAACGCTAGTTCGATAAACGCCAGTACGACACACACCGACACACCTGCAACGCCAGCCACCATCGTGCCGCAGCCAGACGCCACGCATACGCCGACGCTGCCGTTTTCGCCGTTGTGGGCGTTGTTGATTGGTATCGGCGTGGCGTTCACGCCTTGCGTATTGCCGATGTATCCGCTGCTCTCCGGGCTGATTCTCGGTCGCCAGCAACGTTTATCGACCGGTCGCACACTGCTGCTGACGCTGGTGTACGTGCAGGGCATGGCGTTGACCTACACCCTGCTCGGCCTGATCGTGGCCGCCGCCGGGCTGCGCTTTCAGGCTGCGTTGCAACACCCTTATGTGTTGACAGGCTTATCGGTCATGTTCGCGGCACTGGCGCTATCCATGTTCGGCGTCTATAGCCTGCAGTTGCCGTCATCGTTGCAGACACGCCTGACGCTGTGGAGCAACCGCCAGCAAAGCGGTTCCGTTGTCGGGGTATTCGCGATGGGTGCACTGGCTGGGTTGATTTGCTCGCCCTGCACCACCGCGCCGCTTAGCGCGCTGCTGCTATATATTGCGCAGAGTGGCAACCTGCTGGCGGGTGGCGGTTCACTGTATTTGTATGCACTGGGTATGGGCCTGCCGCTGATGGCGATTACCCTGTTCGGCAACCGGTTATTGCCCAAACGCGGCCCCTGGATGAATCACGTCAAAGAGGGGTTTGGGTTTGTCATTCTGGCATTACCGGTCTTCCTGCTGGGAAGGGTGCTGGGCGATACCTGGGAGTGGCGGCTGTGGGCGCTGCTCGGCGTGGCATTTTTCGGCTGGGCGTTTGCCCTTAGCCTGCGCAGTCATGCCGGTGTCATGCGCGTGGTACAGATTCTGCTGTTGCTGGGGGCGCTACTGGCAGCCCGGCCATTACAGGATTGGTTCTTCACACCGGTACAGGCAGAGCCAACCCACACCAGCCAGCTGAGTTTTACGCCGACCAATACGCTGGCGGAACTGACGAGCGCGCTGAATCACAACGATAACCGTATCACCATGCTTGATCTCTATGCCGACTGGTGCGTGGCCTGCAAGGAATTCGAGAAATACACCTTCCGTGATGCGGCCGTGCAGCAGTCACTGTCTACCATGCAGCGGCTACAGGCGAACGTCACCGCCAACAACGAAGCACAGCGAACGCTGCTAAAACAGTTAAACGTACTGGGGCTGCCGACGATTCTGTTTTTTGATGCCAGCGGCCAGGAAATTCCCGGCTCACGCGTCACTGGCTTCATGGATGCCGCCGCCTTTGCCGCACATTTGCAAACGCTAAAACGCTAACCCGAGCGATAGCGTGCCGTCGGCACTGGGCTTGAAAGATAGCGGGGATAAACCACACTGGTTAGTGACAGTGAACAAGCAGGAGAAGCATGATGCAACGCGAAGAAGTACTGGAACAGGCGCTGGCGTTACTGGAGCAGCGCGGATTCGCCGATACAACGCTGGAGATGCTGGCAGACCAACTGGGCGTTTCTCCCGCCGAACTCCTGCCCTTCTGGCCTGACCGCGAGGCGCTGTTGTATGACAGCCTGCGTTACCACAGCCAGCAAATCAGTATCTGGCGCAAGCAGGTGCAGTTGGATGAACACCTCAGCCCCGAGCAAAAGCTGTTGGAGCGCTACCAACGTTTACAGGATGCCGTCAGCCAGCACCGTTTTCCCGGTTGTCTGTTTATTGCGGCCTGCAGCGCCTATCCTGACCCTCTCCACCCTATCCATCAGATTGCCGAGCAACAAAAGCAGGCCTCGTACCAGTACACCAAAGCCCTGCTGGAAGAGCTGGAAACCGACGACACCGACATGGTGGCCCTACAACTGGAACTGATTCTGGAAGGCTGCCTGAGCAAGTTACTGGTAAAACGCCAGTTATCCGATGTCACCGTGGCAAAACGGCTGGCAGAAGACGTACTGCGGGTCGCCATGTGCCGTAAACACGGCGCGCTGGCGTAATGTTTTCACGCCCGACGTCCTCTGAAAGCATGGCATTGCGCCGGATGTTGTTGTTTATTTACGCAAAAACCGCATAAACGCTGAAAAAGCAGCCAAACCGTCAAAAAGTGGGTGAATTCACGTTGACGCAGACGCCTGAATCCGGTTTAATGCGCCCCGTTGCCCGGATAGCTCAGTCGGTAGAGCAGGGGATTGAAAATCCCCGTGTCCTTGGTTCGATTCCGAGTCCGGGCACCATATTTTTGTTTTGGGACGTGCCTATATGTCCGGGAACATAGAAAAATCAGTAATTTGATGAAAATCTGGAGTACCTCAAGGTACTGCCAGATTTTTTGACATCCGTAGTTTTTGGGGGCTTAATTGGGGGCCTGTCGGTTCGATAAACTACGGAGCCCCCGCCATGCCTCTGACTGATACCGCCATCCGCAACGCCAAGCCGCTCGATAAACCTTACAAACTCAGCGACGCGCAAGGTTTATACCTGCTAATCAAACCTAACGGTTCCAAGCTCTGGCATCTTAAGTACCGCTTCGGCGGCAAGGAGAAGAAGCTGGCGTTTGGCGCTTACCCGACGGTTTCGCTTGCCAGTGCCCGTAAACTGCGTGAAGAAGCCCGGACTATTCTCAGCGCAGGGGACGATCCCGGCGTAAAAAAACAGCACGACAAACAGGCGAAGAAAAACGGCAATACCTTTGAAGCCATCGCTCGTCAGTGGGTGGCCGCGAACATTCGCTGGAGTGAGGCACACGCCGCCAAAGTCCTGCGTTCACTGGAACTGCACGTTTTCCCGCTCATCGGCAATGTCCTTGTCACCGACCTGAAAACCGCCAACCTGCTGATCCCGCTGCGGGTAGCGGAGAAAAAGGGTTGTCTGGAAACGGCTGCACGGATACAGCAACGCACGACAGTCATCATGCGTTACGCCGTACAGGAAGGACTGATTGCCAGCAATCCGGCCAATGACCTCTGCGGCGCAATCACCCCGCCGCCAAAAAACCATTACCCTGCCCTGCCGTTAGAAAGGTTGCCGGAACTACTGGAAAGAATCGAAGGCTATTCCGGCAGACTGCTGACAAGATTGGCGGTACAGCTTAATTTGCTGATCTTTATCCGTTCGAGCGAATTACGTTTTGCCCGTTGGACGGAAATCGATCTGGATAACGCCATGTGGACACTTCCCGCACAGCGGGAGCCCATTACGGGTGTGCGTCACTCAGAGCGTGGTGCAAAAATGAAAACACCGCATCTGGTGCCGCTGTCAAAACAGGCGGTAACGGTACTGAAGCAGCTAAAACTACTATCCGGCAACGGGGATTTGCTCTTTCCGGGCGATCACGATGCGCGTAAACCAATGAGTGAGAACACCATCAACAAGGCGCTGCGAACGATGGGGTACGACACGCAGGCGGATATCTGCGGGCATGGCTTCCGCACGATAGCATGTAGCGCGTTGATTGAATCAGGTCGATGGTCAAAAGATGCCGTGGAGCGGCAGATGAGCCATCAGGAGCGCAACCACGTTCGCGCCGCCTATATTCACAAGGCGGAGCACCTCGACGAACGCACGCAGATGATGCAATGGTGGTCAGACTATCTCGATGTCTGCCAGCATCAATTCATCCCGGCTTATCGCTTTGAGAAGTCGATTAAGGTCGCCTGAGTCAGACGGATGCACCGATGGAATAAGCCGCTTCTGATCGAACAGAGGCGGCTTTCTTATTTCTCTACGCCGTTGTTGTATTAGGGCTGAGGCGGAGCGCAGCAGAGCGAGCACTGAACATCCCTGATACAACAGCGGGATTCTGTCACCATCGCAATGACCCGATTTTACAGGGACAAGCGATATGACAGACCGAGCTTGTATGGCTTTTTAATGGATGCGAACAGCAGAAATTAAAAAGTGGCGTGGAGCAAGAAAATTCCGTTTCGCAGAAAAGGTTAATTTGCGTCGCCGAACCCATCAGCAAACAGCCGCGCCCACGCGGCTTTTGCAGACCGGGGGGAGCCGCAAAAAATTTGCCGCCCCAGCGAGCAAATAGGCGCGCCCACGCGCCGGTTTTTGTGGGGGGCTTGCCCCGCACACCGTCGCCGCTAAGTCTCCGGCCACCAGCCGGTAGCGTGGCGCGACCAACCCATTTAAAGCGGCGTTTCCCGTTATTTCGCACCGAGCCAGCGAGGAAAAGAAATAACAGGCTAAAACGCGCGTCTTAAAGGGGTTGGTCGCGCGTAGCGCGCGACGGTGTGCCGCCGTTGACCTTGGGGGTTTTGGCGTGGCGTTCAGCCGCGACATTACCCCCATGAGCCAGGCAATAAGGGCGTCCAGCCCGCATGAACTGGCGCACGCCGTTTTGTGCCGGGAAATGTATTTTCCGGCACATGACTGCATTGCGGCCACCGCATTCGCCTCACGCTGTCGGCGCATCACATCGGCTCATACCGTGAGGCGAACTAATGAGGCAATCTCATGAGGCGAATAACAGACGAAGATGATGGAACCAATAATAGTGACACTCACTATCGCGACTCACTGAGAAATTTATCGATAAAAGTAAACTGCCGCGCTTCGCTTGCCTTCTCCCGAACCGTTACCGACCCAGGCCGATAACGGTTCGGGAGATCCTGTTTTACTTTAACGATTTTCTGACTTGAGGTAACGGGAAGGCCAGATTTCCGCAGGCGAAACACCAAGCGCTTCCGCAATCAGCTTTTCCCCTTTAGGCCAGTGTCTTGTTAGCGCATTTGCCAGCGTGGAAGACGCTAACCCCGCGTTACGCGAAACCGCCGCCAGTGTTGTTCCTCGCTTTCTTAACCCGGCGATGATATCAGCCGGGTGCCAGTCCTTATCAATCATCGCCATGATCCTTATTCTGTAGCCTCACATTAAACATCACTTGTTCAGAGAGTCTAAACAACCACGATGTTAAGTAATGCTAAACACTAAGTCAATCTATGATCATTGATGGTGTAATGAATGCTGCCAGCTCGTCTCAAAACTGCCCGACTACGGGCTGATCTCACTCAGGAAAAACTGGGAGTTCTTGCTGGCATCGAGGAAGAAACTGCACGTTCCCGCGTGTCTCAGTATGAAGGTGGGATACATCGTCCAACGTTTGAAATGGTGTGCGCATTTGCAAAGGTGCTTAATGTGCCGGAATGTTACTTTTATACGGTAAACGATGATTTTGCTGACATGATCCTGGAGCTTTACCTTAAACATCAGCGCCATTCCTGATGAATGCAAAATAAGTCCCCCTCCCTATTGTTCAGGAAGTCTAAGCAACCATCATGTAAAGTAGTGCTAAACATGCTATCAATATTCTTATTGATGGTGCCATTATGCTGCCCATTCGCCTTAAAACTGCCCGCCTACGAGCAAATCTCACTCAGGAAAAGCTAGGCGTACTGGCGGGTATTGAAGAAGCCACCGCACGATCACGCATATCCCAATATGAAAGCGGTATACATCGCCCAACATTTGAAATGATGTGCGCATTTGCTAAGGTGCTTAATGTGCCGGAGTGTTATTTTTATACGGTTGATGATGATTTTTCGGAAATAATTTTAAAATTACATAATGGTGAAATGGTTCAATGGAAAAAATAAATTAATCTATATAATGGTTTTGAAAATTAAACCAATAATATGGCAAATGATTGTTTTAACTACCACCTAAGAAACCAATCTTATTGGTGGTGGAACCGGACGGAGTTGGTCTTACCGGCCTTACTGGACACTGGCGCGTTTTGTGACGCCTCTGCCCGACCCACCATTGATATGTAGCCGGATGAACGACATAAAAAAGACGTCAAGCGCGTTATATGTCGCCAGTAAGGAATATCTTCAGGGGAAATAATCAGTATGTCGGAAGATCTCTAAAGATGAATGGGCCGTTTTGGTGGGATACTTACAATACCGCTTTCAGCAATTGACAGTAAGAGGTTTTTTGTTGAACTTTTCTGGTGTCTTCTGGTAATGATTTGCAACCTTCAGGAGAAATTGAAAATGTATAAATATATCATTTCATCAAAAGATTTAATTTCGCTCGCACCAACTAATACCTCCTTTACAGTGATGAGACTCAAAAGGAGCATCTATGAATGATCCATCCCTTCGATTACGCCCGCTGGTTTCAGTATTGCTGTTTTTGAGTGCGTATGCTCCACTAATGATAATAATAATTATCAAGGATATTGACACCTCTGAATACTGGCTATTTCGGACGCCAACTCTTAGTTGCGTTCTTTTTCTAATAGCTGTGAGTAGTAGTATAATTACACTTCAGGTAGTCAAATCAGTTGATGAGGGATTACCTACGACCATAACAAAAGCAGCGAATAAATCTGGAGATATGTTTGGTTATACCATACCTTACATGCTGTCATTCATGAAAGTTGATTTAAGTGATTGGCAAACAGCGCTAGGTCTTTCAGTATTTCTTTGTGTTTTATTTATAATGGCTTATCGTACGCAAACCGTTTTCATCAATCCAATTCTTGCAATAAGCGGATATATGTTGATTGATTGTACATTTAAACGTGGTAATGAAGAAATTCAGGCAATGGTCATTACCCGCAGGCCAATTAGTATTGGCGACTCTTGCCAGTTAGAGCGACTTTCTCACTATCTATATATAGCTGCACAATCGGGGCATAATCAGTCAGGAGAAAATGATGGGCATAAGTAAACTCAAGAAACAGCTTAACGAAATTAAAGCAACAGATTTTAGTGAATGGTCTGTTTCATTCTGGCTGGTAAAAAGAAAGATATCTCAGAAGAATGCACACTATAATGTGCTCCGTGTAAAAATAGATAAAAAACTTCAGAAACGCTTCTATGGCTATATAAAACAACAATTACAGCATAAAGATTTTCACCTTGCTCCCTATGATTTCAATAATGCAGACGGTGATGACGCTCTTTTCACCATCGATACTGCTGTTACAGATTTTGTGAAAGTTGCAGAACAAATTGAGAATGGTTTCAAAAGCCCATTTGCTCAAAGTTACGATGAACTTCTCAACTCCTGGGCCTATATTTCACTTTTTGAAAAAGGGGATAAACGACTTTTCGCTTGGCGGAAAATTAATTCTGATACACAACCCAAGAAAGTCCGATCGAAAAATGCCGTTTTCTTCCAAAATCATAAACTCGTTGATATTGATGATAAAGAGGTCTTTCTTATAGACCCAATATATGATTTCTTTGTTTATAATGGCACAACCTTTATTGCGAATAAGAAACAGTTTGAAAGTTCAATGAATTTCCGAGAAGGCATGAAAGCTAATGGTGAAGAGGTACTAAATGATTTTACTGCACTCAATATTTTCGACAACGTTGAAATCATCAGAGATTTCGTTGGCGTCAATCTTCACCATCTGAGAAAGTTGTCATCAATTAAGAAATCTGGATATTATAAACAATCTGATTATATACAAAAGCTGATCCGTGTTAATAATAAGGAAAAATGGGAACTTAAAGTATCGAATGGGAAAATCATTGTTGAAAAGGAAACTGTAGAATTGCTTCTTAAATTACTTAATAACGATAGATTACGCTCCCCTATTAATGATGAATTTTTCGACTCTGCTACAAAAGCACCAGTCATGAGTGGACATGTATGATCGTAGCTTTGATATTCGATAATACATTTTAGACGACAGATTCCAGATACCTCCTCTTTAGTTGGTATTCTGGAATCTGAAACTATTATGGAAGATAATCATTTTCAATAATAATTATTAACTTCTGTTTCTAAGGTTTTACTGAATACCCTGCTTCCTCCAGTTATTAATTGCCTGTGATATCCGCCCTGTCGTCGCATCGTTCTGCCATTCATCCCAGAAATCAACCGTACCGCTATTCGGTTTATAAAGTGGCTCATCAATCCTGACTCTACTGGGAAGCAAACTGGCATCACCAACAACTAATGCTTCACCTGTATCAAGTGTAGGAAGAATATCGCTGAATCCCCCTAAACTTTCAGGAAGAAGTTTTCTCACAACAGATTGATCATCTGAATTTGTCAAACGCATTGAGACGAAATTGCTGCACTGGCTTAACATTGTTTTGTTGACTTCTGAGGGCCTCTGGCTGATAACAACCAAGCTAACCCCATATTTTCTTCCTTCTTTAGCTATTCTCTCAAAAACATCGATGGAAATATCATCTGCTGCACCAGCATTATTTCTCTGGGGCATATAAAGATGGGCTTCATCACACAAAAGAGCCACCGGATGCCGAGAATCAGAAGGTGTCCACTGTTGTAAAGAAAATGCTAATCGTGCAACTAAAGAAACAATCAGAGGGAGGATGTCGGAAGGCACTTCTGAAAAGTTAACTATCTTTATGCCGCCTTCACCATTTTCAGCAGTACTTCCTAATAGGATATTAGCAAGCTCAGATAACCAGTCAAAACGTAAAGTATCATCTCCGCCTTTAAATAAAAAACCAAGACGCCTATCTGTTACTTTATTCTCAAGCCGAGATATCAAACGAGAAAGTTTTCCATTAAACTCCCCCATCTTTTGACCTCTGGCACCATCGACCATCTCAGAATTTATTTCATTCAATTTTTCCAGAAGAAAATCAATATCAAAAGGAACCGGACTATCAACTGTAAAACTATCAAGAATATTCTGATAATTTCCCTTTTCTAAATAATCTTTCTTTGCTTTATTTATTTCTCTGGAAATGATCATTGCCTGATTTGGCGCATTTTGGTCGGAACGATCGACAAATAAAGAGACCAATGCCTCATAAGAGAGTAACCAGTAAGGAAGGTAAATAGTACCATCGGATATGGTCTTATTTTGTTCTACTTCTAAAGGACCTGCAACCTTATAGTGTTTAACACCCTGATAAGAAAGGGGGGAATATTCTCCATGAATATCAAAGACAATACCATTGGCAGATGGCAAACTAGCCATTTGCTCAATAATTTTTGCTGTCGTCCATGACTTGCCAGACCCCGTACTTCCACCAACAAAAGCGTGCCTCTGAAAAAATTTATTCCCATTCAAATACGCAGTAGCATTATCATCAAGCGTATATTTTCCTAACGTTAATGCATTACCCTGACTAGTCGCATTTGAAAGAACTCTCATAAACGCCGTTAATTCTTCCCCTTCAAGAGCAAAACAATTTGCGTCAATTTCTGGAACACTTTCTAAAGTACGACGAAAAACATTATACCTAGCCCCATCTCTATCAAGTAATGTACCGATCAATGCAATTTTACATAGATTCAGTTCATGATCTTCATCTTCAGATGAATCTAATATGTTGTTTATTTTCTTCCTTGTTACTTGTGTTATCAGACCAATTAAATGTTGCCCTGGCCTTGCACTTTGCAAGACAACAAGTCGATTAACCTGGAGTCGTTTTAGATATTCAGGTACTGCCACATCAATGATCACTGTTGTAGTATCAACCGATGCAACCTTACCTAATGCTTGTTCATCCTCAAACTCAAACAATGCCATATCCCCTCCGTTAGCACACCAATTTTAGATATCCTTTTAAGCTCCAATAGTCGTCATCAACAAAAACTGGGCTTGTAGCTTCCGAACTATAAATAACAGATCCTGAATGCTCTTTTCCACATTCTATCGCAAGAAAATTCTTTACTTTTCCACTCAGAAGAAAATCACGAGCAGAATTAGTTAACCCGTGAGTTATTAGTGTAATACAAGCATTCTCTCGCACACATTTTTCAACCAGTTTTTCCTGAATATGCTCATCATTAAATCCAAACCCTATACATAAATACGAAGTCGCATTTCGTATTGCATTGTCAGCTAGGTTAATAATAGTTCTAAAGGGCTCATGATATGTCGCTGAATATTTTTCAATGCCAGGCGTTACAATTTTGGGGATATGATTATCAGGGATTAGATTTAAATGACTATACCCTACGATATCATTTAGTGGGCTGATAAACCAATCCAAGCTACCATGCACCTTCAGGATTTTAACAATTCGATTACATCTAATGTGTTCAGTTCCTTTCTGTGTGCGACAAAATCCATGTGAAAAACCCGTGTAGTGATGATGTCCCGCTTGCTCTACTGCATATTCAGCTAATCGGTCATAATTTGTTGTTATGATATTTATTTCATTCAACGCACTTCTAAAAAGAGAAGAAACTAACTCTGACAATGGAAAGAAGTTTGACTGTTGAATTGACTGATTAAAGACATCAATATCTTGTGGGTTTAATAGCTTCCATGTCAGATGAACAACTTGTTCTGTTAAATCTGCTGGTAACCTTACTTCATGTAGTGCTGTTTCAAGATCTTTTCCGTTATTTAGCATCTCAGAAAACTGTTGCCATTTATCTTTAGATGCCCCATCACTACGACTAAGATCTATAGATTGCAATAAATGCGTAGCTAAAGCCCCCATACCTGATAACCCAAATGCAGCAGATGCTCCACTACCTAAAATAATAGTAGGGGCTTGCTGGTAAAAACGCTGTGCCTGTTTTGCGTAATCAAGTTCACTCATATCCCATAAGCTCTTATTAAAGATATTACATATCAGTTTTTCAAACAGCACTATACCCCTGCTTCGGGTCATTCTTATACTGCGGAAACGCCAACTTCAGTTCCCCTTGCTCCACCAACGGTTTTAGGTACTGCTGACGCAGCGCATTAGGGTTACGACTAAGGATCTGTCCCAGCGCAGCAACAGAAATATACTGCCCCTGACACACATTCAGGATAACACTCTTCATCAGCGCTTTATCCCCCAGACGCAACTTTTCACGAGGAACCGCAGCTAAAGTAAACAACGAATCCCGGAAAGCCTCGGTGAGATTATCAACATCATCAATATAGGGTCTTTCGATAAAGCGGTTAAGCAAACGTCCATACTCATCCCGGGACGCGGGTTGATCGTCCTCGGCTTTATATGTAGAACTTTCCTCGTTATGTGTGGACCTCTGCTCGTTATATGTGGAGTTACCCTCGTTATGTGTGGACCTCTGCTCGTTATATGCGGAGTTCCCCTCGTTATGTGTGGAGCTCACAACCGCTCCTAACGAGAAAACCTCATCCGGTGTCATTACCGATACGCCGGGCAAGGTGTAATATTTGCTTTTCTGCTCCCCCTCTGCGACCAGAAAACCTTTACTTTCCAGTCGGGGAAGCGTCAGCGTGACTTCGCGGGAGTGCCGTGTTGTTAACTGGCAGGCTCGTTCATGGTTGACCCAGCCTTCAATCGCTGCCGTTGCAACAATCACCTGTTCAAAATCATCAAGCAGATCGAAGGTATCGCCAAATCGTTGATGCAGGTCATCCAGAACATTCTGCGGGATCAGGCTAGCGGTAGAAAGCTCTAATAGCGTCTGCGCAGGAAACGTTTTTTCCCAAAGTTTGGGGGTTCGCCAGTTAGCCGATTTCCAGCCGCTGAAAATCTTCGGCATCCCTGAACCCGCTTTCTCACCCAGACCAATAAGCAAAAACATCTGGTGTAGCAACCTGTTGCGGCAATCACTGACGCCACCCACAATCACATCCTCCAACGGCAGACGCATCAAGCCGGGATTGCGAAAGCCAAACATATCGGGACGTTTGACGATCAAAATAGAAACCCGGTCGGTAAAATCAGCATGGACCAGCGTGTTGACCAGCGCTTCGCGCAGCGCAATATGTACTGGCGTATCCGTTCTGCGCTGACCCTCTTCAAGAGTAAACGGGACTTTCAGATCGGCGACCAGCTTTTGGTATACCTTGCGATAAAAATCAAACAGGTTTCCTGACCATGTCCCGTCCGGACATACCCGATCCACCCAACGCAGCTCCGTTTTGGCCTCGGGGCGTTCCTGATAATCCACCATGTAGTTAGGTGCAGCGGCAATAATCGCATCCCATTTACCAAACATGAGAACCCCAGCCAGCGTAATTCCCTCTTTTCCAGTTTCTCTGTCTTTACGCCATCCACCAACCATTTTAAATAGTTCAAACGGCTCGCAGGCCAGATAAGGATGCTGCGGGTTATTTGCCGAAAGCAGATTGCGGTAAACTTTCAGACTGTCCAGATCGATATCGTCCTGAAAGGTGTAGTGTTCAGAAAGCACTTCGTTATCACGGCTGTCGTGGATCTGCTCTGCAAGCATCCGCTTGACGGTGATATCATCACAAAGGCGATCGCCTTCGTGCAGACGTTGATAGGTGTTACCAAATGGGGACTTTTTCAGATGAACCGGCTTTTGTTTGCGCATCGCCTGTGGAATATGGATCGCCAGAACGTCCGTCCCCTGCAAAGAGACCTGTTGCACATCGTTTTCTGATTTCAGCACATTCACGCTAACCCGATCGCGATCGTTTAGCTGATTAAACAGATCGGTTTTTATCTTTTCAGGATCGATAACGCCAACGGGCGTGAACTTGCCTGCCTGCTCTTTTACGCCCAGAACCACCCAGCCACCTCGACCATTAGCCATTGCCGAATAGGTGGGCCAGAAGTCTTTCGGTAACTCGCCTTTGCCGTCTTTCCCCCCTGCCAGTTTGAACTCTACCTGTTCCGATTCGACAAGGGTTTGCAGATCTATAATATCTTTTATTTGCAAAGGCATAGAGATTCCTCTGGCTGAAAAATGTTCTGCTATATCATACCGCATCTGCCGAATATCCGGTAGGTTGTAAGGGATAAGACAAAATTCAGATCATAGAAAGTCTATCAAGAAAGTTGCGATTTTCATGAAAGGTTTTTAACGCTACAAGACCTTTAACAATGAGTGTCAATTCATCAATCTGGGATACCAGCAAGTCCGATACTGCGAGAAAGGGGCGTGATCTCTAAGCCTATGATGTGGTGGTTTGAAAATTTCGAAATTTATCCATCTAAAGACGACTATTTGGCAAAAATTTAAACCAACCTATTGTAACTTTCTCTCAGTAAAGTAAAGAGGGTGGATACCGGAAACAACTTGCACTAAGGGAATCTAATCAGGCTATGCTGATTAGATATCTCAATCATCAAATTTGTACATTTCAAAAATATTCAAAAAATATAAATTAAAAAAATAATTAACTAACCGTATCGCAATATTATCTCAAAACCTTCAATATCATATCTCAATGAAAGCTAATAAAAATCCCGCTACTGAAGGTAAGACTGAGTTTTTACTCTTAAACTATGCACGGTTCAATCCACACATAACGAAGCTCCCATTCGCAAAATGACGTCTTTTGTGACAACCATCACAAAACCAAATCGATCTTTTATGGGGGCCTAAGTGGGGGCGCTGTTTGGTCTCTTTACCAATAGAACCAATAACAAACAGCACGTTAATCACCAATACGATTCCGAGTCCGGCACCACTTATTCAGAAAAACCAGCCTACGGGCTGGTTTTTTGCTTTTCGGCTTGTGGACTCTCCATCGAATACGTTCGATGACTCGCCGTTGCGACACCTCACCCTTCAGGCCAGAAAGGGATCCCCCTCATGAAACACCGCACCCGCGTTACCGTGGACAAAAACGTTTATCAGCTTCAGAGTACTGCTGGCGCACCTCTTTCTGGTCAGGCCAATGCCGTGCCTGACAGACAAGCTCGTTGCACTAAAGTTGAAGAATGGAAGCAGGAAAACCGCGAAGGGATGGACGAAATCGCCCAGTTTATCGCACAGAACGGCTCCTTTGCTGATGAAAACAGGAACTGGTGAGCATTCAATGCGTTGGTTCGCAGATAATAAATACACCAGCCGTTAGACAATGTTTGTCGATATGCAAAGTGATATTGTCGAGACACCGAAGCGGCGCATGGTTATCCTGCGTATCGAATGACATCACCTGTCTGAGAAAGTGAATAAGGCGCTGTTCCCGCTGATCCACATCGATGGCAGAGATCCTGAATGTTGCATCACGTTCCCTCCTCCCCCGAAGTTAGGTAACACCAATGAGCCAAAATACCTCTAAAAATAAATGGCTAGGTTTAGCAGGATACTTACATAATCTGACAGATACCTATATGAATACCCGGTAACTGTCAGATCCGGTTTGAGCTAATACAACTCTTTCATATAAGTACGATAAACTGGGGTTAAAGCATACTTAGATAAGTGTTCAATCGCAGGAACACACACGGCATCACCCATAGCAAAATATCCCTTATTTGTATTATCAGGAAGGATGAAATCATCCCTTACCCCTTGCAATCTAGCATATTCCCTTGGGGTCAATAACCTAACATTCCAATTACCATGCCCAGCACAAACCAATATTTGTTTACTTGAACCACCTCTAGGTGTTCTTAAACATCCAGCTATTCCATCCGTTCTAAGTTCTGCCATTGATTTACCAGAACGCATTCTCCGAAACACAGTACCATACGAATAGCGCGCTTTCTCAACCATTTCGTTTAATTTCAATTGATGGGATTGATTCATTTGTGAGAATAAATGTTTTTTACGCTCAGTACTCCACCACAACGGCGATTCCATCGGAATATCCGCCTCAATTATATCATCAATTGTTTGAGTTCTTAGTTGAGGAAGCGGAATATCAAATAACCCCCAATTTAACGTTTCATTAGAAGCAATGATTTTTTTTAATTTTTCCGATCGTAATTTTGGTTGCTCATCAAACTTTTCCCACCACGGATCAAGAGGATTGAGAGCATTTTTGATATACATAAACTCAGAGGCAATAGATTCATCTACTGCAATAAGAAATACTCTCGGGCGACTCTGTGGCGTAAAAAGAACAGCATCTAGCTCAATTATATCAATAAAATACCCTAAATTAGACAAGACGCTAACTGTATCTACAACATCCTTCCCATTATGAGATGTTAAAAAACCAGAGACATTTTCTAACATTACCATTTTAGGCTGGTCATTCGATAATTTCTTTTTCTTAAGAATTTCTAAGACTGCTCTCAATGTCCCTGATTCAGTTCCTGCTAATCCAGCTCGTGACCCAGCAACTGACAGATCTGTACATGGAAATGACGCTGTATAAAGAAAAATGTCGCTAGGTATAGCCTTTTCTGGTTCAGCTGCTACTTTCCAAATATCTTCTAAATGGAAATGTTCTTCACCATAATTTTTCACATAAGTGTGCATTTTATCAGCAGAAATATCATTGGCCCAGACGCACTTCCAACCAGAGCTCTCCAGTCCCTCTCTTACTAACCCCACTCCAGCAAAAAACTCAGCAAATGTCATAGTAACTAACCAACCAGTTGATTCAACTCTTGGAGAAGACTATCATCTTTACTGTACATATAACCAGATTTAATTTCTAAAAGAGTGCGTCCACAACGCTGAACAAAACCGTAAGGTATTGATTTTCTAAATCGTTGCCGTCTAACTGAACTAGCGGCAGATCTATCGTAGTTTAAGCGATACTCAGGTAACCAAACATTAAAAAAATCATTTCTTAGTTCACGACCAGGAATGGCTTTAACTACTACATCTCGATAATCACTAGAATAGGAACAGAATAAGTGATTGACATAACAATCTTCTATGAGTTTTGCCTCTCCTGTATTTAAATGGTACTGGTATTCATAAGAACTTCCTTGAGTTGAGGATTTTACTTCCCATCCCTGAAGATCTGCACCAGTAACACCATTACCATAACGCCCCGTCAGTATTGAACCAAAAAGCTCCCAAATTACTGAAGGAACATGTCCTGCAACTTTAAGTCCGTGCTCTCTCAAAAGATTAATCTTTTCCTCATCATAAATATGACTAGAATAGAAATCAAAAGCAGCATCCAATGAACTATTCATGAATATATTCTCCTAAATTAGCAAGGAGACGTTCTGGCGAAACATGTAATGCTATAGCCAGTTTGCATATATTCAGAAGACCAATATTTCTCTGACCTCGTTCAATAGAGCTAATGTATGTACGATCTAACTGGGCTCTTTCAGCAAGTTGTTCTTGGCTCAGCTTAAGCTGAGCTCGTAAACTACATACTCTCATGCCAAAAGCTCTCAGCGTCTGCTCTTCAGTCATGCACATCTCCTTATAAAAGGAAATGTATAATCACCTTTGTGATGACTATAAGTCCACGGACTATGAGTCACACTACTAATGTTACCCCATGCTTTTCATGCCGATAAAATACATCAAACATATTGATTTTGCGTAACTAAGCATGCCCTAAATAAAGATTTTGGCCGACAGCATATAGCTGGGCACTTTTAATATCTATCACCCCCAGTGTTTATCTATGACAACCACTGATAGGCATCTGGCAGTTTAGGTGCGACTATTTTTTCGGCGAAATAAAACATTTAAGTAGAACATGAAAATCGGTAGCTAAGGAGTTCCTTGGAAAAATTTCCTCTAGCAGATTTCAGGTTTTTACTTGGTCATTTTGGAAAGGATTGAAAATCCCCATTCCCTTGATTCGACTCCGAGTTCAGCACAATTATTCAAAAAACACCCACAAGGCAGCTTTGGCTATTCGCCAAGTCATTAGGATAAACTCAATTCAACTCCCTAACCCCATACCCGACGACCACTTTGTTTTCCGCCAGACTTTTGGTGACCACGGTTCCGGCCCCCACTTTGACGTTATCCCCCACGGTGATGTCGCCCAGCAGGATAGCGTTCGCGCCCAGTTCTACCTGATTGCCCAGTACCGGGCTTTTCGTCGCCTGACCATCACGGTTGACTACGCTGCCAATGGTCACGCCCTGGCGTAACGTGCAGTTATCCCCGATAACAACGTCGGCATTCAGCACAATGCAGTGAGGGTGATATATCTTCAGCCCAAAACCGATTTGGGTTCTGTGTGGGATCTCCACACAGAACACCCATTCATTGATTACCTTGTTCAGAATAACAAAAGGGAGACTGACTATTTTCAGCAGCAGATTTGACGACTGCCAGATAGTTGAAAGTCGAAATAACAGGATGACCAGTTTAGATTTAATACTGCCTGCCGTATTCACTTCTCGCCATACATGGCTAATATTTTTCAGCATAATAATGTCTATTATTTATTATTCCGCGCTTAGCGCACAATGATCGTAGAAACCCGATACCAGCCATCGGCCTGCTTACCTTCATTGGCAAGATTAATTCGCGACACGCCTTTGGCATCCAACATCGCCACATCAATATTATATTGCCCGGCCGGTAATGATTCGGGCATGTCCAACTGGTAGACGCAGTTATGTTGCCCCGGCAACCAGGTGCGGAGGTCTTCCGTCGTTTTTCCCATGACCATAACGCTGTTGGCGTCATTGACCACGCGGTAGGCCAAATCATATTTCAGATAAACCGGTGCTACGCCATCGTTAAACCATTGGCTGCTTAATATCAGGCTCTGCCCTGTTGCCAGTTCAGATTCATGAGTTAACGACGCCAGTCGAAAGCGATACCCCAATTTGGTGAGCGCGTTATCCACAATGTCCCGATATTGCGCCGGTACGGCGCGCGATTTCAGGTTAATGGTACTGGCATGTTGCGCCAGCGCCCAGTCAAACGTCGCTTGTACTTGCTCCCGTGAATAGTACTGAACGCTTAACCACTCCGACATATAACCGCAGATTTCCAGGCTCACTGACGCACGTTGCCACGCAGCACTAAAACCGGGATACGCCACTTCTGCCGCTTGCAGCCGCACTGGATAATCGTCCTTCATGTGGCTCCATCCCAGTGAAAAGTTATGCCAGTCTCCCCAGCAATCAGCGCGCCATCCCGCACCTTGTTTCACGGCATAGGTCAGCGAGTCTCCCCCGCTAATTAACATCACTTTGGGGCTTTGGGGAAACGCGTTGAAAAACAAGGTGACGTACTTATTTAACTGGGCTGGGGTATAGCGTTCCAGCAACGGCTTAATCGAGGGGAAATTACTGTTATGCCATTCCCCACAGGAGCCGACCAACCCAATATCGACATAAGCCAGATTCGCATTGCCGTCATAACGGCGGCCAAAAGCGTTCAGCAAACGCTGGCTGTATTTGGTAAACACCGGGTCACCCCAGTCCGGCACAAAGGTTTTTTTATCCGGCGTCCACTCACCCTTAATGCCTTTTTGGATCAACCAGTCGGGGATCTTCGAGCCACTGGCAGGTTCATCCAGCGCCATAAAACGCAGCCCAACCCCCATTGCTGGCTGATGTTGCCGGGCCTGCGCAAAAACCGCATCCACCAGTTGAAAGTTATAACGGCCTTCCACCGGCTCCAGCTCGCTCCAGTAAAAACGATCGTATTCAATGCCCGTGTCAGGGTAATCAGCCAGCGATAGGGTCGTGCCATTCCCCCAGTTAACGCTGGCAACGCCAGTACCTGGGTTCGTGAGCGGGCCGTTTATCCCTCGCAGGGTCACGGTCGTCATGGAGGCGACAGCGACACCCAAAACCGAAAATAACATCCCTCCCAGTACGATCATTTTAAAACGCACTGATGACTCCTCTTTAGACAAGAGATGGGCCGCCGGGCCGCCGGGCCGCCGCCTTACTGGCAGACCATATTGCAGGGCATACCCCCAGCGACACGATTATTGATATCGGCTTCGAACTTATCGAGCGGGAATCGACATAGCCGAATAGGTAGCCATGGCGTTAGCCTTTACCAGCCCTACACGCCCAGAGAGTGAGCATCGCGTTGGCTGGCTCAGCCTAAATGCGTATGACCGATGCTGCTGTCTTCAGGCTCCAGCTCGGACAACCCGTGCAAAATGCCACAGCCATCCACCGTTTGCGTCACCTGACAGCGCTGGCTGATATCCATCAGTTGCGCTTTCAGTTGCTGTAACTGCGCCAGGCGTGCTTCGACATGCCCCAGATGCTCATTCAGCAGCGCGTTAACCCCTTCGCAACTGGCAGCCGGTTGCTCACTAAGCGCAATCAGCGCACGGATTTCATCGTGGTTCATGTCCAGCGAGCGGCAGTTACGGATAAACCGCAGCCTGTCGGCATGAAACTGATGATAGTGACGATAATTCCCTTCGGTGCGTTCCGGTTCGGGCAGTAGCCCTTTCTTCTCATAAAAACGAATGGTTTCCGGTGTGGTGTTGGTTGCTTTCGCCAGATCGCCAATTTTCATGTGATTCCCCTTGACCCTGTAGTTGCTACAGGGTTTTTACTACAACAAAATCCCGAACAGGAATCAACCATGTCAGAAAAACATTCCCCTGCTTCTGTGCGCCAGCTCCAGCCTGTCGCACCGGAAAAACCGGGCAAGGCCCTGTTCCGTCCACATCATCAAACACAAGCCGGGTCATGCCAGACACCGCATGCCGCCGGCCATATACAGCAATCGGAACAGACTTGCGCTCATCACTGCTGTGACAGTGCGGTACAACCTGTCAGTGTGCTGGCGAGTGCCGAGCGCAGCGGCGATCAGCAACGGACACCGATCCGCATCATGCAGATGGACTGCCCGACGGAAGAAACCATGCTGCGTAAAAAGCTCGATACGCTGCCGGAGGTCAGTGCACTGGAATTCAACCTGATGCAGCGGGTCATGACCGTCACCCACCGTTACGATGCACTGGACACCGTTCTGGCCGCTATCCGCGCGTTAGGGTTTGAGCCTGAAGTGCGTGCCGCAAATGACCGCTCCGCCCTGCCGCCTGAGCCGAAAAAATCCTGGTGGCCGTTGGGGCTGGCGGTGCTCGCCGCCGGTGCAGCCGAAGCCGTGGAATGGAGCGCACTGCCTGAATGGTGGGCGGCGGTGCTGGCGATCCTTGCGGTGGCCGTCAGCGGGTTGACCACCTATCGCAAAGGCTGGACGGCCCTTCGCAATGGCAACCTGAACATTAATGCGTTGATGAGTATCGCAGTAACCGGTGCACTTATCCTGCAACAGTGGCCGGAAGCCGCAATGGTCATGGTGTTGTTTACTCTTGCCGAGCACATCGAAGCGCGTTCGCTGGACCGCGCCCGTAACGCCATCGCCGGGCTGATGAATCTGGCACCGGAGACCGCCACCGTACAACAACCGGATGGCAACTGGCGCGATGTGGAAGCCAACACCATTACACCCGGCAGCATCGTGCGGGTTCGCCCCGGCGAACGCATCGCGTTGGATGGCGACATCACCCGTGGCCATTCCGCGGTTAATCAGGCACCGATTACCGGCGAAAGCCTGCCGGTGGATAAGCGCGTCGGCGACAGCGTATTTGCCGGAACCATCAATGAAAGCGGTTCATTTGAATATCGGGTAACGGCGGCGGCGGCCAACACCACGCTGGCACGGATTATTCACGCGGTAGAACAGGCGCAGGGCACCCGGGCACCGACACAACGGTTTGTCGATCAGTTTGCCCGCGTTTACACCCCGCTGGTCTTTTTGGGGGCGGTACTGGTCGCGGTCTTGCCGCCACTGTTAACGGGCGGCAGTTGGCTGGACTGGGCGTACAAAGCGCTGGTACTGCTGGTGATCGCCTGCCCGTGCGCGCTGGTGATTTCTACCCCGGTCACCATCGTCAGTGGGCTGGCGGCGGCGGCACGACGCGGTATTTTGATTAAAGGCGGGGTGTTCCTGGAAAAAGGGCATGCGCTCTCCTGGCTGGCGCTGGATAAAACCGGCACGCTGACCCACGGCAAACCGGTACAAACCGGTTTTGAACCGGTCGCTGACGCGGATGACGCCCGTTGTCGGCAACTGGCTGCCAGTCTGGCCAGCCGTTCAGACCACCCGGTGTCACAAGCCGTGGCAAAGGCGGCACAGGAGGCCGGCACACCATTACTGGATGTCGATAACTTCAGTGCCGTTGTCGGACAAGGCGTTATCGGTACCCTGCAAGGGCAGCGCTATTTCCTTGGCAACCTGCGACTGGCCCGGCAATGGCTGGGTGATGCGGCGGCGGCAATCAGCGAGCGGCTGACAGCGCTGGAGCAGGCCGGTAACACGGTGATCATACTGGGTGACGAACGGCGGGTGTTGGCGCTGATGACGGTAGCCGATACCGTCAAACCCTCCAGTCGGGAGGCCATCAACGCGCTGCATCAGGCGGGAATCAAAACCCTGATGCTCACCGGCGATAACCAGTACGTAGCGCAGGCTATCGCCCGCGACGTCGGGATTGATGAAGCACGCGGTAACCTGTTGCCGGAAGATAAACTGTCGCAGATTGAACGGTTATCCGCACTGGGCATAACAGGCATGGTCGGCGACGGCATCAACGACACCCCGGCGCTGGCGCGCGCCGATATCGGTTTCGCGATGGGCGCAATGGGTGCCGACAGTGCCATCGAAACCGCCGATGTCGCACTGATGAACGATGATTTGCGCAAAATTCCGGAATTTGTGCGTATTTCTAAAGCCACCCGTGCCATCTTAATTCAAAACATCGTACTGGCACTCGGCATCAAAGCGGTGTTCCTGACGCTCACGTTGCTGGGCATGGGGACGATGTGGATGGCGGTCTTTGCCGATGTCGGTGCCAGTTTGCTGGTGGTCGGTAATGGTCTGCGGCTGCTGCGTCAGTCATCAGTAAGCACACACTGACCTCAGCAGTCTTATCAGCGCCCCTTCGCCGGGCAAGCCAGACACGATGTCGCTGTGGCCCTCTGCCTGTGGGGGCCATGGACAGTGTAGTATCCGCGACGGGGTTACTTAAGACAGATGCTCATTTAAGAGTAGATATGTACTCACCAACTTTTATGGTTCTACTTTATATGGTCCTACGATGATGGTGTTACGATGGTTTCATCGTGGATTCATGCCACAGCTGGGCGACTCGTCGCCTGTATTTTCGCCGACAACCGCTATACGTTATAACCAGCCAACGAAGTTAGTGATGACTCACTTCACTGATTACCCAAGCAACAGATGCCGCATCAACAGGATGCCGGTGCTCCGCCATCAGACGATTGCGAACAATCCCCGACCATAGCAAAGACCACCCGACACACAGCACCACGCTATAATTGCACCATGAAAGTGCAATTTTATGCGCTACCGTGAATCGGTTGTCTGTCCTGAGCAACACCGGATTCTGATCTGGCGCTCTGGCAACAACTGGCATGTGAATTGCAAAGACAAAATCCTATCCTACAAAACCGGCGTGACAACAGGGAATTCACGTCGTATTGCGTCAATACAACCGAACAAGGAGCGACGATGATTACGTTGGAACAGTTTAATCTGCTCAGCGTTAGCGAAGCGGTGACGCTGATAACGCCGTGCGTGGCATTGCCTGGCTGGGCCAAACAGGTCACCGCAGGCCGCCCTTACGGCAACCGTGCCGCCCTTCTGGCCGCCGGGCTACAGGCAACCCAAGGCTGGCAGGAAGAAGAGCTGGTGCAGGCGCTACGTACCCACCCACGTATCGGCGAACCAGCCGTGAGTGTATCGGGCACAGCCCGCCCCAGTCAGGAGCCGGTGATGGCGCACAGCAGCGAGAATACGCTGGCTAACGCACTGCGCGCAGGCAATGCCCGTTACGAATCCCGCTTTGGTCGGGTATTTCTGATCCACGCCAAAGGCCGTAGCGGGGAAGAAATTTTGCGTATCCTGCATCGACGGCTGCAAAACGATGACCGGCAAGAAGCAGCGGAAGCGCTGGAACAGCTGCGCCAGATTACCCTGCTCAGGCTGGAAAGCATGATCAGCGAATAAACGGCGGGTGATACCGGCAACACGCTGACATGGCTGAAAAGCGTCTCGTTACCCGGCGGTACCCCAACACCTGCGGGATACCGCCCGGCGGTTTATCGGTCTATCAGTCTGTCGGTCTATCACACCGGCTGCTCAGACAATGGCGGGAGTGATCCGTCACGATAGAAATAACTCACAAACTCGGTCACATCCTGCTGGAACAGATGAAAATGCTGGCGAATTTTTTCATCCGGCCAATCCCACCAACATAACTGTTCCAGTTTTTCCGCCACTGTGGGGTCCTCAAAACGCGGGCGCAACACCCGCGCCGGGTTACCGACAACAATGGTCCAGGCGGGAACCGGTTTAGTCACGATACTGCCCGCACCGATGATAGCGCCATTGCCGATAGTCACCCCGGGCAACACAATCGCACCGTGACCTATCCAGACATCATGGCCGATCACGACCTCATCTTGCTGACGCCAGTTGAAAATCTCCTCGTCAACCGCCGCCGGGTTATCGCTCAATCGGTATTTGCCGGGGCGATAGGTGAAATGATGCAGCGTCGGCCGCCACCACGGGTGGTTGCTGGGGTTAATACGAACGTGCGAGGCAATCGAGGTAAACTTGCCAATGCGGGTAAACATCAGGTCGCAATCATTCATGATGTAGCTGTAATCCCCCAACGCGACATGATTGAGCACAGTACGGTCGGCGACTTCCGTCCAGCGCCCTAATTCGATGTGGTAGGCTTGTACGTCGTTGGCAATACGGGGTTCCGGGCTAAGGACCGGTGATGGCGATTGAGGACTCATAATCGGTTTCCTGGTTCGTTGACACGTGATAGGCGTTAAAACAGTATTCCCATCAAAACAATACGAGTTGGCACACGTCATGCGTGAAAACACAGCACGTGACATAACGCATAACGCGCGTAACGACATAAGAAGCCCATCCTGTCACTGAGCGATGACAACAGCATGTCAGCCCCGGTGCGATTAAGATCCGCTTACAACTCCATGTCAGTATGAAATTTACCCGTCACCAAAGTACGCCTAACCTAGGCGTATAAACCGTTTATTTATTCATTCATTTACATCCATCAATCCACGCTACTGGGAGGAGTCATGAACCCGTTACGCCGCCGCATTGTCCTGCAATTACCGCTCCTGGCTTACGGGATGTCGCTATTCGCCAACGCCAGAGCTGACGATATGTTCAGCACCATGCGTCCATCCGGCTCTCTGGTGCCGACACCACGCGATATCGGCGGCAAATTCAACCCCGACGGCAGCGTCAGGCGCTTTCCCGGCAACACCATTATTTCCCACATTCCGCTGGATTCTGCCGCCTCGAGTGCATTTATGGCCGTGCGCGATACGCTCAAACAACAGGATTTCAGCCACTGCCTGACCTTTACTCCCCCGTCCAGTTACCACATGACGGTATTTGAAGGTGTGACCGAATCGAAACGCCGTTTGCCGTTCTGGCCCGCAGGCCTGCCGATTGATGCCCCCTTGTCGGTCTGTAGCGATTATCTGGCACGCAAACTGGCAGGGTTCGAGTTGCAGGCCACACTGCCGTTTAAAATGCGGATCACCGATTTCAACGCCCATCAGGATTCCGGCGTGACCGTGCGTCTGACCCCCGTGGACGATAACGAGGAGCGCAAACTGCGCACACTACGAGACCGGTTATCCGAACAATTAGGGATACGCGCGCCGGACCATGACACCTACGGCTTTCATGTGACGCTGGGTTATCTGGTGCGCTGGATGACGGAAGACGAATCAGAGGCTTACCTGAAAGCCCAGCAGGCCTGCCTGCATTACCTGCAACAACAGGTACCGGTGCTGGAACTGGGCGTACCGGAGTTTTGTGTTTTCAACGACATGTTTGCTTTCGATACCCAGTTAAACATCGGCCAGCCTGTCACCACCGTGCCGCTAACCGCCTGAGTGGGGTGAAAACCACGGTGTCAGCATACGGTTATCATGGGCAACCTGACCGCCTACCGCTTCATGCGTCAGAATCAGCAGTTGCCCACCTAGCGAGAAACTCGGTAATCCTCTCTGAAATCCGACTTTCGATGGTACGCAAGCGTAAAATGGGAATATCACTTTTCGCCAAGATGCTATTTTTCAAAGCATCTCGCTCAGCCTGCTCAGGAGTGTCATGGCAACCCCCATCGACTTCGATAACTCCCAATGGGGTTTTACCCACCTTAAAATACAGCACGAAATCGCAACTGGCGCGGTTGCGCATAAATGCCTGTTCTCGTTCCGTCAAAGCGGGATTGTTCAATGAAGCAACCTGGCTCAACTGGACTTGGGTGTGGTACATCAGTGCCCGGCACGACGCATCGGATATGGCCTCCCGCAATCCTTGCGCCACTATTTGTTCAGACTTGTAACGTGAGTCGTTAGGCCGTAATCTGGCGCTGAGCACTTCCAGAGATTGGTCGTACTCTTTGTATAGCAGGTCAAAGGCCGATACGACCGGCGCTTTCACTATCTGCTCGTCCTGCGCATAGTACTCAACGTAGCGTATCAGGGCTGCAACAGGGCCATTGTTCGTGGTGAAAACCTCATCGCCCGTCACCAGGGTGAATCGGTTTTTAGCCCGCGATACCGCCACATTAACCATTCGAGGGTCATCGACGAAATCTCGCCGCATCTGGTTGTAGCGTTTCTTGTCCAATACCGTGGAGAAGACGATTTCATCGCATTCTCGCCCTTGGAATTTGTGTACGGTGTCCTTGACGAAATCTGCTGACAAGTATGTACCGGCAAGGTTTACTTGCGCCCTAAAAGGGGCAATAAAGCCTCTGCCCTCGCCATCCAACCTGACAGGTTCGCTTGCGTCCTCAAGTACCTTGAGCAAGGATTCCAACTCCCTGAGGTTGGTGTTCTTACGGGCATGGTTACCTTTGCTGGTCACTATCAAGCGCAGCGGCGTTTCACCACAGCCAGGGTTCATAGGTACCAGCGCATTATCGTAGAACTGCTGATTGCAGAACTGAATAATCCTGGGATGGCAGCGATAATGCTCTTTTAGCAAGGTTCTGGGCAGCCTATCTCTGAATACGCCAATACAGGAATCGAGCAGGCTGTATCGCTCGCAATCATAGACATCGGCGGGAGCTTGCAGGCCCAACGCTACGGGAATGTGTGCCAGTTGCCGACTGTCTCCGACCACGATCAGGTTCTTCGCACACCCCAACGCCAGGATGCCCGGCACGATGTCTTGCTGCGAAGCCTCGTCGATTATCACGTAATCGAGAATCGCCCCTCTTGCGATTGAATTAACGATGGAATGAGTGCTGCTACCAAGGATCGGGAAACGCTGCACGAACGCATCGAAATTTTTCTGGTATGTCTTTGCGTCGAAGATGTTCTTTGTCTGGGTCTGCACATACAAGTGGCGCTTCAGATAACGCATGGACTCCGTCTTCAATTTCTCCAGCAAGACCGTGAAATCGCCACGAGCCAACGACTCTCGACACGCTTGTAGAGCATTGTTCTTGTCCCTCAACGTCTTGTCGTAGTAATGCATTTGCAAGGCATAGAAGAAAGAGAGTCGAGCATTGCCCGCTACAAAAGGTCCAGAACGGAAAATCCTGAATTTGAACAACAGCTCGATCCGGTCTTTAAGTTGAATGCGCTGATCTTTGAGATAGGACAGATAAGCCATCAGGTCTACCGTCTTACGCGCAGACAATCTGTATTTGTCCAAAGAGGCAGAAACCTGCACCCCACGGTCTTCCTGCCACTGTTGAAGATAGTGACGCTCGATGATCAACTCATCGATTTCGGCCTGTAATTGTGCCGCCATGTTGTGGTCGCCCAGATATTGCTTCAGGCGTGCCAATAGATTCTGGATATCACCCATAGCAGGTGCGGGTTCGGGTTTGATCGATGGGCAGGAAGGCAGGCTGGCGAAAAAATCCTCGCGGTTATCCTGACTCCCGAGTTTAGCGACCAGGTAGTCCAGATTGCATTTCTCCAGCTTTTCGTAAACATTCCCCACTGCCGCATTATTGTTGGACAGCACTGCAACCGTTTTACCGCGCAGCAGAATATTCGCGAGGATGTTCAAAATGGTTTGGGTCTTACCCGTCCCAGGAGGGCCTTCGATCACGCTGACCTGTGCACTAAAAGCCTGCTCAACCGCCGTAAGCTGGCTTTCGTTAACGCCAAACGGATAGATCAGCGCTTCGCCCCGTTCCTGCGTGCCGTTCCATCCTGTGCAGTAGGCATGCAAAGCAGTACCCTCGCAGGAGGGCAACTTGTCCAGTTGGTTTACGACATTGGTTGCTATCTGTCGTTGATCCGCCGAACCTGTGCGCTTTATTCGGGCATTCGCCACAGTAACAAAATAACGGAAGACCGGCGTCTCCTTCATCGCCGTCGGCGCGACAAAACTGATATTCTCCAACTTGTGGATATAGGGCTGTTCTGAACCAAGATAGTACACGACAGCATATCGCTCGCCGTAGACCGTTGCCTTTTCGATGGGAGTCACAATCGTGCTACCCAACTTTGTCAGCAGCATCTCGCCCAATTCCCGACAGGGAGCGATACGGCAGTCACTAAGTGGGCGCGTATAGGTCTTTCCGGATGGAAAATGGCACGTCAGTTGCAGAGTCTCGTACTTCTGACTCCAAAAAATTGTCCAGTCACTAATCTTCGCTGTCTTGTCTTCACCACCAACCAGGATTGAAACCATACGTCCCTTAATTTGTGTATGAACGACATTCAAAGTCCCTCTCAAGCCGAACATTCAATGCCGTTATTCTCCAATAAGGAATTATCTTGCCATCATCGCCTCATAGAAGACACGCTTGCGTCATCATCAAGAGGTCATAAGTGTGATGTCATGCAATACAAGACCGATGACAAATCGACATTAAGTGGTATCACGCATAAAAAACCCCTTCAGCGAACTGAAGGGGTCGGGTGGCCTAAAAGATCAGGTTAATGCATGATGGTTGCAGCCCGAAAGTGACCACAAGTCACAGGATGGAATAGGGTTCAGGTCAGAATCAGGTTACGCCTGCGTTCTGATCAAGTAATCAAACGCACTCAGGGAGGCTTTAGCGCCTTCGCCCGTGGCGATAATAATCTGCTTGTAAGGCACGGTGGTGCAGTCCCCGGCGGCAAACACACCTTTCACGCTGGTTTCGCAGCGAGCGTCTATCTCAATTTCGCCAATGCGGTTGCGTTCAATGGCACCGTCCAGCCAGTTGGTATTCGGCAGCAGGCCGATTTGTACGAAAATCCCTTCCAGCGCCAGCTTATGAATGCTGTCGGTGGTGCGATCTTTATACTGCAAGCCAGTGACTTTCTGGCCGTCACCCAGCACTTCAGTGGTCTGTGCGTTGATGATCACATCGACGTTCGGCAGGCTACGCAGCTTGTCCTGTAACACGGAGTCTGCTTTCAGTTCCGGTGCGAATTCCAGCAAGGTCACATGCTTCACCACGCCGGCCAGATCAATCGCCGCTTCCACGCCGGAGTTACCGCCGCCAATCACCGCCACATGCTTGCCTTTGAACAGCGGGCCGTCGCAATGCGGACAATAGGTGACGCCACGGGTACGGTATTGTTCTTCACCCGGCACGTTCATGTTGCGCCAGCGCGCACCGGTAGCAATAATAATGCTACGGGATTTCAGCACTGCACCCGACGCGGTTTCGATCTGGTGCGGCTGACCCGGTTCAGAAGCGGGGAGCAGTTTTTGCGCACTCTGCAAATCGATGACGTCAACGTCGTAGTCATCCACATGCGTTTTCAGCGCTGTCGCCAGTTTGGCACCTTCGGTTTTCGGTACCGAAATGTAGTTTTCAATATCGACGGTATCCAGAATCTGGCCGCCGAAACGCTCGCCCATCAAACCGGTGCGGATGCCTTTACGGGCCGCGTACACCGCTGCGGCTGCCCCTGCAGGGCCACTGCCGACAATCAGCACGTCATACACCGGGCGGCTATTGAGCTTATCGACCACACGGGCATTGGCACCGGTGTCAATTTTGCCGACGATTTCCGCCAGGCTCATGCGGCCCTGGCTGAAGTGTTCGCCGTTCAGGAATACCGTGGGAACGCCCATGATATTGCGATCTTTGATCTCATCCTGAAATACACCGCCGTCGATCGCGGTATGGGTCACGTTCGGATTCAGGATGGACATTAAATTCAGCGCCTGTACCACATCCGGGCAGTTATGGCAGGTCAGCGAATAATAGGTTTCGAAGTGGAATTTACCGTCCAGGTCGCGGATTTGATCGAGGAGTTCTTTCGCTTCTTTCGACGGATGTCCACCAGTTTGCAGTAACGCCAGCACCAGCGAGGTGAATTCGTGCCCCATCGGCGCACCGGCAAAGCGCGGCCCATTGGCAGCCCCTGGGTTGGTCACCAGAAACGACGGTTTACGCACCGGCAGATCGTTATTTTCAAAGAAACTGACTTTGTCGGACAACCCGGCGATGTCAGTCAGCAATGCCCGGACTTCAGCAGATTTCGCTGAGTCGTCCAGTGTCGCCACTAACTCAACAGGTTTGGTTAATTTTTCCAGGTAGGTTTTCAACTGGAGTTGTACGTTATTGTCGAGCATAGATGATCCTTGGCGTTGGCGTAAAAAATCGGGTGCGGAGCACCCGATAAAAAACATCAGAGGGAGAGGGAAAATCAGTCTTAGATCTTGCCAACCAGGTCCAGAGACGGTGCCAGTGTGGCATCACCTTCTTTCCATTTAGCCGGGCACACTTCACCAGGGTGAGAGGCCACGTACTGAGCCGCTTTTACTTTACGCAGCAGGTCAGACGCGTCACGGCCAATGCCTTCAGCGGTGATTTCCACAGCCTGGATGATGCCCTGCGGGTCGACAATGAAAGTACCGCGGTCGGCCAGGCCTTGATCTTCACGCATGTTTTCGAAGTTACGGGTCAGCGCGCCAGTCGGGTCGCCGATCATCGCGTATTTGATTTTAGCGATGGTTTCAGAACTGCTGTGCCAGGCTTTGTGAGTAAAGTGGGTATCGGTGGATACAGAGTAGATATCGACGCCGATTTTCTGAAACTCGTCGTAGTAGTCCGCAACGTCGCCCAGTTCGGTCGGGCAGACAAACGTAAAGTCAGCCGGATAGAAGAAGAACACGCTCCATTTACCTTCGATGTTCTGCTCGGTGACTTCGATGAACTGACCATCTTTGAAGGCCTGGTTTTTAAACGGTTTAACTTTAGTATTGATAACGGACATCTCTGTTTCCTCATGTGTTCCAATGTGTTTGGCTTGGAAGCTAAGGTACAAAAATGTGACGGATGTCGCTAATGCGTTGTCCGTATCAAATCGATAAGTGATACCTAACGTTTTGCCAGTAGCACAATCACAAAAATACCGCCCAACCCGGCGGTCACAATCCCCACTGGGAGTTCCTGCGACGCCAGCAATACACGGCTTAGGGTATCGCCGATACCCAGCAACACCGCGCCCAGCAAGCCGCACAGCACCAGCAACTGGCGATGGCGCGTACCAACCAGCGGACGACACAAATGCGGCACCATCAGCCCGACAAAGCCGATCACCCCGGTCAATGACACCAACAATGCCGTCGCCAGCGCACAGCACAGGAACACCTCAAGGCGCAGCCGGTTGACATTAACCCCCATCGATGTCGCCGTCTGTTCACCAGCCAGCAAACTGTCCAGCGCCCGCCAGCGCGCCATCACAACCCCAATTAATATCAACAGGCTGCACAGCGCTATTGGCAGATTATCCCAACGTGCCAGCCCCAGCCCGCCCAGAGACCAGAACAGCACCGCACTGGCGGCGCGTTGGTCACCGGAAAACACCAGATAGCTGGTTAACGCCCCAAACAGAAAGGAAATCGCCAGCCCGCAGATTACCAGATGCTCCGCCTGCCGCCCCTGACGCAGAAAAAACAGCAACGTCACCGACAGCGCCGAGCAAATCCCCCCGCCAAATGCCGCAACCGGTAGCGTGAAGGCACCAAACCATTCGCCAAAGCGGGTTATCACCAGCACAGCTCCCGCCGACGCGCCGGAGGACAACCCAAACAGAAAGGGATCGGCCAGATCATTGCGGGTGGTGGTTTGTAGCAACGCGCCGACCATCGCCAACCCGGCACCGGTGATGACCGCCAGCAGCGTACGCGGCACACGCAGCTCCAGCACGATGCGGCGCACCGTCTCCGGTACGCCAGGGTGCTCCGGCGTCAGTGCCGCCAGTACCTGCGTCAGCGGGATCCGAATGGCCCCCACCGCAGTGCTAAAGAGCATCACCACCAGCAACACCAACAGCGTGAGCAGGCAGACCACCGTATAGTGGCGGCACGATCTCATTGCGACGTAGCCGGATATTGTGTTGCAGTTGGATATTGTGTCGCAGCCGGGTAAAGCGCGTGGGCGAGTTTTTCAATCGCCGTGATATTGGCCGGTCCCGGCGTCAGCTCGGCATACTGCAATTTCAGGTAGCGCTGGTGTTCCACCGCCGGGGTATGCTTCATCAGCGGATGCGTCTGCAGAAAATGCTGCAACGCCGCCGCGCCGCCACCATTCTGGTAGTCGAGTAAAATGATCAGGTCCGGTTGCGCCGCCGCGACCGTCTCCCAGGAGGTGGTGGCCCAACTCGCTGCCATGCCGTCCATCACATTACGGCCCCCCGCTGCTTCGATAATGGCGGTCGGCATGGCGTATTTCCCACTGGTAAAAGGCTTATCCTCACCGGAGTCATACACAAACACCGTCGGCGCAGCCTGCCCTGTCGGCGGTTTGGGTAAGGCCGCCAGCCGCGCTTTCCATTGTTCGACCAGCGCCTGTGCCTGTTCCGCACGGCCAAAAATTTTCCCCAGCGTTAACACGTCGTCATACAGCAATGCCATGCTGGCGCGCGGGCGATGCGCGTCTTCAAAAATACAGCTTTCACTCAGCACCATAGTCTTGATGCCGTAGGTCGCCAGCGTATCTGGCGTGACCTCTCCCCCCACCTTCATACCGTAATTCCAGCCCGCAAAGAAAAAATCCGGGTTGGCACCCAGCAGGGTTTCCAGCGACGGATATTTCGGCGACAGCTCGGGAATCGTCCCCATTTGCTGGCGAAATTCCGGCGTCATTTTGTACCAACCGCTGATACCGGTCAGGCCAACAATCTGCGGTTGCAAGTGCAGCGCGAACGCCATTTCCGCCATGTTCAGGTCATTGATGATGGCCCGCTGCGGCGCTTGTGTGAAGGTCAGCGGTTTACCACAACTGTTCACCGTCACCGGGAACCCCGACGCCTGCGCTGCCATAGTGCTACATCCCAACAAGACACACATCACGCAGGCAAAGGCGCTAACCCGCAGCCCGCCATTACCGACTTTATTCATAGGTTTCCTCTGGTTATCAATTCGCTCATCGCTCATGCAGGCACATCAAAAAGGCGTAACGGCAAGCCGGTTTGAGGATGAGATACCGTAAAGCTGTGAACACCAAACACCGGGTAGACAGTCTCATTGGCCAGCGCCTGTGCGGGCACGTCCCAACACACCTGCCGCCCCTGACACAACACCAACACCCGATCGGCAAACGCCTCTACCAGCGACAAATCGTGCAACACCGCGACCACTGCGATGCCACGTTGCCGGACCAGCGCCAGCAACGCCGCCCGTCCACGTGGGTCCAAATGGTTGGTCGGCTCATCCAGCAGCAAAATCTCCGGGCGTTGCGCCAGTGCGCGCGCCAGAAAAGCCCGCTGACGCTCGCCTCCTGACAGCACCGCCAGCCTGCGTTGTCGTAGCGGCGACAAGCCGGTTTCCTCCAGCACGTGCGTCACCGTATCCTGCTGTGCCGCTGGCGACAGAGCATCCGCATGCGGTAAACACCCCAGCGACACGTACTCTTCCACCGTGAGCGACAGGCTGGGGGTATCATGCTGGCTCATCAGCGCCATATGCCGTGCCCGTTGCTGGCGAGACAGCTGCGCCAGCGGTTTATCTCCCAGCCAGACGCACCCGCCTGCGGGCGGCGAGTCATGCAATAAGGCACGTAATAGCGTGGATTTACCGCTGCCGTTCGGGCCGACAATCGCCAGACACTCCCTGCTCCCGACGGAAAAGTGAATATCGGTCAGTACCCGTTGACCGGTCGTGTGTACCGCATTCAAATGCTCTACCCGTAGCAAAGGCGGCATGGTCTGCCACATGTCAGCACCCTCCCACATCCAACACCTCAATTTGTTATGTTATAACATAACAAATAAAAGAGACCAAAACACGGTCATCATGAGGGTGGATGAAGAGTAGATGGAGGGCAGGATGGAGAATGAGATGTCATGGGCTTCATGCCCGTCATGAACGCTTACAAACTGTACGATTATTGGATAAGTGCGAAGGATGCGAAGCAGAAAAGGGTATGTTATAACAAGCCACGGTTTGTTCTTTTAAATACAGTTCTTTTCAACGCAGTTCTTTTCAATACGGTTGCCTGGCAACCTACAGGTGGTGGGTAATGAAACTCAGAATGTCGCTGGTTTTTCTCTCGTTTGCGGCAGCCAACGCGTCGGCGTTTCAGGCTAAGTTAACGCCAGTCAATCCGAATGACGCCGCGAAGCTGGCGCAGATGGAAACCGCATTCAGTAACGGCCATGTCGCCACCAGTCCGTTGGGCATCTGTGATGCCACCTCAGTGAGCGGTTGCAACTGCCCGTTTTGTACTCAGTTGAGAAGTATTGGCCGTTAACCATTCGTCATGATGAAACCAGTGTCATGACGAAACACCAGCCAGAGTTTTACGATGACTAACATCGGGAAGGCTGACCGCTACATACCCCTGGCGCTGGTAAAACTGCGCCGCCTCAAGGGTGTCGGTAAAAAGATATAATTCGCGAAAACAGCTCGCCGCCGCCTGTTCGATAACGGTTAACAGCTCACGCCCCACACCCTGCCGACGATAATCCGCTGCAACATAAAAACGCCGCAACCGCCCGGTGTACGGCATGCCCGATTGCTGATTAACGCCGCCAATCGCCACCAGACGCTCAGCCTCAAACGCGGCAAATAGCCCTTCACCGGGTAAGCGGAAATCATTAGCGCCAGACTGAAACTCCGTCTGCAACCGGTATAAAAATCGAAACCCTTGCTGCTGACTTTCAGCCACCAGCACCGCCAGCGCGTCAGGCAATGCGTCAAGACGTACAATTTGCCGACTCACACCCATTCCTGTGCCCGCTCCAGCACGGTACTCAACGGCAGATGCGCTTCGTATTGCTGCCAAAGCTGTTGATACCAGCTATCATCCCCCAACGAGCGATGAATACACAATATCGTGTGGTCGCACTGGCGGGTTGCTGCGGCATACAACCGAGGGTCACCTTGTGTCAGCACTGCCAGCAGACGGCGCATTTCCACCATGTACGGGCGGGCGAACACCGGGTCCTGATCCAGGACATTGCGGCTGTTATCAATCAGATCGCACAGCTTGATGCTCTGTGCTTGCGGACAGGCGGCCGCACTGTGCAGCAAATTGGCGTTCTTGCGGTGAATACGCTCGCCACCGTCCTGACGGGTGCGAACATCCGTCAGCATTTCGACATAACGGGCCACCTGCGAGCCAAACAACCGGGTCACCTGTTCCAGTGTCACGGGGGTATCCTCCACCGTATCATGCAACCAGGCAGCAGCAATCATCTCCTGTGACGGCTCAATTTGCATCAGCAACGTGACGACCGCCGCCGGATGAACAATATAAGGCTCACCGGTATATTTCCGTTTTTGCTCGCAGGCGGCATGCGCCTCGGTAGCAAATTCTCGGGCTCGTTCAATCAGTGTCATTTTTCCGCTCCTCAAAAGGAGTCAATGTCTGGCGAGATATCGTTGCAACATCATTATCAAACCTGCCCTATTATCAAA
The DNA here is from genome assembly GCF_020406815.2 of Dickeya oryzae. NCBI lineage: Bacteria > Pseudomonadati > Pseudomonadota > Gammaproteobacteria > Enterobacterales > Pectobacteriaceae > Dickeya > Dickeya oryzae. The sequence continues at coordinate 4,122,903 of NZ_CP162670.1, forward strand.
CCGGCCCCATCATCAAACCAGACCCGCCCTCCCCCTATACGGGAAACAGCCATCAACGGGACACCGTTATCAATGCGACACAGTTATAAACACGACACAGTTATAAACATGACATAGTCATAAACAAAGCAGAGTGATAAACAAGACACAGCCATCAAAGGAACACGGCTATATACCCAAAATAATTCGAGTTGCAGGCAGGCGGCAAGAGAGCGAACCCCGATGAGCTTACTCAGGTAAGTGATTCGGGTGAGCAAACTCCGCCAACGCACCTGCAACTTGAAGTATGACGGGTATAAATGATGTTGAAAAACGTCGCCAGACTACTTGCTGCCTTTATTAAATAATAAACGATCTCTGGAATAATTCGAGTCACGCAATGGTTGCCAGCACCGTTTTTATTCCGTCAGACAAGTTTGTTGGTATTGAGAAAAAGTCAGTGCGGTTTTATTTCAGCCGGGCATAACGCTTTATCGACAGTTTTTCATTGAAAAAAACGGGTAGCCGCTGGCTACCCACTTTTATCTCAGCACGATTTCATCGCGTTTACTCAGAACGTTTCCCAGTCATCGTTGCTGACTTTTGTCTTTTTCACACCCGGAAGTGTTTTAGGTAATGCAGTTTGTGCTGCAACCGCACGAGCTGACGATGATGCTCCAACGGCAGGTCGTTGTTCCACACTGTCGATGCGAAACGCCGATACCGCCTCGTTAAGCCCGGCGGCCTGCTCGGCCAGTGACGTCGCTGCCGCCGTCGCCTGCTCGACCAAGGCCGCATTCTGCTGGGTAACGTTATCAATCGAGTTAATCGCCTGACCAACCTGATCGATACCCTTGCTCTGTTCCTGCGACGCGACCGAAATTTCCGCCATGATATCCGTTACGCTGGTCACGGCGTTGACGATATCCTGCATGGTTTCCCCGGCTCGGCTAACCTGATCAGACCCCGTTTCCACCAGCGCGACCGATTCGGTGATGAGCCCTTCGATTTCTTTGGCGGCCTGTGCACTGCGCTGTGCCAGCGAACGCACCTCACCTGCCACCACCGCAAAACCTCGCCCTTGTTCACCCGCTCGCGCCGCTTCCACCGCCGCGTTCAGCGCCAGAATGTTGGTCTGGAAAGCGATACCGTTGATGATGTTGGTGATTTCAGAAATCTTCTTCGAACTCTGATGAATATTCCCCATGGTTTGTACTACGCCATCCACCAGTTCGCCGCCTTGCCGTGCCTTGCCCGAGGCATTCCCCGCCAGCTGGCTGGCATGGTTGGCGTTCTCGGCGTTATGACGCACGGTAGAGGTCAGTTCTTCCATACTGGCAGCAGTCTGTTCCAGTGCGGAAGCCTGTTCTTCGGTACGGGAAGAAAGATCGCTGTTACCGGCGGAAATCTCGGTAATGCCCTGATAAATAGCCTCAACCCCGTGGCGTACATTGCTAACGGTCCGAGCCAGCGACTGCTGCATATTTTGCAGATAGTGGCCCAACTGGCCGACTTCACCCCGCCCCCATTGCGCCAGCGGCATGGTGAGATCACCGGAGGCGATGCGCTCGATACGCTCAACCAGCGAACGCATCGGCGTGATAATCACCCGGCGCAGACACAGGTAGGTAAACAGCGAGACCAGCACGGCCACCACAAAACTGACGGCCATGACGCTATAGCCAAATACCGACTCCTGCTGTGCCTCGCGGTTGAGCGCTTCTGCCCGCTGGGTGCGGATAGCCACCACTTTCAGCAACACGTCATTGTAGGCGAGGTCAAGTTTACGGGTCTGTTTCCATTCAATGGCGAGCACATCGTCGTAACGGCCAGCTTTCACGGCATCCAGCATCGGCCTGACACCAGTGTTAACGTACTCGTTGTAACGCTGTTGCAGCGCGTCATCCAGCGCCAGGTCTGCCGGTGTTTTGACTTCACGGCTTTGATAAGCGGCAAAGCTATCCGCTGACTGTTTCAGGCGACCTTCGGCTTGTTGAATACTGCTGCTGGCGGTGTCTTTATCACCGTCTTTAGCGGCGGCCGCCGCCTGAATAAGCATCAGACGAGCGGTACGCAGATGGTTAGAACTGTTCGACACCCCCAGACGGACCTGGATTTCTGCGGTGACATCGTTGAGGGAACTGTTGCTGCGTACCAGAAAATGGACGGAAAATCCGATAGCCAACGCGAACAAAAGCAGGATAACGCCGATAATGGAACTGAACATCGGCATCAGCCGCCAATGGTGCCAAAAACTCACTCCGGGCGACGAAGAAGACAGAGTAGCGGTATTCATCATTTTTTCCTTTCAGAGCACAGTGAAAACAAAAGTTATACAAAACATTGCATTAGTTATCGGCGTGTTAATCTCTGGGATTAATCAATGCGAATTAAAACGAAGCGGAAAGATATGATTTTCGGTGAGAAAAAGAACAATGGTAAAAAAATCAATTAACTGATTTTAAATCATAAAAATAAATACACTGTGGTATTGAAGGAAAATGATCGCTACGCGTTCATTAAATTTGTGGCAGCTGCACAAACCAAAACACATCAAAAGACATTTAATATTACATTTAGATACAATATCACCACGACACCAATGCCGGACGTCACCACCCAACGGTGTCGTCTGTCGGTATTCAGCGTCAGTTGCCTGCTTAACCGACTCTGCCGAGGCAAGCGGGTTCTACACCTCAGTATTGAAAGCCCGAAAACGCTCAGCGTATGCCCCTTCACGTTCAGCAAACCGCAATGCACGGGCCCTGGCGACGACAATCTCATCGGCTTGTGGCTGCTGTGAGAGTATTGCCAGCGTTTCATCAATAAAATCAGGCAGCGGCATCGCCCGTGGATCATAGCCCTGTTCGCCTTGCAGCCCGGTTTGCACCCAAGGCGGGATAATTTCGATGACTTGTACCGACGTCTGACGAAGCTGACAACGCAACGCCTCGGTGTAGGCATGCAACGCCGCTTTAGTGGCGCAATAGGTAGGGGTGATAGCCTGCGGCAAAAAAGCCAGTTCCGATGTCACATTCAGCACCGCTGCCTGCGGCTGACGCAGCAAGTGAGGTATCAACGCACCGGTTAACCACAACGGCCCCAGCAGGTTGGTCGATACCGTGTCGGTGATCAACTGCGGATCCACCGCGGTCAGGTCTTCACGCCGTTGGATCCCCGCGTTATTGATTACCACATTGAGCGAGGGATGATCCTGTAGCAACTGCGCGACAAACGCACTTATAGCGTCAGGATCTCGCTGATCCAGCACCTGCCAGTCCATACCGGGAAAAGACGCCGCCGCCTGCTGCAATGTCGTCGCGTGTCGCCCGGCGATAATCACCTGATTGCCCCGCTGATGAAACGCCGCCGCCAGCCCCAACCCGATACCGGACCCTCCGCCGGTGATCAGTATCGTATTTCCCGTCATGTTCATCGTGGTCGTTCCCTGTCGTGGTGGTGTCATCCGGCTCAGTTAATCAGTTAAACAGAAAGGTGGTGATGTCGTTGTCACGCAATTGGTAAGACCCACAGAAGCGACGCCCCTGCGGATAATCGGCAGACAGGTCAGTCAGCAGTTGCAGCGTGAACGTCCGCTGTGTGGTATCCAGCCCGACCATACGCACATCCAGAAAGTCGAAGTAGCGTTTCACCTGTGGGTACAACGCTTTAAACAGGCTCTCTTTGGCTGAAAAACTGAGCGTCAGCATACTGGCGAAAGGAATGGGATCGTGGGAATGCAACCAGTCGTATTCAATCTCATCGGCGATGCCGGGCCACAGATTATCGGCACGCTCGCCACTCATCCGGGTTTCAATATCCAGCCCAACGCACGTCATATCCTGACCACATCGATGCGCGGCACACAGCACGCTGTCAACGTTGTGACTCAGGGAACCGACTATCCCCGCAGGCCACTGCGGCGAACGATCAGGCGCGCTGGTGAGTACATAGCCCTCCACCCCCAGTCGTGACATGACGTTTTGCGCCAGATAACGCCCTGCCAGATATTCAGCTCGTCGTTTCGGTACCGAGCGGGCAATATCCGCCGGAACAGGGATACCCGCCCGCGAGAACAGCTCATCGCGATACGCCGACAACTCAAAATGGCAGCGGGCACAATGTCCAGGGTAAGCGGCCGCGCTCCCGGCCTGATAAACGGTCAACCATTCGATATTGTTAATAAATGAAGAAAGCATGTCACTGCACTCTGCAACCGGATATACACCGTTAACTGTCTGGCTATCCGGTAAATAAGCGATGTTTCATCAGCTTGAACGTGAACGCCTGTGGCAAAACACCGACTACGGTTACACCCGCGTCAAAGAGAAACCGGTAATAAAACCCGCCTCCCAATCACTTCCCTTGATTAATAAGGGTCATTAAACCCATCCCTTATGTCGCCAAGTATAGCGTTAAGTCGCGTAACGTAGGCAATAAACGCCGGTGCTGATCATTGCAGCACAGGAAACAGTCGTCGTGTATTGGCAAGAAGGGTGTCCGCAATCACCTGCGGCGGTTCAGAACGCAGTTCACACAACGTGTCGAACACGCAAACCAAACGCTCCGGGCGATTCGGCTGCCCTTGAAATCCACACACCGGCATATCCGGCGCATCGGTCTCCAACAGCAATCGGTCGAGCGGCAAGCGCGCGATCGCCTGACGAGTCTTGTTAGCTCGGGGATAGGTAATAGTACCGCCAACGCCAATGTAGTAACCCAGACGAATAAACGTCATTGCCTGATCGTAACTACCGGCAAAACCATGCACTACACCAGTACAAGGAACCGGGTAGCGACGCAGCATTTGCGCCAGTTGGTCGTGGCTACGGCGGGAATGCAGGATAACCGGCAAGTCGTGGCGGGCAGCCAGCTTAAGTTGCGCACCCAGAAACGCTTTCTGCCGCTCAAATTGAGGATCCGACATGTACAGATCCAGGCCAATCTCCCCCACCGCCACCAGACGAGGCGGGGCCTGCTCAAGCGCGGACGCCAGCTCGACGAGATGCGACTCCTGATGCCCGGCGATATACAACGGATGCAGCCCCAGTGCGGCGTAAAGGGCGGGCCAGCGCTGACTGAGCGACAATACCCGCTCAAAATGTTCAGCCGCGACGGCAGGAATGATAAGACGGTGGACACCGGCTTGCCCGGCTTGCGCCAGACTGCCAGCGGCATCGTCCGCAAACAGGGGAAAATCAAAGTGACAATGGGTATCAATAAACCCGACGGATGTCGCCATCGGGCCATCAGATATCACACCGGATAACGAATTGGATAAAAAGTCGTTGGGCAACGGCTATCTCTCAGTACAGGCTATCATGCCTTGAGGATACCTCGTCCTGCTCTTTTCCGTAATATTCCTGCATCACACCGGCCAAAAAATCGTGGTTTCCCGATACCCAGGCATCGTCACTATCCACATATTCGGCCCACAACGCCCACAAGCATCCTTTCAACTGTTTCCATCTGCCAATAGCGACATCCAGATTCACCATGATGACCCCCAGAACAAAACAAAAGTCGGACACTAAAGACAACATGGATAGTGTGAAGGAACACTGTGACAGACATATGGACGCCGCTTCTACGGCCGACGGCGTCCCATAAACAGGCTAATCAGGAACAGGATAATCCCAACCACAAAGACGATTTTGGCCGCAGCGGCGGCAGTACCCGCCAGGCCGCTAAACCCCAAAGCCGCAGCGATAACCGCAACAATAAGAAAGAGAATGCCCCAGTGAAACATCAGACCTCCGGTGCAAAAATGCGAGAGATACCACCACCAGCCGTACAACCCTGAACCAGATTGCACACGCGGGGCGACATCCTCACTTAGTCAGAAAGACATCATGACAGCGGTAACCGCGCCGCCGTCATTCCGCCGCCGATACCTGCGCAGGAGCGAGCGTCAGGATTTCACCGTCAGTTCGTTTTTGACGCTCTTTACACCGCTTACGGCTTTGACAATGGCTTCTGCCCGCTCGGCCTGAACGTGATTCGCCACCTGGCCGGTCAGCAGCACCACGCCACTCTGAGTGACCACCTTGATGTGGCGGGAAGGCACGATGTCATCCGCTAACAGTTTGGCTTTGATAGTACTGGTGGTGAGGAGGTCTCTGGCATATGCACTCATCGACTGCGTACCGCTGTCATCCTTGACCTGCAATTTATCACTGACAGACTTTACCCCTTCGGTTTGAGCGGCAATTTTCACTGCACCGGTCGCCATCTCCTGACTGGCGATAAAGCCACTGAGCGTCACCACGCCATCGTGGGTAGAAACGGAAATATCATTGCTGTCGAGCGTTTCATCTTTCAGCAACGCCCCTTTTACCCTGGCTGTGAGCGTACTGTCATCCATATAGTCCGTGGCTTGTTGTACGGAATCGTCGATGCTTTTACCGGCGGTCTGCGCGATATGCTGCGTCTGCTGCACCAGCGTTCCCTGTTCGGCCTGAGCCTGACCACCAAGCAACATCATGCCCAAAGCCACCGTCGCCAGTGAACGTGCATGTGTCGTTGCAAATACATGTCGGGTTAAACGTGCAACCTTGCTCTTCTTCATCGATACCTTCCTTATCGTTATGGTCTGTTTCATAACAGGATTACCTTAGGTCGGAACGATTCGCTACATCGCATCAGATTATTTATTCAACCAAACAAATAAAATAAAAATAACGAACCACCATCAAACAAAATCCAAGTTAAATAAACCAAAAAAGTAACGCATGTTAACTATAGACAATGTCAGGGAAAAGCCCAGCGCCGAATGGCCGACCTACAGTGATTTCAGATTTGTCCGTAACGGGGAAGACGCAGAAAAATATCAATATGATGTTGATTAATAAGTGGTTATTGAAAGGTGGGACGGTATCCGAAGCGCGCCCACTCCAGCTGGAGTGGGCAGGAAACCGACGATTAATGCTCGCGGGTTTTATAGAACCTCACGTCAGGATAACGTTCCTGAGCGAGGTTGAGGTTCACCATGGTCGGTGCGATATACGTGAGATTATCGCCGCCATCCAGCGCCAGGTTTGACTCGTTCTTACGTTTGAAATCCTCGAATTTCTTCACGTCGCCGCACTCAACCCAACGAGCGGTGGAAACGTTCACCGATTCGTACACCGCTTCTACGTTGTATTCGGTTTTCAGGCGGGCTACCACCACGTCAAACTGCAGCACCCCGACCGCACCCACGATCAAATCGTTGTTCATAAGCGGACGGAACACCTGCACCGCGCCCTCTTCGGACAACTGCACCAGCCCTTTGAGCAACTGCTTCTGCTTGAGCGGATCACGCAGGCGGATACGACGGAACAGTTCCGGGGCGAAGTTGGGGATACCGGTGAATTTCAGATCTTCGCCCTGAGTAAAGGTATCGCCAATCTGAATCGTGCCGTGGTTGTGCAAGCCGATAATGTCGCCCGGCCAGGCTTCCTCCACATGAGAGCGATCGCCCGCCATGAACGTCAGCGCATCAGAGATCACCACGTCTTTGCCGGTACGCACCTGACGCAGCTTCATCCCTTTTTCATAGCGGCCAGACACCACCCGCATGAATGCCACGCGATCGCGGTGTTTCGGGTCCATGTTGGCCTGAATCTTGAACACAAAACCGCTGAATTTCTCTTCGTCGGCACTCACCACACGCGCATCGGTCTTACGCGGCATCGGCGCGGGTGCCCAAGCCACCAGACCATCCAGCATGTGATCGACACCGAAGTTACCCAGCGCCGTACCGAAGAATACCGGCGTCAGTTCGCCATTCAGGAACGCTTCTTGCTCGAATTCGTGCGATGCGCCTTTGACCAGTTCCAGCTCTTCACGCAATTGCGCCGCCAGATCGTCACCGACCGCCTGATCCAGTTCCGGGTTATCCAGCCCTTTGACGATACGAACGGCCTGAATGGTATGACCCATACCGCTCTGGTAAAGATAGGTTTCGTCTTTGTACAGGTGGTAGACGCCTTTAAACAGCTTACCGCAGCCAATCGGCCAGGTAATCGGCGCACAGGCGATGTTCAGTTCGTTTTCTACCTCGTCCAGCAATTCCATCGGATCACGGATATCACGGTCGAGTTTGTTCATAAAGGTCAGGATCGGCGTATCGCGCAGACGGGTCACTTCCATCAGCTTACGGGTCCGGTCCTCAACGCCTTTGGCGGCATCGATCACCATCAAACAGCAGTCGACGGCGGTCAGCGTGCGGTAGGTATCTTCAGAGAAGTCTTCGTGCCCCGGTGTATCGAGCAGGTTGACCAGACTTTCGCGATACGGGAACTGCATCACCGAGGTGGTAATCGAGATACCACGCTGTTTTTCCATCTCCATCCAGTCAGATTTAGCATGCTGGTTGGAGCCGCGCCCTTTTACCGTACCGGCAACCTGGATCGCCTGTCCGAACAGCAATACCTTTTCCGTAATGGTGGTTTTACCGGCGTCAGGGTGAGAGATAATAGCGAATGTCCGACGTTTCGAGACTTCGCGTGCGTATTCACTTGGAGACATGTTATTCAGGCTTCTTTAACAGTGAGGCGCCGACACCTCTACACGCAGAGATGTCGCACCAGACAAAATAGAAAATAAAGACAGATAAAGCTGTCTGATGCCAATCAATTAAGCCATCAGGGCTCACGCTAAGCGCAGCCGCCCGGCTGAAAGATTCCTCTAAGCACTTTTACACGCGTTTTCCCCCACACAGGCTTAAGTGACAGGCATCGTAGCGACAGATGGATAAGCCGATCATTTTCTCCGATTTACCGGCCGGGCACAATCGCTCATCACCTAAACCATGCACAACACAGAGAAGTGCGACCGGATTACCGGAAAAATAATCACGATGCCAGCCAGCCTCAAGGTTTACGAAAAAGCACCGGAATGGATGGAAAAAATCCCGCCGACTTCTTATGCTGCTACTCCCTGACCCGGTTTCCCCATCGCTCCCACCTGCCAAGGAGATAGCCATGCAAGACTGGAACCCTGAGCTTTACCTGCGTTTTGCCAATGAACGTACCCGTCCGGCCCTCGAACTGTTATCCCGGATTTCGCATCCCCACCCTACCCGTGTCACTGATCTGGGCTGCGGCCCTGGCAACAGCACCGAGTTGCTGCATCAGGCGTGGCCGCAGGCGCACGTCACCGGCGTGGATAACTCAGCCGCGATGCTGCAACAAGCGCAGCAGCGCCTGCCGGGTTGTGCATTCCAGCAGGCCGACATCGCCGACTGGCAACCGGATACCCCGCAGGACGTCATCTACGCTAACGCCTCGCTGCAATGGTTGACGGATCATGAGCGCCTGCTATCGGCGTTGGTGGCGCATCTGGCACCGGGTGGCGTACTGGCGGTACAAATGCCAGACACATTGAGCCAACCCACACACCAACTGATGCGTAGCGTCGCCGCCGAGGGGCCGTGGAAGGATCGATTTGGCGACATAGACCAGATCCGACACTCTTTGCTCAGTCCCGGGCAGTATTACGACGTGTTGGTCAGTCACGGTTGCGACGTGGATATCTGGCAAACCACCTACTATCACATCATGGGGGGAGCACAGGCGATTATCGAGTGGTTGAAAGGCACGGGTTTGCGCCCATTCCTGGCACCGTTGAACGCGCAGGAACAGCAGGACTTTTTGCAACGCTACCAGAGCTGCCTGCAAGCGGCTTACCCGACTCAGGCCGACGGCAACAGCCTGCTTATCTACCCGCGTCTGTTTATGGTGGCGACGCGACGCCGGTAATAAATCGCTGTTTAGGGTTTGTGGGTTTTATCGCTATCCGGCACGGAGGAGCCGTCGTCATTCGCCGGTTCATCATCCTGCGACGAGGCATTCGCGGTCAGCAGGTAAGGCGACTGTTGCCAGCGGGAACGACGGTGCTGCAACAAGGTACGGGCCAGAATAATGCCAATGGCCAGCGCCATCATGATCATCAACCGCAGGATGTTGGTGGTGTTATCCACCTGACGGGCTTCCGTCGCCAGCACATGAGTGTCCAGCGTGATGCGCAAAAAACCGATCGGGCCGTCTTTAGTGTTGAGCGGCTCCACCATCTGGTGATTGAAGTAACTACCGGCACGGCTGCCATCGAGCGCCAGCCGGTCACGTACAGCCACCTGCTCACCTGACCGCGCCACCAGCGTGCCGTCCTGCAGGTACACGGCGGCATCCAGAATACGGCTGTGATCCGTCAACTGCTGCAACATCTCTTCAATTTTGCTGCTGTTATCGTTGTTACTCTCCAGCAACGGGGTCAGATTGAATGCCACCTGACGTGTCAGCGTACGCGCCAGCTCTTCTACCTGCTCGGAACGGGCCATCTGATGGCTGAGGCTGAAATAAGACGCGCCTTGCAATAAGACCACCAACAGAGCCAGACAGATCAACACAATGGCTGTGCGATGTAAGCGAAATTTAATCCGGGCCCGAACCATGGGAATACCTGCGCGATTTGGATACTTTCATGTTGCCAGAAGCGTTAACGATAGGATAGCTTGTTGCGTTAATTTGTGGCCGTCCACCCCGTCAATGCTCACTACCCGCAGGAAAGGATATTTAACCCATGTCGAACCGTTTGACCTATAGCGATCTGCCCGATGAGATCAACTGCTGGCCAAATTTACCCTTGTCGCTGAGTGACGACGAGGTCATGCCGCTCGACTATCGCGCCGGTAATACCGGCTGGCTGATGTACGGCGATGTGCTCGACAAATATCTGCTATCCCGCATCCAGCGTCGTCTGGATGAACCGCTGGTGATAGTCAGCGCCTGGAGCGTGGACGATTATCAGGTTGTACGTCTGGCGGGTACCCTGACGCCGCGCATCACCAAGGTTGCCCACGAACTGGGTCTGGATGTCACACCGATGGGCAATACGCCGAGTTTGCGCTCGCCCGGCCTGCTGGTGATGGACATGGATTCCACCGCCATTCAGATCGAATGTATCGATGAAATCGCCAAACTGGCCGGTACCGGCAAACAGGTCGCGGAAGTGACCGAGCGCGCCATGCGTGGCGAACTGGATTTCGCCTCCAGCCTGCGCCAGCGTGTCGGCACCCTCAAAGGTGCTGATGCCAACATTCTGCGACAGGTGCGGGAAACATTGCCGCTGATGCCTGGCTTGAAAAACATGGTCAAACAGTTACAAGAGGCTGGCTGGCACCTGGCTATCGCATCCGGCGGTTTCACCTATTTCGCCGACTACCTGCGTGACGAGCTTGGTCTGGCAGCAGCAGTCGCCAACGAAATGGGTATGCGCGACGGTAAACTGACTGGTGAAGTGGTCGGCCCCATCATCGATGCGAAATATAAAGCCGATACGCTGCAACAACTGGCCGAGAAACTGGCTATCCCGGTACACCAGACGGTCGCCATCGGCGACGGTGCCAACGACCTGCTGATGATTAAAGCCGCGGGGCTGGGCATCGCGTATCACGCCAAACCGAAAGTGAACCAGCAAAGTGCCGTCACTATCCGCCATGCGGACCTGACCGGCGTATTGTGTATTCTCAGCGGCAGCCTGCGACACGAAAAAAGCTGAACCGTACACCCGTTCACCGGCCATTTTTTATGGGCGACAGGTGATAGATAACGCGCTATCACAGCGCAGTGCGATTCACCAGGCAGTAAAAAGAAAGCGCAGTAAAACAGGAGGGAATTCATGGCCAAAGCCGTCAAACGTGCTTTTGTCTGTAATGAATGCGGGGCTGACTACCCACGCTGGCAGGGGCAATGCAGCGCCTGCCACGCCTGGAACACCATCACCGAGGTGCGCCTGGCCGCCGCGTCCTCCCCATCACGCAACGATCGCTTCTCCGGTTACGCCGGGGACAGCGGCAGTGTCAGTCGGGTGCAGAAACTCTCTGACATCAGCCTGGAGGCGCTGCCGCGTTTCTCCACCGGCTTTTTGGAGTTTGACCGGGTATTGGGCGGTGGCGTGGTCCCCGGCAGCGCCATTCTGATCGGCGGTAACCCGGGTGCGGGTAAAAGTACCCTGCTGCTGCAAACCCTGTGCAAATTGTCCGAACAGATGAAAACCCTGTACGTCACCGGCGAGGAATCACTCCAGCAGGTGGCGATGCGCGCCCACCGCCTCGGTCTGCCCGCTCAACATATTAATATGCTGTCAGAAACCAGCATCGAGCAGATCTGCCTGATTGCCGAGCAAGAACAACCGAAGCTGATGGTGATCGACTCTATCCAGGTGATGCATCTGGCCGATATTCAATCGTCTCCCGGCAGCGTGGCGCAGGTGCGTGAAACCGCCGCCTACCTGACGCGCTTTGCGAAAACCCGTGGTGTTGCCATCATCATGGTCGGTCACGTCACCAAAGACGGCTCGCTGGCTGGCCCAAAGGTACTGGAGCATTGTATCGACTGTTCGGTATTGCTCGATGGCGATGCCGACTCCCGTTTTCGCACACTGCGCAGCCACAAAAACCGTTTTGGTGCCGTCAACGAACTGGGTGTATTCGCCATGACGGAACAGGGGCTGCGGGAAGTGAATAATCCGTCCGCCATCTTCCTGAGCCGGGGTGATGAAATTACATCGGGCAGTTCCGTGATGGTGGTATGGGAAGGCACCCGACCGCTGCTGGTTGAGATTCAGGCGCTGGTGGACCAATCGATGATGGCGAACCCGCGCCGGGTCGCTGTTGGGCTGGAACAAAACCGGCTGGCTATTCTGCTGGCCGTATTGCATCGCCACGGCGGGTTGCAGATGTCGGATCAGGATGTGTTCGTCAACGTGGTAGGTGGCGTCAAGGTCACAGAAACCAGCGCCGATCTGGCGTTGCTGTTATCGCTGGTGTCCAGCTTCCGCGACCGACCGCTGCCGCAGGATGTGGTGGTGTTCGGTGAAGTCGGTCTGGCGGGAGAAATTCGCCCGGTGCCAAGCGGTCAGGAGCGTATTATCGAAGCGGCCAAGCATGGGTTTAAACGCGCCATCGTGCCGTTTGCCAATATGCCGAAGAAACCCCCTGCCAATATGCAGGTGATGGGCGCGAAAAAGCTATCGGACGCGCTGGCGATTCTGGATGATCTGTAATTTCCATTAGGCTTTACTTGCCGGAACAGTAATATGGCAGTGCGTTATCCGCCACATCGGAGTATCAGACCATGTCTCCCTACGATTACCTGAAAACAGCCATCAGACAAAAAGGCTGTACCCTGCAACAGGTCGCCGACGCCGCGGGTATGACCAAAGGCTATCTGAGCCAGTTGCTCAATGCCAAAATCAAAAGCCCCAGCGCGCAGAAGCTGGAATCGCTGCACCGTTTTCTGGGGCTGGAATTCCCCTATCAGCAAAAAAGTATCGGTGTGGTGTTTGGTAAGTTCTACCCGCTACACACCGGCCACATTTACCTGATTCAACGTGCCTGTAGCCAGGTAGACGAGCTGCACGTGATTCTCGGCTACGACGAACCGCGCGATCGCCTGTTGTTTGAACACAGTTCCATGTCGCAGCAACCCACCGTCAGTGACCGTCTGCGCTGGTTGTTGCAAACCTTCAAGTACCAAAAAAATATCCATATTCATGCCTTCAACGAACAGGGCATGGAGCCCTATCCGCATGGCTGGGATGTGTGGAGCCGGGGCATCAAACAGTTTATGGCGGAAAAAGGTATCGACCCGCAATACGTCTATACCAGTGAAGAGCAGGACGCCGCGCAATACAAAGAGCACCTCGGTATCGACACCGTACTGGTCGACCCGAAACGCTCTTTCATGAGCATCAGCGGCGCGCAGATCCGCCAGGATCCGTTTCGCTACTGGGAATATATCCCCACCGAGGTGAAGCCGTTTTTCGTGCGCACCGTGGCGATTCTGGGCGGGGAATCCAGCGGTAAATCTACGCTGGTCAACAAGCTGGCGAATATCTTCAATACCACCAGCGCCTGGGAATACGGCCGTGACTACGTGTTCTCCCACCTGGGGGGGGATGAAATGGCGCTACAGTATTCCGATTACGACAAAATCGCGCTCGGTCAGGCCCAGTACATCGATTTTGCGGTGAAATATGCCAATAAAGTGGCGTTTATCGATACCGACTTCATCACCACGCAGGCGTTCTGTAAAAAATACGAAGGCCGTGAACACCCGTTCGTGCAGGCGTTGATTGAAGAGTACCGCTTTGATCTGGTGATTTTGCTGGAAAATAACACCCCGTGGGTGGCAGACGGCTTGCGCAGCCTCGGCAGTGCGGCGGATCGCAAAGCGTTTCAGGATGTGCTCAAAAGCATGCTGGCAGAAAATAACGTCCCTTACGTTCATGTCACCGAATCCGACTACGACAGCCGCTTTCTGCGCTGTGTGGAACTGGTGCAACAGATGTTGGGGCATGACCGCCAGCCACCGATCATGACAGCGGCGGGCTAACCCCTCGCTGCCAGTCAGGGGCTACCAGTGCCAGTGATGAGAAGGCGTGATGATTTCCGGCAGCGGCACGTCCCAGCTTGCTACCGGTAACGCCTCTACCTGCTGGCAGTCATGCGCCAGTCCGATAGGATAAGGGCCGCGCGACTGCCAGTGTTGCAACGTGCGGTCATAGAACCCACCGCCCATCCCCAGCCGCTGCCCGGTGGCATCGAACGCCACCAGCGGCGTCAACAGCACATCGAGTTGCTCAACCGGCAATACATCTCGCACATCCAACTGCGGTTCCTGAATCTTCAGCCGATTCCACACCAGTACCGTATCCGGCGCATAACGTAAAAACAGCAGATGCCCGCGACAAAAAGGGTGCAGCACCGGCAGATAGACCTGTTTTTGGTGCTGCCAGAGTGCGGCTATCAACGGTTGGGTATTCAACTCGCCGTCAAACGATAAAAACACCGCGACGCGTTTGGCATCGACCAGACGCGGATTCGTCATCACCCGCTCAGCGGCCTGCTGGGCGAAGGCTGCTTGCTGCAAAGGCGTTAACGCACGACGACGCTGGCGAACCTGCTGACGAATGTGCTGGCGTAACGAGGTAATACAAGAGAGATCGGAAGACGCACTGGCTGGGTTCATGCGCAGTCACTGCCATGCAATTAACAGGGGATAAACGAGAGGGAATCTCCGAGATGCCGCCGCAGGCTGTAACCCTTGAACCCTTGGTTCAAGGTGAACGCAACGTCGCAATCTTAAGGCTTCTCGGCCGAACCGAGCGTGCTCACCAACTACGGATCGTTACATTCTGTTGGTTGAAATATCGGCTCAGGGGACTTGCCCGCTGACGAACATCTCAGAGAAATTTTGTTCTTTCAAAGCTACCTTATCACGTCTGGTAGCGATGTGTTACCCAAAAAAATCGGACTTTTGTCAAAACGAGACACGCTACTCAAATTGCGCGCCCTGACGTTCAGTAATTCGCCCTTGCTCCAGCAAGGCCTGCTCAATCGTCTGCTGCAACATGCGAATACGCTGTTCCATATTCGCGGCATAGTCGCGGGTTTTCAGCCGTTCCTGCGCCAGCTCATGACACACGTTAAGCGCAGCAATAAACACCAGTTGCTCGGTGTTCGTCACCCGGGTACGCACCTTGAGGTCCTGCAACCGCTGGTTAAGATCCTCCGCAGCCTGATTCAGCGCATCCTGCTGTTCTGGCGGACAATTAACTCTTAACGAACGGCCAAAAATCTGAATATCTACCGGTTGTGCAGACATGTCACCTTCCTGCCTTATTTCGTTTCACGCCCGCATGAGGGACATCCGCTGCGCGGCCCGTGACGGGGCCTTGAAAAAGCGGGCGCTACTATATATATCCAAAATAGAAGATACAAGCCCTTTATTATACCCATAAGATTGTCAGTGGCAGAGGCGTTGCTCAAAACGAAAGCCCGTTGTCCTGCCGCTTGAATCCATTGGGTATACGTCTGCTGACGGAGCTTGCTGGTATAGCAACGGAGCTTGGTGGTAGCATAACACGAACGACCTGCCAACGACGATGAATGCTCATGTCTATACAGAATACACTCCCCGGTTACGATGCTATCGACCAGCTCTTGCACCAGCATCAGGTTGCCCTGACCGCCGCCGAAATGCACGGCCTGCTAAGCGGCATACTGTGTGGCGGCAACCACGATGACAGCTGGAAAACACTGACATTTGAACTGACTAACGACGGTATGGCTTTCCCGCAGACGCTGGCCCAGCCGTTACAGCAATTGTATCAGGTGACCCGCGATACGCTGGAAGACGACGGTTTCATGTTCCAGTTGTACCTGCCGGACGACACGCAGGAAGACGTTAGCGTCTTTGACCGCGCCGATGCACTGGCGGGCTGGGTCAACCATTTCCTGCTCGGTCTTGGTGTTGTCCAGCCCCGTCTTAGCAAAGCGCAGGGGGAACTCAAAGAAGCGATTGATGACCTGCGTAATATCGCCCAGCTCGGTTACGACGAAGATGAAGACAAGGACGAACTGGAGCAGTCGCTGGAAGAAGTGATCGAATACGTACGGGTGGCGGCCATCATGTGTCATAACGAATTCACCCGCCCGGTACGCACGGTGCCGGAGCAAAAAAAACCGACGCTGCATTAATACACAGGCTGCATTGATGCCCTTTTCAGGAGCAGGTAATGAATTCACAAGAATACCTTCGCCGTCGTCTGGCTCTGCTGGACAAAATGGCACCCGGCAGCGCGGCGATCCTGTTCGCTGCGCCAGAAGCTCAGCGTAACGCGGACAGCGACTATCCGTACCGCCAGAACAGCGACTTCTGGTATTTCACCGGCTTCAATGAGCCGGAAGCCGCGCTTTTGCTGATTAAAAGCGATGAAAATCATCACCATACCGTATTGTTCAACCGGGTACGTGATGTCACGGCTGAAATCTGGTTTGGTCGTCGTCTTGGTCAGGAAGCCGCACCCGCCAAACTGGGCGTGGACCGGGCACTGCCATTTAACGAAATCGGCGAACAACTGCACTTGTTGCTCAATGGTCTGGACGTGGTCTACCACGCGCAGGGCGAATACGCCCACGCCGATAAACTGGTGTTCGCCGCGCTCGATACGTTGCGTACCGGCGGTAAACGCAAAGGCTTTAACGCACCGGCGACCCTGACGGACTGGCGTCCGTGGGTACACGAAATGCGTCTGTTCAAGTCTCCGGCGGAAATCGACATCCTGCGCCGCGCAGGGGAAATCAGCGCACTGGCCCACACCCGTGCGATGGAAAAATGCCGCCCCGGCATGTTCGAATATCAGTTGGAAGGCGAAATCCACCACGAGTTCAACCGCCACGGCGCGCGTTACCCGTCTTATAACACCATTGTCGGCAGCGGCGAAAACGCCTGTATCCTGCATTACACCGAAAATGAAAGCCAGATGCGCGACGGCGACCTGGTGTTGATCGACGCCGGGTGTGAATACCAGGGCTACGCGGGTGACATCACTCGCACGTTCCCGGTCAACGGCAAATTCAGTCCTGCACAACGCGCTATTTACGATATCGTGCTGGAGTCTGAGGTGCGTGCGATAGAGATGTTCGCGCCGGGTCGCAGCATCCGCGAAGTCAATGAAGAAGTGGTGCGTATCATGCTGCGCGGCCTGATTAAACTCGGCATCCTGCATGGCGATGTCGATGCACTGTTCGCGGAACAGGCCCACCGTCAGTTCTTCATGCACGGCCTGAGCCATTGGCTGGGTATGGACGTCCATGACGTCGGCGATTACGGCTCTGCGGATCGCGGTCGGACGCTGGAACCGGGTATGGTGCTAACGGTAGAGCCGGGTCTGTATATCGCACCGGACGCCGATGTACCCGCGGCATATCGCGGCATCGGTATCCGCATCGAAGACGACATCGTGATCACCACCACCGGCAATGAAGTGCTGACCGGCGGCGTCGTCAAAGACCCTGACGCGATCGAAGCACTGATGGCAAGGGCGGCAGGACGCGTTTCATGACCATAATGATTGTCGGCGGCGGCATGGCTGGCGCGACACTGGCGCTGGCTATCTCCCATCTGTCTGGCGGGAAACTTGCGGTCGATCTGGTCGAAACCCGCTCGCCAGAGGAAAACCAACATCCCGGTTTTGACGCTCGCGCCATCGCACTGGCGCAGGGTACCAGCATGCAACTGGATGCCATCGGCGTCTGGCAAACGCTGTCGCCGGTCGCGACGCCTATCACCCATATACATGTTAGCGATCGGGGCCATGCGGGCCGGGTACAATTGCAGGCCCGTGATTACCGGGTCCCCGCGTTAGGTCATGTGGTCGAATTGCACGACGTCGGCAAGCGCCTGTTCGCGTTATTACAGCATGCGCCAGGCGTGCGGTTACATTGCCCGGCCACGGTGGTCAGCCTGCAGCGGGAGACAGATAGCGCCTCGCTGCTGCTGGACAACGGCACACGCCTTGAGGGGCAGTTGCTGGTGGCGGCCGACGGTTCACGCTCCCGGCTGGCACAACATGCGGGGATCCAGTGGCAGCACACGCCTTATGAACAGGTGGCGATCATCGCGAATGTCGTTACTGCACAAGCGCATCAGGGCCGCGCCTATGAGCGCTTTACCGAACACGGCCCACTGGCACTGCTGCCAATGAGTCGGGGCCGCAGCTCGCTGGTGTGGTGCCATCCTTTATCGCAGCAGGCTGAAGTCGATAGCTGGAGCGATGAGCAATTCCGCCAACGGTTACAGCGGGCGTTCGGCTGGCGGCTCGGTGCCATCACCCACGTCGGTGAGCGCCATAGCTATCCGCTGGTGCTGTCGACCGCCAGTCGGCATATCAGCCATCGGCTGGCGCTGGTGGGTAATGCGGCACAAACCCTGCACCCCATTGCCGGGCAAGGATTCAACCTTGGCCTGCGCGACGTGATGACCCTGGCGGAAACCCTGGTGGCAGCGGCCGCACAAGGTGAGGATCCGGGCAGTCAGGCCGTACTACAACGCTATCAACGCCGCCGTGAGCCGGATCAGCACACCACCGTCGCCCTGACGGATGGGCTGGTGCGCGTTTTCTCCAACCCTCTGTTCGTGATGGAAGTTGGGCGGAATCTGGGGCTGATGGCCATGAACAGCTTGCCGCTGCTGCGTGACGTACTGGCGCGGCGTACATTGGGCTGGGTAGAACGTTAATACAGACAGGAATTCATGCTCTATGCAATCATTTGATGTGGTTATCGCGGGTGGAGGCATGGTCGGACTGGCGCTGGCCTGCGGCCTGCAAGGTAGCGGCCTGAGCGTCGCAGTGCTGGATAAGCAGGCCGCCACCGAACCGTCGGTAAACGGCCCGCACGCCCTTCGCGTATCCGCCATCAATGCCGCCAGTGAAGCGTTACTGCGCAAGCTCAACGTCTGGCCGGGGATTGCCGCACAGCGACTCAGCCCTTACAACGACATGTATGTCTGGGATAAAGACAGCTTCGGTAATATTCGTTTTTGCGGCGAGGAGTTCGGTTTTTCCCACCTCGGCCACATTATCGAAAACGAGGTTATCCAGTGGGCGTTGTGGCAACAGGCAGCCCAGTCGCGGGATATCACCCTCATGGCTCCTGCCACATTGCGTCAGGTCGCCTGGGGTGAGAACGAAGCCTTTATTACGCTGGAAGACGGCGGCATGCTCACCGCCCGGCTGGTTGTCGGTGCCGACGGCGCACACTCCTGGCTGCGCCAACACGCCGACATTCCGCTGACGTTTTGGGATTACGGCCACCATGCGTTAGTCGCCAATATCCGCACGGAACAGCCGCATAACGCGATTGCCAGCCAGGTGTTCCACGGTGAGGGTATTCTGGCGTTTCTGCCGCTGAGCGATCCGCATCTGAGTTCCATCGTCTGGTCACTGCCGCCAGAGCGTGCTCAGCACCTGCGCGAGCTGCCCGCTGACGCCTTTGCCAGACAACTGGCTATCACCTTCGATATGCGTTTGGGTTTGTGCCAGTTGGAGAGCGAACGCCAGTCCTTCCCGCTTACCGCACGTTATGCCCGCAGCTTCGCCGCCCACCGGCTGGTGCTGACGGGCGATGCCGCGCACACGATTCATCCACTGGCAGGCCAGGGCGTCAACCTCGGTTTCATGGATGTGGCGGAACTGATCGCCGAGCTTAAACGGCTACAGGCACAAGGAAAAGACATCGGTCAGCATCTGTATCTGCGGCGCTACGAGCGGCGTCGTAAGCACAGCGCCGCCATGATGCTGGCGAGTATGCAGGGCTTTCGTACCCTGTTCGCCGGTTCTCACCCGGTGGGCAGCCTGCTGCGTGATATCGGCCTGAAGCTGGCGGATACACTGCCGGGCATCAAGCCAACGCTGGTACGTCAGGCCATGGGACTTAACGACCTGCCTGAATGGCTGGATCACGCCGGATAAGCTGACAATAATCGGGCTGCGAGCATTGAGGATGGCGCAGCCCGTCGCCCAATATACCTGCCCTGTTTTCCCTGCGTGATGTTTTCTTGAATGACGCTTTTTTGAATCGCGACGGTCTGAATATCAGATAACGGCCACTATACCCAAAATAATTCGAGTTGCGGGACAACATGCTTGCGTGTTGAACAACGCCACGCGTTGGCCCTTTAGGGCAAGGCTCATTAGAGCCTTGTAATGCGGCAAGAGAGCGAATCCCGATGAGCTTACTTAGGTAAGTGATTCGGGTGAGCGAACGCAGCCAACACACCTGCAACTTGAAGTATGACGGGTATATAAATATATTCAAAAACGAATGACGCCAATTATTCCCCATTAATCAGACATCATTTAATTATTTTGAATTGAAATTATCCGAACCAAAGAAAAACACATTCCATTTATTGCGCACTGATTTTTACGAACATCACAATCTGTTTAACACGTTATTTAATATACATTTTCGTCACAATAACCTATTAATAATCATATCACGCCAATGAGCGAATACATTTTTCATAATTAGAAAAACAATTACCCCATCAGGGGGATTGTACGAATGAGTAATACTCGAATATCGAAATATAAAGGCGTATGATTTTCACAAAGGCGATCGTAATCATTTAAAGGAAAGTGCATCGAAACCTAATTCAGGTGTCATGGTTTATCCATGTACCAACCTGTTCTGGGGTCTC
Source organism: Dickeya oryzae (assembly GCF_020406815.2). NCBI lineage: Bacteria > Pseudomonadati > Pseudomonadota > Gammaproteobacteria > Enterobacterales > Pectobacteriaceae > Dickeya > Dickeya oryzae. Next base: position 4,143,914 of record NZ_CP162670.1, read on the forward strand.
ACTCACTGTTCGTCTTTTCTTTTTTATTCCCAAGGAGAAATAGCATGCAAGCTCGTACTGTAAAGGAAAAGATCATACTGGCGGTGCTGATTGGCATTATTGCCGGCATTATTTGCGCGATAGCCAAATTTGGCTGGGAAATTCCTTTCCCACCCCGGACCCCGGCACGGGATCTGACCAACCCGCCCCAGCAATTACTGCAGCAGCTTGGCATGTCGTTTGATCTTTCGCATCTGACCTATCTGTTCAATGGCAACCCGCGACCGATCATGAGTTTCATCATGCACTTCGGCTTTTCGATCACGTTTACCGTGCTTTACTGCGTAGCCGCAGAATTCTGGCCGCGCATCAAACTGTGGCAGGGTGCGTTCTACGGTCTGGTTCTGTGGGTGGTGTTCCACGTCGTACTGCTGCCGCTGTTCGGTACTGTACCTGCCCCTTGGGATCAGCCGTTCGCTGAGCACTTCTCAGAAATCTTTGGCCACATGTTCTGTTTCTGGGTAGCGGAGCTGGCGCGTCGTGACTTGCGTAACCGCATCACCCACCAGTCAGAAGACGATACGTTGACGACTCAACACGCGCACTGATTTATCACTCGCATTACAGTTATCCGCCCCTGATGGCTATTAGGGGCGTTCTGTTTTTTCCTCTTACGCTCGACCGCCGTTCCACCCGCTACATTCCATTTCAGATATCACATCCGCCCTTCATACAGACCAGGGGAACTGTTCCACCTGGTACACAAACCTAAATAGCTTACAGTCACATCATGTCGCAGGAAGCAACATATTCTTAACAATAAAGGACGCCGACATGATGCCCACTTATTTTCTGACGTCTTTCCTACACCGGCTCTCTGGTTACACTGTCAGTTATCTTCACATCGCGGGTTTGTTATTTCTGCTTTGCGGCAGTGCGCATGCACTCACACCTGATGATGCCCGGCATTTACTTGAACGCACCAGTTTCGGTGCCAGTAAGCCCGATATCGAAGCACTATTGCCGCTTTCCAGAGAGCAGGCCGTGTCACACTTGCTGGCATCGCTGGACACGCCCCAGACGCTTCAGCCGCCCTTTTATATTTCCCAGCCACGCCCGAATTACTGGGATAAAGACTGGGAGAAAACATCCGTCATGTTTCGGCGCATCAACGAAATGCACCAGTTACAGGATTGGTGGATGCAGGAGATGATTGAAACGCCTGCGCCCTTTGCCGAACGCCTGACGCTGTTCTGGCACAATCATTTTGTTTCACGCTTTCAGAACACCCGAGTGTCCGCCCCGTTTTATGACCAGTTGCAGCTATTCCGACATGTCGGCACCACCAATTTTCGGGAATTACTGCGCGGTATTTTGCGTGACCCCATGATGTTAAGCGGGCTGGATAACGTTAAAAACACACGTACCCACCCGAATGAAAACCTGGCGCGAGAACTGATGGAGTTATTCACGCTGGGTATCGGCCATTACAGTGAGCAAGATGTGAAGCAAGTTTCCCGCCTGCTGGCTGGGCATACCGTCGCCCAGGAAGGCGGCTGGCGCTATCAGGTCAACGAACACGAGCGCGATACCGGGGAAAAAACGATCCTCGGCCAATCGGTACAGGGAAGTGCCAGTGATGAACTTGATCAGCTCGTCGACATATTATTGCGCCAGCCCAGTACCGCTGAACGTATTGCCGGCAAGCTGTATTACGAGTTCGTCTCCCTCACCCCCAATGAGGCGGAAATACACCGGCTGGCCGCAATCTTGCGTGACAATCATTATGATTTGCGGGCACTACTTAACGCGTTGCTATTAAGCGATGCATTCTGGGCCGAGGAAAATCGTGGCAATTTAGTCAAATCGCCGCTGGATATGATAGTCGGATTTGCCCGCACCTTTCGTCTGCGCCTGCCTGATTACCGCATCCTCACCGAATACGCCGCCGTGCTGGGGCAAGAACCGTTCAACGCCCCGGATGTCTCTGGCTGGAAAGGGGGGCTGAGTTGGTTAACCAGCGGACAAATCACGAACCGCAAACGCATTATCGAGCGGCTGTGGGTGGCCGTCAGCCAGTCCGCTCTGCTGGCGGACAAGCCTGTCGACGGATTACATATTCGCTTTAGTTCCGAATATCGCCGCGTCCCAGCGACATTCCGCGTGAGCGTCAACCAGCAGCCTGTTGCCACGATCACCGCCAATGCCGGTTTGCACACGCAGGGCATTGAAAAAGCCTCGAACGAATCCGCCGCCATGAAGCCGATGTGGGAAAACACCGTTATTCCCAGTGCCGCACTGCCGCCACACCCCAAAACCGTCACGGTCAGTTTTACGCTAACGGACGTCGATACTCACCTGTTCATCAACTGGATAGCGCTGAATGGTCAACGCTATAACCCATCCCGGGCGCGTTGGGTAAATACCACCGCGGGCGTTTGTCCGATTGGGGTGCCGCTCGGATCGTTTTATTGCCACGCCGAGCTGGAGTTCTCGTTAGATGACGCGGACAGTGCCGATCAGGCGTCACTGAAAGACTTACAAACCCCTCTGAATTTCAACCTGGAATACGGCACAGCGAGATTGCAGTTAGCACCGCGTACTCCCCAGGCCCACGCGGCGTCATCGCCGCTTCCTCCGGCACCGTTGCCGCCGCTGATGCCCGTGCTTACTGATGAGGCCGCGGTGGCCATGCAAGCGTCATCCGCCAGCCAGCTGAGGGAATTGCAGCAACAGATGTACCGGATTATGAGCCTCGACCCGGCCTACAACCTGAAATGATAGGGAGTGACCTATGATGACCGCACCTGATTACACCCGCAGAAACCTGCTGAAATTATTCGGCTCGCTGCCACTGGTCTCACTGCTGCCTGCGCCGTTGTTAGCGGAAAACCTTCAGGCGTTACGCCAGCAAACCGGCCAGCGCAGGTTGATTATCATTGAGTTGTTTGGTGGCAACGACGCCCTCAATACGCTGATCCCTTATCGTGACCCGCTTTATCGTCACTATCGCCCTACGCTGGAGGTTCCGGCCAACGAATGGCTGCCGCTCAATGATGAGTTCGCCTTTAACCCTGGGCTTGTCGAGCTGGAGAAGATTTATCAGCGTGGGGAATTGGCAATCTTTTCGGATATCGGCTATCCCCATCCGACGCTGTCGCATTTCGATGCCACCGCCATCTGGAATACCGCCAATACCGACCTCAGCTCGCGCTCAGGCTGGGTAGGCCGTACGCTGGCGGCCAATCAAGACCTCGCCAGACGCTACGATACCGATGGCATTGTCTTCTCCGGCTCGCCCGATTTTATACATCAGGAGGGGGTCTTCGCCCTTGAGCTTCAGGATGCCGACGCACTGCGGTCTGGCGACGATATGGCATTACGGGCGGCGATGCCGACAGATAACAACGCCTCGCATTATCTGCGTTCACTGATAGAAAATACCCACACTATCCATCAGCGCATTCGGCAAAAGCTCAATCGCCCCAATCCATTTGAGCGATTATTCACCCCCGAGCCATCAGGCTATATGCCACCGGTCTACATTCAGGGCGCACAACTGCTGTGGCTGATAGCCTGTGGTGTAGACACCCCGGTGCTGAAATTAGGCACATCCGGGTTTGACCTGCACTCGCTGATGCGAGAGCAACATCGCCCACTTTTGCAACAGGTCGCCAGACTACTGACAGGGTTGCGTCAGGGCCTGATAGACATCGGCGTCTGGCAGGACAGCATGATTCTGGTGCAATCAGAATTTGGTCGCCGACCGCAGGAGAATGCGTCTGGTGGCACGGACCATGGCACCAGCGGGGTAGCATTCCTGTTGGGCGGTGCACTGAGCGGCGGCCTCTATGGCTCACGTACCGACCTGGACAGGCTCGATGACGTCGGTAACCCGACCTTTACCACCGACTTTCGCCAGCTTTATTCCAGCATCGTGACGCAGTTCTGGCGCTTACCGCATAACCCATTGCAGCAAGAAGGTTTTTCACCTCTGCCTTTGCGCTTTCGCACCTAACCTCATGATGATAACAAGGATGACAATCATGAATAACGCCATGCCCCTGCCGCACATCAAAAACCCTGTACTCACCCACGCTGAGCCCGACAGCGTGATTCACGAGCGGGTATCAGAAGGTGATTTTATATACGACGCCTCGCTGCCCGGCACCTGTGACCTGTTGGTATGCGTCACCCTGTATAACGAGCCGCCGACAGCGCTCAATGATACGCTGGCGGCACTATCACGCAGTCATGCCGTATTGCGCCGTCATACCTCACCTTACAGCGATGACCACGCGCCCCCTTCCCTGATGATTTGCCTCATCACCGACGGTGAAGAGGCACTCCACCCTGACACACGACGCTGGCTGGTATCATCTGGTTTTACCCTGTCGGATACCACCAATACGGGCCACACGACTCACAACCGTCTGCACGTCCAGCGCAGTGCGCTGGCTGATCCGCCACCGTTTGGTTTGATGCCGGTATCGTCCGAACCGGAAGGAAGCTGCCGCTACTCACCACTGCTGCTGGCAGAGAAACGCGACAATCGGGGTAAGCTGGATTCGCACAACTGGTTTTTCCGCCATCTTTGCCGGGTGATCACCCCGCGTTATGTGTTGCAAATCGATAGCGGTTCGATTCCTGACAACGACTGCCTGTACCACCTGTACCCGTATCTGGAACAACACCATGACTGTGCGGCACTGGCGACACACACCACCACCGCCATACCGACTGACGCCAGCCTGATAACCAACTGGCAATATGCTGATTTTATTTGGGAAAAGGTCACCGACTGGCCAGTGAGTCAATGCCTTGGCTATATGGATGTGCTTCCCGGTCAGTGTAGCCTGATGCGCTATGCCGCGCTGATAGCTCCGGGTCCGCAGGGGTCATCCCCCCTGACACGCTACTTACGCGGTCTGCATCCGGCAGGGTTGCTGGAGCATAACCAGTTCCTGGCGGAAGACCGGGTATTGGGGTTTGAGCTGATTAAAGAGACCCCAGCCACCACAACGTACCTGCCCCCAGCCAGACTGGAAACCGATGCCTGCACCACACTGAGAGAATTGATGCGCCAGCGCCGTCGCTGGATCAACAGCACCCTGGCCGCCCGCTTTTCCGCTTTGCTGGAACTGCCTGCGCTATGGCGCGAGGCTGCGCTCTCGTACCGCCGCAAATGCCAGATCACGCTAGCGATGCTGTGGCATTGCATACCGTTATTCACGTTATTGTTTTCCCCCACACTGCTGAGTCTCTCGGCTGCACTCAGCATGCCATCGCTGTTAGCCGACTCACCGGACATGACGCCACACCTTTGGGCGGGCGGCGTCTTGTTACTGTGGTGTGGCGTGATAGTCCTTAGCCGCTCATGCAGCATCAACACCGCGACAGGACTCCTGTTTCATCAAATCGCCATGACGCTGATGGGGCTTGCCACTCTCTTGCTCACCCTCAGCAGCTTGCTGGTTTATCCGCTGGCGATAATTCTGCTATTTATACTGCCGCTCTTACTGATTGCTCTTACCTCACCTGACAGCCCGAATGCAGGGTGGCGGATAGCGCTTTATTACCTGCCCAGCCTGTTATTTTTCCCGCTATATCTGACGACCTATTCCCTCGCCCAGTTCAGCGATATCAGTTGGGGAACAAAAGGGCTCACTCATGCCACACCCAATAATCTTTCAGCACGCTGGAAACGATCGCGGGATCACCTCCTCCTGGGGTGGCTGATGGCAAATGTGATCCTCACGTTCACGCTACTGTCTGCCGGAGAGCATATTTATCTCTTTTTTGCCGCGGTGCTGCTGAGCATTATGCTGGCCCGTTATTTCATCGCGGCGTGGTGTCATTATTTTTCGCCTGGAATTATTCATCACCGTTATCAACGAGCCCCCATACAAGACAGATAAAACGGTAGCGAGATAAATAAAAAAAAGAATAATATCATTACAGAAAAACGAAATGCATCAATGCACATGAAATAGCATGATAGTAATAACATTACTCATTAATAGTAATGACATGACCCATTAATAGTAATAGCCGCGTGGCCGTGGTGCTTACTCTTTCACGGCCACTATCTTGCGTAATGCACGACTGGTTATACCGAAGTCTCGTGCAATCTGCTCCTGGCTCACCCCCTGGCTTAACAACAACCTGACAGCGACATTCCGCAATTTTAAATAGATCCCCCAGGAAGAGGGAATATCCAGAACATTATCGGGCATGGAGTGGAATAGCATCTTGTCATACGTCTTTTTTGACAGATGCATGCCGACTCTTTGCAGAAAAAGAGGATAGTCCCGGCTGACATAAATGCGTCCTCCGCCATGATTGATAATGAATTCAATCATTTTATCAAAACCATCATTCTCGATAATTTCTGATACTACCCAAGGTAACGACGCCAGCACCGTCACCTTATTATTCAAATAAAAATCATTAAACACTGAAAAGCGAGGATCATTTAAATCGGGCAGACCAGAAAACACACCACGAAGAATAGAGTATTCCACTCCACCTCCTGTCTTAAAGGGTACAATTAATTCGGATATCCCCTTCATACTTCGAGTTGTAGGTGCGTTGCCCTAAAGGGCCAACGCTAGCGTGTTGTCCTACAATTCGAATTATTTGGGTATAAAATAAAAATATATTATTAGAGAAGTAAAATTACAATAATCAATTTTTGAAATTAAATTTTTGATAGCTATTAGGTTGAAAACAATAATACTAACAACCCGTAAGGAATATATTTCCACAGACAAAAAACAATGAAAATAGAAAAAACAAATAAAAATAAACAGCACCACAGAAAACAATCACTGACTAATTCATATTTACAGCTTTTTATCGCAAAAAAAAAGGATTCACTCCCTCCAGTGAATACCCGGCAGGGAATTAACAACATAATCAGCCAGGAGAAAAAGCGCACGTTATAGCAAAAATCTCCTCTTGCTTTTCTTTTACTGTTTGCGTTTTTGTATTACTGGCAACACGCTCTGTCCCCTCTTTATATACAACTCTTTATATAACCGCCTGCATGTCGCATCCGGTCTGGTGTCTTTCCTCATGCCCTGTTGTTCTTTTTATGCCTTTTTGAACATTAAAAATAATTTTTTATACTTTTACACTTATATGACAATCTCCTAGAGTACCGGGCTATTACCAGATTTTTTCCATGCAGACGATGCAGATTGTTGAGGACTCAGGGAATGGCAATACGATTTCAGACAGGCAAAGTATCACGGATATCCTTGCTCAGTGCAGGATTGCTCTCTCTGGCGGTAAGTACATCGCCTTTCGCAACAGCAGCAGACGCGACGGCCCCGGTACAAGGCGGTACGCTCAATATCGGGCTTGGCAGCGACACCCCGGTTATCGACCCCTCGATTACTGCCTACTCCGTGGCCGCACTGGTGGCACGCAACGTGGTGGATTCGCTGGTCGGTCAGGCGGAAGACAACCGCTTTACCCCCTGGCTGGCTGAACGCTGGGAAATCAGCGACAACAATACCCGCTATACCTTTCACCTGCGCAAAGACGTGACCTTCAGTGACGGCACCACACTGGACGCCGCCGCCGTGAAATACAATCTGGACCGTATTCTCGACCCGAAAACCACCTCCAGCTACGCCAAATCGCTGTTAGGGCCGATCGACAGTATTACTACGCCAGACGACTATACCGTGGTGATCAGTTACAAGAGTCCGTTCTCCGCACTGTTGCAGGGGCTGAGCCTGCCGTATTTGGGCATTCAGTCGCCGACTTACCTGAAAAACACCCCGAATACCAGCAACACTATCGTGGGTTCTGGTCCGTTTATTCTGGAATCGTTCGTCAAAGGTAGCGGCAGCCGTCTGAAAAAACGCCCGGATTACCACTGGGGGCCTGGTTATGCCGCGCACTCGGGTCCGGCTTATCTGGATAGAATCGAATTCAAGTACCTGCCGGAATCATCGGTGCGTCTCGGCGCTCTGAGCAGCGGTCAGGTACAGGCGATTGACGCCGTACCACCGGCCAACGCCACCGCCTTGAAAAAAGACACCCGTCTGGAATTGATCACCCGCGAGAACCCAGGCGTTAACCGTGTACTTTATCTGAATACGTCTAAGGGCCCGTTCCAGGACATCAACGTACGCCGTGCCTTCCTGCACGCCGTGGATGCCCCTTCAGCGACAAAAGTAGCGTTCTTCGGTACCTTAAAAGCGGCCGACAGCGTACTGGGCCCGTCGACCCTGTATTACGACCCATCCGCCGCCGCGCTGGGGGGCTTTGACCTGAAAAAAGCCAACCAGTTGCTGGACGACGCGGGCTGGAAAACCAAAGATAGCGACGGTTACCGCACCAAAGACGGTAAACGCCTGACGGTACAGTTCGTCTACAGCACCGGCTCGTCGGAAGCGGCGGAAATCACCCTGTTCCAGGCGGTGCAGTATCAGGTGAAACAGGCGGGTATCGACGTCCAGCTTAATCCGGTCGACGGTGGGGGCTTCATCAGCCGTACCAACGATAACGACTACGATATCGCCTCCAACTACTTTGTACGCGCCGAGCCGGATATCCTGCGCACCGTGTTCGACTCCAACTATATTCCACCTAACGGTAATAACTTCAGCCGCATCCACGCACTGGATGACAAGCTGAGAAAAGCCATCGGTGCCAGCGATGCCGAACGTCAGCAGCTTTACAGCGCTATCCAGCATGAATTGCTTGATCAGGCTTACGCGGTACCGCTGTTCATCCCGGCCTACCAATTAGGTCTGTCGAAGAAAGTACAGGGCATTAGCTGGGCCACCAACGCCAAACCGAACTTCTATGATGTCTGGATTAAACCGTAACCTGGCCGTCACGGCGCTCCAGCGACTCTTCACCATTGTGGCGGTGCTCTGGGGTGCCGCCACGCTGACGTTTATCGCCGTCAAACTGATCCCCGGAGATCCGGTCGCTATCCTGAGCGGCGGCGATAACGTGGTGGATGGAGCCTACCGTGCCGCGCTGATCAAGCAGTTTGGGCTCGATCAATCGCTGTGGATGCAATACCTGCGCTATTGCGGGCAGGCGCTGCAAGGCGACTTCGGCGTCAGCTATCAGTACCGGCAACCGGTCATCGCCTTGATTGGCGACGCCATGCGGGAAACGGTTCAACTGGCGATAAGCGCCCTGGTGCTGGCCTTGCTGCTCTCTGTCGTGAATGCCTTGCTGACCGCCGGTCGTCATGCCCGACTACGGGCGCTGATGTCCTGGCTGGAACTGACGCTACTCAGCACGCCGGTCTACTGGGTCGGTATCGTGCTGCTCAGCGTGTTCAGTTTTCATCTGCAATGGTTCCCGGTGATGGGCAACGACGGGCTGATATCACTGGTGCTGCCGGTCGTTACCCTGAGTCTGCCGCTGGCGGCGTTGCTAAGCCAGGTACTGCGCGATGGTCTGGAAGAGGCGTTGTCACAGCCGTTTGCACTGACGGTGCGCACCCGAGGCGTCAGCGAAACCTGGTTGCGCCTTCGCCACGGTCTGCGCCACGGCGCACTGGCCGCATCTACACTGACCGGAACGCTGCTGGCGGGGGTGCTGAGCGGTTCGGTGCTGACCGAAACCGTGTTTGGCCGCGCCGGTATCGGCCAGATTACCCTGCATGCCATCGAAAGCCGCGATATGCCGCTGGTGCTGGGACTGGTGATGTTATCCGCGCTGTTATTTGTAGTCATCAACCTGCTGGTGGATGCGCTCTATCTCCTGATCGACCCCCGTTTAAGAAAAAAGGCGAACGCTCATGAGCAGTGAACCGTTAACCTATAAACCGTTCTCCCCCCAGCCTGTCACTGACAACGGACTACGGATGCGGATACGCCGTTTAAGAGAGATCACTGATCGCCGCCCCTGGCTGGCACCAGCAACCATGCTGCCAGCTCTGGCTGTGTTGCTGTTGCTGCTGGCGGTATTTTTCCCGTCGCTGTTCACGCACCGTCTGCCGGATGAAATGGACATGGGCGCAGTACTCCAGCCTCCCAGCGCAGGCCACTGGTTCGGCACCGACCCGCTCGGCCGCGATGTGTTTACCCGTGTGGTCTACGGTACGTCGCTATCACTGAGCATCGGCGTCGGCGCAATGCTCATTGCCTGTGTCGGCGGTGTAGTGCTGGGAACACTGTCGGCGCTGGCACCGTTGCCAGTACGCCGTGTACTGGTGCGACTGCTGGACATCATGCTGGCGTTCCCGGAAATGTTACTGGCGTTGCTGGTCATTGCCGTGCTGGGCCGTGGCCCGGAAAACACACTCCTGGCGGTCGGGCTTTCAGGCGTCGCCGGTTATGCCCGACTGGTACGCTCGCAGGTGTTGCAGGTGAAACTCTCCGGCTACGTGGAGCACGCCATCGCACTGGGCGAACACCCACTCTACATCGTGGTGCGTCATATCATTCCCAACACCCTGCGGCCGCTGTTGATTCTCGCCACCATCGGTGTCGGTAATGCGGTGTTGTCCGCCTCCGCGCTCAGTTTCCTCGGCCTTGGCGTGGTGCCACCGACCGCTGAATGGGGCGCACTGCTGGCCGATGGCCGCAACTTTTTGGATATCGCACCCTGGGTCAGCCTGTTTCCGGCCAGCGTAGTGGCGCTGTCGGTCATCGTCATCACCCTGCTGGGCCGACGTTTACAAGCCATTCTGGCTAAGGGGGCAGCATGAGTCAGTCTGCTTCGCAGCCGTTATTACGCGTCGAAGGGTTAAACGTGACGTTCCCCAGCCCGCATGGGCCGGTGGAATCGGTGCGTAACCTGTCGTTTCAGGTTAATCCGGGGGAAATTCTGGCGCTGGTGGGCGAATCCGGCTCCGGTAAATCGGTCACCGCACGCACGCTGGTCGGGCTGGCAGGTGAACGGGCACAGATTGAGGCGAATGCCATCGAACTGGTGCGCCACGACGGCAGCCGGTGCGACCTGCAACACCTGAGCGCCCGGCAATGGCAACAGGTGCGCGGCCGGGAGATAGGCTTTGTGTTGCAAGATGCGCTGGTATCGCTCGACCCATTACGGCGCATCGGGCAGGAAGTGGCGGAACCGCTACTGACCCATAAGCTGGCAGCACGCAGCGATGTGGCCGTTCGCGTTGCTGATCTGCTGGCGCAGGTCGGTATTCCCGACCCGGCCAACCGGGCGGCACAGTACCCGCATGAACTGTCGGGCGGTCTGCGCCAGCGGGCATTGATCGCCTCCGCGCTGGCCGCCGGGCCGACACTGCTGATCGCCGACGAGCCGACCACCGCGCTGGATGCCACCGTCCAGCAACAGATCCTCAAACTGTTTACCGCGCTGGCGCAGGCCGGGCACGGTGTACTGCTGATAACCCATGATCTGGCGGTTGTCGCTCAGGTCGCCGACCGGGTCATGGTGATGCAAACCGGCGCGCTGGTGGAACACGGCCCGGCGCAGCAGGTGCTATCCGCTCCGCAGCATGCGTATACCCGCCGTCTGCTGGCCGCTATTCCCACCGCCGCAACCCGTGGTCACTGGCTGGCGGGGGAAAACCCGCTCAGTGCGCAGGCCTCATCCCTGCTCTCTTCTGTCGACACCTCACATAAAAAGCACGGGCTGGCGTTGCAGGTCGACGGTATCTCCGTTTCCTTTAAGCGCCCGGATGGTAGCCGGATGACCGCAGTGAATAACATTTCGCTGGCGGTAGAACGGGGGGAAACACTGGGTATTGTTGGCGAATCCGGCTCCGGCAAGACCACGCTCGGGAAGGTGATACTGGCGTTACAATCACCGGACAGCGGTGAAGTTCGCCTGTCCGGACACCCCTGGAGCAGGCTGGCGGAGCGAGAGCGCCGCCCGCTGCGCGCCCGCATTCAAACCATCACCCAGGATCCGCTTAGCTCGTTCGACCCGCAGTTCACGATTGAGCAGATCCTGCTGCAACCGTTGCGGCTGCGACACGATCTCAGCCCACAAGCCCGCCAGCAGCGCATTCTCGCCCTGCTGGAACTGGTGGGGTTATCACCCACATTGCTTGCCAGACGGCCACAATCGTTATCCGGCGGGCAACGCCAGCGGATCTCCATCGCACAAGCGCTGGCGGCAGAGCCAGAGGTGCTGATTTGCGACGAGCCGGTATCCGCGCTGGATGTCACCACGCAAGCACAGGTGTTGGACCTGCTGGTGGCGTTGCAGCACCGTTTACACCTGTCGATGGTGTTTATCTCCCACGATCTTGGCGTGGTACAGCACATGAGCCATCGGATTGCGGTGATGAAAGACGGCGACGTGGTGGAACACGGCACCGTGGAACAGATATTCACTCAACCACAGCACCCTTATACCCGGCAATTACTGTCTACCGTCGCCCCGGTGGAAATTAACCAACAACATAACGCGATTAACGCCTGACGTTATTTCAGCGCGCCATCATAAAACTCTGGCGCTATTACCGCACCTCACGTTCAGCACGGTAACCTTCCTCGAAATAATGAGCCGCCACCGGCTCACACTTTAGCGCCAGACTGAAAGCGCTGCCGGTAACCGCTGGGGGTGACGCCGAATGCCTGATGAAATACCACGGAAAAATAATTGCTGTCGTCAAAACCGCATTCAGCCGCCACCTCACTGATGGTTTGCCGGTTGTGGCGCAGCAATTCCATCGCCCGACAGAGCCGCAACTGGCGCAGGTATTGTGCCACGCTCATACCGGTTTGTTGTTTGAAGCGACTACGCAGGCTACGCATGCTGATGCCGTGCAACTGGCAGAAATCCTCCAGCCGAAATGGTCGGGCAATGCTGGCGCGCAGCGCATTCATCAGCAAATCCAGTTGCTGGGCATCCGCCAGTTGGGTGCTTTCCGGTGCGTAACGATACCGCATCGCCAGTAGTGCAATCTGCAACAGCAGGACTTCGCTAAGCTGTAACGACAGCGGGTCTGATTTCATGCACTCCTGCGCCAGATTTTCCACTTTGTCGCGCAGGATATCCATGCTCTGGGTCGCCAGCCGCCAGTAACGTTGCTGCTGTGAGACCTCACCGCCGGGCAACAAATTTTGCCAGTCGGCAGGCAGCGTCAGGCGCTCGCGGATATAGAGAATATTGTCCAGCTCCAGATCGTGCACCGATTCATAACTGTGACGATCACGGGCGGAGACATAAAACAGATCGCCGCAGGTGATGCGATAAGGCACGTCATTCCACAGATGCAGGCCATTGCCGCGCCAGACAATCACCAGCTCGTCAAAGTCGTGGTGATGCAACGGAAACGCGGGCTGCGGGCTGCGCTCCGCCACCGTGACCGTATTTTTATCGGTAAGAAAGTAATCTTCCGTTCGTAGCTTTAACCCACGGGATGGCACAGCCTGTCGCCCCTGTCACGTTAGAGCCTATCCCATTAGGGCTCTTAGTCCTCACACAGCGCCTGATGGCGCAACGCTTTCGGGGCCAGCGAAAAGGCTTTGCGGAACTGGGTGGAGAAGTGATTACTGTCACTGAAACCACAATCATGGGCGATGGTGGTAATCGAGTCATCACTGTGCTGCAACCGACGCCGCGCTTCCAGCAGACGCAACCGGTTCAGGTAACGCTGCGGCGTCATGCCGGTGCGCTGTTTTACCTGTCGGTGTAGCGTACGCAACGACAGCGAAAAACGGTCCGCCAGCGTGTCCCAGTCCACCTCTTCGCAGAAGTTATGCTGCAACCAGCCCAGCAACGCCTGAATCCCCAGCCGCTCGCTGCCGTCCCCCTGCGTCTGAAAGCTCTTTTGCCGCAGCAGCACCAGAATTTGCAGGAACAGGCTTTCGCTGGTCGCAATATCTTCCGGTCGTTCATGGCGCGCCAGCGCCGCCAGTTGCAGAATCAACTGCTTGACCTGCTGCTGTGTCCCGGCATTCAGTTGCCATTGCCCCAGCCACTCACCATTCGCGCCATACGGCAGAAACGGCGCGATGTCCGACAGAAAACGGAACCCACGCGGCGAGCGATACAACACATTGGTCAGGTGCAGTTCCTCCACCTGTTCAAACAAATGGCGATCGTTGTCGCGCACGAAAAATACCGCCCCGCTACAGAGCGCGAAGGGTTGATCGTTGAACACGTGCACACCTGCACCTTGCTCGACCAGCACTATCTCCCAAAAGTCGTGATAGTGCTCGGGAAAGGCATGCTGCGGCATCCGGGGTTCTACGGCCACTGTCGCCACGGGTGAAACAAAAAACTCCTCGCCATGAAGTTGTGTCATGTCGTCTTCCCCCTTCCACCTGACTGATTCGCTTGTCAGATAGAGTAGTCAGAAGGGCGGCCCCTGCGCCTTAAAATAGCGCCGCGACATGGCCCTCGCGAGGTCATTTTTTCAAGATTCAGCCGTTAAATCACTGAAATGTGGTCAGGATCACAGGCGTTTATCGTTCGTCCAACGCGGGTCACTCACTGGCTATCACCGCAAATCGTGAACCGCTTCACAGCCAACTTTGCCATTTTGCCATCCCCATTTTTCAGGTGGCACTCACCCAAAGGTGCCGCCGCCGCAACTTTCCTACACTGCCAAACACAGTCACCCACACCTTATCGATAACGGAGAGAACAGCAATGGCGGTCAGGCATTATGTGGCGGTCGATCTTGGTGCTTCCAGCGGACGAGTCATGCTGGCATCGCTGGAAACCGAAACCCGCCGGTTAACGCTGGAGGAAATTCACCGTTTCAGCAACCAGTTGCGTCACTGGCAGGGGCATCACCTGTGGGATTTGGACGAACTGGAACGCCAGATTAGACACGGGCTTGAAACCATCGACGCCCGCGGTATTCACCCGGTCAGCATCGGTATCGACAGCTGGGGGGTGGATATGGTCGCGCTGGATAAGCAAGGTAACCGGCTGGGCCTGACCTACTCTTACCGTGACCATCGCACCGATGGACAGATGGCGCAGGTCACCGCCGAACTGGGCCGCGAGCGCCTCTACCGCCAGACCGGTATTCAGTTTTTGCCGTTCAATACCCTCTACCAACTGCGGGCGCTGCGCCAGCAGGAACCGGACGTTTGGGGGCAGGTGGCGCATCTGCTGCTGATCCCGGATTATTTTCACTACCGGTTAACCGGCCATATAGCCTGCGAATACACCAACGCCAGCACCACACAGTTGCTGAATCTGGACAGCGGTGACTGGGACCACAGTCTGCTGGATTATCTGGGCATACCGCCCAACTGGCTTGCCACCCCGCATCAACCGGGCCAGCGGCTCGGCGAGTGGATAGCACCCAGCGGCCGCGCGGTACCGGTCGTGAGCGTGGCGACCCACGATACCGCCAGCGCGGTGGTCGCCACCCCGCTAACCGATACAGACAGTGCTTATCTCAGCTCCGGTACCTGGTCACTTATCGGCATTGAAAGCCAGACGCCGCTGACCGGCCCGGCGGCGCTGGCCGCGAATCTCACTAATGAAGGGGGTGTCGGCGGCCGCTATCGGGTACTGAAAAATATTATGGGGCTCTGGCTATTACAACGGGTATGTCAGGAACAACAGGTCACCGACCTGCCCGCCTTGCTTGAAGCGGCGTCAGCACAACCGGGTTTTGTCAGCCTGATAAACCCAAACGACGAACGGCTGATTAACCCGCCTTCCATGAGCGATGCCCTGCGCGAACTCTGCCGTGAATACGACCAACCACAACCTGTCAGCACGGTGGCGCTGGTGCGCTGCATTCTGGATAGCCTGGCGTTGTCCTACCGTCAGGGCCTGCTGACACTCGGCGCGCTGCGCGGTACGCCGTTACGCCATTTGCATGTTGTCGGCGGCGGTAGCCGCAACCACCTGCTCAACCAACTGTGTGCCGACGTCTGTCAGGTGCCGGTGCTGGCCGGTCCGGTTGAGGCCTCTACCCTCGGCAATATCGGCTGTCAGTTGATAGCCCAGGGCGACGTGGCAAACCTGGAGGCATTTCGTCGTCTTCTCACCGACAACATCCCGCTACAACCGTTTATCCCCCGACAGGATAGTGATTTTGCTGATCACTGGCGTCGTTTTCAGGCGCTGTGTCAGATTAATGAGGAGCTCACCGTATGAATACCGCACTAGAAACAGCCTGGCGTCTAGCCCAGGAACGTTACGCCCGCCTGAACATCGATGTGGATGCCGCACTGCGCCAGCTCGATCAGATTCCGGTTTCCATCCACTGCTGGCAGGGCGATGACGTCACCGGCTTCGAACACAGCGGCGGAGCGTTGACCGGCGGTATTCAGGCAACCGGTAACTACCCCGGCAAGGCACGCGACGCCAGCGAATTACGCGCCGACCTGGAGCAAGCCTTTCGCCACATTCCCGGCCCGAAACGCCTTAATCTGCATGCGATCTATCTGGAATCGGAAACGCCAGTGGCGCGTAATGCCATCGAACCACGGCATTTCAGCAACTGGGTCGCGTGGGCCAAAGAACAACATCTGGGGCTGGATTTTAACCCAACCTGTTTTTCACACCCCTTTAGCAGCGACGGCTTTACCCTGTCACACCCGGACGAAAAAATACGTCGCTTCTGGATAGAACACTGTCAGGCCAGCCGCCGCATTTCCGCCTGGTTCGGCCGCGAGCTGGGAACGGCTTCGGTCATGAATATCTGGATCCCGGACGGGATGAAAGACCTGACGGTAGACAGGCTGGCATTCCGCCAACGGTTGCTGGCGTCACTGGACGAGGTGATCGCAGAAAAACTGGATCCGGCCCACCATATCGATGCTGTAGAGAGCAAGCTGTTCGGGTTAGGGGCGGAAAGTTTTACCGTCGGCTCCGGCGAGTTTTACATGGGGTACGCCACCAGTCGCCAGACAGCACTCTGTCTGGACGCCGGGCACTTCCACCCCACCGAAGTGATTTCCGACAAGATCTCCAGCGCCAGCCTGTTTGTGCCACGCCTGCTGCTGCACGTCAGCCGCCCGGTACGTTGGGACAGCGACCACGTGGTGCTGCTGGATGACGAAACCCAGGCCATCGCCCATGAAATCGTGCGCCATCACCTGCTTAACCGGGTGCATATCGGGCTGGATTTCTTCGACGCCTCCATCAACCGCATCGCCGCCTGGGTTATCGGCACCCGCAACATGAAAAAAGCCTTACTGCGTGCGTTGCTGGAACCCACTGACACGCTGCGCACGCTGGAACAAAACGGTGACTACACCGCCCGTCTGGCACTGCTGGAAGAACAGAAATCGCTGCCGTGGCAAGCGGTGTGGGAGCGCTACTGCCAGCAACATGACGTCATGCCCGGCAGCGACTGGCTGCAATCGGTACGTCACTACGAAAACACCGTTCTCTGTCAACGTTAATCGGTCAACGTTAAGGATTCACCATGCAATCAATTCTCTCCTCCTGGTTTGTACAGGGAATGATCAAAGCCACCAGCGATATGTGGCTCAAAGGCTGGGATGAGCGCAACGGCGGCAACATCAGCCTGCGCCTGACCACAGACGACGTGACGCCATTTGAAAGCGATTTCTATCCACACCCGCGCCATGAAGCGCTGTCTCAGCCCATGCCGGAACTGGCTGGCTGTTGGTTTATCGTCACCGGGTCCGGCAAGTTCTTTCGCAATGTGCAGTTGGACCCGGCGGACAATCTGGTGCTCTTACAAGTGAATGGCGACGGTCGTGGTTATCGTATTTTCTGGGGGCTGACCCACGGTGGTCTGCCGACTTCCGAGCTGGCGGCCCATTTCCAGTCGCACAGTGTGCGTATGAAGGTCAGCGGCGGACGGGATCGGGTGATCATGCATTGCCACGCCACCAACCTGATCGCGCTGAGCTATGTGCTGGAACTGAACAGCGCCACCTTCACCCGTGAACTGTGGGAAGGCAGTACCGAATGTCTGGTGGTATTCCCGGACGGCGTAGGGATTGTCCCGTGGATGGTGCCGGGAACGGACGCCATCGGCGATGCGACGGCGGAACAAATGCAACACCACTCGCTGGTATTGTGGCCGTTCCACGGTATTTTCGGCACCGGCCCCTCGCTGGATGATGCCTTCGGCCTGATCGATACCGCTGAGAAATCGGCAGAAGTGATGGTCAAAGTGCGTTCGATGGGCGGGAAAAAACAGACCATCTCGACCGAAGAGCTGATCGCCCTCGGCCAGCGCTTTGGGGTTACGCCAATGGCGGCTGCTTTGCACCCCCTCGCATAACAGGCAGGCTCGCCTCAGTCTCCAGGACACCCGGCGGGCAGCGACAACCGCCGGGTTCACCATCAGGTGACAGCGGGTGAAACCGGGTTATTGCACGCTGCCCGCCTGGGACACAAGGACGTTTCCCCCGCCTCATGCGGGATAACCGTTTTAGCGATCACTCGCCACAGGATGACCATCATGTTGAGAAAAGCCTTTGTGATGCAGGTCTTTGCGGAATGCCACGACGAATACCAACGTCGCCACACGCCTATCTGGCCGGAATTGGAGGCGGAGTTAAAAGCCCACGGCGCACACCATTACAGTATTTTCCTCGACCCGGCTCGCCACCTGCTGTTCGCGTATGTGGAAATCGAGTCAGAGGAACGCTGGAATGCCATCGCTCAGACTGACGTCTGCCAGCGCTGGTGGAAATACATGACAGAGGTGATGCCCGCCAACCCGGACAACAGCCCCGTCAGCGCAGAACTCGCCCCGGTTTTCTATCTCGACTAATTTGCTATCAGATCGCTGGCAAACACCTTGATTATCGGCGAGTGGGGTTTTCTGGCGTCCCAAACAGTGCTGAGGTGGATGACTTCGCCGGGTGCCCCGCCTCGTGACGGTCATCACCGACACCTGTTCATACTATTATTTTTTTTGTGTGAAACGGCGTGATTCACAGAATAACGCCGCCCCATCATGACATCACGCCATCAATATTTCTCTGACTCATAAAAACGATAAAAAATCACCCATCGTTGTCACAAAAACGCCGTTCCAAAAATAAAAAACAATTTGCCAAAATGATGACCAGAACCTATCACGGGAATAAATTTTTGAATTACCATGCCGTTACTAAAGATACCGTCCGTTAATAAAAGAAAGCAGCGATGAAAAAACTCTCACAATTAACTGTCTTCTCCAAGCTCCTGCTCGGTTTCTCCGTGCTCATCGTCATGATGTTGTTGTTGGGGGTTGTGGCTATCTACCAGCTCAATGCCAGTGATAATAATGTGGTCACGTTTAAAGACAGCCGTATGCCGGGGGTGCGTTATACACTGGAAATGCGCGGCATGCTGTCGGAAATTCGACTGCAGCAGGTGCAATATATCGCCTCAAAAACCCCGCAAGAAGTCGAAGGTCATCGGGTTGAATTATTACAGGATCAGGATCTGTTTCTTAAGGCGCAGGCTAACTACGCCAACCTGCTGAAGAATGCACCACAGGAAAAACAAGCCTTATTCAATCAGGTGGTGGATAACTTTAAGAACTTTGTCGATGTTAATGCCAAGGTCATCGAGGCTGTTAACGGTGGGAAGCTGGACGAAGCCAGCAAAATCAGCGGTGCTGTTTCCTCTAAATACCGCACCCAGTTAATGAAAGATCTGGCGCAATTGGTGGATATGGAAATTGCCTCTGGCGATCAGGCTGGGGCAGCGTCAGAGGAAGGCTATCAGCATGCGCTGTATATACTCTCCGGTCTGCTGGTGCTGGCACTTATCGCCACCGCGGTTATCACGACACTGATCACCCGTAGTCTGTCGCGCCAATTGGGTGGCGAGCCTGATTACGCCGCCTCAATCATGAACCAGGTGGCATCAGGCAATCTGTGCGTGCCGATTGCGCTTCGCCACGGCGACACCACCAGCTTACTGGCTACCATGAAGTTAATGAATGACAAGCTGGCGGAAATCATCCGGGGTATTGTTGATGGCAGCGAGTCTATTTCACTGGCAGCCAGCGAAATAGCGCAGGGTAACAGCGACTTGTCACAGCGTACCGAAGAGCAGGCCGCATCGCTGGTGCAAACCTCCTCCAACATGCAGCAGATTACCGAAACGGTAAAACGTAACGCGGACAACGCCCATCAGGCCAGCGAGCTGGCACGGCAAACCTCGCAGACGGCGGTGCACGGCGGCAACGTGGTGGATGACATGCTCAAGCGGATGCATGAAATCTCCCACAGTTCGCAGAAGATCGTCGATATTATCGCGGTGATTGAAGGCATCGCCTTCCAGACCAATATTCTGGCGCTCAACGCAGCGGTGGAAGCGGCTCGTGCCGGTGAGCAAGGTAAGGGATTTGCCGTTGTGGCCGGTGAAGTGCGTAACCTGGCGCAAAAGAGTGCCAACGCCGCCAAAGAGATCAAAACGCTGATCGAAGGTACGGTCGAGAAAATTACCGATGGCTCCCGCCATGCGGATACCGCGAATCAGGCGATGGAGGACATCGTCAGTTCGGTCAACAAGGTCACCGACATCGTGGCTGAAATCTCGATGGCGTCCAACGAACAGCATCAAGGGATTAAGGAAATCAGCGTCGCCATCGATCAGATGGATCGCGTCACACAGCAGAACGCGGCGCTGGTCGAGCAAGCCGCGACTGCCGCACAGTCCATGACGGAACAAGGCGAGCAGTTGCGCGACTCCGTTCGCTTCTTCCAGCTAGGTACGCAGTCTCAGCAATCCGCTCTGCGTCTTAACTAACCGATACAAACAAACGGGCCGTCCTACGACGGCCCGTTTGTTCTATCTTGTCCGCACCACCCGTTTCTTCGACTGCGCTCAATCCCCTTTTCTCCTGACCGTTATCCCCCGCCACCCGAAAGGATGCGTTTCACTGCTCATCAGGCAGGGTTTTCAGTGCCTGCGAGAGCGCCTGTGCGGTCTGGCGTAACGGCGTTAACAACGTTTCTTCATCGATTTGGCGTAACTTGGCCGAAGAGAGTGACAGCGAAATGGCGTACTTCACCCGCTGATTGGCATCAAATACCGGCGCGGCCATGCAGGATACGCCGACTTCATGCTCTTCCCTGTCGAACGCCACCCCACGCTGACGGACTTCTTCCAGTTCCCGCTTCATGTGGTACGGATCGGTAATGGTAGAGGGGGTCAGCTTGCGAATAGGCGGCTGGTGCTTGCTCCAGTAGGCAAAGAGCGCGTCGTCGGTATCATCGGCTAAGAACAGCTTCCCCATCGCCGAGCTGAATAACGTCATCTGCTGGCCCAGATACGCGAGGGTACGCAACATACCGATAGTCGGCTCCTGCTTATGGATCAAAATGCAGTAGTCGCCTTCACGTCTGGAAAAATTGACGGTCTCACCAGTCGCCGCGTTCAATGCCTGCAAGGGCGGTGCAATCAGTCGCAGCACCTCTGGCGGTGCCAGTGATGTCTGCCCGACGGTAATAAACCGGGTGGTCAAACGATAGCTGCCCGCCGCAGGTGCCGGGGTCACGTAGCCGCATGCCTGCAACCCCTGCAACAAGCGATGCACGGTACTTTTATTAAGCTGGGCCAACCCAGCCAGGTGGGCCAGCGGGCAACCATTCGGGTAATTGCTTAAAATCTCAAGCAGTAGAAATCCCCGTAACAGGCTTTGATTACCCGCCGGTTTCTCATGACTGTGCGACAACGCTCCCATCCATCCGTCCCTCTGACTGAATAGTGTCGCTTATCGATAGCATGATTCGACATTATATGACGTGATCCCAGCCGCTCTGCGTGTACATCGCCGCCATTTTTCATCACCGATGGCAGCCCAACGATTACCGGGACAGCCAAAAACCGTCGGCGCAGCGCCCGAACAGGCCGTTATCAGACCAGCCAGGGGTGCCAGGCGTTAAAGCGTTCACGCACCTGCGGGTCAAGCTGCGTTGGGTCGCCGTTCACTTCCCCCGACAGTTTGGCAAGAAAATCCACCAGCCAGGAGGCATTCGCTTCAGCAATGCGTTTCCCCTCTGCCGTATTCATGGTTTCTGGCAGGCGCATCAGTTTGACGCGGAAGTGATCCAGTGTGTAGAGGCTATCGTCCAGCTCACGTTCGCAGGCAAACAGGTCTTGCGAGTCAAATAACGGACGCCCCATCATGCCTGCCACATAAAACACCCGTGCCAGCCCCAGCGCACCGAGTGAATCCAGCCGGTCGGCATCCTGCACGATTTTAGCTTCCAGTGTTTCGGCGGGGATACCGGCGCTAAAACTGTGTGCTTCCACCGCATGGAACAGCGCCGAATGCAGCTCATGGGGGAAATCAGGAAAATCACGCGACACAATACGCACCGCTTCTTCCGCCGCCATACGTGATGCCCGACTGCGATCCGGATGATTTTTCGGCACCAGTACAATGTCATGCAAATACGCCGCAGCGATAATTACCCGCAGATCGCCACCTTCTTTCTGTTGAATGTGACGGGCGCTATTAGCCACCCGCACCAGATGGTGGTGATCATGCGCACTATCGGTGGAGTCCGCCAAATGCCGGGCGACGTATTGACTGAGTTCCTGCTCAAAACCGGGTAAATCCATGCTGCACTCCTGTGTTCATCTGCCTACTGTGACAGAATAGTCAGAAAGTCATGACAACAACATGACTGATACATTCAGTGTTTTTCTGCAAATTTGATAATAAGCGGTGAAATTATTTAAACAAAAAATGTTTATTACTCGTTTTGTCAATAAATAAACATTTACTTTCTCAGCAACACATTATTATATTTACCGTCTTACACGATGCCGTAGCGTTTATTTTCTACTTCCCGCTTACGTCATTTTTTTAATTTACAAAACATGACCTGATATACCCTAAATAATTCGGGTAGCAGGACACGACGGTGCAGCACATCCTCAGCAGCGGATAGAGCAATCGATTCTGATAAGACAATCGATGCTGATAGAACGATCAACGCTGATAAAGCAATCGGCAAGGATGGCGAAAAAAACCGGCGTATCCGCCACCTGAACATGACGGGGATACTGTCAGGGGTATTTATCCCATGAGTCCGGTTTTGCTATTTTTTCTCACATTGGTGTTTATCGCCGATGGCTTGATGGTGTTCCTTATTCCGGTACTGGTCTATGCCGAAACCCAAAGCCTGACCTATTCCGGTTTGTCTTATATGTTATGGTGGCTACCACGTATCGTGATAACCCCGGTGCTCGGCGTTTTGATTGACCGTTTGGGGGTGCGCCCTGTATCCATCGCTTCCGATGCGCTCAAGGCTTTCGGTTGCCTGCTGCTGTGCCTGGTACTGAATTTTAACGAGCAACCGTTGATCCTGGCCTTAACCTGTGGGTTGCTGGGTGCGGGGGTTTCCATCGGTAACGCGCAAACCATTACTGCCGTGGAAAAGCTGATCGCCGCCCACAGTCGTCATATTGACCGCGATGCTAATGTATTGACCCGATTAGATTTACTCGGCATGGTGCTGGGACCGCTGATCGGTATGGTGTTATACGAATACGGTTTTCTGACGCTGCTGTATATTGCTGCCACACTCTATTTATGCAACGCATATTATTTTCTGACTTCTCGCCTGTTTACTTTCACATCAGACGATGTATCAGAAAATAAAATGAATACACCACAATCTACCAAAATAAATTCATTTCCGTTACTAACGGTCATCAAAAGTCCATTTATTATTTTGATGATCGTACTGGCGCTGGGAAATAATATGTTTGATGGGTTAGTGGAGTCCAGCGGTGCGGCATTGATTGAAAACCGAATGGGATTATCAGTGAAATATTTTGGTTTCATTGATATCTGCGCCGGTGCGGCAGGATTTTTATCCACGCTGGTTTATGGTGCCGCCCTCAACCGTCTGAGCCGTGAAACACTGCTGGCGATCGGACTGGGTCTTATCGTCATCGCTTCGCTGCTGCTGACCACGACGCTCGACCAGTTAGGGCCCTTCCTGACCTTCTATTCACTGGGTATTGTCGGCAAGGTATTTACCGGCAATATCATGCGTACACTGCGCTTGACGCTCATCCCCTACGAGCGACTGGCCAGCACCTCATCGCTCATTGTGCTGTTGAACCAGTCAGTGCTGCCGTTGATGGGGGTCTTTCTGTATTTGTCCGAGCACGAGGGCTGGCCGCTGACCCGATTTATGCATATCGCTATCACGCTCTCGCTACTGGCAGGCATCGGGTTGCTGATTGGCCTGCGGCGTAGGCAGGCCCCCCCTCAGCAAGAGACGCCCTCTCCATCCTGCGAGTAACCGGCCTGCGTATCCGATGAGGGTGGCAAGGCGTCAGCAGGCCATCCTATTCCCCGCAACCATGAAGACATGATGACCTCTTATCTGTGCTGACTATTCAGCTACGCCAGAAAGATGAAGAAAACAGTACCAGAATGGGATAAATCTCCAGACGTCCCATTACCATCGCCAGGCACATTAACCACTTGGCACCGTTACTCAGGCCGCCAAAACCATCAGCCGTTGCCCCCAGCCCCAGGCCCATATTATTAATACACGCCGCTACGGTTGAAAATGACGTTACCAGGTCATACCCCATCTGATTTAGCGAAAAAATAAACACACAACTGAAAAAAATGTAGAGAAAGAAAAAGCTCCATACTGAACGGATGACATTTTCCTGTAAGGTGACATTGTTGATTTTTACCGTGCAAATAGCATTAGGATGAACCAGTTGTTCCAGTTCGCGTTTGCTTTGCTTATAAAGAATCAACAGCCGTAATGCCTTGATACCACCGCAAGTAGAGCCAATACAGCCGCCGAAAAAACTGGAGGCCATGAGAAAAATCACCACATGCTCCGGCCATTTGGCGTAACCACTGGTTGCCAGACCATTGTCGGTCATGACTGACGCCGTCATGAAAAAACCGTGCACGAAAGCACCTTGTGCATCGAATACATTCAGACGATACAACTCACCACACACCACCGCCGCCACCAGTGCAAATATCAGCAGGTAAAAACGCAGTTCAGGGTTATAGATGAGAGGTTGCAGGCTACGCCGATATAATGCCACGTAATACAGAATAAAGTTCACACCGGCCAACAGAGAAAACACCCCACCGACCATTTCAATATGGCTATTCGCATAATAACCGAGGCTATCCGTTTTACTGGAAAATCCCCCCAGCGATACGGTAGAGAGTGCGTGACATAAGGCATCGAACCAGGACATGCCAGCCAGCCAGTAAGCCAATGCACAGGCTATAGCCAGCAGCGAATAAACGCCCCAGAGTTGTCGTGAGGTATCGGCCAACCGGGGAGTTAATCTTTCTTCTTTAAATGGTCCCGGCGTTTCAGACTGGTACAACCTGGCCCCCCCGATACCCAGCATTGGCAGCAAAGCGACAGCGACAACAATCACGCCTAATCCACCAATGAAATTCAGCTGGGAACGGTAAAACAATATTGATTTAGGCAAATTGTCGATATTACTCAGCACCGAGCCGCCCGTCGTGGTAATGCCGGACACACCTTCAAACATGGCATCAGTGAATGAAATATTCAGATCACTGCTAATCGTCAGAGGCAGCGCGCTAATCAATGAGAATAACAACCAGAAAATCACGATGATCAGAAATCCTTCACGGGGAAATACCCGTGAAAATTGCTGTCGGGTATACCTCCACCCCACGACCCCTATCGGAAATACCAGTAAAAATGTATATAAAAAAGCGAAAAAACTCTTTTCCCTAAACCAGAGCGCTACCAGTGATGGTGGCAGCATAGAAAGACTATAAAGCATGATGAGAAAGCTACAGAGACGCGTAATTACCATAAGCTGGCTTGTTGTAATCATTTCATGCCCTTACTGCAAAGGGTTATACCCGAAATCCTTAGGAAGACAGAAAAATGCTCGCATTTTAAACCATGCAACACGTCAGGCATGAATCGGAGTGAAACAACGTGTATGGAGTGGGTCATCATGCCATC
This sequence comes from Dickeya oryzae, assembly GCF_020406815.2. Classification (NCBI taxonomy): domain Bacteria; kingdom Pseudomonadati; phylum Pseudomonadota; class Gammaproteobacteria; order Enterobacterales; family Pectobacteriaceae; genus Dickeya; species Dickeya oryzae. Next base: position 4,169,716 of record NZ_CP162670.1, read on the forward strand.
GCATCCGTCACATAAAGTATGGCTGTCATAATCCCCCTCTCAATGTGTAGCGATAAGCACACCGGTCGCCAATCGTCATCCCTTGCTCAGGCATTTCAGCACATGTCAAAAAGTATAAAAAAATTATACAAACACCGTGATTTTCTCTGCCCGTTTTGCGAGCAACCGCCAATATATGCAAAGCTAAACATCCCACCAGAGCATATATCAACAGGGCTGACGGCCCGCTCAATAACACGAACCCATACAATCACTGTTAGTGATTACCGCACAAAATGCAAAATTAGTGTACGTCTGGTTACGAATCCCTCTGCGCCATATGACACATAATAGGTGGTTATGCACGTAAGATAAGTTGCGCAATTGCCGCGCCGCTACCGGCGGCTACGGCGATGACAAAGCCAGTACAACAGCTTTGTCTTTTTACTCTCAACCACCTGGAGACAATATGTTACGGACAATGTGTCTGGCAGCCTGCCTGATCAGCACCAGTGCGCTGGCAGCGGAAAGCGCCGATTTAGCCTCACTGGTTAACCAACGCCTCGGCTACATGAAAGATGTGGCTGGCTACAAAGCGGCTCATCATCTGGCGATTGAGGACCTGCAACAAGAGGATAACGTACTGAAAGCCAGCCGACAGCAGGCTACGCAGTATGGGCTGGATGCAGATTCCGTTACCCCTTTTATTCAAGCGCAGATGGATGCCGCCAAGGCGATTCAGTATCGTTACCGCGCTGACTGGCTGGCCATGCCGGAGAAAGACTGGCAGCCGCGTCCGTTAGACGAAGTGCGCGCCCAAATCGCCAAACTGAACGGTGTCCTGCTGCAACAACTCGCCGATACACTGCACAAACAAGGCGGCAGCCTGAGCCAGTTGAATCACACGGCGTTTATGCACGCCGTTACGCAGAAGAACCTCAGCGAGCACGACAAGGCGCGTTTGTACAACGCCCTGAAACAAGCCAAATTGCAGAAATAATCGCTGGCGGCGTGCCCGTTGCGCGCGCCGCTTTCTTCCTGCTTTCTTCCTCCCGTCCCCTTGTCTTTAGCGCACACGCCACAGAAACCTGTCGCGCCATCGAATCTCTGACGATAAAGTCCCGTGCTATGTTGAATTCATTGCGTCATACTCAGTTTATGCGCAATTTTACTGCACTATTCACCGACATTAAGACAGATTCTTATTGAGACTCAACCATCATGAAAACCAACGCGACAGCCGACAGCCCAGACGAGAAAGGCCTCAATCTTGACCGCTTTGATCTGGCGATTCTGCGTTATCTCCAGTCTGACTCCTCTATTTCCAATGTAGCGCTGGCGGAAAAGGTCAAGCTCAGCGCCCCCGCCTGCCTGCGGCGGGTGGAACGCCTGAAACAGATAGGGTTAATCAAAGGCTATGTCGCACTGCTGAATCCACAGGCATTGAATGTCGGCATGGTGGTATTAATCGGTGTCGTGCTTGATCGCTCCACCCCGAAAAGTTTTGAAGATTTTGAAGCCGCGGTGCAGAAGATCAGCGGTTGCATGGAGTGCCACGTAGTCACCGGCGAATTCGACTACATCCTGATGATCCGCACCAAAGACAACCAGAGCTTCAATAAACTGCACGCCGAACAGTTGCTGTTCCTGCCGGGAGTGCGTCAGATCCGTTCCTTTATCGGCTTGCGGGAAGTGCTCTCGACAACGCAGTTGGTGTTTTAAGGGCGCGTGTTGCAAGCAATAACGCCGAGGGGATCCCCGGCGTAGGCAGGACGACACCACCGTACTCAGCCATTACGGAAAATGTAGCTGTAAGCACTCAGCGCCGGTGCGCCGCCGAGGTGGGCATAGAGCACTTTAGAGCCTTTCGGGAATTCGCCGTTGCGCACCATGTCTATCATACCGTGCATGGATTTGCCTTCGTACACCGGGTCGGTCAGCACCCCTTCCAGACGGGCGCACAGGCGGATAGCTTCCAGCGTGCCGTCATTCGGCAGGCCGTATTCCGGGCCGCCGTAGCGGGTATCCAGCACCACGTCCTCTTCGGTAATCTCGCGACCTAACTCAACCAGACCGGCGGTGTGCTGCGCGATACGCAGGATTTGCGCTTTGGTCTTTTCCGGTTTGGCGGACGCATCAATACCGATAACGTTACGGGCACGGCCATCAGCGGCAAAGCCCACCACCATCCCGGCCTGAGTACTGCCGGTGACCGAGCACACCACGATGTAGTCAAATTTGAAGCCCAGTTCTTTTTCCTGCTGGCGTACTTCTTCGGCAAAGCCGACAAACCCCAACCCACCGTACGGGTGCTCAGAACACCCTGCTGGGATCGGGAACGGTTTACCGCCATTTTGTGAGGCTTCTTCCATCGCCTGCTTCCAGCTTTCGCGAATACCGATATCAAAACCGGCCGGGTCAAGACGCACATCCGCCCCCATAATGCGCGACAACTCGATATTGCCCACCCGGTCGTACACCGCATCGGCATAGTTAACCCAGTTTTCCTGCACCAGAATACATTTCATCCCCAGGTGTGCCGCCACCGCTGCCACCTGACGAGTCTGGTTAGACTGGACGCCGCCAATCGACACCAGCGTGTCACAGCCCTGCGCCAGCGCTTCCGGGATCAGGTACTCCAGCTTACGGGTTTTGTTGCCACCGAATGCCAGCCCGCTGTTGCAGTCTTCACGCTTGGCATAAATCTCCACATCACCGCCCAGGTATTCACTCAGGCGTTTCATCGGGGTAATCGGCGAAGGTCCGAAAGTTAAAGGATAACGCGGGAATTTTTCCAGATTCATGGTCAGGCTCCGGGGTAGCTAACGTAGATTGAACAGGCATCAGATGAACGTTTTTCGCAGGGAAAACACCTCATCGCTGACCTTCGATACTACAGAAAAACCACTTAATTTAAATTGCGTTTTTCTCTTAATTTTTTATTAAAAATTAAACAATAAATTAAAAATAAAAACTTAAATTCAAAATAAAACTGATAAAAAGAAATAAAATTTCATCCAAAAAAAACACTAAAATCCCGCACAGTGTTTAACGTAACGGCAGCCCAAAATCCACCCGGCAATGTTGGTCGTGCTGCTGTAGCGCCTGTCTGAGGAAAGCAAAAAAGCTCTCCAGAAGCGCGGTACGGGGCCTGCCCATCTCGGTGTGTAATTGCAAGGTGCGCTGACTCAGTTGATCCAGATTGACTGCTTTCATCGTCAGTCCATCATGTCTGGCGCGGCACAGAATGGAGAAATGGCTGCACACACTGACCGCTTCCGGCGTGGTGCGCACATAGTCATACAGGCTGGAAAAGTGGTTACAGGTAAACGCTGGCTCGATAAACACATTGTTCATTCGACACGAGAGATCAAACAGTTGCCGAATGGTCGAGGAGGGATCCGGCAGTGCCACCGGCCAGGCGTTCAAATCCGCCAGTTGAAAATCCCGGTTGGCCAGTGGATGGTCTTGCGCCATAAACACCAGTACCGGTGCCGGAAACGACGCCAGCACGTCTACGCCCTGCTCCGGTGCCAGGCAGAACTTGAGGGCCACGTCGCACTCGCCGTTACGCAACCACTCCGGTACCTGCCGGGCGCTGCCGACCGTCAGATAAAAATTGACGTGGGGATGTTGTTCACGAAAACGCGCCAGCAAGGTTGGCAGCAGGTGAAGGGCCAGCCCATCGGTACAAGCCACCCGCAATGTGGTCTGGCGTGCCGACTTCATCCCTTCCATTTCCGCTATCGCCAGCTCCATGTCGGCCATACTGCGCCGCACGTGATTCGCCAGAATATGTCCGGCATGGTTGAGCACCATGCCGCGGGTACTACGTTCAAACAGCGGCATTCCCAACCGGGTCTCCAGCCGCTGAATTTGCCGACTGATGGCGGACACCGCCACAAACAACTGCTGACTGGCGGCGCTAATGGAGCCAGTATTCACCACCGCCATAAAGTAACGAATTTCACTGTTGTGCATAGATACCCTCCCCATACGATGGGCGTGAATTATTCTCTGTGGTCGGTAGCAGCTTATTGGGACATGAGGATGGGCTTATAAAAGTACAGTGCATAATTTCGTGCGGAATAAGCCAAATTATTTATTTGCTACACCACCGCACGCACGACAAGGAGAGGCTCAAACGCCGCCTCTCCTTGACCACTGGCTAAAGGCTAAACTGTGCCGCTGCGCGGTCCCTTCGGTGTTCGACTTCGCTAATCGGGCCGCCCGTGACGTGCTCCCGGCACGGCACGGGCTTTCGCGGCATCCATGCCGCTCACCCGGCGAAGTCGCCCACCTCAGCACAGTTTTGACGCCCGAAAACCACCTTAATCCTGTACTTAACGAGTTTGTAGTCGGCCTAAGAAACTTAAATTTCTGTAACTTGCTGTCGGGATTGCAACACACTGTTGCCCTCTTTTGCTAAATCCCAAAACAGGCCACACATGATGTGCAGGGCTTCGCGCGCGACATCCGCCAGCAGGTGTTCGTTGGGGGCATGCTGGGAGCAGGCGGGGTACGAGTGCGGTACCCACAGCGTTGGCAAGCCGAGCGTGCGCAGGAAACAGGCATTGGGCAGGCCGCCGCCGAAATTGGGTAATACCGCGGCCTGTTTGCCGACCGAGCGTTCGATAGAGGCGACACCCCAATGAACCCAAGGGTCGTCCGGGTCGATGCGGGTGGCTTCAAAACAGTTCTCCGGGTCGATGATGTCCACATCCTCAAACCCGCAGGCATCAAGACGGCGACGCAGGTGTTCGGCAAAGTGTTCCACATCGCTGCCCGGCACATAACGCATATGGCACTGGGCGCGGGCCGTCGGCGGGATGGCGTGCGCCGGTTTATCCGGATTGCCGGTGACATACGCCAGCACATCCAGCGTATTCCAGCCATACACCTTTTCGGCAGCGCTCAACCCCGGCTCCCCCCAGTGTGGATCGATAGCCGGGTCTCCCGGCGCACCAGCCAGCTCCAGACCGGACAAGGCGTGGCGCATCGAGGCGGACAGCGGTGGCGGCAGCAGTTCCGGCACCAGAATGCGGCCGTTGGCATCCACCAGACAGCCGATCGCGTGCGCTAACCGAGTACCGGGGTTACTGAGCAACCCACCCCAGTTGCCGGAATGGTGCGCGCCGTCACGCAGCGTCAGTTGCAGGCCGAAGTTGAATACACCGCGAGAACCCAGAAACAGGGTGGGCCGTTCCGCACTGACGCGCGGGCCGTCCGAGGCGATGAACAGGTCCGCCGCCAGCCAGTCACGGTATTGCTGGCACACAGCATCCAGCCCGGGCGATCCGCACTCTTCGCCCATTTCCAGAATCAGCTTCACGTTGTAGCCCAGCCGACCTTCACTGGCGCTCAGCACCACAGCCAGCGCCGCCAGATTGATGGTGTGCTGGCCTTTGTTGTCGGCGGTGCCGCGCCCGTACCAGCGATTACCGTCCGCTGTCAGCGTCCACGGTGATAATCCGCTGCGCCAGCGTGCTGCATCCCCCATCACCACGTCGCCGTGGCCGTAGGTCAGCACCGTCAGTGCCGCCGCTGGCTCCATGCGGCGCGCCAGCAGAAAAGGCCCGCGATCCGCCACCGGATTCGGCACAATCAGGCACTCAAACCCCATGGCTTCCAGCAACGGGATCATCTCGTCGGTCAGGTAGCTCATCAGTACCGGGGCGCGTTCCGCGTTCTGACTTTCCGTCTGGCAGGCCACCCGGCGCGCCAGCACGTTACGAAATACGCCGGAGTCAAAATACGCCGCCGCATGTTGCATCATCTCTTCACGTGTCATCGTTGGTCCTTTTTTCTGTTCACGTCCTGCGGATTGCGTGGGTTACACCACCTCAATCGTTGGAATCCCCAGCCCAGGTTCTGGCGTCAGAACCGATGCCAGCAACGCGCGGGTATAAGGGTGCTGCGGCGCGCCAAATACCTGCTCGCGGGTGCCTTGTTCAACAATCGCGCCTTTACGCATCACCGCCACGTGATCCACCAGATATTCCACCACCGACAGGTTATGGCTGATAAACAGATAGGTCAGGCCCAGCTCTTTTTTCAGCGTCAACAGCAGGTTGAGGATCTGCGCCTGTACCGACACATCCAGCGCCGAGGTCGGCTCGTCGCAAATCAGGATCGCCGGTTGCAGGATTAATGCGCGGGCAATCGCCACCCGCTGACGCTGACCACCAGAAAGCTGACCGGGATACTGACCGTGGGTACGCTCTGGCATCCCCACCCTGTCGAGCATCTCGCGTACCCGCTGTTTACGCTCCGCCGGTGTGCCGATGTGGTGCAGCCGTAACGCCACTTCCACGATATCCGCCACTGTGCGTCGCGGGTTGAGCGAGGAATAAGGGTCCTGAAAGATAGGCTGCATGCGACAGGCCAACTCACGGCGATCGCCCGCGTCTATCTCACGCCCTTCAATCAACACATTACCGGATGTGGGCGGCAGCAGGCCGAGCAGCATTTTCGCCAGCGTACTCTTGCCACAGCCGGATTCGCCCACCAGCCCCAGCGTTTCCCCCCGGCGAATGCGCAAAGACACATTGTCCACCGCGCGGATTTCACCGGGCGGTGAGAACATCCCACGGTTGAGTCGGAACACCCGGCTGAGTGCGCACAGTTCCAGCGCGATGTCGTCGTTGCCCGGAATAGGCGGCAACACGCGGCCGCCCGCTGCAGTTATCGGGTTCATACCGCCACCTCCGTCATCACGGCGCCCACACAACGCACCGCATGGTGTTCTGTCAGCGCCACATAGGGCGGCTCCTGCGCACAATCGCGGCGACACTGCTGGCAACGGTTGCGAAACGCGCAGCCCTGTTGCGGGCCGATCAGGCTCGGCACCACGCCGGGGATCGCCTGCAACGGCTCGCCCGGCACGGTACGTCCGGCCACCGGAATACACTCCAGCAAGCCACGGGTATAAGGGTGACAAGGCTGGTGGAACAGTTCCATCACCGGAGCGGTTTCCACCACCTGCCCGGCGTACATCACCGCCACGCGGTCAGCGATACGCGCCACCACGCCAAGGTCATGGGTGATGAACACCACTGCGGTGCCAAATTCCTGTTGCAGCTCGCGCAACATCCGCAGGATCTGCGCCTGAATGGTGACATCCAGCGCGGTGGTGGGTTCATCAGCGATGATCAACTCCGGGCCGCACATCAGCGCCATGGCGATCATGATGCGTTGCCGCAGGCCGCCGGAGAGCTGATGCGGATATTGCCGTAGCCGTTCCGCCGCCATCGGAATGCCGACGCGATTCATCAGGTACACCGCCCGCTCACGGGCCTCGGCTTTAGAAACCTTGCGGTGCGCCAGCAAGGTTTCGCACAGTTGATCCCCCAACGTGAACGACGGGTTTAATGAGGTCATCGGCTCCTGAAAGATCATCGCCATCTGGCTGCCTCGCAACGCCGCTCGCTCACGTGGGCTCAGCGCCAACAGGTCAGTGCCACGAAACTGCAACGTCTCGGCACGACGCTCGGCATTACGCGGCAGCAGGTCCATCAACGCCAGCGAGGTCATCGATTTGCCACACCCTGACTCACCGACCAGACACAGCATTTCACCGCGCCGGACCGAAAAATCGATGCCGCGCACCGCGTGCAACGTGCCGCGTGGCGTCGTCAAATCGACCCGCAGGTTTTTCACCTCCAGCACGATCTCGGCTTGCCCCTCGCCCGCCAGACTGGCCCCACCGGTAGTCTCAATTGCTGTATGCATAGCGCTTATTCTCCTTGAGCCTATAGGCTCTTAGTTGCGACCATCCAACGCGGTCACATCGCGCAGTCCATCACCCACCAGATTGATGCTCAACACCAGCAGTGCCAGCACCACGCCGGGGATCACAATCACCCACGGTTGAAAGAACATGTAGGCCTTGCCTTCCGCCACCATCAGCCCCCAGGAGGGCATCGGCGGCTGTACGCCGAGACCAAGAAACGACAAGGTGGCCTCCAGCAAAATCGCGTGGGCTATTTCAAGCGTCGCCACCACGGTCAGCGGCCCCAGCAGATTAGGCAGAATCTCCCGCAGCATGATGAACAGCGACGACGCGCCGAGTGTCTGCGCCGCCGCGATAAATTCCGCGTCGCGTAGCTGACGCGTTACCGAACGCGAGACAATCAGAAAACGGTCCCACAGCAGTAAGCCCAGCAGCATAATCACCACTTTGACCGAGCCGCCTACCAGCGAGGCCAGCGCCAGCGCCACCAGAATCACCGGCATCGACAAACGCACGGTCAGCAGATAACTCACCACCGCATCGACCCGACCGCCGAAGTAACCCGCCAGTACCCCCAGTGCAATGCCGATGGTGCCGGCCAGCATCACCGATACCAGCCCGATGGCGAGCGACACCCGGGCACCGAACAGCAGGCGGCTCAGGTAATCCCGCCCCAGCTTGTCGGTACCGAGCAGATGCGCCCAACTGCCTTTGTCATGCCACACCGGTGGGATCAGTCGTCGGCTGACATCCTGCGCATAGGGGTCGTGCGGGCTGATGAGCGGAGCCAGAAGCGCCAGCAGCACAATCGCCCCCAGAATCACCAGCCCAATCGTCATACCGTGGTGCCCCAGAATCTTGCGCTGCCAGCGCTGCCACGGCCCAGGTTCCGGCAACAGGCCAGGCTGCGGCGCGGTTTTCATTATCACCGCCAGTCGTGCTATTGCAGTTTTCATCACGGCTCCTTATCTGCTGCGCAGTCGTGGGTCGAGTAGCGCGTTGAGCACATCCGCCAGAAACGTCAACCCGATGTAAAACACGGCGATGATCAACACGATGGCCTGCACTACCGGAAAATCGTTGCGGGCGATGGAATCCCACGCCAGTTGTCCCAGCCCTTGTAGTGAAAACACCGACTCAATCACCACCGAACCACCGAGCATGAATCCCAGCTCCACCGTCGCCAGCGCCACTACCGGGATGATGGCGTTACGTAAGCCGTGCTTGACTACCACCTTAAAGGCGCTCAGCCCTTTGGCCCGTGCGGTGCGGATGTAGTCGGAGCCCAGTACATCGAGCATGCCGGAGCGGGTCAGACGCATCAGCGACGGCATGGCGTAATACCCCAGCGCCACCGCAGGTAGCACAAAGTGTTGCCAGCTACCGTTACCGGCTACTGGCAGCCATTTCAGCCCGACGGCAAAGATAAGGATCAGTACCAGCGCGAACCAGAAATTGGGCATCGCCTGCCCCACCACCGAGACCAGCATGGCGAAGCGATCGACCCAGGTATCCCGAAACACCGCCGCCAACACCCCAAGCGGGATAGCCACCGTTAACGCCAGCAGCAACGACACGCCGCCCAGCGTGAGGGTGACCGGCATACGCTGGCCGACCAGCTCCATCACCGTGTTTTCAAAATAGAATGAGCGGCCAAAATCCAGTTGCATCGCCGACCACATCCAGTGAGAGAACTGGCTCAGCAAGGGTTTATCCAGCCCATTCTGTACCCGAATCTGGGCGATGGTTTCGGCGCTCGCATCCGGCCCGGCGATGGCGGTCGCCAAATCACCAGAGAGATGCAGCAGCGAAAAACTAACCGCCGCCACGGTAAACAACACCGCCAGCGCTACCAGTAACCGTTGAACAACGTACTTCACCATAAGCCACTCCTTACCCCTCACGTGCTGTCAGTGTTCCAGCCACCTTTACTTCCAGCTCGCCTCGGCGAAACGTGGCAGTTCATCCGGCCAGTCCTGAAAGTTCAGGTCGGCGGTAAACGCGTAATGGGTGGAATAAGAGAACAGCGGTGCCATGTAGGCTTGCGCCGAAATGTGCCCCAACAGCGCGGCATACTGCGCGCGGCGCTGCTGCGGGTCTACCACGGTGTCGGCTTGTGCCAGCTCGGCCATCACGGCAGGGTCTTTCCAGATATCACTGCCTTTGCCGCCAAAATAGGGGGTGACGAACGCAGTCGCGTCGTTGATAGAAAACGAACCCCAGGTACTGAACGCCAGCGGCGCCTGACCCGACGCCAGCGCACTCGCCATCACCGGGTACTGCACGAAATGCAGCCGCGCGCGGATGCCAACTTTGCGCAAATCGCCAATAATGGCCTCGGCGTAATCGCGCTCGCGGTACGCCCACAGATCGGTATCAAACCCGTTGGCATAGCCCGCTTGCGCCAACAGTTGTTTCGCTTTGGCCGGGTCATAGGGATACTGGATCACCTGACTGGTATCACAGGCGGTCTGGGTACGAAAACAGGCGGAGTACACCGGTTTGCTGCCACCACGCACCAGATTATCGACCATCGCCTGACGGTTAATGGCGTAGTTGATCGCCTGACGCACACGCAAGTCTTTGAACGGCACCCCTTCCGGGCCGGTGGCGTTGGTGTTCAGTGCCAAAAAGCCGACACGCATGGTTTCACCGCTTTTCACCGCGATATTCGGCATGGCCGACAACGAATCGACCTGATCCGACGCCACACGCCAGATCCAGTCCACCTGTCCGGTCATCAACTGGGCCACACGCGCTTCCGGGTCACGGATCACTACAAACTGTATCTTGCCGATTTTGGGCTGCCCGATGGGGCTGTCTTTGAAATAGTCCGGGTTTTTCACCATCATCACGCCTTGCCCCGGCATGACCTTGACGATTTTATACGGACCGGTGCCAACCGGTGCTTTGCTAAAGCCCTCCAGTTTCACCTGCTGAAAATAGTGGGCGGGGTAAATCGGTGTCGGGCCGGATAAATACTCCAGCGCTGCCGGGAACGGTTTTTTCAGATGCAGGCGCACCGTGTAGTCGTCTACTTTTTCCACCTTATCGATCCAATCGACGCTTTGTGGAATCACCGAGGCGGTATTCGGCCCGGCGATATTGTCGAAGGTGTACACCACATCATCGGCGCTAAAGGCATCGCCATTATGGAAGGTCACGCCTTTACGCAGATGCAGCAGTAATACCGTAGGCGATTCCCATTGCCAGTCAGTCGCCAGTTCGCCTTTATATTCCCCGGTTTTCGGATCGCGATAAATCAGCGTATCCCAGGCGAGGTGCGCCAGAATTACCCCTTCGCGCATGTTATTGTGGTACGGACTGACGTTTTCCACCTCACTGTCGGAGGCGTAAACCAGCGTGTCATTTTGTTTGCCGGCATAGCTGGTGCAGGAAACACCTGCCAGTAACGCGGTTAATGCATATTTCCGAACAGATTTCTGAATATGTCTTGCCAGATTACGAGCCATGCTGTTCTCCACCACCAGAAGGATGAATAAAAAGGATCTCTACCCCAAAGCATTCATCAGTGATACTGCAAGAGCAGCGCCAAATAAGGATTATTCTCGTTACCGATTTTCGACACTCGCTTTCTCAAAAAGAGAAAGCGCCAATAAACAGGGGATGTATTACCTCTGGCAATAATAAAAATGAATGACAGAAACGGCGTGACAAATCACACCCGGTGCCATTTCGACAGTAACGGGTCTATTTCAGTGCAAAAAACAATCGGACTGCACCATTTGCGTGATGCGTAATAAGGAGAGGTTATTTCTATTTTTGTGAAAGCATGATGACGAATAAAGAATGCGGGAAATATGAAGGTGATATTTTATTTCCTCCTTCCAGCACGCTGATTCTTTTTCTCTTCATCCTGAATATGAGAGATGAAGAGAAAAGCATATCGCGGCACAACAAAATACGTGATGCATTTCATTTGGAAAATATCACGACATGATCAACCCACCATCCACATTGATCGTCTGGCCGGTGATGTAGCGTGCGTCGCTTGATGCGAGAAACGCCACCAGCCCGGCCACGTCTTCCGGCTTACCTGCGCGTTTGAGCGGGATGCCTTGCACCCACTCCGCCATCAGTTCCCCTTTGCCGTAGTGTTTTTCCTCCGTGCTGAGGATTTCACCCCATACCCGGTCGTTGTAGTCCCACATTTCACTGTCGATGATGCCGGGGCAAAACGCGTTGACGGTGATGTTCCACGGAGCCAGTTCTTGTGCCAGGCTCTGGGTAATGCCGATGACGCCCATCTTGCTGGCGGCATAGTGCGGCGTATAGATAAACCCTTTGCGCCCCTGCCCGGACGAGGTATTGATCAGGCAACCGTGCTGCTGCTTCACCATATACTTCGCCGCCTCACGGCAGCACAGCCACACACCGGTGGTGTTCACCACCAACACCTGCTCGAAATCCGCCTTCGGCATCCGGTCAAAATAATCGATGGTGATGATCCCGGCGTTTTGTACCGACACATCAATCCACCCGAAGCGCTCTGCCGCCTGCTGATACAGCGTCTGCACCTGTGCTTCATCGGTGACATCCACCACCAGTGGCAACACCGCTGCGCCATAACGGTGCTGTATATCCGCCGCTGTCGACATCACCCGTTCCGAGTTGGACACCATCACCAGATGAGCGCCATCGCGGGCAAACCGTTCGGCGATGCCAGCGCCAATCCCGCGGCAGGCACCGGTAATCACCACCGTCTTCCCATGAAAATCGCGTTGCATCGTCTGCTCCTCACTCAGGATGATTCGCCTGCCACAAGGTACGTTGTACCGCCTCCTGCCACCCCTGCCAGCTCGCCTGATAACGCTGATGGCGCGCCTCGTCCGGTAGCCAACTGTCGTGCGTCGGCAGTAACGGTTCCAATTGCTGATCGCTCAACCGGCCCAGCGTGCGCCGTGCCAGCAGCCCGGCCCCCAGCGCTGAGAGCTCGGTGGTGGTGCTGCGCGCCACCGGGCAACCCAGCAGGTCAGCCTGAAACTGCATCAACCAGGCGTTGCGGGTCGGCCCGCCATCGACCATTAACTGCGCCAGATGAAAGTCCGGGTGTTGCTTCATTGCGGTCACCACATCGGCTATCTGGTAGGCGATCGCCTCCAGAGCGGCACGTACCAGATGCGCCTGACCACTGCCGCGACTGAGCCCGCACATCAGGCCACGCGCGCGATCGTTCCACCAGGGCGCACCCGCACCGGTCAGCGCCGGGACGAAATACACCCCGTCGGTAGACTCGATACTGGTGGGCAACGTCTGCAACGCCTCACTCAGTGCCGCCTCCGGCAGGGCGTTCAGCCCGGTGGCCTGTAGCATCCAGGCCACACCATCACCGGTGTGGGGAATATTCCCCTCCAGCGCATAGACCGCCCGCTCGCCATCGTGCCAGGCCACAGTGGTCGCCAGGGTGGTGATACGGGTATCCGGCACGCCCAGCGGGGCCATCACCGACGAGCCGGTGCCGTAAGTCGCTTTCACCCCACCCGCACGCCCCAGCCCGTGGCCGTACAGCGCGGCGTGGGAATCGCCCACCATCGCCAGAATCGGGATGCCGTCCGCCACGCCGGGCACACCGCAGGTCACACCGAACTCACCGGCCGACGGCATCAGCTCTGGCAACGCGGCGCGTGGAATGCCGAACAACGCCAGCATCCCGTCATCCCATTGCAGGTGGTGCAGATTAAGCAACTGGGTACGGGCAGCATTGGAGAGATCGCAACGGAACTGCCGCCCGCCGGTCAGGTGCCACAGCAGCCAGGCATCAATGGTGCCGAGGCAAATCTCACCACGCGCCGCACGGGCGTGACCATCCGGCGTGTTGTCCAGCAGCCAGCGCATTTTCGAGCCGGAGAACAGCGGGGCCACCGGCAACCCGGTCGCCGTGCGGATAGCGGCCTCCTGCTGGTTGTGCCGTAACTGTTCGCAAAACGGTGCCGAGCGGGAACACTGCCAGGTCAGCGCCGGGGATATCGGCTGGCCGTTATCACGTCGCCAGCCGATAGCGGTTTCCCGTTGGTTGCTGATAGCCAGCGCCGCGACCCGTTCAGCCCCGACCTGGGCTATCACCTCGCGCACCACCACAAATGACCCGGCCAGCAGTGCCTCACCGTCCTGCTCCACCCAACCGGCATGCGGGGTCATCAGGCCAAGCGGGCGTGACGCACGCGCCACCACCTGACCGAGCGCGTCAATCGCCACCGCCTTGACGTTACTGGTGCCTTCATCGAGTGCGATGATCACGTCTCTAGACATGGCTCACCTCCGACAACGGGTTAACTGACTGCTTTTTTTCATGGCGACGCATCATGACCACCTTGTTTTGTAGCCGCTGCTGGAACTGGTCGATCACCACCGCAGTGACGATCACCAGCCCCTTGATCACCATTTGCCAGAAGTCGCTGACACCCATCATCACCATGCCATCGGCCAAAAACACGATCACAAACGCACCGATGATCGAACCGGAAACCCGCCCGCGTCCGCCCGCCAGCGCGGTACCGCCCAGCACGGTGGCACCGATGGCATCCATCTCGAACATGTTGCCGGTCATCGGGTGGGCGGTTTGCAGTTGCGAGGCCACCACCAGCCCCACCAGCGCGGCACACAGGCCGGAAAAGGCGTAGACGAAGATTTTGACGTTGACGATCGGCACCCCGGCGAGACGGGCGGCGGACTCATTGCCGCCGATGGCGTAGATATAGCGGCCCAGCGGGGTTTTGCGCGTCAGGTACAGGCCGAGCAGCAAAAACGCCAGCATCAGCCAGATCGGCAGATAAATACCGAGCAGCGTGCCGGAACCCAGGAAAGCAAAACCGGTGTTGCCCAGCTCAGGCATGCCGTTGAGATTGGCGTAGGTGCTGCCGTCATTGAACAGCAGCGCGGCACCACGGGCGACATACATCATGCCCAGCGTACAGATAAACGGTGCCACCACCAGCCGGGTGATCACCACACCGTTCACCAACCCAATCAGCATCCCCAGCACCGATACGACCAGGATCACTTCTGGCACATTGAGAAACAGGATATTGCCGCCCCACAGTGGAATACCGTTAGTGAGCAGCGCACCGGCCACCATGCCACAGATACCGGCGACCGCACCGACGGAAAGATCGATACCGCCGGTGAGGATCACCAGCGTCATGCCGATAGCCAGCAGCCCGGTGATCGCCACATGTTGGGTCATGATCAGCAGGTTGGATGGGGTGAGGAAATTCGGCACCATCAGGCTGAAGAAGGCAATCACGATCAGCAAAGCGATGAAGGTACGGGCCTTCAGCAGGTACATATACAACGTGTATTTTTGACTCATGATGAACTCCGGCCGGTTAGTCGTGAGGGGTGGAAGCGCTGATGAGGATTTCGCGGGTGACCTGACTGCGTGGCAGATCGGCGGTGATGCGGCCGTCAGCCATCACCAGAATGCGGTCCGCCAGCGCCATCACTTCGTCCAGTTCGGATGACGAAAACATCACCGATAATCCCTGCTGCGCCATACGCCCGATCAGGTGGTAGACATCGGTTTTGGCTCCCACATCGATACCGCGGGTTGGCTCGTCGAGCAGCACCACCTGCGGCCGGGTCATCAGCGCCTTGCCCAGCACCACCTTCTGCTGGTTGCCGCCGGATAGCGAAGTGATCGGCAGTTCGTCGTCGCTGACCTTGATAGCCAGCTGGCGCACCATCTCATCCACCTGGCGAGCCTCATCCGGTTCACGCAGCCACGTCCAGGCGCGCCAAAAGCCGCGCAGGCTAAACGACGACAGGGTCATGTTGGCGCGAATAGACATCAACTGCACCATGCCTTCGCCCTGCCGGTCTTCCGGCACCAGCGCGATGCCTTTTTCCAGCCGCTGGCGAAACCCCAGCCCATCAAGGCAGTCGTCGTTCAGTTGCACGCTGCCCTGCTGGCACGGCATCAGGCCAATCAGCCCTTTGAACAGCTCGGTACGCCCGGCGCCCAGCAGGCCGTAAATCCCCACCACTTCGCCTTTGCGCAGGCTAAAAGAGACGTCGTTCAGGCGATAACCGCCGCTTTGGTGCAGCGCCGTCAGCCCGCTCACCGTCAACACGGTGTCGCCCTGCGGCGCAGGCTGGTAGTCAAAATGTTTTTTCTTGTCGCCGACCATCTGTTCGATGATCCAGGGCACGCTGGCGTGGCGCACTTCACGCTCGCAGATGAAACGGCCGTCGCGGAAAATGGTGATGTGGTCGCCAATCTCCATCAGCTCTTCCAGCCGGTGGGAGATGTAAATGATGGTGACGCCGCGCCGTTTGAGCTGTTCTATCACGCCGAACAGCACCTTCACCTCGGACTGGCTCAGCGCCGAGGTCGGCTCATCCATGATCAGCACCCGGGTGTCTTTGGATAACGCACGGGCGATCTCCACCAGTTGCTGATGGCCGATGCCCAGCTCGCCCAGCGGGGTATAGGGGTCGATATCCAGTTCCAGTCGCTCCAGCAAGGTTTTCGCCAGCGCGTACTGGAATTTTTCGTTGATGACGCCGCGCTGAAAAAACTCATTGGCGATGAAAATGTTGTCCATCACGTTCATGTTGGGGAACAGGTTCAGTTCCTGAAAAATGATGCTGATACCCTGTTGTTCCGCCTGTTGGGTCGAGCCCAGCGTCACCGGTTTGCCATCCAGCAGAATCTGCCCGGAGGACGGCGTTTCCACCCCGGCCAGCATCTTCATCATGGTGGATTTACCCGCGCCGTTCTCACCGATCAGCACGTTGACCTTATTGCGGTACACCCGGTAGTTGACCTGATCGAGCGCGGTCACCCCCGGATAAACGCGTGACAGGTCGCGGGTTTCGATAATCACCTCCGGCGCGGTCTCAGACTGCGTCGTCGGCGATGCCGTGGTGACCACCGGGGTTACCGGCATCATCACCGCTCTCATCGGCATGCTCATATCCGCCATCATCCCCCCTTACCGTCACGCGTTATCTGCGCTGGTGTGATATCCGGCACCTCCTGCGGGATGTCCCAGCTACTGAACACCCCCACGACATCGAGCCGGTCGCCCACTTTCGGGTGTGCCGCCTGAATCATCGTCAGGGCCTGCTGATTGATGGCGCGGCCAAAATCTCCGTACAACACCTGGTCGTTAAAGTCCTGATAACTTGCGCCTTTATAACTATCGCGCAGGTCAGTACCGCGCAACGTCGGCCCCAGTTGCACCGGAATGCTCTCGCCGTCGGCGTCTTTAATCAGCATTTTGCCGCTGCGTGAGGTGGTATCGAGTTGTTCTACCGTGCCGGTGATACGCACCGTGAACACACAGGCGTTTTCATCCTGCGAACGGTAACCAAACTGCTTACAGGCAGCATCCATATCGCTGCTGCTTTGCAGGTCTTTCATCAGGGCGGCAAGCGGACGCGCCTCGTTGACCAGTTGCGGCACCAGCTTCTGTTGCCAGGTTTGCCCAATATTCGCCATATGGGGATTAGGGGGATGACGCAGGTCGGCCAGTTCCTGCTGCGACACGATGCGGCATCCGCCCAACCCAAGAATGGCCAGCGCCAGCCAGACTTGTCTGGACATACTCTTCTCCTTCTGCGCCCCCGCAGGGGCGCGACAGCATGGACTCAGGATTTGAAGTTGAAGTCTTGCACCTTGCTCGCGTTACCCTGTTGGATCAGGATGCCGCGGAACATGACGCGCTGTTTGGCGGGTTTCACGCCCTTCTGGAGATAGTTGTCGAGGTCGGTCACGCCCTGCGCGGCGATAGCCTGGGCCTGCAACATGACGGTGGCCTTCAGCGAGCCTTCTTTCACGGCGTCGCGTTCATCGTTACTGCCGTCGATGCCGACCACCACCACATCATTACGACCGGCGGCTTTCAGCGCGGCAATCGCCCCCAGCGCCACCGGGCCATTACCGCAGATCACCCCTTTCACATCCGGGTGCGCCTGCAAGATGCTGTCCATGATACGTTTGCCGTCGATCAACGTCCCTTTGGCATCCTGACGGGCAACGCTCACCATGCCGGGGTACTGATCCAGCACCTGATGGAAGGATTTGGAACGGGTCACACAGTTGTTGTCCGCCAGGCTACAGGTCAGCTCGGCGTACTTGCCTTTCTCGCCCATCTTTTCGACGAACACGTTGGCGACATCGGAGCCCGCCTGGAAGTTATTGTGGGTAATCTGCTCCAGTGCCACGTCATCCACCGGGATTTCGCGGTTGATCAGCACCACCGGAATACCGGCGTCTTTCGCTTTTTTGATCGCCGCGACGCTGGCGGTAGAATCGGCGTTATCCAGCACGATACCCTGTACTTTCTTGCCGATGGCCGCGTCGATAAGCTCGCTTTGCTTCTTCACGTCTTCACCGTGGGAAAGCACCGTGGTTTTATACCCCAGTTCCTGTGCTTTCTTGTCTGCCCCTTTCGCCTCTGACGCGTAATAGGGGTTATCCAGTGAATTGACCAGAATCATGATGGTGCCTTTTTCCGCCGCGTGGGCGGTCAGCGATAAGGCACTGGTGATGGCAGCAGTTAACAGCATTGAACGCAATTTCATGATGATATCTCTCTATCTTTCGTTATTGTCGGGGTACAGCGAAACAGCGTAATCAATTGTTTTTAAATCTATTGTTAAATCTACGGGCAATGCATTTCGGCCATCACCAGATGGTGAATCCGCCGTCGATCATCAAATCAGCGCCGGTGATCATGTCGCTACCGTTACTGGCGAAAAACAGCACCGCGGCGGCAATTTCATCGGTGTAGGCAAAACGCCCGAGTGGGATCAGCTTTTTCATCGCTTCGCCTTTCTCACCACGCCACGCTTTCTCGCCCATCGGCGTCAGCACCACCGTCGGCGACAGTGTGTTGACGTTGATGTGGTGCGCTGCCAGCTCTTTCGCCATCACCTTGGTCATTCCCAGCAACCCCGCCTTGGCAGAGGTGTAGGCCACGTGGTTGTCGATAGCGATAGACGCCGCTTGCGAGGCAATATTGATAATCTTGCCGCCGCGACCGGCAGCCACCATGTGGCGCGCCGCCGCTTGCGAGCACAGAAACGGGCCGGTCAGGTTGACGGCAAGCTGCTTTTGCCATTCGTCGAAATCGGTTTCCAGCACCGGTTGCAGCATCACGTAGCCGGCGCAATTGACCAGGATGTCTATCTGGCCGTAGTGCGCCGCGACGGTGGCAAACGCGTTTTCCACGTCGGCGGGCGCGGTGACGTCGCACTCGACCAGCAGCACCCGTGCCGGGTCAAACTGCTCGGCAGCCTGCGCCGCTTTGTCACGCTCAAACGCGGGATACAGCAGCGCCAGACGCGCACCTTTTTCCAGCAGCATTTCGTTGCTCGCCATGGCGATACCGCCCAGCCCACCGGTGACCACCGCCACCTTGTCGTTCAGGCTGAGCCCGGTATCCACGCCATAACGCAAATTCACGTCATACTCGTTGTCATGACTCATCAGGTTGTTCTCCTCAGGCAATGGTGCGTAACGCAAGCTGTTCCAGGGTTAAGCGCAGTCCGGCGGCGTCGATATGAAACTGACGACGCAAGGCGCTGCGGCTGCTGCTATGAGTAAATTCATAAGGTGGGACACCCAGTGCGGTGAAGCGCTGCCGCGCATGGTGTTTATGCAACAATTCACCAATGATGCTGCCAAGGCCACCACTGAGTACGTGTTCTTCCATCGAGATCACATACCGGTGCTCACTAATAATTTCCAACAGTGATATTTCATCTAAAGGCCACAATGAAGGTAAGGATACGATGGTGGCATCCGTCGCGGCGGCCAGCGCTTCATGGACAAGAGTGCCGAGGCAAAACACCACCACGTCACTCCCTTGCTGCACCACTTCCGGTTTGCCCGGCGTCAGCGACCAGCCAGGCGCATGCAGCACCGGCACTTTGTCGCTGTCCATGCGGATGTACACCGGCCCACGATGATGAATGGCATAACGCGCGACCGCACTGGCCTGCACCGCATCTGCGGGCGCGAAAATCTGCAAATTGCCGAACGAACGGGCAATCGCGATATCGTTCATACAGTGGTGGGTCGCTCCCAGTGGGCCGTAGGCGAACCCGGCGTTCAGCCCCAGCATTTTGACGTTAGCGTCGGTATAACAGATATCGTTCTTCACCTGTTCGTTAGAACGTGCCAGCAGGAACGGTGCTGCATTAGCGGTAAAGACCGTCGGGCCGCTCAGCGACAGACCCGTCGCCATCCCGACCATGTTTTGCTCGGCAATCCCGACGTTCACCACCCGTTCAGGGAAGGCTTTCTCGAACGGTGCGATTTTCGACGTGGAGGTGGAATCCGCCACCACAACGCACAGATTAGCGCCTGCGTTTTGCTCTTCGAGCAGCGTGGCGACTACGGCATCACGTAAGTCTTGCATCATCACTCCTCCAGCTCCGCCAGCCCCTGCGCCAGCTGTTGATCATTCGGCACCGCGTGGTGCCAGGCCGGTACGTTCGCCATAAACGAAATGCCGTGCCCTTTTTCGGTATTGGCGAGGATCACCCGCGGCTTGCCAACGGTTGGTGCGTTTACCGCGTCGATGATGGCCGCCGGGTCATGGCCGTCGCACTCGACCACCTCAAAACCAAAGGCGCGCCATTTATCTGCCAGCGGCTCCAGCGGCATGATGTCTTCGGTTTTGCCCGCCAGTTGCAGACGGTTTCGATCGACAATGGCGACCAGGTTATCCAGCCGGAATTTGCTGGCGGCCATCGCCGCTTCCCAGTTAGAGCCTTCCGCCAGTTCACCGTCGCCCATCAGCACAAAGACGCGACGATGCGCACAGCTTGCCAGTTTGTTACCCAGCGCCAGCCCGGCACCGATCGACAACCCATGCCCCAACGCCCCGGAGTTAATCTCCACCAGATCCGGCAGTTTCTGGTGAATCGGATGGCCCGCCAGCAGCGTGTCGTCACCCATAAACTGATCCAGTATCGCCGGGTCGATCAGCCCCATCGCCGCGGCGCTGCAATACAGCCCGCCTGCGCCGTGGCCTTTCGACAAAATGAAACGATCCTGATTCGGCCGCGCCTGCGAACGATCCATCACCGCCATAAACAGGGTGCAGATAATATCCACCTCCGACAGGTCCGCGCCGGTGTGCCCTTTGCCCGCCCGATGATTCATCTGCAACACATAGCGCCGGGCTTGTCGCGCTGTCTGTCTGATTGTCTGTACGTCCACCCTATACCTCCTGATCGCTGACGAATCGCTCCCGATCACTTTCAATTGATTTTCGATCGAAAACATACACCCTCTATTTAGCCTATTCTGTGGACGAGATCAAATATCAAACAAAAGCAGAACAAAATAAAACCACCCACAGAGAGCAACGATCCGCTATCAACACCACACTGCGGGCGTAAACAGCGCAAGAACTGGAGGATCGCATGGCAGGATCAGCGAAAATGTCCATGCTTTTTCGCCGCCTTCACCTCGCATTAAATGCAGGTGAAGGGTAAACTTGATGTCAATTAGCGGGTTGACGACGGAATATCGTCACCGGTTTCGGTACAGGAGAGTTTCGATTGAAAAGCAAAAGTGAACAACTGGCGGATATGCAGCAACGCAGGGAGAAAATTCTGGAGATGGTGCGCGAAGACGGCACCGTCACCGTGAAAATGTTGACCGAAACCTTCGGACTGACCGAAGCCACGATCCGCACCGATCTGCGCGAATTACAAAAAGAGGGTTACGTTCAACGTTATTACGGCGGTGCCACGCTGGTGACCGGCAAGCAGAATACCGGTGCCTTGCTGCTGGAACGGCAGATCAATCTGGCAGAGAAAGACGCCATTGGTCGGCTGGCTGCCACGCAGATAGAAAACGGCGACACGGTGATTTTCGATTCCGGTACCACCACCACCGCTATCGTCGAACACATGACGGCGATTCACCGGCTGTCGGTGATTACCACGGCGGTCAATATCGCGCTCAAACTGGGCGGCGAACCCGGCATCAATATCCTGCTCACCGGCGGCACCTTTAAGTTTCCAACGCTCTCCACCTCGGGTGAAAAGGCCGCCAGCTTTTTCGAAAACGTGCTGGCCGAAAAACTGTTCCTCGCCACCGCCGCCATCTCCCCGCGAATGGGGCTGAGCTTTCCCAGCGAAACCGACATCAAGGTCAAAAGCGCGATGATCCGCTCCGCCAAAACGGTGTATGTGGTGGCGGACTCCAGCAAGATAGGCAAAGTATCGATGTTTGCCCTGCCGTGCGACTGGAGCAACATCCACTACCTGATCACCGATGCCGGCATCAGCCAGGAGGCCGTCAACGCCTTCGAAGCGCTGGGGGTCACGGTGATGGTGGCAAGCTGATACCGGCAGCATCAGGTCGCAGGAATCGCTTTCACAGACAACCAGAGGCTTGCCACCGGGATGCACGCGCCCCCCCGGTGGTACGCTGGCTACTGGCGTGCTCCGATAGCCAGCCGATTGAACGCGCTCATCAGGGCGATGGCAAAGCAAAGATCGGCGATCTCCGCCTCGGTGAAGTGGTCGCGCAGCGGTGCGAAATCCGCATCCGGTGCATGGGTCTGCGCCACGTCGACCAGTGATTCCGTCCACGCCAGCGCGGCCTGCTCACGCGGGCTGTATAACGAACACACCCGCCACCCTGCCAGACTATCCACTTTTTCATTGCTAACGCCTGTACGCCGCAACCATCCTGCGTGCATGTTTAAACAAAAGGCACAGCCGTTGATTTGCGAAATGCGTAAATAAACCAGTTCGATCAGTTCAAGACCGAGCGTGCTTTTCTCCAGCGCTTTTTTGGTCGTCAACAGCCCCTGGTAGGCTTCAGGTGACAGCGTGGCATACGGCAAACGTAATGTACTCATCGTGTTTCTCCACTGTGGATCGGCGCGTTAAAACGTAGGGCTCGCGCCAACAGCCCCTGACGAAAATAGAAACGGTGGGCTAACGCATTGGATAACGCAGAATCCAGCACCAGTTGGGCACACTGTTCGCGTGCCGCTTCCTGATACATCGCCTGCATCAGCCGATCGCCAATGCCCTGCCCGCGCACCTCGTCCCGGCATACCAGGTCATCAACGTACAGAAAGCGCCCATACACCAGATTTTCCTGCACCCGGTACCCAGCCAGCCCAAGCGCAACATCGGCCTGCCAGGCGACCAGCAACTGGTAGCCATGCTGTGCCTGCCGTTGCACCTGACGAACAAATTGCTCGCTGTCGGTTAAATGCGGTCGCAAGGCCTGCATCAGACTAAAACACGCCCGTTGCTCCGCCTGACTCGTGGCCCATGCCAGATGAATGTCAGCCATCATTTCGATCCTTACGCCATGAAGAGGGTTGCAATGCGGGTTACTGTAGGCCGACAATGGCCTACTCAACAGGGGCAAGAAATGTCATTTTGATAAGGACATAGCCGATGGATTTTCTGACCAGACCGTTTTCGTCAGCACCGTCCACGCCACTCCATCAACAGCTTTACCAGCGGATCCGCGATGCCATCGCCTCCGGGCAATTGCGCCCCGGCGAGCGTGTTCCCTCGGTACGCAGCCTCGCCAGCGAGCTGAATCTGGCACGCGGCACGGTGGAAACGGCCTATCAGAGACTCACCAGCGAAGGTTACCTGTTGCCGCGGGGTCCGGCAGGGACGATCGTTTCCCCCGGGTTGACCAACCTGACGCCGGGTCATCCCCCCGTCACCCCGTCGCCGTCCCGACAGCAACCCGAACCGCCGCCCCCGGCGATTCTGCCGTTCCAGTTGGGATTACCCGCGTTGGATGCCTTTCCACGCAAAACCTGGAACCGACTGACAGGACAATGCCTGCGAACGCTGTCCGGTGAGGCGCTGGCCTACCCTGACCCACAGGGATACCTGCCGTTACGCCGTGCGATTGCCGCCTATCTCGGCGTCTCGCGCGGTATCGCCTGCTCAGAGCATCAGGTTTTTATCACCGCCGGGTATCACTGCTCGCTGGATTTGATCTGTCGATCGCTGTTCACACCCGGCGATCTGGGTTGGTATGAAGACCCCGGCTACCCGCTGGCGCGGCGCTTTCTGCTGCATGCGGGTATGCAACTGGCTCCGGTATCGGTGGATGAAGAGGGGCTCGATGTGGCCGCAGGCGAACAATGCGCAGGGCACGCTCGCTTCGCCGTTGTCACGCCAACCCACCAAAGCCCGCTTGGCGTTGCGCTCTCGTTGCCGCGGCGTCTGGCGTTGCTGGCGTGGGCGGCTCGCCGGGAGGCGTGGATTATCGAAGATGATTACGACAGTGAATTCCGCTATCACGGTCGGCCACTGCCGGCACTCAAAAGTCTGGATAGCGACGAGCGGGTTATTTACACCGGCACCTTCAGTAAGGTGTTTTTCCCCGGTCTCAGGCTGGCTTATCTGGTGGTGCCACAGGCACAGCTCAGGGTCTTTCGGCAAACGGCCGCCCTCCTGCACAGTAACGGGTTTATCCTGCCACAAGCCACCGCCGCCGATTTTATGGAGCGTGGGTATTTCGCCCGACACATCAGAAAAATGCGCACACTCTACGCTGAGCGTCGCCGTTATCTACAAGACGCACTCACCACGCTTGCCGACCACCGTTTGCAGCTTCACACCAGTGCGGGCGGCATGCACCTGCTGGCCCGCCTGCCGCCGGGCAGCGCACACGATGCGGATATCGCGGCAGAAGCGGTCAGTGCCGGGTTATCCATTCAGGCACTGAGCCACTGGCGGCGACAGCCAGGCCACGAGGAAGGATTACTGCTTGGGTTCACCAATCTGGTGAGCGCGCAGCAGGCGCATCAGCTGACGCAACGCCTCTGCGCGTTGCCGTCGTTTCAACGCCTGCCCGCCATCAGGCAATAACCTGACTAGTCCGTTTTCAGACGCGAAATCCGCTGCCCGCTGACAATGGCGGCCAGCGTCGCAAAAGTACCGGCCGTCATCAACGCCGCATGGGTCCCTAGCCCGCCGAACAGGTTAAACATCAGTGCCACCAGCGCTGCGCCGGTGGTCTGCCCCACCAGTCGGGCTGTGCCCAACATACCGCTGGCACCACCGCTGCGATGACGTGGTGCCGCGCTGATGATGGTGTGATTATTCGGCGACTGGAATAGCCCAAACCCAATGCCGCACAACATCATGCGCAGACAGATCTCCAGATAGCCAGGCTTCGCCGGTAACCAGGCCAGAGAAAACAGCCCCAGCGCGAACAGCGCCAGCCCGATGGTACACAAAATCCCAGCGTTAAAACGCTCAATCAAGCGCCCCGCCAGCGGTGCCACCGCCATGATCGCCAACGGCCAGGGTGTCAGCAGCAAACCGGTCTCGATTTCATTCATCCCCAATGCACTCTGGAAATAGAACGGCAGCGATACCATCGCCAGCATCTGGGCGCAGAACGAACTGACCGACGTGCCCATCGACAACGCAAACACCGGAATACGCAGCAGATCCACCGGCAACAGCGGATAAGGCTGGCGCAGTTGACGACGGAAAAAATAGCCGCCGACCAGCAAGGTCAGCAACAATTCGCCCAGCACCAGCCAGCTATTCTGTTGGTGGGCAAAGCCCCCCAACGCCACGAAAAACAGCCCGAAGGTCAGCGCATTCAGTACCGCGCTTGGGGTATCGAAGCGCTGTGTTCTCATGCCATCGTTACGCGGCAGGAAACGCCAGCCCAGTATCATGGCCACCACGCCGAACGGCACATTAATGGCAAACAACCACTGCCACGACGCCACCCCCAGAATCCCGGCGGCGATGGTCGGCCCGGCAGCGGTGGACACCGCCACCACCAGCGAGTTGATCGCCATACCCCGCCCCAGTCTATCTCTGGGGTAGATAAGCCGGATCAACGCCGTGTTGACGCTCATCAGCGCGGCCGCCGCCAGCCCTTGCAGAATACGCGCCAGCGTCAGCGTTGCCAGTGAATCGGACATCGCACAGACAAACGACATCAGCGTAAACAGCACCAACCCCACCAGATACACCCGACGGTAACCGACGATATCGCCCAGCGACGACAGCGACAGCAGCGTCATGGTGACGGCCAGTTGATACGCGTTAACGATCCAGATAGAAGAAGCCGGACTGGTGTTGAAATCACCCGCGATGGTCGGCAGCGCTACGTTGACGATCGCGCCATCCAGCACCGCCATGGAAATACCGCATGCAATCGCGAAAATGGCGCCGAGACGCGCCGGCATCGGTAATCCGTCAGTAACGGATCCCGAACCCTGAGAAGTGACAACAGCGTTCAAAGTTATACCCGAAGATGAAAAGCGTGGCAGGCACGGCAGGCTATCCGCCGCACGTTTTTTGTACCTGTTACCCTACTGGGTTTGGCTGGCAGGCGCAATTGAAGCACTCGGCAAATCGTGCTCCGTACTGCTGCTCTTCGCCACAATCACTTAGTCGATATCAGGAATCATTAAATCCTTGATGTCGTCATAAACCTCCCCCACATCTTTCCATTTCATTCTGAACTGATTCCGTTTTTTTATCTTTGTCTTTTCATTGTTATATTTGATATTAACAGCGGGATCGTAATAAACTTTACTTGCAGACAATGCTGACATAAATTTTTTTATATCACTCCCATCGGCAAGAGTTATCTGAGGGCCAAAAAGATAAGAAGGATGTTCATCCTTTTTTACACGATAGTGAACAAAACATGTTTTGCTATGTTTTCTTTTCCAGTGATCAAGAATTTTACTGAAGCTCCATCCTGCAGCAATCTTGCCATCATGATTCCGCAGGAATAATCCACCGTCAGGATCAGTAATTTCTTTTTTTCTAAAATCATATCCCTCCAGATTCAACATAAGCCCTGTTTTCTCATTATAAACAGACATTCTATGTATACTGGCAAAATCAATACGATCTGTTTTCTGGTTAGTATGATAATGATTCATAAAGTTATGAATATCTTCCACATACAATCCAGTATCCGGCTCAGGGGTCATTAATGTGACGACACTACCACTATGAGCTTTTAGTTCCCACCCCATAAAATCTGGCTCAGAGCTACCATTCGGTTTTATATTAAACAAACTCTCCAAAGTAAACCCCGCACCATTCTTTGCTTTGTAGGCAATAATCTCTCCTTTTTTATTTAAGCGCTGGGATGCTACAAATCCAAGATCATGAATTTCTCTCAGTTTTCTCAAAAGAACTTCTTTACTATTTTCCAGCTCATGATAATACTCATAGAAAACAGAAAAAACGGGCTCAATTTTCTTACTTTCTGCAAGCGAATCTATTTCACAGGAAAGCTCATCTCCCCATGAGCTAATATAAGAAAACACGGCTCCATCACTAATACCTATAATGAGATAACGGCTAACCCCCATTCTTTCTTCTCTCTCTTCTTTTGTCGGAGGTTTAAGAAGATGAGATGGCGCTATAGAACAACCTTTTATAATACCAGATAATCTAATTTCGGGATATTTAGGATATAAAATAACCTGAGCTCCATTAGCTTGCTCTTTATAACCATCAAATGAGAACCAAAACCAATCAATCGGAGCCTTAAATATTGCACCTTTTTTAGACATGCCGCAACTAACTATATTACCAATAGGAAGGCTTTTTATAACACCAAAGTCAGAACCCAGATATATTTGCTGTTTTGAGTTATCATTATTAGATAAACGTTTTATAATAATTCTTTTAGCGCCGTTTTTTATCATCAAATCAGATAATATATTTATTTTTTTATCCATAATAAAACCTTTTAAGAAGTAATTACGCTATTCATTATGCAATGACTGTGTATTTAATACATTGAATATTTTTAAATTGCGTACTATTTCACATAAACTTTGTTATTACTGCACATCTTTCAGAATTTTGCCATAACAACATCCAAAACTGTATATCCATACACCTAACGACCTTCCCTCTGGGTCAATTGAGTGATAAGCTGTCACACAAGATTCCCTTTTAAAACGGCATAATGTTATGAGTCAGCTGGAATTGGTTACACAAGAACTACTCCTTGAAAAAAACGAGCGTGATCAGATAAAAAAACTTCAAGAAGATAAAACGCTAATCAGCCATCTTGTTGAAATATATGACCAAAAATATATAGCATCAGTTCTGCGCTCCGTGGGCCATAACGACTGGACCAGAGAAACATTGAATCGATGGTTGAACGGTAAAGCAGCACCAAAACCATTTACAAGTGCAGAGGTGATAAAACTGAGGGAGCTACTGCCATCTCCTCCTGCGTGCCACCCGCATTATCGTTTCCGTTTTATCGATCTCTTCGCTGGCATTGGCGGTATCAGAAAAGGCTTTGAAGAGATTGGAGGAGAGTGTGTCTTTACCAGCGAATGGAACAAAGAGGCAGTAAGGACTTACAAAGCAAACTGGTTCTGCAACCCGGAAAACCATATATTTAATGAAGATATCCGTGAGATCACATTAAGTAATGATCAAACGATAAGCGAACAACAAGCCTATAAAAACATAGATCAGAAAATCCCTGACCATGATGTTCTTCTGGCCGGATTCCCATGTCAGCCGTTTTCTCTCGCGGGTGTGTCGAAAAAAAATTCACTGGGCAGAGCGCACGGGTTCGAATGCGAAACACAAGGCACACTCTTTTTTGATGTTGCCCGCATCATTGCGTCTAAAAAACCAGCGATATTCCTGCTTGAAAATGTAAAAAACTTAAAGAGTCATGACAAAGGAAAAACATTCCGCATTATCATGGAAACGCTGGACGAGCTCGGTTATGTTGTCGCTGACTCAGGGCATGTTGGCTCTGATGATCCTAAGATCATTGATGGAAAACACTTTCTTCCTCAACACAGAGAACGTATTGTATTAGTTGGATTTAGAAAAGATCTTAATATTCATCATGATTTCACATTAAAATATATTAAAAAATATATACCGGAGAACAGACCCACGTTATCTGGGTTATTAGACGATGACATAGATAAAAAATATATACTAACGCCATTGCTATGGAAATATCTCTATAACTATGCAAAAAAACATCAGGCTAAAGGAAACGGTTTTGGTTTCGGCCTTGTAAATCCTAACGAACAGGATAGTACAACACGAACATTATCAGCACGTTACCACAAAGACGGTTCAGAAATTCTCATAGACAGAGGATGGGATAAAGACCTGGGCGAAAAAGATTTCGATAACAGTCTGAATCAGGAAAAACGTCCCCGTCGTTTAACCCCAAGGGAGTGTGCTCGTCTCATGGGTTTTGAGGAACCTGGACAGGCTGAATTTAAAATCCCTGTATCTGATACGCAGGCATATCGTCAATTCGGTAATTCTGTTGTTGTCCCCGTGTTCTCGGCTGTAGCTAAACTGCTAAAACCATATATCGAAAAGGCTATAAAAGTTAAAGAAAAAAAGGAGATTTAATAAATCATGGCTGATGTGCATAAACCAGAGATTCGCAGAAAAAACATGAAAGCGATCGGTAATCATGACACAGCCATTGAATTAAAAATCTCCAGCATACTCGATCAACTTGGGTTCGAATTTCGAACCCAGGTAAAAAATATGCCAGGAAAACCTGACTTTGTCATCGATGAATATAGAAAAGTCATTTTTACTCATGGCTGCTTCTGGCATCATCATAATTGTCATCTTTTCAAAGTTCCCGCAACCAGAACCGAGTTCTGGTTAAAAAAAATAAATCAAAACGTCACAAGAGACAAAGAGAATAATCAGAAATTAATTTCCGATGGATGGAGCATTTTACTTATATGGGAATGTGCCATTCGTGGCCGATATAAACTTTCAGAACAGGATATTTCTGAACGTATAGAAGAATGGGTTTGTGCAGGAGATTACTCTGCTGAAATAAACATATCCGGGCTACATCATCTAAAGGATCAGCGTTCATAAGAACGCTCAGACATTCATTATTATCATGGTTATAGTCTCCTGCCATTAAAAATACTAATTACAGATTAAATCTATTCATTGGCCTTATCGCCGAAAGTTATCCATTATCCCCCTCGAGTACAGGATTGGGCGGCTATGCCGCTCAACCTATTGTTATTATTTGATTTATCTGTGATGAAAGAGAAGCCATGCCGTTACCTGTTTTTATTACCGGTTTGATGACCGGTGCTGGTTTGATCGTCGCGATCGGCGCGCAAAATTCCTTTGTATTACGTCAGGGGATGCGTCGGGAGCATGTGTTTTGGGTCAGTACAGTGTGTTTTTTATGCGACCTGGTGCTGATGACGCTCGGCGTGCTGGGCCTGGGGAAAATCATTAACGACAGTAAACCGGCTATCACCACGCTGACGCTCGCCGGGGTGCTGTTTCTGCTGTGGTATGGCTATAACGCGCTGAAAAGCGCCTGGCGCGGTAATCACCAACTGACAGTTACCGCGCCAGCGGATGGTCTGCGCCGACGCACGGTGATCAGCGCCACTCTGGCGGTCAGCCTGCTAAACCCGCATGTCTATCTGGATACGGTGGTGATTATCGGCGGGATTTCTTCCGGCATCGCCCCTGACCTGAAGCCGTTTTATCTGGCCGGGACGGTCAGCGCCTCGTTGCTCTGGTTTTATACCATCGGCTACACGGCCGCGGCCTGCTCGCGTTATTTCGCCCGGCCCGTCACCTGGCGCATCATTGACTCTCTGATCGGCTGCTACATGATTTTTATGGCGTTTCAGCTATGCCGCTTTCTGTACCAGTGATAACGCGACCCGATGCGCTCGCGTCACCGCGCAGCCACTCGATACGCTTCGTCGGCCAGGCCTGTAGCCGCGCTTGCGCATCCGCATAAAGCGGCATGGCATTGGCCGCCCCCTCCCGCTCCACGCAGACAGCCGCATAGGCACTGGCAAACAGGGCCGCCTCGGCTAAGGTTTCCCCCGCCGCCAGCCGGGCTGCCAGTGCGCCATTAAAGGCATCCCCGGCACCGGTGGTGTCTTTCGGCTGTGCCGGGAAAACCGGAATACGTGCCAGACTATCGCCGGTAGACAAGAGCGCGCCCTGAGTACCCAGCGTAATCATCAGTTTTGCCACCCCTTTATCGTGCAGCACCTCGGCGGCACGTTCGGCGCTATCCCAGTCACTGACGGCCACACCGGTGAGCTGGGTGGCTTCCGTACTATTGGGGGTGAGCAAATCGACGTGGCGCAAGAACGCGTTGCTGACCTTCTGCCACGGTGCCGGGTTGACAATGACGTAAGTGCCCGCTTCACGTGCGGTATCCATCATCCGCTGGATAGCATTCAGATTATTTTCCAGTTGCATCAACAGGATGTCAGCCGCCGCCACCGTCGGTCGACAACGGGCGACTTCAGCCGCTGTCACCGTCAGGTTTGCGCCAGGGTAGACCGAAATCATGTTTTCGGCGTCATCACCCGCCACGTAAATCAGCGCGTTGCCGGTCGGTTTTTCCTTACAGGTAAACAGGGTGATAGCGTCAAAACCGCTGTGCTCCAGATGGCGGCGGGCGTAAGAACCAAAGTCATCCCGCCCGACCTTGCCGATATAGTGCACCCGTGCGCCTGCCCGCATCGCCGCCATCGCCTGATTCGCCCCTTTACCACCCGGCCCCATCATGCTGTGCTGAGCAATCAACGACTCGCCGGGTGCCGGGAAGCGCTGCATATGCGAAACGATATCCAGATTGAACGAGCCAAACACGCACACTTTGCCTTTCATACCGCTTCTCCCGTTGATCGTTCTTCCACACCATCTTGCTGCGACACGCCACCCGCACGCCGTTATTTCCCGAAATACCGCTCTGCCGCCAGACAGGCACCGCGACACCCGGTGTGATCGGTGGCGGCGCTCACCACCAGTTTCAGCCCATGTCGGGTGACCGGCGGACGCAAATGCTGCATGAGCCGTGACCGGAGCTGTTGTAGCGGAAAGTCCGCCATCGACAGTACGCCGCCACCCAAAATCAGGTACTCCGGGTCCAGAATGTTCATTTCCGTCGCAATGGCTTGCGCCAGCCGGTCGATAAAAGCGCACAAGTCCGGGTGATCGCGTTGCGCCGAAAACAGCGTAGCAAGCGGGGTCTGTGGGCAGTGGGTCTGCGCCCACTGGCTAAGCCAATGGCCGCTGGTGATGGTTTCCACACACCCTGCATTGCCACACGGGCAAGCCTGCGGATTATCCGGCCACGGGATGTGCCCCAGCTCGCCGGAGCCACCGTGCTGGCCGTGGTAAAACTGGCCGTTGATCCACAGGCTGTTGCCTAAACCGGTGCCAAGGTATATCCCGACGGCGTGTTGCGGCAGGCTCTCCAGTTGCAGTAAATCCCACAGCATCAGGTGGTTGACGTCTTTATCCATCGCCACCGGCACGCCGACCCGCTCCGCCAGTTGGCGTGCGACGGGCTGACCATCCAATGCAGGAATAAACGGCAGCGACACCACCTGCTGGCGGTCATGACTGAGGATACCCGGCAACCCCAGCATCACCCCGCCGATGGCACAGCTCGCCGCCGCCAGCACCGGGTGCAACACCTGCGCCAGTGCGCCGAGCGCATCCGGCTCGCGGGCCCAACTGGCGGTCGGCACTTTGTGAAACCCCGACCAGCGCCGCTGTGCATCCATCACCAGCAACCGGGTGCTGGTACCGCCAATATCCACACCCAACCAGCCAGTCATCACACGGACTCGCTTAGCGCGCCCTTCGCCTGCGCGATGTGGCCTTGCATCAGGTCCCACGCCTGTTCCAGTTGCCCATGCAGGCCGAACAACCCGGAAGACCCGACAATCAGCACCTCAGCGCCCGCCGCCAGCAACGTACCGTACGTCCGCTGGTTGCAGGAGCCGTCAACCTCTATCAGATAGCGGTAGCCGTGTCGGGCTTTCAGATCACGCAGTTCCTCGATTTTGCGCACCATTTCAGGAATAAATGGCTGACCGGCGTAACCGGGGTCCACCGTCATCACGGTTATCTTATCCAGCAGGTGGATGTAGTGATGGATATACGATACCGGTGTCGCCGGGTTAAGCACCACGCCCACCTTACGATTGAGCGCGCGGATCTGGTTGATGACCCGGAACGCGTCGCGGTTGATGGTTTCGGCGTGTGGGCAGATAACGTCTGCACCGGCTTTCGCTACCGCGTCGATAAAATCGGTCGGCGACTCCACCATCAGGTGTACGTCGATCGCCACGCGGGTAAATGGCCGGATCTGTTCAATAAAAAACGGCGACAGGGTGATGTTCTTGACGTAGTGCCCGTCCATGATGTCCACGTGCAGAAAATCGGCCCGCGAATCCAGCACCGCCAGTTGCTGCTTAATCTCCATGAGATTCATACACATCAGAGAAGGAGAGAGTTGAGTACGCATCAGACGTCCTTTTTATCGTTTAACGGTGACTGGTGGGCCTGTTGCACACTGCGGCGCACAGCCCGGTAATGGAGGTACTGGTTTTTGAAAAATTTGAGCGACAACACCACGATGAGTACCGCGCCCCACATCGCCAGGCTGAAATGCTGGCTAATATTCAGCAGGTTGAACCCGGTGGAGAGGATCTGTAATACCACCAGCGCCAGCACCACGCCGGTGACCCGGCCAAAACCGCCGTTAGGGTCGGCACCACCAAGAATGATCGCCAGCACCGTCAGCAGCAGGTAAGAATCGCCGTAGCCGATACGCGCCGAGTTAAAACGCGCCATCATCACCAGCCCGGCCAGTACGCATAACAGGCTGGAGATGACGTACACCAGCACCAGCATGCGGTGGGTGTTGATACCGCTAAACCAGGTGGCGTTGATGTTACTGCCGCCCATGTAAATGCATTTACCGGCACGGGTTTTACCGAGAAACAACGCCATCGCCGCCGCCGCTAGCAAGAACAGGTAGAGCGGCAGCGGTACGCCGAGCAAGGTGCCGGAGCCCAGTGTACGCACCACCTCCGGCATGCCGCTCACCGCCGCGCCGCGCGTCAGCCAGATGCCGATGCCGTTGACCGTCATCATGGTCGCCAGCGTCACCAGAATCGGGTGCGCGCCCACTTTGGTGACCATCAGCCCGGTAATCACCCCAATCAGCACCGCGATCGCCACCGCGCCCAGCACCCCGATGCCCAGCCACAACAGTTGCAGCGCCGTGCCCGCACCGGGCGGCAAATAACTCAGCAACACCCAGGCGATAAACAAACTGGTGAGGTTGGCGGTGGCAATAATGCACAGATTCAGGCCACCACTCAGGATGGCGACGAACATCGCCAGCGTGAACAGCCCCAATTCTGGCAACTGGAACGCCATGCTCATGAAGGTCGAATCGGTGAGAAAGCGTCCCGGCAGTGCCAGCGTAAAAGCCGCAACCGCGATGGCTATCAACAGCAACAGACCAGGGTGCGCACCACCCGCACGACGGACGGCAGCACGTAACCGGGCAACGGTATTGATGGCGGAATACGCCTGTCGTTCAGGTAAAACTGACATCGGTTTCCTTCCGTTTCTTGTAGTGGGTAACGGTTATCGCCAGCATGATCACCGCGCCAATCACGATGTTCATGAAGTAGCTGGAGACGCCAATCAGATTGAGGCCGTTCTTGAGGATGGCTATCAGAAACACGCCCATCAGCGTGCCAGTGACGGTGCCTTTGCCGCCCATCAGGCTGGCACCGCCAAGCACCGTGGCCGCCAGCACGTCCAGTTCGCCACCGACCAGCGCGTTCGGCACCACCTCGCCGACGCGGTAGACCTGCACCAGCCCGCCGACTGCCGCCATCACGCCGAGGTAGCCGTAAGCCAACAGGTGGATCAACCCAACACGAATGCCGATGCGCCGCGCCGATTCCTGATCGCCGCCCGTGGCGTATAACTGGCGGCCAAGGTGGGTTTTGTTAAGCAGAATCCAGGTGAACAGCGCGATCACCAGCATCAGCGTTAATGGCAGGCCTATCTGGTAGCTCTGGCCGTTGACGGTAAACGGCAGCACGCTGCGCAGCGTCACCCACCAGTCAGGCAGGCTGTAGAGGCTGTGGCCGTTGGTCAGCCACATCAGCAAGCCAAACAGCAGCGACTGCATACTGATGGTGATGATGATCGACACGATACGCAGCGAGTAGATCAACACCGCGTTGATCATGCCGAGCAGCGCGCCGCACAGCACCGCCAGCCCGATGCTGACCACCGGGTTATCAAGACCGGCATTCACGAACAGCGACGCGATCAGGTATTGCGTTACCGAGGCCACCGCCGCGAAAGAAATGTCGATGCCACCGGTCACCAGCACCACGAACAACCCCAGCGCAAAAATACCGGTAACGGCATAGGTATCCGCCAGATCGAGCAGGTTTTGCCACGTCAGGAACTGGTCGCTGGTAAGCGAGAAAAACACCACGAAAAACAGCAGCACCCAGGCCAGCCAGCCCTGGCTCGACTGCGGTTTCAACCAGGATACATCAGGCATTGATCACCTCCGCCAGTTGCTGCTGCGCGATATCGTGCGGCCGGTATTCGGCATGAACAGTGCCATCCTGAAAATGCAGCACCCGGTCGCAGTTGTAGTAGACCTCCGGCACTTCGTCGGAAATCAGGATGATGGAAAGCCCCTCGCGGGCCAGTTGGTGGATCAACTGATAAATGCTGGCTTTGGCCCCCACATCCACCCCAACGGTGGGCGAGTCGAGGATCAGGATCCGCGGCTGGGTCAGCACCCACTTCGCCAGCACGATCTTTTGCTGGTTGCCGCCAGACAACGTGGAGATCGCCTGCTCTGGATCCGCCACCCGCACGCCCAATTGCTGGATCCACCGCAGGATCACCTTGTTCTTGCGGTACTCGTCGATCAGATGGAAGCGGTTGCGCAGTTGGTCGAGGATGGTCAACACCATGTTGTCCGCCACCGATTGCTGTTGGATCAACCCCAGTGTCAGCCGGTCTTCCGAGACATAGCCAATACCAGATTTGATGGCGTCTTCATGGTGGCGAAAGCGCACCGGTTTGCTATCGAGCCAGATTTTGCCGCTATCAGGCTGGGTCATGCCGAACAGCGACAACGCCAGCTCGGTACGCCCGGATCCCAACAGCCCGCACAACCCTAACACCTCCCCCTGATGCAAACGGAAGCTGACGTCGTGGTACTGCCCGGCACGGCTCAGTCGCTCGACTTCCAGCAAGATGCGATCTGGATCACCGGTAGGCGTTTTCAGGTGGTAGTCGAGCGTCAGGCCGGTCATCAGCTCGGTCAGCCTGCTGCCGTCCATGTCACTGGCAGGCCAGGTACCGACCTTACGGCCATCGCGGATCACCGTCACCCGGTCAGAGATCTCCAGCACCTCATCCAGCCGGTGGCTGACGAACACCACGCAGATGTTTTTGTCTTTCAGATAGCGCACGGTGCGCAGCAATTGGTTGACTTCGGTGCGGGTCAGCGACGCGGTCGGCTCGTCCATGACAACCAGCCGAGCCTCCGCCACCAGCGCCCGGCAAATCGCCACCTGCTGACGCTGCGCGATAGACAACGTCGACACCGTGGCATCCAGCTTCAGGTCGAACTGCAATTCGCTGATGATCCGCTGTGCGGTTTCCCTCACCCGGCGGGCGCTGTACCAGCCGAACAGCCCGTTCAGGTTGTGCTCGAAGGCAATGTTCTCCGCCACGCTCAGGTTGGGAAACAGCGACAGATCCTGATAGATCACCTGAATGCCGAAATCACGTGCCTGCCGGGCGGTCAGGCGACCGAGAACGTCGCCTTCCCCCAGCCGGATACGGCTGCCACTATCCGGGGCATGCACCCCGGATATCACCTTGATCAACGTACTCTTGCCACAGCCATTGGTGCCGGCCAGACAGTGCACCTCGCCTGCCATCAGCGACAGCGAGATATCGCTCAACGCCCGGTTGCCGCCGAAGGTTTTCGACAGGTTATCCAGCGCAATCAGCGTCTGTGGTTCCGCCGCGTTCATCGCTTACAGCCCCATCTTGACCAGTTTTGGCAGGTTGGCTTTATCCAGGCTCTCGGTGGTGTTACCGAGGATGGTGTGGGTCTGGCTATCCACCTTCACCTTGCCCAGCCCTTCGATAGTCATACCGTCGGTAATGGCTTCTTTCTTCTGGAGCATATCCGCCAGACGCACGAACACCTCGCCCGCCGTCATCGGGTTCCAGATATAGCCGCCCTTGATAGCGCCACGGTTAACCAGCGACTGGCCCTGACCGGGGCTAAATGAACCGAGAACGCAGATCTGGTCAATCTTGTTGCGCGCCATAACCGCACGTCCGGCTCCGATCGGCCCCTGCGAACCAAACGCGAGAATACCTTTCAGATCAGGGTATTTAGACATCAGCTCGTTAGTGGTACGGATGGAATCATCCAGCGATTCACCAACGCCGAACTTATCCGCCACCAGTTGCATCTTCGGATAGTGGGCTTTTTGCCACGCCACAGCGGAATCGACCCAGGCGTTGTGCAACGGCACCGTCAGGCTGCCGACATAGGCGGCGTATTTACCCTCGCCTTTCATGCAGTCCGCCAGCGCTTTCATGTGGTTCTCACCGTGGGTTTTGGCATCCACCAGCTCAAAATCCCAATCAGCGTAATTCTGCCCCGGTGACTCGTGCACCAGCACCTTGATGCCCGCTTCCTGTGCACGTTTTAGTACCGGCTCCAGTACCTTCGGGTCATTCGGCACCACGCCGATGACGTCCACCTTCTGGGCGATCAGATCTTCGATGGCGCGCACCTGCAACGCCGGGTCTGCCGAGGTCGGCCCGACCTGCCAGGCATCAATACCGCGTTTGGCCGCTTCACTCTTGATGCCAGCCTCCATCGCGTTAAACCACGGAATGCCGCCGATTTTTACCACCACCCCCATACGCAGCTTGTCAGCGGCGTGGGCGGAAGTCGCAAACAGCGCCAGCAGGGTACAGGCGAGTAACGTTCTTTTCATTATGCTTCTCCGATCGAGTTATTAATTAACTGCATGGCGGACGGCCGTTGTGAACAGTCGATAATATTGACGCCATTCCATGCCAGTTCCTGTTGAAGCGCTTTATCTTTCAAACTATCGGTAATCAGAAAATCCACATCGCGGTAATGACAAATACGCGCAAACGACGGATGAGAAAATTTACTGGAGTCCATTAATAAATATTTTCTTTCCGACGCCAGCAGCATTTGTTGTTTTAAATGCGCGCTATTTTCATTACCCTCACGTAAATAACCGTCATTTCCCAGACTGCTACAGGAAAAGAAAATCTTATTAATGAGAAACTCTTTTAAAGGTTGCTCCGTCACCACACCGCTAAAATCTTCATAGCGATCAGAATATTCTCCGCCCAGACAAATAGTGCGAATATTGCCTTTCGGTGCCAGCGTTTGTACGGTGCGCAACGAATTGGTTAATACGGTTAATTCAATATCCGGCAATTGCCGTGCTAAAAACCAACAGGTGGTGCTACTGTCGAGCAAAATACAATCGCCGGGGCTAATAAAATCCAGCACACGTTTTGCTATTTGCATTTTCGGCGTCACATTTTCATTCATGCGCTGACGAAATGTGGCTTCCTGCTCGCTGCGTCCAGCACTTATTGTGGGCGTATTTCCCTGACTGCGTGGGACAATAACAGCACCACCGTGACTGCGTAATAACACCCCTTTCTTTTCCAGCAGCGATAAATCTCGCCGGATAGTTTCCTGTGACACCTGGCATAACACCACCAGCTCGGAAACGACGACACGACCATGCACGGTTAATTGCTCGACAATGCGCTGTTGACGCTCAATCGGCAACATGGCGACCTCCTGTGGGTATAAAGGTAATGGATAGCGGGAACACAAAATGTGCCCTGGGCAAAAGACCGGGGGCAGGAAAATGACGGGGCTGCATTCAGTGATCCTGGTGGAAAATAAAAATGAAACTTGCATCACCCATAAAATTAATGGTGATGAATGTCACAAAAAAGCGCCGGTTTACCGGTCACCTGCATGCCTTAACATAAGCACGCTAATAAATGTATCAATAAATTAACATGCCCGAATGTGACCGTTTCTGTGGATTTGACCGGTTTATGTGAAGGAGGAGTGCTGCCGCAAGCGTTGAAGACGGGGCGATCAGCACGCCCCTGCCGGAAGAAAAACCGCTGGAAAGTGTCGGGGCGATTTCCCCCCGATAGGCTTACCCACGATAGGCGGTACTGGCCCCCATACTGCTGACATACACATTGTGTGCTAACCCGGTTTCCTTCATCGCCTCCCAGAAATGCGCGTCTTGTGCCAGCACCGACAGGCTTTGCCACTGCAAGGCCTTCCCGGTAACGTCTTTGTGCTGATACAGACCGAACCAGCCGCTAAACCCAGACACTTCAGCCACCGGGGCCAGTAGCACCATGGTTGAGGAAGGCTGACCGTGTACCTGCCGCATGCGTTCCAGCCACCCCAGCAATTGCGGCGGCGACAACGGCTGGCCAGCCTCACCGTGCAGCACACCGGCATAAAGGCAAACCGGCCGGGGTTTCAGTTCCAGAAACTCGCTTGCCGACATATCCTTACCGGTCAGGTGGTTGTCCCCCCAGCCTTGCCGCGAAAGGCGAAGCTCGCCCTGCTCGACGGCGGCAAATAAATCCAACCCCAGCAACAGATAATGGTTGTCAGACACCAGGTGGTTTTCCTGCGCCAGCACCGGCAACGCCAGGTCGGCACCCGGCACCCACTCCGGCGTAAACGCCTCTTTAACCGAAAAGACCTTCTCAATTTGATGGATGTTTTGCCGGGCATTGAAATCACACCGGTAGAGAATGTCGAAAAAGGTTTCCCCCTCAATATCACGGGTGATCACCGACGGCGGTACCGGCATCGCCAACCCCAATGCGCTCAGCAATTCAGGCAGATAAGTCAGTGATGTCACTTCCGCATCGGTGTTGGTGTCACGCACCCAGGATTTACGGCGATGCTGTTCTTTTACATGGTAGCCTTTCATGGTGTTCTCCCGACAGATAGATGTCTTCACACCATAATTCGGCGCGGAAAAATCCCCCCGGCGGCAAATAGGAAAAAACGGGTGGGGAATGGGGAGTTGGGTGGGCGTCACTACACAGCAATCAAGCGAAAAATAGGGGGAAAATAACTCAGCCATCACAGCAAAAAAGACATAAATATTGCACACATAACAGAATCCCAGTACGCTTCAACTTCTCTGTCGGTGCACACCTCTATCGGTACACACAATAGTTACCATAACGGCATAGCCAGTATTCCTGATGATGAAATCCATACGTGAATTGACGATAAAAGATATTACTCATCTCATTTTTTCCATGCGCATGTTGTGCATAATAGCTGTTAATGCTGTCATACTCGCCATCGGATATTATTTACTCTGGTCTGCCGCTATCAGCCAGAATACCATTCTGATCACAGATTTACCGAAAGAAAGCATCGCATTAAAGGTTGCTCTGGTCGCGGGTATCAGCATTACCTTTATAGTCAATTTTTTTCGCCCAGCTAAAGGGATTATCGAGAAACTCAAACAATGGAGTCTTTTTTTTACGTTCAGCGCCGCTTTCGGATTCGCATTAGCGATTAATATGTTTGAAGTTTATATCTATCTCTACCCGGAAAAAGTCATTGATTACGTCACCGACTATAAGGTTACTTTCCCCGGTCCATCTAATGGTAAACACCGCTGTGAAGCTGGCCTTTGGATAAAAGAGCAATATACCGGGCGCTGGCTGGAATTGTGCTCATCAAAAGAACAACTCAAACTCGGTGAAAACCGCAGGCAGGGAATGGATGGCATGTATGTCGTTGCACAGATTAATCGCTACGGCAGCCATATTCAACATTATGAATTCGTATTTAAGTAACCGATGCTGACTATCCGTTGTTGCTTCAAAATTATTACGGCATGCTTATTTTTTTCGCTATTTTTAGTATAACCATTTCTCAGATAATAAGATTGCGGATAACATGACACCATGCTATCCGGTATGTATATCCGTCATACTTCAAGTCGCAGGTGTGTTGGCTGCGCTCGCTCACCCGAATCGCTCACCTGAGTAAGCGCATCGGGATTCACTCGCTTACCGCCTTCCTGCAACTTGAATTATTTAGGGTATATACCCTATTTTTCTTTACTCTGAGTGGGATGATACGTTGACTGTAATTCCAACATCGATTCATCAAAAGCGCCTGCACCATTAATCACTCTACCCTTCCCTACCGTTAAATTTCTGGCCGTTCCGTATCCTTTGAGGAGCCCGCCTCGGTTATCTGGATTGGGTTCACGCCAACTTCCCCCGGTTAAGAGATGGCAACTATCAACGGTGATCTGCCCAAGAATTTGGCTCCCAGATTCAAGCCGACAAGCACCGAATATTGATGCACCGCCCAAATAACGGCCATCGTTACCAATTTCGATCATCGCCCCCGCTCGGTTCGCCTTAATCGTTACCCCACCTTCACCAAACTGATTTTCAGAACCAACGCACACTGAACCCGCAGATGCCTCAATAACGGTATTACTGTAAAAGGTATTATTGTTACCGACCTTCAGAATATGCCCACTTGACGCAGAAAGAATGATATTCGAATAAAAGATATTACCTGTGCCAATCTCTGCATGCTTTGATATCAGAACGGAGAAGGGGTCATAAATTACATTACCTTTCTCACACAATTCCACAAGCTGGCCTATGGTTAAAAAGCCATTCTGCAAGCGGATTCTGTCGAACATATCAAGATGATTCATACCATTCCCTTTTCGCATTCAAAGAAGAGTATAAACAAGGACATTCCATCATTAAAAATGATGGGAATTAATAACCATTTATCATCCTCTCTAATAACAAAAAAGCAACGTAAGTGGAAGATAAAATCACGACATAAATTGCGGAGAAAAATAAAATTAATTA
Organism: Dickeya oryzae; assembly: GCF_020406815.2. NCBI lineage: Bacteria > Pseudomonadati > Pseudomonadota > Gammaproteobacteria > Enterobacterales > Pectobacteriaceae > Dickeya > Dickeya oryzae. The sequence goes on from NZ_CP162670.1 coordinate 4,211,240, forward strand.
AAAATTCATCATAAGTTAATTCCTGTGAAATAAAATAAATAATATGTTTTTACGTGAACCTTCACTTTGCATTTCATCCTCTGTTATAAGGCCAGCAACCGCTTTCGGTCGCATGACCCGCAGGTTTTGCGAGCGCGATTCCAAAACGTGCCGCAACTCCACTGTAAATCCATCCAGCCTCTTTTACCCGATTAGCAGCTGGCATAGAGTGTCTGTGCTGCGGCAACATCCGCAGCCGGGACTGGAACCCCCGACGATCTCAAGACTGAAAAACGCTTTGTTTTTTCAGGGGCTACGTGCACACTCGTTACGGTGATGCAGGCAGGGCAACCGCAAGGTTGACCGGTCTTCTTGAGAACCGGGGTTCCAACCCTGTCTGTGTCACCACCAGGTCTGGAACCCTTGAGTGGTGACGTGTTGATACAATCTCAAGGAAAACAAATCATGACGGACAACCACATCACTCCCACTGACAGCAGCATCACCCTTTTCCGCGAGCTGATCGCCAGCCTGCCGCTCCACCAGCTTGATGAGGCCCAGCTTTGTGACCTTGGCGCTATCGCTGCGGAATCCGTTTCCGGGTTGTGCCACGGGCTGAGTGAACTTGGCGACCGGCTGCAAGACGGTGCTGACATCAGCCCCGAACAGCGTTACCAGTTGGGTGCCAGCCTGAATGCCGCCGCGCACCTGATACCGGCACTGCTGGAAATCTGTGAACAGGCGGAGCGCCACGCCCACGCGATGCCGCAGGCAAAAGAACCTGTCCCGCTCTACGCGGTGTAACGGCATGTCACGCGTAACGTCGCAGCGCATCTGCCGCCCTGCGTGATGTAACGGCTCTGGCATCCAACAAGCGCCATGCCGGGCCGTTTACCTTAATCGCTTACTCTGATACAGCGGTGCATCGGAACATCACCGCTGTTATTGGCAGGGCACATAACGGGTTGCGAGCCGTTGCCTGGGGTTATCAGGCGGCCATTCAAGCCATTTCCCCATCAAACTTACCGGCGTGGTAATCCGCTATCGCTTGCTGGATCTCTTCACGCGTGTTCATCACGAACGGTCCGTAAGAGACGACAGGTTCCTCTATCGGCTCCGCATACCCAAACAGCAGCACCGCCTCTTCTGTCGCGTTGATGACAACGGCGTCACCATCATCATGCATTTCCACCAAATTCCACGGTGAAACCGGGGTTCCGGCGATGTTCACCGCACCGCGCACAACGTATAAGAACACGTTGTTTCCCTGTGGTGCAGGTAACGCAACCTCCGCCCCCGCATTCAATTGCACCACTGACATAAACACACCCGTCAGCGAGGGAATAGGGCCCGTCACCCCGGCATACACCCCGGAAATCAACTGCATATCTCCCTGCCCTGATGCCAGCGGCACACGGGGAATATCGTCCCGTTGCAGCCCGATATAACGGGGTGAGGTCATTTTCAGGCGAGCGGGCAAATTCACCCACAGTTGCAGGATCTCCATCGCCCCGCCCTGACGTTTGAAGTCATCCGGCGACAGTTCAGAGTGAACCAGCCCGGAACCGGCCGTCATCCACTGCACGCCCCCCGCGTTGATGATGCTTTCATGCCCACCGCTGTCGCGGTGCGCCAGGCACCCTTCCAGAATAAAGGTGACGGTTTCAAACCCACGGTGAGGATGTGGCCCGAACGGTAACCCCTGGTTATTGGGGGAATACACTTGTGGACCGTGGTGATTCAAAAACAAAAAAGGATCCACCTGCGGTACGCCCGGGCCGGGCACCGGACGGCGGGTTATCAGGTCGGCGATGTCATCCCGATAGGCCGCATGACAGGCTGAGACAGTACGCATAATTTCCTCTCTACATTGATTCGATAATGGCAACGCTCCCCAGTGGGCCGCAACATGGCAGGGTGAGCGACAACACCGCACCGGGTAACCTTACCTGAAATCACATTTTTGTGCTGTGGACGCCTTTTTTAACCATCCGCAGAGGTTAGCGTTTAGGGCGTAACCCCCTTCCCACTCTACCGAGTCATACCGAGGCGTTGATGCTGGAGAATGTCGTCATCCGATAATCAGCCTACCGGCCATTGCAGGCTCGGCTGATTATCGCTGCGCTAAAACGTGACGCAGGCACCTGCGGGTGTTGGCGTGTTTTTGCCTATGATGAATAACAGGTTGCCAGTATGCATTTATCCCGTCAGGAACAACGCACCTTACACGTTCGCCCCAACCCGATAACCGCTAAGGTACAGGTAATATTATGTCTATAACGACGCCATTAACTACTCCGTTTACTGATAGCTATGACAGCGCTTTTCTTCTGGACACCATGATGGGGCCAAATGCCATGCGCATTACGGAAGAAATGGCCGCCCAGCTCCCCATCACCCCCGGCATGCGCATCCTTGATTTGGGTTGTGGGAAAGGCATTTCATCCATCCTGCTGGCGAAAAAGTACGATGTCACGGTGTTTGCCGCCGATTTATGGATAACCCCGACCGAAAACGCCAGGCGGTTCGCCAGTCAGGGGGTTGATTCCCACATCATTCCGCTGCTGTTGGACGTCACCAAAGAGATCCCCTTCGCGCAGGAATACTTTGACATGATCATCAGCGTCGATGCCTGGCAATACTTCGGCAGTAACGACAGTATGCTGGCGAAAATGCTGCCGTTTGTGAAACCCAACGGGCTGATTGCGGTGGCGGTTCCCGGATTTATACAAGACTACTCGGAAGGGAACCTGCCCGAGGTCGTCAAACCGTTCTGGACACCGGACTGGTACTTCTATTCCTGCCACTGGTGGAGAACGCTCTGGGAAAAAGAACCCGGCATAGAAATTCTCCAGCTACGTGAAATGGACTCATGCCAGCAGGCCTGGGATGACTTTATGCCATGCACGCTGGCTCAGGAAATGATGGTTCCTATTATGGAAGCCGGAGCGGGGGCGTATTTCAACATGATTCAAATCGTGGGACGAAAAGTATGAGCAGACGGGCTAGCCTGACCGGTTGACGCGGCGGGCGATTGGGACATGGAGCCAGGCGTTAAGGTGTTATCACGCCTGGCTCTGATTGCCGTTACAGCTCCTGATTTTTCAGCCGGTTATTCACTCGGCCATCACCGCCTGATCACGCCCCTGACGCTTAGCCTGATATAGCGCCTTGTCGGCACGTTGCACCAGATGGTCGATGCTTTCACCGGGATTAGATTCCGCAACACCGCAACTGATGGTCAGGTTAATCACCTGATGGCGATGCGACACCAGCGCAAAGTGAACGGCCTGACGAATCTTCTCCGCGACGCGATGAGCCTGATGCAGCGAACAATCGCCCAGCAGCAGCACGAACTCTTCGCCCCCCCAGCGGCAGGCGGAGTCTGTTTTACGAATCGCCCGCTGGATCAATCGGGCGGTTCTCACCAACACTCGATCACCGATGTGATGCCCGTACTGATCGTTAATTTTCTTAAAAAAGTCCAGGTCGATCAGAATGATCGAGAACGTACGTTGCTGCGCCGATTGTTTCATCCGCAGGGTCCGAAAAATGTATTCGAACGCTTGTCGGTTCATCAGGCCGGTCAGTTTATCGGTGGTGGCCATCAGCTCAAGCCGCCGCTGGTATGTCCCGATAGTCAGCCAGATCAGCAACAACATGGCGATGCTGGCCGTAACACTGATGCCGGTATTTTTCAGCAGCGTGAGCCACAACTGCCTGTCGTGCGGCCCGCTGTTCTGCTCCACCATCAACTTCCAGCCGAACTCCGGAATCACGCGAGTGTTCAAAAAGATATTTTCGCCATTCAACGAGTAGCGATAGCTGCCGCCCGGCGAGGTCAGCACCTGGGTTGCCAGCGACTGTAACCCCGGCTGTTGGTGAATATTCGACGCACGATGAAACGCCTGACTGTGCAACATCACATCGCCGTCTTCATCGATAAGGTAGATGGTGCGGTTATAACGCTGCTCGTAGGTTTCAATCAGTTGGGTAACCCGCTGCACCGGCAAACCCACGCCGGTCACCCCAATAAAATTACCGCTATAATCGAACACCTTATAATTGATAAAAATATCCATCCGGGTACGATTTTCTGGATCGACACCGATCTCAATATCGTAAGGGTCGCCATCCTTTTCATCCCTGATATCAAAAAACCACTTATCTTCAGGAGAGGTTTCTAAAAGCGTATGGCTTATCTTCTCTGGGTCGTAATAGCGGTGGGTATTATTGGAAACGAAAAAGGAAACCACCGTATTAAAACGCCGATCGATCTCCCGAAGATAGCGAGTCATCGCCTGCGGATCCGTTTCATTGGACAGCACCCAGTCTTTCACGAAGGTGTCGTGCGCCATCAGCGATGAAATAAAAATGGGATTCAGCAGGTCGCGCTGAATTTCAGAATAGACATTGTCGCTGGTCAGCGGCAGCGAGCTTTCTGAAATCTCATCGAACAGCGAATGGCGCGCCACCTGATAACTGCTCCAGCTGATCACCAAAAATGCGCTCAGCAACATGCAGGAAAACAGGATCGCCGCCCGTTTTTTGTTCATCCAATAGGTCTGGGAAGTGTGAGAAGGAGACAACACGGTTCCTCTGGCTGACGCCCGCCGGCCCATCGCCGGAAGCTACGAATACAAAATGCCGACATGGTAATGAAGTTAGTCCATAACGCAAACCACTGCATGCTATCTGCGGGGGATTTTTGGTGGGGTTGATCAGATTGCTTCACGGCAGACATCCTTGACGGTATGTCCGGCTTCAACGAACTTCGGAACGGCGATGATCTCTAGTGCTCAGTAAATCGTACCTTGCGCATAGCGATCCCCTCAGAGGGACATAGCCAGTATGTCGGAAGATCTCTAAAAGTGAATGGTTCGGTTTATCGGGATACTTACACGGCGATGCTCAGCTGGTTGAAGGCTATACTTTCAGAGACTACATCAACACCTACAAAGATAGTGCTGAAAATGCACAACTAAACGCCGTTGTTGATGCTCTTGGTTTAAATAAAGGCCTACTCATGGCGTTAATGGCTGATAATGTTAATGAGAAAAACCTGAACGATTTTGGTCGCTTCGACGCATTAAAAGAATCGGTAGATCAGAGAAAAGCCAAAGTCTATTTTGAAAAACAAGATGGCGTAGCCATACCTCTATTTAAGTTGAATATACGAATTGATCGGTTTTTGAAACACTTTTTTCTTGCACAAATGGATTATTGTTCCCCTCCCTGAAAACAGTGCCAGTCTGAACTGAAGAATCTGGCCTTTCCTTCATCTCATAAGCAGGCCGATGTACCATCGGCCCTTTGAATATAAGGTAATTAAGGGATTTTCCATTCCTAACATAAGTTATCAGTAATAATATTTTGTTCTATAAATTCGTATGTTTTAACATTAGGATAAGGGCAAACAAAACGAACCTTATCATTTTGCGCATCACTATAGAAATAAAAGCCCATAATATCACTCTCAGGTAAAGTCTCTCTCATTACCATCAAAGGAAATATTTTTGTAACTGCTATACTTTCATGTGTTGTCAAATCACTATGTGCAAGATATAACTCCCCAGATATCATAGGCTGTGAAGTTTTGAATCGCGCAGTTTTGCTTGGATTGAGTCCTAAACCTTTAAGAACCTCTACCTCATTCAAAAAAGCAGCACCATCAAACCTTGCTTGTATTGATTTTATAAGAGTAGTCGTTTCAAAAAAACTCCTGTATTCAATTTGCATTGTTTTATTTAAACGCTTAATAATATCTTTGGCTTCAGCTACAGCAGCGGCAGAAGGCAACCCTCTATGCGCAATATCATTTCGTAGTTTTGTGGCTTCACGAAGTAAAGTAACAACCTCATCACGACATATAAAACCTGCTATACTATCGTTACAATCTAATACATTTTTATAATCACTAAGCCTGTTATATCCAAAAGCCATCGTGAGACTTAACAATTCTTTCTTTCGGTTATAAAATATTTCTTTTTGCGGTTTGCTTTGACCAAAAGCAACAGACAACAAGTATACTCCTAAATATTCAAAAAATTTAACAAATGCCTCGCATCGGTCTCTTTCATTAAACTTAGACTCAGCCAACTCCCAAAGAATTGCTAAAGGAGTTGGTAACATTGATGAAAATTCTTGCTCATATCTACTTGCAACACTCAAATATGGCTGTAACTGCTCTTGAGCTGACTGGAAATCAGAAAATACAGAATTTTTGAGTAAAGACACTCGTGTTAATACAGCTTCACACTTATTCCAAAACTCTATCAATTTGGACTGACTTTCTATTGGCGGAAGAGAGAATCGAGTGTTCAACCACGCAGACATAGATACATTTCTAGAGCCGCTAATAACCATAAAATTACTATCAAGCCAATCTACGCCTTCTTCTTGCTGTAAAAATATGTTATAAAAATCGGGAAGAAGTGTTTCGTTATGAAAATCAAAACGAGACAGATTGAGCATTTTCCTCTTTTCGTTCAAGCCAGAAAATTCGATTATTTTACCTGTATATGGTTCAAGAACATAAAGCCCATCATCACTTAACCTAATAATTTCTTTAAAACGAACCTGCTGTCCTTGAAGTAACTTATCTCTAGAATGATTCTTTTGGAAAAGGGAATAAAAATTAATCTCATAACCAACCACACCAACATCAAGATCTTTATTATCGCGTCTGTTAGCATTAATCCATGCGTCCGCAGCATGTGGCAAAACCTCGGTTTTGAAGTAATGCTCTATCAAGTCATCGGTAGCAATTGAAGGATTCAATGGTACATTTTCACTTTCACGCAGATCACTATCCTGCTCGAACTCCACCACTTTACCTTTGTATTCAAACGCACCGTACAGCGGCTTAGCGGCTTCTTTCAGCACCTTTTTCACCACCGGCTCAGCATCCGGGTTTTTCGTGGTAATCGCGCCGATAAACTGTTTGTTCTCTTTGGTATCGAGCTTAACGCCTGCGGTTTTGATCGCCCCTTTCAGGGTAAGTTGGAACTGGTTAAAATCGTCGCTAACTTGCGCTTTCCCACCGGCTTGTGTGCCTAACGCCGCTTGAATCTGCTGTGCTTTTTCCATTAATTCGCGCTGCGCCAGCCACAGTTTGCTATCCAGCAAGTCTTTAATTTGCTTCTCTTTCAGCTCAGCAAATTCCGCTTTGATAATCGCGCGGGCTTCCGCTTCAATTTCTGCAAAATCACCGTAGTGAGATTCCTGCCACTGCGCAGCGAATTCGTCATACAGACGTTCCATCGGCGCGTTAAACGGCTTCGGCGCAAAGCGCAGAGTCGCGATCGCTTCATCTGTCACTTGCGCCGACAAACGCAGCGGGCGCTCAATGGTCAGGCGGCGGTAACCAAAATCGGTACTGTTGAAGATTTTGCTGGCAAAGGTTTTCGGGGCTTCCGTTTTGGCCGTTGCAGACTGGCGACCACGGTTGGATTTTTGCTCCGGTGCTTTTTCAAGACCTAAGGCTTCCAGAGAAATCGCCTCAACCACCTCAAAAGCACCAAACGTGCGGGTGATCAGTTTGATGTCATCCTCGCCCATCAAATTGCGCTTGGAGCCGAGAGACTTACGCATCTTGCCGCACAAGTTGGTGCCATCAATCAGTTGGACCTTACCTTTACGCTCTGGTGCTTTCTTATTCGACAAAATCCAGACGTAAGTGGCGATCCCGGTGTTGTAGAACATATCCGTCGGCAGCGCGACAATACCTTCCAGCAAATCAGCTTCCAGAATATAGCGACGGATTTCGCTCTCACCGCTACCCGCACCACCGGTAAACAGCGGAGAACCGTTGAGGATAATGCCGATACGCCCACCACCATTGATTGAACCATCTGGATTATGGGTATCACGCATTTTGCTGATCAGATGCAGAAGGAACAACAGAGAACCATCAGAGACGCGGGGCAAACCTGGGCCAAAACGACCGTTAAAGCCTTTCAGTTGATGCTCATCGTTAATTTCACCTTCAATCTTTTTCCAGTCCACACCAAACGGCGGGTTCGACAGCATGTAGTCGAACTGGTCTTGCGGTAGCTGATCGTTAGAAAGGGTGTTGCCCAGTTTGATACGGCTAACATCTTGTCCTTTAATCAGCATGTCGGCTTTACAGATGGCATAGGACTCGGGGTTCAATTCCTGACCAAAAGCCCGCATCACCGCATTCGGGTTAAGCTCGTGCACATACTCCATGCCGGCAGAAAGGAAGCCGCCCGTTCCCGCCGTCGGGTCGTAAATGGTGCGAATGATGCCGCCTTTCGACAACGCATCATTATCTTCCATAAACACCAGCGAAGTGGTTAAGCGCACGATATCGCGTGGGGTAAAGTGCTCTCCAGCCGTCTCGTTCGAACTCTCCGCAAAACGACGGATCAGCTCTTCAAACACCAGCCCCATTTCATGGTTAGAAATGGCCTCAGGGCTCAGATCGGTAGTGGCGAATTTCTTAACAATTTTGAACAGTAGATTGGCATCATCCAACAGGCCAACAAACTCGCTGAATTTGAAATACTCAAAGATTTCACGCGCATCCTTTGAGAAACACTGAACGTAATTCTCAAGGTTCGCCTTGATGTCATTCTGCCCTATTTTGCCGAGATCCATTGGCGAGGTATTAAAGAACGACAAGCCATTCGTAGCGCGTAATAAAAACCTCTCTCTCCTTTCTTCCGGCAAGGGACTGGCCTTTAGTTTTTCGGCTTCCGCTACCACCGCTTCTTTACTCGCGGCTAACACACACTCAAGGCGACGCAGCAGCGTAAAAGGCAAAATCATGAGCCCATACTGGGATTGCTTAAAATCACCGCGAAGCAAGTCAGCAACGGACCAGATAAAGGCAGCCGTTTGAGAAAGGTTGGTGTTAGTCATGAAAATCCTTAGAAGAGATCACTGCCATAGCGCGAAGATGCTCAAGTATAAATTCGGTTTTAGAATGTAATTCACAAAATAATACCTGCAACGAAGGCTACCGCAAACGATACGGGCAAATAAATGAACACTGAGATTGGGCCATGGATTAGCAGCGCTAGGTATTCGGCGAAAGTGGCATACTGAAGTGAAAACCAACCATGACAAAAAATAAAAAGCATTTTCCACCTATTCAAAAATCAGTAGAAAATGCCATTTATGTGAAATTTTTCAGAACAGATGCAGAAAAAGAAAAGTTTCTATTTTAGTTGATTACTCAACGTCCCAAAATCAAACACACTCACCACCTTCTCCCGGTTCACATCGAGGAAATCAGCCCACCATTTATCCGAAGGCTTGGCTGTTCTGACTTTGATATCAGTGAGCGCCATACTTATCTCCTCCCCGTTGGTACAAGCATATCGAACCGAAAATACCATCATCTGTACCAACAACTGTTGGTAGATGCACATGGATGTCGGTTGACCCTGAGAGAATGAATATAGCGGGAAAGGCGGGTAAACACTGGATTTCAGGCATAAAAAAAGACGTCGGTTGACGTCTATTTATATACTGTTGGTGCCGAAGGCCGGACTCGAACCGGCACGTATTTCTACGGTTGATTTTGAATCAACTGCGTCTACCGATTTCGCCACTTCGGCACGAAGTAGTACTTTGCGGAAAACGTGGTGGATTATACCTTTGTGCGGGCTCGGTGCAACCCTAATCCGTCGTCTGGCGTTGCAAGCGCTGAAAAAATCGCCGTTAGGGTGTTTTTAGCGCAGTAATGTGTTGCCGTGGCAGCAGTTTTACAGCGTCGGACGTGCAATGCAGATAAAAAAACGGGCGCGCTGTTATAAGCGCGCCCGTTTCGTGAAAAGAGAGATTAGCGCCGTTTTAGCAGCAGCATAACGCTAATGAACAGGAACAACGCGCTCGGCAACAACGCCCCCAGCACCGGCGGAATGTGGTACACCAGACTGAGCGGGCCAAAGATCTGGTCCAGCACGTAAAACAGAAAGCCGAAGCTGATACCGATGACGATTCGCATACCCGCCGGTACGCTTCGCAGCGGGCCGAAGATGAACGACAGTGCCATCAGCATCATCACCGCCACAGACAGCGGCGCAAAGAGTTTGCTCCACATGTTGAGCTGGTAACGGTTCGCTTCCTGCCCGCTCTGGCGCAGGTACTTAATGTAGTCGTACAAGCCACGGATAGAAAGCGCGTCAGGATCGAGCGCCACCACGCCGAGCTTGTCCGGCGTCAGATTGGTTTTCCATTCGCCGCTCACCGTCTGGCTGCCGCCAATCTGTTTACTGTCGTTCAGGTCGGATTCTTCAACCTGAGACAGTTTCCAACTGCCGTTCTCATACACGGCCGAGGCAGCATAGCGCACTGACAACAGTTTGCTGTGCTTGTCAAAGTGATAGAGGTTGACGCCCTGTAGCTCATTGTCTCCCGCAACGCGCTGGATATAGACAAAGTCGTTGCCGTCTTTAGCCCACAAGCCGCTTTGGGTCGACAGCATCGAACCGCCGTACATCATCTGTGAACGGTAGTTACGCGCCATTTGTTCGCCCGCCGGCGCCACCCATTCACCGATAGCCATCGTCAGCAGCACCAACGGAATGGCGGTTTTCATGACGGAGCCCGCAATTTGCAACCGGGTAAAGCCGGAAGCCTGCATCACCACCAGTTCACTGCGGGTAGCCAGCGCACCCAGCCCCAGCAGCGCGCCCAGCAGCGCCGCCATCGGGAAGAAGATCTCGATGTCTTTCGGCACGCTCAACAACGTATAAAGCCCGGCCCCTGCCACGGAGTAGCCGCCCTGCCCGACTTTTCGCAGTTGATCGACAAATTTGATAATGCCAGAGAGGGACACCAGCATGAACAGCGTCATCATGATGGTGTTGAAAATGGTTTTACCGATATAGCGGTCCAGTACGCGAAACATATCAGGCCGCTCCTTCTACGTTCTGGCGATGACCCGATTTCAGGCTGGCGCGGATTTTACGCAGCGGTACGCTATCCCACAGGTTCAGCAGGACAGCCAGCGACAGATAGACCAGATTGGTCAGCCACATCCATACCATCGGGTCGAGCTTGCCCTTGCCCGCGTTAGAACGCAGCGAACTCTGTAACAGGAAAAACACCAGGTACAACAGCATTGCTGGCAGCATACTCAGCACACGCCCTTGACGGGGGTTCACCACACTCAGTGGCACCACCATCACCGCCATCATCAGCACGGAGAAAATCAACGTCAGTCGCCAGTGGAACTCTGCGCGGGCGGCAATATCGGATGAACGCCACAGCGTTTTGAAGCTCATCTGCTCAACGTTAGTGGGATCAACTGCCACCTGTTGATAGCCGACAATGGCCTGATAGTTGATAAAATCGGTGATACGAAAATCACGCAGCATCGCCGTGCCTTCATAACGGGTGCCTTTGCTGAGCGTTACCACCTGGGAACCGTCGCCACGCGCCGCTACCGTACCTTTATCCGCCACGACCACCGACGGGCGGGTGTTCTCACGCGGGTGCAGTTGCGCCAGAAAAACCCGTTCGAAATCGCCGCCATTGACCTTGCCGACAAACAGCACCGAGTTGCCGTCTTGCGTCTGCTGGAACTGGCCTTCCGCCAGCGACGCCATACCGGGGTTGGCACGTGCTTCCGCCAGCACCTCGTCCTGATGGCGTGACGACCAGGGGCTTAGCCACAGCACGTTGGCGGTAGCCAGCGACGCCGTCAGCAACGCCAGCACCAGTGCAGCTTTCAGCAACACGTTTTTACTGAGCCCGCAGGCATGCATCACGGTGATTTCGCTTTCAGCGTAAAGCCGACCAAAGGTCATCAGCAGCCCGAGGAAAAGACTCAGAGGCAAAATCAGTTGCGCCATCTCAGGCACACCGAGCCCCAGCAGGGATAAAACCAGATTGGTCGGGATGTCGCCGTCCACGGCAGCGCCCAATATCCGCACCAGTTTCTGACAGAAAAAAATCAGTAACAAGATGAACAGAATGGCCACCTGGCTCTTGAAGGTTTCCCGTACCAGATATCGAATGATGATCACGCTTAATTACGCCTGTGAAAACTTGTATTTTTGCAGGAAAGTCGATAGTTTTTTCGCTAACTCGCCATTTACACTCATTTGTGGCAACCTTCGTAGCTAAAGCATTATTAAAACATCCCTGTTTGTGGGATGTTTATCAGAACCTGCTGAGTATCCTCGCACAGATTCGCTACGTCGTTTAGATTAACACAGGTTATGTTAACGCAACGGCGGGAAAATATTACGGAATGTCACATTCTAGCCGTAGATCCCACCGTTGTCTTTAAAGATTCAGGAGAGTTCATGGAGTTCAGCGTAAAAAGCGGTAGCCCGGAAAAACAACGCAGTGCCTGCATTGTCGTCGGCGTGTTTGAACCGCGTCGGCTGTCCCCTATCGCAGAACAACTCGATAAAATCAGCGATGGTTACATCAGCGCGTTACTTCGCCGTGGCGAGCTGGAAGGTAAGGTGGGGCAATCCCTGCTGTTGCACCATGTCCCCAATATCCTTTCCGAGCGTATTTTGCTGATTGGCTGCGGTAAAGAGCGCGAGCTCGATGAGCGCCAGTACAAGCAGGTTATTCAGAAAACCATCAACGCCCTCAATGAAACCGGCTCGATGGAAGCGGTCTGCTTTTTGACCGAACTGCATGTAAAAGGCCGCAATACCTATTGGAAAGTGCGTCAGGCGGTCGAAACCGCCAAAGAAACGCTGTATACCTTTGATCAATTAAAGACCAACAAGGTCGAGCTGCGTCGCCCCTTGCGCAAGATGGTGTTCAATGTGCCGACCCGCCGCGAACTGACCTCCGGCGAGCGTGCCATTCAGCATGGTCTGGCGATTGCGTCAGGCATCAAGGCGGCCAAAGATCTGGGCAACATGCCGCCTAATATCTGCAACGCCGCCTACCTGGCCTCGCAGGCGCGCCAGTTGGCCGACGGTTATAGCCAGATTACCACCCGCGTCATCGGCGAACAGCAGATGAAAGAGCTGGGGATGAACGCCTATCTGGCTGTCGGGCAAGGTTCACAAAATGAATCGCTGATGTCGGTTATCGAATACAAAGGCGCGCCGGACAGCAACAGCAAACCTATCGTGTTGGTCGGCAAGGGCCTGACGTTTGATGCAGGTGGTATATCCATCAAACCAGCCGACAGCATGGACGAAATGAAGTACGACATGTGCGGTGCCGCGTCGGTGTATGGCGTCATGCGTGTGGCGGCGGAACTGGCATTGCCGCTCAACATCATCGGCGTGCTGGCCGGTTGCGAAAACATGGTGGATGGCCGCTCCTATCGTCCCGGCGACATTCTGACCACCATGTCCGGCCAAACCGTGGAAGTGCTGAATACCGACGCCGAAGGCCGTCTGGTGCTGTGCGATACCCTCACCTACGTCGAGCGTTTCGAGCCGGATGTGGTGATTGACGTCGCCACCCTGACCGGTGCCTGCGTCATCGCACTGGGGCATCACCTGACCGGGTTGATGTCGAACCACAATCCGCTGGCTCACGAACTGCTGGGTGCCTCGGAACAAGCGGGTGACCGCGCCTGGCGTCTGCCGCTGGGCGATGAATATCAGGAACAGTTGGACTCCAACTTCGCTGATATGGCGAACATCGGCGGTCGTCCGGGTGGTGCCATTACCGCGGCGTGCTTCCTGTCGCGCTTTACCCGCAAGTACAGTTGGGCGCATCTGGATATCGCTGGCACCGCCTGGCGTTCCGGCAAGGCGAAAGGCGCGACCGGTCGTCCGGTGGCGTTGCTGTCGCAGTTCCTGTTAAACCGCGCCGGGTTGAATGACGCCGAGTAATCATCGGCAATCGCCGCCGCCCGCCGGTGGCGCATTCATCCCCTTCCGGCCTGATCCCCGCGCTTGCGGGGATTTGTTATTCTGTCTGTAACCCTCATCGGTATGCGGAGCACCATGAAAAACGCGACCTTCTATCTCATCGAGAGCGACCGCTCCAGCGGCGAGTTGAACGCCTGTGAAGTGCTGGCCTGTGAGCTGGCTGCCGCGCGCTGGCGCGCGGGTCAGCGCGTACTGATCGCCTGTGAAGACGAGCAACAGGCACTCAGGCTGGACGAAGCGTTGTGGCAGCGTGAACCCCACGCGTTCGTGCCGCACAATCTGGCGGGTGAAGGGCCGCGGCAAGGCTCACCGGTAGAGCTGGCCTGGCCGCAAAAACGCGGCAACGCACCACGCGACCTGTTGATTAGCCTAATGCCGCAGTTCGCAGATTTTGCCACCTCTTTCCATGAAGTGATAGACTTCGTCCCTTACGACGAATCTCTGAAACAGTTGGCGCGCGACCGCTACAAAGCCTATCGCAGCGTCGGCTTCCAATTGACCACGGCGACGCCGCCAACTCACTGACTTTTTGAGCATAATGGAAAAGACATACAACCCGCACGATATCGAGCAGCCGCTGTACGAGCACTGGGAACAACAGGGTTACTTCAAACCCAACGGCGACACCAGCAAAGAAAGTTTCAGCATCATGATCCCGCCGCCCAACGTGACCGGCAGCCTGCACATGGGCCATGCTTTCCAGCAAACCATTATGGATACGATGATCCGCTACCAGCGTATGCAGGGTAAAAACACCCTGTGGCAGGCAGGTACCGACCATGCTGGTATCGCCACCCAGATGGTCGTGGAACGTAAAATCGCCGCTGAAGAAGGCAAAACCCGCCATGATTACGGCCGTGATGCCTTCATCGATAAAATCTGGCAGTGGAAGGCAGAATCCGGCGGCACCATTACCCGTCAGATGCGTCGCCTGGGCAACTCAGTAGACTGGGAGCGCGAGCGTTTCACCATGGACGACGGCTTGTCCAACGCGGTGAAAGAAGTGTTTGTGCGCTTGTATCAGGAAGACTTGATCTACCGTGGCAAACGTCTGGTGAACTGGGACCCGAAACTGCGCACCGCCATCTCCGATTTGGAAGTGGAAAACCGCGACGTCAAAGGCTCGATGTGGCACCTGCGCTACCCGCTGGCGGACGGCGCAAAAACCGCCGACGGTAAAGATTATCTGGTGGTCGCTACCACCCGTCCGGAAACCGTTCTGGGTGATACTGGTGTGGCGGTCAACCCGGAAGATCCGCGCTATAAAGATCTGATCGGCAAGTTTTTGATCCTGCCGCTGGTTGGTCGCCGTATTCCGATCGTCGGTGACGAACACGCCGATATGGAAAAAGGCACCGGCTGCGTGAAGATCACCCCGGCGCACGACTTCAACGACTACGAAGTCGGTAAACGCCATCAGTTGCCGATGATCAATATCCTGACGTTCGACGGCGATATCCGCCAGGAAGCGGAAGTCTTCAACACCAACGGCGAATCCAGCACCGTCTACAGCAATGACATTCCCGACGCGTTCCGCGGGCTGGAGCGTTTTGCTGCCCGTAAAGCGGTGGTCGCGGCGTTTGACGAGCTGGGCCTGCTGGAAGAAATTAAAGCGCACGACCTGACCGTTCCTTATGGCGACCGTGGCGGCGTGGTCATCGAGCCGATGCTGACCGACCAGTGGTACGTCCGTGCCGCTGTGCTGGCCAAACCGGCGGTGGAAGCGGTGGAAGACGGCCGTATCCAGTTCGTTCCGAAACAGTACGAAAACATGTACTTCAGTTGGATGCGCGACATTCAGGACTGGTGTATCTCCCGTCAGCTGTGGTGGGGTCATCGCATCCCGGCATGGTACGACGATAACGGCAAGGTCTACGTCGGCCGTGATGAACAAGAAGTGCGCCGCGAGAATCATCTGGCGGCAGATGTGGCGTTGCGCCAGGACGACGACGTGCTGGATACCTGGTTCTCCTCCGCCCTGTGGACGTTCTCCACACTCGGCTGGCCGGAGCAAACCCCGGAACTGAAAGCCTTCCACCCCAGCAGCGTGATGGTCAGCGGCTTTGACATCATTTTCTTCTGGATCGCCCGCATGATCATGATGACCATGCACTTCATCAAAGATGAAGACGGCAAGCCACAGGTACCGTTCCATACCGTCTACATGACCGGCCTTATCCGCGATGAGGAAGGCCAGAAGATGTCTAAATCCAAGGGCAACGTGATCGACCCGCTGGATATGGTGGACGGTATTTCGCTGGAAGCACTGCTGGAAAAACGCACCGGCAATATGATGCAGCCACAGCTGGCGGAAAAAATCCGCAAGCGCACCGAAAAACAGTTCCCGAACGGCATTGAACCGCACGGCACCGATGCCCTGCGCTTTACGCTGGCGGCGCTGGCTTCTACTGGCCGCGACATCAACTGGGACATGAAACGTCTGGAAGGGTACCGCAACTTCTGTAATAAGCTGTGGAACGCCAGCCGTTTCGTGCTGATGAATACCGAAGAGCAGGATTGCGGTTTTAACGGTGGCGAAAAAGTGCTGTCACTGGCAGACCGTTGGATTCTGGCGGAATTCAACCGCACAGTGAAAGCCTATCGCGAAGCGCTGGACAGCTACCGTTTCGACCTGGCAGCCAACGTGCTCTACGAGTTCACCTGGAACCAGTTCTGTGACTGGTATCTGGAGCTGACCAAGCCGGTGATGAACGGCGGCAGCGACGCTGAACTGCGCGGCACACGTCATACGCTGGTCACGGTACTGGAAGCGCTGTTGCGTCTGGCTCACCCGATCATCCCGTTCATTACCGAAACCATCTGGCAACGAGTGAAGGTACTGAAAGGCGTGAGCGCCGATACGATTATGCTGCAGCCGTTCCCGGCCTTTGATGCCGCACTGGAAGACGAGCTGGCGTTTAACGATCTGGAGTGGATCAAGCAAGCGATTATCGCGGTACGTAACATCCGTGCCGAAATGAACATCGCGCCCAGCAAGCCGCTGGCGCTGCTGCTGCGCGACGCGTCCGCCGATGCCACCCGCCGTGTGCAGGACAACCTCGGCTTTATTCAGACGCTGGCGCGTCTGGAGAGCATCACGCTGTTACCGGCTGGCGATAAAGGCCCGGTCTCCGTCACCAAGCTGGTAGAGGGCGCTGAGCTGCTGATCCCGATGGCAGGCCTTATCGACAAAGTAGCCGAACTGGACAGGCTGGCCAAAGAAGTGGCGAAACTCGAGGTGGAAATCGGCCGCATCGACAGCAAGCTGTCCAACGAAGGTTTTGTCGCGCGCGCACCAGAAGCCGTGGTTGCCAAAGAGCGTGAAAAACGCGACGGTTACGCCGCCGCCAAAGCTAAACTGCTGGAACAACAGGCCACCATCGCTGCACTGTAATCACGCTACAGGCTAACACCGGTACACCCGGTATTAGCCTGCTTGATAGCCATTTGATTGATGAATGCTTGATTGATGAAAAGAAAAAAGCCCTGCGTATTATCGCGGGGCTTTTTATTTGATGAGCGGTTATTTCATACGCTGCTATTTCATGCACTGCTATTTGATGTAACGCTGACCACTATCCGGTGCGACTTACCGTGAACCAACCAGTGCGACGCGCGGCTGTGTTCCGAGGTTGTCGCCCAATCGGTGTTGAGGCTCGTTATCCAGCCGGAAACTGGCTATCGACTGTTGCAGGTGTGTCACCTGTGCCTGTAGCGAGCTTGCCGCCGTCGCCACCTCAGCCACCAGGCTGGCGTTCTGCTGGGTCACGCCGTCCATCTGAGTGATCGCGATATTGATCTGCGAAATCCCCCGGCTCTGTTCACCGGAAGACAGCATGATCTCACCCATGATATCCACCACTTTGCGGACATCCGACAGGATCTCATCCATAGTCTTACCGGCCATTTCCACCAGCCCGGCACCTTTTTCAATGCGGCTTAGCGAGTTATCGATCATAGAACCGATCTCTTTGGCCGCCGTGGCACTACGTTGCGCCAGGGTACGCACTTCGGATGCCACCACCGCAAAGCCTTTACCCTGCTCCCCTGCCCGTGCCGCTTCCACCGCCGCGTTCAGCGCCAGCAGGTTGGTCTGAAAGGCGATACCGTCAATCACACCGACGATATCGGAAATACGGGCCGAGCTCTGCTGGATAGAACGCATGGTATCGACCACTTCCGTCACCACATTGCCACCGCGAGAAGCGGAATCCGACGCTTTCTGCGCCAGATCGTTGGCTTTGCGCGTGTTGTCTTCATTGTTGCTGACCGTGGACAGAATCTGCTCCATGCTGGAAGCCGTTTCATCCAGCGATGCCGCCTGCTGCTCAGTACGGCTGGAGAGATCAATGTTGCCGGAAGCAATCTCTTCAACGCCGACGCTGATGGCGTCGGTGCCGTTACGTACCGCCCGCACCATGTTTTCCAGCCCATCGCGCATATGCTGTACCGCACCGAACAACTGAGCAATTTCGTTATTGCCGCGAATCTCAATGTTGGCGCGCAGGTCACCTTGCGCAATACGACCAAACACGCTAATCGCCTGATTGAGTGGTTTCACCACCAGGTTGGTCAAAATCGACCAGGCCAGCGCCGCCAGCACCAACGCACAGACGATCACCACCGACAAAATAACCTGCATGCGGCTGACGCGTTCGTTAGAATCGCTGTAAGCCTCGTCAATGCTCTGACGTTTGTACTGCACCAGCTTTTTCGACGCGTTGTCAAAGTCGGCGTACAGCGTGGTAGATTTCCCGGCACGCTGCCGGTAATCATCCAGATTCCCGGCTTCCAGCGCGGTAAACGCCGGATTGATGAACTCATTCATCAGGGTGTCGCGTTTGTTAGCCATGTCGGAAGAAATGACTTTTTCCGGTTCAGATTGCGGGTAAGTCAGGTACTCCTGCCACTTTTTACCAGCATCATCAATTTTGCCTCTGGCACGTTTAAGCGCCACAGAGGCGGCCTCTTTATCCCCTTTCCCCATCAGGGATTCATACAGCCGTAAATCCAGACGGGCGCGCAATAGCAATTCCGAGCTTTCATTTAACGCCACCAGCCCCGGCAGCACCACCGTATCCACATGTGCGAACGATTTATTCCCCGACTGAACGGCAACCAGCCCCAGCACGCCGACAATTAACGACAGTACTGCCAAAGAAAACACCATAATACTGAGTGTTGTGCGGATCTTGATCTTACGAAACATAATTGTCCCTGCTGTTTGGTCAATGAAAAACCATGAGCTTCAACTCACACGTAAACCGCAACAAAAATGAAAAGGAAATATCATGAAAGGAAGGGCCGACATGATTATGTTTAGGCGTCGGCCCGTTACGGTTACTTTTTGTTATTGCTTATGGGCGGGTACCGCGGCCAAAAATTCACCCAACTTATTTTTATAAAACTTCGCCGACATCATGGTGGCATGACCGCTGGTTTCCTTACTTGCCGGAATCAAAAACAATTCGGCATGCTTCACTTTCTTAAGCTCACTTTCCAATATTCCTGTTTCAACCGGATTACGCTCATCATCAGCAGAGTTAATCACCAGCAATGGCGCTTTGATGCGGCCCAACTCCGGTGAGGCGTTGTAATCCGCCGAGGAATTCCAGATGTAAATAAAGTCGTTAGCATCGGCCGTGACAGGGGCAGCCAGACGCTCATCGACCAGCTTGTCCGCCAGCGCACGCGTCGGCGCTTTGCTCTGATAGCCTAACGTACCGCCCGTGGTAGCGATGCTGAACATGATGTTGGCTGTCTGCAATGACGGCGGCTGCGTGGTGTAGTCACCGTTTTTCCAGGCCGGATCGCGCTTGATGGTTTCAATTAACATCCGGCGCAGCATCCAGTTACGGCCAGATAATTCATTCGGCTGTGAGGCCATTGGCACCAGCGCATCCATCATATCCGGGTATTTTTCACCCCACATCCAGGTTTGCATCCCGCCCATCGAGTACCCCATCACCAAACGTAGATGGGTAATACCGAGACCTTCGGTCAACAGCCGATATTGCGCCAGCACCATATCGTCGTAGTCGTATTGCGGGAATTTTGTGCGCAGGCCGTCAGACGGTTTGGCGGATTTTCCGGAGCCGATGCTTTCGGGAATAATGATGAAATACTTGCTGGCATCCAGCGGTTGGCCGGGGCCGAATAACTCACCGCCAAAACCCGCCGCCAATAATGCACTCACCGGCTGATTCGTCCCGTGCAGCAATAAAACTGCCGGCTTCTTACTGTCACCCACGGTGTAATAATGGATACGGAGATGATCGATGGTTTCTCCGGTATGGAATCGGAATTCAGGTGCGACCCAATTCCCTTCTTGTGGCTGTAATGTTTGTGCGGTCGAAAAAGAGGAAAAAACGAGCAACAACATCAGAGCAGCCAGCCGAGACAACAAGCGGTTAACCATAAAACAACGCTTCCGTAATCATAGACGAGGGGCTTCGATGTTAATATTTCCCGTAAAATATCCCAATAACGCTCGCTGACTAATGATTAAAAAAATAATTATATGCCGATGATTTTAGTTATATCGGCATATAATTTAACCTTAAAGAATAATCACGAAATAATCCGTGTCACCGTTCTGCGCAGGCACGCCATGCGTAGCATCATGGGTAGTATAAAGAGCGCCTGATGTTCCCTGCTGGTTGTCGATATTGTCGTCTGAGGACAAAGAAGTACTGAAATCAGGCGTCAAAACAGCGCCGCCATCACAGCGATAAATGCAGGAACTGATTGAATTCGCTGGCCGTATACTCAGCGAACGCGCCGCCATTAACAAAACCGTGTTTACGATACAGCGTCAGCGCGGGTTCAAACGCCGGGCCGCGGCCCGTTTCCAGACTCAGGCGTGGCAAGCCGCGTCGGCGGGCCTCATCCACAATATGCGCCAGCAGATAGCCCGCCACGCCCTGACGTAAGCACTGCGGATGGGTGCGCATCGATTTCAGTTCTCCGCTCCCCTCCGTCAGCATTTTCAACGCGCCGATACCGGCTTCTGCTCGCCACGCCAGACGCTCCAGAACGTAATATCCGGCGACTGCAGGCCGGACAAATCCAGTGCGAATACACTTTCTGGCGGCGAATTATCGTGCATTCCCGCCAGATGCAGGGCCACCAGCGCTCGGGTTGCCTCACCGGTCAGGTCATCAATGCGAATCGTCAGCGGTTCCTGGTGGGATGTCACTGTCATCATTCAACTCCTTAGCAAAACGGTCAGGGGGTACAAATCGCTATCAGGTAACGAACCGGGTCAGGGCCGGGATTATGAAACCCCGAACTGCCATACAGGCGATAACGCAGGCTGTCTTGTGGGCCAAGCGTGTGGATAACCCCTTCCAGCGTTATTGTCAGTTGACCGTCCAGCACATACAGGTGGTGTTCCAGCCCCGCGAGTGGCGGCGCGTTATAGTCGATACGCGCACCCGCCGGTAACTCGCCGTGAATCATTTCGGCCCGAAAACCAGCGGAAGACGGGGAGACGACACGACGGATAAACCCGGTTTCCGGGTCAACCCACACCGGCTGCTGCGTGACGCTCAGTTTCTGGGGCAACGGGAGTTCGACTTCAGCCAGCAAACCCGACATCGTGCAGCCGTATACCGCACACAAGCGGCCTAGCAATACCGCCGTCGGGCTCGACTCCAGACGCTCCAGACGCGACAAGGTCGCCCGGCTGATGCCGCTGCGCTGCGACAGTTCGTCCAGCGACCAGCCACGCTCACGGCGTAGTGCCGCCAGCCGTTCAGCCAGACGACGATCCGTTTCGCAAAGGCGATCGGTTTCAGAAAGAGAAGGTTCCATCGCGTATCCTGAATGTCAACTTTGATAAAAAATCTCACATATGAGAATTCAGATCAAGATCTGAACGAAGAGAAACCGCATCAAACCGCAGCCCTCGGGTGACAACCTGTTGCTTCCCCCTCGGGTTGCGCTTTTCACAACAGCCGTTATCAATAACAGGTTTTGAGGCGGCACATCGGTGCGTATAATCGCCGATGCATATCACATCGGAGCACGTCAGCCTGTTGCCGACGTTTTCGACCTGACCGGATTCTGCCGATAAGAGTGAGCAACATGACAACTTCAGCGCCAATCTCCCTGCTGACCCGCCCGATTACGGCCACCGACAACGCGGCGATTGCCCGTGTTATTCGTCTGGTTTCCGCTGAATTCGGCCTGACTGCCGACAAAGGGTATACCGTCTCCGACCCTAACCTGGACCAGCTGTTCGAACTCTATTGTCGTCCTGCCAGTGCCTATTGGGTGGTGGAATGTGACGGTGAAGTGGTCGGTGGCGGCGGGCTGGCCCCGTTGTCAGGCGGCGAAGCGGATGTCTGTGAATTACAGAAAATGTATTTCCTGCCGCTGGCGCGTGGTAGGGGTATTGCCCGGCAGTTGGCTGAGCAGGCGCTGGCCTTTGGCCGTGAGCAAGGGTTTCGCCGCTGTTATCTGGAAACCACCGCACACCTGACCAGTGCTATCACGCTGTATGAAAAGTTGGGTTTTCAACACATTGCGCATGCCATGGGCAACACCGGCCATGTCGACTGTGAAGTCAGGATGTTAAAAATACTGTGATGTTAAAAAATGCGGTGATGTCAAAAATACTGTAATAGCAAAAATGCGGTAAAGACGCAGGTGGCATCACGGCACACCACGCAGAAAACATATCGCCCGGTACAAACCGGGCGACAGGTTCACAAGATAGTCATTGACCAGGCATTCAGGCATTAATGACGTTTGCCGTCATCGTCCTCGTCATAAAAATCTTCGTCTTCACCGAACTCGTCTTCATCGTCTTCGCCGTTCGGGTCTTCAAAGTAGGTGCCCCAGCCGTCATAGTTGACCCCATGACGTTCAGCCAGCGACAGCAGTTGTTCCACCTGCTGGTCGATAAGCTCGGCGTTCAGCGCCACTTCGCTGATAGCGTCGCAGCACATCAGCACCACGCCGTCTTCCATTTCCATCTCTTCAGCGTCGGTCACTTCGTAACCCAGCTTGAACGCGTCTACCGCCACTTTCTCCAGTTCTTCAAACTTCTCGGCTGAGAAATGGTGTTCAATGGTGTAGAGCGCATCGGGGTCGCTGCCGTCCTCCAGCAGTTCTTCGATGATCAGGCGGGTCTCTTCACGTTGTTCTTCCAGCAGTTCGCGGTTTGCCATGTCTCAGTCCTCATCAAAGCGGCAAAGATGACAGCCATTTTCCCACAGGCCAGCCTCTCTCTCCACCAGAAAGTTTGAACACGACACTTGAATTTGAATATTTACACATATAAAGTGAATTTTAATTCAACCGAAGTGTTGAGCCACATGGAGAAGACAACAATGAACCCGTTCTATAAACGCCATTTTTTACGGTTGATGGATTTCACCCCCGCTGAAATCAACAGCCTGCTGACCCTCGCTGCCACCCTCAAAACGAATAAGAAAAACGGCTCCGAGACTCGCCACCTGCAAGGTAAAAACATCGCACTCATCTTCGAAAAAGATTCGACCCGTACTCGTTGCTCTTTCGAAGTTGCTGCATACGATCAGGGCGCGCAGGTCACTTACCTCGGCCCGAGCGGTAGCCAGATAGGCCACAAAGAATCCATGAAAGACACCGCCCGGGTGCTGGGCCGCATGTATGACGGCATCCAGTATCGTGGCTACGGTCAGGTGCTGGTGGAAACGCTGGCGGAATTTTCCGGCGTGCCGGTGTGGAACGGGCTGACCAATGAATTTCACCCAACCCAGTTGCTGGCGGATCTGCTGACCATGCAGGAACACCTGCCGGGTAAACCGCTGTCGGGCATGAAGCTGGCCTATGTGGGCGATACCCGCAATAACATGGGCAACAGTATGCTGGAAGCCGCCGCTATCACCGGGCTGGAGCTAAGATTGATCGCGCCGAAAGCCTGCTGGCCGGATGCGGGACTGGTGGCGGAATGTCAGGCAGCGGCAGCCAAAACCGGCGGTTCTATCACGCTGACGGAAGATGTCGTGAGCGGAGTCAACGGTGTGGACTTTATCTACACCGACGTGTGGGTTTCGATGGGTGAGCCGAAAGAGGTGTGGCAACAGCGTATCAACCTGCTGCGGCCGTATCAGGTCAATGCCGCGATGATTGCCGCCACCGGCAACCCACAGGTGAAATTCCTGCACTGCCTGCCAGCATTTCATGATGACCAGACCACCCTTGGCAAGCAAATGGCCGAACAGTATGGCTTGCACAATGGCATGGAAGTCACCAACGACGTGTTTGAATCAGCTCACAGCATTGTGTTTGATCAGGCAGAGAACCGCATGCACACCATCAAAGCGGTGATGGTCGCGACATTGAGCCAGAGCGTTGAACTGTAAGATCGGCGAACTGTAAGATCGGTGAATTGTGTAGCGCCTTGAGCTGCCAGTCTGCCAACAGCTGCGCTATTGCGGTCATATCGGCGATATCCATGATATCGCTCGGTAACGGGGCCAGATAACTGAGGTGTAACCCGCGTTATCCGGCCCACACGCACATCCTGAAATACTTACAGCACCTCGCCATTTGAGGCGATCACCCGCTGATACCAGTAGAAGGATTTTTTCGGCGTACGCGCCAGCGTTCCGGTGCCGTCATCGTGCTTGTCGACGTAGATAAAACCGTAACGCTTCGCCATCTCGCCGGTGGTGAACGACACCAGGTCGATACAACCCCACGGCGTGTACCCCATCAGGTCAACGCCATCTTCCCATACCGCCGCCTTCATGGCTTCAATATGCGAGCGCAGGTAATCGATGCGGTAATCATCCTGACACACGCCATTCGCATCCGGCTTGTCGATAGCACCCAGCCCGTTTTCGACAATAAACAATGGCACTTCATAGCGTTCATACAAGGTCACCAGGGCATGGCGCAACCCGGTTGGGTCAATCTGCCATCCCCAGTCGCTGGCTTTCAGGTGCGGATTGGCAATCGACTGTTCAGAACTGCCGTCCATGCTGGCTGCAATGTGACTATGTACATCGTGCTTCACCACGTTCGACATGTAGTAGCTAAACCCAATGTAATCCGACTTGCCTTCCCGAAGGATCTGCTCGTCTTGTGGCTCCATGTGAATGTGATAACCCTTGAGCGCCCACTCGCGCCGGGCATAGGCCGGGTAATGGCCACGCACCTGCACGTCGGTGAAGTAGAAACGGTCGTGCATCGCACGTGTCGCCAGCATCACGTCCTGCGGATGGCAGGAATACGGGTAGTACGGTACGAAGGCGCACATGCAGCCCACTTTGATATCCGGGTTGATATCGTGCGCTTTTTTGACGATCAGCGCGCTGGCGACGAACTGGTGATGCACCGCCTGATACATCGCTTCTTCCGGCTTCGCCTTCTGCGGGAATTTCACCCCGGAACACATCCAACCGAAAATCTCCGCCGATACATTCTTCTGGTTATTGATCTCGTTGAACGTCATCCAGTATTTCACTTTGTGCTGATAGCGCGCGATAACCGTGGCAGCGAAATGCACAAAGCAATCCAGCGTCTTGCGACTCATCCAGCCGTCGTACTGCTGCACCAGATGCAACGGCATCTCAAAATGGCTGAGAGTGAGTACCGGCTCAATGCCGTGTTTGAGTAACTCGTCGATCAGGTCGTCATAAAACTGAAGCCCGGCCTCACACGGCTCAACCTCATCACCATGAGGAAAAATACGCGTCCAGGCAATACTGGTGCGAAAACACTTGAAGCCCATTTCCGCAAACAGCGCAATGTCATCCTTGTAGCGATGATAAAAGTCGATCGCTTCGTGGTTCGGGTAGGACTCGCCGGGGATCACTCCATCGGTAATACGGCGCAGTGTGCCGTGTGCACCGGCGGTAAGCACATCCACCACGCTGGGGCCTTTGCCGCCCGCATTCCAGCCACCTTCCAACTGATGTGCGGCTACCGCACCACCCCATAAAAAACCTGCGGGTAATTGACTCATCTCTTTTCCTCTCACAGAAACTGAAACCGGTTTCAGAGTGCATCAACTTTATCGCCACTGCAACCGGTTTCAGTCATGAATCACGATGAAGAGAGGAGCCGATACCGGGCAGGATCAGGCAAAGGAGGAAAGAAACAGTACGGCGAGAAAATCAACGACAGAGGAATTGAGGATATTGAAATCAACGAGCCAGGGAGAGCGCAAGGCGCACTCTCCCATTACCGATATCCCGTTACAGGCATGACGGCTTGCGGTGGTCAGGTTACCGCACCAGCGTGGCGTCGATTTTCACGACCGCCTTGCGCACATGTGCTGGCTCGCCAACGGCACACAGCGGTTTATGTACTTCACCGGGGAAGAACACCACAAAATCGCCGGTCTGCAGTATCACCTGCTTTTCCTGCTCGCCAGACGGCAGGAAGGCGATATCTTTATCCGCCAGCCAGTCCACATCCGGTTTGCCTGCTGGCAAGTTGCTGAAGGTCATCCCTTCCGTGCCGTTTAGCACAATCTGGATATCCAGGTATTTGGCATGATACTCGGCACGGCGTTTCTCAAACGGTTCTGTACTGTCATTCGACACCAGCACAAACACCTTATTGCCGTCGATATCGTGCTTGCCAAGCGGGGTATCAGCGTTGATATGCTGCTTCACATACTCAATCGCCTCGCGCAGTTTGGCTGGCAGATAGGGGAATAGATCCAGATGGTCGACATTACCGGTAATCATGACTGCTCCTATAAATAAACAAACTGAAACAATGTTTTGATTCCTTATACTCCTGTCGGCATCACGCTGCCAGCCAGCAAGCGTAAAAAAGTGATCCGAACCGTGCGTTTGAGCGAATGGTGAAACACCTAACCGCAACCGATTGCTCACCGCGAAAAGACAGCGTTTTTCTGCTTGAATTCACCTCTTCGGCGCGTATAATTCCGGACAATTTGCCGGGAGGGAACATGTCTAACGCTGCTGTTTTTGTGGGTGTCTTACCGCAACTGCCTGTTGGCAGCATGACGGCGTTTTTCCTTCCGTTGCCTGACAGATTTATAAAAAAAGCCCCTCGTTGAGGGGCTTTTTTTTGCCTGTCGCCGCCAGCCATCCGTTTGTTTACCGGGCCTAACCGAGGGGAGCATAGACACATGGTCAATCCGCTATATAAAAGACACATCATCTCAATCAACGATCTCAGCCGGGACGATCTGGAACTGACGCTCAAGGTGGCGGCCAGCCTGAAAGCCCATCCCCAGCCGGAACTGCTCAAGCACAAAGTGGTCGCCAGCTGTTTCTTTGAGGCTTCTACCCGCACCCGTCTGTCGTTTGAAACCGCTATCCACCGCCTGGGCGCTTCGGTGGTGGGTTTTGCCGACAGCAGCAACACCTCGCTCGGTAAAAAAGGCGAAACGCTGGCCGACACCATTTCCGTTATCAGCAACTATGTGGACGCCATTGTGATGCGCCACCCGCAGGAAGGGGCGGCACGGCTGGCGACCGAGTTCTCCGGCGGCGTACCGGTGTTCAACGCGGGCGACGGTGCCAACCAGCATCCCTCGCAGACATTGCTGGACCTGTTCACCATTCAGGAAACGCAGGGCCGCTTAAGCAACATCAATATCGCGATGGTCGGCGACCTGAAATACGGCCGTACCGTCCATTCATTGACGCAGGCGCTGGCCAAATTCGACGGCAATCGCTTCTACTTCATCTCACCAGATGCGCTGGCGATGCCGGACTACATCCTCAACATGCTGAAAGAGAAAAATATTCCCTACAGCCTGCACACCAGCATTGAGGAAGTGGTACCGCAGTTGGATATTTTGTACATGACCCGCGTTCAGAAAGAGCGTCTGGACCCGTCGGAATACATCAATATCAAATCGCAGTTTATCCTGCGTGCCGCCGACCTGGGCAACGCTCGCGATAACCTGAAAGTCCTGCACCCGCTGCCGCGTATCGATGAAATCACCACCGACGTGGACAGCACCCCTTACGCCTACTACTTCCAGCAGGCAGGTAACGGTATTTACGCGCGCCAGGCTCTGCTGGCGTTGGTTCTGAACAGCGAACTGGTTCTGTGAGAGAGGAGCACACAGCATGACTCACGACAACAAATTACAGGTAGAAGCCATCAAACGCGGTACGGTGATCGACCATATTCCGGCACAGGTTGGCTTCAAATTACTGACGCTGTTCAAACTGACCGCCACCGACCAGCGCATCACCATCGGCCTGAACTTGCCTTCCAACCATCTGGGCCGCAAGGACCTGATCAAGATTGAAAATATCTTTCTGACTGAAGAGCAGGCTAACCAACTGGCGATGTATGCACCGCAAGCCACTGTCAATCAAATCGACAATTACGAAGTGGTACGCAAACTGCACCCGCAATTGCCGTCGCACATTGAAGGTGTACTGACCTGCCCTAACAGCAACTGTATCAGCCGCATCGAGCCGGTCAATTCGTCCTTCAGCATCAAGCAAGTCGGCGCTGACGTGCACCTGAAGTGCAAATACTGCGAGAAAGAATTCGAACGTCAGGCAGTGTTAAACAGTCATTGATGCCAACACGCCGTCAGGAAAACGCCGACTGTGGTATGCAGCATTGGCCTGACGGCGGGCTTTTTGGAATAATGCGGGAGTCGCATCGTTTCAGACATAATCAGGAGAAAACATGTCACGCATTATCAGTACGGAACAGGCACCGGCCGCTATCGGCCCTTACGTTCAGGGTGTTGACCTGGGCAGCATGATCATCACGTCCGGTCAGATCCCGGTGGATCCGAAAACCGGTCTGGTGGCAGACGACGTTACCGCGCAGGCGCGTCAGTCACTGGAAAACGTGAAAGCCATCGTGGAAGCGGCAGGTCTGAAAGTGAGCAATATCGTTAAAACCACGGTGTTCGTGAAAGATCTGAACGACTTCGCCACGGTGAACGCTGCCTATGAAGCCTTCTTCACCGAGCACAACGCGCCGTTCCCGGCTCGTTCCTGCGTGGAAGTGGCTCGTCTGCCGAAAGACGTGAAAATCGAAATCGAAGCTATCGCCGTTCGCGGTTAAGCTCACCCTGTATCACAGGCAGGGATGGTGATTGATTACGAATGTCATCATGCCTGAATAGGCGAACCCCGGCTGATACCGGGGTTTCGTTTATCTGATGAGTTTTAAATCTGACTTTTTTTTCTGTTGCTGATAAAAGTTTTCATGAGAACCTAAGCTCAACAGATGGATGATGAGCTGGCTCTGATTCCAGCTATACCCCAGCAATGTTAACTGGTTGTTCAGCTTGAACTTATGAACCCTTAAATAACTCAAGTCACCTTTCTTTAGCTCACCCAGCTCAGGATTTTCAACAATCGCATCAATCTCATCTTCAACAACAGATCTGAATTGCTGTGGCAATTTGTCCAATGCTTTTTCAAACCGGTTGGTCTGATAAACCTCAATCTCTGCCTGGTTTTGTTCTTCGGACATAACGGGAAACCTTACCATTCTCTACTTCGCTTTGGGCGAGCAAAGTATCCATAATAAATTCATATGTCAGATCAGGATTATCTTCAGCAATCCTGCCGATTCTGGCCCAGTGCTCTATCTGCTTGGGCACACTACGGCTGGATGCTTCTGCATACACCTTGACTTCAGTGACGAAGTCTTCATCCAATCGAATGCTGATAGCCATTTTGTTTACACCTTTATCTAATCGTCTTAATCGTATCTACACGCTATAGCTCAGTAGCAGAATAGGACATTAAATCGCAATACGCAACATTTTGTCGCGCATATTTTCGCTATTGACTGATAGTGTTGACTCAACTCTGTGCGCCCTCCTCCACTATCGCACCATTTCCTATCGTTATTCGCTGCATAACCCCGCCATAGCGCACCGCTTGCCATCATTTGCACCAGCGAAGTGCAGTTTTTCTCACCCACCTGCGATAAGTACCTCATTTACCACGCTGGCATGCTTTCTGCATTTTCTCTTGTATCTTCTATCAAGCGGAATGCAGGGGATGACAATGATAAAAATGACGCTTCCGGCCGCGCCTTACTACGATGAGATGCTCAACGCAGAAGGCCAGCAGCGCCAGCACTACGACGCCTATTGGCAATGGTTGCAACAGACTGACCAACATGCCATCCGCCAGAAGAAAGAGCAGGCTGAGTTACTGTTTCACCGGGTGGGAATTACCTTTAATGTCTACGGCGAAGAAGGCGGCACCGAACGTCTGATCCCGTTTGACAGTGTGCCGCGTATTATCCCGGCCCACGAATGGAAAATGCTGGACCTCGGCATTCGCCAGCGCGTCAAAGCGCTCAACGCCTTCCTCTACGACATCTATCATCAGCAGCACATCCTCAACGCCGGTATCGTGCCCCGCGAACAGGTGCTGGCGAACGAACAGTACCAGCCTTGTATGCAGGGTGTTGATCTGCATAACAATATTTATGCACACATCACCGGTATCGATATGGTGCGCAATAGCGACGGCCACTATTACGTGCTGGAAGACAACCTGCGCACGCCATCCGGGGTCTCCTATATGCTGGAAAACCGCAAAATGATGATGCGGCTTTATCCAGATTTGTTCGCCAGCCAACACATCGCACCGGTAGAGCGTTACCCCAGCTACCTGTTGCAAACCCTGCGCGAAAGCACCCACATTGACGACCCGACCGTGGTGGTGATGACGCCGGGCCGCTTCAACAGCGCCTATTTCGAGCACAGCTTCCTCGCTCAACAAATGGGGGTGGAACTGGTCGAAAGCGCGGACTTGTTCGTCAAAGAGGGCGCGGTGTATATGCGCACCACCGAAGGGCCGTGCCGGGTGGATGTGATCTACCGCCGTATTGATGATGCCTTCCTTGACCCGCTGGCGTTCCGCGCTGATTCCATGCTGGGAGTGCCGGGGCTACTGTCGGTATACCGCGCTGGCGGTGTGGTGCTGGCAAACGCTATCGGCACCGGTGTGGCGGACGACAAATCCATCTACCCTTACGTGCCGGAGATGATCCGCTTTTACCTGTCTGAGGAGCCAATTCTCGGCAATATCCCGACCTGGCAGTGCCGCAAACCCGATGACCTCGCTTATGTACTGGCAAATCTCGCCAGCATGGTGGTGAAAGAAGTACACGGTGCCGGGGGCTACGGCATGCTGGTCGGCCCCAAATCCACCAGCCAGCAAATCGAAGATTTTCGTCAGCGTCTGCTGGCTAACCCCGGTAACTATATTGCCCAGGACACGCTGGCGCTCTCCACCTGCCCCACTTTCGTCGAGGAGGGATTGGCGCCCCGCCACATCGACCTGCGCCCATTTGTCCTCTACGGCGAGGAAATTCGACTGGTTCCCGGCGGGCTGACCCGCGTCGCGCTGACTGAAGGATCACTGGTGGTGAACTCCTCGCAAGGCGGCGGCACCAAAGACACCTGGGTGATGGAGGAGGATGAATCATGCTAAGTCGTACCGCCAGCGAACTTTATTGGATGGCCCGTTATCTGGAACGGGCGGAGAGTGTCGCCCGCGTGCTGGACGTCACCTACAAACTGTCGATGATGCCACGCCACAGCCAGCAGCAGCACGATCTGGCGCTGCCGCTCAACCTGACGTTCACCCATGAACTGTTTCAGGAGCGCTACGCCCGCTTCACCATGAATAATCTGCTGAATTTCTTCGCGCTGGACAGCCACAACCCCAGCAGCATTTACAGTTGTATCGAAATGGCGTGGAACAATGCGCACGCGGTGCGCGGCAGCCTGTCGTCCGAGGTGTGGGAGTGCATCAATACCACCCGTATTGATATTCGTAACCTGCGCCAGTCCGGGGTAGATAAAATTGGTATCGACGCCTTTTTTGACTGGGTGAAAGAGCGCGCTCACCTGTTTCGCGGTGCCATGTTTGGCACCCTGCTGCGTAACGACGCCCAATGTTTTATTCGCATCGGCACCTTGATCGAACGGTCGTTCGCTACCGCTCAGTTGCTGACCGTCAAGGATCAGCAGCTCAATAACGACCTCGACCCGGTGCGCGAATACTACCGGCTCGATACCCTGCTACGTGCGGTGAGCGCCCGCGAAGCCTACCACAGCCTCTATCGTCAGCCCATCAGCCGGGAAACGGTTACCGAACTGCTGGTACTGCGCAATGACGTCCCCCGATCGCTGCATGCCTGCGTGGGCGATCTGGTACAGCAACTGGAGATGATCGGCAGCGAACGGGCGCGTATTCCGCAACGTCTGGCGCATTTGCTTCACGTGGAACTGCGCTTCGGCTCGCTCGACGATATCC
Organism: Dickeya oryzae; assembly: GCF_020406815.2. Lineage (NCBI taxonomy): Bacteria > Pseudomonadati > Pseudomonadota > Gammaproteobacteria > Enterobacterales > Pectobacteriaceae > Dickeya > Dickeya oryzae. The sequence continues at coordinate 4,243,293 of NZ_CP162670.1, forward strand.
TCGCCGACGACCTGCAACACTACCTCAACCGTTTCCTCACCAAAATCAACGAACTGGCTGACAGCATCCGTCACACCTATCTGGAGGCGCTATGAAACTGACCATCAATCACCTGACCCACTACCGTTACGATGAAGAAGTGAAGTTCAGCACCCAGTACCTGCGACTGACGCCGCAAAGTTCTGCCCGCCAGCGCATTCGGGAATGGAAGCTGACGCTGCCCACCTCCGCTGTCGCCACCACCGATGCCTATGGCAATCTGATGCATGTGCTCACACTGGATAGCCCGCACCACGATATTCTGATCCACGCACAGGGGGTGGTGGAAATTGCTGAGGGCGTGGAAGAAGTGCCAGAAGAGGAAGACGGATTGTCGCCGTTGATTTTTCTGCGCGGCACCACGCTGACCGAAGCGGACGACGCCATCCGCCACTTTGCCCGTCGCTATTATCAGGAGGCGGACCCGATTGGCAGCCTGGAAACCCTGATGGCAGAATTGCAACTGAAAATGCCGTATACTCCCGGCGCAACGCAGGTGCAGGATACCGCCTGCGTGGCCTTTGCCAAAGGCAAGGGCGTCTGTCAGGATCACACCCATGTGTTTCTGGCCTGCTGCCGCAGCCTGCATATTCCGGCACGTTATGTCAGCGGTTATGTGTATAGCCGCGATACCACGCATGTCGCCATGCATGCCTGGGCTGAGGTGTGGCTCAACGAGCGCTGGCACAGTTTTGACATCACCAACAATACCCGCAAGCTCAATCAGCATTTGCGCCTTGCGGTGGGGATGGATTATCTGGATGCCTGCCCGGTGCGCGGCAGCCGTCTGGGTGGCGGGTGTGAAGAGATGTTTTCAGAAGCGGCAGTGAGCCTGTTCGAACGCCAGCAACAGGCGCAACAGCAACAATGACAGGAGCGACGACTCCTGTTTTCGTCTAGTCGGTAAAATCGGTAAAAAGGTACTGTATGACCTATTGTGTGGCCATGCGTCTGTCTGACGGGCTGGTTTTTGCTTCCGACTCCCGCACCAATGCGGGGGTTGATCACATCGCAACCTTCAGAAAGCTCCACGTATTCCATCAGGAAGGTGAGCGCGTATTGGTTATCCAGTCGGCGGGTAATCTTGCCACCACCCAAAGCATTATCAGCCTGCTCAAGGCGCGTATCCATGCCCAGCATACGCCCAACCTGATGCAAACCAGTACCTTGTACGACGCCGCCACCCTGGTGGGTGAAACCGTGCGTGAGGTTATCCACCGCGACAGTCTGGCCCAGCAGAACGGTAGCAGCACCAATTTCGGCTGCAACCTGCTGCTTGGCGGCCAGATTGGCGACGAAGCCCCACGGCTGTTTCATATCTATCCGGAAGGTAACTTTATCGAAGCGACCGGCGATACCCCGTACTTCCAGATAGGCGAGAGCAAATACGGTAAACCGATTATCGACCGGGTACTGACGATGGATACGCCTCTGGAACAGGCCATGTGCTGTGCACTGATTTCGATTGACTCTACATTGCGCAGCAACCTGTCAGTCGGCTTGCCGCTGGATGTGATGATATACCGTGCTGGCAGTTTCGATATCAGCGAACAGCACCGCATCACCGAAAACGACCCTTACTTCGCTACCATTCGCAAAGCCTGGTCGGAAGGATTACTGAATACCTTTCGGCAGTTGCCGCCGTTTCCGCCACAAGCGTAAAGTACCGCCGAAACCGCGATCCTCAATATCGCTGGTGTCATAATCGCTGGTGTCATACCGGGCACTTGCCCGGTATGAACGGATGATACGCTTATACCTACCACATATTTGATTACGGCAATAACGCGCTTTGGTTCGCCATCACATCCCGCAACCAGCCGCAGCGCATTTCCGGCACCGCCAGCAGCAGTTGTTGTGTGTAGTCATCCAGCGGCGGCGAGAGCGCTTCCGTCACCGGCCCTTGTCGGACAATATGGCCGTGACGCAACACCGCCACGCTATCGGCCACTTCGCGCACCACGTGTAAATCGTGGGTGATAAACAGATAAGCCACGCCGGTTTCCTGCTGGATCTGACGCAGCAGCGCGAGCACGTCACGGGCGACCAGCGGGTCCAGCGCCGAGGTTGGCTCGTCGCAGATGATAAGCGACGGCTGTGCCGCCAGTGCGCGGGCAATACAGACGCGTTGCTTTTGACCACCTGACAGCGCGGTGGGGTAACGCTGCGCCATCTCCGCGGGCAACCCAACCTGATGCAACAAATCGCTGACGCGCAGGCGTCGTGCAGCAGCGTCCAGTTGGGTCAGGCACACCATTGAGCGCTCAATCTGTACACCGACGGGTAAACGCGGGTTGAGCGCGGTGTCCGGATGCTGATGAATCATCTGGATCGATTGCAATTGTGCACGATTACGCTGCACCAGTTTCGGTGGCAGCGCATCACCGTTGAGCCGAATCTCGCCGCCCGCCGGTGCCAGCAACCCACACAGGGTTCGCCCCAGCGTCGATTTGCCAGACCCAGATTCGCCGATCACCGCCAGCGTGCGTCCACGCGCCAGTTGCAACGACACGTCCTGCAATACCGGTTGTTGCTGATAACGTGCACCAAGATGACGGATATCCAGCAGGATGTCGTCTGTCACCGCTTGCGGTACTTTGGGTTCGCCACGTGCCTGTAACAGGTCACGGGTGTAGGCTTCAACAGGGCTAGCCAGCAATGACGCGGTGTCGCCGGTTTCTACCTGACGACCATGCCGTAACACCATAATACGGTGGCTGATTTGCGCCACCACCGCCAGATCGTGGCTGATATACAATGCGGCAACGCCCGTCAGCCGGATAATCTCATCGATGGCGTTGAGTACCCCGAGCTGGGTGGTCACGTCCAGTGCGGTGGTCGGTTCATCAAAAATGATCAGGTCGGGGCCAGCGCACATCGCCATCGCGATCATCGCCCGCTGCAACTGACCGCCGGATACCTGATGCGGATAACGTTGGAAGAAGGTTTGCGGTTCCGGCAACGACAGTTGGGTAAACAGTTCTATCGCCCGTGCCACCGCCTGCTGGCGTGACAACACACCGTGACGCACCGCCGTTTCAATCACCTGCTCGCCGATACGCTGCGCCGGGTTAAACGAGGCACTGGCGGATTGCGCCACATAAGCAATGCGAGCGCCACGAACAGCGCGCAACTGGCGCTCTGAGAGCGAGGCCAGGTCACTGCGCTTATCACCGTTCTGAAACCAGATATGCCCGCTTTCAATACGCATGCCGTGGCGACAGTGCCCAAGAATCGCCTGACCGATGGTGGATTTCCCTGCGCCGGACTCGCCAATCAGCCCCAACACTTCCCCTTTATGCAGGGTAAAGTTGATGTCCTCTACCAGCGCCCGGCCACCTGCCGTCACGCACAACTGTTCGACCCGCAGCAACTCACTCATGACGGCCTCCACGCCAGTTACGACCGTCACGGCTTAGCAGCCAGTCCGCCACCACATTGAGCGACACCGCCAGCAGGGCGATGGCCGCCCCCGGCACCAGCGCCGCCCACACCCCAAACAGGATGCCGTCTTTGTTGTCACGAGCCAGTCCACCCCAGTCGGCGGTGGGCGGCTGAATCCCTAACCCCAGAAACGACAACGCCGACAGGAACAGCAAAATAAAGATGAAACGCAGCGCGAATTCCGCCACCAGCGTGTTGCGCGCATTCGGCAAAATCTCACGCCACAGGATCCACCCCATCGACTCACCGCGCAATCGCGCGACCTCAATGAATTCCTGCGTGGCGATATCCACCGCCAGCGAACGCGCGACCCGCAGCACGCGAGTGGCTTCCAACACGCCCAGAACCAGAATGATGATGAAGGTGCTTTTCGGCAGCATCGCCAATACTACCAAAGCCAGAATCAGCGTCGGGATCGCCATCAGCACGTCATTAACGCGGGAAATCAGTTGGTCCACCCAACCGCCGCACACCCCGGCCAGGAAACCCAACCCGGCTCCCAGCGCAAATGCCAACGCTGCCGCCAGTGCAGTCACCGCCAGCGAGGTACGCGTTCCCCAAATCAGGCGGGAAAACAGGTCGCGCCCGATATTGTCGGTACCCAGCCACGCCTGCGGCATGGGCCCCAACCAGGCACCCGCCACCACCTTATCGGCCGGATAAGGCGCAATCCAGGGGGCGAACAGCGCCACCCCAATAAACAGACCCAGCCCCAGCAGACCGAGCACCACGGAAGGTTTTACAGCAGGCATGTACAGATATCCATTCGGTTGACGGCATTACCGCCGGGCATGACGCAGACGCGGGTTCGCCATCAGCGAGACCACATCTGCCAGCAAATTCAGCAGGATGTAAATCGTCGCCAGCACCAGCGCGCAGCCCTGAATCACCGGCATATCGCGTTTACTGATGCTATCGACCATGTACTGACCCAGCCCAGGGTAAACAAACACGCTTTCGACAATCACCACGCCTACCATCAGGTACGCCAGGTTAAGGACAATCACATTGATGATTGGCCCCCAGGCGTTGGGCAGCACGTGGCGCAGCAGGATAACCGAAGGCGACATCCCTTTCAGCAATGCCGTGTCGACATAGGCGGCGTTTTGCGCGCCTATCAACGCCGCACGGGTCATATTGCTCATGTGGCCCAGCACTGCCAGCACCAGCGTCAGGCAGGGTAGCGCGATGGCTGTCAGATGAGCCCCAAGCGGCATATGATCGCTCACGTTGCTATTGCTCGGCAGCCAAAACAGGCTGATGGAAAAAATCAAAATCAGCAGGTAGCCGGAGAAAAACTCCGGCAACGCTACCGCGACGCGGGCAAGCAGATTGAGCAGCCGGTCAAGCCAACTGCCCTGATAACGCACCGACAAAAAGCCTATCAGCAGCGCCAGCGGCACCGCCACCACGGCGGTGCACCCGGCCAGAAACAGCGTATTTTCCAACCGCCATGCCAGCACTGGCGCAATCGCCTGACGGCTGGTAAAGCTCTGGCCGAAATCGCCGCCGATCATGCCCCCTAGCCAGCTGAGATAACGCGATACCGCGGGTTGATCCAGCCCTAACTGGGCATTCAGCGCGCGTACTGCTTCCGGCGTTGCCGTCTGCCCCAGAATAGCGGTAGCGGCATTGCCCGGCAGCAGTTGAATACCGGCAAAAATCAGTACCGATACCACGGCAACCATCGCCACCCCCGCCAGCAAACGCCGCAGAATCAACATCAGCAGCGGGTAGCGATCAGCCCATTGTTCAAGCACCGTCCATCGGCAAAACATCGTCACATTACCTGCCTTTTACCCGCATCTTACCCGCCCTTTATCTCTCTCAGGCCAGCCACACTTTTTCCGCTGCACGGTTGCCACTGAGCGGGAAGCCTGGAATGGCATTCAATCCTTTCACTTTGGTACTGCAGGCGTCGAGCGCGTCAGCGTACAGCGGAATGATTTCGCTGCTATTATCCACCAACATCACCTGAATATCGTGGTAAATCTGACGGCGCTTGTCTTCGTTGACTTCACCACGTGCCGCACGCACCAACTGGTCAAAGGCATCGCTCTTCCAGCCAGATTCGTTCCATGGTGCCTGACTGGTGAACACCAGCGACAGCAGCGCATCAGCGGTAGGACGCACCGACCAGTTAGAGGACACAAACGGTTTTTTCATCCACACATTGTCCCAGAACGCGTCGTCCGGCACACGCTCGACATTCAGTGTGATGCCCGCTTTCTGCGCAGACGCCTGATACAACTGACCGGCATCCACCGCACCGGGGAAACCGGCATCGGCAACAGAGAGTGTCAGCGGGCCACTGAACCCGGCTTTCTGCCAGTGCCATTTGGCTTTCTCCGGGTCGTAAGGGCGCTGGGGAATGTCTTTGGCGAAATAGCGGTTGGACGGGAAAATCGGGTTATCGTTCGCTACGCTGGCATAGCCACCCAGCACAGTATCGATAATCTGCTGGCGATCGATCGCGTATTTCAGCGCCAGTCGGCCGTCTTCGTTATTAAACGGTGCGACATTGCTCAAACCTGGGAAGGTGAAAATCTGGCTGTCACGCGAGCGCAGCAGTTGCAAGGTCGGCATGTTCTGAATGCGCCCGACAATACGCGGGTTCACACGGTTGATAATGTGTGCGGAGCCACTCACCAGCGCTGCCACACGGGCAGTAGAGTCGTTCATCGCCAGCGTTTCAACCGAGTCGACATGGCCGCGTGCGCTGTTCCAGTGATTCGGATTGCGTTTCACTAACGTGCGCACGCCAGGCTGGAAGCTCTCCAGAATAAAGGCACCGGTACCGATACCTTTGTCGAAATTCTCGTTTTCCGGGGTAATGGCAAAGTGCACATCGCTCAGCAGTGCGATGAACTCTACGTTCGGTTCACTCAGGCGAATGGTGACTTCGTGGCTACCGGTGGCGTCCATCGCCACGACCGGGTCGAGATAGCCTTTCACCGATGAACTGGATTTCTCACCACGGTGGTGATTGAGCGAATAAATAACGTCTTTAGCGCTGAGCGTGCGGCCATCATGGAACTGAACGCCTTTGCGGATAGCCAGCACCCACGTGCACCCGCCGTCCTTGCTCTCCCAGGATTCGGCCAGTGACGGCACCAGCTCGCCTTTTTCATCCAGCTCCAGCAGGTTATTAAACAGCTGGGACCCCACGAAGTACATGTAGGTTTCAAACCAGAATGCCGGATCGAGACGGTCGGTACTGGAGGCGTTATCCACCCCGACTATCAAATGACCGCCTTTTTTCGGTTGTTCTGCGGCATCGGCACCCCAGGCGGCGCTCAACGGCCAGCCGGTAGCGGCCGCTGCGACGGATAAGGCGCAGGCACTTTTAATAAAATGACGACGATTCATGTTGTGTTCCCTTCGTGAGTGCTTATCCGTTACGGATAGTTATTATCGTTATAAAAATAACCGTCGGCGTTTACGCCTGACGGTGGAATGCCTGTGCCAGACGGGCAATATGCTCCGGGCCGATACCACAACAGCCCCCGACCAGCGATGCCCCCTGCGACACCCATTCTTGCGCCCATTGCAGGTAGCCTTCCGGGTGCGTATCGGTGCGCAGTCGGCTCAACCCTTCGTTCGCACCGCGCTGGTTATCATCCGGCTCGAACGCGTTGGCGTACACGCCCACACCAATCTGTGCTGACAGCGCACTTAACGTCGCGCTGGCCTGTGCCACGGCGGGGGCCATCACTTCCGGGCGGCTACAGTTGAACAACAGGTTCGCAGCCCCCAGACGAGCGGCCTCCTGTGCGGCTGCAGCCACGGTTTCACCGGAGCGCAGGCGGGCATGACCGTCAGCATCCAGTTCATCCTGCAACGTAAATGACAGCCACAGCTCGCGCGGGTCATTCGCCAGCAGTTCACGCACCAGCGCCACTTCCGCCAGCGAGCTTTGGGTTTCCGCCAGCCAGACATCCACATAAGGATTGAGGGCATCGATCAACGTTTTCAGGATCGGCGTCGCCGCCTCGGCGTTAAAAAGATCAGGACGATATGATCCCAACACCGGCGGCAGTGAACCGGCAACCCGCACCGGATGCGAGGCGGCATCCGCCGCCTGACGCGCCAGTTGGCCGGCCAATTCGGCCAGAGCCTGGCCCCGTTCGCTAAATACCGCTTCACCGATATGGAAAGGCACCACGGCATAACTGTTGGTGGTAATCACCTGTGCACCGGCAGCAATAAAGCTGTCATGCACCTGACGCACATGCTGTGGCGACTCCATCAGCGCCAGCGCCGACCACTCCGGCTGACGAAAGGGAGCGCCAATGCGTGCCAGTTCACGCCCCATTCCCCCGTCCAAAATCAGAACGTTGTCTGCCATTGTCTTTCCTTAATCAGGTCATCGTATAAAAGAGAGTTCCCGCCACCATACAAAAAGCCTATATGGATGTCTAGATGCCTTGATAGCTAAAAGCACAGACTGCCATCAACGCAGTGATGACGGGGCTGTGTCCCACCCGCCGAGTTTTGATCGTTATTTAACCAAGACTGATTTCTCTACGATGCTCAAATTTCCTTGAGCCAGGTCAATTTTAGCGCAATAAAACTGCCCCCCCTTGCAGGCGAATTCAATATATAGTGTCTATCCTTTTACAGAAACCTACATATTGTGTTTATCCACAAAACCATCCACAGCCTCCACGTCCGTGGTCAGACGTGGTTTTTGCCTGTGGATAACCTCAACAAAGGAAACACACCGAGGAATAACATGAAACCAGTAGTGATTAAGCGGGACGGATGTCAGGTACCTTTTGACGAAAACCGAATCAATGACGCGGTCATCAAAGCGGCTAGTGCCGCAGGTGTGGATGATGCGGACTACTGTGCCACCGTCGCCGCTGCCGTCGCTCAGCAAATGCAAGGAAAAGCGCGCGTTGATATCCGTGAGATCCAAAACGCGGTAGAAAACCTGCTGATGGCCGGCCAATACAAACAACTGGCGCGCACCTATATCGAATACCGCCACGATCGTGATGTCGCTCGCGAGCGTCAGGGCCGGTTAAATCAGGAAATTCGTGGGCTGGTAGAGCAGAGTAATATGGCGCTGCTCAACGAGAACGCCAATAAAGACAGCAAGGTTATTCCCACCCAGCGCGATCTGCTGGCGGGGATCGTCGCCAAGCATTACGCCAAACAGCACATCCTGCCGCGCGACGTGGTACTGGCACACGAACGCGGCGAGATTCACTACCACGACCTCGACTATTCGCCGTTCTTCCCGATGTTCAACTGCATGCTGATAGACCTCAACGGCATGCTGACGCAAGGGTTCAAAATGGGTAACGCGGAAATTGAGCCGCCGAAGTCCATCTCCACCGCCACGGCGGTTACCGCGCAGATCATCGCGCAGGTCGCCAGCCATATTTACGGTGGCACTACCATCAACCGTATTGATGAAATTCTGGCGCCGTTTGTTACCGCCAGCCATGAAAAACACTGCGCCGTGGCCCGCGAATGGCAGATTCCCGATGCCGAAGGTTATGCCCGTAGCCGTACGGAAAAAGAGTGCTACGACGCCTTCCAGTCACTGGAATATGAAGTGAATACGCTGCATACCGCCAATGGCCAGACGCCGTTCGTCACCTTCGGTTTCGGGTTGGGTACCAGTTGGCAATCGCGGTTGATTCAACAGTCCATCCTGCGTAATCGCATCGCCGGACTGGGTAAAAACCACAAAACGGCGGTATTCCCGAAACTGGTGTTCGCCATCCGCGACGGCCTCAACCACAAACCGGGTGACGCGAACTACGACATCAAGCAACTGGCGCTGGAGTGTGCCAGCAAGCGCATGTACCCGGATATCCTCAATTACGATCAGGTGGTGGAAGTCACTGGTTCGTTCAAAACGCCGATGGGTTGCCGCAGCTTCCTTGGCGTATACGAAGAAAACGGTGAACAGGTCCACGACGGGCGTAATAATCTGGGCGTGATCAGCCTCAACCTGCCGCGCATCGCGCTGGAAGCCCACGGTGACGAAGCGCGTTTCTGGCAATTGCTGGACCAGCGCTTACTGTTAGCCAAAAAAGCGCTGATGACGCGAATTGCCCGGCTGGAAAATGTAAAAGCGCGTGTAGCGCCTATACTTTATATGGAAGGGGCATGCGGAGTACGCCTGAAGGCGGATGATAATATCGCCGAGATTTTCAAGAACGGCCGTGCGTCTATTTCGCTGGGTTATATCGGGGTGCATGAAACCATCAACGCCTTGTTCAGCAATCAGGTTCATGTGTTTGATGATGACACCCTGCGCCAGAAAGCGGTGGAGATTGTCGCCCGCTTGAAGGCTGCCACCGAAAGCTGGAAAGAGGAGACCGGTTACGGTTTCAGCCTGTACAGCACGCCAAGCGAAAACCTGTGCGACCGGTTCTGCCGTCTGGATACTGCTGAGTTCGGCGTCGTAGCTGGCGTGACTGACAAAGGTTACTACACCAACAGCTTCCATCTCGACGTGGAGAAAAAGGTCAATCCGTACCAGAAGATCGATTTTGAGGCCCCTTACCCGCCGCTGGCGAATGGCGGTTTTATCTGTTACGGCGAGTATCCTAACTTGCAGCACAACCTCAAGGCGCTGGAAGACGTATGGGACTACAGCTACACCCGGGTTCCTTATTACGGCACCAATACGCCAATAGACGAGTGTTACGAGTGCGGCTATACCGGTGAATTCACCTGCACCAGTAAAGGCTTTACCTGCCCGCAGTGCGGTAACCATGACGCGGCACGCGTGTCGGTCACACGTCGGGTGTGCGGTTATCTGGGTAGCCCGGATGCACGTCCGTTTAACGCCGGTAAGCAGGAAGAGGTCAAACGCCGGGTAAAACACCTTGCCAGTGGGCAACTGGGCTGATGAGTCCGCGCCGTGCGCCTGATTGAGCGCACGGCCTTATTCACGACTGCAGCCTGAGGCTGATGCCGCCCGGCGGGCGGCCTTTTGGACGGTCATCGCTATGAACTACCATCAATACTACCCGGTGGATGTGGTCAACGGTCCGGGAACACGCTGCACCCTGTTTGTGGCAGGCTGCGAGCACCAGTGCCCCGGTTGTTATAACCAGAGTACCTGGCGTCTGAATTCCGGGCACCCATTCACACAGGAAATGGAAGATCGCATCATCGCCGATCTGCAAAATACCGACCTGCCACTACAAGGGCTGTCGCTGTCAGGCGGCGATCCGCTGCACCCGCAGAATGTGCCTGACGTACTACGGCTGGTACAACGGGTACATAATGAGTGTCCCGGCAAGGATATCTGGATGTGGACAGGCTACCAGCTGGATGAGCTGACGCCAGAACAGCACCAGGTCGTTGATTTGATTAACGTACTGGTGGACGGGCGTTTTATCCAGGAACAGCGGGATTTAACGCTGGTATGGCGCGGCAGCCGCAATCAGGTGATTCACCATCTACGCTGATAACTGGCATCTGCGCTAATCACTGACGTCTGGGCTGATAGCAGGCACCGGCGCAGGCAAACCGTGTGGCGCCTTCGCGCCACCGGCAACCGAGGTCACTGCACCGACGTCCCCAAATCAACGAACCCACATCGACGCGCCTTTATCGACGCGCCCTCATTGATGCGTCCTCAATGATGCGTCCTCAATGATGCGTCCTCAATGATGAATAGTTAACACGCCTCCGCTACGGCATCACGACGCCAGAGGTGTTTCTTTCCGAATCCCAAGGCGTTGTCGGTCATTTTCATTTCGTTGAGCGACAGTTTCCAGACCGGTGCGCCGCTACTGCGCGCAATGGGAAACCGAACGTTATAGCGATTACGCGCCTGTGCTTCTTCCTCACCGCTCAAGCGGCTGATTTCTCCCAGAAACTGCACGCCTCTGATCAGCAGCACACTCTTGGGCTGGCCGTTGACCGTGCCAGCCACGCGCGGACAGCGTCGCATAATCTCGCCATGCCGCGTATCCGGCTCCGTCATCAGATAAAAAGCAATCTTTTCATCATCAAATACATAAAAGCAGTTGGCGCACCATAAATCGTCATCGTCGCTGACACACAGCGTCAACACATGCAACTTCTTCAGATAGCGGGAAATGACTCCCAAGGTATTCTCTGCTTCCACAGCCTCTCTCCGGGTGGAACGTCGTTAATCCTCGCCTGACCGGATAGCATCAGTCCCTGTCATTGTGAACTGCACATAATGCCACTTCCCGGGCAAAATAAAGACCTGTCGCGCCGGTATTTTGCCCGCGGATAATAGAAAAAACGGATAACATCTTCACAGAAAGGGAATTTTTGGGTGGTTTGACCAGTTAAGGGGCATGTACCCGCGCCTGAAACCGACAATTATGCTGTTTTCGCCTCCATTAGCACCTCTTATTGTGAATAATTTCTTCGCCTCGCCGATAACACACTCGCGTGATAACGAGGCCCCAAACCCACTGTACTGATTACTATTCGGTGACGCGTCTTTCGGTTGCGAACATCATTGGGTTTTTCTTGCGGTTGTCTCTGCGCTAAATAATCCAGCAAATCGCCTCTGGCATAGAAGTGCTTTGAGGAATGAAACGTAAAAAATAAAACCTTCAAATGGATAGGATAATGAAAAAAATAGTGTTATCGGCGTTATTGGCAAGTGGATTGTTCTGTGGGCTGACCGCCCATGCGGGTATGAATACCTTTTCGGTCGGATATGCACAAAGCAAAATTCAGGGTCTGAAAAACATCGGCGGCATCAACGTGCAATACCGCTATGAAGTAGACTCAGAGCTTAGTCTGATTGGCTCCTTTTCTTACCTTGATGGCGATGCTGATGTATCAAACCGTATTAGTGACGATGTGATCCGTAATCATGCTGACAGCAAATACTACTCGTTCCTGATAGGCCCGGCTTATCGCATCAACCCAGTGATCAGTGTCTATGCGCTGGTTGGTACTGCTCACGTTAAAACCGATGTTTCTTCTGAATGGTTCAATTTCGAAAGCGGTAAAGGGTTAATCAGCCAGGGGACGCAAAAGAGTACATTCTCATCGAACGCTCTCGCTTATGGTGCCGGGGTTATCATCAATCCAGTAGAAAACCTGTCCGTCAATCTGGGTTACGAAGGAACCAAAGCGGATATCAACGGCGATCGCCCCATCAACGGCTTTACTGTCGGTGTTGGCTATCGATTCTAAGTTTCTCACCGTATTCCCTGCTGGTATCTCACTACCGCCAGCGGGGGTATTGAAATGCCCTTATCTCACCTGCACACGGTAATATACCGTGAATCATCTACAATTATTCTGGCTGCCAGACTAGTTTCTCCCGCCATAGCGAGCAACCGATAACGAATTATTCAAAATAATGTGAGGTAACTAAAATATTGCTCAATAAGACTTTGATTTCCGCTACTGTCTGTATCCTAAATAGCATCATGATGTGAGAGCAGAAAAGAGGGCATAACCAAATAGTTACGTTGGCGTGCACCCACGTTATGACAACCATTTATTGTTAATAACAACGCACCTGAATACATTGAATGTTAATTAAACTATACCCAAAATAATTCGAGTTGCAGGACGGCGGCAACCGAGCGAATCCCCAGGAGCTTACATCAGTAAGTGACTGGGGTGAACGAGGGCAGCCAACACACCTGCAACTTGAAGTATGACGGGTATAAACGGGAATTAGCCATATTTAAACACTCCACCGTACTTTTTACATTATTCGCGTTGCGAAAATACGTGACTGCACCTATCCGTTATGTCGAACAGAGGGAAAATCTGACAACCAGTGGCAGAGAAACCCGGGAGAAAAAATGAAAAACTACAAAATCGGTACTCGGTTATCCATAGGGTTTGGGATACTTATCGCGTTTTCGTTGATTATGCTTGCCAGCGGTATTTATCAACTCAACCAGATAACCCGGAACGCAGAACAAATCATGCTGGTGCCGCTGCGCAAAGAACGACTGGTAGCCGACTGGGCGGCGACGCTCTCAGCCGGGATACAGCGGACCACCGCCACAGCACGTAGCAGCGACCCTTCGCTGGCGCAGGTGTTCGCGGCAGATAACGCCAATGCCACCAAAGAGAACAACGAACGTGTGGCTAAATTTACCGAGCTGGTGTCGTCAAAAGAAGAACAGGGGCTATTGGATCAACTCAACGCCGACCGTAAGGCCTACCTCAAAGCGCGCGATGAGATTTTTGGCGCTAAATCGGCAGGCAATGCCGAACTGGCCAAACAGGCCTTTGAACAGAGATTACTGCCGGTTTCCGTTCAATACCAAAAAAGCATGACAGCCCTGCGTGATTATCAACGTGCCAATATTGACCGCATGCGGGAGGAGATTTCGGCACGGGCACAGAGCAGTTACCTGTTCCTCGGCGTCCTCGGTCTGATGATTACCCTGGTCGGTTCGCTGCTCGCCTGGATGCTGACCCGCAGTATTGTGCGACCGCTGCAAACCGCAGTTCAGGTGACGAATTCTGTCGCCAGAGGGGATCTCACCGCAGAGATTTCGCCACAAGGCCGTGATGAACTGGCACAGTTGCAACACGCGCTACAAGACATGACTGGCCAGTTACGCACCGTTGTTGGGGAAGTGCGCGAAGGGGCTGAAGCCATTGCCGGGGCGTCATCTCAGCTCTCTGCTGGCAATCAGGATCTCTCCAGCCGTACTGACGAGCAGTCCAGTGCGTTGCAGGAAACCGCAGCATCGATAGAGCAACTGACCTCCACCGTTCGGCAAAATGCCGATAACGCCAGACAAGCAAACCAACTGGCTCAGGATACCGCCAAGCAGGCGCAATCCGGCGGGCAACTGGTTAGCGAAGTGGTGCAAACCATGGGCGCTATCGACAGTTCCTCCAAGAAAATTGTCGATATCATCGGTGTTATCGACAGCATCGCGTTTCAAACCAATATTCTGGCGCTTAACGCCGCGGTTGAAGCCGCCCGTGCTGGTGAACAAGGCCGTGGGTTTGCGGTGGTGGCAAGCGAGGTGCGTAACCTGGCGCAACGCAGTGCTTCCGCTGCCAGAGAAATCAAGGAACTGATCGGTCATTCGGTAGAAACGGTGGACGCCGGGAACCGGCTGGTGGAAAAAGCCGGGGTCTCCATTCAGGGGATTGTGGATGGCGTGCGCAAAGTCAGTGAACTGGTCGGCGAAATCAGCGTCGCCAGTCAGGAGCAGTCACTGGGTATCGAGCAGGTCAACCAGGCGATTAATAAAATGGAACAAACCACGCTGCAAAATGCTTCGCTGGTCAGAGAAGGCTACAACGCCACGCAATCCCTGCAACAGCAGGCTGAGCAGTTAAAACAGGTGGTCAGTATTTTCCATCTCGAAGAAGCAAGAAGCGGGTCTTACAATCTGGCGGGCAACCGACCGATGATTTCCCCTTCATCGGCACCGGCAGCGAAAACACTGGCACTCAAAAAACCCGCCGCCAAAACATCAGCCAGCGCAGACGACTGGCAGTCGTTTTAACCCTGTCTGACGGTCCAACATCGGGCACGCGTAATCACACCGCGTGCCCGATTTATTTCTGCCTTATCCCCGCTGGCGCGGGGAATACTCGACGAGCGTAGCCATTGCTTTGGCTCCGTTCGGTTTACCCCCGCTGGCGCGGGGAACACTTTTCCATCCTTACTCGGGTCTTTTCTCGCTCCGGTTTATCCCCGCTGGCGCAGGGAACACTGGTAGCGCGTTAGGCTGGAACCCGTAGCCACCGGTTTATCCCCGCTGGCGCGGGGAACACAGAAAAAAGAGCATATAGAGGTGTTTAAGGGGCGGTTTATCCCCGCTGGAGCGGGGAACACGAAAGATCAAGCAGTCAGATCACAAGACTATGCGGTTTATCCCCGCTGGCGCGGGGAACACGGGATGTGGGGATAGTCGCCGATCTTCTTGAGCGGTTTATCCCCGCTGGCGCGGGGAACACCAGGGTAAATTCCCACATTGTACGAACCGTGACGGTTTATCCCCGCTGGCGCGGGGAACACTTTCGTTTCATCACCAGCGGCTTTCTTGGCGGCGGTTTATCCCCGCTGGCGCGGGGAACACGCGTCGAATTTGTCTTCGGTAATTTCGGCCAGCGGTTTATCCCCGCTGGCGCGGGGAACACGAGTGCTGCTCATTGATAGTGGCGATTTCAGCCGGTTTATCCCCGCTGGCGCGGGGAACACAGGACAGATACACGTTGTTTGTGTTGAAACTACGGTTTATCCCCGCTGGCGCGGGGAACACATCAACATACGTCTGATCCTGACGGCGCAACTCGGTTTATCCCCGCTGGCGCGGGGAACACACGGTGAAAGAAGGTCGTGCGCGGGTAAATGGCGGTTTATCCCCGCTGGCGCGGGGAACACGATGGTCTCAGCCGGTCTTGACACGGCTTTCCCGGTTTATCCCCGCTGGCGCGGGGAACACCGCGCATTTCCGCTGAAAAAGCTCTCTGTATACGGTTTATCCCCGCTGGCGCGGGGAACACCTGGCACTAGACTGGCAGGGGCGCATAAAATTACGGTTTATCCCCGCTGGCGCGGGGAACACCGATTCTTCTACCGGATTTTGCCGATTTACCTCGGTTTATCCCCGCTGGCGCGGGGAACACTCCGTCCACGCCGACGACTGGGACAATTCCGCCGGTTTATCCCCGCTGGCGCGGGGAACACAGTGCCGTCCCAATTGTTGATAGCGATTTTGGCGGTTTATCCCCGCTGGCGCGGGGAACACACCGACTGATGTCATCAGTCATGATGTGCAGCAGGTTTATCCCCGCTGGCGCGGGGAACACCGCGAAGGATTACAAAACAGCGTCATCGCCCACGGTTTATCCCCGCTGGCGCGGGGAACACGATACCGCGCAGAAAACCAAAGAGGTTAACGACGGTTTATCCCCGCTGGCGCGGGGAACACTCTAAAAGTATATACCTGTTTTATAAGGCGTTTTAGAGGCAGGAAAATTCTACCGATTTTTCCCGGTTGTTAAAGAGCACTAACTCACTGATTTTCAACGGGGTGAAAAGAGACTAACCGCAAACCATCGAGGTCCACCGGCATCCGCCGGTTTTCGCCGAAGGTCTGGAACTCAAAACCGGACTCGGTGTTGGTGGCCCAGGCCATCACTACATTGCCCTGTTCGGCCAGTTCCACCACCTGCTGCCAGATCATTTCCCGTACCCTACGCGAGGTATCACCCACATAGACGCCAGCACGCACCTCCAGCAGCCAAACCGCCAGCCGACCACGCAGGCGTGGCGGCACGTTTTCTGTTACCACCACCAGCATGCTCATCCGCCATGCCCCCGGTGCCCGGCGTCACCAAAGGGTGTCGGTTCGGGAATGGCGGGCGGTTGTGCGTCTGGCGGTGCCTGCGGTGGCTCAATCTCGCCAGCGGCCAGCACGTCTTCAATCAGGGGGATCAGTTTGGCCAGCGTTTGCTGGCTGCGGAAAATATCACGGCAGGCCACCCGCACCTCACGATCCGGCTCCAGCGGGTTGCGGGCGGCAATCTCGAACGCTTTGGGCACCACACCGTCAAACTTGATGATGTCGGCAATGTCGTAGACAAACGACAACGGCTTGCCGCTATGGATAAAACCGATAGCCGGTGCATAGCCCGCCGCCAGTATCGCCGCTTCGGTAATACCGTAAAGGCAGGCGGTGGCGGCGCTGATACACTGGTTAACCTTGTCGCCACGCGCCCAGTCTTTCGGGTCGTAGCGGCGGCCATCCCATTTCACGCCGTACTGTTTTGCCAGCAGGCTGTAGGTTTGGCGCACCCGCGCACCTTCAATGCCGCGCAGTTGCTCGACAGAGCGGCGGCTTGGTGCCGGTTCGCCAAAACGCAATTCGAACATGCGCCGCACCACTTTCAGGCGCAGTTCTTCATCCAGCGCCAGCCGCGCCTGATACAACAACCGGTCAGAACGTGCACCGCCCGGTTGCCCGGCGGCGTATAGCCTTACCCCGGCCTCCCCCACCCACACCAGCAGCGTGCCGACGGTGGCCGCAAGCTTAGCCGCCGCATGGGAGACACGAGTGCCCGGCTCCAGCATGATGCAGGCCACTGAGCCAACCGGAATGTGGGTACGCACGCCGGTTTTATCGATCAGCACAAACGCGCCGTCTACCACGTCAATCTGCCCGTATTGCAGGAAGATCATCGAGGTGCGGTCTTTGAGCGGGATCGGGTTTAACGGAACGAATGACATAGCAGCCTCCCGCTGATTATGCCCGACGCAACAGCAACAACCCGCATCCCAACGCGCGGCTTTTCCCCAACCCCTGGCTGACTGCCTGCGCAAAACGGTCAGCATCAGTAATGCGTAGCAGGCCGTCAAAATCCACCGAACTGAAGCTGACCGGCTCGCTCTGCTGTGGCTTATACCACCGCTGACGCTGATAACCGTCAACGCGACAGGCATTGACCTCAAACCCCCACTGCTCGCCCTGACGCACCAGCCAGTCGGTCGCCGCCTGCTGCTGGCGCGGCCAAATCTCCGCCGCGTCCGCCCCTTGTGCGTTGGCCTGATATTTGGCATCCATCAGCACATCGCTACGCTTTTTCTGGCGCGTCACCACCGGGTTAGCGCGCAGGGAAAACGCCAGTTGCATCCCGGCGTTCAGTTGCGGTTGCCACGGCTTGGTATCCACCACGAACAGGTTGTGATCCTGCCGGGGTGCACAGGCCGAAAGCAGGTAATAGCGGCTGACATCGACATGAGAGTCCTGCCGAAACAAAAAGCGGCGCTGCTGCTCCTGCGGGAACAGTTGCCACAACCACTGGTGGCTGGCATACACTGGCGATGCCAGCCATTTCTCCGCCATCGCCGACGGCAGCGCCGCCGGTTGCAGCGTAACTCGGGAAAAGAACATTACTGACCTCCTTTCAGTACGCCGTAGCACTGTATGCGTGTAGTGAACTGCCAGCGCCGACGGCTGGTGGGCTGGTCGCTACGCTCCACCACCATCATCGCATCACTTTCAGCAACATCCTCACCCGGCTCCCAGTAACAACTGCCGTCGGGTTGGTTGATAAACTCCAATGCCGGGTCGTTGAGCAATGGCGTATCGTCAACCTGTCGCCACACCTCGGCCAGAGACCCACACAGCAGATGCGGTGCCAGCGGCAACGCCAGCGGGCAACTTTTGCGGCCGAGATAGAGCGGGAACACGGGTGTGCGCAACGCCTGCACCAATTGTGAAAGGGTGACGGGTGCGCCCTCAGTCGCACTCACCGCCACATGGTAATACGCATCACAGCGGTATTCACGGGCGGTCAGCAGCGTTTCCAGCCCTTGTTCCGGGTCAGAACACAGCTCATCACGCCGGGTATAACGCACCCGTTTGCGCTCTTCACGCGGCATTTGCACGGTATGGTAATCACGCAGCCAGCCTTCCCGGCGAGAAAGTGCTCGCACCGCAAAACGGTAGTGTGCGTTAAATTGAGCCAACCGCGCTTCTTCCTCGCGGCGGATACCGAGTGCCGCCGCCAGCAACCCCAGCAGTGCAGAACGGCTCGGCACGGGTGAGGTATGGCGCACCTCACCCACCGCCGGTTCCCCCCAGGAAGCCAGCGGCGCATACAGTTGAAATACCAGATACTCGGTCATGCCAACCTCACTGGCTGATGAAATCCAACAGTTGCGGCAGGCTGCCAACACCAGCTTCAACATTCAGCACGTAATCGCTCATGCCTTCAGCGCCGTAAGCGCGGTTGAACTTCTCCTGTTGGCTTTTCAGCGCGGTGATGGCGGTTTCCAATGGTTCATCGCCACGCACCGGTTTAAAGAATGCCACCGACAGCGCCCGTGGCTGTGCGGAGCCTCGCTCTGCCAGCACGTAAGAGGCATAGGCACGGGAAGCAAAGCTATTCTGCTTGCCCGTCGGCGACACGGTAAGCGCCGTTTCGCCCAGCGCCCGCAATGTGCGCTGCACCAGCGCTTCATCACCGCTGAGGTTTTCCAGCAACCGATCGCGGTCGATACAGATGTACTGATAGAACAACGCCGAGGCAAAGCCCTGCTCGCCCATGTGACCAGAACCACTGTTGTCATCGCCGGAGTTAAGGTCATCGACCGCGGTGAAAAAGTCATCCTCCACCGTGACCGCACTGACACCCAGCGCGTGTGCCACCTGACAGGCCGCCTCCACGTTGAATTCCGGGCTGGAAGCCAACATACGGCCAAACAGCGCGATATCGACGCTCGCCACCTCTTTACGCAGCAGTTTCAGCTCTTCGCTGTTGGGTTCGCGGGTTTCGGCGATCAGTGTCGCCACCAGTTGGTCTATCCGCGCCCGTTCCGGCACGCTGATGTGCGCTAGTTGCTCGATGTCGAATTTCTCCAACGGGTCGGAACTGTTTTTCTCTTCTTTCTTCAGCTTGCCGAACTGCCCGGCAATCTTCTTCGCGGCGACCTCCGCGTCTTTGGTCGCTACACCACCATCAAGCAGTTGCTGATAAACCTCGCGCCCCAGCCGCCGGGTGCGCTTGCCGATATGCTCGCCCAGCGCGTTTTCAAACACCTCCGAGGTGCGCCAGGCGCGTTTAAGACTCTGGGATGATACCCGCAGCCGCTCCACCCCGCCGACCAGCGCGGTTTTCGGGCGGCCGGTGTCGTCACGGTTGAGGTTAGCGGGTGCGTAAGCCGTCAAAAAATGCAATTGAATAAAGGTAGTCATGCCGGTTCCTTGTTGTCGGTCGGGTGGTTTCCGTTAGTGTCTTGCGGGGCGGAGGGTGCCTCGTCCGGTGCCGGTTCCAGGGTTGTCTGGTGGTATTCGCACGCCCAGCGCACCGCGTTGCGTTTCAGTGGGTTGAAGTGAACGGGCAGGTTGTGTTGCCGGGCATGCCATTCGTCCATCCACAGCAGGATGCCGTCAGCCAGCGACGGCAGATTCACGCCTGCGCTGCCGCGAATCGTTACCGCCCGAATCAACAGGCGGCACAGATCTTCCGGTGTTTGCGCACGCAGCAGCCGTTCAAAACGCAGTTCAGACAGGTAACGCCGGTCGCTGCCCGCACTGACCTTTTCCCCCAATTGCGCGGCGAAACTTTTCTTGTCGTTGTTCTGGTCGGCATGAGCCGCCACCGCAGCGAATAGCGCCACACCGAGCAGACGATGTTGCTTGTCACCAATCACCCCGGCCAACATATTCGACAACCGCATAAACCCCTGACAGGTCAGCGCACCATAAGGGGCGGCGGCGCGCCGCAACGCCGCCCGCTCCGCCCGTCCATTATGGGTGTCGTTATGCCGGTTCTGTAATTGCTTAAACCAGGTCTCTATTTTCTCCGCTGCTGGTGGTTTTATCACCAGCAGTGTTGCAGTGCTCCCCTTACGACCGCTCTCCTTGTTACCGTTCTCCTTACTTCCTTTATCCATTCGCCGGTTCCTCTTGAGGTTGCAATCCTTTGAGCTGTTTCATTGATTTCTGGCCGTGGAATAACTTCACCATGTTGCTGCGCGCTTCTACCGCTCGCGTCAGGTCACCTTGCTGGTCCGGGTTGCCGAATGTCAGTCGATCAAAGGTGCCGATAAGATACATGTAGAGTTGATTTCGCCAGGCATTAAGCGCCGCGACGGGGCAACCGCCCCCGGCAATAGAGCGATAAAGCTGCCGGAAAAACTGTTCGGTCTCCTGCCAGAACGACACATCGATGAAACTGAAATCTCCCCCCACGTCTTTCGGGCGGCTAAACCAGGCCGCTTTCACCGACTGACGCAGCAGTTGCTGGGCGTCGTGCGCCATCTGCAAGCCCAGTGGCAGGTAGTCTTTTACCGCCGGGGTAATCTCTTTCCACACCGGCACGCGGTGCTCGTACCAGCAACGGGCTTTCATGTTGTCCATGTCGTAGCCAAAGCACCACAGCCCGACTTTATGACACAGCGGCACGCGCTGCTGATTGAGGGTCACTACACGTGCAGGCAATGTCTGGTTAAGCGCATCTTGTGTGCCGATAACCAACCCCAGCCAGTCGCGGTAAGAAAGCCCGCCAGGCTGGCCTTTGAGCGATAGCAACGTGCCATCCTTCAGTGATTTGCGATAAGGCGTCAGCGGATGCAGCCAGTGTTCGTACTGTACGCCGTAGTTTTTGGTGCGGTACTGCGTCAACAGCTGGTCCGAGCGATCGCCACACAGGTCGCAATGCCCGGATTCGGTATGACTAAAATCGAGTTCGATGCGGCGCGGCATGCCCCAAAACGCCTGCAACGGGTGCGCGTTTTCTGGCGTCACCTTATCTTTATCGCCTTCGCTGGTGCGGGTGGCCTTGAGCCAGGGGAACACCGACGCATCGCAACGCCCCCGCTCGCCGGGGATGACGTTGGCCCATAGTTTGCGCCACAGCGGTACCGGTCGGTGTGCGTCGTAAGGCATCAGCAAGGTGGTAATTGGGCCGCCACCACGTAAGCCGACGCGATGACCAACACCGCCCGACGGTGCGTTGGTTTGCAGCGTATAAAGCGCCAGCGCGGCACAGTGCGGACAGATAGCGTTGACCGTACCGCGTTTGACGAAGTGGTCTTTGTTGAGTTTGAGGGTGTTGCCGCCCGGCGCATCGATCAATAAACCGGAAATCGGGCTGTTATCGGCATCCAGCGATGAGAAATCCTGCATAAACGCAGGTTTATCCGTGCCAAACTGAAATGCCGGAGCCAGACTATCCAGCGCCTGTATCCAACCGTCGCCCAGTCCTTCTCGCCAGATATCTTCCCAGCCTTCGTCATCGGGCGGCGGGTAGGCGGTTTGCAGCAAACCGATCAGTAACTGCCAGGCTGCGCCCTGAAAATCAGGCCGTGGACACGCCAGATCGATAATCCGGTCGTCGGCCAGTTGCCGTGGAGAAATATGGGTGCGATGCCCGTCCGCGCCCACTACCGGTAACCAGAGTGTGTCAATCAGTGAAAACATGAACCTACCTCTTCAGTAAGGCCTCATCCGTGAGGTCGTCATGATTCCTGTTATTGTTTTCTGCCTCCGCGCGGCCAGAGTCCGCGCCAGCGGCACCGATGTTTCCCGGTGAACAAAAACTGCCGAAGCAGAAAAAATCCTTTAAAAACAGTCGCATTACTTTAAGGCTGTGACCAACAGTTCCATGTGTATAAAGACAAATCTATGTCGGAAATGGTGAAACATGCCCTGTGTGTAACCTTAAAAACGCCCATAGGCCTGACTACTGTGCTATCAAATCTGCTGCAACCAACCCAGTATCAGCACGGTAGTAATGCGCCATCTCACCCGGCGTCAGCAGTAATACCTCCGCGCCGGGGCGGTGCAGTTGTTGCCGGAAACGTTCCAGTAAATCGCCCTGTAACGTCGGCCACCCGTTTTGGTGTTGCTGCCACCAGCGCTTGCGTACCGACAGGCGGCTTCTCTCCCAGCTAAACTCGCCTTCGGCGGCATAGGGCTGCGGTAGTGCATCATCACTCTCAGCACGCCAGGCCAGATAGACATCCTGCGATTCCTCACCTGTGCGGGTAAACAGCTCAGCATCATCGCTCCAGCCGCGCTGTGCGGCGGCCACGCAGTACCCCAATGAAAACGTCAGCGAGGATTGCGCCGCAACGGTGCGATCACCCAGTTGCTTTCCTTGCGCCTGATAATCCCCCTCCTCCAGTGCGATGGGAGCCGCAATACGTTGCTCATACACACTGTCTATCAGCAAACGCGCCTCTTCCGGCATACGTAACGCTCCACGTTCACGCAATATCGCCTGAGTACGCCACAACACCGCCTGATGCGCGTACACCGCACCGGTGCCACGTAGCTCTGCTCCCAACCAGTCACGTCCGGCATCTGGTTGCCACGCCGGTGCCAGTACCCACAACACGGGCGCGGCGCGATCGTCCCGCTCTGGCGCATCATCCCCCGGCTGTTTACCGCTACCGTCTGCCCGGCGAATATGCCGTTGCAACCGTCCCGCACGCTGGATCAAGAGATCCACCGGTGCCAGGTCGCTTATCATCACGTCCACATCAATATCCAGCGACTGTTCTACCACCTGCGTAGCAATCAGCACCTTGCCGCGCCGTGTATCGCCGTCGCTGTGTTTGCCAAAACGCTCAATCGCCGTGTCTTCAATCGCCATACGGTCACAAAACGCAAAACGGCTGTGGAACAGCAAGACGTCATCTGCGGCTATCTCACCGTTCTGACACAGTTGTTGCCAGGCGGCTATCGCGTCATCCACCGTGTTGCGGATCCAACACACGCACTGCCCGCTTGCCACCGCCTGACGAATTCGTTCAATGGCATCCGTACGGTGGGATAACCACGCCACCTTAACGGTACGGCGAACCTCAGCACGGGTTTCGACTGGCCATTCATGCAACGCCTGCGCATTAACATGGGTAAACCACGGATAACCGGCTTGCCCGGCCAGTTCACCGGCGGGCTGCTGCATACCCCGGTAAAATGCCTGAACTAACCGCTCCCGCTGCGATGCCGCCAGCGTGGCAGTCAGAATGATCGCGCTGCCGCCCTGACTGGCGTGGAAAGTCAGCAGGTTTTCCAGCAAGCGGCTGGTGTAGGCGTCGTACGCATGCACCTCATCCAACAGCAGGATTTTGCCGCTCAACCCCAATAAACGCAGCGACTGGTGCCGAAACGGCATCACCGCCATCAAAGCCTGATCGAGCGTGCCGACGCCCACATCCGCCAACAACGCTTTCTTGCGCGAATCAGCAAACCACTGGTTGCATGCGGCACTGGCGCTACGCTCATCCGAGCCATAGTGCACCGGGCCGCTCTGCTCTGGTCCCCATAGCGACAACCGGAAATCCGCCACCATATCGCGCGCACCGTGCGCCAGCATCAGCGATGGCAAACCGGATTCGCTAAACAGTGTGCGATAGGCTTTCGATAACCGTCGGTACATGGCGTTAGCGGTCGCCATGGTCGGCAGACCGACATACAGCCCGTCGCCATACCCGGCGCTTAATAAGCGATGTGTCAGCACCAACGCTGCCTCGGTCTTGCCTGCTCCCGTGACATCTTCCAGTAAAAAAAGCTGTGGGCCGGGCGTACTGATATCCACCGTCATAGCCTGCTTCTGTAACGGTGTCGGTTGGGTAATAAAAGGAAACAGGGCCTGCATTCCCTGAAACGGCGCAACACCACAGGCGTCGGGCAGGCGCAATACGGCGTTTTCCGCCTGCGGTAAGGCGTATTCACGCCAGTAATCCGCCAGTGCCATCGACTGTGAGCAATAAGGGAAATCGGCCTGTGAGGAGCCTCCCCAGTCCGCCAGAACCACACAACCCGCCAGCGACCAGCTCCGCTGTTGCAGCAACGCTCGCCAGCCTCTATCGCTAAATGCATCGGGAAACGCGGTTAATTGCGGGAAAACTGTACGCAAATCGGTCAGGTAAGCCTGCGCGGCCACAATGTCATCCGGGTGAAACGCCAGCGCACCGTTATCGTCTTCCAACGGCGGCTGGCCGTGGTGACCACACATCAACCGTAGCCACAGGTCCATCACATAATGAAATTTGTCAGAGCGGGAAACTTCAGGTAACCAACTGGCGTCATGCTCCCAACGCTCATAAAGTCGATAACGCCACAGCCATAACCCTAACGAATCATGCCGCACTGGCGATGCCTGCCCTGCGGCACGCACCAGCGGCGCATCAGGGTTCTGGTATAACCGTTGGAAACTGCGGGCAAATTTGCCGATATCATGCCAGGCCAGAAACCATGCCAGCCATAATGCCGCACTCTCTTCTTCTAATCCGAGCGACTGCATGTGATCGCGGACATGAAAACGATTATGCTTCACCAGCCAATACCCACAGGCCGCCACATCCAGACAGTGATAGGGCAACAAATGATACGGCGCATCGTTTTCATTTTCAGAAGACGACTGTGCTTTCCCCCAATAATGAAAATAGGGAGCAGATAACCGTTCCAAATGGACTGCCTCAGGCATGGCATACCTCATCGGCTGATGAGTGATTTACTATAAAGTATGGAAAATTAATCTTCTGTGACAAGATAATTTTTATAAATAAAAAAGTAACTTACCGCCAAGGTGATATTCGTTAGCCTGGGAATAATATTCGATTATAAATATAATATGACCGTGATAATGATTATTTGAAAATATAACCCACTCTGGCAGGATAATTATTTTTTATAATACCGTGCTATCTGATTTTTTTATCACCCGACATTCAGCCAACGGCCATGAGTGATCCCTTCGAAATACACCACGACATAACGATCATTACGTCGTGCTCCTGATACGCTTTTCATGCCTGTTTTCTATCCGCAAGTTGATTAGCTAAACCGTTTCTTCTATGTTAGCTAGCAGTTTAGTAATCCCCGAGAAAGAGTGTAACTATGTCTCACAAAGTATGGGTAATGGGTGATGCAGTGGTCGATCTCATTCCAGAAGGCGAAGACCGCTATCTGAAATGCCCGGGTGGTGCCCCGGCCAATGTCGCCGTAGGCGTTGCCCGATTGGGCGGCCACAGCGGCTTTATCGGCCGTGTCGGTGACGATGCATTTGGTCACTTCCTGCGCGATGTTCTGGCCCGTGAGCAGGTGGACATCCGCCACATGCGACCGGATACGGAGCATCGCACCTCCACGGTGGTGGTCAGTCTGGATGCACAAGGCGAGCGAACCTTCACCTTTATGGTGCGTCCCAGTGCTGACTTGTTCCTCCAACCCACTGATCTGCCTGAATTTCAGCGAAGTGAGTGGCTGCACCTGTGTTCTATCGCGCTGTCTCGCGAGCCCTCGCGCAGCACGGCGATCGACGCAATACACAGAATACGCGCAGCACAAGGCTGGGTGAGTTTTGACCCGAATATCCGTGTCGATTTATGGAGTAGCGAACAGGCGCTGAGGGAGAGTCTGGATCAGGTACTGGCACTGGCGGATGTGGTCAAGCTATCACAAGAGGAATTTGTGTTTCTGAGCGGCAGCGACGATATCCGCCAGGGTAGCAGCACGTTAATGGCCCACTACCCGATCAAGCGATTGCTGATTACTCAGGGCGGTGACGGCGTCTGGCTGCATGACGGCCACCTGTTGCACCACTTTCTGGCGCAGCGCGTCACCCCCATCGACACCACCGGTGCCGGTGATGCCTTCGTTGCCGGTATGCTCGCAGCACTGGCTGGTTACGATAGCCTGTATCAGGTTGATAACTGGGACGCCGTACTGACACAGGCACAACGCTGCGGTGCGCTGGCAACGACCGCCAAAGGCGCGATGACCGCCCTGCCCTTCACTCATCAGCTCACTTCCGCGTTATAGCGCCACCGAGACTGTTCCCGACAGCCGTACTTCGCCGTCGGGAACAGGTTTTGTTGTCACGATCACAGTTAGCACAGCAAGAAAAAAAAATTCCTTGTCAATTTGTGCCCTCCCCATTTAGCTTTCTTTGCATAACCGGTTTAGCAATTTAGCAAAACAAAAAATCATCTTACCATCCAAGGGAAACCTACCATGATAAAGCCAGGTTATCTTGCCGCCGCCGTGGGTGTTGCACTCTGTGCCTCTCCCGTATTGGCAGCGTCTTCTGACAGCATCGAAGCGCGTCTGAACGCGCTGGAACAACGCTTATTGCAGGCAGAGCAACGCGCTAAACAGGCGGAAGCCCGTGCCGATGCCGCCGAAAAACAAGCAAAACAACTGGCGGCACGCACGACGCAGGTCGAACAGAAAGCCCAACAGGTGGAACAAACCACCCAGCAGGTCGCCCAGCAAACCCAGCAGGTGGCGGCACGTGCTACTCAAAATGAGCAACAGACCCAGCAGGTGGCGCAGAAAACCGACGCACTGGCCAATAAACGCAGTGTTGCCGATGGGTTTGAATTCCACGCTTATGCCCGTTCCGGTCTGGCCATTCACAACTCCACCACCAGTTCGAAAGCGGATATCGGGCCGAGCATGACGCCCGCTGGTGAAACCGGCGGTAATGTGGGTCGTCTGGGTAACGAAGATGACACCTATCTGGAACTGAAACTGGAGCACCGCACCAAACTGGACAACGGTGCCACCACCCGTTTCAAAGTGATGATGGCAGACGGCCAGCGCAGCTATAACGACTGGACCGCCTCCACCAGCCAGTTCAATGTGCGTGAAGCCTTTGTGGAACTGGGATCGTTGCCAACGTTCACCGGTGCTTTCAAAGACACCACATTGTGGGCGGGTAAACGCTTTGATCGCGATAATTTCGACATCCACTGGATCGATTCTGACGTGGTCTTTCTGGCGGGAACCGGTGGCGGTATTTACGACGTCAAACCGGTCGACGGCTGGAAAACCAATCTCTCGTTATATGGCCGCAGCCTCGGTGAAATAACTTCGTTGGATAACGAAATCCAGAACTATATCGTCACCAGCAATAATTTCGTCGGCCCATTCCAGTTCATGCTGAGTGGCCTGCGCGCGCGCAACAACGACGTGAAGGAAAATACCGGGCGCAATAACGGCAACAATGTCACCAACACCAACGCCGGTGACAGCGGCTATCACGCACTGGTCGCCTGGCACGGTGATAGTTTCTATGGCCTGCGTGACGGCACATCCAAAGTGGCGTTGCTCTACGGCCACGGCCTCGGCGGTGAAGTGAAAGCCATCGGCTCCGACGGCAACCTGACCCAAAACGCCAATACCTGGCGTCTGGCAACCTACGGCACCACCGCGCTGAATCACACCTGGAGCTTCGCCCCGGCAATTTTGGCACAAAGCAGTAAAGATCGTTATGTTCAGGGCGATGACTATCGTTGGGTGACCTTTAATGCGCGCTTCATTCAGGAAATCACCGAAAATTTCGCGCTAGCATATGAAGGCAGCTATCAATATATGAATCTGGATCCTCAGGGATACTTATCACGTAATCAGGTAAGCGGCGGATTTTACAAGCTGACGTTCGCCCCGACGTTCAAAGTGGGTGATATCGCCAATTTATTAAGCCGTCCGGAACTGCGCGTCTACGCCAGTTACATGGACTGGGATAAACGACTGGATCGTTATAGTAGCGACGATGCGTTCGGCTCCACCGGTTTCAAAGCCGGTGGCGAATGGACCTTCGGCGTTCAGATGGAAACCTGGTTCTGACAGTGAAGGCTACCGTCACTGACATGACGCATAAAAGTCGGTGGCGGTCAGACGCCTGCCTGTGATTGATAAATGAGGAATATTATGGACATTCGTGCCATTGCGGTATCACTACTCCCCTTGCTGGGCGGCAGGGAAAATATCGCCAGCGCCGCGCACTGCGCCACCCGTCTGCGGTTGGTGCTTAACGACGACAGCCTGGCGGACAAAGCGGCCATTGAACGCGTCGAGGGTGTTAAAGGCTGCTTCCAGAACGCCGGTCAGATGCAGGTCATCTTTGGCTCCGGGCTGGTGAACAAGGTTTACGCCGAATTCATCACTGTCGCCGGTATCAGTGAAGCCAGCACCAGCGAAGCGGCCACGCTGGCGGCGCAAAAGCTCAATCCACTGCAACGTCTGGCTCGGTTGCTGTCGAATATTTTTGTTCCGATCATCCCGGCGATTGTCGCCTCCGGCCTGCTGATGGGCCTGCTCGGTATGATCAAGACCTATGGCTGGGTGGATGGCGGTAGCGCCATTTTCGTGATGCTGGACATGTTCAGTTCCGCCGCGTTCATCATTCTGCCAATCCTGATAGGGTTTACCGCCGCACGCGAATTTGGCGGTAACCCTTATCTGGGCGCGACGCTGGGTGGCATTCTCACCCACCCAGCGCTCACCAACGCCTGGGGCGTGGCCAGCGGCTTCAAGACCATGCATTTGTTCGGTCTGGAATTCGCGATGATCGGCTATCAGGGTACGGTATTCCCGGTGTTGCTGGCGGTATGGTTCATGAGCCTGGTGGAAAAGCGCCTGCGTAAAGTGGTGCCAAACGCGCTGGATATCATCGTCACGCCGTTCCTGACCGTGATCATCTCCGGTTTCGTCGCCATGCTGGTTATCGGCCCGGCGGGCCGCATGTTAGGTGACGGTATTTCCTTCGTGCTGAGTACGCTGATTACTCATGCAGGCTGGCTGGCCGGGTTGCTGTTTGGTGGGCTTTATTCCGCCATCGTCATTACCGGCGTACATCACAGCTTCCACGCTATCGAAGCCGGGTTGTTGGGCAACCCTGCCATTGGCGTCAATTTCCTGTTGCCTATCTGGGCGATGGCGAATGTGGCGCAGGGCGGTGCCTGTCTGGCGGTGTATTTCAAAACCCGCGACGCCAAAATTCGGGCCATCGCTGTGCCGTCAGCGTTGTCCTGCCTGCTCGGCATTACCGAAGCAGCAATCTTCGGGATTAACCTGCGCTTCATCAAACCGTTCCTGGCCGGGCTGTCGGGTGGCGCGTTGGGGGGAGCCTGGGTCGTCGCCAATCACGTCAACATGACGGCAGTCGGGCTGACCGGTATCCCAGGACTGGCTATCGTGCAGGCAGGGTCTATCCTGAACTATTTGATTGGTATGGTGATAGCCTTTGGCACCGCCTTCCTTATTTCCCTGTTGCTAAAATACAAAACGGATAACGCATAATGAAGGAAATCCATCTGGTAAAACGCATGGCGTGTGCCCTGATGTCTGCCTCTGCTAAACAGACTTATGATCCGCACCGGCCGCAGTGGCATCTGTCGCCCCCCGTCGGATTGCTGAACGACCCCAATGGGTTCATCCAGCATAAAGGACGTTACCATCTGTTTTATCAGTGGAATCCGCTTGCCTGTGCTCATGGTGCCAAATTCTGGGGGCACTGGAGCTCGGCGGACCTGGTGCACTGGCGTCATGAGCCGGTGGCGCTGGTACCGGCTGAAAGCTATGAAAGTCATGGCTGTTATTCCGGTTCCGCCGTGGCAGACAACGATACCCTGACGCTTATCTACACCGGCAATGTGAAATACGATAACGGCACACGCACGGCGTACCAATGTCTGGCGCGCGCTAACGAAGAGGGCGAATTCGACAAACTCGGCCCGGTGCTGCCATTACCGGACGGGTACACCGGTCATGTGCGCGACCCGAAAGTCTGGCGCTATCAGGACAGTTGGTACATGGTGCTGGGCGCGCAGGACCTGGATTTGCAAGGCAAAGTGCTGTTGTACCGGTCGCCTGACCTGCTGCAATGGCAGGCGCTGGGCGAAATCGCCGGTTCTCGCCTTAATGGACTGGGCGACTTCGGTTACATGTGGGAATGCCCGGATCTGTTCACGCTGGAAAACCGTGAGGTGTTGATCTGTTGTCCGCAAGGGTTGCCTGCTGAAGAAGAGCGTTATCTGAATACCTATCAGTCCGGTTATTTCGTTGGTTCACTCGATTATGACAACGCCCGCTTCCCTCATCAGGCGTTCCATGAGCTGGATCTGGGCTTCGAGTTTTACGCACCGCAGACCACGCAAAGCGAAGATGGCCGTCGGTTGCTGTTCGGCTGGATGGGCGTACCGGATCAGAACGAGTTTTTCCAGCCAACACTCTCTCACGGCTGGATCCACACCATGACCTGTCCGCGTGAGCTAACGCTCTGCAATGACCGCGTGTATCAACAACCCGCACGTGAGCTGCAAAGCCTGCGTCATCTGGAACATCTGTGGCAGGGCGTCGCCGATTATGCGCCCACGTTGCCCGCCAGCAGCGCAGAGCTGGGGCTGGACACACAAGGCGAATTTCAGATCAATTTTGCCGACATCCTGGTGCTATGTTGGGACGGCGAGCGCCTGACATTAAGCCGCCGTAATCGTCGTACCAACGAACCAGAGCACCGTTACTGGCATGAAGGCAAGCTGCACCATCTGCAAATTCTGTGCGACCGTTCCAGTGTGGAAATCTTTATCAACCACGGGCAGGCGGTGATGTCATCACGCTACTTCCCCACCAGCGACGCGATGGTGCATTTTAGTGGCTCCGGGCGCATCACGTTGCGGCACTGGTTGTTGGCAACGTGCGTGATAGAATGAGTTTCCTTTTCATGCCGTTAGCGGCCATTGCGTTCTAAAGATATTACGGTGAAACCAACCAAACGCGTCACAATCAGCGACATCGCGCGACTGGCAGGGGTATCAAAATCCACTGCCAGTCTGGTTCTCAATGGCCGCAGCAAAGAGTTCCGTGTTTCGGACGAAACCCGTGATCGGGTGTTGGCGCTGGCGCAACAGCAGCGCTATCAACCGAGCATTCATGCTCGCTCGTTACGTTCGAGCCGCAGCAACACGCTAGGGTTGGTGGTGCCGGAAATGACCAACTACGGTTTCGCGGTCATTTCCCGTGAACTGGAATGCCTGTGTCGGGAAGCCGGGTTACAGCTCCTGATCGCCTGTACTGATGAGAATGCCAGTCAGGAAATGATGGCGGTCAACAGCCTAATTCAGCGTCAGGTGGATGGCCTTATCGTCGCGTCCAGTATGCTGAGTGACGCCGAATACCAGAAGATTAACCAGCAGTTACCGGTATTGCAGTTCGACCGGGTGATTGGTGATTCAACCCTGCCGATGGTAGTGTCCGAAGCGGTGGAGTCCACCGCCGCGCTGGTGGAAAACATCGCCCGTCAGCATCAGGACGAGTTCTACTTTATCGGCGGGCAACCGCGTATATCACCGACCCGTGATCGGCTGGCCGGTTTCCAGCTTGGGCTGGAGCGCGCCGGAGTGACGTGCAACCCGGAGTGGATTATCCACGGCCACTACCATTCCAGCGCCGGTTATGAAATGTTCGCACAGTTATGCGCCCGTCTGGGCCGCCCCCCACGCGCCTTATTTACCGCTGCCTGCGGCCTGCTGGAAGGGGTGCTACGCTACCTGAATCAACACAACCTGATGGACTGCGATATGCGGTTGTGCAGCTTTGACGATCACTACCTGTTCGACTGTCTGCCGATGAAAATCGATACCGTGGCGCAGGATTGCGAAACGCTGGCGCGCAACAGCTTTGAGATGATCAACGCGCTGATTGAAGGACAACCGCTCGCGGAAAGCCGCGTATACGTGCCGACCCGGCTGCACTGGCGTCATCCCGACTCCCGCTCCTGAATACGGCATCGACCATCACGCCCGGTGAGGTTTTTCGCCAGTAAAAAAACCTTTCACCAATAAAAAACCACCGCGCAGACGGTGGTTTTTTTACCGGTGATTCGATGCTGTCAGTACCCCGTTTATCAGCGTACTTTCTCCGCCCCCACCAGGCCGATTTTGAGATACCCGGCATCACGCAACGAGTCCATCACCCGCATCAGGGTTTCATAATCCACGCTTTTATCTGCCTGGAAAAAGACGGTGGTGTCTTTATTACCTTGTGTTTTGATTTCCAGCGCCTGCGCCAGCGTCGCTTCGGTTACCGCATCGTCACCCAAATACAACTGCTTATCCGCCTTCACCGTCAAAAACACCGGCTTTTGCGGGCGTGGCTGCGGCGTGGCGCTGGACGCAGGCAGGTTGACGCGCACGTCTACTGTCGCCAGCGGTGCCGCCACCATAAAGATGATTAACAACACCAACATGACATCGATAAACGGCGTCACGTTAATGTCGTGCATTTCACCGTTTTCACTCTGCCCGTCGTTCAGATGCATCGCCATCGACTTACCCTACCCGCAACTGGTGCGCCGGTGAAGGCTTGCCGACGCTGGCAGCAATATCCAGATCGCGGCTTTGCAGCAACAGAATCTGCGCGGCCACATCGCCAACCATCGCCTTGTAGCTGGCCGTCCAGCGTGCAAACACGTTGTAAATCACCACCGCAGGGATTGCCGCCACCAACCCGATGGCGGTCGCCAACAGAGCTTCGGCGATACCGGGGGCTACCACTGCCAGATTGGTCGTCTGCGATTGGGCAATACCAATGAAGCTATTCATGATGCCCCACACCGTACCAAACAGACCGATAAACGGTGCGATAGCGCCGACGGTCGCCAGATAACCGGTTCCGCGTCCCATTTGACGACCGGTTGCTGCGACACGGCGCTCAAAGCGAAACGCAGTACGTTCCTTGATGCCACCGTTGTCGCCAGAGCGTTCGGACAGCGCCTGCTCATTGCGGGCGTCCGTCAGCAGTTGCAGCGACACGCTACCCGGTTTGAACACCGCCGCGATATCCGCTGCATCATCCAGTGTGCGGGCGTCTTCCAGTGCCTGATATTCACGGCGGATGCGCTTTTTCGCCCCCATCAGGCTCGCGCTCTTACTGAAAAAAATCGCCCAGGTGACCACGGATGCCAGTAACAGGCCAATCATTACCGTTTTTACCACGACATCAGCGTGCTGATACATGCCCAGAACGGACAAATCGGTATTCATCAGGCCACCGACAGCCCCCGTCGGTGGCAGTACCGACGGCGTAGCAACAGCCGATGCCGTATCCGCCGCAACCGACGCCGGTGCTGCCAGCGTGCGCCCCGTTATTCCCAACAACGCAAACGCCATCAGGCGATACATCACGCCCCCGAACACCCCGACAGACTTACGCCAGACCGATGACGCCCGTAGGTCACTCTTCTTCTCAGCCGTATACACGCTGTGCCTCCACCCTCATGCTTATACCACCGTAATCTGGCGAAAATGATACCAAACCTGAAATTAATTGATAGTCGTTCTCATTATTATTTGCGTATTGATGAGATTCGCTATTCGAGACATCCCTTATCCTGACCCGCTGCCGTGTCTGTGGCCCCGGTGTCATCCTGAGACATCTTCATCCAGATAAGAAAAGCCGCCCCCCTGCCCCCCCAGCCGTGATAACGTACAAGGATGAACGCAAGGAATGTTTGAGCTACAGGTAACGCCGAATGACGAGTAAAAAAATCGCCACCACGCTGGTGGCCGCAGGGCGCAGCAAACGCGTCACCCAGGGTGCGGTAAACCCGGTCATCCAACGTGCTTCTTCATTGATATTCGATAGCGTGCAAGAGAAACATCACGCCGCCGTTAACCGGACCAAAGGTGCCTTGTTTTATGGCCGCCGCGGCACGCTGACCCATTTCGCGTTTCAGGATGCGATGACCGAACTGGAAGGCGGCGCAGGTTGTGCGCTCTACCCCTGTGGTGCTGCCGCGATAGCCAACGCCATTACCTCGTTTGTCTCAGCAGGCGATCATCTTTTGGTTACCGGCTCAGCCTATGAACCAACGCAGGATTTTTGTAACAAAGTGCTGAGTCGGATGAACATCAGCACAACCTTTTTTGATCCCATGGTGGGGGGTGATATCGCCAGCCTGATCCAACCCAACACCCGTGTGGTCTTCCTGGAGTCGCCCGGCTCCATCACAATGGAAGTGCATGATGTGCCAGCGATTGTCGCGGCGGTTCGTCGCGTTAACCCGGATATTGTCATCATGATCGACAACACCTGGGCTGCCGGTGTGTTGTTCCGTCCGCTTGAGCTTGGCGTGGATATTTCGATCCAGTCCGGCACCAAATATATCGTCGGCCATTCCGATGCAATGATCGGTACCGCCGTTGCCAACGCACGTTGCTGGGATCAATTGCGCGAACAATCCTACCTGATGGGACAGATGGCTGACGCAGACAGCGCCTATCTGGCCAGCCGTGGACTGCGCACACTCGGTGTCAGATTGCAGCAGCATCAGGAAAACGGCCTGCGCGTAGCACGCTGGCTGGCGCAGCGTCCGGAAGTCGCAACAGTGAATCACCCTGCGCTGCCCGGCTGTAAAGGGCATGAATTTTTCGTGCGGGATTTTAGCGGCAGTAACGGCCTGTTCTCGTTTGTGCTAAAAGAAACACTCAGTCGCCAACAACTGGCCCATTACCTTGATCATTTCAGCCATTTCCGTATGGCTTACTCCTGGGGTGGCTTTGAATCATTAATTCTGGCGAACCAACCGCAAGAACTGGCGGCGATTCGTCCGGCAGGTGGCGTCGACGTGACCGGTACACTGGTTCGACTGCACATCGGTCTGGAAGATTGCGATGACCTGGAAGCCGATTTGGAAGCCGGCTTTAGGAGATTGCAGGAAATGTGACGCCATTATCCCTCTGGCCCCGTGAAGCTGCTGTGGTAAGTCAGGCAAAGCGTATATGATGAGCAGTTACAACGATGACAAAACGTTTACCTTTTTTACCCTATCCTGATGCTCGTATTTTGAAGCTCAGCGCACGCAGTGTATTTACGCGGCCACAGGGTTTATAGCAAAACCAGACAGGATGCAATATGAGTGTTGTTCATGAAATAATACGGGCGCTGTGGCAGCAAGACTTCAGCGTCTTGTCCGATCCACAGGTCATATGGGTGATTTATGGCATGCTTTTTACCACCCTGTTTCTGGAAAATGGCCTGCTCCCCGCGTCCTTTTTGCCAGGCGATAGCCTGTTATTGCTGACTGGCGCGATGGTTGCCAAAGGCGTAATGAACTTCCTTCCTGCCACGGTGCTATTGACGATAGCGGCAAGCCTTGGCTGCTGGTTAAGCTACCTGCAAGGGCGCTGGCTGGGCGACACCCAGTTGGTGAAGAAATGGCTGCATCAGTTACCCGCTCACTACCACCAGCGCACTCACAATTTGTTCCACCAACATGGGCTGTCCGCACTGTTGGTCGGCCGTTTTCTGGCGTTTGTCCGTACCCTGCTACCCACCATCGCTGGGATCTCCGGGTTCAACAGTACTCGCTTTCAGATTTTCAACTGGCTCAGTGGTTTTCTGTGGGTCAGCGGTATCATCACGATGGGTTACGCGCTCAACCAGATTCCACTGGTCAAACGTTACGAAGACCAGTTCATGGCCGTATTGTGTATCCTGCCGCTGGTGCTGCTGGTGAGTGGGCTGGTGGGAATGCTGTTGGTCTTGTGGCGTAAAAGACGGGCCATGGCCTGAAACCCACCAGAAATCTTATCTATCCTCTTCAATTCCCTGAGTGGGCGGGCATACTGCCCACTCGGTTTAATTGCTCTCAACCACCTCAGCGCCGGAACGCAAGCGAGCCACCTCATCACCCGGTGTTGCACCAAAGAAGCGCTTAAACTCCCGACTGAACTGAGAAGGGCTTTCATAACCAACCCGCATTGACGCTGCATTCGCTTTCAACCCGTCATGCACCATTAGCAAACGCGCCTTATGCAACCGATAAGACTTCAGATACTGTACCGGTGACGTATTGGTGACAGTTTTGAAGTTATGGTGAAACGCTGACACACTCATGTTCACTTCCATAGCCAGCCGCTCTACACTCAAATTATCCGCGTAATGGTTTTCGATATAGCGGAGCGCACGGGCAATCTGGCTGAAATGGCTATAGCGGTTCATTAATGCCTGTAGTGAATCACCGCGCGGCCCGCACAGCACGTGATAAAGGATTTCACGCACAATCCACGGCCCCAGTACCCTCGCGTCGCGGGCGTTCGCCATCGTTTCCAGCAACCGCTCTGTCGCACACAGGATGGCCTCGTTAAGCGGCACGCTGTTGATACCCGCGGCTTCAGGCCGCCGTTTCTCGCCCGCGTTGTCATCGCCCATCTCAATCAGCAGATCTTGCAGCATTGGGATATCCACCCGAATGGAAATCCCCACCAGCGGGTTTTCCGGGCTGGCAAAATTTTCACACTCGAACGGCATCGGCACCGTCATCAGCAGGTAATTGTCCGGGTCATACTGAAAGACTTTGTCCCCCACATACCCCACTTTATGCCCCTGAAAAATGATCACGATACACGGGTCGTACAACACCGGAGCCCGCGCCGTATGGCGATCGGCATAAATCACCCTCACCTGCTCAATCGGTGTCTGGCTGACGCCACTGCCGCGGGTGTGCGGCATCGCCAGTTTGACCAGACGCTGGCGTGAATCGAGATTCTGCATAATATTTATCTCTTACTGACAACAGAAATAAAGTGACATAGATAGGCAGCAGAATCACCCTTTCCTCCTGACTTTTGCAGAAACAGGCAATACACAGCGAGAAATGAGCATTGCTGGAGTACCGGGAGAAGCCGAGAATGACAGCCATCGCCACACCATCGTAGTCAGCCCATAACCTGACCACTGCAATGGGTAATAAGGAATTCGCATGAATCACACCATTGAGCTACTTAAACAACACCGTAGCGAGCGCAGTTACCTGGATAAACCGATCCCGGAAGAGGTGCTGTCCGCCATTATCGACAGTGCGCATCTGGCGCCCACCTCGGTGAATTCACAGCAGGTTTCCATCGTCGTCGTCCGTGATCCGGCACGCCGCGCGCGTATCGCTGAACTGGCGGGCGGGCAGCCCTGGATTGCGCAGGCACCGGTATTTCTCACGCTGGTGCTGGATATGCACAAAAGCGCAACCGGCATTGCCATGAGCGGCAAGACCCAACATGCGCACGAAAGTGTTGAAAGCATTATTTCCGGCGCGACCGATGTGGGTATCGCGCTGGGTACGTTGATCGCCGCAGCGCATTCCTTTGGTCTGGGCATCGTGCCGATAGGCGGTGTGCGCCGTAATCCGCAGGCGATGATCGACCTGCTGGAACTGCCAGCGCTGACGTTTCCGGTGGCAGGGCTGGTATTGGGTTATGTCGACCGGCCTGCGCACCAAAAACCACGCCTGCCGCTGGAAACCTTCCGTCATGAAGAGGTTTACCACACCGAGCCGCTGGCCGCTGCAATCGAACAATACAACCACACTCTAATGAACCACTGGAAGCAAACGGGACGCAGCGATGGCGAGGCCTGGGGGAGTAATACCGCCAGCTACTATCAACGCGTCTATTACCCTCATGTCCTGCCTGCGCTGTTACAGCAAGGTTTTAAACTGGATCAGTAACATTTATCTGGGTCCGTTATCGGGGCTAGTCATACCTCGGTGGCCCGGCAACCCTCTATCAAGGAACGCACCATGCAGAACTTTACGCTTCATACCCCGACTAAAATACTGTTCGGCGAAGGGCAAATCGCTGCTCTGGCCGACCAAATCCCCGCTGACGCCCGCATTCTTATCACCTACGGCGGCGGCAGCATCAAGAAAAACGGCGTATTCGACCAGGTCATCAACGCGCTTAAAGGCCGTAACGTCGTGGAGTTCTCAGGTATTGAGCCTAACCCCACCTACGAAACGCTCATGAAAGCGGTTGAGATCGTACGCAAGGAAAACATCGACTTTCTGCTGGCGGTCGGCGGTGGTTCGGTTGCCGATGGCACCAAATTCATCGCGGCAGCGGTGAACTACAAGGCAGCCGAGGACCCGTGGCATATTCTGCAAACCTGGGGAGCACACGTAGAAAGCGCCATCCCTCTGGGTGTGGTGCTGACGCTGCCAGCGACCGGCTCCGAATCCAACAGCGGCGCGGTGATTACCCGTAAGAGCACCGGCGACAAACAGGCGTTCATGAACCCGCTGGTATGCCCACGCTTTGCCGTGCTTGACCCGGTCGTGACCTATACCCTGCCTGAACGTCAGATTGCCAACGGCGTGGTCGATGCCTTCGTCCATACCGTCGAGCAGTATCTGACCTACCCGGTTGACGCCAAAGTTCAGGACCGCTTCGCCGAAGGGCTGTTGCTGACGTTGATCGAAGAAGGCCCGCGCGCCCTCAAAGAGCAACATAACTACAATGTTCGTGCCAACGTGATGTGGAGTGCCACCATGGCACTCAACGGCCTGATTGGTGCAGGGGTGCCGCAAGACTGGTCAACCCATATGCTGGGCCACGAAATCACAGCGATGCACGGACTGGACCATGCGCAGACGCTGGCTATCGTACTCCCGGCGATGCTCAATGAACGCCGTGTCCAGAAACGTGAGAAATTGCTGCAATACGCTGATCGTGTGTGGAACCTGCGTGACGGTTCAGAAGACCAGCGTATTGATGGTGCGATCGCCACCACCCGCGCCTTCTTCGAACAAATGGGCGTACCGACTCGCCTGTCAGACTACCAGTTAGATGGCAGCTCTATTCCGGCGCTGGTCGCGAAGCTCGAAGAGCACGGTATGACGGCGTTGGGCGAACACAAAGACATCACGCTGGACATCAGTAAACGCGTGTACGAAGCAGCCCGCTAATCCCGCCAGACTGACTTTTCGACTACACTTGAGACAGTGCCGCGACAGGCGTGCTGGCACTGTCTTGAAGTGAAAGATCATTGGGGTGTGAAAACAGTCCCGATACGCCGCCGTTATGGCGGCGTTGTTGTCTCATTGCTACCTTGCCGCCATGCCGCCAGAATCCTCCACGGCCGGGCGCTGAAGGCGCACAACAAGGAGAATGACATGACGATGCAACCTCTGGTCAAACTGGCTGACGGTACTATCATGCCCCAACTGGGGCTTGGCGTCTGGCAAGCCAGCAATGAACAAGCCACTGCCGCAGTCACCGAAGCGCTGAATGTCGGCTACCGTTCGATTGACACTGCCGCTATCTACAAAAACGAAGTGGGTGTCGGCAAAGCCTTGCAGGAAACGGCCATCCCGCGCAGTGATATCTTCATCACCACCAAGTTATGGAACAGTGATCAGGCGCATCCGCGTCAGGCGCTCGAAGAAAGCCTGCGAAAACTGCAACTGGAGTACGTTGACCTGTATCTGCTCCATTGGCCGCTGCCGGAACAGAACACCTACGTTGAAGCCTGGCGTGGGTTACTCAATCTCAGAGAGCAGGGGCTGGCGAAAAGCGTCGGGGTGTGCAACTTCAACCCACACCATCTGCAACGCCTGAAAGAAGAAACCGGGGTGATGCCGGTCATCAATCAGGTGGAATTACACCCGCTTTTCCAGCAGCGCATGCTGCAAACCTGGAATACCACCCATCATATCCAGACCGAATCCTGGAGCCCGCTGGCGCAGGGAGGCGAAGGCGTATTTGACCACCCGGTTATCCACGCGCTGGCGAAGAAATACGGCAAGACACCGGCACAGATTGTGATTCGCTGGCATCTGGACAGTGGTTTGGTGGTGATCCCCAAATCCGTTACGCCAGCGCGTATCCGGGAAAATTTTGCGGTGTTTGATTTCAGGCTGGAAAAAGAGGAACTGAGCGACATCGCCACGCTGGATTGCGGCAAGCGGCTGGGGCCAGACCCTGACCAACCGCGTACCGACGCGCCGCGCAAAGACTAATATTCACCAGACGCATCTTCACTGTATTCGGCTTCCCGCGCCCCTGGCGCGGGTGTCAGGGCTGCACCACCAGTTGGGCGGTGGAACCACGATCCGCCATTTCCAGTGTGTGGCTGTAATACAGGAACGGAAATTGTGGCGTGGAGAACTGGCCGAAATACACCAGCAGTTCCACATTATTTTCCACCCACACCGTGTCTTTCCAGCCGCTGTCTTCCGGCGGCGTCAGGCCACCGTTCACGCTGCGCACCAGAAATGCCGCCCCTTGAATATGGAAGGGCTGCGCTTGATCAGCATGCACTATCCAGCGTTCATAACGCCCGACCTGCGTTTGCACATCCACACGGTTGATATCCCACATGGCACCATTGATACCGGGCAGGCTGTCACCCAGGCGGAATTCGCGCGTCCGGCTGACCGCGCCGTCAATAATATTGTCGCTCAAAAGGCGCATCGGCAGAGTATTGGTCACCAGCGGCAACAAACCGGTAGGGCGCAGGGTTAACACCGCAGATGACACCAAAATCGTCGATGGCTCGAACAAGCCGCGCAACCGCTGCATAAGAGTCGCAGACTCCCCTGCGGTCAGCGTCGCTTCGTTGCCCTGTGACATATCAACCAGCACCTCACGGCGTTCGCCGGGTGCCAGTGAAAGCTGATTCAATGCCATCGGCGCAGGCAGGAAACCTTGATCGTTGGCGATAAGATGCAACGGGCGCCCATCACTCATGCGCATCACATAGCGACGGGCGTTAGAGGCGTTGAGCAAACGCAAACGCACCCAACCGCGCGACACTTCCACATACGGGTTCTGTGCGCCATTCACCAGCAATGTATCCCCGATGAAACCACCACTGCTGGGCGGGCTGTACAGCGGCGCACCGAAATTATCCAGCCGTTTATCCTGAATAATCAGCGGGAAGTCATCCACACCATAGTGGTTGGGGATCGGCAA
Organism: Dickeya oryzae; assembly: GCF_020406815.2. Lineage (NCBI taxonomy): Bacteria > Pseudomonadati > Pseudomonadota > Gammaproteobacteria > Enterobacterales > Pectobacteriaceae > Dickeya > Dickeya oryzae. Next base: position 4,284,727 of record NZ_CP162670.1, read on the forward strand.
CGATTTACTGAGGCTATCTTCTATCAGCCACATGCCCGCCAACCCATTATAGACGTGCGGAGCCATACGATTGGGCGTATTAGCATGGTACCAGCAGGTCGCTGCCGCCTGCCGCATCGGCAACACCGGCGACCAGTCCATATTCGGCTGAATCATGCGACCCGCGCCGCCCATCAGCGACCCGGGCACCTGCAAGCCGCTCACGGTCATCGATACCGGCTCACTAAGACGGTTGCTGTAGACCAGCTTCACGTCATCATCACTGAACACCCGCACAGTCGGGCCAAGATAACGGCCATTAAATCCCCAAACCGGGTTTTTACGCTCACCAGAAAACGCCCAGTGCGCTCGCTGCATGGTCAGAAAAACCGGCTGTCCACGACGAGACTCCAGCAGTGGCGGCACTGGCAGCGGATTCTTCCCGCTATCGGCTCTGGCCGTCAACGGCATTGCACCCGCACAGAGCGCAACCCCCGAGGCCTGAAGAAACTGACGCCGACTCAATGACATAACGACTCCGAAAACCGATCCAATCCCTTACTCCCACCGGGTCGTACCGCCCCCCGTAAGGCCACACAGCACATCCTGGCGCTGACGTTAGCGTTTTTCCGCCGCTTCGCGTTGTGCAACTTCGGCATCCAACTGGGCGATTTTCTCCGCCATCAGGTCATGGCAATAAGTAGCCAGTTCACGCACCTGATCCTTGCCGTAACCGCTGCAGTCGATCGGCGGCAACACTTCAACAATCACATGACCATTGTTCCAGCGGTTCAGCTTCACTTTTTTATGCGTGCTGGAGACACAGATCGGGACGACCGGCACCCCGGCGGCAATCGCGGCATGGAACGCACCGGTTTTGAACGGCAACAGACCGCGCCCGCGGCTGCGCGTCCCTTCTGGAAACATCCACACCGAAATGTTGCGCTTTTTAATGTGATCCACCACCTGTGAGATGGTGCCATGGGCCTTCGCTTTATTATCCCGGTCAATCAACAGATTCCCCGCCAGCCAGTACAGCGGGCCGAAAAATGGGATCCACACCAGACTCTTCTTGCCGACCGTGACAGTACCCGGCATCACCACTTTAGCCGCCGTCACCATATCGTAGTTGTTCTGATGGTTGGCGATATAGATACAGTTGCCCTCAAAATGGGACGCCTGGGGATAGCGAATGTCCACCTTAAGACCAAACACCACCGATAAACGGCCAAACAAACGACCAAACCGGGAAACATGGCGAGGGTCTTTTGGACTAAACAGGCAGTACACGAAGCCAACCAGAGACACCACGACAGAAAAGATGATCACCACCAAAAAGCGGAGAATGAATAACATAGCAACCTCATTAGCCAACAGCCGCCGCTAGTATAGCGGCTTCGCGTTAAAACACACGGCGAACCTTGCCGCAGCAAACCGAACAGCCCCAAAAGCAGCCATCGGACGTACGGGAAAAAATGACGAAAGAGAATCGTGTCGGGGATGACGCTTATCCGCCCCATCCCCGACAAGGCAGGGACCGTGTTGACGACCCACCACACACAACGGCGGGCCGTCTGCCTTCACTAAAGACACTATTTTTCACGACTACTCTTCGCTGCTACCGACGTTTGCAATACCGGCAGGCGCATCCACCTCGATGCGATCGACCCGTTGCAAACCGCGCGGCAACGATGTGCCTTTACAGCCACGGCTAGCCTGATACTTCTGCAGTTCTTCCGGACGCAAGGAGTACTTGCGCTTACCAGCGTATAACGTGACGGAAGATTGCGGCGCAATCGCCATCAGCCACAGTATCCGATCGTCACCGCTAGCCAGTTGCGCCGCCGGAATCGAGACTATCTTATTGCCCTTGCCTTTCGACAAGGCTGGCAAGTCAGCAACCGGGAACAACAATATGCGTCCTGCTGCGGTGATCGTGAGCAGCAAGTCATCGTCACGCTGCAACTCCAGCGGTGGCAACACACGCGCATTATCTGGCAGGGTTATCACCGCTTTCCCCACCCGGTTACGGGCAACCAAATCGGCAAAGGTACAGATAAAACCGTAACCGGCGTCAGAGGCCAGCAGTAGCCGCTGGTTATCTGATGCCATCAACACCTGTTCAATGGAAGCCCCTGGCGGCAAGGTCAATTTACCGGTCAACGGTTCACCTTGCCCACGCGCCGACGGCAACGTGAGTGGATCGAGCGCATAGCTGCGTCCGGTCGAATCCATGAACACCACCGGCTGGTTGCTCTTACCACGGGCAGCGGCGCGATAGGCATCACCTGCCTTGTAACTCAGGCCAGACGGGTCGATATCGTGCCCCTTGGCACTGCGCACCCAGCCCATTTCCGACAGCACGATGGTCACGGGTTCAGACGGCGACAGGTCATGTTCGCTCATGGCTTTAGCTTCACCGCGTTCATGCAGCGGCGAACGGCGATCATCGCCATAGGCTTTGGCGTCTTCCTGAATCTCTTTCTTCAGCAGGGTGTTCATCTTGCGCTCTGAGGCCAGCAACGCCTGAATCTGATCACGCTCTTTGGCCAGATCGTCCTGCTCGCCACGGATCTTCATCTCTTCCAGTTTGGCCAGATGACGCAGTTTCAATTCCAGAATGGCTTCAGCCTGGGTATCGCTCAGGCCGAACTTCGCCATCAGTACCGGCTTCGGTTCATCTTCGTTGCGGATGATGTGGATGACTTCATCAATATTCAGGAACGCAATCAGCAAGCCTTCCAGAATATGCAGACGCTTGAGTACCTTATCCAGCCGGAAGTTCAACCGACGGCGCACCGTGTCGCGGCGAAACGCCAGCCATTCGGTCAGGATTTCCCGTAGCCCTTTTACCGCAGGGCGACCATCCAGACCGATCATGTTCATGTTGATGCGGTAGCTCTTTTCCAGATCGGTGGTAGCGAACAAATGGTTCATCACCTGATCCAGATCGATACGGTTGGAACGCGGCACCAGCACCAGCCGGGTCGGGTTCTCATGGTCGGACTCATCACGCAGATCGTCGATCATCGGTAACTTTTTGGCCCGCATCTGACTGGCTATCTGCTCCAGCACGCGCGCCCCCGAGACCTGATGCGGCAATGCGGTGATCACCACGCTGCCATCTTCTTTCTTCCACACCGCACGCATGCGCACCGAGCCACGACCGCTTTCGTACATTTTGCGGATCTCATCACGCGGGGTGATAATTTCTGCTTCGGTCGGGAAATCCGGCCCCTGCACGTAACGCAGCAACGCTTCCAGTGGCGTGTCCGGCTCATCGATCAACGCCATGGCCGCCGCGGCCACTTCACGCACGTTATGCGGCGGAATATCCGTCGCCATACCGACCGCGATACCGGTGGTGCCGTTAAGCAGGATGTTAGGCAGGCGGGCAGGCAGCATCTTCGGCTCCTGCAAGGTGCCGTCAAAGTTCGGCACATAATCCACCGTGCCCTGCCCCAGTTCGCCCAGCAGCACCTCAGCATACTTCGACAAACGGGACTCGGTATAACGCATGGCGGCGAACGACTTGGGATCATCCGGTGCCCCCCAGTTCCCCTGACCGTCCACTAACGGGTAGCGGTAGGAGAAAGGCTGCGCCATCAGCACCATCGCCTCGTAGCAGGCACTGTCACCATGCGGATGATATTTACCCAGCACGTCACCCACCGTACGGGCGGATTTTTTGAATTTGGCACTGGCGCTCAGCCCCAGTTCGGACATCGCATACACGATACGACGCTGAACCGGCTTGAGGCCATCGCCAATAAAGGGAAGCGCCCGGTCCATGATGACGTACATGGAATAATTGAGGTAGGCGTTCTCAGTAAATGTGTGCAGCGCAAGACGCTCTGCGCCGTCATGAGTCATGTCACTCATTGATAATCCTTAAACCGTGGCGTATCGCCATGTTCAAAAAACTCGCTTATTGTTGCGCGATGAGCCACAACGTGGCAAACCGACCGCACAACACTGACCGGATAGTAACGCAAGTTGTGTCTCTCTTCACGGCATCCTGCCAGCGCAATGCATTGTTCGATCCCAAACCCGCGATTATTGACTACTCAGCAACAGTGTTGTGCGTCACAGCACGTTTTTCCCCATCGCGCTATCAGCTAGACTGACTTTCAACGCCTGTTTATACCATTTGAGGTCATCAGCCATGCAAAATGTACTCATCATCAATGCTGGAAAAGCCTTCGGCCATTCCAAAGGGGAACTCAACCGTACCCTGACGGATGTCGCCGCCACGTTCCTGCGTGACAAAGGCCGCCAGGTCCGCGTCACCACTGTCGATGACGGCTACGACATCGAACAGGAAGTGCAGAATATCCTGTGGGCCGACACCATCATCTACCAAATGCCTGGCTGGTGGATGGGTGCCCCCTGGACCCTGAAAAAATACATCGACGACGTCTTCACCGCCGGACACGGCTCTCTGTACGCCAGTGATGGCCGCACCCGCGCGGACGCCAGCAAAAAATACGGTTCTGGCGGCTTATTACAGGGCAAACACTACCTGCTGTCGCTGACCTGGAACGCCCCGCTGGAGGCCTTCACCGACCCGGACCAGTTCTTCCATGGTGTCGGCGTAGATGGCGTCTACCTGCCGTTTCACAAGGCCAACCAGTTCATCGGTCTGTCGCCGCTGCCAACCTTCATCTGCAACGATGTCATCAAACAACCGGACGTAGAGCGGGACATTGCCCGCTACCGCGCCCACCTTGACAAGGCTTTCGCCTGATTCACGGTTTGCTACCCTCGGTGCGGCATTCACTTCTCCACTACAGTGGATGCTGCGCCACTTTCTCGCTAAGAAAATCCAGAAAACAGACAATCCGGCTAGCCAGTTCCGTATTGCGGTAGTACACCGCATTCACCGGCAGACGCCGGTCTAACGTCTCTTGCGCTAACACCTGCACCAGTCGACCTGCCGCCACATCATCCCGGGTCATAAAATCCGACAGCCGGACAATGCCTTCCCCACACAACGCCAGTTGACGTAACATTTCACCATTAGACGCAGCGATCGTCGGCGAAATAGGATAATCATCTCCAAATGCGTTGCGTAACGGCCAGAGATTTAACGATTCGGACTGGGTAAACCCCAACAAAGTGTGGCCCGCCAGCGCGTCCACACTCAGTGGCGTGCCATGACGGTTTAGGTAGGCAGGACTTGCCAGAAGACGCAACCGGGTGGCCCCCAGCGGCCGTGCATGGATGCTGGAGTCACGCAATTCACCGATACGAATCGCGATATCGGTTTGCTGTTCCAGCAAATCGATAATCAGATCATCGCTATTTAATTCCAGCAAAATACAGGGATAACGGCGGCGAAACTCCGGAATTATCGGCACGATCACATGCTGCATAAACGAGGCGGCGGCGTTAATGCGTAACCGTCCACAGGGTTTACTGCGGCGCAACGCCATTTGCTCTTCCGCCAGCTCGACCGCATACAGCGCGTCACGCGCATGTTGCAAAAAGATCTGCCCTTCTTCCGACAACGCCAGCCGACGGGTAGTACGGTGCATCAGCGTCATGCCGAGCTTGCTTTCCAGACGACTCAACGCCCGGCTGATCCCCGAGGTGGTTTGCCCCAGTTGTCCAGCCGCAGCGGTGACAGACCCACAGTCCACCACCACCACGAATGCCTGCATCTCTTCCAGCGTGACTTTCATCGTACCCGGGCGTCAGACGTCAAGCTCGGCCTTGTCGCCCTTCTCCTGCAACCAGTTGCGGCGATCTTCGGAACGTTTTTTCGCCAGCAGCATATCCATGGTCGCCATAGTCTGCTCAATGTCCTGCTCACTCACCGTAAGCTGTACCAGACGCCGGGTATTCGGATCCAACGTGGTTTCACGCAGTTGCATCGGGTTCATTTCACCCAACCCTTTAAAACGCTGCACGTTAGGTTTGCCTTTCTTACGTTTGAGCTGTTCGAGGATACCGGCTTTCTCTTCTTCATCCAGCGCGTAATACACCTCTTTTCCGAGGTCGATACGGTATAGCGGCGGCATGGCGACATACACATGACCACCCTGCACCAGTGCGCGGAAATGGCGCACAAACAGCGCACACAACAGCGTGGCAATGTGCAACCCATCGGAATCCGCATCCGCCAGAATACAGATCTTGCCGTAACGCAACTGGCTCAGGTCGTCACTGTCAGGATCGATGCCGATCGCCACCGAAATATCGTGGACTTCCTGCGATGCCAGCACTTCGTCCGACGAGACTTCCCAGGTGTTGAGGATCTTACCCTTGAGCGGCATGATCGCCTGATATTCACGATCGCGCGCCTGTTTAGCGGAGCCGCCTGCTGAATCCCCTTCCACCAGAAACAGCTCAGTTTTGCTCAAATCTTGCGAGGTACAGTCCGCCAGCTTACCGGGCAACGCCGGACCACTGGTCAGTTTCTTGCGCACCACTTTCTTGGCCGCACGCATACGACGCTGAGCGCTGGAGATAGCCATCTCCGCCAGTTGCTCCGCCGCCTGTACGTTCTGATTCAGCCACAGGCTGAAGGCATCTTTGACCACACCGGAAACGAATGCCGCCGACTGACGTGACGACAGCCGCTCCTTCGTCTGACCAGCGAATTGGGGGTCCTGCATCTTTAGCGATAACACATAAGCGCAACGCTCCCAGATGTCTTCGGCACTGAGCTTAACGCCACGCGGCAATATATTGCGGAATTCGCAGAATTCGCGCATCGCATCCAGCAACCCTTGCCGCAAGCCGTTGACGTGAGTACCGCCCTGCATGGTCGGGATCAAGTTAACGTAACTTTCGGTCAGCAGTTCGCCGCCTTCCGGCAACCACAGCAGCGCCCACTCCACCGCTTCGGTATCACCGGGGATTGCGCCAACGAACGGTTTTTCTGGCAGCGTCGGCAAGCCGTTGACCGCTTCGCACAGGTAATCGCTCAGACCGCCCTGATAACACCAGCGCTGCTCGGTATCGTTCACGCCGTCTTTAAAGACAATTTCCACGCCGGGGCACAACACGGCCTTGGCTTTCAGCAGGTGCGTCAGGGATAACACGGAAAAACGCGGGCTGTCGAAGAACGTCACATCAGGCCAGAAGCGTACACGGGTACCGGTGTTACGGCGACCGCAGGTACCTGTCACCGTCAAATCCTGTACTTTATCGCCGTTTTCAAACGCGATGTCGTAGACCTGGCCGTCGCGGCGTACCGTCACTTCCACCCTTGTTGACAGCGCGTTGACCACGGAAATACCCACGCCATGCAAACCGCCGGAAAACTGGTAATTCTTGTTGGAAAATTTCCCCCCGGCATGCAGACGGCAGAGGATCAGCTCGACAGCGGGAACCCCCTCTTCCGGGTGGATATCCACCGGCATCCCGCGCCCATCATCAATCACCTCTAGCGACTGATCAGGATGCAGGATCACATCGATACGACGGGCGTGGCCAGCCAACGCTTCGTCGACGCTGTTGTCTATCACCTCTTGTCCCAGATGGTTGGGACGGGTGGTATCGGTGTACATCCCCGGACGGCGGCGCACCGGCTCCAGCCCGCTGAGGACTTCAATCGCATCAGCGTTATAACTTGATTGCGTCATGGTTAGAATGCATGTTGTCGTTGTTTGAAAGTCAGAGTTTGAAAGTCAGACGGTATCCCGCGATTATACGTGGCGCAGGCACCACGCCAAGCGTTGATTATCAGGGTGAAAGTCCCCGTCAACACGGGTTTGACCAACCTGACAAACGGGATAGGGGTGACGAGGAGCGCCGTCCGTTCATCGCGGCGACGCCAGGATGAGTCAGTCCACCGTTAATCCAAGAAAATCGATCATCGGCGCAAAATAGTGCTCAAACCCTACAAACGCATGATTACCGCCGGACTCTACCGTCTGACGACAGGCCGTGTAGTAAGCGACGGCCTGACGGTAATCCAGCACCTCATCCCCAGTCTGCAGCAGGCACCACAGTAAATCCGGAGATTCCAGCGGTTCGACCTGCATCACCTTGAGATCGTAAATGTGCCGTGACTCTAACACATATTGCTCGCCGGTGTAGGGGTTCTGCTGTTCACCCAGGAAATCCTGCAGCAATTCGTAGGGCCGTACCGCGGGGTTAACCACCACCGCAGGCAGGCGAAAACACTGTGACAGCCAGGTCGCGTAATAGCCACCCAGCGATGAACCGACCAGACCGAGCGGCCGTCCGGCTCGTTCCATGACCAGTTGTTCTATCATTTCCGCCGCTTGTGCCGGGTAAGGCGGCAATTGCGGCACCAGCATATCAATCTGGGGATGGTGCTGCGCCAGCCACTGCTGCAACGCCGTGGCTTTCGCCGACAACGGCGAGCTATTGAAACCGTGAAGATAAAGCAGGGTGGGCATCAGTAACCGTCCGAATCCATATCTGGCAGGAATTCATTTCCTTCAAGGCGACAGACCCGGGTTTCCACTCCGCCATCCGGCAACAATTCCAGATAGCGCCAGCCGGGCGCGACATTATCAATGGTAAAGTTAGTGCAGTGCGGCTTGAATTGCACACAGGTCGACGGCGTCGCCAGCAGGCGGCGGCCGTTCCAGTCCAGATCCATCTCCTGATGAATATGGCCGCATAGCACGGTACGCACACGCGGGAAACGGGACAACAACGCATCCAGACTGTGGGCATTACGCAGGCTGTGTTGATCAAGCCAGGTACAACCCGATGATAACGGATGATGATGCAGCATCAGCAATGTATGGCGTTCCGGCTGACTTTGCAGGCTGCGATCCAGCCACTCCAGTTGGTATTCACTCAATTCGCCATGCGGTACGCCGAATACCTGACTATCCAGCAAAATAACCTGCCAGTGCTCACCCAGCAGCACATGTTTGGACGGTGCAATCCCCGAACGGGCCAGCACATCCACCATCGCGGGCTGAAAGTCATGGTTGCCGGGCAACCAGACGCAAGGTGCGCCAAGACGACGAATACCCGTAGCAAAATGCGTGTACGCGTCCTGCGTATGGTCCTGCGCCAAATCTCCGGTAGCGGTAATCAGATCGACATTCATTTGCTGTGCTGCGATAGCATTCAGCACCGCCTGATAGCTGCGGTTAGTATTCACGCCGAGCAGGGTCCCCTGCTCGTCGGCAAAAAGGTGGGTATCTGTTATTTGTAAAATCCTGACTCTGGCCCCACTCGCCACAGGAAGTGTCAACAGGCTTTCCAAATAGTGTCCTTGGGTCTTTGCAATCTGCCTAACTAATCGATCCACACCCTTAAATGGCCAGGGTTGCAGCAAAGCGGCTCACGCCCTGTACTCACGCTCTGTACTTTAAAGGTGGATATGTCTAACACACAGGAACCGACATTGAACCACACGCCAGGCAATATCTTAGCCAGTCGGCAAGAAACTGATTAATCTGATGCTTTTCGTCACGTTGATGTAACTTCTTGTTCGGATAATCATAACGTGCCTTAAAGCGGAAGATCTGCTGACTGGAACACACTTCCGCAACCATCGCATCGTAGTAGAGCCGTACCGCCAGCGTCGGCAGGCTCCAGTAACTGACAGACGGGGCTATCTGCTGGATCTCCACCAGCGCCGTATACCGCGTAGACTCCAGAATAGTTAAACGGTAACTGGCGTTATGGACCTGATACACCACCGCAGCGCCCACTTCTTCATTGCGAGGCAGCAGACGGCGTAGCTGCGCGAAGTTCATTTCGCTAAGCCGCATCATTTCCGGGAAATCCGGGGTATAGCGCTTCATTGTCCGTCCACCCAGGCTTTTTTTAATGTCTCATGGTGCAATGCCAACCATTGCAAGGCAATGACAGAAGCGGCGTTATCAATAATCCCCTGTTCCACCCACTGGTAGCTCTGCTCGCGGCTAACGACATGCACGCGGATATCTTCGTTCTCTTCTGCTAAGCCGTGAATACCGCTGGCAGCGCTGGCATCCACCTCGCCAATCCAAATCGCCAGACGTTCACTGGTGCCGCCAGGGCTTGCCAGATAACTGAGCGCCGGACGGCAGCGCTTCACGACCAGCCCAGCCTCTTCCTCCGCTTCCCGGCGCGCCACCTCTTCCTGACTTTCACCAGGTTCGATCATGCCGGCCACCAGCTCGAACAACCACGGTGACGGACTGGTGTCATAAGCGGCAATGCGAATTTGTTCTATCAACACCACTTCGTCACGCACCGGGTCATAAGGCAGCAACACAACGGCATGGCCGCGCTCCAGAATTTCCCGGCTGACTTCATCGCTCATACCGCCGTTAAACAGGCGATGGCGGAAGCGGTAGCGTTGCAGTGAAAAAAAACCCTTGTAGAGCGTTTCACGTGCAATAATTTCTACATCATCTTTGGCAAAAGTACCGGGATGTGTATCTGAGGACGCCATAAACTCAACTCCTGTGGACAACACGGCGGGTCAGCCATTTTTGTGTGGCGAAAACGTGGACAGGCGCTCACCGTTTTGTGCAATATTCATCGTGCAATCGTGCCAACCCGATACGGATAATCAGGTGCGGAAAGTCTACCAGCAAGAATGGGGCGTTCCAGGTCTTGGCGCAATGTCTTTGCGCCCCCTGAAACGGCAATCCTGCCGGGGCAGTCTCTGACACGCTGCCGGGCATTGTGCCCAAACCCAAACTGCTAAGTAAAATAGGCTTTTGGGATAACCGCAAGGAAAAGATGGCACATTCAGCCACCTAATTCGATTAGCCGATTCTGATAGAATCGGCAGGTATATCGTCTCAAGATGGCGCAACCAAAAAACTTTGCTGCACAACAAGGAATGCAAATGAAGAAACTGCTACCACTTCTCATCAGTCTGGGTCTGGTTGGCTTTAGTGCCGCAAGCCAGGCCGAAGACCTGTTACAGGTTTATCAGCAGGCTAAAACAACCAATCCGGATTTACGCAGCGCTGCCGCCAACCGAGACGCGGCTTTCGAGAAAATTAATGAAGCTCGTTCGTCCTTGCTGCCCCAGTTGGGTTTAGGCGCAGACTACACCTACAGCGGCGGATATCGCGACCGCAGAGACATCAATAGCAATGTGACCAGCGGGTCGCTGCAGTTAACCCAGTCCATCTTCAATATGTCGCTGTGGCGTGCACTGACCCTGCAGGAAAAACAAGCCGGTATTCAGGATGTGAGCTACCAGACGTCCCAGCAAACCTTGCTGCTCAATACCGCCACTGCCTACTTCAACGTATTGCGCGCCATTGACTCGCTGTCTTACGTTAGCGCCCAGAAACAGGCTATCTACCGCGAACTGGACCAGACCACTCAGCGTTTCAATGTCGGCCTGGTTGCCATCACCGACGTACAAAACGCCCGCGCTCAATACGACAGCGTACTGGCGAGCGAAGTGACCGCACGCAACAATCTGGATAACGCGATGGAAACCCTGCGTCAGGTGACCGGGCAATTCTATCCGCAGCTCGCCGGGCTGAATATCGATCGCTTCGCCCCGCAACAGCCTGGTGCCGTGAATGGCCTGCTGAAAGAAGCAGAAAACCGCAACCTCAGCTTGTTGTCTGCCCGCTTGAGCCAGGACCTGGCCCGCGAGCAGATCCGCTCTGCGGAAAGCGGCCACCTGCCTACGCTTAGCCTGACCGCCTCCACCGGCGTCACCAATACCAACTATTCCGGTTCTCATGCGGTTGGAAGTAACTTCACCGACACCTATGTGGGACAGAATCAGGTTGGCCTGAGCTTCTCGTTGCCGATTTACAGCGGCGGCGGCACCTCATCCAAAGTGAAACAGGCGCAATACAGTTTTGTGGCGTCCAGCGAGAGCATGGAAAGCGCACACCGTTCGGTCATCCAGACGCTGCGTTCCGCCTATAACAATATTTCCGCTTCGATCAGTAGCGTCAACGCTTACAAACAGGCCGTGGTATCAGCGCAAAGCTCGTTGGATGCCATGGAAGCCGGTTATCAGGTGGGTACCCGTACCATCGTTGATGTGTTGAGCGCCACCAGTACCCTGTACAGTGCTAAACAGCAGTTGTCTGGTGCACGTTATGATTACCTGGTCAACCAGTTGAACCTCAAGCAAGCGCTCGGTACGTTAAATGAAGACGACCTGCGTACACTGAACGCGATGTTGGGCAAACCGGTCTCCACCTCAGCGAATGTCAGCGAAGACATTCCGCCTGCGGTTTCCACGCCGGTCGCCGCTAAAACCACCACCAAAGCCAGACCGTAATCACATCACCAGGGGAACCAGAACGGTTCCCCTGGTTTTGCTTCTTTGCAGGGCGCGCACCCGCCGCCGATGCTTTACAAGCCATTCCCCCTTCTCCTATGCTTAAGCGCGCCTTACATCTGCATACTTATTATTAACATGATGGGCATGATGCCCTGTTCCTCTGGGATTAACCGATGAAAAGAACGTCAGACATTAACCACGCACGTTTTCGTAAACGCTGGGGTTACCGTATTGCTCCAATCGCACTGGCTGTCAGCGCCACGTTTATTCTCTCTGGTTGCGAGAAAACTGACGAAACCGTTTCGCTCTACCAGAACGCGGATGATTGCTCTCGCGCTAATCCATCCATGAAAGACCAGTGCACCACCACCTATAACAATGCGCGGAAAGAGGCGGAAAGAACCGCGCCCAAATTCGCAACCCGTGAAGAATGCGTGGCAGCGTTCGGCGAAAGCCAGTGCACCCAGTCAAGTGCAGGGGCAACGACTGCCAGCGCAACGCCACAGCAAAGCGGCAGTTTCTGGATGCCGCTCATGGCGGGATTCATGATGGGTAAGCTGATGGGCGGCAATAATTTTGCCCAACAGCCGGTGTTCCACCCGAATACCCCCAATAGCCCGGCCAACGGCAGCTATGTGGATGCCAGCGGTAAGAGTTACGGTTCCACCACCGGGCGCACCATCACCGTTCCGAAAGACGCCATGACGCCCAAACCGACGTCCAGCATTACCACCACCCGTGGCGGCTTTGGCGATACCGTGAACCGACTCAACAACGCACCGGCGGCTAACATGACGGACAACCGGGATAAATCCAGTAGCACCGCGGGCTATGCGACAGGTACCGGTACACGCTCAAGTGGCGGCAGTGAAACCCCGATTCGCCGCTCCTTCGGGGGATAAGGTCGCCAGCCATGAAACGTATTGCGATTAACGAACGCCCGAACTGGCGGGAAAAAGCAGCCGAATATGGTTTTCAGTTCCATACCCTGTATGGCGAACCCTACTGGTGTGAAGACGCTTGCTACCAGTTTACACTGGCGCAAATTGAAGAGCTGGAAGAGACCACCACCGAGCTAAACCAGATGTGTTTGCAGGTCGTCGATAAAGTGGTCAACAGCGAAGCGCTGTTGACCAAATTTCGAATTCCCCGCCATACCTGGGACTTCGTGCGCAGTTCATGGCTATCGCGCCAGCCAGCGCTCTATGCACGTCTCGATCTGGCTTACGACGGCAAAAGCCCCGCCCGGTTACTGGAAAACAATGCGGATACCCCGACGTCATTGTACGAATCCGCATTCTTTCAGTGGATCTGGCTGGAAGATCAGATCAAGGCCGGTCTGCTGCCGTCGCACGCGGATCAGTACAATAGCTTGCAGGAAAGACTGATCGAGCGTTTTGAATACCTGCGAACCCACCACGGTTTCGGTGCACTGTATTTCACCTGCTGCCGGGATACGGAGGAAGATCGGGGAACGGTGCAGTATTTGCAGGATTGTGCACAGGAAGCGGGTATTCCAAATCAATTCCTGTACATCGACGAGATAGGCTTAGGCGATCGTGGGCAATTTACCGATTTGCAGGACAACACCATCGGTAACCTGTTCAAACTCTATCCGTGGGAGTTCATGCTACGCGAAACCTTCTCCACCAAACTGGCGGATGCGGGGGTACGCTGGCTGGAACCGGGCTGGAAAAGCGTGCTTTCCAACAAGGCACTGTTGCCGATGTTATGGCACATGTTTCCTAACCATCCCAATCTGCTGCCAGCCTATTTCACCGAAGACAATCCACCGGCCATGAGTGACTACGTGGTCAAGCCGCTATTTTCGCGCGAAGGTGCCAACATCCAGATTTATCGACAAGGTCAGCAAATCGCCGCCGTGGATGGCCCCTATGGTGAAGAAGGTTCCATCGTGCAGCAATTCCACCCACTACCGCGATTTAATGATAGCTATACACTTATCGGCAGTTGGCTGGTAGGCGATACCCCTTGCGGTATCGGGCTGCGGGAAGACCGGGAGCTGATCACTCAGGATTTATCCCGCTTCTATCCGCATATCATTCTGGATTAACGCCAGAGCGCTGCTGCACAACCACAGGTATCGCCCTGACACGCGATACCTGTTTTCGACTGGTGACTCACCCCACCTGTACCGACATCATGCTGAGCGACCCCATCACAATGCCGTCCGTTGGCGTCGATATCGGCTCCTGACCATTCCAACTGCCCAGAACATACAGTAACGGCAGAAAATGATCCGGCGTCGGGTTAGACAGCGCGGCGTCATTGTGTTGCATGAAATTCACCAGTGGGTGTTCCGCCGCATCCCCCTGCCAGCGCAGATTGCTGCGAACAAAATCGTTAAACGAGGTTGCCCAGCTATAAGGGGAACCGTCGCCGCTCCACTTAATCATCCGCAGGTTGTGCACCACGTTGCCGCTGGCGACGATCATAATGCCTTCATCACGCAACGCAGCCAGTTTACGGCCCAACTCATAGTGGTAAGCCGGTGGCTTAGTACCATCGACGCTGAGCTGTACAACCGGGATATCCGCTTGCGGATACACCTTAATCAGTACCCCCCAGGTGCCGTGGTCCAGCCCCCATTCCTGATGATCCGCGTAGACCTCAACCGGCGACAGGACTTCTTGTACCCGTTTAGCCACATCTGGGGCACCAGGTGCAGGGTAGCGAGTATCGAACAATGCCTGAGGGAAGCCACCGAAATCATGAATCGTTCGCGGCTGACTCATCGCCGTTACCGCCGTCACGCGGGTATACCAGTGTGCAGATACCGCTACTATTGCCTTCGGACGTGGCAGGGTTTCACCCAGTTTACGCCAGGCCTGTGTGTATTCATTGTCTTCCAGCGCATTCATCGGGCTCCCGTGGCCCAGAAACAGTGCCGGCATCCGGGAAATGCTCATAACGATATCCTTAGTAACAGTATGGGTAGCGAGTACCGATAGTGACTACTTTACCCCTCCTGTTTCGTCGATACAGTCGGATAACCATGATGATGATTGTCAATAAATTTGACGATTTAGCCGTATCACCGGAGAAAGACATAAAAAAACCCCGCCGATTGGCGGGGTTCTGAAAGAGTGAAGTTGACCGATAAGCCGGGTTCTGTCGTGGACAGTCATTCATCTAGGCCAGAGCTCGCGCGCTGGCTCAAGCAGCCTACCCGGGTTCAGTACGGGCCGTACCATGTGAACCCCTATTTGGCCTTGCTCCGGGTGGAGTTTACCGTGCCACGGACTGTTACCAGCCGCGCGGTGCGCTCTTACCGCACCCTTTCACCCTTACCTGATCCCGCTTGCGCGGGCCATCGGCGGTTTGCTCTCTGTTGCACTGGTCGTGGGTTTCCCCCCCAGGCGTTACCTGGCACCCTGCCCTATGGAGCCCGGACTTTCCTCCCCTCCGCCCGTCTCCCCCTAACGGAGGACGACGACGAAGCGGCGACTGTCTGGTCAACTTCGGCGCGGATAATAGGACAAATTGTCCTACTTGTCATCTTCCGATGCACCGTCACCGTTTTCTTGTTCCAGTCCATAACGGTAAAGCGCGTTCTTTTTCACACCGTGAATCTCTGCCGCCAGCGCCGCCGCTTTCTTCAGCGGCAATTCTGCCCGCAACAGTTGCAGAGTGCGCAACACCGCCGCAGGCAAGGCATCGTCGTCAGGCTGATGCCCTTCCACAATCAATACCATCTCGCCTTTACGGCGGTTCTCGTCTTCCTGTACCCAGGCCAGCAATTCCCCCACCGGCGCGCCGTACAGCGATTCCCAGGTTTTGGTCAGTTCCCGTGCCAGCACCACGTAGCGTTCGCCCCCCCACACCTCAACCATATCCTGCAAGCTATCCAGCAGCCGGTGGGTTGATTCGTAGAAAATCAGCGTGCGCGTTTCTTCCTGCAAATCACGCAATGTGTCTTTACGCGCTTTAGTTTTTGCTGGCAGGAAACCTTCATAACAAAAGCGGTCCGATGGCAAACCAGCGGCAGACAGCGCTGTGATAGCCGCACACGGCCCCGGCAACGGCACAACGCGCACGCCAGCCTCGCGGCATCGCCGAACCAGATGGTAACCGGGGTCGTTAATCAACGGTGTACCCGCATCCGACACCAGCGCAATACTCATGCCTTGCTGCAATCTGGCTAGCAATTGTTCTGCCTTTTGCTGCTCATTGTGGTCATGAAGTGCGAACAGGCGCGCATTAATTGCGAAATGTTGTAACAATAAACCAGTATGCCGGGTATCTTCTGCTGCAATAAGATCAACCTGTTGCAGTACCGTCAACGCTCGCTGCGTGATATCCGCCAGATTGCCGATGGGCGTGGGAACAATGTACAGCGTGGAGGCGGAAATCTGAGCTTGTTGGTCTTGATTCATTGTTTCATCCGGTTTGCCGATTTAATATTGAGCATCGTTAAAACATCACTGGATACAGTATGCTTCCGTTAAATTCTGTCCGTACCCATGCAGGTCGTCTGGTTCCTGTTATGCTGGCGGCTCTGTTTCTCGCTGGCTGTCCCAGCCAGGCCCCACAAGGCACCGCGCCCCAACAACGCGTGGAGAGCAAAGCCGGCGCATCTTCCGACTACTACCTGCAGCAGATGCAGCAAAGTGGTGATGATAGCAAGGCTGACTGGCAATTACTTGCGATTCATGCCCTGATTCAGGAAGGCAAACTCCCGCAAGCGGGCAACCAGTTAAGCGCATTGCCGTCGCAGTTAAGCGACAAACAGCGACAAGAGCAACGTCTGCTGACCGCTGAACTGGCCGTCGCGCAGAACGACATGAACGCGGCGAACACCACGCTGGCACAGTTGGACGTGAAATCGCTCTCTCCCCAACAGCAGGAACGCTACTACCAGACACAAATCAACGCCGCTCAGGGTCACTCGTCTCTGACGCTGATCCGTGCTTATATCGGGCTGGAGCCGCTGCTACAAGGGGATGCGCATCAGCGCAATATAGACCAGACCTGGACGGCATTGACCCAGTTAACCCAGCAGGATCTCGGTTCGATGGTCATCAACGTCGACGAATATACCCTGCAAGGCTGGCTGGATCTGCTGAATCTCTGGCAGACCAAAGCGCAAGTCCCGGCGGATCTGCAAGCCGCCATCGCAGACTGGAAGAAACGTTATCCACGCCACCCGGCGGCTAAACAACTGCCGTCACAGTTAGGCGGTACCCCACCAGCGGCGACAACAACGCCTGCCGGAGAAACCGCCCCTGCGGGCAGTAACGCTATCGCGCTTCTGCTGCCGTTAAACGGGCAGGCACAGGTCTTCGCGAATGCGATTCAGCAAGGTTTTAGCGCGGCAAGAAGCGGCCAGGCGTCGCTGGCAATGCCGGCACAACCCGCCCAGATAGCACAAGCGGCTAATACCGCCACTGCCGCCGCGCCCGGAGCGTCAGCCACCCCAACGCCGAATGGCACGATGCCGTCTACCCCGGCAATCTCTGCGCCAACACCTGCTGCTCCCGCCGCCACAGCAACCGCTATGCCAATGGCAACGACAGCCAGCACGATTCCGGTGAAAGTCTATGACACCTCCAATCAGCCGCTGGCCAACGTGATAGCCCAGGCGCAAAAAGACGGTGCGACGACTATCGTCGGTCCGCTGCTTAAAAACGAAGTGGAGCAGTTGCCGAGACTCAACCCATCACTGAATGTGCTGGCACTGAACCAGCCGGAACAGGTTCAGCCGAATCCCAACATCTGTTATTTCGCGCTGTCACCGGAAGACGAAGCGACCGATGCCGCCGAGTTCATCCACAAACAGGGCAAGCAACACCCACTGATTCTGGCCCCACGCGGTAATCTGGGTGACAGGGTAGTGGCGGCTTTCGCCAAATCCTGGCAACAGCAGTCAGGCGGTGTGGTCTTGCAACAGCGCACTGGCGGCGTGTATGACCTGAAACAGGCGATCAATAGCGGCGCTGGCCTTCCGCTCAATGGACAACCGGTGATAACCGCCACGTCGGCGCCGTCATCGTCTACCACCGTTGGCGGTCTGACTATCCCGAATCAGGCACCACCAATAGCCAACGTCACCAGCGACGGTAACGTGGATGCGGTTTACATCATTGCCACGCCTGATGAACTCACCCTGATCAAGCCGATGATAGACATGCGTAACAAAGGCGCGTTGCACCCGGCACTCTACGCCAGTTCACGCAGCTTTCAGGCAGGTCTGGGGCCAGACTTCCGGTTTGAAATGGAAGGGCTGCAGTTTAGCGATATTCCGTTGCTGACCGGAGCAAGCCCTGCGTTAATGCAACAAGTCAGCACTCAGTTCCGTAACGACTATTCTCTGGTACGGCTGTTCGCCATGGGGATGGATGCCTGGAAACTGGCCAGCAACTTTGCACAGTTGCACCAGCCGGGAAGTTCGATTTCCGGCGCGACCGGTATACTGAGTACCACGCCGGATTGTGTCGTCAAACGTAAACTCACCTGGCTGCAGTTCCGTCAGGGACAACTGGTGCCCGCCTCCTGAATCGGCGTAACACCGGCGATCGCTACGAACAATTAGCCCGACGCCACCTCGAACGCGCCGGGCTGATTTTTGTCGCCGCCAACGTGACGGTACGCGGTGGTGAACTGGATTTGATCATGCGCGATGGCAACAGTTGGGTATTTGTCGAGGTGCGTTATCGCCGTAACAGCGATTTTGGCGGTGCAGCGGCCAGTATCACCCGGCAAAAACAGCGATCGTTGCTACACGCCGCGTCAGTCTGGTTAGCCCGTCAGGGTACCAGTCTCGACTCCACGGATTGCCGCTTTGATGTTCTGGCGGTGACCGGCTCGCAGGTGGAATGGTTGCCTAATGCGTTTGGGCAACCTGATTAACACCATGAATATTCAACACACAATGAATGTTCAACACACCACGATTTTCAACTTCAAAACAGGTTAACAGAACGTGCTGGAGAGAATTAAAGTCTGTTTCACGGAAAGCATCCAAACCCAGATTGCTGCGGCAGAAGCTCTGCCGGACGCCATTTCGCGCGCGGCGCTGGCCATGGTGCAATCACTGCTTAATGGCAACAAAATCCTGTGCTGTGGTAACGGTACCTCTGCCGCCAACGCACAGCATTTTGCCGCCAGTATGATTAATCGTTTTGAAACCGAACGGCCTAGTCTGCCTGCGATTGCACTTAATGCTGATAACGTGGTCTTAACCGCTATCGCCAACGATCGCTTGCATGAAGAGGTCTATGCCAAGCAGGTGCGGGCGCTAGGTCAGGCTGGCGATATCTTGCTGGCGATATCTACGCGCGGCAACAGCCGCGATATCGTCAAAGCAGTAGAAGCCGCCGTTACGCGTGACATGACTATTGTAGCGCTGACCGGCTACGATGGTGGTGAGCTGGCGGGTTTACTGGGGCAGCAGGATGTGGAAATTCGCATCCCCTCGCACCGTAGCGCCCGTATTCAGGAAATGCATATGCTAACTGTCAATTGTTTGTGCGATTTGATTGATAACACGCTTTTTCCACACCAGAACGATTAAGGAGCACCCCATGAGGATCTACCCTTGTATTGCCCTGCTGTCTGCTTGTCTGATGCTGCAAGGCTGTATTGGTGCTGTCGCGATTGGTAGCGCGGCGGTTGCAACCAAATCCGCAACCGACCCCCGGACTGTCGGCACCCAGGTCGACGACGGAACGCTGGAGGTCAGGGTATCTAACGCGCTGAGTAAGGATGCGCAATTAAGCAAAGAAGCGCGGGTCTCCGTCACCGCTTATCAGGGCAAGGTTCTGCTGACCGGTCAGGCACCCACTACCGAACTGGCAAGCAGAGCGAAACAGATAGCGATGGGCGTGGAAGGCACCACCGAAGTGTATAACGAAATTCGTAAAGGTACGCCAATCTCACTGGGCACCGCCTCCATGGATACCTGGATAACCACCAAAGTGCGCTCTCAGTTGCTGACCAGCGACCTGGTGAAATCCTCCAATGTGAAGGTCACCACCGAAAACGGCGAAGTCTTTTTGCTGGGTATGTTGACTCGCCGCGAAGCGACATCAGCCGCCCAGATAGCCAGTAAGGTCGGTGGCGTCAAACATGTAACGACCGCGTTTAGCTATCTCGACTAACCCCCAACGCTTTACATGGCGGCCACGTATTGG
Organism: Dickeya oryzae; assembly: GCF_020406815.2. Taxonomy (NCBI): domain Bacteria; kingdom Pseudomonadati; phylum Pseudomonadota; class Gammaproteobacteria; order Enterobacterales; family Pectobacteriaceae; genus Dickeya; species Dickeya oryzae. Next base: position 4,305,058 of record NZ_CP162670.1, read on the forward strand.
CCGCCATAATCACTCGATATAAAACCCTCACGGTAAACATCGGTTCGATATCCTGCTGACAGCACGTTCTTGCCAGTCAGTCATTCTTTCTTGCTCTCTTGCTTAATGACGATGTCGTTACCTGTCACCCAAAGGGGGCGATGCCAATAACCAGAGACTTCGCCGGGCATCTACACTGGTGGGGGAATCGGTTTTCGCCTCCGCGCCGCCGGTCAGCAATGGCGTAAACCCGGCCTGTTGGATAACAGCCCGATAACGGGGAGCACCGATAGCCCGTTCAGCCTGCAGCATCAGTGGAATTAACGGACTACCGTCGCGACGTTCACGTCCTATCGTCTTATAAGGCCAGGGTCTGGACGCATCCAGATAAGGAGCCACGAAATCGAGCGCAGACAACAGGCTCTCCCCTTGAGGTGTCTGATACCGCCACAGATTTTCGCCATATTTCTCTGCAAGGGTCGCCATCCCACTGACAGCCTGCAAATTGAACACGCTATAATGGAACGACCGGGTTCGCGCCAGTTCCTCTGGTTGCGCCCCGCCAGCCGCCAATTGATGGTCGAGCTTTTGCCGCTGTAATGCCACCATGGCCTTTACTGTTTCCGTCTGCCCCAGATAGGCCGCGATACCCGCCACCTGGACCGCATACCAGCTACCGTGATTATTCTTTGCTGCCGCTTCCTGCTTGCCATTATGGCTTGTCAGCAGCCAGTGCAGGTACTCCGTCATCCACTGACGCATCTGCTTGTCGTCATTGGCACTCCACCCCGGAGACTGCTGCACGATGGCTAACGCATCCACAATACGGGTAGCGAAAAAACGCCCATCAAGGACACCCGCGCCGCGCCCCTCATTCCTGCCCGGAATCGCTTGTGCATAATTCAGGTTAGGGTTCATCCGCGTTTCAGGCGTGATAAACCAGGTACGAATCATGGAAATGGCTTTATTGGCATATTCAGGTCGTTCCGAGAAGTACCAGGCCAGCGCCAGCACATGTACCCTATCGGTAAACGTCGCCAGACGGACAGCATCGGTCTGTTCACCCTTGGTCGCCGGATTCACCTTACCGTCATGTCGCACCCACGGCAGGCCGTCCTTTTGCTGTGGAGAAGGCCACCAGTATGCCGCCAGACTCAGATAGTCGTGACGGTCACCCCCCGGCGGTATTGAAAGTTTTTGAGTAACCGTCAGGTCAGGTTTTTTCATCGCGCTGTCCGCTGCCCGCAACAATTGCTGATAAGCGAGTTGCCGCTGTGCAGGTACCGCCTGATTGCGCAATTGCTGTTTTACCTGAGTAAGACTATCCGCATGCAAAAATACATAAGCAGAATTATCGTTTTTGGCAGAAGCGGCGTCGGCAGACACCATCAGTCCACCCAGTAACAGCGATATCAAAAAAGCCATGCCATACCGCATCTTCTATCTCCATTCAGGCTGTTATAATTTCCGAACAGGCCCCTGAAAACGGAAACGGCCTGAGAAAAACACCTGCCGGTTAATCAGGTTTGTTAATAGAGTCTATTCGCTTCCAGAAAGTGCTCTGCGCCGATCTGCCCCATCTGACGCAAGATCCATTGCTGACGTCGTATGACATAACCCGTGGGCTTATTGACGCGATAACGGATAGGATTCGGCAACACTGCCGCCAACAACGCCGCTTCTGACGCCGTTAACCGGCTCGCCGGTTTATTAAAAAATTGCCTCGAGGCCGCTTCAATACCAAAAATTCCAGGCCCGAACTCAGCAATATTCAGGTAAACCGTCAGAATACGACGCTTAGTCCACACCAGTTCCATCGCAACCGTCAAACCAGCTTCAAGACCTTTACGCACCCAACTGCGCCCATCCCATAACAAGAGATTTTTTACTGTCTGCTGCGACAACGTCGATGCGCCGCGAATACGGTTTTCATACTGCTCGTTATGTTTGAGTGCCGCCGAAATCGCATCGAAATCGAACCCCCAATGCTGGGGAAATTTCTGATCTTCTGCGGCAATCACGGCCAGAGGCGCGACAGCGGCAATGTCATCCATCGATACCCAATCAGAATGGGCCACATAGCTGAAATCACCACTCAACCAGGCGCTAAGTTGCCTGTCGACCATCACGGCGGAAAAAGGGACCGGCAAAAACGCAAACAGCAGGATTGCCGCCAGCCATATGGCGACGACACCCAGTAAGATACGCCACACCCAGCGACGTATCGAAACAGCCATGCGTGCCAATCCCCCTTTCTCTGGACGCCCGCCTTGCCTCATTCAGCCAGTTCCAAAACACGCGCCACCAGTTTCTCAATTCCGCAGGCCGCTTCGCTAATCGAGTTAGCCAACATATAGGCCGGCGTCGTCACAACCTTATGTGCAACGTCAACAACAATGTCATCTACCGGGCATTCAACATGTACACCACCCATCGCTTCTATCGCCTGAGCGGTTCCCATATCGTTACCAATTGTAAGCCGCACAGAGGTATCGAGTAGTTTTGGTAACATGGCCGGTGCGATGCAAATGAAGCCGATTGGTTTATTTTTCTTATGAATTTCACGTGTCAGTATTTTCAGTTCTTTATCAATCTCGCAGTCCGCCCCACGGGTGGCAAAATCACTCAAATTTTTTGCTGCACCGAATCCGCCAGGCACAATCAGCGCATCAAGCTGTTGGGGATCGGCACTGGATAATGGCTGGATTTTTCCGCGTACAATACGCGCCGACTCCGCTAAAACATTGCGTTTCTCACCCGTCACCTCACCGTTCAAGTGATTAACAACATGCAGCTGTTCTTTATCCGGTGCAAAGCAGACAGCTTCAGCACCGGCGCGATCGATTGCAAGCAGAGTCAAGACAACTTCGTGAATTTCTGAACCATCATAAACACCACACCCACAGAGTACGACGCCCACTTTTTTCATCAATTATCCCTCATTTCATTACATCAACTAATTGATTTTTTGATTGACAAACACTAATCTACATCACACATTTTAATGATTCTTGTAACAAACAGCGCCATATTTGCTATGGTGTGTGTTGTCAGATGATGGGATTTCAAAAACGCTTGCGTACCAATGACATCTGAGAGCGAACGCAGGTGTACCACTTTCCCTGGTGTTGGCGCATAATTCGCGCACCCCGGCTTCGGTCGGGGTCATTTTTTTTCAGCCTCCGAAACCCAGTCTTTCAATACCTGCACATCCTGTTGCCAGTCGTGTTTCAACTCGTCAATCCATTCCTGTACGTTGTCCCACCATGCCGGTAGTGTCGTGGTCTGAATCTGTTGCGCAACCTGTTGCAGATGTTTAAGCCCTACCGAACCCGCCGCCCCTTTGATTTTATGCCCTTCTTCGGCGATGCCTTTCTGATCACGGGCAGTCATGTTGGAGTCCAGAATCGCCAGATAACCGGGCATCATCTGTTCAAACATGGCCAGGCTCTGGTGAATCAGTTTCGGTCCCACCAGCGTCAGGTACTGTTCCAGCATCGGCACATCCAGAATACGATCATGCAACGACCCGGTATCCACCACCGCGTCTTCCTGTTCCGGTTGCGCATGATGATCCCAGTATTGCTGAATAACGGCGGTCAGCGCCGGCACCGCCAGCGGCTTGCTCAGTACGTCGTCCATGCCCGCATCCAGATACTCTTTTTTATCTTTGAGTACGTTCGCCGTCAGCGCGACCAGCGGCGGCATCGACTGCCCGGCATAGCGCTCACGCAGACGACGTGCCACATCAAGCCCGGTCATGTCTGGCAACTGGATATCCAGCAGCACCAAATCGAACTCATCGGGATCAAACATGTCGAGCGCGGCCTGCCCGGTCATCGCAACATCGACGCTGCTACCCAATTTTTCCAATACCGAACGCGCCACTACGACGTTCAGCTCGATATCTTCCACCAACAGCACATGCAGCGCGGGTAGCGGCAGTTCATCCTGCTCATCGTCATCGGGCTCATCACTATCGCCCACAGGTGCCGTTACCGTCAGCGTAAAGCAGGAGCCTTTACCCAGCTCACTGGTGACGTGGATATCGCCGCCCATGCTCTGCGCCAGGCGTTTAGAAACCGCCAGCCCGATACCGGTGCCAGTAGCCGGTTTACCGCCATGTTGATCTTTTACCTGGTAGTACATGGAGAAAATTTTCTCGAGCTCGTCGGCCGGAATCCCCATACCGGAATCCTCCACCTCAAAGCGCAGGCGATTGCCTTGTTCATGCCAGACCCGGACCACCACCCGGCCTTCTCGCGTGAATTTCACCGCGTTGCTAAGCAGATTCCACAGGATCTGACGCAACCGGGTGCCGTCAGTAATGATGGTCTTCGGCAACGGCTGATGGAGCTCCATCTCAAGTTGCAGGCCTTTCGGCTGGGCCAGCAATCCACCAAGGTTCTCCAGATCCACCACAAAACCGACAAAATCTACCGGCTGATTATCCAGTTGAACCTTACGTCGCTCCTGTTTATCCATTTCGATGATGTCGTTGAAGATATTGCCAAGCGTAATGGCACTGACGTGGATGGTTTTCAGGTATTTCTGCTGCTCGGCATCCAAATGGGTATCAAGCAGGATACGACTCAGACCGACAATGCCGTTAAGCGGCGTACGCAGCTCGTGGCTGATTGTAGAGATGAAGGTGGTCTTTTCCCTGCTGGCGTTCTCCAACGCGTCCTGATAGCGCTTACGCTCGGTAATATCGCGACCAAACCCCATGAGCCCATGCCGTTTTCCCATTCGGTCGTAAAACGGCACCTTACGCAGTTCAAAACAGGCTTTGCGTCCATCCGGATAAACCAGCCACTGTTCATAGGTCAATGAAACGTTGTGACGAAACACCTTCTCATCCGTTTCCATGACTTTTTCAGCAATATCGGGGGGGTAAACATCTTTCGGCGTCAGGCCAATCAGTTGCTTCTGGCTTTTGCCTAGCAGCAGTTCCATTGCCCGGTTACAGCCGGAAAACTCTTTATTTTCATTGCGGTAGTAGACCAGATCTGGCGAGGCATCAAGAAAGGAGCGCAGCAGCGCCGATTGCTGCTCCAGTTCAACCTGCGCCTGCTCACGACGCGCCATTTCTTCGCGCAACTTGGAAACCATCAGCAATCGGGCTTCTTCCGCCTTGATACGATCGCTAATCTCCTGATTGAGCTGGCTGATGTTACCCTGTAGCTGTTCGTTCAGTTCCTGATCGCGCTGGCGCATTTCTTCCAGTTTGGCCACCAGCCGGGACAGGCGCTGGCGAGACTCTTCAAGCTGCTCGACAACCACCGACAAAAAATAAACCGCCCAGGGCGTGATCAGTAAACCAAAGAAAATAGAACGCACTACGTCGATATTTTCCACCTTGCCGGTGAGCAACAGCGTCACCGCCATTTGTACCACCAGCGCCAGCAAAACCAGCGCCGAGGCCAGTAGCAGGGAAAACCGGACCAACCCCAATTTGACCATTAAATCAACGTAATACTGCGCCAACAGCCTGATTTGCCTCATAACAGTGTTCCTTAGTCGTCAACACGCAAATCATACCGTAAAAAAATCATGTGCGTGGTAAATGAGCGGTCGATTTGCGAGCCGCCACGAAGATGAGAGTGTCGGGTAATGAGAATATTGGTAATACGTGTGTCGAATTTAGCGTGTCGAATAATGAAACGGCTGCCCCAACGCGGAACCTTGCGTCCCATGCTGTTGCAGGTAATCGTGAATGCCGACCATGCCTGTCCAACGGTTTTCACACCACAATGGAGCCAGTAGCGTCGGACGTCGGGCGCTGGCAGAAATACGGTGGTAAACAATATCGGGCGGGGTGTGACGAATCATCTCACTGGCAATCGCCACATAATGCTCCAGCGGCAAGGCTGTCAGTCGGCCCGCTTGCCAGGCTTTCGCCATCACGCTGCCGGTCACAATATGCAACGGATGCAATTTAATCCCCTCGACACCGGCTTCAACGACGCGCTGCAACGTCGACAGACAATGTTCGTCGCGCTCACCGGGCAGGCCGACAATCAGGTGGCTGCACACTTTCAGCCCTCTGGCACGGGCACGCTGCGCCGTCTGTTGGTAGCAGGCGAAATCATGCCCGCGATTGATGCGCCGTAATGTCCGGTCATGGGCGCTTTGCAATCCCAACTCCAGCCAGACTTCATACCCTTGCTCATGGTAGTCAGCCAGCAAGTCCAGCACCGTATCCGGTACACAATCCGGCCGGGTGCCGACACATAACCCCACAATGTCAGCCTGCGCCAGCGCCTGCCGGTACATGGACGCCAATACCTGCACTTCGGCGTAAGTGCTGGTATACGCCTGAAAATAGGCCAGATAGCGGCTTGCGCGGTTGACCTTGCCAGCCTGTGTCGCTAATTGCTCGGCGATACTGCGCTGTTGCATTTGTTCATCCGCAAATGACGCCACATTACAGAAAGTACAACCACCCCGCCCCAGCGTGCCGTCGCGGTTTGGACAGCTAAATCCCCCGTGTAACGTCAATTTATGGATTTTTTCTCCATAACGACGCTGAAGATCCCCACCAAACATATTGATTAATTTTTGCAATTGCATATTCTGATTCTTCATTTCACAAAAAATCAGCCTACCTTTCTCGCCCGTTAACGGCGATGACCCCGATCAATACGCTCCGGTTTATGCAGCTGCATGTTTATTCGTTTTTAATGAAAATAAAATCACATTATTCCTGATTAATTTTTCTTATCCGCGAGGTTCATTCCATTAAAAGATGACCGTAAAATGAAAACAGTGTCATAAAGTAAAAAAAAGACACGAAACAGAATAAGATGCCACAAACTAAGACTATCTCAGCATGCAGCCATAAAAACCCGCTATTAGCATAGTGATACAGCTCACAGTTCAACCCATCCCCTGCTCCTGCCAACATCTTCTTTTTATTAATTAAATCCTTTTATTTCATAAACATAAGCAAATATTATCCCTAAAGTGCCTGCTCGTCATGGGTATTTGACCTGAACAGGGTTTCTCGCTAATTTGGGAATCCGCTGGAAGATTTCCTGACGAGTGAACGTCTCGTCATATTTATGCAGTAAGAAGAAGACTCCCTCATCAAGCAAGTCACATCACTTGTGATACCTTACGAGAGGCCAGATAAAAGAGAGCGGCGCACACCACTGATGCCTTATTGGCGCAGTGAAGGGGTCGCTCGCGGTTAGCGTGCGGTTAACGCGTCATTTACGCAGCCGATTCTGGCAGTGAGGTTGTCGATTGAGGACGTCATACAGAGCCTGGGGAGGTTCACTGAGATATGTTGTACGATGCATCCCATGAAAGAGACAACTGTGGTTTCGGATTGATCGCCCATATAGAAGGTGAACCGAGCCATAAAGTCGTGCGCACGGCGATCCACGCCCTGGCACGCATGCAGCACCGTGGTGCGATTCTTGCCGATGGCAAGACCGGCGACGGATGCGGTTTATTACTCCAGAAACCCGATCGTTTCTTCCGTCTGGTTGCCGAAGAGCACGGCTGGCGGTTAGCGAACAATTATGCGGTCGGTATGTTGTTCCTCAGCCGGGATGAAGAGAAAGCCCGTGCCACGCGTCGGATTGTAGAAGAAGAACTGCAGAATGAGACGTTATCCGTACTGGGCTGGCGCGAAGTCCCGACCAACCCGGACGTGCTGGGTGAAATCGCCCTGTCTTCCCTGCCGTGCATCGAACAGATTTTCGTTAACGCTCCGGCAGGCTGGCGTCCACGTGATATGGAACGCCGCCTGTTTATGGCACGTCGCCGTATCGAGAAGCGCGTTCAGGATAAAGACTTTTACGTTTGCAGCCTGTCCAATCTGGTGAATATCTATAAAGGTCTGTGCATGCCCACAGACTTGCCGCGATTTTATCTGGATCTGGCGGACTTGCGTATGGAATCAGCGATTTGTCTGTTCCATCAGCGCTTCTCCACCAACACGGTGCCTCGCTGGCGTCTGGCCCAACCGTTCCGCTATCTGGCGCACAACGGTGAAATCAACACCATTACCGGTAACCGCCAGTGGGCTCGCGCTCGTGCTTACAAATTTAAGACCCCGCTGATCCCTGACCTGCTGGATGCCGCACCGTTTGTTGACGAAAGCGGGTCAGACTCCATGTCGCTGGATAACATGCTGGAGCTGTTCCTCGCCGGTGGGATGGACATCGTACGTGCGATGCGTCTGCTGGTGCCACCCGCCTGGCAGAACAACCCGAACATGGACCCGGAGCTGCGCGCTTTCTTCGACTTTAACTCCATGCATATGGAGCCGTGGGACGGCCCAGCCGGTCTGGTGCTGTCTGATGGACGTTACGCAGCCTGTAACCTCGACCGTAACGGCCTGCGCCCGGCGCGCTATGTCATCACCAAAGATAAGCTGATTACCTGTGCCTCCGAAGTGGGTATCTGGGATTACCAGCCTGACGAGGTGGTGGAAAAAGGCCGCGTCGGCCCCGGCGAACTGATGGTCATCGATACCCGTACCGGCCGTATTCTGCATTCGACCGAAACCGACGACGACCTGAAAAGCCGCCATCCCTACAAAGAGTGGATGGAGAAAAACGTTAAACGGCTGGTGCCGTTCGAAGAATTACCAGACGATCAGGTCGGTAGCCGGGAACTGGACAACGCGCTGCTGGAAACTTACCAGAAGCAGTTTGGTTATAGCTTTGAAGAGCTGGATCAGGTCATTCGCGTACTGGGCGAAAACGGTCAGGAAGCAACCGGCTCGATGGGGGATGATACCCCGTTCGCCGTGCTGTCGAGCCGTCCGCGTATCATTTACGATTATTTCCGCCAGCAGTTTGCGCAGGTAACCAACCCGCCAATCGACCCGCTGCGCGAATCGCACGTGATGTCGCTCGCCACCTGTATCGGTCGCGAAATGAACGTATTCTGCGAAGCCGAAGGGCAGGCTCACCGCCTGAGCTTCAAATCGCCGATCCTGCTCTACTCTGATTTCATTCAATTGATCAACCAGGATCCTGAGCACTATCGCGCCGAGAAGATCGATATCACTTTCGATCCTAAGCAGCGTTCGTTGCAGGAGACCGTGGAAAAACTGTGTGACGAAGCGGAATACAAAGTCCGTGCCGGTGCGGTATTGCTGGTGCTGACCGACCGCGGTATCGCACAAGACCGTCTGCCAGTGCCAGCACCCATGGCAGTGGGTGCGATTCAGGCTCGCCTGGTGGAAAAAAGTCTGCGCTGCGATGCCAACATCATCGTGGAAACCGGCAGTGCCCGCGATCCGCACCACTTTGCCGTATTACTCGGCTTCGGCGCGACGGCGGTTTACCCGTATCTGGCCTATGAGACACTGGCTGGTCTGGTGGATAACCACACCATCGACAAACCGTACCGTACCGTGATGCAGAACTACCGTAACGGCATCAACAAAGGTCTGTACAAGATCATGTCTAAGATGGGGATCTCCACTATCGCCTCTTACCGCTGTTCGAAGCTGTTTGAAGCGGTGGGTCTGCATCAGGATGTGTCATCCCGTTGCTTCCAGGGCGTAGTGAGCCGTATTGGCGGTGCCAGTTTCAGCGATTTTGAGCAGGACCTGCAAAACCTGTCCAAACGTGCCTGGCTCAAGCGCCAGAAACTCGATCAGGGTGGTCTGCTCAAATTCGTCTATGGCGGTGAATACCACGCCTACAACCCCGATGTGGTGAAAACACTGCAAACCGCGGTTCACAGCGGCAACTATCAGGATTACCAGCAGTACGCCAAACTGGTTAACGAGCGTCCGGCATCGATGCTGCGTGACCTGCTGGCAGTGCAACCTCAGGCAGGCGCAGCAATCCCGCTGGAACAGGTTGAGCCGGACTCAGAGCTGTTCAAGCGCTTTGACACCGCCGCCATGTCTATCGGTGCCCTGAGCCCTGAAGCGCATGAATCGCTGGCAGAAGCCATGAACAGTCTGGGCGGCTTTTCCAACTCCGGTGAAGGCGGCGAAGACCCGGCGCGCTACGGTACCAATAAAGTATCTCGTATCAAGCAGGTGGCTTCTGGTCGCTTTGGCGTGACCCCAGCCTATCTGGTCAATGCCGACGTTATTCAGATCAAAGTGGCGCAAGGTGCTAAACCGGGTGAAGGTGGTCAGTTACCGGGCGATAAAGTCACCCCGTATATCGCACGTCTGCGGTATTCCGTACCGGGCGTGACCCTGATTTCGCCACCGCCGCACCATGATATTTATTCTATCGAAGATCTGGCGCAGTTGATTTTCGACCTGAAACAGGTCAACCCGAAGGCGATGATTTCAGTCAAGCTGGTGTCCGAACCGGGCGTCGGCACCATCGCTACCGGCGTGGCTAAAGCCTATGCCGACCTTATCACCATCGCGGGCTATGACGGTGGTACCGGTGCCAGCCCGCTGACGTCGGTGAAATACGCCGGTTGTCCGTGGGAACTGGGCCTGGTAGAAACCCAGCAGGCGCTGGTGGCTAACGGCCTGCGTCATAAGATTCGTCTGCAGGTGGACGGTGGCCTGAAAACCGGTCTGGATATCGTGAAAGCAGCGATTCTGGGTGCGGAGAGCTTCGGCTTCGGTACTGGCCCGATGGTCGCGCTGGGTTGTAAATACCTGCGTATCTGTCACCTGAACAACTGCGCTACCGGCGTGGCAACACAGGATGACAAACTGCGCCGCGACCACTATCACGGCCTGCCGGAACGTGTCGTTAACTACTTCACCTTCATCGCCCGCGAAACCCGCGAGCTGATGGCGGAACTGGGCGTAAGCCGTCTGGTAGACCTGATCGGCCGTACCGATTTACTGGTCGAACTGGATGGCATCACCGCCAAGCAGAACAAACTGGATCTGTCGCCGTTGCTGCACACCGTTGCACCGCAACCCGGTAAAGCACTGTACTGCACCGAAGGCAACCCGTCGTTTGACAAGGGGCTATTGAATAAAGAGCTGATCGCACAGGCTCAGGCACATGTCGATGCCAGACAGAGCAAAGCGCTCTATTTTGACATCCGCAATACTGACCGCTCCGTCGGGGCCACCTTGTCCGGCATGATCGCGGAAAAACATGGTGACCAGGGCCTGGCGAGCGACCCGATCAAAGTCCATTTCACCGGTACCGCAGGCCAGAGCTTCGGCGTCTGGAACGCAGGCGGTGTTGAACTGGCCCTGACCGGCGATGCTAACGACTATGTGGGTAAAGGTATGGCGGGTGGTGTTATCTCCGTACGTCCGCCGGTGGGTTCAGCCTTCCGCAGTCACGAAGCCAGCATCATCGGTAACACCTGCCTGTACGGCGCAACCGGCGGCAAACTGTTCGCGGCTGGTCGTGCTGGCGAGCGCTTCGCCGTACGTAACTCCGGTGCCATCACCGTGGTGGAAGGTATCGGTGATAACGGCTGCGAATACATGACTGGCGGTATCGTCTGCATCCTCGGTCGTACCGGCGTCAACTTTGGTGCGGGCATGACCGGCGGCTTCGCCTACGTGCTGGATGAAGACGGCGAATTCCGTAAGCGCGTCAACCCTGAACTGGTTGAAGTGCTGGATGTGGAAAACCTGGCGATTCACGAAGAACACCTGCGCGGGCTGATTACCGAGCACGTCCAGCACACCGGTTCGCAGCGTGGTGAGGAAATTCTTGCTAACTGGCCGACCTGGGCTTCGAAATTTTCGTTGGTCAAACCGAAGTCAAGTGATGTGAAAGCGTTGTTGGGTCATCGTAGTCGTTCCGCAGCGGAGCTGCGGGTACAGGCGCAGTAAGAGGTCATCATGAGTCAGAATGTTTATCAGTTTATCGACTTACAGCGCGTTGATCCGCCCAAGAAACCGCTGAAGATTCGTAAAATCGAGTTTGTTGAAATTTACGAGCCATTCTCGGAAAGCCAGTCCAAAGCCCAGGCAGATCGCTGCCTGGCTTGCGGCAACCCCTACTGCGAATGGAAATGCCCGGTCCATAACTACATCCCGAACTGGCTGAAGCTGGCGAATGAGGGACGGATTATTGAAGCCGCTGAGCTGTCTCACCAGACGAACAGCCTGCCGGAAGTATGCGGCCGCGTCTGCCCACAGGATCGCCTGTGTGAAGGCTCTTGCACACTGAATGACGAATTCGGCGCCGTCACTATCGGTAACATCGAGCGCTACATCAACGATAAAGCCATCGAAATGGGCTGGCGTCCGGATGTTTCGTCAGTCCAGCCAACCGGCAAACGTGTGGCGATTATCGGTGCGGGCCCAGCCGGGCTGGCTTGTGCTGATGTCCTGACCCGTAGCGGCGTGAAAGCGGTGGTCTATGACCGCCACCCGGAAATCGGCGGCCTGCTGACCTTCGGTATCCCAGCGTTCAAGCTGGAAAAAGAGGTGATGACCAAGCGCCGCGAAATCTTCACGGAGATGGGCATCGACTTTCACCTGAATACGGAAGTCGGCAAAGACGTCCAGTTGAGCGACTTACTGGCAGAATATGACGCCGTGTTCCTGGGTGTCGGTACCTATCAGTCAATGAGCGGCGGGCTGGAAAACGAAGATGCACCGGGCGTATACGATGCTCTGCCGTTCCTGATTGCCAATACCAAGAACCTGATGGGCTTCGAAACCAGCGAACAGGAACCGTATATCTCGATGCAGGGTAAACGTGTCGTCGTCCTGGGTGGCGGCGATACGGCGATGGACTGTGTGCGTACCTCGATTCGTCAGGGAGCAACGCATGTCACTTGTGCCTATCGTCGTGATGAAGAAAACATGCCGGGCTCCAAGCGCGAAGTGAAAAATGCGCGCGAAGAAGGCGTAGAGTTCCGCTTCAACCTCCAGCCGCTCAGTATTGAAATCAACGGCGCTGGTAAAGTGTGCGGTGTACGCATGATCCGTACCGAGCTGGGGGCACCGGATGCTAATGGCCGTCGTCGGCCTGAACCGGTTGAGGGTTCCGAGCATGTGCTGGAAGCCGATGCGGTTATCATGGCGTTTGGTTTCCGTCCGCATAAAATGGCGTGGCTGGCGGATCATGGCGTGGAGCTGGACACTCAGGGTCGTATCATCGCCCCGGAACAAAGCAACAGTGCCTTCCAGACATCAAACCCGAAAATCTTCGCCGGTGGCGATGCGGTACGTGGTTCTGATCTGGTGGTAACCGCGATAGCCGAAGGCCGTAAAGCGGCTGATGGCATCATGAACTATCTGGAAGTGTAATGACTTTCTGACACATAAAGGCGGCTACGGCCGCCTTTATGCTTTCCAATGCAGGTTGCTTTCCCTCATCAGGAATTCGTATTACTTTTTATATAAATCAATGATGTCCTGTTCGGTCATCGTTGGGGTTTGCTGTACGAAATCGTAATAATCAGGCTTGTTATCAATGTAGACCTGCGAAGCCAGTTTTTGCGGAACATTGGGGAATAGCCCGGCGGAAATTGAATAGATCTCCGGTTTAAGCAGCCGATAAAACAGGTGGGTTCCACATGTGCGGCAAAAAGCACGTTCCGCCCAGTCGGAAGAACGGTACCGCCCGATATGCTCTTCCCCCTCAAGGGTCACCCCTTGCTGAGTTTCAATCGCCATCAACGGCCCACCACCCCATGTCCGACACATACTGCAATGACAGACATACACATCATGCGTGCATGACTCAGGGACCGTTATCGTTACTGCACCGCATAAACAACGGCCTTGACTGGTTTTCATCACATTCTCCTTCGATTAAACACGAGACTGACAATGGATAAACCCGTTACCAGACAGCAAAGACATTATGGACCTTATCGGCTTTATGGACCTTTCATTCGGGCAATAAAAAAGGCACGGTAACGTGCCTTTTTTATCAGTGCGATTATTTGACCACCCGCAGGGAAGGCCGACCACCTCTTGGTGGCGAGGGCGGCTCGTCATCTGGCGGCGGCTCGCTCTCAGCGGCGGGAGAAGAAAGTTCATTGTCCACCACCGACATCAGTGTTGGTCTGGATTCCTCTTCAGAATGGGGCTGTACGCCAAACTCTTCGACAATTTCGTAAGCAGGCTCGGGTTCAAACATCGTACCAGCGCCATTTTCACGCGCATAGATAGCCATCACCGACGCCATCGGGACAAACACCTGGCGGGGAACTCCGCCGAAACGCGCATTAAAGCGCACGCTGTCATCAGCCAGTTCGAGATTGCCTACCGCACGCGGCGCAATATTCAGGACAATCTGCCCATCACGGGCAAACTCCATCGGCACCTGCACGCCGGGAACGGTCACATCTACAACCAGATGCGGCGTTAATTGGTTGTCCAGCAACCAGTCATAAAAAGCCCGTAATAAATAGGGACGGCGTGGAGAGAGCTGAGACAACGTCATGCCATTACCCTCTGGACTGCAACCGAATTTCGCGCTCAACTTCAGTCAACGACGCGAGGAAGGCATCACGTTCGAACACACGGGTCATATAACCCTTCAGTTCTTTGGCACCAGAACCACTCAACTCAATACCCAGCAGCGGCAGACGCCACAACAACGGCGCCAGATAGCAATCCACCAGGCTGAACTCTTCACTCATGAAATAAGGTGCTTCGTTGAAAACCGGAGCGATAGCCAGCAGTTCTTCACGCAATTGCTTGCGTGCCGCTTCCGCATCCTGAGCATTGCCAGTCTGGATGGTTTTCATCAGCGAATACCAATCCTGCTCAATGCGGTGCATCATCAGACGGCTGTTACCACGCGCCACCGGATAAACCGGCATCAGCGGCGGGTGCGGGAAACGCTCATCCAGGTATTCCATGATGATACGTGATTCATACAACGTCAGTTCACGGTCAACCAGTGTCGGCACAGAGCCGTAGGGATTAAGGTCGATAAGATCCTGCGGCAGATTATCCATGTCCACCTGTTCAATCTCGACACTTACCCCTTTCTCGGCCAGTACAATGCGGACCTGATGGCTAAAAATGTCGGACAGACCAGAAAACAGCGTCATCACCGAACGTTTGTTGGCAGCGACAGCCATGAAAACCTCCAAGTTATCGAAAAAATACGGCGAACAACCGATCGAATATGATCCTGCTGGCCTTGCCGCGTTTAGGCTTCCCCTAGGGGGAGAAAGCGGACGACATCCGTCGTTCTGTTAAAATCACTTGCTGACGAACAGGCACAAAACCGGCCAATAGTGTATCAGATTCTGTTTGTTTTGTGGGGGGATAAGCGTGTTTTCATGGTTAACCCACGGTAATCACAGCATATTTTTTCCACAGGTGATGTCAGGACGAAAAAAAACCCGGTGACAGGCACCGGGTTTTTCTGCGTTGATTTCGCTGCCAGGCAGACAGAAATTAACGTTTGGAGTACTGCGGACGACGACGTGCTTTGCGCAGACCCACTTTCTTACGTTCAACCTGACGAGCGTCACGAGTAACGAAGCCAGCTTTACGCAGTTCAGAACGCAGGGATTCGTCGTATTCCATCAGAGCGCGGGTGATACCATGACGGATAGCACCGGCCTGACCGGAAATACCACCACCTTTAACGGTGATGTACAGATCCAGTTTACCAACCATATCGACCAGTTCCAGCGGCTGGCGAACAACCATGCGCGCGGTTTCGCGGCCAAAGTATTGTTCCAGAGTACGCTGGTTGATAACGATGTTGCCACTGCCCGGTTTGATAAATACACGAGCGGCGGAGCTTTTGCGGCGACCAGTGCCGTAGTATTGATTTTCAGCCATTGCCTATAATCCCGATTAAATGTCCAGAACTTGCGGTTGCTGTGCCGCGTGATTGTGCTCGTTACCCGCGTAAACTTTCAGTTTACGGTACATAGCACGACCCAGCGGGCCCTTCGGCAGCATGCCTTTAACCGCGATTTCAATTACGCGCTCAGGACGGCGGGCAATCATCTCTTCAAAGGTCGCTTCTTTGATACCACCGATGTGGCCGGTGTGATGGTAGTACATCTTGTCAGAACGTTTGTTGCCGGTTACAGCAACTTTTTCTGCGTTCAGAACGATGATGTAGTCACCGGTATCAACGTGCGGAGTGTATTCCGCTTTGTGCTTGCCGCGCAGACGACGAGCCAGTTCAGTAGCAAGACGGCCAAGAGTTTTGCCGCTCGCGTCAACAACGTACCAGTCGCGTTTTACGGTTTCTGGTTTAGCTGTAAAAGTTTTCATTAAAAGCTTACCCAATTTAAGTTACACGTTGGTGAACACCCAAACGCTTAAATAAATAGTGTTGAGGTTCACACGGCTATCTAGTCCAGCAAACCTACCCCTTCGAATAGCTATTGCCAGCGCGATTAAAGTTTCGGGAAAAAACTTTGTTGTAACGTGGGGTCGCAAGATTATAGAGAAGTCGATCCCAAAGGTCGACTTTTTTCTCTCATAATTTCCTGCACAGCATACAGTGTCTGCCACCGTCAATCACGGCTACGGCAAATGCGGCTGGCGCAGGTACTCTTCACTTTGCATTTCCTGTAAACGTGACAGGCAGCGCTGATATTCAAACTTCAGATGCTCGCCCTGATAAATCTCAAACATCGGCACCTGGGCAGAAATAATCAGCTTGACCCGACGTTCGTAGAATTCGTCCACCAACGCCAGAAAACGGCGTGCCGCGTTCTCATCTTTTACCGCCATCACCGGCACATGGTGCAATAACACCGTGTGGTACAACCGCGATAAGGCGATGTAATCGTTCTGACTGCGCGCATCAAGACACAACGTGGCAAAATCCACCGCCAGCACGCCATCCCCCGCGCTCAGTGTTGCCAACGGGCGATGATTCACCTCCAGTACCGGGCCTGGCTGGGTGATATCGTGCCCAGACAGACGACGGAACATCGCCTGCATTTCAGCCTCAGTTTCGGCATTGAGTGGTGTCAGGTACAGATGGGCCTGCGTCAGCGTTCTCAACCGGTAATCAATACCCGCGTCCACATTGAGCACATCACAATAACGCTTGATAAGCTCAATAGCGGGCAGGAAGCGCGCACGCTGCAACCCATTGCGATACAACTCGTCTGGCGGAATGTTAGACGTCGCTACCAGCGCAATCCCCCGCGAGAACAATGTGCGCAACAGTTCCGCCAGCAACATGGCGTCAGTAATATCCGAAACGAAAAACTCGTCGAAACACAGAATGTCGGTCTGCGCTTTAAAGCCATCCGCCACCTTTTCCAACGGGTTTTCCTGACCTTGCAACTGGTTCAGCTCTTCATGCACCCGCAGCATAAAACGATGGAAATGCAGCCGAAGTTTCCGCTCCGAAGGCAGGCTGTGGAAAAACAGGTCCATCAGCCAGGTTTTACCCCGCCCAACCCCACCCCACATGTACAGACCTTGCACCGGTGTCGGCGTTTTTTCTTTCTGTCCCAACCAACTACGCCATTTCGATATCAGTCCCGGCGTACGGTTTTCGGGTTGTATCCATACCTGCTCCGTCAGCGTCTGATGGATAGCGTTCAAACGGACAACCGTCTGATGCTGCACCTCATCCGGCTGATAGGTCTGCGCCATCAAAGCCTGCTGATAAAGTGCCAAAGGGGTTGTTCTCTGCATAGCACAAAATCCCTGAGAAAAATTTCGTTGTATTTTATCGTGCGTTAACGCCGGTTCAGCCCGTGATCGTGAGCGTTACCGCTTCGCAGTACCCACCTACCCGATCAGACCAGATATACAAGGGCTCCACTCCAGCGAGGTTAGCGGTTATAGTGACTATTATTAAGTGAAAAAACCCTACGGGACAACGAAGTCAAAAATAGGAGTCGTTTTATGACCTGGGAGTCTGCGCTGATTGGATTTGTTATCGGTGTCATCATTGGCGCTGTCGCGATGCGGTTCGGTAACCGTAAACTGCGCCAGCAGCAGGTACTGCAAAACGAACTGGAGAAAAACAAAACAGAACTGGAAGAATACCGTCAGGAATTAGTCAGCCATTTTGCCCACAGTGCAGAACTGCTCGACAATATGGCGCGTGATTATCGTCAGCTTTATCAGCATATGGTGAAAAGCTCCAACAACCTGCTGCCGGATGTTCCGATGCAGGATAACCCGTTTCATTATCGCCTGACCGAAGCCGAGTCAGACAATGACCAGGCACCGGTGGATATGCCGCCACGCGACTATTCCGGCAGTGCCTCCGGCTTGCTGCGTGGCACACGCCCGACAGGCAAATAACCGGCTACGTTTAGCCGACATTGCCACTGTTATCCGCCCTGATGGCACACAGTTTGTCGTCAGGGCGTTTCTTGCCGGTCATGCTGACCCTCTCCACCGTATCCATGACACGGTCGGTCGTTACATTTCGCTGACGAAATATCAGCGAACTTTACACATAGCTCCGGGTCTGAGTATTCACCGCAAGTTTGAGTTTATATATCATCGTTTTATTCATAAGCAGGTCGTGAGAGAGTTAACAATCAATGAAAAAAACATCGTTGTTATATAGCGCACTGGCACTCGGTATTGGACTGTCGTTGTCTTCAGTGCCCCCGGCCAACGCCGCGTTGCCTGCCGTTGTAGAAGGTCAGCCTCTGCCCAGCCTGGCCCCCATGCTGGAAAAAGTGTTGCCTGCTGTCGTGAGCGTGCATGTGGAAGGCACACAGGTACAGCGTCAGCGTATTCCGGAAGAGTTCAAATTCTTCTTTGGCCCGAACACCCCGTCGGAAAAACAGAATTCACGTCCGTTCGAAGGGTTAGGCTCTGGCGTCATCATTAACGCCGAAAAAGGCTATGTGCTAACCAACAATCACGTCGTCAACAATGCGGATAAAATTCAGGTGCAGTTGAATGACGGCCGTGAATATGACGCCAAGCTGATCGGCCGCGATGAACAAACCGATATCGCGTTGTTGCAGTTGAATGACGCTAAAAACCTCACCGAAATCAAAATGGCAGACTCCGATCAGTTGCGGGTCGGCGACTTTGCTGTTGCTGTCGGCAACCCATTCGGGCTTGGCCAAACGGCGACATCCGGTATTATTTCCGCCTTGGGTCGTAGTGGTCTAAATCTGGAAGGGCTGGAAAACTTCATCCAGACTGATGCCTCCATCAACCGTGGTAACTCCGGCGGGGCGCTGGTCAACCTGCGCGGCGAGCTTATCGGCATCAATACCGCGATTCTGGCACCGAGCGGCGGTAACGTCGGTATCGGCTTCGCCATTCCCAGCAACATGGCGCAAAACCTGGCTCAGCAATTGGTGGAATTTGGTGAGGTAAAACGCGGCCTGCTGGGGATCAAGGGCAGCGAAATGACCTCCGAGATAGCGAAAGCCTTCAAGGTGGATGCCCAGCGTGGCGCGTTCGTGAGCGAAGTGATTCCTAAATCCGCCGCCGCCAAAGCCGGTATTAAAGCTGGCGACGTACTGGTTTCACTGGATGGCAAACCTATCAGCAGTTTTGCGGAACTGCGCGCTAAAATTGGCACGACCGCACCGGGTAAAACCGTGCGTATCGGCCTGCTGCGTGACGGTAAACAGCAGGAAGTCTCGGTGGTACTGGATAATAGCGCCAACGTGACAACCAATGCTGACACACTTACCCCAGCACTGCAGGGGGCTACCCTCAATAACGGGCAGTTGAAGGACGGCAGCAAAGGCGTGGCTATCGATAACGTAGCCAAAGACAGCGCTGCCGCTAAAGTCGGTCTGCAAAAAGGCGACATCATTGTCGGCGTGAACCGCGAACGTGTAGAAAACATCACCCAATTGCGCAAAATTCTGGAAGCCAAGCCTTCGGTGCTGGCGCTGAATATTGTCCGTGGCGATGAAAGTATCTATCTTCTGTTGCGTTAAGCTATGAAAAAGTGGACACCGCGCGATGCGGTGTCCACCCTTCTCTGATATTCTGCGATTCAACCTTCATTTCACACCCAAAACGCTCATGCTAACCAAACTGTTACGTTCGGTGCTGTTCGGTGTTATCGTTGCCGGTATTCTGTTATTGGCGATTCCGACACTGCGCTCCAGTCAGGGCTGGTCGCACGCCAGTAGCGACAGTAGCCAGGAAACCCCGGTCAGCTATTACCAGGGTGTGCGCCGTGCTGCCCCGGCGGTGGTGAACGTATACAATCAGGCTAACGATCCTGCGGCCAAAAACGAATTGAATATCCGCACGCTGGGTTCTGGCGTTCTCATGAACAGCAAAGGATACATCCTCACCAACAAGCATGTGATCAACAATGCCGAACAAATTGTGGTCACCCTGCAAGACGGCCGTATTTTCGAAGCGCTGCTGGTGGGCTCAGACAGCCTGACCGACCTCGCCGTGCTGAAAATCGAAGGCGCGAATCTGCCCGAGATCCCCATCAACCCGAAACGGATATTCCACGTCGGCGATGTCGTGATGGCCATCGGCAATCCCTACAACCTGGGGCAGACGGTGACACAAGGGATCATCAGTGCTACCGGTCGGGTAGGATTAAGTGCGTCCGGCCGACAGAATTTTCTGCAAACTGACGCGTCCATCAACCACGGCAACTCGGGTGGCGCGCTGGTTAATACACTTGGCGAACTGGTTGGCATCAATACCTTATCATTTGATAAAAGCGATGATGGCGGCACGCCGGAAGGTATCGGTTTTGCGATTCCCGTCGCGCTGGCAACCAAGATCATGAATAAACTGATCCGCGATGGACGCGTGATTCGGGGTTATTTCGGTATCCGAGGGGCGCAACGCGAACGGCTGGGTAATCAAGTCACTGGCCTTGAGCGGTTGCAAGGTATCGTCGTCAACGAGGTCGATGCTGGCGGGCCTGCGGATAAAGCGGGGATTAAAAAAGGTGACCTGCTGCTGGAAGTGAACAATAAACCCGCGCGTTCCGTAATAGAAACCATGGATCAGGTGGCGGAGATTCGGCCGGGTTCAGTGATTCCTGTCGTTATTTCCCGTGATAATCAGGAAATAAAACTGAATATCACGATTCAGGAACACCCACCCAGCGATTAAATCGCGCCGGGTACGCCGGGTGATGCGATAGCAGAGCACCCGGCTATAACGATTAGTCGTTAGCGCTCACGCGCTCAATATTAGCGCCTAACGCACGCAACTTGTCTTCGATACGCTCATAGCCACGATCGATATGATAGATGCGATCGACCAGTGTCGTGCCTTGCGCAAGACATCCCGCCAGCACCAGACTTGCCGATGCTCGCAGGTCAGTTGCCATCACCTGTGCACCGGAGAGACGGCTGACACCATGACAAATCACGGTGTTGCTCTCGATTTCCGCCTGTGCTCCCATACGAATCAGTTCGGGGATATGCATAAAGCGGTTTTCGAAAATGGTTTCGGTGATAACGCCAGTACCTTCCGCCACCAGGTTCAGCAGGCTGAACTGTGCCTGCATGTCGGTCGGGAATCCCGGATGCGGAGCGGTACGCACATTCACCGCTTTCGGCCGACGGCCATGCATATCCAGGCTTATCCAGTCATCACCAATTTCGATATCAGCACCCGCCTCACGCAGTTTGGACAACACGGCATCCAGCGTATCCGGACGAGTGTGACGGCATACGACCTTGCCGCCGGAGACCGCCGCCGCGACCAAAAACGTGCCAGTCTCAATACGATCCGGCAGTACGCGGTATACCCCGCCCCCCAGACGATCCACGCCGTCGATAACGATCTTGTCGCTACCCGCGCCACTGATTTTGGCACCCAGCGTATTCAGGAAGTTCGCCGTATCAACAATTTCAGGCTCGCGCGCCGCGTTCTCAATAATGGTTTTACCCACCGCCAGCGTGGCGGCACTCATGATGGTCACCGTCGCGCCAACGCTGACTTTGTCCATCACGATGTGTGCACCTTTCAACCGGCCATCAACCGTCGCCTTCACATACCCTTCTTCCAGCGTGATGTGCGCGCCAAGTTGTTCCAGACCATTGATGTGCAAATCGACCGGACGGGCACCAATAGCACAACCACCCGGCAGCGACACCTGCCCTTGCCCAAAACGCGCCACCAGCGGGCCCAATGCCCAAATAGAAGCACGCATGGTTTTCACCAGGTCATACGGTGCACAGAACACATTCACCGAACTGGCATCAACATGCACAGAACCATTGCGCTCAACACGAGCGCCTAATTGGCTCAGTAACTTCATGGTGGTGTCGATATCACGCAGTTTGGGAACGTTTTGAATTTCTACCGGCTCTTCAGCCAGCAGGGCAGCGAACAGGATAGGCAGGGCGGCGTTTTTTGCGCCGGAAATAGTAACTTCACCAGCGAGCCGGGTTGGCCCCTGCACACGAAATTTATCCATAGTGACGATTTCTCAATATTCAGACTCAATAGCATGGCCGGATGGCCGCTAACTTACAGACCGCTTAGTTTACGGTCGCGTTGCCACTCTTCAGGGGTATAAGCCTTGATCGACAACGCATGAATGCGATTATCCGCGATGTATTCCATCAGCGGCGCATAGACCGCCTGCTGCTGTTTTACGCGGCTCATACCCTTGAACAACTCACCTATCACAATGACCTGAAAGTGGCTGCCGTCGCCAGAAACATGCGCATCTTCAAGCGCCAGCGCTTTCATCAGCACGTCTTTAATTTCGTCGTTTTCCATTGCTCTCGATTCTACGTCAGGGGGATGATAAACAGGGTGGTATCTTAGATGAATCTGTCGCTATCTTAAACAAAAGAAATCCCCCTTGCGCACAGGCGACAAGGGGGAACCTTAATCATGAAAGCGCACAGCGACAGGTCGACTCAATGGACCGGAATGATTTCATTCAGGTTATACAGTTGAATCAACGTACGCAGTCGCTCACTGGCACCGGTAATCGTCATCGGCGTTCCCTGCTGTTCCTGCTGGTGATAAAAATGCACCAACAGAGCCAGTCCCGCGGAATCGACCCGTTCTACCTGGCCGACATCCAGCACCCGGCTATCTGCCAGCAACGCATTACGCTGCTGCCAAAGCGGCAGTAAACTGTTTCGATCCAGACTGCCTTCCAGATACAGCGTGCCGTCAGTCTGTCGCCACTGCAGTGCATCAGCCATTTTTCTGATCCAGCGTAATCGGCTGCTGAGCCGCCGATTGCAGTTGCTTCGTCAACCCATCCACACCACTCTGACGCAACGTGGATGCCCATTCGTTCTGCTTAGTGGTAATCATGCTCACCCCTTCGGCGATCATGTCATAAGCCTGCCAGTAGCCGGTTTTGGTGTTTTTACGCCACTGAAAATCCAGACGAATCGGCGGACGACCACCATTGTCAATAATAGTGACGCGGATAGAAACAATCTCGGCATTGCCCAGCGGCTGCTCCGGTGCAATCTCATAAGTCTGGCCATGGTAAGACGCCAGCGCCTGACCATAGGCTTGCTCCAGATACGATTCAAACGCCGTGAAATAGGCTTCACGCTGTTCCGGCGTGGCACTCTTGTAATACTGCCCCAGCACCAGCGCACCGGCGTATTTTATCTGCACATAAGGCAGCAGTTCTTCGCGTACCACGGTGCGCAGATAGTTAGGGTCCTGCTGAATATGCGACTGTTCGTTTTTAAGACGATCGAAGGTTTTCTGCGCCGCATCGCGCATCAGGCTGTAAGGATTGGTTTGATCCGCTGCACTGACAAACGGGGCCACGACCAACAAAGCCACCATCAATAAACGTTTTAACATGCTGTGTCCTCTTAAGGCTGTTGGGCCGGTTTTTCGCTGGCTTCAGGTTTTGCAGTATCACCGTTTTTCTCAGCCGGTTTAGACGCGGCCGGTTCGGTATGCCCCTGATTCGCATTGTTCTGGCTGGCATTGTCAGTATTGTTGCCACCGCTCTTATATAGGAATTGACCGATAAGATCCTCCAGAACCATAGCAGGCTTGGTATCCTGAATTGTCCCGCCGTCCTGCAGAATCGAGGTACCCATGTCCTCGTCTTCAAAACCAATATTCAACGCCAGGTACTGTTCCCCCAGCAGACCAGAGGTACGAACCGCCAGCGAACTGGTATCCGGAATGTGGTTGTAGCGCTTATCGATATCCATCGCTACCCGCGGCAGATAGGTCTTGGTATCCAGCGAAATGTCCACAACACGACCAATCACCACACCACCGACTTTTACCGGCGAACGCACCTTGAGGCCGCCAATATTGTCGAACGTGGCATACAAACGGTAAGTCTGCTGTTGCCCGAGTGATTTCAGGTCTGCCACCTTCAGGCATAAAAAGATGATGGCGCACAGTGCGATCAGCATGAACACGCCAACCCCTATTTCATGTTTCTTTGTTTGCATCGACTTATTTCCCAAACATCAGTGCCGTCAGCACAAAATCCAATCCCAGTACCGCCAGCGACGAGTGCACCACCGTGCGGGTCGTCGCGCGGCTGATGCCTTCTGACGTCGGAATCGCGTCATAACCGTTAAACAGCGCAATCCAGGTAACGGTAATGGCAAACACCAGGCTCTTAATCACACAGTTAAGTAGGTCTTTCTGCCATTCCACCGCGTTTTGCATCGCCGACCAGAAAAAGCCGCTGTCGATCCCTTTCCAGTCCACGCCAACCAGTGCGCCGCCCCAAATACCTACGGCGACAAAAATCACCGTCAGCAAAGGCATGGAAATTACCCCGGCCCAAAACCGCGGCGCGACGACACGGCGCAACGGGTCTACCGCCATCATTTCCATACTGGATAACTGCTCGGTCGCCTTCATCAGTCCGATTTCCGCCGTCAGGGCAGAACCGGCACGCCCGGCGAACAACAACGCCGTCACCACCGGCCCCAGCTCACGCAACAATGACAGCGCCACCATCATGCCCAGGCTGGCTTCCGCACTGTAGGTGGTCAGGACCAGATAGCCTTGAAGACCCAATACCATGCCGATAAACAAACCGGAGACCATAATGATCAGCAATGATTGCACGCCAACGTTATAGAGTTGCTTATGCAACAGCGGCCACTGTCTGGCCGGTTCCGGCTTGCCCACCAGCGCATTGAACAACATCAGCCCGGCACGCCCGAAAGAGGCGCAAGCCTGAATGCCAACACGTCCCAGCGACGCTAATGCCTGTACTAGCATGAATTACTTACTCCCCAAACCTAACAGCCCACGTTGGTAATCGCCCGCCGGATAGCGGAACGGTACCGGGCCATCGGCGATGCCATCGAGAAACTGCCTGACACGCGGATCGCCATTCTGCTGCAATTCAGCCGGTGCGCCCTGTGCCACGACACGCTGATCGGCAATAATGTAGGCATGATCGGCGATACTCAAGACTTCCGGCACATCGTGAGACACCACGATACAGGTCACACCAAGCGCGTGATTTAATTCATCAATGAGCTTCACCAGCACCCCCATGGTGATCGGGTCCTGACCAACAAAAGGCTCATCAAACATAATCATTTGCGGGTCCAGCGCAATCGCACGCGCCAGTGCGGCACGCCTTGCCATACCGCCAGACAGCTCTGACGGCATCAGTTGCGCCGCGCCGCGTAATCCCACCGCTTCCAGCTTCATCATCACCGTGCTCTGTAGCAACGGTTCAGGCAGTTGCGTATGCTCCCGTAGCGGCCAGGCAACATTGTCAAACACATTCAGGTCGGTAAATAACGCGCCGGACTGAAACAACATGCTCATTTTCTTACGCGTTTCATACAAACGAGAACGGGAAAGCGTCGGAATATTTTCCCCGTCGAACCAGATTTCGCCGCTGTCTGGTTGCAGTTGACCGCCAATCAACCGCAACAGCGTGGTTTTACCGATACCGGACGGCCCCATGATGGCCGTAATTTTTTGCTTTGGCACATTCAGCGAGACATCCGAAAAAATCGGCCTGCTGCCTCGCCGGAAACTGAGCCCGCGAATTTCTACCAGATTTTCGTGGTTCATGGTCTATTCCTCAACGGTAACCCATAGTGGCCGCCCGTTTTCACATTTTCGCACCGTTACGCCCTGAAATCGCTTTTCAGAGTGTTACGCTTACTCTTCACTGTTACAGAATCAGGACACGAGGTCGTGACCAAAATTGCCATTGGTTTTACTTTTTCGCCCTGCGCAGTCAGAATTAGCGCCAACGAGGAAAAATGGCGGTTTTGTTTATTATTCGTCCAGAAATACTGGTTTGTGCGCCAATAAACCGGTGATTATACCTGAATAAAGGACGCTGCATGCTTTTTGCGACAGTACTGTTAATTGTTGGTTTAGTGTTACTGGTTTATGGCGCCGACCGAGTGGTGTATGGCGCGGCGGTACTGGCGCGCACATTGGGTGTACCGCCGATGATTATCGGCATGACGATAGTAGGCATGGGAACCTCGCTGCCCGAATTGATGGTCTCGGTGACCGCCGCGCTCAACCATCAGACCGACATGGCGGTAGGTAATGTATTAGGGTCGAATATCGCCAACATCCTGTTGATCCTCGGCAGCGCCGTGCTAATCCGCCCGCTGACGTTGCATTCCACGCTGCTGCGTCAGGAACTCCCACCGATGCTGGTGGTCACGCTGCTGTGTGGTGTTCTGCTGCATGACAGTTTCCTCAGCCGCCTGGACGGCGTGATCCTGCTGCTGACCGCCTGCGGTTGTATCCTGTTGATGTTACGTATGGCCCACGCTGCTCAGCGGCGTGGTGACGACAGCCTGACACGCGAACAAATGGCTGAGTTGCCCAGAGAGAACAACCAAACCGTGGCGTTGTTATGGTTGCTACTCGGCCTGATTATTCTGCCGATGTCGGCGCGTATTGTGATCGATAACGCCACAGTTATCGCTAATTACTTTAATATCAGCGAACTGACCATTGGGCTCACCGTGTTGGCCGTCGGCACCAGCCTGCCGGAATTGGCGACCGCTATCGTCGGCACATTAAAAAAAGAAGACGACATCGCGCTCGGTAACCTGATTGGTTCGAATATCTTTAATATCGTAATAGTGCTGGGCGTGCCCGCTCTCTTGTCCCCTGGCGCGGTAAATCCGCTCGCGTTTACACGCGATTACTGGGTGATGCTGGGTGTCAGCGCGCTCCTGACGGTTCTCTGTCTCCGCCAGAAACGGCGCATCGGTCAGGGTGCTGGCGCATTGCTGTTGTGTGCGTTCATCGCGTACCTTTCGGTGCTGTTCTTGTTCTCATAGCCAGAGCATTGGCAACGCAGGATGTTTTACATGTCACATTTCGAGTTACAACCGGGTTTCGACTTCCAGAGTGCGGGTCGGCAGGTTTTAGCCATCGAGCGCGACAGCCTCGCGCAGTTGGATCAGTACATTGACGACAATTTCTCCCGCGCCTGCGAGAAAATGTTTTATTGCCACGGTAAAGTCGTGGTGATGGGCATGGGGAAATCCGGTCATATCGGTTGCAAGATGGCCGCGACCTTCGCCAGTACTGGCACACCGGCTTTCTTTGTTCACCCCGGCGAAGCCAGCCACGGTGATTTGGGGATGATCACCGCCCAAGATATTGTGATCGCCATTTCCAACTCGGGTGAATCTCATGAGATTCTGGCGCTCATCCCGGTGTTAAAACGCCTGCAAGTGTGTCTTATCTGCATGACGGGTAACCCGGAAAGCACCATGGCGAAAGCCGCCGACATCCATCTTTGCGTCCACGTCTCCCAGGAAGCCTGCCCGCTGGGTCTGGCACCGACCTCTAGTACCACCGCGGCACTGGTGATGGGTGACGCGCTGGCGGTGGCGTTATTGAAAGCGCGCGGCTTTACGGCTGAAGACTTTGCGCTATCCCACCCCGGTGGCGCACTGGGTCGCAAACTGCTGTTGCGAATCAACGATATCATGCACACTGGCGACGAAATCCCCCGTGTCGGTCAAGACGCCTCGCTGCGCGACGCATTGCTGGAGATTACCCGCAAGAATCTGGGGATGACGGTCATTTGCGGTCCGGATGATCGCATCGAAGGCATTTTTACCGACGGTGACTTGCGCCGGGTGTTCGATATGAATATCGACCTCAACAGTGCCGGTATCGCCGATGTGATGACGCGCGGTGGTATTCGGGTGACGCCGCACACACTGGCGGTGGATGCCCTGAATCTGATGCAGTCCCGCCATATTACCTCGCTGCTGGTCGCAGAGGGCGATCGCCTGCTGGGGATTGTCCACATGCACGATATGCTGCGCGCAGGTGTGGTATAAACCTGACGCGCGCACGCCGCAGAGAATGAAAAACCAAGGATACGAGTGAATGAGTGAAACCCGGTCGCAAACCGATACCTGTTACGGGCCTGTCGATACCCTGGTAATGCAGCGTGCCCGTGATATACGTCTGTTAATCTGCGATGTCGACGGTGTCCTGTCTGATGGCCTGATTTACATGGGAAATCAGGGCGAAGAGCTGAAAACCTTTCATGTCCGCGACGGTTATGGCATTCGCTGCCTGCTGACGTCGGATATCGACGTGGCGATTATCACCGGCCGCTCATCGCAGTTACTCATCGACCGCTGCCAGACATTGGGAATACGCCACTTATATCAGGGGCAATCAGATAAGATTTTGGCCTTCCGCGAGCTGTTGGATACACTGTCGCTCACTGCCAGCCAGGTGGCGTATATCGGCGACGATCTGATCGACTGGCCGGTGATGGCCGAGGTAGGGTTAAGCGTCGCCGTAGCGGACGCCCACCCACTGTTGCTACCCCGAGCGCATTACGTCACGCGTATCGGCGGCGGCCATGGCGCAGTACGAGAGATTTGCGATCTTATTCTGCTGGCACAGGGTAAACTGGACTTTGCCAAAGGGCTGTCGATATGAGTAAAACGAAACGCTGGCTGACGTTGTTGCTGGCATTGATTGCGCTGGTGCTTATCGGGTTAAATTTGACGACCCGACGGGAAGGAAGCGGGCCGACTGAAGTACAAAATAATGACCCGGCCTACACCATGCAGCAAAACACCACGATGGTGTATGACCCGACCGGGAAACTGAGTTACAGGCTGGTAGCCGAAAAAGCCGAGCACTACAACGCCGAACAAGTCAGCTGGTTTACTCAACCGGTAGCGACCATGTTCAATGAACAAGCTATCGCGACCTGGTCGGTGCGCGCGGATCGCGCCAAGCTGACAAAAGATCGCATGTTGTATCTGTACGGTCACGTCGAGGTCACCAGCCTGACCGACGATTCGCAGTTAAAGCGGATTAAAACGGATAATGCACAGATTAATCTGGTTACGCAGGACGTGACGTCAGATGATGAGGTCACCCTGTACGGTGCCAGCTTTACCTCTAACGGACTGAAAATGCGCGGAAACCTGCGCAGCAAAACCGCTGAGTTGATCGATAAGGTAAAATCCTATTATGAAATCCAACCAAAAAATTAATGTGTTACACAGCATCCTGATCGCCAGCTCGCTTTTTGCCGTCAGTATTCCGGCACTGGCACTCACCGGAGATACCGAGCAACCGATCCACATTACGTCCGACCAGCAGGCGCTGGATATGCAAGGCAATGTCGTGACGTTTACCGGCAACGTTATCGTCACGCAGGGGTCGATAAAAGCACAGGCCGACAAAGTCGTCGTAACCCGTCCCAACGGCCAGCAAGGCCATGAAATTATCGAAGGCTACGGCAATCCGGCGACCTTCTACCAAATGCAGGACAACGGTAAACCCGTTAAAGGTCATGCACAGAAAATACGCTATGAAATGGACAAGCAACTGGTCACGTTGACCGGCAATGCTTATCTGGAACAGTTGGACAGCAACGTCAAGGGCGACCGTATCACCTATCTGGTACAGCAACAGCAGATGGAAGCGTTCAGCGACAAAGGCAAACGAGTCACTACCGTGCTGGTCCCAACACAATTGCAGGACAAAGGCGCGCAAAATGGCGCCAAGCCCGGCAGCAACACCGGCAAGCCCACCAAACAACAGTGAGTAACGCGCTAACCCATGGCAACACTAATCGCCGAAAATCTGGCCAAGGCGTATAAAGGCCGCAAAGTGGTGGAAAACGTCAGCCTGAATGTCAATTCCGGCGAGATCGTTGGGCTGCTTGGCCCGAATGGGGCCGGCAAGACAACCACTTTCTATATGGTTGTCGGTATCGTCCCGCGCGACGAAGGCCGTATCGTAATCGACGATGAGGACATCAGCCTGCTGCCGCTGCACGATCGCGCCCGCCGCGGTATTGGTTACCTGCCGCAGGAAGCCTCGATTTTCCGGCGACTGAGCGTCTACGACAACCTGATGGCGGTACTGGAGATCAGAAAAGATCTGACCCGCGAGCAACAGCAGGATCGCGCCAACGAACTGATGGAAGAGTTTCATATTGTTCACCTGCGCGATAGTCTGGGACAATCGTTGTCCGGTGGTGAACGCCGTCGGGTGGAAATCGCCCGGGCGCTGGCTGCCAACCCCAAATTCATCCTGCTGGACGAACCCTTTGCGGGGGTAGATCCGATTTCGGTTCTCGACATCAAGAAAATCATTGAGCATTTGCGCGATAGTGGGTTAGGCGTACTGATTACCGACCATAATGTCCGTGAAACGCTCGATGTCTGTGAACGTGCCTATATCGTGAGTCAGGGCCAGCTTATTGCCCACGGCTCCCCGATGGATATACTGGCGAATGAGCAGGTAAAACGAGTCTATCTGGGCGAAGGCTTCCGACTCTAACCACGTCATGTTTTAGGTTGATAATTCAAAAGGAAGTTAACGCGCGTTATGAAGCAAGGTTTGCAACTCAGGCTCAGCCAGCAACTGGCTATGACACCGCAGTTACAGCAGGCCATCCGCCTGCTGCAGTTGTCCACGCTTGAACTCCAGCAGGAAATCCAACAGGCGCTGGAAAGCAACCCGTTGCTGGAGCAGGCCGATATTCATGACGAAGTAGAGACCCAGGAAATCAGTGACAGCGAAACGCTGGACACCCGCGAGGCGCTGGAACAAAAAGAGATGCCCGACGAGTTACCGCTCGACGCCGCCTGGGATGAAATCTACACCGCCGGTACGCCCTCCGGCACCAGCACTGACTACCGTGATGAGGAATTACCGGTCTATCAGGGTGAAACCACGCAGACACTGCAGGATTACCTGATGTGGCAGGTGGAACTGACGCCGTTTTCCGATACCGATGCCGCTATCGCTACGTCCATCGTCGACGCGGTAGACAACACCGGTTACCTGACGGTATCGCTGGATGACATCCGTGAGAGCATCGGCAATGAAGAGGTGACGCTGGAAGAAGTAGAGGCGGTGCTCAAACGTGTGCAACGTTTTGACCCTGTCGGCGTGGCCGCCCGCGATTTGCGCGAATGCCTGCTGGTACAGCTATCGCAGTTCAACAGCGACATTCCCCGCCTGAGCGAAGCCAGGCTGATTGTCAGCGACTATCTCGATTTACTCGCCAACCATGACTTCCGCACCCTGATCCGTACCAGTCGCCTCAAAGAAGACGTATTGAAAGAAGCATTGGCGCTGATTCAGTCACTGGATCCACGCCCCGGGCAGTCTATCAATACCGGCGAATCCGAGTATGTCATACCAGACGTCCTGGTGCGCAAGGTCCAGGGTCACTGGACGGTAGAACTCAACACCGACAGCGTGCCACGACTGCAAATCAACCAACAGTATGCCGCGCTTGGCAACAATGCGCGTAACGACAGCGACGGGCAGTTCATTCGCAGTCACTTGCAGGAAGCGCGCTGGCTCATCAAGAGTCTGGAAAGCCGTAACGATACCCTGTTGAAAGTCACCCGCTGTATTGTGGAGCAACAACAGGCGTTCTTCGAACACGGTGAAGAATGTATGAAACCCATGGTGCTGGCGGATATCGCCCAGGCTGTGGATATGCATGAGTCCACCATTTCCCGCGTGACGACCCAGAAATTTCTGCACAGTCCGCGTGGTATTTTTGAGCTGAAGTATTTCTTTTCCAGCCACGTCAATACCGACAACGGCGGCGAAGCCTCATCCACCGCTATCCGTGCGCTGGTAAAAAAACTTATTGCAGCGGAAAATCCCGCTAAACCGCTGAGCGACAGCAAGCTGACCACGCTGCTTTCCGAACAGGGAATCATTGTGGCGCGCCGTACTGTCGCCAAGTATCGAGAGTCTTTATCTATCCCGCCGTCAAACCAACGTAAACAGCTGGTTTGACCCCTACATGAGAAGGAAGACGATATGCAGCTTAACATTACCGGACACCACGTCGAAATCACGGATGCTATGCGCGAATTCGTGACCTCAAAATTCGCCAAACTTGAGCAATACTTTGATCGTATCAATCAGGTGTACGTGGTACTGAAAGTGGAAAAGATCCTGCACATTGCAGATGCCACGATCCATGTCAACGGAGGTGAACTGCATGCCACATCGGAAGCGGGTGATATGTATGCCGCCATCGATCTACTGATCGACAAGCTGGCAAGGCAGTTAAACAAACATAAGGATAAACTGAAACAGCACTGATGTTGCCGTTTCAGGTGCAGGGACAGCAACCAGCCTGCTTGCTTTATGGCAGGCTGGTAACCGAAGGCAACCGTGTCGTTAAGTGAACGCATCATGAACAACGAGCCCGTTATGCAACTTAGCACCGTCCTCCGTAAGGAGTGTACGCGTAGCGCCGTCCACTGTCAGAGCAAAAAGCGCGCGCTGGAAATTATCAGTGAACTGGCCGCCAGACAGCTCAATTTGCCGCCGCAGATGGTGTTTGAAGCCATTCTGACCCGCGAGCGCATGGGCAGTACCGGAATCGGCAATGGTATCGCCATTCCGCACGGTAAGCTGGAGGACGACAATACGCTCGGTGCAGTCGGCGTCTTTATCCAGTTGGAACAACCGATAGCGTTTGATGCCATCGATAACCAGCCGGTCGATCTGCTTTTTGCCTTGCTGGTTCCCACTGAACAATGTAAAACCCATTTGCATACGCTATCGCTTGTCGCCAAACGACTGGCGGATAAAACCGTGTGTAAGCGCCTGCGCGCTGCCCAAAGCGATGAAGAGCTCTATCAGATCATGATCGAAGCGGATGATCTGCCCGACCAGCCCTGACGGCAGGCTTCGGACGTTATCCAACGTATGAATGGCTCAGGTGTAAGCCTGACAGATGCCGGCCTGGCCGGGAAAACGAAGTTAGCTAACTGTGGCGGCGGACATTCACCATCCCGCTGCCAAGGGGGAGTCGTCAGATGGTGCTGATGATTGTCAGTGGTCGCTCAGGCTCGGGAAAATCCGTAGCGTTGCGCGCGCTGGAAGACATGGGTTTCTATTGTGTAGATAACCTGCCGGTGGTGCTGTTGCCCGAGCTGGCGCAAACGCTGGCGGAACGGAATATTTCCGCTGCTGTCAGCATTGACGTGCGTAACCTGCCGGAAACGCCAGAAGTGCTGGAACATGCCCTGACTCGTCTGCCACAGAGCTTTTCACCGCAATTGCTGTTTCTGGATGCCGATCGCAACACCCTGATTCGGCGTTACAGCGACACCCGCCGTCTGCATCCTCTTTCCAGCAAAAACCTGTCGCTGGAAAGCGCTATCGACGAAGAAAATGACCTGCTGGAGCCGCTGCGCTCCCGTGCCGACCTTATCATCGATACGTCGGAAATGTCGGTACATGAACTGGCGGAAATGTTGCGTACCCGTTTGCTCGGCAAGCGCGAGCGTGAACTGACCATGGTATTCGAGTCATTTGGCTACAAACATGGCATTCCGATTGATGCCGACTACGTGTTTGACGTGCGTTTCCTGCCAAACCCGCACTGGGATCCCAAATTGCGTCCGATGACAGGTCTGGATAAACCGGTGGCGGCATTTCTTGACCGACACACCGAAGTCCACAATTTTATTTATCAGACCCGCAGCTACCTGGAACTGTGGCTGCCGATGCTGGAAACCAACAATCGCAGCTACCTTACCGTCGCTATCGGTTGTACCGGCGGTAAACACCGCTCCGTCTACATCGCTGAACAACTGGCGGACTACTTTCGCTCCCGTGGCAAGAATGTGCAGTCACGCCACCGAACGCTGGAAAAACGTAAATCATGACCGTCAGGCAAACTGTTGAAGTGAAAAACCGCTTAGGGATGCACGCGCGCCCGGCCATGAAACTGTTCGAGCTGGTGCAAAGTTTTGATGCTGAGGTGTTATTACGCAACGAAAGCGGCACCGAAGCTGATGCCAGTAGCGTCATTGCCATGCTGATGCTGGATTCCGCCAAAGGCCGCCATATCGAAGTGGAGGTCACCGGCCCGGATGAAGAGCAAGCGCTGGCTGCGGTCATTCAGCTGTTTGAAGCCGGGTTTGACGAAGATTAATCTGCCGCTGTCCCCTCCGATGGCGTAAGTCGCCATCTGTGATCCCTGTCTATTCCTGTTTATGCGGTACGTTTTTATGCGGTAAGTTCCCTGCATCCCTGATACCATCGGATTAACTTATACCCATTTATGCCCCTGCCCTTCACGGCGGGGGTGTTGTTATCTGCTATTGCAAAAACTGGAGAAACATATGGACAAACCGCACCTGACGATTAGCGAGCTGGATGCCGAACGCCTGGATGCGCTGCTGGAACAACCCGCTTTTGCCGATACAGAGGTTGCGCAGGCTCTGAGCGGGGAACTGGATCGGGCGGACATCGTTCAGCCGGTCGAGATGCCCGCTGATGTCGTCACCATGAACAGCAGAGTCCGGTTCCGCGATCTACTCACCGCAGAAGAACATATCCGCACGCTGGTCTATCCGGCCAGCCTGAAGGACAGCCGGGAACAAATTTCGGTGATGGCACCATTGGGGGCGGCACTGCTCGGCATGCATGTCGGCAACAGCATTGCGTGGCCGCTGCCTAACGGCGAAGAAACGCGTATTGAAGTAATTGAGCTGCTCTACCAGCCGGAAGCAGCAGGTGAGTACCACCGCTAATCAAACCGTTATCTGCCAAACGGCTGCCCTGATATCGGGCAGCCGATCAATAAAGCCAGACGTTATACCCCAGCAATCTTCATCGACGGCAGTAACACCGAACCGCACTGGATGTTACTGCGCGTTTCGATATCATCCCCGATGGTCACCATATTACGCAGCATATCTTTCAGGTTACCGGCAATCGTGATTTCACTCACCGGGTACTGAATTTCGCCGTTTTCTACCCAGAAACCGGAAGCACCGCGGGAATAATCCCCGGTGACCGCGCTGACCCCTTGCCCCATCAAACTGGTGACCAGCAGGCCGGTACCCAGCTCCTTGAGCATGCCGTCAAAATCCAGCCCACGTCCGGCAATGTGCCAGTTATGAATGCCACCCGCATGGCCAGTGCTCTTCATGCCCAATTTCCGACCCGCATAGGTCGTCAGCAACCAGGTTTGCAGCACGCCGTCTTTGACTATATCCCGCTGTTCGGTACGCACGCCCTCGCTGTCAAACGGCGTGGAGGCTAACCCTTTGCGCAAATGCGGCAACTCCTGAATGGTCAGCCATTCCGGCAAAATCTGTTTGCCCAGGCTATCCAACAGGAAAGTGGATTTCCGGTAGACGTTGCCACCACTGATAGCACCGACTAAATGACCGAACAGACCAGTTGCCACCTCGGCGGCGAACATCACCGGGGCCTGCATCGTCGCCAGCTTACGCGGCGACAGACGTGCCAGTGTACGGCGTGCGCACTCTTGCCCAACCCATGCCGGAGATTGCAAGTCGCCCAGCGCACGACCGATGGTGTAAGCGTAATCGCGCTCCATATCGCCGTTGTGCTCGGCAATGACGCTAACCGACATGGAATGGCGACTGGAACAGTAGCTCTGCAACATACCGTGGCTGTTGCCGAATACCTTGATACCGTAATGACTGTTGAAGCTGCCGCCTTCGGTATTGGTGATGCGTTTATCGGCTTTCAGCGCCGCCTGCTCGGCGGCGGCGGCCAGTTCGATACCGCGATCGGCATCCAATTCCGCAGGGTGGAATAAATCCAGGTCTGGCGCGTCAAACGCCAGTAGCTCCTTGTCTGCCGGACCGGCAAAAGGGTCAACCGAGGTATAACGGGCAATATCCAGCGCCGCCTGCACTGTGCGTGCGATAGCGTCCGGACTCATATCCGTGGATGACGCGCTGCCTTTACGCTGCTGATAGTAAACGGTAATGCCAAGCGCGCCATCGCTGTTGAATTCGACGTTTTCAACTTCACCATACCGGGAGCTGACGCTGATACCGGTTGTTTTCGTGACGGCAACTTCCGCCGCATCAGAACCGGCACGGGCCAGTTCCAGCGCCTGTGATACCGCCTGTTCCAGCACTTTACGCTGTTCTGCAACCTGAGTGATTATTGTCATCGATTTGCCATAATGAGTAAGAAAACATTCAGATAATCTATGATGCAACGAATGCCGTCCGCCTGCTATTCGTTACCTGACCTCAGTTTTACCATGAGGTAACCTGTGATTGAGTCTAACAGGATCGGCGGACAATTTCGCACAAAGCCCATAACCTGATAGGATCAGCCTCTTTTATTGGGGAGCTACCATGAACAAACATCCCGAAGACTGGCAGGACGAGATTCCTGACGCCAGCCAGGACGATGAAGACGAAGAGATAATCTGGGTCAGCAAAAGCGAGATTAAACGCGATGCCGAAGCCCTTAAAGCGCTGGGTACCGAATTGGTCGAACTGGGTAAAAACGCGCTGGAACGCATTCCACTGGATGACGATCT
The DNA here is from genome assembly GCF_020406815.2 of Dickeya oryzae. Lineage (NCBI taxonomy): Bacteria > Pseudomonadati > Pseudomonadota > Gammaproteobacteria > Enterobacterales > Pectobacteriaceae > Dickeya > Dickeya oryzae. The sequence continues at coordinate 4,341,591 of NZ_CP162670.1, forward strand.
GCGCGCCGCGATTGAACTGGCACAGCGCATCACCAAAGAAGGCCGCCGCCGCCAGTTGCAGTTGATCGGCAAAATGCTGCGCGCCCGCGACCCTGAGCCGATTCAGACCGCACTGGACAAACTGCGTAACCGTCATAACCAGCAGGTATCACTATTCCACAAGCTGGAACAATTGCGCGACAGGTTGATAGCCGAAGGTGACGGCGCAGTTCCCGACATCCTTGCGCTTTACCCGCAGGCCGACCGCCAGCAACTGCGCTCGCTGGTGCGTAACGCCCAAAAAGAAAAAGCGGCCAACAAGCCCCCCAAATCAGCCCGGCAGATTTTCCAGTATCTACGCGAACTGGCAGAAGCGGAGTGATTTCAGACCGGCCTCGGTGAGACTGCCAACAAACAGCCTCACCGACACCGGGTAGGGGAATTATTTGGTTGATGCCACCAGTGCGGAGCCTGCAAAAATAAACAGGGTGCCGGTGGCACGGTTAAACAACCGCAAGCGTCGTGGGTGAGCAAACAGCGTGGAGACACGGTTCCCCATACAGGCGTAAGTAAACATGATGCTGCAATCCAGCACCGCCCAGGTCAACGCCAGCAATGCAAACTGCATCGCCTGCGGCGCACCCGTATCGATAAAATTGGGAAACAGTGCGGCAAAAAACAGGATGTCTTTGGGATTACTGACGCCCACCATAAAACCACGTCGATACAACCCCAGCGCCCCTGGTGCACTCTCTTCTACCTCAGAGGAAGGCGTCAGGGTGTTTTCCTGCGTTCGCCAGGCGGAAATACCGAGCCAAATCAGGTAGAACGCCCCCACGACTTTTAGTACCAGAAACGCCGTCGCCGATGCTGCCAGCACCGCCCCTAATCCCAGTGCCGACGCGGTCATCAGCAACAGTGAACCGGTCGCACCGCCCAATATAGTCGCCAGTGCACGTCGTTGCCCGTAGCGCAAACCATGCGTCATACTGAGTAAGGCCGATGGCCCCGGAACCGCAATCAACACGGTGATCACACCGAGGTAAACCAGCCAAAGATGCAGTGTCATTATCCTGTTTTCCGTTGATATCAATTTATTTTACAAGCGGTTAATTCAACCGTTTTGTTACACAATCAGTAATACAGCGAAAATAGCAGACCCAAACCAGGAGGAACCACGGCGCATGACAACGCTATTTATGTATTACGTGGGCGGGCGCGCCCAGGGTGCGAATATCGAATTGCATGACATCCAGTTCGCCGCAGTGGAACACCCGCAAGACGGTTTTCCCTTCTTAAAAGCCAACTGGTTCGGCGATAAAAACCAGATCCACGTCGATAGCTATACCCCCTGCCATTGGGCAGACGGCTATGATATCACGCTCAGCCGCCAGCCGTTTCAGGGCAGAGAAAAACTCTGGTTCATCAACATGGGGGGCTATCTGCCGCACAATCCGGCGGAGGTGCATCAGTTCGGGCTGTTTGTCGCAACGAACGCGGAGCTGGCTAAACAACGGGCCAAAGCGGTACTACTGACCGACGTGTTCCAGCAGCACAAGGACGACCTGCGCGATGTGGACGACTGCCTGCCGCTCACGCTGCTGGACCGCTGGTATATCCACCTCACCGCTAGCCCTGCCGGGCAGGTTTCATCGCCGCAGTGGCAGGGTTATCACCCACTGTAAGCGGGATCAGTCGCCAAGCGCATGCTTATGACGATGCAACAGTACCGTCAGGCGGCCAACCGCATCAATCGCCTCATCCGACACCTGATGGTCGCGCAACAGTTGCTGGTACTCATCCATTTGTGCCAGTAATCGGGAAAAATGTTGGCTACGGTCGCGGGTGGCACCAATGACCTGCTCGGCCGTCGCACGCATCTGGCGATGAAAAGCGGACAGCGTCGGGCTGACCGGCAGCACCAACGTCCGCAGGCGCTGGTGCATCATGATAAGCGACAGCGCCAGACGATATTTACCGATTTCACCGGGAAACAGGTTGAGCAACAAAAACAGGTGCTGGTACAGCGCGGGCAGGTGGTTCTCCTGACGCCGTGCCGGTCGGGTCGATAACGCCGATACTGCGCCAAACACGAACCGGTTAAGCAGTGTACGGCCCGTTTGTTCACGGGTATTGTCACGAATAAGCAAGATAACGCTCAATGCCAGAATACAGCCGATCACCTGACCAATCGCATTATCCAGAAACTGGGACAGATTGAATTTCATCGGGTTGCTGAGTACCAGAATGTTGATGGTACTGGCCAACGCCCCCAGCGACCCCAGGCGTCGTTTCTGTACCTCAATACCTATCACAAACGCGACACCGCCGAGGCTCAAACAAAGTAACAGCAGGCTTTGCTGGGTAGACGGCAACACCAGCATGAACATCAACGCGCCCAGCGGCAGTGCCACCAGCGTACCGATCAGAAAGTCTTTTGCTGCCATCAGTGGATTGGGTAAGCGCATCGCCAGCGAGGTCACCACCGCCAGCATCACCATACAAACGCTGCCCGATGTCCAGCCGGTCCACAACCAGAACAGGCATCCGAGTCCTGTGGCGACAGTCGTACGTACGCCGTTGATCATGGCATGGTGGGTTTCCGCCGAGCTGGCCTTGACCGGGATATCAGCCTCCAGTAGTGCCGCTTCACTCTGGCTGATGCGTACGTTAGTTTTCACGCCTTTCGCCAATAATTGGTAGCGTGCCGCCGCCCCCAGCCAGCTCACCAGTGTTGGCGGCAGACTGCGGCTGTGCGCCGCTGCCAGATGGCGTAACTGCCGTAAACGCCGCTGTACATCGGCGGGGGTCTCTGCCGGTTGCTCCAGCATCACGGCGATCGCCCCTTTGACGGCGTCTGGGTGGTCTTGCAGCGTCAGTCGGGTTTCGCACGCCTGGGTAATCATGACCCAGGATTGGGTCAACAGCGTGGTTATGCGGCGGCTGGCACCCTGCCAACGTGACGATTCCAGCATCAGTACACTACGCATCCCGTTGATAGCATGCGTTTTACGCACCAGACCGTTCCAGACGACGTCCAGTTCCTCTTTTGATATGCCATTCACACAACGTTGCAGCAAGTGGTATTGCCCTACCAACAGCTCTTCCACCGCACGGTCGATCTCCTGTTTGATCGATCGGGGCGAAAACAGCAGGTCGGCCAGAATGGCACAAACGATACCCAGCACGATTTCGCTGCACCGTTCCACCGCAAATTGCAAAATACGCAACGGCTCGCTCTGGCTGGTCACGACAATAATCAGCGTCGTGTATCCCGCCAGCGCAAACACATAAGCGTTCTCTACTTTTACCAGCGACGAAATCCATACACAGACACCGGCCCACAAGCAGCACAGCAGCAGCATCAACGCGGGAGCACGAATAGTGGCGATGATAATCACCAACGCGCCAATACAGCCGATAAACGTGCCGATCACCCTGAGCATGCCACGGTGACGAATGGCACCAGAAAACGGGTCTCCGCCAGCCACAAAAGCCGGCGCGGCCGCCACAATGGCAGCGGTCAATGCCGCCCAGCGCGGGGTGTCCAGTTGCAGGTGAAAACCCAGCACCAGCGACAATACGATGGCGGTACTGAGTTTGAACGCAAACCGCAGACGCAAAAACGCGGGACTATTGATCATAAGAAAGCTCGCTTAGCCAAACTCACGCAGGCGGTGCAGCAGTTGCAACAGCGGCGACATCGGCGTGGTGTTGCGGGTATGTTCACCGGTCACCACCACGGTGGCGGTGGTTCCAGCCGGATACAGGTCGCCCCATTGCTGATCGAGGCGAATTTTTACCGGTACCCGTTGCGCCAGCCGCACCCATTCCAGGTTGGAGTCCACCGTCGCCAGACCTTTGATATCAGAGGAACTGCTGCTGTTGGTGACCCCCGCCGCTATGCTATCCACCGAGCCGAACAAAATCTGGTTGCTGCCCAGCGGCGTGATTTCCACCCGATAACCGGGGCGTACACCCGCCAGCTTGGTTTCTTCCATGTAGGCCAGCAGATAGAACGAATCTTTCTTCACCAGTGCTACCGCCGTAGAACCACGGGTAATGAACTCACCGGCATGCACATGTAAATTAGTGACCCAGCCATCCGACGGGGCTCTCACCACCGTGCGCGCCAAATCGAGCTTCGCCTGTTCCAGTTCAGCCTGTGCCTTCGCCAGTTGGTGCTGTGTAGTCTGCAACGCATTGCCGGATTGTTCTATTTCTTCGCGCGACATCGCCTGTACGCCTAAGTGTAAACGGCGCGCCGACTCTCGTTTTTTCTCATCGACCAGCGCCTGATAATAGCCCACATCAGCCTGAGCCTCTTCCAGCGCCTGCTGGTAACGTGGTTGATCGATGACGAACAACACATCGCCTTGTTTCACCGGCTGGTTATCCTGCACTTTTACCTCGGTCAACAGGCCGCTGACATCGGGGGCTATCGCGACGACATCGGCGCTAAAACGGGCGTCACGCGTCCAGGGGGATTCGGTGTAAAACGACCATACGCGCACCAGTGCTACCGCCGCCAACAACACCAGCAACAGTGTTATTGCCATGCGGCTGAATTTTTTGACCATCACTTTCACAACAGATGTTTTCACAACAACCTCAAAGACCGAAACGGAACAGCAGATAGAACAGGCAGATAAACAGTGCGGTATTAAACAAGGCTGGGTGCCACACCAGATCGTAGATACCGGTGGGATGCAGCAACCGGATACAGGCAAAAAATAACGCCAGCGCCACCAGCAGTACAAAAAATACTGGCGGAAACGACAAACCAAACAGCACCATCACAGGGAGTGAATTCATCCTCTTTTCCTTATATGTCCCATTTATCCCTCGCCACATCTGCCGTTCTCGCCCATTTCCTGAAACAGCGAGAGGAAGGGAAAAACAGAATGAACGTCTGTTCCTGCCAATAGGGTTACGGATAAAGACAGAGCATTAACTGAATAATCACGATGGCGGATTCTGATGTAATGGGTATCACTTGCAATACCAGGTCAGCATTTTTAACATTTTGAAACAGCCACCGCAGTGAAGACTGCGTAATCAAGGCCACGCGTGTAGCCAGACAGGCTATATTATGAAACGTTATTATTATGTTATCTACGCAGTGTGATCTAAATCACTTTTAAGCAAGGATTAACAATGGAACGATTAAAGAGTATGTCAGTGTTCGCCAAAGTGGTGGAATTCGGCTCGTTTACCGCCGCCGCACGCCAGTTGGCGATGAGCGTCTCTGCCGTCAGTCAGGCGGTAACCCGGTTGGAAGATGAGCTACAGGTGAAACTGCTCAACCGCAGCACCCGTAGCATCGGGCTGACGGAAGCGGGCAGGATTTATTACCATGGCTGCCGCCGTATGTTGCACGAAGCACAGGAAGTGCATGAGCAGTTATACGCCTTCAATAACACGCCAATCGGCACATTGCGTATCGGCAGTTCCTCTACCATGGCGCAAAACGTACTGGCTACGATGACCACAGAAATGCTAAAGGAGTACCCCGGATTGTCGGTTAATCTGGTGTGTGGGATCCCCGCGCCGGACCTGATTGCCGATGGGCTGGATATCGTTATTCGGGTCGGTGCGTTGCAGGATTCCAGCTTGTACAGCACTCGCCTTGGTTCGATGCCCATGGTGGTGTGCGCCGCCAAAAGCTACCTTGCCCAGCATGCCGCGCCGGAAAAACCCGGTGATGTGAGCAACGCGTCCTGGCTTGAATACAGTGTTCGCCCGGACAGTGAATTCGAGCTGATCGCCCCGGAGGGCATCACCACCCAATTGACACCGCAAGGGCGCTTCGTCACTAATGACCCGGTTACACTGATTCGCTGGTTGAAAAACGGTGCAGGCATTGCGTATATGCCGTTAATGTGGGTATTTGAAGAGATCAAAAGTGGAGAAATAGAGATCCTCTTTTCACGCTACCACTCCGATCCACGCCCGGTGTACGCGCTCTATACCCGCCGCGACAATCTGCCGCTGAAAGTACAGGTGTGCATCAACTACCTGACCGAGTACTTCAACAAGGTGGCGCTGATTTATCAGGGATACCGGCAGGAACACCCGCAAACCGGGCTGCCGCAGAAATAATTCAGGCCGCACAGGCGGCCTGAATTAACGATGCCGGGGAGCGACTTAAGCGGTACCGCCTACCGTAATGCTGTCCAGCTTCAGCGTCGGCTGACCGACGCCGACCGGCAGGCTTTGCCCTTCTTTGCCGCACACCCCGACGCCTCTATCCAACGCCAGATCGTTGCCAACCATCGAGATCTGCTGCATGGCCTCAATGCCGGAGCCAATTAACGTCGCCCCTTTCACCGGCGTGGTCACGCGCCCCTTCTCAATCAAATACGCTTCAGACGTGGAGAACACAAATTTACCGGAGGTGATATCCACCTGACCACCGCCAAAATTCGGTGCATACAGACCATATTCCACGCTGGCGATGATCTCCTCGGGGGTTGATTGACCCGCCAGCATGTAGGTGTTGGTCATCCTTGGCATCGGCAGATGCGCGTAAGACTCGCGGCGGCCATTGCCGGTCAGCGCGACGCCCATCAGACGGGCATTCAGTTTATCCTGCATGTAGCCTTTGAGAATGCCGTTTTCGATCAGCACATTGTATTGACCGGGAACGCCCTCATCATCCATCGCCAGTGAACCACGACGCCCTTCCAGCGTGCCATCATCCACCACCGTACACAGCTCGGACGCCACCAGTTTGCCGACCTGACCGCTGAACACCGAGGTACCACGACGGTTAAAATCGCCTTCCAGACCGTGCCCGACCGCTTCGTGCAACAACACGCCCGGCCAGCCTGCGCCCAGCACCACCGGCATCGACCCGGCAGGTGCCGCGACCGCCGACAAATTCACCAGCGCCATACGCACCGCTTCTTTAGCCCAGGCTTCCGCCCGCGCTTCGCCATCGGCCTGCTGCCAGAAATAATCGTAACCGGTACGTGCACCACCGCCGCTCGAACCACGTTCACGACGGCCATCCTCTTCCACCAACACACTGACGGACAAGCGTACCAACGGACGGACATCCGCCGCCAGCGTGCCGTCGGTAGCGGCCACCAATACCAGTTCATACACGCCGGTTAAACTGGCGGTGACTTCCTGTACGCGCGAATCGGCCGCTCGGGCGGTGGCGTCAACGCGTTGCAACAGGGCAATCTTATCTTCACGACTCAGACTATCGAGTGGATTAGCCTGCGGGTACAGGCCGCGATGCGGCACCTCACCCAGCGTTTTCACCGTGCCGTTACCCTGCTCACGCACAATGCTGCGTGCCGCTTGCGCGCTTTGCTGCAACGCATTGAGCGTTATCTGGTCGGCGTAGGCAAAACCGGTCTTTTCCCCGCTGATAGCGCGGATCCCGACCCCTTGATCGATATGATAAGAACCGTCCTTGATAATGCGGTCTTCCAGCACCCAGGACTCGTGGTAGCTCGACTGAAAATACAGATCGGCGTAATCAAGACGCCGCTCACTCAACGTGCCCAGAATGGACTGTAAATCCTGATGGCTCAGTTTATTGGCCGTGAGTAATTGCTCACTGACAAATGTCAGACTCATAGAATGTCACTCTTATTGTCAATGTCATCAGATAACCAGACCGCCGTTACTGGCCTGCCGCACCGGCGGCGTTGGCTTTTTGCGGTTCACGCACTACTTCCTGAATCTTCGGTTGATCCACACTACCGGAAATGTGGTAACGAATCAGGGAAATTTTACTCCACAGCGGCCCCAGCACTTTACTGGCGGCAAATACCGCCGCCCCGATAACCGGGTTCACCGCAAAGGCCGTGGCCACACCGACGGTAGCGGAAATTTCCGGTGCCACCACCGCCTCCATCGAAATATCACGCTTCACCAGGTCAACATCACCTTTCATGGCGATATCCGCTTCGAGGCCGTCCACCAGCAGATTATCGGTGTGCAGCACGCCATCTTTTATCCACGCCGTGCTGCGAACCGAATCAAAGTAAAACCCTTTACCAAACGTATCGCTGAAATCAAACTGTAGCTTACGCAGCAGCGCATCGAAACTCACCAGACGTAATAATTGCCCGGCCTGACCGGTGCCGACGTTAACAATCTCACCCTTGCCGATATCGGTTTTCAAAATACCGCTCAGGCTCGGGATATGCGGTGCCCACGGCGAGCCGCGCCAGTACAGGTCATAGTCAATTTTGAACGCCCCGGCGCGCAGCGGTGTTGCCAGCCCCAGCCAGTCAGCGTTATCACTCAGGTTGTTGCCAGACAACTGTCCTTTTATCGACGTGCGGGTGCCTTCGCCGCTTTCCTGCCAGCTGCCATCCAGCGTTAATTTGGCTTTGCCGTTATCAACCAGCCCGTTGGTCAGCACCAGCTTGTTGGGTTCTGGCTGTAATGCGCCTCTCACCTGCCCGATATTCTGCCCCATCAGCCAACATTCACGGCACTCGAACTGCAGTGCCGGTAAGTCTTCAAAGCGCATACTGGGATCGTTGAGCGGTGATTTTTTCTCCGCCAGCGCGGCTGGGTTGGTGGCGTCATCCCCCTGCCATTGCGGGTTGTAATACAAATAGCGCACATCGCTGCGCCACTGCCCGGCAGCGGGAATAAGCAATCGGCCGTCAATCTCCCTACCGGTAGCGGTGATTTCACGGCCGTCGTTCTGGGTACGACTGGTAAACATCAGGTCATGCCATTGCTGACCCAGCACCTTCAATTCCGGCGTCGTCAGCACAACCCGCTCTGGCCACTGGAAACGGCTGGCCCCTGCCTGCATGCCAGCGGCGTTGCGCACACCGGGCAACAGCGCCAGCCAGCGCTCGCCGTCCAACGGCGGCAATGCCAGTGTTAGCGATGAATCGTCCGGCAGCGAAGGCGGTTTCGCGCCTTCCTGCCAGGCAGCTCGTACCAGCATGACTTTGCTGTCTTTCAGCAGCCACTGGCTGTTGAAAGACTGTTTTTTCCCCAGGGTACCGCCAAGCGAGAAACCTCGCTCATCCCCTTTGGCATTCACCTGCAGCCCCAAGGCGCTGCCTCCCGCTTTATTCAAGGGCGACGGTAAGTGGCTACTTACTTCCTTGAGATCACCCTGCACGGCAACGTCATAACTGGCGGGGCCGCGACGTGGCAGTGTGACCTGTACGGTGCTCTGCCAGCCGGTATTGCCGTCTAACGACGCGGCTACCGGTTTGGGCAGCCCCGGCAGGCGGGACAACGCCCAACGGCCCTGTAACCCAACATTCACCAGAAACGCCTTTTCCTGCTCCTGGGTCGAAAAGTTGAACGTGAGCGGCTGCTCAAGCCAGCGCGCCTGCAACGTCTGGCTGGCAAGATTACCGTTATCGTAGTGGAATCGCCCGCTGACTGACTGGAGTGAGACATCCAATGGCTTGATAAACAGCGGGTTATTATTTAACGCAACATCGCCACTGGCTTTTACCTGCCCACCATTGAGCGGAATATCCAGATGCAGGTTACCCTGAACCTCTCCGCCAATCTGGATCTGTGTCAGCGCGCTGCCAATCGAGTCCTTCATGGGTGTTTGAGCGAAGTAATCGCTCACTTCTTTACCGCTGCCGCTGATATCACCGTCGATCAACAGCTTCTCTTTGCTGTAATCCGGAATGATGGCGTTGATGTTGCGCCCATCGGCATCGCCCAGCTTTATCTGCGGTGCCTGCATCCACAAGCCGTTGTTAAGGAAATTCAGTGTGATATTCAGGTTATCCAGCGCAGGCCAGCCGGGCTGAAACTCAAAGCGTGATTTCTCAAGCGGCACCCAAACCTGAAATTGCCCTTCCTGATGCTCGAACGGAAACTGCGCCGGATTCCCCGCGAATACCAGTGTGGCGTTGTCCACCTGACCTGATTTGATAGCACCCGTCAGGTAATCCACCAGGTTTTTACCCATAAAATACTCGGGGTAGTAGCGCCAGGCGTCAGCCGCGTCACCAAGCCGGATACCGGCAAGAATATCCAGCCGGGGTTCCCCCTGAGCCGGGTGACGGTAATGGAAACCCCCATTGGCCCACAGCGAATGGGAGCGCACGTCCAGCCCCTGCCCCCACAATTCCCAGCCTTGTGCATCATTACGCCAGTCCAGCGTGGCGTTCGCCTGCTGAATATCCAGCGGTGCACGGAACATGTCCTGATACGGTAACGTGCTCTGCGTCAGGCTCACCTGCGTCCGCCCACGCGCCAGACTCCCCACCGCATCACCAGAGACATGATTAGCCCCTGGCAGCAATTGCCAGTTTTTCCAACCGACATCCTGCCAGCTCACCTGAAAACGGGTTTGCTCCGGTTGTTGTAACGGAATATCCAACGCCAGCGTGGTCAGTTGCCCTTGCGGTTGCAACGCCTGCCAGCGGGTTTTTAACTCCGGCGTGGTGGTACTGAGCAGTGGCAGCAACGGCCCCAGCCGCTCCAACGCCAGGTGACGACCACGAATACGCAACTCAGCGGAGCGATCAGGCCCCAGCAGTTGGGTATCTTCCGGCAGCCACAGCGCAGACAGTTGCCCTTTCGGCCACGCGACACCATCGGTGGACAGATTCAGCGACGGTACATCCAACTGCCAACCGTTCTGATAACGACCGACGTGCAACGCCAGGCCGTTAACCCCTAACAGATGCAATGTGTCGCCATCACGCCAACTGGCATCCCCCTGATTGAGCAGTAGATCGCCGCCGTAGATATCGCCTTCTCGCACCTGCAACCAGGCTGCCAGACTGAACCTGGCACTCTCCAGACCGGTGTTACTGCGGATCCAACGGCCCAGCCACGGTTTCATATCGATGTTATCGGCTTGCAGATACACCACGCCGTTATTCAGCCAGCCCTGTTCATCACGCAAATCCATGCGGACCTGCACCACACCGTGCTGGCCATTGAAACTCGATAAACTAATCTGCCCTTCCGCACGGTGTCGGTTTTTACCGTTCAGCCAGGTCAATTGGGGGATTTGTAACTCAGCCTGAGTGCCCGACGGAGTCAGAAAGCGGATACGGCTATTGCGTAGATCGAAGTGATCGAACTGGCGCAGAAACAGTGAGCCAAGTTGATCCGGCTCCCAGCTGCGGGTGCGCTGTCTCTCAGGGTCGAGCGGTTTTTTGAGGTCGAGTTGCAGGTGATAAAACGTAAGATCGCGGAATTTCCACTTCAAATGCAGTAATGACTGCCAGACATCCAGCGCCACTGAAATGCGTTCGGATTGCCACTCGGCATCGGGATGATGAATACGCAGGTTAGTGATATCCAGCGTCGGCCCAAAGGTTTCCCAACTGCCGCTGAGGCTATCCACTTCCATCGGCAAACCGGTGGCAGACTGTGCCCAGGCCACGATCTGTGGCCGGAAAGTATCCAACGTCGGCAGCACCATTCTCAGGCCGCTGACCAGCAACGCAGCCAGCACAACCAGAACGGCCCCCGTCGCTGCTACTATTCCAGGCAATCGCTTTATGCCGGGCAGTCGCCTCACACCTGTCTCCTTCATTATTCATCACCGGCGACGAGCGAAAACCGTCACAGAGAAAACCCGTCAACCGGTATCCGGCGACGGGCGGCATGACGTTACATCATGACCACATCAAACTGTTCCTGACTGTACAGGGGTTCTATCTGAACCTTGACCTGTTTGCCGACGAAAATTTCCACCTCCGCCAGCGCATGTGATTCGTCGCTTTTCAGTGCCTCGCCCACCGCAGGTGAAGCGTAGACCAGGAAACGATCAGAGTCATAGGCATGATGCACACGCACGACTTCGCGCATGATTTCATAGCACACGGTTTCCACGGTTTTGACCGACCCACGACCGTGGCAGGTTGGACACTCGCTGCATAACACATGTTCTATGCTCTCACGGGTGCGCTTGCGCGTCATCTCCACCAGTCCCAATTGAGAGAAGCCGCTGATACCGGTTTTGACCCGATCCTTGCTGAGTGCCTGCTCCAGCGAATGCAGTACGCGGCGGCGGTGATCTTCATTCGCCATATCGATGAAATCGATGATGATAATGCCACCCAGATTGCGCAGCCGAAGCTGACGAGCGATCGCCTGCGTCGCTTCGATATTGGTGTTAAAAATAGTTTCGTCCAGATTGCGGTGACCTACAAACGCACCGGTATTGATGTCGATGGTAGTCATCGCTTCCGTCTGGTCGATAATCAGGTAGCCACCGGATTTCAGTTCCACTTTGCGATCCAGCGCCCGCTGAATCTCGTTTTCGACGTCGTACAGGTCGAAAATCGGCTGTTTGCCGCTGTAGTGCTCCAGCTTGCTGGTCATTTCCGGGATGTATTCCGCGGTGAATTCCAGCAGGGAATCGTACGTCAGCTTCGAATCAACGCGGATGCGATCCAGCGATGCACCGGCAAAATCCCGCAAAATACGGTGCGCCAGCGCCAGCTCGCCATATAATTTGCACTTGGTCTGGTTGCGTTTTTTGCGCTCCATCACCTTGGTCCACAGGCGCTTGAGGAACGCCGCGTCCTGTGCCAGTTCTTCTTCACCCACACCTTCAGCCGCGGTACGGATAATAAAACCGCCTTGCTCGTCGCAATAATCGGCCACCGTCTTTTTCAGGCGCTCGCGCTCAGCTTCACTTTCAATACGCTGAGAGACGCCGACATGCGAAGCCCCCGGCATGAAAACCAGATAACGCGACGGCAACGTGATATCGGTGGTCAGGCGCGCACCCTTGGTACCAAGCGGGTCTTTCACCACCTGTACCATCAAATCCTGCCCCTGACGCACCAGCTCGGCGATATCGCGTACATGAAAGTTTTTCTGCTCGTCGCCCGCTACGCATTCGGTATGCGGCATGATATCGGACGCGTGCAGAAACGCCGCCTTATCCAGACCGATATCGACGAAGGCAGCCTGCATCCCCGGCAACACACGGCTGACGCGGCCTTTATAAATATTGCCGACAATCCCGCGCCGGGCTTCACGTTCAATATGGATTTCCTGCAAGATGCCGCCGTCAATATAGGCGACACGCGTTTCTGAAGGGGTAATATTTACCAGCAATTCAGCGGTCATGGGTTCCTCGTTCTTTACGCTGTGCAGAAAAATGTGTGAACAATTCAAGCGTTTCCACCAATGGCAACCCTACCACGGCGTGGTAACTCCCGAAAATCGATTTAACGAAACATCCGCCTTTTCCCTGAATACCGTAAGCGCCCGCTTTATCCATCGGTTCGCCGCTGGCGATATAGCGTCTGATCTCATCATCGGCAAGCGTGCGGAATTGCACCTCGGTGACGACACGCGCCGATACGCTCTCACTGCGGTCTGCCAGCGTCAGCGCTGTCATCACCTGATGACGCTGACCCGACAACGACCGCAGAATGCGAACGGCATCGTCTTCATCCCGGGGCTTTTCCAGCACCTGACCGTTTAGCACCACAATCGTATCCGCACCCAGCACTGGCAAATCCAGCGGTGCCGCCGCGACGCCAGCCGACGCCTTGTCGTGCGCCAGACGGCTGACATACTGTTCCGGCGCTTCACCGGGCTGACGTTGCTCGGCGACATCAGTCTTCACGATATCGAACGACAACTCCAGCAGGGTTAGCAACTCTCGACGGCGGGGCGACGCAGAAGCCAGATACAGATCGATCATCACATTTCTCTTATTATTTTCTGGTTATTGAATAGCAAACTGGCGACGAATCTTGCGCATCAGCAGGAACAGCCACGGCCACAACACCCCGTCGACCACACTATTCCAGAAAATTTCCGGTCGTAAAGAGACATTGATCACCAGGAACTCAGCCCAAAACACCACTAAATCCAGCACCAGCGACAGCAGCATAACGATCAACGCCTGCTGCCATAACGCCATGTTACGGAACAACTGGAATTTGAACGCCACCAGATAGGCGACGATGCTAAGTCCCAACGCCCGAACCCCCAGCGTAGAACCGAGAATCAGGTCGGTTACCATGCCCAGAACAAACCCGGTTCCGACGTTAACCCGGTGCGGCAACGCCATCACCCAGTAAATCAACACCAGCGTCAGCCAGGAAGGACGGTACATGTAAAGATCGTCCGGCCAGGGCATGATCTGCAAGACCATCGCGACCAGAAAAGAGAGCCAGATAATCCAGTAACCTTGACGATGATAGCTACTCATCGGTTTCCTCCCGACGTAGCGGGCGCAGGCGTCGTTCCCTGTGGCGGCGTCGCCTGATTCGTCGGTTTAGATGGCGTATTACCATTCGCTTTCACGGATGAGGATCTCGTCGGTGACGCTTTCGCTGGAGCGGCTTTCGCAGGCGGTGCGGGCGGGCCGACAAAATCAGGCGCTGGCGTATTGGCTGACGCTGGCGCAGGCGGCCCCATTTCTTCCGGCGATGGCAGTACGTGCGGCATCATCTGCATCAGACGCTCATTCGCCACCTGATGCACCTCATCTGGCGGCAACGCAGCACGGGAATTGCTGTCTACACCCCACATCAGCAACAGATAACGCAAACGCTGCAATTCAGCGGTCGGGTGTGCCTGAATCACCGTATAAGCGCGCTGAGTATCCACCTTCACGGACGAGACCACGGCGACCGGGTACCCTTCCGGAAAACGTCCTCCCAAACCGGAGGTGACCAGAACATCGCCCACACGGATGTCGGTATTGTTGGGCAGGTGTTCCAGTTGCAAATCTTCGTTGCAGCCATTACCGGCGGCGATAACGCGGATATCGTTGCGCAGCACCTGAATCGGCAGCGCATGAGAGGCGTCACAAATCAGCAGTACGCGGCTGGTAAATTGCCCTACGGCGACAACCTGCCCCACCACACCTTTATCACTGATGACTGGCTGCCCTTCGTACACGCCGTTGACATTCCCTTTGTCGATCACCACTTGATCGCTGTAAGGGTCGGTACCCGAGGAGAGCACCTGCGTGACCATCTTCTGCTCTTCCTGACGCAGCGGGGAACCCAGCAGTTCACGCAAACGGGCGTTTTCCTGACGGAATTGCCCCATCAACAACAGATCGCTGTTTTTCAGCAACAATTCCTGGCGCAGCGCTGTGTTTTCGCGCTCCAGTTGCTCGCGGGAGGTCAGATCGGCAGACAGTTTATCCAGCATGGCACGCGGGCCATTAGCCAGAAAATAGAAGGGGCTGACGGCAGTGTCCATGTACGTTCTGATTTTGACAAACGTACCGAGCCGACTGTCAGCAAAGATAATCACAATTGCGGTAATGACAGTAAGAAAAAGGCGCAGTTGCAGGGAGGGGCCCCGGCTAAAAATCGGCTTCATAAAATTGCGTATTCCTCGACAATAAAAAGGGGGCTACCACGCGGGATGAATCCAACAGATTTTCATCCATGCGATAGGTCCCCCTTATTTATTCTGGCCGGTTTATTCTTCGCTGAACAAATCGCCGCCATGCATGTCGATCATTTCCAACGCTTTACCACCGCCGCGCGCTACGCAGGTCAACGGGTCTTCCGCCACCACGACCGGAATGCCGGTTTCTTCCATCAGCAGGCGATCAAGGTTGCGCAGCAACGCGCCACCGCCGGTCAACACCATACCGCGCTCAGAAATATCGGACGCCAATTCCGGCGGGCACTGCTCCAGTGCCACCATGACGGCGCTAACGATACCGGTCAGCGGTTCCTGCAACGCTTCCAGAATTTCATTGGAGTTGAGGTTGAAACCGCGTGGTACGCCTTCTGCCAGGTTACGACCGCGCACTTCGATTTCGCGCACTTCGTCGCCCGGATAGGCAGAACCGATTTCATGCTTAATACGTTCAGCAGTAGCTTCACCGATCAACGAGCCGTAGTTACGGCGCACATAGTTGATGATGGCTTCATCGAAACGGTCACCACCGATACGCACAGAGGAGGAGTACACCACGCCGTTCAGGGAGATCACCGCGACTTCGGTCGTACCACCACCGATATCCACCACCATAGAACCGGTTGCTTCAGATACCGGCAAACCTGCACCAATTGCGGCCGCCATCGGTTCCTCGATCAGGAACACTTCACGGGCACCAGCGCCCTGAGCGGATTCGCGGATAGCACGACGTTCAACCTGGGTTGCGCCTACCGGCACACACACCAGCACACGCGGGCTCGGGCGCATAAAGCTGTTGCTGTGCACCTGCTTGATGAAATGCTGCAGCATTTTTTCGGTAACGAAGAAATCGGCGATCACACCGTCTTTCATCGGACGAATGGCTGCAATATTACCCGGTGTACGGCCCAACATTTGTTTGGCTTCATGACCAACGGCGGCCACGCTTTTAGGAGAACCGGCACGATCCTGGCGAATAGCCACCACGGAAGGCTCGTTCAGTACAATGCCTTGTCCTTTTACATAAATCAGGGTATTGGCGGTACCCAGGTCGATGGACAAGTCGTTGGAAAACATGCCACGAAATTTCTTAAACATAACTAAAGGATAATCCTGCAAGCTGGGGGCGGAAATGAAATCCGCTTACTGTACCAACCACACGCAGCAGCGACAAGGCGCTAACCGGTTCTGCTACGGTGAAAAAATGATGTTTACGTAAATTGCCATGATAATGAATGCCTGCAGAACGGCTACCCTTCTGGCAGCGACTGGGGTTCTCACGAGCTGCCCCCGAAAATTGCACGAACCACCGACATAAAATCTAACATTTTCGTGCGTGCCAGCCCGTTCAGCAAACCGGTCAGCGACGCTATGGCGCCGACATTCTACGCTAGTTTATTCGGATTTTGACATCAAACATGCGTGCGTGGTGAATATTTTTTCAGCGTGTTACTCACCGGTTCCGACAACGCGAACAGATCACCCTGTCCACCGCAAACGCCTTTATCCAGCAACGTCTGCCACTCCTCACGCGTACGCACACCGGAGGCGAACACATGGGCGTTTGTGCCCTTGCACGCTTCGGTCAGGCTGCTGACAAACAGCTGATTCTCTGGCCGCTTATCCAGACTACGCACCAACCCCGGATGGAGCTTGATCACCTCCACCTGTAACGACTTGATGTAGGCGGTGCTGACCAGCGTCAGCCCGGCCTGCGTCACCGCCAGTCGGCACCCCAGACCCGTTATCATCGCCAGTATCGGGCGCAAACGGCCGATATATTGACACACATCCGCCTCGGCAAGTTCAAACAATAATCGCGTACGTTGCTTTTTCGGACACTGGAGTAAAGTTTCGCGCAGCCAGCGTAGGAACGGCCGTTGCAACAGCGAATCCACCGTAATGGGGAAAGCCAGTACCGAATCCTGCCAGCTGACGGTCAGGGCAATCACCCGGCTGATCAACTGCCGGTCATAACCGGAGGTCAGGCCAAGCTGACGCACCAGCGGCATGTACTCAGCCTCCAGCAGTTCCTGGGTGCCATCATAAATTCTGCTAAACATTTCCCGGTGGTGTACCCCGCCCTCACGGGTGATCGCCGGTTTTTGATACAGACGCGGCCCGCCACGCAACAAGGTATGTTCCAGCAGTGTTCGCCACCTCACGCTACCCCGGCCTTTTTCCGGCACCCGTCGGTCATACACACACCATCCATTCCCCCCCTGTAATACCGCGTTGCGGGTCGCGTCCTCCACACTTTCCATTACCTGTTCGGTGCTTTGTCCGCCGTGGTAGGCGGAGATGCCGATGTGCAAAATGTCTTCCCGATCGATAAGCGAGGTCGTCGGCAAGATATCGATGGCTTTCACCAGTTGGCTGGCGATGTTATCCGCTTCTTTCAGATTGCAATGCGGCAACAGTACCGTGAAATCGCTGTGGTAATAGCGCGCCAGCAGCGCGGCGGGGTAGCGTAAAACAAACGTAGACAACAGGTTAATCAGGGTATTGCGATACTCATCCAGCACCCCGCCATAACCGTGTGTTTCCTGCAAGGTGTCAAAGTCTGGCAGGCGGATCATCATCACCACGCCGTGGGTGCCGACATCTTCCGTGTCGTCCAGTTGCGTCGCGAGCTGATTTTCAAAAAATAACCGGTTATTCAAGCCGGTTTGCGAATCCTGCGCCGCGAATGATCGAATCAGGGTATCGACCCGGCTACGGGCCTCACGCGCTTCCGCCAAATCCAGCAGCAATTGGTCCAGCGCACCGCTGGCCATCGCTGGCCACTCATGCACCGAGCCATGCATCACGGTATCGCGCTCACCAGCCAAAATCCGCCGGGCGCGGGCCTCTAACTGCTCCTGCCCGGCCATCTGCCGTCGCAGCCAGCGCACGCCATGAAAGACGATTATCGCGATCAGCAGTATCGTCAACACAATCGACAACGTGGATTTAAGATAACGTGGCATGCCAAATAACGGATCAACGTAGGTGACGTTGACCTTGACGTCCGCGTGGTGCAACAGCGATAAGCTGGTGTGACGGTACAGCAAGGCTCGCTCCCCACCGTCAGACATCATTTCTGGCAACCGTAGCCAGTAGAGCCGTTCATGGCCGTCGCGCAGATCCAGTTCAACAATGCCAGCCGCCTTCATCACCGCAGGCAACCAGAACTGGATATTATCGGGAGCCTGAACCAACAGAGCCTGATCAATGCTCGCCGCCACAGCCCTGAGCTGATGATCCATGCGTTGCTGGCTATAACACACAAAACTAAAAATGCTACTGGCCAACACCAGACCTACGGCCAGTGTCGTCAGCAGCGTCATTACTATTGATATTCTGGCAGTCAACCCCATCCCTGCGCCTAACTCCGTATCAATGAATTGAAAAGTGCTTTCATGAGAGACTTTGTGTGTTGTTTGCGATTTATCAGTTCGCATACTACCCGTTACAAATATAGTCCTTAAATGATTTACCTCTATTTTTGTCCCCGATAAGGAGAGTTTTTATGCGCGCAATCGTGCTCGGGCAGCAAGATGGCCAGACAGTGGCCAACGTTAGCACTATTGAACCATCACAATTACCTGATGGCGATGTCACTGTCGACGTCGATTGGTCCGGCATTAATTATAAGGATGCATTGGCGATTACTGGCAAAGGTAAAATCATTCGCCAGTTCCCGATGGTGCCGGGCATCGATTTTGCCGGCACCGTGCGTCACAGCGCTCATCCGGATTTTCAGGCCGGGCAGTCTGTGGTACTGACCGGTTGGGGCGTGGGTGAAAATCATTGGGGTGGTCTGGCAGAACAGGCTCGCGTCCAGGCTGACTGGCTGGTGCCATTGCCACAGGGCCTGACACCGCGTCAGGCGATGATCATCGGCACTGCCGGGTTTACCGCGATGCTGTGCGTAATGGCGTTGGAAGAAGGGGGCGTCACCCCAGCGAGTGGCGATGTGATCGTCAGCGGTGCCAGCGGCGGCGTCGGCAGCACGGCGATTGCACTGTTGCATGCGTTGGGATATCAGGTAACAGCTATCAGCGGCCGGGCGGACAATAGCGCCTATCTGCAGCAACTTGGCGCCCATCAGGTACTGGACCGCGCAGAATTCGCCGCAGCCGGTCGTCCACTGGAAAAACAGCGTTGGGCGGGTGCTATCGACACGGCAGGCGACCAGGTACTGGCAACGCTGCTGGCCCAAATGCATTATGGTGCCACCGTTGCCGCCTGCGGGCTGGCGGCTGGCGTCTCACTGCCCACCACTGTGATGCCATTCATTCTGCGCAACGTGCGCCTGCAAGGTGTCGATTCGGTGATGACGCCACGCGCACGCCGTCAGGAAGCCTGGCGTCGTCTGGCGACACTGCTGCCAGCCTCCTTCTACGAGCAGGTGACTCAGGAAATCTCGCTGGAGCAGGTTCCCGCCACCGCTGCTGCGCTATTGGAAAATCGGATAACCGGCCGTACGCTGGTGCGCATCGGTAGCGCACACTGAAAACCCTCAGGACGGGCCATCTCTCGCCCGTCTTTATTCCCATTTTGTAAAAACCGGTAAAATATACCGCCCGCTAAAAAAGAACGATTCCCCGCCACATTATTTCACCGCATACTGCTTCCACGCCCATCACTCACCAGCAGGGCGTAGCGTTAACGCGAATCCCCAGCCAGACACCAATAATCAAAAGCGGGAGTTCACCATGTCCAGACATCGCAAACTGACTGGCGCCGACGTGACGCCAGAATCGTTGTTCTATCAGCGCCGCACCGTTCTTAAGGCGTTGGGGCTGACCGCCGCCACGCTGAGCCTGTCGCCCGCCGCACGTGCCGACCTGCTCAACTGGTTCCAGGGAAAACGAGCCCCTGCCGCCCCACCCGGTAAGCCGCTGACATTTAGCCAGCCGCCACAGTGGCACCCTGATCTGGCGCTAACGCCGGAAGACAAAGTCACCGGTTATAACAATTTCTATGAATTCGGTCTGGATAAAGCCGACCCTGCCGCTAACGCGGGTGGTCTCAAGACTGAAGGATGGACGGTGCGGATCGACGGTGAAGTCGCCAAACCCATCACGCTGGATATCGACGATATTCGCCGCCGTTTCCCGCTGGAAGAACGCATCTACCGTTTTCGCTGCGTCGAAGCCTGGTCGATGGTGATCCCGTGGGTCGGGTTTGAGTTATCTCAATTGATAAAACTGGCTGAACCGACCAGCCATGCCCGTTATGTCGCTTTTCAAACCCTGTATGACCCGGCACAAATGCCCGGCCAAAAAGATAGCTTTATGGGGGGCGGCCTCGATTACCCCTATGTCGAAGGGTTGCGTTTAGACGAAGCCATGCACCCGCTGGCCTTCCTGGCCGTTGGTGTTTACGGCAAGACGCTGCCACCGCAAAACGGCGCGCCGATACGGCTGGTCACACCGTGGAAATACGGTTTCAAGAACATAAAGTCCATCGTGCATATCAGCCTGACACGTCAACAACCGCCCTCAACCTGGAATCTGGCGGCACCTAATGAGTACGGGTTTTACGCCAACGTTAACCCTAATGTCGATCATCCTCGCTGGTCGCAAGCCAGTGAACGGGTCATCGGTGCCGGTGGGTTACTGAACGTTCAGCGTCAGCCGACGTTATTGTTCAACGGCTATGCCGATCAGGTCGCCTCGCTGTATCAGGGGCTGGATTTACGGGCCAACTTTTGATCGACTCAACCTATGACTCCCGCCGCGTTGCGGGCGTTCATCCCTATACAGGAACATGACGGTATGCGTCTGACCTCCCGACACATCATCGCCCTGAAAGTCGTGCTGCATCTGGCGGCGCTCCTGCCGCTACTCTGGCTGGTATTCGCCGTTAATCAGGGTGCGTTCAGCGCCGATCCGGCAAAAGATATCCAGCATTTTACCGGCAGGATGGCACTGAAACTGCTGCTGGCAACACTGATGGTGACGCCGCTGGCACGCTACGGTAAACAGCCGCTGCTGATCCGCTGCCGCCGTCTGCTGGGGCTGTGGTGTTTCGCCTGGGCCTGCCTGCATCTGCTCAGCTATGCGCTGCTGGAGTTAGGGGTTAATCATCTCGACTTGTTGGGAAAAGAGATTCTTCTGCGCCCTTATCTGATGCTCGGCATGGCCAGTTGGCTGATACTGCTGGCATTAACCGTGACCTCCACCCAGTCAGCACAGCGAAAACTGGGATCAGGCTGGCAAAAGCTGCACAATCTCATTTATCTGGTCGCGATCTTAGCACCTGTTCATTATCTTTGGTCGGTAAAATCGCTGTCGCCATTACCGATCATGTACGCTTCCGTTGCCGTCATCTTGCTGCTTTTTCGCTACCAGAAGTTGCGCCGATGGCGTCGTTAATCAGCACTATCTGTACGCAGAAGACGGTATTTTTCACGTATTTTCGTAAAATTTTGTCAATAGCATCGCGGGTAACTCCGCAGATAAGACCAGTATTTGGCTGCTAACTGCTACGATATGGCTATAATGTTCAAACCGTGCGGATGGAAAGGGACATTTTCGCTCCGCAAAGGGTGACAAACGGATAGCTTCGCGTTATGTTGTGCGCCACTGAGCCAATCGAGGGAGATAGCAGCACAATGGCAGACAAGTTTCACATTTTGCTCCTTAACGGTCCAAACCTGAATCTGCTGGGAACCCGTGAGCCGGATAAATACGGTCATACGACGCTGGCGGAGATCGTGAGCCGACTGGAACAAGATGCGGCAGCGCTGAACGTGCGGCTTTCCCACCTGCAGTCAAATGCGGAACATGAGCTGATTGACCGTATCCATCAGGCCAGAGGAAACACTGACTTCATTCTGATTAACCCGGCAGCATTTACCCACACCAGTGTGGCGCTACGGGATGCTCTGTTGGCGGTCGCCATCCCGTTTATCGAGATCCACCTGACTAACGTGTACGCACGTGAACCTTTCCGTCACCACTCTTACCTGTCTGATGTGTCAGCCGGGGTGATCTGCGGTCTGGGGGCAGATGGATACCATTATGGTTTACAGACAGCGGTAAAACGCCTGTCAACGTCCAATTAACCATTTCCAATTAACAAGAGTACGGAACCACATTCATGGATATTCGTAAAATCAAGAAACTGATCGAACTGGTTGAAGAATCCGGCATCGCCGAACTGGAAATCTCCGAAGGTGAAGAGTCGGTACGCATCAGTCGTGCTCCGGCACCGGGTAGCTACCCGATGATGCAACAGGCCTACGCACCGATGCCGCAGCAGTTCGCACCAGCGGCCGCTCCGGTAGCCGCGCCAGCCGCTGCTGCTGAAGCCGCTGCACCCGCCGCCATCAGCGGTCATGTGGTACGTTCACCGATGGTAGGTACCTTCTACCGTACGCCGAGCCCGGACGCGAAACCGTTCGTGGAAATCGGCCAGCAGGTCAAAGTCGGCGATACCCTGTGCATCGTTGAAGCCATGAAAATGATGAACCAGATCGAAGCAGACAAAGCGGGTGTGGTGAAAGCCATTCTGGTTGAAAGCGGCCAGCCGGTTGAATTTGACGAGCCATTGGTTGTCATCGAATAACGAGGCTTACCATGCTAGATAAAATTGTCATCGCCAACCGTGGTGAGATTGCG
This sequence comes from Dickeya oryzae, assembly GCF_020406815.2. Lineage (NCBI taxonomy): Bacteria > Pseudomonadati > Pseudomonadota > Gammaproteobacteria > Enterobacterales > Pectobacteriaceae > Dickeya > Dickeya oryzae. The sequence goes on from NZ_CP162670.1 coordinate 4,364,510, forward strand.
TTGCGCATTTTGCGTGCCTGTAAAGAGCTGGGCATCAAAACCGTCGCTGTGCATTCCACTGCGGACCGCGATCTGAAACACGTATTGCTGGCGGACGAAACCGTGTGTATCGGTCCGGCTCCGTCAACAAAAAGCTACCTGAATATTCCGGCTATTATCGCAGCAGCGGAAATCACCGGTGCAGTGGCTATCCACCCGGGTTACGGTTTCCTGTCTGAAAACGCTGACTTCGCTGAGCAGGTTGAACGTTCCGGTTTTATCTTCATCGGCCCGCGCGCTGACACCATCCGTCTGATGGGCGACAAAGTGTCTGCCATCAGCGCCATGAAAAAAGCCGGTGTTCCCTGTGTACCGGGTTCTGACGGCCCGCTGGGCGACGACATGGATAAGAACCGCGCTATCGGTAAGCGCATCGGTTATCCGGTCATTATCAAAGCCTCTGGCGGCGGCGGCGGTCGCGGTATGCGTGTCGTGCGTAGCGAAAAAGAGCTGGAACAATCGATCGCGATGACCCGCGCGGAAGCGAAAGCGGCGTTCAACAACGACATGGTCTACATGGAAAAATACCTGGAAAACCCGCGTCACGTGGAAATCCAGGTACTGGCCGATGGTCAGGGCAACGCCATTTATCTGGCGGAGCGCGACTGTTCCATGCAGCGTCGTCACCAGAAAGTGGTGGAAGAAGCGCCAGCACCGGGTATTACCTCCGATCTGCGTCGCTATATCGGTGAACGTTGTGCCAAGGCGTGTGTCGACATCAACTACCGTGGTGCCGGTACCTTCGAGTTCCTGTTTGAAAACGGCGAGTTCTATTTCATTGAAATGAACACCCGTATTCAGGTAGAGCACCCGGTAACCGAAATGATCACCGGTGTGGACCTGATCAAAGAGCAGTTGCGTATTGCTGCCGGTCAGCCGCTGTCCATCAAGCAGGAAGAAGTGAAAGTGCGTGGTCATGCGGTGGAATGCCGTATCAACGCTGAAGACCCGAACACCTTCATGCCAAGCCCAGGTAAAATCACCCGTTTCCACGCACCGGGCGGTTTTGGCGTACGTTGGGAATCGCACATTTATGCGGGCTATACCGTACCACCGCATTACGATTCCATGATCGGCAAACTGATCACTTACGGTGAAAGCCGCGACATCGCCATTTCCCGTATGAAGAATGCGTTGGCTGAGTTGATCATCGATGGCATCAAAACCAACGTGGAATTGCAGATGCGCATCATGTCCGACGAAAACTTCCAGCATGGTGGGACTAACATCCACTATCTGGAGAAGAAACTCGGTCTGCAGTAATTATCTGCCCCAATAAAACGGGTCGGCCTGCGTCGGCCCGTTTTTGTTTCCCACGACTCACCGCGTTCTACGCCACTACACCAATTTTCGCTGGGCAATTGGCTAACATGCCGTAAAATCCCCTGTTTTGTGTCACCTATAACACTGATTCCTGCAGGACTTGAGGGGAAATCATGGATAAACGCTTTCTTCAGGCTCACCGCGAAGCTCGCTGGTCACTGGTGCTAACGCTGGCCTATCTGGTGGCCTGGGTTCTCTTTGCCTATCTACCCGACAACCATCCCGGCCTGACGGGCCTGCCGCACTGGTTCGAGCTGGCCTGCCTGCTGCTGCCGCTACTGTTCATCGGTCTGTGCTGGCTGATGGTACGCGTCATCTTCCGCGACATATCACTGGAGAATCACGATGCAAAGTGATGTCATCCTGCCGTTGATAGCTTACCTGTTATTGGTATTCGGTCTGTCCGTTTATGCCTGGCGGCGTCGCCAGCAGGGTAACTTTCTCACCGAGTACTTTATCGGCAACCGTTCGATGGGCGGCTTCGTACTGGCGATGACGCTGATAGGCACGTATGTCAGCGCCAGCTCGTTTATCGGCGGCCCCGGCGCGGCCTATAAATACGGGCTAGGCTGGGTACTGTTGTCGATGATTCAGGTACCGACGATGCTATTGTCACTGAGCATTCTCGGTAAGAAATTCGCGATTCTGGCCCGCCGCTATAACGCCATCACACTGAATGACATGCTCTACGCCCGCTACGGCAGCCGCTTACTGGTCTGGTTTGCCAGCCTGAGCCTGCTGGTGGCGTTTATCGGCGCGATGGCGGTGCAGTTCATCGGCGGTGCCCGGTTGCTGGAAACCGTGGCGCATGTGCCCTATAACATCGGACTGTTGATTTTCGGCATTACCATCCTGCTCTACACCGCGTTCGGCGGCTTTCGCGCCAGTGTACTGAATGACGCGTTACAGGGCATCGTGATGCTGATAGGCACGCTGCTGCTGCTGGCTGGCGTGATCTACGCCGCAGGCGGATTGCCCGCCGCCGTCGGCAAACTGGCGCAGATCAACCCGGCGTTGGTCGATCCACATGGCAGCAACCAGATCCTGTCCGCCCCGTTCATGACCTCGTTCTGGATACTGGTGTGTTTTGGCGTGATTGGCCTGCCCAATACCGCCGTGCGCTGCATTTCCTATCGCGATAGCAAAGCGCTACACCGCGGTATCCTGATCGGTACGGTGGTTATCAGCGTACTGATGCTGGGGATGCATCTGGCTGGTGCGCTGGGGAGAGCTATCCTGCCGAACCTGACCATTCCGGATCAGGTATTGCCGGAACTGATGCTCACCGTGCTGCCGCCACTGGCCGCCGGGATCTTTTTGGCCGCACCGACAGCAGCCATTATGTCGAACATTAACGCGCATTTGCTCCAGGCTTCCGCCACGATCGTGAAAGATCTCTACCTGAACGTCTATCCTCAGAAGATAAGCAACGAGCGTTATATCCGCCATCTATCCAGCCTGACCACCCTGCTGCTCGGCTTGCTGGTACTGCTGGCGTCATGGCGACCGCCGGAAATGATCATCTGGCTGAACCTGCTGGCGTTTGGCGGGCTGGAAGCGGTATTCCTGTGGCCGCTGGTGCTGGGCCTCTACTGGGAACGCGCTAACGCCGCAGGCGCGCTGAGTTCGATGTTCAGTGGGGCTATCAGCTATACCCTGCTCGCCAGCTTCAATATCCAGCTGGCGGGCTTTCATCCGATTGTGCCATCGCTGCTGTTAAGCCTGGTGGCGTTTATTCTGGGTAACCGCTTAGGGCGTCAGCCTGCATCAGCGGTTGCCGCATCTTCATCACTTTGAGGTCAGAGGCTGCTATGCCGTGGATTCAACTGAAAATTAATACTTCCGGCGCACATGCGGAGCAATTAGGCGACGCGCTGTCTGAAAGCGGCGCCGTCTCAGTCACGTTTCAGGACACGCATGACACGCCGGTGTTTGAACCCCTGCCGGGTGAAACCCGTTTGTGGGGCGATACCGATGTGATCGGCCTGTACGACGCCGAAACCGACATGGCCGAGGTGGTCGCTATACTGGAGCAGGAGCCGCTGCTCGGTGCCGGTTTCCAGCACAAAATCGAACAACTGGAAGACAAAGACTGGGAACGGGAATGGATGGAAAACTTTCATCCCATGCAGTTCGGCAAGCGCCTGTGGATTTGCCCAAGCTGGCGTGACGTACCGGACCCGAATGCGGTCAATGTCATGCTGGACCCCGGTCTGGCATTCGGCACCGGCACCCATCCCACGACGTCGTTGTGCCTGCAATGGCTCGACGGGCTGGATCTGGCTGGCAAAACCGTCATCGATTTTGGTTGCGGCTCCGGCATTCTGGCCATCGCCGCGCTAAAACTCGGTGCCACGCACGCTATCGGCATCGATATCGACCCGCAGGCGATTCAGGCCAGCCGTGATAACGCGCAGCGTAACGGCGTGTCTGAACGGCTGGAGCTGTACCTGCCAAAGGATCAACCCAAAGACTTATCTGCCGATGTGGTAGTCGCCAATATCCTGGCGGGCCCGCTGCGCGAGCTGGCACCGCTTATCAGCGTGTTGCCAAAAGCAGGTGGCCATCTCGGTCTGTCCGGCATTCTGGCCTCACAGGCACAGAGTGTGGCGCAAGCCTATGAAGCGCAATTCCAGCTCGACCCGGTAGCGGAAAAAGAAGAGTGGTGCCGCATCACTGGTATGCGTAAACCACTCTAATCCCGTGGTATTCACCTGACGGAACATCGCCGTTGCGTCAGGTGATTCGTACGGATATTTCGTTGGACAAACGGACTCCCCTTGCCATCAATCACTGTTTCTATGCGGTGAAACAGCATATTCAGGCGGATGTTTAATTTCTCCGGCATGTACACAAAATCAGCGAAATAAAAATAACCTTTTGTTAATAAAGGAAAAATAAAAATAGCGCAGTAGCAATGCAACATTTCCTTGATCTGTTCCGCTCAATTGCTCAAAGTTTGGCCTTTCCTATCGCGTAAAAAATGCGTAATATACGCGCCCTTGCAGGCACAGTATGGTCACTCTTTGTCTATGCGCATTGGACAATTTCAGCTTCCCAATCGTTTGATTGCCGCCCCGATGGCGGGCGTAAGCGATCGCCCTTTCCGGGCACTCTGTTACGCGATGGGCGCTGGAATGACGGTTTCCGAGATGCTCTCTTCCAATCCGGAGGTATGGCGTTCGGACAAATCGCGCTTGCGCATGGTGCATAGCGATGAGCCCGGTATCCGAGCAGTACAGATAGCTGGCGGTGATCCGGATGAAATGGCGGAAGCGGCGAGAATCAACGCCGAAAGCGGCGCGCAGATCATCGACATCAACATGGGATGCCCGGCCAAAAAGGTTAACCGCAAGATGGCGGGTTCCGCGCTGTTGCAGTATCCAGCGTTGGTCAAGCAGATCCTGACAGCGGTAGTAAACGCTGTCGATGTACCGGTCACGTTGAAGATTCGTACCGGCTGGGCACCAGAGCACCGTAACTGTGTAGAGATTGCCAAATTGGCTGAAGATTGTGGTATTCAGGCGCTGACCGTTCATGGACGCACGCGTGCGTGTTTGTTCAATGGCGAGGCGGAATACGACAGCATTCGGACAGTTAAGCAGAGTGTTTCCATTCCCGTTATCGCGAATGGCGACATTACTGACCCGCGCAAAGCCAGAGCGGTTCTTGATTACACCGGGGCTGATGCCCTGATGATAGGACGAGCTGCTCAGGGAAGACCCTGGATCTTTCGGGAAATCCAGCATTATCTGGACACAGGGGAGTTGCTGCCGCCCCTGCCACTGGCAGAGGTCAAGCACTTGTTGATCGGGCATATACGGGAATTGCACGACTTTTATGGTCCAGGCAAGGGATTTCGTATAGCACGTAAGCACGTGTCCTGGTATCTCCAGGAGCACGCCCCAAACGACCAGTTTAGGCGCACATTCAACGCCATAGAGGACGCCAGCGAACAGCTGGAGGCGTTGAAGGCATATTTTGAAAATCTTGCGTAAACAGAAAAAGAGCTGACAGAACTATGTTCGAACAACGCGTGAATTCTGACGTACTGACCGTTTCCACTGTAAACTCTCAGGCTCAGGTAACCCAAAAACCCCTGCGCGACTCGGTTAAACAGGCACTGAAGAACTATTTCGCTCAACTGAATGGTCAGGATGTGAATGACCTGTATGAGCTGGTACTGGCTGAAGTAGAACAGCCGCTGTTGGACATGGTGATGCAATACACCCGCGGTAACCAGACCCGCGCTGCCCTGATGATGGGTATCAACCGCGGTACGCTGCGTAAGAAACTGAAAAAATACGGCATGAACTGATACTCATCTGTTCATCTCTGAAGAAAGGCGCTTCCTTCACGGTAAGCGCCTTTTTTATTGGCGGTATCACGTGTAGCCTGCGGTTTACAGACACGAGCCTCCTGACGCATCCAACACCTGCCCCGTTATCCAACGGGCATCCGCCGAGGCAAGAAACACCGCCACCGCCGCGACATCCTGCGGTTGACCAAGACGCGAGAAAACGGAATAACGCTCCGCTTTCTGGCGAATGGCCGCATCTTCCAGCATCGTTTTCACCATCTCGGTTTCCGTCACACCGGGGGCAATCGCATTAACAGTAATATGGCGTGCGCCGTATTCCGGTGCCAGCGAGAGGGTCAGGACATTAATGGCACCTTTTGACGCGGCATATACCGCCCGGTTAGCCGCCGCAATTCGGGTACGGGCAGAAGAGATGTTGATAATGCTCCCCCCTGAACGCAGATACGGTCCGGCAGACTGGAGCAAGAAAAAGGGGGGCCGTCACGTTAATCGCCATGACCTTGTCGTACAGATCATCTGAGGTGTCTTCCACCGTCGCCAGGGGGGAGATACCGGCGTTCTTAACCAGAATATCCAGGCCACCACCCCCAGCCTGCTCAAGCGCCTGGTGGAATCGCGCCCAGAGCGCCCGGCTTTGTTGCTTCGGATCAACGGCGAAGTCAGCGGGTATCACCACCGCCTGCGCCCCCAGTTCTCGCGCTCTTAGTGCGGTTTCCTGTGCTGCGTGTGAATCGTCAATATCATGAATACCAATAAAAGCGGCACCCTCCGCCGCCAATCGTTCAACAATCGCTTTTCCAATGCCACGGGAACCACCCATCACCAACGCGGTTTTACCTTCCACCCGATACTGATTTGTCATTCCCTTTTCTCCACTCTGCCGATGAGAAAACGCCCCTGTCATCACACAGGTAGCCTGGATAGGCGGTGGACTATTTAACGCACATCCTTTTTTCGCCTGCCAACGGCAAACTGTGATCACAATCGCATCAACAGATTATTGTCGCGTCACCAACAAATATCAGTACAAACCATGTGGTTAATCAAAAAATGAACGATCCACATAGTTTTATATTGTGATTATTCATCAGTACATGAGAACGTCCGTTATGAATACGCACACCCCCTCCTTTAGTGAAGAGAACCCTTCTGTGCCGTCTTCAATACCGCTTGCGCCTTTCTCCCGTGAGGAGTGGGTATCAATCGGCATGTGCCTGCGTGATTTTTTTGCGTTTCCGGTATCTGGCTCGCTGTCTTCGGTCTGTACAAGGCTTCATCCCCTCTGTCAGCACCGGGTGATGCTGCCAGTTAACCTGACGCAGGATGACTGGCTGCAAGTCGAGTATGACTTTAACCGGTTGTTCGTCGGCCCAATGACGCTGCCAGCGCCACCTTATGCCGGTATTTATCTGCATGCAGAGCCGCAAGTGATGGGGAAATGTACGCTGGAAGTCCGTCAGCTGTACCACCAACTCGGGTATGAGGTCCCGCAGGAGAACTGCCTTCCTGACGACCATATCGCTTACGAGATTGACGCCTGTTTACTGCTCTTTTCCTGCCTCTCTCCCACACCAGCACAGCATGACGCCCTGTACTGGCTGGCCCATGACCATCTGGGACAGTGGTTACCGCGTTTTATCGATCGCATCAACAACCATGCGCCAACACCGGTAATTTCATCGGTGGTCGACGTGCTATCGCTTTGGTTTTTCGATTTGCAACGGAGAACATCACATGCGTGACACCCCCAATTCCCCCGACAGACGGCGATTTATAAAAACACTCGCCATTACTGGTGTTGCGGCCAGCTTACCCGGTGGCTTGTTACTGCCTCGTCAGGCTCGTGCGCAAGCGCCTATTCCTTACAACCCGAACAGCTATACAATTTTCCGGAACTCATGTCCGCGAAACTGCTATGACACGTGCAGCCTGAAAACCTATGTGAAAGATGGCGTTATCGCCTACATTGACGGCGCAAAAGAGTCTACCTTCACCCACGGAATGCCTTGCCTTAAAGGGCTCACCTACCCTCGCCGCGTCTACAGCCCTGACCGGATCAAATACCCGATGATTCAGGATGGCCGCGGCTCAGGAAAATGGCGTCGTATCTCCTGGGACGAAGCGATGGAGCGTATCGCTAACAAGATCCTGGAAATCAAAAAGAAAGACGGCTCATTACTCGGTCTGGCGCTCACCAAGTATTCAGGAAACCTCGGCATCCTCAACTATGGCGTTGAAGGCATGATGTCCTCGCTGGGCTATACCACCCGCTTTGTCGGTACGCCGTGCTGGCCCGCTGGTATTGATGCCCAGAGCTACGACATGGGCGATATGTGGTGCAACGACCCTGAAGATTTGGCCAAATCCAAATACATCATTGTCTGGGGTGCTAACCCGGCCTGGTGCTCCCTGCACAGTATGAAATACCTCTATCAGGCGCGGGAGCGCGGAGCCAAAGTGGTGGTCATCGACCCCATTTTGACCCAGACCGCCGCCAAAGCAGATCTGTACTTACGGATCCGCCCCGCTTCCGATGGCGCACTGGCGCTGGGTATGGCACGACATCTGCTGGATAACGGGCTGGTTGATAACGAATTTGTCACGCAATATTCGCTGGGGTTCCCAGAGTTTGCGCAATACCTGCGGGAAAATGTCACGGTTGAATGGGCATCTGAACAATGTGGCTTGCCCGCACAGACGATTCGTCAGCTTGCAGAAGAATTTACTGCCGTCAAACCCGCGACAATCTGGATAGGCTACGGTATGCAGCGACACATCAATGGCGGCGCCAATGTGCGAGCCATTGACGCGTTGGTCGCCATGAGCGGCAACATCGGTCTGGAGGGCGGTGGCGCTCGCTACGGCCACCTCTACACCTGGGGGTTCAACTACCACGCCATGATGCAGAAACAACCCGCCGGTTCTGTCGGTTTTACTGGTCAGAGCGGGCCTAAAGGGGAGTTCGACTTCGGCGCTAAAGAAGCATCCAGCTATACCGATCGCAGCCTGAATATCAATAAAACCGCACAATCAATACTGGATACCAACGATCCGCCGATTCGCATGCTATGGGTGTCTTGCAAAAACCCACTCTCCCAGGACTTCGACCATAACAAGATGTTGAAAGCCTTCAATAAACTGGAGATGGTGGTCTGCGTAGATCAATTCTTCAATCAGACTGTGGAGCAGGCCGATATCGTGTTACCGGCGACCACACAGATGGAAGAGTGGAATATCTCGGTATCGTATTGGCACTACTGGCTGACTATCAATCAGCCAGCGATTAAACCGATGTACGAGTGCAAATCCGACCTGGACATCGCGGCTGCGCTTTCGCGCACCATGAACCGGTTATCTCCCGGCTCCTGCACCTTCCCGCAGGATATTGACGGCAAAGAATGGGTGGCAAAAGAGTTTAACGACAGTATCTACAAGCTGTTTGGTATCTCGTCATGGGAAACGTTGCTGGATGGTCCGGTCAAAGCCAAACTTCCACACCCGGCAGCCTGGCATGATCGCAAGTTCAAGACGCCGTCCGGCAAATACGAATTTACATCGGCATTGTGTAAGGAGAATGGTCATACCCTGCTGCCCGAGTACCGGCCGGGAAGAGAGAAAAATTTACCGTTTCAGCTCTTTACCCCCCACACACTATACGGCCTGCATTCTCAGTTCATCAATCTGGACTGGATGCAGGTCTTCTACCCGGAACCTTTTGTCTACCTCCACCCGGTAGCAGCGCAACAAAAAGGTATCCGTGAACTCGATTGGGTTCGCGTCTTTAATGGCATCGGAGAAGTCACCGTCAGAGCCAGACTGACCACCAACGTACCGCAAGACATGCTGCTGATGTACGAGGCCTGGTTTAACAAACAAGCGTTTAACGTACAAAACGTCGTCGATGATACCTCATCAGATATGGGAAAAATGAAGACGGGTGTGCCGGGCTCCGCCATTCACTGTCAGTTCGCGGATATCGCCTTAACGTCGGCACCAGCGCAAAACAGAGTGATGGGAGGAACCAGAGCATGAGACGCGCATTCCTGGTCGATAGTGAAAAATGTATTGGGTGCCGTGGCTGCGCCATGGCCTGCAAAAGTTTTAATCAGTTAGCGCCGGACCTGTTCTGGCGCTATGTCTACCCACTGGGGAAATCTATCTACCCGCACGAAGAGAGGGCTTTTTATTCTCTGGCGTGCAATCACTGCGAGCATCCCGCCTGTCTGGATGCCTGCCCGGTCGAAGCCTATACCAAGCGTGAAGACGGCATTGTGGTGCACGACCCGGCGCGCTGCATCGGTTGCAAAAACTGCCTGCGCAGCTGCCCCTACGGTGCCCCTAAATTCAACGAGGTCACCCACAAAGCCGAAAAATGCAGCATGTGCTATGAGCGGTTGGATGTGGGGTTACAGACAGCCTGCGTTGAAGCCTGTCCGGTGGGCGCATTAACCATGATAGACCTTGACGAACAGGCCGTTCCCGCCAACGCCGTACAATACCCGCCGGGTTACCCGGTTATGCCATCGCTGAACCCCGGAACGCGTTTCATCATGCCTCGCACGCCAAAACAGGCTGGAGAATAATCATGGAACACTATGAGCTACCTTTGGTTTTCTTTACATCATTAAGCCAAACCGCTGTTGGCATGGCACTGTTTTTGGCCTGGCGGCGTCTGTGCGATCACGCGGTGCCACAACGCAAAGCCTGGTTCATCACCGGCGTGGTGCTAGCCGTGTCATTGATTGGCGCGACCTTCCATCTGGCAGACCCGTTGCACGGTTATAACGCCTTTATCAATCTCAAGCATTCATGGCTTAGCCGGGAAATTCTGGCGGCAGTACTCTTTGCTGCCACTATCGCACTGGCACTGTTGACTGATGGAAAACAGGTGACGGTGATAGCGGCCGCCGTGATGGGGATCGTGCTGGTGATTGTACAGGGGCTGACCTACGCAGCACCTGCGATGATCGCTATCAACAATGGGCTCCCGATGATTTTATATTTGCTGACGGCCTGGGTGATGGGCGCGGCGGCTCTCCCGCTACTGGATAAAACATCGGCCATTTCGCCCCTGCGTCACGGATTAACGTTGCTGATTCTGGCGCTGATCGCCGCACCGTTAATCTGGCGTAGTGGCGGAACGATCATGCGTATGACATCAGAGCAATGGGGGTCATCGCCATTTTTCTGGAGTGGGTTAGTCTGCTTTATCATTGCATTCGGCTTATCCTGCCAGCGGCAAAAAACAGCCGTTTCCGTCGCAACGGTCGTGATTGCGCTGCTGGGTATCTTCCTGAGTCGACTGACATTCTTTGGCGATACCATCAGCACTATCATCAACATCGGACAGCCTTACTGACAGAGAAAACACACAGACGACACTGACAAAAACCAACGGGCCTGCCAAACAGCGGGCCCGTTGGTTTCGCAGTACTCATCCTGCTCAGTTCAGATCACATTCCACCCAGATAGCGGCGTGATCCGAAGCGGCGGTCTCCCAGGAGGTCACCGTCGGGAACGGTGTCACCGGATCCGCCCCTTCTTTCGCGGCAATCTTATCGATGTTATAGATACCGCGCCGCTCAATGCCACAGTCGACCTTTGCCTGATGTAACGGCGTGGAAATGAAAATATAGTCCAGTTGGTTCAAACGCTCGCCAGGCTTACCGCCGGAGAAGTAATAGGTATAGCGTGCTGTTTCCGGCAAAGCGGGATCGACCACCGGGTGTAAATCCGGCACGGAAAACAGCGGCGCCAGGCTGTGCCAGGGGTTGGCACTATCCTCGTTTAAGTCCCCCATCACCACCACATACTCTTGCTGCAGGTTGTATCCGCGTACGATATCGGCCACACGCTCCGCCTGAGCGTGCCGCCGTCTGGCAGCCCGCTCGCGTTCTTCATCGTTACGCCCGTTCTGGCTTTTGAAGTGGTTACACAGCACATGCACCGGCTGCGTCAGGCCAATATCGATCGTCACTTCCAGACAATCACGGCTAAACAGCGGGGAAAACGACGCGCTGGTATCAAAAATGTGGGTGCGTAGTTGGGTAATGCGGTGGCGCGTCAGGCAGGCCACATCAATACCACGCGGATCATTCGGGCTATCTATCATGACATACTGGGCAAAGGCCTGGTCTGCCAGAATCTGCTGGTTGAAATCATGCAGCACCGCCATATTTTCCACTTCGGCCGCGCACAGGATGTCAGCCTTCAACGCGTTGATTACCAGCCCGGTATTTTTTCGCTGCTGGTCGCTAAATGCCTCGGAACGAAAAACCAGCTCGCCTAACCAATCACCTCGTCCCCGGCAGCTTTTGTTAATCCGAAAGCCGGTCTTGCCAGCTTCACTTTTCCAGCTACCCAGCGAGCCGCCATCAACGCGCAGGTCGATATAAGGCTGGAGATTACTGGTCAGGGTAAAAACCCGCTCTTTCAAAGCATCGTCATAGTTATCATTTTCCAGCAGTGTTTGTAGCTGGCGTACTTTTTCAAGCAGTTCACTGCTTTGCTGGGGGTCCGGCAGGTTAAGAATCGCGGTACGATGAAACAGGTTTTCGACGTTATAGCTGGCAAGTCTGAGCTTCATAGCTCCTCCTCAGGCAACAGACTACGGCGGGCAAGCACCAGCCTGGCAACCGATTGTTACCACCGTATATCACGACCGCCCGTCACACCAACCTGTGACACGCTGTGGTAAAAAATACAGGTACTCACTATATTCATAGCAGATATAAGCCATGTCTTTATGGACTTGGCAAACATCACGACATCACGTAAATTCGCAGCATTTCTGACTCACAACGGCAACAGCCATATCTGGCAGGAACAATGATGAAAAAATCTCGCTTAGCATTACTTACCGGCGCTTTACTGGTTACCAGCGTACTGGCTCAGGCACAGGACGACCTTAGCGCTATCAAAGCCGCCGGTGTGATTAAATTCGGTACGGAAGGCACTTACGCGCCTTACACTTACCACGATGCCTCCGGCAAGTTAGTGGGTTTCGATGTAGACGTCGGCCGTGCGGTAGCAGAAAAACTGGGCGTAAAAGCAGAATTTGTTGAAGGCCGTTGGGATGGGCTTATCGCGGGTGTGGACGCCAAACGTTATGACGCCGTCATCAACCAGGTGGGTGTCACCAAAGAACGCCAGGTAAAATATGACTTCTCCAAACCGTACATTGATGCTAAATCCGTGCTGATCGTACGGGGTGATAACACCAGCATCAAATCGTTCAACGATCTGAAAGGTCATAAATCAGCCCAAAGCCTGACCAGTAACTACTCCAAACTGGCCACCAGCTACGGTGCAGAAATCGTCCCGACCGATGGCTTTAACCAGTCGCTGGAGCTGGTGCTGAGCGGTCGTGCGCAAGCGACCCTGAACGATAACCTGTCGTTCCTGGACTTCAAAAAACACAAACCTGACGCCAATGTGAAAGTGGTCGCCACCGCAGAAAGCGGCGATCCGTCCGCCATTCTGGTACGCAAAGACCAGCCACAACTGGTTGATGCACTCAATAAAGCATTGGATCAAATCAAAGCAGACGGCACCTATAAGACGATTTCTGTGCGATACTTTGGACAAGACGTTTCCAAATAATGCATTGATATCGGAGCTATTGTAGATATGCCATCATGGCTACAACTTATGGCAGACTCCTTCTGGAGTCTGCTTTCCGCCGGTCTGACCTTCACCGTTCCTCTCGCGATTCTCTCCTTTATTCTCGGTTTGATGATCGGCGTATTGGTGGCGTTGTTACGCCTGTACGGTGCCACACCGCTCAAAAAGATCTGTGACTTTTATGTGTGGGTGATTCGCGGTACGCCGCTGTTGGTCCAGCTCTTTCTGATTTTCTATGGCTTGCCCAGTGCCGGTATCACGCTGGATGCCTTTCCGGCCGCGCTGATTGGCTTTAGCCTGAACGTGGGTGCCTATAGCTCAGAGATAGTACGTGGTGCGATTCTTTCCGTACCCAAAGGTCAGTGGAACGCTGCCTATTCGCTGGGTATGAGCGGCGCACAGGCTATTCGCTGGGTGATTGTGCCGCAGTCGGTATTCGTATCGCTGCCACCGCTGGCTAACACCTTTATTTCACTGGTCAAAGATACCTCACTGGCCGCCGTAATCACGGTGCCTGAAATGTTTCTGGCCGCGCAACGGATCGTCTCGGTTACTTATGAACCGCTCATCCTGTATATCGAAGCCGCACTCATCTACCTGATGTTCAGCACGGTACTGAGTAAATTGCAGACGCGACTGGAAAAATACTACCAACGTCACATCGTGCATTAATCAGCGTATAGCGCATTAATCCTCGCTCGGCAGGCTGTCCAGCCTGCCACGCTCATCATCAGACAAACTCGACATTTTCCCCGGTTTCCCGTAGCCTTCTTTTTTACCAGCCGGAGAATGTCATGAAACAGACTGTCAATATCGCGCTGATAGGTGATTACACCCCAACCGTCACCGCCCATCAGGCAATTCCCCCTGCTCTTGCCCTTGCTGCCCGCCAGTTAAATCTCACGATGCACTACCAATGGATAGACAGTGAACACTTGTCGATCGCACAGCTTCACGCCTTCGATGCAATTTGGTGCGTTCCTGCCAGCCCATACCGTCACGACGACAATATACTGCAAGCCATTCGGTTTGCCCGCGAAACGCCTATCCCCTTTCTGGGCACCTGTGGCGGTTGCCAGTACGCCCTGCTGGAATATGCCCGCCATGCGCTGGGATGGCTCGACGCCAACAACGCGGAAGTCACACAGGAAGGCCGATCGGTAATTACCCCGCTACAGTGCGAAATGGTGGAAAAAGAGGGTGATATCCGTCTGTTGCCTGATTCACGTATCGCCCGTGCCTACGGCCGTGAGGCGATCACCGAAGGCTACCGTTGCCGCTACGGCATTAATGAAGCGTTTCGGGATGCGTTCACCGCAGCCGACATCCGGGTGTCTGGTGTGGATGACAACGGCGATATTCGTGCCATCGAAATCATCGATCATCCCTTTTTCGTCGGTACCCTGTTTCAGCCGGAACGCGCTGCACTAAAACAGATAACGCCACCGCTGGCTATTGCTCTCCTTGAGGCAGCGGCAGCGCATTAACCGCAGTTTTTTACACAAGTTGCACCAAATTGGATCAACAGGAGAACAATTCCACCATTTTGGTGCACCCTATGCCTTTGCTTTATCCCCCCATACCACCGATTTATCCCGATTCGCCACGGATAGGATTTAGTTTTCTGCCCATCTCACCATCATGACAAGCTGGCACCGTTTTTGCTTATTGTTAATGACGGTGTCCGGCTCATCATGCCGGCCCACTGACAGACAGAGCAGGCGCAGCCATGACTGTGCCACAACACAACAAGCACATTACAATTACATTAGGCACATACGATGATTATGAAAAAAGTGATTATGTCCACGCTGGTAGCCAGCGCTTCACTGTTTGCCTTCATCAATCAGGCACACGCGGGCGCAACGCTTGATGCCATTCAGAAGAAAGGCTTCGTACAGTGTGGTATCAGCGATGGGCTTCCTGGTTTCTCGTATGCCGATGCCAACGGCAAATACTCCGGCATCGATGTTGACGTCTGCCGTGGCGTCGCAGCTGCCATTTTTGGTGATGCCAACAAAGTCAAATACACCCCACTGACAGCTAAAGAGCGTTTCACCGCCCTGCAGTCCGGCGAAGTGGATGTGCTGTCCCGTAACACCACCTGGACCTCATCCCGTGACGGTAGCATGGGCCTGCTATTCACCGGCGTGACCTACTACGACGGTATCGGCTTCCTCGCTCATAACAAAGCCGGGCTGAAAAGCGCCAAAGAACTGGACGGTGCCACCGTGTGTATCCAGGCCGGTACCGACACCGAGCTGAACGTAGCCGACTACTTCAAGACCCACAATATGAAGTACACCCCGGTGACCTTTGACCGTTCTGACGAAAGCGCCAAAGCACTGGACTCCGGCCGTTGCGATACGCTGGCTTCCGATCAGTCTCAGTTGTACGCCCTGCGTATCAAACTGGGTAAACCGGCCGACTTCGTCGTGTTGCCGGAAGTGATCTCCAAAGAACCGTTGGGACCGGTTGTACGTCGTGGTGACGAAGACTGGTTTGCCATTGTTCGCTGGACACTGTTTGCCATGCTGGACGCCGAAGAGATGGGTGTGACCTCTCAAAACGTCGATCAGATGGCTGCCAAGCCGACCACTCCGGACATGGCGCACCTGTTGGGTAAAGAAGGTAACTTCGGTAAAGATCTGAAATTGCCGAATGACTGGGCGTATAAAATCGTTAAGCAGGTCGGTAACTACGGTGAAGTGTTCGAGCGTAACGTAGGTCAGGGCAGTGAGCTGAAAATCAAACGCGGCCTGAACGAACTGTGGAACAAAGGCGGTATCCAGTACGCCCCTGCTGTTCGTTAATTCCTGATGCAAAAACGGGCACGTGCTGCGAACCAGCCGTGCCCTTGCTTTATCCGTCACTGAGGCTCCAACATGCTGCAACGCCCAACCGTGAAAGGTGATTTATCACTGACTAATCCAGCGGTGCGCGCCTGGTTGTATCAAATCCTTGCTGTCATCATCGTGGTGGTTGCCGCCGCTTACCTGCTGCACAATACCGTCACTAACCTCTCACAGCGTGGAATTACATCAGGTTTTGCCTTTTTAAATAACAACGCTGGCTTTGGTATCGTTCAGCACCTGATTGACTACGATCAGGATGACACCTATGCCCGCGTTTTTGTTATTGGCCTGCTTAATACATTGCTGGTTTCAGCTATCTGTATTATCTGCGCCTCACTGCTGGGGTTTATCGTCGGTCTGGCACGTCTGTCTGATAACTGGCTGCTGCGTAAACTTTCAACGATTTATATCGAAACGTTTCGTAACATCCCACCGTTACTGCAGATCTTCTTTTGGTATTTCGCGGTATTACGCAATCTGCCCGGCCCTCGTCAGGCAGTCAACGCGTTCGATACCTTTTTTCTCAGCAACCGCGGCCTGTACATTCCAGCAGCGGAGTTTGGCCCAGGCGCACTCCCATCTTTGCTTGCGCTGCTCATCTCTCTGGGATGTGCGATAGCCTTGCATCGTCGGAATAAACGCTACCATGAGCTAACCGGTCAGCAACGCCGCTACTGGCCCATTCCTATCGCAATGTTGGCGGTACTGCTGGGCCTCTCTCATCTGGTTTTTGGCCGGGCACTGCACTGGGATTTCCCGGTCCTGAAAGGATTTAACTTTAGCGGTGGCATGGTGCTTATTCCGGAACTGGCAGCGCTGGCGCTGGCGTTATCGGTGTATACCTCATCGTTTATTGCCGAGATCATTCGCTCAGGTATCCAGTCTGTTTCTCACGGGCAGCATGAAGCGGCACTGTCGCTGGGTCTGCCAAAACCGGTCACCTTACGCAAAGTTATCCTGCCACAGGCACTGCGCGTCATCATTCCGCCGTTGACCAGTCAGTATCTGAACATCGTGAAAAACTCGTCACTGGCGGCTGCCATTGGTTACCCGGATATGGTGTCGCTGTTCGCCGGTACGGTACTGAACCAGACCGGACAAGCCATTGAGACTATTGCCATCACCATGTCGGTCTACCTGATTATCAGTCTGCTGATCTCATTACTGATGAACATCTATAACCGGAAAATCGCCTTAATTGAGCGTTAAAGGAACAGGATGACTATGACAACACACACACCATCCAATCCGACGCCCATTAGCAACGCCATCGTCTGGGCGCGGCGGAACCTGTTCTCCAATGTCACCAACAGCGTGTTGACGTTGGTCTGCCTGTGGTTACTGTGGACTCTGATCCCACCGTTACTCAATTGGGCTATCTTCAAGGCCAACTGGGTTGGTTCAACCCGTGCAGACTGCACCAGTGATGGTGCCTGCTGGGTATTCGTCCATGCTCGTTTTGAGCAATTCATGTACGGGCTTTATCCACGGGAAGAGCTCTGGCGCATTAACTTCGCGCTGGTACTGGCGTTGATCAGCATCCTGCCGATGTTCTGGCGTAATCTGCCGCGCCGTGGCCGTTATATCGCTATCTGGTGTGTAGTCTATCCGCTACTTGCCTGGTGGTTGCTGTTCGGCGGCTTTGGTGGCCTGAGTCGGGTGGAAACCCGTCAGTGGGGTGGTCTGACACTCACTATTATCATCGCGGCGATCGGCATCGCAGGTGCGTTACCGCTGGGGATATTGCTAGCATTAGGGCGACGTTCCAACATGCCGGTGCTACGTGGGCTCTGCGTGATTTTCATCGAGTTCTGGCGCGGCGTTCCCCTGATCACAGTGCTGTTCATGTCCTCAGTCATGCTGCCGTTGTTCCTGACGGAAGGCACCAACATCGACAAACTACTGCGTGCCTTGGTGGGGGTAATTCTTTTCCAGTCCGCGTATGTCGCAGAAGTGGTGCGTGGCGGCTTACAGGCACTCCCGAAAGGACAATATGAAGCAGCGCAATCTCTGGCACTGGGATACTGGCGTATGCAGGGATTGGTCATTCTGCCCCAGGCGCTGAAAATGGTGATCCCCGGTCTGGTCAACACCATTATCGCCCTGTTCAAAGACACCAGTCTGGTAATCATCATCGGTTTGTTCGACCTGTTTAGCAGTATTCAGCAGGCAACCGTTGACCCGGCCTGGCTGGGGATGTCCACAGAAGGCTATGTTTTTGCCGCCATTATCTATTGGATCTTCTGCTTTAGCATGTCGCGCTATAGCCAGCATTTAGAAAAACGTTTTGATACTGGACATAAGTCCCATTGAGGTTATCCATGAACCAGGACACATTGACATCTTCATCCAACCACATGATTACACTGGAAAATGTGAATAAGTGGTATGGGCAGTTCCATGTACTGAAAGACATTAACCTGCAGGTCAGCCAAGGCGAGCGTATCGTGTTATGTGGGCCGTCCGGCTCTGGCAAATCAACCACAATCCGTTGTATCAACCATCTGGAAGAGCACCAACAAGGTCGGATCGTCGTTGACGGCATCGAACTCAATCATGACAGCCGTAATATTGAGAAAGTCAGAACAGAAGTCGGCATGGTATTCCAGCATTTCAACCTGTTCCCGCATCTGACGGTTCTGCAAAACTGTACGCTGGCCCCGTGCTGGGTGCGTAATATGCCGAAAAAAGAAGCGGAAGCATTGGCAATGCATTACCTGGAGCGTGTTCGTATTGCCGCCCATGCCCATAAATATCCGGGCCAGCTTTCCGGCGGCCAGCAACAGCGTGTTGCGATTGCCCGCTCACTGTGCATGAAACCGAAAATCATGTTGTTTGACGAGCCGACATCCGCACTGGATCCAGAGATGGTCAAAGAGGTGCTGGATACCATGCTAGGTCTGGCAGAAGATGGTATGACCATGCTGTGCGTTACCCATGAAATGGGCTTCGCTCGCACGGTAGCTAACCGGGTGATCTTTATGGATCAGGGTGAGATCGTTGAACAAGCACCGCCGGATATCTTCTTCGGTAGCCCACGTTCAGAACGCACACAAACGTTTCTGGCGCAAATACTGCATTGATCACCGCCACACAATACACAACAACCCAGCCCGCCCACGATGTGCGGGCTTTTTTATGTCCCCATTTTGCATATTAAAATCAGCGATAAATACTCGTCGGTGGACAGCACTGTCCGCTGAAGATGTTTTCATGCACACAGAACAAAACAGCAGGGGTGTATAGAGGATAATGGATGAGAGATGAGTCCGATGGTGGAACCGATGCCCGGGGGAAGAGGCTCACGTATAAATCAGCGTAATCAAGGCACCCTATCAGGGGTGACTGACCCGCTGTCTCAGGCTGCCGCCCGGACGATATCCAGTAAAACCCCGGCGCTAACCAGGGCGCGCTGGGCGCATTGACCCGGCTCAACCGGTCATTGCCCACCCGGTCATTCACCCGGAAACAAAAAAATAAATATCCTCCGGCATAGCCGGAGGTTTTTCATATGCGCCTATAAGGCTCTGTTACCAGCCGCGCCCTAACAGGCGCATCGCAATCTGACATTTGCATCCAAATCCGTTACTTACGGCCCGTAAACGGGCTACCTGGATACGGGATTGATAACTGCTCGCCCAGTTTATCCTGCTCCAGTTGGTGCTTTATGTAGTCCCGGATCTTCGATGTATTTTTACCCACCGTATCTACATAATACCCTCGGCACCAAAACTCCCTGTTCCTATATTTGAATTTCAGATCACCAAATTGTTCATAGAGCATCAGGCTACTTTTGCCTTTCAGATACCCCATGAAGCTCGATACACTCATCTTCGGCGGGATCTCCACAAGCATATGTATGTGATCAGCACAGCACTCTGCTTCCAGAATCTGCACATTTTTCCATTCACACAGCTTTCTTAAGATACTCCCTACTACACGCCGTTTCTCACCGTAGAAGACCTGTCTTCGGTATTTGGGTGCGAAAACTATGTGATATTTACAGTTCCAGCGAGTGTGCGCTAAGCTCTTTTCGTCCCCCATTGGGACCCCCTTTTGATTTCTTGTTTGACCATTGCAGTTGCCAGACCGCAAGGTGTTTTAACAAATCAAAAGGGGTTTTTATATCCGCCCCAAAGCTGGAAGCTTTACGGAACCCCCAGCCTAGCTGGGGGTTTTCTATAGACAACAAAAAACGCCACGGATTCGTGGCGTTTTGTTTGATGGCATAACCCGTTACAGGGAAAACCGGTTACGACCGTTTCATCATATCGAAGAATTCGTCGTTGGTTTTGGTCATCGCCAGTTTGTTGATCAGGAACTCCATCGCGTCGATTTCCCCCATCGGGTGGATAATCTTGCGCAGAATCCACATCTTCTGCAGCTCTTCAGACGTGGTCAACAGCTCTTCCTTACGGGTACCGGAGCGGTTGTAATCAATCGCCGGGAACACACGTTTCTCCGCAATCTTACGAGACAGGTGCAGTTCCATGTTACCGGTGCCCTTAAATTCTTCGTAAATCACTTCGTCCATCTTCGAGCCGGTATCGATCAGCGCGGTAGCGATGATGGTCAGGCTGCCGCCCTCTTCAACGTTACGGGCCGCACCGAAGAAACGCTTCGGACGATGCAGGGCGTTAGCATCCACACCACCGGTCAGGACTTTACCGGATGCCGGTACCACGGTGTTGTAGGCACGCGCCAGACGGGTGATAGAGTCCAGCAGGATAATCACGTCTTTCTTATGTTCAACCAGACGCTTGGCTTTCTCAATCACCATTTCGGCGACCTGAACGTGGCGAGAGGCAGGTTCGTCGAACGTCGACGCCACCACTTCCCCTTTCACCAGACGCTGCATTTCCGTCACTTCTTCCGGACGTTCGTCAATCAGCAGCACCATCAGCACGCAATCCGGATGGTTGTAAGCGATGCTCTGGGCAATGTTTTGCAGCAGCATGGTTTTACCGGCTTTCGGCGGCGCAACAATCAGACCACGCTGTCCACGACCGATAGGGGAGGCCAGGTCCAGCACACGGGCGGTCAGGTCTTCGGTAGAACCGTTGCCACGCTCCATACGCAGACGCGAATTAGCATGCAGTGGCGTCAGGTTCTCAAACAGGATCTTGCTGCGGGCATTTTCCGGTTTGTCGTAGTTGACTTCATTGACCTTCAACAGCGCGAAATAGCGTTCACCCTCTTTCGGAGGACGAATCTTACCGGAAATGGTGTCACCAGTGCGGAGGTTGAAGCGTCGGATTTGGCTGGGGGAAACGTAGATATCATCAGGGCCGGCGAGGTAGGAACTGTCTGCGGAGCGGAGGAAACCAAAACCATCCTGCAATATTTCCAGTACGCCATCGCCAAAGATATCTTCACCACTTTTCGCGTGCTGCTTGAGGATAGCGAAAATAATATCCTGTTTACGCATGCGAGCCAGATTCTCCAGCCCCATATTTTCGCCAAGAGTAATTAACTCAGACACTGGCGTATTTTTTAATTCGGTAAGATTCATAATGGTGGGTTCTTAAACTCGGGGTAAATCTCGAACTATTAACGTGAATGGTATGGCAGGAACATCCATGCCGCTTAACAGCCTTCAATCACCAGACACTGTGTTGCTCAGGCTTAATCGCACTGACGCTACGCACACTCATGGCAAGAGGTCGAAGACACCGTAAAACTAATTAATGTAAAACTGTCAGATTGCCAGACTGGACACTAACATGATGAAAATTAATGATTTCCAAACCTGACATGGGATAAAACTTTAGATTCTAACTTCAGGCTCAAGCCTAATGGCTTAAACTAAGGTAAGTACGATATGCAGTATTGACGAATCTAGCACGCTTCCCGGTGGGCGTCCAGCGGTCAGAATGAGAAAATCTCATCACCCCGCTGTCGCCCAGGAAAGCCAGTAGGACGGATTACAGATTGGCGTTCAGGAACTCTTTCAGTTGCCCTTTGGACAACGCACCGACTTTGGTCGCCGCCACTTCGCCGTTTTTAAACAGCAGCAGCGTCGGGATACCACGAATACCGTATTTCGGTGCGGTAGCCGGGTTGTCATCGATGTTGAGCTTGGCGATGGTCAGTTTACCTTCATACTCGTCGGCGATCTCATCCAGAATCGGAGCAATCATTTTACAAGGACCACACCAGTCAGCCCAGAAATCAACCAGTGTCACATGTTCAGACTGCAGTACGTCTGTCTCGAAGCTGTCGTCCGTCAGATGAATAATTTTATCGCTCATGTTTTACTCCGCAGGATTATCTCTACCCAGTTGGTGTAGCATTAACCAACTATGAGGTTGACTTTATTTCACTGGATACGCTTTCGTAAAGCAATAGTTAACTGATATTCTACCACGCTATGAGCAAAACACACTTAACCGAACAGAAGTTTTCCGACTTCGCACTGCATCCGCAGGTTATTGAAGCTCTTGAAAGTAAAGGCTTTCATAACTGCACGCCCATTCAGGCGCTGGCGTTGCCGCTAACGCTGTCGGGCCGTGACGTGGCGGGACAAGCGCAAACCGGAACAGGCAAGACGCTGGCGTTTCTGGCGTCTACATTTCATTATTTGCTGACCCACCCCGCTCCCGCTGAACGCCAGACCAATCAACCCCGCGCCCTGATTATGGCGCCGACCCGTGAACTGGCGGTGCAGATCCATACCGATGCTGAAGCGCTGGCGAAAGCCACCGGTCTGCGATTGGGGCTGGCTTACGGTGGCGACGGCTACGACAAGCAGCTAAAAGTACTGGAAGACGGCGTCGATATTCTGATCGGTACCACCGGTCGTTTAATCGATTACACCAAACAAAACCATATCCACATGGGTGCCATCCAGGTCGTGGTGCTGGATGAAGCCGATCGTATGTACGATCTCGGCTTTATCAAGGATATCCGCTGGTTATTCCGCCGCATGCCGCCGGCTAATCAGCGTCTGAACATGCTGTTTTCTGCCACCTTATCCTATCGCGTGCGCGAGCTGGCGTTCGAACAGATGAACAACGCCGAATACGTTGAAGTGGAGCCGGAGCAGAAAACCGGTCATCGCATCAAGGAAGAGCTGTTCTACCCTTCCAATGAAGAGAAGATGCGCCTGCTGCAAACGTTGATTGAAGAAGAGTGGCCAGATCGCTGCATCATCTTCGCTAACACCAAGCACCGTTGTGAAGAGATTTGGGGCCACCTGGCGGCGGATGGTCATCGTGTCGGGCTGCTGACCGGCGACGTAGCGCAGAAAAAACGGCTACGCATTCTGGAAGAATTCACCCAGGGTAACCTGGATATTCTGGTTGCCACCGATGTGGCAGCACGCGGCTTGCACATTCCGTTAGTCACCCACGTATTCAACTACGACCTGCCTGACGATTGCGAGGATTACGTCCATCGCATCGGCCGTACCGGGCGTGCGGGTGCCAGCGGCTTCTCTATCAGCCTGGCCTGTGAAGAATACGCGCTGAATCTGCCAGCCATTGAAGACTATATCGGCCATCGTATCCCGGTGAGCAAATACAACAGCGAAGCGCTGATGACCGGATTGCCTGAGCCTAAGCGCCTGAGCCGTCCACGCACCAGTGGTGGCCCTCGCCGTCCCGGCGCGCCTCGCCGCAGCGGTGCGCCTCGTAACAATCGAAAACGACCGGGTTAAGTTGCCGATGCTGAGCGCTTCTTCTCTTTATGCCGCAATCGATTTAGGGTCCAACAGCTTTCATATGCTGGTGGTGCGTGAGGTGGCAGGCAGTGTGCAGACGCTGGCTCGCATCAAACGGAAAGTCAGACTGGCTGCCGGACTGGACGCGAATAACCGCCTCTCGCCGGAAGCCATGCAGCGCGGCTGGCAATGTCTGGCGCTATTCTCCGAACGGCTGCAGGACATTCCGCCACAACAGGTGCGAGTCGTGGCGACCGCCACATTACGGCTGGCCACCAACGCGGATGAATTCCTGGAACGGGCCCAACAGATTCTGGGCCTGCCGATTCAGGTGATCAGCGGTGAAGAAGAAGCTCGGCTCATCTATCAGGGCGTCGCCCATACCACCGGTGGGCCAGAACAACGGCTAGTGGTGGATATCGGCGGCGGCAGTACCGAACTGGCGACCGGTACCGGTGCCCGTCATACCCAACTCTTCAGCCTGCCGATGGGTTGCGTGACCTGGCTGGAGCGGTATTTTACCGATCGCGATCTGACCCTGGCGCATTTTGAGCGGGCCGAACAGGCAGCCCGAGAAATGTTACAGCCGGTAAAAGACATTTTGCGTCAGCAGGGCTGGCAAATTTGTGTCGGCGCGTCGGGCACAGTACAAGCGTTACAGGAAATCATGGTGGCGCAGGGGATGGATGAATACATCACCCTCGGTAAGTTGCGCCAGCTTAAACAACGCGCCATCCAGTGCAGTAAGCTGGAAGAGCTGGAAATTGAAGGCCTTACGCTGGAGCGTGCGTTGGTATTTCCCAGCGGTCTATCCATCCTGTTGGCTATTTTTCAGGAACTGGATATCGACTCCATGACGTTGGCAGGTGGTGCGCTGCGCGAAGGACTGGTCTACGGCATGTTGCATTTGCCGATTGAGCAGGATATCCGCCACCGTACCCTGAAAAACCTGCAACGCCGTTACCTGCTGGATAGCGAACAGGCGCAACGGGTCAGGCTGCTGGCGGATAATTTTTTGCAGCAGGTCGCCCGGGACTGGCAGTTAGATGGCCGATGTCGGGAATTACTGGCTAGCGCCTGTCTGATTCACGAAATCGGCCTGAGTGTTGATTTCCGTCAGGCACCGCAGCATGCGGCCTATCTGGTTCGCAACAGCGATTTGCCGGGCTTCACACCGGCACAGAAAAAATTGCTGGCGACACTGTTACAAAACCAAAGCAACACCATCGACCCTATCCCCCTTACTCAGCAAAACGCCTTGCCGGTTACTCTGGCACAGCGGTTATGTCGCCTGCTGCGACTGGCGATTATCTTTGCCAGCCGCCGACGCGACGACACCCTACCAGCAGTGCGCCTGCGTGTAGAAGGCGATAGCCTGCGCGTCATTCTGCCAGCGGGCTGGCTTGATCAACATCCTCTGCGGGCCGAAACCCTGTCGCAGGAAAGCCTGTGGCAAAGCTACGTGCACTGGCCACTTCTCATCGAAGAACACACTGTCTGACAGCAAAAAGGGGTAACAATTGGTTACCCCTTTTTTTTATCCCCTCGACTAGGTTTGTGATCGCTTCCGGGGAAAAAAGGAATACGGGATGTATTTTTATAAAACACCGTTTCTTTTTGGAAGCCATGCTGTACCTGGACCAAATACAGACTACTGCCTGAATCTGACGTCAATACGATTTCTGACGTCATTGCGCATTTTTGAAATAAACACAATGAAGGAACAAGGATGAAAACGCTCATATTTTTCCGGCGCCATACTCTGGCGTCGATGGTGTCGGCCTGCCTGATCAGTCTCCCGGCGCTGGCCATCGCCAGTACTGCTCAAGTCCCGCAAAAGCTACAGGTGCCGACGTTATCTAACGATGACCACAGTGTGGTACTGGTGTGGGACGCGCCAGAAGACACCTCCAATATCACCGATTACCAGATTTACCAGAACGGCCAGTTGATTGGACTCGCCAGCCAAAATAACGACAAGAACTCGCCAGCGAAACCGTACATCAGTGCGTTTTACAAAAATGACACGGCCAGTTTTCACCATCGCATTGTGGTACAAAACGCCAAAATCGACGGACTGAAAGCCAACACTGACTACCAGTTCACCGTCCGGGCCGTCTATGCCGACGGTACAACGTCCACAGACAGTAACGCGGTCACCGCCACCACCACCGCCACGCCGACAGTCATCAACATTACACAGTACGGTGCAAAAGGCGACGGCACCACGCTCAATACCAGCGCGATACAAAAGGTGATCAACGCCTGCCCAAGCGGCTGCCGCATCGACGTCCCGGCCGGCGTTTTCAAGACAGGTGCATTGTGGCTGAAAAGCGACATGACCCTGAATCTGTTGCAGGGTGCGACGCTATTAGGTTCGGATAACGCGGCGGATTACCCGGATGCCTATAAGATTTACAGTTATTCATCCCAGATGCGGCCGGCCTCGCTTATCAACGCCATCGACAAAAACAGTTCAGCCGTTGGGACATTCACAAACATTCGTATCGTCGGTAAAGGTGTTATCGACGGCAACGGCTGGAAACGCGGCACAGACGCCAAAGATGAACTGGGCAACAGCCTGCCGCAGTATGTGAAGAGTGATAACAGCAAGGTGAGCAAAGACGGTATTCTGGCTAAAAACCAGGTTGCTGCGGCCACCGCTACCGGCATGGATACCAAAACCGCCTACAGCCAGCGCCGTTCAAGCCTCATCACCCTGCGCGGCGTCAAAAACGCCTACATCGCTGATGTGACCATCCGCAACCCGGCCAACCATGGCGTGATGTTCCTGGAAAGCCAAAATGTGGTGGAAAATGGCGTCACCCATCAGACATTCAATGCCAACAATGGCGACGGTGTCGAATTTGGCAACAGCCAGAATATCATGGTGTTCAACAGCGTATTTGACACCGGAGACGACAGTATCAACTTCGCCGCCGGTATGGGGCAGTCTGCGCAACACCAGGAGCCGACGCAAAACGCCTGGCTATTCAATAACTATTTCCGTCATGGGCACGGCGCGGTCGTACTGGGTAGCCATACCGGTGCCGGCATCGTCGATGTACTGGCGGAAAACAACGTGATAAGCCAAAGCGATATCGGCCTGCGTGCCAAAAGCGCCCCGGCCATCGGTGGTGGGGCGCATGGCATCATCTTCCGTAACAGTGCGCTGAAAAATCTGGCCAAACAGGTGGTTATCGTGACGTTAAGTTACGCTGACAACAACGGCACCACCGATTATACCCCTGCCACGGTACCGGCACGTTTTTATGACTTCACCGTCAAAAACATCACCGTGCAGGACAGCACCGGGTCAAGCCCATCGATTGAAATCAGCGGTGACAGCAGCAAAGACATCTGGCACAGCCAGTTTACTTTCAGCAATATGAAACTCAGCGGTGTCAGCGCGACGTCAATCAGCGACCTGAGCGACAGCCAGTTCAATAACCTGACGTTCAGCAACCTGCGTAGCGGGTCTTCACCGTGGAAATTCGGTACGGTGAAAAACGTGACCGTAGACGGTAAAACCGTCACACCATGACCGTTAGCCTAAACATGCCGGGCCATCGCGCCCGGCATCGTTTCCCGCGTTAGTTTTTTCTTCGCGCGTTAGTCTTTTCTTCCCGAGTTAGTCTTTGTCTCTGGCCTTCGCCAGTTGGGCGCGCAGATTGGCCAGATGGTTCTGCCCTTTTTGCATCCGCTCCTGTGGGCTGACGACTTTGCGTTCGGTTTCCCACATCACATCATCCTGCGGCAATTCCAGCAGGAAACGACTCGGTTCTGGGCGAATCAACTCACCGTATTGCCGACGTTCGCGGCACAAGGTAAACGTCAGTTCTTTCTGTGCCCGGGTAATGCCCACATAGGCCAGACGGCGCTCCTCGTCGACATTGTCTTCATCAATGCTGGTCTGGTGCGGTAACACCCCTTCTTCCATGCCGACCAGATACACGTAAGGGAACTCCAGCCCTTTGGAGGCGTGCAGCGTCATCAGTTGCACCTGATCCAGTTCTTCTTCGGCCTCGTTACGTTCCATCATATCGCGCAGGGTAAACCGGGTGACGACCTGGGTCAGCGTCATCGGTTCATCCAAATCGCTGCCCTCCAGCATTTCCGTCATCCAGGTAAACAGCGTATTGACGTTTTTCATGCGCATTTCTGCTGCTTTCGGACTGGGTGAGGTTTCATACAACCAGCTTTCGTAATCCAGCCCGTGGATCAAATCACGTACCGCTTTCACCGGTTCCTGTTCCGCCAGTCGGGCAATGTCACCGATCCACTGCGTGAAACGCTGCAATGACTCCAGCCCACGTCCGCTCAGGGTCTGGCTCAGCCCCATATCGAAGCTGGCGTTAAACAGGCTACGGTTGCGCTGCCTGGCCCACTCGCCGAGCTTTTGCAGTGTCGCCGGGCCGATTTCACGCTTGGGGGTATTCACGATACGCAAGAATGCGCTGTCGTCTTCCGGGTTAGTCAGCACGCGTAAGTAAGCCAGCAGGTCTTTGATTTCCGGGCGAGAGAAAAACGACGCACCGCCGGAAATGCGATAAGGGATGCGGTTTTGCATCAACACTTTTTCGAACAACCGGGACTGGTGGTTACCGCGATAAAGAATGGCGTAGTCACCATACTGGGTTTTGCGGATAAAGTGATGGGCAATCAGCTCGCCTACTACCCGCTCCGCTTCATGATCTTCGTTATTGGCGGTGATGATTTTAAGCTCTTCACCATATCCCAGCTCGGAATACAGTCGCTTTTCGAACACGTGCGGGTTGTTGGCGATAAGAATATTCGCGGCCTTGAGAATACGCCCGGACGAACGGTAATTCTGCTCCAGCTTGACAACCTGCAATTGCGGAAAGTCCTGCTGCAACAGCGACAAGTTTTGCGGGCGAGCACCGCGCCAGGAGTAAATCGACTGGTCGTCGTCGCCCACCACGGTAAAGCGCGCCCGACTGCCTACCAGTAACTTCACCAGTTCGTACTGGCTGGTGTTGGTATCCTGATACTCATCCACCAGCAAATAACGCAGGCGGTTCTGCCAGCGTTCACGCACCTCTTCATTGCGTTTAAGCAGCAACGTCGGCAGCAGGATCAGGTCATCAAAATCCAACACGTTGCAGGCCCGCAGATGCTCGTCATACAGCCGGTAGCAATGCGCAAACAACCGGTCCCGCTCTGAGCGCGCCAGTGCTGCTGCCTGTGCGGGGTCAATCAGGTCGTTTTTCCAGTTGGACAAGGCAGACACGAGCTGTTGCAGTAAGTCTTTGTCGTTTTGCAGCCACAACTCCGTCAGCTCTTTTAACAGCGCCAGCTGATCCTGATCGTCAAACAGCGAGAAGTTAGACTTCATGCCCAACGCCGCGTACTCACGCTTGATGATCTCAAGCCCCAACGTATGGAAGGTCGCAATCAGCAAACCACGGGTTTCCTTACGCCCCAGTGTTTGCGCCACACGCTCTTTCATCTCCCGAGCCGCTTTATTGGTGAAGGTCACCGCTGCAATATGGCGGGCCTGATAGCCGCAGCCCCGGATAAGATGGGCGATTTTTTGGGTAATCACTCGCGTTTTGCCGGATCCCGCCCCGGCCAGGACCAGACAGGGACCGGTCACAAATTCAACGGCGTGTTGTTGGCTGGGATTCATGCGCATGATGTTTCGTGCTCGACGTTCAAACGGAAGGGGATTGTAACAGAACAGGATTGTAGCAAAAGTCCGGACCGGCGCGAGCCCTCCTTCCCCAAACAGGAACACGCGCCGCATTTCCTTTCGTCACAAGGGGATGCTAGGCTGTGACTGGTAACATCGGCTTTCCCTTTGCTCAAGGAGCGTACTATGGCAAATACCGCAGCAGCATTGCACATTCTGGTGGATACCGAACAGCAGGCCACCGACATTTTGGCTCAACTCGAGAAGGGAGCGGACTTTCAGCAGTTAGCAAAAAAACACTCGACCTGCCCGTCAAAGCGTAATGGCGGCGACTTAGGCGAATTCCGTAAAGGCGACATGGTTCCGGACTTTGACAAGGCGGTGTTTTCCTGCGAGCTGCTCAAACCCTTCGGCCCGGTCAAAACCCAGTTCGGCTACCACATTATCAAGGTGTTGTACCGGAACTAACGGGAGTAGAGGCGGCGAGAGCCGCCTCTACAGACATTCTATTATCCAATCGTCATCAGGCTGGCGTTGCCGCCCGCGGCAGCGGTGTTAATACTGAGCGAGCGCTCGATCAGCAACCGTTCCAGCACAATGTCAGTTTCGCCACGGGACAGCCCCTGCACACCGACAATCGCCCCATCGCGTTGCGCTAACTGTTCGCTAAGCTGACGCAACTGATCGGCATCACCGTGGAAAATCACCGCGTCAAACCGGCTGCCGTCCGTTATGCCATCACGGCAGAATACCAGCCGTGCCTGTACCGGTTCAGGCAGGTGCCGATACAGCGCCTGTCGCTCCGGCGTTTCACACCACAACGCCCGGCTGCCCACCGCCAGCACCGCCGCCAGTTGCACCAGCGCGTCATCGTCATTATCCGCCACACACAGCACCTGCTCTCGCGGCAACAACGTATAGGTATTACGCTCGCCGGTCGGGCCGGGTAATACCCGGATGGTGCCACTTTGCGTCAGCCCGGCATAACGCTGGCAACAAGACACCAGCGCGTTACGCTGCGTTTGCCGCGCCCAGGTTTCCAGCGCCTGTAATCCGGCCAGCAGTGTCTGGCGTGCGGTGAAGTCGGCCGGGCGTTCGTTGTCCTGATGGGTGAATATCTGCGTTGCGGCATCATCCGGGCGATGCGACAGCAACCGGTGCAGATAAAGCGGCCCACCGGCTTTGGGCCCGGTACCGGATAAACCCTCACCGCCAAACGGCTGTACACCGACCACCGCACCGACCATATTGCGGTTCACATACAGATTGCCCACCTTCGCCAGCCCCGTCACCCGTGCGATGGTTTCATCGATACGGGTATGCAGACCCAGCGTGAGGCCGTAACCGGCCACGTTGATGTGTCGAATCAATGTCTCCAGTTGATGGCGGGAATAACGCACCACATGCAGCACCGGACCGAACACCTCCTGTTGCAGCTCTTCCACACTGTCCAGCTCAATCAGCGTCGGGGGAATAAAATACCCGTGTCCCCATTCCGCCTCATCCCGGCTATTCGTCCAGGTGGCCTGAAATACCGGCCGCCCTTTGGCCCTCATCGTGTGAATATGGTGACCAATCCGCTGTTTCGCATCGCCATCGATCAGCGGCCCGACATCGGTGGAAAGCCGCTCCGGGTTCCCCATGCGGTACTCCGCCATCGCCCCGCGTAGCATCGTCAGCGTTTTCTCCGCGACTTCCTCCTGCACACACAACAGCCGCAACGCCGAACAACGTTGACCGGCGCTATCAAACGCCGACGTCATCACATCCGCCACCACCTGTTCGGTCAGCGCCGACGAATCAACAATCATCGCGTTGATACCGCCGGTTTCAGCGATGAGCGGCGTGGTACGCCCTTGCGGGTCGAGCCGTCCAGCCAGCATGCGTTGTAACTGAGAGGCGACAGCAGTAGAACCGGTAAACATGACCCCACGTACCCGCTCGTCACGCACCAGTGCCGCGCCCACGGTTTCGCCATTCCCCGGCAACAATTGCAGCGCCCCGACCGGCACCCCAGCCTCATGCAGTATCTGCACCGCCTGTGCCGCAATCAGCGGCGTCTGCTCCGCTGGTTTAGCCAGTACGCTGTTACCCGCCGCCAGCGCCGCCGCCACCTGCCCGGTAAAAATAGCGAGCGGGAAATTCCACGGGCTGATGCACACCACCGGCCCCAGTGGGCGGTAATCATGATTGTTGAATGTCTCACGCACCAATGCGGCGTAATAACGCAAGAAATCCACGGCTTCTCGGACTTCCGCCACCGCATTCACCAGCGTTTTGCCTGCCTCCCGTACCAGCAATCCCAACAGCTGTTGTTGCTGGTTTTCCAGCAGGTCGGCCGCCCGCGACAGGATAGCCGCCCGTTCGGTGGCGGGCGTAGCGAACCAGATATCACCGGCGCTGGCTGCCTGCTCCAGCGCCAGCATGACCTCCTGGGGCTGCGCCTCACGCACGTAGCCCACCACATCACGCGGCTCAGCCGGGTTAACGACCGGCCGGGCCTCACCGCCGACATCGCCGTCGACAGCCAGTATCGGCTGTGCCTGCCAGGGTCGGGCGGCACCGCTTAGCAGCGCACTGGATAACGACGCCAGCCGATGCTCGCTGGATAAATCCAGCCCGCTGGCGTTGCGTCGCCCATTGCCATACAGCGCACGCGGCAACGGAATACGCGGATGCGGCAGCCCAACCTGTCCATCCCGCACTGCCAGTGCTTCCGCTTCCCTGACCGGGTCAGCCACCAATGTTTCCAGTGCCACCGACGGGTCGGCAATCCGGTTAACAAACGAGGTATTGGCACCATTTTCCAGCAAACGGCGCACCAGATAGGCCAGCAGGGTTTCATGGGTGCCAACTGGGGCGTAAATCCGGCATGGACGGTTCAGTTTTCCGTCCGCCACCTTACCCACCACCTGCTCGTACAACGGTTCCCCCATGCCGTGCAAGCACTGGAATTCATATTGGCCGGGGTAGTAATTGTTGCCTGCCAGATGGTAGATGGCGCTGAGCGTATGGGCATTGTGGGTGGCAAACTGCGGGTAAATCAGGTTCGGCACCGCCAGCAGGCGACGGGCACACGCCAGATAGGAAATATCGGTGTACAGCTTGCGGGTATAGACCGGGTAGCCTTCCAGTCCATCCACCTGAGCGCGCTTGACTTCGCTATCCCAGTAAGCGCCTTTCACCAGCCGCACCATCAGTCGCCGCTGGCTACGACGCGCCAGGTCGATAATCGCGTCAATCACAAAGGGACAGCGCTTCTGATAAGCCTGGATCACGAAACCGATGCCATTCCACCCCGCCAGTTGGGGTTCAAAACACAACCGTTCGAGCAGGTCGAGAGACAGTTCCAGCCTGTCCGCTTCTTCGGCATCAATGTTAATGCCGATATCGTAGTGCCGGGCCAACAGCGTTAACGACAGCAGGCGCGGATACAACTCATCCATCACGCGCTCGTACTGCGCCCGGCTATAGCGCGGGTGCAACGCCGAGAGTTTGATGGAAATCCCCGGCCCTTCGTAAATACCACGCCCGCAGGCGGCTTTACCAATCGCGTGAATGGCCTGCTGATAGGATGCCAGATACGCCGTGGCGTCATCACCGGTCATCGCCGCTTCGCCCAGCATGTCATAGGAATAGCGGAAGCCTCGCGCCTCCAGCTTGCGGGCATTCGCCAGCGCTTCGGCGATGGTTTCCCCGGTGACGAACTGCTCGCCCATCAACCGCATCGCCATGTCCACGCCTTTACGCACCAGCGGCTCACCGCTTTTGGCGATGATACGGTTCAACGCACCGGAGAGATGAGATTCATTGTGGGTCGACACCAGTTTGCCGGTCACCAGTAGCCCCCAGGCCGCAGCGTTGACGAACAACGAGGTACTACGCCCAACGTGTGACTGCCAGTTACCGGTACTGATTTTGTCGCGAATCAGTGCGTCCCGCGTCGGTTTATCCGGAATACGCAACAGCGCCTCCGCCAGACACATCAACGCCACGCCCTCCTGCGATGACAGCGAAAATTCCTGCAACAGGCTCTGTACCATGCCTGCCCGGCCGCCGCTGTTTTTCTGCTGGCGCAACGTCGCCGCCAGACGGGCCGCCAGCACGCTGGCAGCGTGCGACATCGCCTCTGGCATACGCGCTTGTTCCAGCAACATCGGTATCATCTCTGTTTCCGGCCGACGGTACGCCGCCGTGATCGCTGAACGTAGCACCGACTGCGGCAACACCTGCTCTGCGAAGTCCAAAAACGGCTGGTGGGTTTCTTCTTGTGGCGATTGCGGCATAATCTCTGCCGCCTCACTCGGGTCTTGCCCGACCGGCTGAGGAATTTCAGGCGTGTCGGCACCACTTTCAAGGCGTTCGAGATAGCTGAAAATGGCCTGTTTAATCAGCCAGTGCGGCGTGCGATCGATGCGCTGCGCCGCGGCTTTAAGACGCTCACGCGTGGCCTCGTCGAGCTTGACGCCCATAGTCGTGGTG
Organism: Dickeya oryzae; assembly: GCF_020406815.2. Classification (NCBI taxonomy): domain Bacteria; kingdom Pseudomonadati; phylum Pseudomonadota; class Gammaproteobacteria; order Enterobacterales; family Pectobacteriaceae; genus Dickeya; species Dickeya oryzae. The sequence goes on from NZ_CP162670.1 coordinate 4,398,466, forward strand.
CCCATATCCGCTCCTGTTGTGCGCCCTCAATACATCGAGTTGCAGAACAAAACGATCGCGTTGGCCCCAAAGGCGAGGAAGAAAGCCAACGTACCGGCAACCTGATGTATGACGGGTATAAGAAAGTGATGTTGGAAAGCAAAGCTACTATCCGGCATGTTGCAACTTTGTGCAACCTTGTTAATAAACTACGCTTTTCACCCTATTGCCGCCCATTCTTCTGAATGATCGCAGGCTTTATTGGCAATGCCAGCCACGTTGGCATGTCGCTTTAGCCAGCCATCAGTTGAAAGGTGCAACCTGTAGCAACTATTATCGCGAATCCGTTCCGGCAAGCCGGACAGTGCCCGGCCTACCGGAGCGCAGGACTGACGGATCGCATCACAATGGAGAAAATAATGACGACGATGAGCACACCATTGCTGGTGACCTTTCTGGTGTACATCTTCGGGATGGTGTTGATCGGCCTGATGGCCTATCGCGCCACCCACAATTTTGGCGACTATATTCTGGGTGGACGTCGTATGGGGAGTGTGGTCACGGCGTTATCTGCCGGGGCCTCCGACATGAGCGGCTGGCTGCTGATGGGGCTGCCGGGGGCCGTCTTTTTGTCAGGTATCTCGGAAAGCTGGATAGCGATTGGCCTGACCATCGGCGCTTACCTGAACTGGACCTGGGTCGCCGGACGCCTGCGGGTACATACCGAGGTTAACCATAACGCGCTGACGCTGCCGGATTACTTCAGCCACCGCTTTGAAGATAAAAGCAAACTGCTGCGGGTCATTTCCGCGCTGGTGATCCTGGTGTTTTTCACCATTTATTGCGCTTCCGGCATTGTGGCGGGTGCCCGTCTGTTCGAAAGTACCTTCGGCATGAGCTACGACACCGCGTTGTGGGCCGGTGCGGCAGCGACCATTGCCTATACCTTTATCGGCGGCTATCTGGCCGTTAGCTGGACTGACACCGTGCAGGCCAGCCTGATGATTTTCGCGCTGATCCTGACGCCGGTGATCGTCATTCTGTCGGTTGGCGGTATCGCACCGTCACTGGCGGTCATTGAAAGCAAAAACCCGGCGAATCTGGACATGTTCAAGGGGTTGAACACCGTCGCGATTCTGTCGTTGCTGGGGTGGGGGCTGGGGTATTTCGGTCAGCCGCATATTCTGGCACGCTTTATGGCAGCCGATTCACACCACACCATCCGCAATGCCCGTCGAATCAGTATGACCTGGATGGTGCTCTGTCTGGCCGGTGCCGTCACCGTCGGATTCTTCGGTATTGCCTACTTCACGGGTAACCCTGATCAGGCGGGCAACGTTGCTCAAAACGGTGAGCGCGTCTTCATCGAACTGGCGCGTCTGCTGTTTAACCCGTGGATTGCTGGCATATTGCTGTCCGCGATTCTGGCGGCGGTGATGAGTACGCTCAGTTGCCAGTTGCTGGTGTGCTCCAGCGCCATCACCGAAGATTTGTACAAGCCGTTTTTGCGTAAAAACGCCAGTCAGAGAGAATTGGTCTGGGTCGGTCGTGCCATGGTGCTGCTGGTCTCAGTCATCGCGATTGCACTGGCGGTGAACCCGGAAAACCGCGTGCTGGGGCTGGTAAGCTACGCCTGGGCCGGTTTCGGCGCGGCCTTCGGTCCCGTCATTCTGATTTCCCTGCTGTGGCCGCGCATGACTCGCAATGGTGCGCTGGCAGGCATGCTGGTCGGTGCCGTGACCGTGATCGTCTGGAAACAGTACGGCTGGCTGAATCTGTATGAAATCATCCCCGGTTTTCTGCTGTCCAGTGCGGCGATTATGGTCGTGAGCCTGCTGGGCCGGGCACCTTCTTCTGTCGTCACCGAGCGATTCCAAAAGGCCGAGCAAGTATTTAAGTCTGTACCGGCGGACGCCTGACCTTAAGATAACGATACGGCCCAGCGCATCGGGCCGTATTACGGGTGGGTCACGGTAATGCGGGTTTTCAGTGTTTCATAGCCGTCATGAAGGCGAACACGGTTATCCAACCGGTACACATCGCCAGTCAGGTTAATCACCAGTACACCCTCTTGCATACGGATATCGGCGTCACGGCTATTGGTCTTCAGGACCTCTTTGGCCTCCCCACCATTCACGCTGACGGTATACCGATAGACATCCCCTGCCATGGCATCACCGCTCCCCATCTCCAGCAGATTCACCGTCACGTTGTTTTCAAGCCGGTATTGCCGTATCAACGTGTAATCGTCGCCTGCCCCATAGAGAAAGGCCACCAGCATCACGGCCACGCCGACCACAGCAATACCGACTCTCCTTGAGGATAAAGAGAACGTCTTCGCCATTTTTATGTCCTGCATCGCTCATCCCTGCCCTACGTTGTGAATTGAGTGCAAAAAAAACGGGGCGCAATCTGCGCCCCGCTCTCAGGAGGAAAGGTCCCGATGACCTTAGCCAGCGACCGCAATACGTTTCATATCGGTCATGTAGCCGCGCAGTTTCTTACCCACAACCTCGATCGGGTGGTTGCGGATAGCTTCGTTCACGTCACGCAGTTGCGCGTTGTCCACGCTGGTCGCTGCGACCGGTTTGCCCAGATCGCCCGGCTGCAGGCTGTCCATGAACGCGCCTTTCAGCAACGGCACCGCCGCGTTGGCGAACAGGTAGTTACCGTACTCAGCGGTATCGGAAATCACCACGTTCATTTCATACAGACGCTTACGAGCGATGGTGTTGGCAATCAACGGCAGTTCGTGCAGTGATTCGTAGTAAGCAGATTCTTCGATGATACCCGAGCTGACCATCGTTTCGAATGCCAGTTCTACACCCGCTTTTACCATCGCGATCATCAACACGCCGTTGTCGAAGTATTCCTGCTCAGCGATTTTACCTTCAAACTGCGGCGCGTTTTCAAACGCAGTTTTACCGGTTTCTTCACGCCAGGTCAGCAGTTTCACATCGTCGTTAGCCCAGTCAGCCATCATGCCGCTGGAGAATGCGCCGGAGATGATGTCGTCCATGTGTTTCTGGAACAACGGCGCCATAATGCCTTTCAACTGCTCAGACAGCGCGAACGCACGCAGCTTGGCCGGGTTGGACAGACGATCCATCATCAGGGTAATACCGCCCTGCTTCAGCGCTTCGGTGATGGTTTCCCAACCGAACTGGATCAGTTTTTCCGCGTAAGCCGGATCAACGCCATCAGCAACCAGCTTGTCGAAGCTCAGCAGAGAACCAGCCTGCAACATGCCGCACAGAATCGTCTGCTCGCCCATCAGGTCAGATTTCACTTCCGCCACGAAAGAAGACTCCAGCACGCCCGCACGGTGACCGCCGGTTGCAGCCGCCCACGCCTTGGCGATCGCCATACCTTCGCCTTTCGGGTCATTTTCCGGGTGAACGGCGATAAGCGTCGGTACACCGAAACCACGTTTGTACTCTTCGCGAACTTCGGTACCTGGGCACTTCGGCGCAACCATCACCACGGTCAGGTCTTTACGAACCTGCTCGCCCACTTCAACGATGTTGAAACCGTGGGAATAACCCAGCGCAGCGCCTTGTTTCATCAACGGTTGTACCGCTTGTACCACAGCAGAATGCTGTTTGTCCGGCGTCAGGTTAACCACCAGGTCCGCCTGCGGGATCAGTTCTTCATAGGTGCCGACTTTAAAACCGTTTTCGGTCGCTTTGCGCCATGAAGCACGTTTTTCAGCGATGGCTTCAGCACGCAGCGCATAGGCGATATCCAGACCGGAATCGCGCATGTTCAACCCTTGGTTCAACCCCTGCGCGCCACACCCCACGATGACCACTTTCTTGCCTTTCAGGTAGCTGGCTTCATCCGCGAATTCGTCACGGCCCATGAAACGGCATTTGCCTAATTGCGCCAGCTGCTGACGCAGATTCAGTGTATTGAAGTAATTGGCCATGAGGCGTGCTCCATTTGATATTGTGTTTGCTTTATGTGCGGGACAGCGATAACTACCGCCATCAGAATGTCATTATCATATGACAGGAAATACATTGCTTAAATTGATATATTAACAACGTCATATTGCAAGATTTGCAACACTAAAACGAGACACAGCGCGCATGGACTTACGGGACCTGAAACTCTTTTTGCACCTGGTGGAAAGCCGCCACTTCGGCCGCACCGCCAAGGCGATGCATATCAGCCCCTCCACGCTGTCGCGCCAGATTCAGCGGCTGGAAGAGGACATCGGTCAGGCGCTGTTTCTGCGTGATAACCGCACTGTGCGCCTGACCGATGCCGGTGAACACCTGAAAACCTTCGCGCAGCAAACCCTGCTGCAATACCAGCAATTACGCCTGATTTTGCAACAGCAGGGCCAGTCGCTCAGCGGTGAGCTACGGCTATTTTGCTCCGTCACCGCCGCGTATAGCCACTTGCCGCCGATCCTCGACCGTTTCCGAGCCAGGCACCCATTGGTGGAAATCAAACTGACCACGGGGGATGCCGCTGACGCGCTGGATAAAGTGCAATCCAACGAAGCGGACCTCGGTATTGCCGGCCGCCCGGAAACGCTGCCAGCCAGTGTGGATTTCATGCCTATCGGCAAGGTCCCGCTGGTATTGATCATTCCGGCGCTGCCATGCCCGGTGCAAACACAAGCGTTGCAGCCGCACCCGGACTGGTCGCAAATCCCGTTTATCCTGCCAGAGCACGGCCCGGTGAGGAAAAGAATCGATGTCTGGTTCCGTCGTCAACACATTACCAATCCACCTATTTATGCGACCGTCTCCGGCCATGAAGCAATGGTGTCGATGGTGGCTCTAGGCTGCGGTATCGCCTTGATCCCTGATGTGGTACTTGAAAACAGCCCGGAACCGGTGCGTAATCGGGTATCCGTATTAGAAGCACAAGCGATGGAACCATTCGAACTGGGTGTCTGCGTACAGAGAACACATCTTGGCACCCCGTTGATTGCAGCATTTTGGGAAACCTTACAGGAAAAATAATGAAACGATTGCTCGCTACATGGCTGCTGCCTCTGGCTATGGGGTGCGTTGCGCTGCCGTCGCTGGCCGCCAGCTTTCCCTGCCAACAGGCCAGTTCGGCGCAGGAGAAGTTGATTTGCCAGACACCCGCGCTCAGTCAGTTGGACGACGAACTGGCGAAAGAGTGGCAGAAATCGCGCGCCTTTCTCACCGGTAACGCGGAGCGTGTCGCACAGGATAAAATCCTGACGCAGTTCCAGCGCAGTTGGCTGTCCAGCCGGAATACCTGTCGGGATGAAGAGTGCCTGCGCCAGAGCTACCAACAGCAACTTAGTCGCCTGCGCTACCTCAACGACGTCACGCTGCACACCCTGCCGGACCCGATCGCCCGGCCGCGCCACAACAGCTGCTTTGACGGCGACTACAGCTACGAGTATTACCTGCAACTCCCGGCGCAGGAGTACGACGAGCTGAGCGATTACTTCAAAGAAATGTATGACCAGAAAGCACCATACCACCTGGTCAACGTCACGCTGAATACCGAAGACGGTGATATTACCGGCAATGGCTCGGTGGCCTTTCGCTATGCGACCAAACTCGATGACATCACGCTCAGCGCCCGCCAGATGACCGATACCCAGGCGATTGGCCAGACGGAGAGCAGCTTCGGCGGACAGAAAAAACTGCTGTTGACCTGCGTGGATAACCGGCAGTTGCAAATCACCGTGTTTGACGCCGCCGGTGAAAGCTACCTGTTTGATTATTTGATGAGCCGGGGGAAATAACCCTCAGCGGCTAAACCACTTCTCATCCAAAAAGGCGGGGCTGACCTTTTCAGGCTCCGCCGCTTTCTTCATCGCCTCAATTTTCATCAGGTAATGGTACAGCGGCTCCAGCCGGGTAAAGCCTTTCGCCAACAGCGGCACCAGTTCACCACTAAACAACGGTTCCTGATCCTGCCGGGTGGTCATCACCGCAAACGATTTACGATTGTACCAGTGTGCCAGTTCTGCGGGCTGTTCCTTAACCAACGGTCGTTTATAACTCTCCCCCACCAGCTCAAACTCGCGCCCCAGACACGCCGCCACATCCAGAAAACCCTGCGGATTATCACGCAGCGTTTGCCGAAACAGCTCCATCGTGGTGCGGCTGGCGCTGTAATACCCCAGCCCGTAACTCCAGTCGGTCGGTGTTAGCTCGAAAAAATAGACCGGTGCGTCGGTCCAATCTTTATGAGTGCGTTTAAAAGTGAACCACATCTTGTCACGATAGCGCGATTTATCATGGGAAAAGCGGGTGTCGCGATGAATGCGGGATAACGTTTTGCCTACCGCCGGTTTGGTTTCGAAATGATCGTCAATCTGCAACATAGGGATAGACAGCGAGTCTACCAGCAAGCGAAACGGCGTCAGTAACTGATCGTTATACTCCTGCCGGTGTTCTTCAAACCATTCTTTGCTGTCCTGCTGGCGTACCTGCTGCAAAAACGCCAGCGTCTGCACTGAGAAGCCGTTGAATCCCGTAGCCATGATGTGATGTCCCTGACAGATAGAGGGTCAAGCCTACCGCAACAGGTCATAAAATAAAATGCGCCCGGCGGCATAACACCGTCGGGCGCATGACATCAGGCTAACCGGTGTTAACCTTGCAGGAAGAAACGAAACGCCGGGTTCTGCGTTTCATCATGGCACTCATACCCCAGTGCCTGCAGATGTTGCTCGAATGCCGGGTCGTGTTCCGTGCGTTCAAACGCTGCCAGCACCCGACCAAAATCGGTGCCGTGGCTGCGGTAATGGAACAGCGAGATATTCCAGTGCGTACCCAGCGTATTGAGGAACTTCAGCAACGCCCCCGGCGATTCCGGGAATTCGAAGCTGTACAACCGCTCCTTCAAGGGTTTGGATGGTCTGCCACCGACCATATAACGCACATGCAGCTTCGCCATCTCGTCGTCAGACAGATCCACCACCTGATACCCACCCGCCTGCAATTCCGTCAGGATTTCATGACGTTCCGCATTACCGCGCGTCAGCCGTACACCGACAAAAATACAGGCGTTGTCGGCATCCGCGTAACGGTAGTTAAACTCAGTGACAGAACGCCCGCCAAGCAACTGACAGAACTTCAGAAAGCTGCCTTTCTGTTCCGGAATCGTCACCGCCATCAACGCTTCACGCTGTTCACCCAGCTCACAACGCTCGGAAACGTAACGCAAACCGTGGAAGTTGACGTTAGCGCCGGACAGAATGTGTGCCAGCCGTTCGCCCTGAATGTTGTGCTGCTGGATGTATTTTTTCATCCCAGCCAACGCCAGCGCCCCGGACGGCTCGGCAATCGCCCGCACATCCTCGAACAGGTCTTTGACCGCCGCGCAGATGGCGTCGCTGTCGACGGTAATCACATCGTCCAGATACTCCCGGCACAAGCGGAAGGTTTCGTTACCGATGCGTTTTACCGCCACCCCTTCGGCAAACAGCCCGACGCGCGGCAAATCCACCGGCTGACCGGCATCCAACGCCGCTCGCAGGCAGGCGGAATCCTCCGCTTCAACCCCGATAACCTGAATCTGCGGCATCAACTGTTTGATCAATACTGCCACCCCTGCCGCCAGACCACCACCACCGACCGGCACGAAAACGCGATCGAGATGGGCATCCTGCTGCAACAACTCCAGCGCCAGCGTCCCCTGCCCGGCAATCACCGCCGGGTGGTCAAACGGCGGCACAAACGTCATGTGCTGCTGTTGCGACAGTTCAATGGCTTTGGCTTTGGCCTCATCAAAGTTGGCACCATGCAATAACACCTCGCCACCAAAATCGCGCACCGCATCGACCTTGATGTCCGCAGTGGCGACCGGCATCACGATCAACGCCCGAATACCGAGACGACTGGCCGACAGCGCCACGCCTTGTGCATGGTTACCGGCCGACGCCGTCACCACACCGTGCGATTTCTGCTCGTCAGTCAGGCCCGCCATCATGGCGTACGCACCGCGCAGCTTGAAGCTATGCACCGCCTGGCGATCCTCACGCTTGACTAGAATGACATTACCCAGCCGCGAGGAGAGTTTATCCATCCGTTCCAGCGGCGTAACTTGCGCCACTTCGTACACCGGCGCACGCAATACCGCGCGCAAATACTCTGCTCCACCGGGTTCGGCAGGAAGAGGGAGTGATACTGCCATGGCGTTTAGCCCCCCAGCTTGCTCTTGTCCCGCACCGCGCCTTTATCCGCACTGGTCGCCAGACTGGCGTAAGCGCGCAGCGCAAAGGAAACCTGCCGGTCACGATTTTTCGGCGTCCAGGCAGCATCACCACGAGCCAATTCCTGCTCACGACGGCGGGCCAGTTCGTCATCGCTGACTTCCAGCGCGATACCGCGTTTGGGAATATCGATAGCGATCATGTCACCATCCTGCACCAGACCGATGGTACCGCCGCTGGCCGCTTCCGGCGACGCGTGGCCGATCGACAAACCGGAAGTACCGCCGGAGAAGCGGCCATCGGTGATCAACGCACAGGCTTTACCCAGCCCCATTGATTTCAGGAAGCTGGTCGGATAGAGCATTTCCTGCATGCCAGGACCGCCTTTCGGGCCTTCGTAGCGAATCACCACCACGTCGCCTGCCTGAACCTGCCCCCCCAGAATCGCTTCCACGGCATCATCCTGGCTTTCATATACCTTGGCCGGGCCGCGGAATACCAAGCTGCCTTCGTCTACACCAGCCGTTTTCACGATACAGCCATCTTGCGCCAGATTGCCGTACAACACCGCCAGCCCACCATCCTGACTGTACGCATGTTCGCGAGAACGAATACAGCCTTCTTGACGGTCGGTATCCAGCGAATCCCAACGGCAATCCTGCGAGAACGCCTGCGTGGTACGAATGCCTGCCGGACCAGCGGCAAACATCTTTTTCACCGCCTCATCCTGTGTGAGCATCACGTCATAGGCAGACAGTGTTTCCGGCAGGGTCAGACCCAATACGTTCTTCACGTTTTTATTCAGCAACCCGGCGCGATCCAGCTCGCCCAGAATGCCAATCACGCCGCCAGCACGGTGCACATCTTCCATGTGGTATTTCTGGGTGCTCGGCGCCACCTTACACAGGTGCGGCACCTGACGTGACAGACGGTCAATATCCTCCATGGTGAAATCCACTTCACCTTCCTGCGCTGCCGCCAACAGGTGCAGTACCGTATTGGTAGAACCGCCCATTGCGATATCGAGCGTCATGGCGTTTTCAAACGCGGCTTTAGAGGCAATGTTACGCGGCAACACGCTGTCGTCATCCTGCTCGTAATACTGTTTCGCCAGACCGACGATACGCTTACCAGCATTGATAAACAGCTCTTTGCGATCGGCATGGGTGGCCAGCAGTGAGCCGTTACCCGGCTGAGACAGCCCCAGCGCTTCAGTCAGGCAGTTCATCGAGTTGGCGGTGAACATACCGGAACAGGAGCCACAGGTCGGGCACGCGGAACGTTCAATCTGAGCGCTGTCTTCATCGCTGACTTTCGGGTTCGCCCCTTGAATCATGGCATCGATCAAATCCAGCTTGATGATTTTGTCAGACAGCTTGGTTTTCCCGGCTTCCATCGGGCCGCCGGAAACGAAAATCACCGGAATGTTCAGGCGCAGCGACGCCATCAGCATCCCTGGGGTGATCTTGTCGCAGTTAGAGATACAGACCATGGCATCCGCACAGTGCGCGTTAACCATGTACTCCACCGAGTCAGCGATTAACTCGCGGGACGGCAGAGAATAGAGCATACCGCCATGCCCCATCGCGATACCGTCATCGACCGCGATGGTGTTGAATTCTTTGGCAACGCCACCGGCCGCTTCAATCTGCTCGGCGACCAGTTTGCCCAGATCACGCAAATGAACGTGCCCGGGGACGAATTGGGTGAACGAGTTCACTACCGCGATGATTGGCTTGCCGAAATCGGCATCGGTCATCCCTGTCGCGCGCCACAGGGCTCTCGCTCCAGCCATGTTACGACCATGCGTGGTGGTGGCTGAACGGTACTTAGGCATACTCTGATTACTCCAGTTTAAGCAGATAGCCGGTGGCATACGCCACCGGAAAAAAGTCAGTCATTGTTCGATTAACGGTTTACCGGATCCAGCCAGCCCCATTTGTCCTGGGTCTCGCCGGTAAAAAGGCCAAAAAACGCCTGTTGCAGTTGTTTGGTGACAGGGCCGCACTTACCAATACCGACCTGAATACCGTCCACGCTGCGAACCGGAGTAATTTCCGCCGCAGTACCGGACATAAAGACTTCATCGGCCAGGTACAGCGACTCACGGGACAATACCTGCTCGCGGACTTCAAACCCTTTGTCCTTCGCCAGCTTGATAATGGCATCGCGGGTAATACCCGGCAGCGCCGCAGAGGTGAACGGCGGGGTGAAAATCACACCGTCTTTCACTTCAAACAGGTTTTCACCGGCACCTTCAGACACATAGCCATTCACATCCAGCGCGATCCCTTCCTGATAGCCATGGCGGCGCGCTTCGCTGCCGACCAACAGGGAAGACAGGTAGTTACCACCGGCCTTGGCAGCGGTCGGAATGGTATTGGCCGCGACACGGTTCCAGGACGACACCATCGCGTCGATCCCCTGATCCAACGCTTCTTCGCCCAGATACGCGCCCCACGGGAACGCAGCAATAATCACATCAGTATTGTAGCCCGCTGGCGGATTGACCCCCATGCCCACATCGCCAACAAACACCAACGGACGAATATAGGCGCTGGTCAGGTTATTACGACGCAGTGTTTCACGGCAGGCTTCCATCAGCTCATCAATGCTGTAGGAGAGTGGCATACGATAAATTTTGGCGGAGTCATGCAAACGCTGCATGTGTTCGCGGTGACGAAACACCACTGGACCTTTATGGGAATTATAGCAACGCACCCCTTCAAACACTGACGTACCGTAGTGCAAAGCGTGGGACATCACGTGAACTTTGGCATCCGCCCAGGGAACCATCTCGCCATTGAACCAGATATAGTCTGCTTTCTTCGTCATTATTGCTTTCCTTACCGATGCCATCAGGCACGTATTTGTTGTGATGTGAGCGGCTGGATCTCCACACAGGCGATGTCCAGCAGTTTGCTTAATTGGGTTGACAATAAATCCACTGGCCGGTGGCTGGCAACGGTCATGTCTATCTGCACGTGATCGTCATTGTGCCCCTGCGTCATGTTCATCGCGCACACCTGAAAGCCACGGTGACGGGTCACACGTAATACGCGTTCCAGAACTTCCGGGCGATAGCGAGCCTGAATGGAAAGCTGATGATGTGTCATGGGAAAGTCTCCTGCCATTATTCTGTCTTATCCAACATGGTTTCATTACCGGCACCTGGGGGCACCAGCGGCCAGACATTTTCATTCTCGTCGATGGAAACATGCAGCAGGTAAGGGCCTTCGCTGTTGAGCAGCGCATCCAGGGCAGAGTCAATCTGGTCTTTACGGGTGATATGCTGGCCGGGAATGCCAAAAGCGCTGGCTAGCATCAAAAAATCGGGGTTATCGGAGAGGTTGGTTTCGCTGTAACGCTCGTCAAAAAACAGTTGTTGCCATTGTCGAACCATCCCCAGTCGCTGATTATCCAGCAAGACTATCTTCAACGGCAGGCGTTTTCGTTTGATGGTGCCGAGCTCCTGCACATTCATCATGAAAGAGCCGTCACCGGAAATACAGATAACGGTATTGTCAGGACGTGCCACCTGCGCACCCACCGCTGCTGGCACACCAAATCCCATCGTGCCAAGTCCGCTTGAGGTGATGAAATTTTCCGGTCGGCTGAAATGCATATGCTGCGCGGCCCACATTTGATGCTGACCCACATCGGTGGTCACCACCGTTTCAGCAGGCATGCGATCCGCCAGCGTACGCAGTAATGCCGGTGCATAGATAGCCTCGCCAGGATGGTCATAACGCCAGGTATATTCGGCTTTCATCATCGCGGCATGCTGACGCCACTCAGCAACATTCAGCGGCTGCTGCAATGCGGGCAACAGTTGGTTCAGATCACCACGCAGCGCCACGTGCGCTTGTCGCAGCTTGTTCAGTTCAGCCGGGTCGATATCCATGTGGATAACACTGGCATGCGGTGCAAACGCGCTCAGTTTACCGGTCACGCGATCATCAAAACGGGCGCCAACCGCGATCAGCAAATCACATTCCTGCACCAGCAGGTTAGCCGCTTGCGTGCCGTGCATACCGATCATACCAAGATAGTAAGGGTAGTCTTTCTCTACTGCCCCCAACCCTTTGAGGGTCACTACTGCTGGAACCTGAGTGGTGTCAATAAAGGTGCGCAATGCCGGAACCGCCTGCGCCATTCCCACACCGCCGCCCACATACAGCACCGGTTTTTTCGCCTGCGCCAGCATCGCTCGCGCCTCTGTTACCTGCTGGATGGAAAATGGCATCACGTCATCCACCGGCATAAAACAGGGCGAAAAATCACCCTGCGCCAGTTGGATGTCCTTGGGAATATCAATCAATACCGGGCCAGGACGCCCGCTACGGGCTACAGCAAAGGCTTCTGCCATGATTTCCGGTAATGACTCGATAGAATCAACCAGAAAGCTATGCTTGGTGCAGGCCAGAGACAGACCCAACACATCGATTTCCTGAAAAGCGTCCGTTCCAATCAGCGCCGAGCCAACCTGACCGGTAATGGCCACAATAGGGACCGAATCCAGTAGAGCATCCGCCAAACCCGTGATCAGGTTGGTCGCGCCGGGACCTGATGTCGCGATACACACCCCGACGTTACCGGTAGAGCGGGCATAACCAATCGCGGCCATCGCAGCCCCTTGTTCATGGCGACAGAGCAGGTGTTCCACGCCGCCATCATACAATGCATCGTAGACCGGCATGATCGCGCCACCAGGATAACCGAAAACAGTCTCCACTCCCTGCGCCCGCAACGCTTGTACCACCCACTGCGCACCATTCATAGTTATTTCCCCGACTCTGTCTGAGGAAAACAGGATTTTATGCTACTCGGCATTATCTGCTCCCTTATTGCCATTATCGGCCCATAAAAAAACCCCCGACCTTTCGGTGCGGGGGTTTTCTTGAATTCGGCCTTGATTTTTAAGCCATTCTTCGTCCAAGTGCTGCCCCGCACGGTGGGATAATAATCACCACCACGCTAATCACGACTAGGCTAATCACTAGGTTGAAGGCTTTCATTTCAGGTTGTTCATTAATCTACTGTCGAACGAATACCTACAGAGTTATCACAGCAAGCCACACTGTGACAACTCTTTTTTTCCATTCACTGTGGGCGACAATCGTTCCTTGCATCACAAAATAGCTTATTATTCATACGTTAACCTGCGTCGTACCCACGCTGTGTTTTTTTGCTGACCAACTGTTATCCGCGAACGCCGCCAGCACCGCAATCACAATCGCGACCACCCCCGCCACGCTCGCCATCGCCAGCCCATAATTATGGTTATGTGATTCGGCAATGCTCGCCTGTAGCGTGGCATTGACTGACGCAATCAGGTTACCGAGCTGGTAGACAAAACCAGGGAGTACCGCCCGTGTATTACTCGGCACCAACTCGTTCAGGAAAGTTGGGATTACCCCCCAGGCCCCCTGCACCATAAACTGTATTAAAAATGCCCCCAGCCCCAACATCCAGGGCCCATGAGAGAACGCCCATAGCGGGATAACCGGCAACGCCAGTAATGCCGCAGTCATAATCGCCTTCTTCCGACCGATACGCTCCGATAACGTTCCAAAAAAGATGCCACCGATAATCGAAGCAATATTGTAGCTAATGGCGATCATACTGACGGTTTTCGCATCAAAACCGTGCTGAATCTTTAAAAATGACGGGTACAGGTCCTGTGTGCCATGGCTGAAAAAATTGAACGACGCCATTAACACCACCAGATAGACGCAGAGCTTCCAGTGTGTTTTCAACACCGGCAGCAACGCGGTGCTTTCCTTACGCACCCTTGCAGCCCGCCATACCGGTGATTCTTCCACACAGAAATAGATAAACGGCAACAACAGGATAGGAAGCACGCCAATGATAAACATGCCACGCCAGCCAACATGGTCAAACAGCAGTCCGTAAACGACCGCAGCCAGTAAATAACCAAAAGGGTATCCCGCCTGGAAAATACCGGACATCAGCCCACGCGAACGGTCTGGAATGGTCTCCATCGCCAGTGACGACGCTACCCCCCAAATCCCCCCCATCGCCACGCCATACAGCACCCTCAACAGCAGAAATACGGTGATATTCGGTGCCGAGGCAGATAACAGCTCAAACAGGGAGAACATCACGATGTTCAGCATTAAAATCGGCTTGCGGCCAAATTTTTCCGCCAGCCGACCCAGCAACAATGCGCCGATAGGCCGAACAGCCAGCGTTAACAGAATAGCCAGCGTCACCTGCTCGATGTTGACCGAAAAAGCGTGGGCCAGTTCGCTAAGCAGAAAAACCAGAATGAAGAAATCAAATGCATCCAGCGCCCAGCTCAAAAAGCTGGCAATCGCGGCATTACGCTGCAGAGGAGTCCAACCAAACATAATTTTATCCTGTCCTGTAGTAGAGACACTCGCATGTCCCGGCAGGCTGAACGGCAGATGATGCCGCAGTCGATGAGGCGATGTAAAAATCGCAGGCAATAATTTAAATAATTGTTAAATACGCCCATCACGACCATTGGGCAATGCTATAAGCGGTATAAATCTGTTGCGAACCCAGCCACCTTGTAACCCTTTATTAACAACATCGGGAAGCACGCACACAATTTCATGAATTCCGCCTGAGAAAGCAGATTGTTTTCTGACGATGACTCGCATCGTGACGACATCGACCGTGTGCTAACACGCTCAGACAGGCATGATGCCAACGTCACAGGGAGGAGTAAGTCATGACACTGGCAGTGACCTATACGCGAGCAACCATCGGGATGCAGGCACCGGAAGTCTCAATTGAAGTACACATCAGCAACGGTTTGCCGGCACTCACGCTGGTCGGTTTACCGGAAACAACGGTCAAAGAAGCACGAGACCGGGTACGCAGCGCACTAATCAACAGTGGCTTTACCTTTCCAGCCAAACGGATCACCGTCAATCTGGCTCCAGCAGATCTGCCGAAAGAAGGGGGACGTTATGACCTTCCTATCGCGCTAGCTATTCTGGCAGCCTCTGAGCAAATTGCTGGCGAGAAACTCGCACAATATGAGTTCCTCGGTGAACTTGGGCTATCAGGTAGCCTGAGGGGCGTTCATGGCGCGATTCCTGCAGCCATGGAGGCGCAAAAGGCAGGGAGGGGATTAATCCTGCCGGAAGACAACAAACTGGAAATGACCCTGATTCCCCACGGAGATACGCTACTGGCAAATCACCTGTTGCAAGTTTGTGCTTTTCTGCAAGGGGAGACCGCCTTATTGCGTGGCAGCGAAATCCCTCACACCATATCCCCCCATACCTCAGCGCCAGACCTGAAAGAAATCATTGGCCAGGAACAAGCGAAACGTGCACTGGAAATCGCGGCGGCAGGTGGACACAATTTGCTGTTACTCGGCCCACCAGGAACCGGCAAAACGATGCTGGCCAGCCGCCTGCCCGGTTTACTGCCAGAGCTTAATGACGATGAAGCACTGGAAAGTGCAGCCATCAATAGCCTGATAGATATTCAGCCGGGTCTGTCGCAATGGCGCAAAAGACCATTCCGTTCCCCCCACCATACTGCATCCATTACCGCCTTGGTCGGCGGTGGTGTGCTACCTAAGCCAGGAGAGATTTCACTGGCACACAATGGCGTATTGTTTCTGGATGAACTGCCAGAATTTGAACGCCGAGTGCTGGATTCACTGCGAGAACCGTTGGAGTCAGGAGAAATAGTGATTTCTCGCACTCGTGCCAAGGTGTGTTATCCCGCACGCTTTCAGTTAGTCGCCGCCATGAACCCCAGCCCGTCAGGGCACTATCAAGGCATCCATAACCGTATGCCAGCACAACAAATTCTGCGCTATCTCAACAGGCTCTCCGGCCCTTTTCTCGATCGTTTTGATTTATCTATTGAGGTGCCATTGCTACCACCAGGGATTCTCCGACAGCAGACACGCATCGGGGAAGACAGCGCAACGGTGAGGGCTCGGGTATTTGACGCCAGAAAACGGCAACTTGATCGCGTTGGCAGAATCAACGCACAAATGAAATCGGATGATATCGCCAGTTACTGCCGACTAAACCATGAAGACGCCACCTATCTGGAAGAGGTGATGAGCAAGTTAGGATTATCAGTCAGGGCCTGGCATCGGATCCTAAAGGTTTCACGTACGATTGCAGACCTTGGGGGAGAAGAGCAGATACGTCGCGCTCACTTATCTGAAGCACTCAGTTATCGTTGTATGGACCGTCTGTTAATTCAACTACACAAAAGCCTGGCATGAACCGGCTCTTGCTTTCGACAGCAACCGACAGAAATGAAAATGGGGCCAGAGCCCCATTCAAGTTAATCATCGCTTTCTGTGTACTCTTCCACCGTGTCCATTTGCGGTTTACCGCCAGACAGCGTATGGAAGCGTTTAGGACGACGAATACGACTGATATACTTCGCCCAGATTTTTTCCAGTTCGGTCTGTGCAGCACGTTCACCACGGCATACTGCGACAAACTGGGTTTCTTCTTCCGTCACCGGATGACGTTTGCCCGAATCAAGTTCGTTAAATGCATGTCCATAGCGTTCCAGCAGTTGAGCTTCTTTAATCGTAAAGTCACCATGCCGGGAAAAACCACGTGGATAGAATTTGTTATCAAAAAAACGACTGGTTGTTGAGAAGCTTTCCGCCATCTTACACGCTCCTAATTCTCATATGGTCGTGCCGTTTATGGCGCGGAGTATTAGATAGGCTTGACTTCCTGTAAAACAAAACATTTAAATCATGACGACAAATTTTTTTTGGAGAAAAGCATGGATACCGACTTACTGAAAACCTTTCTGGAAGTCAGCCGGACAAGACACTTCGGTCGGGCAGCTGAATCTTTGTATCTGACACAGTCAGCAGTGAGTTTCCGTATCAGGCAACTGGAAAATCAACTCGGTGCTAATTTGTTCACTCGGCACCGTAACAATATTCGCCTGACACCCGCGGGTGAGCGCTTGCTGCCTTATGCGGAAAACCTGATCGGTACCTGGCAAATCGCTAAAAAGGAAGTCGCTCGCTCTCAGCAACATAGCCAGCTGTCCATCGGCGCGACTGCATCGCTTTGGGAAGCCTTCCTGACGCCCTGGTTAAATGAGCTCTACCAGCAGCGTCCATTGCTACAACTGGAGGCCAGAATTGCACTGCGGCAAACGCTAATTAAGCAACTCCATGAACGTCAGCTAGATTTACTGATAACCACCGAATCGCCGAAGATGGACGAGCTTTCCTGCCAGTTATTAGGTAATTTCTCCCTGTCGTTATTTGCTTCTGCCAGCAATACACCAACCGAAGAGCGCCCCTACATCAGACTGGAATGGGGGGCGGATTTCCATCAATATGAAACTCCTTGGCTACCTGGCGATCAGGTGCCGTCACTCACCACATCCTCCGCACATCTGACACGCCAGTTAATGACAGCCATTGGCGGATGCGCATTTTTACCGAGTGAATGGTCCCAGAGTTATCCCGAGCTTCTTGTGATTCCCGAAGCGAATACAATAGTTCGACCTTGCTATGCTGTCTGGCTTGAAAATGGCGACCAACAGGAACTGATTAAACAGTTACTGAAAACCCCACTGAATATAGCTTGCTAAAGCAGTATCTGGCGCACGATGCGATCTACCTGAAAGTCCTTGTGGCTTTCGGATGATCGGCTGCTACGGGCTATTAATAATCGCCTCACGTCACTATGTTGTTATTCATGCTGTTATTCGTCACAGACAGATGGTCGGTGAGGAATCTGCCGTTATATCCTCTTCCCCTCTGCAGTTCTGTTCTCACATAAAACACGGCGCTAGCGGCATATGCTTGTGGCATTGCTTAAAGACCCGCCCTGGCTCGATAAATCCAAAGGGCAGTGAGGATGTTCTTATCAACGGAAAAAGTATGGAATGGAAAAATCAGAGATCGACAGACGAAAAAAAACCCTTCACGTTAACGTGAAGGGCTATTTTTAGTTTGGCAGGGGCGGAGAGGCTCGAACTCCCAACACCCGGTTTTGGAGACCGGTGCTCTACCAATTGAACTACGCCCCTAAATAGGGTGGCGGTGCGGACGGGACTCGAACCCGCGACCCCCGGCGTGACAGGCCGGTATTCTAACCGACTGAACTACCGCACCACCGATTCTGTATGTTATCAGAGGAGTCAATCCGATAACCGGTGTCTTACTTACACCACAATTTGATGCCTGGCAGTTCCCTACTCTCGCATGGGGAGACCCCACACTACCATCGGCGCTACGGCGTTTCACTTCTGAGTTCGGCATGGGGTCAGGTGGGACCACCGCGCTCTCGCCGCCAGGCAAATTCTTTTGACGTCTGTTCAACGTCCTGATTCTTCATGTCGCCGTGTATCGCTACACCACGCCATCCAATCCTCGAACAAGCTAAAATCTCGTCTCTGTCTCTCTCACCAAAACACCTTCGGTGTTGTAAGGTTAAGCCTCTCGGGTCATTAGTACTGGTTAGCTCAACGTATCGCTACGCTTACACACCCAGCCTATCAACGTCCTCGTCTCGAACGTCCCTTCAGGGGAATCTAGTTCCCAGGGAAGACTCATCTCGGGGCAAGTTTCCCGCTTAGATGCTTTCAGCGGTTATCTCTTCCGCACGTAGCTACCGGGCAGTGCCATTGGCATGACAACCCGAACACCAGCGGTGCGTTCACTCCGGTCCTCTCGTACTAGGAGCAACCCCCCTCAATCTTCCAACGCCCACGGCAGATAGGGACCGAACTGTCTCACGACGTTCTAAACCCAGCTCGCGTACCACTTTAAATGGCGAACAGCCATACCCTTGGGACCTACTTCAGCCCCAGGATGTGATGAGCCGACATCGAGGTGCCAAACACCGCCGTCGATATGAACTCTTGGGCGGTATCAGCCTGTTATCCCCGGAGTACCTTTTATCCGTTGAGCGATGGCCCTTCCATTCAGAACCACCGGATCACTAAGACCTGCTTTCGCACCTGCTCGAGCCGTCACTCTCGCAGTCAAGCTAGCTTATGCCTTTGCACTAACCTCCTGATGTCCGACCAGGATTAGCTAACCTTCGTGCTCCTCCGTTACTCTTTGGGAGGAGACCGCCCCAGTCAAACTACCCACCAGACACTGTCCCCAGCCCGGATTACGGGCCCAGGTTAGAACATCAAACATTAAAGGGTGGTATTTCAAGGTTGGCTCCATGCAGACTGGCGTCCACACTTCAAAGCCTCCCACCTATCCTACACATCAAGGCTCAAGGTTCAGTGTCAAGCTATAGTAAAGGTTCACGGGGTCTTTCCGTCTTGCCGCGGGTACACTGCATCTTCACAGCGAGTTCAATTTCACTGAGTCTCGGGTGGAGACAGCCTGGCCATCATTACGCCATTCGTGCAGGTCGGAACTTACCCGACAAGGAATTTCGCTACCTTAGGACCGTTATAGTTACGGCCGCCGTTTACCGGGGCTTCGATCAAGAGCTTCTCCTTACGGATAACCCCATCAATTAACCTTCCGGCACCGGGCAGGCGTCACACCGTATACGTCCACTTTCGTGTTTGCACAGTGCTGTGTTTTTATTAAACAGTTGCAGCCAGCTGGTATCTGCGACTCCCCTCAGCTCCATCCGCAAGGGACTTCACCAACAGGAGCGTGCCTTCTCCCGAAGTTACGGCACCATTTTGCCTAGTTCCTTCACCCGAGTTCTCTCAAGCGCCTGAGTATTCTCTACCTGACCACCTGTGTCGGTTTGGGGTACGATTCAATGTTACCTGATGCTTAGAGGCTTTTCCTGGAAGCCGGGCATCTGTCACTTCAGCACCGTAGTGCCTCGTCATCACGCCTCAGTGTTAACAGCAGACCGGATTTACCTGGTCCACCCACCTGCACGCTTAAACCGGGACAACCGTCGCCCGGATGACATAGCCTTCTCCGTCCCCCCTTCGCAGTAACACCAAGTACAGGAATATTAACCTGTTTCCCATCGACTACGCTTTTCAGCCTCGCCTTAGGGGTCGACTCACCCTGCCCCGATTAACGTTGGACAGGAACCCTTGGTCTTCCGGCGTGCGGGTTTTTCACCCGCATTATCGTTACTTATGTCAGCATTCGCACTTCTGATACCTCCAGCAGCCCTCACAGGCCACCTTCACAGGCTTACAGAACGCTCCCCTACCCAACAACACCTAAGTGTCGCTGCCGCAGCTTCGGTGCATGGTTTTAGCCCCGTTACATCTTCCGCGCAGGCCGACTCGACCAGTGAGCTATTACGCTTTCTTTAAATGATGGCTGCTTCTAAGCCAACATCCTGGCTGTCTGGGCCTTCCCACATCGTTTCCCACTTAACCATGACTTTGGGACCTTAGCTGGCGGTCTGGGTTGTTTCCCTCTTCACGACGGACGTTAGCACCCGCCGTGTGTCTCCCGTGATAACATTCTTCGGTATTCGCAGTTTGCATCGGGTTGGTAAGCCGGGATGGCCCCCTAGCCGAAACAGTGCTCTACCCCCGAAGATGAATTCACGAGGCGCTACCTAAATAGCTTTCGGGGAGAACCAGCTATCTCCCGGTTTGATTGGCCTTTCACCCCCAGCCACAAGTCATCCGCTAATTTTTCAACATTAGTCGGTTCGGTCCTCCAGTTAGTGTTACCCAACCTTCAACCTGCCCATGGCTAGATCACCGGGTTTCGGGTCTATACCCTGCAACTAGACGCCCAGTTAAGACTCGGTTTCCCTGCGGCTCCCCTATTCGGTTAACCTTGCTACAGAATATAAGTCGCTGACCCATTATACAAAAGGTACGCAGTCACACCCTAAAGGTGCTCCCACTGCTTGTACGTACACGGTTTCAGGTTCTATTTCACTCCCCTCGCCGGGGTTCTTTTCGCCTTTCCCTCACGGTACTGGTTCACTATCGGTCAGTCAGGAGTATTTAGCCTTGGAGGATGGTCCCCCCATGTTCAGACAGGATACCACGTGTCCCGCCCTACTCATCGAACTCACAACCTGTGCATCTTCGTGTACGGGACTGTCACCCTGTATCGTGCGCCTTTCCAGACGCTTCCACTGACACACAAGCCGATTCAGGTTCTGGGCTCCTCCCCGTTCGCTCGCCGCTACTGGGGGAATCTCGGTTGATTTCTTTTCCTCGGGGTACTGAGATGTTTCAGTTCCCCCGGTTCGCCTCATTAACCTATGGATTCAGTTAATGATAGTGTGACGAGTCACACTGGGTTTCCCCATTCGGGTATCGTCGGGTATAACGGTTCATATCACCTTGCCGACGCTTTTCGCAGATTAGCACGCCCTTCATCGCCTCTGACTGCCTAGGCATCCACCGTGTACGCTTAGTCGCTTAACCTCACAACCCGAAAGTGTCTCGGGATATGAGTATTTTGAGAGACTCGAACAACACATGAATTCTCACTCACATGCTGTCGTTTCAATTTTTCAGCTTGTTCCGGATTGTTAAAGAGCAGAATACTTCGCAGCATACTGTTGCCAGTACACTCTGAAGTCATTCGTAAATGGTGGAGCTATGCGGGATCGAACCGCAGACCTCCTGCGTGCAAAGCAGGCGCTCTCCCAGCTGAGCTATAGCCCCATAGATGCATCAACCTTTTCAACCCGCTTAGCCACAGAAACACTCCATACCCTGTCGTGCTCCGTGCAAAAGCACATCGCCAACGCAGTTCGTGAACGTTTCAAGGACAAGTAGAGTTGGTAGGCCTGAGTGGACTTGAACCACCGACCTCACCCTTATCAGGGGTGCGCTCTAACCACCTGAGCTACAAGCCTATAAGGTTTTACTGCTCATCTTCTTCATCAGACAATCTGTGTGGACACCACGCAGGCACTTCTACTCGGTAAGGAGGTGATCCAACCGCAGGTTCCCCTACGGTTACCTTGTTACGACTTCACCCCAGTCATGAATCACAAAGTGGTAAGCGCCCTCCCGAAGGTTAAGCTACCTACTTCTTTTGCAACCCACTCCCATGGTGTGACGGGCGGTGTGTACAAGGCCCGGGAACGTATTCACCGTAGCATTCTGATCTACGATTACTAGCGATTCCGACTTCATGGAGTCGAGTTGCAGACTCCAATCCGGACTACGACGTACTTTATGAGGTCCGCTTGCTCTCGCGAGGTCGCTTCTCTTTGTATACGCCATTGTAGCACGTGTGTAGCCCTACTCGTAAGGGCCATGATGACTTGACGTCATCCCCACCTTCCTCCGGTTTATCACCGGCAGTCTCCCTTGAGTTCCCACCCGAAGTGCTGGCAACAAAGGATAAGGGTTGCGCTCGTTGCGGGACTTAACCCAACATTTCACAACACGAGCTGACGACAGCCATGCAGCACCTGTCTCAGCGCTCCCGAAGGCACCCTCGTATCTCTACAAGGTTCGCTGGATGTCAAGAGTAGGTAAGGTTCTTCGCGTTGCATCGAATTAAACCACATGCTCCACCGCTTGTGCGGGCCCCCGTCAATTCATTTGAGTTTTAACCTTGCGGCCGTACTCCCCAGGCGGTCGATTTAACGCGTTAGCTCCGGAAGCCACGGTTCAAGACCACAACCTCCAAATCGACATCGTTTACAGCGTGGACTACCAGGGTATCTAATCCTGTTTG
Organism: Dickeya oryzae; assembly: GCF_020406815.2. Lineage (NCBI taxonomy): Bacteria > Pseudomonadati > Pseudomonadota > Gammaproteobacteria > Enterobacterales > Pectobacteriaceae > Dickeya > Dickeya oryzae. The sequence goes on from NZ_CP162670.1 coordinate 4,421,220, forward strand.
CTCCCCACGCTTTCGCACCTGAGCGTCAGTCTTCGTCCAGGGGGCCGCCTTCGCCACCGGTATTCCTCCAGATCTCTACGCATTTCACCGCTACACCTGGAATTCTACCCCCCTCTACGAGACTCTAGCCTGTCAGTTTTGAATGCAGTTCCCAGGTTAAGCCCGGGGATTTCACATCCAACTTAACAGACCGCCTGCGTGCGCTTTACGCCCAGTCATTCCGATTAACGCTTGCACCCTCCGTATTACCGCGGCTGCTGGCACGGAGTTAGCCGGTGCTTCTTCTGCGGGTAACGTCAATGAACAGACGTATTAAGTCTGCTCCCTTCCTCCCCGCTGAAAGTGCTTTACAACCCGAAGGCCTTCTTCACACACGCGGCATGGCTGCATCAGGCTTGCGCCCATTGTGCAATATTCCCCACTGCTGCCTCCCGTAGGAGTCTGGACCGTGTCTCAGTTCCAGTGTGGCTGGTCATCCTCTCAGACCAGCTAGGGATCGTCGCCTAGGTGAGCCTTTACCTCACCTACTAGCTAATCCCATCTGGGCACATCCGATGGCAAGAGGCCCTAAGGTCCCCCTCTTTGGTCTTGCGACGTTATGCGGTATTAGCTACCGTTTCCAGTAGTTATCCCCCTCCATCAGGCAGTTTCCCAGACATTACTCACCCGTCCGCCGCTCGTCACCCAAGGAGCAAGCTCCTTTGTGCTACCGCCCGACTTGCATGTGTTAGGCCTGCCGCCAGCGTTCAATCTGAGCCATGATCAAACTCTTCAATTTAAAGTTTGATGTGTTTTCCGAAGAAAACGGTGCTCAAAGAATTTACTGTTTATTCGTAATGAATTAACTGTTGTCACTCTTCAAGACTTTCACTAATTTTTTAGTGAAGTGTCCTGCGAGTGCCCACACAGATTGTCTGATTGATTGTTAAAGAGCAGTGCGACCGGCCTGAGCCTGCTGTCGCGAGGTGGCGTATACTACGCTTTCCTCATGAAGTGTCAACGATTATTTTCGTTTCCACTTCCTGACACCGCGCTGCGTTGCCGCTGTTGCCGTGTCAGTGGGGTCGCATTATAGGGCGTTCCTCGCCGACCGCAACCGGTATTTTTGATTAAATCGCGCGTTCGCTGCATTCCACAGCAAAAGGCCAGCTTATACCTTATTTTGCACAGAGTTATCCACAACCCTGGCATTTTTTGAAATTTGGCGAGCATCACGCAAACGTTTTCGCTACAATTCCTCCCCTGATGAATGACACATATTCGTGGGTGCGTTAGCTGAATATTGGCGACTCAATCCGTATTTTTCTTTATATGACTGTCACTATTCACGTAACGATTCACGTAACGCTCTTTAAAGTAAGAACCTAGTCAGGGGATCAAACCATCATGCAACAACGTCGTCCTATCCGTCGTGCTTTGCTCAGCGTATCTGATAAAGCCGGTATCGTTGAATTTGCCCAGTCTTTGTCACAGCGTGGCATTGAACTGCTCTCTACCGGGGGTACAGCGCGTCTGCTGGCCAACGCGGGTCTGCCGGTAACAGAGGTTTCCGATTACACGGGTTTTCCAGAAATGATGGACGGACGTGTCAAAACCCTGCACCCCAAAGTGCATGGCGGTATTCTGGGCCGTCGCGGCCAGGATGATGCCGTTATGGCACAGCATCATATCCAGCCAATCGACATGGTGGTCGTCAATCTCTACCCATTTGCCCAGACTGTCGCTAAAGCCGACTGTACGCTGGAAGACGCCGTGGAAAATATTGATATCGGCGGCCCGACCATGGTGCGCTCCGCCGCCAAGAACCATAATGACGTGGCGATTGTCGTCAAAAGCAGCGACTACACGGCAATCATCGAGGAGATGGATGCCAACGACGGTTCTCTGACTTACGAAACCCGTTTTGATCTGGCTATCAAGGCATTCGAACATACCGCCGCTTATGACAGCATGATCGCCAACTATTTTGGCAGCAAGGTTCCGGCCTATCATGGCGACACCACTCAGCCTGCGGGTCGTTTCCCTCGCACGCTAAACCTGAACTTTATTAAAAAGCAGGATATGCGTTACGGTGAAAACAGCCACCAGCAAGCCGCCTTCTATATAGAAGAGCATGTCTCTGAGGCATCGGTGGCTACCGCGCAACAAGTACAGGGTAAAGCCCTTTCCTACAACAACATCGCGGATACCGATGCTGCGCTGGAATGCGTGAAAGAATTCGCCGAACCCGCCTGCGTTATCGTTAAGCATGCCAACCCCTGTGGCGTGGCGATCAGTGATTCGATTCTGGACGCTTATGAGCGCGCCTACAAAACCGACCCGACATCGGCATTCGGTGGGATCATCGCGTTTAACCGCGAATTGGATGAAGCCACCGCACAAGCCATTATCAGTCGTCAGTTCGTTGAAGTGATTATTGCGCCTGCCGCCAGCGATGCTGCGCTGAAGGTTACTGCCGCCAAGCAAAACGTCCGTGTACTGATCTGCGGCCAGTGGCAACAACGTGTTTCCGGACTGGATTTCAAACGCGTCAACGGTGGCCTGTTGGTACAGGATCGCGATTTAGGCATGGTAGACGCCGCTCAACTGCGCGTAGTCACCGAACGCCAGCCGACGCAGACCGAACTGCGTGATGCCTTGTTCTGCTGGAAAGTGGCGAAATTCGTTAAATCCAACGCCATTGTGTATGCTCGCGATAACATGACTATCGGTATCGGTGCCGGTCAAATGAGCCGCGTTTACTCGGCCAAAATCGCAGGTATCAAAGCCAGTGACGAAGGGTTGGAAGTGAAGGGTTCCGTCATGGCATCCGACGCGTTCTTCCCGTTCCGTGATGGTATCGATGCCGCTGCTGCCGTTGGTATCACGTGTGTGATTCAGCCTGGTGGTTCCATTCGTGATGACGAAGTCATCGCTGCGGCTAACGAGCACGGCATTGCGATGCTGTTTACCGACATGCGCCATTTCCGTCACTAATCCGGGGCTATAACAATGAATATTTTGATTATTGGTAATGGCGGTCGCGAACACGCACTGGCCTGGAAAGCGGCGCAGTCTCCGTTGGCAGATAAAGTCTATGTGGCACCGGGTAATGCAGGGATTGCTCTGGAACCCGCGCTGGAAAACGTGAATATTGCCGCGACAGACATCCCGGCACTGCTGGATTTCGCTCGCCAGAACGCGATTGGCCTGACTATCGTTGGCCCGGAAGCGCCGCTAGTCATCGGTGTCGTCGACGCATTCCGCGCTGCGGGCCTGAAGATTTTCGGCCCAACACAGGCGGCAGCCCAGTTGGAAGGTTCCAAAGCCTTTACCAAAGACTTTCTGGCTCGCCAGCATATTCCAACCGCGGAATACCAAAATTTCACCGAGATTGAACCTGCGCTGGAGTATATCCGTCGCAAAGGTGCGCCGATTGTTATCAAAGCAGACGGTCTGGCCGCGGGTAAAGGTGTCATTGTTGCCATGACGCTGGAAGAAGCGGAAAACGCAGCCACCGATATGTTGGCGGGTAATGCGTTTGGCGATGCGGGTCACCGCATCGTGGTCGAAGAGTTTCTTGATGGCGAAGAAGCCAGCTTCATCGTCATGGTGGATGGCGAACACGTACTGCCGATGGCGACCAGCCAGGATCACAAACGTGTAGGTGACCAGGATTCCGGTCCTAACACCGGTGGCATGGGCGCTTACTCACCGGCACCGGTAGTCACAGATGACGTCCACCAGCGGGTCATGGATCAGATTATTTGGCCAACCGTGCGCGGCATGGCAGCCGAAGGTAACGTGTATACCGGATTCTTGTACGCGGGACTGATGATTTCCCCGGATGGCCAGCCGAAGGTGATCGAATTCAACTGCCGTTTCGGTGACCCGGAAACGCAACCTATCATGCTGCGTCTGAAATCCGATCTGGTGGAACTCTGTCTGGCGGCGTGCGACGGCAAACTGGATGAGAAAACCTCTGACTGGGATGCCCGCCCATCACTGGGTGTGGTGTTGGCCGCTGGCGGTTATCCGGGGGATTACCGCACCGGTGACGTCATTTCCGGCCTGCCAACCCAGGAAGCAACCGACGGAAAAGTGTTCCATGCCGGTACCCGGCTTAATGGCGATGATGTCGTGACTAACGGCGGACGCGTGTTGTGCGTGACAGCACTGGGCCACAGCGTTGCCGATGCGCAACAACGCGCTTACGAACTGGCTAAACCCATCCATTGGGAAGGCAGCTTCTGCCGCAGCGATATTGGCTATCGCGCCATCGCTCGTGAACAGAAAGCCTGACTACCCGTATTCCGTTTTAACAAGGGGCTGCGGCCCCTTATTTTTTGCTTTATGGCACCCACTCTTTCCTGGGCCAGCATTCCCTGACTACCACGTTTCGGCTGTCGGCTCCCAGCGACAAAAATCGGCTTCGGCTACCTGCAACAATTGCGTACCTTCCGGCGACTCTAGCCAGGCGATGCCAAGTGGTCCACCAGCATGTTCGTTCTGTTGGGCAATCCAGGCCAGTGAAGCGCGATCAAAATCGGGTCGTACCGTTTTTCCATCACATGTGGTCACCTGACCTGCCTTCCAGTGCCCTTGTATCAGTGACACCTTACCCGTTCGTAGCGAATCGCTTAGCGCCAGCAAACGTCGGGCGTCAAACTGATACAACGCAATATCGTCTTCCGAGAGCGATTCTCGTCGGTCTGGCAACTGTCGTTGCATAAAGCTCACGTTTCCAGACTGATCAAAACGCAGTCTGACTTCGCCCTGTGACGGCAAAGTGGCCGTCTGCTGTACCTCGCGCAATACGCCCTGCTGGAAGCGATACAGGGTTGTTTTGACATCGTTGCCTTGCAACGAACTGAATACCATCACCAGCGTGGTGAGATGTTGTTGCGTGTCGTCCTTGCGCCATAACCTGACTACACCGCGATCGGCCAGATAACCACTGGCAAACACGGCAGGCGTCGGCGAATGAGAACTACAGGCGGTCAGCCAGCACACCAGCACCGGAACAACCACCCGAATATATCGTCTGAAGAAAAGCAAAAGGGGCGAAATCGCCCCTCTGCTTAAACCTTGTATCAGCATGCGCTTATTTAACAGCGTCTTTCAATGCCTTACCAGATACAAACGCAGGCACATTAGCGGCAGCGATTTTGATTTCTTTACCAGTCTGCGGGTTGCGGCCAGTGCGCTCATTACGATGATTGACTTTAAAAGTACCAAAACCAACTAATTGTACTGCATCACCTTCTTTCAGAGACTCAGTAATCGCTGCCAGGGTAGCTTCCAGAGCAGCTTTAGCCTGGGTCTTGGAAAGGTCAGCTTTGTCAGCAATTACATCAATCAGTTGAGTCTTATTCATAAGTTATCCTTACAGTGTGTTTATCGCTTGCTAAGCATCGAGTGCGACGGAAATGCCATAACAGCACTCTCCTGCATACACGCACCGACAGCCACTTTTATTACGCCCCCCAAATGTAGACCAGACAGGGTGCGGATGTGAAGCCTAAAGACAGGCCATTTCAGGCCTTAAATCACGTTTTATCGCGTTATTGATACAAATTTATCCCAATGTTGCTGACTCCGGCTTCACGCAGGTCGGCGCGCAGTCCTTTTATCAGCTCAATATCGCGTTCTTCGCAGTCGGCCAGCAGGCGGAAAATCTCCCACTGGATATCCCATTCTTCTTCAACTGCGGGCAAGTCCTTTAACTCTTCATCGGTCATTTCCCGACCGGCTTGCGTCATTTCCAGCATCGCTACGGTGCGAATCGACGTTTCGCTAATGGTCACCGCATGTTCCAGCGTTTCACCACTCAGACGCGAATGCAGTAATTCACTCAGCGCCACGCAAGCATCAATGGCCGGATAAACACCATAAATATCGTAATCATCCGGCGCGGGGATGGCGTCTTCCAGTTTTTCTAACTGGCTGTCGAAATTGACCTTGGCGTCTTTAACGACCTGCGTTTCCCATACCAAATCCAGTATGCGCCGGTAGAGTTGTGCATCCCCAAACCCGGTCTGCTGGCAGAACTCATGGTAGTTGGGGTACATACGTTCACAAAGGCAAGCCATAAAGGTGACATGCTGCCAGCTTGCCAGTTTTTCCAGACGCAAATGGATCGGGTTACGTAACATTGTTTATCTCAATAATAATGGGCGGCAGTGTAACGAAAATCACCACACTGCCATATACCTGAATTCCTAAAGTTTACTGCCCGGCATTATCCTACAGCCCGGCCTCACGTTGCCAGCGTTGAAACGCCGGACGGTTTGATGCCACCGCGTCCGCCCAACGGGTCGGTTCCGGCAGACGATACCCGTTCATGCAGCGCATGACCCACTGCAATGCGCTGTCCATACCGACACGATGACCGGTGGAAACAAACAACGGGTTGCAGCGCACCTTGCTACGCCATACCCAGCCGATCTGCTCATTTTTATCCAGCAACGGCTGCCGACTGCCTGCTGCGTCTGCCAGCGGCGAAAACTGCCCACACAATCGTCGCTTGGCAACACCGATCGTCGGTACGTTGACCAGTAAACCGAAATGACTGGCCACCCCCAGACGACGAGGATGAGACACGCCGTGTCCATCGACAAACAGCAAATCCGGCCGGTGCTGTAATTGTTCCCATGCCGCCATCAGCGCCGGATACTCACGAAACGACAAAAAACCGGGGATATAAGGCATCACCGTCGGAATGCGCGCAATCTGGAATTCCACCAGTTGTAGCGACGGATACGCCAGTACCGCTATCGCCGCACGGGTTACCGCGCCTTCCTGTTCGAAACCGACATCCGCACCGGCAATCAACGTCGGTTGTTCAAAAGGCACATCATCGTGACGAATCACCAACGCCGCTTTGTCACATTGCTCAGCACGCAATGCCGGTATATCCATCAGGCCATGTCCTGATGATACGGTGCGGATAAACGGTGTACCGCTTCAACGAAGACACCGGCATGCTCCGGCGGCACATCCTGATGGATACCATGCCCCAGGTTAAACACATGACCATTGCCAGAACCAAAGCCCGCCAGAATGGTGGCAACCTCCTGCTCAATACGGGCAGGTGGTGCATACAACATCGACGGGTCCATGTTGCCCTGTAGCGCAACCCGGTCTCCCACACGACGCCGAGCATCGGCAATATCCGTCGTCCAGTCGAGCCCCAGCGCGTCACAACCGGTATCCGCCATCGCTTCCAGCCACTGACCGCCGCCTTTGGTAAACAACGTCACCGGTACACGACGACCATCATGTTCACGCTGCAAGCCATCGACAATTTTATGCATGTAGTGTAGCGAAAATTCACGGTAAGCCGGGCCACTGAGCGCGCCACCCCAGGTATCAAAAATCATCACCGCCTGCGCCCCAGCACGAATCTGGGCATTCAGGTAAAGCGTGACGCTATCCGCCAGCTTATCCAGCAGTAAATGCAGCGTATGCGGCTCGGCAAACATCATTTTTTTGATGACGGTAAAGGCTTTGCTGCTACCGCCTTCAACCATATACGTCGCCAGCGTCCATGGACTGCCGGAAAAACCGATTAGCGGTACCGCGCCAGCCAGATTGCGGCGAATAGTCCGTACCGCGTTCATCACATAACCCAGTTCAAGTTCCGGGTCCGGTATCGGCAGTTTTTTCACGTCGGCATGGCAGGTCACCGGTGAGGTAAAGCGCGGCCCTTCCCCCGCTTCAAAATAGAGACCCAACCCCATCGCATCCGGCACAGTGAGAATATCGGAAAACAGGATAGCGGCATCAAGGTTGTAACGTCGCAGCGGCTGTAACGTCACTTCACAGGCCAGCTCGGCATTCTTGCACAGCGACATAAAATCACCGGCTTGTGAGCGAGTCGCACGGTACTCAGGCAGGTAACGCCCTGCCTGACGCATCATCCATACCGGAGTCACATCCACAGGCTGGCGCAACAGCGCACGCAAATAGCGATCATTTTTCAGATCAGTCATGGTCTTTTCCTTGTAACGCCTGCGTGCAGGCATGATTGTCGCTAGCGATAGCCGATCACTGATCAGCCTCACGGCACAGTACGACCGTGTCTTCAATCAAACGCCGGGCTACCGTACCCGGTGGCGGCAGTTCCGGCAAGCGGTCATAACGAAACCAGTTAGCATCCCGCAGTTCAGACGGGTCATGCTTCAGTTCTCCGCCGTCATAATCGGCCATGAACGCCATCATCAACGAATGCGGGAACGGCCACGGCTGTGAACTGACATAACGCAGGTTTTTGACGCGAACATTGCTCTCTTCCATCACTTCCCGCGCCACCGCCTGTTCCAGCGTTTCCCCCACTTCAACGAAACCGGCCAACGTGGTGTACATATTGCCTTTGTGGCGTAAATGCTGCGCCAGCAGAATACTGTCGTGATGGCGGATAGCCACAATTACACAAGGGGCGATTTGCGGATAGTAACGCTCTTTGCAGTGGTGACACAGGCAGGCCAGCTCAGTAGTACTGGCTGACATTTCATGACCGCAGTAACCGCAAAATCGGTGCGAACGGTAGAATTCCGCCAGTTGCACCGCACGGCCCGCCAACTGGAACAGCCCGGCATCCTGACTCAGCAGTTCGCGTACCGACCCCATGTCGCTCGCCTTCTCCTGTAGCACCAGCCATACCGGTTCTCCCAGCCATTCGCCAACCTGACGGGCAGAACGCTGTTGCAACTGCCACTGTGCTGCTGTTCCTTTCGGTAACTCGCCCTGGGGCAGCCAGATCTGGTGGCGGTGATATACCACCCACCACCCGCTTTCTTCACCTTTCAGCGTCACTTCCATCTCTTTTATCGCCCCGCTTATTATCAGGCTGGCCTGTCAGGCAGCCCGTTGGTGTTTTCATCGACCTTGTCAACATGACGACATTCCGTCAGGCATTATCCGGCGCGTGTGAAGCCTTGGCAATGCACATCCCCCAGAGGAATACCAGACACGGCGGATATTCGTTCATTGACGCCACCGCAGCACAGCGCATAAAGTAGCTGTAGTTTTGCAGTGGTTAATCGTTTTAATTGACCACGAGTTTTACGCCCCGCAAGGGGCCCTATCTTGTCGGAGTGCCCAACACGCCTGATGGCGCGTGGGCTGAGACCGTTAATTCGGGATCCGCGGAACCTGATCAGGTTAATACCTGCGAAGGGAACAAGAGTAATGATATCGCCCCCCAACATCCATTCAGGGGAACGGGCGCAACAGTCAGGGCAACACGCCCTCTACCGTTGCCAGCCAGCATTCGGCGATTACTCCCTCCGAACTCCAGACAAGCAATCTTCCCATTTAATGAACAGGAACTTGCTATGTCTACCGAATCCAAACTGTCCACGGAGCTGATGGCTTCTGGAGAAAAAACACCGTCCGGTCGTCGTGAACAACGTGCTGCCGCGCAGCAGTTTATCGATACGCTGCGCGGCTCAACCTTCCCAAACTCACAGCGGATTTATTTGACCGGCTCACGTCCGGATATTCGCGTCCCCATGCGGGAAATTCAGCTAAGCCCAACGCTGGTGGGCGGTAGCCGCGACAATCCGCGCTATGAACCTAACGAGGCAGTGCCAGTTTATGATACCGCCGGTCCCTACGGCGACCCTGCCATCACCCCAGATGTCCACCGTGGGCTTGGCAAACTGCGGGCCGACTGGATTGCCGAACGCAACGACACGGAAACCTTATCGCACGTCAGTTCCGGTTTTACCCAACAGCGGCTGGCGGATAGTGGTCTCGACCACCTGCGTTTTGAACACCTGCCGCACCCCAGACGTGCCAAAGCGGGACGTCGCGTCACCCAGTTGCATTACGCCCGTCAGGGGATCATCACGCCGGAGATGGAATTCATCGCCATCCGCGAAAATATGGGACGTGAGCGTATTCGCGGCGAGGTTCTGCGCCAGCAGCATCCGGGCCACAGCTTTGGCGCGTTGCTGCCGGACGACATCACACCGGAATTCGTGCGTCAGGAAGTCGCGGCGGGGCGTGCGATTATCCCCGCCAACATTAATCACCCGGAATCGGAACCGATGGTCATCGGCCGTAATTTTCTGGTGAAGGTGAACGCCAATATCGGCAACTCCGCGGTGACCTCTTCGATTGAGGAAGAAGTCGAGAAACTGGTGTGGGCCACCCGCTGGGGTGCAGACACGGTGATGGACTTATCCACCGGGCGTTATATTCATGAAACCCGCGAGTGGATCCTGCGCAACAGCCCGGTGCCGATCGGCACCGTGCCTATCTATCAGGCGCTGGAAAAGGTCAACGGCATCGCGGAAAACCTCACCTGGGAACTGTTCCGCGACACCTTGCTGGAACAGGCGGAACAGGGGGTGGATTATTTCACCATTCATGCCGGAGTGTTGTTGCGCTATGTCCCGATGACCGCCAAACGCCTGACGGGCATTGTGTCACGCGGCGGCTCCATCATGGCGAAATGGTGCCTGTCGCACCATCAGGAAAACTTCCTCTACCAGCATTTCCGTGAAATCTGCGAAATCTGTAGCGCCTATGACGTCGCCCTGTCATTGGGCGATGGCCTGCGCCCCGGCTCGATTCAGGACGCCAATGACGAAGCGCAGTTCGCCGAACTGCACACACTGGGGGAACTGACTAAGGTCGCCTGGGAATACGATGTGCAAGTGATGATCGAAGGCCCCGGTCATGTCCCGATGCAGATGATCCGCCGCAACATGACCGAAGAGCTGGAACACTGCCATGAAGCACCGTTCTACACGCTGGGCCCGCTCACCACGGATATCGCGCCGGGCTATGACCACTTCACGTCGGGTATCGGCGCGGCGATGATCGGCTGGTTCGGCTGCGCCATGCTGTGCTACGTCACCCCGAAAGAACACCTGGGGTTACCGAATAAGAACGATGTTAAACAGGGGCTTATCGCCTATAAGATTGCGGCTCACGCCGCCGATCTGGCGAAGGGGCACCCCGGCGCGCAGATCCGCGACAACGCCATGTCCAAGGCACGCTTTGAATTCCGCTGGGAAGACCAGTTCAATCTGGCGCTGGATCCGGAAACCGCTCGCGCCTACCACGATGAAACCCTGCCGCAGGAATCTGGCAAAGTCGCGCATTTCTGCTCGATGTGCGGGCCGAAATTCTGCTCGATGAAGATTACACAGGAAGTACGCGACTACGCCGCCCGCCAGGAAGCGCAACCGATCGACGTCGGCATGGCAAACATGTCCGCCGAATTCCGCGCTCGCGGTAGCGAGCTGTACCACACCGCTACCAGCCTGCCGCAGGAGGAACGCTGATGACCCGCGCGTTTCCCACCACTGATGCCCGACTGGGGCTTTATCCGGTGGTCGATAGCGTGGTATGGATTGAACGCCTGCTGGACGCGGGGGTTCGTACCATCCAGCTACGCATCAAAGACCAGCCAGCGGAGCAGGCCGAGCCGGACATCATTCGGGCGATTGCGCTTGGCCGTCAGTATCAGGCCCGGCTGTTCATCAACGATTACTGGCAACTGGCCGTCAGGCATCAGGCATACGGCGTACACCTGGGTCAGGAGGATCTTGATACGGCCGATCTGGCAGCAATCCACGCCGCCGGATTACGTCTGGGCGTATCAACCCATGACGATGCTGAGCTGGCACGCGCCGTCGCCCTGTCGCCGTCTTACATCGCGCTGGGCCATATTTTCCCGACCCAAACCAAAGCCATGCCATCGGCACCGCAAGGTCTGGTGGAGTTGGCCCGTCATATTCGCGCGTTGAACGGGCGCTTTCCTACCGTGGCCATCGGCGGTATCAGCATTGATCGGGTACCCGCCGTGCTGGAAACCGGAGTCGGTAGCATCGCTGTGGTCAGCGCCATCACTCAGGCCGCTGACTGGCGCGCCGCGACCGCGACGTTGCGGCAATTGATAGAAGGACGGGAGGCGTAACATGCTCGATGATCAGGCATTTATGCGCTACAGCCGCCAGCTGTTGCTGGAGGATATCGGCCAGGAAGGGCAACAGAAACTGGCGGCCTCCCGCGTGTTGCTGGTTGGGCTGGGTGGACTGGGCTCACCGGCAGCACTCTATCTGGCGGCCGCGGGGGTTGGCACCCTGCTGCTGGCGGACCACGACACCCTACACCTCTCTAATCTGCAACGGCAGATTCTCTACCATAATGCAGACCTGTCACACCCTAAAGCGGTGCTGGCCCGCCACGCGCTGGAAGCCATCAACCCACTGGTGAAAACCGTCGTGCTGACCACCCGACTTGAAGGTGAATCGCTGACCACCGCGGTGGCGCAAGCCGATCTGGTGCTGGACTGCTGCGACAACATGACTACCCGTCATGCGGTCAATGCCGCCTGCGTCGCGGCACAAAAGCCGCTGATTAGCGCCAGCGCGGTAGGATTCAGCGGCCAGTTGCTGGTACTGACACCCCCTTATCCGCACGGCTGCTACGCCTGTCTCTACCCGGATACGACGGAACCCCAACGCAACTGCCGCACCGCCGGTGTACTTGGCCCAGTGGTCGGTGTGATGGGCACCTTGCAGGCACTGGAAGCGCTCAAACTGCTATGCGGATTACCCTCACCACTGGACGGCAAATTACGTCTGTTCGATGCACGCCAGCATCAATGGACCACGCTACAACTGGCACGATCAGCGACCTGTCCGGTATGTGGAGGGCAGGCATGAAGATCCGGCTCAACGATGAGGTTATCGAACTGCACAGCGAGTTGACCGTCGCGCAACTGCTTGAGCAGTTGAACCGGTTACAGCCCGGCACGGCGCTGGCCATCAATCACACCATCATCCCGCGTGATGCCTGGGCACATTCTGCCGTACGGGATGGTGATGACATTTTATTGTTTCAGGCAATCGCAGGAGGTTGAGATGCTGAAGATTGCAGATACAACGTTTACTTCCCGGTTATTAACCGGCACCGGAAAGTTTGCCGGTGCACAACTGATGCAGGATGCCCTGCGCGCCAGCGGCTCGCAACTGGTCACGCTGGCAATGAAACGGGTGGATTTGAAAGGCGGCAGCGATGCCATTCTGGCCCCGCTGCGTGAACTGGGCGTACACCTGCTGCCCAATACCTCGGGAGCCAAAACCGCTGAAGAAGCGGTATTCGCCGCCCGACTGGCGCGTGAAGCGCTGGGCACGCACTGGGTGAAGCTGGAAATCCACCCGGACATGAAATACCTGTTGCCGGACCCGGTGGAAACGCTGAAAGCCGCGGAACAACTGGTGAAAGACGGCTTTGTGGTGCTGCCCTACTGCGGTGCCGACCCGGTGTTATGCAAGCGTCTGGAAGACGTCGGTTGTGCCGCGGTAATGCCGCTTGGCGCGCCTATCGGCTCCAATCAAGGGCTGCAAACACGCGACTTTCTGCGCATTATCGTCGAACAGGCGCGGGTACCGGTAGTTGTGGATGCTGGCATTGGTGCTCCCAGCCATGCGGCAGAAGCCATCGAACTCGGTGCCGATGCGGTACTGGTTAATACCGCTATCGCCGTGGCACGTGACCCGGTGCAGATGGCGCACGCGTTCCGACTGGCGGTGGACGCCGGGGCGCTCGCCCGTCAGGCTGGTCTGGGCAGCCGCCAGCATCTCGCCAGCGCCACCAGCCCACTGACCGGTTTTCTGCGCCAGACGGAGGCCACCGAGTAATGGACACTCACGCTCAACCGTCGTTTGAATACCGCTGGCAACAGCTGGAATGGCATGACCTGACCCTGCGCATCAACAGCAAAACCGACGCTGACGTAGAGCGGGCGCTGTGCGCTGATCGGCTCACGCGCGACGATATGATGGCGTTGCTGTCGCCTGCTGCGAGTCGCTGGCTGGAACCGCTGGCCCAGCGGGCGCAACAACTGACGCGCCAGCGTTTTGGCAACACCGTCAGTTTCTATGTGCCGCTGTACCTTTCCAACCTGTGCGCCAACGACTGCACCTATTGTGGTTTCTCCATGAGTAACCACCTCAAACGCAAGACACTCAATGAGCAGGAAATCCAGCGTGAGTGCGAGGCCATCAAGGCGCTGGGGTTCGACCACCTGCTGCTGGTGACCGGAGAACACCAGCGTAAAGTGGGAATGGATTATTTTCGCCAGATGCTGCCGTTAATTCGCCCGCAATTCAGTTCACTGATGATGGAAGTGCAGCCGCTATCGCAGGAAGATTACGCCGAGCTGAGAACCCTCGGGTTGGATGGGGTGATGGTGTATCAGGAAACCTATCACGCCAGAACCTATGCCCACCACCACCTGCGCGGCCACAAGCAAGACTTCGCCTGGCGGCTGGCAACACCAGACAGGCTGGGACGTGCCGGCATCGACAAGATAGGGCTGGGGGCGCTCATTGGGCTGTCGGACAGCTGGCGCACCGACTGCTATATGGTGGCCGAGCACCTGCTGTATTTACAGCAAACCTACTGGCAAAGCCGCTACTCAGTGTCATTCCCACGCCTGCGCCCTTGTGCTGGCGGCATTGAACCCGCCTCGTTGATGGATGAGGCGCAGCTGATGCAGGTTATCTGCGCCTTCCGACTGCTGGCACCCGATGTGGAACTGTCGCTCTCTACCCGTGAGTCACCGTTCTTCCGCGACCATATGATCCCGATTGCCATCAACAACGTCAGCGCGTTTTCCAAAACCCAACCGGGCGGTTACGCCGACGATCACCCGGAGCTTGAGCAATTCACCCCGCACGACAATCGCCGCCCGCAAGACGTGGCTGATGCGCTGGCGCTGGCTGGGTTGCAGCCGGTATGGAAAGACTGGGATGGTTATCTGGGAAGAGCGGCGATGGAGTGACGTCGCACCAGGATCGCCGCGACATCGGCGATCCGTTCCTCACGATCTAGGCGATACGATCAACCGCCGGGAAGATCAGGCTAAAACAGATCCGCCCGGTGGTTTGATTAACAGGATCGCATCGGGCGATCACCTCGCCGCCATGCAAGGTCATGATGGCCCGAACGATAGACAACCCCAAACCACTGGAGTCACTACTCGCGCTGCGGGTCGCATCCACACGATAAAATCGGTCAAACAGTCGCTCCAGCTGCTCCGGCGGCAATAAAGGGCCGAGGTTGGTCACCGCAATCACAATCCCTTCAGGCGATGTGCTCGCACTCAACGTTATCGGGCTATCCGCATGCGCATACCGTACCGCGTTGGCAACCAGATTACTCAGCGCACGCTGGAACAATAGCGCATCGACCAACAATGTCGCCTGGCCTTCATAGCGCAGTTCGATACCGCGCTCATCCGCCAGCATATCAAAGTAATCCGCCACCCGGCGCAGCTCGGCCTCCACGTCAACCGGCACCCGGTTAAGGACCGGTTGCTCATGGCTGGCGCGGGCCAGAAACAGGATGTTTTCTACCATCCGCGACAGGCGCTCCAGTTCGGCAATATTGTCCGACAGTAGCGTTTCATATTCTTCCACACTGCGTGGCTGATACAGCGCGACCTGACAATGCCCCATCAGCGCACCGATCGGCGTGCGAATCTCATGCGCCAGGTCGGCAGAAAATTGGGTTAATCGCTGATAACCCTCGTTGAGACGATCCAACATGGCGTTAAAAGCACGAATCAATTGCCGCACTTCCTGCGGGGCATCGGCATCGCTGACACGGGTGGATAAGGTGTTCGGCGCAATCGCCGACGCCTGCGCCGCCATGCGCCATAACGGCGAGAGACCACGGCGCAAAACCAGATACCCCAACGCGGCTATCAATATGAACGCGGCTACCACCGCTCCCACCACCCGCCAGAGGTAATGCTCCAGCATTCGTTGCTCATTGAGCATCACATGGGCGGCGGCAATCTGCAGCAATTGCCCGTCATTGAGCCGAACCTGGGCGGCTATCGCTCGCATCGGCACGCCATCAGCGGTAACGCCACCCTGTACGCTGGAAACCCGCAGCGGCGAGTTCTCCGCCACCGGCGTTAATGGCGGCAGTGAAATATGCGCCGGATTAACGCTGATAAGCGGCTTTTGCCCCGGTAGTGAAAACAGCAATACATCCTGCTCACTACCCAGCATGTTCTCAAACAGGCCGGTATTACTGGTCAACACCGGCAGCGTAAAATTCTTCCCCAACAGGTGCCGGTAATAGTCAACGCGCCCGGTGACCTGCAAATCACTACGCCGGTAGATTTCCTGCCACAGCGCGCTATACAGATAGCTGCCCGCCAGGCTGACCACCAGCGCAGCAACCAACGCAAACAGCAAGCTGCAACGGGTCTTCAGGGAGATAGCGCGCCAGCGCTGAAGCCAGTGGTTCATGAACGCGGCTCGCAGACATAGCCAATACCACGCACCGTGTGAATAAGCTTGATATCGAACGGTTTGTCTATCTTGGCGCGCAAGCGTTTCACGGCCACATCCACCACGTTGGTATCACTATCAAAATTCATGTCCCAGACCTGCGAAGCAATCAAGGTACGCGAGAGCACCTCACCTTCGCGCCGCACCAGCAGGTGCAGCAGCATAAACTCTTTATTGGTAAGCGGGATCACCACCTCTTGCCGGGTAGCCTTACGCCGCAATACGTCGAGGCGTAAGTCCGCCACAGCGTAGTGATCAGCTTCACGTACCACACCCCGGCGCAGCAACGTGCGAATACGCAACACCAGCTCGGTAAACGAAAACGGTTTGATCAGGTAGTCGTCGGCCCCCAGTTCCAACCCGTGAATACGGTCGTGTAACTGGTCGCGCGCCGTCAGAAACAGCACCGGTACATCGCTTTTTTTACGCAGCATCTCAATAATTTGCCAACCATTAAGCCCAGGCAACATCACATCCAGAATGATGACGTCGTAACTGTGCTCAAGCGCATTAAATAACCCGTCGGTACCGTTACGTGCCAGATCAACGGCATAACCTGCTTCGGTGAGTCCTTTTTTCAGGTAATCGCCGGTACTGCCATCGTCTTCAACCACCAGAATACGCATTGCCTCTACTCCCGCCTTCGGATGGAACCGGGCGTTATCATAGCAACTCCAGCCCCCTGACTTGATGACATTAATGTCATCAAATCGTCATCCTGACGACCGAAACGCCTCACCATGATGGACACACGCCAACTCAAGAGAAATCCATCATGACAACACATCGTTTTGCCGGGCTGTTGCTTTCTTCTTTACTGCTTTGTAGCCACGTGGTCAGCGCCGCCGACGCGCCAGCCAAACCACAATCACCCATCCGTGGCACCATTACGGCGATATCGGACACGCAGTTGCAACTGACTGACCGCAAAGGGCAGAAAGTCGATGCCACATTGACTGCAGACACCCGCGTGATGAGCATCAGCAAAGCCGAACCGGGTGATATCAAACCCGATAGCTTTATCGGCACCGCGGCCATCCCTCAGCCTGATGGCACGCTCAAAGCACTGGAAGTTCATGTCTTCGATGCCAGCCTGCGTGGTACCGGCGAAGGTTTCCGCCCGTGGGAATCCGCTGACGGGAAAAGCGGCACCATGACCAACGGCACCGTCGGCAAGCTGGTTAACAGCAACGGCCGCACACTGACCGTGACCTATAACGGCGGGCAGAAAACCGTGGTCGTACCGGACGACGTGCCTATCGTCAGCATCGCCCCCGGTGATCGCAGCCTGCTGAAACCTGGTGCCCATATCGTGCTGTTCTCACGGCTCGACGATCAGGGCAAGCGCATTGCCGTAGCGGTTTCCGCCGGTAAAGACGGCACCGTCCCCCCCATGTAACCGGAGTCCGCCATGTCGCCATCCCGCCGCCCGATACACGCCTGGCCCGTCAGGCTTACCCACTGGATCAATCTGCTGGCTATGACAGGTATGTTTATGAGCGGCTGGGAAATTTATAACGCCTCGCCGTTATTCAACTTTCATTTTCCAGCCACGATGACATTGGGCGGCTGGCTCGGCGGCGCTATCGGCTGGCATCTGGCGGTTATGTGGTTGTGGGCGGCGAATGGCTTACTGTATGTGGTGTGGAGTCTCGCCAGCGGCCACTGGCGGCAGCGCTGGCTGCCGCTCAGTTTCAGAGCGCTCTGGCATGACATTCACCAGACGCTAACCCTACGCTTACGCCATACGTCCCACCAGTACAACGCCATCCAGAAACTCATGTATTTCGGCGTCATCGCGCTCGGCGTACTGCTGGTGCTGTCCGGGCTGGCAATCTGGAAGCCGGTTCAGTTGTCCTGGCTCACTAATCTGTTGGGTGGTTTCGCCACCGCCCGTTATGTCCACTTTCTGGCGATGAGTGGCATCGCGCTGTTCGTGGTCATCCACGTCCTGATGGTACTTATCGTACCGCGAACCCTGTGGGCAATGCTGACCGGAGGCAAACATGAGTGACAAACCACAGCGCCGCGCTACGCTGATGCTGGAGCCGAGCCAGAAAAAGCAGTTGGTCAATCTCGAACGCCGCCTGATGCTGCGCTCCGGGCTGACGCTCGGCGCAGTCGCGATGCTGACTGGCTGTAATATGCAAGATGGTGACAACATCGATAAAGTCCTGTGGGCGATGTCGCGCTGGAACGATCGGGTACAAGCCTGGTTATTCAGTGGGCAGCGTCTGGCTCCCAGCTACCGACCCGATCAGGTCACCCAGCCGTTTCCCTTCAACGCGTTCTACCCGGAATACAACGTGCCGGATATCGATCTCGACAGCTATCGCCTTGAGGTCAGCGGTAAGGTCGAAAAAAAGGGCGTCTGGACGCTGGAACAATTGCGCCAGCTACCGCAGGAAACGCAGATTACGCGACTTATCTGTATTGAAGGCTGGAGCGCCATCGGCCAGTGGCGTGGCATCCCACTACGTCTGTTTCTGCAACATATCGGGGCTGATCTGAACGCCCGTTACGTCGGCTTTAAATGCGCTGACCGCTACTATTCCAGCATCGATATGGCCACAGCCCTGCACCCGCAAACCATTCTGGCGCTGGAATTCGGCGATCAGACACTGCCGCCAGATTACGGCTACCCACTACGTTTACGCGTTCCCACTAAACTGGGCTTCAAAAACGCCAAACACATCGCCGCACTATTCGTCAGCGATACCAACCCCGGCGGCTACTGGGAAGATCAGGGGTATAACTGGTTTAGCGGCATTTGAATCACAGCCCACTACACCGTCGCCTCGCCTTCGCCCTTGACCAGCGTCTGTTCGACCGCCGCTCCGATCGTCGCTATCGTCTGCTCTATGTGGGGTGTCATCGGCATCGCGAAGCTCAAGCGTAAGCCATGACGGTATTTACCGGATGCGGAAAACAACGCACCGCCAGCAACATGGATCTTGTCTTTGCGCAGAGCCTGACTGAGCTGTACGCCATCAAATGACTCGGGCATTTCCACCCATAAGACGAAGCCGCCCTGTGGCCGACTGACGCAAATGGTATCGGGGAAATAGCGACGCACCCAGCAGGTGAACCGCTCCAGATTACGCTGGTAAATACCGCGCATACGCCTTATATGCGGCTGATAATGCCCCTGCCGGATAAACTCCGCTACCGCCAGTTGTGTACAAACCGCAGAAGAACCGGTGCTGGTGTATTTCATATGCAAAGCCCGGTCGAGATAGCGCCCCGGTGCCAGCCAACCCACACGTAATCCCGGCGCCAGCGTCTTGGAAAAAGAACTGCACAGCAATACCCGCCCCTCAGTATCCATCGACTTCAGCGTTGCCGGACGTGGGTATTCGTAAGCCAACTCGCCATACACATCATCCTCGATAATGGCGATATCGTAGCGCTGCGCCAGTGTCAGCAACGCGCGTTTGCGGTGTAACGGCATGATGAATCCAAGCGGATTATTGCAATGCGGTACCGTGATCACGGCCTTGATTGGCCACTGGTCCAACGCCAGCTCCAGCGCTTCCAGATTGATACCAGACGTGAAATCGGTTGGGATCTCAATCACCTTGATATCCAACCCGCACAAGATCTGCAAAATGCCATGAAACACCGGGGATTCCACGGCGATGATATCCCCCGGATGCGCCAGTGCCCTCACCGCCACCGCCAGCGCCTCAGTGCATCCTGTGGTCACCACAATATCGTCAGCTGATAGCTGACAACCACTATCCACCATGAGTCGGGCGATTTGCTCCCGCAGCACCGGTACCCCGGCCAGATTATCGTAGGTAAAGGAGGAGACCAGTTGTTTCTGCCCGATACGTTGCAATTGCTTCCACAGCGGTTTGAGTGTGCTCTGGGTAAGATCGGGTACGCTACTGCCTAAAGAGATTGTCTCCGGGTCCAGTCTGGCGTTAACCAGTTCCAGTACCGCGCCCCATTTTTTTACCTCAACCGGACGCTGCACCGGTTTACTCATCGCCGGTATCGGCGGCTGGGTTTTCCCGGCACGAACGAAATACCCGGAACGGGGCAGCGGTACAATTAACTGCTGTTGCTCCAGCAGATAATAAGCCTGCTGCACGGTACTGATGCTGACGCCATGCTCCTGGCTCAGCGCCCGGACGGATGGCAAGCGCTCGCCACTCTGATACAGCCCTTGCTCAATGCGCTGTGTCAGTAACGTCGCCAAAAGTTGATATCGCGTCATCGCCCGTTCCCCTTATTCATACCGTACCCACCATCGCCATACAGACAATCATCAAAACCGCCATTCAGATCGTCTTTGACGCCATCTGTATTAAAAACAAACCCGAGCTCTGTCTATAAAACCATACAGATGCACTTGCCATAATGATGTTCCCATCGCTTACGGAGAACAACCATGACACAGCATCTGACGCCTCGCTCTCTATTGCAGCGCCTGTATCGCCTGATACAAAGCCAGTACCAGCGACACCAAACCCGCAAAATACTCAATGCGCTGGATGATCGTCGCCTGCGGGATATCGGCCTGACACGACACGATATTCGCCATCTCTAGTGCCAGTAGTCTGCGAGTCAAACGCCAATACGCCTCTTCATCAAATACGCTATCTGTATCTGTCTTCTTTAAACCACGAAGTGGAAAAGAGGAACAGGTACAGATCGCCATAAAAAAGGTCATTCAGATCACGTAATCGCGCTTCTGTATCTTCAGAATAGTCATTTCCTGCATCTGTATCCTAATACTCCCCAGCGGCACACTGATTTCCGACACAGCTCATCGGAGATTGCTCTATGGCACAGCCACCACGCCGCCCACATACCCGTCTCAGCCTGCATGTTCTTCTTCACCATACCCGCCAGCGCTGGCACGCCTGGCGGCAGCGGCGACGAGCAAGAAAAGCACTGCGCCGTTTAGATAACAATCAACTGGAAGACATCGGGCTAACTCGCCGGGATGTAGACAATTTTTGGTAGCCAAAAATAAACGATAGTGAATGGAGCAACGCAGCAATAAGGCAGACGATGCGAGACAACGCGCAGAAAAAGGTAATGGATACAAAGAGAGAACGATAGCTTGCGTACCACCACGCACATCACCAGACAGCCCGTCGCCAGGCCAGGCGGATGGTTGCTACAGTGCACGGGCTGATACAGCCGGAACCGGAGTCAACCACCGGTTCCGCCGCCTCCAGGCCAGCGAGGGGGAGAGAAAACCACGCTGGCTGTCAACATCGTGTCGGGCTACTCGGTTGGGTAGCCCGGCATCGCCCACACGGACGGCCAGTCTTTTCTCCTGGCACAAACACTGGAAAAACTGTAGCTCACCAATTGGAAAGCCTTGCCGTCAAACGCCCACGAGGCACCTTCGCCAGACCCGCATATGCTGCTTACCAACACGGTATGAGACAACAAACCGGTTTGCGGCTCATACTTAACACCCATCGGCCCTTCTTCCATTTCAACCAGTGCTGCATTGCTGATACTCAAGGCCAACAGTTTCACCGGTTTTGCCGCCTGTGGATTATTACGAGGGGTGATAAAAAGATCGCTGGCACCCTGATAGGCACCAGGGGAACATTTTCGCATAACCAACGCCAGCTTACCGCTCAGTGGAAACGCCTCCAGCTTTTCAGAAGACTTTTCACCTTCATCTGGCTCGCACAACACGCTCTGGTGTGCCTTACTGACCGCCGCAGCCAGTACATCCCCATTACTAAGCGGTTCAGGTTGATGATAGGTAATATCAACCCGCTGCCCGGTAGGCACTGGCGGAACCTGCGAAACATCTCCTTCGCCGATGTTTAACAATGCGCTGCGGTTCTTCAATCGGCCTTGCCGCTCATCCGCCAGTAGCAGCGCCGCACTCAGGCCATTTAGCGACACCACATCTCCATCCTCAACTTCCCGAGTAGCAGGCTGTTCAACCAACGCCAATTGCTGCGCGTTTCTCGCCGCCTGAATAAACCGTTGAATTACCTCTAACCTGGTGGTGTAACGATAGAACTTGCCATCGCCATCAGATTCGTTATCAATCTGCCAGTCGGCGGCATCAAGCGGAAACGGCGTACCGTCCAGATAGACGGCCTGCTGATCGGGTTTTAACAGGATGGACAGGGAAATCTTTCCCGAAGCACCTGCATCACGCTTGAGGATCACATATTGATAACTGTATCTCTCAGCGTAATTATTGAGCTGACAGGTGTTCAGGTTATTACAGGTTACCTGCCAGTTTTTAAACTCTTTCTGTATGGGTGCCGGATATCCCAGAATTGTGGCTCCCGCCGCCAACGCACCACTGGACAGTAGCGCCAGCGCCCCCCCCAAAAACAGTTTCTTCGAAAATTGCATAGCCATATCCTTTCAAATCACGTCTCTGCTAGTCGCCAAACGTGATTATCCTTTAAGAGGTAGATAACAATAGGAAAAAAAGGCTACATAAAAAATAGCCCACAACAACATCGTGTCGGGCTACTCGGTTGGGTAGCCCGGCATCGCCCACACGGACGGCCAGTCTTTTCTCCTGGCACAGATATTGGAAAATCGATAGTCCACTAGCTGGAAAGTGCTGCCGTCAAACATCCATCTCGTACTTTCACCAAGATTACAGACCGTGTTCCCTTGAACTGTATGAGACAATATGCCGGTTTTCTCGTCATACTCAACATTCATAAGTGTCATAGCCGTGTCCGCCATGCTAACTAACGCTTTTTTGTCCCAGTCAAAAATGAGTAGCGCTAATAACCTTGCTGCCTGTGGGTGACGTTGTGAGATAATGAAGAGCTGATTACTGGTCTGGATTGACCCAGGAGGACATGTAAAGATCACTAACGCTAACTCGTGGGTTAATGCGATAGCTCTTGGATTTGCAGTTCTGTTTTTATCGCGTTGATCACAATCTGCATTTTCTAGTTTATCCTTCTGCGCCTCGCCGACCACAGCCGCCAATGCGACCGCATCACTCAGCGGTGATGGCTGATGATAGGTAATATCAACCTGCTGCCCGGTAGGCACTGGCGGGACCTGCGAAACCTCGCCTTCACCGACGTTCAGCAACGCACTGCGGTTCTTTAACCGGCCTTGCCGCTCATCCGCCAGTAGCAGCGCCGCACTCAGGCCATTTAGCGACACCACATCTCCATCCTCAACTTCCTGAGTAGCAGGCTGTTCAACCAACGCCAATTGCTGCGCGTTTCTCGCCGCCTGAATAAACCGCTGAATCACCTCCAGCCGGGTGGTGTAGCGATAAAACTTGCCATCGCTATCAGATTCGTTATCAATCTGCCAGTCGGCGGCATCAAGCGGAAACGGCGTACCGTCCAGATAGACGGCCTGCTGATCGGGTTTTAACAGGATGGACAGGGAAATCTTTCCCGAAGCACCTGCATCACGCTTTAGGATCACATATTGATAACTGTATCTCTCAGCGTAATTATTGAGCTGACAGGTGTTCAGGTTGTTACACGTCACTTGCCAATCTTTAAATTCTTTCTGTACCGGAACAGGATACCCTAGAATTTTAGCCTCTGCTGCGCATGCGCTGCCAGACAGCAACGACAGCACCACCCCCCAAAACAGGCTTTTCAAAAATTGCATATCCATATCCCTTCAAATCACGTCTCTGCTTACTCGCAAAACGTGATGATCCTTTAAGAGGTAGATAACGATAGGAAAAAAGGGGCTACATAAAAAATAGCCCACAATAACATCGTGTCGGGCTACTCGGTTGGGTAGCCCGGCATCGCCCACACGGACGGCCAGTCTCCCGGCTGCCCACCGTTACATTCAGGCTGATAGTTGTAAGCCACAAGCTGGAACGTTTTACCGTCAAACACCCACTGCGCGCTTTCACCGCAGTCGGCGATACCACGCCCTTTCGCTGAGTGATACAACATACCGCTTTCCGGGTCATAGTCCACTTCGGTAAACCAGCGAATTTTTTCTTCCCGGCTTTCCACCGTACGTATAGGCCGGGGCAACTCCAGCAACTGTGCTGCTTGCGGGTTATTGCGTGGCGTAACAAACAGCATGCTGGAGGACTGATAGGCCCCCATACCACAATTGAGCATCACCAGCGCCAGTTCGTTGGTCAGCGGTTCCGCCTCGCTGAGCTGGCGGGCCTCTTTACTGAGCCCACAGTCTTCCTCTTCCAGTAGCGTCTTTTTGGCGTTAATGACTGCATTTATCAACACCTTGGCATTAGCCAGTGGCGGAGGTTGGGTATAGGCTGGACTAATTTCCTGCCCTACCGGTATCGGGGGAACCAGCGAGACATCACCCGTACCGACCTGTAATAAGGCACTGCGATTATTCAAACGCCCTTGTCGTTCATCAGCCAGTAATAACGCCGCATTCAAACCGTTAAGCGAGATAGATTCTTCCTGATTATTACTCTGACTGCCGACATGTTCAGACAACGACAACCGCTTAGCGTTTTTAGCGGCCAGAACAAACTGCTGAATCACATCCAGTTGTTCGGTATGGACATAGTACGCGCCCTCTTCCTCATCAGTCTGCCAGGCAGGCTGCGTCAGCGGGAAACGGACGCCATCCAGATACAGGGCCTGACGCTTGTCAGCCAGATCGAAGTCCAATGAGATTTTGCCCTGAGCGCCAGCTTCACGCTTTAACGTCACGCGAAGATACGGGTCATTATTCCTGATATCGCAATCATTCAGGTTGTTGCACGTTATCTGCCAGTGCCGGAATACCTTCTGCACCGGGGTCGGATAACCGGAAGGCATCTCGCCTGCGCTAAATGCACTGCTGGACAACAAAACCAGAATGATGCCTGAAAGCGCTGTGTTAAATCGCATCGGACATTCCTTATGAAACTGCCATGCTGATGTTATAACGCAATTATGTCTTTTCCCCGCATCCAAAAAAACGCTGAAAGCGTTTTTTAACGTCGCCCGCGACGGCCCGTAGGGTGAGTTCCACCATCGGGTGGAACGAATCACAAAACGCTGAAAGCGTTTTTTAACGTCACCTGTGACGGCCCGTAGGGTGAGTTCCGCCATCAGGTGGAACGAATCATAAAACGCTGAAAGCGTTTTTTAACGTCGCCTGTGACGGCCCGTAGGGTGAGTTCCGCCGTCAGGTGGAACGAATCACACAACGCTGAAAGCGTTTTTTAACGTCACCTGTGACGGCCCGTAGGGTGAATGTCACATCAGGCTATTGTTAAACAATCACGGGCATGAATAAAAGCTTCCCGTGTGAAATAAGAATATAAAAAAAACCGCACCTTATCGCTAAGGTACGGTTTTTTATTATCGGGGGAAGTGACGATTATTCGTCGTCACTACCACCCAGACCAGCGTTCAGCAACTCAGCCAGGTTGGCAGAGGCTTCTTCAGCACTCACCTGCGGTGTAACCGGCTGCTCGCCTGCCTGACGGCGACGCATACGATCCTGATGGTATGCATAACCGGTACCGGCCGGGATCAGTCGACCCACGATGACGTTTTCTTTCAGGCCACGCAGTTCATCACGTTTACCCGCAACCGCCGCTTCCGTCAGTACGCGAGTCGTTTCCTGGAACGATGCCGCGGAGATGAAGGACTCGGTAGCCAGAGACGCCTTGGTGATACCCAGCAGGTCACGGCTATACGTTGCCGCAATCTTGCCGTCCGCTTCCAACTGACGATTGGCGATCTTGATGCGCGACATTTCCACCTGCTCGCCTTCCAGGAACTCAGAGCTACCCGGATTGACGATGGTGCCTTTACGCAGCATCTGACGAACGATAACTTCGATGTGTTTATCGTTAATCTTAACGCCCTGCAGTCGGTAAACTTCCTGCACTTCGTTGGTGATGTAACGGGTTACCGCATGTACGCCACGCAGACGCAGGATATCGTGCGGAGACTCAGGACCATCGGAGATCACGTCACCACGTTCCACACGTTCACCTTCGAACACGTTGAGCTGACGCCACTTCGGAATCATCTCTTCGTACGGCTCGCTGCCATCAACCGGCGTAATCACCAGACGACGTTTGCCTTTGGTTTCTTTACCGAAGGATACCACACCGCTGACTTCCGCCAGGATTGCAGGCTCTTTCGGACGACGTGCTTCAAACAAGTCAGCAACGCGCGGCAGACCACCGGTAATATCCTTGGTACCGCCGGATTCCTGCGGAATACGCGCCAGGGTATCACCCGCGCCGATCTGTGTACCATCTTCCAACTGGACAATCGCTTTACCCGGCAGGAAGTACTGTGCTGGCATGTCGGTGCCCGGAATCAGTACGTCATTACCGTTAGCGTCAACGATTCTCAGTGCCGGACGCAGATCTTTACCACCACCGGTACGTTCTGCACTGTCCAGAACCACGATAGAAGACAGACCGGTCAGTTCGTCGGTCTGACGAGTAATCGTCTGGCCGTCGATCATGTCGGTAAAGCGAATGCTACCGCCCACTTCGGTAATAACCGGCATGGTATGCGGATCCCAGTTCGCGACAGTTTCACCGCCCGCGACATCGTCACCGTTCCCTTTCGCCATGACCGCACCGTAAGGCACTTTATAGCTTTCTTTGGTACGGCCGAATTCGTCGATCAGCTTCAGTTCGGTGTTACGCGACGTAATCACCAACTTACCGGCGTTGTTCATAACGAACTTGGCGTTGCTCAGTTTCAGGCTACCTTTGTTTTTCACCTGAATGCTGGATTCGGCTGCCGCACGCGATGCCGCACCACCGATGTGGAAGGTACGCATCGTCAGCTGGGTACCCGGTTCACCGATGGACTGTGCCGCGATAACCCCGATAGCCTCACCCTTGTTGATGATATGACCACGTGCCAGGTCGCGACCATAACACTTAGCACACACACCGAAGTCGGTTTCACAACCTACAACAGAGCGTACTTTCAACGCATCAACAGAGTTTTCTTCCAGCAGGTCACACCATTTCTCGTTCAGCAGCGTATTGCGCGGAACCAGAATGTCTGCGGTGCCCGGTTTCAGCACGTCTTCTGCCGTCACACGGCCCAGTACGCGCTCACGCAGCGGCTCTTTCACGTCGCCGCCTTCGATAACCGGCGTCATCATGATGCCTTCGTGGGTACCGCAATCATCCTCGGTCACCACCAGGTCCTGAGCTACGTCAACCAGACGACGCGTCAGGTAACCGGAGTTCGCCGTTTTCAGTGCGGTATCCGCCAGACCTTTACGTGCACCGTGCGTGGAGATGAAGTACTGGAGTACGTTCAGACCTTCACGGAAGTTCGCGGTGATTGGCGTTTCGATGATGGAGCCATCCGGCTTCGCCATCAGACCACGCATCCCCGCCAGCTGACGAATCTGTGCCGCAGAACCACGCGCACCGGAGTCGGCCATCATAAAGATGCTGTTGAAAGACACCTGTTTCTCTTCTTCGCCGTTACGGTTGATAACGGTTTCAGTAGAGAGGTTTTCCATCATCGCTTTGGCCACGCGCTCGTTCGCCGCAGCCCAAATGTCGATAACTTTGTTGTAGCGTTCGCCTGCGGTAACCAGACCGGACTGGAACTGCTCCTGAATCTCGGCAACTTCGGCTTCCGCTTCGCTGATGATTTCCACTTTCTTCGCTGGGATCACCATATCGTCGATACCAACGGAAGAACCGGAACGCGCCGCGTAGGCAAAACCGGTGTACATGATCTGGTCAGCGAAAATAACCGTCGGCTTCAGACCCAACACTCGGTAGCAGGTGTTCAGCATCTTGGAGATTGCTTTCTTACCCAACGCCTGGTTGACGATGGAATAAGGCAGACCTTTCGGCACGATCATCCACAGAATCGCACGACCTACGGTGGTGTCGATCAGGCTGGTTTTCTGCGTCCACTCGCCCTGTGCATTCTTCTGATGCTCAGTAATACGCACTTTTACACGCGCATGCAGCGAAGCCAGACCTGCACGATAAATGCGTTCTGCTTCTTTCGGGCCGGTCAGCACCATGCCTTCGCCTTTGGCGTTAACACAGTCACGGGTCATGTAGTACAGACCCAATACCACGTCCTGAGACGGAACGATGATCGGCTCGCCGTTCGCTGGCGACAGAATGTTGTTGGTGGACATCATCAGCGCACGCGCTTCGAGCTGGGCTTCCAGCGTCAGCGGTACGTGAACAGCCATCTGGTCACCGTCGAAGTCGGCGTTATAGGCCGCACACACCAATGGGTGCAACTGAATCGCTTTACCTTCGATCAGAACCGGTTCGAACGCCTGAATACCCAAACGGTGCAGAGTTGGCGCACGGTTCAGCAGTACCGGGTGTTCGCGGATAACTTCATCCAGGATATCCCAGACTACCGCTTCTTCGCGTTCTACCATCTTCTTGGCAGCTTTGATGGTGGTAGCAAGACCACGCAGTTCCAGCTTGCCGTAGATGAACGGTTTGAACAGTTCCAACGCCATTTTCTTCGGCAGACCGCACTGATGCAGACGCAGGTACGGACCTACGGTGATAACAGAACGACCGGAGTAGTCCACACGCTTACCGAGCAGGTTCTGACGGAAACGACCCTGCTTACCTTTGATCATATCGGCCAAAGATTTCAGCGGACGTTTGTTAGAACCGGTGATGGCACGACCGCGGCGGCCGTTATCCAGCAGCGCATCCACCGCTTCCTGCAACATACGTTTTTCGTTACGTACGATGATGTCGGGAGCAGCCAGATCCAACAGACGTTTCAAACGGTTGTTACGGTTGATCACGCGGCGATACAGATCGTTCAGATCGGAAGTCGCGAAACGACCGCCATCCAGCGGTACCAGCGGACGCAGATCCGGCGGCAGTACCGGCAGCACAGTCAGGATCATCCACTCCGGCTTGTTGCCAGACTGTACGAACGCTTCCAGCAGCTTGATGCGTTTGGTCAGTTTCTTACGTTTGGTCTCGGAGTTGGTTTCGTTCAGCTCTTCACGCAGCTGTTCGCATTCCTGCTCCAGATCCATGTTTTTCAGCAGAGCCTGGATAGCCTCGGCACCCATCTTGGCGTCGAACTCGTCACCAAACTCTTCCAGCGCATCCAGATACTGTTCTTCGGTCAGGATCTGACGGCGTTCCAGATTGGTCATCCCGCCTTCGATCACCACGTAAGATTCGAAGTAAAGGACACGTTCGATATCACGCAGCGGCATATCCAGCAGCAGACCGATACGGGACGGCAGCGATTTCAAAAACCAGATGTGAGCGGTCGGAGACGCCAGCTCGATGTGGCCCATGCGCTCACGACGCACTTTAGTCTGGGTCACTTCAACGCCGCACTTCTCACAAATCACGCCACGGTGTTTCAGGCGCTTGTACTTACCGCACAGGCACTCATAGTCTTTTACCGGCCCAAAGATACGGGCGCAGAACAGACCGTCACGTTCTGGTTTGAACGTACGGTAGTTAATGGTTTCTGGCTTTTTTACTTCACCAAAAGACCAGGAACGGATCATGTCTGGCGAGGCCAGAGCAATTTTGATCGCATCAAACTCTTCGGTTTTAGTTTGCGCTTTCAGAAACTTTAATAAGTCTTTCACGGATTGGCTCCTGTCGGAGTTAGACCTGTCAGGCACCTAAACCTTGTTGTTAACAACATGGTTCAGGTGCCCCTGTAACGAATGCTCGCAGCGCTATCGGGCTGGGATTACTCTTCTTCCAGCTCGATGTTGATACCCAGGGAGCGGATTTCTTTCAACAATACGTTGAAGGACTCCGGCATACCCGGTTCCATCCGGTGATCGCCATCCACGATGTTTTTGTACATCTTGGTACGGCCGTTCACGTCATCGGATTTCACCGTCAGCATTTCCTGCAGGGTATAGGCTGCGCCGTAAGCTTCCAGCGCCCACACTTCCATCTCACCGAAGCGCTGACCACCGAACTGCGCCTTACCACCCAACGGCTGCTGGGTAACCAGGCTGTAAGAGCCGGTTGAACGGGCATGCATCTTGTCATCAACCAAGTGGTTCAGTTTCAGCATATACATGTAGCCCACGGTAACCGGACGCTCAAACTGCTCGCCAGTACGGCCGTCGAACAACGTAATCTGACCGGAAGTCGGCAGATCACCGAGTTTCAGCAACTCTTTGATCTCGTTTTCCTTGGCACCGTCGAACACCGGCGTGGCGATCGGCATACCTTTCTTCAGATTCTCCGCCAGACGCAGAACCTCTTCATCGCTGAAGGTGTTCAGGTCGACTTTCTGGCGTACATCGTTGCCCAGGTCATAAGCGCGCTGGATGAACTCACGCAGTTTGGCCACTTCCTGATGCTGCTTGAGCATGGCGTTGATCTTGTCACCGATGCCTTTCGCTGCCATACCCAGGTGGGTTTCCAGAATCTGACCGATGTTCATACGTGATGGTACGCCCAGCGGGTTCAGTACGATGTCGACCGGCGTGCCGTTCTCGTCGTAAGGCATATCTTCGATCGGGTTGATCTTGGAGATAACACCCTTGTTACCGTGACGACCTGCCATCTTGTCACCCGGCT
This sequence comes from Dickeya oryzae, assembly GCF_020406815.2. Taxonomy (NCBI): domain Bacteria; kingdom Pseudomonadati; phylum Pseudomonadota; class Gammaproteobacteria; order Enterobacterales; family Pectobacteriaceae; genus Dickeya; species Dickeya oryzae. The sequence goes on from NZ_CP162670.1 coordinate 4,451,997, forward strand.
GGATCTGACGTTTAACCGCCAGATACACCTTAACGATCTTCAGCACGCCCGGTGCCAGATCATCACCCTGGGTGATTTTGCGACGTTTGGCTTCGAGTTTCTTCTCGAATTCGTGTTTCAGCTCGTCGTACTGCTCAGCCAACTGCTCCAGCTGATTCTGCTTCTCTTCGTCGGTCAGACCCAGTTCCAGCCAACGCTCGCGCGGCAGCTTGTCCAGTTTGTCGGCTTCAACGCCACCGGCAACCAGCACATCATGGATACGGGCAAACAGACCGGCTTCCAGAATCTGCAGTTCTTCAGTCAGGTCTTTCTTGGCCTGCTTGAGCTGCATTTCTTCGATTTCCAGCGCACGTTTGTCTTTTTCCACGCCATCGCGGGTAAAGACTTGTACGTCGATAACCGTACCGGAAACACCGTTCGGCACACGCAGAGAAGAGTCTTTCACGTCAGACGCCTTCTCACCGAAGATCGCGCGCAGCAGTTTCTCTTCCGGCGTCAGCTGCGTTTCGCCTTTCGGCGTCACTTTACCGACCAGGATATCGCCGCCGGTAACTTCCGCACCGATGTAAACGATACCGGATTCATCCAGCTTGGAGAGTGCCGCTTCACCCACGTTCGGGATATCAGCCGTGATCTCTTCTGGCCCCAGCTTGGTGTCACGGGACACACACGCCAGTTCCTGAATGTGGATAGTGGTAAAACGGTCTTCCTGTACTACACGCTCGGAAACGAGGATGGAGTCTTCGAAGTTGTAACCGTTCCACGGCATGAACGCGACGCGCATGTTCTGACCCAGCGCCAGTTCACCGAGGTCGGTAGACGGGCCATCAGCCAACACGTCGCCGCGCTCAACCGGCTCACCCAGTGACACACATGGCATCTGGTTGATACAGGTGTTCTGGTTGGAACGGGTGTATTTGGTCAGGTTGTAGATATCGATACCTGCTTCGCCCGGATACATCTCTTCTTCGTTAACTTTGATAACGATACGAGAAGCATCGACGTACTGCACGGTACCACCGCGTTTAGCAACCGCAGTTACACCGGAGTCAACGGCAACAGCACGTTCCATACCGGTACCAACCAGCGGCTTATCAGCACGCAGGGTCGGAACCGCCTGACGTTGCATGTTCGCACCCATCAGGGCGCGGTTGGCGTCATCGTGTTCCAGGAACGGGATCAGTGAAGCACCCACGGAGACCACCTGTTGGGTGGAAACGTCCATGTAGTCAACCTGATCACGGCTGAACAAGCTGGATTCGCCTTTGCTACGGCAGGTAACCAGTTCATCGATGAAGTGGCCTTCGTCATCCAGGTTGGTGTTCGCCTGAGCAATAACGTAGTTGCCTTCTTCGATCGCCGACAGGTAATGAATTTCGTCAGTGACCACGCCATCGCGTACACGGCGGTACGGGGTTTCCAGGAAACCATACTCGTTAGTCTGTGCATACACGGACAGCGAGTTGATAAGACCGATGTTCGGACCTTCCGGCGTTTCGATAGGACATACACGACCGTAGTGAGTCGGGTGTACGTCACGCACTTCGAAGCCAGCACGTTCACGGGTCAAACCGCCAGGGCCGAGAGCGGAGATACGGCGTTTATGCGTAATCTCAGACAACGGGTTGTTCTGGTCCATAAACTGAGACAGCTGGCTGGAACCGAAGAACTCTTTCACCGCCGCAGAAATCGGTTTGGCATTGATCATGTCCTGCGGCATCAGCGTATCCAGGTCACCCAAGGACAGACGCTCTTTCACTGCACGCTCAACACGCACCAGACCAACGCGGAATTGGTTTTCCGCCATCTCACCGACAGAACGGATACGACGGTTGCCCAGATGGTCGATATCGTCGACTTCGCCTTTACCGTTACGAATATCGATGAGCTTTTTCATCACATCGATAATGTCTTCTTTGCTCAGGATACCGGAACCTTCGATTTCCTCACGCAGCAAAGAACGGTTGAACTTCATGCGGCCAACCGCTGACAGATCGTAGCGATCTTCAGAGAAGAATAGATTTTCGAACAGCGTTTCGGCAGCTTCACGTGTCGGCGGCTCACCAGGACGCATCATGCGGTAGATCTCAACCAGCGCGCTCAGGCGATCGTTGGTTGGGTCAACACGCACGGTCTCGGACATGTACGGGCCGTGATCCAGATCGTTGGTGAACAGCGTTTCAATACGCTTGTGACCGGACTGACTCAGTTTAGCCAGCAGATCCAGCGACAGCTCCATGTTCGCCATAGCGATCACTTCACCGGTGCTTTCGTCCACATAGTCTTTCGCCAGCACTTTGCCTGCGATGTATTCAACCGGTACTTCGATACGTTCGATACCGTCTTTTTCCAACTGACGGATATGGCGCGCGGTGATACGGCGGCCTTTCTCAACGTAGACTTTACCGTCGGCTTCGATGTCGAACGAGGCGGTTTCGCCACGCAGACGTTCCGGCACCAGTTCCATCTGCAACTTGTTGTTGTGGATTTCATACACCACTTTATCGAAGAACAGGTCCAGAATTTCTTCGGTGGAGTAATTCAATGCGCGCAGAATGATGGTAGCCGGCAGTTTACGGCGACGGTCGATACGGACAAACAGGTTGTCTTTCGGGTCGAATTCAAAGTCCAGCCAGGAACCACGGTAAGGAATAATACGTGCGTTATACAGCACCTTACCGGAAGAATGGGTTTTACCCTTATCGCTGTCAAAGAAGACGCCAGGACTACGATGTAACTGAGAAACGATAACGCGCTCAGTACCATTGATAACAAAGGTACCGTTGTCGGTCATGAGCGGGATTTCGCCCATGTACACTTCTTGTTCTTTAATGTCTTTAACGGTGCCTTCTGGCGCTTCGCGCTCGTAGATCACCAGACGCAGTTTCACGCGTAGCGGCGCAGAGTAGGTAACGCCACGGATTTGACATTCCTGAACGTCAAAAACCGGCTCACCCAGACGGTAGCTGACATATTGCAGTTCAGAGCTGCCGCTGTAACTTGAGATAGGGAATACGGAACGGAATGCAGCTTCCAGACCATACTGACCTTCCGGATCTTGCTCGATGAACTTCTGGAACGAGTCAAGCTGGATAGAAAGGAGATATGGGATATCCAAAACTTGTGGACGTTTCCCAAAATCCTTACGAATACGTTTTTTCTCGGTATAGGAGTAAACCATAGGGTTCCTCAGCTCGCTGACAAGTCGACCCACTTTGTCCGCCCTGATAAGGACGGTTCATGCAACACCATTTATGTCGATCGGAATATGGAACACATTCCGCAATACCTGTTTCTATCACTCTTAAACCATTTCATTGCGCTTTACGCAGGACAGACTGCTCTGGCGCAGTATATTAAGTCGTCGATAGAAACAAGCATTGATGGGAAACCGGCAGTCAAACAGTGTGAAACGCTACCGGCACCCTACAGCGCAAAAAGGCTGGTGACCAAAAAGTCACCAGCCATCAGCCTGATGACTCAGGCTGCAACCGGAAGGGTTGGCTTATTTAACTTCAACTTCAGCGCCAGCTTCTTCCAGAGATTTTTTCAGAGCTTCAGCGTCATCTTTGCTCACGCCTTCTTTCAGGGCAGCCGGAGCAGATTCAACCAGGTCTTTCGCTTCTTTCAGACCCAGGCCAGTTGCGCCACGTACTGCTTTGATAACAGCAACTTTGTTAGCGCCAACAGCTTTCAGGATAACGTCGAACTCAGTTTTCTCTTCAGCAGCTTCAGCCGGGCCAGAAGCAGCTACAGCAACAGCGGCAGCAGCAGAAACGCCGAATTTTTCTTCCATTGCAGAGATCAGCTCAACAACGTCCATTACAGACATAGCGGCTACTGCTTCAATGATTTGATCTTTAGTGATAGACATAACAATTGTTCCTAACAATCAGAAAAAGTTTATACGTTAGCAAATGCGATAACAGGAAAAGCGCGATTACGCGGCTTCTTTCTGATCGCGAACAGCAGCCAGAGTGCGGACCAGTTTGCCTGCAGAGGCTTCTTTCATGGTCGCCATCAGGCGTGCAATTGCTTCTTCGTAAGTCGGCAGAGTAGCCAGACGGTCAATTTGAGCCGCCGGAATCAACTCACCTTCAAAGGCTGCCGCTTTGACCTCAAATTTTGCATTCGCTTTCGCGAACTCTTTGAACAGACGAGCAGCTGCGCCCGGGTGTTCCATCGAGTATGCAATCAGGGTCGGACCAACAAACGTGTCTTTCAGGCATTCGAATTGAGTGCCTTCAACGACGCGGCGCAGCAGGGTGTTACGAACAACACGCATGTATACGCCAGCTTCACGACCTGCTTTACGCAGTTCAGTCATTTTATCTACGGTAACGCCGCGGGAATCCGCAACTACCGCAGACAGCGCGCCTTTGGCAACTTCGCTGACTTCAGCAACAATCGCTTGTTTGTCTTGAAGATTTAATGCCATTAGCTTTTGCTCCTGGATTTAGCCGGAAAAAATTTCCGGAACTCACTTCACCCGCCACCAACTTAGTAGACAGGCGTTAAAACACGGTGAGCAGAATCCAGCAGGACTATTCTTTAAAAAAGAATAAAAATGTTCTTTAGGCTCTGTCACCGTCTACGCAGGAAAATTAAGTTTCTAACGAAACACCTGCGGTCTTGGACGGAGGCCTGGATAGGCCAGGCTCCAACCGAAAAAATCGTCTCTTGTTCATTTACAGAACAACGGGCGTAAGATTATAAAGAAATCCCTCGCCCGGGTAAAGAGGAACAAAAGCTATCAGTTAGCGACTGCGTTCAGACCGCTCTGATCGATGGCAACACCAGCACCCATGGTGGTGGAGATGCTAACTTTCTTGATGTACACGCCTTTAGCCTGAGCCGGTTTCGCTTTTTTCAGCGCAATCAGCAGAGATTCCAGGTTTTCTTTCAGTTTGTCCGCGTCGAAATCAACCTTACCGATGGTGGTGTGGATGATACCGTTCTTGTCGTTACGGTAACGAACCTGACCTGCTTTGGCGTTTTTCACTGCTTCAGCAACGTTCGGTGTTACGGTACCGACTTTCGGGTTCGGCATCAGGCCACGCGGCCCCAGGATCTGGCCCAGTTGACCAACAACGCGCATTGCATCTGGAGAAGCAATAACAACGTCGAAGTTCATCTCGCCTTTCTTGATCTGATCAGCCAGGTCGTCCATACCAACCAGGTCTGCGCCAGCAGCTTTTGCCGCTTCAGCGTTAGCACCCTGGGTAAATACGGCAACGCGAACAGTACGGCCAGTACCGTGCGGCAGTACAGTTGCACCACGAACGTTCTGGTCAGATTTACGTGCATCGATGCCCAGGTTTACGGCAACGTCAACACTTTCAACAAATTTAGCAGTGGCCAGCTCTTTGAGCAGGGCAACGGCTTCGTTGATGTCATACTGTTTGGTTACATCAACTTTTTCACGGATCACGCGCATGCGCTTGGTCAGCTTAGCCATTTCTTAGTCCTCCACTACCAGGCCCATGGAACGAGCAGTACCTTCGATGGAACGCGCCATGGCTTCCACGCTGGCACCCGTCATGTCCGCTGCTTTAGTCTGGGCAATTTCCAGAACCTGAGCACGGGTCACTTTACCTACTTTGTCTTTGTTCGGCTTACCGGAACCAGACTTAATGCCAGCTGCTTTTTTCAGCAGTACAGATGCCGGCGGAGTTTTGGTAACGAAAGTGAAGGAACGGTCGGCGTAAACAGTGATAACAACCGGAATCGGCAGACCCTTTTCCAGGCTTTCTGTCTTGGCGTTGAATGCCTTACAGAATTCCATGATGTTAACACCCTGCTGACCCAGAGCCGGACCAACTGGCGGGCTCGGGTTAGCCATACCAGCTGCAACCTGCAGCTTGACATAGGCTTGTACTTTCTTGGCCATTTAACTTTCCTCTAATGGGTAATAGCGCTTCGTAAAGAAGCTCCCCGCGTTTTATAAACATGTTACACGTCTTAATGACGCATAAAACAAAGGCGCGAAATTGTAGGTCAATTTCGCGCCGGATACAAGTATCGAATTCAGGCAATAATTAGCCTTTTTCCACCTGGCTGAAATCCAGCTCAACAGGGGTTGCTCGACCAAAGATAGATACAGAAACCTTCAGGCGGCTCTTCTCGTAATCGACTTCTTCCACCACACCGTTGAAATCGGCAAACGGGCCATCGTTGACACGTACCATTTCGCCCGGCTCGAACAACGTCTTCGGCCGTGGTTTGTCGCCCACCTGTTGCAGACGATTCATGATAGCGTCGACTTCTTTATCGCTGATCGGTGCTGGGCGATCGGAGGTCCCCCCGATGAATCCCATGACACGAGGCACACTGCGGACTAAATGCCAGCTGGCATCGTCCATCACCATCTGCACCAGTACATAGCCCGGGAAGAATTTACGTTCGCTCTTACGACGCTGGCCACCACGAATCTCAACCACTTCCTCAGTCGGTACCATGACTTCGCCAAAGTGATCTTCCATGCTATGGAGTTTGATATGCTCACGCAAAGACTGCGCTACGCGACCTTCAAAGCCAGAAAACGCCTGAACGACGTACCAACGTTTCTTTGGAGCTTCAGACATCTTAGAACCTCAGGCCAGTAATGAACGATACCAGACGCACCAGAATGCCATCCAGTCCCCATAAAATCAGCGACATAACGGCAGTTACAGCAGCAACGATCAGAGTGGTATGCAACGTTTCCTGTCGGGTCGGCCAGATCACCTTGCGAACTTCGGTCCGGGCTTCACGTGCAAACAACACCGTTGCTTTGCCTTTTGTCGTCAGCAATGCCACGCCGCCTGCAGCAGCAATTAAAACAACGACAGCCAACGCACGCAAAGGCAAACTGAATTCACGGTAGTAATAGTTACCTACAATTGCCGCGATCAGTAATACTGCAACGACCAGCCATTTCAGCGCCTCAAGACCACGCCCGCTCTCCTGAGCTTCGGTATTCGCACTCATAAACCAACCTGTCACTAGATTCAGACAAATAATTTTGCCCTGCCGTAAGGGCAAACCAGACCGGATGCGTTCTAACCTCAAGCTATCCGGGACTCACACCGCTTACACAGAGCCCATCTCACCAATGATTATACTGCACAATCGCTGATGAGATAGGTTCTACGACGACAGCGTAGAAAAAGGGCATCAAATGATGCCCTTTTACCGCATGTTGCGTCAAATTTTATCAGCAATTAAGCGATAACTTTGGCAACCACGCCGGCGCCTACAGTACGACCACCTTCACGGATAGCGAAACGCAGACCGTCGTCCATCGCGATCGGAGCAATCAGGTTTACAACCATCTTGATGTTGTCGCCAGGCATAACCATTTCCACGCCTTCCGGCAGTTCGATGGTGCCAGTCACATCAGTAGTACGGAAGTAGAACTGCGGACGGTAGCCTTTGAAGAACGGCGTGTGACGGCCACCTTCGTCTTTGCTCAGGATGTACACTTCAGATTCGAACTGAGTGTGCGGCTTGATTGAGCCCGGTTTAGCCAGTACCTGACCACGCTCAACTTCATCACGTTTGGTACCACGCAGCAGAACACCTACGTTCTCGCCCGCACGGCCTTCGTCCAGCAGTTTACGGAACATTTCAACGCCGGTACAGGTGGTTTTCGTGGTGTCTTTGATACCCACGATTTCCACTTCTTCACCCACTTTGATGATGCCGCGCTCTACACGACCGGTCACTACAGTACCACGGCCAGAGATAGAGAATACGTCTTCGATCGGCAGCAGGAACGGCTTGTCAATCGCACGCTCAGGTTCCGGAATGTAGCTGTCCAGTGCTTCAGCCAGTTCGATGATTTTCGCTTCCCACTCGGCATCGCCTTCCAGCGCTTTCAGCGCAGAACCGCGGATTACCGGCGTGTCGTCGCCCGGGAAGTCGTACTGAGACAGCAGCTCACGCACTTCCATCTCAACCAGTTCCAGCAGCTCTTCGTCATCAACCATGTCACATTTGTTCAGGAACACGATGATGTACGGAACGCCTACCTGACGACCCAGCAGGATGTGCTCACGAGTCTGCGGCATCGGGCCGTCAGTCGCAGCAACTACCAGGATCGCGCCGTCCATCTGGGCAGCACCGGTGATCATGTTTTTCACGTAGTCGGCGTGTCCCGGGCAGTCAACGTGCGCGTAGTGACGAGTCGGGGTATCGTATTCAACGTGAGAGGTGTTGATGGTGATACCACGCGCTTTTTCTTCCGGCGCGTTGTCGATCTGGTCGAATGCACGAGCCTGGCCACCGTAGGTTTTTGCCAGAACGGTAGTGATGGCAGCGGTCAGCGTTGTTTTACCATGGTCAACGTGGCCGATAGTACCGACGTTAACGTGCGGTTTTGTACGTTCAAATTTTTCTTTAGACATCGATTGTCCCTCTAAGACACGGATAAATCGGTGGTATCACCACATCAACCAAGCAATTACTTGCTGAGCTTTTAACAGAAAGAAAATCAGGAGGAAAATAAAGAAGTGGTGCTGATAGGCAGATTCGAACTGCCGACCTCACCCTTACCAAGGGTGCGCTCTACCAACTGAGCTATATCAGCACATCTAATTGGAGCGGGCAGTGGGAATCGAACCCACATCATCAGCTTGGAAGGCTGAGGTAATAGCCATTATACGATGCCCGCATCCTGGAACTCGGCTACCTGATTTCTCTGTATAACATCAAAGCAAGGTACAATTTATATTGTTACCTTGCTTTTCTCGATTCGGTTTTCTTATCACTACCGCATCGATTGCATCCTGTTACCAGGATTGAATTTGGTGGTGGGGGAAGGATTATTCGTCGCTTCGCTTCTCACCCTTCGGGCCGCGCTACGCACGTTGTCTCGCGTTGCTCGACTCGAACCTTCTTGAAGGTTCTCACCTTCCCCAACGTGACTTATTTGGCTTATCACATTGGTTCAGTCGCTTTTACGACTTGAATTTGGTGGTGGGGGAAGGATTCGAACCTTCGAAGTCTGTGACGGCAGATTTACAGTCTGCTCCCTTTGGCCGCTCGGGAACCCCACCTGATTGTATGTACTTGATGGTGCCGGCTGCCGGAATCGAACTGGCGACCTACTGATTACAAGTCAGTTGCTCTACCTACTGAGCTAAGCCGGCATCAAGTGCTGCGCATTCTAGGCAGAGGGGCCGGTCTATGCAACAAAAAAATTGCCAAAAATGCGCTATCGCTTAGATTTTGCACAAAATCGAATACTGTTTCACATTACTGTCAGTTATTCGTGCAAATAAACATCAGGATACACACCGAAAGCCGCTTGAACAGGTGGTTTTCCGGACACTCGCTCAATGATATGCCGCTTGTTATTGTTGGCTCTTTGCGCATCGTAACTCATCCCCGAAAGCAACATTAATCCTCTTTAGGCACTCCGGAGTACGAGATTAGGTATTTAGTCACTTTTATACGCCTTACGCCTGCATCACGACTGCAGACCGATAGCCATTGCATGAGAATATCTTCCGGTCTTGCACCGTATAGCACATATGCTTCTATATTGTTCATCCTGATGCCTTTATCACAGGTATCAGGGCCGATGCAGATTTTTGCTTCTTTTCCTGACCCCCATGGTGGTAACCTGCCTGCTGGACGATAAATTATTATCAGGAAAGGACGCTGTGGCTGTTACCTGTCCAGCTTTCCGGTGTCTCAGTTTCATGCACTGAAACCTGGCTGTTTCCCTTCCTTACCGGTAGCGTCAAGCAGAAACACATTTATGACTAATAAAGCGCAATCTTTCGCCACGCCTTATCTTCAATTCAATCGCCAGCAGTGGGCCAACTTACGAGATTCGGTACCATTGACCCTGACTGAAGAAGAAATTATCAAACTTAAGGGCATTAACGAAGATCTGTCTTTAGATGAGGTTGCAGAGATTTATCTGCCGTTGTCTCGTCTGCTGAATTTCTACATCAGCTCCAACTTACGGCGCCAGGCAGTACTGGAACAGTTTCTGGGAACCAACGGGCAGAAAATTCCCTATATCATCGGTATTGCTGGCAGTGTTGCCGTAGGGAAAAGTACAACGGCGCGTGTGCTACAGGCATTACTCAGCCGCTGGCCAGAACATCGTAAAGTTGAGCTGATTACTACCGATGGCTTTCTTCATCCGAATAAAGTGTTGCAACAAAAGAATCTGATGAAGAAAAAGGGATTCCCTCAGTCGTACGACATGCATAGTCTGGTGAAATTCGTCTCTGAAATAAAATCGGGCGTTCCTTGGGTAACGGCACCAACATATTCACATTTGACCTACGATATTGTTCCTGACTGCAATAAAGTTATAGAGCAGCCAGATATTTTGATCCTTGAAGGACTAAACGTATTACAAAGCGGAATGGACTATCCTCACGATCCTCATCGTGTTTTTGTATCCGACTTTGTGGATTTCTCAATTTATGTCGATGCACCGGAAGACCTTCTGAAGAGTTGGTATATCAACCGTTTTCTGAGATTCAGGGAAGGAGCTTTTACTAATCCAGATTCTTACTTCCACAATTATGCAAAGCTGACAAAAGAAGAAGCCATTAACATCGCCTCACAGTTGTGGTTAGAGATTAATGGACTGAATTTAAAGCAAAATATATTACCAACGCGTGAACGAGCCAGCCTGATTATGACAAAAAGTGCTAATCATGCCGTCGAGTGTGTTCGTTTAAGAAAATAAAATAGAGGGGGATATTACCCCTCTATTATTTACCATCCACGCAAGGAAATTTCACCACCGATATAGGAACGAATTTCACCATCCTGCTCCAGTAGCAGAGCACCCTGGTTATCAATGCCCTTATCAACTCCAACTATTTCACGGTTGCCGACAATTAACTTCACTGTACGGTTATAAAAATTATCCAGTGAACTCCAGCGAGAAATAAAGGGGGCCAATCCTTGTTGTTCATAAACCGCCAATGCTGTACGCAGTTCTGTGATAAGTTTTACAGCAAGACTATTACGGTTAATATCGATCCCGGCCTCTTGTAAATTAATCCATTCTTGATTGATCACATTTGAACCCGATGAATTCATTCGCAGGTTAATGCCCGCACCAATTACCAGATGTGCTGCATCACCTGTTCGGCCATTTAACTCTACGAGGATGCCAGCCAGCTTCCTGTCATTCAGATACAGATCATTAGGCCATTTTACTCGTACCCCTTCAGCTCCCAACTGGTGCAGAACCTCGGCCATAACGATACCGATCACCAGACTGACACCAACTGCAGCGGCTGGTCCTTGTTCCAGGCGCCAATATAGAGATAAATAGAGGTTACTGCCAAAAGGAGAAAACCATTGCCGTCCACGCCGCCCTCGCCCAGCCTGCTGATACTCGGCAATGCACGCATCACCTGATGATATTGAGTCAAGGCGATCCAAAAGATATTGGTTGGTAGAATCAATAACAGGTAAAACAGCAATATTACCGTCGGGTATTTTTGAGCAGATCTCATCTGCATCAAGCAACTGAATCGCAGAGGAAAATGAGTAACCTTTCCCAGTTACCGTATATACATCCAGCCCCCACTCTCTAATGGTCTGGATATGTTTATTGATAGCGGCACGACTCATCCCCATCAGTTCACCGAGGTATTCTCCCGAGTAGAACTCCCCATCAGAAAGAATAGAGATTAGCTTTAACGGGACGGTATAATCTTTCATGACAATGCCCCCACCGCATCGACTTCACCTCGTGCAGCAATAAAACGCACTTCAGGCTCAAGCCACACATCAAATTTTGCGGCAACTTGATTCCTGACATAGCGTGCCAGCGCAATCAACTCATCACTGCTTGCACCACCTTTATTCACCAGCACAAGCGCTTGCTTATCATGCACAGCAGCCTGACCTATCTGATACCCTTTTAACCCACATTGATCGATCAACCAGCCTGCCGCTAGTTTTACATCACCCGTTGGTTGGGGGTAATGAGGTGCATTCAGATAATGTGTCAAAATATGCTCAGCAATTACTGAAGGAACAACCGGGTTTTTGAAGAAACTTCCAGCATTCCCCATTACTTTAGGGTCGGGCAATTTACTTCGCCTCATCTGACAGACAGCATCAAACACATCTCTTGACGTCACGGTCGTTGGATCAAGCCGGGTCAGATCACCATATTCCAGAATAGGCTTCCAATTCTTGGATAGACACAACCCTACAGCAATAATGGCAAACCCATCCTGATATTCATGTTTAAAAATACTATCGCGGTACCCAAATCGGCACTCCTGCGCATTAAGTCGGTTCACCTCACCGGTATTAAGATTCAGTACATCGACATAGGCACAGACATGTTTTAAATCCACCCCGTAAGCACCGATATTCTGAATAGGAGCAGACCCAACACATCCCGGAATTAAGGCTAGATTCTCTAAACCAGCAATCTGATGTGCTAACGTATATTCCACTAACTGATGCCAGTTCTCACCAGCCCCTACATGGAGCATCCATTCAGATTCGGTCTCATCGACCTCAATGCCCTTGAGCCGATTGATAAGGACGATACCGTGAAAATCCCCAAGGAAGAGTATATTGCTCCCTTCTCCCAATATCAGCGTTGGTAACCCATGCTGACGAGCGCGCTGCCACTCAGACAACAGTTCTGTTGTATTTTCGATAATGACAACGTCTGTCGCAAAAGCCGATAGGGAGAAAGAATTGAATGCTTGGAGAGATATGGCAGAACTCGTCATGGCGCTAAATACCCAGTAAACAGTTAGTCATAGTCTAACTGATCCTGAGTCATTATTGAGGGATGTTTTATTCGCAAATCGCGCCGAAAATGTTAGATACCGGAAGTGATTACCCGGAGGATCAACGCGGCCGCCGGGTTGCAGGCATAAAAAAACCCCCGGCGCTAACCGGGGGTTCTCTGTTTGATGCCTGGCAGTTCCCTACTCTCGCATGGGGAGACCCCACACTACCATCGGCGCTACGGCGTTTCACTTCTGAGTTCGGCATGGGGTCAGGTGGGACCACCGCGCTCTCGCCGCCAGGCAAATTCTTTTGACGTCTGTTCAACGTCCTGATTCTTCATGTCGCCGTGTATCGCTACACCACGCCATCCAATCCTCGAACAAGCTAAAATCTCGTCTCTGTCTCTCTCACCAAAACACCTTCGGTGTTGTAAGGTTAAGCCTCTCGGGTCATTAGTACTGGTTAGCTCAACGTATCGCTACGCTTACACACCCAGCCTATCAACGTCCTCGTCTCGAACGTCCCTTCAGGGGAATCTAGTTCCCAGGGAAGACTCATCTCGGGGCAAGTTTCCCGCTTAGATGCTTTCAGCGGTTATCTCTTCCGCACGTAGCTACCGGGCAGTGCCATTGGCATGACAACCCGAACACCAGCGGTGCGTTCACTCCGGTCCTCTCGTACTAGGAGCAACCCCCCTCAATCTTCCAACGCCCACGGCAGATAGGGACCGAACTGTCTCACGACGTTCTAAACCCAGCTCGCGTACCACTTTAAATGGCGAACAGCCATACCCTTGGGACCTACTTCAGCCCCAGGATGTGATGAGCCGACATCGAGGTGCCAAACACCGCCGTCGATATGAACTCTTGGGCGGTATCAGCCTGTTATCCCCGGAGTACCTTTTATCCGTTGAGCGATGGCCCTTCCATTCAGAACCACCGGATCACTAAGACCTGCTTTCGCACCTGCTCGAGCCGTCACTCTCGCAGTCAAGCTAGCTTATGCCTTTGCACTAACCTCCTGATGTCCGACCAGGATTAGCTAACCTTCGTGCTCCTCCGTTACTCTTTGGGAGGAGACCGCCCCAGTCAAACTACCCACCAGACACTGTCCCCAGCCCGGATTACGGGCCCAGGTTAGAACATCAAACATTAAAGGGTGGTATTTCAAGGTTGGCTCCATGCAGACTGGCGTCCACACTTCAAAGCCTCCCACCTATCCTACACATCAAGGCTCAAGGTTCAGTGTCAAGCTATAGTAAAGGTTCACGGGGTCTTTCCGTCTTGCCGCGGGTACACTGCATCTTCACAGCGAGTTCAATTTCACTGAGTCTCGGGTGGAGACAGCCTGGCCATCATTACGCCATTCGTGCAGGTCGGAACTTACCCGACAAGGAATTTCGCTACCTTAGGACCGTTATAGTTACGGCCGCCGTTTACCGGGGCTTCGATCAAGAGCTTCTCCTTACGGATAACCCCATCAATTAACCTTCCGGCACCGGGCAGGCGTCACACCGTATACGTCCACTTTCGTGTTTGCACAGTGCTGTGTTTTTATTAAACAGTTGCAGCCAGCTGGTATCTGCGACTCCCCTCAGCTCCATCCGCAAGGGACTTCACCAACAGGAGCGTGCCTTCTCCCGAAGTTACGGCACCATTTTGCCTAGTTCCTTCACCCGAGTTCTCTCAAGCGCCTGAGTATTCTCTACCTGACCACCTGTGTCGGTTTGGGGTACGATTCAATGTTACCTGATGCTTAGAGGCTTTTCCTGGAAGCCGGGCATCTGTCACTTCAGCACCGTAGTGCCTCGTCATCACGCCTCAGTGTTAACAGCAGACCGGATTTACCTGGTCCACCCACCTGCACGCTTAAACCGGGACAACCGTCGCCCGGATGACATAGCCTTCTCCGTCCCCCCTTCGCAGTAACACCAAGTACAGGAATATTAACCTGTTTCCCATCGACTACGCTTTTCAGCCTCGCCTTAGGGGTCGACTCACCCTGCCCCGATTAACGTTGGACAGGAACCCTTGGTCTTCCGGCGTGCGGGTTTTTCACCCGCATTATCGTTACTTATGTCAGCATTCGCACTTCTGATACCTCCAGCAGCCCTCACAGGCCACCTTCACAGGCTTACAGAACGCTCCCCTACCCAACAACACCTAAGTGTCGCTGCCGCAGCTTCGGTGCATGGTTTTAGCCCCGTTACATCTTCCGCGCAGGCCGACTCGACCAGTGAGCTATTACGCTTTCTTTAAATGATGGCTGCTTCTAAGCCAACATCCTGGCTGTCTGGGCCTTCCCACATCGTTTCCCACTTAACCATGACTTTGGGACCTTAGCTGGCGGTCTGGGTTGTTTCCCTCTTCACGACGGACGTTAGCACCCGCCGTGTGTCTCCCGTGATAACATTCTTCGGTATTCGCAGTTTGCATCGGGTTGGTAAGCCGGGATGGCCCCCTAGCCGAAACAGTGCTCTACCCCCGAAGATGAATTCACGAGGCGCTACCTAAATAGCTTTCGGGGAGAACCAGCTATCTCCCGGTTTGATTGGCCTTTCACCCCCAGCCACAAGTCATCCGCTAATTTTTCAACATTAGTCGGTTCGGTCCTCCAGTTAGTGTTACCCAACCTTCAACCTGCCCATGGCTAGATCACCGGGTTTCGGGTCTATACCCTGCAACTAGACGCCCAGTTAAGACTCGGTTTCCCTGCGGCTCCCCTATTCGGTTAACCTTGCTACAGAATATAAGTCGCTGACCCATTATACAAAAGGTACGCAGTCACACCCTAAAGGTGCTCCCACTGCTTGTACGTACACGGTTTCAGGTTCTATTTCACTCCCCTCGCCGGGGTTCTTTTCGCCTTTCCCTCACGGTACTGGTTCACTATCGGTCAGTCAGGAGTATTTAGCCTTGGAGGATGGTCCCCCCATGTTCAGACAGGATACCACGTGTCCCGCCCTACTCATCGAACTCACAACCTGTGCATCTTCGTGTACGGGACTGTCACCCTGTATCGTGCGCCTTTCCAGACGCTTCCACTGACACACAAGCCGATTCAGGTTCTGGGCTCCTCCCCGTTCGCTCGCCGCTACTGGGGGAATCTCGGTTGATTTCTTTTCCTCGGGGTACTGAGATGTTTCAGTTCCCCCGGTTCGCCTCATTAACCTATGGATTCAGTTAATGATAGTGTGACGAGTCACACTGGGTTTCCCCATTCGGGTATCGTCGGGTATAACGGTTCATATCACCTTGCCGACGCTTTTCGCAGATTAGCACGCCCTTCATCGCCTCTGACTGCCTAGGCATCCACCGTGTACGCTTAGTCGCTTAACCTCACAACCCGAAAGTGTCTCGGGATATGAGTATTTTGAGAGACTCGAACAACACATGAATTCTCACTCACATGCTGTCGTTTCAATTTTTCAGCTTGTTCCGGATTGTTAAAGAGCAGAATACTTCGCAGCATACTGTTGCCAGTACACTCTGAAGTCATTCGTAAATGGTGGAGCTATGCGGGATCGAACCGCAGACCTCCTGCGTGCAAAGCAGGCGCTCTCCCAGCTGAGCTATAGCCCCATAGATGCATCAACCTTTTCAACCCGCTTAGCCACAGAAACACTCCATACCCTGTCGTGCTCCGTGCAAAAGCACATCGCCAACGCAGTTCGTGAACGTTTCAAGGACAAGTAGAGTTGGTAGGCCTGAGTGGACTTGAACCACCGACCTCACCCTTATCAGGGGTGCGCTCTAACCACCTGAGCTACAAGCCTATAAGGTTTTACTGCTCATCTTCTTCATCAGACAATCTGTGTGGACACCACGCAGGCACTTCTACTCGGTAAGGAGGTGATCCAACCGCAGGTTCCCCTACGGTTACCTTGTTACGACTTCACCCCAGTCATGAATCACAAAGTGGTAAGCGCCCTCCCGAAGGTTAAGCTACCTACTTCTTTTGCAACCCACTCCCATGGTGTGACGGGCGGTGTGTACAAGGCCCGGGAACGTATTCACCGTAGCATTCTGATCTACGATTACTAGCGATTCCGACTTCATGGAGTCGAGTTGCAGACTCCAATCCGGACTACGACGTACTTTATGAGGTCCGCTTGCTCTCGCGAGGTCGCTTCTCTTTGTATACGCCATTGTAGCACGTGTGTAGCCCTACTCGTAAGGGCCATGATGACTTGACGTCATCCCCACCTTCCTCCGGTTTATCACCGGCAGTCTCCCTTGAGTTCCCACCCGAAGTGCTGGCAACAAAGGATAAGGGTTGCGCTCGTTGCGGGACTTAACCCAACATTTCACAACACGAGCTGACGACAGCCATGCAGCACCTGTCTCAGCGCTCCCGAAGGCACCCTCGTATCTCTACAAGGTTCGCTGGATGTCAAGAGTAGGTAAGGTTCTTCGCGTTGCATCGAATTAAACCACATGCTCCACCGCTTGTGCGGGCCCCCGTCAATTCATTTGAGTTTTAACCTTGCGGCCGTACTCCCCAGGCGGTCGATTTAACGCGTTAGCTCCGGAAGCCACGGTTCAAGACCACAACCTCCAAATCGACATCGTTTACAGCGTGGACTACCAGGGTATCTAATCCTGTTTGCTCCCCACGCTTTCGCACCTGAGCGTCAGTCTTCGTCCAGGGGGCCGCCTTCGCCACCGGTATTCCTCCAGATCTCTACGCATTTCACCGCTACACCTGGAATTCTACCCCCCTCTACGAGACTCTAGCCTGTCAGTTTTGAATGCAGTTCCCAGGTTAAGCCCGGGGATTTCACATCCAACTTAACAGACCGCCTGCGTGCGCTTTACGCCCAGTCATTCCGATTAACGCTTGCACCCTCCGTATTACCGCGGCTGCTGGCACGGAGTTAGCCGGTGCTTCTTCTGCGGGTAACGTCAATGAACAGACGTATTAAGTCTGCTCCCTTCCTCCCCGCTGAAAGTGCTTTACAACCCGAAGGCCTTCTTCACACACGCGGCATGGCTGCATCAGGCTTGCGCCCATTGTGCAATATTCCCCACTGCTGCCTCCCGTAGGAGTCTGGACCGTGTCTCAGTTCCAGTGTGGCTGGTCATCCTCTCAGACCAGCTAGGGATCGTCGCCTAGGTGAGCCTTTACCTCACCTACTAGCTAATCCCATCTGGGCACATCCGATGGCAAGAGGCCCTAAGGTCCCCCTCTTTGGTCTTGCGACGTTATGCGGTATTAGCTACCGTTTCCAGTAGTTATCCCCCTCCATCAGGCAGTTTCCCAGACATTACTCACCCGTCCGCCGCTCGTCACCCAAGGAGCAAGCTCCTTTGTGCTACCGCCCGACTTGCATGTGTTAGGCCTGCCGCCAGCGTTCAATCTGAGCCATGATCAAACTCTTCAATTTAAAGTTTGATGTGTTTTCCGAAGAAAACGGTGCTCAAAGAATTTACTGTTTATTCGTAATGAATTAACTGTTGTCACTCTTCAAGACTTTCACTAATTTTTTAGTGAAGTGTCCTGCGAGTGCCCACACAGATTGTCTGATTGATTGTTAAAGAGCAGCGCCACTTACCGTGGCCGCGGGTCGCATATATTATGCTTTCCCGACAAGAAGTCAAGCGATATGCGCCTGATTTCTTACTGAAACTGCGCTGGCGTTTCGCCGTTGCCGTGTCAGTGGAGGCGCATTATAGGGAGTTATTCCGGCCTGACAAGCACTAA
This sequence comes from Dickeya oryzae, assembly GCF_020406815.2. Lineage (NCBI taxonomy): Bacteria > Pseudomonadati > Pseudomonadota > Gammaproteobacteria > Enterobacterales > Pectobacteriaceae > Dickeya > Dickeya oryzae. The sequence goes on from NZ_CP162670.1 coordinate 4,470,423, forward strand.
TTTCAAAAATAATCTCGACCGCTCAATATTCACTCACCCACTGTGTTTAATGGCAATTTTTCGAGTGAATGAAAGCCATAACGGCGTAAAACTGGCCAAAGCGCCGCCACTTTAGGCGTGATCGACAAACAATAAGCCAGGTTTTTCTCCGTTGAACATTTAGGGTTATCTAAATGCTCTATCAGCCATGCGGTTCTACGCGCAATTGCCGAGCCAGAGTCAACCAACCGTGTACCATCAGGTAGTACCTGCTGTAGCTCTTCGGTCAACAACGGGAAATGCGTGCACCCTAATACAACCGTATCCGGCGGCTCTGGCAATTTCAGCCACGGACGCAGAATTTTGCGCAGTGCATCCTCAGATACCGATTCACCTTGTAATTTCGCCTCGGCAAACTCAACCAACTCAGCAGAACCCAATAGCAGAATCTGGCAGTCATGGGCAAAACGTGAAATCAGTTCATGAGTATAAGAGCGCTGAACCGTCGCCCGGGTTGCCAATAGGCCTACCACACCGTTTCGGGTGAGTTTTGCCGCAGGTTTAACCGCAGGGACCACCCCAACGACCGGGAAATCAAAACGTGTGCGCAATGCGGGCAGTGAAATCGTGCTGGCAGTATTACAGGCAATAATCACCAGAGATAATGGATGCTGCTTCTCTACTGCTTCGACAATAGAGAGCACACGCTCGATAATGAATTGCTCAGGCTTTTCCCCATAGGGAAAAGCCTCATTATCGAATGCATAAATATAATGTAAGTCCGGCAGCAATTTGCGAACTTCATCATAAACAGACAAACCGCCCACCCCGGAATCAAACACCAGGACCGTCGGGCGGTTGGGTAAATCAGAAACTATAGCTTCCGGTGAGATAGTATTCTCGCCCTGCAGTTCGGTAGCCATATACCGTCTCATAATTCTTATCAAACAGGTTGGCTATTCTAGCACGAACTGTCAGATGTGAGGTGACAGGATATGATGCAGCGATATCCCACAAACTCACCCCAGCCAGCTTCACTCTCTCTGCCGGCGTGGTATTGAAGTTCTGGTCATAACGTTCACCCAGATAGTGATAAGTTACCGTCCAGTCCAGATCGTTGAATTGCCAGTCCAAATCATATTTAAATTGCTGTCTGGCGCGTCGGGTCAATATTTGATTGGTATCGAGATCACGCGGATCCAAATAATCGTACGACAATTTGTGTGACACAAACCCGGTATCAAATGATGCTGTCGCTTCAACGCCCTGTAGGCGGGCACGACCTACATTCACATTCGCGAAAGTTGGCGCACTGCCGCTCTGGATTAAATTATCCACATCATTACGATATGCTGACACATGCCAGTTCACCGGCCCCGTCAAGCCTTCAATACCGCCTTCCCACTGCTTGCTTTCTTCTGGCTTAAGGCTCGCATTTCCAGAGAATGACCCGTAAAGCTGGCCGATGGTTGGTGCTTTGTAGCCCGTTCCATAAGATGCCAGCAAACGATAACCATTAACGAATTCCCATGCGGCACTGCTTTGCCAGGTGGTATGTTGACCAAACTGGGAACTGTCATCGCTGCGCAGTGCCCCTTCAAGGGTGACCGGGCCGAATGCCTGTAACGCGGTGGTATAAATACCGGTATTACGGAGCTCATAACCATTAGCGATAAAGTTTGTGCCAGGTTCAGTGGTTTGTTTCTGCCAGTCAACGCCCGCACCGACATTGCCCTTTCCTACCTGAACACTGTTGCTCCACTGAACGTTGTACTGTTGGATATCATCCAGAGTGGCAGAAATATCAGAAATACCAAAACGCGGGTCATAGTTATAGTCTTTGCTATGGCTATAACTGGTAATCAGTTGAGATGACCAAATATCCTTGTGGTAACGAAGTCCGCCATCCCAGGATTGGCTATAGAGCTGCCGGGTATCAGGAAAGGCCTCCGACCGATTGAGACTGGCTGTCCCATCGTACGCCGTCCGGTTATCAAAGCCGTATCCACGAACAAACCCGCTGACATTCTCACTGAACTGATGTTCGACATTTCCGTATACCGTTTTGCTCATGAAACCATCGCGATCAGGCTGGGCGGGGTCTCCAAACGAATCGGGCAGGTTGGCGACAACATCAAACCCTCTGGTATAGGTGTAATTCCCGGCAAAGGTTGCCAGTGTATTCGCGCCCAATTGCTGTTGGGTGGAGGCGTCATAAGACTGATAACCATTGGAGCCGATCCCCGTGGACAGGGTTGTGCCTTTTTTCTCTCGGGTCGTAATGATATTCACCACGCCGCCAATCGCATCCGAGCCATAAACGGCTGAGCGCGGCCCACGGATATATTCCACTTTCTGAACCAGGGAAATCGGGATTTGGCTGATATCAGAAGAACCGCTGACACCAGCCTGATTCAGCCGTACACCATCAATCAATACCAATACATGGCTTGATGACGCACCACGGATAAATAACCCACTCAGTTGCCCTAAGCCACCGCTCTGGTAGAGATCCACCCCCGGCAACCGTCGCATAACGTCGGTCAGGCTTTTTGACTGCCAACGGTCAATATCATCACGCGTCACTACCGTCGTGGGGGCCAACACGGTGGAAATAGGTTGGGGGAAACGATTGGCGGTCACCACCATTGCATCACTATTGCTGTCTTGTTGTGTGTTGTCGCTACCCTGCGCCCATCCGGAAAAAGCCGTGGCTACCGTCGCCGCCAGCATCGTTATTTTTTTATTAAGCATGTTAAGAAGCATCCAAACTGAATTGGCAGGATGCCGCATCCTCACGATCGATAGCACGCGATGACCATGAAATAGTGCGACGTACTCCGGCAGGTCTTCGGGCTTGGGTGCAGCCATTAACTGGCGCGGCAACGATGACTTCCCATCCGTCAGGACAGTGTCTATACCTATTATCGTTGCCCATTCCCCTTACCGCTGCGCGTCAGCTCCAGATTCACACTGGATTCCCTTTTCACTTGCGAGGCAAGACCGGATGCTCATGCTACGATCGAGGCGGGTAGATGTCTAGACTTCCATTTTTAGATAAGCGAATCCGTACAGCAAGACTGGACATCCCCTCTGGATTCCCTACAATCGCGCCCTGACTGCTATCTGTCACGTAGCAACATTATTCCAGCCGCTTTTTCAGATGAGACCATCATGACGCCAGAGATTCTGCCCATCGACCAATATGACGCCCAGCTTGAAGAAAAAACCGGGCGTCTTGGTGCCATGATGGCACCATTCGATGCGCCGACACCGGTTGTATTCCGTTCGCCGGTCAGCCACTACCGGATGCGAGCAGAATTTCGGATCTGGCATGATGGCGATGATCTCTACCACATTATGTTTGATCAGCAGACCAAACAACGGATCAGGGTCGATCAGTTTCCGGCTGCCAGCGAGCTGATTAACCGCCTGATGCCAGTGCTGCTTAACGCACTACGCGCCGAACCGGTGCTACGGCGCAAACTATTCCAGATTGACTATCTCTCCACGCTAAGTGGCGAGATAGCCGTATCCTTGCTGTACCACAAAGCACTGGATGCCGAGTGGCAACAACAAGCTCGTCTCTTGTGCGATGGACTACGCGCACAGGGTTTTGCTCTACAGTTGATTGGTCGCGCAACGAAAACCAAAATTTGTCTGGACCGGGATTACGTGGATGAATGTCTGCCGGTCGCAGGCCGACAGATGATTTATCGTCAGGTGGAAAACAGCTTCACCCAGCCTAACGCCATGATGAATATTCAAATGCTGGAATGGGCGTTATCCGTCACGCAAGGCGCGACAGGCGATTTGTTAGAGTTGTATTGTGGCAACGGCAATTTCTCACTGGCGCTGGCACGCAATTTCGAACGGGTGCTGGCAACGGAGATAGCCAAACCGTCAGTCGCGGCAGCGCAATATAATATTGCCGCTAACCAGATTGATAACGTGCAGATTATTCGCATGGCGGCAGAAGAATTCACCCAGGCCATGACGGGGGTGCGACAGTTCAACCGTCTGCAAGGCATTGACCTGACGAGCTATCGTTGTGAAACGATTTTTGTCGACCCACCACGCAGCGGTCTGGATAACGAGACTGTGAAACTGGTACAGGCATACCCACGCATTCTCTACATTTCCTGCAACCCGGAAACCCTGTGTGCCAATCTGGAAACACTGAGTCAAACGCACCAGATAAGCCAGTTGGCGCTGTTTGACCAGTTCCCTTATACCCATCACATGGAATGTGGCGTGTTATTGGAAAAACGCCAGTAACACGACCTGTAGTAGGCAAAACTCAGCAGGTAAAGCGACTTAAGGCGTATTGATGTCATTACTGTCGGGCTTGCGAGCCCGCAGTTTGACGACCAGCCACAGCGCCAGTACGACGCAAAGGATAGACGGCACAAAATTGGAACCTATCTGCGGGTACTCGGCTCGTACAATCGCACTATAAAGCAACAAACCGAACAGGAAACAGCTCGCCGCCAGAAGTGGCGTGCCTTTTGGCATAGCATGATGCATATAACGCTGATGCAGGCAGTAAACCGACAGCACCAGCGCTATCAACGGAAAAATGGAAAACGGCACGATAGAACTGAACACGGCGATAAAGGAACCGTTCGCGGACAAACCAGCGACCACCGCCAGCACCAACGTACTTTTCTCTGAATTTATCTGCTCTGTCATGACATGTCCTCTGATTATCCCTCAGGGTAGGTAAACACCTTTACCCTGCTCTTTGCGATACCAGTAATAGGCGCCTTTGGCAATCATGCGCAACTGCAATACTAACCGCTCTTCCAGTTGACGCCGTTGTTCAAGATCCACATCCAGCGCTTCGGCACCCGCGCTGAATACGATAGTCACCATCGCTTCTGACTGTGCTTCGGCGAAGCTACGTGGAATATGATTTTCGACTTCAAGATAGTCGGCCAGTTCAGCGATAAAATGTTGAATTTCGCGTGCCACGGCAGCACGGAACGCGGCTGACGTACCGGAGCGTTCCCGCAGGAGCAGCCGGAACGCATTGGGATTGTCGCCAATGAACTCCATAAATGTGGAAACAGACGTTCTGATCACGCTGCCGCCGCTTCTGACAATGCGTTGACGAGCCTGCCGCATCAGTTGACGTAGCATCAGCCCGCTTTCATCCACCATGGTCAACCCCAATTCATCAACATCGCGAAAATGGCGATAAAACGACGTCGGGGCAATACCTGCTTCACGAGCAACCTCGCGCAAACTCAGGCTGGCAAAACTGCGTTCAGCGCTTAACTGGCTAAAGGCAGCCTCAATCAGGGAACGGCGAGTTCGTTCTTTTTGTTGTGCTCTGACACCCATTATCCTGCCTGCAGTCATCGGCTCTCCTTACGTCAAGGACAGCACTATAACAACTTTACTTACTACATACTGCGCCAAAGTTTGTCATAGTAAAAATGTGATCCTGGGTTTCCATACAAATATCAGGGATGATTGGGTTATCATTCCGACGATGTTACAATAGCGTTAGTAACTTGTATAAAAACAGGTGGTTCCTACCATGTCCATACAACAGCAATACGATTACGATGCCATCGTGATTGGTTCAGGTCCGGGTGGTGAGGGGGCGGCCATGGGGCTCGCCAAACAAGGGGCGAAAGTTGCCGTGATAGAACGGCATTACAACGTCGGTGGTGGCTGTACCCATTGGGGCACCATCCCGTCTAAATCCCTGCGACATGCCGTCAGCCGTATCATCGAATTCAATCAAAACCCTCTGTATAGCGACAACGCCCGCGTCATCAGTTCCTCATTCTCCGACATCTTGCGCCATGCTGACAGCGTCATTGGCCAGCAAACCCGTATGCGTCAGGGCTTCTACGAGCGCAATCACTGCGAAATATTTTCCGGCGAAGCCAGGTTTATCGATGCGCATACCATCGCGGTGTATTATCCAGATGACACTCACGACACGCTGAGCGCCGCGAATATCATTATCGCCACCGGTTCACGGCCTTATCATCCCGCCGGTGTGGACTTCGATCATCCCCACATCTACGACAGCGATTCCATTCTCGATCTGGATTATGAACCCAAGCATGTAATCATCTATGGTGCAGGGGTCATCGGCTGTGAATACGCATCGATATTCCGGGGATTAAACGTCAAAGTTGACCTGGTCAATACCCGTGACCGTCTGCTGGCATTTCTCGATCAGGAGATGTCCGATGCCCTGTCCTACCATTTCTGGAATAGCGGCATCGTCATTCGTCATAACGAGGAATTCGAGCGTATTGAAGGGCTGGATGATGGCGTCATCATTCACCTGAAATCCGGCAAAAAAATGAAAGCAGACTGCCTGCTTTATGCCAACGGGCGTACCGGCAATACCGAAAACCTGGGGCTGGACACTATCGGGCTGGAAACCGACAGTCGTGGTCAGTTGAAGGTCAACAGTATGTACCAGACGGCTCAGGCTCATATCTACGCCGTGGGTGACGTGATTGGTTACCCCAGTCTGGCATCCGCCGCCTATGATCAGGGCCGCATCGCGGCGCAAGCCATCACCAAAGGCGAGGCTATCGCTCATCTGATCGAGGACATTCCTACCGGTATTTATACCATTCCAGAGATCAGCTCCGTCGGTAAAACCGAGCAGGAACTGACGGCGATGAAAGTGCCGTATGAAGTGGGTCGCGCGCAGTTCAAACACCTGGCGCGGGCACAAATTGTGGGCATGAATGTCGGCAGTCTGAAAATTCTGTTCCACCGCGATACCAAGCAGATTCTCGGCATCCACTGCTTTGGCGAGCGGGCGGCCGAAATTATTCACATCGGTCAGGCGATTATGGAACAGAAGGGGGAAGGCAACACGATCGAGTACTTCGTGAATACTACCTTTAACTACCCGACGATGGCGGAAGCCTATCGGGTCGCAGCGTTAAACGGCTTAAACCGGTTATTTTGATAACCGGTTTTTACTCAGGCCGGAAACGCTGAGCCAGACCACTGGCTGATTAGGCCGACTGTTGCGCCAGTTGCTCCATGTGGAGTTGCATGTGCTCACGTACCGACTCAGCCAGTTGTTCATAACGGCCGCGCAGCGGCGAGCCCGGACGGTACACCAGCGCGATGGTGCGTTTGGGCTCCGGCTTGTAGCAAGGCAGGTAGCATACGCCATCGCGTATCCGTTCCTGCGGCACCGCCAGCGAGGGCAGTAACGTAATACCGCTGCCCGCCGCTACCATGTTACGCAGTGTCTCCAGACTGGTTGCCCGGAAATGGGTGTCTTCATCCGCTCCAGCCTGAAAACAGAAACCCATCGCCTGATCGCGCAGGCAATGCCCGTCTTCCAGCATCAGCAGTTTCTCACCCGACAAATCTGACATCGCCACTCGCTCACGATTCGCCCAAGGGTGATCCTGATAAATCGCCAGCTTCATCGGCTCATCAAACAACGGCACTTCGATGAAGGCTTCCGACTCTTTGACCATCGCCAAAATGGCGCAATCCAGCTTGCCGCTGTCGAGCTGTGCCAGCAATTGGTGTGTCTGAGCTTCATGCAAATACATTTCCAGCTTCGGGAAAGTACGGTGCAACATGGGGATAATCTGGGGCAACAGATAGGGGCCGACAGTCGGGATCAAGCCGATATGCAGCGGGCCGGACATGGTTTCCCCCTGCTGGCTGGCCATTTCTTTTAGCACCTTCACTTCACGCAGCACGGTTCTGGCTTGTTCCACCAGCAACAACCCCGCCTGAGTAAACAGCACCTTGCGACTGGTTCTCTCCAGCAACATCACCCCCAGTTCGTCTTCCAACTTACGAATCTGGCCACTGAGTGTGGGCTGGCTGACATGGCAGGAATCTGCTGCGCGTCGAAAATGGCGGTGCTCCGCCAGCGCCACCAGATACTCTAAATCCCGAATATTCATGTCCTGATTCCCCTAAACATGATAGTCCCTAGCGATAGATAGGATAGCAATGAACGATTAGTCCTATCAACATTTAATAGTGAATAATATCCCTCACGAACCGAGTCCTGCTCAGCAATGGATTCAGCCAGACAGAACTTTTCGACCAGTAGAGACGACAATATGTTTGTAAGCCAAGAAGGCAAAAAAATTCCGTCAGTCACTTTCCATACTCGTCAGGGAGATCAATGGGTTGATGTGACTAGCGAAGAACTCTTTAACAATAAGACCGTCGTCGTTTTCTCTTTACCAGGGGCGTTTACCCCCACCTGCTCTTCCAGTCATTTGCCACGCTATAACGAGTTGGCTGAAGTATTCAAGCAGTTTGGCGTTGACGCCATTCTGTGCGTATCCGTGAACGACACGTTTGTCATGAACGCCTGGAAAGCGGATCAAAACGCAGAAAATATTACCTTTATTCCCGATGGTAATGGCGAATTTACCCGCGCCATGTCCATGCTGGTCGAAAAAGCGGAACTGGGCTTTGGCCCCCGCTCCTGGCGCTACTCCATGCTGGTTCGTCATGGCGTGGTAGAGAAAATGTTTGTTGAACCCAACAAGCCGGGCGACCCGTTTGAAGTTTCCGACGCCGACACCATGCTGAAGTACCTCGCTCCACACTATAAGGTTCAGGAGTCTGTTTCACTGTTCACCAAGCCAGGTTGTCCGTTCTGCGCCAAGGCCAAGCAGTTATTGCAGGATCGCGGTCTTCAATATGAAGAAATCATGTTGGGTAAAGATGCGACCACAGTAAGCCTGCGGGCCGTGACCGGGCGCAGTACCGTACCCCAGGTGTTTATCGGCGGTCGTCATATCGGCGGCAGCGAAGAACTTGAAACCTTCCTGACGATATAAGTTTTACCTGACGATATAAGTTTTATAAGCCAACGAAACTTTGGCGGGCTTCGGCCCGCCCTTTTTTTTATTCGATGTGCTTAGCACCCAAAACACAAACGCCCGTCTGGTGCTCTCCAGACGGGCGTTTGTTCATGCTCAGCAAAAATGTCAGGCAGACGCTATCGGGCGTACACCCAACGTATGACAAATGGCGTAACTCAATTCGGCACGGTTCAGGGTGTAGAAATGGAAGTCCTTCACCCCTTCACGGCTGAGGATTTTCACCATATCCATCGCAATGGAAGCCCCCACCATCTTGCGGGTTTCCGGGTCGTTATCCAGCCCTTCAAACATCGCCGTCATCCAGTTTGGTACCCGTACATTGGTCATGGTGGCGAAACGCTGCAACTGCTTGAAGTTCGACACAGGCAAAATACCGGGGACGATTTCCACATCAATACCCGTCGTCACGCAACGGTCACGAAAACGAAGATAACTTTCCACATCAAAGAAGAACTGCGTGATGGCGCGGCTGGCACCGGCATCAATCTTCCGTTTTAGGTTGATCAGGTCTGCCTGTGCGCTTTTCGCTTCCGGGTGTACTTCAGGATAAGCCGCGACCGAAATATCAAAATCACCGACTTCTTTAAGCAGAGTCACCAGATCAGCGGCATACATATCCGGTTTTCCACCCCCCAACGGTAAATCGCCGCGCAGGGCAACAATGTGGCGGATACCGCTTTGCCAGTAATCCTGGGCGATGGCTTTCAGCTCGTCACGGGAGGCGTCGATACAGGTCAGGTGTGGCGCAGCTTCCAGACCGGTACGTTCCTTGATACCTTTGATAATGCTGTGGGTGCGGTCACGCTCACCGGAATTGGCACCGTAAGTAACCGACACGAATTTAGGTTTCAGACTGCTGAGGCGGTCAATCGAGTTCCACAGCGTTTCTTCCATCTCGCTGGTACGCGGTGGGAAAAACTCAAAGGAAACGTTAATCCGGCCCTGTAATTCCGCCAGATTCTGGTTCAGCGCTTCCTGATGGTTCGCGTGGAAAAAGCTCATATCCTTACCTCGATTAGCCATTATCATCGTTATTTTCTATAAACGTCTATACGTTTAGACGTCCATATAGAAAATGACCGAATCCGATTAAAGAGTCAACGCTTTTCAACGTGATGAATGCTGATGTTTACTCACGCAACATGAAGAAAATTCATGACTACACACGGCAAGTCAGGCGGTCTTTACGACAGGCCGAACACGCCTACAAACACGTATAAAATATAAGGAATTCGTTTTCAGTATTGGCAACAATCGCTCGCTTTGCCACTGCGCAGACCAATAGCATAAAAAAAGCCTGCGGTTGCAGGCTTCTCGGTTTATTGGATAAGGCTATCGGGCATCGCAGATGGGTCGAACCCGACCGGTCACAGCAGTTGTGCCAAACGATTGAGATCCGACTGAATGGCCCCTGCGGTCACATCGCGGCCAGCGCCCGGGCCACGGATCACCAGTGGGTTGTCACGATACCAGCGACTTTCGATGGCAAATACGTTATCACATGGCAACAACGCCGCCAGCGGATGATCCGCCCGCACCGCTTCCACGCCGACACGTGCCTTACCGTTACTATCAAAACGGGCGACATAGCGCAGCACCAGCCCCATCTCATTAGCGGCTTCCAGCCGCTGCAGCATCTGCTGATTCAGCGGTTCGCCATCTTCAAAGAACTGATCTACGGAGCCATTCTCACACCCGGCAGGCACCAGTGATTCCACCCGCACCTGATTAGGCTCTATCTCATAACCGGCTTCGCGCGCCAGAATCACCAGCTTGCGCATCACATCCTGCCCGGAAAGATCAACGCGCGGATCCGGCTCGGTCAACCCCTGCTGCCAGGCTTGCTCCACCAGTTCGGTGAACGGTACCGTGCCGTCAAACTGTAGGAATAGCCATGACAGCGTGCCGGAGAAAATACCGCTGATAGCCAGAATGCTGTCACCGCTTTCACGCAGATCACGCACCGCATAGTTCACCGGCAACCCAGCGCCAACCGTCGCGTTATACAACCAGTGACGCCCGGTTTTCGCGAAGGCATCACGAATCTGACGATAATTATCACCGCCGGATGCGCCCGCCAGTTTATTGGCGCTAATCACATGGAAACCGTAGCTGGCAAAATCCAGATAAAGGTCAGCAACCGACTGGCTTGCGGTGACATCCAACACCACCAGATCATCATACGGGTGAGCGCGCATCCACAGGAACAATTCGTCATCATCACGTTCCTGTGCTTCATCGCCAAAGAAAGCCAGTACGCGGCTGGCGTCCAGCCCCTCGTAATTCAGCAGGCTGCGGGAACTGTCCACCACCCCCGCCAGGGTGAATTCAAAACCAGTACGCGCCGAAATCAGACTTTGTTCACGGGCGAACAGCTCCAGCCAACGAGAACCGATGTTGCCTTTGCCAAACAATACCAGACCGATGCGCTTTTCCGCTCGAAACAGCGAGTGATGCAGACCGCGAACCAGATGCTCGGTCGGCCCGACACGCAGTACCGCCACCAGACTGATATCATCTTCCGCCTGCCAGACGAACTCGATCGGCTGGTCACGCAGTTGCTGGTAGAAACGGTGGCTGTGCAGCGGGTTACGACACACACCAGCACCCACCAACGCGACCAACGCCAACCCTTCGCGCAGGTGTAGCGATACCGGCAACGCCGCCTGTTCCAGCACTTGCCAGGCACTGCCCACCACTTCCGAGGTGTAGCACAATTGCAGCAGATTACGGTCCTGATGTACGCCCAGCGCCAGCGGCCGAATTTGTGCTTTCTGCAACAGTTGCTCGACGTCTTTGTACATACGGACAAAGTCGTGATCCGCCGGTACGCCAATCTCAATCAGGCACACATCATCATGGCTGGTGACAATCTTGGCACCAGTGCCAGAAGCCAGCACCCGCTCAATACGGGTCGACCCCTGCTCTGGCTGGTAGCTGCAGCGCAATTGCAGGTCGATATCACTACCGGAAACCGGCTGCAAGGTACGGGCATGCAGTACCGGTGCGGCCAGACGAGCCAGCTCGCTGGCTTCATCCAACCGCAGCAGCGGCAGTAAACACGCATCTTTGACTTTGCGTGGGTCAGCGCTGTACACACCGGCCACGTCGCTCCAGATAGTCACGCGCTCAACACCCGCCAGCGCGCCAATTTGTGTGGCGGAATAGTCACTGCCGTTACGCCCCAGCAGCACGGTTTCACCGGCCTCGTTGCTACTGATAAACCCGGTGATGACCAGCCGTTGCCCGGCATGCTGGGTCAGTAATTGCTGCAACAATGGCCAGGAACGACCTTCATCGACCTGCGGCTGTGCCGCTCGTTCGGTACGCAGGAAGGTTCGTGCATCCAGCCAGTCCGCAGACAGGTTTTTCTGATTCAGCACCGCCGCCATCAGCCGAGCCGACCAGATTTCACCGTGACCCACCACTTCGGCATAGGTAGCATCGGTCATTTTGCCATCCAGCAACGCCGCCAGGCGCTCCAGATCGCGAATGAATTCATTAATCAGCGGTGCCGCCGTTTCAGCTGGCAGCAAACCGGAAATCAGTTCACTTTGATAACGGCGCAGCGACTGCTGTACCTGATGGGCGGAAATCCGGTCCGACTGGCTGAGGGTCAACCAGCTAATTAACTGGTTGGTGGTACTGCCTGCCGCCGAGACCACCATCAAGTCGCCAGCCTGACTGTAATTCGCCATGATGCCAGCAACACGCTGATAACATTTCACATCTGCCAGGCTGCTGCCGCCGAATTTATGCAGTTGCCGTCCTTTTACGGCCGCTGCTATCCCTAACGCACTCATTGTTACCTCTTGGCTGCTGCCTGAAATGCTCTGTCCAGAGAGGCGACCAGATCGTCACCATCTTCAATGCCGACAGAAATACGCAATAACGTTTCCGAGATACCGGCGGCAGCGCGCGCTTGCGGTGCCATACCTGCGTGAGTCATGGTAGCGGCATGAGAAATCAGACTCTCGACGCCACCCAGCGACTCCGCCAGCGTGAAGAGATCCAGCGCGGACAGAAAACGACGCAGGGTATCTTCATCGCCATCCAGCTCAAAACTCAGCATCGCGCCAAAACCGGACTGCTGCCGACAGGCAATCTCATGACCGGCATTCCCGGGCAAAGAAGGATGATACAACGCCTTGACCAGTGGCTGATGCCGCAAATACTCCACAATTTGCAATGCATTCTTCTGCGCCATCGCCATACGTGGGGACAGCGTACGCATACCGCGCAGCAACAGGTAGCTATCAAACGCCGCGCCGGTCACACCAATATTGTTAGCCCACCAGGCCAGTTCCGTCGCGACCTCAGGGTCGCGGGCAATCACCGCTCCGGCCACCACATCCGAATGACCGTTAAGGTATTTGGTGCAGGAATGCACCACCAAATCCGCACCCAGTTTAAGCGGATTTTGCAACGCCGGACTCAGGAAGGTGTTATCCACCACGCTCACCGCCCCAACATCACGCGATGCCTGACAGATAGCGGCGATATCCACGACGCGCAGAAGCGGATTGCTGGGGCTTTCAACCAGCACCAGTTTCGGTTTTTCCGCCAGTGCGGCATTAAGCTCAACCAGATTGCCCTGATCGACGAATTTCACGTTGAAAGCACCGCGTTTGCTCAGGCTATCAAACAAACGATAGCTGCCGCCGTAACAATCATGCGGCGCGACCAACAGATCGCCAGGCTTCAGGAATACCGTACAAACCAGCATGATAGCCGACATACCGCTGCTGGTCATGACCGCGCCCGCCCCGCCTTCCAGCTCCGCTAGCGCGCGCTGGACAACATCACGGGTCGGGTTGCCGCGCCGTGAATAGTCATGCGCTCTGGGCTCATTAAAACCGGTGAAGTTGTAAGTACTGGAGAGGTGAATCGGGGGAACAACGCAACCGAACTGCTCGTCATTGTTTAACCCACTGCGGACTGCGATAGTAGCCTGTTTACGCGTCATCGGTACTTTTCCTGACTGGAAGACGGAGGTGAAGAAGTTAAGTTAGAGAGTAAACCCGGATAATATAGACGTCAATACATCTGGACTTCTAAACTTCTTTGCGTATAGATTGAGCATCCCTGCAATAATCGTTAGAATTATGGTGTTTTGTGCCAGTGACTGTTTTTATCACGATCAATATTTAAGGTATCCCATGGCTGAGTGGAATGGCGAATATGTAAGCCCATACGCTGAACACGGCAAGAAAAGTGAGCAGGTTAAGAAGATCACCGTATCTATCCCTTTGAAGGTATTGAAGATACTGACAGACGAGCGTACCCGTCGTCAGGTCAACAACCTGCGTCACGCAACCAATAGCGAGTTACTGTGTGAAGCGTTCTTGCACGCTTTTACCGGCCAACCCTTACCCAATGATGACGATTTGCGTAAAGAGCGCGGCGATGAAATTCCTGAAGCCGCCAAAGCGATTATGCGTGAAATGGGGATTGACCCGGATACGTGGGAATACTGAGCAGGTAGTGAAGCAGACAGGAAAGCACCGCTGAAACAACAAAGGCACCCGAAGGTGCCTTTGTTTTGGCAGAATAACCGGTTAACCGATTGTCTGCCCCAGCGCAGAAGCCAATTATTTTTTGGTGCCTGGCATGCTGAAACGTTTGTTGAAACGCTCAACACGACCGCCGGTGTCAACCACACGCTGTTTACCGGTGAAGAACGGGTGGCAAGCACCACAGACGTCCAGGTTCAGGTCGTGAGCAACGGTAGAACGGGTTTTGATGACGTTACCGCAAGAGCAAGTTGCAGTAATTTCAACGTAATTCGGGTGAATACCTTCTTTCATGGGAAACCTCTGTTTAAGGCCGTGTCGCTATCCGGCCCTGTTCCGCCAGACACCACACGAAGTTGAGTGAAATAGTCTTTATACTACGAGGTATAAAGGCGGCGGATCATACAGAAATTAACCACCCGATGCAATTGGATCCGCGCAAACACACTGCCTTACCTCAACAAGGTACTGGCAAGATTGCACAACGTCGTCGCGCACAGTACCGTGACGGCAGACAAACCCTGATGCATAACCTAAGACCTTCATGACGCATTTGAACGCACACACCACGCCCGTTGTTCAGGTTGCTTTGCCGGTGCCACTGACACGCACATTTGATTACCGGCTGACGGCTGGCATCACGCCACCGGAGCCAGGCAGGCGGGTGAGCGTTCCTTTCGGCAACCGTAAGATGATCGGTATCGTGGTGGCGCTGGGTGCGGGCAGTGAACTGCCGCCGGAACAGCTCAAACCGCTACATGAGGTACTTGATGACGCCCCGCTATTCCCCGACAGCCTGTGGCGCATCTTGCTGTGGGCAGCAGAGTATTACCACTACCCGATTGGCGAAGTGTTATTCCATGCGTTGCCGATACTCCTGCGGCAAGGGAAACCGGCACATCGTGCCCCGCTCTGGCAGTGGTTTGCCACCGAGCAAGGCCGTGCCACGCCGCTGAATGCGCTAAAGCGCGCGCCCAAACAGCAGCAGGCGCTGGCCGCGCTGCTACAAGGACCGCTCTATCGCCATCAGGTGGCGGAAACCGCACTGACGGAAACAGCATTGCAGGCGTTGCGCGAAAAAGGGCTGAGCGAGCTGCGCGCGCAGCCAACACAAGTGCAGGACTGGCGGGAGCATTTCAGCCTGGCGGGCGAACGTCTGCGCCTGAATACGGAGCAAGCCACCGCTGTCGGAGCCATACGCAGCGAAGATGACCACTTCGCCGCCTGGTTACTGGCGGGGATCACCGGGTCAGGTAAAACCGAGGTTTACCTCAGCGTGCTGGAGAATATTCTGGCGCAGGGTAAGCAAGCTCTGGTGCTGGTGCCAGAAATCGGCCTGACACCACAAACCATCGCCCGTTTTCGCGATCGGTTTCATGCCCCAGTGGAAGCACTGCACTCCGGGCTAAATGACAGCGAGCGGTTGTCGGTGTGGTTACGGGCGAAACAGGGTGAATCCGCCATTGTGATTGGTACGCGTTCCGCGCTGTTTACCCCTTTTGCGCGACTGGGGCTCATCATCATCGACGAAGAGCACGACGGCTCTTATAAGCAACAGGAAGGCTGGCGTTACCACGCGCGCGATCTGGCGGTGTTTCGCGCCCGACAGGAAGATATCCCCATCGTGATGGGATCAGCCACTCCCGCGCTGGAAACGCTCTATAACGTACAGATTGGCAAGTACCGCCAGTTGCGGCTGAGCAAACGCGCGGGCAACGCCCGGCTGGCTCAGCAACACTTGCTGGATTTGAAAGGTTTACCGCTAACCAGCGGCTTGTCGCAACCGTTAATCCAGCGTGTTCAACATCATCTGGCACAGGATAATCAGGTTATTCTGTTTCTTAACCGCCGTGGCTTCGCGCCAGTGGTGATGTGCCATGAATGCGGCTGGATAGCCGAGTGCCAACGCTGCGACAGCTATTACACCTTGCACCAACACCAGCGCATGATGCGTTGCCACCACTGTGACAGCCAGCGTCCGGTGCCGCAGCAGTGCCCGCAGTGCGGCTCCACCCATCTGGTGCCGGTTGGTCTGGGTACCGAGCAGCTGGAACAGGCGCTACCCGCGTTGTTTCCCGATACGCCCATCACCCGCATCGATCGCGATACCACCAGCCGTAAAGGTGCGCTGGAGCAACAACTGGCTCAGGTCCGCCAGGGCGGTGCCCGCATTCTGATCGGCACCCAAATGTTGGCCAAAGGACACCATTTTCCTGACGTTACGCTGGTCGCGTTGCTGGATGTCGACGGTTCGCTGTTTTCCGCCGACTTTCGTGCCACCGAGCGCTTCGCCCAGCTCTACACGCAGGTATCCGGGCGGGCCGGGCGGGCCGGTAAGGCCGGTGAAGTCGTGCTACAGACCCATCACCCGGAGCACCCGCTGTTACAGACGCTGCTACATCAGGGCTACGATGCGTTCGCCAGCCAGACGCTACAAGAACGCCAGAGCGTGTTTCTACCGCCGTTTACCAGCCATGTCCTGTTCCGGGCCGATGACCATGACAATCAGCAGGCCAGCCTGTTCCTGCAGCAGTTACGCAATTTGCTGGAAGCCAGCCCGCTGCGCGACGACGCGTTGTGGCTGATGGGGCCAGTGCCTGCCTTACAGCCCAAGCGTGCCGGGCGTTTTCGCTGGCAATTACTGCTGCAACACCCATCGCGCGCCACGCTACAGCGCATCATCCGTCATTCTATGGTGTTGATCGATACCCTACCGCAAGCCCGCAAGGTGAAATGGGTCATGGATGTCGACCCGACAGACAGTTGAGCCGATTCTGCGCCGCAGGCCTGAGCCGTGCCAGTCGCCGTCATGGTTTTTGCGAACAATACCGAAAAACCGATAATCCAGACGGCGCAGGCGTAAATTATTCGATAAATCCTGGACGCAATCTGTTAAGAGTGATGGCGGAAGCAGTATGCTGATCAGGCAGTTGGCGCACCATCGATGCCATGCATGTCATAACCGCGCTTACCGCATGGCGGATCAGACATTCTGTAAAACGGCGGCCGACCTGTCATAACGGCCCCCCTGACTACGGCGCCAGTAAACGCTGACGCAAGGAGGAAATGCGTTGGAGCAGAAAAAATTCATCCCACCCGCAACCATGAAAGACGTGGCCGATAAGGCTGGTGTCTCCACCGCAACGGTGTCACGCGCCCTGACCAACCCGGAGAAAGTCTCGGCTGCGACCCGCAAGAAGGTGGAGCAGGCGGCGCTGGCAGTGGGGTACTCTGCACAAAACCTTGCTCGTAATCTCAAGCGGCATGAATCAAGAACGATTCTGGCGTTGGTGCCTGATATCTGCGACCCCTTCTTCAGCGAAATGCTGCGCGGCATTGAAGAAACCGCCGCGGAACGCGGTTATCTGGTCCTGATCGGCGATTGCGCGCACCAGCGCCAGACAGAAAAAACCTTTCTGGACCTGATTGCCACCCGTCAGATAGACGGCATCCTGTTATTGGGCTCGCAACTACCGTTTGATGCGGGAAGAGATGAACGCCGTCATCTTCCGCCGATGGTGATGGCAAACGAATTCGCCCCCGAGCTGGATATGCCCACGGTACACATTGATAACCTGACCGCCGCGTTTGAAGCCGTCAGTTATCTCCATCAGTTGGGGCATCAGCGCATTGCCTGTATTGCCGGCCCACAGCAGATTCCGCTCAGCGAGTATCGGCTGCAGGGTTATATTCAGGCGCTACGGCGCTGTGGACTGGTTATCGACAACCAGTACATCGTACACGGAGATTTTAGTTACGATACCGGCTCACGCGGCCTGACAACGCTGATGTCACACCCTACTCCCCCCAGCGCGATTTTTTGCCATAGCGACGTGATGGCGCTGGGTGCGTTAACCCAGGCGCGGAAAATGGGGCTGGACGTCCCACGAGACCTGTCGCTTATCGGGTTTGATGATATCTCCCAGGCCAGCCACTGCTTCCCGGCGCTGACTACCGTTTCTCAGCCCCGCTACGATATTGGTCGCGAAGCGACGCTGTTGCTGCTGACGCAGCTACAGCAACACAAGGTGGCTCGCGGGTCACGACTGATGTCCAGCCAGTTGATTATTCGCGACAGTACTGCCGCTCCACCGCTGCGTGTTACAGGCTTTAAGAATTCCGGTGCTGGTCAAACATTTTAGGGTTCAGTAACATGGCGACCTGTTACCTATTTTCTTAGCAACGAAACGATTGTGGCACAACGAGACTATGTCAGCCGGGGGCGTTCTGGAACGCGCCGGAAAAAAACATCCAGCCAGAAACGAGGAGGGTCCTCAGGCGCATCTAAAACCATGATAGCGCTGGCCGTTGCCGTGCTGGTCACGTTTGCCGGTGGACTCTATTTTATCGCCCACAATAAGCCGGATGAATCGCCCGTCCTGCCGCATCAGGGCACCAAAGGCAATGGGTTGCCGCCCAAACCGGAAGAGCGCTGGCGTTATATCAAAGAGCTGGAAAACCGTCAGATTGGCGTGGCTTCACCGACCGAGCCATCGGCAGGGGGAGAAATCCAGTCAACAGGCCAACTGACCAATGAACAGCGCCAACTGCTCGAACAGATGCAATCAGACATGAAACGCCAGCCGACAACGCTGACGGAAGTGCCTTACAACGATCAAAGCCAGATGCCCGCGCGTTCCCTTACCGCGCCCAGAACGCAAACCGTGATGCCCGGCGTATCGAGTACCAATACCAATGGCACGATACAACCGATGACGCCACGCACGACGACCGCCGCCCCGGTGACAACACCGCATCATGCGACGTCGAACGTCACCACGCCGACGCAAACAGCCCAGAAACCGGTGCAGACGGAACCCCGTACGGAATCCCGTAAAGAGGTGACGAAAACAGAACCGCCGACAGCGGCCAAAGAAACGGCTAAAACCGACAACACTAAACCGGACAGCAAATCTGAGAGCAAACCAGAGAAAGAGCAGCGCTGGATGGTGCAATGCGGCTCGTTCAAAACCACAGAACCCGCAGAGTCGGTACGCGCAGAGCTGGCGTTTGCCGGTGTAGAAAGTCGTATCACCAGCAGCGGAGGCTGGCACCGAATCATGCTCGGTCCGTACAACAGCCGCGCTGTCGCCGACAAAATGGCACAAAAGCTCAAAGGTATGGGGCAATCCAACTGCATCCCGTTAGCCAGCGGGGGTTGAAAACCCCACGCCCCTCCCCCATGTTTATCGTCAATACGCCCCGCGTCCGCGCGGGGGTCTTTTTCTCAGTAACGGGGATAAACTCGTGACAACAATTGTAAGTGTGCGTCGCAATGGTCAGGTGGTGATTGGCGGTGACGGGCAAGCCACCCTGGGCAACACCGTAATGAAAGGCAACGTACGCAAAGTACGTCGTTTGTATAACGATCGGGTTATTGCCGGGTTTGCTGGCGGCACCGCGGATGCCTTCACCCTGTTTGAACTGTTTGAGCGCAAGCTGGAACTGCATCAGGGCCATCTGGTTAAAGCGGCGGTGGAACTGGCTAAAGACTGGCGCACTGACCGTATGCTGCGTCGTCTGGAAGCACTGCTGGCCGTTGCCGACGAAAATGCGTCGCTTATCATCACCGGTAACGGCGATGTGATTCAGCCGGAAAACGACCTGATCGCCATCGGCTCCGGTGGCCCCTATGCGCAGGCAGCAGCACGCGCTTTACTGGAAAACACGGAATTAAGCGCCCGGGAAATTGTCGAAAAATCACTGGGTATTGCGGGTGATATCTGTATCTACACCAACCAGTTCCACACGATTGAAGAATTAGCCTCCAAGGCGTAAGGATCCACTATGTCTGAAATGACCCCGCGCGAAATAGTCAGCGAGCTTGATAGCTACATCATCGGACAGCACAAAGCAAAGCGCGCCGTCGCGATCGCCTTGCGTAACCGCTGGCGGCGCATGCAGTTGGAAGAGAGCCTGCGCCATGAAGTGACCCCGAAAAATATCCTGATGATCGGCCCAACCGGGGTGGGGAAAACGGAAATCGCCCGTCGCCTCGCCAAGCTGGCTAACGCCCCCTTTATCAAGGTAGAAGCGACTAAATTCACCGAAGTGGGTTATGTCGGCAAGGAAGTGGATTCCATCATCCGTGATCTGACCGACGTTGCCATTAAAATGGTGCGTCAGCAGTCAATAGAAAAAAACCGTTATCGTGCCGAAGAACTGGCCGAAGAGCGCATTCTGGACGTGCTGATCCCCCCGGCCAAGAACAACTGGGGCCAGCCGGAAGAGCACCATGAGCCGTCCGCGGCTCGTCAGGCATTCCGCAAGAAACTGCGCGAAGGGCTGCTTGACGACAAAGAAATCGAAATCGAGCTGGCTGCCGCACCGGTTGGCGTCGAAATCATGGCCCCTCCCGGCATGGAAGAGATGACCAATCAGTTGCAATCCATGTTCCAGAATCTGGCAGGGCAGAAACAAAAAAGCCGCAAGATCAAGATTCGTGAGGCCTTCAAACTGCTGGTGGAAGAAGAAGCCGCCAAGCTGGTTAACCCGGAAGAACTCAAGGAGCAGGCGATTGAAGCGGTGGAGCAACACGGCATCGTCTTCATCGATGAAATCGACAAGATTTGCAAACGGGGTGATACCTCCGGCCCGGACGTATCACGCGAAGGCGTCCAGCGCGACCTGCTGCCGCTGGTGGAAGGCTGTACGGTGTCCACAAAGCACGGCATGGTAAAAACTGACCATATCCTGTTCATCGCGTCCGGCGCGTTCCAGGTTGCCAGCCCATCGGACCTGATCCCCGAGTTGCAGGGCCGTCTGCCGATCCGTGTTGAGTTGCAGGCGCTGACCACCGAAGACTTCGAGCGTATCCTGACCGAACCCAGCGCCTCGCTGACACGCCAGTATCAGGCGCTGATGGAAACCGAAGGCGTTAACATCACCTTCCAGCCGGATGGTATCCGCCGTATCGCGGAAGCGGCCTGGCAGGTTAATGAGCGTACGGAAAACATCGGTGCTCGTCGTCTGCATACGGTATTGGAGCGTTTGATCGAGGATGTGTCCTATGGCGCCAGCGAAATGAACGGCCAAACCGTGACGATCGATGCAGATTATGTACGCAGTCACCTGGATGAGTTAGTAGCAGATGAAGATCTGAGCCGATTTATCTTATAATCCGTTCGCGGATCGCACTGATGACCAAACAGTGGGAGGCGTTGGCCTCCCACTGTTGTTTTTGATGCCGTCACCAGGTTGCATTATTCCTGCACTTAACGCGCCACGACCTGGCTGATAGCATGGCCCATAAACACCATGATCCCATTAATACCATGATCCAATTAACACCATGACCGAATTGACACATAGCAGCAAAACTCAAGCCTGGCTCGACAGCCTGCGTCCCAAGACGCTGCCGCTGGCTTTTGCCTCCATCGTTACCGGCACCGTCATCGCCTGCTGGCACAGCAATTTCAAACCCGGCGTCGCGCTATTGACGCTGATTACCGCCGGGCTGTTGCAGATTCTCTCCAATCTGGCCAACGACTATGGCGATGCAGTGAAAGGCAGCGACAAGGAAGACCGTATCGGCCCGCTACGCGGCATCCAGACCGGGGCTATCACGTTGGCGGAACTGCGCAAGGCGCTGCTCATCGCTGTGGTGCTAACTGCGGTTTCCGGTAGCGCGCTGGTAGCACTGGCCTGCGAAAAACCGGTGGATGTCGTGGTATTCCTGGCGCTCGGTCTGCTGGCGATTCTGGCCGCGATTACCTACACCGTCGGCAACCGGCCTTACGGTTACATCGGGCTGGGTGATATCTCGGTGTTGATTTTCTTTGGCTGGCTTAGCGTAGCCGGGTCGTACTACCTGCAAACCGGCCACTTCGACAGCAGCGTTATCCTGCCAGCAACCGCTTGTGGCCTGCTGGCCGTCGCAGTGCTTAATATCAACAATCTGCGCGATATCGACAGCGATCGGGAAAACGGCAAAAACACGCTGGCGGTACGGCTCGGTGCTTATAAAGCCCGCCGCTACCACATGATGTTACTGATGACGGCACCGGTTTGTCTGGCCCTCTTCGCGATGCTGTACCTGCATACGCTAGCGGGCTGGCTGTTTATTCTGGCGTTGCCATTACTGGTGAAACAAGGCCGCTATGTGATGCGCGAAACCACCGCGTTCAGCATGCGTCCGATGCTGGAAAAAACCGTGAAAGGCGCGTTACTCACCAATTTGTTGTTCGCGGTAGGCGTACTGCTTAGCTAAACCAGATTCAGTCAGGATGGAACGGGCAACACGTTTGTTCTGGTTGGCAAAATCACAACCGATTACTGATGCGGGTCAAAGCCGCTGTTGATGATTTTGCCAACAACAAACATAAAGGGATATACTCAGTCCCACACTCCCCAGCGGCAACAAACGTGACTCCTATGAAATACGATACTTCCGAACTGTGTGATATCTATCATGAAGAGGTCAATGTCGTTGAGCCTCTTTTCTCCAATTTTGGTGGACGTAGTTCATTCGGCGGCAAAATCGTCACAGTAAAATGCTTTGAAGATAACGGCCTGCTATTCGATGTACTGGAAGAAAACGGCAGTGGCCGCGTCTTGCTGATCGACGGCGGCGGTTCTGTACGCCGTGCGCTGGTTGACGCTGAACTGGCCCGTCTGGCTACGCAAAATGAATGGGAAGGTATCGTGGTCTATGGCGCGGTACGTCAGGTAGACGATTTATCGGAGCTGGATATCGGCATTCAGGCGATGGCGGCGACACCGGCTGGTGCAGCGAGCGAAGGCATCGGTGAAACGGATATTCGGGTGAATTTCGGTGGTGTGACGTTCTTCTCCGGCGATCACCTTTATGCTGACAACACCGGTATTATCCTGTCTGAAGATCCGCTGGATCTGGAATAACCGGCCAGGTTGCCAAGGGCGTCAACAGACGCCCTGTGTGCCGTTGTCTGTGTGACGTCGGCAGTTACTGAACGTCTTCCATTTTACCCAGCAGCGCACGCAGACGTTCCTGCCATACCAACTGTTCCTGCTTGAGTTGCTCGTTCTCGCTCATTAATACATCACGGTTACCCGCCATGCTCTCCACTTCCTGCGACAACGCATTGTTCTTCTCTTTCAGCTCTTCGATTTCCATCTGCAACAGCGTGATCGTGTCAATCGCCTGCTGAACTTTCGCTTCCAGCTTCTCAAACACTTCAAATGACATAACTTCTAACCCCTTTTGATCGCACGGCCTGAGCCGGTTAACGCAGATGTATCACAGATGTATCACGAACAGGTGTGCCACGCACGGTATCCCGCGAGCAGGTATGCACCGGCACGGGTTTCACAAACAGACATCTCATGCCGCCTTACGCACTCAGCCCGCACATTTGTTATGGCTACGCCGGACGTAAACGCCAGCCAAATTGTATGTAGCCGGATCAAGCGTGTCCAGCGCACTACCGGTAAAACAGCGACTCTGCCTGCTTTTTCGCTCACGCGCCATCAGTACAGACTGAAAATTGCCCGAAATATTGTTAAACCATATTAATGTTAATGAATTTAACACTCTGATTAACACCTATCCGCTGACCGGATGACAGTTTTGTGTCCGATTACGCGAATGCGCGCATTTTCTTGACGCATCACACACATTTTGATTTCGATATTTCTCGTTTTCGAACATTAACGATAAATTCACATCCGAAATACAAAAAGAGCCTGACCGCGAATCGCCAAAGATGAACGAGACAGGCCTGAAACGCGCAGACCCATAGAGGCATGCGTCAACCACCATGCTGTAGCCTACAAGCAGGAACAAGCATTATGAGTCAATCTGATATTTCTACCCTTAAAGGCCAGTGCGTTGCCGAGTTTCTCGGTACTGGCCTGCTGATCTTCTTTGGCGTTGGCTGTGTAGCGGCTCTGAAACTGGCAGGCGCCAGTCTGGGGCTATGGGAAATCAGTATTATCTGGGGGTTGGGCGTCGCGATGGCGATCTACCTGACCGCCGCGATTTCCGGTGCTCACCTCAACCCTGCGGTCACCATCGCTC
Organism: Dickeya oryzae; assembly: GCF_020406815.2. Lineage (NCBI taxonomy): Bacteria > Pseudomonadati > Pseudomonadota > Gammaproteobacteria > Enterobacterales > Pectobacteriaceae > Dickeya > Dickeya oryzae. The sequence continues at coordinate 4,494,770 of NZ_CP162670.1, forward strand.
TGTGGCTATTTGCCTGCTTCGATGGCCGCAAAGTCCTGCCTTATATCGTTTCACAGGTCGCTGGCGCGTTCTGTTCAGCGGCACTGGTGTATGGCCTCTACCACAACCTGTTCGATGACATCGAACAAACGCACAATATTGTGCGTGGTAGTGTGGAAAGCCTCGATCTGGCAGGTGTCTTCTCTACCTATCCGAACCCGCACATTTCAGTGATGCAGGCCTTCATGGTGGAAACCGTTATCACCGCTATTTTGATGTGTCTGATTCTGGCACTGACTGATGACGGCAATGGTATTCCGCGTGGCCCGCTGGCACCGCTGTTAATCGGGATTCTGATCGCGGTTATTGGTGCATCAATGGGCCCGTTGACCGGATTTGCCATGAACCCGGCGCGTGATGCCGGTCCGAAATTGTTTGCCTACTTCGCTGGCTGGGGCAAAATCGCGCTGACTGGCGGACGTGACATCCCTTATATACTGATACCGATTTTCGCCCCGATCGTCGGAGCCTGTCTGGGGGCATTTGGCTATCGCACCCTGATTGGCCGTAACTTGCCTTGTGATGTCTGCGCCATTGATAGCGACACCGACACGGCGGCTTCTGCCCAAACTCGTAAGGTCTGACCCTACTCCGCTAACAGGATTACGTTTATGAACCAGGAAAAAAAATACATCGTCGCACTCGACCAGGGCACAACCAGTTCACGAGCTGTTGTGCTGGATCATGACGCCAACATCGTCAGCGTATCCCAGCGGGAATTTACCCAGATTTACCCCAAAGCGGGCTGGGTAGAACACGACCCGATGGAAATTTGGGCGTCGCAAAGCTCCACGCTGGTGGAAGCGCTGGCAAAAGCGGGCATCAGTAGCGACGAAGTGGCCGGTATCGGTATTACCAACCAGCGTGAAACCGCCGTGGTGTGGGAAAAAGAGACCGGTAAACCGATTTATAACGCCATTGTGTGGCAGTGCCGCCGCTCCGCAGATATCTGCGAAAAGCTGAAAAAAGACGGCATGGAAGAGTACATCCGCGCCAACACCGGCCTGGTGGTTGACCCGTATTTCTCCGGCACCAAAGTGAAATGGATCCTCGACCATGTGGAAGGGTCGCGTGAACGTGCCCGTCGCGGCGAACTGCTGTTCGGCACCATCGATACCTGGCTTATCTGGAAAATGACCCAGGGTCGCGTCCACGTCACCGATTACACTAACGCCTCACGTACCATGCTGTTCAACATCCATTCTCTGGACTGGGACGAACGCATGCTGGACGTGCTGGATATTCCACGTGCCATGTTGCCGCAGGTTCGTCCTTCCTCTGAAGTGTACGGCCAGACCAATATTGGCGGTAAAGGCGGTACCCGTATTCCTATCGCCGGTATCGCCGGTGACCAGCAAGCCGCGTTGTACGGCCAACTGTGCGTACAGCCCGGTATGGCGAAAAACACCTACGGTACCGGCTGCTTCCTGTTGATGAATACCGGTAAAGAAGCGGTTCGCTCCAAACACGGCCTGTTGACCACCATTGCCTGCGGCCCACGCGGTGAAGTGAACTATGCGCTGGAAGGTGCGGTATTTATCGGTGGTGCCTCTATCCAGTGGCTGCGCGACGAGCTGAAACTGATTGGCGACGCGATGGACTCTGAATACTTCGCCACCAAAGTGAAAGACACCAATGGCGTCTATGTCGTACCGGCGTTTACCGGTCTGGGTGCCCCTTACTGGGACCCGTACGCCCGTGGCGCGATTTTCGGCCTGACCCGTGGTGCCAACGCTAATCACATTATCCGCGCTACGCTGGAATCCATCGCTTATCAGACCCGTGACGTGTTGGATGCCATGCAGGCTGATGCCGATACCCGCTTGCAGGCGCTGCGGGTAGATGGCGGTGCCGTCGCCAACAACTTCCTGATGCAGTTCCAGTCTGACATTTTGGGTACGCGCGTTGAGCGTCCGCAAGTGCGTGAGTCTACCGCGCTGGGTGCCGCCTTCCTGGCGGGTCTGGCTACCGGTTTCTGGAATGATCTGGACGAAGTGAAGAGCAAGGCCACCATTGAGCGTGAATTCCGCCCCAGCATCGAAACCGTGGAACGTAATTTCCGCTATCGTGGCTGGCAAAAAGCGGTGGAACGCGCCCGTGCGTGGGAAGATCACGACGAGTAAAATCACCACTATCCTTGATCGGGCGCGGCTATCGTGCCCTTTTTCTTTCCCTCCCCCTCACCCGCCCGCCAACACGCCTGTGTTACCATAACGCCCCGACTGACTCTTCTTTTATTCCTTATTCCCTGTGCAGGACGGGTATCCATGAAACGTGAATTAGCCATCGAATTCTCCCGCGTGACCGAAGCCGCTGCGCTGGCCGGCTACAAATGGCTGGGGCGCGGCGACAAAAACGCCGCTGATAACGCTGCCGTGCAGGCAATGCGCATCATGCTCAATCAGGTCGACATCAACGGCAAGATTGTCATCGGCGAAGGTGAAATCGACGAAGCCCCGATGCTTTATATCGGCGAACAGGTGGGCACCGGTAACGGCGACGCGGTAGACATCGCCGTCGACCCGATCGAAGGCACCCGCATGACCGCTATGGGGCAGGCTAACGCTCTGGCGGTATTGGCCGTCGGCGAACAGGGAGCCTTCCTGCATGCTCCTGACATGTACATGGAAAAACTGATTGTCGGCCCGCAGGCTAAAGGCGCTATCAATCTTGACCAACCGTTGGAAGAGAACCTCAAGCGCGTTGCCGAACGGCTGGGTAAACCGCTGAGCGAACTGACCGTCATCACACTGGCCAAACCGCGTCACGATCAGGTCATCGCAGATATGCAGCGGCTGGGGGTAAAAGTCTTTGCCATTCCTGATGGCGATGTGGCCGCGTCTATTCTGACCTGCATGCCGGAAAGCGAAGTGGATGTACTGTACGGCATCGGCGGTGCGCCGGAAGGCGTTATTTCTGCAGCGGTGATCCGTGCGCTGGATGGCGACATGCAAGGGCGCCTGCTGGCCCGCCATCAGGTAAAGGAAGATAACGAGGAAAACCGCCGCCTGGGCGAGCAGGAATTAGCACGCTGCCGCGAAATGGGCATTGAAGCAGGCAACGTGCTGACACTGGGTGACATGGCGCGCAACGACAACGTGATATTTTCCGCTACCGGCATTACCAAAGGTGACCTGCTCGACGGCATTTCACGTCGTGGCAATATCGCCACCACCGAAACGCTGCTGATCCGCGGCAAGTCACGTACCATCCGTCGTATCAGCTCCACCCATTACCTGGACCGCAAAGATCAGGCGCTGCACGACTTTCTGCTGTAATCACGGCAGGGTATGCGCAGCTCAGCATGAATTGTTTCACTGTTGTTAATAGATCGCGTATCGTAAAGCTCGGCTGCACACAGCCCTGTGACACCCGAGAGATCAAAAACAGGAGCAGATAACCATGGCAGAGTGGGTGACCGGTAAAGTTATTCAGGTTGAACACTGGACGGAAAATTTATTCAGCCTGCGGCTGGAAGCGCCGATAGCGCCGTTTACCGCCGGGCAGTTCGCCAAACTGGCGCTGGAACGGGATGGCGAGCGGGTACAGCGCGCCTATTCTTACGTCAACGCACCCAGCAACACGCTGCTGGAGTTCTATCTGGTTAACGTGCCGGACGGCAAGCTCAGCCCGCATCTGCACCGTTGCCAGCCAGGCGATGAGGTGCTGGTAACCCAGGAAGCGGCTGGTTTCTTCGTACTTGAGGAGATCCCGGACTGCGATACCTTGTGGATGCTGGCAACCGGTACCGCCATCGGCCCGTATCTGTCGATTTTGCAGGAAGGGCGCGACCTGGAGCGGTTCAAGAACATCGTGCTGGTCCACGCTGCTCGATTCGCTCGCGACCTGAGCTATCTGCCACTGATGCAACAACTGGAACAGCGCTACAACGGTAAGTTACGCATCCAGACCATTGTCAGCCGGGAGGAACAGCCCGGCTCACTCACTGGCCGCGTACCGGCACTGATTGAAAGCGGTGCGCTGGAAGAGGCGGTCGGCTTACCGATGGATGCCGCTACCAGCCACGTCATGCTATGCGGCAACCCGCAGATGGTGCGAGATACCCAGCAGTTACTCAAGGAGACGCGGCAGATGAGCAAACACCTACGTCGTCGTCCCGGCCATATGACCAGCGAGCACTACTGGTAATCCCGACTATCCCGACAACCGTCGAGTAACCACAAAACGATGGAAACAAGCGGCACTCAGGACGCGCGGAACCGCAACGGTTCCGCTGCCGGTCCGAAACGGTTCGCACCTGTCGTGCCGACAAACGCGCCGCAATCAAGCAACATCATCACGGTAATCAGCGTCGGCAAGAAACGCTCTACGCCCCATTGCGCGAGCGATGGCAGCATCGACCAGTTGCCGTTACCCAGCATCCAGGCCACCACCAGCAATAACGCCCACCAGCCACTTCGGTTGCGATCATGCAGCCTTTTAACCAGTATCGCCGTCAGCGGCCACAATAGCATCACCAGTACAAACGCCGCCTTCTGGGTATCCAGCCAACCGGTACCGGCCAACACGAATAATCCCACCATCAGCGCCAGCACGATCACCATCCCTAACCAAAAATCCCGGCGACCAACGCGGCCACGAAACGAAAAACACCATTGTTGTATTGTCATGTCTTCTTATCCCCGAATACGGTTCTACGGGTATGAGTTTACCTTAAGTCAGGTTGTGTTTTTTACCGCACATTTTGACAATTGATCCTGAATCCCGCTTTAATCACACAGCATGCCAACAGTGAGTGACGATACGAATAAACTAATGATGAAAAATGCCCTGCTGATTGTTTGTTGCCTGTCTGCTGGCCTACTCTGCACACCCTATGCCAGAAGTGACGGCTTATTCCAACCTCAAACCCCGACTGCCGCCCCTTACCTGCTGCCGGGTTCTCCCACGTTCGACATGAACATCGTGCAATTTCGTACCCGCTATAACCTGAGTAACCCGTCACTGCCGATTAGTGAATACCGAGTCATCGACACCGGTGACGACTCACCGAACCTGACGCGTGCAGCCAGCCGTATCAACGACCATCTGTATTCATCCACCGCGTTGGAAAAAGGCACCGGCAAGATTAAAACCATGCAAATTACCTGGCTTCCCAAACCTAAAGACACCGACCAAAGCGGGCGACGCAAACAAGCCATCGGTTACATGGCAGCACTGGTACGCACTTTTATGCCATCGCTCACCAACGAACAAAGCCTGAAAAAAATCGAGACATTGCTGGAAAAAGGCAAAGGGCAGCGCTTTTACCAGCAAACAGAGGGCGCATTGCGCTATGTTGTGGCTGATCACGGTGAAAAAGGGCTAACCTTCGCTGTTGAACCGATTAAGCTAGCGCTATCTGATTCGTGATCACATCGAGAATTAGGCACGAAAAACAGAGCCACCGCGCTATTTCGACTCTATACTATCGGCAGTTCTGTATCATCGTCAGAGTGGCTGCCTGACGCAGCCATGTATTGATTAACTGGCAAATTCGCCTGGAGGAAACAAGATGCGACATCCCTTAGTCATGGGCAACTGGAAGCTGAACGGCAGCACCAGCATGGTTCACGAACTGATCGCCGGCCTGCGCAAAGAACTGAGCGCCGTCACCGGTTGTGACGTAGCCATTGCGCCGCCAGCCATTTATCTGGATCAGGCGAAACACCAGCTGGCAGGCAGCCGTATTGTGCTGGGTGCCCAGAACGTGGACGTCAACCTTGCTGGTGCCTTCACCGGTGAAACATCCGCTGAGATGCTAAAAGACATCGGCGCGAAGTACATCATCATCGGCCACTCCGAGCGTCGTACCTATCACCATGAAAGTGATGAGTTCATCGCCAAAAAATTTGGCGTGCTGAAAGAAACCGGTCTGATTCCGGTACTGTGCATCGGTGAAACCGAAGCTGAAAACGAAGCGGGCCAGACCGAAGCCGTCTGTGCACGTCAGTTGGACGCGGTGCTGAACACGCTGGGCGCGAAAGCGTTCGAAAACACCGTCATTGCCTACGAACCGGTATGGGCCATCGGCACCGGTAAATCCGCCACGCCGGCACAGGCACAGGCAGTGCACAAATTCATCCGTAACCACATCGCTAAACAGGATGCGGCGGTCGCTGAACAAGTCATCATCCAGTACGGTGGCTCGGTTAATGCGGCTAACGCTGCCGAACTGTTCACCCAGCCGGACATCGACGGTGCGCTGGTGGGCGGTGCCTCACTGAAAGCCGATGCGTTCGCCGTTATCGTTAAAGCCGCAGCCGAAGCCAAAGGCCTGGCCTGATTCCTGCCCGAACACCACACAACGGCTCCAGTCTGGAGCCGTTTTTTTATCTCTTTTTCCCACCAACTCCGCCTGCATTCATTATTTTGTCATTTTCCCCGCCTAGGTTTTACCAGTCGTGTTTATTTGTTACTTAATTTAACCAAGAGTGAATGAAAATGACTCGTAAGGCTATTATTCGCAAAACACTGCTCTCTTCCCTGATGATGACACTGGTAGCAGGTAGCGCACTGGCCGCCAGCGCCGACTACCAACGCCAGGCGCAGGGTGACATCACCCAACCCGGTGGTGCCCGCCGCCTCAGTGCCGATCAAACGGAGATGCTGAAAGCCTCACTCAACGCGAAGACCGCCAAAAACGTGATTCTGCTGATTGGCGACGGCATGGGCGATTCGGAAATCACGGCTGCACGCAACTACGCGATGGGGGCTGGTGGCTTCTTCAAAGGTATCGATGCACTGCCGCTGACAGGCCAGTACACCCACTACTCGCTGGACAAGAAAACCCGCAAACCAGACTACGTCACCGATTCCGCGGCATCGGCCACCGCCTGGTCCAGCGGTGTCAAAACCTACAACGGCGCACTGGGCGTTGATGTGGATGGCAAAGACCATAAGACACTGATTGAAATCGCTAAAGCGGCAGGCAAAGCGACGGGCAACGTCTCTACCGCCGAACTGGAAGACGCCACACCAGCGGCCATGGTGTCCCACGTGACCTCCCGCAAGTGCTACGGCCCGGAAAAAACCAGCCAGCAGTGCCCGACCAACGCACTGGAAAACGGCGGTCGCGGCTCTATTGCTGAACAGTTACTGGTCACCCGTGCGGATGTCACGCTGGGCGGTGGCGGTGCCACTTTTAAAGAACTCGCCAAAGCGGGTAAATATCAGGGGAAAAGCCTGAAAGAACAGGCGGAAGCGCTGGGCTACCACATCGTGACGGATCTCGATGGCATGAACGCCGTTACCGCCGCCACGCAGAGCAAGCCGGTGCTGGGGCTCTTCGCCGATGGCAACATGCCGGTGCGCTGGCAGGGGCCGCAAGCGAGCTACCACGGCAACCTGGACAAACCGGTTGTAACCTGTGAGCCGAATACCAAACGCGCGGCCACCGTGCCGACACTGGCGCAAATGACCGATAAAGCTATCCAGTTATTGAGCAAGAATAAAAATGGTTTCTTCCTGCAAGTTGAAGGGGCGTCTATCGACAAACAGGACCACGCCGCCAACCCATGTGGTCAATTCGGCGAAACCGTCGACCTGGACGAAGCGGTCCAAAAAGCACTGGAATTCGCCCGTCGTGACGGCAACACGCTGGTGATTGTCACCGCCGACCACGCCCACTCCAGCCAGATTATCGAAAACGGAGCCAAAGCACCGGGCCTGACGCAGGCGCTGAACACCAAAGATAATGCGGTGATGACCATCAGCTACGGTAACTCGGAAGAAGAGTCACAAGGCCACACGGGCACCCAGTTGCGCATCGCCGCCTACGGCCCGCACGCCGCCAACGTCGTGGGGCTGACCGACCAAACCGACCTGTTCTACACCATGAAAAACGCGATGGGCCTGAAGTAGTAAAGCCATCTTGGGGCCACGGTACTCCTGTGGCCCGTTTCTTTGTGGGAGTAAAAGACTCCACCGGTTGTATATTAATCAACGGGGTGCAGGTCAGTTGACCTGCCCACGCTACCGCTCAGCGCAATCGTCAGACCGCTCTGCTTCTGCTCCCGCGTTTCCTTTCTGTCCTGTCGATTCTCCAGCGACACCACGCTCACGTCACGCCCTTTCAGCGTCACGTCTTCACCCGCTATCAGCTCGCTGCCTGCCACCAGCTATAATTACGATAATCGTAGTATCTAAAATTCATCATGACTACGAATATCGTAGTCATGAATACTTCCCAGCAACGCCACGATGTTTTCAGTCAACGTTTAAAGGATGCCCGCTTATTGCGTGGGCTGTCACAGAAGGGCTTGGGTATCGCTGCCGGAATCGATGAGTTTGTTGCCAGTGCGCGCATTAATCGCTATGAAAAGGGTGTGCATGAAGCGAATATCGTGACCGCGAAGCGTCTCGCAGAAGCACTCAATGTCCCTCTGGCTTATTTCTATGCTGATGATGACAATCTGGCAAAAATGATCCTGTTGTTTGCCGACTTGCCCAGAGAGCAGCAGGAAAGAGTGCTGGCATCGTTAGACAATAACCTGCCTGAAACAACGTGAAACGTGCTTAACGCGATTTCGTTCTGATCCTGATTTTACGATCAATCAATTCACCATCCTGACCGTAATACCGGCTCGGCCATATCTCGGCCGGGTGAATTCCCAACGCATCAGCAACCAGCCATTCCCCCTTCGGCCAGGGCCTGACCAATACATTCGCCAGTGTTGATGCACTCAAACCCGCAGAGCGGGAAAGCGCCGCCATCGAGGTACGTTGCTTGTGCAGAGCGGCGATAATATCTGCCTGATGCCAATCCTTTTTCATCCAGCCTCCTGACTCGTCACCGTTATGAAGAATAGTCACAGCAGATACTACGTTATTCGTAGTATCTCACTCAAGCAAAAACTACGATTCTCGTAGTCATGAAAGCAAAACAAAACTACCATGACGTTTTCTGTCAACGGCTTAAGCAAGCCAAACTGGCGAAAGGTTTGTCACAGAAAAAACTCGGCATCGCTGCCGGAATTGATGAATTTGTGGCAAGCACCCGTATTAACCGCTATGAAAAAGGCGTACACGAAGCCAGCATCGATACCGCTCAGCAGCTCGCGGACGCGCTTGATGTTCCGCTGGCATTCTTCTATACCGCAGACGACCAACTGGCTGAATTGATGCTGGCGTTTTGGGAGATGCCACCAGAGAAACGGGCAGAGATTTTGGTATTGACGAAAACGAATAAATGAATGCGCCCACACAGCAGGAGAAGAGAGTCCTTAAAGGTATATTGCGCTAAAACAGCGAGTCTACAGCAGGCCAGAAGACGAAGCGACATCGCCCCCGATCATGCGGCATCATTTTCTGGCAGCCATACGTGTCCTTTATTGCTAACACATTGTTTTTAAATAATACACGGTCGGTTGCTGTCCCCAACGGTAGCCGGGGCAATCCGCCGCCGCAACTCACTCTCTAGGGCCGATGGTTGGAAGACCTCGGTTTTAACACCGGACAGCCCGTTATCGTCACCGTGGAGCGAGGGCAGCAGGTGATCGAGACAAAACTCAGAGTCTGACTGGCAGATAAAAATCCCGGCCGACTAAAGGTCGGGATTTTTTGTTAACCAATTGCTTCATAAAATCTTTCAATCTCTTCTTGCGTTAGCTTGTCTAAAAATAAATGGGTGATGTTCCTTTTATCATTTGTACCTACATAAAATGTATCACTACATTTTATCCAGTCGGTTATTTTATTACTTCCATCAATTATTAATAGTATAGATGTCGGGGATATCACCGCCTTGATATCTAAGTCAAAATCATCAATAAAACGTTGGCTAAACTCATCTCTATCTAAGAGATTCCATGAATCCAAATTAATAATTGGATTCCCCAACTTATCATCCGATAATTTTACTGGGATACTATCCACCTTCTGAATAGAACAGGGATTCAGCATCACTAGAGTGATATCTGATAAAGTTCCACTCTCAGGTAACACAGCCAATTCAAGCAGGCTTTTTTTACCATCACCAACCCTCCAATACAGTGGTGGAAGCCCTATAGGAGCAGAAAATTTTATATCCAAAGGAACATAGCCATCGATATCGATGGTTATGTCATTAGTTTCATTAAGGATTTTTTCTATGATTAAATTCATTATTTCTACAACATATATTTTTGCGCTAGGTAAGGTTTTCTAATTCATTGACTAAACATATACATAAAGTAATTTTCTATTTTTAGTCAACATCTGTAGGACAAGGAATTGGACAGTTTTCGCAACAACACAGGCAGCACCGGGACAGGCAGCACCGGGCTTTTGACGTTTTCCCTTCATAAAGATGGCTATATGCCAATAAATAACAGGTGTGGATACGTTAGTCGTAGTTATTTATCAGCATAGTATAGACTGTATTTTTATATAAACATTCCTTTCAGGCCTACTACTTCTTATACATCCTCGTGAAATATTTATTAATATTCTTATTCTCGATGACTCTAGTATTTGTGAAGTCTATTGAGTCAGATACAACAATACCACGCTGGAGAGCTTCTGGGAAATCGTTGATTGAAGCATAAATTGTTGGTACTAGAAATCTAAAGTAATCGCCCATGATGGTTTCCCCCTCATATCCAACTGGGTAATCCTCGCCTTCATAAGTGCCTTCTACAGCATGATAAACAAAAATCCCCTTATTTACTGGGATATTCGCCTCACTATAATTTTTAGAAATTAGAAGATCGTCCTTCATCGCCATGTAGATATTTTCAACATCTAAATCATCCCTATTTCTCCAGAATGAATATAAATCAACACTAAATTCCCCACATTTATCATTTGGATATTTATCATAAATACATGACTCTTCCCATACAAATTCAGACAGACCATCCAAAATAGATTCCGTGTTATCCAGAAATAATAATGGTCGGGGTAAATCTCCAAAACAGTTATTAACCATCATGGCAATCAATCCAGATCTATCCATACCAAACCAAGTATAAATATTTCCAAACTCGGGCTTCCAATCTATGTTAAGAGAGCTCATCATTCTTTCCCTTTCGGCCATGTAACGGTGCAGTTTTTACAAGGAGGAATTATAGCAGTAGATGGGATTTTTTCTTTATTCCATGCATCTCTAGGGCGAACAGCATCAGTAAATTTTATTTCTGATGGATTACTTCCTTGCCGAACTAACTGATCAGCAGCAGATACTTCTGCACATGCTCCTGCTTTATTCGGACAAAAGCTCGTAAACTCACCTATTTTCACACCTAACTGTTTCTCAATATACTCAACCGTTCTGGGGTCAAGATCCTGTGCTGATATTTTTGCATTACTGTTACCTACTGCCGTTTTACCCGTTGTCGGATCATATGCCCCCACCATCGTTGCACTTCTTGTGGCCTGAGTTTTAGATGTAAATTTATTAATCTCGCTTAATAGTTCCTGTTCAGCCTGTGCAGCTACTTTTTCTGCATTCAAAGCTGACTGACTACCCGCATTTTTCCCTGTACTAGCATTTATCGCTGTTCCGGCTTTACCGCTATTCTGGCTGATAACCTTGGAAAAAATCATCCCCGCCGCCAGCCGCATAACCTCATCACGACTGGTGCCGTTATCCAGTACCGACATGATCTTGCTCAGATCTACTGGTGTTAGCAAGCCACCCAGCACCGAATCTTTCAGTATCAGCTCCTGGATCTTCTCGTCACCCAGCCCCTGTGCTTTCCAGTCCGCTATCTGATTGGCACTTCTTATCGATGATACATACGGGTTCCCCGCCACACCGGCTGGCGTCCAGTCCCAGGCAGACAAATCATAGATATTGCCTTTTAGCCCTGACCGCTGGGTGTTGGATTCCCCTTCGCCAGCCCCGCGCATCATCGTACTGGCATAACTGGTGACAAACTCCTCATAATCCGCGCGGCTTATTACGCCGGACTGATACAGTTCCACCAGCTTCTGGCCCGCTTCCGCCTCGGCCTGCCGGTACTTATTGCGTATTCCTGTTTCACACTCGCCGTTTCCGTTGCATTTCTCAAACTCGGCCTGCAATCCATCGATATCACCGATATACGGCTTCAGTTTTTCATACAGCGCACGGTCTTTGGGACTCAGCTTCTGCACGCCATATTTGTTCGAAAGAATATTATTTTCAGCCGCCACCTGCGCCGACTGCGCCCCCTGCACCGCGTCCGCGCCGGTATTCCCCACCACGCCTGCCGCCAGACCGCCCGCTATCGTCGCCAGTGTGCTGATGTACTGCTTCTGCTCTTCGTTCAGCTCCGACGGTGTCTTGCCCGGGTACAGCGCTTCCATCAGGGCGCGGGCCGCCAGTTCACCGCCTGCTTCACCTGCCGCCCCCGCCAGTGCGTTATTCCCGCTCGCCTGTGCTACCACCGCACCCAGCAACGCGTGCGCCAGCGTGTTCGCCGCCACGTCCGTGTTGCCCGCCGCATCCGTCGTCGCCCGGTGGATGGCTTCGGCCATATACGGTGCCGCCGCCCCCGTCAGCGCCTGCGCCATGTTCCCCGCCAGCACACCCTGCAGGGCCGCCGTCACCGCCTGAATGCCCTGACGTACCGCGCCGCCCGTTCCGTACGGCGACGTCCGCATCGCCTCATCGTAGTACGACTGGAACAGCGCCTGCGTTATGTCATCCTGCGTTATCGCTTTGTTCGGGCTCGCCTGCGCCAGCTCGCTGCCCTTCGCCCGGCGCACCGCCTCCGACGCCTCGGCCACCTTCGTGTTCGCCGCCTTCGTCGCCGCTATCGCCCCTTCCGTCGACGCGATATCCAGCGCCTGCGCACCGATGTCCGACATCAGCTGCGCCTGCTGCATCCGGCTCTCGACCTTCTCTTTGTCGAATATCGGGTTCAGCGCCCCGCTGTTCGCCCCCGCCGTATCACGGCTCAGCCCGCTCACATCCTGCTGCTGACCCGCCTTGTCACGGATTATCAGCGTGCCGTCGCTCACCGCCGCATAGGTCGTCCCTGATGAGGAGCCGCTCTGGTTCGCCCCCGCCAGTGCCAGACCGCCCAGGTTGCTCAGCATCTGCATCCCTATCGGGCCGCCGGTACCCAATCCGCCCCCGCTGTGCGACGCGCTGTACTCCGCGTGGTTGTCGATATTGCTGAACCCCAGCGTCCCCGTATCCAGCCGGTTCTTATCCGCCTCCGCCGTCGACGCTAACGCCCCGCCGTCCAGTTGCGTGTGGTTCCCCACCGTCACGTCAAATCCGCCCCGGCCCGCAAACAGCCCCGACTGCTCCTGCACGCTGTCGAAGTTGCTGTTCACCTTGTCACGGCTGAAGCTGAAGCTCGCGCCGCCACCCCCGCCGTAAATCGGTATCGTCACCCCGGCGCTCATGCTCTGCTGTTTGCTGTCGTAATGAATGTGATCAGCACAGCACTCGGCTTCCAGAATCTGCACATTTTTCCATTCACACAACTTTCTTAAGATACTCCCTACTACCCGTCGTTTCTCACCGTAGAAGACCTGTCTTCGGTATTTGGGTGCGAAAACTATGTGATATTTACAGTTCCAGCGAGTGTGCGCTAAGCTCTTTTCGTCCCCCATTGGGACCCCCTTTTGATTTCTTGTTTGACCATTGCAGTTGCCAGACCGCAAGGTGTTTTAACAAATCAAAAGGGGTTTTTATATCCGCCCCAAAGCTGGAAGCTTTACGGAACCCCCAGCCTAGCTGGGGGTTTTCTATAGACAATCAATTCACCATCCTGACCGTAATACCGGCTCGGCCATATCTCAGCCGGGTGAATTCCCAGTGCTTCAGCAACCAGCCATTCCCCCTTAGGCCAGGGCCTGACCAATACATTCGCCAGTGTTGATGCACTCAAACCCGCAGAGCGGGAAAGCGCTGCCATTGAGGTACGTTGCTTGTGCAGAGCGGCGATAATATCTGCCTGATGCCAATCCTTTTTCATCCAGCCTCCTGACTCGTCACCGTTATGAAGAATAGTCACAGCAGATACTACGTTATTCGTAGTATCCCACTCAAGCAAAAACTACGATTCTCGTAGCCATGAAAGCAAAGCAAAACTACCATGACGTTTTCTGTCAACGGCTTAAGCAAGCCCGGCTGGCAAAAGGTTTGTCACAGAAAAAACTCGGCATCGCTGCCGGAATTGATGAATTCGTGGCAAGCACCCGTATTAACCGCTATGAAAAAGGCGTACACGAAGCCAGCATCGATACCGCTCAGCAACTCGCGGACGCGCTTGATGTTCCGCTGGCATTCTTCTATACCGCAGATGACCAACTGGCTGAATTGATGCTGGCGTTTTGGGAGATGCCACCAGAGAAACGGGCAGAGATTTTGGTATTGGCGAAAACGAATAAATGAATGCGCCCACACAGCAGGAGAAGAGAGTCCTTAAAGGTATATTGCGCTAAGACAGCGAGTTTACAGCAGGCCAGAAGACGAAGCGACATCGCCCCGATCATGCGGCATCATTTTCTGGCAGCCATACGTGTCCTTTATTGCTAACGCCTTATTTTTACAGCATACACAGTCGGTTACTGTCCCCAACGGTAGCCGGGCAACCCGCCGCCGCAACTCACCCTCAAGGGCCGCTGGCTGGACGATCTCGGTTTTAACACCAGCCAGTTATCGTGCGGGTTGCGGAGATTACAGTGGAACGCATGGGCTGACAGGCAGTTTTTTCTTTAACGCAACCAAAAAGGTGTGTCATCAAAGGAAAGAGCATCATACTCTTCTTTAGGCCGCTCCATTTCGGATATGCAATATGGCATATCAGTAATTATTACTTTAACAACCTGATAAATGCCCCAGTCTTCATAAAATCCTTTAGCTGATTCAATACACCCCTCGATACATTCAAAATATTTTGAAAACACTTCCAAGAAATCGTTTGAACAAATCAGCTTTAGATTATTCAAAAGAACCAAGCTTTCATCCATCTCATCAAACATAATGTATTTCCTATATATCCTGTCCAACAGATATTTTTCTCTTTCATTATGAACCAATGAATACAGATACTTGAAAAAGTAAAGCATATCTGACGAGCTTCCAAGTTCAAAAAACGAACTCCCCCCCGAAAATCCAATATGTTTCATTCTCAAACTACCTCTTAAATCTGATAGAAGTTGGAGCAATAGCTCCATTTGATTTTTCTACTATACCTTTAATGATTGCCCGTTCTTGCGCTTGAGATACTGTTTGCCCACGAACATCAATAACAACTTGCTGTTGCATTCCCGCGGGTAAATTTTCGGCACGCTGGATAGCTTGTTTAGACACATTATTTATCAGACCGTTCTGATTAGTCGTGATATTATAGTTTTTCACTTCAACACTACAGACATTTCCCTGACACCAGTCTGGGCGAACCCCACCTTTTGTACCGTAAGGAACTTCTTTACCGTCTTTGAAGCTGACTTGTTCGCGCCAGCCGTCACCAAGATCTTTCCCAACATCAATTTCTGATTGTCTATGACTGGGGCGCGAAGTCGCGGCTATCTCATCACGGGCACTGTTAAGCAACTTGGCTGCTTCACCAATATCACCTTTTTTCAGCGCCTTTTCAGCAGCTTTCAGGATACCTGAAGCAATTCGTTCTCCAGGAACAATCGTCGCTACGGCGAGAAGATAATCAAGTGCTGACTGTGCCTCCGCAAACGTCTTGATTGTACCAATCACAGGCACAAAATCTAAACCAGCATCCGCAAAACCTTTCAGTAGTTCATCACGATGGGCATCCATCTTCGCTGAACAAGCCTCTGCACTCAGCCCGGCGCAGTTCTTCTCCTTAAACTCTTCCTTCGCCGCCTCTATCTGTTTCAGGGCTTTCTGGTACTTGTCAGCCTGCGATTCGCCGGAGACGCGTTGCTCTGCAATTTCAGCAAATGCATTATTTTCGATCGCCACCTGCGCCGATTGCGCCCCCTGCACCGCGTCCGCGCCGGTATTCCCCACCACGCCCGCCGCCAGACCGCCCGCTATCGTCGCCAGTGTACTGATGTACTGCTTCTGCTCTTCGTTCAGCTCCGACGGTTTCTTGCCCGGGTACAGCGCTTCCATCAGGGCGCGGGCCGCCAGTTCACCGCCCGCTTCACCTGCCGCCCCCGCCAGTGCGTTATTCCCGCTCGCCTGCGCTACCACCGCACCCAGCAACGCGTGCGCCAGCGTGTTCGCCGCCACGTCCGTGTTACCCGCCGCATCCGTCGTCGCCCGGTGGATGGCTTCGGCCATATACGGTGCTGCCGCCCCCGTCAGCGCCTGCGCCATGTTCCCCGCCAGTACGCCCTGAAGCGCCGCCGTCACCGCCTGAATGCCCTGACGTACCGCACCGCCCGTTCCGTACGGCGATGTCCGCATCGCCTCATCGTAGTACGACTGGAACAGCGCCTGCGTTATGTCATCCTGCGTTATCGCTTTGTTCGGGCTCGCCTGCGCCAGCTCGCTGCCCTTCGCCCGGCGCACCGCCTCCGACGCCTCGGCCACCTTCGTGTTCGCCGCCTTCGTCGCCGCTATCGCCCCTTCCGTCGACGCGATATCCAGCGCCTGCGCACCGATGTCCGACATCAGCTGCGCCTGCTGCATCCGGCTCTCGACCTTCTCCTTGTCGAATATCGGGTTCAGCGCCCCGCTGTTCGCCCCCGCCGTATCCCGGCTCAGCCCGCTCACGTCCTGCTGCTGACCCGCCCTGTCACGGATTATCAGCGTGCCGTCGCTCACTGCCGCATAGGTCGTCCCTGATGAGGAGCCGCTCTGGTTCGCCCCCGCCAGTGCCAGCCCGCCCAGGTTGCTCAGCATCTGCATCCCTATCGGGCCGCCGGTGCCAAATCCGCCCCCGCTGTGCGACGCGCTGTACTCTGCGTGGTTGTCGATATTGCTGAACCCCAGCGTCCCCGTATCCAGCCGGTTCTTATCCGCCTCCGCCGTCGACGCTATCGCCCCGCCGTCCAGTTGCGTGTGGTTGCCCACCGTCACGTCAAAACCGCCCCGGCCCGCAAACAGCCCCGACTGCGCCTGCACACTCTCGAAGTTGCTGTTCACCCTGTCACGGCTGAAGCTGAAGCTCGCGCCGCCACCCCCGCCGTAAATCGGTATCGTCACCCCGGCGCTCATGCTCTGCTGTTTGCTGTCGTAATGGTCGCTGTCCTGCTCGCTGCGTATCAGCAGGTCACGCCCCACCTGCGCCTTTATCGTCTCCGCACTGACCTGCGCGCCCTGCAGCGTGGTGTCACGACCGCTGTGCAGCACCGCCGCCCGTCCTGCTTCCAGCAGCGCTTCCGTGTGTGTCACCCCGTCGCCGTGCTGGCTGCCCTTCGCCGCGTTCACGCTCGCACTCACGCTCAGCCCGAAGCTGCCCGAGGCACTCACCCCCAGGCTCACCCCGATACTGCCACCCTGACTCTGGTTGCTCCCCTCGGTGTGCTGCGTGTTCGCCGACGACAGCAGCCGGATATCCCGCGACGCATCCAGCAGCAGGTCCTGACCCGCCTTCAGGGTGCTGCCCGCCACCGTGACGTCACCGTTCGTCGCCGTCACCGACAGGTTGCGACCCGCCGTCACGCTGCTGCCCTGCGCCGTGGTCTGCGTCTGCTCCTGCACCGACTTCGACGACTGGCTGCCGTACGACACGCTGACACCCACCGTCTGGCCGCCCTGTTGACCGCCTGCCCCTTCCGACTGCGCCTGCGCCAGCCGCGCCGCCTGCACCCCCTGTGCCACGCTCAGCGCCGCCTTCGTCTGCTGCAGTGCCTTCACCCGGCCGTCCTGCGTCTCACGCGAGGACTGCGCCGTTTCCACCGCCGTGTTCAGCGCACCGCCCACGCTACCGCTCAGCGCAATCGTCAGACCGCTCTGTTTCTGCTCACGCGTTTCCTTCCTGTCCTGTCGATTCTCCAGCGACACCACGCTCACGTCACGCCCTTTCAGCGTCACGTCTTCACCCGCTATCAGCTCGCTGCCTGCCACACCCAGCGACCCGCCCGCGTTCAGCGTCAGCGACCCCGTGCTGCTGCCTACCGTACTGCCGCGATGCTGCTGCGCGCTCTCCGCCGTGGTGGTCTTCTGGCTGTTGCTGCCTATCGTAAACCCGATACCGCCGCTGCCCATCAGCCCGGAGTGTGTCTCCTCACGCAGGTGCGTCTGTGCATCCCTCTCCTGGGCTGCCGTTACCGTCAGGGTATTGCCCGCTGACAGGCTCACATCGCCGGTGCCCGCCACATCGCTGCCCGATATCGTCAGGTCATGGCCTGCCGCCAGCGCCACCGTATTGCCACTCAGCACGCTCGCCGCCGCCGTCTGCCGGTCTACCGTATCCTGCCGTACCGTGGTTATCTTAGAGGCAAAGCCGTTGCTGCCGGTGGTCTTGTGCCGCTCATCGAGCGTGGCGGTATCCGTTCCCTGCTGGACAGTCAGGTTGTTGCCCGCCGCCAGCATCAGACCGTTGCCCGCGCTCATCGAGGCGGCCGTCGCCGTCAGGTCACGGCCCGCGCTCATGTGGATATCGCCTTTGGCGTTTACTTCGCTGCCCTGCTCATGGCTGGCGCTTTGTGTGACCCGATTATCGCCGTTCCAGACGATATTATCCCGGCTGGCGGTAGTGACCGTCTTCAGGTTGATATCCCGCCCGGCCGCCACCGTGGTGGTGCTGTTCTCGCCGCCGTTGGTCAGCTGCGCCGCCGTCAGGTTGACGTCACGCCCGGCCTGCAATACCAGTTTCCCGGCATCGTTTTGCACATACAGGCCTGCCACCCGGTCCAGCGCGGTACGGCTGAAATTGCCGTCGGCACTGGTGGCACTGCGGGTCGTGGTGGTGAGGGTGATATCCCGTCCCGCCTGCGCCGTCAGGCTGTCGTTGCCCGAAATCAGCCCACCGATGCTGGTAATATCGGTGCGGGCCTGCAACGCCAGATCATTGGCGTGGATCAGCCCACCGGTGTTGTTAAGGTTCTCTGCCAGCAGGGTGGCGTTGCCTGCCGCCTGAATACGGCCGCTGTTGTTGATATCGCCGTCAACACGAATATCCGCCGTGCGCCCGGCCAGCAGCGCCCCGCTGCCGTCCAGATCACCCTCTTTCAGTCGGGCGTAAACCTGTGGCACCAGCACCGTCTGGGTGGTGCCATCCGGCAACGTTACCGTCTGGTTGACCATCCACACCATGTCGCTGGTCAGTAACCGCATCTGTTCCGCCGTCAGCGCCACGCCCGGCGTTAGCCCGTATTGCTTGCCAAACGCAATACCGGCATCCATCAGCGCCTTGAACTGGGTGTCATCGTTGCTGTAACCGTTAAGGTAACGCTGCCCGGTTAACGAGACTATCTGCTCACGCACCAGTCGCTGTTCGTAGAACCCATCCCCCAGACGCTTGTGAACGCTGGTCGGGTCGCCGGTGAGCGCACTCAGCATGTAGTCTGAACTCAGCCAGGTCTTCTGGTTGGTGAAGCGCGGGTCGGTTTCCACCAGATAACTGGCGTTACGGTCCGGGTTGGTATGAAACAGGCTGTTATCCGGTAGCCGGATGTCCGGCCCCACCAGCCTGATGATAGCCGCGGGTTTACCACTTTCCGGTGCGGTACCCGACGTCACTTCGAAAACCTGGCCGGATGGCAATGTCACCGGTTGATTGGGCAGCGCCTGCAACACGGCAGCATTCACACCGGTTGCACCCGCTACGCTACCGTTCACGCTGCTATCACTGCGCCCCTGTAAGCCACGGTTGCTGGCCGCCGCCGTGAACGACTGTATCGCCCCCGGTTGCAAGGTTATCGACTGGATCTGCTCCGGCGGGGTATACGCCGCGCTATCGTGCCCTTGTTCGTCACGCCCTTTGTGACGAATACGCCAGAAACTGGTGGCGGTGCCGTTTTCAGTAATATGCCGCTCGCCGGGGACTTCCACGTTATTCAGTTGTCCGGCGCTGATCCCCAGGCCTGAACCGGCAATGATGCGGCTCTTGTCGTTCAGCACCATACCGGAGGTAATCAGCAGATTGCCGCCCGACAGTATCTGGCCGGGGTCACTTTGGATAATGCGCGACTCTTCAATATGCCGGGTGAAATCATACCGGGTAAATTCTTCGTTGCCGCCGTCTGGCGTAATCAAGCCGTCGACTTCACCATGACTGATACTGATCTGATCCGGGGTGTACATGGTGGTCGACCCGGCCATGCGGTACAGCTGCACCTGTTCATCCGACACCGGCACGATCGCGGTGGCAAAATGGTTATTGATGTTATTGAGCGTGCCGACATTCAGCACAATGTCACCGGCAGCTTCAATCGTCGCACTGCCGTTATTGATAACGCCGCCCTGACCGGTCGCATGATTCTGGCTATCCAGCGCGCCGCCTATCGCCATCGCCCCGCTGCTGTAAATCAGGGCGTGCTCGTTGTTATTCAGCGCCCACATGCCGAGGTCCAGCCGCTGGCGGGCGGCAATTACCGGTGCCACACCATTCTGGTTGAGGTTATTGATAGTCCCGGCCTGTAGCGCCAGTGCATCACCGAAGAGGCGACCGGTCGACAGGTTATTGATCGTGGAAGCAGTGAGCAGCGTGTTGCTGCCATCCACCAACCCGTAGTTGGTCAGCGTCTGACCGGCACTGAGCCGGGTGGTGGTAGCGCTGATCTCGGCTCCATTCAGGTTTTCCAGATTCGCCGCACCCAGTTGCAGCGTTGACCCGGCCTGCATCAGTGCCGCATTACGCAGCAGCCCGTTGGTCTGGAAGGTCAGCGCATTACTGGCGCGCACGCTGCCGGTGTTGATGAAGTCCTGAGTGAGCGACACCTGCATGTTGCCTAACGACAGCAGGCGGCCATCGCCGCTTAACTGATTGGCCGTCAGCGTCAGTTGTTGTTGCGCCTGTATATCGCCATTGGTGTTCAGCAGGGTATCGGCCTGAATCTCACTGCTGCCCTGACTGGATAGCATGCCGTTGCTGTTATCCAGCACGCCGCTGAGGGTGAGCGCCAGATCGCGGCTGGCGGTGATAGCGCCGTTGCCGTTCTGCAACTGACCGGCGGTCACACTGACGTTGTTACCCAGAATCCCATTCTGGTTGCGTGTGCCCTGATTCAGTACGGACCCGGCCAGCAATGTGGCCTGCTGCCCGGCATGAATCAGCCCCAGGGTGTTATCGATAACCGCCTGCACCGCATCCAGCGTCAGGTTACCCACCGCCTGCAGGGTACCGCTCTGGTTGCTGATGCCACCATCCGCGGTCACCGTCAGGTTCCCGTTGGTGATGATAGACCCGCCCTGTGAGTTATCGAGTGATGAACCGGCCAACGTCAGGTCACCGCCGGACTGGATCTGCCCACCGGCATTGAGGATGACATTGTTTGCCGCCGGTGCTGCCGCCAGCAGGGTCATGAACTGCCGGGCCGCGCTGTGCAAGGGGCGGGTATCCCAACTCAGCGACGTACCCGCCTGAATTTTACCGCCCTGATTGCTGACATCAGCCGTGCTCGCCTGCAAAGCACCCAGTGCAGCCAGTTGTCCCTGCTGGTTATTGAGGCTACCGCTGTTTAACGTCAGGTTGCGGTTGGCTATCACCGCACCACCGAGGTTACTGAACACCCCGGTACGCAGTTGGATGTCCGACTGACTGGTGATGCCGCCCTGGCTGCCACTGGCACCGTTGCTCAACGACTCGCCGTTGGTGTTTAACGACAGCAGACCACCGCTTTGTATCAACCCGGTATCGTTCTGTACTTGCAGGGTATCCATCGTCAGCGTGCCGGTCGCGCCAATCCGTCCGCCCTGATTATCCAGTGCGCCCAGCGTGAGCGCGGCATCCGCGCCGCTCACCAGCAAACCGTTGCGGTTATCCACATCACCGCTGTTTAAGGTGAACGCGCCCTGGCTGAGCAACGTTCCCTGAGTGTTAATCAAGCCGCCTTGCTGCAAGTCGACATCCAGCACATTCGCCCGCACCAGACCGGCGGCATTGCTCATGCCGTTCGCCTGTATCTGCAGGCGCTTACCCGCACCCAGTTTGCCGCCGTCATTGCGCAACTGCTGTTGGCTGGTGATCAGGGCATCGCCGGAAACCGTGCTGAGCGTTCCTTGTCGGTTATCCAGTTGATCGGCCGTCAGCATGAAATGACCCGAGCCCACATGCTGAATGCTGCCTTGCTGATTGTTGAGCTGCTGGGTTTGCAACGTCAGATCCTGCCCGTTGCTGATAATCTGCCCACCACGGTTGTCGATACCACCGCGATGATTCAGTGTCAGGCTCTGGCTACCGGTTTGGATGAGGTTCCCTTTGCGGTTGGATAACCGGTCGGTATTCAGGTTCAGGGTATCCGCCTGCAATGTGCCGCCATCGTTGTTGATGCTGACCGGCGCATTCAGCGACAACAGGGTGTCCGACTGAATATTGGCACCACTGACTGAGACACTGCCTTGTCTGGCCGTGATCGCCACCTGTTTGCCGTAGGTCTGGCTACCGCCCAGATCCACATCGCTACCGGTCACAGTCAGTTGGCCCGCCGCCAGGTGCTTACCGTTGCCCGTCAGGTTGCCATCGGCATCCAGCGTTAGCGTGCCGCTGCCGGACAATGTGCCGTCGGCACTCATACCACCGGCGATCGCCCCCGACTGGCTATTGTTTATCGTACCGCCTTTGATGCGGGTGTGGCTGGCGGCGGCGATAACGCCACTGTTGCCAAGCTGGCCGCCTGCCGTGACGGACGTTTCGCCGCTGGCGTATACCTTGCCCTGATTGCTCACATCCTGAGTCGAGGTCAGTTGAATATCCTGACTGGCGTTGATTGTGCCGCTATTTTCGATACGCCCGTCAGCCGTCAGCGTCACACTGCCTGCCGAGGCACCGATATTCCCGGCGTTTCTCACGCCAACCCCTTTCTCGGTGCCAATCAGGCGGATTTTCCCGGCGTACATCCCGCCCAGTTGCGAGGCATCCAGCGCCAGTTGAGGCGAGGCGCTGCCGTCACGGGTCGCCTGAATGTTGTCATGGGCGGCGCTGACCTGATTGCTACCGGCGGTGACCCGCAAATCGTTAGCCCAGATACCGGCGTTCACTTTCACGGAACGGGCGATGATATCGGTGTAATCCTGGTTACGGCTGTCCAGCCCACCGCCTTGAATAATGATTTCACCTTGTCGCACGTCATAACCGGTCAGATTGCCGTCCTGCATCTGCGCCCGGCCGGTGGTGAGCGTCGCCCGATTGGCATTAATAAAACCGCAGCCATCACAGGTGATGCCCGCCGGGTTCGCGATAATCACCTGCGCCCGGGTGCCCGCCACCTCCACATACCCACCCAGGCGGCTGGGGTTGCTGGAATTCACCTCATTGAGGATGACTTTGGCCTCACCCTGCGCCAGATAGGGGTTACGTTCAACCCAGCCGCCCTGCTGCGTCTGGATACGCTCGCGCGAGTTATTGAGGATGGCACCTTTGCCATCCACATCAAACTGACTGTAGGTATTGCGGGATACGCCGCCTGCGCTGGGCGTCTGGATATTAACCTGCGGCACCCCGTTGGCGGTGTTGACGATCACCGGTTGCTGGTTAGCGGGTGCCCCCGCATCCGCCACTATTCCCGCCTGAGCGGGTGCCACCACGGACACACAACCAAGCGCGGTTAGCAGTGCAAAACCCAACGGAGAAAGACGGGCCCACTGATGTGGCAAAAGGGTACCGGGTCGTGAGGAACGGCCACCGCCACCTTGTCCTGCTCGGGCAATATCCGCCACAACCATCAACATGCCGCGGCTTTTGTTGAAAATGATCCGGTAGAGCAATTTGTTCACAGCAAGATATCCTTATCGAATGCAAATCTCGGGAAGCGGTTCAGCTAAAGGGTGTTGTTGCAGCCAGTGATCGCGTGACTGACGTGATACCTGATCGCCATGGTGCACGAAGACGCGTTTGCCACGTCTGGCACCCTGATGGTCAAGCGAGCGGAAGCAGTAATCCGGCAATAAGGTGCGGCAGACCAGATGGCGCATGGCGCGAGAATGGCCAAAGGGCGCGATCCAATCGATAATCCACATGCGATCGCCACAGGCCCAGTCGTCCTGCGGCATCAGAATAGAAGGTTGGGTGAGGTAACGCCGTTCGGCTTCGGCATCCAGCCATGCCCAACTCATGAAAAAAATCGGCTGTTGCTGCTGGCTGACCACCACGTATTGCTGGTGCTTGATAATCGGCAGCAGTAATGTCGATAACGCCTGTAAGGGCGCGTCACGGTGCAGCGGCGAATGCATCCAGAGCCACACGGCGGCCCCCAGTATTTCCGCTTCGCTGCTTTCGCCGCCAATCAACGCTGGCGACTGAACGTCAAAATGGTCAATCTGCATCCTTGCTACGTCCTAATACTGCCAGTTGAGGGTAAATCCTACTGTTACCGGGCTGGTGTTGAATCCATCGGGTTTAGAGAGCGGAATACCGGCGAACAGGTCATAGTTAATGCTCTTAACCGCGCCGCGCCAGCCCAGCACGCCACCGGCCAGGTGGCGTCCCAGCAAGGTATCGCTGCCGCCGCCATCCACTGCGCCATAATCCACGCCGAGATAGAGTGACTGCCCCGGCAACGGTGTCGTCCACACCAGTTCATTGCGAACCAGCCAGCCATCATCGGCATTCAGGGTACGCTCGCCGTCAAATCCCCGCACCGTCCAGCGGTTGCCGATGGCAAATTGCTCCTGGGGTGTCAGCCGGGTCAGACTGTGCTGTTGCTGATATTGCAGGTTATAGGTGAAAGGTTGCGCCAACAGATGGAAAGGCACCTCCAGTTGCGTTGTCCACTGCACAATCTTCGACAACTCGGTGCCTTCATCAAACGCTTCTTCCGGTGCCGGTAATGCGCCGAACCAGCGGGTGCCGCGCTGGTAACTGACCGCCATATCCAGCGTGGATTGCCCGACATAGTGACGATGCTGTAAACCAAGACGCCAGGCGGCACTGTTACGCCGCTGCACTTCCACTTCGGTGTCGTTGATGTAATTTCGTGTCTGGCGGGTGAGCAACTCGTAGCTGACCGATGTTTTCTGCGTGGCATTGCGATGAATAACCCGCCGCAGGCTGGCGTTAAGATTCTGGCTGCGACCGCTGTATTTATATTCCTGATTGATACCGGCGATCGTCTGGTGGTAGTCGTACCCGCTGGTGGTAATACCCGCCAGCCAATAGCCCCACGGCACCGAATAGTGCGCGGTATAGTTTTGGCTGGATTGGGCGCTACGCCATTGCAGATCGTGGGTTGCAGACACATAGAACATGTCACTGAGCGATAGCGGGTTATCCAGAAACAGCGTCATCCCGCCCTGATAACGGCCGGTACTGCGCGTACCCGAGTCATCCAGCGAGGTCGCCACACGCCAGTGGCGGGACTGTTTCCAACTGATATCGACATCACTCTCACCCGGCTGCTCACCGGGGACAATCTGCATGTCGGCTTTTACCGTCGGCAAGCGCTGCATATTTTCCAGCCCTTGCTCGATATCTCGCAGATTCAGCAGGTTACCTTCGTGCGCGGGCAGTGCGCTATAGAGCTGCACATAACTATCGCTCCCCGGCGTCAGTACCACGTGGCGAATCGTCCCCGCCACCAATGCCAGTTTGAGGGTACCGCTTTTGAGATCCTGCGCGGGTGCCAGTACACGCGATGTCACATAGCCATACTCAACCAGCCGGTTCTGTAACCGGCTCATCAGCAGGTTGATGCCCTTGACCCCAAGGCACTGCCCACGGCCTTTGTCTGCCAGACGCTGTAGCGGTAGCCAGGATGGAAAAGAAGCCAGCCCATCCAGTTCAACCCGGTCAATATCAAAGCAGGGCTGCTCAATGGGAAACCCGTCGCCAGATACCTCTTCCAGCGAGGTCTGAAACCGGACATCCGGTGTTACCGGTGCCAGCTTTTTCTCCTGAGCACGCAACCGTTCTTGCTGGCTAATGGATTGCTGTTCCAGCGGGGTGCCGGGTTCCGCAGCAGACGCCGAGAAACAATAAGAAACTGAAAATAAAAAGTAAAATTTAAGAAATAAGAGGAATTGCTTAAAACAGGCGTGATTGCGCCTTCTTCCCTGAAGTTCAATGAGCATAGCTATCCGTTTCGTCAAAAAACTGTAAAGAAACATACAATAATTTACGATGCGGAGTTTACAGAAACGGCTAAGAGAACAAAACCGGTTGCTTAGTTGGATTTTTTATAAGCAGCTATTGATTAGCATTAAGAATATTTTAAGAAAGAACGCGGAAGAGTCAGGCCCCCCGTGAAGGGGGGCCGCAGCAGGACTAGCGGCGTACCGCCGGGATCTGCTGAGTAATACAGTGGATATTGCCGCCACCCAGCAGGATCTCGCGCGCCGGAACACCACTTATCAGGTAGTCGGGGAACATCTGTTGCAACAGCGCATGTGCCTCGCCGTCAGTACGTTCATCCAGCAGCGGATAAATCACCTGCTTGTTGCTGATCAGGAAATTGACGTACGACCCTGCCAGCCGTGACCCGGCGTTACGCTCGATAGCGTTACCCTCGGTCACGCCCGCCGCTTCTTCCGGGGTCGCGTACAGCGGGCCGGGTGCCGGTAGTTTCCAAATTTTTAGCGACCGGCCCTGAGCATCCTTCGTCTGGGACAGCACCTGATACGCCGCCTGAGAGCGGGCATACTGCGGGTCGGTTTCATCGTCCGTCCAGTGCAGCGCCACTTCGCCGGGGCGGATAAAACAGCACATGTTGTCGATATGGCCGTCGGTTTCGTCGTTATAGACGCCTTCATCCAGCCAGATAAAGACCGACACCCCGAGATAATCCCGCAGGTGCTGCTCAATCTGCGCTTTGCTCAGATGCGGATTGCGGTTCGGGTTTAGCAGGCACTCGGCGGTGGTCAGCAACGTGCCTTCACCATCGGTGTGGATAGAGCCACCTTCCAGAATCAGCGGAGCGGCATAGCGTGCATCGCCGTGATAAGCCAGCACCTGCGCCGCCACGTTCTCGTCACGGCTCCAGTCTTCATACAGGCCGCCCAGTGCGCCCCCCCAGGCGTTGAATTGCCAGTCGACACCACGACGCTCACCGGCCGCGTTCAACACCACGGTAGGCCCGGTGTCACGTACCCAGGCGTCATCGCTTTCCATTTCCACCAGCGTCACGCCAG
Organism: Dickeya oryzae; assembly: GCF_020406815.2. Taxonomy (NCBI): domain Bacteria; kingdom Pseudomonadati; phylum Pseudomonadota; class Gammaproteobacteria; order Enterobacterales; family Pectobacteriaceae; genus Dickeya; species Dickeya oryzae. Next base: position 4,521,885 of record NZ_CP162670.1, read on the forward strand.
TCGGCATCACGCTTTTGGCCTGCGCCATCTGGTCACGCGGCACGCCCATCACAACCGGTGTGGTTTGCGAAATAGCCGCAGCAACGGCAGCAAAGGTCCGCTGGGCGGGAATCTCGTCGCCCTGCATGCGCCAGTTGTCGCGGCGGTACGGCCACAACATCCACACCGCGTCGTGCGGTGCCCATTCCGCTGGCATGGCGAAGCCGTCTTGCAACGGCGTGGTCAGCTCAGACATCGCTTATCTCCAGGTCTTGCCGTCAGAGGTGCCGATGACACCGTACATGTCCGGACGGCGGTCACGGAACAAGCCCCAGGCAGCGCGCTGCGCAGCAATCGCTTCCAAATCGAACTCATGCACCAGCACTGTTTCGTCGGTCTTGTTGGCCTGCGCGACCAGCGCACCGGTTTGATCGGCAATGAACGACGAGCCATAGAACGTCATTTCCAGACCGTCGAGGTATTTACTGGCTTCGGTACCGATACGGTTGGACGCGATCACCGGGATCAGGTTGGCGGCAGCATGGCCCTGCTGTACGCGGGTCCAGTGCGGCTGGCTGTCGATATCCGGATACGCCGGTTCAGAACCGATGGCGGTCGGGTAGAAAATCAGCTCGGCCCCTTTGAGTGCCAGGCAGCGGGCCGTTTCCGGGAACCACTGATCCCAGCAGATACCGACGCCCACTTTGGCGTAGCGGGTTTGCCACACTTTGAACCCGGTGTCGCCCGGAATGAAGAACTGTTTTTCCTGATAGGCCGGGCCGTTAGGAATATGGGTTTTGCGATACACGTCCAGTACGCTACCGTCAGCGTCAATCATGACCAGCGAGTTGTAGTAGGCGTTATTGGCGCGCTCGAAGAAACTCAGCGGCAGCACCACTTCCAGCTCGGCCGCCAGCGCGGAAAAGTGTTTGATAAGCGGGCTGGTTTCCAATTCTTGCGCCAGCGCGTAATGCTCCGGACTCTGGTCGATGCAGAAATAAGGCGCGGCAAACAGTTCCTGAATCAGAATGATTTGCGCTCCCTGCGCATGAGCCTGACGCACCAGCCTTTCGGCGTTTGCGATATTTTTTGGCAAATCCCAGGTGCAGGCCATCTGCGTGGCGGCAACGGTAACTTTTGTCATGCGAAAACCTCAATAATTTCTGTATGGGTGCTCATGCCTGCGCCACCAGCGCGTGGGAACAGCATGAGACGGGTAAAAGTGTAGATCAACAACTCACCCGACGCCCGGTGAACGCCGCAGGGCATCGGCATTATGCCAGCGAATCATGACGGTGAGGATGCACCTGCATGTCTGCGTTACCCACCGCTGGCATACACCTCGTTCATCGGGCCGTCGCCGTTTTCCGTTTCCCAATAAGAAATCCCGCCCAAAAGAGCGGGATTTGCTTGCTCAACCCGGCCACGCCGGGTGCACATCAGAACAGCTTCTTGGCGGTATTCAGCCAGTCGCCTTTGAACGGGCGCTTCATGTTCTCGATGGCGTCGATAATATCATGATGGACCAGTTTTTCATTCTGGATCCCGACGCAACGGCCGCCATAGCCTTGCTGCAACAGTTCAATAGAGTAGGCCCCCATGCGGGAAGCCAGGATGCGGTCATACGCTACCGGTGAACCACCACGCTGGATGTGGCCCAACACCGTGGCGCGGGTTTCGCGTCCGGTTTCTGTTTCAATATAGTGTGCCAGTTCATCCACATCACACACCAGTTCGGTAATCGCGACGATGGCGTGTTTCTTCCCTTTGGCGATACCGGCTTTAATCTCTTCCACCAGGTCTTCTTTTTTGAAGTCAACTTCCGGCAGCACGATGAATTCACAGCCACCGGCAATCGCTGCGGCCAGCGTCAGGTCGCCACAGTGGCGTCCCATCACTTCCACGATGGAAATACGCTGGTGGGAAGACGAGGTATCACGCAGGCGGTCAATCGCTTCCACCACGGTTTCCAGCGCGGTGAAATAACCGATGGTGTAGTCGGTACCGGCCACGTCATTGTCGATGGTGCCCGGCAGGCCGATGCAGGGGAAGCCCATCTCGGTCAAGCGCTTAGCCCCCATGTAGGAACCGTCACCCCCGATCACCACCAGCGCGTCCAGATCATGCTTTCTCATGTTTTCCACGCACACCTGACGTACCGCTTCCTCACGGAACGCCGGGAAACGGGCAGACCCGAGGAACGTGCCGCCACGGTTGATCACGTCAGACACGCTATAGCGGTCCAACTGTGCCATGCGATCTTCATACAAGCCCAGATAGCCGTCATAAATACCGTATACTTCCAGGTTTTCCGCTAACGCGGCACGCACCACACCACGAATGGCCGCATTCATCCCCGGCGCATCGCCACCGCTCGTCAGTACTCCGATTTTTTTAATCATGACAACCTCTGGATTTGTAGATGTAAATTCGCAGATTCTTCTATCTCAAGGCTCACAAGACAAAGCCTAACCGTTTTATCAACATAGTATAACAAATACACCCAGCTGAATTGATTCAGGTCAGTCTCTTCGTCCACGAAAAATCTATCGTAGATCACATTTTTACAACACATCATGGCCCGGATAAAACCCGACCCGTTACAGTTCCCAGCGCCCACGCTGCTCCTGCGGCACCACCGAGACAGGATCCTGATGAATGATAACGTCTGAACCGGGGAAACGTTTGAGCAATGCCTGCTCCAGTTCGTCCGCAATCTGGTGTGACTCCACCAGCGGCAGGTTGTCCGCCATTTCCAGATGCAACTGGATAAAGCGAGTCGGGCCAGAACGGCGGGTGCGCAACTGATGCGCGCCACTTACCCCCGGCCATGAAGACACGATATTGACGATTTCCTGTCGCTCGTCATCGGGCAGGGCTCTGTCCAGCAGTACCTGAATCGCCTCGTAGGCCATGCGCAGCGCACTGCTCAAAATATAGATACCAATCCCCAACGCGAAGACCGCGTCGGCCCAGTTGATACCTTTCCAGCTTAGTACCAACGACAGCAAAATGGCGCCATTCATCAGGACATCAGACTGGTAATGCAGCATGTCTGCTCGCACCGCCTGACTATGTGTTCTGCGGATAACCCAACGCTGGAAGCTCACCAGAAAGCCCGTCGCCACCAGCGCAATCACGGTCACCCACATACCCAGTTCAGCCCCTTGTAGCGGCTGTGGGTTCATCAGATGCTGAGCGCCCGTCAATAACAGAAACAGCGCCGAACCGGCAATGAACATGCTCTGCGCCAATGCGGCCAGCGACTCGGCTTTGCCATGCCCGAACGTATGTTCAATATCAGCAGGTTGCAACGAATAGCGAACGACTAGCAGGTTAACCAGCGACGCCGCGATATCCACCAGCGAATCCACCAGTGATGCCAGCAAGCTGACCGAACCGGTGTACCACCAGGCGTACACCTTCATGCCAAACAGCGATAACGCCATACCGGTAGCCAAAAAAGCCGCGGTCGTCACCAGACGTGCGTAATGAGAATTCATACACTATTCCATTCAAGCGAGGGAGCCAGTATACCGAATTCCAGCAGGGAAAAACCGTGACACTTTATGTCAGGATTGGGGTCACCCGCGCTTTTCCGGCGACGGCCAACCCATCGATATATACAGCGCGTCATGGCGACGCACGGATAACCTGCCTGCGGTGGCTCTCCGTGCCGTCATGGCCTTCGCTGGCTCAGGGCTTACGCAGAATTTTCTGCAACCGTTCCTGTTCCCAGCGTGACCAGCGATCTCGCAGCCAGAAAATCCGTGCCGACCGAACCAGCAACGCGCCGCCCCATGCCAGCAGCGGCCAGATAAACCAATACGTTTGCGGGTTAACCCACAAATTGATGACCACCAGCACGATGTTCACCGGCACAAACAGCAACAGACTGCGCCAGAAACGGCTTTCCTGCTCAACCTGTGTTCTGGCCTGCGAAATGCGTAACGCCAGCGAGTCGCCACTCGCCGCCTGCTCGCTGTCTTCTGGCATCAACGTCGTCACATTGACGCCAAACGCCGCGGCAATAGCGCTGAGCGTTTCCAGACTGGCACGTTCTCCGTTTTCAATCCGCTGAATGGTTCTGACGCTCAACGCCGACAGTTCGGCCAGTTGTTCCTGAGACCAGGCTCGGGCAAGGCGCTGTGATTTGATCGTGTTCATGATGCACTCCTGTTGAATGAAAACCCGATGCAAGCCTGCGTTAGCACCGTGAAAAACACCACGACAGTAACCTGACACCAACCCGACAGCCACCTGACACGTCACGCAAGCCGCGCCATGGCTCGCTTTTTCGCAGCAGGCATGGACATCACGTCTGGTGATGGGGAGAATAGCGACGACCAGATAGACATCGGGAAATCGTATGAAACGGCGACCAGCTTCACGCCTGCTGATTCTCAACCCTGAACAACGGGTATTGCTATTCCTGTTCCATCATACTCAGGATGCCCTTGCCGGACAGCGTTATTGGGCAACACCTGGCGGGGCGGTAGAAAACGGAGAAACGTTTGAGCAGGCGGCGGTACGAGAGCTGTGGGAAGAGACCGGTATCCGTCGTCAGGTGCCCGGCCCGTGTATCGCTACGCGTACCTTTACCATGGCGATGCCTGACGGAAACACCGTGCTTGCCGATGAACGGTTTTTTGTCATCCCTATCACCGACAGTACTCTCCACACTGGCAACTGGACGGCGCATGAACAGGAAGTGATGCGAGACCATCACTGGTGGAGCCGCGATGAACTCCTCGCCACACAAGATAAGGTCTACCCGGAACAGCTAGTTGAAATGCTGTGGCCGGGCAGAGCTAGTCTGGTTACGCCGCAGGAGGAGCAGGCCAGGTGATATCGGGTGCGGTGGATGTGTCAACTCTATTTAAAAGCACACGATAATTCCGCCACTCAGCTAATAGCGTAACTTCACGGTCTGTTGCCATACCAAGATCAACAGCATCCTGAAAGGGTGCAATTACTAATGCAGCATCAGAAAGTAGTTTGCTCTTCATTGCTTGGGCATTCGCAACTGCTTGCGAGGATGTCAGTTGGGGAGCATTTATTAATACAGGGTAACCATTATGGTCGGTTGTAATTACCATCCCTGATGCTTGCCCCTGAATTAATTCAGACCATACCTCATCAGTCACAGGTACTTGCTTATTTGAAATACATTCAAGTGTAAAACCCGTATCAGTTGCATAAAACATTAGATTCCCCCCATTGCAATATATTTAAAATCAAATGTCCCATTAATCAGTGCACCATTAACCACATGTCGCGCATAAATAGTTACGGTTCCTGCACCGGCTGGTGTTGCCGCAAAACTAATTGCGCCATTCCCCACATCAATAGCAATAAATGAAAAATAGGCATCGCTGAATGCTAATGGTAACGTGAATATCACAGTACCATTAGAAAATACTCCGGAGCCCTTTCCTTGCATAATCCGTCGTTTTTTAGCAATATCGATGGCTGAAAATACACCGTCGAGATGGTATTCCGTAAATTCACTATTGATTTCATTTACTACAAAGGCGGTTGTTGCCAGTTGTGTCGTACTCGTTCCTGCTACGGCGGTCGGTGCCGCAGGAGTACCGGTAAATACCGGGCTTTCAATCGGGGCATACTGCTTATGCGGGTTAACGGCAGCGACATGATCAGCCAGCAAGGTATCGGCATAGCGCCGTGTCGCCAGTGCCACCGTCGGGTCAAATTTCAGCGATATTGCATCGGTACGGCTGACAATCAGGATCATGCGCACCGTCTGCACCCGGCCCGATCCTTCCTTCAGTTCCGGTTTATAGGTTTCCGGGCAGTTACCGAGCGCAATCAAGTCACCATCCACATCGTACAACCCGATCTCACGCAGCCAGAATCCCCCTTCATTTTCCGGGATCACTTGCTCGGCAATCATCTGATTGGTGTTGTCCGGGTCAACCGTTAGCGAGTTGATTACCCCACGTCGCTTTTCATTGACCAATTTGGTTTGCAGCGGATCGGGGGTGGGGAGTATGCCATTGCCATCCCCCACACCTATTTGGGCCAGCTCCAGCGCTTTTCCTGCGGCTATCGCCGCCGCCAGCTTTTTCTCACCCACCTGGGTGAGCAAGGTAAAGTATTTCGTTCCCATCGTTTCTCTCATCAGCATGAATGTAAAGGAAAAGGTCAGGCAGTTGTCGGGGAGAATCAGCACACGGCAAGCGTGCACTGTCCTGTCTGCCGTCTGACAACCATTATGCTGATGGCCCGTTAAATCACCCGTTCATACGGATGTGGCAGCGATGGCACAACACCCTCATCACTACAGGGTTGGTAACAGGAACAAGCGATAAGGCCCAGGAGGGATAACGCATTGGAATGGGGTAGCAAAAACAACCCGTTCGGAATAACAACGCCGCGTTATTCCGAACGGGTGTAGCGTCTCATCAGTGTGATGGTGGGGTCGGCCAGTCGATGTCCGGTGTATGACTCAAATCGACGCGACTTAACTGCACCAGATAGATTTTCCAGCTCTTAAGCGCCTCGGTTTCCTGCTCGGTGGCGATGTCCAGTTCCTGCGCATAGGTCAGCTCGCGAATGCGGTCATGTGCTATCTGGCGACGGGCGTCATACTCCTGTCGGGCTGATTGCGCCAGGCTTGCCTGATAGGCCGCCGTATCCGTTACCCATTGCGCCCCCTCCCAACGGTCAAAGGCACTGGCAGGCGGCAGCAGGGTGAGGTTTGCGGGCAACGCACCCAGCTCACTCACCACCTGTGGCTGACGGGTCTGCGTGTCGTAAGCGGTCTGCCCACGTAAATCAGGCACCCATTCCCACTGCAGGCCGTCAGATGAACGCCGTAGCGCCTGCCCTTCCACCGCTGGCTGCGGCGGCTCATCGGCGTAGCTATGGGCAGGAATCCCGGTACCGACCATCAGGTATTCGTCACTGTAACCATCATACTCACGGGTGAGCACATCCACGTGGTACACCCGCAACCAGCCTGCCTGAGTGGCCAGCCCCTCTGCCGCCAGCACTGCGCGCACGTCCTGCGTCGATATCGTCATTACGCCGCCCTCACGATGTAGTTAAAGGCGATGTTGCGAGGACGGTTTTCATTTGCTGTAGGGACGACACGAGAAGCATCAAAAGCAAAATTTCCTGCATAGTTAGCATTCGAGTTGATAACATATCCGTCCTGGTTAGTAACACCGCGATCGCCATCAACAAAAAAGACGCCCTCAGTGAAGTTTGGAGTCATCAGCTTTATGGGGGCGGTTGCTCCGTTAGCGAGGATCGAGAACTTACCTTTAAGGTTCCTAATTGCGTCAGACTGGCCCGACATAATATAGCGCCCCGCATCCACCCCTCTCCCATCATCCCAGCCACGAATAAATTCGCCGCGCAAATCCGGCAACACGCCAGACGGGTAAACCTGCGCCAGCCGGGGATAAACGCTTTTATCAAACGACTGACCGTTACATTTCAGCCAGCCTGCCGGGGCGGTCGCCTGCGGCCAAGGTTGTGGGATCCCCACAAACTCACTGATCAGCAGGTACTGTGAATGCGGGTTAGGCTCAGCAAGATGCCCCGCCAGCAGTGTGTCGGCATAACGCCGTGTCGCCAGCGCCACCGTCGGGTCAAATTTTAGGGTGATGGCATCAGTACGGCTGACGATCAGAATCATGCGCACGGTCTGAATTCGGCCCGACCCTTCCTTCAGCTCCGGTTTATAGGTTTCCGGGCAGTTCGCCACCGCAATCAGATTACCGGCCGCATCATAAAGCCCTACTTCACGCAGCCAGAACCCCCCTTCATTTTCAGGGATTACCTGCTCGGCAATAACCTGACCGGGGTTATCCGGGTCCACACTCAGGGAATTAATCGCCGCCCGGCGTTTTTCATTCACCAGTGATGTCTGCGTCGGGTCCGGTGCCTGTAATACACCACCGCCATCCCCCACCCCCATCTGGGTGATTTCCAGCGGTTTTCCGGTTGAGATTGCCTGCGCTAATTTCGCCTCACCGATATGGGTGAGAATCGTAAAATATTTGGTTCCCATCGTTTATCTCATCTGCATTAATTTAAAATAGAGTCGGCGGCAAAAATATTGCCGTAATACCAGAGTCGAATGTTCGTTCTGCGTTCTCACAACCATTATGCAAAGATACTAAAATAATTACCTGTTGATAGCGTTGTTTCTGCTATGACACAACAGCGGTGATAAATTTAGTGCCATATATCCATAAATAAAAAACTAAAATCAAACATATTAAATAAAGAAAAAATCGGTCGGGAAAACCGTCCCATGGAATATTACGCCGCCCTCACGATATAACTAAAAGCGATATTCCGGGGACGAGAAACACCACAATATGCGTACGGACTTGTCGCGGTTAATGCACCACCAACAACGTTCACCCTCAGATCTGGATAATTGTTTGCATCCAGTCCGACAATATCCCACCCTAATTTCCCTCTATTTTCAGAGTGATAATCGAAATTGATGGTCGCCATATTAATATTATTACCAATATCACCAACGATCAGCGAACCTGTTTGTGCAGATAAAAGGGGTCGTCCCGCATCCACCCCGCGTCCATCATCCCAGCCGCGAATAAACTCACCACGCAAATCCGGTAATACTCCCGATGGGTAGACCTGTGCCAGCCGTGGATACAGGTTTCTATCAAACGCCTGACCGTTGCATTTGAGCCAACCCGAAGGCACGTTAGCCTGCGGCCAGGGCAGTGGAATACCCACGATGTCATTAATATCCAGTTTTAGTTTGATGTTGTTATCGGTTTTATCTGACAGTGTATTCACCGCCCCTGCCACAAATGCCGTCGTTGCCAATTGTGTTGTGGTCGTTCCTGCAACGGCTGTCGGCGCGGTGGGAATCCCCGTCAATGCCGGGCTTTCAATCGGCGCATACTGCTGGTGTGGATTAGTGTTGGCGAGGTGTTTTGCCATCAGATCATCGGCGTAAGCCTTCACCTCAATCGCCTTGTCATCAACCGACTGACGGGTGGCCAGCACCACCGACGGGTCCACTTTCAGGGTAACAGCGCTGGCATTGCTGACCACCAGAATCATACGCACGGTTTGCACACGACCAGAGCCTTCCTGCAACTGCGGTTTGTAGGTGTCCGGGCAGTTGGCGACTGCGATCAAATCCCCATCCGCATCGTATAACCCGATCTCACGCAGCCAGAACCCCCCCTCATTCTCCGGGATCACCTGTTCGGCAATAATCTGGTTTGGGCTATTAGGGTCCACTCTCAGGGCATTCAATACCGCCCGGCGTTTTTCATTAATTAATGCCGTCTGTGCCGGGTCTGGCGTTGTCGGGTTACCGCCCCCATCGCCTATCCCCATGTGGGTAATATTCAGCATTTTTCCAGATGCCGCGGCATTCGCCAGTTTCGCCCTTCCCACCTGGGTGAGCAATGTCATGTATTTCACCGTCATACCATTTTCCTTTCAGGTCAGCTTAATCCGTCATATGGCATCGCCATCCGTACCGCGAAGACTGCCGTCTGTTTTTGCAAGCCATTTCATTTTGTTGTTGCCTCTGACAACATTATGCAAAGAGACGGCAGGCAAATCGTCTGGCTGGCGTTGTATCCGCCATGGCACAACAACACGGGTGAAAAAAAACCCGCCATCAAGGCGGGGAACGTTAAAAAAGACGATGAGAAAAACTAAAAAAGAAAAATACGGTTATTTATTTTCAGGTAATAACGGCCATTCAATAGTGACGGGAAACCCCGCCTGTTCAGGAATCTTGCGCAGTGCTTCCCGATATGTCCGCCAGGCCTGTTGATCTACTGGGGCATCAGGCGCTTGTGTCCAGTCACTGGTAGCCAACAAGCTATCTCGTCGACGCCGCGCAGACTCCGCCAACTGCGTTTGCGATGGTGATGCGGGTGTAACCGCTATCGGTTTTTGGGTTGATTCATCAAACACAATAGCGTTACCAAGAACCTGTTGGCTTAATAAGTCCTGATAATCATCATCACTGATTTCAATAACATCATCAGGGACATTAACACCGTGAATTTCACGGCTATAAAAACCATTAGACGATTTAGAGTAAAACATATTACACCTCAATTCCCTATTGCAATAAACTTATATGAAATACCCGAAGAGAACTCAACGGAACCACCATTACGAACAAAGGCACCATAGCCTTTCAGCATTTCTTTTGTACTATTACTTTGCCCATACACTGTCACCCCCGTATAATTCCAGCCAACAGCATCATTTTCTGTAATAACGACGGAGAAAATATTATTAGGATAGGCAATAGGGAATGACTGGTTGATAACCCCGGCACCTAACGTTGCCCCAGTCCCCCATTGCATAATAATGCCGGACGGTAAAATTTGATAACCATTCAACCCCGCACCAGCAGCGCCCACGCCACCAATCGCACGCCACTGTGGCCCTGTGGAAAGGAATTTTATATTCGTCCCACTTTTAACCGTCATCGTATTTGAGCCAGACGGGTTATTGGGCCCCAGAATATTCACCCCTGCACCAGAAATCGTCACAGCTCCATTGGAGAGATTATTAAACTCAATAACCCCACCAGGACAAAGGGAGGCATCCGGTAATGTAATTGTAATCCCTGCTATTTGAGCCTCGATAAAGTAGCCAAACGCATCACCGGTTAACACCTGGCTTTCTTTGACACCCAACACCGACCTCATATTACCCAAGGCTCTTTGAACAAATGCCGTAGTCGCAATACTGCTATCGGCATCAAATAGCGGTGGTGTTGGTGCCGTGGGATTACCGGTAAATACCGGGCTTTCAATCGGCGCATACTGCTTGTGTGGATTCACGTTGGTGAGGTGTTTCGCCATCAGATCATCGGCGTAGGCCTTCACCTCAATTGCCTTGTCATCAACCGACTGGCGGGTTGCCAGCACCACCGACGGGTCTACTTTCAGGGTGACCGCACTGGTGTTACTGACCACCAGAATCATACGCACGGTTTGCACGCGACCAGAGCCTTCCTGCAACTGCGGTTTATAGGTGTCCGGGCAGTTGGCGACTGCGATCAAATCCCCATCCGCATCGTATAACCCGATTTCACGCAGCCAAAACCCACCTTCATTCTCTGGAATTATCTGTTCGGCAATAATTTGGTTTGGGTTATTGGGATCCACTCTCAACGCATTCAATACCGCCCGGCGTTTTTCATTAATTAATGCCATCTGTGTCGGGTAAGGCGTTGCCGGGTTACCACCACCATCCCCCACCCCCATATGGGTAATATTCAGCATTTTTCCTAATGCCGTGGCATTCGCCAGTTTCGCCGCTCCCACCTGGGTGAGTAATGTCATGTATTTCACTGCCATACCATTTTCCTTTTGCATCGTCTTAAATCGTTATCTGATATCGCAATCATCACAGCGGAAATCGCTATCTGTGTTTGCAAGCCATTCCGTGTTGTTGTTGCCTCTGACAACATTATGCAAAGAGATAGGGGGTAAATCGTCTGACAGGCGTTGTATCGGCTATGGCACAACAATGCAGATAAAAATAAACCCGCCATTAAGGCGGGAAAATAGAAAAGAGTAAAAATTCCAAATCAAAGAAATAACGATGTAATTTAGAAGCCCATTTCAATCTAGAGAATATCTGAAAAATAAGTGCAATCCGGTATATTTTAAATATTGGCGTTAAATTTATTCCTTCGGTAACTCCGGCCAGTCGATATCTGGTGCAGTAGTGGTGTCAATGCGACTGAGTAATACCAAATATCGTTTCCACTCGGGTAATGCACTTTTTTCTATATCAGTAGCAATACCCAACTCATCAGCATACATCAACTCAGTAATCCGCGATGTTGCCACCGATCGACGCGCCTGTAATTCTTTCCCGGCAGTGGCTATTGCCACCTTAGCTAACTCATCAGCAGATGGCTCAGGGATCGGTACCGCAACCGGCTTACCGGATAACGTATCAAACTGGATAATATGTCCAGCCGCCTGTCTGGTCAGCAATGTCTGATAATCATCATCACTGATTTCAACCACATCTGACGGCATAGAGCTACCATGAATCTCTGAAAGATAAAAACCACGAGTTGAAGGGGAGAAATAACGCATAATTAAAATCCTACAGCCAGATAACTGATGATGCAGCCAGAAACCGGCAAACCTGATGAGTAATACCAGGTTGCCCCCACATTAGATGCGCCCTCAAACGACGAATTAACAAACGCTTCAGCGGAAATCCCGGTCCTGATGGCACCAGATATGGAAAACAGCGCATTCGGGAATGCTATCGGAAATGCAAACGACTGTGTTTTATAGACATTGGCAACGCTGGGTGACATCGCCAGCATTCCCCACTGGAAAATGACACCTGACGGTAAAACCTGATAACCATTCGTTGCAGACAGGCACCGGAGGGATTCAGCATAACGCATCTGTACCACCCCACCAGCCATCGTCCAACTATTGATACCGTTCGACACCAGCACCACATTTTCAGCCTGACCCATTCTGAACGATGTAATAATTGAATAGGTCGTATCAATAGGCTGGTTACTTGGCGAGCGGATAACCCATCCAGATTGTCTTGATGAAATATGTAACGTCGTCCCTGCTGGGACAGTAAAGGCGCTCGGTAAAAATATCTCCCCTGGCGTACCATCTAACACTACAAACCGCCCGGCATCATCCACAACGATATTCCCGGCCGACGTAATTTGCCGCACACCAGAAAGATTACCGATCGCTGAATGCACAAACGCCGTAGTCGCAATACTGCTATCCGCATCAAATAAAGGTGGTGTCGGTGCGGTGGGATTACCGGTAAATACCGGGCTTTCAATCGGCGCATACTGCTTGTGTGGATTCACTGCGGCAATATGTGCAGCTAATCCAGTGTCAGTATAGGATTTAACTTCCGTTACTTTCGTATTGGTATACGTCTGCGAAGATAATGCCTTGTCGTCGACATATTGCCGACTCGCCAACACCACCGCTGGGTCAATTTTCAATGACACCGCATCAACCTGGCTGACAGCCAGAATCATACGTACCGTCTGTACACGGCCAGAACCTTCCTGCAACTGCGGCTTATAGGTTTCCGGGCAGTTAGCTACCGCAATCAAATTATCATCTTCATCGTACAAACCAATTTCCCGCAGCCAGAATCCCCCTTCGTTTTCCGGGATCACCTGTTCGACAATAATCTGGTTCGCGTTAGTGGGGTCGATACTCAACGAATTAATCGCAGCGCGGCGTTTTTCATTCAACAGCGCAGTCTGGGAGGGATCCGGCGTGGGTAATATGCCACCGCCATCGCCTACGCCCATCCGTGTGATTGCCAGTTGTTTTCCCTGCGCGATGGCATTAGCCAGCCTGGCGGCTCCTACCTGGGTAAGCAGAGCCGTATATTTCGTGCTCATAGTATGTCTCATCAGAATTAGCGATAAAGGGACCCATGCTCAGGCATGGAGCAAATACCGCCACACCTGTCGACATGCGCTTTTTCAAGCGATTTGAGCCTGTTGTGGCAGTACCGGGCATTATGCTGACAGGCCAACAAAAAAACGCCTGATTAGGGTTGGAACAGCGATAGCACAACCAATCTTATCGCGGTTTTTTATCGTCATAAATAACGGGGAAGCGGGTGATAATTAGTAACATCATTGGCATGACAGAAATATCATTCCTCCAGAGAATCGACAGGCGGGTCGTCACCTCAACCAGCGTGCATTATTATTTTTCAGAGGAATCATGAAGCAACGTTAAGGAGATAGGTCATGAAGATGAATTTTTCATTTCTTTTTCTGGGACTGATGGCCGTCAGTTCCAGCCAGGCAAGCTCGTTAACCACCGATAATAATGAACAAAAACTCGAAGTTGGCTTTGGTGCGCCGACTTACAAGCAAACGCTGCATTACCGTAAACTCTATGAAAAGAAACCCTTTCCAGATGCGGAAATATTTTATTATGACAATGGTATTTATAAAATAATTTCCCAGGGTGAAGAACATTATGGCGTCTACGTCATGCAGGGCAATTTTCAAGATCAAACATACACTATCAGATATATCTCATTGCCTTCTGAGGATTGGGGAAAAAAGACCGCCTTTCACCAGTTAACCTTTATTAATGGGGATAAGGAAAAATACTTTATACAAAATGCGATTGTCGACACGGGAGAAGCTATCGCACAACAGAATGGCACCTTTACCCTGACAGAAAACAACATCAGTAACCCCATCACCCAGAAATGGCGTCACAATTAGGCCCCAGCCGCGCTATTGGTAATCGATGTATCAGCCTGTGTTAGTTAAAGGCAGAAGAGTTAATTGGTTATAAATGCGCCCAAAAAAAACCCCGCCATCAAGGCGGGGAAAAAGACAGGGATGGTGTCTATGGCAAGGAAAACAGGTTACTTCTTTAACACACACTACTCTCGGCACTACTCTCACTACTCGGAAAAACACGCATTACTCGGTACTATCATTCATTACTCAAAACTATCACCGCTCAAAACTATCACTGCTCAGGGCTCTCATCCTGCCCCTGACGGGACAGTTGCAAATTCTGGCTGCTCGAGTCGGAAGCGGGCATCTGCTGGCGAACGGCTTGCATCGCCTGCTCATGTTTCTGGTTTAATACCGCTTTTTGCTCCGGCGTCAGCATGTTGTACATCTGATTACTCACCCGGGCGATTTCTACCTGACGCGCAATCTGCGCCTGTACCATTTTGGCGACCTGCGCCTGCACCGCCGGGGCATCAAATTTTTCTGCCGTGACCAACCGATGCATGATTTCCACATCGTTCGCCTCATAAGCAGGCTGTTCGTGGCGCACTTGCCGCATCAGGTCACGCATTTGCTGACGCTGATGCTCTGTCAGCCTCACACCGTCGAACATACCTTGCTGACTCTCTTCACGTTTCGTGGCAGAGTCATCCCGATAACAGTTCCCCACTTGTGGGGCATTGCTTTCGGCAGAGGCATCACTGTCGACAGAAGCATGATGCTCGATCGCCATCACCGTGCCGGTGACCAGCATCAGCAGTGAAGTAAAAGATAACGTGATGATGGTGCCCCGCATCTCATGACTCCTCTGTGTTCACCGACATGTGTTCACGTACAGCTTATGTTTGCGTAAAGTGTGCCGTGTACTGTTTGGCTAATCGATGGGCTTAGTCTAAATGCCTTGCTGCAAACATGCGTCAGACGATGTAAAACTAAGTAAAGTCATGGAATAGCGGCGATCTATGGCGTATTTTGCCCGTGGAGGTAGGTAAATCATGAATAAAATCCTGTTGGTTGATGACGATCGCGAACTGACATCCCTGTTACGGGAATTGCTCGAGATGGAAGGCTTTAACGTCGTTGTCGCCCATGACGGCGAACAGGCGTTAAGCGTGCTGGATGACTCGGTTGACCTGTTATTGCTGGATATCATGATGCCGAAGAAAAACGGCATCGACACACTGAAAGAAGTGCGCCAACGCTACCAGACGCCGGTAATCATGCTTACCGCCCGCGGCAGCGAATTGGACCGTGTTCTCGGCCTGGAATTGGGCGCGGACGATTACCTGCCGAAACCGTTTAACGACCGGGAGCTGGTCGCCCGTATCCGCGCCATCCTGCGTCGTTCTAACTGGACCGATCAACAACAGGCCGGCGAAGCCAGTGCCCCCACTATCGAAGTGGACGCGCTGCGGCTTAACCCCGGTCGTCAGGAAGCCAGCTTCGATAACGAAGTGCTGGACCTGACCGGTACGGAATTCACCCTGCTCTACCTGCTGGCACAACGTCTGGGACAGGTCGTCTCGCGTGAGCATCTCAGTCAGGAAGTGCTGGGTAAGCGCCTGACGCCGTTCGATCGCGCCATCGACATGCATATCTCCAACCTGCGGCGTAAGCTGCCGGAGCGAAAAGATGGGCTGCCCTGGTTTAAAACCCTGCGTGGCAGAGGTTATCTGATGGTGTCTACCGCATGATTCAGGCCGCCATCGTATGATAAACAGCCTCACCGCCCGTATTTTCGCTATTTTCTGGCTGACGCTGGCACTGGTGCTGATGTTGGTACTGATGCTGCCGAAACTGGACTCACGGCAACTGACCCCGCTGCTGGAAAACGAACAGCGGCAGGGGTTGATGCTGGAGCAGCACATCGAAGCCGAGCTGGCGAGCGATCCCGCCAATGATTTGCTGTGGTGGCGTCGCTTGTTTCGCGTGATCGAAAAGTGGGCACCGCCGGGTCAGCGCCTGCTGCTGGTCACCAGTGAAGGGCGTGTGATCGGTGCTCAGCGTAATGAAATGCAGATGGTGCGCAATTTCATCGGCCAGTCCGACAGTGCGGATTTCCCACAAAAGAAAAAATACGGTCGGCTGGAATTACTGGGGCCGTTCGCGGTACGCGATGGCGAAGACAGCTACCTGATGTACATGCTGCGTCCCGCCAGCAGCCCACAATCCGATTTTATCAACCTGTTGTTTGACCGCCCGTTGTTGTTGCTGATAGTCACCATGCTCACCAGTTCGCCATTGTTGTTGTGGCTAGCCTGGAGTCTGGCGAAACCGGCACGCAAACTGAAAAACGCGGCCGATGATGTGGCGCGCGGCAACCTGAAGCAGCACCCGGAGCTGGAGTCGGGCCCACAGGAATTCCGGGCCACCGGAGCCAGCTTTAACCAGATGGTCAGCGCACTGGAGCGCATGGTTACCGCACAACAGCGCCTGTTATCCGATATCTCCCATGAGTTGCGCACACCGTTGACCCGGCTGCAGCTGGCGACCGCGCTATTACGCCGCCGTCAGGGCGAAGGCAACGAGCTCAACCGTATCGAAACCGAAACCCAGCGTCTCGACGGTATGATCAACGACTTGCTGGTGCTCTCCCGCAATCAACATAAGAACGAACTGTCACGCGAAGAACTGCAGGCGGATGAGCTGTGGAACGATGTGCTGGACGACGCTCGCTTTGAAGCCGAACAGATGGGCAAAACGCTGGAGGTATTATCACCACCGGGACCGTGGCCGTTGTTCGGCAACCCTACCGCGCTCGACAGCACACTGGAGAATGTGGTGCGTAATGCGCTGCGCTATTCGCACAGCCGCATCGCCGTGTCGTTCTCGGCCGATGCGCAGGGCGTGACCATTGTGGTCGGTGACGATGGCCCGGGTGTCAGCCCCGAAGATCGGGAACAAATTTTCCGCCCGTTCTATCGTACTGACGAAGCCCGTGACCGGGAGTCTGGCGGTACTGGTCTGGGGCTGGCTATCGTCGAAACGGCACTGACCCAACATCGCGGCTGGGCCAAGGCTGACGAAAGCCCGTTGGGTGGTTTACAGCTCACACTCTGGTTACCGCTCTACCAGCGTTAGGACGTTGTCGGCATTCATTGTTGTCCGTGTAAATGCTGTTGTCAGTGTGAATGTGTTATCCATGAGAAGACAGTATCAAGGCCATCTCAAGCACATCAAGGGCAGGAGCGCCGCATCGGATGTGTACAGTTTTCGGGCGCGGTGTAGCGCGCCCGTTGTCACATCCAGACCGTCAACCAATTGAGTTTTTCCTGTGGTCGGGTAGAGTGTAGACCAGTGCCACGGGCCCTGACTTGCCAACAAACCAGACTGCCCGCTGGTCATGCTGTTTGTCCCTTCAGTCATGCATGAACCTACACATGTTTGATGGATACGTTCTTGATGTTGCCTGACACCCTGCACAGGAAAAGGACATGAAAGGATTAGCCTTATTGGCTGGATTCATTGCCACTCTGGTACCAATGTCAGCGTATGCCTCCGGTGATGGTGTATGCGGTTTTTCCGATGCTGATTGCGGTATGCCCGCGCTTCCTTATCTTTTGCCGGATAACGACACCCGTACCAATCTCATGCTGCTGCAAAGCAGCCATAACCATATTCCACTGCCTATCCCGCAGCCGGAGCCGGATCAAACCCGTTCTCGTGTCGACCCGTTCACCGCGTACCGCGTGATGGGGCTCGACGCCACCGAAGACAATGACGACGGCACCGACGCCGACACCCAGGCCGACCCTGGCGCGCCTGCGGATGATAAAGCCAACGACGAGAATGCGTCACTGCTGCAAAAAGCCGTTCAGTTGCATTTCCCCGATACCGAGTTGGACAAACTGCGCTCTCTGACGCCCATCGACCTGGATGGTCGTTGGATATCCAACGACCTCACCACACTTGAGCGTTTTTTCGACCTGCTGCTGGCGGATAAGTCGCTGAACGACGCCCAACGGACCCAATTAGCCCTGGTCAGAACGAGGATGTTATCCAGCGATTACATTCTGGATAACGCGACCACCGATCTGGCCGGTGTGCCAGAAACAGGCCACGCTGGCGAGTTACGACGCTACCTCATCAGTGCCACCGCATTTTATGACGGGCAATTGGATCAGGCGGACAAGGGCTTCCAACAGTTGTTGCCAGCCGACCAGCCGTGGGTTGCAGAAACCGCGCGTTATATGCTGATTCGGGTGTCGATTAATCAGGCGATGAAAGACGCGCAGGACGAATACAACATGTTCGACCCGCGCAAGATGGATAAGGCGGCCGGGCAACAGGCGGTGCAACGCATCGATGACTACCTGAAACAGTACCCCAAAGGGCAATACGCTGACTCCGCAGAAGGCCTGTACCGCCGGGCTGAATGGATCAGCGGTGATACCGTCGCGCTGGCCCGGCGTTTTAGCAAAGCGCTGGCATCAGCCACCAGCGTGGAGCAACTGCAAACCATCGGTAACGAAATTGACAACAAACTGCTGGAAGACAGTCGCTTTGTGTCCTCCGCCGACACCCCCATTCTGATGCTGGTGCAGGACATCAAACGTCTGCGCAGCCCCGACGGTTGGATGACCTTACCCGCCCTGACGCAGGAAGAAATCACCCGTCAGCAACCGCTGTTTGAAAAAGCCGGGATACAGGACGCGTTTCACTACCTGCAAGCGGCGTTTCAGTACTACCAATTGCGGGACGACGCGGCGGTACTCAAAACCCTGCCGATGACCACCGCAAAGGATATCTCTGATGTGACCGCCTTTAGCAGTCAGGTGCTGCGCGGGCTGGCGATGCAACGCCAGAAACAGTGGGATGACGCGGAAGCACACTGGCGTCACCTGCTGACGTTGAAAACCACTTACACCCAGCAGCAGTATCTGCAACTGGCGCTGGCACAAACGCTGGTGGATAGCGGCCATCCTGAGCGGGTCTTCACCCCCGAAAGCCCGGTCAAAAACCTGCGTTTTCGCTCAGCCATTCTGAAAGTCAGCGCCGATGCCGATCTGCTGCACCGACAGACCGGCCCGCAACAGACGCCGGAAGAGCGGGCCATCGCCCTGCACACGCTGCTCACCAAACAGCTCACACACCGCGATTACACCGGTTTCCTGAAAGACAGCGAGTTGCTGAAAGTCATCGCACCGCTGAAAAGCACAGAGAACATGAGCTGGAATGAAGAAGATCTGACGCTGTTTAACTGGGACGGCAGCGATACCGAAGACGGGTATGAATGCCCCACCCTGCAGGAAACGGTCACAGCCCTGAGCCGTAACGCCAACGACGCCCACGCGCTCAACTGCATGGGCGAATTCTTCCTGCGCACCGGTAACGGCGTGGGGTTCGATTGGGGTGAAAGCAACATGCTCAACGGCCTGACGGATGCTACCGATTATTATCCCGGTCAGGAGTTCAACCGTCTGGATAACTACATGCAAGTGATTGCCGATACAAAAGCCCCGCCGGAGGACAAGAGCTACGCGCTCTACCGTGCTATTTATTGCTACGCGCCCAGCGGCTATAACGACTGCGGTTCGCAGGATATCAGCAAGGAAACCCGCAAGGCGTGGTTCCGGCAGCTCAAAACCCAGTTTAAAGGTAGCCAATGGGCGCGACAGCTCAAATACTACTGGTAGTCCGTTGTACTGTTGTACTGACAAGCCTGCTGTGCCTGAGTATCACCGCCTACGGTGCCACCGTTGATGCCACGCGTTATCACGCGTTCTGGTTATGGGCGGCGGTACAGCCGCAACCGGTACTCGCTCAGGCCGATACGCTTTACCTGCATCAGGGGGAAATCGCCCGCCGGAACGGCAAAACCGTTTTTCTGCGCCAGGGGATCCCAGTCAGCAAGCTACCGGTCAAACACCTGTGGTTGTCGTTTCGGGTATCTGAATTGCGGCTGAGTCGATCGGAATGGCAACGCCTGTTGCACCTTCGACAGCGTTGGGCCGCCGCCGGTAATCACCTTGATGGCATCCAGCTTGATTTCGACGCCAAAAGCTACCACTTGTCCCATTACGTTGAATTTTTGCAGGCGTTACGCCAGCAATTGCCGCCCGATTGCCGGTTGAGCGTTACCGGGCTGCTGGATTGGGCCAAAACCGGCGACGTTCGCCAACTCAATCGCCTCAACGGGGTGGTCGATGAAATGGTGGTGCAAACTTATCAGGGGCGGCAAACCGTGGAGAATTACACCGCGTATCTGCCCGCGCTGTTGCGCCTGACCTTGCCGTTCCGGCTCGGACTGGTACAGCACGGTAAGTGGGATGAACAGTGGCAGCGGCGGCTGGCCTCATCGCCCTTCTACCGGGGCGAAGTGGTGTTCCTGCTTAACCCGACGCCCGCGCGTCGTACCCCTATCCTGCAACAGCGTTAATCCGACCTTCGTCTGCCACCGTGCACTTGTCGCCGCACAACACTTGCCAGCCGTTACGGAACCCAATATCCACGCCGTCACAGCGGTAAAGGGCCGGTCAGCGGCGGCCACCGAACCCATTCTGACGCCAGGCTTCGTAACTGATGATCGCCACCGAATTGGACAAATTCAGGCTACGGCAATTGGGTTCCATCGGAATGCGGATGCGGTTTTCCGGCGCGAAACCATTGCGAATGTCATCCGGCAGACCAGCGGTTTCCGAGCCAAACAACAGCACATCACCCGGCTGATAGTCAGGCTCATCGTAAGGACGGCTGCCTTTGGTGGTACAGGCGAAAATCCGCTGCCCTGCCACTGCCTGCAAAAAATCCTGATAGTTACGGTGACGGCTGACATTCGCCAGATCGTGATAGTCCAGCCCGGCACGACGCAGCTTTTTTTCCTCGAAATCAAAACCCAAGGGTTCGATCAGGTGCAACGAACAACCGTTGTTAGCCGCCAGACGGATAATATTGCCGGTGTTGGGTGCGATCTGCGGCTCATAGAGTGCAATATGAAACATGATAAAGTCAGGCACGAAAAAAGGTGGGCGTCAGTATAGCGTATTCCGTGTCCGTCCCCCAGCGACGGCCGACATCACACATCGTCCTGTCTGTTGGCGAAAACCAGACGCGGCTTGCATTAACCGCTAGAATAAAACCTGATAAGGCCGTCGTTTCCCCCGGAGGAGCTATGAGAATACTGCCTTCCCTGATGTGGCTGTTGAGCCTGCCGTTGCTGGCTCAGGCCGCTACACAAACTATCTCGCCCCAGCAACAGCAGTTTGAAAACGGCATCAGCAGCCAGAAGCGGTTGCTACAGGAGATGCAGCAAAGCCAACAATTCCAGCAGCAGCAGCTCAATCAGGACATTCAGCAACGCAGCCGCGAACAACAGCAACAACTGCAACAGCAACTGGAGCAGAATCGCCAGCGCATTCAGCAATCCGCCCCCGGTAATACCAACCGCAGCTACTGATACTGCTGCGATCACCGATACCCGTCAGTGCCCGTCAAGACATTGCCTGGCGGGCACTGACATGAGCAGGTAAGAGGCCTGAGCCTGTGTCAGACCCGCACGCCCATCAGCGTCAGGATCAACGGCGTGGTCACCCCTGCCAGCGCGGTCGACATCAGCAGGCTGGCGGCAACCGGGCCACCCAATACATTGAACTGCCGGGACATCAGGTAGATATTCACGCCCACCGCCATTGACCCCAGCAGCACCACCACACGGGTTTCCATCTCCGGCAGGCCAAGCGCCACCGCCAAGACCCACACCACCAGCGGCTGCACCACCAGTTTGATAAGACAGATAGCCACGCTGATTTGCCACCCGTCGCGGATGCGGTATTCCGCCAGCCCCATCCCCAGCGCTATCAGCGACAGCGGGACGGCGATTTGCCCTAGCATGCCTATCGGCTTGTCCACCACATCCGGCAGCGGCAAACCGGTGAGGCTGTAAAACGTGCCGGACAAAATGCCGATGATCAGCGGGTTTTTCAGTACGCCGAGCGCCGTTTTGGTAAACCCCTGCATCGACAACGAACCGTTACGCGCCCACTCCACCGACACCGTCACCAGTGTCCATAAAATCAAACCATTGAACACCAGCACCAGCGCCACGGACGGAACCGCCTGCGGCCCCAGCATCAGGGTGGCGATGGGCAGGCCAAGCATCACGTTGTTGGAGAAAATACCGCTGAGCGAAAACACCGAGCCGGAAACGCCATCCAGCCGGAATACCCGACTGGCAACCACCCTCCCCAGTATGAATACCAGCAGGCAACTGCCAAAGAAGGCAATGAGCAACCGGGCATCCACCGAGGGTCGTTTGGAAAAGTCGCACATCATGCGAAATAGCATGGCGGGCAGCGCCACGGAAAAGACGAATTTACTCAGCGCATCGGTCACCGTGGACGACCAGTGGCCGAAACGGATCAAGGCATACCCCAGCGCAATCAGCACAAACAGCGGTAGAGAAAGAAAAATCTGGTGCCAAAGAGAAACAATAAACGTGGGCATCGCCCTTCCTTAATAAGGCGTTGATCCCCAGGCGAAGGCTGATGGCGGGTCACGACGGTAAGGCATGACGCCTTACCGGGGAGCGGGCGACATGGCCCGAGGTCATACAGGAAACGCCTGACGAAACACGCCGATTTATGGGTCGGCGTCATACGCTGTCAGGACAGACGATACCCGCCGACGTTAATTAAATTGCGGTCCAATCAAATCTATCCGGTCGGTACAGATACAGTCAACGCCCCACTGCAACAGGGTACGCGCCCGATCGGGCTGATTGACGGTATACACCAGAATACGCAGCCCGGCGTCTTTCAACTCTCTGACGCGCGCTTCATCAAGCAGACGGTGGTTGAGGTGAATCGAAACGCAGCCTAACCGTGTCGTCAGATTACGCCAGTCCTCCTCCCATTCATCCAGCAGCAGACCACGCGGTAACGCTGGCACGGCTTGCTGTGCGGCAGCCAGCGCCTCAACCGAAAACGACGACAGCAGCGGCGCGACAGGGTGGTTGCGCCACAACTCGTAGGCGGCCAGCGCCACCACGCGTCCGGTCTGCTCATCACACCCGGTTGTCGGTTTGATCTCGATATTGACCGCCATACCGTACTGTTCGCAGCGTTTCGCCACTTCAGACAGCAACGGCAGACGTTCTCCCTGAAACTGGCTGCTGTACCAGCTACCGGCGTCCAGCCCAACCAGTTTGTCCCACGGCAGCTCGCCCGCCACGCCCCATCCGTTGCTGGTGCGCTCCAGCGTGTCGTCGTGCAACAAGAAGATGTGCCCGTCCTGCGACAGCTTGGCGTCGAACTCGATCATCTTGTGACCATGCTGCGCGCCGACATCAATCGCCGCCAGTGTGTTTTCCGGAGCCAGAGAACCGCCGCCACGGTGGGCAACGATAGCAGGATACAGCCAGTTCGGGGTCATGCTTCCATCCGTAATCCGCTTTGCGAATCAAATATATGCCAGGATACCGTCGGCAGAGTAAGCCACAGGGTTTCCCCCACCGCCGGACAATGCTCGTGCGACAGGCGCACCACAATATTCTGCCCCGCCCATTTGCCGTGCGCCAGATTATCCGCACCCAGCAGTTCCAGTGTGTCCACCACCAGCGGTATGCCACCGGCCTCGGCGGTGGACTGCATAATGTGCTCCGGGCGCATGCCCAGTGTCACCGCGCGCCCTTGCCACTCCGGTTTCGCCACCGGCAACGGCAGCGAAAAATCCGCCGACAGCTCGACCCTGCTACCATCGGCGCTCACCTGCCCGGCCCACAAATTCATCGCAGGCGAGCCGATAAAACTGGCGACGAACAGCGATGCCGGTTTGCGATAAATCTCCGCCGGTGCGCCGATCTGCTCCGCCACGCCTTTATTCATCACAATCACGCGATGAGCCAGCGTCATCGCCTCCACCTGATCGTGGGTGACATACAGGCTGGTGGTTTTCAGTCGCTTGTGCAGTTGTTGCAGTTCAAGACGCATCTGCACACGCAGCTTGGCATCAAGGTTAGACAACGGTTCATCGAACAGGAATACCGACGGTTCGCGCACAATAGCGCGCCCCATCGCCACACGCTGACGCTGGCCGCCGGACAGCTCGCGCGGTTTGCGCTGCAACAACGGCTGCAATTCCAGAATACGCGCCGCTTCATCCACCCGCTGGCGGATCTGATCTTTACCAAAGCCACGGATTTTCAGGCCGTAGGCCATGTTGTCGTACACACTCATGTGCGGGTAGAGCGCGTAATTCTGGAACACCATCGCAATACCGCGATCTTTGGGTTCTTTATCCGTCACACGCTCATCGCCGATATAAATATCGCCGCTGGTGGTCTGTTCCAGCCCGGCGACCATGCGCAGCAGGGTCGATTTACCGCAGCCAGACGGCCCCACCATCACCACAAATTCGCCGTCTGCCACGTCGAGATCAATCGGTCGAATCACCTGATTTTTGCCGTCGTAGGATTTGGTGACGGCCTGAAGTTTTAAGCATGCCATAGGGTTTTATTTCTCACTATCAACCAGACCGCGAACAAACCAGCGTTGCATCAGCAACACCACCAACAGCGGCGGTAGCATCGTCATCAGCATCGCCGCCATCACCTGATGCCAGGGGGTAGCGGTATCGCCGGTGGCGATCATGCTCTGGATACCGGCGACCGCCGTACCCAAACGAGGGTCATTGATGATCAACAGCGGCCACAGATACTGGTTCCAGCCGTAGATAAAGGTAATGACAAACAGCGCCGCCAGATTGGTTTTAGACAACGGCAGCACCATGTCGAAGAAAAAGCGCATGGGGCTGGCACCGTCGATACGCGCCGCCTCCAGCAGTTCGTCCGGCAGCGTCATAAAAAACTGGCGGAACAGAAACGTGGCGGTGGCCGACGCCATCACCGGCAGAGTCAACCCGACATAACTGTTGGTCATATTCAGGTGAGAAATCACCTCCACCGTCGGGAAAATACGCACTTCCACCGGCAACATCAGGGTAGAAAAGATCATCCAGAAGAACAGGTTACGGCACGGAAAACGGAAATAGACAATGGCGTAGGCCGACAGCATCGAGACGCTGATTTTGCCGACGGTGATCGTCAGCGCCATCACAAAGCTGTTGAACAGCATCAGGCCGAATGGCGCGCTGTTGTTATCGCCCACACCGTGCTGCCAGATATACACCATGTTTTCCCACAGGTGGCCGCCGGGGAGCAGCGACATCGGCACCTGTGACATTTGTTCCTGACTCATGGTGGCGGCGATAAACGCGACATACAGCGGGAACAACACCACCACAATGGCGACGACCAGCATGGCGTGGCTGAAGACATCCAGCCCGCGACGGTTCTCAATCATCCGGCTTGCGGTCATGGCAGACTGGCTCATTGATAATTCACCTTACGCTCGACAAAGCGGAACTGGATAACCGTCAACACGGTCACCACCAGCATCAGCACCACCGACTGCGCCGCCGAACTGGAGAGATCAAGACCGGCGAACCCTTCGCGGTAAATCTTGTAGATTAACGTGGTGGTCGCCTGTATCGGCCCGCCGCCAGTCGCGGCATCGATAACCGGGAAGGTATCGAAGAAGGCGTAGGTCAGGTTGACTACCAACAGGAAAAAACTCACCGGTGAAATCAGCGGTAGCACCAGATTGAAGAAACGGCGTACCGGCCCGGCACCATCAATCGCCGCCGCTTCAATCAGCGAACGGGGAATGGACTGTAACGCCGCGAGGAAAAACAGAAAGTTGTAGCTGATTTGCTTCCAGACCGACGCCAGCACCACCAGAAACATCGCCTGACCACTGTACTGCGCGTGGTTCCAGTCATAGCCCAACTGGTGCAATAACCAGGTAATCAGCCCCAGACCGGGGTTGAACAAAAACATCCACAATACCGCCGCCACCGCAGGCGCAACCGCATAAGGCAGAATCAGCAACGTCTGGTATAAGCGGCTAAAACGCAGGGTGTAATCCACCAATGCGGCCAGAAACAACGACAACACCAGCCCTGAAGCGGCCACCAGAAAGCTGAACAGCAGCGTGGTGTAAAACGAGCCAAGGTAATAGCTGTCGTGGAACAGATTAATGAAGTTCTCCAGCCCGACAAACTTGCTGGACAGGCCGAACGGGTCGACGCTCTGCACCGAATACCAGAGCGCCTGCCCGGCTGGCCAGAGAAAAAAAACCACCGTGATGGCCAGTTGCGGCAGCACCAGCAGGTAAGGCAACAGGCTGCGGCCAAAAACAGGACGGGAAGCACTCATGCACAAGGCTCTCAGAAAACAGAATTCTCAGAAAACAGGGTTCTCAGGAAAAAACAGGGGTGGCCGAATCCCTTCGGCCCGGAATGCGGTTACTTGTTCGCTTGTTCGAAGCGACGCAGCAGCACGTTGCCACGTTCCACAGCGGCATCCAGCGCCTGCTGCGGGGTTTTCTTGCCAGTCCAGACGCTTTCCAGCTCTTCGTCGACGATGGTGCGAATCTGCGGCATGTTGCCCAGACGCAGCCCTTTGGTAAACGGCAGCGGGTCTTTGTTCAGCATCTGACGGGTGGCGATATCAGCACCGGGGTTCTTGTCATAGAAACCCTGCTTTTTGGTCAGCTCATACGCGGCTGTGGTGATCGGCAGATAGCCGGTCTTCTGGTGCCACTCGGCGGCGATTTCCGGTGTCGACAGGAACTGCATGAATTCCGCCACGCCTTTATAGGTCGCCGCGTCTTTGCCGCTCATCACCCACAGGCTGGCACCACCGATAATGGCGTTCTGCGGCGCGCCTTTCACATCGGCGTCATACGGCATCATCGCCACACCGTAGTTAAATTTGGCGTACTGACGAATATTCGCCAGCGAGCCGGATGACGCGGTGGTCATCGCGCAATCGCCGTTATAGAACTTCTCGGTCGGCTCGTCTTTACGGCCGTAATAGGTGAAGTCGCCTTTCTTGTTCATGTCTTCGAGCATTTGAATATGCTTGACCTGAATCGGCTTATTGAACTCCAGCACCGCATCAAGGCCATCGAAACCATTGTTTTTGGTGGCGATCGGCAGGCCATGCCAGGCGCTGAAGTTTTCAATCTGAATCCAGCCCTGCCAGCCGCTGGCGTAACCGCACTTCATGCCTGCCGCGCGCAGCTTAGCGGTGTAATCAGCCATCTGCTGCCAGGTTTTCGGCGGCTGCTCTGGGTCCAGACCGGCTTTTTTGAAGGCGTCTTTGTTGTAATACAGCACCGGCGTCGAGCTGTTAAACGGCTGGGACAGCAGGTGACCGGTTTTGGCATCGGAGTAATAACCGGAAACGGTCGGCACGAAAATGCTCTCATCAAACGGCACGCCCGCGTCTTTGAAGACCTGATAGACCGGCTTGATAGCCTTGCTGGCCATCATGGTCGCCGTACCGACTTCATACACCTGCAGGATAGCCGGGGCGTTACCGCTACGAAACGCGGCGATACCCGCTGCCAGGCTCTGCTCGTAGTTGCCTTTGTACACCGGCACGATTTTGACATCGCTGTGTGTCTGGTTGAAGCGGTCAGCCAGAGAATTCACGGTCTTGCCCAGTTCCCCTTCCATTGAATGCCAGAACTGGACTTCGGTAGCGGCCTGCGCCTGTGCGCTGGCGGCTAACGCCATAATGACGACGGCGGCAGTTTTACGGATAGCGTGCTGAAACATGCTGTCTCCTGAGATCATGGTGAGTACTGCTGTAAGTACGGATCGTTTATAAGTACTGATCGATTGCGAGTACGGATTCGTTGTTAGCGCCATGAGCGAAAAAGCGCGTTTTATATTCGGCAGGTAACATGACACGCGCAGATGACAGAAAAATAACCCTAATATGACAACACCATGACAAGTGCATACGATTGCACTGGCGAAAAGGAAAACGGGGAAGGTCGAAAGGTCAGTAACCGAATTTTATTTTTTAATCAGTATGTTGTTGAGAATCATTACCGTAACCGTCAGCCCTGTTCGGTATGATCCCTCTCTTCTGAGCACAAAAAAACGGCACCGCAAAACGTGAGCCGCCGCCAGCACGTCTGTGACCTGAAAAATAGCGGCGACTCCCCATCACGCAGGCCAGCCTCACTAAGCCACCATCACCGTTACCCCCATCTTCCCCAGTGCGTCTCTGGCGGCGACGGGTAGCCCGTTATCAGTAATGATGCTGTCGAATACCGTTATCGGCGTGGCAATCCAGGTCGCGATACGGCCATATTTAGAGGCGTCACTGAGCAGGATGCGTTTACTGCTGGCCTCGATAATTGCCCGTTTCACCGATACCTTGTCTTCGTTAGGGGTAGACAAGCCACGCAGGCTCCATGAGGAAGCAGAAACGAAAGCAATATCAATCATCAGGTTACGCAGAGCCAACGCCGCCCCCTCGCCAACACAGGAGCGATTTTCCCGACACAGGGTGCCACCGGTGTGGATCATGCGGCACTGGCTGGATTCGATCAGCAACGCGGCGATGGCGAAATCATTGGTCACAATCAGTAAATCATCCCGCTCTGCCAACTGGCGCGCCAGCGACAACGTGGTGGTGCCCGCATCAAGATAAATGCAACTGTTGTGCGGGATCTGCTGCGCTGCCAGCCGACCAATCGCCTCTTTCTGCTGGCTGAACATCACTGACTTATCCTGATGAGAAGGTTCCATCGCCAGACGCTCTGGCGAACGTACCCCGCCCGACACACTGAGCAACAATCCATCCTGCTCCAGCTTTTGTACGTCCCGCCGCACTGTCATGTGCGATACGCCCAGCATGTCCGTCAGCTCACTGATGCTGACCACTCCACGTTCAGTAATCAGTGACAAAATCTTTTGATGGCGTTCTACCGGTATCACTCCCCACTCCTGTTAATTGCTGTGATAACTATTGTGATTTCACCCTGTGCCGAGCGCGATAATTATCATAAATTCACGTCGCAAACTATGCGCTCACCGACATCCACCCGCAACAGAGCGCAACATTCGCCAATATAGCCACCTCATGCCCCGTCACCCGATTCACGTCGTCTTCCTATCAATGTTAATTTGTGTGATATCAATCACCGCATTAGCGCTAACAAGCGCCTACATTTAACACATCACAACAAAATATCACTAAAATTAACAGAGAAAGCCCTATGAACCCACAGACCCCCGCACAGTATGCTGTCGCCGTGATCGGCCTCGGCTCCATGGGATTCGGTGCCGCCGTCTCCTGTATCCGCGCCGGATTGACCACCTACGGCGTAGACATCAACCCGCACGCGCTAGAGCGGCTGCGTCAGGAAGGTGCAGAACAAGCCGACAGCAGGATCGACCACTTTGCCGCACAGCTCGATGCGGTCGTGTTGCTGGTGGTCAACGCCGCACAGGTCAACAGCATTCTGTTTGGCGAGGCCAATGTCGCCGCACAGCTAAAACCGGGCACCGCAGTCATGGTGTCTTCCACCATTTCAGCGCAGGACGCCAAACGCATTGCCGAACGACTGGCGGAACACCAATTACTGATGCTGGATGCGCCGGTGTCTGGCGGTGCTCTCAAAGCCGCTGCTGGCGATATGACGGTCATGGCATCCGGCAGCCATGAAGCGTTTGAGAAACTCGAACCGGTGCTGAATGCCGTCGCGGGCAAGGTGTACCGTATCGGAGAAGAGATTGGCCTCGGCGCGACAGTAAAAATCATCCACCAGTTGCTGGCGGGCGTACATATCGCCGCCGGTGCCGAAGCGATGGCGTTGGCCGCCCGCGCCGGTATCCCGCTGTCAGTAATGTATGACGTGGTGACCCACGCCGCGGGTAATTCCTGGATGTTCGAAAACCGCATGAAACACGTGGTAGAGGGTGACTACACACCAAAATCTGCCGTCGATATCTTCGTCAAGGATCTGGGACTGGTTACCGACACGGCCAAATCGTTGCACTTCCCGCTACCGCTGGCCTCCACCGCGTTCAACATGTTTACCGCTGCCAGCAACGCCGGTTTCGGCAAAGAGGACGACAGCGCGGTGATCAAGATTTTCAGTGGTATCGAACTGCCACAACAAGGATTACCACAACAACGGGAGGACGCATGATTACCCTGGGCGTCATCGCAGATGATTTTACCGGTGCCACCGACATCGCCAGCTTTCTGGTGCAAAACGGCCTGTCGACGGTACAACTCAACGGCGTACCGACGGCGGATTATCAGGTGCAGGCGCAGGCGGTGGTCATCAGCCTCAAGTCGCGATCCTGTCCGGTGCAGCAAGCTATCGACGATTCCCTGAGCGCTCTGTCATGGTTACAGGCACAGCATTGTCAGCAGTTTTACTTCAAGTACTGCTCCACCTTCGACAGCACGGCAAACGGTAATATCGGCCCGGTGACCGACGCGCTACTGGACGCGCTGGGCGAATCGATGACTGTGATTTCTCCGGCGCTGCCGGTCAACGGTCGCACCGTGTATCTGGGGCACCTGTTTGTGATGGATCAGCTGTTATCCGATTCCGGTATGCGCCATCACCCGGTGACACCCATGACCGACAGCAGCCTGTTACGGCTGATGGAACGTCAGGCGCGCGGACGTTGTGGACTGGTGCCTTATCGTGTGATGGAGCAAGGCAGCATGGCGGTGCAACAGCAACTGGCGCAACTGCGTGAACAAGGCTGCCGCTACGCGGTGTTAGACACCCTAAACGAGCAGCATTTACTGACGCAGGGCGAGGCGCTGCGAACGATGAAGCTGGTCACCGGTGGTTCCGGGCTGGCGATAGGACTGGCGCGCGTCTGGGCCGGTGCCGACTCATGCCCGGCAACGGAGGCGGGCGAGCCGCAACCCGGCCCGGCCGTGGTGCTTTCCGGCTCCTGTTCAGTGATGACCAACCAACAGGTGGCGTGTTATCGCCAGCAGGCGGCCAGTCAGGCAGTGGATGTCGCGCGCTGTCTGGCAAGCGAAGCCGGGTTGCAACGTTACGCCCGTGAACTCGCCGATTGGGCGATCGCCCATCGGGATGACACGCTGGCCCCCCTGCTGTTTGCTACCGCTGAACCGCAGGCGCTGAGTGCTATTCAACAACAATATGGTGCCGCCGCCAGCAGCCGCGCGGTGGAAACCCTGTTCGCCAGCGTGGCGGCACACTTGCAGGCTGCGGGTTTCCACCGCTTTATCATCGCGGGCGGCGAAACCTCCAGCATCGTCGTACAAACGCTTGGCATTCGCGCCTTCCACATCGGCCCTACGATTTCGCCCGGCGTGCCGTGGGTCACCTCGGTGGATCACCCACTGTCGCTGGCGCTCAAGTCTGGCAACTTCGGCGATGAAAACTTTTTTGCCCGCGCCCAGCATCCCTCGTCACCCTCAATGCGTTAACAATAGGAACTGAGTGCATGAGCAAACAAAGCGAACATATCACCTCAAGTGAAAAGCAGGCCCGCGAAGAGATGGTGCGGCTGGGTGCCTCGTTCTTTCAGCGCGGCTATGCCACCGGTTCGGCCGGTAATCTGTCGCTGCTGCTGGAAGACGGCAACCTGCTCGCCACCCCTACCGGCTCGTGTCTGGGAGAGTTACAGGCTGAGCGCTTATCCAAAGTCAGCCTGAACGGCGAATGGTTATCGGGTGACAAACCGTCTAAAGAGGTGAGCTTTCACAGGGCACTGTATCTGAATAACCCCGACTGCCGCGCCGTGGTCCACTTGCATAGTGCTTACCTCACCGCGTTATCTTGTCTGGAAGGACTGAATACGCAGGATGTGATCCGACCGTTTACACCCTATGTCGTGATGCGGGTAGGGACTGTCCCGCTGGTGCCCTATTATCGCCCTGGCGATGCCCGGCTGGGGGAAGACCTCGCCCGCCTTGCTCCGCATTACCGGGCGTTTCTGCTGGCCAACCACGGGCCGGTTGTGACCGGCAAAGACCTGCGGGCCGCCGCAGACAATATGGAAGAGCTGGAAGAAACCGCCAGACTGATTTTTATTCTTGGTGACCGACGCATCCGTTATCTGACGGATGAAGAAATTGCCGAATTACGGAGTTAATCATGCCGAAATTTGCCGCCAATCTTTCTACGCTATTTACCGAACTGCCTTTTCTGGACCGTTTTCAGGCCGCTGCGCAGGCCGGGTTCAAGGCCGTTGAATTTCTGTTTCCCTATGACTATCCCGCCGACCTGCTGGCGGAGAAATTAAAGCAGCATGGACTGCAACAGGTATTATTTAATACCGCGCCAGGCAACGTTGCCGCCGGAGAATGGGGCGTTACCGCACTGCCTGAGCGGGTAGATGACGCTCGTCGTGATATTCAGCTCGCGCTGGAATACGCCATCGCACTGCAGTGTCCGTCGGTGCATATTATGGCAAGCGTAATACCCGAACATGCCGATATTCAGCGCTGCCAACAAACCTACATCGACAATATTCGCTACGCCGCCGATCTGTTTGCGCCCTACGGCATCACCGTAATGCTGGAAGCGTTAAATCCTGGCCTCAAACCACGCTATCTCCTCGCCAGCCAATATCAGACGTTGGATATGGTCAACCGTATAGACCGCAGCAACGTGATGGTGCAGGTCGATCTGTATCACGCACAAATTGTCGACGGTAACCTGACGCATATTTTGCACGAAATGAAAGGGCGCTATGGTCATATTCAAATTGCGGCGGTACCAGGTCGTCATGAACCGGATGAAGGGGAAATAAACTATCCATTTATTTTCGATGAATTAGACAAAATAGGTTATTCCGGCTGGATTGGATGTGAATATAACCCACGTGGCAATACCGAAGCCGGATTGGCCTGGATAAAACCTTATCTATTGTCATAGCCGAATGAAATAACCGAATTCATTATCACCGTGGCCTTGCCACCAGGGATAAATTTTAAAATACGCTTCCTGAAGAAGTAATGGCGGCATAGTGACCTCTGCGATGCATTTTTTACGAAAAATGACGCAGATATATTGCCGCCAGACATTCGTGGGACACCCTTATTTATACCCTAAATAATTTGAGTTGCAGAAAGAACGCAGCCAACACACCGGCAACTTAACGTATGACGGGTATATAACACATAACGACATTAATAACCGCTTTCCCCCATTGCGAGGATAACCTATGTCTACCGCGCTGTTGCTTACCATCGCCATCGCTGGCGTCCTGATTCTGCTGCTGATGGTCATCAAGGCCAAAGTTCATCCTTTTGTTGCGCTGCTGGTTGTCAGTTTCATGGTGGCGCTCGCTACCGGTATTCCGGTCGATAACATCATGAAAGCCATCACCGGCGGCATGGGCGGTTTACTGGGCTCCATCACGATCATCATTGGTCTTGGCGCGATGCTGGGCGGCATGATCGAAGCCTCCAACGGCGCAGAATCTCTGGCACAGCGCTTTACCCGCAGCCTTGGCCCCAAACACACCGTGGCCGCGCTGACCATGGCCGCGTTTATTCTGGGTATCCCGGTGTTTTTTGAAGTCGGGTTTATTATCGTGGTCCCCATTATTTACGGGTTCAGTAAAGTCGCCCATGTTTCACCGCTAAAATTCGGCCTGCCAATGGCAGGGGTGATGCTGGCAGTACATGTCGCGCTGCCGACCCACCCGGGCGCAGCGGCGGCGGGTGCCATGCTGGGTGCCGACATCGGCTGGCTGATGATAGTCGGTATCGCCATCGCGATTCCGGCCAGTATTGTTGGCTACTTTACCGCTCGTAGCATGAACCGCCGCCACTATGCGTTATCGATTGAAGTACTGGAACAGATGCAGTTATCCAAACCGGAACCCAGCACATTACCGGAATCCGGTCTATTGCCCAGCCATCCAGCGGTCCCCGGCGCTGGCCTGATAGCCAGCCTGATCGTTATCCCTATTGGCATTATTCTGCTGGGCACCATTGCCGCTGCCACCCTGCCTGCCGACAACCTGCTGCGTAAAGCCATGGTACTGGCGGGCACACCGGCGGTTGCCCTGCTGATTGCCCTGGCACTGGCGACCTATTTTCTGGCACTGCGTCGCGGCTGGTCGAAAGACAAAATCAGTGATGTGATGAGTGCCGCCATTCCTACCTCCGCCGCGGTGATCATGGTCGCGGGCGCTGGCGGTGCCTTTGGTAAGGTACTGGTGGAATCCGGCGTCGGCAAAGCGCTGGCCGAATCCCTGACCGCCATTCATCTGCCCATCATTCCAGCCGCCTTTATCATCTCGCTGGCGCTGCGTGCCTCGCAAGGCTCCGCCACCGTTGCCATCATCACCACCAGTGGCTTACTGAGTCAGGCGGTCGGTGGCATGAGTCACATGCAGTTGGTGCTGGTCACGTTGTCCGCCTGCTTTGGTGGGCTGGGCTTGTCCCACGTCAATGACGCCGGTTTTTGGGTGGTCACCCGCTATCTGGGGCTGTCGGTCGCCGACGGTCTGAAAACCTGGACGGTACTGACCACGGTGATGGGTCTGGTGGGTTTCGTCATTATTCAGATGCTGTGGTTTATTATTTGATAGGTATCATTTCTTACTTCTGCATTCTTTCCTTTCTTTAACGTAAAACTGTAAAAGTACGACCAGAATTGCAAAAACACCATCTGAGCTGATCAGGTGGTGTTTTATTTGACCTTTCGCACTTTACATTCGACAAATCAAACTATATTCCTTACTCTTATTAACCAGCACAGCTATGGCTAATTTTATTTAAGGCTTATTTTACGTTACTCATTGATTTCAACGATCCATGTTACTGGCTCTTATAAAACATCATCTTATCTATTCATAGAATACAGGTAATAAACAGGAGAATTGTCGGCTAGCTCACAGAAATATTCATATGAAATAGAATCAACCTGAATGATACACACTCAGAACTATTTAACCTCCTGGACGAGGTAAAAATAATACATGGAATACACGACGTTAAGGACATCTATGAACGCGCTAAAAAAAATGAAGCTGGGCACCATGCTGAGTGCTGGATTCGCCCTGGTCATCGTAATCGGTTTGCTGGTCGCGACCTTCGGCCGAACCCAACTGGTGGGACTCGGTGATGACATTGATCACCTCTCCTCTACGACCCTCACCAATATGATGTTGATTCAGGAAGCCAAAACCGGCTTCGATACCAATTCCCGTCTGGTGCGCAATATCGCGCTCAGTAACGACCCCGAGCGTATCGCGGCTGAAAAGCAGCAGATAGACCGGCAGATCGCGCGTAACACCGAGGTGCTCAAACAGCTTTCCGAACGGCTGGATACGCCGGAAACACGCGACCAACTCAACCAATTGACGCTGGCGCGTCCGGCTTATCTGCAAGCCTTTAATAAAGCCGTCGCACTGGGGATGTCCACCCAGCAGGAACAACGCACTCAGGCGCGTGACTTGATCCTTAACGACATGCAAACCGCCCAAAACGGCGTGTTCAAGGCGTTGGACAACATGCTCGACTTCCAAAAGAAAGTCACCATGAATGTGGTTGAAAGCTCGATGCGTGATGCCCGTTCCGATGGCTCGCTCATGCTGGCGCTGGCGCTGGCCGCCGCCGTACTCGGTGCGCTGACCGCCTGGCTTATCACCCGTACAGTAAAAGGCCAGTTGGGTGGCGAGCCAGCGTATGCCGCTGCGGTGGCACAGAAAATCTCCGACGGCAATCTGGCTTTTCAGGTTGAACTGCGCTCAGGCGATAGCAATAGCGTGTTAGCCGCCATGAACGAAATGCGGCAGAAACTGGGGCAGATAGTGACCCAGGTGCGCCAGAGCAGTGAATCCATCGCCACCGGTGCCAGCGAAATTGCCGCCGGCAGTACCGACCTGAGTCAGCGTACCGAAGAGCAGGCCGCCAGCCTGCAACAGACCGCCGCCTCAATGGAGCAGATGAGCCAGACCATCCGCCAGAACGGCGATACCGTGCGTACGGCGAGCACACTGGCGCAATCGGCCAGCTCAACCGCCGCCAAAGGCGGCGAGGCCGTCAGTAACATCGTTCGCACCATGGAAGAGATCTCCCACAGCTCGCACAAAATTGGCGACATTATTAGCGTCATTGATGGCATTGCCTTCCAGACCAATATTCTGGCCCTCAACGCAGCAGTGGAAGCGGCCCGTGCCGGTGAACAAGGCCGCGGCTTTGCCGTCGTGGCCGGTGAAGTCAGAAACCTGGCGCAGCGTTCTGCTTCCGCGGCTAAAGAGATCAAGGAACTGATTACCGCCAGCGTCGAAAAAGTGGAAGTGGGCTCGGTACTGGTCAGCGAAGCCGGTTCCACCATCGACGAGCTGGTGAAGCAGGCGCGCCATGTCGCGGATTTGATCGGTGAAATCGGTGTGACCACGCATGAGCAGGAATCCGGTATTTCGCAAATTAACGATGCGGTCAACCAGCTCGATCAGGTCACCCAGCAGAACGCCTCGCTGGTGGAAGAGTCAGCCAGTGCCGCCGACAGCCTGAGTGATCAGGCGGCAAAACTGGTGGAACTGATGAGTATCTTCACGATTCAGAATACCTTTGGTCAGCAGCAGCCCCCTTCATTGCAGAAACCGGGAATGTCAGCGCATAAATTAGCGCCGTCCAGACTGGCACTGGCAAACGACACCGGCAGCAACAGCAACTGGGAACAGTTCTAAGCACCTTTTGTCCTGACACCGCCACGGCAACGTGGCGGGCTATCCCGATTAAAAATACCTGACACCACGATTAATAACGGGGTCTATTATCAGCCGCTGTCGTATATCCACAACGATACGCATTTTTTTGAAAATGATTTCCCCAGGTTTATACTTCATCACCTCATATAAAATAACGCACATGATTATTATTATTTCCCGCCACCAAACAAAATAAAAATTAAAACATAACATCATGATTAATAAAGATTAAAAAAATAAAATCACAATTAATAAAATTTATTTCACATCTTAAGATATAACAAAGGCTCATCGATTAGATTAACCCTCGACATCACAAATAACCTGGCGACTTTGGTATTCGTTCTTTCTTATGCCCGTAATCATTCATATTGCGGCAAGGCAGAAAATAACGCTGCAACATGAAGAATGACGGGTAACACGCACCGGTTTGTCGTGATTAAAAACAACATTCGGGGGATACACCATGAGCATTCTGAAGAATATGAAACTTGCCACTATGCTGGGCGCAGGTTTTGCCATCGTACTGGGCATCAGCTTTTTCGTCTCTGGCTATGGGCAGCTTCAATTACGCCATCAAGCTAGCAATGTCCACGAACTGGCCAGCGACCAACTGGAAGGATTACTGCTGGTGCAGGAGTTAAAAGATAACCTGAACAGTATCGCGATTGTGGTACGCGAGCTGACATTATTCACCGCACCGGATCAGGTGGAACAATATAAGCAGCAAATTAGCAAAACCATTGCACGAAACAGCGAGGTGATTAAACGCATCAGCGAGCTGGCTATCAGCCCCAAAGAAAAATCGCTGTTTGAGGGAATCAATCAGGCTCGCCCTGCCAGCCTGGCGGCCACGCAAAAAGCCCTTGCGCTCAGCCTGAACAACAAGCTGGAGGAAGCCAAAGCCGTCATCACCAATGAAGTCAAACCGGCGCAGGAAAATTACTTCAAAGCCATTAACGAGATGGTGAGCTACCAGAAAAGCGACACCCGTCAGTCGGCTGACGAGGCCAGCGACGCCGCACGCAATGCCGGTTTCCTGATGCTGGTACTCACCGCCATGTCGACAGTACTGGGTATTGCGATCGCCTGGTCGATTACCCGCCGTATCAAAAAGCTGTTGGGTGGCGAACCGGCGTATGCCTCCGATATCGCTCGTCAGATTGCCAACGGCAACCTGGCCATCAACGTCGAACTGCAAGCCGGGGATACCACCAGCCTGCTGGCTGCCATGGGCGACATGCGTGCCAAACTGAGTGATATCGTCCATCAGGTACACGACAGCAGCGCCTCAATTTCCACCGGCTCCAGTGAAATCGCCATCGGCAGCAACGACCTGAGCCGCCGTACCGAAGAGCAGGCCGCCAGCGTGCAAGAAACCGCCGCCTCGATGGAGCAGATTAGCCAGACTATCCGCCAGAATGGCGACACCGTGCGCGAAGCCGCCCAGCTTGCCAGCGCGGCCAGCCAGACGGCGACCAAAGGTAACGATGTGGTACGCGATGTTATCGCCACCATGGGCGACATCAGCACCAGTTCCCGTAAGATTGGCGACATCATTACCGTGATTGACGGCATCGCCTTCCAGACCAACATCCTGGCGCTCAATGCCGCGGTAGAAGCGGCCCGCGCCGGTGAACAAGGACGCGGTTTTGCGGTGGTCGCTGGGGAAGTTCGCTCACTGGCACAACGTTCAGCGTCTGCTGCCCGCGAAATTAAAGAGCTCATCACCACCAGCATGGAAAAAGTAGAAAGCGGCTCTCAACTGGTGTCACATGCCGGTGAAACCATGACGGATATCGTGACTCAGGCGCAGCATGTGGCCGACCTGATTAGCGAAATCGGCGTCACCACGCAGGAACAGGAATCCGGTATCTCGCAAATCAACCAGGCCATCACCCAGTTGGATAGCGTCACCCAGCAAAACGCCGCGCTGGTGGAAGAATCGACCAGTGCCGCTGAAAGCCTGAGCGAACAGGCCGCGAAGCTGGTGGAACTGATGAGTGTGTTTAACATTGCACACGCCTCGGCCACACCGTCGCCGTCTCCATCGCCGCGCCGTCAGCCACAGGCTAAACCGGCGTTAAAAAAACCGGCCACCTTTAAACCGGCCCTGAAACCCGCGCTGGCGAGCAGAAGCAATAACCACGACTGGGAACAGTTCTAAGCCCGACAACACGACGAACCGTAATCCTCCAACCGCCACGTCACCGTGGCGGTTTTTTTGTGCCTCAGCCCTAGGGTCACTATCTGACAGCGTATGTGTATTAACGCGCGTCTATTTTGCTGGGGTTAGCACGCCAAATACCCTTCCCACGGCAATACCATTATAAAAAATATGTTTTTATTCAGATATACATCCTGAAACCTTCATTAATAAAATGAATATAATTACATCAATAACAATTCAGTAAACAATAATAAAAATTTTTATTACATTTATCGACAAACGCAAAAAAACCCGACATACTGCAATTCGTTCAGGAAGAGCAATCCTTTTCAGGTAGTTAAATACCTGAATGCACAATGTCGTACACACCTTGAGTTTAATTAGAGCTGCTAATAAATTAGCACATTAACGGTTTAATTATCACCCGCAGGCCAGCGTTTCCCTGACGACGTTATTTCGCCAGCGGTCTTGTTATTGCCTGAAATACGCTACGGAAGCCAATATTTATACCCGAAATAGTTCGGATATATATCAGGGATAAAATACAGCTTATATAAAAAGGTGACGTTATGCGTTTTTTTAAAGACATAAAATTAGGCTCTATGTTAGGTATTGGGTTCACGATGGTTATCGTCATCGGTTTTCTGGTGGCAATTTATGGTCAACTGCAATTACGCCAGCTCGGCACAGATATTCAGACATTATCCAAAAAGCGCATCACCAATTTACTGTTGATACAGGAATACAAAGACAACCTGAATATTGCTGCCCGGGTTATCAGGAATATCGTGTTGCTCTCTGAACCACAGCAAATGGCGTTAGAAAAACAGCGCCTTGATAATATGGCCCCCAGAAATAACGAGATTATCGCAACACTCCATAACGTCGCGAATACCCCTGAACAGAAAGCGATGATTGCTCAGCTTGACCAATACCGCCCGATTTATGAGGAAGCGCTCAGAAAAGCGCTCGAAAAAGGGCTAGCGAATAAAGACGATGAAGCCAGAGAACTGATTATCACTGATGTACGCCGTGCTCAGGATTCGCTCTTTAAGATCATCGACACCATGCTGGCTTACCAGAAAAACGCCACCACTGTGACGGCTGACAATTCGCAGTCTCAGGCGGTCAACGCCGGTGTCATCATGCTCTCGCTGGCGGTATTGATTACCCTCGTCGGTAGCCTGATTGCCTGGAGTATTACCCGCCGTATTAAAGGGCAACTGGGTGGCGAACCCGCTTATGCTTCACACATTGCCCAACAGGTGGCGCAGGGCGATCTGTCAGTGGATGTGATGCTCAAAACCGACGACCAGCACAGCCTGCTGGCGGCCATGCGCACGATGCGTGATAGCCTCAGCCATATCGTCAGTCAGGTACGCCAGAGCAGCGAATCGATTGCCACCGGTTCTCAGCAAATCGCCATGGGCAATACCGACCTGAGCAGTCGCACCGAAGAGCAGGCCGCCAGCCTGCAACAAACCGCCGCCTCCATGGAGCAAATTAGCCAGACCATCCGCCAGAATGGTGAAACGGTGCGAGAGGCAGCCCAGCTCGCAGCACATGCCAGCGATACCGCGGCTAAGGGCAGTGACGTGGTGGGCAATGTTATCCGCACGATGGATGGCATCAGCGCCAGCTCGCGCAAAATCGGCGATATCATCAGTGTCATCGACAGTATCGCCTTCCAGACCAACATCCTGGCACTGAACGCCGCGGTGGAAGCGGCCCGTGCCGGTGAGCAAGGCCGGGGCTTTGCGGTCGTGGCCGGTGAAGTACGTTCGCTGGCACAACGCTCTGCCTCCGCCGCCCAGGAAATCAAGGAATTGATTACCGAAAGCATGGAGCAGGTAGAAAGCGGTGCCCAACTGGTCGGCAGCGCCGGGACGACCATGGATGATATCGTGACGCAGGCACACCGCGTTGCCCAATTAATCAAAGAGATCGGTGTGACGACTACTGAACAGGAGTCCGGCATCAGTCAGATTAATCAGGCGGTCAACCAGCTCGATCAGGTGACTCAGCAGAACGCCGCACTGGTGGAAGAATCGGCCAGTGCCGCTGAAAGCCTGAGCGACCAGGCCCGCCATCTGGTGCAATTGATGAATGTGTTCGTCGTGACTGAACATCATCAGCCACATGAACAGGTCGCGTACCGCCCCCGTAGCGATTTGCGGCTGGCGCTGACGCCACACTAACCTCTCTACCGGCCTTACTGATGAGGCCCTGGGGAAGTGGAAAAAAACGCCACTTCCCCCTTTATACCCACTGGGTTTACTCCTGTTAAACCGTGAGCAAAAGCGATTTCTATCGCCCTATCAACCACCTGCCTTTATTTCGCCTGCACGTTATCTGTCATGTCGGTTAAAACAGTGGATAGATTTTGTTAAAAAGTTAATTAACTAAAAAATCATTTCGCAACTCAACGATAACAAGTTGAAATCAATTCGCACAGGTTGTTTCGCCGGTGAGGTTACATCCACCGTCTTTACCACCGATATCCCACACACTCGAGTGGCAGGACAGCACGCCTGCCATCGGAAGTATGACGGGTACTTTTGTTTCATTCCAGGGAATGCATATTCATGCATGACGGCAACACCAAAATAAAATAAGGCACACGATGCAGATACTAAAAAATATGAAGCTCGGCACTATGCTCGGATCCGGTTTTATACTGGTCATTCTGATCGGTTTTACCGTAGCCATTTTCGGGCGCAGCCAGTTGATTCATGTGGGCAATAATCTGGATTACCTGTCCAATATTCGCCTGAATAACCTGATTGCCATGCAGGAAATTAAAGATAACTTCAATGCCGCCGCCCGAATCATTCGGGAAAGCGCAATACAAACTGACACCACGCTTCTCACGCAGGAAAAGCGCCGACTCGACACACTTATCGAACGGAATAACAGCCTGCTCAGGTTGCTGGATGAAAAACTGAAGCTGAAAAAATCACGGGAATTGCTGACGCAGTTGAATCAGGCACGTCCGCCTTATTCCAATGCGGTACGAAAAGTCATGGAACTGAGCATGAAC
Source organism: Dickeya oryzae (assembly GCF_020406815.2). Taxonomy (NCBI): domain Bacteria; kingdom Pseudomonadati; phylum Pseudomonadota; class Gammaproteobacteria; order Enterobacterales; family Pectobacteriaceae; genus Dickeya; species Dickeya oryzae. The sequence goes on from NZ_CP162670.1 coordinate 4,563,885, forward strand.
GGCCAGCAAGAACAGGCCCGTGCGTTAATTCTGGGTGAGCTATTGAGCACGCAGTCCACGCTGTTCAACGTGATGGATACCATGATAACGGAACACAAGAATGACACGGTCGAGATGTCCCGGCATTTCATGGCGGATGCTCGCGACGCCGGTAGCCTGTTGTTGATAGTCACCGCCATCAGTGCACTGTTGGGTGTACTGGTCGCCTGGCTGATTACCCGTCAGGTGAAAGGGCAACTGGGCGGTGAGCCAGCCTATGCCTCACATATCGCCCAACAGGTGGCACAAGGCAACCTGGCGGTAGAAGTGCAGTTACAGGCCAACGACCAGTACAGCCTGCTGGCCGCCATGCATACCATGCGCGACAACCTCAGCCACATCGTCAGTCAGGTACGCCAGAGCAGCGAGTCTATCGCCACCGGGTCGCAACAAATCGCCATCGGCAACGCAGACCTCAGCCAGCGTACCGAAGAGCAGGCCGCCAGCCTGCAACAAACCGCCGCGTCGATGGAGCAGATGAGCCAGACGATTCATCAAAACGTCGGAACCGTGCGTGAAGCCGCCCTGCTGGCCAACGCCGCCAGCCAGACGGCTGCCAAAGGCAGTGAGGTAGTGAGCGACGTGATTTGCACCATGCAAGAGATCACCAGCAGCTCACAAAAAATCGGCGATATCATCAGCGTCATCGACAGTATTGCCTTCCAGACCAACATTCTGGCACTGAACGCCGCGGTGGAAGCGGCGCGTGCCGGTGAGCAAGGCCGTGGCTTTGCGGTAGTAGCCGGAGAAGTACGCTCACTGGCGCAACGTTCCGCGTCCGCCGCCCGGGAAATCAAGGCACTGATCACCGAAAGTATGGAGAAAGTAGAAAGCGGCTCTCGTCGTGTCAGCCATGCCGGTGTCACCATGGGGGAGATCGTCTCTCAGGCGCGGCATGTTGCTGAATTAATTAATGGGATTGGGGTCACCACCGGTGAGCAGGAATCCGGCATCGGCCAGATTCATCAGGCGGTCAGCCAGCTCGACCAGGTGACTCAGCAAAACGCGGCGCTGGTAGAACAATCCGCCAGCGCGGCGGAGAGCCTGAACGCTCAGGCCAGCCATCTGGTGCAGTTGGTGAATGCATTCATCCTTGTCAGTCATGCTGGCCAGACCCGACGCCCATCGCCTGATAACGTCGCCTTGCCTCTGGCATTAGCGTCACGATAACCACGGCATAAGGCGATTAACCCTATCTTCGGGGAGGAGGACAGCATGCCGACTCCCCGAATCATGCTGCCGTGTGACGCTCAGACCTGCACATCAATCGAGACATTGCCCGCCGGGCCGACAGACAGATCGACGCTGATGTCCGCCCCTCCCGTCATGTTCATCGACTGCACCGTCTTCTCGATATCGGCAATATACTGATTTATAGCCTGAATCTGCTTCTGGGCTTCTTTGTCGCCGTTTTTGCTCGCATTTTTCACCATCGAGAGTAACGACTTCAGCTCGCGAACGGCATCCTGTATTGACTTCGCATCTGCCCGCCGCTGCGTCGAACCGGCACTGCGCTCGATAAACGCGGCGGCCACGTCCTGCCATTGCTTCGCTTCCTGTGCAGAAGTGTCGCCCTCACCACTTTTTGCCGTCGATGGCACGCCCGCAGTACGCTCCCCTGCGCCCTGAGTCGGCGATTCAGCAGAGGCACCAGCGGCAGAGGTGGTGGTGGTTGCTGCTGTGGCTGTGGACAATGCACCACCACCGCTTTCTGCTGCCACGCCAGACTGATTTTCCCCTCCCGCCGAGCCGGTAGCCGCCCCGCCGCTGCCTCCGCTCAGTGTTTTCGCCGCCTGTCCCAGCTCTGCGGCCAACTGGCGAAGCTCGCGTAGTACACCGGGAGGCACCGACTGGCCGGCCAGCGACAGCAACATCATCTTCAGCATCTGGATGCGCCGTTTGATTTGTTCAATACGTCCGCGCGCCAGATCCTGGTCGGCACTGTTGAGCTTGTTCATATTGACCCGCATGGCGGCATCAATACGTTTACGAACCTCGTCGCTGAATTGCACCATCACAGACGTCAACGATGGCTGCTCGCGGGATGTCTCGGTTTCGGTGCTGGTTTGCGCCGTACTGGCGTCACTATCGGTCCAGACATTCTGCGTTGACGTACCTGTGGCAGAACGGTTGAAAGAAAGTGGAGAAGTCATTCGAAGTCCTATGCAGCGCCGGTCATCACTCATCAGCAAAAATGAAGCATGAGGTATTCACACACCATCAGCCACATTTTCTGACATATATTGAAACATAACGGCACCACACCCACAGTCTTTAGGCCATGTACGTCTTCACCACCACACCGTCGTCAGGCAAAAGCGTTTCTTATTACTCCGCTATACAGCGATATGATAGACAGGCGAAAAAAGACGGTATTAATAACAATAAATTAAGCCTAATCCATTCGCAATAAAATGAATTAATATAAAAATAATCACACCAATGAAGTTTAATAAAAAAATAAACACTGCCCTTTATAGACAAACCCTCATTTTGCTTCCATATTGATAGTGTCGGCCTAGTAAGTATTACCACGGAAGACATCATCTGCCGGACTGGCATCAACCAACGATATGTTGTTCAATTTTCTTTCTATACGCCTGCCGACGGTGTTATAGCCCGACACCAGATAATAGACCTTTGCTGGATAAAACTGTGCTGCGATATTTTTTTGAAAATACGCCGTACGGATAACCCTATACAAAATCATAAAATAACTGAGCCACGCTAATGGACTGAGACGGCACACTATTTTTATTTTCCAGCGATGGGATGTGCATTGAATATCAATATGAAATGCAATTGCACGGCACTACGGCAGGTATATCAGTCGGCCAGTCATCATGACAAGGTGATGATATTCCTTACTTTCTGGCACCCGCTCTTTGCATCACCCATGTGAACGAAGACATTGACACACAGGCACGGAAATATGGACAAATTAAAGCACATGAAACTCAATACGATGATTGGCGCAGGTTTTGCTGTCGTTATTATTATCGGATTTCTCGTCGCTACATTCGGTAAAATACAATTACGAGAATTAAGCTCAGATATTCAGTTACTTTCCCAAAACCGCATCGTTAAATTACTACTCATACAATCCTATAAGGATAATATGATCGTCGTAACTAATTCCGTGCGCAATATGGTTATGCTGACCGATGTCACCAAGATGAGTCAGGAGAGAAAGAAAATCGATGAGAGCGTGGAAAAAAATGCAGCGATCATCACTAAATTAAAAGCAATGTCCAGTGACCCAACCGGTCAGCAACTGATAAATAACCTTGCGATTGTCCGTCCCGACGCTGTCGCCGCACTGAGCAAAGCCATCGCACTGGCGCAATCTAATCGTAATGAGGAAGCCCGCAATGTCATCCTCAACGAAATGCAACCCGCGCAGGACAAGCTGATTGCGGCTATTGATGAGATCGTCACCTATCAGAAAACCGCCACCACCGACCTGGCAGATAGCGCTGAAAATCTGTCAGACAGTGCCGGTAATACCATGTTTATTCTGGCGATCGTTGCCATGCTGATCGGAGCGCTGATCTCCTGGTTGATTACCCGTCATGTCAAAGGCACCCTCGGGGGTGAACCGGCAGAAGCGGCTCGTATTGCCCGGCAAATAGCACAAGGCAACCTGTCGCTGGCGATACCGCTACAGGAAAACGACAATCACAGTCTATTGGCTGCCCTTGAGATGATGCGCCGCAGCCTGAGCCACATCGTCGATCAGGTGCGCCAGAGTAGCTATGCGATCGCGATGGGAACCAGCGAAATCGCCAGCGGAACCAACGATCTCAGCCAGCGTACCGAAGAACAGGCCGCCAGCCTGCAACAAACCGCCGCCTCCATGGAGCAAATCAGCAACGCGGTCAGCCATAATGTAGAAATCGTCCATCACGCGACTGAGCTTGCCAACAACGCCAACAGTACTGCCGATAAAGGCAATAACATGGTCAACAATGTCATCAGCGTGATGAACGACATCAACAGCAGTTCCCAGAAGATTGTTGATATTATCCAGCTTATCGACAGCATTGCTTTCCAGACCAATATCCTGGCGCTTAATGCCGGGGTAGAAGCCGCCCGCGCCGGGGAAGAAGGGAAAGGGTTCGCCGTGGTCGCCAGTGAAGTTCGCTCGCTGGCACAGCACGCCGCCAGCGCGGCACACGACATTAAAACCCTGATTACGGAGAGTGTACAAAAAATCGAAACCGGGGCTGATTTGGTCACCCATGCAGGCAGCACCATGAGCGATATCCTGCAACAGACCAAACAGGTTGCCGAACTGATCGGTGAGATCGGTCTTTCGACCAGTGAACAGCAACTGGGGATCTCGCAAATCAACACGGCAGTGGCACAGTTGGATCAGGTCACCCACCAAAATGCGGCACTGGTAGAGGAATCAGCCACCGCGACCGATAGCCTGAACCAGCAGGCGGCCCACCTGGTGGACGTGATCAAAGTGTTTGTGGTGGAAGAGACTATTTCACGCAAACGGCTGGATATGAACGACCCGGTTAACATCGCTGATACCCCCATCGAGCACCGTCTGATTATGCATTGATACCGTGATGCACCCAGTAATACATAGCAGTAATACCTATACAGAGGGGACGTGTGGCACGTCCCCTCTGTGGTGTGACGACCCCATCTATAGTGGGCCAGTAATGTACCCAGCCTGATGCTGGTTACAGCGCGCGACGCAAACGCGCCACTGCCTCATGCATCTGCTCTTCGGTTGCGGTAGCAAACGACAAACGCAGCGTGGACTGGTCCGGTTTATCGGCAAAGAAGAACTCGCCGGGCACGAACACCACGCCTTGTCCCAGCGTTTTCTGCAGCCAGGCGGTGGTATCAAACGACTGACGGAAACGCGCCCACAGGAACATGCCGCCTTTGGGCTGGTTGAAGCTCATCACATCGCCCAGCTCATGCGCCATCAATTCAGACAACAGTTCACCTTTGCGGCGATAAGCCTGACGGATGGTATCGATCTGTGCAGGTAAGCGCCCACTTCCCAGATAGAATTCCACGATAGTCTGGGACAATGAGCTGGCATGCAGGTCGGCGGCCTGTTTGATAATCGCCACGTTATGCAGCAGCCATTCCGGCAGAATCGCCCAGCCTAAACGCAGCCCCGGTGCCAGAATTTTGGAAAACGACGAGGTATAGACCACGCGGTCGGCATGACCGGCTTCTTTCGCCAACTGGTAAATCGTGGCATGGCGCTCCTCGGTGAAACGCAACTCGCCATATGGGTCGTCTTCTACGATCAGGAAATCGTGACGGGCGGCCAGCGCCACCAGTTGACGGCGACGCGCGTCGCTCAGGGTAACGCCGCTCGGGTTACCGAAGTTCGGTACCAGGTAGACACCTTTGATACGCGTGGTTTCGAGCAGTGCTGCCAGCTCATCCACCACCATGCCGTTTTCGTCAGACGATACCGACATCACCTGCGCTTCTGCCAGTTGCAGCGTTTGCAGTGCCGCCAGATAGGTCGGGCGCTCCACCACAAAGATATCCTGCGGGTTGGCGGTGGCTCGCATCACCAGATCCAGCGCCTGCTGAGAACCGGCCGTCACCACAATGTCCTGCGCCTGCGTTTGTACGCCACGCAGCGCACACAGTTCAGCGATACGCTCACGCAACAACGGGCTGCCTTCGGTCAGGCCATACTGAAACGCCGATTTTGGCTGCTCGGTAATCGCCCGTTGAGTTGCTTCATTCAGTCCCTGGAAATCAAATAACGCATCAGAAGGAATGCCGCCCGCCAACGAAATCACGCCGTCCATTTTGCTGTGCTTGAGCAATTCACGAATCGCGGAGCTTTTCAGGCGCGCCATGCGCTGCGCCAGTAACCCATCCGTTGACATGTTAAATCTCACTTATTTTTTTTAAAAAGATGGTAGAAAAACGGGCCGGTAAAACCCGGCCCGATGAGGTGTCTCACGTGAGCAGTAATTTAACCACCAAGGTAGGCAGAACGCACGGCTTCGTTAGCTAACAAAGCATCACCGGTGTCTTCCAACACCACTCGGCCGTTTTCCAGCACATAGCCGCGGTCCGCCAAACGCAGCGCCTGATTGGCATTCTGCTCCACCAGGAAGATGGTCATGCCTTCTTCGCGCAACTGCTGGATGGTGTCGAAAATCTGCAAAATGATGATCGGTGCCAGCCCCAGCGAAGGCTCGTCCAGCAACAGCAAACGCGGCTGGCTCATCAGCGCTCGGCCGATAGCCAACATTTGCTGTTCACCGCCGGACATGGTCCCGGCACGCTGGGCGCGACGCTCAAACAACCGAGGGAACAGATCGTACACACGCGCAATGCGCTCCTGATACTGTTCACGGCTGGCGAAGAACCCGCCCATCGCCAGATTCTCTTCTACCGTCATGCGGGAAAACACCCGACGGCCTTCCGGCACGATAGCGATGGCTTCACGCATAATGCGCGCCGTCTGCCAGTCGGTAATGTCTTTGCCGTCGAACACGATAGACCCTTGCGAGGCACGCGGCTCACCGCACAGTGTGCCCAACAGGGTGGTTTTACCCGCACCGTTGGCGCCAATCAGCGTCACGATCTCACCCTGATTGATATGCAGGCTGACCTGATGCAACGCCTGAATTTTTCCGTAGTGCGCAGAAACCTGATTCAATGACAACATAACGTTTTATCCTTCCCCCAGATATGCACGGATAACATCCGGGTTGTTACGAATTTCAGCCGGGGTACCGTTTGCCAGCGGCGTCCCCTGATTCACCACGTAAATCCGGTCAGAAATCCCCATCACCAGCTTCATATCATGCTCAATCAACAGCACGGAAACCTGATGATTGCCGCGCAGGTCGATAATCAACTCGTTAAGCTCTTCCGTTTCTTTCGGGTTCAGACCGGCAGCCGGTTCATCCAGCATCAGCAGTTCCGGGCGGGTCACCATGCAGCGGGCGATCTCCAGCCGACGCTGCTGACCATACGCCAGATTTCCCGCCTGACGGTTCGCCAGTTCGAGCAAACCCACACGTTCCAGCCAGACAGCGGCACGCTGCTGGGCATCCGCTTCGGCACGGCGAAACGCCGGTGTCTTTAACAGACCAGCGAACACCCCGCTTTTGAGGTGCTGATGTTGGGCGACCAGCAGGTTCTCAATCACGGTCATTTCGCGAAAAAGACGCACATGCTGGAAAGTGCGCACCACCCCCATACGGGCTATTTGCTGTCCCGGCAAGCCTTCCAGATGCTGGTCCCGCAGCACAATGGTGCCGCCAGTCGGGCGATAGAAACCGGTCAGGCAGTTGAATACCGTGGTTTTACCGGCACCGTTGGGGCCTATCAACGACACTATCTCGCCCTGATGCAAATCCAGCTCGACGTTGTTGACCGCCAGCAGGCCGCCGAAGCGCATCATCAGGCCCCGGACCGACAATAATGGCTGCGTGCTCATGCCTGCTCTTCCTTCTTCTCAACCTTACCAACCTGCAGCTTTATCTGCGGACGCTTCATCGGTAACAGCCCTTGTGGCCGCCAAATCATCATCAGTACCATCAGCGCACCCAGCACCAACATGCTGTACTCATTCAGGTCACGCATCAGCTCACGCGATACCACCAGCAGGATAGCCGCCAGAATCACCGCAAACTGCGAGCCCATCCCGCCCAGCACCACGATAGCCAGCACAAACGCCGACTCCACAAAGGTGAAGGATTCCGGGCTGACAAAGCCCTGACGAGCAGCAAATAGCGTCCCGGCGAAACCCGCAAATGCCGCACTGATGGTAAACGCCGTCAGTTTGATTTTGGTGGGACTCAGCCCCAGCGAACGGCAGGCAATTTCATCTTCACGCAACGCTTCCCAGGCACGACCCAGCGGCATGCGCAACAAGCGGTTGATGACAAACAACGTCAACACCACCAGCAACAACGCCACCATGTACAGGAAGATGATGCGGTCGCTAGGGTCGTAGCGCAGGCCAAAAAAGTGATGGAACGTATCCCAACCGCCTTGCGCAGTACGGTTAAACTCCAGACCGAAGAGCGTCGGCTTCGGAATCTGGCTGATGCCGTTCGGACCACCGGTAAAACCGGTATTGTTGAGCAGCAGGATACGCACAATTTCGCCAAACCCGAGGGTGACGATCGCCAGATAGTCACCGCGCAAGCGCAGTACCGGGAACCCGAGCAGGAAACCGGACAACGCTGCCGTTAGCCCTGCCAGCGGCAGGCACTGCCAGAAGCCAAGGCCATAATAATGGCTCAGCAGCGCGTAGGTGTAAGCGCCGATGGCGTAGAAACCGCCGTAACCGAGCACCAGCAGACCAGACAACCCCACCACCACGTTCAGGCCGAGGCCCAAAATGATGTAAATCATGGTCAGCGTGGCGATATCCACCGTCCCGCGCGACACCACGAACGGCCAGACGACGGCGGCGATAACCAACGCCAGCGCCAGCAGTTTTTGCCGTGGCGTGCTGCCGTCAAAGCTCGGCAGCACAAAACCGGGGCCAGAAACTTTCTTCACCCCTTGCGCCAGGGCAGGACGCAGTAATTGAAACAGGAACACCAGCGCGCAGGCAGCGATAATCCACATCCAGCGTACTTTTTCCGCACCATGCACCACCAGACGGGTTCCATCGAGACTCAGTTGCATCCCCATCAGGAATGTCGCCAGTACCAGCAGTACCAGCGCCGATACCACGGCATTAACCAGCGTGTGCAGTTTCATACCTTTTCCACCTCCGGACGGCCCAGAATCCCGGTCGGCATCACCAGCAGCACCACGATCAACAGCGCAAAGGAGACCACATCTTTATATTCAGTACTGAGGTAAGCAGACGTCAGCGACTCGGCAATGCCGAGAATCAGGCCGCCGATCATCGCCCCCGGAATACTGCCGATACCGCCCAGCACAGCAGCGGTAAACGCTTTCATACCCGCCATAAAGCCGATATAGGGGTTAATCACACCATAGAACTGGCCCAACAGCACCCCGGCCACCGCCGCCATCGCGGCACCGATAACGAAAGTCAGCGAGATAACACGGTCGGTACTGATACCGAGCAGGCTCGCCATTTTCAGGTCTTCCGCACAGGCACGGCAGGCGCGCCCCATACGGGAGTAGCGGATAAACAGCGTTAGTGCCAGCATCGCCAGAAAAGTGACGACCCAGATAGTCAGCTGCATCGCAGAGAGCGTCGCGGCAAAGCCGTTGCTTTCACCCAACACCCACTGGCCCTGGATCAGGCTCGGTAACGCCACGTCACGCGACCCCTGCATCAAACTGACGTAGTTCTGCAGGAAAATCGACATCCCGATGGCGGAAATCAGTGCAATCAGACGTTTGGAATTGCGCACCGGCTTGTAAGCCACACGCTCGATACTCCAGCCGTAGGCGCTGGAGATCACCACCGCCGCGATAAACGCGACGCCAATCAATAGCCAGCCAGCGTCGATGCCCATCATCATCAACGCCGCAATCACGATAAAAGAAACATAACTACCGATCATGTACACCTCGCCGTGGGCGAAGTTAATCATGCCGATAATGCCGTAAACCATGGTGTAGCCAATGGCAATCAGCGCATAGGTGCTGCCCAACGTCACGCCGTTGAACATCTGCTGAAAGAAATAGAGGAACTGCTCGGACATACCTTAACCTTAGACATTGCCCCCGCAGCCTGACGACTGAGGGGGCATCGGTATTGGAGTAATACGGGTTCGGTTAATTACTTCGCCGGAGAGGAAGTACCGTCTGCGTGCCACTCGAATACGCCAAATTCAAACCCTTTCAGGTCGCCTTTTTCGTCCCAGTTCAACGGGCCCATCACCGTGTCTACCGACTTGGCTTTCAGGTCAGCAGCCAGTTTGGCAGGCTCGGTGCTGCCGGTACGCTGCATCGCCGTACTCAGCGACTGCAACGCGGCATAGGTCGTCCACACGAACGGACCGGTCGGATCCAGTTTCTTGGCTTTCAGCGCGTCGACGATCGGCTGGTTGGTCGGCACCTGGTCATAACGCTTAGGCAAGGTGACCAACATGCCTTGAGAAGCCTCGCCAGCAATGTTGGACAGCGACGAGTTACCCACGCCTTCCGGGCCCATAAACTTGGTCGTCAGGCCTGCCGCGCGAGCCTGGCGTAAGATCTGCCCCATTTCCGGGTAGTAACCGCCAAAGTAGACAAAATCGACGTTTTCTTTCTTCAGGCGCGCCACCAGCGTGGAGAAGTCTTTATCCCCGGCGGTGATCCCTTCGAACAGCACCACATTCGCATTGGCTTTTTTCAGGCTATCCTGCACGGCACGGGCCAGGCCTTCGCCATACTGCTGCTTGTCGTGCACCACGGCGATACGCTGCGGTTTAACGTGCTCCAGAATATATTTCGCTGCGGTCGGCCCCTGATCGGAATCCAAACCGGTGGTACGCATAATCAGCTTGTAGCCACGGGTGGTCAGGTCCGGCGCGGTTGCGGCCGGTGTAATCATCAGCACGCCTTCATCTTCGTAAATGTCAGATGCAGGCTGAGTGGATGACGAACACAGGTGACCAATCACATAGTGAATACCTTCGTTAATCACCTTGTTGGCGACAGCAACGGCCTGTTTCGGGTCGCACGCGTCATCGAATTCCACACCCACCAGTTTGTTACCGTTCACGCCGCCTTTGGCGTTAATGTCGGCAATAGCCTGACGCGCACCGGTAAACTCCATATCACCGTACTGCGCTACCGGGCCAGACATGGCACCGACGATCGCGACTTTGATATCCGCCGCGTTTACCGCATGGCTCATTGCCGCTGCCAGGCACCCCACCAGTAATGCGTTACCTTTGCTTAATTTCATCCGTTTTACCCCATCTGTCATTTTTGGATATTGCTATAATTATTGTCGTTAACCGTTATTGTTCGCACTTTTTCATACGGAATAACGAGTTAGACTCTACTATAAGCAATAGTTTGTAATAAGGCTTTATTATTCATAATATTAAACAGGAGTTTTATGCTGTAAATCAACTGTAATTCTCAGTAAAACACGGCGCGAACAGCATAAAATACCATCTTTAAAATTTGAGTTTTGCTTTATAAATAGTCAGTTATGCTGGTTTTAACACCAAAGAATAATTAATTACTCGAAAAATTAATGCCGGGAAAACCTTTTTCCCTGTTAACCGTACAGAAAAAGTTACACAACCCTTTTTCTACAAGATCACTACAATATTCTTAAGAATCAACAGGAGTACCCGCGTATGAGACTCTCGGTTGAACGCCTCACAAAAATCAGCGAACAGGACAGGCATGACCTGGCTTTCATTTGGCCACACCAGAATTTCGACGCACTGGAGCGCGACCTGAACCATGATCACCGCCTGTTTGCCGCCCGTTTCAACGACCACCTGCTGGCCGGGGTGATTGTCGAAATCGATACCAACAGCGACAGCGCAGAGTTAACCGACCTGCAAGTCAGAACCTCCACCCGACGGCATGGTGTCGGCAAGTATCTGCTCGAAGAGGTACTAAAAGCCTGCCCTGACGTGAAAGAGTGGTGGCTGGACGCCGCCGACCATGCCTTGGTCAGCGAAGCCGTGATGGATAAGTTTATGCAATCCTGCGGTTTCTATCCGGTATCCGGCGGCTGGGAATATATTGTCAATCAGGAAGGGAAGTGAACAAGGAAGGAAAGTAGTGGCGTGCCAGTGATAAAAAGCCTGGCGTGTATACCCTAAATAATCCGGGTTGCAGGAAGACGGGTATAAAACAAAACGACCGGGAAGCCTGAGCTGTCCCGGTCGTTTATACCCATCATACTTCAAGTTGCAGGTGTGTTGGCTGCGTTCGCTCACCCGAATCACTTACCTGAGTAAGCTCATCGGGATTCACTCTCTTGCCGCCTTCCTGCAACTCGAATTATTTTGGGTATAGACGTTGAATCGTCTGCGAATAGCACGGCGTTATGCTTCGATAGCCGCCCGCAGTTTCTTCATCGCGTTCTTTTCTAGCTGACGCACACGCTCAGCAGACACACCGTAATGATCCGCCAGTTCCTGCAACGTGGACTTATTATCATCGTCCAGCCAGCGGGCACGGATAATATGCTGGCTGCGCTCATCGAGCCCTTCCAGCGCATAGGTCAACTTGTCTGCCGCATGGGTTTCCCAGTTGTCCTCTTCGATGCCATCGGCAAAGTCGGAAGACTTATCCTGCAGGTAGAGCATCGGTGCCATGGGCTGGCCCGGCTGCGCATCATCTTCCGGCGACGGATCAAAGGTCATATCCTGCGCCGCCATACGCGATTCCATTTCACGGACGTCTTTGCTGGTCACACCCAGCTCACGCGCCACCAGTTCCACTTCATCCTGATTGAACCAGCCTAAACGCTGCTTGGTCTTACGCAGGTTGAAGAACAGCTTACGCTGCGCTTTGGTGGTCGCCACCTTGACGATACGCCAGTTGCGCAAGACATACTCGTGAATTTCAGCCTTGATCCAGTGCACGGCAAACGACACCAGACGAACACCGACATCCGGGTTAAAGCGACGTACCGCCTTCATCAGGCCGATGTTGCCTTCCTGAATCAGGTCCGCCTGCGGCAGGCCATACCCTGAATAATTACGGGCAACATGAATAACAAAACGCAGGTGCGAAAGAATCAACTGCTTGGCGGCGTCCAGATCCCCGTGATAATGCAGTCGTTCAGCCAGCGCCCGCTCTTCGTCTGCCGTCAGCATCGGATAGGCATTGGCGGCACGGATGTACCCTTCCAGACTGCCCTGGGGAACTAAGGCGAAAGTTTGCATATCTTTGGTCATTCCACCCCTCTCATTAATCATTCATAACGTTGCACATCATCGGATAGCATACCGGTGATTGCTGCACTTTCTGTGCCTAAAAAATCGATTTGCTGCGCCTAAACACTATTTAGGTCTTACCACCGGTTTAGAGTGTGACGAGCTGCACAAGTTCCACCATTTTTAACCATCTTATTTTTCATATCAAGATGGCAGCACGGTGAAAGACAGGCTGGCGAACAGCGAAGAAAGGAAGGCACTCACTCACAATTTTAGTTAACTAACAATCTTAGCTAACTAACGATCTTAGTTACACTCTTCCCCCGCCGGGCGTCACGCACTTCGGGGGAAGAGTATACCAGAAAACCATCAGGCCGGACGTCGATACAGGTTACTGCGGTGTAAAACGGCGTAAATGTTGTACCGTTGCCAGCCAGGCCGCCAGCCAGCCAATCATCGCCGCGACCAGAATCAGCAGTAGCGCTTCATCCCAGCCCAACCCGCGTACCGTGAAGGTGGTGCCAAATACCGCCGCCACCTGTGCCGCTGCCCCTGATAACTTCCACACCAGCGCCTGCGACAGGATTAACGACAATACCGCGCCGCAAAACCCCAGCAACGCACCGCCATGCAGGAACGGCCGCAGAATAAAACCGTCCGTCGCACCGATAAGCTTCATTACATTGATGGTTTCGCGACGGCTGAAAATACTGAGCCGCACACTGTTGCCGATCACCAAAAAGACCGCCACCACCATCAGAATGCCTATCGTCGCGGCCACCTGACCCACCAACCCGGTCAACGCCACCAGACGGGAGAACCAGCTGTCATCCATGCGCACTTCATCCACCCCTTGAGTAGCGGCGATACGGTCACGCAAGGTCGTGAGTGTCTGGTTAGACTGGAAGCCCAGCTTCGGCGAGACAATGACCACCGCCGGCAGTGGATTTTCCTCCAGCATATCCAGCGCGCCGCCAAAACCGGACCAGTTACGGAACTCGCCCATCGCTTCATTGCGTGACAGGTAGTTGACCTTATCTACGCCATCTTCCGCCTTGATTTTGCCAATCACGGCTTCGGCGGCGTTGTCATCCAGCGACTTGTCCAGATACACCGTCAATTGCGGTGTGGGATACCACTGTGACGCCGCCTGACTGACGTTTTTCCACACCAGATAACAGATGCTGGGCAGTGTCAGTGAAATGGCGATCACCATGATGGTTAATAGCGTAGCCAACGGCTGACGCAGCATATCGCGCAGGGTGTTAGCCCAGGCGTACCGCCACTGTTCCTGCCAGCCACCTTGCAAAGCACGGGACTTGGATTTGGTGTTGTTGGCGGTTCGCTGCGTGCGGGTATTATTCGCCATCGTGACCTCCCAGCATGCGACCTTGCGCCAGCGTCAGCACCCGATAATGGCGACGGGCGATAAGCCCGGTATCATGCGTTGCCATCAACACGGTGACACCCACGCGGTTAAACTCTTCAAACAAGCGCAGAATGCCTTCGGAGAGCGCGTCATCCAGGTTGCCGGTCGGTTCGTCCGCCAGCAGTACGGCAGGCTTATTCACCACCGCTCGGGCAATGCCGACACGCTGTTGTTCACCGCCGGAGAGCTGAATCGGGTAGCTGCGCGCCTTGTCGAGCAGCCCGACCTTATCCAGCGCCGCCGACACACGGCGACGGATATCCTCGGCGCTGGCACCGGAGATAATCAGCGGCATAGCGACGTTTTCATACACCGTGCGATCCATCAGCAAATGGTGATCCTGAAAGATCATACCGATCTGCCGACGCAAAAACGGCACCTCACGTTTTTTCAGGCGGCTGATATCGTGACCACCAAACAGGATGTGGCCCGCGCTGGGGCGCTCAATCCCGCAAATCAGCTTCAGCAGGGTACTTTTCCCCGCACCAGAGTGACCGGTCAGAAATACCATTTCAGCCGGGCGGATATGAAAATCCACCCCCTGCAACGCCTGGCGACCACCGAGGTACGCCTTACTGACCTGCTCAAACCGAATCATCCGTTTTAATCCTCACGGGCAAACAAGGCTTCAATAAAATCATCCGCCTTGAACGGCCTTAAATCATCGATACTTTCTCCCACCCCGATGTAGCGGATAGGAATGCCGAATTGATCGGCGATAGCGAAGATCACGCCGCCCTTGGCGGTGCCATCCAGTTTAGTCAACGTAATGCCACTGAGCCCAACCGCCTCATTAAACAGTTTGGCCTGGCTGACCGCGTTCTGACCGGTACTGGCATCCAGCGTCAGCATCACTTCGTGCGGTGCGTCTTCATCCAGCTTCTTCATCACGCGCACAATTTTCTTCAGCTCTTCCATCAGGTGCGATTTGTTTTGCAAACGACCAGCGGTATCAGCAATCAGCACATCGACGCCACGCGCTTTGGCGGCCTGCAACGCATCGAAAATCACCGAGGCGGAATCCGCACCAGTGTGCTGCGCCACGACGGGTACATTGTTACGCTGGCCCCACACCTGCAACTGCTCTACTGCCGCCGCGCGGAACGTATCGCCCGCCGCCAGCATCACCGATTTGCCTTGCGCCTGATACTGACGCGCCAGCTTGCCGATGGTGGTGGTTTTCCCCACCCCGTTGACGCCGACCATCAAAATGACGAATGGCGTTTTGCTGTCGATAGCCAGCGGCATGTCCACTTTCGCCAGAATCTCGCTCATTTCCGCTTTCAGCAACGCGATCAGCGCTTCGGCATCCTTCAGTTGCTTGCGGCTGGCATGTTCGGTCAGACGGGCGATAATTTTGCGGGTGGTTTCCACCCCGACATCGGCAATAAGCAGTTGTTCTTCCAGCTCATCAAACAGATCGTCATCAATTTTCTTACCGCGAAACAGACCGACAAATCCTGAACCCAGATTCTCACGGGTCTTGATCAAGCTGCGCTTGAGGCGGGCAAAAAAGCCTTCTTTGGTCGGGCGCTCCTGCTCTTGCGACACGACCGGTGCCGCCATCGCTGCCACCGTATCGTGCTCGGGTTCCGCTGGCTCCTCGACTTGCACGTCATCAGGCGTTTCGGTGCCGTCTACTGCCTCGACATCGGGCACATCTTCTACGTCAGCGTTTGGCGTATCGGCTGCCAGCGTCATGCCCGGTTGTTCTGGTGCTGCGGTTGATGCTTCTACTGCCGTGTCCAGCGGTTGCGCATCTGACAACGGCGTTTGCGCCGTTTCGGTTGTCACCCCGTCTTGTACCGGCTGCTCGGGTACGGTTTCACTGATATGCTGTGCCGATGCCACCGCCGCAGGCGTTACGTCATCCGCAGTCTGCTCTGCGGTCTGTGTCGCTTCCGGCACCGGTTGCGATTGTTCGGTTTGCTCTTCGTCCTGACGCCCTAATCCCAGCCAGGAAAAAAATCCGCGCTTTTTCTCTTTCGCCATCGTGTAATTGCGCTCCTGCCACCCAGTGCGGCTGATCAATAACCAATGAAGTCAATAAAACAACGAGTTTAACACTTTCCCGACGCCAGCAACACGCGCCGGACCACCGGGGAGAGTGACAATCTCCGTAACCAGGTGTGTCAAACAACGGACAAATCTACGAATTTGGGGGATTTTTCCGCGTTTCCTCCCATTAACTGCATCTTTACATTTGCTACACCGGCTGCCACCGTTAAAATAACGCCTCACAAAATCCGCCGGGCAGCCGTCGGTACCCTTTTCAGCAAAATACAGGTTATGGCAAAACATCAAGCGACATCCGCACCCGGCCAAATCCGCATCATCGGCGGGCAATGGCGCGGCAGAAAACTCCCCGTGCCGGACAGCCCCGGTTTACGCCCTACCACTGACCGCGTACGCGAGACCCTGTTCAACTGGCTCGCACCGGTGATTGCACACTCACGTTGTCTGGACTGTTTTGCCGGTAGCGGCGCGTTGGGGCTGGAAGCGCTGTCCCGTGCCGCGGCCCACGCCACGCTGCTGGAAGCCGAGCGCAATGTTGCACGCCAGCTGACGCAAAACCTGGCACTGCTGCGTGCGGATAACGCCGAGGTGGTGAATACTGACACGCTGCAATGGCTGGCTAAACCGTCGTCGGCGCTTCCTTTCGATGTGGTGTTTCTTGACCCGCCATTTCGCCGTGGCCTGTTAGACGACACACTGCGGCTGTTGGAAGCTGGTGACTGGCTGGCGGAAGAAGCCTGGATCTATATCGAAACCGAGGCGGAAAACCGCATGCTGGCCATTCCGCCCACCTGGTCGCTACACCGGGAAAAAACCGCAGGACAGGTTTCCTATCGTCTTTATATCCGTCACGCATCTGACGCAACGCCTGGAGGCAACGATGAGCATTTGGATTAACTTTGGCCGACTGCTGATGCTGGGTATATGGGGATTCTTGATTCTGAACCTGATTCATCCCTTTCCCCGCCCGCTGAATATTTTCATGGTGCTGGCGATGGGATTCATGCTGTTGATGCACGGCGTGCAATTTCTACTGCTCAAAGCCAGTCAACCCAAAGACGCCCCGCCGCTCAGCGGGATGTTGCAGTTGCGCATCTTTCTGTTTGGGGTATTCGAATTACTGGACTGGCAGCGCAAGCAACCTGTGCCGCCGCGTAAAAAACGCTAACGGCAAACCGTCTATCAGCAGGGAAACGGTGGCGCGCCACGCGCCACCGGATAGCTTAGGGTTTTTTACCGGGCAAATAAGGGAAATGGGTAACGTTATCGCCCAGGTCTGAAATACGCGCACTATCGCGATCACGCCCGGTCACCGCATCAATACGGATAACCGCCTGAAGCGGAATATAGCTGCGGCCCACACCGGCAAACTCCGTTTTCAGTTTTTCCGTGGTGGGATCAACCAGTACCGCAGACTGGTTATCGAAAACGAAGTCGGCAATTTCAATAAATCCGAACAGATTGCTCTGCACCAGCTCGCGTACATACAGCTGATAGTTCTTACCATTATTCATGAACTGGATACGGTAAAGTACGGGTTCATTGCTCATTAAAAGTTCGTCTCCCCCGGCTGGTTGTCGGGTATCATCATTCCGTCACAAAAACTGGCCGCTAACATAGCATGAAGCCTGACGCCTCTCCACCGGCAGACCAGTCGAAGCCGTAGAGTGCACGCCCATTATCAGGTTCTACCTATACTTAGGTAACAACACGTTGACTTAGCATGACTCAAACAGGCAACGCCTGTCGGCGTGACCACACTGCCGGGCAGGCCAATAAAAAGCGAACACGCCGACTTTCGCGACACGACGGGGCGGCGCCTTATTCACCCGATTCTTATTCACCCGATTAAAGGACACCCTATGCTCTGGTCTTTTATTGCCGTATTTTTTTCTGGCTGGTTGTATGTCGATGCCAGCTATCGTGGCCCAGTCTGGCAGCGCTGGTTGTTTAAACCGCTCACCCTGCTGTTGATGATGCTGATGGTCTGGCAGACACCACAACTCGGTATCCCCGGTTATCTGGTTGTGCTGGGGCTGGCCGCCACCCTGATAGGTGACGCGCTGTTACAGCTTTCAGGTGAGAAATTACGGTTCGCGCTGGCCGCCTATCTGGCCGCGCATGTGCTCTATACCATCAGCTTTTTCACCGTTCAGCCTTCGCTTGGCTTGTTCTGGCCGTTACCACTGGCGCTGATACTGCTGTCGGCGTTGCTCCTGGCACTGCTGTGGTCACGGCTGAAAGCCGAGCGTCTGATGGTCACCGCACTGGTGTTGGTGACCGCCTTCATGGCATGGGTTGCCGGGGAGCACTATTTTTCGCTGGGCAACGCCGCCAACTTCTCGTTACTGGCAGGCACGCTGCTGCTATTCGTCGGCCACGCCATCTGGCTGGTGAATCACTTTCGCGTTAGCTTCCGCGCCTATCAGGCATTAATGGCTATCTGTTACTTTGGCGGCCACTTCCTGATAGTGCGTTCGCTTTATGTCTGATAACAACGGCCTCCCGGCCAACCGGGGAGCACATCTTTAGTGACGCGTTTAGTGACGTGTTGAGTTACGCGCCTTTACGCAACAGATAACGATACGGCAGTTGCTCGGTCGTTTGCGCCAGCAACTCATGCTCCATGTAACGGCAAAAACCGGGAATATCGCGGGTGGTTGCCGGGTCATCGGCGATGATCAACAACGTTTGCCCGGTCTCCATCTTGCGCACCGTTTTGCGCACCATCATCACCGGCTCCGGGCAGCGCAGTCCTTGTGCGTCCAGCGTGTGGTCTGGATTGGCGAAAATATCGGTCATTCAGTGTCTCATTATGCTTATCGAATACAGTGCGGCGTAGTTATGCAGCATCGTTATTGCAGCGTAGTTTACGCTTCCCGCAAGGGGGTGCAAGCCGCCCGCCGAACATGAATTATAAGCACAAAAATGATGCGCTGACTAAGCATTGCAAAGCCGCAACAACGCGGTATGATGCCGACACGTTAGCGTTAAAAAGACGCATATACCCTAAATAACGCAAGTTACCGCACGACAGAAACCGAACGTCTCACCCAAGGCTTATCTGAGCCAGTTGTTCAGGTGAAACAAGGGCGATCAGCGCGGCAGTAACCTGAAGCATGGCGGGTATGACGAGGCAATAGTCTGGGTTCCCTCACCCCAATAACCAAAAAAAGGTCACATTATGTTTCAGTTCTCCGCACAACAGCGGCTGACAGCGCTGTGCTGGCTGTCGCTCTTCCATGTTCTGGTCATTATTTCCAGTAACTATCTGGTGCAGTTACCCATTACGATTTTTGGCTTTCACACCACCTGGGGCGCCTTTACCTTCCCGTTTATCTTTCTGGCTTCTGATCTGACGGTACGCATTTTCGGTGCGCCGCTGGCCCGCCGCATTATTCTGACCGTGATGGTACCGGCCTTGATCGCCTCATATCTGGTCTCTTCCCTGTTTTATAAAGGTGAATGGCAGGGCTTCAGCGCACTGAGTCAGGTGAACCCGATGGTCGCACGTATCGCCGCCGCCAGCCTGATGGCTTATGTACTGGGCCAGATTCTCGACGTACACGTTTTCAACCGCCTGCGTCAGCTCAAAGCCTGGTGGGTAGCCCCAGCGGCCTCCGCGGTATTTGGTAACCTGAGCGATACGATCGCGTTCTTTTTTATCGCCTTTTATCGCAGTACCGACCCGTTCATGGCGACCCACTGGATGGAAATCGCGACGGTGGATTATTTCTTCAAAATCGCCATCAACCTGGTCTTCTTCCTGCCGATGTACGGCGTACTGCTCAACATGTTGCTGCGCCGCCTGAGCCAGCCAGGGAGCTCGCCGTTCCAGAATCAGGCCGCCTGATACATGTTTTTATGTAAAACGGACTTTCCCGCCCAGAAAGGGGTTTCGGAATAGCCGGAAAATTGCCTGCCCCAGCCTGATTCGGGCGTAATAACAGCCAGCGTAATAACAAAACGCTTGTTTTTATGCCCCGAATCAGGTGCCATAGCGCCACTTCTGTTTTTGTTCGTGATGAAAGAAAGGATACCCATGCCAAACTTAGCGAAATATATCGGTATTGGTCTGCTGGCCGCTACACTGGCTGCCTGTGACGGCAACAGTGATAAAAAAGCCACCGCGCCAGCCGCTAACCCGGCGGCAGAAAAAACCACCGTGCAGGCTGTGTCCCTGCTCTCCGGTAAACTGAACTTTACCCTGCCAGACGGCGTGAGCGACCAAAGTGGTAAACTGGGCAATCAGAACAACAACATGCACGTTTATGCTGATCAGAGCGGACAGAAAGCCATCATCGTGATTATCGGTGATGACACGCCGCTGGACCTGCCAGCATTAGGTCAACGGTTGGAACAGCAGCAACGTAACCGCGACGCCAGCCTTCAAGTACTGGGCAACAAAACCGCTGAGATCAACGGCCACCAGATTCAGCAGTTAGACAGTGTCATGACCAGCAATGGACAGAAAGCGTTCTCGTCCATCGTACTGGCTAAAGTAGACAATCGCTTGTTGACGCTGCAAATCACCCTGCCAGCAGATAACTTGTCTCAAGCGCAGGCTGATGCAGGCAAGATAATCAGCACGCTGAAACTGAACTGATTCGTCGTTTTCTCGATTATCCCGCCGCGCCGACAACGGCTGACGGCGGGAATATGCTCACCCCACACACCCTTCCTGCCCCGCACGCAACGACAATCGCGCCGTCAGCAACAACCCCACCAACGCCAGTACCGCCGCAGCCAGATAGATAGTATCGATAGGGGTGTAGGCCATCATGACGCCCGCCGCCGGTCCTGCCACCCCCAGTGAGAGATCAAGAAAGATGGTATACGTCGCCAGCGCGCTGCCCTGATTCTGCGCGGATACCGCTTTGACGGCCACCACGCCCAGCGCCGGGAATACCAGTGAAAACCCGGCACCCGCGAAAAACGCGCCCACTTCCGCCATCAGCGGGTAAGACGCCAGCCACACCAGCAGCAGACCGGCGCCTTCCACCACAAAACAGACCAGCGCGACACGCAGACCACCAAAACGGCTAATCACATTGGGGAATAACAGCCGTGTACCAACAAAAGCGCAACTGAATACACTCAGGGTCAGCGCGGCACCTTGCCACTGATGGCTGGCGTAAAACAACGTGATAAACGTTGAAATCACGCCAAATCCTGCGGACGCCAGCGACAAAATCACACCGTACAACCAGACCTTACCCAGTACCTCGCGAAACGGCAGTTTCTTGCCCGGCGTGACCGTGACCGCCGGACGCGGTAGCGCCAGTAAAATCGCCGTACCGGCCACCACCACAATCACCAGCGCCAGCAACCGCAACCCACCCAGATGATAAATCCAGACCCCCAGCGGCGCGCCAATCGCCATCGCGCCGTAAGTCGCCACACCGTTCCACGAAATCACCCGGCCAATGTGTAACGACCCGACCACACCAACGCCCCACAGTGTGGCACCGGTCCCGGCAAAGCTCTGCCCTATTCCGAGAATCAGACGCCCCACACACAGTAAGACCAATGCCAGCATCGGTGAGCTGTCGTTCCAGGAGGCCAGCGCATAGAACACGCCACTTAGCAGTACCCCCGTCAATCCAAACACCACCACCTGTTTCGGCCCTTTTTCATCGGCACGGCGGCCAGCACGGGGACGACTGAGCAGGGTAGAAAAATACTGCAGACTGATAACCAAACCGGCCCAGAATGCGCTAAACCCGAGGTGTTCATGCACATACCCCGGCAATACCGCCAGCGGCAAACCAATATTCAGGTAACTGGCAAAATTAAACATCACCACAGACATGATGCGTAAATTCAAACGTAAGCCACCGGGAGAGGGTTTCGGCGCTACAGGCGGTGTGGCAACAGGCATGACGGATAGGCTCGCTTTCGGGTCGCGTCGACAGGCGATCGCGGCGGACAGACAACGTTAAGATTCCGAGTATAAACAAGACATTTTCGTCTTTCAGCATCAATCCGGGCGATATACCTTCTTTACTCGTTAACGTTTACATGAGCACCACTTTGACATAACAGCAGTACGCCTGCGTTATACTCAGCAGGCGTATTACGTCCAGGAGAAACCGCATGCCTGTGAAGCCCGCCCCGCACACGTCATCGACCGAACAGGGGACGCCCCATCAACAACCCGGTCGTCTGACCCGCTGGCTCCATCACATCCGGTCGGTACCGGCTATCGCGCATCTTATCCGTGCAGGAGAGCGCTTTAACGACCGAATGGGTAACCAGTTTGGCGCCGCTATCACCTACTTTTCATTCCTGTCGTTGATTCCTATTTTGATGGTGTCGTTCGCCACGGTTGGGTTTGTGTTGGCCTCCAACCCCGATCTGCTGACGGGGCTTATTAACCGAATCGTCAACAGCATCAGCGACCCGAACCTGGCCCGCACCCTGAAGAACACCGTGAATACCGCCGTACGCCAGCGTACGACTGTCGGATTGACTGGTTTGCTGATAGCACTTTATTCAGGCGTTAACTGGATAGGCAACCTGCGCGAAGCGATTCGCGCCCAGTCACGTGATGTGTGGGAGCGCCGGCCCCATGAAGAAGAGAAACTGTATCTGCGCTATCTGTGGGACTTCCTGTCACTGATTGGCCTGCTGCTGGCGCTGGGGGTCACGCTCTTTCTCACCTCGGTCGCAGGTAGCGCGCAGGCTACCATTGTGCGGGCGTTGGGTCTGGGCGGTATTGAATGGCTGCGACCAGCCATGACGTTAATTGCGTTATCCATCTCTATTTTCGCCAACTATCTGTTGTTTTTGTGGATACTGTGGGTGTTGCCGCGCCATAATCCCCGACGCACACCGCTGCTGCGCGGCACATTAATGGCAGCCATCGGCTTTGAAGTGTTGAAATTCGCCATGACGGTGGCGTTACCCAAACTGGCGACCTCGCCTTCCGGTGCCGCGTTTGGTTCCGTTATCGGCCTGATGACATTTTTCTACTTCTTTGCACGCCTGACGCTGTTCTGCGCCGCCTGGATAGCCACGGCAACCCCGAAAAACGATGCCAGCCGACAGGCACCGTTACCCGACGCCTGACGTGTACCACGCTGATAACCAGGAGTACCCCATGCCTTTCGTTAATATTCGCATCACCAAAGACGGCGCCAGCGCCGAACAAAAGAAACAGCTGATTGCCGGTGTAACGCAGTTGCTGGTCGATACGCTGGGGAAAAACCCGGCCACCACCGTCGTCATTATCGATGAAGTGGAAACCGACAATTGGGGTATTGGCGGGCAGAGCGTTACCGAGCGCCGCCAGCAGCAGTCATAACAGGAAACACAATGTATTAACCGTTCACTCTGCGGCAAGGATCGGGATTACAAGCGGTTTTCCCGATCCATATCATGAAAAAATAAAACATCGTTTCATCGCTATTGACTCTACGCTGTGTAATGTTGAGACTGGCGCTAGTTTCCATTGGGTTCACCTTCTCTTTTTTACAGGTCAGCTGTCATGACGATGAAGAACATTGCGATTATTGGCGAGTGCATGATTGAACTGTCACAAAAAGGCGCGGATCTTAGCCGTGGCTTTGGTGGCGATACCCTCAACACCGCCGTTTATATCTCCCGTCAGGTAAAACCAGACGCGCTCGGTGTGCACTACGTCACCGCACTGGGTACCGATTCCTTCAGTAGTGAAATGATGGCGTCCTGGCAGCAGGAAGGTGTCAAAACCGATCTGATCCAACGTCTGGACAACAAATTACCGGGGCTGTATTTCATCGAAACCGACGCTACCGGTGAGCGTACGTTTTACTACTGGCGTAACGACGCCGCTGCCCGTTACTGGCTGGAAAGCCCGGATGCCGAAGCCATCAGCCAGCAACTGGCGAAATTCGACTACATCTACCTGAGCGGTATCAGCCTGGCTATCCTCAATCAGCACAGTCGCGAACGTCTGCTGGCCGTGTTGCGTGCGTGCCGCGCCAACGGCGGCAAAGTGATTTTCGACAACAACTACCGCCCACGCCTGTGGCAAAGCAAGGAAGAAACCCGCCAGTCGTACAGCGCGATGCTGGCCTGCACCGATATCGCCTTCCTGACGTTGGATGACGAAGATATGCTGTGGGGTGAGATGCCGATAGATGAGGTGCTCAACCGCACTCACGGCGCTGGCGTGACCGAAGTGGTTGTCAAACGTGGCGCAGATTCCTGTCTGGTGTCTATTCAGGGCGAATCGCTGCTGGAAATTCCGGCCATTAAACTGCCAAAAGAGAACGTCGTCGATACTACCGCCGCGGGTGACTCATTTAGCGCCGGTTACCTGTCAGTACGTCTCAATGGTGGCAGTGCAGAAGAGGCCGCCAAACGCGGCCATCTGACCGCCAGTACCGTTATTCAATATCGTGGGGCAATTATCCCGCTGGAAGCCATGCCTGCCTGAACAGCGCATAGCTGACGCAACAAAAAACGCCGGTTCAGTACCATGCTGAAGCGGCGTTTTTATTGCTATCGAGTTATTGCCATAAAACCGCGGCGATAAAACCACGATTATCGCTACCAAACGACAGTTGCCCACTTACTGCCGGTTATCAAACCGACAGCAAGTGGAACGCTAACGCTACCTACCCAAACCAATACTGCGCGTTAGCGATCGGGGGGGGTTAGCGCACAGCCGAGTTTTCATCCTGCGGTGCTCTGGCAGCGTCCGGCGAGGCAGACGCAGCGTTATTGTCCGGCTTCATGATGCTCATATAGGTTTCCCGCAACGCCTTCATGTTGGCTTCGGGCTCACCTTGTGGTTGCAGCATCATCAACGTCGCTTCCTGAGACAGTTGTTGATGCAGCTCCTGATTCAGCATCTCCAGGGTAACAGATGCCAGATAGTTCTGACGCAGTTTCTGATATTGCTCCGGTGCGATATCCACCACCCCGTTTTTCTGCGAACGCAGGCGCTGATCCATCAGAATATCCGTGCTGGCACGGGCGTAAGTCGCGAACAGTTTACCCAGCTCTTCTGTCTTACGTGCCATCAGCGTTTCGAACTCAGCCTGAGACAACCCTTTATCCCGTAGCGCCAGCAGTTCTTTGCTCAGGAATGTCACGCCGGTCTGTGCCGATTCACCAGTGACATTGTCCAGATGGATAGCACACTGGGCGCGGCCATACACCACGTTGCAGTCAAAACGGATATTGGTGTCTTTCAACGGACTTCTGGTCAATGCCTGCTGCATGTGCCAGAACAGCGCCTCACGTGCCAAATCGCTATGCCAGTAACGAGCCAGCGCCTTTGAATCACGGATGGGTTGCCAGGGCATATCCCACACCAGCGACAGAATATCCTGCCGCACAGTGCTATCCATCAGGCTTATCGGGGTCGACGGCATCGCAGACAGCGTCGGCAACGGCGATGGCGTCACCCGTTTCCCCTGTAACGGTGAAAATGCCTTGTCTATTTGTTCTGCGATAGCACGGCTATCAACATTACCCACCACGTACAACGTCATGGCATCCGGCGTGTACCAGGTTTTGTAGTATTTGCTCAGTTGGTCGGCCGTTACCGCTGCTTTCAGCGGCTGCCCTGGCGCGTATGACAGCAATGACGATCCCTTCAAACGATAGCGCCAGCTCGGGTCCTGCGGATTGGCAGGCGCGGTGGCTACCGGGTCAATCATCTTCATTGCCGATGCAATGCGTTTATCATTAATCGGCAACTGGCCTGCGGTATCCGCCAGCCAGCTCAGTGCGTCTTTCAGCAGGTCAGGCCGGTTATTCGGCAGACTCAGGTTGTACGACGTAAAGTCATACGACGTCGTTGCTGGAGGCAACGGCCGGGTTTCGCTTTCAGACTGCTGCCACAAGGACGGCAACTGGCCTGCAGAAAAGGTATCGCGCGGCAACAATGCCAGGCGAGGAATAAAATGGGCAAACCCCGTCTGTTGCGCATTCTCCGTCAATGAACCGGTATTAATCATCAGCCGTAGTTCAATCCGGTCACTGGGACGCTGGGGTGTTGCAAGAAGCTGCCAGCTAAAGCCGTTATCCAGCTTGCCTTGTTGCCAGGCGGGATCGGGTTGTAGTGCTTCAGCCTGCACGTTGCCGACTGTCATCGCCAGCAACACTCCACCAACAAAAAGGCTAAATTTGGTGCCCTGCATGTGAACCCCTACTTTAATCACTAACCAATACAGTATGTTTTTGTGAATTCGGGCGACATCGTCCTGTCACCTCACGTGTCATACCCACATCGTTCGAGTTGCAGGACAACGCGCTCGTTTGAACAACGCAAAACGCGGGCCCTTCAAGGGAAAAGCTCATATGAGCCTTGTAACGCGGCAACCGGGTGAGTGAAGGCAGCCAACGCACCTGCAACAGGAAGTACGACAGGTATAGTCGCCCCACAAAAAACGAGAGGCGAAGTGTACCATCAGGTTAGACAGCGTGCTTTCGTCTATGTCACTCAACAATGTGAAAATAAGAGTAAAAAATTTAGTGGCGTCTAAATTTAACACAGAATGGATGAAAATCACCCACAGTCCGTAAAACGAACCGTGGGTAACCGGCAGGAAAAAATCCGAACTACGCTATCTGACTATCAGGATGGGCGGGATTGCGCCGCCGTGCCGTCCTGACGACCGGACAACACATCGCTCATCTGTTTGGAATCAAGCTGTTTACACCACTTGGCAACCACTACCGTCGCTACACCGTTGCCCACCAGGTTGGTCAGCGCACGGGCTTCGGACATAAAGCGGTCAATCCCCAGAATCAGCGCCAGACCGGCAATCGGCAGATGCCCTACGGCAGAAATGGTCGCCGCCAGCACAATAAAGCCGCTACCCGTCACGCCTGCCGCCCCTTTAGACGACAGCAGCAACACCACCAACAGGGTAATCTGATGCCAGATATCCATGTGGCTGTTGGTGGCCTGGGCGATAAATACCGCCGCCATGGTCAGGTAAATCGAGGTGCCGTCCAGGTTGAAGGAGTAGCCGGTAGGGATAACCAGACCCACCACCGATTTCTTGCAACCCAGTTTTTCCATCTTCTCCAGCATACGCGGCAGCGCGGACTCGGAAGACGACGTTCCCAGTACGATCAGCAGCTCTTCACGAATGTAACGAATGAATTTGAAGATGCTGAAACCGGCGGCTCTGGCAATACTACCCAGCACCAGTACCACGAACAGGATACAGGTAATGTAGAAGCAGATAATCAACTGCCCCAGTTGCACCAGCGTACCCACGCCATATTTACCGATGGTAAAGGCCATCGCACCGAATGCCCCCAGCGGCGCCAGACGCATGATCATATTGATGATGCCGAAAATGACTCGGGAGAAGCTGTCGATCACGTCGAAAATCAGTACACCTTTATCACCCAGGTGATGCAGAGCAAAACCGAACATGACCGCAAACAGCAGCACCTGCAGGATGTTACCGCTGGCAAACGCGCCAATGACACTGGAAGGAATAATATCCATCAGGAACGGCACCACGCCTTGCTTATCGGCGGCAGTAGCGTAGTTTGCTACCGCTGCGGCGTTCAGCGACGATGGATCGACGTTCATGCCCGCACCAGGCTGCAATACGTTCACCACCACCAGACCGATAATCAGCGCCAATGTACTGACAATCTCAAAATAGAGCAGCGCAGCCGCACCGGTGCGCCCGACCGCTTTCATACTCTCCATCCCGGCTATCCCGGTGACGACGGTACAAAAGATCACTGGCGCGATCACCATTTTGATTAATTTCACGAATCCATCGCCCAGAGGCTGCATCTGCTGCCCCAGCGCCGGGTAGAAATGACCCAGCAATATCCCTATGGTAATAGCTGTAAGCACCTGAAAGTAGAGACTTTTAAATATTGATTTTTTCATAGTGTGACGTCCTTTGATGGGAAAAGACACGGGGGACAAAGAACGATAAAATTGCCGCCTGTGCTTGCGTCGGAAAATAACATCCCGATAACAGAGAAAATACTTTTATAACTTTAGTTTGTGAACGTCCGGTTAAAAACAAGAGCTGAATCGCTTCAACAAAACCTTTCCCAAAAACATTGCATTAATCTACTGGCAACATCACGCATAACCAACATGCTTTCAGGCACGTGAAAAACCGCGCCACAGCACTATTCTGCGCTGATTCATAAGATTTTTTTGTGAATGGGATCACGGGTAACAATCAGGTTAACAAAGCGTGAAGCACAAACTGACAAAGGGGGATGAGAGAAGAGGAGTATGGCGAGGAGAATATATGGCGAGGAGAGTACCCCGCCATGTGTAGACACATCTCGTTATTGGTGACGTGCCGCCATCATCGCCAACAGGCGTAAGCTGGACGAGTAGTAATCTTCCGCGGCACCGGGCTTATCACTCAATGCGTCGAGGTTACCCATCGTCAGGTCACGAACCGCCAGTAAGCCGCCCTGCATTGAGTATGGCGCGGTATTATTGCTCAGCACATCAATCCAGGCGGGTGTCGCCAGGCGGGAATAATTACGCCAGTACAACTGGAACGGTACCAGTGCTGTGGTTTTGGCATCATACCAGTACAGGTATAACGGCACACGGATAGCGTCATAACTGAAACGCGACGGCCAGGCCGTGGCGGGTGCCATCGTGCCATCCGCGTTCAACGCCACCCAGTCCGTCGGTAAGCCAACCTGACCGAAGCGCATTTCACCAATCAGCGATAAACCATCGTCAATCAGTTGCCGCCACACCTGTAGGTGGCTGCGACGGGCAAAATCTTGCCAGGCAGGGAACAGGAAATAGGAGGGATTCAGGACCACATAACTGTTTTTATTGAAGCCATAGGCACCGGGCAACATCACGGTATGACCGGCAAACTGGATAATCTCATGGCTGATGACCGCTTTCTGAATAGCGTCCGAGGCTTGCAAATAGCTATTGTCCTGCCACTTGTTCCCGGCCTTCAGCAGCGCCCACGCAATCAGTACATCACCATCCGACGCGTTGTTTTTATCAACGACCGGATTGGCTGCCGACGGGTCATAGCGCCAGTAAAACAAGCCGCTGGACGTATCCCTGAGATGGCTCTGCGTCCAGTTCCACAGGCTATCGAATGCGGCACGGTCGCCATAGTGCACCGCCATTAACATGGCAAACCCCTGGCCTTCGGTATGACTGACATTCTTGTTGCCCGTATCCTGAATGCGTCCGTCTGGGGTCATGAAGTGGCTTTTGTAAGTTTCCCACCCGGTTGCTGCCGTTGCCGACACGCTAAACCACATCATCGCTATCAATACCCAACCACGCCACATTGGCTTTATCATGTTATCCCCCGGCTCAATGCTGATAACGAAACAGCAAAATCGAGCCATTGTCGGTTTCCTCACAGGACAGCGGGACATATTCCGCTCCGCCCTGCTCACATAGCCAATGGCTGTAGAGTCCTTGCAATACGGCCGCCATTGACATCCTCCATCGCGTGCTACCCGCAGCCCCCACCAGAACAGGCAATGACAGATGATAAATCTCCAGCCGGTTTTCATACGGCCGCAGGTCCACACATCCCCAGTGAAACAGGGACAATACCTGATTCATCTCCCGTTCAAGGTCGGCAACGGTAACCGCCGCAGGCAACGAATAACGTTCCGCCAACTGCCTGCCCATGTGGCGTAAAAACGCCAGCCCTTCCTGCTCACCGGCGCTATCCATCATCCCATTGACGATCACACCGAACAAATCCGCCCAGCCAGGCGGCAATTGCTGCTGGCGATAATAGTTCAATGCATGCTGTTGCAGTTCACTCATGCTTATTTACCTCCGAGCCCGTAGCGGAAATAGAGCTGTGCCGTGGTTTCGTTATAGTTGCCAAAGGTGTCATAGCCCATCTGCCCACCGACGGTCACGTCCTTGGTGACGCGATAATCCGCACCAACATGCACGTTGTAGCCGATACCGCTCTTGCTATCGCCCGCATAGTGGGATTCTTTGGTGAGCCCTTGTGACTCCGCGGCTTCCAGCAACGTCTGCCAGTCAGGGTTATTGGGAAAATAAGCGCTTCGATCGCGCGAGTAAGACTGGTATCCCACCGACACACCTGCCCTGACGTTCAGATCGTCATATTTCTGGCTCCACTCCACTGGGAACGACACGGAGACATAATCCTGCGGGCTGAAATAGCCCCCCTGACCGAAACTGTAGTACCCCAGGTCGTTGGCAAAGTTCATCCAGCTCAAACTAATACCGGTTTTCAACTCACGATCGCGGTCATGGAACGGTCGAATATAAGCGCCAGCATTCGCCATCACGCTGGTATTGCTCTTCACATTGTCACCAAGGTAACTGTAAGCGCCGCCGCCGCCATAGAACCCGATATCGCCGTTATCGTAGCTCAACAGCACATTGCCGCCGTTTTTGGTGACCTGTCCCCAGCGTTTGCCGGTCAGCGGATCTTTAGCACCGACATATGACAACAGGCTATCCGTCACTGCACGACGTTCCCCCGTCACCACCAGCGTCAGGAAATCCGTCAGTTTAGGCGACCACTGAACCCCGCCGACCAGAGTATTCAGCTCCTGACCCAACGGCGTACTACCCAGGTCAACTTTATAATTCTTGCCGATCAGCGCCAGATTCAATTCCGCGCCGGACATCCGTTGCTGCTTAACCGACCCTGCGGCATTAGCACCAGATAGCCCCAGCGCGGCTTGCGCTTGCTGATTCGCGGACTGGAATAACGACTGGACCCCAAATTTCGTCAAGCCATCACCATCCACCGATCCGGCATTCATGGTAACGGGGGTGACGCCGAAATTGATACGCGAACTACCAAACAAACCGCTCGACCAGACCATTGGCGCTTTCGCCTCGGTAAACCGGCTTAAACCCGACTCACCGTCGCGGGATCGAATCTGCACACCGGTTTGCACCCAGCCACCGCTATCCCGCTCCAGGTCGTCCATCATGGTGTTGATCTGGCTGAGTGTTGCCGTTGGCTGTTGCGTCCCCGTGCCTGCAACCACCGTGGTATCACCGCCAGTAGTATCAGGACGTTGCTGCCATGGCATCACGCCGCCATACGCAGAAGGGTTACTGGCCTTGCGGGTGGCAGCCAGTGTCGAGCGATCGATGAACGGATTATCCGCCATCGCCAGGCCACCAATTGCGGGCGTTTTGCCCGGCGTGGCCCCGTCCAGCCCCACCGCTTTAGCACGGGCAGTTTTCAGGTAAGCCAGCGCCTGATCGCGGTTACCTTCGGCATCCGCCACCCGGGCCAGCAATAACAGCCGCTCCGGCGTCTGCTCACCCTGCAACCCGGTTGACAGTGCGTGCGCCTTTTGCACGTCATGGCGTTCCAGCGCCACATTGATGGCACCGACACGGGCTTCCTGTGTCGGCGTATCGTGCGCCAACAGATAGTCGTAAACGTCTGCCGCCTCTTTGTTCATTTTGCCGGACTGATATAACCGGGCCATCGCGAACATCAGGTCGGTATTTTTCGGATCGCGTTGCAACGCACGGGCCAGCTTGTCATACGCCTGCGCATACTGCTGGTTCTCCCGCAGACGGTCGGCTTCTCGCACCACAAAACCGGTGCGCAGTTCATCCAGCTGCGCAGGCGTGCTGCGCGCCACCAGCTCAGGACGGCTCAACCACGACTGCGCTTCATCACCCAGCCCTGCCTGATTCAGTACCCCGACCTGATCGGCATAATCGCCTGCATTGCCCTGTACACCGCGCTGCATATTGCTGCGTACCACCGCCACGGCAGCGGTAGTATCGCCCGACGCGGCGAGCGCCCGGGCCAGTTTACCGGCATCCGCCGGGTTATCCGGCGGTGTCACCGACAACGCCCGCAAGGTGTTGGCAGCCGCGGCGTTCTCACCCCGCGACAGATACACCTGAGCGGTCGCCATCTGCAAATTGAAATTGACGCGTCGCGCCAGACTGCGACTCTCTTCATTCTGGTCGCGCGGCGGAATACGTGACAGCAACGTGCTGGCCTGTTGCCAGGCGTTATTTTCGCTGGCGAACAATGCCGCCGCGTAGAGGTCATCCCCACTGGCACCGGCACGGAACAAAGGCTGCATTACCGAGGTGGCGGCAGCGGTATTACCCTGTTGCTGGTAAATCCGCGCCAGATCGAGCCTCAACCAGCCGTCGTTCGGGAAACGCTGCACCCCTTGTTGCAACAGACCAATCGCCCTGGTTGTGTCACCCACCGCCAGTGCTTGCTTGGCTTCATTACGAATCGGCGTGCTGGTCGCGACCGGACGCGGTGCCATGCTGCGACGCACATTCTCTGGTAACGCCGCAAACAGGGTATTGGCTTCAGCGGTGCGGTTTTGCTCGCGCAACACGTAATACAACCCTTCTTTGGCATTACGGTTGTCCGCATCGGTTTGCAGGATGTCACGGTACAGACGCTCCGCCTGCGGAAAATTGTTGGTGCGGCGCAGCACATCAGCCCGGAACAGCTTCGCCGCCATCCCTTTATCACCGCTCGCCTGCACCAACGGCTCGCTCAGGCTCAACGCCTGTGCAGTATTGCCGCTTTTCATTGCCTGCTGGGCATTCGCCAGTTGAGCGTAGAAACGGGCATCCTCGGCCTGCTGCTGACGCTGCGTGCTGTTCTCGCCGCCCTGCCGGGCCGCTCTCTCCAGATAGGACGCCGCAGCGGCAAAATCACCACGCCGCTGGGCCGCATAGCCCATCCCCGCCAGCGCGTCTGCATCTTCCGGGTTAGCCTGCAACACCTGACCGAACGCCGTTTGCGCACTGGAGAGATCGCCGCTATTCAGCGCGGTAAAGCCTTTGTCTTTCTCGTTGCCACCCACATTTTTGCGGTAATAATCCATCACCGCCGTATCCTGTGGATGTCGCTGCTGATAAAGCTGATAGAGCGGCGCGTCCTCGGCTTTCGGGCCCAGCCATAACAGCGCCTGACGCATCCCCTGATCCGCATCGGTACTGCCCGATGCCAGCCCGCTCAATATCTGCAACCCTTCACGGCGGGTCGGCTCCTGATAGGTCAGTGCCTTGCCGAGCGCGACCGCAGCGCTGGTATCCTGCGGGTGCGCCGCAGTAAACTCGCGCAAATGGTCAATCGCCTGTGGCAGTAATGTCCGGTCACCCGCCATGGTCAGATAGTATTCAGCCGCGATGCCAGCAGGCGGCTGGTTACCGCTAAACAGATTGCGCCAGGTTTGCAACGACGCACTGATATTACCGCTGCGGGCCTGTTGGCGCGCCAGCGCCAGTTGCGACTGTGGGATGGCCGCCGCCTGGCGGGCATTATCCAGCGACTGCAAGAGCGGGTCCTGCGGCGATACCTTGCTCAAACGTTCGCGCCATTTGGCGGCTTCAGCACCGTCGCCGCTGTTCTGGGCGTACAGCGCCATCAAATACAGCGCCTTGGTATTGTTGGCATCCACCATCAGGATTTTCTGCAACGCACTACGGGCAAGATCGTCATGAGAACGTTGATGCCAGTAATCCGCCTGATCAAACAGCGCCTGTAACGCCGGATTAGTCTGTGCCGCCAGTGCGCACGTCGACAGCATGCCGCTGACCACCACCCCGGTAAGAGACAGTGACTGACGGATGCGGGCTGTTAAGGTCGTTATTTTCATACGTAGCTCGCTTATTTTTTATCCGTTCCCGCATCACGTCGGGTCGACAGCCTTTTTTCCGCCAGACGCCGGAGAACCGATGTCAGGCCCAGCCCTACCGCCGCTGCCAACAGCAACGCCATCACCGCCAGATACACCGAGTGCTGATTGGCGTACCAGACGATCATCATGTACCAGGGCATTTCACCGCTGGGGAACTGCGGCCCTACCCGAAAACTGCGCACGCCGTTCTCATCGGTAATGATGGCAGTATCGCCCCGCACCGCGGCGTTAATGTTGGGTGAGTTCAGGTCGCCATATAAGCGCAATAGCTGTTCATCGCTGCTACCGGTCGCGACCACCACCACATGACTGGAGCTCCACGGTGAACGGTAACTCAGAAAACCACGCCAGGCCTGATTAGACGAAAAATAACGGTCAGCATCGATCGGCGTGCGCTCCCAGTCACCGGTCATCAACGTACGCAAATGGGCCCACGTACTCGGCGTCTTAACGCCAAAGGTGTGAGGGTTCACGGTGTACGGTGAATCGGACAGCAAGGTTTGGTTAAACGCGGTCTGCTGCAAGGTGGTCACGGTCAGCACGTCACTGTTTTCCAGCTTCTGGCGATCAGCGGCATTGGTCGGCAGGCCAAACATCACACGGTTATGATTGAGGCTTACCCCGGTGGCATCACCGGCACGACCCGCCAGGTCCAGCAGCAAACCAATTTCAGCATTGCTCGGGTTTTCCGGCAGCAGCATCACGGTCTGGGCATAATCCGCCTGACGGCTAAACGGGAATGCCACCCCCACGAAGTAGGAGAGGTTCGGCAACATGGTGAAATGGCGCGTGCGACTCAGATCGATAGACGAACTGTCGGCAATCTGGCTCTTGATATTGTTGTTGAGCAACACACTGCACGGCGCGTCATCCTTTGCCCGAATATTGAAATAGAGCTGGAACTGGTTGTATCCGTAAATCAAATACGGATCCACTTTAAGCGTATAGTTCTCCTGACGGGAGTCTCCCCCCATCTCACGCCATAGCTCTTGCAGTACACCAATCTTATTCACCGTCAGATTGCGCAAGAAGGTACCGTTGAGCATCACATTCAGGTACGAGCGTTGCTCGTCAATCCAGGATTCTGACGGGAAACGGTAATTAACGGTGACTGGAACGGTATCGCCATCCCACAAGAACAAGTCCGGTGCGGCACGAAAATTAATACGCAGAGCCTCATGCCACAACCCATTGACCGTCATACTTTGATCGTTGCGCAACAATTCACTCAACCGTACCGGTCGGTCGGTATTAATCCAGCGCGGTGCGTCGTAGGCACGACGAAACGGTATCTTCTGCGGTGTGACCGACAGGCTTGAGGCATCACCGGTGAATGGCTGGCTAACCAGACGGTAGGCCGCCTGTCGTAATTGCTCGTCATCCTTACCAACCACCAGCAGCAGCTTGTAAACCGGGTTCACTGGGTTATCAATCAGTTGCAAGGTAGGGTCTGCCACCTCAGGCAACGTCAGCGTGCCGACCTTATCTCCCGGGCGGCCGAACACGATGCCGCTTTTCTCAGGCAGCGCATCACGTATTACCGGGAACGTCACGCCGTAGCCGTCCATCCGCATCCCCAGCCAGGAGGCCACCAGCGAGGCGGCACTCACCTCTGAAGGGTTCACCGTGGTCGGGAACACCATCGTCACGGTTGCAGGCGTCATCTGCAACGGGTCGATAAACGGGCGCGGGAAATTCTCCAGCCGGGTACCGATATCCAGTTGCTGACCTTCCAGATGCAGCATCGTCGTCGGCAAAATGGTCAGGTTGTAACGGGTCGCGCTATCGCGCTCACACAGCAGGCGATCGGCATCGTTGATGCGAAAACTCAGGTTGTTGCTGGACACCACCATCGCGGCAGGAATATCCAACTGAAACAACGTGCTGTCGCCCGTCGCCGCACTCAATGGCACGGTGCCCAGCGGCTGGCCGTTTAACATCAGTTGCATCGACGTATTCAGCGCCGCCAGTTCCGGCGACACCCGCAACGCCAAATCCAACCGTGCGTTAGTCACAACCTGATCGCCAGGCAGGGTAAAAATCACCCCGGCCTGCACCTGTCCCCCGGCCAGGGTAATGCCCTGCGCTTGCCCCATCTGCGCGACGGAGACATCACTGGACAATGGCTGATAACCTGCCGCCGGATCGCCCACTGGGGTCGGCAACAGCATCGAAGGCGTTGTCAGCGGCGACGTCGTTTCTGGTACGACTGGGGACGGTGCCGCCGGTGTAACCGGTGCTGTCGATGATAATGGTGATGACGCTGGCGATACCGTCGGTGAGGTTACCGGCGGCATATCAGGTAAAGGTGCCTGTGCCGGTGTTGGCGCAACTGTCGTCACAGGCGTCGGCTCGGCCGTCGTCGGCTGCGGACTATTGCCACCGGGGCTCAGCATCGAGGGCAATGGCTCATCGGCAGCATCACCGGCAGCCAGCACACCATGAACACACAGCGCCAGCACACTGCCGACACACAAAGGCAACAGCGCTTTGATAAAACGTGGCGTTATCATGCTGCAACGTCCTCCTTCTTCAGGTCGGCTTTTCTGCTACGGCCTCTCACACTCATCCAGAAGAACGCGCAAACAGTGCACACTACCGCCCACAGAGAACGCAAAGGACGATCTTTCTGCCAGGGCTGGCTCATCCAGGCATCCGCACGAGACAACACCACGCGCACCAGCGCCCGACGCTGGGCCAGTGGAATATCGTCAAATTGCAGGCGAATAATGTCGTCATCTGCCGCCACCGACTGCGCTGGCAGACAGATTTCGCTGGATTGCAGCAACAACTCCACCGCTTCAATTTCATCGGTTTTATGGCGCTGATCCGGCGCTTTAAGCTGTACCCCGCCCATCGACAGATTGATGGTCGTGGTACGTGAAGCAATACCGCTGGCGTAATGGATGATAGCGGGCACATCCACATCGATACGGATGGTCTTGCGCACCTGCTTGGTTTCCCGGGCTACGGCTATCGCCGCCAGCAGGGTCAGTAAGCTAAACAGCGCCCACCCGACGTTCAGCAACATCACATAAGGGTCAACGTT
Organism: Dickeya oryzae; assembly: GCF_020406815.2. NCBI lineage: Bacteria > Pseudomonadati > Pseudomonadota > Gammaproteobacteria > Enterobacterales > Pectobacteriaceae > Dickeya > Dickeya oryzae. The sequence continues at coordinate 4,600,825 of NZ_CP162670.1, forward strand.
AAAATAGTCATGCGCCACGATACGGGTAATACCGGCACACACACCTGCCACCAGCAACACCGCCGCAACGATATGCGGACGCACAATGCGGAAATCAAAAAAACCTTCGTCCAACAAACCGCCTTTATCAGTTACGTTGAACTTGCCGCGCGTCGGTGAAAACAGGGTAACGATAGTCGGGATAACCAGATGGAACGCCATCACCGTTTCATAAATTTCACCCCAGAAGCTATAGCGAAAACGCCCGTTCATACGCGAGTTGACGTACATCGATACCACCAGATGTGGCAGCGCATAGGCGAAGATCATGGCCGCTGAGGCATGAATAATATTGAGATTAAACAGCAGATAAGCCAGCGGCGCAGTCAGGAACACCACACGCGGCAAACCAAACTGGAAATGCAGCATGGCGTTGAGGTAACACAACCGTTGCGGCAAGGTCAGTCCGCGCCCGAATAACGGGTTATCGACCCGGAAAATCTGCGTCATCCCGCGCGCCCAGCGGGTACGCTGAATCACATGCAGTACCAGTCGTTCCGTCGCCAGTCCCGCTGCCAGCGGAATTGACAAAAACGCGGACTTCCAGCCTTTACGCTGCATCTTGATGGCGGTATGCGCGTCTTCCGTTACGGTTTCCACCGCAAAACCACCGATCTCCATCAACGCCGAGCGACGAATCACCGCACAGGAACCGCAGAAAAAAGCAGCGTTCCAGAGGTCGTTGCCTTGCTGCACCGGCCCGTAAAACAGTGCGCCTTCGTTTGGCATATCCCGCGCTGCGCGCAGGTTACGTTCGAACGGGTCCGGCGAATAAAAGTAGTGCGGCGTCTGCAACAGAGCCAGTTTCGGGTCTGACAGGAAGGGGCCCACCGTAGCCTGCAGGAAGATACGCTTGGCGACATGGTCACAGTCAAATACGCAAATCAGCTCACCCTGGGTCAGCTTGAGCGCATGGTTAAGGTTACCGGCCTTGGCGTGCGAGTTGTTATCGCGGGTGATATAACCGATGCCAGCCTGCGAGGCGAACACAGCGAACTCACTGCGTTTACCGTCATCCAGCAGATAAATTTTCATTTTCTCGCGCGGATAATCGATGCACTGCGCCGCCAGTACCGTATCACGCACCACATCCAGGCTTTCGTTATAGGTAGGAATATACACATCCACCGTCGGCCACAATTGCGTGTCCTCCGGCATCGGCTCAATGACGCGCTCCAGCGGCCAGGCAGTCTGCAGAAAGCCTAATAACAACACAATCCAGACATAGAACTCGGCAATAAACAGCCCAATACCGAGAATGGCTTCAATTTCAGAATTGAAATGCAGGGTTGCTGTTGCTCGCCAATATATATAGCGCGTCGAAGAGAGTACCGACAAAATAATCAGTATCAGCGTCACCTGCCGACTTTTATTGAAACCCAGCAACAACATCAATGCCAGACTAATCAAACCAAAAATATATTGTTTTTCACTATCCATTGGGGTGATAACAATCACCGCCGCAACCGGTAACAATAGCAACAGCACGGCTAAAAACAGGATCTTTTTCATCGATTATCCTGATATTTAATTGATGGAAAATATTTGCGCGCACACACCTTGTGCCGGGAAAACCAGCCGGAGAATATCAATTTCTTCACAAATATAGCCGGAACCGGCGACTAGTGGTTCATTACAGCCTGATAGGCTGGCAGATCGGCGTGAACTTCTCCATTGCCAATTCGAATATCCAGCAGCGCAGCAACGCGCTTTCCAATCAGTTCGATATCAAATGCAGCGGCAGACACCGGGCTGAAATCAAAAATAGAGCGTTGTGAAGCATTGGCTTCCGCCACGCTTTCATCGCGGTGCACACTGCCTATCAGTTTGTCCGCCATGCGTTGCTGAACAAACGAGGTGACCTGACTGCTGACCGCACGACGGTTATCCGTCTGATTGAGCAGCAGGTAAGAGCCTTTACGGTGGTTGAGAGGCTGCCCTGTCAGCTTGTTGCCTTCAACATGTGGCATCAGCGACAAAGAGGCCGTATCCGCCATCATCACCACCAAATGCAGGTCGGCCAGTTCCGTCATGGCCTTCAGGGCCGGGCTTGGTCCCGGCGGAAAATCCGCCACGATTACCAGCCCCGGATAATTCATCACCGAACTGAGGCCACGTTTAAGAAACAGTGGGTCGCTCGCCAGACGGTGCTCAAATGCCAGTCGCTGCTCTTCGGTGACATTGCCGTAAGGCAGCACAAAAATGTTATCGCCCGAGGTCATAATAGACTGGCTCCAGTCCGCCGTTTCATCGGATTTCGCGACATAACCACGTTCGTCGCCAAGCGGCACGCCAAAATGCAGACGCAACGCATTCTGCACATCGAAGTCGATCGCCAGCACTTTGCTACCCCCACGGGCCAGCGCATATGCCAGATTAGCCGCCATGGTGGTTTTACCGACGCCACCTTTCGGAGAACAGACACAAACTAACGGCATAACGCAATTTTCTCCAACAAGGGTTTTAATAACATCGTCTTGGAACCCGAATGGGTTTCATCATGACGTTGAACGTTGAATAACTGGCGGAATCGCCCGGTATCGGTAGCCATTGACGCATCGTCCGTGACAGGAACCGACAGCATAGGTGCCGGTGATAACGGACGAGGCCGTACCGCTTCGGGTTGCAACACCGCGTTGCTCCCGGTGACCACCGGTTGCGGTTGTTGTGGTTGAGGCTGTGGTGGTATTGGTGGCAGTGGTTGTACGTGTGGCGCAGGCGCTACCCCGGCAGGCGGCAATGACGCAGCAACAGCACTCAGCAGCGAACGTGAATCATCCACTGGCGTATCAGTAACCAGAGGAGAAGGAGGCGCCACGCGACGAGGCGATGTCGGCACGGTCGCAGACAAGGCGTGCAGGTTCGCGGGCACAGGTTGTGCCACACCCACCGCTTGCGCACCAGACAGCGAATCGTCATCCGCCTGATTGCGCAACAGTTGTTTCATGATCGGCCAGACGACAGTGTCAGATTGCAATACCTGTCCGGACATGTCCCTGAAATTAATATCTTTTATCTGGGCTTTATCCTTAAAGCGTTGCATATCATCGTAACTATTCATCTAACTGACATTTCCCTGGAAAAGGATGACGGCTAAATAGCGCGGAACAACAGCGCAAAAAACGCTCTTTTAAGATTAGTCTTATACCGAGATTTGTGATGAAGGTAAATTACCCAAGAAAAATAAATAACTATTCTATAAGTAAACTTTTCGCTCTCTAACGTGTTTGAAGCAACATAATCTATCGGCTAAACGTTCACTGACTTGATAGTTAAATTCACGCTAATTACAGCGGAAACTACTCCTTCAAGGCGGTATAATAAATGTACTGCGAGAAGATAGTCTAATCTCCACCCGAAATCCACGATTAAATATTAATCAAACTGTTAAAATAAATTAAATAATCACCCCATCAATACGTGTCTTGCGCAACCGTGCGGTGTGAACGCCGTGATACAGCAGGACACCTTGTTACGACTGTCGCACCCATCGCAACAGCCATAGCCGTGTGCCAAATACATTGACCAGTAATCCCAGCATAACCAACGCCGCCCCTGACAGTTGCCTGCCGGACAGACTTTCCCCCAGTAAGAGCGACGCACTCAGTATGCCAACGACCGGCACCAACAACGACAACGGCGCAACCCGCCAGGTCTCATAGCGTGACAACAAATTGCCCCAGATGGCATACCCAATCAGCGTAGAAATAAACGACAGATACATCAGCGCCAGCATCGTCGGCAAGCGCATCGCGGTCAGGCTTGCGACGATGGTGTCCGCACCGTCGAATACCCAGGAACACAACAGAAACGGCCCCACCGGAATCAACGCGCTCCAGACCACCAGCGACATAGCGTTGACCTGATAACGACGCATAATTTGCTTGTTACAGAGATTGCCACAGGCCCAGGAGGCCGCAGCGGCCAGCGTCAGCATCAACGTGGTCAGTGTCATACCCGTCAGTGAGGTACTAGCGGCATGCCCCCCGGACAACACCACCATGCCCAGTGCTGCCACCACAATCCCCAGCCAGTGATTCCATTGCAGGCGCTCACCCAGCCACCATGCCCCCAGCATCAGGGTAAAAAACGCCTGCGACTGGAGAACTAATGACGCCATGCCAACCGGCATCCCCATTTTTATGGCGCAAAACAGAAATGCGAACTGCCCGAAACTGATGGTCATACCATAAGCAGCCAGCCAGCGTAGCGGCAACGCCGGGCGTGGCACCACTAAAATAGCTGGCAGCACCACCAGCAAAAAGCGCAACCCGGCCAGCAAAAATGGCGGCATATCATGCAAGCCAATCTTCATCACCACAAAATTCACACCCCATACCACCACCACGCACAATGCCAGCAACCGATCCTTTATTGTCATTTTTATCTGCCTTTAAACGTCACACCTGTGAGTAAGCTACTGGCAAACAGGTACAGCCGACAGATACAGTTATACGCAATGACAGGTAATACAGAGCACCGACTGACAAACAGATAGAGGCGCCACACGACGGAATTTGCCTGTCACCCACGCTTCAACGTAACCTGTCGGCATCACTGTCGACGCCAGGGACTTCCCGATGCCAGACCTGCCCCGTTACCGTCAAATCGCCGACCATTTTATTCAGGCTATCCAGAGCGGCACGTTGCCCATCCATCATCGGCTCCCCTCAGTACGGTCACTGGCGCAACAACATGGCATCAGCGTCACGACCGCGATGAAAGTCCTGCGAACGCTGGAAGATGAACATTTCGCCCTCGTGCGCCCCAAATCCGGCTTTTTTGTCGTCGCCCCAGGTCGCAATACGATCACCTGTGCGCCACAGCCCGTCGCGCTGCCCGTGCTCGATGAACAAACCGAATTACATCTGTCGCTGGTAGGTACGGAATGCCGGGTGCGACTCGACCTGGCGAATGGCGATAACGCGCTCTATCCGCTGAAAAAAATGGGCAGACTCATCCGTCAGGCCAGCTACACCAATCCCATGATGCTGGGTAACGACGTCAAGGGTAGCGGCTACCTGCCGCTAAAAGAAGAAATTGCCCGCCGGGCGCTGGATTACGGCTGCCACCTGCATCCTGACGATATCCTGATCACCAACGGCTGCATTGAAGCGCTGTCGTTGTCATTGCGGGCGGTCACCCGCAGCGGTGACGCGGTAGCGGTACAGTCTCCCTGCTATTTCGTGCTATTGCAGATGTTGCGCAATCTGGAATTGCGGGTAGTGGAAATCGGGCAGGACGCCAGCGGGCATGTGGATGTGGCGCAACTGGAATCCCTGTTCAGTCAACGTCAGGTCAGCGCGTTCATCTCACTGACCAATATCAACAACCCGCTCGGCACCAGCCTGCCAGATAGCTATAAGCGCCGCATCGCTGAAGCAGCGGACCGCCATGATATCGCACTGATTGAAGACGATACCTTTGCCGATACCGCCTTTGGCGAGCAGCGGCCGTTTCCATTACGTGCATTCAGCCCCAATGTGCTGCTCTGCAACGGTTTTTCCAAAACAGTCGGCCCCGGCATCCGCATCGGCTGGATCAGCAGCTCACGCTGGCGTCATAAGCTCGCCGCCCTCAAATTTACCTCCACCATGGGCACGTCACTGACGCCACAGGTGGCATTGGCTGAACTATTGCGCAACGGCGGTTATGACGCTCACTTGCGCAAACTGCGCCGCGAACTCGCAGCTCAGGTCGGGCGACTGCGTCAGGCGGTGCAGCATTACTTCCCAGTCGGCACACAAATTTCACAGCCGCAAGGCGGTTACGCCATTTGGGTTACGCTGCCACCAGGCTGTTGCTCGTCACGCGAGCTGTTTTCCCGTGCCCGGCAAGAGGGGATCGGTATCGCACCGGGGCACATCTTTGCCACCGACCAGCGCTACGACCACTGCCTGCGGCTCAACGCCGGTTTCGGCTGGAATGAAGAGGTACACGAGGCTATTCAATTGTTAGCGCGCTGGGTGCAGGAACCCCACCATGTCGCCATGAGGATTACGAAGGTATAACCAAATAAAAAATGCTACTCTAGTGGCAATAAAGATCATTTTTCCTCATTAATTGCTACCATTATAGCAATAAAGCCATCTGGAGCCTCAGAATGCTATCGCTATACACGGCTTACGATATTCAACAGAAATTCAAACAACATCTGAAAGAAATGCGCAAACATCGCAAGCTCTCTGTTGATGCACTAGCCCGGCAGTCCGGTGTCCCCAACAGCACCATCCGCAAATTTGAAGCGACAGGAAATATCTCTCTCAGACAGTTTCTGATGTTGTACGAAGTCCTGGGTAACCTAAGCGACCTCAACGCACTCACCAGCCAGGTACATGCCCCCACCAGCATCGAAGAGGTGCTTAAAAATGCTTAGTGTACCTCTGGAAGTCATACGCCGCCTGAGCAATGGCCGGGAAGAACGTGTTGGACAACTGGCGGAAAACCGACAGGGTGTCTATTTCCAGTACAACACAGACTATCTCGCTCGCCACAATTTCTCTCTCAGCCCTTTCAATCTGGAGTTTACTGGTCAGCTTCAGGCTGCGCCACGCCAACCTCACTATGGTTTACACGGCATATTTGCTGACAGTCTGCCTGATAGCTGGGGCTTGTATCTTATGGACCGCTTTTTCCGCCAACAGGGTTATAGCCCCGCACAAATGACGGCTCTGGAAAGGCTCGCTTTCATCGGCCACCGTGGTCCAGGTGCGTTACGCTATGAACCAGCGATGCCCCGTTCTGATGGCGTTGGTGAAGAGGTTATTGAGTTGATCCAATTGGGCCACGCCGCTATCGACGAATTCGAAGGCACGGAATCCAGTCTGATTGAACACTTGATGAATGCAGGGGGATCTGGTGGTGCCAGACCGAAGCTCAGCGTGACAAAAAAGCCTGACGGTACCTTTACCACACGCCAGGATACCGTGGGCGATAAGCTGCTGGTCAAGCTCACTTCAGAGAAATTCGCTCTCCAGCATGCTGAAAGTCAGATCGAATATCTCTATATGAAAATAGCCAGACAGGCCGGTATTGATGTCGCTGACTTTGAGTTGCTACCTGTCGGTGAAGGACGTTACTGGTTACAGCAGTCCCGATTTGATTGTATCGGTGACGCCGGTCGCTTACACATGGCATCTGCCAGTGGCTTACTGGATGCAAACTTTCGTGCACCCTCTCTGGATTATGTCGATCTGGTTAAAGCAACACGGCTACTGTGCGGCGTGGAAGAAGCCAGAAAATTACTGCGTCGGGCTCTGTTCAATTACCTGTTGGTCAACCAGGACGATCACGCTAAGAATTTTTCATTTCTGGCAGACGATCAGGATCACTGGCGACTTTCCCCATTTTACGATGTGGTCTACAGCCCTTCGCCACAGAGAGAGCATATGACGGCGTTTAATGGTCATGGCTCACGCATTACCTTAAGCGCAATGGAGCAACTGGCGGGGCAGGCTGGTTTATCAAAGACTAAAGAGGTTCTCAACATAGCGGATGAGCTCTATGACATCGCCAGAAACTTTCATCGGGAAGCCAGCCATTTCAGCCTCCCGGCACCACTGATTACCAGCATTCAGCAGGAGATCGATAGCAAGTGGCGGCAATTAAGGGAGTAAAGCGTGCCTGCTCGCCAATCGTAAAACAGCCCCGATTTTAGTCGGGGCTGTTTTTACTCACCACAGACGTCAGCTAACCTGACTGTCTTCCTGCTCCACCGCGAAACAGGCGACCAGTTGCTCACCGTGCGGTTTCAGTTGCGGTTGCAACTGGGTGCAGGTGCCGAAACGGTGCTGGCAGCGCGCATTGAAGGCGCAGCCCGGCGGCGGGTTCAGCGGGCTTGGCAGCTCACCAGTCAGTTTGATACGTTCACGGCGAGCATCTGGATTGAGACGTGGTGTCGCAGACAACAGCGCCTGGGTGTACGGGTGACGCGGATTGTTGAAAATCGCGTCTTTGCTGCCTTTCTCCACGCAGCGGCCCAGATACATCACCATCACTTCATCAGCAATGTGTTCCACCACCGACAGGTCGTGCGAGATAAACACGTAAGACAGCCCCAGATCCTGCTGCAAATCCATCATCAGGTTCAGCACCTGCGCACGCACCGATACATCCAGTGCGGATACCGGTTCATCGGCAATCACCACGTCCGGATCCAGCATCAACCCGCGGGCGATAGCGATACGCTGGCGCTGGCCGCCGGAAAACATGTGTGGATAGCGGTCGTAATGCTCGGTTTTCAGGCCCACTTTCGCCATCATCGCCAGTGCTTTTTCACGGCGCTCCGCCTTGGTGAGCTCGGTGTTGATCACCAGCGGCTCTTCCAGGATCTGCCCGACCTTTTTACGCGGGTTGAGTGACGCGTAGGGGTTCTGGAACACGATCTGGATTTTCTGCCGACGCAGCTTTTGCGCCGTCGGGTCAGGCTTGAGCAAATCCTGTCCCTGATAGTACAGCTCGCCATGCGACGGCGTTTCAATCATGGTCAGCAGGCGTCCCAGCGTGGACTTGCCGCAACCAGACTCGCCTACCACCGCCAGCGTCTTGCCACGTTCCAGCGTGAAGGACACACCGTCCAGCGCTTTCACCAGTCGCTCCGGCGCGAACAGCCCTTTTTTCACCGGGTAGTGTTTTTTCAAATCAATCGCTTCGAGCAGGTACGGCTGCCCGGCAGCATTCATGGTCTGGCTCATACGGTTGGCCTCCCCGCATCATCCAGCGGTGTGTGACATTTCACCTGACGACCGGGGATATCCCGCATCTCAGGCTCTTCCTGACGGCAACGATCGCTGGCGTACGGACAGCGCGGATTAAGCAGACAGCCCTGTGGTCGGTCATACTTACCCGGTACCACGCCCGGCAGCGATGCCAGACGAGATTTGTCGGCCGCGAATTCCGGCAACGCACGCAGCAGCGCCTGGGTATAGGGGTGACGCGGGGCGCGGAAAATATCCGCCGCTTTACCGGATTCCACCACCTGCCCGGCGTACATCACGATAATGTGATGCGCCGCTTCCGCCACCAACGCCAGATCGTGGGTAATCAGGATCAGCGCCATGTTCTCTTTCTGCTGTAACTCCAGCAGCAGTTCGATGATCTGCGCCTGAATGGTCACATCCAGCGCGGTTGTCGGTTCGTCTGCGATCAGCAGTTTCGGCCGACAGGCAATCGCCATGGCAATCATCACTCGCTGGCTCATCCCGCCCGACAACTGGTGCGGATAGACATCCAGCCGGGATTCCGGGTCAGGAATACCCACCTGGTTGAGCAGGTCAATCGCCCGCTGACGACGAGTTTTACGGTTGCCGCCCTGATGCACCTTGATGGCTTCCATGATCTGGAAACCCACGGTGTAACACGGGTTAAGGCTGGTCATCGGGTCCTGGAAGATCATCGCCACTTCCGCGCCCACCAGTTGACGCCGCTCCCTGTCGGAGAGCGTCTGCAAATCGCGCTGGTTGAACTCCAGCCGGTCAGCCATCACTTTACCGGGGAAATCAATCAACCCCATGATCGCCAGTGAACTGACGGATTTGCCGGAACCGGACTCGCCGACGATGCCGACCACCTGTCCTTGTTCCACCTGATAGCTGATGCGGTCTACCGCACGAAACGGCAGCCCCTCATCGCCAAAATGCACCGACAGTTTCTCTACATTGAGTAACGCCATCTCTCTACCTCTATCACTGCATGTTACTGCTTGAGTTTGGGGTCGAGAGCATCACGCAGGCCGTCCCCCATCAGGTTAAATGCCAATACCGTCAGCAGAATCGCCAGACCGGGGAACGTCACCACCCACCAGGCGCTCTGCGCAAACTGCAGCACGTCGGAGAGCATGGTGCCCCACTCTGGCGTAGGCGGCTGTGCGCCCATGCCGAGGAACCCAAGCGCAGCCATATCGAGAATGGCGTTGGAAAAACCCATTGATGCCTGCACGATCAACGGTGCCAGGCAGTTAGGGAAAATGTTGACGAACATCTGACGCAGCGGACCGGCCCCCGCCACACGCGAGGCGGTAACGTAATCGCGGTGCACTTCCACCAACACAGCAGCACGGGTCAGACGCACATAGTGCGGCAGCGATACGAAGGTCAGCGCCAGCGAGGCATTGACGATAGACGGGCCGAAAATCGCCACCAGCACCAGTGCCAGCAACAGACTCGGCAGCGCCAGCATGATATCGACCAAACGCATGATGGCCGCATCAACCGTACCGCCAAAGTAACCGGCGAGCAGCCCGAAAATGATGCCGAGGACAAGCGACATCACCACCACCAGACAACCCACCAGCAGCGACAGACGCGCGCCGTACATCAGGCGCGACAGCACGTCGCGGCCCACATCGTCAGTTCCCAGAATGTACTGCCAGCTGCCGCCTTCCTGCCAGACCGGCGGTTTAAGCAGCGCGTCGCGGAACTGTTCAGCCGGTGCGTGCGGCGCCAGTACGCTGGCACCAATCGCTATCACCAGCATCAGGATGATATACACCAGGCCGACAACAGCCCCTTTGTTACGTTTAAAGTAGTGCCAGAACTCCTGCAACGGGGTCATGGGCTTCGGCGCAGCCGTCGCTGCGGATTCGGTAACGTGAGTCATCCCGCGTCTCCCTTATTTCTTATGCCGAATGCGCGGGTTCACCACGCCGTAGAGCACATCCACCAGCAGGTTCACCAAAATGATCATGGTAGCAACCAGCAATACCCCGCCTTGCACCACCGGGTAGTCACGACGCTGCAACGCGTCTATCAACCAGCGGCCTAACCCCGGCCAGGAGAAAATGGTTTCTGTGAGGATGGCCCCGGCCAGCATGGTGCCGACCTGTAAGCCAATCACCGTCACCACTGGCAGCATCGCGTTACGCAACGCATGTACCACGATGACCCGCAGACGGCTCAGCCCCTTGGCGCGAGCGGTACGGATATAATCCTCGCCCAGCACTTCCAGCATCGCTGAACGCGTCATACGCACAATGACCGCCAGCGGAATGGTGCCGAGCACAACGGCTGGCAGCACCATGTGCATCACCGCGTCTTTGAAGTCGCCTTCCGCACCCCAAATCAAGGTATCGATCAGCATAAAACCGGTCAGCGGCAGGGAATCATCCAGGAACACAGTGTCGCCTACCCGGCCGGATACCGGCGTCAGGTTGAAATGCACCGACACCAGCATGATAAGCATCATGCCCCACCAGAAGATCGGCATGGAATAACCGGTCAGCGCGATACTGACAGCCGTATGGTCGAACACGGAACCGCGTTTGACCGCCGCCAGAACCCCTACCGGAATACCGACGATCACCGCGAAAATCATCGCGCAGGTGCCCAATTCCAGCGTAGCTTTGAAACGCGGCACGAATTCATCCCAAACCGGGATGCGGCTTTTCAGGGACATGCCCAAATCACCGTGCAGCACACCGTAGATATAGTGGACGTATTGCTCCCAGAGCGGCTTGTCCAGGCCAAGCTCCGCCATCAACTGCGCGTGACGCTCCGGGGAAATACCACGCTCTCCTGCCATGATCATTACCGGGTCGCCGGGGATCAGGTGCACGAAAGCGAAAGTCAGTAGGGTAATACCGATAAACGTTGGGATAACCAGCCCCAAACGACGGAGTATGAACTGCAACATATCCCGAACTCTCTGTGCTTTCTCGTATAGAGATAAAGGACTCGATGGTGCTCACCATCGAGCCTGACATTGCTCACTGCGTTAAAACGGGCGTTGAGCGCACCCTGCCGTTTCCCTACAGAAACACGCGTCTCCAGAAACACGCATTCCAAAAACAACAGGGGCGACAGCGCTGCCATCGCCCATAAGTGTGACGTGATGAGATAATTAGTCTATTGATACGTGGTTGAAGCTGTGTACGCCGCGCGGCTCAATAACGTAGCCTTTCACGTTTTTACGGATCGGTTCAAACACGGTGGAGTGCGCCACAATCAGTGCCGGAGCCTGATCGTGCATCACAACCTGAGCCTGTTTGTACAGTTCGATACGTTTGGCCTGATCAGACACCGCGCGAGCTGGCTGGATCAGGTCTTCGAACGGCTTGTAACACCACTTGGAGTAGTTAGAGCCTTTCTTCGCCGCATCGCAGCTAAACAGCGTCGCCAGGAAGTTATCCGGATCCCCGTTGTCGCCAGTCCAGCCCATCAGCACGGTCTGGTGTTCGCCCGCTTTAGCGCGTTTGAGGTACTCGCCCCACTCGTAGGTAACGATCTTGGCTTTCACACCGACTTTCGCCCAGTCAGCCTGAATCATCTCAGCCATACGGCGAGCGTTCGGGTTGTACGGACGCTGTACCGGCATCGCCCACAGATCTATCTCAAAGCCGTTTTCCAGACCGGCTTCTTTCAGCAGCGCTTTGGCTTTAGCCGGATCGTACGCGTAGTCTTTAACGTCGTCGTTATAGCCCCACATGGTCGGCGGAATCAGGTTTTTCGCTGCCTGGCCCGCGCCCTGGTATACCGCTTCGATGATAGCCTGCTTGTTCACCGCATACGTCAGCGCCTGACGTACTTTCACGTTATCCAGCGGCTTTTTCTCAACGTTGAACGACAGGTAACCGACGTTCAGGCCCGGTTTCTGCAGCAGTTCAATGTTCTTGTCCTGCTTCATGCTGGCCAGGTCGGCCGGGTTCGGGTACGGCATCACCTGACATTCGTCTTTCTGCAGCTTGGCGTAACGCACGGAGGCATCCGGCGTAATGGAGAATACCAGACGGTCGATACCCGGTTTGGTGCCCCAGAAGCTGTCAAAACGCTTGTAGAGAATGCGGGAGTCTTTCTGGTACTGCACCAACTGGAACGGACCGGTACCGATCGGATCCAGGTCGATTTTCTCCGGCGTACCGGCTTTGAGCATCTTGTCGCCGTATTCAGCGGACATAATGGACGCAAAATCCATCGCCAGGTCAGCCAGGAACGGTGCTTCAGCGTGGGTCAGTTGGAAGCGGACAGTATAGTCATCCACTTTCTCGATTTTGCTGATCAGGTCATTCATCCCCATGCCTTCAAAGTACTCGTAGCTGCCGCCGGAGACTTTGTGGTACGGGTGGTTGGCATCCAGCTGACGCTGGAAGGAGAACAGCACGTCGTCAGCGTTGAACGTACGGCTCGGTTTGAAATCTTTGCTGTCCTGCCACTTCACGTCTTTACGCAGGTGGAAGGTGTAAGTTTTACCGTCGGCGCTGATGTCCCATTTTTCGGCCAGACCCGGCTCGATTTCGGTAGTACCGTTCTTGAACTCAACCAGACGGTTATAGATAGGAATGGAGCTGGCATCAAACGTCGTACCAGACGTAAACAGCTGTGGGTTAAAGCCTTCTGGAGAACCTTCTGAGCAATATACCAGGGTTTTTGCCTGTACACCGGCGGCAACGGACAGCGCCAGCAAACCAAGGCCGAATTTCAGCACCCTTGATTTCATCAGGGATTTAGCCATTACATGAACTCCATTGTGGATGTTGTGTGTCAGCCAGACCTGTTTGTTGTCATCGCGACTGTTGTGATTACAACAGGGTTATCGCAACTTAGGTTATCGCGATGATTTTTATCGCGGTGGTCTGTACTTTTCTTCTATTTCAGCCTGAGGAGCGTGTCCAAAGACCAATGTAATAGTAAACAGGGAGAGACAACAGTGCGGGACAAGCAGGAAAAACCCCACCAGCCCTGTCGATTCAACCGTAATGATTCCTGGTCCTCTGCTGCTGTTCTCCTCCTTGTGACGCCCACAATGTGTCAACAGATCACAATCGCGTCAATATAACCTGTTAGGATTTACAAACAGAAACCACGGAATCATCAAGGTATAAAGTTAGCTCAATTTGCCACTGAGTTGGTGATAAAACCCACAAAATAACAAAAATCCAACAGAGAAAACCACATCAGAGCCATCATTCGATAATTATCACCACACAATAACTCATAGGAAAATCCTCTCGAATGGTGAATTACTGCACAATAAAGCGTGTTAAAAAGGTTAAAGTCAGGTGAAAATACTGACAAAACCCCTCGATGGTGATGTATTCCTATCATCCCTGACGATTGTTAGCCAACTATTTGCGCATTATAAAAAAACTTTATAGCACAGCGGCAAAAGCACCGAACACGGTGACAGAACGTGGTAGAGGCGGGTGATCGCCACGTCATGCCATTGCGTCCTTTACTTCGCCTGCCTAACACAGTGTAGATCATCGTGCAGTGTAGAATGCCCCAACGCTGAGATATCGTGAGCAAGGTCGAATACCGTTTGTTACCACACAGGAGGAGTATGGAGAGATAGGCACTCAGCTCCGGCGTTATTCGCTTCACACCATTCGCTTCACACCATCAATTAACGACAAGCGACATAACGATAAGCAACACAACAACAGCAACATAGCGGCAAGGTCAGGCAGAGATATCACATGAGGTTGGAGAAAAGGCGGGTTGAATACTTTATTTATATAACTTTAAAAAATTATTTTTCCATCCGTCGCTAGCGTGTTAACTTTATATAACACTGAATCAACCCTTCCATATAAATATCCCACCCACGATATTCACAAACTAATTTTAATTACAAAATGGCTAATTAAGCTACTTAAAAATGAATTGCTGTGCGGTTCACAATTCCCTAATATTTGCAGTGAACAACTATTATTTTTAACATTTCTCCATGCTAGATTACTTGCCACATTACTATAAAAATAACATCGCATCCGTCTTGGATGGTGCAGCACATGACTACGTGCTTTGCGCCCTGACTAAGTTTTCCACGTATTGCAGAGCAAACTGCTTATCTCTGTCCTAATGCCGCTACAACAGGGTGAATATAATGAAAAATATTGAAACTGAAATCATGAGCGATAACACGCTCGCTACCACCGCACCATCAGGCTTACTGGAAAGCCTGAATAAAGCTCGCATCGGATCAGTCCCTTTTATTCTCTTCCTGGTCATTTCCGCTGTTGTTTTTATTGCGTCTTATGCCAGTTATTTGCCTAAGAATATGATCGGCGGATTCGCGGTGATTATGACCATGGGCTTCCTGTTGGCGTATATCGGCCAGCGTATTCCTGTTCTGAAAGAAATCGGCGGCCCGGCTATTCTCTGCCTGATGGTGCCGTCAGTTCTGGTGTATTTTCATCTGTTCAACGCTAACACGTTGGATACCGTCAAGTTGTTGATGAAAGACGCCAATTTCCTTTACTTTGTCATCGCCAGTCTGGTTGTCGGCAGTATTCTGGGTATGAACCGCGTTATCCTGATTCAGGGGATGATCCGCATGTTCATTCCGCTGGTGGTGGGTACCGCTACGGCCGTCATTACCGGTTTGCTGGTAGGTAAACTGTTTGGCTACAGCTTCTATCACACCTTCTTCTTCATCATCGTGCCGATTATCGGTGGCGGTATCGGTGAAGGTATCCTGCCGCTGTCACTGGCCTACTCCGCTATCCTTGGTCACGCGCCGGATGTGTATGTCGCCCAACTGGCCCCAGCCGCTGTAGTCGGCAACATTTTCGCTATCATTTGCGCCGGTGTGCTGGCTCGTATCGGTGTATTGCGTAGCGACCTGAACGGTAATGGCAATCTGGTACGCAACGAGGCGGATAACGCGTTATTTGCCATAAAAGACACACCGAAGACGGTGGATTTCCACCTGATGGGTGGCGGCCTGCTGCTGATCTGTACCTTCTTCATCGTGGGTGGGTTGTTTGAAAAAGTGCTGCACATTCCCGGTCCGGTACTGATGATCCTGATCGCGGTATTGTGCAAATACGGTCGTATTATCCCTTCCAGCATGGAAACGGGTGCCAACAGCTTCTATAAATTCGTGTCCAGCTCACTGGTGTGGCCGCTGATGATCGGTCTCGGTATGCTGTACGTACCGCTGGAAAGCGTGGTCGCGGTCTTCTCCGTCGGTTACGTGGTGGTGTGTGGCTCGGTGGTGCTTTCAATGGCGCTGGTTAGCTTCTTCATCGCACCGTACCTGAAAATGTACCCGGTTGAAGCCTCCATCGTGACCAGTTGCCACAGTGGCCTGGGCGGTACCGGCGACGTCGCCATCCTGTCGGCCTCCAACCGTATGTCACTGATGCCGTTCGCACAAATCGCCACCCGTATCGGCGGTGCTTCTACCGTGATCGCAGCAACCCTGCTGTTGGGCTGGCTGGTGTAATCACCTCCACTGATTGCCATACTAAAAGGCCACGGATTTCGTGGCCTTTTTCGTTTTATACATCCAAACAACCACCACCTCCTAAGGAGGTGGTTTAACGCTGGCAATAAAAAAGCCACGTCGTCCGTGGCTTTTTTATTGGATTTTATTGAATGTTATTGCGTTACTCGCAGTACTGGCGCAGGGCGTCCTGCTTTTCCGGCAACAGTCGGTAGAGATAAACCGGGCGACCGGTGGAGCCGTAGAGAATGTTGGTATCGAGAATACCGGTGTCTGCCAGGTAGATCAGATATTTACGGCAGGATACGCGCGAGATGCCGATGGCATTGGCTAACATCTCGGTGGAGAATTCCGTTCCTTGATTACCTTCAATCCACTCACAGACGGTGCGCAATGTCAGGCTGGTCAGCCCTTTCGGTAATTTTTTGCGTTCCACCACAGGTGTACCGCTGGTGCGACGGATCAGGTTATCGATATCTGATTGCGCGACAAATTCACGGTGCTTGAGCAGATTGGCTTCTTCCCGGTAAGCCGTCAGCGCCTGCTCGAAACGCGCAAACTGGAACGGTTTGATCAGGTAATCCACCACGCCATAGTGCAGCGCTTTTTTGATGGTATAGACATCACTGGCTGACGAAATAATGATGACATCCGTGTGTTCACTAAATTCACGGATGGTGGGCAGCAAATCCAGACCATTATCCTGCTGCATATAGATATCCAGCAGCACCAGATCAATCTCGCAGTCCGGCTGCATCAGCAGATTTCGCGCTTGCTGCAATGTCGGCACTGTCGCATAGCAGCTAAACCCGGAAATCTGATTCAGATAACACTTATTCAACTCCGCCACCATGGCGTCGTCATCGACGATCAGTACATTTATCATGGTCAAATTGCCTTAATCATGGTCAAACTGCCTTGCTTGATACGGGATATTCACAAAAAACTGGGTGTAAACGTCCGGTTCGGATTCAAAATCGATAGTCCCGCCGATTTTCTCAAGACTCTGTCGGGTGAGATACAAACCGATACCGCGTCCGGAGCCTTTGGTGGAAAAGCCTTCCTGATAAATGCGCTGCTGAATATCCGGCGCAATACCCGGCCCATCATCGCTGACCGTGCAGTGCAACTGCCCATCCTGATGATGAAATGTCACGGTAATTTCTCGATTATCCAGACCAGATAACGCGTCCATCGCATTTTCGATCAGATTACCCAGCACGGTAATCAATTCATTGGTGGCCTGAGCATCGTCGGTATCCGGCAACAGGCTATCTTCACTGATGGATAGCGTGACGCCTAAATCCCGCGCCCGGTTGATTTTACCCAACAGGAACCCGGCAATCACCGGTGATTTTACTTTTCGAATAATCGAACCGATTTCTGCCTGATAATTATTGGCGGTTTTTAAAATATATTCTTCCAACTGCGGGTAATATTTCAGATGCAACATGCCGAGAATCACATGCAGCTTGTTCATGAATTCATGTGACTGGGCACGCAAGGCATCAGCGTAATAGGACATCCCGGTCAGACGTTGCAGCAACTGGCTGACTTCCGTTTTATCGCGGAAGGTCGCAATCGCACCGATAATATCGCCCTTCACCACCACCGGTACGGTGTTGATGAGCAGCAAATTGCCGTTGAAATTGATTTCCTCATCCTGGCGCGGCGCGCCAGAGGCAAGCACCTTTTCCAGGTTCATCAGCGCCGGCCAGCGGCTAATAGTACTGCCAATAGCCAGCGTTTCGCCGGAGCCGTGCTGGCTGAAGAGCCGTTTGGCTTCGTCATTGATGATAGTGACACGCAGGTCGGTATCGACCGCAATCACCCCTTCTTTGAGTTGTTTGAGCATCGCGTTACGTTGCTCGAACAGGTTGGAAATTTCGAACGGCTCAAAACCCAGCATGATGCGTTTAAGGGTTTTCACCAGGAAATAGGTACCCAGCAGACCGACCAGCGCACCAAACAGAATAGTCCAGGGGATAATCCAGCGATTTTCGTTGATGACCGACTGCACGCTGGACAGTGAAATCCCAACGGCCACGACACCGAGCTGGTGGTTATTTTCGTCAAACACCGGCGTAAACACACGCAGTGCCGGGTCCAGTACCCCACGGTTCACCGCCGTATTCTCCAGCCCCAGCAACGCCGGATAGAGATCATCACCGATAAAGTGACGACCAATTTGTTCCGGCTCCGGGTGGGAATGACGAATACCACCCATATCGGTAACAATCACAAACAACAGATGGTTGCGGCTTTTCACATTCTCGGAAAAACGCTGCACCAGCGCCGGATCACCGATGCCTTTGAGTTCATCCACCACGATCGGCGAATTGGCGACAGTGCGGGCAACCGCAAAAGCCTTATCTTTGAGATGTGCTTCAGTGAGTTCGGTAATGCGAAAAAACAGCAGTGCATACACCACCAGCAAGACAGAGCCGATCACCGCCGACACCATCAGGATGACCGAGGTACCCAATTTCAGCGGTGTCTTTTTTTTACTCATTTCTCGCTCCGGAATTCGCATCATCGATCCCGTTATCTTAACCTGTTCAGGCCCTTTCTGCCCGTGCTGATAACAAAACCGCCGCCCTTAACAGGCGGCGGATGGAACAAACCGTCAGGCAAAAACCGGTTACCCTATACCTAACGCTTGTTACCACATACCCAAGACTTTCCACCACAGGCTGCCGATACCTAACCAGATAGGAATCACCACCAGTCCAACCAGAAAACCGATTTTCCACCAGGTGCCCAACGGCAGGTAACCACAGCCGAACATGATCGGTGCCGGGCCGCCAGAATAATGCGTGGTCGCCATAAACAGGTTACTGAACGCGGCAAACGCCAGCACCGTTAATACCGGCGGCGCACCGGCGGCAATAGCGATAGACACGAAAATGGCGTACATGGCGCTGATGTGTGCGACCGCGCTGGCCATGAAATAATGGCTGTAGTAGTACACCAGCAACAACAGCCCCAGCATTGGCAGCCAGTGCATACCGACAACCGCGTGACTGGCGATACCGCCCAGCCAGGCTATCAACCCCATCTTGTTCAACTGCGTTGCCAGCATCATCAAGACGGCGAACCATACCACGGTATGCCAGGCCTCTTTCTCACCGGTGACGTCTTCCCAGCTTAACGCTCGGGTCAGCAACAGCACGCTCAAGCCGCCCAGCGCGGTCAGGGTCGCATCGATATTCAGCGTCGCACCCAGCACCCAGAACACCACCAGTCCCAGGAACACACACAGCACAACCCACTCGTTGCGGCTCATCGGCCCCATTTCCTGCAGGCGGACTTTAGCCAGCTCGCGCATTTCCGGCGTTTTCTTCAGTTCCGGCGGGTAGAAACGGTAGAGCACCAGCGGAATGACGATTAACGACAGCAGCCCCGGTACCAGCGTGGCAGTGGCCCATTCGGTCCAGGTCAGGTGAACACCGAACTGGGTCGCCAGTTTGCTGATAAGCGGGTTACCGGCCATTGACGTCATGAACATCGCCGATGTAATGGTGTTGCACTGGAAAATGGTCTGTACCAGAAACGCACCAATACGACGCTGCGTCCCCTGCTCTGGCGTCGAACCGTAGGCTTCAGCAATCGAACGAAACAGCGGGGTGATAATACCGCCGCAACGGGCAGAGGTTGACGGCATCGCCGGGGAAAACAGCAGGTCGGTGAACACCAGACCGTACGCAAGCCCCAGGCTGCTGTTACCGAGTTTACTGATGAACAGAAAGCCGATACGACGGCCGAAACCCGTCTTAATGAAGCTGCGCGAAATGAAAAATGCACAGGCAATCATCCAGATAGTCGGGTCACTAAACCCAACCAACACCTCCTTGACCGGCAGGAGTCCGAGCGCCGACACGGCGGTGATACTAAAAATGGCAATAGCGCCAAGTGGATAGGGAGAAAGGATCAAACCGACAACGGTAGCAACAAATATTGCCAACAGATGCCACGCCGGGGGATTCACACCTTCAGGGACGGGAATAAACCAAAATATAATGGCTATACCAAGGATAATAAAAAGCTTCACTAACCTGCTGTTATTTGCAGACATACTAACACCACTCAAGATTAAAACGAAATCAGCCACGTTTACCGGAGGCCCCGTGTTATGAGTGGAGGAGTTATTTTATTTCTTCATCACCCTTAATGTCGCCATCTGACAATCCAGACAAATGCAAAAGCGCAAATAAATGCAGATAGCGGTTTTTTCATCATGCCATCACCACGTTCATGACGGGTGCGGCCTGACAAACACAACGGGTACAGCATCAGCAAAAAAAAGACGAGAAAACAATAAAGAACAGGGTGCTTTTCTCGTCCCATCAAAATCAAGTGAAGTGATCAACGAGGAAAATAGTATTATTAAAAACGGAATAAACCATTGTTATTTTAATTACTAAATAGGTTTAATAATTTACTTTTAAGAATAAAAACGCCATTTCAAAAAAATAAATATTTACTATTATCGGATAAAATAACAATTATTGAACATGACATTAACGATAATGTTAATGGCAATTTATCGCCGCATTTCTTTTTCACCGTGATTATTTATTGGTTTATTTCGCCTGATTGGCTCGGGAAGTAAAATAACTCTAAAGGGTTATTCACTATTTATCTTTTAAATGAAGAAAACTATTCAGCTACCGTAAAGCGAACCACGCCTAGCCTTGAAGGAAGGCGGGGGAAGCGTGACGCGAAATGTTAAAAAACCGCTCACGGACACACCGCGAGCGGTCGGTAACAGAAGGAACAGAATGTTAAGCCTTATCGTCAGGCGCACTCTCATTGAGTGCGGGGACCGGTCGGCCAATAGCGATACGCTGCGGTTGCAATGCCTGCGGCACTTCGCGGATCAGATCAATATGCAGCAACCCATGCTGGAACTGGGCCTGTGACACATGCAGGTGCTCGGCCAGGGTAAAACTCAGCGTGAAGGGTTTGAACACCAGCCCTTGGTGCAGATACTGCACTTTTTTCTCTGGCAATGTCGGCGAGCCTTTCACGGTCAGACGCTGGCCTTCCACTTCAATATCCAGCTCAGACTGGCGGAATCCGGCCAACGCCAGTGTAATGCGATAATGGTTATCGTCGATTTTCTCGATATTATACGGCGGGAACTCCACGGCGTCCTGATTACCCATAGAACTGGCGAGCTTGTCAAAGCCAATCCACTGACGCAGCAGGGGGGATAAATCGTAATTACGCATACTCATAACTCCTTCTGTGAAGCGAGATAATGGTTTCCGGCCGATGACCGGATCGTCCCCGTTCGGCGGACGAGTAAAAATCAGGATTCGGGGTGATAGCACTCACGCCCGGTCATCCACGTAACACCGCGACGTGGCACGCCAGCGGCCATGAAAGTTATTTGATTTCGATACGACGAGGTTTGAGCGTTTCTGGAATCACCCGCTGTAACTCAATAAACAGCAAGCCATTCTCCAGGCTGGCACCACGAATCTGGATGTGCTCGGCCAGTTGGAACTTGCGCTCAAAATTGCGCTCGGCAATGCCTTGATAGAGGTAATTGCGCGGGGTGGCGTCACCACTATGCGATCCTTTAACAATCAGCATGTTGTCGTGCGCGGTGATCTCCAGTTCGCTTTCAGCAAACCCCGCCACGGCAATGGCAATGCGATACAGGTTTTCGTCAACCAGCTCAACGTTATAGGGAGGGTATCCACCATTCCCCTGGCTCTGGCCAGCTTCCAGCAGATTAAACAGACGGTCAAAACCAATAGCAGAGCGATACAGCGGGGAAAAATCGGGATTACGCATAAACTCTCTCCTGACATGCAGCGAGGTCAATATCGACAGCCCTCCATTCGGACGGGCTCCTGGCCGCAGCTGCTGTATATCAGGAACACAGCGCCATACCCTGTCGGCGTATGTCTGCGGCTCTGATTGAGATATGGTGATTTGTCTCTGCTTTTCAACACGGCAGGTGGGAAATTTTTCTTATTCTCTAACCCAGTCCTGATGTAATCGCATACACTGGACAACGAGCACATTTTGCTAAAACATGTAAGCACATGCAGGTCGATGGCGGGTCGATGTAAGTACAGTCAACCACGTAACCGGGACGATTTACCTCAAGGTAACATGATGACCATTCTGAAAAATGCCTCATTGTCGTTCGTGCTGTCAGGCGGGATACTGGCGACGTGCGGCGGTTGCTCCAGCGTGATGACCCACTCTGGCGGCGAACAAGGATACTATTCCGGCACCAAGGCCAGCATGACCACGCTGAAAGATGAGGACACCAGTTGGGCGATGATGCCGATGGTGGCGCTGGATGTCCCCTTCTCCGCCATGCTGGATACGCTACTGTTACCCTATGACTTCTATCGCACCCACGACGATACCCACAGCACCTCCGCGCGCGACCGTCTGGGAGAATACGAGCGCCGCCAGCCGATGGGCTCCCCTCCACCTTTGGTGGTGATGCCAGCGGCGGCGAATAACGCGGGTCAGTGATGCCCGGCCTGACGACGATGGATAAGCGTCATGGGGATCACCGCGTTATGCGGCTGCACCTCACCGTTTAACGCCTGCTGCATCGCGGTAAACGCCTGTTCTGACCACGCATCTTCATTCTGACGCATCGACCACAGCGTATTGGGCAAGAACCCCAGCATGGCGTGTTCATCGAAGGTGCCGATATTAATATGCGCCGGAATATAGCCATAGCGCTCACGAACCACACTGAGCATCCCCTCCAGCACCGGCAATGATGACGCGATAAACGCGGGCGGCAGCGCATCGTGCTGGCGTAAAAACTGCTCCATCATCAACATGCCATCCTCACGGCGGTTATGGCTGGCTTCCAGCACCGCTGGCGTCAGGCCCGCCTGCTGCACGGACTGGTGATAACCACGCAGACGATCGCGGATCGCCGGTTGCTGTACGTCACCCGCCATAAAAAACAACGGTGCGGCAGGCTGGGCAGCCAGCATCGCCTGAGTCAGCGCCGCGCCGCCTTGCAGGTTGTCACTCATGACCAGCGGCACCTGTTCGATACCAAAATCGCGGTCCAGCAGTACCAGCGGCTTTTTCACCACCTTCGCGTGATGCTGCGCGGACTGTAGCGATGAGGGCACCACAAACAGCCCGTCGACATGACGTTGCAACAGCGCTTCCACCAGCCGGTTTTCATACTGTGGGTCACTGTAAGAACAGCTGATCATCAGTTGGTAGCCCACCTCACGGCAGCGCGTTTCGAGCTTTTCGGCCAGCGTCGAGAAAAACAGGTTGGATAAACGGGGAACGATAAGCCCCAGCGTTTCGGTTTTGTTCAGCTTCAGGCTGCGGGCGACGTGATTAACGGTATAACCGTACTCCGTCACATACTGGTGGATGCGTTGCTGGGTTTTGGCACTGATTCGATACTGTTCCGCTTTTCCATTGAGTACCAGACGTACCGTGGTCACGGATAACTTCAAGGCACTGGCAATCTGTTCAACTGTTTTCGCCATGAAACAGAATATCCCTATGAGAACTGAAAGATAACCAGTGTAACGGAATAACTAACTCGACGCAGCTAAAGCGCGGCCGACCCTGGCCGCGATCAATAAATCACACGTCTTTGGTCATATCCCGGCGTGATGTTTCCGGCGCTTTCCAGGCAGCGAAGGCCGCAACCAGCGCAGCTACCGTGACGTAGGTTGCCACCAGCGTCCAGGATTCGTTATCTATCGCCGTCAGCCCCTTGGCGATAAACGGGGTAAAACCACCGGCCACAATCGCCCCCAGTTGCGCACCGATAGACGCGCCGCTGTAGCGCACTTTCGGGCCAAACAGTTCGGTAAAGAACGCCGGTTGCACCGAGTTAATGGAGTTATGGGCGATATTGATCAGCAACACATACCCCAGCACCATCAGTCCAAAAGAACCACTTTCCAGCAGATAGAAGAACGGGAATGCCATTGCCGCCGCGCACAATGCACCGAAGATGTAGATAGGACGACGGCCCACCCGGTCAGACAGCGCGCCAAACAGCGCGTGCATCGGGAACGCCAGCACACAGGTCGCCATGATCACGTTGAGCATGGTTTGCTTCGGCACGCCTAACTGCACCGTGGCGTAGGATACGGCGAACACCGTCGCCAGGAAGAACGGCACACTTTCCGCGAAGCGCAACACCATGATCAAACAGACACTGCGCCACTGATTACGCAGCACTTCCACCACCGGGCTCTGACGCGGAGCGGCATCACGCTGATTCGCCTGCTGCTGTTGCTGCTTCTGAACCTGTTGGAACACCGGGGTTTCATCCACCTTGCGGCGCATATACAGCCCCACCAGCACCAGCGCCACGCTCAGCATGAACGGCACACGCCAGCCCCAGGACATCAGTTGATCTTCCGGCAGTGTCGAAACCATGGCGAATATTGCCGTCGCCAGCAATTGACCGGAAAAACCGCCCGTCTGCGGGATAGAGCCTAACAGGCCGCGACGATTGGCAGGCGCGGTTTCCACCACCATCAGCATCGCACCGCCCCATTCGCCACCGACCAGAAAACCCTGCACAAAACGCAGCACTACCAGCAAAATCGGTGCCCAGACCCCGATCTGATGATAGGTCGGCAGGCAGCCGATCAAAAAGGTCGCCATCCCCATACCACCGAGGGTAATCAGCAGCGTCAGCTTACGCCCCAGGGTGTCACCCATGTGGCCAAAAAAGATGCCGCCCAATGGACGAGCGATAAACCCCACGCCAAAGGTGGCGAACGATGCCAGCATCGCCGTTACCGGGCTGACGTTGGGAAAGAACAGTTTGCCAAAGACCAGTGCGCTCGCCAGTCCGTAGAGCAGGAAATCGTAAAACTCGATAGTGTTGCCAATCCAACTGGAGATCACCACGCGGCGAATGTTGGATTTATTGTGCATCGCCTGGTGTTGGGATAATTCCACGGAAATCGACATGATGTTCCTCGCTTTATGATTTTATCGCCCTTCAGGCAAAACCATCCGGACGCCGCCTAACCCGGAGGTTGGCGGGGGGTGTAGGGTACAGGTTTTTTTGAGTGCTACAACGACTACCCGCTGAATATCAGCGCGCAGTAAACGATATTTTTTCGATTCCAGGTGTAGGTCACATGTAACGTATCGCCATCAGCAATAATGGCGGGATAAGAAAACTCGCCGGGCTCCTGCTCAAGACAGAGAGCGTCCTGCCAGTGTTCACCGTTGTCCGTCGAACAGGCCACGGCTAACGGGTAGCGACGATGCCAGTTGCCGGTCACCGGGTTGTAGACCAGCACCAGACGACCCGCGCCCAGATGCACCAGATCGACGCCGCTATTATTGTTTGGCAAATCCACCGCGTAAGCCTCGCACCAGTGGCGGCCGTAATCGTCAGAATCGCTGCGGTATAACGCGCCACGGGTACTGCGCATCAGTACGTGTACCCGCCCGGGTGACGACTCCCATGCCGACGGTTGAATCACACCGTCCCACTGGAATACACGGGTCAGGTCGTTTTCCCACAACGCCGCCTGCTCCAGCCCCGACCACAGGGCCTCACGACCATGATCGCCGGGTAAGCGATGGGTCAACGGGATAGGCGTACGCTGCCAGTTCTGCCCCTGATCAGCGCTGAGATCGACAAACGCGTCCCAGTGGCGGTCATCCTCGACAGACGCGGGAGCCAGCCATTCGCCGTTCGACATCACCAACAGCTTATTCTTCACCGGCCCGCGCGGTGCGCTGTCGCCGGGCACCAGCGGGCGCGGTGCGGACCAGCTCGCGCCTTCATCCGTGGACAGCTGCACCCGCGTCTGCCAGTGGTGTACGTCAGCCCCCACCTTGTAGAACAGCCACAGCGTGCCCGCCTGCCAATGCAGCACCGGGTTCCAGTGCGCCAGCCCGTCTTCCCAGGCCACCCGAACCGGCGGCAACCAGCGCCCTTGCTCGCAGCTCGCCAGCCAGATAGCGGTATCACGACTACCTTCTTTTTCACCGGCAAACCAGGCAACCCGTAACCGCCCGTCCGGCAACGCCACCACGGTCGAGGCGTGGCAGTTGCCAAAATAGTCATGCCCCTCGGGCAGGACATATTGCCGTGTTGTCGTTGTCAGCCTCATCAGGATGTCCTTGCGTTAACGTGGCGATACCGGGAGCCTGGCCGCCAGCGTATTGCCCAGCCGGAGCATGCTCTCGATAGCCTGTGGGAAAAAACTCTCGTCGTAAGCCGCGCTGTTGCGTACCCGGCAAACGTGGGTCGAGAACGTACCACATTGTTGCTGATAGAACTTGGCGCAGGCCGGATAATCGAGAAATTCCACCAGTGCCGCCGTACCGAGGTAGTCCGCCAAATGCGCAGCCGCCTCCGGGTGCTCCCGCCAGTGCTCGAACAGCCACACGTACAGCTGCGGATGGAAGTTAGCCATCACACCGCTATAGGCCTGACACCCCGCCTGCAACGAGGGCAGCAGCGTCTGGCTATTGGCATTCGCCAGATGCAGGCGGGAACCCTGCGCCAGTTGCAACCGCCGACGAATCGTTGGTAAATCGCAACAGGTGTCTTTGATAAAGGTGTAGCGCTCGCTGCGCGCGCACCAGGCGACGGTCTCGTCAGACAGCAACCGCTTGTAAGGATAAGGACACTCGTAAATCCCCAGATCCACCTGCACGGGCAGTTGCGCCGTCAGCGCCTGCAACCGGGCCAACGCCAGTTCATCCGATTCACCGGCCAGCGCCAGCCGGTTACTGATGAGGATCACGCCGTCAACGCCGGTTTCCGCCACGCCGTTGAGTTGATCCACCTGCTGACTGAAGGCGCTGGCGGTGTGGCCTGACGCCACGACCGGTACCCGGCCATCCACCTGCGCGACAATAAAGCGCACTAGCTCGCGGGTTTCGGCGTCGCTTAAGAAAAACATCTCGCTGGACTGGCAGGCGGCAAACAGACCGTGTACACCCGCCTGCAGATACCACTCTACCAACCGCGCCAGCGACGCGTAGTCGATTTCGCCACGCGCATCGAACGGGGTAAGCATCACCGGCCAGATGCCGGTGTACTTGTTTTGATCACTGTTTTGATCACTGCTTGAAGGATTGTCGTGGGTCATGATGTTACTCCGCCAGCAGTGAATGAGCGTCGCCCGCTACCCATACCTGGATATGCTGCGTCAGCGCCTGGGCAACAAAGGCTTTCAGTACGTCGGCGAGTTTATCGTCGTCCACATACGCCACCGTCAAATGGTTACTCTGGTGACCCGCCATCAGGTCATCACGGGTAACGCCATCCAGTACCGCGTTGAGCAGCGGCCACTCGTAGTTGGTCGCACGGCGACGGCGCTCGAACTCGTCCGCAGGCAGCTCCACCGCGGTACCGGTACCGATATGCATGACAACCTGCGTTCCTTCGTAGTGCGCTCTTGCCCAGACAAAACGCCCCGCTTTACCCTGACCGGCAATCGTGGAGCCGCCATACGGGAAGAACATCGGCGGTTGACGATAGCCGGTAGCACCCGCAATACCACCTTTAAGATGGGCGAACGGCACCGCGCCAGAAATTTCCAAATCCCAGTAAAAAACGCCCTGATACTCACTGCCCCAGCGAATATCGTGCAGCGTGGTCTCTGCCGGTAATCCCAGCCCGTGCAACAGGTGCCACAACATGACCTGCGGAATGGCGCTGCCCATGTCCACTTCATTGATGCAGGGGATGGCGACATCAGGACGAATCGGTACGCCCTGCTCATCCGGCAATGGGAAACGCTCCGCATTGCCGATCGCGCCTTCGGCGAAATCGGACGCGGCGCAGCTGTCCTTCAGCCCTTGCTGATACTGCACCCCAACCGCCGACAACCCGAAACGCTGCACGAAACGCGCCATCGCGATCATCATCGCGCACTGCTCCAGTACCTGTTCGCGTGTCAATTGGCGGCTGGCATCATCGCCGAACTCAAAACGCATACCACGCTGCTCATACCACGCCAGACAGCTTTCCCGCAGGCTATGCGGCACTTTCGCCATTTCCACCAGCAACGCCGACTGGGACAACGACTCGATCGGCATACCGGTCTGGATCATCGCCTGTTGCGGGAATACGCCGTTGATCATCCCCATACAGAAGCTATCGAACAGCCCGATAATCGCCTTGTGACGCAAAATGTAGTCGCCGACCTGGCGGCCAATCTGTCCGGCAGTGGTCGCCAGCACCGGGTGAGAAGCGGCCACCGGACGCAGGTAGCCGGTCTTGTGACTTACCGCGCCGTCACGCAACCAGGTCGCCAACCCCTGATGGAACGCCTCATCATCAAAGGTTTCTGACCACAAACGGGAATAACTGCGCCCCAGGCTGGTCAGACAGCCCGCCATACACAACATCCCCACCAGCCCCGGCCAGGTGCCGTCAAAGTTGGCCAGCAACAGCACCGGACCACGGTGATGCACCAGCGACGGGGCGATATGGTGGGAATACTGCCAGGCGGTCAACAGCACAATCACTGGCGCATCCGGGTCGAGTGCGGCGAAAACATCACTGCCCTCCCGCTGAGAGCTGATAAAACCATGCCCGCGTGCAGTGTCTACTGCATGGGCGCGCGTCATGCGGTATCCCAGGTGTTCCAGCGCGCTCTGCAGGCGGCTTTCGAACTGTTGTTGGGTCGGCCAGCAGGTCAGGTTGGCGGATTCACGCAAGTCCGCATTGGTAACCAGCAAGACCTCACGTTCGCCGACGGAAAGCGAGCGGGGTGAGACGGGAAGATTCAGTGTCAACATAATGTACTCCTGGTGTCCTCTCCGGACGGTGCCGGAAGAAAATTCGGCTATCAGTGACGGCGCATCTGTTGCTGTGCGGCCTGCTGGTAGTCATACATCTGCAAATAAATCTGATATTTATCGTCGTGAAACGGTTGATGACCTCGATCGGCGCGGATAAGCACACCGGGGCGCACCAGCGACTGTGCCGCTTGTTGTAACGAGGAATACGCGCCGCACGCCACCGCCCCCAATAACGCCGCCCCCAGCGTGACCGCATCCTCCTCACTCGCCAGTTGAATGTCACACCCCGTAATGGCGGCGTATTCCCGCAGCCACAGTGGGTTTTTGGTCGCCCCGCCGCACATCACCAACCGGGTAATACGATGACCGGACTGATTCAACGTCTCGATAATGTGCCGGGTGCCGTAGGCGATAGCCTGTAACGTCGCCAGATAAAGCCGGGCCAGCGCGTCGGGGCCTTGCTCCAGCGTCAGCCCCATCACCATGCCGCGCGCATCCGGGTTCGCCCGTGGCGAGCGATTACCGTGGTGATCCGCCAGCACATGCAAGTGACGGGTCGGTAACGGCTCGCGCTGTTCCAGTGATGCCACCCATTCATTCAATACGGCATACGGGCTACGCTGCTGTTGTTCAGCCTGCGCGAGCAGTGTCGGCCACTGGGCATGCTGATGTAAGGTCCACTCCACCAATGCCCCCGCCGCGCTCTGCCCACCTTCGTTGAGCCACCATTGCGGCAGCATTGCTCCCCAGTACGGCCCCCATACGCCGGGCACCTCGACCGGCTGACGACTGACCAGCATATGGCAGTTAGACGTCCCGCTGATGATGGCCAGACTCCCCTGCGGTTCACTGCCCACCAGCGCCAGCCCACCGGCGTGCGCGTCGATGATGCCACCGGCGACCACTACGTTTTCCGGCAATCCCCAGTCGCGCGCGACGTCAGCCGCCAGTGTCCCGGCCGCTTCACCCAGTTGCAGGATGCGTGGCGGGATTTTCTGCACTACATCGTCCAGCCCGACTGCCTGCAACAGACCATCGCTAAAACGATTTTCATGCGCCAGATAGTTCCACTTACACGTCAGGGTGCAGACGCTGGCCACATCCGCACCAGTAGCGCGCCATACCAGATAGTCCGCCAAATCGAAAAAACGCCATGTTTGTTGGTAACGTGCGGGGAAATGGCGTTTCAACCACAGGATTTTGGGCAGTTCCATCTCAATACTGACTTCACCACCCACATAGCGCAGCGCCTCGTCGCCAGTGGCGTTGATATCAGCGGTTTCGGTTGCAGCACGGTGATCCATCCACATGATGATGTCCCGCTGCGGGTCATTCTGCTCCGCTACCGATACCGGCTGCCCTTGCTGGCCCACCGCCACCAGCGAGCAGGTGGCGTCGATGCCAATGGCACGGACCTGCGAAGGTGCAACCGCCGCCACACTGAGCGCTTCACGCACACAGGTACCCACCGCTTGCCAGATATCCGCCGACGATTGCTCCACCACATGCGTGCGGGGATGAAACTGTTCAATAGGCCGCACCGCAAACGCCAGACGCTGGCCATTGCCATCAAATACCCCAGCCCTGACGCTGGCTGACCCGACATCCACACCGATAAAGCAATCGTTTTTCATGCTGAAATCTCTTTGCTAAGTCGAGTTAGCAATTTATTTTAAGCATGGAGAAGATGACAATGATTTTTGTTGCGAACTGTGAGGCAGATCGGTGAATAAAAAATAATCGTTTGAAAGAAAACAGTTTTATCAGGCAAGCAAAATTGCCTCGCGATGAATACCGCGGAGGAGGTGCTGACGCGGCGTCAGCACTGGGCGGCGCAGACATCCGGTACGCGCCGCCTGAGGAAAAACCGGTGATTAACGGGCGACCGTCACCACAAAAATCTGGCTGAAACCGTCAATGTCCCGCAGATAGGCAAGGCGATCGCCATTGGGTGAAAATACCACCGCATCCCCTATGGGCGGCGTTTCACTGCGTGCCGTCTGGCGAATCAACCGACCGGTGGCGACCTCACACAGCATCACGCTGTTGTCGGCAATAAACGCCAGAGAGTCACCGTCTGGATGCCAGCTGAATGCTGACTGTATCGGCCAGTCGCTGTGCGTGACCTGGCGCGGCTCTCCCCCGTTCGGCGATACCGTCCACAGTTGCACAATGCCACGATCGTCTTTCATCAAAAACGCGATTTGGCTGCCGTCCGGCGAGCTGCGTAACCAGTGGCGCGGTTGATTAACCACACCGGGGTAAGCCCTGTCAGCGGTAAAGGTGAGTCGACGCTGGTACACACCGGCTGGCGGCGCGGGCAAGGTGTCATCCGTACCACCCAGCGGGCATTCGCCGGGGCGGGCGTAGTCGTCCAGTTTTTCTGGTAAATCAACAATAAACACGTCAGGCACTTTTTCGCCACGCGCCGATAGCGTATCGCCGATAAACGCCAGCGCCCAGCGCTGGCGGCTACCATCCGGGCGGACATAACCGGTATTGCCGACCCAACCTTCTTCGTAAGCGCGGTTAATATCATCGCTACCAGGACGCGGCTGCGATGTGGTTTGACTCACCAGCACACAGTAATGGCTACCGTCGTGCTCACGCGGATGGCGATGTGGCGCGTCAACCCGGTGCAACGGTACCGCTACGCCAACGTTGCGCAAGTCCAACGCCGGGTCACGCTCATGCAACACATGGTCGTTGTAGGTAAAGCTCAGGCGAGTACCGTCCGGGCTGAACACATGCACATGAGAACCGCCGCGCAGTGCGCCGGCCAGATAGGGTGGCGTCAGGACACAGGCATCCAGCGTCGTAGCCTGCTGGCGATCGTCATCGGCTATCATCACGCCACGGCGATGGTGAAAGTCATACTGCCAGTGCACATCGGGATTTTCCGGACCGTGGATAAACACGTAGCGTTGCGGCGGCACCGGGCTACCGGTCGCGACACCAACATGTGCGCCTTGCCCGGCACGGTAAAGCACCTCGCACTCTCGAGTTTCCACATTGACGCGCTCAATCGTCGAACCGGTAAACGAAGACCCATGCGGCCGGACATCATAAATCAGCCAGTTTCCATCACATGACCAAATATTGATGTTGGTCAGCTGATGTGAAAACGCCCCCACAGTTATCTGCCTGTCTTCATTCATCACAGATTCCCCGCTTTGATAAATTAACTTGGCATATCATAAAAAACCACGCAATGAATGACAAAAACAATGAAAATCAACGTATTGTTTACAATACCTGACTGTATTGTTGGTCAAAAAAGTAGAAAGATAGCGTCAACAACCTCCGTTTTCCACGAAGGCTAACAGGGCGTAACCTCTGCGTTATATCGAAAGAGCAAACGCCTTTACCAAGATGACCGAAAAAGGAAAGAGACATGAAAAACATCAAAACCATCGCTATCGCCGCCGCCCTTGCCACCGTATCTTTTGGTTCTTTCGCGGCCGCTCATAGCGTCAGCTATGCACAGGCTCAACAGCTGGAAAAAATCGGTGCCGTGTCCGCCACCGCCAATGACGTGACCTCGCTGCAAAGCAAACTGGCGCACAAAGCCCGCGCGGCCGGCGCTTCCGCGTATACCATTACCTACGCTGGCGGCGACGATACACTGCACGGCAATGCGACTATCTACAAATAATCCTTGCCCACGAATTCATCATTACCCCTCAGCCCCGGTGCCTGTGTCCCCCCCGGGGTTTTTTACTTTCAACGCCGGACACACCAGCTTAATTCAACGCTTACTTATCACCACCGAAGAGATGATCGTACACATGCTGGAGATGACGCTCCATACTGGTACGCGCCCGTGCCGGGTCGCGTGCAATGATGGCGTCGGCGATATCGGCATGATCCTGATTCATGGTGCGGGGGAAATCGGAGTCGGCATAGAGCGTTTCCAGCCGAACAAATCGGCTGCTCTGGCGCTTGTTCCACAGGTATTCCATCATGTCCTGCAACACCTCATTGCCAGACATTTCGCTCACCAACAGGTGGAAGCGCTTATCTTCATGCAGAAATTGCGCGTCATTAATGTGCAGGCGAGACAAATCGCGGGTGATTTCCTGTAGCGCGGCACACTGTTCGTCGGTGGCATGTACCGCCGCCAGTTCCGCCATCATCGCCTCGTAGACCTGGCGGGCCTGAATAAACGCCCGCAGGCTGAACTCGTCTTCTGGCAACACGACGGACGGCGCTTCCGGCAGCGGATCGTTAACGTAAACGCCATTGCCGGTACGGATTTCTACCCAGCCGGTAATCTCCAGCGCAATCAACGCCTCACGGATGGACGATCGGCTCACCCCCAGTTGTTTCGCCAGTTCACGCTCCGAAGGCAGCAATTGCCCGGCCGCAAACTGACCATTTCTGATGCAGTTAATCAGCAGTGTGGAAATCTGCCGATACAACCGCTCAACCTTCAGTGTGGGTAATACCATATCCCCTCCGGATCCCCCGTCAGTCGTGTCCTGTAAACCGATGTGATGCCAACATGTTATGCCAACAATAGCCCGCAGCTTACCATAGCCGTCAAAACGTCAGAAAATTAAATGCCCCGGTCTGGCGCTTACGCGTCATTGCACCGTCTGCCTGATGTTTACGTGATCTAAGTCACAGAAATATCACTACAGGTGGTGAATAGTGAGCTGGTCAGGCGGTCAGGCCACCAGACCGACCATCTAATATTCATTATTTCCCAATCTATACCCAAAATAATTCGAGTTGCAGGAAGGCGGCGACGCAGCGAATCCCCAGGAGCTTACATCAGTAAGTGACTGGGGTGAGTGAGGAAAGCCAACGCATCTGCAACTTGAAGTATGCCGGGTATATAGCTTAAGGAGCTACATTATGGAACACACCTGGCGCTGGTACGGCCCCAACGATCCGGTGTCGCTGGATGATGCCCGCCAGGCGGGCGCGACCGGTATTGTCACCGCCCTGCACCACATCCCCAATGGGGAAGTGTGGAGCATTGAAGAGATTAAGCAACGTCAGGCGTTGCTGGCGGAAAAAGGGCTGACCTGGTCAGTGGTGGAAAGCGTGCCAGTGCACGAATCCATCAAAACCCAGACCGGCGACTACCGGCGTTATATCGCCAATTACCAGCAGTCGCTGCGCAATCTGGGTGCCTGCGGTATCGATACCGTGTGCTACAACTTCATGCCGGTGCTGGACTGGACCCGTACCGACCTGGAATACCCGCTGCCGGACGGCTCCCGGGCGCTGCGTTTTGATCACACCGCTTTCGCGGCGTTTGAGCTGCACCTGCTAAAACGTGACGGTGCTGCTGCTGACTATACCGATGAAGAACAACGTCAGGCTGCTGCATATTTCACCGCCATGACCGACGCTGACAAAGACAAGCTGACCCGCAATATTATCGCCGGTCTGCCGGGTGCTGAAGAAGGCTATACGCTGGAGCAGTTCCGTGCCCAACTGGCGCAGTACGACGGTATCGATAAAGCGAAACTGCGTGAGCACATGGCGGAATTCCTGCGGGCAATCGTGCCCGTGGCGGAAGAAGCCGGTATCGTGCTGGCGGTACACCCGGACGATCCACCGCGTCCGATTCTCGGTCTGCCGCGCATCGTCTCCACCATTGAGGACATGCAGTGGCTGAAAGAGACCGTGGACAGCATCCATAACGGCTTTACCATGTGTACCGGGTCTTACGGTGTGCGGGCAGACAACGATCTGGTGAAAATGATCGAAACCTTCGCTGATCGCATCCATTTCACCCATTTACGTGCTACTTGCCGTGAAGACAACCCGAAAAGTTTCCACGAGGCAGCCCACCTGAATGGCGACGTGGACATGGTGAAGGTCGTGAAAGCCATTCTGGCGGAAGAATACCGTCGCCGTCAGCAGGGCAACACCCGCTCCATCCCGATGCGCCCCGACCACGGCCACCAGATGCTGGATGACCTGAAGAAGAAAACCAACCCCGGTTACTCTGCCATTGGGCGGCTTAAAGGGCTGGCGGAAGTGCGCGGCGTCGAGCTGGCCATCAAACAGACGTTCTTTAACGACTGATCCGCACACTCCACATCTTATACCCTAAATAATTCGAGTTGCAGGAAGGCGGCGACGCAGCGAATCCCCAGGAGCTTACTCAAGTAAGTGACTGGGGTGAGCGAGGAAAGCCAACGCACCTGCAACTTGAAGTATGACGGGTATATTCGTTTGGCCCGCCGGGGGTCAAACGTTCAACACAAACTTCTCAATCGCGTAAGCCACGCCATCTTCACGATTAGAGCGGGTGACGAACTGGCTTACCGCTTTGACACTATCAATCGCATTGCCCATCGCCACACCCAGACCAGCAAACTCGATCATCGCCAAATCGTTTTCCTGATCGCCCAACGCCATCACTTCATCACGCTCCAGGCCGAGGTGCTGCGCCAGCATTTTGACCCCCTCGCCTTTATTCACGCGCTTATCCAGAATCTCCAGATAAAACGCCGCGCTTTTCATGATGGTATAACGTGCGAAATCCTGCGGTGGAATACGGGCAATAGCGGCATCCAGCACCTCGGGCTCATCGATCATCATCACTTTTGGAAAACGCAGGTTGCGGTCCATTTCCTCTACCGCACGGTATTTCAGTGGCATGCTGGTCAGGTGAGACTCATGTACGGTGTAGGCGCTAATGTCTTTGTTGGCGGTATAGACATAATTGAAATCAAGCGCGTGGAAATGTACCCCCAGCTCGCGTGACAGCGCTTCAAAATAGAGATAATCCTCAAAGCTCAACGTCGTTTGTGCCACGCACTCACCCGTCAATGTGCTCTGCACTAACGCGCCATTGTTGGTGATGCAATAATGTCCGTCCTGCTGCAACGCCAGTTGCTGCAAATAGCGCTCGATACCAATGAACGGGCGTCCGGTCGCCAGCGCCACATACACACCCTTTTCACGGGCAGCCGTAATCGCTTGTTTTACCGCAGGCGAAATATGGTTTTCCGGCGTTAGCAACGTGCCGTCCATATCAATCGCAATCAGTTTTATCGCCATGAATAATCCCCAATAATCAACCTCATTGCCCGCATGCTAACGCGATTTAACCGGACGAAGCCAGAAAATCCACTGACGTGTCATCATTGTGCGATTAAAGAAACGCACACTATGGTCGATGCTAATTCTGAATACAGAAAAAATAATCTCCGTATCCAGTTGTATTCATTCCCGCTGTTATTTATTTAATTCATTAATGACGCTATACAGTGGAGTACTGCTATGCCTAACC
This sequence comes from Dickeya oryzae, assembly GCF_020406815.2. Taxonomy (NCBI): domain Bacteria; kingdom Pseudomonadati; phylum Pseudomonadota; class Gammaproteobacteria; order Enterobacterales; family Pectobacteriaceae; genus Dickeya; species Dickeya oryzae. The sequence continues at coordinate 4,637,042 of NZ_CP162670.1, forward strand.
CGTTGGTTTCCTATGCTTCCTCTGCGGTTTCTTCGGTCAGTACTATTGATATGCTGAAAAGAAATGATGCGCTGACAAGAAAAAAATCCCTTTCTACCCGAGCACTGGTGCTTATCACCACTGTCATCATCATTACCGCAGGATTTGCCATCACTATTGGTTTTTTGCTGTGGCAGTCAGGCCAACAACAAAAAACCAGTGTCCAGCAAGTGCTGGAACAAACTGCGACGGCCAGCACCTATTCAGTACAGAATCGCATTGATGTGGCGTTGTTTGCCGCACGAAATCTGGTGCAAAGCGTTGTCAGCCTACGTGAGTCCGGCTCGACAGACCGCGCTACAGCGGAACAAATGCTGAAAAACGCGCTCAAAAATCACCCTGAACTACTGTCTATGTCGCTGGCGTTTGAGCCAAATGCCTTTGACGGAAAAGATGCACAATACGCCAGCCAACCAGATCAAGACCCGAAAGGCCGGTTTGTTCGCTATGTGGACCGCGATAACGCCGGTCAGGTGGCGTTGCACAACCTGACCGACTACGAAACCCCCGGCAGCGGTGATTACTACCTGTTGCCGCGAAAGCTGCAAAAGGAAGTGATCCTGGAGCCTTACAGCTACCCCTATAACGGGGTTGATGTTCTGCTCACGTCTATTGCGGTGCCTATCATGATTGACGGTAAGTTTTACGGTTCGGTCACCGCGGACTTCTCGCTGGCCACACTGCAAAAAATGGTCAACGACATTAAGCCGTTTGGCGGTGCTGGTTACGCCATGATGTTTTCCTCCAGTGGAAACTACATCGCCCACCCGGACGCCAGCCGTATTACCAAAAAGCTCGATGATGACCCAAAACTGCTGGAGAGCATCCAGTCAGGAACCCCGTTTGTTTCCAACCGCGTGAGCTCCTTCACCCAGAAAGAGATGATGAATGCCTATCTGCCGATTACTATCGGCAATACCGGCACGCCGTGGATGTTGGGCGTCACGGTACCCGAGCAGGTGGTCATGGCGGAATCCGTACGGTTACGCTACATCGGCGCGTTCATGACGCTACTGAGTATTCTGGTCGTCTCCGGGGTGATTAGCGTTATCTTCACCCGTAAGGTGTTGCGCCCTATTGGCGGTGAGCCGACGGAGGCCGCCCGAATCGCCCTGGCGGTGGCACAAGGTGACCTGACATTCCACATTCCGGTGCAGCCTAAAGATACCAGCAGCATCTTCTATGCGATGTCGGAAATGCAGCAGCAGTTACGCAATATTGTGGAGCAACTGATGTCCACCAGCGAATCCGTCAGCCACGGTGCCGCAGAAATTTCAGCCGGTAACGTCGACCTGGCTTCCCGCACCGAACAACAGGCCGCGGCGCTGGAAGAAACCGCCGCCAGCATGGAGCAAATCACCGCCACCGTGAAACAAAACGCCGATAACGCGCACAGCGCTACCCGGCTGACACAAAACGCGGCGCACATTGCCCAGCGCGGTGATGAGATAGTCGGTCAGGTGGTAAGCGTGATGGGTAGCATTGACGACAGTTCGAAGAAAATCAGCGAAATTACCACCATCATCAGCAGCATTGCCTTTCAGACTAATATTCTGGCGCTCAATGCGGCGGTGGAAGCCGCCCGCGCTGGCGAACAGGGTCGAGGTTTCGCGGTAGTGGCAGGCGAGGTACGCAGCCTGGCCCAACGCAGCGCGGATGCCGTCAAGGATATCACGGCGCTGATCGGTGAATCTGCCGAACGGGTCGGTCATGGGGTCAGTATGGTGGAGAATGCCGGGAAAACCATGCGGGACATGCTGGCCGCCGTCACCTCGGTCAACGATATCATGAGCGAGATTGTCGCCGCCTCCGATGAACAATCACGCGGCATCAGTCAGGTAACGCAGGCGGTGCATGAAATGGACGGCGTTACCCAACAGAACGCCGCATTGGTACAGCAGGCAACGGCGGCCGCAGCCTCTCTGGAAGATCAGGCCCGGCAACTGGCGCAGTTGGTGCAGGTGTTCCGTATCCATTAGGCTCAGGGTAACGCTTTCATCATCGCCATTGCTCAATAACAAACCTCCATAACAAATAAGGGCATAGTCATCGCTATGCCCTTATCGTTGGTTTGGTCTATCGTCGTCTATCTGTGCGCATCAGCACCGTTTGTGCTGCTTACACCTCTTCATCACGCAGCGGCACAATCAGCATGTCGATGTGTACCGTATTGATCAACTGACGCGCGGACGACATCAATTTGCTCCAGAAATCCTGATGATGACCACACAACACCAGATCAACATCATACTTGCGAATCGCGTCGACCAGCACCTGACCCAGATCACCGCTGCCGCTCAGGGTTTCCGAAATAGGATAACCGGCACCGTCCGCCAGGTCTTTCAGGGCATTCTGGGTTTCTTCGGAAATGCGTTGCTGCATATCGCCCAGATTGACATCAATAAGCCCGGTGTAGAGATCGGAGTAATTCACGTCAACATGGATCAAAGAGACTTTGGCATCATACGGCCGCGCCATGGAGACCGCTTTTTCCACTAACACCTTACTTTCCGGTGACAAGTCAACCGCAATAAGGATGTGTTTGTAAGCCATGATTAAGCTCCTTCCTAATGACTAACTGATGGGTCAGCAGATATTTCTCCTGCCAGTCTGACAACCTATGGCAGTCATGAGCATAACACCCCCTCAATTCCGGGTTATGTTCAACGGATCACAACGCCACACATTTTGTAACGGTTCTGCGACGGCGGATAACCACTTACCCTGAAGTGACCACCCATTTGCGCCGATAACTCTTTATACCCGTCATACTTCACGCTATACCCGTCATGTTTCACGTTGCAGGTGTAGTGGTTCCTGTAACACGAATAATTGAGGTATGCAGGGGGAAGCCTCTCGCCCGTGCGTAAAGTGTAGCTGAAAAAAACAAGGTCTATGGCAGAGAAAACAGCGCCAGATCAAAAGAAGTCATGATGTTTTTAGCTATCAGGAACCTTGCGCAAGGTATGGAAAAAAAGCGTCAGGCTCTTCTACAATGAAACTGGAGAGGGACTTTTCAGGTTCTTTTCCAGACAGGGATATCGAGGTGAAGAAGAATACCTGGGCAACTCGCCATGGTCTGGCAGCCCCATAACATCGCGTGAATAACGTGTGGCATAAATACCCACAGATGTGACGTCAGCAGGACACGACGCCTACCCGCATCTGGAGGGTCATAATCCGGGAGGGAAGCATGATGATTAGTACATTTGCGCTTTTCTGGGCTTTATGTGTCGTCTGTGTCATCAATATGGCGCGATATTATTCTTCGTTGCGAGTGCTGCTGCTGATTCTGAGAGACTGTGATCCGCTACTGTACCAGTATGTGGACGGAGGCGGTTTTTTCACCTCCCACGGGCAGCCCAGCAAGCAATTACGGCTGGTTCGCTATATCTACGCACAACGTTATCTTGACCATCACGATCCGGAATTCATCCGTCGCTGCGCACGAGTGCGGGGTCAGTTTCTGCTGACCTCAGCCTTATGCGGGCTGGTGGTAGTGAGCCTTATCGGCCTTATCATGTGGCACTGAGGTGAACGACAACAGAGGTGGCGGACGCCTCAACCGGTCGTGTACCCCTATCAACCCTTAAATAACGCAACACTGAAAGCAGAAAGGCGACCGGGTGGCCGCCTTTCTTATTTGGTGATAACGATGTTTTGACGATAACGATGTGATTTAACGATGCTATATCGTGGTGGCATATCGCCACCCGTCAGATAACCTTCAGAGCCAGCCAGTACAGAACCCCGGACAGCACCATCGACACCGGCAGGGTAAACACCCAGGCCAGCATAATGTTTTTCACCGTTTTCCCCTGCACACCGCCGCCATCGACAATCATGGTTCCCGCCACCGCGGACGAGAGCACATGTGTGGTGGAGACCGGCATGCCGGTATAACTGGCGATACCGATGGACACCGCCGCCGTTACCTGCGCCGAGACACCCTGCGCATAGGTCATGCCTTTTTTACCGATCTTCTCACCGATAGTGACCGCCACGCGCTTCCAGCCCACCATGGTACCGAGCGACAACGCCAGTGCTACCGCAACAATAATCCATAGCGGAGCGTACTCCACCGTATGGAGCAGGTCACCGCGCAGATTATTAAGCAGACGTTTGTCATCAGCCGAGGTTTCCGGCAGTTTGACGACGCGATCCAGAGTATCGGAAATGCACATCAGCAGGCGACGAGCACGGGCGCGATCGTCTGCGGCCAGATCATCATAACTCTTCACATTATTCAGCAGCGTCAGTGCGCGGTCGACGGCAATCAACGCACGCGAGGTATCGCAGTGAAAATCCGGTTTGTTACCGGTGGAAGGGATCACATTTTCCGGTGCCGGGATGACCGGCTGAGACAAATCAATCACATGAGCCAGTGTCGCCTGATGGGACTGATAGTAGGTTTGCAGATTCACCACCGCGTCGCGGGTACGGCTAATGTCATAACCGGAGGCACTCATATTCAGCACAAACCCGGCAGGTGCCACGCCAATCAGCACCAACATAATAAGGCCAATGCCTTTTTGACCGTCGTTAGCGCCGTGAGAGAAACTCACCCCTACCGCAGACAGGATCAGCGCAGTACGGGTCCAGAACGGTGGCTTACGTTTGCCATCTTGTTTTTCACGCTCAACCGGCGTCAGGTGAATCCGCTGACGCTTCTTATTGCCGCTCCAGTAACGACGCAGCAGATACACCATCAACCCGGCAATGATCATGCCGACCACCGGTGATACCAGCAGCGACAGGAAAATACTGACCATTTTGGGAATATTGAGTGCATCCACCACCGAGGTGTGGCTCACCAGCGCGTTGGTTAAACCAATACCGATAATGGCACCGATCAGGGTGTGAGAACTGGAAGCCGGTAAACCAAAGTACCAGGTCCCCAGGTTCCAAATGATCGCCGCCAACAGCATGGAAAACACCATCGCCAGCCCGTGGGTGGAACTGACGTTCAGCAGCAAATCGGTTGGCAACAGGTGGACGATGGCATACGCCACACTCAGTCCCCCCAGCAATACCCCGAGGAAATTGAAAACACCGGCCATGACAACCGCCAGTTGGGCACGCATCGCACGGGTATAGATAACAGTGGCTACCGCGTTGGCGGTATCGTGAAAGCCGTTGATAGCTTCGTAGAACAGAACAAACAGCAGGGCGAGAACCAGCATCAGACCGGTGTGGAAATCAAGCCCGGCAAATAAATGTAACATAAGTGTTAGGCCATGTAGTGGTCATGAACGCGGCGCATTATCGATGACAAGCTGAAACGGGAAAAGCAAAATATGACATTATTTTGACTTAAATTACGCCACTTCTACCGGTGACTTTGATTTAGCTAATTAAAATCAATGCATTATTGATTTCACCCCTCTACATATTCTGTTACGGGTAAAGGCACCGTCCCACGGTCACCACTGGCGTCAGGCACCTGCAGGCAGATGACCGACGAAGAGACATCCCCTATAATCGGCCCCCCGGATATCACCGGCGCAAGAGCGGGAGAGTAATGTGGAACAGTTTGACGTCATCATCATTGGTGCGGGAGCAGCCGGGCTATTTTGCGCGGCACAGGCAGGCCAGAGAGGGTTACGTGTGCTGCTGGTGGACAATGGTAAAAAACCGGGCCGCAAAATTCTGATGTCCGGCGGTGGGCGCTGCAACTTTACCAATCTGTACGCCGAACCGGCGGCTTACCTGTCGCACAACCCGCACTTCTGTAAATCCGCCCTCGCCCGCTATACCCAATGGGATTTCATCAGCCTGGTCAGCCGCCACGGCATCGCGTATCACGAAAAAACGCTCGGCCAGTTGTTCTGCAACGATTCCGCACAGCACATTGTCGATATGCTAATGAAAGAGTGCGATGCCGGTAACGTGACGCAGCGCCTGCGCAGCGAGGTGCTATCAGTAGAAAAAAACGCGCAGTTCCAGGTGAAGCTCAATACCGGTGTGGTACAAGCGCGTGCGCTGGTTATCGCCACCGGTGGGCTGTCGATGCCCGGTCTGGGGGCTACACCATTCGGTTATCAACTGGCGGCACAATTTGGCCTCAACGTGTTGCCGACTCGCGCCGCACTGGTGCCGTTTACCCTGCACAAGCCATTGTTGGAGCAATTACAAACGCTCTCCGGCGTGTCGGTACCGGCGGTGGTCAGCGCCATAAACGGTACCACCTTCCGCGAAAATATCCTGTTTACCCACCGTGGCTTGTCCGGCCCGGCCATTCTGCAACTGTCCAGCTACTGGCAGCCGGGAGAATTCGTCACCATCAATCTGTTGCCCACGCATGATCTGGCGCAATGCCTGAACGCTGAGCGTCAGGCCCACCCGAACCAGAGCCTGAAAAATACGTTGTCGCAATGGCTGCCGAAACGACTGGTGGAATGCCTGCAAGCATTGGGGCAGCTACCGGATGTCACCTTAAAGCAGCTCAACAAGTCACAACAGGCCGAGGTGGAAGCGACGCTACAACAGTGGCGGGTACAGCCTAACGGCACCGAAGGTTATCGCACAGCGGAAGTCACGCTCGGCGGGGTCGATACCCGCGAACTGTCGTCAAAAACGATGGAAGCCAGCAAATGTCCAGGGTTGTACTTTATCGGCGAGGTGGTGGACGTCACCGGCTGGCTTGGCGGCTATAACTTCCAGTGGGCCTGGAGCTCCGCCTGGGCCTGCGCGCAGGCATTGGGGTAAGTGAGTGATCCCCGCAATGAATCCCGGAAAGGGATGTATCATTGCCAGAAGATTTGTACACTGCACAGGCGGCTCAACGTCTGATTAAGGAAGGGATGATGAAAATAAAGCAATTCCGGTTGCACAATGTCGGGCGCTTTACCTCTCTCGACGCTCTCATCGCGCCGACGGCTGATTATCCTTCCAATGTAACGGTACTGGTCGGCAATAACGGTGCCGGGAAAACTTCCATTTTGCAGGCGCTGGCGACCTCGCTCAGTTGGCTGGTAGCGCGGGTGCGTAGTGAAAAAGGCAGCGGTAGCGTTATTAGTGAAGACAGCATTACCAACGGCCATGCTTCCGCCGCGATTGAGGTCATGGTGCAGAATACGCCGCTCTCCGGTAACGCTGCTGACAACGACGCTGAATATCATTGGACACTGGCAAAAGCCCACAGTGGCAAAAAAGGACAGCACGCCAGCCAGTTGAATGCACTTTCCACACTTGCCGATCGCTACCGTATTGCCTTGACGCAAGATGAACAAAGCAGTCTGCCGTTAATCGCCTTTTATCCGGTCGAACGCAGCGTGCTGGATATTCCACTGAAGATAAGAAATAAACACCATTTTCAACAAATAGATGGATATGACAACGCGCTGAATCAGGGTGTAGATTTCCGACGTTTTTTCGAATGGTTTCGTGAGCGGGAAGATATTGAAAACGAGGCAACACCATCCCTGGTCGATGTTCTTTCCAATATACTCGACAACAATCCAGAACAATTTATTACCCAAACTCTCGACCCTGAGAAAAATAAGAATGTCGATGTCAAAGACGAAATAGCTAAATTAAAAACAGCGTTATCAAAATTAAAGCAATCCGAAAAATCGAATAAAGATCCACAGCTTGATGCCGTGCGACACGCCATTTACTGTTTCATGCCAGGTTTTTCTAATTTAAGAGTACGCCGCAAACCTCGCCTGCATATGTCGATCAGCAAAGAGGGAAAGCCGTTTAACGTGCTGCAACTGTCGCAAGGCGAAAAATCACTGATGGCGCTGGTGGGCGACATTGCACGTCGTCTGGCGATAATGAATCCAGCATTGGATAACCCGCTGCACGGGCAAGGTATCGTGCTGATTGATGAAGTGGATATGCACCTGCACCCGTCGTGGCAGCGCAGCATTATCGAACGGCTCACTACCACCTTCCCAAACTGTCAGTTTATTCTGACCACCCACTCGCCGCTGGTGATCAGCGATTGCAAGGACGTGTTAGTGTACTCACTGGATAACGGCGAACTGACAGTCGTGCCATCCCAATACGGTCAGGATGCTAACAGCGTCTTACTTGAAGTGATGGATACACATATCCGTAATGCAAGAATCACGGAAAAATTGGGTGACCTGCTGGACATGATTCAATACCAGCAATTAACACAAGCCAAAGCGTTGCTGGAAGAACTGACGGAAGAACTGCCCGCCACCAATCTGGAACTGACCAAAGCCCGCCTATTACTGCGCAAACAGGAGTTACGCGGTGAGAAAAATCACTAAAGGCACCGAACCTGCCAGTCTGACAGCCTGGAAACGCGCCAACCCCAACGGCCGCTATGACAATTTGACGGAAACCGAACGGCAGGACATCCGCGATGCCTGCGTCAAAGAGCAGTTTGGCCTGTGCGCTTACTGCTGCAAACCAATCAGCGGTGATAACAGCGACACCATGAATGAGCATGTTCAGGCGAGAGACGAGGCTCCTCAACGCAGCCTTGATTTCACTAACATCGTCGCCAGTTGTACCACGCCAAATCAGTGCGACGCCGCTCACGGTTCACAGGCGTTTTCACTTACCCCACTCATGGCGGAATGCGAAACCGAATTGGAATTCATGTCTAGCGGGCGCGTCAAAGGCAAGACAGAACGTGCTCAGGAGGCCATCAAGGTACTAAACCTTGGTGATCATGAAACGAATAACAAAAAGCTGATTGGGGCACGCAGAAAAGTCATCCATGACCTGTTATGGAAGGAAGGTATTAATCCCGAGGAAAAATTAGAATTAGAAGATGATGATTTGCTAAGAGACCTCTTAAGAGACTTCCAAATAGACAACATTAACAAGTACAGCACTCCTCAAAACGGCAGGCTTGAGCAATATTCCCCGGTGCTGGTCAATTTCCTGAAAGGATGGCTTCCTACATAAATGCTAACGCGTTTTATACCCCCCGCAATCTTCCTCCAAAACAACAAAGCCGCCCGAAGGCGGCCATTGCGTTGCGTGATACTGGTGTTAGCGAATATCGGTGTTGCTTATATCGATAGAATTAGTTGTACAGTTCGGCCACACCGCGCAGTTGGCTATCGCTGCCAGTAGCGGAGATGATGCGGAACGATTTGGCACCCGCGGCACTCGCTTTTTCAGCCAGGTTAGCCTGCAGGCCGTCCAGGGTATTAGCGCTGGCACTGACGGTACCGACGGACTGGCTGGCAGAGTACTGCACTTCTGTCGCGGCGAAGGTGCCGAAAGAAACGGTAGCCAGGGTGATAACTGCAACAATATTTTTGATAGCGCTCATGGTCTATATCCTTCACGTTGAATTCGGTTAACTTTCTTTTTGAAAGCGTCTTCGCTTTCGATGGAAGTGATAATAGACCTGTTATCCCGGCGTTAAAATCGGGTTTATTTGCAGATATCATTCAAATTTTATGAATTAAAAAAATCACCTTCGCAGCCAGCCATCTGCGCGGAAAGCAGGCAGATGGCCTGCTTAGCGGTTATTGCAGTTCAACCCACAGTGGGTGGTGATCGGAACCCTGATTCTCCGTATCGACCCAGCAACGGCGTACCGTCAGCCCCAGTGAAGGCGTCAGCAGGCAATGATCGATCCGGCCGCCGACATTCGGGTGGGTAGAACCGCTACTCTCCAACTGGCCTGCCGCAACCCAGGCATCCATCAGCCCGCGATGACGGACCAACCGACCGTGATGCGGTGACACCGGCCCCACCAAATGGCGGTATTCGTCGCTGTCCGGCAGGCAGTTCAAATCGCCCATCAGGATCATCTCCTGTGGCATCACCGGCATACGGCCTTCAGTCCAGCCAGCTGTCGGGTCAGGATGGCCGCCGCACCAGGCACCGCCTTCATCTGGGGCGTGGGCAAAAATCCCCAACATCGCGTCTACCTGTGGTAGCCGCGTCTCGGTACACAGGTGGCTGAGGTGGGTGTTATAAACGCGGATCGCCCCGCCATCGGCGTCGACCACCGTTTCCAGCACGCCTTGCTGAATCGAATGCTGGGTGAGTGTGCCGAATTTTGGCAATGGGAAGTTGCGGCTGGAAAGAATCGGCCTGCGCGACAACGTCAGGGTACCAAACTGGCGACGGCGATTGAGAACCCGGCCGTCCGCGACCACAGTACTCGCATCCATATCCAGATTGGCACCATACACCCAGTGATACTCGCCCAACAACGCGGCCAGTTCCGCCGGTTGGTCCGTCATACCGGAGCGTTGCCAGAAGCGTTCCACTTCCTGCATACAGATGATATCCGCACCGCGCACTTCATCGGCAATGCGAGCCAGATCGTAGCGGCCATCGCGGCCAAGACCGTATTGAATGTTGTAGCTGACAATGAGCATGAGGCAACCTGTTGGTAAGAGAGGGAGATTAACCTGCCGTCCGGCAGGCGGGAAAGTCATTGGCGGGCAGCACCACACCAACATCAGCAAGACGATTGCCGTCGGCACCAAACAGCAGCAGCGTGTCTGCCGACAGCGATACTCCGACGCACATCCCCGCGTCATACTGCGCTATCGAACCGGCTATCAACGCCTGCAAGGGGCCAAGCGACGTGTGCAGGCGGTAGAGGATTTCCCGCCCCATCGGTTCAACGTGTTCGATACGCCCCATCAACAGCCCAGGAGCCGCGGGCTTCAGCGTGACGTCTTCCGGGCGGATACCGAGCGTCACTGCCCCCTGATACGCCGATGACAGTTCCCAACCGACCTCCCCCACCGTCAACTGATGTCCACTGGCGTACCCCGGCAGCAGACAAATCGGCGGCGAGCCGATAAAGCTGGCGACAAAGGTATTAGCGGGCTGGCGATAGAGCTGTTGTGGGGTGCCGATTTGCTCCACCCGCCCCTGATTCATACAGATAATGCGGCTGGCGAGCGTCATCGCCTCCAGTTGGTCATGGGTGACCATCAATGTGGTGGCGCGCGAACGGGCATGAATCGCTTTCAATTCGGTACGCATCGTCATACGCAAGGTGGCATCAAGGTTGGATAGCGGTTCATCCAGTAATAGCAGCGACGGCCGTTTTACCAGCGCCCGTGCCAGCGCCACCCGCTGTTGCTGACCACCGGACAGTGCCGACGGTTTGCGATCCAGCAATTCCGATACCTGCACCAGTGCGGCCGCTTCCCGCACCCGCTGGTCACGCCCGGCACGCTCGTCGGGTTTAAAACGCAGCGGGAACGCAATGTTGTCGTACACATTCAGATGCGGGTAGAGCGCGTAAGACTGGAACACCACGCCAACGTTACGATCACGCGCATCGACGCCATTTACCCGCTGACCGTCGAACAGAATCTGTCCTTGTGTCGGCGCATACAGCCCGGCCAGCAAAAATAAGGTGGTGGATTTACCACACCCCGACGGCCCGAGGATCGCCACAAACTCGCCATCAGCCAGCGTCAGATTAACCGGGTGCAACACCGGCGTATCGCCCCAGGCTTTGGTTACACCATCAAGCACAATCTCTGCCATCATTCAGCCTTTAATTCCGCCGACGCTCATCTGCGTCAGGTATTGTTGGGTTAACAGGTACAACGCCAGTACCGGCAGGATATAGACGACGCCAACGGCAGCAATCAGCCCGGAATCTGCGCCCATACTGTCTTGTGATGCCCAGAACAGGTACAGGCTCATGGTCATCCTGCTGCTGTCAATCAGCAGGGTGCGCACAAAAATGTACTCCTCCCAGCCGCGCAAAAAGGCAAAGGTGGCGATAGCGATGATGCCGCCGGTCACCTGTGGCAACACCACCAGCCGGAATGCCTGAAAACGACTGGCACCGTCGGTAATGGCGCTCATTTCGATATCCCACGACACGCCGTCGAAAAAATTCTTCATCACGAAAATGGCGAACGGCAGCTCAAGGGCGCACATCACCAGCATCACCCCCCACAGACTGTTGAGCAGCCCCATCCAGTAAAGCTGAATAAAAATCGCCACCGTCAGCGCCATCACCGGAAAAGCGTGTAGCAATAACAAGGCTTTCAGCACCCCTTCGCGCCGTCGAAAGCCAAGCCGGGATAAGGCATAAGCGGCAGGTACCGCCAGTAAGGTCACCAACACCGTATGGCCGGTCGCAAACAGCAGCGAATTGCCCAACGCCGTCCAGACAGACGGCAACGTACCACTCTGTACACCGGTGGCCTGCACATCCGGGTTCCATAAAAAACGGTAGTTGTGGAATGTCAGTTCGGGGGCAACCCACAAGCCGCACACCAGTAATGCCGCCAGACCAACCAGCCAACGCAAACGGCGGGCATGCTGTTCGGTACGCGCCCGCCAGGCGATCGCCAGCAGCAAGGCGTAGGCCAGCGCGGCAATCGTCAGTAATCGCCACAGCACCTGATACTCGCTACCACCATCCCGATGGGTAAACGAGATAGCCAACAACCACAGATACGGCGTCACAATCGGTATCGATACCAGCGTCAGAAACAGCACCACGCTCGCCAGAAATCCCACCCGATTCCAGCGTGAACGCGCCGCCTGACGCGCCCAGTCAACCGCGTTCATCGTCGTCATCGCATCACCTCAATACGTGGCGGAGAAAACTGCGCACGCATGTTCATCATCCGCCACTGCAACAACGTCAGCAGCCCGCCGAAGACCATCAACCCCAGCGCCAGCATAGCGCCATAGCCATAAGCGCCGGACTCGAACGCCCGCCGGTAGATATAAAGTGCATAGGTAGTAGTGTCATATACCGGGCCGCCGCCGGTAATCAGCAGGATGTACTCGTAGGTCACCATCAGCGACAGCGCCTGATACAGCGCAATAAAGCACACCGGGCTTTTTAACGCTGGCAGCACCACATGACGAATCACCGACCACTCGCCAGCACCATCAACACGCGCGGCATGCCACAGGTGAGCCGGAATAGCGCGAATGGTGGAGGCAAGGATCACCATGGCAAAAGACGCCCCCACCAGACCGTTAGCCACCACAATCAACACCATCGGATGGTCATTACGCAGATTGAGTGGCGGCAACCCGAACACCCCCACCACCACCTGATTGATCAGGCTGTGGGGCGACGGGTCTGCCGCCCAGATCCACAACAGCGCGTACAACACCGAGGGGGAAATACGCGGCAAAAACCAGATACCGCGAAACAATGCTCCCAGCGCAGGCGGCACCGCCGTGGTGGCAATCGCCAGCACAATCCCCAGCCCCAGGTTGAACAACAGCAGCGTACTGACCACATACACCAGCGTAGTCAGCAAGATAGCGGGCAGGCGCTTGTCCGACACCAGCAACCGCATCAGGTTGTCGGTACCAAAGGCGCTTATCTGCACGTTGCTGCCCATATCACTAAACGCAATCACCACATTGAGCAGCATCGGCGCGACAAAAAACACCGCCAGCACCGAGATGGCCGGGGCCAGCCAACGCGCCGGATGTACCCCAGCCGTGCGGTTCGACAACGTCACAGACATACACCACCTCGTTCATCAACGCGGATAACACCAGCGCCCACGATGCCTGCCATCAATGCAGGCTATCGACGATTTCCACATCCTTGCCCAACTGGGTTTCCAGTTCGTCGGCAATAAAGTCCACCGCCTGCGCTGGCGTCATCCGTTTGGTTTCCACCGCCTGCAACCCTTTAAACAGCACGCGGTTGTAGTCGCCAAACCGGGCGTGATTCGGCACGAAGGTAATATTTTTCATCATCTTGCCGGCTTCACTCAGCGCCCAGTTATCGGTGTATTGCGGCATGGCGGCCTGAGCGTGGCTGATAGCGGTGTGATAGGAGCTGATGTCGTGGCGATTGTTGTAGTAAGGCAGGCTGGCGATAGCCACCAACTGCGCCGCCAGATCCTTATACTGGCTCTTGTTGCTGACCACGTAAGCGATAGGGTGCGACAGGTTGGCGGGTTTACCGCCTTTCACCAACGCCGGAGCAGCAATCCAGCCAATCTTGTGGGTGTATCCCGCTTTATCGGCAGGCCACGCCGGACCAAAGCTATCGTTCACTTGCCAGGCCATCGCCCAAATCCCTTGATGGAACAGGAAAGCTTTTTCCTGCTTAAACGCCGTCTGGATAGCGTCCCAGCTCATGGCGGTGTTATCAGTCGGCGTGACACCCGCTGCGACATTGCGGGCATACCAGCTGAGGGCTGCCTGGGTTTCTTTTTTCGCAAATAGCAGTTTGCCAGTCTTCTCATCCATAAATCTGGCACCGCACGCGGCAAACACCATCAGGTAGTCGATACCGACATTCGGGCGGTGCAACATGCCGATTGGCGCTACCTGACGGTCGACCACCTCTTTGGCCAGCACCGTCAGGTCATCCAGCGTGAATTCACCGCTGTCGACACGGGCGGGCAGGCTATCGATAAACGTCTCGTCTTTGCCAATCTTGCGCAGCATGTCCTTGTTATAGAAAAACATGCGGATTTCAGCATCCTGCGGTATGCCGTACACCTTGCCCTGATACTTCATCGCTTCCCACAATACCGGCAGAATATCGGCGTACACCCACGGGTTGGCTTTGATTTGCCCATCCATCGGCATGGCGTAACCATTGCGGGCGAACTCGCCAATCCACTCGTGCGGCAGCAGCACAATATCCGGCCCCTGATTCACACCGAAGGCTTTCAGCGTATCCAGCGCCAGATCGTCCCAGCCTTGTACCGCGCTGGCATGGGAATCGATAACGATTTTGCGATCCACACCCGCATCGGCGAATTGCTGGTTGAGCACTGCCGCCGCCTCTTCGATATTGACGGTGCGCATCGGCGCGTTTCTGTCATTCAGGGTCCAGAGCTTGAGTTTGATAACATCCGCTACCGCCGTGTGGGCCATTAGCCCGCTCACCAGTAACGCTGTCAGGGATAACGAGACAAGTTTACGCACGGGTACCATCCTGTTATTGGGGTTGACGAATTAATTAAGTAGCTTAATTATATTGCAGACGTATGAAGGAAACCGGACAGAACCGGGACAACGGATACCCATGGAAAAGCGAGAACTCACCATCACCCACCGCAAGCTGCTGGGGTTACTGCGCCGCTCTGGCAGCCTGTCACGCAGCGCCCTGGCCGCCGCCAGCGGCCTGACGACCGCCGCCGTCAGTATGATGACCAGAGACATGCTCAACCTTGGTCTGCTGGAAGAGAGTGACCGGGCGCAAGGACGGCGCGGCCCGCCGCAAATCAACCTGCGGCCAGCAGCACAGGCGGGCTATGTGCTGGGGGTGTACGCGGAATACGACCTGATTTGCCTGATTCTGATGGATTACGCCGGGCAAGCCGTGGCACACACCACCCTGCGTGGTGATTTCCGGCTGGTGGCGTCAGTCGCGGATACGCTGGCCAATGCGATTAACACCCAGCTTGATGCCATACCACAGGCACGCGAACGGCTTCTGGCTGTCAGTCTGGCTCTGCCCGCCCGTTTTGACGGCGGAGCCATGCCTGTGTGGATAGCCCCCGGTCTGGCGGCCTGGCGCGGGGTCGATATCGCCCGGCAATTGAGTGAACGGCTGGGCTGCCCGGTGTTGGTGGAAAACGACGCCAACTGCGCTGCCATCGGCGAACTGCATTTTGGTTCCGCCGCTCCGGATGACAGTTTTTTTTACCTGTATATCGGTAAAGGGATTGGCGGCGCCCTGATCTTCAACGGTGAGCTCCACCGAGGCCGACAGGGTAACGCCGGTGAGATAGGCGCACTGCGCACACGCGCGCAATCACGTCCATCGTTTGACGATCTGCATGATTACCTGCAAGCGGCAGGCGAGTCGTTGCCCGCCACGACGACCGATGCCAACTGGCAGACTCTGGCAGACTCGCCTGCCGGAGTGCGCTGGGTCCAACGTGCGGCGGGCGAACTGTATCAGCTACTCTATGCCGTCACCGCGCTGCTCGACCCACCCAGCCTTTATCTGGGCGGGACCTTGCCCACCCCGTTCATGGCGGGTTTGCAAGCCGCCGTCATGGCGCAGGCACCTGCGCCGGACGATGACGCACTGCTCACGCTGCCGCCGGTGCGCCTATCCACGCTACCCACACAACATAGCGCCGCTTTCGGTGCTGCTGCGCTGGCATTGAGCCAGTACTGAAACAACAAAGCCGCCCGAAGGCGGCCATTGTTGCGCATGATAACGATAAACCGGTTATCAGTTATAGAGTTCAGCCACACCGCGCATCTGGTTGTCGCTGCTGGTCGCGGAAATGATACGGAACGACTTGGCACCGACGGCACTCGCTTTTTCAGACAGGTTAGCCTGCAGGCCGTCCAGTGTATTGGCGCTGGCACTGACGGTACCGACGGACTGGCTGGCAGCGTGCTGTACTTCTGTTGCGGCAAAGGTGCCGAAAGAAGCGGTAGTCAGAGCGATAACTGCAACAATATTTTTGATAGCGTTCATGGTCTATATCCTTCACGTTGAATTCGGTTAACTTTCTTGTTGAAAGCGTCTTCGCTTTCGATGGAAGTAATAATAGACCTGTTATCGCAGCGTTAAAATCGGGTTTATTTGCGCGTAATGGTCAATTTTTTTGAATTAAATTCAGCGTTATCTGATATCGCCATGTCTTGCGCCAGACTTACTGCGGCGGGCATACCCACCGCATGTCGACGCACGGACTGCGCTTGCCGTTATCCGCTATCGGATGTGACGGCACACAGCCGCTGCTCATCGTCTCCGACGTGTTTGTCGTCCCACTGGCCGGGTGCGCCAGTAGAGACTCCATCACAATTCGACGAATCTCCGCCCGCTGCGCCTCGGTGAATGCATGGCTGCCATCAGCCGGATAAGGTGCTATAGCCAGCCCGTATAATGGCAGCAGCATCAGTATTGTGCCTGCCACCAGTCTGTTGACGTTCATGGTGACGTCCTCTGCGTTAGGAGACACGCTATGGCAGGCTCACTCCCCCTGAAATGAACCTGCCACACAGCGCATCTGAGCTGTATCAAAGCCCATGATTTCGCCCCCGATACGACGTTCAGCCCACCTTTGGTTGACGCCGCCCCGCCCGGGGGCACGTCATCAGATTACGAGCCAGACGGTAAATTTGTCGTAAAAGCCGTTTGTGCGGGTATAAAAATTCTGTATAGAGAGCCAAAAAATATATCTATATGATTATAAAAAGAAATAATAAAAACAGCCTCTCAGTCGCCAGCCGACGGGTAAAACCCTATCAATGCAGGCATGATAAATAACAGGGTAGGAAAAACGATGCAGACAGGAGACCACGATGACAGGTGATGCCTTGCACGGTAAAACGTTGCAGCAATGGTTCCATGACTTTCCACTACTGGCCCCCCTGGTGCGTCGCCAGCCGGTATGTTGGTTCAACCCGGCAGCAGCATCCGTAGATGAGGCGTTGGGTGATGTGCCACTCACCCACGCCGACGTGACCGATGCCAGTCAGCGGTTACAGCGGTTCGCGCCCTTCCTGCAACACGCCTTTTCGGAACTGCAAGCCAGTGGTGGCATCATCGAGTCCAAGCTGGTAGCAGTACCGACATTCGCGGCGGCGGTCGCCCGACAGGCTGGTTTGGATACGCCGCCGTCGGTATTGCTGAAGCTGGACAGTCATTTGCCGGTCGCAGGGTCCGTTAAAGCACGCGGCGGTATTTACGAGGTTCTGTTCCATGCGGAACAACTGGCGTTGGGCCACGGTTTGTTGCGCGAAGACGATGACTATCGTCGCTTACTGGACGACGAGATGCTGGCATTGCTGCATACCATGCACGACACGCAACAGATTCTGCTGGAGCCGTCGGCACTGGCAGGCGCACCGGGCTTTCTGCGTCTGTTGCAGGAAAATCAGGGCTACCGCCAGCGTGCCCCACTCACACCACAGCGTTGTCAGCAAGGCACGCATGTTATCTGGGCGACGGGCGGCGGCATGGTGCCGCCAGACGAAATGGCACACTACCTGCAGGCTGGTGCCGCCTGCCGCCAGT
Source organism: Dickeya oryzae (assembly GCF_020406815.2). Taxonomy (NCBI): domain Bacteria; kingdom Pseudomonadati; phylum Pseudomonadota; class Gammaproteobacteria; order Enterobacterales; family Pectobacteriaceae; genus Dickeya; species Dickeya oryzae. The sequence continues at coordinate 4,654,983 of NZ_CP162670.1, forward strand.
CGGCCACGCGGTAAGCAAACACAAAGGACACGCCGTTCATGCCTCTTATTGATTTTACACCGGCGGATTACCCACGGCTGATTCACTGGATAGACAGCGCCGAGCTGAATCTACTGTGGGGCGGCCCCAGCTACTCATTTCCGCTTACCGCTACACAGATTGCCGATCATCTGGCGCATCCCCAGTTTGCGCCATACCTGTTCGAACATCAGGGCGATATTGTGGGGTTCGTCGAGCTCAATCAGGTGGAACCGGGCCACAGCCGCCTGTGCCGGGTATTTATCGACCCGGCCTGCCGCGGCCGTGGGCTGGCACAAGCAATGCTGCGGGCGGCTATCCACCGGGCAGCACAGCACTATCAGGCCCACACGGTGTCGCTCTCTGTGTTTAGCCATAATCACAGTGCGCTGCGCTGTTATCAGTCGCTCGGCTTTCACGCCACAGCCACGACCCCGTATGGCAGCCAGGGACTGGCATTGACCACGATGCGCCTGACGCTGTGATGCCATGGTTTTCGACACATTCCGGCGTTTTCTTTTTTTCTTTCAGCTCCGTGACCTACCCGAAAGTGGCAGCGATATTTTTCCTGCAATAATTTTGTTTACAGATTGAAAGAAAATCCTTGTTTATTAGATAGAAAAATAGGTTTCCCGCTGCCGCCGTCATGTCACTCTAGTGGCGACTAAAAAACATGTACCTGAGGACTCATTATGGTATTCACACGCAAGATCATCGCCGGGCTGCTGCTCTCGGCGCTTCCCTGGCTGGGGGCGCAGGCAGAGACCACGTCGTCAGGCTGGACGCTGGAAAAAGTGGTGGAGGTCAGTCGCCACGGTGTTCGTCCACCGACTGAAGGTAATGTTAAAACCATTCAGCAAGGCACCGATCGCCAATGGCCGACCTGGCTGACCCATTACGGCGAACTGACCGGCCACGGTTACGCGGCAGCGGTGTTAAAAGGGCACTACGAGGGGCAGTACCTGCGCCAGCATGGGTTACTGAGTCAGGCTTGTCCGGCTCCCGGCGATGTGTTCGTCTGGGCCAGTCCGCTACAACGCACACGGGAAACCGCGATGGCGCTGATGGACGGCGTGTTCCCCGGTTGTGGTGTGGCGATTCAAGGCCCTGAGGATGAAGACAACGACCCGCTGTTTCATGCCGAGGCGGCAGGCGTGAAGCTCGATCAGCAACAGGTGAAAGCCGACCTGCAAAACGCGATGCAGGACAAAAGCGCCGCACAAATTCAGGCGCAATGGCAACCGGCTATCGATCGCCTGAAACAGGCGGTCTGTCTGCCGGATAAACCCTGCCCGGCGTTCAGCACGCCCTGGGAAGTGAAAGAGAGTAAAAAAGGGAATATTTCTCTGCACGGCCCTGAGGTGCTGGCTAACATCGCAGAGACTATCCGGCTGTCCTACAGTAACAATAATCCGCTCAGTGAGGTGGCCTTCGGTCATGCTAAAACTGCCGCAGAGGTGGCAGCACTGATGCCGCTTCTGACCGCCAATTACGATTTCACCAACGATCTGCCCTACGTGGCACGCCGCGGTGCGTCGGTACTGATGAACCAGATAGCGCTGGCACTCAACACCGAGCATCAGGCTGATGCCCCACCAGATGTCAAATGGCTGCTGTATGTGGCGCATGACACCAACATCGCCAAACTGCGTACGATGCTCGGCTTTACCTGGCAGATGGGCGACTATCCGCGCGGCAATATCCCGCCCGCAGGTAGCCTTATCTTCGAACGCTGGCGCAATCAACAGTCTGGTCAGCGCGTTGTGCGTATCTATTTCCAGGCACAATCGCTGGATCAGATTCGTGGGCTGACTGCGCTGGATGACAGCCACCCGCCGTTACGCAGCGAGTTCTCGATGCCTGACTGTCAGAAAACCGATATCGGCACCCTGTGCCCGTATGACGCGGTGATGAAGCGCCTTAACGACGCAGTGGACCGTACCGCATTGCTGCCAGTGCGCTATACGCCGTAAGAACCCGCCACACGTCAAGTTGCCGTACCGGTATCGCGTTGTCGTACCGGTGTCGCGTTGCAGTACCGGTAATTGTCGTACTGTATGGCCGTCACGGGCGGGACCCGCCCGTGATTAACGACGGCTGGCGGCGACCAGCGCCAACAACGCGACCCCGCCAGCAAACAACGTCACCGGTAACCATCCGCCTGCCTGCCAGGCCGCCATCGCCCCACTGGACCCTAGCGCCCCACCAAGAAACATACCACCCATAAACAAGGTATTGATACGACCGCGCGCAGCAGGCTGAAGCCCATAAATCACATGTTGATGAGCAATCAACGTGCTCTGTACCCCCAGGTCCAGCAGCACCACGCCGACAATCAGACCCACCACCGTTCCCCACAAACCGATAACGCCCCACGCCAGCAACGTCAGCAACGCCCCCAGCAGAATCACCGGCCGACTGCCGATACTGTCCGCCAGCCGTCCTGCCACGGGGGCAGCCGTAATCCCCGCCACACCGATGACGCCAAACAAACCTGCCGCCGCCGCACCGAGCGGATGGCTGCCGCTGGCAAGATACAGCGCCAGAATGCTCCAGAACGCGCTAAACGATGCGAACAGCGCGCCCTGAATCCAGGTCGCACGACGCAACATCGGCTCTGCGCGCCACAACGTCAGCAGCGAACGCATCAACGAACGCCAGGACAACACGGATGATGACGACAACACAGGTAACATGCGCCCCATCAGCACCGCACCGGCCAACGCCAGCGGTACACTCAGCCAGAACATGGCGCGCCAGCCAGCGGCATCCGCCACTAACCCGGCCAGCGTCCGGCTGAGCAAAATACCGCTCAATAATCCGCTCATCACCGTACCGACCACAGCTCCACGCTGGCCTTCGCCCGCTATCGTCGCGGCAACCGGCACAATCTGCTGAGCGACCGTCGCCCCCACACCAATCAATACCGACGCGGCCAGCAACACCGGTGCCGATGGTGCCAACGCCGCCAGCACCGAGGCCAATGCCAGCAATAAAAATTGCCAGACGATCAGCCGCCGACGCTCAAATTTATCCCCCAACGGTACCAGCATCAGCAATCCCAACGCGTAACCCAGTTGGGTGGCGGTGGGGATCATGGATGTCGCACTGCTGCCAGGAAAACTGGCGGTGATAAGGCCAAGCATCGGCTGGTTGTAATAAATATTGGCGACTGCCGCGCCACTGGCGGCGGCCATCGCAAAAATCAGCGGCTTCCCCGTTCTTACGGTGTCATCGCTGTACGATAATGTGCTCATGGTTATCTCCGTGGTTGCCTGTCTGACGGTCATTTTCCCCTCAGGTCGCAGGCAACATCACGCGGTACGACATGGGGGGCAGGCTCAGAATAGGGAAAGCGACTTCATCGCAGAAGATAGCCATCTGCCATAATAGTTATTCCAGAATGGAATGGCTGAAGGAAAACTCAGGCAGGCGCGGATAAATGGCGGGCCACAAACTCGGTAAATGCCTGGGCACGGGCTGAGGTTAACCGGCCGCCGGGGTAAACCGCCCACACATCCCTCACACCGATATGCCAGTCGGTCAGCGCGGTGACCACCGCACCGTTCGCCAGCTCTGGCGCAAACATCCACGCCGAGGCTACCGTCAACCCATTGTCGGCCAGCACCGCTTCCCGCACGCCTTCCGCCGCCGTGGTACGGATACGTCCGGATAGCGTCACCCTATGCTGCCGGTCACCCTTCTGGAAGCAAACACTACCCGGCGCTTCATCTTGCAGGTAGATAACCGCATCATGGTGTTCCAATGCGTCGGGTGATGTGGGTGTACCGTGAGCAGCGAAATAGGCCGGTGTTGCCAGCAACCGCATCGGTGCCGACCCTATCTTTCGGGCGGTCAATCCAGAGTCTTTCAGGTCACCGACTCGCAACGCTACATCAATACCTTCGGCAATCAAATCCACCGGACGATCATCCAGAATGATGTCAGCCTTCAGGTTCGGATGCTGCGACAAAAACACATGCAGATGAGGCAGGACGTGCAAGCGGGCAAAGGTCACCGGGGCCGACACCCGCAAATAGCCACTCAGTTCACCGTTGCCACCGCGCACAGCATCCTTCGCCTCCTGCAATTGCCGCAGTGCCGGTGCGACCTGGCGATAAAACTGCTGCCCGGCTTCCGTGGGCGTCAGGCCTCGGGTGGAACGCAACAACAATTTGACGGCCAGTTGCTGCTCAAGCTGCATGATAGCTTTGGATATGGCTGGCTGACCGATACCCAGACGGCACGACGCCGCAGAAAAAGACCCACACTCGTACACACAGACAAAGGTTTCCAGCGTTACCAGACGATCCATTTTCGCCTCCGGTGATTCACTACCCCAGCACTACTCCGCCACTTCCTGATTCACTGTTTTGTCGGCGTAGCGCGTCGTCATCGTCGGCAAGGCGTTAGCCGCCAGAAACAGTAATCCCAATAACACCAGAATCGCGATAAGCCCATCACGGCCGTACCACTGCATCAGCGAACCGCTCACCAGCGGCCCACTGAAGCTGCCAACACCCCACAGCACACCGAACAGCGCGTTGATCGCCACCAAATCGACGCCGCTGAACCACTTACCCGCCCGCACCAGCGACAAGGTATAAATACTGCCCGCTACGGCACCCAGCAAAAAAACGTTCGCCCACACCCAGCCGGTACCGTAGCTAAACGGCAAACCTGCCAGCATCAGCACGAACATCCCGCCACAGGCAAGGTGTACCCGTACCGTACCCAGCTTGTCGGATATCCAGCCCAGTGGCACCTGCAATAAGGCATCGCCGATAAACAGCACGGTGACCAGCAGCACGGCCAGCGACTCCTCGTAACCGTGCGCCATGCCGTACAGTGGCAGCATTGACAGGACTGCGCCGTCAAAAAAAGCGAAGGCAAACACCGCCATTGCCAGTGCAGGGGCGGCCAGTAACAAAGAAAACAGGTTATGCTGCCGATGCGCGCTCAGCGCCAACCGGGAAAATGACGCACCGGGCACCATCAGTAGGCATGCGCCATGCAGTGCCAGAATCAGCAACAACCCGGTTGGGTCATCCAGCCCTGTCAGGGAGATCAGCAACGGCCCCAGCAGTTGCAGACCGGTAAACGCGGTAGCGTACAGCCCGACCAGTACCCCACGGCGATGCTCGGCGGTATGGCCACTGACCCAGGATTCGCCAATGACGATAATCAGGCCGCAGCAAAACCCCATCATAAAACGGGGAACCGCCAGAAGCGCGACATTATCGAGATAAAACGACAGCGTCAGGCTTATCCCCATTCCCCATGTCGACAACGCCAGCAACCGGCCAACCGGCAGGCGCATCGCTACCGGTGCAGCTACCCACGAAGAGACAAACACGCCTATCGCCGGTAGTGCGGACATCATGCCGGTCAGTGCAGAACCGTATCCCAGCGCCGTGAGTTTCAACGTCACCAGCGGGATGGAATACCCCTGAACCAGCCCCACCAACGAGGCGCTGGTCATCACCACCAGAATCGCCAGTTGATGCGCACGGCGCGATGTCGACATGCTTTTTCTCCGTTGTGTCATTTCTGTCATTGCGTATCGGGCGCTCAGTATAGCGGATGTCAGCCTTCTCTTTGGGATATCCGCATCGCCTGCAGATTTTGACGTCAAATCCGGGAGTAAAACGATTTTTTAATCGTCTTAAGTCTCTCTTAATGCTCCCCCGCTAGCATGACACCATCGCATCCTTAGCGGCCGCTTTACGACTGTCAACGCGCCATTCAGGAGTAAGACATGAGCTTTTACCAACAACTACAATCCGCTACCTCTACCTCGCAGCAGCTTATGATGTCCGCGCCGGTTATTCACGCCTGCCGCCAGGGGACCATTACCGGGGAGATGTACGTTACGTTTCTAACGCAGATTTATCATCACGTCAGTTATACCGTGCCACTGTTGATGGCCGCGAGCGGGCGTGTCCCCCAACATCAGGAGTGGGCCCGTCAGGCACTGACGGCGTACCTCAACGCCGAATATGGCTACAAGGCGTCGCTTCGCCGCAAAATTCGAGCCTGCGGTGTTGAAATGGATACCTGGCGTCAGCGTGCGGTCGCGGAGTGGATAGAGTTGATGGCCGCTTACTTTTACGATCAGATCCAGCGCGGTAACCCCATGAGCATCTTCGGACTGATGCACGTACTGGAAGGTCTCAATCTCAACATTACGACCAGCACCACAGGTCAATCGCCATCACGGGTTCCGACGAATCAGACGCCGCTTCCTTGCTTTGCCACACTGATGGATAACATTAACGACTCAGCCGATCAGGCCGCCATCATCCACGCCGCTCACGTGGTTTATCGGCTGTACGGCGATATGCTGCGCAGCCTCACGGAGCACTAAGCTATGAAACTCGACAATAAACGTATTCTATTAACTGGCGCCAGCAGCAACCTGGGTCAGGAACTGGCACTGGCACTGGCCACCAAAGGTGCCAGATTATATTTGGTGGGCCGTAACGAGCAGGCGTTGCTGGCATTACAGCGCAGACTGCCTGATTCCGGTCATCACAATATTTTGCTGGCAGACCTCTGTAACGAACAGGATCTCGACGCGCTGGCGGAGTGTTTTCCGGAAAACGCCAGGCTGGACGTGTTGATTAACAATACTGACACCTCGACCTTTAGCTCGTTTAACGATCAAAGCCACGACACGATTCGCCAACAGCTCATGCTAAATACCGAGGCACCGATCCTGCTCACCCATGCGTTGCTCGGCTGTATCAACACGCCCGGCATTATCATGAATATTGGCTCCACGCTGGATGGGATCGGCTACCCTGGATACAGCGTCTATTGCGCCAGCAAATTCGCTTTACGCGGATTTAGTGAGGCACTGCACCGCGAACTGTCATCAAAAGGCGTTAAAGTATTGCACCTTGCTCCCAGGGCCGTCGATGCCAAAGGCAATACATCCACCGCCAGCAGGCTGATTCAGGAACTGGGCTATCGCAGCGACCGACCTGACTGGGTAGCGGATCGCGTGGTTAACGCGCTGGAGCGAGAAACGTTACGCCAATGGCTGGGGTGGCCTGAAAAAATGTTTGTGGCGCTAAATGCACTGTTGCCCATAGTGGTGGATAAAGCCATCCGGCGCCAGTTAGCCGTTATCCAGCGTTATATAACATTGCCAAAAAAATAGGGAAATCGTACATGACTCTGCGATCGATGGCGCTACTGTTTAGCGGATTACTGGCAACCAGCATGACCTATGCCGGCGATATGTCGATGGATATCCACCGGCAATGGTCAGTCTGCCAGTACAGAACACCAGCGAGCATGAAAGAAGCCTGTTTCGCCACACTCAGTCAGCAGGCGCAGGAACTGGCGGAAAATTATCCCAACCGCGCGGATTACCTGATCTCATCAGCAATGGTGGAGAGTAGCTGGGCGGGCGTTAAAGACGGTATGGAAGCGCTCAATCTGGCCGGGCAAGCCAAAAGCCGGCTGGAACAAGCCATTGTTATCGATCCACAGGCACTCAATGGCGCGGCTTACACCATCCTCGGGGTACTGTATTATCAGGTGCCAGGCTGGCCGCTCGGGTTTGGTGACGATAAAAAAGCAGAGCGATACCTCAAAACCGCCTTGAAAATGAACCCCACCAGCATTGACGCTAACTTCTTTTACGGCGACTTTCTGCTGAAAGCCGGGCGCAAAAGCGAAGCCAGACAATATCTGTCCACCGCACTGACTGTCGCGCCGCGTCCGGGGCGTGAAATTGCCGACCAGGGGCGTCGCGCAGAGGCCGAAAAAGCGCTGGCGCAGTTGAGATAGCAGCAACGCCCCCCTTCGTTCAACCTACACGGTGGTTTCGAGCCACTTCGGCCATTGCCGAACCGACTGGCATTCTCCCGTGTCGTTTTTTTCACCTTTTATTGATACATCCAGATTAAAACAGCTCACATTTTCGTGAGGAAATGGGGTAGCTGGCCGCCTTAATGTAAATAAAGGTGAAAGCCAACAAAAACACGTTGCCACTGGTTATAAACAGAATAAAAACAAAAGATTAAATAAAAAAACAGGCGGGTTATCTGCGGAAAAAACGGCGTACTTCACACAAAAGCAACAGAGAAATAGCATCTACCATAAGGTTCAGGATAGTGAAGTCTGAAAAGCAAAGAAACCGATGAAAAAAACACCAAATAAAACGACAAAAACAAAAAAACTCGCTATCGGTAAGATGCGAGTTTCATGTCAACGATAACCGGGTTTTATCGTTTTAAAAATGGTCGGTGAGAGAGGATTCGAACCTCCGACCCCTTCGTCCCGAACGAAGTGCGCTACCAGGCTGCGCCACTCACCGAATGCGGGGCGCATATTACTGCTCCCCTACTATAGCGTCAATCCTTTTTCATCGGCTTTTTTATAAAAGCCGACAGGTTGATGACAAAGTGTCCGGCCCGGCAACCAGACGCCGTATACGCGCCTGAACGCGCGTATCCCGGTCATGATTTCACGCCTTGCTCATTAAGCCACGTCAGTTGACGGACTATCTCGGGGTGGTGCAGAAAATCCCGAATACGTTGCGCTCGTCGCACGCCAATCCCCGAAAATTGCTGCCATTGTGCGACAGATCGTTGCTGTAATTGTTCGAACGAAGCGCCATCCAACGCCTGTCTGGCACTGGATGGCAACGGCAACCCTAACGCCAGCAACCACTGACGCAACGGCTGGCGACGCGCCCGCTGGAACTGACGATAAATCCGCTCTACATATTGTTTATCAACATCACCACCAGCCGCCAGTTGCGCAGGCTCAAGCGCCAGCCAGGAAACGACATCGACGACTTTACCCTGCTGTATCAACTGTCGCCAGGTGCCCTCACTGATACCGCTGAGCGACAGCCCATTACGTCCGCTCATCCACACCAGTCGGGCCAGAAACTGCGGCTGGCACGCTTTACTCCATTGCAAGCAACTGAATACATCAAAAGATGACGCCGCCGGGACGCTAATCGGCTCACGTACCGCCCCGCGCCATACCACGGCGTCCAGCCGGGGAATCCCCAATCCTGCCAGACTGATGCTGACCCGATCACCCGGTAATACATCCCACTGCCGCCAGCGGGAAACCGAACCGAGATTAACCCGGCTCACGTTCTTGTCATCCAGCATCATCGGTTTTACCTGCAGCACGACCGTCATTCTGCCGGTACGCCCGATCTCGACATCAACACCGGTCACTTCCGTTACCCGATTCACCAACGGGTATTTCCAGGCTATGGCCCACTCAGCTGGCGTATCCTGCCAGTAACGCCCGGCGGGTTCCTGCGACTGATGCAATACCACACCATCGGTTACAAACGGCAGCGGCGCTTGATACCAGCGTTCACGCCATCGCGCCGCCTCGTCAAAGGAAGCAATGGGCTGGGTGTAGTCTGCCGTTAGCCCAAATCCCAGTTCCCGTAATGCTGCAAGCCTCGTCGGCATGTCTGCCGGGCCGTCAGGCCAGGCCCAGATGAACACGCGAAGGCGAGACAGCAACGGTGACGGCTGTTTTCGTCGCATTTCACCTGCGACCTGAGCCCGCGCATTGATGCCGCCAGTCTGCTGCTGCCGATGCGCCGTCACTGACAAATACAGCTCCCCCTGCAATACCAGACGCCCAGACATACCGGAAAGTTGCTGCGGCACGGCATTCATCTGGCGCACTTTATCTGTCCAGTCCTCACCCTGACGACCATTACCGCGACTGATGGCGCTCACCAATTTTCCTTGTTCATACACCAGCGTCACCGCGACACCGTCGATTTTAGGTTGTATCCACAGGTCACGATGCTGAGCTATCCACTGTTTCAGCTCTGCCGGTTCAGTCAGTTTTTTCAGACCGGTATGCGCCACCGGATGTGGTTGCTTACCACTTGATGGCAGGCTAACCGCAAAACCGTCGGCGTCCGCCTGAAAACATACCTGCCAGGTTGCCAGCGTTTGACGCAGTTGATCATAGACCTGATCGTCAACCAAGCTCTGACCCCGTTCATAATAGGCCTTGTCCCACTGCATCAGTTGTTGCCCCAACCGGGCTACCTCCTGTTCAGCCCGTGCGGCAGACCATGCCGGACAAGGCTCCGCCTTGACCAATCCGCAGGTCACAAGCCACAACATGACCGCCAACGTGTATCGATATCGCATCGCTTTTCCTCCCTGAGCGAAAACCCAGGCATTAATCCGCAGACAGTCAGAAAATACGAGCGTAAAAATCAGGTGATGCGAAGCAAGCCGCACAGTATTGGGCGCGTTGCAGCAAGCGGCAGAAAAACAGGAAAACAGCCCGCAAAGTAAAAAAAGGTGGGGTGACAGATAACAGGTGGAGTATCAGGCTGTGTTTCACCACGCGACGGCCTACACAGCGGCGTGTATAATGCGGAAAAACGCGCAACTGGTTGCATCTCTTCTTCCATCTTTATCAGACGCAGAATTCACTATGGCTCAAGGCACGTTGTATATTGTTTCCGCCCCCAGTGGTGCAGGGAAATCCAGTTTGATTCATGCGCTGTTGAAAACACAGCCGCTCTATGACACCCAGGTTTCCATTTCGCACACCACACGCGCCATGCGCCCGGGTGAAGTTCACGGTGAACACTATTTCTTCGTGCCGACTGATGAATTCAAGCAGATGATCGCAGCGGATGACTTTCTGGAATACGCTGAGGTTTTCGGCAATTATTACGGTACGTCCCGCGCCGCTATCGAGCAGGTGCTCTCCACCGGCGTTGACGTTTTTCTGGACATTGACTGGCAGGGCGCACGCCAGATTCGCGAACGCATGCCGCAAGCCCGCAGTATCTTCATTCTGCCGCCTTCGCAAGATGAACTGGAACGTCGCCTGCGCGGGCGCGGCCAGGACAGCGAAGAGGTCATTGCCCGCCGGATGAAACAGGCGGTGGCAGAAATGAGTCACTACGCTGAATACGATTATCTTATTGTGAATGACGATTTCGATCTGGCATTACTGGATCTGAAAACCATTATTCGCGCTGAGCGTCTGCGCCTGAGCCGTCAGAAAGTTCGACATGACGCTTTAATCACCAAACTATTGGCAGACTGACGGCACTTTCAGTATGATGCCCAGTCATTTTATTTCCCCACTGGAGTACACACTATGGCACGCGTAACTGTTCAGGACGCTGTAGAAAAAATTGGTAACCGTTTTGACCTGGTGCTGGTCGCCGCTCGTCGCGCCCGTCAGATCCAGGTGGGTGGCAAAGATCCACTGGTTCCGGAAGAAAACGATAAGTACACCGTGATTGCCCTGCGCGAAATTGAAGAAGGCCTGATCAACGGCCAGATTCTGGATACCCGTGAGCGCCAGGAACAACAGGAACAGGAAGCAGCGGAAATTCAGGCAGTTACCGCCATCGCTGAAGGTCGTCGTTAATTCGCATTCGGTCGTGAGTCGCCCTTGTATCTGTTTGAAAGCCTCAATCTGCTGATTCAGCGTTATCTGCCGGAAGACCAGATAAAACGTCTCAAGCAGGCTTATCTCGTTGCACGTGACGCTCACGAGGGCCAGACACGCTCCAGCGGTGAGCCCTATATCACGCATCCGGTGGCAGTAGCCTGTATTTTGGCTGAAATGCGTCTCGACTATGAAACGCTGATGGCCGCCTTGCTGCATGATGTCATCGAAGATACACCCGCCACCTACCAGGATATGGAACAGCTGTTCGGCAAAAGCGTGGCTGAACTGGTGGAAGGCGTCTCCAAGCTGGATAAGCTGCAATTCCGCGATAAGAAAGAAGCGCAGGCAGAAAACTTCCGCAAAATGATCATGGCGATGGTGCAGGATATCCGCGTCATTCTGATCAAACTGGCCGACCGCACCCACAATATGCGAACGCTGGGATCGTTGCGTCCGGACAAACGCCGACGCATCGCCCGGGAAACGCTGGAAATCTATAGTCCGCTCGCTCACCGTCTCGGTATTCATCATCTGAAGACCGAACTTGAAGAGCTGGGCTTCGAAGCGCTCTACCCCAACCGCTATCGGGTCATTAAAGAGGTGGTGAAAGCCGCCCGCGGCAACCGTAAGGAGATGATTCAAAAGATCCTCTCCGAAATTGAAGGGCGTTTGAAAGAAGCGGGTATCAGTTGTCGCGTCAGCGGCCGCGAAAAGCATCTGTACTCCATTTATTGCAAGATGCACCTGAAAGAACAGCGCTTCCATTCCATTATGGATATCTATGCTTTTCGGGTGATCGTGCGGGAAGTCGATACCTGTTATCGCGTGCTGGGGCAGGTACACAGCTTATATAAACCGCGCCCGGGCCGGGTGAAAGACTATATCGCCATCCCTAAAGCTAACGGCTATCAGTCGCTCCATACCTCCCTTATCGGGCCACATGGCGTACCGGTTGAAGTCCAGATCCGTACCGAGGACATGGACCAGATGGCAGAAATGGGGGTTGCCGCGCATTGGGCTTACAAAGAAGGCGAAAGTAGCAGTACCACGGCACAGGTACGCGCGCAACGCTGGATGCAAAGCCTGCTGGAACTACAGCAAAGCGCCGGGAGCTCTTTCGAATTCATCGAAAGCGTTAAATCTGACCTGTTCCCAGACGAAATTTACGTGTTCACACCAGAAGGCCGCATTGTCGAGCTGCCTGCTGGCGCGACACCGGTGGACTTCGCTTACGCGGTACACACCGATATCGGCCACGCCTGCGTCGGCGCTCGCGTCGATCGCCAGCCTTATCCGCTGTCTCAGGCGTTGTCCAGCGGGCAAACCATCGAAATTATCACTGCGCCGGGCGCTCGTCCAAACGCTGCCTGGCTCAACTTTGTCGTCAGTTCCAAAGCACGCGCCAAGATTCGCCAGATGTTGAAAAACCTCAAGCGTGACGACTCTGTCAGCCTGGGGCGTCGTCTGATTAACCATGCATTGGGCAGCGGCCGTAAACTGTCCGACATTCCGGAGCAAAACATTCAGCGAGAGCTGGAGCGTATGAAGCTCGCTTCTCTGGATGATCTGCTGGCGGAAATCGGTCTGGGTAATGCCATGAGCGTGGTAGTAGCGCGTAATCTGCTGGAAGAGCGTGCTGAAAACGGTACGACCGGCATTCGAAAACTACCAATCAAGGGTGCCGACGGCGTCTTGATCACCTTCGCTAAGTGCTGTCGCCCCATCCCTGGCGACCCGATTATCGCGCATGTCAGCCCCGGCAAAGGGTTGGTGATTCATCATGAATCCTGCCGCAACATCCGTGGCTACCAGAAAGAGCCTGAGAAATTCATGGCGGTAGAGTGGGATGAGGTAACCGAGCAAGATTTCATGACCGAAATCAAGGTCGACATGTTCAACCATCAGGGGGCATTGGCCAACCTGACGGCGGCGATCAGTGCATCGAACTCCAATATTCAGAGTATCAACACCGAAGAACGAGATGGCCGGGTGTACAGCGCCTTTATCCGCCTCACCACACGCGACCGTATCCATCTTGCGAATATTATGCGCAAGATCCGCGTGATGCCGGACGTGATTAAAGTCAACCGTAACCGAAATTAGCCAGTTATGACCCCAGAACGTTATACGCGTATCCGCGAGATGCTTAACAACCGTCAGCCTGATCTGACCGTGTGCATGGAGCAGGTACATAAGCCTCACAACGTATCCGCCGTTATCCGTACCGCTGATGCCGTTGGCGTACATCAAGTGCATGCCGTGTGGCCCACCAGTCGCATGAAAACCCTGGTGTCTACCGCGGCAGGCAGCAACAGTTGGGTTCAAGTCAAAACCCACCGTACGATTCAGGACGCTGCCCGCCATCTGAAAACGCAGGGGATGCAAATTCTGGCGACCAATCTGTCCGCCGACGCGGTCGACTTCCGCGATGTGGATTACACCCGCCCGACCTGCATCCTGCTTGGACAGGAAAAAACCGGTATCTCTGGCGAGGCGTTGGCTCTCGCGGATCAGGACATCATCATTCCGATGATCGGTATGGTGCAGTCGCTGAACGTGTCGGTAGCTTCCGCCCTGATTCTGTATGAAGCGCAACGCCAGCGTCAGTTGGCAGGGATGTACCAGCGCGAAGACAGCCCTTTGGATGAGGAAGAGCAACAACGCCTGCTGTTTGAAGGGGGTTACCCGGTACTGGCCCGCGTCGCCAAACGCAAAGGGCTGCCGCGCCCACATATTGACCAGACCGGCCAGGTGATTGCCGATGCGCCCTGGTGGGCGGCGATGCAATCCACGGAGCAATAATGGATAGCCGCCTGCTGCATACCCAGCCGTTGAGCACCCTTGCCGGCGTCGGGGCCAGCCAGGCGGAAAAACTGGCCCGTCTTGGTCTGGAGACGGTGCAGGATCTGCTGCTACATCTGCCACTTCGCTACGAAGACCGCACCCATCTTTATCACATTAACGATTTGTTGCCCGGCATGTACGCGACGGTAGAAGGCGATGTGTTGCGCAGCGATATCACCTTTGGCCAACGCCGGATGCTGACCTGCCAAATCAGCGATGGCAGCGGCATGCTCACGCTACGCTTCTTTAATTTCAACGCCGCCATGAAAAACAGCCTGTCGCCGGGCCAACGCGTACTGGCCTATGGGGAAGTACGACGCGGCAAACTGGGCGGCGAGATGATCCATCCGGAATACCGGGTGCAGGGCGAAAGCACGACGGTTGAGTTGCAGGAAACGCTGACGCCGGTTTACCCCACAACAGAGGGCGTGCGGCAGGCAACGCTGCGTAAGCTGACCGACCAGGCGCTGAAACTGTTGGATACCCATCCGATTGACGAACTTCTGCCCCAGGAAATGCGCCACGGACTGATCAGCCTGCCAGATGCGTTACGCACCCTGCACCGCCCACCACCGAATGTAAAGCTGGCGGAACTGGAGCAAGGGAAACACCCGGCACAACAACGTCTGGTCATGGAAGAGCTGTTGGCGCACCACCTGAGTATGCTGGCGGTGCGCGCGGGTGCACAACGCCACCGGGCGCTGGCGCTGGATACCAAAGACGACCTGAAGCAACAACTGCTGGCCGCGCTGCCGTTCAGCCCTACCGGCGCGCAACAACGGGTGGTGGCAGAAATCGAACAGGATATGAATCAGCCCTTTCCGATGATGCGTCTTGTTCAGGGCGATGTCGGCTCCGGTAAAACACTGGTCGCGGCGTTGGCGGCGTTGCGGGCCATCGCTCACGGCAAACAGGTGGCGTTGATGGCACCAACGGAATTGCTGGCTGAGCAACATGCCGCCAACTTCCGTCGCTGGTTTGAGCCACTGGGTATTGAAGTGGGCTGGCTCGCAGGCAAGCAAAAGGGTAAAGCGCGGCAAGCCCAGCAGGAGGCTATCGCCAGCGGACAGGTTTCGATGGTGATCGGCACCCACGCTATTTTTCAGCAACAGGTTCAGTTCAGCGGCCTGGCGTTGGTGATTATCGACGAACAACACCGATTTGGTGTACATCAGCGGCTGGCGTTATGGGAAAAAGGCGAAGAGCAGGGCTTCCACCCTCACCAGTTGATCATGACTGCCACACCGATTCCCCGCACACTGGCAATGACCGCCTATGCCGACCTGGATACCTCGGTCATCGATGAGCTGCCACCGGGCCGCACACCGGTAACCACCGTCGCCATTCCCGACATCCGCCGCGCCGACATCATTGAGCGGGTACGCCATGCCTGTCTGCAAGAGGGGCGGCAGGCATACTGGGTTTGTACTCTGATTGAAGAATCCGAACTATTGGAAGCGCAAGCGGCCGAAGCGACCTGCCAGGAACTAAAAGCCGCGTTACCCGACCTCACGGTTGGTCTGGTGCATGGCCGGATGAAAGCGAAGGAAAAACAGGCCGTCATGGAGGCATTTAAAGCCAATCAACTGCATTTGTTGGTCGCG
Organism: Dickeya oryzae; assembly: GCF_020406815.2. Lineage (NCBI taxonomy): Bacteria > Pseudomonadati > Pseudomonadota > Gammaproteobacteria > Enterobacterales > Pectobacteriaceae > Dickeya > Dickeya oryzae. Next base: position 4,670,876 of record NZ_CP162670.1, read on the forward strand.
ACGACCGTGATTGAGGTAGGTGTGGATGTGCCGAACGCCAGCCTGATGATCATCGAAAACCCGGAGCGACTGGGGCTGGCGCAATTGCATCAATTACGTGGCCGCGTCGGCCGTGGGGCCATCGCCTCCCACTGCGTGTTACTGTACAAATCACCACTGAGTAAAACCGCGCAAATGCGGCTTCAGGTTCTGCGCGACAGCAACGATGGCTTCGTCATCGCCCAGCGCGATCTGGAAATTCGCGGACCCGGCGAACTGCTCGGCACCCGTCAGACAGGTAACGCCGCTTTCAAAGTGGCGGATTTACTGCGCGATCAGGCACTGATTCCGCAAGTCCAACGAGTCTCGCGCCATATCCATGAGCACTACCCGGAACATGCCAGAGCACTGATCGAGCGCTGGCTGCCAGAACGCACCCGTTATACCAACGCCTGATAACATAGAAAGCGTTTTTATTGCGTTGCCCTTATCCCGTTGTTGTTACCCCTATCCTTAATAAAGGGATTGTGCCCCAGTTAGGTTTATCTGTTTGCGGCGATGATTCCCGGCGATAAGTAAATCCCATCCCGCAATCGATTGCTTTTACACAGCAGATGATTAAAATGCGTTTTTTGCCGTTCAGGAGCGCCCCGCTATCATGAGTCTTTCCACCACCGAGCTACCCCAGACTGACGCCGTTACCCCGGCAAACAGCGAGCTGATTTACCGTCTGGAGGATCGGCCTCCTTTACCGCAGACGTTATTCGCCGCATGCCAGCACCTGTTGGCGATGTTTGTTGCGGTCATCACCCCGGCGTTACTGATTTGTCAGGCGTTGGGCCTGCCAGCGCAGGATACGCAGCACATCATCAGCATGTCGCTGTTCGCTTCCGGTCTGGCTTCTATTTTGCAAATCAAAACCTGGGGACCGGTCGGCTCTGGCCTGTTATCCATTCAGGGGACCAGCTTCAACTTTGTTACCCCGCTGATTATGGGCGGTATGGCGCTGAAAAACGGTGGCGCGGATGTACCGACGATGATGGCGGCGCTATTCGGCACGCTGATGGTAGCCTCTTGCACCGAAATTCTGCTGTCACGCGTTTTGCACCTGGCTCGCCGCATTATTACACCGCTGGTTTCCGGTATCGTCGTGATGATCATCGGCCTGTCACTGATTCAGGTTGGCCTGACATCAATCGGCGGTGGTTTTGCTGCCATGAGTAACCACACGTTTGGGGCACCGAAGAACCTGCTGCTGGCAGCCGTCGTTCTGGTGGTGATTATCATCCTGAACCGCCAGCGTAACCCTTATTTGCGCGTGGCATCGCTGGTTATCGCAATGGCCGTCGGTTATCTGGCCGCCTGGCTGATGGGTATGCTGCCGGAAAGTACTGGCACATCCAACCACTCGCTGATTAACGTCCCCACCCCGTTGTACTATGGCCTTGGTTTTGACTGGAATCTGTTGATCCCGCTGATGCTGGTATTCATGGTGACCTCGCTGGAAACCATCGGTGATATCACCGCCACTTCCGATGTCTCCGAACAGCCGGTCAGCGGCCCGCTCTACATGAAGCGCCTGAAGGGCGGCGTACTGGCTAACGGCCTGAACTCTTGCCTGTCTGCCGTGTTCAATACCTTCCCCAACTCCTGCTTTGGGCAGAACAATGGCGTGATTCAACTGACCGGGGTTGCCAGTCGCTATGTCGGTTTCGTTGTAGCATTGATGCTGATCGTACTGGGGCTGTTCCCGGCGGTGAGCGGCTTTGTGCAGCATATTCCAGAGCCGGTTCTGGGCGGCGCAACTATCGTCATGTTCGGTACTATCGCCGCGTCTGGAGTACGAATTGTCTCCCGCGAGCCGCTTAATCGTCGCGCTATTATGATTATCGCGCTGTCGCTGGCTGTTGGTTTGGGTGTCTCCCAGCAGCCATTGATTTTGCAGTTCGCACCAGACTGGTTGAAAACCCTGCTGTCATCAGGCATTGCTGCGGGCGGTATCACAGCAATCGTGTTGAATCTGGTGTTCCCTCACGAAAAAGAGTAAAGCGCGCTTCCAGAAATTTTTCCTCTTACGTGATAATAAGGGCCGATGGCGGTATACCCTAAATAATTCGAGTTTCAGGACAAAACGCGTTGGCCCTTCAGGGCAAGGCTCATTGAGCCTTGTAACGCGGCAAGGGAGAGACAAATTCGTCGGGAACGAATTTGACCAGCCAAAGGCTGGCCTCTGGTGAGAGACAGGATGTCTCTCATTTCATCCCGATGAGCTTACTCAGGTAAGTGATTCGGGTGACTGAGCGCAGCCAACGCACCTGTAACTTGAAGTATGACGGGTATAACATCGGCCCTTATTTATTGTCTGTAATAAGTTACCTGTTGAGATGACTGGATAATTACGGCATAACACGATCATCCCTTGCGAATGGCGCGGACTTAAGCAATGAAATTTATCGGGAAACTTCTTCTCACACTGCTGTTACTGGCGCTACTGGCTGTGGTGGTGCTGTATGTCCTGGCCCAGACTGAATGGGGAGCCAGGCATATCAGTCAGTGGGTTAATCAACGTACCGAATACCACGTGTCATTCAGAAAGATGGCGCATGAGTGGTCTTCGCCCGGCAGTATTCAATTGCTGGATGTCAGTTTCGGCCACAAAAACCAACCGGTAACACTGGTCGCGCAACGTGTCACGGTGGGGTTCAGCGTACGCCAGATTACCGACCCTCGTCATTTTTCCAGTCTGGTGCTGGAAGGCGGTACCCTCAATCTGGGACAGACCGATTTCACCTTGCCGATTGAAGCCGACGTTCTGCAATTGAAAACCATGGCGCTGCATGCACAAGATGGCGACTGGCGTCTGAAAGGCGAACAGGTCACCGGGGGGATAACCCCGTGGCAGCCGGAGCCAGGCTACCTTTTGGGTAAGAAAGCCGCTTTCCAGCTTAGCGCCCACTCTTTACTGCTTAATGATCTGCCAGCCAGCAAGGTCTTGGTACAAGGTCAGTTTGCCAACCAGCAACTGACGCTGGAGAATTTCGGTGCCGACGTGGCGCGTGGGGAACTGACGGGAAATGCATCCCGAGCGGCGGACGGCAGTTGGCTGGTCAATAATCTGCGACTGAGCAATGTCCGGTTGCAAACCCGACAGTCGATGGCAGATTTCTGGCAGCCCGTTACTCGTCTGCCCGCCGTCACCGTTAATCGTTTTGACCTGATTGATGCCCGAATCGAAGGGCAAAACTGGGCATTTACCGATCTGGACGTCACCCTGCAGAATGTGACATTCCGGCAAAACAGCTGGCAGAGTGACGACGGCTCGTTGTCATTCAACGCCACCGATATCGTCAATGGCAACATGCATCTGGTTGACCCTATCGTCAGTCTGGATTTGTCAAAACAGGGTGTGAACATCAAACAGTTCTCCACCCGTTGGGAAGGCGGCCTGCTACGCACCAGCGGCAACTGGCAGCGCGACAATCAACGACTGACGCTCGATGAGCTGGTGGTCGCTGGCATGGAATACACACTACCGGAGGACTGGCGCCAACGCTGGCAACAAACGCTACCTGACTGGCTGTCAGAAGTGGAACTACGGAAATTCAGCGCGAACCACAACCTGCTGATTGATATTAACCCCGCGTTCCCGTTCCAGCTCACCGCCCTGGACGGCTTCGGCAATAATCTGCTGCTGGCACGTAACCATCAGTGGGGTGTGTGGCAAGGCACGTTGAACCTGAATGCCAGTGACGCCACCTTCAACAAGGTGGATGTTCGTCGTCCCTCACTGGCGTTAAACGCTAACGACAACCAAATCACGTTAACGGACCTGAGCGCGTTTACCCAAACCGGCTTACTGGAAGCCAAAGCAGTGATTGCGCAACAGCCCGCGCGAGCATTTACGCTGGACCTGAACGGCAAAGCCGTCGCATTTGATATTCTGACGCGCTGGGGCTGGCCAACACCCGCCAACGCCCCCACCGGCAACACCAATCTGCAGTTACATCTGAATGGTCGACTGGAAGCGGCAAGCCCGCTTAAACCGACACTCAGCGGTACGCTGCAAGGTATAGACAGCGCCGGACACCCCATTAATCAGGCAATGCATCAGGGCACAGTGGCAGACAGTGCGCCCGCCGCCCCCCCGGTATCTTCCGAACCGGCCTCGACACCAACAGCGCCTGTCGCACAGTAAGCACCAAGGCGCATAAACACAAACAGCCACCGTCATGGTGGCTGTTTCATATTCGTCGTCATCGCTTATCGCCGACGTTGCATTAACGAATGGCGGAACCGCCTTGCTCCAGCGATTCATTCTGATCTGGCGGCAACACAATGTAGGTACCATCAAATACGGCACCTTTTTTATCATTGCCGAACAGTTCTACCTGTAACTGAACCCGTGCTTTACGGCCACGAGCCAACCGGTCCAAATCACCACTCAGCGATCCTAAATCCGCCACCGCGCTGGGACGACCGGTTACCGGTGTGCTGTAGCGAATATGCGCATCCGCCAGAATAATGGTGCCGCCAAGTTGCCGTTCGCGCAGCAGCAACCAGATAAGCCCCCACCCGGTCAGGGTCGCCAGTGAAAACATGCTACCGGCAAACAGCGTATGGTGCGGATTCTGGTTCCCCGTTTCCGGCATCGTGGTAATAAATTTCTGACCGGTGTACTGGCTGATGCGTACACCCATTTTTTCACTCAGCGGGATATGGTTGTACCATGCCTGCTGTAGCTGACCACACCAGTCTGGGCGATGCAGAATGTCATCCAACGTTGCCACCGGCTTAATCATCAGAAAATGACGCACCGGTGTGGTCATCGGCGTGGTAATTTCACCCTGATTCACAAAACCAAGGCGGGAAAAAAACGCCATCGCATCCTCGCGGGCGCTACATACCACCCGCTTTACGCCTTCCTGACGCGCCACCGACTCCAGCGCCATCGCCATCAGGGTTCCAAGCCCTTTCCGCTGAACATCCGGATGAACCGCCAGAAAACGTATCGATGCTTCATTTTCAGCATTGATTGAGAGACGGCCAACCGCCACCAAATGACCTTGCCCATCGACAATGGTTTGATGGTGCGCCAGCGCATCATAGGCATCCCGTTCGGAGCCAAGTGGCTGATGCAGCGGTTTACGCAACATTTCCCAGCGAAACTGGTAATAAGCGTCCAGCTCTTCAGCGCTTTCCGGTACTCTCAGGTAGTACATAACCGCCCCTTCTCAACACATACTCATATTGCAGCTCGCAGCGTAATATCGCTGCTTAACCCGGCAACCAGGCCAGACCTGTCGCTAAACTATACCTGCAGCCAAAACGTCACAGGCCCGTCGTTCACCAGAGAAACCTGCATGTCTGCGGCAAAACGACCGGTTTCCGTCGTCAGGCCATGCTCACGGCATTGACCGACAAAATACTGATACAGGCGATCAGCCTCTGCCGGCGCGGCACCACGGGAAAAACTGGGGCGCATTCCTTTTTGCGTATCCGCCGCCAGCGTAAACTGCGACACCACCAGCACACTGCCACCAGCTTGCTGAACATTCACATTCATCTTGCCGTTATCATCACTGAAAATCCGATAGCCGATCACCTTTTCACATAAACGGGTTGCCTTTTGTTCATCATCGCCCTGCTCTACACCCAGTAAAACCAACAGCCCGTGGTTTATCTCCCCGACTATCGCTCCTTCTACCGCCACACTGGCGGAGGAGACTCGCTGAATTAATGCGATCATAACGGCCTTACGACTCCTGCTTAAAAACCTGGCTGGCAAAAAAATCCGGCACCACCTGCCGATCACTGACCAGAATAGAACGGATGCCCAGTGCATTTGCCGCGTCTACATTGGCAGCATTGTCATCAAAAAAGAGCGCATCACTGGCTGCAAATCCCTCTTCGCGCAACACATGATGGTAAATCGCCGCTTCTGGTTTTCGCATACCGATATCCTGAGACAAATAAATCCTGTCGGCGGCTTGCTGTACTTCGGGGTATTCGCCCGGCCAGAATTGACAGTGCAGGCGATTGGTATTGGAGAGTATTACCACGCGATGGCCTTCCTGCCGCAACCGATGCATGATGTCGATCACATCTTTGCGCACACCGATGAAAATTGCCTGCCAACCGGTCGAAAACTGCTCAAAACTGAGTGACATCCCCAACTCATGGCACAGCCGCGACGCAAATTCTTCATCGCTGATTTCACCACGTTCGTGCAGCTCAACGGTGTGTCCCAACTCAAAACGCTTACGCAAGGTCGCCAGCGGTGCGCCGCTCAGATTGCTCCACACCCCCAGAACACGATTGAAGTCGATATCGATTACGACGTTACCTAAATCAAAGATATACAGCATGAGTCCTCCAGACAGGCCAGTAGGGTTTTCACTGTAGCGAGAAAAATCCGTGCTGAATAGGGAGGATAAGCAGGATCATAATAAGGTTATGAAGGAGGCAGGCCAGACGCAAGCGCAGGGGACAACGGTCTGAAAAAACAAAGGCCCCATAAAGGGGCCTTATCGCAAGGCAGCGCGGTCAAGTACCGCATTCCGCCTGATGTATCACTAAGATAGTGAATTATTCTTCTTTGGCAGAGCGGTTAGCACGACGACGATCGTTTTCCGTCAGGTGACGTTTACGCAAACGAATCGAGGTCGGCGTCACTTCAACCAGTTCATCGTCATCAATGAACTCCAGCGCCTGCTCCAGCGACATTTTCACCGGCGGTACCAGTACGGTAGCTTCGTCAGTACCGGAAGCACGCATGTTGGTCAGCTTCTTACCGGTCAGACAGTTAACAGTCAGGTCGTTAGAACGTGTATGAATACCGATGATCTGGCCTTCGTACACTTCAGCGCCGTGACCCAGGAACAGCTTACCGCGCTCCTGCAAGCTAAACAGCGCATAAGCAACTGCTTTACCCTGGCCGTTAGAGATCAACACACCGTTCTGACGCTGGCCGATTTCACCCGGACGGATGTCATCATAGTGACTGAAGGTGGAGTACAGCAGACCGGTACCGGAGGTCATGGTCATGAACTCGGTACGAAAGCCGATCAAGCCACGGCTTGGGATTACGTAATCCAGACGTACGCGACCTTTGCCGTCTGGGATCATGTCACGCATTTCGCCTTTACGCAGACCCAGCGCTTCCATCACCGAACCCTGATGCTGCTCTTCGATATCCACGGTCACCTGCTCGAACGGCTCCTGACGGCGGCCATCGATGGTACGGAAGATAACTTTCGGACGGGATACCGCCAGTTCGAAACCTTCACGACGCATGTTTTCGATCAACACGGACAGGTGCAGTTCACCACGGCCAGATACACGGAACGCATCCGGATCTTCGGTTTCTTCCACACGCAGCGCCACGTTGTGCACCAGCTCTTTACGCAGACGATCCAGAATCTGACGTGACGTGACGTATTTGCCTTCCTTGCCGCAGAACGGCGAGGTGTTAACGCAGAAATACATGGTCACGGTCGGTTCGTCCACCGACAGTGCCGGCAACGCTTCCACGCAGGACGTATCGCAGATAGTGTCGGAAATGTTCAGTTCACCCAGACCGGTGATAGCAATGATATCGCCCGCTTCTGCCAGTGAACTTTCAATACGCTGCAAACCCAGGTGGCCCAGCACCTGGCTCACTTTACCGTTGCGTACTTTGCCTTGGCTGTCGATGATGCTGACCTGCTGGTTCGGTTTCACCACGCCGCGTTTAATACGGCCGATACCGATAACGCCAACATAGTTGTTGTAGTCCAACTGGGAGATCTGCATCTGGAACGGACCGTCGAGGTCGACATTCGGCGCTTCAACGTGTTTCACGATGGCTTCAAACAGCGGGGTCATGTCTTCGGCCATATCGTTATGGTCCAGACCGGCGATACCGTTCAGCGCGGACGCATAAACAATCGGGAAGTCCAACTGCTCGTCGGTAGCACCCAGATTAACAAACAGGTCGAACACCTGATCAACCACCCAGTCAGGACGAGCGCCAGGACGGTCAACCTTATTAATGACAACAATCGGCTTCAGGCCATAGGCAAAAGCTTTCTGGGTCACGAAACGCGTCTGCGGCATCGGGCCGTCCATCGCGTCTACCAGCAGCAGTACAGAGTCCACCATGGACATCACGCGTTCTACCTCGCCGCCGAAGTCGGCGTGCCCTGGGGTATCCACGATATTGATGCGGTAGTCATTCCAGTTGATGGCGGTATTTTTAGCGAGGATGGTAATTCCGCGCTCTTTTTCCAAATCATTGGAGTCCATAACACGTTCAGTGGCGTCATTACGCTCACCCAACGTACCGGACTGTTGCAGCAACTTATCAACCAGGGTTGTTTTTCCATGGTCAACGTGCGCAATAATAGCGATGTTACGCAAATTTTCGATCACAGCTTTGCCTCAGGCATTTTAGAAATAGCGCGCTATTGTACACGTATTAATCGAGCGACTGAACAAGATCACAATCATCTTCCACAAACAACCTGCGAATTACGGGTCTGTGATCCCTTTCACGGTGCAATAAAGCAGCACCCCACAAACTCAGAGCACCAATTAAGTGCAATAACACCAAAATGGTGCACACTTTTGGTGCAGTTAACTATCTTGGTGCAGTTCAGGAGGAGACAAAAAACCAGCAGGAACGCTGTTTAGAACTATTATTTAAAGTTGGCACAGTTTTAGCTATATGTTTTGTACGGTAACAACATCATTCCACAACGATATTCGTTCCACGACGATAAATGACACAATCGGGAGAACCAAGTATGTCAGTAGAACACGTTTTGACGATGCTGAATGAGCATGAAGTGAAGTTTGTTGACCTTCGCTTCACGGATACCAAAGGCAAAGAACAGCACGTCACTATTCCGGCCCACCAGGTTAACGCTGACTTCTTCGAAGACGGTAAAATGTTTGATGGTTCCTCGATTGGCGGCTGGAAAGGCATCAACGAATCCGACATGGTGTTAATGCCGGACGCGACTACTGCGGTTATGGATCCGTTCTTCGAAGAACCGACTCTGATCATCCGTTGTGACATTCTGGAACCGGGCACCATGCAGGGTTATGACCGCGACCCGCGCTCCATCGCTAAACGCGCTGAAGACTTCCTGCGCTCTTCCGGTATCGCTGATACCGTACTGTTCGGGCCAGAGCCGGAATTCTTCCTGTTTGATGACGTACGTTTCGGCAGCAGCATCTCCGGTTCTCACGTTGCTATCGACGACATCGAAGGTGCCTGGAACTCCAGCACCAAATACGAAGAAGGCAACAAAGGCCACCGTCCGGCTGTGAAAGGCGGTTACTTCCCAGTTCCGCCGGTAGACTCTGCGCAGGACCTGCGTTCCGCCATGTGTCTGACCATGGAGCAGATGGGCCTGGTAGTTGAAGCGCATCACCACGAAGTAGCGACCGCTGGTCAGAACGAAGTGGCTACCCGCTTCAACACCATGACCAAGAAAGCCGACGAAATCCAGATCTACAAATACGTCGTACACAACGTGGCACACGCTTTCGGCAAAACCGCAACCTTCATGCCGAAACCGATGTTCGGCGATAACGGTTCCGGCATGCACTGCCACATGTCTCTGGCTAAAGACGGTACTAACCTGTTCTCCGGCGACAAATACGGCGGCCTGTCTGAAACCGCGCTGTACTACATCGGCGGTGTTATCAAACACGCTAAAGCAATCAACGCGCTGTCCAACCCGACCACCAACTCCTACAAACGTCTGGTCCCGGGTTACGAAGCGCCGGTTATGCTGGCTTACTCTGCCCGTAACCGTTCTGCCTCCATCCGTATTCCGGTGGTATCGAGCCCGAAAGCACGTCGTATCGAAGTGCGCTTCCCGGACCCGGCTGCTAACCCGTACCTGTGCTTCGCTGCACTGCTGATGGCTGGTCTGGACGGCATCATCAACAAGATCCACCCGGGCGATGCCATGGACAAGAACCTGTACGATCTGCCGCCGGAAGAAGCGAAAGAGATCCCAACCGTAGCAGGCTCTCTGGAAGAAGCGTTGAACGCGCTGAGCGCAGACCGCGAGTTCCTGACCCGTGGTGGCGTATTCACTGACGACGCTATCGATGCTTACATCGAACTGCGTACTGCTGAAAACGACCGCGTTCGCATGACGCCGCACCCGGTTGAGTTCGAACTGTACTACAGCGTGTAACCTCCTACGCGCTTGACGGCAGGACGAAGAAAATGATGTTCATACTGCCGTCAGATAGTTGTTTTTTATTTATGTTTATTTTTGTTGCCGTGGAAACTTTTCAGCCCATCTTCGGATGGGCTTTTTTCTCCACAAGACATATTACCGTTGCGACTTAAACTACAATCGAGAATAGTGTGCACTAAAATAGTGCGGGAGTCTGCGTTATGGCAACAGGCACGCTGCCCGATGCTGGGCAGATCCTTAATTCTTTAATAAACAGCATCTTGTTGCTGGATAAAGATCTGGCTATTCACTACTCCAACCCAGCGGCGCAACAACTTCTGGCTCAAAGTTCACGTAAACTGTCTGGAACGCCCCTGCCGGAGCTGCTCGGTTACTTTTCGTTAAATCTCGACCTGATGCGGGAAAGCCTCGACTCTGGGCAAGGTTTTACCGATAACGAAGTCACCATCGTGGTAGATGGTCGGGCACATATTATGTCGCTGACAGCTCAGCGCATTCAGCACGATTTTATCCTGTTGGAAATGGCGCCGATGGATAACCAGCGCCGTCTCAGTCAGGAACAGCTACAACATGCCCAGCAACAGGCGGCTCGCGATCTGGTACGCGGTCTGGCGCATGAAATCAAGAATCCACTTGGCGGCCTGCGTGGCGCGGCACAGTTGCTGTCCAAAGCCCTGCCGGACCCGGCGCTGATGGAATACACCAAAGTCATTATCGAACAGGCAGACCGCCTGCGTAATCTGGTAGACCGTTTGCTTGGCCCGCAACAGCCCGGGCTGCATGTCACCCAAAGCATCCATCAGGTCGCCGAACGGGTATTCCAGTTAGTCTCGATGGAAAAAGCCGACAACGTGACGCTGGTGCGCGACTACGACCCCAGCCTGCCGGAATTGATGCACGACCCGGATCAGATTGAACAGGTCTTGCTGAACATTACTCGTAACGCCATGCAGGCGCTGGGAGAGGAAGGCGGCACCATCACCATCCGTACCCGTACCGCGTTTCAGCTGACGCTACATGGCGTGCGCTACCGTCTGGTGGCCCGTATCGATATCGAAGACGACGGCCCCGGCGTGCCAGCCCATCTGCAAGACACGCTGTTCTATCCCATGGTGAGTGGTCGTGAAGGCGGCACCGGGTTGGGTTTGTCGATTGCCCGTAACCTTATCGATCAACATTCCGGAAAAATTGAATTTAACAGTTGGCCAGGTCATACCGAATTCTCGGTGTATCTGCCCATTCGCCAGTGAGGTTCACGATGCAACGAGGGATAGTCTGGATTGTCGATGACGATAGCTCCATCCGTTGGGTGCTTGAACGTGCGCTTACCGGGGCGGGATTAACCTGCGCAACCTTTGATAACGGTACCCAGGCGTTAAACGCGCTGACCACGCAAACACCGGATGTCCTGCTGTCCGATATCCGTATGCCCGGTATGGACGGGCTGGCATTGCTGCAACAAATCAAACAGCGCCACCCGATGCTGCCCGTTATCATCATGACCGCGCATTCCGATTTGGACGCAGCGGTTAGCGCTTACCAGCAAGGGGCTTTCGATTATCTGCCCAAACCGTTCGACATTGATGAAGCGGTAGCGCTGGTTGAACGCGCCATCAGCCATTACCTGGAACAGCAGCAACCGGTACGCAGTCAGCCCATCAGTGGGCCGACCACCGATATTATCGGTGAAGCACCGGCAATGCAGGATGTGTTTCGAATTATCGGTCGTCTCTCACGCTCATCAATAAGCGTACTGATCAACGGTGAATCAGGCACCGGTAAAGAGCTGGTCGCCCATGCATTACATCGCCACAGCCCGCGCGCCAAAGCCCCTTTTATCGCGCTGAATATGGCGGCAATCCCTAAGGATTTGATCGAATCAGAACTGTTCGGCCATGAAAAAGGTGCATTTACCGGGGCGAACCAAATTCGGCAAGGGCGTTTTGAGCAGGCGGATGGCGGAACACTGTTCCTTGATGAAATCGGCGACATGCCGCTGGATGTGCAAACCCGCCTGTTACGCGTACTGGCTGACGGTCAGTTTTATCGTGTCGGCGGCTATGCAGCCGTGAAAGTGGATGTGCGCATTATCGCCGCCACGCATCAGAATCTGGAATTGCGGGTTCAGGAAGGCAAATTTCGCGAAGACTTGTTCCATCGTTTGAACGTGATTCGTGTTCATTTACCGCCGCTGCGTGAACGTCGGGAAGATATTCCACGTCTGGCGCGCTACTTCCTGCAGGCAACGGCTAAAGAACTGGGTGTCGAACCGAAAAACCTGCACCCGGAAACTGAAGCAGCGCTCACCCGTTTACCCTGGCCGGGTAACGTGCGCCAGCTTGAAAATACCTGCCGGTGGCTGACGGTGATGGCGGCGGGACAGGAAGTGCTGATTCAGGATCTGCCGCCGGAGCTGTTTGAAACAACAGCGCCAGACGCTACCGTACATGTCATGCCCGATAGCTGGGCGACGCTGCTGGCACAGTGGGCTGACCGTGCGCTGCGTTCCGGTCATCAAAACCTGTTGGCCGAAGCGCAACCGGAAATGGAACGCACACTACTGACAACCGCGTTACGCCATACGCAAGGGCATAAACAGGAAGCAGCAAGGCTGCTGGGCTGGGGGCGAAACACGCTGACGCGTAAGCTTAAGGAACTGGGCATGGAATAACGGCGCTCTGCCGTTTTCCCGTTACCGTTCATCACAAGGAACAGCGCCCACGGATGGGTTGCGTTATGAAACCCACACATCTGCAATTTACGTCATCATGGATATATTTTGTACTTTACTTGCGCCGCGCCAGCAGTATGATCATGTCGCTGACTGGAGAGGGTAACCATGCTGGAATCCATTTTTTCTGCCGTAACGCACGGCGCTGAGATCAGTAGTGCGATGGGTCCATCATCGCAAACTGCGATTGCAGCCGTGTTGTGCGCAGCACTGATCAATTTCTTCAGCTAACACACGCTGACACAATAAGAAAAGAGCCAGTCATACGACTGGCTCTTTTCTTTTATCTCTAACCCCTTCCCATCTACCATAACAAGGTCATGCCAGATTCGGTGGCCAACACATTTTCGATTCCCGCAGGAATTACCCGGTGGAATTAAATGACTCGGGAAAATTGGCGCTCACGCATTTTGTTGCGGAAATACACATCAAAACACATACAAATATTACGAATAAGCAGCCGTCCTTTCGCCGTCACCCGAATACCGTCGGCCTGAATCTCCACCAGTCCATCCTGGGCCATCGGTGCCAACAATGCCAGGTCCTCACGGAAGTAATCGCCAAATGACAGGCCATAAGCCTGCTCAATCGCCGCAAACTCCAGTTGGAAATGACAAATCAGCGCTTTAATGACATCACGGCGAATACAATCATCACGAGTCAGGGACAAACCGCGCCACAATGCATGACCACGTTGTTCAACATCCGCGTAGTACAGCTTCAATTCTTTTTGGTTCTGCGCATAACTGTCGCCAATCATACTGATGGCAGACACGCCCAACCCCAGCAAATCGGTATCGCCTTGTGTGGTATACCCCTGGAAATTACGGTGCAATTTGCCTTCGCGCTGCGCTACCGCCAGCTCATCATCTGGCCGGGCGAAATGATCCATACCGATGAACTGATAACCCGCTGCCGTCAGGCTTTGAATGGTCTGCTGCAAAATAGCCAGTTTTTGTTCCGCATCCGGCAGATCCGCTTCTTTAATTTTTCGCTGTGCGGCAAACAAACTGGGTAAATGGGCATAATTAAATACGCTCAGGCGATCCGGGCGTAACTCGGCTACCCGTTGTAAAGTAAAAGCAAAACTGTCCGGCGTTTGTTTTGGCAGACCATAAATCAGGTCGATGTTGGTCGAGGTAAACCCTAACGTCTTGGCCCGCTCAATCAGCGCAAAAATGAACGCTTCATCCTGCTCGCGGTTAACCAGCCGTTGCACCTCTTTATTGAAATCCTGCACGCCCATGCTAAGGCGGTTGAATCCTTCGGCGCGCAAATGATCGAGCACATCCAGTTCAATTTCCCGCGGATCCACTTCCAGCGACATCTCGGCGTGCTCAGAAAAATGGAAATGCTGGCGAAGCAGCGCCATCAGCCGACTAATCTGTGCTTTATTCAGGAACGTGGGCGTTCCGCCGCCCCAATGCATTTGGGTGACCGTACGATTGGCAAATAACGGTGCGCGTTGATGAATTTCCAGCGCCAGCCGATCGAGATACTCATCGGCTTTATGCAGTTGCCGGGTTACCAGTTTATTGCAACCACAGAAGTAGCACAGGCGGTGACAAAACGGGATATGCAGATACAACGACAACGGGCGGTGGGGATAACGGGCCACCGCCTGGGCAAACGCCGCATCGTCATAGCTGTCGCTGAATTCCAGCGCGGTAGGGTAGGAAGTGTAGCGTGGCCCCGAATAGTTATATTTCTGGATCAGGGATAAATCCCAGTCGATAGTCTGTTCGGACATAGAGCTCACTCCTTCCTGTAACCGGTCCTTGCCGTACGACGCCGGGGCAACCGATGCTGCCCAGCCAATACGGCACGCTGTAATCTGCCTTTCCGTTTCGACAGACACCACAGTTTAACCAACAGGCCACCCAAAAAACACAGAACCAACAGGGTTATGAGCAGAAACAGCGCTTTTAACATTAATAACCGTCTTTCGGATTACCACGACGAAGCAGTTGCAGCATATCTTCTTCCTGCTGTTCATCTTCGTCGTCATCGTCCAGGCTAATCCCCAGCTGTTCCATCAGGATATCAATGCGATCCAGCGTTTCATCCAGCCAGGACTGTTCTTTAGCTGGCAATGTTTCACCTTTCTCGAGCCTGTCCAGCAGGTCATCAAGACGCGGATCATTTTCCAGCATCTCCAGTTCTTCCTGTGGTGACAGGCGAACCGGTTTCTCTTTCGGCATAGTTACCGGTTTGGTCGGCGCAACGGCGCTTTCCGGCAGCAGCGCTACCGGCTTTTTACTGCCAATACGCGGGTCTTTACCTTGACCAGAGGAGGCATTGTGCTGATGACCACCAGACGGCTGCGCACGGCTGCCTGCGGCATGACCACGGTGTTTTTTCTGGCGTTTGCGATCGCGAGCTTCAAGATCCAACTGCTCGCGACTTTTTCTTTTGGCCTTTGGAGCAGGAGCTTTGCGTCCCGCCCCTTGTGATGGTTGTTTCATAGCGTCAATCTCAGGTTCGGATGAGCAAATATAAGGAGAATTGCGGCGGAATCTAGCAGAAAGCATACCAATAAAAAAGTGCTCCAGGCGCTCTGTACCAGTTTTATTTTTTCAGTCTGTTACCGCGCTAACACCCCGTACAAAACAGATAAACGCCGCCTTTCTCATCCGTTACAGGTATAATCAGCTATATAAAACCGTGATCCAGACAGAGAAGCACACTGTGACCCAGCAATACAACTATCATGTGACCCATTTTGTCACCAGCGCGCCGGACATTCGTCATCTTCCTGCCGACAGCGGTATTGAAGTCGCGTTTGCCGGCCGCTCCAATGCGGGAAAATCCAGCGCCCTCAACACGCTGACCAACCAAAAGAGCCTGGCCCGTATCAGTAAAACGCCTGGTCGTACCCAGCTCATCAACCTGTTTGAAGTCGCTGAGGGAGTACGTCTGGTCGACTTGCCTGGTTACGGCTATGCCGAAGTACCAGAAGAAATGAAACGCAAATGGCAGAGAGCGCTTGGCGAGTATCTGCAAAAGCGTAACTGTCTGAAAGGGCTGGTGGTATTAATGGATATCCGTCATCCGCTCAAAGATCTGGACCAGCAGATGTTGGAATGGGCTGTTGATGTCGGGTTGCCGGTACTGGTGTTACTGACTAAAGCAGACAAACTGGCTCAGGGAGCCCAGAAATCCCAGCTAAACATGGTGCGGGAAGCCGTGTTGCCCTTTATGGGAGATATTCAGGTTGAGACGTTTTCTTCGCTGAAAAAAACCGGTGTAGATAAATTACGTCAGAAATTAGATAACTGGTTCAGCACATTACCCCCCGCCGATGAGTCCTCTCTTGCCGAGTCTGAGCAGTAACGTCTCCATCAAGAATGGGCGAGCATTTCTGAAATGCCATCCTTGTCCACACCACTACCGGCAAATTTTTTTGCCGGTAGCATAAGCGTTGGTTATCCCGAAAATTTATTATCAGAACAATAAAAAACGCCCCGGTCAGAAACCTGACCAGGGCGGCTAACATTCAGCCAAATCCGATTACGTGAAGTAAAAGGTCTGAAAGATAGAACATCTTACCTCTGTACCCTACGTGTTTAACTCTACTCCATTTCTTTTCTGGAAAAAAGCATTTTTTGTTGTTTAATTTCATAAAAAATGGCGATGAATTAAACAAACCCAAACCAGGTCACACAATCATGTAGCTTAATTACAGAATCACCCATACCCCAGCCGAAAAAACTAACAGAGAAAGGAAAGCGCGATTTCTGTCGGCATTTACAGCTAAACGCCCGATAAATCACGAATGCGTCAGACCCATTTTTTCACCGAAGACATTAATGGGCCTGATCCCAGTTACTACCGGTACCGATATCCACCTGTAATGGCACATCCAACTGCATGCAGCCTTCCATCAGGTTACGAATCTTCGCACTGACCTCATCCAGTACAGAGTGGTGCACTTCAAACACCAATTCATCGTGTACCTGCATCAGCATCGTTGCCAATGGTTTTTCCTGCTGTAACCAGTCATCAATGGCAATCATCGCTTTTTTAATGATGTCTGCGGCGGTTCCCTGCATCGGTGCGTTGATAGCAGCCCGCTCTGCGGCTTTACGGCTCATGGCATTACGGGAGTGAATATCCGGCAGGTAGAGACGTCGGCCATCCAGCGTGGAGACATACCCTTGCTCTGCCGCCTGCTGGCGAGTGCGCTCCATGTATTCCTGTACCCCTGGATAGCGCTCAAAATAGAGATTCATGTATTTCTGCGCTTCATTACGCGCAATGCCCAACTGGCGGGACAAACCAAAAGCACTCATACCGTAAATCAGGCCAAAGTTGATGGCTTTGGCACTGCGGCGCTGTTCCGTCGTCACTTTATCAAGCGGCAAACCGAATACTTCGGCAGCGGTAGCACGGTGAATATCCAGACCTTCGGAAAACGCCTTCAGTAATCCGGCATCCCGCGATAGATGCGCCATAATGCGTAACTCTATCTGCGAGTAGTCAGCCGCCAGAATTTGGTATCCTTGCGGAGCAATGAACGCCTGACGAATACGGCGCCCTTCTTCATTACGCACGGGAATGTTTTGCAAGTTAGGATCACTGGAGGACAGACGCCCCGTAGCCGTTACCGCCTGGTGATAGGAGGTATGCACCCGTTTAGTCAACGGGTTAATCATCTGCGGCAACTTATCCGTGTAAGTCGATTTCAGTTTAGCCAACTCACGATGTTCTAAAATTAACTTCGGTAGCGGATGATCCAGCGCCAGCTCAGCCAGCACTTCTTCATTGGTCGAAGGCGCGCCTTTCGGCGTTTTCTTAATAACCGGCAACTGCATCTTTTCGTACAGAATGGCGCCTAACTGTTTAGGCGAAGCCAAATTGAAAGCCTCACCCGCCAGCTCATGGGCCTGAACTTCCAGTTCCGCCAGACGTTGCGTTAGCTCCTGCGAGTGTTCGGCCAGAATCGTGGTATCGATCAGCACACCAGTGCGTTCCATACGAGACAACACTGGCACCAGCGGCATATCGATATTCTTGAATACCTTGCACAGATCCTGTTGCGGTTCCAGCTTCGCCCATAACGTTTCATGCAAACGCAACGTCACGTCAGCATCTTCCGCAGCATAAACCGCCGCCGGCTCCAGTGGGATCTGATTAAAAGTTAACTGATTCTTGCCCTTACCAGCAATCTCTTCAAAGGTGATGGTCTTATGCTGCAGATAGCGCTCTGACAGGCTATCCATATCGTGCCGACCCGCCACACTATCAAGCACGTAGGATTCCAGCATGGTATCAAACACAATCCCGCGCAGATCAATACCGTAACGAGCCATCACGCCTTTATCGAACTTCAGGTTTTGCCCGATCTTACCGATGGCTTCATTTTCCAGCAGTGGCTTTAATCGCGCTAACACGGTATCTCTATCCAACTGTGTCGGCGCATCGAGGTAATCATGGCCTAATGGCAGGTAAGCGGCTTCACCGGGTTTGATAGCCAGAGAGATACCTACCAGATTAGCCGTTAGCGTATCGAGGCCATCGGTTTCGGTATCAAACGAAAACAGACCAGCAGCTTTAATTCTGGCAATCCAGTCCTGCAAGGATGACTCATCCAGAATGGTCACATAACCATCCTGAGACAATACGCTGGACGCCTCTTTAGGTGCATCTTCAGTGTCTGGTTTCACAAACGGTACCGCAGCCGGACTCTTTTTACCGCCCTGCAACCATTTGCCATCTTCCACATCTGCCAGCCAGCGTTTGAATTCATAACGGGCGAATAACTCACGCAGTTCCGTTGCATCCGGCTCATTCACCGTCAGTTTTTCGCAACCGAGCTCCAACTCGACATCGGTTTTAATCGTCGCCAGCTGGTAAGAAAGGTAAGCCACGTCTTTATGCTGCTCAAGTTTCGCAGCCATGGTTTTAGCACCACGGAAGGTCAGGCCAGCAATCTTATCCAGATTGCCATAGAGCGCATCCAGCCCCCCCACACCTTGCAGTAATGCCTGAGCAGTTTTCTCACCCACACCAGGCACGCCGGGAATATTGTCGGAGGAATCCCCCATCAGCGCCAGAAAATCGATAATCAGAGAGGGAGGAATACCATATTTGGCACACACCTCATCCGGCCCCAGAATAGTGTTATTCATGGTGTTGATCAGGGTTATCTGCGGCGTCACCAGTTGGGCCATATCTTTATCGCCAGTGCTGATCAACACAGGTTTACCGGCACGCTCCGCCTGCTGTGCCAGTGTCCCAATCACATCGTCAGCCTCAACACCGGAAACAGAAAGCAGCGGCAACCCCATCGCTTTCACCATACGATGTAATGGTTCAATCTGCGCACGCAGATCATCCGGCATCGGCGGGCGATGAGATTTGTAGTGTTCAAACAAGTCATCACGAAATGTCCTCCCCTTCGCATCAAACACCACCGCCACATGGCTGGGATGATACTGCTGCAACAAACTACGCAGCATATTGAGCACCCCGTACATCGCCCCGGTCGGCTCGCCAGCAGCGTTAGTCAAGGGAGGGAAGGCGTGGTAAGCGCGGTAAAGGTACGATGAACCGTCAACCAGAATGAGAGGGTTTTCTGCTATTTGAACCATGATTTTTCGTGATCGTTATTTTCTGCCATGGGGGTAAGGATGCCATAGCTGGCAGTCAGAGACGAATACTAACGATCGTTCATTACGCTTTTTGCACAACGTCTCGCAAAAATTCTGTGGATAACTTTGTGCATAGAAATTGAAAGATAATTAACAGTGATATCACCAGAATTGTTTGTTATATGTATTCCATTATCAATCAATACGTTAATAAAAAATCATTGACATTGTAGTTATATCAAAACGTTGTTATTAATGTGGATAGATATGAAACCACCAAGCCCGGCAGTAAGCAGAAATGTCCAGACGTTAGCAGTAGACGGAAATAAAAACGCCATATGCGTTAAGGCATATGGCGTATGGATAAAGCGGAAAGCTTATTTCTGAGAGAGCAGGAATTTCACTACATCAGCATACTGTTTGACATAGCTGTCCATAGAACTGGTATCAAGCCCGTCGCTTTTCACCATGTATTTACCGCTAACAAATACCGCCGGTACGCCACGCAGTTGCAAATCGGCAGCCGCTTTTTCCTGTTGTGCGACCAATGATTTCACCACGAAGCTATTCAACGCACTGTCATAGTCTTCAGCTTTTACACCTGCAGCCACAAAGACCTGACGAATATCTTCTGTCGTTTTTACCGTCTGAGTTTTCTGGACAGCATCAAACATCAACGGGCTGACTTTGTCTTCCACACCCAGCGCAATCGCAACCGCCCACGCCTGGGTCAACTCTTTACCCAATGGGCCCAGGAAGTCGACATGATACTTGGTCAACTTAGCGTCGGTTGGTAAAGCTTTCTGGATAGCCTCAGGAATGTGGTAAACCTGAGCAAACTGGTAGCAGTGTGGGCAGTAGAATGAGAAGAATTCCAGCACCTGAGGGGATTGGGGAACCGGTTTATCCAGGGTAGTGAACTGTTTACCATCGGAAAAATCAGCAGCTGACGCACTGAACGCCAACACCACACCAACCAGCGCAAGCCATATTTTCTTCATATCAAGGTTATCTCCATAATTGTCAGTACATCGGTGCCAGCTGCAACGGTGGTTCCTGCAACAGCCTGACCTGTTCAGTAAAAATAGCGGTCTGCTTTGCCCAAAAATCAGCGTCTTGCATCCACGGAAAACTACGGGGAAAAGCCGGGTCATGCCAGCGGCGGGTCACCCAGGCCAGATAATGGACCATTCGCATGGCACGTAGCGGCTCAATCAGCGCCAATTCTGACTCATCAAACGAAGCAAATTCGCTGTAGGCATCCAGCAAAATATCCAATTGAATACGCTGCTCCTGACGCTCACCATGCAGCAACATCCACAGATCCTGAACAGCCGGGCCATTACGCGCATCATCCAGATCGACAAACAATGGACCATCGCGCCAAAGAATATTCCCAGGATGGCAGTCACCATGCAGGCGTCTGGCTTGCCAGTGGGTATGCCAGTGTAATTTCACTTCCTCGATAAGCCGGGTTGTCGCGGCCAGAAAGAGCGCTTTCTGCGCATCAGCGATCAGAGCGCTGTCCGTTAATGTGAGCAGAGGGTCATCAAGGTATTCCTGCACCCCGATAGTAGGACGCGTTGAGAACAGATTTCGACTACCAGTCTGATGGATTCGGCCCAGATAGCGCCCGACTTCCTCCAACTGGTTATCATTGTCCATTTCATACTGACGCCCACCAACGCTTGGGAACACGGCAAACCAGAAACCATCATGCACATGCAGCGTATTGCCCTGTAAGGCCAGCGGGGCAACCACCGGCACTTCATCATCAGACAACTCGGCCGCAAAACGATGCTCTTCATTAATCTGGGCAGCATCCCAACGTTGCGGTCGATAAAACTTCACTACATAACGCTTACTGTCTTCATCGCTAAACTGGTAAACCCGGTTTTCATAGCTGTTAAGTGCTGTCAGGCCGGAGTCAACACGGATCCCCACAGACCAGAGTGCGTCCATGATGACATCCGGCGACAGTGTATGAAAATTGAATACGGCATCATGCATGGTAAGCATAGCTCCATGGCATCAAATCCTGGCCGTTAATCCTTAATAACGCCGCGGGCACGCAGTAATGCGGTTTTGAAATCTTCTTCATAATCCTTCTGCAAGCCAGGGATAGGCTGTGTGCTATCTGCGTCACGTAACTTAAGATGATAAATAAGGATATCATCAGTCAAATCACTAAGCGCCCCCTCAAACCCGGCTTCCTGTGCAAGTTTTTGTAAAAATTGCACCAAATTAAAATCAGGCTCTTTTTGCCAGGCTGGATGCAGTAACTCAATCAATTCATTTACACGATGACACTTCATTATCATGACCTCAAATATTGATGATTGTTTATCTAGTATGGGGAAAGGTCTTGGCCTTACGCCATAGTTTTCCGACAATAACGCATTAAATCATTACGGATACCAATACGATGATAACAGGTGTGATTCTGGCTGGGGGTCAATCATCCCGCATGGGTGGAAATGATAAGGGATTGATTGAGCTGGAAGGTAAGCCGCTCTATCAACATGTTCTGGCTCGTCTGAAACCACAGGTTGATACTCTGCTCATTAACGCCAATCGTCATCAGGCTTGTTATCAGCAAAGCGGTTATCCGGTGATCGGCGATATTAATCGTGATTTTTCCGGCCCTTTGGCTGGCATTTTTACCGGGCTAAGTGTCGCCAACACAGAATGGGTGGTATTCGCCCCTTGTGATGTACCGGCATTACCCTGCGATTTAGTCTCACGGCTGCGGCAATCCTGTGGCAATCAATCCAGTGACAATGATTGTGCCGCCTATGCTACCGATGGAGAACGCGAGCACCCGACACTTTTGTTGATCCACACATCCCTGACCGGAGAGCTGGAAAGCTATCTGAATCGCGGTGACCGAAAACTGATGTTATTCCTGGAGCAGGTCGCGGCAAAAGCCGTTTCTTTTGCCGATCAGCCTTTATCATTCCGTAATCTCAATACACCAGAGGATCTCGCTCACTGGAAGGGGAATACACATGACTGATGTCCCGCTTTTGGCTATTGCCGCTCACAGCGGTACAGGTAAAACCACACTACTGAAACAAATGATCCCTCTGTTGAACGCCATGGGGATCCGGGTGGGGATCATCAAACACACTCATCACGATATGGACATCGATAAACCAGGTAAAGACAGCTATGAACTGCGCAAAGCAGGTGCCGATCAAACACTGGTTGCCAGTCATACTCGCTGGGCATTGATGACTGAGACACCAGAACAACAGGAACCCGACTTGTTTTTTCTGGCCAGCAAAATGGATAGTTCAAAGCTGGATTTAATTCTGGTAGAAGGCTTCAAGCATGAGTCTGTCGATAAAATCCTGCTTTACCGCCATAAGTCTGAGAATAATGAAGTGATGGAGATTGATGACCACACACTGGCTATCGCCAGCGATGTACCATTAACGCTTCTCAGGCCTTGTCTGGATCTGAACCAACCACCACAGGTAGCAGTATTTATCCGGGATTGGTTGCGCCAAAAGAAAGGTATCTGACTAATTGAGGTAGTAGCAGAGATGATTACCCGGAGGATTAACACGGCCGCCCGGGTTGCAGGCATAAAAAAACCCCCGGCGCTAACCGGGGGTTCTCTGTTTGATGCCTGGCAGTTCCCTACTCTCGCATGGGGAGACCCCACACTACCATCGGCGCTACGGCGTTTCACTTCTGAGTTCGGCATGGGGTCAGGTGGGACCACCGCGCTCTCGCCGCCAGGCAAATTCTTTCGACGTCTGTTCAACGTCCTGATTCTTCATGTCGCCGTGTATCGCTACACCACGCCATCCAATCCTCGAACAAGCTAAAATCTCGTCTCTGTCTCTCTCACCAAAACACCTTCGGTGTTGTAAGGTTAAGCCTCTCGGGTCATTAGTACTGGTTAGCTCAACGTATCGCTACGCTTACACACCCAGCCTATCAACGTCCTCGTCTCGAACGTCCCTTCAGGGGAATCTAGTTCCCAGGGAAGACTCATCTCGGGGCAAGTTTCCCGCTTAGATGCTTTCAGCGGTTATCTCTTCCGCACGTAGCTACCGGGCAGTGCCATTGGCATGACAACCCGAACACCAGCGGTGCGTTCACTCCGGTCCTCTCGTACTAGGAGCAACCCCCCTCAATCTTCCAACGCCCACGGCAGATAGGGACCGAACTGTCTCACGACGTTCTAAACCCAGCTCGCGTACCACTTTAAATGGCGAACAGCCATACCCTTGGGACCTACTTCAGCCCCAGGATGTGATGAGCCGACATCGAGGTGCCAAACACCGCCGTCGATATGAACTCTTGGGCGGTATCAGCCTGTTATCCCCGGAGTACCTTTTATCCGTTGAGCGATGGCCCTTCCATTCAGAACCACCGGATCACTAAGACCTGCTTTCGCACCTGCTCGAGCCGTCACTCTCGCAGTCAAGCTAGCTTATGCCTTTGCACTAACCTCCTGATGTCCGACCAGGATTAGCTAACCTTCGTGCTCCTCCGTTACTCTTTGGGAGGAGACCGCCCCAGTCAAACTACCCACCAGACACTGTCCCCAGCCCGGATTACGGGCCCAGGTTAGAACATCAAACATTAAAGGGTGGTATTTCAAGGTTGGCTCCATGCAGACTGGCGTCCACACTTCAAAGCCTCCCACCTATCCTACACATCAAGGCTCAAGGTTCAGTGTCAAGCTATAGTAAAGGTTCACGGGGTCTTTCCGTCTTGCCGCGGGTACACTGCATCTTCACAGCGAGTTCAATTTCACTGAGTCTCGGGTGGAGACAGCCTGGCCATCATTACGCCATTCGTGCAGGTCGGAACTTACCCGACAAGGAATTTCGCTACCTTAGGACCGTTATAGTTACGGCCGCCGTTTACCGGGGCTTCGATCAAGAGCTTCTCCTTACGGATAACCCCATCAATTAACCTTCCGGCACCGGGCAGGCGTCACACCGTATACGTCCACTTTCGTGTTTGCACAGTGCTGTGTTTTTATTAAACAGTTGCAGCCAGCTGGTATCTGCGACTCCCCTCAGCTCCATCCGCAAGGGACTTCACCAACAGGAGCGTGCCTTCTCCCGAAGTTACGGCACCATTTTGCCTAGTTCCTTCACCCGAGTTCTCTCAAGCGCCTGAGTATTCTCTACCTGACCACCTGTGTCGGTTTGGGGTACGATTCAATGTTACCTGATGCTTAGAGGCTTTTCCTGGAAGCCGGGCATCTGTCACTTCAGCACCGTAGTGCCTCGTCATCACGCCTCAGTGTTAACAGCAGACCGGATTTACCTGGTCCACCCACCTGCACGCTTAAACCGGGACAACCGTCGCCCGGATGACATAGCCTTCTCCGTCCCCCCTTCGCAGTAACACCAAGTACAGGAATATTAACCTGTTTCCCATCGACTACGCTTTTCAGCCTCGCCTTAGGGGTCGACTCACCCTGCCCCGATTAACGTTGGACAGGAACCCTTGGTCTTCCGGCGTGCGGGTTTTTCACCCGCATTATCGTTACTTATGTCAGCATTCGCACTTCTGATACCTCCAGCAGCCCTCACAGGCCACCTTCACAGGCTTACAGAACGCTCCCCTACCCAACAACACCTAAGTGTCGCTGCCGCAGCTTCGGTGCATGGTTTTAGCCCCGTTACATCTTCCGCGCAGGCCGACTCGACCAGTGAGCTATTACGCTTTCTTTAAATGATGGCTGCTTCTAAGCCAACATCCTGGCTGTCTGGGCCTTCCCACATCGTTTCCCACTTAACCATGACTTTGGGACCTTAGCTGGCGGTCTGGGTTGTTTCCCTCTTCACGACGGACGTTAGCACCCGCCGTGTGTCTCCCGTGATAACATTCTTCGGTATTCGCAGTTTGCATCGGGTTGGTAAGCCGGGATGGCCCCCTAGCCGAAACAGTGCTCTACCCCCGAAGATGAATTCACGAGGCGCTACCTAAATAGCTTTCGGGGAGAACCAGCTATCTCCCGGTTTGATTGGCCTTTCACCCCCAGCCACAAGTCATCCGCTAATTTTTCAACATTAGTCGGTTCGGTCCTCCAGTTAGTGTTACCCAACCTTCAACCTGCCCATGGCTAGATCACCGGGTTTCGGGTCTATACCCTGCAACTAGACGCCCAGTTAAGACTCGGTTTCCCTGCGGCTCCCCTATTCGGTTAACCTTGCTACAGAATATAAGTCGCTGACCCATTATACAAAAGGTACGCAGTCACACCCTAAAGGTGCTCCCACTGCTTGTACGTACACGGTTTCAGGTTCTATTTCACTCCCCTCGCCGGGGTTCTTTTCGCCTTTCCCTCACGGTACTGGTTCACTATCGGTCAGTCAGGAGTATTTAGCCTTGGAGGATGGTCCCCCCATGTTCAGACAGGATACCACGTGTCCCGCCCTACTCATCGAACTCACAACCTGTGCATCTTCGTGTACGGGACTGTCACCCTGTATCGTGCGCCTTTCCAGACGCTTCCACTGACACACAAGCCGATTCAGGTTCTGGGCTCCTCCCCGTTCGCTCGCCGCTACTGGGGGAATCTCGGTTGATTTCTTTTCCTCGGGGTACTGAGATGTTTCAGTTCCCCCGGTTCGCCTCATTAACCTATGGATTCAGTTAATGATAGTGTGACGAGTCACACTGGGTTTCCCCATTCGGGTATCGTCGGGTATAACGGTTCATATCACCTTGCCGACGCTTTTCGCAGATTAGCACGCCCTTCATCGCCTCTGACTGCCTAGGCATCCACCGTGTACGCTTAGTCGCTTAACCTCACAACCCGAAAGTGTCTCGGGATATGAGTATTTTGAGAGACTCGAACAACACATGAATTCTCACTCACATGCTGTCGTTTCAATTTTTCAGCTTGTTCCGGATTGTTAAAGAGCAGATAACATAAACCTGACTATCTCTAATCAGTTTTAGGTTAGCGTTGACCGTGCCTTTCACCCACTGTCAGTCATACTGGCGTCCCCTAGGGGATTCGAACCCCTGTTACCGCCGTGAAAGGGCGGTGTCCTGGGCCTCTAGACGAAGGGGACATCACTTGTCAGCTTCGCAAGACGCTTTTGACTCTTTCTTATCATCAGACAATCTGTGTGGACACCACGCAGGCACTTCTACTCGGTAAGGAGGTGATCCAACCGCAGGTTCCCCTACGGTTACCTTGTTACGACTTCACCCCAGTCATGAATCACAAAGTGGTAAGCGCCCTCCCGAAGGTTAAGCTACCTACTTCTTTTGCAACCCACTCCCATGGTGTGACGGGCGGTGTGTACAAGGCCCGGGAACGTATTCACCGTAGCATTCTGATCTACGATTACTAGCGATTCCGACTTCATGGAGTCGAGTTGCAGACTCCAATCCGGACTACGACGTACTTTATGAGGTCCGCTTGCTCTCGCGAGGTCGCTTCTCTTTGTATACGCCATTGTAGCACGTGTGTAGCCCTACTCGTAAGGGCCATGATGACTTGACGTCATCCCCACCTTCCTCCGGTTTATCACCGGCAGTCTCCCTTGAGTTCCCACCCGAAGTGCTGGCAACAAAGGATAAGGGTTGCGCTCGTTGCGGGACTTAACCCAACATTTCACAACACGAGCTGACGACAGCCATGCAGCACCTGTCTCAGCGCTCCCGAAGGCACCCTCGTATCTCTACAAGGTTCGCTGGATGTCAAGAGTAGGTAAGGTTCTTCGCGTTGCATCGAATTAAACCACATGCTCCACCGCTTGTGCGGGCCCCCGTCAATTCATTTGAGTTTTAACCTTGCGGCCGTACTCCCCAGGCGGTCGATTTAACGCGTTAGCTCCGGAAGCCACGGTTCAAGACCACAACCTCCAAATCGACATCGTTTACAGCGTGGACTACCAGGGTATCTAATCCTGTTTGCTCCCCACGCTTTCGCACCTGAGCGTCAGTCTTCGTCCAGGGGGCCGCCTTCGCCACCGGTATTCCTCCAGATCTCTACGCATTTCACCGCTACACCTGGAATTCTACCCCCCTCTACGAGACTCTAGCCTGTCAGTTTTGAATGCAGTTCCCAGGTTAAGCCCGGGGATTTCACATCCAACTTAACAGACCGCCTGCGTGCGCTTTACGCCCAGTCATTCCGATTAACGCTTGCACCCTCCGTATTACCGCGGCTGCTGGCACGGAGTTAGCCGGTGCTTCTTCTGCGGGTAACGTCAATGAACAGACGTATTAAGTCTGCTCCCTTCCTCCCCGCTGAAAGTGCTTTACAACCCGAAGGCCTTCTTCACACACGCGGCATGGCTGCATCAGGCTTGCGCCCATTGTGCAATATTCCCCACTGCTGCCTCCCGTAGGAGTCTGGACCGTGTCTCAGTTCCAGTGTGGCTGGTCATCCTCTCAGACCAGCTAGGGATCGTCGCCTAGGTGAGCCTTTACCTCACCTACTAGCTAATCCCATCTGGGCACATCCGATGGCAAGAGGCCCTAAGGTCCCCCTCTTTGGTCTTGCGACGTTATGCGGTATTAGCTACCGTTTCCAGTAGTTATCCCCCTCCATCAGGCAGTTTCCCAGACATTACTCACCCGTCCGCCGCTCGTCACCCAAGGAGCAAGCTCCTTTGTGCTACCGCCCGACTTGCATGTGTTAGGCCTGCCGCCAGCGTTCAATCTGAGCCATGATCAAACTCTTCAATTTAAAGTTTGATGTGTTTTCCGAAGAAAACGGTGCTCAAAGAATTTACTGTTTATTCGTAATGAATTAACTGTTGTCACTCTTCAAGACTTTCACTAATTTTTTAGTGAAGTGTCCTGCGAGTGCCCACACAGATTGTCTGATTGATTGTTAAAGAGCAGTGCGACCGGCCTGAGCCTGCTGTCGCGAGGTGGCGTATACTACGCTTTCCTCATGAAGTGTCAACGATTATTTTCGTTTCCACTTCCTGACACCGCGCTGCGTTGCCGCTGTTGCCGTGTCAGTGGAGGCGCATTATAGGGAGTTATTCCGGCCTGACAAGCGATAAATACAAAATAATTATCAACTGGATGGTTTTCAGGCAAAGCGAGTGGGAATTAGCCAATATGCCGCTGTTCTGCGGCATAAACGCCAGAAAGAAAGGAGAACGGTCAATCAGGCGTGGATTTTACCGACAGAACTACGAACGATTAACTCGGGAGTCAGTACCAATACATTATGTTCTGCATCCGGGTGCTCCAACCGGTGGAGAAGCGTATCAATGGCAAGTTCACCAAGCTCACCTTTAGGCTGATGTATCGTCGTCAAGGGCGGCGATAGATAACGAGCCAATTCAATATCGTCGTAACCCACCACGGCCATATCGTCAGGAATGGATAGCCCTGCCTCATATAAGGCACGATAAACGCCTACCGCCATCGCATCATTACTGGTAAAGACAGCATCAGGGCGCTCCGGTAGCGCCAGTAACTGCTGCATGGCGCGAAAACCAGCTTCAAACTCAAAGTCCCCGATCACTTCATAACCTGCAGGAATCGACAAGCCCGACTGGTGCATCGCTTTACGATAACCTTCCAGACGATTGTGTGCGGTGGTTTTATCTTGCGGACCTGCAATACAGGCAATTTTGCGATAGCCCTGAGAAATCAGGTAGTGAGTCGCTATTTCGCCGCCTTGCAGCGAATTATCTTTGATGATATCGCTGCTGCCTTCAAACGGTGCCCAGTCCATCATCACCACAGGAATAGAAGGATAGCGACGAATAATATCCGGTGAAGGCAGATGGCTCTCAGTGCACATCAGCAACAGCCCATCCACCCGCTTTTGCAGCAACGTCTCCAGACTGCGGCTCAGACGGTGGTGATCGCCTTCGGTGTTGCAAAGAATCAGGCTGTAGCCTCGTTCGTAACAACAACGTTCCACACCACGCACGACTTCAGCATAAAACGGGTTACTACTTGCCGTCAGCAACATACCAATGGTACGGGTCTGGTTGATTTTGAGACTACGCGCCAGCGCGGACGGCGCGTAGTTCAGTTGTTCCACCGCTTTCATTACCCGGTCGCGAATGGCATCGCTGACATAGCGGTTATCGTTGATGACATGAGAAACCGTTGATGTGGATACCCCAGCCAGACGGGCCACGTCTTTCATTGTCGCCAAGGATTACTCCTGTGCATTCAGGAAGGCATCAATCTCTTCACGCCAGGGAACAGAAGGCTGAGCGCCATGGCGAGTCACCGCGATAGCCGCCGCCGCATGAGCAAACTTAACCGCCGCGTCCATAGGGCGTGACTCCAGCAAAGCCGTCACTAACGCGCCATTGAAGGTATCACCCGCTGCAATGGTATCAACTGCTTTGACCCGGAAACCGGGAATACGCTGACCCTGCCCTTGTTCGCTTAACCAGACACCACGACTGCCAAGGGTAATCAATACTGTTGAGATGCCTTTATCATGCAATACCTGTGCGGCACGCTGTGCATCTTCTTCGGTTTCTACGCTCACCCCGGTCAGGATCTGCGCTTCCGTCTCATTCGGCGTGATCATATCCACCAATGACAATAACTCGTCAGGCAGAGAACAAGCTGGAGCCGGATTGAGGATAACTTTAGTGCCACTGTCATGCGCCAGGCGAGCAGCTGCTATCACAGTTTCCAGCGGCGACTCCAGTTGCATCAACAGCGCGGAAGCATCAGTAATTTTCTGCTGATAGCGATGCAGGTAATCTGGCGTTACGGCTGCATTAGCCCCCGCATGAATACCGATCATGTTTTCAGCTTCACCGTTAACGAAAATCAATGCCACCCCGGTAGTCTGGCCGGGAATCGCTTCAACGGCGGAAACATCAATTCGGTCCTTGATGAGTTGTTGGCGAATACGTTCGCCGATATCGTCAGCGCCGACACAAGCGATAAATTCGATATCTGCGCCACTACGCCCGGCAGCCACCGCCTGGTTCGCGCCTTTACCGCCAAATGCCACACCATATTGTTTACCGATCACCGTTTCACCTGGGCGGGGAAACTGAGCCAGATTCAAAATATGATCCGCATTGATACTTCCCAAGACTACCAGCTTGCCTGATTTCATTAACATGAACCCCGATGTTGATTACGCGCCACCCACCAGGGGTGGCGCCGTACTGCACGTGCGGTATTACGTTTTGATGATGTTATTGCTTAGTAACCAGTTTCAGGTCGACAGGGATGATCGCCTGTACTTTTTCGCCTTTCAGCACCTTGTCAGCCGTTTCCACACCGATGACACCGATCTGATCAGGACGCTGAGCCACGGTAGCCGCCATCTTGCCGCTTTCTACTGCTTTCAAGCCATCAGCGGTACCATCGAAACCAACGACCATCACATTGTCACGACCTGCGGTCTGCAGAGCGCGCAGGGCACCCAGCGCCATTTCGTCATTCTGAGCGAAGACAGCCTGAACATCCGGGTGAGCGGTCAGCAGGTTTTGCATCACATTCAGACCTTTGGTGCGGTCAAAATCAGCAGGCTGGCTTGCCAGCATGTTAAATTTGTTCTTCTCGGCAGACTTCATGAAGCCAGCGCCACGTTCACGAGCAGCAGACGTACCCGCCAGACCTTCCAGTTGAATAACTTTGGCACCTTCACCCAGTTTTTTAGCGATGAAATCGCCGGCAACTTTACCGCCGAAGGCGTTATCGGAAGCTACGTGGCTAACGACTTCACCGCTGGCAGCGACACGGTCCAGCGTGATAACCGGAATTTTGGCCTGATTAGCCAGTTTCACCGCATTACCAACCGCGTTGGAGTCCGTCGGGTTGATCAGCAACAGCTTGGTGCCACGAACAGTCAAATCCTGCACGTTGGAAAGTTCTTTGGCTGGGTTGTTCTGGGAATCAAGCACGACCAGGTTGTAGCCCAGTTTGTCCGCTTCTTTTTGGGCGCCATCTTTCAACGACACAAAGAACGGGTTATTCAGCGTGGAAACAACAAGAGCAATGGTATCCTTTGCCAGCGCATTGGCACTGACCGTTGCACTCAGCGCGACAGCGGAAACCAGAGTAGCAATCTTCTTCAAGTTCATATTTCAATTCCTGTGTGAATGAAAGTTATTTACTGCCTTTGTTATCTACCAAAACCGCCAGCAGAATAACCACCGCCTTGACGATCATCTGGTAGTAAGAAGAAACCCCTAACAGGTTAAGCCCGTTATTCAGGAACCCCAGAATCAAGGCACCGATTAACGTTCCCACCACGCGTCCTTTACCACCTGACAAACTTGTACCACCCAGCACTACCGCCGCAATGGCATCCAGTTCATACCCCGTCCCTGCCGTTGGCTGTGCTGAAGACAGACGGGCAACTTCAATAATGCCTGCCAATGCCGACAACAAACCGCACAACGAATAAACAACGATTTTGACTCTATCAACGCTGATCCCGGAAAGACGGGTTGCCGCTTCATTACCGCCCAACGCATAGATATAGCGACCAATGCGGGTATGGTGCAGCATGTACCAGGTTGCCAGGAATACCACCGCCATAATCCAGATTGGCGTAGGTACTCCCAGAGGACGTCCGATGCCGAACCACCCCAACGCATCCGCCGCATCAGAAAAACCGGTATTGACAGGACTGCCGTTGGTGTAGACCATCGTGACGCCACGTAGCAGCAACATCATCACTAGCGTAGCAATAAAGGCCTGTACTCGCCCCTTGGCAATGATAATCCCCGTTCCCGCACCGATGACCGCACCCAGCGCCAGCGCCGCGAATACCGCCACCAACGCATTGATCTCAAGCCCGACGATAGACGCGGCAACCGCCCCTGTCAGCGCCAGCAACGACCCTACCGACAAATCGATACCGGAGGTGAGGATAACCAGTGTCATTCCCACCGCCATAATGGCGTTTACCGAGGTTTGCTGCAGGATGTTGAACAGGTTGTTCAGGGTAAAAAAGTTGGGACTCATTGAAGACACCACAGCGATAAGAATCAGCAGGGCGATCAATGATTTTTGCTCCATCAGCCACTCTTTGCTGAGCCAGCGCTTTGCTGTGATAGTTTGAGAACTCATATCTGATTTACTCCTGCTTTACGCCGTATTGCTTACCAACGGCCGCAGCCATCAGCGCTTCCTGTGTAGCCTGTTCAATCGGGAACTCACCGCTCAGGTGCCCTTCGTGCATGACAATAATGCGATCGCTCATCCCGAGCACTTCGGGCATTTCCGACGATACCAGAATGATGCTTAACCCTTCTTGCTTGAACTGGTTGATTAACTGATAGATTTCTTTTTTTGCCCCCACATCGACGCCACGGGTCGGCTCATCCAGAATCAGCACTTTGGGACGGGTCATCAACCCGCGGGCGATCGCCACTTTCTGCTGATTACCACCGGACAATAACCCGATCGGCTGGGACATGGACGGAGTGCGAATATTGAACATGCGGATGAAATCGCCCACCGCCTGCTGCTCATCGCCATGCCGCAGCGAACCCGCTGCGTTACTGAAATAACGCAGTGCCGTCAGGGACATGTTTTCTTTTACCGACATGCCGAGCACCAGCCCGTCTCGCTTACGGTCTTCGGAAATATACACAATGCCGCTGGCCAGGCCGTCCTGTGGGCTGCGCGCCACGATGTTCTCCCCATCTAAGGAGACGCTACCGTGGGTACGTGGCAACGCACCATACAACACTTTCATCAGTTCGGTGCGACCGGCCCCCATTAGCCCGGCCACCCCGAGAATCTCGCCTTTGCGCAGGGTGAAGCTCACGTTATTCACCCCCGGCCCGGACAATTCGCTGACTTGCAAACGCACGTCACCGGGCGCCTGATTCAAACGGGGGTACTGATCTTCCAGCTTACGTCCCACCATCATTTCAATCAGCGAATCTTCCTGTAATTCACTCACTGCACGCTCGCCGATAAACTGGCCATCACGGAACACGGTCACATCGTCGCAGATTTCGAAAATCTCTTTGAGTCGATGGGAGATATAGACAATGCCGCAGCCCTGGGCCTGCAATTCCCGGATAACACTAAACAGCGAGGCGGTTTCGGTATCTGTCAGCGCATCGGTAGGTTCATCCATAATGATGACCCGAGACTCAAAGCTCAGCACTTTGGCGATTTCAACCATCTGTTGATCGCCAAT
Organism: Dickeya oryzae; assembly: GCF_020406815.2. Classification (NCBI taxonomy): domain Bacteria; kingdom Pseudomonadati; phylum Pseudomonadota; class Gammaproteobacteria; order Enterobacterales; family Pectobacteriaceae; genus Dickeya; species Dickeya oryzae. The sequence goes on from NZ_CP162670.1 coordinate 4,704,482, forward strand.
AGACAATTCCCCCACCAGGCGGCGACTGTCATAACGCAGATTCAAACGCTTGAGCAGCTTATCCGCCTCGTCATACATGCGCTTCCAGTCAATACGCCCCAGACGGTTGGTAAATTCACGGCCGAGGAAAATATTTTCCGCAATGGTTAATTGGGGAATCAGGTTCAATTCCTGATGGATAATGCCGATACCAGCTTCCTGAGAGGCTTTGGGACCACTGAAATCCACATCCTTGCCCAAAAACTGGATACTACCGGCATCCCGACGATAAATGCCCGTCAGCACTTTCATCATGGTGGACTTGCCGGCACCGTTTTCTCCCACCAGCGCCATGACTTTGCCCGGATAGACATTCAATGCCGCGCCGGACAGCGCCTTAACGCCGGGGAACGTTTTAGTGATGCCTTGCAATTGCAGTAAAGGTTGCATCGCTACCTCAGAAGGTGACGCCAGCACAAAGGATCACATTCGCATAAGGAGAGCATTCCCCTGTACGAATAATGGCCCGGCTCTGACCACTTTGTTTTTTAAACTCTTCGTGGCTGACGTAATGCAGTGAAATGGTATTTCCCTGGTGTTGTTCAAGTTGTGCTAACTGTTTTAATAACGCTTCATGGAGCGTGGTGTTTTTCTCAATGATTTCCTGAGCCAAAATCGCCGCTTCCACCTGCATTTCCGCCGTCACCACGTCCAGCACCTGCAAGAAGCCAGGAACGTTATGGGTTAAAGCCAGGTCGATGCGGGCCGTCGTCGCTGGAATCGGTAAACCGGCGTCAGCAATGACAATCTGATCGGTATGTCCCAGTTGGGAAATCACCGACGAGATATCGGAATGAAGTAACACACCTTTTTTCATGTTGTTTATCCTGAGAGCGAAACGTTTCGCTTATAGAGCAAGTGTAGAAAAAGAACCGGAGAAGGCAACGATTATCTTATGAAAATGTGATCGTTATCGAAACGTTTCGTTGGCGTAATAAAAGGAAGATTTTAAGTTATTAAAACCAATAAAAAAGACGCGGCAGAGCATTGCCGGACAAAGCCAGAGAGTTTTAGAGGAGATGGAATGCCACATCCGCGACAGGATAACAGTAGGCGGGAAGAAGAGGCCCCAATACCACAGCGGGTGAGATCCTGTTAGACCTCACCCGCTTATTCATCTACTCGCCCGGAATCAGATTTCTACCTGAATACCCAATTCAATCAACCGGTTCGGTGGAATTTCGAATTGATCCGCCGCGCGCAGCGCATTGCGGCTCAGCATCATGAACAACTTACCGCGAACAAGCAGATACCAGGGACGCGCACCCATCATCAGCGATTCATTCGACAAGAAGAACGTAGTTTCCATCATCTGGCAGGTCAATCCATCCTGCCAGCAGCGATGGAATACCTCTTCTACATTCGGCGTTTCACGCCAGCCATAGCTGGCGACCACACGCCAGAAGGTGGGGGAAAGTTGCTCCACCGAAACACGCCGGGCATTGTGCACATAAGGCGCGTCTTCCGTTCTCATGGTCAGCAGCACCACGCGCTCGTGCAATACCTTGTTGTGTTTAAGATTGTGCAGCAAAGCAAACGGAATGACATGGGTAGCACGCGACAGATAGACAGCCGTTCCTGTTACACGCACTGGCGGGTTCTTCTCCAGCGACGCGATCATCGCATCCAACGAATTGCCATGCTCATGGATACGACGTAATAGCCGGAAACGCTCGCTTTTCCAGGTCGTCATGATGATAAACATCACCATACCCAGCGCCAGCGGCAACCAACCACCAGAAATAATCTTCACCACGTTGGCCAGGAACATCGGCAAGTCGATAGCCAGCAGAGCCACCAGCAGCAACCAGACCAGATAGCGATACCAGTGCCAGTTTTTCAACGCCACCGTACAGGACAGGATGCTGGTCAGTACCATCGTGCCGGTCACCGCAATACCGTAAGCGGCAGCCAGATTGCTGGAATGCTCAAAGCTGATAATAACGATTACCACCGCCACATACAGCAACCAATTGATAAACGGGATATAAATCTGTCCGGACTCCATATCTGACGTATGCACGATGCGCATCGGTGGCAGATACCCCAGACGAACCGCCTGACGGGTCAGCGAGAACACCCCGGAAATGACCGCCTGAGAAGCGATGATGGTAGCGAGCGTAGCCAGCACCAACAACGGAATCAGCGCCCAATCCGGTGCCAGCAGGAAGAACGGGTTTTTGATAGCCTCTGGATTTTTCAGCAACAGCGCGCCCTGGCCAAAGTAGTTGAGCACCAGCGACGGTAAAACCGCTGAAAACCAGGCGATGCGAATCGGCAGTTTGCCAAAGTGGCCCATATCGGCATACAGCGCCTCAACCCCTGTGATCGCCAGTACTACCGCCCCCAGCGCAAAGAAGGACACCGATTTATATTGAATAAAAAAGTTAATTGCCCATTGGGGATTGAGTGCCTGCAATACCTCTGGATTGGCGATAATGCTGCGAGCCCCCAACACACCGAGCGACAAAAACCACAGCATCATGATCGGCGCAAACAGGCTACCGACCCGACCCGTACCGTGCTTTTGAATCATAAACAATAGCGTCAGTACCACTATCGAAATAGGCACGATATAGGTATCCAGCGACGGGGCAACGATATCCAGCCCTTCGATCGCCGACATCACGGAAATCGCCGGGGTAATCACCACCTCACCATAGAAGAAGCTACCGCCGATCAACCCCATGATCACCACGACGGCAGTCATCTTGTCGGACGTATTGCGTCCGGCCAGCGACATCAGCGTCAGGATCCCCCCTTCACCGGCGTTATCCGCCCGCATGACATAGCTGAGATACTTAAGGGAGACCACTAGCACCAGCAGCCAGAATATCAGTGAGAGAAAGCCAAAGACGGAATCAGGTTCAACCCCGAAACCAAACTGCCCGGAAAGACACTCCCTGAGCGTATAGAGCGGGCTGGTGCCGATGTCGCCATACACTACACCGATGGCAGCCAGCGTGACCGCTGGAAGTGAACGTTTATGTTCTGAATTCATAAACCTTGTCTTCTGTTATCAATTCATTAACAAATCGGGCCTTATTCTGGTTGGAGTAGCCCGAAAACGCACAGTATGCACAAATCACGTTAAAAGCCCATTCTTTAATACTACCTTGGTTCTGTTCGGGGCTGGCACCTCTGTTGCTTAACACCAGCAATGGTGACAATAATTAATGTATAGCTAATGAAGAAAACGTAGTCTTTCTGACGTTTATTACACGCTCTTGACGGCATTTACCGCAATGACGGATCTATTATGATGCAACCCACAGCGCTGGCCGACCGTATCTCTCGCCTGAGCCATGCTCTCGAACACGGTCTTTACGAACGGCAACACGCCATCCGACTTTGCCTGCTGGCAGCGCTCAGCGGCGAGAGCGTCTTCCTGTTGGGGCCGCCAGGGATTGCCAAGAGCCTGATTGCTCGTCGCCTGAAATACGCATTCAGACACGCGCGCGCCTTTGAATACCTGATGACGCGTTTTTCAACGCCAGAAGAGGTCTTCGGCCCACTCTCCATTCAGGCACTGAAAGACGAAGGGCGCTATCAGCGCCTGACAACCGGCTACCTGCCAGAAGCGGAAATTGTCTTTCTGGATGAAATCTGGAAAGCCGGTCCTGCAATCCTGAATACCCTGCTGACCGCTATCAACGAGCGGCGCTTTCGCAACGGCAATAGCGAAGAACCCATCCCGATGCGGCTACTGGTCACGGCCTCCAACGAACTGCCTGAAGCCGACAGCAGCCTGGAAGCCTTGTATGACCGTATGCTGATTCGCCTCTGGCTTGACCGGGTGCAGGATAAACACAATTTTCGCGCCATGCTCACCGCGTCACCCGCAGAGCAGGATAACCTTATCAGCCCGGCACTGAGTGTCAGCGATGAAGAGTACCAACAGTGGCAATCTCATATCGAGCATATACCGTTACCAGAAAATTGCTTCGAACTGATTTATCAGTTGCGCCAGCGTCTGGATACTCAGGAAGGTTCGCCGTATGTTTCCGATCGTCGCTGGAAGAAAGCCATACGACTGCTTCAGGCCTGTGCCTTTTTTAGCGGACGGGAAGCAATCACCCCGGTCGATCTGATCCTTCTCAAAGACTGCCTATGGCACGACCTGGATACCCACAATCTGGTGGAGCAGCAATTACAGCAATTGATGGGCGAACAAGCCTATCAACAGCGGACATTACTGTTCCGATTGCAGCAATTGAATGTGAAACGCCAGCAATATCAGCAGGAACAAAGTGAACAGCAGGCATTCAAGGTTGAACGCCAGGTCAACTTTTTCGGCCGGAAACCCCATCACTCGTTACCTGAAAGCCTGACCGCCGCCGAAATAACGCTGATGCTACAAAAACCACTGCTGCTACACGACTATACCGTCACCCATGTGGTTATCGACCGGGAAGCGCTGGCGAGCTGGCTGCAAAAGGGAGGCGAAATACGTGGGAAGCTCAACGGCGTCGGTTTTAGCCAACATCTCGATATGGAAGTGGATGAGCGCCAGCATCTGATCATTCGCGATATCAGTTTACAAAGCACGGTGTTATCGCTGCCCGGCGTGATGAAGGGCGATCTGCCGGAAGAGATAGTTAAAGAATATGACGCGTTGAAAATCCAGTTACGTGAACAACGTCGATTGTTCGAGCGTCACCAGCCTTGTTTGTTTGTCCCGAAAGAATGGCTTGCCAGGATTGAAGAAAGCCTTCAACAGGTCGATGAACAAATCGCGCAGTCACAACGGGAGTAACGATCATGTTGACGCTGGAATCCCTGGAGATGCTGTTATCCATCGATGAAAACGATCTGCTGGATGACGTGATTGTAGCCCTGATGGCAACGCCTCAGTTGGTGATGTTCTTCGACAAGTATCCGCGTCTGAAAAATGCCATCATGCGTGACTTACCCGAGTGGAAAGAAAACCTCCGGCAACGGCTGCGCAGTACCCAGGCACCTCCCGAACTGGAAAAAGAATTCACCTGTTATCAGCAGACCCAGTTAGTCAGCGAGCATGCCTTTCAGTCCACTCTGCCAGACATCATATCCACCTTGCATCATGTGGATTCTCCTTTCCTTAATCAGGCGGAAAAGCTGATCAGTTCCGCTTCCCCCTCCTCAGAACGCCGCATCAGCGCCAGTCAGCACAGCCTGTTTATGCAGCGCTGGCGCCTTAGCCTGACGCTGCAAACGATGAATCTGCACCATCAGATCATGGAACAGGAGCGGGATCAGTTACTGGACGAGATCCAAAAACGCCTGACGATAAGCGGGGCACTGGAACCGATTCTGGCTGAAAACGACACGGCCGCAGGCAGGCTGTGGGATCTCAGCGCCAGTAAACGCATGAAACAACCCTTCAATGCGTTACTGGAGACCGGGGCATTTTTGCAAAAACAGCCGGAACTGCAGCGTCTGGCGGAGCGCCTGGGCCGTAGCAGGGAGACAAAATCGGTTCTCAGCCATCAGGCACCGAAAGAATCCTTTCAGGTGATGGTGCGTGAACCGGCGTTTGCACCGGAACAAGTCAGCGGCATACATCAGAGTGATGACATTCTACGGCTACTGCCCACCGAACTATCCACCCTCGGGACCCATGAGCTGGAGTTTGAATTTTACCGCCGTCTGGCCGAACACCGGTTACTGACGTACCGGCTACAAGGGGAGAGCTGGCGGGAAAAAACGCTTGAGCGGCCGGTCGTCCATCAGCATAACGAGCAACAACCGCGAGGGCCGTTTATCGTTTGTGTGGATACCTCCGGTTCGATGGGCGGATTTAACGAACGTTGCGCTAAAGCCTTCTGCCTGGCGCTGATGCGGATTGCTCTGGCGGAAAACCGCCGCTGTTACATTATGCTGTTTTCAACCGGCATCGTCAGTTATGACCTGACCTCAGAAAACGGGCTGGAAGAAGCGATACGTTTTCTCAGCCAGACCTTCCGGGGCGGTACTGATCTGGCAAGCTGCCTGTCGTCGCTGCTGGAAAAAATGGACACCGCCTCCTGGCAGGATGCCGACGCCGTCATCATTTCAGACTTTATTGCCCAGCGTCTGCCAGACGATCTGGTCAACGAAATCAAACGCCGCCAGCATCGGCTGCAGCACCGTTTTCACGCTGTCGCCATGTCAGCGCATGGCAAACCCGGCATTCTGCGCATCTTTGATCATATCTGGCGCTTTGATACCGGGCTGAAAAGCCGCCTGTTACGCCGTTTTCAGCACGAAAAAGTCTGATACCTCATCCTGATATCCCTCTTGTCGCGTATCTTCCCTGAACGGGCAGCCGTTTTGGTCGTTGATTCATTCAGCAATAATCAGTAAAACGCTTCAGACAGCCCTTTACGGAGCAGCATCATGGCAGCAGACACATACTCGATGGACGAACTCGATCGCGGCATCCTCAACGCCCTGATGGATAACGCCCGCACACCCTATGCCGAACTGGCGAAACAGTTTTCGGTTAGCCCCGGCACTATCCATGTCAGGGTAGAAAAGATGAAACAGGCTGGCATCATCATGGGAACACGACTGGACGTGAACCCTAAGCAGCTGGGCTACGACGTCTGCTGTTTTATTGGCATCATCCTGAAAAGCGCCAAGGACTATCCGTCCGCGCTGGAGAAGCTCAACAACCTGGAAGAAGTGGTCGAGGCGTATTACACCACCGGGCATTACAGCATCTTCATTAAGGTCATGTGCCGCTCTATCGACGCCTTGCAGCATGTACTTATCAACAAGATTCAGACAATTGATGAAATTCAATCCACCGAAACGCTGATCTCGTTGCAGAACCCCATTATGCGTACCATCGTGCCCTGATGCTTTTTTACTATCCCCCTATTATCCACAGGTAGATCCCACCAAGATCACAGCGTACAATGTGCCGTCATTCAATCAGGCGGGATCACGCATGTCAGACATTACCCTCATTAGCGGCAGCACACTGGGTAGCGCAGAGTACGTTACCGAGCACCTGGAATCATTGCTGCAACAGGATAATTTCACCACCACGCTACTGCATGGCCCGGAATGGGATGAGGTTACGCCTGAAAATGTGTGGCTGGTGGTCACCTCCACCCACGGCGCTGGCGATCTACCCGATAACCTGCAACCTTTTTATGAAGAGCTGCAGGAAAAGCGCCCTGATTTATCCGCTGTCCGTTACGGCGCAATCGGCATCGGTAGCAGCGAGTACGACACCTTCTGTGGTGCGATCGTAAAACTGGATCAGCTATTACAGGATCTGGGTGCGCATCGGATCGGCGATATACTGAAGATCGACATTACCCAGCATGACATTCCGGAAGATCCGGCTGAGGTCTGGTTGGGATCATGGAAAATTTTACTCAAATAAAATTATTTTTTTCATTAGTCTCTGTGGATAAATAGGTTGAAATGCCGGGTAAAACCCGTAGTTATCCAGATAATAACCGCAGATGCTTTTTTGAGCTGTGTATAATTACCCTTTCAGATCCCAGCTAATACAGACTGGGATCACCGATCATTCACAGCTAATGATCGGCAATAACTTATTGATCTTCTTTTTGGATCCCGGCTTATCCACAGCACATGGGGATCCTAATAAGAGATCTAATAAAGAGATCTTTAAATAAAAAAGATCTTTCTTTAACTACCCGACGATCCAACAGACTTGGTCGGCGGCACAAACTTAAGTAGAATCCCCCACCCCAGGGCAAGTAACGATCATTCGCAACCACGCGAGGTGTAGCACCATGTTTTATCCGGATCCTTTTGACGTCATCGTGATCGGTGGCGGTCATGCGGGTACTGAAGCCGCGATGGCTTCAGCCCGAATGGGACGTCAAACCCTTTTACTGACACACAACATTGATACGCTGGGGCAAATGTCCTGTAACCCGGCGATCGGCGGTATTGGGAAAGGGCATCTGGTAAAAGAGATCGATGCGATGGGTGGCCTGATGGCTCGTGCGATCGATCATGGTGGCATTCAGTTTAGGATACTAAACTCCAGTAAAGGCCCGGCTGTGCGCGCCACACGCGCTCAGGCTGACCGGGTACTGTATCGTCAGGCTGTGCGTACCGCGCTGGAGAATCAGCCGAACCTAACCCTGTTCCAACAAGCGGTTGAGGATCTGATTGTCGAAAATGATCAGGTCGTTGGTGCGGTAACCCAAATGGGGCTGAAATTCCGCGCTAAAGCGGTGGTGCTAACGGTAGGGACTTTCCTGGACGGCAAGATCCACATCGGACTGGATAACTACAGCGGCGGGCGAGCAGGCGATCCGCCTTCGATCGCGCTGTCCCACCGTTTACGTGAACTTCCCTTGCGTGTCGGCCGTCTGAAAACCGGTACACCGCCGCGTATTGACGCCCGAACTATCGATTTTAGTGTACTGACCCCACAACATGGTGATGACCCCATGCCAGTGTTTTCCTTCCTGGGGAACGCCAGTGAGCATCCGGCACAGATGCCGTGTTACATCACCCATACCAATGAGCGTACTCATGACGTGATCCGTAACAATCTGGATCGCAGTCCGATGTACGCTGGGGTCATTGAAGGGATCGGTCCACGTTATTGCCCTTCGATTGAAGACAAAGTGATGCGGTTTGCCGATCGCAATGCACACCAGATTTTCCTGGAACCGGAAGGGCTAACCAGTAACGAAATTTACCCGAACGGTATCTCAACCAGTTTGCCGTTCGACGTGCAGTGGCAGATCGTCCGTTCGATGGACGGTATGCAAAATGCACGTATCGTCCGCCCCGGTTATGCCATTGAGTATGACTATTTCGACCCGCGTGATTTAAAACCCACGCTGGAAAGTAAGTTTATCCACAATCTGTTTTTTGCAGGTCAGATCAACGGTACTACCGGCTATGAAGAGGCGGCGGCTCAAGGGATGCTGGCAGGGCTAAACGCGGCTCGTCTGGCGTTTGATCAGGAAGGTTGGACGCCGCGCCGTGATCAAGCTTACATCGGCGTACTGGTGGATGATCTGTGCACGTTGGGAACGAAAGAGCCTTACCGTATGTTTACCTCTCGCGCTGAATACCGCCTGATGCTGCGTGAGGATAATGCTGACCTGCGTTTGACGGCCATTGGCCGCGATTTGGGGATGGTCGATGATGAACGTTGGGCGCGTTTTAATGAGAAACTGGAAAATATCGAAAAAGAACGCCAGCGTCTGCGCGATATTCTGGTTCACCCGAACACTGAAGGCGTAGAGCAGATTAACTGCCTGTTAAAATCGCCCTTATCGCGTGAAGCCAACGGTGAAGATCTGTTACGACGCCCTGAAATGGATTATGCCCAACTGACAGCGCTGCCGATGTTTGCCCCTGCTTTGCCTGATGTTCAGGCGACTGAGCAGGTGGAAATTCAGGTCAAATACGAAGGGTACATTGCTCGACAACAGGATGAGATCGAAAAGCAACTGCGCAACGAGAACACATTGCTGCCTGCGGATCTGGACTATCGTCAGGTCAGTGGCTTGTCGAACGAAGTGATCGCTAAACTCAACGATCACAAACCGGGGTCGATTGGCCAGGCATCGCGTATTTCAGGCATCACTCCTGCCGCTATCTCAATTCTGCTGGTCTGGCTGAAAAAACAAGGTATGCTGCGCCGCAGCGCCTGACAAAGACCGCTCGCTTACGTTGACGCATGGCCGCGATAAGCGGCCATGTTGCCTTAACCGACAACAGGATTTATTCGTGCTAGAGAAACTAAACAGCCTGCTGCAGCGTGCTGGAATGGCGCTGACCGATCAGCAAAAAAAACAGTTGCTTCAGTATGTAGCGTTACTCCACAAATGGAACAAAGCCTATAACCTGACATCGGTTCGTGAGCCGGAACAAATGCTGGTTCGGCATATCATGGACAGTCTGGTGGTGGAACCACACCTGTACGGAAATCGTTTTATCGATGTGGGTACCGGCCCGGGGTTGCCAGGCGTACCGCTGGCGATTGCTCGCCCTGATGCGTATTTTGTCCTGCTGGATAGTCTGGGAAAACGCGTGCGTTTTTTGCGTCAGGTGCAGCATGAGCTGGGTCTGAACAATATTGAGCCGGTACAGAGTCGGGTTGAGGATTTTCCTGCCGAACCCGCGTTTGATGGTGTGATTAGTCGAGCCTTTGCGTCATTGCAAGACATGGTCAAATGGTGCCATCACCTGCCATCCCGTCCACAGGGCCGCTTTTATGCCCTCAAAGGCACGGTGCCGCATGACGAAATGGGATTACTGCCGCAAGGTGTCACGGTTGATAAGGTCGTTCCTCTGTCGGTTCCTGAGCTTGACGGAGAGCGGCATCTGGTGGTGCTAAAGCCCAATTAATTTTGTCATTTATCAAAGAAATCATGAATAGTTGTAAACTTTTCATACTGATAGCTCAAAGTGAAATAATGACCTTTATCACTTTTTCGTTCACCGTAATTTTACAACTCGGTGGTATAACCTCTCCGGTTGAGGGGATGAAAGAGGCGTATCAGCAAACTATTTGTATGATTCGGTAAGGGGATTGATGGCCCCATTGTGTTAAAAACATGAGAAAAAAATATCCAGATTGTCAATAGATGGTTTTGTGGCAGTATTCGGGTGATTTTGTGAGTGCCGGGTTTTTAAAGTATTGAAATTATGAGATATATCTGGGTTTTTTTACTGAGAGCAAAAAAAAATCAATTCAGATGTAAAAGCCTTAGTTTAATTTTATGTGAGAAATATCACATATTGCTGACGTCAGATGCATTGGGTTTCTCTAATCAACTTTGGGGATAGTTAGTGAAAATAAGGCTTCGGAAATAAATTTAAATAATCGTTCACCTTTTTGCTACTTATCGATTGAATTCGCATGGATGACCCGTATAATTTGCTCGTTTTTCGCTGCTTGACTCGGTACTGCAAAGGCAGTTTTATACGGTCATTCAGCATGCCTCTGAAAAGGTACGGAGAATCATCATGCCTGTATCCCTTTACAGTGGGAAACTCGCCCGGTTATCGCTGTTATTGCAGTTGGCGGTGATTTTTGTTGCCGGTGCTGCGTTTTGCGCGGGTGGCTTTAGAGCGGGTGCTTCCGCACTGGCTGGAGGGTTGGCAGCCTGGCTGCCGAGCATGGTGTTTATACTGTTTGCCGTACGGCATCAGGCAGACAAGCCACCGGAAGGTCGGGTAGCCTGGTCGTTTGCCGTTGGAGAAGCGCTGAAAATGCTCTTCACCATCGTGCTATTGGTGGTGGCGTTAGGTGTGTTTCATGCGGCTTTTTTTCCGCTTGGCCTGACGTACTTAGTGGTGCTGATCACGCAGATCGTGGCACCGACTGTAATTAACCGTTACCGTAGTTAACAACAAAAGGGTAAGAGACATCATGTCTGCATCTACTCCGCAAGAGTATATCGGTCACCACCTGACCCATTTGCAGGTGGGCTCGGGATTCTGGTCGATTAACGTCGACTCGATGTTTTTCTCCGTGGTCCTCGGCGTACTCTTTCTGGCTATCTTCCATAAGGTTGCCAGGACCGCGACCAGTGGCGTACCGGGTAAACTTCAAACGGCGGTCGAACTGGTTGTGGGATTTGTCGATGGCAGTGTTCGCGACATGTTCCACGGGAAGAGCAAACTTATCGCACCATTGGCGTTGACCGTTTTCGTTTGGGTCTTCCTTATGAACCTGATGGATTTGTTGCCTATCGATTTGTTACCGCAAATCTGGGCCCATATCTATAGCGCTCTCGGTCATGACCCTGCCCATGCTTATCTGCGTGTGGTACCTTCCGCTGACGTAAACGTTACGCTGTCCATGGCGCTGGGCGTATTCATTCTGATTCTGTTCTACAGCATCAAGATGAAAGGTGTGGGCGGTTTCGTTAAAGAACTGACCATGCAGCCGTTCAATCACCCTGTGTTTATTCCCATCAACCTGATTCTTGAAGGGGTGAGCTTGCTGTCCAAACCGGTATCTCTTGGTTTGCGACTGTTTGGAAACATGTATGCGGGTGAGTTGATTTTCATCCTTATTGCAGGCTTGTTGCCGTGGTGGTCACAGTGGATTCTGAATGTGCCTTGGGCCATTTTCCACATTCTGATTATCACGCTGCAGGCTTTTATCTTTATGGTTCTGACGGTTGTTTATCTTTCGATGGCATCTGAAGAGCATTAATTTTTCACAACACTACAAACGTTTTAACTGAAACAAACTGGAGACTGTCATGGAAAACCTGAGTATGGATCTGCTGTACATGGCTGCCGCTGTGATGATGGGCCTGGCGGCAATCGGTGCTGCAATCGGTATCGGCATTCTGGGTGGTAAGTTCTTGGAAGGTGCTGCCCGCCAGCCTGACCTGATCCCTCTGCTGCGTACACAGTTCTTTATCGTTATGGGTCTGGTGGATGCTATCCCGATGATCGCGGTAGGTCTGGGTCTGTACGTGATGTTTGCGGTGGCCTAAGCAGGCGTAAGCTTGTCAGGTTAAAGACATCGACTCATTTAACTCATGAAAGAGGCATTGTGCTGTGAATCTTAACGCAACAATCCTCGGCCAGGCCATTGCGTTCGTCCTGTTTGTCTGGTTCTGCATGAAGTATGTATGGCCGCCGATTATGGCAGCCATCGAAAAGCGTCAGAAAGAAATTGCTGACGGTCTTGCTTCTGCTGAACGTGCCAAAAAAGATCTGAACTTAGCGCAGGCCAATGCGACCGACCAACTGAAGAAAGCCAAAGCGGAAGCTCAGGTGATCATCGAGCAGGCAAACAAACAGCGTGCTTTGATTCTGGACGAAGCTAAAGTGGAAGCGGAAGCGGAACGCAACAAAATCGTGGCGCAGGCGCAGGCTGAAATCGAAGCCGAACGCAAACGTGCCCGTGAAGAGTTGCGTAAGCAGGTTGCCATTCTGGCTATTGCCGGTGCCGAGAAAATTATTGAACGTTCCGTGGATGAAGCTGCCAACAGCGACATCGTTGATAAACTGGTCGCTGAACTGTAAGGAGGGAGGGGCCGATGTCTGAATTTGTCACGGTAGCTCGCCCCTACGCCAAAGCAGCTTTTGACTTTGCCGTTGAACACCAGGTGCTTGATCGCTGGCAGCAGATGCTGGCGTTCGCTGCCGAAGTTGCGCGTAATGAACATATTGCCGGCATGCTGGCTGGAGCTATCGCTCCCCAGACCATGGCGCAGACATTCATTACCGTGTGTGGTGAACAACTGGATGAAGCGGGCCAGAACCTGATCCGGGTGATGGCTGAAAACGGACGTTTGCCAGTGCTGCCTGAGGTACTGGAACAGTTTGTTCAATTGCGTGCGGAGCTGGAATCGACCGTGGATGTCGAGGTTATTTCCGCCGCCACGTTGAGCGAGCAGCAGTTGTCAGGGATAACTGCTGCAATGGAACAACGTCTGTCACGTAAAGTGAAGCTGAATTGCAAAATTGATAAGTCTGTTATGGCCGGCGTGATCATTCGCGCGGGCGATATGGTGATAGACGGCAGTATTCGCGGTCGTCTGGAACGTCTGGCAGACGTCTTGCAGTCTTAAGGGGACTGGAGCATGCAACTGAATTCCACCGAAATCAGTGAACTGATCAAGCAGCGGATTGCTCAGTTCAACGTTGTGAGCGAAGCTCATAACGAAGGTACAATTGTTTCCGTTAGTGACGGGATCATTCGCGTACACGGTCTGGCTGACGTGATGCAGGGTGAAATGATTTCCCTGCCGGGCAACCGTTACGCGATCGCACTGAACCTGGAGCGCGACTCCGTTGGTGCGGTAGTTATGGGTCCGTACGCGGATCTGGCTGAAGGCATGAAGGTTAAATGCACCGGCCGTATTCTGGAAGTGCCGGTTGGCCGTGGCCTGTTAGGCCGTGTGGTCAACACGCTGGGTGCGCCCATCGACGGTAAAGGCCCGCTGGAACATGATGGCTTCTCTGCCGTAGAAACCATTGCGCCGGGTGTTATCGATCGCCAGTCCGTTGATCAGCCGGTTCAGACCGGTTACAAGTCTGTGGACGCCATGATTCCAATCGGTCGTGGTCAGCGTGAGCTTATCATCGGCGACCGTCAGACCGGTAAAACCGCGCTGGCGATTGATGCCATCATCAACCAGCGTGATTCCGGCATCAAATGTATTTATGTCGCTATCGGCCAGAAAGCGTCCACCATTGCTAACGTGGTGCGTAAACTGGAAGAGCACGGTGCGTTGGCCAACACTATCGTTGTGGTGGCAACAGCGTCTGAATCTGCTGCGTTGCAATACCTGGCACCGTATGCCGGTTGCGCCATGGGTGAATACTTCCGTGACCGCGGTGAAGATGCGCTGATCATTTATGATGACCTGTCTAAACAGGCTGTCGCTTATCGTCAGATTTCCCTGTTGCTTCGTCGTCCGCCTGGTCGTGAAGCGTATCCGGGTGACGTATTCTACCTGCACTCCCGTCTGCTGGAACGTGCTGCGCGTGTTAACGCCGAGTACGTGGAAGCCTTCACTAAAGGTGAAGTGAAAGGACAAACCGGTTCTTTGACTGCTCTGCCGATCATCGAAACGCAGGCTGGCGACGTATCCGCGTTCGTTCCGACCAACGTTATCTCGATTACCGATGGTCAGATCTTCCTGGAATCCAACCTGTTCAACTCTGGTATTCGTCCGGCGGTTAACCCAGGGATTTCCGTATCCCGTGTGGGTGGTGCTGCACAGACCAAGATCATGAAGAAACTGTCCGGTGGTATTCGTACCGCGCTGGCACAGTACCGCGAACTGGCAGCATTCTCCCAGTTTGCCTCTGATCTGGACGATGCAACCCGTAAACAGCTGAGCCACGGTCAGAAAGTGACCGAGTTGCTGAAACAGAAACAGTATGCGCCGATGTCTGTTGCGCAGCAGTCTCTGGTGCTGTTCGCGGCAGAACGTGGTTATCTGGAAGACGTTGAACTGGCGAAAGTCGGCAGCTTCGAAGCCGCACTGCTGGCTTACGCCAGCCGTGAGCACGGCGAGCTTCTGCAGCAGATCGACCAGACTGGTGCTTATAACGATGAGATCGAGGGTAAATTCAAAGGCATCCTCGATACCTTTAAGGCAACCCAGTCCTGGTAACGCCCCGTGGCCTGCCTTAACGGCAGGCCGCTAGGCATTGAGGAGAAGCTAAGATGGCCGGCGCAAAAGAGATACGTAGTAAGATCGGAAGCGTCCAGAACACGCAGAAGATCACCAAAGCGATGGAAATGGTCGCCGCTTCCAAAATGCGTAAATCGCAGGATCGTATGGCGGCCAGCCGTCCTTATGCGGAAACCATACGCAAAGTGATTGGTCACCTTGCGTTAGGGAATCTGGAATATAAACACCCGTACCTGGAAGAGCGTGACGTTAAGCGTGTCGGGTATCTGGTGGTGTCTACCGACCGTGGCCTGTGCGGCGGCCTGAACATTAACCTGTTCAAGAAGCTGCTGGGTGATATGAAAGCCTGGAACGAAAAAGGCGCCGAGGTTGATCTGGCGATGATTGGTTCCAAAGGTGTTTCTTTCTTCGGTTCTGTAGGCGCAAACATTGTTGCTCAGGTTACCGGCATGGGGGATAACCCTTCGTTGTCCGAACTGATCGGGCCGGTGAAAGTCATGCTGCAGGCCTACGACGAAGGTCGTCTGGATAAACTGTACGTGGTGAGCAACAAGTTCATCAATACCATGTCTCAGGTTCCACAAGTTGTTCAGCTGCTGCCATTGCCCCCGGCAGAAGAAGGCGAGCTGACGAAGAAATCCTGGGATTACCTGTATGAACCCGATCCTAAGTCGCTACTGGATACCCTGTTGCGCCGCTATGTGGAGTCTCAGGTTTATCAGGGCGTCGTAGAAAACCTGGCCAGTGAACAGGCCGCGCGAATGGTAGCGATGAAAGCCGCAACAGATAACGGCGGCAACCTGATCAAAGAGCTGCAGTTGGTTTACAACAAGGCTCGTCAGGCAAGCATCACTCAGGAACTCACCGAAATCGTATCGGGAGCCTCCGCGGTTTAAATCAGGTTTTACGAATTACGTATTGTCGAATTACGTAGAGGATTCAAGATGGCTACTGGAAAGATTATCCAGGTAATCGGCGCCGTGGTGGACGTCGAGTTCCCTCAGGATGCCGTACCGAATGTGTACGAAGCGCTTGAGGTAGAGAACGGGGCTGAGAAATTGGTGCTGGAAGTGCAGCAGCAGTTAGGTGGCGGCCTGGTTCGTTGTATTGCAATGGGTTCTTCCGACGGCCTGCGCCGTGGTTTGAACGTCACCAGCCTGGCGCACCCGATCGAAGTCCCGGTTGGTAAAGCGACGCTGGGTCGTATCATGAACGTACTGGGTCAGCCGGTCGACATGAAAGGACCGATTGGCGAAGAAGAGCGCTGGGCGATTCACCGCGCAGCCCCGACGTACGAAGAGCTGTCCAACTCTCAGGAACTGCTGGAAACCGGTATCAAGGTTATCGACCTGATTTGTCCGTTCGCAAAAGGCGGTAAAGTTGGTCTGTTCGGTGGTGCGGGTGTAGGTAAAACCGTAAACATGATGGAGCTTATTCGTAACATCGCGATTGAGCACTCCGGTTACTCCGTGTTTGCGGGTGTGGGTGAGCGTACCCGTGAAGGTAACGACTTCTACCACGAAATGACCGACTCCAACGTTATCGACAAGGTATCGCTGGTGTATGGCCAGATGAACGAGCCGCCGGGTAGCCGTCTGCGTGTGGCGCTGACCGGTCTAACCATGGCGGAAAAATTCCGTGACGAAGGTCGTGACGTTCTGCTGTTCGTGGATAACATCTACCGTTATACCCTGGCGGGGACGGAAGTATCCGCACTGCTGGGTCGTATGCCGTCCGCGGTAGGCTACCAGCCGACGCTGGCAGAAGAAATGGGTGTGTTGCAGGAGCGTATTACCTCCACCAAGACTGGTTCTATCACGTCTATCCAGGCCGTTTACGTGCCTGCGGATGACTTGACTGACCCGTCACCAGCAACCACCTTTGCGCACCTGGACTCGACAGTAACACTGAGTCGCCAGATCGCCTCTCTGGGTATCTACCCGGCCGTTGACCCGCTGGATTCCACCAGCCGTCAGTTGGATCCACTGATCGTGGGTCAGGAGCACTACGATGTGGCGCGTGGCGTGCAGTCTATTCTGCAGCGTTATCAGGAACTGAAGGATATCATCGCGATTCTGGGTATGGACGAGCTGTCTGAAGAAGACAAGCTGGTTGTATCCCGTGCACGTAAGATCCAGCGCTTCCTGTCTCAGCCGTTCTTCGTAGCTGAAGTATTTACCGGTTCTCCGGGTAAATACGTGTCTCTGAAAGACACCATCCGTGGCTTCAAAGGCATTATGGAAGGCGAATACGACCACCTGCCGGAACAGGCGTTCTACATGGTTGGTTCCATTGATGAAGTAGTGGAAAAAGCCAAGAAACTGTAACGCCTTGATAGGAGGGTGATATGGCTGCTATGACTTACCATCTGGATGTCGTTAGTGCGGAACAGGCAATGTTTTCCGGTCTGGTGCAGAAGATCCAGGTGACCGGTAGCGAAGGCGAACTGGGAATCTATCCTGGCCACGCCCCCCTGCTCACGGCCATTAAGCCTGGTATGGTGCGCATTGTTAAACAGCACGGCGAAGAAGAGTATATCTACCTGTCCGGCGGTATCCTTGAGGTACAACCGAATATGGTGACCGTGCTGTCCGATACCGCCATTCGTGGGCAGGATCTTGATGAAGCGCGTGCGCTGGAAGCGAAACGCAGAGCCGAAGAGCATATTCGCAATTCACACGGTGATGTGGATTATGCTCAAGCCTCTGCTGATTTGGCAAAAGCCATCGCCAAACTGCGCGTCATTGAGCTGACCAAAAAAGCGATGTAACAGATGCTGATGTAACTATCATGCAGATGTAAAAAAGCCAGCTGATTCAAGCTGGCTTTTTTTATGGCTGGAAAAAAAGACAGAAAGACGGATGGGAAGGCCCCGCCTCTCTGTTTTCACCCGTTCGGCGTTATTTCTTTTTCAGAAAATCACCCAACTGCAAATTGCCTTTTTCATCACGGCTGAATACCGCCGGTATTGCGACGGATGTATAATTCGCCGTCGTGATCTCTTTTCCTTCGCTGTTGAGCGAATGGTTATTTTTGATGAAATAGTTGCTGGCATCTACCCTGCCGACGACGGCGTCATCATATTTGCCAGGGTGGGTGCGCAGTGAGATATTGTTTTTTAAAATACCTTGTTTTTCAGGGCTATAGTAAGGATTTGGCCGGAAGATAAAGTTAAAGCGCACGTTATCCAGCGCGATATTATTGGTGACCTGCAGTGCGCCGGGGTTGAAGTTGTCGCTAAAACCATCCATGTGGTTACCGATAGCTATGCTATTTTTCACCTGATGCGCGACAGGCTGGCCTTCACCACCCAGCTTGAAGCCATTGCTGGTGTTGTTGAGCGAGACGGAGTTCTCGATCAATACTGCGCCATTCGGGCCATCCTCAATTTTGTTGAACAGGTCGAAGCCGTCATCAACGTTGTCATGGGAGAAGGCACCGCGAATGACGTTACCCTCGCCAACCCGCATTTTTATTGCGAAACCATCGGCGTCTTTTTTACTCGGGTCCTGATTACTGTGGGATTCTGAATTCAGGATCAGGTTATAACTGGCCCATAACGGACGACCCACGTTATCGCTGGATGAAACCTGAATACCGGTATTATCGCAGTGGTGTGCCAGTACCCGTTCAATCTGGTTGTGGCTGCCTTCAATGCGGAAACTCTTCTCGGTAATTTCGATCCCTTTGATTTTCCAGTGGCTGGCGTTGAGTTGCAGGCCGTGGAAAACCGCTTTTTTGTCTGCTGGCATCAGCGTTTTAATGCCTCTGGCGTTACCGCTGGCACTGACCGGGATAACGGTCGCGCTGTAATCGCCATCCATCAGCCATACTGTGCCGCCAGCAGGTAACGCATTAATGGCCGTTTTAATATCCAGTGGTGCGTTTTTGCTGCCGTTGTTGCCAGCTTTACCTTCCGGGGAGACATACAGATTTTTGGCGTCGGCCAGCGTGATTTTTTCTACGCTGAACGACGTGTCTTTTGCGGTTTTGTCTTCACCTTCTTCAGGAATGTAGACCAGCTTGAACTCTGATTTTGGCTGCGTCAGCCTGGTTGTCAGAGAGAAATAATCCCCGGCGCGAACATGTTGCGGTTTACCCAACGATTTGCCGTTTTGGAATACTTCGATCGTTCCGTTGTAATTCACCCGCGCCTGTACCGGATAGGTGTCGCTGGTGGAAAGCGAAGACGATGCTACTTGCAGCAGTGGAGCAGTGGTTTCTGCTTTGAACGGCGCGGAAGGTTTAGTATTCGCCGGGCTGGTGGTCAGACTGGCGTTACTGATGGTTATTTTCGCATTACGGGAGGCGAAGAATCCCACGTAGTAGTGGCTTTTGTCTTGTTGAGTAACGAGATCCGCCCCTTTTATGGTTTTACTGACCCACTGATCGCTGCCTTTGGGCGCATAAGCGGTGATGAAGCCATCGTTGGTGCGTTCCAGTTTCAGACGAAATGTCGGGGTCTGCTCCAGGTTAATTTTTTCCTGATAACTGGTACGGGTAATTTCTGCGTTGGTATTACCCCAGGGTTGTGTCACGCCATCGCGGCTAATAAGCTGCATTTTCACATCGGTTTTCGATTTTTTGTCCTGCGTCATGATGGCGTTCATCACCATGTTCGATGCCGCTGGAAACTCTTCGTACCCTTCTTTCAATGGTTCCTGACGGGGGACGCCAGGGATATCGCGAACTAACAGACCGGCCCCTTCCTGGGCATTGGGTTTGGCGTCGTTTTCCGGGCCGAACTGGTCGACGGTGACGTCAGATTGCAATATGAAATTCACATTGGCAGGCAATTGCGTATAGAAAAAGGTCAGGCCGTCATGGGTGTTGGCGATTTTCCCGCCCCGACTTTCGATAGTAACCGGAGAAGCCAGACTGGCTTTATCATTAACGGTCAGCTTTTTACCGTTGATAATAACGTCGTTAACGCCGACTTTTCCCGGCAATACGTTGGTGGCGAAGTTCACATCAGTAGACTGACCAAACGCGATGCTGTGCCACACTGGTACGGCATCCTGAGTGGTGGCAAAGGCGGTGTGGGAACCCAGAAGTAAAAGCGAATTAAAGGCGACAGAGAGTAACCCCGAAGTAGCGTATTTCATATTTTCCCCATCATTATTTGTTTTGAGCGGCGCATTATCTCAAAAAATGAAACGCTGTTTCTTTTGTTGCCTCACAAACTGAGCGATGAAATTCACTTAATGAAACAATTAGTTTCATTTTGTCGTATGTGTCCCGGTTCGATGAAACGATCGCTCGCTGTTATTCCGTGTATATACTCTGGTTATTGCAGGAGATGCTGAGGGTGGGAACGTTTCGCGTTACCTGAATCCTGCCGGGTTGAGTAAACTCACGTTAATACGTTTTTTCAGCCTGGAGTAGGCGTTGTGACGTATTTTTCGCTGAAAAATATGTAGTAATCCTGTGTAATAACGGGTTTACTTTCGTTCGTCCGTACTCAATCGGACACCATTCAGTTTTTAGTCAGGATGCCTATGTCAAACAGTGCAATGAGCGTGGTTATCCTTGCCGCCGGCAAGGGAACCCGCATGTATTCCGATCTTCCCAAAGTGCTTCACCCTCTGGCGGGTAAACCGATTGTTCAGCATGTGATCGATGCGGCGAAGGGGGTTGGTGCCCGGTGTATTCATCTGGTTTACGGACACGGTGCGGACCTGATTCGCGAAACGCTGACGGAAACATCGCTGAATTGGGTATTGCAAGCCGAGCAGTTGGGAACGGGCCATGCGGTGCAACAAGCGGCCGATGGGTTTGACGATAACGAAGACATTCTGATTCTGTACGGCGATGTGCCGCTGATCTCTCCTGCCACGTTGCAGCGCCTGGCCGCCGCCAAACCGCAAGGCGGTATTGGCTTGCTGACCGTCAATCTGGTTGACCCTACCGGTTATGGCCGTATTGTGCGCGAGAACGGCGACGTGGTGGGGATTGTGGAACATAAAGACGCCACCGAACAGCAGCGTACCATTACGGAAATCAACACCGGTATTTTGGTGGCCGGCGGCCGTGATTTGAAGCGTTGGTTAAGCCAGCTCAATAATCACAATGTACAGGGTGAATATTATCTTACCGATATTATCGCCATGGCGTCGCAGGAAGGGCAGCGGGTGGTGGCGGTACAACCGTCGCGTCTGAGTGAAGTGGAAGGCATCAATAACCGTCTGCAACTGGCAACGCTGGAGCGCACTTACCAGCGCGAACAGGCGGAGCAGTTGTTGCTGGCGGGGGTCATGCTGCTGGATCCGGCCCGTTTTGATTTACGTGGCGAACTGGTACACGGGCGTGATGTGACTATCGACACCAACGTCATTCTGGAAGGCCGGGTGACGCTGGGTAATCGGGTGAAAATTGGCGCGGGCTGTGTAATCAAAAACAGTGAGATCGGTGATGATTGCGAACTCAGCCCGTACACTGTAGTGGAAAATGCGGTGTTGCAAGCGCGCTGTACTGTTGGGCCGTTCGCCCGCCTGCGTCCCGGTGCGGTGCTGGAAGAAGAAGCGCATGTCGGCAATTTCGTCGAATTGAAAAAAGCGCGTCTTGGCAAAGGGTCGAAAGCCGGTCATCTGACGTACCTTGGCGATGCGGACATTGGCTCTGGTGTGAATATTGGCGCGGGTGTGATTACCTGTAACTACGATGGCGCAAACAAGCACCAGACGGTGATTGGCGATGATGTGTTTGTCGGCTCGGATAGCCAGCTGATAGCGCCTGTTAAGGTGGCTAATGGCGCGACTATTGGGGCTGGGACTACCGTCACCCGTGAGGTGGGGGAAAATGAGCTGGTTATTAGCCGTGTTAAGCAAACCCATATCAGCGGTTGGATACGCCCGGTGAAGAAAACATAAGAGTCTTACTCCCTTGGATTCGGTTTTCTGCGCAGGCGTATAAGGCGTACCGATCCGAGGGAGAATACGTCTTGATATAAGACGGTTTTGCCCTGTGTTCCCTGGGGGAATTCAGGTCAAAACATAAAAATCCCCACTCTCTACAAGGCTCGGGGAACCCGGAAAAAACCGGAACAATCAGGTCTAAAGACATCGTGGTGACACAATATGTCACGTTTATAGGAATACAACCGATGTGTGGAATTGTAGGCGCTGTTGCGCAACGAGATATTGCTGAGATCCTGCTGGAGGGGCTACGCCGCCTCGAGTACCGTGGTTATGACTCTGCCGGTCTGGCGGTGGTGAATAGTGAAGGGACGGTGTCCCGCCTGCGTCGTCTGGGCAAAGTGCAGGTGCTGGCTCAGGCGGCGGAAGAGCATCCGCTGTTGGGCGGAACCGGCATTGCCCACACCCGTTGGGCGACCCACGGTGAACCGTCTGAGCAGAACGCTCACCCGCATGTGTCTGGCGACATTATTGTGGTGCACAACGGTATCATTGAAAACCATGAGCCGCTGCGCGAGTTACTGGTATCCCGTGGCTATCATTTTGTTTCCGAAACGGATACGGAAGTGGTGGCACATCTGGTGCACTGGGAACAGCAGCAGAACGGTGGTTCGTTGCTGGATATCGTACAACGCGTGATCCCACAACTGCGCGGTGCGTATGGCATGGTCCTGATGGATAGCCGTGACCCCAGCGTACTGGTTGCTGCACGCTCTGGTAGCCCGTTGGTGATTGGCCGTGGTGTCGGTGAAAACTTTATTGCTTCCGACCAGCTGGCATTGCTGCCGGTAACCCGTCGCTTCATCTTCCTGGAAGAAGGTGACATCGCCGAAGTCACGCGTCGTACCGTGCGCATCGTCAACCGCCAGGGGCAGGACGTTGAGCGCGAAGAAATTGAATCAAAAGTACAGTACGATGCCGGCGACAAAGGCGCGTACCGTCACTACATGCAAAAAGAGATCTACGAGCAGCCGATGGCTATCAAAAACACCCTGGAAGGGCGTTTTAGTCATGGCGAGATCAACTTGTCCGAGTTAGGCCCGCAAGCGGATACGCTGCTGGCACAGGTTCAGCATATTCAGATTATTGCCTGCGGTACGTCTTATAACTCTGGCATGGTGTCGCGTTACTGGTTTGAGTCGCTGGCGGGGATTCCGTGTGATGTGGAAATCGCTTCAGAATTCCGCTATCGCAAACCGGCGGTTCGCCCCAATAGCCTGATGATTACCCTGTCCCAATCCGGTGAAACAGCCGATACATTGGCGGCATTGCGTTTGTCGAAAGAACTGGGGTATCTGGGGTCGCTGGCGATTTGTAACGTAGCGGGTTCGTCGCTGGTGCGTGAATCGGATCTGGCGCTGATGACCCGTGCTGGTACCGAAATCGGTGTGGCATCCACCAAGGCATTCACGACACAATTGACGGTGTTGCTGATGCTGGTGGCGCGCATTGGTCGCCTGCGTGGTATGGAAGCCCGTATTGAGCAGGATATCGTGCATGCATTGCAGGCATTACCGGCGCGTATCGAACAGATGCTGTCGCAAGATAAGCTGATCGAATCGCTGGCGGAAGGTTTCTCCGATAAACATCACGCATTGTTCCTGGGCCGCGGCGACCAGTATCCGATTGCGATGGAAGGGGCGCTCAAACTCAAGGAGATTTCCTACATCCATGCGGAAGCTTATGCCGCAGGTGAGCTGAAACACGGGCCGCTGGCATTGATCGATGCCGATATGCCAGTCGTCGTGGTCGCACCCAACAACGACCTGTTGGAAAAACTGAAATCCAACATTGAGGAAGTGCGTGCACGTGGCGGCGAACTTTACGTGTTTGCTGATGAACAGGCTGGATTCACCTCCGATAGCGACATGATGAAGATTATCCAGTTGCCGCACGTAGAAGAAGTGATTGCACCGATCTTCTATACCGTGCCGTTGCAACTGCTGTCTTACCATGTTGCCTTAATTAAAGGCACCGACGTAGACCAGCCGCGCAACCTGGCGAAATCGGTGACGGTGGAGTAAAAGGGTAGATAGTATTTAATCTTGACCCGAAAAACATATATCAAAAGCCTTGGGGTTCTATCTCAGGGCTTTTTTCATTGTATTTTAGAATGAAAGTACGACGACTCAATCAATACCTTTTATTTCCACACCACCCGATTGCGGCCTGCGTTTTTCGCTTCGTATAGGGCATCATCGGCCCGTTTCATATCGCTTTCAAAGTTGTCTTTTAGGTTTTGAACATGGCGGTGCTTGATAAAGGTGGCACCGATACTGATAGTAAAATGGAAAGAATAACCGTCGACGGTGAACAGGGTATTTTCCACCTCGATACGGATGCCGTTCATAATGGCATCCACATTATCGGGATTGGCGTGATGCATAATCAGGCCGAATTCTTCACCCCCCAACCGGGCAACAAAGTCATCAGTACGTAGTTTACTGGTAATGATTTCTGCCAGGCGACAGATCGCCACATCACCGACGTGGTGACCGTATTGATCGTTAACCTTTTTGAAGAAGTCGATATCGATAATCGCCAGCGCGGTGTTTTTCTCGTGATTACGGTAGCACTTCTCTGCTTCCAGAATGTAGGCGCGTCGGTTGTGGATACCGGTCAGCGGGTCTGTATTCGCCATTTCCAGCAGTTTGGCTTCCAGCTCTTCTCTGGCGCGCTGGGTTTCAAGCGCGTAGAACAGTGAGCCCAGTGTATCCACGAACGGGCTGAGAAAGCGTAATTGCTGTTCATTGTAGCCATCAAAGCGGTTACCCAATCCGATCATGCCGACCACTTCATTACGAAAATAAATGGGTAAGCCCATAAATTGACGCAGGATGGGATGGCCTTTCGGCACGCCGCGTGAGGCAGAGTGCGCGCGCGGTGAGTTGGTAATCAGCGGTTTGCCGGTGGTTACCACATGCCCGAACAGGTTATCCAGGCTGGTGAACTGCAATTTGTTTTGCAGGAACGTGTCATAAGAATTTTTGCTGTCGCCGTTCCAACTGACATTGGAAATCGCGACGATGTGCAGCACTTTCTTATTCTCATGCTCTCTGACCTGGCCGATGAAACCAAACTCTGACGCCGAAATAGAGAGCAGGTCGTCAAAGATGGACATGCAGGCCTCCTGAATATCCGTTTTTTCCAGAAAGATCTTTTGCGCGCGGTTAATCAATTCCAGCAGGCGTTTATCCGCCTCTTCCTGCAATTCTTTGTTTTTCTTTTCCGTGATATCACGATGGGTACCGGCAACCCGAATCGGTTTGCCTTTTTCGTTGTATTCCACCACCTTGCCGTAGGTTTCAATCCATACCCAATCGCCTTTACTATGGCGCATCCGGTATTGTTCATTGATTAGCGTCGTCTGGCCGGTGGCGCAGGCTTCCGCCGCGCGTACCATGTTTTCCCGGTCCAGTGGATGCATTAATTGCTGCCAGTAATCCAGTGAGGAGTCGAACTGGTCTTGTGTGATCCCCATCATTTCACACCATTGTTTATTAACGCGGATGGTGTGCCGTCCTAAATCCCAGTCCCAGGTGCCAAGGCTGGATGACTCCAGCACCAGTCGCATCTGGTTATTGGTATCCACCAGCAGTTTTTGCAGGTATTTCTGGTGAGAGTTATCGATCAGCAATGCCTGTACATGGCTCAGTTTGCCGTTGTGGTGGTAATTGGCGGTGGAAAGCTGTCGAATCCACAAGGTTTTTCCCCCCGGCGACAAAAAGCGGTATTCGCATTCCAGATTGGCCACCCCTTTTTTGTGGTTATCCAGTGCAAATAACAGATTCTCGTAATCATCTGGGTGGACATAGCTTTCCATCATCGCGCAGTGGTGGCGGATTTCTTCTTTGCTGACACCCAGCACATGCTGCGCGTTGGGCGAGATATAGGAAATGTGCAGCATATTGTCCTGCTGCCAGTTGACGAGCACCACGGATGAGTTATTCAGCAGTTGGATTTCCTGCTCCTGATGTAACCGTGCATTCTGCAACTTAAACAGGAATTCGGTAGTGCTGGCAACGAAAGCGGCGGTTTCGCGCGTCGCCTCATCAAGGATGCGCGGCTGATAGTCAATGGCGGCCAGCGAGCCGACGACAACCTCGTCGAGCACCAGAGGAATACCAAAGTAGCTGCGGATATGCGGGGCTCCGGTGACTAATGGATGTTGGCAAAACAGGTTATTCGTCAAGGTATCTGGCACAAACACGGTGGTAGCGCTGGCAATCACCGTGTTGCAAAACGCCAGATCCCGGTCGGTGCATTCAATATTGATACCTTCGCTGAAAATCAGCCACTGCTTATCCTGGTCGATAATCGAAATAAAGGCAGCGGGAAAATTCAGTATTCGTGTAAATAAAATGACCTGGTTTTGAAACGATTGCTGTAAGCCTAAGTCAAGCAAATGATACTCATTGATTTTCGCGACGCGCTGCTCGTCGGCGTTATATTTTTTCATTGTCACTGTTCCTGTAAATATAAATAAAATCAGTGCATTGTTTCCTGGTGCCAGAACAGAAAAACGCGACTATTAGGTTCGGTGATAAAAGCGTGAAAACATCCTGTAGGAGAGTGGAGTCCTGACGTGAGAGCGTTTTTTTTCAATTATATATCTGAGTATAGAACAGGTTTTTTTATCGACAGTGAGATCGAGACCGGGAAGAAACAAAAATCAGGCGATGACATAAATCGGTGATACAGGCGGCGTAAACTGAAGGCAGATAACACAACGATTACGTGTGGTGTGCTGTTCTTGTTTGTGACTCGGCGTCATTTTCTGGTTTCGGGGAATGCTGGAAAAAGAGCGTGGACGCAGAGGGTGATAAATGCGCTAATGTGTTATTTTTCCTTAATTATCAATGTGTATTAATGTTGCGCCGACCTGCTTTTATTGAGCGCTACCCCCGTATGATTCGCTGAATCTGACTCGTGTGTCACATAACTGTCATGTTGCGTACATTTTACTGTCACTGAATTGACCTATTTTCTCCACCAGCAAACTACACTCTGATTAAACAATAGCTCCGGGTCTACACGTTTAGGTATCCCACAGGAGGGATTATGAAACTCATGCGTACCACTATTGCCAGTATTGTTGCAGCAAGTTTTTCTCTGACGGCGGTTTCTGCGTTTGCCGCAGCAAATATTACCGGTGCTGGTGGCACTTTCCCTGCCCCGGTTTACACAAAGTGGGCTGACTCTTACGAAAAAGAAACCGGTAACAAGGTTAACTATCAGGGTATCGGTTCTTCTGGTGGCGTGAAGCAGATTCTGGCTAAAACCGTTGATTTCGGTGCGTCAGATGCCCCGCTGGAAGATGCCAAACTGACCCAGGAAGGTTTGATTCAGTTCCCGACCGTTATCGGCGGTGTGGTACTGGCGGTGAACCTGCCGGGCGTGAAATCCGGTGAACTGACGCTGGACGGTAAAACGCTGGGCGACATCTACCTGGGTAAGATCAAAAAATGGAATGACGAAGCCATCGCCAAACTGAACCCGGGCGTGAAACTGCCGGATCAGGATATCGCTGTGGTACGTCGTGCCGACGGTTCTGGGACGTCCTACGTGTTCACTAGCTATCTGGCGAAAGTGAACAGCGAGTGGAAAGAGAAGATTGGTGCGGGCAATACCGTTAACTGGCCGACCGGTCTGGGTGGTAAAGGTAACGACGGTATCGCTGCGTTTGTTCAGCGTCTGCCGGGGTCTATCGGCTACGTTGAGTACGCTTACGCCAAACAGAATAACCTGACCTACACCAAACTGATTTCTGCTGATGGCAAAGCGGTCACCCCGACGGAAGTGTCTTTCAGCAACGCGGCTAAAGGCGCTGACTGGAGCAAGTCTTTTGCGCAGGACCTGACCAACCAGAAAGGCGACAACGCGTGGCCGATTACCACCACCACGTTCATCCTGATGTACAAGAAGCAGGATAAACCTGAGCAGGGCAAAGAAGTGCTGAAGTTCTTTGACTGGGCTTACAACAAAGGTGGCGCACAGGCGAAAGCACTGGACTACGCGACCCTGCCGAATGAAGTGGTTGCGCAAATTCGCGCTGCCTGGAAAAGCCAGGTGAAAGACAGCAGTGATAAAGCGCTGTATTAATTTGCACTTAGCAAGATAGGTTGTGTGAGTACCGAGAGGTGGATAAACCGGAAACGGGGTATCCACCTCTGACATTGGTTGGGGGCTCCCCCAATTATCGCAAAGACGTAGTTATCTGAAAGAAGAGAGACGTATGGCTGAGCAAAAGCCAACTATTACACCTCCGGGAAAACAGGGCGACATACTGTTCGGGGCGCTGGTCAGACTGGCGGCCCTGTTGACGTTGCTGCTGCTGGGCGGAATTATCGTTTCCCTGATTTTTGCCTCATGGCCAAGCATCAAAACGTTTGGTTTCTCCTTTCTGTGGACCAAAGAGTGGGATGCGCCCGCCGGACAATTTGGCGCGCTGGTACCGATTTACGGCACCATCGTGACCTCGCTGATCGCGCTGATTATCGCCATCCCCATCAGTTTCGGTATCGCATTGTTCCTGACAGAACTGGCGCCAGGTTGGCTGAAACGTCCGCTGGGTGTGGCTATCGAATTGCTGGCGGCTATCCCCAGCATCGTTTACGGCATGTGGGGGTTGTTCGTGTTCGCCCCGCTGTTCGCTAAATATTTCCAACAGCCGGTGGGTAACGTGCTCTCCAGTATTCCGCTGGTCGGCACGCTGTTTTCCGGTCCGGCGTTCGGTATCGGTATTCTGGCCGCCGGGGTGATTCTGGCTATCATGATAATCCCCTACATTGCCGCGGTGATGCGCGATGTGTTCGAGCAAACGCCGGTGATGATGAAAGAGTCGGCGTATGGCATCGGTTGTACCACCTGGGAAGTTATCTGGCACATCGTGTTGCCGTTCACCAAAAACGGTGTGATTGGCGGCGTGATGCTGGGACTGGGCCGTGCGTTGGGCGAAACCATGGCGGTGACGTTTATCATCGGCAACACGTACCAGTTTGATAGTTTCTCGCTTTATATGCCGGGCAACAGTATCACCTCTGCGCTGGCTAACGAATTTGCCGAAGCGGATACCGGGTTGCATACCGCCGCGTTGATGGAGCTGGGCCTGATCCTGTTTGTGATTACGTTTATCGTGCTGGCCTGTTCGAAGCTGATGATCATGCGTCTGGCTAAAAACGAAGGAGCACGCTAATGGCAAGCATTGGTATTGAAAACCGTTCTGACACGATGGAAACCCGCCGCAAGATGCAGGCCTGGCGTCGCCAGAAAAACCGCGTTGCGCTGTTTTTGTCGATGCTGACCATGGCGTTTGGCTTGTTCTGGCTGGTGTGGATTCTGATGTCCACCGTGACTAAAGGCATTGACGGCATGTCGCTGTCGCTGTTTACCGAAATGACGCCGCCGCCGAATACGGCGGGTGGTGGTTTGGCCAACGCGATTGTCGGCAGTGGGCTGTTAATTCTGTGGTCAACATTGTTTGGCACGCCGCTGGGGATTCTGGCGGGCGTCTACCTGGCAGAGTACGGCCGCAAGTCGCTGATCGCGGAAGTGATTCGCTTTATTAACGACATCCTGCTGTCAGCACCGTCGATTGTGGTGGGGCTGTTCGTCTACACGCTGGTTGTGGCCAAGATGGAACACTTCTCTGGCTGGGCCGGGGTGATTGCGCTGGCGCTGTTGCAGGTGCCTATCGTTATCCGTACCACGGAAAACATGCTGAAACTGGTGCCGGATAGTCTGCGTGAAGCGGCTTACGCACTGGGGACGCCGAAATGGAAGATGATCTCGGCCATTACCCTGAAAGCGTCGGTATCCGGCATCATCACCGGGGTGTTGCTGGCGGTAGCGCGTATCGCCGGGGAAACCGCACCGCTGCTGTTTACCTCGCTGTCGAACCAGTTCTGGAGTACGGATCTGATGCAGCCGATTGCCAACCTGCCGGTCACCATCTTTAAATTTGCGATGAGTCCGTTTAAAGAGTGGCAAGGGCTGGCGTGGGCCGGGGTATTGTTGATTACCCTGTGTGTGCTGGTGCTGAACATTCTGGCGCGTGTGCTGTTCGCCAAAAAATCACATTAACAGCGCGCTAAAAAGACACCTTAATAACGCAACATTAAATGAATATCCGGGCGTCGCACAGGCGGCGTTCGCCAGAAGAGAGAAGTCTTGATGAGTATGGTCACAGAGACATCCGCCAGCAAAATCCAGGTGCGCAATCTGAACTTCTATTATGGAAAATTTCATGCGCTGAAAAACATCACGCTGGATATTGCCAAAAATCAGGTGACGGCTTTTATCGGGCCGTCGGGGTGCGGTAAATCTACCTTGCTGCGTACCCTGAATAAAATGTATCAGCTCTACCCTGAGCAGCGTGCCGAAGGCGATATTCTGCTAGATGGCAACAATATTCTGACCGATAGCCAGGATATCGCGTTGCTGCGCGCTAAGGTGGGGATGGTGTTCCAGAAGCCGACGCCGTTTCCGATGTCTATTTACGACAATATTGCCTTTGGGGTGAAGCTGTTTGAAAAGCTGTCGCGTGCAGAGATGGACGAACGCGTTCAGTGGGCGCTGACCAAAGCGGCACTGTGGCAGGAAACCAAGGATAAGTTGCACCAGAGCGGTTACAGCTTGTCCGGCGGTCAGCAACAGCGTTTGTGTATCGCTCGCGGCATCGCCATTCGTCCGGACGTGCTGCTGCTGGATGAGCCCTGTTCGGCGCTGGATCCGATCTCTACCGGCCGCATCGAAGAGCTGATTTCTGAATTGAAGAAAGACTATACCGTGGTGATCGTGACGCATAACATGCAACAGGCAGCGCGTTGTTCCGACCATACGGCGTTTATGTATCTGGGCGAGCTGATTGAGTTCAGCGATACCGATACTCTGTTTACCGCGCCACGGCAGAAACAGACCGAAGATTACATCACCGGTCGTTACGGTTGATTACGGGAGTATCATGGAAAATCTCAATCTAAACAAACATATTTCCGGTCAGTTTAATGCCGAGCTGGAAAGCATTCGTACTCAGGTTATGACCATGGGCGGGCTGGTGGAACAGCAACTGACCGACGCCATCACCGCGATGCATAACCGGGACGCGGAATTGGCACAGCGCGTGATCGAAGGTGACTCTAAAGTCAACATGATGGAAGTGGCTATCGACGAGGCGTGCGTGCGTATTATCGCCAAGCGCCAGCCGACGGCCAGTGACTTGCGTCTGGTCATGGCGATCATCAAGACGATTTCCGAGCTGGAGCGTATCGGTGATGTGGCGGATAAAATCTGCCGCACCGCGCTGGAGAAGTTCTCTCACCAGCATCAGCCGCTGCTGGTGAGCCTGGAGTCGCTGGGTAACCACACCGTGCAGATGCTGCACGATGTGCTGGACGCGTTTGCCCGTATGGATCTGGATGAAGCCAAACGCATCTACATGGAAGACAAGAAGGTGGATAAAGAGTACGAAGGCATTGTGCGTCAGTTAATGACCCACATGATGGAAGACTCCCGCACCATTCCCAGCGTACTGACCGCCTTGTTCTGTGCCCGTTCCATCGAGCGTATCGGTGACCGCTGCCAGAACATTTGCGAGTTCATTTTCTACTTCGTCAAAGGCCAGGATTTTCGTCATCTGGGTGGCGACGCACTGGAAAAAATGCTGGCACAGAACGATGCCGACAAACCGGAAACGCGGCAACCGGAATAAGCCCGGCTGGTTTCCCGATGCATACACAACGCCCCGTTTTCGGGGCGTTGTCATAAGTAATGTGGTGTCGCCGTTGCCGTCAGCGGGGGTTGCCACTGAGCGGATATAACATAAGTTCATATTATGGGTGTTTATATTATTTCCGGCGCGCTGTAGCCGCTGTTAGCCTGCATTTATTGAATTAACAAGTGGTTATCCACTCATCATTCTTTATAAATAATGGCTACAGGCGGATAAAAAAATGAAAAAATCTCTTTTGGCATTTTCTCTTCTGGCGGGTTTGGTTTCTCTGGCGGGTAACGCGCAGGCTGACAAGCTGGATGACATCCAGAAAGCCGGTGTCGTGAAAGTCGCGGTATTCGACAGCAATCCACCGTTTGGTTATGTCGACCCGCAGAGTAAAAAACTGGTGGGTTACGATGTCGACGTCGCACAAGCCATCGGTAACGCGCTCGGCGTCAAGGTGGAATTGCGTGCCACCAACCCGGCTAACCGTATTCCGTTGCTGACCTCGAAAAAAGTCGATCTGATCGCCGCCAACTTCACCATCACCGATGAGCGCGCTAAACAAGTCAATTTCAGTGTGCCCTACTTTGCGACCGGGCAGAAATTCATCGCCCGCAAAGGCGTGCTGAAAACGCCGGATGACCTTAAAAACCTGCGCATTGGTGCGGATAAAGGTACCGTGCAGGAAATCACCCTGCGTGAACATTACCCGACCGCGAAAGTGATTTCTTACGACGATACCCCGCTGGCATTCGCCGCACTGCGTAACGGCAACGTACAGGCTATCACGCAGGATGACGCCAAACTGGTTGGCCTGCTGGGCAATCTGGCACCGGCGCAGAAAGCCGATTTTGAAATTTCTCCGTTTAGCATCACCAAAGAGTATCAAGGTATCGGCCTGCCGAAAGGGGAAGATCGTCTGACGCAGAAAGTTAACGATATCCTGCTGAATCTGGAAAAACAGGGCGACGCTGTGAAGATTTATAACCGTTGGTTTGGGCCGCAAACACCATCTGCCCAGCCGCGCGGTGACTTCAAGATTGCACCGCTGGAACAACAGCCCAAGGCTTAAGTTCGTTGCGATATCCAGTTTGTTGCGACATTCAGTGCGTGGTGACAGCCTTCGCTGTCCGGTGGTGATGTTACGGATTTCTTACCTGAAAATGGCTCGCCTCTGGTTTTCTCCCAGAGGCCTTCTTGCTGATGATAACTGCTCAATCTTTTCAACAATGGCTGGCTGACACGCTGCTGGCACCTCAGTATCTGCAATGGCTGTGGCAGGGGTTTCAGGTCACGCTGGGTATTGCGGCGGCGACTGGGGTGCTGGCAACGCTGTCAGGCCTGATACTGGCCGCCGGGCGTGACAGCCGTACGCGGTGGCTACGCTGGCCGGTGATAGCGTATTGCGCGTTGTTTCGTAATACCCCGCTGCTGGTGCAATTGTTTTTCTGGTATTTCGGTGCGGCCCAGTTGCTGCCAGAGGGCGTAATGCAATGGCTTAACCGCCCGCATGTGATTCCGCTAGTGGGGCTGAACATGCCGTCGTTTGAGTTCCTGGCCGGGTTGTTTGGCCTGACGCTGTATTCTGCAGCGTTTATCGCTGAAGAGGTACGTGCCGGTATCGCTGGTGTGGCGCGCGGTCAGAAGTATGCCGCCTGCGCGTTAGGGCTAACTGGCTGGCAGGCGATGCGCTATGTGGTGTTGCCACAGGCGCTGCGTATCGCTCTGCCACCGTTACTCGGTCAGTATATGAACGTTGTCAAAAACTCATCGCTGGCGATGGCCATCGGTGTGGCAGAGCTGTCTTACGCCTCCCGGCAGGTGGAAACGGAAACGCTGCGCACCTTTCAGGCGTTTGGCGTTGCTACAGTGCTGTATATCGCGGTGATTGCCCTGATGGAAGGTTGGGGACAGTGGCGTCAGCATCGGCAGCCAGTCAGGGGGCATTGAGATGGATTTTTCAATCATTCGCGACAATTTTAGCTACCTGATGTGGGGCACCTATCCTGATGGCCCGTTGGGGGGCGCAGCATTAACGTTGGTGCTTAGCCTGATGGCCGGACTGACCTCGGCAATGCTGGGAACGGTGCTGGGGGTTGCGCTGGCGATGTTGCGCGGCTGGGCTGGCGGGTTGTTGGCTGTAGTGTTGGGGTTTTTCCGGGCAATTCCGGTGATCATGCTGATCTTTTGGACTTACTTTCTGTTGCCTATCGTGTTTGGCGTCGATATCCCCGAAATCACGACGGTGGTATGTGCACTGGCGCTGATCGCGTCGGCTTATCTGGCACATGGCGTGAAAGCGGGCATCATGGCGATAGGCCTGGGTCAGTGGCAGGCGGGGATGTCGCTCGGGTTGGGGCGTTGGCAAACACTGTGGCATATCGTATTGCCGCAAGCACTGCGCATGATGGTGCCGTCGTTCATCAATCAGTGGATTTCCCTGATTAAAGACACATCGCTGGCTTACATTGTCGGTGTCGGTGAACTGACGTTTCTGGCAACGCAGGTGAATAACCGCAGTATGGTTTACCCAACAGAAGTGTTTCTGTTTATCGCGCTGGTCTATTTTATTTTTTGTCTGTCATTGGATCTGCTGGCGCAGGGGGTCAGTCGGCGTTTTCACGCCGGGCCGAAACCTGCCCGTCGCTGGCGAGTGTGGCGACGGCGGGCAACTGGCGTACCCGAATCCCCATTGCGTGAAGTGGCCTGACGCATCAGGCAGGGCAGGCTTGTGGTAGCATCAAGGGGCTGTCGTCAACGACCATCCCTTTTCCTGCCACAGCGTGGGTAGCTGGGTCATGTCGTGAAACATCGTCACCAACGGGTGATGGATAGGCGCGTTATGCTCGTCAGCACAGTAGTAGAACACCGGTATCCCGGCGGCGATGCCAGCCTGTGTGCCGGAGACGGAATCCTCCACCAGAATGCAGTTTTCCACCGTTACCCCCATCTGTTGTGCGGCGTGATGCAATAACGCCGGGTCCGGCTTCCATTTACCGATGTCGTAGCCACTGTATAGATGCTCGCCAAAAAACGGCAACAAGCCAGTTAACCCGAGTGAATGTTGCATTTTGCTGACCGGACCATTGGAGACGACCGCTTTCGGCGTCCGAAGCGCTGTCAGTACCTCTTTCACGCCAGGGATCGGCTGTAGTGAAAGATCGAAAAGCCGCGCGACCTCCTGACGGAAATGACGCTCCATGTCTTGCACACAAACCGTCAGACCAAAACGTTCACTGATGCAGTCGATAATGTCGTAGAGCTTCATTCCCTTAAAGGTTTTGATGACTTCATCCAGCGGTAGCTGTACGCCGTGGGGAATAAAGATATTGATGTAGGCCTGGCAGCAGATGACTTCGCTGTCGACCAACGTACCGTCACAGTCGAAAAATACGCATTCAATCCGGGACATGGGCGTTCCTTATCAGGGGACCAAAACCCCCACTTTACCTGACTGACTGGAGAATGCGATGGTTGCGCAAATAAGCAGGTTACGGGGTGTGACTTCTGTAGCGGACAAACGTTTTCCCGTCAGGAAGTAAGGGGAAAACGCAGCGAACAGGCAGGAGATATAGAAAATAGTTATCGCTGGGAAAAAAAAGCCGACGGGTGCGTTAACTGCTCCGTATTTTGGTATAGGATACCGGGCGATTATCTTTCCTTTCTTCTCTTTGGGTCATTTATCATGGATAAATCTCAGTCTGGTTCCGTTGCTGAGCAAGGGCTGTTGGGGCGCGTGTTCAAATTGAAGCAACACGGCACCACCGTTCGTACTGAAACCATTGCCGGGTTCACGACTTTCCTGACGATGGTGTATATCGTTTTCGTTAACCCGCAGATTCTGGGCGCGGCCGGAATGGACACCAAAGCGGTGTTTGTTACCACCTGTCTTATCGCTGCTTTTGGTAGTATTTTCATGGGTTTGCTGGCTAACCTGCCGGTTGCACTGGCACCTGCCATGGGCCTGAACGCCTTTTTCGCGTTCGTTGTGGTCGGCACCATGGGCCTGCCGTGGCAGGTTGCGATGGGCGCTATCTTCTGGGGCTCGGTAGGGTTCCTGCTGTTGACGGTATTCCAGGTTCGCTATTGGATGATCGCCAATATTCCGCTCAGTTTGCGCTTGGGTATCGCCAGCGGTATCGGTCTGTTTATCGCCATGATTGGCCTGAAAAACGCTGGGATTATCGTGCCGAACCCGGAAACGCTGGTGTCGGTCGGCAAGCTGACCTCACATAGCGTGCTGTTGGGGGTGCTGGGCTTTTTCATTATCGTGGTGCTGGCGTCGCGCAATATTCATGCGGCGGTGTTGATCTCCATCGCGGTCACCACGCTGCTGGGCGCGCTGTTGGGGGATGTGAAATTTACCGGCGTATTTTCCATGCCGCCGAGCGTCAGCAATGTCGTCGGGCAGGTTGATTTGGCCGGGTCGTTGAATATCGGTCTGTCCGGGGTGATTTTCTCTTTCATGCTGGTGAACCTGTTTGACTCTTCCGGCACGCTGATTGGCGTGACTGATAAAGCAGGCCTGGTGGATGCTCGCGGTAAATTCCCGCAGATGAAACAGGCGCTGTATGTCGACAGTATCAGTTCGGTGGTAGGGTCATTTATCGGTACGTCGTCCGTGACTGCCTATATCGAAAGCTCTTCCGGTGTTTCCATCGGTGGCCGTACCGGCCTGACAGCCGTCGTGGTGGGGATATTGTTCCTGTTGGTGATGTTCCTGTCGCCGCTGGCTGGGATGGTACCGGCCTATGCAGCCGCGGGTGCGCTGATTTATGTTGGTGTGCTGATGACGTCCAGTCTGGCCCGCGTCAACTGGGACGATTTGACCGAAGCCGTACCGGCGTTTGTGACTGCCGTGATGATGCCGTTCTCCTTCTCGATCACAGAAGGTATCGCGTTGGGCTTTATTTCCTATGCGGTGATGAAAGCGGCAACGGGTCGCTGGCGCGACATCAGCCCGTGTGTGATTGTTGTTGCGGTGTTGTTCCTGCTGAAGATCGTGTTTATCGACGCCCACTAATCATCGGTGAGCCGGGGTAACCCGGCTCGCTATTGATGATGTCATTGCTGGAATGTTTTCCTGCGCTTGCCTTGCCTTGCCTTGCCTTGCCTTGCCTTGCCTGTCACATCACATACTGCGCAAACGCGTTTTCCGTCGCGTGGCTGCTGAGTTTGATATAACGCCGCGACTGACGCTGTTGCTGGATGATTTCACCGGATTTGCGCATGCCGTAAGCCGAGGTGTAATTCCACATCACCAAGCGATCAAGACGCGGGGTATGGGCGCAAGCCCAGGCCAGGTAATCATCGATGTCGCTTATCACTTCCACATCCGGAATATGCCGGGAGCGCAGGCGACCTGAGGCGGGATGCAATTTGAGCGATTCCGGCCCTCCGATGTTGAAGCCGGGAATTTTCAGTACCGACTGACGGATGGTGCACAGTTGGGTAGCCGCTTCCAGCGGATCTATCTGAGCGTCAATCCAGGCTTTTTCTGCGTGGGTCTGTGTTTGCAGGTGGGGGGGCGTTTCACGACTCCAGACGCGGACAATTTCCACATCCATTCCCACTTTACCTTCTTCGCTCAGCAGGATTGCGATGGTATTTCCTGCGTAGCCAAGGCTGAAGTCGGGGAGATGCGGATCGACAAAACAAGGCCTGCCATTAGGCGAGACCATTAAAGGTGGAAGTACTGGATAACCGAAAAAATAAAACATCATTTCTGCCAACAGCGCGCGGCTCTTCAGATAACGCTCGCGGCGTTTCACTGAAAAGCTGTGCGTGGATGAAATCAGGTCATCCGATAACCGTTGCAGATCGGGTAACGCTTCCGTGCTTGCCCACCTGACGAAATGACAGGTCATATTCACTCCATGATGCCAACGAAAAAAACCTGATAATTTTTAGTAGAATAACTGCTCGGTGAAGTTTACTTCCGACGCAAATGGTCAGACAAATATCCGTGCCAAAGAAAAACTGACGGAGAAATCGGCGATAATTATCCTTGTTTAAGCAGAATACGTCAAAAAGCACTTTTTATTAAAACTGATTTTATTTTGCTTGAAACAAAATCGGACTGACATCACATCATGTCAACACAGTGCGGCATGCCCGTGAACGCATCCTGGCATCACGGGCAAATAAAGACTTCAGCGCAGACGGATATCTGCGTGATTCCATGCAGAGCATTGCTGCTTTTCATAAACCCGCTCGGCCAGCGCCTGCGGTGTTACCAGTGTTAAGGCCGATGTTGGGCACACACGAACACAGGACGGGCTATCGGCAACGCCGATACACAGGTCGCATTTATGAACTTCACTGCCTGATAGCGAGGGGGCAGATGTTTCGCCGTCGAATGCGGGCGTCACCACATCGATGGCGCCGAACGGACAGGCGATTACGCAACTTTTACAGCCAATACACCGCGATGAAATTACCTGAATACTGTCTTGATGCCGCACCAGCGCATCGTGCGGACAAACGCTGGCGCAGGGGGCGTTTTCACACTGATGACACAGTACTGGTGTACTCACGTTAGCATTTTTTATTACTTTAAGGCGCGGAAAAAAATGCGATTTATTCAATTTTTGTTGGTTGCCACCGGCGTGTGCGACAGCACAGGCAATCTCGCAGGTGCGACAACCAATACATTTGGCGGCGTCTGCGATCACAAACTGATTCATAACCGATTCTCCTGTTGTGCCATCGTACTGACCGGCAGTGACATGTCCTGACTCTCCAGCCCCATCACTCGCAGCATACCTTGTGCAGCCTTACGACCATCTGCGATAGCGGTGACTACCAAATCAGCGCCCCGCACCGCGTCACCGCCAGCGAATACCTGCCGATGGCTGGTCTGGCAGGGGTATCTGTCATCAACAGGTGCCGTCGTGATATGGCCCCAGCGGTCCAGCGAGATATGGGCATGTTGTAGCCACGGCATGCTGTGCGTCTGGAACCCAAATGCGGTGATCACCGCGTCTGCAGGCTGCACGAATTCAGAGCCTGGCACGGGTTTGGGCCGACGACGACCGCTGGCGTCCGGTTCACCCATTTCAGTACGAATCAGGCCGACACCGCAAACTGCCCCATCATCGTTCAGGTAAATCTTGAGTGGCTGAACATTGAAGATAAATTCCACGCCTTCTTCACGGGCGTTTTTCACCTCTTTACGTGAGCCCGGCATGTTGGCTTCATCACGCCGATAGGCGCAGGTAACGGAGGTCGCTCCCTGACGAATCGACGTGCGCAGGCAGTCCATCGCGGTGTCGCCGCCGCCCAGTACCAACACTCGCTTACCTTGCATTGATACATAAGGCTCATTGGGTAATGCCGGTAACTCCATCACATGCTTGGTATTGGCTATCAGGAACGGTAGCGCATCATAGACGCCGGGGGCATCCTCATTTTCCAGACCAGCTTTCATGGAGCGGTAGGTGCCGACGCCAAGGAACAGCGTGTCAAATTCCGCCAGTAACTGCGTCATACTGATATCGGTGCCGACTTCGGTATTCAGGCGAAATTCGATCCCCATCGCGCTGAATATTTCCCGACGCCGTGCCAACACCGATTTATCCAGTTTGAAAGCCGGAATACCGAAGGTCAGTAACCCGCCAATTTCAGGATGCCTGTCAAAGACCACCGCCTGTACGCCGTGGCGTGCCAGTACGTCGGCACACGCCAGGCCTGCTGGTCCGGCACCGATGATGGCCGCGCGTTTGCCGGTGGGGGTAACCCGGCTTAGGTCTGGCTGCCAGCCCATGCTCATCGCGGTATCGGTGATATAGCGCTCGATATTACCGACAGTTACGGCGCCATAACCCCGGCCCAGCGTACAGGCACCTTCGCATAACCTGTCCTGTGGGCAGACCCGACCGCAGATTTCCGGCAAGCTGCTGGTACGGTGTGACAACTCGGCGGCATCGAGAATGCGTCCTTCCTGCACCAGTTGCAGTAGCGCGGGGATGTTATTGTGCAGTGGGCAGGTCCATTCGCAGATGGCGCTCTGACCACAATGCAGGCAGCGGCTGGCTTGATCGTGAGCGTGTTCGGCGTCGAAGCCATGATAGATTTCGTTAAACGTGGCGACCCGTTCTTCCAGCGGTTTTTTGACGGCATCCCGGCGTGGCCAGTGCTTCCTATTGTCCAGCGGACGGCACGCCGTGGCGGCAAAGGTGGGAATAGCCCGCGGCGTGCCGGGGATACCGGTTTGCGCCATACGCAATTGCTTTTCCCTACGTTGCTCTTCAAGTGAGTGTTCACTTACAAGATGAAGCGCTTGTGTGGGACAGGCTTCTACACAGGCTTGCCCTTCCGGGCGACCGATGCAGAGATCGCATTTATGCGCGCTGGCACCCTGCGCCTGATTTTCGACGGTGATGGCACCAAACGGACACGCCAGTACACAAGTTTTGCAGCCAATGCACTTTTCGGCGATCAGTTGAATACCGTCTTGTTTTCTGACCAGCGCCTGTGTGGGGCATACCCTGGCACAAGGTGAGTCCTCACAATGGCGGCAGGTGACCGCCGTGTGTTGATCACCCTGATGATAAACCCTGATTCGGGGGTGAAAATCTTCCCTGTTTTCCGGATAACGCCCGTGATTGTGGGAAATCACACAGGCAATCTCGCAGGCATTACAGCCAATACAATCCTTCGCATTTGCGATAACAAACTGATTCATATCCTCTCCCGACATGTACAGCATGGGTGTGCTTATGACCCGCACACATTTTCAGGCGAGCCCTTATCGAATTAAGTAAGTATTCACTAACTTAATCGATGCGGGATGTCTGTTGTGATTACAGGCTGTATGACGTCGGCATTGTCTGCCGGGGCAGAAGAAAAGAGACGAAATCAGTCTGAGCGGGTCACTGAAAAAGTGATTCTGGAAGGGGCCTGGTACCTGTCTCGTCAGGAGAAAAAATAACGATCCCCTCAGTTAATGACGTTTATCCTAACGGCTCGGATCGGCGTAAATCTTGATATAGAACAGATAAAGTGAGGTAAAAATAACCAAAAAATTTCATGCAGTTATCAAAAAAGATGGAAATTTTTACTGAAGAACAATAAGTAGCGGAAGGTTTATTACCTGAACAATACCCATGAACATATTTATATTTTTTAATGATAATCGATTAGTTTTGTGCGTGAAATATGTGGTTACTTATCTTTACGTTAAGCATAATAGTCTCCGCCGTTAGCTGGATGCTGGCGCTATCAGTCGGGTATCCGCCTCTTCATGATGAACGCTAAACGGTATAACAAGAGATTAAATAAGGGATTGGTCTATGAATAAAAAGGTCGTTTTTTGTTCTATGGTCATTTCCGCCACCTTGCTGGGCGGATGTGCCACAGAGTCTTCACGTACCGTGGAAACACCTAAAGTTGCCTCCTACAACACGTCTTATCAAGGCGTCCGCAGCCCGATTTCAGTTGGGAAGTTTGAAAATCGTACCAACTATATGAATGGCATTTTCTCCGATGGTGTAGATCGTTTAGGCAATCAGGCTAAAACCATTCTTGTCAGCCATTTGCAGCAAACAGGACGTTTTAATGTGCTCGATCGTACCAACATGGACGAGCTGAAAACAGAAGCTGGCATTAAAGGTCAGACACAAACATTAAAAGGCGCTAATTACGTTGTGACCGGCGACGTTACGGAGTTCGGCCGTAAGGAAGTCGGTGATCAGCAACTGTGGGGGATTTTGGGAAGAGGTAAATCCCAGATTGCTTATGCCAAGACCACGTTGAACATCGTGAATGTTCAGACTTCTGAAGTGGTGTATTCCGTTCAAGGGGCGGGGGAGTATGCGCTGTCTAACCGCGAAATCGTTGGATTTGGCGGTACGGCCAGTTATGACTCAACACTGAATGGCAAAGTGCTGGATTTAGCGATTCGTGAAGCGGTCAACAATCTGGTCGCTGGTATTGAAAGCGGCGCCTGGCGTCCATCGAATTAAAAGAACGGGAAAATAATAATGTTATTCAATAAAAAGACTGTGCTGTTGTTGGCGGCGACTTTGCTGGCAGGATGTGCTTCCTCTCCTAAGACTATCTATAGCTGGGATAATTATCAGAATGCAATTTATCAATATTATCAGCAAGATAAGACAAGTCCAGAGGAGCAGATCGCGTCGTTGCAGAAATCGATAGACGTTGCTAAATCACAGAATAAACCCGTGCCGCCAGGATTACATGCTCAACTTGGTCTGCTGTATGCCAAAACCGGTCGTGGTGTGGATGCCCGTCAGCAGTTCGAGACGGAAAAATCATTATTCCCTGAATCCGCCCCCTTCATGGACTTTCTGTTGAGCAAGAATAAAGGAAAATAATCAATGAACCGTTTCTTAGCATTAATCAGCCTGATGGGTGTGCTGGTCCTTACAGGGTGTGCCAAGCCGCAACCTTATGACTACACTGCATTCAAACAAAGTAAACCTAGAACTATCCTGGTACTACCACCGCTGAATCATTCTCCTGATGTGAAAGCAGGCTCCAGTTTTCTTAGTCAGGTAACCTACCCGTTAGCCGAGTCTGGATATTATGTGCTGCCTGTTGCAGTGACGGACGAAACGTTTAAACAGAACGGTTTGACGACGGCTCAGGATATTCAGGCTGTCAGTGTGGCGAAACTGCACCAGATTTTCGGCGCGGATGCAGCATTGTACCTTGATATCACTGATTATGGTTCAAAGTACATGGTTGTTGATAGTGAAACCCGCGTGACAGCAAGCGCTCGCTTGGTGGATCTGCGTAATGGTAAAGAAATTTGGAAAGGTAGCGCTACTGCTTCCACCAGTGAACAACAGTCGAATAATTCTAATGGCGGCATTGTTGGTTTGTTGGTTCAGGCTGCGGTTGCACAGATTGCGAATAGTGTGACTGACAAAGGTCATGACATTGCTGGCATCACCAGTGCGCGTTTGTTGACGGCTGGTGGTCCTTCTTCTTTGTTATACGGCCCACGTTCGCCGATGTATGGCAAAGAAACTAAATAATTTCTTGTCTTTTATTTAAAAAGCC
The DNA here is from genome assembly GCF_020406815.2 of Dickeya oryzae. Taxonomy (NCBI): domain Bacteria; kingdom Pseudomonadati; phylum Pseudomonadota; class Gammaproteobacteria; order Enterobacterales; family Pectobacteriaceae; genus Dickeya; species Dickeya oryzae. Next base: position 4,747,267 of record NZ_CP162670.1, read on the forward strand.
AGGTCTAATACCATGCCTGGCTTTTTTATGCAAGCTATATTTAGCCCGCGACTATCTTCTAAGAAGATACTTATTCTTAAAACTACCCATGTCTGGTTGTCATATCATAAAATCTGGCTATGCTTTGTTCATGATAATTAAAGGATATGAGGGAAAATCGAGAGAGCGGTCGCGGCTGAAGTGAAAGTAACGTGCTCTATCTGTTTACTATTTCGCAATGCATTGTGCAGTCTGGTAAATTTCATAGCAAGATAAGCAATCGGTATAAATAAGATTTATTTCTATTTCGATGGGCATTAATAATATTGCAAGAAATCGTAATTATTGTCTTGTTTTGATGTCTGCGTGATGTTTATCACGAAAAAATATTATATTTCGTGTGCTTATATGCGTGACTATCATCTTGAACTTTATTTTTATTGATGATGGGTTTAAGCATAGCTTGTTATCCTCCCATAGAGTGGATTTGTTTTGCGAATAGCAGAATAGCGTTTGCACCGTGAATTGTGGTCTTGCGGGTTGAACATCGCCTGAAAAAAAGCGTCTTAATATTCAACTAAGAAATCTGCGTTATGCTCGTCTGCTAATTGTCAGACAGGTGATATTATTGATAGCCATAGTCTGTCACTGATTGCTTTTCTACTTATGCTGCGCAAGGACCTAAGGAGTGGTTTCCCCTGACGTGTTTATCCCCAGACTCGATTCTGATGGCGGGACGGCGGTGTTACCAGAGCGTTTAAAATATTATCTCGCCATACCAACAATCATCGATTTAACCTGAGAGTGAATTTTTACATGGCTGATTTTCTACCTTTCTCACGCCCCGCGTTAGGTGAGGAAGAGCTTGCCGCAGTCGAGCAGGTTCTCCGTTCCGGATGGATTACCACTGGCCCTAAAAATCAGGAACTGGAACAACAGTTTGCTGCACTGGCCGGTGCGAAACACGCCATTTCCGTGAGTTCTGCGACGGGTGGCATGCATGTCACCTTGATGGCGCTGGGGATCGGCGCGGGCGATGAGGTTATTACACCGTCGCTGACCTGGGTTTCCACCCTGAATATGATCGTTCTGCTCGGTGCTGAACCGGTCATGGTGGATGTGGATCGCGACAATCTGATGGTGACACCACAAGCGATTGAAGCGGCCATTACTCCCCGAACCAAAGCCATTATCCCGGTTCACTATGCTGGCGCGCCAGCGGATATCGACGCGATTCGAGACATCGGTCGTCGCCATGGCATTCCGGTAATTGAAGATGCAGCCCATGCGGCTGGTACTTACTACCGTGGTCATCACGTCGGCGGCGAAGGTACGGCGATTTTCTCCTTCCATGCCATCAAAAATATGACCTGCGCTGAAGGCGGTCTGGTGGTAACGGACGACGACGAACTGGCCAACCGCATTCGTAGCCTCAAGTTCCACGGTCTGGCGGTCGATGCCTTTGATCGCATGGTGCAGGGACGTGCGCCGCAGGCGGAAGTGGTGTCGCCGGGCTTCAAATACAACCTGCCGGATATCAGTGCGGCGATTGCGCTGGTACAACTGAACAAACTTGCTGCTAATAATGCCCGCCGCGAAGCGCTGGCCCAGCGCTATCTACAAAAATTGGCATCATTGCCATTCCAGCCGCTGTCGCTGCCGTCATGGCCGCATCAGCACGCCTGGCACCTGTTTATTATTCGGGTAGATGAAGCGCGTTGCGGTATCGATCGCGACGGCCTGATGCAGGCGTTAAAAGAGCGTAATATCGGCACCGGCTTGCATTTCCGCGCTGCACATACCCAGAAATATTACCGTGAGCGTTTCACTAACCTGCATCTGCCGAATACCGACTGGAACTCAGCGCGTATCTGCTCCCTGCCGCTGTTCCCGGATATGCATGACGAGGATGTGGACAGGGTGGTAGAGGCGTTGACTGAACTGGCGGGGAAACACTGATGTCAGACATGGAAGCAATTAATAAAGTCTCGGTGGTGATCCCGGTTTTCAACGAGCAGGAAAGCCTGCCGGAACTGATTCGTCGTACTGCCACCGCTTGTGAGCAACTGAGCCAGGATTATGAAATCCTGCTGGTCGATGATGGCAGTAGCGACAATTCAGCCGCAATGCTGACCGAAGCCGCGCAGGCACCGGGCAGCCATGTGGTGGCGGTGATCCTCAATCGTAACTACGGCCAACATTCGGCGATCATGGCGGGGTTCAGCCATGTATCGGGCGATCTTATCATCACGCTGGATGCCGACTTGCAAAACCCGCCGGAAGAGATTCCCCGACTGGTGAGCACGGCGGAGCAAGGGTATGACGTGGTGGGCACCATCCGTGAGAATCGTCAGGACAGCTGGTTTCGCAAAACCGCGTCCCGCATGATCAACCACCTGATTCAGCGTACTACCGGCAAGGCGATGAATGACTACGGCTGTATGTTGCGTGCCTATCGCCGCCATATCATCGACGCGATGCTGCACTGCCATGAACGCAGTACGTTTATCCCGATTCTCGCTAATACCTTCGCCCGTCGCACGACTGAAATTCTGGTGCGTCATTCTGAGCGTGAGTTTGGTGACTCCAAATACAGCTTCATGAAACTGATTAACCTGATGTACGACCTGGTGACCTGCCTGACAACGACACCGCTGCGTTTGTTGAGCGTTGTGGGCAGCGTCATTGCGATTTCCGGTTTCACGCTGGCGCTGTTGTTGATTCTGATGCGTCTGTTTTTCGGCGCAGCCTGGGCAGCGGACGGTGTGTTCACACTGTTTGCCATCCTGTTTTCCTTTATCGGCGCCCAGTTCGTCGGCATGGGGCTACTTGGGGAATATATCGGACGAATCTACAACGATGTTCGCGCGCGTCCCCGCTATTTTATTCAACGTATTGTTGGCAATGATCCACGATTTTCTGAACAGGACAATGAAGAATGAAAGCAGTTGTTTTTGCCTATCATGATTTTGGCTGCGTGGGACTCCGCGCGTTGGTGGCGGCGGGCTATACCGTAGAAGCGGTATTTACCCATGCGGATAATCCCGCGGAAAATCAGTTTTTTGGATCGGTAGCCCGTACCGCAGCGGAACTGGGTATCCCGGTATTCGCGCCGGAAGACGTCAACCACCCGCTGTGGGTGGAGCGCATCGCCGCGATGTCGCCGGACGTGATTTTCTCCTTCTACTATCGCCACCTGCTGAGCGACGCTATTTTGCAAAGTGCAGCCCATGGCGCGTACAACCTGCATGGTTCGCTGCTGCCGCGTTATCGTGGCCGGGCACCGCTGAACTGGGCGCTGGTTAACGGCGAAACTGAAACCGGCGTCACCCTGCACCGTATGGTTGCGCGTGCCGATGCCGGTAATATCGTGGCACAACAGCGTGTTGCTATCGACGAAAGCGATACCGCGCTGAGTCTGCATCATAAGCTGCGTGACGTCGCCAGCCAGTTGCTGCAAGACCACCTGCCGGCTATCGCGGCAGGTAAAGCGAATGATATTCCGCAGGACGAAAGCCAGGCTACCTATGTGGGCCGCCGTACTCCGGAAGATGGCCGCATTGAATGGCAGAAACCGGCACGTGCGCTGTACAACCTGGTACGTGCGGTGACCGAGCCGTGGCCGGGCGCATTTAGCTTTGTCGGTACTACCAAGTTCATTATCTGGCAGGCGAAAGTGCGTACTGACTTTGCCGCTGCCAAACCGGGCACCGTGCTGAGCACGTCACCGCTGGTGGTTGCTTGCGGTAACGACGCGTTGGAGATCGTGACCGGTCAGGGGGATAACGGTATTTATCTGCAAGGCGCGCAACTGGCCCAAAGCCTGGGTCTGGTGAGCGGCGCTATCCTCAACAACTCGCCGGTGGTGAGTGTGAAGCGTCGTACCCGTGTGCTGATCCTCGGGGTGAATGGCTTTATCGGTAACCACCTGACCGAGCGTCTGTTGCAGGAAGATAACTACGAAGTGTTCGGTCTGGACATCAGCTCCGATGCTATCGAGCGTTTCCTCGATAACCCGCGCTTCCACTTCGTGGAAGGGGACATCAGCATCCACTCAGAGTGGATCGAATACCACATCAAGAAATGCGACGTGGTGCTGCCGCTGGTGGCGATTGCCACGCCTATCGAATATACCCGCAACCCGCTGCGTGTGTTCGAGCTGGATTTCGAAGAAAACCTGAAAACCATTCGTGATTGCGTGAAGTACAAAAAACGCATCATTTTCCCGTCCACTTCTGAAGTGTACGGCATGTGTACCGACCCGGTATTCGACGAAGACAACTCAAACCTGATTGTCGGGCCTATCAACAAACAGCGTTGGATTTACTCTGTATCTAAACAGCTGTTGGACCGCGTTATCTGGGCTTACGGCGAAAAAGAAGGGCTGCGTTTCACCCTGTTCCGTCCGTTTAACTGGATGGGACCGCGTCTGGATAACCTGAATGCCGCGCGTATCGGCAGTTCTCGTGCTATCACCCAGTTGATCCTGAACCTGGTGGAAGGCTCGCCTATCAAGCTGGTTGATGGTGGTCGTCAGAAACGCTGCTTTACCGACATCAAAGACGGTATCGAAGCGCTGTTCCGCATCATTGAGAATAAAGACGGCGTATGTGATGGCCAGATCATCAACATCGGTAACCCGGAAAACGAAGCGAGCATTCGCCAACTGGCGGAAATGCTGCTGGAGAGCTTCGAGAAGCATCCGCTGCGTAACCAGTTCCCGCCGTTCGCCGGTTTCCGTGAAGTAGAAAGCAGCAGCTACTACGGTAAAGGCTATCAGGATGTGGAGCATCGTAAGCCCAGCATCCGCAACGCCAAGCGCCTGTTGCATTGGCAGCCGACTATCGAGATGGAAAAAACCGTGGCTGAAACGCTGGACTTCTTCCTCCAGACTGTTGAAACCGGTCAATTCAGTCAGGACGGCGAATGAGAAAAGTAGGGTTACGGATCGACGTTGATACCTGGCGCGGCACGCGGGTGGGAGTCCCCCGCTTGCTGGAGTTGCTGGACGTCTATGGCGTTCGGGCCAGCTTTTTCTTCAGTGTCGGTCCCGACAACATGGGGCGCCATCTCTGGCGCCTGATCCGCCCGGTATTTTTGTGGAAGATGCTGCGCTCGCGCGCAGCATCGCTGTATGGCTGGGATATCCTGCTGGCGGGCACCGCCTGGCCGGGCCGGGTGATCGGCCGTGGTCTGCCGGACCCGATTGTTGCCGCGTCCCGGCAACATGAAGTCGGGTTGCACGCCTGGGATCACTTCGCCTGGCAAACCTGGGCTGGAGTGTGGGATCAGGCCAAAATGGAACAACAGATCAAGCTTGCCTACGACGCGTTGCAGTCGATTACCGGCGAACCGGTCATCTGCTCCGCGGTAGCAGGCTGGCGTGCGGATCAAACCGCCGTCGAAGCCAAACAGCGGTTTGGCTTTCGCTACAACAGCGATTGTCGCGGCACGGCACCGTTTCGCCCGTTACTTAACGACGGCAGCACCGGTACGGTACAGATTCCGGTCACGTTGCCCACCTGGGATGAAGCGGTCGGCCGGGAAACTAATGCCGCTGATTTCAACCGCTATATTCTGGATAAAATCCATCAGGATCAGGGTACACCGGTCTATACCATCCATGCCGAAGTGGAAGGTATTGTGATGAGCGATCAGTTCAGCGAGTTGCTGGCTCTGGCGGAGCAGGAAGGCATTCGCTTTTGTCCGCTCAGTGAATTGCTGCCGGATGATACCACTACGTTGCCGGTCGGACGCGTGGTGCGGGGTTCTCTCGCCGGACGCGATGGCTGGTTGGGGTGTCAGCAGACCGTGGAGGCGGCCTGATGAAATACGCACGTCAAACAACGCTATGGCTGGCGTTGTTACTGCTCTACTACTTTATTCCCCTCAATGGCCGTCTGTTATGGCAACCGGATGAAACCCGTTATGCGGAGATCAGCCGGGAAATGCTGGCGGGCGGCAACTGGATTGCCCCACATTTTCTGGGTATTCGCTATTTTGAAAAACCGATCGCCGGTTACTGGGTGAATAATATCGGCCAGTGGCTGCTGGGAGACAATAACGCCGGTGTGCGTGCCGGTTCGGTGTTTTCCATCTTGCTGACGGCAGGACTGATTTACTGGCTGACACAGCGGTTATGGCAGCAGCGGCGTACCTCGCTGCTGGCGATGGCTATCTACCTGAGCTGTTTTTTGGTCTATGGCATCGGTACCTATGCGGTGCTCGACCCCATCGTCACCTTGTGGCTGGCGGCGGCGATGTGCAGTTTCTGGGGAGCCGCGCAGGCCACTACTCGCAGCAGTAAAATCGGTGGTTACCTGCTGTTGGGCGTAGTGTGCGGCATGGGCTTCATGACCAAGGGCTTTTTGGCGTTGGCGGTGCCGGTGATTGCTGTGCTGCCGTGGGTGACGCTGGAGCGGCGCTGGAAAGAGGTGCTGCTGTATGGTCCGCTGGCGATTATCAGTGCGGTAGTGGTGTCGCTACCGTGGGCGCTGGCTATCGCGCGCCAGGAGCCGGATTTCTGGCATTACTTCTTCTGGATTGAGCACATTCAGCGCTTCGCCGACTCTAAGAATGCTCAGCATAAAGCGCCGTTCTGGTACTACCTACCAGTGTTGGTTGCGGGGGTATTGCCGTGGCTGGCCTTGCTGCCGTCGTCATTGCTACAGGGGTGGCGCGAGCGGCGTCAGCAGAGCGGTGCGTTTTACCTGTTAGGCTGGGTGGTGATGCCATTCCTGTTTTTCAGCATCGCCAAAGGAAAACTGCCGACTTACATTCTGCCCTGTTTCGCACCTCTGGCGATTCTGATGGCCCGACGTGCCACCACGCTGCTTAGCCCGAAGATGCTCACCGTCAACGGCTGGATCAATCTGGCGTTTGGTGTGCTGTGTGCGTTGATTGTTGTACTGGTACTGGCCCCGTGGGGGCTGTCGCATCGTCCGCTCTTTCAACCTCAGGAAGGCGCCAAGGTGGCGTTGGGCGTTGTCGCGTTTTTGTTCTGGGGGTTGATCGGTTGGTGGACGTCGCGTCAGGCGGCAACGCGCTGGCATTGGGCGGCGGTCTGCCCGCTGGGTATTGCGTTGCTGGTTGGCATGGCGATCCCGCAGCGAGTGATGGAGAGTAAACATCCGCAGTGGTTTCTGCGCGCACCGGAGGTGGCCTCTCACCTGGCAGAGAGTCGTTACATTCTGGCCAACAGTGTGGGTATCGCGTCGGCAGCGGCCTGGGAACAAAAGCGTAGCGATATTCTGATGTACGATAATCAGGGTGAGCTGGAATATGGCTTGTCGTATCCAGACAGCGCGGATCGCATGGTCTCTGCCAGCGAATTTGCCGACTGGCTGGCGGCGCATCGCCGTGAAGGTAATGTCTCGTTGGTGTTGATATTCTCTTCGGCAACTGATCCGATCACCGGATTACCACCTGCGGATTACACTGACCGTAAAGGGCGTATTGCCTTATTGTGGTATCGCCAGCAATGATCAATTACCTGCTGATTTTGCTGGTCAGTTTGTTGACCTGCGCCGGTCAGCTTAGCCAGAAACAGGCCGCCAGCTGGCAGAGCGGCGGCCGTTCACGTCGTGCCCATATTCTGTTATGGATGGGAGTAAGCCTGTTGTTACTGGGGCTGGCAATGCTGCTGTGGCTGGCAGTGCTGCAACGTGTGGCGGTGAGCGTGGCGTATCCGATGCTGAGCCTGAATTTCATTCTGGTTGCACTGGCCGCACGTTGGCTATGGCGGGAAGCCATCAGCCTGCGGCAATGGGCAGGCATCGCGCTGATTGTTATCGGTGTCATCTTGATGGGAGGGAGCGCGTGAAAGGCTATGGATGGGCGTTGTTGAGCGTGTTGCTGGTGAGTGCGGCACAGCTGTCGATGAAATGGGGAATGTCTCAGCTTCCCTCATTGACGGAACCGTTGCCGTTTATGTTCGCCATGATGGTATTACCGATCGCGGCGGCGGCGGTGCTGTTGGGGCTGGCGGCGTATGCATTCTCAATGCTGAGCTGGTTTAACGCCCTGCGTTTTTTGCCGCTAAGCCGGGCTTACCCACTGCTGAGCCTCAGCTATGTGCTGGTATGGGGACTGGCGGTGGCGATGCCCATCTTCCCTGATACGTTTAGTACCGGCAAGCTGCTGGCTATTGCGCTAATTATTGTCGGTGTATGGCTGGTGTGCAGCCGACAAGCCTCGCGTCTGGACGACGAGTCCTGATGTCTTACTGATATGACGATGCGGGAAGGTGGCGTTTTCTCTTTCCCGTTTCTCACTTCCCGGTTATCGTTTCCACTTTGATTCACTGGGATCTTCTTATGACCTTACATATCCGTTGGGCGGTGCAGCAGGATTCCGCCACCATCCTGAGTTTTATTCGTGAGTTGGCAGAGTACGAGAAAGCGCTGCATGAGGTGAAGACCAATCAGCAGGAGATTGAGCAAACGCTGTTTGGTGAAGGTGCATCTACCGAGGCACTGATCTGCGAATGGAACGGCGAGCCAATAGGGTTTGCGGTGTTCTTCAGTAGTTACTCCACCTGGCTTGGGCGCAACGGTATTTATCTGGAAGATTTGTATGTCTCGCCACATTATCGTGGCTATGGCGCGGGTAAAGCGTTGCTGAAATACATTGCGCGTCTGGCGGTTGAACGCGGTTGCGGGCGGCTGGAATGGAGTGTGCTGGACTGGAATCAGCCCGCCATCGATTTCTACGACAGTCTGGGGGCTGCCCCACAAAACGAGTGGATCCGCTACCGGCTGGAAGGTGACAGTCTGAAACAACTGGCACAGGAATAGCCAGGAGTATCCGTTGCGCTAATCGCTAATGCTGCTGGTAGATGAGCGGTATTCAGACCGTGGGGCCTTGCGCTGCTCTGCAAGGCCGCACCTGATACAAGCGGGGGATTAGACCGCTTCTGTCGTGACTTTGATTTCCCCGCGCGCCAGTTGGTCGCGCTCCATGGATTCGAACAATGCTTTGAAGTTACCTTCACCAAAGCCCTCGTCACCATCCCGCTCGATGAATTCAAAAAACAGAGGGCCGATGAGGGTTTCCGAGAAAATCTGCAACAGTAGTTTCTTCTGCCCGTTATGGGTGTTGCCATCAAGCAAAATACCGCGTTTTTGCAGCGCGGCAGTATCCCGGCCATGGCCAGGTAGGCGCTCTTCCACCATCTGGTAATAGGTATCGGACGGCGCGGTCATCAGCGGTAATCCCGCCTGACGCAACTGATCGAGCGTCGTCAGAATATCATCGGTTTGCATGGCGATATGCTGGATCCCTTCGCCATTAAACCGACGCAGGAATTCCTGGATTTGCCCATTGCTGCCTTCGGCTTCTTCATTCAGCGGAATACGAATTTTTCCGTCTGGTGCGACCATGGCTTTTGAGTGCAAACCGGTGTATTCGCCTGCAATATCAAAATAACGAATTTGCTGGAAATTAAATATCCGGCTATAGAATTCAGACCAGTAATTCATTCTTCCCTGATAGACATTATTAGTCAGATGGTCAATGGTGTGCAGCCCGAATCCTTTCGGATTTTTTTCCACCCCGGGAATAAATGAAAATTCGATATCAAAGATATCGATATCAGAATGATATTTCTCGATGAAATAGATTTTTGAACCACCAATTCCCTCAATAGCCGGTACCTGAATGTCACCAGGGTTGGCGGCCTGTTCTACAGGTCTGGCACCGGACAACAGCGCCTGTTCATAGGCCTGGTGCGCATCTTTGACATAAAACCCCATACCGCAGGCCCCTGCACCGTGCTCCTGCAAAAAGGTTCGCGGAAAACCTGTAGCGGTATTATTCACAAGGAAGTTGATATTATTTTGTCGAAACAGCGAAATAGCACGGTGACGATGGTGTGCAACACAGGTAAATCCGAGAGAAATGAATAATGTCGACAGTGCTTCCGGGTCATCGGTGACAAATTCGATAAAAGCAAATCCATTTAAATTGAGCGGGTTGGCTAATAAATTAGTCATGCTATTTCCTTTGTCCATAAAGGAGACGGTTAACATAAATTGGCGACGTGCTTGTCAGAGTGGATAATAGCGCCATTATTCATTCAATGATAACAATTTTTTCTTATTAAAAACACAGTAAATAAATTCGAAGTAGTTTCATTTATCAATAATTATTAATTGGCGCATCGATAGTGAGTGAATGCACTCCGGTGTAATGAAAAATAATGATTTGGCCCAAACTTGGCGATAAATGACCTTTGGGCCACTGCTGGTGATGTGGTTTTTTAAGCAGAATGACGGTAGTCCGCCATATGTGTCTTAAAAAGAGGAATACCGCTATGAACATTACCCAGATCAGAAACGCGACGCTCAAAATTGGCTTCGCCGGTAAAACATTTCTCATCGACCCGATGCTGGCTGACAAAGGCGCTTATCCCGGTTTCGAGGGGACGCTGAACAGCCATCTGCGTAACCCCCTGGTGGACTTGCCGGTCACGCTGGAGGCGCTATTTGCCGGTGTGGATGCGGTAATTGTTACCCACACGCATCTTGATCACTGGGATGATGTCGCCGCCACCCGGCTGCCGAAATCATTACCGATATTTACCCAGCATGAGCACGATCAAAGCCTGATTCGGGCCGCCGGGTTTGGCGATGTCCGGCTGTTGAGCGAGCAGAGTACTTTTGGCGATAAGAGTACTTTTGGCGATATCACGCTGAGTAAAACACCGGGTCAGCATGGCAGTGATGCCATTATGGAAAAACTGGGCGAGAGGCTGGGCCAGGTGTGTGGCGTCGTGCTGCGTCATCCACAGGAAAAAACGCTGTATCTGGCGGGCGATACCGTCTGGAATGCGGAGGTGGCGGAAAATCTGCGTCGCTATGTGCCAGAAGTGATTGTGCTCAACTGCGGCGATGCACAAATTGTCGGCCAGGGGTCAATCATCATGAACCAGCAGGATGTACTGAGCGTGGCGCAGCACGCACCGAATGCGACCCTCATCGCCAGCCATATGGAAGCGGTTAACCATTCGGCGTTGAGTCGTGAGGCTCTGGCGGATTTTGTGCAGCAACATGGCGTGTCGCATCGGGTATTGATTCCGGCCGATGGCGAGTCCTGTATGCTGTAGCCGGTATACAAAACGGGCAGTGACAACGCAGGAGGAACGTAATGTGAGTAAGCCTATTCCGTCGGTCGCGGTGGTCGCCTGCGATCAGTTCAGCCCGTTTCATTTATCGGTGCCTTGCATGATCTTCGGCGATGTACTGCCGGGACAACCGTTATTCAGGTTGCGTCTTTGCGCTGGTGAAGAGGGGGTGTTGCGTTCCGCACAAGGGCTGCAGATTGATACCCCATTCGGGCTGGATACGCTGGCGCAAGCCGATATCGTGGTGGTACCTTACTGGCGTAACCCACAGGAAACACCGAATCCGGCGTTGCTGGAGGCGTTAGCCGAGGCCTATGCGCGTGGCAGTCTGTTGGTTGGGCTGTGTCTGGGCACCTATGTGCTGGCCTGGGCTGGGCTGCTTACGCAGCGCAACGCCGCGACACACTGGGAGTTCGCGCAGGATTTTCAGCAGCGTTTTTCGGATGTACGGCTGGATACACAGGCGTTATACGTGGAAGACGAGCGGCTGATCACTTCGGCAGGGACGGCAGCTGGGCTGGATTGTTGCCTGCATGTGGTCAGAAAGTACCACGGTAGTGTCATTGCCAATAAAATCGCCAGAAGAATGGTGATCCCCCCGCATCGTGAAGGCGGTCAGGCACAGTTCATCGAGCGGCCGATGCCGACATCGACGCAGGACGCCAGAATCAACGCGCTACTGGATTACCTGAGAAGCCGCCTCGACCATTCCTATCATCTCGACGACCTGGCGCGCCGGACGCTAATGAGCCGTCGCACGTTCACCCGACAGTTTCACAAGGCTACCGGGATGTCGGTCGGTGAATGGCTGATGGCCGAGCGCCTGCAACAAAGCCAAACATTGCTGGAATCCACCACGTTGTCGATCGAAGCCATCGCCGAACAGGTCGGCTTCGGCACCGCAGCGTCACTGCGTCAGCACTTCCGCCGCCAGTTTAACGTCACACCCGGCGAGTGGCGCCGGACGTTTTTGGGGGGGGAGTACGTCTATGTCACTTCCCAATACAAAAACTGGAAAAAATCCGCCCCAGCAGATCGTCGGAGGTGAATTCACCGGTGATTTCACTTAACGCCTGCTGTGCCAGTCGAAGCTCTTCGGCCAGCAGTTCACCGGCGTAGGCACCGACCAGTTGTTCGTGGCCTTGCTGCAGATGCTGCGCTGCTTGTTCCAGCGCCTGCAAGTGACGACGGCGGGCCAGGAAGCCCCCTTCGGTGTTGCTGGCAAATCCCATGCTTTGTTTGAGGTGGTCACGCAGCAGGTCTACACCGTCACCCGTTCGGGCGGAGAGGCGGATAAGTGAGTAAGTATTTACCTCTTCAATACCCAGCGGTTCGCCGGTGACATCCGCTTTGTTACGCACGACGGTGATCGGCAATCGGCTTGGTAGTCTCGCCATAAATTCTGGCCAGATAGCCGCAGGTTCTACCGCGTCGGTGGTGGTGCCATCGACCATAAACAGTACCCGGTCGGCCTGTTCGATTTCCTGCCACGCCCGTTCAATACCGATACGTTCTACTTCGTCGCTGGCTTCGCGCAGCCCGGCGGTATCAATGATATGCAGCGGCATACCGTCGATATGAATATGCTCACGCAGCACATCGCGCGTGGTACCGGCGATATCGGTGACGATAGCGGCATCGCGCCCGGCCAGCGCATTCAGCAGGCTGGATTTACCGGCGTTGGGTCGACCGGCAATCACCACTTTCATCCCTTCGCGCAGCAGGCTGCCTTGCCGCGCTTCGCCACGTACGCCTTCCAGATCGCCTATTACTGCATTGAGCATGGCCTCAATTTTGCCGTCAGAGAGAAAATCGATCTCCTCATCGGGGAAATCGATCGCGGCTTCCACATAGATTCGAAGGTGAGTGAGTGCTTCCACCAGTTGATGAACGCGGGAGGAAAAGACACCCTGCAGCGAGTTGACGGCGGAACGGGCCGCCTGCTCAGAACTGGCGTCGATCAGATCGGCAATCGCTTCGGCCTGCGCCAGATCGAGCTTGTCGTTTAAAAACGCCCGTTCGGAGAATTCGCCGGGGCGGGCGATGCGCACACCCGGCAGCGCCACGACGCGCTTGAGCAGCAGGTCGAGGATCACCGGGCCACCGTGACCTTGTAGTTCCAGCACGTCTTCACCTGTAAAGGAGTTCGGGCCGGGGAACCACAGGGCAATGCCTTGATCGAGCACGCTACCATCGACGTCATGGAAAGGCAGGTAATCGGCGTAACGCGGTTTAGGCAGCTTACCCAGTACGGCTTGTGCTACCGCTGAGGCTTGGCGGCCGGAGATGCGCAGAATACCTACGCCGCCGCGTCCCGGCGGGGTGGCTTGGGCAACGATGGTGTCGGTATGGCTCATGGTGTTCTCTCTGCCTTTTCGCCTGTTTTCAGGCACGGTTACGGGGTTGTCTTATTGTAAAAAAATAAGGCGGTCAGTGACCGCCTCATAATGAGATTGATTGGGCAATCAACCGGTTACTTTTTCTCGCGGCTGTGCAGCCCGCGTTTTTCCAGCCCGCGGTAAATCAGCTGCTGCTGGGCGATGGTCACCAGGTTGCTGACGATATAGTACAGCACCAGACCTGACGGGAACCACAGGAAGAACACGGTGAAGATAACCGGCATGTAGGTCATGATCTTCTGCTGCATCGGATCGGTGACCGTGGTCGGCGACATCTTCTGAATGAAGAACATGGTCAGACCCATCAGGATCGGCAGCACGTAGTACGGGTCCTGCGCCGAGAGGTCATGAATCCACAGTGCGAACGGCGCGTGACGCAGTTCTACCGAGCCCATCAGCATGTAGTACAACGCCAGGAAGATAGGCATCTGGATAACCAGCGGGAAGCAGCCGCCCAGCGGGTTCACTTTCTCAGCCTTGTACAGCGCCATCATTTCCTGACTCATGCGCTGTTTATCGTCGCCGATACGCTCACGCATCGCCTGCAATTTCGGTTGCAGCATGCGCATTTTCGCCATCGAGGTGTACTGCGCTTTGGTCAGCGGGTACATGATGCCGCGCACGATAAAGGTGATGGCAATGATGGAGAAGCCCCAGTTGCCGATAAAGCCGTGCAGGAATTTCAGCAGCTTAAACAGCGGTTGGGAGATGAACCACAACCAACCGTAATCTACGGTCAGGTCCAAATGCGGTGCAACGGCGGCCATTTTGTCCTGAATTTCCGGGCCAACCCACAAGGTGGCGTTCAGGTTCTGCTGGCTACCCGGCTGTACAACAACAGAAGGCGACTTAAAGCCGATAGCGGCTAAGCCATTGCCAAGGTTGGCGCTATAAAACGTATTGCTCGCGGCAGCGTTTGGCACCCAGGCGGTAGCGAAATACTGTTGCAGCATCGCAACCCAGCCACCCTGTGTGTTGATGTTCAGGTTCTCTTTCATATCGCTAAAGCTGTATTTGCGATATTTATCGTCGCTGGAAGAGAACGCTGCGCCACGGTAAGTGTGCAGAGCAAAGTTATTGCTGCCAGTGTCGCGGTGTGACGGCAAATCGATAGATTGCTTCAACTGGCCGAACAGCGTCAGTTCCAGCGGCTGTGCACTGGTGTTATTGACACTGTATTCCACGTTCAGCGCGTACTCACCACGCTTTAACACGAAGGTTTTGGTGAAGCTGACGCCGTTAGCATCGGTATAGGTCAACGGAATACGCAGTTCGTTCTGGCCTGAGGCCAGCTCAAAGCGATCTGCCGAGGCGGTATACAGCGGACGTGAACCGTTAGCCGGGTTGTCCGGGCCGTTTTTACCGGTCAGGCCGCTTTGTGCCTGGTAGGTGAAGGCCGGGGTGGTTTCCAGCAGTTTGAATGGCTGGTTGGAGCCCAGTTCTGCCGGGTAAGCCAGCAGGTCGGCTTCTTCGATGTCACCGCCGCGAGTGTTGATGTTCAGCGACAACACGTCGGTTTTCACGGTGATCAGTTTACCCTGACCGCTGGCTGGTACGCCCTGGTTGGCTGCATCGCCTACAGCGCCATTCGCCTGTTGCGTGGTCTGGGTGGCCGCGGGTGGATTTTTGTCCGTTTCCCACTGCTGCCAGATCATGAACGTCACGAATAGCAGAGCGATGACAAGAAGATTGCGTTGCGAATCCATCGTTAATGTTCTCTGTTATTGTCGGGTTTTGGCGGTACGGGATCATCACCACCAGGGTTCAAAGGGTGGCATTTTAATACGCGTTTGAGCGTCAACCAACAGCCTTTTATCATGCCGAACCGGCGTATTGCCTCAATGCCATATTGGGAGCACGACGGCTGAAAGCGGCAGTGCGGTCCAAGTAGCGGACTGATAAAGCGTTGATACCCGCGTATCAGGCCGATCAGCAGGCGTGAGCCAAACGACAGTGACGGCGCCATAATTTTTCCAACGCTTCCGTTAGCGTACGGTTATCCAGTTCAGACACCCCTTTTTTAGCGATGACGACAAAATCCATCGCGGGTAGCTCGTGTTGACGCAAACGAAAACTTTCACGTGTCAGGCGCTTGATACGATTACGTTCATGAGCCCGTCTGACGTGCTTTTTTGCGACGGTGAGGCCAATACGAGGGTGTCCCAGCGTATTCGGGCGACCGAGGATGGTAATCTGCGGCGTGCCGGCCCGTTGAGGCTGCTGGAAGACGAAAGAGAAATGGCTGGGAGTTAACAGACGTAACTCCCTGGGAAAAGCGAGCGTAACCACTCGAAGGGTTAGCTTTTATTACTTGGAAACAGTCAGACGAGTACGGCCTTTCGCACGACGGCGGGCCAGAACCTGACGACCATTTTTAGTGGCCATACGAGCACGGAAACCGTGGCTACGGTTACGCTTCAATACGGACGGTTGGAAAGTGCGTTTCATGGCGATTTCTACCTAAACTTGATTTAAGACTTCACAGTAAACGCGTTTGGCTACTCGGCGTGAAAAGTGACCGACGCCTCTATCGCATAATAAAGAGGCGGGATTGTAATAATTGTACAGCCCCGAGTCAATTAACATCCGCGTTTTACCCGCCTGAAACTTCCCGGTGGTCCCGGATTTTCTGTTTGTTCAGCACATAAAATGAGCTGCTCAGCACAGAAAACAGGCGCTACGCGCAGGCCGCGAATTATACGGACTCTGCGATAAAGCGCAAGGATCCCTCAGCGATCCTGTCTGCGGGATCATGATCCGCGTCACCGCTGATCGTGTCGATTACGTCTATGCTTACTACCCGCAAGGGATCCAGGGCAGGTTGTGGGTAACCTTATGGGTATCCCGTAATAAAAGCGGAATTTGACACAGACTATAAGAAGAGCCTGTGGATAAAAAGGATCGAAACTGTGTAGAAAGGGGAGATCTCTTTCGTGGTTTAGGTTATGATCCGCCGTCCCGCTAGCGATCTCTGGATCGGGATCGTCACGGTAAAGCCGCCTTATGCGCGGCGCACCCCGGCGTAGTAGTGTCCATGCGCAGCCGGGTGCCTGAAAAATCATGAGTTACATAACTAACGTCTGTTCCTTTTCTTGATTGACCTTGTTCGAGTGGAGTCCGCC